>NZ_CP060404.1:3752500-4870000 GCF_014295035.1 Streptomyces buecherae
GGCACAGGTTCGCGATCTTGGTGCGAGCACCGCGGGCGTGGTGCTCGCGACGTTCGCGGTGGCCGCGCTTGTCGTGCTCCCCTTCACCGGTCGGGTCATCGACCGGCGAGGGCCGCTGCCCGTCGCCATCGCGGGAACGGTCGCCGCGGCCGTCGGGTCCATAGGGCTCGGGCTCGCGTCCAGCGAGCCAGCGGTGATCGCGGCGGCCGGCATGCTCGGTGCGGGTATCGCGGTGATCCAGCCCGCGCTGGCCACGATGATCGTGTGGTGCTCGACGCCGGCGACGCGCTCGCGTGCCTTCGCGACGCAGTTCTTCCTCAACAACCTGGGCCTCGGTCTCGGTGGCCTGCTGGGCGGGCTGCTGGTGGACACGGCGCACCCGTCGAGCTTCGTTCGCCTCTTCGCGATCGAGTCCGTGATGTTCCTGGTGCTGGGCGCGGCGATCGCCACCGTGCGGTTGCCCCAGGTCCCGAAGGTCGAGGACGCGATACCGGCCGACAAGGGTGCCAAGGGCGGATGGCGTGTGCTGCTCGCTGACCGGGCGATGGTCCAGCTCTGTGTGCTGGGCTTCGTGATGTTCTTCGCCTGCTACGGACAGTTCGAGTCGGGACTCTCGGCGTTCGCGGTGGAGGTCACCCGCATCTCACCCGCGACGTTGGGTGTGGCGCTGGCGGCCAACACGGCGGTCATCGTGATCGCCCAGTTCGTGGTCCTCAAACTGGTCGAGGGGCGACGACGCAGCCGGGTGATCGCTCTGGTCGGGCTCATCTGGACGGTGGCCTGGGTGGTCGCCGGGGCTTCCGGCCTGATCCACGGCAGCCAGGCGATGGCCACGGCGGCGATCATCTCGACGTACGCGCTGTTCGGGCTCGGCGAGGCGATGCTGTCGCCGACCGTGGCGCCGCTGGTGGCCGACCTCGCGCCCGGTTCGCGGGTGGGGCAGTACAACTCGGCGTTCGCGCTGGTCAAGCAGCTCGCCCTGGCGGTGGGGCCGGCGGTGGGTGGCCTGATGGCGGGCGGTGGTCTGTACGTGGCGTACATCGTGATGCTCATCGGGTGCTCGCTCGGCATCACGGCGCTGGCGCTGCGGATGGGGCGGCGGCTCACGCCACTCCAGGACAACCCGCTGCACGCCGCGACAACCCCCGCGACCGTTCCCGGCCCCAGCCCGCGCGCGGAGGCCGACGCTGGGGCTCCGATAGCCGAGCCCCAGCGGGGGTCAGTGACCACGGCTGCCTGAGCCCGGAGGCTCCGGCGACGGGTGTGCTGAGCCCGGCCCCGCCACGACACGCCCCGGCTGACGCACGCCGGGGGTCAGTGGCGGGGCAGGGCGAACTCGCACCACACCGCTTTGCCTCCGTCGGGGGTTCGGCGTGAGCCCCAGGACGAGGCGATGGTGGCGATGATCGAGATGCCGCGGCCGGCCTCGTCGGCCGGTTCGGCGCGGCGGCGCCGGGGCAGGTGGTCGTCCCCGTCCGTCACCTCGATGATCAGTCGGCGATCGGTGCGCCGGAGGCGCAGGCGCATGGGGGGTGTGCCGTGTTGCAGGGAGTTGGCGACGAGTTCGCTGGTGGCCAGGACGCCGAGGTCGCGGAGCTCGGTCGGGAACCGCCAGCTCGCGAGGACGCCCGAGGCGAAGGCACGGGCGCGGGGCGCGGCCTCGACACCGCCGAGCAGTTCGAGCGCGGCGTTGTGGAAGAGCTCGGCGTCGTGCCCGGTGCGGGCGGGGTGCTGGAGCACCAGGACGGCGACGTCGTCGTCGTGGTCGGCGGTGATGCCGAGCGACCGGATCAGCCGGTCGCACATCACCTGGGGCGAGCCGGCGGCGCCGGCGAACGCGCGCTCCAGGTCGGCCACTCCCTCGTCGATGTCCCGGTCCCGCCGTTCGACCAGGCCGTCCGTGTACAGGACGGCGCTGGACCCGGGGCTCAGTGGTACCGAGCCCGAGGCGTGCAGCCACCCGCCGGTGCCCAGCGGCGGCCCGGTGGGCTCGGCGGCGCGGTGCACCGTGCCGTCGGGGTCGCGGACCAGGATGGGCAGGTGCCCGGCGGAGGCGTAGATGAGCCGGCCCTCGTTGGGGTCGTGGACGGCGTAGACGCAGGTGGCGATCTGGCTGGCGTCGATCTCGGCGGCTAGGCCGTCGAGGAGTTGCAGCACCTCGTGCGGTGGGAGGTCGAGACGGGCGTAGGCGCGTACGGCGGTGCGCAACTGACCCATGACGGCCGCCGCGCGCAGGCCGCGGCCCATGACATCGCCGATGACCAGGGCCGTGCGGCCGGCGCCGAGGGTGATCACGTCGTACCAGTCGCCGCCGACCGCCGCCTCCGTGCCGCCGGGTTGGTAGGTGGCGGCGACGCGTAGGTCGTCGGGTTGTTCGAGCTTCTGTGGGAGGAGGCTGCGCTGGAGGGTGACGGCGGCCTCGCGTTGGCGGCGCTCGCTGACGCGGAGGCGCTCGACCGCCTCGACCTGGTCGGTGACGTCGGCGGCGTAGACGAGGACGCCCCGGTAGAAGGTGGTGGGGTGCTGGGCGGGCGGGACGGTACCGAGCGGAGCGTCGTCGGCGGGGGCGGCCGGGGCCGGGTGGCTCGGCGTGCCGATGATCAGTCGGGCGGGTGACGGGCCGTCGTCGGTCGGCGCGTCAGGTGGAGTGGGTCGCGGGGCGTCCCCGTCCTGGGAAGCGTCGTGTGACGGTTCGGCGTGTGACGGCCGGGACGCGTCAGGTGCCGCCGGGGCTGCGGCGTTGTGCGCCCGGGACGGGTTCGTCGGGGCGCCGGGGGTGGAGTCCGCGAGCCGGGGGTCGGTGGGCGCGGAGTCGGTGACGGCGGGGGCCGGTGCGGTGTCGGCCTCGGTGGTCGGGTTGGCCTCGGGGATGGCGTGCGAGGCCGAGGGGGCAGTGCTGTGCGGGGTGGGGGTCGCTTCGGTGGCGGCGGCCGAGGTGGTGTCGGGGTGACTGGCGGCGGCGAGCGGTGGCGCGACCTGGATGGGGGTGCAGGTGAAGGTGTAGTAGCTGTCGCGGGCGCGCGGTGCGGCGGCGGGTGCCGCGCGCGGGGCCAGGCGGGCGGCGCCCGGCCAGTGCCAGCCGCGGGTTTGTCGCTCGGGCCCACCCCGGGCGCCGGGCACCGCGCGGGGTTCCGGGTCAGCGTGGTGGAGCGGCTCGATGGCCGGATCGGCGAGCGGGTCGGCGACTGCCTCACAGATGGGGTCGGCGGTCAGGTCGGTGGCCTGGGCTGGAGCCGACGCCGGGGCTGGAGCCGACGCCTGGGCTGGGGCTGGGGCCGGTGTCGCGGGCGAGTCCGTGGTGGACGCCGTGGCGGGCTCGGCGGGGGTGGTCGCGGTACGGGGTGCGCCGGCGTCTCGGGCCCCGCCGCGCATCACGCCCGGGGCCGGGGCCGGGGTCGCGCCGCGAGGGTGGGCGGCTTCGGCGGTGGTGTCCGTGCCGTGCGGGGGGCTCGGGGCGCGGTGCGGTGCGGTGGCCGGTTCGGGTGCCGCTGCCTGTGCCGCTGCCGGGCTGGCGTCCGGGCGACGTTCCGTGGCCGGGCCTCGGTTCGTCGCGGCGTCGCCTTCCGTGGCCGGGCCGTCGTCGGGGGCCGGGTCGCCGTCCACCGCCGGGGCGGGTCCCGTGGTCGAGCCATCTCCCGTGGTGGCCGCGGAACTGGCGGCGGCCGGGCCGGTCGCCGCCGACGCGGTCGGCGTGGTCGCGGTGGTGGCGGCATCGGCCGGTGCGTCACCAGGCGACGCCTCGGCGTGCGGCGTGGAGTCGGGCGGACGGGAGTCGGGCTGGGCCGACGTGTCCGGTTCGGGTGGTGCTGTCGGGCGGGAGGTGACGGGCGGGGCGGACGGTCCGCTGGCGCCGCGGAGCACGCCGCGGAGGAGGGCGGTTCCGCCGATGCGTACCGCCCCGCCGCCGGCGCGCGCCGGCCGGCCGTCGGTGCGGGTCGGGGCGCCGTCTGCCCGAGCCGGGGTGCCGGTGGCGCGGGACGGGGTGCCGTCCGTCGTGGGTGCGTCGTCGGTGGCGAGGGCGGGCGCCGGGCCGGTGGGTGCGGTCGGTGGCGTGTCGGGGCGCGGGGTTGGCTGGGTGGGGGCGCGCGGGCTCGCGTGCGCGGGTTCCGCGCCCGGTGCGGGTGGTGTCGCCAGGCCGCCGCGCGGCACGCGGCGCGACTTGACCGTACGGGGCGTGCCGCTGCGCAGCACCTGGTCCATCAGCGGCAGCAGCCCCATCTCCTGGAGTTCGGGGAGCGCCTCGCGGGCGGGCAGGCCGGGGGTGCAGGTGCCGAAGAGGGCCGCGTACGCCTCGTTGACGTACGCGATGCGGTGGTCAGGGCCGTAGACGACCGCGACCGGGGCCGGGACCTGGGTGAACAGGGCCTGGGCCGACAGTTCTTCGAGGGTGGGGACCTCGGCGGGGTCGGGGCGGGAGCCGGTGGTGGCCTCGGGGCCGGCTCCGGCGGTGCCCCGTTCGCCGCGGGCCGCCGGGACGGAGCCGGCGGCCGTCGACGGGGTGCGCGCCGCGCGGTCACCGCGAGCGGCACGTCGCTGGGAACCAGGGAAGAGGACGCTCCAACGCGTGAAGTTCACAGAGGATTACCTCGCGGAGTCGTGGCAGAGCGGCGCACCGACGCGGGGTGGCGGACAGCAGTGCGGGGGCGTGGCCCCTGGGAGATGCGGCAAACGTCCAGATCCTCGTGCTTGTCACTCTTCGCAGATACGAGCCCACCCATGGTCACACGTCCAGTGTGGCCGACCGGACTGACATCCGTCAGACGCCAGTCGCGCCGGGGGAGTTCCCGGCTCCGCGTGTGCGGTGCGACGCGCCGCTAGCTGGCTTCCGGGTGGCGGCCGGTGCCGGCGGCGAGTTCGAACTCGGCGCGCGGGTGTTCCAGCGAGCCGAGCGACACGATCTCCCGCTTGAACAGCCCGGACAAGGTCCATTCGGCCAGCACCCGCGCCTTGCGGTTGAGGGTCGGCACTCGGCTGAGGTGATAGGCCCGGTGCATGAACCATGCGGGGTACCCCTTGAGCTTGCGGCCGTAGACGTGCGCCACGCCCTTGTGGAGGCCGAGCGAGGCCACCGAACCGACGTACTTGTGCGCGTAGTCGGCGAGCGGCTGGTCGCGCAGGGTGGCGACGATGTTGTCGGCAAGCACCCTGGCCTGGCGCACGGCGTGCTGGGCGTTGGGGGCGCAGAGCGCGTCGGGCTCGTCCGAGGTGACGTCGGGTACGGCGGCGGCGTCGCCCGCGGCCCAGGCGTGGTCGACGTCCTTCAGCCGCAGCGCCGGGGTGCACGGCAGCCGACCGCGGCCGTTGGTGGGCAGGTCGGTGGCGGCCAGGAGCGGGTGCGGCTTGACGCCCGCGGTCCACACGAGCGTGCGCGTCGGCAGCCGGGTGCCGTCGTTCAGGACGGCCACGCGGTTCTCGCAGGAGTCGAGCCGCGTCTCCAGGCGTACGTCGATGTTGCGCCTGCGCAGCTCGCGCACGGCGTACTGGCCCATCTCCTCGCCGACCTCCGGGAGGATGCGGTCGGTGGCCTCGACCAGCACCCATTTCAGGTCATCTGGTGAGAGGTTGTGGTAATAGCGCGCGGCGTATCGCGCCATGTCCTCAAGCTCGCCGAGCGCCTCGACGCCCGCGTAGCCGCCGCCCACGAAAACAAAGGTGAGCGCGGCGTCCCGGACCTCCGGGTCGCGGGTGGACGAGGCGATGTCGAGCTGTTCCAGGACGTGATTACGCAGCCCGATGGCCTCCTCGACGGTCTTGAAACCGATTCCAAATTCGGCCAATCCGGGGATCGGGAGAGTACGGGAAACGGACCCGGGCGCGAGTACCAGCTCGTCGTAGTGAATCTCGATCGCGCCGGCGCCTTCCTCGGCGGTCGCGAGAGTGCGGACGGCGGCGGTGCGCTTGGCGTGATCAATCGTCGTGACCTCGCCAATGACCACCTGGCATCTCGGCAAGATCCGGCGCAGCGGCACCACTACGTGCCGCGGGGAGATCGAACCGGCCGCCGCCTCGGGGAGAAACGGCTGGTAGGTCATATACGGCTCGGGGTCGACCACGATGACCTGGGCCTCGCTGCGCTTCAGCTTCCGCTGGAGGCGCAGCGCGGTGTACATCCCGACGTAGCCACCGCCGACAACAAGAATGCGCGCGGGTTCCTTCACCCTCCCATGACGCACCCCCAACCGGACTTTGTCCACAGCCCTGACGAAATGTATGACCGGAGGGTTCGGGGGAAGTGGAGGCTTTGGTTCGGTCACATGACTGGAAGGTGCGCAGGTCAGCGCGCGATCGCGGGGCATTGGGCCAGCGGCGAATCGGGAGAGATCGGCCGCGTACTCCGATCGGGGGGCGCTCTGGACGGAACTACCCCTTCATTCTTGACCTGGGCTCAACTATGTTCGTACTTCGTCGGGGTGTCGACACAGCCCCGGCAGCCAGGGCGGGGAGTCTCCGGGGGGAGACGTTCATTACCGGGGGATCGGTTATGCACATTCAGAGTTCGCATTGGTCATCCAGCGTTGCCACGACGGACGGGGGGAATGGCCGCAATACGCCGCTGCGCGTAGACGCTCAGCGCAATCTCGAACACGTGCTGCGAGCTGCCCGTGAGGTGTTCGGGGAGCTTGGTTACGGGGCGCCGATGGAGGACGTGGCGCGCCGGGCCCGAGTCGGGGTCGGCACGGTCTACCGGCGGTTTCCCAGCAAGGACGTGCTGGTCCGCCGGATAGCCGAGGAGGAGACGGCGCGCCTCACTGACCAGGCGCGCGCCGCGCTCCGCCAGGAGGACGAGCCGTGGTCGGCGCTGTCGCGCTTCCTGCGGACCTCGGTGGCATCCGGCGCGGGCCGGTTGCTGCCGCCGCAGGTGCTGCGGGTGGGCGTCGACGCGGAGGCGGAGGCCGAGGAGGCCCGTGTTCCGCACCAGCGACAGTCGCCGCCCGCCGCACCGGAGTTGCGGCTCGTGGAGCAGCGCAGCACGCCGGACTCGCCGGAGGGCGTCGGAACCGACGTCGCGGCGGGTGTGGGCGCGCCGGGTGCCGGCTCGGGCGCGATGGCGCCGGTGGCCGCCGCGCCGACAGGGCCCACGGCGGTGCACGGCACGGTGAGCAACGGAACGGCGCAGCAGAATCCGGACGACGGCGGTGCCACGGCGCTGCTCGAGGTCGTCGGCAAGCTCGTGGACCGCGCGCGGGCCGCGGGTGAGCTGCGGGCGGATGTCACGGTCGCGGACGTGCTGTTGGTGATAGCGACGGCTGCCCCGTCGCTGCCCGACGCGGCACAGCAGGCGGCGGCGTCGGCCCGGCTGCTCGACATCCTGCTGGACGGGCTCCGCTCGCGCCCGGTGGCCTGACCTCACCGTCACCCACCAGCGCGGCGAGCACCCGCCGGGTGCGGGCACGTGCCTGTGCCCGTATCCGGCGAGATCGACGGTCGCTCATGGGCCCGCGTTCCGTTCCCACGGCGCGCGGGCCCATGGGGCCGACGCCTGACTCGGCCACGGACCAGCTAGCCAGTCAGGCAGCCAGGCAGCCAGGCAGCGCCCTCCATCGGCTCGTGCCCGTTGGCCGCTGGCCTGGCCAACCCATCGCCGGGCAGGCCCCTGCCAGCCGGCCAGCACTCGGCCGGCCCGCGCTCGGCCAGCCTGTGCTCGCCGGCCCGCGCTGAGCCAGCCGTAGGCCGAGCCAGCCGTACGGGCGGCCAACCCTCCGCGGAGTCGCCCCGCCGCGAGACCAACCCGCCGCGCGGCCACCAGCGCCGCGGGGCCGAGGCCAGCCGTGGAGCCGGCCCGCCAGCGCGTCGGCCCGCCGTCGGGCCAGCCCACGCCGAGGCCGCCGCCAGCGCCGCCAACTCGGCGCGAGACCCACCCTCACGGAGCACCTCCGCACGGAGCAATCCCGCACGGGGCCAACCTCACACGGGACCGACCCCGCGCGATGCCGACTCGTCGCCACGCCCAACCCAGCACGAGGCCGACTCCGCGCGTGAGCGACTGTTCGCTCCGGCAACGCATGTGGCCAACACATCCGATCGCTCGGCCGCCCGGCGCGCTGGCGACCTGCCGGGGCACCCACCCGCCGGTTGTGCGGACGTCAGGGGTTGCCGTGCGGAGGGTGGTGTGGGGGTGGGTGGGTCGGGGTGAGGAGTGCAGAAAGGGTTCCCCATTTGGGTGAACCGTGGGGGCTCACCCTTGCGAAGCAACCCCGGGAGGGTGGTTGCTGGAAGGGACAGGACTGGGTCAGCAACCGCTGTGACACGCTTGCCGCGTGTTCGGGTCTGAGGGTGCGTACGGGGGCTACGTCGATGGGCGTTGAGGGGCCGGACGAGCGATGCGGTCGTGAAGAGGACGGGGTGACCGACGCCGAGTCGTACCCCTCCGACGGCGGCCTCCCGCCCGGTCAGATACCTGGCCAGGGCGGTCCGTCCGAGCGCCAGTCCGTCCCCGGGCCGCCACCACCCAGGAACCGACCGAGCGAACCCCGGCCCGCCGAACCCCGGTCCGCCGAATCGCGACCGGCCGAGCCCCGACCGGCTGAACCCCGGTCCGATGAACCCCGACCGGCCGAACCCCGGACCGACGAACCCCGGTCCGCCGAACCGCGATCGGCCGAACCCAGCGTCCCGCAGCAGCGGGCCAGGACCGGTCAGCAGGCGCGGCCGGGGCGTGGCGGGGCGCGGCCGGACGGTGGTGAGTCGGCGGATGGCGGAGCCGGCGCGGGGGGCGGGACCGGTGTGTCGGCCGGGGCCGACGAGGCGGCCGGGGCCGGCGTGGTCGCTTCGGGGGCCGGGGAGACCGCCGAGGCCGAGGGACGGGTCGCGGGTGGGGATTCCTGCGGTGGCTCGGTGGGTGATCCGCCATTGCCCGACACGGAGTTGCTGGACCAGATGCGGGCCGGCGGGGACGAGGCGTACGGGAGCGCGTACGAGGAGCTGTACCGGCGCCACGCGCCAGCCGTGCGCCGGTACGCCCGGAGCTGTTGTCGGGACGCGGACACGGCGGACGACCTGACGGCCGAGGTGTTCGCCCGTACGTTGCAGGCCGTGCGGGGTGGCGCCGGGCCGCGTACGGCGGTGCGGGCCTACCTGCTGACGACGGTGCGCCGGGTGGCGGCGGCGTGGACGAAGACCGCCAGGCGCGAGCAACTGGTCGAGGACTTCGCGGTGTTCGCCGAGACGGCGGCGGCCCGGGCGGCGGCACGCGACGAGGGCACCCCGGGGTTCGACTTCGACGCGGGCGCGGACGTACGGGCGATGCACGAGGCGGAGCGGACGCTGGCGGTGCGGGCGTTCCGTAGCCTGCCCGAGCACTACCAGACCGTGTTGTGGCACACCACGGTGGAGGACGAGCCGTTGCGCGAGGTCGCGCCGCTGCTCGGGCTGACGGACAACGCGACCGCGGTCCTCGCGCACCGGGCGCGCGAGAAGCTCAAGCAGGCGTATCTCCAGGCGCACGTCAACACGGCGCAGGTGGCGAGTGGGGAGTGCGCGCGGTACGCGGACCGGCTGGGGGCGTACGCCAGGGGCGGGCTGCGGGTGCGGGCCGAGCGCGGGTTGCGCAAGCACCTTGAGGAGTGCGCCGCGTGCCGCATGGCGGCGCTTGAGGTGGCGGACGTGAACGCGCGGCTGCGGGCGGTGCTGCCGGTCGCGGTCATCGGTTGGTTCGCCGCCGGGTACGCGGCCAAGGCCGCGGGCATCGCGGCCGGCGCCACCGGCGCCGGGGCGGCCACCGGCGCGGCAGCGGCGGCGAGCGGGTCGACGGGCGGAGCGGCCGGTGGCCTGGCCGGCTCGGGCGCGGCGGCCTCCGGCCGCGGGGCCACGGGAGGCGGGGCGGGCGCCGGGGCCGGCGCGGCCGGGGAGGGGCTCGGGTCCACGGCCAAGGTGGGCATCGCGGCGGGCGTGGTGGTCGTGGCGGGGGCGATCCTCGCGTACGCGCTCTCGGGCGGGTCCGAGCCGAAGGAGGAGCCGCAGGCCAAGGAGCCGACGATCGCGGTGCCCGGCACCCCGCACAACCCGCCGCCGGAGCCGAGCCCCCCGCCGCCCCCACCGGCCGAGCCCGCGCCGCCACGGCCGAAGCCGGCCGCGACCAGGCCCACGCCGGCCCCAAGGCCCGAACCCACGCCCAAGCCGACGGTGCCCACGCCGGCGCCCCGGCCGACGCCTTCCACGCCGGCCCCCCAGCCGCCCCCGCCGAGCCCGACACCGCCACCCGCGACGACTCCCCCGCCCAAGCCCAAACCCACCCCGACACCTACGCCCACGCCGAGCCCGGAGCCGACGGTCTACCAGGTCAACCGGTTGGAGTACGCGGGCGTCGGCGACGGCACCAAGCCGGAGCTGCGGCTCGTCGAGAGCAGCCCGTTGTGGCAGCGCGAGGAACTGTCGATCGGCGGCAAGCGGTACGCGCACGGGGCCACGATGCACGCGCCGGCGTCGGTGACGATCGACCTGAACCGCACGTGCACGACGTACGAGGCACACGTCGGACTCGACGACCTGACGCAGGGCGTGGGCGCGGCGCGGTTCGCCGTCTACGGCGGTGAGACCAGGTTGTGGCGCTCCGGGATCGTGCGGGCGGGTCAGCCGGCCGTTCCGGTGCGCGTCTCGCTGGCCGGGCAGGAGTCCATCCGGCTGGTGGTGGAGCCGCACTCGGTCTTCGGCCGGGTGGCGCTCGGGGACTGGGCCCAGTCGCGCATCGGGTGCCGGTAGGGCGGGTGCCGGCGTGGGCGGGTGCCCGTAGGGGCGGGTGCCGGCGTGGGCCTACGGACGCATCGGTGGCCGTACGTGCGCATCGGTGGCCGTGCGTACGTGCGTGCGTGCGTGCCGGTCATGGTGCGGGCGGGGGGAACGTACCGGTGGCAGGTCGGGCGCGGTCGGGAGCCGGTGGGTACGGGCTGGGGCAGCGGGCTGCGGGACGGTGGGCAGCGGGGCGGTGGGACGGTAGGAGGCGGGTGTTCCGGTTGCCGTCCTTTTCGCCTGGTAGACCCGTTTGGTTCATCAACGGGGGTTAGCTTGCCCGGCAGCGACCCCCCGGGTCGCGGCGTCCCTCCCCCGTGTCCCCGCAGGAGTTCCCATGCGTCGTCATCTCTCCGTGCCGGTGGCCGTCGCCGTGCTGGCCGCCGCCGTCCCCGCGCTCACCGGCAGCAGCCCGGCCACCGCGCGCTCCGGCGACGCGGCGCCCGGCCACGCCCGGTCGAAGCCGCTGGTGATCGCGCACCGCGCGGGCACGGCCGACGCCCCGGAGAACACGCTGGTGGCCATCCGTACGTCCCTGCGGGCCGGGGCCGACGGGCAGTGGCTGAGCGTCCAGGCAACCCGGGACGGCGTTCCCGTGCTGTACCGGCCCACGGACCTCTCGTCACTCACCGACGGCTCCGGGGCCGTCGCGGACCACCGGTTGCGCGACCTGGCCCCGTTGAACGCGGGGTACCACTTCAAGGACGAGCGGGGCGGGTACCCGTACCGCGCGCGTCCGGTGCGCATTCCGACGCTGGCCGCCGCGTTGGACGCCGTCCCCGTGGGCAAGCAGGTCTACCTCGACCTCAAGCAGGCGCCGGCCCGGCACGTCGTGGACGCGGTGACGCGGGTGTTGGACGAGAAGCGGGCGTGGGGGCGGGTGCGGTTGTACTCGACCGACGCGGAGGTCACCGGGTTGCTGGCCAAGGACCCGCGGGCGCGGGTGGCCGAGTCGCGGGACGCGACGCGGCAGCGGCTCGCCGAGGTGGCCCTGGAGCGCGCGTGCAAGAGCACACCGCCCGCGGGCTCGTGGGCCGGGTTCGAGTTGAAGCGGCAGGTGACGCTCCAGGAGAAGTTCACCCTGGGCACCGGGGAGTCCGCCGTCACCGCCCAACTGTGGACCCGCGAATCCGTCGACTGCTTCCGCTCGGCGGACAAGGGGCGTCCCAAGAGCCGCACGCCCATCGTGATGCTCGGCATCAACACGCCCCAGGACCTGCGCACCGCGACGCGGCTCGGCGCCACCGCCGTCCTCGTCGACTCCCCCCGGCAGATGATCCGGGACCGGCACGACCACTGAGCCCCGCGCGCCTACCGGCCGACCCCGCGCGCCCGCCGCCCGCCACGCACCGCTGAACCCGCCAGCCCGCCCACTCGCCAACCCACCAACCCGCCAGCCCGCCAGCCCGCCAGGCGAAGGCGAGCTGGAACGGGTCAGGACGGATCAGGGTGGGTCAGGACGGGTCACGACCCGGCCGGGGCGGGCCCGGGCGGTGGTGGGTCGGACGCCGCCAGGACGTCGCTGATCAGCGCGACCGTGGCGGAGACCGAGAGCCCACGGCCCGCCGCGCGCAGGGCGGCGCACTCCGTGTCGCCGATTGCCTCCCCCACCGCGCGGGCGGTGCCGTCCGTCGTGGCCCGGGCCAGCGGGGTGCGTGGCAACCGGTCGCGCCAGCCGTCGGCGGCGCCGAGCAGCCTGGCCGCCGCGCGTTGCTCGCCCCGCTTGACCAGTACGTACGCGGTGGTCTCGGCCGCGTGGGCGAGCAGCACCTCCGTACAGTTCGCCGCGCTGCCATCGGCCAGCGCGTCCCGCAGCCGGCGCAACCCGCCGCGCGCGTCGCCCTCCTCGGCGGCGATCCGCCCCTCCAGGCTGCTCAGCACCACGGTGAACTGCGGGGGCGGAGAGGCGTGCCGGGCCGCCTCGCGGGCCTGGTCGGCCAGGGCGCGGGCGCTCGCGACGTCGCCGCGCGTCAGCTCGATGGACGCGCGCAACGACCTGTTGAACGCCCGCGCCTCCACCCCACCGAACCGCTCCGCCTCCGCTTCCGACTGGTCGAGCAGCGCGAGCGCGGCGGTGGGGTCGCCGCAGGAGAAGGCGAGTTCGGCGAGGCGGGAGATGAGGAAGGGGGTCTCGGTGTACGCGCCCAGCTCGCGCGCGAGGCGCAGGGCCTCGCGGTAGTGGGCGCGGGCCTCCGCGTAGCGGCCGTGGACCGCCGCCAACTCGCCGCTGGCCTCGTTGACCTGGGTCAGCATCCAGCGGTCGCCCACCCGGCGGCAGATCTCCTGTAGTTCGGCCCAGTCGCGGTCGACGCGGTGGATGCCGCCGGTCATGTCGATGGTCAGGTGGGTGCGGAACATCAGCGTGACGCCGAGCGCCCAGTCGTCGCCGTCGCGGCGGCAGTTCTCCGCCGCCTGGTCGAGCAGCGGCGCGACGCCCGCGTGCCCGTCCGTGAGGTACCCGGCGAACGGCCACAGCAGCCCGGGGAACCGCACGCCGACCTTCCCCCGCTGGCCGGCGTACGCGTCGCGGATGGCACGAGCCGCGGCCAGCGCCTCCGGGTCGCCCAGCACCTCGGCCGACCGCTGCTCGGACAGCAGGAGGTAGAGGAGGAGTTGCAGGTCGAGGCGGCGCCAGTAGCGCGCGACGGCGGCCGGGTCGTCCGCCGACGGCGGGCCGTTGAACTCGGGTTGCGCGCCGGAGCCGCCGCGCGCGTCGGGTTCGTGGATCGCGGGCCAGGCGCGGGTCCGGGCGCGGGCGGCCCCGCGCTCGGCGGGACCGCACCCGGCGGAGTCGCGCCCGTTGCCGTCGGTTCCGTGGGAGGCGTACGTGTCGGAGACGTACGCACCGGGGCCGGGCGTTCGGGTGCGGGGCGGCTCGTGCGCCGCGAGGTGGTGCGCCGACTCGAAGGCCAGCGAGCGGCGGACCCAGCCCGCGCCCTCGGCCCGGTAGTCGCGCAGCCACCAGAACCAGCCGAGGGCGAAGACGAGGTCGACCGCCATCTCCGCGTCGGCGATGCCGTTGCCACGGTCGTGGTCGTGGTGGTGGCCGTGGAGGTTGTGGATGTGGTCGTGGTCTTTGTGACCGCTGTGACTGCTGTGGCTGCGGTCGTGGTTGTCGCTGAGGCCGCCGCTGGCCGGGTGGTCGGGGCTGGTGGGGCGCGTGGTGGCGGTGGTGGCAGGGTGCTCGGCCGGAGTGAGGCAGCGGTGCAGCGCCGCGCGGACGTTGTCGAGTTCGGTCTCCACGCGGCGCAGCCAGGGCAGTTGGTCGGCGGAGCGGAGCCGGGGTTCGGCGGTCTGGGCCAGGTCCCGGAAGTAGCGGGCGTGCCTGCGGGCGGTCACGGTGCGCTCGGCCCGGCCGCGCGGGCTGGCCAGCGCGCGTTCGGCGACGCGCTCGCTGACGTACTCGTGGATGGTCTCCAACATGCGGTACCGCGCGTCGCCGCCGGTACCGTCGGCGGCGACCGGCGTGTGCCTGACGACCAGGAGCGACTTGTCGACCAGCGCGCCGAGCAGGTCGAGCACGTCGGCGGGGTCGATGGCGTCGGCGGACGCCGTGGCGGGGGCGGGCGCGGCGGAGCGGGGCGCGCGGGCGGAGTCGAGGCGCGCGGGCGGCTCGGGTGGCGCGTCCGAGCAGACCGCCTCCGCCGCCGACAGGTCCCACCCACCGGCGAAGACCGAGGCGCGGAGCAGCACGGTGCGCTCGCGCTCGTCGAGCAGGTCCCACGACCAGTCGACCACCGCGCGCAGCGTCTGCTGGCGCGGCAGTACAGTCCGGCTACCGCTGGTGAGCAGGCGGAACCGGTCGTCAAGCCGGTCCGCGATCTGGCGCGGCGACAGCATCCGCAGCCGGGCCGCGGCGAGTTCGATGGCCAGCGGCAGCCCGTCCAGCCTGCGACAGATCTCGGCGACCGCCCCGGCCGTCTCCGGGTCGCGCGCCGGGTCGAAGCCCGGCCGCACGACCGCGGCGCGCTCGGCGAACAACTGGTGCGCCGGCGCGGGCGCCAGCGGCTCCACGGGGCGCACCGCCTCGCCCGGCACGCCGAGCGGCTCGCGGCTGGTGGCGAGCACGGTGACCTGCGGGCAGTGCGTGAGCAGGGTCTCGGCGAGTTCGGCCGCCGCCTCGATGACGTGCTCGCAGTTGTCGAGGATGAGCAGCAGCCTGCGGTGCGCGCAGTGTTCGACCAGGCGCGCGGTGGGCGACGTGCTCTCCGGCGCGGTGCGCGGTTCGAGCCCCCCGGCGTGCAGGTTCGTGTCGCGACGGCCGACGGCGCTGAGTACCGCGCCGGACACGTCGGCGGGGCTGTCCAACGGGGCGAGCTCGGCGATCCACACGCCGTCGGGGTACCCGGCGGCGACGGTGGCGGCGGCCTCCTCCGAGAGCCGGGTCTTTCCGGAGCCGCCGGGTCCGGTCAGCGTTATCAGCCGGGCGCCGGCCAACTCCCGCCGCAGCGACTGGATCTCGGCCCGCCGCCCGACGAAGCTCGTGAGCCGGGACCGCAGGTTGCCCCGCGGCGCCCCGGCGATCCCGCTCCCCGCTCCGGCCCCGGCCCCCGCCGCCGCGCCCGGCGTACGAGGGGCGCCCTGAGCGTCCGGGCCGCCCTGGGCGCCCTCTGCTGGCGCGGCCGGTCCGACCGGCGCCACCGGCGGCGCGGGCGAGGCGGAGGTGCCCCGGCCGGCTCGTTCGGGCCGCTCGTCGGGTCCGGGCTCCGCTGCCGCGGGCTGCTCCGTTCGTACGGCCTGGTCCGCCCGTACGGCCTGATCTGCTGGCACAGCCTGCGCGGCGGGGCCCGTACCCAGCTCGTCGGCCCCGACCCCAACCCCGACCCCGGACCCGGACCCGGCGCCGGGACGAGGCGGCGGCGTGTTCCGGCGGTGGGGCGGATCGGTCGGGGGCGGTGGGCTCGTCAGGAGTTCGGCGTGCAGGTGGCGCAGTTCGCTGCCCGGGTCGGTGCCGAGGCGGTCGGCGAAGATGCGGCGGGCCTCCTCGTACGCGGCCAGGGCGTCCGCCGAGCGGTCGGCGGCCCGCAGGGCGCGGATGAGTTGGGCGCGGAAGGGCTCGTCGAGCGGGTGTTGGGCGATGAGTTGGCGCAGCTCGGGTATGACGTCGGTGCCGTGGCCGAGCGCGAGCTCCGCGTCGATCCGCTGGTGGAGCGCGGTGAGGTGGAGCGCGTCGGCGCGGGCCGCGGCCACCGCGCGGTCCGGCAGGTCGGCGAGGGCCGGGCCGCGCCACAGGGCCAGCGCGTCGCGCAGCAGCGCGGCGGCCGTCGCGGCGTCGCCGGCTTCGAGGGCGCGCCGCCCGGCGCCCGCGCGCTGCTCGAAGACGGCCAGGTCGATCTCGTCGGGCGCGGCGGCGAGCCGGTAGCCGCCGGGGGCGGACTGGATGGCGGGCTTGCCCAGGTTGCGGCGCAGCCGTCCGACGAGCGCCTGGAGCGCGGCGGAGGCGTCGTGCGGCGGCTCGTCGCCCCACACGTCGTCGATCAGGGCCCTGGCCGGGACGAGCGCGGTGGCCGGGCGGGTGGCGTGCGCGGCGAGCGAGGTGAGCAGCGCGCGCAGGCGCGGGCCGCCGACGGGCAGGGGTTGCCCTCGGTGGTCGTACGCCTCGGTGGTGCCCAGGATCAGATACCGCACTCGCCCATTGTCCTCGTTCAGTTCGTCGAACCGCCGCTTTCACTCTCGCCGTCGCCCCCGGCGCCACCCGCCTGACGTGCGCCGATGCCGGACCGCTCGCGGGCCGGGCCCGGCGGTGCGGCGGCCCGGGAGCGACGACCACGAGGCGTTGACCATACGTCGGCTCGGCGCGACCCGCCGTCCCCGTGGCGGCGTGCCGGCGGTGGGAGGGGTGTCGCGGGGTGGTGAGGGGTGTTGAAGGGACGTCAGAGGCTGGGGCGCGGGACGACTCCGCCCGCCACGGCGCGCTGGCGGGGGGCCGCGCTGCCGGTCCAGCAGGTGCCGCGGCGGGCCAGCAGGCGGCGCAGCCACACCTCGGTGGAGACGAGTTCGGCGATGCCGTCCAGCGGGACGCGTTCGCCGTCGGCGGCGGCGCGCAGCGCCTTGCGCACCACGCGGGCCTCCACCAGGCCCGCGTCGGCGAGCAGCGGGGCGTCGAAGAGCGCGATCAGGTCGTCGATGGCGTGCCGCAGGCCGGCGCGGGCGGCGACGGTGTGGCTGGCGTGCGAGGGCGTGCCCCAACCGGGCGGCAGGTCGCGGATGCCGGCCCCGGCCAGCACGGCGCGCAGGACGGAGGACCGCGCCCCCGGCTGCACCCGGAGCGCTTCGGGGAGCGCGCGGCAGGCCCGTACCACCTGGTTGTCCAGGAACGGCGCGTGCAGTCGCTGGCTGCGGATCTCGGCGGCCTGCTCGAAGACGCGGTGGTCGGCGGCGTGCCGGGCCAGCGAGGCGTCGGCCCGGCGCTCGCCGGGGCGCCGTAGGAGGACCGGGCGGGCGGCGGCCGTCTCCAGACGAACCGATACTTCGGCGAGTGCCTCGCCGGTCAGCCAGCGCGCGGCCGGGCCCGGGCGGCACCAGGCGAGGGCGGCCAGCGACGCCCCGACGGCGCCGCCGATGCCGTCGCTCTCCGCGCCGTCGGCCTCGGCGAAGTGGCGGTCGAGCAGCTTGCTGGCCACCGCCTCGACGCCCTCGCGGTAGGGCGTGCGGGCCAGCTTGCGGGCCGCGCGGTAGACGGTGAAGGGGACGAAGAAGGAGTGCGCGGACGGGCCGTCGGCGCGGGCCAGGGCCGTGGCCGGGCGCAGCAGGTGCCGGCGGCGCCGGTCGAGGAGCAGGTCGGCGAGGCGGGCTGGGTGGGCGTCCAGGACCTGCCGCGCGCCGTGCCCGACGAGGTGGTCGGCGCTGCCGGCGGAGAGTCTGCGCCGGTGCCGCTCGGCGCTGACCAGGGCGGGGCCCGGTTCGTCGGTGAGCGGGCCGCGCTCCAGGGCCGCGTACGGCAGGGCCTCGGCGCCGGCTGCGACCACGACGTGGTGCAGGCGGGGGTTGGCGGCGATGACGCGGGCGCGTTCGAGTTCGGCCTCACGGACGCGGCCGGCGATCGTCGCCAGGTCGTTGAAGGTGACGGCGAGCAGCCGCTCGCCGGCCTCCGTGCCGTGCCCGAGCGGGGTGCCGGGCACGCCGGGCAGCCCGGCCGCGAGCAGCGCGAGGGTGCCGGAGGCGCTGCCGCCGGACAGGTCGGCGCCGACGCCGGCGGCGGGCGCGCCCCGGGCGGCGCGCCGCTCGGCGGGGCCCATGCCGGGCACGGGCCCCGGGTCGAGGCCCGGGCCCTCGGCCTCGGGGGCGTGCCGGGGCGCGGCGAGGCGCACCCGTACCGCCTCGATGAGCGCCTCGCGCACGCCCTCCACGGCCTGGCCGGGGTCGAGCTGGGGGGCGGCGACGGCGAGCGAGGCGGTGGGCTCGTAGCCGATGACGTCGCGCGAGCCGCCGCGCTGCGCGCCGCGCGAGCCGGCGTGCCGGGTGCCGTAGCCGGCGTCGCGGTAGGGCCCGTCGCCGTAGGCGGCGCCGTACGCGCCGTCGGCCCGGTGCGCGGTGCCGTACGGGCCGCCCGCCTCGTACCCGCCGGGCGGGTGACTCACCGGCCCGGCGCGGCCGTTGGCCCGGCCGTCCCGGTCGAAGCCGTCGGTGGGCGAACCGCCGCGCAGCACCAGCGCGTGGCCGGGCGGTACCCGGCGCACGCCCTGGTACGGGGTACCGTCGCCGATCGCCTCGGGCGAGTCGGGGCAGGCCAGCAGGGCGGCGAGGTGGCCGATGTCGAGTTGGGCCTCGATGAGGTCGGCGAGCGGCAGCGCGGCCGTCGCGTACGCCGTGCCGCCCTCCCAGGGCGTGTAGAAGACGGGGCGCGCGCCGGCCAGGTCGCCGGCGATGGTCAGGCGGCGGCCGATCTGGGCGACGGCCGTGTAGCTGCCGGGCCAGGCGGTGAGGTGGCGCAGGGCGCCGCCCCGGGCCGCGAGCAGTCCGGTGCGCAGCTCGTCGTCGCTGGCGCCGCAGCAGCCGAGCACGGCCAGCCGCGCCGCGCCGTCGGCGTGCACGACGCGGACCTCGTCGGGGCGCCAGTCGCCGACGGCCCACAACGGATCGAGGTCACCCCAGATGAGCTGGGCGCCGACCGGTTGCAGGGCGCCTTTCCGGGCGAGGGAGGGCCCCGAGGCGATGTTGCCCCACCCCACCAACCACCGCATCGCCGCCTCCACAGGCTGTGGACAACTAAGAAGGAGCAGCCATCATGCACAGTAAGCCCGCGCTTTCCGCATCGCCGGAGCCAACACGCGGGCGCCGGGAGCGCGCGGCCACTCCCCCAACGGGCCGACCACCACCGCGTGGTGCCTCTCCGTCGAGGCCAATGCTGCCACGTCCACGCGATTCGGGCGGGACGCGGTACGAGCCCTCACAGCCGAGCCCAGCAAAGCGAGCGACAGGCGAACCCGGGCCCACGTCACCACCACGTCGGGGCCAACTCCCGTCGAAATCCGGTCACTCATGCGCCATCTGGAAGGCCCGCCACCACCCCGCAGCGGGGCCTCTTCGTCACGCTGTGTGCTCACCCATCGGTCGGGCGAGGCCGAAGCGGAGGGACAGCGGAGCATGCGGGCGCGCGCCCGGAGCGGCTCAACGGGGCGCGGCGGCGGTTTGGTTCGGGAGAGGTCGCTCCGCCGCGGCACGGGCCCCGGGCGGCCGGCGCGGGGGCGGGGCCAGCCGCCGGGGCGGGGTGCGCGGCAGGCGGCGTACGGGCCGCGCGGCCGGGCCCGAGGAGGCTTGCGGGCGGGGGCCGGCCGGGCCTCGGGGGCCGCTCGGGCGGCGGCCGGCGGGCGGGGCGACCATGGCCCGAGACGCACGGACATCGATGCCGGCGGGCACCGCGCCGACCGCGGGCAGCGCCTCGCGGGGCCGGGTGCGGAGGGCGGGCGACCGGGCGCCGCCGGGCGCCTGACCGGCGCGGCGTGGGCTCCGGGTCGACGCTAAGCGGAATCCGTGGCGGTGCCCCGGGCACCTCGGGCGCGGCGGAACCGCCGGGGATGTGAATCGGCCAACCTCATCGCGGCGTTCGGGGCGCCCTCCACCCCGGTCGGGCCGACCGCCCGGGCCGCGCCGTCGATCGCGGCGCGCGGCGGGGCCGCCGCGGCGGTCCGAGAGGCGTACCACGCCTCTCGGACCGCTCCGCCACCCGCGGGGAATGAGGCGGCGGCGTCCCCCAGCCCACTCAGCCAGCGCACAGCGGGCCGACCCACGCACCCCAAGAGAAGCGCTCCCACTCAGGAGCGGGCAGAGCGCACGGCCGGGCGCACGGCCACACATGACAGGAGCACACGCCAGACCTCGCACGCCGTAACGGACCACAATCCCGCCATCCAAGACAGCGGCCCTTAA
Source organism: Streptomyces buecherae (assembly GCF_014295035.1). GTDB lineage: Bacteria > Actinomycetota > Actinomycetes > Streptomycetales > Streptomycetaceae > Streptomyces > Streptomyces youssoufiensis. The sequence goes on from NZ_CP060404.1 coordinate 3,772,595, forward strand.
CGGTCGGGATGCGGCGAACTACGCTGGGTTTACGAATGCCCCGTGCCTATGCCGGGGCGGCCGTCGGGTGCTGTCGAGGGGTGCGCATGTCCAGGGAGCTACGCGGGCCGAACGAGAAGCTCGGCACGGTTCTCGCCCTCGCGGGAATCAGCAATGCCGGGCTCGCGCGCCGGGTCAACGACCTCGGCGCGCAACGGGGTTTGACCCTCCGCTACGACAAGACGTCGGTGGCCCGATGGGTGTCGAAGGGGATGGTGCCGCAGGGAGCGGCCCCGCACCTGATCGCGGCGGCCATCGCGAGCAAGCTCGGACGCCCCGTCCCCCTGCACGAGATCGGCCTCGCCGACGCCGATCCCGCGCCCGAGGTGGGCCTGGCCTTTCCGCGCGATATCGGCCAGGCGGTGCGCTCCGCGACGGATCTGTACCGGCTGGATCTCGCCGGTCGGCGCGGCGGCGGGGGCATCTGGCAGAGCCTGGCCGGATCGTTCGCCGTCACCGCCTACGCCACGCCGGCCTCGCGCTGGTTGATATCGCCCGCCGACAGTTCGGTGGCCCGCGAACCGAAGACCGCGCCGCCCACCCCACGCACCGCGCCCGCCCCCGCGGCCCAGCCCGCCGCGCCCGCCTCGCGCGCCCCCTCCACGCCGCGCGCCCAGCCCGCCCCACAGGGCCAACCCGTCCCGCCACACCCTCCGCACCAGCCCGCTCACCTGCACCAGCACACGGTCCCGGGCCAGGACGGCGCGCCGCAGCGGGTCGGGCACAGCGACGTGAAGAAGCTGCGCGAGGCCGCCGAGGACGCCCGGCGCTGGGACTCCAAGTACGGGGGCGGCGACTGGCGCTCCTCGATGGTGCCCGAGTGCCTGCGGGTCGACGCGGCGCCGCTGCTGCTCGGCGCGTACACCGACGAGGTGGGTCGCGCGCTGTTCGGTGCCGCGGCCGAGCTGACCCGGCTGGCCGGCTGGATGGCGTTCGACACCGGCCAGCAGGAGGCCGCGCAGCGCTACTACATCCAGGCGCTGCGGCTGGCCCGGGGCGCGGCCGACGTGCCGCTGGGTGGGTACGTGCTCGCGTCGATGAGCCTGCAGGCCACCTACCGAGGCTTCGCCGACGAGGGCGTGGACCTGGCGCAGGCGGCCCTGGAGCGCAACCGCGGCCTGGCGACGGCGCGCACCATGAGCTTCTTCCGGCTGGTCGAGGCCCGCGCCCAGGCCAAGGCGGGCGACGGCCCCGCGTGTGGCGCGGCCCTGCGCGCCTCCGAGGGCTGGCTTGAGCGCTCCCGCGACGGCGACCCCGACCCGTCCTGGCTGGACTTCTACTCCTACGAGCGGTTCGCCGCCGACGCGGCCGAGTGCTACCGCGACCTGAAACTTCCCCGCCAGGTGCGCCGCTTCACCGAACGCGCGCTGGCCTGCCCGACCGAGGAGTTCGTGCGCTCGCACGGGCTGCGGCTCGTCGTGTCGGCCGTCGCCGAACTGGAGTCCGGCAACCTGGACGCGGCCTGTGCCGCCGGCACCCGCGCGGTGGAGGTCGCCGGCCGCATCTCGTCGGCGCGCACCACCGAGTACGTGCGGGACCTGCTGCACCGGCTGGAACCCTATGGTGACGAGCCGCGCGTCGTGGAGCTGCGCGAGCGGGCGCGGCCCCTGCTGGTCGCCCCGGCGTGAGCCCGGGCCCGGCCGCACGCCAGGCCGCCGGCCGATCGCCCCGCCGTGGCCCTCGCGGCGGGACGGGCGGACACGGCCCCGTCACCCACGCGTCGCCTTTCGCACACCCGGTCGGAACGCAAGCGCCGCTTTGGTTTCGGCCGGTTGTCAGTGGCGCAGGTCATGATGGTGAGCGTCGGTGATGTGGGCGGGTGTCGCGGCGGTGTTTCGCGCCGCGTGTGTGCGGATGCCCTGGTTTGTTCGGGCCGCCCGGCCCGCGCGAGCCGGGCGTGCGGGGCGACGATCGGACGCGTAGGGGAGGTGACGTGGTGAGGTACGACGCTGACGTGCTGGTGATCGGGGGCGGGATCATCGGCCTGTCGACGGCGTACGCGATCACGCGCGCCGCGCCGGGCACCCGGGTCGTCGTGCTGGAGAAGGAGGACGGCCCGGCCCGCCACCAGACCGGCCACAACAGCGGCGTCATCCACAGCGGCGTCTACTACCCGCCCGGCTCGCTCAAGGCCGCGTTCGCCCTCCAGGGCTCGGCGGAGATGGTGAAGTTCTGCGCCGAGCACGGCATCGCGCACGAGGTCACCGGCAAGCTCATCGTCGCCACCGACCGCTGTGAGCTGCCCCGGCTGCACGCGCTGGCGCAGCGCGCCCGGCAGCACGCCATCCCCGTGCGCGAGCTGGGCCCCGCCCAGATAGCCGCGCACGAGCCGCGGGTGCGGGGCCGCGCGGCGCTGCACATCGGGACGACCGGGATCTGCGACTTCGGCGCGGTCTCGGCCCAGCTCGCCCAGCTCGCCCAGGACGCGGGCACCTCGGTGCGGTACGGGGCGCGGGTGAAGGTCATCGGCCGGCGCGCGAGCGCGGTCGCGGTCCGCACGGCGACCGGCGAGGTGCTGCGCGCGCGGGCCCTGGTCAACTGCGCCGGCCTGCACAGCGACCGGGTCGCGCGCCTGGCGGGCGACGACCCGGGCATGCGGATCATCCCGTTCCGCGGTGAGTACTACGAGCTGCGCCCAGCCCGCGCCGACCTGGTGCGCGGCCTGGTCTACCCGGTGCCCGACCCCGCCTTCCCCTTCCTCGGCGTCCACCTGACCCGCGGCATCGACGGCAGCGTGCACATCGGCCCCAACGCGGTGCCCGCGCTGGCCCGGGAGGGTTACGACTGGCTGACCGTGCGCCCCGGCGAGCTGGCCCGCACGCTGGCGTACCCGGGCTCCTGGCAGATAGCCCGCCGCCACTGGCGGTACGGCATGGGCGAGCTGCACCGCTCGCTGTCCCGCCACGCCTTCACCCGCGCGGTGCGCCGGCTGCTGCCCGACGTCACGGCCGACGACCTGATACCCGCCCCGGCGGGCGTGCGGGCCCAGGCCCTGCTGCCGGACGGCACGCTCGTCGACGACTTCCTGTTCAAGGAGTCGCCCCGCATGGTGCACGTACTCAACGCCCCCTCCCCCGCGGCGACGGCCTCCCTGGCCATCGGCCGCGAGGTCGCCCGCCGAGCCCTGCGCCACATCTGACGCGCGCGGGCCCGCGCGGGCCGGGGCCCGTTCGGCGAGCACGGTCGCGCGTACGGGCACGGCCACGCGCACGGGTGCGGCCACGGCTCCACGTACGTCCACGGCTCCGCGTACGGGCACGGCCACGGTCCCGCGTGCGCGTGGGAGAGGCGGGGTCAGTGGGGCGAGGTCTCCTGGACGTGGCCGCCGCCCACCCGTGGGCCGCGCTCCGCACGCTCCTCGCCGAACGCGTCCCCGGCGGCACACAGCAGCGTGGTGGCGATGGCCCCGGTGATCAGCCCGGTCAACAGGCGGGCCCGGCGCGGCCGGGACGGCGACAGGGTGGGCAGGGGCCGCCGTTCGGGCGGCGGGCTGAACCACAGCGCCCCGCGCCGGGCCCCCACCGGCGCGTCCGGTACGTCAAGTCTCTCCCAGGCCATTCCCTCGCCCCCGTATGCTCGCTTCCTGCCGGCCTCACCGGCGCACATGTTCCTGACAAGTGCACCGTCTATGTTCGCCTCACGAGGCCACTTTTGTCACAGCCGTCACGCGCATTTCGTACGGCGGGTGAGCCTGGTCGCGGTGGTAGGCGCCGGTCGCTCGGGCGGGTGGGCGCGCTCGCCGGCCGGTTCCCCGGCTCGGCTCGCGTGCCGGCGGGGCGATAGCAGCCGGTATCGGCTTCGATCACGGCGTCGATGACCGCGCGGCGACCCACGGCGGCCAGGGCTCAGCGCACAGCGCGGCGAGGTCGTCCGAGCTGGGGTAGGCGTGGTGGTGCGCGCTGGCAGTGCCGATGACGCGCGTTCCACGGGCGACGGCGATCCGCACGCCGAACGAGCCGACTCCGCCGGAAGCCGCGTGGATCAGCACAGCGTCCTCCCCGCCGATGCCGAGTCGCTGGGCGGCCTGGTAGGCCGTCAGCCCGGCCAGCGGCAGCCCGGCGGCCTGTAGCCAGTCGAGGGACGCGAGCTCGCTGGCGATGGCGCGCACGGGAGCGGACACGAGTTCGGCGTAGCAGCCGTGCCGCACCCAGTCCTTGCGGAGGTAGCCCACGACCTCGTCGCCGACCTCGCACCCGGCGGCGTCGAGACCTCTGGCTTCGACGACTCCCATGGCCGGGGTCTCGCACCAAGCGCGCCGCGACGTTGTTCAGAAGGACCCTTGCCTGGCACTTTTCGCGGTCGGGGTCGGACCGCTGGACAGCCCCGGGCCACCCAGCGCGGCCCTGGTGGCCGCGCGGTACTGCTCCTTGGTCGGCATCTGCTGCTTGCTGTCGTCCAGCTCCGGCAGCTCGGTCATCTCGGCGGTCGCCTTGAACGGGCTTGTGGTGGTGAACTCCTGTCCCGCCGGAGGCAGTTCGGGCGCCTTGGTGACCTTGAACCTGGTGCCGGGCGGGAAGACCGTCTCACCTTCGCTCTTCTGCACCACGTTGATCGCCGACGATATCTCGCCACCGTGGAACCCCTGCGCGTCGATGCGCAAGGCGACCACGTACACGGGCTTGCCCGGGAGGTCCAGCGTCACGCCGAGCCGCCGCGTCGCCGACTCGAACTGCACCGCCGTGTACTCCTTGCCCTCCTCGAACTGCTTGGCGTAGGCAGTGAACTGCTCGCGCGTCTCGAAGGACAGCGTGCGCTGAACCAGTTGCTCGGTCTTGGCGATGCGTGCCAGACCCTGGATCATTGTGGACGTTTGCTCGGCCACCCCGTACCGCTTGATGACGTCCCCACTGCGCAGCGCCTTGTTCCACCCCGCGTACTCGCCACCCTGGTACCTGTCGAAAAGATCCACCTGTTCAGGGGTCAGGCCCCATTCGGCGCGCAGATTGGCCCTCAGTAGCCGGACCAGCTCGACACCGCTGCTGAGGTCGCGGTTCTGTGCCGGGTCCTCGATCAGCGCCTTCAACGCCTTGGTCTCGGACGGGGTGGGGTCCGCCGTCTGGGCCGCACGCACGTGCCCGCGCGCCTCCTCCAGTGTCAGCTCCTTGCCCTGGTACGTCAGCGTCCGCTGCACGGAAGCAGCGTGATCCGAGGCGTCCCGTACCGCCGCGCCACCTCCGGACGGTGGCGGGTGGACAGCGCCGTGCGCGGCCCCGGCGGCGGGGACCGGGCGGCGCATCACCGCGGCGGCGTTGGCCTCCGCCGCGCGCTCGAACCGGTCGGTCGGGTCGCTGAGGCGCAGCCCCCCGGAGGTCTCCGTGCCAGCCACCGCGCCCGCGCGTTGCTGGATGACATGGGTCAGCTCGTGGGCGAGGGTGTGCTTGTCCGCGCCGCTCTCGCCGACCACGATGTGGCTGCCCGAGGTGTAGGCCCGCGCGTTGATCTCCTTCGCGGAGCGCCGGGCGGCGGTGTCGGTGTGCACACGCACGTCGGAGAAGTCCGCGCCGAGCCGCGCCTCCATCTCCGCCCGCAGCGGCTCCTCCAGTGGGCGCCCGGACGAGCGCAGCACCTCGTGCACCGCTGAACGCCGCACCGAGGGCGGCGTCGCCCGCTCGTGGTCGCTTCCGTCGTCGTGCGTGTCCTGGCCCCTCTCCAGAGCACGCAGCACCGCGGCGTTCCCGGCGCCGTGTGGCAGGGCCAGTGGTGCGCCCTTCTCCAGGCCGCCCGCCGCGGGCCGGACGGGGCCCGGCCGGGCCCCGCGCGAGCGGACGGCCGAAGCGCGGCGCGGCTGAGCGCCCTGCTGCGCCCTGTCGGGCTCGTGGGAACGCATGGGACTTCCCTCCGTCGGCGTGACGTGATCTCCCCCCGCTACGCATACGCCCGTCGCGCGCGGCCCGGAAGGTACTGGCGGACGCCCGCGAGGGCAGTCTCCGTGTCCGGACCGGCCCGGACCGTCCGTGTCCGGACCGGCCCGGACCGTCAGCGTCCGGAGTCCGCCGCCGCGAACGGCCCGCGTCCGCCTCGGCCTCCCGCGCCCGCTCTGACGGGCCACCGCTCCGTGACGGGCTCGGCGCGGGGCATACGGGGACGCGCGGGCCGGCAGGACGGCAGGACGGTGAGCGGGCCGTGCGGATTCCGACGTTCCAGGGGCGCGGGGAGCGGGCTCCGTGGCCGGACGGGGCTGGTCGGGGTGGCCCGTAGAATCGAACCACTGTGTCCGAGAACCACACCGCCCCCCAGCAGCCCACCCCGCATGCCCCACCCGTCCCAGGGAGCACGCGCCCATCGGACGATCCCGACGCGGCCGGTGCCGCGAGCGGGGGCGCGGCGGGGGCCACGCGGATGACGCGGTTCCCCGATGGTCCGGCCGTCGATCCGGCCGGGTCGCACCACGAGCGGCGCATCCGCTCGTTCCGGCCGCGCCGCGGCCGGGTGACCCCGGGCCAGGGTGAGGCGCTGCGCCGGCTGTGGTCCCGGTGGGGGCTCGACATCGACGGGATGCGCCGCCTGGACCTGGGCGAACTCTTCGGCGACCGCGCGTTGCCGGTGGTCCTGGAGATCGGGTTCGGCATGGGCGAGGCCACGGCGCGGATGGCGGCGGCCGACCCCGGCACCGGCATCCTCGCCGCTGACGTGCACACCCCCGGCCAGGGCAACCTGCTCGCCCTCGCCGAGCGCGCGGGCCTGACCAACGTACGGGTGGCCAACGGCGACGCGATCATCCTGCTCCGCGAGATGATCGAGCCCGAGGCGCTGGCCGGGCTGCGCGTGTACTTCCCGGACCCGTGGCCGAAGAAGCGGCACCACAAGCGGCGGCTCATCCAGCCCGAGTTCCTCGCGCTCGCCGCGTCCCGCATGGCCCCCGGCGCGCTGCTGCACTGCGCCACCGACTGGGAGCCGTACGCGGAGCAGATGCTGGAGGTCCTGACCGCCAGCCCGTACTTCGAGAACACCCAGGCCGACGGCGGATTCGCGCCGCGCCCTGATTTCCGGCCGCTGACCAAGTTCGAGGGCCAGGGCATCGACAAGGGCCACCCGGTGCACGACCTGCTGTTCCGGCGCGTCCAGGCCCTACCGGCCGGCGCCGACGACGCGCACGCCGGGCACGCGGGCGAGCGCGCGGCCGAGCCCGCGCGGCCCGTTCACGCCGACGCCGGAGACGACCCCGCACGACCGTGAGGGGCCGGGCATAATCCGGAGAGCCACCACTGCCCCCTTCGTTAGGGTCGCCGAGTGCACGAGTCCTCGTCCCCGCACCACCCCGCGTCACCGGACCACGCGAGCCGCCACCCGGCCGCGGCCCCTCCGGAGGGGGTGACCGAGGGGGCGCAGCAGTCCGACGCGGTACGGGCCGAACCACCCGTCCCGCGCGAGACCGGCGCGCCACGGCCCGACCAAGACCGGCCGCCACACCCCGCGCCCGCCGAACCACGCCCCGTCACGCCACCGCCGGCGGCGGAACCGCCGCAACCCGCGACGGAGCAGTCCGCGACGGAGCAGCCCGTTGCGGCCGAGCCGCAGCCCCAGCCGGCACCCGAGCCCGGGCAGCAACCGCAACCGCGGCCCGAGCCGCAGCCACAACAGACGGCCGCCCCCGCCACACCGGCACCGGCACCGGCAGCCGCACCAGCAGCCGCACCACCAGCGCCACCGGCACCACCGACCCCGATCCCGACACCACCACCGACCCCACCGCACGCCCCCGCCCCACCTCCGTACGCACCCGCGTACGGAACCGAACCCGGGGCCGGATACGGGTACGGGTACGGGGCTACGGCGGCGGCGCCGCACGGTGACGGCGGCGACGGTGGTGGTCGGTGGCAGCGGACGTGGGCCGGCTGTCGGGAGAAGTGGGAGCGGATGCGCCACAGCCGGGCGCTGCGCGCCGCCGCGCTGATCGTGCTGCTTTCCCTCTCCGGCCTGGTCATCCTGGCCCTCGTCCGCGAGCAGACGGGCACCGAGGGTTTCCTGGTGGGCCTCGGCCTCGCCATCCTGCCCGTGCCGCTGCTCGTAGCGGCGTTCCGCTGGGCTGACGGCGTGGAACCCAAACCCTGGCGCAACCTGCTGTTCGCGTTCGCCTGGGGGGCGTGCGCCGCGACGCTCGTCGCGCTGCTCGCGAACAGCCTGGCCACCGACTGGCTGATGACGACCGTCGTGGAGTCATCGTCGGCCGACCGGGATACCTGGGGCGCGACGCTGGTCGCGCCCGTGGTCGAGGAGACCGCCAAGGCCGCCGCCGTACTGCTGCTCTTCCTCTACCGGCGGCGCGACTTCAACGGCGTCGTCGACGGCGTGGTCATAGCCGGCATCACGGCGACGGGCTTCGCGTTCACCGAGAACATCCTCTACCTGGGCAACGCCTTCGTCAGCGACCAGGAGTTCGGCTACTCGGGACTCCAGTCGACGACGGCGGCGACGTTCTTCATCCGGGCCGTGATGTCGCCGTTCGCGCACCCCCTGTTCACCGCGGTGACCGGCATCGGCTTCGGCATCGCGGCGGCCCGCCCGCTGCGCCAGCGCACCCGGCGGGTGCTGATCCCGATCGCCGGGTTGCTGTTGTCGATGGTGCTGCACGGCGCGTGGAACGGTTCGGCGTCCATGGGCGGCTACGGCTTCCTGGCGGTGTACGGGCTGTGCATGGTGCCGCTGTTCGCGCTGCTCACCTGGTTCACGATCTGGTCCCGTGGCAAGGAGCTGCGCACCATCCGGGCCCAGCTCCCCGCGTACCAGGCGACGGGGTGGATAACGCCGCCCGAGCCGATCGCGCTGTCCTCGATGCGAGCCCGGGCCATAGCCCGCGACCTCGCCCGCCGCACCCGGGGCCCGGCGGCGGCGCAGGCGGTGGCGGACTACATCGCGAGCGCCACCTCCCTCGCGTTCCTCCGCCACCGCGCCTACCGGGGAACGGCGGGCCCCAACTTCCCCACGCGGGAACAGGCCCTCCTCGACCGCCTCTGGCAACGCCGCGACATCGCCCAGCCGGCCCTGGCCCACGCCGCCCTCTCCGTCCCGACCCCGCCACCCCCACGGCAGTGGCCGTACGGCCTCCCACCGGGTTACGCCTACCTGCCGGCCGCCCCCCTGCACGGCCCAGGCCCGATGCCCGGCCAGGGCCCGATGCACGGCCAGGCCCCTCTGCACGGCCAGGCCCCGGCATACGGCTGGCCCCCGCCCGGCCCCCACCCCACCCCGGCCTGGCCCCACGCCACCGCCCCCGCACCGGTCCCCGGCTGGGCCCCGCCACCGGGCGGGCAGGCCGCCCCCGGCACTCCCGCTGGCCCGGCTGGCCCAGGCGTCCCGGGCCCATGGCAGCAGCACCCGTACCCGCCGCCGTACGCGGGCCCGCCGTGGGGCGCGCCGCCGCAGGGCGCGTACGGGGGCGGGCCCGGCCCGCAGGGGCCGCACGGTCCGTACGGGCCCCCGAACGCCTGGAACGGGCAGCAGCAGCCGGGGCAGTCGTAGGGCGGGGTGCTGGAACGGGTACGGGGAAGCCGTCCTAGACCACAGCGGGCACGACCGGCACCGGACGACTGGGCGTGTCCAGCCAGACGCGCTGCCCTGCGGCGGTCACGGTCACGCCGAAGCGCTCCCGGCCCGGCCGATCGTTCTCGACGTACAACGCGTACGCCGCCTCCACCGCGTCCCACAGCAGACGCGGCCCGGTCTGGCGGACGGTGCCGCCGCTGACGCGCGCCCACGCCGCGTCTCCGCCCCACAGCTCCACGGCCGTCACCTGCCCGTCGTCAGCGCGCTCCCAGGAGAGCACCGTCTCCGGCGCGACGAGAGAGAGCACGAAACGGAACGCCTCGTCCGAGGTGACATCGGTGAGATCCAGGTCCGTGGCGCGTGTACGCGCGGTGCCCGGCCTGCCTGGATGTGCCGGGGCGCCGGTGGCGCCAGCCTCCCGTACGGCCATGAAGTACGAGCCTTCCGGCAGGAACCGTCCCTCGGCGGCGCGGCCGTCATCGGTGACGACCAGGCGCACGGTCCCCCAGCCGACGGGGCAGACGATGAGACCGGTGGGCCGCACCTGTGCCAACCACGCGGCGGGCACGGTGGCGAAACCGCAGGTAGCGATCAGCCGGTCGTACGGGGCTCCGGCCGGGCAACCGTCACGGCCGTCCCCGACCCGCACCAGGGGGTCGAATCCGCTGCTCCGCAGCCGCGTCTCCGCCAGTCGGGCCAACACCGGATCGACCTCGACCGTGACAACCCGCTGGCTACCAAGCCGCTCGCACAGGAGCGCCGCGTTGTAGCCGGTGCCGGTCGCGATCTCCAGCACGCGGTGACCGTCCGCGACATCGAGGGCCTGGAGCATGACCAGCATGAGGCCGGGCGCCGTTGACGACGAGGTGGCGACCCCACCGGTGAGCTGTGTGGCGAGAGCGTCGTCCGAGTACACGACGTCCAACCAGTCCGGGTCGGCAGAGTTCACGTGCCGCCTCTCGCCACCGGCGAGGACCCAGCACTCCGGCACGAACCGGTGACGAGGCACGGCCTCGAACGCCTTCCGCCAGACCGGGTCCACCAGTTGGTCACTGGCCTCCAGGGCGTCGGCCAACGCCGTGCGCGACTGAGTAGCGCGCTGTTCCGTGTGTGTCGTCAAGGTCACCCCTTGGCCAGTAGGTCGGCGATGCCCGCGGCAATGGGCAGACCCGTTCTGTTCTGAATCCAAGACCACTCACCGGACGGGTTGCACTCGAACATCACCCAGTCCCCGGACGGGGTGACAGCGAAGTCGAACGCACCGAAGTTGAGCCGAAGGCGTTTCAGCCAACCCAGCACGCCGGCCCTTGCGGCAACGGCTGGTGCCGCACGACTCATCGCCCCCTCCCCACACCTCACCCCGCCGGCGCCGTCGGCCCGATGTCCTCGTTGGGTGTGACGCGCCAGTGGAGGGTGACGGTGGCCGTGTAGCGCAGATGCCGCCCGTCGGGATGGTCCCGGGCCGCGTGGGAGGTGCACCAGCGTTGCGCCTGGTGGTGCATGCCGGTGATGGTCTCGGTGGGTTCGGGGACGGGTGACTGCTCACCGCAGGTGGCGCAGGTGGCGTGGACGGTGTACGGGGTGGCGTCGGGATCAGGCGCCAGGGTCATCTCGACGTAGCGGTAACGCCGCCGCCCGTGCTGCCGGGTCGGGCGAGACTGGTGGTTCACGCGCGCGGCTCCTGGCTGTTGGCGCGCAGGCGGGCCGCGCGGGCACAGGCCGGGTGAACGGACAGCGGCTGGGGCGCGGCGTCGCCGGCCGCGCGGCGGCCGTGCACGGTCACCGCGTACGCCGGGTCCAACTCCCGCTCACACCACGCACACTGCCCCGGCAACGCCCCAGGCCCATGCGCCAGACAGACGGCCGAGGTCAACACCGCACCCAGGTAGTACGGCTGCGCCAGGTAGCGGCCCGACCACTCCCCCGTGATCCGCCAGTGCAACCCCGGCCCCGCACGCCGATGCGAGGGCGGCACCCCCACGTAGTGCGTGCCGCTGCCCGCCGCGAGCAGGGTGACGTACTGGCCCAGCCGCTCCCAGTGCGCGAACCCACCCCGCTCCCCCGGCGGCAACAACCAGTAGACCCACCCCGCCCGCGCGTCCACGATGGCCGCGCAGTTCTCCGTACCGTCCAGAATCGGAAACGCGGCCTGCGCGACAGCCGTCGAGGTGCGCACCGCGTCCCACTCACAGCCCGCCGGCAACAACGCCACGTCTCCACCCACCGGCGGAGCCCAACCCAGGTTGATCACGGCCGACCACCCGTCCTCGGCCGCACCACCGCGAACGCGTCCGCGAGCAGCTCGGCGCTGGTGATCAACCGGTCACACGTGGGAGTGACCCGCCACCACACCGTGTGGTCGCGCGTCATGCCGGGGACGAAGAGGTAGCTGTCGTCGTTACCGGCGAGGGTGACCTCGGGGTGGTCGCGCAAGTGCTGGACGGCCGCCGAGTCCGGCTCGATCAACCAGGCGAGCCACTGCTCCACGTCCTCCTGAATCACCGCCCCACCCGCCTCACCGAGCGCCGACAGCACCCGGTTGCCCAGGTACAACGGCAGCGTCAGGCTGTGCCACCCCAACTCCCCCACCCGCGTCCAACGAACGCCACCGCCAGGCGGAATCCAGTCGTGGGGTGGGGGCGGGGGCACGAACCCGCTGGCGGCGTCAGCGAGGTCGGCCCGCCGTAGGCGGTCTTCGGGGCTGCGGTTGGTCGTCATGTAGCGCTCCGCTCGTCTGGTGTGGGAGGGAACGGCTCAGCAATGAGGTGACCAAGATCGGCATAGAGGTCAGCCGCGTCCTCGTACGTCAGAACCAGGTCTGCGACCCCGAGGTGTTCACCATCGCGTTCGACGGAGAGAGGCACGGCGAACCGGCCCGCGGAGGTCCTTCGTAACAGACCGGTTCGCTTGATGCGCACGCCCTTTGACGGGTTCGCCGTCACGTGACTCCTTCGTCGCTTTCGCTGCGTCGCCATCACGTGACTGACCGTAGAGCGGTAGTGGCAAAGCGACCCGGCAGGAGATTCCGGGTCGCTTGTGGTTCCGGCTGTGCCTATGCCAGCACGCCCACGTGCTCGGCGATGCGGTGCAGCTCAGCGCGCATTTGCGGGCGCGAGCGCTTCAACAGGGTCTGCACCGTTCCCTGCACCAGGGGGAAATACTTGATCTCTTCGGGGGACAGCTCCATGATCTGACGCAACGTCCACAGGGCGCCGAAGTCGTCGCCGCTGAGCCGGTGCGCGTGCATGACCTCGACCTGGTAGCGGGTGGTGCGTTCCAACGGGAGGACGCCACCCGGCCCGGGCACCTCGACGTCGTCCGCCAGTCGGAGCGCCTCGCTGACGTCCCCCTCCTCGGTTGCCAGGTGCACTCCGTGCATCCGCACGTTGGTCGGTCCGAAGCTCGTGTGGAAGTCGTTCCGGTCGGAGCCCAGTCGGGAAGCCACCGAGTCCGCCGACCGGAGCAGATCCCATGCGGTGGGTGCCTTACTGTCGCGGACAGCGGCGATCACGGCGGCGAGGTGCAGGGCACCGTACGCCGACAGGTGCTCGGGAGTGGCGTCGTCGCCGGGGCGGCAGTGCGCGATGGTCTGACGGGCGAGTTCGAGCGACTCGGCCACCTCACCGCTTGAGGTGAGGATGCCGCAGACGTTCCACGCGGCGGCGGCGATCAGGGTGAGATCGCCCGTCTCGTCCGCGATCTGCATCGCGCGGTCAGCCGCGCGCAGCGACAGCTTGCGTTCGCCGACCCGGCGCAGGAACACCTGATGCAGGTGCAGCAGTGACACCAGCGCCCGGGTCGCCAACAGGTCGTCATCGCCGCGCGTCTGCCGGAGCGTCGCGTACGCCTCGGCGAGCAGTCCGGGCAACATGTCGCCGACCGGACCGTAGCGCTCGGTCTGCGTCTCGTAGATCTCCCATGCCTCCACGACGCGCTCGCCCAACTGCCGCGCGGTGAGAGCATCGCCGGGCAACCCGAGCCCGAGCAGTGAGGGTGGTGTGTTGAGCCCTTGTCGGATCGAGGGCACGGACGGGTGTTCAGGGCCATTCCTCAGGCTCACGTCGAGGGTCGGTCCGACCAGGTCGCCCACGTTGTCGAGGCCCAGCTCGCGGGCGATCCGGGTCAGCATGCTCAGGGAGTCGATCTGATGCACACCCCGCTCGACCTTGCTCAGCCAGTCCTCAGAACGGGACACCAACCCGGCGACAGCGGCCTGGGTACGCCCCGCCTTGGTGCGGTAATACGCGATCCGCTCCCCGGTGGTCATGCCAGATGGATTGATCATGTATTCCCCTTGATGGGTGCGAACACTCAATATCCAGCGTACGGGGGAGCGTTGACGCCGTCCGGTTCATTCCGGGTGCCCCCGCGCTGATGGGGCGGTCGGGACGGAAGGTCAGAACTGGGTCGGTTGAGGCTCCGGGCCCGACCTCACGCCCCAGCCCACCGCGCGAACGCCGCCAACTCCTCGTCCCGGGAACGGTCGAGACGCACCAGCGTGCCGGACACGGACCTGACCGTGGGATGGAACCGGGTGTGGTGGGGGCTGATCGTGCGTGCTCGGCGCAGCGAGGCGAAGGAGCGGGCGCGGTCGCCCTCGGCGAGGTGGGCCGAGGCCACGTCGATGTGGTGGTGGCTCGCACGCTCGGCGGCGATGCCGCGCGCGGGTTGCCACTCGTCACTGCCCCGCTCACCACCCCACTCCGCGAGTCGGGCGAGCGCCCGTTCCGTGTCGCCCCCGTCGATCAGTGCCGCGATCTCGTGGATGCGTACGTTCGTCGGACCGAAGCTCATCTCGTAGTGGTCCGAGTCGCGCTGCCCCATGAAGAGAGCCACGGCGCGCGCGTCGGCGAGACGCTCCGCGGCCCGCTCCGGACGGCCGTCACGGGCCTCCACCACGGCCAGCTTGAGGAGAATGGCCCCTTGCACGGCGAGTTGCTGGTCGGACAGCGACTCCTCGGGCGCCAGCCGCGAGACCTCGGTCTCCAGCCCCTCCAACACCCGCCGCGCGGACGGGAAGCTGCCGACCCTGAGCATCGCTCCGGCCTTCAGGTACGCGGCCGTCACCTGCATCAACGGGTCGGCCGACCGGTCGGCCGCCCACTGCACGCGCTCGATCGCCGTCATGCTCAGATCGTGGTAGCCCAGCTTGTGTGCCAGCGAGTTGGAGGCCCGGTAGCAGCGCGCCAGCCACCAGTACGCCCGCTGTTGTTCCGCGCCGCGCGCGCCGAGCGCGACGTGCGTCAGCTCCGTCAGCAACCCCGGCAGCAGCGGCCCCATGGGAACGTACCGGCCGTCCTGGCGCATCCGGGCCACGGTCCGGGCCTCAGCGGCGAGTTCGGGCAGTGTGCGTGGTGCGCTCGACAGCGCGTCCGGGTTGTCGTACGTGATCATGATGCGGCGTAGGTCCGGGATGACGGCCTGGATCTGTTCGTCGGCCTCCGCACCGTTGAGGTACGGCTGCCCGGTGATGCGCTCGGGCCCCACCGCCAGCGCGCTGGCCAACTGGGCGATGACGCCTGGTGGGACGGTTCGGGTGCCACGCTCGTACTTCTCCATGCTGGAGACGGAGACGTTGATCCGCGTGGCCAGTTGTCGTACGGAGAGTTTGCGAACCTTGCGGAGCTCGGTGATGTTCTGCCCGATGTGCCTCGTCATGGTGCTCCCAGCGTGCTCGGCGACGCGGCCAGCGTACGGCGGACGGGGTTGGCCATAGCTGGTCTTCCCTGAACACTGGGGCCCCAGGCGTCGTGGTGCCGCACCGAGCATCCGGTACGCGATCCGCCTGGCCGAGGGGCGAACGCGTCCCGGCCACGCGAGGCGCCCAGCACGCCAGCAGGCCCCCGCCCCCCTCCCAAGGAGCCGCAATGCCGCACCCTCTCACCGTCACCCCCGTGGCCACCGTGATCGGTGGGCACCAGGAACCGAGCGACGACTACCAGGGCGGGGTCGAGTCCGTCATCCGGCTGCACGACGGGTATCCCCTGGAAACCCTCCAGGGACTGGGCGAGTTCTCCCACCTCACCGTGGTCTGGCACTTCCACCGTGCCTCACCCGACGATGTGGCCCTGCACGCCCGCAGCCCGCGCGGGAATCCCCGGTGGCCGGCGACGGGCACCTTCGTACACCGCAACCACCGCCGGCCAAACCAGTTGGCGACCTCCTACCCGCGCCTGCTCCGCGTGGAAGGGCGCGACCTGCACGTGACCGACCTCGACGCCGTCGACGGAACGCCCGTCATCGACCTCGCCCCGTACTTCCCGCAGATGGGTCCGCGCGGACCGGTCAGCGTCCCGCCGTGGGTCGCGGAGATGCTCCCCGACTACTGGCGCGACGCCGACCAGCGCTGACAACGGCTCACCGCCGGCCGTCCCACCCGTCCAACCCGTCCAACCCCGTCCCACCCCGGCGGAGCCGCACCGTACACCCGGCTCCCGCACAGCGCCGAGCGCTCAGCGCCCGAGCACCCCCGCCACCCGCGCCGCCTGCGCGGTGACGCCCGCGATGCTCGACGTGAGGAACGGGCCGCCACCGGCCAGGTCGCCGACCACGTGGAGGCGGGGGTCGGTGGGGACCACGCCGCCCGCCGGGTGAGGGGTGGCCAGGCCGGCGTGGGTCAGGGAGTGGACCAGGTGGCGGGCCCCGGTGGGGACGGCCTGGGGGGCCGCGTTCACGGCGTTGACCAGGGCGCTCGCCGTACGCTCGCCGTCGGCGTCGCGTATGCGGAACCGTCCGTTGACCGGCTCGACGGCGCGCACGCCGGCAGAGATGGTGAGTTGCCCGGAGTTCGCGAGCCGCAGCAGGACGGACGCGTTCACCGGCACCATGGGCGAGACGACGCTCGCGGCCGTCCGCAGGTGGCGTCGCAGCCAGGCGCGGTCGGGCTCGCGCAGCAGGCGCCAGGCGTACGGGCCGACGGAGTGGGCCGTCTCCTGCAACACGCGGCGCCCGATCCGGGCGTCGCCGACCTCGGCGAGCTGCTGCCGGAGGCGTTCGACCGGGTCGTCCGTACGCGTGGCGCGGAGGTGGGCCGCGAGGGCGTCGAAGTCCTCCCCGGCCTCCGCCATCTCCGCGCGCAGCAGTCCGGCGAGGTCGGTGAGCGCGAGGTGTCCCCGCGTGTCACGCAGCTCCGCCACGCGTTCCACGGTCACGTGGGTCGGGCGGCGGCCGGTCGGGCGCTGCCAGACGTACGGGAGCACACCGCCGCGCGACAGGAGCGAGATCCGTCCCTGGTAGCCGCGCGCGGCCAGCGCCACGACGACGTCGACGGCGGTCAGGCCGCTGCCGAGGACCGTCACGTCGTCGCTCGCGGCGACGGCGTCGAGCGAGTCGGCGAGCGGGTACGGGTCGGCCGTGAAGCCCGCCGCGCCGGCGAGCCCGTACGGGTCCGGGGGCGTGCCGCCGCCCACGCACAGCGCCACGCGGTCCGCCGCGTACTCCCGCCCCTCGTCCGTGCGCAGCACCAGCCGCGCGTCCGGGCGGACGGCGACCTCCCGCACCCGCGCCCGTACGACGCGCACCGGATGGCCCTGTTCGCCGAGCGCGACCACGGCCTTCTCCGCGCAGTCGACCAGGTACTCGCCGTAGAGCGCCCGGGGGACGAGGGGTTGGCCGAGGAGCGGGTCGATGTGGTCCGCGTCGCGCTGGCCGAGCCAGGCCGCGAAGTGGTCGCGGTCCCCGGCGCGGACCGACATGAGCGCGGGCGGCGTGTTGACCAGCACGGCCGCCAGGTCCGGACCGTACGGGCGGCCCCGCCACAGGTGCGGCGACGGCTCGAAGACGGTGAGGGTGCCGATCCCGCCGGCGGTGGCGTCCGTCGCCCCGGGGGCGTCCGTCGCGCCGGGGGCGTTGGGCAGGTGGGTGGCCAGCGCGTCCAGCAGTCCGACGGCCGCCGCGCCTCCCCCGATGATGGCGATGTCCATGGTCTTCCTCTCCGAACGGTCGGTGTGCGTGCGTCACCGAACCTGCCGGCTCCGCGCGGCCGGCCCCATCCCCCGTTTCCGGGGGATCGGCGGGCGTCGACCCCCTCAGATGAGGGGTTCTTTTCGGTGGGGTGGCAGGGCAGGCTGAGGGGCGTGGACCGGACGCGGCGCGGGGCCGAGACAGAGGCGGCGGGCGGCCGGGGACAGGCGAGGGGACACGCGTGACCGATCACCACCGGCATCACCACCGGCACCACCAGTCGGTGCTGGCCGCCGCCGACGAGGCGAGCGACGCGCTGGAACTCTTCAGCCGCGTCTCGGCCCGGCTGCGCCGCCTGGTGCCGTTCGACTCGGCCGTGTGGACCGCCGCCGACCCGGACACCGGCCTGATCACCGCCCCGATGCTGGTGGAGAACCTGGGCCAGGGCGAGGGCTGCGCCGCCTACTGGCGCAGCGAACTCCTCGAAGAGAACGTCCTGCCGTTCCGCGAGTTGGCCCGCGCCGCCGTGCCGGCGGCCGGGTTGCGCGCGGCCACCGGCGGCCTGCCCGCGCGCAGCTCCCGGTTCCGGCGGCTGCTGCGGGACCAGGGGATGCACGACGAGTTGCGCGCGGTGTTCCAGATCGGCGAGCGACCCTGGGGGCTGCTGAGCCTGTTCCGTACGGCCGAGTCCTTCGACTCGCGGGAGACCGCGCTGCTCGCCGGCCTGTCGCTGCCGCTGGCCGAGCGGCTGCGGACGTTCGCCCGGCCGACCGTGACCGCGCGCGGCACCGACTCGCCGGCGCCCGGCCTGATCCTCTTCGACGAGAACGGCGAGGCCACCTCGGTCAACGAGGAGGCGCGGCACCACCTCGCCAGGTTGCCGCAGGGGCCCTCGTTCCCCACGGCGTTGGGGCTTGAGCTGCCCATCTGGGTGATCGGCGCGGCGCTCCAGGCGCGCGCCGTCAGCGCCGGACACGACCGCGGCAGCGCCCGCGTGCGCATCCGGACCACCGAGGGCCGCTGGCTGACCTGTCACGCCTCGTCCCTCACCGGCGCCGGCGGCGGGCCGGGACCGGTGGCCCTGGTCATCGAGCCGGCGACCCCCGCCGACCTGGCGGTGCTGGTCGCCGAGGCGTACGGACTGACCCCTCGCGAGCTGGAGATCACCCAGCTCACCGCGCGCGGGCTGACCACGGCGGAGATCGCCACGACGCTGTTCATCTCGCCGCACACCGTGCGCGACCACCTCAAGACGGTGTTCACCAAGGCCGGCGTCGCCAGCCGGGGCGCGCTGGTCGCCCGCCTGTTCACCGACCACTACTGGCCCGCGATGCCCGAGTCGGCGGAGGTCCGCCGCCCGGGGCGACCGTCCGTCTGGGCCCGCGCCGTCTGAGCTGGGCGGTACGCCACCACCCGCGCGCTCGCGGGCGGTACGCCAACCACCCGCGCTCGTGGGCGGTACGTGTCACCGCCCGCGCTCATGGGCCCGCCGCCCCGGCCGGCCCGGGACGTCGTCTCGGGAGGCGGGGGCGGTCTGCCGGCTCGCGGGCCGGCCGCCCGGTGCCGGTGCGGTCCGGTCAGGAGGGGGCGGAGACGTGGTCGTGCGCGTGGTCCGCTGTCCGGCCGGGCCGGAACCGGCGGCGGGCGAGCGCGATCAGGGAAGGCCCGCCGCGGAAGCACCACAGGGCGATGACCGGATCGCAGATGGCACACGCCAGGGAGGCGTCGTGGTAGAAGGGCAGGATCGAATTGCCCTTGAGGTGGTGGGCTATGTCCCAGGCCGTGTGGAGCAGCCAGCCGACGCCGATGAGGTTCCAGGAGTTCAGGCCGCGGTAGGCGACGTAGGCCGTGAGTGCGACGAACGGGAACTCCCACGGGCCGAAGCCGCCCCCGCTCAGATAGGCGGCGCCGGCCCCGCCCACCATGACCGCGTTGAAGTGGCGTCGGTACGGTTCTTTGATCAGGGACATCAGCAGGCAGTAGACGATGCCGACGATCACTGGTGACACGAGGTTCATGAGGGGATGACTTCTTCCTCCTGGGGCGGGCCGCGTCGCCGCAGTCGAGCTGTCGCGGCGCGAGCACCGACGTCGTGGTCAGTGCGCGGTCCCGGGTGGGCGGGGTCAGGAGTGTCCGTACGCCGGCGGCCGTCGCGGGCAGCGCGGCCGAGGCCGCCGCTGACGGTGGCGACGGCGGTCTCCGGCGCCACCGCCCGCGTGGGCGCGCTCCGGGTCGAGGGCGCCGACGGCGCGCGACGTCCGTCCTCCGGTGCCGCTGACGACCTGGATGTGCATGGGTACGCGGTTCCTTCGGCGTCGATTTCCATCGGGACGCTCCGAAGTCAACCGGCTTCCCGGGTGCTCGCCCAGTGGCACGAGTGACAGGTTTCAACGGAATAGTGCCAACGCCCTTCCCCTCGCGTGGAAACCGCGCTGACGTGGGCGTTCGGGAAGGGCGACCCCGGTCCGGCAGGCAGGTGGGGAGGTAGGTTCTGGCCATGCATACGGTTGCCGTGCTCGCGCTGGACCAGGTGATCCCGTTCGACCTCTCGACCCCGATCGAGGTGTTCTCCCGGGTCCGCCTGCCCGACGGGCGGCCCGGCTACCAGGTACGGGTGTGCGCCGAGCGCGACGAGGTCGACGCCGGAGCCTTCACCCTGCGGGCCCACTGGGGCCTGGCGGGCCTCCAGGACGCGGACACGATCATCGTGCCGGGCGTCGCCGACGTCGCCGCCCCGCTCCCTCCCGCCGTGCGCGACGCGCTGCGGTCGGCCGCCGCCGACGGCACCCGGATCGCCTCCATCTGCGTGGGCACCTTCCCGCTGGCCGCCACCGGGCTCCTCGACGGGCTGCGCGTCACGACCCACTGGCGCGCGGCGGGACTGCTGGCCGCCGCCCACCCGGACCTCGACGTCGACCCGGACGTCCTCTACGTCGACAACGGCCAGTTGCTCACGTCGGCCGGCGCCGCGGCGGGCGCGGACCTGTGCCTGCACATGATCCGCCGTGACTACGGCTCGGCCGTCGCCGCCGACGCCGCCCGCCTGTCCGTCATGCCCCTCGAACGGGAGGGCGGGCAGGCCCAGTTCATCGTCTACGACCACGCGCCCACACCGCAGGGCTCCGAGTTGGAGACGCTGCTCACCTGGCTACGGGAGAACCTGGCCCGCGACCTCACCCTCGCCGACATCGCCGAGCGGGCCGGAACCAGCACCCGGACCCTGATCCGGCGCTTCCGCGACCAGACCGGCACCACACCGCTCCAGTGGCTCCACCGGGCCCGCATCCGCCAGGCACAGCACCTGCTGGAAACCACGGAGCACTCCGTGGAACGCATCGGCGGCCAGGTCGGGTTCGGCTCCCCCACCACCTTCCGTGACCGCTTCAAACGCACCACCGGCGTCAGCCCGCAGACCTACCGACGCACGTTCAGTTGAGCAGCCACGGCAGACGACCTCTTGGGCGAGCGAACGCGGGTGGCCGGCCGGCCTGCGGCGTACGCGTCACCGGCGTACGCGACGCCCACGCCGCGCCCCGCGCCGCGCCGCGCCGACCAGCACAGCCCAGCGCCGCCCCGCGCGCCAGCGGGGGGGCGGCGCCGCGTCAGTGGCTCACAGCGAGGTCAGGCTGACCTGCTCGCCCTGGATCGTCCAACGGTGCTGCGGATCGGAAGAGTCGCACGGTTCCACGTTGACGATGCGGGTCCGGGGGAAGTCGGTGGCCAGACACATACCGGGGTGCGCGGACTGGGAGACCAGCTCGCCGCTGACCGCCCAACGCTGTTTGGTGGAGTTGGAGTTGCACGACTCGACGTTGACCGCACGGGTGCGCGGATAGTCGCTGGACAGGCACATGTCCCAGTGCGCGGACAGTCGGAGTAACTCGCCGCTTCTGCTCCAACGGTGCTGCGCGTCCGAAGAGTTGCACGACTCCACGTTGACGATGCGGGATCTCGGATAGTCGTGCGCCAGGCAGGTGGTGCCGGCGGCGACCGGAGCCGGGGCGGCGGGCGCGGTGGCCCGTACGGCGGCCGTGGGGGCGGTGGGCGCGGTGGCCGCCACGGCGGTGGACGGCAGCGCGAGGGACGCGAGGGCGAGGAGTGCGGGCACGGGCAGCTTGCGAAGCGCAGGACGCACGAGAGAACCCTTCGGGTCGGTGGATCCGCACCGGTCATTCGGCCGTGACATGGCTGCTGGCCCGGCCAACGGATCTGGGTAGTTACGGCCTTGGGAAGGTCCCCTCATTCCCCACGCCGTATGCGCCGCGACGCCCCAGAGTGCCCCGCCCTCCTGGCGAATCGCCCCCTGCCCCGGCCCACCGTGCACCAGGAGCACCCTCTCATTCGCGCAAAGAGGAGGAGCCTGTTCGCCCCGCCGTCTCTGTGCGACAGTTCCTACTCGGCCTAGATCACACGCCGTTTCCCACTACCGAACGGACTGCGGTCACCCGGCGGTATGACGCGGCTTCGCTACTGCCGCTTGATGGCGCTCACCGGTCACTTCGATGGCCGCGCGGACCACGACGTTGCGGAGGGCCAACTAGGCTATCTGGCGTGAGACGCCGACGGCACTGGTCTGCCAGGTGCCGGCTGGTTCGAGCCAGGCGTCAACAACGGTCAGGCCGAATCCGTGAATGCGGCAACCCGTCGTTTCACGACGCTTGCCGGATTGCGGTCCACCCCGCTTCGTTGAACTGCCTATCCCCGGGTGCGACGATGGCCGGGCGCGACCTCTTTTCCGTCACCTCGGCGGCACGCTCCATGTCGTCGGGGCCGATCTTCCAATCCCCGTTCTCCCAGTGCGCAGCAGCCACGTTGCTGGTATACGACACTCGCTCCTCCTCCAACTCGCCGGCACTGGCCGTGACACGGCTCAGCAGCCAGGCGCTGACCTGATCGTCGGACGACTCGACGATCCGGAAGCCAAGAACGGTCGCGCGCATATAGGCCCCCGGCGGCAACTTGCCGTCATTGGGTAGCCCCATGGACTGGCGTAGCGCCGCGTCGTTGCGCGCAGCGATATCCGCAGCCTTGCGCTTGTACTCTTCGGTGCGGTTGGACTCTCTGGTCATGTAGGAGTCGTAGATCTCCATCAGCTCGTCTGCCATGCTGTGCTCCCCTTGGGCCTCAGTCTCGTTGGCCTTGACCAGCATCGCCACTGCCCCCTGAACGGTATGGGGGAAGCGGATCATTCGGCCTCGGCTGTCCGTCTCTTCGCCCCGAGGCAGGACCGCCCAGCGACTGGGTTCGGACCATTCATCCGGAGGCTCGTAGCCGGACGCGGAGGGCGCAGGTGATTCCGTGGCGATGCGACCGCGCTCGGCCACCTCGCTGTGCGGTCCTCCGCTCTCACCGTCTCCGCTGCCTGTGGCACAGGCGGCCAAGGCCAGTACGGCGACGGCGACCCCGCTCGCCCCCCAGACCATCGCTCGGTGTCTCGATGCCATCCGCGTCACGCTGGGGTCCTCTCGAAGTGCCACCGTCATCACTAACTGCCGCCCTAGCCAGCCCGGCTAGGCAGCAACGAGAGTCCTCATGTGAGCAACTCAGGTGACGCTGGCAACCCCGTGCCGCGGATAAGCAGCCTCGTCCGCTGCCTGTTCGAGCCGTAGAGCCCTGCATCACCAAAGCCTAACGTGACCGGAGAGGCACGTTTGGTAGTGGGCTGGGGTAAGAGCGGGCGAGACCGTGTGCGCGTCCTAGTCGCCTCACCAGCCAGCCGTTGTCCACGGGGAAACCGCGCGCCGCGCCCCGAAGTGTCGAAAACTGACTTTCGCCGACTTCTCCCTGTTCCACACTCCGACGGGTACGATCTGCCTCGATCCCAGGAACCCTCCGGCGTGCGTTTCCCCCCACCGCCTCCGTCCGGGCGGGAAACGTTGCGAGCAGTGTTTCTGAGGCAGGTAGGCCATGAGCGACTGGCATTTCGAGGTTCCCACCACCGGCAGCAAGCGGCTTCCGCCGGACCCGCGCTTCATCGACGCGTTGAGCAGTCAGGGATACGGGTTCGAGGTCGCGTTAGCCGACCTGATCGACAACTCGATCGACGCCGGCGCGAAGGACGTCGTGATCCATGTGCTGCGCAACGGCGACGAGTTGGTCAGCCTGCTCGTCGTGGACGACGGGCGCGGCATGGACGAGGAGGCGCTCGACGTCGCCATGACGGTCGGCGGGCGGCGCGAGTACGGCGAGAAGTCGCTCGGCGTCTTCGGTACGGGCCTCAAGTCGGCCTCGCTCAGCCACGCCGAGTCGGTGACGGTCATCAGCAAGACCAAGCGCAGCCGCGCGGTGGGCCGGCGGTGGGTGACCGCGCAGGCCAAGGAGAGCTTCCAGTGCGACATCGTGGAGTCCGGCTACGCGCAGGACCTCATGGACCGCTATCACGACCGGCCCATCACCTGGCAGGGCACCATCGTGCGGTGGGACGGCGTACGGGACTTCCCCAAGCACGGCGGGGGCGGCCAGACGGACCGCTACCTGACCCGCATGATCCCCAAGCTCGGCCTGCACCTCGGGCTGTTCCTGCACCGGTTCCTGGCCCGCGACGACTTCAACATCACCATCGCCGTCGAGGACGTGCAGACCCGCACCGTCTACATGGACTTCGGCGTGGAGTCCCTCGACCCGTTCGGCTACCCCGTCACCGGCGCCCCCGGCTTCCCCAAGGTGTTCACCGCCCACGTCGAGGGCGCCGGCGCCGTGCCGCTGACCGGGCACGTGTGGACGCCGAAGTCGAACCTGGACGAGTACCGCGCGGTCGGCACCGTCCTGGACAAGCAGGGGTTCTACTTCTACCGCAACGACCGGCTCGTGCAGGCCGGCGGCTGGAACGGGTTTCGGCAGCCCGAGCCGCACCTCGCGCTGGCCCGGGTCGCGGTCGAGCTGCCGCCGGAGGGCGGTGACGCGTTCCGGCTGACCGTGAAGAAGGCGGGCGTGGAGGCGTCGCCCGCGTTCGCGGCGGCCCTGGGCGAGGCGACGGACGCGGAGGGTTACGCCTTCAAGGAGTACCTGGACGCGGCCGAGGCCACCTACCGCGAGGCGCGCAAGCGGGCCGGCGTGGACCGCAAGCCGGTCATCGCGCCCGGCAAGGGCATGGCGGCCGAGGTGAAGCGGACCGTCGAGGAGGAGCTGCCGCTCATCCCCGGCGAGGAGCCGGTGGCGCTGCGCTGGGAGAAGCTGGGCAGCGACGTGTTCTTCGCGATCGACCGCGAGGAACGGGCGATCCTGCTGAACAAGACGTACCGCCCCGCGCTGCTCGGCGGCCGGCGCGGCGGGCTCAACGACGCGCCCATGGTCAAGTCCCTGCTCTACCTGCTGCTGCACCAGGTCTTCGAGAAGGAGTACAGCGGCTCGCGGGAGAAGGACAACCTCCAGCTCTGGCAGTCCATCCTGCTCGCCGCCGCGCGCACCGAACTGGACCGGATGGACGAGCAGTGACGAGCGGGCCGCCACCGGCCGGCACTCCGCACGTCGAGTGGCCCACGGTGGCCGGCTACGTGGACGACGGCACGCCGACCGTCATCCCGCTGGCGGGCGAGCCGCGCATCGAGTTCTTCGTGGACGCGTACGGGGCGCGCACCGGGCTGCGCATCGCGCTGGAGCCGAGTGACCGGGTGCCGCTGTCGAGCCTGACGGCGGTGGTGGTCCGGCCGGTGGCGGCCCAGGGGCGCCGCATGCTGGAGATCGCCACGGCGGAGCGGGCGCTGTTCCGCGACTTCCACGACCTGCTCCAGGGCGTGGCCGAGCGGGTGCGGCGCGCGGGGCACAGCCCGGCCCGCGCGTTCACCGAGACGCTGGCCTCGTGGACCGAGCTGCTCGCGCGCAACCGGGGCATCAGCGAGGAGAAGCGCGTCGGGCTGCTGGGCGAGCTGCACGCGCTGGAGTGGTTCGCGCACCACTTCGGCTGGCCGGTGGCGGTCGCGTCCTGGCGCGGCCCTTCGAGCGAGGAGCACGACTTCGGGCTGCCCGGCTACGACGTCGAGGTCAAGAGCACGGCCAGCGAGCGCCGGCTGCACACCGTGCGGGGCACCACGCAGCTCGTGCCGACCGGCGACCGGCCACTGTGGCTGCTGTCCCTCCAGTTCACCCGGGGCGGCTCGGCCGGCCACACGCTGGCCGAGCGGGTGCGTTCCGTGCGGGAACAGGTCGCCGAGCACGCGCCGGACCTCGGGCCGCGGCTGACGGAGCTGCTGGCCCGGTGCGAGTGGCTGGGCCCGCTGGCGGCGGCGCCCGACCCGGAGCGGTGGTCGCTGCGGAGCGCGCCGCTGGTCGTGAGCGCCGCCGACGAGCGGGTGCCACGGCTCGGCCCCGAGGTGCTGGCCGCGCTGTCCGGCGAGGCCAGGCAGCGGATCGTGGCGCTCACCTACGGCGTGGACCTGACCGGCCTGCCGGACGCCGCCGACGCGCCCGACGCGCTGCGGCCGCCCGCCGCCGACGGGCTCCCGCTCGCCGGGCAGCCCACCCGTCCGCCGCCGGCGGGCGGCACCCCGCTGGCCACCGCCTCCCCCCGCACCACCCGGAGCGCCTGACATGAGCGACGACCCCACCCTGCGGCTGCACACCATCGTCCTCGCCGCGCTGCGCCAGGCCGGGCCGCAGCCGCTGGCGCGCGGGCTGGGCTACTGGGCGCAGGGCGTGACGCCCGCGCCCGACACCACCGAGGAGGGGTTCCGGGACCGGCTGCTCGGCGGGTACGCGGGCCACCCGTTGGTGGAGCTGTGGCGGCGGGCGGTCACCGCCTGGGACTTCGCCGGCGCCCCGGCGTGGTCCACGTCCCCGCCGTGCACGGACGCGCGCCGCGCGGACATCTACGCGCTGCTCGCGCTGGACGAGCGAACCCGCAAGGTGCTGACCGAGCTGGTCCCGGTGGCCGTGGCCGACGCGCCGACCGTCATCAGCACCGAGTTCACGCCCTGGTACACGCCGGCCGCGCAGCAGAGCCGCAACTGGTACTGGCCGGCGTACGAGCGGGTGTTGGAGCGCAAGGGGTGGCACCCGGAGGCGCTGGCGGCCCTGGACGAGGCCACCGACCGGGTGGTGGAGCGGCTGGCGAACCCGGCCACCGGCACCGTCTACCAGTCCAAGGGCCTGGTCGTCGGGCACGTGCAGTCGGGCAAGACGGCCAACTTCACCGGCGTCATCGCCAAGGCTATCGACTCCGGCTACCGGCTGGTGATCGTGCTCGCCGGCACCCTGAACCTGCTGCGCCAACAGACCCAGCGCCGGCTCGACATGGAGCTGGTCGGCCGCGAGAACATCCTGCGCGGCGGCGACGAGATCGAGTCGGACTACGCGGACGACCCGGAGTGGCACCGTGGCGGGTTCCTCACCCACGGCGGGCTCCCGTCGGTACTCGGCGCCTTCGACATCATGCGGATGACCACGCGCGACAACGACTACAAGCGGCTCCTACAGGGCATCACCGCGCTGGAGTTCGAGAAGCAGGAGCCCGCGCTGCCGCTGCACGACCCGCGCAACCTGCACCGCAGCGCGGCCCGGCTGATGGTGGTGAAGAAGAACAAGACGGTATTGACGAAACTGCTGGGAGACCTGAAAAAGATCCGCACCCCGCTCGCCGAGATCCCCGTCCTCATCATCGACGACGAATCCGACCAGGCGTCCGTCAACACCTCCGACCCCCGGAAACTCCGCGAGGGCAAGGCCGAACGCACCGCCATCAACGGCCTGGTCTCCAGCCTGTTGGCACAGTTGCCACGGGCGCAGTACGTGGGGTACACGGCGACCCCGTTCGCCAATGTCTTCATCGACCCCAGCGACACGGCCGACATCTTCCCGAAGGACTTCATCGTCTCGCTGCCGGCGCCCCCGGACTACATGGGCATTCGGGCCTTCCACGACCTCGATTCCGGAATTCCGTGGTCGGAGCGCACGTACGCCAATTCGCAGGGCAAGGCGCACGTACGCGATATCCCGCCGACCTCGGGCGAGGCGGACGGCGCCTCGCTCCAGCAGGCCATGGACGCGTTCGTGCTTTCGGCGGCCATCAAGCTCTACCGGGAGCGGCACGACCCGCGCGACGTGTCGTACCCGCACCACACGATGCTCGTGCACGAGTCGGTGCGCACCGCCGACCACCGGGCGCTGGCCGAACGGCTGACCGCGATGTGGCATTCCGCGGGCTATCTGGGCCCGATCGGGCACGCCCGGTTGCGCGCCCTGTTCGAGACCGACTTCGCGCCCGTCTCCGCCGCCCGCCACGCCGGCTACGCCACCCCGGCCAGCTTCGCGGAGGTGGCCGAGCACATCGGCGCGGCCTACATCCGCATCGGCGGCGACGAGAACCCCGTCCTCGTGGTGAACAGCGACAAGGACATCGAGCAGGGCACCGCCGACTTCGACAAGCGGTCCCTGTGGAAGATCCTGGTCGGCGGCGCGAAGCTGTCCCGAGGCTTCACCGTCGAGGGCCTGACGATCTCCTACTACCGGCGCACCACGACGCAGGCCGACACGCTGATGCAGATGGGCCGCTGGTTCGGCTTCCGCAAGGGCTACCGGGACCTGGTGCGGCTGTACATCAGCCGGGGCGAGGCGTACGGAAGGAAGGAGATCGACCTGTACGACGCGTTCGAGGCGGTCTGCCGGGACGAGGAGAGCTTCCGCGCCGAACTGGACCGGTACGCGCCGCTGATCGACGGGAAGCCGCAGGTCACGCCGGCGCAGGTGCCGCCGCTCGTGGCGCAGCACCTGCCGTGGCTCAAGCCCACGAGCGCCAACAAGATGTACAACGCCGAACTCATCGAGATCCGCTCCCCCGGCACCTGGATCGAGCCGGCGGCCTACGCGGGCCAGCCCGCGTCCGTGCGCCGCAACGCCCAGCGCTGGCAGCCGCTGCTGGCGGAACTCGGCGGCGCAGACGTGCCGTTCACCAACCCGCCGGACAGCTCCAGCGCGCTGGTACGCCGCTTCCCGGCCCGCACGACGATGGTGGGGCACGGCAGGCTGGTGAGCGTCCTGGAGAGCCTGGAGTGGAGCCGGCCCGACCTGTTCCAGCCGCACCTGACCTACCTCAAGCAGTTGGACGGCAGGCTCGCGCGGGTGGACGACTGGCTCCTGGTCGCCCCGCAGTTGGTCGCCAGGGACCGGTTGCGGGCCACCATCATCGACTCGCCGCCGCTGTCCCTGGCGCAGCGCAGCAAGGCCCCGTTCCGCGACTCGTTCAGCCGCGTCACCGGCTTCGAGCACCGGGTCGCGGCCGAGCGGCTGATCGCCGAGGCGGGCCGGCCCGGGTCGTTGGTGAACCCGTCGCAGGGGGTGGCGCTGCTCTACCCGGTGCTCGACATCACCGGCGACCGCCCCGTACACGACGCCATCACCGACGGCGCGGCCGACGCCTCCCGCGTGATCATGGCGTTCGCGCTGCTGCCGCCGCGCAGCGCCATCGACACCAAGCGCCGCCTGGTGCACTTCCGCGCGAAGATCTCCGCGCTGCGGGACGCGCCCATCGTGGACGTCCGCGAGGCGCCGGCCGACCGCTGACCCGAACGCCGCCGCCACGGGCGCGCCCGGCCGGGCTACTTCACCGCGGTGACGCGCGCGTTCCGGTCGTACGCGTGGAAGACGGCGGCCAGTTGGGCCCGGCTGCGGCAGCCCAGCTTGCGCAGCACGTTGGAGACGTGGAACTTCACGGTGCTCAGCTCGACGCTCAGCCGGTCGGCGATCTCGGGGTTGGACAGGCCCTCCGCGACGAGCACCGCCACGTCCTCCTCGCGGCCGGTGAGCCGGCCGGCGGTGGGCGGCTGCGGGGCCGGCGGGCGCTGGGCCGCGCCGGGGCCGGCGAGCACGCAGGGCACCAGCTCCGGGGAGATCCAGCCCCGGCCGCTGAGCACCTCGCGCACGGCGGCCACATAGCCGTGGTCGGGGTCGTCGCGGCCCACGACGCCGGCCACCGACTGCCGCGACGGCGAGCGCCAGAACGGGTCGCTGACGCCGTTGACCAGCGCTATGACCCGGGTTCCGAGGCGGGCGAAGGAGGGTTCGGCGGCGAGGGCACGGGACTCCACGACGGCCACGTCCACGGCGGGCGTGAGCCGACCGCGCTGGGTCTTGGTCCAGGAGGCGACACCCCAGCCGGGCGCCGTCAGCGCGTCGCCCACGCGCCGGTGCAGCGAGGGAGAACTGATGACGAGAACAATGCGACCCATGGCTTCCCCTTGCCTGGATTCAGGTCGACGGCCGCGCCGCCGATGCGCCTGAACAGGGCGACCAAGCCGACAGAAACGCCCGGCGAGCGCACACTTTTCGTAGTCGAACGCTTCCGGGAAGTCAGCGTGAATAGCCGCTCGACGTTGGTCAGACGTCGATCAGCGCCGGCCATCGGCAGCCCCATCGAGTAGCCGGAACTTAGCACATCCGGTTGACGAGACTTAGTACGCGTGCACAATCCCCCGCTGTAGTCGGCGAGTAGCGGATGAGTAATCGCGGGCAATGACGCGTAATACCTCACGGCCCGCCGAGGGTTTCCCGCTGCGCCCAGGCGGCGTTCGGCGGCGGGTAATGCCTGGGCAATGGGGGAGTTATGGATGGGCGCCGCGCCCCCTTCCCCGATGCCCGAATCGGCGCATTCTCTTTGCCCGAAAAATGCCCGGAGTTGAGAACCGAAGCGGCCGTTTTTCCCTCCGCGCCCGCCGGCCCGGGCCCGCGTCGCGCACGCCACCGCCCGACCGGGCCGGTAGCCGGCCCCCGGCGGGGGGCCGCTCCGGCGGGCTCCACCTCGTCGGCGCATGTACGGGGTTCGGCCGACCGGCGGCCGTGCGAGGGAAGTTGACGCCCCGTCCGCTCGCCGCGCGCGGCGCGTCCGAGCGCCCGGACGGGACCCGGGCACGCGGACGGGCGGCATCCGGGCGGGCGGCGTACGGATGCCGGAGTACGCGGGCACGGGCGCGTGGCGTAGGGACGCGTGGCGTACGACCACGGCCAGTGGGCGTCATGGGCGCGTGGCCTGCGGTGAGGACCGGTGCTCGTCCCGGCGACGCCGGCGGCTACCGGCTCAGGCCGACGCCTCGGTCAGCGCGGCGATCTCCGAAGCCGTGAGGTCCAGGTCGGCCACGGCCAGCAGCGGCGGGAGCTGCTCCAGGGTGCGGGCGCTGGCGATCGGGGCCACCACCGTGGGCTGCGCGGCCAGCCAGGCCAGGGCCACCGTCGCGATCTCGACGCCGCCGTGCGCCGCGGCCACCTCGTCGAGCGCGGCGAGCACCCGCGGCCCCCGCTCGCTGTCCAGGTACCCCTGGACCGACGCGGTGCGCACCGAGTCCTCCGGTGTGCCGCCGGGGCGGTACTTGCCGGTGAGGAAGCCGGCGGCCAGCGCGAAGTAGGGGACCGTCGCCAGGCCCCGCTCGGCCGCGACGCGGGACAGTTCGCCCTCGTAGGTGTCCCGGGAGACCAGGTTGTAGTGCGGCTGGAGCGCCACGTACCGCGCCAGGCCCTCCCGCTCGGAGGCGTCCAGGGCCTCGGCGAGCCGGGCCGCCGTGATGTTGGAGGCCGCGATCTGGCGGACCTTGCCCTGTCGGACCAGGCCGTCCAGGGTGGTGAGGAAGTCCTCGACCGGCAGCGACTCGTCGTCGTAGTGCGTGTAGTACAGGTCGATGTAGTCGGTGCGCAGCCGGCGCAGGGACGCCTCCACGTCGGCCTTGATCACCTCGGCGCGCAGCCCGCGCCGCTCCGGCGAGCCGCCGCCCACCTTGGTCGCGATGACCACCTCGTCACGCCTGCCGCGCGCGGCGAGCCAGTTGCCGATGATGGTCTCCGACTCACCGCCCGAGTTGCCCGGCACCCAGGCCGAGTAGACGTCGGCGGTGTCGACGAAGTTGCCACCGGCCTCCGTGTAGGCGTCCAGGATGGCGAAGGACTGCGCCTCGTCGGCGCCCCACCCGAAGACGTTGCCCCCGAGCGAGAGGGGGAAGACCTCGATGTCGCCGATCCGGCGCGTCCGCGTGCTCTGCGCATGTTCGACCATGTGCGAATTCAACGGCACGGCCCGGCCCCCTATTCCCCGCCACCCCGCGCGCGGCGGCGCCGGCGGGAGCGCGCCCCCGGCGGGAGCGCGCCCCCGGCGTGCGGGCGGAGGAAGGGCGCGGGGCCCGCGCCCGCCCGCGCTACGGCTGGAGCCCGTGCTCCCGCAGCCACGCCATCGGGTCGATCGGCGCGCCGCCGCTCGGGCGCACTTCGAGGTGCAGGTGCGCGCCGGTCACGTTGCCGGTCGCGCCCACCCGGCCGATGACGTCGCCGGTGGAGACCTCGCCCGAGGTCTGCGTCATGGACGACAGGTGGCAGTACCAGACCTCGGTGCCGTCGGGCAGCGTCAGCACGATCCGGTAGCCGTACGAACCGGCCCAGCCGGCCTGCGTGATGGTCCCGCCGTGCACCGCCTTGACCGGCGTGCCCGTCGGGGCGGCGAAGTCGAGGCCGGTGTGGTTCGCCGACCACATGTCGCCGGCCTGTCCGAACGTGGAGGTCACCGTGTACGAGCTGAGCGGCATCGCGTAGCTCGCGGCGAGCTTCGCGCGGCGCTCGGCCTCGGCCTTGCGCCGGGCCTCCTCCTCCGCCTTCCGCTGGGCCTCCGCCTCGGCGGCCCGCTGCCTGTCGACCTCGGCGGCCTTCTTGCGGGCCGCCTCGTCCGCCGCCTTGCGCGCCGCCGCCCGCTCGGCGGCCTCGCGCTCGGCCTCGTCGGCGGCGCTCTGCTGGGTCTCGGCCTGCTGGAGGATGCGGGCCCGCAGCACCTCGCCCGCGTCGGTCGTGCCGTTCGCGGACTCCTCGGCCGTCAGGCCGGCCTGGCTGAGCGGCGCCTGGTCGGCGACCCGCGGCGCGGCCTCGTACCGCTGGTCGCCGCTGCCGCCGTCGGATATGAGGGACCCGACGCCGGGAAGCTCGTCGGCGTCGGGCAGGGAGTGCATGACCTCGTCGGCGACGTGCCCGAGGTCGGGCATCGATATCGCGGCCTTGGGCCGGTCCTTGGCGCTCGCCATGCCGCCGGCGCCGACCGCCGCGATGACGCCCACGCCGAGCACGGCGCCGCCGCGGGCCATCGTGCCGCCGCGCTGCTTGACCACGCGGTGCCGGCCCCGGACCGGGGCGACGGATTCGGCGGTGGGGTTCCACTCCTCCCAGGGGCCGTCGCGGAGGTCGTCCCGGGGCTCCCCCCAGGGAGGCCCGGCGAGTTCGTCGATCCCGTCGTGCGCGGGTGAAGCCTGGTCGAGGGCAGACCTGTTGGACGCCACGGAGGCGTGCTCCTTTCCTTCCTTCTCGCCTACCGGGTTAGCTGACGGGTTCGGAGCAGGAAGGTCTCCTACGGGTCGCGTACGACCCGATTCACCCCAAGGGTTGGTTCCCCGGTTCCCTCGCCTCGGCACCGCGCTGATCCGCGGTGACGCGCCTACGGGATTCGGCGACGGCGCACGGTGCCGCCCTGGGCGGCGGCTGTGACGACCGCGCTGCGTTATCGAACGTTAATAGAGGGCCGGGTGTGATTCCAAGCCGTTCCGGGGAATAGGGGCTCCGCTTTGACGAGGCGCCAGCACATCGTCAGCACAGTGGTCAAGATCGGCTACCCAGCGCGTTCGTCGGCCGCCCGCTGGCCGCGTCGGACGGCCACCATGCCGGGCGCGCCGGCCCGGCGCAGCGCGAGCAGCGCCATGTCGTCGGCGCGCTGGCCCTCGGTGTGCCGCATCACGTCGGCGATCAGCGCGTCCAGGAGGGCGTCCGGGCTGGCGAACCGACGGCCGCTCAGCCGCCGCGCCGGCTCGTAGAACCGCCCGCTCGCGTCGCGCGCCTCCGTCACCCCGTCCGTCAACAGCAACAGCGCCGCCCCGGCCGGGAACGGCAGCTCCTCCACGGTGTCCCGCCAGGCCGCCACGTCCCGCATGCCGAGCGGCAGGGCGTCGGTCTCGGGGCTCAGCTCGCGCACCTGGCCCGTGGGGAGCAGCAACAGGGGCGGCGGGTGGCCCCGGTTGATGAGTCGCAGCCCGCCGCTGCCGTCGCCGATCTCGGCCAGCACGGCGGTGGTGAACCCCTCGAACTGGTCGAGGCCCACCCGCCGGTCGCCCTCCCGGTCCAACGCCCGCTCCAGCCGGTCGACCAGCCCCTCCAGGGTCCGCTCCTGCTCGGCGGCCTCCCGGAAGGCCCCGATCACCACGGCGACGGCCTCCACGGCCTCAAGGCCCTTGCCCCGTACGTCGCCGATGATGGCCCGCACGCCGTGCGGCGACTCCTGCACGGCGAACAGGTCGCCGCCGATCCGCGCGTCGGTCTGCGCCGCGACGTACCGCGCGGCGATCCGCAGCGACCCGATGCGGCTCGGGGGCGTGGGCAGCACGGCGCGCTGGGCGGCCTCGGCGACGACGCGTACGGTCGCGAGTTGGCGGAAGTTGCGCCGCACCACCCGGTTGATGGCGAGCGCCAGCAGCGCGACGGTGCACACGGTGACGACCTCGGTCACCGAAAGCGCCTGGTCGTCGCCGCTGTGGAAGGCCGCGAGCAGCACCGAGGTGACCGCCGCCGTCGCGGCCACCGCGGCCGTGCCGCGCAGCGAGAGCAGCGGCGCGGCGACCAGGGAGGCGGCGGACAGGAAGGGCGACGCGGTGTAGTGCATCGGCATCAGGAGGTCGAAGACGACGCCGCCGACCAGCAGGACCGCGGGCAGCCAGCGGGCGACGCTCCGGGCCCACGCGGCTCGCGGCGAGTCCGCGCCCGCACCGGCCCACCCAGGACTCCCCACGCGTCGCTCCCGCTCTCGGCTGGCCCGCACCCGGCACAGCGCCCCGCCGGATGCGTCCGTCCCAGCCTGGGGCCCACGCGCCGGGCGAGCGACCCGGAGGCGGCCAAGCGGGCGTATGCCACACCTGCCGTGGGTTCCACCGGCCGTGGGTCCGCCTGCCGTGGGCCGCGCCCGCTGTGGGTTACGCCCGCCGTGGGGCCGGGCGGCTGGGTGGCCGGGAGCCTGGGTGGCCGGGCGGCCGGGAGCCTGGGTGGCCGGTGGCCTGGGCGGGGCCGGCCCGGTGCGGGGTTACAGCTCGACGCCCAGGGCGCGGGCGTGACGGTCCGCGGCGCACTCGGCCGCGGCCTCGTCCAGGTACACCTCGCACACCAGCCGGCCGTCCGGCGTCAGGTTGTGCTCCAGCTCCCACAACACCACCTCGTCCCCGCCGGCCAGCAGGAACGCGTGCTCGTAGAACCGGCACCAGGTGGCGTCGGGGCCGCCGGTGCGCAGCCGGGGCTTGGTCGCGAGCGCGATGTCGTGAGCGAACGCGGTGGCCAGTCGGGCGCGCACGTCGTCGCCTGGGCGGTCCGGGTTCTCCGCCCGGCGCAGCACGCGTCGCGCGTGGTCGGCGGAGTCGTCGACGGCGTACGTCCGCCGCGACGCGAAGGGGCCCACCGGCGTACGTAGTTGCTCCGGCAACCACACGGGAACGCTGTCCAGCTCGTCCCAGAGCGCGCCGCCGATGCGCTCGTGCACCCGGCGCTCGGCGATCTCCAACGCGCGCTCGTCCGCGTACACCTCGTAGCACAGCTGTCGCGCGGCGGCCGGGGCGCCGCGCGGTCCGCCGCCGGGGCCGGCCGACGGGCCGGACGGGCCGGATGGGGTGCCCGCACCGGCCTGGCCTGCGTCGATCCGTCGCTCGCCGGGCGCCTCACGCTCCGCGTACGGCTCGCCCGGCGCGGCGGGCGAGCAGGGTCCGGCGGCCGGTGTCGTGTTGTGCTCCAGCTCCCACAACAGCTCGCTGCTGCCGTCCGGGAGCAGGAAGACGTGGCGGTAGGTGTTGCACCCCACGGGGGCCGTACGCCCGTTGCACTGGCGGCAAGAGCGCAGCTCAGACTGGTGCATCAACGCGCCGCGCAGCCGCTCGACCTGCGCGTCGGTGATCTCGAACCCGTTCTGGGCCCGGGTCAGCAGCCCGTCGAGGTGCGCGGCGGAAGGTTCTCCGCCCGGTTGTGCGTGCCCCACGTCCCTCTCCTCCCGACCATTGCCACGCCGCGCCCCCCAGCGACCCCCTCGCCACTTACGGTAGCGAAGTGGATACTGCGGGCGCGGCGGGTTTCCCGGATGCGGCCCACGCGATGCGCTCGTACGTCGGTTCCGCGCCACCCCCGAGCCGCCCGGCGCGTCCGGCTCCGCGGTCGGCCGGCCGGCCTCCGCGACGAGCGCTGAATGCGCCGGCGCACGCTCCCAGCCCGTCATGCGCCCCCTGTGCGCCCCATGAGTTTGCCCGTACTCACCCGCAAATCCCCACCGGCTCGCCGGGCCCGGACACCGCGCAACTGTGACGCGAAATCGGCGTTCGTCGCCGGACCGCACCAGCCCCAGGCTTCGCGGCCACCCCGGATGACCCAGCCGACCCAGGTGTCCCAGCGGCGCTCAGGCCCCGTCCGGTGGCGCCGCGTCGGCGCGCCGGTGGGCCAGGTCGATCTCGGCCATGTGCTCCTCGGCCCAGGCCCGCACCCGGGCCAGCGGCTCCTCCAGCGAGAGGCCGAGCGGCGTGAGCCGGTAGTGCACCCGGGGCGGCACGGTGGCCTCCACCCGGCGGCTGACCAGCCCGTCCCGGGCCAGCCCGCGCAGCGTGGTGGAGAGCATCTTCTGCGAGACGCCCGCCATCCGGCGTTGCAACTCCGCGAAGCGGACCTCGCCCGGGGCCGCTTCGGCCAACACCTTGATCGCCATGGACGTCCACTTGGTGCCGATCCGGTCGAGCAGTCGCCGCGTCGGGCACAGCGGGTCGAAGAGGTCCCCGCGCGCCCGCGCGGCAGGCCCGGGCGCGCCGGAGGCGTCAACCGCGTCGCGGGGCCCGGCGGAACCGGAAGCGCCGGCGGGGCGGGACGAGGGGGTCACCTGGAGCTCACCACCTGGGGGGAAAGTGCCGTCTGGTACGTGCCCAGGTTAGTTACCTATCGTCAGGCCGTCACCTTTCGTAACCCCCGCGCCCGCCTGGCATGCCGTCAGCCGGTGCCCGCCGCCCCGCCCCAGGGAGCCCGCCATGTCCACCGCTCAGCCCACGTCCACGGCCCCGCACCCGGCGCCGTCCCCGCCACCCGCCCCCGGGCCGCCCGGCGTCGAGACGCGCCGCGTCGCGGTCCGGGGCGTCGAGCTGAACGTGGCGGTCGCCGGCTCGGGACCCGCGGTCCTGCTGCTGCACGGCTTCCCGCACACCTGGCGGGTGTGGAGCCACGTCATCGGCGAGCTGGCCGAGCGCCACCGGGTGATCGCTCCGGACCTGCGGGGCCTCGGCGCGAGCGCGCGGCCGACGGACGGTTACGACGCCGGCAGCCTCGCGCACGACGCCGAGGCCCTGCTCGACGCGCTCGGCGCGGACACCGCGTCCGTGGTCGGCATCGACGCGGGCACCCCGCCGGCCTTCCTGCTCGCCATGCGCCGGCCCGACCGCGTCCGCCGCCTGGTGGTCATGGAATCGCTGCTCGGCGAACTGCCGGGCGCGGAGGACTTCCTCGCCGGCGGGCCGCCCTGGTGGTTCGGCTTCCACGCGGAACCGGGCCTGGCCGAGTCCGTGCTGGCCGGCCGCGAGGCGGCGTACGTCGACTGGTTCCTGCGCGCGGGCACGCTCGGCGACGGTGTACCGACCGCGCTGCGGGACGCCTTCACGCACGCGTACACCGGGAGCGAGGCGCTGCGCTGCGCCTTCGCGTACTACCGGGCCCTGCCCACCAGCGCCCGGCAGCTCCGGCGGGCCGTCGCCGCCGGCCGGCTGACCGTGCCGACCCTCGCCGTCGGCGCCCGGCCGGTCGGGCGGGCCCTTGAGCGGCAGTTGCGCCCCGTGGCCGACGACCTGACGGGCCACCTGATCGAGGATTGCGGCCACATCATCCCGTTGCACCGCCCGCGCGCACTGCTCGCCCTGCTCGGCCCCTTCCTGGCGGCCTGACCCGCCGCCGGTTCAACCGCGCCGGGGCGCGACACCCCGACCAGAGGCCGCGCCCGCGCCCGTGCTCGCGGTGTCGAACGGGCCGCCAGGCCCGAAGGCGAGGCGGGCGAAGCGCTCGCCGATGCGCCGCTGG
Source organism: Streptomyces buecherae (assembly GCF_014295035.1). GTDB lineage: Bacteria > Actinomycetota > Actinomycetes > Streptomycetales > Streptomycetaceae > Streptomyces > Streptomyces youssoufiensis. The sequence goes on from NZ_CP060404.1 coordinate 3,810,035, forward strand.
GTCGCGTCGTCGGGGTGGAGCTGGTCGGGCAGCGGCAGCTCGGCGAAGTCCCGCTCGCCGTACAGGGCCAGGCCGTCGAGGTAGTACAGGTTCCGGTCGGTCTCCGCGCGTTGGGCGACGACGCGGCCCAGCTCGCGGCGGATCGTGGTGAGCGTGAGCGCCCCGCTGGCGACCTCGGCCGGGTCGCCGAAGCCGCGGAAGCTGATGCCGGGGCCCGGGGCGTCGGGGTCCGGGTACATGGGGCCCGGCACCCGCTCGACCACGGGCGCGTGCAGTGGCGAGACGACCAGCAGCGGCGCCGTGGGGTGCCCCTCGCGCACGGTGTCCAGGAAGCCGTGCAGCGCCGGGCCGAGCGTGCGCAGCCGGAAGGCGTCGAGGGCGACGATGTTGATGCCCACCTTCACGCTGATCAGGTCGGCCGGCGTGTCCCGGATGGCGCGGGCCGTGAACGGGTCGAGCAGCGCGTTGCCGCTCAGCCCCAGGTTGACCAGGTCCGCGCCGGCGAGCCGGGCCGCCACCGCCGGCCAGGCCCCAGTCGGGCCGGCGGCGCCGGCGCCCTGGCTGATGGAGCTGCCGTGGTGCACCCAGCGCGGCGGCGGGGCGCCGGCCGCGCGCGGCGGGCGCAGCGGCGCGTCCGCGCGCAGCGCGACCAGCTCCACGATCGCCGCGTGCGGCAGCCAGATCTCGACGTCCTGCTCGCGCCCGGAGAGCCCGTCGAACCGCACGGCGACCACCCCGTCGGCCCCGCCGATGGGGGCGGCGAGCCGGGCCGTCAGGCGCCCGTCCACCACGAGGTCGTACACGCCCGCGCAGGGGCCGGCCGGGCCGAAGGCACCGGCCGCCGGGTCGGCGCCGGCGGGGTCAGCGAGGGCGGAGGCGTCGGCGTCGCCGGCGGGCGCCCCGGGAAAGGGCACCACGTCCAGCTCCACGACGGTCGCCTCGGTACGGAAGGCGAGCCGCACCCCGGACGGCTGGGCCTCGGCCAGCGCGCAGAAGCCGTCGGAGACCTGGGCCCGCGCCGCGGCGGGCAGCCGGTGCGGGAGCACACCGCGCGCCGTGGCCTCCACCTCCAGGGCCCCGCGCAGGGCGACGGGCCCCTCGCCGGCCAGCGCCTCCGTCGTCCACGTACGCACCGCCGCTCCCACCCCTCCCGGGTCCACGCCACCGTCGGCCCCCAGCCAAACCGCACACCGGCGCGGGAAGCAAGGAAACCGCCCCGGCTCAACCCCCATGCACCGGCTCGTCTACCCCGCCTGACCCGTCTACCCCCTCCCTTCCGGTTACCTCATCGGCGCCGCCGCCCCCGCGCTCAGGCGGGGAGCGTGGTGTCCACCACGAAGCTGATCTCCACGACCTGGCCACGGAAGGTGAGTTCGGTGACGCCGACGACGGTGCTGGCCGGGCGGTGGTCGCCGAAGTAGGCGAGGTTGCCCGCCGCCACCGCCGGGGCGTTGCGCAGCAGGTCCACGACGTACAGCGTCTGCGTGATGATCTGACGGCGGGTGGCGCCGTAGTGGTCCAGGACCCGGTCGATGTTGGCCTGGGTCCGCTGGAGCTGGGCGGCGAAGTCGCCCGCGTGCCGGAACTCGCCCGCCGCGTCGAACGAGAGCTGCCCCGACACGTGGATCAGCTCGCCGGACCTGATCGCCTGCGCGTAGCCGAACTCGCGCTCGGCCGGTACGTCGTACGTGAGGACATCGTTGGTGGCCACAGTCTGGGTCCCTTGCTCGTGTGCGCATGGTCGGTCACCGCCGGGGACGCCGCGCGCCCCCGTACTCTCTTGCGGTTACTCGGGAACTGTAGGAAAGTGGCCGCTGAACTGGAAGTACGCACTTATTCGTGACTGGGGAACCCGATGGTGACCAAGCACTTCACGGGCTCGCCCGAGGATGCCGACCTGCGACGCGTGGACTCCCTGGCGCGGGAGATCTTCTCGGACGTCGCCAACAAGTGGGCCCTGCTCATCATCGAGGCCCTCGGTGACGGCACCCTGCGCTTCAGCGCCCTGCGCGACGAGGTCGAGGGCATCAGCCACAAGATGCTCACCCAGAACCTGCGCATGCTGGAGCGGTACGGCCTCGTCGACCGCACGGTGCACCCCACCGTGCCGCCGCGCGTCGAGTACGCCCTCACCGAGCCGGGCCGGGCCCTGCGCGCCACGGTCGACGGCATGTGCGGCTGGACCCACCGCTACCTCGGCCACATCGAGGCGTCCCGCAACCGCTTCGACGCCTGACGCCCCACCACTCACCCCGTCCGGCCGACTTCCGGCCGGCCCGCCACGCGCTCGTACGCCCCCGGCACCCCGCCGCCGGCCGGCGCGTACGCCAACGGTCGTACGCGCCCCCGTACGCCTCCCCTCGCGCGCCGACACCCGCGCCCCCGCACCCCAACGGGCGCGTGCCGCCTCGTACGCCACCACACGTACGTCAACTCCCGCGCGCCGCGCGGCCCGGCCGGGTCAGTCCAGCGCGCGCTCGAAGCACCAGGAGCCCGGCAGGCCGGCGTACGCGCCGAAGTTCGGTATCCGCGCGTACCCGTGGCGGGCGTAGAAGCGCACGGCGGCCGGCTGGCGGTCGCCGGTCTCCAGGCGGAGCGCGCGCCACCCCCGTCGCCGCGCCCACTCCTCCAGCGCGCCGAGCAGTTCCCCGGCGATACCCGTACCGCGCCAGGCCGGTTCGACGTACATCCGCTTCACCTCGCCCAGCCCGCCGCCGAGTTCGCGCAGCCCGCCACAGCCGACCGGGACGCCGCCGCCCGGATGCCCACCGGCCGCCCGGTCCGCACCGCGCGCGCCCGGCCCGGCGTACGCCACCACGAACACGGCGCAGTCCGCCGCCGACGGCGCGGGGCCGGGCTCGCTGTCCGGGGTGCCGTAGACCTCGGCGATCTCGGCCCGCTGCCGCGCGCGCAGCGCCTCCGCGTCGGGGTGGGCCCAGGGAACCTGTGCCAGCCAGGTGCGGCCGGCCGGCGGCGCGTGACGCGCGTCGTGGACGGGAGGGGCGGGCTTCGGGGGGTGCTCGATGCTCATGGGGCGGATTGTGCCGAGCGCCTGTTTCCTCCGCGTGACGCCGTGTTACGCGGTCGGCCGGGGCGGGCGTGCGGCCGCTCCGCGTGCGGGACGGGTGGGGCAGGTGGTGCGGATGGGGCGCTGCGGCCGGGGCCGGCGGGGTCCGGTGACCCCCATTCAGATAAATTCCGGTTCCCGCGTGAGGATCGGGGCACTGGGGGGTCCAAGTCACCGTAGCCACCCACCGGTCGGCCCGCCGGGTCGCCGGACCGGCACCCGAAGCCGACACCCGGCGACGGTCAGACGAACACGGCACGAACACGGCAGGACGACGGACCGAAGAAGCCCCGGCACGCGCCACGGGCGGCAGACAAAGGAAGCACGACCGCGGCGGCCAGCGGACCCGAACCCCGCGGCGCGCCACCACCGCTCGGTCACGCCGCGGCGGCACCCGAGACACCGAGGAGAGGACCCGACCCCATGACGACACCGAAGACGGCCACCCCCGCGATCAACGAGCCCCGCACCGGCGGCACCAAGCCCGCCGCCGGCTCCACCTCCGGCACCACCACGCTCAAGGACTCCTCCGGCGCCGACAGCCAGCCCGCCACCCGCGGCAAGACCTCCATCGCCGACGGCGTCGTCGAGAAGATCGCCGGCATGGCCGCCCGCGAGGTCTCCGGCGTCCACGCCCTCGGCGGCGGCCTCGCCCGCACCCTCGGCGCCGTCCGCGAGCGCGTCCCGGGCGGGCGCCCCAACGTCACCAGCGGCGTCAAGGTCGAGGTCGGCGAGCGCCAGACCGCCATCGACCTCGACATCGTCGTCGAGTACGGCGTCCCCATCACCGACGTCGCCGCCGACATCCGCGAGAACGTCATCGCCGCCGTCGAACGCATGACGGGCCTTGAGGTCGTCGAGGTCAACATCGCCGTCATCGACGTCCACCTCCCCTTCGACGAGGAGGACAACGACGACGAGGCCCGCGTCCAGTAGCCCCCGCCGCTGCTGCCCCGCACCACCGGCCCGGCCCCCGGGCAGCCCCCGGGGGCCGGGCCCGCCACCCCGTCCCGACGCCGCACAAGGAGTAGGACATGAGCACAGCGATCGTGGGCCTCGCGGTCGGCATGGCACTCGGATTCGCCGGCTACTTCGGCGGGTTCACCGCGTTCCTGCTCGTCGCCGCGCTCGGCGCCATCGGGTTCATCGTCGGCAAGCTCGCCGACGGCGACCTGCACTGGAGCCAGTTCGCCCGCCCCGGCCAGGCCCGCACGCCCCAGGACCGCACCACCCACCGGACCCGAACCACCCGCAGCAGGCTCAAGTGACCATTCCCGCAGCCCAGCGCGGCGCCACCACCATCGCCGACCGCGTCATCGCCCGTACCGCCACCGCAGCGGCCCGCGAGGCCCTGCACGACCTGGCCCACCCGACGGCCACCGCCCGCGCCACCGGCACCACCCGGCGCGGCACGGCCCGGCTCACCCTCGCGCTCGACCTGCCGTACCCCATCGACATACCCGCCACCACGGACGCCGTGCACCAACACGTCAGCCACCGCACCGCGGCCCTCATCGGCCTGCCCGTCGGCACCCTCCGCATCCGCGTGGATCGCCTCCACCTGCCCGAGGCCGCCACCACGGACGGCAGGCAGGTGCGGTAGTGAGCACAGCACCCGAACCCGAGTCGCCCGAGAACCCGGCACGCGTCCGGACCCCCCACCGCGCCTGGTCGGCCCGGCGCGGCCCGGCCGCCGTACTCGCCCTGCTCGGCTCCGCCGCCTGCGGCATGCTCCTGTACGACCAGGTGGCCATGGGCTACGGGCACCCCGCCGCGCCCTGGCGCACGCACACCAAGGACTGGCTGGCGGACACCCCCGGCACCAGCGGCTGGGTGATCGGCGCCGCCGTCATACTGGCCGTCCTCGGCGTGTACCTCATGGTCATCGCCCTCACCCCCGGTGGCCGCCGCCGGCTCCCGATGGCGCCCCCGGCACCGTCCGTACGCGCCGTGCTCGACCGGGCGAGCGCCGCGGCCCTGCTCCGCGAGGCGGCCCTGCGCACGCCCGGGGTCACCGCGGCCCGGGTGCGGGTACGCGGCCGGCGCCGGGCCCGCGTGCGGGCGACGGTGGCCTACGGCGACGTCACGGCGGTGCGCGCCGCGCTCCACGAGGAACTGCTCGCCGCCACGGACCGCCTCGGCCTGGCCCACCCACCCCGCATCCGCCTCCGCCTCACCGCCGCCCCCGCCCTCGCCCTGCACGGGAACGAGCCGGACGCACCCGGCGCACCGACGGAACCCGAAGCGCGGTAAGCACCGGCCGTACGAAACGAAGAGAAGGACGCGGAGAACGCGGGGAACGCGACGAACGCGGAGAACGCGAAGAAGAGGAAGAAGAAGGAGGAGGAGCCGATGGAGGTCAGTCGTGGACGCCACTGGCTGAACAGGACCCTGCTGGCCCTGCTCGGGATCGCCGGCCTGGCGGCCGGCTGCTGGGTGGCCGTGGCGGGGCTCGACGCCCGCGGCCAACTGCCGTTCGCGCTCCCGTCGTGGTGGCCGAGCGGGCACCCGCGCGCCGCGTTCACCGACCGGCTGGAGGCGACGGGGCTGCGCGACCACGGTTGGTGGCCAGCCGCCGTCCTCGGCTGCCTGACGCTCGGTCTGCTCCTCCTCGCGGGCTGGCTCCTCGCCCAGACCGGCCCGCGCGAGCCGCGCCGCCTCCATCTCCCCGCCCCCGGCGCCCCGGCACGCGCCAAGCCCACCCCGCACGCCCCGACGCTGCGCACCTCCGCGCTGTCCGGGGTGATGGCCGCGCAGGTGACCGACCTGCCCGGGGTACGGCGGGCCCGGGTACGCCTCACCGGCGGCCCACGCCGCCCGCGCGCCCGCATGACGGTGGTGCTCGACGCGGGCGCCGACCCCCGCGCGGTACTGACCGCCCTGTACACCGGCCCCCTCACCCACGCCCGCCACAGCGCCGGCCTCTGCCACCTCCGCTCGGGCCTACGCCTGCGCGTCGCGACGCCGGGGACGCGTCGGACTCGCTGAGGGTCGGCCGTACGCGGGGACTGACCGCGAGGCCCGTATCCACCTCCGGTCTGCCCCGTCGGCCGCATGCGTTGCCGCGCCGCGCCGCCCGTTCGTTCGTTCGTCCGGGCGTCCGGACGCTCGGGCGCCCCCAGGAAACCCGCCCCGTGGGCCGCTTGTCAGTGGTCGCTGCGAGACTGCGGCGCCATGACCACCGACTTCCCGGCGGACCTCCCGGCTGCTGGTGGCCCTGGACGACGGGCGGCCCGCCGGATCGCCCGCGACGAGATGGGCCTGGAACAACTGCGTCTGGCCGTGCGCGGCGGAGCCGGCCTGGAGACCTTCTACGGACGGCTCGGCTGGCGGGAGGTCGGCCGCTGGCCCGCCGCCCTGCGGCTGTCCCCCACGGACGACCGCGACGAGGTCCTCATGCTGCTCAACCCCCTGTGACGGCCCGCCCCCGCGACCCCGCGCTGGCCGCGCTGGCCGCGCGGAAGACGCGAAAAACCCCGGCCAAGGATTACTTGACCGGGGTTCCGGGCGATCCGGCTGGTGGGCCATCAGGGGCTCGAACCCTGAACCAATGGATTAAAAGTCCACTGCTCTGCCAATTGAGCTAATGGCCCGCACCACGCAGCATAGCCCGGCCGTCTGCCGAGCCCCGAGCGCATAAGGAGTTCGGCGCCGCACGAGGCCGCGCGGGGTGCGTACGCGTACCGCCGCCGCGCCCGCGGCGCGAGCGACGGGGCCCGTACAGCACACCACCGTGCCATACGGGCCCCGTCACTCACTCACCGGTCAGCCGTTGCGCTTCCAGCGCGGCTTGTCGTCGCGGCGGCCGAAGGTGCCGGTGCCGGTGCCAGTGCCGGTGCCGCCACGGTGGTCGTCGCGGCGGCCGTGCGGGCGGTCGCCGTTGGCCGGGCGGTGGCCGCCGGCGGGGCGCTCGTCGCGGCGGTCACGGTTGTACGGGCGATCCGAGCGGAAGCCGCCGGAGGGACGCTCGTCGCGCCGGAAGCCACCCTGCGGGCGGTCGTCGCGGCGCTCGAAGGAACGGCCGCCACGGTCATCACGCCGGTCGTCACGCCGGAAACCGCCGGAGGGACGGTCGTCGCGGCGGAAGCCACCGGAGGGACGGTCGTCGCGACGGAAACCACCCTGCGGACGCTCATCCCGACGCTCGAAGGAACGACCACCACGGTCATCACGCCGGTCATCCCGACGGTCGTCACGCCGGAAACCACCCGACGGACGCTCATCCCGACGGAAGTTGCCCGAGGGGCGGTCGTCGCGGCGGAAGCCACCGGAGGGACGGTCATCCCGACGGAAACCACCCTGCGGACGCTCATCCCGACGCTCGAAGGAACGACCACCACGGTCATCACGCCGGTCGTCCCGCCGGTCGTCACGCCGGAAACCACCCGACGGACGCTCATCCCGACGGAAGTTGCCGGAGGAGCGGTCGTCGCGACGGAAGCCGCCCTGGGGGCGGTCGTCACGGCGGTCGCGGCGCTCGAAGTTGCCCCGGTCGTCGCGGCGCTCGTAACCGCCGCGCTCCTGCTCCGGGCGGCTCGGCGCGGCGTCCGCGGCCTGCTGCTCGGTGTGCTCCCGCGTCGCGGGGGCGGTGGTCGCGGGGGCGGTGGCGGACGCGTCCGCGCCGCCGTCCTGGGCATCGGCCGTGGCGGTCTCCGTCACCGTGGTGGCCTCGGCGGACGCGGCCGCCGCGACGGCCGCGGCCGGGTCCTCGCCGCGCTCGCGGGCCGCGCGGGCCAGCAGGCGGTCGGCCTCCTCGCGCAGCTCGGTCGCGCGCCGCTGCACCTGCTGCAACTGGCGGGTGAGGTCCTGCACGTCGCGCTCGGCCTGCTTGGCCGAGTTCGCCGCCGACTCGGCCTGCACCTCGGTGAGCGAACGGGCACCGGTGATGCGCGCCACGTCGTCGTCGAACGCGCCGGCGCCGCCGACGATGTGACGCGAGGCGTCGACGCCCGCGTCCTCCATCAGGCGGAAGATCTGCCGGCGCTGGTGCGGCAGGGCCAGCGAGACGACGGTGCCGCTCTTGCCCGCGCGGGCCGTACGGCCGGAGCGGTGCAGGTAGTCCTTGTGGTCACCGGCCGGGTCCACGTTCAGCACCAGGTCGATGCCGTCCACGTGGATGCCGCGCGCGGCGACGTCCGTGGCGACCAGGACGTTGACGTAACCGTCCTTGAAGTCGGCCAGCGTCCGGGTCCGCGCGCCCTGCGTCATGCCGCCGTGCAGCGCGTCCGCGCGTACGCCCGCGTCCACGAGCTGCTCGGCGACGCGGTCGGCGCCCATCTGGGTGCGGACGAAGATGATGGTGCGGCCCTTGCGCGCCGCGATGGCGGCGGTGACCGGCGCCTTGTCCTTCGGCTTCACGACCAGCACGTGGTGCGTCATGGTCGTGACCGCGCCCTGCGCCGCGTCCACCTCGTGCGTCATCGGGTTGGACAGGTAGCGCTTGACGAGGGTGTCGATCTCGTTCTCCAGCGTCGCGGAGAACAGCATCCGCTGGCCGCCGGACGGCACCAGGTCGAGGATCTCGGTGACCTCGGGCAGGAAGCCCATGTCGGCCATCTGGTCGGCCTCGTCGAGCACGGCGACCTGCACCCGGTCCAGCGTCGCGGCGCCACGGTTGATGATGTCGCGCAGTCGGCCCGGGGTGGCGACCAGGATGTCCACGCCCCGCTCCAGGGCGTAGATCTGATTGCCCATCGAGGTGCCGCCGCAGACGACCTTGAGCTTCAGGCCGAGCACGTCACCGTACGGCTGGAGCGCGTCGGAGACCTGCATGGCCAGCTCGCGGGTCGGGGTCAGGATCAGGCCACGGGGCCGCTTCTTCTCCGTGAAACCGCCGGCGAGTTGGGCCAGCAGCGGGAGGCCGAAGGAGAGGGTCTTGCCGGAGCCGGTACGGCCTCGGCCCAGGATGTCCTTGCCGGCCAGCGCGTCCGGAATGGTCGCGGCCTGGATCGGGAACGGCGTGGTGACGCCGTTCTGCTTCAGCTTGCGGACGACCTGCTCGGGCAGCCCGAGGGTGGCGAACGTGACGGACGTCTCAGCGTCCTCGTCGTCGTCGGCGGCGTCGGACGCGGTGGCTTCGTCGGCGGCCTCGTCGGACGCGGTGACCTCGCCCACACCCTCGTCCTCGCCCGCGGCGGCGGACTCGGCGGGCTCTGCGGACTCGGTAGCGGCGACGGGCTCGGCGGCCACGGCGGGCTCGGCGGCAGCCGCGACAGGCTCGGCGGGGGCCGCGACGGGGGCGTCAGCGGCGTCGACCTCGGCGACGAACGTCGCGGCGGCCTCGGGGATCATGCCGGTCTCCTCGACCTCGGGCATGACGGTGTGCTCAGCAGAAATGGACATGCGAAACGCGAAACCTTCCGGAGTTACGGCACGCGCCCAGACTCCGTGTGATTTCGCAAACGACCGCCTCGATGCGGTCAGCCACGGCAAGGAAAGGAACGCGCCACGCGGCGCGCTCCGGGAGGGTTCTCCGAAGTCGGCCGGGCAAATGGGATCAAACGATCTACCACCATACGCACCCCGCCCCCAGGAAGGCAAATCCCGCCTCCACACCCCTCCGCGCCCCGGGCCAGGCGCTCACCGCTCGCGCAGCGGTCTCGGCTGGGGAGCCGGATCGGTGCCCTCGGCCGGCGGCGGCGTACTCGGGGGCGGCGAGGTGGTCGGCGCGGTCGTCGGGGCGCGGAGGGGTGGGCTCCGGCGGCGGGCTGCTCGCCCGCGGCGTGGTCGGCCGCGGGCGGGGCACCGAGCCCGTGGGCGACGGGGCGGGCGCATCGGGCCGGGTCGGCGGGTCGGCGGCGGGCGGCGGCGCCTGCGAGGGCCGCCCGGCCTCCCCCGGCTCGTCCCCGCCCTCGCCGCCCTCGGGCCCGCGCTCCGCGTCCGCCCGCTCGGCGTCCGGCTCGGCGGACGCCGAGGCGCTCCCGGAGCCGTCCGGCCGCGGCTGCGCGGCCCCCCGGCGCGCCCCGTCGGGGAGCACGGCACCGCCGTCGGGGCCCGGCAGCGCGCCGTCCGGCTGCCCGCTCCTCCCCTCGCCGCCGGCCGGTTGTGAGCGGTCCGGCTCGGAAACGCTCATGCAGCCCGCCAACGCCATGACGGCGAGCATGACGGCCGCGGCACGCGCCGGAGTACGCGCCACGGCGCGGGACACGGTGCGCGGAGCGCGGGGAACACGAGGAGCACAGGCGGACATTCCGGGCATGAGTGGGTTACCTTCCGGCGCACGGTGCGGGCCACCTGCCCAACTGGCCCCGCCCCACCCAGGACACGCGCCGCACGAGCCACGGCACTCCCACACCCCGGAAACCCCCCGGACCGCGCACCCGCGCCGCGCCCGAGCCGCACGCGACCACCTCCGACCGCCCCCGACCGCCGGCGGGCCGGCCGGGGCCGGAGCCGGGCCGAACGGGGCGCTATCCCCAACCCAGTTCGTGCAGCCGCTCGTCCTCGATGCCGAAGTGGTGGGCGACTTCGTGGACGACGGTGATGGCCACCTCGTCGCGTACGGCGTCCCGCAGGGCGTCCGACGGCCCGCCGCGCCCCCCGACCGAAACGCCCCCCGGCTCGACTCCCGACCCTGCCCCCTGCCCCGCCGCGGGCCCGGCCGTGGCGCCGGCCTCGCCCACCACGGGCACCCGGGCCCCCTCCGGCGCCTCCCGCGCCCCCGGGGCCACCCCCTCGGGCGGCTCCCCGGCCCCGGTCGGATCCGGGGCCGTCACGTCCTCGCGGCCCGCGCACATCCGCAGCGTGGGCCCCCGGTAGATGGTGATCCGGTCCGGCAGCACGCCCGCGTACCACTCGCCCCGGTCGGTCAGCGGCGTCCCCTCGTAGAGCCCGAGCAACTCCGGATCCTCCGCGGGCGGCTCGTCCTCCACGAACACCGCCACGTTGTCCATGAGCCGTGTCAGCTCGGGCGGAATGCGGTCCAGGGCCTCGGCGACCAGTTCCTCGAACTCCTCACGCGTCATTTCCAGCACCCGGCCATTGTCGGGCAGGCGCCCCGTCCGCGCCCCACGCGTGCGTCGAACACCCCCCGCACACCCCAAACCACCCGTCGCCCGCGCACCGCCGCGACGCCCCAGGTCACCCCCGCCCGCACCGCGCGGGTAACCGTTTTGGCGATCCCCGTCGGCATCCCATATGCTTCTCACGTCCCCGACGGCGCCGGAAGGCGCCCAGGTGGGCCATCAGCCCTCATCGTCTAGTGGCCCAGGACGCCGCCCTTTCAAGGCGGTAGCACGGGTTCGAATCCCGTTGGGGGCACGCAACACCATGTGCGAGACTAGTGCTCGCACGTGTGCTTGGTCCTGTGGAGCAGTTTGGAGTGCTCGCCACCCTGTCAAGGTGGAGGCCGCGGGTTCAAATCCCGTCAGGACCGCTGCAACCGCGAGGTTGCGTGGCTGGGTAGCTCAGTTGGTACGAGCGATCGCCTGAAAAGCGATAGGTCGCCGGTTCGACCCCGGCCCCAGCCACCACCGCAGGAAGCGGGAAGGCCCCGACCGGGTTAACCGGCCGGGGCCCTCTCGCGTGCGTACCACAGGGCAGGGCGGAGCCCGGGTCTCACGACACGGTGACGACGACCTTGCCCCGGACGTGGCCCTCGGCGCTCAGGCGCTGGGCGTCGCCCGTGCGCTCCAGCGGGAAGGTGGCCGCGACCGGCACGGTGAGGCCGCAGGCGTCGACCATGGCGGACAGGGCCGCCAGGTCGGTCGCGTCCGGGCGGACCCACAGGTAGCGTCCGCCCAGCGGGGTGACCGCGGGGTCCACGATCGAGGCGATCCGGCGGGGGTTCTTCACCACGTCGGCGGAGACCGTGACCGCGTCCCCGCCCACCAGGTCGAAGGCCGCGTCCACGCCGTCCGGCGCCAGTCCGCGCACCCGGTCGGTGAGCCCGTCCCCGTAGGCGACCGGCTCCCCGCCCAGGGAGCGCACGAAGTCGTGGTTGCGGGGGCTGGCCGTGCCGATCACGCGGGCGCCCAGGTGTCGGCCGATCTGCACGGCCAGCGAGCCGACCCCGCCCGACGCCGCGTGGACCAGGAGGGTCTCCCCCTCCCGCACCCGCAGCGCCTTGGTCAGCGCCTGGTACGCGGTGAGCCCGGCCAGCGGCAGTCCGGCGGCCTGTTCGAAGGTGAGGCTGGCGGGCTTGTGGGCCAGGGTGCGCACCGGGGCGGCCACGTACTGCGCGAACGTCCCGCCCGACAGGGTGTCCTTGCGCACGTAGCCGATGACCTCGTCGCCCTCCTCGAACTCCGGGGTGTCCAGGCCGCCGCGGACCACGACGCCGGCGACGTCCCAGCCGGGGACCACCGGGAAGACGACGTCGAGCAGCGAGTTGAGGTGGCCGGCCTGCGCCTTCCAGTCGACCGGGTTCACGGAGGCGGCCCTGACCTCGACCAGTACCGAGTCGGGCCCCACCTTCGGGTCGGGCAGTTCGCCGTACTCCAGGACCTCGGGTCCGCCGTACGCGCGGTAGCTCACAGCCTTCACGATGCTCCTGCTCCTCGGGTTCGCGTGGCCGGGCCACTCTCGCGGCGGCCCGGCGGATGGGCGCGGGTGGGCGCGGATGGGATGCGTGCGGGGTGGGGTGCGGGTGGGTCGGATGCGGGTGGGCGGGCGGTGCGCCAGGTGGGCGCGTGGCGGGTGGGGTGCGGTGCGTGCCGGGTGGGGCGCGTGCCGGGTGGGCTTCTTCCACGCTAGGCCGCCGGCGCGTCCGAAGGCGCCGGCGCCGCACGGCCGCCCGGGTGGCGGTGGCGCCAGACCCAGAAGACCGTGCTGGCCACCACCGCCCAGCCGGCCAGCACGAGGAACGGGAAGGCGTGCTGGTGGCCGCCGAAGTAGACCGCCGTGTGCTGGGCGTTCACCGACGCGCCGGGCGGCAGCCAGCGGCCGATGTGGCCCAGTACGGAGGGGAGCAGCGGCCAGGAGACGGCGCCGCCCGACGACGGGTTGCCGAGCAGCACCATCAGCCCCCAGGTGGGCAGCATGGCCCAGCGGCCGAAGAGGGTGTTGAACATCGTGAAGACCATCCCGGACGCGAACAGCGTCAGCGCCAGGATCAGCCACGACTCCACGAACGGCAGGTGCAGCGCGTCCAGCAGCCAGTCCACCACCGCCGCGATGGCGAACCCGCCGAGCAGCGCGTACGCGGCGGTGAAGCCGATCCGCTCCGCCGGGTTCAGGGCGCGGGCGTGCACGCTGAGCTGGATCGCGCCGACGAAACCGATGATCACCGCGGCGAGCGAGATGTAGAAGATGGCCAGCCCGCGCGGGTCGCCCCGCTGGAGCGGGTTGAGGTCCCGCACCGTCACCGGCACCCCCACCCGCGCGCCGACCCGCAGCCCCGCCGTCGCGAAGATCTCCGCGACCGAGGCCCCGGAGGCGCCGGAGACGTCCAGCTCGACGCGGTCCCCGGCGCCGCCCGGCCGGCCGCCGACGGGCTGGTGGACGTACAGCACGGCGAACACCCGCTGCTCGTCCACGGCCCGCTTGGCCTGCGCGTACGTCGCGTACTCGCGTAGTTCGAGCGAGGCGTCCAGGGCCTCTTCCATGCCGCGCACGAACGCCTTGCCGCGCGGGCTGTCGCTCGCCCCGACCACCGCCGTCGGCACGTGGTGCGGGGTCGGGTTGGCCATCACGTACGTGTACGAGCCGGCGAACAGGCCGGCAGCCGCCGCCAGGATGACCACCAGCACCGCGGCCGGGAAGAACGGCGAGTCCTTGAACGCCGCCCACCGCGAACGCCCGCCGGGCGCCCCGCGCGCCTCGGGGTGCGCGCCGGCGGCCGGGGGCCGGGCCGTGGCCGGGGGCCGGGCCGCCGCCGAATGCCGGTCCGCTGCCGGCTGCCCGGTCGCCGACGGCTCGGCCGCCGCCGACCGCCGATCCGCCGCCGGGGGCACGGGCGGCTCCGGCCCGCCGCCCGGCGTGGTCGGGTCGGCGCGCGGCCCGGCCGGGGTGCCCGCGGGGCGGTCCGGGTCGGCCTCTTCGCCCGGGACGGGCCGTTCACGCGGGTCGTCCATGACGTCACGCTAAGCCACCCATCGCGGACATTCCTCCCGAGTCACCCGGACCGAGTCGCCCGGATCGAGCCACCCGGATGTTCGGGGGCGCGGCCCTCATCGCCAGGGGCGCGCCCGCGCCCGGGGCTGTGGCGCGCGTCCGGGGCCGTGGCGCGCTTCCGGCGGAGGTCAGGGCGCGGACCGGGCGCTGGCCCGGCCGGAGGGGCGTGATCCGGCCGCGAGCGGTCGTTCCTCGCCTCGGCGCGGGCGCCGGGGCACAAATGGTTCGCCAGCTCTTTCGGCGAGGTGAGATCCTTGGCCGCGTATGTCCACTCAGCCTGCCCCTGCCCTGCCCGCCCTGCTGGAGCGGCTTCCCGAGCTGATGCTGCGCGACGCGCAGCGGCTGGGGCGCCGACTCGACGGTGCGCGCCGGATTCGTCAGCCCGAGGCCCGCGCGGCCGTGCTCGCCGAGATCGCCGGCCAGATCGAGCAGGCCGAACGGCGGGTGGCCCACCGCCGCGCCGCCGTCCCGAAGATCACCTATCCCGAGTCGCTGCCGGTCAGCCAGAAGAAGGACGACATCCTGGCGGCCATCCGGGACCACCAGGTGGTGATCGTCGCGGGCGAGACCGGCTCCGGGAAGACCACCCAGATCCCCAAGATCTGCATGGAGCTGGGCCGCGGCGTGCGCGGGCTTATCGGGCATACGCAGCCGCGTCGGATCGCGGCCCGTACGGTGGCCGAGCGGATCGCCGACGAACTGGGCACCCAGCTCGGCGAGACGATCGGCTGGAAGGTGCGGTTCACCGACCAGGTCGGCCCGGACACGCTGGTCAAGCTGATGACGGACGGCATCCTGCTGGCCGAGATCCAAACCGACCGCGAGCTGCGCCAGTACGACACGATCATCATCGACGAGGCGCACGAACGCAGCCTCAACATCGACTTCATCCTCGGCTACCTGGCGCAGTTGCTGCCCCGCCGCCCCGACCTCAAGGTCGTCGTCACCTCGGCGACCATCGACCCGGAGCGGTTCGCCCGACACTTCGCGAGCTTCGCCACAGTCGGCGGCGGCGCGACGGGCGCGGCCGGCGGCCGGGAGGCGCGCGGCGGCGGCCGTCCCCAGCGCGGCGCGAGCCGGCGCACGCGGGACGACGCGCCCAGCGCCCCGGACGTGGCCAGTACGCCGGGTGCGCCCAGCGCCGAAGCGCCCACCGCCGACGCCTCCAGCTCTGGCGCGGCGCCCGCCGCCCCCGGGGCCGGTGCCGAGCCGGCCGGTGCGCCGATCATCGAGGTCAGCGGGCGTACGTACCCGGTCGAGGTGCGCTACCGGCCGCTTCTCGAAGAGGGCGGCCAGGACGGCGACCGCGACCAGGTGACCGCCATCTGCGACGCCGTGGACGAGCTACAGCGCGAGGGCGAGGGCGACATCCTCGTCTTCCTCTCCGGCGAGCGGGAGATCCGCGACACGGCCGACGCGCTGGAGAAGAAGAAGCTGCGTCACACCGAGATCCTGCCGCTGTACGCGCGCCTCTCGCACGCCGAGCAGCACCGGGTCTTCCAGCGCCACACCGGCCGCCGCGTCGTGCTCGCCACCAACGTGGCGGAGACCTCGCTCACCGTCCCCGGCATCCGGTACGTGATCGACCCCGGCACCGCCCGCATCTCGCGCTACAGCCACCGCACCAAGGTGCAGCGGCTGCCCATCGAGCCGATCTCGCAGGCCAGCGCCAACCAGCGCAAGGGCCGCTGCGGCCGTACCAGCGACGGCATCTGTATCCGGCTGTACTCCGAGGACGACTTCCTCACCCGCCCCGAGTTCACCGACGCGGAGATCCTGCGGACCAACCTGGCCTCGGTGATCCTGCAGATGACGGCGGCCGGGCTCGGCGACATCGAGCGCTTCCCCTTCATCGACCCGCCGGACCGGCGCAACATCAAGGACGGCATCGACCTGCTGCACGAGCTGGGCGCCATCGAGCCCCAGCGGCAGCCCGCCGACCAGAGCACCGCCGACCAAAGCACCGCCGACCAGAGCGCTGACCAGACCTCCGACCAGCCCGCCGAGCAGGGCGAGCCGGGCGACGGCGAGGAGCCGGCCGCCGCGCGACCGCCCGCCGACGACCGCGGCGACGACCGTGCGGACCGGCGCGGCGGCAGGGGGCGCGGCGGCGGGCGCGGCCCGGGCCGCAAGGGCCGTGGCCAGCAACTGACCCCGCTGGGCCGCAAGCTGGCGCAGTTCCCGGTCGACCCGCGCCTGGCCCGCATGATCCTGGCCGCCGACAGCAACGGCTGCGCGCGCGAGGTGATCGTCATCGCCGCCGCGCTGTCCATCCAGGACCCGCGCGAGCGCCCCGCCGACAAGCAGGCGCAGGCCGACCAGCAGCACGCCCGTTTCAAGGACGAGACCAGCGACTTCCTGGCCCTGCTCAACCTGTGGCGGTACGTCCGCGAGCAGCAGAAGGCGCTGTCGTCCTCCGCCTTCCGCCGGATGTGCCGCTCGGAGTTCCTGAACTACCTGCGGATACGCGAGTGGCAGGACATCTACAGCCAGTTGCGTACGGTGGCCAAGTCCATGGGCATCGAGGTGTCCGCCGCGGACACCGAGATCCCCGCCGACCAGGTGCACCAGTCGCTGCTGGCGGGGCTGCTCTCGCACATCGGGCTCAAGGAGATCGCCGAGGACCCGGCCAAGGCCGGCGCCAAGACGTCGGCCAAGGGCTCCGACAAGCCCCGCGGCAAGGGTGACTACCTGGGGGCGCGCAACGCCAAGTTCGCGGTCTTCCCCGGCTCCGCGCTGTTCAAGAAACCGCCGCGGTGGATCATGTCGGCCGAGCTGGTGGAGACCTCGCGGCTGTGGGCGCGGGTCAACGCCAGGATCGAGCCGGAGTGGGTCGAACCGCTCGCCCAGCACCTGGTCAAGCGCACCTACAGCGAACCGCACTGGGAACAGAAGCAGGCGGCGGTCATGGCGTACGAGCGGGTCACGCTCTACGGCGTGCCGATCGTCGCCCAGCGCAAGGTCAACTACGGCAGGATCGACCCGATCACCAGCCGTGACCTCTTCATCCGCAACGCCCTGGTCGAGGGCGACTGGCGCACCCACCACCAGTTCTTCCACGACAACCGCAAGCTGCTCGGCGAGGTCGAGGAGCTGGAGCACCGGGCCCGGCGCCGCGACATCCTGGTCGACGACGAGACCCTTTTCGACTTCTACGACCAGCGCGTGCCCGAACACGTCGTGTCCGGCGCGCACTTCGACTCCTGGTGGAAGCACAAACGCCGGGACGAGCCGGAGTTGCTCAGCTTCGAGAAGTCGATGCTCATCAACGAGCGGGCGCAGGGCATCTCCAAGGACGCCTACCCCGACACCTGGTGGCAGGGCCGGCTGAAGTTCCGGGTGACCTACCAGTTCGAGCCGGGCGCGGACGCGGACGGCGTGACCGTGCACATCCCGCTCCAGGTGCTCAACCAGGTCGAGGACCACGGCTTCGACTGGCAGATCCCGGGCCTGCGGCAGGACCTGGTGACGGAGCTGATCCGCTCGCTGCCCAAGCCGATCCGCCGCAACTACGTGCCGGCGCCCGACTACGCCCGGCGCTTCCTGGAGCGGGTCAGGCCGACGGCGGGGCTCAGCGGCGCCGAGCCGCAGGGCCCGCTCACGGCGGCGCTCGGCCGGGAGCTGCAACGCATGGTGGGCGTGACGATCACGCCCGACGACTGGGACACCACCAAGATCCCCGACCACCTGAAGATCACCTTCCGGGTGGTGGACGAGCGGCGCCGCAAGCTCGCCGAGGACAAGGACCTGGTCGCCCTCAAGGCGTCCCTCCAGCCCAAGACGCAGGCCGCGATCACCAGGGTGTTCGCCACCTCGAAGGAGAGCGCGGGCATCGAGCAGCGCTCGGGGCTCACCTCCTGGACGATCGGCTCCCTGCCGCGCACCTTCGAGACCCGGCGCGGCGGCCAGCCCGTCAAGGCGTACCCGGCGCTGGTGGACGAGGGCGCCTCGGTGGCGGTCCGCCTCTTCGACACCGAGGCGGAGCAGGAGCGCGCGATGTGGGCGGGCACCCGTCGGCTGATCCTGCTCAACCTGCCGTCAAATCCGGCCAAGTTCGCGCAGGGCAAGCTCGACAACGGGGCCAAGTTGGCGCTGTCCCGCTCCCCGCACGGCAGCGTGCAGGCCCTGTTCGACGACTGCGTCGCGGCGGCCACCGACCGGCTGATCGCGGCCCGCGGCGGTCCGGCGTGGGACGAGGAGTCCTTCCGCAAGCTCTTCGACGCCGTCCGCGCGGACGTGACCGACGTGACGATGGACACCATCCGCAAGGTCCGCGAGGTGCTGGCCGCCTGGCAGGCGTGCGAGCGGCGGCTGAAGGCCACCACGAGCGTGGTCCTCGCGCCGTCGTTGGCCGACATCAGGGAGCAGCTCGCCGCGCTGGTCAAGCCGGGCTTCGTCACCGAGCACGGCGTACGGCGGCTGCCCGACCTGATGCGCTACCTGGTGGCCGTCGACCGCCGTCTCCAGCAACTGCCGCACAACGCCGAGCGGGACCGCGCCCGGATGGCGAAGGTGCACGACATGCGCGACGAGTACCTGTGGCTGCTGGAACAGCTTGAGCTCAAGCACCCGGGCCGGCCCGTGCCCCGGGAGGCGCTGGAGATCCGCTGGATGATCGAGGAGCTGCGGGTCAGCTACTTCGCCCACGCCCTGGGCACGGCGTACCCGATCTCCGACAAGCGGATCGTGAAGGCCGTGACCGCCGCCGCTCCCTGACCCCGCTGCCCGGACAGCCGCCTCCCTGGGCCTCCGGACCCCGGCGGGGGCGGCCCGGGAGCGCGGTTCGACCCCACCCCCTGACCTGCTGTAGAGTCTCTTCTCGCGGCCGGACAAGCACAACACGGCGCGAAAGCTTGGTCCTGTGGAGCAGTTTGGAGTGCTCGCCACCCTGTCAAGGTGGAGGCCGCGGGTTCAAATCCCGTCAGGACCGCAGTAGGCGATGAGGCTCGCACCCCAAGGGTGCGGGCCTCATCGCCGTTTCCGCACCCTCTCCCGTACGCCCCCGCCCGCTCCCACTTCGCATGCCGCCGCCCGGCCACCGTGCCCCGCCCGGTCACCCCGCCCGGCTGGCCCCGTCCCGTACGCACCGGCCTGCGGCCCGGCGCCCCACGGGCCTGCGCCCGGCCGGGCGGCGGGGCCCGTGGGGCGCCCCCAGGCAGCGGCGGGACCGTGGCCAGTCGGGCGGGTGGCGCGGAACACGCCGTGGCGGGCCCCGTCAGCGCCCGCGAGCGGGCCGAGGCGCCCGTGGCGGCCAGCCGTCCCCGGCCGCCGACCGCGTGGCGGCGGGGGCGGGGGCGGGGCAACAACCTGACAGGCGTCCCGGCGGGCGCCCCGCACGGCGTTCCCGGGCCTTTCTCAAACGTTCCTACCTGCCTTTCGGCAGTTCCGACGAGGCGCCAACGCCGTGCCCCGGCCGACCGGAACGGGTCGGCCAGCATGTGTTACCCGCCGGTGCGCCTTGACTGGGGCACGCGCCGGCGGTACCCAGTCAGGGAGGCCGTGGGGGCCGGGAGGTACGCATATGGCGACGTCGGCGAAGCACGAGACGAGGGCGTTGCTGCGCGCCCATCTATCCGCAGCATCCGGTTACCGACATCTGACCCGGCACTGCCCGGTCTGCCACCGCCTGCTGCGGCTGGCCCTGGAGCAGCCGGGGCAGCCCGAGGCGGCATCGGCGCGACACGGCGTGGGTCTCGCCCGTGGCGCCGAGCCGGCCAGCGGGGCCGGCCGGGCGGCGCGGCAGACCCCGAAGGGGGACGAAAGTCCTCCGGAGCGGTGACCAACGGCGCTGTGTACGCGCCGTGTCCGGTGACAGGGTGGAGGCGTCCGGATACGGGGACCGCATATCGCACTTGAGGCATAGCAGACAAGTGCGGCGTGCTGTGATGGGAGTCACCGAAGGAGTTTCCGCGGCGGGGGAACTCACGCCCCGCTTACGCCCTCTCAATTTAATATGTGCAATTGCACCCGGGACTGGTCGCGACCGGGCCGTCGGCGCGAGCCCCCGATACCGGGCCGGTTCGGTCGGTTTCCCACCCCCTCGGGGAGGGTTCCGCACCCCCGGGTCCTCGCGATCGGACACCCCACTGCCCGGTGTTGGCCGCCGCGCGGGCGGCCGGGGCAGGCTGTTCCGGAGGCCCAGGGCGAAGGTGTCCGGGCATAAAAAAAGACCGCGCTGGACCCGGCGGAGTCCAGCGCGATCGACGACGCACCCAAGTCAGGCGGGCGTGGCGCCTGTTGGGGCAGACGCCGGTCGTGTGGAGCGAAACGGGCGAGGACCGGATTGGGGGACCCGGAAATGCCCGGTTATGCGGTTGTTTCAGGCTTCGCTGCGCTGCTGCGGAATGCCCGCCAGAAGTGCACGGACCTCCGCTTCGCGGTAGCGCCGGTGCCCTCCGAGCGTGCGGATGGACGTGAGCTTGCCTGCCTTGGCCCACCGTGTGACCGTCTTCGGGTCCACGCGGAACATCGTGGCAACCTCAGCCGGGGTCAGCAGCGGCTCGGCATCAGGGGTGCGAGCGGTCATGAGCGGCCTCCTCGGGAGAACCGAACCATCACGGTTCTTTCCTCTAAATTCTGCACCTTGACCCGCGTTGCCCGAAATGGCGGACGCGGGCCGAGTCGGTTATAGGACGAACGGCTTGTCCTCGGCACTACAACTACACCATCTGTCCAGCCACGTCGGCCAAACCGATGGAATTGCCCTCTCAGGTGTTCAACCTCGACGGAAGCCGATGGACTATGCCATAGCGGACAGTCACGCCGCCGTGACGATCAGTCACAGAAGGACCACGCGTCACCAGACCCACCAAGGAGCGCAATACCGATACATCCGCCCTTAGTTGGACGGAAGGAGCCCTGCGTGGACTCCTTGTCCTATTTTGACACGAGGATGGGGGATGGCCGCAAGGCCCGAACTCAGTGCTTTAGATCACGGTTGAGGCAATCGCCCGGATCGGGACCTACGTCCCGATCCGACCGCGCCCACGCCCGTCCCCTCGTGGCAGCGCTCCCAGCTTGACCCCGCGGCGCCGCGCGCAACACCCCGTAACGGCTCTAAACCGCTGTCTGTGACGTTACTTCAGCTAGATCGTTGCCGATCCCGTACAGAGCTCCAACGGTCCGTCAGACGCTCGTACGCGACCCCGGCCCGCGCCCCGTCGCCCGCGCGCAGCGCCGCCAGGCCCTCCGCGACGTCCGCCGCCGAATGGTCGTCGGCCAACTCTCCCTCGGGCAGCGCGTGCACCAGGCCGCCGTAGTCCAACTCCACGAGCGAGCGCGGGTGGAACTCCTCCAGCCAACGGCCGACGTCCACCAGGCCGTCGATCAGGGGGCCCTCCTCCAGCGCCTCCTTGAGCGCCTTGAGGCCGCGCGCGACGCGGCGCCTGGCCTCGACCATCGGCGTGCGGTACCGCAGCACGAGGCCGTCCTCGCCCTTGGTGTACTCCCGCTCCGCGTCGGCGAACAGGACGAACCAGCGCACCGGCACGTGCCAGGTCGCGCTGCGGATCCACGGCCGGGCGTCCGGATTGCGCTCCGACCAGCGCTCGAAATCGGCCACCGCCTGCCGGCGCACCACCGGCGGCAGCGCGGCGTCCAGGAGCGGCCCCGGCAACCGCTGGGAGATCTCCTCCAGCGCCAGCCAGCCGCGCAGTCGGGTGCGCCAGGGGCAGACGCAGGTGACGCCGTCCACCGAGGCCACGAACGCGTCGTCGCTCTCGTGCACCGGGACCGGGACCGGCGGCACCGGGAGCAGGTTCGCCAGCGACCGCCGCAGCTCGTCCTGCGCGCTGGGCGTGTGCTCGCGGCGCGCGTACTCCGCCCAGTGGCTGCGCTCCGGCTCCGGAAAGGCGGCCAACGGCTCATAGACCCGCAGATAGGCCGCATACGGGACAACCACCGAAGACGCCAAGGTCACGCCCGCTCCCTCATGGCCGGAGTTGGTCGCCGGGGAGCGCCGTACCGCGCCTCCCGGTCGCTCGCATCGTCCCACGCCCACCGTCCCCGAGTGAGTGATCCTCCGCACTGTGCCCAACCTCCGGCGCCCCAGGTCTTACGCTCTTGCCGACCGGCCCTCCCCCACCCCCCGGAGGGCATCCACCGCGACATATGGGAGTCACCACCGTGACTGACGTACGTCATACCGTCAGCGTCGACGGCCCGACCGTGCGTGCGAGCGATCCGCTCTCCGTGCTCTTCCAGTCGGAACAGGGCGGCCACGAGCAAGTCGTGCTCTGCCAGGACCGCGAGTCCGGCCTCAAGGCCGTGATCGCCATCCACTCCACCGCCCTGGGCCCCGCCCTCGGCGGCACCCGCTTCCACGCCTACGCCTCCGATGAGGAAGCCGTCCTGGACGCGCTCAACCTCGCCCGCGGCATGTCGTACAAGAACGCCCTCGCCGGGCTCGAGCACGGTGGCGGCAAGGCCGTGATCATCGGCGACCCGGCCAGCGTCGAGCAGGGCGGTGTCAAGAGCGAGGAACTGCTGCTCGCCTACGGTCGTTTCGTGGCCTCGCTCGGCGGTCGCTACGTCACCGCCTGCGACGTCGGCACGTACGTGACCGACATGGACGTGGTGGCCCGCGAGAACCGCTGGACCACCGGCCGCTCCCCGGAGAACGGCGGCGCCGGCGACTCCTCGGTGCTCACCTCCTTCGGCGTCTTCCAGGGCATGCGCGCCTCGGCCCAGCACCTGTGGGGCGAGCCCACGCTGCGCGGTCGCCGGGTCGGCGTCGCCGGCGTCGGCAAGGTGGGGCACCACCTGGTGGCGCACCTGATCGAGGACGGCGCCGACGTGGTGGTCACCGATGTCCTGGACGCCTCCATCGACCGCGTCCGGGCACGGTTCCCGCAGGTCACGGTCGTGGACAGCACCAGCGACCTGATCACGGGCGAACTCGACGTGTACGCCCCGTGCGCGCTCGGCGGCGCCCTCGACGATGTCAGCGTGCCGGCCCTGACCGCCAAGGTGGTCTGCGGCGCGGCCAACAACCAGCTCGCCCACCCCGGCGTGGAGAAGGACCTCGCCGACCGCGGCATCCTGTACGCGCCCGACTACGTGGTGAACGCCGGTGGCGTGATCCAGGTCGCCGACGAGCTGCACGGTTTCGACTTCGACCGGGCCAAGGCCAAGGCGACCAAGATCTACGACACGACGCTGGCCATATTCGAGCGGGCCAGCTCCGAGGGCATCCCGCCGGCCGAGGCGGCCGACCGGATCGCCGAGCAGCGGATGGCCGAGGCCCGCCGCAGCTGACCCCCGCGGGGCCCACGCCCTGCCGGACGCGCCCGCGCGGAAGCGGCCTCTCCGAGGCAGCCGCGCGGCAGCGACCTCGCGGAAGCGGGGGCGCAAGCCGCGGCGACACCCCTGCCGCGGCTTCCGTCGCCGCTTCCGCCCGCCCCGGCGCCCGGGCGCGCGGCAGCCGTACGCCACCCCTGTCACGGCACCGCACGCGCCCGAGCGCCGCGGGCCCGCCCTTCCCGGTCCATCGCGGCGGCCGAAATTCGACGGCCCGCGCACCAGGACCCCGCCCCACCGACCGGGCCCCGAACCGCCCAGCCCGCTCCCGGCCGCACTCCCCCGCCGCCCCTGGTCTGCCCCCGGTCCGCGCCCGCGCACGCCGCGCCGCCGCACTCCCGACCGCGCTCGCGCACGCCACCGCTGGCCCGAACGGTCGCCCCGGTGACCCAGTCAGGTGGCCCACCCCAGGTGGGCGCGGCCAGCCGGGCGAATCGCGCCACCCGCCGCAGACCCGGCCGAGGCCGCTCCACGGGGCGGGGCCACCGGCCGGACACCGCCCCCGTTGGGCCGAACGTCGCACCCCCGTCACCCGGCCGCCCCCGCCCGGCCACCGGCCGGCAGCCGGAGGCCGCCGGGGGGCGGGCGGGGGCCCCCCGCGCCGTGTCGCGGGGGGCGATAAGGGAGAGATCGCTCACGGCCCGCCGGCGGGTCGGCGCCTCATACGCGTTAAAATCGCTGCTGACCAGCGAGGACGGGGCGCCTCGTAGGTTCTGCCAGGTGGCACGTGCCGTGGGCGACGTACCGTATGGCCAGAGAAACAGGTACCGTTGAAGCCCTACGGACCGGTCTCTCCGTCGAGAGTCCGCTCCGACTCATGAACGCGTGTCAAGACTCTGGGGCCGTCGAGCCCCGTCACCGAGGGGGTCGAGCCATGGGGCGCGGCCGGGCCAAGGCCAAGCAGACAAAGGTCGCCCGCCAGCTGAAGTACAACAGCGGTGGGACGGATCTCTCACGCCTGGCCAACGAGCTAGGCGCATCGACGACGAAGCAGCCGCCGAACAGCGAGCCGCTCGACGATGAGCTGGAGGACGACGATCCGTACGCGGAGTACGCGGATCGTTACAACGACGAGGGTGATGATGAGCCCTCGGACTCTCCGGCGCATCGTCGTCGCGCTTGACGTCTCGCGTCCACGGCACGTCTACGGCGTTCACAGCACCAACATCAACCCGGTCCAGGGCCCCGCGCCCCGGACCGGGTTCTGTGCTGCCCACGTAGGACTCAGCTCGCGTAGTCACCGGTCAGGGTCACGGCCTCGGCGCGGTCGCCGCGCTCGGTGATCTCGCCGGCGACCCAGGCGTCCACGCCTCGGTCGGCCAGGGTGGTGAGCGCCACGTCCACGGACTCCTGCGGCACGATGGCGATCATGCCGACGCCCATGTTCAGGGTCTTCTCCAGCTCGGCACGCTCGACCGAACCGGCCCGGCCGACGACGTCGAACACCGGGTCCGGCGTCCACGTCGACCGGTCGATGGTCGCGTGCAGCGCGTCGGGGATGACCCGGGCCAGGTTGTTCGCGAGCCCGCCGCCGGTGATGTGCGAGTACGCGTGCACCTCGGCGGTACGGGTGAGCGCCAGGCAGTCCAGGGCGTAGATCTTGGTGGGCTCCAGGAGTTCCTCGCCCAGCGTGCGACCGAACTCGGCCACCTCGCGGTCCAGGCTCCAGCCGGCCCGGTCGAACAGCACGTGCCGCACGAGCGAGTACCCGTTGGAGTGAAGTCCGGAGGACTCCATCGCGATGGCCACGTCGCCGGGGCGGATCCGCTCGGCGCCCAGCAGTCGGTCGGCCTCGACCACGCCGGTGCCGGCGCCGGCTACGTCGAAGTCGTCGGCGCCGAGGAGGCCCGGGTGCTCGGCGGTCTCGCCGCCGACCAGGGCGCAGCCGGCGAGGACGCAGCCCTCGGCGATGCCCTTGACGATGGCGGCGACCCGCTCCGGGTAGACCTTGCCGACGCAGATGTAGTCGGTCATGAACAACGGCTCGGCGCCGCACACCACCAGGTCGTCCACGACCATGCCGACCAGGTCGTGGCCGATCGTGTCGTAGACCCCGAGACGGCGGGCGATGTCCACCTTCGTACCGACGCCGTCGGTGGCCGAGGCGAGCAGCGGGCGGTCGTAGCGCTTGAGCACGGAGGCGTCGAAGAGCCCGGCGAAGCCGCCGAGGCCGCCGACGACCTCGGGCCGGGTGGCCTTCTTCACCCACTCCTTCATCAGCTCGACGGCGCGGTCGCCCGCTTCGATGTCGACACCCGCGGCGGCATAGCTGGCGCCGCCGCCGACGGGAGATGTCTCAGGCATGGCTGGAACCTTCAGGTTGTGATGAGGAGGTGCGTGCGGGTCACGGGCGACGGAGCGCGTCGGCCCCGCCCACACCGGCGGTCAGCGTCGCGACGCCGTCCGCGTCGGGCTTGGCCACCCCGGCCGTCTCCGACTCCAGGAGGTGCTTGCCCAGCAGCTCCGGGTCGGGCAGGTCCATCGGGTACTCGCCGTCGAAGCAGGCGCGGCACAGCTTCGGCTTGTCGATCGTGGTCGCCTCGATCATCCCGTCGATGGAGATGTACGAGAGCGAGTCGGCCCCCAGCGACTTGCCGATCTCCTCGACGGAGAGCCCGTTGGCGATCAGCTCGGCGCGGGTGGCGAAGTCGATACCGAAGAAGCACGGCCACTTGATGGGCGGCGAGGAGATGCGGATGTGCACCTCGGCGGCCCCGGCCTCGCGCAGCATCCGGACCAGCGCGCGCTGGGTGTTCCCGCGGACGATCGAGTCGTCCACGACCACCAGGCGCTTGCCCCGGATGACCTCCTTGAGCGGGTTGAGCTTGAGCCGGATACCGAGCTGCCGGATGGTCTGGCTCGGCTGGATGAACGTACGGCCCACGTAGCTGTTCTTGACCAGCCCCGACCCGTACGGGATGCCGCTGGCCTCGGCGTACCCGACGGCCGCCGGCGTGCCGGACTCCGGCGTCGCTATCACCAGGTCGGCGTCGGCCGGCGCCTCGGCGGCCAGCCTGCGGCCCATCTCCACGCGGGAGAGGTAGACATTGCGGCCGGCGATGTCGGTGTCGGGGCGGGCCAGGTAGACGTACTCGAAGACGCAGCCCTTGGGCCGGGCCTCGGCGAACCGGGAGGCGCGCAGACCGTCCTCGTCGATGGCGACCATCTCGCCCGGCTCGATCTCGCGGATGAAGCTGGCGCCGCAGATGTCGAGCGCGGCGGTCTCGGACGCGACGACCCAGCCGCGCTCCAGCCGGCCGAGGACCAGCGGCCGGATGCCCTGCGGGTCACGGGCGGCGTACAGCGTCTGCTCGTCCATGAAGACGAGGCTGAACGCGCCCTGCACCTTCGGCAGCACGCGCTGCGCGGCGGCCTCGACGGTCAGCGGCTTGCCGTCCTCGTCGACCTGGCCCGCGAGCAGCGCGGTGACCAGGTCGGTGTCGTTGGTCGCGGCGACCTGGGTGGCCCGACCGCCCTCGCGGGGCAGCTCGGCGACCATCTCGGCCAGCTCGGCGGTGTTGACGAGGTTCCCGTTGTGGCCCAGCGCGATCGAGCCGTTCGCGGTCGCGCGGAAGGTGGGCTGCGCGTTCTCCCACACCGACGCACCGGTGGTGGAGTAGCGGGCGTGCCCCACGGCGATGTGGCCGCGGAGGGAGCCGAGGGAGGTTTCGTCGAAGACCTGAGAGACCAGGCCCATGTCCTTGAAGACGAGAATCTGGGAGCCGTTGCTCACTGCGATGCCCGCAGACTCCTGTCCACGGTGCTGCAGCGCGTACAGCCCGAAATAGGTGAGTTTGGCGACCTCTTCGCCCGGAGCCCAGACACCGAAGACGCCGCAGGCGTCTTGGGGGCCCTTCTCGCCGGGAAGGAGATCGTGGCTGAGTAGTCCGTCACCACGCACAACACACACTGTACCCGCGGTCGGGGGTCAGGCGTTCGGTCGACCTTGGGAGTGGACGGTTACATTCCGTTACGGGCGAGATTTCAGGCCCCGGGCGGAGATGGCCCTGAGGCGGGCTGGATGGGGCGTGCGGTGCGGCGTGAAGGCCGTGAGGTCGCGCCTCGGCCGCGACACGGTGACCTCACGGTGACGCTGCGCGGTGGCCGAGTTCGGGGGCCGAGCGGGCTCAGATGAGATGAGGGACACATCGGGGAGGGGGGTGTTGTAGCGGGGAGTGGTGGGGGTGGGTGGGTGCGGGGGTGGGGTTGGCCGCCTGGCGGCGGCACTGACGGTGACGATGCCTGCGCCTTGGCGGCGGGCATCACGTGTCCCCGCCGGGTGCGAGGGTGGTCCGCAGCGGCGCGGAGAATTCGGGTGGGTGGTGGCGTGGTCCCCGCGCGGGTGCGGGGGTGCTCCCCTCGAGCGGCTCACCCTCATCCTCGGAGAGGGGCGGTCCCCGCGTGCGGGGGTGGTCCCTGGGAGGTCGACGTTCTCTCGGTGGAGGCGGCCTGGGCCCCGCGTGTGCGGGGGTGGCCCGCAGTGGCGGGGGGTGTCTGGGTTGGTGGTGGCGGGGTCCCCGCGCGTGCGGGGGTGGCCCGTGAAGGACTTCGTGGGGGCTGATCCCGGCGTGGTCCCCGCGATGGCGGGGATGGCCCCTCTTCGTGCTGGCGGACGGCTTACGGGGAGCCCTGGTCCCCACGTGCTGGGTGTGCCTGCCGATCAGCCAAGCCGTAGCCGATGCAGCATGAGCAGGGCGGCGACCGCGTTCGCCGACCTGATGTCGCCGCAGGCGATGAGGTCGGGCACCGTCTTCAACGGCACCCACTCACGGCGTGAAGACTCGAACGCGTCCTCCGGAGGGCCGACCCGGGTGGCGCCCTCCGCCCAGTACGCCTGGTGTCGCGAGGTGGAGATCCCTGGCTGCGGGTCCACGGACAACAGGTGCCGCATCGGCCCGGGCCGCCACCCCGTCTCCTCTTCGAGTTCACGCGCCGCAGCCCGGGCCGGGTCCTCGCCTTCGGCGATGCCGCCGGATGGGAGTTCCCATCCCCAGGCGCCCGTGATGAAGCGATGCCGCCACAACAGCAGAACCTCATTCGCTTCGTTGACTACTGCGGCGACGGCCACCGGGCGTAGGCGAATGACGGTGTGGTCCAGGCGGCGGCCGTCGGGCAGTTCGACGTCAGCCATGTTGACCGTGACCCAGCGGTTCTCGTACACAGTGCGTTCGCCGTGAGATGTCCACTCCATGGCTTCATCCCACCACGCACGGTCATACCCGGAGCCGGCTTCGTTGCAACCCGGCCGGCCGCTCATACGGGCACGACCAAGCGCGGCTTCCCCAGTTCCGTGGCGTAGTTGAGTGTCTGCCACGTGCCCGAGCCTTCGGCACTCTCCGTAAGCGGAAAGCCGATCACCATGTCGGCCCGGTCGACCATCCAACGGTTACGGGCGTGGAACGCCGCAGTACGAAGTTCCGGGGCCCGTAGTGCGACGATTTCGGCGATGCGGCCCCGCCTTCGGCATTGTTCGATGGTGTGCTGCGCCTCGGCCGGCTGCTGCTCGACCGTACCGGGAACGACCACCGTGATACGCGAGCGGGATTCCTCGGCGAGATGGCATAGGGCCAGGTTGTCGATGCCTTTTGCGCCACCGATGTAGAACTGTGCGTCCTGGGTCGCCCACGGAGCGAGATATACGCGGAACAAGGCGGAATACCAGGCGCCCTCGCGATGCCTCGTGTCCCTGGTGCCTGTGATCGCCACAGCTAGCGGTCTTGGCGCGCAATGGATCACTGGCGACCCGTCATGGGGTGGACTTCCGCAATTCAAGAATCATGACGTCATGCAAGGCCGCGCCGTCCCACGGGTACGCCTCGCCGATCTTCTCGTAGCCCCACGAGCGATAGGCGGCCTGCGCTGCGGGGACGTCTGGGCGGGCGTTGAGGAGAACGCGCTCTTCTGCGACGTCATCGAGGATCGCGTCGTGGAGGCGCCTGGCCACTCCCTGCTTCCGCCAAGGAGCGCGAACCGCCAGTTCCATGAGGCCGAATGTACGGTGTCCGTCCTCGCGGCGTTGTTCGTCAGTTACGGGGGTAGTGAGGCGACCCCACCAGCCGGTCGACGCGCTGAGCGGATAGCCGTAGGCGATGCCTACCGGCTCCCCCTCGACGCTGCGAGCCAGGGCCGCCCGGAACGTGGCCTTGCGTACCTGCGACCGGAAGCGGCGGAAGTTCGCCTCGACGTCCCGCACGGTCTTCTCGTAGGGAGGCTCCGCGAACGCCTCCGCGTAGACCAGCGCGAATGCCTCTTCGGCGCGGGCTGCGGCGGCGCCGTTCATGCGTTCCACGTGGACGGCACTCTGCGGGGTCATTGGGCCCCGCCGCCTGTCGCTTCGCGGATACGAGCGGCACAGGCCAAACCCTCTGCACCCAGAAACGACCTTTCCCGGGCTCCTATCGGTCTGATACGAGACGGGTTAGCCGCGTGGGCCGTCGCTTCGGTCACAAGCTCACCTCCACGCCGGGCACGTCCTTCGATTCTAGGGTGCACTCGGGTTAGCGTAGATAGGTACGCTGCCAGTCAACCGAAGACATGTTTTGGGCTGCATTGGCCAGTTCGATCGCCGAAGCTGTCTTGAGCTTCGCCCGTGTGCTGTCGACCCACTCACGGGCATTGCTGTAACCCTGTTCCAGGTATTCGAGGCCCTGGATCATGCACTCCAACTTGTCCGCGTCATGCGCGACGAGCACTTCGAGGGAATCACCGTGCTCGTACTCCTCGACCACGGCTTGGATGCCTGCGGCCACCGCGGGGTGAGCATCGGCGAGCTGGTCCTTCGTGACGTCCTCGTTCTTGGCTGCCGTGAGGTACCGCCGCCCGATCCAGGGGATGTCACCGACCCGCGTCTCCTGAGTGTCGTGGAAGGTACACAGCAGAGCCACCTTGGCGGGGTCCGCGCCCTCCATCATCGCCAGGACGGCCCCAACGACCGCGACACGGAAGCTGTGCTCAGCGATGGTTTCGGGGTCCTTGACGCCCGCAATCCACCATCCGGACCGCTTTCCGCGCTTCAGCGCGCCCATCTCCATCAGATAGCTAACGGAACCCTTGGCGTGCTGATCGTCGTCAGGCATGCGAGCTGTCCTCTCGGTAGGTCACGGCGCGTTCAGCTTCAGACCGTAATGCACGGCATCCAACTCGCGCCTGGACCGTGTAGACACAACACCGCCATCCAGTAGGCGCGTTACACGCCGCTTGAGGTCGCAGGACAGTTCGTGGTCCGCTGCTAGCGCACCCGGGCGTGCGGCGAGCAACGACCACACGGAGTGGACGTTCAGGTCGATGCAGCCGAGTTCTGGTGACATGCGACCTACCAGGCTACGGAGTAGTGCCTTCGCGTCCCACTCCGCACGGCCAGCCATAAACGCGTCGTCGGACCGAGGTAAATTATCGAGCCCCAGCCAGTAGGCCCAGTAATTCAGGTTGGCCAGTTCACCCGCGTCATCACTCATGCCCCGCTCGATGAACGCGTGCAGTGCGTCGCGCTCTCCGTGCCGCGTGAGCGATGTTGCCAACGATCGAGCGTCAGCCCAGTTCCATGCGCTGCGTTGAGATGCTCGCGCCTGCCTACCCCGCATCTCGGTCATCCACGCGTGCGTATCCGGTGCCACGTCGTAACTGCATAGGTAGAGCGCTTGCCGCCGCAGTAAGCCGCACTCTGCGCCCGTCCAGTCCGCCACTTCGGCACTCCGCCGCAGGCCGTCGAAGAACGCCCGACGTTCGGGCTCTCCCAGCAAAGGACCATCCGGCGTGGGGCCACGTCGACGAGGCATCCCGGCGGGAGGGCGGGGGAGCGCTGCGGGAGGAGTTCCCGTCAGCGCCCAAGCGATCATGTGCGTGGCCGAGCGAGTGAAGACCCAGTTCGCCAAGGGGTGGCCGTGTGCGTCGCCCGATCGGCGATCGCTCAGGCCATGACTCAGGACGGCGTCGGCATCCATCGCGGCGTCGAAGAGGACCAGGAGAGCGGGGTCGGCCCCGCTGCGTAGCAAATGGCGTCGCATCTGCCGGAACTGAGCGGACGGGATCGCCGTGAGGGCACGGCGCCCCGATTCCCACCCCTGCACGGTGGTGACGTCGACGGCGATCGCCTCGGCCAAGGCTTGCTGGGTCAGCCCTGCCCGTTCTCTCGTGACCTTGAAAAGATGCCCTGTGACGACCCCTTCACGGGCCCGCCCAGGTGAACCCGGACCTGTGGTCAGGGTTCCGCACTTCGACACCTTTTGCCGTGACGCCATGCCATGGGCTCCTGCTGGCTAGGCCCGCTCAACTCGTACTGGGCGTCAGTTTTTTCGAGGTTTCGCTCACCGTACGTTACTGCCACGAGCGACATCGCCCTACGGATTTCGACCATAGAGGCGACGTGCGCTGAATCCCAGACGCATAGGTCAGCTGAACGCTCACGAGTGACACGCGGCATCGATGAGACGGGAACTCTCGACATGAGCAGCAGTAAGCACGTTGCGGCACGTCCGCATGCCAGCGGAGACGCGGGGGCCCGAGAGGCAGCACCAGATGGAGCGGCCACTCCCCACGACTGGATTCCGCCCGGCGGCGGCGTGCGCTGGACGCGGATTGGGGAGCTGGGCTGGCACGCCCTGACGGTGCCCACGTATCTCGGTGACCGGGTACTCGCCGCGCTCGGCGGCGCGTCCGGGGCCGTGATTGAGGAGAACGTCGAGCGCCGTCAGACCTGGCTCATCGAGCCCAACGCGGCGGCCGTGCAACGTTTTCACGGCCACCCGGTGGTCAGCGTCCGGGGGGACGATGACTCCTTCCTCTTCGTCCCCGGCATGACCCGCGACCACACCGTGTGGTGGCGGGTGGCTCCGACGGGCGACCGCCTGCTCACCGACGCGGAGCTGCTGGCCACGGCGGTCGTCGACGCGCGCGGCCGGGGGCGGGTGTCGTGATCGACACAAGCTGGGCTCCCCCGATCCACGACGAGGTGCTACTCCTCCCGGCGGGGCGCCAATGGGACGCCGTGCGCACTTCTTCGGCCGTGGCAAAGTGGGCCTTCCAGATCCTCGACGCTACGGAGAGCTGCGCCGCGATCATCGATGAACGGATGGCCTGCGCCTACTGGTTGATGGCGGTTGGCGATCAGTCGGCGTACGTCCATTGGGAGCGGTTGCGCGGGCACGTTGCCGTGTTGGGTGCCGGGCCTGGCACCCACTACGTCGGCGTGCCGCCCACGCACCACCGTGCCGGGCCCGGACTGCACTGGCGGTTCCCTGGCGACTGGTCGGGGCGGTACCTGGCTCATGCGTACTACCTCGGGGCGGTCCTCGCCTCCGCCGTACGAATCGCGCATGGGCCGGATGCCGCTGCCGCTCAGTGTCCCCTGTGCGAACGGGAGTTGGAACGTGCAGACGCGGTGACCGTGAGTGGACGTTCCGGCCCCGCCGACTCCACACCTCGCACCCTGGAGGTTCACCCCGCATGCGCCCGCACCGCCCGCCTCCGCGCCCACCAGCCACCGCTGACATGACCCACCGCCGCCGTTACCGGTACGTCGAGATGTCCCTCGCCCCTGATCCGGAGGCCACGCCGTACACCGTCCGGGCCAGGTGTCTCGCGTGCGACGAACTGTCTCCGGAGCCCGAGCCGTCGGAGTCCATCACGGCCCAGCACGAGCGCGCGCAGCGCTGGTGTACACGCCACGCGGCCCGCGACCATGCGGACGGGCGCCACTTCCGCTTCGCCGCGACGGTCACCTTGCGGTGGCGCGTGACGCCGGCTGAGGACATTGGGCCGGCGGCGTTGTGAGGGGTTGTGGGAATGTGGGGGTGCCTGGTCGGCGAGTTGCGGGTGGCCTGCTGTGGGTGGCTTGCGCTCGCTGGCCTTCGCTTCGCGATTGTCGGAACGCGTCGTATCGGCGGGGTTGGGCGATAGCCTGGTGGGCCTGGTTAGGGGGCGGGGCGCCTTGGGTGAGATGTCGTGGCCATCGCCTTCGGGCGAAAGGTCGGAGTTCGCGGAAGTTGCAGAAATCCGGGGCTCGGCCTGACGAACCCGCAGGTCAATTGCTCTGGTCCCCGCGCGTGCGGGGATGGCCCCAGGGTGTGGACCTCGTGCGCCCACCCGCCCAACTGGTCCCCGCGCGTGCGGGGATAGCCCCAGGGTGTGGACCTCGTGCGCCCACCCGCCCAACTGGTCCCCGCGCGTGCGGGGATGGCCCCCGTGGGCGCCCCGGAGGAAGGTGGAGGAGCAGCTGGTCCCCGCGCGTGCGGGAACTCCCTTGCGAGGCCCGATAGCTGCGCGTGGCTGAGATCAATCCAGCCCGCACACAGACACCACTCCCTTGATAGCTCAGGCAGGCAGAGCACCCGGTGGCGACTTCACCGGAAGGTCCCGGTTCGAGTCCGGGTAAGGGAACTGCTCGCTCTGGCTCTGTGCACCAGCACGGTGCATGACCGGGGCCGGTCGCGAGTGCACGACGGGAAGCGACATCAAGGAGGAAACAAGTGACTGCGATTGTGCCCCCGGTTCCCTTCGGTCTTGAGCACCTGGTCTCTCCGCCCCCGAACACTTCGGAAGCCCCGGTCATCACCTACAGCGACGCGCTTCAACTGAACGTCTCGGCTGCGGGGAATCCGTGGCACGCCGAGGCCGCGAACAAGCCGGAGACGCAGACGGAGACGAGCAACGGCGACGGCTCGTCCCCGGGCTCCGACAGCGGCACGGACCTCTACTGACCCCATGCGGACAATCCTCATCCTGACCGGTCGTGACGACCTGACGGCCGACGCTGTGGTTGAGGAGTTGGGAAAGCGCGGTGAGAACGTCGTCCGGTATGACACGGCCGACTTTCCCTCCGCGTCCCGCCTGGCCGTCTCCCTCACCGGGGACGGCTGGGCGGGAACCCTCTCCGCCTCCCGAAAGCTGGACATTCAGTCAGTCACGTCAGTCTGGTGGCGTCGCCCGAACGAATTCGTCACGCCGGATGAATGGCCGGACCACGCGCGAGCGTTCGCCGTGTCCGAAGCGCGGTCCGGACTTCTCGGCGTACTCGGCTCACTGCCCGTCCGTTGGATCAACCATCCGGCGAACGACGCAGCCGCGAACTACAAGCCTCGACAACTGGCCATGGCCGCTCGCGTCGGGCTGGACGTACCGAGGACCGTCATCACTTCCGACCCCGACCACGCTCGCGACTTCATCGGATCAGAGCGCGTCATCTACAAGGGCCTCGGCGGGGGAATTCTCGGGCCGAACGGCGAGCGGAGGTTCCTTCCGGTCAAGCTCATCACGGCCGATCAGATCGATGATCGGGTAACCGGCACCGCACACCTTTTCCAGGAGAACGTGGCCAAGGCGTTCGAGGTCCGTCTTACCGTCATCGGCGACCACATGTTCCCCGTGGCCATCCATGCGGGGAGCGAGGCGGCCAGGCTCGATTGGCGCAACGATTACCGGTCGCTCACCTACAGGCCCATCGGCCTTCCCCAGCAAGTCGGCAGGGGAGTGCGGCGCCTGATGGACGAACTCGGCCTGTTCTTCGGGGCGCTGGACTTCGCTGTGACACCGGGCGGTCTGTGGAAGTTCCTGGAGGTCAACCCCAATGGCCAATGGCATTGGATCGCCGTAAAGGCAGGTATCCCGATGGTTGAGGCCATGGCCGACGCACTACAAGGAGGGACCGAATGACCGTATCGGGATCATGGGGCGACGCGGCGAGGGCGCTGGCCGACAAGGTGGCCGCGAACGCTCTGGAGTGGCACGAAGCAGTCAGCAAGACCCCCCGCCACCTGCTCGTACCCCGCTGGTGGGAACGCGTGCCGAACAGTCCGACCGAGGAGTGGGAGTTGGCAGCCCACGCCGAAGACTCCAGGGCGCGGATCGCAGCGGCCTACAGTGACGAAACCCTTGTCACGCGCGTCGGCCCCGTGCACGCCGACCACGCGAAGCCGCAAGAGAAGGCGTCCGGGAGCCCCACCTCGTCCTCGACGCTTCCGAGTCTGATCGTTTCCATGATGCACCGGTTGAATGCGGAACCCGGACATCGGGTCCTGGACGTGGGCACCGGCTCCGGCTACGCGCTTTCCCTCTTAGCGCGACGTCTCGGAGACGAGCGCGTGACGAGTGTGGACGTGGACCCGTACCTCGTTGAGGCCGCTCGCGCCCGCCTCGCTGCATTAGGCCGCATCCCTCGGATCGAAGCAATCGACGCGACGGGGGAACTCCCTGAGCCCGCCTATGACCGCATCATGGCCACAGTGTCCGTCCGCCCTGTTCCGCATACGTGGCTCCGCGCGCTGCGTCCCGGTGGCAGGCTCGTGACCACCATCGCCCACACGGCACTACTGATCACGGCCGACATGGGAGACGAGGGCATTGCGCGGGGAAGCGTCCAACCCGACCCGGCAACGTTCATGGAAACCCGCCAGAGCCCCGACTACCCGCCCAAGCTCAACGAGGTATTCACAACCGCCCGGGACGCTGACGGGGCGGATGTGCGTTCCCCTGACGGCCCTATTCCGAACCTCTGGCAGGAATGGCCGCTTCGCTGGTTGTACGAGCTGGATACCCCCGGTGTAGAGACCCGTATGGCCACCATGCCGGACGGTCGGCGCGTGGTCTGGCTCCTCGCGGCGGACGGTTCGTGGGCACGCGCAGAGGAGAGCGGTGACGCGTCGCGGCGCACCGTGCACCAGGACGGAGCGCGCCGGCTCTGGGACGACCTGGAGCGCGTCCGGCGTAAGTGGGAGGAGCGAGATCAGTTCCCTCTGCACTCGATGAGCGTCGAACTCGGTTCGGACAGCGGCAGGCTGATCGCCCCAGATGGCGCGTGGACGTTTTCCATCTGAGCCGGTTCGACGCGAGGGACGGGGGCACTGGGAGAGGCTGTGTCAGGAGTGGTCGACGGGTTGCAGGTTGTCTTCTGCGGGGTGGCGGGTGCCCACTGGCCGCCGCCGGTGCGGGACTGTCGGGGCGCCCCGTGCCGGCGGGGTAGAGCTAGTCTGTTGCGCCTGCTTGAGGGGAGGGGCGCCTTGGGTGAGATGTCGCGGCCATCACAATCCGGCGAAAGGTCGGAGTTCGTGGAAGTTGCAGAAAACCAGGGACGAGCCTGACAAACCCGCAGGTCAATTGCTCTGGTCCCCGCGCGTGCGGGGATGGTCCCGGGATCATGTCCGTGATGCTGTTGAGCACGCCCTGGTCCCCGCGCGTGCGGGGATGGTCCCTGCCCGTAGGGCTTCTTTGTGGCGGTGATGGGCTGGTCCCCGCGCCTGCGGGGCTCCCCACCGGCCGCCGCCCCCTTCACAGCCCAGCCCTCATCCCCCACAGCCCGCCAGGGCCTCCTCACCCCCGCACCACCACCGCATCGAACTCCACCACCACCGTCGGGCTGACCATCGCCGAGGTGAAGGCGTTCCAGTTCACGTTCCAGTCCTTGCGGTTGATGGTCGTCGTGCCCTTGAGGTGGGCCCAGAGGTTGCCCTGGGAGTCGGGCTCGGTGTCGGTGAGTTCGACGATCAGGGTGACGGATCTGGTGGTGCCGCGGATCGTCAGGTCGCCGGTGAGTTCGTAGTGGGTGGCGTCGGACTGGAGGACGTCGGTTGAGGTGAAGGTGATGGTCGGGTGGTTCTTCGCGTCCAGGAACTTGTCGCGTACCAGGGTGTCGCGCTGGCGGTTCTTGGTCTGGACGTCCTTCGCCTGGATGACGAGTCGTACGGTGGACTTCCAGGGGTGTTCGCCGTCGAGGCGCACGGTGCCCTCGAACGCGTCGACGTGCCCGCGCACCCGCGTGGACATGGTGTGTCGGGCCACGAAGCCGATGCGGGTGCGGGTGGCGTCGATGACGTAGTCGCCGGTCAGTTCGCTGGGGCGGGTCGTTGACATGGTGGTTGCTCCAGGGTGGGCGCGGGGATGGCGGGCGGGATGGCGGAGCGGCGCCTGGCGCGCGACGGCCGGGCCGTGGGCGCGTACCGCGGGCGCGGGGCCCGTACGTCGGGCCCGGCCGTCGTCGTCATGAGGTGGTGCCAGGCGCCGGAGAGGTGCGGGACTCGGGGGTTGTCGGTCAGCCGAACTGGCCGGGCTGGTAGTCGCCCGCGGGCCGCTGGGTGATGACGTTCAACCGGTTGAGGGCGTTCATGACCGCGATGGTCGATATCAGGGCGCCGAGCTGGTCCTCGTCGAAGTGCTTGGCGGCGTTCGCCCAGACCTCGTCGCTAACGCCGCCGGCCGCGTCGGCGAGGCGGGTACCTTCCTCCGCCAGTTCCAGGGCCGCGCGCTCGGAGTCGGTGAACACCGTGGCCTCCCGCCAGACGGCGACCAGGTGCAGGCGCTGTTGCGTCTCGCCGGCCGCGACGGCGTCCTTGGTGTGCATGTCGACGCAGAATCCGCAGCCGTTGATCTGGCTGACGCGGAGTGCCACGAGTTCCCGCGTCGACGCCGGCAGCGACGATTCCACGAGCGGCCTGGCCGACGAGACGAGTTGCTTGAGGAATTTGCCGGAGACCGGGTTGGCGAAGAAGTCGTAACGCGCGTCCATGACGTTTTCCCTTTTCTGCTGGGCCGTTCCGCCGCGGCGGCGGAACGGCTGCGGTACGCGGGACCGTGTTCGTTCCCAGCAGTACGACGAGACAGCCCCGCAGAATGTGAGGCGACGCGTCGTGACCTCACATGTCGATGGGCTGTCTCGTCGTAAGGGAGAAGCAGAGAAGACGCGGACGCCGGAACGGACGACGAGGGAGCGGCGACACCATGGGGACCCAGACGGAGCCAGGAGAGGGCGGCCCGGTCGACCCGGGCCTGGGCGCGATCATGAGCGAGCGACGGCAGTTGATCAACCTCGCGTACCGGCTTCTCGGCTCCCTCGCCGACGCCGAGGACGTCGTACAGGAGACGTACGCCCGTTGGTACGCCATGACGCCGAAGCAGCAGGCGGCCATCGAAGCACCCGGTGGCTGGCTGATGAAGGTCGCCAGCCGGATCTGTCTGGACCAGTTGGGCTCGGCGCGCGCCCGGCGCGAACGTTACGTCGGGGAGTGGATTCCGGAGCCGGTGCCCGATCCCGCGGAGTGGGCCGACGGGCGGCCGGGGGGCAGCGCCGCCGACCCGGCGGACCGGGTCACGCTCGACGAGTCGATCAACATGGCGTTCCTCGTCGTCCTCGAGTCGATGACGCCGGCCGAGCGCGTGGCGTTCGTGCTGCACGACGTCTTCCGGTACTCGTTCGCCGAGGTGGCCGAGATTGTCGGGCGTACGCCGGCGGCCTGCCGCCAGCTCGCCTCGTCGGCCCGCCGCCGGTTGCGCGGCGCGCAGGCCCCCGCGGCCTCGGTCGAGCAGCGCACGAACGTCGTCCGCGACTTCAAGCAGGCGTGGGACGCCAAGGACATCGTCGCCCTCATCGGCATCCTCGACCCCGACGTCACGGCGGTCAGCGACGGCGGCGGTCGCGCCAGGGCCGCGCTCCACCCGATCTCGGGCCGGGAGGACGTCGCCCACCACCTCATGACCATCGCCACCCAGGCTCCCGACCTGACGATGGTGGAGCGCACGGTCAACGGCCAGCCTGGCGTGGTCCTCCAACTGGACGGCGTCACGGTGTCGGTGATGTCCCTCGACGTCAGCGGCGACCGCATCACCCACATCTGGGGCATCCGCAACCCGGACAAGCTGCGACCGTGGACGGCGGGGTGAGTTGATGGGGGTGTGGGCGCTGTGCGGGTCGGGGGTGCCGTCCGGGGCGTGGGTCGCTGTCCTGGGCGGGGTGCCTTTCTGGGGCGGCGTGAGTGTGGGCGGGCGAGCGGGTGGGGTGGCTGCGGGCGTACGTCGTGTGGGTGCGGGGCGGGCCCGATAGCCTGGGCGTACGGCTTTGCGGGGAGGGCGCCGTAAGTGGATTGTCGGGTTTGGGTGCTAGGTCGGAGTCTGCGGAAGTTGCAGAAGCCCGGGGCCCGGCGCGGTAAAGCCGCAGGTCAATTGCTCTGGTCCCCGCGCGCGCGGGGATGGCCCCACCGAGCACCCCACCTCCAAGCCCGTCGACCTCCGGTCCCCGCCCCGCGGGGCCCCGCACAGCCAGCCCCTCACCCGTCCCCGAACGCCGCCCCCGTCACGTCCCCCACGAACTCCGCCCGGTGGTAGTCGTACGTCGTGATGCCGGACACCTTGATCAGGACGCAGTAGCGCTCCACCGTGGCCAGTCGCGCGGCCACCTGCGCGTACTCGCGGCGGAGGAAGTGGATCGCCGCCTGGTTCGCGACCGCGCTCTGGCCGCAGACCAGGATGATCGGGCGGCGGAACTCCTGCGGGGTGAACTTGGCGACGAGGGCGTACGACTGGTTGCCGGGGTCGAAGCGGTAGCGCTGGCCGGCGACCTCGATGGCTACCGAGTCGTCGCCCTCGGGGCCGTACGGGTGGAAGGTCACGCCCGGGAGGTGAGCGGAGAGGTGGCCGGCCGTGCGGGCGTTGGCGCCGCCGAGGGGGCCGCCGACGCAGAACTCCGTGTGGTCGCCGTTGCTGCCACGGAAGTCGTCGGACTCGACCGTCACCGTGCAGCCGAGTTCGCCGGCCAGCATGGCCAGCTCCACGGTGGCCCGTACGTCGCGGTGGTGGGCGGCGCCGGGGGCGTCGTGCTTGTTGCCCAGGACGATCAGGCAGGTGCCGCCGGGGCGTACGCCGAAGAAGGCGCCCTTCCTGTTCAGCGTACGGGTGTGCTTGCCGCGCTCCCACAGCCAGACCAGGCAGCCACCGAGCACGCTCGTCAGCAGGCCGATCGAGACGTTGGCCAGCACCGAGAGGACCACGTCCCGCTCCCCCGTCCCCGTACGCCCGGGCGCCCCACCGGCCCGGCCACCCCCGTCAGTCTTCCGCACCCGGGCGACCCGGCGGCATGCGGATGCCCACCGGCTCCCAGGGGCCGGGCCCGCCCACCCGGCGCGGACCCCACCCCACAGCGAGCCCCAACCCACCGCCCGCGCGCTCCGCGCGGCAGCGTGGTGCGTCAGCGCACCACGTCGTAGATGACCTTCTGGATGCCGTTCGCGTACGCCTTGTGCTCGACCAGCTTCAGCTTCTGCGTGTCCTTGTCCGTGTCGCTGAACAGGCGCTCGCCCGCGCCGAGGAGGAGAGGGAAGACCATCAGGTGGTAGCGGTCGATCAGGCCGGCGTCGGAGAGGCTGTGGTGGAGCCTGACGCTGCCGTGCATGATGATCGGGCCGCCCTCGGTCTCCTTCAGCGCGGCCACGTCGTCCAGCGAGCGCAGGATCGTGGTCCGGCCCCAGCCGTCGACCAGGGACGACTCGGGGAGGGTGGTGGAGACGACGTACTTGGGCATGTCCTTGTACTCCGCGAACTCCTCCATCGCCGGCCAGACCGGGGCGAAGCCCTCGTAGCTGACCCGGCCGAAGATCATCGCCGTGGCCTCCGACTGTTCCTGGCCCTTGATCTCGTACGCCTCCGGCAGGAACTCCACGTCCTTGAAGGTCCAGCCGGCGTTGCGGTAGTCGGACTCGCCGCCCGGGGCCTCGACGACGCCGTCGAGCGAGACGAAGGCGGTGCTGATCAACGTACGCATGTCAGGTTCTCCTGGAGAGTGTGTGCTGTGTGGTCGCGGTGTGCGGTCGCCGGCGTGGTCGCGGGCGCGTCCCGTACTCCCGGGGGGAGCGGCGGGCGGGAGGTCGTACGAACGGTGCGCTACGGGCCGTCAGTCGGGGCGGTAGCGGAGGTGGAGGACGCCCGTCGGGGAGGCGGATGCCGCCACGAGGGTGAGGGGGATGCGGGAGCCGGTGTCGGGGAAGAGGTGTGGGCCGTGGCCGGCCACCAGGGGGTGGACCCGCAGGTGTAAGTCGTCCACGAGGCCGGCCTGGAGCAGGGCCCGGATCGCCGTGTCGCCGCCGGTCACCACGATGTCCCGGCCGGGCTGCCGCTTGAGCGCGGCGAGTTGGGCCATGGTGTCGTCGGTGCGGGCGGTTGTGGGGACGGCGCCGCCGGCCGCCAAGGGCGGGTCGGCGGGCCCGTCGTCGTCCCGTAGGAGGGTCAACCGCTCGCCGTCCGGCTCGCGTTGCCGCTCCTCGGGCGCCACGAGGACGCCGTCCAACGTCATGAAGGCGTGGGCGACGATCCGGCGGGCCGTGGGTCGCGGCCCGGTGCGCTTCGGAGCGGGTTCTGGTGGCTGCATTCCGACGGTCCCCCTTCCTGGCGTACCCGGTGGCTCACGTTCGTCCGGCCGCTCCGCCGCAGGTGGCGGCGTTCGCGGGCCGGGCCGGTTCCGGGGCGTCTCCCCCGGTGATCCCTACGATGCTCTGCCGGAGCCGCGTCATCAAGCCACGATCACGCTACGATCGTTGCCTCACAGGAAACGACGCCGAGGACAGGCACGCCAGGCCGCCGCGCGCGCAGCCGCGCCGCGCCGCGCGCACGCCGAGCCGCCGGCGCGGGGCACGGCGCACGGGGGGCGGACATGTGGGAACGGCACGAGGTGGAGACCTTCCTGCTGCTCGCCGACGAGCTGCACTTCGGGCGCACCGCCGCCCGACTCCACCTCACCACCGGCCACGTCAGCAAGACCGTCAAGAGGTTGGAGAGCCGCATCGGCGCCGCCCTCTTCGAACGGACCAGCCGCCAGGTGCGGCTGACGCCGCTCGGTCAGCGACTCGTCGACGAGCTGGGCCCGGCGGTGGCGGCGGTCGAGGCGTCGTTGCGCAGGGCCGTCGACGCCGGCAAGGGCGTGACCGGCGAACTCTCCATCCACTTCCTGGGCCCGGCCACGGAACAACTCGTGCTCAGGGCCACCACCCACTTCGCCGCCCGCCACCCCGACTGCGCGGTCCACCTCCAGGCGGGCGAGCTGGGCACGAGCGCCACCCGGCTCCGCAAGGGCGAGATCGACATCCTCGTCGCCTCGTTCCCGTTCCCGGGCGCCCGCAACGGGCCCGTACTGCTGGCCGAGCCGCGCGTGTTGGCCATCGCCGCCGCGCATCCGCTGGCCAGCCGCGCGTCGCTCTCCCTCGACGTGTTGGCCGAGGTACCGCTGATCCAACTGCCGGACGAGGTCTCGCGGGAGTTCCGCGACGACCGTACGCCCGGCTTCACGCCGAGCGGCCAGCCGACGCTCAAGGGGCCCGCGTGCGACGGGCTCAGCAACATCCTCACCACGGTCGCGCTGGGCCGGGGCGTGTACCCGGTCGGCGCG
The DNA here is from genome assembly GCF_014295035.1 of Streptomyces buecherae. GTDB lineage: Bacteria > Actinomycetota > Actinomycetes > Streptomycetales > Streptomycetaceae > Streptomyces > Streptomyces youssoufiensis. Next base: position 3,852,583 of record NZ_CP060404.1, read on the forward strand.
CACTTCGCCCAGTACCACGCCCGCCCCGACATCGCGTACGTCCCGCTGCACGACGCCCCGCCCGTGACCTGGGGGCCGGTCTGGCTGCCCGGCCACGAGACGGCCCGCGTCCGCGCGTTCGTCCAGAGCGCGGTCGAGGCCAACCCTCCGGGCGCCTGAGCCCCCCCCGCCCCCACCCTCGCGCCCGAGCCCCACCCTGCGCCTGCGTCACCCCCGCTCGCCGTGGCGTGTCGCGCGACTCCGCGCGAGCGCGAGGCGCGCGCTCGGCCGCGCCCGTCGGGCTCCAACACCGGCCGCCGCGCGCCCTGTTCGCCGAGTGAGGGGAGCCTCGTCGGCGGGACGCGCGGCGGCTGGGGCGAGGGGGGAGGTGGCGGCGAAGTGGCGGTGGGAGACGCCGTGTTGGCCGCCGTGCGGGGACGCGTCGGCTCAGCCGGCCGCGTTCGGGAACGCCTTCTTCACATTCTCCTCGGTGGCCATCTCGTCCGCGGCGCGGCCCGGCCGCTGCTGGGCCTCCTGGCGGGTGGACTGGGACTTCTCCACGGTGTTGAAGTCCTTGTCCAGGCCGAGGGCGGCGCGTACGTCCTGCTCCTCGTCCAGGTTGAACTGGCTGGTGACCCGCGCCAGGACCTCGCCGCGCTCGAACGCGTCCGTGCCTGTCGTGCGGTTGAGCCGCTCGGCCGCACGCCCGGAGAGCCGGACCGGGGCGGTCAAGCGCACCTGTCGGGCGGCGACGTCGAGCGTTTCGCGGCTGATCCGCTGGCTGGGAGCGCGGCCGATCGCGATGGTGTCCGACTGGTTGACGGTGGCCAGCACCGCGTTGCGCGTGAGGTCACTCTCGAACTCGGCGAGCCGGGCGACCTGCCCGGTCTTGGTGTTGACCACCGCGAGACCCCGGTCCTCGTACAGCACCCGGCCGCCGATGCGGCCGTCCACGTTGGTGACGACGCCGCTGGTGACGTCGAGCCGCAGGGGTACGCCGGCGGGCACGGCCTCCCGGGTCTGACCCTTGGCGTCGAGGCGGACCAGGCGCAGGTCGTGCTGCCGGAGCCGCTCCAGGGCCTGCGGCGTCACGGCGAACTGGGTGGCGCCCTCGACGACCGCGATGGCCCCACGGGGTGCGGCGACGGGCGCGGCGGCCTCGGACGGCCCGGGGCCGGCGGCGGCGACGCCGGGGACGACCGCGAGACCGAGGGCGACGGCGGCGGTGGCCACCGCCGCGCCGGCGCGGCGGGCGACGGAATGGGCTCGGGCGGCGGAGGTGGAGGGGAGAGAAGACATCGCGTGACGTTCCTTTCTGAAACGGTCGGATCGCAATGCCCACACAAGGCGACTTCTCGTGATCGCGCGACTTCAGTGGGTGATTCGGGTGGCGGCTGTCACCCGGTTGGCCAGGCACCGCAGTACGGGCCGCGCATCCCGGGCGTGGCTACCTGGCATTGACAGGCGGGCATGCCGTCCGACAGGCTCCTGGACCATGCCGCTCGTCCTTGATCCTTCGATCTTGTTGGTAGCGCGCCGCCACGTTGACCTGGTCCGTGTCGCGAGCGCGATCTGTCGCCACGCCTGACCCGCCCGAGCGGCCCCGCGGCTTCGCCCCGCTGCCTGCCTTGCTGATCGGCTCGACGCTGGTTCGTTCCGGCGCGTATTCCGTACGACGCGTGAGCGCATCGCGTCGATACGTCGTGCCTTCGTGACCGTTCTCGTTCGCTTGGCCTGCACGGCCGTACGCCGTCCGCTCCGCTTCCGCTCTGGCTCGCGCCCCGACGTCCGCCCGGCTTCCGCTGCGAGCGCCGCCCGGTTTCCGTCCCCGGAATCTGGTCCGGTCCACCAGTTGCCTGGTCGACGGACCAACTGGCCCGGCGCGGGGCACTTCTGAGGCTTTTCTCCCCCCTTTTGACTTTCCGGTGCCCGACGGGTGCCGCCCCGCCACCGAGCCCCGACAGGCTCCGCCGTGCGCCGGGCGGCGGCCGTCGCGCGCCCCCACCCCAGCGAAGGACCCGCCATGCCCACCTCGCCCCCGCCCCAGCCCCAACCCGCCGAGCAACCCACCCGCGGCGCCGAGCAACCCCACCCCGCCCAGCACCCCGACCCCCCCGGCCAATCCCAGCCCGAGCAGCCCACCGCCAGCGAGCAACCCAACCCACCGCTCTCCGGCGAGCAGTTCGACGCGCGGCACCGCGCGTCCGCCGACGCCCCGCCGCCCAGCCAGTTGAGCCGGCGCGCCTTCGGCGGCGTCGTCGGGGCCACCGCGGCGACCGCCGCCGCCGTGGCCGCCGCCGGTCCCGCCGCTGCCGCCACCAGCCGCGCCGCCCGCGACACGGGCGCGGCGGCAGCCGGCACCCGCGCGGGGCGGCCGGGCCACGAGGGCGAGGCCGAAGCCGAGTTCGAGGCCGCCACCGACCGCCGGTCGCGGCGGCCCAACATCCTGTTCATCCTGGCCGACGACCTCGGCTGGGCCGACCTGTCCTCGTACGGCTCGCCCGACATCCACACCCCGCACCTGGACCGGCTCGCGCGCCAGGGCGTGCGGTTCACACAGGCGTACGCCGGCTCGGCGACCTGCTCCCCCACCCGGTTCAGCCTCTACACCGGCCGCTACCCGGGGCGTACCAGGGGCGGGCTCGCCGAGCCGATCGCCGACAGGAGCGTCGGGCTCGACCCGAACCACCCCACGCTCGCCTCGCTGCTGCGCGACGCCGGCTACGCCACCGCGCTGATCGGCAAGTGGCACTGCGGCTACCTGCCCGACTACAGCCCCACCCGCTCCGGTTGGGACGAGTTCTTCGGCAACTTCGGCGGCGCCCTGGAGTACTACTCGAAGCTCGGGCTCAGCGGCGAGTACGACCTGTACGAGGGCGACGCCGAGTACAAGGACCTGCGGTACTACACCCGGATTCTGACCGAGCGGGCCAGCGACTACGTACGGCGCGGGCACGGCGGGAAGCCCTGGTTGCTCAACCTCAACTTCACCACCCCGCACTGGCCGTGGATAGCCGAGGGCGACGAGGAGGAGAGCGCGCGGCTCACCGCCCGCATCAGGGCGGGCGAGAAGGGCGTGCTCAACCACCGCGAGGGCGGCTCGCTCGCCACGTACCGGGAGATGGTGCGGGACCTCGACGCGTCGGTCGGCAGGGTGCTGGCCGCGCTGCGCGACTCCGGCGAGGAGCACAACACGCTGGTGATCTTCTCCAGCGACAACGGCGGCGAGCGCTGGTCGTACCAGTGGCCGCTGTCCGGCAACAAGTTCACCCTCGAAGAGGGCGGCATCCGCGTCCCCAACCTCGTACGCTGGCCCGCCCGGCTGCGCCGCAACCAGGTCAGCCACGAGCCGGTGGCCTCGTACGACTGGACGGCGACGCTGCTTGAGGTCGCCGGCGCCCGGCCGCACCCGGCCTATCCGCTGGACGGCGTCAGCCTCGCCGGCTACCTGCTGCGTGGCGAACGGCTCGCGGAGCGCGACCTGTTCTGGCGGGTGCGCGGCGAGCGCGCGCTGCGGCGCGGCGACTGGAAGTACTACCGGGGCGCGGACGGCCGGGACAAGCTGTTCCACCTCACCAACGACCCGCGCGAACAGGCCAACCACGCCACTACGGACAAGCCACGGCTGGCCCGGTTGCGCGCCGCGTGGGAGAAGGTGGACGCGGGGCTGCTGCCGTACGAGGACTGAGCCCCGTACGGCACACCGGCCGGGCCCCGGCTCACCCCACGACCGGCAGGTACCCCGACAGATCGGCGCGCTCGCCGCTGGCGCTGACCGTGCCCGCGTCCACCTCGTGTTCCCACGCGGTGCGGCCGGCGGCGAGGCGGAGCCAGGTGAGCGCGTCGGTCTCCACCACGTTGGGCGGGGTGCCGCGGGTGTGCCGAGGGCCCCGCACGCACTGCACCACCGCGAACGGCGGCACCCGCAACTCGACCGAGCCGCCGGGCGCCTTGGCCGCGAGCGCGTCGGCCAGCAGCCGCGCGACCGAGGCCAGGGCCTGCCGGTCGTGGCTGATCGCGGTGCCGGTGGCGGCGGTCAGGTCGTCGCCGTGCACGACCAGTTCGAGCAGTCGGGTGACGAGGAAGTCGTCCACCGTCATCCGGCCGAACCGGGTGCTGACCAACTCGGTGCCGGCCGCGCCGGCCACCGCCTCGGCCAGTCGCGCGGCGGCGGCGTCGTAGCGGTCGAGGAGTTCGGTGGGCTCGCCCGCCCCGGACAGGTCGTCCGCCTCGGCGATGGTGGCCTGGGCGATCTCGTCGGCCTGCGCGCCCAGCGCGTTGACGTAGTCGCGCAGGTCGAGGTCGGCGGTCGCGCCCCGGGGCGCCGGGTCGGCGGCGAGGCGGCGGGGCAGGGTCTCCATGCAGACGGCGATGTGCACGATCAACTGCCGCACCGTCCACGCTCGCAGCCGCGAGGGCGCGGCGAGCAGCGGGGTGGCGTCGGAGGCCGCACACAGCACCGCGACCGCGTCCCGCACGGCCCGGACCTGCCCATCGAGCGCGGCCCGCACCTTCACGGGGTCATAGCTACGAGCTCGGGGTTTACGCGAAGCGGAAGCCATGATCCACAGGGTAGAGCGTGCGCCCCCGCGCGGCCCGCGCCCGTACGCGACCCGGCCCGTACGCATCCCGGCCGGTACGCGCTCCGGCCCGGGCGTGCGCGCGGGCGGCGGCCGGGAGGACGGCGAAGGGCCCGTACGGAGCGTTCCGTACGGGCCCTCGCCGGCTCGTCCCGCGCGCGGTGCGGGCGCGGCTCAGGTGCTCACGCCCTGATCAGGCCACCAGCGCCGGGATGGTCGCCTCACGCACCTCGCGCAGCTCCGTCAGCGGGATGCTGAACTGGCCCTGCACCTCCAGCGCGTCCCCGTCCACGACGCCGATGCGCGTGGCGGGCAGCCCGCGCGCGCCGCACATGTCGGTGAAGCGCAGCTCCTCGCTGCGCGGCACCGCCACCACCGCGCGGCCGGCGGACTCCGAGAACAGCGCGACGAACGCGTCGTCGGTCGCGTCGCCGGAGGTGGCCAGGCCCTCGGGCAGCACGATCCGGGCGCCCTTGCCGCCCCGCAGGCACGACTCGACCAGCGCCTGCACCAGGCCGCCGTCGGAGAGGTCGTGCGCCGCGTCGATCATGCCGTCGCGGGAGCCGGAGATCAGGATCTCGGCCAGCAGCCGCTCCCGCTCCAGGTCCACCTTGGGCGGCAGCCCGCCCAGGTGGTCGTGGACGACCTGGGACCAGGCCGAGCCGCCGAACTCCTCGCGGGTGTCGCCGAGCAGGTAGAGCAACTGGCCCTCGGTGCCGAAGCCGATCGGCGTGCGGCGGGCGACGTCGTCGATGACGCCGAGCACGGCGACCACCGGCGTCGGGTGGATGGCCGCCTCGCCGGTCTGGTTGTACAGCGAGACGTTGCCGCCGGTCACCGGCGTGCCGAGCTGCTGGCAGCCGTCGGCCAGGCCACGGATGGCCTCCACGAACTGCCACATGACGGCCGGGTCCTCGGGCGAGCCGAAGTTCAGGCAGTCGGAGATCGCGAGCGGCCTGGCGCCGGCCGCGGCCACGTTGCGGTACGACTCGGCCAGCGCGAGCTGCGCGCCGGTGTACGGGTCGAGCTTGGTGTACCGGCCGTTGCCGTCCGTGGCGATGGCCACGCCGAGGCCGGTCTCCTCGCTGACCCGGATCATGCCGGAGTCCTCGGGCTGCGCCAGGACCGTGTTGCCCTGCACGAAGCGGTCGTACTGGTCGGTGACCCAGGACTTGGACGCCTGGTTCGCCGACCCGACCAGCTTCACGACCTGCTCGCGCAGCTCGTCGGCGGAGCCGGGGCGGGGCAGCTTGCCCGCGTCGTCGGCCTGGAGCGCGTCCTGCCAGTCGGGGCGCGCGTACGGGCGCTCGTAGACCGGGCCCTCGTGCGCGACCGTGCGCGGGTCCACGTCCACGATCTTCTCGCCGTGCCAGAAGATTTCCAGCCGGTCGCCGTCGGTGACCTCGCCGATGACGGTGGCGAGGACGTCCCACTTCTCGCAGATCGCCAGGAAGCGGTCCACCTTGTCCGGCTCCACGACCGCGCACATGCGCTCCTGCGACTCGCTCATGAGGATCTCCTCGGGCGAGAGCGTGGAGTCGCGCAGCGGCACGTCGTCCAGCGAGACGCGCATGCCGCCGGAGCCGTTGGAGGCCAGCTCGGAGGTGGCGCAGGACAGGCCGGCCGCGCCCAGGTCCTGGATGCCGACGACCAGCTTCTCGGCGTACGCCTCCAGGGTGCACTCGATGAGCAGCTTCTCCTGGAACGGGTCGCCGACCTGGACGGCGGGACGCTTCGACGGCTTGGAGTCGTCGAAGGTCTCGGAGGCCAGGATGGAGGCGCCGCCGATGCCGTCGCCGCCGGTGCGGGCGCCGTACAGGACGATCTTGTTGCCGGTGCCGCTGGCCTTGGCCAGGTGGATGTCCTCGTGCCGCATCACGCCGATCGCCCCGGCGTTGACCAGCGGGTTGCCCTGGTAGCAGGCGTCGAAGACCAGCTCGCCGCCGATGTTCGGCAGGCCGAGGCAGTTGCCGTAGCCGCCGATGCCCGCGACGACGCCCGGCAGCACGCGCTTGGTGTCGGGGTGGTCGGGGGCGCCCATCCGCAGCGGGTCCACGACGGCGACCGGGCGGGCGCCCATCGCGATGATGTCGCGCACGATGCCACCGACGCCGGTGGCCGCGCCCTGGTACGGCTCGACGTACGAGGGGTGGTTGTGCGACTCGACCTTGAAGGTGACCGCGTACCCCTCGCCGATGTCCACGACGCCGGCGTTCTCACCGATGCCCACCAGGAGCGCGTCGGTGGCGGGGGCCTTCTCGCCGAACTGGCGCAGGTGCACCTTGCTGCTCTTGTACGAGCAGTGCTCGGACCACATGACGGAGTACATGGCCAGCTCGGCGCCGGTCGGCCGGCGCCCGAGGATGTCCCGGACCCGCGCGTACTCGTCTTCCTTCAGGCCGAGTTCGGCCCAGGGCAGTTCTACGTCGGGCGTCTCGCCCGCGTGCTTCACGGTGTCGAGCGTCATGCGGAGACCAACTTCTTCAAGATCGAGGTGAAGAATCCCAGCCCGTCGGTGCCGCCGGTGCCCACCTGCGGGTCCACCGCGTGCTCCGGGTGCGGCATCAGGCCGACGACGTTGCCGGCGGCGTTGGTGATGCCGGCGATGTCGCGCAGCGAGCCGTTGGGGTTGACGTCCAGGTAGCGGAAGACGACCCGGCCCTCCGCCTCCAACTCGTCGACCGTGCGCGCGTCCGCGACGAACTGGCCGTCGATGTTCTTCAGCGGGATCTGGATCTCCTGGCCGGCCGTGAAGTCGGTCGTCCAGGCGGTGTTCACGTTCTCGACCCGCAACTTCTGGTCGCGGCAGACGAAGTGCAGATGGTTGTTCCGCAGCATCGCGCCGGGCAGCAGATGCGTCTCGGTAAGAACCTGAAATCCGTTGCAGATACCCAGGACCGGCATGCCGGCCTTGGCCTGTTCGATGATCGATTCCATCACCGGCGAGAAGCGGGAGATCGCTCCGGCCCTGAGATAGTCGCCATACGAGAAGCCGCCGGGCAACACCACGGCGTCGACCTGATGAAGATCCTTGTCCCGGTGCCACAGCGGCACGGCCTCAAGACCCGCGATACGGACCGCGCGCTGGGTGTCGCGATCGTCGAGGGTGCCCGGGAAGGTGACAACTCCCACGCGTGCGGTCACGACTCGACCTTTACGACGAAGTCCTCAATGACGGTGTTCGCGAGGAACGTTTCCGCCATCTCGCGGATACGGGCGAGGGCGTCGTCGTCGACCGGTCCCTCCACCTCAAGTTCAAAGCGCTTGCCCTGACGTACGTCGGAGATCCCCTGGAAGCCCAGGCGGGGCAGCGCGCGCTGCACGGCCTGGCCCTGCGGGTCAAGGATCTCGGGCTTGAGCATGACGTCGACTACGACGCGTGCCACTGGCACTCCCGGTGGTGTGGTGCGGCTGTGAGTTCTGGGGAGCGACCCCCAGGGACCCGAAGGCAGATGACATAACCCTACATCCCTGCAAAATCTACGCGCATAGATAAGGTGAACCCTCGGTCACGTTTATGCATCGGGGGTGTCGAGCCCTGGGGGAAATCGAGGGGAAAACGTATCGTCCGGATTGCGCGGGGACACGCGGACAGAATTACCGGGGCTTCACAATGCAATGCCCACCGCTGTACAAATGAAAAAGCATTGATCCCTGACCTCCGGAACCCATGCACCGCGGCACGTCAACTGGCGACAGCTGGTGACAGCCAGGCGATGCAGCCCGAAAGGACCGATATCCGTGGCACAGCGTGTAGTGGTCACAGTCTCTGACGACATCGATGGCGGAGAAGCCTCGGAAACGGTCACGTTCGGTCTCGACGGCAGGTCGTACGAGATCGATCTCAACTCTGCCAATGCGAAGAAACTGCGCGGCACTCTCGCCCCGTACGTCGAGGCGGGCCGCAAGCGGTCCCGCTCCGGCAAGACCTACCGGCGCACCGCCGTCGCCCCCGACCCGGCCACCGTGCGGGCCTGGGCCCAGTCGCACGGCATGGAGGTGCCGCCCCGGGGCCGCATCCCCAAGAAGGTCTACGAAGCCTTCAACGAGGCGAGCTGATCGAAGCCACCCGCTCCGGGGCGGCCGGCTGCGCCGACCCCGGAGCGGAAAGGCCGATCGCTTCCCGCTTCCCACCCGCCCTCCCGCCGGGTCGCGGAAGCGCCCGCGGGTCGGTCGGGGAGAGCAACCCGAGGCGCCCGCGCGCACCGAGTTGCATCGCACCCCCGTTGATCCGCTAGAGTCTGGAGCACGCCGAAGGGCACGGGCCGAAAAGCCCAGAACTTCGATCATGCGGGTGTAGCTCAGTAGTAGAGCGCCCCCTTTCCAAGGGGGAGGCGCAGTGTGCGATCCCTGTCACCCGCTCCACTGCTCAACCGGCCCATTCGGGTCAGGTAGAGTGGTTCCCGCGCCGATGAGTGAAAGCTGATCGGTAGCAAACGCGGACGTGGCTCAGTTGGTAGAGCATCACCTTGCCAAGGTGAGGGTCGCGAGTTCGAATCTCGTCGTCCGCTCAGTGAATATGGCGAAGGCCCCGATCATTACGGTCGGGGCCTTCGCCATATGTCCACCCACGTTGCCCGCGACCACTCCCGGACTTCCCGGCCCCGCGTGCGAAGCGCGGCGCGACGGGCCCTCCGGCCAGCCGCTCGGCCAGCCCCTCGGGCCCCACTCGCCCCATCCCCGCCGCGACCCCCGCCGTCGTCCGCTGTCGTCCACTGGTCGTCCGGCGTCTTCCGCGCGGGCTCGCTACGCCACCCGGGGGGCCGATCGCCGTCAGGGCTCCCCAGCTCCCGCCCGGCCCGGAGGGTGTGGCGATGGCCACAACGTCGCGGTCTCCGGCCAGCCATGCCGGGCCGGCGGGCGGTCGGGGCGCACTCGGGTGCTTCGCTCGCCCGAAACGTTGGCTATAGTAGGACCCGCACCACGCGGAAACGCGCGGCGCATGCGGACGTAGCTCAGTTGGTAGAGCGCAACCTTGCCAAGGTTGAGGTCGCGAGTTCGAGCCTCGTCGTCCGCTCAGGGAAAAGGCCCCCGGTCATCGACCGGGGGCCTTTCGCGTGCCCGGGCGTTCGGCCAGCGTGCCAGCCCGGCGTCGGGCCGGCACGCTGGCCGGGGCGGGTCAGGACCAGGTCAGGCCCGTGAGCCGCTCGTACGCCTCGACGTACTTCGCGCGGGTCTGCTCGACGACCTCGGCCGGCAGCGGCGGCGGGGGCAGTTCGCCGGTGCGGTCCCAGGCGGAGGCCGGCGAGGTGAGCCAGTCGCGGATGAACTGCTTGTCGAAGGAGGGTTGGTCGCGGCCGGGCTCCCACTGGTCGGCGGGCCAGAACCGGGAGGAGTCCGGGGTCAGCGCCTCGTCGGCGAGGACCAGCCGCTCGCCGTCGTAGCCGAACTCGAACTTGGTGTCGGCCAGGATGATGCCGCGCTCGCGGGCGATGTCGCGGCCCCGGCTGTACAGGGCGAGGGTGGCCTGCCGCAGCTCGGCGGCGCTCTCGGCGCCGACCTGGCGGGCGACCTCCTCGTAGCTGACGTTCTCGTCGTGGTCGCCGACGGCGGCCTTGGTCGCCGGGGTGAAGATCGCGGCGGGCAGTTCGGAGCCGTTGTCCAGCCCCTCGGGCAGGGCGAGGCCGCAGACGGTGCGGTTCTCCGCGTACTCCCGCAGGCCCGAGCCGGCCAGGTAGCCGCGCGCGACGCACTCCACCGGGGCCATCCGCAGCGCCGTGCACACCACGGTGCGGCCGGCCCAGTGCGCGGGGGCCCCGGCGGGGAGGTCCTCCGGGGTGTCGCAGGCCCGCACCACGTGGTTGGGCATGAGGTCGGCGAGCTGGTCGAACCACCACAGGGAGAGCTGGGTGAGGACCCGGCCCTTGTCCGGGATCTCGCTGGGCAGCACCCAGTCGTACGCGGAGATCCGGTCGCTGGCGACCATCACCAGCTCGCCGGCCGCGTTCTGGTACAGCTCGCGGACCTTTCCGGTGTGCAGATGCTCAAGACCGGGCACCTGCACGGGCTCGGGCTTCTCGACGAATCCGGACACGGTTCCTCCCGGTGGGTTGGTCCAAGAGCCTCGATTCTCGCGTATCGGGACGCGCGGGGCCGACGTGGGCCCGGCCCCCGGTCCCACGTGGCGGACGCGCCGGCGTGACGGGCGCCGCTGCTCGGGGTACGCGAGCGCCGCTGGTCAGGGCGGTGGGCGTCGGACTGGGGGCGGGAGGGCGGCGGGGCCGGCCGCGGCGAGTGAGGCGGTGGGCCGCGCTGCTCCGCTCGTGCCGGCCGCGCGGTCAGTCGCGCTTGCAGATGCGGTCGAGCAGGTTGGCCGTGGCGCGCTGGATGCGGGCGTCCACGTGGCCCGGGCGGTCCAGCGCCGGCGACCAGGCGAAGGTGCCGGAGGCGAAGACCAGGGCCCCGCTCGGCGCGCGGTAGAGCGAGGTCTCCTGGTGGCGGGGGACGCCGTCGCTGTCCTCGTACGGGGAGTGCGCGAGCAGGATCCGGCGGATGTGCTGCGGCAGGCTGGTGCGCGGGAAGTACCGGTCGGCCTCGCCGGCGACCAGCCCCGGCAGCTCGTCGCCCTCGCCCGCGCCCGTCGCCTCCCACAGCCAGTGGTCGGCGTTGCGGACGACCAGCGGGGCCGGCTCGGGGACCCGGCCCGCGTACTGGATGCCCATCAACTGCTGCTCCGGACTGCCCAACTCGCGCCACAGCGTCGGCCGCCCTGGGCCGCGGCGCTTGCGGCAGGACAGCAGCCGGTCGGGGCCCATCGGCGAGGGCACCAACTCCACCTGCCAGTACATGGTGTTGGCCGACAGGAAGACCAACGAGGTGCCGGCGTCGCGGGCTTGCTCGACGGTGCGGCGCATGGGAACGGACCAGTACTCGTCGTGCCCGGGGAAGACCAGGCCCCGGTAGCGCGTCGGATCGACCCGACCGGCGTGCAGGTCACGGGTGTTGGCGTACGCGACGTCGTACCCGTAGCGCTCGGCCCAGCGGATGAAGTCGTAGGCGTGCCCCACGTGCAGCGGCAGCCCGGCGCTCGCGTACGGGCGGTCGAAGGACAGCGTGGTGGCCGCGTCCTCCTCGCCGAGCAGCCGGCCGTCCGCGTCCCACGCGTGGTAGAGGCTGGCGCCGGAGCGGCCGTCCTCGGGGTAGAGGTTGTACGCCTGCCAGGTGACGTCGGGTAGTACGAGCAGCAGGTCGGCCGGGTCCTGGTCGCGGACCGTGAACGGGATGTGGCTGCGGAAGCCGTCGCGGATGGTGGTGAGGACGGCGACGTACGCGCCGACCTGCCAGTACGTGGGGACCTGGAGCCGCCAGGAGAGCCACCAGTGGTGGCAGGAGACGGTGCGGTCGGCGGCGAGCGGGGCGGGCTGGACGATGCCGGCCAACCGGGGGCTGGTGGTGATCTTCGAGGCGCCCTCGCCGGCGTAGTGGCCGATGCGGTAGATGTCCACGCTGAATTCCTGCGGCGGATTGACCGTCACCCGGAAGTCGATGGCGTCGCCGGGGGCCACGGCGCCGGCGCTGGCGAATCCCTTGATCTGCCGGTGCACGTCGTCGGCCATCCGTGGGCCGCCACGGTGGCCGGAGCGGCGCGCGGCGGCGTACGCGCCCCAGCGGGCGTGCAGCCGGTCGTCCGCGTCCCCCGGGCCCGCGTCGTGCGCGCGGGGCAGCGGGAAGGTGCTCGCGCCGGGCGCGTCCACGTGGTCGACGTACCAGGGCACGACGTGCCCGGTGTCGTCGAAGTAGTGCTCGCTCCCCCGCAGCCAGGGCAACGGGCCCATGCCGAACGGGTCCGACACGGCGTGTGCGAGGGCGCCGGATTCCCAGCGCCGGATGTGCTCCGTCCCCACGTGCGCTCCCTCCCTGCGTGCCGCATCCGCGTCCGCACGACCGAGTGCGCCGTACTGTCGGGTCGATGCGGACCAGGCCCCCCGTACGGGAACTCGTCACTCCCCGTCGTCCGGTGTGAGTCACCCCGTCCACCGGCCGGCCCCCGGTAAGCCCCTGCGCTTATCCCTCGAATGACAACGACTGATCCCAGCACATCACATTTAGCGCCCACACCGTCACTGTTCGTCGCGGAATGAAGCAGGGAACTGGCCGACCGACGTCCCCGGGACCGCGCGTACGGAATGCCCGGGGGCGCACGTCACCACGGCAAAAGCGCCCCGAGCGCCTCAGCCCCGGGCACGAGCCGCACGCCCCAACGGGCCACCAACCGGCCAGAGGCACAGGGGCGCGCGCGGGGGGCGTCCATGTCGGTGAGTGGGTGGTCAGCGGGACGGGGGTGGTTGGGGTGGTGTGAGGGCTGGGTGGGCTGCGGGTGATGTGGGTGTCGGGTGGGTGTGGTGGGGCGGGCTGGCGTGTTCGGGGCCATGTGGGCGGGGGTGGGTGGGAGTGAGGCAGGTGCGGGGGTGCGGGGATGGTGGCCGGGTGCGCGGGGCGGTGAGGGTGTGGGTTGGCTTGTGAGGTGGCGGGGGGGCGGTGGCGAGGGTGTGTGGTGCGGTGAGCCGGGGTGGGCGCGTGGGTGGGAGGTGGGGCGAGCGTCGTACGGGGGCGTGGGGGCGTGGGCCCGGTGCCGTACGTAGAGATGGTGGCGCGGGGCGGGGCGGCGCGGGGTGTGGGGCGCGCCGTGGGTGGGAGCCCGCCGTTGGTGGCGGCGCCGCGCGGGGTCGCAGGGGCGTGGGCGGCCTGCGGGTGTGACGCGGGTGTGAGTGTGTACGCGCGTGTGGGTGTGTGAGTGGGTGGGGCGGATGCGGTGGGGCGGGTTAGACCAGACGGATGGGCTTGTCCGGGCGAACGCCCACGCCGCCGAGCCAGGCGCGGAGCGGGTCGGGGTCGCCGTCCTCGGTGAGGCTGAGCACCGGGGCGGTCAGGTCCGTCTTGCGGCTGCCGTCCACCAGGAGGGCCGGCCCGTCGAGCCAGTCGAGGCCGGGCGCGGCGCCCGCGGTGTCCATGGCCGCGCAACAGACCATCGCCGTGACGTGGTCGGCCAGGAGTTCACGGCCGGTCCGGGGCGGCTGGAGCGGGAAGAGCGGGGTCAGGCCGTCCAACCACGGTTCACCGGCCACGCCCTGGCCGCTCGCCGCGAGGCCGGGCGCGCCGCCCGCGGCGGCGGACCGGCGCTGGGCGGCCTCCTCGCGGGCCAGCTCGGAGGAGAGCCGGGCGGCCAGCCGCTCGGCTATCGCCTCCGGGTCGTGCTCGGCGCCGCCCGGGGCGCTCAGCCGGTCGAGGACCCGGTCGAGGGTGGGTTCCGCGCCGAGGTCGGGCTCGAAGCCCGGGCCGTAGCCCCCGCCGGGCGCGCTGGGGACCGGCTCGCCGGCCGGGCGCGGCAGGGTGTCCAGGGCGGCGTGCAGCCGGGCCGCTTCCAGGCGCCACTTGCGGTCGACGACCTCCTCCGGGTACGCGCCCCAGTCCACCGGCGACCAGTCGGGCCCCGGGGTGGCCGGGCCGCCGTGGAAGAGTCGGGCCGCCAGCAGCGAGATCGCCTCGTCCACCGCGCCGGGCTCCTCCAGGAGGTCGCAGGCCGGGCGCTCGCCGAGCCGGGAGGCGAAGCCCTCCGCGAGTCGGTCGCGCCGGGACAGCTCGGTGAGCGCCGCCACGACGCCGACGTCCAGTTGCGCGGGCCAGCGGCCCATCCGCCAGGCGGGCAGCGCTACGCGCGTCAGCAGTCGGTCCCAGCCGGCGTACGCGAGGCCCACCTGCTCCTGGGCGGCGATGCGCAGCCCGTAGTCCACGCCCTGCGCGCGCTGGGCCGACGCGGCGGCGACGCCCCGCTCCATCTCGGCGGCGTCGTCCCGGCAGGCGCGCAGCAGCAGCCGCGCCACCCAGCCGACGAAGGCGAGGCCGGGCGAGGGGCCGGCCGGGGCCGGGGCGGCGTGGGGGACGGCGTACGGGGCGGTGTCGGGCGGTTCGGTCTCGTGCGGGGCCGGGTCCGGGCGGGGGTCGGTCGCGGCCAGGGCGACGGCGGCGTCCAGGCCGCGCACGAAGCGGCGGGCGGCGGCGATGTCCGGGTGCGCGGCCGGGCCCGTGCCCGCCACGACCGGGGCGAGCAGCGCGCGCAGCTCGGCGACCCGCATCCACCACAGGAAGGGCGAGCCGATCACGAGCACCGGTCCCGTGGGGCCCGGCGCCTCCCGCGGAACGTCGGCGGGCGCGGGTGGGGCCGTGACCTCGAGGCCGAGCCCCGGGGAGCGGGACGGGGCCAGTCGGAGGCGGCCGAACAGCGCGCTGCGGCGGTCCCGGGCGCCGGCCTCGGCGCGCCGGGCGCGCGCCCGGCGCGCTCGCCGCGCTCGCCGCTCCTCGTGTGTGCGGTCCTCCAGCCAACTGTCGCAGTCCGGCGTCAGGGCTATCGCCGACGGGGGCGGGACGCCCAGCCGGTCCGCGAGGTCGCGCACCATCCGGTACAGGTCGGGGGCCGTCTCCTCGGGGACGGGCACGGTGGGGCTCAGGGCGGGGCGGGCGCGGGCGATGACCACGCCGACGGCCGTGGCCACCGCGAGGGTCAGCGCGGCGACGCCGATCGCCACCCAGCGGGCGGTCCGCCAGCCGCTCTCCGAGCCGCCGATGTGCCCGGTGGCGCCGCCGGCGACGAGGACGACCGCGACGGCGGCCGGCAGCAGCGCCACGGCCTGGGCCGTACCGCGCACGCGCAGCACCGCGAGCGCCCGCGCTCGGGCCCCGGGTGTCTCTGCTTTCGGACCTGCCATGAGTCTGACCACCCCCTACTGCCCTGCGGTGAGTGCGACAGCGGATGCCGCCGGCGTGCGTACCCCACCACTGTCGCACCGGCTACTGACACCGCAATGTCGGTGTGCGAAGGGCCCCCTGTCCGTACGGAAGCCGCTGCGCCAGTTGCCGCAGCGTGGCTCCGCGGCAGACTAGTTGGGGCGGGCAAACACGTCACCCAGATAGCCAGCCGCTCACTCGATGGAATGGCATCGGCCAGGGGTAGGAACCATTCCGGTCAGTGAGCGGAACCCGCGCCCCAGGGGGCGGACGCCGGCGCACTCGGCCCCAGCACGGGCCCCCGGAGCGGCGCCCACCGGGCGCGAGGCTGCGGGCACGCCGGCGCCGGGCGCCTGGCCGGACGGGCGCGCGGGCGCGCGGGCGCGCGGGCGCGTGGGCGCGTGGGCGCGTGGGCCGACAAACGGAGGCGCCGTGTGAGCGGGCGGCGCGGGCGAGCGCGGCGGACCACCCGGCTGGGGACGGTCGGGAGCGAGTGGCGCGGGCGAGCGTGGCGGGCCACCCGGCTGGGACGGTCGCGGACCGTGGGCCCGGAGGGCGGTTCGGGCGGCGGCGGCGGGGCGTGGGCCCTCGGGTGCGGCTACGCCCGGGCCACGCCGGCGCGCGGGCGCGGGCGTGCCCGCCCCCGGCGGACGGGGGCGGGCACGGGCGGAACTACTCGGGGTCGGCCGCGCGGGCGGCGATGTCCGTCCGGTGGTGGGAGCCGTCGAGTTCGATCAGCTTCACCGCGTCGTACGCGCGCCCCCGGGCCTTCGCCAGGTTGGAGCCGGTGGCCGTCACGGACAGCACCCGGCCGCCGGCGCTCACGATGTCGCCCGTCTCGCTCAGTTTGGTGCCGGCGTGCAACACGTACGTCTTGTCGCGCCCGTCGGCCTCGGCCAGGCCCGTGATGGGGTCGCCGGTGCGCGGCGTGCCGGGGTAGTTGTGCGAGGCGATGACGACGGTGACCGCCGCGCCGTCGCTCCAGCGCAGCGGCGGCTCCATCTCCAGCGTGCCGGTCGCGGCCCGCAGCAACACGCCGGCCAGCGGCGTCTTGAGGCGGGCCAGGACGACCTGGGTCTCCGGGTCGCCGAAGCGGGCGTTGAACTCGATGACCCGCACGCCGCGCGAGGTGATCGCGAGCCCGGCGTAGAGCAGCCCGGCGAACGGCGTGCCACGGCGGCGCAGTTCGTCGACGGTCGGCTGGAGGACGGTGGTGAGCACCTCGTCGACCAGCTTGGGGTCGGCCCACGGCAGCGGCGAGTAGGCGCCCATGCCGCCGGTGTTCGGGCCCTCGTCCCCGTCGTAGGCGCGCTTGAAGTCCTGCGCGGGCTGGAGCGGGAGGACGGTCTCGCCGTCGGTGATCGCGAACAGCGACACCTCGGGGCCGTCCAGGAACTCCTCGATGACCACGCGGTCGCAGGCCAGCGCGTGGGCGCGGGCGGCGGCCGGGTCGGAGGTGACCACGACGCCCTTGCCCGCCGCGAGGCCGTCGTCCTTGACGACGTAGGGCGGCCCGAAGGCGTCCAACGCCTCGTCCACCTCGGCGGCGTTGACGCAGACGTAGGCGCGGGCCGTGGGCACGCCGGCGGCGGCCATCACGTCCTTGGCGAACGCCTTGGAGCCTTCGAGGCGGGCCGCCGCCGCGGACGGGCCGAAGCACGGGATGCCACGGTCGCGCACGGTGTCGGCCACCCCGGCGACCAGGGGCGCCTCGGGGCCGACCACGACGAGGTCCACGCCGAGCGTGCCGGCGAGATCGGCGACCGCGGTGCCGTCGAGGGCGTTCACCTGGTGCAGCTCGGCGACCTCGGCGATGCCGGCGTTGCCGGGGGCGCAGTGCAGGGCGGTGACGTCGGGGTCGAGAGACAGTGAGCGGCACAGGGCGTGTTCGCGGGCGCCGCCGCCGATGACGAGGACCTTCACGGGCCCCACCCTAAACGTCACGGCCACGGGCCCTTAACCCGCGGCGCGGCAACGACGCCCCCGGAACGGCGCGGAACCCGCGCGCCGGCGCGGCCCCGCCCGCCCCTCGGCCCCCTCCGCGCTCCGTACGCCCTCCGCTCCGTACGCCCCGCCGCCGTGCCACCGACCCGTGCGCCACCTCGCCCCGAGCGGGCGCACCGGCTCCCGGCGGACCGCCGCGCGGGAGGCCGCGCTCCGACAGGCGGAGACCCACGGTCCGACGCGCGAGGGGCCCGCGGTCCGGCGCGCGAGGGGCCCCCGGTCCGACGCGCGGGGGTCCCGTGGTCCGACGTGCGCGGCGGTCTCGGCCCGTCGTACGACAGGAGGATCGGTCCGTCGTACGAGGGAGGCCGGGGTCCGTAACGCGGGGGTGGGGCCGCGCGTTACGAGGGGGCCGGGGGTCGTGCCGGGTGGGGGCGGGGCGGCTGGGGTGCGGGTTGGCCACTCTTTCGAGTGAGACACACTCGACCCTATTTCCGACATAAAGCCGGTTCTGGCCGCATTTTGGGGTGATCTTCCCCGTTCTGGGGCGCAATGCCAGCCGTTCGGCGGTAGGAAGATGGCTGCGCTCCGCCTAGGGCTCCGGTGGCGTGCCGCCCCGACCGGGCGGCCCACCACCGGGCCCGGTCGCCCCGGGGCCACCGCTCGCGGGGCAGGGAGCCGGCGGCACGGACCGGACGTCGCGTACGGACACCGCGCACGCGCGGCACCGTGCGGGCGGCGCGCGGGACGTCGCGTACGGGAGGTGCGCGGGCAGCCGCGCGGGCAGCGGGTTCGGCCGTCGGCCGGGCGCCGGGGCCGCCGGGCCCGTGGCGCGGGCGGCAGGCGGACACGTCGGCGTGGGGCCGGCGGGGACGAACGGGCAGGGGCGACGGACGCGAGCGACGAGCATGGGCGGCGGGCAGAGGGTCGCGGGCACAGCACGGGCAGAGCAGCAGCCATCGAGGGCGCGGGGCCGGTGCCGCCGCGCGCCGCAGGGCCGGCCGGTCGGCGGGGCGGCCGGCCGGAACGCAGTCAGCCAGGACGCAGGGAGTGCACGGGTGAGTCAGCCGGAGATGCGACCCGAGGGGCTTCCGCGCGGCGAAGGTGGAACGAGTGGGACCGGCGCGGCGGGTGGGGGCGGTGAGTCCGGTGGCGGCTGCGGTGGCCCGGGAGCACCGGGTGGCCCGGGAGCACCGGGTGGCCCCGGTGGTCCGATGGGACCCGGTGGGCCGGACGACGGCTCGGGGGCCGGCGATCACTGGCCGTCCGGCGACGGCGGCCAGGGCCCGCACGCGGGGCGCCCGGGCGGCCGGGCGGCGCGGGCCGACGACGAGCCGCACGGCGGATGGCGGGCGGCCCGGCGGCGCCCGGCCGACCTGCTGGGCCGGCCGATCCCGCTCGGCGACTGGGGCGAGCCGACGGAGCGCCTGGACGAGTTGTACCGGTGGGCCGAGGAGGGGGCGCTGCGGGTCGCCGACTGGTACCTCGCCGACCGGGCGTGGAAGCGGCGCGCGGCGCGGGCGTTGCGCGCCGGCGCCGCGCTGGCGGCGACGGTGGGCGCCGTGCTCCCCCTCTTGGAGCTGACCCACACGCTGAGCGCCGGCGCGGCCTGGGGCTGCCTCGCGCTGGTCGCCGCCGTCGCGTGCCTGGCCTGCGACCGGTTCTTCGGGCTCACCTCGGGCTGGATGCGGGACATGGCCACGGCGCAGGCGGTGCACCGGCGGCTGGAGGCGTTCCAGTTCGACTGGTCCGTGGAGAACGTCCGGGAGGTGCTCGGCCCCACCGACGGCACCGCGAGCGAGGCGGCGGAGCGCTGCCTCGGGGTGTTGCGGCGCTTCGTGGAGGACGTCACGGAGTTGGTGCGGGCCGAGACGGCGGACTGGATGATCGAGTTCGGCTCGCGCTCGGCGCCGCTGAGCACCCAGTCGCTGGCGTGGCACGCCCGCCCGGAGTCGGGCACTCCGCTCAGTCGGCTGCTGCTGCCCCCCGGCACCCGGCCCAACATGCCGCGCCAGCGCCCGCCCGAGTCCCCCCGCTAGCGGCGCGAGCGCCACCACCGGAACGCGCGAGCGCGACCGTCGGAACGCGCGACCGCGACCGGCCGTCCGAGGGGACGGCCGGTCAGGCGCCGGTCCGGTAACGAGCGGCCCGGTAACGAGCGGTCAGCTAAAGACGATCATCGAGCCCTGGCCCAGGCTGCGGGTCGCGGCGGCGTGCAGCGACAGCCACACGTGGCGCTCCCGCGCGAACGGGCTGTCCTCGTACGGGATCGGGGCCGCCGGCTCCTCCAGGTCGGTGGGGCGGGCCGGCGGGGCGGGCGGCGCGGGCGGGTTGGCCGGGTCGATGCCCAGGGCCGGGCCCACTGCGAGGAGTTCGCGCAGCAGGCCGTGGCTGGAGCCGAGCGGGCCGCCGCCTTCGAGGAGGCCGTCGTTGGACAGCGGGCTCGCGAAGTCGACCGGGACGTACGCGCCGGCGTGGTCGTAGTGCCACACCAGGTGGGACTCCTGGGCCGTGCTCTCGAACATCTCCAACAACTGCTCGTAGTCGCCGCCGAGTTCGTCGACCGGCGTGACCTCGAGGCCGCAGACCCGGAGCAGGTAGGCGCGGCGCAGGTAGTGCAGGGCGTCGTAGTCGAACCCGGCGATCGGCGCGACCGCGCCGGAGAGTCCGGGGGTGTAGCCGAAGACGGGCACCGGGGGCAGTCCGGCCTCACCGAGCGCCTGGTCGTACGCGGCGATCTCCTCGGCGAACGGGTTGTCGGGGCTATGGCAGAGGACGTCGACGAGCGGGACCAGCCAGAGGTCACATGCCACGTGTACTCACTCTCGTTGGCAGCGGTCGAGCCAGCGTAATGCCCGGCCACCGCTGCGCGAAGGGCGCCGACGGACAACGCCGCACCCCGGCCCCGCACCCGCCCGCGCCCGCGGCCCCGCCCCGCGAACGCTGTACGAACACCGGGCGAACGACACCCCGCGCCCCCGCCGCTCCCCCGCCCGCGCGAGCCCGCCAACGCGCGAGCCCGCCACCGCGTAAGCCGCCACCAGGAAGCCCGCCCGCGCGGGGCACAGCACGCGGGGCGCGGGGCGCGAAGCTCAGGACGCGAAGCTCAAGGACGCGGGACGCGAAGCGCAGGGACGCGGGAAACGAAACTCAGGACGCGGCGCTCAGTGTGTGGGGGCCGGGCGCGGGCCCGGGAGGGAGTCGACCAGGGAGAGGCTGTGCGCGTTGTACGCGGCCACGATCTCCTCGGCGGTCCTCACGTCGCGCCGGGTGATCGCCTCCACCAGCTCGCAGTGGCCGGCCCACAGCTTCCCGCGCAGGTCCGGCGCGCGCCGCAGGTACGGCACGCTGAACACCCAGCTCTGCACGCGCACCCGCTCCAGGATGCCGGAGATGTACGAGTTGCCCACCAGCCCGCTCAGCTCGCGCCAGAACCGCAGGTCGTAGCCGATGAGGATGTCGAGGTCGCCACCGCGGGCCGCCCGCTCGGCCTCCTCCGCGCGGCGCCGTACCGACGCGAGCGCCTGCGGCGTCGTGGAGTCCATGGCGGTGGCGACCGAGCGCCGGAACATGCCCTCCACGATGAGCGTGCGCGCCTCGACCATGTCGCGGTAGTCGCCGATGGTGAACTCGTGGACCCGGTAGCCGCGGTGCTCCTCCACGTCCAGCAGGCCCTGCGCGCACAGGTCGAGCAGCGCCTCGCGGACCGGCGTCGCGGAGACCCCGTACTGCTCGGCCATCTCCTTGACCGTGAACTGCTGCCCGGCCGGTAGCCGCCCCGCCAGCACCTCGTCGCGCAGCGCGTCGGCTATCTGCTGCCGCAGCGTGCTGCGCTTGACCTGGCTGGTGCCGGGCATGGGTCCGTCTCCTTCCACGGCCGCCCGCGTGATGTGGGGTTCCGCCGGCGCACGAGCCGGCGGACAAGCGAGCGGCCCCCGCATCACGATATGCGAGGGCCGTTGCGCGGAGTGTGGAGGTGTTGCACGGAGTGCAGTGCTCTGGCCCGAGGATGGGCGGTCTGGCGAAGAACTCCGTGGGATTGTGTGCGAGCCGGTGTGGGCAACGTTACGTCCCCGCGCCGGCCCCGCGGACGGGCCCGTACGGACCGTCCGCGCTGACCGTTCGTACGGACCGCCCGCGCGGCCCCTCGGACGGTTCCGGCTAGCCGACGACGTGCGTATCCGCCACGGCGAGCGCCTCGTCCAGGATGGCCAGGCCGTCCTTGGCCTCCGCTGCGGAGATCGTGCACGGCGGCACCACGTGCGCGCGGTTCATGACCACCGACGGCCACAGCCCGCCCCGCTTGACCGCCGCCGCGAAGTCGGCCATCGGCTGGTTGGCCGGTCCGCTCGCGTTGTACGGCACCAGCGGCTCCCGGGTCTCCGGGTTCCGGACCAGCTCGACCGCCCAGAACACGCCGAGGCCGCGCACCTCGCCGACCGACGGGTGGCGCTCGGCGATCTCGCGCAGCCCGGGGCCGATGACCTGCTCGCCGATGGTGGCGGCGTTGTCCACGATGCCCTCGTCCTCCATCGCGGTCAGCGTGGCGACGACGGAGGCGCAGGCCAGCGGGTGTCCGGAGTAGGTGAGCCCGCCCGGGTAGGGCCGCTGGTCGAAGGTGGCGGCGATCTCGGCGGAGATGGCGACGCCGCCGATCGGCACGTAGCCCGAGTTGACGCCCTTGGCGAAGGTCAGCAGGTCGGGCGTGACGTCCCAGTGGTCGCGCGCGAACCAGCGGCCGGTGCGTCCGAAGCCGGCCATGACCTCGTCCAGGATGAGGACGATCCCGTACTGGTCGCAGAGCTCCCGGACGCCGGCCAGGTAGCCGGGCGGCGGCGGCATGATGCCGGCCGTGCCCGGGACGGTCTCCAGGATGATCGCGGCGATGGTCTGCGGGCCCTCGAAGGTGATGGTGTCCGCGAGGTGGCGCAGCGCGCGGTCGCGCTCCTGCTCCTCGGTCTCGGCGTGGAACGGCGAGCGGTAGAGGAACGGCGCCCAGAAGTGCACGACGCCCGCCGACGCGCTGTCCGAGGCCCACCGGCGCGGGTCGCCGGTCAGGTTGATCGCGGCGTTGGTGGCCCCGTGGTACGAGCGGTACGCGGAGAGCGCCTTGGGCCGCCCGGTGTGCACCCGCGCCATCCGTACGGCGTTCTCGACCGCCTCGGCGCCGCCGTTGGTGAAGAAGATCTTGTCGAGGTCGCCTGGGGTGCGCTGGGCGATCAGCCGGGCCGCCTCGGAGCGCACGTCCACCGCGAAGCCGGGCGCGAGCGTGCACATCTTCGCCGCCTGCTCCTGGATGGCGGCCACGACCTTCGGGTGCTGGTGCCCGATGTTGGTGTTGACGAGCTGTGAGGAGAAGTCGAGGAAGCGGTTGCCGTCGTAGTCCCAGAAGTAGGAGCCCTCGGCCCCGGCGATGGCCGGCGGGTCGATCTGGCCCTGTGCCGACCAGGAGTGGAAGACGTGCGCGCGGTCGGCGGCCTTGACCGCGGCACCGGTGGTGGGATCGGGGGCGGGGGCGGAGTGCGTGGTCACGTTTCGGTACCTCAATCGCTCGCGGCTCGGTGGACGGCGCCGGCGGTACGGCGGGGTGCGGGGCCGGTCCCTCAGCCTAGGGAGGCCGGCGCGGGCCGGATACCGGCACTTCGTATGGCGCTCGCCACCCGCCCGGGCACGTTCCCGGGCCCCGGCACGGGCGGCGCGGCCCGCGCCTGAGTACGGATACGGGTACGCGCACGAGTACGGATACGGGTACGCGGACGGGGGCGGGCGCGGGCACCATCGACCCAGCGTCGCGCACCGACCCGGTGCGGCGGGAGGCCCGGGAACGCGTTACCGGCCGGTTTCCGGGGCCGCCTGTCCCACAACCCCGCCCGTCCGGGCCGGAACCCGCGCCCCGGGCGGTTCCGGGGCGAGGCGCGGGCCGCTTTTCGCCACCCGCCCCTTATTCTCTGCGGGGCGGGGGAAGACCGGGGGTAGCGGGTGGCACGCACAGCGGGCCCGGCACCGAGGGCCGGGCGGCCACCGCCGCGGCAGGGCGCGGACGGGGGTCACGCGCACGGCCACGACCGGACGGCACGACCGACACCGCGCGGCCCCCGCCGCGCGGGGCACGGCAGTACGGCAGGGGTGGCGGTCCGCTCGCGCACGCGGCGGGTCGAACGCGCAGACACGGCAGCGCGCACGGGACGTCGCGGCGGCAGCAGCGGCCGGCGGCACCGCGCGGAACGAGGGGCAGGAGCCACAACAGCATGGAAGACCTGGGGGCCGACGATCCTCGCTGGATCGGCGAGTACCGCCTGCTCAGCAGGCTCGGTGAGGGCGGGATGGGCCGGGTCTACCTGGCCCGCTCGGCGCGCGGCCGTACCGTCGCGGTCAAGCTGGTACGGGGCGAGTTGGCCAGCCAGAGGGACTTCCGGCGCAGGTTCCAGGCCGAGGTGCGGGCCGCGCAGCGGGTCGGCGGGGACTGGACCGCGCCGGTGCTCGACGCCGACACCGAAGCCGCCACCCCCTGGGTCGCCACCGGCTACATCGGCGGGCCCTCGCTGCACGACGTGGTCACCGAGGGCCACGGCCCGCTCCCCGAGAACTCCGTGCGCGCGCTGGCCCGCGGGCTCGCCCTGGCGCTGCGCGACATCCACGGCGCGGGGCTGATCCACCGCGACCTCAAGCCGTCCAACGTGCTGATCACCATCGACGGGCCGCGCGTCATCGACTTCGGCATCGCCCGGGCCCTCGACTCGGTCGGCGACACCGGCCTGACGATGACCGGCGCGGTCGTCGGCTCGCCCGGCTTCATGTCCCCCGAGCAGGTGCGCGGCGACCCGATCACGGCCGCGAGCGACCTGTTCTGCCTGGGCTCGGTGCTGGCCTTCGCGGCCACCGGGCGCTCACCCTTCGGCACCGTCGACAGCGGCGTGCACGCCCTGATGTACCGGGTGGCGCAGGAGGCGCCGGACCTGACCGGGCTTCCGGAGGGCCTGCGGGAGCTGATCGACGGCTGCCTCACCAAGGACCCGGCCAGCCGCTTCACGCTGGACCAGGTGCTGGCCCACGCGGGCGGCGCGGGCCCGGACGGCGCCGGGGCGCTCGCGGCCG
The DNA here is from genome assembly GCF_014295035.1 of Streptomyces buecherae. Classification (GTDB taxonomy): domain Bacteria; phylum Actinomycetota; class Actinomycetes; order Streptomycetales; family Streptomycetaceae; genus Streptomyces; species Streptomyces youssoufiensis. Next base: position 3,876,903 of record NZ_CP060404.1, read on the forward strand.
GCCAGGTCGGCGGCGGCGACGCGGGCCCGTGGCTGCCGGGCGAACTGCTGGCCCGGCTCGGCCGGGACGCGCTGCGCCTGCTGGAGGCGGAGATGCCGCAGACCGGGGTGGGCTTCGCGCCGCTGGGCGGCGCCACCCCGCCCGGGGGCCAGCCGCCCGCGCGGCCGCAGACGCCCGGCACCCCGCCCCCGAGCACCCCGCCGGGCACGCAGTTCGGCCCGCCGATACCCCCGGGCCCGCGGATATCCGGCCAGCCGCCGATGACCACCACGCACGCCGCGTACGCCGGCCAGCCGACGATGGGGCCGCACGCCGGACACCCGCACACCGGCGTCGCCGCACCGCTCTACCCGACCACCCACGTCGGCTACCGCCCGCCCGCCGTCTGGCGCTCCCCCCGGGGGCTGGCCAACGCCACCGTGGTGCTGTTCTCCATCGGGCTGCTGATCATGCTGATGGACCTGATCTTCAGCCTGCGGCTCTACGGCACCTACGACGACTTCTTCTCGGACACGGTGGACTCCACCGCGCTGGAGGACGACGAGGGCGTCACCGAGGGGTTCGACGCGCTGTGGTTCTTCTTCTCCATCCCCATGGTCGTGCTGTGGGTGATCTGGTTCCGCCGCGTCTACGTCAACGCGCAGGCGCTCGCGCCGGGCCGGCAGCGGTTCAGCTCGGGGCTGGCCGCGGGGGCCTGGTTCATCCCGGTGGTGCAGTTCTGGTTCCCCAAGCAGATGGCCAACGACGTCTGGACCACCAGCGCCCCACCGACCCCGGCCGGCTACCCGCCGCAGCCCGGCACCGGGCGCGGGCTGCTGAACACCTGGTGGGTGCTCTTCCTGGCGATGCTCGTGATGAACACCATCAGCTTCTTCGTCTTCGCCGACGCCGAGACGTACGGCGAACACCAGACCTCCGTCGCCTGGTCCGTCTTCGCCGACGTGGTGTCGATCCCGTGCGCCGTGTTCGCCATCGCCGTGGTGGTCCGGCTGTCCGCGCTGCAGGAGCGCCGGGTCACCGGCCAGCCGATGCCGGGCCAGGGCGCCGGCCCCGGCGGCTACGGCTCGCCGTACGGGCCCGGTCTCCGCTAGCCCCACACGCGCGTGCGCCGGGCGGCTGGTCGGCTGACCAGCGCGCCCGGCGCACGTGCACTCGGCGGGGCCCGCGAACGGGCCCGGCGTGGGGCCTAGAGGAAGGAGTTGACCTGAATCGTCTCGTCCCGGCCCGGGCCGACACCGATCGCGGAGATCGGCGCGCCGGACATCTGCTCCAGCGCCCTCACGTAGCCCTGCGCGTTCTTCGGCAGGTCGGCGAAGGTCTTCGCCTTGGTGATGTCCTCCGACCAGCCCGGCAGGTTCTCGTAGATCGGCTTGGCGTGGTGGAAGTCGGTCTGGCTGTACGGCAGCTCCTCGACCCGCCTGCCGTCGATCTCGTACGCCACGCAGACCGGGATCTGCTCCCAACCGGTGAGCACGTCGAGCTTGGTCAGGAAGAAGTCGGTGAGGCCGTTGACGCGCGTCGCGTAGCGCGCGATCACCGCGTCGAACCAGCCGCAGCGCCGGTCGCGCCCGGTGGTCACGCCGCGCTCGCCGCCGATGGTGCGCAGCGCCTCGCCGTCCGCGTCGAACAGCTCCGTCGGGAACGGCCCGGCGCCCACCCGCGTGGTGTACGCCTTCAGGATGCCGATCACCCGGCTGATCTTCGTGGGGCCCACGCCGGCGCCGGTGCAGGCGCCGCCCGCGGTCGGGTTGGAGGAGGTCACGAAGGGGTACGTGCCGTGGTCCACGTCGAGCAGCGTGCCCTGGCCACCCTCGAAGAGGACGACCTTGCCCTCGTCGATGGCGTTGTTGAGGATCAGCGTGGTGTCGGCGACGTAGTCCCTGATCTGCTCCGCGTAGCCGAGGTACTCCTCGACCACCTGCTCGGCGCTGATCGCGCGCCGGTTGAAGAGCTTGACCAGGATCTGGTTCTTGTCGTTGAGCGCCGCCTCGACCTTCTGGATGAGGATCGACTCGTCGAACAGGTCCTGCACCCGGATGCCCACGCGGTTGATCTTGTCCGCGTAGGCCGGGCCGATGCCGCGCCCGGTGGTGCCGATCTTCCGCTTGCCGAGGAAGCGCTCCGTGACCTTGTCGACCGTCTGGTGGTACGGCGTGATCAGGTGCGCGTTGCCGCTGATGAGGAGCTTGGACGTGTCCACGCCGCGCTCGTTCAGCCCGCTCAGCTCGGAGAGCAGGACCGCCGGGTCGACCACGACACCGTTGCCGATGACCGGCGTGCAGCTAGGGGAAAGGATGCCGGAAGGGAGCAGGTGCAACGCGTACTTCTGGTCACCCACGACGACCGTGTGACCGGCGTTGTTGCCGCCCTGGTAGCGAACGACGTAATCCACCGAACCACCGAGCAGGTCGGTGGCCTTTCCCTTGCCTTCATCACCCCACTGAGCACCGAGCAGCACAAGTGCGGGCACAGGCGTACACCCCTTCCGGGCGGGGCATGTCCCACGTGCGTGACGGTGCGCGATGTCGCGCTTCCGCCAGCAGAGCCGTCGAACCGGTGCCCCGGAATAGACCAAGCCCCTGGCGCAATAGCGCAAGGGGCTCTTGCACCGAGATGCTACCTGAGGAAGGACCGAGGTGTCGGCTCCAGAGCCCCGCGTGAGCGCAACGCCACCGTTGCTCATGATCATCGACCCGGGCGCCCGGCGCGTCGACGGGGAGTCCGTGCGCATCGCCAAGGACGTGCTGTGCGCCCGCGCGACCACGAAGATCTGCCTGCCGGACGGCCTTGAGGAGGTCACCCGCGCGCTGGCCCGGCGCGGCGGCAGACGGCCGGTCGTGGTGGGCGACGACCGCGCCCTGCTGCGCGTGGTCACCCTGCTGCACCGCGAGCGCACGCTCGCCACGACGCCGCTCGCGATGGTCCCGGTCGGGCCGCCGGCGGCGGTCGCCCTGGCCAGCGCGCTCGGCATCCCCACCGACGCGGTACGCGCCGCACGCACCGTCATCGACGGCTTCGACCGGCGCCTCGACCTGCTGGTGGACGACAGCGACGGCGTGGTGATCGGCGAACTGAGCGTGCCGTACGGCGGCGCCGGCGCCCACCCGGTCGACGCGGCGGGCCCGCCGGGTCCGGCGCGCGCGGGCGAGGCGGCCTGGCCCGCCGATCCTGCCGCCCCCGCCGCGGACGCCGGCCCGAGAACGGGCCCCGGCGCCGCCCAGGCCCCCGAGCTGGCCCCGGGCCGCGCGGCCGGGGACGCGGCACCGGGCGCCGAAGGCGCGGCGGGTGCCGACGGCGAGACGGGGGCCGGCGCCGACGACGGCAGGGTGCCCCGCCAGCGGCAGGGCCGCGAGTCGGTGGCGGACAGGCCGCAGCCGTGGTGGTCGCCGGCGGCCCGCACCGCCAGGACCGCCCTCACGCTGCTGACCACGCCGGTCGCGGGCCGCGCCGGCGCCGGCGGGCCGCCGGCGCGCCGGGCCAGGCCGTCGCTCGTGCGGCTGCGGGTGGAGGCGGACGGCGTGCTCCTCGCCGACCTCGACCACCCGGTGGAGCGGGTCTCGGTGGCCACCCGGCCGCTGTTCGGCGGCGCCCCGGCGCGCCCGCCCGACGGCGCCCCGCGCTCGCGACGGCCTGGCCGAGGTCGTGGTGTACGGCCACGTGTCGGGCAGCCCGGTCAGGCTGGGCGCGCGGGCCATCACCGTCTCGGGGCCCGACTTCCACTACCGCGCCGACACGGTGACGGCGGGCCCGGTCCGCACCCGCACCTGGCGCCTGCTGCCGGACGCCTGGTCGGTCACGCTGCCGCGCTAGCCGGCCGGGCCCCGGCTCGGCGTCCTACGGCATCGGCTGCGGGCGCCGGTATCGACTTCGGACCCCGCCCGCCCCGGCCCGGGGCGGCGGGTCCGGGGGCGGCCAGGCGTGTGCAGGAACCATTCGCCTCGTTCCCACCCGCCCGGCCGGAGGCCGTCAGCCGGCTTCCGCGCGGCCCTCGCGGCGCGCGATCTGCCGCTCCCGCCAGCGGTCCATTATCGCCAGCATCTCGACCTGGAGGTACTCGAAGAAGTCGGCCGTCTCGGCCATCCGCTCCCCCGCCGGCGTGTGCCGCCCGAGGGCGTCGGCGCCGTCCCGCAGGGTCTGCTCCCAGCGGGTGAGCACCTGGTCGCGGCGGGTGATCGTCTCGTACCACAGCTCCGTGTGCACCTGGTAGCGGTCCCGGCGGGAGCCCGGCTCGCGCTCCCGGCCGACCATGTGGACCTGCGAGAGGTAGCGGATCGCGCCGGAGACCGCGGCGGGGCTGATCCGGAGCTGCTCGGCGAGTTCGGCCGAGGTGAGCGAGCCGGTGTCGGAGGCGAGCAGCGCGGCGAACACCCGGGAGGCCATGCGCTGGAGGCCCGCCTCGACCAGCTCCGCCGCGAACCGCTCGATGAACCGGCTGACGGCGTCCTCGTCCCGCCCGGCCAGTTCCTCGGCCGCCGCTCTGGTCAACCCGCCGCCCGGCGCGTCAGCGGGCGCACCCGCCACCCCGTCGGCCGGTGCGCCGGTCTCCGCCGTCCCCCGCTCGGCGGCCCGGCCGGCCGTCCCGTCCTCGGTCGTCCCGCTCGCCGGTCTGTCCCCGGTCGCGGCGGCCCCCGCCGCCGTCGCGCCACCGGTCGCCTTGAGACCCGTCATCTCGCACTCCGTCGTCTCGCCCAACACCCACCATCCCCGCTTCTCCAAGCCTCCTCACTGATTATACGTTTCCTTAACTTCACAAATTTCTGAAAGAAGAGTAGCTTCGGCCTCATGACGACGGCAATCACCGTGTCCGACCTCCACAAGTCCTTCGGCCGGACGCACGCGCTGGACGGCCTCGACCTCGACGTCGCCACGGGCGAGGTGCACGGCTTCCTCGGCCCCAACGGCGCGGGCAAATCCACCACCATCCGCGTACTGCTCGGGCTGCTGCGAGCGACCAGCGGCACGGTCCAACTCCTCGGCAAGGACCCGTGGCACGACGCGGTGGAGCTGCACAAGCGGCTCGCCTACGTCCCCGGCGACGTCACGCTGTGGCGCAACCTCAGCGGCGGCGAGGTCATCGACCTGTACGGGCGGCTGCGCGGCGGCCTGGACAAGACCCGGCGCGCCGAGATGATCGACCGCTTCGACCTCGACCCCACCAAGAAGGGGCGCACCTACTCCAAGGGCAACCGGCAGAAGGTCGCGCTGGTCGCGGCGTTCGCCTCGGATGTCGAACTGCTCATCTTCGACGAGCCGACCTCCGGCCTCGACCCGCTCATGGAGGAGGTCTTCCGCGAGTGCGTCTCCGAGGAGCGGCAGCGCGGGCGCACCGTCCTCCTCTCCAGCCACATCCTCAGCGAGGTCGAGGCGCTGTGTGACCGGGTCAGCATCATCCGCAAGGGCAAGACCGTCGAGTCCGGCTCGCTCGCCTCGCTGCGCCACCTGACCCGTACGTCGGTCACGGCCGAGCTGGACAGCGAGCCGGACGGGCTGACCACGCTGCCCGGCGTGCACGACGTTGACGTGCGGGGCCGGCGGGTCAAGCTCCAGGTGGACACGGACCACCTGGGCCCGGTGCTCAAGCAGCTCGGCGACGCGGGGGTGCGCAGCCTCGTCTCGACGCCGCCCACCCTGGAGGAGCTGTTCCTGCGCCACTACCAGAGCGACGGCGGCGACTCCGCCGACTCCACGCAGGGGGCGATCGCGCGATGACCGCCGTAGCCGACGCGCGGATCGCGGCGCCGCCCAAGGGCTCGTCCCGCGACCTGGCCGGCACGGGCACGCTGCTGCGGCTCGCGCTGCGCCGCGACCGGGTCATGCTGCCGATCTGGGTGCTGTGCCTCGGCCTGTCCGCGAGCAGCACCGTGAGCCGCCTGGACAGCGCGTACGACACCCCGCAGAAGCGCGCCGACCTGGCCGCCGACATGAACGCCAACGGGTCCACGCGGGCCCTGTTCGGCGCGGCCTTCGACGACTCGCTCGGGGCGCTGACGGTCTGGCGCGTGGGGGCCTTCCTCACGGTCTTCGCCGCCATCATGAGCCTGCTCATCGTCATCCGGCACACCCGCGAGGAGGAGGAGACGGGCCGTCAGGAGGCCCTGTCCTCCGGGATGGTCGGCCGGCGAGCCGGGCTGACCTCGGCGCTGATCACCGTCGGCATCGCCAACGCCGCCGTCACGCTGCTCATCGCGGTCAGCCTGGCCGGCCAGGGCGGCAGCGGCGCGCTGGCCCTCGGGCTCGCGGTCGGCCTGAGCGGCATGGTCTTCGGCGCCATCGCCGCGGTCGCCGCGCAGGTCACCGAGAACGCCCGGGTGGCGCGCGGCCTGTCCGCCGCCGCCGTGGGCGTCGCGTTCGTGCTGCGGATGGGCGGCGACGCGGCCAAGGACGGCTCCGACGGCTCAAGCCACGTGCTGGTCTGGCTCTCGCCGCTCGGCTGGGCGGAGAACGCCCGGCCGTACGCCGACGAGCGCTGGTGGACGCTGCTGTTGCTGGCCGTGCTCGCGGTGGTCGCCATGGGCGTCGCGTACACGCTGGCCGGCCGCCGCGACGTGGGCGCCAGCTTCTTCGCCTCCCGCCCGGGACCCGCCGCCGCGGGCCCGGACCTGAGCACGGTCTACGGGCTCGCCTGGCGGCTCCAGCGCGGCACGCTGCTGGCGTGGATGGCCGGCCTGGCCTTCGCGGGGGCGGTGTTCGGCGGCATCGCCGACGGCGCCGACGACTTCCTCGGCGACAGCGAGAGCACCCGCGACACGTTCCTGCGGATGGGCGGCCAGGAGGGGCTCACGGACGCCTTCCTCGCCTCGATGGTCGGCATCCTGGGCCTGGTCGTCACGATCCACACGGCCAGCGCCGTGCTGCGGCTGCGCGGCGAGGAGACCGACCAGCGCGCGGAGCCGCTGCTGTCGAACGCGGTCAGCCGCGTGCAGTGGGCGGCCAGCCACCTGGTCGTCGCCCTGCTCGGCCCGGTCGTCATCCTGGCGGCGGGCGGCCTCGCGCTCGGCATCGCGTACGGGGCGGCCTCCGGCGACCTCGGCGGGCAGGTGCCGCGCGTGCTCGGCGCCACGCTGTTGCAGGCCCCGGCGGTGTGGGTGATCACCTCGATCGCGGCGTTCCTGTTCGGCGTGCTGCCCAAGTTCACGTCCGTCACCTGGGGCGTGGTCGGGTTCGTGGTGGCCATCGGCTGGCTGGGCCCGGCGATGGAGCTGGACCAGTCGGTGATGAACCTCTCGCCCTTCGGCCACCTGCCGAAGGTGCCGGGCGGGGACATCACGGCGACCCCGTTCCTGTGGATGCTCCTGGTGACCGTCGGCCTGCTGGCGGCCGGCCTGGCCGGACTGCGCCGGCGCGACATGAGCAACTGAGCGACCAGCGACACCGAGGCGCAAGACCACCTGGGCCAATCGGCCCCCTGGCGGCGCGGCCACGTGACGACGCGGACGCGCGGCACTCGCCAGGCCCGCAGGACGTGCGGCGTCGGACTCCGTTCACCCCCGTACCGGAGTCCGGCGCCGCACCGCGTGCGCCACCGGGCCGGCCGGAGCGTGTCCGGTGACCTGGCCTGACCTGACCTGGCGGACCTGGCGGACCTGGCGGACCTGGGTGACCGGGTGGCGGGGGGCCGGGGCGGCTCCGGGCGGCAGAGTTATCCACAGGCTGTGGATGAGCCTGGGTATGCCGCAAGCAAGTACCCGCGCGCCGCGCCCGGTTCGCGGGCCGGCGCGCTACGCCTCGACCCGCAGTTCGCGCAGGCCGCGCTGGACGAAGCCCGGCTTGCGGGGCGGCTCGGCCACGGCGCGCAGCCGGGGCGCGCGGCGCAGCAACTCCTCGAAGACGGCCCGCAGTTCGACGCGGGCCAGCGGCGCGCCGAGACAGTAGTGGATGCCCGCGCCGAAGGACAGGTGGGGGTTGTCCGTACGGGACAGGTCGAGCCGCGTCGGCGCGGCGAAGCGGGCCGGGTCGTGGTTGGCCGAGCCGAAGAGCAGGGCCACCTCGCTGCCGCGCGGGATGTGCGTGCCGCCCACCTCGATGTCGTCCAGCACCCAGCGCTCGAACAGGTGCAGCGGCCCGTCGTAGCGCAGCAACTCCTCGATCGCCGTGGGCAACAGCGTCGGTTCGGCGCGCAACGCGGCCAGTTGCTCCGGGTGTTGCAACAGGGTCCACCAACTGTTGCCCGTCGCGTTGACGCTCGCCTCGTGGCCGGCGTTGAGCAGCAGCACGCAGGTGGAGACCATCTCCTGTTCGGTCAGCCGGTCGTCCGCGTCATGGGCCGCGATCATGGCGCTGATCAGGTCGTCGCCGGGCGTCGCGCGCCGCGCGGCGATCAACTCCCGTAGGTAGGCGGAGAACTCGACGCTGGCGCGTACGGCGCGGCGGGCGGTCTCCGGGCTCGGGTTCAGCTCGTACATCGCGCAGATATCGGCCGACCAGGGGCGCAGCGGGCCACGGCCGGCGGGCGGCACGCCGAGGAGTTCGGCGATGACGGCCACCGGCAGCGGCTCGGCGACCTCGGCGATGAGGTCGCCGCCGCCGTCCGCGAGCAGCCCGTCCACCAGGCCGGCGGCCAGGCGCCGTACGACGGGTTCGAGCCGGTCCACGGTGCGGGGCGTGAACGCCTGCGAGACCAGGCGGCGGACGCGCGGGTGCGCCGGCGGCTCCAGGTCGAGCAGCCCGTTGCCGTCGAGCGTCAAGAACGGCTCGTACTCGGGCGGCGGCGCCGGGCGGCCGAACTCCTCGTGGCTGAACCGGTGGATATAGCTACGCCCGAGCCGCCGGTCGGTGAGCAGCGCCCGTACGTCGTCGTGGTGCGGGATCAGCCACTGGTCGGTCGGCGCGAAGTAGTGCGCCCGCCCGCGCTCCCGCAACTCCGCGTAGGCCGGGTACGGGTCGGCGGCGAATCGCGGGTCCCAGGGGTCGAAGGCCGCTGCTGCCTCGGTCATGCCCCCACTGTGCCGGACGGCCCGGGGCGCGACCAGGTGCCGGGCCGGGCCCGGCCGGGGCAGCACGTCGGACGGGCCGGTGGGGCGGGCCGCGCGCGGGTCGGGGCGCCGGGGCGGGGTCGGGATGGCGGAGGCCAGGGCGCCAGGGGCCGGGGTGGTCAGGACAGGCGGGTGATCTCCGCCAGGACGGTGCGGGCCGTCGTCGTGGCCGGGTCGATGGGCGGGAAGTGGCCGACGCCCTCGACGCGGACCAGCCGAACCCGCTGCCCGGCGCGGGCCGCCGCCGCCACGAACGCCTCCGCGACGGCGGGCGGTACGTCGATGTCCGCGCCGCCGTGCACCAGCGTGGTGGGCACGCCGCTCGGCACCAGGGCGGACGGGTCGGTGCAGGCCAGCCGGTGCGCGAGCAGCGCGGCGTGCTCGGCGGGGCCGGGGCCGGGCGTCGCGGGCGGATGGTGCGGGGCGAGCAGTTGGTCCACGGCGTGCGAGCAGACGCCGAGGGCGCGGGCCGTGCCGAAGTCGGCGATGGCGGCGAGGCCGACCACGCCGCGCAGTGCGGGCGGCGCCGGCAGCCGCCACCGGGAGCCGACCGGCAACCGGTGCCGCGCCGCCGCCCACAGCACGGCGTGCCCGCCGGCCGAGTGCCCGACGAGCACCGGCCGGTCGGCGTCCACGTCGGCCCAGCGGACCCGGCCGGCGGCCGGGCCGGACGGGCCGGCCGCGAGGCCGCGTACCAGGGCGGGCAGCGCGTCCAGCGCCGCCGCGATGTCGTCGAAGGTCTCCGGCCAGCGGCCGGCGCGCGGCTGCCCGGGCCCGGCGGCGCTCGCCGCCGGGCCGTCGGCGCGCGGGCCGCGCCGGTACTCGACCGACGCGACCGCGAGGCCGTAGCCGGCCAGGTAGGCGGCCAGCGGGGACAGGTGCCGCCGGTCGTACGGGGCGCGCCAGGCGCCGCCGTGGAACAGCACGACCAGCGGCACCGGCGGCGCCGCCCCGGGGGCGGGCGGCGCCGCGTCGGCGATGACGCGCGCGGCGGCCCCGGCCGGCGGGGCACCGCCACCGGCCCGGGACCCGGGCGCCGCCCAGGACCCGGGCACGGCCCGGGGATCGGACCCGGCCCGGGGCTCGGACCCGGCCTGGAGGTCGGGCACGGCCCGGGACTCGGGCAGGAAGAGGTCCACCACCTGGTCGGGGTGCGGCCCGTAGCCGACCGTGGCGGTCGGCGGTGTCTCGGCGTGGCCGAAGGCCGACGCCTCCTCCCGCTCCGCGCGCGTCATCGCGGGGTTCATGCGGCGCTCAGCACCTCCCCCAGCGCCCACGCGGCCCGCTCCACGTCGGCGTAGCCCGTGTACAGCGGCGTGAAGCCGAACCGCAGCACGTCGGGGCGGCGGTAGTCGATGACCACGCCACGGGCGAGCAGTCGCTCCGTCACCTCACCGGCGTCCGCGCAGCGCAGCGCGACCTGGCTGCCGCGCTCCGCGTGCGCCACCGGCGTCAGCGTCTCGACCGCGCCGGCCGGCACGTACGCCGCGACGCAGGTCAGGAAGAAGTCCGCGAGGTCGAGGCTCTTGGCCCGTACGGACTCGACGCTGACGCCCTGCCACGCGTCGAGGGCGCTCTCAAGCGCCAGCATCGACAGGATGTCCGGCGTGCCGACCCGGCCTCGGACGGCCCCGTCGGCCGGGGCGTACGCGCCGGCCATGGCGAAGGGGTCGGCGTGCGAGTTCCAGCCGGGCAGCGGGGAGTCGAAGCGCGGCTGGTGCCGGGCGGCGACGTACAGGTAGGCCGGCGCTCCGGGCCCGCCGTTGAGGTACTTGTACGTGCAGCCGACGGCCAGGTCGACGCCGTGCGCGTCCAGGTCGACCGGCAGCGCGCCCGCGCTGTGGCACAGGTCCCAGACGGCCACCGCCCCCACCGCGTGCAGGGCGGCGGTGGTGCCCGGCAGGTCGTGGAGCCGGCCGGTGCGGTAGTCGACGTGGTTGACCAGGGCCAGCGCGGTGCGCGGGGTGGCCTCGGTCGCGACGGCCTCGGCGGGCACGGCCCGCAGCGCGCAGCCGGTGAGCCGGGCCGCGGACTCGGCGATGTAGCCGTCTGTGGGGAACGTGCTCACGTCCACCAGGATCTCGTCCCGCCCGCCGGCCTGCGCCGCGTCGGCGCCCGCCGGCTCGGCGCCCTCGGCGCCACGGGCCAGCCGCACGCCCGCCACCACCGCCTTGAGGACGTTGACGCTGGTCGAGTCGCCGACCACGACCTGGCCCGGGGCGGCCCCGACGAGCGCGCCGACCCGGTCGCCGATCCGCTCCGGCGCGGTCCACCAGTGGTTGTCCGACCAGGAGTTGATCCGGTCGCGGCCCCACTCGCGCTCGATGACGTCGGCCATCCGGGCCGGCACGCCGCGCGGCAGCGCGCCGAGCGAGTTGCCGTCCAGGTAGACCGTGCCGTTCGGGTCGTCGACCGCGTCCACCACGAAGCGTTCGCGGGTCCCGGCCAGCGGGTCCTCGCGGTCGCGCCGGGCGGCCTCGGCCGCGTGCGCGCGCCCCGTGGCCGGGGCCGTGGCCGTGGCGGTGACGGTGGCGGTGGCCGGTGCGGCGGCTCCGGCCGTGGCGGGCGTCGCGCCCGGTGTCGCGGGCTCGGTCCGTGGGTGCTCAGACATAGCTGCGCGCCGTCCACAGCTCGGGGAAGACCTGCTTGCCGGCGCGCTTCTCCAGCCAGGCGACGCCCGCCGAACCGCCCGTTCCGGTCTTGGCGCCCATCGCGCGCCGGGTGGCTACCAGGTGGTCGTTGCGCCAGCGCCAGACCAGCTCCGCGACCTCCGTCAGCGCCTCGCCGAGCGCGACCAGGCCGCCACCCGCGCCGCCGACGGCGGCGGCCACGGCCACCGCCCGCGCGGCCTCCGGGGACTGCTCGCCCTTCTTCGGCCGCGCCTCATGCGCCGCCGCGTCCTCGTCGGTCGCGCTCGGGGCGCCGGCGCCGGAGTAGATGCGCTGCCAGGCCCGCTCGACGGCCGGGTGCGCCTCGTAGCGCTGGGTCACGTCGCGGTGCAGCACCTCGTCCGGGATGTCGAAGCCCTGTCGGGCGAGGTAGCGCACCACCTCGTCGTACAGGCTCGGCTCGGCCAGCGCCTTCTCCAGCTCGGCGTACTCGCGCGGCGCGCCACGGTGCGGGACCAGCATCGAGGCGGCCTTGTCGCCGAGCAGGAACTCCAGCCGGCGGAACATCGCCGACTGGAAGCCGGAGCCCTCGCCGAGCGCGCTGCGGTAGGCGTTGAACTCGCCCGGCGTCATGTGCGCGAGCGGCTTCCAGGAGGCGTTCAGCGACTCCAGCTCGTACGTGGAGCGCTTGAGGGCGGCCAGCGCGGTGGGCACGTCGTCCCGGCGCAGCGCGTCGGCCGCGGTCTGCCACTCGTGCGTGATGACGGTGAACCACAGCTCCATCACCTGGCTCGTGACCAGGAAGACCATCTCGCCCGGGTCGTCGGAGAGCGGGTGCTGGAGGTGGGTGAGCACGGACGCCTTGACGTAGTCGTCGTACGGCGTGGTGCCCTGGAAATCGAGGTTGGGAGTCTCGGGTTCGGTCTCGTTCGTACCGGAACGTCCAGTGTGCTGGGACATGGCGTCTCCTCAGTCCTGCTTCCGGGTAGCGGTCCGCCCCTTCCTGTTCGGCATCGGAGCCCCGGTCCCCTCTTGAACCCACGATCGCTGATCATCGGGTCCTGCGCGCATCATGCGGGGTGCGCGGCGCACACGGCAAGGGCCTGCCGGGTCGAGGTGCGCGACCGGCAGGCCCTGTATTCGGACACCCGTGATGGGTGAACGCCTGGGAATCTCGTCCCGTACGCCCGAACCGCCAACGGTTCAGGCGGCCCGGGTCAGCCCAGCTCAGCTCGCATCAGCTCAGCTCAGCGTGTCCGCCGCGGTCGGCGAGGAGTCGCGCAGGAAGGTCGAGCAGCGCTCGTACTCCTCCGTCTCGCCGATGGCCTGCGCGGCCCGCGCCAGCGCGTGCAGGGCGCGCAGGAAGCCACGGTTCGGCTCGTGCTCGAACGGCACCGGGCCGTGGCCCTTCCAGCCACTGCGGCGCAGCGCGTCCAGACCCCGGTGGTAGCCGGTGCGGGCGTACGCGTACGACTCGACGACGCGCCCCGCCCCGAACGCCTCGTCGGCGAGCTGGGCCCAGGCGAGCGAGGAGGCGGGGTACTTGGCGGCGACCTCGGCGGGCGCGGCGCCGCTGGCGAGCAGTTCGCGCGGCCCGGGGTCGTCGGGCAGGTGGGTCGGGGGCGGTCCCCCGAGCAGGTTCTCGTGAATGGCCATGGGTTCCAGTCTGCCGGACCGGGCGGCGCGGAGCCGCCACGCGGGTAGCGCCCGTGACTGGCCGATTTCCTACGCCGCCGACCCGCGCGGATATGGCCGGTATGTGCCCCTGCGGCCGGGCTGGTTCGTGCCCGCGTGGCCGGGTTGGTTCGTGCCCGCGTGGCCGGGTTGGTTCGGGCCCGCGTGGCCGGGTTGGTTCGTGGCCGTGCGGCCGGGCTAGTCGGAGCGCGCGGGGGGCTCGCCCGGGTCGAGCGGGGGCGCGGCCACGCCGCAGTGGTGGGCGCACTCGGGGTGGCAGGGCTCGGTCCCCGCCTGGCCCGCCGGGTGCTCCAGGGTGTCCGCGCGGACCGTCGCCCAGGCCAGCGCGGAGCCCAGCAGCAGCACGCCGGCGCACCAGGGCATCGCGCGCCGGAACGCCTCCTCGAACTCGTCCGCCGCGCGGTACGCCTCCGGGCCCATGCCCGCGAGCAGCGGCAGCGCGGCCACCGCGATCAGGCCCGCCGCCCGGGCCGCCGCGTTGTTGATGCCGCTGGCCAGGCCCGCCCGGCCGACGTCCACCGAGGCCAGCACCGTGGCGGTGAGCGGGGCCACCAGCGTCACCATGCCCGCGCCGAGCACCACCAGGGCGGGCAGCGCGTCGCGCCAGTACACCGCGTCCGGGCCGACCCGCATCATCAGCAGCATCCCCGCCGCGCACAGCAGTGGCCCGACCGTCAGCGGCAGCCGGGGACCGGTGCGCTGGGCCAGTTCGCCGGAGCGGGCCGAGAACAGCAGCATCAGCACCGTGGTCGGCAGCAGCGCGGCCCCCGCCTGGAGGGCCGAGTAGTCCACCACCACCTGGAGCTGCACCACCGAGAGGAAGAAGAACCCGCCGAAGGCCGCGTACACGCACAGCGTGACCAGGTTGATCGCGGTGAACTGTCGGATCGCGAACAGGCCCAGCGGAAGCATCGGCTCCGCCCGGTGTGCCTCCAGGTAGCAGAAGGCCGCCGCCAGCAGCAGCCCGCCCACGGCCGCCCCGACGACCAGCGGCGACGCCCCCGCGTCGGGGGCCGCGATCAGCGCGTACGTCACGGCGCCGAGCGCCAGCGCGCCCAGCGCGGCGCCGGCCACGTCGAACCGGCCGCCCGCCCGCGGGTCCCGGGACTCCGGCACGTGCCGCAGCGCGACCGGCACGCACACCGCGGCCAGCGGCACGTTGAGCAGGAACACCCAGCGCCAGCCGGGGCCGTCCACCAGCCAGCCGCCGACGAACGGGCCGACCGCCGCCGCCACGCCGCCGAGCCCCGACCAGGCGCCCACCGCCCGCGCCCGGTCCTCCTGCCGGAACGCGGACTGGATGAGCGCCAGCGAGCCCGGCGTGAGCAGCGCCCCGCCCACCCCTTGCAGCGCCCGCGCGCCGATCAGCACCTCGGCGCTGGGGGCCAGTCCGCACAGCAGCGAGGCCAGCGCGAACCAGACCACGCCGACGACGAAGACCCGCCGCCGCCCGTACCGGTCGCCCAGCGCCCCGCCGAGCAGGATCAGCGCGGCGAGGGTGAGCATGTACGCGTTGACGGTCCACTGGAGCCCGCCGAGGTCCGCGCCCAGGTCCTCGCCGATGCGCGGCAGCGCGACGTTGACGACGGTGCTGTCGAGCATGGCCATGCCGGAGCCGAGCACCGTGGTCAGCAGCACCCAGCGCCCGGTGGCCGTCCCCATCCCCACGGTCCCGGCGGGCTCGACCGGTTCCAGCGCGGGCTCGGGGCCGGGCTGCCCGGCAGCCGGTACGGGCTCGCGGCCGGACTCCGAGCCGGGGCCCGAGCCGGGGCCGGGGTCGGCGTCGGGCGGGGTGTCGGGGTCGGGCTCGGGGCCGGGGCGTCGCGGGTCCGTCATGCCTGCGATCTTCCGCGCCGGGGCACCGCCCGGCCACCCTGACACCCGGCCGCGCCGCGAACTCGCCACCGTGACGGCGCGCGCCCCCGTACGAGCGGCGCCCGCGCCCGAACGCCCGCCGCCCCACTCCCTCGTCACGCCAGCGGCCCGGCCTCCTCGCACGCGAAAAGCCCGGCCCCCGGCACGCCGAGGGGCCCGGCCCCTCCGCCTGGGCGAACCAGGGGAGGGCGCCGGGCCCCGGGAGGCAGCGCGCGGGAGCCGGGCCGGTGGCCGGCGGCCACGGGGGCCGGGGCCGCCGGGGGCCGGCGGTGCGGGGTTACTTCAGCTTCGTGCCGGTGGAGCGCAGGTCGGCGCACGCCTTGGTGACGCGGGCGGCCATGCCGGCCTCGGCGAGCTTGCCCCAGCTCCGCGGGTCGTAGGTCTTCTTGTTGCCGACCTCGCCGTCCACCTTGAGCACGCCGTCGTAGTTGCGGAACATGTGGTCCGCGACCGGGCGGGTGAAGGCGTACTGGGTGTCGGTGTCGAGGTTCATCTTCACGACGCCGTTGCCCAGCGCGGTGCGGATCTCCTCCTCCGTGGAGCCGGAGCCGCCGTGGAAGACGAAGTCGAACGGGTCGGCCTTGCCGGAGCTGGCGGCCAGGCCGTCCTGGAGGTCGCGGAGCAGCTCGGGGCGGAGCACGACGTTGCCCGGCTTGTAGACGCCGTGCACGTTGCCGAAGGAGGCGGCCAGCAGGTAGCGGCCGTTCTCGCCCAGGCCGAGGGCGGCGGCGGTCTTCTCCACGTCGGCGACGGAGGTGTACAGCTCGTCGTTGATCTCGTGCGTGACGCCGTCCTCCTCGCCACCGGTCGGGGTGATCTCGACCTCAAGGATGATCTTCGCCTTGACGGCCTCGGCGAGCAGCTCCTTGGCGATGGCCAGGTTCTCGTCCAGCTTCTCGGCGGAGCCGTCCCACATGTGGGACTGGAAGAGCGGGTTCTGACCGGCGGCGACGCGCTCCTGGGAGAGGGCGATCAGCGGCCGGACGAAGCCGTCCAGCTTGTCCTTCGGGCAGTGGTCGGTGTGCAGCGCGATGTTGACCGGGTACTTCTTGGCCACCACGTGCGCGAACTCGGCCAGCGCCACCGCGCCGGAGACCATGTCCTTGCTGTACTGACCGCCCAGGAACTCGGCGCCACCGGTGGAAACCTGGATGATGCCGTCGCTCTCGGCCTCGGCGAAGCCACGCAGTGCCGCGTGCAGGGTCTGCGTCGAGGTCACGTTGATTGCCGGGTAGGCGAACTTGCCTGCCTTCGCCCGGTCGAGCATCTCGTTGTAGACCTCGGGGGTTGCGATGGGCATGGGTCCGCTCCTTGTGAAGTGCCGGTTGCGTTGTGAATGCCCTGACCTAGGGGGCGACGTCATCGTCGCCCCCATCCTTCCAGACTCGTCCGGCTCGGCTCCACGGCGTGTCGCGCACTGGACGCCGAACGCGCCGAGGGCGGGGGCCGTTTCACGTGAAACGGCCCCCGCCCTCGACAAAAGCGCAGGTCAAGTGATCATTTACGGGCGTGCGACGGTCAGTCCAGACCCAGCTCCGCCAGCCCGTACGCCTGGTAGTACGGCAGGCCGGCGGCCTCGATCGCAGGCGCGGCGCCGCGCTCGACGATGACGGCCACGGCCACCACCTCGGCGCCCGCCTCGCGCGCCGCCTCGACGGCGGTCAGCGGGGAGCCGCCCGTGGTCGAGGTGTCCTCCACGATCAGCACGCGGCGGCCCGCGATGTCCGGGCCCTCGATACGCCGCTGGAGGCCGTGCGCCTTGTTGGCCTTGCGGACCACGAACGCGTCGAGGCGGCGGCCCCGCGCGGCGGCGGCGTGCATCATCGACGTCGCCACCGGGTCGGCGCCCAGCGTGAGCCCGCCCACCGCGTCGTACTCCAGGTCGGCGGTCAGGTCGAGCATGACCTGACCGGCCAGCGGCGCGGCCTCGCCATCCAGGGTGATCCGGCGCAGGTCGATGTAGAAATCGGCCTCGAGACCGGACGAAAGGGTCACCTTGCCGTGCACCACGGCCTTGTTCTTGATCTGCTCCAGGAGGGCATCACGCGCGTCGCTCATACGCACGAGGTTAGCCGTGTCCAGCGGCGACGCCCGCTGGTGGCCGGCTGGGGTCAGCCTCGCGGGGCCTGGCCGGCGCGGTCGACGGCGGCCTTGGCGAGGATCGCGGAGGTGCCGAGCACGGTTCCGGCCGGGCCCGCGTCGCCGGCCTCGGTGCTCACCGTGCGCTCGCCGAGGAACGCGTGGCTGGTCCGGTCGAAGATCCACTGCGTCTGCTGGCCACGCGCGGTGCGGGCCACGGCGACGCCCTCGCGCCCGGCCGCGTCCTTGGCCGTGCGGACCACCGTGACCCCGGGGATCCTCCCGGCCGCCCGGTAGAGCGCGGCGTTGACCTTCGGCGGCGCCCACGTCTCGGCCAACAGCTCGCCGATCGCGGTGAAGGCCCGCTGGTCCGGGTCCTGGCCCTGGCCACGGGTCTGCTGCCGGATCAGCTCCAGCAGGGCGACCGGATCGGTGGGCAGCGTGGCGACGTAGGTATGGGTCGGGTTGGTCACCGACGGGCCGGAACCGGTCGCGCTCGGCCGGGGCGTCGCCCCGGGACGGTCGACGGTGTACACCGGCGCGTCGTCACCCAGCGTGCTGTCGGGCTTGCCCGCCTCGCGCAGCAGGCCCGGGCGGCTGCCGTCGGCGGCCAGCCACACCTGCCGGGTGTGCGCGGGCGGCAGCGTCACCGAACCGCCGCCGGCGCTGCGCCCCGCGTAGGCGACCTTGCTCCTGACGTACACGAACTGGTCGGCGCCGACCTCGGGTCGCTCGCCCTCGGCGGCGGCGAGCGCGACGCGGTCCAGCAGACGGGTCGCCTCGGGCGTCTCCTGGGCCTCGACCCGGGTGCCGTCGCGCGGCTCGTCGTCCGTGGACGACAGGTTCACCGCGACGATGGCGCCGGCCACGGCGCAGGCCAGGGCCGGCGCCACGAAGCGGACCTGGAAGCGGCGCCGTGCGGGGCGGGCCGCACGGGCCGTGCGAGCCGTACGGCCGAGGCCGCCGCGCGCGGCGGCCGGCTCCTCGCGGGCGGCCTCGCGGAGCACGGCCTGCCGCAGCGCGCGCTCGCGCTCCGGGGCCAGGTCGGGGACGGACGGCGGGGGCAGCAGCGCGGTCATCTCCTGCCGCTCGGCCTCCTCGGGCCGGTCCGGCGTACGGCGTCGCGGGGTGACGTTCATCCGTGGTTCTCCTGGGTCAGCGACGGGGCCACGGAGAAGCGGCCCGGCGGGGGCGAGTCGGGGGAGGGTGCGGGGGCCGGCGTCGCCGGGGCGGGGCCGGGGCCGGAGACGACGGTCGGCCACCGGGTGGCGGCCGGTGACGTCCGCGGGCCCTGCGGGGGCGGCCCGCCGGGCGTGGGCGGCGGTGCCTGCGGAGCCGTGGCCTGACGGCCCTCGCGGCCCTGACTGTCCTTACGGTCCTGGCTGTCCTCACGGCCCGCGCGGGTCTCGGCGGTCGCCAGTTCGCGCAGCCGGCCACGGGCGCGGGACAGCCGCGAGCGGACGGTGCCGACCGGCACGCCGAGCACCTCGGCCGCCGTGGCGTAGTCCAGGCCGGCCCAGACGACCAGCGTGAACACCTCGCGGTCGCGGCGGCGCAGCTTGCCGAGGGCGATGCGGGCGACCCGCAGTTGCTCGGTGTCCGCGAGGTGCGCGACGAGGTCGTCCACGAAGTCCGGGACCGCGCCGCGCTCCGGGACCCGGGCGAGCGCCACGTCGCGGCGGCGACGGGCCCGGGCGTCGCGGCGCATGACGTTGGTCGCGATGCCCAGCAGCCACGGGCGCAGGCTCTCCTCGCCCGGGCGCACCTTCTCCCGGCCGCGCCACGCCTCCAGGAACGTGGTCGACACGACGTCCTCGGCCTCCGCCCAGTCGCCGGTCACCCGCAGGGCGTACCGGTACAGCACCTGGGCGTGCTCGTCGTAGAGCTCCCCCAGGGCGTCGCGGTCCCCGCTACGGAAGCGATGTCTCATGAGTGATTCCACACTGAGCACTGCCTCCCGCGCCGCCCCGGTTCCGGTGACCTGCGCCACAGGCCGCGCCCCGCCCGGCGGAGAGTGACGCGGGTCATGGGAACTCCGGCGCGCGGACGCGCAGTGCTGATCATGACTACTTCTCCGTTGCCCCCATCCCCCCGGATGCCCCGCCGAACCGCCCTGCGGGCGCTGGCCGTGGCCGCCACCGTCGTCGCCGGCACCCTGCCCACCTGGAACGCCTCGGCCTCCGAGACCGCGCCCGCCGGCCGGGCCGCCATCACCGCCGAGCAGCCGACGTACACCCTCACCATCCACCACATCGGCCGCGACGGGCGCCCCTCGAAGTTCTACAAGACCACCCTCACCGAGTTCGCCGGGGAGGGCACGAGGCACGGCTTCGAGGCGGAGGGGGACACCGGCGTCACCACCGTACGGCTGCCCAAGGGCCGGTACCTGCTCGCCGCCATGGTGTGGAGCGGCATCTCGTCGGAGGGCACGGACTGGCTGGTGCAGCCGAGGCTCGACCTCGACCACGACACGTCCATCACGGTCGACGCCCGGAACGCCAAGCTGGTCGACGTGCGACCCCCGGACAGCACGGCCGACTTCCGGCTCGGCAACATGGGGCTGTCGGCCGAGTACGACGGCGTCGTCCGGGAGACCAACATGGCCATCGCGACGCCCACCCTGCGCGTCGCCCACCTGGGTCCGGCCGCCGAGGCCGGCTCGGTCAAGACGTGGTACGACTCGTACTGGGCCACCAAGCAGCACAGCTACGCGCTGGGCAACGTCGTCACCGGCGACCGCGCGCCGACCGGGCTCTACCGCCGCCCGGCCGCCAAGGACCTGGGCGAGATCAAGATCCGCGGCGCCGCCCGCCCGGGCACCGAGGGCACGTCCGTGCTGAACGTCTCGCCCAGCACCGACCTGTCCACCGCATTCCCGCTGCCGGTGCCCGCCCCCGGCACCACCAGCCTCCTCGTCGAACCGGCGCGCGGGCCCTACGACATCGGCTACACCACCCCCCGCGACGAGGAGGGCCAGGGCGGAGCCACGTACGAGGCCCAGAACGTCACCACCCGGCCCGGCCACACCACCACGCGCACCTTCAACAACGCCGTCTTCGGCCCCAGCCTCCCGGGCGGCGCCGGCGTCGTACGGGACGGCAACCGCCTCACCGTCGACGTCCCGCTGCTCACCGACGGCGAGGGCCACGCGCCATCCACCCCGGAGTACGACACGGCGCGGACCACGCTGTACCGCGACGGGAAGCGCGTGAAGACCGTGACGGGCGAGCCCGGCCAGGCCACCTTCGACGTGCCGGCCGACCGGGCCACCTACCGCGTCACGGCCACCGCGCGGCGCACCGGAGCGCCCGGCGCCGCCACCACCGTGACCGCGTCGTGGACCTTCGCCTCCCGGCAGACCAACGGCAGGGTCGCGGTGCCGGTGAGCGCGGTGCGGTTCACGCCGACGCTCGACCTGACCGGTGCCGCGCCGGCCGACACGGCGCTGCGCGTCCCGGTCGCCGTACAGGGCGCCGCCACGGGCCACACGCGCGCGCTTGAGGTCGCGTACTCGGTCGACGGCGGCACGTCCTGGCAGCGGACCGCGGTGGTACGCGGCGTCGCGACCATCCCGGCCCAGCGGTCCGGCACCAGCGTCTCGCTCCGCGCCAGGCTGACCGACACCGCGGGCAACACGCTCACCCAGACCGCGATCGGCGCCTACCGCACGCGGTGACCCACCCGGCCCGGCCGGCCGCCGCCCCCGCGCGGCGCCCGGCCGGGCCGGCACCCCGCGCGGCGGGGCCGGCCGGGGTCCGGGGCCGGGTCACGTGGTTCAGAACCGCTTCCAGCGCCAGGTCGTCGAGACCTCCAGCGGGTCGATGGGCGTCACCAGGCGCGGCACCGTGTTGAGGCCGTTCGGCGGGCCCGACTGCGGCTCCACGCACACCGCCTCCTCCTGCTCGTCGTAGACCACCACCCACTGCGCCCCGCTGGTGATGGTCAGCTCCAACTGGGTGGGCCAGGTCAGCGTGACGTCCACGCCGTCCGGCATCCCGAAGCAGTCGTCCCACGGGCCGGGCCCGGGCTCGACGCGCCGCCCGGTGGGCAGGTGGTCCACGCCCCGCTCCTCCTGCCACGCGGGGTCGAACGCGATCTGCACCGGCGCGCCGGTCGGGCCGAGCTGGCGCAGGAACCACGGGTGCCAGCCGGCCTGCGCGGGGAAGGAGTCGCCGCGCGACTCGACGCCCATCGTCAACGTCAGCGCGTCGTCGGTCAGTTCGAAGGTCTGGGTGACGCGCCCGCGGTACGGCCAGGGGTCGGTCAGGTCGCAGTAGAAGGTGGCGGACTGGTCGTCGACCGTCGCGGTGCGCCAGGGCTGGTCGCGGACCGTACCGTGAATGGCGTGCGGCGTCGCGTTGATCGGCATCTGGTGCCGTACGCCACCGCTACGGGCCGCCCCGTCGCCCCCGCCCGGCGCGGTGACGAAGCTGCGGAACTGGCCCAGCTCGATCCGCCCGCACCAGGGCGCCATCGGGAAGGAGCCGTACCGGTCGCCCTGGCGCAACACCTCCAGGTCGTTGATGATCAGCGAGCTGATGCGGCAGCCGTCCTCCGGACGGATCGTCAACTCCGCGAATCCGGGTGCCACCAGCCGTACGTCGCGCGCCCCCGGGGCGCCATCCGTGGTCTCTTGGGTGCTCACCCCGCCGACCCTAACGGCGCTCCCGGGCCCGCGTCCCGCTGCCCACCGCGTGCCGCGCCACCTGGGTCGCCCGGCGTCATTCCGCCCCCCGCCGACGCCCGCCCGCTCCGGCGCACGCCCCCACGGCCCGCCCGGGCGGCGACCCCCGCCCGGGCGCCGTCTCGGACGCCGGTACGGCCCTACCTGCGGCGGCGCAGCACGCGGCCCACGACGACCGCCGAGGCGAGCACGGCCGCCGCGGCGGGCGCGGCCCAGCGCAGGGTGGCCACGGTGGACGCGGTCTCGGGCGCGGGCACCGGCGCGTACCGGCCGCGCGGCGGCGCGTGGTCCACCTCCTCGGCGCTTCGGCCGATCATCGTGCGCCGCGCGTGCGCCGCCTCGGCCGGCGGCACCTCCGCCGCCGCCGCCGAGCCACCGAGCGCGTCCGGCTCCAGCGAGGACGGCGGTACCTCGGTCTCGAAGAGCGAGGACGCGGTCGCGTCGGCGGGCTGCTCGACCACGCCGGCGTCCCCGCTCACGGCGTCCCCGCTCACGTCGTCCTGGGACAGCTCGTCCGCGGTCGCGTCGTCCCCGGGCAGGTCGTCCCCTGGCGCGTCACCGCTGGCCGCGTCATCCCGCGACACGTCGTCCGGCTTACCGCCCGGCGCGGCGGCGGGTGCCCCCTCCGCCGACCCGGGCGATCCGGCCGGTCCGTCCGGCGCGCCGGCCTCGGCCTCCCCGTCCGCGTCCGCGTCCGTGTCAGCCGTAGCGCCGGCCTCGGTCGCGTCGTCGGCCGTCGCCGGTGCGGTCGGGGTCGGTTCGGCCGCCAGGTCCGCGGCCAACTCCTCGGCGAACCGGTCGAGGAGGCGGCGGGCCGCCGAGGCCACCGTCTCCGCGTCGAACTCGGTCAGCCGGCCCTCGCCGTCCGTCAGCTCGACCTCGCCGGCGCAGCGCAGCGTGGTGCCGCCGTCAGTCGCCTGCGGGGCCACGGCCAGGGTCACCGTCACGCCGGCGCCGCCGCGCGACTCGGCGCCGTCGCCCGCGTACTCGACCCGGTCGCCGTGCTCGGCGATGTGCAGCACGCCCCGGTAGGTGATGGAGGAGCCACCGATGCGCAGCCGCAGCCGGCCGGCGATGGCGTCTGAGCCGGCGTCATCGTCCTGCTGGAGCCCGGGCAGGCAGCGGGCGATGCGCGCGGGCTCGGTGAGCGCGCGCCGTACGTCGTCTACGGGAACCGGGACGAACACCTCATGCTCCATGACCCCCGAGCGTACTCACCGCGTCCGGGATCAGACATCGTCGCGTCCACATTCACCGCGCCGCGTCGCCACCCCGACCACCCCGCCATGGACGCACCGTCACGGACACGGCCCCGACCACCACCGTAAGTGACATGGCTACGACAATCACACCCGGGCCGACCCCGTCCACCGCCCGCCCCCAGCCGGCCCCAACATCCTCGCGCCAGCGCGGGTCCCCGCCTCAGCCCGTCCCGTAGCGCGGGTGCGTCAGTGTGGAGGTGGGCGCGCCCGGCCGGTGCCGGCGTTCCGCCTGTCGGTGCGCGGCGCGCAGCGCCCGGGGGGTGAGCGAGCGCAGCGCGGGCCGCGCCGCGGGCAGTCGCAGCTTTGGCCGGTCGCGGGCGGCCAGCACGAAGCCCCAGTCACCGGACGGGCCCGACCCGCGCTCGCCGCCGCCTGACCGCTCCGGGTCGCGCGCGAGGCGCCCGACCACGCCGTACGGGACCGTGCGCAGCCCGACGGAGCGCACCGTCGCGTCGACCGTCCAGTACGCCCGCGGGCGCCCGTCGAGCGGCCCCGCGTGTACGGCGAGCCGCGCGTCGGGCCGCATCACCCGGCGCACGAGGCCGTAGAACTCCTGCGAGTAGAGCTTGGTACTGGCCGTCAGGCCCGGGTCGGGCAGGTCGGAGAGGACCACGTCGTAGCCGCCGCCCGGTTGGCCGCCGGGGCTCGGGCCGCCGGGCCGGCCGCGCTCGCGCAGCCAGCCGAAGGCGTCCGCCCGCACCACCCGCACCCGCGGGTCATCGAGCGCGCGCTGGTTGAGCCGGCTGAGCCCGGGGTCCGTGCGCGCCAGCTCCACCACCTCGCCGTCGACTTCGACCACCGTCACCGTGCGCACTCCGGGGTAGCGCAGCACCTCGCGCAGGGCGAGCCCGTCACCACCGCCGAGGACGAGCACCCGCGCGTGCGGGCCGGCCATCGCCGGGTGGACCAGGGCCTCGTGGTAGCGGAACTCGTCGCGCGCGCTCACCCGCAACTCGCCGTCGAGGTACAGGGCGAGCGGCGCCCCGGCCGAGCCGGCCCCGGCCCCGCCCGTGATGACGACCTCCTGCACGTCCGTGTGGACGGCCACCCGCACGTCGGGCCCGTACACCGCGCGCCGCGCCGCGCCCTCGAACGGTTCGGTCAGCACCGCGCCGCTGGCCAACAGGAGCAGCACCAGGCCGTTCGCGGCGATCAGCGTGCCGCGCTGGCGCGGCGACAGGTCGCGCCGGAAGACCCACAGCACCAGCGCCCCGCCCACGACGACGTTGACCGCGCCGGTCAGCAGGGCGCCGAGTAACTGGCCGAACCGTGGCAACAGCAGGAAGGGGAAGGCCAGTCCGCCGACGAGCGCGCCGACGTAGTCCGCGGCGAACAGGTCGGCGACCGCCCCGCCCGCGTCCTGCCGCCGCACCCGCTGGATCAGCGTCATCAGCAGCGGCACCTCGGCGCCGATCAGCACGCCGATGGCCAACGAGAAGCCGACGATGGCCCACCGGGTGTCCCCGTACCACGCGAAGCACGCGTACAGCGCCATCGCCGACGCCCCGCCGACCAGCGCGAGCAGCGCCTCGACGACCCCGAACGCCAACGCCGCCCGCACCCGCAGCCGCTTGGCCAGCAGCGAGCCCGTGCCCATCGCGAAGACCATGACGGACAGCACGACGGACGCCTGGGTGACCGAGTCACCCGTCAAGTACGAGGCGAGCGCGACGAGTTCGAGTTCGTACACGAGACCGCAGGCCGCGCAGACGAACACGGTGGCCAGGACGGCGAACCGCCCGGCCGGGGCCGGCACCCGGGACGGCCCCGCGGGCCCCGTCGGCGATTCCTCGGCAACGGACACAAGGGGCACCGGCGGGTCGATCATGGGGTGAACGTTACGTGACCCCC
Source organism: Streptomyces buecherae (assembly GCF_014295035.1). Classification (GTDB taxonomy): domain Bacteria; phylum Actinomycetota; class Actinomycetes; order Streptomycetales; family Streptomycetaceae; genus Streptomyces; species Streptomyces youssoufiensis. The sequence goes on from NZ_CP060404.1 coordinate 3,901,930, forward strand.
GTCTCACCATCGGTCACTCACACGGGGGGAATGCATCGCATTTCAGGGCATTCGCGGTTCAACCGCGCCTCCCGCGGGCACCGTTGAGCGCCCCGCGCGCGACTACAGCGCCGCCACCACGCGCGCGCCCAGCCGCGTGCGCGTGGCCACCAGGCACCCCTCCTGCGGGTACGCGTGCCAGGTGCGCCAGCCGATCTGCCCCTCCTGCCGGTGGGCGAGCATGGCCGTGAACGCGTGCGGGCTGCCCGGGAAGGTGCCGGCGAGGCCGTGCGGGTGGTCGGCGACCAGCGCCAGCAACTCCTGCGCGCGCCCCGCGAAGGAGCCGCGCGAGAGGGTCTCGATGCGCGCCGCGAACTCGTACTCCCGCCCTTCGAGCAGCTTGGACACGCCGAGCGGGAGGGGGGTACTACTTCCGGGCATGCACGCCACCGTCTCCGAACAACGCCCGTCACGGCCCTCCAGGAGGACTTGGTGCGAGGCGCCGAGCAGCCGTAACTGCACGGCGGCGGAGCCGAGTTGCAGGTCGAGGACGGCGAGCGCGGGCTGCGGTTCGCGGCCCAGGCACCAGGCGAGGTCGGAGGCACGGGTATCGGTGTAGGAAGTCTTGAGGATCGTGAGCATGGGTCGGCTCCGGAAGCACGCAGTGGAAGATGGGCCGGCCCTTATCCCCCATAAGGCAACCCCCATCCCGAGGGGACCAGGGGGTCACTATGCGCCGGCTGCTGACCACGTGGGGTCCGTGGGGTCCATAGGGTCCGAGAGACACGGAATCATGAAATGCGTGGCGGCACAGCCTTTTTACCCATCTTCACCAGGTTTCCATCCCCCCGAGCGCCCCCCAGATCAATTGTTCAACGTTTGAGCGCCCGACGGGCCTCAGCCCGCCGGGCGCATATGCAAAACCAGCACGAGCCAGCCGCATTTCCGGCTTTTAGCAGCCACCGCCCCCGCCGCCGCAACCCCCTCCGCCACCACCGCCACCGCAGGACGAGCCCCCGCCACACGAGGACCCGCCACCGCACGAGGACCCGCCACCGCACGAGGCGCCGCCACCGCCCGAGGCGCCACCGCCACCCGACGAACCACCGCCGGCCCACCAACTCCCGCCGCCCCCACGGCGCTTCTTGCCGCCACCGGCCACCTTGCCCAACCAGGCGAGCACGATCGCCACCATCACCACGATGTACAGGAAGAGCGCGAATCCCATGCCCTCACGACCTTTCGTTCCCCGTTGTCCCCCGAAGCGAGGCGCGGCCGACGCGGGCGACCGGGAGGGCGCGGGCCCGAGTGACGCGCGGCGGCGGCCCTTCCCGGCCCCCGCTGGCGCGGCGCGTGCGCGCCGGGTGGGTCCCTCCCGGCGCCCCGCCCCCCCCCGTTGTCCCCCTTGATCCCCCGATATCCCCGTTGCCCCGTAGATCCCGCAGATTCTGTAGTTTCGGTAGATTCCAGCGTTTCTGTTGATTCCGGCGCTTCGCTCTTTATCGATGCCTGTGCAGTTATTGCTGGTGAGATCGTCCGCGAAACTCCGCACGCGATGGGTGCGCCGCACACACGGTGCGGCGCGACGAAGTCCGCAAAGCCCCCTCATGCGCTCCGGGGCGCTTGTCCCGCGTCGCGCCCGCGCGAACTCCCCGCGTGTACCGCTGTGATGCCCGGGGCCATTCCAGGCCAAAGCAGAGTTGAGCAAATCCAGAGGTTCGGCGGAGGATGTGACGTATGAAGCGACCTCCGCTCAACCGCCGCCTCGCCGAATTCGGAACGACGATCTTCGCCGAAATGGCAGCCCTCGCCATCCGAACCGGCTCCATCAACCTCGGTCAAGGCTCCCCCGACGTCGACGGTCCCGAGGAGGTCAGGGAGGCTGCCGTGCGCGCGCTGCGCGACGGGCGCGGCAACCAGTACCCCCCGGGCCCGGGCGTTCCCGAACTGCGCGCGGCCGTCTGCGCGCACCAACAGCGTTGGTACGGCCTGGAGTACGACCCCGACCGCGAGGTCCTCATCACCGCCGGCGCCACCGAGGCGCTCGCCGCCTCGCTCATCGCACTCCTGGAACCGGGCGACGAGGTGGTCGCCCTGGAGCCCTACTACGACTCGTACGCGGCCGGCATCGCCATGGCCGGCGGCACCCGGGTCCCCGTCACGCTGCGCCCGGACCCCGAGGCGGGTCGCTACCGCCTCGACGTGGACGAACTGCGCGACGCCGTCACCGACAACACGCGGCTCATCCTCCTCAACACCCCGCACAACCCCACCGGCACCGTGCTCACGCGCGAGGAGCTGGCGGCGATCGCCACCATCGCCATCGAGCGCGACCTGTACGTGATCACGGACGAGGTCTACGAGCACCTCGTCTTCGACGACCACCAGCACATCCCGCTGGCGTCGCTGCCCGGCATGCGGGAGCGCACGGTGACCATCAGCTCCGCGGGCAAGACGTTCTCCTTCACCGGCTGGAAGGTCGGCTGGGTCACCGCGCCGCCGGACCTGCTGGCGGCGGTCCGCTCGGCCAAGCAGTACCTGACGTTCGTGGCCTCCGGCCCGTTCCAGCACGCCATCGCCGAGGCCCTGACCCTGCCCGACTCGTACTACGCCGGCCTGCGCGACGAGCTCGCCGTCAAGCGGGACCTGCTCGCGGACGGCCTGGCCACGGCGGGGTTCACCGTCTTCCGGCCGGCCGGCACGTACTTCATCACCACCGACATCCGCCCGCTGGGCCCGGAGATCTCCGCGGACGGCGACGGCCTGGCCTTCTGCCGCGGCCTCCCCGAGCGCTGCGGCCTGGTGGCCGTCCCCAACCAGTTCTTCTACGACAACCGCGAGGCGGGCGCGCCGTTCGTGCGCTTCGCGTTCTGCAAGCGGATGAGCGTGCTGGAGGAGGCGGTGGACCGCCTCAAGCAGCTGACCCCCTGACCCGCACGGCGCCCCCGCTCCACCGGATGCCGGGGCCGGGCCCGCGAGCCGGGCCCGGCCCCGTCACGCCCGGCTCACTTCTTCGGACTCACCCACGCACCTCAACCTGACCGAGGACGTCGCCATCGAGCGGCCGCGGCGATTCCCTGAGCTGGTCAGGGTCGGCATTGACGCGAGCCGTGGCGCGCCAGGACACGACGGCGCGATGCACAGCCTCCCCCGCCCCCAGCTCAGCGGCGTCGGACAGTGCTCCAAGAAGCTCGTCGGTGAAGGCTCGGGTTTCTTCCGCGTCCAAGTGCCGCGCCCAGGGGAACACCTCTGGCAGCGCGAGCTGGAGCGACCTGGCCCCGTCGTCCTGCTTCATCAGTGCCAGGAACAGCCGAGAGGCAGTCGTCAGGTTCTCCTCGGCGTGCTCCGCGCGCGCGACCGTCGTCAACATCATGTCGGGCGCGTCCCGATGCGTGACGCGAAGACGTCCCAGGGCCGCGGCCCTCGTCGCGACGCCCTTCGGGTTACGGGACAGATCGGTGAAGGAGACGGACTCTATCTCTGCCGCACGGTGCGCGATGGCCATGCTCAGAGTGTACTCAGACTGCACTCTGATTATTCGGAGTGCCGAGAAGTGGCCCAGCCAGCCCAGCCAGCCCCGCCCCCACCGCTCCTCCCGCGCGGCCCAAGCGCGCGGCGCGTGGCACGCGGCGTTCGCCCCGCCCTCCGCGCGCCCCGCACGCCCCCACATCTCGGCCAGAGTCCGCACAGCACCCCGCCCGAGCGCTGGCCGGGAGTGAGCCCCGGTTCGCCGGGGCGCCCCCGTGGCGCCCCGGCGTATGCCGGTGCGCGCCCCGTGCCCGCACCCGGGGGGCGCACGTTCGCCCGGCCGAGTGCGCCGGCTCGCTCCCACCCGTCGGTGCGAAGCGGGCCCCGCTGGGCCAGAACACGGGACACGCGGGTACCCGCCGAACGGGTGTGGAGGGGCGGCTCTGGGGCACTCGTGCCGCGCCCCGCACGTGCGGTGCGGGGCGGGGCGGCCGTCTTCGCGCCGGGGCCGCCGGTCCAGCGGCATACGCCAGCGGCGAAAGGAAGTAGACGTGCCGCGGGCGTGCGTCGTACGCCTGGGGCGCACTTGTCCGCACTGGCTTAGACGGGGGCGTACGCCGGGCGCGCTCCATGGGCGTACGGCGTCACATGATCGATCCGTAGGTCTCACAGCCGCCCCAGCCGACTCCTGTCGCCGCGTCGTGCGCAGCCGACACGCGCGCACAGCGGCCCCTCGGCAGCGCGCCCCGGGCCGGAGGGCCGCCGGGGCTGTCGGGGCTGTCGTAAGGGGGCAGGCCGGGGCAGCCGCGACGGGGGACGAACCCGTTCGGCCGTCTCCGGTCGCGGGCGCGGGCGCGGTGGCGCATCGTGAAGGAGGCCGGGCTCCCGCCTGCATTCCCGGGAGCCCGGCCTCCTTTATGCCCCGCTTCGGCCGTAAGGCCACCCGCTCGCGCCGTACGTCCCCGTGGCACGCGAAAGGCCCGGTGGGCGTCGGCCGCCTGGTGGGGCGGGCCGTGCTCACCGGGCCTCGTGTCGTCGCTCAGCCGTGCGCGCCCGGGCCGATGGGCTGTGCCAGCGGCGCCGGGTGGGCCGGCCTCGTGCGGGGGCGGGGCTACTCCGCGCCGGGGGCGGCGCCGTCGCCCGGCGTGCCCTCGATGTCGGCCTCCAGGCCGAGCTGCTCCACGAGCCACTTGTCGAACTCGATGGACGCCCGCACCCAGCTCACCGTCGAGGAGACGAAGTGCTCCAGGCTGACGCCGGTGCCGATCAGCATCTGCGCCTCGCCGATCAGCCGGACGCTGCCGTCGTCGTTCGTGTGGCTGTAGACCTTGGGCCACAGGGTGCGGCGGTTCCAGTCGTCGGTCAGCTCCAGGAGCTGGGCCTTGTTCTCCAGCTCGTGCGGCCGGTCGTAGAACGTGCGCACCGAGAAGACCTGCTGCTCTTCCTCGCCGCGGAACATGAAGTACGTGCGGAACTGCTCCCACGGAGCGGCGAGGTCACCCTCGTCGTCCACCACGTACTTCAGCTCCATCTGCTCAAGGAGCTGCTTGACCAGGTCCTGGTCGGGGAGGACCGGGCCGCTCGGCCCAGCCTCCTGAGGTTCGGGCTGGCCCCCGAAATTCGGAATCGAGGTCGGGTCGATGCTCACCGTGTTTTTCCCTTCGTACGGATTCCGCCATCCTCCCTCATCACCGCCCGGTCACCGCAACCCCGCACGCGCCACCGGCCCGGCTCGCCCCGGCAGCCGCGGGCCGGGCGATTCCGCTCAACCCGCGGCACACCCGGCGCCGGGCCGCCCGGACGGCCCGGCTCAGCCGGCTCAGCCGTCCGCGGCCGACCCGGCCGGCTCCGACGCGGCGGTCTGCCCGCCGGAGCTGGCCGAGACCGTCAGGCCGTCGGCGCCCAGCTCGTGGTCGACGCGCACGGTGTCGCCGTCGCGCACCTGGCCGGCGAGGATGGCCCGGGCGAGCTGGTCGCCGATCGCCGTCTGCACCAGCCGCCGCAGCGGCCTGGCCCCGTACGACAGGTCGGGGCCGCCGCCCGCCTCCGGCGCGTCGATCGTCGGCTCGTGGCCGAGCCTGGCCAGCCACTCCAGGGCCGCGTCCGAGACGTCGAGGACCAGCCTGCGGTCGGCAAGGCGGCGCTGGAGGTGGTCGATCTGCAGCTCGGCGATGCGGCGGAGCTGGCCCGTGCCGAGCGCGTGGAAGATCACGAGGTCGTCGAGCCGGTTCAGGAACTCGGGCCGGAACGAGGCCCGCACCGTCTCCAGCACCTTCTCCCGCTTCTGCTCCTCCTTCAGCAGCGGGTCCATCAGGAACGTCGAGCCGAGGTTGGAGGTGAGGATGAGGATGGTGTTGCGGAAGTCCACCGTGCGGCCCTGGCCGTCCGTCAACCGGCCGTCGTCCAGCACCTGGAGCAGGATGTCGAAGACCTCGTGGTGGGCCTTCTCCACCTCGTCCAGGAGCACCACCGAGTACGGGCGCCGGCGCACCGCCTCGGTGAGCTGGCCACCCTCCTCGTACCCGACGTAACCGGGCGGGGCGCCGACCAGGCGGGCCACCGAGTGCTTCTCGCCGTACTCGCTCATGTCGATGCGGACCATGGCCCGCTCGTCGTCGAAGAGGAAGTCCGCGAGCGCCTTGGCCAGCTCGGTCTTGCCGACGCCGGTCGGGCCGAGGAAGAGGAAGGAACCGGTGGGGCGGTCCGGGTCGGCGATGCCGGCGCGGGTGCGGCGCACGGCGTCGGAGACCGCCCGCACCGCCTCGTGCTGGCCGATCAGCCGCCGGCCCAACTCGTCCTCCATGCGCAGCAACTTCTGCGTCTCGCCCTCAAGCAGGCGGCCGGCCGGGATGCCGGTCCAGGAGGCGACGACGTCGGCGATGTCGTCCGGGCCGACCTCCTCCTTGACCATCTTGTCCCGGTCGCCCTTCCTGGCCTCCTCCTCCGCCTCCGCGGCGGCGGTCAACTCCCGCTCCACGGCCGGGATCTCGCCGTAGAGCAGCTTGGACGCGGCGTCGAAGTCGCCGTCGCGCTGCGCGCGTTCGGCCTGTCCGCGCAGGTCGTCCAGGCGCTCCTTCAGCTCACCGACCCGGTTCAGGCCCTGCTTCTCCTTCTCCCAGCGGGCGCCGAGGCCGCGCAGCTCCTCCTCCTTGTCGGCGAGGTCGCGGCGCAGCTTCTCCAGGCGCTGCTTGCTGGCCTCGTCCGACTCGTTCCTGAGGGCCAGCTCCTCCATCCGCAGCCGGTCCACGGCGCGCTGCAACTCGTCGATCTCGACGGGCGAGGAGTCGATCTCCATGCGCAGCCGGGACGCCGCCTCGTCCACCAGGTCGATGGCCTTGTCGGGCAGGAAGCGCGAGGTGATGTAGCGGTCGGACAGCGTCGCGGCGGCCACCAGCGCGGCGTCGGCGATCTGCACCTTGTGGTGCGCCTCGTACCGCCCCTTGAGCCCGCGCAGGATCGCGATCGAGTCCTCCACGGTCGGCTCGGCCACCAGCACCTGCTGGAAGCGGCGCTCCAGGGCCGGGTCCTTCTCGATCCGCTCCCGGTACTCGTCCAGGGTGGTCGCGCCGACCATCCGCAGCTCGCCACGGGCCAGCATGGGCTTGAGCATGTTGCCCGCGTCCATCGCGGAGTCGCCGCCGGCGCCCGCGCCGACTACGGTGTGCAGCTCGTCGATGAACGTGATGATCCGGCCCTCGCTGGACCTGATCTCCGCGAGCACGGTCTTCAACCGCTCCTCGAACTCGCCACGGTACTTCGCGCCGGCCACCATCGCGCCGAGGTCCAGCGAGACCAACCGCTTGTCCTTGAGCGACTCGGGCACGTCGCCCTTGACGACGCGCTGCGCGAGCCCCTCCACGACGGCGGTCTTGCCGACGCCCGGCTCGCCGATGAGCACCGGATTGTTCTTCGTACGCCGCGAGAGCACCTGCACCACGCGCCGGATCTCCTGGTCCCGGCCGATGACCGGGTCCAGCTTGCCGTCGCGCGCGGCGGCCGTGAGGTCCGTGCCGAACTTCTCCAGCGCCTTGTACGTGCCCTCCGGGTCCCGGCTGGTCACCCGCGTTCCGCCCCTGTTGGTCTCGAAGGCGTCGAGCAGCCGCTTGGCGCTCGCCCCCTGCTGGTTGAGGAGCTCCCCGCTCGGACCACCCTTGGCGGCGATGCCGATGAGCAGGTGCTCGGTGGAAATGTACGCGTCGCCGAGCTCCTTGGCCCGCTGGGACGCGTCGGCCAGCACGGCGAGCAGGTCCCGGCTCGGCTGCGGCGGCGCGACGGTGGAGCCCTGGGCGCTCGGCAACGCGGCGAGCTGCCGCTCGGCGCCGGAGCGCAGCGTGGCCGCGTCGGCCTCGGCGGCGGCGAGCAGGTCCATCAGGTTCTCGTTGTCCTGCCCGCTGAGCAGCGCCAGCAGCAGGTGGGCGGGGGTCAGATCGGCGTGCCCGCCCGCCACGGCACGCTCGTTGGCGGCGCTCAGCGCCTCCTGGCTCTTGTTGGTCAGCTCGGCATCCACGGTCGCGCTCCTCCTCGCTCCTCGACCACGGTCCCACCATCTTGCTTATTACAGCCTACGGTAAGTTGAGTCTATTCCACTCAACTTAGTTTTCTCTCGCTCCCATCAGCGCCGAGGCCCGCTCGCTGGGCCGCCACCGACCCGCCACCCGGCCACCCGGCCACCCGCCGGTCCGGCGCCCCAGCTCCCCGCCGCCCTCACCGCACCCTCGCCGGCGTCCCGCCCTTCCCACCCGAGTGCCCACCGTCCGGGTTCCCCCCACCCCGGTTCGCCCCGCCCGGCTCGCCCGCGCCCCTTCGGCCGGCCCCCGCCGCACCGGTCCGACCAGGCACACTCGGTCCGATGGCGGGGCAGACGTACGACAATCGGCCAGACGGGTGAGGATCAGGCGGACTACGGGGGCGGGCCAGAGCCATGAGTGAGGACGCGAGACGCACGACGCGGAGCCGACTGCGCGCGCTGGGCACGCCGCTGGCGGCGTTCGGGCTGCTGCTGGTGCTGATCGGCGCTGTGGCGCTGTGGGTCGGCACGAACGCGCACCGCCTGATCACCGGCGAGACGGCCACCGTCCGCACCCTCGAACGCTGCACCGAGGGCGTCGGCACGGCCCCCGCCGCCGCCTGCGGCAGCGAGTGGGTCTTCCCCGACGGCCGCACCGGCCACGGCGAGATCAAGAACCCGCCGGTGGCCGTAGGCGACAGGATCTTCGCCGGCGACGACTGGGCCTACTCCTCGACCGCCCCGTTGCACCGCGCGGTCTGGCTCCCCGGCGCCCTGCTCTGCCTGCTGGTCCTCGGCGCCATCGCCCTCGCCGTCGGCTACCGCATCGACACCCGCCGCGCCCGGGCGGCCCCGCCACCGCCCGCGCGTCCCCACCCGTCGCGGCACCAGCCCCCGGGCCCCGGGCCGACCACCTGACGCGTTCGCGACGTATGTCCCGGTGCGACCCCACCGGCGGGGCCCATTACGCTGCCCGGCATGGCCATCGACCTCGACCACCCCGACCCCGCCTACGTCGCGTTCTGGCACGAGCGCCACCTGTGCACCTTCACCACGCCCCGCCCGGACGGCACCCCGCACGTGACGCCGGTCGGCGCGACCTTCGACCCCGAGGCCCGCGTCGCCCGGATCATCTGCCGTAAGACCAGCACCAAGGCGGCCAACGTCCAGGCCGCAGGACCCGACGGCGCCCTGGTCGCCGTCTGCCAGTTCGCCGGCGCCCGGTGGGCCACGCTTGAGGGCCGGGCCCGGGTACGTACGGACGAGGCCAGCGTCACGGAGGCGGAACGCCGGTACGCCGAGCGCTACGGCCGACAGCCGAGGCCCAACCCCGAGCGCGTCGCCATCGAGATCACCCTGACGCGGGCGATGGGAAACGTCTGACCGACTCCGGCCGGCTGTGGCCGTCCCCCTGGCCCTGTCACGGCGAGCCGCCGCGAGCCACCGTGGGCCGGTCGTACGAGGCGGGTCGCACCCCGTCGCGTGCCGGCGAGGAGCGCGCGCCCCGCGCGAGCGCCATCGCCCCGCACCGCGACGCGCGGTCGCAACAAGCTGCCAACGGCCGCGACGGGCCGCCCACCAGCACCGAGAAATCCCGGCCCGAGCACGGAACGTACCGCCGCACGAGCGACGAATCGCCACGAAATCCCACGGCCCGTCAGCCACCGTCCGGCATCCGTCAAGCGCCCCGACACGTACCTCTCGTCCCCCGTGTCCACATGCCGGGACAATGCCCTGGTTAGCGACCGCCGTGCCGTGGCAAGCTACACGTACCGAAGGGGCGTAGCTCAATTGGCAGAGCACCGGTCTCCAAAACCGAAGGCTGTAGGTTCGATTCCTGCCGCCCCTGCTACAGCAGTCGAAAACGGCACGGCACGGGCCAGCTACTGACGCCACCTCAGGCGCGGGAGCTGGCCCTCTCGCTGCCCGGACCACGGCTGGCCCCACCCGAAGATGCCCCGCGACGAGAACGCGTGTCGGCCACCACGGCACTCCACCAGCGCCCCCTCAGCAGCCCGACCCCGCACCCGCGTTACCGGGCTCGTCAGGCGGTCAGCTTCCACATCCAGCCGAGTTGGCGGAGTCCGAGGCGGCGGGTGACCCGCTGGGAGGCGTGGTGGGTGGCCGTCGTGCTGTGAAACAGCCGCCTGCCGTCCCCGGCCGCCGCCATGACGCGAGCCCAGGCCGCCGTGACCGTCGCCGCGTGGCCGCGCCCGCGGCAGCCCGGGCGGGTCCACACCCCCGCCTCCGCCGCCCGCGCCGACCAGCACGGGGTGTGGCAGATGGCGATGACCCGGCCCGCCGCCACGGCCATGGCCCAGGGCCCGAGCGCGCCGTCGAGGAGGTCGTCCCACTCCCCCGCGCCCCAGTTGCCCGGATTCGCCGCTCGCAGCGCCGCCGGGTCGTCCCCGTCCGAGGTGACCACGCGGGCGGTCGGCGCGTACCGCACCTCGGGCGGGATCAGGTAGTTCCACGCTCGACACACCCCTCACCGTACGAAGGCCGCCCCACGGCCCGGCGGCCACGCCCCGCCGCCGATCCCGGGCCCGGACTACCCGCGCTCACCCCCGCCGTCCCATGCCGACACCGCGCCGCCTCCCCCCGACGGCCTCGCCGTACGGCTCGTGCGACCCGTGCGATTCCCGCGACTCGTGCGAGCCGTGCGATTCCCGCGACTCGTACGACTCGTGCGCGTCGAGGAGTTCGTCCCAGTGGTCGGCCGCCCACGCGCACGCCGCCCGCATGGGGCCGAGCATGCTGCGGCCGAGCGGCGTCAGGGCGTACTCCACCGCGCGGCGCGGGGCCTCGTACTCCGTACGCACGATGAGGCCGCCGCGCTCCAGGCCGCGCAACGACTGGGTGAGCACCTTCGGGGTCACGCGGTGGAGCGGGACGCGGAGTTCGGAGAAGCGGCGCGGGCCGTCCTCCAGGCAGCGCAACACCAGGGCGCCCCACTTGTCACCGAACCGGAACGGCAGCAGCGGGGACGGGCACACCTCGTCGAACAGGTCGGCCGGCAGCGGCTCGCGGCGCGTCACGGGGCCCCTCCTGACTCTCCTCGCCGCCGCGGTCGCCCGTCGGCGACCTTGGCGGTATCCGGAAGGTAACCGACCGCCCGGATACCTTCCCGAGCACCAACTCACCCGGAGGTATTCCGACATGAGCAGGATCGTCATCTTCGGCGCGGCCGGCCGGGCCGGACGGCAGGCCGTCGCCGAGGCCCGCGGCCGTGGCCACGAGGTCACCGCCGTCGTACGAGCCGCCGCCCGCTACCAGGGGCCGGCGGACGCGGGCGTACGGATCGCCGTCGGCGACGTCACCGACGCGGCCCGCGTGGCCGCCCTGGCCGCCGGGCACTCGGCCGCGATCAACGTCACGGCGGTGTACGGCGAGGGCACCGACCCCGGCGCGTTCTTCCCCGCCAGCGCCCGCGCCCTGGTGGCGGGGTTGCGCGAGGCCGGCGTCGGGCGGCTCGTCAGCGGGGGCATCGCCGCCCTGCTGCCCGGGCCCGACGGCACACCGCTGCTGGACGCGCCCGGCTTCCCGGCCGAGTTCCGGCCCTTCTGCCTCGCGCACGCGGCCGGCCGCGACGTACTGCGCGCCGCGGGGGCCGAGTTGGACTGGGTGTACGTGAGCCCGTCCGGCGACTTCGACCACGAGGGAGCGCGCGGCGGCCGGTACGCGGTACGCCCCCACGGCGACATGACGGACCGGATCTCCTACCCCGACTTCGCCCTCGCCCTGCTCGACGAGGCCACCGCGCCGCGCCACCACCGCACCCACCTAGCGGTGACCTGAGCCCGGCCGGTTCAGGCCGGTGGCCCGCGCGCGCCCGCGTCCAGACAGCGATGGACCCGCCGTCCCCGAGGGGTCGGCGGGTCCACTACCGGGCACGCGCGGGCGCGGCTAGTCCTGCCCCGGCCTGCGGGGCCGCCACACCACCAGGGCGCTGGTCTGCTGCACCTGGTCGTAGGGGACCAGGTCGCGGCGGTACGAGGCGTGTACGGCGGCCTCGCGCTGCCGCATCGCCGTCGCCGCGCCCTCCACCGCCTGCTGGAGTTCGGCGACCCGCTGCTGGAGCGCGGCCACCTGGTTCTCCAGCTCGATGATGCGCTTGATGCCGGCGAGGTTGATGCCCTCGTCCTGGCTGAGCGCCTGCACCTGGCGCAGCAGGCTGATGTCGCGGGCGGAGTAGCGGCGCCCGCGCCCCGCCGTGCGGTCGGGGGAGACCAGGCCGAGGCGGTCGTACTGGCGCAGGGTCTGCGGGTGCAGGCCGGAGAGCTGAGCGGCGACCGAGATGACGTACACCGGTGAGTCGTCGGTCAGCTCGTAGGGGTTGCGGCTGCCGCCGCCTGGGCGTGCGCCTCGGCCGTCCATCTCATTCTCCCTTCGCGGCCTGGAACAGCTCGGCCCGCGGGTCCTCGTCCGCCGTGGCCTCGCGGTAGGTCTCCAGCGCCTCCCGCGCCTTGTCGTTCAGCTCCGTCGGCACGGCCACCTCTATGGTGACCAGCAGGTCGCCCCGGGTGCCGTCCTTGCGGACCGCGCCCTTGCCACGGGCGCGCATGGTGCGTCCGCTGGGGGTGCCCGCCGGCAGCTTGAGGGTGACCGGAGGGCCGCCCAGGGTCGGAACCCTGACCTCGCCGCCGAGGGCCGCCTCGTCGAAGGTGACGGGGACCGTCACGGTCAGGTTGTCGCCCTTGCGGCCGAAGACCGGGTGGGCGTCCACGTGCACCACGACGTACAGATCGCCGGCCGGGCCGCCGGTCTCGCCGGGGGCGCCCTTGCCGCGCAGCCGGATGCGCTGCCCGTCGCTGACGCCCGCCGGGATGCGGACCTGCATGGTGCGCGAGGAGCGGGCCCGCCCGCTGCCCTTGCACTGGTCGCACGGGTCCTGGGCGATCAGGCCCCGGCCCCGGCAGTCCACGCACGGATCGGTGAGCGAGAAGCCGCCTCCGCCGCCCCGGCTGACCTGCCCGGTGCCGACGCAGGTCGGGCACACCCGGGGGGTGCCGTTCTTGTCGCCGGTGCCCTGGCACGCCTTGCAGGGGGCCTGGCTCGACATCCGCAGCGGCACGGTCGCGCCGTCGACCGCCTCGGTGAAGCTCAGCGTCACCTCGGACTCGATGTCCTGACCGCGCCGCGGCTGGGTACGGGTGCCCGCGCCGGTGCGGTTGAACAGGCCGCCGAACACGTCGCCGAGTCCGCCGCCGAAGCCCCCCGCGCCCGGGCCGCCGGGCTGCGGGCCGCCGCCTCCGAAGAGGTCGCCCAGGTCGAAGTTGAAGCTTCCGGTGCCGCCGGGGCCGCCCGGGCCCGGGCGGAACCCGCCGTTCCCGAACAGCGCCCGGGCCTCGTCGTACTCCTTGCGCCGCTTGGGGTCGGCGAGGACGTCGTTGGCCTCGGAGATCTCCTTGAAGCGCTCCTCGGCCTTGGCGTCACCGGTGTTGGCGTCCGGGTGGTACTCGCGGGCGAGCTTCCGGTACGCCTTCTTGATCTCGGCCTCGGTGGCGTCCTTGGGGACGCCGAGGACCTTGTAGTAGTCCTTCTCGACGAAGTCCTTGGTGCTCATCCTCGACGTCCCTCCTCTCCGTACGTCACGTCAGCCCTCGTCCGGGCCACCGTTCTCCTCGTCAGACGCGTCATCGCCCTTGCCCGCCTGGCCGCTGCCGGGCGTGGCGCCGGGCTGCGGTTCGGCGACGGCGACCCGCGCGGGGCGGATCGTGCGCTCGCCGATGCGGTACCCCGGCTGCAGGATCGACACGCACGTGGTCTCGGTGACGTCCGGCGCGTAGCTGTGCATCAGCGCCTCGTGGATCAGCGGGTCGAAGGGCTCGCCCTCCTTGCCGAACTGCTGGAGGCCCATCTTGGCCACCACCGTCTCCAGCGACTCCGCGACCGACTTGAAGCCGCCGACCAGCTCGCCGTGCTCGCGGGCCCGGCCGACGTCGTCGAGGACCGGAAGCAGCTCGGAGAGCAGGTTGGCCGCGGCGATCTCCTTGACGGTGACCCGGTCGCGCTCCACCCGGCGGCGGTAGTTCTGGTACTCCGCCTGGAGGCGCTGGAGGTCAGCGGTGCGCTCGTTGAGCGCGGTGCGGACCTGGTCGAGCTGAGCCGTCAGCGCCACGTCGTGCTGTGCTTTCTCGTCGAGGCCGGCATCTGGTGCGTCCCCGGCCGAGGCCGCCGGGCCCGCCGCGTCGGCGGACCCGGCCCCCTTCGCCGCGTCGGGCTTCGACGCGGCGTCGGAGGTGGCGTCGGAAGGGACGTCGGGCTGCTCGTCGAAGCCCGGAGTCTCCTCCGTCACGCCGCACCGCCCTGGCGGTTGTCCTTCTCGTCATCGACGATCTCGGCGTCCACGACGTCGTCGTCCTTGGCCTGGCCCGCACCGGCGGCGTCGGCCGCGCCCTCGGCACCCGGCGCCCCGGCAGCCGCCTGGCCGTCGGCGTACATCGCCTGGCCGAGCTTCTGGCTGACGGTGGCGACCTTCTCGGTCGCCTCGCGGATGGCCGCGTTGTCCTCGCCCTTGAGCTTCTCCTTGAGGTCGGTGACCGCGGCCTCGACCTCGGACTTCACGTCACCGGGGACCTTGTCCTCGTTGTCCTTGAGGAACTTCTCGGTCTGGTAGACGAGCTGCTCGGCCTGGTTGCGGGTCTCGGCGGCCTCGCGGCGCTTGTGGTCCTCGTCCGCGTACTGCTCGGCCTCGCGCATCATGCGCTCGATGTCGTCCTTCGGCAGCGCGGAGCCGCCGGTGACGGTCATCCGCTGCTCCTTGCCGGTGCCCAGGTCCTTGGCGGAGACGTGCATGATGCCGTTGGCGTCGATGTCGAAGGTGACCTCGATCTGCGGCACGTTGCGCGGCGCCGGCGGCAGCCCGGTCAGCTCGAACATGCCGAGCTTCTTGTTGTACGCCGCGATCTCGCGCTCGCCCTGGTAGACCTGGATCTGCACGGACGGCTGGTTGTCCTCGGCCGTCGTGAAGATCTCCGAGCGCTTGGTCGGGATCGTGGTGTTGCGCTCGATCAGCTTGGTCATGATGCCGCCCTTGGTCTCGATACCAAGCGACAGCGGCGTGACGTCGAGCAGCAGGACGTCCTTGACCTCACCCTTGAGCACACCGGCCTGCAGGGCGGCGCCGATGGCGACGACCTCGTCCGGGTTGACGCCCTTGTTGGCGTCCTGGCCGCCGGTCAGCTCCTTGACCAGCTCGGCGACGGCGGGCATGCGGGTGGAGCCACCGACGAGGACGACGTGGTCGATCTCGGAGAGCTGGATGCCCGCGTCCTTGATGACGTTGTGGAACGGCGTCTTGCAGCGCTCCAGCAGGTCGGCCGTGAGCTGCTGGAACTGGGCGCGGGTGAGCTTCTCGTCCAGGTGCAGCGGGCCCTCGGCGGACGCCGTGATGTAGGGCAGGTTGATCGTGGTCTCGGTGGACGAGGACAGCTCGATCTTCGCCTTCTCCGCGGCCTCGCGGAGACGCTGGAGCGCCATCTTGTCCTTGGACAGGTCCACGCCGTGCCCGTTGTTGAACTGCTTGACCAGGTAGTCCACGACCCGCTGGTCCCAGTCGTCGCCACCGAGGTGGTTGTCACCGTTGGTGGCCTTGACCTCGACGACGCCGTCGCCAATCTCAAGGAGCGACACGTCGAAGGTGCCGCCACCGAGGTCGAAGACGAGGATGGTCTGGTCGTCCTTCTCCAGCCCGTAGGCGAGAGCGGCGGCCGTCGGCTCGTTGACGATGCGCAGGACGTTCAGACCCGCGATCTCGCCGGCCTCCTTGGTGGCCTGACGCTCCGAGTCGTTGAAGTACGCGGGGACGGTGATGACCGCGTCCGCGACCTTCTCGCCCAGGTACGCCTCGGCGTCGCGCTTCAACTTCTGCAGGATGAAGGCGCTCATCTGCTGCGGGTTGAAGTCCTTGCCGTCCAGGTTGATCTTCCAGTCGGTGCCCATGTGGCGCTTGACCGACCGAACGGTGCGGTCCACGTTGGTGACCGCCTGGCGCTTGGCGACCTCGCCGACCAGCACCTCGCCGTTCTTCGCGAAGGCGACGACGGACGGCGTGGTCCTGGCGCCCTCGGCGTTGGTGATGACGGTGGGCTCACCGCCCTCGAGAACACTGACGACGGAGTTCGTCGTACCCAGGTCGATGCCGACCGCACGTGCCATGTCAATCCTCCAGCCAACTTGAGTGGAACAGGCTCAAGCGTGCCTGATCCAGATTTCCCTGTCAACAGAGGTGAGTCAGGCAGGCTCAACTTTTATACGGCACTTATCCGCACACGGCCGAAATCCAGCGCCCGCGCCCCGCGCGAAGCCGCCGCCGCGACCCCGAGACCGTTCTTGCGACACCCCGCCCGCGCGACCAACCGCCCGGCGCCCCCTCCCTATGAGACATCCCGCGTCAGCCCCCCGCACCCGCGCGCGCCCACCCTCGACCCTCACCGCCCGGGCCCGACGCCGGGCCGGACTCCACGCCGGCCAGCCCCCACCCCTACGGGACCCACGCCGGCCGGCCCCCAGCCCACGGGGCCAGGTCGCGGGACCCACGGGGGCCAGGTCACGGGGCCGCGCCACGGAACCGCGGAACGCAGGGCGAAGCCCGTTCCGGCCGGGGAAAGGGGGAGACTGGTAGAAGCCCGGGAGGGCAACGGAAGGCGATAAGGCAAGCCTGAGCGACGCAGATCACCGGCTCGTCTTGTGCACCGCTCTCGTGATCCTCGGTAATCTCGGCGAAGACCAGATAAGTTACTGCTTAGTAAGCCCGCTCTCGAAGGTTCGAGGAGCCGCCATGCAACTCGCCGCGATCATCGTGTCGCTGGTCCTCATCGCGGTCGGCGTCGCGCTGTTCGGCCGTGCCCTGCTACAGATCTTCCACTACCTGCGGCTCGGCCAGCCCGTACCCGCGGGGACCAGGACCGACGAACCCGCGCAACGCACGATCACCGTGGTCAAGGAGTTCCTCGGCCACACCCGCATGAACCGCTGGGGCGTCGTCGGCGTCGCGCACTGGTTCGTGGCGGTGGGCTTCTTCTCGCTGCTGCTGACCATCGTCAACGCCGTCGGGCAGCTCTTCCAGGCGGACTGGCTGATCCCGGTCATCGGCGACTGGCTGCCGTACGAGGTCTTCACCGAGTTCCTCGGGCTGATGACGACCCTCGGCATCCTCACGCTCATCGTGATCCGCCAGCTCAGCAAGCCCGGCAAGGCCGGCCGCAAGTCCCGTTTCACGGGGTCGAACTTCGGCCAGGCGTACTTCGTCGAGGCCGTCATCCTGATCGTCGGCCTGTCGATCATGACGCTGCGCGGCCTGGAGGGCGCCCAGCACCACGTCACCTCGTACGAGGCCGGGTTCTTCGCCTCGTACCCGCTCGTCGCCGCCTTCCGCGAGCTCGACGTCAGCACGGTGCAGAACCTGACGTACCTGGTCGCGATGATCAAGATCTCGACCTCGTTCATCTGGATGATCACGGTCGCCCTCAAGACCGACATGGGCGTGGCCTGGCACCGCTTCCTGGCCTTCCCCAACATCTGGTTCAAGCGCGAGGCCGACGGCTCCACCGCGCTCGGCGCGCTGCCGCCGATGGTCTCCGAGGGCAAGCCGATCGACTTCGAGGACCCGGGCGAGGACGACCAGTTCGGCGTCTCGCAGGTCGAGCACTTCTCCTGGAAGGGCCTGCTCGACTTCTCCACCTGCACCGAGTGCGGCCGGTGCCAGTCGCAGTGCCCGGCCTGGAACACCGGCAAGCCGCTCTCCCCGAAGCTGCTGATCATGGGCCTGCGGGACCACGCGCACGCCAAGGCGCCGTACCTGCTCGCCGGTGGCGGCAAGGACGCGGAGGGCGCGGAGAAGGGCAGCGCGGAGCAGCTCGCGCAGGTGCCGGCCGCCGCGCTGGCCGAGGCCGAGCGCCCGCTGATCGGGACCCTCGAAGAGAACGGCGTCATCGACCCGGACGTGCTGTGGTCGTGCACCACCTGCGGCGCCTGCGTCGAGCAGTGCCCGGTGGACATCGAGCACATCGACCACATCGTGGACATGCGCCGCTACCAGGTCATGATCGAGTCCAGCTTCCCCAGCGAGGCGGGCACGATGCTCAAGAACCTGGAGAAGAAGGGCAACCCCTGGGGCCTGGCGAAGAAGCAGCGGCTCGCCTGGACCAAGGAGGTCGAGTTCGAGGTCCCGGTCGTCGGCAAGGACATCGAGGACCTGACCGAGGTCGACTACCTGTACTGGGTCGGCTGCGCGGGCGCCCTGGAGGACCGGGCCAAGAAGACCACCAAGGCGTTCGCCGAGCTGCTGCACATCGCGGGCGTGAAGTTCGCGATCATGGGCGGCGACGAGGCGTGCACCGGTGACTCCGCCCGGCGCCTAGGCAACGAGTTCCTCTTCCAGCAGCTCGGCCAGCAGAACGTCGAGATGCTGAACATGGCCTTCGGCGAGGACAGCGACGACGAGTCCACCAGGAAGCCCAAGGCGAAGAAGAAGATCGTCGCGACCTGTCCGCACTGCTTCAACACCATCGCCAACGAGTACCCGCAGCTCGGCGGCGAGTTCGAGGTCATCCACCACACCCAGTTGCTCCAGCACCTCGTCGACGAGGGCAGGCTGGTCCCGGTGACCCCGGTCGAGGGCCTGATCACCTACCACGACCCGTGCTACCTGGGCCGGCACAACAAGGTCTACACGCCGCCTCGGGAGATCATCGCCAAGGTGCCGGGGCTGCGGAACGAGGAGATGCACCGGCACAAGGAGCGCGGCTTCTGCTGCGGCGCCGGCGGTGCCCGGATGTGGATGGAGGAGCGGATCGGCAAGCGGGTCAACGACGAGCGGGTGGACGAGGCGCTGTCCCTCAACCCCGACATCGTCTCCACGGCCTGCCCGTTCTGCCTCGTCATGCTCTCCGACTCGGTCAACGGCAAGAAGAACGACGGCAAGGCGAAGGAGTCGCTCCAGGTCGTGGACGTGGCGCAACTCCTCCTCGACTCGGTCAAGACGCCTGAGCAGCAGGACCCGGGCGGCGACGGCGAGCCGGCGACGGCGCCCGAGCCGGAGCCCGTGAAATAGCCCGTGAGGTAGTCCGCTGCCCGCACCGGGCCAGCGAAAGCGCCAACGGAAGCGCCACCCGCCGGTGGGCGCGGACCACGCGAAACGGTCCGCGCCCACCGGCGTTCTGGTGCCCGGCACGGGGCGGGGCCTGGCGCCGCCGGACGCCGGGGGCGGAGGGTACGTCCGCTTCGGGGCCCGCACCGCCTGCCCCCAAGGCCCCTTTGACCTCGGTTCCTGTGCATTCGACGGACAGATGTCTGGCCCGACTGTCACCATCTGTACATGAGTTTTTTCGAAGGGTTGATCAGTGCCGACCCGACCGAAGAGCCCCAGCCCCCCAACGAGCCGTCGTTACCGGCCTACGAAGCACCCCATGACGAGCCGCTTCCGCCGGAGCGCTGGTTCATCCCCGCCCGCCTACCGCACACCGCCGAACTCGGCGCGGGTCCCGACACCCGGCTCATGCTCAGCGGCTGGCACGTGTGGCCGCGGTCGGTCACCATCCGCGTGGAGATCTTCCGCCGCCGCCTCGCCGAGCCGAACTCCCCCCGCCGGGCCGTCCGCTCCGCCGCCGGCGCCCTCCGCTGCGGGATGCTGCTCGGCGACGGCCGCAAGGTGACCACGCTCGACCCGGCCCCCACCACCGCGACCAACGGCTCCACCGGCCCGAGCCTGCGCCTTGAGGGTGGCGGCGACGGCTTCCACGAGCACCTGGTCCTCCACCTGTCCCAACTACCGCCCGAAGGCCCGCTGGAACTGGTCGTGGAATGGCCGGACGAGGACATCCCCGAGACCCGTACGACCTTCGACGGCACGGCCGTGCGCGCCGCGGGCGCCGAGGCCGTCCCGATCTGGCCCGAGGCTGAGCTGTTCGCCACGCCGTCGCCGAACGGGGCGGCGCGAGCGGCGAGCTAGCCGCACGCCCGAGCAGTGGCCCACCGGGCCGGCGCCACGCGCCGGCGGGTGCGCACCCCGACGTGGGCCACTGGTCGGGCCGGGCGACCGCGGTCAGCGTTCCGCGCGCTCCTTGAGTCGGCTGAGGGTGCGGGCGATGTTGTGGTCGTTGACCGCGGTGCGTTCGCGTACGCCGGTGGCCAGCGCGGTGAGGCCCCTGAACCACCGTGGGCGCCGGTCCCAGGTGCTCTCCACCACGAGGCAGCCGCCGTCCGCCGCGGCCCGGATGTCGTACCGCCACACCGAAACCGGCAACGGTCCGCTGGTCACCTCGAACGCGAAACATCGGCCCGGGTCGGCGGCGGTGACGCGGGCGGTGGTGCGCCAGCGGCGGGCGCCGCGCCGGTTGCTCCCCCGGAACCGCGCCCCGACCACGGCGGTCCCCGGCCGCCCGACCCAGCGGTGCGCGCGGACCTCCTCGCCGAGTTCGGCGAGCACCCGCAGGTCGGTGACCAGCGCGTAGACGCGCTCGGGCGGGGCCGCGACCGCGATCTGCCCGGTCGCGCCGGGCTGCCCGAGCCCGGTCGTCCCCGCGTGCGCGTCGGACGGTGGCATGGCTGTCATCCCTACGTCTCCCCTCGCGTCGGCTCATGTGGTGCCTGGCGCCTGGTGCCTGGTGCCTGGTGCCTGGCCTCGCCGGATCATGCCACCGATCACTGGCGTAACACAGAGGGCCTGGCGCCCCCTCGGCCACACCGGTAGCCACCACCCCTAGCCACCACCGATAACCAACGGTGCATCGATACGCGCGCAAGACCTCTCAGGATTCACTTCCCCCGCCGCACGACGACCCGGCACAGTTGCTGGCACGGCGCGAAAGCACCACGTTCGCCGCAACTCGGGTGCTCCCAGGGCTGCTTGTGCCGTCCGGCACGGCGAGCGAACCGCCGCCCGACGCGCCACCGGCGTCCCGTTCTGCCGACGGGCCGCCGGGGCCGGTCGGCGGCCCGCCTCGTCGGGGGGTGGGCCGCCTCGGGCACCCGGCCCCCGCAGTCGCTGGCCCGCTGCGGGGGCCGGCCTCGGACGCGGCCCGTGGTCACAGCCGAGGCGGTCACCGGGCGGGGGTGGCCGAATCGGCCACCAGCCATCCGCCCACCCACCGCAAAATGGTCCTGACGTGGTCAAAAAAGCGGATGCCTGTGCGACTCTTCGCGGCTACGGTCCGGAATATGGAACAAAGCTCCGACCTACGCTTCGGTGAGGTGCCCGAGACCCGCCTCGACGAGGCGCTGGCCCTCTCCTATCTCGCCTTCCTCGAAACCCCCGAGAACGACGAGCGCAAGCACCACTACGAGACCCTGCGCGAGTGCGCGCGCGTGGGCGCGTACGACGGCGACCGGCTGGTCGGCCTCATGGCCACCTACGACTTCACGCTCTCGCTGCCCGGCGGCGAGCTGCCGGCCCCCGGGCTCACCTTCGTCTCCGTGGCCCCCACCCACCGGCGGCGGGGCGTGCTGTCGGGGATGATGGCCGAGCTGTACCGCCGGTTCGGCGCCGCGGGCACGCCGCTGGCCAGCCTGTGGGCCTCCGAGGACGCGATCTACGGCCGGTACGGCTTCGGGACCGGCACTCGCGGGCTGGCCGTCGAGATCAACTCGTCCCGGCCGCTGGCGCTGCGCATCGCGCCGGACGAGCGCCCCCTGCGCCTGGTCGACCCGGCCGACGTGCCCGCGCTGCTCGGCCCGTACTACGAGCGCACCCGCGCCGTGCGCGCCGGCCGGATGGCCCGTACGGAGCGCTGGTGGCGCGAGGAGTGGATGGTCGAGAAGGACTCGGAGGACGACGACCTGAGCCCGCCGCGGATCGTCGCCCTGGGCGAGCCGCTGGCCGGGTACGTCATCTACCGCACCAAGTCCGACGGCCACGGCCCGGGCAGCGTGCACATCGGCGAGTTGGAGGCCGACACCCCGGCGGTCGCCGCGGCCCTGTGGCGCTACCTCGCCGGCATCGACCTCTCCCACAAGGTGACCGCGTGGGCCCGCCCGCTCGACGACCCGCTGCTGCACTTCTGCGCCGACCGCGACCAGGTGCGCGTCACCGGCGAGCAGACCGGCCTGCGGGTGCGCCTGGTGGACGTGGGCGCCGCGCTGCGCGCCCGCTCCTGGGCCGCCGACGTGGACGTCGTGCTCGACGTGCGCGACGCGCACGTCCCGGCCAACGCGGGCCGACACCGGCTGTCGGTGCGGCAGGGCACCGCCACGTACGAGCCGACCGACGCGCCGGCCGACCTCGCCCTCGACGTGCGCGAACTCGGCTCCGGATACCTCGGCACCATCCCGCTGCGCGAGCTGGCGCACGCGGGCCTGGTCACCGAGCACACGCCGGGCGCGGCGGCCGGCCTCGATGTCGCGCTGCGCACCGACCTCGCGCCGTACACGGTGGACGAGTTCTGACGCCGTCCGCGCCGTGCCCCGCGCCGCCCCCGCGCGCCCGAACCCGCCGGGGGCGCCCGCGACCGGCGCCGCCCGCACCGGAGCCGGCGCGCGCCCCGGCGGCGTGCCCGCACGGCGTACGCTGCCACGGGTGCACCAAACACCAAGGTCAGCAGGGGGTTAGCCCCCCGGGGTTCCCCTAGGGGATGTCACAGCTCGGCCGCAATGGACCCGGTATTCTCCGCCGCCCTGTCACCGAGGTCCGCGGGACCAGGTACGTTCGAATCGTGGCTGGATTCAGGATCGGACGCGGACGCGACTCCCGCTCGGGACGGCAGGGACAACAGGGGCAGCAGGGGCCGTACCCCGGCCCCTCCGGACGCCCCACCCCCGGGGGGCACCCGGGGCACGGCGGGCACCCCGGGCAACCCGGTCCGCGGCAGGCGCCCCCACCGTACGGACAACAGGGCGGCCCGCCGCCGTACGGGCAGCACGGCGCCCCGCCGCCGTACGGCCAGGCCGGCGGCGGCCAGGGCTACCCGCCCGGCCCGCCGCAGGGGCCGGGCCCCGGGCCGTACGGGCCGAGCGCGGGCCGCGTCCAGTGGCCGCACCCGGCGCAGGGCCGGCCGGACGAGCCGGAGTACTTCGGCGACGGCGGCCACGACCCGTACTACGCACCGGACGGCGGCCAGGGCGGCTACCCCGGACCCGGCGGCCAGGGCGGTCAGGGCGGCCAGCCGGCGTATGACCCGAACGACAACCCGGGCCACACCCAGCAGTTCAGTCTCGGCGAGGACCCGGCGTACGGGCCGCGGGGCGGCTACGGCGACGACGGGTACGACGACGGCACCGCCTACCGCGCCGGCCAGCCCGCGCCCCCGCCCGCCGGCCCGCGGCTGCACTGGAAGGACCTGCTGCGCGGCATCGTGCTGCGCCCGGGCCCGACGTTCTGGCAGATGCGCGACTACCCGATGTGGCCCACGGCGCTGACCGTGACCTTCGTCTACGGGCTGCTCGCGGTCTTCGGCCTCGACCAGGCGCGCGAGGAAGTGCTGAACGCCTCGCTGTCCAACAGCATCCCGTGGATGCTCAGCACCGCGGTGGCGGTCATGCTGAGCGGCCTGATCCTGGGCGCGGTCACCCACACCCTGGCCCGCCAACTCGGCGGCGACGGCGCCTGGGCACCGACCATCGGCCTGTCGATGCTGATCACCTCCATCACGGACGCGCCGCGCCTGCTGTTCGCGATGTTCCTGGGCGGCGACAGCTCCCTGGTGCAGATCCTGGGCTGGGCGACCTGGCTCGCGGCGGGCGCGCTCTTCACGTCGATGGTGAGCAAGTCCCACGACCTGCCGTGGCCCAAGGCACTGGGCGCCAGCGCGATCCAGCTCGTCGCGCTGCTGTCGATCATCAAACTGGGCACGCTGTAGGGCACTCCGCCCCCGCCCGCACCGCCAAGGGCCCGGAACCGCGACGGTCGTCGCGAGTTCCGGGCCCTTGGCGGTGTTCGACGGGCGTCCGATCTCGGGTGTGCGGACGGCTCAGGCGTCGAGTACCTGCCCGTCGCGGCGGACCACCGGCGGTTCGACGGACCAGGGGAAGTTGATCCACTGGTCGGTGCGCTTCCACACGTACTCGCACTTCACCAGCGACTGCGTCTTCTCGTAGATCACCGCGCTGCGCACCTCGGCGACGGTGCCGACGCAGAAGTCGTGCACCAGCTTGAGCGTCTTGCCGGTGTCGGCGACGTCGTCGGCGATGAGCACCTTCTTGTCGGAGAAGTCGATCGCGTTGGGCACCGGCGCGAGCATGACCGGCATCTCCAGCGTGGTGCCGATGCCGGTGTAGAACTCCACGTTCACCAGGTGGATGTTCTTGCAGTCCAACGCGTACGCGAGGCCACCGGCGACGAACACGCCGCCGCGCGCGATGGAGAGCACTATGTCCGGCTCGTACCCGTCGTCCGCGATCGTCTGCGCCAACTCCCGGATCGCCCGACCGAACACGTCGTACGTCAGGTTCTCCCGCACCGCACTCATCTCACTTGCCCCGCTGTCTCTCGTGACTCCCTGGCCGCGCGACCGCCCCGCCCCGCGTCCCGGGACCGCGCCGCCGCACCACCGGACCGATCAGACCGCGGTCCGGTGGAAGTTCATGAAGGAGCGCGACGGGGTGGGCCCGCGCTGCCCCTGGTAACGCGACCCGTACCGCTCGGAACCGTATGGGTGCTCGGCCGGCGAGGTCAGCCGGAACATGCACAACTGGCCGATCTTCATCCCCGGCCACAGCTTGATCGGCAGCGTCGCGACGTTCGACAGCTCCAGCGTCACGTGCCCGGAGAACCCGGGGTCGATGAAGCCGGCCGTGGAGTGCGTCAGCAGCCCCAGCCGCCCCAGGCTCGACTTCCCCTCCAGCCGCGAGGCGATGTCGTCGGGCAGGCTCACCACCTCGTACGTGGAGGCCAGCACGAACTCGCCGGGGTGCAGGATGAACGCCTCGTCCCCCTCCGGCACCACCTCGCGCGTCAGGTCGGCCTGCTCGACGGCGGGGTCGATGTGGGGGTAGCGGTGGTTCTCGAACACCCGAAAGTAGCGGTCCAGCCGCACGTCGATGCTCGACGGCTGCACCATCTGGTCGTCGTACGGATCGATCCGCACCCGGCCGGAGTCGATCTCGGCCCGGATGTCCTTGTCTGAGAGAAGCACGCCACGAGGATACGCGGACAAACAAACCCCAAGGGCCCGACCCAACCGGGCCGGGCCCTCACTGAACGTGAGCTACCGCTTCTCCAGCACCACAGGAACCGCGTGCCGAAGCCGGGCGCACCGCGGACAGCGCAACAAGCGTCCGGGCCCAAGACGGTCGGCGGTCAGGTTCTGCATCGGGAACGAAGCGGTGCTGAATACGTGCCCTTCGGCACAACGGACGACGGTGCGCTCCATCGGTCCCCTTCCCCAGCTACGTGAACGACAAAAGCCACATTAGGGGATAGATCAGGCAGCCCTGAACCCGGCACTCCGCGCCCCCACCGTACGCCCCAACTCCCGCCTCCCTCATCCACATCCCCACCCGCCCACCCCGGGCCCACTCCGTCGCCCGGACCCCCGTCCCCCAACAGCACGAAGACCCCGCGGTCCATGCACCGGGGGTCGAGGATGAGGTAGAGTGATGCGCGATGCGAGGCCCTGTCGAAGTGCCCCACGGGGACGTGGGACGCGAGATCGGGTGGCTCGTTTTCGCGGGTGTAGTTTAATGGTAGAACATGAGCTTCCCAAGCTCAGAGCGCGAGTTCGATTCTCGTCACCCGCTCTTTCATGAGGGCCCTGGTCATCGACCGGGGCCCTTTCACTCGCCCACCAGCGGCATCGCACCGGTACCTCCCCCGGCACGGGCAGCCCGACCACGACGCCCCGTTTCGCCGTACGGAGCCCGCAGGAACACATCAGAAGCACACGCCTGGGCGCGCATACTCCAGCATGCTTGCCGTATGTCCTCAACGACTCGCATCACCGTCGCCCTCCCCAGCGACCAGGCGGCGGAGCTTCGCAAGCTCACAGACAACGTCTCCGGCTACGTGGCGGAGGCCGTAGCCCGCCAGATCCGGCACCAGCTTCTGGGCGAGGACCTTCGCCGCCATGAGGAAGTGCACGGACCCTTCAGTGACGAGGAGCTGGCCGAGGCCCGCGCGAAGATCTTCGGCTGCGCCGGCACCTCCAAGGGCGCGGACGCCGCGTGAGCGAGCGCGTCGAAACCGTCGTTCTGGACTCCGAGGGGCTCTCCACCTGGATCGCGCAGGACCGCAAGCTTCTCGTGATGCTCCAGGTCCTCCACGACATGGCAGCCGACCTGGTGATCGGTGCGAACACCACCGTGGAGGCCAGCCACTCCCGTACCAGCATGCCTCGCCTGAACTGGGCCCTGTCCTGCGTCAGGGTGGAGCCGGTCACCGAACAAGCGGCGAAAGCAGCAGCGGAACTTCTCCAGGGCGCCGGGCCGCACGGACACGAGTACGCCATCGACGCCACGGTCGCCGAGGTCGCCCTGCGTCCGCAGAAACCCGTCGCCCTCCTGACCTCCGACGGTGACGGCGACGGCGACGGCATGACCAGACTCTGCGGAAACCAGGTCCGCGACATCCCTCCCTGACGCGCCGGCCCACCCCTCTCCTCGAAGCTGGCCGCCGACCGGCGCCTGAGACCGGCATCGGCCGGCGGTGTCAGTAGGTGTAGAAGCCCTGCCCGGTCTTGACGCCGAGGTGGCCCGCGTCGACGTACTTCTTCAGCAGCTCGCGCGGGCCCGCGGGCAGTGCCGGGTTCTCGGCGGCGTAGTGGTTCTCGATGTCGAGGACGACGTCCAGCCCGACCTGGTCCATCATCCGGAACGGGCCGGCCGGGGTGCCCATGTTGATCTTCCACATCCCGTCGATGTCCTGCGGGGTGGAGACCCCTTCCGCCACCACCTCCAACGCCTCGCGCTTGATCGCGGCCCAGATGCGGTTGAAGATGAACCCGGTCGACTCCCTGTGCGCCTCGAAGGGGAAGACTCCGTAGCGCGGGAGTTCCGCCTTGAGGAACTCCATGATCTTCGGGTCGGTCCGCCCGTCGGACATCAGGTCGACCGCGTTCTGGGCCGGCGGCATGTAGAAGTGGATGTTCAGCACCCGCTCCGGGTGCGCCACCTGGTCGATGAACTCCCGTGAGGCGTACGAGGACGAGTTGCTCGCCAGGATCGCGTCCGCCGGTGCCTCGCGGTCGAGTTGGCCGAAGATCTCCCGCTTGAGGTCGAGGCGCTCGGGCACCGCCTCCACCACCAGCCAGACGCCCGCGAGCGCCTTGGCCAGGTCGTCGGTGACGGCGACGCGGCCCGGCGCTCCGCCGTCGACCCGTCCGGCGACCTCGGCGATGTGCTGCCCGACGTACTCGCGTGCGGCCTCGCCGGCAGCCTCGGACTTGTCGTAGACGCGCACCAGGCCGCCCCGGGCGGCGAACATCAGGGCGATCCGGCGGCCCAGGGTTCCCGCGCCGATCACCGCGACGGGCCGGTCCTGGACCGAGGTGGGGAGGGTGAATGCCATGATTTCGTACCTGTTCTTCTCTCGTGCTCGGATCAGCCGGCGATCGCGGCGATCCCTGTGATGTACGTGCCGAGGTCGGCCAGCAGGCGCTTTCCGGGCACGTGGGCCATCTGACCCGGGAGTTGGGGCAGTGGCACGGTGTAGATGTGGCCGGCGAGGTCGGACACATAGGCAGTGCCGGCGTCCGGGTCCACAGCCAGGCCGATGGCCTCGTCAAAACCGTCAGCGAGGATCTCCGGGGCGCTGCCGCGCTGGCCGGGGGCGGGCAGTGGCGCCCGGTTCAGGGTGTTGCCGTTGGGCGGCGCGCCGCGGTCGGTCCAGTACAGGAGGCCGTCGACGATCTCCAGGTCGATCGGCTCCGGCAGCGCCTCCCACAGCACCTCGATGTCGGTGCGGTTCTCGGCGCTCTGGCCGGCGGCCCGCTCCAGCGGGGCGCGCAGGATCCGGCCGGTTCCGCCCTTCGCCGGGCCCTTCTGGGTCCAGTAGAGGTCGCCGCGTGCGGTGTCCACAGCCACACCGACGCACTGGTTGTCGACGCCGGACGGATTGACCACCAGGTCCTCGCGGTCACTGCCGTCCGGGCGGGCGCGGGTGACGCGGTGGCCCTCGCGGTCGCCCCAGTACAACCACCCGTCGGCCAGGGTGAGTTGCTTGCCGGTGGTGACCTCGCCTGGGGCGGTGAGGTCGCGGCGGTCGGTGCCGTCGAACCGGATCGAGTGGACGCCGCCATCGCGGGCGCTGTAGTCCAGCGCGGCCTCACCGGTCAGGCCGGGCCGGACCGACGGGGTGCCCATGGTGGTCCAGTACGCCACGCCGTCGGCGGTCTGTACGCCGTCCGGGTTCGAGCCGGTGTCGGCGTAGACGCGCTCGACGCGGCCGTCGGCGATGTCGACGGTGAAGATGCTGTCGGTCGAGACGCCGAGCGCGATCAGCTTGCGGAACATGCCGTGCTCTCCGGTTCTTCGAGGTCGGTGCTTCGGTCCTGGGCCTGGGCCCGCGCGTCGCTGGCCGCGAGCGCCTCGATGACGGCCCGGGTGCGGCGGTCGCGGCGGCGCACGTTCACCCCGTACGCCGCCGGGCCGGTGCCATAGGCGGCGTCGACGGCCTCGACGACCGGGCCGTAGGCGTCGGGGTCGGGCGCGCCGAGGTCGAAGGTCATCTGCGCCCCGACGTGCTCCAGCAGATGCCGCATCCCGGCGGGGCCACCGCCGAGTTGCATGCTCTCGAACGGGCCGACGGTGGCCCAGCGGAGCCCGAGCGAGGCCGTGACCAGGTCGTCGAGGTCGGCCGGGTCGATCACGCCCTGCTGCACGAGGTAGGTGGCCTGGTCGTTGAAGGCGCGCTGGAGGCGATTGCCGACGAAGCCCGGGATCTCCTTCTTCAGCCGGATCGGCAGCCGGTCCAGTTCGCGGTAGACCCCGACCGCGCGGTCCACGGCCCAGGGCGCGGTGTCCGGTGACGGCACGACCTCGACGAGCGGGATCAGCCGCGGTGGGTTGAACGGGTGCCCGATCAGGATGCGGCCGGCCGCCGCGTTGCCCTCGGCGAACGCCGACGCCGGCAGCGAGGACGAGGATGAGGCGAGCACGACGTCGTCGGCCGTGGCGGCGGCCAGCGTGGCGAACATCTCCCGCTTCAGCTCGGGCGACTCCGGGCCGCTCTCCTGCACGAAGTCGGCGTCGGACGCGGCCTCGGCGAGGTCGGAGAACGCGGTGACGGGCAGCCCGGCCAGGTCGCGCTGGACGATCTCGTCCAGGTCCGGGCGCGGGTCGCTGATCCGGACCTGCCAGCCGGCCTCGGCAAACAGGTGCGCCCAGGAGACGCCAATGACACCGGCTCCGACAACGGTCGCGACAGGCATGCGAACTCACCCCACAGGAAGAAGGAGAACAACCGGCGCGGACGCACCGGTCGTCAGCCCACCTACCAGGACATGTCAGGGCGGAGGGGACGGCGACTCGACTGAGCTGAACGGAGGCGAGGCCGGCCCCGCACCGCGGCGGGCTGTTCCTGGGTTCCAGTGGACACCCGAGCGGGCAAAACCGTCCAATATATGATGAAGTAGTGCGTGATATGGCGGACGATATGAACCTGTCCCGGCGGCTGCTGGAGCAGTTCCTGGTGGTAGCCCAGGAGAAGCACTTCGGCCGCGCCGCCGAGCGGCTCGGCATGCGCCAGCCGCCGCTGAGCCAGTCGATCCAGCGCCTGGAACGGGTGGTGGGCGCCCGCCTGTTGGACCGCGGCCCGCACGGTGTGCGGCTGACCCCGGCCGGGGAGTCCTTCGCCGCCGACGCCCGGCGGATGCTCGATCTGCAGAGTGCCGCGGTCGCCCGGGCGAGGCGGATCTCCACCGGCCTGGAGGGCGACGTCCGGATCGGCTATGTGAGTCTGATGAGCCAGCTCTACCTGCCCACCATGCTTCGGACGGCGGCCGAGCGTCTGCCCGGACTGCGTGTGCACCTCCAGCACGGTTCGTCGGCGGGCGTCGCCGACCGGGTCCGCACCGGCACCCTCGACCTCGGCTTCCTCCGCGATCCGCGCCGGCTCGCCGACGACCTCGTCAGCCGGGTCATCGCCACCGAGCCCATCGCCGCCGCCGTCCCCCGCGACCACCGCCTCGCCCACGCCGTCGACGGGATCGCGCTGGCGGAACTGGCCCGGGAGGGCTTCGTGCTGCCCGACCCGGGCGCCCTCCCCGTCCTCGCCGAACAGGTCCAACTCGCCTGTCGGCAGGCCGGGTTCGCTCCGCGCGAGGTGGCCACCGCCGACGACCTCACCGGCCTGTTCAGCTATGTCGCCGCCGGCCTGTGCGTCAGCCTGGCCCCGGCGGGGCTGCGGCACCTGACCGGCACCGGCGTCACCCTCCTCCCCCTGCGAGGCGGGACCGGCCACCTGGACACCGCCGTCTACGCCATCCACCGCTCCGACGCCGACCCGGCGGTGACCCGCCTCCTCGAACTGATCACCGCGCTGCGCCCGCAGAGCCCCTGATCCCGGGAGTGGCGGATGGCCCATGGAGCGGCGCGTCAACGGCTACGCGGGGGTCGGCCGTCAGAGCTGAGTCGGCATCCGTCCGCCGAGTCGTCCCGTCAGATGACCTTCTTCTCCTCGGTGACCATCACGGCCACCGATTCCCTGTCGATGAAGCGTGCCTCGTCGGGGTTGACCAGCGTCCGGTAGTTCTCGGAGGCGAAGAAGGCGTCGTGGTCCTCCCAGCCCTCGAACCAGATCTCCGTCAGGCCGTCGTAGGCCCGGGGCGGGTAGTTCTCGGCGGGGACCGGGTGGGACACGGCGTATTTACGCACGTAGCGCTCCGCCTCCGGAATGGAGGTGAACAGCGGCGCGTGCCGGTCCCGGTGGTGCTCGACGAAACGCTCGTACGACATTCCCTCGATACGGTTGATCATGAAGATGAGCTTCAGCATGGCGTCAACCTAAAAGCTCACACCGGCGTCAGGGGCAAGTGAGTCAGCAGCAGGTGAGGAGCGGCTGGCAGCGGAGACACGGGAGTGCGCGAGGCACGGCCAGCACGGAAGCGAACCGGGTCAGTGACCCGGGGCTTCGTCGTCGGCCCGCCGGGTGGGAACCGGCGGGCCCTACCGCGGTGGCGTCACCGAGAGGCCCACCAGGTCGAGGGCGCCGCGGCGGTGTAGCCCAGCGACTCGTACAGCGGCCTGCCCAGCTTCGAAGCGGTGAGCGTGACCGGCAGGTGCGCCAGGTGGGCGAGGGCGCCGAGCATGACGGCCCGCCCCACGCCACGCGACCGGAAAGCCGGCGACGTGCCGATCCAGTAATGACTGCCGACGCCGTCGTCCACGACGCTGACGCCGGCTCCCGCGGGCTCGCCCTCGCACGTGGCGACGAACACGACCACGCCCGGTTGCTCGACCAGCGACGTCGGGAACAGCTCGCCGGGGCGGTAGGGCTCGAATCCGGTCAGTTCGAAGCCCTCGATCACGATCCGCTCCGCCGCCTGGAGGTCCTCGGGCCGGCGCGCCCGGACCACCTCCAGCGCCGGTTGACCGACGGGCCCGGGCGGGCGCAGCATGACCGGCATCTGCCAGCCGCGCATGCCCAGGTGGCTCAGGTCGGTCGAGCTGAACGGGTCCTCGGCGTTCACCGGGCCTGCGGCTCGGCGTACCAGTTCGCCCAACTCGGCCAGTTCGCGCGGGTCGAGTGCCGGCTCCTGGATCAGGACGCGCAGGCCGGCGCGGGCGTCGCCGTCGACCGCGACGAATCCGGGGCGCCGGATGATCTCGTGCCCCCGGGCTCGGCCGGTCGCGGTCCAAAAGGCGGCGGAGTTACGGGCCTGACGCGTCGGCGCCTCGGCCAGGGCTACGGACGGGGGTCGGTCGGTCGACGCGGGTTGGGTGGTCATCGCGCCTACGGTAATGCTCGACCGCACTGCCGCAGGCATCAATTTCGTGCGCGCTGGCTACACCGCCGGCGCCGAACTCATCCCGCCCACGTCCCGCGAGCCGCCACGCGGTGGGCCCACGGCTTCAGGTCGGCGGGGGCGTGGCCCAGGACTCGGCGGACGTCGTCGGTGACCTTGGCGGTGTGGCCCGCGCGGTGGAGGGTGAACATGGCGTTCAGGGCGTCGGCGGCGGGCTCGGGCCAGCCCTCGGCGAGGAGTTCGGCGCGGTAGGCGGCGGGGGTGATCTCCTCGTAGCGGATGGGGCGGCCGGCGGCCTCGGCGATCGTTTGGGTGGCCTCGGCGAAGGTGAGGGCGCGGGGGCCGGTCAGTTCGTAGGTGCGGCCCGCGTGGCCGTCCTCGGTGAGGACCTTCGCGGCGACCGCCGCCACGTCGTCGGCGTCGATGAACGGTTCGGGCGTCTCCCCGATCGGCAGGGCCAGGCGGCCCGCGCGGAGGGGGGCCAGCCACAGGTCCTCGTCGAAGTTCTGGAAGAAGTTGTTGGGGCGCAGCACGGTCCACTCGACGCCGGACTCCCGGACCGCCTGCTCACCGGCGGCCATGCCCCGGCCGAAGTCGTCGCCCGCCTTCTCCATGCCGTGGCCGGAGAGGGCCACGAAGCGGCGTACGCCGGACGCCGTCGCCTGGCGGACGAACTCGCCGATGGGGGACGGGTCCTCGGGGGCGACGAGGTAGACGGCGCCGGCGCCGGCGAGCGCGGGCTCCCAGGTGTCGGGCTTGGTCCAGTCGAAGGTGACCTCGCCGGACCGGGAGGCGGCTCGGACCGGGGCGGTTCCGGCCTCGCGCAGCCGGGCGACGAGGCGGCGGCCGGTCTTGCCGGTGGCGCCGAGGACGAGGATGGCGGAGGGGGCGCCGTGGGTGCGCTGCGTTGTCATGGGAGAAGTCCATCGCGCGGCCGGCGGCCGAACCATGGGCGTCCGTCCGTCGTCCATAGGCGATCGTCCGGGGCGCTACCCGGACCTGCTTATCGTTGACGTCATGGACGTGTTCGACGAGCTGCTGCGGGGCGTGCGGGGCAAGGGTGCGGTGTTCGGGCGTTCGGTGTTGTGGCCGCCGTGGTCGCTGCGGTTCACCGACGGCGCGTACCTGACCCTGTGCATCCCGATGCGCGGCGCGGGATGGATCGTGCCGGAGACCGGCGATGCGCGGCACGTGGCGCTCGGCGAGGCCGCGATCGTCCGGGGGCCCGCGCCGTTCTCCTTCACCGACGACCCGGCGAACGTCACGGCGACGGCCGTCACGCCTCCGGCGGACGCCACGACGGCGGACGCCACGGCGGCGCGGGACGCCACGGCGGCGGCGGGCGCGTCGGGTGTGCGGGAGGTGCACTGGGGCGAGGACGCGCCGGACGCGGTGGACCGGGGGCGGGAGTTCGACTGCGCCACCGTGCTGTTGGCCGCCGCCTACGACGTACGGGAGGAGCTTCCGCAGCGGCTGTTGCGGGCCCTGCCGCCGGTCCTGGTGGTCCCCGACGAGCAGGACTGCTCGCCGATGCGGGACTACCTGGAGGCGCAGATCGGCGGCGGCCGGCCGGGGCACCAGATCGTGCTCGACCGGCTGCTGGACTGGCTGCTGGTGTGCACGCTGCGGGACTGGTTCGACCGTCCGGAGGCGGAGCCGCCCGGGTGGTACGGCGCCCTCGGCGACGCGGTGGCGGGCCCCGCCCTGCGCGCGATGCACGAGGACCCGGCGCACCCGTGGACGACGGCGGAGCTGGCGAGCCGGGCGGGGGTGTCGCGGACGACGTTGGCGAAGCGGTTCACGGAGCTGGTCGGGAACGGGCCGGTGGCCTACCTCACCGAGTGGCGGATGACGCTCGCCGCCGACCTGCTGACCCGCCCGGAACTGACGGTGGCGGCGGTGGCCCGCCGGGTCGGGTACGCGGACGCGTTCGGTTTCAGCGCGGCGTTCAAGCGGCTCCGGGGTGAGAGCCCGAGCGCGTACCGGCGGGCAGCCGCCGCCACGCAGGCGGCGGAGCGGGTCGTTCCGGCGAGTTGACGTGGCCGGTGGCGGAACCGAACAGCCGGGCGGTGTGGGCTGGTTGGCGCGATCGTGCCAGGCGGGGGCTCGGGGCCTGGCAGGGTGGGGATCATGCGGTACTGCGAGCGCCACGAGATGCACAACTGCGCGGACTGCGCACCCCGAACACCCCGCGCGCCTCACGGCAGCGCGCCCACCAGCGACTGGGGCGGCTGGCCGGCGGCTGCGATCATCGTGCACGCCAGCGGCAAGGCCCACCTTCCCGGCTGCCCGCACATCGACCCGGTCGACATCCGGCCGCCCGTCTACGGCTGGGTGCCCGCCCCCTCCCCCGGCGCGTGGCGTCGCCTCGCGCCCTCCCACCCGCTCCGCGCCGTCCAGGGCAACACCGAGCGGACGGCTGTGAGCCGTTGCGAGAGTTGTGACGCGACGCGGTAGGGGGTGCGCGGGCGGCGCCCCGTCGTCAGGGTCTCGCCGTGGCCGCGCGCACGCCACGGCGCTCACCAGGACAGCCCGAAGTTCGGCGCTCACTCCTCCGGGGAGGAGGCGGCGGCCTGGTCGGCCCGGCCGCCGGCGCCCAGGGGGCCCGTGGACCGCCAGGGCTCGGTTGCCTGGAGGCGGGACAGTTCGCGGCGGGAGAGGCGGAGGACGAGCGGGGGCATGGCGGCGCGTACCGGCTGGGTGAGGCGGAGCCAACCGGGCACGTAGACGGCCGTGCGGCGGCGTTCCACGGAGCGGATCAGGCGGGCCGCCGCCGGCTGGGGTGGTCCGCTCCGGCGGGCCGGCGAGGGCATGCGGCCCCGCAGTTCGCGCAGGAGGGCGTACTCGTCGAGGTCGCGGATCATGTCGGTGGCGATCCAGTTGAGGTAGGCGATGCCCACGCTGACCCCCTCGTGCGCCACCTCGGCGCGCAGCGCGTGCGCGAAGGCTTCGACGCCCGACTTGGCCGCGCAGTAGGCGCTCAGCAGGGGCGCCGCGCCGATGGACGCCAGGGACGCCACCTGGAGGTAGTGGCCCGCCGTGGTGAACAGGTCGGGCAGGAAGGCCCGGGCGGTCTGGGCGCTGCCGACGAGGTTGACGTCGATGACGCGGTGCCACGACCGGGGGTCGGATGTGGCGAACGGGCCGCCCTCGGCGATGCCCGCGTTCGCGATCACCACCGAGGCGGGCCCGAGCCGACGGCGTACCTCGCGGGCCGCCGCGTCGAGTGCCGCCTGGTCGGCCACGTCGACCGGCAGCGGCAGGGCGGTGGTGGGCAGGGCGTCGGCCACCGCGCGCAGCGCGGCCGGTTCGTGCCCCAGCAGCGCGATCCGGGCGCCCCGGGCGGCGGCCTCCCGGGCCAGGGCCGCGCCGATGCCGCGCGCCGCCCCGGTCACCACCACCGTGCGGTTGTCGAGCGGACTGCCGCCCATGGCCACCTGCTCCTTCTGTGAGTGCTGTGGTTTCTCCTCGGGTGGGTGCTCGCGCGGCCGGTCGTGCGGGCGAGGTCGCGGCGTACGGTCAACTCCCTTGTCGAGTACGGGACTTCGGGGGGCTCAGGTCTTGCGGCCGGTGCGGTCCCGGGCCGTGAGGAGGCGTTGGGCGCGGGCCAGGCCGGGTGGGAGGTTTCGGCGGAGGGCGGCGCGGGCGGCGTTGGCGCCGGGGGCGCCGTGGACGCCGCCGCCCGGGTGGGCGCTGGCGGAGGCGAGGAACAGGCCCGGCACGGGGGTCTCGGGGCGACCGAGGCCCGGCACGGGGCGGAAGACCAACTGTTGGTGGAGGGCGGTCGTGCCGCCGTTGAGGGCGCCGCCCATCAGGTTGGCGTCGAGTTCCTGGAGGGTGGGCGGCGCCAGCACGCGACGGGCGCGGATCAGCGCGCGGAAGCCCGGCGCGAACCGCTCCACCTGCTGCTCGACCCGGTCCGCCATGCGGTTGCGCGCGTCGGGGTGCCAGTCGCCCGTGATGCCCTGGTCGCCGGCGTCCGCGGTGATGCGGTGGGGGACGTGGGTGTAGGCCCAGGCCGCCTCGGTGCCGTGGGGTGAGCGGGTGGGGTCGGACCGGGTCATCTGGCCGAACAGCAGGAAGGGGCGGTCGGGGACCTGGCGCATGGCGATCTGGGCGGCGAAGCGCGTCAGCTCGTCCACGCCGTCGGCCACGTGCACGGTCCCGGCCCGCGCCGCCTGTTCGGCCCGCCAGGGCACCGGGCCGTCCAGCGCCCAGTCCACCTTGAAGGTCGCGAAGTCCCACTGGAAGCGTCGCAGGTCGGAATGGAGTTGGTCGGGCAGGTGCTGCGGGGCGACGAGGTCGCCGTAGAGGGCGGGGGCGGACACGTCCGCGAGTACCGCCCTGCCGGCCTCGACGGTCTCGCCGCCCGCCGTCCGCACGCCCACCGCGCGCCCGTCCCGTACGACCACGGACTCGACACGCTGCCCGCAGCGGACCTGCCCGCCAAGGGACTCCAGGCGCCGGACCAGGGCCCGGGTCAGGGCGCCGGAGCCGCCGACGGGTACGGGAAAGCCGTAGGTCTGGCCGAGCATGGCCATCAGCCAGCCGAAGCCGCCGCTGCCGGCCGATTCCGGGGCGAGGTCGGCGTGCAGCGCGTTGCCGGCCAGCAGCAGCCTGCCGCCCTGCCCGGTGAACTCCTCCTCGCCCATCCGGCGCACCGGCAGCGCGAGTGTGCGCGCCAGGCGCAGCCCGCCGGCCCCGCGGAGCCGCAGGGCAAGCCGGGTGCCGGCCCGCACCGGCGGGAACGGGGTGAACAACGCGTCCAGCAGGTCGGGGCGGATCCGGTCCCACGCGTCGTGCAGCCGCCGCCAGGCGTCCCCGTCGCCGGGCGCGAAGGCGTCGAGGGACGCGGCGGTGGTGTCGACGCGCCGGTCGAGCACGACACACGAGCCGTCGCTGAGCGGGTGCGCCAGCACGTGCGGCGCGTGGCTCCAGCGCAGGCCGTGGTCCTGGAGCCGGAGCCCGGCCAGGACGGGGGACGCGGCGGCCAGCGGGTAGAAGGAGCTGAACAGGTCGTTGGTGAAGTCCGGGTCGACGCCCTGGTCGTGGCGGACCGCGCCGCCGGGCTCGGGTTGTTCCTCAAGCACCTGGACGTTCCAGCCGGCGTCTGCCAGCAGGTTGGCGGCCACCAGGCCGTTGGGCCCGGCGCCGATGACCACGGCGTCCGTCGTCGTCCCCGGCGTCACTCGTGTCGTCCCTTCCGTCGCCGTCCCGTCGTGTTCCCCCGCCATCACTCGCCCTGCGGGCCGGCGGCGGTGGCCGGTGTCGTGGTCGAAGCCCGGCCGTGCCGTCGCCGCTGGGCGTCGTCGGCCTCGCAGAGCCCGGCGAGCCGGCCGAGCATCGCGCGGTGGCGCAGGTGGATCAGCGGCTCGAACGCCGCGTTGTGCAGCCAGCCGCCCGCCCCCTGCAACGGGTGTTCGTCGACCAGGACGAGGCAGTGCTCGCCCCACGGCCGCAGCTCGATCGCGATGCGCGCGGTGCCCAGAGCGCCCGCGTGGGCCTCCAGCTCCAGCCGGCTGCCCTCATCGCAGAAGCGGACGGTCGTCCGGTTGGTCAGCGAGACGGGGCCGATCCGGACCTCGTAGCCGATGGCCGCGTCCGTCCGCGGCCAGTCGCCGTGGATCGGGCGTGAGGAGGAGGT
The DNA here is from genome assembly GCF_014295035.1 of Streptomyces buecherae. Classification (GTDB taxonomy): domain Bacteria; phylum Actinomycetota; class Actinomycetes; order Streptomycetales; family Streptomycetaceae; genus Streptomyces; species Streptomyces youssoufiensis. Next base: position 3,939,362 of record NZ_CP060404.1, read on the forward strand.
CCCCACCACCCATTCCGCGTACCGGGAGCCGTCGGCGAGCACGGCCCACACGGCGCTCGGCGGGGCTTTGATCAGGCGATGGCGAACAGCCAAGGCGCCTCCTCGGTTCGTGTGCCGTCGGGTGCGTCAGCGCTCCACGAGTGCCCCGGTTCGCCTCCGTCCAACCAGCCGGTTCGTCCCGCGCCCTTACGAGGGGGCCCGCTGCGCCCCCGTGCGCGGCGGCCGGGCCCGGGTCACGGGCACGGCGACCGGCCCGGATCACGGGCACGGAGGACGTCCCGGTGGGCTCCGGCGGGTTCCGGTGGGCGCGCCGGTGGGCGCGCCGGTGGGCGCCGCTGGGTCTTGTTGGGCGTCGCTGGCCCGGTGCGGCTATCCCGGTGGGCGCAGGCGGGCGCGGTACTCCCCCGGGGCCGTGCCCCGGGCGCGTCGGAAGGCGCGGCTGAAGGCGTGCGGGGAGGCGTAGCCGACCGCGCCGGAGATCGACTCGACCGGTTCGTCGGTGTCGCGGAGCCGGACGGCCGCCAGGTCGAGGCGCCAGCGCGTCACGTACGCGCCCGGCGTCTGCCCGAGGGCGGACCGGAAGTGCCTGGTCAGCGTCGCCCGGGAGACGCTCGTCGCGGCGGCCAGGCTCTGCGTGGTCCAGGGGTGCTCGGGCCGGGCGTGCACGTGTGCCAGGGCGTCGCGTACGACCGGGTCGCGCAGCGCGCCCAGCCACGAGGCGGACCGCTCCTCGGGGTGGCGGGCCAGCCAGGCGCGTACGAACTGGACGAGCAGCAGGTCCACGATGCTGTTGATCGCGGCGGTGGTGCCGGGCTGCGGCTCCGCCAGCTCCGCCGCGAGGAGTTCGACGGTCCTGCTGAACTGCGCGTTCTGGCCGGCCGTGACGTGCGTCGGCCGGGCGAGTGAGGTGAGCACCGGCGTGCTCACCTCCGGGTCCTGCTCGTAGTGGAGGACGATCACCTCCGTGTGCGCCGGCGCCGAGCCCAGCCGCAGGGCCCGGCCGTCGCCCATGGCCCGGGCCGCGGCCTCGCGGTCGCAGGAGCCCATCGTCACGCTGGCGGCGCCGGCGAGTCCGTGCGCGGTACCCGGCGGCGCGAGGACGGCGTCCCCGGCCCGCACCTGGAGTGGCCGCTGGCCCGTGGCGTGGAGCCAGACCGTGCCACGGGAGACCACGTGCAGCACCGCTCCCGGCGCGGCGTCCCACCACAGGCCCCAGCTCCCACCGGCCTCCACCACGACGCCGAGCGCGCCCCGCGCGCCCGACACCCGCAAGACCTCCGCCAGCACGTCCATGGGCCCCTCCTCGTCCACCCCGGCCGACCGCCTCCCCGGGCGGGGCGGCGGCGTACGTACGACGTGCTCGTCCGTGTCCCCGCCCACGGCCTCAGGCCACGTCGAGCACGACCTTCCCGTGCACCGTGCGCGCGAACAACGCCCGCACGGCCTCGCCCACCTCCCGCCAGTCGCCGCGCAGGCCGACCGGGACCGCGAGCCGGCCGGCGGCGACCAGCCCCAGCAGGTCCGTCAGCTCGCCGCTGGTCGAGGTCCGGTCGCCGTAGGTGGCGATGGTGCGGGGTGCGCCGAAGCCGAACAGGGCCTCCGGCGGGAACGTCGTCGCCTCCCCCGACGAGTAGCCGACCAGGTGGAGGGTGCCGCCCTCGGCGAGCCGGCTCCACGCCTGGGCCACCAGCGGCCCGCCGACCGTGTCCAGGACGAGGTCGAACCGGTCCTCGGTCTCGGCCAGCTCGGCCGGGTCGGTCAGGACCGCGTCGGCGCCGAGTTCGCGCAGTCCGGCGGCCCGGCCCGGCGAACCGACGAGCGCCGTCACCCGGGCCCCGGCCAGCGCCGCCAACTGGACGGCGAAGTGCCCCACGCCCCCGCTGGCGCCCGTGACCAGCACGTTCCGGGCCAGCAGGGATCGCGTGCGCAGCACCCGCAACGCGGTGACCCCGGCGATCCCCAGCGCGGCGGCGTCGGCCAGCTCCACACCCTCGGGAACGGTGCCGAGCCACGCCGGGCTGACGGCCACCCGTTCCGCCCACGCGTGGGGCGTCATGCCCAGCGCGACGCGCGTCCCCTCGGGCGGCCCCGAACCGTCGGCGGCGGCCCGCACCACGACCCCGGCCGCGTCGTGCCCGTGCACGGCGCCGTCCGGCCACAGGTGCAGGTAGGTCAGCTCTCCGAAGTTGAGAGCGATGTGCCGCACCTCCACCAACGCCTCCCCGGCGGACGGTACGGGTTCGTCCACATCGGCGAACCGAACGGGCCCGGCCTCGCCCCGAGCGACGACGAGTGCGCGCATGGGATCACCTTCTCTCTGGGGTAGGGCAGTTGGGCTTCTCGGGCTGGCGTCGTGAGGCCGCGCTTGGCGCACCCGTGCCGTACGTGGCGTACGTGTCGTGCGTGACGACCGTGTCGTCTGTGATGTCCGTGCCGTACGTGACGTCCGTGTCCGCGTGTGCCGCATGTTCCGCGCTCTGGCGGGAACGTGCGTCGGCGCGGCGGTGGATCGAGGGGGCGGACGCCGCGCTGGCTGCCTCGTCGCCGCCCTCCTGAAACCCTACGCAGCCCTGGGTCGGTGGCCAGTCCCGTGTGGATCAATGAGTTGACCATCTGTGTCAGTGCGGCGCGCGCCGGGGGGCGGGCGGCGCACCCGGCAGGGCGCACTGGCTCAACCTCCGCCCCGCCGCCCCCTCCCGGTGGTCTAGTTGCCCGGATAGCGCGGCGGGTGCCATGTCCCCGCGCGGGGGCGGACCGGGGCGGGGTGAGTGCGGATGGCATGGGTGCAGACGCTGGGGTGGATCGTCGCGGTCTCGCTCGGCATCGTCGCCTACCGGTGGGCGTCCTATCCGGGCTCGTGGGCCGCGATGTTCGGGGCGGAGTACGCGAAGCCGCGCAGCGCACTACGCCGCCTGCGCGCAGAACTCACGGGCGCCAGGCGCGCCAGCGCCCACCGCTTGGAAGCGGCCACGGAGCAGCTCAGACAGGCCAGGGCCGCGTACCAGGCCGAGGTGGCCGGCGCCGAGCGGCGGCTGCGGGGCCTGCGCGACCCCGCGCCCGGCAGTCGGGTCACCTGGCTGGGCCGGATCGCCGTGCACGAGGAGGTGCTCCGGCTCTTCGACGAGGATGGTCCGCTCGACGAGACGGGTCGCCACCGCACGCCCGCCAGCGGGCCCAGCACGGATCTCCCCCTCGCCACGCTCACCGTCGACCGCGTCCCGTCGGACGACCCGGCGGGGACGTGTGTGACGCTCGCGACCGGGACCTCCGTGCCGTACGAGGTCTGTTACGCCCACCGCGAGTACCCGGAGCCGAACGTGCGCCAGTTCGTGCTGGACGTGCGGAGCGCCGTCGCGCGGGCGCGGGACGCGCAGGCGGAGCGGGAGCGGAACATCGCGGCGGCCGAGGCCGAGTTGGCGGCGGCCCGCGCGGCGACGGAGGACGTCGATGCCGCGCGGACGCACGTGGAGTGGGTGCAGGCGGCCGAGCGCGTGGACCCGGACGTCGGGCGGGCCACGGACGCGCTGGACGAGCAACGTGACCGGTGGCAGGCCATCACCGGGCACCGGCCCTGGCGGTAGTTCGCCGGCGGCCGGTGACCGGGTCGCGGCGTCGCGCGGCAGCGCGGCAGCGCCCGCGTCGTACGGCGGTGGAGGGGGCGGCGCGGCGACCCGAAGCGGTGAGCCGGTGGCCCAGGCGCCCCCGTACCGCACGGACCCGCGGGGCGGTCCACGGGGCCCCGTCGGTCAAGCACGGCACCGTACCCGGACTATCGCGGGCCACCTAGATTTGCGACCGAGCAGGACCGGGCACGACCGAAGCACAACCGAGCAAAGCCGAGCGGGGCCCCGGCGGGATCGGGTGACAGCCCGGGGAGAGGGCTCGCGGGCGGGCGGTGCCGGGCCAACCACGAGGCGTCCGGCTGGTGCGCATGGCCCCATCTGCTCAGGTGGGGGTGCGCGGTGCGAACGGAGAGAGCTGCCGATGGCAACCGTTGGCGTGGAAGAGGAGTACCTGTTGGTCGATCGGGTGACGGGACAAACGGCACCACACGCGAAGGCCGTGCTGAGCGCGGCCGAGTTGGAGCCCCTGGTCGCCGCGGAAGAGGTGCAGTTGGAGCTGTTGCGGGCACAGGTCGAGGTGGCCACGCCGGTGTGCCACACCCTGGCGGAGGCGGAAGGGCATCTGGTGCGATTACGGAGCGCCGTGGCGACGGCGGCGCGGGAACACGGGTGCGGCCTCCTGGTCAGCGGCACGCCGCCGCTGCCCGACGACGCGCCCGTGGCGGTCACCGACGAGGCCCGGTACCGCGCCATCCAGCAGCAGGCCCCGCAACTGGTCGGGGAGCAACTCGTCAACGGCATGCACGTACACGTCGCCGTCCCCAGCCGGCGGGTGGGCGTCGAGGTGCTGAACCGGGTGCGGGTGTGGCTGCCCACGCTCATCGCGATGGCGGCGAACTCGCCGCTGTGGAAGGGCGACGACACCGGGTTCGCCAGTTGGCGCACGATCGTCTTCGACCGCTGGGCGGTCGGCGGCATGCCGCCGCACTTCGCCGACGAGGACGACTACGCGGAGCGCGTACGGCGGTTGCTCGACACCGGCGTCATCCGCGACGTGGGGCAGCTCTACTGGCAGGCACGGCTGTCCGAGCGCTACCCGACGGTCGAGGTGCGCTCCCTGGACGTGCAACTGCGCCCGCACGAGGCCATGTTGTTCGCCGGTCTGGTGCGCGCGTTGGTGGACACCGCGATGCGGGAGGCGGAGCTGGGGGTCGCGGCGCCGGAGGCGAGCGCCGAGATGCTGCGGCTCGCGGTGTGGCAGGCCGCCCGGCACGGGCTGAGCGGCGACCTCATCGATCCGGACGGCCGGCGTCGGGCGGCGGGCGACGTGGTGCGGGCGCTGCTCGCGCACGTCACGCCCGCGCTCAAGGAGGCCGGCGACACGCGTGAGGTGACGAACCTGACCCACCGGCTGCTCAGCGAGGGCACCGGCGCCGACCGACAGCGCCGGGCCCTGGCCGCCGGCGGGCTGCCCGCGGTGGTGGAGATGATCGCCGCGGCCGGCGACCTGCGCTGACGGCTCCGCCGCCGGCATTGCCCCCGGCCCCGGCCCCGGTGTCGCCCCCGCCCCCCCCCACCGTTGATGGCCGCACGCGTGCGCTCCGCTGGCGGTGCGCGCGTGCGGCTGGTGGGGGGGCGTGCCTGTGGTGGCCTGCCGGCGGGGCGCGTGGGTGGGCTGGTGGAGGCCGCGTGGGGGGCTGGTGGCGGGACGCGGGGGTGGGCTGGCGGTGGCGGGGCGTACTGGTGGCGGCTCGTACGCGCGGCGCGGCTACCGCCGCTTGAACTCCACCGGGCCGCCGTTCATCTCGACCGTGCCGTCCACGTGCAGGACCGGGCGCCGCTCGGTCATGCGGGCGCTGTACGCCTCGATGTGGTGGATGGCCGCCCCGTCGGGGGAGCCGAAGTCGATGAGGGCGATGGCGACCCAGTAGCGGGTCATGGTGTTCTCGAAGAGGGGGACGGTGACCGTGGAGCCGCGCCCGTCCGTGATGACGACCTTCGCGCCGAAGCTGCGGAAGGAGCCGTAGCCGTTACTGACGGCGGAGTACGCGCAGAGCAGGACGTAGCCCTGTTCGTCGGGCCGTACGATGCGCACGGACTCGCGGCCGGGGGCGCGGGCGTCGCCGTCGAGGCGGATGTAGGGGCGGTCCTTGAGCGAGCCGAGGTGCTTGTAGTAGACCGCCTCGCCGCCCTTGGCCTGCTTGTTCTTGCTGTTCTTGGCCTTCTTGGACGTGCCCGTGGGTTCGGCCTGGTCCGGCTCCGCCTCGCTCGGCGCCACCAGCGGATCGCCCTGCGGCTTGTGGCCGGCCTTGACGAGGGTGCCGGGCGCCTTGGGGCCGCGCAGCGCCTTGCTGGCCGGTACGAACAGCGCGTACAGGTCCAGGTCGGCCCCCAGCTTGCGCCGCCGCTCGCTGCCGCCGTCCCACTCCAGCGCGGCCTCGACCACCAGCTCCCGGTCGTGCTTGTCCAGGTCGATCGCGGTGCGCCCGCCCTTGTCCAGGCTGATGCTGCCCAGCGGCGGCTTCCGCAGGTTGGCCCGAGCGGGGGCCGGGGCGGGGGCCGGGGATGCAGTCGGGTCCGGGGTCGTTGACGGCGTCGGGGCCGGGGTCGTCGTCGGGGGCGGGAGGGGTGCGCCGCCGGTGGCGTCGGCTTCCACATCGGCATCGGCTTCGGCTTCGGAGTCGTCGGGCTCGGCATCCTCTGCCACGGCGATGCCGTAGTCGGTGGCGAGGCCCGCGAGGCCGTTGGCGTACCCCTGGCCGATGGCGCGCAGCTTCCAGCCGGGGCCTCGGCGGTAGATCTCGGCCAGGAGTACGGCGCGTTCGCCGTCGGTGAGGTCCGGCTGGTGGAAGACGATGGGCTCGGCGCCCGGCTGCTCGACGCGGATCGTCACCTCCTTCACCCCCCGGAAGGTGCGGCTGGCGTCGTCCGGATCGCAACTCCCCACCAGGACCACCCGGTCCACGTCGGCGGGCAGCCCGGCCGGGTCCACCTCGATGCGCTCGGGGCCGGCGGCGTCGGCGGCGAGGTGGCGTACCGCGTCGGACTCGGCGGCGGGTTGGTTGTAGAAGACCATGTCGTCGTCCGACCTGACCCTGCCGTCCTCGGCGACCAACAGCGCGCTCAGGTCGACCACGTCACCCACCGCGTGCAACGCCGCGACGAGCCGCCCCGCCGCCACCGCCGTGTTCCCACCCTTGCCAAGCTCCGGCATGCTCCCCCGCCTCCGCTGTTCTCCCCGGTCTCTGTCGGGTCAGCCTGTCACATAGCACGACAATGCGGCACTCCTGCCCCACAGGCACCTTGGGCATCAGCCGCCTCAGGCGGCCTCCCCGGACGGCGGTTCGCGCCGTTACGCCTCCGCCTCCCACGTCGCCGGCGACCACAGCGACGAGCGGTTCAGGGACTGGGGGCAGTGGCGGTAGACCTCGGATATGTCGATCAGGATGGCCAGGCTCGGGCGCCCGCCCTCCGCCGTCAGGGCGTCGAAGAAGGGGGCGTCGGTGAGGACGCGGGCCCGGCCGTTGACGCGCAGGATGGTGCGGCTGCCGGGGACCAGGTAGAGGAGGCCGGCGTGCGGGTTGTCGAGGATGTTGTGCAGGCTGTCGCCGCGCCGGTTGCCGGGGCGCTCCGGCAGTACCAGCGTGCCGGGGTCGACGACGTGCGTGAAGCCGGGGGCTCCGCCGCGCGGTGACGCGTCGCAGGTGCCGTACGCGTCCGAGGTGGACAGCAGGCAGAACGGGGAGCGGGCGACGAAGTCCAGGTCGTCCGGGTCGAGGCGGGGGTGGACCTTGTCGATGACGATCGGGTGCGGTTCGCCGAGCAACTCCCGCAGCTCGGCGTGCGAGTCGAGGGTGACGTGACCCGGACCGCTCGCGGGGGGCGCGGCCGTGGCGTGTTCGTGCTCCGGGGCTGCGGCGTCGGTCCTGCTGAGCAAGGCGTCTCCCGGTGGTGGGTGGGTGGTTCGGGGTGCGGGGTGCGGTGCGTGCGGTGTGGTGTGGTGTGGGCGCGGTCTGTTGCGGCCCTCGTACGTCGGCCGGTGTACGCCGTCTCAGCGGGGCTTGGACGCCGGGGACGGAGACGGGGACGGGGCGGGCTCCGGCGTCGGGGCGGGCTCCTGGACCGAGGCCTCCGCCACCGGGGCCGGGGGCCTGGTGCCGTGGCGGCCGATGGGGAGCATCAGGGGGCGGCCGGAGACCGGGTCCTCGATGATGCGGCTGTTCAGGCCGAAGACGGCGCGTACGGACTCCTCCGTGAGGACCTCGTGCGGCGGGCCCGAGGCGTGGAGGCGGCCGCCCGCCAGGGCGACGATGTGGTCGGCGTAGCGGGCGGCGAGGTTGAGGTCGTGCAGGACCATGACGACGGTCGTGCCGCGCTCGTGGTTGAGGTCGGTGAGCAGGTCCAGGACCTCGACCTGGTGGCTGGCGTCGAGGAAGGTGGTCGGTTCGTCGAGCATGAGGATGTCGGTCTGCTGGGCCAGCGCCATCGCGATCCACACCCGCTGGCGCTGGCCGCCGGAGAGTTCGTCCACGGAGCGGTCGGCGAGGGCCGTGGTGTCGGTGGCCTGCAGCGCCGCCGCCACCGCCGCGTCGTCCTCGCCGCTCCAGCGCGAGAACATCCGCTGGTGCGGGTGGCGCCCGCGGCCGACGAGGTCGGCGACGGTGATGCCCTCGGGCGCCACCGGCGACTGCGGCAGCAGGCCGAGGGTGCGGGCCAACTCCTTGGCGGGCAGCCGGTGCACCTCCTTGCCGTCGAGGACGACGCGGCCGGCGCGCGGGGACAGCAGCCGGGACATGGACCGCAGCAGCGTCGACTTGCCGCACGCGTTCGCGCCGACGATCGCCGTGATCCGGCCCGGTGGGACGGTCAGGTCGAGGGAGTCGACGACGGTGCGGTCGCCGTAGCCGAGGGTGAGCCGTTCGGCGGCCAGGGAATGGGACTGGGTCACAGCGAGCCTCCCGCCCGGTTGGTGCGGATGATCAGGTAGACGAGGTAGGGCGCGCCGAGCACGCCGGTGACGACGCCGACCGGGTAGCGGGTGTCGAAGGCGTACTGGCCGGTGAAGTCGGCGACCAGCACCAACAGCGCGCCGACCAGGCCGGCCGGGACCAGCAGCGAGCCGCCGGGGCCGGTGATGCGGGCCGCGATGGGGCCGGAGAGGAAGGCGACGAAGGCGATCGGGCCGGCACCCGCCGTGGCGAAGGCGATGAGGCCGACGGCGGCGATGATGACCGTGACGCGGGTGCGCTCGACGCGTACGCCGAGCGCCGCCGCGGTGTCGTCGCCGAGTTGCATGGCCGACAGGTTCCGCGCCTGCGACAGGAGTACGGGTCCGAGTACGGCCAGCGCCAGCGCGGCGGGCCTGGTCTGGTCCCAGGTGGTGCCGTTGAGGCTGCCGGTCAGCCAGCGCATGGCCTCCTGGAGGTCCCACTCGGCGGCCTGCGAGAGCACGTACGCGACGACGCTGTCGAGCATCGCCGCGATGCCGATGCCGATGAGGATGAGGCGGGTGCCGACGACGCCGTCCTTGAACGCCAGCGTGTAGACGAGCAGGGCCACGGCGAGGGCGGCGGCGATGGCCAGGGCCGAGACCTGGGTCTCGCCGAGCGAGAGCGTGACGATGGCGACGGCCGCCGCCGCGCTCGCGCCCGAGCTGATGCCGATGACGTCGGGGCTGGCGAGCGGGTTGCGCAGCATGGTCTGGAAGGTGACGCCGGCCAGGCCGAAGCTGAAGCCGGCGACGGCGGCGAGCGCGGCGCGCGGCAGCCGCAGTCGGCCGACCGTGAACGTCGCCCCGGGCACCTTCTCGTCCAGGACCACCCGGATCACGTCGGCCAGCGGGTAGTTCGTCTGCCCGTACATCAGCGACCCGACGAACGCGAGCAGCACCAGGACGGCCAGCAGCACGATGACCGCGCGCCGGCGCAGCGCCCGGCGGACCCGGCCGCGCGCCACGGCCCGCACGGCCTCCACGGCGGCCGGGGCGACGGGGCCCGAGGCGGACGAGGGGAGTGAGGGGGTGGTGGGGGCGGTGGGGGAGCCGGCGCTCACAGGGCACGCACCTTCTGCCGACGGACGATCCAGATGAAGAAGGGGGCGCCGATCAGCGCCGTCACGATGCCCACGTCGATCTCCGCGGGCCGGGCCACGACCCGGCCGACGACGTCGGCCGCGGTGAGCAGCGCCGCGCCGAGCAGCGCGGAGAACGGCAGCAGCCAGCGGTGGTCCACGCCGACCAGCAGCCGGCAGGCGTGCGGGACGACGAGGCCGACGAAGCCGATCGGGCCGGCGACCGCGGTCGCCGCGCCGCACAGCACGACGGCGCCCAGCGCGGCCACGCCACGGGCCAGCGCGACCCGCTCCCCGAGCCCGGCCGCCAACTCCTCGCCGAGCGCGAGCGAGTTGAGGGCCTTGGCCGACAGCAGGCAGATCGCGAAGCCGACGGCGAGGAAGGGCAGGACGTGCCCGATGCGCTCGTACGAGGCCCCGCCCACGCCGCCGATCTGCCACAGCCGGAAGCTGCCGGCCAGGTCGTTGCGGGGCAGCAGCACCGCGGTGACCAGCGAGGCGAAGGCGGCCGACGTGGCCGCGCCGGACAGGGCCAGCTTGAGCGGCGTGGCGCCGCCGCGACCCAGCGTGCCGACGCCGTAGACGAATGCGGCGGCGAGCGCGGCGCCCGCCATAGCGACCCAGATGTAGCCGGTCGGCGAGGTGAGGCCGAAGTACGCGACCGACACGGCCACGGCCAGCGAGGCGCCCATGTTGACGCCGAGGATGCCCGGGTCGGCCAGCGGGTTGCGGGTCACGCCCTGCATGACCGCGCCCGCCAGCCCGAGTGCCGCGCCGATCAGCACCGCGAGGAACGTACGGGGGATGCGCTTGGCGACCGCCGCCCGCTCCAGGGTGTCCTCCGCGCCGCCGAGCCCCGCCCAGACGTCGGACCAGCCGACGGTACGGGAGCCGAAGGCGACGGAGGCCACCATCAGCGCGGCCAGCACCAGGACCGCGGCCAGCAGCCACAGGGCGCGCACGCGCGCCGGACGCCGCACCACGGCGACGTCCGGCGTACGAGGGGTGGTGTCCGTGGTCACTTGACCTTGTCCGCGGCCTTGGCGAGCGCGGCGACGTAGTCCTCGAGGACCCACGAGATCGACAGCGGCGTCGGGTTGGCCGCGGTCGCCAGCGGCGAGGTGCCGGGCAGCAGGTACATCGAGTCGCGCTTGATGGCCGGGAGCTTGGAGACCAGCGGGTCCTTGCGCAGGGTCCTGGCGAGGGTGCCCTTGTCGTCGCCGTAGCCGGTGACGATGTCGACGTCGTTGAACTCGTCGATCTGCTCGGCGCTGCGGGTGAGCGCGAACTTGTCGGTGCCCTTGGACGCCTTGGCGACGCTGCCCGGGATCTTCAGGCCGAGGTCCTCGAAGAAGAGCGTGCGGGTGTCGTTGGCGGTGTAGAAGCCGACCTCGCTGACGTCACCCGGGTCGATGTGCGTCATGAACATCGCCGACTTGCCCTTGAGCTGCGGGTACTTGGCGACCGTGCGGGCGATCTCCCCCTCCAGGTCCTTGATCATCGCCTCGCCCTTGCCGGCGAGCCCGATGGCCTTGCTGTTGGACCGGATGATCTCGCGCCACGGCGTCGCCCACGGGGCGTCCGGGTAGACCACCACGGGGGCGATCTCGCTCAGCGTCTCGTAGTCCTGCTTGGTCATGCCGGAGTAGGTGGCGAGGATGACGTCCGGCTGGGTGTCGGCGACGGCCTCGAAGTCGATGCCGTCGTTCTCGTCGAACAGGACCGGCGTCTTGGCGCCCAGTTCGTCGAGCTTCTTCTCCACCCAGGGCAGCACCCCGTCGCCGTCGTCGTCACCGAAGTCGGCCTTGGCCATGCCGACGGGGACCACGCCGAGCGCCAGCGGCACCTCGTGGTTGGCCCAGTTGACGGTGGCGACACGCTCGGGCTTCTTCTTGATGGTCGTCTTGCCCAGGGCGTGCTTGATGGTGATCGGGAACGTGCCGTCGGCGACGGGCCCGTCACTGGACGCGGAACCGTCGGCCCCCGCGGAGGCCGAGCCCTTGGTGTCGTCGGCCTTGGCGTCGTCACCGTCCGAGGAGGAGCCGCCGCAGGCCGCGACGGTCAGAAGCGCGGCGGTCGCGGCTGCCGCGGTGAACAGGCGCAAGCGAATGGAACGCATGATGGTCGAACCCCACTGATCCGGATGGCCAGGTGCCGGTCCTCGCACGCCTGGGTCCGGGGAGGCCGTCGTGGAGTAGTGCACCACTGTCGAACACAAGCACTTAGGTAAGCCTTGCCTTCGCACCTTAAGAGGTCGCCGATCACTGTCGCAACCAGTCTTACGAGACAGCCGATGTAGCGATCCGGACACGAGCCCAAGGCACGCATGGGGAAATGCGGCCTGCGGACGGGTCTGCCCTGTCCGAAAAAGTCGCGCCGGGTGGGGTGATGGGGGTGTGGGTGGTGGGGGTGTGGGTGGTGGGGGTGTGGGTGGCGTACGGAGGGCCGTGGACGTCCGAGGAAGGGCGGGGGGAGGCCCCGCGCATGGGCCGCTCGGGAGCCGGTCGCGGGACCCGCTCGGGGGCCGGACCCGAAGGCCGCTCGGGAGCCGGTCACGGGACCCTCTCGGGGAGCCTGACTCGGGGCCCGCTCGCTCGGCGGCTGATCCCCGGCCCGCTCCCCCGGCCGGTCAGGAGATCTGGAACGCGCCCGGGGTGAGGCCGGTGGTCCGGCGGAAGGCCGCCCCGAAGGCGCTCGCCGACCGGTAGCCCACCTCCGCCGCAACGGCCTCCACCTCCCAGCCCCGGGCCAGCAGCGCCACGGCGTGCTGCGCCCGGGCCGAGGCGACCCAGCGCGCGAAGCTGGTGCCGGTCTCCGCGACGAAGGCCCGGCTGATCGTCCGCGCGCTCACGGCCAGTTCCGCCGCCCACTGTGACAGGGTGCGCTGGTCGCCGGGGTCCGCGCGCAGCGCGTCGGCGATCGGGCGCAGCAGGGCCGAGGTGGGCGCCTGGACGAGGAGTTCGCGCGGCGAGGGTTCGAGCACGTCGAGTACGAGCGCCTCGGTGACCTTCCGCGACGAGGCGGACAGGCCGGGCTCGCACAGCCGCTCAAGGAGCAGCCGCAGCAGCGGGGTGATCTCGACGGCCACCGGGGTGTCGGAGAGCGAGGGCGTGGTGTGGAAGCCGAAGAAGCTCGCCCGGAACCAGGTCCCCGCGATCGCCGAACCGGAGTGCAGCGTGCCGGCCGGCATCCACAGGCCGAGCGCGGGCGTGATCGTCCACACCCGCGCCCCGACCACGGCGCTGGACGCGCCGCGCTCGTTCCACAGCAGCTCGTGGAACGGGTGCGAGTGCTCGCCCCACGTGGTGTCGTGCGCGACGACCTCGTCGTACGGCTGGATCGCGAACGGCACCTCGACCGCCCCCGCGGCGACCACCGGCAGCGACCGCGTCTCGCGCACGGGTCGTCCGGCCGGCGCACGGGACGCGCCGGCCGGACGCGAGGCCCCGGCGGGACGGGGCGCCCTGGTCGGGCGGGGCGCGGCGGTCTGGCGGGGCGCCTCGGTCGGGTGGGGTGTGGCCGGATGGGGGACGACCGGGCGGGGCGCGGCCGGGTGTCGAGGGGACGACATGGCCTCACCCTAAGACCCGGTCTCCCCGCGTCACGGCCGGCACCGGGCCGACCCGGTGTGCCCCGGCGTCACCGCCCGCTGGTCGTGGTGAGCGTGGCCACGCCCGTCTCGTCGATGACGCAGCTCTCCTGGTCCGCCTTGGCTTCCAGCCTGGCGACCACGTCGCTCTGGTCACCGGCGATGCAGAACTCGGCGCGCAGCGGGGGCGTGCCGTAGTACACGCCGTTGTCGTTCGGGCAGTCGAAGACGGCGGGATCGGGGGCGGCACAACTGCTACCCGCGGGTGGGTCGCGCCGGGTGGGGTGGGAGAAACCCGCGCAGTGCGTCATCTCGTGGATGAGCGTCTGCGAGATCTCCTCGTCGCCCTGGGGGAACAGCACGCCGAAATTGACGTTCACCTGCGATCCCCCGACCCGCGCGCTGGCGTTTGTCCCCGGCTTGTCGAGCGTGGTGTGGTGCACGGGTCGGTTGTACGTCTGCCGCAGGCGACGCCGCTCGTCCGGGGTCAGGTTGCCGCAGCCGCCGATCTGCGCCAGTGCGAACCTGTGCCGGTCGATCAGCTTCACGCGATGCGCCGCCGAGATGTCGCCGGCGAAGGTGAAGTAGTCAAGTGAGACGTCCTCCCCGGGCAGTCGGAAGAAGCATTCGTGGATATGCCCGTCGGTGCCCACGTACGCGATGTGCTGGACATTGTCCGATCGCGTCACCCAACTCGTGGGGCTGGTCCCGGCCGCGACGCTTACCTGACCCGCGCTCGGCACATTGTGTTCCCAGCGGAAACCCTCCGGTCCCGGATTGAACCGGAAGAAGCACTCGTGAATCTGCTGGTCCGTGCCCACGTAGCCGATGTGCTGCGCGTTGTCCGATCGCGTCACCCAACTCGTCGGGCTCGTTCCCGTCGCGGCCCCCACCTGACCGGCGCTCGGCACATTGTGCTCCCACCGAAATCCCCCCGGCCCCGGATTGAACCGGAAAAAGCACTCATGGACCTGCTGGTCAGCGCCCACGTACGCGATGTGCTGCACGTCGTCGGTCGCCGTGTACCAACTGGTCGGACTGGTGCCGGGCGCGGCCTTGGCCTGGCCGGCGCTGGGCACGTTGTGTTCCCAACGGAAACCCTCCGGGCCGGGGTGGAACCGGAAGAAGCACTCGTGGATGTCCTGGTCAGCGCCGACGTAGGCGATGTGCTGCACGTCGTCGGTGGCCGTGTACCAGCTCGTCGGGCCGCTGTCCGCCGCCACGGCGGCCTGCCCGGCGCTCGGGACGTTGTGCTCCCATCGGAAACCGCCCGGTCCCGGATTGAACCGGAAGAAGCACTCGTGTATCTGGCGATCCGTGCCCGCGTACGCGATGTGTTGCGCGTTGTCCGCCGGGGTGAACCAACTCGTGGGGCCGGCGTTCGCCACGGAACTGGTGTGATCGGCGCTGGGGACATTGTGTTCCCAACGGAATCCGCCCGCCCCGGGGCGGAATCGGAAGAAGCATTCATGGATCCGCTGGTCCGTGCCCACGTAGCCGATGTGCTGTACGTCGTCCGTCGCCGTGTACCAGCTCGTCGGACCCGCGTGCGCGGACGCGGCGGCGTGACCCGCGCTCGGCACGTTGTGCTCCCAGCGGAAGCCCTCCGGCCCTGGGTCGAATCGGAAGAAGCATTCATGAACCTGCTGATCCGATCCCACGTAAGCCAGATGCTGCACATTGTCATGTGCCGTGTACCAACTTGTGGGGCTGGTGTCCGTGGATGCGGTGACCTGCCCGGCGCTCGGCACATTGTGTTCCCACGCCATGGTGAAATCGTCCTTCCATCGCCGTGAATCGGTCAGAAGCGATGGCTGACAGAAACCCTCGATTTCCTGCGGCCTTAACCTCTCAGCATACTCCGGAGCGCTGTCTCCCCGGCCGGAAAAGGGCGATCAACCCGGCCGAGAAAAGGCGACCAACACAGCGCGGAAACAGGCGAGCGCTACCTGCCACGCTGTCCGCCCGCCGGCGGCCTCACCGGCCCTCCGGCGACCGCGAGCGGTCGCCGCCGCCGCGCCAGGCGGCGTACAGGCCGGAGACCGCGACGGCGATCGTCGCCAGCGACTCCGGCGCGACGCCGCCGAGCACGAGCCCCACGGCGGTGCCGAGCACGGCCAGGAAGACGATCAGGTCGTGCACGCGGTGGGCGCGCAGGACGCGGTGGGTGCGACTGGTGCGGCGGTCAGGTCGGGTAGGGCGGGCGCTGGGGGTCCGGCTGGTGCGCCGGGACCGGTTGGTGCGCTGGCTCATGGCGAAGTCCCCGTTCACGGTGGGCAAGGCGTCTGTGACGATGTGGTCAAGCCTCGCGGCGGGGCGGGGTGCTGCGGCAGGCGCAGCGGTGCTGCCGGTTGGCTGGCAGCACGCGCGCGGGAGCCACGTACGACACTGGCAGCGCGCGCGTACGAGACGGGGCAGCGCGAGGCGCGTACGGCACGTGGGTGCGGCGCGGAGGGATCGGGGGGCGGCGGGCACGATGAGCGAACTGAAGCCGGTCAACCAGGGCGTGGGGCCCGAAGTGGCGGCGCTGGCCGTCGCGTTGCGGGACCTGTTCCTGGGCCTGGGCGTCTCGACCCGGCGGTACGCGGCCCGCCGCGCGTACGACTCCTCCACCGTCTCCCGCTATCTGAGCGGCAGCCGCATGCCGCCGTGGGAGTTCGTCCTCAACCTGCTGCACGACGTGGCCGAGGAGCGGGGCGCCGTGCCGACCGAGGAGACGATCGGCATGCTCCGCGATCTGCACAACGCGGCGCTGAACGGCAGCAAGTCCCCCGCGCACAAAGTGCAGTTGCTGGAACGGAAGCTGGCCGAGGCCGACCAGGAGGCGCGCCGGGCGGCGGCCCGCGAGCGCTGGTTGGAGGACGCGCTCCAGGACCGCGAGCACCGCGTACGCGACCTCCAGCTGCGCTTCCACGAACTCCAGGCGTCCGCCACCGCGTCCGCGTCGTCCGAGCCGCTGGGTGACGCCGCCGCCGGCGAGCGGGCCGACGAACAGGCGCGGCTCCGCGAGGAGGTGCGCGAGCTCAGGGAGGAGCTGGCCCGGGTACGGGAGCGGCACCAACGGGCGGAGGAGCGCTGCGAGCAGTTGGAGCGCCAACTCGCGGAGGCCGAGGGCGGGTCGGGCGAGGCGGGTGAGGACGCGCTCCTGCCGGAGGTGGTGCACCGCGCGACCGAGGTGACCCGCGTCCCCGAGGAGAGCGAGTCGGCCGGGACCGCGGGTGCCGAGGTGCACAACCGGTTCATGGCCGCGCCCGGCTCGGCGCCGGTCAACTCGGTCTACCAGATCGGCCACGTGCACGGCAGCGTCACCGTGAACGCGGACGACTGGCAGGTGGACGAGGAGATGGTCGCGGCGGTGAGCGTTCGGGTGCACGATGGGGAGGACCATCTGGGCAGCGGCCTGCTGCTGGACTCCCGGACGGTCATCACCGCGTTGAGAGTGCCCTCCGACCCCGACGACGATCCGGAAGCCGAGCTGTACGTGGTCGCCGCCGAGCGCACGGTACGGGCCACGCCGGTCGAGACGCTTGCGGCACCGATGCTCGGCCGGCACCGGCGCCGGCACCTCGCACCCCTGGTGGTGCTGCGCCTCGCCGAGCCCGTCCCCGTACCCGAGCAGCCGCTGACCTTCGACCGGTTCCCCCGCCCCGGCCGCCAACTCCTGGTGAGCGCGTATTCGGTGGACGGACCCTACTCGTGCGTCCTCGACGTCAGGGGCCGCTCCGGCGACTGGCTACGGGTGGCCGGCGAGGTGGTGTACGGCCTGATCGGCGCACCGGCCTTCTCCCGTACGGGCGGGCTCGCGGGTCTCGTCCTGGCCCGCGCCGAGGACGGGCAGAGCGGCCTGCTGCTGCCCGTCGCCGCCCTACCCGCCCTCACCTCCGTCCGGTTGGCGGACCCGGCGACCCAACTGGACGAGGAGCCGACCGGGTCACATCCGGGACCCGCCGGGCCGACGCCGGCCTAGGACCGCGCCCGCGTCCAGCCCCGCGCGGTACGCGTCACCTCGGCGAAGCCGTGCCGGCGCAGCCGCTCGGCCTCCCGAGCTTCGGCGTCGGTGGCGGCCTCCGCGCCGGCGGCGTCGTCCTCGTATGCGAGCACCCGGTCCGCGCCGCACCAGCGCAGCCACTCGGCGGCCCGCGTCAGGAGGGCGGCGAACACCTCGTCCGGGGCGTCGTCGGGCAGGTCGAGGTCGGCGAGGTCGGCCAGGGCCCCGTCGCGGGGGCGGCGTTCGGCCCGCTCCAGGCCGGTGTCCACCTCCAGGTGGCCCAGGGTGTGGCCGTCGCGTCGGGCCGTGAAGCGGGTGCCCAGGTCGCCGAGGGTGCGGTCGACGGTGAGCCCGCGCGGCGTGGGCCCGGTTGGCAGCTCGCGGACCGTGGCGAGCAGCAGGGTCTCGGTGCCGCCGGTGTGGCGGAACCCGGCGCGTTCGTACAGCGCCCGTACATGCGGCCACGGCCCCGGCACGCCGTACACCCCGGGCACGGGCAGGTTGCCGTCCGCGTGCCACAGCCGGGTGTTCCAGGTCGCGAGTTGGGCCAGGCAGGCGGCCATCAGGTGGTCCGCCGAGCCGGCCGCCGCCGGCACGTGGAGGAACCACTCGACCGAGCCGGACCCACGGTAGGAGGGGTCCACGTCGGCGTCGTCGCGGTAGCGCAGCAGGTGGGCGGCGGCCACCAGGCGGGAGCGGTCCTCGGCCACCAGCGTGGCCCGGTCGGCGACCCACGGGTCGGTGACGTACTCGTCGGGGCGCTGTTCCAGGCTCCCGAGCACGGTGTTCACGGACGCGGACACCCCGGGGAGCACCGCGGCGGCGTGCCGGTTGAGCAGGTCGGTGAGCTGATCGCGGTCGGAACGCCGGAACGGGCGTACGCGAGGGGCGGGGTGGTCCGCGGGGCGTGCGGGCATGGCTGGGCCTCCTGGGAGAACGTCAGGGGAACAGGCCGCCACGCGATGCGGTACGCCGTCATCGTAACGGCCGCGCTGCTCCGCGTACCGGGGCCCGCCTGGTACGCGTGGCCCCCAGGCCGGCACGCCTCTGGCCCCCGCGCACCCGGGCCGTCGCGATGCGGGCCACGCGCGATCCGCAGACCCCTCCGCCCCACGCACAGGGCCCCACGCCCAGGCCCCCACGCACAGGGCCCCGCCTCGACCCTGGTGTGCGGTCGGGGCGGGGCCCGGTGCGGGCTGCCGGGTGAGGGTCAGCTCAGGACGGCGAGCGCGGCGTCGTAGTCCGGCTCGTCGGCGATCTCGCCGACCAGCTCCGTGTGGAGGACCTTGTCGTTCTCGTCGAGCACGACAACGGCGCGCGCGGCCAGGCCCGCCATGGGGCCGTCCGCGATGGCCACGCCGTAGGCGTCGAGGAACTCGCGGCCACGCAGCGTGGACAGGGTCTTGACCTGCTCCAGGCCCTCGGCACCGCAGAACCGGCCCTGGGCGAAGGGCAGGTCGGCGGAGATGCAGAGCACCACGGTGTTGTCGAGCTTGCCGGCCCGCGCGTTGAACTCGCGCACGGACTTCGCGCAGGTCGGGGTGTCCACGCTCGGGAAGATGTTCAAAACCTTGCGCTGGCCCGCGTAGTCGGCCAGCGTCTTGTCCGCCAGACCCTCGCCCACCAGGCTGAACGCGGGTGCCTGGGCACCCGTCTCGGGCAGTTCGCCGGTGACCTGGACCGGGTTCCCCTTCAACGTAACCTGCGCCATGAAAAGCCTCCTGCCAGCGGTGTCCATCGTCGGTGCAGCACGCCCGATCCTAGTGCGGAGGCGGCCCCCGGGGCCGCGCGCCCCCTGCCGGCGCCCGCATCGCGGACGGGCCCGCGTCACACCCGACGCGCCGTTCCGGACTGGCCCGCTCCCCCGCCCGCCGAGCCGGCGACTACGACCGTGGGACCAGTCGGCGGGCCTGTCGTCCATCCACGGGTGGAGTCCGCCCCGTCCGACAGACGGGTTCCGTCCGAACTGTCGTACGCGAGAGGGTTGATGTGTACGACAACCACCGACAGGAGGGCCCCCACCCGTGCGCAACAGACGACCAGCCGCCTCCCTCATCGCAGCGAGCGCGGTCGCCGCGCTGATTCCCGCGCTGGCCCCGACCACGGCCACCGCGGCGGACACCGCCGGCGCGCCGCGCGCCGCCACGCAGCAGCACTTCGCCCAGCAGAAGCTCGACTGGAAGCGGTGCGACCCCGAGGCGCCGGCCACCTTCCAGTGCGCCACGGTCAGGGTGCCGCTCGACTACGACCGGCCCCAGGGCAAGAAGCTCGACATAGCGATATCCCGCATCAAGGCGAGCGCGCCGGACCAGCGGCGCGGCGTGCTGTTGCTGAACCCCGGCGGACCCGGCGGCGCGGGCCTGGACATGCCGGTGTACATGAGCGAGCAACTGCCCAAGTCGGTCAAGAGCCGCTACGACCTGATCGGTTTCGACCCGCGCGGCGTCGGCCAGAGCGCGCCGGTCACCTGTGGCCTGTCGTACGAGGAGCAGGTGTGGGAGCGCCCGTACAAGGCGGCCACCTTCCCGAGCGACGTGCGGTGGGCCCGCACCGTCGCGAAGAAGTGCGCCGCCGGTAACGGGTCCAAGCTGCCGCACCTGACGACCCGCAACACCGCCCGCGACATGGACGCGATCCGCGCCGCGCTCGGCGAGAAGAAGGTCTCCTACCTGGGGTACTCGTACGGCACCTACCTCGGCGCGGTCTACGCGCAGATGTTCCCCGCGCGCGCCGACCGGTTCGTGCTGGACAGCGCGGTGGACCCGCAGCGGATCTGGCGCGGGATGATCCAGATCTGGGCGGAGGGCGCCGAGCCGGCCTTCGACCGGTGGACCCGGTGGACCGCCGAACGCAACGCGAAGTACGCGCTCGGCAAGACCCCGCGCGAGGTGCGCGGGACGTTCTGGAAGCTGGTCGCGCGGGCCGACCGCGACCCCATCGTCATCGACGGCCAGAAGATCACCGGCGACGACATCCGGGCCGGCCGCGCCGTCTTCTTCAGCGTGCGCGAGGCCGCCGAGGCCGTCGTCGAGCTGAAGAAGGCCGCCGACAGCGGCAAGCCGCGCCTGGCCCGGCTGCCCGACATCCTCAAGCCCGCGGCTCCGCCGACGTTCGGCCGGACGGCCGCCGCCGCCGCCGAGGACAACGGGACGGCGTCCTTCTGGTCCGTCGTGTGCGCCGACACCCGCAACTGGCCGCGCGACCCCGAGACGTACCGCCACGACGCGATCCGCAACAAGGCGAAGTACCCGCTGTACGGCGACTTCGCGTCCAACATCACCCCGTGCGCCTTCTGGGGCAAGGGCAGCGAGCCGGCCACCAAGGTCAACAACAGGGTGCCGTCGCTGATCCTGCAGAACGAGTGGGACTCCCAGACCCCGCTGCCCAGCGGCGTCGGCGCGCACCGGGCCATGAAGGGCTCCCGGATGGTCACCGTCGCCGGCGGCGAGGGCCACGGCATCTACGGCTCCGGTTCGTGCGCCGACAAGACGGCCACCACGTACCTGACCACCGGCAAGCTCCCGGCCAAGGACCTCACCTGCCAGGCCCCCGAGCCCAAGCAGCAGAAGTCGGTCCGCCTCCCGTCCCCGACCGCCGCCCCGACTACGGGCCGCTGACGCTGGCCCGGCTTCTGATCACCTGAGCCCCACCGCCCCGCCCCCGCTCCCGCCGCTGGCCGGAGCGGGGGCGGGGTGCGTGGGGGGTTCCGGGCGTACGAGTGGGGGCGTTGGGTTGATCAGGGTCGCTGGGCGAGAATGCCCCGCATGACGTTGGGCGGGGAGTTCAGGGACGGCATCGCGGAGCGCGTCGCGCGCTTCAACCGGGCGGGTAGCAGGCGGGCCAACGAGGCGGAGGTGGATCGCCGCCGGGTGCTGGACATGTTCCCGCTGGAGTCGTGGCCACAGTTGCGCCTGGAGCAGTACGCGCTGGGCCCCGCCACCCACCGCACCACGACGTACACCTTCTGCCGCCTCCTTGAGTACGGGACCAGCGCCTTCGGCAGCATCCGGGGCGGCAGCGCGGCCAAGCACATCATCTTCCAGCACCGGACCGGCGAGTGGCGCGTGGTGCCCGCCGCGCTGCGCACGCTCGGCGTCGAGGAGGCGTGGAGGCGGTTGCGCGGCGAGTTCGTGGCCGCCTTCGAGGCCGCTCGCGCGGGCGCGTACGAGCGCATCGACGAGTTGGAGGCGCTCTCCTACGGGCAGGCCCTGACCACCAAGGCGCTGGCGCTCTACTTCCCCGACGCGTTCCTGCCGATCTTCTCCGCCGCGCACGTGCGGCATTTCACGGAGCTGCTGGGCGGCAGGCCGCGCCAACACTCCTCGGGCGTACGGACCTGGCAGGCCAACCGCGAGCTGCTCGCCCTGGTGCGGGCGGTGCCCGAGTTCGACGGGTGGCACCCGCACGAGGTGATGGCGTACCTGTACGCGTTCCACGACCCGCGCCCGCGGGACCGGGTGATCTGGAAGATCGCCCCGGGCAGTGGCGCCAAGCTCTGGGGCGACTGCCTGGCCAATGCCCGGATGCGTACCGGCTGGGACGAGGTCGGCAGCCTCGGCCAGTACGAGAGCGACCAGGAGCTCAAGGAGGCGCTGGACCAGCACTGGCCGCACAGCGCCGGCGGCAACCTGCGGCTGGCCCGGCAACTGCTCGCCTTCCGTGACCTGGAGCCCGGTGACGTGATCGTCGCCAACCGAGGCAAGTCGGAGGTGCTGGCCGTGGGCTCGGTCACCGACGGCTACTCCTACGCCACCGACGTGTCCCGCTACCGGCACACGGTGGGCGTGGCCTGGGACACCTCGTACGCCCAACACTTCGACTCGCCGCGGCACGCCTGGCAGCAGACGTTCGCGAAGGTGCCCGCCACGCTGTGGCAGGAGATTCGGCGCGGGCGCGGCAGCGTGGTGGAGGGCAGTGCCGAGCCGGCGGCCGGTGCGGACATCGAACTGCCCACCGCCGTGCGCACGGTGCGAGACCTGCTCCAGCACAAGGGACAGGTCATCCTGCAGGGCCCGCCCGGGACGGGCAAGACGCGGCTGGCGCTCAGCGTGGCACTCGCCATCGCCGGGCGGGCCGACAAGATCGACGCCCCGCCGCAGGAGCGCGCCACGGCGCTGGCCGAGCTGTCGGAGGTGCCGGCCGGCGCGCCGGCAGCCCGGTTGACCATGGTGACGTTCCATCCTTCCTACGGGTACGAGGACTTCGTGGAGGGGTTCAAGCCGGTTGCCGCGCAGGGCGCGGCGGGGTTGCGCCTGGCCATGACGGACGGGCTGTTCCGGCGAGTGTGCGCGGCGGCCCAGACCGCGCCGGACGAGACGTACCTGATCGTCGTGGACGAGATCAACCGCGGCGACCTGCCGCGCATCCTGGGCGAGTTGATCACTCTGCTCGAGCTCGACAAGCGCGACTCGATCCCGATCACCCTGCCCACCAGCGGTCGGCAGCAGACCGTGCCAGCGAACGTGCGGATCATCGGCACGATGAACTCAGCCGACCGCAGCGTGGGCCACATCGACGCCGCCATCCGGCGCCGGTTCGCCTTCGTTGACGTACCCCCGGACCTGGACGTACTCGACGGCGAGGTGGGCGGCCTCGGCCTGGCCAGCCTGCTTGAGGGGCTCAACGACAAGCTCGAGTCCGCCTTCGGTCCCGATCACCTGCTCGGCCAGTCCTACCTGCTCGCCGACGACGAGCCGATCGGCACCGCGGAGCAACTCGCCCACGCCTTCCACCACGAGATCGTCCCGCTGGTGGCCGACTACTGCCTGGGCCAGCCCGATCTGCTGCGCAGCGTGCTGGGCTCGCTGGTGGACGACCACAGCGGCCGGGTCGTCCACACCAACCCGCACGACCTGCCCGGGATACTGGCCGACGAGTTCGTGGCTGGGCGCGTCGCCGGTGAGGACGACGACACCGTACCGACCGGAGAGTAGTGGCGTGCTCCCCTTCGTGGACCGATCCGAGGTGAAACTGCGGGAACACTCCGCGGTCACCGTCCCCCACGCCAGACTGAGCCAGCGCGACCTGAGCGTGCTGGAGAAAACGAAGGCGGTGCGCGTCACGGACACGCGCGACGGCTACGTACTGCGGACGAACTCGACCACCGGGGTGCTTCAGCTCGACCGGATACGGCTGGTGCTGCGGCCCAAGTTCACTATCGACGGCAAGCGGCTGATCGACTGGCTCTGTTACGCGCACGGCCAACGCGAACCGGTCGACTCGCTCCGCAACTGGCCCCTGGGAAAGGACGGGTACGCGGGGCTGGTGCCCGCGGCCCTGCTGCACGAGTGCCGGCTCCTACTCCGCCGGGGCCTGCGCCGGGACTATGTGCGGCGCAGCCGCGTGGACACCACTCTGCGCGGCCGACTGGATGTGATGGCCCAGGCCACTCGTCGCTTCGGCGCGATCGACCGCCTCCACACGCGCACGTTCGAGTACGAGGACGGCGGCTGGGAGAACCTGGTGTGCGGGGCCGCGCTGGCCCGCGCGGCGCAGAACTCGACGGACCCGCGCACGACCCAGGCCCTCCTGGACGCCGCCGGCCAGTTCCCCGCGCTGCCACGCACACGCGACGCGCTACCCCTGCTCGCACGCGGGCAGTACACGCGGCTGAACGACCATTACCGCCCAGCCCACGCCTGGGCTCGGATGGTGCTGGGCGACGGCGGGGTACGGGACCTACTGGACCCGTACGGGTTCGCCGCCAAGAGTCTGCTGCTCAACCTCAACGTGCTGTGGGAGAACGTGGTGCACCGCATGGCCGCCGACGCGGCGGTGGCCCACGGAGGTCGGCGCGCACAGCCGGGCGAGGGAGGCATTCACACCACGCGCGAGGGCGCCGCCCCCGGCGCCACCGGTCAGGGCACGGCGATGAGGCCGTTCCGGCCCGACGCACTCCTGGCTTTTCCCCCGTCACCCGACACGGCCGGTATGGCGCGTTACCTGGTCGTGGACGCGAAATACAAGGCGTACCAGGACGGCACGGTCAAGCCGAGCGACCGGCATCAACTTCTCACCTACATCGCCGGGTACACCGACCCCTCGACCCCACTGGCCCTGATCGTCCACCCCGCACCCGACGGGCCGACGCGTCACCTGCTGCGGATCGAGGGCCCGCGTGGGGTGCTGGGGCGCATCGAGGTGCTGGGCCTGGACACCCGCACCACACCCGAACAGGCGGCGGGCCCCCTCCGCGCGGCCATCGCCCGGTTCGCCGCCAACCAGCCGCCACCTCTCCCCTAGCGGCGCGAGTGCCGGCAGGCCGCTACTCCCCCGCCGCCCGACCCGCCACCGGCCGGCGGCGTTGGTTCGGGTCGGTCAGGGAGGTGGGGCGCCAGACGCCGTCGGCGCGGTAGCGGTCGGTGCCGGGCGGGACGATGGTGTCGATGCGGTCGAGGGTCGCGTCGTCCAGGGTGAGATCGGCTCCCGCCAACAGGTTGTCCAACTGCTCCTGGGTGCGCGGGCCGACGATGACCGAGGTGACGGCGGGGTGGGCGAGCGGGAAGGCGATGGCGAGTTCGGGGAGCGTGCGGCCGAGGTCGTCGGCGACCTCGACGAGTTGTTCCACCACGTCCAGCTTGGCCGCGTTCTCCGGCAGCGTCGGGTCGAAGCGGGCCGGGTGCAGCGCGGGCCGGCCGGTGGTCATGTCGATCGGTCGGCCCTTGCGGTACGCGCCGGTCAGGAACCCCGAGGCGAGCGGGCTCCAGGTCAGGACGCCCATGCCGTACCGCTGGCAGGTCGGCAGCACCGAGGTCTCCACGCCACGGGCGAGCAGCGAGTAGGGCGGCTGCTCGGTGCGGAAGCGGGGCAGGGCGCGGCGTTCGGCGACGTGGTGCGCCTCGGCGATCTCCTCGGCCGGGAAGGTGGAGCAGCCGAACGCGCGTATCTTGCCCTGCCGCACGAGGTCGCCGAGGACGGACAGGGTCTCCTCGATGTCGGTGTCCGGGTCGGGCCGGTGCACCTGGTAGAGGTCGATCCAGTCGGTGCCGAGCCGGGTGAGGCTCTCCTCGACGGCCCGCGTGATCCAACGCCGTGAGTTGCCGCCGCGGTTGCGGCCCTCGCCCATCGGGAAGTGCACCTTGGTGGCGAGGACGACGTCGTCGCGGCGGCCCCGCAGCGCCTTGCCGACGATGGTCTCGGACTCGCCGGCGGAGTACATGTCGGCCGTGTCGATGATATTGATTCCGCGATCGAGCGCGGAGTGCACGATCCGCGCGCACGCGGCGTGGTCCGGGTTGCCCACGGAGCCGAACATCATGGTGCCCAGGCAGTACGTGCTGACGTCGATCCCCGTACGCCCCAGCGGGCGGTAGCGCATGTCCATGCGCCGGCACGGTATGCCTTGGAGTGGACTCCAGGGCAAGGGGTCGCGGGAGACGTGGTGGGCCGACTACCGGGTGCGGTAGGGCGCCAGGAGGTCGGCGAGGGCGGACGGCATCGCCTCCGGGGCCTCCTCAGCGGGGTAGGGGCCGCACTCGGGGAAAGCGAGGCACGCGGGTCGTCGGTGACGGGCCGCATCGTGGCGCCGACCACCGCGCCCGGGTTGTCCGCTCCGCCGATCGCCAGGACGGGCAGGGACTGCTCGCGGGTCGCGCGCTCGTGGTTCTGGGCGGTGGTCGTGTCGAGCGCGCGGTAGCACGCGAAGCCGCACCGCAGGGCCTCGGGATCGGCGGCGAGCACGTCGACGTGGTGCTGGACGGCGTGGTGCTGGACGGCGTGGCCGGGCAGCGGCCGGGTGGCCTTGGTCGCCAACTGGTCGCCGAAGTGGAGGTGTTTCCGCCCGCGGACCCACTCCTCGTTGACGCCGGCGAGTCGGTTGAACACGAAGTGCCAGAGGCGGTCGTTGGCCTCGCCGCCGCCGAGCAGCGGCGGCGACGGGGAGAGCCCGGGGATCGCGGCCTCGGCGACGGCCGGGCGGGCGGCCCGTTCGGGGTGGTCGGCGGCCCGCCGGGGCGGGGCGTCAGGCTCGCGCGTAGTCCGCCAGGGCCGGTTCGAGGAGGGCGAACGCCTGGACGGCCTCGGGTTCCAGCAGGGCCGCGATCTCCGCGTTGTCGCGGCCCGCGAGCGTGAGGTCCTGGATGCGGCGGAACAGGACGCGGTGCACGCCGCCGATGAGGGCCGCGGCCGTGCGCGGGGCGATGGCGTCGGGGGCGGCCCCGGTGGCCTCGGCGAGGGCTGCGGCCAGGGCCTCCTCGCGCTGGTCGTGCAGGCCGCGCAGGCACGCCGTCAGCGCGGGGCTCTCCGCGATCATGCGGGTGAAGGCCGGCCCGGCGAAGCCGGCGATCGGGTCCTGGGCGGCGACCGCCGCCAGGAACGCGCGCCGCAGCGCCGCGAGGGCCGACTCGCCGGGTTCGCGGTCGGCGACGTGGCGGGCGAGGGAGGCGACGAACGCGTCCTGGTGGTCCAGGGCCAGGTCTTCCTTGCGCGGGTAGTAGTTGGTCACGGTCTTCTTGGCGACGCGCGCGGCGTCGGCGATCTCGGCGATGGTCGTGCGCTCGAAGCCGCGCTCGACGAAGAGTCTGGTCGCGTGGTCGGAGATGGCCTGCCGCGTCTCGCGCTTCTTCGCCTCGCGCAGGCCCGGGGCCGCGCTCTTCGTCGTGCTCGACTCGATACCCATGAGGGAACCTTACCCTCGTTCTATAAATACGTTGACACCCCGGATGGCTCGTGTGTAAGTTTACCTTCGTCGTAAACTTCCCGGTGGGCCAAGCGCCGCGCAGTCGCGCGCCGCGGGCGTCTACCGGGGCTGAGCGATGTCCACGACGCATACGCGCGCCACGCACCCACGGAGGACTGTTTGCTGCACGTCACTGCCATTCCCGCGGCGCCCGGCCGAGCGGGCGCGGACCGCGAGAGCGTCGACGCGCTCCGCGCCGTCTCGCTCGCCGCCGGGCCGCTCCCGGCCGACGCCGACGTGCGCGACGCCACGGTGGGCGACGCCGACGGGCGCGAGACGGACGTGCGCGGCGACTGGGTGCGGGCGCCCGGCGCGCGGGGCGGCGCGGTGATCTACGTACACGGCGGCGGGTTCGCGCACAGCAGGCCCGAGGCCGAGCGCGTGCTGGCCTACCGGCTGTCGCGGGCGACCGGGCGGCCGACGCTGCGCGTCGACTACCGGCTGGCGCCCGCCCACCCCTACCCCGCCGCGCTGCACGACGTGTTGGCCGCCTGGCGTGCGGTGCTGGACGCCGGCGTGCCCGCCGCGGACATCGCCCTCGTCGGCGAGTCGGCCGGGGCCACCCTCGTGCTCTCCGCCCTGCTGGAGATCGCGCGGACCGGCGGGCCGGTGCCGGGGGCGGCGGTCGCGATCTCGCCGATCACCGACTTCGCGCTGACCGGCGCCTCGCTGGACGCGGCCGACGGCCGCGACGTGCTGAGCCGCGCCGTCCTCACCGCCGTCGCCGCCGACTACCTCGCCGGCGCGAGCCCGCGCGAGGCACCCCAGTCACCGCTGTACGGGACGTTGCACGGGCTGCCGCCGCTGCTGGTGGCCGTCGGCACGGACGAGGTGCTCTACGACGACGCCCGCCGCTTCGCCGAGGCGGCCGACGCGGCCGGGGTGTGCGTACGCCTGGACGCGTACGAGGACATGCAGCACGCCTTCCACCTGTCCGAGCCGGGCGGGGTGGTGCTCGACCGGATCGGCCGGTGGCTGGCCGACCCGGTGCGCGCGTACACCGTGAGCGGCCCGGACGCCGGGCCGTACGGGGTGGCGAGCGGGCCGGACGGGGCGCTCTGGTTCACCCTCGTCCACCAGGGCGCCGTCGGGCGGCGGGACGCGGCCGGCCGGGTCACGACGCACCCCGTCGGCGCGGGCCCGACGGTGATCGCCCCGGGGCCGGACGGTGCCCTGTGGTTTACCGAGTACGGCGCGCACCGCGTCGGCCGGATCGCGGTGGGCGGCGACGCGGGCGGCGTGGAGGTTGCGGGCGCGGCGGGTGACGCGGCGGCTGCGGGCGATGCGGAGGTTGCGGGTGGCGCGGCGGCTGCGGGCGACGCGGAGGTTGCGGGCGATGCGGAGGTTGCGGGCGATGCCGGCAGCGTCAGGTGGTACGCGCCGCTGACCGCCGACGCCGGCCCGTACGGGATCGCGGCCGGCCCGGACGGGGCGATGTGGTGCACGCTCTCCGCCGTCGACCGCGTCGCGCGGATCGCCCCGGACGGCACCGTCACCGAGTACCCGGCGCCCGGCGCGTTCCCGTCCGCCCTCGTCGCGGGCCCCGACGGGGCGCTGTGGTGCACGCTCAACCAGGGCAACGCCGTGGGCCGGATCACCACCGACGGCCAGGGCACCGCCTACCCGCTGCCGACCGAGGCCGCGGGCCCCGTGGGCATCACCGCCGGGCCCGACGGGGCGCTGTGGTTCGTCGAGATCGGGGCCGGGCAGATCGGCCGGATCACCGTGGACGGCACGATCACCGAGTACCCGCTCCCCGACCGCGCGGCCCGCCCGCACGCCATCACCACGGGCCCCGACGGCGCGCTGTGGTTCACCGAGTGGGGCAGCGGCCGAGTCGGGCGCATCACCACCGACGGCGACATCACCGCGTACGACCTGCCGAGCCGCGCCTGCGAACCGCACGGCATCACCGCGCACGACGGCGCCGTGTGGTGCGCCCTGGAAACCGGCGCACTCGCCAGGGTCGCCCCCGGCCGCGCTGACACCCCGTAAGCAGCACCCCCACCAGTCCAGCCCCAGCCCCAGCCACTCCACCCCAGCCCCCTCGGAAGGAACCTCCTTGCCCCGTACGCCCCATGCCTCCCCCGACGCCGCGACCGCCTTCGACCGCCAGGTCAGCACCCTGATCGAGCTGGGCTACCCCGCAGCCTCCGGACTCGACGCCGAGCGGTTCGCCGCCCTCCTCGCCCCGCTACGCGAGGCCGCCGTGGCCGCCGCGGCGGACATGGCGGACCCTGCGGACATGGCGGACCCAGCCGACCCAGCGACAGACGCGGCGGGTGAGCCCGGGGGCGAGGCCGTGACCGGGCGGGTGCCGTTCGTGCTGGTCGTCACCCGTAGCGTCGTCCCGATCGAGGAGACGATGCCGCGCACCACGCTGCACCGTGGGCGGCTGCCCGGCTTCGTGGACCGCAGCTTCGAACCCGGCGCCCTGGAACGGTTCGTCGCCACCGACGAGGTCGCGCTGCCAGGCCACGACGCCTATCTGGTGCTCGACGTCGAGCGCGGCGAGGAGTTCTGCGGCGCCGTCCCCGACGACGCGCTGCGTACCATCGCCGACCGGGGCCGCACCCCGCTCACCATCGAGGAGGGCATCGCCCTGATCACGCACTTCCCGCAAGTGCTGGTCAAGAACAAGTGCTTCTCGCTGGGCGGCTCGCGCAGCGGCGACCGCCGGGTCCCGGCCCTGTGGATCAGCCAGAAGGCCCCGAAGCTGGGCTGGTGCTGGCAGAGCAACCCGCACACCTGGCTGGGCGTGGCGTCGGCGGGCGGCCGACGCGCGGCGACGCCGGCGGCGTAACCCGGAGCCGGGGCCCGGGGCGGGGTCCGGCTCCGGGGCGGGGCCCTCGGCCGGCGCCCTCACCCTGACCGGTGGGTGCCGTACGGCCCTCGCTCTCGGTCGCGTACCGCCCGCGTGCGGCGCATGACGCACACGGGCGGTACGCGGGAACGCGCCGCGCGGACCCCGCCGACAGGGGCGGCGCGGCCGATGGAGCCAATGGAGCCAATGGAGCCGACGGAGCGGACGCGGGTGACGGTGCCGACGGGGACACCGGGCAGGGCGCGGCCGGCGGGACGGCGTCGGGTGCGGTCGGCCCCGGGCCCTCCGGGCCGGGGCGGCGGCAATTCCTCGCCGTCTCCGGGGGCGCACTGCTCGCCACCGGTGGCGGCCTGGCGGGGTGGGCCGCGCTGCGCGGGGGCGACAGCGAGCACGACGAGGACGGCGCGTCCGGTTGTTCGGGCCTTCCTGTGCACCGCATCGGGCTCCAGGCCGCGCTGAGCGGCGCGTACGCCCCGCAGGGCGAGGCGCAGCGCACCGGCGCCCAGTTGGGCCGTCGAGCAGTTCAACGCGCCCCCCGACCGGCGGTACGAGGCCCGGCTGCGCACCGCAGACGACGGGGGCGCCCGGAGCGTACCGCCGCAGCGGCACGGTCCCTGGCGGAGGACCGCTCGGTGCTCGCCGTGATCGGCACCACCACCGACGAGAGCGCGACCGAGGCCGCCCCCGTCTACCACGAGGCGAACCTGGCCATGGTGGGCACCGTGTTCGGCGCCTTCCTGCCGGGCCTGCCACGAGCCGCCCGTACGGTGCTCTACGCCCGGCCGGAACACGGCACGGACGTGGCGCCCGTCAGCCTGTACCTGCGCAAGCAGATGCGCGCGGGCCCGGTCGGCGTCATCTCCGAGCGGGCGACCGACTTCTACAGTTGGTCGCCCGCGCGGATGGCGATCGGGGTGCTGCGCGCGACGGAGTTCCCCGCTGCCCCGCGTACTGCCCAAGCTCCCGCCCGACTTCCGGCCCGTCGTGCGGGAGTTGCTGGACCGCGATGTGGGCGCCCTCATCTTCGCCGGGGGCGCGCGGGGCGCGGTCGAGGTGGCCAGGGAGGCGGCCCGCGCCGGGTGCACGGGCCCGCGGGTGGCCACCCAGGCGGCGTTGGACCCGCTGTTCCTTACTCCGTGGGCACGCCGGAGACCCGCCCCGTCGATGGCCGCGCCCACCTGGCGACCCGGTCCAACGACGGTTACCTGACCGTGCCGCTGCTGGCCTACCTCGCGCGCAAGGCCCGGCCCCGCACCGTCGGGCTCGTCGACGACCGGTCCACCGGCGACTTCGGCTGGACGGCCGTGCGCGCCATGCAACAGGCGCTACGCGCCACCGACGTGGCCGTCCACACCCTCATCGCGCGCCGGGGCGCGCGACAGGCGCGCGGCGGCGGGCGAGTTGCTGGCGGCGGGCGCGGACGCGGTGGTGCACTGCGGCGGCTTGGACGGCGCGGTGCCGCTGGCACGGGCCCTGCGCGCCGCCGGCTTCCGCGGTCCACGGCTGGCCCTCCAACCGGTGCTCGAACAGGAGTTCCCGCGCGCGGCAGGGCCCGCCGCTCGGGGCTGGATCATCGGCGCCACCGTCGTCGACGCCACCACGGCTCTGCGCGCCAGGGCCTTCGCCGCCAGCTACCGGTCCCGCTACGACACCCCGCCCCCGCGCTACGCCGCCGAGGCGTACGACGCCAACGGCTACGTGGCCCGCGGCCTGCGCGCCCTGGATCCGGGCGGCGATCTGCGCCGCGGACTCACCGTGCGGCTGCCCGCCACCGTCCACCCCGGCGTCAGCAAGGAGATCCGGTTCCGCCAGAGCGACCGCACGCCGTCGGAACATAGGCTCTACCTTTACCGCGCGGACGCGGACGACTTCCGCTTCCTCGGCGACTACCGGGGCGCGATGGGGGCAGCGGTTGGGAGGGGCGGCTGGCCCACCACTTCGTCGTATCACTCCCCACCGGCAGCAGTGGGCGCGATGGCGCCTCGTCATCGCCACCAACGGCGCTTAGCAATCGAGATGTTGACCTGTTCGCCCTGAACAGTGATAACCGTCTGCCAACTGCCCTGACTGTTGAGGGCCTGGTCGACGGTTCCAGCAGAGAACGCCTTGTTGGCCATCAAGGCACCTTGCGAGGCTGCTTCCGGATCGCGTGCTAGCAGGTCGGTGACGTACTCCATCACAATTCCCTGCGCCTCCTGGAGGGAACGGGCCCGTACGCTCTCTTCGCCGACCGTCACCGAATAGCTGCTCATCAGGCCCACGCTACCGTTGGCCCGCCCCGCGCCGGCTTCGGGATCTCGCACGCCACACCGCCGGTCCAGAAGGTCGTGTCATGCTCGGATGACCGAAAGAGGGGAAACGCCGTGGACGCCTTGACCGTAGCCCATGACGTGGTGCCGTATGTCACTGCCGCCGTCGCCGCATACGGTGCAGCCGTGGTGAACCGAACCTCTGATGTGGCCGCCGACGCGACGGTCTCTCTTGGTCAGCGCATCGCGCAGCGGTTGTGGAGACAGGAGGAGAACCGAGGCGGGCTGGAGCAGGCTATCGACGAGGTGGCCGCAGACCCGCAGGACGAAGACGCTCAGGCGGCCCTGCGTGTACAGGTACGCCGCATTTTGCGGCAGGACGCCGCTTTGGCTGCCGAACTGGCTCAGCTTCTGCCCGCCCGCGCCTTCACTGCATCAGGCGACGGCGCCGTTGCAGTGGAGACGAACAACGGCGTCATCAGCACCGGCGACGGCGCCAACATCCGACGATGAGTGAGCGGCCCCCTATCGAGGCCTCCGGTGAGCGGGCTGTCGCTGTCGGCTCCAACAGCGGCATCGTTTCTACCGGCGAACACGCCACAATCGACGCCCGCACTGTTCATCTGTCGCTCGATGCCGTTCAGCAGCCGGCCGATGTACCGGCTCCACGGGGGACAACCAACCTTCCTGCGCCGGCCCACCCCGACTTCGTCGACCGCGTCGAACCCCTGGCCCGTCTGGAGGCCGCTCTGGCCGAGCCCTCGCCGGCAGTACCGCCGGTTGTGCATGGTCTGGGGGGAACGGGTAAGAGCGCTTTGGCCTTGCAGGTCGCCCATCGCCACCGGCACCGGCTCAACCCGGTCTGGTGGCTCAGCGCCGACTCCGCCTCCAGCCTTACGCACGGGCTCGCCGACCTTGCCGCCCGGCTCGCCCCCCACCCACACTTGGCGACATCGACCAGCACCGAGCGCGCGGAGTGGGCGCTGAGTTGGCTGCAGGCCCACCAGGACTGGCTCCTCGTGCTGGATGATGCCGCCTCGCCGCACGACTTGGCCCCAGTGCTGGGCGTGACCACAGGCCGGCACATCATCACCAGCCGCCGTGCCACCGGCTGGCGCCGCTTGGCCCAGTCCCTCCCCCTGGACTCCCTGCCTCCCGACGCCGCAGTGGAGTTACTCATGCGCACCATCGAGTCGTACGAACCCGACGACGAGCCAACCCTGACCAGCCTCGCGCGCGAGCTGGGAAACCTCCCCCTGGCCCTGGAACAGGCCGCCGCCTATATCGATTCCACTGCCATCACCCCGGCCGCCTACCTCAACCGCCTCCGTCGCTACCCGGGGCGCATGTTCGCCGCTA
The DNA here is from genome assembly GCF_014295035.1 of Streptomyces buecherae. GTDB lineage: Bacteria > Actinomycetota > Actinomycetes > Streptomycetales > Streptomycetaceae > Streptomyces > Streptomyces youssoufiensis. The sequence goes on from NZ_CP060404.1 coordinate 3,972,679, forward strand.
CGGCAAGCGGTCAGGAGGCTGACGACCAGCGCACCGTCGCCCGGATCTGGCAACTGTCCATCCAAGCGATCACCAACCAGCAGCCTCTGGCCGGGGACCTACTACGGCTTTTCGCCTGGTTTGCCCCTGCCCCACTGCCGCGCGACGCCCTCGAAGTCCTCCACGAGGGCTTGGGGGAGGACCTACTGGCGGTCGATGAGGCATTGGCCCTCCTCAGCGACTACAGCATGATCAACCTGTCCCGGCAGGCTGTCACCGTCCACCGTTTGGTCCAGGCCGTGGCCCGCGTCCCCGACCCTGCCGACCCCCATCGCACCATCCAGGACATCACCCGCGCCCGCGAACGAGCCACACTGCTGCTGGAGCAGGCGCTGCCAGAGAACCCGTTGTTCAATGTCGCCGGATGGCCCCGATGGCGACAACTCCTGCCGCACGTCATGGCCTTGACTGGCCAGACACCGACGGAAGAGAAAGATCTCCATACTGCCGGCCTGCTCGTGGCCGCCTCCGGCTATCTTCAAGGTGACCACCAGGCCAGCGCAGCCCTATCCTGCGCCAAGCAGGCGGTAGACATCCACACCCGGCTTCAGGGGCCCGATCACCCGGCCACGCTCACCGCCCGCAGCTTCCTCGCCAGCGCGCACCGGGCCGTCGGCGACCTACAGGCAGCCCTCCCTCTGCACGAGCAGAACCTGGCAGCTCATGAACATGTCCACGGTCTCGACCATCCGGACACCCTCGTCGCCCGCGCGAACCTCGCCTACCTTTACGCCCTACGAGGCGAGCTTGCAAGAGCCCGGGACCTGCACCAGCAGAATCTGACGGACATGCAGCACCTTCACGGCCCTGACCATCCACACACCATCAACGCCCGAGCCAACCTGGCCAGCGCCTACCGCGACATGGGCGACTTGCAAACGGCCATCGATCTCCACCGCCAGGCAGTCATCGACTACGAACGGGTATACGGGACAGATCACGCCGAGACCGTCACCGCCCGCAGCAACCTTGCCTACGCCCACCGGCTCGCCGGCCAGGTCGATGTGGCTACCGCCCTATTCGAGAGAGTGCTGTCCGACCGCATACGCCTCTACGGCCCCGACCACCCCCTTACCGAACTGGCTCGCCAGTTCCTCGAGTAAGCCCACACCACCGGCCACCCGGGAAAGCCCTTCATCCGCGCAACCAGTAGAGGCCACCTAGATTCCTCGCGTGCCGAGGCCAGCGCCCCCTACCGGTCGCTACGGCTCGGGTCCCATCCCCGCCCGAACCCGACCACCCCCGCCCACCCCCGACCGGACCCGCCCGCCCAGCGATCAACTCTCCCCGCAATAAAGCCCGTTCACGGCGGAGCCATCCCGTCCGGGTCGCCTGGCGGTGACAGGCGCGAGGGCGAATACCGGCCGCGTGCCGGGTGGGGTGGTGGGTGTCGCGGCCAGGGGTGGAGGGTGGGCCGAAAAATGCCACCGCTCCGTCGTGCAGCCTGAACCAGCACGTCGCCAGCGGGAACCCGAGTTTGCGCCAAGCACATCGGCGTTGTCCGAATTCTTGCGGCCTGCGGGTGGTGCGCCCGCCGCATGGGGGCTGACCTCGGGAGAGTGGGTGAACCACGGGTGTGATCGCGGGGGGAGTGCGGGGGCGCACAGAGGGCGCGCAGGGGGCGTGAGAGGGCGAACGCGGTTGCCGTTCGGCCCGCGACAACCGTTCTACCTGCGGGTTTGCCGCGCATGCGGGGGGCGAGCAATGTGGCGGATTCCCCTCCCAACCAAGCTTCACTCTGCGAGCATCTAGGCCAGTGGAATCAGGCCATACGGATTGCCGTGGGGGGAGTGGCCATGGGGCTGCTCGGCGATGAGGTGGGGTTCGCGGGCGCCCTGACCGCTCAGGAACACGAGAGCGTGATGGCTCTCGGAGGCCAACGGACATACGCGGCCGATGCTCACCTTCTGACAGAGGGGGACCGGACCAGTCACGTAATGATCATGCTGCGGGGATGGGTGACCGTTTCCGTGTCCACGGATCGCGGTGCCACCCGGTTGATACTGGGGCTGCGCGGACCGGGTGAACTCCTCGGTGAGATGGCCGCGTTGGACAGTCATCCGCGCAGCGCCACGGTGCGCGCCCTCGGGCCGGTGGAGGTCCAGGTCATCTCCGGGGACGCGTTCCGGCGCTTCCTCGCCCTGCACCCGCGCGTGAGCGGCCTGGTGATACGCCAACTCACCTTCCGGTTGCGCAGTTCCGACCAGGAGCGGTCCGCGCTCGCCTCGCTCACCGTGTTGCAACGCCTGGCCGCGCGGCTCACCGAACTGTCGCGGGCCAACCCCACCGGCCCGTACGCCCCAGCGCTCCCCGGCGCGCGCCCCACGCGGGCCGTGGTGCGGCTGGCGCAGGACGAGTTGGCGGCCACCGTCGGCGCCACCCGGGAGGCCGTGGCCAAGGCGCTGCGGCTGCTGCGCGACCAGGAGGTCGTACGGACCGGCAACCGGATGGTGGAGATCCTCGACCCCGCGCTGCTCGCCCTGCTCGCGGACGGACACCAGGAGTGAGGCGCGGGGCGGGTCCGTGGCGCGCGGGCGGTGGCATGGGCGGGCTTGTGTAAACGGCTACAGACGGCCTTCGGCCCTCGGCCCGAAGCTGAGGGGGCCGGCAGACGAGAAGACGGGGGGCACGGCGTGGACGACGACGCGAGGGACGCCGCCGAGGCGCGCTACGAGCTGGTGATCAGCGTCGACGCGCGGCGGTCCGGGGAGTACGAGGACGCGGACAAGCCGTCCATGCGGGCCCAGCTCTACCGGGTGCTTGAGGCCGCGTTCCGGCAGGCCAAGGTGGCCCGGGACGCCGTCCACCTGGAGGATCGCGGCGACGGGGTGCTGGCCTCGGTGGCCAGTCGGGTGCCGGTGACGCGGCTGCTCGGGCTGTGGATGGTCGAGGTGCACGAGCACCTGCGGCACGAGAACCGCGGGTTGAGCCGGCCGCTGGGCCTGCGCGTCGGCCTGCACGTCGGCCCGGTCCGCCACGACGAGCGGGGCATCAGCGGGCGCGCGGTGGACCTCGCGTGCCGGCTGGCCGACTCGCCGGTGGCCCGCGCGCTGCTGGACGCCGAGCGGGCCGACCTGGTGCTGGTCGTCTCCGACGCGCTCTACGAGGACGTGGTGCGCGGCGGCGGCAAGTACATCGACGCCGCGCACTACACGGCCGCCCGGCTGCGGCTCAAGGAGGGCGAGGCCACCGCCTGGTTCCGGCTCCCCGGCCGGCCCGCGCCCCGCGTCCCCGCGACGGCCGAGGGGCCGTCGGCGGGAGGTGACGCCAGCGGGAGCCGCACCGGACCCCCGGAGGCCGGAGAGGCCGAGGGCCCCGCCGGCGCCCAGAGCGCCGCCGACGCCACGGGCCGCGAGCACGCGTGCGACGACCGGAAGGCCGGGGACGGCGGCGCCGGGGGCGGCGGCGCTGGTGATGGTGGCGCTGGTGACGGCGAGGGCGCGTGCGGGACCGGTCCCAGCGACGTTCGGTACACCGTTCACGGCGACCTCTCCCACCACTGGGGCAACCAGTACCACCAGGGCGTACACATCGGGCGCAACGTCGGCGACACCGGACCGCGAAGGGGCTGAGCGGCATGGCCGAGGAGCAGCAGGCGGGCGGCGCGGCCGAGCCCGCGCGGGACGACGCCCCCGCGCCGCGCGCCGACCAGCGGGAGCGGGGCGGCGAGCGCGGCCGGGACAGGGAACGCGGCCGGGACAGGGAGCGGGGCCGGGACAGGGGGCGGGGCGGCGAGCGGGGGCAGGGGGAACGGGGCGGGGACGGTGAGCGGCCCGGGGCGGAGGGCGGCGAGTCCGGCGGGGGCGAGGACGAGGCCGCCGAGCGGGAGCAGGAGCGCGAGCGCGCGGCGGGGCGGTTCAAGGAGCACACCCGGGACCCGCTGGCCGGCGAGGAGAGCGAGGACGGGCCCACCGACCTGGCCGCCGCGTCGCGGGCCCGGCGCACCAGCCAACTCCTGTTCGACACCGGGCGGGACTGGAACAGTTTCGACCGTTCGTACATCGGCAGCGCCCACATCGGCGATATCCACCTGCGGATGGACGCCCGGCAGCCGCTCACGGGGGTGCGCGGCGGGCCGGTGCCCGACGAGGAGTTACGCCGGTTACGCCGGGTGCACGTGGAGCCCGAGGGGTACGTGCGGCTGCGGACCGCGCTCACCGCGCGCCGGCTGCTGGTGCTCGGCGCGGCGCCGGGCACAGGCCGTACCAGCACCGCGCTCTCGCTCCTCGACGAGGTCACCGCGCAGGCTCGGGCCGACGCGGACGCGGCCGAGCCGCCCGCCGCGCGGGTGCGGCGCGTGGACCCGGAGGGCGGGGTGCGGCAGCTCGCGGACTCGCTGTCCGGCGAGGGCGCCGAGCAGGCGGCCCGGGGCACCGGTTACCTGCTGAAGCTGGAGCTGAGCCGGCCCGGCGCGGTGCCGCCGGAGGCGATGGACCTGGACCAACTGGCCGCCGCGCTGGCCGCCTGCGGCTCGTACGCGGTGCTCGTGGTCACCGTCGGGTCGGCGGCGAACCCGCTGTTGGCCGGGCGGTACGGGATGCTGTGCCCGCCGGCCGACACCCAGGAGCTGCTGACCACCCGGCTGCGCGAGCGCGTCGAGGACCACGTCGCGGCCGTGGTGGACGAGGTGGCGGGGGACGCCGAGCGGCGGGTGGCCGAACTTCTGCGGCAGGCCGAGGAGTTGGCCGTGCGGGACGAGGTCACCGAGGCGGTGGGCCTTGCGGACCTGCGCCCGGCCGAGGCCGAGTTGCTGGCGTCGCTGCTGGCCGGGCACCTGCTGGAGGAGCTGTCGTACGAGGAGTTGCTGGCCGGCTGCCGGAGCCTGGCCGCGCGGCAGGCGCAGGAGTGGTTCGCCGGCGTGGACCGGGCGCTGACCGCCCAGGCGGCCGGCGCGGGCGAGCGGCCGACCCGGCCGGAGGCGGCGGCCCTGTTCCACCCGGTGGCCTCGCGGATCGCGCTGGCCGTGCTCGGCGGGGCGACGCGGAGCGCGGTGGCGACCGCGGCGCACCTGCTGACCTGGGAGCTGTCCGTCCAGAGCGACCCGGACGCCACCCCGACCAGGCCGCTGTTCTGCGACGACCCGGAGTCCGAACTCGCCCTGTCGCGGGCCGAACTCACCGACGGGCACGTGGAGATGGCCGGCACGGAGTTCGCCGCGCGGCTCATCTGGTACCGGGGCACGGCGCTGCCCGGCGCGGTGCTCAGCGAGGTGTGGGACCGGCACTTCCCGGTGCGGGCGCCGGTCGTGCGCTGGCTGCGGCTGCTCGCCGACGACCCCCGGGCCCAGGTGTGGGTGCGGGCGGCGGTGGCGGCGGGCGAGCTGTGCGTACGGGACTTCGACCACGGCCACGCGGAGCTGGTCCGGCCGCTGGCCGAGGCGAGCACGGCCCGCCGCCGCGTCTTCGCCGCCACCCTGCTCGACCAGGCCGCCGGGCACGCCTCGCACCGCGCGGTGGTGCGCGGCCTCGTGGGCGACTGGGCCAGGAACGGCACCCGGGAGCTGCGCTGGACGGCGGCCATGGCGCTCGGCTACGGCAACGCCGCGGCCAGCGTCGGCGACACGCTGGACGCGCTGGCCCGGATCGGGGTGCGGGGCGAGGGCGAACAGATGGCCGTTGCCTCGTTCAACGTCGTACGGCTGCTGACGCGGCCCGACGCCGCCGCCGTGCTGCGCCGGATGTCCGACTGGACCCGGCACCGGGACCCGGCGTACCAGGACCTGGGGCTGGTGACCACGGTGCGGCTGGCCGGGCACGGGGTGGCCGACGTGCTGGCGGACGACCCGAACTCCGGACTCGGCGAGCGCGGCCACTGGCCGCTGATGCTGGCCCTGGCCGCCACGCGGCCCGAACTGGTCGCCCCGATCGCGGACTTGATGTGGACGGCGCTCAACACGCCGCGCTCCAAAGAAGTAGCGACGGACGCGCTCGAGACCTTGCTGCGGTCGGCCGTGCGCAAGGACAGTAAGGGCGGTGCGGAGGGCACGAAGCCGGGCCTGGCCGCTCTGCTGCCCGCGCTGCTGAGTACGGAAGCGGACCGGCGCCGCCTGGACTGGCTGTTGCGCCGCATGATGAACGATCCCGAAGACCCGCTCCCCGACGCCCTGGCCCGCCGGTTGTGGCGGCTGGCGACGCCGCGCGACGGCGCGGACCAGGCACGGCGACCGGAGCGGCACGAGGTGGAGGAGAGCCATGGGTGAGGACGCGGGCATGGCGGCGTACGGGGGCGGCGCCGGGCAGACACTGGCGGGACCGCTGCTACGGGACTACGCGCCCAACGGCCCCTTCCGACACACCAGCCCCCGCACCGCGTCGGTGCTCTTCTACCGCAACGGCGGCTACAGCATCGTCACCGTCGCCGGCGCCCAGCACGTCGACAAGCGCGCCCTGGCCCGGCCGACGGCGGTGTGCGAGATCGCCCTGGGCACGTACGTGACCACGCTGACCATGGAGCTGCCGGCGATGGGCGGCACCACGTTCTTCAAGGCCGAGGTGGACATCCACTGGACGGTCACCGACCCGCACCTGGCCGCCACCAAGGTGGTCACCGACGTGGCCCAGCGACTGCGGGCGCCCGCCCTGGAGCGGCTGCGCGAGGTCTCGTCCGCGTACCGGGTGAGCCAGGCCGAGAAGGCCGACCGCGCCATCACCCAGCAGTGCGCCAGCGGGCGCTGGGACGACCTGGGGGACGAACTGGGGCTGCGGGTGCGGCTGTACGTGCGGCTGCGGGTTGACGACCGGACCATCCAGCACAGCGACGGCATCCGGGACGCGCACGCCTCGGCCGAGCTCACCCGGGTGCACCAGGCCCAGTTCCGGGCCATGTTGCAGGGCGGCGAACTGGACCAGCTCAGCTACATGCTGGCGGCCGAGCCGGAGGAGGCCAAGGCGTTCCTGGAGAAGATCCGACAGGAGGGCAGGCAGGACGAGAAGGAGCGGGTGGAACGGCTCTTCGCGATGGTCGAGAGCGGCCAGATCCAGTCCACCGACATCGAGACGCAGGCGCTGAACCTGCTCAACCAGGGCCGGCAGCAGGTCCAGGGGCCCATCGGCACCCGGCCGGCCCACCGCACCCCGCCGGAGCTGCCCGCCGAGCCGCCGTTCACCCCCGACTGGGTGCTGGACGAGCCGGCCCAGCCGCCCTGCCCCGACCAGCCGCCGCGCCGCCGCCCGGCCGACGACCCGTACGAACCGCACGACGCGTACGACCCGTACGAGCCGCACGGGACCCGGGCCGACGCCGATCCGGAGCCGCCCCGGCGGCGCCGCCGGGACGACGGGTGGGCGTGGGCGGAGGAGGAGTGATGACGGCGGACGGCGGCGCGCGAACCTCCCCCGACCCGGTCGTGCCCGTGCCGGACGGGGGTCAGCGCGGGCACGACCGGGCGGGGGAACGCATCGCCGAGCGCCTGTTGACCACGGTCCGCGAGGACCTCGGCCGGGCCGACTCCAAGGCCGGCGTGCTGCTGTCCGGGGCGCTGGCGTTGCCGGCGTTCCTGATCGGCTGGCACGGCACGCCCGGCTGGAGCGGCCTGGGCGACGTCGCGCTGATCGTCGCGGGGGTGCTGTGGGTGGTCGCGGTGTCCGCGCTGGTGCGGGCGCTGCTGCCGCGCACGGGGACGCTCCGCCCGTGCGAGGGGGTGACGTACTTCCGCGATCTGCTGCCCCCGCACGATCTCGGACGGCTGTCGACGCAGCTCAGCGAGGCCGGCCGCGACCCGGTCCGGTGGCTGCTCGTGCAGGCCGTGGACGTCAGCTCGATCCTGTCCGCCAAGTACCGGGCCATCCGCTGGGGAGTGAGCACGCTGGCGCCGTCCGCGGCGCTGGCGTTGGCCTGGAGCCTGACCGCGCGCTGAGTCGCGACCGCGCGAGGGCGACGGCACGCGCCGGCGCCACACATGAAGCAGACATGACACGAGGGGACGGTCGTGGGAACAGTCAGGGGAAAACGGCAGACATCAGGGGGTTGGGCGCGGCGCGTCGCGGTATCCGCGCTGGGCGGCGCGGCCGTGCTGGCGTCCCTGCTCACGCCCGCCGGCGCGCGGCCGGCACCGCCCGAAGCACCCGAACCGGCCTTCAAGTCGGTCAACTACGCGGTGGCCGTGGACGAGTCGGCGAGCCTGGCGCCCGAGGACATGGCCGCCGAGAAGGCCGCCGCCTCGCGCATCGCGCTCGGCGACGTCTCCCCGTCCTCGCACGTCACCGTCTTCGGCTTCGCCGCCGCCGAGAAGGCCGACCAACGGGCCATCGACCCGGTGTGCCCGCGGACCACGCTGGACGCGGCGGGCCGCGAGTCGATCGGCGCGTGCGTGAGCAAGCTGCGCAGCCGCAAGAAGAGCGAGGGCACCGGCACGGACTTCCCGAGCGCCATCCGGCAGGGCGTGCACGACCTGACCCGTGGCACCGACCCGACCCAGCCGCGGGTGCTGTTCCTGCTCACCGACGGCAAGATGGACGTCTCCGGCAGCCCGCAGTACGGCGACCCGGCGCACCGGGCGGCCGAGGGCGAGCGGCAGTTGACCCGCGAGCTGGAGAACGCCGCCGCGCGGAACGTGCAGATCTGGCCGCTGGGCTTCGGCTCCGACCCGGACAAGGCGCAGTTGGACCGGATCGCCGCCGGCGGCTACCAGAAGGGCTGCGTCGCGCTGCCGTCGGCCAGCCCCAGGGCGAGCAAGGTCTCCGGCGCCAAGGACGTCGGCCCGACGCTGGAGAAAATCTTCGCCGCCGCCCACTGCCTGCGCTACGAGCAGGGCACCAGCGAACGTCCGCCGGCCACCCTGGAGGTGGAGATCTCGCCGCTGGCGACCGTGGGCAGCATCGTGGTCGACAAGGGCGACCCCGAGGTGACCATCAGCTACCGCGACCCGAGCGGGCACAAGGTCCCGACCAGCGGCACCGACCGCGACTCGCGGTTCGAGCTGGCGGGCGCCGGACACACCGTCGAGGCGCTGAAGATCACCGACCCGATGCCGGGCACCTGGAAGATCGTGGCCGAGGCGCCCGAGGGACACCGCTCGCTGCCGGTGGGCGTCAGCGTGCTGTGGCAGGGCGAGCTGCGCGGCGCGATCATCATGGACCCGCCGTCCCCGCTGCCCGGCGAGAAGGCCACCGTGACCATGCGGTTGCAGACCCGCGAGGGCTACGAGATCAAGGACCCGGACGACTACGCGGGGCTGCGGGTGCGCAGCGAACTCACCGGCGAGGGCTTCGCCCCGCAGCCGGTCACCCTCGCGGACGACGGCAAGGGACCCGACGACACGGCGAGCGACGGCTCGTTCGCCGGCACCGTACGCGTCCCGCGCGGCGCGGACGGCGCGGTGAAGGTGAGCGGGACGCTCACCGCCTCCGGGCTGAGCGCCGACACCCGCAGCGCGACCGGCAACGTCGCGCTCGGCACGCCGGACGTCACGGCCGCGCTCACCGCGCCCACCGCCACCGCCCACCCGGACTCCACCGTCAGCGGCACGCTGGCGGTCCACAACAACAGCAGGGCCCCGCACACGCTGCGGCTGTCCGTCGCGGACGTGCGGCCCGGCCTGTTGTCGATCAGCCCGGCGGAGATCACCGTGGGGCCCGGTGACTCCTCCAGCCACACGGTGCGGTTCAAGGTCGCGCCGGAGGACATCCTCGGCAGCCGGCTCGGCGACGACGGGCTCCGGCTCGCCGGCACGGTCACGGTCGCCGACGCCACCGCCGACAACCGGGTGCTGGCCCGCACCTCGGTCTCGGTGCGGGTCACGCCCGAGCCGAGCTTCTGGGACCGGTACTGGTGGGTCTTCGTCGCGGGCGGCGCCGCGCTGCTCGCCCTCGCGCTCGGGGCCGCGGTCTGGACGCGGCAGCGCCGTGGCCGCCGCGACCCGCGCGGCCTGGTGCTGCGCCTGCTTTCCGCCGAAGGCGACGTGCTGCACGACCACACCGCGGGCCCGGGCCGCAACCAGTGGTACGAGTTCGCCATCGTCGAGCCGCACCGCAACCCGCGCATCCAGCGCAGCAACCACGGCCCGTACGCCGTCCAGCGCAGCCCCGAGGGCGGCGCGGTGGTCCGCCAGCGGGGCGGCCAGCGGTCGCGGCTGACCGCGACCGGCACCGTCTCGCTCACCGACGAGCTGAGCCTGTCCCTCGGCGAGGAGACCCGCACCCCACGGGGCCGCCGCCCGCGCACCACCCGTTCCCGCACCGCCCCGCCGCCGGCCCCCACCGCCGGCGACGGCGGCGCGAGCACGTACGACGCCTACCGGTGACGCCCGGGCGGGCCGGCCCCACCGCCGGCCCGCCCCGGCCACCGGCGCACCAGCACCAGCACCACGAGCCGTCCACGCACCGCACCGCAGCGCAGCGCCATCGCACCGAGGACAACCGGCCGCCGAACCCGGCCGCCAACGGGGAGGAAACCCATGAAAATCTTCCAGCCGATGCTCTTCGTCGGCCTGGGCGGCACCGGTGGTCTCGTCGGTGCCGAACTGGAGCGCAAGCTCCGGGCCGAGCTGTGCGGCCCGGACGGCGTCGCGCTCACCAGCCGACTGGCCGGCCACGCCCCGTACCAGCTCCCGGACTGCCTGCAGTTCGTGTACGCGGACTACAGCGAGTCCGACCTCCAGCGGCTGCCGCAGTTCAACGTGGACGCCTCGCAGCGGGCCGCGTACGCGCACACCTCGCGCGCCACCCACAACCTGCTGCCGAACTTCGACAGTTCGCCCGAGGTGACCAAGATGCTGCGGGCCAGCCTGCGCGACGAGGTCGCCGACTGGCTGCCGCCGCGCGTCGACGAGCCCAAGGTGGCGCCGCTGCACAACGGCGCCGGCCAGTTGCCGACCGTCGGGCGGGCGGCCCTGTTCGCCACCCTGCGGCACAGCCTGGCGCCGGTGCTCGAACCGCTGCTCCAGGCCATCGACGCGATCGCCAGGTCGGCCGGCGAGCTGAGCGAACTCGGCGGCGGCAAGGTCAACGGCTGCGACGTGTTCGTCGCCTTCTCGGTGGCCGGCGGCACCGGCGCCGGCATCTTCCTGGACTACCTGCACCTGATCAACTACGCGTTCCAGCTCCGCCGCTTCGACGGCGCGAAGATCTACCCGCTGGTCGTGATGCCCTCCTCGTTCCCCACCTCCTCCGGTGGCGGCCGGGAGGCCGACCTGAACGCGGCCCGCGCGCTCGTGGACCTGTTCCGCATGGTGGACGCGCAGAACGCGCCGACCGAGGGCGCCGAGATCGGCGACCTGGACCACGACGCGGGCATCGGCATCCGCTACCCGGGCACCACCACGATCCGGCTGCGGACCGGCATCCTGCCCACCGCGTTCCTGTTCAGCCCGACCGCCGGCATCCGCCAGGACGACCTGCGCCGCTCGATCGTGTCGCTGGTCATGTCGCTGGTCGGCACCGAACTGGGGGACGGCTCGTCGCGGGGGCGGGCCCTCGCCTCCGACGACGACTTCCAGACCTTCGCCGCCAGCTTCATCAACCGGGGCGTGCACCGCAGCGCCATCTCCCCCACCGGCATCGGCCGCCAGGGCGTGTCCACCAGCCTCGTCGCGTCGATGACCGCGCCCATCGACCAGCTCGCCGACCTGGTGGCAGGCCGGCTGCTGCGCGAGGCGGTCACCGACCTCGTGGAGCAGCCGCGCACCTCGCTGCGCGCGGGCGCCGTGCCCCTGATCCGCCAGCTCTTCGCCGACGCGCAGCTTGAGGAGCTGTGGGAACGACGCCAGTTGGCGGTCCCCGAGCCCGACCCGCTGCCGCGCGGCAGCCGGGCCATCGAGCAGGCGCTCGGCGAGCGGATCTCGGACATGCAGCGGCTGCTGTTCGACCTGCAGGCCGTCGCGGAGCGGCAGTGCGCCTCGATGGCCGACCGGTTCGCGCCCCGCCCGGCCATCGACAAGCTGCTCCAGACCGCCGACCCGTTCCTGGCCGAACGCGTGGTGCGCGGCCTGCCCAAGAGCGACGAGCCCATCGCCAGGCTCGGCTTCCTCGGCATGCTGGGCAGCCGCTCGGTGGCCCCGCAGCGCCCGCCGGGCCAGAGCGAGCAGCCGCCGAAGACGCCCCGTATCAAGGGCCGGCTCGCCGGCATGTCCCCGGCCCGCTGGGGCGACGCCGACGTGCAGGCCGTGCTCCAGGAGCAGGACGCCTGGTACCGGTGGCGCAGCCAGACCGTGTGGCACGAGGCGTGGCGCGAGCAGCAGCAGCGCTGGCAGCCGCAGGCCGAGGCGGCGGCGGCCGACCTGCGCCGCCTGGTGGACGCCTTCCTCAAGCACTCCGAGCGGGAGCGGAAGGTCTCCGCGCAGAAGGGGCTCGAACTGTACGAGGACCGCACCGGCATCTCGTACCTGCTGCCGCCGCAGCGCACGCTCAACCACTTCTACGAGGACCTGGTCACCCGGCTGCTGCGGCGCGAGGGGCTGCGCGAGCAGGACACCGAGGCCGCGCTGCTGCTGAAGCTGGTCGACGGGGACACCTGGCGCCGGGTGCAGGCGCTGAGCCGGCGCAGCCCGGACAACGCGGTGGCCATCGTCAAGGCGCAGTTGGAGGGGCGCATCACGCGGCTGTTCGCCGAGAGCGGCGAGCAGTTGGAGGAGCGTCCGCTGCTGCCGTCGATGAGCACGCTGCTGGCCGCCGCCGCGGGCGACGGGGACGCGGCCGAGCAGGTCAGCAAGGAGGCCCTGGACCTGTTCGGGCGCAAGCTGACCGGGCTGCTGCCGGTGGGCTTCACGCCGGAGGGCACCGGCCCGCTGCGGGTGCTGGTCACCCACCCGCGGGTGCAGGCCGTCGAGGAGGTGCAGGAGCACCTGGGCAAGGCGCTGCGGCTGCCGTCGGACGCCAAGAACTCGGTGGAGTACCGGGGCGTGGAGAGCGACTCGATCACCGTGGTCCTCTTCCGCAGCGAGATGAGCCTGACCCAGGTGCCCGAGGCCCGCAAGGTGCTGCGCCAGTGGGCCAGGGCGAAGGACTCCGAGCAGGCCCAGGACGTGCTGCGGTGGCGCCAGCGGCTGGGCTACCGGGACAGTTGGATGGTCAGCAGCGAGGAGGACCGGCGCACCATCCTGCACCGGCTGCTGTGCTGCATGTGGAACGGCCAGGTGGACGTCGTGGACGGCGACTCCAGCTCGCCGGACCGGGTGCGGCTGCGACTGTTCCCGGAGACCGGCGACCAGGTGCCGGGCGTACGGCTGCGGCTCGGCGACTTCCCGGGCGGCGTGTCGAGCTGGGCCGAGCTGCTGCGCGCGTACGAGCGGTGGACGGTCCTGGACGACGAGCGCATCGTGGAGGACTACTGCCGCGAGCTGATGGGCGCCCAGCCGCTGGGCCTGGCCCGCAACGGCAGCGAGCCGCATCCGCTGTTCGTGGAGCTGGTCGAGAAGATCGCCCCGCGCCAGCTCGACCTGCTTGAGGACCGGCGGGAGCGCGGCGGCGAGCGGGTCGAGGGGTGGGTGCGCCCGCTGTGGGAGTTCTGGGCCGAGACCCTGCCGGCCGCCCTGGACACCGAGTTCACCGACCAGCGCGCCATCCAGCCGACCCTGCGCACGCTCCTTGAGCACATCCGTGGCGGCACCCCGCACACCCGCCGCGACCGCGACGAGGCGCCCGAGCCGCGCCGCCCGTTGTCCGACGACGACTGGGGCACCGGGCCGCGCACCGAGACGCCCGGCTACCCGGACGCCGACGAGCGCCCGCGCCGCCCGCGCCCCGACCCCCGCTTCGACCCGCGCTCCGACGAACGGACCGACGAGCGGGCCGGGGACCGGGCGGACGAACGGGCCGACCCCGACGCGCGGTTCGGCGGCCGGTCCGAGCGGCGGGGCGGCGGCCGGTACGACGACGCCGACGGGTTCCGCGACGCGCGCGACGAGCGGTTCCCCGACCGCGACCGGCACGAGCGCGGCGCGGGCGAGGCCCGGCTCGGCCGGTCGGCGGCCGGCCGCGACGAGCGGGACGGCGCGGACCGCGCGGCCCCGCGCGGGACGGCGCCCGGGTCCGAGTACGGCACCACGCCCCGGGCCGGGGCCGCCGGCGGCTACGCCGACGACGCGTACGACGACGAGCGCCGGCGCGCGGCGGACGACCGCACCGGCGACCGCGCCGGCGACCGCGAGACGCCCTGGGCGCCGTGGAACGATCCCGCCGACCCCCGACCCGGCGACGACGAGGGCCCCCGCGACCGCGTCCGTGACAACCCGTGGGACGGTGACGCGGAATGAGCGCGACGGAGGAGATCGGCGCCGTCGTCCACCTGGACCTGCGCGTCCAGGCACCGGAGTTGGCCACCGCGCGCGCCGTACGCGACACGGTCGGCCGGCAGCTCGGCTTGGCCGGGCTGCCCGAGCCCGACCACCCGCTGATCCTGGTGGTGGACACGCCGTCCGGGCTGACCGACCACCAGCACCAGTACGAACTGCTCACCGGCTACCGCGCCGTGGGCGAGGTCAGGATCATCGTCCTGCTGGTGGGCAGCGCCCCCGGCTCGTACGACGACGACGGCGAGCCCGTGGAGGCGTACCAGCCCGACCGGCGGCTGATCCGGCCCGCGGTGCTGCGCTCGTCCGGGACGGCCCTGCTGTGGGCCGGCGACCTGCGCTCGGCCCGCACCGCCCTGGAGCAGCCGGCGCCGGACGACCCGCGGGCCCTGGCGGTCCTGGTGGACGTGTTGTCGGTGCCGGACGTGTTCCTGCGCGTGCTCGCGGACGCCAGGGCGCTGCCGGAGGCCGTCGCGGCGCCCGGCGTACGCCTGCTTGAGCAGGACCTGCCGCCCGAGGTGCGCGACCGGGCCTGGCGCGACGCGCTGACCCGGTTCGCCGGCGAGGACACCGAGTTGGCCCCCGGCATGGCCGGCAGCTCCTGGTCGGCGGCCGACCTGCCGGAGCCGCTGCGCGGCCTGGCCACCGGCCGGGGCGGGCGGACCCGGCAGCACCGCGAGGCCGGCGGCGTCGCGGACGGCGCCTACCGGGCGTGCGTGGGCGCGCTGGACGACGCCGACGCGGCACTGGCCGAACTCCAGGCGCTGCCGGGCCTGTTGGGGTCGGCGCGGCGGGACGCGTTCGAGGCCGACATCGAGCAGGCGCACCGCTCGCTCGACGAGTACCGGGACCTGGTCGGCACGGCCCTGCGCAGCGGCGGCTCCACCGGTACCGCCCCCTCCACCGCCGAGGCCACCACCCGGCTGGCCGCGCTCGGCCTGCGGGTGCCGTCGGCCGACGGCGTGGGCGAGCGGATCGGCGAGGGGCTGCGCGAGTTCGCCGGCAAGCTGCTCGGGCAGGGGCTCGCGCTGCGCGCCGTCGCCCAGCGCTTCACCGGCCTGGCCGGCCGCGTGGAGCCGGTGCCGGGCTCGGCGCTGCTGCCGCGCCTGGCGGAGCACTCCCCCGAGGCCGTGGCCCACCGCACCCGGGGCAGCGGCGACCCGGTGCCGGCCCCCGCGATCGGCATCGTGGCGGCCGGCCTGGCGGGCGTGTCGGGCGGCCTGTGGCAGGGCCCGCTGATCGCGCTGGCCGCGCTCGTGCCGCTGGTCTTCATCGCCGTGGTGGTGCTCGGCGCCGCCCGCCTCTGGGGCTCAGGCCACCCGGACCGGTGGGCCGTGGGGCCGCGGGTCGCGGTGTGCGTGGGAGCGGCGCTCGGGGTGGCCGGCGGCGCGCTGGCCGACCCGCCGCCGTGGCTGGGCGCCACGGGCCTGCTGCTCGGCCTCGCGCTCGCGGTGGAGACGGCGCGCCGGCTCTGGTACGCGGCGGCCGACGCCTGGGCCCTGGCGTACGGGATAGCCGCGCTGCGCCAGGCGTTGGAGGGGCTCGACGCGCTGTTGGCCGACGCGGTGCGCGAGCACTGGGCCGCCGACGAGCGGCTGTACTGCGCCGACGCGGCCCGCTCGGTGGCCGGCATGCTGCGCGCGACGGCCGCCGCCGCCGAGGCCGAGGCCCGGGCCGAGCCCGCGCCGACCGCGACGGCCACCACCGGCGACGGCGGCTCCTCGGCCGGCGACGACTGGCTCACCGGCCCGTCCGCGTTGGAGACCGAGTCGCTCGGCGTGGTCGACGGCGCGGACGCCGACTGGGCCGGCGACTACGACTGGGAGGGCGCGGACGCCTGGGGCCCGGTGGCCGACCCGGCGCCGGACGCCGCGCCCGACCCGGCGCCGGCCTCGGACCCGCCCGCCGACCCGTGGCAGACGCCGGTGACGCCGCGCTGGCTGGAGCGCGAGACCGGCGAGGGCGGGGCCGACCTGGTCGCCACCCTGACCGCCGACCTCGCGGACGCCGCCGTGGTGGCGATGGGCCCCTACTGGGGCGCCGTCGAGCGCGGCCAGGCCGGCGCGCTGGCCGTGCGGCGCAACGACGAGCGGGTGCGCGACCTGCTCTCCACGGCCCGCCGCCACCTCCAGCGCAACGGGGTGCTGGCCCCGCCGCCGTTCGCCGACCGCCACCGGGCCCGCCCGACCTCGGCCAACCTGCTCGGCACCGACCCGCACCGGGTGGCCGAACTCGTCGGCGCCGAGCCCGAACGGCACGCCGTGGTGCAGCTCTCCTCGCCCGAGCAGGCCACCTTGCTCAACCGCGACCCGCAGGCGGCCGTGTGGCTCAGGTTCGCCCCGGACGCGGTGCGCGGCGACGTCGAGCGCGCCTGGCGGGCCAGCGGCGCCCCGCAGCCCGACGACGCGCTGTGGACGGCGACGGGCCGCTACGCGGGCCTGATCCGGCTCACCCCGCTGCGGATGGGCGTGGTGGACACCGTACGACCCCGGCAGCTCGGGAACGACGAAGGCACAGACGGCACAGACGGCACCGCCGGCACAGACGGCACCAACAGCAGCGCCGACTACGGACTCGACGGCCGCGACCGGCTCGCGGACGGCGCGCGCCCGTACCACCGAAGGGACGGCGACCGCCGGTGACCAGCACCTCGCACCCGCACCGGGTGGAGCAGGCCGGGGCGCATCGGGCCATGGTGGCCTTCAACACGCCGGCGGGGCGGCGGCACACCGCCCCGATCCGGTTCGGCCGCGAGTCCCGGCGCGACCCCCAACTGCCGCAGCGCGTCCGCAACGGGCTGCTCGGCGACGAGGAACAGCAGGTCGTACAGGTCCGGCTGGCGGCGTCCGAGGCGGCCAACCCGGCGGCGCGCGCCCTGCTCGACACCGAGGCCGGCACCGCCCTGCGGCTGCACCAGCTCCTGGAGGACACCGACTACGCCGCGCTCTTCCCCCGCGTCGTCGGCCACGAGCTGGACGCGGCCGAGCCGTTCCTGCTCTACGCCGCGCCGCGCGGCACCGCCGCCCTGCGCACCCACGTGATGTCCGCGACCGACCAGCGGACCTTCGCCCGCGACCTGGTCCTCGCGCTGTGCCTGCTCGACGCGCAGGGCCTGGTGCCGCGCGGCGTCTCGCCCGGCACCGTGCTCTGGGACGGCACCTCGGTGCAGTTGTGGGGCCTGGAGGGGGTGGCCCGCGTCGGACGGGCGCGCACCCGCTGGGGGCGGGCCCCGTACTGCTCGCCCGAACAGCGGCGCGGCGAGGGCCTGGTGGACGCGCGGGACGCGGTGTGGAGCGCGGCCCAGGTGCTCTACCAGCTCGTGACGGGCCGACCCGGGCCGAGCGACCGGGCGCCGGCCGACCTCGGGGAGCACCGGGTGCTCGCCGAGACGCTGCGCGGCGCGTTCGCCCCGCTGGCCGCCGACCGGCCCTCGCCGACCGACCTGCTCGACCTGCTGGCCCCGGGCGCGGCCGGGCGCGTCGCGCTCGCCTCGGCCACCGACGGCCACGAGCCGCACCGGTCGGCGTTCGACCACGCGCTGCGCCTCAAACGGCGGTCCCCGCCGCCCGACCGGCCACCGGGGCCCGAGCTGGCCGGCGGCGAGGTGCTGTGCCCGTACTGCCTGGAGGCCATCCGGCTGGACCTGTCCGCGCTGTACGACACCGACAGCCGGATGCAATACCAGAAGCTGGACATCTCCGGCATCACCAGCCCGGTGCGGCGGCAGGACGTCATGCGCGGCGCCGTCCAGAAGTGCGGAGCCGACCCGGACTTCCCGCCGCACTACATCCCGGTCCCCTACCTCACCTACGGCCGGCCGCTGACGGTCGCCATGGTCGGCCAGTCGTCGACCGGCAAGAGCCATCTGCTGACCCAGATGATCGCCGAGATCACCGACGGCGGCCTGGAGCCGTATGGCCTGAGCTGGCAGTCCGTCAACCCGGCCCAGCACGCCAGGTTCGTACGGGAGCGGGTGCAGCCGCTGCGCAACGGCAAGGTGCTGGGCCACACCGAGGGCATCGGCCTGGACGGCTTCGCGCGCTTCGTGGAGTCCCTGCTGATCACCGACGCCCACGGGCGGACCCGGCCGGTCGCGTTCTTCGACCTGGGCGGCGAGGACCTGGTGCGCACGGACGCCGCGCTGCGCTTCCTGCTCGGCGTCGACGCCGTCGTCTTCGTCGTGGACCCCGCGCTGGCGCTGCCGCTGCCCCACCTGGACCACGCCAGGGAACGCTGGGGGCTCGAGGTCAACCGGGACGGCGACCAGGCGTTCGGCACCGTCCTCGACCGGCTGCCCAAGAGCGGCCCCTACCTGGACGTGGCCGGCGCGGTGGTGCTGGCCAAGGCCGACCTGCTGCGCTTCCAACCCCCCGTGGGCCGCTGGCTGGACGAGGTGCCACGGGCCCCGCTCGACCCGGCACTCGCGTACGCGGAGAGCCGGGACGTGTACGGGCTGCTGCGCCAGCACGCCGGCCAGGCGTGGCTGCGGCCCTTCGACACGATCCGCCGGTGCACGCTGCACGTCGCCTCGGCCACCGGCGGCCAGGAGGCCGGCGGGCGCTACCCGGCGGGCGCGAGCCCGCGCCGGGTGCTGGAGCCGCTGCTGTCGCTGCTGGCGATGCACGGACTGATCGACGTTCCGGGCGGCGCCGACGCGCACGCCGTGGGATGGGCGCGGGACGCGGGACCGGCGCCGCGCGGCAGGGGCCCGGTGCGGCCCGACGGAGAGGACAGGCTGTGAACGACTTCCACGAGCGCCGGCCCACCCCACGCGTCCCGGGCGACGGCACGGGCCCGGGCGCGGGCCAGGTGCACCAGATGGTCTTCCGCTGGGACGGCAACCACGGCCGCCAGGGCACCGGCATGAAGGCCGTCGCGCACTCCTGCTCCGCCGACCGGGCCGAGGAACTCGGCCGCGAACTCGGCCCGCTGCTCTGGGTGTCCGGCGCCTCGGACGCCCGGTCGAGCGTCGTGCGCACGCTGTCCCAGGACGGCGACGTCATGCTCGTCCAACGCTGGCCCACCACCGACCGGGGCGGCCGGCCCAGCACCGTCAGCCACGTCCTGCTCGGCGACACCGGCAGCCTCAAGACCCGACTGTGCCTGGGCCTGGCATACGGCGGCTGGGGCCGGCGGGAGAAGGCCGAACAGGCCGTCGGGGAACAGCCCCCGGTGCCCAGCGCGAAGCTGGACACGGTGGCCCGCGACCGGTTGCCGGGGATGACGGACCGGCTGCGCCAGGTCCGCAAGGAGCTGATCATGGTCACCGCCGAGTGGCTGCGCGACCCCGAGCCGCGCGTGTCGCTGCGCTCGGACGCGCTGCCGGTGGTGGCCGACCAGGACAGCGCGCCGCTGGTGTACCTGGGGCTGTTCCTGATCTTCGGCCACTGGCTGAACCGCGAGTGGACGTTCGCCACGTACGACACCGTCGACACCCACCCGCTCCGGCTGACCTGCGTCCCGCGCTGGGAGCCGGACGCGGGCGGCTCGGGCCCGCTGGCGCGCGTGGTGACCGATCCGCCGCCCACCGCCCGACCCGAGCACCGCGCGGCGCTGGCGCTGGTGGACTACCTGTTGGCGCACCCGGGCCAACCCGCGGGCGTGGCCCCGCTGGCCGACGGGCTCCGGGGCGCGGCGGCGCTGCCGTGGCCGCAGCGGGAGACGCGGCTGCGGGCGGTGTTGGGCCGGCTCGGCCCGCCCGGCACCGCCACCCGGGCCGGCGACTCGGCCCGGGCCGCCGACCCGGCGCCGGCGCCCTCGCGGGCCACGCCCGCGCCCGCCCAGCCCGCTGCCGCGGCGGCCCCCCGCGTCTCGCTCCAGCGCCCGAACCCGGCCCCGGCCGCCCCGGCCCCCGCTCCCGACACCGCCGACACCGCCGACTCCGCCGTTGGCGCGTCCCCGGGGTACGCCACGCCGCCGCCCGCCCGCGCGCCCGGCCCGCCCGCGCACGACCCGGCCCCCGCGCCGACGGACCACCCCGCCGCCGTACCAGCGGACCACCCGGCCGCCGCGCCCCCGGGCCAGCCGGCCGCCACGTCCGACCCCGGCCCCGACCCGGCCGGCCCGGGCGGCGCCGCGCGCACGGCGGGCCGGCAGCCCGGCCCGACCTCCGACGCCGGGCAGCAGGGCCGCGTCGCCGGGGCGGTCCCGCTCCGCGAGGACCTGCACCTGTACCGGCACACGAACACCCTCCAGTACGCCGGGCTGACGCGGCGCCTGAAGGCGGTGTCGGACGCGACGCTCATCGCCGAACTGAAGGACCCCGCGCTGCCCGCCGACGCCCGCGCGTTGCTGCTCACCGAACTCCGGGACACGCGCCGCCTCCGGGAGCGCACGACCGAGCTCCGACACGACCTGTGCGCCGAGGTGCTGCGCCGGAGCCTGTACTACGACCCGAACCCCGACGACCGCGAGCACCGCACGCCCCAGGAGCGGGTACACCAGGCGGCCGACCTCTTCACCTGGGCCGTCGCCCCGGTGGCCCACAACGAGCAGCACCGGCACGCGCTGTTGGAGGTCTTCCACTGGTTCTGCCGACAGCAACCACCCGCGTCCCACCTGTGGATCGAGCGCACCGTCCTCGCGCCCACCAGCGACCTGCCGCCCCACCTGCCGGCCGCCCTGTGGCAGCAGATCGTGCGCGACCTGCTCCGACGCCCCGGCCCGCCCCCCGTCATCCCCGGCGGCGACGCCCCACCGCAACCCGCCCCGGCCGCCCCACCCGCCCCTGCCGCCCCGGCCGACCAGCAACCGGCCGCGCCCGAGCGCCCCGCGCGGGGCCGCCCGGCCTGGCTGCCCAGGCTGCCGAAGGGCGACGGACAGGGCACGTTCTGGGTGCTGTTGGCCATGGGCCTGACGGTCGTCGCCCTGATCGTGCTCTTCGCCATCCTGCTGGCCAACATGGCGTGACGCGCCACGCCCCGCGCGCCCCGGGCGGGGACGGGCGGGCGTCCGGGGCGCGGGCGCGTTGGCACGTTGGCGTGCGCGGCTTGGTGGGCGTAAGCGCCCGCGTTGGCGTACGCGCCGGGCTGGCGGACGCGCGTGCGGTGGGCCGCTACGCCAGCCCGGACGGCCCGTCGTCGTCCCGATCGCCCCGGCCGTCCAGGTCATCCGCGTCATCTACGTCGTCCGGGTCGTCCAGGTCGTCCGCGTCATCTACGTCATCCGCGTCGTCCGGGCCGGTGAGGTCGGCGGGGCCGACGAGGTCGTCATCCGGTTCGTCGTCGGGTTCGTCGTCGGCCGCGTACGGGTGGACGTAGCGGCCGGCGGCGAAGGGCGTGAACCAGCGCGAGATGCCCATCGGGGCGACGCCGAGGTAGGCGCCGACCGGGCTCTCGTCGATGCCGTCCATCGAGTCGTCGTAGAGCCACTCGTGGTTCATGTCCTCGTACACCGAGTCGGCGAAGCACTCCAGGGCGAGCGAGACGCCGTCGTCCAACAGGCCGAACAGGTCGAGCGCGATCTCCGCCTCGCGCAGCAGCAGCCGCAGCGCCAACTCCTCGGCCACGCAGCTCGGCTGCTCGAAGGTGCCCTGGGTGAAGCGGGTGGTCAGGGCGATGGCGGTGACCAGGAAGCGGCGGGCGAAGCGGGCGTCGTAGCGCAGCGCGTAGCGCCGGGGCAGTTCGTCGAGGAGCCACATCGGCTCGTCGCAGTCGGCGACGCTGCCGCCGTCCTCGTCCAGCGCGCACACGTCCTGGAACAGCTCGTCGAGCAGCAGGTCCGTCCCGTACACCAGGGCGCCGGCCGCGAGCCGCGCGT
Organism: Streptomyces buecherae; assembly: GCF_014295035.1. Taxonomy (GTDB): domain Bacteria; phylum Actinomycetota; class Actinomycetes; order Streptomycetales; family Streptomycetaceae; genus Streptomyces; species Streptomyces youssoufiensis. The sequence continues at coordinate 3,994,700 of NZ_CP060404.1, forward strand.
CCGCCGCCGAGACGACCGGCCCCTGTCGGTCGTGCGCCCCGCCCCGGCCGCCGACCTCCTCCGCCCCGGCGGCCCCGGCCGACTCCGGGGGGCCGCCGAACGCCTCGGGGCCGAACGCCCGCAGCTGGTCGGCCAGTCCGCGGAACGTGTCCCGCATGGCGGCCGAGTCCACGAGGTCGCCGGTCGCCTCGGCCGCCGGCCCGTCGCCGCCCTGTCCGCGCAGCCGCGCGCGGCGCGACGCGAGGTCGTCGGGCGGGGCGCCGGGGCCGCCGGCGGCGTCCAGACTCTCCTTCGCGAGGTCGGCGTGCAGTTCGACGGCGCAGCGCGCCACGGTCCACCCCGCGAGCAGTTCGGAGCGCTCCAACAGCTCGTCCACCAGCGAGCGCACCGCCTCCTCGGCCAACTCCAGCATCGGAGCGTCCACGAAGACCTTCATCAGCGCCCCGCCGGGATGCACGCCCACGAAGGTGTCGAGGACGTCCACCTCGACGCCGTCCGGCCCGTCGATCGCCTCCACCGACTCGAACCCGCGCTCCAGCAGGGCCACCACGCCCACCCGGTGCAGGGCGTCCAACTCGGGGTCACCACTCGGTATCTGAGCGTCCACACTCACCGCGTACTTCACGATGCCAGCGTGGCAGGCCGAGCCCGTGCATGCGCCCGCAATCGTCACTTCGCCCCGCCCGCCCGACGGTTCCGGCCGACGCGCGCGATCCGGCCCCGTCCGGAGGCGGCGGTTCCGGTTCCGGACGACCGTGGCGGTTCCGGTGCCGGACGGTACGCCGCAGGTCACGGAGGGCGAGCGCGGCCGTGGCCGCCGCACCGCGGTCACCCGCGGCGTCTATCCTGCCTCCGAGTTCGGTGATCTTCCGCCGAGCGACGACACAGGGGCGATCGGGGGATCAGTCCGTCATGCACAACGACCACGACGGCGACCGGGGCGACGGCATCAGCGGCATAGCGCCCCTGGCGCCGACCGATCCACCCCGGATCGGCCCCTACGTGCTGCTCGGCCGGCTCGGCTCCGGCGGCATGGGCCGGGTCTACCTGGCCCGCTCGGCGGGCGGGCGGACCGTGGCCGTGAAGGTCGTGCACGAGGAACACGCGACGAACAGGGAGTTCCGGGCCCGCTTCCGGCGTGAGGTGGCCGCGGCGCGGCGCGTCGGCGAACGGTTCACCGCCCCGGTCCTGGAGGGCGACCCGGACGCGCCACGCCCGTGGGTGGCCACCGGGTACGTACCGGGCCCCTCGCTTGAGCAGGTCGTACGGGAACACGGGCCGCTGCCGACGGCCTCGGTGCACGAGCTGTTCGACGGCCTGACGCGGGCGCTGCGGGGCATCCACGAGGCCGGGATCGTGCACCGCGACCTCAAGCCGTCCAACGTGCTGCTCACCATCGAGGGGCCGCGCGTCATCGACTTCGGCATCGCCCGCGCCCTGCAACCCTCGGTCGAGTCCCTGCTGACCAGCACCGGCATGGTGATCGGCTCGCCCGGGTTCATGGCCCCGGAGCAGGTCGTCGGCGAGGCGGTGGGGCCCTCGGCCGACGTCTTCGCGCTCGGCTGCGTGGCGATGTACGCGGCCACGGGCCGGCTGCCGTTCGGGCACGGCGCCCCGAACCAGCACGCGGTGATGTTCCGCATCGTCCAGTCGGCGCCGGACCTGACCGCCGTCGAGGACGACGCGCTGCGCGCGCTGATCGCCCGCTGCCTGGCCAAGTCCCCCACCGACCGCCCCACCGTGGCCGACCTGCTCGCCGACCCGGCCCGCGCGCGACCCGCGCCCGGCGACGGCGCGTGGCTGCCCCCGGCCCTGGTGGCCCGGCTCGCCCAACAGGCGGCCCGACTCCTCGACGCGGAGGCCCCGGGGGCACCCCGCCACCCCGCTCCTGGCACGCCCGACGTCCCCGGAGCGGGCACACCCGACGTTCCCGGCCCGCCGGCGGACGCCGTCCCGTCTCCGGGCAGACCGACGGTCGGCCTCCGCCCGCAGGCGGCGGAGGGCGCGGGGGCTGCGGGGGGCGCGGGGGCTGCGGGGGGCGCGGGGGCTGCGGGGGTCGCCGGGGTCGCGGCGGGTTCCGTCCCGTCCGCGGCCTCCGCTGCCACGCCGGCGGTTGACGCGTCCGAGGTGGCGGATGCGAATGCGGCTGAGGCGACTGGGGCGTCGGATGCGTCCGTCGCGCCGCCGGCGCCCGCCGCGACATCCGCCACCGAGGGGTCGGGCTCGACCAAGGAGCCGGGCTCCGCCGACGAACCACAGACCGCCAAGGAGCCGGACCCCGCCAACGAACCAGGCCGAGACAGGAATTCGGGTTCGGCCAAGGAGCCGGACCCCGCCAAGCCCGCCCCCGACGACCGGGTCGCGGACCGGGTCGAGGACCGACCCGTAGCCCCGCTAGCGAGCCGCCCCGAGGGCCGTGCGGCAGGCCGCTCCGCGCGCCGCCCCGAGGTCTCCGCCCCCGACCCCGCCGGCACCCCGACCGGAGGGCCCGCCCGCGACCGGGGCGGCCCGGCGCGGCGGCGCAGGGGCTGGGTGGTCGCGACGGTGGTGCTCGCCGTGATCGCCACCGCGAGCGTCGCGGCGCTGCTCGCGCGGGGTGACGGCGCCTCGGACGACCCGACCCGGGGCGGCACCGCCGCCGGCCCCACCGCGTCCGGCACCGCCACGCCCACGCCGTCCGCGAGCAAGGCCGGGGACGACGCGAAGCGCGACCCGAAGGACGCGGAGAACGCCAAGGGCAAGGGCAAGGATGAGGACAAGGCCGGCAAGGAGGGGAAGGACGACCCGGGTCGGGACGACGCGGACGCCAAGAACCCCGCACACGAGGGCGGGGACGCGCCCGCCGCCGGCGACGACGCGGCCGACAGGCCCCGCGGAAACGACTCCGCACCCGACGACACCGACCCGCCCGCCAAGGAGAAGCCCGGTACCGGCGACGCCCAACGGCCGCCGTCCTCCCGCCCCACCTCGTCGGGCGCGGTCCCGCAGCGCTACCTCGGCACCTGGGAGCGCAAGAACTACGCCGGTCCGGTCTCGCAGCAGATGGTGGTCCGGCAGGCGTCGCCCGGTCAGCACGTGATCACCCTGAGCTACGACGGGGCCGGGCACTGCGCGTCAACGGCCACGCTGGTCGCCATGGAGGACGGCGGCAAGCGGATGTCGGTCGGCCCGACCGACGTGGACACGGGCGCGTCCAACGGCTACTGCCCCTCGGACAGCGCCTCGTCGTTCGCCTTCGGCAGCGACGGCAAGCTCTACCGGACCGTCGGCTTCCAGCAGGAGATGACCCCCTTCACGCGCATCGGCTGACGCCCCGTCCGGTGCCCGGCCCCGTGCCCGACCCCCGTGGTGGGCTCGGGGCGGGGCCCGGCGTGGGCGTACGCCGGCACGACGCCGCGCGGCGTTCGGAAGATGTGGCGAGGGAACCTATCGCCACCCCTCCGACGTCAACTCCCCAAGGAATGCAATTCATCCACCGGACGCTTGTGGCGGATACCTATTGAGTACGGGATTGCCTCGACTACCTATCGCAACCACCTCCCACTTTCTCGCCCAATAAACGCACATCCGCGCTCCGGAAACAGAAATCCCCTTACGCCGGGACGTCACGAGATGGCGCGGTTCTCACACCTTCCGCCCTTTACGCCGCGAAGGAGGGGAATCGCGGGCGCCCACTCCGACGCCCGCAAGCACCCCTTCAAATAGCCTCTGACCTGCATACATGCACGGTCATCCGGCAACCCGACCCGCCACGCGGACACCGCCGGCGGCGCACCTGACGGCGCCCGGGCTATAGCCGCGTGTTATGGAAAAATGTTACTACCCGCTTCAACAAGGTTTCGGAATGCTGGTAGCGCCCCCTGGCAAACCGACGCACGAGAAATCGCGCGTCTTCGGAAACGAGGAACCTTGCGTATATCCAGGTTGATCCCCGCACTCGTAGCCGCTTCGGCATCCGTCATGACGCTCGCCGGTACCGCCACCGCCGCCGAGCCGGCCCCCAAGCCCTCGACCCCGTCGAGCGTTGAAACCAAGATCATCGGCGGCGGGTACGCGCAGAGTGGCCCCTGGGCCGCTCGGCTGTTCTCCAACGGGAGGCAGACCTGCACCGCCACCATCATCTCGGCCAACTGGATCCTCACCGCCAAGCACTGTGTGACCGGCGGTGGCCTCTCGTTCCGCATCGGTAGCCTCGACCAGACCAGCGGCGGCACCATGGCCAACGGCGCGCAGACGGTCACGCACGCGTCGTCCGACCTGGCGCTGGTCCGCCTCGACCGCTCCGTGTCCGCCACCTACGCCAAGCTCGGCCAGCCGGGCTCGGTCCAGACCGGCCAGAGCGTCCAGGTGTACGGCTGGGGCGCGACGTCCCAGTGCGGTTCCGAGATCAACTGCCAGTCGCAGTTCCTGAAGGTCGCCAACGTGACCGTGACCGGCGGCTGCCGCGACGCGTACCAGGGCCAGGCCATCTGCGCCCGTCGCGGCAACGGCATCACGGCCGGCGGCGACTCCGGCGGCCCGATGATGGCCAACGGCATCCAGGTCGGCGTGGCCTCCACCAGCGACCGCCAGACCACCACGGCGTACACCAACGTGACGGCGTACCGCTCGTGGATCCAGCAGGTCGCGGGCGTCTGAGCAACGCCACCCCCCGTCGCGCGCGGTGACGCGCGCTGACGGAACGCCTCGGGACGGGGGCGCTGCCCCGCGCGGTCACACCGCCGCGGGCAGCGCCCCCGCTCCCGTCCGGGCGCCGGTCGATCGCCTCCGCGACGGCCGGCGCCCTTCGTCGTTCGACGCCGAGGCGACGGGCCGGGCGGGCCGGGGTGGGCCCGGGACGGCGCCGCCGACGGCCGTGCCGCGGGCCCGAACTCGCCGACCACCACCGGATATACCTGGCACCCAAGGCACGTCGGGCGGAAAGCGCCACGGTAAGAGGCAGCGGAAAAGCGGCGAACGGTGCACACTCATGTGGGGGTGGTAAGCGCTCGCTGTCCCCGTCGTGCCTTCCGCCGCAGCGCACCCACCAGCGAAACCCACCCCCGCGCGGGGCTGCGGCCCGCTGACGCACGGGTGGCAGGGGGCGGGGGCGCGGGCCGTCAGCGGCGGCACGGGGGCGATCCCAGGAGGCCCGCCGACCGGCGCGGCCCGACCGGGCAGGCATCCACGGGCGCACCCCGAAGAAAGGGCTTGTATCCGTGGTGGCAGCGCATCAGCCGTCCCGCGTGCTGAAGGCGATCCCGTACGCGGTCATGGTGGTCGTGGCCGTGGTGGACCTGACCGCGGGCGCGGGCGTGGGGTTCCTGCCCCTGATGTCGCTGGGCCCCGCCTTCGCCGGCCTCGTCGGCGGCTGGCGGCGCACCGCGTGGATCGGCTCCCTCGCGCTGGCCCTGACCGTGGGGCTCGGCATCTACGACGACCTCCTGGCCCACCGTCGCGGGATCACCGCGCTCGTGTCGGTCGCCGGCGTCACGGTGGCGGGCCTGGTCGCCGCGGTGATGCGGCAGCAGCGCGAGGAGGAGTTGGCCAGCGTGCGCTCGATCGCCGAGGTCGCGCAGCGCGTGCTGCTGCGCCCGGTGCCGCTCGCCGCCGGGTCGCTGCGCGTCGCGGTCTCGTACACCTCGGCGGTGGCCGACGCCCGGATCGGTGGCGACCTGTACGAGGTGGTGGCCACGCCGTACGGGGTGCGGACCATCGTCGGCGACGTACAGGGCAAGGGCCTGGAGGCGGTCGAGACGGCGGCGGTCGTGCTGGGCGCGTTCCGCGAGGCCGCCTACGACGAGCCCACCCTGACGGCCGTCGGGGAGCGCCTCGAACACGCCCTTGAACGGCACCTGACGGCGGAGAAGTTCGTCACGGCCGTGCTCGCCGAGTCAGGCCCGGGCCCCGACCCGGGGTGCGGGTCCGAACCGTCGATGACGCTGCTCAACTACGGCCACCCGGCCCCGCTGGTGGTACGGCGGGACGGCACCGCGGCGTTCCTGGCCCCGCCCGAACGGGCCCTGCCACTCGGCCTCGCCCTGCAGGGGACGAAGGGTCCGCACCCGCACACCGTGGACTTCGCGGCCGGCGACCAGATGCTCTTCTACACCGACGGCGTCAGCGAGGCCCGCGACGCCGAGGACCGCTTCTACCCGCTGGAACAACGCGCCCCCCTGCTCCGCGCCCCCGACCCCGAGGCCGCGGTGGAGGCTCTGCGCCAGGACCTGGTCGCCCACACCCAGGGCCCACCTCACGACGACGCGGCCATGCTGCTGGTCCGCTACCGGTCCGACGAGCCCTGCCCGCCACCACCCGCCACGGACGCGGTGCGCTGAGCGGGGTGCGGGGCGCGGGCGTGCGGGGGCGCGGGCGTGCGGGAGCGCGGGGGCGCGGGGCGTGGTGGGGCAGGCTCGGCAGTCTCGGGCTTCTGGCGCGCGGGGCTCAGGGGCTGGCTGTGCCGGGTTCAGGGCCTGGCCGTGCGGAGCGGGCGCGCGGGCTGGGGCGGGCCCGGTTGGCGGTACAGCGCCCGACGGTTCAACGGACGACAGTTCAGCGGACGCCGGTTCAGCGGGCGACGGTTCAGTGATGGCCCACGGTCGTACGCCGGTAGGCCCGCCGCGCGTGGCTGACCCGCGCGATGACCGTGCCGAACACCGCGGCGGCGAGCAGCACCCCGATCCGGCCCGCCTCCGGGTAGCCGGCCCAGCTCAGCCGCCCGCGCGGGGTGATGGCCACGCTGTTGAGGAAGACCCAGCACACGGCGGCTATGCCCGGGGCGGCGACCAGGCGCGCGCAGACGCCCAGGCCAACGGCGAGCACGCCCAACACGACCAGCACGGTGACCGGATCCGCCAACAGGCCGAGCGCCCGCAGCACCGCGACCGACACGAACGCGCCGGCATACGCGCCGGCCAACACCCGGGGCGTGTCGAGGGGTTCGGGGACGGGCCTGACCTGTGCGTGAAAAAGGCGCCACTCCACCCTCATCGCGGATTCCCCCGATGGTCCGGGCCGCGCCAGCCGGCCAGCTCACGTCGGCTCCAGGGCACGGCAAGTGTCTGTTTCAGGAACAACAGCGACCTCACGCGCCCGCCGGCACCAGCCTTCCCCCGCCCCGCCACGTGAGGTGCCCCATCATGATGCCTGCCCCCCGCCCCGGCACACCCTGCGGGCCCCACGCCCACCACGACACGAGCCCCCTTCGTGCCCCTGTGTCGGGGCGGGCGCCCCCTACCCACCGGCCACCCCCATGGCCCGCCACGACGGGAGAGAGGGCGGGGCGGCGGAACACGGCGGTGCGGCTAACCGCGCGCCGCGCCCGGGGACTCCGGGGTGGGGGACGCGGCCTCGCGCAGGTGGGTGACCAGGTCCTCCAGGGCGTCCCAGCCGGCGCCCGGCTCGGTCTCCGCGAAGGGGTAGTAGAAGGCGGCCCGGTCCAGCGGGCCGAGCTGGATCGGACGTATCGGCAGCGGTGGGCGGCGGGCGCGGGTGAGGCCGGCGGCCCGTACGTCCTCGCGTCCCACGGCGAAGCCCAGCACCGTGGGCGCCCCCTCCAACCAGGGCGGCACCGTCAGGTCGGCCCGGGCCGCGCGGCGCTGCACCAGCATCGAGACCAGGCCGTGCTCGGCCGCGAGTTCGGCGGCGAGATCGGCGAAGCGGGCCGGCGCCAACGCGTCCGCCACCTCGGCAGCGCCAGCCACCTCGGCATCGCCAGCCACCTCGGCATCGCCGGCCACCTCGACACCGTCGGCCACCTCGACACCGTCGGCCGAGGTGGCCCCCTCTCCCGGTGCGCGGTAGCCCAGCGTCAGGGTCAGCTCCTCCTCGACGCCGCCGGTGGTCAGCACCGTGCGCAGGGTCGCGACGGCCGGCCGGTCCGGGTCCCCGACGGCGATAGTCCAGGTCGGCGCGGGGGAGCGGTCCCGTACGAAGTCGGTCAACTCCGCCCGCGACCAGGGCTGTCCGGCCGGCTCGGCGGTGCCCCAGCCGTGTGGCGGCCCGCCCAGCAGGTGTCGCCAGGCGGCCTCCAGCGCCCCGCCGAGGAGCAGTTCGGCCTCGGCCGGCTTGCGGGTACGGATGGACAGGGCGAGCTGCGTCTCGCGGGCCGGCCCGTCCCCCGCCGCCTCCCCGGGCCCGGCCGCCGGCGCGGCGGTCCCTCCCGCCGTGAGGGCGCCTCCCGCCGTGAAGGCGGACGCGGTCGCGCCGGCCGGCATGAAGGCACCGTCGGACCAGCGCAGCTCCGTACCGGACAGGCCGTCGTAGTACCCGCTCGCCCCGTCGCCCACGACCCAGCGGTTCGGGGCGCCCGCCAGCGCGGCCCGGGTGGCCAGGGTCAGCCGGGCGGAGGCCGGGGTCACGAGTTGGAACCCGCGGTCGCTGTCCGCCGCGGCGCGCAGCGCCTCGGCGAGCCACGAGGTCATCGCCACCAGCGGTCGGTCCTGGATGACCACGGCCGCCCGGTCGCTCAGCACGTCGACGGCGGGCTGGGCGGCGGCGGGCCGCGCGGCGCCGGTCAGCCCGCTGACCGGCCGGCCGAGATCGGTGACGAACGCGTCGGCCGGCCAGACCCGGCCGCCCAGTTGGGACACCAGGCGGGAGGCGAGGACGCCGGCGAGCCGGTCGGAGCCCTGGCCCGCCGTGGCCGCCCTGACCTCCGTCCACCACACCGGCCCGTCCGCGCGGATGCCGAGCAGCCGGCTCACCTCACCGGGCACCCGGACCAGCGTGGGCGTCTCGACGGAGGCCAGCGGGCGGCCTTCGGCGTCGAAGAGTTGGATGACCGCGCCGTCGGCGGCCGTGCCCATGGTGACGTCGGGCCCGCCGGACAGCAGCCCGGTCAGCAGGCTCCAGGTGTCGGGCATGCGCTCGGTGAGCGCGATCACGTCCTTGGTCATGCGGCGATCACCTGTGCTCGTCCCCTTGCTCGTGCGCTGCGGACGCGTGGTCCCTGGCTGTGGTGGGCGGGGCGTGGGCCGTCTGGATCAGCCGGGGCGGTGCGCCGCGCCGTACCAACGTGCCCCGCCCGACGGGCTGGTCCTGGGCGTAGACGCCGGGGAAGAGCTGGCCTTCCGACCGGTCGCCGGTCATCACCAGGGCGGCCGTCCCGCTCTCGCGCAGCGTCATCAGGAACGGTTCGTACATCGCCCGCGAGGCGCCGGCCACGCGCCGCGTGATGACGAAGTGCAGCCCGATGTCGGGAGCGGACGGCAGGAACGGCAGGAACGGCTCCAACGGCTGCTGACCGGCCACCGCCAGCACGTCGTAGTCGTCCACGAGCACCACGATGCGCGGCCCGGTCGGATCGCTGGCGCCCGCCGCGAGCACCTCGGGCGCCAGCGCGTCGTCGGGCATGCGCCGGGCCAGCTCGGTGGCGATGGCACCGGAGAGACCGGCGGCCAGGTTGGTGTTGTACGCGTACCCGCCCCGGTACGCCTCGGGTATGAGGCTGTGCAGGCCGCGGCGCGGGTCGAGGACCGCGAAGACCACCTCGTCGTCGGTGTAGCGCTCCATGAGGCCGTGCGCGACGAGCCGCACCACGTTGGTCTTGCCGCACTCGCCGTCGCCGAGCACCAGCAGGTGCTGGTCCCGCCGGAACAGGTCGAGCAGCGCCGGCTGGAGCGCGTTCTGGTCGAGCCCCAGCGGCACCCGGCGCGGCTCGGCCTCCGGGCCCGGCAGCCGGTGGGCGCCGAGCTTGGCGGGCAGCACCCGCACGGGTGGCGCCGGCGGTCCTGACCAGGCGGCTCGGACGGCGCGCACCGCCTGCTCGGTCGCCGCGCCCAGTTCGTCGGCCGTGGCCAGCCCGTCGATGCGGGGCAGGGCCACCTGCGCGAAGAGCTTGGCGTCGGTCAGCGCCCGGCCCGGCTCGTCGGGGGTGAGCGTCTCGGCGAGGCGACGGCCCACCGTGCTGTCCGACGGGTCGTTCAGGCGCAGTTCGACGCGGGTGCCGAAGGCGGACTGGGCGGCGATGCGCACCTCGTTCCAGCGCAACATGCCGGCCACGACGTGGATGCCGTACCCGCTGCCCCGCTTGAGGAGTTCGACCACCGCGTCGTCCAACTCGTCGAACGCCTCCCGCAGCTCCCCGAAGCCGTCGATCACCAGCACGACGTCGGTGGAGCCGAGTTCGGGCAGTTCGCCCTGGGCGCGCAGCCGGCGCAGCTCGTCCACGGAGTCGATGCCGCGCTCGCGGAAGACGTCCTCGCGGGCCGTGAGCATCGCGCGGACCTCCTCCACCGTGCGGGCGGCGCGCTCGCGGTCCGAGCGCCCGGCGACGCCGCCGACGTGCGGCAGCCCCGCCATCGCCTGCAAACCACCGCCGACGAGGTCGAGGCCGTAGACGCCGACCTCCTGCGGGGTGTGGGTCAGGGCGAGGCCGAGGACCAGCGTGCGCAGCAGCGTCGTCTTGCCGGCCGCCGGGCCGCCGATGACGGCGGCGTGCCCGCCGGCGACGGTCAGGTCGAGCACCCACTGACCCTGCCACTGCCGCGCCGGGTCGTCCAGCAGCCCCAGCGGGACGCGCAGCGGACCGCCGGGCGGGCGCCCTGCCAGCCGCAGGCCCCGTGTCTCCGCCCGCACCGGGCCGGCCGTGGCGTCGAGCGTCAGCGCTTCCGGCAGCGGCGGCAGCCAGATCTGCTGGACCGGCGCGGCGGCCCCGGCGAGTTGGTCGACCATGGTCGACAGCAGGGTGGGGCCGACGGTGCGGCGCGGCGGCGGCGCGACCGGCGCCCCGCCGCCCTCCTCACCGTCCCCGGCCTCGCTGCCGCGCGCGGCGAGCGTGTTGTACGTGGGGTAGGGCAGCGCGGTCGGCCCCGCGTCCGCGTCCGTGTCGAGCCGGGCGGGGCCGCGGTACGGGCCCGAGACGTACCCGGCCTTGAACCGGTCGTACGCGCTCGTGTCCACCTTGAGGTAGCCGAAGCCGGGGATGGGCGGCAGGTGGAAGGCGTCGGCGGTGTCCAGGACCGTGCGCGACTCGTCCGGCGAGAAGGTACGCAGGCCGAGCCGGTACGACAGGTAGGTGTCCAGGCCCTTCAGCTTGCCGCCCTCGATGCGCTGGCTGGACAGCAGCAGGTGCACGCCGATGGAACGGCCGATGCGGCCGATGGACAGGAAGAGGTCGATGAAGTCCGGCTTCGCGGTGAGCAGTTCGCCGAACTCGTCGATGACCACGAACAGGTGCGGCAGCGGGTCGAGGCCCAGCTCGGGGCGCTGCGCGCGGGTGGCCGCGTACGTGGAGATGTCCGCGATGTTCCCCGCGTCCTTGAGCACCTGCTGCCGCCGCTTCACCTCGCCCGACAGGCTGGCGTGCACGCGCTCCACCAGGCCGGCCTTGTTCTCCAGGTTGGTGATGACGCCGGCGACGTGCGGCAGCGACGCGAAGGGGGCGAAGGTGGCGCCGCCCTTGTAGTCCACGAGGACCATCGCCAGGTCGTCCGGCGGGTGGGTGGCGACGAGCGCCAGCACCAGGGTGCGCAGCAGTTCGCTCTTGCCGGAGCCGGTGGCGCCCACGCACAACCCGTGCGGCCCCATGCCCAGTTCGGCCGACTCCTTGAGGTCGAGGAGCACCGGCTCGTGGGCGTCGCTGAGCCCGATCGGCACCCGCAGGAAGTTCTGGTCCCGGCGTGGCGTCCACAGCCTGGGGATGTCCAGCGCGGCCGGGTCCGGGACGCCGATCAGCTCGGGGAAGTCCACCGGCCCGGACAGCGGGGTGCCCGACGCGGCGGACTCGGCCGACAGCCGCAGCGGGGCGAGCGAGCGGGCCAGGCCCATCCCGCCGGCCGCGGTCACCTCGTCCAACGTGCCGGTCACCGTGGTCGGCGTCTCCCCGCGCAGGTCCTCCACGGTCACGGTGTGCCCGTCGTCGCCGACGGTGACGCGTACGGAGACCTGTCCCGGCTCGTCCACCCGGCGGGCCAGCAGGTGCAGCGCGGTGACGCCCATGTCGGGCAGCGAGACCGCCTCGTCCGGGCGGGGCGGCTCGTGGGCCGTCGCCCCGTGCGTGTCGTGGATGAGCAGCAACCGCTTGCCCAGCCGCAGCGCCTCCCGCCCGGCGAGGCCGCGCCGCACCTCCGCCGCGTACCCGGCCCGCTGCCGCAGCTCGCCGGTGAGCGCCGCGGCCAGCGCGCGCGGCGAGGACGCGATGCGCCGGGCGTGCACCGGGCCGTCCCACTCCTGCGGGTCCAGGAAGTGCGGCAGCCACTTGGCCCACGCCCAGTCGTCGAGCCGCTCCTCGGGAGCCGCCAACGCGAACGCCACGTCGTCCGGCGCGTGCAACACCGCCACCTGCACGGCGATGGTCCGCGCGATCCGCAGCACCTGGGCGCGCTCCCCGATCACGCTCACGTTGCCCGCCCGGTCCAGCGGCACGGTCAGCGGCGCCTCGGGCACGGAGGCGAACCGCTCCTGGAGCCCGGCCGCCTCGTTGAGCATGAACGGGTCCGGCGGGGACAGCACGCTGCCACTCTGCTCCTCCATGACCAGCGCCCGCACCGGCGCCTGCCCGGTGCCGAGACGCACGTCGAGGAAGTCCCGGTCGAGCCGCCGCCGCTCCCACCGCCTGGCCGGGTCGTTCACCAGGTCGTACAGCGCCTCGGGCGGCGGCGCCAGCACCCGCGCCGCGGCCCGCAGCTCGCGGTTCTCCCGGCTCAGCTCCTCCCGCAGCCCCTCCAGGTACTCCAGGTACCGCTCGCGCTGCGTGCGCCGGGTGCGCTGGGCCCGCCCCCGCTGCGAGAACAACAGGAACACACCGCCGATCACGGCCACCACCAGCACCACCGCCCCGATCGCGGCGAACTGGCTGTTGCGCACCACCGTCATCATCACCACGGAGCTGAGCACACCCGCCATCGGCAGCAGCGACGTCGCCACCGACCCGGCCTGGCCCTCCGGCAGGTTGGGCGGCGGCTCGATGCGCCGCTCGGCCGGCGCGGGCAGCGGGCGCGTGGTCCGCGCCGGCCGGTGCACGACACGTACGCTCATCGTCGCCGCTCCCGTGCCATGGACCGCTCCAACACGGTCGCGGCGAGCCGCGCCGTGGCCTCCACGGTCCGCTGCGCCAGCATCCGGGTGCGCACCTCACCGCCCGGCGCCAGATGCCGGTCGTACGGCAGCGCCACCACCCGCGCGCCGCCGGCCTCCAACCGCTCGACGGCCCTGCCCACCTTCAGGCTGTCGTGCGGCACCGTGTGGTTGAGGACGACCACGGTGGTGGGCAGCATGCTGCGGTGCAGCCCGCCGACCCAGTCGAGCACGGCCCGCGTCGCCGCGACCCCCTCCACCGTCGCGGGCGTCACCAACACCCGGGCCTGCGTGGTCGTCAGCGCCGTACGGGCCACCGTGGCCGGCAGCGTCTCGCAGTCCACGACCGTCGTCCCGAAGTAACGCCGCACGGAGGTCATCACGGTCCGGTACGTGTCGACGTCGAGCTGGGCCCCCACCGCCCCCTGGCTCCCCGGCAGCAGCCAACCGCCGCTCGCGTGCGGTACCAGGTAGCCGGTGAGGTCGGTGATCCGCATCGAGGGGTCCACGATCCGGGCCAGGTCGGCACAGGTCCAGCGCACCTCCGACGCGCCCAGCCGCCGCGGCAGCGTGCCAAGCGCCGGATCGGCCTCCACCGCCAGCACGGGATCGGCCCGGTAGTGCGCGTACGTGAGCGCCAGAAGGGCGGCCACGGTGGACTTCCCGCTGCCCCCGCGGATGCTGGTCACGGCGATCTGCCGGCCGGTGGTCACCGGCTGCTGGATGGCGCGCACCGCCTCCGTCAACGCGGCGCTCTCCCGGGCGGCCGACGACACCAGACGCACCAACGCCCGCCCCGCGCGCCGAGCCGGCCCCTCGCCGCGCCGCACCGGCCCCTCGGCGCCGGCCAGTTCGGGCGGCACCAGGGGCACGGACTCGGGCGTGACCAGGGGCCGCGCGTCGGCGTACGGGGCCGGGGGCCCGGTCGGGGCGGGCTGGCCCGGGGCGTGCCCCGGTTGGCCCCCGGCCGGCCCCGGCTGGCCCGCGACCGGTCCCGGCTGCCCTGGGGCCTGCCCCGGCTGGCTTGGAGCCGGCCCCGGCTGCTCTGGGGCGCGTCCCGGGTGACCCGGAGCCGCCGGTTCCACGGCGGGAATCGCCTCGCGCGGCCGGGCATCCTCGGGCTCACCCCGCGCCGGCGGCTCCGCCGCACCCGCTCGCGCCGAGGCGACGTCGCCCGTTGCCGGCACGGCCGGGCCCGCCGTCCCGGGACGCTCGGACTCGGGTCGCCCGCCGTCGCGTTGGGCCGCCTCCACCGGAGCCGCCACGGGCGGCACGCCGCCTCGCGGGCCGCCCAACTCCCGGAACACCTCGTGTTGCCAGTCCCCCTGCGCCGCCGCCATAGCCCCTTCTCAGAACGTGCTTCACAGCGTGTCCCACACCGTGCTTCACCACGTGCCTCAGAACGTGTCCAACAGCCGCCCGTACACGTCGAACGCCCCGATGGCCACGGGTATGAGCACGACGACGCCCACCGCCTCCACCAGATTCGCCAACCTCCGCAGCCGTACCCGCACATGATCCGGCGGACGCACCGCGAGCACGACGAGCGGCACCAGGGCCGCGCCCGCCAGGGCCAGCAGCGGATACGTCGTACCGCGCTCGGCCCACAGCACCAGCAGGCGCGTCACCAGCACCACGGCGGCGGCCTGGAGCACCACCACCTCCACGCCGAGCGGAAAGGCCCGGGCCCGCGAGAGCAGCACGACACCGAGCAGGGCGGCCACCCCCACCGTCCACGCGTCGGCGTGCTCGACCGCCAGCCAGCCTCCCGCCGCGGCCGAAACCGCGGCAGTCACCGTGGCCAACGCCAGCCCGCGATGCGTGGCCGCCAGCGCCACGTCCACCCCGTGCCGACTCACCGACGCGCCCTGCGCCCGCTGGTCGTCCAGGCGCGTCAGCCCGGCCCCCATCAGCGCGAGCCGCGGCAGCAGCCCCAACGACAACACGGACCCGACACCCAGCACCACACCGACCCGGTACCCGTCCGTGAGCGCCCAGCCCAGCTCCCAACCCCCCACGGCGGCGGCCACCGCCCCGGCACCCACCAGCGCGCCCCGCCCCATCGGCGTACTCAGCCCGAGCAGCGCCAGCGTCCCCACCACCGCGCTCCCGACGGCTATCAGCCGCACGTCATGCGCCCCGGACGAACTGGTCACGGTCCAGGCCCCGAACACCCCGAGCCCGCCGGCCAGCAACACCAGCACCGTCCCGACCGGCCGCGCGACCCACCGCGCCACGGGCGCCCCCACGGCCGCGGCCACCAACGCGCCCACCACGAGCGGGACACCCGTCTCGTCGGCGCCCAGCCAGTGCCGCGCGTACGCGGCGGCGACCAGGGCCAGCACCAGGTGCGCGGCCCCCGCCGCCCACACCCGGGTGCGCTCGTCCCAACGCCACCCGCGCACGTCGAGATCGTCCGCCGTCTCGTCACTCACGTCGTGCACCACCGGCGCGGCGGGCGTCTCCACCTCCCGCACCAGCCGCACCACGGCGCCGTCCGGCACCCCCAACGAGGCCAACGTGTCGTCCTGCGCCAGCACCGCCCCGTTGGCGAGGACGAGCCGCCGCAACATCGGCTCCCTGCCCGGCCGGTCTCCCACCATCTCGATGATGCTCGGCAACAGTTCGCCGACCGGCTCGTCCGCCGGCAGCAGCATGTCGATCCGCCGCCGCCCACCGACCAGCGTCACGCGACTGAGCCCCGCCCGCCGCTCCGTGGACGTCACCACGACGCACCCACCCGGACCACCGGCCCCCACGCCAGCCGCTCCCCGTCAACGACCGCGACCGACACCGCCCGCGGCGCTTCCCGTTTCTCCTTCTCCCGCTCCTGGTCGGCCAACTTGTCCGAGATGAACGACCACCCCACACACCCGGCACACACGACGGCAGCCAGCGCGATCCCCCCGAGGATCTTCCCCACGTTCTCGTCGAGCGACCGCCGCGACCGCTGCGCCCCGAACAACGCCGCATCCCGCAACCGCCGCCGCCGCACGGCCACCGACTCCAGCAACTGACTGTCGTAGTCCCGCGCCAAGGCTCCCCTCCCTCACGCTCCGTGCTGCACTGCCTACACCTTACGGGGTGGGTGTGACAGTCGGCGGGGGGAGTGGTGGTTGGGTGGGGGCATCGTGGGGTGAGCTGCGGCGATGGTGGCCGCCGTGGCGCGGGCGGTGAGTAGTCGCGATGCGGCGGGCAGTTGGCGCCACGGCGATCAGTGACGGTGCGTACGCGCGAGGCGCCTGCCCCTCGGCCGGCATCTCACAGTGGCTGCCGCCGGGGAGGCGCTTCCGCACCAAAGCCCTGCGGCCAGCGCTCCCTTCATTTTCTTCACCCGAGCACCCAAACGGCGTTTCCACTTCATCGCCCGCCCTGAGACAATGCACATACGTAGCGTCGTGGCACCGTACGGCTGGAGATCGAGCGTTTACCTGTCGCTACACCCAGCGCTCCCTCAGGACGGGCAAGTAGCAGAGCTTCATAGGCCGCTCCCCTGATCACACGATCCGTCGCCTACATCTTATCCGTCAGATTCGGGCCAAAACCGTCGCCATCGAGATCAGGCTTCGCGATCTCGTAACCCTCGGCCACTCCGAAATAGGTGGGCTCGCCAGGCATGGCCGCCACACCAAACAAGCCGTCGATCTCCTCCAGCGCAGCGGCAAGACGCGGGGCATTGCGTTGATGCAATACGGGGTGAGGCCGCCCGAAATAGTCGTGAGTCATCCACACGTCATGAAACACTGCGATCTCGATCGAAAGGCCGGTGGGGTCAGGAGAAGTGATGAGTTCGATGAGATTGCTCTCAGGGTGCGCAGTTCCCTCCTCATCGATCCATTCTCCATACCCATGAATCGTGATGTCCCCGACCTCTCCTCCAGAGATGCCGACCGGTCGGGCACCCTCGATACGTTCGGCCACGGACTGAGCAGCAACGGGCAACTTGAGGGCGAGCTGCGAGGAGAACCCAGTCCCGCCCCCCGCTTCCGCATACCAGTCGAAAGACAGAGCGTGCGGGGTGTGGAGGCGCCATTTCCCAAGCACGCGCATTACACGCTCCGCAACCACAAGGGCATTCTCCACCCCTGGCGGAGCATATTTCTTCAACTCCCACACCCATGCACCGCAGTGTTCCGGAGCGCGCATCAACCAGGCCATAAATCCTCCTTACGGAAACAACTTGCTGTTGGGCGGCACGGTGACGTACCCATCCTGGAAGCGTAGATGGAATACGATATCCGACCTCTTGGAGAAGTGCGCGATATCTGCCATATGCTCCGCCGTGAACGCAGCACGCCCCGAATGCACATCTAGAATGGCAATCTTGTGCGGCAGTTCTCCACCCAACTGAGACCGGGCGATTTTTTTCGCGGCACTGCGAATGCCGTCCACGCTCTGCACGCCCTTGAGTTGATAGCCGTAATCGATCGATCCATCAGCCGTGCGGGCGTACACGTCCAAATCCAATTTGTCGCCCGGCAATTTATTCTCGAAACCCAACCGCTCAACCCTCACCCCGTTGCGCTCAAGGTCAACGGCGTGATGGAGAGCCATATGCACGGCCTCTTGCTCTTGCTTGTTCTTTATATCAAAAAGCACCTGCTTGAAGCCCTCAACCTCGGCGAAGCGGCCCGAGCTAACGATCTCCGCGATGCTAGCCCCGTAATCCGACTTGCGCAGTTGGGTGAGAATGCGCTGTTGATCTTGCAGGGGTACCTTCGCGCGATTGAGCTGATCCGTCACGCCCGCCTCAGCCTCCGGCCTCATCGGACCGCTCTGATGAGGTACGCGGTCGGCCAGCCCCGGAGCCCCTTCACGGCCCGACGGCGCCTCGCCGTGCCCCTCGGGGGGGCGCTCAGAGACGCCCGCGCCGTCTCCACCCCCCTCATCCGCCGCCCCACCCGGCACACCCGACTCCGCCTCATCCCCAACCCGCCCCACAGGCTCCCCAGCCCCAGCCTCGGGCCCACGCCCGCCGCCGGACTCCGGCAGGTCGCGTCCAGCGCCACCCGTGCCCGGCAGCTCACCACTACCCCCACCCGGCACCTCACGCCCAGGTCCGCCACCCGGCCCCGCGTCAGGCCGTGATCCCGGCCCGACATCCGGTCGCGAGCCCGGGCCGTCACCCGGCCGCACGCCAGGCCCGTCACCCGGGCCGGAGCCAGGCCCACGGCCAGGACCCGAACCAGGACCGTCCCCAGGCCCGTCCCCAGGCCCGTTGCCCGGGCCGGAACCGCCACCGCCCGGCCCGTCTCCGCCCGCATGCGCCACCGGGCTCATCGGCGGCCGGTCACCCACCGCGCCCGTACCCGGACCCGTACCGCCCCGCGACACATCGTCGCCCACGCGCCCCACATCACCGCCGGCGCGCGACGCGTCATCGCCCACGCGCCCCACATCACTGCCGACCCGCGACGCGTCGTCCCCCACCCGGGCCACGTCGTCCCCACCACGCGCACCCACCACAACCAGTTCGCGCTCGGGCACCCGCACACCAGCCGCCTCGTCGGGTGAACGGCCCAGCGGAGCGCCGTCCCCCGTACGCGAGCCCGCTCCGGGACCAGCGGCGTCCAACGCCGCGCGGTCGTTCGCGCTCAGTTCGTGCTGTATCTGATCACGGGACTGCTTCACCGTGCCGTCGCCGTGGAGTAGCGTGCCGTCCTTGCATAGGTACTCACCCTCCGGTGTGAGAATCGCGCCCTCCGGCACGTCCAGCCGCGGCACACCGTTCGGCAGTTCCACGCCCGACTTGCCCGGGGGCAGCTCCGGCGGGTTCGGGCTCGCCGGGTCGAAGACCTGGCCGTCGGGGAGGCGGATGCTGCCGTCGGGCAGGTCGACGCCCTTGACCGTCGTCAGGCCCGTCAGGCTCGCCGTCACGTCGCCGATCCTCGGCATCTTGCCGAGCCCGGCCGCACCGGCCTTGACGATGTACGTCATGGGGTCCACGGCGCGGCCCACCTTGCCCGCCGTCGCCGCGATCTTCCCCGCCGTACCGGTCTTCGTCGCCGCGCCGGCGCCGCCCGTCGCGACGGTCGTCACGACGTTGAAGCCGACGAGGCCCGCCGCCTTGCCCGGGTTCTTGCGCCACTCGTCCCAGGCCACCATGGACTTGCCGACTTCCTTGGTGGTCTTGAGGCTGTCGCGGGCCCAGTTCTTGACGCCGCCCTCCGGCAACAGGTCGTACGCGATCAACCCGCCGGGGACCGTCAGGATCGCGAGCCCCGTGGCGAGTTGGCCAAGACCCTTCCAGGACTGCTTGAACGTCTCCCAGCCCTGGAGGCCGACAAGGCCGCCGAGCCCCTTGAGCGTTCCCCACACGCCCTCGACGATGAAACCGTCCCACACGAAGCTCTTGGCCCAGTGCCCGATCTCCCAGGCGTGGTGCTTCTCCTCGACGGCCTTGCCCCAGGGGGTCTCGCCCGCCTTCTTCATGTCGTCGACGCTGTAGCCGTACATGTTCTTGCCGCCGGAACCGTCGTCTTCCCGCCACACGGTGCCGCCGTTGACCAGACTGGTGATCTTGTTGGCCGCGGCGCGTTCGGCGGCCCAGAACTGGGCGACGGTCGCGGACACGTCCTTGACCAGGTCGTTGTTCTTGTCGACCTTGTCGCCGTCGTACTGCCAGTCGTCGTCGTCCTCGATGTCCTCGACGAAGGCCACGGCCTCGGCCCGGAGCCGGTCGAGCTTCTCCTTGATCGGGCGGACCTCGGTGGCGTACCCCTCCAACGCCGAGGCCACCGCGGTCAGGTCGTCCGCGAACCGGTCGGCGGTGTCCCGCACCGGCTGGGTGGTGGCGAAGAGTTGGTCGGCCTCCGGCGCCTTGTAGAAGGACGAGAGCTTCTGGAACTCGGTGTGCGTGTCCGCACCCGTCTTCCGCACCTTGCTCGCGTCCCCGCGCAGGCCCGCGATGTGCTTCTCCAGCTCCGGCAGGTTCCCCGTGAACGTCGGGATGCCTGACGGGTCGATCCGGTCCGGCGTGTCACCCATGACGACCCCCCACCTACTTCTTCTTCTCCCCCGTGGGCTTGCCGAAGTCCGGATCGGGTGCCTTGCGGGCCTCCCGCTGGGCGTCGGCAGCCATCTGTAAGTTCCCGTTCATGTACGCGGTCGTCGCCTCGCTCGCTCCCTGTACGGACTTCGCGGAGCGCGCCGCGACGAACCGCAGGTCCTTCTCCGCGTGCGGGGCGAACTCGGAGAGCGCCAGACCCACCAGGCCCGCCTCCGGCTTCTCGCCACCCATGGCGAGCGTGCCCGCGTCGGTCGCCGCGCCCTTCAGGTGCTCACCGAACGCCTTCGCCTGCGCCTGCAGCTCCTTGGCGATCTTGACCGTGTCCTGCAGTGTCCGTCCGATGTCCGGCGGCTGTAGGTCCCAGCCCGTCATCGACTGCCTCCCCCACCATCTGTGTGCTGCCCGCACCCCACACCAGGGTGTACGGATGCCACCGCGCTACCGCTCGCCCGAGGGGGCGCACCGGCGCGCGCTACGTACCGCTGTCCGCCCCGCACGGCCCCGCCCTGCGGGCCTGCCGGCCCGCGCGCCGGGTTCCGCGCGGTCGGGTGGCCGTGCTCGACGCGCGGACTCAGCCGATGCCGTCCACGGCCGACTTGGCTCGACTCAGGGCCGACTGTGCCGTGCCGTCGTTCTTCTCCAGCGTCGTACGAACGAGCCGGATGATCTCCCGCACCTCGCTCGCCGAACGGTTCCAGCGCTGCTCGGCAGCGTGGTACTGATCGGAGACGCCATCCGCCTGGAAGTCGGCCATCGCGGCCTTGACCTGGCGGTCCCGGTCGGTGATGACGGCCTCCAGCCGGGCCACGATGCTGCCCAGGCTCCCCTGCACCTCGCTGGAGGCGCCGCCGTCGTAGCTGTTGCGGTCAGAATTCGCGCCCATGGTGCTCCCCCTCAGTTGCGTCTGGCTGCGGCTGCCGGGTGGTGTGCGCCGGCTCAGCGACCGCCGAAGCGCGCCGCGTCGAAGTTGGCCGAGGCCATCGACTGGTTGGCGTTCTCGGCCGCCTCCTGGTCACCGGAGGTGAACGCCTTGTCCATACCGGTCTGACCGCCGAGGATCTTGGCGAGCGCGGCGTTCAGCCCCGCGGTGACCTCGTCCGACCGCGCCTTGAACTGGTCGAACGCCGCCTTGCCCTGCCCGTTGAACTTGCCCTCCAGCGGCTGCGCCGCGTCGACCAGTTGCCTGATCAGGCCGCCGAGATCGTCCGACGAGTAGCGCGACTGGCTCGTCAGCGTGGAGAGTGTCTGGCTGCCCATGTCGAACTTCATGCCCACTGGTAACCCCTCCCGTACGGTCTCCGCCCCCACCGACGGACACGCCCCGTTGATCACCTGCCGCGACGATACAACGACAGTGTGCTGATCCGAGTACACAGTGCCGCACCGCCGTGGTGCAACGTGTATCGAACACCTGAGACACAACACATACATACGGGGAGCGGCAACACCCCTGTCTACCAGGGCGGTTGAAGATTCAAGGGTGGCTGGATCGCACTCCGGGGCGCATATGAGTGTGCCCTGCCCCCTCCTCCGGCCCCAGCGCCGGCCGAGCGGCAGCTTCGGCGCCCCGTTCACAGGCTTACCCCGCCCCGTTTCCCACCCCCGCCACCGGCGCCAACGTCAGCAACCCGCACCCGTATGCCTTGGCCGGGCCGATGCCGCCGAGGAGACGGGCGGTGAGGGCCTCGGGGTCGGTGACGCGGAGGTGGCCCTCGAAGGTGGCGCTGTGGAAGGTGACGTGGGCGCCCTGGCCGCCCTTGAGGAAGGAGTGGCGGTGGCGGGCCGTGATGCGGACCTCGTGGGCGTCGGAGGCGTGCTCGTTCGTGGCCTCGGTGGCGGGTGGGGCGTCCGGGGTGAGGCCGGGGGCCGCGAGGTCGGTGCGGGACTTGGGTACCTCGAAGCCCCAGCGTTCTGCGCGGTCGAGGAACCAGCCCAGTTGGGCCGCCGCGGTGCGGTGGGCCAGGCGGAAGCCGCGGGGCTTCTTGCCCTCGGGGAGCTCGGCCAGGCGGTCGGCCTGGGCGGGGGTGAGGGCGAGGGGCGTCGTGGTGTTCTGGACCGGGTTGGCGGTCAGCCGGAACGCGTACTCGCGGCCGGTGGCGATGTGGGCGAGGAGCGGGGCGTAGTCGCGTACGAGCGCGTGCTCGCCGTCCGCCTCCGGCCAGCCGGCCCGCTCGATCACGTGCGTCCAGTCGGGTTTGGATGGGGTGAGGACGATGAGGTGGGGCCGGCGCGGGTTGTCCGCGTCCAGGCGCCACAACACGCGCTCGTCCGACTCGCCCGGCAGGCCGCCTTGCACCGCTCCGTGCATGGCGCGGGGGCTGGCCAGCAGGCGGCGGCTCTCCGCCCGCAGCGGGTTGATGCGTACGCGGGAGAGGTAGGTCATCGCAGGTCACCTGTCCAGCAGGGCGAACGGGTCGTGCCCGGCGTCGTCGTGGGCGGCGGGGTCGGCATCGGGCTCGGGGTCGGGGTGGGAACCAGGGTCGGGTTCGAGGTCGGCTTTCGGGAATCCGGTGGGAATCTCCCACCAGTCGCGACACACCCGTCGGGTGGTGAAGCGGCGGGCGTGTGGGTCGAAGGAGACCGGGGCGTCGCGGAGCTCGTCGTCGCCCTCGGGGCTCTCCACGGTCACGGACACGTCGGTGGTCGCCGTGTAGACGGGGCGGTTGACGCCCCGTTCGCGGCCGATCCGTGCGGCGTGCTGCATCCGAGCCCGCTTCGACGCCAGCCATGGCTCTTCCCGTATCACCCGCGCCAACTCCCCTTCCCGCAAGCCGAGCGCCAGTGGCTGGGTGGGTGGGCAGGAGCGGCGGCCCAGGGCCAGCGGGAACGCGGGGGCGCGGACGGCCGCGTCGAGGCGTTCGAGCAGGTCTCGGGGGCCGGCCAGGGCGGCCAGGAACGTCGCGTCCTGCAGGTAGTAACGGCTGGTCACGTGCGTGTACTTGGCCGGCTGCGTGGGCCGCTGCACGCCCTTGGCCGAGACGCCGGACTGGGGCAGCGGGCGGCCCCGGTAGTCGGAGACGGTGTGGTAGTCGCGCAGCAGCGTGCCGGGCACGTCGACGCGTACGCCCAGGCGCAGGTCGAGCAGGTCGCCCAGCGGCTCGTCGCGGTCGCGGCCCATGGCGGCGGCCAGCAGGCCGATCACGCCGGACTTGGTGGGTTCGGAGTGTGTGTCGCGGCGGTTGTTGGCGGTGACGTGGTAGCCCCAGGCTTGCAGCGGGCCCGCGAGGCGCAACAGCAGGACGGCTGGCTCGCCGGCGGCGTCGGGGGGCGTGGCGGCGGCGTGCGCGGGGTCGGGGACCGTCATCGGGCGGCCGGAACGCTGGGGGCGACGAGGGAGGTCAGGTGCTCGCCCAGGCCGGTGAGGAGTCGCGGGAAGGTCACCGCGTCGCCGAAGGCTTTTCGGATGGCGCTCCCCGTGTCGGAGGTCTCGTCGAACGCGTGGCACACGGCGGTGTGGTCGGGGGCGTCGCCCCACTGGTTGACCGCTTCGGTGTGTTCCTTCGCCAGCCGCCGCGCCGACTTGGCCGCGATGCCCGCGTCCGGCGCGATGGGTTCCTCGAAGGCGGAGACCAGGTTGACCGGCTGGTCGGAACGGACCACGACGGCCACCAGGCTGGGCAGCGTGCGGTGGGCGAAGGAGTTGCCGTAACCGCTGGGTACGGAGCGGGCGAACGAGGTGACGAACGACTGCACGCCCTTGATCGCGTCCTCGTCGGTGTCCAGGTTGTGCCGGAGCTGGTGCAGCCCGACGCTGGCGTACCGGTAGAGGGTGGCGGAGTTGAAGCCGATGGTGCCGATCATGCCGGCGCCCGTCTCCTGGCCCTTGCGCGCCTCGTCGTCCACGGCCGTGAAGTAGTCGAATTCCAGCTCCACGGCGTGCGTGGACAGCGCGTGCGCGACCTGCACGGCGGCGTCCACGCGCAGCGCCGGGATGTCGGCGACCATGCGCCCGAAGAGCGCCACGTCCAGCGGGTGTCCCGAGGTGAACACCTCCTGGATCGGCAGCTTCTCCATCTCGGCGGCCAGCGCCTTGTCACCCAGGCCGACCAGCTCGGCGGCCCGGTCCCGGACGAGCGCGGCGACGGCGTCGAGCTGGCGGTGCCCGTAGAAGAAGAGGTACGCCGTGTCGCCCTCCTTCTTGCCCGCACGGATCTTCAACGGGGCCAGCAGCGCCGTGGCGAGGCGCGCGGCGCCCTCGTCGTCCAGCCCGGTGGTGTCACCGATGCGAGCGGCGAGCGCGGCGGCGACGCGGCGGGTGCGCGTCGCCTGGTCCTGGTCGGGCTCGCGGTGGTCGGTGAAGTGCAGGCGCGTGGCGCGCTTCCACGCCTGCGACGAGACGCGGGAGCGGCGCACCCCGCCGAAGAACGCCTCCTTGGGGTTCCCCTGGTCGTCACGGTTGAGGTTGGCCGGGGGGACGGTCTGCAGGATGTGTACGTCGACGTACGCGCGGGGAGCGGGCAGCTCCACGGGACCTCCAGGGGTCGGGTAGGGGGCCGGACGGTTCTTCCGGCTTGGTGAGTAAGCGGGTCTGTGGGTGGGGTGGCGGGCGCGTGCCCGGTGGCGGGCGCGTGCCCGGTGGCGGGGGCGTACCCGGTGGCGGGCGCGTGCCCGGTGTCAGGGGCGTGCCCGGTGTTACGAGCGCGCCGGACCTTCGCCGTCGGTTCCGGTGCCCTCGGTGTCCTGGTTCGCGGGCTTCCACACGTGGTAGGCCAGCCCCCACGTCCGGCGGACGCGCTGCCGCTGCTCCGGGTGGGTCCACCGCTCCAGGTCCCGCATCAGCCGGTCGTAGTCCAGGCCGATGCCCTCGGCCCGTAGCTGCGGGACCAGGCCGCGCAACCGGTAGAGCAGGGCCCGTACCGAGGTGGCGTTGACGGCCGCCGCCACGCGCCGGTCCAGCGCCTCCGGGCTGAACCGGTCGGCCACCCGCAGGGAGCGCAGGGCGGAACCGAGGCCCACCTGCGGCTTGTGCATGGGGCGCTGCTGGCTCTGCTGGTGGAGGCCGTAGAGCGCGAGCGCGCCGTGCTCGGCTTCGAGTGCGTGCGTGACCTCCCCGTCGGTGGGGCTCGTGTAGTACGGCCACATCGCGGGCACCGTGCCGGCGTCCTGACCGAGCCCCGCACGCAGATCGGCCAGCTCCTCGCCCGGAGGGCCGGTCGGCGCGAACCCGTACCAGCTCCCCTTCTTGGCGTCCAGGTACCGGTGCCAGTACCGGGTGACCCGGGCGGGGCCCGGGTCCGGTGCGGTCACGGAGTTCGGTGCGGTGGCGGAGTGCGGAGCGGTCGCGGAGTTCGGCGCGGCCTGGGGTGGGATGCTCACCGCGAGGGCCCTTCGGTCGTCGGGTTGTCGGAGTCGGGGGTATCGGGGGCGCCCGGGGTGTCGGGGTTGTCTGAGCTGTCGGGGCTGTCGGCCTCGGGGGCGTCCGGCTGCGGGGCTTGGGCCTCGGGGGCGCCCGGCTGAGCGACTTCCGCCTCGGCTTCGGCGGCCCGAGCGCGCCGCTGCTCGGCGCGGCGTTCGGCACGTTGCCAGAGGATCTTGTCGAGGCTCTTGCGGAACGCTGCTTCCGCCTCGCTGAGCCGGTACACCCGGCTGGTGTCACCCCGCGTCACCACGCGGCCATGGAAGAGACCGGGCGCGGCGGCGTTGCTGAGGAGTTGCTCCGCCACCTTCCACGTCTCCTTCCCGGCGCGCTCCTCCCACTCAGCCGCGTGCGCCTCGATCGCGTCCTCGTCCTCGTCGGCCTCCCGCAGCCTCACCAGCAGCACCCGTACCAGCGGGTCGAGGGCGTGCAGCAGGGCCTCGCCCGGGTACTCCCAGGCACCACGCGGCAAAGGATCGGAGCCGGCGGCCCGGCGCAGGTCGGCCCCGAGCCGGTTGACGGCGAGGGAGAGCTGCTCGGCCTGGCTCACGGCGCCGAGCAGCGCGCCGCGCGTCCTACCGTCCCGGTCCAGCGCGGTCAGCGGCAGGGGCATCTCGTCGAAGAACAGGTCCTCGATGGAGCCGAGCTTGGTGCTGTACGCGATGCCGGTCATCTCCAGTTGGAGCGCATAGTCTGACGCCGGCGTGTCGTAGTCCTGGCGCGTCGTACTGAGCTGTTTCAGCAGTTCACTCGTGATGTAAGTGTGCTGATCGGCCGGGGCCTTGGTCGGGTCGGACGAGCGACGGTCCACGGCCAGCAGGGCATCGAGCCCGCGCCACGCGGCGCGCCCCACCCGGTGCCGCAGGGGACGGATCTGCGGTACCTCGGCCGCCTTGCCCTTGCGCCGCGCGTACGACGCCGGGCTCTCGTGCCGCCAGGCCGTGTGGGTCTCGTGGTCCTGGGACACCTGGGAGAGCCGGTCCCCGGCGGCCACGACGGCCCGGGTGACGCGGTCGCCCCCGTCGGCCGTCTGCTCGCGGACGAGCAGGACGCGCCGGGCCTGCCAGGTCCACGTCTCCAACGGGCCGGCCGCCGGCCGCGTCTGCCAGCTCGGCGTGGCCGTCGAGCCGGTCACGCCGCCGTCGCGCTCACGCCGCCGCCACTGGGGCAGGTCGTCCTTGAGACGGGTCTTGCCGTACGGGATGTTCAGCAGCAGCGTCTCGTAGAGCGTGCTGCCTCGCGGCATGACGACGCCCAACTGGCCCAGCGGGCCGACCGGGTTGCCCGTGGTCTTGCCACCCTTGGCCTGGCTGTCGCCCTCGACCCCGGTCTTGATGGCACCCGTGTCCCAGCAGTGCGTGTGCAGCAGCCAGCGGGCGGCCTCGGCCGGAGTCAGTTCGAGTGGGTCGGCGTCGGTACGGGACGAGAACAGCGGGACGTTGTTGCCCTGGGCCGCGGTGGCGACCAGCAGCGCGGACGTCTTCGTCTCACCCTTCGCCGTACGCAACCCCGCGACCTGCGCGAACGGGTCGGTCTCGGAGAACAGGTCGAAGTGGCCGCCGTAGGTGTCGAAGTAGCGAACGAGTCCGTCGCGCTCGGCATCCGAGAACGCCCCCCGAGCGAACCGCTTGACCCAGTCAGCGGCGCCCTTCGGGAAACCCAGGGCATCCACCACGAGGGGCAGCAGGAGCTGCCGGAAGATCGCGGGCTTCTGGGTGGGGATGTCCACCTCGATGTCCCGGAACCGGTGGGCGTCCAGAAGCAACTCCCTTACGCCTACCGCGCGTTCCGCCGACTGCGTCCACGCATGCGGTCCAGCCGTCTCCCCCTGGTCCGCAGTGCGTGCGAGCAACCACGGTTCATCGAGCAAACTCCACAACCCAGCCTCCGGGAAACCTTCTTCGTCTTGGGTGGGGGGAGTAATCAGACTGGCACAGACGGCGACGGTACACGGGGCGAATGCAAGAATCTCCCAATGCGGGGCTGAATGTGGGCGTCCGCGCCCCGGCGCGCCGGGGGTGTTCCCCTTCTTCGTCTCGTGCTCGTCTCACGGCGAAGGTTGGCCCCGCGTTCGTTGCGGGGGTGTTCGGGCACGTCCGGCGCGTGCGCGACCCGTGCCCGCCGGACGGTGCCGTGCCGGCCGTCGCCCTACTCCGCCCTGCCGGTCAGCCGGCGGGCCCCTCGTCCACGAGCCCCAACACCTCCTCGTAGCGCAGCCGTCGACCGGCCAGGACCGCCGTTCCGTCGGGCGAGAGGACGAGGGCCCGGACGTGCTGGAGGGGCGTGTAGCGCCAACTGCTCATAAGCGGGAGCGCCTTGAAGCCGTCGCGGTGACACGTCGGAGGCAGGCTCACCGTGTCGGCGATCACCGCGTCACAGGTCGCGGTGGCGGGCTTGCCGGCAGGCAGCGCTGTTCCGGACACCGTTCGGTGGCCCGCGCCGTCGGCTACCAGCAGGGCGGCTCGCCGGGTCGTGTGGTCGCGGACCAGGTCGTCGAGCCCGTCGGCTCCGTCGAGGTGCCGGTGCGCGAGGCGGTGCACCCCCGCAAGGGTGACGGCCTCCCGCTCGCCCTGCCGGGTCAGCAGGTGGTTCCCCGCCTTGTCCGACCGGGCACGCAGGGTCTTCTCCCAGGTGACGCGCGCCGCCTCCCAGTCGTCCCGCCAGGCCGCCGGCACCGCGTCGGCGCCCGCGCCGTATCCGGCCGCCACGAGGACCGGCACGTCCGCCGGGTAGGACCACGGGCGGCCCGGTCCCGTGGCGCGCAGGATCTGGGCCGCCGCGAGCAGCAGGGCGTGGCGCCCGTACCGTTCCTCGGCGGCGGCCGGGAAGCGGGGCGCTGCCTCGGGCCGGGTGGCATCCCCCTCGGCGTACCCCGTGACGATCACGCGGGGCGTGCGGTGTCGGGCCGGGCGGGGCGTGTCGTCTCCGCGATGCAGCCGGCCGATGCGCTGGAGCAGGAGGTCCAGCGGGGCGAGGTCGGTGATGAGCAGGTCGGCGTCGAGGTCGCAGGACTGCTCGGCTACCGGCGACGCGATCACGATCAGGCGCTCGGGGCGGGGCGGCGGTACGGCCTCGCCGGCCCGGGCGGGCCGCAGCACGCGCAGGCACTCCGCCATGTGGCGTGCGAGTTCGGCGGCGGTCAGTTGCTCGTGCAGGAGGACGACGGGGGTGTCCGGGAGGCGGTGGCGTACCTCGGTGCAGAGGGTTTGGGCCCGGTCCGCCGTGGTGCGGATGACCAGCGCGCAGCCGCCGTCCGCGAGTTCGACGCCCAGTCGGTCGGCCACGGCCGCGTCGGCGGCGGCGTGCGCGGCGGCCTCCGTGCCCGCTCCCGGGACGGTCTCCGGCATCAGCTCGACCGCCAGCGGGGCGGACGGGCGGCGCGGGGTCGTCGTACGGGTCAGGCCGCGCGGGCCGTGCGGGGTGTGCCATACGGCGGTGACGGCGGGCTGTCGGTCCGGGTGGGCCAGCTCGGGGTGGCCGTACTCCTCCCGTCGCGCGGCGCCGGCCAGGTACGCGTCCGCCAGGGCCTGGCGCTGGGCCACGGGCAGCGTCGCGGAGAGCAGCACCACCGGCACGCCGGCCTCACCGAACCAGCGCAGGCCCTCCAGGAGGAAGAGCGAGCCGCTGACGTCGGCGGCGTGCACCTCGTCGAGGAGGATGACCTTGCTCAGCAGGCCCGCCGCCCGCAGCACGACGAACTTGGTACGCGTCATCGCGTGCAGCAGCGTGTTGGTCGAGCTCACCACGAACGGGCACAACAGGCCGCGTTCGTACTCGAAGAACCACGCGGCCGGTGTCTGCCCCGGCCCGGTCTGCGGGGGCGCGTCACCGTCCTCGTCACACGTCCCCACCGCGTCCCGTTGACGCTCGGCGGAGGCGCCGATCAGGGCGCTCCACTCCGGCATGAGGTTGCGCTGGCCGTGCAGGAGCGCGACGTGGGGGGCCAGTTCGGGGTCGATGCGGCCGACCCACTCGCGCACTCGGGCGAAGGTCGGGTCGTTGGCCGACCACTGCGGCATGCCGACGAAGACGCCGTCGGCGCCGAACTTCGCCGCCAGGATCTCCGTCGCCATCAACCCCGCCCACGTCTTGCCCTCGCCCGTGGGGCCCTCGATGACGAGCAACCCGGGGGCCGCCATGTCCCGCGCGGTTTCCATGGCCAGCTTCTGCATGGGGCGCGGCGAGTGCTGGAAGCGGCGCTCGAAGGCGTCGGGCGGCGGGGTGGGGAGCGCGCCCCAGCCGCCGCGTAGGCCGATCTGCGACCAGGCGGCGGCAGCCCGCTCGCGCGCGCCGGCCATGCTCACCTTCGTGAAGTCGTCGACGCCGACGAACGCGGCCTCGCCGCTGGCGATCCAGTCGGCCATCACGACCAGGCCACTCACCATGAGTTGCAGGGCGCGCGAGGGGACGGTCGTGGGGGCGGCGTCCGCGAGGGAGGGCAGGCCGAGCTGCTCGGTGACGTAGCGGACGTGGGCCAGCCGGGCCCGCTCCCAGCGCTCGTTTCCCTGGGGCCCGCCGAGGCCCTGGGGTGGCGGTTCGAGGTCGTCCGCCGCGTGCAGGAACCCGTGGTGCCCGGCCACCAGCGGCCACACCCAGTCGATGTGCCCCTGCGGCCAACCGGCCGCCCGCAGCATCGGCTTGAGGAGGAAGCCGCCGGCGGCCCCGTGCCGCCAGGGGAACCGGTGGACGCTCGGGCGCCAGGTCAGGCCGGCCGCGCGCAGTGACGCGGCGTACTCGGAGAACCTGCACTGGAAGGCCGGGGTGACCTTGCCGATGTCGTGCAGCCCGCAGATCCAGGCCAGGAGCGTGCGGCCCCGGCCGGGGCCGCCGGCCGCCGCGTCCAGTTGGCGGCGGGTGGTCGGGCCGAGGAAGCCGTCCCAGATGCACTCGGCGACGGCGGCTGTGTCCAGCAGGTGGGTGGCGACCAGGCTCATGGTGCCGCCGGCGTGCCCCGGCGTCTTGGCCACGCAGACGTGCAACGACACATTGGCGTCCCAGGTGTCGCGGTGCGGGCCGTCGGCCATGCTGGCTCTCCTCGCCGTGGTCCGTGGCCAAGGTGGCCGTGCGGGGACGGCCCCATCGCCGTCCGGTGGCATCATGCCGCCGTGACGGACGACGCCCCGGCCCTGCGCGCGAGTTTCGGCCACGACCTGCTGACGGAATGGATACCCGACGCGCTCGGCGCGGCCGACGCGCTGCGGAACCTGGCGCGCGGGCGGGTTCCGGCGCCGGCCGCGCTGGAGGTCGGGTGGCTGCGGGTGCCGCTGGCCCGTCGTGCCGAGGCGGTGCCCGTCGTACCAGCCACGGTCCGCGCCCACCTGCACCGTACGGTCGAACGCGCCCTGCGCGGCTACGAACCGGCCGCCGAGGTGTTCAGCTACCGCGCGCCGACCTGGGACTACCGCACCGCCTTCGGGGCCCGTGGGGCGCGCATGCGCGCGCTCGCCGGGCGGGGCGACCTTCCCCTGGTGCTGAGCCTGGACGTGCACCGGTTCGGCCGCTCGCTGCCGCTGTCCACGCTCCTCGACGCGGCCTGGATGACGGAGGAACTCGCCATCCTCCTCACGCGGTTGGCCGCCGAGGCCGGGCACTGCCTGCTCTCCAGCCACCACTGGGCCAACCGCGTCGGCGGCGCCGCCCTGGCCCCGGTCGACGCGGTGCTCGGGCGGCTGGTTCCGGGGCGGTGGCTGCGCTGGGCCGATGACTGGCACGTCTTCGTCCGGGACGCGGGCGAAGCGGAGCGGGTGCGGGCCGCCGTACGGGACGGGCTGGCCGCCCTCGGGCTGACGCTGTCGGCCGACAAGAGCGGCCTGCGGCCGGCCGC
This sequence comes from Streptomyces buecherae, assembly GCF_014295035.1. Classification (GTDB taxonomy): domain Bacteria; phylum Actinomycetota; class Actinomycetes; order Streptomycetales; family Streptomycetaceae; genus Streptomyces; species Streptomyces youssoufiensis. Next base: position 4,025,885 of record NZ_CP060404.1, read on the forward strand.
GACGGTGCTCGCGGGCCCGGCGCGGGACGTGGCGGGCGAACCGGCGGAGGTGTGGCGGGCGGGTGTGGACGGGGGCGATCTGCGCGCGCTGCGGTACGCGCTGCCGCGCCTCGCCCCGGACGCACGGGTCTCCGCCGAGGTGCCCTCGGTGGTACGGCGCTGGCCGACGCTGCTGCCACGGGCCGTGCGGTACCTGGACGGGGCCGCGCGGACGGCACACGGGCGGGCGGCGGTGGCGGAACTGCTCGGCGGTGCCGAGCGGGACCCGTTCGCGGCGGCACGGCTGCTGGCGCTGGCCGGGCGCCACCCGGAGTTGGCCGCGCTCGTACCCGAACCGGTGCTGGCCTCGGACGGGAGCGACGGCTCACCCGTGGCGCTCCGGGAGTTGGCGACCCGGGTGGCCGTGGTGGACCGGCGCCCGCACCTGGCGCCCGAGCCGACGCCGCGCCTACGCGCGTGGGTGGCCGACGGCGGCCACGCCGGGGCGTCACCCCCTTCGGTGGCTACCCTGCTCTGACGCCCACGGGACTGGTGCACGGCGGACGCGGTGAAGGGGGCGGTACACGTGGCGGGGGCGGACGGCGTACGAGGAACGTGGACAGCGGCGGACTGGGCGGGCCTGCCCACGGTCGACCGGCAGCAACTGCGGGCAGCAGGAGCGGTGTTGGCGGCTTTCGACCGCGCGCTACGGGGCGTGAACTGGCACCTCAAGGGCTCGACGGCACTCCTCGGCTGGCTCGGGCCGACGGCGCGCATGCCGGGTGACGTGGACCTCGCCGTGCCGGCCGACATCGGACACGAGCTGCTGCGCGGGGCCGACCTGCCGCCCGGGCCGGACGGCGCACACGTACGGCTGCTCCGGACGGAGCCGGTGGTCTTCAGCTCGCCGGGGCGGGCGGCGGTGCACCGGGCGCTGGTAGGCGTGCGGCACGAACGGGCCGACGACCGCGTCCTGTTGAACGTCCTTCTCGTGCCGGAGGCCAGGTCGGCGCGGGACACGCGCACCGCCCCGCTCGCGTTCCCCACCGACGCGGGATCGGTCACCGTTCCCGCGGCGACGCTCAGCCGGTGCCTGGCGCAGAAGCTGCTGCGGTACGCGCGGCGGCGCGAGGCCGGGAAGATCAACACTCGCTGGGCCGACCTCGCGGATTTCCTCATCGCCGCCGCCAGCCCCCGCGCCCCGAAGCTGGCGTTGGACGAGCTGCGCCGCGACGTGGCCGTCGAGTTCGCCGCCATGGACCGCGACTGGCCGGCCACGCTGCCCCCGCCGCCACGCGAGTGGCTGGACTTCTGGGACACGGCCACCTTCCGCGCCGGCTGGCCCTTCGGCCGGCTGCCGGAGGCGGTGACCCGGCTCGCGGGGTTCTGGGAGCCGGTGCTTGAGGTGCCGATGGAGCCGTACGGGCCGGAGGGCGCCGCCCCGCCCGGGCCGGCGTGCGCCCCGGCGTCCGGGCCGGCGTGCGGGCCGGCGCGGGTGTGGTCCCCTGGCGCGTGGGGGTGGGGGGTGGGGTGAGGACACCCGCGTATCGGCGCCTGACCAGGCGACGGCCGGACACGGTACGTCCCAGGAGTGGCTGAGAGCGCGTCCCCCTGGGTGCGATGGTTCGTCGCCGCCCGACGGTGCACCGAAAGGGCAGCCGACCGTGCGTCTCCGCCTCTACCGCACACACCGGAGCCGTTGGTTACCTGTGCGGAGCGGACATGAGCAGGAGCTCACCTGTCGAACCACGCGAAGGGAGCACACCCGTGCACACCCATGCCGCCGGCGGCTCACCCGAGGCTTCCCAGGCCCGGACTACCCGCCAGGCTCCGTCGGTGACCCGCCCCAGTGCACTCCGGCGCAGCGTGGTCCCGCCCTCGGCGCTCCGATCCGTGCAGCGCACCGCGGGCAACGCCACGGTGACCCGCATGCTGGCGCGGGCCCAGCGCGCGGACGCACCCGAGGAAGCCCAGCGGCAGACTGGCCAGGAGGCCCTCCTGGCGGGACGCACAGCGGTCACCGAGGTGCTCCGTTCACCCGGCCATCCGCTCCCTGCCGGGCTGCGGAGCGAGATGGAGCAGCGGCTCGGCTCGGACTTCTCCGACGTGCGCGTGCACACCGGCCCCCGCGCCGAACGCTCGGCCGACGCGGTCTCCGCACGCGCCTACACCTCCGGCAGCCACGTGGTGATCGGAGCGGGCGGCGCCGACAAGCACACGCTCGCCCATGAACTCACGCACGTCATCCAGCAACGCCAGGGGCCGGTCTCCGGCGTCCAGAACAGTGATGGTCTACGTGTCTCCGACCCCTCCGACCGCTACGAGCGCGAGGCGGAGCGCAACGCCAGGAGGGCGATGAGCCTCGCCGTTCCACCGACACCCGTCGCGACCCCGCCGGACCGCGGTCACGTGCTCGCCGGCTACCGGAACGGGCAGAGCGCCGGCGCGGACCCCGTGCAGCGCATGGCGGGGCCAGGCGCCGGGGCGACCACGCCCGGCGTGGATGCCCGCACCATCATCGAAAGGATCAGGTGGCAGGGCAGCGAGGATGTGTTGAATCGCTGGCACCCCGACTACGACGCGGCCTTCGCCAGCCTGGAGGCCGAGCTGCCGTCGGATTTCAGGGCAGACGCCGGAGGTGACCTCCTGGCCCAGGCCCAGCAGATGCTGACGGCGCACTCCATCGCGAACCCACAGCACACACCCGGCCAGGGACTGCCGGCACGGATCGTGGAGTACGTGCTGGTCCAGGAAGACGCGGATTCCCCGCCCGGAATCGGCGGCTTCAACACCCTGTCGATGAAGGGCAGCGAGATCACCGGCCGCCCGAACTTCGCCAAGGCGACCACGCTGGCACTGCCGATCAGACCGGGGATGCACCGGCGCCACATCATCGCGTGGCACAACATCAGTTCGCTGCTGAACCGCGCCTATGCCACACACCCGGCACCTCTGATCGCTTACCTCACGGCGAAGCTCGATACGAGTCAGGTGGCCGCGGACCTGACGAGCGATTCGGACAAGGCGATCGGCAACATGCCGGCCGCCAGTTTCGGCCAGGCACCTCCAGACGTACCCCAACACGAGCAGCGAGCAGAAGCCGAAGTCCTGCTGCGAGCGGCATACGTGATGAACAGCTCCGTGAAGAACCTGTGGGTGGGGTCCGGCAAGGAGAACTCGGAGATCAACCTACTCAGCCGGACACTGCAGGGAAGGCTCACGGACCTCACCCCTGAACGGCTGGCTACCTGGGAGAAGGAACTGTCGAACTCCACGCCCAAGACACCCATGGCCCAGCAAGCGACGGCACTCGTCCTCGACCGTCTCCGCGGTATCCAGGGCAATTCGCCCACCGCACAGGACGTGGACGATGTGAAGTATTACGTCTGGAACGAGGTGATCCGGCACCTGGAGACGGACGCCTCACAGGACGCCTCCCCTTCAGCCGGGAACCAGCAAGCCGTCGTGGTGGGCAATGCCGTGTTCGATGCCGTCTTCGTCCCGTCCAACAACCCCAGCTTCGACGTCGTGCGACAGGCCATCGACTTCCTGTGGACCGGGCCTCGTCCCACCGGCGCGTGACGTCGGGCAACGGGGCTTTCGCAAGCTCCTGAGAGCCGGGCCTCACGGCCCCCGCGCCTTGACGGGACGCTCAGCCGGCGGGCAGCGTGCGCCCCGTCGCGGGCAACACCCGCTCCAGGCAGGCGAATCGCGGCGGCGGGAGGTGCCGCCGCCAGGCGTCCCGCCAGCGCAGGGCGTGGGCCAGGTGGTGGGCGCCCGGCGCGCCCGGGCCCGCCGCGCTGAGGTCGGCCAGGAACGCGACGGCCGCCTCGGCGGCGTCCGGCCCCAGCGGCTCCCCGTACACGTGCAGGACGCGCTGCGCATGCCCTGTCCCCTTGAGCGTCTTGGTCACGTGCAGGCTGAAGTGCGCGCGCCGGCGGGCGGCGTCCAGGTCCGCCCCGTCCAGCGGTGCGGCCCCGGCGCCGCTGTGCATCCGCCCCTCGCTCCACCGGTTGGCCCCGGCCACGGCCGTACGCAGCGCCTCCGCGTCGTTCACCACGCCCGATAGGCCGTCGCCGAGGGTCGCGAACAGCCGGCCCGCGCCCGCGACGCCGTCGCTGAGGGCGCGCAGATGGCCAGCCAGCAGCGCCTCGCGCCGGGCCCGCAACGGGTAGGCGCGGCGTACCAGCTCGTCGACCGGCGTGCGCGCGGCGTGCCACGCCTCAGCCAGGGGCAGCAGCTCGCGGGCGTTGCCCCGCGTGAGGCGGGCGCCGTCGCCCGCGCGGGAACTGGTGCCCCACTCGATGTCGTGCACGTCGGTGACCGCGTACAGGCCGCCTGCGGGCGGCGCCGCCGTGAGGTCCGCCAGGCCGTCCGCCGACGCCACCCCGAGCAGCCGTGGGTCCTCCCCGTCGGCCGCGCCCGGCTGCGCGGGGTTTCCGTCCAGCGGGCGTACGAGCACGCCGGCGAGGAGGGAGGCGGTGGCCCGGACCGAGAGCAGGTCCGGGACCCGGGCGAGCGCGTCGGCCGCCCCGCGCTGGGGCAGCGCCGGCCGGTCCCGGCGCAGTCGGGCGGCCATGGCGACGGCATAGCAGGCACGCAGCAGGGCGGTGCGCCGCTCGTCGGCGTCCCCGGCCAACGGCACGTGGCCCCAGGCCCAGCCATGCCGGACCCCGCTGTCCCCCGCGGCCAGTGGTGCGGGCGGTGGCTCGTCGGGCCCATCGGTCGCCGCCCGTACGAGGACCAGGTCCTTGCCGTAGTACCCGGGCCGCCCCACCTCACCGGCCGCGCGGCCGACGGCCGCCAGGCTGCGGCGCACCCGGTCGAGCCCCGCCTCGTGGTCGCCGCTGTCCTCCACGCGGGCCCGCAGGCCGCTGGTGACGACGACCAGCGTCGCGGCCCGGTCGCCGGCGGCGGCGAACCGCGCGAGCACGTCCCCCGCGTCGGGGCAGTCGGGCGGGAAGCCGGGGGCGTGTCGGGGCGGCCAGCGGTACGCGGGGGTCATTCGCGCCTCCGATCGCGCCAGAGTTCGAGCAGGAGCCGGCGCAGTCCGGGGAAGCTCACCAGGAGCAGCACGATGGCCACGCCGATGCCACCCAGGGACCAACCGAGCCCGGTCAGGCTCGAACTCGACAGCCCCTGCCAGATGGCGAGGCCCACGCCGAACGGCAGACCGATGGCGGCGAGCAGCCCGAGTATGGCGTTGCTCATCTCCGTCTCGGCCGCCTGCACCTGCCGGGAGAACTCGCCGAGGTCCTCCTTGAGGGACTGGAGCGTTTCCGGCAGGCCGGCGGCGCGCTGCCACGTGCGGGTCACGGCGTCCACGGTGTCCTGCCGGCCGAAGCCCGCGCTCCAGTAGCCACGGCGGAAGACCAGCAGATCGCGTTCCAGTTGACCCACCTCGCGACGCTTCGGCTGGCCCTCAGCGATGCGGGCCACCTCGGTGCCGAACGCGGTCAGCACGACCTGGTGCAGCCGGGCCAGCGCGAGGGCGTCGGCGTACAGGCTGGTCAGGTGGTGCGTGGTGCCGTTGTAGTAGTTGCCTCGCTCGTCCGGCCCGGGGTCGGGTTCGGTCCCGACCAGCACCAGGCCGCGCAGGCCGAGCACGCCGCGCACGTTGTTGCGCAGCCGGAACCGCAGGGAGGCCAGTTCGTCCGGTGCCTCGTCTCCCGGCTCGAAGTCCGACGCGTGGTACATCTGCCACAGCCACTGGTCGACCGTGGACCAACTGGCGTGTCGCGCGCCCTGGTTGAGTCGTGGCAGGTCGTCCCGGGCGGTGATGAAGGTGCAGTAGACGGCCTCGCGCTCGGTGGCGGAGAGACGGCAGCCGGGGGGAAGCTGCCGAGCGGCCCAGTCGCGGTACGCCCCGCCCGCGTGGTGTGCGTCGACGTCCGCGCACTGCCGCAAGGCCGTGGGCATATGCGCCGGTGGCAGCGCCGGCAGGCGACCGTGCAGCAGGGCCACGCCGTTGGCCTCGGGACTCGCCCCCATCCGCCGGAACATGTCCAGGACCGAGTCGTTGAGCCGGATCAGCTCGACGGCGGTCAGCTCGAACCCGTGCGGGGCGGTGCCGGGGTCGAGCCGTTCGTCGGCGTGCCAACGCACCGTCGCGTCCCACAACAGCGGAGCCAGTCGCTGGCTGGTGTACTCGGCACGCCGGCTGGCGGTGGAGTACACGTCGTTCCCGTCGGCGCGCTGCCAGCGCCGCACCAGCGGCCCGGCCGTGAAGGGTGCCGGCGGCGGTGCGTCGATCTGTACCGCCACGATCAACACGGTGTCCCGCCGCACCAGGGCCCCCGGGTCCTGCGCGCTCCCGCTGTCGGGCGCGGCCCCGCTCACGAGAGGGCGTCCAGTGCCGCGCGCAGGTACCGGCCCCGCTCGTCCGCGCCGGTGTCGTCGTCCACGTACCGCCAGCGCCGGAACCCGCCGGTCACCGGAGCGCGCGCGAGCACCCGGTTGTCGTCGCGCACCGGCCGCCCCCTGGCGACGAGCGTCAGCGTGCCGGGCGCGGCGCCCGCGCGGTGCAGGGTGTACGCCGACATGCCGTACTGGCCGCCGGCGGGCACCGTGTGGGTGTGCGCCTCGGTCACCCGTACCCGGTAGGCGTCGCTGGCGTCGAGGTGGAAGCCGCCGTCCTGGGGCCGGTAGCGCACGACGTGGTACGCGTCCGGGTCCAGGTCGACGCCCAGCGCCTCGCCCGGGCCACGCGGCGCCTCGTCGAGGGCGACCTCGACGACGGTGTTGTACAGCTCGCCGGTCAGCACCGTGGCGGCGAAGTGCCAGCGGTGGTCGTGGATCTGCGCGTCCTCGCCGCCGGCCCGCCACACGTGCAGGAACAGTCGGCGGCCGTCCGCGGGGAGTTGGGCCAGGGGCAGCTTGACGAAGCCGTTCGGGTGGGCGATGGGCGCGCGGGTGGCGGGCGGGCGGAGCGGCCCGTCGAAGCGGCCGAGCAACGCAGCCGTGAGCGCGGCCCGCGCGAGTGCGGCCGCGACGGGGGCTGGCGTCCCGGTCGGGCCCTGGCCGCCGGCCCGGTCGACCACCCCGTGCTCGCCCGCCCTCGCCCCGACGATGTCCTCACCCGTCCCGCTCACCGCTCGCCCCTCCCCCACACGGCTTCGACGCATGGCGGGGCCCGGCCCCCGCGCGCCGAGCGTAGCCAACCGGCGCGCCCCGTCGCCGGCCGTCCGGCACATCCCGGCCACGGCGGCGAACGCGGCTCGGCCAGCGGATGGCGCGCCCCCCACCGCACCCACCGCACCCCACCCCGCCCCGCCGCCCGTTACGCTCTCCCGGATCGGTCGGGACGGCGCGCGGGCCCCTCCGGGCAGGTACGCCCCCGGGCGGTGGGCCGTGGCTCCGGCGATCGGGGACGGCGCGCGGGAAGGAGCGAGACCTGTGGGTGACGACAAGGACGAGGACGCGACCCGGCCTTCGCCGCAGCGGGGCCGCCGGCGTGGCCAGGGCGAGCTGGAGGCACTGGTGATGCGGGTGTTGCAGGGGGCCGGCGAGCCGGTCACCGCGGCGCGGGTGCAGCAGGAGCTGGGCGGCGACCTGGCGTACACCACGGTCGTGACGATCCTGACCCGGCTGCACGGTAAGCACAGCGTGACCCGGCACCGCGCGGGCCGGTCCTTCCGGTGGGCGCCCGCGGCCGACGAGGCGGGGCTCGCGGCGCAGCGGATGCGGCGCGTGCTCGACGGGCACAGCGACCGGGACGCGGTGCTCGCCAGCTTCGTGTCGGGCCTCTCGGCCGACGACGAGCGGCTGGTGCGCGAGCTGCTGCACGACGCGCCCGCGCAGGCGGAGGCTCCGGCGGGGCCCGGCGACGACCCCGTATCCCTCGATCGCGAACGGGAGCCGTGACCGGTGGGAGTCTTCGTCGTCCTCCCGCTCGTGCTGCCGCTCACGGCGTGGCCGATGTCGCGGCTGGCCGAGCGGCGGCTGCACCCGCGCACCGCGACCGTCCTGCTGACCTGCGTCGGGGCCATACTCGCCGTGTGCAGCACGCTGTGCCTGGCCCTGCTCGGCGTGGTCGGCACCGCCCAGCTCCCCGGCAACCCGCTGCCCGACGGCTGGGCGGCCCCCGAGGTACGGGCGGCGGTCCCGTACGACGAGAACGTGGGGTTCGCCGCCATCGGCGTGCTGGCCCTCGTCGCCGCGGCCTGCGGGCACACGCTGTGGCGGCACTACCGGGTACGCAACGGCGCCTGGCGCGCGCTGGGCGACCTGCCCGCCGAGCCGGCCCCGGCACCCACCACCGCGACTCCCGCGACCTCCGCCACGACCACGAAACCACCCGCACCACCCGCGCCGCCCGCGCTGACCGTCCTGCCCGACGAGGTGCCGTACGCGTACGCCCTGCCGGGCCGGGCTGGCTCCGGGCGCGTCGTCGTCTCGGACGCGATGTTGGCCGGGCTCGGCGCCCCGGAGCGGCGGGCGCTGGTCGCCCACGAGCGGGCCCACCTGACCGGGCGGCACCACCGCTACCTGCTGGCCTCGCGGTTGACCGCGAGCGCCAACCCGTTCCTGCGCCCGCTGTGGACGGCGGTGGCCTTCAGCGCGGAGCGCTGGGCCGACGAGGAGGCGGCGCGCGAGGTGGGCGACCGGCGCGTGGTCGCCACGGCCGTCGGCAAGGCGGCGCTGATCTCCGGGCCCTCGCCGGCGCCCGGCATCGCGGGGTTCGCGGCCGTCGGCCCGGTGCCGCGACGAATCGCCGCGCTGCTCGGCCCCGTCCCGTCGGCCCGGCTGTGGCCGCCCACCGACGGTTCGCTGTACGCCGCCGCGCTCATCGCGGCGGCCGGCACCGCGGCCTCGGCGCTGTCGTCGCTGAACGCGGCGGTGGCGCTGTTCCTGGTGCTCAAGGCGGCCACACCGCTGTAGGCCCGGTCGCGAGGCGCCGGCGGACCAACGTCATGGAGGAGGGCTGCCCGGCCGGGGGGGGGCGGGCCCGGGCAGCCCCGTACGAGGCGGGGCCGGCGACTCGCTACGGAGTGCGCGGCCCCGGGGGCGGGACGCTGGGCGCGTCCCCGTCAGGTCGGTCCCTGCGGGCTCAGACGTTGACGCCGAAGTCGGCCGCGATGCCGGCCAGGCCGGACGCGTAACCCTGGCCGACCGCGCGGAACTTCCACTCCGTCCCGTGCCGGTACAGCTCGCCGAAGACCATGGCGGTCTCGGTCGAGGCGTCCTCGGTCAGGTCGTAGCGGGCCAGCTCGACGCCATCGGCCTGGTTGACGACGCGGATGAAGGCGTTGCGCACCTGCCCGAAGCTCTGGCCACGGGCCGCCGCGTCGTGGATCGACACCGGGAAGACGATCTTCGTGATCTCGGCGGGCACGCCGGCGAGGTTGACCTTGACCGCCTCGTCGTCCCCGTCGCCCTCGCCGGTGAGGTTGTCGCCGGTGTGCTCGACGGAACCGTCCGGGCTGGTCAGGTTGTTGTAGAAGACGAAGTGCCGGTCGGACGCGACCTTCCCGGAGTCGTCGCACAGCAGGGCGCTGGCGTCCAGGTCGTAGTCGGTCCCGGTCGTCGTCCGCACGTCCCACCCGAGCCCGACGACCACGGCGGTCAGCCCCGGCGCCTCCTTGCTCAGCGAGACGTTGCCACCCTTGGCCAGCGAAACACCCATGTTCTGCCCTTCCCCTGTTTCCCCTGCGTTGGCTGCTGGCACAAATCTACAGCACTGTAGAAATTGTCGACCGGCGAAGATCGGCGCGCGGTCCCGCCTCCTGGCGCGGTAGCGTCGCACCGGTGCGCCACGGCGTTCCGCGCGGGCGGGACCGGCATCTGCCAAGTGAGCCCCGCCACGGCGGGGTTGGCCCGATCTACACCGCGCTGTTGACCGACGAGGGTTGGCCGTCCCCGCGCGTGCGGGGGTGCTCCGACACAGGCGTTGGTGGCGTGGACGAACGGTCGGTTGCCCCGCGCGTGCGGGGTCGCGCGGGCCCGCCCGCCACCGGGCTCCGCCCGCGCACTACTCACACCCCCTCCCACTCACACCCCCTCCTCCGGCCACCCCAACAACCGCGCCCCGATGACCGCCGTCTGGAGGGTGTAGCGGTGGACCGGGTCGCCGGGGTCGGAGCCGGTGAGTTTGTGGATGCGGTCCAGGCGGTAGGTCATGGCGCGGACGCTGAGGGACAGGCGGCGGGCGGCCTCGGCGGCGACGCAGCCGGTGTCGAAGTAGGCGGTCAGGGTGTCGATGAGGGGCTGGGCACCGCCGCGGGCCTGTTGGAGGGGGCCGAGGACGGTGCGGACGAGGTCGGCCATGGCCTGCCGGTCGCGGGTGAGGACCGGGTAGACGAGCAGGTCGGCGGCGTGCAGGACCGGGTCGTCCAGGTGCATGCGGGCGGCCAGGTCGAGGGTGTTGAGCGCCTCCTCGTAGGAGTGGACGACGCCGCCCACGCCGGGGTGGGCGCGGCCGATGGCGACCTGGCCGCCGTCCGTCGCCGCGTACGCCTGCTTCGCGAAGTAGCGGAGCACGTCCGACTCGTCGCCCGGCGCGATGCAGATCAGCCTGCCGTCCTTGGTGGTGAGCAGGATGCGCCGGTCGCCGAAGCGGGTCAGCAGCGAGGTCTCCACCCGGCGGGTGACCGGGTAGCCGTCGTCGTACGGTTCGGCGCCCTGGGCCACCGCGACCGCGTGCGCGTGGGCCAGGATCAGGCCGAAGCGTTCGGCGCGCTCGGCGAGGCGGCCCAGGTCGCTGCGGCCGTAGAGCAGGTCGTCGATGAACTCGCGGCGCGCGGCCTCCTGCTGGCGGACGGCGAGCCGCTGGGCCCGTTCGTACCCCTCGGCGAACGCGTCCACGGCCTGGGTGATGGCGGCCAGCAGGTGGTCGGCGGCCGGGCCGCGCAACTGGGGGCGTACGGCCTGGGCCGTGACCAGGTGGGCGTGGATCAGGGTGCGCAGGCCGATACCGGCCTCGGCGGCGCGTTCGCCGCGTCCGCGCAGGGCCTCCAGCTCGTCGCGGACCAACCGGCGGCCCGTGGCGCAGGCGCCGGTGAGGATGTCCGCGTACCCCGCCAGGTAGTCCTCGTAGTCCGCGTAGTCCTCGGGTATGTCCCGCTCCGCCATGCTCCCCCTCCGGTCACTCCGCACGCCGCTGCCGCCTGGTCGACGTGCGGGGATCAAGGGTGGCATGCGGCATCACGGGGTCGGCGGGCGGCATTAAGGCCGCGTAAAGATTGCCGGTGGCCGGCAATGCGGGGGCGCGGCTCGCGCTGCCAGGATGGGGCCACCAGGGCGGCCGGCTGGCTTCGATGCCGGCGGCCGGAAGTGAGTGTCCCGGCACTGTGGGACACGGAGAACCGCGGTCGTGGGCGGGCGACGCGTTGAGGGGGCAGTGACCATGGCCGAATTCCTGAGTGTGGCCGCCGGGTTCCCCACGGTGGTGTTCAGCGCCGCCCTGATGGTCGTCGTCGGCTTCTGGCTGCTGGTCCTGTTCGGCGCCGCCGAGCACGACACGTACGACGCGGACGTGAACGCCGACGCGCTGCACCTGGGCGGGGTGCCGGTGGCGGTCTCCGCCTCGGTGTTCGTCGTCCTCGGCTGGTTCCTCAGCTTCACCGGTTCGGTGCTGCTGACGGACGCGGGCCTGCCCGGCGCCCCGCTGCTCTCCCTGGAAGCCGCCCTGCTGGGCGCCTCGGTGCTCGGCTCGTGGTGGCTCACCCGGCGCGTGGTCCGCCCACTGGCGCGCCTCTTCCCCGACGAACCCGCGCCGTCCCGGCAGGACTTCATCGGGCTGACCTGCACCATCCGCACCGGCCGGGTGGACACCGGGTTCGGTCAGGCCGAGGTCACGGCCCGCGACGGCTCCACGGCGCTGGTCCAGGTCCGCCGGAACGAGGGCGAGGCCCGGGCCGCCGAGACGGAACCCGGGCTCGGACTCGGACTCGGACTCGGCAGTACGGGACTGCTGTACGCGTACGAGGAAGCGGGCGAGTTCTTCTGGGTCGCCCCCTTCGACGCGGCCCTCGACCCGCGCGGCTGACCCGCCCCGCCACACACCTCCCGTACGGCGGGACCACTCTCACCCGTCGCCCAGGCCCGCGCCGCACCCCCGTCTCACCACACCGCTCGCATCTCACACACACCGGTCCGCGCCATGCCGCGCGCCGCGACCCGACGTCCGCCCGTTCCATCTCTCCCACGGGGACTCTCATGGATGCCATCACCCTGGGCATCGGCGTGCTCATCGCCGTCGTCCTGCTCATCACCCTGACCCTGCTGTTCGTGATCAGTCGGCTCTTCCGCAAGGTCGAGCAGGGCAAGGCGCTGATCGTCTCCAAAACGCGCACGGTGGACGTCACCTTCACCGGGCAGGTCGTGCTGCCGGTGCTGCACAAGGCCGAGGTGATGGACATCTCGGTGAAGACCATCGAGATCTCGCGCACCGGGCGCGACGGGCTGATCTGCCGCGACAACATCCGCGCCGACATCCGCATCTCGTTCTTCGTACGCGTCAACAAGACCGTCGAGGACGTCATCAAGGTCGCCCAGGCGATCGGCACGGCCCGCGCGAGCGACAAGGCCACGTTGCAGGAGCTGTTCGACGCCAAGTTCTCCGAGGCGCTCAAGACGGTCGGCAAGCAGCTCGACTTCACCGACCTGTACACCAAGCGCGAGGAGCTGCGGGACCGGATCATCGAGGTCATCGGCACCGACCTGAACGGCTACAGCCTGGAGGACGCGGCGATCGACCACCTGGAGCAGACGCCGCTGAACCAGCTCGACACCCACAACATCCTGGACGCCCAGGGCATCCGGAAGATCACCGAGCTGACGGCCGTCGAGCACGTGCGCACCAACGAGTACCAGCGCCACGAGGAGAAGGAGATCACCCGCCAGAACGTGGACGCCCGCGAAGCCATCCTGGAGCTGGAGCGGCGCCAGGCGGACGCGGAGATCAAGCAGAAGCGGGAGGTCGACACCGTGCGTGCCCGCGAGGAGGCCGAGACGGCGCGGGTGGTGGAGGAGGAGCGGCTGCGCGCGCAGGCGGCGTTCCTCAAGACCGAGGAGCAGCTCGGCATCCAGCGGGAGAACCAGGCGCGTGAGGTCGCGGTGGCGCAGAAGAACCGCGAGCGGGTCATCGCCATCGAGAACGAGCGGATCGAGAAGGACCGCCTGCTTGAGGTCATCGCCCGGGACCGGGAGACCGCGCTGACCCGGATCTCGGCCGAGAAGGAGGTCGAGGCCGAGCGCCGGGAGATCGCCGAGGTGGTGCGGGAGCGGATCGCGGTGGACCGTACGGTCGCCGAACAGGAGGAGTCGATCAAGCGGCTGCGCGCGGTCGAGGAGGCCGAGCGGGACCGGCAGGCGCTGGTCATCGCGGCCGAGGCGGTGGCGCAGGAGCAGTTGGTCAAGGACATCAAGGCGGCGGAGGCGGCCGAGCAGGCGGCGGTCCACCGGGCCGCCGAGGAGCTGACGCTGGCGGAGGCCCGGACCAAGACCGCCGACATGGACGCGCGGGCCAAGATCCGGCTCGCCGAGGGCGTCCAGGCCGAGGCGGCGGCCGAGGGGCTCGCGGCCGTGCAGGTACGGGACAAGGAGTCGGAGGTCATCGAGAAGGCCGGCCGCGCCGAGGCCGAGGCCACGGCGGCCCGGCTGCGGGCCGAGGCCGAGGGCACCCGCGAGCAGGCCATGGCCGACGCGGCGGCCATCGGCGAGAAGCTGAAGGCCGAGGCGGCGGGGCTGACCGAGAAGGCGGCGGCCATGGCCGCGCTTGACGAGGCGTCCCGGGCGCACGAGGAGTTCCGGCTGCGCATCGAGGCCGACAAGGACGTGCGGCTCGCGGGCATCGAGGCGCAGCGGCAGGTGGCCGAGGCGCAGGCCACGGTCCTCGCGACGGGGTTGGAGAGCGCCGACATCAGCATCGTGGGCGGCGAGACCGCGTTCTTCGACCGGCTGGTCGGCGCGATCTCGCTGGGCAAGAGCGTGGACGGCTTCGTCCAGCACTCGCGGACCGCGCAGACCCTGGCCGGCCCGTGGCTGGACGGCTCGGCGTCGTTCACCGACGACCTGACGAAGGTGCTCGGCTCGACGACGACCGCCGACGTACAGAATCTGACCGTTTCGGCGCTGCTGATGAAGCTCATGCCGTCGGGTTCCGGCCAGCTCGATCAACTCCTCGCCTCCGCACGGAAGTTGGGCCTGGCCGACATGCCAGTGGCCGAGCTGGTCGGGCGCGGCGAGGCGGCGGGGCCGGTCACCGGCCCGCACCCGCCGGCGGACCCGCGCACCGGCCCGGCCGCCCCCTCGGTCAACGGCGCGCCGCTGGCCTGAGCCGGGCCGCCCACCGAGCCGACCGTACGGAGGGGGACGGTCGAGGTGCCCGGAGCTGCCGCGGGGGGGCGGCAGCTCCGGCCCGGCACCCGCGCCCGGACCCGCACCGGGAGAAGACGCACCCGCATCCGGTCCCGGCTCCGGCTCTGGCTCCGGCTTCGGCTCCGGCCCGAGGAGACGTGCCCGTACCCGGACCCGTAGACGTACGCGTACGCCACCCCACTCACCCACCACCCCACTCACCCACCAACCCACCAACCGCGCCGCCAGCCGCAGCAGGGAGTACAGCCAGATGGAGACCGGGACGGGAAGCGGCACAGGGGCCGGGACGAGCGTCGGGGCGGGGGACGGTACGCCGGGCGGGGCGGAGAACGAGGCGGGGAACGGGCTCGACGCCGGCACGTACGAGGTGCTGCGCGGGCGGCTCGGGGCGCGGGCGGCCGAGCTGGCCCGGCGCGCCGAGGCGCTCAACGCGTCCCGTACCGCCGCGTTCGGCTCCACCGAGCTGACGCTGACCGGCACCGAGCAGGTGCGCACCGAGCGCGCGAGCGTGCCGCGCGACGTGGTCGCCGTCGGGGAGCTGCTGCTGTTCGGCTACAACACCGCCACGGGGCCCGAGTCCGGCGCCACGTCCGTCAGCGACGTGTTCGCGCTCTACGACCGCGAGCTGAACCCGCTGCCCACCGACGCCGCGCCCGGCCTGCTCGACGACCCGGCCTTCCTCCGGGAGTTCGACGCGCTCTACCGCTACTACCGGGCCGCGCGACTGCTGCAACTGCGCCTCGTCGGCGGCACGTTGCTGGCCGTCTTCCAGACCGGGGAGAAGGCGGACGACCTGCGCGTGCTGCGCTGGGCGCTGCCCGCGACCGGCGGCGGCCCGGCCCGGTTCCTGGACGCGCGCGGCGAGCGCGACCACACCTTCCCCGCCCCGCACGACGTCACGTGGACGGCGACCACCCGTGAGGACCACGTGCTCGGCCGGTTCCCGCACATCGCCGTCGACGGCGGCACGGTCTACGTCGCGACCGTCGGCGGGGCGCTGACCGTCAAGACCGAGAACACCACCGAGCGCGGCGACGGCGTCTACCGCGAGCCGGTGGACGAGCCGCTCCAGTCGCTGGCCGACGCGGACGTGGCGTACGCGCGGGTGGGGCCGCTGGTCCTGCTCCGCATCCGCCCGTACAAGGAGGAGGACTGGCGTTACCTGGTCTTCCACACCGTCACGCACGCCGTGGCCCGGCTCGACGGCATCGGCCAGTCCTGCCAGCGCCTCCCCGACGACCAGGGCATCGTCTTCCCCGGCGGATACTGCCTGGCCACCGGCGCCGTGAAGACCTTCGACACGGACACCGACGGCCTCGCGTTCACGCACGCGGTGCGGTCGCCGAACGGCGAGGACGTGCTGTACGCCTTCCACGCCCGGGCCACCGGGCGCACGCTACTCCTCGCGTACAACACCATCCGCGAAGAGATCGCGACGCCGCTGCCCTGCCTCGGCTACGCGCTCTTCGAGGACGGCACCCTCGTCGCGCTGCGCGCCGCCGCGTCCGTCGCCGACGGGCCGGGCGAGGCCGCGCGCGTGCACCCGACGCAGCTCTGGCGCACGCCGTACGTCTCGGACACGTACGCCGCGGGCTCCGCCGCCGGAGCCGGGCCGCTGGCCCGGATCGGCAACGCGGACCTGGTGCGGGGCATCGCGGAGTGCCTGTCCATCGCGCGGCAGGTGGCCGACACGGAGTCGACGGTGGAGCGGTACCGGGCGCTGGTCGCCGCCTGCGCGCGGGCCGCGGACCGCTTCCACTGGCTCGGCGACGCGGAGGTCGGCGACCTGCGCGGCCCGCTGGTCGAGGTGCGGGAGACGGCCGAGCAGGTGCTCGCCGAGTTCGCGACCGTCCAGGACCTGACGCGGCGGGCCGCGGACGCGCTCGCCGACTGCGCGGCGCACATCGCCCGACTGGTGCGCCGGGTACGCGGCGAGGCGCCGGCCACGGCCGAGGAGTGGGTGGCACGGATCGGCGAGCTGCGCCAGGCGCAGGGGCGGCTGGTGACGCTGAAGGAGATGCGGTACGCCGACGTCGCGCGCATCGACACGCTCGCCGAAGACGTCGAGTCTGACATCGCCGGCACCGCCCGCCGGGCCGTCGCCTTCCTCCAGCGCGCCGACGCGTTCGCCGGCTACCGCGCGCAGGCCGAAGAGTTGACCGCCGCGGCCGAGGCGATCGAGACCGTCGCGGCGGCCGACCCACTGGCCGAGCGGATCGCGGAGCGGTCGGCGGAGCTGCGCGGGGTGACCGAGGTCATCGCCCGGCTCGACATCGGCGACGCGACCGTACGCACCGCCATCCTGGAGCAGATCGCCGAGGTCACCGGCGGTCTCAACCGCGCCAGGGCGACGCTGGACGCGCGGCGCCGGGAGCTGGCCGACCGGGAGGGACGCGCGGAGTTCGCGGCGGAGTTCGCGCTGCTCGGCCAGTCCGTCACGGGCGCGCTCGCCGCGTGCGACGACCCACGCGAGTGCGACACCCAACTCGCCACGCTGCTGCTCCGCCTCGAAGACCTGGAGGCCCGGTTCGCCGACCACGACGAGTTCCGCGCCGAGATCGACGCCCGGCGCACCGAGATCAGCGACGCGTTCGCGGCACGCCGGCAGACCCTGGAGGACGCGGCGGCCCGGCGCGCGGCGGCACTGGCCGACTCGGCCGCGCGCGTCCTGGAGACCCTGACCCGCCGCGCCGGGGCGCTGCCCGACCGGGAGGCGGTGGCCACCTTCTTCGCCTCCGACGCCCTGGTGGTGAAGGTGCGGCGGACCGCGGACCAACTGCGCGCCCTCGGCGAGGGCGTACGCGCCGAAGAGTTGGCGGGTCGGCTGGCGGCGGCCCGGGAGGACGCGCTGCGCGCGCTGCGGGACCGCACGGAGCTGTACGCGGACGGCGACGAGACGATCAGGCTGGGCGCGCACCGGTTCGCCGTCAGCACGCAGACGCCCGAGCTGACGTTGCTGCCGGACGCGGACGGGCGCGCCATGGTCCTCGCGCTGACCGGCACGGACTACCGCGCCCCCGTCACCGACCCCGCCTTCGCCGCCACCCGCGCCTACTGGCGGCAGACCCTGCCGTCGGAGTCCCCCGAGGTCTACCGGGCCGAGCACCTGGCGGCCCGCCTGCTCGCCGAGCACGGCGCCCCGACGCTGTCCGCCGCCAGCCAAGAAGAGTTGGCGGATCTGGTGCGGCGGGCCGCGGAGGCGGCGTACGACGAGGGGTACGAGCGCGGGGTGCACGACCGCGACGCGACGGCGATCCTGACCGCCGTGCTCCGCCTGCGCGAGGGCGCCGACCTGCTCCGCTACCCGGCGGGCGCCCGCGCGCGGGCCGCCCTGTTCTGGGCCCACGGCACGACCGAGACCGCCCGCGCGTCCTGGACCCGCGAGGCGGTGTCGCTGGCGCGAGCCCGCGCCGCGTTCGGCTCGGCGCCGGGCCTGGGGGCGCTGCGGGCCGAACTGGCCGCACGTATAGGCGAGTTCACTCTGACCGCGTCCGACACCGACGACGCGGCGGAGGCCGGCGGGGACGAGAGCAGGGGCGAGGGCAGGGCCGAGGACGGGGCCGGGGACAGGGCCGAGGGCACGGCGGGTTTGGCGGCGGCGTACCTGGTGGAGGAGTTGGCGCGCGGCGGTGCGTTCGTGACCGGCCCGGCCGCGCGGAAGCTGCTGGACGCGTTCGGCCGCGCGGTGGGTGCGGCCGGGGACGCGCCCCCGTACGGGGCTGACGTGCGGGCCCAACTCTCCGCCGGGAACCCGGCGGCGGCGTACCGGCTCGTGCGCGGCTGGCTCACGGCGTACGCGGCGGCGGGTGGCCGGGGCGAGGTCGGGCCCGGGGACCTGGCCGAGGCGGTGGCCATCGAGGTCTGCCCGGGCCTCGACCGGCGGACGGTGGATGGGGAGTTGACGGTCCGGGTGGAAGGGTTGCTCGGCACGCACCCACGGGTCGTCGGCCGGGCGCTGGAGCTGCGGATCGACGACTTCCACGCCCGTACGTCCGACTTCGCCGCCCGGGTGGTACCCGGCTTCCGCGCGTACCAGCGGCGGCGCGCCGAGCTGATCGCGACGGAGCGGGCGCGGCTGCGGATCGCGGAGTACCGGCCACGGGTCATGTCGTCCTTCGTCCGCAACCGCCTCGTGGACGAGGTGTACCTGCCGCTCATCGGCGACAACCTGGCCCGCCAGATCGGCGCCACGGGCGACGCGAAGCGGACGGACAGCAGCGGGCTGCTGCTGCTCGTCTCGCCGCCCGGGTACGGCAAGACGACGCTGGTGGAGTACGTGGCGGAGCGGCTTGGACTGCTCCTGGTCAAGGTCAACGGGCCGGCGCTGGGCCACGGCGTCACCTCGCTCGACCCGGCCGAGGCAGCCAACGCGACCGCGCGCCGCGAGGTCGAGAAGATCAACTTCGCGCTGGCGGCCGGCAACAACGTGCTGCTCTACCTGGACGACATCCAGCACACGTCGCCGGAGCTGCTCCAGAAGTTCATCCCGCTGTGCGACGCGACGCGGCGCATGGAAGGGGTACGCGACGGCGAGGCCCACACGTACGACCTGCGCGGCAAGCGCTTCGCCGTGTGCATGGCGGGCAACCCGTACACGGAGTCCGGCCGCCGCTTCCGCGTCCCGGACATGCTCGCCAACCGGGCCGACGTGTGGAACCTCGGCGACGTCCTGACCGGCAGGGAGGCGGCGTTCGAGGCCAGCTTCGTGGAGAACGCGCTGACCTCGAACCCGACCCTCGCCCCCCTGGCGACCCGCGACCGCGCCGACCTCGACCTCCTCGTACGCCTCGCCTCGGGCGACCCCACGGCCCAGCGCGACCGCCTGGCCCACCCGTACGCACCGGCCGAACTGGACCGCGTGCTGGCCGTACTCCGGCACGTGCTCGCGGCCCGGAAGGCGGTACTCGCGGTGAACGCGGCGTACATCGCGTCGGCCGCCCAGTCGGACGAGACCCGCACGGAACCCCCGTTCGGCCTCCAGGGCTCGTACCGCGACATGAACCAGATCACCTCCCGCATCTCCCCCGCCATGAACGAGGCCGAACTGTCCGCCCTCATCGACGACCACTACCGCAACGAGGCCCAGACGCTGGGCGCTGCGGCGGAGGCCAACTTGCTGAAGTTGGCGTCGTTGCGCGGGACGTTGACGGAGGAGGGGGCGGTGCGGTGGAAGGAGCTGTGTGGTGCGGGTGGGGGTGGGGGCGGGGTTGCTGGTGTGGGCGCGGGTGTGTCGGTGGGTGTGGGTGCGTCGGGTTCGGGCACGCCGGTGGGTGCGGATGCGTCGGTGGTGGCCGGGTTGGGTGAGGCGGCGGCTGCGTTGGGGCTCCTGGCCGACCGGATCGCGGCGGTGGAGGCTGCCATCACACGGGCTGCGGGCCCTCGGCATGTGCCGAGCCGATCGGCGGGGCGGCATGCGGCGCGGGGGGCGGGTGGGGAGGGGGAGGGTTCCGTCGGGGGCGGGGGCGGGGAGCGGGAGGCGGAGTGAACTTCCGTACGCGGCCGGGGTGATGATGGTTGGCTAGCGGGTGCCGGTTCCGTGCGGACCATGGGGTGTGCTGGACGGCCGATAGCCTGAGCGAGGACCGAAGAACGCGAGGTTGGCGCGCGATATGGTGTCAGATGTACGAGATGTCGGGATCGCAGGAAGTTGCAAAAAACGAGGTGGGGTCCCGGTAACGTCGCAGGTCAATTGCTCTCTGGTCCCCGCGTGCGGGGATGGCCCCACTCCGTGCGCCCGCATCGGGCCCGCCATGGCCTCTGGTCCCCGCGTGCGGGGATGGCCCCACGTCGTCCCAGTTCAATGGTTCCGGCGGTTGCTCTGGTCCCCGCGTGCGGGGATGGCCCCCTCGACATCGACCACATGGTGCCCCTGGCCGACTCTGGTCCCCGCGTGCGGGGATGGCGCCACTTCCAGCTCGACGGCTTTCCCCAGCTCGTCTTCTGTCCCCGGAGGGTGGCTGCTCGCCAGTCCCCGCGCGCCACTGCGACTTCCATCGGGCGCCGCGCCTCACATGGTCCTATCCCGATGCGCTCGCTGTCTGTCATGCCAGCCGTCGATGGCGGTGACGCGAGCCAACGCTGCTTGGTGTTCGTCCTCCGACACGACACCGTGCTCCACTTCGAGGCGTGCGGCCAGCTCGCGCAGTCGGTTCATGTCGTCCTGGTGAGCAGCGGCGGCAGCGATGTAGTCGGTCACCCCGCGCGCGCCGGGGCGTAGTTCGATCGATGCCACCGACTCTTCCGGCACGGTGATGGTGATCTTTCGAGCAGCCATACGTTGAGGATGCCATGTGATGTCGAGCTTGCAATCGGCGTAAGACATACACGTACCGGCGACACAGAGAGAGCTGATGCATCACAGCACGTGGAGGATGCGTCGGGCTCGGAAGCTCGCGGGAGAGGCGGTGGGATACGACCAGGAGTACGTCGACGCGCGACTGGCCGGCGATCTTGGGCAGACAGTCTACGACCGTCGCATCGAGCTTGGCCTTTCCCAGGCGGACCTGGCGGAGCGCGCCGGGATGACTCAGCCGCAGATCTCCCGAATGGAGGGTGGCGACACGGTGCCGACTCTTCCGTTGCTGCGGCGCTTGGCCAAGGCCCTAGACGGCACTCTGAACCTGACCATCGACGCGGGTGACTCGTCTGTCACGTTCACCCCGCACGCCGCCTGAACTGGGGCAAGCAGGCCGTCGGTCACGAACCCCCGAAAGGGTGCCTACGCGAGTCCATAGCTGCTGCTCCCCTTGCGCACCACAGCTCGCGAGCCGAAGAGACCAACGCTTTGCGAGCGGGAACGAAACATTGCCGGGCGGTGCCCGACGCTGCCACGCGGCGCTGCTCCCTCGGGGCGCAATGGCACCGGCGGCGTCACTTGATCCGCTTATGCCGCCCCGCACCGGACCGTCCGCTCACGCGCTGCTCACACGCCGCCGATCGCCGGGCAGCGCGCAGGGTCACACCTGACCGAGGTCGATCTCCACCGGGAAGGGGGCTACGACCTTGAGGACGCCGGTGAACACGTCTCCTTCCCGGTAGGTCTTCGTCGCCGGGTCGAGAACGTACGTGTACACGAGAGGAACGCCGGTCGCGGCCTGCTCGATCCGCCAGTAGAAGCCGATGCCTGCCTTGGCGTACTGGTCGGCCTTCACGATCCGGTCAGTGGTCTCCGAGCCCGGCGACACCACCTCCGCGACCAGCAGCACGTGCTCAGGGCGAGTGGGGGCGATGTCGATCGTGTCCGCGCGGTACACGACGACGTCCGGGCGGCGATTGGTGAGCGGGACGTCCTGGAGCCGGACGTCGAAGTCCGTGTCGGCGTTCCACTCCGGGGCCGCGGCGGCGTCCAGGGCGTTGGCGAGAATGCGCGCCAGCCGGTTGTGCCGCTTGGACGCACCCGGCCCCGCGACGACCATCCCGTCCACGATCTCGATGCCGGCGCACCGCTCTGCGGACCAGGACTCGTACTCCTCCGCAGTGATCTGCTCACGCATCTACGCCGGGGCCGCCCTCTCGGCTGTCGCCATCAAACCCCTCCCGGACACTGTGCTGCGAGGGCGCTTCCGCCGGCCTCAGCGTACTTTCCGCCGCCCGCCCGGCACGCGTACCCGCTTTCGCGCCTGCCCCGTCGGCCGCCGTCCGACCAGCGCGCCCGCGGCAAGCGTGGGGAATCGACGCTGATCCGTGGTCGCCATTGGAGAGATCAGCTCCCGCCCGCTCACGCGAACAGGTCCGGAGGGGGACCGAGGCAGGATGGAGCGCATTTCTGGGGAGAAACCCCGAGGTCAGCGGCGTACGCGCGGTATCCCAGCAGGTCTCGAACCTGCGAGCACCGCTTTAGGAGAGCGGGTGTCCCACCTCCCCCGCACGGCGGCCACCGGCCCACCGCTCACACCAGCAAGCTCCGAAACCGCGCGTTGCTCGGCTCGGCGTCGCGTTCGCCGACCGTGGCGATCCAGTGGCGGCAGACGACGTTGACGAACGTCTCCACGGCCGCTGGCTCGGCGGAACGCCAGGCCGCGAAATCGGCGAGCCAGGCGCGGGCGGCCTCCGGGGTGTGGCCGCATTCCATGAGGCGTACGGCCGTGTACGCGACGTCGATCCAGGCGGGACCGAGCGCGGGCATGGCCCAGTCCACGATGTACGCGACGCCGCTCGTCGCCTCGATCATGAGGTTGTGCGGGTTGGTGTCCGTGTGCAGCAGATACGGTCCGCCAAGGGCCTCCGCCTCGTCGGGGCGGAGGTGCGCGGCGAACCGTTCGGTGAAGCGGGGCAGGGGGAGTCGCGGAGGCGGGGCCTCCTGGACGCGCTGGAGGGTGGACGCCACCGCCGGCAGGTCCCGGGACGCCGGGCCCAGGTTTGCGTGCGCGCCGCGGACGTACGCGAAGGCGAGGCAGTGCCAGCCCTCGCACTCGAAGCTGTGCCGGATTCCCGGCCCCACCCCCAGTTCGCTGACGAGGGAGTTGACCTGCTGTTCCTGGAGGAGTCCGGCCCGGTCCGCGTGGCTTGAGGTGCGTACGCCCTTGAGGAAGACCGATTCACCGCGCTGGGTGTCGAGGACGAGGGCCAGGGAGCAGTTGAGGCCCTCGGGCACCTCTTCGGTACGGGTGATGCGGCCTGTACGCGCCTCGATCGCGCGTTTCAGGACGGCGGGTAGGTCGGCCCACCGCACACGTTCGGTCATCGTGTTCCGATCACTTGCCGGGGCAGGGGCACCGGCCGGACGTTCCCGTGCCCCTACCGTCCTTGGAGTGGACTGGTCAGTACCGCTCGCCTGCTAACGCGCTCAGTTCTGGGTGGCGCCGCACTTGCGGCAGCGGGTCTTGCCGCTCCAACCGATCCAGTCGTGATCACATTCGCTCAAGGTGTGCCACATGCCCAATTCCCCTTCTCCTGGCCTTACTTTACGGACCGGCTAGCCCCTCCCCGCGAGGGTCGCTGACGCCGTTGGTTGGTGGCTGGCGTTCCGTCGGTGCCGTTTGACTATCGCTCGTCGACCGTTACAGATCGACTTCTTTCCTTGTCCTTCCCCATTTCGACCGCCTACCGCACGGATGTCGCACATCCGGTTGTGAGTGTTGCCGACTGCCGCCGGAGGGCTCGACGTTGCGTAACCGGCCACTTCCGGAGTGTTCCCCGGCAGCCCTCCCGACTCTGCCTCCGAAGCGCCGGCCGGCCAACGCGGCTCGCGGTGCGGCCACTTCGCGCCTTTGCGCGCCGGGCGCGCCTTCGCCGGGGTTCGGGTTGCCGCGCCGGGGCGGCGCACGCCCCCTCGCTTGGCCTCCGCGCCTGGAGGGATTGGCCGGTGCCGGCCTGGGCTGCTGCGTCGCTCGCGGAGTACGCCGCTTACGGTCTGGCCGATAGCCTGGGGACCTGGCGGAGGGCGGCGCGGACGGTGAGTGATTCATTCCCTATGCCCTTGGTGCCGGAATCTCGGGAAGTTGCAGGAAACGGGGCGGGCTCCGGGTAACGCCGCAGGTCAATCGCTCTGGTCCCCGCGCGCGCGGGGATGGCCCCCCTCTCTCTCGGGGGCGCCGGTCGGTGCCCTTCTGGTCCCCGCGCGCGCGGGGATGGCCCCGGCGCAATCGTCGGAGGGCAGATCAGGGGTGCCTGGTCCCCTCGCGGGGATAGTCCCGCCCAGAGAATGCTCTGGTCCCTGCGCGCGGGAAATGGAGCCCCCTGCCCTCCGTCCTCACGGGACCTCCCCGCCCCGGCCCACCACGAACGCCGGCGTCTTGCCCAGTGCCGCGCTCAGCGCGGTGGTGGTGCCGATCTCGTCGGCAAGGTCACCCGCGTTGGCCCAGCGGCGTTCGTGCTGGCAGTCGTGGGGGCACGGGGAGGTGCTGTGGTCGGTCACGTGGACGTCGTCGCCGTCGGTCCAGCCGCCGTCCACGATGATGACCAACTGCTCCGGCGCGTTGCCCGCAGCCGGGCGCTGGTCCAGGGTGAGGGCGCGGTGCACGGTCGGCAGCTCAAGGCCGAGGGCGTACGCCGCGCGCCCGGCCGCGGACATGATCCCCTCGCCGGCCCGCAACACCACACCCGGGAGCTGCCACGGCGTCCCCGTACTCCGCACCTGGAGCACGCGCGGCCAGCCGTACGAGAGGTCGGCCGGAGCGGACGGGTCGCGGGGCCGCCACACCAGTACGTTGACGCGTACCTCGCGCCGGCTCATGCCGCGCCACCCGCGTCCGCGTCCCCGTCCCCGTCCCCGTCCCCGTCCACCCTCGCGCTCGCCTGGGCGGTGGCCAGGCCGAAGCCGCACTCCTCGGGCGCCTTCCCGTTGGTGGTCAGCACGCCGGACACGTCCGCGCCGTCCGACCAGAAGAAGCTGCCCGGACCCATCAGGGCGTCGAGGGCCAGTTGCATGCGGTGCGGGTTGGGCAACAGGAGCTGAGCGTCGAGCCCCTGTGGGTCGAACAGCGCCAGCTCGTAGGCATGTTGGAACTCCGCGTCCGTTGCCCGCTCCCAGACCGTGTCGGGGTTGGCCAGCGGGCCGCGCGCGAGGAAGAACCGCAGGACGGCACCCTCCGACGTACGTACCTCGTGCTCACCCGTGAGCACGAGGCGCATGCGCTCACCGGTGTTCACCGCGCCGCCTCCTCGTCCCGGTGGTCGCGGAGGCGGTGCTCGTGCAGCGCTTCGACGGCCTTGCGGCGCTGCGTCGCGTCACGCAGGGCCGCGGCCCGCTCCGCCACGATCCACATCGCCCGGCACGTGGCGCAGGAACGGGGCGCGTCCTGCCGTGCCTCGCGCTCGTGTGTGTCGACGAGCGCTTCGAGGGTGTTGGTTTCGGCAGGCCGGTGTTCGGGGTGGCCGGTGGGCTCGGGGGAGGCGGTTGTCACCGGGCACTCCCCTCCTGCTTGCTCTGCCAGTTCGACCATGGGCGCATGGCGGCCATTTGCCTTTCGTCAATGTCGCTAACCTCCGGACGTTCACCGCGTCACAGGGGTTCTTGCATGCGCCCATGCTTCGACATAGCGCGATCACACGGGAGTTGACGTCGCTTGACTACTCTGGAGAGCACGACCGGTCAACCCTCAGAGGTTCACGATGCGTGAGTTCGCCGATCTTGCCCGCACCGCCCTTCACGAGAGCGGATATTCGATAAAGGCCGCCGCGCGGGCCACGAAGTACGACATCTCCTACCTCTCCCGCGTTCTCAACGGGAAGCAGAAGCCGTCGGTCAAACTCGCGCAATCGCTGGACGCCCTTGTGGGGGCCGGAGGCGAACTAGCCGCTGTCGTCATGAAGCCCGCCGACCCGACGAACCAGCCACTACGTCAAGACCTGCCCGACCTCGATGAGGCGCAGGGCGAGGACTTCGTGCTCGCCATCCGAAATATCTCTCAACGCCTGATCACTCTCGACAACGAGGTGCGTGGGCTGCCTATCGCAGGGCTGGCCGCCTGTTCGTTCAAGGTGGTGCACCGGCGCCTGGGAGAGGGCGAATACGCGCTGAGGTACGAGCGTGACATCCAGTCCGCGGCTGCGGAACTGGCGGAGATCGCTGGTTGGGCCCTGTTCAACAACGAAGGCCAGTTCGACGCTGCCCGACGGTTCAGCCAAGAGGCTCTGTTCCTCGCTGGCCTCTGCGGCGACCGCTCCACGGAACTGATCACCCTCCAGAACCTCGGAATGATCGCAGGGTGGGCCGGCCGCCCGCGAGAGGAGTTGGCCATTGCCCGATCGGTCTTGCGTCGTGGACGGTTGACCCCGCGCGTCGAAGCAGTGTTTCGAGCCCGAGAGGGTCAGGGCCTCGCTGGCACGGGCGACCCGACGAGCGCCGCACGCGCCTTCGACCGGGCTCGTGCCCTGTTGCAGGAGAGTTCTCCGCGAAGCGAACCGCACTGGGCCTGGTGGATCTCGCTCAGTGAAATCGACCGTCAACAAGGACGTATGCAGCACGAGACCGGGCAGTGGATCGATTCCATTCCGACGCTCGAACGAGCCACGGAGAGGCACCCTGGAACCCAGGTCGGATACGAGAACGTCGCGTCCGTCCGCCTCCTCGACAGCCTGGTCGCCGTCAAGTCGTGGCGGGCAGCCGAAGAAGAGGCCGCCAAACTGATTCCCACTATCAGTGAGACATCATCCGGCGTAACCCTCACGATCTTGAGGCAGGCAACCCGCCGAGGAAAGAGAATGAGTGCCGCTCCCAACGGCCTGCGGGACGCCCTCGATCGAATTGACATGGCTCTAAACGCCGATCCCTACGAGCTGTGACGGCGAAAGCGCTGGCTGCATGGGCCCGTGCCGCGCGAGCCGGAGTCCCGGTCGCTCATCGTTGAGACGTTGGCACGGCGGCTGGGGCGGGCCCTGACTCTGGCCGACGCGGGCTTCCCTCAGCCGGAGGATAGTGCGCACAGGCGTACGGGTAGTGATGTGGTGGGCGACTTCGTCGGACTCGGGAGGGTGCACGTGGACTCGTCGCGGCGTCGCGTCGTGGGCGTGGGGCTCTTCTCCGTTGCGCTCGCCATCCCCGGCTGGTCGGATGTGGTCGGGCGCGCGTATGCGCTCCAGAGTGACCCGCTCGCGCGGATCGGTCAGGCTGAAGTCGATTCGGTTATTGCCATCACCGATTGGCTGAGCGAGATCGATCACACCTTCGGTGGGCACCATGCGCGGCCGATGGCGAATGCGTTTCTCACTGAGACGGTAGCGCCGTATCTGCGGGCGACCGCGCCAGAGCATGTACGGAAATCCATGCTGACGGCTGCCGCCATGGCGTGCTATCTCACCGGGTGGATGGCCATGGACGAGGGGCTGCACGGGCTCGCGCAGCGGTATCACGTCAAGGGACTTGAGCTTGCGGGTGCCGCAAACAACCGGACCACGTACGGTCACATCCTTCGCGGGATGAGTGTCCACGCTGCGCAGATGGGCCACGGCCCGGCCGCCACCCAGTGCGCGAACGCTGCGGCGGATTCCATCCCGTCACCCGGTCCACGCATGAAGGCCTTTGTCGCCGGCCAGCAAGCACACGGATACGCGCTAGTCAGTTCCAGCCGCCCGGCCTTGCAGAGTCTGCGCGAGACCGAGCGGTCGCTCGACAAGGTGACGAGTGGACCAGGCGATACATTCGGGGGTTTCAGCTACGCCACCCTCGCGTACGCAACGGCACAAGTGCGTTATGCACTGGGCGATGTAAAGGGCAGCGTTCAGTCGCTCGAAGAACACTTCAAGCTCCGCGACAAGACGGACAGTCGTCGTTCAGGGATGATCTTCGGCGGCCTGATGGCGGAGCGGCAGCTCGAACTCGGCCACCTCGATGCCGCGTGCGCCACGTGGGGCCGGATTTTCACGAAGTACCCAGCGACGTACTCGGACCGAGCGGCCGAACGCGTGCGCGTAGCGAAGCGGCTGCTGACCCCGCACCTCGCCCATCCTCAAGCCCGCCAAACCTACGAACGGGCTCGTGCTCTCCTGGCGCAGAAGAGCGCGACACGGCCGCCAGTTTGATTCACCTCGTCACCGCGCCAAGGAATCACCCGTGACCACACCCCCCGACCACCTCACCACCGAACGCATCCGCGAGATCACCTCATACGTCGATATCGACGCGCCCCCGCCGGACGAACTCCCCGTCGCCCTCTTCGTCTTCGGGTCCAATCAGTTGAAGCCCGCCGAGATCGCGGTCGAGCGCTATCACCGGGGGACGGCGCCTCTGATCATCCTGACCGGGGGTGTTAATCGGCACAACGGAGTGGTCGAGGCGCGGGCGTCTCGCGGGCTGCTTCTTGAACGCGGCGTGCCCGAGAGTGCCATCCGGTACGAGGACGCCTCCGTCAACACCTGGCAGAACGTCGAGTTCGCGTTGCCCTATCTGCGCGAGGCGCTGGGGTCCGGGCTCAGGGTCGCGGCCGTCGGCAAGTGGTACCACCGGCGTGCCCTGCACTGCCTCACCACCCTCGTACCGGACATCGGACCGTTCCACGCCATCTCGTGGGAGTCCTCCTACGAGGGGCAGGCCGTGACCCGTACCAACTGGCCGCGTGTCCCGATCGGGCGGCGGCGGGTGGTGCGGGAGTGGGAGGAGTGCCCTCGGCGGGTGGGCGACGGCAGTTTTCGGGACGCACGGCGCGGGGGCGATGGAGCCTGGCGAAGCTGACCGGCTCGGGCTGAGGGGCCCCGGCCGCCCCGCCTGTCCTCTGCCGCCGGCTCGTCGGCGCGGTGCCGATCCGGGGCCGGGGCCGGGGCCAGGGCCAGGGCCAGGGCCAGGAGCCCGCCAACTCCCCTGCCGAGGCTCGGGTTCCGGTGCCAGACTCACCGTATGGACATGGGGCGTGAGTCGCGTTGGGAGAAGGACGCCATGACGGTGGAGATCGGGTTCGCCTTGGCGTCCGCCGCCGTGCTGGCCGGAGCGGTCTTCGCCGTCGTCTTCGGGCTCACGTTCGTCTTGGGGCTCTCCGGTCTGGCGGCCAAGGGGATGGTGAAGGGCGGTGCCTTCCTCGGAGTGGTGGGCGGGGTCTGGCGGGTGGTGTGGGTGCTGTCCCGGTTCGACGCGCAGCGGCGGCAGGGCCGCTGACCGCGAGACCGCCCCTCCTCGCGGGTGGCTACCCGAGCCGACCGTCACTCGTCACGGTTGGTCGTCCGGGGCCCGCAGCCCCACCGACGTGAGGAAGCCGTCGAGCAGGGTGATCTGGACGTCGCGGGGGAAGTGGGCGGGGTCGAACAGCGCCTGGACGACGAGGCCGTGGGTGAAGGCGACGGCGCTGGCGGCGAGGTGGTGCGGGTCGGCTGTGGGGGGAAGTTCGCCGAGGGTGCGGGCGGCTTCGAGGTGGGGGTGGAGGGTTGAGCGCAGCCGGGTGTAGCGGGCGGCCTGGGCCACGGCCAGGTCCTCGTCGGCGAGGGAGAGGTCCCAGGAGCTGACCCAGACGCGGTTGCGGGCGGTGTCGTCCGGGGTCAGCGGGAGGATGTCCAGGAGCATGGCGCGCACGGTGGCCAGGCCCGGGGCGGGGTGCGGGCGGCGGGGGCGGTCGGCGGTGCGCGACTCCAGCAGGTCCAGGGCGTGCGTGAGCAGGGCCCGCTTGGTCGGGAAGTAGTGCATCAGCATCCCGGTCGAGACCCCCATCGCCGCGGCGACGGCCCGCAGCGTCAGGCCGCCGAAGCCCTTCTCGGCGAGCACGCGCCACACGGCCTCGGACACTTCCTTGCGGCGGGCTTCACGATCTCCGGGTGCGGGCGGCATACTGCCAGCTTACGTACCGAACGCTTGTTACGCACGCTGCTCGCGCGGCCCGTAACGCACGCAGAAGGCGAGGCCCGCATGTTCTCCCTGCCGCTCGGCGATCACGCCCGACTCCGGCCCCTGGAGCCCTGGCAGGCGCAGGAGTTCCTGGCCCACATGGACCGCGCCCGCGCCACCGTGGACCCGTGGATACCGTGGGCGACGTTCAGCACCGACCTGGAGTCGGCCACGGCAACCCTCCAGCGGTACGCCGACCGCCTGGCCGCTGACGGCGGCCGGATCTACGGCATGTGGCTGGACGACACGCTGGTCGGCGGCGTCATGTTCACCCGCTTCGAGAGCGCGACCGGGGTGTGTGAGGTCGGCTGCTGGGTGGAGCCGGCCGGGGAGGGGCGGGGGCTGGTGACCCGGGCCTGTCGGGCGTTGGTCGACTGGGCGATCCGGGAGCGCGAGATGAGCCGCGTGGAGTGGTTCGTCACGCCGGGCAACGCGCGCAGCATCGAGGTCGCGCGCCGGCTGGGCATGCGCCGCGACGGCGTACTGCGCCAGCGGTACCCGTACCGGGGCGTACGGCACGACAGCGAGGTCTGGTCGGTGCTGGCCGAGGAGTGGCCGCCGCGCGAGGGGGCGGGTCGGGACAGTGGCGGCGTACAGGCCGAGTTGGACCGGCTGATGGGCGCGTTCGTCGGCGCCTTCGACAACACCGGCGAGCGGCGGCCGGACCTCGGGGTCATTCGCGACCTGTTCGTTCCGCAGGGGCGGATCATCGCGAACGTCGGGGACGAGCCCGTGTTCTACGACCTCGACGCCTTCATCGAGCCCCGGCAGAGGATGCTCACGGACGGGACGCTGACGGAGTTCCGCGAGTGGGAGGTCAGCGAGCGGACCGAGGTCTTCGGCTCGGTCGCGCAGCGGTTCAGCCACTACCGCAAGTCCGGCTACCACCACGGCACGTGGTTCGAGGGCGCGGGCCACAAGACCACCCAGTTCCTGCGGACGCCGTCGGGGTGGCGGATGTCCTCGCTGGCCTGGGACGACGAGCCCGCCGTGGTGGGCGCGGGTGGTGGCGGCGACAGCGACGGCGCGTGATCGGGCGGGCGGGCCGTGGCGGGTGGCGGCGGGCCACCCCCACGCCGCCGGCTGCCCCCGTGCCGCCGCCGGCTATCCCCGTACCGCCGGCCGGCTACCCCCGCGCCGCCGGCTGCCAGTCCTCGGCCAGGAGGCCGAGCAGTACCTCGTCCAGGAACTCGCCGAGGACCCAGGACGAGGAGCGCAGCACGGCCTCGCGGACGAAGCCGTTGCGTTCGGCGGAGCGCAGCATGGGGGTGTTGTCGGCCAGGGTGTCGATCTGGAGGCGGTGCAGGCCGCGTACGACGAAGCCGTAGTGGCACAGCACCGCGACCACGTCGGTGCCGTAGCCCTTGCCACGGGCGGAGGGCAGCAGGCCCACCCCGAGGTGGGCTGAGCGGTGGTGGGTGTCGGTGCCCCAGAGCGTCGCGACGCCGATCAGCGTGCCGCCGGCCAACTCGACCACGGAGAACGGGACGCGGCCCGGCTCGGGATCGTCCTCGGCGAACGGCAACGTCGGGGAGCCGGGCGTGATCGGCCGCCACGCCCGACCGCCCGCCCGCGAGGCGTTGGCCACGTCGTCGTGGAGTTCACCGTGCAGTACGGGGATGTCCTCCGCGTGCCGGGCCCGGAGCCCGACCTTGCCGCCTCGTAACATGCGAGCTTCTTATCCGACGTATCTGGCCGGCGACAATTCCTTTTGGGGACGGTCAGGGTGCCCTGGGGACAGTCAGGGTGCCGGGGGACGGATCAAGGGGCCGGGTGGTGGTCGGGGACGGCGCCCAGTTCGATGCCGTGTTCCAGGAGGGCCTTCATGGCGCACAGCGCCGTCGTGAACCCGCCGACCGTGTCGTTCAACCAGCGGGTCAGCTCCTCCTCCGAGCCCCGGAACCCCACCTCGCTGACCTCGACGAACGTGGCCCCCGCCGGGCGCGGCGTGAATGTCAGCTCCACCGTGGTCGGCCGCTCGGGGTCGCCCCACTCGAACCGGATCAGCTCCCCCTGCCGCACCTCGCCCACCCGGACGTCGACCGTCGCCCCGTAGGTCTCCCACTCCCAGCGCAGCTCGGCCCCCGGGACCATCGGTCCGCTGCTCCGGCTGTACCAGAAGCGGGAGGTCACGGCCGGGTCGGCGAAGGCGCGGAACGCCTCGTCGGCGGGCTTGCGGACGATCATGCAGGCGTACGCGGCGGGCCCCTGGGCGGGGTGGTGGCTGTCCATGGGAGCGATCTTGCACGGGTGGCGTACGCGGGGCCGGAATGCCGCGCCGGTCGCGCGAGTTGGTGGGAAGCATGAAAGCCATTGGGGTGGAGGAGTTCGGCGGTCCGGACACGCTGCGCGCGCTGGAGCTGCCCGAGCCGCAGGCGGGGCCGGGTGAGGTGCGGATTCGGGTGCACGCGGCGGCCGTGAACCCGACCGACGTGATGCTGCGGACCGGCGGCCATGCCGTGCGGATGCCGGGGCGCCGGCCACCGTTCGTGCCCGGGATGGACGCCGCTGGCGTGATCGACCAGCTCGGGCCCGGGGCCGACGGGCGGCTTTCGGTGGGTCAACGGGTGATAGCGCTGGTGCTGTTCGTCGGGCCGCGCGGCGGGGCGTACGCCGAGCAGATCGTGGTGCCCGCCGCTTCGGTGGTGCCGGCGCCCGAGGGGGCGAGCTTCGCGGAGGCGTCCACCCTGCTGATGAACGCCATGACCGCGCGGCTCGCCCTGGACGCGGTGGCCGTGCCGGCCGGTGGGACCGTGGCCGTGACGGGGGCGGCCGGGGCCGTGGGCGGGTACGCGGTCGAGTTGGCGACGACCGACGGGCTGACCGTGATCGCGGACGCGGCGGCGCGCGACGTCGAGCGGGTGCGCGGGTTCGGCGCCGACCACATCGTGGAGCGCGGCGCCGAGATGGCCGCCCGCGTCCGCACGCTGGTGCCGGACGGCGTGCCCGGCCTGGTGGACGGCTCGAACCAGACCACCGAGGTCGTACCCGCCGTCGCCGACGGCGGCGCGCTGGCCTCGCTGCGCGGCTGGGCGGGCCCGGCCGAGCGTGGCGTCAGCGTGCACCCGGTGATGGTGGCGGACGCCCTCACCGACACCGAGCGGCTCGACGCGCTGAGCCGCCAGGCCGCGGACGGCGTGCTGTCGCTGCACGTGGCCGACGTGCTGCCGGCCGACGAGGCGGCCAAGGCGCACCGGTTGCTGGAGGCGGGCGGGGTACGGGGTCGGTTGGTGCTGGACTTCTCCTGAGGGTTCTCTGACGGGGGCAGGGGGCGGCGGGGTCGTGCCCACCGCCCGGGTGCGGCCCCGCGACCAGCGGCGTCAGGTCGGCCAACCGTCCGCAGCGGCCGTCGCCTTGGCGAACTCTGCGAAGGTGCGCGGCGGACGGCCGAGGGCGCGGTGGACGCCGTCGGAGAGGTAGGCGTCCGTGTTGTTCCGCAGCGGCTCCAGCACGTGCGCGAAGGCTTCGGCGTCGGCGAGCGGCAGGCCGTGTTGGACGAGTTCGCCGACGTAGTGGTCGGTGGTGATCGGGACGTAGCGGATGGCGCGGCCGGTGGCCTCGCTGATCGTGGCGGCCACCTCCGTCAGGGTGAGCGCGGCCGGCCCGGACAGCTCGTAGGTCTGGCCCGCGTGTCCGTCCTCGGTCAGCGCGGCGGTCACCACCGCCGCGATGTCCTCGGCGTCCACGAAGCTGGCGGCTCCGTCGCCGGCGGGCAACCGCAGTTCGCCGGCGCGGACGCCGTCGGCGAAGAAGCCCTCGCTGAAGTTCTGCGCGAACCAGCCCGGCCTGCTGATCGTCCACTCCAGGCCGCTCTCGCGCACGGCGGCCTCGCTGTCGAGGACGCCGTCCAGGACGCCGTTGCTGTCCGTCGCGTAGTCGGGGTTGTCGATGCCGCGACCGGAGGCCAGGACGACGCGCCGGACCCCGTGTTCGGCGGCCCGCTCCAGGAAGGGGCGGACGAGCTTGGTGCCGTCCAGTTGCACGACGTACACGGCGCGCACGCCTCGCAGGGCGGCGTCCCAGGTGGTGTGGTCGGTCCAGTCGAAGGGGTGCTCGCCGGTACGGGCCGCCGCGCGGACCGGGTGGCCCTGGGCGCGGAGTCGGGCGGCGACGCGGCGGCCGGACTTGCCGGTGGCGCCGGTGACGAGGATGGGGTGCTGTTCGGACATGGCTCCAGTCAAGCGCCGGGGCCTGAGACGTTCCATGGCTGGTAAGCGCCAGTCGATGTCTGAGCGTCTACGTACCGCCTACACTGCCGCCATGGACGCCGTATCGGAGCTGTTGGGACAGGTGCGGGCGCGGGGGGCCGTGTTCCGGCAGACGATCATGCGTCCGCCGTGGGCGCTGCGGATGGCCAGCGGCGCCCCGCTGACGCTGGCCATGATGGCGCGCGGCCGGGCGTGGATCGTGCCCGAGCGGGGCGAGCCGGTGGCCATCGGCGTGGGCGACATCGCGGTGGTGCGCGGCGACGCGCCGTACACGGTGGCCGACGATCCCGCGACCGCCCCCGCGCATGTGGTGACCAGCGCCGACTACTGCCCGACGGCCGCTGGCATCGAGCCCGCCGGTGGGCGCGCGGGCGGCACCTGCGAGCTGCCGGGCGCGTGGCGGAGCGAGGCGGCTGCGGGTGTGGGTGCGGGTGGTGCGGGTGCGGGTGTGGATGAGGGTGGTGTGGGTGTGGGTGCGGGTGTGGAGGAGGTTGCTGGGGGCGTCGGGGGCCCGGGCCGCGCCGATGTCGTCGGGGGCGCGGCTCCGGTGCTGGTCAGTGGGGCCTTTGAGGGGCGGGGCGAGTTGAGCGAGCGGCTGTTGCGGGCGTTGCCGGCGGTGCTGGTGGTGCCGGCGGACGGCGGGCCGTACCCGTCGGTGGAGGTGGTGGCCGACGAGGTCGCCCGTAACCGGCCGGGGCAGCAACTCGTCCTCGACCGGACGCTGGACCTGCTGCTGGTCGCCGCGTTGCGCAGGTGGTTTGACGACCCGGGCGCCGGCGCCCCCGCCTGGTGCCGGGCGCTGGACGACCCGCTGGTGGGTGGCGCGCTGCGGCTGCTGCACGAGGCGCCGGAGCGGCCCTGGACGGTGGCGGACCTGGCGGCCGAGGTCGGCGTCTCGCGGGCCGCGCTCGCCCGGCGGTTCACCGCGCTGGTGGGCGAGCCGCCGATGGCCTACCTGGCGGGCTGGCGCGTCGCCCTCGCCGCCGACCTGCTGCGGGAGAGCGACCAGACGGTGGACGCGATCGCGCGCCGGGTGGGGTACGCCAACGCCTTCGCGCTGAGCGTGGCGTTCAAGCGGCTCCGGGGCACCCGGCCCAGCGACCACCGCGACCCGCCGCCGGCCTGGCGGGCGACGGCCGGGGCGGGGGCTGGTCGATCCCGGAGGGTCGAGATCGGGGGCTGATCCCGGAGGGTCGAGGTCGAGGGTTGGTTCTGGGGGTCGGGGCGGGTGCCGGCTGACGCGCCGGGTCGGGTGCTGGTTTCGGGAAGCCGGGCCGGGTGGGGGCTGGTTCCGGGGGCCGGGGCGGGGTTGGTTTCGGGGGCCGGCGGGCCCGGGGCGCGGCGCGCTGGGCGGCCCGCCCTGGCGGGGCGGGCCGCGTGCGCTTCCCCCGGGGGCGACGAGGGGGCGGGGTGGTCAGCCCCGCCGTCGCCCGCCCGGAGCCGCGCGGTCCGGGTACGAACCGGCGGCGCGGGGTCGCGGGTTAGCGGACGGACGGCGCCGGGGCCGAGGCCGGCGGCACCGGACGCGGGCTGTCGGGCTGGCCCGGGACGGCCGGGGCCGGGCGCGGGCTGCTCTGGTCGCCGGGCTCCAGGACCTCCGGGGCGGGGCGCGGGGCCGAGGGCCGGCCCGGGGCGTCCTGCGGCGCGGGCCTCGTGACCTCGCCCGGGGTGCCCGGCTTGGCCGGGGCCGGGGCCGGCGTACCGGGCTTCGGCGTACCCGGCTCGGCCGGGGCCGGCGCCGGCGTGCCCGGCTTCGGCGGCACGGGCGCGGGCCGCGTGACCTCGGTCGGCGGGGTGTCCGGCGCCGAGTTGGCCGGCTTCGGGGCGGGCTTCGGACCGGAGTCGGCGCTCGCGACGGTGGCCCAGCCCCCCGCGGCCACGGCACCGCTGGCGGCGATGGAGAGGATCAGGCGGCGGGTGCGGCCCTTGAGTAGGCGCTTGGTCATGGTGACTCCTCGTAGATGCGGGGCCGGAGGCGTCCGGCCGTGCGCGGGGCCGCCGATCCCCCGGGCGGATCACGGCCTCGCGTGAGAGGAGTACGGGGGCGTGCGCCGGCGGGTTGCACGGCGGGCGCGGAAATCTTTTTCGGGCCGGCGTGCAACCTCCGCCCGCCCCGCCCCGTATGGAAGAGGGGACGGCGCGATGCGGGTGGTGGGAGGCGGCGGGTGAGGGAAGCAGTCCGGGAGCGCGAGTTCCGGGAGTACGCCGAGGCGCGCCAGGCGCACCTGCGGCGCAACGCCTACCTGCTCTGCGGGGACTGGCACCTCGCCCAGGACCTGACCCAGACCACGCTGATGAAGCTGTACGCGGCCTGGGGCCGGGTGCGCCGGGACGGCAACGTGGACGCGTACGCGCGCACCATCCTCACCC
Source organism: Streptomyces buecherae (assembly GCF_014295035.1). Classification (GTDB taxonomy): domain Bacteria; phylum Actinomycetota; class Actinomycetes; order Streptomycetales; family Streptomycetaceae; genus Streptomyces; species Streptomyces youssoufiensis. The sequence continues at coordinate 4,062,008 of NZ_CP060404.1, forward strand.
GGACCTTCATCGACCAGCACCGCAAGGGGCGGTGGCGCGAGGAGGCCGTGGAGGAGGTGCCGGAGGCGCCCGAGGCCGAGGCCGACGCGCCGGAGTTGCGGTTGGTGATGCGGTCCGCGCTGATGGAGCTTCCGCCGCGGTACCGGGCGGTGCTCGTACTGCGGTTCTGGGAGGACTGGAGCGTGGAGCAGACGGCGGAGGCGTTGCGGGTGACCCCGGGTACGGTCAAGAGCCAGAGCGCGCGCGGGCTCAAGCGGCTGCGCGGGCTCGTCGAGGGCCTGGTGGGCGAGGGGAGCGGGCGGTGAGTCGGGACCGGGACGCGGGCGGCGCGCACGAGGGCGCCGAACTCCGCCACGCCTTCGCGGAGATCCTGGACTCCGCCCAGGAACCGCCGCTGACCAGCGTGGTCGACACGGCCGTGGCGGGCGGGCGGCGGATGCGCCGCCGGCGGGTCGCCGCGTCGGCGGCCGGCGTCGTCGCGGTCGCGGCGCTCACGGTGGCCGCCGCCGTCGGGCTGCCCGGCACCGGGCCCGACCGTGACCAGCAGCCCCTGTCCCCGTCGGGCACCTCGCGGCCCGCCGCCACCTCACCGGTGCCCGAGCCCTCGCCGCCCACGCCGCCCACGGACGGGTCCCACCCCCAACCGCTCCCCACCGACCCCACCGACCCCACGACCCCGGGCACGCCGCCGGGCGCCGTGCACCCGCCCTCCGTCGCCACGCCCCGCACCCCGCCCGGCCCCCACTCGGACCCCGGCCCCGGCCCCGGCCCCGACCCCGGCTCCGGTCCCGAGGGCGTCGCGACGCCCGAGCGGCCGGGCACGCGGCCCGGGCCCTGATCAGGGCCCGGGTACGCGCGGGGTGGCGGTGCGGGACGGGTTCGGGACGGGTGCGGCCTGAGGGGACGGCCGAGCCGTACGGGACGTTGACGGCGGAGAGACATGGCATGACCATGTAAGAAACTCGACCCAGCGCCGCCCAACTCCACCCCCGCCCCGCCCCCCCACTCGCCCCGTACACCGCAGGCCGTACGTCGCGGACCGTGCGCCGCAAGCCGCACGTCGCGGGCCACGCGCCGTACGGACGCGCCGGGAACCCACCCGCACCGGACAGCCGCGCGCGGGCGGGGGTCATCGAGGACGTGGAGGACCGCCCGTGGTGCACAGTGATCCCGATACGCGGCACGGTGTGGTGCTCGCGGCACGGCGCCACCTCGCCGACGGTGGCAGCCTCGTGCTGTACGGGCCGCGCGGCGCCGGCAAGTCGTACGTCCTGCGCGGGCTGGTCGAGGGCGCGCGGGACCACGCGGGAACGGTCCTGTGGTCGGAGCCCGGCGCGGCCGAGCGTCCGTTGCCGTACGCCACGCTCGCCGACCTCCTCGACCCGCTGCCCGACGACGCGCTGGCCGCGCTGCCGCCACCGCAACGCTCCGCGCTGCGCGCCGCGTTGCGCCGCGAGCGGCCCGCGCCGGACGGGCCCGACCCGCTCGGGGTGCGGCTGGGGCTGCTGGCCCTGTTGCGGGGGCTGACCGCGCGCGGGCCGGTGCTGCTCGCCGTGGACGGGGCGCACTGCGTGGACGAGCCGAGCGCGCAGACGCTGGCGTACGCCGCCCGGCGGCTCGGGCCGGCGCGGGTACGGGCCGTGGTGACCGAGACCGTGGGCGCCAGCGGCGGGCCGCCGCTGGGCGTCGCGCTCTGCCCGGGCCAGGTGCTCGTGCGCGAGCTGCCCGCGCCCGGGGTGTCCGAACTGCGCGCGGTGCTCGACCGCCACACCACCAGGAAGCTGCCGCACTGGCTGGTCCGGCGCGTGCACGAGGCGTGCGAGGGCGATCTGCTCGACGCGCTGGAGGTCGTCCGCCTGCTCGAAGGGCGCCCCGAACTCCCCTCCCGCGACCAGCCGTTACCCGTGCCCGAGCGGATCGGCACACGGGCGGCGGAGCGGCTGGCGCGGGTGGAGCCGGCCGGGCGCGGCGTGCTGCTGCTGGTGGCCGCGGCCCGACGCGGCCCGGTGGAGCTGGAGTTGCTGCGCGCGGCGGCCCGCGCGGTGGTCACGGACACCGGCACGCCGACCGGCGACCACGCCCCGGCGCTCGCGCACGCCCCCACCCTCTCCGCACCCGATGCCTCCGCATCCGGTGCCTCCGCGCCCCACGCCTTCGCCTCCGACACCTCGTCGCCCGCCACCCCCGGGCCGGGAGTTCCCACGTCCGGTGCCTCCACGTCGCACGCCTCCACGTCACACACCCGCACGTCCGGGGTCTCCGCGTCGCACGCCTCCGCGTCCGGTGTCTCCACGTCCGGCGCCGGCCTACGGGGTGCGGGCGCGGGTGACGCGTCCGCGCGGGCCGGGGCCGTGCTCGTGCCGGCCGCTCCGGACGGGCTGGTCGAGCGCGCGGTCGCGCAGGCCGTGGCGGCGGGGTTGCTCGTCGTCTCCGACGACGGGGTCGCGGTGCGCTTCGCGCATCCGCTGTACGCGAGTGCCCTCTACGCCGCCGCGTCCGCCGCCGAGCGGCGCACGGCGCACGCCCGGCTCGCCGCCGCCACCCCGGGCGCCGTCGAACACGCCCGGCACCTGGCACTCGCCGCCCCGGGCCCGGCCGAGGAGTTGGCCTCGGCGCTGGCCGGCGCGGCCGACCAGGCCCGGCGGCGCGGGGCGCCCGACGAGGCCGCGGCGCTGGCCCGGCTCGCCGCGCTGCGCACCCCGGCCGGGCATCCCGGGCGCCGCTGCGAGCGACTGCTGAGCGGCGCCGCGCACGCGTACGCGGCGGCCGACTACGAGCTGTGCCGCGAACTGGCCGAGCCCGTCACCGCCCAGGCCGCCGACCCGGCGCAGCACGTACGCGCCCGCGTGCTCATCATCAACGCCGCCAACCAGGCGCTGCACGACCTGGACGAGGTGTTCGCCGACGCGTTCGCGCACGCCGGTGACGATCCAGGGGCCCGGGCCCGGCTGCACTACCTGCGCGGCATCAAGGCCCACATCAGCGACGGTGACACGCCGCTGGCCTGGGCGGAGGCGGCGCGCGCGGCCTCGCTCGCGCGGCGCGGCGGCGACCGCTCGACGGAGTTGCTCGCGCTCGCGCTCCAGGCGTTCGTGGGCACGCTCCAGGGCCGGCCCGACGCGGAGGAGCCGTTGGACCGCGCGCTGGCCCGGCCGCAGGACGCCGGGCCGACCGGCGGGCACAACGGGCCACGGGCCATCCGGGCGCGGCTCGACTTCTTCGCCGACCGACTGGCTGCGGCGGACGCCGAACTCGGCCGACTGCTACGCCGGGCACGGCGGTCGGACGACGCCGAGGAGATGCTGTTCCTGCTGTGCGCGAGCATCGACGTGGACGTGCGCGCGGGCCGCTGCGGCAAGGCGCTGGCCGCCGCGCACGAGGCGCTCGGCCTGGCCCGCGCGCTCGGCGCCAACCTCGGGCAGGTCTGCTACTCGGCCGCGGTGGCCGAGGCCGCCGGCGGCGACCTGGAACGGGCCGAGGCGCTGGCCCGGGAGGGCGTACGGGTCGCGCGGGACGAGCGGGACATGGTGTTCCTGCCGCTCTCGCTGTGCCTGCTGGGCCAGATCCAGTTGCGCTCGCGCGCGCCGGTCGCCGCCGTGGAGTGCCTGGGCCAGGCCCGGACGATCGCCCGCCGGCGCTCCGTCGTGGACCCGGCGGCCGTGCCCTGGGCGGCGGACCTGGCCGAGGCGCTGGTGGCGGTGGGCGACCACGAGCAGGCGCGGGCGGTGGTGGCCGAGGCGCGGGGGGCCGCGCACCGGCTCGGCCGGTCGGGCGTCGCCCTGTCGCTGCTGCGGGCCGACGCCCTGCTGCGGGCGGAGTCCGCGGACCTGCCGGGCGCGGCGGCCGGGCTGCGCGAGGCCGCCGCCGGCCACCGCGCGCTCGGGCTCCCGCTGGAGCAGGGCCGGGACCTGCTGGCGCTCGGCGCCGTGGAGCGCCGGCGCCGACACGCCACGGCCGCGCTCGCCGCGTGGCACGAGGCGGCGGCCCTCTTCCGCACGGCCGACGCCCGCCCCTGGCTCGACCAGGCCCACACCGAACTGCACCGGGTCACCTGCGGACGGTCCGCCGTCCCGGCGCCCGGCACGGCGGCGCGGGCGGCGGCGGGCCGGTCGGCGGCGACCCCGCCGGGGTCGGTCGCGGCGCTGGGCGCTGGCGCGGCGGGCGCGGCGCCGGGCAGCGGGCCGTACGGGAGCCCCGAGGTGGGGGCGGCTCCGGGGACGGCCTCGGCACTGGGCGCTGGCGTGGGCCAGCCGCCCGCCGCGCTGCCCACGGGGCGGTGGCACGCGCTGACACCCGCCGAGCACCGGGTGGCGGAACTCGTCGGCGACGGAGCGACCAACCGGGAGATCGCCGGCCGCCTGTTCCTCTCGGCCAAGACCGTCGAGTCCACGCTGACCCGCGTGTACCGCAAACTCGGCGTCCGCTCCCGCGCCGAACTCATCCGCCTCCGGCACGCCCCGGGCCACGCGCCGGGCGAAGCAGCCGACCCGACGGTCTGAGGCCCGGGCCAGACGGGCTGAGGTTCGACGGTCTGCGGCCCGGGAGCGTGAGACCTGAGGTTGCCCCGGGCCCGGTGCGTCCCCGGCCGAGTCACGGCCGAGGCCCCGGCCACGCTCAGGGCCCAGGTCAGGCCAAGGCTCAGGGTCCAGGGCAGGGCCCGAGTCAGGCTCGGGACCCGCGTCGGGCTCAGGGCACGGGTCAGGGCCGGGGGATCGTGGCGTACGCGGGGTGGGGCTGGCCGTCCGGCAGGGTGCGCGGGGCGGTGAACGCTCCGTGCAGCGCGGTGTCCGTGTGGAACGGCTGGCCGATGGTGCGGCGCGGCAGGGACAGGCCGTAGTACGCGCCGAAGAGGCGGTACACGTCGGCCATGTCCGGGACGAACAGCGAGCACTCGTCGGGATCGTCCGGGAAGTCCGGGTCGGGCACGGCGCTGCCCAACCCGATCTCGGCCGTCATGCGCGCGGTGAGCGGGTGGTCGGCCCTGGCCCGCTCGTGCACCGAGCCGTCGCAGTACTGCCAGTCCCAGGAGCCGTCCACCACGGCCGTGACCAGCGGCGGGTCCATCCCCGTGTCGGAGACGCGCACGTAGGTGCGGCCCTCCCACAGGTGGTTCAGGTGGCCTCGGTCCGTACGGAAGAGGCCGCCACCGGTCTCGAAGGCGTACGCCCAACCGCCGTGACCGCCCAGTCGGGCCAGGTCCGGCAGCCGCGTCGTGCCGCCCGCAGCCGCCACGACGGCGTTGCAGGTGGCCGCGTCCATGACGGTGCCCGGCTCGGCGCCCAACATCACCGCGAGCCGCTCGACATCGACGTCCCGCACCGCGACCAGTTGCATCCCGCCGCCACCGCCGGCCTCGGCTATCCACCCGAATCCGTCGCTCACGCCCCCAGCCCCCTTCTCCCTCGTACTCGCCCGTGCTCTCCCCGTACGGCCGCCGCCACGCCCGGGGCACCCCCGGTGCCGGGCCTCCCCCACCCGTCATCGACAAGCTACCCCGCACCACTGACACCGCCGCTGCCGCAGAACCCGCCCGCTGCACCCACCCACTGACGCCGCCGCCCAGCGAGCGCGGACGACCGCCCGGCGAACGCCGGCGACGGGCGGGCCCGGGAGGGGCGAGGGGGGTACCGGGAAACCCCCTGCTTCGCGCCCGGGGGGTTCCGGGCCGCGGGGCGCCGGGCCCAGCTTTGTTCCAGCCGGCGGATGGAGCCACCTCCGCCCCGCCCCACTCCCCACGGGAGCGCCACCACCCCACGGGCGCCCCCACCCACCACCTCCCACCCGCACACCCGCCCCCAACTCCCCGCCGCCCACTCGGTCCAGGCCCCACGCCCCGGCCCCGCCGCACCACAGCACTCCCCACGTCACCGCCGCACCCCCGTACCACCGGCACCTCCCGCACCACGCGCGCCGCACTCCCCGCGCGCCGGACGCGCGGCACACCGGACGCGCGCCGGGCCCAGCCCGCACGGCCCCGCCCCGTACCGGAACGGGCACCTCCGTACGAGAACAGGCACCTCCGTACGGGACCAGGCGCCGTCGCGCGTCCCGCCACCCCGGGTGGCGTGCTCCGTTCCGCTCGGTCGGTCGCTCCCGCCGCGGCGCACGCCACCCGCTCACTTCCCCCGATGTCGCCCGGCGCCCCCGCGCGCCGGGCGAGAAGGAGAACACGATGGTTCCGCGGAAACACCGGGCGCCCGTGGGCGCCCCCGTCACCCCGGCCGCGCCACCCGACTCCGCACCGGCGAGAGGACGGCGACGGCTGACGGTCGCGCTCAGCGGCATCGCCGCCGTGGCGTGTCTGGCGGCGCCGCTGTCCGGAACGTCCGTCGCCGCCACGCCGCCGGCCCCGGCCCCCGCCGCCCAGGCCGCGCCGTCCGACGTCACCGCCTCCACCCAACTGGCCTTCAACGAACTGGTGCAGAGCCAGAACCAGTGGTGCTGGGTCGCCACCGGTCTGTCGATCGCCCGGTACCTCGGGCGCGGCCAGGACACCTCGCAGAACACGTTCTGCACCTACGCCCGCGGCCTGCCGCCCACGTCCGCCTGCCCCAACCGGCCCGGCTACCTCTCCGACGTACAGCGCTCCTGGTCCAGGCTCGGCATGGACCCGGGCCGCACCACCGGCACGCTGCCGTTCCAGACCGTGCAGCAGACGATCGACGCCAACTCGCCCGTCGAGACCGGCATCTACTGGACCTCGGGCGGCGGCCACGCGCAGGTGCTGTACGGGTACGACGCGAGCCGCCAGACGGTGATGTACGCCGACCCGTGGCCCAGCAGCCCCCGCTACGCCGAGATGAACTACACCACCTACCGCAGCAACAGCCAGTTCCGCTGGGCCGAGTCGCTGTACGGGGAGAAGTGAGCGCCATGACGAACACGACCCGTTCCCGACTCACCCCCCACTCCCGCCCCAGCGGGCTCGGCGGTGCCTCGCTCGTCGCGGGCGTCGGCGTGGGCATCAGCGTGCTCGCCCTGCTCGCCCCGACGGCGGCCGTCGCCGACGACGGCGCGCGGCCCGTCGCGCCCGCCTCGGTGTCGTCCGCCGACCGGGCCGCCGCCGCGAAGACGCTGGCCAGCCAGGACACCACCGACCGCGTCGGCTCCTTCTTCGTGCGGCTCGCCGAGCGGGAGCGGGCCACCGAGCGCGACACGCTCGACGCGGGCGTCACCCGCGCCGAGGCGGCGGCCCAGGCCCCGCGCCTGGTGGGCCCGGCGGTGCCGGTCTACTCGCTGAACCCGGACTTCGTCCGTGGCCGGAGCACGGCGGCCGAGCCGGTGGCCGAGTTCGCCTACCTGGCCTCCGAGGCCCGCTCCGCCTCCGGCGCCACGGCCACGGTGTGGACCGTGCGGGACGCCAAGACCCAGCGCTGGGCCGTCGCCAACGTGATCTCCGGCACCGACGAGGTCAGCTTCGGCCGCAAGGGCGCGGGCGACCTGGTCTTCACCGAGCCGCAGATCGCCGCCTGGTACGCGCTGGACGGCAACCGCGTGCTGCCGCTCAACAAGTCGGCCCGGGACGCGGTCGGCGCGCGGGGCACCAGCGTCGCGGCGTACCAGGACCGCGTGCACGACCGGTACGCCAACAAGCTGCCCGGCTCCGACTACCAGCGCTCCGGCCAGTTCGGCGGCGACGGACCGGCCGCGGCGCAGCCCGCGCCCGACGCGCCGCGCGGCACCGCGAGCGACGGCTCGTCGTCGGCCGGCCTGTCCGGCGCCGGGCTCGCGGCGGCCGGCGTCGCGGGCGGCGCCCTGCTCATCGGTGCCGGAACGGTCGCCGTCCGCCTCCGCCGCCGCACCGCGACCGGCTGACGACTGACCGGCTGACCGGCTGACTAGCCAACCGCAGCCGGGCCCGCCCGCACCACACCGGTCGCCGCGCCGCGCCGGCCGCCGTACCGCCCCCGCCCCGGCCGGCGCGGCGCGGCGACCCCGGCCACCGCCCCCCGCCAGCCACCCGGCGGGGGCGGTGGCCGTACGCACGGCGGCGAGGCCGCGCCCCGGCGCGGGCCGGGCGGGACCGGGCCGGACTGGGCCGGCGGGGACCGGGCCGCTCCGAGGTCAGCCGCTCGCGCGGGCGGTGGGCTTGGCCCGTACGTGCATGCGCTCGCCCTGCCGGCCGAAGAGGCTGAGCACCTCGACGGGGCCCTCGCCGGTGGTGCCGAACCAGTGCGGCAGCCGGGTGTCGAACTCGGCCGCCTCCCCCGCGCCCATCGTCAGGTCGTGGTCGGCGAGGACCAGGCGCAGCCGCCCGGCCAGCACGTACAGCCACTCGTACCCCTCGTGCGTGCACAGGTTGGGCGTGTCGCGGCTGGCCGGCAGGACCATCTTGAACGCCTGGAGCGGACCGGGCTGCCGGGTCAGCGGCAGCACCGTGTTCCCGTGCGCGCGGCGCGGCGTGAGCCGCACGCGGGGATCGCCGACCTCGGGCGCGCCGACCAGTTCGTCCAGCGGGACCTGGTGGGCCTGCGCAATCGGCAACAGCAACTCCAGACTGGGCCGACGCTGGCCCGATTCCAGCCGGGACAGCGTGCTCTTGGAGATCCCGGTGGCCTGCGCGAGCGCGGACAGCGTGACACCGCGCTCGGTGCGCAGCCGCTTGAGCCGGGGACCGACCTCGGTGAGGGCCTGGGCGATGGCGGGTGAGTGTTCCACGCCGCCATTGCACCCCACCCGTCCCGGAACCGGCAACGGTGTTTGCCGGAGGCGCACACGGGAGCGGCGGGTGCCGCGCGCTCCGCGCCACGCCACGGGAACCGCCCCGCGCGCCGCCCGACGGCCGCCCCCTCCCCCGGCCCGAAACCGGAGCCACCCCGCCACTCCCCGCGCTTGAACCCGCCGGGTGCGGGGCACTCGATGGAGACCGTGACGTGCGGCTCCGTAGGCGGGACCCGACCACCCGACCGGTTCACCCGGCGGGCCCGTGTATCGGACTCGTACGCGATACCCGGACCGACGATGGGGGACACACATGCACAGTGACCTGACCGACGAACTGCGTTCCAGAGCGGGCGTGTTCACCGACGAGCACGAGGGTCTGTGGGTGACCGTCGACGCGGGGAACACCGTGGAGTTCGGCGGGGCGCGACCCGGCGAACTGTTCCAGGCGGCGGCCGACTGGCTCGCCGCCGACCGACGGTACGAGGTGCTCGGCGTGCGCTGGCAGCACGCCGCCACCGACCCGCGACTACGCCTGGCCATCGCCCTGGACCGCGCACCCGACGCCTGAGCGCGAGCCTGACACCACGACCACGCCCGTGTGGCCGCGCCGCCACCCGCCCCGCCCCGCGCCACCCGCCCCTCCCTCGGCACACCCGGCGCGCGGCCCCCGCCCCGAGCGGGCGGGTGGGGGCGCGCCGGCCGGTGCGGCTGCGGCGGGTGGCTGCCCCTTCCCCCCGCCCTGGGGCCAGGCCCCGCCCGACCACGTGGTGACGGCCTTCCTCACCGTCGCGGCCAGCAGCACGGAGAAGGTCACGCCCAGCCTTCGCGTGGACCTCTTCTGGCACGCGCTCGTGCTCCACACCAGGCACTACGCCGAGTTCTGCGAGGCCCTCGGTAACGGGTACATCCACCACGTACCCGACCGCAAGAACGGCCATGATCCCGCCGCGGGGAGAGCCGCTTTGCGGCGAACGGCCGAGTTGATGCGATGGGCCGGCTTCGCCGTAGACCCCGAGTTCTGGCCGACGGACGGCGCGGCCGACTGCACCCAGAGCTACGCGGGCTGCTCGGACAGTCCCATCGCCACGTCACTCCGCCACAAGCCAAGCCAATGACCCACCCGAGCATCAGCCGCCCGGTATCGTGCCGGGCGGCTGTCGCCGTGGACGAGAACGGACAGGTAGTGACTGACTCGCGTAATGCCGCGTGGGACACCTACGCGCGGACCAAGCCGCAGCGTCGGACGACCAACTCCCGGGGCGAGACCACCTGGTTCAACTGGACCCAGTACCCGGACCACGGCCCCGGGGCCGAGACGCTCCGGCTGCGCCCCGGGGACCGCGCGCTGGATCTCGGATGCGGGTCGGGAGGCAACGCCGCTCACCTCGCCACGCTCGGCGTGCGGGTCGCAGGGGTCGACCTCTCCGCCCAACAACTCGCCAAGGCACGCGAGCGGTGGCCCGACGTGGACGGGTGGGAACTCCACCAGGGCGATGCCCTCACCTACCTCCGGGGCGCCTCCACGACCTTCGACGCGGTCTACAGCGTGTTCGGCGCCGCCTGGTTCACCGACCCCGAACTCCTGTTGCCCGTCCTCCACACCAGCCTCAGGCCCGGTGGGGTGTGCGCCTTCTCCCAGCGGCCACCGGTCGAGGGGTGTTACGGCTGCCAGGCGTCGTACATCCCGCGCGGGCCGGACGAGGACCCCGCCGTCGTCAGGCGGTGGGACTTCGAGCCCGAAGAGTGGACGCTGATGCTCAGGGACCACGGCTACGTTGATGTGTCCGCGTCCGTGATCACCCCGCCCGCCGGGAGTCGGCGCACGGGCACCCTGCTCGTGCGGGGTGTCCGTGGCGCCTGAGGCGTACGAAGCGTCCGAGCTGCCGCAAGCGAACCTCCGGCGCGCCGCCGCGACCGGCGCCCGCCCCCGCCCGACGCCACCCACTCCCCACCGGCCCGTATACCGTCGAACCCCGGTGCCCGCGGCACGAACCGTGGCGTCGGGCGGGCCGGGAAGCGGCAGGGAAACGCGGGGGAACAGGGAGGGCGGAACGGCGTGGGGTATGACGAGTTGGTCGCCGAGGGGTTGACGACACCGTTCGAGGGCTGGGACTTCGGGGTGTTCCGTGGGCGGTACGAGGAGCGGGGCGACGCCGACCTGCCGTGGAGCTATCCGGGGCTGGTACGCGAGCGGCTGCCGGGCGCGGGCGCGCTGCTCGATCTCGGGACGGGCGGTGGTGAGGTGTTGACCTCGTTGGCGCCGCTGCCCGTGCGGACCGCGGCGACCGAGGGTTTCGCGCCCAACGTGCCGGTGGCGCGCGAGCGGCTCGAACCGCTGGGGATCGAGGTGGCCGAGGTCGGCGACGACGACCAACTGCCGTTCGCGGACGCCTCGTTCGACCTGGTGATCAGCCGGCACGAGTCGTACGACCCGCACGAGATCCGCCGCGTGCTCCGCCCCGGCGGCACCTTCGTCACCCAGCAGGTGGGCGGCGGTGACCTCGCGGAGGTCAACGAGGCGCTCGGCGCGCCCGCGCACGGCTACGCCGACTGGGACCTGCGCGCCGCCACCGACCAGCTCACCGCCGCCGGCTTCACCGTGACCTGGCAGGACGAGGCGCGGCTGCCGGCGGCCTTCCACGACGTCGGGGCGCTGGTGCTGTTCCTGCGCATCACGCCCTGGCACGTCCCCGACTTCAGCGTGGAGCGGTACGCCGAGCCGCTGCGCGCCCTGCACGCCACGATGAGCGCGGGCCAGCCACTGGCCGCCCACTGCCACCGCTTCGCGCTGGTCGCCCGGCCGTAGCGGCAGCGCCCGGTCGCCGCCGGGGTGGGTACGTACGCGTCGGCCCGTCCGCCACCCGCCCGGGGGCGGTCGTGGACGGGAAGCCGAGACGTCGCAGGTGTCAGAGAGGCCGACGATGCCGAAGATGACGGAGGGGTCGGAGATCGGGGAGAGGCCGGGGAGATGTCGGAGATGAACGTCAACGGCGGTCACGCCATCGGGCCGATCGACCGGGCCTTCCTCGCGCTGGCCCGTCAGCACCAGCCGACCACCGGGTTCTTCCTCGACTTCGCCGGGCCCGCGCCGGACCCCGACGCGCTCGCGGAGCGGGTGCTGGGGCGCGCGGCCGGGTTGCCCGCGCTGAACCTGCTGCGCCCGGACGGCCGGGCCCGCCGGTGGCGCCCGCGTACGGCCGCCCTCGACCCGGGCACGCACGTGCGCCGGCGCACCGGTCTGGCCGGCCCCGGCGCGCTGGCCGACGCGACGAACGCGCTGCTCAGCCACCCGCTGCCGGGCGCCGAGCACCCGCCGTGGGACCTGTGGCTGCTGGACGGGGCGGCGGCGCGGGACGGCGCGGCGGGGGGCGCGGGGGCGCGGGACGGGTTTCGGTTGGCGCTGCGGGTGCACCACGCCGTGCAGGACGGGGTGGGCGCCGCGCACTCCGCGCTGGCCCTGCTCGGCGACGCCGCGGCGGCCGGCCCGCCGCTGTACCCGGCGCGGCTGCCGAGGCCGGCCGGCGCACTGCTGGCCGCGTCGGACGCCGTACGCCAACTCGGCCGCGTCCGTGGCTGGCCCGCGCTGCGCGCCCACCCCGCCCGCCGTACCGCGTGGACCAGCCAGGACGTTCCCCTGGCGCGGCTGCGTCAGCTCGCCGACGCGTGGCGGACCAGCGTCAACGACGTCTGCCTGACCGGCCTGGCGCGCGCGGTCCGCGCCTGGCGCCGGGACGGCGCGCCGGGCGCGTGCCCCGACCTGCCGGTTCTGGTGGCCATGTCCACGCGCGGCCCGGGCCAGCGGTACGCGCCGGGCAACCACGTGGTCGGCTACCGGCTGGTGCTGCCGTCGGCGGCGCCCCGGCTCGGTGACGCGGCGGCCCTGGTGCGCCGCCAGACCGACGCCGTGCGCCGCACCGGAACCCGCGACGCGCGCCGGCTCGCCGTGCGCGCCGCCCCGCACCGGGCCGGCGAGTGGGCGATGGGCTACGTGCGGAACGCCGTGCCGATCGGGGTCAGTTCGGTCACCGTCGCGGACGAGGAGCTGACCTGCCTCGGCGCCCGGCTGACCGGGGCGTCCATGTTCTACGACGTGCACGACGGGCTGCTCGGCTACGTCTCGTTCACGCGCGCGGGCGGGGTCGTACGGTGCGGCGTCGTGTACGACGCGGCGCTGCCCCGCGCCGCCGACCTGGCCCGCCATTGGCGGCAGGCCCTGTGCCCCGATCCGGCCGGGGCGGAGGTCGGGCCGGCCGGGGCTGCCGAGGCCGTCGAGGAGGCGGGGGGCGTGGGGCCGGGGGCCCAGGCGTAGGGCAAAGCCAGCCCGACCACCGCGACGGCCGCCGGCCACCACCTCGATACTTAGCCCTTGCGCTTACCTTCGTCGGCCCCAATACTTAGCCGCATGGCACAGCATTCGGCGCAACTGGACGGCGTGCTCGTCGCCCTCGCCGACCCGACCCGGCGCGCGGTCATCCGGCGCCTCGGCCACGGGCCGCTGAGCGTCGGCGACCTCGCCAGCGAGTTCCCGATGACCCTTCCGTCGTTCATGAAGCACGTACGCACCCTCGAATCGAACGGACTCATACGCACGGTCAAGACCGGCCGGGTGCGCACGTGCGTGCTCAGCCCGGAGCGGCTCGCCCTCGTCGACGACTGGCTCGCGGAGCAGCGCCGGATCTGGGCGGAGCGCACCGACCGACTCGAGGAGTTCGTCACCAAGCCGGAGGAGAACAGCCCGTGAACCCCGATCTCGACCTCGCGCTGGCGCGGGTCATCCGCGCCCCGCGCGCCACCGTGTGGAGCGCCTGGGCCGACCCGGCCCGGCTTGAGCGGTGGTGGGTCCCGGCCCCGTCCCGCTGCCGCGTCGACCGCCTGGACCTGCGGCCCGGCGGTGCCTTCGTGACCCGGCTGAGCGACGGCGGGGGCGCGTTCGTCCCCCATCTGGACGCCTGCTTCCTCGCCGTCGACCCGGGCGAGCGCATCGTCTTCACCAACGCGGTCGACGGCACCTGGCGGCCCGCGCACCCCGTCCCGGTCGCGATGACCGCCACCATCACCTTCGGCGACCACCCGGAGGGCACGGAGTACCGGCTGGTCGTCCGGCACGGCGACCCGGAGGCCCGCGCCCTGCACGAGAAGCTCGGCTTCGCCGACGGCTGGGGCACGGTCGTCGGCCAGTTGGCCGCGTTCAGCGAGAGCGCTGACCAGCGGAACACGGGCCCGGGTCCGCGCGGCACGAGCACGGAGGGTGGCGACCCGCGATGAAGATCAGCCTCACCGAGTTCGTCACCCTCGACGGCGTCTGTCAGGGCCCCGGCTCGCCGGACGAGGACACCAGCGACGGGTTCACCGCCGGCGGCTGGCTCGTGCCCCACATGGACGCGACGTTCGTCCAGCGCGCCTCCGACTGGCTCGACCTCGCCGACGGCCTGCTGCTCGGCCGGCGCACCTACCAGGCGTTCGCCCGCGACTGGCCGGCGATCACCGACCCGGCCGACCCGTTCGCCGAGCGGATGAACACGCTGCCGAAGTACGTCGTGTCGAACACCCTGACCGAGGGGACCTGGCACCCCACGACCGTGCTCAGGGGCGACCCGGCCCGGACCGTCGCCGAGCTGAGGGCGCGACCGGGCCGGGAACTCCAGATCCACGGCAGCGCCCGGCTGGGCGACGCGCTGCTGGCGGCGGGCCTCGTCGACACGCTCCGCCTCGTCGTCGCGCCCACGGTCCTGCGCACTGGCCGGCGCCTGCTGACCGGCCCGGGCGCCCCGTCCGGCCTCCGCCTGGCCCACCACGAGGCGACGCCGAACGGCCTGCTGCTCCTGGAGTACGAGACGACGGGCCAGGCGCCGCTGGGCACGTACGAGGGCGTCGCCGCCTTCACCTAGGAGGCGCCGGGTCACGCCACGGGGGAGGCCCGGAACCCCCGGCCAGCACGGTCCGTGTGATCCATACGGCGCGCAAGGGGGCGCACGGCGCACTAGTGGGGCGCGCGCTCGCGACGTACAAAGGGCGCGTGACTGCCGACGAACACGAACCCAGCAACGTCGCCGAGATGATCGACGTCAACCGGAACAACTGGGACGCCCGCACGCCCATCCACGTGGCCAGCGAGTTCTACGGCCTGAACGAGGCCCGCGACAGCGGCCACTGGTTCGCCGACTTCGAATGGCCGGACCTGGGCGACCTCACCGGCCGGGACGTCCTCCACCTGCAGTGCCACCTGGGGACCGAGACCCTCGCGTTCGCCGAGCGCGGCGCGACCACCACCGGGCTCGACTTCTCGGGCGCGGCCGTGGCCGAGGCGCGGCGCATCGCGCGCGACGCGGGCCGGGAGGTGACGTACGTGGAGGCCGACGTGCACGACGCGGTCGACGCCCTCGACGGGCGGCGCTTCGACGTCGTCTACACCGGCAAGGGCGCCCTGTGGTACCTGCCCGACCTCGCCCGCTGGGCCCGCACCGTGGCCGGCCTGCTGCGGCCCGGCGGGTTCCTGTACCTGGTGGAGTTCCACCCGCTGCTCCAGTCGCTCGGCGCCGTGCCCGAGCCGGGCGAGCAGCACCTGCGGCTGCGCCAGGACTATTTGGGGGGCCGCGGGCCGCTGCGGGTCGAGGTGGCCCACACGTACACCGACGGCCCGCCGCTCGACCAGGCCACCACCTGCTACGAGTGGCGGCACGGGCTCGGTGACATCGTCACCGCGCTGCTCGGCGCCGGCCTGTCCATCGAGGTGCTGCGCGAGACCGAGCTGCTGCCGTGGCCGCGCTTCCCGGGCATGGTGCCGGCCGACGGCGGCTGGTGGCGGCTGCCCGACCACGACCCGAAGATCCCCCTGATGTTCGCCCTGCGGGCACGCGCCACGCCGTAACCCCCGCACCACGGAAGGGCGCCACGGGCGCCCGGGGGCCGGCCGCCGGGCGCCCGTGGCGGGACGGACGACCCGCCCGTTGCCGGGTGTTGCCGGCAGGGCGGTGCGTGCCGTGCAACGCCCTGGTGCTGCGCCAAGCTGTGCGCGTGGGTTCGGCGGCGCGCGCCGCGACCGCCGCTTGAGGCGGGGAGGGGCCCCGGACACCCGCAGGGGGAAACCATGGGCGAACTGCGCCCGCTGGCCGACGACCTGAGCGACGAGTGCCGGCAGTTCGCCGTCATGCTCCGCGAGCTGTTCGCCGGCCTCGGAATCTCCGTACGGCGCTACGCCGCCCGCCGCTACCGCGACCCCGGCACCATCTCGCGCTACCTGAGCGGCACCCGCGTACCGCCGTGGGAGTTCGTGCTCGACCTGCTCACCGACCTGGCCGCGGCGCGCTCCGTGCCCACCACGCCGGACGCGGTGGAACTGCTCCGCGAGCGACACCGGGCCGCCATCCACACCAGCGGCTCGGTCGGACACGCCGTCGAGGTGTTGCAGAACCAGCTCGCCGACGCCGACCGCGCGGCGCGCAGCGCCACCCTGACCGAGGACGCGCTGGGCCGGGCGCTGCTGGAGCGCCAGCACCGGATCGCCGACCTGGAGGTGCGGCTCGGCCAGTTGGAGGCGGCGTGGGCGGCGGAGCGGGCCCGGGTCGAGACGCTGGAACAGGAGTTGGCCTGCCCCGACCACGACCGCGAACAGCTCCTCCACGAACAGGACCGGCTGCGCCAGGAAGTACGCCGGCTCACCGACGAGTTGGAGGAGGTACGCCGCCGGGGCATGCTCGCCGAGGACCGGTGTCAGCTCCTGGAACGGCAACTCGCCGCCGTGGAGGCGCAGGGCGTGGCGTCCGGCGAGACGCACGCGGCCGACGAGGCGGAGGCGGTCGGCCTCTCCCCCCTCACCCACGCCCCGCCGTACGCCACCGCCCACGCCTCCGCCGCCGCGCACCCCACCGCCACGGCCGCTACCGCCACCGCCACCACCGCCAGCCGGGCCGGGGCGGCCACCGCCGGCAGGCCGGCGCAGCACCCGGCGGCGACCTACCCGCCGCCCGCCGCGGCGACCTGGGGGGCGGGGCCGCGCCCGAAGATCCTCATCGTGGACGACCAGCGCGACAACCTGCTGGCCATGGAGGCGGTGCTCGCCACCCTGGGGCAGGAACTCGTCGCGGCCACCTCGGGGCGGGAGGCGCTCAAGGCCCTGCTCGACCACGACGACTTCGCGGTCATCCTGCTCGACGTGCAGATGCCGGAGATGGACGGCTACGAGACCGCGGCCCAGATCAAGCGCCGCCCCTGCAACCGCGACATCCCCCTCCTCTTCCTCACCGCCATGGGCGCCGACCCCGAACACTCCTCGCGCGGCTACGCCGCGGGCGCCGTCGACTACATCGCCAAGCCCGTCGACCCGTGGGCGCTGCGGGCCAAGGTCTCCACCTTCACCGAGATCTTCCTGGAGCGCCGCCACTACTCCCGCCACGCCACCACCCCGTACACCGGATTCCCGAACTTCCGGTTCTCCGATTTCCGGGCGATCCCCTGAGCAACCCGCCCTTCGGCGCTCGACTTTCCGCTTCCCTTTCCTTCGCTCTTCTTTCCTTCCCTTTTCGCACGCGTTTCTTGCGCGCGCGTACGATCCCGCCTGCGCGCGCGGGGGTCGAAATGTGGACGCGTACTCGGCGAAGGGCGGAGTACGGAAGGGAACGCGTACGGGAACGCGCCCGCAGGGGAATGCGGGGCGGGTGGGGAGGGCGCCCGGTGACCGTCGACGGGCGGCGGCGCGGTGACGGGGGAATGGCGTGCGGGGGGGGCGAGTGGATGGAGCGCGCGGTAGGGCGCCAGGGGGTGAGTGCGCGTCCCAGGGGTAGGTAGGGGTGGGACCCGTATGTACGTACGGGATGCTGTTCCAGCCAATATCGGTTCGCCGACGAGGGCTTTACCTGCCGCCCCGCAAGCAATTCCGGACGCGCGGCCCGGGATCGCGCGGCGCGGCTAGCGCTGGTGGGGCTGCTCGGACTCGTGGCCGGAGTCGTGTCCGGCCTCGCGGTCCGGCGCGTGGCCGGACGGGTGCTGGGGCGAGTGCTCGGTGTGGGTGGCCGGTTTCGGCTCGGCCACCGGGTCGATGGCGGTGCCCGCCCCGTACGCGGTGCCGAACGTCGCGGCGAGCGCGACGACGTACGCGGCCACCTTCAGACCTGTGTGCATGGCGGACTCCCTCGGTTGCTTCTCAGTCGGTAATCAGTTGGCGGCCAGTCGGTCTTCAGTCGCTGGCGCGGCCGACGATCCGTGCGTCCACGCTGTTGAAGATACCCCCAGGGGGTACATAGTCAAGCGTCCGCGCACCCTTGCGTCTCGTACTCCTGGGGGGTATACCTGAAAGGGCAGGAACGATACCCCCTAGGGGTATTGATCGACAGCGTTGGCGACAGCGGGCGCGGACGGACCAGGGAGCGTGCCCGCGCCCACCGGGAGTGAGGAGTCAAGGGATGACCAGCACGGTGACTGAGCCGGCCGAGGTCGAGCTCGCCATTGGCGGGATGACCTGCGCCTCGTGCGCCGCCCGGATCGAGAAGAAGCTCAACCGCATCGACGGCGTGACGGCCACCGTCAACTACGCCACGGAGAAGGCCAAGGTCAGCTTCGCCGACGGGGTCACCGTCGACGACCTGATCGGCACCGTCGAGGCCACCGGGTACACCGCGGCCCCGCCCGCCCCCGCCCGCCCGCGGCGCCCCGCCGCGACCGACGGCGGCGCCGAGGGGCGCGACGCCAGCGCCCCCGCGACCGGCTCCGCGCCGGCTCGCGCCCCGGGGAGCACCGGCGGCGAGGGCGGCGACGGCGGGCCCGACCCGCTCACCCCGCTGCGCCAGCGGCTGATCACCGCCGTGGTGCTCGCCATCCCGGTGATCGCCATGGCGATGGTGCCGGCCTGGCAGTTCGAGAACTGGCAATGGCTCTCGCTGACCCTCGCCGCCCCCGTCGTGACGTACGCCGCCTGGCCGTTCCACCGCGCCGCGTTCACCAACGCCCGCCACGGCGCGGCCACCATGGACACGCTGATATCGGTGGGCACCGGGGCCGCGTTCCTGTGGTCGGTGTGGGCCCTGTTCTTCGGCACCGCGGGCACCCCCGGCATGACGCACGGCTTCGAGCTGACCATCGAGCGCACCGACGGCTCGGGCAACATCTACCTGGAGGCGGCGGCCGGCGTCACGGCGTTCATCCTGGCCGGCCGGTACTTCGAGGGCCGCTCCAAGCGCAAGGCGGGGGCCGCGCTGCGGGCGCTCATCTCGCTGGGCGCCAAGGAGGTCACCGTGGTGCGCGGCGAGCGCGAGGAGCGCGTCGCCATCGAGGACCTCGCGGTCGGCGACCACTTCGTGGTCCGCCCCGGCGAGAAGATCGCCACCGACGGCGTGGTCGTGGAGGGCAGCTCGGCCGTGGACGCGGCCATGCTGACCGGCGAGTCGGTGCCGGTCGAGGTCGCGGTCGGCGACGCGGTCACCGGCGCCACGCTCAACGCGGGCGGACGCCTGGTCGTACGGGCCACCCGGGTCGGCGCCGACACCCAGCTCGCCCGGATGGCCAAGCTGGTGGAGGACGCGCAGAACGGCAAGGCCGCCGCCCAGCGCCTCGCCGACCGGATCTCCGCGGTCTTCGTGCCCATCGTCATCGCCCTGGCCGTCGGCACCCTGGGCTTCTGGCTCGGCAACGGGTCGGGCCTGACCGCGGCGTTCACCGCGGCCGTGGCCGTACTGATCATCGCCTGCCCGTGCGCCCTCGGCCTCGCCACGCCGACCGCGCTGCTGGTCGGTACGGGGCGCGGCGCCCAGCTCGGCATCCTGATCAAGGGGCCCGAGGTGCTGGAGACCACCCGGCGCGTGGACACCGTCGTCCTGGACAAGACCGGCACCGTCACCACCGGCACCATGACCCTGCTCGCCACCCACACCACGGCCGGCACCACCGAGGCCGAGGCGCTGCGGCTGGCCGGCGCGCTGGAGCACGCGTCCGAGCACCCCATCGCGCGCGCGGTCGCCGCCGGCGCGACCGAGCGCGTCGGGTCGCTGCCCACCCCCGAGGACTTCGCCAACGTGCCCGGGCTCGGCGTGCAGGGCGTCGTGGACGGCCACGCCGTCCTGGTCGGGCGGGAGAAGCTGCTGACGGAGTGGGCCATGGAGCTGCCCACCGAACTCGCCGAGGCCAAGGCCGCCGCCGAGGCCGCCGGCCGGACCGCCATCGTGGTGGCCTGGGACGGGCGGGCCCGCGCCGTCCTGGAGGTCGCCGACGCCGTGAAGGACACCAGCGCGGAGGCCGTCGCCCGGCTGCGCGCCCTCGGTCTCACCCCGATCCTGCTGACCGGGGACAACACCGCCGTCGCCCGCTCCGTCGCCCGCGAGGTCGGCATCGACGAGGTGATCGCCGAGGTCATGCCCGAGGACAAGGTGGACGTGGTCAAGCGGCTCCAGGCCGAGGGGCGCTCGGTGGCGATGGTCGGTGACGGCGTCAACGACGCCGCCGCGCTCGCCCAGGCCGACCTGGGCCTGGCGATGGGCACCGGCACCGACGCCGCGATCGAGGCCGGCGACCTGACACTGGTACGGGGCGACCTGCGGGCCGCGGCGGACGCCATCCGGCTCTCCCGGCGCACCCTGCGCACCATCCAGTCCAACCTGTTCTGGGCCTTCGCCTACAACGTCGCCGCGCTGCCGCTGGCCGCGGCCGGGCTGCTGAACCCGATGATCGCCGGCGCCGCCATGGCCTTCTCGTCGGTCTTCGTGGTCGGCAACAGCCTGCGGCTGCGCCGCTTCCGGGCGGCGAGCTAGCGGCGCCCGCGCGCGCCGGCACCGGCGCGCGGAACCTCGGGGTCCACCATCAGCGGGGCCGGGAACTCTCCCGGCCCCGCTGACGCGTGAACGGCAGATATTGCCCGCCTCGACGGCCGGCTAATACTATGATCCGCATTTCATTGCACAGGCGACAGTGCGACTGCTTCCCGTTATCCTCGCGACACGGGCCGTTATCCTTCAACGAGCCGCGGGAATGCGTTTCCCCCTTCCCTTACGCATTCTTTCTCCTTCGCCGCATTCCCGCACCCCAACCCATTAGCCGCGCTTTTTCGCTATCCCCACGGAAGCCGCCTCGCCCGTCGCGCACACCCCTTTCCGCGCACGCCGGGGCCGGCTTCACCGCAAGGCGCACCATACGATCGCGAGGAGGGCCTCATGGCCATCATCCCCACGCCCGAGGACGTCGTGGCGGGACAGAAAGGCTACAACCCCGCCACCCTGAAGTTTTACGACCTCACCGTCTACGGATTCACGTGCCCGGTGCTGTGGAAGGTCCCCCGCCGCGAACTGCTGCGCCTCTACAACCGCAACATCTCCTCCGAACACCTCGACATCGGCGTCGGCTCCGGATTCCTGCTGAGCAAATGCACCATGCCGAGCGCCGACCAGCGCATCACGCTGCTCGACATGAACCCGCACTGCCTGACGCACGTCAAGCGCCGCCTGTCCCAGTACACGGTGTCCACGGTCCAGGGCAACGTGTTGGAGCCGTTCCCGCTCCCCGAGCGGTCGCACGGCTCGGCGGCCCTCAACCTCATGCTGCACTGCGTGCCGGGCGACTTCGCCCACAAGGGCGTCGCCTTCGACCACGCCGCCGCGTGCGTACGCCCCGGCGGCAGGGTCTTCGGCAGCACCGTGCTCTCCCAGGGCGTGCCCGTCACCAAGGCGGCGCGGGCCGCCATGAACCGCCTCAACGCCAGCAAGGACTTCAACAACCGGCACGACAGCCTGCAGGACCTCCGCCGCGAACTCAGCGCCCGTTTCGCCGACTTCACCCTCACGGTGCACGGCTGCACCGCGCTCTTCGAGGCCACGGTGGAGGAGTGAGCGCCCGCTCCTGACGGTGCGCGTTCTGACGGTTGGCGGGCGGCGGGCGGATCGGCCGATCGGCGGGGCGCCGCCGGTGGCGGGTGGCCGCCGATGACGGGTGGCCACTGGCGGCGGCTGGCGGCTGGCGGTCGAGCGGCGACGGGTGGCGGGTTGCGGCCCCGCACCCCGGCAGCCCTACCCCGCCTCGCTCGTGATCAGCGCGAACTGCGCGCCGAACGGGTCGAGGACCATGGACATCCGGCCCAGGCCCGGGGCGTCGTCCGTGGCGGTCAGGGCGGTGCCGCCGTGGTGGACGGCGGCGGACACGGCCACGTCGCAGTCCTCGACCTCGAAGTACGGGTACCACTGCGAGCGCAGATCCCCCACCTCGACCTGCGGCGGGAACTGCATGATGCCGCCGTGCGCGGCGTCCCGGCCGCCGCCCGGCGGCGAGACGACCGTGTAGTCGACCTCCGCCATCGGCGTCCGCTCGGCCTCCCAGCCGAACACCTGGCGGTAGAAGTCGACCGCGGCCTGCGCGTCCGTCGTGTGCAGCTCGGACCAGCACAGCGTGTTGGGCACGTTGACGGCGTCGATGCCCCTGGTGTCGCCGGGCTGCCAGATGGCGAAGTCGGCGCCCGTCGGGTCCGTGAACTGGGCCAGTCGGCCGGCCGTGAAGACGTCCATCGGCTCCGCCCGGACCGCGCCGCCCGCGCGCTCGACCGCGCGGGCCGTGGCTTCCGCGTCCGCCGTCTGGAAGTACACCGTCCAGGCCGGGCTGGCGCCCTCCTCCATCAGCGGCCCGAGCCCGGCGACGGTGCTGCCGTCGAGCTGGAGCATCCCGTACCCGCCCGCGTCGGGCCCGGCCGACTGGAACTCCCAGCCGAAGACCCCGCCGTAGAACGCGGCGGCTGCCCCGGTGTCGGGCGCCCCGAGGTCGAGCCAGACCGGCGCGCCCGGCACGTAGTGAGTCGTGAGCATGTCGCTGGACCTCCGACGTCGTCTGAGCGTGGCCCCGTGGGGCGGTCTCACACCCCGTCCTCTCAGGATGGCAGCGACCGTCGCCGCGCGCCGTTCGACGCGGTCCGGCCAGGCCAGGCCCGCGCGCCGGGCGGGGCCGCCCGCCAGCCCGCAGCCGGGCAGGCTCCGTACGCTGGCCGCGGCCGGTGCGGGCGCGGCCGGCGCGGGCCCGGCCGCGCCGGGTGGCCGCGCCCGGTGGCCTCACTTGCGGTTGTACAGCCGCATCGTGATCGTGCCGAAGACCAGGACCAGCAGGCCGGACCACCCCAGCGACCAGGCGATCTCCACGCCGGGCCAGCCGCCGTCCATCAGGTCGCGGACCGCCGACGACAGGTGGGTCACCGGGCTGTTGTTGACGAACGCCTGGAGCCAGCCGGGCATGGTCTTCGGGTCCACGAAGATGTTGCTGAGGAAGGTGAGCGGAAAGAGCACCATCATGCTCACGCCCATCACGGACTTCTCGCTCCGCAACAGCAGCCCGAACATGGTCCATATCCAGGAGAAGGAGAACGAGAAGACCATCAGCAGCGCGATCCCCGCCAGCACCCCGACCACTCCGCCGTGCGGGCGGAATCCCAGGATCAGGCCCACGGTCAGCATCACGGCCGACGCCATCGCGTACCGCAGGACGTCGCCGAGGAGATAGCCGACCATGGCCGACGGGCGCCAGATCGGCAGCGTGCGGAAGCGGTCGAAGACGCCCTTCTCGATGTCCGTGTTGACCGCGACGCCGGTGTACATCGTGATCATGACGACGCTCATCACGAGGATGCCCGGCAGCAGGAACTGCAGGTAGTCCGTGGTGGAGCCGGCCAGCGCACCGCCGAAGAGGTACGTGTACATCAGCACCATCATGATCGGGAAGGCGGTGACGTCGAAGAGTTGCTCCGGCACGTGCTTGATCTTGAGCACGGCCCGCCAGCCGAAGGCCAGCGACGTGGACCAGGCGCTGGGCCGGGGTGGGCGCTCCTTGGCGATCAGCACGGCGGCCAGGCTCTCGACCGTGACCGGGGCGAGTTCGTCGTCGCCGGCCGCGCGGGCGGGGCGGGTGTCGGTCGTCGGTGCGGTGCTCATGCTGCCGCCCCTTCCTTGCGGGTCGGGCCGCCGGAGCCGGCCTGGCCCCGGGCGTCGTCGTTCGGATCGTCGGGGCGAGTGGCGGGGCGGTCGGTCAGGGCGAGGAAGACCTCGTCCAGGCTGGGCTGGCCGAGCGAGAAGTTGTCCACCGTGATGCCGGCGCTGGACAGCTCGTGCAGCGCCCGGGCCGCCTGCTCCGTGGCCCCGTCACCGTTGCCCGCCAGTCCGACGCGGGCGGTGAGGGCCACCGGGTCGTGGTCCAACTGCACCTGCGCGGACAGGTGTTGGGCGAGCAGCCGTTCGGCCTCCGGGCGCTGGTGGGCGTGGCGCAGCCGGACGTGCACCGACCCGGCGCCCACCGACG
The DNA here is from genome assembly GCF_014295035.1 of Streptomyces buecherae. Classification (GTDB taxonomy): domain Bacteria; phylum Actinomycetota; class Actinomycetes; order Streptomycetales; family Streptomycetaceae; genus Streptomyces; species Streptomyces youssoufiensis. The sequence continues at coordinate 4,085,918 of NZ_CP060404.1, forward strand.
CCTTGAGCTCGCCCTTGGTGCCCTCGGCGATGACCTGACCACGGTCGATGACGGCGATCCGGGAGGCGAGCTGGTCCGCCTCGTCCAGGTACTGCGTGGTCAGCAGCACCGTGGCGCCCTGGCTGACGACGGCGCGCACGATGTCCCAGACCTGGTTGCGGCTGCGCGGGTCGAGACCGGTGGTCGGCTCGTCCAGGAACAGCAGGTCGGGGGTGTTGAGGATGCTCGCGGCGATGTCGATCCGGCGCCGCATGCCGCCGGAGTAGTGCTTGACCTGCTTGCCCGCCGCCTCGGACAGCCCGAACGCGGCGAGCAGCTGCGCGGCGCGGTCCCTGGCCGCCGGCTTGCGGTGGCCGAGCAGCCGCCCCAGCAGGACCAGGTTCTCCATGCCGGTCAGGTCCTCGTCCACCGACGCGTACTGCCCGGTGAGGCTGACCCGGCTGCGCACCGCGTCGGCCTCGCGCAGCACGTCGTGGCCGAAGACGCGGGCCTCGCCGCCGTCCGGGCGCAGCAGCGTCGCCAGCATCTTGACGGCGGTGGTCTTCCCCGCCCCGTTGGGCCCGAGCACCCCGTACACCGTGCCGGTGGGCACGGCCAGGTCGATCCCGTCCACGGCGCGGGTCTCGCCGAACACTTTGACCAGGCCGGATGTCTCGATCGCCAGGTCGGCTCCGGGTTTACTCATGGTCTTTCCTCTCGCACGGGCGGCTTCCGTCGGGGCTGGGGGGAGGCTGGTGGGGCGGGCACGACGGCGCTCGGGGGTCGGGGCTGGTCCGGGGTGGGCGTCCCACGGGGTGCGGGGCGATTCCCGGCTTTGCTGGGCAATTCATGTCAGTTACGTATAGCTCTGGAGGACCGCGGGCCATTCCGGAGGTTCGGCCTGGCCCGGGAACCGTGCTGGGGGGTTGGGGACTCGTGACGTGGCGATCTTGGACAGCGAGGCGCGGCGGTGGTGTCGGTGCGCACCGACACCCTCGAACGCCTCCGAACCGCCGGGAGCGACCTGGCGGTTGTGGGTGACATCCGCTCTGGTGTTCTAGTGCTGACGACTGTAGTACGGGGGTCTGACAACGCCCTGTGGATCATGTAACTGCCCAGTTCAGCGTGGGTCGTTGTGGATTCCGCGCGCCCCGCGCGCCCCACGCGCCGACGGGCCCGGCCGCCCCGGACCCGCCCGCCCCACCTCCGCCGGCGCCCGCCGGCCTCCGCCTACGCCCGGCTCACTCCCCGCCGCACGGCAGCGGCGCGTCCGTGCCGCCGATCACCAGCCGCCGCGCCGCCCCGCCGCGCGGCTCGACCCACACCCGCAGCCGCCCGCAGACGCACCGCGCGTACACGACCACGCCCTCCGTCGTCCGGTGCCGGGAGACCACCCGCACCGGCTCGGCCAGCGGCCAGCCGCAGTCGGCACACCGGCCGGTGCCGGCGCCGGGGGCCGCGCCCAGGTCGGGCGCCGGAGCGGGGTCCGTCCCGTCGAGGTACGCCCGTTCGGGATCGCTGCCGTGGCTCTGCTCGCCTGGGATCTCCATGAGGCCCAGGCTCCGCCCACACCCTCGTGCGCGTCCATCGCAAGTTTGAGCACGGAACCGTGTTGAATTCCCGCATGGTTGACTTGCGGCTCCTGCAGGCCCTGCGCGTACTGCACGCCCAGGGCACGGTCACGGCCACCGCCCGGGCGCTGAACCTGTCGCCCTCCGCCGTATCCCAGCAGCTTCGCCAACTCTCGCAGGCGGTGGGCGCGACGCTGCTGGTGCGTGACGGGCGCCGGCTGCGACTGACCCCGGCCGGCCGGGTGTTGCTGCGGCACGCCGACGGCCTGTTCGCGCAGTGGGAGCGGATACGGGCCGACCTGGCCGACGAGGAGGGCAACCAGCACACGACCCTGCACATCGGCGGCTTCGCGACCGCCTTCGGGGCGCTCCTGGCGCCGGCCGCCAGCGCGCTGCACCGCGCGGCGCCGCCGCTGCGCGTGCGGATCACCGAGACCGACACCGGCGCGTGCTACCAGCAGTTACTGTCCGGACGGATCGACATCGCCGTACTGACGCCGCTGCCCGACAGCCCGCCCGTGGACGACCCGCGCTTCGACCAGCAGCCGCTCATGGACGACCAGCAGGACCTCGTGGTGCCGCTCGGCCACCCGCTGGCCGGCCTGGACGTGGTCGACCTGCCGCAGACGGCGGCCGAGACCTGGATCGCGCCCCACCACGACCAGCACCGGCTGATCGAATCGCTGTGCGGGGCGGCCGGGTTCGCGCCCCGGACGGACCACCACGCCGGGGACTGGTCCTCGGTCCTGGCCCTGATCGCGCACGGCCTCGGCGTCTGCCTGGTGCCCCGACTGGTCCCGCTGACCGCGCACCCCGGCGTGACCCGGGTGCCGGTACGCGGCGACCCCCCGCCCTGCCGCCGCGTGCTCACCTGCGTGCGCAGCGGCAGCCGGCAGCAACCCGTGATCGCCCGCGCCCTGACCGCGCTCCAGGAGCAGGCCGTCATCGCCCGCCGGCTCGACCGCACGCCCCCGTAACCCGCCCCCGGGGGGCGCCTGTCACCCACCTGGCCGAGCCTGCCCCGGGGGCACCCCGTCACCCACCTGGCCGAACCCGCCCCGGAGGCACCCCGTCACCCACCCGGCCGAACCCGCACCGGGGCGCCCGGTCACCCACCCGGCCGAACCCAGTCGGACGAGCCCCCACGCCCCGACCGCCTCAGTCCCGCCCCTCCGCCCGCTTCGCCACGTACAACGCCCAACCCACCAAGGGCAGTTGGATCGGCAGCCGGCCGTACGCGAGGGCCCTGAGCGGGGCCGAGCGGTGTTGCCAGTCGCGGGCCATCTTGACGTTGGCGGGGTAGACGGCGACGAAGAAGCCGGCCGCGACGAGGGCTCCGACGCGGCGGGTGCGCGGCAGGGCGACGCAGGCCGCGAGCGCGAGTTCGGCGGCGCCGCTCACGTGCGTCCAGGTGCGGGGGCTGCCGGGCAGGGCGCGCGGCACGATCGCGTCGAACGGGCGCGGCACCGCGAAGTGCGCGACGCCGGCGCCGGCGAGCAGGCCGGCCAGCGCGCGGGCGGTGCGGCGCGGAGCGGTGGGGCGGGGGACAGCCATCGGGAGCTCCAGCGGGTGAGCGGGCCACGGACCGGCCGACGCCGCCGACCCACGGAGCCTCGACGGCGCGCCCGACCGGCGCGCGACGCGTCGTACGGGCGCCCGGCGGAAGGTGGCCGTCCGCGCCGCGCGGCTGGCTCTCAGCGCCCGCACAGACCTCTTCTTACTCGTAAGTAACCACATGCCGCGCCCGCGCATCAAGGCCCCCGTACGGCGATGTGCGACGGCACACGGCCCGGCCGCGCGAGCCACCCCCACCAGCATGCGCGGGGTCGGCCCGGCACGCGGGGAGGGACGGCGGCGACCGGCCGGGGCAGACCACGGGGAGAGCCCGCGCGGTGACCGCCGGCCGGGGCGGGGCGGCGCGAGGACGGCCCACGCGAGGGAGGCGCGGCCGGACGGTCCACGCGAGGGGAGGGCGGCCGGACGCCGGAAAGCGACACCGACGGCCGGGCACGACGACGGGGCCCGCGCCGCATCTCGACGGCGCGCGCCGATGGGCGGAAAACCTCGGTAGATAAGCGGATTCGTACGGGCCGAGCGCGGTGCGAACCGCTCACCCGTACGGGTGACCGCGGGCACTTCGTATGCAATCTTTGTGCGACCCCCCATGGAGGACCCGAACTCATGAGCGCACGTCGCCGCACCTCTTCCAGACCCCCTCAGCCCGTACCGAACACCCCGCGGTCCGACCCCCAGTCCGCCACCCACACCGCCGCCCCCGCCGGCTCCACCGGCCCTGTGGACGCCACCGACGCCTCCCACGGCGCGGACATGGCCGGTGCGCCGCGCTCACACCGGGCGCGGCGCGGCCACCGGGGCCGAGCGAAACGGCGGCCGATCTGGGCGCCGTTGGCCCTCGCGGTGCTGGTCGCGGGCGGTGGCGGCACGGCGTACGTCGCCCTCGACGGTTCCGGGGCGGGCGACCGTCCCGTGGCTGACGGGACGGGCCCGGCCGACCGGGTCCGTATCGTCGAGAGCGCGAGTCCGGCCGCGGAGGCGTCGCCCACGCCGAACGCTGCGGACCGGTCGCCCGGAACGCCCGGACCGAGTCCGTCGAAGAGCGCGCGGCCGTCGGCCGACGCCGCCAAGAAGGCGGAGCGCGAGCGGAGTTCCCGTTTGACCGGGCCACGGAGCGGCGCCGACCGGCCCGGCGGCGCGACCGCCGACGGGGCGGCGCGCGACGGCTCCGCCGACCGCACGACCGGCGACCCGGCCGCCAGCACCGTCGGCGGGTCCCGCCCCGGACCGACCACCCGGCCGGCCTCCGACGCGGGCCCCGGGCGCGAGGGCCAGGGCCCGCGCGAGGCGGGCCGTGGCGGCACCACGGCGGAGGTGTTGGCGCTGGTCAACGAGGAGCGGGCGGACGCGGGTTGCCGGGCGTTGACCGCGAACGGCACCCTGGGCCGGGTCGCCGACACCTACGCGGGCGTCATGGCCGACACGCAGCGGCTCTCCCACACCGGGCCCGACGGCTCGACGGTCGGCGACCGCGTCACGCGCTCCGGCTACACCTGGTCCAGCGTCGGCGAGAACATCGCCCGTGGCCAGGCGGACGCCGAGGCGGTCGTGGACGCGTGGATGAACAGCCCCGGGCACCGCGCCAACATCCTGAACTGCTCGTTCCGTGACATGGGCATAGGCGTCGACCAGGGTTCGGGCGGCCCCTGGTGGACCCAGGTGTTCGCGACGGGCCGCTGACCCGCCCTGCCCCGGGGAGCGGCCCGCGCCGCAAGGCCGCGACGCTGCTCCGCAGTGGCAAGGCCGCCCAGGCCCAGCGGCTGCTGCCACCGGAGCGCGCCTACCCGCTGCCCCGCGAGCTGGAACGGCGGCTCCGCAGGGCGGCCCGCTGACCGGACCGCCCGCCGCCCGGCACGGCGACACGGGCACCATCGGGGCCACCGCGCGCCATGGCGGTGGCCGCCTCCGGAGCCACCGTCACCGGCCCACCGCCAGTCGTCCGTGTCCGTGGTCGTGCCCGTGGTCGCGGTGAGCGCGGGAGTAACGGTGGGCGTGGGACCGGCCGACCCGGTGCCGGAGCGGTACAGGAGGGCGGTGTAGGAGGATCGGGGCGAGGGCGGCGGCGCGTACGGCGCGGCGGCTCACCCATCCGCCGAACGAAGGACCACAGCGTGGACAGCCGGGACGCAGTCGCCGACCAGCCGCAGCCGGGCGGCGCCGAGGGCGGCGCGTACGCCGCGCGCGGCGCGAACGGTACCGGCGGGGCGGCGGACGCGACGCCCCGAGGCGCGACGGCCGAGACCCGCGCGGGGAGGTCGGGGACGGTGACGGGAACCGCCTCGGAGACCGCGACCGCGACCGCGACCGGGTCGCGGCAGGCGCGGACCTGGTTGACGAGGGCCTGGCTGGCGCGGGGCCTCCGGGGCGCGGGGCGGCTGCCGCGCGGGGTGGGCCGATGGGTGCTCGCGGGGTGCGCGGCGCTGCTGCTCGTACTGGTCAGCGTGGTGCTCGGGCACCGGGCCGCCGACGCGGACGGCTTCACCCCCGTCCCGCAACTGCTCGCGTTCCTGCCCTGGCTGCTGCTGCCCGCCGCGCTCGGCCTCCTCCTCGCGGCGCTGGCCCGGTGGCCGCTCGGCTGCGCGTGGGCGCTGGCCGTTCTCCTCGCGACGGGCTGGTACCTCCAGCCGTACGAGGGCGCCGGGGCCGGCGGGCCGAGCGGGCCCGTGGTCGCCCGGCCGCGCGTGCTCTCCGCCAACCTGGAGTACGGGCAGGCCACCGACGGGCTGCTGGCCGCGCTGCGGCGGGAGCGGCCGGACCTGGTCGCGGTCCAGGAGTGCGACCACCGGTGCGTGGCGGCGCTGGAGGCGCCCGCGCTGCGCGCGGCGTACCCGTACCGCAACATCGCGGCCGGCGGTCCGGCGGAGGGGTCCGCGATCCTGAGCGTGTACCCGCTGCGCAACGAGCCCGGGGTGCCGGGCTCGCTCGCGATGCCCGGCGCGCGGGCACTGATCGCCGGACGGTGGGTACGGGTGCAGGTCGCGCACCCGATGCCGCCGATGCCCGGCGAGCTGGACGTCTGGCGCGCCGAGCTGGGACGGCTGCGCGCGTACGCCGAGCGGCGCGGCGACGCGCCCACCCTGATCGCCGGTGACTTCAACGCCACCCAGGACCACGCGGCCTTCCGCCGCCTCCTCGACACCGGCCTGCGGGACAGCGCCCGGCTCGCGGGGGCCTCGCGCACGCCGTCCTGGCCCACCCTGACGACCCCGCTGCTGGGCGCGCAGATCGACCACGTGCTGGTCAGCGACGCGTGGTCGGCGCGTGCGGCCCGCTTCGTCGACCTGCCCGACACCGACCACCGGGCGCTCCTCGTCGACCTGGAGCTGCACGGCTAGCGGCGAGCGCGCCGGGGGCGCCGCGCCGACCGATGCGCGGCGCCCCCAGCCGTGCCCTCCCCGCTGGCTACGCCTTCGCCACCGGCTCCTGCAACTCGGTCACCCAGCTCTCCTTGCCCCCCTCGCAGTCGAGGTACAGCTCGCGGGCGTAGCCGGTGGAGCGGTAGCCGTGGGCGTCGGTCCAGCGGGCGAGCGCCTGGGCCGTGGGCAGGATGGTGTCCATCGAGCCGTGGTGCACGATGGTCGCGGCCTGCTCGATGCCGGGCAGGTCCACCACGTCGAACGGCTGGCCCGCCGCGGGCTCCACCGCCACCTGAATCCCCGCGTGCACCGTGACCGCCCCCTCCGGGCCGGCCCCCGGCGCCGGCTCGTAGTACGCGATGGCGGGCCCCGTCGGCGCGACGCCGGCCGCCGCGAGCCGGCCGTGCAGCTCCTCGTACAGCGGGCCGATCACCGGGCCGATGTGCTCGGGCCCGAAGCTCTCGGCGGTGCCGGACAACTCGGCCACCCGCACCGCCGGCACGCTCTTGAGCACCACTTCGTGGTCGGACATGGTTCCCTCACTCTCGATCGTCCGGAGCCTCGCCTCGATACCGGCCAGCCGGGCCGCGTCGGCCGCCATCGCCGCCGCCACCTCGGCCCGCCGCAGCCGCAGCATGCCGCGCAGCTCACCGACGTCCACCTCCTCGTCGAGCACGGCCCGCACCTGCTGGAGCGTGAAACCGAGGTCCTTGAGGGCGATGACGCGGTTGAGGCGGGCGAGTTGGCCCGCCTCGTAACCGCGGTAGCCGGTGTACGGGTCGACGTGGGCGGGGCGCAGCAGCCCGATGGCGTCGTAGTGACGCAACATGCGGACCGACACGCGGCCGTGCTTGGCGAAGTCTCCGATGCTGAACATGACGCCCTCCAGTGCAGGGCCTCACACGGTGTCATGGTCAAGCCCACTCGCCCACGGCCCCCCGGCACACGTCCTGACCTGCGGCGCGATCCCGTGACGCGTCCCGCGGGGGTTTGCCGGGCGCGCGGGCGGTAACCCGTTGTCGGCGTGAGCGACAACAGCGAGCACGGCACGGCCGGCGAGAACAGCGCGAAGGACGCGGAGGGCGCGGACGGCACGGGCAGCACGAAGGGTGCGAAGGACAAGCGGTCGGGCGGCGGCCGGTCGTCCGGCGAGCCGCGCCGGCTACGGATCGGCGGGCACGCCTTCGAGCTGACCCGGCCGGACAAGGTGCTCTTCCCGGACGACGGCCTCACCAAGGCCGACCTCGTCGCGCACTACCGCGCCGTGGCCCGGCGCGCGCTGCCCGAGCTGCGCGGTCGGCCGATGATGATGGAACGCCACCCGGACGGCATCGGCGGGCGCCCGCTGATGCAGAAGAACGCCCCCGACTACTTCCCCGACTGGGTGCCGCTGACCGAGGTCGCCAAGGAGGGCGGCACGGTCACGCACGTGGTCTGCGACAACGCGGCCACCCTCGCGTACCTCGCCGGCCAGGCGTCCATCACCCCGCACCGCTGGCTCTCCCGCGCCGACCGCCCGGACCACCCCGACCGGCTGATCTTCGACCTCGACCCGTCCAAGCCGGCCGGCGACGACCCGGCCGCCGCCTTCGCGGACGTGCGCTGGGCGGCGCACCGCACGTGCGAGCTGCTCGACGAACTCGGCCTGCCCGCCCGCCTGATGACCACCGGTTCGCGCGGGCTGCACGTGATCGTGCCGCTCGACCGCGCGGCGGACTTCGACACCGTACGGGCCTTCGCGCGCGAAGCCGCCGACCTGTTGGTGGCCCGGCACCCGGACCGGCTCACCACCGAGCCCCGCAAGGAGGACCGGGGCGACCGCCTCTACCTGGACACCCTGCGCAACGGCTACGCCCAGACGGCCGTTGCCCCCTACGCCGTACGGGCCAAGCCCGGCGCGCCGGTCGCCACCCCGATCGCCGCCGACGAACTGGACGACCCCGACCTGCGCGCCGACCGCTGGACCCTGACCACCATCGCCGACCGCCTCACCGCCCCCAACCCCTGGCCGGCCGGCTCCCTACGCGGCCGATCCCTGCGCACGGCCCAGAGGCGGCTGGCGAAGCTGCGTTAGCGCGCCCGGACGCGCGGCGGGTGCGGGCGGTGCGCGGGGGGTGCGGGCGGTGCGCGGGGGCGCGCGGCGCGGGAGCGCGGGGCGCGCACGGAGATCGGGGGATCGCGGGGGGGGGCGCGAACCCGCCCGGCCTCCGACCTCACTCGCGCTCGGGTGGTACGCGCTGAGCGCCGCGAACGGGTCCGGCTCCGTGCCCGGCGTGGGCCAGCGCTGCTCGGCGCGCCATCGCTCGCTCTCCGCGACCAGCGCGTTCCACAACACGTTCAGCGCATGGTCGGCTGCGTACGTGGCGCGCTCGCCGCGCCGCGCGAACGCGCCGAGCAGCACCTCGACCGGCGGCCCCGGGTCGTTGGCTAGGTCCACCACGCGCAGCCCCCGCGCGGGTCGTGGGCCGCCTGTCCGAAGCCCGCGCCAATTCCGCCAGCGCCTCGCCGGTACTGGCATCACCGACCTCACGAGCCTGATCAGCACCGCCCCCATCCGTCCGCGAATCGACCGAATGCGCTCTACCTAACGTGACGAATGAGCGACACACTGTCGCCGACGAACGCGCCGATCGGAGGCATCTGTGTGAGTGAGCAGCCAGCCCCATGGGGACTATCGCGCATGCGGCCCTACCCCAGAACGACCGTACTTCCCGCCGTACAAGTCGTCCTTGACTCTGCAACCCAGACTGGTCGCCGGGTCGATGCGGAGGGCCGCTACGTCCCGCTCACGAACAGGCACAAGAGATCCGAGACCAACAAGGAGACCGAGACCAAGACCAGCCTGGACGGCACTCCAGACCAGGGCAGCGATCAAGAGGGCGATACCGATTGACCTCACGTGCTCCCGTGTTGGTCGTCTCCCGGGTCGATGATGTGACCGCCGACGTGGTCATCGAAGAGTTGAACCGACGAAAGGTCCCCGTCGTACGACTGGACCCGGGCGACTTCCCCACAGACCTCTCTGTCACGACTCTCCTGGACACCAACGGGCTCAGGGGGCGTGTACGCACCCGTACACGCGTGGCTGACCTCGACACGCTCCGCTCGGTGTACTGGCGGCGCCCACGCCCTTACACCGCGCCCCCAGGACTGACCGACCAGGACGCGCGCTGGTGTCGAGAAGAGGCCCGCTACGGGCTCGGCGGCATCCTCTCGTCCCTCCCCGGAGCGCATTACGTGAACCACCCCTGGCGCAACCGGGACGCCGAGTACAAGCCCGCTCAACTCGCCGCTGCCGCTCGGTGCGGTTTCGACATTCCGCCGACACTGTTGACCAACGACGCCCGCGCGGCTCGGGACTTCGCCCACGAGCACGGCCCCGTGATCTACAAACCGCTTCGGAACACCGACTACCACGACCTCGACGGCCGGGCATTGACCGTGTGGGTGGATGAGGTCCCCCTCACGGACCTCCATGCTGGAGTGACCCAGACCATGCACCTGTTCCAGAAGCGCGTGACCTCGGTAGCCGACCTCCGTGTGACGACCGTGGGCAGGCAGATCTTCACCGTGCGGATCGAGGGTTCCCCCGGCTTGGACTGGAGACGCCACTACGACGCCCTGTCGTATTCCCTCATCGACACACCGGCGCACCTAGCCAAGTGCGTGCATGCCTATCTCAAAGCCTTCGGGCTCGTCTTCGGCGCCTTCGACTTCGGCATCGACCACGAAGGCCGCGCATGGCTGTACCAGCGCAACGAGAACGGACAGTTCGCCTGGTTTCCGGAACCCATCACCGGCAGGATCGTCACCGCCGTCGCCGACCAACTCCAGTACGCAGGAGAGCACGATGCCCGCTGACCCCGCCGCTCTTCGCCGCGAGCTGGCTGAGGAGATCGCGACGACCCACCCCACGCTGGCCCCGGAATGGCAGGCCGCGGTGGCCGCCGTTCCCCGGGAGTTGTTCCTCGGCCCGGCCGTCTACCGCCCCGCCGGCAGTCAGTGGATTCCCGTCCACCGCGCCCAGGTCGGCGACGAAGCCTGGTTGCGCATGGTCTACGCGGACCAGACCTGGGTCACTCAGGTCGAGGGACGAGACGCCGGCGACGCCACCGGTCCGGTCTCCGGGAACCCCACGTCCTCGGCCACACTGCCTTCGCTCGTCACCCGCACCGCGCAGGTGGCGGCCCTCCGTCCCGGGCAGAAGGTCCTCGAAATCGGCACCGGCACCGGCTACTCCACGGCCCTGCTCGCCCATCGGCTCGGCGCGGAGAACGTCGTCAGCATCGAGTACGACACCGGCCTCGCGTCGACCGCCGCCGCGCACCTGCACGAGGCGGGATGCGCGCCGGTGCTCGCCGTCGGAGACGGTCTCCAGGGTTGCCCGGAGCACGCCGACTACGACGCGATCATCGCCACCTGCGCGGTGCGGTCCATCCCACCCTCGTGGTTCTGGCAGCTCAACGACGCCGGCACCATCACCACCACGATCAACGGCTGGATGCTCGCCGCCGGGCTCATCCATCTCACCCTGGACGACGAGGGTGTCGCCCACGGCTGGTTCACCGGCGACACCATCTCCTACATGCTCGCCCGCCCACACGAGCGCCCGCCGTCCCCCACGTTCTTCCGCCAGGACGGCCACACCCGCCCCGCCCGCCTGAGCCCCGACGTCCTGGAGCAGTGGGCAGCCCGCTTCGTCGCCCAACTCGCCGCGCCGTCAGCCGAACTACTCACCACCAGCACGGGCGTCATCCTGCGCGATGTGGCCACCGGCTCTCAGGCTTGGACCGAGCCCGACGGGGAGGGTTGGACCGTCCACCAGCACGGTCCGCTGCGCCTGTGGGACCAGGTCGAGAACGCGCTGCACGCCTGGCACGATGCTGGCGCCCCCGACCTGTCCGCCTTCGGCATGACGGCGACGCCGTTCGATCAGACCGTATGGATCGGTTCCCCGAGCGGGCCGACCTGGCGACTGCCGGTGTGAGTCCGGGAGCGCGGCACGCGTCGCGTCGCGAGCCACCTCACCTCGTCGGCGCCGCCGGTCCGATGTCTTCGTGGGGCGTGATGTGCCAGTGGAGGGTGACGGTGGCGGTGTAGCGCAGGTGGCGTCCGTCGGGGTGGTCGTGGGCGGCGTGGTGGGTGCACCAGCGTTGTGCTTGGTGGTGCATGCCGGTGATGGTTTCGGTGGGTTCGGGGACGGGTGACTGGTCGCCGCAGGTGGTGCAGGTGGCGTGCACGGTGTACGGGGTGGTGTCGGGGTCGGGGGCGAGGGTCATCTCGACGTAGCGGTAGCGGCGGCGCCCGTGGTGGCGGGTGGGACGGTGGCTCATGCGGCGTAGGCCACCTCGAACCAGACGCGCTTACCCGGGCCCGGCGAAGTGGGGTCGTACCCCCACCGCGTGGCCAACGCGTCCACGAGAGTCAGCCCCCTGCCCTGCTCGTCCAACTCGCTCACGTCGCGGCGACGAGGCGGCGCATCCGATGGATCGCGTACCTCGACGTGAAGTCGGGTTGCCTCACACCAGACATGGACTCCAACGGTTGCGTGTCCCCCGTTGGCGCCGTGGTCCACAGCGTTGGCCACGAGTTCGCTCGTGAGCAGCGCAGCAGCGTCGATCACCTCCCGATGGCCCGCGCTGACCAAGCACGCGGTGACGAAGCGACGCGCCACCGGTACCGAACTTCGGAGCGGCGCCAGGGTGACCGACGCAGTGCAGCGCCCCAAGGGGCGATCACTTGCTGGCCGGGGACGTCCCATCGTGGGCAACCCACCCTCGACAGTGGAGACGAACGCGCCGTGAGCGGCCAACCAGCGTACGAGTTCGTCGCGTTGCCGAGGCGTCCACCACAACATGACCGGCCACAGCGACACGATGCCGCGCGCGGCCCCGCTCTCCACCTGGCATCGCACGGACGCCCACCGAGGCCGCTGCGCGTACTCACTGACGTCAGCCCTCTCCACCCACAGGCCAACGGCCCGGAACGCGTGCGTCTGAAGATGACGTCGCACACGCGTGAGCGCACGCTCCACGTCGACGTTTCGATGTTTAGGCCAACAGACGTAGACGGCTACGGGAGTCGCGGAGGCGAGGGGCGCCGCGTCAGTGCGGATGGAGTCGTGAGGAGATGGGACGGCGGGGAAGGCCATGTTGTTCCTCTGCGGGGAATCCAGGCGGGAGATATCTACGCCCGTTGAGCCGTGCAGTGAGAACGCGAAGAAAAACGCATGATCACGCTGCGCGGTCACCAGGTGACTGCTGGAGAGTTAACTCGGCGAGCACGCGGAGATGTAGAGATGGAGCGGCGCTTGACTGCCCCAGTCACGATGTGACTCCCCTAGTCAGAAATCCACCGGTACTTTCGAGCTATGACGTCTCTCGGACGGACATTGAAGGCGAGCCGGGCGCTGGCCGGTGGCATGACGCAAGCCCAGCTTGGTGCCACGTGCAACATGAGCCAAGCGAAGATCAGCCGCATCGAACGCGGGGCCGAGTCGCCAACGCCCGCTGAGCGACGGGCGCTCGCGCGTGCGCTCAGCATTCCTCCCGCAATGCTCGGAGCTACGGAGACGGACGAACAGAATGGAGGCGAGGACGACATGCGCAGGCGTGAACTGCTAGTGGCAGCAGCCGGCATAGGAATCGGTGCGGCGACGATCCCCGCAACGCCGGCGACAGGACATGGGGCCCCGGGGCCGGGCTGGGACGCCGCACTTTTCCGAGACATCGGAAAGCCCACGATGAACGGGGCACAGTTACACGCGGGGCTGGACACAGTCGCGCGCCAGATCGGCGAGGCCCGCTACGTAGAGGCCGCGCGGGCCGTGCCGCATCTCGTTGCCGCCGCGCGGGCCCACGCCCGTCATAGTGGACCGGGCGGGGCCGAGACGCTGGCCCGCGCCTATGTCGTGGCCACAGCGGTCAGTGTGAAGGAACGCACGGACGTTTCCTGGCTGACCGCCGACCGATCCGTGCAGGCCGCTCGGCAAGCGCGCAATCCGGTAGTAGCAGCGATGGCCGCACGTGCTCAGTACGTCGTGCTGCGCCAACGCGGTCACCACGAGTGGGCAGCTCAGGTGGCAGATCAAGCCGTAGCCGATCTGTCAGGAGAAGAACGCGCGAGGCCAGTCCTAGCGCACCTACTCCTTGAGTCGGCCTACGGAGCCGCGCAGGCTGGCGACACGACACGCGCCGCCTCGCTGTACGAGCAGGCCCGTGACACTGCCGCCCGTGGCCCAGCCACCACCACGTGGGTCGACGCACCAGGTCCCATGACGAGTGACCAGGTAGAGCGCTACGGGCTGTGCATCCATCACGTACTTGGCGACAGCCGGGCCGCCCTCAAGCACCTGGCTGCGGTGAACGGCAAGAGGCTGGCCACTCGTGAACGTGAGGCCAGGGTGCGCCACGACAGCGCCAAGCTCTATCGCGACATGGGAGACCTTCCTTCCGCGCTCGCTCTGCTGCAACAGCACGCTGAGGAGACTCCCCAGGACGCCCGACGTTCCAGCGTCAAGGTCATGATCTCGGGGATGCTGGCCGTCAGCCCGTCCATGCCCGGCCTCAACCAACTCGCCGTTCGCGTAGGTGCGGCGTGAGCTGATCGCAGGTACGGCACCGCGGTCAGCACGGGCGGGGGGGTGCGTGAACGCTGTCAGTGCGCACAACGAAGAAGGTAGCGCCCAGGCCCCGCCACGAGGGGCCGCGAAGCTCCGTCACGGCCGTGCTAGGTGACGCCGCCTGCCCAACCCCACGGCGCCGGGGCCCGTGTCGACGAGCTTGACCACGCGGCGCAGCCTGGTCGTGGAGGCCAGGCCGACCTTGGACATGATCACCTGCGGCAGGGCCTGATGCCGGGCCCAGTGCGGTGCCGAGCGCAACGCCGACTCCAGGGTGTCGAGACTGGCGTCCCACAGCCGTGCGTCGGCCTGTGCCATGGCCTTGTCGAGTTCGTACCGGTGCCTGGCGGCGTCGCTGAGCACTGCGGTGTCGTGAATCGACTCGATCAGCGTGAGCGCCTTCCCGGTCTGGCCAAGCGACACATTGACGCCCACCGCCTGTGTCGTCGCGGAGACAGGCCCGAACAGGGTGCCGTGCGCTCGGAACTCGCGCCCCAAGCGGGCGCCCGTCGCGTGCGACTGCGAGAGATAGTCGCCCGCCCGGTCCTTGTCGCCCAACCGCGAAGCCACCACGGCGGCGAAGTTGATGTGCGCCCCGTACACGGCGAGCTGTTCGGGGGACGCCCGGGAGAACCGTGGCTCGATGTCGAACGCGGCGCGCTCCGCGAGGTCGAGCGCCTCGTCCAGTCGCGCATCGCGCAGGTACACCCAGGAGCGGCCCGACGTCACCAGCGCGGCGCGCAGTTCGTCGGCCGCACGCTCGGCAGCCCGTTGCGCATGCCCAATCGCCGCGTACGCGAGGTCACGCACCCCCAGGAGGTTGGCGACGTAAGCACTGATGCGATAGGCGTCGGCCACCACGCCCCACGCTTCGGCCTGGTCACCGGCCGGCTGTTCGTGGAGTCGCGCGGCAGCGGACCGCAGGAGAGGCCCGGCTACCGCGCCCGCCTCGACGTACCGACCCTGCCAGTACAACTCCCACGCATGTCGGACCACCTTGTCGAGTTCCGCCAACGTGGGTGCCTCGGCGGGCAGGCCCGCACCCGCCGCCGTGTCGTGCACGGCGTGCGACAGCGCGCGCATCATGGCCCGGTCGTCCTGTCCGAGCGCCCGGCGCGGCTCCTGCTGACCGAGGACGACGGACGTGTCAACGCCGAGCGCTCCGGCGATCCTGAGCAGGGTCGGCAACGAAAGGCGCTTGTCCTGTTCCGCCGCCTGGATGGTGGCGATCGAGAGACCGGTCAGTTCAGCGAGGGCGGCTTGGTTGAGTTCGGAACCGCGGAGGATCTTGATGCGCTCGCCGTTGCTGTAGTCGGACCAGTGAGGCATGGCTCGTCTCCGTTCTGTGGACACTGTGAACGGTACTGGCAGCCGGGCCTCACATGCTGTCTCGCGGCGCTCCAAGGCACGTACCGCATAGGGAGGTTGAGGCCGTCCACGGTCATCGCGGACGCCGCGTCCGACTCCCGTTGGGACGGTTCGTCCGTACGACGCGACCGCACGGCGCCAGGCGCGGTTGCGTACGCCGCACCTCCCGGTGTGGACTCCCGGCATGAGACCCGTCCTCTACCTGATCGCCTGCGCCGCAGGGCCCACCCAGTACATCGACGCGGGTGTTCGCGCGGCCCAGGCCGCGGGCTGGGACACCTGCCTGGTCCTCACGCCGTCGGCCGCCCGCTGGTGGGAAGCTCGGCGTGACGAGTTGGAGAGTCTGACAGGACACCCGGTCCGGTCGGCGTACAAGCTCCCGGGCGATTCGGACACGCTGCCGCCCGCCGACGCGATGCTCGTCGCGCCGCTGAGCTGCACCAGCCTGAACAAGTGGGCGGCGGGCATCGCCGACACGCTAGCGATCGGCCTCGTGTCCGAGGGGGTCCACCTGGGCGTTCCGGTGGTCGCCATGCCCTACTTCAACCAGGCCCAGGCCGCCCAACCCGCCGTGCCCCGCAGCGCGCAGACGCTGCGCGATCAGGGCGTAACCCTCCTCCTCGGGCCGGACGGATACGAGCCGCACCCGCCGAGGCAAGGTGACGCGTCCGCGTTTCCGTGGGAGGCGGCCGTAGCCGCCCTGCCCACGGTCTCGGCGAGCCGGCACAGCGCGGCGACCGATCGCGAGCCGACCCCCCACCGCTCCGCGTCCCGCCCACCGCACCCGTAGCCTCTGCGAGATGGCTTGGGAACCGCCAGGGGTTCAGGGTGTGTACCTCGTCGTGCCAAGGGTTGGGTACACGCATCCCAACTACCACCGGAGCGACGCCGAGGCACGACCTCTCCGACTGTCGCCCAACCCAGCGGAGGTCACCGCTTGTACCCGATCACCCGCCACAGCTCCCGCCTCGCCCTCCGCGAGCTGACCATCGACGACGTGGACGCCGTCCACGCGATCTACGGCAGCCCCGAAGCAACCGAGCACATGTCCTTCACTCCGCGCTCGCGCGAGCAGGTCGATGTGATCGTTGCCCGTTGGATCGCCTCCGCGTCCGCGACACCGCGCGAGGAGTACGCGTTGGCCGCCACCGAACGTGAGACGGGTGAGCCGATCGGGTGCGTGCGGCTGGCCCACGATCCGCATCAACCCAACGCCGGCACCTTCGGGTTCGCGCTCCGCCCGGACGCCTGGGGCGTGGGCTACGGGCGCGAGGTCGTGCGCCTGATCTGCGATCTCGCCTTCACCGACCTCGACCTCCACCGCCTGTGGGCCGCACGCTCGCCGCACAACACCGCCTCGGAGCGCACGCTCCTCGCGGCCGGGCTGACCGAGGAGGGGCGCATCCGAGCACACGTCCACGTACGCGGCGCCTGGCGGGACTCCATCACGTACAGCATCCTGCGGGAGGAGTGGTCCGCGGGCTGAAACCCACCTCCCACTGATCGCGACGCCCCGCCCGCCCCAAGGCCCCTCACACCCGCCGCGCCACGAACACGAACTCCTTCCCCGGCCGGTCCGGGGCGTCCCGGACGTCCTCCAGGACGTAGCCGTGGGCGGCCAGGTCGTGTTCGATCTCCGTGCGGTCGCGGAAGCGGAGGGTGGAGTCCGAGGTGAGTACCTGGCCGTCGGAGGCGAAGACGTACGTCCAACGGAAGCTGATCAGAGGCCAGTCCATCTTGGTGACCTGCACCCAGCTCTCGACGGCGCCGACACCCGCGATGCCCGTGACCCGGTGGGAGGTCTCGCGGTTCCAGTCCTCCCAGGCGCGGCGGGACGGGTCGCGGGTCTCGAAGACCAGGAGGCCGCCGGGGCGCAGGGCGGCGTGAGCGCCTCGGAGGGTGTTCTGCCAGGTCTGCGGGTCGGTCAGCTCCTGGGCCACGTTGCCCGTCATGGTGGCGAGGTCGGCACCCAGGTCGGGGAGGTCCGTCGCGTCGCCGCGTATCCAGCGCACCCGTTCGGCGCCCGGCTTGGAGCGGGCCACGTCGAGGGAGGCCCCGGCGGGGTCGACGCCGACGACGTCGATGCCGCGCTCCGCCAGTAAGAGGGCGAACACCCCCGTGCCGCAGCCGATGTCCAGCACGCGGCGGGCGCCGCGTTCCGTGGCGATCTCGACGTACGCGTCGAGATCGGTGCGGTCGGGGTCGAGCAGGTCGTAGATCGAGGCGAGCCGCGGATGTTCGAAGCACTCATCAGCCATGTTGCCGAAACTAGGCGTTGGCGGGCCCGTGTTCCTAGTCAGTTTCACCTAGGCGATGGCGGGACGCTCCGCTCAACACCGAACGCGTGGCGCGGTGTCGGGCTCCATCGCGGGCCCCCGCCGGGTGGTGTCTCAGCCCTGGCCCAGCTCGGCGCGCCAGACGGGGCTGTCGACGTAGTGGTTGTCGAAACGCTCCGCGGACTCGGCGATCTCCTTCGGGTCGGCCTCGCCCCGCATGACCCGGCCGAGCAGGCGCAGGTAGTCGAAGCGAGGCAGGCCCGGGGTGAACACGAACAGGACGTCGGCCTCGGCGCCGGGGGCCGCGGCGAAGGCGTGCGGGGTGTGGGGCGGCACGGCCAGGAAGTCGCCCTGGTTCAGGGTGGTGACCTCCTCGCCCACCAGCACCCGCAACGAGCCGCCGAGCACGAAGAACAGTTCCGTCGCCCTCGTGTGGAAGTGGGCCGGCGCCCCGGCGGCTCCCTTGGCGAAGCTGGAGCGGTAGCTGGTGAATCCGCCGGGGGTGGCGTCCGACTCGCCCAACAACGTCATGACGCTGCTCGGGTCGGCGCAGGTCTCGGCGTCCGCGTGGCGGGTCAGCACCGTCGGCAGCGGTGAGGTGCTGGTGGTGGTGGTCGTGGCCTGGGAGGTCGTGGGCGCGGTGGTCTTCGTCGTCGTCATGTGAATGACCCTACGAAGGGAATGACCCGGCTGTGTGGGTCATTCCCGCACGGTAGTCGTGGGTCAAGTTCGGGTCGAGGCTGGCATCGCTTCGTACGCTCCGCGCCGCGCGCGGCCGCACGCCGGCCATCCCGGTACGCCCCGCGCGCCCCTGCGGCACTCCCCCACGCCGCCCCCGTACGGAACCCGCCCCCGCGCTCCCGTACGGAACGCGTCCGCGACCGGGTCACCAGGTGCACGGGGCGCGCAAGTCCTGGATGTTGTCGGCCAGTTCGAGGGGGCGGGTGGGCCAGCCGGTGGTGTGCCAGTGGGCGATGCGCCAGGACAGGCGGCGTGGCCACAGGGGGGTGGTGGGCAACTGGGCGACGGGGACCCAGGTCAGTTCGCCGCCTTCGATGTCGAGGTCATCGGGGGCGCCGACGCGGCCCTCGGCGGTGACGCGGAAGTAGTGGCCGAACCGGCGGCGGCGCCAGACGCGGGCAACCTCGTGGGTGGGGGTGACCGTCAGGCCGGTCTCCTCGCGCAGTTCGCGGACGACCGCGTCCCGGGGCGTCTCGCCGGGCTCGACGCCGCCGCCCGGGATCTCGTACCACTCCCCGTCGTCCCCCCGGAAGCGGATGAGCAGCAGGTGCGCGTCCCGGATGACCAGGGCGGCGGCGCGTATGCGCTCCGGTGTCACCGCGGCCGGGTCGGACCAGGGCACGGCTCCCCACGTGCGACGGCCGGTGACCCAGGAGCGGAGCACGCTCTCGCTGGTGCCGACGGGGCGGATGGACGCGAGCAGCGCCTCGGCCCGCGGCAGCGTGTGACGCTCGGCGGCGGGCACGGTCTGCCCGACGCGGGGCAGGGAGTAGACGCCCGGCTCGCCGGGCGTGCGCGTCACCACGAGGCCGGACGCGGTGAACCGCACGCGCGCCGCCAGGGGTTGGTCACTGATCATCCGGTCAGGCTAACCGGGCGGATCGGCGCTCCGCCGGGCTTCGATGCGCCACGGACGGACGGCCGTCGGTGCGGAGTGGTCGTTCGGTGCGGGGCGGTCGTCGGTACGGGACGGTCGTCGGTGCGGGGCGGGCATGGGTGCCGAGCGGTCGTCGGTGCGGGGCGGTCGTTCGGTACGGCGCGGTCGTCGCGCGTCGCGCGGCCCCCTCCGCCGCGCGTCGCTGGCGACAACCAGCCGTCCCGTCCCCCGCCTCCGCCACCGCGTCCGCACCCGCCCTCGCTCCGGGGGCGGTCCACCGGCGGGGCCGTCCCGGGCGGCGCGCTCCCCCGTGGGGCGCCGACAGGGCCGGGCCTTCCGATGGGATCGCCCGGCGCGGTGGTGCCCCACGCGCCGCCCCGCCGGGCGCTCCCCGCTCCTGACCTCGCACCCCGCGAGGCCAGGAGCCGTACCGGGGGCGCGGCCAGGGGCCGCGCCCGGTGGGCGTTACGCGCCGATGTCGCCGCCGTCGCGCCGCCAGACGCTGACGATCGAGGGGCGCACGAGCTTGCCCGGGCCGTCGGGCCAGGCCGACTTGGGCTTCTCGACGCTCGCGCCGTCGATCTCGCCCGGGTGCTGGACGGCGACCAGGACGCGCTGGTCCTGGACGATCGGGCCGCAGGTCTCGGCGCCGTTCGGGACGGTCAGGAACTGCTTGACCTCGCCGCGCCGCTCACCCGCGGTCGCCACGCCGAACAGGCCGTCGTGGTTGCCGAGGGCGTTGCCGTCGGTGGAGATCCACAGGTTGCCGTGCGCGTCGAAGGTGATGTTGTCGGGGCAGGAGATCGGGCTGACCTTGTCCTTCGGGAACCCGGCGAAGTACGTGCTGGGGTCGCTCGGGTCGCCGCAGACCAGGAACAGGCGCCAGTTGAACCGGTCGGATGCCGGGTCGTCCCAGTGCTCGGCCAGCTCCAGGATCTGGCCGTGCTTGTTGCCGTTGCGCGGGTTGGCCTCGTCGGCGGGGGCCTTGCCGGCCTTGCCGCGGTCCTTGTTGTTGGTCAGCGCGACGTACACGCGGCCGGTGCGCGGGCTGGGCTCGACGTCCTCGGGGCGGTCCATCTTGGTGGCGCCCACCTTGTCGGCGGCGAACCGGGTGAAGACGTAGACCTCTTCGGCCGTCATGCCCTCGACGTGCGACGTGGTGCCGGTGGCCAGCGGAATCCACTCGCCGGAGCCGTCGAACTCGCCGTCGGCGGGCAGCTTGCCGGAGCCGTCGATCTCGCCGGCCGGGCTGTCGCCGGTGAACTTGGCGACGTACAGCGTGCCCTCGTCGAGGAGCGTGCGGTTGTGCGCACGGGCGTACCGGCTGTTGCCGTGCATCATCCGCTTGGAGGAGACGAACTTGTAGAAGTAGTCGAACCGCTCGTCGTCGCCCATGTACAGCACCGGGCGGCCGTCGTCGGTCAGGCGCGGCTCGGCGGCCTCGTGCTTGAAGCGGCCGAGCGCGGTCAGCTTGCGCGGCGTGGAGTGCGGGTCGAACGGGTCGATCTCGATGACCCAGCCGAAGCGGTTGGGCTCGTTCGGCTCCTGGAGGGTGTCGAAGCGCTTGTCGAAACGCTCCCACTTGCGCTCGCTGGCCTCGCCGCCGATCCCGTACCGGGCGTAGCGCGCCTTGGTGTCGGGGTCGGTGACCTTGCCGCCGTTGGCGAAGTACTGGTTGAAGTTCTCCTCGCCGGAGAGCACGGTGCCCCACGGCGTGATGCCGCCGCCACAGTTGTTGAGCGTGCCGAGGATGCGCTTGCCGCGCGGGTCGGCGGAGGTACGCAGGTACTTGCTGCCCGCGGCCGGACCGGTGACCTCGAACGGGGTCGAGCCGGTGACGCGGCGGTTGAGGTGGTGGCGGCGCAGCGCGGTCAGCTTGCCGGAGCGGCGGTCCTCGGCGGCGACCACGACGGACAGGCCGTGCGCGGCGATGGCGATCTCGACCTGCTCGCGGGTCGGGTTGTCCGCGTCGTACCCGGCGAACATCAACACCTCGTCGGTGTACTCGTGGTTGACCACGAGGAGCTGCCGGTGACGCTCGTGCGGCACGTCGAGCACGGCCATGTAGTCGTTGTTGTAACCGAACTGCTTGGCCTGCGCCTTGGCGCTCTGGTTGTCCGGGTCGAAGTCGCGACCGCCGGGCAGGATGGGCTCGCCCCAGCGGATGACGATGTTCTGCTCGTAGCCGCGCGGGATGACGACGGCGTCCTTGGTGTTCGGCGCGACCGGCTCGAAGCGCAGACCGCGGGCGCCGCGGTTCTTGCCGTGCGACTTGCCGTGGCCCTTTCCGCCGTGCGCGGCGACGGCCGGCGTGGCGGCGGACGCCTGCGGCGCCTGGCCGAGGCCGACGGCGGCACCGGCCGCGGCGGTCACGGTGACGACGGCGCTGGCGCGCAGCACGTTGCGGCGCGAGAGCACGTTCGCGATGACGTCGCCGACGTACGCGTTGTCGCTCGTGTTGGGCACCTCGTGGAAGCAGGCGTCACCACAGCGGTAGCGGCAGGTCAGTGCGGAACGGGCACCCGGGTGCGAGCTGATCAGGGGCAGGAGCTTGCGCACGTCAATTCCTTCGTCTTCGATCCAGCGGCGCAGGCCCGCGCCGACACGGTGTCGGAATCCATCCGCCGCGAAGCTATGGGGACGGTGTCGCCAAATGGCGAAGTGAGGGTTAATCAGCGGTGAACGACGACGGTCAGTCGTCACTTACGGTGAGGTTTGGGCCGGAGCACTCCGGTATCCGGACGCCACACCCCGCCGGTTTTGCCCGAGTTGACGCCCGCCGCCTCCCCGGCACCAACCTCGCGTATCGGACCACCCGCGCCCCCGCCCGCGGGCTCGCTCCGGCCGGCGCCCCAAGGCCCGTTAGCCTTACGTGTCCGGCCAGGCCAGGCCCGTTCGGCTGCCCGCCGGGATACACCGGCGCTTACCGGCACCTACCGGCCATGACGGACGCGCATCGCACTCGACAGGTGAGGGGTTTCATCCATGGGCATACGGGACCTGCTGCGCAAAGTTTTCGGCCGCTCACGGACGGCAACCGACGAGAGCGAGGCTCCGCGCGCGTCGGCCGAGCCCGCGTCGGAGCCGTCGGCCCCGCCCGCCACCGATCCGGCCACCCCTTCCTCTTCCACCTCCTCCACCGAGCCCGAGCCCGAGCACGCCGCGGCGTCCGCGTCGGGCCCGACCGTCATCCGCGTCGCCCCGCGCGAGCCGCTCCCCGACGACGAGAGCGCCCGGGAACCGGACCTCGACCCGACCCCGGCCTCGGCCGAGTCGGCGACCGAGTCCCCGGCCAAGCCGGCGGCGGAATCCACGGTCGAGCCGCCGACCGACGACGCCACCGCCACGCCGGCGGCCGAGGCCGAGGCCGGGGCGGCGACCGAGACCAAGCGGGAGCCCGAGGCCATCGCCGCCACCCCGGCGTCCAAGCCGGAGGCGGAGACGGAGCCCGAGGCCGTCACGCCCGAGCCCGAGGCCGAGGCCGATGCGCCGGATTCCGAGGCCGTCGCCGCTGCGGACGAGCCCGACCCCGAGCCCGTACGGGATGCCGAGCCGGAGGCCACGGCCGGGGCGGACCCCGAGCCGGAGCCGAAGCCGGGGCTGGAGCCGAAGTCAAAGCCCGCGGCCGACCTGGACCCCGTACCGGAGACCCGGCCGGACGCCGCGCCCGAGCCCCTCGCCGTGGCCGAGGCCGGGCCCGAGCCCGTGGCCGTAGCCGAGACCGGGCCCGAGCTGGCGGCCGACGCGGAGCCCGTGGCGGAGCCGGACGCCGAGCCGACGTCCGAGCCGGCGGCGGCAGCCGCACCGGCCCCGGAGGCGGACGCGCAGGCCGAGCCGGAGACCGAGAACGAGCCGGAGCCGGTGGCCGAGTCCGAGCCGGTGGCCGCCGCGTCGGCGGATGCCGACGCGGGCACCAACCCGGGCGCCGCGCTCTCCCTCGCCAAGGTGGAGGAAGCGGCTCCGGGCCTGGTCAGCCTGTACAAGGCCGCGTCCGCCGTGGTCGAGAAGCACGGGCTCGGTGGGCAGCGGGCCGCCGTGTACCTGGTCCTGGACCGGTCGGGTTCCATGCGCCGCTACTACAAGGACGGCACCGTCCAGCACCTGGCCGAGCAGGCGCTCGGCCTGTCCGCGCACTTCGACGACGACGGCGTGGTGCCCGTGGTGTTCTTCTCCACGGACGTGGACGGCACCGCCGAACTGGAGCTCGCCAACTACTCGGGTCGCATCGAGGAGTTGCACGGTTCGCTCGGGCACATGGGCCGTACGAACTACCACTGGGCCATCAACGCCGTGGTCGAGCACTACGAGAAGTCGGGGTCGACCGACCCGGCGTTCGTGATCTTCCAGACGGACGGCGCGCCGACCAGCAAGCCGGCGGCCGAGCGGGCGCTGTGCGAGGCGGCCCGGTTGCCGATCTTCTGGCAGTTCGTCGGCTTCGGCGACCCGCAGGCCAGGGGCTTCGACTTCCTGCGCAAGCTGGACGACCTGGCCGTGCCCGAGCGGCGCCCGGTCGACAACGCGGGCTTCTTCCACGCGGGCCTCGAACCGCGCGACCTGTCCGACGCGGAGCTGTACGGACAGTTGATGGTGGAGTTCCCGGAGTGGCTGATCGAGGCCCGGGAGGCGGGCGTACTCCGCTGACCCCGGCCGCCCGGAACCCGGGCCGCCCCCGACCCGCCCGGACGGCCCCGCGCACGCCCAGCGCGGGGCCGTCACCGTGTGTGAACGCGTCGGCGACGGCATCCGGTGGCCGTTAGGATTTCGACCATGGCGGCCACTGGAACCGAGCAAGGGGCGAGCACGTACTACGTCTCGACCCCCATCTACTACGTGAACGACGCTCCCCACCTGGGCCACGCCTATACGACCGTCGCAGGCGACGTGCTCACCCGCTGGCACCGCCAGCGCGGCGAGAAGGTGTGGTACCTCACCGGCACGGACGAGCACGGTCAGAAGATCATGCGCACCGCCGAGGCGCACGGGGTGACCCCGCAGGAGTGGTGCGACAAGCTCGTGGAGGAGGCGTGGAAGCCCCTCTGGGAGCACCTGGAGATCGCGAACGACGACTTCATCCGCACCACGCAGAAGCGGCACACCGACCGCGTCCAGGAGTTCGTCCAGGATCTCTACGACAAGGGCGAGATCTACCAGGGCGGCTACGAGGGCCCGTACTGCGTGGGCTGCGAGGAGTACAAGACGCCCGGCGAGCTGCTGGACGGCGAGGGCGAGTTCGCCGGTCAGAAGCTGTGCCCGATCCACAAGAAGCCCGTGGAGATGCTGAAGGAGGAGAACTACTTCTTCAAGCTCTCCGAGTACGGCCCGCGGCTCCTTGAGCACTACGAGAACAACCCGGACTTCATCCAGCCCGAGTCGGCCCGCAACGAGGTCGTGAACTTCGTCCGGCAGGGCCTGCAGGACCTGTCGATCTCCCGGTCCACGTTCGACTGGGGCGTGCCGGTGCCGTGGGACGACAAGCACGTCATCTACGTGTGGATCGACGCCCTGCTCAACTACGCCACGGCCGTCGGGTACGGCTTTGACCAGGCGAAGTTCGAGTCGACCTGGCCGGCGAGCGTGCACCTGGTGGGCAAGGACATCCTGCGCTTCCACGCGGTGATCTGGCCCGCGATGCTGATGGCCAACGGACTCCCGCTGCCCGGCAAGATCGCCGCCAACGGCTGGCTGATGGTCGGCGGCGAGAAGATGTCCAAGTCCAACCTGACGGGCATCAAGCCGCAGGACCTGACCTCGCACTTCGGTGTGGACGCGTACCGCTGGTACTTCCTGCGGGCCATCGCCTTCGGGCAGGACGGCTCGTTCTCCTGGGAGGACTTCAGCGCCCGCTACACCAGCGAGCTGGCCAACGACTTCGGCAACCTGGCCTCCCGCGTGGCGGCCATGGTCGGCAAGTACTTCGGTGGCGCGCTGCCCGAGGCCACCGCGCACGGCGACGCCGAGCAGGCCGTCGCCGACGGGCTGGCCAAGGCGGTCGCCGAGGCCGACGCCAGGATCGGCGACGAGCTGGACTTCGCCGGCGGCATCGCGGCGGTCTTCGACTTCATCAAGCAGGTCAACGGCTACCTCACCGAGCAGGAGCCGTGGAAGGTCGCCAAGGACACCTCGCCCGAGGGCCAGGCCCGCCTCGCGACCATCCTGTACACGGCGGCCGAGGCGCTGCGCGGCACCGCCGTGCTGCTGGCCCCCGTGATGCCCGCCACCTGCGAGAAGCTGTGGGCATCGCTCGGCGCCGAGCCGCACCTGGGCCCGCTGGCCGACCAGCGCGTGCGGTCCGCCGGCACCTGGGGCGCGCTGCCCGTGGGCGCCACGGTCACCAAGGGCGAGATCCTCTTCCCGCGCCTCGAGGAGCCCGCGAAGGGCTGACCGCCACCCCGCGCACGCGACATGCGCGACACGCACGCGACACGACGACGCCCGGCCGGAGCCCCCGGCCGGGCGTCGCGCGTATGTGCGCCCACCTGGGCCGATTCCCGATCGACCCCGGCCAGCCCGGCCGGCCGGGCCGGAGGTCTGCCCGGTGCCGCCGCCACGCGTTGACGTTTCGCCAACCGAACGTTTAGGCCACGCGCGCACCCTGTGAGAGGTAGAGACACGGGAAGTACGTGAAGAACGAGGACGCAGTGGCCGATCAACGCGTGACCGTGACGGTGCACGGCACCGACCCGCTCTCCCGGGACGGGGTCGTCCGACACCTGCGGGACCAGCCGGGGGTGGAACTTCTCGACGGGCCGCGCCCGGGGGAGCAGTCGCCGCCGGGCGGCGTGTCCGTGGCCGTGCTGCTCGCCGGCCGGTTCGACGAGCTGGCCGGCGCCGAGCTGCGCCGCCTGGTGCGCGGCGGCCAGCGACGGGTCGTCGTCATCACGGACGAGCTGCCCGAGAACGACCTGATGGCGGTGCTTGAGTACGGCGTACGCGCGGTCCTCTGGCGCCACCAGGCGACGCGCCGGCGGCTGCTGCGGGCCGTGCACCGCACGGCCCGCGAGGAGGGCGTCCTGCCGCCCGACCGGATCAGGACACTGCTGCCGCGCGGCGAGCGCACCCGGCGCGAGTGCCCCCGCCCCGACTGTGGCCGCCGCGGCGCGCCGTGACCCGACGCCCGGCGCCCGGCGGCCCGGGCGGGTGCCTAGCGGTACCTACTGGTGCCTACCGGGCCAGCGACTTCGCGTCGCCCATCACGATGACCGGGTGACGCTCCGGGTCGAGGGAGCGCACGAGGTCCCGCATGTCGCGCTCGGCGAGGCTGACGCACCCCTGGGTCGGGCCGCCGTGGTCCACGTGGACCCAGATGCCGCCGCCCCGGGAGGCGCCCATCGGCCGGGTCCAGTCCAGCGGGGACGTGCCGGGCACCCGGTTGTAGTTGATGGCCACGACGTAGTCGAAGGAGCCCGCCAGCGGCTCGCCCTCGAAGCCCCGGCCGACGGCCGTGAAGGAGTCGGAGCGCTCGTACGGGAGCCGGCTGCCCGGGTTGGCGTGCAGGCCGCCCGCGTCCGTGAGGCCGAAGACGCCGATCGGCGAACGCAGGTCGCCCATCATGTGCTTGTCGGTCCAGCCGCGTCGCGCGTTGTGCGCGGACCAGGACGTGCCGGCGCGCCAGGCGCCCTCCTCGGTGCGCTCGTACAGCACGGCCCTCGACCGCGAGGAGTCGCGGCCCTCGCCCGTCACGAGCAGCACCTGTCGGCTGCGCTCGGGGACCTTGGCCTGCGTTTTCGGTCCTATGCCCGGCAGTTGGCGGGGCAGCGCGGTGGGCGCGGCCCGACCGTGCCGGCCGCCGTTGGCCTCGGCCTTGGCCGCCGTACCGGCCGGGGCTCTGGTCGCGTCGGGCTCGGGCTCGGTGGAGAGACCGCAGGCGCCGAGGGCGCCGAGCGCGCCGGCGACGAAGAGCGTCGCGGCCAGGCCGCGCGCTAAGGGACGACGGGGGGACGGTAGCGATGGCGACTGCGGGGGCATGATCGCTCTCTTCCGGGCAGGGCGCGGGCGGGGACCGACGCCGGACGGTGACAGACGGCACGGACGGCTCACACGGGGTCGAAAGCCGCTCAACCTCCCAACGTGCCACATGCGTCCAGTGTGCCGCTGCCGGCACGTTCCTTCACCGGCGGGTGGGGCAACGAAACTGATGTTTCGTCACACCCGGGCAGCGGGCGATCCTCCGGGAGGTGGCCGGGGGGGCGCGCCGCGTTCGGCGTTCGGTGTTCGGTGTTCTGGCGCGGGGACTCCGGCCGACTCGACGCCAGCGGCGTCGGCGGTGCCAGCGGCGTCGGCGGTGCCAGCGGCGTCAGTGACGTCAGCGGCCTCAGTGGGCGAAGACCGTGCTGGCGAGGATCACGTGGGTGGCGGTGCCGCCGAGGATGCTCAGCAGGGCGGTGCGGCGCCACAGGTGGAGGCCGACGGTGACGGCCAGGGCCACGAGCGGGGCGGTGGCGCGGGCTTCGGTCACCGGCAGGTCGTGCAGGCAGTAGACGACCAGGATCACCATGACGCCGGCGGGCATGTGGGCACTGAGGTACCGGGCGGTTCCGCTCTCGCGCAGCGGGGTGAGCGCGGCGAACGGCAGGGCGCGCAGGGCCCAGGTCACGGCGGCGGAGACGAGGACGGCGGCGATGGCGTAGCGGGTGTCAGGCATGGCGCGGTGTCCGGGACGTGGCGAGGCGGCGGCCCAGCAGGGCGGCGGTGAACAGGGCGAAGGCGGCCGGGAGCATCTGGCCGGGGAAGAGGAGGCGGGCGAACAGGGCGCTGAGCACGGCCAGGACGGGGGTGGCCAGGTGGCCCCGCAGGTCGCGGACGGCGTCCAGGGCGAGGACGGTGAACAGGGCGGTCAGGGCGAAGTCCAGGCCGGTGACGCGGTCGGGGATGAAGGAGCCGAGCAGGGCCCCGACGGTCGCACTGGCCGCCCAGTACAGGTGCAGGAAGAACTGCAGCCACAGGATGCGGCGGCTGGACCAGGCGCTGGCCCGCTCGCCGGTGGTCAGCGCGTACGCCTCGTCGCACAGCGCGTAGGTGCTGTATGTCTTGCCGAGCCGGCCACCCACGCGGTGCAGCGGGAAGGACAGCGTGTAGAAGACGTGCCGGACGTTCACCAGGAGCGCGGAGACCGCGATCGAGGCGAGCGGGGCGGAGGCCGCGACCATGCCGATGAGCAGGAACTCGAACGATCCGCCGAAGACGAGCGCCGCCGACAGCCCCGCCCACCACCACTCCAGACCCGACTGCGTCACCAGCGCCCCGTAGGCGAGCCCGAGCGGCAGGAAGGCCAGGCCCACACCTGCGGAGTCCCGCAACGCCGCGTGCGCATCGGAGTGGGGCGCGGGCGGCGGGGCGGGTGAGCACCGAGGGCGGTCCTCGGTGGCGACGGGGCTGGTCTCCATGCGTGGAATTTTAGGATGGATGACGCCTCATATGGTTGCCACCTCTGATCCTAGAATCGCCGTATGAGCAACAAAGTGACGCTCGATGCCGTTGATCGCGACATTCTGTTTCACCTGGGCCAGGACGGGCGGCTGACCAACGTCGAGCTGGCCAAGCGGGTCGGCCTGACCCCGCCGCCCTGCCTGCGCCGGGTCAAGCGGCTGGAGGAGGCCGGCGTCATCACCGGGTACCGGGCCGTCATCAACCCGCAGGCCCTGGGCCGTGGCCTTGAGGTCCTCGTCAACGTCGAGATCTACGCCCAGGACCGCAGGAGCTTCCAGGAGTTCGAGGACACCGTGTCCGCCTTCGAGGAGGTCACCGAGTTCCGCCGCATGTACGGGCGCCCGGACTACTTCATCCGCGTCGCGGTCGCCGACCACGCCGCCTACGAAGCATTCATCACCGACAAGCTCAGCAGCCTGCCCGCCGTACTCCGCCTTGAGTCCCACCTGACCATGAAGGAGATCAAAACCATCCCGTAGGACGGACGCGGAACTCACGGTTCCGTCCCGCCCGGCCAGCGGCTGGCCCGTCCGGCTCCGGTGCCGGCCACGGGACCCCTCCCGGGCCGGCTGCCAACAATGGGGTACGGCCACGCACGCTCCGTGAACCGGGAAGAGACCGCGATGGACGACACGCCGCACGCCACGCCGGAACCAGGCTCGCGACCCGTTCCCCCGGACGTCGGCGAGCACGACGCGTCGTCGGACGACGCGGTGCCGTACGACGCGACGTCGGACTGGGGGACGCCTTGGCCGCCGCCGAAGCCGCCGCGCAGGCGCACGTACGACCCGCTCGCGGTCGCGCTGGGCAACGCCTCGCTGCTCGGCGTCGGCTACCTCTTCCTCGGCCGCCGACTGCTGGCCCTGGTCCAGGTCGCGGGCGCGGTCGCGCTGGTCGCGGTGTCGCTGGGCCGGGCCGAGCCGTGGTGCGAGTTCGCCGTGCTCGGCTGGTGGCTGCTGACGACCGCGCACGGCTGGTATCTGGCCCGCCGCGGCGACCCGCGCACCACCGCGCGCGGGTACCGCCTGGTCGCCGCCGGCCTGACACTGGCGGTGCTGCTGACCGTGGGGCTGCTGCGGCTGGACGCGGCGGGCATCGAGGACGACGTGACCCGGGCCCGCGAACGCGGCGACTGCGCGGCGGTGTTGGCGGCCCAGGACCAGGTGGGGTTCGGCCAGCGGGTGGCCGATGTCCGCGCCGCCGAGCGAGGGGAGGCCACCGCCGACGCCTGCCGGCGCCTGGACACCGCGCGCGAGGCCCTGACCCGCGGCCTGACCGGCGACACGGACGCGTTGGACAGCGGGTTCGCCACGCTGACCGAGGTGCTTGAGGAGTCGGGCCACGACGCGACGGTGGGCAGGACGCTCGACGCGTTCCTCGGCCGGCTGCCCGTCAGCGACGCCTGCCGCACCGCGGAGGTCACCGACTGGCTACGGGAGCGGAAGCCGCGCCACCACGTCCTGCGCCGGACGGCCGACACCGTGCGCCGGGTCGCCCCACAAGCCCTGGTGAGCTGCGCCGACGACCTGGGCGGCGACAGCGAGTGGGAGCACGCGCGCGAGCGCTACCGGCAACTCATCGACCGCTACCCGGACAACGCGCTCTCCGGTCAGGCCCGGAAGGGCGCCCACCGGGCCACGCTGGCCATCGAGCTGGCGACCGTACGCGAGCGACTCGGCGACGCGTACGGCGGCCAACCCGCGTACTGCTCGGACCCGGCGAAGTACAGCGCAGCGCCCGCTGCCCGCGAGGGCGCCACCAACCGCGCGCTGATCTACGGCAACGACGAGTACACCGACCGGCTCCCGAAGAGTTGGCGGGCCGATGACGCCACCAAGGCCGCGCTGGTGGTCTGCGTGGACGAGACGGAGGCCGACGACAAGGGCAGCGCCGTCCGGACGTGCCCGTACGAGGCCAAGAACGCCGTCGGCGGCGTCCAGCAGGTGACGTTCCACAAGATCGCGATCCCGGTGAAGGTCTACGCGCTGCGCACCGGCAAGCTCGTGGCCGACCGCACCGTGGAGATCGGCGGCACGAGCTGCCCGCGGTGGCTCAGGTACGAGTACTACCTCACGGACTTCGGCCCCCCGTCCGACATGCCCGTCAAGGAGACCACGGCCGACGTCCGCGCCGCCTTCGAGCCGCTGATCCGCCGCGGGTGAGCCGCCGCCCACGCCGGCGGCGCCGGCCGCCGCCACGGTCGGCGCCGCCACACGCCACGGCGCCCCGGACCGCGTGGGTCCGGGGCGCCGTGGCGGCCTCGTACGGGCGAGCCCGCGCGGGGCTACTTGACCGGCTTGGCCGGGTGAGCCTGCGGCTCCGCGCCCTTGGGCTCCCCGGCCTTGGGCTCCTTGGCCGCGGCCTGCTTGGCCGGCGCCGGCTTGCGCAGCGACAGGTGCAGCTCGCGCAGCCGCGCCTCGTCCACCTCGCTGGGCGCGCCCATGAGCAGGTCCTGCGCGTTGCCGTTGAGCGGGAAGGCGATGGTCTCGCGGATGTTGGGCTCGTCCGCGAGCAGCATCACGATGCGGTCCACGCCCGGCGCGATGCCGCCGTGCGGCGGGGCGCCGAACTTGAAGGCGCGGAGCATCCCGCCGAACTCGCGCTCCACCTCCTCCTGGGAGTAGCCCGCGATGCCGAACGCCTCGTACATGACCTCGGGCTCGTGGTTCCGGATGGCGCCGGAGGACAGCTCGGTGCCGTTGCAGACGATGTCGTACTGCCAGGCGAGGATGTCCAGCGGGTCCTTGGTGCGCAGCGCCTCCAGACCGCCCTGCGGCATGGAGAACGGGTTGTGCGAGAACTCGATCGCGCCGGTGTCCTCGTTCTTCTCGAACATCGGGAAGTCCACGACCCAGCAGAACCGGTAGACGTTCTCCTCGAAGTGCCCGGCGCGCTTGGCGGCCTCGACGCGCACCGCGCCCATGATCTTGGAGACCTCGTCGAAGTCACCGGCCCCGAAGAAGATCGACGTGCCGGCCTTGCCGCCGACCTCGGCGACCAGCTTGGCCACGTCGTCCTGGTTAAGGAACTTCGCGATCGGCCCGGTCAGCTTGCCGTCCTCGCCGATGCGCACCCAGGCCAGGCCCTTGGCGCCCTGTTCGACGGCGTACTCGCCGAGCTGGTCGAAGAACTTGCGCGGCTGCTCGCCGGTGTCCGGCACGGCCAGGGCGCGCACGTGCTTGTCGGCGAACGCCTTGAAGCCGGAGCCCGCGAACACGTGCGAGACGTCCACCAGCTCCAGGCGGGCCCGCAGGTCGGGCTTGTCCGAGCCGTACTTGAGCATCGCCTCGCGGAAGGGGATGCGCGGGAACGGCGAGGTGACCTCGCGGCCGTCGCCCAGCTCGTTGAACAGGTCGGTCATCACCTTCTCGATGACCTGGAACACGTCCTCCTGCTCGACGAAGCTCATCTCCACGTCGAGCTGGTAGAACTCGCCGGGCGAGCGGTCGGCGCGGGCGTCCTCGTCGCGGAAGCAGGGCGCGATCTGGAAGTAGCGGTCGAAGCCCGCGATCATCAGCAACTGCTTGAACTGCTGCGGGGCCTGCGGCAGCGCGTAGAACTTGCCGGCGTGCAGCCGCGAGGGCACCAGGAAGTCGCGGGCGCCCTCGGGCGAGGTGGCCGACAGGATCGGGGTGGCCAGCTCGTTGAAGCCGAGCGCGGTCATCTTCGAGCGCAGCGCGGCGATGACCTTCGAGCGCAGGATGATGTTGCGGTGCATGCGCTCGCGGCGCAGGTCGAGGAAGCGGTACTCGAGGCGGCGCTCCTCGTTCACGTTGTCCTCGGGGAAGACGGTGAACGGCAGCGGATCGGCGGCGCCCAGCACCTCGACGGCGCTGACCTCGACCTCGATGTCGCCGGTGGGCAGGTCCGGGTTGACGTTGTCCGCGCCGCGCGCGATGACCCGGCCGTCCACGCGGACGACGGTCTCCTTGGTGAGCGAGCTGAGCGCCTCGTTGGCGGCCGTGTCGGGCCGTACGACGAGCTGCACCACGCCGTAGTGGTCGCGCAGGTCGATGAAGAGGATGCCGCCCAGATTCCGTCGGTTGTGCAGCCAGCCGCTCAACCGCACCTCAGTGTCGACGTCAGCGGCACGGAGCTCGCCGCAGGTGTGGGACCGGTACCGATGCATCATTCATCCAAGTCATCTGAGCGGGGCGTGGACGGCGCGGGCGAGGCTTGGCTGAGCCGGGGCCCGGGCGCGAGTGCCACTGCGGGCAAGGTGCCAGCCTACCGCCCTGCCCGCTGTGGCATCGCGGGCAAGGTACCCGGTCGGCGCCCGGAACCGCGGCACGTCGCCGCCCTGCCCGCCGGTCGGGTCGACGACCGGCCGTCCTCACTGGTAGCAAATCCATAAATGAACATAAAGTAGGGCAATGCGTACCGAGGATGTTCTGGCCACGATCAGGACCGGCCTGTGGCGGTGGGGCAACGCCTCGGCGAAGGTCACCCTCGACGCCGAGGCGGCCCGGCTCCTCGGGCTGCCCGCCGTGCCCGTCACCCTCCCGGAGGCCACGGCCCGCGCCCGGTTCCACCCGGTCGACTGGACCGAGATCAACGGCATCATCAACCTCGCCCTGACCGAGGGCACCCTCGCCGAGGCCAGGCTGCGGGTCGTGGACGAGCACGGCACCGTGCTGCGCACGGTGCGCAGCCGCACCCGGCCCATCGTGCGCGGCGAACACTTCGAGCTGGTCGGCACCCTTGAGGAGGTCCCCGCCCTGGTGCCCGGCACCGCGGCGGCCACCCCCGTCACCGGCGACTGGCGGCGCAACCGCGAGGCGTTCCTGCTGGACGCGGGGCGCGCGCTGGCCGAGGCACAGTCCAGCGCCGAGGTGCTACGGGTCGCCGCGGGGCTCTCCATGCCCGGCTTCACCCCCGACGGCCTCGCGGTCTTCGGCGTCGAGGGCAACCGGATCACCGTCATCGGCCATCAGGGGTACGGGGAGGAGGACGAGGGGCCGTTCTTCGACATGTCGGTGGACAGCGACTTCCCGGCGGCCGAGGCGGTGCGCACCGGCCGCGCGGTCTACCTGCCGACCCCCGAGGACTACCGCCGCCGCTTCCCCGCCGCCTGGGCGATCGCCCAGCCGCTCGGCCGCCACTCGTGGGCCTTCCTGCCGCTGATCGTGGCGGGCAGGACCATCGGCGCCTGGATGGGCGCCTTCAGCCAGCCGGTGTCCTTCACGCCCGACGAGCGCTCGGTGCTCACCACCATCGCCCGGATGTTCGCGCAGGCCCTGTCGCGGGCCAGCCTGCACGACACCGAGCGCGAACTCGCCGACGGCCTCCAGCGCGCGATGCTGCCCGACCGCAGGCCGGAGGTGCCGGGCCTGACCATCGCCGCGCGGTACGTGCCCACCGGCGGCGGACTCCAGGTCGGCGGCGACTGGTACGACGTGATCCCGCTGCCGTCGGGCCGTACGGCGCTGGTCATCGGCGACGTCCAGGGGCACGACGTGCGGGCGGCGGGGCTGATGGGACAGTTGCGGATCGCGCTACGGGCGTACGCCACCGAGGGCCACCACCCGGACGCGGTGCTCTCCCGCGCCTCCCGGTTCTTCGCGAGCCTGACCGACACCGGCGGCCGGGCCCGGGCCGGCAGCGGCCCGCACATCGAGGACGACGACGCCGACCCGCGCTTCGCGACCTGCCTGTACATGGAGGTGGACCCGGCCACCGGCACCCTGGACGTCGCCCGCGCGGGCCACCCGGACCCGGCCATCGCGCACGGCGACGGCACGGTCATGCTCCGCCCGACGGCGGGCGGCCTGCCGCTCGGCGTCGTCCCCGACGCCGACTACCCCACGACGCGGCTCACCCTCGAACCGGACGAGACGCTGCTGGTCTGCACGGACGGCCTGATCGAGACGGGCGGCCACGACCTGCAGACCGGCTGGGAGCGCATCCGCGCGGTCCTCAGCGAACACCTGCGCGACCTGGACGCCCGGGCGGGTGCGGGCGACGCCGCTGGGGGGAGCGCGGAGGCGGGGGCGCGCCCGGGTACGGGGGCATCCCCAGGGGCGGTGGTGGGCCCGGCCGCCGGCGCGGGGACGGGCCCGACCGCCGGCGTGGGGACGGGCGCGGGTGGCGGCGCGGGGGCGGGTGGTGGTGGGGAGCCGGGGGGCGGTGAGGCGCTGGCCGCCGGCGTGCGCGGCGCGGGCGGGGGCGAGCCGCGGTTGCGCAGTCAGGAGGACCTGGACGCGCTCGCCGACGCGCTGTTGCAGGCCGTCCACGGGCCGCCGTCGCACTACCGGACCGGGCCGCTGGCCGACCGCCGCGAGGACGACATCGCCTTCGTCCTGATATCCCGCGGTCTGCCGAGCCCCGAGGCGGCGGGCCCGCGCAGGCGCCGGGCCGCCATCACCGTGGCGCAGGCCCAGCCGGAGCAGATCTCGCAGGCCCGGCTCCAGCTCCGCCAGATGCTGCACGACTGGGCATCGGACGACCAGGTCGAGTCGGCCGTCCTGCTGCTGTCCGAGATGGTCACCAACGTGCTGATGCACACCGACGACGACGCGCTGGTGATCGCCGAGATCAGCGGCGAACCGGGCGCGCGCCGGCTACGGCTCGACGTCGCCGACGCCAGCGACGAACTCCCGCACCGCCGCCACCCGGGCGAACTGGCGTCCTCGGGGCGCGGACTGCTGCTGATGGAGATGCTCGCGGGCTCCTGGGGCGTGGACCCACGGGGCGAGGGCAAGTGCATCTGGGTCGAGCTGCACGAGCCGGCCGCCGAGCCCACCACCGCCCCGGCCACCCACGCCACGAGGGCCGCCACCGTCACGCCGGCCCGTACGCCCACCGCCCCCACCCCCACACCCGAGCCGCCCCCCGCACCGGAACAGCCCTCCGCGCCGGGGCAGCCGCCCTTCCCCGAGCCGGACGCGACGGCGCAGGGCTGAGCGGCGGGGGCCTGAGCGGCGCCGGGCTGAGCGACGGCGGGCGGGCGGCGACGGGAGGCCGGGCGGCAGCGGGAGAGCCGGGCGACGACGCGGGGGCCGGGCGGCCGGAGCGTGTGGTTCCGACGGCGAGCGGGTGCGGCGCGGGCGTCGAACGGGCGGACAGCCGCCGACAGTTGGTCTGGACCTAAGACGGTACGACTCGGGCGCGCCGCCGCGCCAACCGGGCGCGGCACCCGGCGCCCGCCCCCACACACCACCCGCCCACCTGCGCACTCTGGCACCCCCCACACCACATTTCCGGGCCACCGACGAACATCAACGGGCCCGCCCCGCCCCGAGTTGAGCTATTCCTCGCAAGGGACGAGTGGACACGTACGACCGCTGTGCGAGAATTAATGACGCACATCCACGAGCGGACACGCACGACGTTTCACAAACCCTGCGCCCTTATCCGGCACAGGGCGTGGCAATACTTCCCGAACGGCTGCCCATTTCACCGGCCCCGAGGCGAAGGGTTGTTATGAACGACATGCACCGCGGTTCCACCGGCGCCGGCGTCCGCCATTCCCCCGTCATTCCGCCGGCCGAACAACCGTCGCATCGCACGATGCGCGGAATCTTCGGCGAACTCTACGAAAGCGACGCCTGGCGACTGTTTCCCGGAAGCGAGGAAGCGAACGACGACGTCTCGCGTTCGGGCAGCGGATCGAGCCTGACCCAGACCGCCGCCCTACGGCGCGAACTGCCCGACCTGATCTCGCGACTCGGTGTCCGCAGCCTCCTCGACGTACCGTGCGGGGACTTCCACTGGATGTCCCACGTGGAACTCGGCGTGGACACCTACCTCGGGGCCGACGTCGTCCCCGAGGTCGTCGAACGAAACCAACAGCGCTTCGCGCGCCCGGGCCGCGCGTTCCGCGTCCTCGACATCACCCGCAGCCCCCTCCCCCAGGTCGACCTGGTCTTCTCGCGCGACTGCCTGGTCCACTTCAGCGACGCCGACGTACGAGCCGCCCTCGACAACGTGCGGCGCAGCGGCTCGACCTACTTCGCGACGACCACCTTCACCGGCCGGACCAGCAACGCCGCCGACATCGAGACCGGCGGCTGGCGCTCCCTCAACCTGTGCCGCGCGCCCTTCTCGCTCCCCACCCCGCTCCACGTGATCGACGAGCGGTGCACGGAGTACTACGTGACCAGGGAAGACGGAACCGAGGTCGAGCACCACTTCGCCGACAAGTCGATCGGCGTCTGGCGCACCGCCGACCTGTGAGCGCTCCCGGCCTCGGAACACCACGACGTCCATCACGACATTCGGAGCCCTCGAAAGTGCCCTTACGCGATACCCGCATGCCCGGAATCATCGTGGTCAACGAGAGATACTTTCCCGACAGCGAATCCGAGCCGGCACACGTCGGCGCCACCTCCTTCTCCCGTTCCGCACTGCGCTGCCTACAGCACGCCGGACTCTCCGCCGGAGTCATCCTCTACCGGCGGGACGAGAACATTTCCGAGCCGCGTATCGACCTCGTACACCGATCGGGGCTGCGCTGCGCCACGCTCCGCTTCCACTTCGACATGAGCGCGGACGCGGTGAGCCGCGCGATCGCCAACGCGGCGGCGCTACTCCGCGCCGAACACGGATTCAGCGACCAGGCCATGCTCTATTACCAGACGGACGCCCTGCTGGGATTCCACCCGGCCGAACTCGCCTGCTGCGTGACCCACCACGGCCCTTTCGTACACGACTTCATGGACATGTTCTCGGCCCACGAGACGGCGCGGGCGTTCGGCGACGCCGCGAAGGCGCTGCACCTGTTCAAGCACCAGGAGCTGGGCCTCCGCCAGATGCGGTCGAACGGGCGCATGTTCGTACTCCAACACTCGCGACTGCAACGCGAGTACCTGGTGGGCCGGGGCGTCGACGAACAACGCATCCGCGCGGTACGGCCGCCGATAGCGCCGCCCGCGACACCGGGGCCGCTGCGCGACGAGCGCGTCAGAGCCTTCGTCCAGGGCGCTGAGCTGCTGGTCTTCACCGCCGTCGCGCGCCTCGACTACTTCAAGAACGTCGAACTCCTGGTCAGCGGCGCCGTCCAGGCCCGCAAGCGCGGCCTGCCGCTGCGCATCCTGGTCGTCGGCGACGCCCCCGACCACACGGCCGCCCGCGAGGCGCTGCGCGCCCGCGTGCCGAGCGAACACGAGGGGGAGTTCCTGGCGGTCGGCAAGCTCGCCAAGGCCGAGCTGTACGCCCTGTTCCACCTGGCACGCCCGAACGGCGTCTTCGTCTGCTCCTCGCGCTACGAGACGCTGGGCATCACCCCGCTGGAGGCCGCGCTCTCCGGCGTCTGCACCCTGATGGTCGACTCCGACAAGGTGGAGGCGAGCAGGTTCTTCCCCACCGCCCACCACTTCCTCCCCAGCACCGACGGCCTCGCCGACGCCATCGGCCACCTGGCCACCCACCCCTCGGGCCTCGAACGACTCGGCACGGCCCTGCGGGAGACCATCGCCCCCGAGATCTCCGAGGCCAACTTCGCACAGGACACCCTCACCGCCTGGTCCCACTTCTCCCACACGGCCCAGCGACGGGACGCCTGAGAGGGCGGGCGGGGCGGAACCCACCTCCCTGCGTCCGCACGGGCCGCTCACCACCCCCACACCGCCCGCCCCGCTCACCACCCCCACGTCCCGCTAAGGCCGCTCGTACGGCCCCCCAGCCGCGTACGGCCCCGCGTCGCGCCCCTCGGAGCCGCCCCCGCACCCCGTAGCCGTCGCACCCGCGACACCGGGGCCCGCGCCGCCACCAGACCCGCCACCGGGCCCACCACCAGACCCGCCACCACCTCCGCCAGCCCCACCGGACCCACCCGGGTCGCCCGGGCCGCCGTCGCCCGCGCCGGAGTCAGGGGCCTCGCGGCCGTAGTGGTCGCGCAGGTCGGAGACGACGCCGAAGGCCGCGGCGGTGAGGGGGACGGCCAGCAGCATGCCGAGGATGCCGGCCAGGCTGGCGCCCGCCGTGAGGGTGATCATGACGACGGCGGGGTGCATCTGCACCGTGCGGCTCTGCACCACCGGCTGGAGCACGTGCCCCTCAAGGACCTGGACGGCCAGCACCACGCCCAGCGCCCACAGCGCGATCGCGAGGCCGCCGTCGGCGAAGGCGACGAGGACGGCCACCGCGCCGGAGAGGAACGCGCCCAGGTAGGGGATGTAGGCGCCGACGAAGACCAGCGCGCCGAGCCCCACCGCGCCGGGCACGCTCAGCACGAGCAGCCCGATGGTGATGCACACCGCGTCGATGAGCGCGATCACCGTGGTGCCGCGCATGAAGCCCTCGACGGCCTGGAAGGCCCGCCGGGCCACCGCCTCAAGCCGGGGGCCGGTGCCGCGCGGCGCGTACGCGTGCAGGGTGCGCACCGCCCGGTCGGCGTCGCGCAGGAAGAAGAAGGTGAGCAGCAGCGCGAGGAACGCGGCGGCGGCCATCTGGCCGACGACGCTGAGCCCGGAGAGCAACCCGGTCGCCGCCGTACCGCCGAACTTGTCGGCCAGCTCCCGCCCGTTGGAGGCCATGTCCTCCACGGAGTTGCCCGCGATGTCGAAGTCCCCCGACAGGTCCCGGGCCGCGTCCTTGACCGAGGCGACGATCTGGTCGCCGCTGTCCACAAGGGCCTGCACGACGATGTAGACGGCCCCGCCGACGACCGCGAGCAGCGCCAGACAGGTGAGCCCGGCCGCCAGCGAGGCGTTCAGGCGCCTGCGCACCAGCCACCGGTACAGCGGCCCGAGCAGGGCGGAGCCGAGCAGCGCGAGCAGCACGGGCGTGACGGCGGCCTTGAGCACCACCGTGAGCCAGACGACCACCCCGGCCACGGCGGCCATCAGCAGCAGCGCCCCGCACCAGGCGGCGACCCGGCGCACCTCGTACGGCAACAGGGCGGGCTCCGGCGCGCGCGGCGGGGCTGGGCGATCACTGGGCACGCCCCCAGCCCACCACGGGCGCCCCCACACCACCCGTCGACAGCCGCCGCGCGGGTGACGGCCCGTCACGGGTGGGTCAGCGGGCCGCGCGGGCAGGTCGTTCGGCGGCGCCGGCCGCCCCAACGGCCGGCGCCGCCGTCGCATGGCCCGGTGCGTCCGGTGTGAGGCCGCACCCCATCGGACGCCCTGGCCTGGCTCTGGTCCCGGACCGGACGGCCCGGGGGTGGGTCAGGACGCGTACCGCGTCTTACGTGTGGGGCAGGCGCTCGGTCGACGGGATGACGCCCAGCCGGCCCGCCTGGAAGTCGTCGACCGCTTGCTGGAGTTCGGCGCGGGTGTTCATCACGAACGGCCCGTAGTGCGCCATGGGTTCACGGATCGGCTGCCCGCCGAGGAGCAGCACCTCCAGGGCGTTCGATCGGGAGTCCTGCTTCGCGTCCGCGCCGATCGTGAGCGCATCGCCGCTACCGAAGACGGCGGTCTGCCCCAGGCGCACGGGCCGCCGGTCCGTCCCGACGTAGCCGTTTCCAGCGAGCACGTACGCGAGCGCGTTGAAGTCGGGCCGCCACGGAAGGGTCAGCTCGGCTCCGGCACTCACCGTGGCGTGCACCAGCGTGATCGGCGTGTGAGTGATCCCAGGTCCCTCGTTGCCGTCGAGGTCCCCGGCGATCAACCGGACTATGGAACCACCGTCGGCGCTGGTCAGGTACGTGACGCTGCCGCCGCCGATGTCCTGGTAGCGCGGCGCCATCATCTTGTCCTTGGCCGGCAGGTTGACCCACAACTGGATTCCGTGGAACAGCCCGCCGGACATGACGAGTTCTTCGGGCGGAGTCTCGATGTGGAGCAGTCCGGACCCGGCGGTCATCCACTGCGTGTCACCGTCGTTGATGACACCGCCCCCACCGTGGGAGTCCCGGTGGATGAAGCTTCCGTCCATCAGGTACGTGACGGTCTCGAACCCCCGATGCGGGTGCCATGGAGTCCCACGGGGTTCGCCTGCCTCGTAGTTCACCTCACCCATCTGGTCCATCATGATGAACGGGTCGAGGTGCCGGTAGTCGATGCCGGCGAAGGCGCGACGAACGGGGAAGCCCTCCCCCTCCAAGCCGCTCGGGGCGGTACTCACGGTGAGCACAGGGCGAGGCTTCGCGTCCGTAGGGGCGCCGACCCGGGGAAGGGCCAGCGGGTCAGCCGGGGTGATGGCAGGCATGGGAATCTCCGCGTGAGTGAGAAAGGTTTCCGCAGGTCAGAACCGTGATGACGACTTCCCTAGGCCCGACGCACCGGAAAGCCCTCGCCCTCCAGGCCGCTGGGCGCGGTGGTCACGTTCAGCACGGGCCGTGGGCGCGCGGGCTCCTGGCCGGCGCGGGTGGCGGGCGCGGCGACGCGCGGCAGCGTCAGCGGGTTCTCAGCGGTTACGGCGGGCATGACGGCCTCCTCGGTCGTTCCGGATTCAACTTAGTTGAATAGTGAACGACTGGCAAGGCGCGGCCATTCCCTCCCGGAACGCCAGGTGCCACTTTCGGCCACGCCACCCGGGCCGCGTCCCCACCCGCCACACCGCCCCCGGACACGACGAAACCCGGGCCGGGCCGCGCGTACGCGGTCCGGCCCGGGTTCGTCGGGCCAGTGGGGGCGGGGACGCTCGGGCGAGGGGCGGGGCCTCAGCCGTACATCTGCCGCATGGCGTAGTCCACCATCTGCTCCACGGCCTTCGCGTCGAACACCATGCGGTGCTGGCCCTCCATGTCGAGCACGAAGCCGTACCCCGTCGGGAGCAGGTCGAGGACCTCGGCGCCGGTGATCACGAAGTACTTGGACTCCTTGCCGGCGTAGCGGCGCAGCTCCTTGAGCGAGGTGAACATCGGGATCACCGGCTGCTGGGTGTTGTGCAGCGCGAGGAAGCCGGGGTTGTCGCCGCGCGGGCAGTAGACCTTCGAGGTGGAGAAGATCTGCTGGAAGTCCTCGGGCGCCATGGTGCCCGTGGTGAAGGCGCGGACCGCGTCGGCCAGCGACGGGGGCGACGGCTCCGGGTACAGCGGCTGCTCGCCGTACCCCGCGCCCGGCTGACCCTGGTGGCCGTGCTGGCCCTGGTGGCCGTGCGGCGGCTGCTGCGGCGGTGGCGGGGCGGCGTACTGCTGCCCGCCCGCGTTCTGGTCGTAGCCGTACATGTCGTAGAGCGTACTGAGTCACAGTTGGGCTATTGAGGGTTGCCTCTTATTACCGGTGGGTAGCATCATGGCGGTCATCGTTTGAAACGCATACGAGAACCGATCCCACCCCCGGCCGGGCGCCGTCGGCGCCTCGCCGGGTCGAGCCTTACGGAGCCGTCGCCATGGGGCACTACAAGTCGAATCTCCGCGACATCGAGTTCAACCTCTTCGAGGTGCTCGGCCGCGACAAGCTGTACGGCACCGGCCCGTTCGCCGAGATGGACGTCGAGACCGCCAAGAGCGTGCTGTCCGAGATCGCCCGCCTCTCGGAGAACGAGCTGGCCGACTCGTATGCGGACGGCGACCGGACCCCGCCGGTCTTCGACCCGGACACGAACACCGCGCCGCTGCCGGACACCTTCAAGAAGAGCTACCAGGCGTACATGGACGCCGAGTGGTGGCGCCTCGGCCTGCAGGAGGAGCTGGGCGGCACCACCGCGCCGCGCTCGCTGCTCTGGGGCTTCGCCGAGACGATCCTCGGCGCCAACCCGGCGGTGTGGATGTACGCCTCGGGCCCGGCGTTCGCGGGCGTGCTCTTCGAGGAGGGCACCGAGCAGCAGAAGCACATCGCCAAGCTCGCGGTGGACAAGCAGTGGGGCTCCACCATGGTGCTGACCGAGCCGGACGCCGGCTCCGACGTCGGCGCCGGCCGCACCAAGGCCACCCAGCAGGACGACGGCTCCTGGCACATCGAGGGCGTCAAGCGCTTCATCACCTCGGGCGAGCACGACATGTCCGAGAACATCCTGCACTACGTCCTCGCCCGCCCCGAGGGCCACGGCCCGGGCACCAAGGGCCTGTCGCTGTTCCTCGTCCCGAAGTACGAGTTCGACTTCGAGACCGGCGAACTGGGCGAGCGCAACGGCGTCTACGCCACCAACGTCGAGCACAAGATGGGCCTCAAGGCATCCAACACGTGCGAGATGACCTTCGGCGACCGGCACCCCGCCAAGGGCTGGCTGATCGGCGAGAAGCACGACGGCATCCGGCAGATGTTCCGCATCATCGAGTTCGCCCGGATGATGGTCGGCACGAAGGCCATCGCGACCCTGTCCACCGGCTACCTCAACGCCCTGGAGTACGCCAAGGAGCGCGTGCAGGGCCCGGACCTGGCCGCCTTCACGGACAAGACCGCCCCGCGCGTCACCATCACCCACCACCCCGACGTGCGCCGCTCGCTGATGACGCAGAAGGCGTACGCCGAGGGCATGCGCGCCCTGGTGCTGTACACCGCCTCCGTCCAGGACGAGATCCTGGTCAAGGAGACCGCGGGCGAGGACGCCAAGGCGCTGCACGGCCTGAACGACCTGCTGCTGCCGATCGTGAAGGGCTACGGCTCGGAGAAGTCCTACGAGCAGCTCGCCCAGTCGCTCCAGACCTTCGGCGGCTCCGGGTACCTCCAGGAGTACCCGATCGAGCAGTACATCCGGGACGCCAAGATCGACACCCTCTACGAGGGCACCACCGCCATCCAGGGCCAGGACTACTTCTTCCGGAAGATCGTCCGCGACCAGGGCCAGGCGCTGACCACGCTCTCCGACGAGATCAAGAAGTTCCTCGCCGAGGCGGGGGGCGGCGACGAGCTGGCCTCGGCCCGCGAGGAGCTGGCCAAGGCGGCCGTCGACCTGGAGGCCATCGTCAGCGCGATGCTGACCGACCTGGCCGCCACCGAGAAGGATGTCACGTCCATCTACAAGGTCGGCCTCAACACCACCCGGCTGCTGCTCGCCTCCGGTGACGTGATCGTCGGCTACCTGCTGCTGCGCGGCGCCGCGGTGGCGGCGGCCAAGCTGCCCACCGCCACCGCCAAGGACGTGCCCTTCTACCAGGGCAAGGTCGCCGCCGCGAAGTTCTTCGCGCACAACGTGCTGCCGGGCGTGAGCACCCAGCGCGCGCTGGCCGAGTCCATCGACCAGTCCCTGATGGAGCTGGACGAGGCCGCCTTCTAGGTCGCGCCAGGAGCCATCGGCGGGGCCGCGCGCCCCGCGCCCCCGGGGCCGCCACCAGCGGCGCCCCGGGGCACCCAGGCCACTGTCACCCCACGAGACGGGGCCCGCTTCCCACCCCACGGGGAAGCGGGCCCCGTCGGCCGTTTCCGGGCCGGCGCGGGGCCCAGGCGGGGGCCGGGCCGTGGAGGAACCCTGGCGGGGTCGTGGAAGGGCTTTGGCGGGGTCGTGGCGGGGTCGGGCGGGGGCTGGTGGGAGGCTGGCCACCGTCGGGTGCGGCGGGCCGGGACACGGCGGCCGGGCGGGCCGGTCGGGGCGGCGGCACGGTGGGGTGGGGCGTGGCCGAATTCCGCGCGGCCGGTTCGCTGCGATGAGCTGATGATCGGGCGACGCGCCGCGTTCTCGCCTCAGCCCCCCTCGCCGGCATCTTTATGCTGAGGGGCATGAGTAGCCCCGCCCGCTTCGATCGCGGCCACACCGATGATCTGCTGTCCTTCCTCACGGCGAGTCCGTCGCCGTACCACGCGGTGGCCACCGTCGCCGCGCGGCTGGAGAAGGCCGGCTTTCGCCAGGTCGCCGAGGTGGACGCGTGGGACGGCGCGAGCGGCGGGAAGTTCGTGCTGCGCGGGGGCGCGATCATCGCCTGGTACGTGCCCGAGGGCGCGGGACCGGCCACCCCGTTCCGGATCGTCGGCGCGCACACCGACTCGCCCAACCTGCGGGTCAAGCCGATGCCGGACACCGGCTCGTACGGCTGGCGGCAGATCGCCGTCGAGATCTACGGCGGGACGTTGCTCAACACCTGGCTCGACCGCGACCTCGGGCTGAGCGGACGGCTCACCCTGCGCGACGGCGCGCACCGGCTGGTGGCCGTGGACCG
The DNA here is from genome assembly GCF_014295035.1 of Streptomyces buecherae. Lineage (GTDB taxonomy): Bacteria > Actinomycetota > Actinomycetes > Streptomycetales > Streptomycetaceae > Streptomyces > Streptomyces youssoufiensis. The sequence continues at coordinate 4,130,633 of NZ_CP060404.1, forward strand.
GCCGCTGCTGCGGGTGCCGCAGCTCGCCGTGCACCTGGACCGGAGCGTGAACACGGACGGCCTCAAGCTCGACCGGCAGCGCCACCTGACGCCGATCTGGGGCATCGGCGGGGTGCGCGAGGGCGACCTCATCGCGTACATGGCCGAGGAGGCGGGCGTGGCCGCCGACGACGTCGCGGGCTGGGACCTGATGGTGCACAGCGTCGAGCCGCCCGCCTACCTGGGCCGGGACCGCGAGTTGGTGGCCGGCCCGCGCCTGGACAACCTGCTGTCCGTGCACGCCGAGGCCGCCGCGCTGGCCGCCGTCGCCAGCCGCGGCGCCGACCTGCCGCACATCCCGGTGCTCGCCGCCTTCGACCACGAGGAGAACGGCAGCCAGTCCGACACCGGCGCCGACGGCCCGCTGCTCGGCACCGTCCTGGAGCGCTCGGTCTTCGCGCGCGGCGGCTCGTACGAGGACCGGGCCCGCGCGTTCGCCGGCACGGTGTGCCTCTCCTCCGACACCGGGCACGCCGTGCACCCCAACTACGCGGAGCGGCACGAGCCGGGCCACCACCCGATGCCCAACGGCGGCCCGATCCTGAAGGTCAACGTCAACCAGCGGTACGCCACCGACGGCAGCGGGCGCGCGGTGTTCGCCGCCGCCTGCGAGCGGGCCGGGGTGCCGTGGCAGTCCTTCGTCTCCAACAACGCGGTACCGTGCGGCACCACGATCGGTCCCATCACCGCGGCCCGGCACGGCATCGCCACCGTCGACATCGGTGTCGCGATCCTCTCCATGCACTCGGCCCGCGAACTGTGCGGCGCCGACGACCCGTTCCTGCTCGCGAACGTGCTGGCCGCGTTCCTGGAGGGCTGACTTGGAATTCTCACTGCTGGGCCCGGTCGCCGTGCGGACCGCGCACGGTGACCTGCCGCTCGGCCCGGCCAAACGGCGCAGCGTACTGGCCATGCTGCTGCTCCAGGCGAACACCACGGTGCCGGTGGAGCGGCTGATCACCGCGCTGTGGGAGGACGATCCGCCCGAGCACGCCCGCACCGTCGTCCAGGGCCACGTCTCGCGGCTGCGGGCCACGCTCGCGGACGGTGGCGCGCACACCTACGGGGTCGAGCTGACGACGCAGGGTTCGGCATACCTGCTGCGGCTGCCGGCCGAGCGGGTGGACGCGCACCGGTTCGAGGAACTGGTGGCCCGCGCCCGCGAGATGACCGGCTGGCGGGACGCGGCCGGTCGCCCGGGGCAGGGCGCCGGCCCGACCGCCGGCCCGGGCGGGGCGGGCGCGGCGGCCGACGCCGTGCCGATGCTGCGCGAGGCGCTGGGCCTGTGGCGCGGCCCCGCCCTGACCGGCACCGTGACCAGCCCGCCGTACGCGGCGGCGGCGCACGCCCTGGAGGAGCGGCGGCTGTCGGCGGTGGAGGCGCTGGCGTACGCGCACGAGGAGCTAGGGCAGTACGACGTGGCCGCCGCCGTGCTGCACACCGAGGCCGTCGCGCACCCGCTGCGCGAGGGCCTGATCGCGACGCTGATGCGCGCCCTGTACCGGGCGGGCCGGCAGTCGGACGCGCTCGGCTGGTACCACCGCACCCGCGGGCTGCTCAGCGACGAACTCGGCGTGGACCCGGGCGAGGGGCTGCGCCGCGCGTACGAGGAGATCCTGAACGCGGACGCGGCGGTGCCCGCCCAGCGCGCGCCGGGGGGCCAGCGACCCGCCGCGCCCCGTGGCAGGGCGCCGGGCGGCGGCACGGCCGCGGGCCAGGGCCCGGGCGATCCGCGGGTCGGCCGGGCCGCCCCCGCCGCCGAGAGCGGCCCCTACGGCGGCGAGCGGGCCCCGTACGGCGCGGGCGCCCAGGCGGCCCCGGCCACGGCCCAGCCGGCGGCGCGGCCAGGGGCCCAGCCGGGCGCCGGGCCGCACGGTGACGGTGGGTACCCGGCCGGGTCCTACCCGCCGGCCGACGGCGGGCCGGCCGGTGCCGCGTACCCGCCGGCCGAGGCGTACCCGCCGGCACCCCAGCCCCCGGGCGAGGGCGCGGGCGCTGCGGGCGTCGCGGCTCCCGGGGGCCCCGGGGGTTCCGGGAGCGCGGTCGGTGCCGGGCAGCCCGGTGCGTACCCGCCGGGCGGCGGCGACGGGGCGCGGGCCGGGGCGAGCGCGCCGTGGCTGTTGCCCCGGCCGCCCACCCGGTTCCGTGGCCGGCAGGCCGAACTGGAGGCGCTGAGCGCGCTGGTGCGTACGCCGGCGCCGGGCGAGGCGCCCATCGCGCTGATCACCGGTCCGGCCGGGGTCGGCAAGACGGCGTTCGCCGTGCACTGGGCGCACCAGCACGCCGCCGCCTACCCGGACGGGCTGCTCTTCGCGGACCTGCGCGGCTTCGGCGAGCGCGAGGAGGCCCCGCCCGTCGAGGTGTTGCGGGACTTCCTGCTGGCCCTCGGCACGCCGCCGGACCGCATCCCGGGATCGCCGGAGAGCGCCGCGGCGCTGTACCGGTCCCGGGTCGCCGGGCGGCGGCTGCTGGTCGTCCTCGACAACGCGCGCAGCTCCGCGCAGGTGCGGCCGTTGCTGCCGGGCGGCGGTCAGGGCGCGGACTCGGCCTGCGTGACGCTGGTGACCAGCCGCAGCCGGCTCGACGGCCTGGTGGCCACCGACGCCGCGCGGCCGGTGCCGTTGCAGGCGCTGACCCCGCAGGACGGCGTGGACCTGTTGACGGCCATGCTCGGCGGCGACCGGGTCGCCGACGATCCGGACGCCGCGCGGGAGTTGGTGGACCTGTGCGACGGGCTGCCGCTCGCGCTGCGGGCCGCCTCCGCGCAGCTCACCGCGCGGCCGAGGTGGCGGCTCGGCCGGCTGGCCTCGGCGCTCCGGGACGAGCAGCGGCGGCTGGCCCTGTTGTCGGCCGAGGACACCGGCATCGCCGCCGCGCTGCGGATGTCGGTGGCCCGGCTCTCGGCGGACGACGCGCGGCTGTTGGCCGCGCTCGGTTCGGGGTTCGACCGGCACGTGGAGGCCACGGCGGTGGCGGCGTTCGCCGGCTCCGACCCGGACGTGACGCTGGACGGTCTCGACCGGCTCGCCGAGATGCACCTGGTCGACGAGGAGGCCACCGGCCGCTACACGATGAGCGACCTGGTCAAGCTGTTCGCCAGGGACGGCAAGACGAGCGGCGGCCAGCCCCGGCCGCCGGGCACGCCCCCGGCCGCACCCCCGCCGCCCGGGTCGCCGCCCTCGTCCGGGCCGCCGCCGGAGAGCGGAGGCTAACGCACCACTGTCCGCGCGGAATCGAACACAGCGGGGCCGCCCCTGGGGGCGGCCCCGTCGCGCGTCTGGGCGTTGGTGGGTGTGGGTGAGCGGTGCCCACGGCGGTCAATTACCCCGCAGAGAGGGTCGTTTGTGCTGGCCAGGTTGCTAACGCGGGCCTGTTAGGCAGGGGTTAGCAGCACGGCAACGGCCCCCGGCAGGCTTGAGCCATACCAACCGACCACCGCTCCTGGGGGGACCAGAACATGTCGCACACCACCGCCACCGCCAGCAAGACCGCCCGCGCCGCCCGCACCGGCCGCCTCCGCGGCAACGCGGTGCGCATCACCGCCGCCACGGTCACCGCGCTCGCCGCGCTGACGCTGACCGCCTGCGGCTCCGACGACAGTTCCGGCACCAAGACGGAGGGCAAGGCCGACTCCACCCCGTCGCTGGAGGCGGCGGCGAAGGACGCGAACGCCAAGAACGGCGCCGACAGCGGTGCCGACACGGACGGCAAGGGCGACTCCCCGGTCGGTCAGGGAAGCGGCACGGGCGGCGCGGACAGCGCGGGCGGCACGGACAGCGCCGGCCAGGACGCCACGGAGACCGGCGGCAAGGGCCCGGGCGTCGAGGGCGCCAAGGAGCAGCCGACCGACACCACCTCCGACGCCGGCGCGGACGGCGAGGACGGCGGCCCGACCGACAAGCCCTGCACGGTCGCGGACACCCGGATCACGCTGGAGCACACGGGCGGCACGATCCCCGCGATCACCCTGAAGCTCACCAACACCGGCTCCACCGCCTGCAACGCGTACCACGTCCCGCTCATCGGCTACCCGGACGCGCAGGCGCCGCTCGCGGTGGGCGGGGACAAGCCGCACGCCGTGCGGACGGTGGCGCCCGGCGAGAGCACGACCGCCACCATCGGCCTCGGCAGCGAGGACGGCTCCACCCCGCACCGCGAGAAGCAGCTCACGGTCACCCTCGTGGACGCCGACAACCAGCCCCTGTCGGGCGAGGCGACCGTCTCCGCGCCGGCCGGTGCCGGACTCCTCCTCGACGACGACTCCTCGGTCACCTACTGGGGCACCGGCCTGGACTCCCTGTAAGCACCCACCGCGGGGCGCCTGACCCACGCCCCGCGCTCCCGTCAGCCGACGGACCCGGCGCCACGCGCCGGACCCGAGCCGGCGGAGACGGGCCCACCGGCACACCCCCGAAGCCGTCGCCCCGTCGTCCGCCCGAAGGCCCGCCCCGAGATCCGGGGCGGGCCTTCGTCACGTCGTCGCTCGACGTCACATCGGGGGCATGAGCACCGAGTCGACGATGTGCACGGTGGCGTTGGAGGTCCGCACGTCACCGCAGACCACGGTGGAGCTGTCGTTGACCTTGAAGCTCTCGCCCGATCCCGCGGTGGTCAGCGGGCTCTTGGCCAGCGTCGGGTACGAGCCCTTGGCCAGCTTCTCCGGCGGCAGCGGCTGGCCGACGACGTGGTAGGTCAGCACCTTCTTCAGCATGGCCTTGTCGCTCATCACCTTGTCCAGGTCGGCCTTCGGGATCTTGGCGAAGGCGTCGTTGGTGGGGGCGAAGACGGTGATGTTCTCGGCGCTGTTCAACGTCTCGACCAGGCCGGCCTTCTGCACGGCCGAGACGAGGGTGGACAGCTCCGGGTTGTTGGACGCCGCGGTGGCGACCGGGTCCTTGGCCATGCCGTCGAAGCTGCCGGAGCCCTCATCGGGGACCGAGGCACAGGCCGGGCCGAACGGCTTGGCCATGGCGTTGTCGGCCGAGCCCGTCTCCTCCTGCGGCGCGCCGGGCTTCTCCTTCGCCGACGCGGAGCTGTCCGCACCGCTGTCCTTGTCCTTGTCGCCGCCGTCGTCCGAGCACGCGGTCAGCGTCAGCGGCAGCGCCGCCGCCGCCACGAGGGCGAGCGCGAGACGGCCGGTGCGGCGGGTGCGGAGGGTGGTGCGCATGGTGGTGCTCCTTCGGGAGGTTGCGGGGATGTCGGGCGCGGTCGTCGGGGGCGGACGGGTGCCGGTTCGTGGGGCCGCCGTCTCCGGGGCCCGGCCGCCGTGCCCCGGAAACGGCGGGTTCGCGTCGCGCACCGGAGGGCGCCGTGGCCGTCCGGTGTGCGGCGGGAGTGGTCTTCGGTGAGCCGTCACACTCGCTATTCGGAGCGCCGCCCCGGGCGGATTGGCCGTTCTTCCGAAAGAGTGGGACCGGGCCGCCCGCCGGGCCGTACGCCCCCCGGGCCGCGCCGTACGCCCCCGCGCCGCCGCGCGCTCCCCCCGCGTCCGTCGCGGCGCGGACGGGACCAATCCGGAGCGCCGACGGCTACGAACAGACAGCGGGCCCGCGACAGCGGGCGGCCGACCACGGAAAGGGCGACATCGTGCGAGAACCCGTACGCATCGGCGGCACCGCCGGGCACGGGCCTGGCCTCACGGAGTTGTTGGAACGGGTCGCCCAGGGCGACCAGGAAGCCTTCGCCCACGTCTACGACGCCGTCGCGGGGCCCGTGCTGGGCCTGGTACGCCGGGTGCTGTGTGACCCCGCGCAGTCGGAGGAGGTCACCCAGGAGGTGCTGGTCGAGGTCTGGCGGACCGCGGCCCGCTTCCAGGCTGACCGGGGCTCCGCGATGACCTGGGTGATGACGCTCGCCCACCGCCGTGCCGTGGACCGGGTCCGCTCGGCCCAGGCCCGGGTGGACCGCGAGGAACGGGTCGCCCGGCTCGACCACACCCCCGCCTTCGACGACGTGACCGAACAGGTCGAGAGCCGACTGGAGCGGGAACAGGTACGCCGTTGCCTCGGCGGCCTCACCGAGCGGCAGCGGCAGGCGGTGACCCTCGCCTACTACCGGGGCCTGACCTACCGTGAGGTGGCGGAGCTGCTGAAGCTGCCGCTGGGCACCATCAAGACGAGGATGCGGGACGGGCTCATCCGTCTCCGCGACTGCCTGGGAGGCACCGCATGAACGCCGCGGACCTGCACACGCTGACCGGCGCCTACGCCCTGCACGCCCTGCCCGAGCCGGAGCGCGCGCGCTTCGAACGCCACCTGGCGGACTGCGCGGCCTGTGCGCGGGAGGTCCGCGAGTTCGCCGGGACGGCCACCCGGCTCGGTCTGGCCGCCTCGCTCGTCCCGCCTCCCGCGATGCGCGAACGCGTGCTGCGCGGCATCACCGCCGTACGCCAGGTGCCGCCCGACGACCCCCGGCGGGCGTCGGGCGGCGGGCGCGGCGCGACGTGGTTCGCCCGGCGCGCGACACACCTGGCGCTGGCGGCCTGCGTGACCGTGGCGGCCGGCCTGGGCGGCGTCGCGGTCTGGCAGCACCACGAGGCCGAGCAGGCCCGCGACGGCGCCGAACGGGTCCAGCGGCAGGCGCGGGCGCTGGCCCGGGTGCTCGCGGCGCCGGACGCCGCCATGACCAGCGGCCGGATCGAGGACGGCGGCGTCGCCACCGTCGTCGCCTCCCGCTCCCAGGACCGGGCCGCCGTGATCGCCGACGCCCGGCGGCTGCCGGCGGACAGGGTCTACCAGATGTGGTTCGACGACGGCGGGGTCATGCGCCCGGCCGGGCTGCTGGGTCGTGGCGGCACCGGCACCAGTGCCGTCATGAGCGGTGCCGTGGACGGCGCGCGCGGCATGGGCATCACCGTGGAGCCCGCGGGCGGCTCGCCACGCCCGACGACCGAGCCGGTGGCGGCGTTGGAACTGCCCGGCTAGCGCCCGGCACGCACGCGCGCGGCGCGGATGTCGGCCCGGTCGGGGCCGACATCCGCGCCGTCGTGTTGATGGGGTCAGTCGTGTTGGTGGGGTCAGCCGGGTTAGGGAGGCCAGCCGACTCAGTGGGGGGCGGCCGAGCGGGCCCGCCGCCCGGCCGCCGGTCGGATCAGCCGAAGGTGAAGGCGTACGCCTCGATCCCCGGAGCGGGGCGCACCTCAAGGCGGGCCCGGTGCGCGTCGTCCTCGTCGACGAGCGTGTGGAGCGTGGGGGTCCCGTCGACCTGGATCGTCCGGGTGAGCCTGCCGTCCACCAGGACCTCCACCGGACCCTGACCGGCGAGGACCAGATGGACCTTCCTGGCCCGGTAGTCCAGGGCGATCCGCGCCCCCGGGCCCGCGGTGAAGTGCTCGTACCCGGCCGTCCAGGTGCCGCCCAGGGCGACCGCGTCGCGGGGCAGGTCGGCGGGGAGGCGGTACCGCTTGGCCTTGTCCGCCGCCAGCGGATCACCGGCGTAACGGTCGATGCGGTGGGTGCTCAGGTACGTCTCGGGGGTGCGGTCCTCGGTGAGGTCGTCGGTGCGGCCCGTCGTCGCGGCGGGCAGCCGCGCACCGGGGTCGGCCTGCCGGAGGAGGTCGCGGATCAGGCCCTCGGTCTGCTCGTACTTGCCCTCACCGAAGCGGAAGTAGCGGACGGTGCCGGCGGAGTCGATGAGGTACTTCGCGGGCCAGTACCGGTTGCGGTAGTTGTCCCAGGTAGCGAGCTTGTTGTCGAGGGCCACCGGGTAGTCGATGCCCATCTTCCGCGTCTGGTCGGCGACGTTCGACGCGTTCTTCTCGAACGCGAACTCGGGTGAGTGCACCCCGATCACCCGCAGCCCCGCGTCGCGGTAGGCGCGGTCCCACGCCTTGATGTGCGGCAGGCTGCGCTGGCAGTTGACGCACGAGTAGGTCCAGAAGTCGATGAGGACGACCTTGCCGCGCAGCGCCTCCAGCCTCACCGGCCGTCCCTGCGGGGTGTTGAGCCACGTGGTGATGCCCTTGAGGCTCGGGGCCCTGCCGCAGGAGCGCAGCTCGTCGACGCCGTCCTCGCACCGGGAGAGTTCCTTGTTCTCCTTGCCGTAGAGGCCGGAGAGCTTCTGCCGGGCGGTGTCGCTGTCCTCGATGCCGCGCCGCGCGGAGGCCGTGTAGTCGGGCAGGGAGCGCTGGATGGCGGCGGTGACGTCGAAGGCCAGCGCGGCGGCCAGCACGATCATCACGGTGCCCGCCGCGATCCGCAGGCCACGGGCGCGGGTGCGGAAGGCGGCGACGCGCTCGGAGACCCGGCGCCCGGCGAGCGCGAAGGCCAACAGTGGAATGGCGGTGCCGACGGCGAAGGAGACGGTCAGCGCGACGATGTCGACACTGATCCGGCCGCGCGCCCCGGCGACGGTGATCGCCGCGAGGACCGGGCCCGCGCAGGGCACGTACAGCAGCCCGAGGCCCGCCCCGAGCGCGAACGCGCTGCCCTCCTTGCCCACCTGGCGCTGCGGGATGCGCGCGAACGGGCGCTCCAACAGGCTCTCCACCCGGGGGAAGACCAGCCCGAGGCCGATGAGGACCAGCAGCGTCAGGCCGACGTAACGCAGGATGTCGTCGGGCAGCCCCAGCGCGGAGATCAGCGTCACGCCGAGCAGGGCGAAGAAGCTGAAACTGACGACGAGGCCCGCCACGACGGCGTACGGCCGCCGGTTCCGGGTCCGCCGGGCCGTCCCCGGGTCCCCTTCCTGGCCCGCGTCGGCGGTGGCGACCGCGCCCCCCGCGCGCCCGCCCACCCCGGCCGCCCGACCGCGCGCCCTCGCGCGCCGGGCGCCGCCCGGTGGTGGCTCCTGCCCGCCCGGTCCGCCGGCCAGGAAGACGACGGGCAGGACCGGCAGGATGCACGGCGAGACCGCCGTGATGAGACCTCCCAGCAGTCCGATCAGGATCAAGGTGAGCACGGGGTCCGCCCTTCGGTCAGGAGACCGGTGGGCCCGGACTCCTCACCTGTACTTCGCGGCTGACGGGCCCGCGGATTGGCACGGCCGCCCGGCGCCGGACTCCGCGCCTGACTCCCGCGCCACGCGCCGCACCGGACACGCGTCAGCCCGGGCGCGACCTCTCGGCGCGTGCCCGGGCTTCCTCGTCCTGCCGCTCCGCCGCCCCCCGCGCGGGGGCTCCGCTACTCCGCGTCCGGACCCGACTCCGCGTCCAGGCCCGCCAGGACCAGCGGCAGCCGGTCCGCGCCGGCCGGTGTGACGCGGACCGGGACGCCCCAGTCCTGCTGGTGGACGTGGCAGGCCGGGTAGGCGATGTCGGGGGCGTCGTCGCAGGAGGCGGCCATCGCCGAGACGTGCAGGACGCCCTCGCTGACGCCGTCGGCCAGCCGCAGCTCGCGGCTGAGGTCCGCGCCCGCGCCCGCCCCGTCGATCAGCAGCTCCGGCGGGGTCGCGCTGACCAGCAGCCGGGTGGACGGGCCGTACCGGGTGTCCAGCTTCTGGCCGGTCGGGGCCTGGAAGACCACGTCGAGCCGGAGCGTGCCCGGGGCGACCTCGGTGGCCGCGCGCCGCGTGCGGTGCGCGACGGACTCGACGCGCACCGCCTCCTCGGGCAGCCGCAGCCGGGTCAGTCGGTGCCGGGCGGACTCGACCACCACGATGTCGTCCCCGACCAGCACCGCGCCCGACGGCTCGCGCAGGTCGGTCGCCAGCGTGCTGACCTCGCCGGTGGCCGGGTCGTAGCGGCGCAGCGCCTTGTTGTACGTGTCGCTGACGGCGACGCTGCCGTCGCGCAGCGCGGTGACGCCCAGCGGGTGCTGGAACAGCGCCTGCTCGGCCGGGCCGTCGCGGTGGCCGAAGTCGAAGAGGCCGGTGCCGACGGCGGTGCGCACCACGAAGGCGTCCGCCGCGTCGGCCGTCTCTGAAGCGTCCGTCGCGTCCACCGCGTCCACCGCGTCCACCGCGTCCGCCCCGCCCGCCGCGTCGGCCGCCCGCGGGTCGCGCTCGACGTAGCGCAGGGCGGAGGTCTCCGAGTCGGCGATCCACAGCCGGTCGGCGGTGGCGGCGAGGCCGGACGGCTGGGCGAACCACGCCTGCTCGGCCGGCCCGTCCACCAGGCCCTCGTTGGTGGTGCCGGCGGCGGCCCGGACGGTGCCGGCGACCGGGTCGTACGTCCACAACTGGTGGACGCCGGCCATGGCGATCCACAGCCGGTCGGCGAAGTAGGCCACGTCCCACGGCGAGGACAGGTCCACCTCGCGGGCCGGGCCGGAGGTCGGCGCGCCCTGCCACCACTGGCGGCCGGTGCCGGCGATGGTCTCGACGGTGCCGGTGGCCGGGTCGAAGGTGCGCAGGGCGTGGTTGACGGTGTCGGCGACGACCACCCGCTGGCTGCCGTCGGGGCCTGCCGGCAGCAGCGCGAGGCCCTGCGGCTCGTTGAACCTGGCGGTCCGCGCGTCCCCGTCGGCCAGGCCGCGCTCGCCGCTGCCGATCCGCCGCACCACGGTCTCGCCGTCGGGGGCCAGCTCCACCAGGGCGTGCCGGGTGGAGTCGGAGACCAGCAGGTTGCCGCCGGGGAGCTGGATGACCTTGCCGGGGAAGCGCAGGTCGCCGGGGACGGGCTCGGGCTCGACGTACGGGCCGGCGCCGCGCCGCAGCGTGCCCTTCGCCTCGTGGGTGGCCTCCAGCTCCTCCACGAGCCGCTCGATCGCGTGCGCGTGGCCCTCGCCGGCGTGCTGTGCCACCACGTACCCCTCGGGGTCGATGACGACGAGGGTGGGCCAGGCGCGGACCGCGTACTGCTTCCAGGTGGCGAGGTCGGGGTCGTCCAGGACGGGGTGGCGCACCTCGTACCGCTCGGTGGCGTCCACGACGGCCTGGTGCTCGGCCTCGTGCACGAACTTCGGCGAGTGCACGCCGACGATCACCACGGTGTCCCGGTGCTTCTCCTCAAGCTCGCGCAGCTCGTCGAGCACGTGCAGGCAGTTGACGCAACAGAACGTCCAAAAATCCAGGATGACGATGCGTCCTCGCAGGTCAGCGAGGGTCAGGTCGCTGCCGCCGGTGTTCAGCCAGCCGCCCGCACCGATCAGTTCGGGGGCCCTTACGCGCGCACGTGAAGCCATGTCCCCATCCAACAGCACCGGCCCCGCGCGCATTCCCCGGCCCCACCGTCCCCACCGGTCACCGCCGGCCCCGGCGTCCCGCAGCCACGGGCCCGCGTTCCGGCGGCGGTCAGGCGCGCAGCAGCCGACCCCGCGCGTCGGTCTTGTCGTCGCTGGCGAGCAGCACGATGCCGTCGACCAGGCCCCACACCAGCAGCCCGCCGCAGGTGACGAGCTGGGCGACGGCCATGCCGACGTGCCCGGTGTAGAACCGGCCGGCGCCCACCCAGCCGAAGAGGATCTGCAGCACGCCGGCGATCACCCGTGACTTGTCGGAGTACGGCCGGCCGTACGGGTCGTACCCGTGGGGCGCGTCGGGGACTGGGACGTGCCCGCCGAGCTGTTGCGGGTAGCCGCCGTAGACCGGCTGGGCGATGTTCAGCGGCGGGTAGCCGTAGCTGGGCTGGCCCTGGGCGCTGTGCGGGTAGCCGTAACCGGGTTGCCCCTGGGGCGTCGCGTACGGGTTCGGCCCGCTGGGGGCGGCGTACGGGCCCGGCCCGCCCTGCTGGCCGTACGGGTTCGCGCCGCCCTGACCGCCGTACGGGTCCGGGCCGCCCTGTCCGCCGTAGGGGTTCTGGCCGCCCTGTCCGCCCTGGGGCGTGCCGTACGGATTCGCGTGCGTCATGGCGTTACCCCCCGAGGTCGGTCGCGGTGGTGGCGCACGGCCCGCGCCGGGCGCCGCTCGGTCTGTGCTGGTCTCCCATCCTGTCAGCCCGGGCCGGCTTCCGCCGCTGCCACCTCGGCCACCTCGGCCACAGGAGGAACGGGACGATAGGGCTGCCGCCCGGTGGACCGGGCAAGGGCCTAGCGGGCGCCCAACACCCGGTCGCGCAGGGCCGGGAAGTCCGCCCGGGTGCGCGCCACCCGGGACAGGTCCAGGTCGACCGTGAGCACCGACTCCGTCGCGTCCGCCTCGGCCAGCACCTCGCCCCACGGGTCCACGACGATGCTGTGGCCCGCCTGCGGGACGCCCCCGTTCGTACCGGCCGAGCCGCAGGCCAGCACGTACGCCTGGTTCTCCACCGCGCGGGCGCGGGCCAGCAGCGTCCAGTGCTCGCGGCGCCGCTCGGGCCAACCGGCGGGGATCACCAGCAGTTCGGCGCCCGCGTCCACCAGGAGCCGGAACAGCTCGGGAAAGCGCAGGTCGTAACAGGTCGCCAGGCCGATGGTGGTCTCCGGCAGGGCCGCCGTGACCACCTCGGTGCCGGCGCCCATCAGCACCGCCTCGCCCTTGTCGAAGCCGAACCGGTGGATCTTGCGGTACGTGCGCACCAGCGCGCCCGACGGGTCGAAGACGAGCGAGGTGTTGAACAGCGTCGCGCCGTCGTCGGTGGTGGGTTGGCCCTCGGCCGCGGGCGCCCGCTCCACGATCGACCCGGCGTGCAGCCAGACGCCGGCGTCGCGGGCCGCGGCCGACATGGCCGTGGCCGTCGGCCCGTCAAGGGCCTCGGCCCGCGGCGCGAACTCCCGGTAGGCGAAGGCCCCCACGGTCCACAGCTCGGGGAGCACGACGAGGTCCGCGCCGGTTTGCCGGTGGGTGTCCCGTACGAAGGTGGCCGCACGCTCTCGCCGGGATTCCACCGGCTCGTCCGGGTCCACACCGATCTGGATCAGTGAAGCGCGCACATTACCACCGCTCTCGACGATCGAGCTGTCCAACCGGGCCTACGATCAGTCTGGAAAGCACTGCCGGGGTGCCCGTGCGCAGCGTAACTTAACTGCCAAACAGCACCCAGCCCGCGTACGAACCGCCCGAGGGGTCCCGTGACCGTCCATCCCAGCCTGCAACCTGCCATCGACGCATGGACGCACTCCATCGAAGCGATATCCGAGTTGGTGAACCCCCTCGTCGAGGGGGAGTGGAACCGGGCCACCGAGTGCCCGGGATGGTCGGTGCGTGACGTCGTCTCACACGTCATCGGCTTCGAGTGCGAAATGCTCGGCGACCCGCGCCCGATACACAGCCTGCCGCGCGATCTCTACCACGTGAACAGCGAGTTCGCGCGGTACGTGGAGGTCCAGGTCGACGTGCGGCGCTGCCACACCGCGCCCGAGATGACCTCCGAACTGGAGTACACGATCATCCGCCGCTCGCGGCAGTTGCGGAACGAGAAGCGCGATCCGGAGACCCTCGTGCGCAGCCCGGTCGGCGAGGTCACCCTCTCCCGGGCGCTGACCACCCGCGCCCTGGACGTGTGGGTGCACGAACAGGACCTGCGCCGGGCCCTCGACCAGCCCGGCAACCTGGACTCGCCCGGCGCGCACATCACCCGCGACGTGCTGCTCAAGGGCCTGCCCGGGGTGGTCGCGCAGCGCGCGAAGGCGCCCGCCAACGCGGCCGTGGTCTTCGACGTGACGGGCCCGCTGGAGTTCATGCGCACGGTGCGGGTGGACGCGGACGGCAACGGCAAGCTCGACGCCAGCGTCTCGCTCGGCCCCGCGGTGACGATCAGCCTGGACTGGGAGACCTACCTGCGGCTCGCGGCCGGCCGGGTGCGCCACACGGCGGTGGCCGACAAGGTGAAGATCGACGGCGACCGGCCGCTCGCGGAAGCGATCCTGGCCAACTTCGCCATCACGCCGTAGCCGGTACGCCCCGGCACCACCGACCCACCCGCCGTAACGTTTCGCGAACCCTCCGTCACGACCCGACGCTTGTGCCCGCGGCCACGGGGTGTCCCCCGCCCCCGTGCGCGGGCACGCGGGCGGCGTGCGACGCGGCGACCGCGACGTGCGAACACGCCGCGCGGCGCACGCGGACGCGGACGCGCGAGACGCACGCAGACGCGCGGAGACCTGCGGAGACGCGGAGGCCCAGCCCGCCACCGCCGGCGGCGGCCCTCAGGCCGGTACGTGCACCGCCTCCACACGGCTGGCGACCACGTGTTCGCGCTCGCGCCGGTGCGCCCGGCCGCGCAGCCGCAGCATCTGGGACAGGCCGAGCGCCTGCAGGAAGAAGACCGAGGCGAAGGCGATCCGGAAGTTGTGACCGGTCGCGTCGAGGAGCACGCCCACGGCGAGCAGGGTGGCCATCGAGGCCATGAAGCCGCCCATGTTGACGATGCCCGACGCGGTGCCCAGGCGCTCCGGTGGGTTGGCCGGGCGCGCGAAGTCGAAGCCGATCATCGACGCGGGGCCGCACGCGCCGAGCACGACGCACAACACGATCAACAGGGCCGTCGGCGCGTGCCGCTCCGGCCAGGCCAACACGCTGGCCCACAGCAGCGCCGTGGCGGCGACGGTGCCCAGCGCCAGCGGGGCCCGCGCGGCGTGGTGCCGGGCGATGACCTGCCCGTAGACCAGGCCGATCGCCATGTTGGAGAGCACCACCAGGGTCAGCAACTCGCCCGCCTCGGCGCGCGACCGGCCCTGCGCCTCGACCAGGAACGGCATCCCCCACAGCAGCAGGAACACCATCGCGGGGAACTGCGTGGTGAAGTGCGTCCACATGCCGAGCCGGGTGCCGGGCTCCCGCCAGGCCGCGGCGACCTGGTTGCGGACGAAGCCCTTGCCGACGTGCGGATGCGGCTCGGGCTCGTGGCCCGGCGGGTGGTCGCGCAGGAACAGCAGCACCAACACCAGCACCAGCACGCCGCCGAGCGCGCTGCCGGCGAACGTCGGCGTCCAGCCCAGGTCGTGCAGCAGCCGCGCCAGCAGCAGCGTCGAGATGAGGTTGCCGGCCATGCCGATCAGCGCGGCGATCTGCGCGACGAGCGGGCCACGCCGGGCCGGGAACCAGCGCGCGCCGAGCCGCAGCACGCTGATGAAGGTCATCGCGTCACCACAGCCGAGCAGCGCGCGCGAGGCCAACGCCATGCCGTACGAGTGCGAGAGCGCGAAGCCGAACTGCCCCACGGTGAACAGCACGGCGCCCAGGACCAGCACCTTCTTGGTGCCGAGCCGGTCCACCAGCAGGCCGACCGGGATCTGCATGCCGGCGTAGACCAGGAGTTGCAGGATGGAGAAGGTGGACAGGGCCGAGGCGTTGATGTGGAACCGGTCGGCCGCGTCGATGCCCGCGACGCCCAGGCTGGTGCGGAAGGTGATGGCCACGAAGTAGACGGCGACGCCCAGGCCCCAGACGGCCACGGCACGGCGCCCGCCGGGTGGGTCGCCCGGCAGCCCCTTCGCGTCGCTAGTCCGTATCTCTCCCGGCGCGCTCACCGGTCCTCACCCCGGGCCAGGTGGCGCACCCAGCTCACGTGCTGGTGCACGGCCGCCGCCGCGGCGTCCGCGTCGCCGGCGCGCAGCGCGGCCAGGATCTCCGCGTGCTCGGCGATGCTCTTGGCCACCCGGTCCGGGTGGGCGTGCATCACGGCGACGCCCATCCGGAGTTGGCGGTCGCGCAACTGGTCGTAGAGGCGCTCCAGGATCTGGTTGCCGGCGCTGCGCACGATGGTGGCGTGGAAGCAGCGGTCGCTGGCGACCAGGGCGGCCAGGTCGCCGGCGGCGGCCTGGGCCCGCTGCTGGTCGAGCAACTCCTCAAGGCGGCTGATCAACTCGGTGGGGGCGGGCACCGCCTTGCGCGCGGCGTGCTCCTCGACCAGCAGCCGGGTCTCCACCACGTCGGCGATCTCCTGCGCGGAGACCGGCAGCACCAGGGCGCCCTTCTTCGGGTAGAGCCTGATCAGCCCTTCCACCTCAAGCCGCAGCAGCGCCTCGCGCACCGGCGTGCGGGAAACGCCGACGGCCTCGGCCAGGTCCCCCTCGGTGAGCAGCGTGCCGCCCTCGTAGTGGCGCTCCAGGACGGCCTGCTTGACGTACGCGTACACCCGGTCGGCGGCGGAACCACCGGCGCCCGCGCGCGGGGCGGCGCATCCCGCGCCGACGTCACCGGCCGGCGCGCCGCTGCCGACGGGTTGGGGAGAGGAGGCCGGGGCGGGGGTGGGTGTCGGGTTGGAGGAGGTCTGCGGGGCCGGCGGCCGGGCGGGGACGGTAGATGCAGGGGCCATGCACACACGATAGATACAACAGGGATGCCTGCGAAGGGCGCGTCCGCCATCCGGACGCACTCCCTCCGCCAGCGCCTGGTGCGCCGGCGCACCAGGCCAGGGCGGCCGAAGGCCGGCCGCACGCTCCCCGCGCCGGGGCCGCGTCCTCCCGCGCCGGGGCCGGTCGCCTACGGGGCGAGGCCGACCGCAGTGGACCGGACTCGCTTACCGGAGGGTTAGCGCGCACCTCGAAGTCGGTACTTGTGGGCCGCGCCGGCCCGCGAAACGATGACCACACGCCCGGGGAATTCCGGTGGGCCCGCCGCCCGGGTCCGGGGGAATGGCACGGCCGCTTTCTGGTCCTCGGTCGCACTCCGGGGCGTATTCCGCCGGCATCCGCCGCGGACTCCCCCCACCCTCCCCTCCCTTTCCCCTTTCGGTCTTTCCGCTTCCCTCTCTTCTTCCGTCCGTCCATGCCCACACCCACTCCAGGAGTGCCCTCATGAACGTGAATTCCTTGACGCCCGCCCCCGTCACCGTGCTAGGCCTCGGCGCGATGGGGAGGGCGCTGGCCGCGGCCTTCGTCGCCGGCGGCCACCCGACCACCGTGTGGAACCGCACCCCCGGCCGGGCGGGCGACCTGGTCGCCGGCGGCGCGGTCGAGGCGCCGGAGCTGTCCGCGGCGATCGAGGCCAGCCCGCTGGTCGTGGTCTGCCTCTTCGACAAGGACTCAGTCCGCGAGGCGCTGGCCCCGGCCGTGTCGTCGCTGGCCGGACGCACGGTGGCGATGCTGACCACGTTCACGCCCACCGACGCGAGGGAGCTCTCCACCTGGCTGGCCGAGCACGACGCCGACTACCTCGGCGGCGCGATCATGGCCGTGCCGACCATGATCGGTCAGCCCGAGGCGCAGCTCTTCTACAGCGGCCCGCAGCACCTGTTCGACACCCACCGCGCCGCCCTGGAGCGCCTGGGCACCAGCAAGCACGTCGGCGCGGACGTGGGCACGTCGGCGCTGTACGAGACGGCGTTGCTCTCCGGCATGTACGCCATGTTCGCCGGCTATTACCACGGCGCCGCGCTCATCGGCACCGCAGGCGTATCGGCGAAGGAATTCGCCGCGTATTACGTGCCGTTCGTCCAGGCCATGGCGTCCGCCGCGGACGGAGCCGCCGAATTCATCGACAAGGGTGACTACACGGCCGAGTTGCAGAGCCTGGAATTCAACCGGTCGGCCCTCCACCACATCGTGCACGTCAGCGAGGACCAGGGCATCAGCCCGGAGGTCCCGGCCCTGCTCCGGGAGTTGATGGACCGGCAGATCCGGGCCGGCCACGGCGCGGACAGCGCGACCCGCATGTACGAGAGCATCGCCCGCCCGCAGGGTTGAGCGGGGGCCCTGGGCGGGGACCTGCGCGGAGGCCCGCGCGGGGGCCGGCCCCTGGGCGGGGGCCGGGCAGCGATCAGCGCAGAGGCCGGGACGGTGTCACCTCTGGCGTGTGGACGATGATGTCGAACCAACTCGCGAGTGACCCGCCCGACATGTGGTAAGCCGCGTCCTCCCGGGGGTCGTAGAACGGGCCGATCAACCGCGTGCGCGTCGGGGCGTCCAGGAGGCGGCGGATCGGCTCGGGTCGCGGTGTGCCCAGATCCAGGACGTATCCCGACCTGTTCTCGGCGGCGGCATGCAGCACGCTGTCGACGAAGTCCGGGGGTGGAGTGGGCAGTGGTTGGCCGATCGAACCGTGCCCCATGGTCAGGCCCACGGACCGGTAGCCCGGACCCAGTCGTTCACGCAGGTATCCGCCCATGCTCTGGTGCGACTCCAGGGGCTCGGAGGGGGACACGGCACGCGGGGCACCGACGGCGGTGTGTGCCATGCCGCCCCAGTAGACGACCTTGTCGCCGGTGAGCTGCTGCCACCAGCTCACACCGTCGGCCAGCGTACGTTCCAGCTCGGCCAGGCCATCGAGCCGTGTGGCATGCCGAACCGGCTCGGCAGGGAGCCGGGCGAAACGTACGGGGTCGCCTGGGTGATCCTTGTTGTACGACCGCATCCAGCGGACGAGGGCGAGGATTTCGGCGGTCTGCCAGAACGGCCGTGCCCTTCCCAGCAGGGAACGGGGGTCTCCGTCGCCGGTGGCGACATAGACGTCCAGGCCGAGGCGACCGGGGTCGTCGCCCTCCAACGCGAGGGAGCGAAACCCCTCTTCTTCCACCAACAGCCGCACGATGCGATGCGCGACGTCCGACAGTTCGCGTGTCTCTCGGGCAGCCGCTCCAAGCGCCACGATCTTGGCGTCCCGCACCATCGGGGCGAGCGGCCGTACATCGTCCAGTGGCTCGTCAGGCTTCCTGTTCAGGAGCACATGGGAGTTCTTCCTGATCCATTCGGTGGCTGTCTCCACTGGCCTGCCCTTCATCCCCGAGCTCCGCTTCGTGCGGACCACTCCAGGAGATCGTCCAACCTCAAGCTTGGTGGAGGTCAAGGAGCCGCGACGTCGAGCTGGCGCTCATGGTGGGAGCGGCCCGTAGTGGCTCAGGTACGGATCCGAAGGCGTATCGCGACCACCGTGACTCCGTGGAAGACACAGACACGGTCCCTGTCGCAGGTCAGGATTCAGGGCTCCACCATCATGCTGGGCGACGCCGAGGGAGACCTCGCGCCGGACGAGGTGGCCCGTCGAGCCCGGGAACTCTTCCTCTGATGGATGATCCGCCGGACAGCCCCCAGCAGCCCTGGCCGGGGCGAGTATCCCCCTACTCCGGGGCCCAGTTCGGCGGCGTGCTGGGTGAGGTGTGGGCGTTCGGCGGCGCCGCGCTGGGCGCGACGCCCCCGCCGCTACCCCGCGAGCACCGGCGGCCGAGGCTCGTACTCCAGCCCCTTGCGGACCGCCTCCGCCCGTTCCGGCGAGGCCAGGCGGCCGACGAGGTGGAGGGTCATGTCGATGCCGGCGGAGATGCCCGCGCTGGTTACCAGGTCGCCGTCGTCCACGAAGCGTTCGTCGGGGCGGACGTCGATGGTCGGGTCGAGTTCGCGGAGGCGGTCGAGGGAGGCCCAGTGGGTGGTGGCCGGGCGGCCGGCGAGGAGGCCGGCCGCCGCGTACACCAGGGCGCCCGTGCACACGCTGACCATCAGCGGGACCCGCTCGCGCTGGCGGGCCACCCAGTCCAGGTGGGCCTGGTCGGTGAGGACCGGGCGGGTGCCCCGGCCGCCGGGGTAGATCAGCACGTCGAGATCGGGCAGTTCGGCCTCGCTGCGGTGAGCCTGGACGGTCAGGCCCTTCGCGCAGGTCACGGGCGCGCCGTCGGCGGAGAAGGTGAGCACGCGCCAGTTGTCGTCGGGGTAGTGGTAGGTCCAGTACGCCAGGACCTCGTAGGGGCCGATCGCGTCCAACTCCTCCACCGCGGGGAAGAGGAAGATGCCGATGGTGCGGGTCGGGACCGCACCGCTGTCGTCAGTCGCACGTCCGTCGCTACTCATGCGTCCATCGAATCAGCACCCGCCCCACACGGCCCGGCATTTTCAGCCCTCAAGCCGCCGCAGCCGCTCCGCGTCCCCCGTCCTGGGGCAGGTTCCGCAGGCTTCGGCGGGGCGGATCGCGTAGTACAGGCAGCAGCCGGTACGGGTGCGGGTCAGATGGGCGCGGCCGGTGGCGCCGGTCAGGCGGCGGAAGCCCGCGCCGTCGGGGTAGGGCGCGATGGCGTGTGGCAGCACCTCACCGGCCAGGCGCGCCGCGTGCTCCTCCTCGCCGAGCAGCCGGCCCAGCGTCCAGATGCCGGAGACCAGGTCGTCGCCGGCCATCCCCCACAGGGCGCGCGGGCCGCGCCGGAACCACGGGCCGATCGCGGCGAGCAACGGCCCCACCAGCGCGGCGAAGCCGTCCCGCAGCTCCGCGCGCAGTGCCTCCTCGTCCGGCACGGTCCGCACCCCGGGCAGTCCGGCCGCCGGGTCGTCCGGCAGGCAGAGGAAGCCGCCCGGGGTGACCTCGTACCGGTTGCTGGACAGGTCGCAGCGGACCGCGCGTTGGTCCAGCAGCGGCACCCGGCGTTCGAGGTACCACACGCCGCTGAGCAGCAGCGACACCGACCACAGGCAGCCGTGCAGGGCGCGCGCCGCGACGGCGTGCCGGCGCGGGACGGCGTCACCGGCGGCGGCGATGCGGGCCGCCTCGGCGTCCAGGAAGGCGGCGAGCAACTCGGTCTCGGTGGCGAGCTGTTCGAGGGTGGGGCGGTGGGACGTGGTGGCTGAGTGCTCGTCAGCATTGCTGGCGCGAGCGGTGTGTTCGGAATATGGGTACGCGGCGCCGGGAGTTGGTATCGGTGCCTCGGTGGGCCGTCGGACGTCCAGGTGGAGCGGCTCGCAGAGCGCGGCCAGGCGTTCGTAGCCACGGGCGAGCAGGTGCGCGCAGGTCGGGGCGGTGGCGTCGTCGGGCGGGCAGGCCGGGGCAAGGGCCAGCGTCATCGGCAGTTCCTCAGCACCAAGTTCAGAAGCAAGGCTAGCCTTACCTTAGCGGTATCTGAGCGCGTTTCTGATCATCGACGCCCAACGGGTGGACACCGTCGAGGCAGTTCGCCCGCCACGCGCCGGAGCCACCGGCGCGCCCTGCCCGGCCACCCGCCGCCCCCGTACGCGCCCCGCCCGCACGCCACCCGCGCCCCGCCCCGCCCCAGAGCGGCCGATCGGGTGCTTCGGGGACGACCGGTACGACAAGCGCGGGGGCCGGGTCGTACCGCCGGGCGCGAGCGCCGCCAGGCCGGCCGGACGCCGGTGAGCGCGCGGCGCACGGCCAGCGGGGGCACCAGGCCAGGGCGGCGCACGGGCAGGGCCGGGCACACCGGAGGCCGTAACAGGACACGGTCAGGGCCGGACGCGGTCAGGCCCGGGCATGCCGGAAGTCCGGGCATGCCAGGGGCCCGGGCGCATCGCGTGCGCCCGGGCCCCTGGTTCGGTCTACGCCGCCGTCACGCCCCGGTCCCGGCGGCGCGGGGGCGGCGGTGAGCCCCCTCGGTCACCTCGGGGCGTCAGCCCCAGGTGATGAGCCGCTTCCCGGGGTTCTCCAGGACCGCCGCCACGTCGGCGAGCACCTTCGAGCCCAACTCGCCGTCCACCAGGCGGTGGTCGAAGGAGAGCGCGAGGGTGGTCACCTGGCGCGGCTTCACCTTGCCCTTGTGCACCCACGGCTGGAGCTTGATCGTGCCGATCGCGAGGATCGCGGACTCGCCCGGGTTGAGGATGGGCGTGCCGGTGTCGACGCCGAAGATGCCGACGTTGGTGATGGTCACCGTGCCGCCCGACATCGCCGCCGGCGTGGTTTTGCCCTCGCGGGCGGTCGCGACCAGGTCGGCCAGCGACGTGGCCAGCTCCGGCAGCGTCTTGCGGCCCGCGTCCTTGATGTTCGGGACGATCAGACCGCGCGGCGTGGCCGCGGCGATGCCCAGGTTCACGTAGTCCTTGTGGACGATCTCCTGGTTCGCCTCGTCCCAGGCCGCGTTGATCTCCGGGTTGCGCTTGATGGCCACCAGGAACGCCTTGGCGATCAGGAGCAGCGGGTTGATCCGCAGCCCCGCCATCTCCGGGTCCTGCTTGAGGTCCTGGACCAGCTTCATCGTGCGCGTGACGTCCACCGTGATGAACTCGGTGACGTGCGGCGCGGTGAAGGCGCTGGCCACCATCGCCTGCGCGGTGGCCTTCCGTACGCCCTTGATCGGCACCCGGACCTCGCCGCCGGCCACGGCCGGCTCGGCGCCGGTCGTCGCGGCCACCGGCTGGGCCCCGGCCACGGCTGCCTGCGACGGGGCCGCCTGCGGGGCCGTGGCGCTGGCCGCCGCGTGCACGTCCTCGCGGGTGATCACGCCGCCGTCGCCGGTGGGCGTGACGCTCGCGAGGTCGATGCCGAGGTCCTTGGCCAGCTTGCGCACCGGCGGCTTGGCCAGCGGACGCGCGCCGGCCGGGGCCTGCGGGGCCGCGGGCGCGGCCGGCGCGGGGGCCGGCGCCGGAGCGGCCGGGGCCGCCCCGTGCCCGTTCAGCTCCTGCTGGAGCGCGGCGGCCACCGAGGAGGGGGCCGCCTGCTGGGCCGGTTGCGCCTTGCGGGGCCGGCGCTTGGTGGAGGACGGCGCCGCCCCGTACCCGACGAGCACGGCCTGCCGGCCCTGCTGCTCGGGCTCGTCGCCGCCCTGCTCGGCCGTGGGCTCGGCCGCCGGCGCCGCCTGGCCGCCCGCGGGGGCCGCCGGCTCGACGGGGCCCGCGCCCGGCTGGGTGTCCACGGAGATGATCACGGTGCCGACGTCGACGGTCACGCCCTCGTCGAAGCGCAGCTCGTGCACCACGCCGTCGAAGGGGATGGGCAGTTCGACGGCCGCCTTCGCCGTCTCCACCTCGCAGACGGACTGGCCGTCGGTGACCGTGTCACCGACCTTGACGTACCACTTGAGGATCTCCGCCTCGGTCAGTCCCTCGCCCACGTCGGGCATCTTGAACTCACGGAAGCGCTGTGCGGTGTTGCTCATCTTCGCTGCTCCTCAGGCCCTCAGTACGCCAACGCTCGGTCAACGGCGTCGAGCACCCGGTCAAGCCCCGGCAGGTACTCGTCCTCAAGCCGGGACGGCGGGTACGGCGCGTGGAACCCGCCGACCCGCAGCACCGGTGCCTCCAGGTGGTAGAAGCACCGCTCGGTGATCCGCGCGGCCACCTCGGCACCGGAGCCGAAGAAGACCGGCGCCTCGTGCACGATGACCAGCCGGCCGGTCTTGCGCACCGACTCCTCGATCCCGTCGAAGTCGATCGGCGAGATCGACCGCAGGTCGAGCACCTCGATCGACTTGCCCTCCTCGGCAGCCGCCGCGGCGGCGTCCCGGCAGACCTTGACCATGGGCCCGTAGGCCGCGAGCGTCAGGTCGGTGCCGGCCCGCTCCACCCGGGCCGCGTGCAGCGGGCCGGGGATCGCGGAGGTGTTGACCTCGGAGCGGTCGTGGTAGCGCCGCTTGGGCTCGAAGTAGATGACCGGGTCGTCGCTGGCGATGGCCTGCTGCATCATCCAGTACGCGTCGGACGCGTTCGAGGGCGAGACGCACTTCAACCCCGCGACGTGCGCGAACAGCGCCTCGGGCGACTCGCTGTGGTGCTCGACGGCGCCGATGCCACCGCCGTAGGGAATGCGGATGACGACCGGCATCTTGACCTTGCCGAGCGCGCGGGCGTGCATCTTCGCGAGCTGCGTGACGATCTGGTCGTACGCGGGGAAGACGAACCCGTCGAACTGGATCTCCACGACCGGGCGGTAGCCGCGCAGCGCGAGGCCGATGGCGGTGCCGACGATGCCGGACTCGGCGAGCGGGGTGTCGATGACCCGCTCCTCGCCGAAGTCCTTCTGCAACCCGTCGGTGACCCGGAAGACGCCGCCGAGCTTGCCGACGTCCTCACCCATGATCACGACCTTGTTGTCGGTCTCCAGGGACTTGCGCAGGGATGCGTTGATCGCCTTGACGATCGACAGCTTCTCGGTGGAACCGGCAGCCATGTCAGTGACCCTCCTCGGCGAACGAAGCCTGGTACGCGGCGAACTGGGCGCGCTCCTCGTCGACGAGCGCGTGCCCGTCGGCGTAGATGTTCTCGAAGATCGCCATGTGGTCGGGGTCGGGCATCGACCGCACCGCGTCCCGCACCCGCTTGGCCAGCGCGTCCGACTCCTGCTCAAGGGCGGTGAAGAACTCCTCGTCCGCGAACTCCTCGCGGGTCAGGTACGTCCGCAGCCGCAGGATCGGGTCCTTGGCCTCCCACAGCTCCCGCTCCTCGTCGGCGCGGTAGCGCGTCGGGTCGTCGGAGGTGGTGTGCGCGCCCATCCGGTAGGTGTACGCCTCGACCAGCATCGGGCCCTGACCGCTGCGGGCCCGCTCCAGGGCGGCCCGGGTCACCGCGAGGCAGGCCAGCACGTCGTTGCCGTCCACCCGCACGCCCGGGAAGCCGTAGCCCTGGGCGCGCTGGTAGAGCGGGACGCGGGTCTGCCGCTCGGTGGGCTCGGAGATGGCCCACTGGTTGTTCTGACAGAAGAACACCACCGGCGCGTTGTAGACCGCCGAGAAGGTGAACGCCTCCGCGACGTCGCCCTGGCTGGAGGCGCCGTCCCCGAAGTACGCGATCACGGCCGAGTCCGCGCCGTCCTTGGCCACGCCCATCGCGTAGCCGGTGGCGTGCAGCGTCTGCGAGCCGATCACGATCGTGTACAGGTGGAAGTTGTTGGAGTTCGGGTCCCAACCACCGTTGTTCACGCCACGGAACATGCCGAGCAGGTTCGTCGGGTCGACGTCCCGGCACCAGGCGACGCCGTGCTCTCGGTAGGTGGGGAAGACGTAGTCATCGTCGCGCAGCGCGCGTCCCGAGCCGATTTGCGCGGCCTCCTGGCCGAGCAGCGAGGCCCACAGGCCCAGCTCGCCCTGGCGCTGGAGGGTCGTCGCCTCGGCGTCGAAGCGTCGCGTCAGCACCATGTCCCGGTACAGCCCGCGCAGCTCTTCGGGGGTCAAGTCGATGGAGTAGTCGGGATGCTCGACCCGCTCGCCCTCGGGCGTCAGCAACTGTACGAGCTGGGTTTGGTCAGCCGTCGGCTGCTTGGCCCTGGTGCGCTTGGTGCTGCTGCTGCGGCGTGGCTTGCGCGCGGCAGTGCTGTCCACGGTCACGTGTGCTCCTCCGTCTGTCCGGCCCCCGGGGTCCGCCGGCGGCTGGTGGTCCTCGCGCCAAAGGCGAAAGGGCGGCTCCGCCCGGCGGACCCCGGCGCACGGGGTGGGTGCGCCGATGCCCCGACCGGGCGTGACAGGTGCTCCGGCGGGTGGCCCGCGAAACTCACGTTACCCAGTGTGTCGCAGGTCTGCGAAACCCCATCTGACCTGCGATTTTGCTTGGATTTCCAAGTAAATCGAGAAAGTGGGGAACAAGCACTGGTCACAGCCTCGCAGGCCGCCGGAACAACGGCACGTTATCCCGGAGGGCAAGAGCACGGGAAGAGTTCGTGTGTGAGACTGGGATCGTGCGCGAAGAAGGAAAAATCACGGTATTCCTGCTCGATGACCATGAAGTCGTGCGTCGGGGTGTGCACGAGTTGCTCTCGGTCGAGGAGGACATCGAGGTCGTCGGCGAGGCCGGAACGGCCGCTGACGCGCTGGTCCGCATCCCCGCGACCAGGCCCGATGTCGCCGTGTTGGACGTACGACTGCCGGACGGCAGCGGCGTCGAGGTGTGCCGGGAGGTGCGGTCCCGGGACGAGGGAATCAAGTGCCTGATGCTCACCTCGTTCGCGGACGACGAGGCCCTCTTCGACGCGATCATGGCCGGCGCGTCCGGTTACGTCCTCAAGGCCATCCGTGGCAATGAATTGCTATCCGCGGTGCGCGACGTCGCCGCCGGGAAGTCCCTGCTCGACCCGGTCGCCACGGCCCGCGTCCTGGAACGCCTGCGGGACGGGAACACCCCGAAGGGCGACGAGCGACTGGCCGCCCTCACGGAACAGGAACGCCGCATTCTCGACCTCATCGGCGAGGGCCTGACCAACCGGGCGATCGGCGAGCGACTGCACCTCGCCGAAAAGACGATCAAGAATTACGTTTCCAGCCTGCTCTCCAAACTCGGCATGGAACGCCGCTCCCAGGCCGCCGCCTACGTGGCCCGCCTCCAGGCCGAGCGCCACTGACGATTCCGCCGGGCTTTTCCGCCGACGATTTCCCCGGCGGCGCGAGCGATTCGTTTTTCCCGGCGGGCCCGCGTGGCTGCGCGGCGGCTCCCCGGTGACGTGAGCGATGCGCGCGGAGCGGGGTGAGCGATCCGGGCGACGCGCGCGAGACCGGGCGCGCGACGCGGGCGCTTCCCGAGGGACGGGGCCGGGGCGGGCGGCTGGGTGAGTACCTGGATGGCAGGGGCGTACGGCGGGGTGGCGCGCGCCCTCGTACGCCACCGCACCGCGCTTGTTGCCCCGGGCGCGGGTGCGCGCCCCAATCGGGACCAACGTCCCGGGCCGTCGGGGCGGGTGCCCCTATATGGGGCGAGCGCGGGCGGGCAGGGTGGTGCCATGCCCACCGACACGCCCACGGCCGACGACCGCGCCATCGCACTGCTCAGCAAGGCCCGCTACGGCCGGGTCTCCGTGAGCATGCGGGCGCTGCCCTTCGTGACGGTCGCCCGGCACATCGTGGTGGACGGCCACGCGCTGCTGCGCCTGCACCGAGGCTTCGGCTACCACAGCGCCTGCGACGGCAGCGTCGTCGCCTACGGCGCGGACAACGCCGACAGCGCCCACGCCGAGGCCGCGGCCGACGGCTCCGAGAGCGGCGCGGTCGACGTGTGGTCGGTGCAGTTCGTCGGCACCGCCCGGCTGTTCACGCCCAGCGAGGCGGAGCTGGCCCTGTTCGGCGAGGCGCCGAGCACCGCCGACGGCGTCCCGTACGACCCGGTGTACCTGCGCGTCGAGCCGCAGTTCGTCACCGTGCACCAACTGAGCGGTGTCCCTGCGCGTCGGAGCGCACACGCTGTGTGATCTACCATCTGGCGGGTGCCGCGCTCACCCGTTACCGCCGTCGCCGCCCGCGGGCTTGCCCCCGACGACAGTGCCGCGACCCTGGGCCCGGGCACCCTCGCCGCCCTCCTCGGGCGCTACCCGGCCCTCGGAGAACCGCTCTCCTGCCGGCCGCTGACCGAGGGGTTGCTCAACCGTGGCTACCGCCTCACCACCACCCGCGGCCGGTACTTCCTCAAGCACCACCTCGACGGTGACCAGGCGGCCATCGCCCGCCAGCACCGCGCCACGCTGCGACTGGCCGGGCTCGGGGTGCCCGTCGCGCCGCCGGTGGCCGCCGCCGACGGCAGCACCGTCACCGTCGTCGGCGGGCGCTGCTACGCCCTGCACCCCTGGATCGACGGCACCCACCGCGACGGCGGCGACCTGACCGGCCCGCAGAGCCGTCGGCTCGGCAGGCTGCTCGGCGTCGTCCACGTCTGCCTCGACCGCGTCATGCGCGCCGAGCCCACCCCGCACCCGGCCACCCCCGCGCCCCCGGCCACCCCCGCGCCCGCGCCCCCTGCCGCCCCCGCGCCCGAGACCGTCCCGGCCCGCGCCCCGGAGCGCGCGCCGTCGTGGGCCGCGCCACCGCCGAGCCGCCCCGAACCCTTTGCCCCGCGGCTGCTGCCCGGGCCCCGTTCGGCGTCCCCGTCGCCGACACCGCTGCCGTGCAACCCGGCGCACGCCGCGCACGTGTCGCCCGGGCCCACGCCGTCGCCCGCGCCGTGGATGGGGGCGCCGCCCGGCTCGCCGGTCGCGGCCGACCCCGCCGAGACCTTCGCCCTCATCGACGACCTGCTCGCGCTGGCCCGCCGCCGGTGTCCGCGCGACGCGTTCGACGAGCTGGCCGAGCACCGCCTCATCGAGCGCCGCGCGCTCATCGAACGCCACGCCCACCGCCGCCCGACCCCCGCCACGACGCCCGTGTCGGGCTGGGTGCACGGCGACTTCCACCCGCTCAACCTGCTCTACCGAGGCACCGAACCGGCGGCGATCGTGGACTGGGACCGGCTCGGCGTCCAGCCGCGCGCCGAGGAGGCGGTACGGGCCGCCGCGATCTTCTTCGTCCGCCCCGGCGGCACCCTCGCGCTGGCCAAGGTCCGCCCGTACGCCCGCGGCTACCGCGCCGCGACCGGCGCGAGCCCGCAGGAGCTGGCCGCCGCCGTGCACCGGGTGTGGTGGGAGCGGCTGAACGACTTCTGGATACTCCGCTGGCGCTACCAGCGCGGCGACCACCGGGCCGACCCGCAGTTCCCCGCCGTGGCCGCCCTGGCCGTCTGGTGGACGAGCCGCTACGAGGCGGTACGCGCGGCCTTCTGCGAGTGAGCCACGCCCACGGCCGGACGGGAGCGCGCGCGTGGCCAGCTCAGACCAGGTCCGGTCAGGACAGGCCGCCGTGGCCGTACGAGCGGCCCCGCACGCGGCGGCGGCGCGGTCCGTACGCCCCCTGTCGGGGAGGTACGGGCCGCGCCGCCGTGCCGTCGTGTGCCGGGCCGGGTGGGCCAGGTGGACCGGGCGGGCCGGGGGTGGGCCGGCTACTGCTCGCCGCCCTCGTCGCCGCCCGGGCCGCCGGCGTCGCCGCCGTTGCCCGCGTTGCCGCCGCCCGGGTCGCCGGTCGGCTGGTTGCCGCCGGTCACGGGGTCGGTCGTCGGGTCCGTGGTCGGGTTCGGGTCGTCCGTGGTCGCCGGGTCGGTCGGCTCCGTCGCACCGTCGGTGGGGTCGGTCGTCGGGTCCGTCGTCGGATCCGTCGTCTGGTCCTGGCTGGGCGGCGGCGTCGTCTGGCCCTGGGACGGCGGCGGGGTCCAGCCGCCGGTCCCGCCCGTCGTACCGTCGCCGGTCTCGGTCGGCTGCGACGACGGTTCCGTGGGCTCCTTCGTCGGCTCCTTGGTCTCCTTCTCGGAGGCCGACGGCGACACCGTCTTGGTCGGCTGCTTGCCGCCCTCGCCGTCGCCGCCCGCCTTCAACGCGAGGACGACGCCCACCACGATGGCGATCAGCGCCAGCGCCGCGAACAGCCACATCTTGCCGCGCCCGCCGCCGCCGCGCGGGTCGCCGTCGAACCCGCCGTCGTCGTCCCGGCCGGGCCCGATGAACACCGGCTGCTGGGAGGTGTCGCCGCTGCCGGGGTGCGGCATGGCGGAGGCGCCCGGCAACCCCATGGCGGGGGTGCTGGCACCGAGGTGGGCGACGGGGCCGGTGTTCCACGTACCGGTGTAGCCGCCCTCCTCGTGCAGCATCTGGAGCGCGTACTGCACCAGACCGCGCATCTCCTCGGCGCTCTGGAACCGGTCGTCCGGGTCCTTGGCCAGCGAGCGCATGACCAGCCCGTCCAGCTCCGGCGGCACCCCGTCGGAGACCTCGGACGGCGGGACCGGGGCGTCCTGCACGTGCTGGTAGACCACCGAGAGCGGGGTCTCGCCGGTGAACGGCGGGCGCAGCGCGAGCAGCTCGTACAGCAGGCAGCCGGTCGCGTACAGGTCGGAGCGGTGGTCGACGGCCTTGCCGAGCGCCTGCTCGGGGGAGAGGTACTGCGGGGTGCCCATGACCATGCCGGTCTGCGTCATGGTGCTGGCGGCGCCGTGCAGGGCGCGGGCGATGCCGAAGTCCATGACCTTGACGGCGCCGCTGTGGGTGATGATGACGTTGGCCGGCTTGATGTCGCGGTGCACGATGCCGTGCTGGTGGCTGTACGCGAGCGCTTCGAGGACGCCGGAGACGATGATCAGCGCCTGGTCCGGCGGCGGGGCCTCCGCGTTGAGCAGCAGGTCGCGGATGGTGTGGCCCTCGACCAGCTCCATCACGATGTAGGGGACCACGTGCTGCCGGCCGCCCGCCCCCACCAGGTCCTCGCCCGAGTCGTAGACCGCGACCACCGCGTGGTGGTTCAGGCCCGCCACGGACTGCGCCTCACGCGTGAAGCGCGCCTTGGAGACCGGGTCCTCGGCGAGGTCGGCGCGCAGCAGCTTGATGGCCACCGTGCGGCCGAGGCGCACGTCCTCGGCGCCGAACACCTCGGCCATGCCGCCGCGGCCGAGCTTGTGCGTCAGCCGGTACCGTCCATCGCCGATCAGCCCGCCGTTGCCCCAAAACTCCGGCGAATCGGACATTCCAATTCCGGTGGCGTCAGAATCGGAGGGCCCCTCAGCGCCCTGGGTCTGTGCCATCAGTCCTCGCCGTCGTTTCTATCCACTCACACGGGCTAGGGTTCCCCAGGCCAGCGGCTGGGGTCGTACTTCGCTAAGGCACGCTACAGGCTCCGAGCGGCCCACCGGTTCGTGATGGACCGGCCATCAAACCTGTTTCGGGCGGAGCCTGGCAAATCACGTGACGGCTTCTTGCGCATCCGGTCACGGAACGGGCACGCGGCTTGACGTGTCGGCCCCCTGGGGCAGACTTGGCCGAGATATAGGGATCAACGGGCGTGTGAAATGCCCAATGGCCAGGGCAGTGCGCCAAGGGGGAAGTACACGATGAGCCAGCACGGCGCACAGGGCCGCTACCAGGGCCACTCCATCGCCGGCGGGCGCTACCAGCTCCAAGACCTCCTGGGCGAGGGCGGAATGGCCTCCGTGCACCTCGCGTACGACACGGCCCTGGACCGCCAGGTGGCCATCAAAACCCTGCACACCGAACTCGGCCGAGAGCAGTCGTTCCGCGAACGTTTCCGTCGCGAGGCCCAGGCCGTCGCCAAGCTGTCACACACCAACATCGTCTCGGTCTTCGACACCGGCGAGGACGAGCTCGACGGTGGCCTGATGCCGTACATCGTCATGGAGTACGTCGAGGGCCAGCCGCTGCGCTCGGTGCTCGACACGGACGTGCGGCAGTACGGCGCGATGCCCGCCGACAAGGCGTTGAAGATCACGGCGGACGTGCTCGCGGCGCTCGAGGTCAGCCACGAGATGGGCCTGGTGCACCGCGACATCAAGCCCGGCAACGTGATGATGACCAAGCGCAATGTGGTCAAGGTCATGGACTTCGGCATCGCCCGCGCCATGCAGTCGGGCGTCACCTCGATGACCCAGACCGGCATGGTCGTCGGCACCCCGCAGTACCTCTCCCCCGAGCAGGCGCTCGGCCGTGGCGTGGACGCCCGCTCAGACCTGTACTCGGTCGGCATCATGCTCTTCGAGCTGGCCACGGGGCGGCTGCCGTTCGACGCGGACTCGCCGCTGGCCATCGCGTACGCGCACGTGCAGGAGGAGCCGGTCGCCCCGTCGACCGTCAACCGCTCGCTGACGCCGGCCATGGACGCGCTCGTGGCCCGCGCGCTGAAGAAGAACCCGAACGAGCGCTTCCCCACCGCGGAGGCGATGCGCGACGAGTGCGCGCGCATCCTCGGCAGCGGCCAGTCCGGCGCCGCCCCCGCGGTGATCACCGGCGGCGGCCCGCAGCGCAGCGGTGCCGGCGTCGGCTCGGCGGTCTTCCCGCCCGTCGACCAGCAGGCGGCGCAGACCCCCGCCCAGCACAGCGTGCAGACCCCGTACCAGCCGCCCCAGCAGGCCGGTTACCAGAGCGGCGGCTTCGGCCCGTCCACGCCGCCGCCCGGCCCGTACGCGCCGCAGCAGGCCGGCTACCCGAGCCCGACCCCGGCCCCGTCTCCGTACCAGGCCGGCGGCCCCAGCACCCCGCCCCCGTACGCCACCACGCCGGGCCACGCGGCCGGTGGCGGTGGGCAGGGCGGTGACGGCGGCAGCAAGAAGGTCATCATCAGCTCGGCCGTGGTGGCGGCGGTCGCGATCATCGCCGTGATCGTCGCCTTCGCGCTCAAGGGCGGCGGCGGTGACGACGGCGGCAAGGAGGAGCAGGCCAAGCCGACCCAGGAGGCCACGACGGCGGCCGGCTTCAAGGAAGGCGACAAGACCAAGACCATCGACCCGGAGAAGTGCACCGAGGCGTACGACGCCCCGGACAAGCCGGGCTCGTTCATCATGCCGGAGTTCCAGTACCTCTACATCGACTCGGTGAAGAACTGCCTCAAGAAGGCGGGCTGGAAGTACGAGGTCGTCCCGATGAACGAGAACACCTGGGGCAAGGGCACCGTCATGGAGTACACCTTCGACAAGCGCGAGCCCTTCGACCCGGACGAGGACAAGGTCGAGCTGACGGTCTCGACGGGCAACCCGGAGTAGGCCCGGAGCAGACTCCGAGCAGACCCCGAGCAGCCAGCGCCGAACGCCCGGCACGACGGCCCCCCGACCCGAGCGGTCGCGGGGGCCGTCGTCGTCGCGGGGCTCTGGGGTCGCGTGTTGATGGCGTCGGGCCGATGGCGTCGCGCGGGTCGCTGGCGTCCGGGGCGAGGTTGTGCGAGCGGGCCCCGGTGGCCGGGCGGCGCACGCGCGAGGCGCGTGGCGTACATCGGTACGCCACGCGCCCTGGGGTGTGTGGGGTGGGGGGTGAGGGGCGAAAGGTCAGAGGGGCGGGGGGCCAGAGGGCTTAGAGGTAGGGGCCGGAGCGGGCCCCGCCGGGGGGCTGCGGACCCTCTTCCTCGTCCCCGCCGCCCATGCCCGGCGGCAGCGCCCTGCGCATCTGCTCCAACTGCGCGCGCGCCGCCATCTGCTGGGCGAACAGCGCGGTCTGGATGCCGTGGAAGAGGCCCTCCAGCCAGCCGACCAACTGAGCCTGCGCGATGCGCAGTTCCGCCTCGGTGGGGACCGTCTCGTCCGTGAAGGGCAGGGAGATCCGTTCCAGCTCCTCGATCAGCTCCGGCGCGAGACCGTCCTCAAGCTCCTTGACGGAGCTGGAGTGGATCTCCTTCAGCCGAACCCGGCTCGCCTCGTCCAGAGGCGCCGCCCTGACCTCCTCCAGAAGCTGCTTGATCATGCTGCCGATGCGCATGACCTTCGCCGGCTGCTCGACCATGTCCGTCACGGGCATCTCGCGCGCGTCGTCGCCGCCGCCGCCTTCTTGGGAGCCGGCACTGCCGAGAGCCATCCCGTCCGGACCGACGACCAGGACGTGCGGGCTCTCCTGCGACCGTTCGTTCATCGGCTGGTTCATGACTCCCATTGTTCCGTACGACACGCCGAACGGCCGGTGCGGGGGCGGGCTCCGGCCACCGCCAGCTCAGCGCCGGCGCAGGCGGAGGCCGAAGTACGCGAGGCCGAGGCCGGTGAGCGCCATGCCCGTACCGAGCGGCAGGACGCGCATGACCCGGTCGCCCGGTTCGGCGGCGCTCTCCCCGCCCGTGGCGCCGTCGGGCGCCGTCCCCGGTCCGGCCCCCGCGGGGCGCCCCCCGCCGCCCGTGCCGTCCGCCTCACCCGACGACAGCAGCGGCACCGGTGGGTGGCCGGGCAGACCCCAGCCGTAGCCGTACGGGGGGCGCCCCGCCTCCGCGTGGTCGCGCGACCCGCCCCAGGGCGGCCGGCCCTCGGGCGGGGCCGGCCCGACGGACGCGTCGCCCGGGGCGGAGGACGCGGAACCGGGCGGCGCCGTCGACGCCGCGTCCCGGCCGGTGGACGGTGCGGCGGAGGCGTCGGGGGACGAGCGGCCGTCGGAGGGCGCGGCGGAGGCGTCGCCGTCGCCCGCGTCGCCGTCGTTCGCGTCGCCGTCCCCCTCGTCCGCGTCGCCGTCCGGGTCGTTCGGGTCGCCGGGGTCGCGGCCGTCCGCGTGGCCCTCGTCGTGGCCGGTGCCGTGGTCAGTGCCCTGGTCGGGGTCGGGGTCGGGGCCGGTGTCGGGGTCGGTCTGGTCGGCCGGGTCGCGGCCCGGCTCGTGGTCGGGGTCCGGGCGGGCGGCGTCGCCGTGTTCGGAGGGGGCCGGGCGCTCGTGGCCGGGCGGGCGGTCCGGGCCGGTGGGGTCACCCGGTCGGACGGAGGTGGCCGAGCCGTTCCCCAGGCCGTCGAGCGGGACCACGCGGCCGGGGTGGGCGCGCCCCTCGCCCGGGCCGTTGCCCGCGAGCCGGCCGCCGGACGGCTCGGGTGGCCCGGCGGGCAGCGCGTGCCCGGGCGACACGGGCCCCGACACCGCGATGACCAGTGCGCACACCCCGCCCAGCAGCCACCCGCCCCGCCGGACGACACCGGCGGGGCGGGGTGCGGTCGGGGGGCGGAGCGCCTCCGTGCAGGGGCGTCCGCCGCTCGCGGAGCCGGGGGTGGGGCCGGGGGCGGTGGCGGCGGCCGGGGGGCGGGTGCTGGCGGTGGCGCGGGGAGAGCGGGCGCTGGTGGTCGCGCGCGGGGAGCGGGTGCTGGTGGTGGCGCGCGGGGGGCTGACTGGCCGGGGAACGTCTTCGCGTCGTGAACGGTGCCGGTGCGCTGAGACCACGTCCGCGTCCCTTCGGTCCCGTCATCCATCGACTGACGGTCCCAGCGTCACACGGGGCGACATGTCCGGCATCTTGGGTTACGGAGCGGCGTGACGTGACCGTGTGACGCGGCCGTGCGACGGACGGGACGACCGGGAGCCCAGGGCTCGGAGGCCCCGGACGCCCCGGGCGTCACGGCGTCACGGCGTCACGGCGTCACGGCGTCACGGCGTCAGCAGGACCTTGCCGACGTGGGCGCTGCCCTCGATCACGCGGTGGGCCTCGGCGGCCTGGTGCATGGGCAGCGTCCGGTCCACCACGGCCCGTACCCGGCCGCTCTCGATCAGCGGCCACACGTGTTCCCGTACCGCCGCGACGATCGACGCCTTCTCGGCCAGCGGGCGCCCGCGCAGCGACGTCGCGGCCACCGCGCCTCGCTTGCCGAGCAGCGTGCCGAGGTTCAGCTCGCCCTTCACGCCGCCCTGGAGGCCGATGATCGCGAGCCGACCGTTGATGGCGAGCGCCCGTACGTTCGCGTCCAGGTACTTCGCGCCGACGATGTCGAGGATGACGTCCGCGCCCGCGCCGCCCGTCGCGGCGCGCAGCTCGGTGACGAAGTCCTGCTCCCGGTAGTTGATCAGCACGTCGGCGCCCAACTCCGCGCACGCGGCCAACTTCTGCTCGCTGCCGGCCGTGACGGCGACCGTGGCGCCCACCGCCTTCGCGAGCTGGATGGCCATCGTGCCGATGCCGCTGGAGCCGCCGTGCACCAGCAGCGTCTCGCCGGGGCGGAGGTGAGAAATCATGAACACGTTGGACCAAACGGTGGATACCACCTCCGGCAGGGCCGCCGCCGTGACGACGTCCATCCCGGCCGGCACGGGCAGCACCTGTCCGCTCGGCACCGCGACCTTCTCCGCGTACCCGCCGCCGCTCAGCAGCGCGCACACCTCGTCGCCGACCGCCCAGCCGCCGCCTCCGCCGGGGCCGACGGCGACGACGCGGCCGGAGCACTCCAGCCCCGGGTACGGCGACGCGCCGGGCGGCGGGTCGTAGAAGCCCTGCCGTTGCAGCACGTCGGCGCGGTTGACGGCGCTGGCCGCCACCTCGACGAGTACCTCTCCCTCGGCGGGCTCGGGATCGGGAACCTCGGCCCAGACGAGGGCCTCGGGTCCGCCTGGCTCTGGGACGGTGATCGCACGCATGCACGCGAGGCTACCCGCGCCGGCCACTCCCACTCGGGCCACGCCACGGGCGGATATGGACGGCGGGACGACCGTGGGCGGCGGAACAGCCGTGGATGGCCGTGGGCGGCCGAGGATGACCGTGGGCTCTCCGAACGCCGGGCAGTACGCCGGGCAGGGGCGGGGGCTGGCGGGCTCACCAGCCCGCGCGGGCTGACGGGTTCGCGGGGGCGGCCCGGGCCGCCACCGCTGACGGCCGTGGCGCACCGCCGGCCCTGGCTCACCGCGCGTCCGGGCTCACCGCGCGTCCGGGCTCACCGCGGGTCCGGGCTCGCTGGCCGCCCGGGTCAGCTCACTGGCTGGCCGGGGTCGCTCGCTCCCCGCCCCGACCGGGCTCGCCGGCCGCCCGGGCTGGGCGGTCACTCGGCCGCGGGGCGGGCGCGTACGACGACGATCAGCCGGTCGGTGGCCTGCAACGGGCTCGCCTCCGGGTCGTCGTAACCCAGCAGTCGATGGCCGCGCAGCACCGTCACCACCAGGTCGTCCGTCTCCCGGACCTGCTTGCCGACCTCCGACTTGACCACCGGGCGCTCGATCAGATCGAGGCCGCTGCCCTGCTGGATGAGGTCCTCCATCACGGCGCCCGCGCTCGGGCTGTGCACGGACAGGCCGAGCAACCGACCGGCCGCGCTGGCGCTGGTGATCACCGCGTCCGCGCCGGACTGCTTCAGCAGCGGCGCGTTCTCCTCCTCGCGGACGGCGGCCACGATGGTGGCGTTCTTGTTCAACTGCCGCGCCGTGAGCGTGACCAGCACCGCCGTGTCGTCGCGCTGGGTGGCGATCACGAACTGGCTGGCCCGCTGCCCCTCCGCCCGCAGCAACACGTCGCTGCGGGTCGCGTCGCCGACGACGCCGGCGAACCCCTCGGCGTTGGCCGTCTCGATCACCTTGTGGTTCGGGTCCACCACCACGACCTGGTCCTTTCGCAGCCCCGTCGCACACAGCGTCTGCACGGCAGAGCGCCCCTTGGTGCCGAAACCGACGACGATGGTGTGGTCGCGCAAGGCGCTCCTCCAACGGTTGAGACGGAACTGCTCGCGGGTGCGCTCGGTGAGCACCTCCAGCGTGGTACCGACCAGGATGATCAGGAACAGCACGCGCAGCGGCGTGATCAGCAGCACGTTGGTGAGCCTGGCGCCGTCGCTGTGCGGAACGATGTCGCCGTACCCGGTGGTCGACAACGTGACGGTCGAGTAGTAGACGGAGTCGAGGAAGTCGACGGCGCCGTCGGCGTTGTCGTGGTACCCCTCGCGATCCAGGTAGACCAGCAACACCGTGGTGACCATCACGAAGAGCGCGATCAGCAACCGCCGCCCCACCTGCCGCAGCGGCCCCGCCGGAAAGCGCGGCAACTGCACGTGGTGGGAGACGGGTTCTTGGTTACGCGCTGCCGTGTCCTGCGAGGGCAGCTTCACTCGGTTCCTCCGGGCGGCCTGGCTTCGGGTCTGTCCCGTTCACGTTCCGGGGCGACGTCGTCGGTACGGGCGGTGTGCGGGTGGATGGTGTGTGGGTGGGTGGTGCGCGGGTGGGTGGTGTTGGTGCGAGCGGTGTGCGGGTGGTTGTTGTCGCTACGAGTGGTGTCGGTACGGGCCCTGGGTGGGGAACCTTCCGGCTGCTCGCGGACTGCCCCCTGCAGAGACGAGTCGGGCAGGGCGTGAGGTTGCTCGGCGACGGGTTCGGACGTGCGCGCGTGTGGAGTGGGGGCGCCGGTGGCCGGGGCGCCGGTGGCCGGGGCGCCGGTGGCCGGGGCGCCGGTGGCCGGGGTGTCGGTGGCCGGGGTGTCGGTGGCCGGGGTGTCGGTGGCCGGGGTGTCGGACGTGCGCGCGTCGGAGGTCGGGGCGTCGGGGGCGGGGAGGGTGGTGGTTCCGGGGGCCGAGTCGGAGCCGGGGGGTGGCCCGGAACTAGGGCCGGCATCGGGGCCCGGGGCGCGTTCGGGCAGGTGGTGGTGGGTGCCGGGCCAGTGGCCGACGCCGCCGGCACCCATCCACGGCAGGCCCAACACCTCGACCTCGTCGCCCCGCGCCACGCCCCCGGGCGGGATGACGGCCAACCCGTGCGCGACGGAGATGCCGCGCAACATCGCCGGCCCGCTGAAGTGCAGCGGCACCGCAGCCCCGGACCGGCGGCGCACCGGCACGAGGCGGGTGTCCCGGGGGTGCCAGGGCACCTCGTCGGCCAGCGGCAGCCACGTCGACGGGCCACCCGACCCGCCGGCCTCCCCCGACCGCCCGGCGGCCGGCCCGGCATCGGGACGCGGCCGAGCGGCGAGCGTACGGAGCAACGGCTCGGCGAACGTCATCAGCCCGGACACGGCGGCCAGCGGGTTGCCCGGCAGCCCCACCAGGTGCCGGCGCCCGTCCAACCGGGCGAGCAGCATGGGATGGCCGGGGCGCACGGCGACCCCGTCCACCAGCAGATGGGCCCCGAGCTGTCGCAGTACGGGGTGGACGTGGTCCACCGGGCCGCCCGCCGTACCGCCCGTGGTGATCACCAGATCGGCGGGGGACCGCTCGATGGCGATGCGCAACGCCGCCGCGTCGTCCCCCAGCCAACGGGTGGCCACCACGTCCGCGCCGAGCGCCTGGAGCCACGGCCCGAGCATCGGGCCCAGCGCGTCACGGATGAGCCCGTCGTGCGGCAGCCCCGAGCGCAACAACTCGTCGCCCAGCACCAACACCTCGGCCCGTGGCCTGCGTACCGTCACCAACTCGTCGTACCCGGCCGCCGCCGCGAGCCCCAACACGGCAGGCGTCACCAGCGTCCCGGCCGGCAACAACTGGTCGCCCCTGCCGCACTCCTGTCCCCTCGGCCGAATGTCCTGCCCATGCTGGACGGGATGCCCGGGCAAGGCATGGACCCAGCCGGCCTGGGTCTGGCCCCCGGACTGGGCGCGGGCCTGGTACTGGGCATGGGCCTGGTTTCGGGCTTGGGCCTGGCTGTGGACGTGGTCGCGGTCGTGGTCCGGCGGCGGGGCGTCGGGTCCCTGGGGTGGCGCGGACGGTTGGTGCGTCGCGGGGTCGGCATGGCGGCCGTCGCGCGTACGCGGGTGCTCGGGCTCGCCCGTACGCGGATGCGCGGACTCGCCCGTACGCGGGTGCTCGGGCCCGCCCGTAGCGGCGGCCAGGTCGGTGGTCCCGGGGGCCGGCTGGTCAGCGTGATGACCGCACGAGGAATTGGACCACGACGAAGCCGCCCGCGCGCTCGGGCCCACCGTGCGCCCGTCCCGCTCCGTGCCGTGCTCGCTGCGCAGTACGGCGGTGGCCCCGGGCGGGGTCCTGGCGCCGGTGGCGATGCGTACCGCCTGGCCGTCCTCCAACGGCTCCGGCCGCGCGTGCCCCGCCAACACCCCACGGCCACGCGCCGGCAACCGCCAGGGCCCGGGGCCCGCGAGCGCCCAACCGTCCATGGCCGACGTGTCGAAGGGCGGCAGGTCGGTCAGCGCGGTCAACGGCTCCGCCAACACGCGTCCCAGCGCCTCACCCAACGGCGTCGGCGCCGCGGGCAACGGCGCACTCACCGCACGTACCGCTGCCGTACGAGCCCCCGCCCAACTCACGCTCCCCCTGTGCCCCCGGGAGTTGGCCACACCCGCGCGAACGCCTCCTGCCGCGGCATGCCCCGCGTCCGCCACGCGGCCCGCGCCGTCGCTGGCGGGCCCGGCACCCGCACCGTCGCCGACGGGGCCGGTGCTCGCCGAGGCGCCGGCCTCCCGCGTACGACTGCCGCCCACCGCGCAGTTGCCGACCCGCGCGGGACCAACGCTCTCGGCCGAGCCGGCCACCTGTGTCGGGCCGTCGGACGGGGCCGCGTTACCGGCCGGGGACGTGCCGGGCGGGGGCGAACTGTCGGTCGAGCTCGGGCTGCCGGCCGAGGTCGGGGCGTCGGCCGGGCCCGGGGTATCGGCCGAGCTCGGGCCGGGGGTCGAGGTCGGGCCGGAGGCCGGGGCCGGGTCGTCGCTAGGGCTGAGGTTGGTGGTCGAGCTGGGGTCGGCGGTCGGGCTGGGGTCGGCGTCGGCCTCGGCGGGGGCGGCCTCGCTGGTCGGCCCGGTTCGGGGGGCGGGCGCGCGCGGCGAGCTGGACGGGCTGGCGGCGGGCTGATCCGTACGACCGCCTCGGTCCGACACTGGGTACGGTTCGGCCGCCCGCTCCGGATCGGGGACGGTTCCGGGGTCGTGGTCGAGGTCGTGGTCGAGGTCGGGGCCAGCACCGGAGACAGGGTCCGGATCGGAACCAGGGCCGGAGGCGGGGTCGGGGTCGGTCACGCCGTTCGGCCGTCGCGGGACGGCGTACGGCTCAGCGCTCCGCCGCTCCCTCGGCCGTACGGCCCGGCCCGAGGCCGCCACGGCGAGCGCCTCGTCCGTCGCGCGGTCCAGCGCCGCTTCGGCGCTCTCGTCGCCCGCCGAGCCCGCCCGTTGTCGACCGCTCATTCCGCTGACCGCTCCGCGTCCCCGGTGATGCCGGGGCCCTCGGGTCCACCCCCACCCGGAACCACGGGCCCCGGCGCCTCGCCATTCGCCGCGTCGGGTACGGCCGGCGGCGACTCGGCGCCCTCCCGCGCCCAGCGCGCCGCGAGCGCGACCGCCTTACGGGTTGCCTCAGCCACCGCCTCCGGGCCCGCGTCGGCGGCGCGCCCGGCCGCGTAGCCCACGAGGAAGGTGGTCAGTGGCGCGGCGGGACGTGCCACGCCGTGTGCCGCGTCCCTGGCCAGGTCGAGCAGGGCCGCCGCGTCGACGTCGAGGTCGATACCGAGTTCCGCTTTGACTGTGTCGATCCATTCATCCAGCACACGGCCATGCTCCCTGATCCGCGCCCGGGCGACGCCCACCGCGTCCCAGGTGTCGCAGTCGAACGCGGCAGCCGCGTGCTGGCGCAATCCGCGCAGCCGCAGCTCACCGGTCAACAACCGGAGCGGCAACCCGGACAGGCGGCCGTGTTCGGCGTACAGCAGGCCCAGCTCGCGGTGCAACGCCTCGGCCCGGTAGGCGGCGGCGAGCGGCTGCCCCCGCCCCTGCCCGTCGATGAGCTGCGCCCCCTCGTGGTCGGGCGGAATGGCGACCAGGTCCCGCACCGTCCCGGCCGTCATGAACGGCAGGTCCGCCGAGAGCACGAGCACCGTCCCCGCCGTCGTCTCCCGTACCCCGGCCGCGAGCCCCGCCACCGGCCCACCCCCCGGCGGCTCCTCGCGCACCCAGTGGACCGGTCGCACCGTCGGCCGGCGCGGGCCCACCACGACCGTGCGCCGCGCGTCCCGACACGCGCCGAGCACTCTGTCGAGCAGCGAACGCCCCCCGACCTGGAGGGATGGCTTGTCCGCTCCCCCGAGCCGCCGCGCCGCGCCGCCGGCCAGCACCACGGCGTCGTACGTCACCCGTCCACCCGTTCACCCGTCATGCCCCGAGTATGGCCGCCCCCGCCCCCACACCCCACGGAAACCACCCAACCCACCCCAACCACTGCCGGTCTCGCCGCCACCCCTCCCACACCCGCCTCCCAGCCACCCACCCCACACCCACCCGCTGCCCAACGCCCACCCCCACCCAGCCCCGTTCGCCAACCTTCCCCGTGCTCACCCCCACGCCCGCCCGGGCCCGAGCGCCCCATCGCCGCGTCCGAGCCCCGCAGTGGGCCCCCACCACTCACCCAGGGGCCCACCCACCCCACCGCACCACCAACCCGCGCCTCACTCACCCACGCACGTCGCTCACTCACGTACGCCGTTCACCCACGCAGGTCGCTCACCCGCTACACCGTGCGCAGCAACACCGCCGGTTGCTCGACGCAGTCGGCCACGTAGCGCAGGAACCCGCCGGCGGTGCCGCCGTCGCACACCCGGTGGTCGAAGGTCAGCGAGAGCTGCACGACGCGGCGTACCGCCAGCTCACCACGGTGGACCCAGGGCCGGTCCGCTATGCGCCCCACTCCGAGCATCGCCGCCTCGGGGTGGTTGATGATCGGGGTGGAACCGTCCACTCCGAACACCCCGTAGTTGTTGAGCGTGAAGGTGCCACCGGTCAGCTCGGCCGGGGTGAGCCGCCCCGCCCGTGCGCTCTCCGTGAGCCGCGCGAACTCCGCCGACAGTTCCACCGCGTCCCGCAGGTGCGCGTCGCGTACGACGGGAACCATGAGGCCACGGTCGGTCTGGGCGGCGAAGCCCAGGTGCACCTCGGGGAGCCGGACGATCTCGCGGGCCTCGGTGTCCACCGTTGAGTTCAGCTCGGGGTACCGGGCGAGCGCGGCCGTGCAGATCCGCGCCAACACGGCGAGCAGCGAGACCTTGGGATCGCCGGCCGCGTTCATCGCGGCGCGGGCCGCGAGGAGTTCGGTCGCGTCGGCGTCGACCCAGCAGGTCGCCTCGGGGATCTCCCGACGGCTGCGGGACAGCTTCTCGGCCACGGCCCCGCGCACCCCGCGCAGCGGTATCCGCTCCGCCTCCCGGGCGCCGGCCAGGCCGCCCCCGCGCGCCAGCGCCCCGGACGCGCCGACCACCTGGGCCGACGGCTGCCGCTCCGGGCTCGCGACGGTTCCACGCGCCGCCGCCGACGACGCCGATCCCGCCAACGCAGCCGACGCCGACGGGGCCGTACCGGCCTCCGCACGCTCCCGCTCCGAGCGTTCCGCGTTACTCGACGCCACGGTCATCCGCGCTATCGCCCGCTCCACATCCGAGCGCAGGATCAGCCCATCGCGCCCGGAGCCCACCACGTCACCCAGGTCCAACCGGTGTTCCCGGGCCAGCCGTCGCACCAGCGGTGAGATCACCGGTGTCGGCCGCCCGGACGCCTGCGCGTCGCCGTCCGTATCACCAGACGCGCCGCCGTCCGTACCGCCAGACGCACCGCCACCGACCGCCGCCGACCCGCGCGTGCTCGCCGTGGTCGCTGCGCCCACCACGGCCGTCGCGGACGCGGCAGCCGTCGTTTCCGCCCCGCCCTCTCGCTGCGCGCCGACCGTGCCCGCTCCGGCTCCCACCGCCTCGGTCGCACGTCGCGCGGAGGTGCCCAGCGGCGCGGCGCGCAGTCGCCGTCGGCGTGCCGCCGGGGCTCCGGTCCCGTACCCGACCAGTACGTTTCCCGACCCCTCCGAGTCGCCCTCGCCGCCGCGCGCCGGGGCGCCCGCACCGCCGCCGTCGCCGGCGCGGACGCCCGCCGGACTGGAACCCGTCGAATCCGCCGCCCCTGCCGGGCCCCTGCCTTCGGTGTCCGGGTCGGGCCCTTCGGACGGGTCGCCCACCGCCACCGTCAGGAGGGCCGCGCCGACCGGCAGTTCCGAGCCCTCCTCGCCGAACCTCGCGGTGACCACGCCCCCGTACGGGCAGGGCACCTCCACCATGGCCTTCGCGGTCTCGACCTCGACCACCGGCTGGTCGACCGCCACCACGTCGCCGACGGCCACCAGCCATCGCACGATCTCCGCCTCGGTCAGCCCTTCTCCCAGGTCGGGGAGGGCGAATTCGCGCACCACCGCCATCAGTGAGCACCCCCCGCGATGCGCTCGGCCCCGCCCCGACCGGGCTCGGACGTCCAGTCGGCCTCCCACTGGAGACGCGCCACCGCGTCCAACACCCGGTCCACGCCCGGCAGGTGGTGCCGCTCCAACATCGGCGGCGGGTACGGGAGGTCGAACCCCGCGACCCGCAGCACCGGCGCTTCCAGGTAGTGGAAGCACCGCTCGGTGATCCGGGCGGCGATCTCCCCGCCGGGGCCGCCGAACCCGGTGGACTCGTGGACCACCACCGCGCGCCCGGTGCGGCGCACCGACGCGCACACCGTCTCGTCGTCGAACGGCACCAGCGAGCGCAGGTCAACGACCTCCAGGTCCCAGCCTTCGGAGCGCGCCGCCTCGGCCGCCTCAAGGCAGACCGGGACCGAGGGCCCATAGGTGATCAGGCTGGCGCTGCGGCCCGCGCGCCGCACGACCGCGCGACCGATCGGAGCGACCTGCTCCGGCTGCTCCGGCGACCAGTCGGCCTTCGACCAGTACAGCCGTTTCGGCTCCAGGAAGACCACCGGGTCATCGGACGCGATGGACGCGCGCAGCAGGCCGTACGCGTCGGCGACGGTCGCCGGTGTCACCACGTGCAGACCGGGCGTGGCCATGTAGTACGCCTCGGACGAGTCGCTGTGGTGCTCGACGCCACCGATGCCGCCGCCGTACGGGATACGGATGGTCAGCGGCATCGGCATGGCACCCCGGGTGCGGTTGCGCATGCGCGAGACGTGGCTGATCAACTGCTCGAACGCGGGATAGGCGAAGGCGTCGAACTGCATCTCCACGACCGGCCGCAGCCCGTACATCGCCATCCCGATCGCCGTGCCCAGGATGCCGGCCTCGGCCAGCGGGGTGTCGGTGCAGCGCTCCTCACCGAACTCCTTCACCAGCCCGTCGGTGATCCGGAAGACGCCGCCGAGGCTGCCGACGTCCTCGCCCATCACGTGCACCGTGGGGTCCTCGGTCATGGCGTCGCGCAGCGCGCTGGTCAACGCCTGCGCCATGCTCGCGGGCTTGCGCCCCGCCTTGCGGGTGGTGGGGATGGCCGCGGTGGTCATCGTTCCTCCTCCGCGTCGAGCTCGGCGTCGAGCTCCGCACGCAGTTGGGCCGCCTGCTCCTG
This sequence comes from Streptomyces buecherae, assembly GCF_014295035.1. GTDB lineage: Bacteria > Actinomycetota > Actinomycetes > Streptomycetales > Streptomycetaceae > Streptomyces > Streptomyces youssoufiensis. The sequence continues at coordinate 4,174,334 of NZ_CP060404.1, forward strand.
CAGTTGGCTCGTCTTCTCGGCGTACACGTGCGCGAACAGGTCCATCGGGTCGAGCGCGGCGTCCGCGTTCATGCGCTCGCGGAGCCTGGCGGCCATCTGTTCGGCCGCGTCGCGCGCTTCGGTTATCACGTCGTCCGTCAGCAGGCCGCGCGATCGCAGCTCGTGTTCGAGGAGTTCGATCGGGTCGTGCGCGCGCCACGCCTCCACCTCGGCGTCCGTGCGGTAGCGGGTGGCGTCGTCGGCGTTGGTGTGCGCCTCCACGCGGTAGGTCACGGCCTCGATCAGGGTGGGCCCGCCGCCCGTACGCGCCCGCTCGACGGCCTCGGTCAGCACCTCGTGCATGGCGACGGCGTCGTTGCCGTCGACGAGGCGGCCGGGGATGCCGTACCCCACGCCCTTGTGGGCGAGGGACGGCGCCGCGGTCTGCTTGGCCAGCGGCACGGAGATCGCGAAGCCGTTGTTCTGTACGAGGAAGACGACGGGCGCCCGCCAGACGGCGGCGAAGTTCAGCGCCTCGTGGAAGTCGCCCTCGCTGGTGCCCCCGTCGCCGACCATGGCCAGGGCGACCACGTCATCGCCCTTGAGGCGCGCCGCGTGCGCCAGCCCCACGGCGTGCGGCAGTTGGGTGGCCAGCGGCGTGCACAGCGGCGCCACCCGGTGTTCGCCCGGGTCGTAGCCGGTGTGCCAGTCGCCGCGCAGCAGCGTCAGCGCCTCCACCGGGTCGACCCCGCGGGCGATGACCGCGAGGGTGTCCCGGTAGCTGGGGAAGAGCCAGTCCTGGTCGGCGAGGGCGAGGCCCGCGGCGATCTCGCACGCCTCCTGACCGGTGGAGGAGGGGTAGACGGCCAGCCTGCCCTGCCGGGTCAACGCCGTGGCCTGCGCGTTGTACCGACGGCCACGCACCAACTCGGCGTAGAGCCGCAACAGCAACCCCGGATCGGCGTCGGCCACGGCGTCCGTGCCCAGGAGCCGATACGGCTCCGCGTCGGGGAGCAAGGGCGCGGGGTCGGTACGAGGCTGCCAGGCCGGTGGCGGGGTGGGCCGGTAGGAGCCGGGCTGCTCAAGGACCGTCATGTCGAGCACCTCCTCATGGGGCTGCATCCGAGTGCGCGGTGTGACGCGCCTCCCCTACCGATTGTTCGGTCGCCTCGGCATTTTGGCTACATGCGGGCCTAGCCTGTGGACAAACGGTTATCCACAGCCTGAGATAAACGCAGGGCGTCCATGGAGGGGAGGCGAGACCGCATGTCAGACGAACAGATGGCCAATCCGAGCGAGCTGCCACCGGCACGGCCACTCGACCCGATCGACCGCGACATTCTGCGGATGCTGCGAACGGACGGTCGCGCCTCCGTACGTTCCGTGGCCGAACGCGTACACATCTCGCGGGCCAACGCCTACGCGCGCATCAACCGGCTCATCGACGACGGCGTCATACGCGGCTTCAGCGCCCGCATCAACCAGGAGCGGGCGGGCCAGGGCGCCTCCGCGTACATCACCCTCAAGATCGTGCAGAACTCCTGGCGTACCGTCCGCGAAAAGCTGCAAGAGCTGCCGGGCACCGCGCACATCGCCCTGGTCAGCGGCGACTTCGACGTACTGCTGCTGGTCCACACACCCGACAACCGCGCCCTGCGCGAACTGGTCCTCACCCGCATCCAGGCCATACCGGAGGTCCTCGGCACCCGCACGCTGCTGGTCTTCGAGGAGACCGACCTGGGCCTGGACACGGAACTCTGACCGCACCACGCGAACCGGCCCCTCCCCCCTCCCGACCAGCACGCCCCCGCGCTACCCGAGCGAACCCGACACTCCAGTCCCGCCAGGCATCCCAGTGCCGCCAGGCACCTCGGTCCCGCCCGGCTCCCCGGCCCCCGGTGCCTGCCCGGCGCCCCGGTGAGGCTGAGCCGCGCCGGGGCGCGGGGGCGTCGTGGGCCGCGGGAGTGACGCGGAACGCGTTGGTGGCGCGGGGTGGCCCTTCCACCCTGGGGCGGGCGGGCCTCCGCTCCGGTTCGCGCTCGGCGCCGTGGCCAGGGCCGGGGTCACCGACAGGCCCGTGTGACCAGCCGGGCTCGCCCGGTCAGTCGGCCTATGCTCTCCCGACCGGCACCCAGCGGGGCCCGGCCGCCAACGCCCAGCCAGCTCACCCGACCCAGCGGTACGCCCGAGCCCGGCAGCTCAGCGGCAAACTCCGGCCCACCGCGCGGGACTGGGCTCGCGGGCTCAGACCCGCAGCCCGGCGAACGCGGTCCGCACCACGGCGTCCGCCACCTCGTCGCTGGTCGCCGCCCCGCCCCGGCCCGGCCGGTACCACTCGACGATGGAGTTGATCATCCCGAACAGCAGCCGGGTGGCCAGTCGCACGTCCACGTCCGGGCGCAGGTCGCCATCGGCCGCCGCCGTCTTGAGCAGCTCGGCCACCTCGTGGTCGAACTCGCGCCGCCGTTCCATGGCCCATCGCTCGGTGTCCGTGTTGCCCCGCACCCGCAGCAGCAGCGTCACGTACGGCAGCTCCGCCATCAGCACCTCGGCCGTGCGCCGGACCACGTACTGCAACCGGTCGATGGCCGCGCCCTCCAGGGCGTCGGGTTCCCGGAGAATCCCGAACAACCCGTCGAGCGCCCGGCTTATGGCCCGCCGCAGCAGCTCTTCCTTGCCCTTGACGTGGTGGTAGATCGAGGACTTGGAGATGCCCGCCGCCTGCGAGAGGTGCTCCATCGAGGTGCCGTCGTAGCCGCGCTCGTTGAACACCTCGACGGCGACCGCGAGCAGCGATTCGGGCGTGTAGGTGTCGCGCTTGGCCATGGCCACGATTAGAGCAGGTCCCGGCGCGCCGCCGCACGGCGGACCAGGAGCGGCGAGGGAGCGTAGCGCCCGGTGGGGTAGGCGGCGTGCAGGTTCTCCAGCACCCGCCGCACCCACTCGGGGCCCAGTTCGCCGCCCCACTCCAGCGGGCCGCGCGGGTAGTTCACCCCCTTTCGCATGGCCGTGTCGATGTCGTGCGCCTCGGCGACGCACCGGCCCAGCGCGTCGGCCGCGAAGTCCACGAGCATCGCCACCGTGCGGGCCACGATCAGGCCCGGTATGTCGTCGATGACGCTGACGTCCTTGCCCAGGGCCTGGAAGAGGCCCACGGCGGCCTTGACCGAGCCGGGCCGGGCGGTCTCGGACGCGGCCAGCGCGACGCGGGTCGCGGTGCGGTAGTCCAGGGCCAGGTCGAAGCAGAGGGTGTCGGCGGTCGGTGCGGTCGTGGCGGCGGAGCCGTCGGTGAGGCCGAGCCGAGCGCCGCCCGGTAGCTCGATGAAGCCCGCTCCGCCGTCGTCCCAGCCCTGGTAGGTGACCTTGATGCCGGCGTCGGATATGAGCTCGGGGAGCACCGCCGCGGGCCCCAGGTCACCGTGGACGATCACCGCCTCGGGTGGCGTCCGCGGCTCGGCCGTACGCGGGGCGGGCCGGCTCGCCGCCTTGTCTCCCGAGCCGTCGCCGTACGGGAACCACCCGCGCCCCGTCTTGCGACCGTGCAGCCCGGACTCGACCAGGCGCCGCTGGGCGAGCGACGGCGTGAACTTGGGGTCCTGGAAGAAGGCGTCCCACACGGATCGGGTGACGGCCTCGTTCACGTCCTGGCCGATCAGGTCCGTCAGCTCGAACGGCCCCATGCGGAAGCCGCCCGATTCGCGCAGTACGGCGTCGATGGTGGCGGGGTCGGCCGCCCGTTCCTCGTAGCAGCGCAACGCCTCGGCGTAAAACGGGCGGGCGATCCGGTTGACGATGAAACCGGGGGTGTCGGCGCAGCGCACCGGGGTCTTGCCCCACTCGGCGACGGTCTCGTACGCGAGGTCGGCCGCGCCCTCGTCGGTGGCGAAGCCGCGCACCACCTCCACCAGCGGCAGCAGCGGCGCCGGGTTGAAGAAGTGCAGGCCAAGGAGGCGGCCTGGGTGCTGGAGGGGGCCGGCGACGGCGGTGACGGACAGCGAGGAGGTGTTGGTGGCGAGCAGGCACTCGGCGGCGACGACTCGCTCCAACTCGGTGAACAGCTCCTGCTTGACGGCGAGTTGCTCCACCACCGCCTCGATGACCAGGGCCGCGTCGGACAACTCGGCCAGCCCGTCGGCCGGCAGCAGCCTGGCCCGGGCCGCGTCGCGCTGGGCGGCGGGCAGCTTGCCCTTGTCGACCAGCCGGTCGAGGCGGGCCCCGATGGCGTCGGCGGCCAGCGCCGCGCGGCCTGGCAGCGCGTCGTAGAGCCGCACCGGATGCCCGGCGACCAGGGCGACCTGCGCGATGCCCTGGCCCATGGTGCCGGCGCCGACGACAGCCACGACCCGGTCGCGCGCTATGGCCGACGCGCGCAGCGGGGCTCGCCGCGGCTCCGCGCCCGAGCCGTCCGCGGACCCGGGATCGGCCTCGGCGTCCCGCGTCGGTGCGCCGTCGACGCGGGACGCCGCCTCCCCGCCGGGCCCGACGCCGGCCCTGCCGGAGGCCGGGCTGGCACCGCTGGCCTCGGGGCTGGTAACGGGCTGGTCAGAGGCGGTTCCGAGAGTCCCGACCTGCGTCGCGGCATGGGGCTCGGGGGCGGCTTTGATGGTGTGAGCGGCGGCTCCGGCTGCGGTGGTCATGTCGCTGATCCTCCCCGAGGATGGGTCCACGCGTCGGTTATCCACAGGGCCGATCCGGGCGTCTTTCGATGTTTATCCACAGGTTCCTCGGACCCCCTTGCCCCGACCGATCGTTCGGTTAATCTAGCTCTGTTGCCCCCGTCCCGCCCAGCTCGACGAGGAGTTGGTCCTCCATGGCCACCGAGCTCTCCGCAGCCCAGTTGATCGAGAAGCACCGCCCCACGCTCGACAGGGCGCTGGAGGCCATACAGACACGTGCGTACTGGTCGCCACACCCCGAGCACCCGAAGGCGTACGGCGGCACGGACGAGTCCGGGCGCGGCAGCCTGAGTGCCGGCGAGGGCCAGGCGGCCTTCGACGAACTGCGGGGCACCCGCTTCGAGCTCAGCCAGCCGGGCACGGACGACTGGGTCGGCGACGAGGTGTCTCCGTACGGCATCGAGCTGGGCGTGCTGTATCCGCACCCCGACATCGACGTGCTGCTCCCGGCCATGCGGGCCGCGATGCCCGCCTGGCGCGAGGCCGGCCCGGAGACCCGTGCCCTGGTGTGCATGGAGATCCTGGCCAGGATCAACGCCCGGACCCACGAGTTCGCGCACGCCGTCATGCACACCTCGGGCCAGGCGTTCATGATGGCGCTGCAGGCCGGCGGGCCGCACGCCCAGGACCGCGGCCTTGAGGCGGTGGCGTACGCCTATCGGGAGCAGGAGCGCGTCCCGGGGGCGGCGAGTTGGTCGAAGCCGCAGGGCAAGCGGGACCCGCTCCACCTGAACAAGGAGTTCACAGCCGTCCCACGGGGCATCGCCCTGGTGATCGGCTGCAACACCTTCCCCACGTGGAACGGCTACCCGGGCCTGTTCGCCTCGCTGGCCACCGGCAACCCGGTGCTGGTCAAGCCGCACCCGCGTGCGGTGCTGCCGCTCGCGCTGACCGTGCGCGTCGCCCGCGAGGTGCTGTCCGAGGCGGGCTTCGACCCCAACCTCGTGGCGCTCGCCGCCGAGCGCGCCGACGAGGGGCTGGCCAAGACGCTCGCCGTGCGCCCGGAGATCCGCCTGATCGACTACACCGGCTCGACGGCGTTCGGCGACTGGCTTGAGGCCAACGCCCGACAGGCGCTGGTGTTCACGGAGAAGGCCGGGGTCAACTCCGTCGTCGTGGACTCGACGGACGACTACAAGGGCATGCTGAGCAACCTCGCGTTCTCGCTGTCCCTGTACAGCGGCCAGATGTGCACCACGCCGCAGAACATCCTGATTCCCCGCGACGGCGTCCAGACGGACGCGGGACCCAAGTCGTATGACGAGGTGGTCAGCGATCTGGCGGGAGCCGTCGACGGTCTGCTCGGTGACGAGGCGCGTGCCAACGCGCTGCTCGGCGCCATCGTTAACCCGCAGGTGAAGGAGCGGGTGGAGGCGGCGGCGAGCCTCGGCGAGGTGGCGTTGGCCTCGCGTGCGGTCACCCACCCGGACTTCCCCGGTGCCACCGTGCGCACGCCAACGATCGTCAAGGCCGACGGGGCCCGCAAGGTCTGGGAGAGCCCGGAAGCCGACGCGGCCTACCTCTCCGAGTGCTTCGGTCCGGTCTCCTTCGCCGTGGCCGTGGACTCCACGCCGGAGGCGATCGAGTTGCTGCGGCACACGATCCGTCAGAAGGGCGCCATGACGGTCGGCGCGTACACGACGTCGGCGGAGATGGAGCGGCTGGCCGAGGAGGCATGCCTGGAAGAGTGCGCCCAGCTCTCGCTGAATCTCACGGGCGGCGTCTACGTGAACCAGACCGCCGCGTTCTCCGACTTTCATGGCTCGGGCGGAAACCCGGCCGCCAACGCGGCCCTGTGCGACGGCGCGTTCGTGGCCAACCGCTTTCGGACGATCGAGGTACGCCGCCAGGCGTGACCGCCTCCAACGCCTCCGCCGGCAACGCCCGTCGGCGGAGGCGCCCACCGGGACAGAGGCGCGGCAGAGCCACGGCGCCATGCACCACCCGAGCCCGGCACGCGCCACCCTGACCTGGGCTGGCGGTCGTAGGTGTCGGCGCCGAGGGCGAAGGGGCGCTTAGCTTGCTGCGGTGTGCGGCACCGCGCCCTGGCCCTCCGCTCCGGGCGACCGCGCCAGTCGCGGGGCCGAGGTGCGCAAGGTGCGGACGAGTAGGCCGAGTTCGGGATCGGACGCGGCATCGGCGAGGGCGGCGGCCAGCGTCTCCTCGTACGTCCCGCGCGCCTCCGCATGCCGCGCACGGCCGGCGTCCGTGATGACGGTGTAGACCCCTCGCTTGTCGTCCGGACACAGGTCCCGGAAGGCGAAGCCGGCCGCGATCAGCCGCCCCGCGAGCCGGGTCGTCGAACTCTGGTTGAGCCCGACCTTGGCCGCGAGATCCTGCATGCGCAGGCCACTCGCGGTGGCCAACGCCAGGTGCCCAAGGGCGCGGTACTCGGAGAGGCCAAGGCCGTGTTGCCGTTGCAGGGCCACGGAAAGTCTCTGCTCCACGCGCGCGTGCAGGGCGATGACGCCACCCCACAGCAACTCGTCATCCATCGCACCCTCCAGCGCGCCAGGCCGCTTGACATGAGGTTACCCGTACGGACAGACTCCCGAAAGAACTTGCACGTACATGCAACTTACCTCTTTGGCGCTACCCTCCCCCGCCCCCTCTCTCCCGCTTCGCCGACCCGAGCGTTCAGCGCTCGTTCCCTAGCGAACGCCCCGAACCAACCCCGCCCATGCCCAGGGAGCACCACCGTGTCCTGGATCCACCTGCTCATCGCCGCCGTCTTCGAAGTGATCTTCGCTCTCAGCACCAACGCCACCGAGGGCTTCACCAGACTCTGGCCCTCGCTGCTCACCGTCGCCGCCGCGACGGGGGGCGTGTTCTTCCTGAGCCTGGCCCTGAGAACGCTGGACGTGGGTGTCGGCTACACCATCTGGACCGGCCTCGGCTCGCTCGGCGCCCTCAGCCTGGGCGCAGTGATCTTCGACGAGGGCCTCGGCCTCGGCAAGGTGATCTCCTTCCTGGCCATCGTCGGCGGTGTGATCGGCCTCAAGCTCACCGGGGACTCCACCTCGCCCAGCGCCGGGCCGCAGCCCCCGACCCCGCCCGGCCCGGTCGAGGGCGTGGGTCCCGCCGGCGCGCCGGCCGCTCACTGAACGGCAAGGAGCCGACTCTCATGGCCTGGATCTACCTGTTGGTCGCCGCCGTCTTCGAAGTGGCCTTCGCGCTGAGCACCAACGCCTCCAAGGGCTTCACCCGGCTGTGGCCCTCCGTCGTCGCCGTGACCACCACCGTCGTCAGCGTGTACTTCCTCAGCCTGTCCCTCAAGACGCTGGATGTGAGCGTCGGCTACACCATCTGGACCGGCCTCGGCTCGTTGGGCACCGTCACCCTGGGCGCGATCCTGTACAAGGAGCGCATCACCACACCGAAGGCGATCTCCTTCATGGCGATCATCGGAGGCATCGTCGGCCTCAAGCTCACCGCCGGAGCCTGACCGCGCATGCGAAGCACTGGCGGGTTGTGCAGAGAAAGTCGTGCAGAGAAACAGCGGCACCACCGAACGCCGGACTGACGCGCAGGTCAGCGGCCCGGCGTACAGTTCAGCGGCCCCGCGTGCACTGAGAAGTGCCCGCCGAGGGGGCCTCGGGGTAGGCGCCCGGCGCGAGGCAGGGGCGCGGGAGGGCGCTCGCCTACCGCCACGGGCCGGCCCGTACGGTCAGTCCGTGATCGAGGCGTGCACCCGTACCCACGAGTGCATGGCGATGGCCGCCGCCGCGCCCGCGTTGATGGAACGCGTGGAGCCGAACTGCGCGATCGAGCACACCATGCTCGCCTGCTCCCGCGCCTCCCGGGTGAGCCCGGGGCCCTCCTGCCCGAACAGCAGCACGCAGCGGCGCGGCAGCTCGACGCGCTCCAGCGCCACAGCGCCGGGCAGGTTGTCGATCCCGATGATCGGCAGTTCCTCTCGCGCGGCCCATGCCGTCAGGTCGGCGGTGTCCGGGTGGTGCCGTATGTGCTGGTAGCGATCGGTCACCATCGCCCCACGCCGGTTCCAGCGGCGGTTGCCGACGATGTGGATCTCCTTGGCCAGGAAGGCGTTGGCCGTGCGCACCACGGAGCCGATGTTGAAGTCGTGGCTCCAGTTCTCCACGGCGACGTGGAAGTCGTGCCGCCGCGTGTCCAGGTCGGCGACGATCGCGTCGTGTGTCCAGTAGCGGTATCCGTCCACGACGTTGCGACGGTCCCCCTCGGCGAGCAGTCGCGGATCGTACTGCTCGCCGACGGGCCACGGCTCGGGGTACGGCCCGACCCCGACCTGTGGCTGGAAGCCCTCGTCGTACTGGAGCGGCTCGTCCCCGTCGGTCGGGGGAACGGGCTGGTCCGTGGCGTTTGGCGCGGTCTGGCTGGTCACCCCACGAGGGTACGGTCCGCTGGCGCTCGCACGTCCGGCCCGGGCGGGGCGGGCGCCCGCCGCGGCAGTCGCCCCCGCGCCCGGCGCAGGGTGGAGCCGACCCAACGCAGGAAGTTGGTCGGCAGGAACACCGCGTCCGCGGCGATCATCGCCAGCGAGAGGAACGGCAGCCCGAGCACGACGGCTATGCCGATGTGCTCCATCATCATCACCGCGAGCAGGACGTTCTTGGCACGCCGGTTGAGGAGGGCGAAGGGGAAGGCGACCTGGACGAAGACCGTCCCGTAGCTGAGCAGCATGACCAGCGTCCCGCTGCTGCCCAGCGAGTCGGTCAGGCCGGGCCAGGGCGAGAAGTAGTCGAGGTGGAGCGGGTAGTGCACGGCGGTGCCGTCCTGCCAGCGAGTGCCCTGGATCTTGTACCAGCCAGCGGTCGCGTAGATCAGGCAGACCTGGCCCATGATCACGACGAGCGCGGCGTTGTGCGCGAGGTTGCCCAGCGCGTCCATGACCGTGCGCGGCTCGCCCGGCGCGTAATGGCAGACGGCCCACCACAGCGCGTGTATCGCCCACAGCCCCCAGAAGATCAACAACCAGCCGTTGCTCAGCTCGCCCAGCGCGGTGACGACCGCGAGCACGGTGCCCAGCAGCGTCCACAGCACGACACCGGTGCCGTCACTCCCCAGCAGGCCCGTGCCGGGAGAGGCATCGGGCCGCCCCGCCACCCTCGTCGCTTCGCCCGCCGCCCGCGGACCGGGCACGCGCGCCACCGCTGACGCGCCAGCCACGCCCGACGCCGCCGCGGTGTCACTCCCGGCGCTACGCGCGGGGGACGGCTGGCCATCCGGGTACCGGGCCTCCCGTGCCGCGCGTCGGGCGTCCAGCGACCACACGTGACCGCATCGGGTGAACACCAGATAGATCGCCATCAGGTGGATGATGTTGTCGCCGCCGTCCCCCACGAAGACGTTGCGGTTCTGCAGCGAGAGCACGCCGACCATGAAGAGCACGGACATGGTGCGCGTACGCCACCCCAGCAGCAACAGCGCACTGGAGAGTATGGCCATCGCGTACACGGCCTCGAACCACACGCGGCCGTCCGACCACATCAGCACGGTGAACGCGCCGGTCCCGTCGATCAGTTGGCGGGCCATCTCGGGCGCCCACGGACTGTCCGGCCCGTACATCACCTGTCGGTGGGGCCATTCGCGCAGCAGGAACAGCAGCCAGGTGAAGGAGAAGCCGATCCTGACGATGGCGCTCTGGTACGGCCCCAGCACCGTTCCCGTGATCTTGGCCTGACCGCGAGCCGCGGCCCTCTCCAGCCGGCGTCCCAGCATGCGGAGGTTCACCGGTTGCTCTCCTTGGTCTGGCCGCCCCGGGGCTGCCGTTCGCTGAGCGCCGTGCCGTCCGCGGCCTTACGCCCGGGCAGGTCGTCGCTGGTGACGGTCCACCAGGGGAGGACGCGGTAGACCGTCTTGAGATCGATCTTCTCCTCGCTCCAGGAGGGCGGGGCGACAGGTGTGGTGGCCGCCCGCACCTGTATGCGCTCCACCGTCCCGCCCTCGTGCTCGCTCCCGAACCGGTGCGCCACCATGCGGCGCACGTACCGCTCGGAGAGCTGGCCGCGCACGCCTATCGGCTGCTCCTTGGTGTCGTGCGAGCCGGCGTAGAACTCCCAGGCCCGACGCAGTTGGTTCTGCTGCGAGTGGCTCGGCAGCGGGTTGTGCCGGATGGCCGCGCCGTCCTGGGCCGTCAGGTTGGTCCACGAGGTGACGGCCGTGCCACCGTCCGGCGTACGCACCTCGGCGCGCGCCGAGACGGCTACGTTCTGCTGGAGGGGATTGGGCGCGAAGAGCTTCCAGTTCTGCTCCAACTCCGGGTAGATGTAATCGCCGATCGCCTCGCTGTGTTCTCTGCTGACCGTGTTCGACGGCGCCACGTGCAGAAACGACATCGCCAGGTGCACGGCGACGGCCACCACCGCGACCGCTGTCGCCACCCCGATGACGATCTGCCCCGGCAACGAGACACGCCCCCGCGCCGCGCCTTCCCCGGCGGTCCGGGCTTCGGGCGCACGGAAGCCGGCGGGCGCCTCGGGCAGCGGACGCGGACGCGGTACGAGACGGGGTTCGTCGCGCAGTTCGGCGTCGGGTCCGGTGGCGAGTCCGGGAGCGGGCTGTCGCCCCGCACCAGAAGCCGCGACCGTGCCAGGAGGCGCGACCGTGCCGGGAGGCGCGACCGTGGCCTCCGCGTCCGGCTCCGGCTGGGCATCAGGGGCACTCGAAGCGGCCTCACCCGCCGCATCGGCCTCGGCGTCGGCGGCGGCCCCGCGCGGTGCCGGCGTCGCCTCTTCCCCGCACGCACCCGGCCCTTCGCCGCCCGCGCCGGCCTGCTCAGGCCGTTCGGCTCGCTCGTCCGGTTGCATACCCACCCCGTTTCCCATCCTGGCAGCGCGCGGCGCCGCTCCCACGTACGCCCGCAGACGGTACCTACGGTGCCTCATCCAGCACAGCACCTCCGAGTTATCCACAGCCCGGTTATCCACAGCCTTGACACCGATTGAGGCACCGGAGAACATTGAACCGAACGATCGGTCGGTTGACAGCGGGCCCGATCCCCGGCCCACGGACGCACCGACCGACGAGGTCTCGACGACCTGCGGGTCGGGTGGCGAGGAGCGTGACATGACGACGATGGCGCCGGACGCCGGCACCCAGGACGACGCGGCTTACGAGGCACGGTTCAACGCGGCCGTAGCCGCCGAGGAGCGCATCGAGCCGCGCGACTGGATGCCAGACGCCTACCGCGCCTCGCTGGTGCGGCAGATAGCTCAACACGCGCACTCAGAGATCATCGGCATGCAGCCCGAGGCGAACTGGATCACCCGCGCCCCCTCGCTGCGCCGCAAAGCCATCCTGATGGCCAAGGTGCAGGACGAAGCGGGCCACGGCCTCTATCTCTACAGCGCCGCCGAAACCCTGGGCACCAGCCGCGACGAACTCCTCGACCGGCTCCACGCCGGCCGCCAGAAGTACTCCTCGATCTTCAACTACCCCACGCTGACCTGGGCCGACGTCGGCGCCATCGGCTGGCTCGTCGACGGCGCCGCCATCACCAACCAGGTCCCGCTCTGCCGCTGCTCCTACGGCCCCTACGCCCGCGCCATGGTCCGCATCTGCAAGGAGGAGTCGTTCCACCAGCGCCAGGGGTACGAACTACTCCTCGCCCTCAGCAAGGGCACCGAGGCCCAGCACGCCATGGCCCAGGACGCCGTCAACCGCTGGTGGTGGCCCTCCCTCATGATGTTCGGCCCCCCGGACGACGAGTCGGCGCACTCCGCCCAGTCCATGGCCTGGCGGATCAAGCGGCACTCCAACGACGAGCTACGACAGCGCTTCGTCGACATCTGCGTCCCGCAGGCCGAATCCCTCGGGCTCACCCTCCCCGACCCGGACCTGACCTGGGACGAGGAACGCGGACACTACGCCTTCGGCCCCATCGACTGGGACGAGTTCCGCGAAGTGCTGCGCGGCAACGGACCGTGCAACGAACAGCGCATCAACCAACGCCGCACGGCGCACGAGGAAGGCGCCTGGGTGCGCGAGGCCGCCACCGCCTACGCGGCCAAGCAAGCCGAGCGCAGCAGGCACGGCTACCGCGCCCCACAAGACCAACAGCAGGGCGACACACAGGAAGAGGACATCGCATGAGCTCGGCGGACTGGCCCCTGTGGGAGGTATTCGTGCGCAGCAGGCGCGGCCTGAGCCACACACACGCCGGCAGCCTGCACGCGCCGGACGCCGCCATGGCCCTGCGTAACGCCCGCGACCTGTACACCCGCCGCTCGGAAGGTGTCTCCGTGTGGGTCGTGCCCTCCGCCGAGATCACCGCCTCGTCGCCGGACGAGAAGGACTCGTACTTCGAGCCCGCGGCCGACAAGCCGTACCGCCACCCGACGTTCTACGAGATCCCCGAGGGAGTACGGCACCTATGAACCCCGCACCCGCGAGCGCGGCGCTGGCCCTGGGGGACGACGCCCTGGTCCTCTCGCACCGACTGGGGGAGTGGGCCGGGCACGCCCCCGTCCTCGAAGAGGAACTGGCCCTCGCCAACATCGCCCTCGACCTCCTCGGGCAGGCGCGCGTCCTGCTCTCCTTGGTCGGCGACGAGGACGAACTCGCCTACCTGCGTGAGGAACGCGCCTTCCGCAACCTCCAGTTGGTCGAGCAGCCGCGCGGCGACTTCGCCCACACCATCGCCCGCCAGCTCTACTTCTCCAGCTACCAGCGACTGCTGTACGAGGAGTTGGCGCAGGGCGACACCGCCATCGCCGAACTCGCGTCCAAAGCGGTCAAGGAAGTCGACTACCACCGCGACCACGCGGAGCACTGGACGCTGCGCCTCGGTGACGGAACAGCCGAAAGCCACCAGCGGATGCAGCAGGCCCTGGACGCCCTGTGGCGGTACACCGGCGAGGCGTTCGAGCCGATAGAGGGCCTCGCGGTGGACTGGGCGACGCTGCGGGCGCGTTGGACGGACCGCATCACCACCGTGCTCCGACAGGCCACGCTCACGCTGCCCAACGGACCGCAGAGCGGCGCGTGGGCCGCCGGCGGTGGGCGACAGGGCGTGCACACCGAGCCCTTCGGCCGCATGCTGGCCGAGATGCAGCACCTGCACCGCAGTCACCCGGGGGCGACATGGTGACCACCAGCCCCGTGGACGAGACGCCACTGGAGCGGGAACTGCGCGAAGTCGCCGGTTCCGTCCCCGACCCCGAGCTGCCCGTGCTCAGCCTTGCCGAGCTGGGCGTGCTGCGCGGGCTGCGGGTGACCGGGCCGGGGCGCGTCGAGGTGGAGCTGACGCCCACGTACACCGGCTGCCCGGCGATCGAGACCATGTCCGCCGACATCGAGCAGGTTCTGCACCAGCACGGTGTGCCCGAGGTCACCGTCCGCACGGTCCTCTCGCCGCCCTGGACCACCGACGCCATCAGCGCCGACGGGCGACGCAAGCTCAAGGAGTTCGGCATAGCCCCGCCGCGCACCACCGGGCCGGCCACCAGCGGGCCGGTGGCGGTGGACCTGGCCATCCGCTGCCCACACTGCGGCTCGACGCGCACCAGCCTGCTCAGCCGGTTCTCCTCCACCGCCTGCAAGGCACTGCGTCGCTGCGAGTCCTGCCTCGAACCCTTCGACCACTTCAAGGAGCTGTCATGAGCGGGGCCCGCCACAGCGCCTTCCACCGGCTGCGTGTGACGGCCACCGAACGGCTCACCGACGACGCCGTAGCGATCACCTTCGCCGTCCCTCCCGACCTGCGAAGCCTCTACCGTTACACCCCCGGGCAGCACATCACGCTGCGCCGCTTCACCGGCAACACCGAGATACGCCGCACCTACTCAATCTGCTCCCCGGCACTCGACGCGGACGGCCCCACGAGCCTGCGGGTGGGCGTGCGACTCGTCGAGGGCGGCGAGTTCTCCACGTACGCGCTCAAGGAACTCGTCGCCGGTGACGAGGTGGAGGTGATGGCGCCAGCCGGCCGATTCGTCCTCGACGTCGGCCCCGCGCCCCAAACGGAGAGCGCGGAAGACTCACCAGACACGGACGCCGTGGAAGACCAGGACGGCGCGCAACGGACATCGGACCGCGTGACCGATGGCGGGCACTACGCGGCCATCGTCGGCGGTAGCGGCATCACTCCCGTGCTGTCCATCGTCGCGACCCTGCTGGCTCGCCGCCCCACCGCCCGCTTCTGCCTGATACGCAGCGACCGTTCGGCCGCCTCCACGATGTTCCTGGAAGAGGTCGCCGACCTCAAGGACCGCTATCCGGACCGCCTCCAGCTCGTGCACGCCCTCTCGCGCGAGGAGCAACAGGTCGGCCTGCCGTCGGGCCGCCTCGACCGCGAGCGGCTGACCGACCTCCTCCCCGCGCTGGTACCGGTGGCCGACGTGGACGGTTGGTTCCTGTGCGGGCCGTACGGGCTCGTACGGGCCGCCGACGCCGCCCTCAGCGAGCTGGGCGTTCCGCGTGCTCGGGTGCACCAGGAAATCTTCCACGTGGCAGACGACTCGCTCCCCACCACCAGCAGCGTCGCTCCCGCTCACAGCACGGTGACCGCCACCCTGGACGGCAGGTCGGGCACTTGGCCCGCAGGCGGGACGGAATCCCTGCTGGAGACGGTGCTGCGCAACCGGGCCGACGCGCCGTATGCGTGCAAGGGCGGCGTCTGCGGCACCTGCCGGGCCTTCCTGGTCTCCGGCGAGGTCCACATGGACCGTAACTTCGCGCTCGAAGCGGAGGAGCTGGACGCGGGGTACGTGCTGGCCTGCCAGTCGCACCCGGTCAGCGAACAGGTGGAACTCGACTTCGACCGCTGAGCAGCCGATGTCAGTTCCGTCGGTAGGAGCCTGGCGGTAGGGGCCCTGGTGGGAGGAGCCCGTCGGTGCGGCCCACCGGTAGGGCCCGGCGGCCCGGCGATACGGCAGTCTTCCGGCCGCCCGCGGCGGCCCCGGAGCCAAGGCCGTAGCAGCACCGAGACCGTAGCGACGGTGACCACCACGACGGCCGGGCGGCAACGCCCGGCCGTCCGTCGTGGGCTGGTTCAGGCGTTACAGCACCGACGCGGGCTGCCCGCCCTCGCTCACCATCGGGCGCCCCGCCGCATGCCAGGCCAGCATGCCGCCGCCGACGTTGACCGCGTCCAGGCCCTGCGCCATCAGGTACTGCGCCACCTGCGCGGACCGTCCGCCCACACGACACACGACGTGCACCCTGCGACCATCGGCGACCACCTCGGTCAGTTCACCGAACCGGGCCACGATCTCGCTCATGGGCACGTGCAGCGCTCCCTCGACGTGCCCCGCCGCCCACTCGTCGTTCTCACGGACATCCAGCAGGAAACCGTCAGCCGGTACCGCCGCGGCCTCCACCTCGGGCAGCTGGGCAAACGCCATCAAGGCACCTCTTCTTCGCTCGGTCTTCTTCGGAACTCATCCGGTCTTCCCCCACTCAATCTTGCAGGCCCGCGACACCCCAAACCGACCAGGAACCGCCTGTCCCTCGCCCAGCCTCCGCCCACCGCGGCCCGCAACCGACGAGCGCCCAAGCCCGACGCCAGGCACGAGACCAACGGCCTCGTGCCTGGCGTCGGGCCGGTGAGCTGCCGGTGGGCTGGGGGCGGCCCTGGGGCTTGCGAGGGTGATTCGGGGGGCGTGGCGGTTCGATCGGGCTTGAGGCTCATGATGAGCGCGGGCACGTGGGTAACCGACGGGCCTGGGGCGGCGGGGGGGGGTGGGGCCAGCTCACGAGGTCCGGGCTACGGTCTTCTTACGGACTCCGGGGGGGCTCCCCCACCCCCCTCCCTCCCCTCCCCCTCCTCCGCCCCCAGCCCCACCCGCTCCCGCTCCCGCACCCGCACCCGCACCCGCACCCGCCCAAAGCACACCCCACCGCCCCGGCCCCGCCGCGCGCGCCCCCCTCCGCCCAGCCCGGCACGCCCGACCAGCAGCCCGCCTCACGCACGCGCGCCCGCCCGACCGACCGCCCACCCGACGCGTTCGCCCCGACTCCGGTCGCCTGCTAGCCGAGCAGTTCCGCGAGCTGGGCCTCGCGCTCGGCGACCTGGGCGAGCAGTTGCTCGGCGATCTCTTCGAGCAGGCCGTCCGGGTCGTCCTGGGCCATCTTGATCATGGCGCCGATGGCGCTGGACTCCAGCTCCTCCGCCATGGTCGCCAGCAGTTCCTTCCGTGCGGCGAGCCACTCCAGCCGCGCGTAGAGCTCCTCGCTGCGGCTGGGCCACTGCGGCTCGGGGGGCGGGCCGGCCTCCCACTCCGCGGCGAGTTCGAGTAGCTCCTCGGTGTTTCCGTCCGCGTAGGCGGCGTTGACCCGGACGAGGAACGCCTCCCGGCGCTCTCGTTCGGCGTCCTCGCGGGCCAGGTCGGGGTGGGCCTTGCGGACCAGGTCGCGGAAGACGCGGCGGGCCTCGTCACTGGGCCGGACCCGGGGCGGGGGCTTGACCGAGCGTTCGGTGAGCATCGACTGGGCCTCGGGCGAGATCCCGTCGGAGTCCATCCAGCCCTGGAACAGCTCCTCCACCTGCGGCATGGGCAGCACCAGCGAACGTGCCTCCCGCGCCCGGCGCAGGTCTTCCTCGTCGCCCGACCGCGCCGCGATCGCTTCCGCGATCAGGGCGTCGAGTTCGTCCAGCCGCGTGTACATGGGGCCCAGACGCTGGTGGTGCAGCCGGGAGAAGTTCTCCACCTCGACCCGGAAGGTCTCCAACGCGATTTCGAACTCGATCAACGCCTGCTCGGCGGCCCGCACCGCGCGCTCTAGCCGTTCCTCGGGGCGTGGCGGGGCCCCCGGCGCGGAGTCTGCCTGCTGCTGGCGCGCTTCCTCGTTCGTCTGCGCTTCGGGGTTCGTCACGCAGCCAGCCTACGGGCCGCCTCGCCAGCCCCGCCGCGTCCGGTTCACACGCCGAGTTCGGCCGCTATTCGCCCGGCCCGCACGGCGGTGACCAGGTGCGCGTGGTCGGCCTCGGTGCGGTCCGCGTAGGCCGTCGCGAACTCCGCCATCGCCTCGTCCAACTTCTCTCCCTTGCCGCAGTAGCCACCGATGACGCGCGGGTCCGCGCTGTGTGAGTGGGCCCGCGCCAGCAGCGCGCCCGTCATCCGGGCGTAGTCGTCGATCTGGTCCACGGCCAGGGCCGCTGGGTCCACGCTTCCCTTGCGGTTGCGGAACTGCCGCACCTGGTACGGCCGTCCGGCCACCGTCGTCCAGCCCAGCAACTGGTCGCTGACCACCTGTATCCGCTTCTGCCCGAGCACCACGCGCCTGCCCTCGTGCTGCTCGGTCGCGGGCGCGGACGCCGCGCTCCAGCGCGAGTCCAAGGAGATCTTGCTCACATGGGGGAGTAGCGCGGAGGGCCTGGCCTCCTTCACCTGGAGCACCAGCGGCTCGCCCCGGTGGTCGAGCAGCAGCACCACGTACGAGCGAGTGCCGACGCTGCCGGTGCCGACCACGCGGAAGGCCACGTCGTGCACCGCGTACCGGGCCAGCAGCGGCAGCCGGTCCTCCGGCAGGGTGCGCAGGTAGTCCCCGAGCGCCAGGGTCACTGCCGCGGCCTCCTCGTCGGGCACCCGGCGCAGGACCGGCGGGGCGTCCACGAAGCGTCGTCCGCCGTCGGGCGTGGCCTCGGTCGAGCGGGCCGCGAAGCGCGCGCTGGTGTTGCGCCGGGCCTTCTCCGAGACCCGTTCCAACGTGCCGAGCAGATCCTTCGCGTCCGTGTGGGAGACGAGTTCCTCGTCGGCTATGGCGTTCCACGCCTCGGCGGTCGGCAGTTTGGCCAGCAGTCGCATGGTGCGGCGGTAGGCGCCCGCCGCGTCCCGGGCCGCCGCGCGGCACACGTCCTCGTCCGCGCCGGCCTCGCGCCCCGCGAGCACCAGCGAGGCCGCGAGTCGCTTGAGGTCCCACTCCCAGGGCCCGTACACGGTCTCGTCGAAGTCGTTGAGGTCCATGACCAGCCGCCCGCGGGCGTCCCCGTACAGGCCGAAGTTGGCCGCGTGCGCGTCCCCGCACAACTGCGCCCCGATGCCCGTCGTGGGCCCGCAGGCCAGGTCGTGGGCCATCAGGCCGGCCGTGCCGCGCAGGAAGGCGAACGGGGAGGCCGCCATGCGGCCGACGCGGATGGGGACCAGTTCGGCCAGCCGCCCGGCGTTGGACTCGCGGACGGCGGTGACGGCGTCGGGGCGCTGGCCATCGGGCTCGAAGCGGGCGTGCGCGTGGCGCGGCATCCGCTCCCGCAGCGCCTTCCCCTCGCGCTTGCCGAGGCCGGTCCCGTCGCGCCGGGCGAAGCCCGGCACGTGCGGCACCCGCTCCCCGTACGCCACGCGCTCCGCGCCCGCCGGCCCTGTGTCACCCGGCAGCCCGCCCGGCGCCCCGCCACCGTCCGCCGCCCCGGACACCATCACCCCAGACGCATCAGGCACATGAGGCGAGACCGCGTCGGCCACCACCACGCCAGACGGAACCACCCCAGGCACGCCCGCGTCAGGCACGTCCACGTCAGACACGCCCGCGTCCGTCACGACCGCGTCAGAACCGCTCTCGGCAGCCACCGCTTCGACCTCCCCAACCCCGTCGCGCACCCGGTTCGGTGCGTGTGAGGGAACGGTACCTACACGGCGGGAGGTCGGCGGCGGCCTGTGGATAACCTCGTGAGGTCGCGCTCGGCAAGGCCACGTTCGAGTGGCCGCCAACACCAGAGGGTCGCCCTGACCAGCGGGAACGTCGCGCCGGGCAGTACGCCCTACTGTGGACAGTGCCTTGTCGCAAGGAAACCGCAACCGGGAGGACGAGGAGCAGCGTGGTGGACCGAGACGCCTCCGTGGAGACCATTCGGCGCGAGATGACCACCTTCGCCCGGCGAGCCCGCGCCGTGGCCGCCCGCATTCACCCCGAGCTGTCGTTGGTCTCCTTCACCCTGCTCGCGCACCTGGAGGACTCGGACGGCTGCCGCGCCACCGATCTCGCGGCCCACTACCTCCTGGACAAGTCCACCGTCAGCCGCCAGATCTCCGCCCTGGAGCGGCTCGGATACGTCGAGCGCCGCACGGACCCCGCCGACCACCGGGTGCAGGTCCTGCACCTCACCGCGTCCGGTACCGAGGTCCTCCGTGGCGTGACGGCCAGCCGCCGGGCCCTCATGCGCCGCCGCCTCGCGGACTGGGACGTCGCCGACCTCGAACAGTTCGCGACGTACCTGCGCCGCTACAACGCGACGAGCGACCCCCTCGGCTGAGCCAGCCCCCCGCCCCACCAGCCGAACAGCACCGCAACCCACTCCCATCAGACCCGAAGCCCGCGCACGCCCACATACGCCCCTAGCACGTCGCCCGCGTCTGGCTGCCCCGTCCACGCGCGTACGCGACCCGCCGCCCACGCCCGCTCGCCTCCCGCCGCACACCCGCCCACGTCCGCACGAAACGCGCGCCCGCGCCACGCCGGCGCGTCGTCTCACGCCCGCACCACGCTCACGTGCGCACCACACTTCACGCGCGCACCACACTCACGCACACATCACACTCCACGTACGCACCACACTTCACGTACGAACCACGCTTCACGTGCGGAAGCGATCAGGGCACTGGCCGCCGTCCGGCAGGTACGTCTCGGCCCAGGCGCCGAGGGCCTTGAGGGCGGGTTCCATGGCCTCGCCGCCCTCGGTGAGGCGGTAGAAGACCCGCAGCGGCGGGCCGGGGTCCACCTCGCGGGAGACCAGGCCGACGGCGGCCAGCTCGGAGAGCCGGTCGGAGAGCATGCGCTCGCTGATCCCGGGGATGGCCCGGCGCAACTCGGCGAAGTTGCCCCCGCCGTTCGTCAACGTGGCCACGATCAGGCCGGTCCAGCGCTTACCGAACAGCCCGAAGACGCGCGTCACGCCGGCATCGGCCTGCTTGCAGCTGTGTTCGGTCGCGTCCGTCATGACCTCAGGGTACCGCCCAACCCTTCGCAGCTATAAAAAAGTAAGCTGCTGTGTTATCAATAGGTACGCACGGAAGTTCAGCCACAGGCAGCGCCGTGCGACGTCGGCAGCGCCGGCCACCTCACCCCTTGTCACGCCCGAGACGTACGAATTCCGGAGGCACGCCATGCCCACCCTGCTGCACCTCGACTCGTCGCTCTACTCGCTGGACGCCTCCGCCTCGCGCGCCGTGACGGCGTCCTTCCGCAAGACATGGGAGGAGCAGCACCCGAACGGCACGGTCATCTACCGGGACCTGGCCGCCGACCCGCTGCCCCACATCGACGAGATATCCGCGACCGCCGGCTTCTCCGACCCCGCCGAGCACACCCCCGAGCAGCGGGCCGCCTTCGCCCTGCGCGTCGAGCTCGCCGAGGAGCTGGAGCGGGCGGACGCGGTGCTCATCGGCGCCCCGATGTACAACTTCACGATTCCCTCCACCCTCAAGACGTGGCTCGACCAGGTGATCATCGTGGGCCGTACGGCGGGCGAAGCCCCGTCGGCGGCGGGCACCCCCGTCACCGTGGTGGCCAGCCGTGGCGGCTCGTACGCGCCCGGCACTCCGAGGGAATCCTTCGAGTTCGTCCAGAACTATCTGGAGAAGGCCCTGAACGGCATGCTCGGCCTCGACGTGGACTTCATCGTTCCCGAGCTGACCCTCGCCCGCACCACGCCGGCCATGGCGGACCTCGTCGAGCTGTCCGACGCCTCGCGCGCCAAGGCCCACGAGGACGCCACCACCAAGGCCAAGGCCTTGGCCGCACGCTTCTGAGCCTCCCCCGCCGGGCCTGACCCCACCGGGCCTGACCCCGCGCGGGGTCAGGCCCGGACGCGTACCCGGAGCACGGCGCGGAGGTGGCGGCAACGGGCATTCGCCCACACGCCGCCACCCCCGCACCACGCGCCCCGGCCGCCACCCGCGCAGCCTCCTCGCACGCCACCGCCGGCCCGGCCCCGCACGCCACCGGATGGCGAGCGCCAAGCGCACGCAGGGCCCGCCCCCGCCGAGGCCGCAGAAGCCCAGCCACACGCGGACCAGCGGGCACCCGCCCCCACACGCGGACCAGCAGGCACCCGCACCCGCACCCGCACCCGCAGAAACGCAAGCTCAAGCACACAAGCACGCAGGGACGCGGTCGCGCAGCCACGCCGACATACGACGAGCACCCCGCCCTGCCCACGTCCACGCGTGCGCACGCACGCACCCGCCACACGCCGCCCGCCCGCCGAAACGCGGGCACGACGAAAGAACCCCCGCTCCGGATTTCTCCGGAGCGGGGGTTCTTCTCTGTGCGCGAGGGGGGAGTTGAACCCCCACGCCCTTTCGGGCACTGGAACCTGAATCCAGCGCGTCTGCCTATTCCGCCACCCGCGCATGGGTGTCGTCGTGAGACTTGCTCACCTTAAGTGATGTGCCTCTCCGATCGAAATCGACCGGTGGGGGGCCATCCGCTTTCGGTGGGGGCGCCTTCCGACATCGAGAAGATTAGCACGCTGGCCGGGGTGCCTTCACACCCGTTATCCGCACCCCATCGGCCAACAGACCCCCAGCCGACCCGGGGACCCGCTCAGTTGCGGGACACTAGCTCTGGGGCACATCTACGATCCCGGTGAAGGGGGAGACTCCGCTGTGAGGGGTGACACTCCTCGCACCGGGCCAGGAAGGGGAACCAGCCGATTTCCCGACGCGTGGATACGATCAGTAAGCAGTATCAAGACGACACGACCGAGGAAGACTAAGGAAGGAGGTGCCCCGTGGGAGTACTGAAGCGCTTCGAGCAGCGTCTCGAAGGTCTCGTGAACGGCACCTTCGCCAAGGTGTTCAAGTCCGAAGTCCAGCCGGTCGAGATCGCGGGGGCGCTCCAGCGTGAGTGCGACAACAACGCCACCATCTGGAACCGCGACCGCACCGTCGTCCCCAATGACTTCATCGTCGAGCTGAGCGCGCCGGACTTCGAGCGGCTCAGCCCGTACTCGGGACAGCTCGGTGACGAGTTGTCCGGCATGGTCCGCGACTACGCCCAGCAGCAGCGCTACACCTTCATGGGCACCATCAAGGTGCACCTGGAGAAGGCCGACGACCTCGACACCGGTCTGTACCGGGTGCGCAGCCGCACACTCGCCGCGAGTCAGAGTCAGAGCCCGCAGCCTGGTCCGGCCGCGGGGCCGCCGCACGGCGCCCCGCAGGGGCCGCCGCCCGGGCAGGGCGGCCAGGGCCCCGGACTGCGGGCGGTACCGCCCCGTGGGGGGAACGCGCCCGGTGGTCCGCCGCCGATGCCCAGTGCCCCGCCGCCCGGGGCGCGTCCCGCGCCGCGGGCGGGTCAGCCCGGCGCGGGTCCGCACCCGGGAGCGCAGACGCGGCGGTGGATCGAGATCAACGGCACCCGCCATCAGATTTCCCGGCCCACTCTGGTGCTGGGTCGGAGCACGGACGCCGACGTGCGGATCGACGATCCGGGCGTCTCGCGCCGGCATTGCGAGATCCGGGTCGGAACGCCCTCGACGGTCCAGGATCTGGGATCGACCAACGGCATCGTGGTAGACGGACAGCACACCACGCGCGCTACGCTCCGCGACGGCTCCCGCGTCGTCGTGGGCAGCACCACCATCGTTTATCGGCAAGCCGAAGGGTGAAGCGGGGGCAATGTCAGAGCTGACCCTCACGGTCATGCGGTTGGGTTTCCTCGCCGTACTGTGGCTGTTCGTCATCGTGGCCGTACAGGTCATCCGCAGCGATCTGTTCGGTACGCGGGTGACCCAGCGCGGGTCGCGGCGCGGCAGCGACCGGGCGCAGCGGCAGCAGGCGAGCCCACCGCAGCAGCGGCAGCAACAGCAGTCCGGCGGCCGGGGGGGCGGTCGGCAGCGGCGCGGCGCCCCCACCAAGCTGGTGGTGTCCGAGGGCACCCTCACCGGTACCACCGTCGCCCTCCAGGGCCAGACGATCTCGCTCGGTCGGGCCCACGACTCGACGATTGTGCTGGACGACGACTACGCCTCCAGCAGGCATGCCAGGATCTATCCAGACCGTGACGGGCAGTGGATCGTCGAGGATCTCGGGTCCACGAACGGTACGTATCTCGACCGGACCCGGCTCACCACGCCGACGCCGATTCCGCTCGGTGCGCCGATCCGCATCGGCAAAACCGTCATCGAGCTGCGGAAGTAGTAGGAACATGACGACCGGAGGGTGGGCACCGTGCGGATGTACCCGGAGCCGACGGGCGAGGTGCGCATGAGTCTGTCGCTGCGTTTCGCCGCCGGATCGCACAAGGGCATGATCCGGGAGGGCAACGAGGACTCCGGCTACGCCGGCCCCAGGCTGCTGGCCATCGCCGACGGCATGGGCGGGCAGGCGGCCGGTGAGGTCGCCAGTTCGGAAGTGATCTCCACCCTCGTCCAGCTCGACGACGACGTGCCCGGTTCCGACATCCTCACCTCGCTGGGCAGCGCCCTGCAGCGGGCCAACGACCAACTGCGCGTCATGGTCGAGGAGGACCCGCAGCTCGAGGGCATGGGCACCACGCTTACCGCGCTCCTGTGGACCGGTCAGCGGCTCGGCCTCGTCCACGTCGGTGACTCGCGCGCGTACCTGCTGCGCGACGGCGCCCTGACCCAGATCACCCAGGACCACACCTGGGTGCAGCGGCTGGTGGACGAGGGGCGGATCACCGAGGAGGAGGCCACCACGCACCCGCAGCGGTCGCTGCTGATGCGGGCCCTCGGCAGTGGTGACCACGTCGAGCCCGACCTGTCGATCCGCGAGGTGCGGGCCGGGGACCGGTACCTGATCTGCTCGGACGGGCTGTCCGGCGTGGTCAGTCACCAGACCCTCGAGGAGACGCTGGCCAGCTACCAGGGGCCGCACGAGACCGTGCAGGAGCTGATTCAGCTCGCGCTGCGCGGTGGCGGCCCGGACAACATCACGTGCATCGTCGCGGACGTCCTGGACGTGGACGGCGGCGACGCGATGACCGCGCAGCTCAACGACACCCCGGTGATCGTCGGCGCGGTGGCCGAGAACCAGATCCAGCTCGGTGACGGCGGCGCCGCGCAGACCCCCGCGGGTCGCGCCGCCGAACTGGGCAGGAAGCCCGTGCCGCCGCAGGCGAGCGGTGAGGACGCGGGCGGCTTCGGCCCGCCCGGCAGCGGCGAGCCGTCCATCGGCCGGGCGGGCGACGGCGCTTTCGGCGGCTACCCGGACGGCGGCGAGGCGCTCACCAAGGGCGGTCGCAGCAAGTGGATCAAGCGCTCGGCGTACATCGCGCTGGCGCTCGCGGTGGTCGGCGGCGGGTTGTACGGCGGCTACCGCTGGACCCAGAACCAGTACTACGTCGGCGCCAACGGCGACCACGTGGCCATCTACCAGGGCATCAGCCAGGACCTGGCGTGGATCAGCCTCAACAAGGTCCACCAGGACTTCGCGGACATCGAACTCAGGTACCTGCCGGTGGACCAGCGCGGTCGCGTCGAGGACACCATCGCGATGAGCGACCTGGGGCAGGCCCGGAAGAAGGCGAAGCAACTGGGCCTGCTCGCCGGCACCTGCCAGAAGCTCGACCAGCAAAAGCGCGCTCAGGAAGAGCGCAAGAAGGCCGAGGACCAGCAGCGGGACCTCGGCAAGGGAGAGGGCCAGACCGGCGACCAGACCGGCAAGCCAGGCGCGCAGCCCCGTACCGACACGACCACTCCGTCCCCCACCCCGACGCCAACGCCCTCGCTGTCCCCGGCGGAGCGCGAACTGGCCGACGAGTGCGGCGGCACCCAGCAGTGAAGCGGTAGGGGGCCGCCAGCGATGAGCAGCAGTACCACCAGCACGACCACGATCAGTACGGCCGGTCCGCCGAGCCGTCGCAACACCGAGCTCGCGATGCTCGCCTTCGCGGTGATCATCCCGGTGTTCGCGTACGCCAACGTGGGCCTCGCGCTCAGCGACGAGATGCCGTCGGGCATGCTCAGCTACGGCCTGGGCCTCGGCCTGCTCGCCGGCATCGGGCACATCGTGGTGCGCAAGTTCGCGCCGTACGCCGACCCGTTGCTGTTGCCGTTGGCGACGCTGCTCAACGGGCTCGGCCTGGTGTTGATCTGGCGTCTCGACCAGTCGGAGCGGCTGGCCCGGGCCGCCGCGTCGCAGGGCTTCGCCTACCAGGCGTCGGCGCCCAACCAGCTCATGTACTCGGCGATGGGCGTGGCGTTCTTCATCGGCGTGCTGATGCTGCTCAAGGACCACCGCATCTTGCAGCGCTACACGTACATCTCGATGGCCGGCGCGCTGGTCCTGCTGGTGATGCCGGTCTTCTTTCCGGCCAAGTTCGGTGCCCGCATCTGGGTGACCGTCGGCTCCTTCTCGATCCAGCCGGCCGAGTTCGCCAAGATCGTGATCGCGGTCTTCTTCGCCGGCTACCTGATGGTCAAGCGGGACGCGCTGGCGCTGGCCAGCCGCCGCTTCATGGGCCTTTACCTGCCGCGCGGGCGTGACCTGGGGCCGATCCTCGTCGTGTGGGCGATGAGCATCCTGATCCTGGTCTTCGAGACCGACCTCGGCACCTCGCTGCTGTTCTTCGGCATGTTCGTCGTCATGCTGTACGTGGCGACCGAGCGCACGAGCTGGATCGTGTTCGGCCTGTTGATGTCGGCCGTCGGCGCCGTCGGCGTGGCCACCTTCGAGCCGCACGTGCAGCAGCGCGTCGACGCCTGGCTCGACCCGTTCGCCGTCTACGAGACCGGCCAGGGCACCGAGCAGATCGCGCAGGCGCTGATGGCGTTCGGCTCCGGCGGCGTGATGGGCACCGGGCTCGGGCAGGGCAACTCCGACCTGATCGGCTTCGCCGCCAACTCCGACTTCATCCTCGCCACCGTCGGCGAGGAGCTGGGACTTGCCGGCACGATGGCGATCCTGCTGCTGTACGGGTTGATCGTGGAGCGCGGCGTGCGCACGGCGCTGGCCGCCCGTGACCCGTTCGGCAAGCTGCTGGCCATCGGCCTCTCCGCGGCCTTCGGCATCCAGGTCTTCGTCGTCGCCGGCGGCGTGATGGGGCTCATCCCGCTGACCGGTATGACCATGCCGTTCCTCGCCTACGGTGGCTCGTCCGTGCTCGCCAACTGGGCGCTGATCGCCATCCTGATCAAGATCAGTGACACCGCGCGCCGCCCGGCCCCCGCCCCCGCTCCCTCACCCGACGCCGAGATGACCCAGGTGGTCCGACCGTGAACAAGCCCCTGCGCCGGATCGCGATCTTCTGCGGGCTTCTGGTCCTCGCCCTGCTGGTGCGCGACAACTGGATCCAGTTCGTGCAGGCCGACGAGCTGGCCGACCACAAGCACAACCGCCGCGTGGAGATCGCCCGCTACAGCCAGCCGCGCGGCAACATCATCGTGGACGGCAAGGCCATCACCGGTTCCAAGGAGACCAACGGGACCGACTTCAAGTACAAGCGCACGTACACCGACGGCGAGATGTGGGCGCCGGTCACCGGCTACGCCTCGCAGGTCTACGGCGCCACGCAGTTGGAGAACCTGCACGACGGCATCCTGACCGGCGACGACGACCGGCTGTTCTTCAACCGCACCCTCGACATGATCACGGGCAAGAGCAAGAAGGGTGGCGACGTCATCACCACCCTGAACGCCAAGGCCCAGAAGGCCGCCTTCCAGGGGCTCGGCAGCAAGAAGGGCGCCGTCGCCGCGCTCGACCCGCGCACCGGCAAGATCCTCGCCCTGGCCTCCACGCCGAGCTACGACCCGTCCACCATCGCGGGCGGCTCGAAGAAGGACGAGGAGGAGTGGAAGCGGCTGGACGAGAAGAACAACAAGGACGTCCCGATGCTCAACCGGGCGCTGCGCCAGACGTACCCGCCCGGCTCCACGTTCAAGGTCGTCACGGCCGCCGCCGCCCTGGAGAACGGCCTGTACGACAGCATCGACGAGAAGACCAACTCGCCGCTGCCGTGGAAGCTGCCGCTGACCACCGGCCAGCCGCTGCCGAACGAGGGAAACATCCCCTGCAAGGACGCCAGCCTCAAGCTGGCCCTCCAGGTCTCGTGCAACACGGTCTTCGGCAAGATCAGCGATGACCTCGGCAACGAGAAGATGATCGAGCAGGCCGAGAAGTTCGGGTTCAACGAGACCGTCGACACCCCGGTGCGTACCGCCGCGAGCGTCTACCCCGAGGACAACCGGCCGCAGAACGCGATGGCCGGCATCGGCCAGGCCAGCAACCGCGCGACGCCGCTCCAGATGGCCATGGTCACCGCGGCGATCGCCAACGACGGCAAGATGATGAAGCCGTACATGGTCGACAAGCTGCGGGCGCCCAACCTCAACGTGGTCGAGCAGACCGAGCCCGACGAGATGTCGCGGCCCATGTCGTCGGAGACCGCGCACAAGCTCCAGGACATGATGGAGAACGTCGTCGAGAAGGGCACGGGAACCAGCGCCCGCATCTCCGGCGTCACCGTCGGTGGCAAGACCGGCACCGCCCAGCGCGGTGTGGCCAACAGCGAGAAGCCGTACGCCTGGTTCATCTCCTACGCCAAGGGCGAGGACGGTTCCCCGGTGGCGGTCGCGGTGGTGGTCGAGGACTCGCAGGCGTCCCGCGGCGACATCTCCGGTGGCGGGCTGGCGGCGCCGATCGCCAAGTCCGTCATGAAGGCCGTGCTCGACAGCGAGAAGTGACCCAGGCCACCCTGATGATCCAGATCTCCGCACGGCGCGATACCGGTCGGATATCAGGTCACGGTGGTGGCCAGGACCCGTGATACGCGGCGGGTACGGTATGCCGAGCAGCACACCGCCGGGCCCCCACACCGGTGCGGTCGGGAATGACGGAGAGGGCTGGAGAAGCTATGGAAGAGCCGCGTCGCCTCGGCGGCCGGTACGAGCTGGGCTCGGTGCTCGGCCGCGGTGGCATGGCGGAGGTCTACCTCGCCCATGACACGCGCCTGGGCCGCACCGTCGCTGTGAAGACGCTACGGGTCGACCTCGCGCGCGACCCGTCGTTCCAGGCCCGGTTCCGCCGTGAGGCCCAGTCGGCCGCCTCGCTCAACCATCCCGCGATCGTCGCGGTGTACGACACCGGCGAGGACTACGTCGACGGCGTCTCGATCCCCTACATCGTGATGGAGTACGTCGACGGCTCGACCCTTCGCGAACTGCTCCACTCCGGGCGGAAGTTGCTGCCCGAGCGGTCGATGGAGATGACCGTCGGCATCCTGCAGGCCCTGGAGTACTCGCACCGCAACCAGATCGTCCACCGCGACATCAAGCCGGCCAACGTCATGCTGACGCGCACCGGCCAGGTCAAGGTGATGGACTTCGGCATCGCGCGCGCGATGGGCGAGTCCGGCATGACGATGACGCAGACCGCCGCCGTCATCGGCACCGCCCAGTACCTCTCGCCCGAGCAGGCCAAGGGCGAGCAGGTGGACGCGCGCAGCGACCTCTACTCGACCGGCTGCCTGCTGTACGAACTGCTGACGGTGCGGCCCCCGTTCGTCGGCGACTCGCCGGTGGCCGTCGCCTACCAGCACGTACGCGAGGAGCCGCAGCCGCCCAGCGCGTACGACCCCGAGATCACGCCCGAGATGGACGCGATCGTGTTGCGGGCGCTGGTGAAGGACCCGGACTACCGCTACCAGTCGGCCGACGAGATGCGCGCCGACATCGAGGCGGCCCTCGACGGGCAGCCGGTGGCGGCCACGGCCGCGCTCGGCGCCGTCGGTTACGGCGACGACCAGCCGACGGCCATGCTCCGGTCGCAGGACGCCGCGGCGCAGACGACCATGCTGCCGCCCGCGCGCGACGACGACGGCGGCTTCGGCTACGACGAGCGCGGGGATCGGCACCGCGGCGAGAAGAAGAGCCACACCTCGACGATCCTGCTGGTCATCGCCGCGATCCTGGTGCTGGTGGGCGCGATCTTCATCGGCAAGGCGCTGTTCGGCGGCGAGAAGAACGACGCCATGGTCGACGTGCCCAACCTGGTCGGCAAGACGCTCGCGGAGGCCCAGAAGACGGCCGAGAACGGCGACTTCACGATCGAGGAGGGCGAGGCGAAGTTCTGCAAGCAGCCCAAGGGAACGGTCTGCGAGCAGACGCCCGCCTTCGGCCCGGAAGCCGAGGTCAAGCGGAACGGCACCGTCGAGGTGGTGCTGTCGAAGGGGCTCGCGGTCACCAAGGTCGAGGTGCCCGACGTCACCGAGAAGCAGGTCGACAACGCCAAGAAACTCCTGGAGGAGAAGGAGTTCACGGTGGTCGTCGAGCAGACCGAGTCCGACCAGGAGGCCGGCAAGGTCCTGAGCCAGACCCCGGACGGCGGCACCAAGGTCCGCAAGGGCACCGAGGTCACGCTGACGGTGGCCAAGAAGAAGGAACAGGTCACCGTCCTGGACGTGATGGGCAAGTCCGCCGACGAGGCCAAGCAACTCCTGACGGGCCAGGGCCTGAAGGTCGAGACCCAGGAGCAGGAGAGCGCGGACAAGCCGGCCGGCACGGTCATCAGCCAGACCCCGACCGGCGGCACCCCGGTGGTGCCGGAGTCCGTGGTCACCCTGACGATCGCCAAGGCGCCCGAGGAGGGCGACGAGGGCGGTGACGAAGGGGGCGACGGCGGCGAAGAGAGCGAGGCCCCGGTCCAGGTCCCGGTGCTCACCCAGCAGAAGCTCGGCGACGCCCGCGCCACCCTGGAGGGCCTCGGCCTGCGGGTCGGCGAGATCAGGGGCCCGCAGGACGACAACGCCATCGTGCTGCTCTCGCAGCCCGGCGCCGGCAGCCAGGTCCCGAAGGACACCGCGGTGAACCTCACCACGATCAGCGGCGGCACGCCGGGTGGCGGGGACAACGGCGGCGAGCACGGGAACGGCGGCAACGGGGGCAACGGAGGTAACGGGGGCAACGGAGGCTGGTTCGGCTGACCTCCGGCCACCGTGCCAGGCGCGGTCCGCGGCCCCGGCGGGGCCGCCCGGGCACCGGCCACATCACCTGACGGACGGCCCGTCGTCCGCGCTCCTCGGCGCGGACGGCGGGCCGTTCGTCGTGGGTCGCGCCCGGTGCGGGGCGGGCGTCGGGCGCGCTACGGGCGCAGGCGCGCCGTGGCCGGCGCGGAGCGGGGTGGAGCGCGCTGGGGGCGTGGGGTGGGCCGCGGGGCGCTGAGCGGGCGTCCTGGGGCGGCGCGTGGGCGCTCCGGGGCGGCGCGTGGGAGCGGGGAGGCCGCAGGAGCGGGAGGCCACGGGAGCGGGAGAGCGGGAGGCCGCGATGGCGGGTGGAGCGTGGCTCCGGCGGGGGGCGGGGCCCGGCGGGGGGCGGGGGAGCCCCGTGGGCTTAGCGCAGCTCCGCCGGCTCGGTGCGGTTCGCGTCCACCTTCTCGGTGCGTTCCAGCTCCGCCCACACGATGTAACGGTGCCGGGAGGTGTAGACGGGGGTGCAGGTCGAGAGGGTGAGATAGCGTCCGGGCTTTTTCCTGCCGGACTCCTTGGGTATCGGCGCGAGGACGTCCACGTTGTACTTGGAGGTCTCCGGGAGCTTCGCGTAGACGCGGTAGACGTACCAGACGTCGCGGGTCTCGAAGACCACCGCGTCGCCCTCGTCCAGCTTGTCGATGTTGTGGAACTTGGCGCCGTGGCCGTCGCGGTGCGCCGCCAGCGTGAAGTTGCCCTTCTTGTCCCACGGCATCGCGGACTTGACCGGCTTGGTGTAGTAGCCGGCGACGCCGTTGTTGAGGGTCTTGGTGGCGGTGCCCTTCTTGACGAGTATCTCGCCCTCCTTGAGGCCGGGGGCGTGCAGGAAGCCGATGCCGTCCCTGGTGTCGAGGGCGCCCGGGCCCTTGGCCCAGTTCTCGCGCACCTTGTCGGACTGCTTCTTCGCCTCCCGGTCGGCGATCACGTTCGTCCACCACAGCGAGTAGACGACGAACAGGGCGAGCAGCACGCCCACCGTGATCAGCAGCTCGCCGAAGACGCCGACGGCGGTCGCGATCCGGCTCCGGGTGCGACTGCCGCGCGGCGGTGCGGCGGCAGTCGCACCCGGCCCGCCCGGCTGCTCGCCCCGGCCGTCCTCGTCGGTCCGTACCACCGCGTCGTACCTCGTTCCTGGTTCGCCACCGGGTGCCCTCGCACCTCGGTCGAGCTACCGCCCATCCCGGTCCGCCGGGTCCGCTCACTGCACCAGCGGGTCCGGTTTTCCCTGGGAGCGGGGGCGCTCCTCAACCATCTTGCCCCACACGATCATTCGATACTTACTGGTGAATTCCGGCGTGCACGTCGTCATCGTGAGATAGCGCCCCGGTCCGGTGAAGCCGGAACCGGGTGGTACGGGGCCGATGACGCCGATGTTGGACGGCGAGGTCTCCGGGAGGATGGCGGCCATCTCGTACGTGTAGTAGGCGTCCTGGGTCTCCACGACGATCGGGTCGCCGGGCTGGAGCCGGTTGATGTAGCGGAAGGGTTCGCCGTGCGTGTTGCGGTGGCCGGCGACCGCGAAGTTGCCCCGCCTGTCCGACGGCATGGCGGTCCTGAGCTTTCCGGTGCCGTAGTGACCGACCATGCCGCGGTCGAGCACGTTCCGCTTGTCGATCCCCTCGGCCACCGGGACCACCACGTCGAGCTTGGGGATGTACATGATCGCGAACCCCTCGCCGGGCTCGAACTCCCCGGGCGCCCGCTTGTCGTCCTGCGCCCACTGCTTCTGTAACTTCTCGCGCTCTTCCCGCGCCTGCTGCTGCGCGATGATGTTCGTCCACCAGAGCTGGTACGCCACGAACAGCAGCATCAGCACCCCGATGGTGATGAACAGCTCGCCCAACCCCCGGCTGACCATGGCCGCCACGCCGGGTCTGCGCGCCCGCTCGGCCCGGCGGGCCGCCAACCGGGTCGTGGGCGCCGCGGGCCCGGTCGCGGCCCCGGCGTTCGCCACGGCCGGCGGGCCGGCGCGGGCGGCTCCGGGCGCGCGGCGGGCGGCGGCGCGACGGCCGGCGCGGCCCGCCGCCTTGCGGGCGGCCTTGCGCCGCGCGGCCCGACCGCCGGGTGCGTCGCCGGCCGACGGGCGCGGCCGTTCGGGCGGGAGCGGGAACTCCCCGCGCTGCGGTGGCTGCGCCTGACGCAGGGCCATCGTCTCGGCGTCCACCAGCGGGGGCATCGGCCCGGGCCCCGGGGCGCCGCGACGCACCAGCCCCGGGACGCGGAGGCCCACCGTCTCCTCGTTGGACGGCCGACCGGCGGCGGGCCGGCCAGCGCCCGGGGCGGCGGTGCCTGGACCGGTGGTGTCCCGGGCGGCGGTGCCCCGGGCGGCGGTGTCCCGGGCGGCGGTGTCGGTCGCTCCGGCGCCGGTGGTCGCGGTCGAGTCGGCCGGAGCCGTGCTGTCGGACGGGCCCGGGCGGGGGGCGGCGGCTGCGCGGTCGGGGCGCAGTGCGGTCACGCCCCGGCCTTGCCGACCACCGGCGCCAGCCCCACCGCCCGCTCCACCGCGCCCGCGTCGCCGCACCGGGTCAGCCAGTTCGCCAACATGAGGTGCCCCCACTCGGTGAGCACCGACTCCGGGTGGAACTGCACGCCCTCGATGGGCAGTTCCCGGTGGCGCAGACCCATCACGATGCGGCCCGCGCCCGCGCCGCCACCCGGCCCCTCGCCCGGGGCGTCGGTCCAGGCGGTGGCCTCCAGCTCGGCGGGGAAGGTGCCGTTCTCGACGGAGAGCGAGTGGTAGCGGGTCGCGGTGAAGGGGGACGGCAGCCCGCTGAAGACGCCGGCGCCGTCGTGGGTGACCGCGGAGGTCTTGCCGTGCAGCAGTTCGGGGGCGCGCCCGACGACGCCTCCGTACGCGACGGCCATCGACTGCATGCCCAGGCACACGCCGAACACGGGCACGCCGGTCCGCGCGCAGTGCCGCACCATGTCCACGCAGACGCCCGCCTGCTCGGGGGTGCCGGGCCCGGGGGAGAGCAGCACCCCGTCGAAGCCGTCGTCGGCGTGCGCGGGCTCGACCTCGTCGTTGCGCAGCACCTCGCAGGTGGCGTCGAGTTGGTAGAGGTACTGGACGAGGTTGAAGACGAAGCTGTCGTAGTTGTCCACGACGAGAATGCGCGCGGTCATCGGGTGCCTGCCGTTCCTGCCGTATCGGTTCCTGCCGTCGCCGCGGTCACTCATCAACCGTCACGTCGTTGAACGGCAGCAGCGGCTCCGCCCACGGGAAGACGTACTGGAAGAGCACGTAGACGACGGCGAGCACGAGCAGCAGCGAAATCAGTGCCCGCACCCACGCGTTGCCCGGCAGGTGCCGCCAGATCCAGCCGTACATGCCGCCCCTACTTGCCGTTGAGCCGATGGATGAGTCGCTTGCGGAACCAGGGTAAGGGGCGCGGTGGCGGGGTCGTGGGCCAGCCGGACAAGAGGTGGGGGATGCTCCGGGCGGCGCGCGCGGGCCCGCCGGGGCGGGTCGGGGCACAGCCGGGGCGGGTCGGGGCACGGCCGGGATCGTTTGGGGACCGGTCGCTGCCGGGAGCGCCGGCGGTCTTCGGGGGCCGGGCGTCGCGCGCGGGGCGGGACGCGCCGGCGGCCTGGGGCGCGTGGGGGGCGGGCCGCCCGGTGGGCGCGGGGGTGGCGGCGCGCCGCTAGTCGGCGGGGCGAGCGTGGTGCAGGTCGACCGTGCCGGAGTAACCGGGCAGCGTCACCGCGTCGTGCTCGTCGACCTGCCAGCCGAGGCCGTACGCCTTCACGTACTCCTGGTAGTTCTGGATCGCCGGGGACTCCCGGAGCGCGTCGCGCAGCGCGGAGACCTCGCCCACGGCGGTGATCTTGTACGGCGGGGAGTAGACGCGGCCCTGGAGGATCAGCGTGTTGCCGACGCAGCGCACGGCGCTGGTGGAGATCAGCCGCTGGTCCATCACCCTGATGCCCTCGGCGCCGCCCTGCCACAGCGCGTTGACGACGGCCTGCAGGTCCTGCTGGTGGATGACCAGGTCGTTGGGTTGCGGGTCGGGCACGCCGGAGATCCTGGGGGTGGCGTTCGGCGGGGCGTCGGTGAGGGTGACCGTGACCGCGCTGCCGCGCAGCTTCCGGGTGCCCGCCGCCTTCTCCAGCGCGCGCAGCCGCTCCTCGTCGGCCGCGCTGCGGTCGTCGTCGCGGTGCAGCAGCGCGTCCACGTCGGAGCGCATCTTCGCGGTCTTCTCGTCCAGCGCGGCGTTCTTGTCGCTGCGGGCCTGGATGAGGTCCGACAGCCGCAGCATGGACTCGTCGCTGCGGATGTTGGTGCCCTGGGCGGTGTTGAAGCTGATCCAGAAAATAAGCCCGGCGAGGGCGAAGATGGCGATCGTCAACAACCGGATCGGGCGAAAAGCGAAGCGCCGAGGGGCCGGTCCAGGGGAGTCGGCTGAATTACTCAACGTACCCTTATCTCTCTCGACGCCGCGGAAGCACTACGCTAACGGACGCCCGGGAGAAAGGAAGTGCTCCCCGCTCAGTGCTCCCGGCGCCCCGTCCCACTAGGTTTCCGCGCGGTCACGCAGCGCATCGACAGGAGAGTTCCTCGTGCCGAAGTCACGTATCCGCAAGAAGGACGACTTCACGCCGCCGTCGGCGAAGCAGGCCACGACCATAAATCTGAACAGCGGGCGGAGCTGGGTCGCGCCGCTGATGCTGGCCATGTTCCTGATCGGCCTGGCCTGGATCGTGGTCTTCTACGTGACCGACGGCAGCCTGCCCATCGACCCGATCGGCAACTGGAACATCGTCGTCGGGTTCGGCTTCATCGCGGCGGGGTTCGTCGTCTCGACGCAGTGGAAGTAGCCGCACACCGCATGACGCCGTGGCACCGCTCGTCGCGTGCACCGCACGCCGCGTGACGCCACGCGCTGCCTGACGCCGCCCGCCGCCTGAGCGCCGCTCGCCCGCGTGACGCCGCCCGCGGGCCCGGAGCCGCTCGTCGTGTGACAGCGCCACGCTGGGCGAGCGCGAGGGGACGAGCGCGCCGGGCGTTGCTCGTCGGGTGCTACTCGTCGGGCGTTGCTCGCCGGTGGGGGCGGCGCCGGCCGCTGCCGGTCGTTGTCCCCGTCGCCGCGTGCGTACGCGAGGTGGCGGAGTCCGGGCCCGGTGTGGCAGGGTCGGTCGCCCCCGGGATGCGCCGCGGGCGCGGTGTTCGCGCCCGGGCAGGCAAGCTCTGACCTGAGTTATCCACAGAGCGATCCACAGTGGGGAAAACTTACGACGATCTGTGGATAACCTGCGCGATGTTGACGCCGGTGTGACCGATCCGAGCCCTGCCCGCTACCGCCCATACCGCGCCTGCCTGCGGAAACGCCCCTCCGTACGCACCTGGACAGACGTTCCCACAGGACACGCGGCGCGCTGTGGACAACCACCGTGGACCAGCCACTAAGAGGGTTTCCGCGCGCCCGCGCGTACCCGCCCGCGCGGGCTCGAGCCGGGCTCAGCCCGTGAGCTGCGCGGTGCGCAGCAGCACCGTGCCCAGGATGACCAGGAACACCGCCACACAGGTCCCGGCCTGCACCAGGTCGCGGCGCTCGCGCGGGGCGTGGACCATGCCGTAGGCCACCGCGGTGCCCACGATCAGGCCGCCGATGTGCGCCTGCCAGGCGATGTCGTTCCAGGCGAAGGTGAAGACCAGGTTCAGCGCCAGCAGGATGACGACCGGGCGCATGTCGTAGTTGAGCCGGCGCATCAGCACGGCCGTGGCGCCGAGCAGGCCGAAGATCGCGCCGGAGGCGCCGAGCGACGCCTGCGAGGCGTCGGCCAGCAGGTAGCTGAGCGCGCTGCCGCCGAGCGCGGACAGCAGGTAGAGCGCCAGGAAACGGACCCGGCCGAGCGCCGCCTCCAGCGGGGCGCCGAGCCACCAGAGCGAGAGCATGTTGAAGGCGATGTGGAACGCCTCCTCGTGCAGGAACGTGGCCGTCAGCAGGCGGTACCACTCGCCCTCGGCGACGCCCTGGACCGGCGTGAAACCGGAGTCGGACGGCGGCCACTCGCCCACCATCGCCCAGTCGTTGATCATCTGGTTGCCGTTGGACAGCACGACGATCCAGACCAGCACGTTGATCGCCAACAGGATCTTGGTGATCAGCCGGGGGTCGCTCGCGAGCGAGCCGCCCGCGATCGTCCGGGGCTGGGTGCTCGCCGGCCGCCGCAGGCCGCTGCCGGACGACCCGCCGCCGCCGCTGGCGTGGGCCCCGCCCGCGCACTCCGGGCAGTGGAAGCCGACCGAGGCACTGACCATGCACTCGGGGCAGATCGGCCGGTCACAGCGGGTGCAACTGACCCCCGTCTCCCGCTCCGGGTGCCGGTAGCAGCAGACCGCCTGGTCCTCCATGGTCTCCCCTTACCTCTCCCCCGGTGCCCGTGCGCCGGGCAGTGTACGGCCGCCGCACCACCCACCTGTGGGGTGTACGGATGGGCGGGGCGGGATGGTTCCTCGCCCCCGCGCCCGATGTCGGTCGGCGCCCGGCCGGACGGGCGCGCGGTGGTGCCGCCCACGCCGCGCCGCCCCGGCGGGGCCGGGGCGGCGCGGCGGATGGTGCGGCGAAGTGGCGCGGTGCTCAGCCCTCGCGGGTCTCGATCACCACGGACTCGATGACCACGTCGTTGACCGGGCGGTCGGTGCGCGGGTTGGTCTCCGTGTTCGCGATGGCGTCCACGACCTTCTTGCTGGCGTCGTTGGTCACCTCACCGAAGATGGTGTGCTTGCCGGTGAGCCACGT
Organism: Streptomyces buecherae; assembly: GCF_014295035.1. Lineage (GTDB taxonomy): Bacteria > Actinomycetota > Actinomycetes > Streptomycetales > Streptomycetaceae > Streptomyces > Streptomyces youssoufiensis. The sequence continues at coordinate 4,211,574 of NZ_CP060404.1, forward strand.
GGTGGGCGAGACGGTGATGAAGAACTGCGAGCCGTTGGTGCCCGGGCCCGCGTTCGCCATGGCCAGCAGGTACGGCTTGTTGAACGACAGGTCGGGGTGGAACTCGTCCCCGAACTTGTAGCCCGGACCGCCGGTGCCGTTGCCCAGGGGGTCGCCGCCCTGGAGCATGAAGCCGCTGATCACCCGGTGAAAGACCGTGCCGTCGTACAGCTTCTTCTTGGACGCCTTGCCGGTCGTCGGGTCGATCCACTCGCGCGTTCCCTCGGCGAGTTCGACGAAGTTCTTGACCGTCTTGGGTGCGTGGTTCGGCAGCAACCGGACCTCGATGTCCCCGTTGTTGGTCTTCAGGGTGGCGTAGAGCTGCTCAGCCACGATCTACCTTCCATAGTTCTCACTGGACGTCTCCCGATCCTCGCATGGACGCCGGGGAGACGAGTAGCCGCCGGAAACAGCGCGCGGCGCCCCTTTCCGTAGCCTTGTACGCGCAGGGCCCCCGTGACCCGGATGCCCGACCGCAGGTGCCCGGCGATCAACGAGCAGGCATGATCTGCAAATGGGTGGAAAGGCGACCTAAGCGTCGAGGGGCGTCTGACGGACCCCGGATACGCCACCGAGGAGGAGGAAATTCCGTGACCCGCAAGGACAGCGTGCGAGACGCGACCGGCCCGGCCAAGGAGAGCGTCCGCCACGCGGTGGAGGTGGTGGGGCCACACGCCAGCCAGGCCAAGGAAGCCGCCGTGCACTACGCGTACGAAGCCCGCGCCAAGCTCGCGCCGAAGGTGTCGCACGCGGCGCAGCAGGCCCGGGCGACGGCCAGCGACCAGTACCACAGCCGCCTCGCCCCGCGCATCGAGCACGCGCGCGGCGCCGTGCCGCCCACGGTGGACCGCGCCGCGCACCGCGCCGCGGCCCGCACCCGCAGGGCCGCGCGACAGGCCGCCGACTACACCGGCCCCCGCGTGGAGAGCGCGCTGGCCAACGCCCGCGCCGCCACGGACCCGGTGCGCGAGGAGGCCGCGGCGCGCGGCGGCGCGGCCCTGGCCGCGCTCCGTGGCCAGATCACCGCGGCCGACGTCGAGCGGTTGCAGAAGAAGCAGCGCCGGCGCGCGCGCCGGGGCAAGTTCGCCAAGCGGTTCGTCGTGCTGGGGCTGCTGACCGGTGGGGCGTACGCCGCGTGGAAGTGGTGGGACAAGCAGGCCAACCCGGACTGGCTGGTGGAGCCGCCGGCCGCGACGGAGGTCGGCGACCGCGAGGCCCTGACGCCGGCCGAGCGCGCTGAGCGGGACGGGCTCGATCCGGAGGTCGAGGCCAAGCAGGCGGCGGCGGACGCCGCGAAGCGCGACAAGTCCTGACGCGCGAACCACCGCCGCGCCGGCGGGCGCCCGACAAGGGTCCCCGCCGGCGCGGGGGCGCGTGCGCGTCGCGAGGGCGGCTGAGCCGGGTGAGCCGGGCGCGGGCGCACACAGCGGGGCTCGCGCCGCCCTGCCCGGGGCGGCGGGCTAGTCCGAGGCGGATGCGCGCTCCGGCGTGGGCGCGGCCGGTACGTCCGCCCGCGCCTGCCCGATCGCCTCGGCGTCCGCCCCCGCCCACGCGCCCGTCTCCGCCCGCGGTTCCGTGTCCGATCCCGCCTGTTCCCGGGGCAGGTCGCGCTGGCGGCGCATCGGGCTCACGGCGAGGATGAGCCAGGACGGGGCCACGATGGCCGTCATGATCCACATGGTGGTGCGGTAGCCGACGGCGTCCCCGAGCACGCCGCCGACGAGCGAGCCGAGCGGGATGGTGCTGTGGTTGATCACCATGGCCGTCGCCACGACCCGGCCGAGCAGGTGGGGCGGGCAGTAGCTCTGCCGGAAGCTGCCGACCACGACGTTGGCCACGGAGACGCCGATCCCGACGGTGAACGCCCCCGCCACGAACAGCAGCAGCCCAGGCCCGGCCGTCGTCATCGGCAGGAGCAGCACGAACGGCGCGGTGACGGCCTGGAGGAGCAGCAGGCCGCGCGCGGTGCCGAACCGCCGGGTGGCCCGCGTCGCCACCAGTGCCCCCACGATGCCGCCGGCGCTGCCGCCGGTCAGCAACAGGCCGACCATGGCCGGGTTCAACCCGACGGTGCGCACCAGGAACACGACCTGCACCGCCTGGTAGCCCATCAGCGCCATGTTGATCACGGCTCCCCAGGCGACCATCGACCGCAGGTACCGGTCCCGACCCACGAAGCGGAGTCCCTCGCCGATCTGCTGCCGCAGGGGTACCCGTTCGGCTTCGGGGGCGCGGTCCGGCTCGACCACCGCGATCCGTCGCAGGCAGAACGCGGAGACCAGGAACGTCACCGCGTCGGCCACGAGCGCGGCCACCGCACCGCACGCCTGCGCGAGCAGCCCCGCCGCGCCAGGACCGACCACTCGGGTCGCGGCCTCGCTGCCCTGGAGCTTGGCGTTGCCTTCGAGCAGGTCCCGCCCGTCGAGGACGGTGCGTATGTACGCGTGGTAGGCCGGGTCGAAGCACACGGCCGCCGTGCCGCACACCAGCGCGACGCCGACCAGGTGTCCGTACGTGAGCGCGCCGAGCCACGCCGCCACGGGGATGCTCACCAGGGCCGCGGCGGACACCAGGTCGCACGCGAGCATCAGCGGACGCTTGCGTGTCCTGTCCACCCACGCGCCCACCGGCAAGCCCACCACCAGCCAGGGCAGCCACACCGCGGCGGCGAGGAGGCCGACGGCGGTGGAGCTGGCGTCCAACACCTCGACCGCGATCAGTGGCAGGGCCACCGCGGTGATGCCGTTGCCCAAGCCGCTCGCGGTCTCGCCCACCCACAGCAGCCGGAAGTCCCGCTGGGCGAGCACGCCCCAGCGCGTACGGGCCCGGCCCGTCGCCTTCTTCGTCAGGTCCACGCCAGGCATGATGTCCCGGCCCCCCGCCGACCGTCCCCCGCTTTTACGGGCGCTACGCGGGCGCCCGGGCGAGCACGGCCACGGGTGCCCGCTCGACGGCCCGGTGCGCCTACGTGATGGGGAAGTCGAAATACGTGTCCGGATAAGGCTCCGCCCTCAGCGTGTAATGCCACCACTCGCACGCGTAAGCGGCGAATCCGCAAGCCTCCATGATCGAACGCAGGTGTTCCCGGTGCGTCGCTTCGGCCTGGGTGATTCCCGCCGCGCCGTGATGGGAGAGGGAATCCATCAGGTCGTGGCCGCCGCCCATGGGGGCGAGTTCGCCGGTGGTCAGGTCGTACAGCGTGAGATCGACGGTGCTGCCTCGGCTGTGACCCGACTTGGCGGCCACGTACCCCTTTTCGAACATTTCGGCCCGGTCGATGTTCGGGTAGTGCCGCGCCTTTGTCCGGCCGTCCTCCGGCTGTCGCGACCAGCGCAGAAAGCAGTCGACGGCGCGCTGAGGGCGGTAGCCGTCCCAGAGCACCAGGCCGAAGCCGAGGGACTCGGCCTTCTCCTGGGCACGTTCCAGCGCCGCGCACAGGGTCCTCGTACCGACGATGCGGTTGGTCAGGTACCCGTCCACCGGCTTTCCGGTGAAGTTGTCCCAGGTGGCGTACTTGGCGTCCCACCGTATTCCGGGTATGAGTTCGTCCACGAAGACGAAGTCGTCCCTCATCGGTTTTCCCCCGCCAACGCCAGCGACACCGTACGGTCGATCACCTCGGACATCGAAAGGCCCGCCGCCGCCATCATGCGCGGATAGCGGCTGTACGAGGTCATCCCGGGAAAGGTGTTGACCTCGTTGAGGACCACCTCGCCGTCCTCCGTGAGGAACATGTCCACTCGCGCCAGCCCGCCGCAGCCCAGGGCGCGGTATACGGCCCTGGCCGTTTCCTGGGCGAGTGCTCGTGCCTCTTCCGGTATGTCGGCGGGCACGATCGCCTTCGAGTTGTCGGAACCGGTCTCCGGCGCGTCCTCCTGGTGGATGCGGAAGAAACCGTGCGACAGGGCGATGCGGTCCACCTCGCCCGTGACCACGTCCGGCCCGTTCCCCAGCAGGGCGCATCCGATCTCGCTGCCGACGACGGCCTCTTCGATCAGCACCTTCGCGTCATATCGCCGTGCGAGGTCCACCGCGCCCCGCAATTCCGCTTCCTCGGTCACCTTCGTCACGCCGAAGGACGACCCCGAGCGGGCGGGCTTCACGAAGACCGGGTAGCTGAGCCGCGTGGCGTCGAACGTCTCGTGCGCAGCGACGGTCCAGAACTTCGGTGTGGCGATTCCGGCGCTCGCGGCGACGAGATAGGTGAGGGACTTGTCCATGCACAGCGCGGAACTCTGGATGTCACAGCCGACGTAGGGGATGCCGGAGAGTTCCAGCAGGCCCTGGATCGCGCCGTCCTCGCCGAGCGTGCCGTGCAGCACGGGCACCACGACGTCCAGCCTGACCTTCTCGTACCGCCCCCGCTCCTCGACGAGCAGCCCGTGCACACCGCTGTCCGGCGTGAGCACGGCCGGACGGCAGTCGCCGCGCTCCCAGTCCGCTGCGGGCCCGTCACAGAGCCGCCACGCGCCGCTCCTGGTGACCCCGACGTAGAAGGGTTCGTACTTCTCGACGTCGAGGTTTCGGGCGACCTCACACGCGGACTTGATGGATATCGGGTGTTCCTCGGAACGCCCCCCGAACAGAATCCCGACCTTCAACCTAGCCATGCCGGTTCTCGCTTTCGAATGTCAGACAGTTGGTGAGGGAGTTCTCGACGGTGTCGCGCAGGGCGTGGTCCGTGTAGTACGCGGTGTGCGGGCTGATCAGCACGTTCGGCAGCTCTTGCAGGCGCACCAGCGCCTTGCTCGCGATGGGCTTGTTCCGGCAGTCGGCGTAGAAAACGCCCTCCTCCCCTTCGAGGACGTCCAGCGCCGCGCCGCCCAGTTCGCCGCTCTCCAGGGCCTGGAGGAGGGCTTCGGTATCGATGAGGGCACCGCGTCCCGTGTTGACGATCAGCGCGTCGCGCTTCATCCGCGCCATGCGCCGCCGGTTCAGCAGGTGGTGGGTCCGCGCGGTGAGCGGCGTATGCAGCGAGACCAGGTCGCTGCGCTCCAGCAATTCGTCGAGCGGGACGTAACGGGCGTCGGTCCCAGGGTGGGGATCGTGGGCCAGTATTCGACAACCGAATCCCCGCAGCCGGTCCACGACCGCCGCGCCGATACGCCCCGTGCCCACCACTCCGACGGTCAGGTCGCGCAGCTCACGCCCGCGCGCTTCGCTCGCCCGGTAATCGTGTACGTCCGTCCGACGGATAATGGATTTCGCGTCCCGTACCGCCATCAACATCAGCATCAACGTGTAGTCGGCCACGCTGTCCGGCGAATAGCTGACGTTTCCGACCGAGATGCCGAGGCCGGCGGCGTATTCCACGTCGATGTGGTTGTATCCGATGCTCCGCGTGGAGACGTACGCCACGCCGGCCTGGCCGAGCGCGCGCAGCGTGGCCCGGGATACGGGTGCCTTGTGGCCGACGCTGACGCATCGGCTACCCACCGCCAATTCGCTGTTGGCCTCGGTCACCGGTGCTTCGGTGATGGTCGTCGTCACGCCGAAACGAGGGGCCAGTTCTCGGAACAAAACGGCCTCATCTGGGCCGCACCCGAATATCGCGATGTGGGCCGGTTTGCTGTTGGTCATGCGCTCAGTCAACGCGGCGCGGCGTTGCCGGAACGTATGGGCTTTTCGATATGCCGGCGATATGCCCGACCGCCTTGACTGGCGGCATGCCGTTCAACGAATCAGCCACCATCCGCTCCGGCAGGTGCCCCACCGGCCTGTCCCCGCGCCGCGGCCCGCGCGCCGTGCGGTCATGATCCCGCTCAGCCTCGGCGCGATCGCCGAGATCGTCGGCGGGACGGTCGCGGGCGAGCGCTCCGTGACCGTGACCGCGCCGGCCGTGCTCGACGGCCGGCAGGCCGAGCCGGGCGGCCTCTTCGTCGCGTTCGCCGGCGACCACGTCGACGGGCACGACTACGCGGGTCAGGCCGGCCGGGCCGGCGCGGTGGCGGTGCTCGGCTCCCGGCCCACGCCGCTGCCCACCGTCGTCGTCGAGGACGCGCGGGCCGCGCTCCAGGCGCTCGCCGTGCACGTCGTGGGCCGGCTGCGCGACGGCCTGACCGTGCTCGCGCTGACCGGCTCCCAGGGCAAGACCGGCACCAAGGACCTGCTGGCCGCCATCCTCACGGGCGCCGGCCCGACGACCGCCACGATCGGCACCCTCAACAACGGGCTCGGCGTTCCGCTGACCATGCTGCGCGCCGACGAGACCACCCGGTTCCTCGTCCTGGAGATGGGCGCCCGCAACGTCGGCGACATCGCCGAACTCACCGCCCTGGTCGCGCCCGACATCGCCGTCGTCCTCAACGTCGGCCAGGCCCACATCGGCGAGTTCGGGTCGCGCGCGGCGATCGCGCGGACCAAGGGCGAGCTGGTGCGGGGGCTGGCGCCCGGCGGCATCGCCGTGCTCAACGCCGACGACCCCCGGGTGCTCGCGATGCGCTCGCTCACCGAAGGGCCGGTGCTCACCTTCGGCCGGACCGCCCGCGCCACCGTGCGGGCCCTCGACCCAACCCTCGACCACCTCGGCCGACCCACCTTCACGCTACGGACCTCCGCCGCCTCCGCCCCCGTCACGCTGTCGGTCCCCGGCGCCCACCAGGCGCTCAACGCGGCGGCTGCCACGGCGGCGGCGCTGGCCGCCGGTGTCCCGCTCACCATGGCCACGACGGCGCTCGCCACCGCCTCGCTGTCGCGGTGGCGCATGGAACTGCGCGACCTCACCGGTGGCGCGAGGCTGCTCAACGACTCCTACAACGCCAACCCCGACTCGACCCGCGCCGGCCTGGACGCGCTGGCGGCGATCGAGGGCAAGCGCCGCATCGCCGTACTCGGCGAGATGCTCGAACTCGGCGACGCCAGCGAGGCCGAGCACCGCGCCGTCGGCGCGTACGCCGCCGCCCGGGCCGACGTCGTGGTCGCCGTCGGCGACGGCGCCCGCCCGGTCGCCGACGGCGCGGGCGAACGGGCGGTACCGCTGGCCGACAACGACGCGACCATCCACTGGCTGGGCGGCCACCTCGCCGCGGGCGACGTCGTCCTCGTCAAGGCGTCGCGCGGCGCCCGCCTCGACCTGGTCGCCGCCGCGCTCACCTGACCAGGCGAGCGCGGACGCGGACGTGGACGCGTCCACGAACGCGTAGGCGGTCGTGGACGGGTACGTGGACGTAGTCGGGTACGTGGGCCCCGGCGGCCGAGGGCCGGGGCCCGGGAGCCGGGGCCCACGCTGGCCAGGGCACCTCGCACCACCCAGGCCGCGCGCCGGCAACCGCTGCCGCGCGAAGCGGTGAGCCAGGCTCAGCGCCCGCGCCGCCGCATGTAGAAGTCGAAGGCCCGGTAGACGCCGGGCCGCAGCGGCAGGTCCCACTCGCCGACGTACCGCACCGCCTGCCCGCCGGTGCCGACCTTGAACTGGATCAGCCCGACGTGCGGGTCGTCGGCGTCCAGGGTGGGGGTGATGCCGCGCAGGTCGTAGACGTCGCAGCCGGCCGCCAGCGAGTCGCGGATCATCGCCCACTGGCAGGCGTTGGAGCCGCGCACCTCGCGCTTGGCGGTGGAGGAGGCGCCGTACGAGTACCACGCGTGCCCGCCCACGCGGATCAGGATGCTGGCGGCGACCAGGTCGCCCTGGTGGTGGGCCAGGTAGAGCTTGATCCGCTCGGGGTCCTCGGCGCTCAACGCCGCGAACATGGTCTCGAAGTAACGCAGCGGCCGTGGCGTGAAGCGGTCGCGCTCCGCGGTGTGGACGTAGAGGTCGTGGAAGGCCCTCAGGTCCGCGCCGACCGTGACCTCGACCCCCTCCTTGGCCGCCTTCTTGATGTTGCGGCGCCACTGCTGGTTCATGCCCCGGAGCACGTCGTCCGCGCTCTTGCCGGCCAGCGGGACCTCGTACTTGAACTGCGGGTGTCCGACCCCGAACCCGTCCCGCGGGTTCTGTGACCGCCAGCCGGCGTCCCTGAGCCGGCTGGTCACGCTGGCACCGACCGGGTCGACGTACCGGCTGGGCAGGTCGGTGAGGTGCCGGCTGCCCGGGTCGGCGATGCCCTCCTTCACCTGGGTGGCGCTCCAGGTGTCCGTGCACACCGGCGGGCCGAGCCGGATCGCGAACGCGCCGCGCGCCTTGAGGTACGTCGCCAGCGGGTCCAGCCACGGGGCGAGGTCGCCGCTCCAGTCGATGACCGGTCCCTCGGGCAGGTAGGCCAGCGTGTAGCGGTCGAGTCGCGGCACCGGGCGGTGCAGTACGAGCCCGGTGCCGACCAGCCGCCCGCCGTCGAACCAGCCGAGGGACTCGCTGCGCCACTCGGTCTTGACGCGGCCCCAGGCCGGGGTCTGCAGGAAGCTGACCGATCGCTGGGTCCGCACGAACGCGAAGTGCTCGGTGGCGAGTATCCGCCCGACGGTCAGCCGCACGTCCGCCTCCCGCCGGCCACGGAGGAGGCGGGCACCGCGGACTGGACCGAGGGCTGCACCGAGGGTCGGACCGAGGGCCGCGCCAGGGGCCCGACCGAGGGGCGGACCGGGGCCCTGGCTGCTGTTCGTGCTGGTTCGCTGTACGCCATGCGCCCAGTCAAGGCAGCGTGGTGTTGCCGGCGCGTATGCGGTTTTCGATACGTGGACGATAGGCGCCGGCTCCTAACCTGAGGAGCATGCGTGTTCTGGTCGTCGAGGACGAGCCCTACATGGCAGAAGCCATCCGCGATGGCCTGCGCCTGGAAGCCATCGCCGCGGACATCGCGGGTGACGGCGACACCGCACTGGAGCTGCTCAGCGTCAACAGCTACGACATCGCCGTCCTCGACCGCGACATTCCAGGACCCTCAGGCGACGAGGTCGCCCGGCGCATCGTCGCCTCCGGCAGCGGCATGCCGATCCTGATGCTCACCGCCGCCGACCGCCTCGACGACAAGGCTTCCGGCTTCGGCCTCGGCGCCGACGACTACCTCACCAAGCCGTTCGAGCTGCAGGAACTCGTACTCCGGCTCAGGGCGCTCGACCGCAGGCGGGCCCATGCCCGACCCCCCGTACGAAAGATCGCGGACCTGCGCCTGGACCCGTTCCGCCGCGAGGTCTACCGCGACGACCGCTACGTCGCGCTCACCCGCAAGCAGTTCGCGGTACTCGAAGTCCTCGTCGCCGCCGAAGGCGGTGTGGTCAGCGCCGAAGAACTCCTGGAACGGGCGTGGGACGAGAACGCCGACCCGTTCACCAACGCCGTGCGCATCACGGTCTCCGCGCTGCGCAAACGCCTCGGCGAACCCGGGATCATCGCCACCGTGCCGGGCGTCGGCTACCGCATCGACACGGCCGCGGGCACCGGGTCCGGAGGCGGCGGCCATGGATAGGCGCCCGGGACTGAGCGTCCGCCTCAAACTCACCCTCAGCTACGCCGGGTTCCTGATGGTCGCGGGCCTCCTGTCGCTCGTCGCGGTGGGGGTGTACATGCTCCGCGCGGGGTGGCTGCAGACCAACGAGTCGGGAGCCGTACGAGAGACCCCGGGCATCCTCTTCGTAGAGGGTTTCGCCCCGACGGCGGCCCTGGTCATGGTGTTCCTCCTGGTCTTCGGCCTGCTGGGAGGGTGGCTCCTCGCCGGACGCATGCTCGCCCCCCTGGACCGCATCACCCGTGCCACCCGTACGGCCGCTGCCGGATCGCTCTCCCACCGGATCTGCCTCCCGGGCCGCGAGGACGAGTTCCGCGAACTCGCCGACGCCTTCGACACGATGCTCGCGCAGCTCGAAGCGCACGTGGAGGAGCAGCGGAGGTTCGCCGCCAACGCCTCGCACGAGCTGCGCACCCCGCTGGCGATCTCGAAGACCCTCATCGACGTCGCCCGCGCCGACCCCCACCACGACACCGGCGCGCTCGTCGACCGCCTGCACACCGTCAACACCCGGGCCATCGACCTCACCGAGGCGCTCCTCGTCCTCAGCCGCGCGGGCCAACGGTCCTTCACCCGGGAACCCGTCGACCTCTCCCTCGTCGCGGAGGAGGCCACCGAGACGCTGCTCCCGCTCGCGGAGAAGCACGGCGTCACCCTGGAGACCCGCGGCGATATCGCCCCCACGACCGGATCGCCCGCCCTGCTGCTCCAGTTGGTCACGAACCTCGTGCAGAACGCCATCGTGCACAACCTGCCCGCCGACGGCGGCGTGTGGGCGCACACCGAAGTCGGCCCGCGGACCGTGACGCTCACCGTCGAGAACACCGGCGAGCGCCTCAGCCCGCAACTGGTCGCCACCCTCACCGAACCCTTCCGGCGCGGCACCGACCGCATCCACACCGACCAGGCCGGCGTCGGCCTGGGCCTGGCCATCGCCAAAACCATCACCCAGGCCCACGACGGCACCCTCACCCTCACCCCACGCCCCGCCGGCGGATTGCGGGTCAGGGTGGAGTTGCCGGCGACATCCGCGTCGGCCGACGGGTGAGGGCCCGGCGAACCGGCAGCCCCCGTCGCCGGGCCTGGCACGGGCGCGGGCAGGATACGCCGTCGCGGGCGCCTACTCCGGGAGTCGAAGAGCGCCGGGCCCCGCTCGCCGGGAAGCGGCAACAACTACGCTGAGACCAGGTGCCTGGCCCGTGTCCGCGCCTCGGCGACCAGGCCCCTGATTCGCTCCCTACGCAGCGCTTGGAGGAAGCCGTGACCATCGGACTCCCCGACTGGATGATCCCGCCCAGGCCCAGCGGCTGGGAGGCCGACGACCTGGACCACCTTCCGCAAGCACCGCGGCACACCGAGCTGATCGACGGAGCCCTCATCTTCATGATGTCGCCACAGCGGTCCTGGCACTCCCGACTGGTGGAGAACATGACGTTCGCCCTGCGCCAGGCGGCCCCCGCCGGGTACGAGGTCGAGCGGGAGATGACCGTCCGCCTCGACAACAAGAGCCGCCCGGAACCCGACATCCTGGTGACCACCGCCGCCTACCGCCCCGACCGCACCTGGTACGCGCCCGACGACGTCGCTCTCGTCATCGAGGTGGTCTCGGAGGAGTCGGCTGACCGCGACCGCTCCCTCAAGCCCTTCAAGTACGCCCAGGCCAGGATCGCCCACTTCTGGCGCGTCGAGGACGAAGCCGGCGCTCCCGCCGTGCACACCTACGAGCTCGACCTTATGACCCACGCCTACGTGCCCACCGGCATCCACCGAACCCGACTGAAGACGACCGTCCCGTTCGACCTCGACATCGGCCTCACCAATCTGGTGCCCTGACGGCGCCGGCCGGGCCCGGTGTCGGGGGCGGCGGGCGGTACCGGCCTTGTCCACCAGCTTCGGAAACAGGCGATCAGCGCGTCGCCTCCCGGGCGTCGCCGGAAGTAATCACAAGGTCTCCACAAACACCCACCGCCGCCCTGTCCCCACCCCATCCCGGGATAACGCGGCGGTGTCAGCACGAGGTAGCCCACCGCGCTTTGACCACCGCACGGAAAACACCCGACAAAAAGACCCCCCTAACCGCGTTTCCGCAGGTCAGAGGGGTTTCGTGAAGTGGAGCCTAGGAGAGTCGAACTCCTGACATCCGCCATGCAAAGACGGCGCTCTACCAACTGAGCTAAGGCCCCTTCGCGGATCAGGATACCCGTTACCCGATAGCTTTCCCGACCGGGTATCGCTCGTACGTACCGCTCTCCGTAGGATGCCACGCAAGATTCGCGGCAGCGAAGGGGAGAGCGAGATGGACGCAGCACAGCAGGACGCCACCGCCCGCGCACGAGACCTGCAACGCAATTGGTACGGGGAACCGCTGGGCGCTCTCTTCCGCCGTCTGATCGACGATCTCGGGCTGAACCAGGCCCGCCTCGCCTCCGTTCTCGGGCTCTCGGCGCCGATGTTGTCGCAGCTCATGAGCGGCCAGCGGGCGAAGATCGGCAACCCGGCCGTGGTGCAGCGGGTGCAGGCGCTACAGGAGCTGTCCAGCCAGGTCGCGGACGGGCGGGTCAGCGCGGCCGAGGCCGCCGAGCGGATGGAGGAGGTCAAGAAGTCGGCCGGCGGGTCCGTACTGAACAACACCTCGCAGACCACGGCCAGCAGCGGCGCTCCCACCGTGCGCCGCGTGGTGCGCGAGATCCAGTCGTTGCTGCGGTCGGTCGCCGCCGCCGGAGACATCATCGATGCCGCCGACTCCCTCACCCCGACCCACCCCGAACTGGCAGAGTTCCTCCGCGTGTACGGCGCGGGCCGCACCGCGGACGCGGTGGCCCACTACGAGTCACACCAGGGTTGAGGTCCGCACCGGCCGGCCAGTCGCACTGAGTCGGGCCGGGTCGAGTCGATGGGCGAGTGGACGGTCGGGGCGCGATGGGTGAGATCTTCGCTGGTCGGTACGAGCTGGTCGATCCGATCGGCCGCGGCGGGGTGGGCGCGGTATGGCGCTCCTGGGACCATCGCAGAGCGCGTTACGTCGCCGCCAAGGTGCTCCAACAGAGCGACGCCCACACGCTGTTGAGGTTCGTACGGGAGCAGGCGCTGCGGATCGACCATCCGCACGTGCTGGCCCCGGCGAGCTGGGCCGCGGACGACGACAAGGTGCTGTTCACCATGGACCTGGTGCGCGGCGGCTCGCTCGCGCACCTCATCGGCGACTACGGGCCGCTGCCGCCCTCCTACGTCTGCACGCTGCTCGACCAGTTGCTCTCCGGCGTCGAGGCGGTGCACAGGGAGGGCGTGATCCACCGGGACATCAAGCCCGCCAACGTGCTCCTGGAAGCCACCGGAACGGGCCGCCCCCACGTGCGGCTCTCGGATTTCGGTATCGCCATGACCAAGGGCGAACCCCGGCTCACGGATACCAACTTCGTGGTGGGCACGCCGGGTTATTTCGCACCCGAGCAGATTCTCGGCGCCGAGCCGGACTTTCCGGCCGACCTGTTCACGGTCGGACTGGTGGCGTTGTATCTCCTCAGCGGACGCAAGCCGGACGCGGAAGCGCTCATCGAGCGATTTACGGAACACGGTGTGCCGAATGCGCCCGACGGTATTCCGGAACCGCTGTGGCAGGTGATAGCGAACCTCCTCCTGCCCGATCCGGAGGCCCGTTTCCGTACCGCGAACGGCGCCCGCAAAGCGCTCCTTTCCGCGATGGAGTTGCTGCCGGAGCCCGACTTCGACGACGAGGCGGTCGAGGTCTTCGACCACCTCGGACCGCTGCCACCGGGCTTCGGCCCCGACGGCCCGACCGCCCCGACCCCGATCCCGCGCGGCGCCCGCCTCGTCCAGCACACGGACCCGCACGCGCTGGCGGAGGCGTACGACGCGTACGGGGCCTACGACCGGCCGGCGCAGCCGGACGCGACCGAGACCTACGCCACCGGGCCCTACGCGACGGGGCCCTACCCGGCCGGCGGGTACCCGGCCCCGGACCAGCGGGGCGGGCAGAACCAGCAGGGCGGACCGGGCCCCGGGATCGCGGCGAGCGAACCGGCGGCGAACGGGCCCACGGCGAACGACCCCGCGGCGCACCAGAGCCCGGTGGGCCGGACCCCCGCGAGCGCGTCAGCGCGGCACGAGCCCCGGGACGACGGGCCGGCCGGCGACGGCACGTCGGACTCTCCGGCGGCCGACCAGGCGGGGGACCCAGCGGGCTCCCCGGCGGCCGATCGGGCGGCCGACCAACCGGGCGATCAGGCGGGCGAACGGCCGGGGGTTCGGGCCGCCGGGGGCGCCGGTGCGCGGGCCGGGCGTGCGCCGGTGGAGCCCGTCGCTGGCCGCGCCCCGTCCGCACCTCCGACCGAGCACGCCCAGGGCCCGGGCCCGTACCCGGCCGGCCCGCACGCCACCGGCGCGGAGCCGACGGGCACGCATACGACGACCGACTCCTGGTTCGGGCTGCCACGGGGCTCCTGGCAGGGGCCCGCGACGCCCTCCGCGCCGACCCCCGGCCCGGCCGAGCCCACCGACCCCGCGCCCGGGGCGGCGCCGGGTACGGAGAGCACCCCGCAGCAGCCGCCCGCCACGGGGGCCGCGCGCCCCGCGTACGACACGGCGCGCGGCCCCTCAAGCGGCGCGTACGCGGCGTACGGCACCACCGCCGTCCCCAGCCCCACCGCCGACACCAGCGCCCCCGCAGACGCCGGCGGCGGAACCACGCCCCACCCGGCCCCCGACGCCGCCTCTGGCCCGCCCCGCGGCGCCCCACCGGCCGGCACGCCACACACGCCCGCGCACCCCGAACAGGGGCAGCGGCAGGCGCGGGCACAGCGGCAGGGGCAGGCGCACGGCGCCGGGCGGGATCTCGCGGCCGGCGGGCCCGACGTGGACACCGGCTCCCTGCCCGGGCCACCGACGGCCACCGAGGCCGAGCCCGCCATGTCGCAGACCGGCAGCTTCCCGCTCGCCCCGCCGCAGCCCGCGCCAGAGCCACCGGCACCGGCGTCGGCACCGACCGAGCCAGCCAACCCCGACCCCGCGTCCGACCCCGCGTCCGCGCCCGACCAGGGACCGGCCGCAACCGACCCCGCGCCCGGGCCGCCGGACGCCACCCCCAGCGCGCCGTCGCACACCCCGCTGCCACCCGCGGCCACGCGCGCCGACCCGACACCGCCCGCGCCCCCGCGACCGACCCCTCCCTGGCCGCCCGACGCCACGCCGACGCCCACGCCGCTGGCGCCCACGGCGCTGCCCCCGCTGCCGTCGGAGCCCACGCCGACCCCCACCCCCCTCGCGCCCCCCTACGCCGGCACGCCGCAGGCGCCGGGCGCGTACGTCGGCGCGCCACCGTCCAACGCGTCGGGCGGCCCTCACGCCCAGGCCACCCCGCACCTCCCGCCGGCCCAACAGCCGCCCTACCAGGCCGCGTACGGCTATCCGCAGGGCCCGCACACCACGCCAACGCCGACGCCCACGCCGCCGACCCTCCCGTACCCCGCCGCGCAGTCGCCCGGCCCGCAGGGCGCCGGGCACGCGACGGCGTACCCGCAGGGCTCACCGCTCCCGCCGTACGGCCCGCACACGCCGGCGCCGCCCCCGGCGTACCCCTCGTCGGCGGTCAAGGCGGCGCATGCCGACACGGACTCGACCGCGGTCGTCAGGCCGGCCAGCGCCCCGGGCACGCCGATCACCGCCCCGCCCCCGGACCCGACCGCGACCGCGCCCCTACCGACGCCAACCGGCCCGGCCGCGCGGCCCGTTGCGCACCCTGGCCCCGTAGCCCCCGGTTCGGCGGGCGAGGCGCGCGGCCCGTCCGGCCCGCCTGGCCCGCCCGGTCAGGGGGGCGCGGCGACCTCGGCAACGCGCCCCGTGGCGCCGCCGGCGGCCACGCACGCGGCCCCGCGCCCAGCGGGTCCCTCGCGCGCCGTCACGCTCGCCATCCTGGTCGCCGCGGCCCTCTGCTTCGCCGTCGGCACCTGGGCGCTGCTGGCCAGCTAACCCGGCCCGGACCGCGACAGCCCGCCACGCGCGCCCGCGCCACCGGCCACAACCCCCGGACTAACGGGCGGAGTTGTCGATCCCGCCGTGCGGGCCCGCGCCCGCCACCGGGACGCCGGCGCGCCGGCGCGCGGTCAGCTTCCACGCGCCGAGGCCGGCCAACAGCGCCGTACCGAGCCCGAACCCGCCGTACGCGACGGCCCGCAGCCGGTCGTCCTCCTCGGCGGCCCCCGGCCCCGGTTGGCCGATCCGCCCCTGATCAGCGCCGACACCGAAGCCGCCGGCCGTGGCGCTGCCGTCGTAGCGGGGGCCCGGCTCGGCGTCGCCCTTCACGTGGACGCGCACGGTCACCGGTACGCCGTCCTCGAAGTAGCGCTCCATCTGCGGGCTCACGGTGACGGCGACGTAGTACCAGCCGGCGACGCTCGCGGCCCGCACGGCCGCCCGGGAGCGCTCCGTGCGGTTGACGTAGGCCAGCGGCGCGGTGCCGATCCTGGAGGTGCTCGGGTTGCCCTTGTACGGCACGAAGTGGTTGGTCGCGAGCAGGGCGCGCGCCGGGTTGTGGACGGCCGCGCCGAGCGCGTCGCGCAGAAAGCCCGCGCTGCCCGTCGGCTTGCCCGACGAGCCCTCGGGGGCCGGGACTTCGACGCTGGTCAGGAGCTGTTGTCCCCAGTCGACGGGGACCTTGAAGAAGCGGGTCTGGCCGGGCGCGACGGTGTCCTGCCAGGCGCCCGAGGTGAGCGGGGTGGCGTCGTTGAACCCGGTGCCGCCCGCGCGCTGTCGGGGGCTGCCGGAGCGCGGGAGGGGCGTGTCGGCGCCCTCGCTGTCCTTCGCCGGCTGTCCACTGGGCTCGCCCTTGATCCCCGGCTCGCGCAGGGAGCGCAGCTCCAGCGTCCAACGCTCGTCGCGGCCGGCCGTCGAGTCGGGCCGCTCGACCTTGACCAGGTGCCGGCCCGCGGCGCCGCACCGCGCCGCCGTGCCCGAACCGGGCTGGCGGACGACGGCGGTGCCGAACGGGTGGGCCACGTCGTCCGCGTCGGCCCCGGCGATCGCGGTGTCGCACCGCCCGCCGTCCAGCCGGGTCAGCGTCAGGCGTATCTCGTCCCGGTACGCGTCGAGGTGCGCGCCCGGTGGCGGCGCGGCGACGGCCGACACGTAGGCGGTGGACCGGTCGTCGAGGTCGACCGCGTAGAACCGGGTCTCGCCCGCGCCGATGCTGTCGACGCGCGGCCCGCCAACCGCCAGCGACGGGGCGTCGTCGCTGGTCAGGCCGCCACGGATGGGCGTGCCCGCAGTGCGGTAGGTGCGTGCGTCGGTACCGGGGAGGGCCTGTGCGGGGCCGGGTATCAGCCCGCCGACCGCTCCCGCCGCGCACAGGGCCGCCAGGGCGACCAGGCGGGAGGGGTGCCTGCGGCGGCGGTCGTCCATCGGGCGTCACTCCTTGGCGTAGCGGTTCCCGGCACCACGTTTTGCTCGTGCAAGCTAATTCTTTGCTTACGTGAACTCAAGGGGGTGGACATCACGCGCCGGCCCGCCAGCCGCGCGCCCGCGAAACCCCGCTCACCCGCGACGTCCCGCGCGCCCACGACGCACTACGGGACCCCGACCGCGCTACGCGATCAAGGCCCCGCAATAACGACTAGTGCGACTCACACACCCGAACCTGAGGGCACGGAGTCGGTCGCCTCCGTCCACAGATCCTGCTCGGCGCGATCCGCCTGGATCTGGCGGTACACGAGGAGCCCGCCGATTGCGGCCAGTGCGACCAGGAGAAGCTTCTTCACCGCGCGACCTCGTCTTTCCTTGACGTAGGAGACCTTCTGGCGCTCGACTATACACACCAACCGATACCGATCAGTGACCTAGGCCCTGGCCCAACTCAGTGGGTGGACAAAAGAATCGGCCCGGCTGGCTATTCGCCATCCGGGCCGTTCGCATCGGTGGGGCTAACAGGACTTGAACCTGTGGCCTCTTCCTTATCAGGGAAGCGCTCTAACCGTCTGAGCTATAGCCCCGCGCTGCACCGAAAGATTAGCGCACCACCAGCCCTGTCCCAAAATCGGTATCCGCCGAGCCCACGCGCGCCCGCTCCCGGGCCGCCCTTCCCCGCCGAATTCCCACCCGTTCACCGCCCCCCGCGGCCCACGCCCCAGCCCACGCGAGCCGCGCCCCGACCGGGCCGGCAAGCACCCCGACCGGGCACAAGGCCCCCAGGACCCTGGGCCGCGCCCGGCCCACGCCGCCGCCCCCGCACGCTCCCACGGCGCCGCCACACTCCAACGGCCCCCCACACGCAAACGGCGCCGCCGCCCGAACCGGGCCGCGACGCCGTCTCAGTGGGCGCTACCGCGCCACCGTCCTACTCGTCCTCCGCCAGCGTCAGCTCAACGCCGCCGACGAAGCCCGCCGACAGGTTGTAGATGAACGCCCCCAGCGTTGCCAGGGCGGTCGCCAGAACCACGTCGATGACCGCGATGACCGACGTGAAGACCAGCACGCGAGGCAACGACAGGAAGGATTCCAGGTCAAAGCCGCCACCCTCGTTGGATTCCGTGGCGTCGCTGATCGTGCCACCCACGGTGGAGAAGACGCCCATCGCGTCCATCGTCATCCACAGCACGGAGGCCGCGATGATCGTGCAGATCCCCAGCGCGATGGAGAGCAGGAAACTCACCTTCATCACGGACCAGGGATCGACCTTCGCCACCCGCAGTCGCGCCTTGCGGGTGCGCGGCACGGTACGCGCACCCGCGGGCGTACGCGGTCGGCGCACCGCCTGCTGGGGCGCCGGCCCCTGCCCACCCTCCGACGCCGCGCCCGGCGCACCCGCGGGGGGCGCGTAGGCGTGCGGCGGGTGGTAGGGCTGGGACTGCTGCGAAGCCGGCCGCTCATTGGGCAGTGGGCTCGCCGAGAACGACTCGTAGCCCTGCTTGGCACCTCGGGTGTCCGTCACGGTTCCCCTCTGGGAGTCAGCCGCTCCCCTGCGGGAGTCAGCAGCCGAGCCACGGGCGCCGCCGCTCGACGCGGTCGCGGGTCCCGCGGGCCGACGGCCCTCGGCACCCTCGGCGCCCGTGGCTCCAGTCACGACTTACTCCTGATCGCTCCCGGCCGTGGGCGCCTCGCCCTCGGCTGATTCCGGGCCCGCCTCGTCGGACGCTTCGACCAGCTCCTCGACCTCTTCGGCCTCGCGTCCCGCTTCGGCGTTGCGTGCGATGCCCACCACGGCATCCCGCTTGCCCAGATTGATCAGTTGAACGCCCATGGTGTCACGGCCCGTCTCCCTGACCTCGTTGACCCGCGTACGGATCACACCGCCGCTGAGGGTGATCGCCAGGATCTCGTCACTCTCCTCGACGACCAACGCGCCGACGAGCGAGCCGCGATCCTCCACGATCTTGGCGGCCTTGATACCGAGGCCACCACGCCCCTGCACGCGATATTCATCCACATCCGTCCGCTTGGCGTATCCGCCATCGGTGGCGGTGAAGACGAACGTACCGGCCCGGACGACATTCATCGAGAGCAGCTCGTCACCCTCGCGGAAGCTCATGCCCTTCACACCCGAGGTGGCGCGCCCCATCGGGCGCAGCGCCTCGTCCGTCGCGGTGAACCGGATGGACTGCGCCTTGCGGCTCACCAGCAGCAGATCGTCCTCGGCCGAGACCAGTTCGGCGCCGATCAGCTCGTCCTCGCCGCCCTCCTCGGTCTCCCGCAGGTTGATGGCGATGACGCCGCCGGAGCGCGGCGAGTCGTAGTCCTTGAGCACCGTCTTCTTCACCAGGCCGGCCTTGGTGGCCAGGACCAGGTACGGCGCCGCCTCGTAGTCCCGGATGGCCAGGATGCGGGCGATCTGCTCGTCCGGCTGGAAGGCCAGCAGGTTGGCGACGTGCTGGCCGCGCGCCTCGCGCCCGGCGTCGGGCAGCTCGTACGCCTTGGCCCGGTAGACCCGGCCCTTGTTGGTGAAGAACAGCAGCCAGTGGTGGGTGGTGGAGACGAAGAAGTGGGAGACGATGTCGTCCTGCTTGAGCTTCGTGCCCCGCACGCCCTTGCCGCCGCGCTTCTGCGAGCGGTAGTCCTCGGTCTTGGTGCGCTTGACGTAGCCGCCACGGGTGATCGTGACGACGATGTCCTCCTCGGCGATCAGGTCCTCGATGGACATGTCGCCGTCGAAGGGCACCAGCTTGCTGCGCCGGTCGTCGCCGAACTTCTCCACCAGCGCGGTCAGTTCCTCGCTGATGATCTGCCGCTGCCGCTCGGGCGAGGCCAGGATCGCGTTGTACTCGTCGATCTTCGCCTGGAGCTCGTCGTGCTCGGCGACGATCTTCTGCCGCTCCAGCGCGGCCAGCCGGCGGAGCTGCATCTCCAGGATCGCGTTGGCCTGGATCTCGTCGATGGTGAGCAGCCCCATCAGGCCCTCACGCGCGATGTCCACCGTGTCGCTGCGCCGGATCAGCGCGATGACCTCGTCGATCGCGTCCAGCGCCTTGAGCAGGCCGCGCAGGATGTGCGCCCGCTCCTCGGCCTTGCGCAGCCGGTAGCGGGTGCGCCGGACGATGACCTCGACCTGGTGGGCGACCCAGTGCCGGATGAAGGCGTCCAGCGAGAGGGTGCGCGGCACGCCGTCGACCAGGGCCAGCATGTTGGCGCCGAAGTTGGTCTGCAGGTCGGTGTGCTTGTACAGGTTGTTCAGGACGACCTTGGCGACCGCGTCCCGCTTGAGCACGATGACCAGCCGCTGGCCGGTGCGCGAGGACGTCTCGTCCCGCACGTCGGCGATGCCGCCGATCTTGCCGTCCTTCACCAGGTCGGCGATCTTCTGGGCCAGGTTGTCCGGGTTGACCTGGTACGGCAGCTCGGTGACGACCAGGCACTGGCGGTTCTGGATCTCCTCGACCTCGACCACCGCGCGCATCGTGATCGAGCCACGCCCGGTGCGGTACGCCTCCTCGATGCCCTTGCGGCCCACCACCAGGGCGCCGGTCGGGAAGTCGGGGCCCTTGATCCGGTCGATGAGCGCGTCCAGCAGCTCCTCGGCGGATGCCTCCGGGTTGGCCAGGCACCACTGGGCGCCCTCGGCGACCTCGCGCAGGTTGTGCGGCGGGATGTTGGTCGCCATGCCGACCGCGATCCCGGCCGAGCCGTTGACCAGCAGGTTCGGGAACCGCGCCGGCAGGACCGTCGGCTCCTGGTTACGGCCGTCGTAGTTGTCCTGGAAGTCGACGGTCTCCTCGTCGATGTCCCGGAGCATCTCCATGGCCAGCGGGGCCATCTTGCACTCGGTGTACCGCATGGCGGCGGCCGGGTCGTTGCCGGGCGAGCCGAAGTTGCCGTTGGAGTCCACCAGCGGCAGCCGCATCGACCAGTGCTGCGCGAGGCGCACCAGCGCGTCGTAGATCGAGGCGTCACCGTGCGGGTGGTACGTACCCATGACGTCGCCGACGACGCGGGCGCACTTGTAGAAGCCCTTCTCGGGCCGGTAGCCGCCGTCGTACATCGCGTACAGCACGCGCCGGTGCACCGGCTTGAGGCCGTCCCGCACGTCGGGCAGCGCGCGCGAGACGATCACGCTCATCGCGTAGTCGAGGTACGAGCGCTGCATCTCCGTTTCGAGCCCGACCGGCTCGACACGCATCCCGGCGCCCTCGGCCTGCGGGGTCAGCTCGGGGTTCTCGGTGGTGGGGGGGTTCTCGTCGGCCATTGCTGGTCAAGATCCTTTCAGGCGGCGGCGGGGAGCCCGGCTGCGCGGCCGGGGAGGGGCCGACTCAGATGTCGAGGAAGCGGACGTCCTTGGCGTTGCGCTGGATGAACGAGCGGCGCGCCTCGACGTCCTCGCCCATCAGCACCGAGAACAGGTCGTCGGCCTGGGCCGCGTCGTCCAGCGTGACCTGGCCGAGCACGCGGTGGTCGACGTCCATCGTGGTCACGCGCAGCTCCTCGGCGTTCATCTCGCCGAGACCCTTGAAGCGCTGCACGGAGTCGTCCCGGATGCGCTTGCCCTGCTCGCGCCCGGCCGCGATCAGCGCGTCGCGCTCGCGGTCGGAGTACGCGTACTCGAAGTCGTCCCGACCCCACTTGATCTTGTAGAGCGGGGGGCGGGACAGGAAGACGTGCCCGGCTTCCACCAGCGGTCGCATGAAGCGGAAGAGGAAGGTGAGCAGCAGCGTGTTGATGTGCTGGCCGTCGACGTCAGCGTCCGCCATCAAGATGATCTTGTGGTAGCGGAGCTTGGCGATGTCGAAGTCCTCGTGCACCCCGGTGCCGAACGCCGAGATCAGCGCCTGCACCTCGGTGTTCTGGAGGATCTTGTCGATCCGCGCCTTCTCGACGTTGAGGATCTTGCCGCGGATGGGAAGGATCGCCTGGTACTGCGGGTTCCGGCCGGACTTGGCCGAGCCGCCGGCGGAGTCACCCTCGACGATGAAGATCTCGCACTGCGTCGGGTCGTTGGACTGGCAGTCGCTGAGCTTGCCCGGCAGCGACGCCGTCTCGAGCAGGCCCTTGCGGCGGGTCAGGTCGCGCGCCTTGCGGGCCGCGACCCGGGCGGTGGCCGCCTGGATCGACTTGCGGATGATGTCCGCGGCCTCGTTGGGGTTGCGGTCGAGCCAGTCCGCCAGGTGCTCGTTGATGATCTTCTGGACGAAGGTCTTGGCCTCGGTGTTGCCCAGCTTCGTCTTGGTCTGGCCCTCGAACTGCGGCTCGCCCAGCTTGACCGAGATGATCGCGGTCAGACCCTCGCGGATGTCCTCGCCGGTGAGGTTGTCGTCCTTCTCACGCAGCAGCTTCTTCTCCCGCGCGTACTTGTTGATCAAGTACGTCAGCGCCGCGCGGAAGCCCTCCTCGTGGGTGCCGCCCTCGTGGGTGTGGATCGTGTTGGCGAAGCTGTAGACACCCTCGGTGTACTGGGTGTTCCACTGCATCGCGACCTCGAGCGAGAGCAGCCGCTCCTTGTCCTCGGCCTCGATGTCGATCACCGTGGGATGCACCAGCTCGCCCTTGCGCGAGTTCAGGTACTTCACGAAGTCGACGATGCCGCCCTCGTAGTGGTACGTGGCCGAGAGCGGCTTGCCCTCCTCGTCGACGTGCGCCTCGCGCTCGTCGGTCAGGGCGATGGTCAGTCCCTTGTTGAGGAACGCCATCTCCTGGAACCGGCGGGCGAGCGTCTCGAACGAGTACTCCGTCGTCTCGAAGACGTCCGGGTCGGCCCAGAACGTCACCGTCGTGCCGGTCTCCGTCACCGCCTCGTTCTTGGCGAGCGGGGCCGTCGGCACGCCCTGCTTGTAATCCTGCGTCCAGCGGAAACCGTCCCGCTTGACGTCCACGGCCAACTTCGTGGACAGCGCGTTGACGACCGAGACACCCACGCCGTGCAGACCACCGGAGACGGCGTAACCGCCACCGCCGAACTTGCCGCCCGCGTGCAGCACGGTCAGCACGACCTCGACGGCCGGCTTCTTCTCCACCGGGTGCATGTCGACGGGGATACCGCGCCCGTTGTCGATGACGCGCACGCCACCGTCGGCCAGGATCGTCACGTCGATCCGGTCGGCGTGTCCGGCCAGCGCCTCGTCAACGCAGTTGTCCACCACCTCTTGGACCAGGTGGTGCAGACCGCGCTCACCGGTCGACCCGATGTACATGCCGGGTCGCTTACGGACCGCGTCCAGGCCCTCCAGGACCGTGATCGCGCTGGCGTCGTACGAGGGCGGAGGTGCCCCGTTGACGTCCGTACCCACCGCGGCGGTGTCAGCCTCGGTCGGGGAAGCGGTGATCTTCTCGTTGGGGTTGCCGGAATCGGCCACGAAGCGCCCTTTCTGGCACAGCAGAGCCGAACCCCTGGTACGGAGGACCGGCCTTGTCTTTCGAATGCCCCGCACGCACGGTGAGCCACCGTGTGCGCAAGCGGCGACGGTGTACTCCAGTCTACCGGTAACCACCGACAGAATTGGGGCTTGCGGGTGCCTGAGTCGGCGACTGCCGCCCTGAACCGGCGCCTTCCTACTCCCCATATCTGGCCTGGGCTTCCAGGAGGCTCACACAGGCACTCAGCGCTTCGACCCATCAACGACCGGCGATGTGACCGGCGTCTCAATGTTCCCGCCCGTCCCACGCCCCGTCACCCGCCACGGGCACGGGGCCGGTGGCATCGCCGCCCGCGCCCGCGTCGGCGGCGCGCGCCACGGCGCCACCGCCCCCGCACGCTGCGCGTCCCCCGCCGCGCGCGCCCGGGGACGCGCCGGCCGCGCCCGCCGGCGCATCGCCGCAGGTCGCGGGAAATATGCCACCAACACATCACGCGGGCGCGGACCACAGCGGCCCCGCCGCCTCGCGCCGCCACGCCCGTCTCCGACACCGACGCACGCCCCCGCACGGCCCACGGCTGATTTCTGCCGCCGTTGTGCCCGTGGGGCACGAGACGCGCGGCGCACAAGCCCTACGACAGCGGCACGAGCCCCCCGCGACAGCGGAGCGAGGAGACCCGCGCCTCGCTTCCGGCCGCCGGGGCGGGCCCGCGCGTCAGGTCACCCGTAGGTGTCGCCCGGGCCACGGCTGCCGGGCGCGCGCAGCGGGCCGTACCGCCGCGGGGGGCCGCCGGGGCCGAGCACCTTGAGCGTGCGCACCGTGCCGTGGCCCAGGTCCGCGTTGAGCCGCGCCACGAGCTGCGGCGCCAGCAACCGGAGCTGGGTGGCCCAGGCCGTGGAGTCGCAGCACACCGTCAGCACCCGCGCGTCCTCGTCGTACCGCTGCGGCTCGCAGTGCTGCGCGACCTCGGGCCCGACGAGCTGGGGCCAGCGGCCCATCACGCCCCCGACCGCCGCGGGCGCCTCCCAACCGCGTTCGGTGATCAGCCGGTTGATGGCCGCGCCCAACGGCAGCGGATCGCGCCCGTCCGCCCGCGCGCCCGAGCGCAACCCGCCGCGCCTGGCCTGCTTCTTCTGCTGTGCCGCCGCGCCGTGCGCGCGGGCGCGCTCCTTCGCCGCCCGCAACGCCACCCGCGCCAGGTCCACGCCCGTGGGCTCGGCCGCCGCACCGGCCGGGCCCGCGCCCGGGCCGCCGTCGCGGTCCGCGCCGGCCCGCGCCCCCCGGGCCCCGTCGCGCTCCCCGCCCGGACCGCCCGCCACAGGCCACGTCATATGCGCTCCACCACGCCTTCGGAGACCGCGTACCGCACGCCCGCCAGCACCCCCGGCACGTCGTCGTCCACCGCGGCCGTCACCAACACCTGCTCGCCCGGGGCCACCAGCTCCGCGAGCCGCTCCCGGCGGCGCACGTCCAGCTCGGCGAAGACGTCGTCCAGCACCAACACCGGCTCGTTGCCCTCGGACCGCAGCAGGTCGTACGAGGCGAGCCGCAGCGCCAGCGCGTACGACCAGGACTCGCCGTGGCTCGCGTACCCCTTCGCGGGCAGCTCGCCCAGTTTCAGCAGCAGATCGTCCCGGTGCGGGCCGACCAGCGTCACGCCCCGCTCGATCTCCCGCTTGCGCGCCTCGCCCAGCGCCGAGCGCAGCAACTCGTACAGCTCCGGCCGGCCCGTCTCCGCGCCGAGCGCGGCGCCGCCCGCCGTCTCGCTGACGGAACTCCGGTACTCCAGGACCACCGGCCCACCGCCGGGGGCGAGTTGCTCGTACGCCTTGTCGGCCAGCGGGCGCAGCGTGGCCACCAGGTCGAGCCGCTGGGCCAGCAACTCCGCGCCCACCTGGGCCAGATGCTGGTCCCAGACGTCCAGCGTGGACAGGTCGAGCTGCCGACCGCCGTGCCGGCGCGCCATGGCCGCCGTCTTGAGCAGCGTGTTGCGCTGCTTGAGCACCCGGTCGTAGTCGGAGCGCACCCCGGCCATCCGCGGCGACCTGGCCGTGATCAGCTCGTCGAGGAACCGCCGCCGCTCGCCGGGGTCGCCCTTGACCAGTGCCAGGTCCTCCGGCGCGAACAGCACCGTCCGCACGATGCCGAGCACGTCACGCGGCCTGACCTGCGAAGACCGGTTGATCCTGGCGCGGTTGGCCCGGCCCGGGTTGAGTTCGAGCTCGATGAGCTGCTGCCGGTCGCCCTGCACGACCGCAGCCCGCACGATCGCCCGCTCGGCGCCCATGCGCACCAGCGGCGCGTCGGAGGAGACCCGGTGGCTGGCCAGGGTCGCCAGGTAGCCGACGGCCTCGACCAGGTTGGTCTTGCCCTGCCCGTTGGGGCCGACGAACGCGGAGACGCCCGGGTCAAGGGGAACCTCGACCCGGGCGTACGAGCGGAAGTCGGCGAGTGACAAATGCGAGACGTGCATGGTTTCCGTACCGACCTCCCCCGTCGACCAACGTCCGAGCGCGCCTCCTACGACACGCGCTGACCTGCTGTTACTTGTCCGTGCTGCTCGTGACCGCGTGGCCGCCGAACTGGTTGCGCAGCGCGGCGATCATCTTCATCGACGGCGAGTCGTCCTGCCGCGACCCGAAGCGGGCGAACAGCGACGCGGTGATCGCCGGCAGCGGCACCGCGTGGTCGATGGCCGCCTCCACGGTCCACCGGCCCTCGCCGGAGTCCTGCGCGTACCCCCGCAGCTTCGCCAGGTGCTCGTCGTCGTCCAGCGCGCGCACGGCCAGGTCGAGCAGCCAGGACCGGATGACCGTGCCCTCCTGCCAGCTACGGAAGACCTCGCGGACGTCGGTGACCGAGTCCACCGCCTCCAGCAGCTCCCAGCCCTCGGCGAAGGCCTGCATCATGGCGTACTCGATGCCGTTGTGCACCATCTTGGCGAAGTGGCCGGCGCCGACCTTGCCCGCGTGCACCGAGCCGAACTCGCCCTCCTGTCGCCCACCGCCACCCTGGCCGGACGAGCTTCGCTCGGCTGTTCCACCGGGCTTCAACGCATCGAAGACCGGCTGCACCTTGGCGACGTGCTCCTCGTCGCCGCCGTACATCAGCGCGTAGCCGTTCTCCAGGCCCCAGACGCCGCCCGAGACGCCGCAGTCCACGAAGCCGATGCCCTTCTCGGCCAGCTCCGCGGCGTGCTTCTCGTCGTCCGTCCACCGCGAGTTGCCGCCGTCCACGACGACGTCGCCGGGGGACAGCAGCGCCCCGAGTTCGTCGATCGTGGACTGGGTGGCCGCCCCGGCGGGGACCATCACCCACACCACGCGCGGCCCCTGGAGCTGGCCGACCAGCTCCTCCAGGCTCGCCACGTCGGCGAGGTCCGGGTTGCGGTCGTATCCGATGACGGTGTGGCCTGCGCGGCGGATGCGCTCGCGCATGTTGCCGCCCATCTTGCCGAGACCGACGAGACCGAGCTCCATCACTAATCCTTCTTGCCGGAGTGAGTGCGTTGGGTAACGCAACCGAGCCTACGCCCGGCCCCGCCCGCACGACTGTGGGCTCCGCCGCTCATACGGGACGTCGCCGTACGCCGTGCGCGGGCCGCCTGAGGCTGACGGGGGACCCGCCCTCGTGCTCACTCTGAGCCACCGCGGCGCGATCCGCTCGCTGGGCCGCGGGGAGCGCCCGCGGCCCGAGGGCCACGTGCCTCAGCCGGACAGGCGCACCGGCATGATCAGGTACTTGTACGCCTCGTCGGCCTCCGCGTCGACGGCCGGCCGGCCGCTCAGCAGGGCGGGCTTGGTCGAGGTGGTGAACGAGAGCTGGGCCACCGGCGAGTCGATCGCGCTGAGCCCGTCCAGCAGGAAGGTCGGGTTGAAGGCGATCGAGATGTCGTCGCCCTCAAGCTGCGCGTCCACGCGCTCCACAGCCTGTGCGTCGTCGCTGGAGCCGGCCTCCAGGATCAGCACGCCCTGCTCGAAGCTGAGCCGCACCGGGGTGTTGCGCTCGGCCACCAGCGCCACGCGCTTGACCGCCTCGACGAACGGCGCGGTCTCGATCACCGCGACCGAGTTGAACTCGGTCGGGAACAGCGTGCGGTACTTCGGCAGGTCGCCTTCGAGCAGGCGGGTCGTCGTCCGCCGGCCGGCGCCCTCGAAGCCGATCAGGCCCTCGCCGGCGCCGGAGCCCGCGAGCGCGATGCTCACGGTGTCGCCGCTGGTCAGCGACTTGGCCGTGTCGAGGAGCGTCTTGGCGGGCACCAGCGCGACGGCGGACAGGTCGGCCGCCTCCGGCTTCCACAGGAACTCGCGGACCGCGAAGCGGTAGCGGTCGGTGGAGGCCAGGGTGACGTGGTCGCCCTCGATCTCGATGCGCACGCCGGTGAGGACCGGGAGCGTGTCGTCGCGGCCGGCGGCGATGGCCACCTGCGCGGCTGCGGCGGCGAAGACCTCGCCGGGCACGGTGCCGGTGACGCTGGGCATCTGCGGCAGCGCCGGGTACTCCTCCACAGGCAGGGTGTGGAGGGTGAACCGCGAGGAGCCGCAGACGACGGTCACGCGTACACCGTCTGTGGAGATCTCCACCGGGCGGTTCGGCAGCGCGCGGCAGATGTCGGCCAGCAGTCGACCGGAGACCAGGACCGTGCCGTCCTCCTCGACGTCGGCCTCGACGGAGACACGGGCGGAGACCTCGTAGTCGAAGCCGGAGAGGCTCAGCGAGCCCTCCTCCGCCTTCAGCAGCAGGCCCGCGAGGACGGGGACGGGCGGACGGGCCGGGAGGCTGCGGGCTGCCCAGGCCACTGCCTCCGCGAGTACATCGCGCTCCACCCGGATCTTCACCGGAACCGCCTCCTGCTGTTTCTGACTCGCCCTGCTGGCCTTCGTCGTCGGCTGATTGCCGGAGACCAGTCTGACGCACGCCACCGACAGCGGGTGCGCCTCGGGGTCAAGTCGGTGCGAGGGCGTGGGAGCGACCCGGACCCGAGTTGTGCACAGGCCCCACTTCGAAACGAACTTCTCGCTCTCAATGTGTGGTCGTAGTAGTAGGGGCTGTGGAAACCGTGGATAACTGCCTTTGCGCAGGTCACGGTGCGTTTTTTGTCCACTGGCCCTGTGGGCGACGGTGGTGGATAACCCGGGGTCTCTGTGGACCACCGAAAGTTCTGCACACCCGGTACACAGGGAGGCCCTACTTCTCCCCAGCCGCGTCCCCAGTTTTACCCACGTTCCCCACAGCCCAACCCGGCACCTTGGTGTGACGCCTTTCACTCGGTCCGGTGAGAGAGGGTGTCGCGTTGCCGAACAGTGGACAACGGTGTGGAGAAGGCGGCCAAAGCTGTGCACAAGGCCGGCTGAGCTGTGGGTAGGCAGTGGACAACCGATCGGGGCGCCCTGTGGACGAAATGTTGTCCACAGCCTGTGGATGACGGTTTGCCACAAATCCACACGCGGCTGACCTCGGAAGATCCTCTCTCACCGGGGTGGCCTGTGGACACGCTTGGGACAGTCCAGCAGTCCCCAGCCTGTGGACGCGAAATAGTGCCCACATCTGTGGAGAAGACCCGTGTCCACCTCCGTAATCGAACACCTTCCCCGGCGGGTGTCCCCGCCGTGACCGTCCCGTATCCGCTCCACGACGGCTTCCGGACCGGTCGATGAACGCGAAATGGCGCTCCCGGAGCGATACCGGGGGCGCCGGAGGAAGCGTTCTGACGAAGCGGTGCCGCCGCACGGCAGGTGTGTTCGGCGTCCGCCGGGACGGAGGGCGCCGCGCCTCCGCCAGGACGCGCCAGGGAACGGTCGGGACGCCCCGAGCGGCGGGGTACGGCTACGAGGCCGCGCGGCTGCGGGCACGCGGCGGAGCCGCGCGGGGATCGGCAGGACCGGCGGGATCGGCGGAACCATCCACAGCATGGGGATCGTCCGTGGCGCGGAGGTGGACGCGGCGCGGTACGCGACGGGCGCGGGGCAGCCTGGGGACGCGGGGACGCCCCGGGCGGACGGGGCCGGCCGGGCACGGACGCGGTGCGGGGGCGGGCCAGGAGTGGGCCGAGGCGGGCCAGGCACGGGAACGAGAGGTGGGGCCCGGAGGCGGGCCCCACGGAACGGAGGTCGCGGCGGGGTGTGGGCGTCAGCCGTTCTTGATGCGGTTGGTCAGCTCGGTCACCTGGTTGTAGATGGACCGCCGCTCGGCCATCAGGGCCCGGATCTTGCGGTCGGCGTGCATCACCGTCGTGTGGTCACGGCCGCCGAACTGCGCGCCGATCTTGGGCAGCGACAGGTCCGTCAGCTCGCGGCACAGGTACATCGCGATCTGCCGGGCGGTCACCAGGACCCGGCTGCGGGAGGCGCCGCACAGGTCGTCGACGGTGTGCCCGAAGTAGTCCGCGGTCGCGGCCATGATCGCGGTGGCCGTGATCTCCGGGGCCGCGTCCTCACCGCCCGGGATCAGGTCCTTGAGCACGATCTCGGTCAGCCCCAGGTCCACCGGCTGCCGGTTGAGGCTGGCGAACGCCGTCACCCGGATCAGCGCGCCCTCAAGCTCCCGGATGTTGCGCGAGATGCGGGAGGCGATGAACTCCAGCACCTCCGGGGGCGCGTTGAGCTGTTCCTGCACCGCCTTCTTCCGGAGGATCGCGATGCGCGTCTCCAGCTCGGGCGGCTGCACATCGGTGATCAGGCCCCACTCGAAGCGGTTGCGCAGCCGGTCCTCCAGCGTCACCAACTGCTTCGGCGGCCGGTCCGAGGACAGCACGATCTGCTTGTTGGCGTTGTGCAGCGTGTTGAAGGTGTGGAAGAACTCCTCCTGCGTCGACTCCTTGCTCGCGAGGAACTGGATGTCGTCCACGAGCAGGATGTCCATGTCGCGGTACCGCTTGCGGAACGCGTCCGCCTTGCCGTCGCGGATGGAGTTGATGAACTCGTTCGTGAACTCCTCCGAGCTCACGTACCGCACCCGCGTCCCCGGGTAGAGGCTGCGCGCGTAGTGCCCGATCGCGTGCAACAGGTGCGTCTTGCCGAGCCCCGACTCCCCGTAGATGAACAGCGGGTTGTACGCCTTGGCCGGCGCCTCCGCTACGGCCACCGCGGCGGCGTGCGCGAAGCGGTTGGAGGCGCCGATGACGAAGGTGTCGAAGAGGTACTTCGGGTTCAGCCGCGCGGTGGGCTCCCCGGGGCCCGGGGCCGGCGCGGGCTGCGCGGCGAGCGGCCCGGGCGCGCCCGTCGGCGCGGGCGGACCACCGCGCCCGGGGCCCTGACCGCCGGGCCCGGGCCTGGGGGGCACGGAGGAGGGGTCGGCGGGGTCGCGGCGCTGCGACTCGTAGGGCGAGCCCCCGTGCGCGGGCGGCCCGTGCTGCGGGTGCTGGCCGCGCTGGGCGTACGGGTCCGCGTCCGGGAAGCCGCCGAGCCGGGGCTGCTGCCAGGTGTTGTAGTCGCCGCGCGATTCGGGCGGCGGGGCGCCGCCGGAGCGCGGCCAGGCGCCGGGGTCGGGGCGCTGTTGCGGGTAGTCGGGGTAGGCGGGGCGGGCGCTGGGCAGCTCGTCGCCGGGGCGGCCGTAGCTCTCGCGCCCGTCGTAGCCGTCCCGCGTCTCGCGCCCGTCGCGCGTGTCGTACGCGTCCCGCGCCTCGCGCCCGTCGTAGCCCTCGCGACCCTCGTACGCCTCGCGGGCGACGGGCGCGTCGTAGGGGTCCCGCTTGTCGTAGGCGTCCCGGCCGTCGTAGGGCTCGTAGGCGTCGCGGGACTCGTAGCCCTCGCGGCCACCGTCGTATCCGTCGCGCCCGGTACGGGTGTCCCTGGCGTCCCTGGCGTCCCTGCCGTCACGCGCCTCATAGCCGTCACGGCTGTCGAAGGTGTCCCGCGGGGTGTCGCCGTAGCGGGACTGCTGGCCGTCGTGGCCCTGGTGCGGGGCGGACGGGTGGTGCGGGGCGGGGCCCTGGGGCTGCGGTGCGGCGGGCTCGTTCTTGGAGTCGTCCACCGTGATCGCGATACGGATCGGACGGCCGCACTCGCGGCTGAGCGCGTCGCTGATCAGGGGCGCGAGCCGACCCTCGAGCACGCCCTTGGCGAACTCGTTGGGCACCGCGAGCAGGGCGGTGTCGGCGACCAGCGCCAGCGGCTGGCAGCGGTTGATCCAGTGCTCGTCCTTGGCCTCGACGCCCTGCCCTCTGCCCTCGCCGCGGAGCTGCTCCAATACGCGTGGCCACACTGCGGCAAGATCGGCAGGTACGTCAGCCACAGGGCACGCTCACTCACTCACTCGGAGGGGGACGCCGACAGGTCCCACGAATGCGTGGTTCTTGGGACGGGCGGGAAGGATTCGGAGTTCCGCCACGGTAGTCAGGCCGACGCGCGTGGTTCAAGTCGTTGTCCACAGGGTGTGTACAAATGTGCCATGCGGCGTCGCCTCGTGCTCTGGCGCCCCGGTATACGGTGGTGGTGGAGCGATGCGCCCAGGTTGGTTTGACCGAATGGCGTAGCCGCGCGTACCGTAACCAGGTCGAGTTGTCGATGGCTGCTGCCGCCTGCCTCCGATGGGCATACATCCACGATCCGTGGTGAGAAAGCGGTGCAATCGGGCGTATACGAGCTTCTCGTGGGCGCACGGTGACAGCCAGGCGATGTCCCGCCACTACACATTCATTTCTGGAGCCCCCGAGTGAGCAAGCGCACCTTCCAGCCGAACAACCGCCGCCGCGCGAAGACCCACGGCTTCCGGCTGCGTATGCGCACCCGTGCCGGCCGCGCGATCCTCGCGTCCCGCCGTGGCAAGGGTCGCGCCCGTCTGTCCGCCTGACCAGCACAGGTCATGACGTGCTGCCTACCGAGCATCGGCTGAGGCGGCGCGAGGACTTTGCGACCGCGGTACGCCGAGGACGCAGGGCCGGGCGCCCGCTCCTTGTCGTGCATCTGCGAAGCGGTACATCGGACCCGCACCCACCTGGGGAGACAGCTCCTCAGGTGCGTGCGGGTTTCGTCGTCAGCAAAGCGGTCGGCAACGCCGTCACCCGAAACCTGGTGAAGCGGCGGTTGCGCCACCTGGTGCGCGACCGACTCGACCGCTTCCCCCCCGGTAGCCTGGTAGTCGTACGGGCGCTGCCCGGCGCGGGCGAGGCAGGCCACGAGCAACTGGCCCGCGATCTCGACACCGCGCTACGGCGGCTGCTGGGTGGGGCCTCCCCGGAGACTCCCTCGGTGAACCTCGGGGGGCAGACCAAGGGGAGGGTGCCGCGATGAAGTACCCGCTGCTGTGGTTGATCAAGCTCTACCAGTGGACCATCAGCCCCATGCTGGGGCCGGTCTGCAAGTACTACCCGTCGTGCTCGCACTATGGCTACACGGCCATCAACGTGCACGGTGCGGTGAAGGGCACGGCGCTGACGGCCTGGCGCATTCTGCGCTGCAACCCGTGGTCGCACGGAGGTGTCGATCACGTACCCGCCCGGAAGCGCCCGGTGTGGCACCAGTGGCTGCGGAGTCGTCTGCGTGGGCACTCCACCGCCGAGCCCGCCGCGCAGCCTGAGTCTCAGCCCAACGCCCAAGGAGCCTGATTCGTGGACACGATCCTCGGTCCTCTCTATG
Organism: Streptomyces buecherae; assembly: GCF_014295035.1. Classification (GTDB taxonomy): domain Bacteria; phylum Actinomycetota; class Actinomycetes; order Streptomycetales; family Streptomycetaceae; genus Streptomyces; species Streptomyces youssoufiensis. Next base: position 4,244,353 of record NZ_CP060404.1, read on the forward strand.
ACGTAGTTTCCTGGATCATCGTCCAGTTCCACTCGCTGTACAGCCTCGTCTTCGACAAGAACAGCGGCTGGGCTTGGGGCCTGTCGATCGTCTCGCTGGTGGTGCTCATCCGCATCTGCCTGATCCCGCTCTTCGTGAAGCAGATCAAGGCCACGCGGAACATGCAGGCGCTCCAGCCCCGGATGAAGGCGATCCAGGAGCGCTACAAGAGCGACAAGCAGCGCCAGTCCGAAGAGATGATGAAGCTCTACAAGGAGACGGGCACCAACCCGCTCTCGAGCTGCCTGCCGATCCTCGCGCAGTCGCCGTTCTTCATCGCGCTCTACCAGGTGCTCAACAAGATCGCGAACAACCACCCGGTCGGCTTCATCAACCAGGACCTCGTGGACAGCGCCCGTGAGGCGCACATCTTCGGCGCCCCGCTGTCCGTGAAGTTCATGAGCAGCGCGTCCAAGGTCGAGGGGCTCGGTGCCACGCTCACCGACGTCCGCGTCGTCACGATCACGATGATCATCCTGATGTCGGCGTCGCAGTTCTTCACCCAGCGTCAGCTGATGACGAAGAACGTCGACCTGACGGTCAAGACGCCGTTCATGCAGCAGCAGAAGATGTTGATGTACATCTTCCCGATCATGTTCGCCGTCTTCGGCATCAACTTCCCGGTCGGTGTGCTCGTCTACTGGCTGACCACCAACGTGTGGACCATGGGGCAGCAGATGTTCATCATCCGCCGCAACCCCACCCCCGGCAGCGTCGCCTACGCCCACCGCCAGGAGCGGCTGCGCGCCAAGGGCAAGCTCAAGGAGGACCCGGAGGTCGTCGAGGCGCGGCAGGCCGTCGAGGTCGCCCGGGCCAACCGGCAGCAGCCCAGGAAGCAGACCAAGGCCCAGCGCCAGGCAGCGGCGGCGCAGGCCGGTGGTGCGGTGAAGGCGCCGGGCGCCAAGCCCAAGCCGGGCGGCGCCGCGACGCCTCCGGCGGGCGGGGCGAAGAGCGGGCGGGGACAGGGCCGGGCCAAGGCCACGGCGCAGACCGCGAAGGGCGCGGGGACGTCCGGAGCGGGCGCCGAGAAGACCTCGCTGGAGAAGGGGAAGAAGGGGGCGCAGCCCGGCAAGTCGACCGGCAGCTCCGCCTCTGGTTCCTCGCGTAACGCCAAGTCCGGGCAGCGCAAGGGCCAGCGCGGCCCGAAGCACCCATCCAAGAAGTAAGAAGGAGTCCATCCGTGACGGAAGGCACCACCCCGGCCGAGGGTGTCGACACTCTGACTCGCCTGGAGCAGGAAGGCGAGATCGCGGCTGACTACCTTGAGGGTCTGCTGGACATCGCGGACCTCGACGGCGACATCGACATGGACGTCGAGGCGGACCGCGCCGCGGTGTCGATCATCAGCGAATCGACCAGCCGGGACCTGCAGAAGCTGGTCGGCCGCGACGGCGAGGTGCTGGAGGCCCTGCAGGAGCTGACCCGGCTCGCGGTGCACCGGGAGACCGGCGACCGCAGCAGGCTGATGCTGGACATCGCGGGGTTCCGTGCGCGCAAGCGCACCGAGCTGTCGGAGCTGGGCGCCAAGGCCGCGGAAGAGGCCAAGGGCAGCGGGCAGCCCGTGAAGCTGGACCCGATGACGCCTTTCGAGCGCAAGGTGGTGCACGACGCGGTGGCGGCGGCGGGCCTGCGGAGCGAGTCTGAGGGTGAGGAGCCCGAGCGCCGGGTGGTCGTGCTTCCCGCGTGATCCGGTGACTCCCTTCCGGGCCGAGGGCCCGGGAGGAACAACCCGTACGTCCGGCCCCGTCTGTGCGCAGACGGGGCCGGTGTCTGTCAGCTAGGGCAACGGCATGTCGAGAGGAAGGACGGTCCTCGTGGCGGAGGCAGCGGAGGAACTTCCCCCAGCGCCGGAGGCGGCGCGGGAGGTGTTCGGCGACCGCTTTCCGGAGGTCGTGCGGTACGCCGAGCTGTTGGCCGATGTGGGCGTGACGCGCGGCCTGATCGGGCCCCGCGAGGTGCCGCGGCTGTGGGAGCGGCACCTGCTGAACTGCGCGGTGCTCTCGGAGGCGGTGGCCGAGGGTGTCACGGTGTGCGACGTGGGCTCGGGGGCCGGGCTGCCGGGCATCCCCCTGGCGCTCACCCGGCCGGACCTGCAGATCACTCTGCTGGAGCCGCTGCTGCGACGGACCAACTTCCTGCAGGAGGTCGTGGAGCTGCTCGGCCTCGACCACGTCACGGTGGTCCGCGGGCGGGCCGAGGAGGTTCTCGGCAAGCTCCAGCCGGTGCACGTGGTGACCGCTCGCGCCGTGGCCCCGCTGGACCGGCTGGCCGGCTGGGGCGTGCCGCTGCTGCGGCCGTACGGCGAGATGCTGGCGCTGAAGGGCGACACCGCGGAGGAGGAGCTCAAGAGCGCCCGGGCCGCGCTGAGCAAGCTCGGCGTGGTGGAGACCTCCGTGTTGCAGGTGGGGGAGGGCATCGTCGATCCGCCGTCCACCGTGGTGCGGGTCGAGGTGGGCGAGAGCCCGGGCGGGGTGCGGTTCGCCGCGAAGCGGGCCAAGGCGGCTCGCAAGGGGCCGCGTCGCCGCCGGTGAGCGCGTGCTGAGGAGGCCGGCTCGCCGGGACGCGCTCGTGACGGAGAGGCGCCGAGGGAGCGGGGTGCGCACGTCGGGCAATGCTCCATACAAGCTGCCAAACGTACGCGGACCGGAGTGTCGGGGCCTGGCGATCGGCATGCCCATGCATCGTGTTTCACGTGAAACGTCGTTCCCTGCTGCATGGAATCATCAGTCGCGGTCGTGCGGCTGCCGCGCCGCGCGACCCTCAACCCCGCACCAGAGCCGATTCATCCACAGGAGAACGGGCCTCGCTGGTTCCCAACCCCGAAAGCATGGCAGGCTCTGTTCATTGCGAGCCTGATGTCGAGGAGGGTGAATCCTTGCGGTCCGACGCCAACATCGCGGGACCGATGACCGAACCGGTCCCCGGTCCCCGTACCGCTGAGCCCTCCCCGGGCGCGCCCGGGGGGCCCTCAGCTCCCGGGGAGGATGTTTCACGTGAAACGCCGCCCCCGATGGATGCCTCGTCCGGATACGAAGGAGAAGCCTCCGCCCCCATCGGCCGTGCGGCGCAGCTCGCCGTAGCGGCGCTGGGGCGCGCGGGCGAGGGGCTCCCCCGCCCGGAGCAGACCAGAGTGATGGTGGTCGCCAACCAGAAGGGCGGCGTCGGCAAGACCACGACGACCGTGAACCTGGCGGCCTCCCTCGCGCTGCACGGTGCCCGCGTGCTCGTCGTGGACCTGGACCCGCAGGGCAACGCCTCCACGGCCCTCGGTATCGACCACCACGCCGAGGTCCCCTCCATCTACGACGTGCTGGTCGACAGCAAGCCGCTGTCCGACGTCGTGCAGCCCGTCCCCGATGTGGAGGGGCTGTTCTGCGCCCCGGCGACCATCGACCTGGCCGGCGCGGAGATCGAACTCGTCTCGCTGGTGGCCCGGGAGAGCCGGCTGGAGCGTGCCATCCAGGCGTACGACCAGCCGCTGGACTACATTCTCATCGACTGCCCACCCTCGCTCGGCCTGCTGACGGTCAATGCCCTGGTGGCGGGCGCGGAGGTGCTGATCCCGATCCAGTGCGAGTACTACGCGCTGGAGGGCCTGGGCCAGCTCCTGCGCAACGTCGAGCTGGTGCGTGGACACCTGAACCGCAAGCTCCACGTCTCGACGATCCTGCTGACCATGTACGACGGGCGGACGCGGCTGGCCTCCCAGGTGGCCGACGAGGTCCGCAGCCACTTCGGCAACGAGGTGCTGCGCACGAGCATCCCGCGCTCCGTGCGGATCTCCGAGGCCCCGAGCTACGGGCAGACGGTCCTCACCTACGATCCCGGTTCGAGCGGTGCGCTCTCCTACCTGGAGGCGGCCCGGGAGATCGCGCTGCGCGGGGCTGGTGTCTACTACGAGGGGCAGCATGCGCACGCGACGCCGCGTGCGAACCCACAGCTTGACCAGCACACCATGTCGGAGGGGATGCAGTGACTGAGCGACGGAGAGGGCTGGGCCGCGGACTCGGTGCGCTGATTCCCGCCGCACCCAAGGGAGCGGACGGCCCGTCGGTGCCCGCGATCGGCGCCGGCGCGGCCTCGCCGACGGCGGTTCCGGTGCTGTCGCCGGAGCGGGGCGTGGCAGCGGCCAAGGTGACGACGTTGCCGCCGGGTGGCCAGTCCGAGGACGAGGCCGCCCCCGCGCAGCGCGTTTCACGTGAAACCGAGGACGCGCCCGTCGAGGAGCCCGCGCCCCTGAAGGCCATGGATGACGGCCTGGGCGCGCACTTCGCGGAGTTGCCGCTGGACTCCATCACCACCAACCCTCGGCAGCCGCGCACCGAGTTCGACGAGGACGCCCTCGCCGAGCTGGTGACCTCGATCCAGGAGGTCGGCCTCCTCCAGCCGATCGTGGTCCGCCAGGTGGGCCCGGAGCGCTACGAGCTCATCATGGGCGAGCGGCGCTGGCGCGCCTGCCGTGAGGCGGGCCTGACGAAGATCCCAGCGATCGTCCGGGCGACCGACGACGAGAAGATGCTGCTGGACGCGCTGCTGGAGAACCTGCACCGCGCTCAGCTCAATCCGCTGGAAGAGGCCGCGGCCTACGACCAGTTGCTCCAGGACTTCAACTGCACGCACGACGAGTTGGCCGAGCGCATCGGACGCTCCCGCCCGCAGGTCACCAACACCCTGCGGCTGCTGCGTCTGTCGCCGTCGGTGCAGCGGCGCGTGGCGGCCGGCGTGCTCTCGGCGGGGCACGCTCGGGCGCTGCTCTCGGTCGAGGACTCCGAGGAGCAGGACCGGCTGGCGCACCGCATCGTGGCGGAGGGTCTGTCCGTCCGCGCGGTCGAAGAGATCGTCACCCTGATGGGCACGCAGCCGAACAGCACGCAGAAGGCCAAGCGGCCCCGGGCCGGGGCCAGGGTGTCCCCGGCGCTGTCGGACCTGGCCTCGCGGCTGTCCGACCGCTTCGAGACCCGGGTGAAGGTCGACCTCGGCCAGAAGAAGGGGAAGATCGTGGTCGAGTTCGCCTCGATGGACGATCTGGAGCGCATCCTCGGCACCCTGGCGCCGGGCGAGGGACGAGTGCTGGAGCAGCGCTCCGGCCCGGGGCAGACCGCGGAACAGCCGGCGGAGGACGATTCCTCCGCTGAGTAGCACCCCGCCGGAGCGGGCCGTGCCCCGCCCGGGGCGCGGCCCGCTCTGTGCGTGGCGGGCGGTACCGGGGCCATCTGCTCGTGGCTACGATGCGTACGAGCGGCGCGGCGACGCGCGGGCGCCCCGCCCACGGCGACCGACGGTGCGGGATCGCGTCCCGTGGGAGGCTGCCGTCGGCTTCGCGGGCCGCCTGCTCGGGCGTGGCGCACGGGTCGGCCGCACGGATCGCGGCCGACGAGGGAAGCGAGGAACTGGCTACATGGGGCGTCGGCTCGTACCGCTCACACTGGACAACCTCACGGACCTCCCCCAGCGCTGTCGCGCGTGCGTGTTCTGGGAACTCGACCCCGTCAGCGGCGAGGCGGCCGTCAGGGCCGGGCGCCCGGAGGTCGAGAAGGAAGCCTGGATCTCGGCCGTGCTGCTGGAGTGGGGCTCCTGCGGGCGCGTGGTCTACGTGGACGAGCTGCCGGTGGGCTTCGTGCTCTACGCGCCGCCGGCGTACGTGCCGCGTTCCCTGGCCTTTCCCACCAGCCCGGTGGGCGCCGACGCCGTGCAACTGATGACGGCGTGGCTGATGCCCGGATTCCAGGGACAGGGGCTCGGCCGGGTGATGGTGCAGACCGTGGCCAAGGACCTCATGCGGCGCGGAGTGAAGGCCATCGAGGCGTTCGGGGACGCGCGGTGGGAGGGGCCCGCCTGCGTGTTGCCGGCCGATCATCTGCTGGCGGTGGGCTTCAAGACCGTGCGACCGCACCCGCGCTACCCACGGCTGCGGCTTGAGTTGCGGACCACCATCTCCTGGAAGGAAGACGTGGAGCTGGCGCTGGATCGACTGCTGGGCGCCGTACAGAAGGAGCCGGTGCTGCGTCCGCTGTAGGGGACCGCTCCCGCATGCGCGTGGGCCCGCTCCCCGTGGAGGGAGCGGGCCCACGACGCACAGCGCGGTCGACTAGCCGAGGAAGTCGGACAGGTCGCGCTCAAGGGCCGCCTTCGGCTTGGCGCCGACGATGGTCTTCACGACCTCGCCGCCCTGGTAGACGTTCATGGTCGGGATGGACATGACGCCGTACTTGGCGGCCACGGCCGGGTTCTCGTCGATGTTGAGCTTGACGATCTCGATCTTGTCGCCGTGCTGCGCCGCGATGGCCTCAAGGGACGGGGCGATCTGGCGGCACGGGCCACACCACTCGGCCCAGAAGTCCACCAGCACGGGCTTCTTGTTCTTGATGACGTCCTCTTCGAAGGAGGCGTCGGTCACATGCTTCAGAGTGCCAGCCACGGCGTTTCCTCGTTTCGATGGTGCGGGGGCGGGAGGGATGGAGGGGTCAGACGGCGGCGGCCGGCGGCTCGTTGTCCGCGAGGCCGGCCAGGTAGCGCTCGGCGTCCAGGGCCGCGGAGCAGCCCGTGCCGGCGGCGGTGATCGCCTGACGGTAGGTGTGGTCCACGACGTCGCCGGCGGCGAAGACGCCCGGGAGGTTGGTGCGCGTGCTGGGGGCCTCGACCTGCAGGTAGCCCTCGTCGTCCAGGTCGAGCTGGCCCTTGAACAGGTCGGTGCGCGGGTCGTGGCCGACCGCGATGAACAGGCCGGTCGCCGGAAGCTCGGAGAGCTCGCCCGTGTTGCGGTTCCGCAGCGTCAGGCTGGAGAGCTTGCTGTCGCCGTGGATCTCGGCGACCTCGCTGTCCCAGACGAAGGAGATCTTCGGGTCGGCGAAGGCGCGGTCCTGCATGGCCTTGGAGGCGCGCAGGGTGTCCCGGCGGTGCACGATCGTCACGGACTTGGCGAACCGGGAGAGGAAGGTGGCCTCCTCCATGGCGGTGTCGCCGCCACCGATCACGGCGATGTCCTGGTCCCGGAAGAAGAACCCGTCACAGGTCGCGCACCACGAGACGCCTCGTCCGGACAGCTCGTCCTCACGCGGCAGGCCGAGCTTGCGGTGCTGCGAGCCGGTGGTCACGATCACGGTCTTGGCCCGGTGCACGGTGCCGGCGGAGTCGGTGACCGTCTTGATGTCCTCGGTGAGGTCGACCGCGATGACGTCGTCCGGGATCAGCTCGGCGCCGAAGCGCTCGGCCTGGGCCCGCATGTTGTCCATGAGGTCCGGGCCCATGATGCCGTCACGGTAGCCGGGGAAGTTCTCCACGTCGGTGGTGTTCATCAGCGCACCCCCCGCGGTCACGGAACCCTCGAAGACCAGGGGCTTCAGCGCGGCTCGGGCCGTGTAGAGCGCGGCCGTGTAGCCGGCGGGCCCGGAACCGATGATGATCACGTTGCGGACGTCGCTCACGGGATGTCTTCCTTGTCTCTGCCGACGACGGATTGGGGGCAACCGACCGGCGATCGTTCCCGGAAAACTGCTGCCATCTCACCCAACGGATACTACGGGGCCGGCATTCCCGGGACGCCCGGGCTTCCGGCCGTGTTCGTGTGACGGACAGCGGGGTGGCCGGAACGCTCAGTCGCGGGCGAAGCTGCGCTGCAGCAGCACGGTCCCGGGCGGCGAGGGGGACTTCCGCACGCAGGCGGCGTCCACGACGAACGCGTCGACGCGCGAGTCGTCGCCCGGATGCGGCAGCAGCACCAGGTAGGCGGGGGTGCCGTTGAAGGAGTCTTCCCGCGCCGCGAGGGGCGTATCGGGGCGCTTGGTGGCCTGTTGGACGCACGAGGGCACGGTCGTGCCACTTCCGTCGAGCGGTGTGCGGGGAGTGGTGTTCGCGCCGACCTCGCCCGACGGATTCCGTGGCTTGCGGGTCTTTCCCTCCGCGGCGAGCAGGGCCCGCGCCTCGCCCTCCAGGGTGGCGGCGGTCAACATCGTGGCGCGGGTCTCGCCCTCCGTGGGGCGCTGCGGCGTTCCGTCGTCGGTGCCGTTCTGCACGAGGAAGGTGCCCACGCCGAGCACGGCAGCCGCGCACGCCGTACCGAGCAGGGCGGTGCGCCAGCGCCGGCCCCGCCCGGGACGGGGGCCGGGGGCCTGCCGGCCGGGTCCCGTGGTGGAGCGGGCGCGGCCCGGCGGGCGGTCGGGGCCGCCGGGCGTCGTTTCACGTGAAACACCGATCGGCTCGGCGGCCGTTTCACGTGAAACATCGCCGGCCTCGGTCCCGGAGGCGCCCCCGGACTCGGTCTCGGCGTCGGTCTCCCGTGCGTCGCCGCCCTCGTCCACGGCCGCGACGTCGGCCGGTTCGCGGTCGCCGGTCGTGGCGTCGAGCAGCGCCTCGGCGGCCAGGGCCGCGTCGATCCGGCCGGCGATGTCGGCGGGCATCCGCGCCGGGCCGGGCAGCGTGCCCAGGGCGCTGCGGATCTCCTCGAGCGAGGTGCGGACGTCCGCGCACAGCGCGCAGCCCGCGAGGTGCTCGCGCACGGGGCGCGCGCGGTCGGGCGGCAGGACCCCCTCGGTGAGCGCGGAGATTTCCGCGACCTCAGGGTGCTCGTCCGTGTCGGTCGTCGACGTCACGCTCGCCCACCTCCGCCCTTCACGGGATCTGTGTCGTTCGGCCCTGCCGGCGGTGAGACGGATGTCCCCTGCGCCCGGTTCCTTCCCCCGTCGAGATCGGAGCTATCCCGCTCCTTCGGGTGGAGATGGGACAGCAGGGGCAGCAGACGGGCGCGGCCCCGGGCGCAGCGGCTCTTGATAGTGCCGGTGGGCACGCCCAGCACCTTGGCCGCCTCCGCCACGGGGTACCCCTGCATGTCCACGAGGACGAGGGCCGCGCGCTGGTCGGGCGGGAGCGTGCGCAGGGCCCGCAGCAGCTCGCGGTGGAGATCCTGGCGCTCCGCCGGGCCCGCGGCGGACTCCTGCGGTTCGAGGAGTTGCTCAAGCCGCTCGGTGTCGTCGGTGGGCGAGGTCTTGCGGGTGGCGGCCTTGCGGGCCCGGTCCAGGCAGGCGTTCACCGTGATCCGGTGCAGCCAGGTGGTGACGGCCGACTGGCCCCGGAACGTGTGCGCGGCCCGGTAGGCGGAGACCAGGGCGTCCTGAACGGCGTCCGCGGCCTCCTCGCGGTCGCCGAGGGTGCGCAGCGCCACGGCCCAGAGGCGGTCGCGGTGGCGCCGGACGATCTCGCTGAACGCGTCGGGGTCGCCCGCCACGTGGCGAGCCAGGAGCTCGCGGTCGTTCGCGTCGCCGTGCACGGCGTCGTGCAACGGGAGCCCCCCTCTCGTGCCGGCCGCTTGACGTGGGTCAACCCGTGATCTTGATCTCCGAGATGCCCCCGCGGAAGCCGTCGGCGGAGCCGTCGCTGGGCAGTTCGGTGATGTGGATCAGTACGTATCGCGTTCGGACCGGCTTGTCGAGAGTGGCGTCGAGTTTGCTCTCCGCCGTCTTGAGCTTGGTCAGCTCCTGGGGGAAGTCCGCCAAGGCGGCGGGGGATGTCGCCGCCGGGTCCGCGGCGAGTACTTCGACCTTCTGCCCGGGTGCGTAGAAGTCAACCTGCACGCCCGCGACGTTCTTGGCGCTGCCGAGGTCGACGACGATGCCGCTGCCGTCCGACCGGTTCTTGAGGTTGCCGAAGTTGGCGTAGCCCTCGTAGCGCTTGGTGACCCAGGCGGTGCCGGGCTGTTGGTCGATGGCCGCGGAGACCCTCTCCGCCGCCAACGGGGCGTCCAGCGGTGAGAACTCGGTGGCGTCCGCGAGCTTCAGCGGCTTGTGGGCCGGCTTCCTGGGGCGGCCGTCGTCCTTCTCGCCCTGGTTGTGGCCCGAGTCCCCCGGCTTGTTCTCCTCCTTGATCAGGATGTCCGCGAGCTGCCAGCTACCGAGCCCGATGGCCGCGATGAGCAGGCTGGAGACGGCCCACTTGAGCGCGCGGCCGGCGCGGCTCTGTAGTGGCGGTGGGGGCGGGGGCGGCGCGGGGGTGACCCGGACCGCGCCGTTTCCGCCGCGGGCCGGCGGCTGGGCGTAGGCGCCCTGTTGGTAGGTGGTGCGCTGGTAGGCCGGGGTCGCGGTGAACGACGGCTCCGGCGGGCGGATCCGCGGCATCTCGGCGACGGCCGCGGCCAACTCCGCCGGGGTGGTGCAGGGCAACTCCTGCCGGGAGGCGGTGGCACCGTCGTTGACCAGCGCCCGCATGGCGAGTTCGGACAGGCCGCGGTGCACCCCCGCGCGCACCTGGTCGGGCGCGATGAGACCGACGCCCTTGGGGAGTCCGGCCAGGCCGTGCGCGTCGCTCTCGTACGGCCAGCGCTGGGTGAGGGCGGCGTAGAGCAGGGCGCCGATCGCCTCGGTGTCCGTGCGCTGGGGTTGGGGGGTGGTGATGCCGCGCAGGGCGGCCATGACGGCCAGGCCGCGGATGCGGTACTGGCCCGACTCGGTGCGCAGCACGGAGCTGGGCGTCAGCCGCAGGTGGGACAGGCCCTCGCGGTGGGCCGACGCCATGGCCTGGGAGACCTGGCTGACCAGTTGGTAGGCGTCGTGCGGCTCCAGCGCGCCGGTGGCGAGCACCGTGGTCAGCTCGGTGGCGTCGGAGATCCACTCGTGGACGACGTAGACGAGGTCGTTGTCCTCGACGGCGTCCAGCACCTGGACGAAACGGGGGTCGCCGAGGAGCGCGGCGGAGCGGGCGGCGGCCAGGACGGGGCGGGCGCGGGGGTGGTCGGCGGGGAGGACGTGCACGCCGACGGCGCGGCGCAGTTTCTCGTCCACGGCACGCCAGCTGCTGAATCCGTCCAGACGGGTGACGCACTCCTCCAAGCGGTAGCGTCTGGCGAGTTTGTGACCACTGTGCAGTTCGGGGGGGCTTGTATCGGCCGATGCGCTCTTGTCCGTCTCGACAGGGCGCGCGGTCTCTGTGGTGTTGCTGGCCTTCTGCTGGGCCTTAGCCTCGTCGGTCGTGGCCTTGTCCGCCTTGGCGGTAAGCGGCTCTCCGCCGCTGCTATCGGCCACGTCGACGGCAGCCGTACTCCGGTCCGCCACCGTCGTTCCCTGCCTCCCCATACGTTGCGCCTGTTCCACGGCCACGACAATTGTGCCCACAGTCCGCCACCCTGCACGACACGCGGTGGTGGACGATGGTTGTGCTGCGGTCAACGGCCGAGACGTCCTCGGACCATTCCGACCATTGCGGTCAGCTCCTGAATGCGCATGCGCTTCGCCGCGATGTAGAAGATCCCGATGAGGACGATTCCGCCGCCGATCAGGGAGGCGACCGAGCCGGCGATCCCGCTGCCGAGCGCGTCGGTGATGGCGTACGCCGTCAGGCCGGCGAGGATGGCGGCGGGGACGCAGGCGCCGAAGAGTCGCGAGTAGGTGCGCATCACGTGGCGGCCGTCCAGGTCGCCGCCCAGCCGGTCGCGCAGGCGCCGCCAGGCGATGCCCACGCCGACCGCGTACGCGAGGCCGTAGGAGGCGGCCATGCCGACCACGGCCCAGCGGGCGGGCAGCAGCACGTAACACAGCCCGGAGGCGGCGGCGTTGATGGCCGCGACGATGACCGTGTTGTAGAACGGCGTGCGGGTGTCCTCGTAGGCGTAGAAGCCGCGCAGGACGACGTACTGCACGGAGAACGGGATCAGGCCCAGGCCGAAGGCCATCAGGATGTAGCCCATCGCGCGGGCGGCCTCGATGCCCGACGAGCCGAAGAGCAGGGTGCACATCGGAATGCCGAGCGCCACGAAGCCGAAGGCGATGGGCACGATGGCCACGGCGGAGGTGCGCAGGCCCTGCGAGATGTCGCCCCGGACGGCGCCGACGTCGCCGTCGTGGGCGGCCCGGGAGAGCCGGGGCAGCAGCGCGGCCATGACCGAGACGGTGATGATGGCCTGCGGCATGCCCCAGATGAGCTGGGCGCTGGAGTAGCCGAGGATGCCGGTGCCGGGGTAGCCCTCGTCGGCCGCCGCCGAGCCGGCGCCGGTGGCGAGCTGGGTGACGACGATGACGCCGGCCTGGTTGGCGAGGACGAACAGCACGGTCCACTTGGCCAGCTTGGCGGACTTGCCGAGGCCGTGGCCGCGCCAGTCGAAGCGCGGCCGGTACCGGAAGTCCGCCTCCCGCAGGTACGGGATCATCGCCAGCGACTGGACGACGAGTCCGAGGAGGGTACCCACGCCGAGCAGGCGGATGCCCTCGGCGGGGATCGTCGTGACGCCGAACTCGGACTTGCTGGCCGACCCGTAGACGTAGATGAACATGCCGAACGTGGCGATGATGACGATGTTGTTGAGGACCGGCGTCCACATCATCGCGCCGAACTTGCCGCGCGCGTTGAGGATCTGGCCCATCACCACGTGCACGCCCATGAAGAAGATGGTGGGCAGGCAGTAGCGGGCGAAGGTGACCGCGACCTCGTTGGCCGCCGGGTCGCCGGCGATCTCGGGGGACATCATGTGCACGAACAGCGGCGCCGCGAAGATGGCCACGGCCGTGAGGCCGACGAGGATGACGATGACGATGGTCAGCAGGCGGTTGGCGAAGGCCACGCCGCCGTCCTCGTCCTCCTTCATGGCCCGCACGAGCTGCGGCACGAAGACGGAGTTGAGGCCGCCGCCGACGGTGAGGAAGAAGATCATCGCCGGCAGGGTCATCGCGACGGTGTAGGTGTCACCGAGGGTGGCGGCGCCGAGCGCCGCGACGATCATCACCTGGCGGACGAAGCCGGTCAGCCGGGAGACCATGGTGCCGGCGGCCATCAGGGCGCTGGACTTGAGCAGGCTGGACGCCTTGCCGCCGCGCCGCGCGGCGCCCTGCGCCGCCGCCTTGGCCGCGGCGGGGGAACCCAGCATCACGGTGGCGTCCGTCCCCGGGCTCGCCGTGGGGCCGCCCGGACCGCCGGGCGCGCCGGGCGCCACCGGCCGGTGGTGGCGGCCGTGCGGGGCGCGCGGCCCCGGGCCGCCGCGGGGGGCGGGGCGCTGCTGCTGGTAGTGGGCCTGCTGGGCGCCCTGGCCGTGCTGGTCCTGCTGGTAGTACTGCGGTTGCCGCGCCTGCTGGTCGTAGCCGGCCTGCTGGGCGTACGGGGCGTGGCCGCCGTGCTGCTGCGGGTAGTGGCCGCCCTGCTGCGGGTACTGCTGGCCCTGCCCGTAGTCGGCCTGGGCCTGCTGCTGGCCGTACTGGTCGTAGCCGCCCTGGTCCTGTTGCGGGGGGCGCGGCGGCTCGTACGGCTGCTGATCGCGGAAGAGGTGCGCGAAGGCGTCCGGCTCCGGGCGCTCGTCCGAGCCCTGGCTGATCAGGTCGTCGACGCCCACGTACTGGGTGTCGGCGCCGTTGTCGCCGTAGGGCAGGTAACGCGAGGCGCCGTCGGGCTCGGGGGCGGGCGTGGGGGCCCACACGCGCGGGTCCGGCGGCTGCTGTCCGGGGGGTGCCTGGTGGTAGAGGTGCTGCGTGGGGTCGGCCGACCCGGGCGGCGGGTGCGCCTGCTGGTCGTAGAGGGCGTCGCCGCCCTGGGCCCGCGGGTCGTGCTGCGGGTACGGGTACTGCGCGTAACCGTCCTGCGCGTACCCCTCCTGGGGGTACCCGCCCTGCGCGTAGCCGTCCTGCGCGTAACCGTCCTGGGCGTACCCGTCCTGCGGGTAGCCGCCCTGGGCGTAGGGGTCCTGCGGGTAGGAGGGCTCGCTGTACGGCGCGTACTGCTGGTAGACCTCGTCGGTGTAGACCGGGAAGGAGCCCGTGACGTACGGCTGCTGGTAGAACGCCTGCGTGTAGGTGTCCTGGGCGTACGGGTCGGGGATGTACGGGTCCTGCGGGTAGGAGGGCTGGTGGTAGGTGGGGGCGTACGAGGGGTCGTGGGCGGAGGCGCCGGAGTGGTACGGAGACCCCTGGCCCGTGGGGTCCGCGCCCGCGTCACGGTCGCGGTCACCGTTGTACGGCGCGTTCATCGCTACCCCACCTCATCGTCCGCGGCCGTCTGGCCCCACCATTCCTCAACGGTCCACTTTCTCACCTGAGCCGGATGGGCCATTGCTTTGCGATCCGGTGTCCGAAGACCGGTCACTCGGCTGCGCGGGGTCCTGGGGGCCTGTTTCGGCGGGCGCCTCGGGCCCGGTCCGTGGGTCGGAGTCCGAGTCCGGGGCCGAATCCGGGTCCAGATCACCGGGCTTGTCGCCCGGGCCCGCGGGTTCCGAGCCGGCCCGCCTGCGCTTGACGTAGATCCGGATGCCCGCGAGGACGAGCAGCAGGACGCCGACCGCGATGACCAGTATCACAGTCGAGGTGATCGACGTGACGTTCACCTCGAAGATCATCGGCTCGCCGTAGGGCTGGCCGTCCTCCGTGAAGAGCTGGGCGACGATCGTCGTGCGGCCGTTGGCGCGGGCGTTCGCCTCGAACTTCACCGACTGGCTGTGCCCGCCGTCGATCTTGATGTCCTGGGGGTCGCTGACCTTGAGGCGCAGCGGCTGGTTGGAGGTGAGCACCAGCCGGAGCCCGTCGACCCCCTGCACGAGGTCGTTCTTGACGGTGACGGGGATGGTGGCGCTGCGGCCGGAGAGGGTGGCCGGCGACTTCTGGATGATGCCGACCTGCTCGGTGAGGCTTCGCAGGTGTCCGCTCACGTCGTCGCGGTAGGCCGACGCGCCGCGGTCGTGGCGCCAGGAGGTCGACATGTCCCGCATGATCGCGGTGCCGAACGGGGGGACGACGCGCTCTTCGATCGTGAGCGCCTTACGGAAGCGGTCGAGGGTGCGCTGCGTCTGCTGTATCTGGGAGAACGCGGTGGTGGGCAGCTCCTGCTTGCGGAGCGCCTTCGGGTAGTCGCCACGGCTGGGCACCTGCCGGTTGGCGGCCGGGTCGGGCTTGGCCTTGGCGGCGTCGCTCAGCTCCTGCGGCTCGCTCCAGCGGCGTGGTTCGAGGCCGCCGAGCGCGGTGGCCATCGCCTGGGCCTGGTTCGCGGTGGGCATGCGCGGCGGGGCGACGACGATGCTGCGCTGCCGCTCCGGCGTCTGCTGCGTGATCATCAGGGTCTGGGCGAGGAACTCCTGGATGGCCAGGGTGGAGTTCTCGGCGCGCGACATGTCGCCGTCGAAGACGGTCGAGAGGCGGGCGTCGGCGGAGATCGCGGTGGTGCCGCCGCCGATGGGGCGGGCGGCGGTGGGCGTGTAGGTGAGCGCGCGGCTCTCCTGGAGGCTGTCGCCGCGGGTGATCACGTGGTGGGCGCCGGCCGAGGTGGCGACGTCGACGATCGAGGAGTCGATGGCGCCGTCGACGGGCCAGGCGAAGTCGGTCCGGGGCGTGACCTGGAGGGTGGACTCCACCGTGGTCTTGGCGAGCACGGTGGCCGACTGGAGGTGGCTCAGCGTGCCGGAGACGACCTTGCCGCGGTGGGCCAGCGACGCGAGGTCGGGGTCGGCGAACGGCAGGGCCACCACCTTGTGCCCCTCGACCGCCTTGTCGAGGGCGGCCATCCACTGCCGGGCGACGGCCTGCCCGCGGCCGGGCGTGGTCTCGTCCCCGTCCCGCACGTCGTACTTGCGCGTCATCGCGTCCACCGTGGCGAGCAGGTCGGGGTCGAGCACCCAGGTGACGGGCAGGTCCTTGCCGAGCGCGACGAGTTGCTGGAGCCGGCCGCCCGGCGCCAGCTCCTTGACCAGGTCGTCGTCGCGGAAGATGGGCGTCTGCTGCTCGTCGGTGGCGGTGCGCGCGGTGACCCGCGGGGTGGAGATGATCGGCCAGAGGAAGCTGAGCTTGGTCTTCTTGCCGGGCGGGGTGGTCTGCCAGGGCAGGAACGTGCGCTGGATGCCGAGGACCCGGAGGTAGGACGGCTGGTCGGCCGTCTCACCGACGAGCGAGACGGCGATCTGGTAGACGCCGTCCTCGGTCAGCGCGAGGTGCTTGAGGGGGATGGCGAGGCTGAAGTCCTGGCTACCGCCGGCCGGCAGCTTGCCGACCTTCTCCGCGTACTTGCTGTCGATCTCCACGCCGTCGGAGCCCGGGAAGTAACCGGTCCGCGTGGCGGCCGTGTCGATGGCGCTGCGGCCCCTCATCACCTGGCCGAGCCGCAGCCCGACGTGCGCGCTGTCGATGGCCGTGGCGCTCTTGTTGGTGACCGTGCCCTTGACGGTCAGGGTGTCGTCGGCGGTGGGGGTCGCGGGGGTCAGCGAATCGATCGCCACGTCCACCGAGCGCGACCCGGTGGGCTTGGGAGCGGCGGTCGCCTCGGTCGGCGCCGTGACCTGGATCAGGCCGGCGAGGAGGGGGACGGCGGCCAGTAGCGCCCCGGCGCGGCGCAGCCATCGTCGGGCGGGAGCAGAAGTCGTCCCCTGGAGCTCTGCCGCCTCGGCCACGCGCTCGCCCGTCCCTCGTCGTCGTCAGTGGTCGTCGGTTGTGCGTCCACGCATGGTAACGAGATCCGGTGTGGCGAAGTGCTGGGGAGTGCTCCACATGATCGTCACAGGGCGGGGCGGCGCGGGGCCGGCGGGCCCGCGCGAATCGAGGAGGCCGGTGGCCCCCGGGCAACGTACCCTTTTCTGTTGTGCCGAACGCCAACCATGACACCCAGACCTCGCAGCCGACCTACGAGCTGAGCCAGGTGCAGCGCCGCGCGGTGAGCGAACTGTTGCGGGTCTCCCCCGTGGCCGACGATCTCGCCACCCGCTTCCAGCAGGCCGGGCACTCGCTCGCCCTGGTCGGCGGCTCGGTACGGGACGCGCTGCTCGGCCGCCTCGGCAACGACCTGGACTTCACCACGGACGCCAGGCCCGAAGAGGTGCTGAAGATCGTCCGGCCCTGGGCGGACGCGGTCTGGGAGGTCGGCATCGCCTTCGGCACGGTCGGCTGCCAGAAGCAGGCACCGGGCCAGGACGGGGCGAACCAGAGCTTTCAGATCGAGGTCACCACATACCGGTCCGAAGCGTACGACCGGACCTCGCGGAAGCCTGACGTTTCCTACGGGGACTCCATCGAGGAAGATCTCGTCCGGCGAGATTTCACCGTCAACGCGATGGCCGTCGCGCTCCCGCAGAAGGAGTTCATCGACCCGCACCACGGCCTGGAGGACCTCGCCGCCCGGGTGCTGCGCACCCCGGGGACGCCGCAGGAGTCCTTCTCCGACGATCCGCTGCGGATGCTGCGCGCCGCGCGCTTCGCGGCCCAGCTCGACTTCGAGGTGGCTCCCGAGGTCGTCGCCGCCATGACGGCCATGGCCGACCGCATCGACATCGTCTCGGCCGAGCGGGTCCGCGACGAGCTGAACAAGCTCATCCTGGCCCCGCACCCCCGCAAGGGGCTCAGGCTGCTCGTGGACTCCGGGCTCGCCGAGCGCGTGCTGCCCGAGCTTCCCGCGCTGCGCCTGGAGCGGGACGAGCACCACCGGCACAAGGACGTGTACGAGCACACGCTCATCGTGCTGGAGCAGGCGATGGCCCTGGAGGAGGACGGCCCCGACCTGGTGCTGCGGCTCGCCGCGCTGCTGCACGACATCGGGAAGCCGAAGACGCGTCGCTTCGAGTCGGACGGCCGCGTCTCCTTCCACCACCACGAGGTGGTCGGCGCGAAGATGACCAAGTCCCGGATGGCCAAGCTCAAGTACTCCAACGAGATGATCAAGGACGTCTCCCGGCTGGTCGAGCTGCACCTGCGCTTCCACGGTTACGGGACGGGCGAGTGGACGGACTCGGCGGTGCGCCGGTACGTGCGCGACGCGGGCCCGCTGCTGGACCGGCTGCACAAGCTGACCCGCTCCGACTGCACCACCCGCAACAAGCGCAAGGCCGCCACGCTCTCCCAGGCGTACGACGGTCTGGAGCGGCGGATCGAGCGGCTGCGGAAGGAAGAGGAACTCGACTCCATCCGGCCCGACCTGGACGGCAACGAGATCATGCAGATCCTGGAGCTGCCCCCGGGGCCGCAGGTGGGCAAGGCGTACAAGCACCTGCTGGAGCTGCGGATGGAGCGGGGTCCGCTGGGGCGCGAGGCCGCGATCGAGGCGCTCAGGGAGTGGTGGGCCGCCCAGGCCCCGGCGTAACGGGTGGACGAAGTGACGGAGTACGGGCCCTCGCGCGCTGGCGTCGGGGGCCCGTACTCATGGCGCCGGGCGCGTGTTTCACGTGAAACGGCGCTCGGTTTCACGTGAAACGTCGGGGCGGGGGCGGTCGTGTTTCACGTGAAACACGACCAGGCTCACGGCGGCCAGGTACAGCGCGGCCACGATGAGCACGAGCGGCGCCGACGCCCCGTCGGGCGGCAGCATGAGGGCCGCCACCCCGGCGGCGCCCACGAAGGCCACGTTGAAGAGCACGTCGTACAGCGAGAAGACCCGGCCCCGGTAGGCGTCCTCGATGGAGGACTGCACGATGGTGTCCGTGGCGATCTTCGCGCCCTGGGTGGTGAGCCCGAGGACGAAGGCGGCGACCATCATCGGGGCCGGCGCGAAGGGCAGGCCAAGGACGGGTTCCAGCACCGCCGCCGTCGCCCCGCAGGCCGCCACCCAGCCCAGCGGGCCGAAGCGGGCCACGGCCCGGGGCGTGCACACGGCGGCCACGAAGAAGCCCACCCCGGAGATCCCCACCGCCAGGCCGAGCAGCGCCAGCCCGTCGGAGTCGCCGTCGCCCCAGGCGTAGCGGCACAGCATGAGGACCATCACCGTGAGGGCGCCGTAGCAGAACCGCATGAGCGTCATCGCGTACAGGGCCCGGGCCGCCGCGGGGCGCCGCGTGAGGTGGCGCAGGCCGGAGAGGAGCCCGCGGGCGGTGCTCAACAGGGCCTGGGTGGGCCTGGGTTGGAGCTGGTGCGGGTCTGGGCCGAGGAGGTCGCGCGGCATGCGCAGGGCCGCGAGGGCGGCGCACAGGTAGAGCGCCGAGCCAAGCAGGATGACGAGCGCGTCGGACGCGGCCCCGTCGGGCGCGGCCATGCGCACGACCAGGGCCAGGCCACCGGCCGCGGTGGCGGCGAGCGTGCCGGCCGTCGGGGAGAGCGAGTTGCCGAGGACGAGCTGTTCGTCGGTTGCGACCACGCGCGGCAGCGCCGCCGAGAGCCCGGCCAGCACGAAGCGGTTGACGGCCGTGACGGTGAGGGCGGAGGCGTAGAAGAGCGCGTCGGGCACCTCGGCCACGATGAGCGCGGCCGTGCCCGCCGCCAGCACGACCCGGACCAGGTTGCCGTACAGCAGGACCTGGCGGCGGCGCCAGCGGTCGAGGAGCACGCCGGCGAACGGGCCGAGGAGCGAGTAGGGCAGCAGGAGCACGGCCATGGCCGAGGCGATGGCGGCGGCCGAGGTCTGCTTCTCGGGGGAGAAGACGACGTAGGAGGCGAGCGCCACCTGGTAGACGCCGTCGGCCGCCTGGGAGAGCAGTCGGACCGTGAGCAGACGGCGGAAGTCACCGATCCGCAGGAGCACGCGCAGACCTCGCACAACGGGCATGGCGCACAGCTTCACACAGCGCGCGGGCCCCCGAGGAATCCGTCCTCGGGGGCCACGCGCTGAGGGTGTCGAGTGGGAGTGCTTAGCGCTCGACCTCGCCCTTGATGAACTTCTCGACGTTCTCCCGGGCCTGGTCGTCGAAGTACTGCACCGGGGGGGACTTCATGAAGTACGAGGAGGCCGACAGGATCGGGCCGCCGATGCCCCGGTCCTTGGCGATCTTCGCGGCGCGCAGCGCGTCGATGATCACGCCGGCGGAGTTGGGGGAGTCCCAGACCTCCAGCTTGTACTCCAGGTTCAGCGGGACGTCGCCGAACGCGCGACCCTCCAAGCGCACGTACGCCCACTTGCGGTCGTCCAGCCAGGCCACGTAGTCCGACGGGCCGATGTGGACGTTCTTGGCGCCCATGTCGCGGTCGGGGATCTGCGAGGTGACGGCCTGCGTCTTGGAGATCTTCTTGGACTCCAGGCGCTCGCGCTCCAACATGTTCTTGAAGTCCATGTTGCCGCCGACGTTGAGCTGCATCGTGCGGTCCAGGATGACGCCGCGGTCCTCGAACAGCTTGGCCATCACACGGTGCGTGATGGTCGCGCCGACCTGCGACTTGATGTCGTCACCGACGATCGGCACGCCGGCTTCGGTGAACTTGTCGGCCCACTCCTTGGTGCCCGCGATGAAGACCGGCAGCGCGTTGACGAAGCCGACCTTGGCGTCGATGGCGCACTGCGCGTAGTACTTCGCCGCGTCCTCGGAACCCACCGGCAGGTAGCAGACGAGGACGTCGACCTGGCGGTCCTTGAGGATCTGGACGATGTCGACGGGCGCCTCGGGCGACTCGTCGATGGTCTCGCGGTAGTACTTGCCGAGACCGTCGTACGTGTGGCCGCGCTGGACGGTCACACCGCTCTGCGGGACGTCGCAGATCTTGATGGTGTTGTTCTCGCTGGCGCCGATCGCGTCCGCGAGGTCGAGACCGACCTTCTTGGCGTCCACGTCGAAGGCAGCCACGAACTCGATGTCCCGCACGTGGTACTCACCGAACTGCACGTGCATCAGACCCGGGACGCGGCTGTCCGGGTCGGCGTCCTTGTAGTACTCGACGCCCTGGACCAGCGAGGCGGCGCAGTTGCCCACGCCAACGATGGCTACGCGAACCGAACCCATTCCGGTTGCTCCCTGTGTGTGTTCTTCGACGAGGCCCCGCGGAGTGCGGGGCCTCACTTGGCGGTATCGTCGGACGGGTCCGGCCGGGTACTACCCCGATGCCGGGGCAGGCCGCCCGTGTCGTGCGATGTGTCCTGTTCGGCGGGCCGGCGCTGCTCGCGCCCCGCCCGTTCGCTCTCAATCAGCTCGTTGAGCCAGCGGACTTCGCGTTCCACTGACTCCATGCCATGCCGCTGGAGCTCCAGCGTGTAGTCGTCGAGCCGTTCGCGGGTGCGCGCGAGGGAGGCCCGCATCTTCTCCAGGCGCTCCTCCAGGCGGCTGCGCCGCCCCTCGAGGACGCGCATCCGCACATCCCGCGAGGTCTGCCCGAAGAAGGCGAAGCGGACGCCGAAGTGCTCGTCCTCCCAGGCGTCGGGCCCGGTGTGGGAGAGCAGCTCCTCGAAGCGCTCCTTGCCCTCGGGCGTCAGCCGGTAGACGATCTTCGCTCGCCGCCCGCCGAGCGCCGCGCTGGAGGGCACCACGCGGCCGGCCGGCGCGGTGGCGTCCTCGGCGGCCCCGGTCGACTCCTCGATCAACCAGCCGTTGGTGACCAGCGTCTTGAGGCAGGGATAGAGGCTCCCGTAGCTGAAGGCGCGAAACACCCCGAGCGAGGTGTTCAGCCGCTTTCGCAGCTCGTACCCGTGCATGGGGGACTCGCGCAGCAGACCGAGGACGGCGAACTCCAGAACGCCGGAACGCCTGCTCATCCCCCGCCCTTCCCCTACTGCCGATGGTCTGCCGATGGCGCGTTGCGTGCACTTATGCCGAGCTGATGTATCGACTCGATACATCCAGACGATAGAACGGCACACTCCCCGGGACAAGAGCGGGCACGGTGAACGAGGTCACATCACCGTTTCGTGCGACCCAACGTGCCTGATTTGGAATGAAGATGATGAGTGGGCAGGTTTTGACCGTGCGTACTCTGTTCGCCATGCAGACCACCGGGAACCGTGGAGCGCCGCGAGGCGTCTTCGTCCTGGATGCCGTGCGTCCGGCCGCCCTTCGGCGCTGGCGCGCACGTTGGGGGGACCGCAAGCCACTTGCCGCTTCCAGGCGATCGCGCCTGCCCGAGGAGTAGTCGTTCCATGAGCGAGCACCGTCGCAAGCCGCCGCAGCCCCAGGGCGGCGGACGAGCAGCGGCCCGGCGCGCGGCGCAGCAGCCGCCAGGCCGCCGCGCAGCGCCACCACCGAGCAGTACGGGGCCGGGCTCCGATGCGTATGAGTCACCCGACGCGGGAGCGCCCCGCGGCGGCCGGGCCGAGTCCCGCCGTGCGGCCCGCGGGGGCGGGGGCCGCCGGAGAGCCGGAGCCGCGGGAGCGGGCGCCGGGGCCGGGGCCGGGGCGAGCGCGGCCCACGGGGCGGCCGGCGCTGGTGGTCCCGGCGCGCCCGGCGGCGGCGCCGGTGGGGCTGGAGGAGGACGCAGAGCCGCGGGCGCGGCCGGTGCCGGAGGCGGGCGCGGGCGCGGCCGTGGGGCGGGTGCCGCGGGCCGTACCAAGAAGCGGTTCATCGACTACCCGCGGGCGGGCAAGCGCGGCTTCAAGCGCTGGATGCCCTCCTGGAAGCTGGTCACCGGCACCTGCCTGGTCTTCTTCGCGCTCCTGATCGGCGCGGTGGGCATAGCGCTGATGCTGGTGGAGGTCCCCACGGCGCAGGCCGCGTCCAAGACGCAGAAGAACGTCTACTACTGGGCGGACGGCAAGCAGATGGTCGTCTCCGGCGGAGGCGACCTCAACCGGCAGATCGTGCCGCTCTCCAAGATCCCCAAGTCGATGCGGAACGCGGTGATCGCCGCCGAGAACGCCTCGTTCTACGACGACGCCGGCGTCGACCCGATGGGTGTGGCGCGCGCGGTGGTCAACATGGCCAAGGGCGGCCAGACGCAGAGTGGCTCGACCATCACCCAGCAGTTCGTGAAGAACACCTACCTGGGCCAGGAGCAGACGCTCAAGCGCAAGGTCACCGAGCTCTTCATCTCCATCAAGGTGGGCGCCACCAAGGACAAGGACGACATCCTCGAGGGCTACCTGAACACCGCCTACTACGGCCGCGGCGCCTACGGCATCCAGGCGGCGGCCCGCGCGTTCTACGACAAGGACTGCGAGGACCTGACCACGAGCGAGAGCGCGTTCCTCGCCGCGACGCTCAACGGTCCGAACCTCTACGACCCGGCCGGCGGCCAGGGCATGGCGGCGACCAAGGAGAAGAACCGCAAGCGGGCCGAGGCGCGTTGGGCGTGGACGCTGGACCGTGAGGTCAAGGTCGGCCGGCTCGACAGCGCGGAGCGGGAGAAGATCACCAAGTTCCCCGAGCCGCAGAAGCCCAAGCTGGCGACGAACAAGGCCGGTCAGATCGGCTACCTGACCGACCTCGCCGACAACTACATCATCGCCAATTCCGACATCTCCAAGGCCGAGTTGGACCGCGGTGGCTACCAGATCCACACCACCTTCGACCGCGAGAAGATGAAGGCGCTGGAGAAGACGGTCAACAAGGTCTCCAAGGAGAACATCCGGCCCGACAAGCGCCCGCAGGACAAGCACGTCCAGTTCGGTGGGGCGTCCGTGGAGCCGGGGACCGGCAAGATCGTCGCCATCTACGGCGGCAAGAACGCACTGGAGCACTACACCAACAACGCGGACGACACCGGCGTCCAGGTCGGCTCCACGTTCAAGCCGTTCGTGCTGGCGGCGGCCATGACGGACGGCAAGCGCGATCCCGCCCTGCCCCCCGAACAGTCCAGAGAACAACGCACCCTGGTCTCGCCCAAGAGCATCTACAACGGCGACAACAAGGTGACGCTGCGGGACTACAAGGGCGAGGTGTGGCTGGACAAGGACGGCAAGGAGTGGCACCAGCGCAACGACGGTGACGAGAGCAGAGGCAAGATCGACCTGCGCACCGCCATGCAGTTCTCGGTGAACACGCCGTTCATCCAGCTCGGCATGGACGTCGGCACCGACAAGGTGCGCGACGCGGCGCTCGCCGCCGGGCTCAGCAAGAGCCAACTCGCCTCCATCACGCCGACGTTCTCGCTCGGCACGTCGTCGCCGAGCGCGATCCGGCTCGCCGGCTCGTACGCCACGTTCGCGGCCAGCGGCAAGCAGGCCGACCCGTACTCCGTGACCAAGGTCGAGCGGGACGGGGCCGAGGAGTACGTGCACGAGGAGAAGATCGAGCAGGCGTTTGAGCCGAACGTGGCGGACAACGTCACCGACGTGCTCAAGACCGTGGTCGAGAAGGGCACCGGCACCTCCGCGCGGATCGGGCGCGAGGCGGCGGGCAAGACCGGCACCACCGACGACAACAAGTCGGCCTGGTTCGCCGGGTACACCCCGCAGCTCTCCACCGCGATCGGCATGTGGCGGGTCGACGACCAGGCCAAGAACCAGAAGTTCCTGCCGATGTACGGCGTGGGCTCCGACACCGGCTCCGAGAGCATCCACGGTGCCTCGTACCCGGCCAAGATCTGGGCCGGGTACATGAAGGAAGCGCTCAAGAACGAGAAGAAGCTGACCTTCCCCAAGCCCTCCCCGATCGGCGACAAGATCTACGGGGACGGCGCCAGCCCGCCGCCCACGCAGACGGCACCGCCGACGACGGAGCCGCCGACCGAGGAGCCGACGGAGGAGCCCACCACGACGCCTCCGACGACCCCGACCAAGACGCCCACCACGACGCCTCCGACGACGCCCCCGACGACGCCGACCGACACCTGCGGTCCCCTCGACCCGACCTGCGGTGACGACGGCGGACCGGGCGGTGGCGATCCGGGCGGGCCGGGCGGTGGTGACCCCGGTGGTCCGGGCGGCCCGGGTGGCCAGGGCGGGCCAGGCGGCGGTTCGCCCAGCACGACGCCCACGGAGGACGACAACGAGCACGGCTGGCTGTAGCCGCTCTCGCCCGCCGACCCCCGGCCACGGCCGGGTGGTACGGACGAGGTGAGGGAAGATCCACAGGGCGGGTCCGTTCGCGGGCCCGCCCTGTGGCGTTGCCGGGTGCCAGCGAGCCGAGCCCGCGCCCCGGGTGTGGCGGCCGGGTGCCCGTCGCGTGCCGGGTACGTGCCCGTGCGGCGGGCCCCGACACCGGCCCACACCGCCGCCGCGCCCCTCGTACGGCAGGATGTGCGCATGACGAGCGCCCACGGCCCCCACCCGCGTGCCACCGCCGCCCGGAACCCCGTACGGCCCACCGCCGAGGATGAGGTGGCGGCGGCCGGCAGCGAGCTGATCGGCGGGCCCGTCGGGCGCCGGGCGCTGTCCGGCGTGAACTGGTGGACGCCGGTGCGGATCATCGCGCTCGTGACGATCGGCATGTTCGCCCTCGGCATGGCGCAGAAGGTGCCCTGCTACGACGGCGGCTGGTTCTTCGGCACCACCACCCAGTACACGCGCGCCTGCTACTCCGACATCCCCCACCTGTACGCCGGCCGCGGCTTCTCCATCGACCTCGTCCCGTACTTCGACCGCATCCCGCAGGACGTCGCCGGGAGCATGGAGTACCTCGAATACCCGGTCCTGACCGGGCTGTTCATGGAGGTCGCCTCCTGGCTCACGCCACACGACGGCAGCGACCAGCACCGGGCCCAGATCTACTGGCTGGTGAACTCCGGGATGCTGATGGTCTGCGCCGTCGTCATCGCCGTCTGCGTGACCCGCACCCACCGGCGACGGCCCTGGGACGGGCTGCTGGTGGCGCTGGCCCCGGCCTTCGCGCTGACCGCCACCGTCAACTGGGACCTGTTCGCGGTCGCGCTCACCGCCGCCTCCCTGCTCGCGTGGTCCCGCAGCCGCCCGCTGGCCGCCGGCGTGCTCCTCGGGCTCGCCACCGCCGCCAAGCTCTACCCCGTGCTGCTGATCGGCCCGCTGCTGCTGCTGTGCCTGCGCGCGCGGCGCTGGCGCGCCTGGTGGTCGGCCATCGCGGGCGCCGCGGCGGCCTGGCTCGTGGTCAACCTGCCCGTCATGCTCACCCAGGACCAGCAGGGCGACCTGGCGATCAGGGAGGGCTGGACGAAGTTCTACACCTTCAGCCAGGAGCGGCCCGTCGACTTCGGCTCCGTCTGGCTGATCGTCTCCCAGCGCTCCGGCAACCCGCTGGACGACGCCAACACCTACGCCACGCTCCTGATGCTGCTGGCCTGCATCGGCATAGGTGCCCTCGCGCTGTGCGCCCCGCGCCGCCCCCGGCTGGCCCAGCTCGCTTTCCTGGTCGTCGCCGCGTTCATCGTGACCAACAAGGTCTACTCGCCGCAGTACGTGCTGTGGCTGGTCCCGCTGGCGGCCCTCGCCCGACCCCGCTGGCGCGACTTCCTCATCTGGCAGGCCGGCGAACTGCTGTACTTCCTCGGCGTCTGGATGTACCTGGCGTACACCCACAGCGGCGACAAGCACCACGGGCTGCCCACGGAGGGCTACCAACTGGCCATCGTGCTGCACCTGCTCGGCACGCTCTACCTGTGTGCGGTGGTCGTCCGGGACGTGCTGCTGCCCGAGTACGACCCGGTGCGCCGGGACGGCTCCGACGATCCCTCGGGGGGCGTGCTCGACGGGGCGCCGGACGCGTTCACGCTGCGCCGGCCCGTGGTCAAGCACGGCCCGGGCGACACGTACCCGCACGGGGGCCGGGCCGGCCGTGGTGCGCACGGCGGCACGTACCTGGAGTAGCGCACGGGCCCGGCGGGCGACCGGCCCCCGGGCGGTCGGTGGCACGGGAAACGCCGCAGGCCCCGCACGTGAGCGCGGGGCCTGTCAGAGGCGCGGGACGGCCGGGGCGGGCGGGCCCCGACGGCGGTCGCGCCGGGTCAGCGATCCAGTATCCGGTCGTACTGGGTGGTGGTGTGGCGCAGGCTGGCCACCAGTTCGTCGCCGACCTGGGGGGCCGGCACGTCGCTCGGGACGAAGAGGATGGACACCTGCATGTGCGGCGGCTCGGCGAACCAGCGCTGCTTCCCGGCCCAGGTGAACGGCGACAGGTTGCGGTTCACGGTCGCAAGTCCCGCCCGGGCCACGCCCTTGGCGCGCGGCATCATGCCGTGCAGCGCCTTGGGGGCCTCCAGGCCCACGCCGTGCGAGGTGCCGCCGGCGACGACGACGAGGTAGCCGTCCCCCGCGGTCTTCTGCTGCCGGTAGCCGAAGCGGTCGCCCTTGGAGACCCGGGTGACGTCGAGCACCGAGCCGCGGTACTCGGTCGCGTCGTGGTCCCCCAGCCACAGCCGGGTGCCGATCCGGGCGCGGAAGCGGGTCTGCGGGAACTGCTGCTGGAGCCGGGCCAGTTCCTCGGCCTTGAGGTGGCTGACGAACATGGTGTGCAGCGGCAGCCGCGCCGCGCGCAGCCGGTCCATCCAGCCGATGACCTCCTCCACCGCGTCGGAGCCGTCGGTGCGGTCCAGCGGGAGGTGGAGGGCGAAGCCCTCGAGCCGTACGTTCTCGATCGCCGCGTGCAGCTTCGGCAGGTCCTCCTCGGTCACCCCGTGCCGCTTCATGCTGCTCATGACCTCGATCATGACGCGGGCGTTGACCAGGCCGTACACGCCGTCGACCGAGGAGACCGAGCGGATGACCCGGTCGGGCAGCGGCACCGGCTCCTCGCCGCGGCGGAAGGGCGTGAGGACGAGCAGGTCGCCGCTGAAGGTGTCCTTCATGCGCGCGGCCTCGTAGGTGGTGCCGACCGCCAGGATGTCGGAGCCGATACGGGTGGTCTCCTCGGCCAGCCGCTCGTGGCCGAAGCCGTAGCCGTTGCCCTTACAGACCGGGACCATGCCAGGGAACTGCTGGAGGACGCTCTGCTGGTGGGCCCGCCACCGCGCGGTGTCGACGTAGAGGGTGAGCGCCATGGCTGGTGGGAGACCTTTCTCGTCAGTCGGCTCGGGGTTCATCGTGGTCGGTGCGGGTGCCGGTTACTCCCGGCGTGGTCGGGCGAGCGGGCAGTGGGCGCTCGTTCGTACGAGGTCCCGCCGCGGGCCCTAGCGGCGCGACATATACATGTCGAGCGCCTTGTGGAGCAGCTTGTTCAGCGGGAAGTCCCACTCGCCCAGGTACTCGGCCGCCTGCCCGCCGGTACCGACCTTGAACTGGATCAGGCCGAAGAGGTGGTCGGTCTCGTCGAGCGAGTCGCTGATGCCGCGCAGGTCGTAGACGCTGGCGCCGAGCGCGTACGCGTCGCGCAGCATGCGCCACTGCATCGCGTTCGACGGGCGCACCTCGCGCTTGTGGTTGGCGGAGGCGCCGTAGGAGTACCAGACGTGCCCGCCCACGATCAGCATCGTGGCGGCAGCCACCGCCTCGCCCTCGTGCATGGCGAAGTAGAGCCGCATCCGGTTGGGGTCTTCGCTGTTGAGCGCCGTCCACATGCGCTGGAAGTAGCTGAGCGGACGCGGGCGGAAGTGGTCGCGCTCGGCGGTGATCTCGTACAGCCGCTGCCACTCGCCCAGGTGCTCGTAGCCGCCCTGGACGACCTCGACGCCCGCCTTCTCGGCCTTCTTGATGTTGCGCCGCCACAACTGGTTGAAGCCCTTGTGGACGGATTCCAGCGAGCGGTTCTCCAGCGGCACCTGGAAGACGTAGCGCGGCTGGACGTCGCCGAAGCCGGCGCCGCCGTCCTCGCCCTGTTGCCAGCCCATCTTCCGCAGCCGCTCGGCGACCTCGAAGGCGCGCGGCTCGATGTGGGTGGCCTCCACGTCACGCAGCCGCTTGACGTCCGGGTTCTGGATGCCGGCCTTGATCGCGGCGGCGTCCCAGCGCCGGATGATCACGGGCGGGCCCATCTTCACCGAGAACGCGCCCTGCCGTTTGAGGTGCGCGAGCATCGGCCGCAGCCAGTCCTCCAGGTTCGGCGCGTACCAGTTCAGCACCGGGCCCTCGGGTAGGTAGGCCAGATACCGCTTGATCTTGGGGAGCTGCCGGTAGAGCACCAGGCCGGCGCCGACGACCTGGCCCGTGCTGTCGAACCAGCCCAGGCTCTCCGAGCGCCACTCGGTCTTGACGTCCGCCCACGCCGGGACCTGCATGTGGCTCGCCGCCGGCAGACTCTGGATGTACGCCAGATGTTGCTCGCGGCTGATGGTCCTCAGGGTCAGGCTCATTGCGGGGCGCTCCTCGGCAGGTGTGTCCCCAGTGTCGGGGCTCCGGCTCTCGCCGCGAAGCCTACTGTGGCAGGGCACGTCACCGGCCGGGCCTACGGCGAAGAGCGTGGTGCGGTTTCCCGTGGCGGCGGGGAGCGCGGGCAGCGCGCCGCTCGCCCCCGGCCCGCGCGGAACGGGTCGGGGACGAGCGGTACGAGGGGCGGGGAGCGTCGGGGACGGCGACGGCGCGGCGCGCGCCGAGGGCCGCCCGGGGCCCGGGGCGCGCGGCGGGCGTCAGCCCAGCACGCCGCCGAAGAGGCCGCCGTGCGCCATGCCGAGGAAGAAGCCCATGGCGGCGGCGCCCAACCCGATGATCAGTACGAACCGCTCGGCGGTGGTCGCCGAGATGAACTGCCCCCGGGCACCGGTCACGATGCCGACCAGTCCCGTCCAGGAGCTGATCAGGTGCAGGTCGTGGAACATGGCTGTGACGAAAGCCACCACGCCGAGCACGATGGTCGCCGCGGCGAAGGTGTTCTCCACCGGATGCGGCTTGCCGTCGGAGTCGAGGAAGGAGAGAAGACCGTGCTGGGAACGTGCTGCCTGGGCCATGGGAACCTCCGGGTCCTGCGAGGGACGCGGGGCGGCGAGGAGTAACGCCGCTCACACTCGATGCCTCAAGGTTGCGGTCATACGCGGCGGGATTTCAACCGGAAGCACCGTCCCGGGTAGTGTGTACCGTCTGCGCCGGTGTCTGCCCAGAGCCCCCAGGGGTACCCGGTCCGCACCAGGCGCTACGCATCACGACCCTCCTGCCGCGGAACGACCGTGGCCGCTGAGTCCAAAGGAGGTGGGTTCCACATGCGTCACTACGAGGTGATGGTCATCCTCGACCCCGATCTGGAGGAGCGCGCAGTCTCTCCCCTGATCGAGAACTTCCTCTCCGTCGTCCGCGAGGGCAACGGCAAGGTGGAAAAGGTCGACACCTGGGGCCGTCGGCGTCTCTCGTACGAGATCAAGAAGAAGCCCGAGGGCATCTACTCGGTCATCGACCTGCAGGCCGAGCCTGCGGTCGTGAAGGAGCTCGACCGCCAGATGAACCTGAACGAGTCGGTCCTCCGGACCAAGGTCCTGCGCCCCGAGACCCACTGACCGCGTCAGCGTTCAGCGGTGCTCGGGACGCGTCCTGAGTAGCACAGCAGCCAGCAGCACACCCGCCGAGAGGTTCATCCAATGGCAGGCGAGACCGTCATCACGGTCGTCGGCAATCTTGTCGACGACCCCGAGCTGCGCTTCACCCCGTCCGGCGCGGCGGTCGCGAAGTTCCGTGTCGCGTCCACTCCCCGCACCTTCGACCGTCAGACCAACGAGTGGAAGGACGGCGAAAGCCTCTTCCTGACCTGCTCGGTCTGGCGACAGGCAGCGGAGAACGTCGCCGAGTCGCTCCAGCGCGGCATGCGCGTCATCGTGCAGGGCCGACTGAAGCAGCGGTCCTACGAGGACCGCGAGGGCGTCAAGCGCACGGTCTACGAGCTGGACGTCGACGAGGTCGGCGCCAGCCTGCGGAACGCCACGGCCAAGGTCACCAAGACCTCCGGTCGCGGCGGCCAGGGCGGTGGCGGCGGCTTCGGCGGCGGCCAGGGCGGCGGTCAGGGTGGCGGCGGCTGGGGCGGCGGCTCCGGTGGCGGCCAGCAGGGCGGCGGCGCTCCCGCCGACGACCCCTGGGCGACCAGCGCGCCGGCCGGCGGCGGCCAGCAAGGTGGCGGCGGCTGGGGCGGTAGCTCCGGCGGCGGCCAGCAGGGCGGCGGCTACTCGGACGAGCCGCCCTTCTAGAGCGCGAGCTCTGAGGGGCGATCACACCCTTCTTGATCACACAGGAGAAACACCATGGCGAAGCCGCCTCCGCGCAAGCCGAAGAAGAAGGTCTGCGCGTTCTGCAAGGACAAGACCGCGTACGTGGACTACAAGGACACGAACATGCTGCGGAAGTTCATTTCCGACCGTGGCAAGATCCGTGCCCGCCGCGTGACCGGCAACTGCACGCAGCACCAGCGTGACGTCGCCACGGCTGTGAAGAACAGCCGTGAGATGGCGCTGCTGCCCTACACCTCGTCCGCGCGATAAAGGGAAGGGTGACTGACAGATGAAGATCATCCTCACCCACGAGGTCTCCGGCCTCGGCACCGCGGGCGACGTCGTCGACGTCAAGGACGGCTACGCTCGCAACTACCTGGTCCCGCGCGGTCTCGCGATCCGCTGGACCAAGGGTGGCGAGAAGGACGTCGAGCAGATCCGTCGCGGTCGTCGCATCCGGGAGATCGCCACGATCGAGCAGGCCAACGAGATCAAGGCCAAGCTCGAGGGTCTGCGGGTCGAGCTCGCGACCCGTGCCGGCGAGGCCGGCCGCCTCTTCGGCTCGGTGACCCCGGCTGACATCGCCTCGGCGATCAAGTCCGCCGGTGGCCCGGACGTGGACAAGCGCCGCATCGAGCTCGGCACGCCGGTCAAGACCCTGGGCGCGCACCAGGTGTCCGTGCGCCTGCACCCCGAGGTCTCGGCCAAGGTCGGCGTCGAGGTCGTCGCGGCCTGACCGCAAGCACGCCGATGAGCTGTGTTCGCACAGCATGACGGTGGAAGGGGCCGCACCCCGCGGGGTGCGGCCCCTTCGCGTTGCCTGGTGCGGGTGTGCGGGTGTGCGGGTGCGCGGGTGCGCGGGTGCGCGGGTGTGCGAGGGGCGGGGGCCGGCGATGGGGGTTCCGCGTGCGTTCGCTGTCGCTGTTTCACGTGAAACGTGCGGGCTTCCGCCCTCGGCGTCCTTGGCCTCCTCGTCCCTTGCTTCCGTTGTTGCCGCGTCCGTGTGCGTGTCTCGGCGGGAGCGTGCGGCGGTATGTGGTGCGGGCTGCCGGCCGTGAGTGGCCAGCTGCTGTGGGGTGCCGGCCGGGGCGCGGCGGTTTCACGTGAAACGTGGCCGGTACGGGAGCGGGGCCGGGCCGACGGCGGAGCTGGTGCGACGACCGGTGGAGGTGCTGGCGGTGGGCCCGGCGGCTCGAGGCCATGACGGTGTGCACGGTGAGTGCCGGTTGCCGGTCTTCGGTGCGCGGCGGGGGCTGTTTCACGTGAAACGGTGGTCGTCCTGGACGGCCCGGAGGGCGGAAGCCCGAAGGCGGACGGTGGTGCGAAGGTGGACGGTGGTGCGGGGTTAGCGGGTCGCGCCCGTGACCAGCCAGCGGCCCGAGCGGGTGCGTATCCACAGGGTCAGCATCCGCATGGTCATCATGAGCGCCATCGTCCACCACAGGGCGGTGAGCCCGCCGCCGAGGGTGGGAACGAGGAGGGCGACCGGGGCGAAGACGGCCAGGGTGATGATCATCGCCACGGCGAGGTAGGGACCGTCGCCCGCGCCCATCAGTACGCCGTCGAGGATGTACACCACGCCGGAGATGGGTTGGGAGATGGCGACGACCAGCAGCGCGGGGAGCAGCGCGTCCTGTACGACCTGGTCGGACGTGAACAGCGGGATGAACAGCGGGCGGGCGAGGATCACGAGTACGCCGAGCACCAGGCCGGAGGCTATCCCCCACTCGACCATGCGGCGGCAGGCGGCGCGGGCCCCCTCCTTGTCGCCGGCGCCGAGGTAGCGGCCGATGATCGCCTGGCCCGCGATGGCGATGGCGTCCAGCGCGAAGGCCAGCAGGCTCCACAGGGTGAGGATGATCTGGTGGGCCGCGACCTCGGTGTCGCCGAGGTTGGCCGCGACGCCGGTGGCGATCAGGGTGACCGTACGCAGCGAGAGGGTGCGCACCAGGAGCGGCACTCCGGCCTGTGCGCAGGCGCGTATGCCGGCCGCGTCCGGGCGCAGCGACGCGCCGTGCCGACGGGCGCCGCGTACCACCACGATGAGGTAGGCGGCGGCCATGGCCCACTGCGCGATGACGGTTCCCCAGGCGGAGCCGGCGATGCCGAGGCCGGCGCCGTAGACGAGTGCGGCGTTGAGCGCGGCGTTGGCGGCGAAGCCGCCGATGGCGACGTAGAGCGGGGTGCGGGTGTCCTGGAGGCCGCGGAGCACGCCGGTGGCGGCGAGGACGATGAGCATGGCGGGAATGCCGAGGGCGCTGATGCGGAGGTAGGTGATCGCATGGGGCGCGGCGGTGTCGGAGGCGCCGAAGAGATCGACCAGGCCGGGCGCCGTGGGCAGCACCACCGTGACCACGGCGGCGCCGATGAGCAGGGCGAGCCAGATGCCGTCCATGCCCTGCCGGATGGCACCGGGCAGATCGCCCGCGCCCACCCGGCGGGCGACGGCGGCCGTGGTGGCGTAGGCGAGGAAGACGAAGATGTTGACCCCGGTCAGCAGCAGGGCCGCCGCGATGCCGAGCCCGGCGAGTTGCGGCGTGCCCAGATGGCCGACGATGGCACTGTCGACCATCACGAAGAGGGGCTCCGCGATGAGGGCGCCGAAGGCGGGAACGGCGAGCGCAATGATCTCTCGATCGTGCCGGCTGCGCGCACGCCGGTCCTTCGCGGGAGCCTGGATCATGCGGCCCAATGTAATCGTCCACAGGTAAGAGATGCAATCGCTGAGCAGCCCTTACTTGAGGTCGCTCTCCGTGGTGCTCTCTGTGCCGTTTGTCGCGATCTTCGGCCGACTGGGCAAGTTTTTCTTCTGCACAGCCCTGGGATAAGAAAAGTCCAGCTCACAGGGGTGGGCGTGGGCTGGAGGGCTGCTTGTCCACAGCGCCGTCCCCCGCCCCATGCACAGCTTTCCGGGAGTTCTCCACAGGATGGCTTCGATCATCCACATGGCCTGTGGATAACCAGATTGGCGGACGGCTTTCGCGGGCCTACCGTGGTCCGGCGCGCGCACCCTTTTTCTGGCGTGAGGAGCGTCGAACTCGACGCGCCGTAAGCGGAGTCGAGCGTCCTGTTTGTCAGAGCCGTGCCGTAAGAAAGAAGAGCACGGCGAGGGTCCGCGTCGCGGACGGGAGGAGGTGGCGGGGTGAGCATGCCCGAGCCCATGGACGACCCCTGGCCCGACCCTGGCCCCGGTGATCGACTGCCCACGACGCCGCGCCCCCGCCGGGGCGAAGGCCGTGGCCAGGGCCGCCGCGACGACCAGCACGACCGCGGGCGCGAGGGCGGTGGCTGGGACGGCTCGGGCTTCGAGCGCGTACCGCCGCAGGACCTGGACGCGGAGCAGTCCGTACTCGGCGGCATGCTGCTCTCCAAGGACGCCATCGCCGACGTGGTGGAGGTCCTCAAGGGCCAGGACTTCTACCGGCCCGCGCACGAGACCATCTACCAGGCCATCCTCGACCTCTACGCCAAGGGCGAGCCCGCCGACCCGATCACGGTGGCCGCCGAGCTCACCAAGCGCGGTGAGATCACCAAGGTCGGCGGCGCCTCGTATCTGCACACGCTCGTGCAGTCCGTGCCCACCGCCGCCAACGCGGAGTACTACGCGGAGATCGTCCACGAGCGGGCGGTGCTGCGCCGGCTCGTGGAAGCGGGCACGCGCATCACGCAGATGGGATACGCGGCGGACGGTGACGTCGACGAGATCGTCAACAACGCCCAGGCCGAGATCTACGCCGTCACCGAGCAGCGCACCAGCGAGGACTACCTCCCGCTCGGCGACATCATGGAGGGCGCGCTCGACGAGATCGAGGCCATCGGCTCCCGCAGCGGCCAGATGTCCGGCGTGCCGACCGGCTTCACGGACCTCGACTCGCTGACGAACGGGCTGCACCCGGGGCAGATGATCGTCATCGCGGCGCGTCCCGCGATGGGTAAGAGCACGCTGGCCCTGGACTTCGCCCGAGCCTGTTCGATCAAGGGCAACCTCCCGAGCGTCATCTTCTCGCTGGAGATGGGCCGCAACGAGATCGCGATGCGACTGCTCTCGGCCGAGGCGCGGGTGGCGCTGCACCACATGCGGTCCGGGAGCATGACGGACGACGACTGGACCCGGCTGGCCCGCCGGATGCCCGAGGTGACCGCGGCCCCGCTGTACATCGACGACTCGCCGAACCTGTCGATGATGGAGATCCGCGCCAAGTGCCGCCGCCTCAAGCAGCGCAACGACCTCCAACTCGTGGTCATCGACTACCTCCAACTGATGCAGTCGGGCGGCGCCAGAAGGCCCGAGAGCCGGCAGCAGGAGGTCTCGGACATGTCCCGTAACCTCAAGCTGCTGGCCAAGGAGCTGGAGGTGCCGGTGATCGCACTGTCCCAGCTCAACCGTGGCCCCGAGCAGCGTACGGACAAGAAGCCGATGGTCTCCGACCTGCGTGAGTCGGGTTCGATCGAGCAGGACGCCGACATGGTCATCCTGTTGCACCGCGAGGACGCGTACGAGAAGGAGTCGCCCCGGGCGGGCGAGGCGGACCTGATCGTCGCCAAGCACCGTAACGGCCCGACGGCGACGATCACGGTCGCCTTCCAGGGCCACTACTCGCGGTTCGTGGACATGGCGCAGACGTAGGGGGTGGGTGGGGGGCCTCGCCTCGTGTTTCGTATCGGCGTCGCCGAAGGCGCGCGACCAGGTGCCACACCACCGAGGCCGACATTCCTGGGGTATCGCCCGGCGGCCTGGGAGTTTCCGCTGAGACGGGCCTGCCGCACGGCGTGAGAGTCCGACAGCGGAGGAGGTGAAGGTGGCGCTGAACAAGAAGGGTTCCCGGCGCATAACCGTTGACGGGATCGAGTACCGCTGGCGAATCCGCAGGAAGCCCTCCTACGCGCAGGGACTCTGCTGGACACCGATGACCTATGCGGTCGAAGCGGTCAGCGGCAGCCAGCCGGGTACGACCTTGGTCGTCACCAGCGGCCAGGCCCATCCCAGCAACTGGGTGGGCGCCGAGACGGAGCCGATTCGCCCAGCTCACGTTGCTGCCAGCATTCGAGAGGCACGGGACCAGGGCTGGGAGCCAGCCCGGGGCGGACCTCCTTTCCCACTCGACCGATCCGCAGGATTCATCGCACGGTTATGAGACCAAGCGGAATAGGGCAAAGCGTCTGGCCCGGCATCACGCCCCGGTAACCAGGCACGCCAGCACGTCGAACTGCAAGAGCCCGCGCTCACACCGGTCGCAGCCGCCTCCCCCACCGCATGGCAGCAGGTCCACGAGGCGGGGCGCCTCGGCGAGTGCGGGAGCGAGTTCGGGGTCACGGCCGGTCTGACCTTTCGGCTCAGCGGAAGCCTCTTGGCGTCATCGCGGCATGGCTCCGTTCCCTGGGTGAGATGGGGCCGGGCTGACAGGCTGCGCTTGTGGCCCTCGACGGTGCCTGGACGCTGGTTGGGCCGAAACCGCCCCCGAGCAGACCAGGGAGGCTGCCGTTCTCCGGTGCTGGTGGCCTCGGAACCGGCCCCATCTCGCCGCACCCTAACCGCTGGGTCTGACATTGCGGATGGGGCAGTACGTGCCTGTGGTCGAGGATGAGCGCATGGACGTCCCTGAGTTGCTCGTGGCAGCTTCCCTGTTGGTTCCGGAAGAGGTCGCCACCGAGAACGACATCACGGTGCGAGACATCTGGGACTACCTCGTCCACGATGAGTGGGAGATCGCCCTGGGCCTGCTGGAGGAGTTGGGGGAGGCTCGCTCGCTCCCGCTGGCCTTCTGGGAACAGCTCGCCGAAGCGGCTGATCAGCTCCTGCTGGAACGCAGCGCGGCGTGGTGCCACTGGCGATGCTCCGAACTCCGCAACGGTGTGATCCGCGCGGACCTGACGCTCCGCTCCGCCGCCGAGGCGCGACGTACGACGCCCATCTCCGGCGCCGGCGTCCTGCGGCCCATGTGGGACATCGGACGCCTCTCACCCACCGGCGGACGCGCGGTCAGCATCGCCAGGCTCTGGGTCGAGAACAGGCCCGTGCTGGCGCCCGGCGGGCGAGCCACGGTTCGCCTCGTACCCCTCACCCCCTCCCACTGGACGCACGTCCGGCCCGGCCAGCAGATCACCATGCACGGGGACCGATCCGTGGCCGGCACCGCGATCGTCGTGGAGGTCCGGAACCCTGCCACCACCACGCCCGCGCGATGACACGAGCCGCCGGTGCGAGCACGTCGCACGGCGCCCGGCGGCGCCCGGCGGCGCCCGGCGGCGCGCGGTGGTGGGGCAGGGGCGTGGCGTCACCTGGTGAGGACGAGGCTGACGTTGTGGCCGCCGAAACCGAACGAGTTGGCCAGGGCGGCGGACCACTGACCGGTGCGCGGTTCGCCGCGCACCACGTCGAGTTCCACGCGTGGGTCGAGCTCGTCGAGGTTGCGGGTGGCCGGCAGCGTGCCGTCCCTGAGCGCGAGCAGCGCGGCCATGGCGCCCACCGCTCCCGACGCGCCGATCATGTGCCCCGTCATCGACTTCGTCGCCGTCACCGCGGCGTGGTCGCCGATCACCCGGCCGATCGCCTCGGCCTCCGCGAGGTCGCCGGACTCCGTCGAGGTGGCGTGGGCGTGCACGAGCCCGATGTCCGCCGGGGCCAAGTCGGCGTCGCGCAGCGCCCGTTCCATGGCCCATGACTGGCCCCCCGGGTCGGAGGCCGTGATGTGCCGCGCGCTCGACCCCACGGCGCCGCCGGCCAACGCGCCGTAACCCCGCGCGCCGCGGGCCCGGGCGAACTCGGCGCGTTCGAGCACCATCATCGCCGCGCCCTCGCCCATGACGAACCCGGACCGCTTCACGTCGAACGGGCGGGAGACGGCCGCCGGGTCCGCTGACCGCGTCGACAGGGCCTTCATCTGGGCGAACGCCGCGAGGGTGAAGGGGTGCAGGCACGCCTCCACGCCACCCGCGACGACCACGTCCACCTGCCCGCCGCGGATCAGGTCCCGCCCCAGGGCGAGCGCCTCCGCGCCGGACGCACAGGCGCTCACCGGGGTCCTGGCGCCGCCCCGCGCGCCGAGGTCCATGCTCACCCAGGCGGCCGGCCCGTTCGGCATCAGCATGGGCACCGCGAACGGGGACAGCCGGCGCGTTCCGGCGCGTTCGAAGACGTCGTCCTGTCCGAGCGTGGTGAGGACGCCACCGGTTCCGGTGCCGATCACGACGGCGCACCGTTCCGGTTCGACCCGCGGCACCCCCGCGTCCTGCCAGGCCTCGCGCGCGCTGAGGATGGCGACCTGCTCGCCACGGTCCAGCTTCCTGGCCTCGGCCCGTGGCAGCAGGGAGGCGGGGTCCACCGTGAGCCCGGCCGCCACGCGCACCGGCAGGTCCGCAGCCCACTCCTCGTCCAGGAGACGCACCCCCGACCTGCCGTCCAACAGCCCCGTCCACGTCGACGGCGCATCGGCCCCCAGCGGCGTCATCGCACCGACACCCGTCACCAACACACGATCGCTACGGGTCACACGAGCCCCCTTGGGTTGTTCGGTTGCTACAGGGCGCCTGGTGCGCCCACACGGGGATCATGTCAGCGTTGGGAGGTGTTTTCAGGGCGTCGGGTGACCGTATCGTGGGGGAGGGATTGTAGTGACTGGACAAGTAGGGGGGCGGACTCGCGGCCTCGTCCGTGGGGAGGGGCTGCCGCCGATGCCGGGCGGCCGACGCCGGGGGCAGCCCGTCTCCCTGCCCCCTCCCGTCTCGTGGCGGAGGCGTCCGTCGGCGTCGGGCGGGCCTGCCTGAACCGGGTCAGTAGCCCCGACGGGCGGGGGCGGCGGTACGTCAGTGAGGGCAGGGGCGTCAGTGCGGGCAGTTACTTCAGTGGGGACAGGGGCGGCTGCTGCCAGGCGGGGCCGACCGAGAGGTAGGTGGTGCGGTGGATGACGTCCCCGGATCGGAGCTTCTCGCTTCCCCAGGCCAGGCCGTCGTTTCGCGCCCGGTTCACGGCCTCCAGCACGTGGAACGTCTTGGTGTCGACGATCAGTTGCCGACGCCAGGTGTCGGCGTCCAGTTCGACGACCGTGCCGGCGCGGCCCGTGCTGTCCTTGGCTCCCTCCATCACGCGTGCCCCGGGGATGCCGGTGAGGACCTCGAACAGCGCGGCCCGCAGCTTGGGTTCGGCGGGTGACCGGGCGAGCAGGTCCTCCATGCCGTCGAAGAGTTCCTCGGGCACCGAGTCCCCGGTGGCCTTGCCGACGAGCCGGGACCGCAGCGCCGCCGGGTCGGTGGGCAGCTTCCGAAGCTCGTCCCACCCGACCGGTTTGCCGCAGATCACCCAGACCGTCCCGCCCATGTCCTCCCGGGTGTAGTCCTGCACCAGGCCGTTGCTGGGCTTCCCGCGCGTGCCGCTCCGGCTCAGCCAGATCGTCTCGTGCGACTCGTCCGGCCGATCGTCCCTGTCGAGGGTCCGGTTCCACTGAAGGGTCCGTACCTCCCAGTACGGCGCCGTCCCCGCCCGCTCGGCCGCCGGGGAGACCCGCTCGCCGTCGGAGTCCGACCAGGGCTGGAACGTGGCCCCCAGCGCGATCGCCGCGACCGCCGCCGCCGAGACCAGCACCGGCAGGCGCCGCCGCCACGTCCGAGCCGGAACGATCTCGGCCGCCGGCTCCCGTTCGAGTCCGATGAGCGGATCGACTGCCTCGACCCGGCTGGCCCCGTCCGCCTGGTGGGCCACCTCTGCCCGGCCGGCGCCTGTCGCCTGCTCGGCGCCCGCCGTCGGGTCGGCCGCCGACCGCACCGCGGCCAGTGCGGCGGCGACGACGTCCGCCGACGGCGGCGCGACCCTGCCCGCGGCGCGCAACCGCCCGGCACCGGGGAAGTCGAGGAGGGCGCCGTCGTCGGTGTGCGTGTCCTGGCCGGTCATGCGAGATCTCCTGTCAGGGAAAGCGGGACGGAAGGGCCGAGCGCCGCACGCAGCCGCGTGCGCGCCCGGTGCAGCCGGGACCTGGCCGTGCCCGCGGGCACGCCGACGACGACCGCGGCCTCGGTGGGGCTGAGCTGCTCCCACGCGATCAGCAACAGCAGCTCCCGTTCCACGGCCGGCAGCTCGGCCAGCGTCTGACGCATCAGCGGCCCGACCGCCGCTGCGTCCAACCGCCGGTCAACGGCGTGCCACGGATCGCTGCTCCCCTCGTCGGCGAACGCGGTGACGGACGCGCGCCGTTCCTGTCCGCGCCAGTGCGCGGCCAGTACGTTGCGGGCCACGCCGAACAGCCACGCCCGGGCGGGCCCGCGTGCGGCGTCGTAGGTGGTGCGCCCTGCGTACGCCCGTAGCCACGCCTCGGCCAGCAGGTCGTCCGCCGCGCCGGGCGCACGGCGCGCGAAGTAGCCGTGCAGCGCGCGCGAATGGCGCTCCACGAGCGGTTCGAAGGCCGACGCGTCGCTTCTTGAGCGCGTCAGCAGTTCCTCGTCCGTCGCCACAGACCTCCCCTTCCACGGGCCACGCCTTCCGCGGCCCCCACCCCTTCTTGTCCGCGCCCACCGAAAGCGTTCGCGGGGCGCCTGCGGGGCGCCTCCGGGGCCTCTGCGGATGGGGCGGGTGCGACCGGGTGGTACGTACGTTGGCGTGGGTGTTGGTGTTTCCGTTGGTGTTGCTGTCGGCGGTGGCGGTGGCGGTGGCGTTGGTGTGGGGGACGGGCGTACGGCGCGGAGCGGTCGCTCCGTCGCGAGGCGGGGCAGGGGGAGAGGGGAGGAGGGGGCGGATGGCCGGTGCGTGGCCGCAGTGGCTCTCGGACTGGTTCGCCGAGCACGAGGAAC
Source organism: Streptomyces buecherae (assembly GCF_014295035.1). Taxonomy (GTDB): domain Bacteria; phylum Actinomycetota; class Actinomycetes; order Streptomycetales; family Streptomycetaceae; genus Streptomyces; species Streptomyces youssoufiensis. Next base: position 4,284,696 of record NZ_CP060404.1, read on the forward strand.
GCCTGCGGACCCGCGGAATCCTGGGGGACCTCCGGCGCTCGCCGGCGGACGGTCGAGCCAAGAGCAGCGTCGTGCTGACGCTCGAAACCGATGGCTACATCACCGCCCTCACCGTCTGGAGCAGCGGAGAAACCGAGCTTGAGTACGGGGACGTGGCGTCCGGGCTGGTCCGCCAGGAGCATCGCGAGCTGCGTACCGTCCGGGACCTCCTCGACGCCGTCGCGAGCATCGAGGAAGGGGTGCGGTAACCGCGCGGCGGCTGGCGCCGCCCTACGGCTGCCGCCCTCACCGGGGCGCCCCGGGCGCGCGCCCCGTGCGTGAGCCGTGCGACCTGCGTGAGCTGTGCAACCTGCGCGAGCCGTACGAGCCGTACGAGCCGCGCAACCGTACGGCCTGCTCGCTGCGGTCAGCGAGCAGGCCGTTGGTCGTCGTACGCCCCTGCCCTCAACCCCGCCTGCTCGGGCCAGGCAGGCGGGGGCCGGTCACACCCGTCAGCTCACGATCAAATGAGTTCGGGCTGCGGCTGAGGCTGCGGTTCCGTTTCCGATTCGGGTTCCGATTTCCGGACCGGTACGGTCTTCGGCTCCCACCGCTTCGTGAGCCGCATGTAGCCGTAGACGACCGAGACCATCGCCAGAATCAGCAGCGGGCCAAAGGCCCAGGCGTAGTCGGCCATCTCGACCGAGAGAAAGCGGTACGACAGCAGCATCGCGGTGAAGATCGCCGTGCCGTAGGCGACGAACCGGATTCCCGACCGGTCCCAGTCGTGGTCGATCGTGCGCAGCCCGGCCTCGATCGTGACCGCGAACACCACGCCGGCGACGATATCCGCACCGTAGTGGTAGCCGAATCCGAGCGTGGCACCGAGCGTGGCGAGCAGCCAGAACGTTCCCGCGTACCGCAGGAAGCGCGAGCTGTTGCGGGAGTGGATGAAGATCGCGGTAGCCCATGCCGTGTGCAGACTGGGCATGCAGTTGCGCGGGGTGATGTCGTCGAAGGGCATGCTCTGCGGGACGCCGACCGGCGTCAGCGTGTCCGGCCACAGGTTGGCCACCGCATACTGCCCGCCGTCGGCGCCGTACGCGAAGATCGGACCGACCACCGGGTAGATCATGTAGATGCCCGGCCCGAGCAGGCCGATCACCAGGAAGGTGCGCACCAGGTGGTGGGTAGGGAAGCGGCGATCGACCGCGACGTGCCGGAGCTGGTAGAGCGCGACGACGACCGCGGCCACCGCGAGTTGGGCGTAGACGTAGTCGAGAACGTGGTAGCCGACCGTTCCTGAGGCTTCGACCAGTCGGCCCACCAGCCATGACGGGCTGCCCAGCGCGTGGTCGGCGGTCGCCACGTACTGGTCGAGCACCGTGGGGCGGGTCTTCCACGTGATGAGCAGCCAGGCGTCGCCGGTCTTCCGGCCGGCCACCAGCAGCAGGCCGAGCCCGACACCCTTGAGCAACAGGACGCGTTCCCGGCCGCTGCGGCGGGTGATGGCGATGACGCCATAGGCCAACAGCACCCACAGGGCGCCGTTGCCGAACATCATCTTGGCGTCGAAGATCCACCGCACCAACGCGAAGACGACGTCGATGCCGACCGCGAATCCGAAGGCGATGAACCGCTCCCGCCAGGTGAGCACCACCATCATCAACGCCATGCTGGCGTAGAGCAGCGGTCCCGATTTAGGTGCGAATATCACCTCTCGCACCTGGTTGCTGATCGGACCCCGTACGCCGTAGTGGCGCGCGGCGATCTCCAGCGCGATGAGGAATGCGAGGGCCACCACGCTCACCGCTGCCCACAGGATCACCCGTGGTTGGCGACATGCGGTGAGCACTCTTTTGAAATTTATTCGTGTAAATACCCGCGAAGCTACAGATATCAATTGTTTGGCCGATTTGTTAGAGGCCCAGTAAGGAGATCATCCTTGCCGGATAGCTTGGTTTCCGGGGGCAGGTGGGCAATGAGGGGCATGGTCGTGAGTTCAATCATGCTATAGGAGCGGTGTGGGTGGGTTTCGCTGGTCACGGACGGTACGAAGGTCAGTTCATGCTGTGCTCGTTGTGCACCCGTTGTGCACCCGTTGCGCGGTCGTTGTGCGCTCGTCGGGTGGTCGTTGTGGCTCGCGTTGCGCTCGCGTGGTGCTCTCGCTGCGCTGTCGGCGGGTCGGTGCCTCGGGGGTGATCGGTTCTCCCTGGGCCTGCGCGGAGCGTCGAGGCGGTCGGGCGGATTATCCGGTGCCTCGCGTGCGTGTGCGCAAGGATGCGAACTGGCGGACGCGGGACGGGTGTTGGCGTACGTCGGCCTACGCCAGGTGCGATGGCCGGCTCCTCCGTGAGGGTGAGATGGGGCGGGGCGTGGGTGGGGGCGGGCGAGGTTGGGGCGGGGTGGGACGAGGTGGCGTCGGTTGGGCGGGGTGGGTGCGCCGTCGGTGCGCGACGCTCGGCGAGCTTTGGCTGACGGGTGGTGGTCGCGCGGCCGGTCCGGCTGTCGACCGCTGCCGCACTGCGCGTTCCCCGTGCCCAGTTCGCAGTTCCCGGTCCCGTGCGGGTCCCCGCGCCGAGGGCGCCGTGCGTGCGCCCTCGGCCGTGGCGTGAACTGCCCTCTGGGTGGGGCGTGGGGCGTGAGGTGTGGGGGCGCATGGCGCATCGGGGGATGTGGTGCGTGGTGTGGGGGGAAGGGGGCGGACGGGGGGAACCGGGCGAACCGGGTGGCTCGGGCGAGGGGCGTGGGCGTTGCGGATGCGACAGTTCCGCCCCTGGGCGAGTACTACGATCGGACGCTCATTTCGAGAAGGGGAAGCATGCGTAAGAAGATCGTCATTGGCGCTGCGGTGGCCCTGTCCACGGTTCTCCTCGCGGGCTGTGGCAGCGACGGCGATTCGTCGAAGAAGGGCAAGGATCACCAAGCCGATAAGGCCGGTAAGGCCGACAAGTCCGTGAGCGAGGGGGTGAACCCGAAGCAGGACGGCGCGGCGGCGGGCGACGGTGCCGCGGTCAAGCGCGAGGTCACGCTAGAGGTGCGCGGGAGCGGGTCGTCGAAGATCTACTACAACCTGGACAGCAACAAGATGGAGACGGTCAAGCTGCCGTGGAAGAAGACGTCCACGATCACGCTGGAGACCGACGCGGAGAAGAAGGTCGGCCTCGGCGTCTCCGTCGTGCCCGGCTCCGTAACCGGCCCTGACGGCATGCTGCGCCCGGCCGACTGCGTCATCACTGTGGACGGCAAGCAGGTCGCGGACAACAGCGGCGGCAAGTCGATGTGCGAGTACACAGTGAAGTAGGGCCCACCCCGTGCTCGTACGGCCGGCGACAACGGGCCTGGCCGACGAACCGTTCAGGCGAACTGTTCAGGCGAACTGTTCAGGGGAGCGCGGTAGTGGACGAGCGGAGCGACCGCCGTACGGGGTGAGCAGGTTCTCCGCCGATCTTGGGGGCTGTGTTGGGTTGCGGCGGGTCCTGTCGGGTCTGTGTCACGTTGTCGCCCTGGCCCCTGTCGCCCCACGGCGGCTTTCGTGGGTGAGTGGGCTTTCCTGCGCGTTGTCGCCTGGGGCGTTGCCCGTACTCGCGTCGTGGCGTGGAGTGCGTCGCGCCGGTGTCGCGTCGCGTTGCGCGACGCGTCGTTGCGTTGCGCTGTCGGGCGCGCTCTCGAGCCTTCCGCCGGCAGTCGCTGGCGACAGTTGGGCACCCAGCGGTTCAACGCCTCGCGTCCCTGCGTGAGCGGGGTTATCCACATGGGCGGGGTTATCCACAGCCCCACCCAGGCTGGGCGGGGCTGGGTGATGATTGCCCCATGACTGAGATCGTCTTGATGTCCGACCCGAGAGTCGCGTCCGTTCCTGTTCAGGAGTGCGGTGAGCCGCTTGTGGACGTGCGCCGAGACGCTTCCCTGTTGGTCGACGAACGGAAGTGGGAGGACTCCGCCGGCGCCTTCGCCTACCTGCGGGAAGGCGTGCTCAACCGGTTGCGGGCGGCGCAGGCTGAACTGCCCCGGGGCATGCGGCTGCTGTTCGTCGAGGGGTATCGCCCGCCGGCGTTGCAGCGCCGGTATTTCGAGGAGTACGCGGACGGCCTGCGCGCCGAACACCCCGAGTGGTCAGCGGACCAGGTGCGCTCGGCGGCCAGTCGCTACGTGTCTCCTCCCGAGATAGCCCCGCACAGCGCTGGTGCGGCCATCGACCTGACTCTCGCCGACACCGACGGCCGCGAACTCGATCTGGGCACCCGCATGAACGCGTCACCGGAGGAGAGCGCGGGAGCCTGCTACACGCAGGCGGACACCATCACTGCCGAAGCCCGCGAGCACCGTGACATCCTCGGCGCCGCACTCACCTCGGCGGGGCTGGTCAACTACCCCACGGAGTGGTGGCACTGGTCCTACGGAGACCGGTACTGGGCATTGGAGAGCGGCGCGATAGCCGCCTGCTACGGCCCCAAGGAACTCGACTGACCGTGTCGTGTCGCAGCGCACCGCCTTGCACTTGTGTCGGCTGTCCGCGCGTCACCGCTCTTGTGCGGTGCAGCGCTGGCGTGGCGGTGGGCAGGGCGCGGGGTGTGAGCGTTCTGGGCGGGGGTGTGTTGGGGCGTTGCTCGGGCCTTCGAGTTTGCGTTGTCGGTCGGGCTGGGCTGGGGCGGGGTGGCCGCTGGTCTGACGGGCGGGTGGCCAGCCGTGTGGGTGGGGCAGGCGTGTGTGCTCTGGTGGGTGGTCTGCGGGTTCTGTTGGTGGCAGGGGCTACGACTCGGCGTCCGGAGCGGGCTCCGGTGTCGCCGCGGGGGTCTTCTTGGTTGGTGCCGGCGCCTGTTGTTCCGCTTCGCTGCCGGTGCGGGCGAGGAGGCGTTCGTAGCGCTGCCTGGCGGCCTGGGGGGTGCCGAGGCCGAGGCCAAAGGCGATCTCCGGCCAGGTCATTCCGCGACCTCGCGCCATCTGGAGGAGCCCGGCCTCCAGTTCGTCCATCTCCCCCCGCGCCAGCGGTATGAGGGTCAGGGCCGCGGTGATGTCGGTGTGGTCCACCTCGGGCTCGCCCTCCTCCCGCTGTGCGGCCCCACTGAGCAGGAAGGAGACCAACCTGATGGCTTCGTGCGCACCGATGATCGAGGGGTGCACCTGCCGTTGGCGCTGCTCATCGCTGGCCGCGTGGCGTTCGGCGATGCGAAACAGGGAGGCGTAGACGCGTGCGGCCCGTGCCTGGTCGGGGTCTGCCGGTGCGAAGGCGGCGGGCTGCTCGCGAGGCGAGTCAGTGGTCGAGGACATGGAGCAAGGGTGCGGGAGGCATATGAGGTTGTCAACGGATTATTGTGAACGAGTTGTTTGTGTGATGTGTGGTCTCTAGGGCGTTGAGCGCTGCAGCCTGCACGCGCTCCGGTCTTGGCCGCGGCGGGGACGGGGCCAGTGATGGGCTGGCACGGTCCCGAACTGCGGGGGCCTGAGAGGGCCATGCGGCACAAGGCCAGGCGGTGCCGAGACGGCACGGGCTGCGCGGCGCCACGTGCGTCACAGAGGCACGTACGACACGACCACGCGCGCCCCAGCACCACGCGGCACGCGTGCACAGCAGAACAAGGTGGGGAGGGGCGGCGGGAGGGGAGGGTGGGGAGGGGGGAGGGGCCCCCGGAGGTTGGTTGGACGCGTCCCCTCGCACCACCCACCCCCGCAACGCCGCGCACGCTACCGAGTCAATCTGTTCGCCGAGCCAGCCTGTTGCCGAGCCGGGCCACCGGACTAGCCCGTTGGATCGGCGTACCGACCGCCACGGCAAGCCGGGCCGCAGGGCCGGCTCCGGCCGAGCCGAACCCGCCCGCCGCCAGGCCATGCCAGACCACACCACCGCCCGGCAGCCCCCCCGCCCCCCGACTCCCCGCCCGCCGCCCTGGCACGACGCGGCGCAGGAACCGGGCACCGGGCACCGGGCACCGGGCGCCGAGCTGGCGGGGCGACGGCAGGACGAAGGCAGGGCGGGCCTGAACGTGACGAAGCGGCGGGTGGGGCCGGAGCCGCAGACGGCGAGGTCAGGCCGCAGAGGCGCGCAGCAGCCGCGTGTTGATCTTCACCTCGGGGCTGCTGGTGGTCAGCGCATCGGTGAGCGCGTCACCCGCCGCCGAAAGGGCCTGGTCGTCCATTGCCCCGAGGGCGTCCAGGATGAAGAGGGCGCGGGTGGTGTCGTGGGTCAGTCGGGTACGGGTGCACTGGCGCCAGTTCCAGCGGCGGCAGGTCACACCCAGGTCGTCACGCCAGACGACTTCGCCGGCGGCGGGGTGCTCGGTGGCAGGCTCGCCGCCCGCCGTGGTGTCGAAGACCTCCGTGCCGTCAGCGCGCACCAGTCGTGCCGGGCCCGCGTAGTGGTCGAGGTCCTCGCCGCCCAGCGGCAGGAAGTGGCCCACCGACACGGCGTTGTAGATGTCGGTCAGCCGGTCCACGCGGGGCAACCCGTCGGCGGCCCGTCGCAGCAGGGCCTCCGCGCTGGGTCGCGTGCGTTGCGGCTTGGCGCCGAAGGAACGGAACGCCTCGCGCCAGGCGGCGATGTGCGGGTGTTCCTCCAGCGGCCCGTCACCGATGCGCTCGCGCGCGGTGACCTCGGCCCGCGCGAGCATCTCCTCGCTGAACGCGTCGCTCGGCCCGGGGCGCAGTCCCTCGGCCGTGATGAGCAGGGCGTGGTAGTCGGGGCGTAGGGCCGCCACGGCAGGGTCGATGCTGGCCGACGCCAGCCATGCCGCTGCGTCCAGCGTCGCGCCGGTCCGTGGAGTCGACTCGGCCTGCGTTTCGGGGCTCACTTCTCTCCTCAGGGGTTCCGCCTGCTGGCGACGGCCGGCCGGTCGGCCACCCGCCCCGGTGGTGGGCGTCGTCATGGCCGGCGCGTGCTCTGGCCGGGCTGCCCACCTGGGACGCGTGGGGAGCCGGGCCGGCAATGTACCAAGGGGTCGGGGGGCGCTCACGCCCGTCGATATCGAGGGGCACACCTGGTGGCCCGCCCCTCGGACCTCCCGTGACGAGGTGCGGGTCGCTGCCGAGGCATGCTGGTGGCATGTACCGAGAGTGGCGCTCGCGACATGCGGGGACGGTGGTGTGGGAGCGCCGTGCCGGAGCTGGGGCGGGCGGCGTCGCACGGGTGTTGCCTGACGGGTGCACGGACCTGATCTGGTCCGCGGGCCGGCTGCTCGTGGCGGGGCCCGACACCCGGGCACACCTCGTCGTCGACCGGCCCGGGGCGGCGCACACCGGGCTACGGCTCGCGCCCGGCGTGGGCCCCGCCGTGTTCGGCCTGCCCGCGTCGGCCCTGCGGGACGAGCGGGTGCCCTTGGACGAGGTGTGGTCGCGGGCGGAGGCCGCACGGCTGGCCGAGCGAATGGCGGCCGTGCCGGCGGCGGCCCGGGCAGAGGCGTTGGAGGGGGCCGTCACCGAGCGGCTACGGGCCGGGCGGGCGCGCGACGGACAGTCGTCGCTGCCGCACGCGCGGGTGGTACGCGGGTTGCGCGCCGGTGGCACGGTTGCCGCCCTGGCGCGGGACATCGGGCTCAGCGAGCGGCAGCTTCGGCGCAGATGCCTGGACGCGTTCGGATACGGGCCGAAGACCCTGGCCAGGGTGTTGCGGATGGGTCACGCGCTGGAGCTGGCCCGTGCGGGCGAGCCACTTGCCCTGGTAGCGGCCCGCGTCGGGTACGCGGACCAGGCGCACCTCGCCCGGGAGGTGCGCGCGCTGGCGGGCGTGCCGGTGACGGAACTGCTGGCCGCCGAATAACTAGCGCGCCACGACGGGGGCGCGTCGCGAGGGCGCGTGCCGATGCGCGGGCGCCCTAGTGCGGGCACCTCCACGTTGGGCACAGCCCGCACGCTCAACCCAGGCCACCCAAACCACCCGGGCCACCCAGATCACCCAGGTCAGCCCGACACCCAAACCGCCGGGCCGTTCATACCCGGCCGACCAGGTCGACAGAGCAGAAAACCGCAACGTCACCCAGGCGAGGGTCGAGCGCGTCTCTTAGGACGCCACCGCACCCAGCGGAGCGAAGAGGTCCACCGTGTTTCCGTCCGGGTCGCGGAGCACCGCGTACCGCTGCCCCCACGGCGCGTCCCACGGCGCCTTGTGACCGGCGTACCCGTCCCGCGTCAGCTCCGCGTAGAGCGCATCGACCTCGCCCGGGCCGTCGCACAGAAACGCCAGGCCAAGCCGGTGTCCTCCGCCCTGTGGCGGGGTCCAGTCGGGATCGAAGGACCGTACGGTCGCCACGGTGTCCCAGGCGATCCGCGTTCCGCCGGGCAACTCCGCCTCGACATGCGGTTGGTCGTCGGCGTCGGCTGGGATGCTGAGACCGAGGCGGCGGTAGAAGGCGAGCGTGGCGGCCATGCCGTCCACGACCATGCCGATGAGATCGAATCGAGGTGTCATGGGGTCACGTTAGGTAGGCGGAGCGGGCAGGGTCTTGAAGGAATCGGACATGTCCCGATCGCAAGGCGAACCGTACGCCTCGCACGTACGACTCCGCGCCGAGCCGCCGAGCCGCCGAGCCGCCGAGCCGCCGAGCCGCCGAGCCGCCGAGTCCCCAAGCCGCGCAGCCCCGCGCGGCTCTCCGACGCGCCCGGTCGACCGGGCCGGGGAACGGGGCGAGCGGCCGGCCGGACGACCGAACAGATGACGAAGCGCATCACCAAGCAGACCACCGAGCGAATGACCAGGTGAATGGCCAAGCGAACGCCGTGCCCCGATTCTCGGTGTCGGCGTGGGCGACCCGGTGGCTAAGGTCCGAGGTCGGGACCCGCAGGTTCGATCGCCGACAGGAGCACCATGACCGAGACCGCCCCGTTCGATGAACTTCTTCCCGCCACTCGTCGCGCCTTGCTGCACCGCCTCGCGGTCGGGCAGGCCGAGGGTCGCACCCCGTCACTGGTGGGGGCGGTGGTGCGGGACGGACAGTTGGTGTGGTCGGGGGCGCGAAGCGCGCTGGCCGATCAGGTGCCCGACACCGACACGCAGTACCGCATCGGCTCGATCACCAAGTCGCTGGTGGCGGTTCTCGTGATGCGGCTGCGCGACGAGGGGTTGCTCGATCTGGCCGACCCGATCCGCGCGCACCTGGCCGACCGGCTCGCGGCGGAGGGGGCCGATCCGTCCGTGGGCGACGCGACCATCGCCCAACTGCTGGCCCATCGCAGCGGCCTCGCCGCCGAGGCGCCCGGCCCGTGGTGGGAGCGGACCCCGGGTGACCTGCGCCCGGAGCTGGGCGATGTGTTCGGCGAGCACCCCCACCGTCACCCCGCGGGCCACACGTTCCACTACTCCAACCCCGGATACGCGCTCCTCGGCGCCCTGGTTCAGCAGCTGCGTGGCGCCCCGTGGGACGAGGTGCTGCGCCGCGAGGTGCTGGTGCCGCTCGGCATGACCCGTACGTCCGCCACGCCCGAGGCCCCGCACGCGCATGGCTGGGCGGTGCATCCGTGGGCGGACGTGATGCAGCGCGAGGCCGTCGAGGACATGGGAGTGATGGGACCCGCGGGGCAGCTGTGGTCAACGGCGGCGGATCTGGCCCGCTATGTGGTGTTCCTCGCGCGGGGCGATGACCGCGTGCTCAGCGCGGCGACGCTGGCCGAAATGCGCCGGCCCGCGAGCGCGCCGGAGGGTGCGGCGTGGGACGACAGTTACGGGTTGGGACTACAGGTGGTCCGCAGGGACGGCCGGCTCCTTTTCGGCCACACCGGTTCCATGCCCGGCTTCCTCAGCACGGTGTGGGTCAGCCCGGACGAGAACCTTGCCGGCGTCGCGTTGGCCAACGCCACCTCGGGGCCGTCCATCGGCACTCTCGTCGCCGACCTCATCGGCATCGTCGCGCGGCACGAACCGCCCATCCCCGAGCCGTGGCGCCCGCTGCCCGACGTGGACTCGGAACTCCTGGCGCTGACCGGCGCCTGGTACTGGGGCACCACCCCCTTCCTGCTGCGACTGCGCGCCGAACGCTGGCTGGAACTCGCCCCGTTGCGGGGCGGCGGGCGCGGCTCCCGCTTCCGCCCGGAGCCGGACGGCACCTGGATCGGGCTCGACGGCTACTACGCCGGAGAGACGCTGCGCGTCGTGCGCACCGAACAACCGAGCCACACCGGAGCCACGAACCCGGAGACCCATCTCGACCTGGGCACCTTCGTCTTCTCCCGGAAGCCCTACGAGCCTGCGGAGTCGGTCCCGGGCACGCTCGACCCGGAGGGCTGGCGCGGCTTCTGACCCCATCCGACCGCAACCGATCGCGTACGGGACGCCGACCGAAGCCGATCGCATACGGGACGCGCCTGCGCGAGCGCCACGCCACCATGTCCGCCACCTGACCGCTACCGACCGATGGTCACCACCTGACGGCAACCATCTGACAGCTACCGGCTGATCACTTGAAGCCCGGGGCAGTGCGCGCCCACCTCGCCCACGCACGGCCCCGCGCCGGCGCACTCCACCGGCCACAAGGGCTCGTACGACACGGGCCGCACGCCCCACCCCGGCTGCGCACACCGCACCGACCAAAGGCCCGCAGACCCACAGACTCGCGAACCCGCGGGCGCAGGCCCGCAGACCCACAGACCCGCAGACCCGCAGTCGACCACCCCGCCGCCCACCGCCGCGGCGGGGTGGTCGCGGTCAGAGATCGCCCGGCCAGGCGCACATTCGCTGGTCAGCGCCGTGCGCGCGCGAGGGCGCGCAGCCTGACCCTGACGGTGGTACGCAGCGCGGGCGTACGCACGGCCGACCTACGCGCCGGCGGTGGCTGGGTGGCGCGCCCGGCGCACCACAGGCTGTTCCCCAGGCGGCTCGCGAGGCCACCGCGGACCCACCGCACTCGCGCCGCGCCCCATCCCCACCCAGGAGGACAGCCATGCGTTCCGCGTCGTCGCGTCTTGCCATCTCCCTCGTCGCACTCACCGCCGTGCTCGCCACATCGGGCGTGGCCGGCGCCCGCCCCCGGGCCACGGCCACGCCGCAGACACCCGCCGGCACCACCGATACGGATCGCGCTCGGGCGGCCACGACCTGGTCGGCGGGGTGGGCGGCGCCCGTGCAGCGGCCGAGCGCCGGCTTCGAGGAGAACTGGTCCGAGGCCGGCTTCGACCGCCAGACCGTGCGCCAGGTCGTACGGGTCACCGGCGGCGGCAGCGCGGCGCGGATCAAGCTCTCCAACCGCTACGGCGAACAGCCGCTCAGGATCTCCGGCGCGACCATCGCACGCAGCGCCGGCGGCGCGGCCGTGCGGCCCCAGACGCTGCGGAAGCTGACGTTCGGCAACCGCCCGTCGGTGACGATCCCGGCCGGCGGCGAGGGCGCGAGCGACGCGGCCCCGCTGCGGGTCAGCGCCTTCGACACGGTGACGGTGACGCTGTACTTCGCCAAGCCCACCGGCCCCGCGACCTTCCACGCGCAGGCGTACGCCCACAGCTACCGCGCGCCGGGGGACCACCGTGGGGACCGCACCGGCTCCGCGTTCGGCGAGCGCACCCGCTCCTGGTACTACCTCTCCGACGTCGAGCTGACCGGCGATCGATCGACACACACGCCGCATACAGGGCGAATCGCCAACCAGGCGGGCGGCGGTGCCAACCCCGACGCCCCCGGCGGCGTGTCGCGTCCCGGCGCGTCCCGGCGAGGAGCCGTGGTCGCGTTCGGCGATTCGATCACCGACGGGTACGGCTCCACCGTGGACGCCAACAAGCGCTACCCGGACCAACTCGCCGAGCGGCTGTCGGCCGCCGGCCGAGCGCGCCCGGTGCTCAACGCGGGAATCGGCGGAAACCTGCTGCTCAACGACTCGGCCTGGTACGGGGACCGGGCCCTGGACCGCTTCGAACGGGACGTGCTGGACAAGCCCGGAGTGAGTTCGGTGATCGTCTTCGAGGGACTCAACGACATCGGTTTCAGCGAGGTGGACCTGCCCACCTACAAGCCGAATCCGCAACTCTCCGCCACGGAACTGATCGACGCCTACCGCGAGTTGATCGCCCGAGCACACGCCAAGGGGGTGCGCGTGGTGGGCGCGACGATCCTGCCGTTCAAGGGAGCGGAGTACCACACGCCGCGCGCCGAAGCGAAGCGGCAGCAGATCAACACGTGGATACGCGCGTCCGGCGAGTTCGACGCGTACGTCGACTTCGCCGCCGCGCTGGCCGACCCCGCGGACCCGCTGGCACTCGACCCCGCGTACGACAGCGGCGACCACAAGCACCCGAACGACGCCGGCTACCGCGCCATGGCCGAGGCGATCGATCTCGACACCATCTGAACGACCGCGATCACTCGCTTACGCCCCGCCGCCCGCCCGCTCACCCACACTGATCGCCCAAGGTCCCCAGGGTGTCGCTTCGGCCCGCCGTTCCGACGGCGGGCCGAAGCCCGTCCCCGTTCCGGCTCGATCCGGCCCCGTGCGGCCCGGTCCGCCCACCGCACGCACGACACTTCGACCCGACCCGCGATCCAGCCCGGCCCATCGGCCAACCCGGCCCGGCCCGACTCGTTTTCGACCGCTCCGGACCGCTCCCGACCGTTCAGAGTTGCAGCTTGAACCCGAGGTGGGACGCCTCGAAGCCGAGCCGCTCGTAGAAGCGGTGCGCGTCGATGCGCGTCGCGTCCGAGGTGAGTTGCACCAACTGGCAGCCCGCACGGCGTGACTCGTCGATGGCCCACTCGATCATCTGGGTGCCGAGCCCGCTGCCGCGCTCGTCGCCGTGGACGCGCACTCCCTCGATGATCGAGCGGGTCGCGCCGCGCCGGGACAGGCCGGGGACGAACGTGAGTTGCAGCGTGCCCACCAGGCGACCGTCGCGGACGGCCGCGAGCAGCCACTGGTTGGGGTCGGCGGCGATCCGCTCGAAGGCCGCCTGGTACGGCGTGAGGTCGGCGGGCGACTCGCGCTGGGCGCCGAGGGCGTCGTCGGCCAACATCGCCACGATGGCGGGAAGGTCCTCCGCCTGCACCCGCCGAAACTCGACCGCCGCCCCGGACTGCTCGAAATCGCTCATGATCCGGAGGCTACGCCCCGGTCATACGGGTTTCGATGCCGGCCCCAAAGTACGGACAGCCGTGACCAAAGGCGCCAGTTCGGGTCGTTTGGCGGCCTCCTGGAGGGCCTCTCGCAGCGCGGCGTCATGCACCGGCCGCGCTCGCTCCAGCAGCTTCCGGCCATCGTCACTGACGTCCGTGTAGATGCCCCGACGGTCGGTCGGGCAGAGGTAGCGGACCAGCAGGCCACGCTCCTCCAACCGGCTGACCAGGCGCGTCGTGGCGCTCTGGCTCAGTACGACGACGTCCGCGAGCTGGTTCATGCGCAGGTGGCCGCCCTCGCCGTCGTGCTGTTCGCTCAGCACGTCGAGCACGGAGTACTCCCGCACGCTCAGCTCCGCCGCGGCCTCCAGCGCGCGCTCTATGTGCGCCTCAAGGCGGCTGTGCAGCGCGGACAGCGCGCACCAACTGTGAGCCAGGGCACGCCCGGGCGGTGCGGGCGGGTCGTCGCGCTCGGCCTCCGGCGCGGGGCCCGATTCCCCCGTGTGAGCCGACTCCCCATCCGCTGAGGGGGAGCGCGGCGAGGGGCTGGCGGTCCTGCTGGGAGTCTGGCCCGTCCGCTGGGCGGCTGGGGCCGGGGTCTGGTCGCGATCCGGGTGGTGGACCTCGCCCTGGTCCGCGTGCTGCCGGAGATCCGTGGCCGAGCCGAGCTGGTGTGCCATGAGACGCCCCCTTCGGTGTCGTACGAACCAGGATAGGCCACCCGTGAAATAGCCCGCGCTTGCAATTAACCCGCGCCTGCAATTATTGTGTGTGCTCGTACCTGCTGTGCGCAACGTTTTGGAGGGTGCTGTTATGCCGCTCGCACTCCTGGCCCTGGCTATCGGTGCCTTTGGCATCGGCACGACCGAGTTCGTGATCATGGGGTTGCTCCCCGAGGTGTCGGACTCCTTCGGGGTGTCGATCCCGACCGCGGGCTTCGCGGTCACGGGGTACGCCCTGGGGGTCGTGGTCGGGGCGCCGTTCATGACGGCGATCGGCACGCGGCTGACCCGCAAGCAGATGCTGCTGATGCTGATGGGCCTGTTCATCGCGGGCAATCTGCTCACCGCGCTGGCGCCGGCGTTCGGCGTGCTGCTCGTGGGGCGGGTGCTCGCCTCGTTCACGCACGGAGCGTTCTTCGGTGTCGGGTCCGTGGTCGCCGCCGACCTGGTGGCCCCGAACAAGCGGGCCGGCGCCATCGCCAGCATGTTCATGGGGCTGACGCTCGCCAACGTCATCGGTGCCCCTCCCGGCACGCTGATCGGTCAGCACGCGGGTTGGCGCGTCACCTTCTTCATCGTCGCGGCGCTCGGGGTGCTCGGCCTGCTCGGCATCGCCAAGCTGGTCCCGGCCCGTCCCGAGCCGGCGACGCCCGAGCTGCGCAAGGAGTTCGGCGCCTTCCGTAACCCGCAGGTCTGGCTCGCCATGACGATGACGGTGCTGGGCTTCGGCGGCGTGTTCGCGGCCATCACCTACGTCACGCCGATGATGACGGAGACGGCCGGTTTCGCCGAGTCCAGCGTGATGTGGCTGCTCGCGCTCTTCGGCGTCGGCATGGTCGCCGGCAACGTGATCGGAGGCCGGTACGCCGACCGCCACGCGATGCCGCTGCTCTACGCGAGCCTCGTCGGCCTCGCCACGGTGCTCGGGTTGTTCACCCTCACCGCCCACCACAAGGTCCTCGCGGCGATCACCCTCGTGCTGATCGGCCTCTTCGGCTTCGCGACCGTGCCGCCGCTCCAGAAGCGGGTCATGGACCACGCCGCCGAGGCCCCCACCGTGGCGTCGGCGGCCAACATCGCCGCCTTCAACCTCGGCAACGCACTCGCCGCGTGGCTCGGTGGGCTCGTCATATCCGCCGGCTTCGGGTACACGGCGCCCAACGTGGTCGGCGTGGGCCTGGCGCTGTCGGCCCTGGGCGTCGCGGTCTTCGCGGCCTGGCTGGAGCGCCGGCAGGACGGCGAGCGCCGGGCCCCACGGAGCCGCGTCGTGCGGACCGGCGGGCCGGCGGTGGCGGGCGCGGAGGCCGAGTCCGCCGGGGCGAGCGGCCCCACCGTGCGGACGTCGGCGAGCGACGCGGCGCCTCACTCGGCGGCGGACCTCACCACCTGACACGCCGGTGCCGGCGGCCCCTGGCCGTCAGCCCCCAGGGCTTGAGCACGGAGATGGCCGTGATGAACACGTAGGTGGCCAGGGCCACCGCGGGCGGGATGATCACGTCGGCCGGGTTCGCCACGTGGCCACCGGCGCTCGCCTGGGCCGCCACCTCGTTGATGTGGCCCCGCAGGGCGAACGCGGACAACCCCGCGGTGGCGAGGTTCAGCCAGAACTTCGTGTAGACCCAGCGATGCCGAGCGAGCCCCCAGGGCGTGCCCAGAGCCAGGACCAGCCCGCTGACCAGCGCCAACAGGCTCAGCGGAATGACCAACCAGTCACCGAACACCTTCATCGCCCGGTACGCGGCCTCGGCGGCCTCGGCCGAGTCGGTGGCCGCCCCCGCGACGGCGAGGGTGAGCAGTCCGCACGTCACCCCGAGCCAGCCGACGGAGACGACGACATGGATGACGAGAACGGCACGACGGGTGGGTCTGGTGAGCTGACGCATGTTCCTCACGGTGCCGTCGCCAGCCCCGCGCGGCGTCGCACAGCGGGAGTATCCACGGAGCCTCCACGGGGAGCAGTCCGCCCGCCACCGCCGGCGTTCCGAGCCGACCTGTCCACGGCCGGCGAGGCCAGGCGCGGGGCGCGCCACGCGGACAAGAGCGGGCGAGGCGGCAAGGGGAGAAACAGAGAGAGCGGCACGACGAAGCGGCCAGAGGAACAAGGGGGCGGTGCCACGGTCCGCGGTGCGCTTACGCTCGGCGGACATGACCAGACTTCATCTGTTCGACCTCGACGGGACGCTGATGTACGGGTCGGCCGCGCCCGTCGAGATCTCTCGACAACTGGGCCTCGAGCAGGAGATCGCCGACCTGGAGCGGGCGTTCGCGCGCCAGGTGCTGGGGCCACCGGAGTTCGCCCTGCGCGTGCGCGAGTTGTGGGCGGAGCTCACGGAGGAACAGGTGGCGCTCGCGTTCGAGGGGGCGCCCTGGCTGGACGGAATACGCGAGGTATGGGCGGATATCACGGCGCGCGGCGAACGGTGTGCGGTGATATCGCTGTCGCCGGACTTCTTCGTGCGACGCCTGCTGGAGTGGGGAGCGCACGCGACCTACGGTTCGGTGTTTCCGGCCGTCCCCTTCCGGGAGCCGGTGCGACCGGACGGCATTCTCAATCCGACGGCCAAGGTGAAGATCGCGGATGAACTATGTGAGAGATTCGGGGTGACGCGGTCGGAATGTGTGGCGTATGGAGACTCCATGTCGGACGCCGAGCTGTTCGCCGTGCTGCCGACATCTGTCGCGGTCAACGCCGACCGGCACCTGGCGGGAATCGCCTCATATGCCTATGTGGGGCGCGATCTGCGCGACGCGTACGAATTGACCAGCAACCGCCGCCCCCTGCCCTGATAAGACGGACATAAGGGCCGGCTGGCACGGGACTTGTGCATTCAACCGGGGCGGGTATGGTCAACCCCGTTCGAACGTAAGAACGCCATCGGCACCCCCGTGGGGTACACCGGTGAGCCCAGCTTAGCGGGAACGGGAGTACGGGAACCGGGAGTTCAGGCTATTGCCGCGGGCCGTGGGCGAGGGGTGCCACGCTGGCCGACGAAGCGCCACGCACCAGGGCGTATCGCCGCTTGGATCGGAGAGCGCGGAGCGGGACGGCCGGCAGGGGACGGGCGGTACGCGTGAGAGGTCTGAGGCACGGTTCGGGAACTGACCCCCGCGCGATATGCGTGAGATGTCAGGGGGCGGTGATACGAGTGGGCGGCGCGCGTCGCCCACCGTACGTGTGTCGCTGAACAAGGGGGTCCCCCGGACAGGGAGGGAGAGGGGCGGCGGGACCGAGAGAGCGTGCGGTGTCGGTGGCTCGCCGTGACGGCGGGTGAGGCCGCGACGGCCAAGACCGACAGCGACGCAGACTGACGAAGTCCGGCAGAGAGATGTTCGAGGCGAGGCAACCATGAACGCTCCGACCACCACGTCAGCCGACGACAGCGAGTCCGGTGGTTCTGGCGACACCCATGGCGAGAACCGTGAACGAGGCTGGTTCACTCCGACCAGGCAGGTAGCCGACGCGCCCGCCCGGGGCCAGCGCGGCCCGGTGAGCGCGGACCCGGCGAGCGGCCCGGACGACGGGGCGGCACCGCGCGCGGCGACCGAGGCCGAGGGCGCCCGAGCCCGCGGCCGTTCCGTGGCGGCCATCAGGCCGGTGGGTCGCGGGGCGATTCAGGGTGCCCCAGCGCCCGCGCCGCGCCCCGGCCCGTACGAGGCGGCCCCGGCACAGCAGCGGGAGCACCAGCGCGCCGCCGAGCCACACCAGCGTGGGGCGGCGGCCGGCACGGCGGCGAGCCCGGCCCACCCCGGTTCACCCGGGCACCCCGACGCGGGCCCAGCCGCGTCGCCCGCCGCGTCGTCGGCGCCCGCCGAGCGCGACGTACGCCTGACCGGGGCGGTGCCCGTGATGCGCCCCGCGCCGGAAGCGGAGGCGATCACCGCCAGTTCCGCGCCGCGCTCCGCGCCCGCGCCCGCCGCCGGACGGGCCGCCGATGCCGCGCCGGCCCCCGCGCGCCGCGCGGCCGGCCTCGTGCCCGCGACCGAGCGGGCGGCGGCCCCCTCACCCGCCAGCCCCACCGCACCGGCCGGACGCCCCTCCGTACCGACCGACCACCCCGTCGCACCGGCCAGTGAGCCGCGCGCGGCGCGTCCGGGAACCCTGGAAGGGGCTGGTCAGACCGGTCCCGACGGACTGCGGCCGGTGCCGGCGCGCCGTCCTGACAGCGGCCCGGAGGCGAACCCCTCCCCCGACGGCTCCCGCTTCTCCGATGCTGCCCGCTCCCCCGACGCCACCCGCTACGCCGGCGGTGCCGACATCGCCCTGCGCGCCGCCGCGGTGCCGCCGCCAGGCGCCGGGGAGCCGGGGCCCGGTTCGCCGCTGAGCCGTCCGGGGTTCGGCTCGCCGCTCGGTGAAGAACCGGCGGGTCATGCCGCGCGGCCGGCCGGGGCGTTCGCGGACCTGCCGGAGAGCGCGTCGGCCAACACCCAGCTCATCCGGCGCACGCTGTCCGAGATCGAGCCCATCTCGGACAAGGTGACCTCGCACTTCTACGCGCTCCTCTTCCTCAACCACCCGGAGCTGCGGGAGATGTTCCCGGCGGCCATGGACGCGCAGCGCGACCGGCTGTTCAAGGCGCTGCTCACGTCCGCGCGGCACGCCGACGAGCCGGCGCTCCTCGAGGAGTACCTCACGCACCTCGGCCGGGGCCACCGCAAGTACGGCACCCAGCCGGAGCACTACCCGGCGGTGGGCGAGAGCCTGCTCGGCGCGCTGGCCCGGTATGCGCCGAACACCTGGGGCGAGGCGGCGGAGGCCGCGTGGGTGCGGGCGTACACCACGATCTCGCAGACGATGATCGACGCCGCGGCCGAGAACGAGCTGCACGCGCCGGCCTGGTGGCAGGCCGAGATCGTGCGCCACGAGCTGCGCACGCCCGACATCGCGGTGGTCACGGTGCGCCCCGACCAGCCGTACCCGTTCCGCGCCGGCCAGTACACGAGCCTGGAGACGCCCTGGTGGCCGCGGGTGTGGCGGCACTACTCGTTCGCGTCGGCACCGCGTTCGGACGGGCTGTTGTCGTTCCACGTCAAGGCCGTCCCGGCCGGTTGGGTCTCCACCTCCCTGGTGCACCACGCCAACCCCGGTGACGTGATCAAACTCGGCGCGCCCGCCGGCTCGATGGTGGTCGACCACGAGACGGACAACGGACTGCTGTGCCTCGGCGGCGGAACCGGCATCGCGCCGATCAAGGCGCTCGTCGAAGACGTCGCCGTACACGGCAGACAGCGCCCGGTCGAGGTCTTCTACGGCGCCCGCAGCGACCACGACCTCTACGACATCGAGACCATGACGCGCCTTGAGCGCGAGCATCCGTGGCTTTCGGTGCGCCCCGTCATATCGGACGGGCCCACCAGCGGACTACGCGGACCGCTCCCCGACGCGGTGCGGAAGTACGGGCCGTGGAACGCCTTCGACGCCTATCTCTCGGGACCGCCCGGGTTGATACGCAGCGGCGTGAGCACCCTGCGCGGAATCGGCATACCGCGGCACCGCATCCGCCACGATTCGCTCGAGGAACTGGTGGGGGCGCTCGATTAGCCGACGGCGCGGCGACGGTGCGGGGCGTAAGGGCGGGGGACGAGGAGCGAATGAGGACTCGAAACTGTGGAATACGTGGAGACCGGGCCGGAACGCACCGTTGAGGGCACACCGGACCACCAACGGGAAACCGCGCCCGATGAGGAACGCCGCATACGCGCGGAATCCGATCGGGACGCCCCTGGCCAGCCCGAACAGGCGTGGGGCAGTCGTGGCGAGCGCGTGCTGCAGGAACGGCTCGGCAGTGAGGAAAGGGCCGAGCGGTTCTACGACGAGCAGATGCTCGGCCACCTCAACGCGCGCATGCGGGAGTTCGTGCGGCGCCAGGAGATGTTCTTCCTGGCGACCTCGGACGGCAAGGGGGAATGCGACAACACGTTCCGGGCCGGATCTCCGGGATTCCTCCAGGTGTTGGACGACCGGACCGTCGCCTATCCCGAATACCGGGGGAACGGCGTCTTCGCGAGCCTGGGAAACATCGAGGAGAACCCGCACGTAGCCCTGCTGTTGCTCGATTTCCAACAGGACCGGATCGGCCTGCACATCAACGGTCGGGCCCGGGTGGTCGCGGACGACGACATGCGCGCCGAGCGCCCGCACCTGCCGGTCGACCCGGTGCCGGGCCGGCGCGCCGCGGTGTGGGTCGAGGTGACCGTCGACGAGGCGTACGTGCACTGCTCCAAGCACATCCCGCACCTGGCCAAGGTGGAGCGCCCGCCGCACGGCGAGGGGCGGGCCTGGGGCACGGACGACAACCGGCGCAAGGGCGGCGACTACTTCGGTACGGCCGCCGCCGCGCGCGCCCGCCGTGGCCAGGACCGTCGCGGGCCGGGCCGGGGCCGCAAGCAGGACCCGCGCCCGGCTTCCGCCGACCGCGTCGCGGAGCCCCGACCCCACGCCCCCCACACCTCGCAGGCCCCTCCCCAGCCCCAGCCCCAGGCGCCCGCCCCGCACGGAGACGAGCCCCGAACACCCGCTGCCCAGCACCCCCAGGACCAGCCGCTCACCCAGCAACAGCCTCCACGCCAGCAGCAGCCTCAGCAGCAAGACCAGCCTCCACACCAGGGACAGGACCCGCACCAACACCCGCCAGTCGTGGGCGAGCGACCCTGGGACGAGTTCGCCGAGCGGCCGCAAGCACAGGGCCAGGACGAGCCCGCCGCCCAGCGGCAGAGCCAGGACCAACCTCTTGACCAGCAACAACCCTGGGAACCAGCCGACTTCTCGCAACAAGCGTGGGACCGGCCCACCGCCCAGTTGTCCCGGAGCCAGCTCACCGGTCACCGGCGCCCGCAGAGTCAGGCGTCCGGTCGGGCGGCGGCCGAACCCTCCGTGTCTGCCTCATCCGAAGACCTCCGTGACAGGGACGACCTGCCGACCACGTCGCCGCCCCCGCTCGACGCGCGACGCTGGGATGCCTCCACGGCCGGCGCCGCCGATGCCGTGGGATGGCCCCCGCCCCCACCGCTCCCGAACGACCCACCGCTCGGGAACGCCCTGTCGCTCCCGAATGACATGCCGCTCCTGAGCGATCCACCGCTCCCGGCCGATCCCCCGCTTCCGAACGACCCCCTCCTCGTGACCGGCCCCCCGGTGCCGCCCTGGCCACCGGCCCCGCCATCACCCGCAGCAGGCGCGTTCGCACCGCCGCAACCTGCGCACCTGCCGCAGCCGCCACCCCTGCCCCAGCCCCCGCTCCTGCCCGAGCCGCCGGCCCTGGCCCCGGCTCCGCTGGCGGGGTTCGCCCAGCCGGCGGGCTCGCCCGGGCCGTTAACCGGTGGCGTACCCGAGGAGGCTCAGCCGCCGGTCGGCACGCCGAACCCGCCCGTGCCGGCGATCGGTGCGGGCCCTGACCAGCGGCGGGAGCGTGTCCCGTGGGAAGGGCAGGGGGTTCGGGAGGAGGGTCGGCGCCGGCACTGGGACCAGGACCGCCAGGTGTGGCAGGAGACGGTGGAGCGGGTGTTGGACCGCGCGCGGCAGCCGCTCGCGGCCGGGGAGGGGGAGCGGGAGCCGTTCGCGGGCTGGTTCGTCGGGCCGCACTCCGCGCCCAAGCCTCCGCTCAACGCCGATCAACCCGCGACGGACCACACTCCGGCGGGGCACTCACCGACGGAC
Organism: Streptomyces buecherae; assembly: GCF_014295035.1. Lineage (GTDB taxonomy): Bacteria > Actinomycetota > Actinomycetes > Streptomycetales > Streptomycetaceae > Streptomyces > Streptomyces youssoufiensis. Next base: position 4,306,072 of record NZ_CP060404.1, read on the forward strand.
CATGCCCGCATCGGCCCGCGCCCATCAGGCCCGCACCCCGCCTAGCCTCCGGGCGGGGAGCCGCGGGCCGAAGCGGCCGAGGAGCGTACGTCGGCCGGGGCGAGGCGCGTCAGCCGAGGTCGCCGGCGAGCAGCGCCCGTACGCCCTCGATGTTGGCGTCGAGGTAGTCGCGGAGCGACGACGGCACCACGCCCACCGAGGCGATGCCTTCACGGGTGAACGGCACCCGCACCACCTCGTACTCGCCGCGCGGGGCGTCCACCTCGGGGCCGTGCCGCCTGGACAGGTCCATCGAGGCGAGTCGGCAGGCGAAGAAGTGCTGGACCTTGACGCCCTGGTCGGGAATGCCCTGCTCGGGGAGGGTGTCGCGGGCCGCGTCGATCGGCACGGTGTCCACGAAGGCGGGCACCACGTCGGTCACCTTGGCCCCGAGTTCCTCGTCCATCTCGCGGTGCAGGGCGTCGATGACCGTCGGGTCCTCGGGCTCCACGCCGCCACCCGGCGTGATCCAGTACGGGGCCTCGCCGGGCTTGGTCCGCTTGATCAGGACGAGTTGGGGCGTGGCGTCGGCGTCGAGGTCGCCGTCGAGCAGGATGGCGCGGGCGGTGCGCTTGACCACAGGCCGTTCGGTCATAGGGGAGGTCTGCCGCGCGCGCCGCCTCGCGAAACCCCTCCCGGCCTGGTAGAGCCCGCACACCGGCGCCCGCCGCACACTCCGCGCCCGCCGCGCACTCCGCTCCCCCGCCCGTTCCCGCCGGCGCCGGTCGACCGCCGACTGCTCGCGCGCGGCCCCCGCGACCAGCCGGCCCAGCAACCGGCTCCCCGGCCCGCTCCCCACTCCCCCCTCCCCACTCTCCGCACCAGCCGCCTCACCAGTCGACGGCGGCGCGGAGCAGCCACTCGTGGGCGCGGGCGAGGTGCGGGGCCGGTGAGCCGGTGCGTTTGACCAGGAAGTACGTGCGGAGGGGCGGCACCGGTGGGTCGATGAGCGCCACCACCTCGCCCTTGTCCAGCGCCTCCATGCACAGGTAGCGCGGCAGGACGGCCACTCCCGAACCCGCCATGACGCAGGCGAGTACGGCCCGCAGGTCGGGCGCGATGATCGTGGCGGAGGCGGTGACGGGCGCGTCGAACACCGCCGCCCAGTACGAGGTGACCAGGGGCAGGCTCTCGTGCACCTCGACCATCGGCACCGGCTCCAGCGCGCGGTGCAGCACCGCCGGGCCGCCGCCCGCGCGCAGCAGGGACGCGCCGAGCCGCGCGGCCCAGCGCGGGGCGGCGACCAGCACGTGTTCCTCGTCGCACAGCGGCGTCGCCGTCAGCAGTCGGCCGCGCGGCTGGACCGTGGTGATGGCCAGGTCGTACTGGTTGGCGGACAGGCCGGTGAACATCTCGTCGGCGGTGCCGAACGCGGCGCGGATGTCGAGGCCGTCCAGCGCGAGGTGGGCGAGCGCGGGCAGCACGCGCAGGGTGGTGAACTCCGGCGGCCCGCCGAGGTGCAGCGTGCGCCGGGCGGTGACGTCCGCGCTGTCGGACTCGGTGATCTCCAGGAGCGCGTCGATGTGCGGCGCGGACCGCTGCGCGAGTTCGTCGGCGGCGCTGGTGGGGGTGACGCCACGGGCCTTGCGGATGAAGAGGGGGCGCCCCAACTGCCGTTCCAGCGAACGGATCTGACCGGTGACGGCCGGCTGCGACAGCCCCAGCAGCGTGGCCGCGCGAGTCAGCGAGCCCGCGCGGTAGACCGCGATGAACGTACGGAGCAGGGCCAGGTCCATCGATTCCCCTCAGTATTGGTCGCCCCGCCGTACCCCAACTATAAATATGTCGATAGCTTCATGTCGCTAGGGTGATTGGACACTGACGCAGAGTCAACTAGCCTAGGTCGCGCGGTTCGATGAGCGTTGAACCGTGGCTGGCAGAGCCACGAGGGGGGAGGTTCTGCCAGCCTGCACTGCTTTCAGGCCGGCCACACCCGAGCCCGTCAGACCCGAGCCCGCCACCGCGTGGGTGGGCCCGACTCCCGCGAGTCCGCCCCCTCCGCGCACCCGCCGCCCGCGACACCCGCCCCCGCCCCCGCCCGCGACACCCGCCCCCGCGCGGCCATCGCGGCCACCCAGCGGCAGCCGGCGCCGCGCCACCGCAGGCCCCCCGCACCTCATCCCCCTGCACCCCGCCCCTCTTCCTACGTCGCGGCCCTGTCGGCCGCCGCGTCCAGGGCCTGTCGTACGTCCGCGAGGAGGTCGGCCGTGTCCTCCACGCCGACCGAGAAGCGGATGAAGCCCTCCGGTACGTCGTCCCCGCCCCACCGCTCGCGCCGCTCGGCGGTCGACCGCACGCCGCCGAAGCTCGTCGCGTCGCTCACCAGGCGCAGTGCGCCCAGGAACCGTTGGGCGTGGGCGCGGTCGGGGAGGGCGAAGGACACCACGCACCCGTAGCGACCGTGCCGCATCTGCCGCTTCGCCACCTCGTGCGCGGGGTCCCCGGGCAGGCCGGGGTGGCGTACGCCGGTGACGTCGGGCCGGTCGAGCAGCAGGCGCGCCAGGGCCAGTGCGGTCACCGCCTGCCGGTCGACGCGGAGTTGGAGGGTGGCCAGCGAACGGTGGGCGAGCCAGGTCTCCATCGGGCCCGGGACGGCGCCCACGCTCTTGCGCCAGGCCCGTACGTCGGCGGCCAGTTCGGGGGTGCGGCAGGTGACGTAGCCGAGCAGCAGGTCGCCGTGGCCCGTGACCGCCTTGGTGCCGCTGGCCAGCGAGAAGTCGGCGCCGAGCGCGAGGGGGCGCTGGCCGAGCGGAGTGGCCAACGTGTTGTCGACCGCCACCAGCGCGCCCTGCTCGTGAGCCGCCGCGGCCAGCCGCCGGACGTCGCAGACGTCGAGGTTCGGGTTGGACGGTGTCTCCAGCCACAGCAGCCGCGCCCCGTCGAGAAGCGGAAGCTGCGCGTCGCCGCCGGTGGGGGCGGTGCGCACGGTGATGCCGTAGCCGGTGAGCCGGTCGCGCAGCGCGTGCAGCAGGTGGTAGCCGTCGGAGGGCAGCACGACGGTGTCGCCCTGGCGCAGTTGCGAGAAGAGCACGGCCGACATCGCCGCGGCACCGGAGGCGAAGACGACGGTCTCGGGTCGCGGCGGCGCGTCGGGGCCGGCCGGGCCCGGTTCGGCGGGGCACTCCAGTTCGGTGAGCGCCCGCTCAAGGAGCGTCCAGGTCGGGTTGGTGTCCCGGCCGTAGGTGTACGGGCCGCCCAGCGGGTCCGCCTCGCCGGGCAGGTGGAAGTGGGCGGCGAAGACGGGCCCGGGCAGCGTCGGCTCGTACGCGGCCGGCTCGGGCAGCCCGGCCCGCACCGCGCGCGTGCCGTCGCCACGCGCCTCGCCCCGCGCGGTGATCTCCTCGGATGGGTCGCCCATGGTCCGCTCCTTCCGTGCCCTCGCGAGGGCCGCTCGTGCGTCCGCGTCCTGCGGCGTGTGCTGCTCGTCTCCGGCCCCCGCGCCCGGCCAGGTGCTCCGACCCGCTCGGGTGCCGCGCCTCATAGTGGGCGCCCCGCGCCCTGGGCCGGGCCGCGGGTGGCGCGCCCGCCGGTCCGCCGGCCTGCGGGGTGGCCCCGGGGTGGCGTCCGGAGGGCCGTCGTCCGCGGGTTACGCCCGGCCGCACCACGGGGTCAGTCCCGGTCGGGGAGGGCCGCGTGCAGGGCCCAGGAGACGATCGAGATGATCAGTGCGCCGACGAAGGCGGCACCGAAGCCCTCCACGTGGAAGCTGAGGTCCATCGTGTCGGCCAGCCACGAGGTGAGCATCAGCATCAGGGCGTTCACGACCAGCGTGAACAGGCCAAGGGTGACCAGGAACAGCGGAAACGAGAGAAACTTCACCACCGGCTTGACGACGAAGTTCACCAGCCCGAAGAGCAGGGCCACCAGAATCAGGGTGACCGTCTTGCGGCCGGTGTTCTCGCCGGTCAAGGTGATGTCTTCGAGTAGCCAGATGGCGACCCACAGGGCCGCCGCGTTGGCGAGCGTCTTTACTACGAAATTCCTCATGGAAGCGATCGTTGCAGATGAGACAGCAAGGGGTGGAGCGGGCATGAAGGCGTTCCGGCTGGACGAGCTGGAGGCGGAGCGCGCCGCCAACGAGGGGGCGTACCTGCAGTTCCTACGCGAGCGCAACATGTCCGTGGGGCTGTACGCGCTGGACGCGGGCAGCACCGATCCGCAAGCGCCGCACCGGCAGGACGAGGTGTACCTGGTGGTGAGCGGTCGCGCGGCGATCACCGTGGGCACGGAGACGACCCCGGTCGCGCGCGGCAGCGTCGTCTACGTGCCCGCCGGCGTGCCGCACAAGTTCCACCACATCTCGGAGGACCTGCGGGTCATGGTGGTCTTCTCGCCGCCCGAGAGCTGACCCGGCGCGCACGACGCGGGGCGCCCCCGGCCTGGGGCGCCCCCGCCGCGCCGGCTGGCCGCTCCCCGCCCCGCTGGCTGGCCGCCTCGCCCCCGGGGCGCCCGGCGGAACGGCCCCCGCACGCTCCGATCGCCGTCGCGTGCCCCCGGGGCCTCGGTTGCCGTGGCGAACCCGGCGTAGCGTCCCCCGGCCCCTCCGCGACTCGCCGCCCACCTCCGCGCCCGCCTCCGGCCCATCGTCGCCGCCCCGGCGCGCGCTCTCCCGCACCGCCCGGCCGGCGTGCCCGACCCTGACGGCCCCCGAGCCACGACCACGGCCCCTTGAACCGGCCCTCACCAGGCCGGCGGCCGTTCCGTCGGGGCATCGCCGGGTACCCGACGTGGTCCGTGGGTGCCAGGCGGAGGCGGTGGACCCGTAGGGGACGGGTCAGGGGAGTACGGGGGCCGTCCGTGCCCCACGGGCTGCCGCGCCGCTCTAGCATCGGGAGTACGAGGGGGAGACCAGCGAAGCAGCGAGATCACGGGATCGAGCAGGGCGAACAGAAAGCAGGGAGCCATCGTGGCCGCGAAGCAGATACTCCAGGGCCTTCCGTGGTGGGTGAAGTGGGTCGTCGTGCCCCTTCTCGTCATCGTGGTCTTCGGCGGTCTGATCACCAGCGTCGTCGGCTTCGTCGCCTGGCTGTTGTTCCGGGCGCTGCTGTTGGTCGCCGTCATCGGTGGCCTGGTCTACGTGGTGCGTAAGTTCACGTCCTCCTCCCGGTCATCGCGCGACGACTGGTAGGGACGCCGCGCCACGACTGGTAGGGACCACGGCCCTCCTGGTGCAGACCTTCAACGGCGCGTTCTGGCCCCGGAGATGACGCATTGCGCGGCAACCCACCACTTACCTAACCAGAAGCCCATCTTCCGGTTAGAGTGCGGAAACGTTGCGGTCCGGCCCGAGCCCCGACGGGGCGTGAGTCGGATGACGCAGCGCGGTGGCGGGGGCGGCCCCCGCCCGGCGGGTGTGCGCCCGCCCGCAGCCCTGGGGGTGACTGTGGTGTCAGCAGGCACGAGACCGCCGCGCCGACCGGTCCACGACACGGGAAAGCACCCGCGTACGCGTACGGCCGACGAACCGCCTCCGCCCCGCGCGCAGGCGGCTCACACCGCCTCGGAACCGACCCTCATCAGCTCCGTTCAACGCGCGTTACGCCTCCTGGAGGCGGTCGGCGCGCACGAGGACGGGGCGCCCGCCAAGCAGTTGGCGCGCGAGGCGGGTCTGCCGCTGCCGACCGCCTACCACCTGCTGCGCACCCTCACCCACGAGGGCTACCTCCACCGCGAGAACGGCCTGTTCCGCTACGGCGACGCCGTCCGAAGACTCGGCACCGGCCGCGCGGGGCTACCGGCGCCACCCGACCAGCCAGGGAAGCCCGACCGCCAGCCAGGACAGCCCGACCGCCAGCCAGGACAGCCCGGCAGCCAGCCAGGACAGTCCGGCCTGGTGCCGGGCCCGGCCGACCGCGTTGCCCGCACGGTCGCCGCGCTCGCCGGCGAACTCGGAGTGGCCGTCTACTTCGCCGTGTACCGCGAGGGTGAGGTGGACGTGCTCGCCACCGCCGACGCGCCCGGGGCGCCAGCGGTCGAAGAGTGGGCCGACTTCCGGCAGACCGCACACGCGCACGCCATCGGACAGTGCCTGCTGGCCCAGCTCGACGAGGCCGAACGGGCCGACCACTTCGCGCGCTACCCGGTACGGGCCCTCACCCCCTACTCGGTGCGTGACGAGGCAGGATTCCACCGCCGGTGCGCCGCGAGACGGCCGCTTCAGCCCGTCTGCGAGCGGGAGGAGTACGCGCTCGGCACGGTCTGCGCGGCCATCCCCCTGATAGCCGGCGAGACGGCGGCGACCTTGGCGGTTTCCACCCCCCTGGCCCGAGCGGAACGACTCCGCCCCGCTGTCGATTCGCTACGCTCCAGAGTCGGAGCGCTTATCGGCTCCCTGTCGTTCTCTATCAGTATCTGAAAACTCACTCCTTGTGATCCGCTGGGTGTTAGCGGACGATGGCGTCAAGAGGGCCAGGTCGGCTGAAACCTGGCCATTCCCACCGACTCGGGGCGGCGAACGATGCGTGACACAGTCCAGGCAGAGGTGACGATGACCTTCCTCGTCTCGGAGGAGCTCTCCTTCCGCATTCCGGTCGATCTCGGCTACGACAAGGCCGATCCTTACGCGGTGCGGTTCACCTTCCACCTTCCCGGCGATGCCCCCGTGAGCTGGGCGTTCGCCCGTGAGTTGCTCCTCGACGGGCTCTGCGGGCCCATCGGCGAGGGTGACGTGCACATCTGCCCAACTGGCCCGGACGAACTCTCGGATGTGCTGATCCGGCTCCAAGTCGGCGCCGAGGGAGCCCTGTTCCGGGTCGGCGCGGCCCCGCTGGTGGCCTTCCTGGATCGGACGGACCGACTGGTTCCGTTCGGTTGCGAGGAGGAGGCGAGCGACCCGGCCTGCAGCCTGGACGCGGTGTTGGACCGCATCCTGGCGGGAGATCGTTACGCAGGGTGAGACGGGGCGCCGCTCACGGTGAGTTGCCTGGACGTTTTTTCGCCTGGGCCCCCGTAGGCGCTACGCACCCGCGCCCCGGCGGTCCTTCGAGCCCCCCACGCGCCCAAGTGCGTCACCGGCCGCCGGCCCCCGCGCCCGGTCCCCCGGCAGCCCCCGCGCCCGGACCCCGGCGACCCTCGACTCACCTACGCCCTACTTCGCCCGCCGGCGGCGGCCCTTCCCGCGCCCCGGCAGCCCCGCGCCACGCCCGGCCGGCGCGCTCGGTCCGGGACCGGCGTTCGGCGCCGGAGCGGGAGCGGGAGCGGCACCGCCGTCAGCCCGCCGGCCGACCGACGCGCCGGCCCCGCGCCCCGCGCCCGCCGAGCGCGACCCGCCCGCCGAGCCCGCCCGGCCGGACGCCGCGGCCGGCACGCTCGCCGGCGTACGGTCCGCGGAGACGACCAGCGCCGCGAGCAGGGTGGTCACCGGTACCGAGGCCACCAGGCCGATGCTGCCGACCAGCGTCCGCACGATCTCCTCGGCGACGATCTCGCTGGTCGCGACCGTGCTCACGCCGCTGTCCGCGATCGAGAACAGCAGCAGCAGCGGCAGCGCGGCGCCCGCGTAGGCCAGGACCAGCGTGTTGACCACCGACGCGATGTGGTCCCGCCCGATGCGCATGGCCGCCGCGTACAAAGTGCGCCAGTGCGCCGACGGGTCGGCCTCCTTGAGTTCCCACACCGCCGAGGTCTGGGTGACGGTCACGTCGTCGAGGACGCCGAGCGAGCCGATGATGACGCCGGCGAGCAGCAGGCCCTGGATCTCGATGTCGGGGTAGAGCCCGTGCACCAGGCCGGTCTGGTCGTCGGTGTTGCCGGTCAGGTGGGCCCAGCCGATGAACAGCGAGCCGAGCAGGCCGATCAGCAGCAGCGAGATCAGCGTGCCGAGCACCGCGACGGAGGTCCTGGCGGTCAGCCCGTGACACATGTACAGCGCGACCAGCATGATCGCGCTGCCCCCGACCACCGCCACCACCAACGGGTTCGAACCCGCCAGGATCGCGGGCAGGATGAACAGCGTCAGCACGCCGAAGCTGATCGCGAGCGCCACCAGCGCGAACACCCCGCGCAGCCGGCCCACCGCCACCACGGCCAGCGCGAACAGCCCGGCCAGCAACGCCATCGGCATCTCCCGGTCGACGTCGGAGACCGAGTACTGCAGGTCCTTGGGCGCCTTGGGCGCGTACGCCAGGATGAGCTTCTGGCCCTTCTCGTACTGCCGGGACGCGGACGGCTGCACGATCTCGGGGAACGTACGGCCCTTGTCCTTGCCCGACGTCACCTCGATCGTGGCCTTCTCGCACATCTCGTCCTTGGCCGCGCCGCCCGCCGCCGGGTCGCCCGACTGCTGGCCGGGCGGGGGCTGTTGCGGCTGGGCGTGCACGTCCGCGCACCGCACCTGGTCGATCCGCACCACCCGACCCGACTCGGTCGTCCGGTCGAAGCCGAGGCCCGAATCGCCCTTGTGGCCCGGCGCCCCGCCCGGCCACAGCACGGCGAGCCCGACCGCGACCGCCACGCTGAACGGGATGAGCACCGCCGCGATCACCTTGCGCAGGTGCCGCGACACCGGAGCGGCGGGACCGTGCCCGTGGCTGTGCCCATGCCCGTGCCCGTGCCCGTGCCCATGGCCACGACCGTGCCCGTGTCCGCTGCCGGACCCGGACCCGGGCTCGTGGTCCGACCCGTGGTCGTGGCCGGCGGGTTCGGCGTCGAACCCGGCGCCACCCGCGGGCCGTCCGCCGTCCGCGCCCGGCTCCGCGGGGCCGGGCGGTGGGGACGACGGTGGCGGTGGGGGGAGGCCGGGGCCGGGTGGCTGCCCGGGGGCGGGCGGCCCGACGTGGGGGTGTGGCCGCCGCTGGGGCCCTGGCTCGGTGGGAGTCATGGTCCGATCATCGCAAGGCCCCCTGGCCCAATCCGCCGGGGAGCGGCTAGCGTGGTGGCACCTTTGCAATCGCGGGAGCTCGGAGCACCGGGCTGAGAGGACGCTGACCTCCGTACGGGACGACCGGTCGACACCGGCGAACCGCCAGCGGAAACGGCTGCGTCGACCGCCGAACCTGTTACCGGGTAATGCCGGCGTAGGGAGTAGGTCTCATGACCGCATCTGACGCACACACGCCTGCCTCCGTTGAGGCGAACGACACCGACGGCACGCCGCGCGACATCGGATGGCACAAGGGCTATCTGAGCGGCTCACGCCCCGACCTGCGGGTACCGGTGCGGCGAGTGCACCTCACCAACGGCCGAGACGTCACGCTGTACGACACCTCGGGCCCGTACACCGATCCGAACATCGACACCGACGTGCGGCGCGGGCTGCCGCCGCTGCGCGAGAACTGGATCATCGGCCGCGGCGACACCGAGGAGTACGCCGGCCGGCCGCTGCGCCCCGAGGACGACGGCATCAAGCACACCTCGCCGCGCGGCGGGCTCAAGAACCTCGACGCGGTCTTCCCGGGCCGCCCCCGCCAGCCCCGCCGGGGCCGCGACGGACAGGCCGTCACCCAACTCGCGTACGCGCGCCGCGGCGAGGTCACGCCGGAGATGGAGTACGTCGCGCTGCGCGAGAACGTCTCCCCCGAGGTGGTCCGCGAGGAGATCGCCGCGGGCCGCGCGGTGCTGCCGGCCAACGTCAACCACCCGGAGATCGAGCCGATGATCATCGGCAAGCGGTTCCTGGTGAAGGTCAACGCCAACATCGGCAACTCGGCCGTCACCTCCTCCATCGAGGAGGAGGTGGAGAAGATGACCTGGGCGACCCGCTGGGGCGCGGACACGGTCATGGACCTGTCCACCGGCCGCAACATCCACACCACCCGCGAGTGGGTGCTGCGCAACTCCCCCGTGCCGATCGGCACCGTGCCGCTCTACCAGGCCCTGGAGAAGGTGGACGGCCGGGCCGAGGAGCTGAGCTGGGAGATCTACAAGGACACCATCATCGAGCAGGCCGAACAGGGCGTCGACTACATGACGGTGCACGCGGGCGTGCTGCTGCGGTACGTGCCGCTCACCGCCCGCCGCAAGACCGGCATCGTCTCGCGCGGCGGCTCGATCATGGCGGCCTGGTGCCTCGCGCACCACAAGGAGAGCTTCCTCTACGAGAACTTCGAGGAACTGTGCGACATCCTCGCGGCGTACGACGTCACGTTCTCGCTCGGCGACGGGCTGCGCCCCGGCTCCATCGCGGACGCCAACGACGAGGCGCAGTTCGCCGAGCTGAAGACGCTCGGTGAGCTGAACTCCATCGCCAAGCGGCACCACGTGCAGACCATGATCGAGGGCCCGGGCCACGTCCCGATGCACAAGATCAAGGAAAACATCGACCTCCAGCAGGAGATCTGCGAGGAGGCCCCGTTCTACACGCTCGGCCCCCTGACCACGGACATCGCGCCCGCGTACGACCACATCACCTCGGGCATCGGCGCCGCGATGATCGCCTGGTGGGGCACCGCGATGCTGTGCTACGTCACGCCCAAGGAGCACCTGGGCCTGCCGGACCGCGACGACGTGAAGACCGGCGTCATCACGTACAAGATCGCCGCCCACGCCGCCGACCTGGCCAAGGGGCACCCCGGCGCCCAGGAATGGGACGACGCGCTCTCCGACGCGCGGTTCGAGTTCCGCTGGGAGGACCAGTTCAACCTGGCCCTCGACCCGGACACGGCCCGCGCCTTCCACGACGAGACCCTGCCGGCCGAGCCCGCCAAGACGGCGCACTTCTGCTCGATGTGCGGGCCGAAGTTCTGCTCGATGAAGATCTCTCAGGACATCCGCCGCGAGCACGGCGGCGCTCTGGACGCCGCCGTGGCCGAGGCCGGGATGGCGGAGAAGTCCCGGGAGTTCGCCGCCGCCGGCAACCGGGTATACCTGCCGATCGCCGACTGACCCACCATCCCCTCCGAGCGCCGTTCCGACCCACCCGGGACGGCGCTCGGGCGCGTTCACGGGCCGGGATCGGGCGGCCGTTGTTATATTCAAAGGTGCTGTTGGTCTTATATAGCGGAGGCAAATATGAGCGTGACCACCATCGACCTGGACGACGACGCCCTCGCGAAGGCCCTCCGCTTCTCCGGGGGCGCGACCAAGAAGGAGGTGGTGAACGAGGCCCTGCGCGAGTACGCCGAGAGACACGAGCGGGCCGCCCGGCGGGCTCGGCACTTCCAGGCCGCTCAGGAGTGGGACTACGAGGGGTGGCAGGAGCGCCATGAGGCCGAGAAGCGGAGGGGTGGATGATCCGCTACCTCGCGGACTCGACCGCCGTGTGGCGGCTGTCGCGCGAAGAGCACCTGAACGACGCGTGGGGTGAGGACATCGATCTCCGTGTCATCGGCTCGTGTGCTCCCCAGCGCACCGAGTTCCGTCGCTCCGCCCGCAACCTCGCCCACTACGAACAGATGGGCGAGATGTTCGCCGACCTGTATCCCGATGTGCCCCTGCCGAAGAACACGTGGGGCTGGATCGAGTCCGCCCAGTTCAGGCTCGCCCAGAGCGGTGGAGCTGTCCGGGCGCTGTCGACCGTCGATCTGATGATCTGCGCCACCGCGGCCCACCACGGGTTGATCGTGCTGCACGACGACAACGGCTTCGCCACCGCTGCTGGGGTGCTGACCGACGTCCTCCAACGCAGCGTCCGCGACGCTCCGCGCTAGCTCGTCGTGTGGTGCTTTCCACCATGCTCTGCTCGATATAGATCTCCCAGTACATCCGCCGCGAGCACGGCGGCGCTCTGGATGCCGCCGTGGCCGAGGCCGGGATGGCGGAGAAGTCCCGGGAGTTCGCCGCCGCCGGCAACCGGGTCTACCTGCCGATCGCCGACTGAGCCGACGCCGTGACAGGGCCCCGGGACGCCACGACCAGGCCCCGACCGCCGCTACCGCGCGGTCGGGGCCCGCGCGTTCCCGGGGCCCCGACCGGACGTTTCGAGGTCAGCCGGGTTGGGGTGGTGGCCGGTGCGTACGGCGGTGAGCGTGGTCTCGGCGGGGTGGGCGAGGGCGCTGTGGGCGTGCGCCTGGGTCACGGTGCATGCCCGCAGGTAGGGGCGGAGCAGGAGGCGCGGCCACGTGGGTGTGGGGGCGGCGCGGGTCATCGGGTGCGGGCGTGGCCGACGGCGGCCTCGGCCAGGCCGGCGATCAGCGGGTGGGCGCGGGTGCCGTCGCCGTCCAGTTCGGGCTGGAAGAGCGTGGCCAGGAAGAAGGGGTGGGCGGGCAGTTCGGCGACGCGGACCTCGCCCGCCTCGTCGGTGCCGGTGAAGGCCAGGCCGTGGGCGCGCAGGGTGTCCAGGTAGTCGGGGTTGGGCGCGTAGTCGCAGTGGTAGCGCGCCCGGGCGCGGTCGGCTCCGATGAGGTCGGAGGCCCGGGAGCCGGGGGAGAGGCGGACGACGCCCTCGTGGCCGACGAGCGAGCAGGCCAGCGGGACGATCACGGCGTCCTCCGCCGGGGCCTGTGGGGTGTTCTCGGCGTGGGCGGCGCGGTCCAGGCCGCAGACGTCGCGCGCGAACTCGAGGAGGGCGTGCTGGAATCCGCCGCAGGTCCCCAGGAAGGGGATGCCCTTCTCGCGTGCCCCACGGATCGCGGCCAGGACGCCGGCCTCGCTGCGGTACGGGCTGCCCGGCAGGACCCACACGGCGTCGAAGCCGTCCACCACCGTCTCGTCGGCGTCCTGGGTGGCGATCCAGTAGGCGTCCAGGTCCCATCCGTCCCTCACGCGCAGGGCCTCAAGGAGGCCGGGGACGCGGGCGTGGGAGCGAACGGCGTCGGAGCGGTCGGCGACCAGAGCGACGCGTGCTGTGGCTGTGGCTGTGGAAGTCATGCTCCCTATCCTGCTGACCAGCGCGTATCGCGTCTAACGATGATTTCTGCACGGTGCATAAGTGATCCTGATGCGCATGGACACGCATCTGCTGCGCACCTTCGTCGCGGTGCTCGACCACCGCTCCTTCTCCGGTGCCGCCAAGGCCCTGGGCTACACCCAGTCCGCGGTCTCCCAGCACGTCGCCGCGCTCGAAGCCGACCTGGGCGCCAGGCTGGTCGAGCGGCGGCCCGTCGCGCCCACGCCGGCCGGGACGCGACTCCTTGAGCACGCCCCCGCGCTGCTCCTGCGGCTGGACGCCGCCCGCGCCGACGTCGCCCGGCTGCACCACGCCCAGCCCACCCGCCTGACCCTCGCCTGCTCGGCCGCCGCCCTGACCAGCACCGTCGCGCGGGCCCTGGCCCAACTGCGGGCGACCACCCCCCTCCTGGACCTCGAAGTACGGGTCCTGGCCCGGGAAGTGGTGATCGAGGAGGTCCTCACCGCCCGCGCCGATCTCGGCCTCGTCGACGGAGTCGCCGCGCCCAGTGACCCGCTCCCCCTGCCGGACCTGGGCCCCACGACCACGCTCGCGGCGGCCGAGCAGCCGTTGGCCGTGCTCTTCCCCACCGACCACCCGCTGGCCCGGCGCCGCTCGGTGCGGCTCACCGACCTGACGCAGGCCCAGTGGATCGACGCCCCGGACACCGCCGTCCCCCTCGACCGGCTTCGTGCCGTCTGCCGAACCGAGGGGTTCCGCCCCCGCGTGCGCCACCGGGGAACCGACCCGCACGGCCTCGCCGCCCTCGCCGCCGCGGGCCTCGGGCTCGCCGCCCTCCCCCTGCCGCTGGCCGCCACGCTCCCCGGCGTCACCGCCGTTCCGGCCGACGAGCCCCGCCTGGTGCACCGTACGGAACTCGTCCACACCGCACACCCGACCGAGCCCGCACGGCAGTTGGTCGACCTCATCGCCGGCCGCACGGCAACCGCGCGGTGATCGCCTCCGCTCTGGGCCCGCTCGGGCCAACCACGCGCGGGGGCACGGAAGTTTGCCGCCGGGGGCGACGGGTGCACGTACCGGGCGCCGACCTGGCGCGGTGGCACGCCAAGGCCCTGGCCGCCGTCGCGTGGCGGCCAGGGCCGGTGGGGGTGGTCGATGTCGGTTGAGTCGGTCGGGTCGGATCGGTGGCGAACGGCGTACGAGGCACCGGGTGAGCGGTGGGCCGGATGGTTCGCCCACCGCCACCCGGTCGCGCTCGCGACAGGGGTTCGCCGCGAGCGCTCGCCGGGGCGCTAGGACGGCCGGTGGTCTCGGCCGCCGAACTCCGGGCTGGTGAAGTCCGGGCTGCTGTAGCGCGGGCCCGGTGCCGGGTCGGAGCCACCGTCGCCGGGGCTGGTGAAGCCGGGGCGACTGTAGCCCAGGTGGGGCGTGCGGCTGGGCGCGTTGGCGCGGGGCGGTCGGTGTCCGGCTGAGGGTGACGGGCCCGCGGCGTCGCCGTCGTGCTCGGGGCCCGTCGGTGCCTCGCCGTTCGCCATCGCCTCGCTGAGGAACGGCACCATGCCCCGCTCCAACAGGGCCCGCTGCCACCTCTCGCGCGCCCGTTCCACCTCCGCGGCCCGGGCCCTGGCGCGCCGGTCGCCGCCGTTGCGTAGGGCGGTGACCAGGAGTCCCGCCCCGGCGATCAGGGCGCAGACCGCGGCGCAGGCCGCGAACACCCAGCCCGCGGTGACCAGGGGCGCGCCGGCGGACGCGTCCGGTGCGAACACCCGCAGGACGTAGCCGACGACCAGGAAGATCGCCGCGGCGGCGCCGGCGAGCACCGGTGCCAGCACGGCGAGAACGGCCACGAGCCCCGCGCCGGACCCGTCGGCGACCTCACCCACGGACTCGCCCAGGGAGACCACGCCGCCTGGCGGGGTGTCCTCGCTCTCCTCCGGCCGTGCCGGGGGAGCGGGCGTGCGCAGGGATTCCCGCGCCTGGACGTACCGGTCGTACTCGGTTGCCGCACACGCCGATATGGCGGTCGCTGCGCTGAGCGCCATCGTGCGCAGTTGGTGTGTGCTGAGCCGTTGGCCCGTGGTGCTCAGGCCAGGGTGTCGCTGTTCTGTCGTGCGCAGCGCCTCGTCGAGAACGCGCTCGAAGTCCGGGCGATCCTCGGTGAGCAGGTGTGGAGCGCTGTTCATGGGTGCATCCCCCGATGCTCCGTAGGGCCTTGATACCGGCTGTTACCGGTCACGGGCGGGAACGGAGGAGAGCCTGCTACGGATAAGCCGATGGTAGAGCTGTCGCGGTGCGGGATAACAGGGTGCTATCCGAAAATCGCCCCGCGCGGGTGGGATTCCTCATTGCCCGTCTACCCGGCGGCTCAACCCTCAACCATGCAGTGGAAATTGCACGACAAGGAGTTTTCCGGCCATCGTGACGCCGCCGTCCATGGCGATGGCGAGGTCGTCGGCGTACACGTGCGGGCCGTTGACCAGCGGACGGCTGTCCTCGCCGTCGGCGTCCTCGGCACCGACCTCGCCGAGCAGGTACGGAATCGGGCTGTGCCCGTGGACCAGGCGCTCGCCGCCGTAGGTGTCGAGGAGTTCGCGTACGGCCATCGCGCCGGTCTCGTCCCGGAAGGCGAACCGTTTGGTGAACTTGCGGAACAGGTCCCAGCACTCGTCGGCGTCGCCGCGCTGGAGCGTCTCGGTGACGGTGTCGTTGACGGCCTCGATGGAGTCGCCGTACTCCAGGTAGGCGGTGGTGTCGGAGTGCAGCAGCAGGTGCCCGTCCTCCTCGACCATCGCGTCGAGCCGGGACATCCACTGCACGTGGTGGTCCTCAAGCCGCTCCATGTCGGTGCGCTGGCCGCCGTTGAGCAGCCACGCGGCCTGGAAGGAGGCGGTGCCGGCGCCGGACTGGACCGGGGTGTCGCCGAAGCGCTTGGCGCCGATGAGCAGCAGCTCGTGATTGCCCATCAGGGCCTTGCAGTAGCCGCCGGCCGCGGCGGCCTGCGCGGAGAGCTGCATGACCAGGTCGATCACGCCGATGCCGTCCGGGCCACGGTCGGTGAAGTCGCCGAGGAACCAGAGTCTGGCCTTGCCGGCCGACCAGTTGCCCTCGGCGTCGATGAGGCCCTGCTCGGCCAGCGCGGCCCGCAGTTCGTCGAGGTAGCCGTGCACGTCGCCGACGACGAACAGCGGGCCGAGGCCCTCCTGGTCGGCGTGCGCGGGCGCCCCCGCGGGCGCTGGCTCGATCGCGTCGGCGAAGTCGGCCGTGGACAGGTCGGCGATGGTGCTGCCGGGCCCCACACCGCGCGCGATGACGGGCAGGTCGCGCTCGGTCGGGGTGTACTCGGGGTCGGTGTGCGCGGGGGCGCCGGGGTGGTCGGCGCCGCCGGCCGTGGCCCGGGCCGGGGGCACGGCGGAGGTCGGCTGCCGCGGCGCGGGCACGGTGCCCGGCGCGTACTCCGCCGGCGGTACGGCTTGCCCGCGGCTCTGACCTGGCACGCTCGCGGGCGCGGCGCGGCCCGCGGGCTGGGACGGGTCCGCTGGGGGTGTCGCGTGGCCGGGCGCGCCCTGGCCCGGCGCGTACGACTGCGGGTTGCTGGGCTGCCGGGTGGCCGACTGGGAGGCGGAGGCCGGGTGCGGGCCGGGGGCGCCCTGCGGGTGTGCGTGCAGCGGGCGGGGCTCGTGCGGCTGGTGCGGTGTGGCCGGACGGGGTGCCGCCTGGGGCGCGTTCGGCTGCGGGGCCGCCTGGGGGGCGTACGCCTGCGGCGCGCGTTGGGCCGGGGTCCGGGGCACCTGCTGGTCCCGCGCCACGGGTCCCGGCTGGGCGGTGGACGGGGCCTGCGGGGTGGAGCCGGCCGCGAGGGGGCGCACCCGCGCGGAGGCCGGGCTGACGTGGCTCATGCGCAGGGTGGGCGCGGGGGCCGGTGGCTGGGCGGTCGCGCCATCGGGCGCGCCGGCGTGCGCTCCGTGGGCGACATCGGGGTTCAGCGGCTCCGCGCCGCGCGGGCCCTGGGCCGCGCGCCCCGGGTCCGGCTGCGGTGCGGCGGGGTTGACCTGCGCCGGGGCGGGGTGCGCTGCGGGGGCAGGCGGGTGTTCCGCTTCGCCCTGGTCGGGCCGCGCGTCGTGCTCCGCATCCGGATGCGAAGACGTGGTCCGTGCCGTGGGTCCCAGACCGGCCCCCTGAGTCATCGACCCCTCCACCATCGCGCCGCCGTGCACCTTCTGGACCTTGCCTGGTCGACGGCGGTCCGCGGTGTCGTCCGCCCATCATAGGAATGACCGTCGGGGGTTGTGACGCACCAGGGGTCGCGAAATGGGTCGAGCGCAGGGTTCGCCGGCCATTTCTCCCGAATTGGCCGCTTGGCAGGGGCGCATTACGGCGCCATGAGGCGGCGGCGACCGGATCGGGTGGGGGCCGGCCGGCCCAGCGGGGCCGGGCGGGACGAGGGGGCGGGCACGCCGTGCGGCAAGGGGCGTGGGGTGGCTTGGGGGTGGTGCGAGCGAGGGCGGGGGCGCGCGCGGAGCTAGGCGCCCGCGGGTCCGCGCGGGGCGCTCACGGTGGTCCGGGGCGACCGTCGCTGCGACGACGCGCGCACGATGAGTTCCGTCGGTATGACCTGTTCGACCGGGCCGCCGGCGTCCACGCCTTCGATGGCGTCGATGAGGAGTTGGACGACGGCGGTGCCGATCCGGCGCGGCTTGAGGGAGAGGGTGGTGACCGGCGGGTCGGTGGTGGTGTAGACGCTGGACTCGCTACAGCACACGAGCAGCAGGTCGTCCGGGACGCGCAGCCCGTAGCGCCGGGCGGCGGCGAGCAGGTCGGTGCCGTTGGGGTCGAAGAGCCCGTAGACGGCGTCCGGCCGGTCGGGCCTGGCCAGCAGCCGGTCGGCGGCGACGGCGCCCGCGCACGGGTCGTGCGCCGGGTACTCCTCGTACACCGGGTCCTGGCCGACGCGCTCGCACCAGGAGAGGTACGCGGAGGTGGAGAGCCGGGTGTAGGTGTCCGTGGTGGTGCCGGTGAGGAGTCCGATGCGGCGGGCGCCCGCCTCGGCGAGGTGGTCGAGCAGCCCGCACACGGCCGCCTGGTGGTCGTTGTCCACCCAGGCGGTGACGGGCAGCGATCCGGCCGGGCGCCCGTCGGAGACGACGGGGATGCCGTGGCGTACGAGTTCGGCCACCACCGGGTCCTGGTCGGAGGGGTCGATGACCACGGTGCCGTCCAGGGCCACGTTGGACCACACGTCGTGGCGCGAGGTGGCGGGCAGGATGACGAGGGCGTAGCCGCGGGCCAGCGCGGCGGAGGTGGCCGCGCGGGCCATCTCGGCGAAGTAGGCGAACTCGGTGAAGGTGAAAGGTTCATCCCCGTACGTGGTCACGGTCAGTCCGATGAGACCTGACTTGCCGGTACGGAGCGTGCGGGCCGCGGCGGAGGGGCGGTAGCCCAGCCGGTCGGCGACCTCGCGGACGTGGCGACGGGTGGCATCCGGTAGCCGTCCCTTGCCGTTGAGCGCGTCGGAGACGGTCGTGATCGAGACCCCGGCTGCGGCGGCCACGTCCCGGATGCCCGCTCGCCCCAGCCGGCGGCCGGTCGACCGGCTCACCTGGTGCTTCCCTGCTGCTGTCATGGCGAGCCGATAGTAGGGCTCGATGGGTGCGTTCGGAGGAATCGGTAATCCACTGTCAACAGGCACGATTCTGCATGAGCAACAACCCTTAATAACCTTGGAAATCAAGGCAGTTGGTAGCTCTGCTGGGTCTCTGCTCGGCCACGCGCCGGTCGTGCCTGCTGATTGGCTTATGTTTCGGAGAGGTCTCAACTCACTCTCACGGGTGAAGCGCGCCACGGCGCTCGCTACCGGCGCACAGCCAGCGGAAGGGCGCTCCCCTTGGTCTTTACGGCACCCGGGGGAATCCTCATAAGGTAAACAGTATTGCGTGTCTGTTAGGTGACTGCTGTGCCCGGAACGGTTCAAGGAGGATCTGCGGTGTCTGAAAAGAGCCCCAAGCTACGCGCTGCGCTCGACGGCGTTCCGACCTACAAGCCAGGCAAGCCCGCCGCGGCGGCGCCGGGTGGCGCGACCACGTACAAGCTGTCCTCGAACGAGAACCCCTACCCGCCGCTGCCCGGCGTCCTGGAGGAGGCGGTGCGCGCCGCCGGTGCGCTCAACCGCTACCCCGACCTGGCCTGCACCGGGCTGATGGCCGAGCTGTCCAACCGGTTCGAGGTGCCGATCGAGCACCTGGCCACCGGCACCGGCTCGGTGGGTATCGCGCAGCAGCTCGTGCAGTCGACGGCCGGGCCGGGTGACGAGGTCATCTTCGCCTGGCGCTCCTTCGAGGCGTACCCGATCGTCACGCAGATCGCCGGGGCGACGCCGGTGCCGGTGCCGTTGACGGCCGACGAGGGCCACGACCTGGACGCGATGCTCGCCGCGGTCACCGAGCGGACCCGACTGATATTCGTGTGCAACCCCAACAACCCGACCGGGACCGTGGTCCGCCGCGCGGAGCTGGAGCGCTTCCTCGACCAGGTGCCGTCCGACATCCTGATCGTGCTGGACGAGGCGTACCGCGAGTTCATCCGCGACGAGGACGTCCCGGACGGGATCGACCTGTACCGGAACCGCCCCAACGTGTGCGTGCTGCGGACCTTCTCCAAGGCGTACGGGCTGGCCGGGCTGCGGGTCGGCTTCGCGGTGGGCCACGATCCGGTGGCGGCGGCGCTGCGCAAGACGGCGGTGCCCTTCGGTGTGACGCAGGTGGCGCAGGAGGCGGCCATCGCGTCGCTGCGCAGCGAGGACGCGCTGAGCGAGCGGGTGGCGGCGCTGGTCGAGGAGCGGACCCGGGTCTACGAGGCGCTCGTCGCGCAGGGCTGGACCGTCCCCGAGTCGCACGGCAACTTCGTCTGGCTCCGGCTCGGCGACCGCGCGCTGGACTTCGCGGCGGCGTGCGAGCGCGGTGGCGTGGTCGTCCGGCCGTTCCAGGGCGACGGCGTACGGATCACGATCGGCGAGACCGAGGCGAACGACCTGTTCCTGAAGGCGGCGGAGGCGTTCCGCAAGGAGCTCTGAGCGGTCTGCCGATTCCGGGACCCCTGAGCGGGCTTCCGGGGCCCGGCACCACCGGCGCGATGTACGAGGGCGCGGCTTCGGCCGCGCCCTTTCGCGTGCCGCGTGCCGTGCGCCGCGGTACGCCTGTGGGCGCGGGCATGGGAGGCGTCTCCGGTGACCCGGCTCGTGCGGCTGCTGGGCTGGGGCGCGTCCTGGCGGGCTTGGCCCGCTGGCCGCCGATCGGGCCGTGGATCGCGGGTGCGGAAAGTGGCGTTTGCCACAGGGTGTGCCACGTCATAGGGGCGCGAGGTGGCTGGGGCGGTGGCGGGTGGGCTCGGGGTGGGGTGTGGGTCGGGCAGCGGTGTCGTGGGTGGCCGGGGGCGTATTCCGTGCTGGTGGTGGGGTGTTCGGCGGTAGGTGGGGCGTGCGGGTCGGCTCGTCGCGCTGGTGGGGCCGGCCGGGCGGGGCCGGGTGGGGGTGGTGTGCCGGGCGGGGACGGGGGACCCCCGGTGCGGGCTGACGAAAGTATGTGCGTCATAATTCCTTGTGAATGTGAACGCGTTCACAAGCTCGTCTGATGCATCCCCCTTTGACCGTGATCAATCGGGCGGATCGCCCCGGCGGGTGCGCGGCTCAGCAAGACGGCAAGGAGACACGACGTGGACCTGGCTCTGGCTCCGGAGACCCTGGCACGGTGGCAATTTGGCATCACGACCGTCTACCACTACCTCTTTGTTCCGCTGACGATCAGCCTCGCGGCGTTCACGGCCGGTCTGGAGACCGCCTGGGTGCGCACGGGCAAGGAGAAGTACTTCCACGCGACGAAGTTCTGGGGAAAGCTCTTCCTGATCAACATCGCGATGGGTGTCGTCACCGGCATCGTGCAGGAGTTCCAGTTCGGCATGAACTGGTCCGACTACTCGCGCTTCGTCGGCGACGTGTTCGGCGCTCCCCTCGCCATGGAGGCGCTGATCGCCTTCTTCTTCGAGTCCACCTTCATCGGGCTGTGGATCTTCGGCTGGGACAAGCTGCCGAAGAAGATCCACTGCGCGTGCATCTGGATCGTCGCCATCGGCACGACGCTCTCCGCGTACTTCATCCTGGCCGCCAACTCCTGGATGCAGCACCCCGTCGGCTACTCGATCGACAAGGCCACCGGCCGGGCCGAGCTGACGGACATGTGGGCCGTGCTCACCCAGAACACCACCCTGGTCGTCGTCTTCCACACGCTGACCGCGGCCTTCCTCACCGGCGCGGCCTTCGTCGTCGGCATCGCCTCGTACCACCTGCTGCGCGCCAAGCGCGCCCAGGACCGGGGCGAGGAACTCCCGGAGAAGCAGCGCCGGCAGGTCGGCGCGATGCGTTCCTCGCTGCGGGCCGCGCTGGTGATCGCGGTGATCGCGGGGCTCGGCACCGCGATCAGCGGTGACCGGCTCGGCAAGGTGATGTTCGAGCAGCAGCCGATGAAGATGGCCGCCGCCGAGGCGCTGTGGGAGACCGAGGCGCCGGCGCCCTTCTCGATCTTCGCCATCGGCGACGTGAGCGAGGGCCACAACAGCGTCGAGTTCAGCGTCCCCGGCATCCTCTCCTTCCTCGCGCACGACAACTTCTCGGCCTCCGTGCCCGGCATCAACGACATCGCCGAGCGGGAAGCGAAGCTCTACGGCGGCGAGCCCGAGGACTACATCCCGAGCATCTTCATGACCTTCTGGGGCTTCCGCCTCATGATCGGGTTCGGCATGGCCTCCTTCGCGGCCGGCGCGATCGGCCTGTGGACCACCCGGCGAAAGCTGTGGCTCGCGCCGGACAAGCGGACCGGCGAGTACGAGGTCCCACGGCTGATGCTCACCAAGAACCGCGAGATGAGCGCCTTCTTCACCACCTGGTCCTGGCGGATCGGCCTGCTCACCATGGGCTTCCCGCTGATCGCCAACTCCTTCGGCTGGATCTTCACCGAAATGGGCCGCCAGCCCTGGGTGGTCTACGGGCTGATGCGCACCTCGGACGCGGTGTCCCCGGGCGTGAGCCAGACCGAGGTGGTGATCTCGATGAGCGTCTTCACGCTGCTGTACGGCGTGCTCGCGGTGATCGAGGTGAAGCTGCTGGCCAAGTACGCCAAGGCCGGGCCCGACGTGGACGAGAAGCCACCGGCGAAGGACCCGAAGCTGCGTTTCCCGAAGCCTGGCGACCCCGGGGCCCCCGGCGGCGGGGACGCCGCGTCGGCCGAGGACGCCGACAAGCCGATGACCTTCGCGTACTGACGACGGCCGGAACGGAGACCGACCATGCACCTCCACGACGTCTGGTTCGTGCTGATAGCCGTCCTGTGGACGGGCTACTTCTTCCTTGAGGGATTCGACTTCGGCATTGGCGTACTGACCAAGCTGCTCGCCCGCGACCGCACCGAGCGCCGGGTGCTGATCAACACCATCGGACCCGTCTGGGACGGCAACGAGGTGTGGCTGCTGACCGCGGGCGGCGCCACCTTCGCGGCCTTCCCCGACTGGTACGCGACCCTGTTCAGCGGCTTCTACCTGCCGCTGCTCGTCATCCTGGTCTGCCTGATCGTGCGCGGGGTGGCCTTCGAGTACCGGCACAAGCGCAGCGAGGAGAGCTGGCAGCGCAACTGGGAGCGGGCCATCTTCTGGTGCTCGCTGATCCCCGCGTTCCTGTGGGGCGCGGTCTTCGCCAACATGGTGCGCGGCGTGCCGATCGGCGCCGACAAGAACTTCGCGGGCAACCTGCTCGACCTGATCAACCCGTACGCGCTGCTCGGCGGGCTGGTGACGCTCACGTTGTTCACCTTCCACGGCGCGGTCTTCGCGGCGCTGAAGACCGTCGGTGACATCCGCACCCGGGCGCGCCGGCTCGCCGGCTGGCTCGGCCTGGTGACGGCGGCCCTCGCGGCGGCCTTCCTGGTGTGGACGCAGCTCGACTCGGGCGGCACGGGCAGCCTCGTGGCGATGGTCATCGCCGTGCTCGCGCTGGCCGGGGCGCTGGTGATGAACGGTCGGGGCCGCGAGGGCTGGGCCTTCGGGCTCTCCGGGGTCACCATCGCGGCGGCCGTGGCCATGCTCTTCCTGTCGCTGTTCCCGGACGTCATGCCCTCCTCGCTCGACGCGGAGTGGAGCCTGACCGCCGAGAACGCCGCGTCCAGCCCGTACACACTCAAGATCATGACGTGGATCGCGGGCGTCATGACCCCCGTCGTGCTGGCCTACCAGGCGTGGACGTACTGGGTGTTCCGGCAGCGGATCGGGACCCAGCACATCCCCGTCGACGCGCACTGATGTCGGCGCGACGGATGAGTCGGCGCGGGGAGTGTGCGGTGAGCGGGCGTGTGGCGGGGTTCGGGAGGCGCGGCGGTGTCAGATCTGAACGGACCCGGAGCGCCGCCAGGTTGGCCGATGCCGATGCCGATGCCGGTGCCCGCGAGGGCGCCGTCGCGGTCGGTCGGTGGCGGTGGGCCGGTCGGGTGTTTCACGTGAAACCGTCCGCGCGCCTGTTTCACGTGAAACGGTCAGCGTGCGTGTTTCACGTGAAACCGGGTCGGTGTTTCACGTGAAACCAATCGACCCGCGACTACTGCGCTACGCCCGCGCCACCCATTTCTTCCTGCTCGCCTCGGTCGCCCTCGGGCTGATCGGTGCCGGGCTCGTCATCGCCCAGGCGATGCTCATCGCCGGGATCGTGGTGGGCACCTTCCAGCGCGGCGAGTCCGTCGACGGGCTGGCGGAACCGCTGATGCTGCTGGTCGGCGTCGCGGTGGGGCGGGCGGCGGTCGCCTCGCTGACCGAACTCGCCGCGCATCGGGCCAGCGCCGAGGTCAAGTCCGAGCTGCGGATGCGGCTGCTGACCCGGGCGACCGAACTCGGGCCGGGATGGCTGAGCACCCAGCGCACCGGTGAGCTGACCACGCTGGCGACCCGGGGCGTCGACGCCCTGGACGACTACTTCGCCCGCTACCTTCCGCAGCTCGGGCTCGCCGTGGTGGTGCCGCTGGCGGTGCTGGCCAGGATCGTCACCGAGGACTGGGTGTCGGCGCTGATCATCGTGATCACGCTGCCCCTCATTCCGGTCTTCATGATGCTCATCGGCTGGGCCACCCAGCATCGGATGGACCGGCAGTGGCGGCTGCTCTCCCGGCTCTCCGGGCACTTCCTCGACGTCGTGGCGGGGCTGCCGACGCTCAAGGTGTTCGGGCGCGCCAAGGCGCAGGCCGAGTCCATTCGGGCGATCACCTCCGACTACCGGCGGGCGACGCTCAAGACGCTGCGCATCGCCTTTCTCTCCTCGTTCGCGCTGGAGCTGCTGGCGACGCTGTCGGTGGCGCTGGTCGCGGTGGGCATCGGGATGCGGCTCGTACACGGGGACATGGATCTCTACGCGGGGCTCGTCGTACTGATCCTCGCGCCCGAGGCGTACCTTCCGCTGCGTCAGGTCGGGGCGGAGTACCACGCGGCGGCGGAGGGGCTGGCGGCGGCCGACGAGGTCTTCGCCGTTCTGGAGACCGGCGAGGCGGCGGACGCCCGCGTGTCCGGTGACGCGGCGGCGAACCCCGGTGTGCCCGGTGAGGCGGCGGGCGGCTCGTCCGCCGGCGGCGCGGGGCGGTCGGACCGGGTGCCCGACGCGCGGTCGGCCGCGCTGGTGGTGGACGGCCTGGTGGTGCGGCACCCCGGGCGTACCGAACCCTCCCTCGACGCGACCTCGTTCGCCGTCGCGCCCGGCGAGACCGTGGCCGTAGTGGGGCCGAGCGGTGCCGGCAAGTCCACCCTGCTCCAGGTGGTGCTCGGGTTCGTGGGCCCGGGTAGCGGCGTGGAGCGGGGCGGGGTGCGCGTCGGCGACACGCGACTGGCCGACCTCACGGACGCGGGCTGGCGGGCCTGGCGGGACCAGGTCGCCTGGGTGCCGCAGCGTCCCTACCTGTTCGCGGGCACCATCGCGGAGAACGTACGGCTGGCCCGCCCGGACGCCGACGACGAGGCGGTACGGGGCGCGCTGCGCGACGCGAGCGCGCTGGACTTCGTCACGGCGCTGCCGGACGGACCGCGGACCGTGATCGGCGAGGACGGCGTGGGCCTGTCCGCCGGTCAGCGGCAGCGGCTGGCGCTGGCCCGGGCGTTCCTCGCCGACCGGCCGGTGCTGCTGCTCGACGAGCCGACCGCGAACCTGGACGGCGAGACGGAAGCCCTCGTGGTGGACGCGGTGCGCCGGCTGGCCGTCGGCCGCACGGTGTTGCTCATCGTCCACCGGCCGGCCCTGCTCGCCATCGCGGACCGCGTGGTGCACGTCGGGCCGACCGTCGACGCGACGCCGGCCGGCGAGCGTGACACGCTGCCGACCGTGGCGGCCACGGGCGCGACCGCTCGCGCCGCGCGGGCGGTCGTCGACGGCCGCCCCGAGCGGGTGGCCCGGTCGGGAGCGCGGCAGCAGGACGGTTCGGGGGCGGACCGGGCGGTGGCCGAGCCGGTGGCCGAGCCGATGGGCCCGGTCGCCGGTGACGCGCCGGCGGAGCCGGCCACGGGCGGGCGGCTCCCACAGCCCGCGCCCGAGGAGGGCCCGGGCCGGCGGAAGCGTGGGGCGCTAGCCCTCGTGCGCGCGGTGGGCCGGGAGCGGCGGGGGCGGTTCGCGCTCGCCCTGCTGCTCGGCAGCCTCGCGCTGGGCAGCGCCGTCGGGCTGATGGCCGTCTCCGGCTGGCTGATCTCGCGGGCCTCGCAGCAGCCGCCGGTGCTGTACCTGATGGTGGCCGTGACCGCGACCCGGGCGTTCGGCATCGGCCGCGCCGTCTTCCGCTACGCGGAGCGGCTCGTCTCGCACGACGCCGCGCTGCGCGTGCTGGCCGACCTGCGGGTCGCGGTCTACCGACGCCTTGAGCGGCTCGCGCCCGCGGGGCTGCGCGAGAGCCGGCGCGGCGATCTGCTGTCCCGGCTGGTCGCGGACGTGGACGCGATGCAGGACTACTTCCTGCGCTGGCTGCTACCGGTCGGCTCGGCCCTGGTCGTGGGCACCGCGTCCGTCGGGTTCATGGCCTGGTTGCTGCCGGAGGCGGGCGCGTTGCTCGCGGTGGGCCTGCTGGCGGCCGGCGTCGGGGTGCCGCTGCTGACCAGTGCGTGGGCCCGGCGCACGGAGCGGCAGTTGGCGCCCGCGCGCGGCGCGCTGTCGGTGGGCGTGGTCGATCTGCTGACGGGCACGGCCGAGCTGACGGTGGCCGGCGCGCTGCCCACCCGTACGGCCTCGGTGCGCCGCGCCGACGGGCTGCTCACCACGATCGCGCGGCGGGCCGCCGGCGCGGGCGCGCTCGGTGCCGGGTTCGCGGCGTTGAGCTGTGGCGTCACGGTCTCGGCCACCGCGTGGGTGGGCGTGCAGGCGGTGCGCGACGGGCGGCTCGACGGGCTGTGGCTCGCGGTCGTCGTCCTCACCCCGCTCGCCGCCTTCGAGACGGTCGCCGGTCTGCCGAGTGCCGTGCGCTACCGGCAGCGGGTGCGGCGGGCGGCCGAGCGGGTCCACGAGGTGTTGGACGCGCCGTCGCCGGTCCGCGAACCGGACCCGGCCGCGACCCCGCCGGAGCAGCCGCACCCGCTGGTCGTACGGGGACTCACGGCGCGCTACCCGGGGCAGCGGCGGCCGGCCGTCGCCGAGTTGGACCTGGAGCTGGTGGCGGGGCGGCGGGTGGCCGTGGTCGGGCCGTCCGGTTCGGGCAAGACCACGCTCGCGCAGGTGCTGCTCCGCTTCCTCGACCCGGAGGCGGGGACGTACACGCTGGCCGGTGCGGACGCCACGGGGCTGGCCGGGGACGCCGTGCGCCGGCTGGTGGGGCTGTGCGCGCAGGACGCGCACCTCTTCGACAGCTCGCTGCGCGAGAACCTGCGGCTGGCCCGGCCGGGGGCGAGCACGGACGAGTTGCGGGCGGCGCTGGCCGGGGCCCGGCTGCTCGACTGGGCCGACGGGCTGCCGGACGGCCTCGACTCGCTGGTCGGCGAGCACGGCGCCCGGCTCTCCGGTGGCCAGCGCCAACGGCTGGCGCTGGCCAGGGCGCTGCTCGCCGACTTCCCCGTACTGGTCCTCGACGAGCCCGCCGAGCACCTCGACCTGCCGACGGCGGACGCGTTGACCCGCGATCTGCTGGCGGCCACCGAGGGGCGGACGACCGTGCTGATCACACACCGGCTGGCGGGGCTCGACGCCGTGGACGAGGTGCT
Source organism: Streptomyces buecherae (assembly GCF_014295035.1). Lineage (GTDB taxonomy): Bacteria > Actinomycetota > Actinomycetes > Streptomycetales > Streptomycetaceae > Streptomyces > Streptomyces youssoufiensis. The sequence continues at coordinate 4,333,079 of NZ_CP060404.1, forward strand.
CGTGTTGGACGCGGGGCGGGTGGTGCAGCGCGGCTCGTACGACGAGCTGGTCGCGGTGCCCGGCCCGTTCCGGCGAATGCTGGAGCGTGAGCGCGCCACGGAGGCCGGCCACGTCACGGACGCCGGCGCGGAGCACAGCGGTGCGAACGAGCGCCCTCCCGCGATGCGGTGTGACGGGGCGTACGGCGGTCACGAGCCGGTGGACGAGGGGGCCAGGGAGGTGGCACCGGCACCGGGCCGAAGCTGACACTTTCCCTGGCAAAAGGGACTAACTACGCTCGCCTCCATGGCAGACACGGGGGCCTCCGAGCCCAGCGAATCAGCCGGTTCGACGGCAGCGGCGGCGGGAGCGGGGGTGGGCGCGGCCGGGGGCGCGGTGGAGGGCGGGCCGCCGCGCGACCCGTTGGAGGCCGCCACCGCCGCCACCCGCGACCTGCGCGGCCTGCCGGCGGAGCTGACCGCGTGCGTGCCGCGCCTCCTGGAGGCGATGCGCTCGGTCGGCGCCGGCCTCGACCTGCACGTCACCCTCGACCGGCTGGTGCGGAGCGCCGCCGAGCTGGTCGACGCGCGCTACGCCGCCATCGGCGTCATGACCGCCTCGGGCGCGCGGTTCTCCGACTTCGTCTCGTACGGCGTCGGCGACGACGTCCGCGAGCGGCTCGCGGCGCCGGCGGACGACTCGCCGCCGGCGGCCGGGCTGCCGAGCGGACTCGCCGAGCCGCCCGAGCCGACGCGGCTCGACGACCTCACGGACGACCCGTACGCGGCGGGGTTCCCGCCGAGCCGGCCGCCGATGCGCACCTTCCTGGCGGTGCCGCTCCGGGCGCTGGGGGAGAACTTCGGCAACCTCTACCTGGCGGAGCGCGACGGCGGCCCGTTCAGCGCGTCGGACCGGCAGTTGGTGCGGGTGCTCGCGGTCGAGGCCGCGCTCGCCGTCGGCAACGCGCGCCGCGACGAGGAGGACCGACAGCGCGAGCGCTGGATCGACGGCTCGGTCGCCGTCACCACCGCCCTGCTGTCCGCCAACGACGCGGAGGACGCGCTGGTCGTCGTGGCCGAGAAGGCCAGGCGGCTGGCGGACTCGACGGCGGGCATCGTGCTGCTGCCGACCGAGGCCGGCGGCCTGGAGATCGTGGCCGTGGACGCCGACGAGCCGATGGGCCTGCTGGGTACGGTCGTCGCGCCCGAGGCGCCGATCGTGCCGCACCTGATGGGCGGCGAACCGATCTTCGTCGAGGACTCGGCGACCGACCCGCGCATGACGACGAGCATCTCCCATCGGTTCGGGCCGAGCATGATGCTGCCGCTGCGCAGCGGCTCCCGGGTGCTCGGCATCCTGACCACGCCCCGCAAGCGCGGCGCGCGCCCGTTCACGGAGACCGAACGCACCCTGGCCACGCAGTTCGCCGCGCAGGCCGCCCTCGCCCTGGTGCTCGCCGACGCCCAGCGGGACCGGGAGCGGCTCGCGGTGTACGAGGACCGTGACCGGATCGCGCGCGACCTGCACGACCTGGTCATCCAGCGGCTGTTCGCGACCGGGATGATGCTGGAGGGCGCGCAGCGCAAGGCGATCGTGCCGGCGGTCCAGGACAAGATCGGCAAGGCCGTGGACGAGCTGGACGCCACCATCCAGGAGGTGCGCACCGCGATCTTCGCCCTCCAGCAGGGCCCGACCGAGGCGCCGGCCGGGCTGCGGACCCGGGTGCTGCGCGAGATCGGGACGGCGGCCGTGCCGCTGGGCTTCCAGCCGTCGGCCGCCTTCGTGGGCGCCGTGGACGCCCGGGTGTCCGAGCTGACCGGCAAGAACCTGATCGCGGCGTTGCGGGAGGCGCTGTCCAACGCGTTCCGGCACGCCCGCGCCTCGCGTATCGAGGTGGTCGTGGACGCGACGGTGCGGCTGCCCGACGGGCGCGACGGGGTACGCCTGACGGTCTCCGACGACGGCGTGGGCATCCCGGCGGGCGGCCGGCGCAGCGGGCTGCGCAACCTGGCCCGCCGCGCGGAGGCGCTGGGCGGCTCCAGCGGCTACGGGCCCGGCCTCGTTCGTGCTGGGGACGCGACGGGGGCGGCCTCCGGCGGCGGCGAGGGTGCCAGTGGCTCCGGCGCCGGTGGGGAGGGTGAGAGCGGCGGTGGCAGGGGGACGACCGTGGTGTGGGAGGCGCCGCTGTGAGGTGGGGTCGTGGGTGAGTGAGCGCCGGCTGCGGTAGGTGGGGCGTGGGGGGGGACGGGTTCGACGGCGGGTGGGTTCGTCGGCGGGCGTGGGGGCTGGGCACGTACCCGGCCGGCCAGTCCAGCAGCCTGCCAGTCCAGCAGCCGGCCAGCCAGCCCAGCCAGCCCAGCAGCCCGGGGACCCGGGGAACGCAGGAGGTCGGGCGGGGCTCGGAGCCCGAGGAAGGGCTAAGGGGTCTGCTTGAGCTGGGCCTCCAGGCCGTCGAGCAGGTAGCCGAGGCCGGTGGTGAAGCTGCCGTCCCAGTCGTCGTCGTAGAGGTAGCCGCGCTCCGCCAGGGTCGGATACCGGTCGCTGTTGGCCCGCAACTGCTCCTGGCCCAACCGGCGTTCCTCGTCCGTGATGTGCAGGGCCGTCTCGGACGCGGCCGAGCCCATCACGTGGTTGTAGAGCGCCCAGGTCGCGGCGGACAGGCCCTTATCGGTGAAGCCCGCGCGCACCAGCGTGGCCTGGAGGATCTCCATCCAGGCCAGGAAGTGCGGGCCGATGGTCGGCCGGCGGCGGGCGGGGACCGCGGCGGCCCACGGGTGACGTAGCAGCGCGGCGCGCCACGCGGTCAGCACGGCGGTCGCGTCGGCCCGCCAGTCCCCGGTCCGGTCCGCGGCCGGGGGCACCTCGCCGAAGATCGCGTCCACGGCGAGGTCGATGACGTCGTCCTTCGTGTCGACGTGCCAGTACAGCGACGGGGCCATGACGGCGAGGCGTTCCGCGAGCCGTCGCATGGTGAGCCGGTCGATGCCCTCCTCGTCGAGCAGGGCGACGGCGGCCTCGACGATGCGCGCGCGGGACAGCGGGGGCTCGCCGCGCGAGGTGCGCCGGGGCCGCAGCCACACGCTCCGTACGTCCCCGCCGCCGCGCTGGCCGCGCGCTTCACCCACGGTGTCCCACTTTCGTCCGACGCCCAGACGCGCTGGGCCGTTCCGCTGTCCCCACCGGTTCCGCTGCCGCACCGGTCGCTATCGCACTGGTCCCGCTGTCCCACCGCTTCCGCTTCCGCTGGCGCACCGGGCCGCCCCCGTGCGGGGCCCGTGGCCGAGGCGGTCGGCCGGCCGGTGCCGGCGCCTCGGGGGCCGTGACCGGTCGGGCCAGTGTAGTACGTTGTTCGCCGTCTCTAACGTCGTTAGGCAATTCCAAACACTGTTAGGTGGTGCGTGGATCATGGAAGAAACGTCGGGGGAGCCGGCCTCAGCGGGACGGCGGCGCTGGTGGACGCTGCTGGCGGTGAGCACGGCTCAGCTCCTGGTCGTCCTGGACGGGACGATCGTGAACATCGCGCTGCCCTCCGCGCAGCGCGCGCTCGACATGTCCGACGCGAGCCGGCAGTGGGCCATCACCGCCTACGCGCTGGCCTTCGGCGGTCTGCTGCTGATCGGCGGGCGGGTCAGCGGCGCGCTCGGGCACCGGCGCGCCTTCCGCGTCGGCCTGCTGGGCTTCGCCGCCGCGTCCGCGCTCGGCGGGGCCGCGACCAGCGCCGAACTGCTCTTCGCGGCGCGGGCCCTACAGGGCGTGTTCGCCGCGCTGCTCGCGCCGGCCGGCCTCTCGCTGCTCACGATCACCTTCACCGGCCCGCGCGAACGGGGCCGCGCCTTCGGCGTGTTCGCCGCAGTCGGTGCCGCCGGCTCGGCGCTCGGCCTGGTCGCGGGCGGGCTGCTCACGGAGTACGCGAGCTGGCGGTGGTGCCTGTACATCAACGTGCCGCTGGCACTGCTGGCCGTGGGCGGCACGGCCCTCGTGCCGGGGGACCGCCCGGTCCGCGACGGGGGGCGGCTCGACGTCGCGGGCGCCCTGCTCAGCGCGGGCGGGTTCGCCGCCCTCGTCTACGCCTTCAACGAGGCCGAACCACACGGGTGGGCGTCGGCCAGGGTGCTCGCGTTGCTGGTCGGCGGGGTGCTGATGCTGGCGGCGTTCGCGGCCGTCGAGGCGCGCGCCCCGCACCCGCTGCTGCCGCTGCGCGTGCTCGCGCACCGGGCCCGGGCCGCCGCGTTCGCCGCGATCACCCTGATGTTCGTCGCGATGTTCGGCTTCTACCTGTTCATGAGCTACTACACGCAGACGGTGCTCGGGTACTCGCCGGTCGAGGCCGGCCTCACGCTGATCATCAACGCCGTGGCGGCGCTGGTCGGCTCCACGTTCGTCGCCGGCAAGCTGCACGGCCGCGTGCCGCCCGCCGCGCTGATCGTGCCGGGCCTGCTCGCCGCAGCCGCCGGGATGTTCCTGCTGACCTGGCTGACGGCGGACAGCGCGCACATCCTGCCGCTCTACCTCGCGCCCGCGCTGGTCCTCACCGGGCTCGGCCTCGGCTGTGTCATGCCCCCGACGGCCAGCCTGGCCACGGCGGACATGCGGTGGCACGAGATCGGGGCCGCGTCGGCGGCGTACAACGCGGCCCAGCAACTCGGGGCGGCGCTCGGCACCGCCCTGCTCAACACGGTCGCGGCCAGCGCCGCCGCCTCGTACCTGGCCCGCCCCGGACGCCCCACGCCGACCGCGGCCACCGTGCACGGCTACACCACCGCGCTCACCGTCGCCTTCGGCATCCTGCTCGGCGCCGCGTGCGTCGTCGCGCTGCTGACGCTGGCCCGCCGGGCGCGCGGCACGGGCACGTCGCCGCGCGCGGGGACGGAGCGCGAACAGGCGGAGGAAGCCGCGCCGCTGTCCTGACGGGCTCGCCCGCCCGCTCCCGCCGCGGGCGGCCGTCCCCTCAGCGGTTCAGCACGCTCTCGATGACGGCCGCCACGCCGTCCTCGTTGTTGGCCAGCGTGTGTCGGCTCGTCGCGGCGAGGACGGCGGGGTGCGCGTTGGCCATCGCGTACGACATGCCGGCCCAGGTCAGCATCTCCAGGTCGTTGGGCATGTCCCCGAAGGCCATCACCTGGTCGCGGGTGATGCCGCGCTCGGCGCAGCACTGCTCCAACGTGCTGGCCTTGCTGACGCCGAGGGCGCTGATCTCCAGCAGGGCGCTGGGGCTGGAGCGGGTGAACGAGGCGTGTGCCCCGGCGGACGCGCGGGCCAGGGCGAGGAAGTCGTCCGGGGCGAGGTCGGGGTGGTAGGCGAGCAGCTTGAGAACGGGCTGCTCCGCCTGGTCAGCGTCCTCGGACAGCAGCTTCTCGACGGGGCCCAGCGTCAGGGCGGCGTCGAACGAGAGCGGCGGGTACTGCGGTTCGTGGTGGATGCCACCGGTGCGCTCGACGGCGAACGCGGTACCCGGCGCGGCGGCGCGCAGCGCGTGCGTGACGGCGAGCGCGTCCTCGGGCAGCAGCGGGCGTACGCGGACGAACCGGGGCTCCTGGTGCAGGTCCACGACCGCCGCCCCGTTGGCGCAGATGGCCAGGCCGTGACCGTGTACGTGGTCGCTGACGACGGTCATCCAGCGGGCCGGGCGACCGGTGACGAAGAAGACGTCGATGCCCGCGGCCTCGGCGGCTGCCAGGGCGGCGACGGTGCGCTCGGACACGGACTTGTCGTCGTGCAACAGGGTGCCGTCGAGGTCGGTCGCGATGAGCCGGGGCACGGTGGGGGCCGCGGGGACGGCGGGCGCGTCGTCGGTCGCGGGCGCGGCGTCCGCGCCGTCGGTCGCGGGGGGCTCGGGCTGCTGCTCGGTAGCTGGGGTCACGCCTGCCATCCTTCCGCATCGCTCCGCACTGGTGTGCGTACGGGCGTGCCGGGGCCTGCGCACGCCCCCTCGCGGTTCGGGCAGCGGGGGGATCGGGGTCGGGGTCAGGGGGCTCGGGCCCAGCCTGGAAGCGGGGCCGGGGCCGGGGCCGGTGCCGGGTCCGGGGGTCGGGTCGCGGTGGGGACCAGGCGTCGCTGAGCGGTGACCGGCCGTCCGGGTCTCCCAGGCCGTCCAGGTCCTCCCAGGTCTCCCAGGTCCGCTGGGGGAGCTTCGAGCAGGCGTCGGTCGACGCGGCGGAGGCCGCTGGGCGCCCAGGGACGTTGACGCGGCCGGGCCCGGGGAAGACGGGCGACATGGGACGGATACGGGTCGGCACCTGCTCATGGACGGACAAGGCGTTGGTGGCCAGCGGTTGGTACCCGACTGGCCACCGGGACCCGGAGGGCAGACTGCGGCACTACGCCAGCCGGTTTCCGGTGGTGGAGGTGGACGCCACCTACTACGGCCTGCCGAGCGCGCGTAACAGCCAGCTCTGGGCCGCGCGCACACCGGCCGACTTCCGCTTCAACGTCAAGGCGTTCTCCCTGCTCACCGGGCATCCGACACGGGCCGGCGCGCTGCCGGCCGACCTGCGCCCGGCGCTCGCCCGCCAGGGGCCCCGGGCCGGCACCGACCCGGGGCTGCTGGACGAGGTGTGGAGCCGGTTCAGTGGAGCGCTGGAACCGTTGCGAGGCGCCGGACGGTTGGGGACCGTGCTCTTCCAGTTCCCGCGCCACCTCGCGCCCGGCAGGTCGGCGGAGGCGTACCTGCGCCGGTGCCGTGAGCGCGCGGCGGGTTGGCCGATGGCCGTGGAGTTCCGGCACCCCGGCTGGTGGCAGGAGGACCGCGAAGCCGCGACGGCCGACCTGCTGACCGAGTTGGACGCGTCTGCGGTGGCCGTGGACATGGCGCGGACGCTGCCCACCTCCATACCACCGGTCGCGCGGGTCACCCGGCCCCAGCTCGCGGTCGTACGTTTCCACGGCCGCAGCGACGCCTGGGGGACCGGCTCCAAGGAGGACCGGTTCCGCCACGACTACACGCCCGCCGAACTGTCGGAGTGGACGCCCCGCGTCCGCGCGCTGGCCGAGCAGGCGGACGAGGTACACGTCCTCTTCAACAACTGCTGCGCTGATGCCGCCGTCAGGGCGGCGGGGTCGATGCGCGACCTGCTCGGCCTGCCCGCGCCGGCCACCGGAACGCTCGACGAAGGCTGACGGGGGGCCTGGGTGAGGCTGGGGGCCTGACCGGCGCGGGGGTCGTCGTCCGCTGATGCGTGTGAGGTGGTGTTCGCGGTGGCGCGCGGGGCGTGGGGGGCGCGCGTGGTGCGCGGCTTCCGCGTGCGGGCGTGCGGCGGGGTGGGACTGGCGGATGGCCTGGCGGGCGCGGACGGGTCGGCGGGCGGCTTGGTGACGGGCGGACGAGCGTGCGGCGGTGGGGCTGGTCGGGTGGCGGGTGGCCTGGCGGGCGCGGGCGCGTCGGCGGGTGGATGTGAGCCGTCTCGCGCAAGGGGTGTCGGCGGGCGGATGTGAGCCGTCTCGCGCGAAAGGTGTCGCGGGTGGGCCGGCGACGAGGCGGGGGCGGGGGTGGCGCGGTTGGTGGGCGGCGTACCGGAGTGTCGTACCCGGCCCCTACTCTCGACCCATGCGACTGAGCACCGTGATTCTGCCGATCCGCCGCTGGTCCGACGGTGGTCGTGCGGAGTGGGAGCGCGCCGAGGACCTCGGCTTCCACACCGCCTACACCTACGACCACCTGTCCTGGCGGACCTTCCGTGACGGCCCGTGGTTCGGCGCCATCCCGACGCTGACCGCCGCCGCCACGGCGACCTCTCGCATACGCCTCGGCACGCTGGTCACGTCGCCGAACTTCCGCCATCCGGTGACGCTCGCCAAGGAACTCATCACGCTCGACGACATCTCCGGCGGCCGGATCACGCTGGGCATCGGCGCGGGCGGCTCGGGGTTCGACGCGACGACGCTGCTGGGGAGTGGTCAGGAGCCGTGGTCGCCGCGTGAGCGGGCGGCGCGGTTCGGCGAGTTCGTGCCACTGCTCGACCAACTCCTGGTGGAGGGCGAGGTGACCGCCGAGGGCGCCTACTACGCGGCCGGTGCGGCGCAGAACATACCCGGCTGCGTGCAGCGGCCCCGGCTCCCGTTCGCGGTCGCCGCGACCGGGCCACGCGGGCTGCGGCTCGCCGCGCGGTACGGGCAGGCGTGGGTGACCACCGGCGATCCGAAGTTGGCGGAGGACGCCACCACCGCCGACTCGCTCGCGGCCATCGGTCGACAGGTCGAGCGGCTCGGCGAGGCGTGCGCGGAGACGGGTCGTGACGTCGGCGAGCTGGAGAAGATCCTGCTCACCGGCTTCACCCCGGACCGGCCCCTGGACTCGGTGGGGGCGTTCGTGGACTTCGCCGGCGCGCACGCGGAGCTCGGCTTCGACGAGATCGTGCTGCACGCCCCGATCCCCGACTCGGTCTTCGCCGCCGACCCCGCGGTCTTCGAGAAGATCGCGACGGAGGGCCTGGCCCAGCTCAACGGCTAGGAACGCGGGCTGCGGGGGCGCGGCGGCTCGGGGGCGCGGTGGCTCCGGGGCACGGTGGCTCGGGCGGGGGCGGCTCGGGGTCGGGGGGCGAAGGGAGAGGGCAGGCGTCCGTGGGCGGCGGTCACGTGAGAGGGGGTACGACTCGGGGTCGCCCCCTCTCGCACGGTGGCCGGTAGGTGGCGGCTTGGGCAACCTCTGGTGAATGGCCAGAGGACAGGCGCTGACCATGTAGTTCATCTGACTGACGGCCTTCAACGGCTGGCTGACACGGCTTCACAGCGCCGGGGCGCGCGCCTAGGGTCCGCTGTGTGAAGTTCCACAGCACCCTGATCGCTTCCCGTTCCGCCCGTCGCGCGCTGCGGCCCGTACTTGACCAGCTCGACCAGCGCATTGACAGAAAGCTTCGCTCAGCCCGCCGTGAACTCACCGTCCTCCGCGAGGAGCTGCGCCGCGCGCACTCCACTGACCTGCTGCTCGGGCGCGACGGCAGGCTGACCGACCGGCAGCCAAGCCGCGAAGAGATCGTGGAACTCGCTGCTCAGATCGCCGTCGTGACCGGACGCGACGGCGCGTACAAGGAAACCGTTCTGGCCTACCGCACCCTGGTGGAGCTGGAGAACCGTGGCGTCGGGCGCATCGCCGGCTCCACCCGCAACATCCTCGGCAAGCTCGCCGCCACGCCGCTGCTCAACCCGCCGAACGGCGAGATCCTGGAGATCGGCACGCTGTACGGGCTGTTCGCCGGTGGCATGGCCCGCCAGTTGCTGCGGACCGGCCTTCCGTATCAGCTCACCATCGTTGACCCGCTCTCCCCCGTGCAGCTCCAGCCCGGCTTCGAGATCTCCTCCGACCCGTCGGGCACTCCCGTCACGGAGGCGGTGGTGCGCGCGAACCTCGCGTACGCCGGCGTCGAGGACGCGCGGCTGCGACTGCGCAAGGGCTTTTCGGAAGACCCCGCCGTACGCGAGGAGCTGTCCGACCGGCAGTACGGCGTCCTGATCATCGACGGCGACCACTCGTTCGAGGGGGTCGCCAACGACCTGGAGTGGGTCGAGCAGGTGGCCGCGCCGGGCGCGGTGATCGTGATGGACGACTACGGAGACGGCCGGTGGGCCGGCGTACGCGAGGCCACCGAGAAGCGTCTCGCGGGCGACACCCGGCTGCGCATGATCGGCCAGGTCGCCACGAGCGCCTTCCTCCGCGCCACCTGACCCCACCCTCCTCCACTACCCCCACCCCTTTCTTACCCCCCACCCCTATGCCACCTCCGCCACTTCGCGGCGGAACACACCCCGCACCGCGCCGGTCGGCCGCGCCCAGGCGCTGGGCCGGGCCGGCGCGGCGCTGTGCTCCGTACCGGTCGGCCGAGGCGCGCGGCTGGGCCGGTCTGGCCGACCGGCGACCGGCCGAGAACCCCGCTCGGCGATGCAACGGCGCGCCTCACACCTGGTCGGCGCAGGAGCGTGCCGGATCGGAATCGGCGTTCCCCGTACCCCCGCCGCACCCGCGTTGACCTGCGCGGTTGTCTGGTCCAGGGAGGCTGGTGGCACTCCTTCGCCAGAGTGTGTCGAGGCCCCCGCACGACCGGTCGCGCACCTTTCTCCGCCCCTGGGCCGCGCTCCGCTCACAGCGCCCGAGGTCTGCACTTATCTCACGAATACCCCACAAAGGGGGAGAATCGTAAGAGAGCGCAGAGGAGGGGCTTATGTCACGTACGCGATTCGCGCCGGACCGCGGGCTGGCCACGCGCATGGTGAGCACGATGTTCCTGATCGGGCTGCTGTACGTGGTACTCGTCGGCGTCCTGGTGGCGCTGCTGGGTAACGCGTGGCCCATGATCGTGCTGCTGGTGGGCGGGATGTTCATCGCCCAGTTCTGGTTCAGCGACCGGATCGCGGCGTTCAGCATGGGCGCGCGCGAGGTCACTCCCGAGCAGGCACCCGAGCTGCATGGCGCCGTGGACCGGCTGTGCGCCCTCGCCGACATGCCCAAGCCCCGGGTGGCCATAGCCGACAGCGACGTACCGAACGCCTTCGCCACCGGCCGCAGCCAAGAGAAGTCGCTGGTCTGCGCCACGACCGGGCTGATGCGCCGGCTGGAACCGGAGGAACTGGAGGGGGTCATCGCGCACGAGCTGTCGCACGTCGCGCACCGTGATGTCGCGGTCATGACCATCGCCTCCTTCCTCGGCGTACTGGCCGGACTGATCACCCGGATTGCCCTGTGGGGCGGACTCACGCGGGGCAACAACCGGGACAACGGCCTTGGCATCGCCCTACTCGTCATCCCGCTCGTCAGCGCCGTCGTCTACGTCATCAGCTTTCTGCTGACCCGGCTGCTCTCGCGCTACCGCGAACTCTCCGCGGATCGCGCCGCCGCGCTGCTGACCGGCCGACCCTCCGCGCTCGCCGCCGCGCTGACCAAGGTGACCGGCGAGATGGCCCGCATCCCCACCCGCGACCTGCGACAGGCCGAGCCGTACAACGCGTTCTACTTCGCCCCCGCCTTCTCCGGCAGCAGCCTCAGCAAGCTGATGTCCTCGCACCCGACGCTGGAGCAGCGGTTGGACCAGCTCGGACGCATCTCCGCACAGCTCGGCCGACCCTGATTGCCCCGCCCCCGTCTCTCCCCTCGCTCCGTTCGCCGGTCTCCCGCGCTTCTGGCCAGAGCCCGACCAGCCTCTGACCGGGTGGCCTGCTTCGGCCCCCGGCTCGGGCCCGGCCTCGTCGGTCAGCCCTTCCGAGTTCGTCGGCGGTCGCTTCGGTGTCGCCGGTCAGCCGGTCAGCCGGTCGCTGCGGTCGTCGTGGTCAGGCGGTCTCTGCGGTCGTCGCCCGGCGGTCGCTCTGGTCGGCGGCCTGGCGGTCGGTCTGCCGGTCGGTCTGGCCGTCGCTTCGGGACGGCTCTGGCGATTGCCTCGTCCGATGCGCGGCTCGCGGTATTGGCGGGATGGGGTGGGGCTGGTCTGGGCGACGCGACTGTCGGGCTTGCCTCCCCTCCCGCCCCGCCCCCCCTCCCACCTCCCCCCTCCCCTCCCGCCTCTGAAAGGACGATCTTCGTGGGCTTCTTGGACACCCTGCTCGGCCGCAGCAAGCCGGCCCGTCCGAACCTCGACCAGTTGTTCGCACTGCCGTCGGCGGCGATCACCCTGGAGTCCGGCGCGGGGTTCACGCCGACCGGGCAGGGCTCGGTCTGCTTCGCGAGCGTGGAGGGCGGCGCGTTCGCCGGCCTTCAACGCGAGGTACGCGACCTACTCGACGCCGACACCGAGCGCGGTGGCATTCCCGTCGAGTTCAGTCAGGACGCCTACGGCTTCACCTGGCTCCTCACCCAGCACGCCCCGGACGACACCGCCGGCCTGGTCAACGACCTGCACGCGGTCAACACCACGCTGCGCGACGGCGGGTTCGGTCCCCAACTCCTCTGCTCGCTGCTGGGCTTCCGCGACGCGCAAGGCCGCTCCCTCGCGCTCGTCTACCTCTACAAGCGCGGCACCTTCTACCCCTTCGCCCCACTGCCCGACGCGTCCACCAAGCGGGACAACGGACTCGAACTCCAGGTCCGCGCCCTGCTCACCGACGACCTACGCATCGAGAAGGACCTGGGCCGCTGGTTCCCGGTATGGGGCGCGCCGGGCCTCTGACGCCGTGGCCCGCTTCTCCTCCTGCCACCTCCGCTCGCCCCTCCGTCCTGACGCGTCGACTGGCCGCCCCCAGCCCCGGCGCGCGACCTTCGCTCGCCGACCCGGCCCGCGCGGCTCCCGGTCTGACCCACGACGCCGGTCTGGCTCGCGCTGCCGGCCTGGCGTGCGAGGCCGCCGCGCGTGCCCGCGCGTGGGGCCGCACCGACACGCCGGGTTTCGCCTCAGCGAATGATGCTGTTCAGCCAGGGCGTGAGGTTCCCCGGGCCCAGGACCGGCTCCTTGTACGTGACGTCGCCGGGCAGCGGAACGATCAGCATCTGGGAGGCCGGGAACAACCGGGTGCGTATCCAGGCCCGCCCGCCGAAGACGGCGTCGAGGAAGGCGGGCGCCTGCTCGCGCGGGACGCCGGTGAACTCCACGGTGTCCAGGGTGATGTTCGCGTCGCCCTCGCTGAACGTGTGGATCTGTACGGTCGGGCGCCCTGGGATCTCGATGAACGCCTCGTGCGGGAGTGAGCCGTCCGGGTCGGAGACGGAGAACGCCCCGGCGGCGAGGCGGCGTCCCGACTGATCCGCCCCGATGGAGTGCTCCACGCTGGCCTGGCGCCCGTACCGCTCCGCGACGGCCAGCACCGCGGCCACGGCGCTCTCCGTACTGTCGATACGCCGCCCGCCGGGCCCGTACGCCCCGGCCCCGCTCCCGCCATTTCCGCCCGGCGAACCGGGCGGGACGTTCGTAGGTCTCATGCCTTCCCATGATGCCGGAGGGATTGTGTGGGTGGAGTGGTGCGCCGTGGGCGCGGGACTGGGAGGTGGGCTGGTCGCGGCGCGGGCTGAGCTGGGTGTGGGTGTGGATGTGGGTGTGGAGACAGGCTGGCGCGGGTGGGGCTGGAACTGAGGCGGCCGGGCCGGGCGGCCCACACCCCGGTAGTTCAACCGCCGGGCTCCGCGGGCGGAGCCTCGGGTATGGCCAGGCGGTCCATGCGGCGGGCCCACACCTCGCGCTCCGCCGCGCCCGCTATGAAGGTGGACACGTTGGCGTCGCCGACCAACTCCCGCACAATGCGGACGATTTCAGCGGGCAGCGCGACCTCCGCCTGGTCGCCTTCAGGTCGTCGCCACTCGTCCCGCACGCCGGGGCCTCCAGCCGGTGGTTGAGGGGCGCTCCGGTCCCCCGGCCCGCTGTCGGTTCGCCCTCCGACCGGTCCGCTGTCCCCGCTGCTGGTGACAGCGTCGGGCGGGGGCCCTGACCGGGTGACGTTCTGGGCGTCGGGTGGGTCAGCCGGCTCGGGGGCTGGTCGGGAGTCGGGCGAGGGTTGGGCGCCGCCTGGCCGGCGAGGGTGGGGGTGAGCCGCGGCGGGCTGGAGGGTGCCGGGCCGGGGGCCGTCCGGGCGGGGCAGCGGACCGAACTGGTCGAGGTGGTGGTGCAGGTACCGGGTGGCCACCGCCCGCATCGCGCGGGCCAGTTCCGCGTCGATGGTCTGCTGCGCGAGCGGGCGGAAGCGGCGGATCAGGAACGCCGCCTCCTGGGCCTCGGCGTCCGTCGGAGGGTGGTCCAGGTAGTGCTGGAACACGTGCTCCGTCGTGAAGTCCAGGAACCGGACCGCGATGTGTTCGATCTGACCGCGCACCTCCCGTACGTGGTCGGCGATGGCCAACAGCGGCACCCCAGCCGCGTGGAGTTCCGCCGCCACCGACAGCTCCCGGGGGCTGGGCACCACGTAGACATCCGAGCAGTCGGGGTCCGGCTCCAGGATGCCCAGTTCGACGGCCTCCGCGATGGCTGCCTGGTCGGGGGTCCCGCCGAACCGGTCGGCCAACTCCGCCCGGGTGATCCGGGCGGCCTTCTCGTCGGTCCACGGGCCCTCCACCTCGGCGACCAGCCCGAGCACCCCGCCCAAGTCGCGGCCCGCGTCCCACGCCTCAAGGAGTTCCTTGATGCTGGAGAGCGTGTAGCCGCGCTCCAGCAGCGCGGCGATCTGCTGGAGCCGGGCCAAGTGCGCGTCTCCGTACACGTTGGCCCGCCCGCGCCGCTCGGGCCTCGGCAGCAGGCCGCGGTCCTGGTACCCGCGGATGGTGCGGACCGTGGCGCCGCTGCGGTGGGCCAGCTCCTCGATGCGGTACTCAGGGGATGCGGCCGGTTCGGCGGTTGTTTCCGACACGCTGTGCCCCTTTCTTTCTTCCGGTGACTGTGTCGTCCTCGTTGTTCTCATCGCGGTAGCCATCGAGTGCTGTGCGGTCGTCGTGCGCGCGGGCCGCGTTGTCGTAGTGCTGCCTGCTGCCTGCTGCCTGCTGCCTGTCTACTGCTACGCGTTTCCTGTGTCCGCGGCTGCGTTGTTGCGTTGCGGCTTCGTGCGGTGGCGGGGTCGTGGGTGGGTTGGACGGTGGTTGTCGGCGGGCTCCTACAGCGTGGCGCGGGCGAACGCGCCTGCCGCCGAGCGAGCCGCGGGGGAGGAGGCCAGGTACTCCACGGCCCGGCGCAGCGAGCCCTCCTGCGAGGGGTGGTAGGACCGCTTCATGTAGCGGGGTATCGCTCGGCCCAACTCGCCCCAGGTGGGCAACAACCCCTTGGCCACCGCCCGGTTGTGCTCGCGCAGCGAATACCGCAGGCGTCGGCCCAGTAGCGGATCGTGGCGCAACAGGTAGGCGGTGCCCGACGCCCACAGCCACAACATCACGGGTGCCACCACGGCCATCGCGTACAGCCGTCGCGCGTAGCCGGTCGCGCCGGTGCCGGCGCAGTGCTGGTACATGTCGAACGCGACCGAACGGTGCTCGACCTCCTCGGCGCCGTGCCACCGCAGCAGGTCCAGCATGACCGGGTCGGTCTCGGCGTCCTCCAGCGCGTCGGCGCCGAGCACCCAGTCGCCGAGCACGGCCGTGAACTGCTCTATGGCCGCTATGACCGCAAGCCGGAAGCGCAACCACTCGCGTGGGGGCACCGGCTGCCTGAACGGCGGCTTGTCGCCGAGCAGGACGTCGAAGAGGAAGTCCAAGCGGCGCAGGTACGGCGCGGTGTCCAGCCCCTGGGCCGCGAGGTGGTCGAGGACGTAGGTGTGCTGCGTGCTGTGCGTGGCCTCCTGGCCCATGAACCCCTTCACGTCGCGCAGCAGGTCCGGGTCGGTGACCAGCGGCAGAGCCTCCTTAAAGACCTTCACGAACCACCGCTCGCCGGCCGGGAGCAGCAGGTGCAGCGCGTTGATCACATGGGTGGCCGTCGGCTCGCCCGGAATCCAGTGCAGGGGTGTCCCGTCCCAGTCGAAGGAGACCCGGCGCGGCGCGATGCGCGCGCCGCTGCCCGGCTCGCGCTCGGCGCTGCCGCCCGCAGGACGCTCACCGGTCCCACCGGTCCCAGCGGTCCCGCCCTGGTCCCCGTGCCCGTGCCCGTGCCCGCTCGGTACCGCACGTCCGTCCATGGGCGCACGACTCCTTTCCGGTGTCCCACCAGCCGCCCCGCAACCCCGCCGACGCCCGAGCGTTACGCGGTGACTGGTGACTGGTGACTGGTGACTGGTGACTGGTGACTGGTGACTGGTGACTGGTGGGCCTCGCCCGTGGGAAGCGGGGTCACCCCTTGGGTTCGAGCCTGGCCAGGGCGCGCAGGGCCTTGGGGGCGAAGCGGGACAGCAGGTGCGCGCCGCGGGCCTCCGGCGTGACCGGGACCACGGCCTGGTTGCGGGCCACGGCGCGCAGAATCGCGTCGGCGACCTTCTCCGGTGGGTAGTTGCGCTTGCCGTACAGCCGGGTGCTGCGGGTGCGGCGGCGCTGTTCTTCCTCGCGGTCCACGCCCACGAAGCGGGTCGTCGTGGTGATGTTGGTGTTGACGATGCCGGGGCATATCGCGGAGACGCCGATGCCCTTGCCGGCCAGTTCGGCGCGCAGGCACTCGCTGAGCATCAGCACGGCGGCCTTGGACGTGGCGTACGCCGGCAACATGCGGGTGGGTTGGAAGGCCGCCGCGGAGGCGGTGTTGACGATATGGCCACCCTGCCCACGGTCGGCCATCTGTTTCCCGAAGGTGCGGCACCCGTGGATGACACCCCACAGGTTGACGTCCAGTACCTGCTGCCAGTGCTCGGGGCTGGTGTCCATGAAGGCGCCGGAGACGCCGATGCCCGCGTTGTTGACCAGCACGTCCACCACGCCGTACGTGTCGGCGACCTTGTTGGCCAGCTTCTCCATCGCCAGCCCGTCGGATACGTCGACCTGCTCGCTCCACGCCTCCGGGGCACCGATGAGCCGGGACATCTCGGCGGTGCGGGCGGCGCCCTCCGCGTCCCGGTCCACGGCCACCACGCGTGCGCCCGCCTCCGCGAACGCGAACGCGGTCGCCCGGCCGATGCCGCTGGCCGCGCCCGTCACCAGCACGAGCTGACCGCCGAAGCGCGCCGCGTACTGACTCGTGGCGCGCGGCTTCCTGGCGGGTGTGCCGTCCTCCACGGTGGTGACGAACTCCGCGATCCAGGCGGAGATCTGGTCCGGCCGGGTCCGCGGTGCCCAGTGCTTGGCCACCAGGCTGCGCCGCGTCAACTGGGGCGCCCACTGGTCGAGGTCGTCGAAGACCTGCTCCGACACGAAGACGTCACCGGTGGGGTGGATGAGCTGGACCGGGACGTGCGCGTAGGCGTCGGTGCGTGGGCGGCGCAGCCTGGCGCGCACGTTGTCCCGGTACATCCACACGCCGCGGGCCCCGTCGGTGGGCAGTGACGAGGTCGGGTAGTCGCCACCGGGTTCGCCACGGGCGGGCGTCTTCTCGACCCGGGACAGCAGCGCTGGCCAAGCCCTGGCGAGCGGACCGCGCCACAGCGCTTCGGGCACCACGGGGGTGTGGAACGCGTACACGTACCAGGACTTGATGCCCTGGCCGAAGAGTTGGCCGACTCGGCGGGGAGTGGGCCGCGTGGCGCGCTTGTGCAGCCAGATGCCCAGATGGTCCAGGCAGGGTCCGGACATGGTGGTGAAGGAGGCGATGCGGCCCTCGGTACGCCCGACGGTGGCGAACTCCCAGCCCTGCACCGAGCCCCAGTCGTGCCCCACCAGGTGCACCGGCGCGTTAGGGCTGACGGCGTCCGCGACGGCCAGGAAGTCGTCGGTCAGCTTCTCCAGGGTGTAACCCCCGCGCAGCGGCTTGGGCGCGCTCGATCGGCCGCAGCCGCGCAGGTCGTACAGCACGACGTGGAACCGGTCGGCCAGCCGCTTCGCGACCTCGCTCCACACCTCCTTGCTGTCCGGGAAGCCGTGCACCAACACGACGGTCGGCCGCTCACGGTCGCCCAGTTCGGCGACGCACAACTGCACGCCGCCGGTGCTGACCCAGCGCTCGGTCGCCCCGGCCAGCGCTCCCGTTGCCACCGTGCCCTGCGCACCGGTGCTCGATGCCACTGCGTTCGCCTCCATTCCGTCGGCCTCCACGGCCTTGTTCGCTGCCCTGATCCTGCTGATCGCCCGGGAGCCGCTGACCTTCGCGACGCCTCGCGCGCCCGTGCCGCCTCCGCTCGTCACGCCGTTACCACCGGTGCGGGCCCCGCCCGCGTCGCGGGATCGGCCCGTGAAGCCAATTCGCCGTCCCCGACAGCGCCGTCGATCTCGTCTTCGCGATCGAAGCCCGTCGTACCCGGCGCTCGCCGTCCGGCCTTCCGGCGCGTGCGCTCACGCCGTCTTCTCCTCAGCCCACCGCCGCACGTGCGGGAGGTCGTCGTCCAGCCAAAAGGCGCTTTCTTCCAAATCCTTGGAATCGGTGACGACGAGTATTTCCTCGAACTTGGCGCCCACGCCCCGGAAGCCGAGGTGCGGTTCCACGGCCCACAGGCCGGGCTGGGGTGGGTGGTCGGAGAAGCGGTACGGGCTCCATAGCGGCGACCAGCCCTCCCGGTGCCCGTGCAGCGCGTCGCTGGCCAGGCCCCTGAGGCTCTGCGTGCCGAACCCGAAGGCCGTGGGCGCCCAGCGGCGCTGCTTGACCCGGTCGACCTTGTGGGCGATGACGCCGAAGGGGTAGGCGCGGTGGCGGTTGGTGTATCCCTGCCGGGCCATCAGCCGCTCCACGTCCTCGTATATCTCGCGCAGCGGGCGCCGCTCCCGCACCTCGCGCAGCATCAACTCGCGGTGTGCCTCCAGGTCGGCGAGCAGCCTGTCGTGCAGTGGGCTCGGGCCGAGGCAGCCGGAGTAGCCGATGTCCGCCGTGTAGCCGTTCAGTATCGGGGCCATGTCGAGGATGAACGGCATCCCCGGCTCCAGCTTCCGGTTGGTGGGGAAGAACTGGAGCGGGAAGCGGAAGTTGGTGAAGGCCGTGCGGTCGCCGAACCATGCGAACGGCAGGTGGAACCAGTCGCGCACGCCGCGCTCGCGTAGCCATTCCCGCTGCATCCGCGCCGCCTCGCGCTCGCTCACGCCGGGGCGCAACTGCCCGGCGACGGCCTCCGCGCATTCGTAGGCGAGCCGCTGCACCTCGCGGAACCCGCGCAGCTCGGGCGCGCGGCCGGCGCGTCGCGCGCTGAGCCGATCGTCCACCGATGTGGTCATGACACCCGTCCCGTCCCTAGGTCATGAAGCCCCGTTGCGGTCCCGGGCCGAGGGCAGGCCCGCGGACAGGGGAGGCCAACGGACACGGAAGGTTCGGGAAGGCCCGTCTTCCGGCCCCGCAACTTGACACTGATGAATGTGACAATGAGCGCCGGCTACGTCAATAGCTCCGACCAGCCTGTGGAAAACCCTCGGTAACACCTGGCACCGCCCGCGGAGCGTCCTTGTGGGGCAGGGCCACCCTCACCCCGACCCTTACGTCGAAACCGCTGGTCATGCCAGGTCGGAGCGACGAAGGAGTACGCCGGGTGTTCTCCTTCGGGCCCGTACCCCTACGGGCTCCTACGACTCCGGTCGTAGGGCGAAGGGGCCCGTGGAGGGACGCCGGAAGCCAGAAGCGGCACTACCTTCGAACACGTGACTGTGATCGCTACCGAAGGTCTGAGCAAGCGGTTCCCCCGGGTGACCGCCCTGGACCGGCTCTCTCTCGACATCGCCCCGGGCGTGACCGGACTGGTGGGCGCCAACGGCGCCGGCAAGTCCACGCTGATCAAGATCCTGCTCGGCCTCTCGCCCGCCAGCGAGGGGAAGGCCGCCGTGCTCGGCCTCGATGTCGCCAGCGAAGGCGGGGCGATCAGAGAGCGGGTCGGGTACATGCCCGAGCACGACTGTCTGCCGCCGGACGTCTCGGCGACCGAGTTCGTCGTGCACATGGCGCGCATGTCCGGGCTGCCACCGTCCGCCGCGCGCGAGCGCACGGCGGACACGCTGCGCCACGTCGGTCTGTACGAGGAGCGGTACCGCCCGATCGGCGGCTACTCGACCGGCATGAAGCAGCGGGTCAAGCTCGCGCAGGCGCTCGTCCACGATCCGCAGCTCGTGCTGCTCGACGAGCCGACCAACGGCCTCGACCCGGTCGGCCGGGACGAGATGCTCGGCCTGATCCGCCGCGTGCACACCGACTTCGGCATCTCCGTCCTGGTGACCTCGCACCTGCTCGGCGAGTTGGAGCGCACCTGCGACCACGTCGTCGTCATCGACGGCGGCACGTTGCTACGGTCCTCGTCGACCGACGACTTCACCCAGGCCACGGCCTCGCTCGCGGTGGAGGTCACGGACAGCGACGCGCATCCGGACGGCACGGCCGCGCTGCGTAAGGCGCTCGAAGGCGCGGGGATCGCGGTGGCCACGGCCGAGCGGGAGGCGGACGGCTCGCCGACGTCCACCCGGGTTCTGTTCGTCGAGGTCACCGGCGATCCGACGTACGACGCGGTGCGCGACGCGGTCGCCGGACTCGGCCTCGGCCTGGTGCGGATGGAGCAGCGCAGGCACCGCATAGCGGAGGTGTTCCGCACCGACTCCGCGACGGCCGGCCCGTCCCCCGGGGCCAGGCCGCAGCCGTCCCCTTCGCAGCCCGCGGTCGGCGAGCCCGCCCCGCGGTCCGCTGCCCCGCACTCGCCCGCTCACCAGCACCCCGCGCAGCAGGACGCCGCGCGCCAGCACCAGGAAGGAGGCAGCGGCGATGTCGCCTAAGACGCAAGCCGGCGATGCGCCCGGCGCGCGGCAGGCCCCGCGCGGCGCGGCGCCGGCCGCCGATGTCATCCACAACATCGGCTACCGGCACTACGACGGCCCGCGCCTCGGCCGCGCCTACGCCCGCCGCTCGCTCTTCTCGCAGAGCCTGCGCGGCGCCTACGGGCTCGGCCGTTCCGCCAAGTCCAAGGTGCTGCCGATGCTGCTGGTCGGCGTGATGTGCCTGCCCGCGGGAATCATCGTGGCGGTCGCCGTGGCCACCAAGACCGATGAACTGCCGGTCGAGTACACGCGGTACGCGATCATCCTGCAGGCCGTGATCGGCCTGTTCGTGGCCGCTCAGGCACCCCAGTCGGTCTCGCGCGACCTGCGCTTCAAGACCGTGCCGCTGTACTTCTCGCGGCCGATCGAGACGACCGACTACGTGGTCGCGAAGTTCGCCGCGATGGCCTCGGCCATCTTCCTGCTCACCGCGACACCCGTGCTGATCCTCTATGTGGGGGCGCTGCTCGGAAAGCTCGATTTCGTGGACCAGACGAAGGGGTTCGCACAGGGAATGCTGTCCGTGGCTCTGCTCTCGCTCCTCTTCGCCGGCATCGGCCTGGTGATCGCCGCACTCACACCGCGCCGCGGCTTCGGCGTGGCCGCCGTCATCGCCGTGTTGACCATCTCGTACGGTGCGGTCAGCGTGATGCAGGGCATAGCCGACGAGCAGGGCGAGACCGGCGCGATCGAGTGGATCGGCCTCTTCTCACCGATCACGCTCATCGACGGCATCGGATCCGCCTTCCTCGGCGCGACGTCCGCCGCGCCCGGGCAGTTCGGCCCGGACGCAGCGGTTGGCGTCGTGTACCTGCTGGTGTACGCCGTGCTGGTCGCCGGCGCGTACGGGCTGCTGGTCCGGCGCTACCGGAAGGTCGGGCTGTGATCAACCGCGTGCGAGCGGGGCGCCCGGCTGATCGATCCGCGACCGCGATCGATCGACCGCTGGCGCGCCACCCGCACGGTCACCGCCGCCTCTCGGACGCGTCCGCCCGTCCGTCGCCCGCCACCACCCCTCGAAGGAATGGGCCGCGCCCATGAGCACTCTCATCATCGACAACGTCTCGCGCTGGTTCGGGAACGTCGTCGCCGTCAACGACGTGACGATGACCATCGGCCCGGGTGTGACCGGCCTGCTCGGCCCCAACGGCGCCGGCAAGTCCACGCTGATCAACATGATGGGCGGCTTCCTCGCGCCCTCCACCGGCTCCGTCACGCTGGACGGCACGCAGATCTGGCGCAACGAGCAGAGCTACCGGCACATCGGCATCGTGCCCGAGCGCGAGTCGATGTACGACTTCCTCACCGGGCAGGAGTTCGTGCTGGCCAACGCCGAACTGCACGGGCTCCCCAAGCCGCGCGCCGCCGCACAGCGGGCGCTGGCCACGGTGGAGATGGAGTACGCGGCGGGCCGCAAGATCTCCACGTACAGCAAGGGCATGCGGCAACGCGTGAAGATGGCGTCCGCGCTGGTCCACGACCCGTCCGTGCTGCTGCTCGACGAGCCGTTCAACGGCATGGACCCGCGCCAGCGGATGCAGCTCATGGACCTGCTGCGACAGATGGGCGCCGAGGGGCGCACCGTGCTGTTCTCCTCGCACATCCTCGAGGAGGTCGAGCAACTGGCCGCGCACATCGAGGTGATCGTCGCCGGTCGGCACGCCGCGTCGGGTGATTTCCGCAAGATCCGCCGGCTGATGATCGACCGCCCGCACCGCTACCTGGTGCGCTCCAGCGACGACCGTGCGCTGGCCGCCGCGCTGATCGCGGACGCCTCCACGGCGGGCATCGAGGTGGACGCCGCGGAGGGCGCGCTGCGCATCCAGGCCGTCGACTTCAACCGGTTCACCGAACTGCTGCCGCGCGTCGCCCGCGAGCACGGCATCACGCTCCTCACGGTCTCGCCTTCGGACGAGTCCCTGGAGAGCGTCTTCTCCTACCTCGTCGCGGCATAACGCAAGGAGCCCTCAGCGATGTACAACCCCACGGTCGCCCGGCTCACCTACCGGGCGTTGCTCGGCCGGCGCCGCGCACTGATCCTCTTCTCGCTGCCCGCGCTGCTGATCGTGATCTCGATCGCGATCCGGCTGATGACGGGCGCCGACGACGCCACCGCCGACGCGATCCTGGGCGGCTTCGCGCTGTCCGTGATGGTCCCGCTCATCGGCGTCATCGCGGGTACCGGCGCCATCGGCCCGGAGATCGACGACGGTTCGGTGGTGTATCTGCTGGCCAAGCCGGTGAAGCGGCCAACGATCATCGTCACCAAGCTCTTTGTCGCGGTCGGCGTCACGATGGCCTTCTCCGCCATACCCACCCTGATCGCCGGCCTGATCCTGAACGGCAACAGCCAGGGCATAGCCAGCGCGTACACCTCGGCCGCCGCCATGGCCTCCATCGCCTACAGCGCCATCTTCCTGCTGCTCGGCACCGTCACCCGGCACGCGGTCGTCGCCGGCCTGGTGTACGCGCTGGTGTGGGAGTCCGTGTTCGGTACGTACGTCTCCGGCGCGCGCCAACTCAGCGTCCAGCAGTGGTCGCTGGCCGCCGCCGAGAAGATCGGACAGGGCGACGTCATCACCTCCGACGTGGGCCTTCCGGTGGCCGTCGTGCTGCTCGTCGGCGTCACGGTGGCCGCCACCTGGTACGCGGGCCAGAAGCTGCGCGGCCTCACGCTGGCCGGCGAGGAGTAACGGGACCACCGCGCCTCCACCCGACGATTGGCAGTCGTCGGGTGCGGGCGCGCGGCGGGTGGCGTGGCGCTGAGGGCTGGTGGCGTCGCGCTCGTCGCCGCCCGGCTCCGGCCTGGACTGGCCGGGCTGGACGCACGCGCGTGGCGGGAGCGCCTTCGTCGTGGGGTCGAACCCCCCTCGCGTCGCCTGGAGATGACCGCTGACACGGGCGCGGTGCCACGTAGAGGGTATGGAACCGGCCATCACACGGGAGGGCGACCGCGTGGGCACCGTACGGCCATCGGCCCGCCACCTCTAGGTGGCCGCCACCTCAACGGCACTTGTACAAACCAAAGGTTGAACAGTTTTTGACCGTTGGCATGGGGGTTGCCGTGGGGGGTGTTGTCAGAGGTGGCGAGTAGCGTCTGTGGCATGGGGTACTCGGGTTGGATCATCGTCGCCAAGGGCGATGACACGCTAGCGAAGGAGCCCGCCGTCGCCGCCCACGGGAGCGCGGTCTTGGCGGAGTACGTCCGGGGGGACTGGCGCGAACTGTGGCTGAATGACGGCTGGGGGGTACGGCCGAGCCCGTCGGTGGCAGAGCTGGTCGCGACGACGGGCGCCCCGGCCATGGCGATCTACGTGATGGACGAGGACTGCGCGGTGGCGTACGGGGCGACGCCGTCGGGCCGGCGCTGGGAGGGGGTGTTCTCCGAGGAGGCGGCGACGGCCTATGAGGCGATGCCGCCTGACTATCACCGGAGTCAGGCCGTTGCCGACGCCCTGACCTGGGCCGAGGAGGCCGGCCTGACCTGCTGCCCGCCCGAGCCCGTGGAGGCGGCCCTGCGCGACGGCTGGTACTCGGACCTGTTGGAGCGCTTCGGCCTACCGGAAGGCGTGGAGGTACACCGGGCACAGTGAGGGAGGCCGCGCTCGGCGGCAGTCCGGGCGCCGGCGCGAGTCCGGGCCCACGCCCGACAGCGGTACGGATGCGTGGTGGGCGGCGGGCGGTCGAGGCTGGCGTGCACGCCACCGTCCACGAGGGGCGGGCCTCCTTGGGTGAGCGCTTCGCCCGCCCATGTGAGGCTCGGTTGTGCGGTTGCCTGACCGTGCACGTCGTTTCCCCCGCCGCATCCTCTGGGGCGCCATTCGCGTCGGGCGGCGCTGTCGCCCGTCCCGTGGCTCCCACCGGTGCCCGCCCCGAGGTGCTGCGGGCCGTGTCAGGGCAGGTGTGGGTGGGCGGTCTGTGCCGCCTCCCGGTCGTCGCTGACCAGCAGGAGTACGGCGGCGCGCTCGGCGCTCGTGGAGCGGACCTTGTGCGGCGTGGTCGCCTTGAAGTAGACGGAGTCGCCCGGTTCGAGGGGGACGGTCATCGAGGGGAAGATCAGTTCGGCGCTCCCGGCGTGAACGAAGACGAACTCCTCGCCCGGATGGTCCCGGAACGGCGCCGGCCCGGCGTCGTGCGGTGGGTAGAGCATGAACGGTGTCATCCGCTTGTCACCCGCCTCCAGGGCTATCCCCTCGTACCGGCTGCCTGGCTCCTCGTCGGAGGAGAGCACCTGACGCTCGCCGGCCCGCGTGACGGTGATCTCGGAGGCGTCCGTCGCGTCGGTGAACAAGTTGCCCAGCGGGACGTGCAGGGCCTTGGCGAGCGACACGCTGACCGCGATGGACGGGGTGCTGTAGCCGCGCTCGACCTTGGACAGGTAGCTCTTCGTGACCCCGGTGCGCTCGGCGAGCGCCTCCAGGGTCAGCAGGCGCTCCTTACGTAGCTGCCGTACCCGATTGATCACTGACTTCTCCCCTTCACGCCACCCCGCGCGGGCTGGGTTCGGCCGGGCGGGACACCAAGTATGTCCCGCCGGCCCAGCGCTGGCCCGGCCCCGGTCGGCCCCGTCGGCCGGTGGCGCCGGCTGGCGGACGGCAGGAGCGGCAGCGACTGCGCGCCGCGCGGCCCGCCCCGCGGGTGGTCTCGCACCGTCGGAACGTCGTGGCGCCGAACCCTTGCGACAGGACACAAGGTGTCCTATGGTGAACATAGTTTCCTCGCAGAGGTGCTGCGCACAGCAGGCGCAACGCCGGACGACGGGGCGCGTCGGCATCGCCGGCGCCTCGGAACTGGAGCAGACCATGGCAAACACGCTGCAGGACTCGAAGGCCGTGCTCGTGGACCGCGCCGAGCACCAGATGAACGGCCACTTCGGAGACTCGAAGTTGACCACCCGCCAGAAGATCGCCTTGACCTGCCGCATCGCCTACGACGGCGGACACGATTCGGGACTGGCCGGCCAGATCAGCGCGCGCGGCCCGCAACCCGGCACGTACTACACCCAGCGTCTGGGCCTCGGCTTCGACGAGATCACCGAGGACAACCTCCTCCTGGTGGACGAGGACCTCCAGGTCCTTGAGGGCGAGGGCATGCCCAACCCCGCCAACCGCTTCCACTCCTGGATCTACCGGGCCCGCGAGGACGTCAACTGCATCGTCCACACCCACGCGTTGCACACGGCGGCGCTCGCGATGCTGGAAGTCCCGCTCGTGGTCTCGCAGATGGACACCACGCCGTTGTACGACGACGTCGCCTTCCTCAAGGACTGGCCCGGGGTCCCGGTCGGGAACGAGGAGGGCGAGATCATCTCGGCCGCCCTCGGCGACAAGCGCGCCATCCTCCTGGCCCACCACGGCCAACTCGTCACCGGTGCCACCGTCGAGGAGGCGTGCAACCTGGCCCTGCTCATCGAGCGCGCGGCGCGCCTGCAACTCCTGGCCATGGCGGCCGGGACCATCAAGCCACTGCCGCCCGAGCTGGCCCGCGAGGCCCACGACTGGACCTCCACCGACCGCCGCAACCAGGCGAACTTCGCCTACTACGCGCGCAAGGCCCTCCGCCGCCACCCCGACTGCGTCACGGGCGAGGTGCACCTCTGATGGCGCGGACATGGACGGCGCAACCCTCCTCGACACAGCCACCGTTGACCGGCGTCATCTCCTACCCCGTCACCCCGTTCACCCCGGAGACCGGTGCGCTCGACCTCCCCGCGCTGCACCGCCTCACCGACGACCTCGTGACCGCCGGCAGCCACGGCATCGCCCCCCTGGGCAGCACCGGCGAGAGCGCCTACCTCAGCGAGACGGAATGGGACGCCGTCTGCGAT
This sequence comes from Streptomyces buecherae, assembly GCF_014295035.1. Lineage (GTDB taxonomy): Bacteria > Actinomycetota > Actinomycetes > Streptomycetales > Streptomycetaceae > Streptomyces > Streptomyces youssoufiensis. The sequence continues at coordinate 4,359,065 of NZ_CP060404.1, forward strand.
ACGACGCTCGGCGCCGTCGCCGGACGGGTCCCCACGGTCGTCGGCGTCGCGCACTACAGCACGGAGGGCACGGTACGTCGCGCCCGCGTGGCCGCCCGGCACGGCGCCACCGCGATCATGGTGCTCCCGCAGGTGTACTGGAAGCTGACCGACGCGGAACTCGCGCGGCACTTCGCCGCCGTCGCCGACGCGAGCGACCTGCCGGTCATGCTCTACAACAACCCGGGCACGAGCGGCGTCGACCTGCCACCGGAGACGGTGGTGGCTCTCGCGCGGCAGATCTCCAACCTGACGATGGTCAAGGAGAGTTCCGGCGACGCGACACGCTTCCGCGCCATCCGGGAACTGTCGGACGGCGCGTTGTCGGTCTACAACGGGAGCAATCCGCTCGCCCTCGAAGCCTTCCGCGCCGGCGCGGTCGGCTGGTGCACCGCGGCGCCCTGCCTGGCCCCGCGGTGGTGCCTGGAGTTGTACGCCGCGGCGACGGCCGGGGATCAGGAGCGGGCCGATGCGGTACTGGCGGAGCTGCTGCCGTTCTTGCGGTTCATCGTGGGGTACGGGCTACCGCGGGCGGTCAAGGCCGGCCTGGAGATCCGTGGCCGAGCCGTCGGCAGACCCAGGCCGCCCCTGCTGCCACTACCGGAGGCCCAGGTGGCCGAGCTGCGCCGGATCCTGGAGCGGCTCGACATCCACCCGATCCCTGACCAGGCAGAGGCCCGCGCGGCTGGACAACCGGCATGAGCCCACCGCACCGCCTCCGCGCGCCGATCCGTGCCCGGGAGCGCTGTCCTCCCGCTAAAGGCAGGGCGGTCGTTACGGGGAGGTCCACGACAGCCTGTTGGAATCGCCCCATGCCCGATTTGATCCTCGTCGTGTTCCGTGTCGTCGCGAAAGCCCTCGCGTACGCCAACCCGTTCGCGTGGGCCCAGCGGTGCGGGCGACAGCAGCGGCTGTGCCGTCTCACCCGGGGAGAGACGGCACTGGTCCCCTGCGACGTGCGGGACGCGCGACTGACCGGCGGCGGGCAGTGGAAGAACGGCTACCTCGCGGTGGGCCCATACCCAACCGCATGGCAGGAGAAGGGGCGAGGGCAACAGACGCTGGGCCCCTGGCCCCCGCTGCTCCCGGTGTCGGCGGACAAGATCAGCGTCGCCTTCCGCTCGAAGTCCGGCGAAACCGAGATACGACTCCACCCCGACGAAGCGCCGTCCGTGTTGCGAGCGTTGGGCAGACGGGTTGCTGACGGGATGAGGCAGCAATCGCCGGCGTGGGCCGGGGCGGAGACAGATGGAGGTGCATCGCGGTGTGAACGCACTGGCCAGGTGGTTGCGGCTAGGCATGGTCGCCGCCATCGCCGGGGCCCGGGTGCGGCGCCGGAGGCCACCCGCCGATGTGGCCGCGGCGGCCCCAGCGGGCGCGGCGCGCGGCTCGGCGTGAGCCGGACGGCGGCGCCGAGGCGGGGCAAGGCGGTGCAGGAGCCGTGCGGCGGGCGGGGGCCGCGTGGTGCGGAGGGGCGGGGTCGGAATGCGTCCGGGTGGCGGGCGTGCCGTACTGCGGTTGCGTGTATGCGTCGGCGCGCGCGTCCCGTACGGCCGCCGAACTTCCTACGGTGCGGGGAGTCGGCTACAGAAAGCAGGGCTCCCCGTGTCCGTCACCGACATCTACCTGGCCAACAACGAGTCGTACGCGACCTCGGCTTCCGTCGCACCCTCCGGCGAGCCGCCCAGTAGGCACCTGGCGGTGATCACCTGCATGGACGCGCGGATCGACGTGTACGCGATGCTCGGCCTCAAACTCGGCGAGGCACACGTCATCCGCAACGCGGGAGGAGCGGCCAGCGATGACGCGATTCGGTCGCTCGTCGTCAGCCAGCGGGAGTTGTTGACGCGGGAGGTGATGCTGATCCACCACACCAAGTGCGGGATGCTCGGCCTGTCGGACGACTCGTTCAAGCGGGACATCGAGGCGGAGACGGGGGTGCGGCCCCCGTGGGCGGCGGAGGGGTTCGAGCGGCTTGAGGAGGACGTGCGGCAGTCGGTGGCCCGGGTCCGGTTGAACCCGTTCGTGCCCCACAAGGAGTCGGTACGCGGTTTCATCTACGACGTCGACACGCGGCGGCTGCACGAGGTGGAGTGCCGGGGCCCGGCCTGAACCGCCGCGCCCCGCCCCGGGCGGAGCCGGCGAGAGGCGCCAACGCCGGGCCGGGCCAGGGCCCTGACCCGGCCCGCGCCGACCCCTGTGGGCCGACCCCTGCGGGCCCACCCCCGCGGGTCTGCCCCTACGACTCCGCCCCGCGCCGCCCACGGCGTCGTACCCCTGACCGCCCCCGGGGAACAGCGCGTGATCACGGCTCGACGGGGTCGGTGGCGTACGCGCCGGCGCCCCGGAGCGGAGGGCTCCGGGGTGGGCGTGGTGCGGTGGGTGGCTGGGAGGGGAGAGGAACTGTACGGGGAGGTCAGACCTTCAGGTTGCGGCCCGCGCCGAGGCCGAGGGCGGCCAGGCCCGCGCAGACGCCGAGCAACAGGAGCAGCGGCAGCGTCCAGCCGTCGGTGACCTGGTGTACCGCGCCGAGGACCAGTGGGCCAGCGGCGGCCAGCAGATAGCCCCAGGTCTGGGCCATGCCGGAGAGTCGGGCGGCGGTGTGCGCGTCACGGGCGCGCAGCACCATCATCGTCAGGGCGAGGCCGAGCGCGCCGCCCTGCCCGACGCCGAGCAGCGTGGCCCACAGCCAGGCCCCGCCCGTGGGTGAGACGAGCAACCCGACGACGCCGCAGGCCATCAGCGAGGCGACGCCGACCGCCAGCACCCGCTGTTGCCGCATGCGCCCGGCGAGGAGGGGCACGACGAACGAACCGACGCCCTGCAGCAGCGTGCTGTAGGCGAAGATGAGCCCGGCTGTCGACTTGCTCATCCCGTTGTCGGTGAAGACGGTCGGCAGCCAGGCGATCACGACGTACGCGACGAGCGACTGCGACCCCATGAACAGGGTGATCTGCCAGGCCAGCGGGGTGCGGGACAGGCGCGAGGCGTCGGGGTCGGCGGTGGCCTTGGACCCGGAGCCGACGGGCGCGGTGGTGGCGGGGCGGGCCGGCGTTGCCGCGGGCTGGCCGTGCCGGATGCCGCGGCGGGCGATGACCGCCTGGGGAACCCACAACAGCGCGGCGACCGCGGCCAGCAGCGCCCAGGAGGCGAGGGAGCCGCGCCAGCCGCCGAGGGCGTTCTCCAGCGGGACGGCGGCGGCGGCGGACGCGGTGGCACCGATGATCATCGCGGTGGAGTACACGGCCGTCATGGCCGCCGCGCGCTCCGGGAAGTCCCGCTTGACCAGGCCCGGCATCAGCACGTTGAGCCAGGCGATGGCCGTGCCGACGAACGCGCCACCGACGAACAGCGTGACCACCGGGGGCGCCACCCGCAGCAGGATGCCGCCGCACAGCAACACCAGCGCGGCGAGCAACACCGCCTCGGTGCCGAACCGGCGGGCCAGCTTCGGCGCCAGCGGCGACGCCACTCCCATGAAGACCAGCGGGATGGTGGTGACCAGGCTGGTCGCGGTCGCCGCGAGGTGGAAGTGGTCGCTGATCTCGCCGAGCAGGGGGGAAACGCCGGCCAGGGCCGCGCGCATGTTGAGCGCGGCGAGCACGATGCCGGCGAGGAGCAGGGCGGGGTGCGCGCGTAGCGTGCGCCGCGCGGCGGCCACCGGTGGGGTGGGGACCAGATCCTCTTCGGCATCGATGAGCCGGTCATCGGGCGCGGTGCTGGGCCCGGATATCCCGGACATAGGCGGCTTACCTTTCGTCGTTCTCGGGCGTGGGGGCGTGCCGGACGGGCTCCCGGGCTGGTGAGCGGGGACGGGTTCCGGGCGGAGTGGGCCGGGGGACCCGGCGGGGCGCGAGGCCCGTGGCGAGCTGCGGGGCGGGAGTCTCGATCGGTTCGGGGGAGTGGCTCTCGGGCGCGTGGGGGTGTGCGGGCGGGGGTGGGGCTAGGGGTTCGGGGAGAGCAGCGCGTCCACCGCCTGCATGGGGGCGGCGAGCAGCGCCCGGGCCGCGCCCTCCGCCGCCTCCGGGTCGCCGGAGGCGATCGCGTCGATGACCGCGTGGTGGTCGCCGGGGTCGATGTGCGGCATGTCGTGGTCGCCGAGCGCGGTGAGCAGCGCCTCGCGTACGGAGCTGCTGAACCAGCCGTACGTCGCGCTCAGCGCGGAGTTGTGCGCCGCGTCCACCACGGCCCGGTGGAACGCGACGTCGTGGTCCGCGTACAGCTCCAGGTCCGCGCCCGGCGGCGGCGGGCCGTCGGCGTGCGCGAGCGCGGCCTGCGCGGCGAGCGCGGCCCGCATCCGTTCCAGGTCGGCCGGGCTGTGCCGGAGCGCGGCGAGTCGGGCGCCCTCGGCCTCCAGCGCGATGCGCAGCTCCAGCACGTCCCGGATACCGGCGCGCTGGACGCCGCGCATGACGGCGGCCGGGTCGGCCGTGGACACGACGAACGTTCCCTCACCCTGTCGGGACTGGAGCATCCCGGAGTGACAGAGGACGCGTACGGCCTCGCGCACGGTGTTACGACCCACCTGGAGCTGTTCGGCGAGCGCGTGCTCGGTCGGCACCCGGTCCCCGACCCGCCAGGTGCCACCCGCCACCTGCGCGCGCAACTGCTCCACGACGGTGTCCACGAGCGACGTCCGCCCCGCTGCCCGCAGTGTCATGGTTCTCGCTCTCTCGCGTCCTTCAGGTTGCCCGGTCATCCTACAACTGACGATCGGGATGAGTCCTCCCCGCCGAGCGTGACGCGCGCTACGTCGACGGTCCGCTGGATGGGCGGCCTACCGCCTGAGCGGTCGGTGTGCGGGGTGCCGAGTCCGCGGGCCACGGACTCGACCGTGCGCGCGGCGGGCCGTTTCCGCACGTCAGAGGCGATTGTCAGAGGTGCGCAGTACGGTCACGTCATGGCAGCATCCTTCGATCTGACGCTCGACTGCGCGGACGCGCGACTGCTCGCCGCCTTCTGGAAGACGGCGTTGGGGTACGTGGACGAGCCGCCGCCGGCACCCTTCGCCACGCGTGCCGAATGGCTCGCGCAGTTCGACCTGCCGGAGGGGGAGAGCGCGGACGACGGGGCGTGGCTCCGCGATCCGGCGGGCAACGGCCCCCGGCTCTCGATACTCAGGGTGCCCGAGCCGAAGACGGCGAAGAACCGTCTGCACATCGACATCCGGGTGCCCGGCCACGGCACCCCGGCCGAGCGGTGGGCGCGCATATCGGCGGAGGCCGAGCGGTTGGTGGCGGCCGGCGCGACCGTCGCCGCGGAGGTGGACACCCACCATCTGGTGCTGCGGGACCCGGAAGGGAACGAATTCTGCGTGGCCGCGGGGGCGGCCCGCTCGTAGGCGGCGCCGAAACCACGGAGGGCGGTCCGCCCAGGGCATGGGCGGTTCGGTGAAACCACGGGGCGGTCCGGCGGGGACGGTCATGCGCGCTCGCCGGTGCCGATCTCCCATCGGCGGCCACCGGGCGGCCGGCCAGGTGACGGGAGACGGCCCAGACCGCCTCCGAGGATGGGCGCCCCGGAGCCGCTGTCCCCAGTCCCGTGCGCACGAGGGGCCTCCCAAAGCCAGCCAAGGGGCGCGCCGCCGTCGCGGGCGAGCCTGTGTGAGGGGCTCAGGCCGGCGCGCGGACGAGGAGGTCGGGGGCGGGGGTTGACCCGGTGGTGTCGGGGGACGGGGTGGGCGTGGCCGGAGGGGGCGGGGTCAGGCTCGTGGCCACCGCGTCGGCGAAGGCCAGGGCGGCCGGGCTGAGGGTCTCCCAACGGCGGACGGCCCAGCCGGTGGCGAGCGGGGGCAGGGACGGGATGGGGATGAGGCGCAGGCTGGGGTGTTCGGCGGGGCGCCAGTTGGGGAGGGTGGGCACGATGGCGTGGCCGAGGCCGAGTTCGGCCAGCAGCATGGCGGTGTCCCAGTCGGCGACGCTGGTGCTGGCGTCCGGTTCGGTGCCGTGCTGGGCGAAGTGGCCGTCCAGGGAGCGGCGCGAGGTCGAGTTCTCCGGGAGACGGATGTGTCGGATGTCGGCGAGGTCGTCGGGGCCGATGGTCGCGCGGGTGGCCAGCGGGTCGTCGGCGCGTACGGCGAGTACCCACGGGAGGCTGATCACCGGGCGCTGCTGCACGCCGCGCACGGGCGGGCCGATGGTGATCCAGGCCAGGTCGGCGGTGTCGGCGGCCAGTGCGTCGAGGCAGCCGCGGCCCGAGTTGGAGGTCTGGAACTCCAGGCCGACCTGCGGGTGTCGGGCCCGGAAGGAGACGACGGCCTGCGACATGAAGTGCCGTACGGAGATGGCACCGGTGGTGATGCGCACGGTGCCGGCCGCGCCGTCGCGTATCTCGCGCAACTGCCGTACGGCCAGGTCGAGCGCGCCGATACCGTCGTGCGCGGCGTGCCGCAGCAGTCGGCCGGCGGGGGTGGGGGCGACCCCGCGCGGTTGGCGTTCCAACAGCGGCAGCCCGAGTTCGCGTTCCAGGCGGCGCACGCGTTGACTGACGGCCGACTGGGTGCAGGACAGGTCGCGGGCCACGGCGCTGAGGCTGCCGGCCTCGCAGACCGCGAGGAACGCACGGAGATCGTCGAGGGTCATTGGGTCACGCTAGACGAGCGCGGCGAGCCAAGCCATAGCTTGGGGAGTTGCAAGGAAACCCGTGGATTGACTTGGAGGTTGCCGGCGCAGATCCTCATGGGCAGGGCGAAGTCGGCGCAACGGAGCCCCGGGCGGCAACCCGCTCGTCACGACGCCGCGCGTCCGGAAGCGCGGTGTGGTGACGGGCAGGTGCCGACCCTCTCGTCCCGACCTCTCTGCTCCGGCCCCTTAGTCCCGTCCCCCTGGCCCCCGCCCCTTCGTCTCGACCTTCTGGCCCGGGCCCCTTGGCCCGACGCCTTCGTCCCGACCCCGGGCGCCCGGGGTCGGGACAGGCCGACGCGTGGTGGGGCAGGAGGCGGCTGGCCCGAGGCCAGGCCGGGAGGGCCGGGCCGGGCTCGCCGGGGTGCGTGGGCCGGGTCGCCAGGGCGCGGCCGGTGGTTGAGCACGCGGCACGGCGTGGGCACGGCACACGCGACGTGCCAGTTCGCCGGTCAACCCAGTGGTCGGCCCAGTTGTCAGTCCAGTGGTCAGTCCGTGGGCCACTCCCAGGACATGCCGTGCACGCCGGCCGGGCAGCGGATCGGGAGCATGTGGGCCGAGTGGGAGACGTCGAGCGCGATACGGCGGCTGTTGCGCTTCTCGGCCCCTATCTGCTCGCGGTAGTAGCGGTGGCAGCCCGCCGGCAGGGCGTCGGGGTGGAAGTAGACGTGCAGCAGGTACTCGCGCAGGTGGACGCGGGTGCGCCGCTCGTGGTGGGTGGAGGGCACGTTGCTCGGGCCGAGGAGCACCTCGTAGTCGATCACCGCGGTCTCGTTGCGCGCCAACTCGCGGCCGAGCAGCACCTCGATGATGATGCAGCGCAGCTCGGGCAGGAAGCGTACGGAGCCCGGCTTGCCGCAGCGTACGACGACGTCGATCGACTCGGCGGAGGTGTCGTCGATGCAGTGCACGACCGTCAACCGGCTGGCCCCGTCGCGGGTCGCGCGCAGCACCTGGTGCACGGAGGTGCTGCGGATGCAGCGCCGCTCGTCCAGGCGCAGCGTCTCGCGGATGACGACGGAGCACAGGTCCTCGTTGAAGTGCGCGAACGCGGCGCCCAGGGCCTGCTCGACGGTGGAGTTCTCGCCGAAGACGCGCTGCGACGCGCTGAGGTCCTGGAGTTCGCAGACCGCGCGCCCGCGCGGCCGGTGCGGGCCGAGCAGCGAGCGCAGGGCGCCGGTGGGCAGCGCGAGGATGTCCTCCAGCGCGTCCACGGCGCGCAGCGACTGGGCCCGCTCCGGTTGGCTCCGGCCGCGCTGCCAGTAGCTGAGGGTGGCCAGGCTGATCCGGATGCCGCGGGTCTCAAGGCGTTCCCTGACCCGTTCCAGCGGGAGGCCGCGTTGGCGCAGTGCCTCGCGGAAGACGGCGGCGAAGGAGGTCGCGGGGGTGACGTGTGTGGTGAGGGGGGCTGCGGTGGTGGGGGTGGTGTCCTCGAGGTCCGCCAGCGGCGTCGCGTTGGCCCGTACCAGGGGCCTGGGCGGGGCCCCGGTCGCGGCGATCACCCGCGGCTTGGTGAGCGGGACCGCGCCGAGCGACGCGGTGCGGCCCGACGCGGTGCGGCTCGGCGCGGTGCCACCCGGTGCGCCGCCGTCATCTGCGGTGCGGCTCGGGGCGGCGCTGTTCGGGTTGGCGCCGCTCGGTAGGGAGCCGCTCACTGCGGCGCCGTTCGGTGCGGAGCCGTTCGGGCGGGGGCGGGTGGGCCTGGCGGTACGGGCCGGTGAGGCGGTCGGCGCCGGGGCTCTGTGGCCCGGGCCGCCGGCCGGGTCGCCGTGGGGCATCTTGTCCATGACGTCTCCGGGGGGTCGCACGGTCTCGCGAGGGCGTGGCGCGCGTCGGTACGGAGCGGTGCGCGGTGGTGCCGGGGTACGGGGGTACCGGGGGCACCGACGTGGTGCGCGGTGGTGCCGGTGTGGCACGGGTGCTGGGTGGGGGTCGGGGGGTGGGTGCGTGGTGACGGCGCGGGGGACCTCGCGATACCGATGCCAAACAGTGCGGGGGCCGCTCACCGTATCCGGCGAGCAGCCCCCGTGTCCCGTGAGGAAGGTGTGACCTAGCCGAGGTTGAGGCTCAGGCCGTAGTACGACAGGGCGTCGTCGAGGGGCTGGAAGTAGGACGAACCGGGCGAGTTGACGCTGCCGTTGCACTTCTGGTTGGTCGGGCCGCCGGAGGTCATGCCCTGGGCCTGGTTGCCCGATATGTACGCGCCGCCGCTGTCGCCGCCCTGGGTGCACACCGAGGAGCTGCCCAGACCGCGCACGACCGTGTCGGGGCCGCCGTTCTGGTCGACGTAGGTGACGGTGACGTTGTACGACTTGACCGCGCCGCAGGTCCACTGCGTGGTCTGGCCGGACTTGCACAGCGCGGCGCCGGACGCGGCGCGCTTGCTGCCCTTGACCGCGACGGTCCCGGCGCTGCCCCAGGTGCCGACCTTGGTGGCGATCTGGTCGTCGGAGTCGACCCGGGCGATGCCCATGTCGACGCTGTTGGTGCCGATCGCGAAGCGGGTCTTCTCGCCCTTCGCGAAGTGCTGGTTGTCGTAGTACAGGTCGGGCAGGTCCTCGATGCAGTGGCCCGCGGTGATCAGGTACTGGCGGCCCGAGCTGTCCTTGGCGCCGTAGCCGACCGAGCACAGGTAGCCGTTGAACGTCATCCGGCTGCCCGGGTAGACGAGGGCCTGCGGGGCGAGCTGCTGCTTGCCCTCGACCACGCGGACGGCCTTGCCGAGCGACTTGGCCTGCTTCAGGAACGCGCGGGCGCCGGCGCTCTTGTCGTTGGCCACCTCGACGACAACGGTGTCGGACTGGAGGTCGACGGACCAGGCGGCGATGCCGGACGGGGTCTGCCGCGCGGCCTGGGCGTCGAGCTTGGCCTTGATGGCGTTGAGCGCGGACTCGCCGCGCGCCGGGACGCGCGCCGTCAGGCCCGCGTCCTCGATCCGGTCGGCGGTCTTGGCGTCGGGTGCGTTCACGACCAGCGTGCCGGCCTTGTCGAAGAACGCGCCCTGGGTGGCGATCCGCTTCTTGCCCAGGCTGGCGAGGGTGTTCTGCTGCTCGGTCTGCGAGTCGAGCCGCTCGATCGCGGCGTCCTCGCTCACGCCGAGCGTGGTGGCCAGCGCCTTGACCATCTCCGGCTGGTACCGGGGCGTCACGGGGGCGGAGTCGTCCTTGGCCTGTGCGCCGGAGACCACGGTGACCGACAGCAGGGCGCCGACGGCGGCGGCGAGGACGTACGTGCGGGAACCTCTCACGCTTCTTCCTTCCGATTGCAGCGCGAGCGGCCCAGGCAGGGGGATGAGCCCCGCGGAAGTGCGGGTCTCGGGAGGGGCGCTCGGCTGGCGGCGCGGGTGGGGACCGGTCGCCGCGCCCCGAACTTTCGCGCAACGGACACAGGGGGAACAAGGTTTCGTCACGCGCCTTTTTTCAACAGAGTTGCGTAACTCTGTGAAGGTGGGAGCCGTCAACGGCCCGCCGCCGCCCCGCTTCCACGCCTCATTCCCGGCCGCGTGTCACCCCCGCCCCGCCGTCCCACCCCGTGCGCCCCCGACTCGTACGTCCCCGTCCCGGACGTCCCTGCCTCGGCCGTCCCGTACGCCGTGGAGCGCCGGAGCCGGAGCGGGAACGAGGTCGGCCGGGCGGCGTGCCGCCGGTCGCCGCGGGGCGTCGGGGCGGGGGCGGTAACCGGCGGGGTCGGTAACCGGCGGAGGCGGAACGGAGCGCCACGGCGACGGTGCGCGAAAAAGCGGATGGCAAGGAGTTCCTCCTCCTCGCCACTCTCAACGTATAGCGCGTCCGGGGGCTTGCGGCAAGGCCCCGGGCGTACCGCACAATCGGCGGCCGAGAGCCTGACCTGCGGAAACCGGGAGTTGCGAAGTGCGAGTGTTGTTGACGACGTGGGGATCGCGCGGCGATGTCGAGCCGCTGGCGGGGTTGGCGGTGGCGTTGCGCGGACTCGGGGTGGAGGCACGGGTGTGCGCGCCGCCGGACGAGGAGTTCGCGACGCTGCTGGCGCGCGTCGGCGTGCCGCTGGTGCCGCTCGGGCCGACGGTGCGTTCGGTGGTCGCCGGGCCGAAGCCCCCGACGACCGAGGACGCCTTCCGGCTCGCCCCCCAGTTGGTCGCCGCGCGGTTCGACGCGCTCACGGCGGAGGCCCAGGGCTGCGACGCGCTGCTGGCCACCGGGCTGATGCCGGCCGGCGCCCGGGACGTGGCGGAGAAGCTGGGCATCCACTACGTGCTCGCCTGCTTCCACACCCTGGGGCTGCCGTCGCGGCACGCCCGCCCCGGGGCGCGGCCGGGCACGCCGTCGGCACGGGACGAGACCGACAACCGGGTGCTGTGGAAGGAGGACGCCCAGCGGGTGAACGCGCTCTACGGCGAGGCGCTCAACACGCACCGGGCGGCGATCGGCCTGCCGCCCGTGGACAACGTCCGCGACCACGTCCTCACCGACCGGCCGTGGCTGGCCGCGGACGCGACGCTGTGCCCGTCGCGGGACCTGACCGACCTGGACATCGTGCAGACCGGGGCGTGGCTGCTGCCCGACGACCGCCCGCTGCCGGCCGAGTTGGAGACGTTCCTGGGCGCCGGCGAACCGCCGGTGTACGTGGGCTTCGGCAGCATGGCCAGCTACGCACCACGGGACGTCGCCCGGGTGGCCATCCAGGCGTGCCGCGCGCGGGGCCGCCGCGTCGTCCTCGCCCGTGGCTGGGCCGACCTGGCCCCGATCGACGACGGCGCCGACTGCCACGTCGTCGGCGAGGTCAACCAGCAGGCGCTGTTCCGCCGGGTGGCCGCCGTCGTGCACCACGGCGGCGCCGGCACCACCACGACCGCCGCCGTGGCCGGCGCGCCCCAGGTCGTGGTCCCGCAGATCGCGGACCAGCCGTACTGGGCCGCCCGGGTGGCCGAGCTGGGCATCGGGGTGGCGCACGAGGGCCGGACGCCGACCGTCGACTCGCTGTCCGCCGCGCTCACCACGGCCCTGGACCCCGACACCCGCGCCCGGGCGAGCGCCGTGGCCGGCACCGTCCGCACCGACGGGGCGACGGTCGCCGCCAGGTTGCTCATCGACACGGTCGGCGCGGTCGGCACGGCTGACGCGGTCGGCCCGGTCGATGCGGTCGGCGAGGGGGGCCCGGCCGGCACCGCGTGAGCCATGAACCGTGAGCCGCTGCCCGCTGCCCGCTGCCCGCTGCCCGCGCCGGGCATCAGCCGTCAGCCGTCAGCCGTCAGGCAGCAGCCCTCAGGCGTCCGCCGGCGGGACGCGCGCAGCGTCGCGGCGAGCGGGGCGAGCAGGGCGAGGGCGCCGAGCACGGCGAACTGGTGGCTGCCGGGCGCGGCCCGCATCGCCGGCACGCCGTACGCGAGGCCGCACAGCGCCGCGCTGACCGGTACGACCAGCGCGGGTACGGCCGGCCGAAGCAGGCTCGCCCCGAGGCGCTCCGGGTCCAGGCTGACGCCGAACACGCCGGCCAACGCCACGAGGACGAAGGCGAGCACGCCCTTGAGCGCCCACCAGAACACGTAACCGACGCAGCCGATGGCGGCGAGCCACAGCGGGACGCCGATGGCGATGGCGCCCGCGTCGCTGAGCGCGACCTCCGGCGCGGGCGCGGAGTACGGGGAGCGCGCGGGGTACGTCGGGGAGGCGGAGTGCGCGAGGTGCGGCATGGCCTCACCCTGGCAGCGGCGGGCGGGAAGCCGGATGAGTACCGCTACTCAACCGGACCGGCCCCCGCGCCGACCGCCCCCGCGCCGACCGCCCCCGCGCCGACCGCCCCGGCGCGCGGACGCCGTCCGGCTGCCCCGCGCCACGGGTACGGACGGTGGCTCCGCCCGCCGCCGAGGGCGCGGGTGGAGCCACCGCGAGGGGAGGACTCAGGTCAGCAGCCGGCCCAGCTGTTGGAGTAGAGGGTCGGCAGGTTGCTGCCGATCTTCTTCCAGCCGGTGCCCTTGTTCAGCTTGTACCCCTTCGGCTTGAAGTTCGGCTTGGCGTACACGACCGCCTGCTTGCACTTCTTGCCGTTGTTGTAGGCCGACTTCGGCGCCTTGAAGGCGCCGCCGTACTTCCGCAGGTCGCGGTTCTTGTCCTGGACCTTCTTGACCTTGCCCTTGAAGTTGTACTTCGGGTAGACGCACAGGTAGCCCTTGGGACAGTCCTTCGGCGCCTTGAGTACGGTCGCGCTGGTCTCGCTGTGCTGGTCGGCGAAGGCCGCGGTGGCCGAGGGGGCGGCGACGAGGCCGCCCGAGACGGTGACCGCTGCCGTGAACAGCACGAGCCGTTTGCGTACGTTCATGGTTCGGAGTTCCTCCCGTTGAGGGGCGGCGCCGGAGCGGCCGTGCGGGCGGGGCGATCTGAGGTGTCGCCGTCGTCCCGCGAGCGGCCGTGCGGCGCGCGCCGCCTGTCCAACTCATGGTTCGGTACGGGCTGACCGTCGGGCCGTGGCATCGGCCCAGGCCCAGCGGTGGCCGTCGCACCGAGCAGCAGTCTTGGGAGGCGTCCCGTTGTTGCGCAGCCCGCTCCCGGGGACGCAACAAAAGACGTTTTGTCCCAGGGCGTTCCGGTTGGTCGGCGCGTGCCGGGACGGAAGAGGGAGGCGTCCCGCTCGCCCCCAGTTCGGCGCGTGCCGGGCCGGGGGCGGACGGGCGGCCCGTTCCGGGTGCGAACTTCCGCCGCCCGGCCGCCTCCTGCCGGGCGCCAGCGGTTCTCCAGCGCGACCACACCAGGTCTCCAGCGGGCCGCCACCGATCAGGCGCCGGCCGGCGCCACCCCACCCGGCCCGGCGGCCCCGACCACGCCCCCGGCGGCCCCAGCGCTCCCGGCGGCCCCAGCGGCTCCAGCACCCCCGGCGGCCCCCTCGACCCGCGCGGTGCCCGCGACCCCGGCGCTCTGCGTCTCCCCGGCTCCCGGGGCTCCCGGGGCGCGACCCGCGGGGCCGGACGCCGGGCGGGCCCCGTCGCGCTGGCCGTGCTGGCCGTGCTGGTCGCGCTGGTCGCGTACGACCGCGAAGACCAGCAGCGCGGCGGCCACCGCGACGACGCCGGAGATCAGGCACACCCGGTCGATGCCGGCCACGAACGCGTCGCCGGCCAGCCGTTCGACCGCGTGCCGCGCGGGCCCGGGCGGGGCGGCGGCGATGACGTCGGCGGCGTGGCCGCCGCTGATCGCCTCGGCCGCGTGGCCCGCCGCCTCGGGGTCCGGGGCGCCGGCGGCTGTCTCCGGCGCGGTCCCGGCCGCCGCGGCACCGTCGGTGAAGACGGACCGCACGCGCGCGGCAAAGACCGTGCCGAGCACCGCGATGCCCAGCGCGTACCCGAACTGGCGCGAGGTGTTGACCGCGCCGCTCGCCATCCCCGCCCGCTCACCCGGCACCAGGCCGAGCGCCGCCGACACCAGCACCGGCGTGGCCAGGCCGACGCCGAGGCCGGCCACGGCGAGCCCGGGCGCCAGCGCGGACCAGCCCGCGTCGCCGTCAACGAGCGCGGCGTTCAGCAGCGCGCCCGAGCCGACCAGCAGCAGCCCGCCGCTCACCGGGACCCGGGGCGGCAGGTGGCTGAGCAGCTTGCCGCCGATCACGCCGACGACCAGGGCCGCCACCGCGAGCGGCGTCACCGCGAGCCCCGCCTCGATCGGGCTCATGCCGAGCACCGACTGCAGCCACATGGCGACGTAGGTGAGGTAGGGGAAGGCGGACGCCTGAAGCACCACCGCCGCCACCATCAGCGCCACGAACGCCGGGCTGCGCAGCAGCCCCAGGTCGAACATGGGCTGCTTCAACCGCCGCTCCACCAGCACGAAGCCGACCAGCGCCAGCCCGGCCGAGGCCAGCGAGAGCGTCGTCCCCGTATCCCCCCAGCCCTCCTCGCCGCCACGGATCAGCCCGTACGTCAGGGCGCCGGCGAAGCCCGTGAAGAGCACCACACCCGCCGCGTCCACGCGGCCCCCGGCGCGGCCGGTGGACTCGCCGACCGTGCGCAGCGTGAGCCAGCCGGCGAAGACCGTCAGCGGCAGGTTGACCAGGAAGATCGCCCGCCAGTCCAGGCCCTCGGTGAGCAGCCCGCCGAGCACCGGCCCCACGGCCGCGGCGGCGCCGCTCGTACCGCCCCACACGCCGAAGGCCACGCCGCGGTCCCGGCCCGTGTACGTCGCCATCAGCAGCGGCGTGTTGGTCGCGAACATCGCCGCCGCGCCCACGCCCTGGAGCGCGCGGGCCGCGATCAGCAGGCCCGGGTCCGGGGCCAGGCCGCAGGCCAGCGAGGACAGCGCGAAGACGGCGAGGCCGAGCAGGTAGAGCCGGCGGCGACCGAACAGGTCGGCCGCCGAGCCCGCCGCCATCAGCAGCGCGGCCAGCGCCAGGGCGTAGATGTCCATCACCCACTGGAGCGAGGTGAAGGAGGCGTCCAGATCCCGCGCGATCTCGGGCAGCGCGGTGTTCACGATCGTGACGTCCATGATCAGCATGAAGTTGCCCAGCGTGATGGCCACCAGGGGCCACCACTTGCCGCGCGCACCGACCTCGGTGCCGGCGCCCGGCCCGGCCCCCGGGCCCGCGTCCCTCGCCATGACGTTCTCTCTCTCGTTCGTGGTGTGCGCTCGTGTGCGAGCCGGCGCCCACCCTCCGGCCCGGAAGCCGCCCCGCCCTAGCCAGCGCCCCACTGCGTGGCGGAATCCGACACGGGCTAGCGTGGAATGGTGAAAACCGATGCGTTCGACGATGTGGATCGCCAGCTCGTGCACGCCCTCCAGATCGACGGGCGGGCCCCCTTCGCCCGGATCGCCGCCGTGCTCGGCGTCTCGGACCAGACCGTGGCCCGCCGCTACACCCGGCTGCGCACCCGCGGCCTGGTGCGGGTGCTGGGGCTGACCGACACCACGGCGTTGGGCGAGGTCGAGTGGTCGCTGCGGGTGCAGTGCCGGCCCGACGCGGCCCTGTCGGTCGCCGAGGCGCTGGCCCGCCGCGCGGACACGTCCTGGGTGAGCCTGATGACCGGCGGCACGGAGATCGCCGTGGTCGTGCGCAGCCGCAGCGGGCAGGACGGCGACGAGCTGCTGCTGCGCGAACTGCCGCGCACGCCGCAGGTGGTGGGGGTGACGGCGCAGTGCCTGTTGCACCAGTTCTTCGGCGGGCAGCAGGGGCTGGTCAACAAGTCGGGCGCGCTCTCGGAGCGGCAGGTGGCGCTGTTGCGTACGGAGGAGGGCGGCGGCCCGCCGAGCCAGGGAGGGGGCCAGCCGAGCGCGGGCGGGGGCCAGGTGGGGCCGGCGACGGACCGGCTCGCGGAGGCGAGCGCTCCGGTGGTGCTCGGCGAGGCCGACGAGCGGCTGCTCGGCGTCCTGGAGATCGACGGGCGGGCCCCGCTCGCCGAACTCGCCGCGGCCACCAACTGGTCGCAGTCGACGGTGCGGCGCCGGCTGGCCGAACTCCGGCAGCAGGGCGTGCTGTTCTTCGACGTCGACTACGACATGCGGATGTTCGGGCTCGACACCCGCGCGGCCCTGTGGATGTCGGTGTCACCGGCCGAGCTGCACGAGACCGGGGAGCGGATCGCCGAACACCCGGAGGTGGCCTGCTGCTTCGCGAGCACGGGGCAGCACAACCTGTTCGC
Source organism: Streptomyces buecherae (assembly GCF_014295035.1). Classification (GTDB taxonomy): domain Bacteria; phylum Actinomycetota; class Actinomycetes; order Streptomycetales; family Streptomycetaceae; genus Streptomyces; species Streptomyces youssoufiensis. The sequence continues at coordinate 4,375,325 of NZ_CP060404.1, forward strand.
CATGGTCAGTTGCACGGACGTCCCCGCCCTCTACCGCTACCTCACCACGCGGATCGCGGCCCTGCCCGCGATCCGCCTGCTGGAGACCTCGCCGATGATCCGCCGCATCAAGGGCCCGGGGCCGGTGCTCGCGGGGGCGTCGCCGCGCAGGCGGCGCTAGCGCGCGCCGGGGCGAGCCGACTGGTCGCGCGCTGTTCATATGAACGTCCGTGCACGGCTCTTGTTGTTTGACAGGTACCTGCGGAACTCTGTTCCTCGCACGCGGGTCTACGCGCGGTGTCTACGCGCACTGTCTATGCGCGTATACCCGTCGCACGCTCGCACGCGCTCGACCCGTACCTCGCGCATGCCGCGCACCCGTCACACCCCCCGTACGCCGGCGGCCCCACACCCCTCGCGTACGTCAGGCACGCGCACGCGCCGTACTCACCCGCCCCAGGCGTACTCAACGGAGGAACCCTCATGCGTCGGATGGTCGCCACCCTCTCCACCACCGCGGTCGCCGCGGTCAGCGCCGTCACCCTGGTCGCCTCGCCGGCCTCGGCCGCCCCCGCCGACAAGCCGCAGGTGCTCTCAAGCTGGACGCAGACCAGCGCGACCAGCTACAACGCGTGGAACTCCGCCCGCCAGAACCAGGGCGCGTGGGCCGCGTACGGCTTCGACTGGTCGACGGACTACTGCAGCAGCTCGCCCGACAACCCCTTCGGCTTCCCGTTCCAGAACTCCTGCGCGCGCCACGACTTCGGCTACCGCAACTACAAGAAGGCGGGCACGTTCAGCGCGAACAAGCCCCGCCTCGACAGCGCCTTCCACGAGGACCTGAAGCGCGTGTGCAACCGGTACAGCGGCGCCCAGAAGACGGCCTGCGACGGCACGGCGTGGACGTACTACCAGGCGGTCAAGCAGTTCGGCTAAGCGGCGACGCCCCGTGCGGGCGGGCTGGCGACGCGCTCGCCGGCCCGCCCGCACCGGCCGTGCGCGCGCCGGGCGGACCGGTCGCCCGTACGTCCGTCCGACCACCCGCGCGCCGGGCCGCCCGCGCGTCTGGTCACCCCGCCGGACGGTGGCCGTCCGCTACGGGAACAGCCTCTCCAGCACCACCGCGATGCCGTCCTCGTCGTGGGACGCCGTGACCTCGTCGGCGACGGCCCGCAGCTCGGCGTGGGCGTTGGCCATGGCCACGCCGTGGCCGGCCCAGCCGAACATCGGCACGTCGTTGGGCATGTCGCCGAAGGCGATCGTCCCCGCGGCCGTGACCCCGAGTCGGCGCGCGGCCAGCGAGAGTCCGGTCGCCTTGGTCAGGCCGAGCGGCAGGATCTCGACCATCCCGGGGCCGGCCATGACCACGCCCACCAGGTCGCCGGCCACGCCGCGCGCGGCGGCGGCCAACTCGTCGTCGGTCAGCGTCGGGTGCTGGAGGTAGAGCTTGTTGATCGGCGCTTCCCAGACCTCGTCCACGTGCTCGAAGACGGGGGACTCCAGCGTGCGGTCCCCGACCTGGTAGCCGGGCCCGAACAGCACCTGACCCTCCAGCCCGTCCCGGCCGGCGGCCAGGTACAGCGGGCCGACCTCCGACTCGATCTTGGAGAGCGCGAGGGCGGCGAGCCGGCGGTCCAGGGTCACCGAGGTCAGCAGCCGGTGCTCGCCCGCGTCGTAGACCTGCCCGCCCTGGCCGCACACCGCGAGGCCCTGGTAGCCGAGGTCGTCCAGTATGTGCCGGGTCCAGCGCACGGCGCGGCCGGTGACCACGATGTGCAGGGCGCCCGCCGCCGTGGCGCGCTTGAGCGCCGCGCGGGTGCGCTCCGAGATGGTGTGGTCGGAGCGCAGCAGCGTGCCGTCGAGGTCGGTCGCTATGAGCTGGTACGGAAGGGGTGACGCGGGCGCGGCGCTCACCGGGCGACCGGCTCGAGCACCTCGCGCCCACCGAGGTAGGGGCGCAGCACCGGCGGGACGGCGACCGAGCCGTCCGGGCGCTGGTGGTTCTCGAAGATCGCGACGATGGTGCGGGGCACGGCGCACAGCGTGCCGTTCAGCGTGGCCAGCGGCTTCACGTGCTTGCCGTCGCGCATCCGCACCGCGAGGCGGCGGGCCTGGAACTCGTCGCAGTTCGACGCGGAGGTCAGCTCGCGGTACTTGCCCTGGGTCGGAATCCACGCCTCGCAGTCGTACTTGCGCGAGGCCGAGGCGCCGAGGTCCCCGGTGGCCACGTCGATCACCTGGAACGGCAGCTCAAGCCCGGTCAGCCACTGCTTCTCCCAGTCGAGCAGCCGCTGGTGCTCGGCCTCGGCGTCGTCCGGCGCGACGTAGGAGAACATCTCGACCTTGTCGAACTGGTGCACCCGGAAGATGCCGCGGGTGTCCTTGCCGTACGTGCCGGCCTCGCGCCGGAAGCAGGGCGAGAAGCCCGCGTACCGCAGCGGCAGCTTGTCCGCGTCGAGGATCTCGTCCATGTGGTACGCGGCGAGCGGCACCTCGGACGTGCCGACCAGGTAGTAGTCGTCCTTCTCCAGGTGGTACACGTTCTCCGCGGCCTGGCCGAGGAAGCCGGTGCCCTCCATCGCGCGCGGCTTGACCAGCGCGGGGGTGAGCATCGGGGTGAAGCCGGCGGCGGTGGCCTGCGCGATGGCCGCGTTGACCAGGGCCAGCTCCAGGAGCGCGCCGACGCCGGTGAGGTAGTAGAAGCGCGAGCCGGAGACCTTCGCGCCGCGCTCGGTGTCGATGGCGCCGAGGAGCTGGCCGATCTCCAGGTGGTCCCTGGGCTCGAAGCCCTCCGCCGCGAAGTCGCGCGGGGCGCCGACGGTCTCCAGGACGGTGAAGTCCTCCTCGCCGCCGACCGGGACGTCGGGGTGGACCAGGTTGCCGAGCTGGCGGAGGAGTCGCTGGGTCTCCTCGGCGGCCTCGTCCTGCGCGGCGTCGGCGGCCTTGACGGAGGCAGACAGCTCGCCGGCCTTCCGCAGCAGCTCGGCCTTCTCGTCGCCGGTGGCCTTGGGGATCAGCTTGCCGAGCTGCTTCTGCTCGGAGCGCAGTTCGTCGAAGCGGACGCTGGACGACCTGCGCCGCTCGTCGGCGGAGAGGAGCGCGTCGACGAGGCCGACGTCCTCTCCACGGGCACGCTGGGAGGCGCGCACACGGTCGGGGTCCTCACGGAGCAGGCGAAGGTCAATCACCCCTCCAGGTTACCGGTGCGTGCTCCGCTGGCTCGACGCGATATTCCTTTGCGGACGCCTTTGCCTAAATTTGCCCGACTTTGCTCCGGAAAGCGGAGTGGGGTGGAGTTGTGGCGTTGATGTCGGTGGGATCGCCCGGAAATGTGGTGGCCGGCTCGCCGGAAAACCGGCCACGAGCCGTCAAGAATACGGTGCGCATTCCCTCGCAGGGGGGACGAAGTCGCGCCAGGCTGACTGATTTCCGCTGTGGAAAGGGGAGTTGGCGGGCCGGGTTGTCCACAGGTGGGCCGCCGTGGCGCACAACTTATCCACAGGCTGTGTGCACAATCTGTGGACTTCAAGGTCGGACATTTCGACCGCGTGTTGCTGGGCCATGGATTCCCCGGCTATCTCCATCTCACACCCACTATCGAGTGAGTTGGGTCCCTTCTTTGCGGGTGCGGAGCCGTCGATCGGGAAAACGGGGGCGATGTGGAGGGAGAAGCGAAGCCTGTCGGATGCTGGGCGGTTTGCGGCTATTGTCGGCTAGGCCGGAATCTCCATGTCGACTTATTCACAGGCCGACCCTCACCTGTGGATAACTTTGCAACTGTGTGGATTGCCGTGCCTCGTACGGGTGAGCCGTGGGCCGTGCGCCCCGAGCCGTCCACCCAGGCGTGCCCCGTTCCCCTTCGCCTCCCGCTGCCCTCTCCTCTCCCCGGACGCGGGGAGGACAGAGAGAGGAGGGCCGCCGACGCGGCGCGCGACGATACGGCGACACGGCCGTACGGCGATGCGCGAGACAGAAGGGAAAGAGGGAGGGGCCGGGGCAGGAGCCGGGGCCCGGGGGCTCAGGCGCGGCCGTCCTGGCAGCGGGCCAGCCACTCGGCCGCCACCACGAAGTCCGCGTCCGAGGTGCCGTGCCGCAACTCGCCCACGTCGGAGGGGTCCACGCCGGCTCGCGGGTACGAGCCGAGGAAGCGCACCTTCGGGCAGATCCGCTTGAGGCCCATCAACGCCTCGGCGACCCGCCGGTCGGTGATGTGGCCCTCGCAGTCCACGGAGAAGCAGTAGCGGCCGATGCCCTCGCCGGTTGGCCGGGACTCGATGCGCATCATGTTGACGCCGCGGGCCGCGTACTCCTGGAGCAGTTCGAGGAGGGCGCCCGGGTGGTCGTCACCGAGCCAGATCACGACCGAGGTCTTGTCGGCGCCGGTGCGCGCCGCGGGCCGGGCCGGGCGGCCGACCAGGACGAACCGGGTCTGGGCGTTCTGCGCGTCGTGGATGTCGGAGACCAGCGGTTCGAGCCCGTACGTCGCTGCCGCGAACTCGCCCGCGAACGCCGCGTCGTACCGCCCCTCCTGCACCAGCCGCGCGCCGTCCGCGTTGGAGGCGGCCGACTCCCACACGGCGTGCGGCAGGTGCTTGGCGAGCCACTTGCGCACCTGCGGCTGGGCCACGGGGTGACCGGTGACCGTCTTGATGTCGGAGAGCTTCACGCCGGGGCGGACGAGGAGGGCGAAGGCGATGGGCAGCAGCACCTCGCGGTAGATCATCAGCGGCCCGCCGGTGGCGAGTTCGTCCAGGGTCGCGGTGACGCCGCCCTCCACCGAGTTCTCGATGGGCACCAGCGCCGCCGCGGCCTCGCCCGACCGCACGGCGTCCAGCGTGGCCGGCACGGACACCATCGGGATCAGCTCGCGCGTGGCCGCCTCCGGCAGCGTGCGCAGCGCGGCCTCGGTAAACGTGCCCTCCGGGCCGAGATACGTATAGCGGCTGGGCGACATCACCATGGGTCCTCGCGATCTGACGTCCGTCGGGCGCGCGCCGCGACGCGGCGACGGCGCGCGGGGCCGGTGCCCCGCGCCCGGCAACCCCCACGCACCCGCCGAGGCGGTGCGCGGGCCGCGCGGCATGCTGCCCGTGGATCTGGTGGGAGGTCGCCACGATACCGGTGCGCGGCGGGCCCCCCGTGGCACGCCGCCTTCGGGGGTCGGTGGCCGTCAGGGTCTGCGGTTGGGGTCGGCGGTCGGGGTCGGTCGCCGGCCCGGGGCGCCGGCGGGTGGATCTTCGGTGGCCGCCGGGCGGATGTCCGGCGGCTGCCGGCCGGCGCCGCCTCGTACGCCGGGGCGCGCACACCCCGTGCCCCGCCCCTCCGAGTCCCGTCCCCGCGCCTCACCGCGCGCCACGCGCCGACGAACTGACGCCCTCTCACCTCCCCGGCCCCTCTCCCTCCCGCTTGGCTGGCCGATGCCGCACCACGGGCGAACGCACACAGCACCCTCCATCCGCCATCTCCTCAACACCCGCCCGGTGCGCGGCACATGGGGTGGCGGTGAAGGTCGGGCCGGGGGTGAGGGTGGCTGCGTAGGGTCGGTGTGGTGCCTCGGTGGCGTGAGCGGTGCGCGCGGGCGCGCGCCGGCGGGCGCGGTGCTGGCGCGGTCGGCGGGCCGGTGCTCGGGTCGGCGGCGGGCCGGGGGCGGTGTGCCGTTCCGTACGGCGCGGGCGGCGCGGGCGGCGCACGAGAGGCTCGGAAAGAGTCCGGAAGTGGATGACGAATGCTTGAACGTGCTTGAAACTGTCACCTAGACTGCATCAATAAACATCCCCTCTCGCTTCGGAGTAGCCGTGACGCATGTCGAGAAGGAACTGACCAGCCAGCCCGCGTGCTGGAGCCGCGCGGCCGAGCTGGCTGAGGCGCAGCGGGACGCGTTCCCCGAGCGTGGGGCGCGGGTGGCCGTCGTGGGCTGCGGCACCTCGTACTTCATGGCCCAGGCGTACGCCGCGCTGCGGGAGGGCTCGGGCCAGGGCGAGACGGACGCGTTCGCCGCCTCCGAGTTCCCGCCCAACCGCCGCTACGACCGCGTCGTCGCGCTGAGCCGGTCCGGCACCACCACCGAGGTGCTCGACCTGTTGGCCCGGGTGCGCGGGGGCGGGGGGCGGACGCTCGCGATCACCGCGGACCCGAACACGCCGGTGATGACGGCGGCCGACCGGGTCGTCGTGCTCGACTTCGCCGACGAGCGCTCGGTCGTGCAGACCCGGTTCGCCACCAGCGCGCTCACGCTGCTGCGCGCGAGCCTCGGGCTGCACACCGAGGCCGCCGTGCGAGACGCGGAGACCGCGCTGAGCGAGCCGCTGCCGGACGGCCTCGTGGACGCCAACCAGTTCTCCTTCCTGGGCCAGGGCTGGACGGTCGGGCTCGCCAACGAAGGTGCGCTCAAGATGCGCGAGGCGGCCCTGGCCTGGACGGAGTCGTACCCGGCGATGGAGTACCGGCACGGCCCGATCAGCATCAGCACCACCGGCACCGCGACCTGGATGCTCGGCGCGGCGCCGGACGGGCTGGCCGCCCAGGTGCGCGAGACCGGCGCGCTGTGGGTGGCCGGCGGGCTCGACCCGCTGGCGGAACTCGTACGGGTGCAGCGGCTCGCGCTGGCCATCGCCGACCGCCGCGGCCTGGACCCGGACAACCCGCGTCACCTGACGCGTTCGGTCATCCTCGCCGACGGCTGACCAGGCTTCGCGAGAACCTCCCGACCAGCCCCGCTCTCGACGGGACCCCTCCGCGGAGGGCGAGGGCGGGGCCAGTCCCGCGCGCCGGCCGACAGGGGGCCGGACGCGCGGGACGAGGCCCGGGCCGGCCCGCCCGCTCGCGGGCGGGCCCGGGTTGACGCCCCCGCGCACGCCCCCGCACACGCGCCGGCGCCGCCCGTACGGGGCCCCACCGCGCGGCCCTTTCCGCTATCCCGGCCCGGTCTCGTCCGCGCTGTCGGTGTTGCTGGTGTCGTCGGCGTTGTCGGTGTTATCGGTGTTGTCGGTCAGAAGTTCGCGCGCGCGGCGGACCAGGGCCTGTCGTACGGAGTCGGGGGAGAGCACGCGCAGCGGGGTGGCCAGGCCGATGAGATAGCGGGCGAGGCCGTCCGCGTCGGGGCCGCCGACGTCCACGACGGTGGCGGCGGGGCCGTCGGGGCGGTGTGCGCCGACGGTCGCCGGTATCAGCCGCAGCGCCTCGTCCAGCGGCAGCGGCAGCCGGACCGTCACGGTGAGCGGGTAGGGGCGGCAGGCGATGGAGCGGGAGACGAGCCGCGCCGGGTCGGGCGGGTCGGTCAGCTCCACGGGCCGTCCGCTGGGGTGCAGGCGGTCGACCCGGTCGGCGCGGAAGGTCCGCCACTGGTCCCGGGCCACGTCGCGGGCGACGAAGTACCAGCGGCGCCCGGTGTGCACGAGGCGGTACGGATCGACCTCGCGCACCGTGGCCTTGCCGTTCCGGTCGCGGTAGGCGAGGCGGGCGCGTTCGCCCCGGTGGCACGCGGCGGCCAGCTCGCGCAGCATGTCCGCCGCGATCTGCGGTTCGTTGGGCCGGGGGATGTGCACCAGGGCGGAGTCCATCGCCGCCAGCCGGTCCGCCACCCGGCGCGGCAGCACCTGCCCGAGCTTGAGCAGCGCCGACAGGGCCGCCTGGTCGCCGCCGAGCGAGCCGCCCAGCGCGGCCCCGCGCAGCCCGACCGCCACCGCGATGGCCTCCTCGTCGTCGAGAACCAGCGGCGGCGTCCGGGAGCCCGGGCGGAGGCGGTAGCCGCCCCAGGGGCCGGGGTCGGACTCGACGGCGTAACCGAGTTCCCGCAGCTTGGTGATGTCGCGCCGCACCGTGCGGTCGGTGACCGCCATGCGTGCGGCCAGCTCACCGCAGGTCCACGAGGGGCGGGCGGCCAACAGGGCGACCAGGCGCAGCAGGCGGGCGGAGGCAGCGGTCACCCGGCGCAGTGTTCCACGCGGCGCGCCGCCTCGGGACTCCACGTGGCGCGCCGCCTCGGGACTCCACGCGGCGTGCCGCCCGGGCCGCCGAGTCGTGCTCGTGCACCTTCCACGCGCCGGGCCACCCCGGGCCGCCGCCCCGGGGCGCCGAGTCGCGCCCGTGGGCCTTCCCGCGCCGCCCCAGGTTGCTGGTCAGCGGCCGGCCAGCCGCGCCGGGCCCTGCCGCTGACCAGCGGGTCCGTCCGCGCCCGGCACATCCGGCCGATGACCCGGACCGAATCTGTCCGGGTCACGGCCTAGCGTCTGGGCCATGCCTACGGAAACCACATCCGCGCCCGCCTTCCGCTACGCCGCCGTCACCTTCGACTGCCCCGACCCCGCCGTCCTGGCCCGCTTCTACGGCGAGGTGCTCGGCCTGCCCGTGGCCTTCTCGTCCGACGACTTCGTGATGTTGGGCGAGCAGGGCTCGCCCGGCCTCGGGTTCAACCGGCTCGCCGACTACCGCCGGCCGACCTGGCCGGACCCGGCCCAGGAGAAGCAGGCGCACATCGACTTCGGCGTGGACGACCTGGAGGCCGCCGAGGCCCGGCTCCTCGCCCTCGGGGCCACCAAGGCCGAGTTCCAGCCGGAGCCCGACCGCTGGCGGGTGCTGCTCGACCCCGCGGGCCACCCCTTCTGCGTCTCGACCCTGACCTGACCTGGCGGGTTGCCCGCTTCCCCCCTGCCACGGCCCGGCCGTCCGCCCCTCCGGCGGACGGCCGGGCCGTTCGCGTGCGACGGGCCCGTACGGGTCGGGCGGGTCGGGCCCCTCGCGCTCGGTGGGGTCAGTGTCGCGGGCGGCGTGGTGGCGCGCGATCATGCCTGGAGCGGATGACCCCGCCGCACGGCTGTGCGCTCTTGGATGTTTTTGTTTGGATTGATGCGCCAAGATTCATGAGTGAGCAGTCATGTGGGTGCGTATGCCACCCTGCTCCGCGGCGGGGCACAGTAGGCGCGGGGCCGTCGCGCGCGGTCCCGCCGTGCGTGGGGTGGCCGCGTACGGCCGCGTACGGCGTGGTACGCGGCGCACGACGCGGCGCGGCCCCGGCCGTCCGCGGCGTGGCCCGTCCGGCACCGCGGTGACCAGCGGGAACCCGTACGGGCGCGGCCGTGCTACGCGCGGAGCCCCGCGACATCAGGACACATGGCAGTACGACAACGACGACGACCCGCAAGGCCCCGCGCCAGCGGAAGGCCCGCGCCGCCAGCTCGCGGTCGCGACGTGGTGGAGGTGTAGTGAACCGGTACGAACGACACAACATGCTGCTGGGACTGCTCGCTGAGCGGCGGCAGTTGGAGGTGGACAGCGTCGCGGCCGAGCTGGACGTGTCGGCGGCGACGATCCGCCGGGATCTCGACCATCTCGCCGAACAGCGGCTGCTCACCCGGACCAGAGGCGGCGCGGTGGCGCACACCGTCGCGTACGACCTGCCGCTGCGCTACAAGGCCATGCGGCACGGCGAGGAGAAGGAGCGGATCGGGCGGGCCGCCGCCGGCCTGGTCAGCCGGGGGATGGTGGTGGGCCTCAACGGCGGCACGACCACCACCGAGGTGGCCCGCGCCATCGCCACCAGGACGGACGGGCCGGACAAGGCAGACGAGCCGGTGGTGACGATCGTGACCAACGCGCTGAACATCGCCAACGAACTGGCCGTGCGCCCGCACGTGAAGATCGTGGCCACCGGCGGGGTGGCGATGCCGCAGTCCTACGAGCTGATCGGGCCGCTCGCCGGGCACATCCTGCGCGAGATCAGCCTGGACATCGCGTTCATCGGCGTGGGCGCCCTGCACCCGGAACTTGGCGCCAGTGCGCACGACGAGGGGGAAGCGAGCATCAACGCGCTGCTCGCCGGGCAGGCCCGCAAGCTCGTGGTGGTGGCGGACAGCTCCAAGCTGGGCGAGCAGGCGTTCGCCCGGATCTGCGCGGTGAGCGCCATTGACGTGCTGGTCACGGACTCGAACGCGCCCGAGCAGGCCAAGCGGTTCGAGGAGCGCGGGGTGACCGTCATCCAGGCGTGAGGCCCGCCTGGGGAGGCGCCACCTCCCCAGGTTGAGCTCCGTAACGCGCAGGTCACGCGCAGTTGAGTGTGATTCTGCGCGTTTACAGAACTTTATGAACAGCTCTTGTCACCTTCGAGCAGTGGCGTGCAAGATGAAGCCGCCTCGTGGTGAACGTCGCCGCGTGCGGCTTCCCGCCGCGTGCCCCGGCGTGCTCCCACCACGAGGACTCGGCAGTCACCTCACCTCGCACGGCGGTCTCCGCGCGTCCCGGGCGGGCTGCCCCGCATCCGCTCTCGCTCTCACTGCCGGAGGTGAATGTGACGGCTTCCGTTTCCTCGTCTGCCCGTCCGGGCACGTCGCAGCACGAAGCCCCGCCCTCTGCGGCCCCCAGCCCGAAGGGAAAGCGAGCTCAGCGCAAGCTCGGTCGCGTTCCGCTGCGCCACCGACTGCGGCGCGACTGGGTGCTGTTGGCGCTGTGCCTGCCCGGCGTGGCGTACTTCGGGGCGTTCTTCTACCTGCCGCTGCTCGGCAACGTCATCGCCTTCCAGGACTACCAGCCGTTCCTGGGCTTCAAGCACAGCCCGTACGTGGGCCTGCAGAACTTCAGCGCGCTCGTCGAGCAGCCGGAGTTCTGGACGGCGGTGTACAACACGCTGGAGATCACCGCGCTCCAACTGCTGCTGTACTTCCCCGCGCCGATCGCGCTGGCCCTGCTGCTGAACTCGCTGGTCGGCGAGACGCTGCGGCGCTTCGTGCAGACCGTGGTCTACCTGCCGCACTTCCTGTCCTGGGTCGTGGTGGTGGCGATGTTCAAGCAGGTGCTCGGCGGCACCGGCACCGTGAGCAGCTTCCTCAACGACCACGGGGTCGGCGTCGGCAACATCATGACCAACCCCGACACCTTCAAGCTGCTCGTCACCTCCCAGATGATCTGGAAGGACTGCGGCTGGGGCGCGATCATCTTCCTCGCCGCGATGGCCTCCATCGACACCGCGCAGTACGAGTCGGCGGCTATGGACGGCGCCGGGCCCTGGCGGCGGATGTGGCACGTGACGCTGCCGGGCATCCGGCCGGTGATCATCATGCTGCTGATCCTGCGCCTGGGCGACATCCTCAACGTCGGCTTCGAGCAGATGCTGCTCCAGCGCGAGGCGGTGGGCGCCGAGGCGTCCGAAGTCCTCGACACCTACGTCTACTTCCACGGCGTCGTGGACGGCGACTGGGGCATGAGCACGGCCGCCGGACTGATGAAGGGCGTGATCGGTCTGGTGCTGATCCTCGCCGCGAACAAGCTGGCCCACCGCTTCGGCGAGCAGGGAGTGTACAAGTGACCACCTCGCTGCTGTCCCCGCGCAAGTCGCCCGCCCCAGGCCCTTCGGGCGGCCCGGGCGGCCCCCGCTTCCGGCGCCGCCGGGCCCGCCCCGAGCGCCCGCCGTGGATGGAGCGGCCCAGTTGGTACGGGCAGGGCGCCAAGGCGATCGTCCTGGTCCTGATCGTGGTGGCCGTCGGCTACCCGTTCCTGCTCGCGCTCGGCACCAGCCTGGCGGGCCAGGAGGAGCTGGACGCCAACGGCGGCTACGTGCTGATCCCGGAGCACCCGACGTTCGAGGCGTACAACGTGCTGCTCCAGGGCGGCGTGGTGACCCGGGCGGCGATGGTCAGCGTCGTGGTCACGGGCGTCGGCACGGTGCTGAGCGTCCTGTGCACGATCGCCCTCGCCTACGGCCTGTCCCGCCCCGGCATGGTGGGCGGCAAGCCGATCCTGCTGCTGGTGCTCGGCACGTTCCTCTTCACGCCCGGCATCATCCCCACCTATCTGGTGGTGCAGGAGTTCGGCATGCTGGACAGCTATGCCTCGCTGGTCCTGCCGGTTTTGCTAAACGTCTTCAACGTCATCGTGGTGCGGGCCTTCTTCCAGGGAATTCCGACCGAGTTGTACGAGGCGGCGCGGCTCGACGGCGCCGGCGAGCTGACCATTCTGTGCCGGGTCGTGCTGCCGCTGTCCAAGGCGGTCATCGCGGTCGTCGGCCTGTTCTACGGGGTCAGCTACTGGAACAGCTTCTTCAACGCGCTGCTGTTCCTCAACGACTCCGGGAAATACCCGCTCCAGGTCGTCCTGCGCTCCTATGTCGTACAGGGCGAGAGCATCAACGCCAAGGCGATGGGCGTCAGTCAGCTCCCGCCGTCCATCTCGCTCCAGATGGCCGTGCTCATCCTCGCGCTCATTCCGATTCTGTGCGTGTACCCCTTCCTCCAGAAGTACTTCGCGAAGGGCGTGCTCACCGGCGCCATCAAGGGCTGAAAGGCCCGTCGTCTGTCACCCCCGCACCCTTTTTCTCGGCGCACCACCCGTCAGGAGAACGTCAGATGCCCCCTCAGCAGTCCGACAGGCAGCAGGAGAACAGCGCGCACGCGACCGGTCGGCGCGAGACGCGAACGGACTCCCCGTCCGTGTTCGCCGCGCTCAACCGCCTCGACCGGCGCCGCTTCCTCGGCGTCGCCGGCGCCGCCGGAATCGCCGCGACCGGGCTCGGCACGCTCACCGCCTGCACCACCGGAACGAGCGCCACCGGCAAGGGCGCCGAGGGATTCCGCAAGGTCAAGCTGCCGACGTACGTGCCCGCCAACGTCGCCCCCGCGGACCTGGCCGGCAACGCGCAGGGCTTGGACGCCGCGTACCTGCGCTACCCGAAGAAGCTGGTGCGCTCGGTACCGAAGCCGCCGGGCGACGGGGAGTCGATCAGCGCGCTCACCGAGACGTTCACGACGCCGGCGCCCGCGATGGACCGCAACCGGTACTGGAAGGAGCTGAACAAGCGGCTCGGCTCCGACCTCAAGATGAACATCGTCGTGGACAGCGGCGCCGACGCGTACCTCACGAAGTTCAACGCCATCATCGCCAGCGGCGACATTCCCGACCTGGTGTGGTTCCCGCCCAACCAGGGCCTGCGCAAGGTCCCGCAACTGCTCCAGGCCAAGTTCCACGACCTGACCTCGCACCTGTCCGGCGACGCCGTCAAGAAGTACCCCAACCTGGCCAACCTCCCGGACTACGCGTGGAAGACCGCCGTCATCAACGGGAAGATCGCCGGAGTTCCCGTCGCGTACGGGCGCATGGGACAGATCTACGTCGTCAACGAGGACTTCTGGAAGCCCGTCGGCGGATACGCCTTCGACAGCGCGCAGGACTTCCTGGACAAGGGAAAGGAACTCCTCGACACGCGGCGTAAGAAGTACGTCCTGGAACCGGCGTACGTGAACGCGCACAACATGTTCGCGCAGTGGTTCGGCGCGCCCTCGTCCTGGCGGCTCGACGGCGGAAAGCTCACCGCGCGGTACGAGACCGACGAGTACTTCGAGGCCCTGGAATTCGCGGTCAAGGTGTTCAAGGCCGGGCTTTTCTGGCCGGACCCGAACCTGACCACCACGCGCGAGAAGATGGCGCAGGGCACGCTCGGCGCCTACGTGCAGTCCTTCCCGTCGTTCCTGGTGGACGTGAAGACGTACGAGTTCCCCTTCGGCGTCATCGTGCCGTTCGCCGCGAAGCCCGGGGTCACCGCGCACTTCGACTTCGGCGCCGGCTCGGTCGGCTTCACCGCGATCAGCAAGGGCGCCGACAGCAAGCGCATCCCCACCCTGCTCGGCGTGCTCGACTACCTCGCCGCGCCGTTCGGCACCGAGGAGCGGCTGTTCCTGGAGAACGGCGCCGAGGGCACCCACCACAAGCGCACCGGCGACGGCGACGTCGTGCTGACCGACAAGGGCAACGCGGAGGCGCTCACCACCGCCATGCCGCTGGCCTTCCTCGCCAACGCCCCCGAGTACCTCTACCTGCCCGGCAAGTCCGACCTGACCCGCCGCATCCACGGCTGGCAGCAGGAACTCCTCAAGATCGGCCAGGCCAGCCCGGTGATCGGCCACTACTCCGACACCAACGCCGACAAGGGCGCGTCCCTGACCAAGGCGCTCAACGACGGCGTGCTCGACATCATCGCCGGCCGCAAGTCGCTCTCCGACTTCGACGGACTGCTCAAGAGCTGGCGCTCCGGCGGCGGCGACCGCATCCGCAGGGAGTACGAGGAGTCGCTGGCCAGCGAGAAGAAGGGCAAACAGGGCAAGCAGGGCAAGTAGCCGCACCGGGAGACCGGCCATCCACGCCGGCGCGCCCCGCCGTCGCCCCCCGGGGGCGGGGCGCGCCGGTCACCGAGGGAGAAGGACATGGAAGACCTGCGCATCGGAGTCATCGGCCTCGGGCTGCGCGCCAACCTGGCCGTCGCCGCGCACCGGCCGGGCCGCGGCAGCGTCGTGGCCGCCGTCGCCGACACCGACGAAGCGGTGCGCGCCAGGGTGCCCGAGCGGTTCGACGGCGCGCGGGCCGTCGCCGACCACCGCACGCTCCTGGACGACCCGGGCATCGACGCGGTCATCGTCGCCACGCCCGACGACACGCACGAGGCCATCGCCCGCGCGGCGCTGTCCGCCGGCAAGCCCGCCTACGTGGAGAAGCCGCTGGGCATCACCGTCGAGCAGTGCGACGCGATCCTGCGCGCCGGCTACGGGAGCGGCACCCGGTTGTACGTCGGGCACAACATGCGGCACATGGGCGTGGTGCGGCTGATGCGCGACCTGATCGCGCGCGGCGACATCGGCGAGCCCAAGACGGTGTGGGTGCGGCACTTCGTCTCGTACGGCGGCGACTACTACTTCAAGGACTGGCACGCGGACCGGCGGCGCACCACGGGGCTGCTGCTCCAGAAGGCGGCGCACGACATCGACGTGGTGCACTGGCTGGCCGGCGGCTACACCGAGCGGGTCAACGCGCTGGGCGACCTCATGGTCTACGGCGACCTGCCGCGCCGGGAGCCGGACACGCCGCGCCCGGACGGCTGGCTGCGCGAGTTCGACTGGCCGCCGACCGCGCGCCGCGACCTGCACCACGTCGTGGACGTCGAGGACGTGTCGGTGATGAACATGCGGCTGGACAACGGCGTGATCGCCGCGTATCAGCAGTGCCACTTCAGCCCCGACTACTTCCGCAACTACACGGTCATCGGCACCGAGGGCCGGATCGAGAACTTCGGCGACGGCCCGGGCGACCTGGTCAAGCTGTGGAACACCGGCCCATCCGGCTACCGGTCCGGTGGCGACGCGGAGTTCCGGGTGCCGGAGGCGAAGGGTTCGCACGGCGGCGCGGACGAGCGGATCATCGCGGAGTTCTGCCGCTTCGTGCGCGAGGGCGGCGCCACCGACACCTCGCCGGTGGCCGCCCGGATGAGCGTGGCCGCCGGCGAGTTGGCCACCCGCTCGCTGCGCGCCGGCGGCGCCCCCTTCGACGTGCCGCCCCTCGCGCCGGAACTGCTCGCCTACTACGCGGCCGGCCAGGAGCGCCCGGCCCGCGCCTGAGCCGAGACCGCGGCGCCCGAGCCGCGGGGCCGGGGCCGCACCGTTCGGGGGGCGGCCCCGGCCTCGCCCCACCACCCCGGTGGCCGGGCCGGGCTGCCCCCGCGGCCCGGCCACCGGTCCACGTCACGCACGTGACCTGCCCTGACAGAGCAGGGAGTTGAGGGATGCGCCTCAACCCTCCAGCAGGGGCTGTCCGACGTACTCGTCCGGCTTCGCCGCCGCCGGGACCGCGAACAGGCCGCTCGCCTCGTGCCGCAGGAAGCGCGAGAGGCCGTCGCCCCGGTCCAGCTTGCGCTGGACGGGCACGAAGCCCCGCATCGGGTCCGCCTGCCAGGCGATGAACAGCAGCCCGGCGTCCGGCTGGCCGTCGTCGCGGAAGCCGTCGTGGTACGAGTACGGACGGCGCAGCATCGCCGCGCCCTGGTTGGACTCGGGCGCGGCCACCCGTACGTGCGCGTCCCCCCGGATGGCGATCGAGCCGTCCTTGGTGAACTTCTCCAGGTCGACCGGCGTGGTCTCGGTGCCGCCCGAGAGCGGGGCGCCGTCCGACTTGCGGCGGCCGATGACGCGCTCCTGCTGCTCCAGGGTCAGGTGGTCCCAGGTGTCCAGGAGCATCCGGATGCGCCGCACCACCGCGTACGAGCCGCCGGCCATCCACGCGGGCGAGCTGGCGTCGCCGCCCTTGGGGACGAAGACGCGGGCGTCGAAGTCGTCCTCCTCGGGCTTGGGGTTGTTGGTGCCGTCGATCTGGCCCATCAGGTTGC
The DNA here is from genome assembly GCF_014295035.1 of Streptomyces buecherae. Taxonomy (GTDB): domain Bacteria; phylum Actinomycetota; class Actinomycetes; order Streptomycetales; family Streptomycetaceae; genus Streptomyces; species Streptomyces youssoufiensis. The sequence goes on from NZ_CP060404.1 coordinate 4,391,436, forward strand.
GGGTGGTGCGCGGCTTGTCGGTGGCGCCCGGCGTGCGGTTGAAGCCGGTCATCTGCCAGCGCACCCTGGCCGTGTCGCCGGCCACGCGTTGCAGGACGCGCAGCGCGTTGAAGGCCACCAGGCCGTCGTTGGCGCCGATCTGGAGCCACAGGTCGCCGTCGCTGCGGGCCTTGTCGAGCACGTCGGAGGAGAAGTCCGGCAGCGGGGCCAGCGCCTGCGGCAGGTGCTTCGTCAGCCCCACCTTGCCGAAGAAGGTGCGCCCGAAGCCCATGGTGACGGTGAGCGACGCGGGGCCCGCGTCCAGGGCGCTGCCGGTGTCCTCGCGGTCCGCGGGACGGCCCTCGACGAGCGCCCGCGCGGCCTGGGTCCAGCGGCGCAGCAGCGCGGCGGCGGCCTTGCGGTCGGCGCGCGGGGCGAGGTCGAAGGCGATGAGGTGGCCGTGGATCTGGTGCGGGTCGAGGATGCCGGCCTGCGGCGTGCCGTGCGCGCGGGCCTGGCCGCCGAAGTCCACGGCCGAGGCGCCGATGGTGGTCAGCGCGGTGGTGCCGGCGTCGTCGCGGGTCGCGCGGTCCGCCGCCACGGCGCTCGCGCCGCCGGCGACGAGCCCGGCGGCGCCCGCCGCCCCCGCGGTGCCGAGGAGGCGGCGGCGGGAGATGGAGTCCAAAGTCATGGTCCGACCTTCAGGGTGTCGGTCTCCGTCACCTGGTCGATGTCGGAGGTGCGTACGGTCAACGAGAGCTGCCAGTCGCCTGGCATGGGAAGTTGCACGCCGGTCGCGCTCCAGTGGCCCGCCGAGACGCGGTTCAGCGACACCCCGAGCGGGCCGATGCCGCGCTCCCGCAAGGTGAGGGACGCCTTGAGCTCGGGGACGTCGGCGGGCTTGCCGGCGGGGTTGGTGAGGTAGGCGTGGAAGGTGTTGTCACCCGAGCGCCCCGGGTCCAGCGTCACCTCGGCGGTGCCGCGCCCGTTCCGGGCCCCGGTGTTGTACGGGATGCTGAGGCTGACCGGGCCCGTGGTGACGCTCTGCCCGGCCGCCTCCTGCTCGGTCTCCGCGCGGCCCGGCTGGGTGCCGGTGAGCACGGTGGTGACGGCGAGCAGGACGACGGCGACGCCGGTCTCGACGGCCACCGAGCGGCGCAGCCCGGAGCGCGTCGGGTCCGCGTCGCGCTCGCGGCGGGTGCGGGCCGCGCTGACCGCCGCCCGCTGCCGGGCCAACTGCGCGGCCCGCGCCCCACCGTCGGCGGCCTTGCTTCCGGTCTTGGCCCCGGCCTTGGTCTTGGCCCCTGCCTTGACCTTGGCCTTGCCGCCGGTCTTGGCCTTGGCCCCGGCCTTGGTCGCTGCCCCGGGTTCCGACGTGGGCTCCGACCTGGGCTCCGGCTCGGCTTCCGGCCTGGCTTTCGAGGCGGTCTTGGCCTGGGCTTCGGCCTTGGGCTTCGTCGCCGCGCCGCGCGTCGCCGGCGCGGTGTCGCGGGCGGTGTCGAGCTGGGAAGTCCAGCGCCGGGAGAGGCCGGCGACGCCCACCAGGAGCACCACCAGGCCGACCTTCACCAGCAGCCAGCGCCCGTACTCGGTGTCGGTCAGCGCGTGCCACGAGCCGACCTGCCGCCAGGACTGGTAGAGCCCGGTGGCCACCAGCGCGACCACCGAGCCGAAGGCCAACCGCGAGAAGCGGCGCACCGCGAGCCGGGGCAGCCGCGCCTCGGTCCGCAGCGCGACCAGCAGCGCGGTCAGCCCGCCCAACCAGACGGCCACGGCCAGCAGGTGCACGATGTCCACCGGCACGGCCAGCGCCCGCTGGATGCCCACCGACGCGTGCTCGGCCAGCGCCCAGGTGGCGGCGAGCCCACCGGCGACGAGGGCGCCCCCGACGCCGACCGACCACGCCAGGTCGGTCCGCCCGGCCAGGGCGGGACCGGCCACGGGCGCCCGGCCGCCACCGCGCGCGGGTCGCGCGGGCCGCCCGGCCGCGCCGCGGGCCCGTCCGTCGCCGGCCGGCGCGTACGAGCCGAACAACACCGCCACGCACACCGCCGCCGCGGCGAGCAGCAGCAGTCGGCACAGCAGCGCCGTGCCCGGCTTGGTGTCCAGGACGTCCCGCAGCAGGCCGAGGTCGAACGCGGCGCCGAGCCCCCTGCCGCTGCTGGTGTACGGGCCGCGCAGCAGCAACAGCGCGACGGTGGCACCGAACAGCGTCCCCCAGCCGGTCGCCGCCACCCGCCGCACGCCACGGTTGGCGTGGCAGTGACCGGCGAACACGCACCCGCCCACCAGCAGCACGAACCCGCCGTACGCCGCGTACCGGGCGATGCCGTACAGCGCCGAGACCGTCTCGTCGGGCTCCGCGCTCGGCAGCACGACGGAGGTCTTGGAGGGCGCGCCGATGGAGAAGGTGAACGCACCGCCCACCGGGTGGCTGTCCTCCGAGACCGCCTGCCAGGCCACCGTGAACGTGCCCTCGGGCAGCCCGGAGCGCAGCCCCACGGTGGCCGTGGACGACTTGCCGGCCACGTGCGCCGGCTTGCCGTCGTCCACCCGCTCCCCCCGCGGGTCGAGCACCCGCACCGAGTCGTCCGAGAGCAGCACGCCCTCCGAGAAGGTGAGCGTGACGCGCTCGGGCGCCCGCTGGAGCACCGCGTCCTTCGCCGGGTCGGTGCCGGTCAGCGCGGCGTGCGCGGCGGCCGGGGACGCGCCGGCGCCGAGCGCGCACAGCAGCGCCGCGAGCAGCGCGCCGAGCACGGTCAGCGCCCGGCGCGACCGGGACGCGCCCGGTCGCGCCGGCGCGGTCGAGCGGTCGCGCGGATGGGCTGGGGCAGGGGACGCGGGCATGCGGGTCAGACCTCCGGCTGGTACGACGTCGGCTTGACCGGGACGCTGACCTCGATCGCCGGGGACTGCGCGAAGTGCAGGGTCAGCGTGACGGTCTCGCCCACCTTCGGCTGGCGGGACAGCTTCTCCAGCATCAGGTGGTCGCCGCCGCGGGCGAGGTCGAGTTCGCCGCCCGCGGGCACCTCGAACTCCGTCACCTTGCGCATGGCGGTGCCCTCGGTCGTGTGCATGGTGACGCGGTCCGAGAGCGCCGTGGTGACCGAGGTGAGCCGGTCAGCGGCGTCGCCGGAGTTGCGCACGCTCAGGTAGCCGGCCGCGATGTCCGGCGTGGGCGGCTGCGGCAGGTACGCGCCGGCCACGGCCAGCTTCGCGGAGCCGCCCGCGTCCTCGTCGTCGTCCGACCCGCACGCGGTGAGCAGCAGCCCGCCGAGTCCGAGGGCGAGCGAGGTGGCGCCGGCGAGCGCCGTCCTGGACACCCGGCGCGCGCGGAGGCCCCGCGCTGTCGCCGGGCCCTGTGGCGGGCGGGTCACGGGTTCTGCCCCTTCACGATGCTGGGCAGCTCGCGGCTGTACGCGGTGGTGGTGGTCTCGGTCATGTACAGCCAGTGGCCCTTGTCGTCCTTGGGCGAGAAGCCGATGACCTCGGCGCCGTGGTTGACGGTGACGGTGCCGTCCTTCTCCTTCTTCGGCTTCTCGATGAAGATGCCGAGCGGCTTGGCCGCGGCCTGGATGGTCTCGATGTCGCCGGTGAGGCCGGTGAAGTCCTTGCCGCCCTGTCCGTCGAGCCAGCTCCGCATCCGCTTCGGGGTGTCCCGGTCCGGGTCGGTGGTCACGAAGACGACCTGGAGGTTGTCCTGGTCGGCCTTGGGCAGCTTGGCCTTGGCGAGGGCGACGTTGCTCATGACCATCGAGCACACGTCGGGGCAGTAGGTGTAGCCGAAGTAGACCAGGGTCGGCTTGCCCTTGGTCCGCTCGATGAGGTCGTACTTCTTCCCGTCGGTGTCGGTGAGCACCAGGTCGGGCTTCTGCTTCGGGGTGTCGAGGACGATCGCGCCCTTGTCCTTGACCGAGGGGGAGGACTTGACGGTGGCGACGCCCTTGTCGTCCGAGTCGCCTCCGCCGCAGGCGGCGAGGGTGAGGCTGAGCACGGTGACGGCGGCGAGGGCGACGCCCGCGGACTTGCTGCGCATGGAGTTCTCTCCAGAGGGTGCTGGTGCTGGACGGTCGGGTGAGGGAGTGGGTGAGGGCCGGGGGAGCGGGTGGGACGGCCGGTTCGCGTACGCGCGGCGACCCGCCCGCGCACGGTTCAGCCCGACACGCCCTGCCCGCGCGCGTCCCGTGCCGCGCCGCGGTGGCGGCGGGCACGGTGGGCGACGGGTCGGGTGGACGGGGCGGCCGTGCGCGGCCCGGGTGGGGGCACGGGCGGCGGGGTCAGGCCGAGCGGCGGCGGCCGGCGAGGACGCCGAAGGCCACGCCCGCGATGCCGGCCGCGATGCCCACGCCGCCGAGCACGCGCGCCGTGGTGTCGCTGTCGTCGTCGGAGCCGGCGTTCGCCGTCTGGCCCGACGCGTCCTCGCCCGCGGCGTCCTTCTTCGCGTCGGTCGCGCCACCCGTACCGGCGGCGTCGGCCGCGACGAGCTTGAGTACCGGGGCCGGGGACTCCGGCTCGGGGGCGCCCTCCCTGGGCTCCTCGATCCAGCGGACGACCTCCTTGTTGGAGTACGTCTGCAGGGCCTTGAAGACCAGGTGGTCCGCCTTCTCCGGGAGCTGCCCGACGGAGAGCGGGAACTGCTGGAACTGGCCCGGGCGCACGCCGTCGCCGTCGGCGGTCCAGGTGACCTTGTTGACCGCCTCGGTGATCTTCTTGCCGTGCGACTCCAGCGGCTTGTCGAGCTTGCCCTTGGTGACCTTGACCTGCCAGCCGGGCACGGGCTGCGGCATCACGGACGACATCGGGTGCTCGGCCGGGAAGCTGACCTCGAGCTTCACGGTCGAGGCGTCGTCGCGCTCGTTGGGCACCTTGAAGTTGATCGTCGCGTACCCGCCCCGCTCGGCCTCGCCCGGCTGCACGCTGACGTGCGCCAGGGCGGGCACGGAGCACAGCAGGACGGCGCCGGCCGCGAGCGCGCCCGCGCCGGCGAGCCGCCGCCCCGCACCACCCGCGCGCCGCGCGCGGGTCGTGGCCGGGGCCGTGGCTGGGGCTGGGATCGAGTGGGTGGCGGCGGGCGCCGGATGCGGGGTGTGCGTGGCGTGCATGGCCTGCATGACAGGGTCTCCTGGGACGTGACGGGGAAGGTGAGCGCAGCGGTGGGCGACCGCGCGACACCGCCCCGGCCGTACCGGAGTGGGCGTCTCGCGTCAGGCCGCCAGGTCGTAGCGCGGCGGCCCGCGCCGGATCACGGCGTGGTGCAGCGCGAGGACCTGGGGCCGCGCGGGCGTCTCGCCCGCCGCCCTGGCCGCCCACGGGCGCGGCCCGACGGCGGACCGGGACAGCCCCGCGCACACCACGCCGACCAGCGCGAACGCGGCCCGCAGGGTGCGCACCAGCGCCGCGTCGGCCACCTCGCGGGCGGGGGCCGCGGACAGCGCGACGACGCGCCACAGGGCGGCGTCGCCACGGCGCAGCAGCCAGCCGGCGGCGAGCGCGGCCAGCAGGTGCCCGAGCAGCATGGGCAGCGAGGGCAGCACCGCGTCCAGGACGGACCCGGAGGCGTGCCGGGCCGCGCCCGCGACGGCCGCGCCGGTCTGCGCGTGCCGCTCGGGGTCGAGCCCGGAGTCGCCGACGATCCGCCGCGCCTTGTCCACCGGGATCTGGCCCGGCTCGTCGCAGACCAGCCGCGCGGCGAGGACGATCAGCCGCCCGTCGGCGCTGTCGGAGGCCACGCCGGGGGGCAGCGCCTGGGCGCCGTCGCCGTGCGTGTGCGCGTGCCCGACGGCCGGCAGGCCGGCCACGCCGCGCTGGGCGAGCGCGAACAGCGAGTGGAGGACGAGTTGCCCGGCGGCGAGCCCGGCCGCGATGCCCGGCAGCGAGCGCTGCCGCCCGGCCAGCGGGGCCACCACGGCGAAGGTCACCAGCCACGCCACGCCCAGCGTCCACCCGGGCACCGCCGCGCACGAGGCCAGCACGTGACCGCCGGCGGTCAGCGCGACACAGACGGTGGTGAAGAACGCGGCGCGCAGCAGCCGCAACCCGGCGCCGGCACGCACCATCCGCCCGCGGAGCGGTGAGCTTCCCGAGGGGCGAGGACGGAGCGACGTGCGGCAGAACATGGCCGCGCCATCATCCCACCGGGCGGAACGTCCCCTCACGGCAGGGGTGGGGGCCTTTCGGTGGTTCCTCGCCGACGCCCGTCGCATGGCCTACGGGGTGGGCCACGTGGCGGCGGCGCGTTCGGGTGGCCCGTGGGACGACCGCCGCCCCGCCCCGCGAGAAGCGCTCCGGAGTGGTGGGTTTCACACCGGGGTGTCGGGGGACTCGCGTGAGCGACGGCATGCGGTGAGTGAGGAAGCAGTGGGGGACGGCGTGGTCCCGGGCTCTCGCCCGGGACCGCGTACGCCGCCGGGCGGGGCTCGCTCCGACATCCGGCGCGTACGCCCCGCCCCGGACGCCCCATCGGCGACCGGCGGCACGGGGCGCCGCGGGCCATCGGAAGGCGCCACCCGCGTCACACGGATGGCCCCGCGCCCCAGGTCCTTACACCGCTTACGCCCTCAACCGCATCCGCCGAATGAGCGTAGTCACACCGGAGGCGGGCTTACCGACCTCCGGGACAGGTAATACGTATCGATATGTCGAGCCGCGACCGGGAGGCTGGAGCATGAGCATCTGGTGGTCCCTCCATCTGCGGCGCGAGGCCGCGAGCGTGCCCCTCGCCCGGCGCCTGCTGGTGGGCGCCATGGAGACGGCGGGCGTGGACCCCGATGTCTCCTACGATCTTTCCCTCGCCCTCTCCGAAGCCTGCGCCAACGCCGTCGAGCACGGCGGCGACGCGTCCACCGCCGACTACCGCGTGACGGCCTTCATCGACGGCGACACCTGCCGTATCGAGGTCACCGACTCGGGCCCGGGCCTCCCCCGGGGCCGCCATGCCCGCGCGCTGGCCACGCACTCCGCGCGCGCCCCACAACCCGCGTGCCAGGCCCCCACGCACCAGGCCCGGCAGTCCGTCACCTCCCGTGACACGCCCCTGGCCGAGCACGGGCGCGGGCTGTTCCTCATCGAGGAGCTGACCGACCGTGTCCGCTTCCGGGACCGCCCCGGGCGCGACGGCACCGTCGTCACCTTCGACAAGATCCTCAAGTGGCGGGACGACGCGCCCTTCATGGCGTCCTGAGCACCCCCGCCGCGCACGCCCTCGCCGAGGCCCCGCACCCGGCGCCCTGACCAGCGCCCCGGCAGCCCTGGCAGCCCCGGCGCCTCGGCACAGGGCCCTGACCCGTGGGCCGTGGCTACCGCCTGCGCCCGCTGGACAGCGGCCTGTGCCTCGGCCTGTTGCCCCCGCGTACCGAGGGCGCCGAACTGGTGCAGGCCCTGTGCACCGGATACGAGGACCAGAGCTTCCGCTTCGAACGGGCGCGCCCGACGGCCCCCCGCCCGCCCTCACCTCACTCGCCCCCTTCACCTCGTGCGTCCCCCACACCGAGCGCCAACCCACAGCACCAGGCGGCCCCATGGGCTTGACCGGCGCCCGCCGCGTCCCGCCCTCCCCCGCTCAGCCCGCCGCGCGCTGGTAGGTGCCGGGCGTGATGCCGTAGCTGCGCTTGAACCAGCGGTGCAGGTGGGCCTGGTCCGCGAAGCCCGTCGCGGTGGCGGCCTCGGCCAGCGGCACGCCGCTGGCCAGCAGGGCGCGCGCCCGGCGCAGCCGCAGCAGCCGCTGGTAGTCGCTGGGCGCCATGCCGTACTCCGCGCGGAAGGCCCGGTAGAGGGCGAACCGGCTGCACCCGGCCGCCGTGGCCAGCCGCTGCGCCGACACGGGGGTGAGCGGCGCCTCGTCCAGCGCGGCGCGGGCCCGGCGGGCGGCCCGGCGCTGCCCGCCGCCCGCCAGGGTGCGCACGCGCGGCGCGCGGGTCGCCCCTCGCCCGGCCATCGCGAGGACGGCCGAGGTCAGCGTCTCGTCCCGGGCCAGCGCGTCGGCCGTGCCCAGCAGGGCGACGTGCAGCCTGGTCAGGGCGCGGGCCAGCCCCGGGTCGGTCAGCACGGGGCTGGCGAAGAGCGGCATGGCGGGCGACCGGCCGCCGGTGGTGTCGGCGGCGTCGGCGAGGACGCCGCCGACCACCGAGGGGCCGAGGTGCACGATGCGGTAGTGGTAGCCCAACTCGACGGCCGCGCGCCCGTCGTGCACCTCGTCCGGGTTGAACGCCATCACCATCCCGGCGGCACTGGTGTGGTCCGCGCCCCGACAGCGGAAGCGCTGGGCGCCCTCGTCGGTGATGCCGAAGGAGTACGTGTCGTGGCTGTGTGGCGCGTACACGTGGTCGTGGAAGTGCGCGTGCATGGCCTCCACCGGCCGCGTCGCGTCCCGCCAGTACCGCGCCCGGTTCCCGCCGCCCGCCACCCCACCCGTGGACCTGTCCGCTGATGCGCCTGACATGGCGGACATTGTGCCGGGCGCACCAGCGTTCAAGGCGTGCGGTGCCCGTGCTCGGCACAGTCAGCACCATGGATAAGGGCACGGATACGAGCACGGACACGAGCACGGACACGGGCGGGGCGGCGGACGCGGGTACGGGTACGGGCGCGGGCCCGGGGCGGCGCGCCGGCCACCCCTACCTGTTGTTGCTGACGACGATGGCGCTGTGGGGCGTGGCCTTCGCCAGTTCCAAGGCGGTGGTGGCGGACGTCCCGCACACCGTGGGCGCCTTCCTGCGGTTCGGGGGTGGCGCCCTCGCGCTGCTGGTGGCCCTGCGGTTCCTCGGTCGCGGGGGGCCGCCGGTCCCGGTGCGCGGCGCCTGGCCGGCGATGGCCGCCGGGGTGCTCGGGGTCTTCGCGTACAACGGGTGCTTCTTCTGGGGACTCTCGCTCGCTCCCGCGCTGGACGCCGGCATCCTGATCCCCGTCCTGAGCCCCGTGCTGACCAGCGCGTTCCTGCTGGTGACCGGGGAGGAGCGGCCGAGTGCGGGGCGCGTGCTGGGGCTGGGGCTCGGCCTGGTCGGCGCGGTGATCTTCTTCCTGGGGGCCGGCGGCGGCGCGGCGGGGGGCGGCGAACGGCTGTGGGGCGACGCGTTGTTCCTGCTCAGCGCGGTGTGTTGGGCGGCGTACACGCTGGCCGGGCCGCGCGCGATGGCCGGCATCGCGCCGCTGCGGGCCACGACGTACGCCATGTGTGCCGGCGCCGCCCTGCTCGGCGTGCTCGCGGCGCCCGACCTGCCCGCCACCGCGTGGTCCGAGCTGTCGGTCAGCACCTGGCTGAACCTCGCGTACCTGGCCGTGGGCGCGGCGGCGGTGGCCAACCTCCTCTACTACCGCGGCGTGCGCCGCGTCGGCCCGGCGACCGCCTCGCTGATGATGTTCACCGTTCCCGTCATCAACACGCTCTGCGCCACCCTCGTCCTCGGCGAGTCCTTCGGCCGGCTCCAGGGCGTGGGCGCGGGCGTGCTGCTCGCCGGCGCGCTGCTGGCCGCGACCCGGGGCGGCCCGCGCGGCGGGGCCCGGCCGCCGCGCGGTCCGGGGGGTCAGTCGCGCGCCGGCGCGAGCCGCGCGCGCAGGAACTCCTCGAACGTCAGCAGTTCCGGCCGGAGTGCGCGCAGCGACGGGATGTCGGCCCGGTAGCCCTCCTCGGCGAACCACGCGAACATGCGCTCCTCGATGGGAAGGGGGACCAGCCGCGTCGGGGTGCCGGTGACGCGCTCGTAGACCCGCGCCACATCCGTGAACGTCAGCTCGTCGCCCGCGATTTCGAGCTGTCGGCCCAGGTAGCGGCCGGGGTCGGTGAAGGCCGCGTCGACGAAGCGGGCGACGTCCTCGCTGGCGATCATCTGCATCGGCCGCTCCGGCCTGACCGGCAGCTCCAGCACCCGCTCGCCCCGCGCGTCGGCGTAGTGCAGGAGGTTGTCCATGAAGAACACCGGCCGCAGGATCGTCGCGGGCAGGCCGAGGGCCAGGATGTGCCGCTCGATCTCGGCCTTGGTCTCGAAGTGGCCGATGCCCGTGTGCCGTTCAGCGCCGCCGACCGAGCTGTAGACCAGGTGCGCCACGCCCGCGTCCAGAGCGGCGTCCGCCACCGCCTTGCCCTGGCGGACCTCGGTGGCCAGCGTCTCCGGTTCGTACGCCAGCGGCTGCACGCTGAACACGCCGTCCACGCCGGCCATGGCCGCGCGCAGCGACCCGGCGTCGTTGAGGTCGCCCCTGACCAGTTCCGCGCCCAGCTTCCGCAGGGCCAGCGCGGCGGGCTTGTCCGGGTCGCGGACCAGGGCGCGGACCGTCCGGCCGCGGGCCAGCAGGGCGCGGGCGGTGGCCCCGCCCTGGTTGCCGGTCGCGCCGGTGACGAGCACGGTGAAGGCATCGGTCATGGCAGGCTCCTCGCTCGTGGCGCGACCGCGTCCGCGCGGCCCGCCGGTGGGGGAGATCCTGGAACATGAACCACGGTTGAGCTCAAGGGCCGCCGGCGCCGCGCCTGCCGGTTTCCCCGACTCCCCGGCCCGCGCGCCGCTTGGGTCCCAGCCAGGGGCGGCCCGGCCAGGTCGTCCAGGGCAGCGAGGCCGCCTCGTGCGGCGGCAGCAGGCCGGCGCCGATGAGCGCGGCCCGCCCGGCGCAGCGCCCCGCGAGCCGGAAGCCCGGTTCGGACGAGTCCACCTCGTGGAAACCGCCGTCGGTGAGCAGCACGGTCGCGGCCACGCCGTCGAGCCCCGCCACCAGCCCCGACCGCAGCGCCGGCGGGAACTCCGGAGGCAGGCGCCGCTCGGGCACCGCGTTGAGCAGCTCCAACCCGTCCGGAGCCGGTGGCCCGTCGCGCGGCTCTGGCGGTTCGAAGTGCGCCACGACATAGGCGTACGGGCCGCAGCCACCGATGTTCTTCAGGACCCGGACGCTCACGTCACGGACGGGGGTGGGCAGGCCGGGCACGGGGGCGGGGGTGCCGGTCATGGCCGTACCGTACGGGGCGGCGCGCCGGGGCGGCCAGTGCGACGGGCCGCCGTGGCGCGGTGCGGCGAGCCTGCCGCATGGCAGAGGTCCTCCCCTGTGGGGCCCCTGCCACGCGGCGTGCTGCGCGAATCTAATGCGAGCGCGTTCGCGTTAGATTGGCTAGGAGAATATGGGCCGTGATCGTGCAGGGCAACTTGGGGAGCGCATGAGCGAAGAGGAGCCCACCCCCGGGTCGGTCCGCCCGGGAGGCCGGACGGCGCGTACCCGGGCCGCCGTCCTGACCGCGACCTTCGACGAACTCGGCGAGGGTGGCTACGGCGAACTCACCATGGAGAAGATCGCCCAGCGCTCCGGCGTGCACCTGGCGACCGTCTACCGCCGCTGGGGCAGCGTCGAGCGGATCATCTGCGAGCTGATGATCGACAAGAGCGCCGACATCGCGCTGCCGGACACCGGCTCGCTCCGCGCCGACCTGCACGGGCTGGCCAGCGGGATCGGCGCGTTCTACGCGGCGCCGCGCAACCGCCGCGTCATGGAGGCGGTCGTGGCGGCGGCGGTGCGCCAGCCGTACGCCGCCGAGATGCTGCGCGACTTCTTCCGGGACCGCCGCCGCGATGCCGCCGTGCTGGTGCGGCGGGCCATCGAGCGCGGCGAGGTGCCGGCGGACACCGACACCGACGCGGTGATCGCCGCGCTCGGGGCGCCGTTCTACTACCGGCTGCTGATCTCGCGCGGCCCGATCGACCAGGACCTCGCCGAGACCACGGCCGCCGCGGCCTACGAGGCCGCCCGCGCGGGCGTCTTCCGCCACCCCGCCGCCGACGCGGGCGAACGGTAGCGCGGGCCGGGCGCGCCTCACCCGGACTCGGCCCTCGGGGGCCGGGCGAGGCGGGCGGGCGGGCGCACGCGACGCGGCCCGGCGGCGAAGCTCGTCGGGCGCTTCGCCACCGGGCCGCGTGGGTGCCGGTGTGGCGGGTGGTGCGGTGTGCGGCGGCGTACGGGCGGGCCCGCGCACGGGCCGGGCTCAGCCGGCTGACGCCGGCCGCCGTACGGTGCGGAATCAGCCCTTCAGACGGGCCATCCACTGCTCGATCTCGTCGGGGGTGCGCGGCAGGGCGGCCGACATGTTCCGGTTGCCGTCCTCCGTGACGAGGATGTCGTCCTCGATCCGCACGCCGATGCCGCGGTACTCCTCGGGCACGGTCAGGTCGTCGGCCTGGAAGTACAGGCCGGGCTCCACGGTCAGGCACATGCCCGGCTCCAGGGTCCCGTCCGAGTACGTCTCGCGCCGCGCGACCGCGCAGTCGTGCACGTCGATGCCGAGCATGTGGCCGGTGCCGTGCAGCGTCCAGCGGCGCTGCAGACCGAGTTCGAGCACCCGGTCCACCGGGCCCTCGACCAGGCCCCACTCGACGAGGTGGGTGACCAGGACGCGCTGCGCGGCGTCGTGGAAGTCGCGGTACTTCCCACCCGGCTTGACCGCCGCGATGCCCGCCTCCTGAGCCGCGTACACCGCGTCGTAGATCTTGCGCTGGAGCGGGCTGAACGTGCCGTTGATCGGCATCGTGCGGGTGACGTCGGCCGTGTAGAGGGTGTGCGTCTCGACGCCGGCGTCGAGCAGCAGCAGCTCACCGGGGCGGACCGGGCCGTCGTTGCGCACCCAGTGCAGGGTGGTCGCGTGCGGGCCGGCGGCGCAGATGGAGCCGTAGCCGATGTCGTTGCCCTCGACCCGGGCGCGGAGGAAGAAGGTGCCCTCGATGTAGCGCTCGGAGGTGGCCTCGGCCTTGTCGAGGACGCGCACGACGTCCTCGAAGCCGCGCACCGTGGAGTCCACGGCCTTCTGCAGCTCGGCGATCTCGAACTCGTCCTTGACCAGCCGCAGTTCGCTCAGGAAGGACTTCAGCTCCTCGTCGCGCTCGGCGGTGACCTTGTCGGTCAGCGCCGCCTCCAGGCCCGCGTCGTGCCCGCGCACGATGCGCACCGGGCCGCTCGCCTCGGCCAGCGCGCCGGCCACCTCGCGCACGTCCGCGCAGGGCAGCCCGTAGAGCTGCTCGCCCTCGGAGAGGCTGTTGCGCCGGCCCACCCACAGCTCGCCCTGGCCGTCGAGCCAGAACTCGCCGTTGGCGCGGTTGGAGCGCGGCAGCAGGTAGAGCGTGGCCGTGTGGCCCGTGGCGCCGGTCGGCTCCAGGACGAGGACGCCGTCCTGCGTCTGGTCGCCGGTGAGGTGCGCGTACTCGCTGGAGGCGCGGAAGCTGTACTCGGTGTCGTTCGAGCGGGTCTTGAGGTTGCCCGCGGGGATCACCAGCCGCTCGCCCGGGAAGCGGGCGGAGAGCGCGGCACGGCGCCGTGCGGTGTGCTCAGCCTGCGGGATCGGCCGCAGGTCGTGCAGCTCGGTGTCCGCCCAGCCGCTCTGCATGTTCTCGGCCAGCTCATCGGACACGCCCAGGTAGAGCGCGTTCTTACGCTGCTTGATCGGCTTGTCGCTCTCCAGGGTCTCCGGAGTGGGCTCCTCGGTCACGTCTCCTCCTCGAACTGGACCGCCCCTGGCCTCGGGCCTGGGGACCTTACCCATCGTATGGGTGAGCGGCGCGTCCCCCGCAGGGGCCGGACGCATCGGTACGGAGGGGCCCGAAAGCTCCACCTGGGAGGAGCGCCCGCCGGCCCGCCCCGGGGTTCCCCGGGCCCGCTCCCGGCCGCGCCGGCCCGGCGGCTTCGTGGGGCCGGCGCCGGCAGCGGGCGGCGCAGGCGGCCGGCCCACGGCTGCGCGACGGCACGGCCGCGCGGCGCGTGACGCCTGTCACGCCGGGCCCGCCGCCGGGCCCGGGCCCGGCTCGCCGCCGGGTCCGGGGCACGCGGGGCGGGGCGGTCGCTAGTCGAAGCAGGCGGCCAGCAACACGATGTCCTCGGTGTCGGCGGCGGCGTCGGCGGCCTCCAGCGGGCCGCGCCCGGCGTCCGGGCCGTCGGGCAGCACCGCCCGCAGCACGTGGTCGACCACCGCGTCCGGGTCGCGGCGACCGGCCCGGGGCACGCTCGCCGCCGCCGCGTGCAGCCGGGCGAACGCCTGGTCCATCGGCGCGCCGGTGCGGCGCAGCAGCCCGTCGCTGTAGAGCAGCAGCGTCTCGCCGGGGCCCGGCTCTATCCCCACGCTCGGCGCCTCCCAGCAGGCGAGCATGCCCAGCGGCGCGGACAGCGAGGTCTCCACGTACGCGGTGTGCTCGTCGCCGATGAGCAGCGGCGGGCAGTGCCCGGCGCCGGCGAGGACCACCGAGCGGTGGGCCGGCTCGCAGTAGGCGAACAGGGCGGTCGCGGCGCGGGCGGGTTCGGTCAGCCGGAGCAGGAGTTCGAGGTCGGACAGGACGGCCACCGGGTCCTCGCCCTCAAGGACCGCGTACGCGCGCAGCGAGGCCCGTAGCCGGCCCATCGCCGCGACCGCGCTCGGCCCGCTGCCGGTGACGCCGCCGATGCTGAGCCCGAGCGCGCCCTCGGGCAGCGGGAGCGCGTCGTACCAGTCGCCGCCGCCGAACGGGCCGGTGTGGTGCCGGGCCGCGAGCCGCACGCCCGGTACCCGGGGCAGCCGGCTCGGCAGCAGCTCCTCGCGCAGCGTCGCGACGGTGCGGCGGTCCCGGTGCAGTTCGATGTGGCGGCCGATGTGCTCGGCGGCGTACCGGCAGTAGAGGCCGACGAGGTGACGCTGGCGCGCGGTCGGCTCGGTGGGCTCGTCGTACAGCCACACCACGGCACCGATCCGGCCACGCGGTGGCGCCGGCTCAACCACGAGCGCGGGGTTCACCGGGGTGACGGGGGCTCGCCCGGCGGGCCCGTCCGCGCCGGGCGGGGTGGCGCTCTCCGGGCCGTGGCCCGCCGCGTCGTGCGGGGGCGCCAGCGGCTGGGCGCGCGGCTCCAACGGCAGCGCGTAGCTGGCGGCGTAGCCGAGCCGGGCGGCCACCTCGCGGTGGTGCGGGTCGAGGTCGTCCTCGCTGGCGATGTCGGGGTGGGCGACCTCGCTGGGCCAGGCGTCGTGGGGTGGGGCGGTGCCGTCCGGGGTCGGCTGATCGGTCGGCGCGGGCCCCGGGCGCTCGCCGCCGTACGGTGGCCGCACGGCGGGCGCGGGCAGCCCGTCGAGCAGCCGGCCGACGGAGCCGGAGGCGCGCGGGATGGTCTCGATGTGGCCGAGTTCGGCCCGGCCGAGCCCGAGGCCGATGGTCAGCTCGGGGCCGAGCCCGTCGGTGGGTTCGAGCGCGGCCATGCCGCGCTGCGCGCCGACGAGGGCGGCGCCGGCGCGCAGCAACTCGCGCAGCGCGTCGTCCAGCGTGGTCGCGTGGGCCAGCCGCTCGGTCAGCTCGTGCAGCGTGGTGAGGTCCGAGACCCAGCCGGCGAGCCGGTCCTGCACGGCGGTGTACGGGGTGCCGCCGGCGGACGGCGCGCCGGTGGGGCCCGTAGGGGGCGCGGAGGCCGACTGGTGCGCCGATGGAGCGGCGTCGGCGGGGGGCGAGGGAGCGGCTGGGGTGGGCGCGGGATTCTGGGAGGGGCCGGACACAGCAGAATCGATTCCAGCCACTTTCGGAAGGCGGTGCGCACTCATGGTTGACCGCTCCCGGCGCTGGATAGGGGCTGGCCGCCGACGCGGCGGGGCTCATCGAGCAGTATGCCCGTATTCGTTCCGATCTTTAGCGCTTTATCGGCCCGCGGCATGGGATCGGAAAGCAGGGGCATTCGTCTCAATAGCATCGCAAACCCCCATGTCATGTTGCGTCGCTACGAATGCTCCACATGTACACGCACCCGTAAGGCGATGTCTAGCACTGGGGCGGTGGGGTTGTTGGTGTCTGTGGTGAATCGAAGTTGTCTGGAAAATGCCCTTCGAGCAATCGATTTGGGGTCGACTGTCGTCATCCGGCAGCGCGTCATACCCACCTCGGGGGGTATGCACTTGTTGAAGGGCGGGGGCAGTTGGGTCGACCCGGAACCCCATCGCGGGTCCGAGCGTCTTCATCGATGACGGTCGAGCCCACCCTCAGCAGTGGCGGGGGACGCACACTGAGCACCAGTCGGCAGGCGCGCCGCGCACGCCACCCCTCGCCATGGTCCAGGTTCGACCGCAAGGGGCTCCTCGTGGAGCACGGCCGGGGAGAGGCACACCCCCGGCCCGTGCGGTGACATGAGTTTCACGCAATGTGATCGACGGCGTTGATCCAGCGCCGCACTGCGCAAACGAAATGCAGGGATGTTGCGAAAAGGCCGTAGCGTCCGCAGCGCCTGAAGTGCCAGCAGTGTCAGTAGTGCCACCGTGTGAGCAGTGCCACCGCAGTGCCACGGCGCCGTCCCGACCAGGCGGAAGCCGTGGAGATCCATCGTCCGCTGCCGCGTACGGCAGTCCGCAGCCCTCGGCGTTCACGGAAAGGAACGAGCGCTCATGCGCGAGATCCCCGGAAGGCGACGCAAGTTCTCGATGCGGCGGGGCAGGAGGACGGCGCTGCTCGGCGCGGCGCTCACCTGTGCCACCGAATGGCACTGGCCCATCCTGCCCGGAGTCGGCATCCCGCCAGGTGGCAGGCCCGGAGAGTGCGGGTGCCCACACCCTGACTGCGTGGTGCCCGGCGCGCACCCCTTCGACCCCGGCCTGCTCGCCGCCACCACCGACGCCCGGATGGTGCAGTGGTGGTGGACCAACCGGCCCACCGCGCCGATCATCCTCGCCACCGGCAACCGCGCCCCGAGCGCGGTGAGCCTGCCCGCCGTCGCCGGCGCCCGCGCGGTCGCCGCCCTCGACCTGGCCGGCATCGCCATCGGCCCGGTGATCGCCACGCCCACCCGCTGGTCGCTGCTGGTCGCCCCGTACTCGCTGGAGGAACTCGGCGAACTGCTGCACCGGCAGGACTGGGTGCCCAGCTCGCTGCGCTTCCACGGCGAGGGCGGGTACGTGGCCCTGCCGCCGTCGCAGACCGGCGCGGGCCAGGTGCGCTGGGAGCGCGCCCCCCGGCCGGCCGCCCGCGGCGTCCTGCGCCCGTGGCTGCCGCAGGTCGGCGCCGTAGCCGACGCGCTGGTCGAGGCCAGCGCCAACGCCCCGGGCGGCAGCAGCAGCGAACTCGCCTACTGAGCACCCCGCCGCCCCGTCTCCACCCGGGCGGCGGCGCACCTGCCAACCCCGCTGGCCCGCCTCCGCGCGGGCCGGTGGCGTTTCCGGTGCCGTGGCGGCACGCGCCCAGGGGCCGGCGCTTCCGGCCCTCTTCTCTCGGGCCGACCGACCCCGCCGAGGCGCACCGGCCGACGCCCGGCGAGACCTCGGCGCGACGGGCGCCCGCGCGGGGCGTACGACGCGCGCTCGCGCGGACCGTACGGCCGCCGTGCGACGGGGGAGCGCGGGGCTGGTCCGCTGTACGGGCCGGCGCGTGGCCATGGGCCGTGGCGGGTCGTACGGGCGGGCCTACCGGCGCCGCGCGCGCCACCTCGCTCGTCGCCCGCCGTCTTCCACTCTTCAATGCCCGGTACACCGAACGGCCCCGCCGCACGCCCGGCGCGGCGCCACCGTGGGCCACCCCGTGGGCGGCGGCGAAAGCGCGGAAACCTCCAATTACCCCCGCCCCGCGCCGCTCGCCGCCCCGTCGCGCGCGGGGCCGCGCGGGGGATGTGGTTACGCAGAGTGCAAGCGTGATCGCGCCACGCTGAGGTCGCCGACGCGCGGATACAACTCCTCGGTACTGGCTTGATCTCGCCCCTCAAGTCCAGCTCAAATGTGACGCCAGTGGCCTATGTGACAGAAGTGATGTTGCGCCTCCGTCGCCCCGAGCCGGGTGACGCGCCGCGTACCGCCGCGTCGAGCCCCGGTACGACCGACCCCGGCGACCCGCCCCTGAGCCGTCCCGCACGGGCGGCGTCCCGGTGCGCGGCGGCCAGGCCCGGGGCGGCGACGGGCCAACGCGCGGCGGGGCGCGCGTGCTGGCGAACGTGGTGGCGAGGGGCGCGGTGGGGCGGCCGAAGACGGCTGTGGCGGCGCCGGGAACGGCGGGTCGGAGCCGGCCCGGCAACCGGTGGCAGTTGGCCAGCGTACGGGTGGTGACCTGGTAGGGCGTCCCTGGAGCGACGCTCGGACCGGGCGGCCGGCGGGCCCCGGCGCCCCGGTGTCGGATGGTGCGTCGGATGCCGGTTGGTGCGTCAGGGGAGGTAGTGAGCTGTCGGTGTGTGATGCGACGTGAGGGACCGGTGTGACGTGGGCCTGACGGCGCCGAGGCCGGGGCGGTGAGCGGCCGGCCACCGGGTGCTGGGCGGCCGGCGTGGCGAGGGCCCGTCCGGGCGCTGCCGCCGCCCGGCGGTCCGGACGCGCCGCGCGGAGCCGCCGCGTCCGCGTGGCCTGGGGCGGCGGCGCGCGGGCCGGGAGGGACGCGACGGGGCCCGCCAGGCGGCGTGGGGCGGCGGTACGCGCCCGTCGCCGCTCGGGCGGGCCGGCCGGGGCCGCGGTCGGGCGCGAGGCGGCGCTGGGCGGCGCGCACGGCCCCGAGCTGGGAGCGCGCGGGCCGGCTGCTGATCGCGGCGCGGCCCTGGCCAGGCCGTGGCGCGGGTCGGCGGGGGCGGCTGACGCCGAGCCAGAAACCGGGCCGGGCGAGGAGCGTGGGGCGCGGTGCGCGAAGGGGGCCGTGCGGCGGGTGGCGCTCCGAGCGGGCGCTTCGAGCGGTGCGGGCGCCGGGCCGGCGGGGCGCGAGGCCCTCGGCGCGGCAACTCGGTGGCGCGCGGGGCGGAATGAACGGGCCGAGGACGTGGTTTCCCCTGGCTGCCGGCGACGTGGGCCGGGCATGGAAGCGCCCGGTCGCTGGCGACGGGGGATGCACCAGCGACCGGGCTCCTAGAACGGTAACAAGAGATCGGCAGTTCGCAAATTCGATCGCGGATTTCAAGACGCGTATTTCCTGGCTAATACCGGGAGTTGTGACCAGGGTCACGCATCTGGATCGTCTGGAGATCATCTGTGCGGTGTCCGTGGGGGACACGCCGTGATCGCCGCCCCCCTCGCCGGCCGCCGACTGGCCTAACTCCGCTATCCCGACGCAATCGCGGCTCACTCATGTCGCGTACGCAACAGCGGTGCCCCGCAGCCGTACGCGGACACCACGCTCGACCGCCCGCCGCGCCTACCACGCCCCGGAACGGCGCACCATGCCGAACCCGCACCTCAAGGAAACCGCCGGACTCCTAAACCCTTCCGGCGGCCACAAACTCCCGGGAATCGGTCGGGAACTCCTTATGGCGCGGCGTCCCGCCCGGCCGCCGGAGCCGCCACCCGGACCGCGCCCACCACGAGCCCCGCGCGGACCCCGGGGCCACCCTCCCCTCCGTCCGGGCACGGCCGCCCAGGGCCTCGCCGCGCCCCGCCCCAACGGGACTTCGCGCTGGTCGTGCGGGTGTGAGCGACCCAAGCCCGGCAGGGCAGCGCGGGGTGCGGGTGGCGCGGGGGCCGCCCCCGCCGCGCGGGCGCGCGGCGGCGGTGCCGGCGCCGTGGCCGTCGCCCCTGTTCGACATTCGCGTCCGAGGCGACACCGGGCGCGACGATGGTCACTCCGCGCGCGGTGTCGGCCGCCGTCACGTGCGGATCGGGCGCGCATTGTGCGGACCGAACGAAAGATTTGTCCGTACCGTACGAACAACGCGTTCCGCAAAGACGCTGCGATATCCCCCGCTCGGCCGTGGCGTGTGAGGAAGAACGGAAGCCGGGGAAGTCGCGGCGCGTTGCCGTCGCGTACGGGCCCATTCGGCGGGGCTCATCCACCGGGATCGGATTCGATCACCGGACGCCCCGCGAACGGCATCCGCGTACGCGCCGTGCAAACAATCGGGCAAACGGGCAGTCGAGCGGACGTGCCATTGGTGGGGAAACGACGCCGCCGAACAGGGCGTATGCGGAATACGATATTCCGAAAACGGCATCCCCCTCCCTCGCGCCCGCCCCGCTCACCGTTCCGGTCTCCCGTACTCCGGCACTGCGCTACTCCGGCACCGCGCACCCCCTGGCCTTCCGCCCGTGGCGGCCCTTTTCCCGTTGGCCGCGCTCCACCCCGCACCGGGTTTCTCGCGCCGGCGGTCCCGCGCCCCGCGTTCCCGCCCGGCCGCGCCCCGGGGCGTGACGCGTCCCGTGGCTCCCGCTCCCGTCTCGGGCCGGGAAACGCCACGGGGCGCCCTGCCCGGTCGCGGTGAGCGAGCGGTGCGGGGCGCCCCGGGGGAAGAGGTGCGCGCGGGCGAGTCCGGACGGGCCCGGGTGGGCCCGTGGGCGTCAGCTCAGGGTGACCTGACGGTTGGTGAGCCCGCTGCGCGCGCGGCGCTCGTCGGGCGTCAGCGGCTCCTCGGTAGCGAGCGCGCCGGCGAGCCGCTCCGCGAACTCCGTGGCGGGCTTCTCCGTGTCGTCCGCGCGCATCGCGGTCGGCAGGTCCCACACCGGCACGGTCAGGCCGTGCGCGCGGAACGAGCCGACCAGCCGCGTGCCCTCACCGAGCGAGGACACGCCGGCCGCGTGCAGCCGGGCGAGCGCGTCGAGGAGCTTCTCCTCCGGGTGGGTCATCACCCAGCGCAGGTGGTTCTTGTCCGGCGTCTCGCACCAGTACGCCGACTCGACGCCGGTCAGCCGGACCGTCGGGATCGCGGCCTCGTTCGCCCGCTCCAGGGACGCGCTGACCTCGGCGCTCGCGTTCTCCGCGTCCTCGATCCAGAACTCGAACCCCTGGTGCACCACCGGCTCGAAGGGGCGGTCGAGGTCCAGCAGGTCCTGGAGCCGCGGCCCGTCGCCCGGCGCCCAGCCGGCGCCCCGCTCGTCGCCGGCCGCGACGGGCGTGCCCGGCTCGGCGGTCAGCGCGCGGCGCAACGTGCTCGCCAGGTCGCGGCTCAGGTCGCCCGACGTGGTGTCGTTCTGGAGGCCGAGCAGCACGGCGCCGTCGTCGCGGCGCAGCGCGGGCCAGGCCATGGGCAGCACCGTGGCGAGGGTGACCGACGGAACGCCGTCCGGCAGCCCGCCCTTGAGGTGCAGCTCCGCGGTCGCGGCGGGCACCAGCTCGCGCAGCGCGACCCAGTCCGCCTCGCCGGGCAGCCCCTCGAACGGGCGCTGCACCAGTTCGGTCACCGCGTGCGCGGCGGCCCGGCCGTGGCACGCCTTGTAGCGCCGGCCCGAGTCGCACGGGCAGGGCTCGCGTGCCCCGACCACGGGGTAGGCATCGGCCGCGCCCTGGGGCGTGGTCTTCGGCTGGGGGCGGCGCTTCTTGGCCATGGCGTGGCTGTCTCCCGGTCGGTACGGCTCCTACGCGTCGCGAGCCTAGCCCTTCCGGTACGCGGGTCCGCCAGAGCGCGCGCCAGGCGGCGCGACGCGCGACCCGACACGGAGCCGGAATCCGGCAGTCGGTCGCCGGGGCGGCCCGCCGGAGACCGGCGCGGGACCCGGGATCGCTCCCGGCTCTGGCCCGGCCGGCACGCTGGGCCGGGGCGCCCGGAGGTTGACGAGGGCGACGGGGCCGGTGAGGCCGGGGGCGCGGGGCCGTGGGCTGGGGCCGTCGGGGCGTGGGAGTAGGACGGGGTGCGCTCAGGCGGTGCCGTCCAGCTCGCCCAGTTCGTTCAACTCTTCAAGGCCGTCCAAGGCGCCGCCCCGCCCGCCCAACGGCTCGGGGCGCGGCGTCGCGTAGCGCAGTTCGGGGGTGAGGACGATGCGCGAGGGCGCCTCGGGGGGCGCGTCATGTGGGGACAAGACCGCCCATACGGTGACTTCGCCGTGCCCGTCCCGTACGCCCCACTCCTCGGCGAGCGCCGTGATGATGTGCAGGCCCCGGCCGCCGCGGGCCGTGATCGACGGCGTGGCCGGAAGTGGTCTTGTCGGGCCGCCGCCGTCGGTCGCCTCGACCGTGAGCCTGCCGCACGCCTCCACGCGCCAGGCCGCGCGCATCGCGCCCGTGGCCCCGCCGTCCGCGGTGTCGCACTCGCTCGCCGCGCCGTCGTCGGCGTCCAGCGGGCGGCCGTACCGACACGCGTTGCTGAGCAATTCGGAAAGGATCAATACTGCGTCGTCTATGACCGACTCCGGCACCCCGCTGGAGCGAAGCTCCCCGCGCATCCGGTGCCGCGCCTCACCCACGCCCGCAGGGCCATGGGGAACGGACATAGTCGACGACGTCGGCACTTCCTGTGCCACCACCAACGCCACCCCCGAGACCTCCTTTGCCCCATGCCAAGGGGTGGATGCCCGGAGGGAGTGGATCGGAAACCGGCCAACTGCGATCGGCTGGCGTACTCGTCGTGATCGCATACGTACCGAATGCGCCGGTGCACTCCGTGTCATGCGCGTTATGTACGCCCGAGTTGGGACAGCACCTGCTTCGGCCGGTTGGTGATGATGGCCTCGACCCCCAGCCGTACGCACAGGTCGACGTCGGCCGGCTCGTTCACGGTCCATACGTGCACCCGGTGCCCCGCGCGGTGCAGGCGGGCGACGAACCCGGGGTGGTTGCGCACGATGCGCACGCTGGGACCCGCGATGCTCACGCCCGCCGGCAGCCGGCCGTCCCGAAGGCGGGGCGAGAGGAACTGCGTGAGGTAGACGGTGGGCAGGCCGGGGGCCGCCGCGCGCACCCGGTGCAGGGAGCGCGCCGAGAAGCTCATGATCCGTACCGGCGCGGGCTCGTCCGGCGCGCTCGGGCCGCCCGTCAGGCCGAACCGGCGCAACAGCGTCAGCAGCCGGTCCTCCACCTGGCCGGCCCAGCGCGTCGGGTGCTTGGTCTCGATGGCGAGGCTGACCGGGCGCCCCGCGTCGGCGACGAGTTCGAGCAGCCGCTCCAGGGTCAGCACGGAGGCGGCGTCCCGGTCCGGCAACTCGGCGTCGGCGGCCTTCCCCTTCCAAGAACCGAAGTCAAGGGCGGCCAGGTCGGACAGCTCCATGCTGGAGACCGCCCCCCGCCCGTTGGACGTCCGGTTCACCCGCCGGTCGTGCACGCACACCAGGTGCCCGTCGGCGGTCAGCCGTACGTCGCACTCCAGGGCGTCCGCGCCCTCCTCGATGGCTCGCTCGTACGCGATCAGGGTGTGCTCGGGTTCCGCTTCGGAGGCCCCGCGGTGGGCGACGACGAACGGGCTGTGCGGGCCGGGGCGACTGTCCCTGGCCGGGCGCGCATAGGTCACCGCGTTATGGTGCCACCGCCCGGCGCGCGCCGCCTCGGTGGCACCCGCCCCCGCGGAGGCTCGTCCGTTTCGTCCGTTGCACCCAGGCCGAAATGGGGGCGCCGGGTGAGGTTGCCGGTGGTCCGCCGCCCTCCGGGGCGGGCCCGCCGCTCCTTACGGCGGCCTGACAGGCCGTGGGAAAGGCTGGTGGCAGACCTTCGTACGCGATGGCCGCCCGCCACCTGACCGAAACGTCGTGCATCTGAGGAGTGAGCTGTGAGCACGGAAAACGAAGGCGCTGCTGTTCCGCCCGAGACCGAGCCGCGCACGGCGCCTCCAGCGCCGCCCGCCGCGCCCGGCGCCGAGCACCCCGCCCCGGACTACGGCCTCGCCCCGCCCACGACCAGCGCGCCGGCGGAGTCCACGCCCCGGCCGACCGCCCCGGACGTGGCTGGTTCCGCGCCCGGTGCCGGGGCGGACCCCGCGCGGTCGGCCCCCGACGCGGAGACGGTGGCCGGCGCGCCCGTGGCGCACCCGACGGCCGAGATCACGTCGGTCGACACGCCCGCGCGCCAGGGCGGCCCGGCCGGCCCGCCCGCCGACGCGGGGCGTACGCCGGCGCCCCTCGCGGAACCGACCCCCGCGGCGCGGTCGGCCACCACCCCCGGCCACCCGGCGCCGCACGCCGCGACGCCGCACGGGACGGTGGGCGGCCCGCCCGCGGGCGGTGCGGGCGGTGCGGATGGTGCGGGTGGTGCCGGGGGCGGCGGTTGGTGGTCGGGCGGCGGCCAGCCGTACGGCCCGGGTGGCGGGCCCGGCGACCCGCACGCGCCCTGGGGCGCCGGCGCGCCCGGCCCGGTGCCGCCACGGCGCGGGCGGGGCGGCATCCTCGCGGGTGTCCTGGCGGCGGTGTTGGTCGCCGGCGGCATCGGCGGCGGCATCGGGTTCTGGGCCGCCGAGCGGGACAAGGACAACGAGTCGACCACCATCTCCGCCACCGGAGAAGCCAAGTCCACCGACCGCGCCCCCGGCTCCGTGTCGGCCATCGCGGACAAGACGCTGCCGAGCGTCGTCACCATCGAGGCGCAGAGCACCTCCGGCGAGGGCGGTACCGGCACCGGCTTCGTCTACGACAAGCAGGGTCACCTGCTCACCAACAACCACGTCGTCGCGTCCGCCGCGGACAGCGGCGAACTGCGGGTCACGTTCTCCAACGGCAAGAAGTACCGCGCCGAGGTCGTCGGCCGGGCCGAGGGGTACGACATCGCCGTGCTCAAGCTGAAGGACGCGCCCGGCGGCCTGACCCCGCTGCCGCTCGCCGACTCCGACAAGGTCGAGGTCGGCGACGGCACGGTGGCCATCGGCGCGCCGTTCGGGCTCTCGGGCACCGTGACGACCGGCATCGTCAGCGCGAAGAAGCGGCCGGTCTCCTCCAGCGACGGCGGGGGCAGCAAGGCGTCGTACATGAGCGCGCTGCAGACCGACGCGTCGATAAACCCGGGCAACTCCGGCGGGCCGCTGCTCAACGACTCCGGCGCCGTCATCGGTGTCAACTCCGCGATCCAGCCGGCGGGCGGCGGTGGCGGCTTCGGCGGCCAGGGCCAGCAGTCCGGCAGCATCGGCCTCGGCTTCGCCATCCCGATCAACCAGGCCAAGCAGGTCGCCGAGCAACTGATCAAGACGGGGCAGCCGGTCTACCCGGTCATCGAGGCCACGGTGAACATGAAGGACACCGGCGCCGGCGCCACCATCTCCCGGCAGGGCCAGGGCACCACCGACCCGATCACCCCGGGCGGCCCGGCCGACAAGGCGGGCCTGCGCGCCGGCGACGTGATCACCAAGCTGGACGACACGGTGATCGACAGCGGCCCGACGCTGATCAGCGAGATCTGGACGCACCGGCCCGGCGACAAGGTCGTCGTCACCTTCCTCAGGGACGGCAAGGAGAACAAGGTCCAGGTCACCCTGGGCGAGCGCAAGGGCGACAGCTGACCCCGCCGCCCCCACCCCCGTGCCCCACCACCGCGATTGACCCCGCCGCCGCCCCGGTCCGACCTTCGGACCAGGGCGGCGACCGGACCCGGAGAGCCGCTAGGCTGTAGACGCCTCGCAGCAGGTCGGCGGGGCACGGGAGGCTTGCCCGAGCGGCCTAAGGGAACGGTCTTGAAAACCGTCGTGGCGGCGACGTCACCGAGGGTTCAAATCCCTCAGCCTCCGCCCAGTTCAGCGTTTTAGCTGGTCATCAGGGGCGCCCCGCGTTGCGGGGCGCCCCTGGTGCGTTGGGGGTGTCCCAGGTTGAACGCATGAGTGCCGCTGTCGATCAGTTCGTGTGGCCAACCTGTGGCCAGCCCGATGAACTACTCGGCGGCTTCCAGAGCGGCGGCGATGCGCCGGTTCGCCTCGCTCTGGTCCTTCTTGAGGATCTTCGCGTAGAAGCGGTAGAGCACGGCGACGCTGTGCCCGGCGCGACGGGCGACTTCGGCGGGCTCCAGGCCCTGGGCGATCCACAGGGACACCCCGGCGGCGCGGTTGCAGTACGGGTCGTCGGCGAGGGGGGTCCTCAGCTCACTCGGGGTGAGAACTGCTTTGCGGGCGGCCTCCCATACTTCCGTGTACTCGGTGGAGCGCAACCGACCGCCGTTGACAGCGGGGAAGAGACGTCCGTCCGGCGCGGTGCCGTAGGTCGCCAGGTGGCGTCGCAGCATCCGTACGAGAACGGGCGGGATCGGTACGGGCCGCGTCGCCCGGCGCGCGCGCCGCTTGAGTCCGCGCACCTCGTAGGGCGTGCCGTCGTCGGTCCAGCCACTTCCCACCTCCGGACGGCTCTCCGCGAGGATGAGTTCGCCCCATTCCTCGGCTGCGTCAGGCTGGTCCGGCGGCAGGCGTACATCGTCCTCGCGCAGGGCTGCCGCCTCAGCGGGGCGCATGGCGGCGTAGTACAGGCACCCGAAAAAGCCGCTGAGGAAGTCGCCCCGCGCACCCTGCTGGCCCACCGCGGTGAGGAGCCGGCGGGCGAGTCCGGGCCCCGGCACATAGCGGAAGTCGATTTCGTCATCGACCTCGGGCATCGCCATGTCGAGTCGCCCCATGGGGTTGGTGTCGAGAAGGCCGCGTTCCTGTACGACGTACCGCATGAAGTTGCTCAGGACCATGCGCTTGCGGCGTTCGGTGTTCACGGCGGCGCGCTTTCCGTCGAGTCGCTTTCCTACGGCGTCGAGGGCAGGGCGGAGTCGGGTCGGGTCGCTCAGGTCCGCCACTTTGAGGGAGTGCTGAGCAATCCAGGTGAGCGCTGTGGCAACGTCGGCGGGTGGCTCCTCCGCCTCGTGGCGGGCGACGAGTTCGCCGGCCGCGTCGTGCGTGAATCGGAACGCCCACTGGTAGAGGGCCCGACGCATGACGGGACGGGCCGGGGCACCGCGCTTGCTGTCCACGAGGGTCGGCAGGGCGACCGTGAGCGATTCCGCGATGCTCGCGCGGTGCTTGGCGGCGTGGCGGGGCCACTTCATGAGTGCATAGTCGGACGCGACCTCGAAGACTGTCGGAGAGGTGCGAGCGCGTGCTTCCGAGACAGGCAGGCCCGTGTCCACATCGAATGGTTCCCCGCGACGGGTCGCCGTGAGGAGTTCTGCGCGCCGGGCGTCAGCGAGCGTCGACGTGGTGAAGCGCTCGGAGAACTCCCGGCCGGCGACGAGCCAACGGAGTTGGAACGGGGATGCCTTGCTGGCCCGCTTCCGTACGGCCCGTAGGCGCACGTCGTAGCTGTGCATGTCTCTCCAAGAGGCGAGGGTCCCGCCGGAGAACCGGCGGGACCCTCGGGGTGGTGGCGGACGTGGTCAGGCGGCCTGCTGCTCCTCGCCGGCGCTGAGCCATGCGTCGAGGTCGACGCGACGGCAGCGGAGCTGGCCGTTGGGGAGCTTGACGAGACGTGGGGCCTGGCCCTTGGCACGAAGGCGGTAGAAGGCGGTACGGCTGATGTTGATCTCGTTGAGGAGTTCGGGGAGCTTGAGCATCTGCGAGCGGGGCATGTGCGGAATCTCCTATCCGGGGCGGGCGAGGTGACGTGCCGATGTGCGGGTCTGTCCGAGGTGGGGATTTCTGCGTCACCACGTCGCGTACGTCATTTGTGGCCCTGACCTGTGGGTATGCGGTGACGCGGGGGTGCTCAGGCGTGTCACAGGGCGCGGCAGTGGTCCGTCACGCGTGACGCTGGTGACGCCGGATGACGTAGGCGCGGGGTTCCTGCGTCACCGGTCAAGCCACAGGCCAGGGCCGGTTTCCGGACCGGTGGTGACGGGCGTGACGCAGCGTCTCTTCCCTTAGGAAAAGCACGGGCGGTGTCTGTAGTAGTGCCGCGGCTCAGAGCGTGAAGAAGGAGCCGCTTCGCGGCGCGTCTTGTGCAGCGGCGCAAGCGCCGGACAAGCAAGAGGAGCACGCGGGGCCGGGTGCTCCTCTTGCTTGTTCAGCCGACGTCAGAACGCCGGTTCCTGCTGCTGTGGGGGCTGGTCGGGGCGGGTCATCTCGATGTAGCGGGCGGCGCGGGTGCGGCC
Source organism: Streptomyces buecherae (assembly GCF_014295035.1). Lineage (GTDB taxonomy): Bacteria > Actinomycetota > Actinomycetes > Streptomycetales > Streptomycetaceae > Streptomyces > Streptomyces youssoufiensis. Next base: position 4,419,008 of record NZ_CP060404.1, read on the forward strand.
CCAGTCGATGAGCACGCCACGGGCGGCGAGGGTGGGTTGGAGGCGCTTGAGGCGGTCGGAGAGCACCTTGCCGGTGGTCGGCCAGCCCTTGGGTAGGGGGCGGCATTCCTCGCCGCTGTGGAGGGTGCTGAGGCAGTGCAGCCACTCGGAGGAGGTCATGCGAGCTTCCGCACCCGCGTCCAGCCCGGCCGCGTACTTGAGGACCGTCTGGGCCAACAGGTCGCCCTCAATCACGTCGTCGTTGAGGTCGTCCAGGCTGGCCCGGTAGGCGGCCAGGGCCCCCAGTCCGGTCGCCATGTCGAACTGGGCGCACAGGTGCGCGAAGTCCGCCATGCGCAGGTCGGTGGGGGTCTCCGCCTCAGCCGCGCGGACCTTGACCGTGAGGTCGAGTAGGGACCCCAGGATGACGGGTAGCGCCTCAGCGAACTCTGCCCACAGCTCTGCTTCGCGGCGCCGGACACGCGGGCGTTCCAGGCGCAGCGGGAGGAGGCGTTCGGCGAGGTCGGGGCGGATGACGCCGACGTCGATGCCGGTCAGCAGCATCGGGCGGCGGTAGCGGGAGCGGACCACGTCACCATCAGTGAAAAGTGCCCTTTTGAGGCTCTCCGCGCCGGTGACGATGCAGCACATGAGGTCGGACATGTCCGGGGGCAGGTGGGAGAGGTTGTCGAGCGCGGTGACCCAGCCGGCGGCCACGGCCGTGATCAGGTTCTCCTCGTCCTTCGGGGCGCGGCGTAGGTCGCCGCTCATGCCTTCGATGATCCGCACCAGCATCCGCCCGGCCGTGGACTTCCCCGCGCCCTGGGGGCCGGTGAGGAACGGGGCGGGCACGGGCACGGACGGCTCCAGGCAGCCGATCAGCCAGGCGATGGTCAGGCACTCGGTCTCGGCGCTGGCGAAGTTGGTCAGCCTGAGCAGAAGGTCGATGCCCTTGCCGTCGGTGTCGCGAGCGGGCAGGGGAAGTTCCCCAGTGAGCTGGGTGCGGCGCCAGCACACTTCGCGCGGGTCGGGGGTGCGGATCTCCCAGCCGGTGGGGTGGATGCGTACCGACTGTCCGTCGGTGCGGCCCAGGTCCAGCCAGGTGGCCCCGTCGAATCCGGGGGCGACACGGATATGGGTGGGTTGCACGGTCTCGGTGAGTGCGAGTGCTTCGATCAAGTCCAACGCCTCCTTGAGGGCGGTGCCGTTGAATACGCCCCGGCCGTCCTTGAACAGGCCGACCATGAGTTCCTGGCGGTGGCTCCCGGTGGTGCCTTGGGAGCGGATCGGGCGGGCGACGGGGTGGCCGTTGCGCTGCGCGTACACGGTGCCGTCGGCGGTGCGGAAGTACCGGAAGTGCGCTTGTGCGTAGTCGGTGATGACCTCGCGGGCCGGAGTCTTCTCGTCCTCCGACATCGGTCTACAGGCCCAACGCGGTGCGGGCGTTGGCCCACGCGTCTGTGCAGTGGCGTGGGGATTCGCCCTTGGTCTGCGCGGCGGTGAACAGCCGCTCGATGTGCGTGTCGGTGAGGCAACCGCACCGGCCGTGGGTGGAGAGCACCGCGAGGAAGGCCCGGTAGACCGTGGCGTGGACCGCGCTGCGGGCGGCCGTGATCTGCTCCACGGCCATGGTGATGCCGCGTTCCAGGTACGCGGGGGTGCGATGCGGGCACTGCCCACCACCGTCGCGTGCCAGCCCAGTGACGACGCGGGGCACCGGCCGGGCGGGGGGAGGCGTCTTGGTGGCCAGTGCGCGCACGGCATCCGGCAGGGGGGCCAGGGTGCCGGTGCCGTGGCCACGCCACCGGGCGTAGGCCATCAGGCTCTTGATGTCCACCCCGGGCCGGGCCCCGTTGGACGAGCGCATGGCGCCCTGATAGATCCAGTGCTCACCGCGCGTCGTGGCGACTGTGAGCGTCGGCGGCAGGCTGTCCTGGGCCCAGGTAATGGCGGCCGGGTCATCCAGGTCCACCACGGTCAGCCCGGCCCCACCGGGGTGGTAGGCGACGGCTACAGCGGTGCGCCAGACGGGGGCCCAGTCGCGGGAAGTCAGGGTGGCGGGGTCGATGGTGGCCGCGGCCCAGGCGTGGCATGGCCGGGGGCACCGGCACGGCCCTGCGGCCAGCATGTTCGGCCGCCCCCCGCACGCGTTCCCCTTGCACGCGGCGCAGTTGGCCACGGGTGCCTTGCCGGCGCCGCCGTGGCGAAGGGGCAGCACGGGCAGGCCACGGGCCGCGAGGGCGAGCGCGGCACGCAGGGGGGTGTCAGTCGTCACCGGCGGGCGGGGAGGGTGGCCCGCTACTCGCGGGATGGGGGCGGCTTGGGTCATGCTGGACCTCCAGTTGAGTGCTGGGTGGGGCGGCCCGAGGCTTTGGCGAGACGCGGGCTGCCCCGTTTGCTGAGTTGGGTGAAGAGCTGGAATGGGCGCTGTAACGTCGCAGGTCGCGAAGGGTGGTCCCCGCGCGAGCGGGGGTGGTCCGCTCCAGAGCCTGGCCAAGCGCCGCGACGCGGTGTGGTCCCCGCGCGAGCGGGGGTGGTCCGTGGGCCTACGCGATCACCCCTCTTGGGGGTGTGTGGTCCCCGCGTGAGCGGGGGTTGTCCGTCGGAGGACCCGCAGACGGTCTGGACCCGCGCGTGGTCCCCGCGCGAGCGGGCGTGGTCCGATCATCGAGACCGAGGCGCGCGCTGTGCCCCTTTGGTCCCCGCGGTTGCGGGGTTGGGGTTCTACTGGGTGGCGATGACGGTGGTGCTGGCGCGCGTGTCCGGGCCGGGCGTCCGGCGGCTGTCCGGTGCCTGTCCGCTCGCCCGCGTACGCGCTTTGACCTAAGGAAACGGGCCCGCAAGTGCGGCCGGACGGCCACCGGACGCCCCCGAGCGGCGTTCGGTGGCGTCCGGAACGCGTCCGGGCTGGTCAGAGCCATCCGGTGGTTCGTCCGGTGGCGTCCGGTGTTAGGCGGCGGCCAGTTCCGGTTGGAGGAGGAGGAAGACACCGGGCTCCTCGTCATCGACGAGGTGTTGGCCCTCGTCGGCCAAGGAGTTGAGCTGTTCGGCGACCCAGGTCTTGCCGCGGCCGATGCGGCCCGACTCCCAGTACGGCCTCAGGTCGCGCAGCCGCACCGTGTGGGCGCCGTCGGCGCGGCGTTCGTCCAGCACGGCCAGCAGTTCCGCCAGTGCCTGCTCGGTGGTGCGCTCCGTGCCGGTCGCCGCGAACTTGTCGCCCTTGTCGGCCTTGGCGAACTGCCAGAGGATCGCTGGCTGAGTGATCTCGTGTTCGGGGTCGGTGGTGGCCACCAGCTCCGCGTCGGCCGGGTCCAGCTCGTCGCCGAGGAGCGAGTTCACCTCGCGCTCGACTTGGCGTTCCAGCAGGCGTTCCGCAGCGCGCTCGGGGTCGCTCTCGTGGTTCATCGGCGTCTCCGATGTCGATGTCGAGGAGGGGGCCGCGGTCGGGGTGCTCGCGGCGGGGTGGTCGTAGCGGGTGCGGTTGGCGTACGCCTCGCCGGCCGCCGTGGCGGTGATCTGGTCGGCGGGTGGGCGCGGGGCGGCGGCCAAGAGGGTGGGGATCTCGTCGTCGTCGGGCGGGATGAAGCTGCGCGCGGGCATCGCGTACAGCTCCTCGTCCACCCCCGGGGCCACGCAGTAGTTCTTGCCGGGCTGGCGGTTCTCCCAGACCTCCGGTCGGGCGCCACGGTCACGCACGTCATCGGGCAGGGCCATGTCGGCGGTGGTGGAGCCCTTGACGCCGAAGCAGAGCACGCCGCCGAGCTGTTCGCGTACGTCGGTGGGCATGCTGGTGGCGCTCGGCCGCTGGAGGCTGATGAAGATGCTGATGCCAGCGGAGCGGGCCTCTTGCACCAGCCCTTCCAGTTCGGCGCCGTTGCGGAAGAAGCGGCCGGCTTCCTCGATGACGACGGCCATGTAGGGCATGCCGAGCTTCTTGAAGGCGGCCGGGGTCCAGTTCTTGAAGCCAGCGCGGCCCAGCGCGCCCGCGCGGGCGGTGATCACCTGGGGCAGGGTGTCGATCATGTCGTTGCCGCCGGCTTCGGTGATCTCGACCCAGTCCATGTACGGCAGCAGGGGGCCGAAGGTCTGTTCACCCTTGGCGGGGTCCATGCCCCAGACGATGACGTCGTGGCGGGTGAGGATCTCGATCAGGATGTCGATCATCGCGGAGGACTTGGCGGACCCGTTCATGCCGAAGACGCCGAAGTGGGTGGCGTTGCGGGGGTTCTTCTTGTCCTCGTTGGCGGGCAGCCAGATGCGCTCGGGTGCCCCGTCCTCGTACAGGCCGAAGACGATGGGCTCGGTGATGGACCCGCCGGGCGCGGAGGGGCCGGGCCAGGGCTTGGGGGTCTTGAGCATGTCTTCGGGCACGATCACGATCTGGCCGTAGGCGGCCGAGTCGGGATCGCTGATGACGCGGACGCTGGTGGGTGAGACGTTGAGTTCGGTGGCGATGTAGTTGATCCGCCGGCCGATCTCCTCGGTGGTCAGCTCACCCGGAGCGGTGATCTTGAAATCGGCCGTGACCTTGTTGGGCTCGACCTTCGGCTCCCCGCGCAGCGCGAGCTTGGCCTTGCCGATGGACTTGGCCAGCAGGCCCGTCTCCCCCGACCCGCCCTGACCGTCGCTGGCCTTGGTCTTGTCGGGGTCGGTGCGCATGGTCTTGCGTACGTTCCAGCTCGCGGCCAGGGTGGCGCCGCCGAGCGCGAGTACGGAGAGCTGGGTGCCGCCGAGCGGGTTGGTCATGCTGGCGACGGTGAGGTAGGAGCTGGCGGCGCCGGCGGTGAAGGTGGCGTGTCGGCGGCGGGCCTCGTTGCTGTCCTTGGCGGTCCACCAGGTGGCGGCCGTCAGCGCGCCGGACGCGAGGGTTAGGCCGATGGCGGCCATGGGTTGCCCGCTCCACGCGGCGTGGGCGAGGACGCTGGCGGGTAGCTCTGCGGCGACGGCCAACCAGGGCCGGGCGTGCGGAGATTTGAGGGCTTTCCAGGCGTCTTCCTGGGGTTTGACGGTCATGGTGTGCTCCGGGGGAGATCAGGGGCGGCGGCGCGGTGGCAGCCGCGCCGCCGCCTGCACGCGGGTGGAGGGGTCAGCCGTGGGTGAGGGCCGAGGCAGCCAGCACCAGGACGAACAGCAGGCCGGCCAGGGACAGGCCGTCACGCAGGAGCACGTAGAACTTCACGCGCAGGATCAGCGCGAAGGTGGTCGCGGCGACGCCAGCGGGGACCAGGAGTTCGGCCATGTTGGTCACCGCCAGGCGAACCCAGCGCGGGGCTTGCGGGGCTGCTGCTGGCGGCCCCGGCCGATCCTCACGAGCTCCGCCTCGTACTCGCGCTCGAAGGCGCCGTAGAGGGTCGCGTACCAGCGAGCGATGAGCTTCTCGGCCTGGGCGATGCGCCGGCCGTGCTTGACCACCCGACGGGCCCGGGCCCGGGCGCCGCCGAGTTGGCCGGCGGTGTCGGGGATGGAGGCGAGTCGGGCTTCGAGGTGATCGAAGTCCATGGCGCGCTCGGTCGCGCGCCGGCGGGCGTCCTTGCGCCCGTACTCGCAAAAGCTGCGGATGTCCTCGTTGCTGAGGAAGTCCGCCCCGGGGAAGCCTTGCGAGGCGCTGCCCCGGGACGCACCGTCGTGGACGACGCGGGTGTAGTTGAAGGACAGGTTCGGCAGCAGGTCACCCAGGTTGGGCAGCCCGATGTTGACCTTTTCCACGTTGTACTTCGGCCGGTCGCCGCGGTCGGTCGGGCGGCCGTTGTTACGCGGGGTGGCCGGGATGGCCGGGGGGCGGTTGGGCGGCGCGGGGACCGTGCGCGGCCGGGCGGGGGTCGTCATCCTCGGATCTCCTTGAGTTCGGCGGTGCGGACGGTGGTGCTCAGGACACGCGAGCCAGGCGGGGCGTCAGCCAGGGCCGCTTGGGCTGCGCTGTGTTGCAGTTCGCTCGCGGCCAGACCCTCAGGGCCCAGGCCCAGGCCGGAGTAGATGGCCCGGTCGCCGGCGGGGGTCTGGATCTCCACGCGCGCCTGGTAGCAGACGGGCCGGCTCGTCATCAGTCCGTGCGCCGCTGGCCCAGACGCGTGGTCATCGTGGCTTCGAGCAGGGCGGCGGCTTCGCTGCCGTCGGTGGTGCGAGTGGCGAACCGTTCGGATACCTCACGGACGATGCGCGAGGTGGTCTCGGTGTCGCCCGTTTCCTTGGCCGCGATGTAGTCGGCAACGGACTGGTGCTGATGCTTGCTGGCCATGACGGTCCTTCCCGGGGCCGGGCTGTCCGGTCCCCGGCCGGCCACGCGCCCTCGGGCGGGGCGTGGCCGACTGGGGTCGGGCAGTCAGCGGCCCTTGCGCATCTCCTGCCACAGACTCCGCAGGACCAGCACGCAGATCGTGATGGCCACCGCGCCGATGGCGACAGCGACCGCAGCGACCGCCACGGTGAGCAGGAAAATCGAGGCTCCGGCGCCGATGGTCACCCACTTGACCACCTCGGGCGCAGGCCGACCGGGCGGGGCGGGGACGCGGGTGTGCTGGCACGCGGCCACCGGGGGCGGCGCCAGGGTGGGGGTGTAGGGGTAGATGGGCTTCCCGTCGGCCGTGAGACCGATCGGGGTGGGCATGGGCGTGTGGTGCTCGTGCAAGCGATCCTCCTCCGTGGGGCGTCCGGGCAGGCCAAAGGCGGCGCCGGGCGCGTGGGATGAGCAGGCAGTGAGCGCCCCGGGCCGGAGTCGAACCGGCCCTTCGACCATCAGGGCGACCAGCACCGCGCCAGGGGGCGCGGTGCTGGGGTCAGGCTGCGGTGGTGTAGGTGTCGGGGTAGGCGCAGGTCACGCACGTGCCGAGTGAGCGCGGGATGCAGTACCCGGCATCCCGGGCGCACTGCGGGCAGGTGCGCCGCGCTCGCATCGCGGCGGCCAACGCCCGCGCCCGTCCCGCCGTCATCGGCCGTACCGGCTGGGCCAGGTCGAGGCGGTACAGGTACGCGATGGCCACCCCCGCCTTGCGGCGGGATGAGCGGCGCATGACCTGCGCCGCGACCGGCTGGCCCCCGGGCCGAAGCCCACGGGCCCGCAGTTGGCGGCGCGTCAGGTAGCCGTCGGGGGCCAGGCGCCAGGGATAGGTCGGTATCCCGTACCGGGCGCCGGTGGGGTCGAAGCAACGACCGAACGCGGGGGACATCAGGCCACCGCCGACACGTTGTGGGTGAGCCACTGTCGGCCGATCCACTCCGAGTACGCGGGCGGGACGGCCTGCCGCGCCTCCAAGTTGGTCATCCACGTGCAGCCCATGGCGTCGGCGTAGGCGCGCTCACCCTTGTGCTCGAAGGAGAGGAGGCCGTTGTGTCCGCGCGGGTGCCAGCAGGGCGGGAGCAGCTCCCCGCCTCCGCCCCACGAGGTTTCAAAGACGCGATGGCGGCGGACTTTCAGCCCGAACTGGCTGCCACACAGGATGTAGTCCGGGCGCAGCGTGCCGTCCCAGGAGGCTTCGGGGACGTTCTCGATGACCCACGGTCGGCCGGCGGCACGCATCAGCTCGCGGCCTGGTGTGATGAGATCGGGATGGCTGGCGCGGTCGCCGCGCGAGGCGGTAACCCGGGCCTTGTTCTGGCAGGGCCAGGAGGCGTGCACCAGGTCGTAACGTTCGATCTCGCCGCTGTCAGTGAGCGCGGCCAGGTACTCCAGGGCGTCGGCCTGGACGAAGGTGAAGGGGTAGCGAGGCTGTGGGGCGATGTCCACCCCGGTGACCTCGAAGCCTGCCTCCGCGTAGCCAGCGGCCAGGCCACCGGCGCCGCAGCATAGGTCCAACAGGCGTGGCCTGGCCGACTTCCCTGGTGCAGGGCGTGGAAGGAGCCTCACGAGGCGGCTCCTTCCAAGGCCCGAGTGCCGGGGGTTTCGTTGCGCAGCTCCTGGTATCGAGCGGTGATCCACCCAACCGACCAACCGGTCAACTCAGCCGCAGCCCGTACCGGCAGGCCCGCGCCGAAGGCCGCACGAGCCACCTCGCGTGCCGGGCCCTCTGGCAGCTTCTCCTTGGGTGGGCCGGCGGCCAGCAGCCCGGCACGTTCACGCTCGACCTCTTGCTGTTCACGCTCACGTTCACGGCGCTCACGCTCGGCCCGCTCCTGCCGCTGGCGTTCACGGCGCTGGGCTTCCTCGCGTTCACGGCGTTCACGCTCCACGCGTTGCTGTTCACGCTCACGCCCCTCGCGTTCACGCTCAGCCCGCTCCGCGCGTTCACGAGCTTCGGCGTACTCGCGCTCCTCACGCCGCGCCCGCTCCTGCCGCTCAGCTTGTTCACGCGCCAACGCGGCTTCGTGTTTACGTTGTTCACGCGCCAACATGGCCGCGTGCTCACGCTCCTCACGGGCCCGGCGCTCGGCAGCCTCACGCCGCTCAATGGCGGCTCGCTCGCGGGCCTCTCGATCGGCCCGCTGGCGCTCTTGCACCGCAGCGTGAGCGGCAGCAATGGCGCGTCGGTAGGCCAACCCGGTCTCCGCTGTGACGATGAGCAGCAGCGGCGCGACCGCGTGCACGGCCACGCCCACCAGGTCGCCTTGCAGGGCAGAGTCCGCGACGTTCAGGGCCAAGGTCATGCAGCCGGTCATCCACCGCAACGCGATGGGCCACGGCCCGCCATGACCTCCCAGGCGGGCCAGTACCGCGTCCAGGCGCACCACGATCACCACGGCCGCGTCTACCACCAGCGGCAGGATCGGCGCGGTCCACGCCCATCGGTCCGGGGTGTGCTGGGCCGCCAGCGGGGTCACGGTCAGGATCGAGTACAGCATCGCGCCGGCCACGATCAACCAGGTGCCGATCGACAGTGCGCGCTCGGCTGAACGGATCTGAACAGCGTTCACGGCCGCTCCTCTGCTCGTGAACGCACGCGCAGGGTGGCGATCAGCCCCACCGGCGATGCCAGGTCTTCGGGGTCCTGGGAGTACTCGGACCACTCCCACTCAGCGTCCGGGAGCGGCTCGAAGCCCAGCCGGCTAAGCGCCTGAACACGCTCGACGGGCGTAGGGATGGGCACAGCCCGCCCGAAGCTGCACTCCGGCCAAGCCTCGGTGGTGCCCAGCAGCGCCACATACAGGCGCCACCGCCCACGAGCCACGGACATCTGTGCCGTGAACGCGTTCACCGCAGGCCCCCTGCCGACTGAGTACCGGGGCGGCCCGGGCGGCGGCCGTTGACGCTGGCGAGTGCGGCGTGGTCGCTGTAGGCGATACGCCACCCGCCCCCCGCGCGCTTGACCGCGTACATCGCCTCATCCGCCCCGCGCAGCAGCCGGGAGCGCTCGGCCAGTGGCCAGTGCGGCGACCACACCGCACCCACCGACGCCCCCAGCACCACGGTGCGGCCCTCGAAGGGCACCGCGGCGCACAGGTTCTCGTGCAACGTGCTCAACGCACCGGGCAGGTCGGTGGCGTGGGGCATGGTCAAGGCGGCGGCGAACTCGTCCCCGCCCAACCGCGCCACCACCCAGCGCTCAGCGTGTGCGGCGGCCCAGCGGTTGAGGCGGCTGCCGGTCGAGGTGATCGCGGCATCCCCGGCCAGGTGGCCGTGGGTGTCGTTGAGGGCCTTGAACCCGTCCAGGTCGATGACCACCAGCATCACTGGCACCCGGCGCCGCAGTAGGCGTTCCACGCCCTTTTCGAAGCGGGCGCGTGTGGGCAGGCCGGACAGCGGGTCTAGCCGGGCCTGGTGCAGGCGCCGGTGCAGCCACCACGTGGTGGCCGACCAACCCGTTAACAGCGGCGCCACCATCGCGGTGGCAGGCACCAGGGCGCTCATGCCGCACCCAGCGGAAGGCTCTGCCTCGCGCGGGTGGCCAGCGCGGCCCGGGCGGCCAGCGCCTGGCGCCGGGCCCGGCGGATACGCCGCTCGTCCAACTCGCTCGGGGTGCGGTCAAGGGCGATGATGTGCGCGTCGGCCAGGTCGATGTCCGCCAGGATCAGCGGCATCTCAGCCTCGATCGCGTCCAGCTCAGCGTCCGTCGGCTCCATCCACGGAGCGAACGCGGTAACGGCCTCCCGCAACGAGACCTTGAGTGGAAAGATGTGATGCATGGGTCGGTTTCCTTCCAAGAGGCGGCCCAGTACGGCGCGGCCCCGGTGGTAGGACACCGGGGCCGTGTTCTTGCGGGGTGGGAACGATCGGGTTGGTTGATCCCGGCGCTCCTCACCGCCTCTGGCTCTCGCGGGCCAGGGGCGTCTGAGCAACACAGGGCTCAAACCGCGGAGTCGAACCGCGGCCAAGCGTTGAGAAGTGGGCCTTGGCCTTACGGCTGGTAGCAGCCGGACGGCCGCGCAAACACGAGCTTCATAACGTTCATAGCGACCGTCCTTCCATCGAATCGGTGGCCAACCGGCCACGGCCAAGACATACAAGCGCCCCTGTCGCCGCCCCCGCCCACCACAGCGGACAGGGCATCACAGCGATGCAGAGAAGCGAGCCGCGGAGCCCCCGCTCACGCTGTGCGTGGTGGGAGCTTCCGCGGCGGGTGACTCAACGGGCTACGCGCCGGCCGGTCCAACCGACGCGCACCCTAGGTACTTCGGCGATGCATCACGGGTCCTCCCGCATCGGATGGACCTCAGGTGATCACTAGCCACACGCTGACCGACCGAAAAGGTCGGGATGCTCGCGCGGCCCCCTGCCCGCTCCCAAGCGGTCAGCAGACAGGGCCCCTTTTCTTGCCCCGGGGAGGTGGTGACCCCGAGCCGCCCTAGTCAGGGGGCGACGTCCTGTTGCCCGGATCGCTCCGAGCGGCCTCCCGAGCCGTGCCGGGGCTGGAAGCGTCCTCCCAAGCCCGCCAGGCGGGCCGGAGGCGGCCTCATCGACCACCCGTGTGCAGGTGACTGAGGCAGCACTCTGTTCAATTCGCAAGCAACAACGCTTCCTTCGGGTCCGTTTCACCGGTCCCTCCGGGCTTGACTAGATGCTGGACCGGTGGACCGGTCCAGTCAAGAGGTGGCGCTCCACTATGCTTCGCGTCGCTCCGATACGTGCAGGTCGCGGGCATGATAGGGGCATTAAAAAAGCTGGACCGGCGGACCGGTCCAGCTCTGTATGGGCGTCTAGCGCTACATCGGATAGGTGTCTACCTGCTCATAAAGAGAGCCTGGCGTGACTCCCTCCTCGCAGACCAGCGGGCGCCCGTCTTGGTCGTGAGCCGTGTGAAGCACGACTGCCGCGGCGGCCGGCTCCGCCAAGGCGAGATGTTCCGCCTCAGTCGTCGTGGTCTGGCGCACGGTCGTGATGTCGATCCCCTCTACAGGGAAGCGGCCTGTCTGCCGACGTACGTACCGCGTCGTCCCTTCCGCGATGGGGGCGTTCTGCGCCAGGCGGGGCGACGCCTCCGCGATCTCCGGCGGGAACCATGCCGTCACAACGCTATGGGGGCTCCCATCAGGTAGTTGCAACACGCGCACACGGCGAAGGGCTCTCACGCCGCCGCCTATCCGAAGTGCCTCAGCTACCCGCCCTGGGGGAACGGCCCAGTCGGGCTCGCCCACGCGCAGGTACGGCATGCCGCCGGCGACGCGTGCCGAACCAGCCTTACGCCCGCCCGCCGGCCGCGCCACGGGGGTTTCGGTGACGATGAAGCCTGTTCCTTGCCGAGCCTCAACCACTCCATCGGCGCGCAGCACGTCCATGGCCTTGACGGTGGTGGCTCGCGAGACCGACCACTGTTCGGCCAGGTCTCGCCCAGAAGGAAGGGTCTCGCCAGGGGCGAACTCTCCTGCCGCGATTCGAGCCCGCAGGTTCTCGGCAATCTCCTCGTACTTCAGTAGCGCCATGGCGTCCCTCCCGGACATTTGCTGGACTGGTCCACCGGTACACAGGATACTGCCGTCATGTCGAAACCAGAGCTGGCGCCCGAGGTGGATCACTTCTACTCCCAGGTCATTGACGAGAATGCCCGGCTCGCCATGTCAGCGGACGGGCGTCTGGAACTGCTGAGGACCCAAGAACTTCTGCGGCGCTTTCTACCGTCCTCGCCAGCTCGCATCCTGGACGTAGGGGGCGGGCCCGGCGCTCACGCCCGATGGCTGGTGGCCGACGGCTACCAGGTAGAGCTGATTGATCCAGTGGCCCGCCACGTGGACCAGGCGGCGGCGGTGTGCCCGGCGACCATCGGGGACGCGCGTCGGCTCACCGCCGCGGACGCGTCCTACGACGTGGTGCAGTTGCTGGGCCCCCTGTACCACCTCCCAGACCCGGACGACCGGAAGAAGGCACTTGCCGAGGCCCATCGCGTGGTGCGGCCCGGAGGGCTCGTCGCAGCAGCCGCGATCAACCGCTACTCATCGATCTTTGAGCACGTCACGTACGCGCACTTGCACAAAGAGCGGATAGAGGCGTCGATCTCGACGATCCTCAGCACGGCAGTCCACGACGGCAAGCGCGGCTTCACCCTGGCCTATTTCCACCGGGCGGAGGAACTGGTGGAAGAGATGCGCAGCGTCGGACTCACCGATGTGCAGGTCTTCGGCGTCGAGGGCCCCGCGTGGTCCTTGCTCAAGGCTGTGGAACAGCAATCGGAGGCAGGGCCGTCCGACGACATGTTCGCGTCCGTGCTTACGGCCGCGCGGCTGGCCGAGCCCTACCCCGAACTGCTGGCCGCTAGCTCCCACTTGCTGGCGGTGGGCAGGGCGCCCGAGGGCAGGGCGGCTCGCTGACTGGGCGTGTCCATCGCGGGTGGTTGAGTTGGGTCTCGCGGGCAGTGGTTGGCGATGCGCTTGCGTATTCGCCTGGGGGTGTCTCCGCGTGTGTGGGGACCAGCGCGGCTTCGGCCGGGCCTTGTGGCTGACCCTGGGGCTACCCCCGCATGCGCGGGGACCAGGCCACCCGCAAGAAGAACCGCGAGACAGGCCAGGGACCACCCCCGCACGCGCGGGGACCAGAGCAATTGACCTGCGGGTTTATCTGGCGGGAGCCCTGTTTTTTGCAACTTTCACCGATCGCGACCTATCCCCCAACCTCGACAAAGCCGACATGGCACTCCAATCGTCACCGCAGCATGTACGAGGCTATAGCCACCGGATCTCTCCGCGCTGCTCGTTGCCCTGGTCTTTGTCTAGTTCGCTCGCGATCACCATTGCTCACTGTCGTGCGTGCTCCCCCCTCAGACCTGGCATGCGAACCCCAGCGAATACCCCGCACGGTCATCCGCGCGGTGGGGGAGCGGGCACTCGAAGGCGCCCCCAGTTGTTCCCGTCGCTCATCATGACCAGCCCGCGAACTGGCCGCCGCCATACGCCGGCGGTCCTGCTCCGCGCCGGGAACGCAGAGCAATCTCGCACGGCTTCAGTTGCTCGCGGAGGAGCAGAAGTGAGGCAATCTTCAAGCCTCGTGGCCATCCTCTGGCCAAGATCGGCCCGTCAGGGTGTCGCATATCGCCGTGTGCGCACGTCAACGGGTACATGGTCAGGCAGGGCAAGGCGGTCTTGAAAACCGTCGTGGCGGCGACGTCACCGAGGGTTCAAATCCCTCAGCCTCCGCCCAGTTCAGCGTCTTCGCTGGTCACCAGGGGCGCTCCGCGTTGCGGGGCGCCCCTGGTGCGTCCGGGGGTGTCTCACTTCGTCTCGCGCCTGTCCCAGCTTTGACCAGTGTGTGTGGCCAAGCTGCGGCCAGACGCGTCAGTCCTCGGTCAGGCCCTTCGCGATGAGCTGGTTGGAGCGCGACTGGTCCCCGCGGAGCACCTTGGCGTAGAAGCGGAACAGCACCGCGATGCTGTGCCCTGCCCGGCGCGCTCCACGGAACACCCCGGCCCGGTGGTCGGCAGGCAGGCCCTATAGGGAATCCCTATAGGGCCCGCTGCACTTACGTCTTTGCCTCGCATTATGCGCCGGTCGTACCGTGAAACAACTCGATGCGAAGGAACGAGACGCCGCGCATTCTGCGGGAATTCGTGTTCCGTGCGCGGCGGAATTCTCTACCCCATCGAGTGGACCATGACTGAACGATTCGAGGGGGTAAGTGGCATGGCCACGGACGACGGTGGAACGGAAATGAGGGAACTCGCGGGACAGCGTGCCCTCGTGACGGGGGGGGACCCGGGGGATCGGGGCGGCCGTCGTGCGGCAGCTTCTGGGGGCGGGGGCCGAGGTGGTGACGACGGCCAGGTCGGAGGCGTCGGGGGCGGTGCCGGCGGGGGCCGGGTTCGTGGCGGCGGACGTGCGGACGCGGGGCGGGGCCGAGGCGCTGGCCGCGGCGGTGCGGGAGCGGCTCGGCGGCGTGGACATCGTGGTGCACAACGCGGGTGGGGCGGGGCCGCACCCGGGGGCGTTGGCCATCCCCGACGAGGAGTGGCAAGGGGCGCTCGACCTGAACTACCTGGCGGCCGTGCGTCTTGACGCGCTGCTCGCGCCGGGGATGCGGGAGCGGGGTTCCGGGGCGATCGTGCACGTTTCCTCGGCCGCGGTGCTCACCCCGGTGGGGCCGTTCCTGCACTACGTGGCGGCGAAGGCGGCGTTGGAGTCGTACAGCCGCGGCCTTTCGCTGGAACTGGCCCCGTACGGGGTTCGGGTCAACGCCGTGTCGCCCGGTCGGGTCGCCACTCCCGGTGGTGAGGCGACGCGGGAGCGGTGGGCGCGTCTGAACGGGGCGCCGAGCCAGACCAACGCCGACGACACCACGCCGCTGGGCCGCGACGGTCAGCCCGACGACATCGCGAACGCGGTGCTGTTCCTCGTGTCCGGCCGAGCGGGCTGGCTCACCGGGAGCAATCTCATCGTGGACGGCGGGGAATTCTCCAGGGGCTGACGCCACCGGAATTCCGGTGGAACTGGCGGCGCCCGGGAATTCGCGGGTGGGGCGGGCTGCGGAATATCCGCGAGTTCGTGATGCGTGAGAAGAGCGGTCAGAGCGAGAAGAGGGTTGGGCATGGGGAAGTACAGCGGGAAGAACGTCGTGATCACGGGTGGCGGCAGCGGCATGGGGCTGGCGATGGCGGAGCTGCTGGTGGCGGACGGGGCGCGGGTGGTGATCACCGGCCGTTCGCGGGCCACCCTCGACGCCGCGCGGGAGCGGCTCGGCGAGAACGCGATGGCCGTCCGTGGCGACGTGGCCGTACTCGCCGACCTGGACGCGCTGGCCGACCGGGTGAAGGGCGAATTCGGCTCGGTCGACGCCCTGTTCGTCAACGCCGGCGTCGCGGCGCTCACGCCCTTCGAGTCGACGACCGAGGAGGCGTACGACGAACTGTTCGCCGTCAACGTCAAGGGCGCCTACTTCACGGTGCAGAAGCTCGCCCCGTTGCTGAGCGCGGGCGCGGGCGTCGTCCTCACCACGTCGGTCGCCAACGTCATGGGCGTGCCGGACGCCAGTGTCTACGCGGCCGGCAAGGCGGCGCTGCGCTCGATGGCCCGCAGCCTCTCCCGGGAGCTGCTGCCGCGCGGAATCCGGGTCAACGCGGTCAGCCCCGGTCCCATCGACACGGGGGTGCTGCAGCGGGCGATGAGCGCGGAGGCCGCCGAGGAGTTCACGGCGCGGCAGGTCGCGGGCGTTCCCATGCGGCGCTTCGGCACCGTCGAAGAGGTGGCCAGGGCAGCCGCGTTCCTCGCCTTCGACGCCACGTACACCACCGGCGCCGAACTCGCCGTGGACGGCGGCGCCACCCAGCTCTGAGCCGGCTGTCCCAGCCCCAGCCCTCAGCCCCCAGCCCTCAGCCGGTAGCCGTCGGTGCTCGGTCCGCGGGCGTCAGGCGCGGGTCAGGGGGCCGGTGTGAGGGAGGCGGGCCGGGGCCAGGACTCCTGGCGGAGGAGTTCGAGCAGCGCCGTCTCGGCGGGGCCCGCGGCCTGTCGGACCACGGCGATGACGGGGTGGGAGACGGGCGGGTCCACCGGGCGCACCAGGTGCGCGTGCTCGTGTGGCACCGCGGAGGCCGGGACGAGCGTCATGCCGAGGCCCTGGGCGGCCCAGCGCGCGGCCGTCGCCGTCTGGGAGACGCGGGCGGCGGTGATCGGGGTGATGTCGTTCTCCCGCGCCACGTTCACCAGCACGCCGTCGAGCGCGCTGTCGCGGTCGAACCGCACCCACGGCTCTCCCGCCAGCGCGCGCAGGTCGACCCGGTCGGCGGCGAGTCGCGGGTGCCCGACGCCCAGCACCACGACGAACTCCTCGTCGCCGAGGTGGTGGGCGTTGGCGGGGCTGCGCTCGCACACCGCCATCAGGGCGAGGTCCAGTACGCCGCGGCGCCCGAGGCGTTCCATCTCGGCGGCGCTCGGCTCCTCGAAGACGGTGACCTCAAGGCGCGGGAAGCGGCGGCGCAGGGCGCTCAGCGCGCCCGGCAACTGCCGGGTGCCGAAGCCCATCTGCACCGACACCACCAGTTCGCCCACCAGCTCGTCCGCTCCGGCCCGGGCCGTCGCCCGCGCCCGGCGCGACGCGTTGACCGCGATCTCCGCCTCCCGCAGGAACGCGCGGCCGACCACGGTCGGCACCAGGCCGGTCGGCGTGCGGGCGAACAACTCCACGCCCAGCTCCCGCTCCAGGCCGCGGATCTGCTAGGACACCGAGGGCTGGGCCACGTGCAGCCGCTCCGCCGCCGCCGTGACCGACCCCTCCTCGGCCACGGCCAGGGCGTACTCGTACTGGCGAAGACTCATTGGCTCCCGGCCTCCCGGCCTCTTTGCGCGGTCCGTCCCGTCGCGGGCTGTGCGGAGGTACGTAACCCGCGGCCGGCGGCGGAGATTCCCGCGCTCGCCGCACCGGGGCGCCCGGGGGGCGCACCAGGGCGTGGCGGGGCGTGGCGGGGCGGCCGGTCGGTCAGGCGTATCGGCGCTTGTGGTCGCCGGTGGGGAGGTAGGTGCGCAGGCACGTCGTGCAGTACCAGAGCCAGCGGTCCTCCTTGCCGGATCTGATCGCGCTCGTGTCCTTCCACAGCGGGCGGGTTCCGCAGGTGGGGCAGTGCGGGGGCCTCTGCACGGTGCTCACGTAGGTCTCCTGGGGCGCGGTCCTGGCCGCCGCCCATGGTGCGGGGCGAACCGTGGGGGCGGGTCGCGGACGCCGTGGGCACTACCCGTACGGGGGAGGGGCGCGGGCCCTTGTTCGGTATCGGGGCCCGGGCGCCGGTGAGCCTGCCGGTGGGGTGGGTGTGACCGGCGTGCGCCGGGCACGCGCCGTGCGGTGGCGGGCGCACGGGAGCGGTCTGGCGTGGGGGCGGCGCGGGGCGTACGGGGAGCGGCGCGGGCGCGGTGCGAGGCGCAACGGAGCGTGACGGCGGGCCAGTTGGGGTGAGCGGGTTTAGGGGTGAAGCGTCATGCTTGCGGGGGAATCGGGGGCTGCGCGGCGTTCACGGCAGGCCCGGTGGGCAACTCTGGTCTCGCGACGTCGACACGGCGGCGAGGCGGTGGGCCCACTTCCTTGCCCGATGACCAACGCCCGTGATTCCAGGAGGAATTGACATGGCAAGCACTCGCACCGCACGCGTTCTGGCGGCCGTCGCCGCGCTCCCGTTGGCCATCGTCCTCATGGGTGGGGTGGCCCAGGCGGACAGCGGCGCCCTCGCGGCCGGCCTCTCGAAGGCCGAGTCGAACGACGGCGACGCCGCGCTGATCGGTAGCGGGGCCGGGCTGAACCTCGGGAACTCGACCACGACGCAGCAGAACGCCAACGGCTCGGGGGCCACGAACAACAACAACGACGCGAGCGTCATCGGTTCGGGCCTCACCCCGATCAGCCAGCACAACACCAACGTGAGCTTCGGCCCCCTGTGGTGAGGCGGTGAGCGGGAGGTGAGTCTCGGGCCGCTGGTGCGCGGCGACGAGGCCGGCATGAGGTGATCGGTCGCGCGGCGGTGCCCTTCGGGGCCCGCCGCGCGACTGTCGTGCGCCCCGGGCGCCGGCCTGCCCCGCGCACCGGCCCGCCGCGACCGCGGCCGTCGGCATGGGCGCCGGCATGGGCGTCGGCGCCGGCGTACGCGTCGCGTCGCCGGGGCGCCTGGCGGCGGGCGGGCATCCACCCGGGCGCGCGGGCCTCGCGGACGGGCCCGGGGCGGGTCGGGCCTTCGAGGGGGTCGGCCCCCGGACGGTCCGGCCCCCGGGCGCGCCGGAGCGCGACCCGCGCCCGGAGCCGGCCGACCCGCGCGGGAGCGCGGACGCGCGCCGGAGCCGGGCCGGAGCCGGTATGGGAGGCGGGGCGCGGCGGCGCGAGGCCGCAGGACGGCGAACCGGGCCGTAGCGAAACCGGGGCCGAGCCCGGACCCGGCAGCCGAGCGCGGACCCGACTGCCGGGCGCGAGCCGGTCGCCCGGGGCGGGCTGCCCGGGGCGGGCTGCCCGGGGCGGGGGCGGGTGCCGCCGGGGTACCACGTCCGGGCTAGGTCGGGGTCGCGATCGCGGGGGCAGACGGCTGAACGACAGGCGTGTCTGCGGGCGCCACGGTGGGGCGGTGCCTTCACTCCTTTTATGGGACAAACGTATGGCACGCGCGGGCAGGGCCCGCGGTCTTGGCGTCTGCGACGCCGCCGGCCCCTCGGGCCCCTCAGACAGCCCGTGCAGGGCCGCCCGCACCGGAGCACGTGGCTGCGGCGGCTGGGACCGCCGCGGCGTCGACCGCCCTGGCTGTTGCCGCGCCAGGGGCCGCCGCCCCAGCGTCCGGGGTGGTGCCGCCGCTCCGGGCGGCTGGCCGGGGCCGTGATCGCGGTACTGACGGCGCTCGCCTCGCTGTGCGGCGTGCTGGTGGCCGGCCCGGTGTCGGTGGCGGAGGACCGTACGTACGGGCGCACGGGCGACGACTTCCTGCCCCACACCCTGCCGACCGGCGTCGACCCGGCCCACCCGCTGTCGGTCGACTCCCCCCTCCTGCGGACCTCGCCCGCCCGCACGGCCCGGCTCGCGCCCATGGGCGCGGAGTGGCGGGCCGCCCCCGTCCGCGTCCCGTACAAGACGCCCCCCGAGCCCCCCGCCGCGCACCGCCCGGCCACCGAGCCGAAGACGGAGCGGCCCATGACTGACCAGCCGAAGCCGCACCAGCCGAAGCCGCACCAGCCGAAACTCCAGCAGCCGAAGCCCCAGCAGCCCCAGGTCCAGCAGCCCCCGGGGAACAAGCCCAAGGCGCCCAAGCCGAAGGTCGACCGGCCCGTGGCGGACACGTCCACGGTCGACGAGACCAAGGCGGGCGGAGCGCAGCGGAAGATCTTCCAGGGCTGGGCGTTCGACCGGTGCCAGGCGCCGTCGGTGAGCACCATGCGGGCCTGGCTCGCCTCGCCGTACCGTGGCGTCGGCGTCTACTTCGGGGGCCGCGGCCGACACTGCAAGAACCAGAGACACCTCAACAAGAGCTGGCTGCGCGCGACCAAGCAGATGGGCTGGAACGTCCTTCCCATCTACGTCGGCTCCCAGTCGCCCTGCGTGATCGCGAACATCAAGCGGAAGTTCACGATCGGGGGCAACGCCTGGGCGCAGGGCCGACAGGAGGCGCGGGACGCGGTGAACCAGGCGCGCAGGCTGGGCATGGCCCCGGGCAGCGCGCTCTACCTCGACATGGAGGCGTACCGCCTCGGGCAGCGCCGCTGCGCCCGCACCACGCTGGCCTTCGTGCGCTCGTGGAACCGCGAGGTGCGCCAGCAGAACTACGTGCCGGGGTTCTACAGCAGCGCCAACTCGGGCGTGCGCCACATGGAGCGGGCCCGCAAGGCGGGGGAGCGGGACCTGCCGGAGGTCATGTGGTTCGCGCGCTGGAACGTACCCCCGTCGTTGTACGGCGAGAAGTGGTTGGACCGCCGCGCCTGGCACCCGAACCGGCGTATCCACCAGTACGCGGGTGACGTCACCGAGCGGCACGGGGGCCGCCGGCTCGCCATCGACCGCAACCGCGTCGACGCCCCCGTGGCGATCATCCGCTGAGGCCGGGTCCGGCGCCCCGCCACCGCCCTGACCACCGCGCACCGGCCCCCGTCGCCGGTGGGCGGGGCGGTCAGGCGGGGGCGGGGCGGCGGCGCGTCCGGGGCGCGGCTCATACCTGGGTCTCACGGCCGGTGACGCGTCCCGGGCCCGACGGGGCAGGCGTGGCAGGCGGGGGCGCGCGGAATCCGTGGCCCACGCCCCGCGACGCAACCCTGACAGACCCTGAGGGCCCTCCGCCCGTAGGAGGTGATGCCAGCACTACCCGTACAACCAGAGGCGGACTTTCCTTCGGCACCTGCGGCCGATCCGCGGGAGGGACTCCGCTTCTAGCGTTAACGGCATGACCACGCCTGTGTGCAACAGCGCATCCACTGCTAGCACCTCCGGGTTCCCGTCGTTCACGTCCTACGTGCGGGACCGCGGCCCGGTGCTGCTGCGTACCGCCCGCTCGCTGACCGCGAACCCGAGCGACGCGGAAGACCTGCTTCAGACGGCGCTCACCAAGACGTACCTGGCGTGGGAGCGAATAGAGGACCACCGCGCGCTGGACGGTTACGTGCGCCGGGCCCTGGTCAACACGCGCACGTCGCAGTGGCGCAAGCGCAAGGTGGACGAGTTCGCCTGCGAGGAGCTGCCGGAGCCCGACCCGACGCCTGCGCCCGACCCGGCCGAGCAGCAGGTGTTGCGTGACGCGATGTGGCGGGCGGTGGTGCGGCTTCCGGACCGGCAGCGCGCCATGGTCGTCCTGCGGTACTACGAGGACCTGAGCGAGGCCCAGACCGCCGAGGTGCTCGGGGTCTCGATCGGCACCGTGAAGAGCGCCGTGTCCCGCGCGCTCGGCAAGCTCCGCGAGGACCCGGAGCTGAGCCGGGCCGCGTAGCGTGATCCGGCTCCGCGCGTGGCCCGCCCAGCCGTGGTGGCCCGGGCCGAGCCACCCGTGGCCCACGTGCGCCGGGGCGGTGGGCCCGGTCCGTACGGGTAGGGGCGTCAGACGGCCGGTCCGTACGGCGGAGCGGTGAGCGCGTGCCCGGGCGACGTGGGCGTCGTCGCGGCGTGGACCGTCACGGGCGTGCTGGTGTGCGGCGTGGGAGTCGGGGCGGAGCACCTCCGGTCGTCGACCAGGATCACGAGCGTGACCGGCTGTGGCGTGCCGCCGGTGGTGGTGTGGGCGGGGGCGAGCAGCAGGGCGGCGACCGCGGGCACCAGGCCCGCGAGGTCGCGGACGACCCGTAGGGCGCTGAACGCGTGGGCGGCGCGGAGTCGGGTGCGGAGTCCTCCGGTGCGGGATCTGGCGGGGTGCGTGGGCTGAGTGGTCACGTCCAGTGCCTTTCCGAGATGGCGTGCGGGTCGTCCCGGGCGCGGACCGGGGCGGCCCCTTTTCCCTGTTTCTCTGTTTCCTCTGTTGCCTCTGTGCGTGTTCGTCCCGCGTGTGCGGTCAGGCGGCGTCGCGTGCCCGGGTGGCGCGGCGCGCCACCTCGGTCGCTCCGGCCGGTCAGGAGCCGACTCGACGGTCGCCACGACCGGTGCGCGGTGCTGTCGCGGCGATCGACGGTGTGCGGCGCTCGCGCGTGACGGCACCACGGGTTCGCGCCGGTCATCCATGGCGGGCCGCCCGACGACATCTAATTATCGTGCGTGAAAGAAAATTATCATAGACGTTCGCACGTGAAAGTTCGGGTGAGGGTGCGTCAGGAACATGTCCGGTGTTTCGGGATTGACAGCGAGGTCAGCGCGTCGCAGAATCGCATGGCCGTTCGGAACAAGCTGTTCCATAGCGATGAGTGGAGTGTGTACCGTATGGATTGAGCCGACTAGTGGCCGGAACATGGCGGGCGTGAATCTGTCACGACCGGTACATTGCATGCGTGAAAAATGTACCCACCTTTGGTGACTGGCTACGCGACCGTCTGATCGCTCGCGGCTACGACCTCGGCCCCCGGGGAGGTGGCCGCAGCCGGTTCGCCGAGCACGCCGGCATCTCGCCTCCCACCGTCGGACGCCTGCTGCGCGGCGACCACGCCGCGGCGGACATGCGCGTCCTCGCGGCGGTCGCGGACGCGCTCGACGTCCCGTTCGTCGACGTCCTCACCCATGCGCGCGTCCTCACGGCTGACGACGTGGAAGCCATCCGGCGACACGCCCCTACTCCCCCGACCCTCACGCCCGAACAGGCCGCCGACGGCCTCGGCATCGTGGACCCGGAACCACGCCGGGTCTTCCTCGCCACCGTCGCGGCCCTACGCCCACTCTCGGCCGCGACGGAGCGGCACCAGCAACAGGAGTAGACCGTGACTCGCACCCGCACCACGTTCCGCCTCACCACAGCCGTGCTGGTGACAGCGGTCGTCACGACCGTCGTGACGCGGACGGCTGAGCGGCGGAGGTGCGCGCGGGTCATCGTCCAGGCGGAGCGGGTCGCCTACCGGCACGGGGTACGACACATGACGGACGGGTGCCTGGCGGCCGGATGCCTGTGCCGCGCCTGAGCGGACGGACCCACGCCCACGCGGCCCAAGCCGACCAAGCCGCCCGCGCGCCACCCGAGCCACGTGTTTCCCGCACCACCCCGCGCGCCCGCGCCGCCCCGCGCGTCACCGGAGCCACCCGCGCGCCGGAACGTCACCCGCGACCCTCGCGCGCCCCGCGCCACCCGGCTCCCCGCGCCGCTTCCCCGCCGCAGCCGCAGCCGCTTCCCCGCCGCAGCCGCGGCGCCGGCCTGCCCGCGTCCGCAGCCCCCGCCTGCCTGCCCGCGTCCGCGCGCGTCTTCGCCAGCCCGACCGATCCCAGGCGCGCTGCCAGCCGGTGGACGTAGCGGAACTCACACTTCCGCCCACCGCCCGGCCGCCCCGCGTCGCCGCGCGGCCCGTGCCCGCTCTGTTGCCGGCCTCGCGGCCCGTGCCGGCGGTCGCCGGGGGTCGCGCGCCGCCGCGCCGGGCGTCCGAAACGGGTCCCGGCGTCACCCCGTAGTAGTGACATCCCACCGGGTGACTGCGATATTGCAGCCCATCCCTTACTCGCGCGTAACCCTCACTCGTTTTCTGGGAGGCCCCGGTGCTGAGCACGATGCAGGACGTACCGCTGACGGTCAGTCGCTTGCTGCGGCACGGTTCGGTGGTGCACGGCGACTCGCAGGTCATCACCTGGACCGGGGACGCGGCGCCCGAGCGGCGGACGTTCGCCGAGATCGGCCGGCGCTGCGCGCGACTCGCGCACGCGCTCCGCGACGAGCTGGGGGTACGGGGCGACCAGCGCGTGGGAACCCTCATGTGGAACAACAGCGACCACATGGAGGCGTACCTGGCCGTCCCGTCCATGGGCGCCGTCCTGCACACGTTGAACCTGCGCCTCCCCGCCGACCAGCTCACCTGGATCGTGAACCACGCGGCGGACCGGGTGCTGATCGTCAACGGTTCGCTGTTGCCGCTGCTCGCGCCGCTGTTGCCGCACCTGCCGACCGTGGAGCACGTGGTGGTGGCCGGGCCCGGCGACCGGTCGGTGCTCGCGGACGCGCGACCGCAGGTGCACGAGTACGAGGAGTTGCTGGCCGGGCGGGAGACCGGCTTCGACTGGCCGGAGCTGGACGAGCGCGAGGCCGCGGTGCTCTGCTACACCTCCGGGACCACGGGTGACCCCAAAGGCGTCGCGTACAGCCACCGCTCCATCTACCTGCACGCCCTGCAGGTCAACAACGCCGAGGCGTTCGCGATGACCGTCGCGGACACCATGTTGCCCGTGGTGCCGATGTTCCACGTGAACGCGTGGGGGTTGCCGCACGCCGCGTTCATGGCCGGCACCACACTCCTGATGCCGGACCGGTTCCTCCAGCCCGCGCCGCTCGCCGAGATGATCGAGACCGAGCGCCCCACGCTGGCCGCCGCCGTGCCCACCATCTGGCAGGGGCTGCTGGCCGAGCTGGACGCGCGGAAGCGGGACGTGGCCTCGCTGCGCAGCGTCATCATCGGCGGCGCCGCCTGCCCGCCGTCCCTGATGCGGGCGTTCTGGGAACGGCACGCGATCCGCGTCCTGCACGCCTGGGGCATGACCGAGACCTCGCCGCTCGGCTGCATCGCCCACCCGCCGAAGGGCCTGTCCGAGGAGGAGGAGTGGGCCTACCGGCAGACCCAGGGGCGCTTCCCGGCCTCGGTGGAGGCCAGGCTCGCCGGCGCGGACGGCACGTTCCAGCCGTGGGACGGGAAGTCGACGGGCGAGCTCGAGGTGCGCGGGCCGTGGATCGCGGCGGCGTACTACGGGGGCGCGGCCGGGGTGCCGCTGCGCCCGGAGGACAAGTTCAGCCCGGACGGCTGGCTGCGCACCGGCGACGTCGGCACGATCACGCCGGACGGCTACCTCACGCTGACCGACCGGGCCAAGGACGTCATCAAGTCCGGCGGCGAGTGGATCTCCTCGGTGGAGCTGGAGAACCACCTGATGGCCCACCCGGGGGTGGCGGAGGCGGCCGTGGTGGCGGTGCCGGACGAGAAGTGGGGCGAGCGCCCGCTGGCGACGGTGGTGCTCAGGGATGGCGCCGCCGTGGACTACGCGCAGCTGCGGGCCTTTCTCGCCGAGCGCGTCGCGCGCTGGCAGTTGCCCGAGCGCTGGGCGCTGGTGCCCGCGGTGCCCAAGACGAGCGTGGGCAAGTTCGACAAGAAGGTGATCCGCAGGCAGTACGCGGACGGCGAGCTGGACGTGCGCCAGCTCGGCTGACGGCGCCGGGGGCGGCGACGCGGGCGGTGCCCCGCCCGCGTCGCCGCCCCCGTTCCCGCTCGCCCCGCCCTCGCTCAGTCCTCGCTCAGTCCTCGCTCAGTCGTGGCGCACGGTCAGGTGGTGGATGTTGGTCTCGCCGTAGTTGCTGGAGCTGCACGGCTTGGAGTTGTCGCAGTTCGCCTGCGTGTAGGCGCCGGCCTTGAAGTAGTTGCCGGAGCCGGAGTGCGAGATCGTGGTCTGCAACTCGCCGTTGTAGTACACCTTGACCTTGCCGCCCCCGGCCACGAACTTGGCCTCGAAGACCGTGCCGAGCTGGTAGTCGTCGTCGACCAGCTTGTGGCGCGTGGTGTCCTCCTTGGTGACGTAGAGCTTCTTGCCCTCAAGGCGGAAGACGGTGAGGTCGTCGTCCCCGCCGTGGATCTGGGCGCCGACCACGTACGGACGCTCGTTGGGCAGGTGGGTGAACGCCTCGCGGACGATCATCGTGTGGGTGCCCGACGTCGTGGACCAGCTCGCCTTGTCCTTGCCGCCGTTCTTCATCTCGCGCAGCTCGGACCGGGGGTTCTTGGAGCCGCTGGTGGTGACCCCGTTGACCGGCGCGCGGAACTGCACGGCCTTGCCGCCCGGTGCGACCTTGAAGTACGGGTCGTGCGAGTAGCGGGCCAGCTCCGGCTGGGTGATCTCGGTGGGGCGCTCGTCCTCGCCGATGGGCAGGGTCTGCTTCCAGTTGGTGAGGTCGAGCACGTCCGCCGGCACCCGGGCGTCCCCGTCGCCGTCGGAGGTGCCGCCCCAGACCTGCACCTCGGTCAGGCTGTTCCAGGTGCCGGTGGTGCCGTCCTCGCCCGCGTACCCGTGGCCCACGTAGCGGATCTTGGACGTCTCGACGGGGCGGATCGTGAACGACTCCAGGCCCGTGCCGGAGCCGCTGCTGCTGCCGTCGAAGGCGGTGGACCAGGAGGAGCCGGTCCAGTACTGGAGCTGGAACCGGTTGCGGCGGCTGTCGCCCCGGTAGGTGGCCAGCTTGACCTGGCTCACGGTCTTGGTGGCGCCGAGGTCGAGTTGGAGCCAGGCTCCGTCGCCCTCGCCCGACCAGCGGGTGTCGAAGTCGTCGTCCACGACGTTGGCGGGCGCGTTGTCGTCGCTCGTGCTCGCGGTGACCGCGCCGGCGCCTGGGGTGAGTTCGGCCTCGGCGGCGCGCGCGGCGCTCGGCGCGGCGGTGAGCGCGGCGAGCGAGGCGGCGAGGGCCGTGGCGACGGCCAGCGCCGTACGGCATCGCGGCGTGAAGGTATCGGCCATGGGGAACTGTTCCTCTTCCTCGTCGGGATCGTCCTGTGCCCCCCGCGCCGGTGGGCGGCGGGGGACGGCCGGGCGCTGCGGAGGCCACGGGGACCGTCGCGCCTCCCCTCGCGACCGGCACCCGCCGACCGAGCCGGCCCCCCGACCCCCGTGCGGTGGGCGACACGGCGGGCGATACGGCGAGCGGTGCGGCGGGCGACGCCGGATCGTCGGCGTTCCCCGTGGCTTCCGGCCTCCATCCCAGGCCGGCGCGGGTTGTTCAGCAAGCCGCCGCGGGCTCGGTGAACAATCCCGCCCCCTGCCCGTCACCGGCCCGCCCCCGGCCCGGCGCCCCGCCATGCGCCAGGCCACCGCCCCGGGGCGGTGTACGGGGCCCGCTACGGGCGTGGGCCCGTGGCCGACAGCGGGAGCCGGTGCGGCGCCAGGGCCAGGTGCGGCCAGGAGCTGACGTCGCGTTGGAGCTGGCGGTCGTGGGTGGCCAGGACGACGGCCGCGGCGGTGGCCCGCAGCGCCTCGGTGAGTTCGTCGACCAGGGCGATGGACAGGTGGTTGGTGGGCTCGTCGAGCAGCAGGACGTGCGGCCGGGACGCGAGGGCCAGCGCGAGGTCGAGGCGCCGCTGCTGGCCCATCGACAACTCGGCCACCGGCCTGTTCGCGTCCCGCGCGCCGAGCAGCCCCAGCGCGCCGAGCCCGACGACCTCGCCCGCCGCCAGGACGCCGGCGCTGACCAGCCGCGCGGTGTGCGCCTCGTACAGCTCGCGGGCCCGCTCGCCGGTGGCGCGCGGCGACTCCTGCCCGAGCAGGTGGAGGCGGACGCCGTGCGGCCGGTGCACCCGGCCCGCGCCGGGGGCGAGTTCGCCGGCCAGTACGGCCAGGAGCGTGGACTTGCCCGCGCCGTTGGGACCGCTGACGACCAATCGGTCGCCCGACTCCAGGGCCAGGTTGACCGGCCGGTGCAGCCGCCCGGCCACGGCCACCTCGTCCGCGCGCAGCAGCACGACGCCGGGCCGGGCCGGCAGTTCGGGCAGCGCCAGGTGACGCGGTGGCACCGGCGCGGTGACCCGGTGTCGGGCCAGGTCGTCCTGGCGCCGGTGCACGGCGCGGGCCAACGAGCCGGCGCGGGTGGCGCGCTGGTGCTTGCCGGTGCCCTTGTCGGGGCGCCAACCGGTGCTGAGCCGGTTCTGCGCCTCGGACAGCGCCTGCGCGAGCCGCACGTGCTCGGCCTGCTGCTGCTCGTACTCCGCCGCCCAGCGGGCCCGTTCGGCCGCGCGACCCTCCCGGTACCCGTCGTACCCGCCGCCGTAGACGCGCGGCCGGCCGTCCCGGGTGGGGTCCAGGTCGAGCACGTGGGTGGCCACGTCCGCGAGCAGTGCCCGGTCGTGGCTGACCACGACGGAGCCGCCGGTGTGCGCGCGCAGCCGCTCGGTGAGGAAGTGGAGCCCGGCGAGGTCGAGGTGGTTGGTCGGCTCGTCCAGGAGCAGGAAGTCGTCGTCGGCGCCGAGCAGGCAGGCCAGCCGGACCCGGTAGCGCTGGCCGATGGAGAGCGTGTCGAGCGGGCGGGCGCGGTCGCTGACCGCGCCGAGGCCGGCGAGCGCCACGTCGACCCGGCGGTCGGCGTCCCAGGCGTCCAGCGCCTGCGCCGCCTCCAGGGCGTTCGCGTACGCCGCGTCGGCGCCGGGCCGGCCGGCGGCCAGGGCGGCAGCGGCGGTGTCGAGGTCGCGTACGGCGGCGCGGGCGTCGGCGAGGTGTTCGTCGATGAAGTCGCCGACGGTGCGCCCGTCGTCGGCGGGCATCTGCTGTTCGGCCAGCGCGAGGGTCCCCACGCGGTGCACGGTCCCCGCGTCCGGCACCAGGGCGCCGGCCAGGACGTGCAGCAGGGTGGACTTGCCGCGGCCGTTCTCGCCGACGACGCCCCAGCGCGACCCTGGCGAGACCTGGAGGTCGAGGTGGCGCAGCACGGTGCGGCCACCGCGCGCGACGTGGACGTCGGCGCACGTCAACTGGGCCCGGTCGCGGGCGGGCAAGGCAAGGGTGGGCATGGTGTTCTTCCTCCGGAAGCGGGCGCACGGCACCCGCGTACGGGAGGGGAGGCCACCCGCGTACGAGGGGAGTGACCAGCCGCGTACGAGCGGGGTGTGTGTGCGCCTTCGGGCTGACGGGCGGCCCGGCCCGCGACGGGGCGGGGCCGTGGACGATGTCACGGCTCTCGGCGCGCCCACCACGAGGGGGGAGCGGCGGAGCCGGTGGCCCGATCAGAGGAAGAACAGATACTGCATACGTATCAGGCTAACAGCCGGTGCTCCGGCCCGGCCCGTGGATTTTCTCGCCGCCGGGCCCGTGGGTCGTCAGACCGCCGGACCCGTGGGGCGTCAGACGCTGGCCAGCAGGAAGTCCTCCCCGCTGGAGGCGCGCAGGCCGTCGGTCCGGTTGGCGAAGTAGCGGTCCGCCAGCGCGGCTCCGGGCAGGTGGCGGGCGGCGGCCGGGTGGGGATCGTCGGGCGCGGGCGCACGGGTGCGCGGCGCGCGGGCGTACGGGCGCGCGGGCGTACGGGCGATGGCTGCGCGGGCGTACGGGCCTACGGCGGCGTGGGCCGGCGCCGTAGGGGTCGCCGGCCAACGGACGCCCGACGAGTGGGCGCCCGCCGGGGTGGGGCCTGGTCGGCGCTAGTTCGTGCCGATCTTGGCGAGGAGGTCCACGATGCGGCCCTGCACCTCGGGGCTGGTCGAGCGTTCGGCCAGAAAGAGCACGGTCTCGCCGGAGCTGAGCCGGGAGAGCTGGCCGGGGTCGATGTCGGCGGAGGTGTAGACGACGAGCGGGGTGCGGTTGAGCAGCCCGTTGCCACGGAGCCAGTCCACGATGCCGGCGCGCCGACGGCGTACCTGCATGAGGTCCATGACCACGAGGTTGGGCCGGGTCTGGGCGGCGAGGTTGACCGCCTCGGCGTCCGTGTTCGCGCGGGCCACCTGCATGCCGCGCCGCTGCAACGTCTCCGACAGCGCGCCCGCGATCGGCTCGTGCTCCTCGATCAGCAGCACCCGTGGCGGGTGCTGCTCGCTGTCGCGCGGGGCCAGCGCCTTGAGCAGCACGGCCGGGTCGGCGCCGTACGCCGCCTCCCGGGTCGCCTGCCCGAGTCCGGCCGTCACCAGCACCGGGACCTCGGCCGCCACCGCTGCCGTCCGCAGCGACTGGAGCGCCGTGCGCGTGATCGGGCCGGTCAGCGGGTCCACGAACAGCGCCGCGGGGTAGGCGGCGATCTGCGCGTCGACCTCCTCGCGCGAGTGCACGATCACCGGCCGGTAGCCCCGGTCGCTCAGCGCCTGCTGCGTGGACATGTCGGGGGCCGGCCAGACCAGCAGCCGGCGCGGGTTGTCCAGCGGCTCGGGCGGCAACTCGTCGTCCATCGGCGGGCGGTGGTCGTCCACGACCTCCACCGCGCCGTTGGGCCCGTCCAGCGGCTCGGGGCCCTCGGCGCCCTCGTCCGGCGCGCCTATGGCGAACGCCCGCCCGGCGCCGGAGGCCAGCCGCTGCTGCGGCTGCTGCTGGCCGGGGTGGTGCGGGGCGGCCTGCGGCATCGGCTGCTGCGCGCGGTGCGGCGGCTGCGCCAGGCCGGGCAGCGCCGCGCCGTCCGGCCGGCCCGTCCCCGTCGGCTCGCCGTCCCGGCCCTGACCTGCGGCATCGGGGCCCGCGTCGGGCCCGTTCGGGTCCGGGTACCCCGCGTCGGGGCGCGCCGCCAGCTTGCGGCGCCGGCCCGAACCGGCCGCCCCGCCCACGGGCGGCTGGCCCGGCTGGCCCGCCCCGTGCGGGGGCTGGCCACCCTGCGCGGGGTGGTGCGGCTGCTGGGGCGGGGCCGTCGGATCGGGGATGGCCTGCGCGAAGGGCATGCCCTGACCGAGCGTGCGCACGCTGATCGGGCGGCCCTGCGTGTCGTGCGAGGGCTCGCCTCGGTGCGGGTCGCCCCGGTGCGGGTCGCCGTGCTGGGGCTCGCCGCGCTGCGGGCCGGTGCCGGGCAGCGCGGGTCGGCCGCCCCACGGGTCGGCAGCGCGGGGCGCGTCGCCGCCCGTGGCGGCCTGCCCGGCGCCGCTCGGGTCGCCGAGCGGGCGCCGCCCGGCCGGTGGCTGCTCGCCGGGCCGGCCGCCCTGCGACCGGGCGTCGGGCTGACCGGGTTGTCCGGGCTGACCCGCATGGCCGGGGTGGCCGGGGTGGCCGCCGTGCCCGGGCTGACCGCCCTGCCCGTCGCTGCCGGGGCGCGGCTGTTCGTCCGCGAGCGGGCGCCGCGCGCGCCGCTGCCCCTGACCCTGCTGGCCGGGCCCCTGCTGGCCCGCGCCGTGCGGCGGTTGCTGGGCCTGCTGTCCCGGCGGGCCCTGGTCGTACGGCCCGTTGCCGACGGCCTGGCCGGGCTGCTGTCCCCGCGCCTCGGGGTCGTGCGGCGCGGCCCACGGAGGCACGGCCTCGGCGCGCGGTTCCGGGACGCCGGGCGGCCACGGCGCGCCCGCCGCGCCGGCGCCGCCGGACTGGCCCGGCCCGCCCTGCGCGGCGGGGCCGGTCGCGCCGTACGCGGACTGCGCGGGCACCATGCCGACCGGGCCGAGGCCCTGCGGCGGCGCGCCCTGGCCTCCCGCGTCCTGCTGGTCGGCCGCCGCCGGCGGCAGCGCGAACGGCACCCGCCCGGCCGCCACCTCGTGCGCCTGCTGCTGCGCCATCGGCTGCTGCCCGGAACCCGCCCGCTGGCCCGGCCCCTGCTCCGGACCCTGGCCCGGGCCCCGCGGGTGCGCCTGCTGCGGTACGGAGTGCTCGGCCGCCTCGCCGAGCGCTCGACGCGCCCGCCGCCGCCCCGTGCCCTGCGGCCCGTCGCCCTGTACCGCCTCGCCCTGCCGCGACCCGTCGCCCGGCTGCTGCGGGTCCATCGCCGCCGCCGGCCCGCCACTGGGCGCGGCGGCCCAACCCCCGGAGCGCGGGTCCGCCCCGGCCTGGCCCGGTTCCTGTTCCGTACGTCCCGTCTCGGGGTTCGCCGGGCGCCCGCCCGGCCGGCCTCCCGCCCCGAGGAGCGCGGCCGGTTCCAGGCCGCCCGGCCCCTGCGGCCCACCCCGCGCGTCGCTCGCGGCGGGCGGCAGCGCCAACGCGCCGCCCTGACCGGCGCCGCCCTGACCAGTACCGGCCGCCAACTGCTCGGGCCGCCGCCCGGGTTGGCCCGCCTGCCCGGCCTGGTTCGCCTGCCCCGCCGCGTCGGCCTGGCCCGGCTGGCCCGGCTGGCCCGCTTGTTCGTGCCGGCCGGCGTGCGCGCCGCGCCGCCCCTCGGCGCCACCGCCCGGCTGACCCGGCTGACCCGGGCCGCCCGGCTGGCCCTGCGCCGGCACGGGGAGCTGGCCGCCGTGTCGCGGGTCGGACTGCTGGCCCGGGCCCGGGGCGGCGGCGTCCGCTTCGCCGCCCTGCGGTCCGCGCCTGGCCCGCCGCCCGGTGGGGGCGGGGCCGCCGGCCGGCAGGCCCTGCGCGGGCACCGGCCGGGCGTCGCCGGCGCGCGGCCCGTCGTCGGGGCCGGCCGGCCCCTCGACGGCGCCCATCTTCCCGGGGTCGCCCGGCGCCTGGCCCGTACCGCCGTCGCCGCGCGCGTGCCGGTTCGCCCGGCGCCGCTGACCGCTGCTGGCCTCGTCCGTCGCCGCCGGCCCGGCCGCGCCCCGCACGCCAGGGCCCACCGGAATGCCGGGCCCGACCGGGATGCCGCCCGCGCCGGCCCCGCCACCCTGGCCAGCGGGCTGTTCCTCGGCGGGGTCACGGCGCGCGCGCCGGCGCCCCGTGGGCCGCTGCCGCACGCCCGCATCGGCGTCGGCGCCACCGTCGTTACCGTCACCACTCCCGGCCGCGCCCGGCGCGCCACCCGGCGTTCCCTGGCCCGCCGCCTCGCCCTCGCCACCCGCGCGCCGCGCCCGCCGCCCGGACGAGTGCGCGCCACCGGCGGCGTCGGCGCCGCCCGCGACGCCCGCGGCCCGCGCGCCGTCCGTACCGCGCGCCGGCTCCTTGGGCACCGGCATCACGGTGGTGGAGTTCTCCTGGTCCACGGGAACGCGCACCGCGCCCGTGCTGTCGTCGGTGTCCGCCCGCCCGCTGGTCAGCGGCTTGCCGTCGGCGGAGACCGGCACTTCGAGCACGTACGCGCTGCCGCCCATGCCCGGCATCTCGTGCGTCTGCAACACGCCGCCGTGCTTGCGGACGATGCCGCGCACGATCGGCTCGTGCACCGGGTCGCCCCCCGGGTGCGGGCCGCGCACCTCGATCCGTACGACATCGCCGCGCTGCGCCGCCGCCACCACGATCGTCGAGTCGCCGGGCGCGGCGGCCGGCTGCGGCGCGCCCCCCGGCGCGCCGTGCGCCCCCGGGTCCGGCACCGCCGCCCCGCCGACCGCCAGCGCGTTGCCGGTCGCGTCCAGCCCGGCGACGTCCGCGATCAGATGGGCGAGCGCCTGCGCCAGCCGTACGGGGTCCACCTCGGCCTCGATGGGCGGCGCGTGCACCGCGAACCGCGCCCGGCCCGGGCCGATGAGTTCGATCGCGCCCTCGACGCCGGCGGCCACCACCGCGTCCAGCGACACCGTCTCGCGCGCGAGCCGCTCCTTGCCGGCCGCGAGCCGCTGGTAGCTGAGGACGTTGTCGACCAACGTCGTCATGCGCGCGTAGCCGGCGGCGAGGTAGTGCAGCACCTGGTTGGCCTCGGGCCACAACTGCCCGGCCGGGTCGGCGGCGAGCCCGCCCAGCTCACCGCGCAGCTCGGCCAGCGGCCCGCGCAGCGAGACGTCGAGCACGGCGAGGAGCTGCGCGTGCCGCGCGGCCAGCGCGTCGTACGAGCGCCGGTCGGTGAACGTCATCACCGCGCCCACCAACTGCTCGCCGTCCCGCACCGGCGCCGTCGTCAGGTCCACCGGCACCGCCCGGCCGTCCTTGGCCCACAGCACCTGCCCCCGCACCCGGTGCTTGCGGCCCGAGCGCAGTGTGTCGGCGAGCGGCGTCTCCTCGTACGGCAACGGCGTGCCGTCCGCGCGCGTGTGCTGGACCAGCGGGTGCAACTCCTGCCCGCCGAGGTCGCTGGCCCGGTAGCCGAGGATCTGCGCGGCCGACGGGTTGACGAGGACGACCTTGCCCTCGATGTCCACGCCCACCACGCCCTCGGCCGCGGCCCGCAGGATCATCTCGGTCTGCCGCTGCTGCCGGGCGAGTTCGGCCTCGGTGTCCAGCGTGCCGGTCAGGTCGCGCACGACGAGCATGAGCAGCTCGTCACCGGTGTAGCTGTGGTGGTCCACGTACGGGGTGCGGCCGTCCTCCAGGTTGGCGCTGGTCACCTCGACCGGGAACTGGATGCCGTCGGTCCGCCGCGCGATCATGCGGGTCGGCTTCGTCCGGACGCCCTCGACCTCGCCGCTCGGCCGCATCGAACCGGGGATGCGCTTGGAGTCGAAGGACGGCAACAGGTCGAGCAACCCCCGCCCGACCAGCGCCGTTCCCGGCGCCTCGAAGGTCTCCAGGGCGATGTGGTTGGCGTTGACGACGGTGCCGTTGGCGTTGACGAGCAACAGGGCGTCGGGCAGCGCGTCGAGTATCGCCGCGAGGCGAGCAGCGCCTCGCGATGGCCTGCTGCTCACGACGACGCTTCCTCCCAGATCTACGCTCCGTGCGGACACCCGGCGCCATCCTGCCGCCCGTCCCGCTGGTGTCACTAGGGGAGGAGTCTACGGGCAGGTGCCCTCGACGCGGCGGCGGATGAGCGTGAGCCGCGACGCGCGTGGCGCACCCTGGGGCAAACCTCGCCGGGCCCCACGCTCGCCCCCGAACCGGGACCAGCCCGACCTCCCCACATCCCCCTCCGCCCCGCGCCGACCGCTCGCCCCGGCCCCGTACGCGGCCGGAATCGGGGCGACACGCGGCCCGTACTGCGCCGACACGCGCGGAGGTACGGAGCCGGCGCGCGCGACGCGCCACGGAGCCGATACGCGCGATTCGCCACGGAATCGCGGCGAGCAAGAGGGAATGACCGCGAACATCACCGAATCGACGAAACCACAAAGAACTTCGGAAATGGCAAGCATGCCCGAAACGCCGCCACTGCGAGCGACGTCGGGAACGGGGCGATGGCGCGCCGTCAGAAACGTGCCCCCGTCCGGGACCGAGATCCTGGGCGGGGGCACGAGGTCCCACCGAACGCTCCGGGCCGAGACCCCGCGCCGAACGCGCCGGGCCGGAGCCGGGCCATCAGTTGCGGGGGGTGCCCAACAACTTCGCGAACTTGTTCCAACGGCTGATCTCGCAACCGTCCGCGCGCGAGAAGTCGGCGCTGACCGGCCGCCCCGACCAACGCCCGCCGACGTGCGCCGTCGCCGGCCCACCGTAGATCTTGGTGCAAGCCGTCCCCTTCGGCACCGGCGCGAACGGGTCGGCCCCCCACACCGTCTTCTTGGACACCTCGGCGCAGGCCGCCGCGGGGTCCGGGTGGTTGCCACCGGTCGGGTGGCAGTAGAGGTGGTACGTCCGCTGGTCCGCGAACTCGCCGGTGTCCGACACCGTGACGGTGAGGTGGTGCGCGGGCCCGGGCGCCGGAACCGGCAGCGGCTTGGCCGCGGCGTGCGGCGCGACGCTCAGTAAGGCGGGAACCACGGCCGCGGCGGCTGCGGCGGCGACGAAGAGGCGGTGCGGTGACATCCAGGACTCCAAGATCGTGCGACTACGGGGCGCGGCGCGCCCTTGTCCGACTAACGCGCCGGTGGGGTGTCCGTTGCGCAGGAAGTCCGCTACGAAGCGACGAATCGCCGGAAAGCACCAAAAAAACCACTCTCGCGGCGGCGATACGCCTTTGCCGCCCCGGCCAAACGCCGAGTACCGTAGGCCGCGATTGGTGACAGCCCGCAGGGCTGTGCCATCATCTGCACACACGCCGCGCGCTCGCGTGGTCCGTGTATGGAGGCTTCGCCTAGTCTGGTCTATGGCGCCGCACTGCTAATGCGGTTTGGGGTAACCCCCCATCCCGGGTTCAAATCCCGGAGCCTCCGCTCTGTACAAAGCCCCGACCGTCTCGCACGGCCGGGGCTTTTGCGTTACCCGAAGCTTCTGCCCCGCCCGGGCCCGGGCGGGGCCTTCCGTGCCTGGCTTTCCGGCGCGGGGCGGGCTCTACGGCACGGGTCGGTCCGAGCCGGCTCGGCCCCGGTCGGCGTGGCTCGGCTCGGCGTAGCTCTGCTCGGTTCGGCGTGGCTCGATGTGACGGCAACCACGCGAGCCGCCCGTACGAGCCCGCGCCGCCGTCCGCGCCCCCGTGCCCTCTCCGCGGACACTCCGGCGGCGCCCGGGCGCGATCACGCGTTGGGAGCGGGGTGAGGGTGGGTCGGGGGTGCTCTGGGCCGGCCCGGGCCGAGCCGGACGGGGCTCGCGCGGGCGGAGGCCGGCGTGCGGCGGCCAGTCGCACCCCGTGGCGCGTTCGGCCCGCTTGCTCCTCCCGGCCTGGCCCGCGACCGCCGCGCTTCTTCGGTGGCGATCATGCTCTACGGGCATTTCCGCAGGTCAGAGCGGGTCGAGGGAATGGATTTCACCTCGCGGCGCAGGTCATGTAATGTTGTTCCCGCAACGCCGACCAGGCAAGAAAACGCCGGGAAGTAAGCGCTCGTAGCTTAACGGATAGAGCACTTGACTACGGATCAAGAGGTTGCAGGTTCGAATCCTGCCGAGCGCGCAGCAGCTCAGAGGCCCCTTCCACCCAGTGGAAGGGGCCTCTGGCGTGTGAGGTGACGGCAACGCTGACGGCAGCCGTCGCTCGGCGTGCGCCAGCGGATCCATGCAGGCGGGCCGCCAGTCGGTCTACTCCTCCAGCTCGCGGGCAGCGGCGGCTTCGGGCTCATGGACGCAGCCCCATGGAGCTACCTGCTACGTGGCGGAGCGTTGGACGCGGAGTACGAGCTGACCGTGGCGTAGGACGTACCCGCCGTCACCGTCGCGCAGGTGCTCCTGAACGTACGCCGTGACCGCGTCTCGGGCGGGCGGGGGCTGGCCGGGGAGGGTGAGGTGGAAGGTGGCGACCGTGACGGTCTCCTCCAGGTCCCGGCTGCGGTATCGGGCGGGCACGGCGTCCAGGACGATGTCGCCGTTCGGCCCGTGCGCGGGGGCGGTGAGTTCCTCGGCCAGTTCCCTCAAGTCGAAGCGCAGTCCGGTGAAGTGGCGGACCATGCGCATGCAGGCGTCGTCAGGGTCTTGCAGGAGGACGAGCAGGAGGCCGCCCGGTGCCAGCCACCCCATGACGCGCTCCACCGTCGCGACCCACTGCGAGCGCGGAACGTAGTAGAGCACGTGGGACAGCAGTGCCAGATCGGCCCGCGCGTCGATCCTCGCCTCCAGGACCGGTTCGGCCACCACCTCGGCCTCCGGGCACGCTGACGCCAGGGCGCGCCGCATCGACGCGCTCGGCTCGATGCAGACGGTGTGCTCGAAGTGCGGGGCGAGGTGCCGCGTCGTGGTGCCGTCGGCGGGTCCCACGTCCAGCAGCACCCGTCGGGCGGGCAGTCGCTCCACGATGTCCCGCAGATAGGCGTGGGTGAACTTCTTCTCGTCCGTCCCGGCGAGGAACAGGCTGAAGGTCTGCCGGTAGGACTCTTCCTCCGTGCGCGAGTTCCCCACCTCCACCGTTTCTTATGACTTCATTCCACTTTCTCCTCTTTGGTGCAATGTACCCATTCCGGTTTCCGCTGGCCTCCCGGAGTGATTCGGTGGCCCCCTGGTCACGGCCCTGATCGCGCTACTGGCCGGTCGACTTGACCGGCCGTCCGCGACCCGTAGGCGGACCGGACCGGGAGTTGTTGGTCGGTCGGGGGCCTCGTCGCTCGGGGTGCCTCAGTCCGGACGCGAACGGGACGGGGGTGTCCGCGTCGCACGCGTCAGGGGCACGTCTCGTTGTTCTTGACGACGCCGAAGTCCACCTCGACGTCGGGCGCGTGTGCTCCGGGGTCGGGTGTTTGCGAGCAGATGTGCCAGTTCCGGTCGTAGACCTGGAAGCGGTTCTCGCCCGTCACGTCGTGCGAGGTCAGGTTGTAGAAGCCGGCCTCCTGGGCGGCGTCCTGCGCGGCCTGGAGTTGTTTGCCGACGAAGTCCGGGAGGAGGGCTGTTTTCTCCTCCTCTTTCTCCTCCTCGATGTTCTCGCGGGTTGCCTCGGGGGTGGGCCTCTCGCTGGGAGTGGCGTCCTCGGTGGCAGGCT
The DNA here is from genome assembly GCF_014295035.1 of Streptomyces buecherae. Classification (GTDB taxonomy): domain Bacteria; phylum Actinomycetota; class Actinomycetes; order Streptomycetales; family Streptomycetaceae; genus Streptomyces; species Streptomyces youssoufiensis. Next base: position 4,456,039 of record NZ_CP060404.1, read on the forward strand.
CCGGTGTCGTGGGTGTCGCATCGGGGGTCGGCGATTGCGACGGCTCGGGGGCCGTCGTCTTCGGGGCGGCCACGCGGTCGGCGGTCTTGCCGTCGTCTTCATCGCCGTCGTCGGCGATGGCGCCGATCATGCCGATGGCCAGGAGCGCGCCGAACGTGACGGCCGCGGCGATGAGGGCCTTCTGCTTGCGCGTCTTACGTGGCGGCGGTGGGGGCGGAGTCGCCCAGTTGGGGCCGGGCGGTTGCTGTGAGAGGTCGTTCAAGGGGGTCCCCCAGGCATGAAGGTCGGGCGTGAACCGTGGGGGGACCGGCAGCGTAGCGGGGTGTGGGGCGGGCCGTCAGGTAGATCGACGGTTCCGTCGACGGGGCGATGCGGTGGGCGCCGGTGCGCTGACCGAGGACGGGTGGGACGTGGGGGCTACGGGTCCGGGCTCCCGGCGCCGGCCGAGGCCCGGCGCCGACCCTGGCACGTCCCTGACCTGCGGCGGAGAATCGATTTCCCTCTGTGGGGAAGTTGCCGTAAGGTTGCATTCATCGACGCGGGGTGGAGCAGCTCGGTAGCTCGCTGGGCTCATAACCCAGAGGTCGCAGGTTCAAATCCTGTCCCCGCTACTTGAAGGTCGAGGGCCCGGCACCTAGTGCCGGGCCCTCGGTCGTTTGTCGGGGTGGTGTGGGGCCGGGGGCGCGGCTCCGGTCGTGGTGCGGGGGGTCTGGCACGGTGGCTGTCATGGATCGTGCGGGGGATGAGCGTGACGGGGGCGGCGTGGCGAGGGTGCGGGGCGCGAGGTGACCGCCGCCGCCCGGGAGCGGGAGCGGGAGCGGGTCGTCGGGTTCTGGGGCGAGCTGGGGTTGCCGGGGCTGATCGACGTGCACACGCACTTCATGCCCGAGCGGGTGCTCGCCAAGGTCTGGGCGTACTTCGACTCCGCCGGGCCGCTGCTCGGCCGGCCCTGGCCCATCACCTACCGGCAGCAGGAGGACGAACGGCTGGCCACGCTGCGGCGGTTCGGCGTGCGGGCGTTCACGTCCATGGTCTATCCACACAAGCCCGGCATGGCCGCCTGGCTCAACGGCTGGGCCGCCGAGTTCGCCTCTCGCACACCGGACTGCCTGCGGACGGCCACCTTCTACCCGGAGCCGGAGGCCGCCGGGTACGTGGGGGAGGCGTTGGCGGGTGGCGTACGGGTGTTCAAGGCGCACGTGCAGGTGGGCGCGTACGACCCGGCCGATCCGTTGCTCGATCCGGTGTGGGGCGCCATCGCCGAGGCCAGGGTGCCGGTCGTGACGCACTGCGGGTCGGGGCCGGCGCCGGGGGCGTTCACCGGGCCCGGGCCGATCGGGAAGGTGCTCGCCCGGCATCCGCGGCTGCGGCTGATCGTCGCGCACCTGGGGATGCCGGAGTACACGGAGTTCTTCGACCTGGCCGAGCGGTACCCCGGCGTGCACCTCGACACGACGATGGCCTTCACCGACTTCACCGAGGAGTTCGTGCCGTTCCCGCGCGCGGAGCGGCCCCGGCTCGCGGCGCTCGGGGACCGCGTCCTCTTCGGCAGCGACTTCCCCAACATCCCGTACGGCTACCACCACGCCCTGGACGTCCTCACCCGCCTCGACCAGGACGCGGCGTGGCTGCGCGCGGTCTGTTACGACAACGCCGCCCGGCTGTGGGGGATCGGGCGGCGCGACGCCGCGCCGTGAGGGAGCGGGCGCCGCGGCGCCGTGAGGGAGCGGGTGCCGCCGTCGGTCAACCGGCGAGGCGTTCGCGCAGCTCGTCCTCGTCGGTGACGAACCAGGTCTGGCGACCGCGGTTGCACTCCCGGACGAAGTCCCGCAGGGACGAACTGGCTGCGGTGTGGGCGGATATGTCGCCGACGACGGCGAGGCCCACGCGGTAGTTGACGAACTTCTGGACGATGTCGCCGGCGAGCCTGGTGCGCAGCTCGTAGAACGCGGGGTCGAGCCGGTCCGCGGGGACGACGACCCACCGCGCGCCCTGGTAGGAGGCGTTGCCGACGAGGTCGAGCGCGTCCTGCTCGGTGGCCAGGGGCGCCCCGTCGGCGGGGTAGCGGAACACGGGTACGGCGTGGATCGTGTGCGGGTCACTCATGGGGGCGGGCTCGTTTCGGCGGGGCGGACGGCGGACGGCGGGGGGCTGGTGCGGCCTCGGGCGGCGGGAGCGGGGCGGGCGCGGCCTCGGGGCGCGGGTGTGCGGGGCCACGGGAGCCGGGATCAGACCTGGGCGGCCTTCGTCAGGGCGGACAGGGCGGAGGTCAGCTCGGCGCGGGTGGCCTCGTCCCGGACGCGGCCCGTCTCGCGGTCCAGCTTCGTGCCGACCACCGGGATGCGCAGGCAGGCGTCGTCGACGAGTTCGGCGTGCAACATGCCGAGGGTCTCGCGCAGTTGGGTGTAGGCGAACTCGCCGCCGGCCGGGTGCGGGGACGCGGTGATGACGGCCGTGGGCTTGCCGCCGAGTTCACCGGTGCTGACCAGCCAGTCGATGGCGTTCTTCAGCGTGCCGGGCACGCCGTGCGCGTACTCCGGGCTGACGAACAGCAGCGCGTCCGCCTCGGCCACGGCCGAGCGCAGCGCGGCCACCGCGGCGTGCGGTATGGCGTCCTCGCCGTCGAGGTCCTGGTTGAAGTGCGGGAGCGTGCCGATCTCGCCGTACGTCACGGTCCACGTCGAGCGGTCAAGGGTTTCCAGCGCGGTGTCCAGGACCGCCCCGTTGGACGATGTGGCGCGCAGACTGCCGGAGATCGCGAGAATCCTCATGTGCCGACGGTACGGGACGAGGCGCCGGAGCGGACGGGTCGGGAGATCGCCCTGTGGACAACTCCTGAGCTGTGGACAACGGAGTCACCCTCTCCGTCGGTCGATGGGGCTTCCCGTCCCGTACCGCTCCGTGCGGGCCGGCTCCGCGGCCTCGGAGTGCGTCAGTTGGCGAGCGGCAGGGCCTCGGCCAGGGTGCGCCACTCGGCGCGCGGGAGCCGCACCGGCTGCTCCCGTTCCTTCCCGGTCACCACCTGCACGGCCAGGTGGTCGGCGCCGGCCGCGCGGAACTCGTCGGCCCGCTCGCGGGCGGCCTCCGGGGTGCCGATGGCGAAGACGGCGTCCAGGAGGCGGTCGCTGCCGCCGTCCGCCAGGTCGTCCTCGGCGAAGCCGAGTCGCAGCAGGTTCTTCGCGTAGTTGGCGAGGCTCAGGTAGAACGACAGGTAGGTGCGGGCGATGGCGCGGGCCCGTTCCGTGTCCGGGTCCAGGACCACCTTGAACTCGGGGGCCAGCACCGCGTCGGGGCCGAGCGTGGCGCGGGCCTGGGCCACGTGCTCGGGCGTGACCAGGTAGGGGAGGGCGCCGAGCGCGCGGTCGCGGGAGAGTTCGAGCATCTTCGGGCCGAGGGCGGCCAGCGCCCGCTGGTCGTGGGGGACCGGCGTCGGGGCGGTGTCCAGGGCAGTCAGGTACTCCTTGAGCGCCGAGTACGGGCGGTTCGCCAGCGGGTGGTCGTTCTTCTGGGCGATCTCGTCGTGGCTCACGCCGAGGCCGAGCAGGAACCGGCCCCCGTACGCGGCGTTGAACTCCGCGTGGCGGGCGGCGACGTCCGCCGCGGCGTGGTCCCAGATGCTGAGGATGCTGGTGCCGACGGTGACCCGCTCCGTGCTGGCCAGCAGCGGGACGGCCTGGTCGACCGACGGGCTGCCGCCGATCCACAGCGTCCCGTACCCCAACTCCTCCAGCTCCGCCGCTGCCTCGCCCAGCTCCGCTTCGCGCGTCGGGTCGTCCGCGCGCAGGCCCAGGCTCCACACACCGACCCGGCCAAGACGTTCATGAAATGCCATGCCGGGTACAGCGGGCCCGGCCGCACGCCTATTCCGGCCATGCGGGGATTACGGCCAACCGGGTGAGCGCTGTCCGGCGTGCGACGTCCCTTCGCCCGCGCGTGGTCGGTCCGGCGCGTCCGCTCGGTCCCGGCCGGCGCGGGCCCCGGCTGAGGAACCGGGCCCGTGCGGGCCCCGTTTCTCAGCGGATTCACAGAAAGCCGCAAGGTCCTTCTCACGCTGCCGCCCCACGCTTGCGCCATGGCCACGTCATCGCCCACCGGGCACACCGAGCTGACGCGACCCGACGGCAGCCCCGTACGGGTCCTCGTAGTCGAAGATGAGGCACCGCTCGCCGAGTTGCTGTCGATGGCGCTCAGGTCCGAGCGCTGGGACGTGCGCACGGCGGGTGGGGGTGGCGGGGTCGCGGAGGTGGCGCGCGCCTTCCGGCCCGACGCCGCCGTCCTGGACCTCACGCTGCCGGACGCGGACGCCCGCGCCGCGCTGGCCGGCCTGCGCCGCGAAGTGCCCGGCGTACCGGTGTTGTTCCTGGCCTCGCGGGAGGCCGCGCGGGAGCGGACGGCCGGGCTGACGGCGGGCAGCGACGCGTACGTCACCAAGCCGTTCGGGGTCGAGGAGGTCATCGCGGGGCTGCGCGGCCTGCTGCGGCGTTCGGTGGTGCCGAACCCGCGCGCCGGGTCGGTGCTCACCGTCGGCGACCTGACGTTGAACGAGGACAGCCAGGAGGTCGTACGCGGCGGCGTGCCGATCCGGCTCACGGCCACCGAGTACGAGTTGTTGCGCTTCCTGATGCGCAACCCGCGGCGGGTGCTGAGCAAGGCGCAGATCCTGGACCGGGTGTGGAGCTACGACTTCGGCGGCCGGCCCAACGTCGTCGAGCTGTACATCTCCTACCTGCGGCGGAAGATCGACGCCGGCCGGGCCCCGATGATCCACACCCGGCGCGGCATGGGCTATCTGATCAAGGCCGCCGACGCGGCGTCGGAGCCGTCACCCGTGCCGCAGGCGATGTCGCGGCGCAGGTCGCGTGCGCGGTCGTGGTCCGCGCCCGAGCCGGTGTGAGGCGGAGGGAGGCGGTGGGAGCCCGGCACCGAGCCGGTGCGAGCCCGGCATCGGGCCGGTGTGAGCCGGCCGGGCTCGACGGTCGGAGTCTGGCGACGCAATGAGCTATACAGCGTAGAGGGAAGTCCTATACGGTGTACGTCGCTGTGCTCGTACACCGTATAAGGACGTGCTCATGGCCGCCGTTCCCCCCTCGCCCGATCGCCCCTCGTCCCCCGACGGCCCCCCGCTCCCGGCTGGGCCCGCGGCGCCCGACGCGGACATCCGTGACGCCCTCGCCGAGGCGCCCGGCGCACCCCCGGCCGCGCGCCGGCGCGGCGTGCCCGCGCCCGTGGCGCCCGCCGACGCCCAGGACGCCTCCCCGGCCGGCGCCGAGCCGCCGGGGTCGGCCGGGGGCGGTGGGGCGGCCGATGCGGGTGAGGCGCCCGCGCGGCATCCGCAGCGCTGGTTGATCCTCGCCGTCATCTGCCTCGCGCAGCTCACCGTGCTGCTCGACAACACCATCCTCACCGTCGCCGTGCCCTCGCTCACCCGCGAGATGGGCGCCAGCACCGCCGACGTGCAGTGGATGATCAACGCCTACGCGCTGGTGCAGTCCGGGTTGCTGCTCAGCGCCGGCAGCGCGGCCGACCGGTACGGCCGTAAGAAGATGCTGGTCACCGGGCTCCTCGTGTTCGGCCTCGGCTCGGTCGCCGCCGCGTACGCGCAGTCGCCCGGGCAGTTGATCGCGGCCCGCGCCGGGATGGGCGTGGGCGGCGCGCTGCTGATGACCACCACGCTGGCCGTCGTCGTCCAGGTCTTCGCCGAGGACGAGCGCCCCAAGGCCATCGGGTTGTGGGGCGCGGTCGGTTCGCTGGGGTTCGCGGCCGGGCCGCTGATCGGCGGGTCGCTGCTCAACCACTTCTGGTGGGGCGCGATCTTCCTGATCAACGTGCCGGTGGCGCTGATCGGCGTGGTCGCCGTCGCCCGCATGGTGCCCGAGTCGCGCAGCGGCGGCGGGGAGCGGCCCGACCTGCCGGGCGCGCTGCTGTCCACGGTCGGCATGACCGGCGTGGTCTTCGCGATCATCTCCGGGCCCGAGCACGGCTGGCTCTCGGCCCGGGTGCTGGTCGCGGCGGTCGTCGGGCTCGTCGCGCTGGCCGCCTTCGCCGCCTGGGAGCGGCACGTCCCGTACCCGATGCTCGACCTCAGCTTCTTCGAGAACCGGCGCTTCGTCGGGGCGGTCGCCGGTGGCATCCTGATCGCCTTCGGCATGGGCGGCTCGCTGTTCCTGCTCACCCAGCACCTGCAACTCGTCCTCGGCTACGAGCCGTTGGCCGCCGGCCTGCGCACCGCGCCGCTGGCCCTGATGATCGTGGTGCTCAACCTGGCCGGCGTCGGCGCCTGGCTGCTGAGGCGGTTCGGCACGCCGGGCACCATCCTGGCCGGCATGGCGATGCTCTCCGGCGGTCTGGCGGTCGTCGGGCTGCTGGGCCGGGACGGGTACGGGGGCGTGTTCGCGGGCCTGGTGCTGATGGGGTCCGGGATGGCGGTGGCGATGCCGGCCATGGCCACCGCGATCATGTCGGCCATCCCACCGGCCAAGGCCGGCGTCGGGGCCGGGGTCAACGGCACGCTGACCGAGTTCGGCAACGGCCTCGGCGTCGCGACCCTCGGCGCGGTGCTCAACTCGCGCTTCGCCGCGCTGCTGCCCGCCGCCGCGGCCGGCGCGGGCTCGCTGCCGACCGCGCTGGAGCGGGTGGACACCGCGTCCGACCGGTCCGCCGTGCACGACGCGTTCGCCAGCGGCATCCAGGCCAGCGAGCTGGTCGGGGCGGGCGCCGTGCTCCTGGGGGGCGTGCTGGCGGCGTTGCTGCTGTGGCGAGCGGAACGTACGGCGGAGCCCGTACGGAAGGCCGACGGGGTGGCCGGCGCGGCATAGCATCGGGTACGGGCACCGGGCGGTCGATCGATGGAGGAGCGCGGATGGCAACCGGCAGCGGCACGAGCAGGCCACGGCCCAGCGTGTGGTTGGCCGGGCCGTCGAGCGGCAAGCGGAAGGTCGACCAGCCCGCGGGCCTGGACCGGGTGAAGATCATCGCGGCGACGGTGCGGCTGCTGGACGCGGAGGGCATGGCCCGTTTCTCCATGCGCCGGCTCGCGGCCGAACTCGGGGTCACCGCCATGTCCGTCTACTGGTACGTGGCCACCAAGAACGACCTGCTCGAACTCGCCCTCGACGAGGTCAACGGCGAGATGCGGCTGCCCGCCGATGGCGAGGTCGACGAGGCGGGCCACCTGGTCGACTGGCGCGACCAGCTCCGCCAACTCGCCAGCGAGTACCGGAAGATCCTCGTCCAGCACCCGTGGGTGTCGCAGTTGGTCGGCGAGTACCTGAACATCGGCCCGAACGCGCGGGCCTTCGCCGAGGCCGCGCAGCGGGTGATCCGCCGCAGCGGCGTGCCCGACGAGGGCATGACGGGCGCGCTGAGCGTGGTCTTCCAGTTCGTCTACGGCTTCGGCACGATCGAGGGCCGCTTCGCGCTGCGCTGCCGGGAGGCCGGCATCAGCCAGGACGACTACTTCTTCCACGTCATGGACACCATCGAGGCCGACCCGGAGCTTGAGGAGTCGTTCGGCAACGCCAGCCGGATCATGCGCGCCCGTGGCGGCTCGACGGTGGAGGAGATGCGCGAGCGCGACTTCGCCTTCGCCCTGGAGATGGTCATCGCGGGCCTTGAGGTCATGCGCGAACGCGCGGGCCACCCGGCCGACGCGGCGCGCGAGGCGTAGGCCGGCCGCTACCCGGCGTCCGTACGCTCCCGGGGCGCGGGCGCCGCTCCCGTCCGCGCGCCCTCCCCGACGACGCGCGCGGGCGCCCGCCGTCCGTGGTGCGCGGCGGGCGCCGGGGCCGGGAGGGGGCGGGCCCTACGCCGTCTGCTGCGGCAGGTCGCCCTGGACCGTCTGGATGTCCAGCTCGACCCGCAGCGTCGTGCCGATGGCCGCGATGCCCGCCGCGACCACCTGGTTGTAGTGCATGGCGAAGTCCTCGCGGCGCAGCTCGGCCGTCGCCCGGTACGCGGCGCGCACCCCGCCCCACGGGTCCTGGCCGGTGCCCAGGTACGTGAGGTCGAGGTCCACCCGCCGTACGACGCCGCGCATCGTCAGGTCGCCGTGCACGGTCCAGCGGTCGGAGCCGACCGGGGTGAGCCCGGTGCTGGCGTACGTGATCTGCGGGAACTGGGCCACGTCCAGGAAGTCGGCCGAGCGCAGGTGGCCGTCGCGCATGTCGTTGCCGCTGTCGATGCTGGCCGCCTCGATGACCGCCGTCACGCGGGACTTCTCGATGTCCTCGGCGATCTCCACCCGGCCGCCGAAGCCGAGGAACCGGCCCCGGATGCTGGAGATGCCCAGGTGCTGGGCGATGGCCGTGACCGAGGAGTGCACCGGGTCGAGCGACCAGGTGCCCGGCGGCGGCAGCTCCACGCCGCCCTGCCGGGCCAGCACCAGGGTGCCGACGTCGGCCCGGCCGGTGGCCGTGACCAGGGCGGTGGCGGCGGCCGGCGCGTAGCCGACGGCGGTGGCGATCACCGTGTACGGGCCGGGCGGCAGCGGCTCGGCCGTGCGCACCACGCCCTCCTCGTCGGCCGCCGCCCGCGCCACCTGCTGGCCCGCCATGTCGGTGACGGTCAGCACGGCGTGCCGCACGGCCCAGTTGTCCCGCGTGCGCACCCGGGCGCGCAGCCCGCCCCGGGCGCCGTCCGCGCCGGCCGCCCGGCCGGCGGCGGCGTGGCCGTCCCCGGCCTCCGATGGCGTGCCGTGCGCGCCCTCGCCCGCTTGGCCGTGGCCCGCTCCCATGGTCGTCATGCCGTTCCCGCTCCCGAGTTGCGGCACCGTCGCGGGTGCCGGATCGATCGTTGTCGCGGGCGGTCCGGCGGTCGATCCGCCGGCGCGCCCGTGCGTGGAGTGCGGCCACGGCGGCGGCGAGCAGGCCGTCCCCTGCCTGTGCGCTCGCCGCCGCCGCGGCTTTTCGGGCCCACTCCAGGCCCCGGGGCCCTCCACAGACCCCGCTCCGACTCCGGGCGCTTCGCCCGACCCCCGTCGTGGTGCGGGGATCGTTCGCTCAGCGGGCGCCCGGGGCCGGGGTCGTGTCAGCGACCGGTCAGGTCGCCGTCGCCCGTCGCCTCCGGACGGTCGGTGCCGTCCGGGTGGGCGAGGGCGATGTCGTGGCCGTCGACGCCGGGCCCGGAGACCGGCAGCGCCCGGGACACCGCCGGGTAGCCGCTGGCGATGACCGTGTACTCGCCGGCGTCCAGGTCGGTGAAGGCGTACGCGCCGTCCTCGCCGGTGCCGGTGGTGGCCACCACCCGACCGGCCGCGTCCACCAGCGTGACCCGCGCGTCCGACAGCGGCCTGCCCTCGGCGCCGGCCCGCACGGTGCCCCGCACCCGGGCGCCCGAGCGCAGCTCGACCTCGACGCGGGTGCTGCCCTGGCCGCCGACCTCGACCGGCAGCGCGGCGGGCCGGTAGCCGAGCGCGTTGACGGCGAGGGTGAAGGTGCCGGGGGCCAGCTCGGTGAAGGCGAACTCGCCCTGCGCGCCGGTCGCCCCGCTGGCCAGCACGTCGCCCCTGGCGTCGGCGACCACGACCATGGCCGCCTCCACCGGCAGCCCGTCGGCGACCCCGCGCACCGTGCCGGTCAGCCCGCTGACGCCGGTGAGCAGCACGTCGTGGGCGAGCGGCTGCTGCCCGACGACGACGGTGGCCGCCTGCGGCTGGTGCCCGTCGGCCGCCGCGATCAGCACGTACGAGCCGGCGCCCGGCGCCTGGAGCGCGTACGAGCCGTCCCGCGCGGCCACGGCCCGGCCGAGCTGGTCGCCGCCCTGGGAGATGAGCGTGACGGCGGAGCCGGGGACCCCAGCACCGTCGCCGCCGCGTATCCGCCCGTGGATCGACACGCCACCGCCGGCCTCGCCGGCCGTGGCCCGCGCCACGGCCTGTCGCTCCTCGGCCACGGCGGCCGGCTGCGGCACGCCGGCCGCGCCGAGCGCGACCGTCGTCTGGTCGGGGCCCGGCGCCACCGGACCGCTGCCGTTCGGCGCGGCGGCGCCCGCGGGGGTCACCGCCTCATCGGCCCGCGCGCCGGCGGCGCCGACCGCGGCGAGCACCAGCGTGCCCTCCCCGTCAGCGGCGGCGTCAGCCGTGGTTTCCCGCGCGTCGTCGGCGTCCTTGTCGAGCGCCACGGAGGCCGCGGCCACCCGGGACTCGGTCGGCCCGGCGTCGTGGCCGGCGACCTTCGTCTGGAGCGCTACCTCCTTGATGAACAGCGTCACCAGGAAGGCGAGCAGGGCGGCCGGGGCCGCGTACAGGAAGATGTCGCCCACGCCGTGCCCGTACGCGCTCTCGATGACGGTGCGCACCGGCGGCGGGAGCTCGTCCAGCTTGGGGATGCCGCCACCGCCGCTGCCGCCGGACGGCGGGACCTGGCCGCCCCGCTCGGCCAGCTCGCGGAAGCCGTCCTCCGAGTACTGGGTGACCCGGTGGGCGAGCACCGCACCGAGCGCCGAGACGCCGACCGCGCCGCCGAGCGAGCGGAAGAAGGTGACGACGGAGCTGGCGGCGCCGAGGTCGCTCGGGGCGACCTGGTTCTGCGTGCAGAGCACCAGGTTCTGCATCATCATGCCGATGCCGAGGCCCATCAGGATCATGTAGACCGACATGTGCCAGTACGCGGTGTCGTAGCGCAGCGTGCCCAGCAGCCCCATGCCGGCGGTGAGCAGCACGCCGCCGCTGACCAGCCACGCCTTCCAGCGGCCGGTCTTGGTGATGACCTGTCCCGAGACGGTCGACGACACCACGAGACCCAGGATCATCGGGATCGTCATGACGCCCGACATCGTTGGCGACTCACCGCGCGCCAACTGGAAGTACTGGCTGAAGAAGACCGTGCCGGCGAACATCACGATGCCGACGAAAAGGCTGGCGACCGAGGCCAGGGTGATCGTCGCGTTGCGGAACAGCCGCATCGGAATGATCGGCTCCGCGGCCCGGGACTCGACCCACACGAAGACCAGGCCGAGCAGGATCGAACCGCCGACCATGGCGTAGGTCTGCCAGGAGATCCAGTCGTAGTTGTCACCGGCCAGCGTCACCCAGATCAGCAGCAGCGACACGGCGGCGCTGATGAAGAACGCGCCGGCCCAGTCCACCTTCACGTCGCGCTTGACGACCGGGAGGCTCAGCGTCTTCTGCAGCACGACCAGGGCGACGATCGCGAACGGCACGCCGACGTAGAAGCACCAGCGCCAGCCCAGCCAGCTCGTGTCGGTGATGACGCCGCCGAGCAGCGGGCCGCCGACGGTGGCGGCGGCGAAGGTGGCGCCGAGGTAGCCGCTGTACCGGCCGCGCTCGCGCGGCGAGATCATCGCGGCCATCACGATCTGCGCGAGTGCGGTGAGCCCGCCGACGCCGATGCCCTGCACCACGCGGCACGCGATCAGCATCGACGTGTTCTGCGAGAGCCCGGCGATGACCGACCCGGCCATGTAGATGACCAGGGACATCTGGACCAGCAGCTTCTTGCTGAACAGGTCGGCGAGCTTGCCCCACAGCGGGGTGGAGGCGGTCATCGCGAGCAGCGCCGCGGTGACCACCCAGGTGTACGAGCTCTGGCTGCCGCCCAGGTCGCCGATGATCTGCGGCAGGGCGTTGGTGACGATCGTGGACGACAGGATCGCGACGAACATGCCGAGCAGCAGCCCGGACAGCGCCTCCAGGATCTGCCGGTGGGACATGGGCCCGGCGGGGGAGGCGTGGGAGGCGCCCGCGGCGTGCTTCCCGCCCATGGAGGGCTGCGCGTCTCCCCGCACACCGGGTGGTGTGGTCGTTGCCATTGAGTTCCTTCTCGCCTATCGCTTCGCGGGTGTACGGGTGGTGTCGTCGTCCGCCGACGGGGGCGGGCCCGGGTCGGGCTCGACGCCGGGGGCCGGGTCGGGGCCCGGGGCCGGCGCGGGGCCTGGGTCCGGGGCCGGGGCCGGGACGGCGGTGGGCGGCGCCGGCGCCGCCGCCAGGTCCGCGGCCGGGGCGCGCGGCGGCGGGGCGGCGAACGGCGAGGGGCGGGCCCGGCAGTCGCCGAAGCTGCCCCGCAGCCGGGCCAGCAGCGTGTTGAGCTGCCCGAGGTCCGCGTCCGACCAGTCGCTCAGGTAGTGCGCGAGCACCTCCGTGTAGCGGTCGGCCACCTCGTCCAGCAGGGATCTGCCACGCGCGTTGATCCGGAGCAGCCGGGACCGCTTGTCCTGCGGGTCGGGCTGCCGGTCGATCCAGCCGCGCTCGGCGACGTGCGCCGCGTGCCGGCTGGTCACGGACATGTCGATGGACAGCAGCTCGGCGAGCTTGCTCATCCGCATCTCGCCGTGCCGGTTGAGGACCATCAGCACGATGGCCGACGCCGGCGGGCAGTCGGCGGGCAGGGCGCGGCCCAGGTCGCGCTGGATGGCCGCGGTGGCCGACAGCTGCCGCGCCAACTCGCGGTACTGCTCCTGCGTCGCCATCGGTGCTCCTTCCTGGTGTGGCGGGTGTGCGGCGGGCGTGCGCCGGGGCCGGCCGGGCGGACAGCCGTGTTTGACGGCGTTTGACGGCGTTCGGCGGTGGCGCGCTGTGCTGCCGGGGCGCCGTGCCCGGGGGGCGTGCGCCGCGCCGGGCGCCGGCCCGGCGCACGCGCCGGTGGCGCCGACCGGAACGGGCCCGGCTCGGCCTGCCCGGTCTCGGTGGGCTTGAGGTATGGGGTGTGTGATCCGCTGCGGGTGCGGCCCGTGCGTGGCGCCGGGCCCGTACGTGGCCGCTGCCCCCGGCGGCGCCCCCGGTCTGGTGGGCCGGGGGTCGGTCGCCGGCGGCGGGCTCGTCGGACCCGGTGATCAAGTTGCTTAGGGCAACCATAAGAGAAGTTAGTTGCTACAGGCAAATGAAATGACCGGTCGCGGAGTAAACACCCGACAAAGCCTGTGCCGGCCCCCGGTCAAGTCGGAAAAGGGCCCGTCAAACCCCCTGGAAACCCCGGGGGTGTGCGCGATTCCACAGGTTCGCTAGGGTCGGGGTCCATGGCGAACAACCCTGGCCCCGAGGGCAACTACGACCCGGCTGGCAGCACCCAGATGTTCCGCGCCTTTGTTGACGAGGGCACGCAGCAGCAGCCCCAGCCCGCCGCCGGACCCACCTCGTCCGGCCCACGCTTCGGCGTGATCATCGGTGTGATCGTCGCGGTGGCGGTCGTCGCCGCCGTCGCCTGGCTCGCCCTGGCCTGACCCGCGTCGCCCCGACCGTCCCCGTACGCCCACCCCCCGGCAGCCCGCCACCCCGCCAGCGCCCCGCGCACGGCGCCCGACGGGCTGCCGGACCGTTTCTGTGGGCGGTGTGAGGGGTGGCCGCGCTGTGGCGGGCTCGCGTGTGAGGCGAGCGGCCCTCGCGGGGCGGGTCGCCCGTGCGGGGCTGAGTCGCCGCTCGCGGGGCGGGCCGCTGGGCGTTAGCTGAGCCGTCGATCGCGGGGCGGGCCGCCCGTGCGGGGCTGAGCCGTTGTTCGCGGGCCGAGTCGCCCGCGCGAGGCTGAGCTGCCCGCGCGGAGCCAGTCGCCCGGCGGGCATGGCCGGGCCGGTCGGCCTGGGACGCGCGCACCCCGCCCCTCCCGCCGGCTGCGGCGCGCGGCAGCGGCGTGCTGGAGGAGCGGGGTGGGGGTGGATCTCTCGGTGGTGGGGGCGATCAGTCGGCGATGAGGCCCTCGCGGAGCTGCGCGAGGGTGCGCGTCAGCAGCCGGGAGACGTGCATCTGGGAGATGCCCACCTCTTCGCCGATTTGCGACTGCGTCATGTTCCCGAAGAAGCGGAGCATGATGATCTGGCGCTCGCGCGGCGGCAGTTGGGCCAACAGCGGCTTGAGCGACTCGCGGTACTCCACGCCCTCGAGCGCGCTGTCCTCGTACCCGAGGCGGTCGGCCAGCGAGCCGTCCGCGCCGTCGTCCTCGGGCGAGGGCGAGTCGAGGGAGCTGGCGGTGTACGCGTTGCCGACGGCGAGGCCGTCGACCACGTCCTCCTCGGAAACGCCCAGGCAGGTGGCGAGTTCGGGAACGGTGGGCGAACGGTCGAGCTTCTGCGAGAGCTCGTCGCTGGCCTTCGTCAGGGCGAGCCGCAGCTCCTGGAGCCGGCGCGGGACCCGTACCGACCAACTGGTGTCTCTGAAGAACCGCTTGATCTCACCGACCACCGTCGGCATCGCGAACGTGGGGAACTCCACGCCCCGTTCGCAGTCGAACCGGTCGATCGCCTTGATCAGCCCGATGGTGCCGACCTGGACGATGTCCTCCATCGGTTCGTTGCGGCTGCGAAAGCGCGCCGCCGCGTACCGGACCAGGGGGAGATTGAGCTCGATCAGGGTGTCGCGTACGTACGTGCGCTCCGCGCTGTCCTGGTCGAGCGCGGCGAGCCGCAGGAACAGGGAGCGGGAGAGGGTGCGAGTGTCGATGGCGCCGCCATCGTCAAGCACGCGTGATGCGTCAGTGGTGAGCACCTTCGAGCTGCCCAAATCTACGGACATGCCACCCCCTTTGAGGTCGCGGACGGTCGCGGTAGCGCTCGCGGGTGAAGGAACGCAACCTCCCCCTGAATACCGGAAGATCGGCCGCGCCAAACACCGTTCCTGCAGAATGTCACATGTCGGCAACACGCTGTAGCGCCATGTCGACATTACTGCCTGAGGGCCGTTCGTGGGGTCCCCTTCGCGAGTTACGGCTCGATTCGATTTGCGGAACGTAGCCGAGCAAAGCTGCGCGACAGCAGCCGCGAGACGTGCATCTGGGAAACGCCGAGCTCGGCGCTGATCTGCGACTGGGTGAGGTTGCTGTAGTAGCGCAGGAGCAGGATGCGCTGCTCGCGCTCCGGCAGTTGGACGAGCAGGTGGCGTACGAGGTCGCGGTGCTCGACCCCGGCGAGGGCGGGGTCCTCGTAGCCGAGGCGGTCGAGCAGCCCGGGCAGCCCGTCACCCTCCTGCGCGGCCTCCAGGGACGTCGCGTGGTACGAGCGACCCGCCTCGATGCAGGCGAGCACCTCGTCCTCGCCGATGCCCAGGCGGGCGGCGATCTCCGCGGTGGTGGGGGAGCGGCCGTGCAGCACCGTCAGGTCCTCGGTCGCGCCGCTGACCTGCACCCACAGCTCGTGGAGCCGCCGTGGCACGTGGACGGTCCGTACGTTGTCACGGAAGTAACGTTTGATCTCGCCGACGACCGTGGGCATGGCGAAGGTCGGGAACTGCACTCCGCGATGCGGATCGAAGCGGTCGATGGCGTTGATGAGCCCGATGGTGCCGACCTGGATGACGTCCTCTATGGGCTCGTTGCGGCTGCGGAAGCGGGCCGCGGCGTACCGCACGAGCGGCAGGTTGGCCTCGATCAGCGCGGTCCGCACCCGGGCGTGCTCCGGGGTGCCCGGCTCAAGCCCCGACAACTCGGCGAACAGCACCTGGGTCAGCGCCCGCGCGTCCGCGCTGCGCCGCTCGCGCGGGGTGGCGCCGCCCTCGGTCTCGACGTCCGACGCGGTCTCGACACCTGGCGCGGCAGCGGCCCCGGCCGCGCCGGTAGCCGTGCCTGTGCCCGCGCTTGTGCCTGTACCTGTGCTCGTGCCCGCGCTTGTGCCTGCGTCTGTGCTCGGGCCCGTGCCCGTGCTCGCGCTCGGGTCCGTGCCGGGCGGGGCGGTGGCCGGTGGTGTGGCCGGCGGGCGGGCGGGTGGTGGGTCGGGGGCCGTCGCCGCGGGGCCGGACGCGTCGGGCGCGCGGCGGGGGGCCCCGGGGCCGCCCGTGGGCCGGATCGTTTCCCCGCCGCGGGTCGCGGTGCCGCCCGGTCGACGCCGGTCGGCGCCCGCGCCGGTGCCGGTACGGGCCGCCGTGTCGGCCCCGGCTCGGGTCGCGGTGTCGGCCTTTCCAGCACGGGCCGCGCCGGCATCGGCCGCGTCCGCGCTCGGGCCCCCGCTCGGCGCGGGGCCCGGGGCGGTGGCGCGCTCCGGGCGGCCCTGGTCAGCGGGGGGCTCGCTCGCGGGAGCGGGAGCGGGAGCGGAAGCGGGGGCGTCCGGGTGGGGCGGGGTGGCCGGGGTGGTGGCGCTGGCGGGTGGGTCGGCGGCGGGGGGCGCGGCTGTGGCGGCGTCCCGCGCGGGTGCGGGATCGGTCGCTGGGTCGGGCGCGGGGGCGGTCGTGGGCTCGGCGCGGGCCGCGCGCTCGCCGGTGCCGGCCTGGGGTGGGGCCTTGGGTGCAGTACGGGCCGTCACGGTCACGCCACCCTTCAGGTCGTCCCAACCCAATCATCCGGCAAAAGCGGTCATAGCATCACAAGACATGTCCGCTGTGTGCAAGCACCGCATAGCTCCGTGTTGATGGGTGAGTTGACGCGCGCGGCGGCCGACGCGGGGCCCGCTTCCGCTGCCCCAGACGGCGAACAGCCCCCCGCCGTGTGGCGGGGGGCTGCGGGTCGTACGGAGCAAGTCGCTCAGAACTCGTAGTCGGCGATCACCCAGGTGGCGAACTCGCGCCACCGCGCGGCGGCGGCCTGGTGGGCCGGGTGTTCGAGATAGCGGGTGAGCGCGTCCCGGTCGGCGACGGCCGAGTTGATGGCGAAGTCGTACGCGATGGGCCGGTCGGTGATGTTCCAGGCGCACTCCCAGAACGTCAACTCGGGGACGATCCCGTCCAGCTCCTGGAACGCCTTCACGCCGGCGACCACGCGCTCCTCGTCGCGGGAGACGCCTTCGTTCAGCTTGAACAGGACCAGATGACGGATCACTGGGTTGCCCTCCGTACGGATGACGCGGGTGGTGGGTGCGTGGCGGCGGCTGACGCGGGTGGTGGGTGTCGGGCGGTCGTGGTCGTGGTCGGGCGGTCCGCTGCCCGACCGGTCACTTGACCAGCTCGGTCATGAAGTCGCCGATGCCCTTGGCCGCGTCCGAGATGCCCTCGAACCCGATCTGGACGAGCTCGGCGGCCCGCGCCGGGGAGTTGATGATCGTGTACAGCACGAAGACGACAAGTATGTAGGTAGCGATCTTCCTCGCCTGAGCCATACCGCTCGCCTCCCCTGCGTCTTCTGTGAGCTCGCGAGAGTCTATCCACAGGGGTGGGCCGATCGAGTGAGTAGTGCGATCGTTCACGCGCTCTTCAGTGGCGTGAGGGAGGGGAGAACACCGCGCGGACGGGCCCGTTCTCCGGGCGCGGCCCCTGCCGTCGCGCGCCGACGCCGGCGTGCCGAGGCCGTCGGCCGCCCCTCCCGCTCGTCTGTTCGTCTGTTCGTCCGCTCGTCTGCCGGAGCGCGCCGGACTGGTCGGCCGTCAGCCGCCGTCGGCGCTCGCGGGCGTGGGCGGGGCGGGGGCATCCAGGAGGCCGGCCAGGCGGGCGCGGGTGTACGCGGCGATGGTGAAGGCGTCGGTGACGGCGCCGGTGGCGATCATTTCCCCCAGGGCGGCGTACGAGACCGTCATCATGCGCCGGATGCCCTCGGCGACGTCCCGCGCGCCGGGGTACGGCTGGCCGCCGTACTTTCGGACGTCACCGCCGCTGTCCCGCTGCCCCTCACCCTGTTGCCCCTCACCCCGCTGCCCCTCGTCCTGCCGGCCGTCGCCGGGCTCGCGGTCCGTCGCCTCCCCGGGCGACGGGGTGGTGGCGGGCGTGGGGTGGGGGACGCGGGCGGCGAAGAGTTGGACGCGGCTGCCCAACAGGCCCGTGTCGGGGTGGACGTCGCCGAGCGGGACCAGCTCGGTCGCCCGGGCGCCGATCTCCTCGCGCAGTTCGCGCGCGGCGCTGTCGGCGCCGGTCGCGCCGGGCTCGCCCATGCCGCGCGGAACCTCCCAGTGCCAGGCCCGGGTGGCGTGCCGGTAGTGCTCGACGAGGACGACGCGCCCGGTGGGCAGGAGCGGCAGGACGACCACGCCCGGGTCCGTGGCGCGGGGCAGAACGCGCAGGTAGAGGCCGTGCGCACCGTCGGGAAAGCGCACCGCGTCGCGTACGACGGTCACGTACGAGTCCTCGTAGACGACGCCGACCGGCGTGTCGGGAGCGGCTCCGGCGCCGCGTCGCGCGGCCTCGACCGCCTCGGGGGACAGCAGGAGGTCGATCCCGTCCGGGCTGTTGACGAACAGGTCGGGGCGCTCGGCGCGCAGCCGGTCGTAGCGGTTCATGGCGCCTTTCGTGGCGGACGTCGTTCCGCACCCAGTGTCCGCCGAGCGGACGTCCGCCGTCCGCCGCTCGTGCCAACTCCGGGCGGCCGACAGCGCGTCCCCCGTGCGTCCGACCACGCGCCCCGACCGCGCGGACGCCCGACGGCCGGCCCCCTCCCACAGTGGGCCGGCCCTGGGGCTCAGTACTCCAGGTCGTCCCGCATGGTGGTGGAGTTGTTGGCGCCCGGGTTCGGGGCGACCTCGCGGTAGCCGGGGAGCCTTTCCACCAGGTCCTGGAAGCGCTGCCACGCGGCCAGCGTCTCCAGCCGTACGGTGGCGATCTCGCGCGCGAACTTCTGCTCGCGGCGCCCGGCGATCCGGTTGCGGAGGACGAGCCGCACGGAACCGCCGTACGTGTCCAGCGCGGTGGCGCCCAGCGCGCCGGTCAGCGACCAGCTCTCGTCGCCGGTGACGGCGGTGACGACCGAGCCCCCGACGTTGACGACCACCTCGACCACCGGGGACCAGGACGCGGAGTGGCCGCCACGCCGGGCCGCCGCCAGTTCGACGATCTTCCGGTTGAGCGCGATGTAGCGGTCGAAGACGAGCCCCACGCGGTCGCCGAAGGTGGCCGGGTCCGCGAGGAGGTGGTCGAAGGCGGTGATGTACGCGTTCCACGCGCCGGTCTCCCGCAGCGTGGCGATGTCACCGAGTTCGAGGACGTCGAGCTCGGCCGGCGTGAGGCCGCCCTGCACCGTGCTGAACGCCTGCCGCTGGAGGAAGCGCAGCAGCTCGGAGAGTTCGTCCGGGTCCTCGATGACCCGGCCCGCCCCCGAGGGGGACGAGGAGCCGCGGAGGTCCCGCCACTCCTGGAGCGCGACACGCTGCAGGCTGCCGCCCGGCGTCAGCGGATACATGCTCAGGGCGTCGGCGAGGTTGACGTTGTAGATCAGGTCGAGCAGTTGCTTGATCTCCCCGGCGAACGGCTTGTCCCGGTCGTACCGGCCCTCCGACACCGGCCGGCCCGGCACCGAGACGAACCGCTCGTACAGGACGTTGCGGGTGACCGGGCGCCCCTCGACGCTCAGCTCGTTGCTGTGGTCCACGACCTGGCCGATGCGGCGGGCGAAGGCGGGCAGTCGTTCCTCCTCCACTCCGACCTGCTGGGCCAGCAGCGGGAGGTCCTTGGCGGTCAGGGCCTGCACCCGGGCGGCGAAGGGGCGGAAGAGGGCGTTCTGCGTGTCCAACCGGTTCTGCTCGTCGTTCCAGGACATCCGCAGGCAGGTCATACGGGCCGTCGCGGGCAGCGTCGCCAGGGTCTCCTGCCAGGCGGTGAAGGCCGTCTCGTCCAGGTCGACGTTGGTTGGTCGGTCGGTCGGCTCCCGCTCGTGCAGGAGGAAGGGGACCAGGGAGCCGTCGGCCAGGAGCTTCTGGTGGGCCCGGCGAGCGGCGTCGTCGTACAGGTAGTCGCGGCTGATCGCCGCGTTGTTGTAGAAGTAGGTGCGGTTGGCGACGACCTGCCGCGTGTTGATGAGGCCGCGGAAGTACTCGGCCCGCACCTCCTTGCCGCGTACGTCGTCGACCTCGCTCAGCGACCGGCCGCGCGCGATCATGTCCCGGGTCAGTTCCGCGTTGACCCACTGGTTGTCCAGCGACTGCGCGATGACCGCGCCCTTCTTGAGACCACTGGGCCGCACTCTGGCCACCTGCTCGTCATGCCGCTGCGTCATCCGCTCCCCCTCTGTCCCGCTGACGTCACGGAGTCCCCGCCCCGCCGCCGCCTCAACCGCGTTCGACGCGCGCGTCGGGAGCCGGTACGGGCGCATGCCCGGCGCGGCCCCTTCGGCACCGAGCGCGGCCGGGCGGTCCGGGCGCGTCCGGACGAGGGCCGAGCCCACGGGCCGCCCCGCCCCGCCGGGGCCGGGCCGTGCCCCGCTGGCTTCCGCCGCGCGCGTGCGGCGTCGCCGCGTCGCGGCGCGCACCGTCTGCTCCGCTGACGATGGACGTACGGACCCGCCTCACCCGTGTACGCGCGGGCGTAGGTCCGCTCCTTCGACGCCTCACGCTAGCGCTCTGTCACGCCCAAGAGCGCGCGAATAACGGGAAGTTGGCCGAAATCGCGGTGTCCACATGCCGGCACATGCAGGGCACGCATGGTACGGCCGCCACATCTCCCGCCCCGGCCAACCAACGCCGACCCGCCGCGTGCCGCGTCGACTGCCGCGAGCCGAGCCGACCCGCCGCGTGTCGCCCCGCGCAGCGACCCGCCGCGCTCCGTCCGGCCAAGTGCTCGTCCGCCAGACCGAGTTGACCTTCCAACGGGCTGTTCGTCCGACCGCGTGCCCCGTAGGGTCGTACGCGCCGCGCGTCCGGCAGGGGGCCGGGCGGGCGGGGTCCGAACGGGGCCGGTCCGGTGGGGTGGGTTGGTGTCGTGGCCGCGGGCGCGGCGCGGCGGCGGTCGGCCGGCCGGGCGTACGGCAGCAACGTCCCAGGGGGGTACGTCGATGGTGTGGGAAGAGCGCGACGCGGCCGGCAGAGACAAGGGTGCCGGGGAGCCGGCAGGGCCCCCCGCGTCCCCGCCCCAGCCACCCGGCGCCGCACCACCGCCCGCGCCCCCCGCCCCACCCGCCTACGGCGCCCCACCCGCCTACGGCGCCGCGCCGCCACCACCGCCCCCGGGAGCGCCCCCGGGCTGGCCCGCGCCCCCGCCGCCCGCCGCGCCCCCGCCCGAGGACCGGCCGGTCGGGGAGCGGCCCACGCTGTATCTGTCCGCGCTGCCGCCGGGGCCCGCCGGCGCGCCGCCGCCACCGTTCGGCGCGCCGCCCGTGCCGCCGGCGCCGCCCGGGCCGCCCGTTCCGCTGCGGGCGGTGGCCGTGGGGCTGCTCAACCTCAGTGGTCTCGGCGTCGGTTACGCCCTGCTGCGCGTGTGGTGGGCGGTCGCCGCGTGCTGGGCGGCCACGGCCGGGCTGCTCCTGCTGGCGCTGCCGGCCGAGCCGGACGGCGTGGCCGGTGGCGTCGTCGCGGGGTACCTGGTGGTACTGGCGGCGGCTGCCGCGCACGGCGCGTTCCTCGGGCTGCGTCGGCCGCTCGCCTGGCCGCCGCGCGCGGCCGTGGCCGTGCTGCTCGGCCTGGCGCTGCTCGCCGCGCCGGGCGGCGGCTACCTCGCGTACGACAGCGCGCGCGACGAGGCCACCGAGGAGATGCTGCTCGACCGCCTCGCGGAGGCCGACGAGCTGGTCAGCGCGCGGGCCGGGCAGCCGTTCGACGCGGCCGAGGCCGACTACCGCCGGGCCCTGGACGGCTACGCCGCCCTCACCGACGACCACCCCGGCTCGCGGGCCGCCAAGCGCGTGCCGGAGCGGATGAAGACGTACTACGAGAGCGTGGGGGCGACGTACGACCGCAGGGACTTCTGCGCGGCGATCGAGCCCCTCACGTTCCTGCGGACCGTTCCGCGGCGCGTCGACGAGCGGCACCTGGGCAAACTGACCGGCTGGCCCGACGACCGGCTGGCGAACTCGCTGTACGAGTGCGGGGTGAGCGGGCTCGGCCAGGCGTCCGCCGACGGCGGCAAGACCAAGCACCTCGGCGAGTTGCTCGCCGACTTCCCCGACTCCGCGCCGGCGGCGAGGGTGGAACCGGCCGTGAGCGCCGCGATCAGCACGGCGGCCGGCGGCATCAAGGGCGCCGAGCCGTGCACGGCCGTCACCAACCTGCGCACCCTCAGCGTCCAGGCCGGCACGCTGGCCAAGGCGGCCGGCGCCGGGTCCGCCGCGCTGACCCGGGACGCGGGCGCGGCGAGCGGGCACGTGCGCGCCGGCACCTACGCGTGCGGCGTCGACCAGTACCAGGACGGCCGGTTCGACGCGGCCCTGACGACGATGAACGACTTCGCCCGCACCTACCGCGACGACGGGAACCGGCCGCGCGCGCAGAAGATCGCCATCGCCGCGGAGATCGCCAAGAAGCTGCCCGACGCGGGCAAGCGGCTGCCGACGACGGCCTCCGGTGGCGGCGTGAGAGTCACGGTCAAGAACGACAGCCCGAACGCGGTCGAGATTCTCTACACGGGCCCGGTCACCGGCAGGTTCACGCTCTCGGCGTGCGACGGCTGCACGACGTACGCCAACCGCGCGCAGGCGCGCGACAAGGCGTGCCAGAGCGGAAAGAGCTACCCGCAGCGCACGCTGTCGCTGCCCGTCGGCACCACGTACTTCCTGCACAAGTCGCAGGGCACCAGCAACTCATCCGGCACCGACACGGCGCGCATCGAGCCCGGCTACACGTACACGGAGTGCGCGTACGCCGTGAGCCCGTTCGGCATCGGCCCCGCCACCTGAGCACCCGCTGTCCGTGGCCCGAGCGGCCTTTGTCCGTCGTCCGAGCGCCCTCTGGCCGCTACCCGGGCGGCCGACGACCGGCCGTCCGACCGCGCGCGGGCCGGTGTGACCCGGATCACGCGAACGCGGTCGGGCGGTCGGACAGGTGAAGGGTGTGGAGCATTCATTACGGGCGCGGGTGCGAGACGGGGAACCGGACGCGTTCCGGCGGCTGTTCGACGACCACGCGACGGCCGTCCACCGGCACGCCCTGCGGCTGACCGGAAACTGGGCCACCGCCGAGGACGTGGTGTCCCTGACCTTCCTGGAGGCGTGGCGGCTGCGCGAACGGGTGCTCCCCGACGGCGACGACCACCTGCACCCGTGGCTCCTCGGGATCGCCACGAACGTCCTGCGCAACACCGCGCGGGCCGCGCGCCGGCACCGTAACGCGCTCGCCCGGCTCCCGGTGGGCGACGCGGTGCCCGACTTCGCGGACGAGGTGGCGCAGCGGATGGTGGACAGCGAGGAGTTGGCCGCCGCGCGCCGGGCCCTGGCCGGGCTGCGCCGCCTGGAGCGCGAGGTGGTCACGCTGTGCGTGTGGGAGGGCCTGGACTCGACCACGGTGGCCAACGCGCTCGGCGTGCCGGTCGGCACCGTGCGCTCCCGGCTCTCGCGCGCCCGCAAGCGGCTGCGCAAGCTCACCGAGGCCGAACTGAGGAGAAAGCCCCCGCGGGCCGTCGTCCGCCCGCCCGAGCCGAGGCCCCTGGTGGTCGGCCCGTGCGCGGCCGGCTCCGGGCGCGGGGTCACGGAAGAGAGGAACCCATGAGCGCCTTTCCGCGGAAGGGAGACGAGGCGGGCGAGTGCGAGGAGTTGGCGGTGTTGCTGCCGACCCCCCACGTGCCCGGACTCGCCCCGGACCGCCATCGCGAGCTGCGGGAGGGGATCGTACGGGAGATCGGCCGGCAGTTGGCGGTCGAGGAGACACCGTGCGCGCGCCACCGGCCGCGCTGGCGCCGGTTGACCACCGTGGTGGTGCCGATCGTGGTGGTGGTGACGACGGCCGTGGTCGCCGTCCTCGTCCGCACCGCCGGCCAGGACACGTCGCCGCACGCCGTCAGCGTCAGCGACGAGCCGTCGGCGGTCCACCTGCTGGACCAGGCCGCGGCGGCGCAGGCCGGCCGCCCACCGGTCACCGTCCGCCCGGACCAGTACGTCTACGTCCGACACCTCGGGGACGGCCAGGTCCTCGGCTTCGGGCTGCGCGGCTTCGGCCAGCGCGAGGACTGGTACGCGGCGCGGGCCGAGACGAGCGGGGTCATCCGGGTCACCCCCGTCACGAGGGGCGAGGCCCCGCGGAGCCGTTACGAGCCCACGAGCCAGAGCATGACGGGCACCAACGACGCCCCACCGCCGTGGCCCCTCACCCGCCTGGGATCCCTGCCCACCGACCCCGACCTGCTGCTGAGCAAGCTCTACGAGGACACCGGAGGGCAGGGGCCGAGCCGGGACGAGGCGGTCTTCGAGCTGATCAACGAGGTGATCGACACGACCACCCTGGAGCCCAACCTCAACGCGGCGCTGCTGCGCGCCGCCGGTCGGCTCCCCGGCACCACCGTCAAGGAGGACGTACGGGACGGCGCCGGCCGCCACGGCGTCGGCCTGACCTTCCGGTTCCCCCCGTCGTCCCCGACGACCTGGGTCTTCGACCCGCACACCCTGACCTACCTGGGCACCACGGAGTCGGCGCTGCTTGAGGTGGCCGTGGTGGACGAGAAGTTGCGGGTGCCCGACCGGTCGACCCCCGGCCCGAGCCCGGGCGAGACCTCGATGCTGTAACCGGGCGCGCGCCGCCGGAACGCGCCGCGCGCCCCCACCCCAAGGGCGCCGGCTGACCCCGCGTCGCCCGCGCCCCACAGAACGAGCCCACCCGGGCTCAACGAGCCCCCGCCCGGCCGGCCGCCCCCGGCGGCCCACGGCGCGGGGCGCCCGCCGGTCAGCGGGCCTGGCGGAGCAGGGGCCGCCGGCCCGCGACCGGCACGAGGAAAGGCGGTCAGCGCTCGCCGTGGAGGGGACGGCGGGCGCTGACCGCGGGGTGCGGCGGGCCCGGGGCGGGTGGCCCCCGGTCAACCCGCCCCGTACGAACGTGTCCGCGCCGACCTCGGGGAACGCCGCCGGTGGCCGGTGACTGTGCCATGCTCGCTGGCTGGTCAGGCGGGATTTCGTGGTAGTCGGGAGTGTGACATGGGTGCTGATGCGCATGCGGGTGACGGGTACGGCGAGGGCAACATCTTCCTCAGGTTCCTGCAACACGTGGGCTGGGGCGACCTGTTGAACGTCGGCTACTTCACGCTGCCCACGCTCCCCGCCGCCGTGGGCGGCGGTGGGTACTTCCAGCGGGCGCTCGTACGGCGGTCGCTGGCGCTCCTGGACGCGGCACCCGGCGACCTGGTCCTCGACGCCGCCTGCGGGCGCGGCTACACCACCGCCCGGCTCGCCGACGCCGGCTGCCGGGCCCTCGGCGTCGACCTCGGCGAGCGCCAGATCGCCCTGGCCAGGGCGCGGTTCGGGCACCGGCCCCGGGTGTCCTTCGCCGTCGCGGACGTGACCCGGTTGCCCGACGAGGCGGGCGGTACGGAGTTCGCGGACGGTTCCTTCGATCGGGTGCACTGCCTGGAGGCCGCGTTCCACTTCGGCCCCGAGGGGCGGGACGCCTTCCTCGCCGAGAGCCACCGCGTGCTGCGCCCCGGGGGCCGGCTCGTCCTCGTGGACTTCACCTGGCCCGACGAACGGTCCGCGCGGATCGACCAGCTCGACCCCCGGGGCCTGGTGCGCGCGTCCTGGCAGTTCGACGACTTCGAGCGGCTCGACCGCTACCTGGCCAGCGCCACCAAGGCCGGCTTCGAGGTCCGCGCCGTACACGACTGGACCCGCCCGGTCGTCCGCCGCTCGGCCCGCCTCATCGGCACTGTGGGAGCCGTCGTGTCCACTCGCCCCGGCCGCCTCGCCTTCCGCACCCGCTGGCCGAGCCTGCGCGAGTTCACCCCGGCCGACTGGCAGGCCCTGTGCCCCGTCATCCGGGCCCACGTGGCGGCGAGCCGGGAGGTGGGGTACACGGCGTTGGTGCTGGACAAGCGGGGGTAGGGGCGGGCCGGCGCCCGGACCGGAGCCGTGGGGCCGTGGGGCCGTGGGGTGCTGTCTACCCGAGCCGCGCGGCGATCGCGTGCGCGCACTCCTCGGACCCGCTACGCGTCGTGTCCACCTCCAGGTCGTACGCCACGCCCCGGTGCGCGAGGTGGGCCTGCGCGGCGGCCATGCCCGGCACGCGGTCGCCGCGCGCCAGTTCGCGACTGGCCGCGACCTCGGGGGCGCAGCGGACGCCCACCCACAGCACCTCCAACCCGGCCAGCGCCCGCCGCCACCGCTCCTGGGAGGCCGGGCCGCCGAGGAAGACATCGTCGACGATCACCCGGGCGCCGGCCCGCGCCATCGCGGCCACCCCGGTCTGCCAGGCCGCCTCCAGCTCCCGGAACCGTGGCCCGGGGGTGACTCCGCCGTCGTCGGCGAACTCGATTCCCTCGCCGGCGTTCTGCAGGGACGCCGGCATGGCCTCGATGAGCGAGTCGACCGCCATGAGCAACCACGGCTCGGGCAACACCTCCTGCAGAGTCCGCGCGAGCCGCGTCTTGCCCGAGCTGGAACCGCCGTTGAGCACGATCACCTGAGTCGTCACCGCGTCACCGTAGGAGCGGGGCGGCGGGCTGGCAAGCGGCTTAACGGGGGCCGGGGGCGGCGGCCGTGAAGCGGGTGCGGTCGGCGGGCACGCCCACCTGCTCGCGGCCGTCGTCGTCGGTGTACCGCCAGGTGAACGGCAGGCCGTGGGCCGAGGTGAGGTCGGGGCCGTCCATGAGCTGGAAGTGCAGGTGGGGCTCGGAGGAGTTGCCCGAGTTGCCGCACTCGGCCAGCGGCTGGCCGGCCGCGACCCGCTCGCCCACGGTCACCCGCAGCGAGCGCCGCCGCAGGTGGGCGAAGACGGCGTACGTACCGTCGCCGAGGTCGAGCACGAGGTGGTTGCCCAGGATGTGGCGGGGATCGGCCAGGGAACGCACGAAGCCCTCCACCAACAGGTAGCCGAGGCCGGCGAGCGAGGTGCGGGACAGGTGGTCGCGCTGCCCGTCGGCGGCGGCCACCACCCGGCCGTCGGCCGGCGCGAGCAGCGGCTCCCCGTACGCCGGGTAGGCAGCCGGGCGGCGCGCGATCGGCCACACCCAGACGGGCTCCGGCGCGGGTCGGCGCACGAGGTCGATGGCGTACGTCTGCGCCAGGCTGTGGGTGTGGCTGGGCACCTTGGTGGCGGGCCCGTTCAGCGCCACCCAGTGGCCCCGCACGGGTGCGCCCAGGGCCACGGGCGGGGTGACGCCCCTCGGCGGGCGCTGCGCCCGCGTCAGGAACCACCGCAACAGCAGGCCACCCAGCAGCAGACCGACGCCGGTGAACCACAGCGCCCCGAGCCCCGAACCGTTGACGACGACGCACACGGTTCCCACGGCGATCAGCAGACCGTGGTGCTTGCGCAGGAGGAGGAGCATGGGACCTCTTCTGGAGCGGGTGGGACGTCGGGTGGCCCCGGTACGAGGTGGGTGACTAGGCGAACTCTCCCCGCTGTACGGCGTTCACGAACGCCGCCCACGCCTGTGTGTCGAAGGTCAGGGTGGGGCCGTCGGGGTTCTTGCTGTCGCGGACGGGGACGGTGCCGTTGGCGGCGGCCGAGGGCGCCCACTCGACGCAGTTGCCGCCTCCACCGTTGCTGTGACTGGACTTGATCCATACGGTGCCCGCATCAGGTCCGGGTGTGATGCTCATGTGGCAGTGCCTCCATCGTCGAGCGGATAAGAGCCGCGGAATCTGTGGGCGATAGAGCGTGAGCCCTCATCCGATCGTAGGCCCGGCGACGTGCGGTGGCCTCGATCGGGTCTTCCAACAGGTTTCCCGTATCGATGCTCTCCTCGTACGCGATGACAGCGCCCTTCTCCAGGGTCATCAGCGTCAGTGAGCCACCCAGTAGCGCGTGCGCCCCATGGGAGAAGGGCATGACCTGAATGACGGTTGCCGGCCCGTCCACCAGCGGCAGCAGAGTTGCCAACTGCTCGCGCATGACCGCAGGTCCACCCACCACACGACGTAGTACCGTCTCATCGAGAATGATGGACAACTCTGGTGGGGGTTCCGCGCGCAGCAGAGCCTGTCGGCTCAGTCGGGCCGAGACCTTGTCCTCGATCTCCTCCGGGATCGCCTGAGGGTTGCTCACACGAAACAGAGCCCGGGCGTAGGGGTCCGTCTGCACCAGCCCCGGCACGACGTGTCCGGCGTACTCGTTGATGACCCGCGCCTGCGCCTCCAACTCCATGCGCCGCCGGTACCTGTCCGGATGGACCTCTTTGCGGGCCAACTCGTAGAGCTTGCCGAACAGTCCGTCCGTGCCGAACGCGGTGTCCAGCTTGGTCGGGAGATCGGGCGGGACCATCGTCTGGGCGGTCTCGAAGCGATGCAGCGAACTCTTGCCGTACTTGAGCACCTCCCCCAGGGCATCAAGGGACATGCCCGCCGCCTCGCGGAGTCGGCGCATCTCCGCGCCGAAGAGGTGTCGGGCGGACCTGTCGGGGGTCAAGTCACGGGGGCGGGCGGACATGCGCAACCTCTTTTCCCGTCAACGACGGTGAGATACGAGCCGCGTGTCAGCCTACGCACGGCTGCGCGACCGTCGCACTACGCACCGTAGTTCTCCTCATTCCGGATCACAGGGTGGGACATGGCTTCCGTCAGCCAACGGCAGCCGCGCGTACGGGCGTTCGTCCGTCGTCACGGCTTCAGCAGCGGCACGTTCTTGCGGACCGCCTTGTCCCACGAGCCGTCGTCCACCATCTTCTTCAACGCCTTGTCGACCTCGCCCGTCAGCGGGCTGTCCTTGGCCAGGCCCACTCCGTACGGCTCGTTGGACAGGGACAGGCCCGCGAGGCGGTAGGCGCCCGGGCGCAGGGACGCGTATCCGGCGAGCAGCGCGTTGTCGGTGGTGACCGCGTCCACCGAGCCCTGGTCCAGCGCGTCGACGCAGCGCGCGTAGGACTCGTACTCCACGACCTGCGCCTGGGGCGCGATGTCCGTTCGCAGGCGCTGGGCCGGTGTGCTGCCGGCGACCGTGCAGACGCGCTTGCCGCCCAGGTCCGACGCCTCGCGCACCGAGGTGTCGGACCTGGGGAGGAGTACGTCCTGGTGGGCGGTCAGGTAGGGGCCGGCGAAGTCGACCCGCTTCTCGCGCGCCTCGGTCATCGTGTACGTCGCCACGACGAGGTCGACGCGCCCGCTGGTCAGCAGGGTCTCGCGGTCGCTGCTGCGCACCTCCTGCCACACGATGTCGGCGGGGGTGTGTCCGAGTGCCGTGGCGATGTACGTCGCCACGTCCACGTCGAGCCCCGCGTAGCTGCCGTCGGGGCGGCGGAAGCCGAGGCCCGGTTGGTCGGACTTGACGCCGATGGTGATCTTCTTGCCCGTGCCCTTGTCGTCGTCCACCGTGGCGGGGGTCTCGCGGGTGGGCGACGTGGGTTCGGTCGTGGGCTGGCGACCCTTGGCTGGCCGTTCGCCGCCCTTGCCTGAGCCGCCGTCGGGCAGCAGGTTCCAGGTGAGGAGGCCCGCGAGGGCGAGGGCGCCGGCCGTGGCGGCGTACAGCGCGCCCCGGCGCGAGCGCCGGCCGGCGGGCGGCGCGGTGGGTGGCGGGCCCTGCGGCGGGGCGGGTAGCGGGGCCGGCGCGAGGAACGCCGGGTGCGGTGCCGGTGCGGCGGGCGGGGCGGACGGGCGCGCGGCGGGCGGGGTGAGGTGGTAGTCGCCGGACGCGGGCGTGGAGAGGGCGGGCGGTGGCCCGAAGGTGTCGGAGGGGCGGGCGGAGTGGGTGGCGTGCGTGGCGGGGCTGGCGGGGGCGTCGGCCGTCGCGGAGGGCGGGTGCGTGCCGGGGGTGGGGGGTTCGGTGGAGGCCTGTCGGTCGGCGGTCGGCGCGGCGGCGGTGGGCGCGGCGGGGGCGGGCGCGGCGGGGGAAGGCGCGGCAGGGGTGGCTTCCCCGACACCCGTACCACCCGTACCGCTCGTACCGCCCGCGCCGCCCGCCGCAGGCTCCGCCTGCGCCGGCGCGCGCCGTGACGCGGGCCGTGGCTCGGACGGCGGCCCGGACGGTGACTCGGCTGCCGCCAGGAGGCGGTCCAGCGTGGCTGCGTCGGGGCGGTGGCCGGGGGAGCGGACGAGCAGGGCGCGCAGCGGCTGCGTCAGCGCGCCCGCGCGGGTGGGTGGTGGGACGTCCTGGCCGACGATGGCCGCGAGGGTGGCGAGGGTGTTGGCGCGCCGCAGGGGGTGGCGGCCCTCGACGGCCACGTACAGCATCATGCCGAGCGACCACAGGTCGGCCGTGGCGTCGCCGTCCTGGCCGGCGGCGCGTTCGGGCGCCATGTACTCGGGGGTGCCGATCAGCGAGCCGGCCGCGGTGAGCACGGTGGAGCCCTGGATGGCCGCGATGCCGAAGTCGGTGAGGACCGGGCGGCCGTCGGGCCGGATGAGGACGTTGGCCGGCTTGACGTCGCGGTGTTGGATGTCGGCCGCGTGCACGGCGACCAGGCCGGCCAGCACGCCCCGGCCCAGCCGCGCCGCCTCGGCCGGGGCGAGCGTCCCCCGGGCCAGCCGGTCGGCGACGTTCTCGCCCGGGACCAGCTCCATGACCAGCCACGGGTAGGGGTGTGCGGGGCCGTCCACGATGTGGTGGATCGTCGCCACGTTGGGGTGGCTGATCCGGGCCAGGGCTCGGGCCTCGCGCAGGACGCGGGCGCGGAGCTGGCGGGCGCCCTCGGGGTCGTGTTCGGCCAGCGCGGGGTCCTGCGGGCGGACCTCCTTGAGGGCCACGTCGCGGTCGAGGGCCAGGTCGCGGGCGCGCCACACCGTGCCCATCCCGCCCCCGCCGAGCCGTTCCACCAGCTCGAACCGACCGTCGATCACCCGACCCACGGGTCCCCCTCACCCTCGTGACCCCCGCGCGCACGCGGCGGTCCGCGCCCGACGCCGGGGCTGACTTTGCCACAGGGGCGCGACGATCGGACCGGGCAGCGACCCCGCCCGCCGCCCATTCGTTACCCGTGCGGCGAGTTCGGCGCGGCGGGCGCGCGCGTTCGGCGCGCGAGGGCGGAGGCGGGGGGCGCCGGTCGGGCCGCGTACCGGGTCGGGGACGATCAGGCCCATGTCGCACACGACCGATCCCCTCGCGGCCCTGTCCTTCCGGCGGGCCGACGCGGGTGACGTGACCGAGTTCGTTCGCCTGCGGGACGCCGCCGCGCGCTGGCAGCGCGCGCGGGGCATCCAGCAGTGGCGGCCCGGCGAGTTGGGCCCGGAACACTTCCGGGCGCGGCTGCGCGAGGGCGAGTTGTGGCTGGCCACGCTCGGGCCGACGGGCCCCACCGTCGGGGCGTGGGAGCTGTGGTGGGAGGACGTGGCGGCGTGGGGGGAGCAGCCGCCGGTCGCCGGCTACGTGCACCGCCTGGTGGTCGACCGGCAGACAGCCCCGCCCGGCGCGGGCCGCCACCTGCTCGCGGTGGCCGAGCGCCGCGTCCTCGCCCACGGGCGCACGCTGTGCCGCCTGGACTGCCTGGCCAACAACGACCGCCTGCGCGCCTATTACGAGGACGCGGGGTACGCCGTGGTCGGCGAGCGGGCGGCGAAGAACGGCGACGGTGGCCGGTCGTACGGCGTGACCCTGTTGGAGAAGCGGCTCACGGCACCGTGAGCCGGGGCCGCCGGCGGCACGCGGCGGCTCAGGGCCCGGTGGCGGCGCCCCGGCTCCGTGGGGTGGGGGCGGCGTGGTGCGCCATGACCGTACGCGTCCACCGCACCAGCCTGTCGATGACCTCCAGCACGACCCGTTGTCGCCCGGCGGGCAGGAAGGGCCAGGTCAGCCACGCCGGCGCGGACAGCAACACGACGGTCAGCAGCGGTAGGACGTAGAGCACGACGAGAAAGGGACGGAACAGCCAGCCAGGCATGCGTCGACCTCCGAGACGCTTTCCCCGCGAGGGGACCCGTGCTGGACGGCGACGCGAACGGGGCAGCCCACGCGTGCTCACGCGTGGAATCTCCGGCTGGAGCCGACACCCAGCAATTGCCGCGAGAGTACCCGGTGATCGGACGCCACGAGCGTTTCTCCCGGAACGTGCGTCACCTTCCGACGCCGCGCCCACCGGTCCGGGCCGAGCGGCGCCGGCGGGGCCGGCCAGGACACCGGGCGGGGTCGAACGGCCCCTCGTTCCGCGACGGTTCAGCCCGGGTGGCGTGGTCCACGGCGCAGGGCGCGGGCGCACCAGCCGATGAGGAGGGCGTTGACCAGGGCGCCGGTGCCGATGGCGACGTAGAGCATCGCCGCGTGGTCGGGCAGTACGAGGAGGATCAGGCTCAGCGGCGCGGTGGCGAGCAGCGGTACGACGCCGGCGAACGACGCGTCGGGGTTGTCGGCCCGGCTCACCACGAGGGCCCAGATCAGCAGGAGCGCGCAGGCGGCGAGGTAGACGCGGGCGAAGACGCTGCGGAGCGCGTCGCGTACGGCGCGCGGGAACGGGTGTGGCGGCGTGGTCTCGGGCATGGTGCGGCTCTCCTTGGGTGGGGGCGTGGTGCTGCCGGTACGCGGGCGGTCCGGGTCGGCGGCGGCCCGTGGCGAGGTGGGGCCCGGGCGGTCAGGCGGGCGGGGGCGGTCAGGCGGGTGAAGGCGGTGGGGTCGGGCGGACCAGGCCGACGTCGTACGCGAGGATCGTCGCCTGCACCCGGTCCCGCACCGCGAGCTTCCGCAGCAGCGCGTTGACGTGGGACTTGACGGTGCCGATGGCGATGCCGAGTTCGGTGGCGATCTCCGCGTTGTTCAGGCCCGTGGCGACCAGGGAGAGGACGTAGCGCTCCCGCGCGGTCAGTTGGCCGATGGCCGACGCGTCCCCGCCGGGCCGGGGGCCGGTGGCGTAGTGGGCGATGAGCCGGCGGGTGGCCGAGGGGGCCAGCACACTCTCGCCGCCCGCCACGACCCGGATGCCGTCCAGCAGTTCGGCGGCCCGCACGTCCTTCAGCAGGAAACCGGACGCGCCGGCGCGCAGCGCCTCGAAGACGTAGGCGTCGAGGTCGAACGTGGTCAGTACGAGGACGCGCGGCGGGTCCTGGCGCCCGGTCAGGACCCGGGTCGCGGTGATGCCGTCGATGCCGGGCATCCGGATGTCCATCACGATCACGTCCGGTGCGAGTCGGTCGCTGAGGCTGACGGCGGCAGCGCCGTCGCCGGCCTCGCCGACGACCGTCATGTCCGGCTCGGCGTCGATGATGGCGGCGAAACCCGCCCGGACGACCGCCTGGTCGTCCACGACCAGCACGCTGAGCGTCATCGGTTCTCCTCCTGCTCCCGGGCGGCCGGCCCCGGGTCGTCCGTGGCGGGGCGCGGTCCGTCGTCGGCGCGCTGAGCGCTGTGGGGTGGGCGGGTCGGGGCGGCTCCGGCGTGGTGCGGGGTGCCGCCGGCTGGCCGCGCGGAGTCGGCCACGGGGAGCGGGGCGTGCGTCGCGGGCGGGCGGTGGTCGTCGCCCGGCCCGGTCGTCGCCGGTGCGGGCGCGGGGTGGGGCGCGGGGAGAGGCAGTCGCAGTACGAGCGCGTCGGGCCCGGTGACGGTCAGGCCGCCGCCGAGGGCGTCGGCCCGCGCCGCCAGACGCTCGCGCGACGCGGGCCGGGTGGCGTGGGGCACGCCGGTCGCGGTGAGGGTCAACACGTGGTCCGTCGCGTCGAGTACGAGTTCGGCCGGCTCGTCGCCGCCCGCCCGCAGGATGGTCTCGGCGGCCCGGTAGGCGGCGATGTCCACGGCGGCCGGCAGCCGTTCGGGCACCCGGTCGGTGAGCCGCGCCCGCACCTGGCGACCGGTGGCCTGGCACTGGTGGACGAGCAGGTCGAGGGCCTGGAGCGTGGGTTGCGGACGCCGTTCGGCGCGGGCCTCCGCGACGCGGACCGTGTCGAGCAGGGCGCGCATGGCGGCGAGCGCGTCGCGGGCCCGGTCCGCGGTCTGCGCGAGCCGGCCCGCCCCCGCCGCCTCGACCACGTCGGCGGTGCGGGCCAGCACGGTGGTCTCCAGGCCGACGGCGATACGGCGCCGCTCGGCCCAGGCGTCCCGTACGGCCTCCTCGGTCCAGGCCGCGACGCGGTCCTGGTGCGCCTCGGACGCGACCCGGCGCCGCCTGCCGTACCAGGTGCCGCCGGCCCAGGCGGCGCCGCACACCAGCGCAGTCCCGGCCGCGCCGACCCCGGCCAGCGCCCAGCCGGCGCCGACGGCGTGACCACCGGCACCACCGGCATCACCCCGACCGGCGGGCCGGGCGGCGAGCACAGCGGCGAGCGCCACGGTCGCGTGCACGCCGGCGGCCACGAACGGCACGACCCGGCGCGGCAGGGCCAGCGCCCGGCCGGCCAGCGCCCCCACGCCGGTCAGGCCGTTCCGTACGCCGGCGCGCGGAAGCGGCCCGGCGTGTCCGGGGGCGCGCCCCGCCACGGCGGCGAGCGCCAGGCCCGTGGCGAGCGTGCCAAGCAGCGGCGGCAGGAGCACCGGCCCCGCGTACCCGCCCGTGGCCATCGCCACCGGCCACAGCGGCGCGAGGGCGAGCAGCGCGGCGAGCGTGGCCCGTGGCGCCCGGCGCAGCCACAACAACGTCAGCACCTGGGCGGTGGCCAGCAGCGCGAACAGCGCGCCGGCCGAGCCGCCCGCGTCGGCGGACGTCGGCTCGTCCCGGACGATGAGGGTGGGCAACAGCGGCTGGAGGCACAGGGCCACGGCGGTGACGTACTGGGCCACCCGGTACGAGCGCGGGACGGCCGCCGTCACCGGCGCCGCCGAGGTGCGCCCCGGCAGCACCGCGCGCACCTCCCACCCGCCGTCCCGCGTCGGCCCGCTGGTCAGCGTGCCGCCCGCCTCCCGGGCCCGGCCGCGCAACAGGTGCTGGCCGCGCCCGCCACCGAGGCCCCGGCCGGGCGGGGTGCCGGGGCCGGGCGCGGCGGGCGGCGCGTTGCGCACCACGATGTCGGTGCGGGAGTCGCCGTGCGCGCACCGGACCGTGGTGGCGGCGCCCGGGGCGTGCCGTACCGCGTTGGTCAGCGCCTCCCGGACGATGCCGTACGCGGTGTCGCCGAGCATGCCGTCCGGCAGGGACTCCGCCTCGACCGTCACCGGCTGGCCGAGGGCACGGAAGCCGGCCACCAGCTCCCGCAGCCGCTCCCGAGGCGCCGGGTGGCCCTGCGGCGAGGGCGCCGGCGCGCGCACCGCGCCGAGTGCCCGCGTCACCTCGCGACCGGTCTCGGCGGCGAACGTCAACGCCTCCCGCGCCAGCTCGGGCCGGCGCTCGCGCAGCCCGAGCGCGGCCTCGACCGTGACGACCACGGCCGTGAGGTGGTGGGCGCTGACGTCGTGCAACTCGCGCTCCATGCGGCGCCGCTCGGCCGCCGGCAACCGGTGCCGCTCGGCACTGGCCCGGCGCAGCCGCGCCTCGGCGGCCCGCCGCGCGGCCCGCGCCCGGCGCGCGTACCGGCCCGCGCCGATCGCCGCCGCGTACAGCAGGGCCGTCCACACCAGGTCGAGGCCCTGGCTGTCGCCGAGCCCATGCAGGCTGAGGCCGTGCGCGAGCTGCCACAGGGCGAGCGTGCCGACGCACAGCCACGCCGTGGTGGCCTCCCGCTCGACGGCGACCGAGAACAGCGCCAACGCGACGCCGGCGCTGCCGAGCACGGCCAGCGCCCCGGTCGGCAGCGGCTGCGCGCCGATCGCGCACCCGGCGGCGACCAGCACGAGCACGGGCACCGGACGGGCCCGGCGGATCGCCAGCGCGACCGTCACCAGGCCGCCCACCAGGGCCGCCGCGAGCAGGTCGGCGCCGCCCGGGGCACCGCCGCGCAGCCACGCGGCGCCGGGCCAGACGACCACCTGGGCGCCGAGCAGCAGGGCCGGCAGGAGCCGGTCGTCAGTTCGTCGCATGATGAAGCCAGGCTAGGGTCGCGCCCCCGCTCCGAGCATCGGGCCACAGGGCGATCACCACCTCTAACCAGGGGTGGAGACCCCGGCGGCGCGTCCCTCCGGGGGCCGGGGGCCTCCGCCCAGCCGCCTCCGCCCCGCCCGTCAGCCGGCATCCCACCGCCCCGCCCGTCGGGCCGGCCCCTTCCGCCGCCGGTAGCGGCCTCCGCCGCCGGGCGGTCCCGCCACCCGGCGGCCGGGGCCCGGCACCGCGCCGCCGGCCCGTTACCGCACCGCCGGCCGGTCGCGGGGCGCGGGGACGGGCCGGGGACGGTGGAGTCCGCGCGGCGGGTGCCAGGCCCGGTCGCCGAGCAGGGACATCGCCGCCGGCAGCAGCACCCCGCGCACGAGCGTCGCGTCGATGAGGATGGCCAGCCCCATGCCGAGGCCCAGCATCTTGTACTCGATGGCGGACAGGGTCAGGAAGACCGTGAAGACGCCCGTCATGATGAGGGCCGCGCTGCTGACCACCCCGGCGCTGACGGCGACGCCGCCGACGACCGCCGCGTGCGGCTCCGCCCCCGCCAGCCACCGCTCCCTGACCCGGCTGAGGACGAAGATGTGGTAGTCCATGCTCAGCCCGAACAGGATGACGAACATGAACAGCGGCAGCCAACTCACCACCCCGCCGTACGAGGTGAACCCGAGCGGCGCTTCCAGGTGGCCGTCCTGGAACACCCAGACCATGGCCCCGTACGCGGCGCCGATCGACAACAGGTTGAGCAGGATCGAAACCAGCGGAACGGTCCAGGACCGGAAGACCACCGCGAGCAGCAGGAACGCGAGGCCGAGGACGAACGCGAAGACGAACGGGGTTCGGTCCCGCACCCGATCGGCGAAGTCGTGGGGCATGGCGGTCTTGCCCGCCACCGCGTAGTCGACGCCTGGCACCGTGCCGAAGGCGGCGGGCAGCGCCCGCTCGCGCAGGGTCGCGAGGGCCCGGTTGGCGACCGGGTCGGTAACGGCGCCGGCCAGCGGCACCCGGACCACCAGCACGTCGCCGACCGGCACCGCCGTGATCGGCTCGCGCAGGGCGCCGCCGCTGGCGGCGGCCCGCTGGTGCAGGCGGTCGACGCCGGCGCGCACGGCGGGGGTGTCGGCCGCCGAGCCGTCCGTGCGCGCGATGACCACCCGGGCCGAGGTGGCGGCCCCGGGGAAGGCGCGCTGCACCTCGTTGGCGGCGTCCACCGCGACCGAGGTGCCCGGCGGCAGGCTCGCGGTCACGGCGGCGTCCTGGAGCCGCATTCCGAACGCGGGCAGCGCCATGACGACCAGGGCGAGCGCCGCGCTCGCGCCGGTCAGCAGGGGCCGCCGTACGACCGCCCGCGCCACCCGGCCCCACAGCCGGGACTCCCGCGCGGCGATCCGGCGCTTGCCGAGCCACGGGACGCGGGCCCGGTCGACCCGGTCCCCGAGCGCCGCGAGCAGCGCGGGCAACACCGTGACGGCGCTGACCACCGCGAGCCCGACCACCAGCACCGTGCCGGCGGTCAGCCCCTTGAAGACGTCCACGCCGGTGAACAGGAGCCCGACCACGCAGGCCATGACGGTCAGCCCGGAGGCCACGATGGCGTGCCCCGAGGTGCGCGCGGTGATGCCCAGCGCGGTGCGCACGTCGTGCCCGGCGGCCCGCTCCTCGCGCACCCGGCGCAGCGAGAACAGCGCGTAGTCGATGCCCACGGACATGCCGATGAGCAGCACGATGGCGGAGGCCGCGCTGTTGAACGGCACCCACCGGGTGACCAGTCGCAGCAGGCCGAAGGCGGCCACCACGGTCGTCGCCGTCAGCAGCAGGGGCAGCCCCGCGGCGATCAGCGAGCCGAAGACGACGAGCAGGATCAGCAGGGTGAGCGGGAGGGAGGTGGCCTCGGCGGTCCTGAGGTCGTCCTTGATCCCGTCGTTGATCGCCTCGGAGAGGCTGTGGTCACCCGCCTGCGCCAGGCTGACCCGCGGATGGCGCTCCCGCACCTGGTCGACGGCGCGCTCGACGGCCGCGTAGTGCGCCCTGAACTCCTCGTCGGGTCCGGCCACTTCGAAGGTGACGAGGCCGGCGCGGCCGTCCCGGGAGAGCCAGCGCGCGCCGTGCGCGCCGAGTGGCGAGCCCACGTCCCGTACCGCCCCGGGCGCCCGGCGCAGCTCGGCCACGAGGTCGGCGGTGGCCGCGCGCAGTTCGGCGTGGTCGGCGAACCGCCGGGTCTCCCCGGTGTCCCGCGAGCGGACCAGCACGTTCTCCCGTATGGAGTCGCCGCTGTGCTGCGTCCGCACCCACTCCTGCGCGCGCCCGGCCTCGCCGGGGTCGACCGAACGGGCCTCCTCGCCGCCGGCCATGGCGCCGGCGAGAACGGCCAGCACGACCAGCGCGAGCCACCCGGTGATCGCCGCGGCCCGGTGCCGGGCGGACCATCCGGCGACGGACGCGACCAGGCTCGGCCGGGCCCGCCCGGCGACGCGGGAAGTGTGCGGGGCGGCCGCGTGGGGAGCGTCCGGACCGGCCGCGTGGGGGCCGTCCCGTAACGCCGCGCTGTCCGGCCCGGCGTCGTCGGGCGGATGCTGGCCGGACTTGATTCTGGGCAGCATGAGCTGCTCTCCTCTGTCTCGGTGGAGTGTTCCTGCGCAAGCTCGCCGGTGGTGGGCGTGACGTCGCCGCTGGCGAGGTGGTTCGGCTCCCCGTGCCCGGGCCGTCGAGTTGCCGCTCGACGGCCCGGAACCGTGATCGGGAAGGCCCGAACCCGGCCCGTGAAGGCCGGGAACCCCGGCCTGGAGACGCGGCCGGGCATGTCGGTCCGGGACCGTCTGGCGCGGTCCCGGACCTGGGTCGGGGAGGGTTACTCGACGTCCTTGAGCACCCGCTCGATCTTGTCCGTACGGCCCTGGAGGTCGGCCACCTGGCCGCCGATCTGGGCCAGTTGTTGCTCGATCGTCCGCTGCCCGGCGATGGCGGCCTCGGCAATGCGCTGGTACTCGCCCTCGCGGGCGAGCTGGAGCCTGGCCCGCCGGCTCGCCCCGACCTGCCAGATGACCGTGAGGACCACGGTGATGAGCAGGACGAAGATGCCGATGGTCCCTATGACTTCCTGCCATTCGTGGTCGTTCATCCCCGTGGTCCCTTCTCGATGGTCAGCGTCTGGACGACGTCCATGACGTACTCCGGTGTCAGGTGGACCGAGAAAGGACGCACCTCGTAGAACTTCATCGCCTTGCCGTCCTCGGACAGCTCCAACTGGGAGACCACCAGACCGGCGGCCTCCAGCTTCTTCAGGTGGACCTGGAGCAGCGCGCGGCTGATGTCCAGCTCGCGCGCCAGTTGGCTCACGTAGTTCCGCCCGCCCGCGAGCGCCGCGACGACCCGCAGGCGGTGCGGGTTGGACAGGGTGGACAGCACCTGCACCAGGTCGTCGCCGGTCGGCGTGGGGTCTCTCATGTCAACGTCCAGCACATGCAAAGAAACATTAGCAGGAGCCCATGAGCGTGGGCGGGGTCAACTCCGTTGGGGTGAGGCCGCAGTGCCGCTGTCGTGGGCCGCGGCGGCAGTGCTGAGGCGCCGCGGGGGGAGAGACGGCGGGCGGGGCGCGTCCCGCGCGCCGGTCGGCGCGCGCCTCGGGCACCCCGCCCGGTTTCGCCCCCGTCACCCCGTGGAGGTCCGCTCTCCGGCAGAACTCACCCCGTCGGCCCGCGCACCCCGAGCACGTCCAGCAGCGCCCGGGTGGCCGGGCTCGGGTTGAACCGGCTCCAGGCCAGGTACTCCACGCGGCGCGGCCCGTCGACCACCGGGACCAGCGCGAGCGCCGGGTCGTCGGCCGCCAGCGGCCGGATGAACGCGGACGGCAGCAGCGCGATGCCCAGCTCGCGCGCGATCAGCCGGGTGATCAACTCGGCGACGCCGGCCTCGTACGCCACGTCGCGGGCCAGCCCGGCGGCGGCGAACGCCTGGTCGGACTGGGCCCGGGCGGCCGTGCCGGCCACGAAGTCCACGAATGTCTCCCCGGCCACCTCGCGCAGCGTGACCCGCCGGGCCCCGGCGAGCCGGTGCCCGGCCGGCACCACCAACACGTGCTCGTCGTGGTCGAGGACGAGGGAGTCCACGCCGGCCGGGCGCGCGTCCTCCGGCAGGCCGAGGAACGCGACGTCCAGGTCGCCCGCGCGGATCGCGGCCACCAACTCGTCGCTGCCGCCGGCCCGCAGCAGGACCCGCACGTCCGGGTGGCGGGCGCGGAAGCGCTGCAACAGCTCGGGCACGTCCACGGCGGCCGTGGTCACGATCACGCCCACGGCAAGCCGGCCGCGCACCACCCCGGCCGCCGCGGCGGCGTCGGCGACCGCCCGGTCGGCGGCGGCCAGGCACTCCCGCGCCCGCGCGAGGAAGGCCGCCCCGGCGCTGGTCAGCTCCGTACGCCGGCTGGAGCGGGCGAACAGCGTGACCCCCAGCTCCCGCTCCAGGCTGGCGATCCGGTGGCTGAGCGACGACTGCACGACGGAGCAGCGCTCGGCGGCGCGGGTGAA
Organism: Streptomyces buecherae; assembly: GCF_014295035.1. Classification (GTDB taxonomy): domain Bacteria; phylum Actinomycetota; class Actinomycetes; order Streptomycetales; family Streptomycetaceae; genus Streptomyces; species Streptomyces youssoufiensis. Next base: position 4,496,005 of record NZ_CP060404.1, read on the forward strand.
GTTGCGCGTCTCGGCGACGGCGACGACGTACCGCATCTGTTGCAGATCCATCCCACCATGCTGTTGGTTCATAGAAGCCATCGCAACCATGCTTTGCGTGCATGATCCGGCGCGGCCCAGACTTCCCCGCATGGATGCCCTGACCGACCGGTCGCCGGGCCCGCCGCGCGGCCCGTCCGCGCGGCGGGCGGCCACCGTCGCCCTGACCGCGCTCGCGCCCCTGTCCTGGGGCACCACGTACGCCGTGACCACCGAACTCCTCCCGCCGGGCCACCCGTTGTTCGCCGGTCTGCTGCGCGCCCTGCCCGCCGGTCTGCTCGCGCTGGCGATCACCCGGGTGCTGCCGCGCGGGGACTGGTGGTGGAAGGCCGCCGTGCTCGGCGTGCTCAACATCGGCGCGTTGTTCCCGCTGCTGTTCCTGGCGGCCGAGCGCCTGCCCGGCGGGGTCGCCGCCACCCTCGGCGCCGCCCAGCCGCTCCTCGTCGCGGGCCTGGCCACGGTGGCGCTCGGCGACCGGCCGGGGGCCTGGCGCTGGCTGTGCGGGGTGGCCGGCATGGTCGGCGTCGGGCTCGTCGTGCTCGGGCCGCAGGCCAGGCTCGACGCCGTCGGCGTGCTCGCCGGGCTCGGCGGCACGGCCGCCATGGCCGGCGGCGTCGTCCTCACCAAGCGCTGGGGCCGCCCGGCCGGCGTCGGTCCGCTCACTCTGGCCGGCTGGCAACTCGCGTTCGGCGGAATGCTGTTGCTTCCGCTCACCCTCGCGATCGAGGGCGTGCCGGAACGGATCGACGCCGAGGCCGTCGGCGGCTACCTGTGGCTGGGCAGCATGGGCGGACTGATCGCGTACACGCTGTGGTTCCGTGGCATCGGCCGACTGCCGGTCGGCGCCACGGCGCCGCTGGTGCTGCTGTCCCCGCTGGTCGCGACGGTCATCGGCCTCTTTCTCGGCGAGTCGCTGCGCCCGCTCCAGGCCCTGGGCTTCGCGCTCGCCCTCGCCGCCCTGCTGGCCGCCCAGTTCCCGGCCCCGCACCTCTCCCGCTTCCGCTTCCGTGGCACGGGCCCGAAGGGCCGGGAACGGGTCGCGGCCCCGGAGCCTGCGGCGGCCCCGGCGGCGGCCCCGGAGCCGGGCGCCGTGCTGCCGGGAGCCCCGCCGCGATGACGCCCGACACGACGGCGACGACCACCGGCGCGTCGGCGACGACCCACGCTCACCAGCGCCACCCACACCCGACGGAGGCCCCCCCGATGACGACCAGCCACCCCACACCGCACGCGGCGACGACCGACATCACAAGGGCCCCCGCGCCAACGGAGCAGGACGGCGCCATGACGATCGCCGTACTGGGCGCCACCGGCATGGTCGGCAGCCGGGTGGTGGCCGAGGCGCGGGCGCGCGGGCACCGGGTGCTGGCCCTGGCGCGTAAGCCGACCAGCGACGACCCGTGCGTGACGGCGGTCGCCGTCGACGCGGGCGACCCGCGAGCCCTGCGCGCGGCGCTGACCGGCTCGGCGGCCCGCCTCGCCGCCGACGCGGTCGTGGTGGCCCTGCGCACCGAACCGGTCGACCAGGAGTTCCTGGTCGGGGCCACCCGCGCGGTGCTGGCCATCGCGGGCCCGCTGGGCGTCCCCGTCCTGGTGGTCGGCGGCGCGGGCGCGCTGCGCAGCCCGGCGAACCCCCAACTCCTCGTCGCCGACGACCCCGCGTACGTGCCGCCCGCGATACGGGCCGTCGCCGCCGCCGGAATCGCCCAGTTGCACGCCTGCCGGGCCGACGCGCGTGGCCCGTGGGCGTACCTGTGCCCGCCGGCCCAGCTCAACCCGGGTAAGCGCACCGGTCGTTACCGGCGCGGCACCGACACGCTGCTGACCGACGCCGACGGCGCCTCGTGGATCAGCGTCGAGGACCTGTCCGTCGCGGTCCTCGACGAGGTGGAGAACCCCGGGCCCGAACGCCTCTTCACGGTCGCCGCCGGCCCGGTCGAACCGTCGGCGGGGTGACCGGGGCGGCGGGATCGGGCTGAACGTCGGGCGGGAGCGGAGGGTGCCCCGTCCAACGGGTGGACGACCTGGGTGGCGGCTGAGCGGGCCGGGAGTGGCGCGTGCTGGCACGGCAACTGGCCGGTCAGGCGCGGTCGGTGGCGCGTGTTCGTACGCCGTCGCCGGGTAGGCGAACTACGCGCGTCACGTCCGATGGGTTGCGCCTGACATGCTCATGCCCGCAAGCTGGGCCGGAACGCTGCACACGCGTCCCCCCACCGCGTTGTGTCCGCGCAACGTGCCGTGCGTGCGGCGTCGGTGTGTCGTCCGGACGACTCCGGAGCATCGAGTACGCCCGATGTGACCGGCGATGGCGGACGACGCGGCGCGCGAGCGCGCCCGCGTACGCCCACGTACCGGGCGGGGGATGCCACGACGACCCCGGACGTACGAGGAGTGGCGTTGCGCATCATCCCCACCCGCCCGACGGCGACGACCGCCGCCACCGCCGCGCTGCTGGTCGCCGGCGCCCTGCTCACCACGCCCGGCCTCGCCCAGGCGGCCACGCCGCGCACGGCCCCGCCCCGCGTGTCGGCCTCCGCCGGGGACGCGGCTCCCGGGCAGGCGGCCCCCGGGCACGGCGTGGAGTGGTTCCAGGCCCGGCACGGCCTGCCCCGGACCGGCACGATCGACCGGGCGACCGCGCGGGCGCTGGAGCGGGTGCCCGACGTGGAGGTGCGCCAGACGTTCCGTACGGCCGCCGACCTCGGCCCCGAGGAACTCGCCAACGCGCGGACCGTCATCGGCGTCGGCAAGGGCGCGGGCATCCCCGAACAGGGCCAGGTCATCGCGCTCATGACCGCCATGCAGGAGTCGAAGTTCGTCAACTACCTGGTACCCGTCGACCACGACTCCCTGGGCATCTTCCAGCAGCGCCCCAGCATGGGCTGGGGCACGCCGGAGCAGATCACCGACGTGCCCACCTCGTCCAGGTCCTTCTACGGCGTGGCCCCCTTCGGCAGCAACCCGGGCCTGATCCAGATCGACGGCTGGCAGACGATGCCGCCCGGCGACGTCTGCCAGGCCGTCCAGGTCTCGGCGTTCCCCGACCGGTACGCCCAGTGGGAACGGTTCGCCCGCGACCTGCTCGCCCAGGAGAGCCCCACGGTCCCGCCGATCCCCTGACCCGCGCGTCTTCCTCGTAGGACACCCCCCACACACCAGGAGCCCGCATGCGCAAGAGACTGCTCGCCACGGCCATCGCCACCGCCGCGACCGGCGCCCTCCTCGCCCCCGCCACGACGGCCCAGGCCCGCCCGACACCCCCACAGCACGCGTCAGTGCTCGACGTGCCCGACGTGCCAGACGTGCTCGAACACGGTTCGCGGGCCGGCACGGCGGTCGTCAGCGGCCGGAACGAGCCGGGCACCCGGCTCACCATCGACGGCGTCCACACGGCGAGCGCGCACACCCTCCCGGTCGACTACCAGGTCCAGGAGACGGGTTACTGGTGCGGCCCGGCCGCCACCCGCATCGCCCTCTCGGCCCGCATCGCCGCCCCGAGCCAGGTCGAGTTGGCCACCCAACTCGGCACGACCGAGGCCGGTACGGACCACATCAGCCAGGTGACGGGCGTGCTGAACGCCAACCTCGGCACGGGCTGGTACGCGACCAAGGAGATGCCGAACGACCCGCCCACGCAGGAGCAGAAGGACCTGCTGTGGCGCGACATCGTGCTCGACATCGACAACAACTACCCGCTGGTCACCAACATCGTCGCCCCGCCAGGCAACCAGCCCCCCGGCTACCCGTCGGACCAGACGATCTACCACTACTTCACCGTCATCGGCTACGACGACGCGAACCGCACGGTCCTCATCGCCGACCCGGCGTCCTTCGGCGGCAACCAGGTGTACTGGCTGTCCTTCGACCAACTGGCCAGCCTGGTCCCGCCGAAGGGTTACTCGGCCTGAGGGGTGCCCTTGTCGGGTGACTCGGGCTGAGTGAGGGGTGTGGTGGGTGGTGGCTGGGTGGGGTCACCTGGCTGGGTGAGATCGGCCTCGATGTCGGCCTGGAGGTAGTCGGCCAGGGGCTCCAGGGCGGCTGGAGTGACCTCGGCGATCTCAGCCACCGTCCACAGCGGGGCACCGACTGCCAGTGCCTCGGCCAGCAGGGCGCTGCCGCGTACTGAGTGTCCGTATGCGGCGGCGACAGCGGCTAGAGCCTGTCCCTGGTCGAAGGGATGGCCGGTGATGGAGCGGACGAGGGGGAGCGCATCCTCGGGCTGATCGTTCGCGACCAGTGCCGCGACGATGGCGGCCGCCGCGGCGGCATCGAAGTCCGACCCGCTGGCGTCGCTCAACGCGTCGAGAGCCTGTTGGATGAGTTCGGCGGCATCGGCGCGGCGTCCGTGCACGGCCATGCGACGAGCCACCACCGCCAGGGCCAGTCGCTGTTCGTGGGGGTGGTCGATCGCGCGGACGAGGGCTTCCGCCTCCTCGAACAGCCCAGACGACGCCAGCGCCTGTGCCACAAAGGTCCTGAGCAGGCCTTGCGTGTCCTCGCCCTCCGCGTTGGTGAGCTCGATGGCTCGCCGGAAGAGCGGGGTGGCCTCTTCGGGCCGACCTGCGACGGACAGCGCCTCGGCCACGCGCGCCAGCGCCCTGGCCTGCCAATCGGGGAAGGTGATGGTGCGGGCGATGTCGGCGGCCTTCTCGTACTGCCCGGCCTTGGCCAGCACTTCGACCACGGAAGTCAGCGCCATGCCCCGCTGTGGGTCGGTGGAGATCGCGTGACTGCGCGCGGTGGCCCGTTGCATCAGACCGGCGGCGCGTTCCTTCCAGCCGATGACGAGCCATGCCGTGGCTGCGGCGGTCAGCACATCTACCTGTTGCTGACCGAGAACTATGTCGCATGCCTGACAGGCGAGTGGGTCCGCTCGTATGTGGTGTCCGGGCGGCACCCGCTGCGCGGCGACTGACGCCAGAGCCGAAGCGTGGTGATACGTGTCACTGGGAGCCCGGGCGATGTCGAGCGCCTGTTGGGCCAGTTCCGTCGCTCGTTGTCGTTCACCCGCTGCGGCGCTCGCGCGCGCCACCGCTGCAAGCGCCGCAGCGCGGTGGCGTGCGCCGGTGATGGTGTGGGTGAACCGGATGGCGTCGGCGCAGCGCCCCGCCTTGATCAAAGCCCTGGTAATGAGGAGGAGCGGCAGGGAACGTTGTTTAGGGTCGGGTACGGCGTACGCAGCTACCAGCGCATCTTCGTGGCGGCCCGCCGAGACCAACGCTCCGGCGAGGGCCCCTGTCACCACGTCGTGTTGTTGCTGGCTCGTGAAGGACCGTACGAGGCCGCTCGCTTGCTTGATGAGGCGATTGGCGTCGTCGTACTGCCCCGCGAGGCCCAGTTGAGTCGCGACATGCGCCAAAGTGAGCACCTGGCACAGGGCGTTGGCCGTGGACTCCGCGACGGTGACGGCTAACTGGGTGAGGCGGGCGTCCTGAGCACGTCGCCCCCAGGTGGCCAGGCCCGATGCCAGGAGCACCATCGCCCAATCGCGTCTGCCTGGGTCGTCGCAGTCGGAGCTCAGCTTGAGGGTCTGATCGAGGAGACGGCCGGCGGCATCTCCGTGCCCAACTGCGGACAACGCCTGTGCCACATCAATCATCGCTCCAACCCGCTCCTGTGTGCCAGCGACGCCACGCAACGCCTCAGTCGCCCGCTGGCATAGCTTGCCCGCTATCTCGAACTGCCCTCTCGCGGCCAAGGCCTTGACTATGCGCGAGAGCGTGGCCGTGCGGATGCTGGGCTCGCCGATAGCCTGGGCAGTGGCGCCGATCTGGGCCACGGCATCCGCGTCACTGCTTGCCTGCAACGCGATTCCACCCAGGAGGTAAGGCAGTTCGATCGCCGACCGCCTGTGCCCCGTAGCGGTCAACGCCCGCCGCACCTGCCCCGCCTCGGCCCACATGAGGATCACGTCTGCGGGGACGCTTGCCGCCTTCTCCCACACCTCGTCCCGCCGATGCGCCAACCGCACACACGCCGCAACATCCGGGTTCTCCACCGCCCGGTGCAACCCCATCGCATCCGCGATCTCCGTCAGGGCCTGGCTGTCGGTCCCCGTGGTCTGCCACAGGCGCTCGTGCCGCGCTTGGTCGAGGGCCAGGGCTTCAAGCCGACCGGTGTCCCGCGTCTCACGCAACAACTGCGGGTACCCCGTCAGCGCGTACTCCGAAGTTTCCGGCGGCCACCCCGCCTCCCGCGCCCCCGCCACGTACGCGTGCACTCGAGCGCGCTGCTCGGCCAGCGCGGCCGGGCCCAGGATGTCGCGGGCGCCGTCCAGCAGTTCCTGGTGGGCGAACGAGTACAGGGACACGGGCCGGCCGTCGGCGTCCGTGGCCCACTGGGCGGGGCGGCGTTGGAAGGAGCGGCCGATGACGCCGCCGAGGGCGAGTTCGACGCGGCGGCGCGAGTCGCCCGTCAGCTCGGCCAGGTCGACGGCGCTGAGGCCGCCACCAGACGCGGCCGTCAGGGCCACCAACTCCCGGCCGAGACCCCCCGGTTCCAGCATCGCTTCGAGGCTGCGCTCGGCGTTCTCGCGCATCGCCCGGGCCGCGGGCGAAGTGGCCAGCGGGTGGTCGATGCCCGGGTCCCGCAGGGGGTGGCTACGGGGGACGTCGCTGGGGACCGGCGGGTTGGGCCGGCCGGCGACGATGATCCGCAGCCCCGGCGGCGGGGTGCGGGGGAGCAGGGCGGCGATGCTGTGGCCGCTGCTGCCGGTGCGTACGCCGGTGTCCTCGTCGAGCCCGTCCACGACCAGCACGATCCGTCGCCCGGCCGCGCGCGCTTGCGCCGCCGCGCGCTCCAGTCCGTCCAGGAACGCGCCCTGGGTCGCGCACTCGACGTCGCCCTCCCGCAGGTACTCCCGCAGTTGCCCGCCGAGCGCGTCGAGGAAGGCCGTACGGTCCGCGCGGCCGGCCATCCGCGCGGTGATGAAGAAGGCCAGTACGTCCGCGCCGTCGGGCGGGTTCAGCACGAACTCCGCCATCAGCGCCGTCTTTCCCGTCCACGCGGGCGCCAGCCAGCGCCAGTACCCACCGGCCTCGCCCTCGGGCGCCGTCGCGAACGCGGCCATGGCGGCGAGTTCGTCCGCGCGGCCCTCGAACCGGGGCGCCCGCATCTCGCGCACTTCCAGGAGATAGCCGGAGCGCCACCCCCGGGACCGTTCGCCGACCAGCACATCGCCGTGCACGACCACCTGGCTGCCGTCGCCGGACAGCGCGATGCCCAGATCGCCCGCCGCCGCGACCGACCGGCTGCCCCCGGCCACGGCCGAGCGCACACCGGACGCGGAGTCGGGGCCCTGTCCCGCTGGGGAACGCGAACCGTCAGCGCCCTCGGTCATCCCCCGCCCCCTCGTAGGTCAACTCAGCGGTTGCCGTACGAACTTATCGCCAGGGGCCGGGCACCACATCACCTCCTCGGACCCCGCCGTACCGCGACGCGACGCCGGCGTGGGGAACTCGCGGTCCGGACAACGGAACGGGTTAATGAACTACTGGACCAGACGCAATACCTTGTCGTCGGCTCCGTTGACGTCCAGTTCGCGCATTCCGATATTCATCGAGGGACTGCTCGCCACGTCGGGGCACCAGTCGAACACGGAATGCGGGACGTTCTCCGGAAACGGGCCGCTCCATTTCCGGCCGTCGGTCGCGAAGGCGAACCAGTACCAGTAACGGTTGACGTCGGCGAGGTCCCCGCCGTACGCGACCGCCGAACCGCCGGGCTCGATCACCCACCAGCCCGTTCTGCGCCACGGCTCGGGCCGACATCCGTTGTCGAGGCGTTCGATCATGACGTTGATCTTGGCGGAGTAGCCGTTGAGGAACTTCAGCACGTCACTCACCCCTCAGCTTCCGCCGGCCCGGGGTGTCGGCGCACGGCCGGGCCGCGATTCGAGCTGCGCGCCGCCGGCTCGGCGGCTGCCTCGGCGTGGCCGGAACGCACCTCCGAGACGCCATCGGGCGAATCGGTGGTCTCGGGCGCCGGGGCGGTGTCCGAGGACCGTGCCACCGCCGCCGCGAGCTGTTCGGGGTCCACATCCGTGGTGGGGTCTACTGGGTATTCGTTCGCGGAATGATCATTCATGAGTCCGCTCTCCTTCCGGGGCGCACGCCGCCCCCGAATTCAGCGGCCCCGCAGTCAGATTAGTGACTGGCGGGGAATTGTGCTATGGCCGCAAAGGGCATGGGAAATAGTTAACTTCGTACGTTTTTCCTGCGTCGTCGCGCACGCCGCACGACGCCCAGCGCGCGCGATTCTTCTGCGGCGCGGCGCGGCGCGGCGCCGTGCCGTGCCCGCCGTGCCGACGCGCGGAGCGTCGGCACGGCGGGGGTCGGGATCAGACGCCGAAGGCGGCGGGGTACTGGATGGTGCCGGTCGGGATCGGGTGGGCGGGGTCGAGGGCGAGGGCCATCATGGCCTCGTCCGGAACGTCGAAGGGCGCGCGGATGCCGAAGCGGGAGGCCGGGGTGAAGCCGAACCGCGGGTAGTACTCGGGGTGCCCGAGCACGAGTACGAGGCCCTCGCCCCGCGCGCGGGCCGCGTCGAGCCCCGCCCGGATGGCGGCGGAGCCGGCGCCGGTGCGCTGGGCGGACGGCAGGACGGCGCACGGGCCCAGGGTGAGCGCGGGTGCGCCGTCGACGTGGCAGCGGGTGAGCAGGGCGTGCGCGACGGGGGTGCCGTCGGGCGCCTCGGCGAGCAGGGACAGCCCGTCGATCCACGCCTCGGGGTCGGCGCGCAGCGCGTCGACGATGCCGGCCTCCAGGTCGGTGGGGAAGGCGGCCGTGTTGATCTCGCGGATGGCGGCGACGTCGGCGGTGGTCTCGGGGCGCGTGGTCCAGGAGGTGTTCATGGTCTTCCGGTTCGTGAGGAGGTGCGGGTGGGTGGCGGCGGTCGTCCCCACGGGCGTGGCCGTGGCCCCGGGGCCGGGAGCGCCCGTGGGTGTGCGCCGGGGTGTGCGTGTTGCGGCGTCCGTGGTGCCGGTGCCGATGCCGATGCCGGTGCCCACGCTGGTGCCGGCGCCCGCGTGGGATGCGCTACGGGAGGTGGTGCCGGAGACGGTGGCGGAGGAGATGGGGGCCGGGTGCAGGACGTACCCGGCGTAGTCGTAGTCGCTGCCATGGTGACGCCGCAGGGTGATCTCCGCGCGCGCCGCGGCCAGCGCCTGGCCCATCCCCGGGTGGGCCGGATCGGCGGGGTCGGCCCGGGCGATCCGCTCGCTGAGCGGCGTGTAGTACTCGTTCCACCAGTCGCTCTCCGGCAGCGGCCAGTGGGCGTCCACCCAGTACCCGGCGGCGCGGGCGGCGTCGGCGTTCGCGGCGCTGGTACGCAGCGGGTAGACCGGGTCCCAGAAGGCCCGGGCCTGGGTCGACGGGGCGCTGGTGGTCCACTCGATCTCGGTGACGACGAGGACGCCGCCGGGCGCGAGCAGCCGGCGCCAGGAGCGCAGGGCGGTCTCGAAGCCGACGGTGTAGACCGCGCCCTCCGACCAGATCACGTCGAAGCTGTGATCGGGGAAGGGCAGCCGGTCCATCGAGCGGTTGAGCACCGTGATCCGCTCGTCCAGGCCCCGGCTCACCGCCGCGGCGGTGAGTTCGTCCAGGAAGGGTTGGTGCACGTCGACCGCGGTCACCCGCGCGCCGGCCTCCTCGGCCAGCAGCAGCGCGGCCCGGCCTGGCCCACAGCCGGCGTCGAGCACCCGGGGCCGGCGCCCGGGCAGCGGCCCCGCCAACTCCAGCAGGCGCCGGGTGGTGGCGTCGGAGCCGGGCCCCTGTCGGGGCAGCCCACGGTGGAGGGCGAAGAGCGCCTCGGTCACCGGATCGGGGCCATCGGGACGGCCCGGCGCCTCCGCTCCGCCCCGCGCGCGGGGGCGCGGCCTGGGAGCGGACGGCGGACGCGGCGACGACGGCGAAGCCGGCCATGGCGAGGCAGGCGCGGATGACGAGGGTGGGGAGGAAGAGGGTTGGTCCGAAAAAGGTTGAGGCAACGTAGTGACCCTTGAACGAGGGCCCCGATGCACGCGAACCGTTCGCCCCCAGCAGACCACAGGCCAAAGGCACGTGGGTGGGAGTGGAGAACGTCAGGTCAGACCGGGGCCCGGGACGTGAGGTTGGTCCGGCGGGCACTGCACACGGCAGCGGCCTCTACGGCGACCATCGACTCACCTCCCCCTCTCGTCCCGCAGCCGACCCAGTGGGTGGCCGCGCAGCCAAACGTGACGCGACCGAACGTAGCACGCCCACCCCGACGCCCCCCACCCTCGAAACCAGCCACCCCGACGTCACCCACCCCGGTGCCACCCACCCACCGCTAGAGGCCACCCCCCGGTGCCACCCACCCGGGCGTCACCCACACCACGCGCGCACCCGCACCGCGCCCGCGCGCACCTAAACACCGCGCCCGCGCACCCGCGCGACCCGCCCCGCACCCGCGTGACAACCTGACCCGCATGACGCGCCTCCTGACCCGCACGGACCTGCTGGAACTGCTGGACCCGGCAGCCTGCGTCCAGGCGCTGCGCGAGGGGTTCGCCGCCGCCGCGCAGGATGCCCTGCCGGGCCAGCGGGTACGTACCGACCTGCCCTTCCCCGGCACGGCGACGGCCCTGTTGCCCGGGTTGCTGCCCGGGACGCCCGCCTACACGGTCAAGGTCAACGCGAAGTTCCCCGGCGCGAGCCCGGCCCTGCGGGGCGTGATCTGCCTGCACAGCGGCGCCGACGGCGCCCTGCTGGCGTTGCTCGACTCCGCCACCGTCACGGCCTGGCGCACCGGCCTCGCCGCGGCCCTCGCCACCGACCTGCTCGCCCGACCGGCCGCCGACGGCGCCGAGACGGTCGGCGTGATCGGCGCCGGAGCCCAGTCCGAACTCACCCTCCGTGGGCTGCGCGCGCTGCGCTCCTGGGACCGGCTCGTCGTCCACGACACCGACCCGCGACGGGCGAGCGCCTTCGCGCGGCGACACGGCGGCACCGTGGCGGCCACGCCGGCGGAGGTGGCCGCCGAGGCGGACGTGGTGGTGCTGGCCACCTGGTCGCGCGAGCCCCTGCTGCACCTGGCGGACCTGCGGCCGGGCCAGCACCTGACCGCGCTCGGCGCCGACGAGCCCGGAAAGCGGGAGCTCGCCCCCGAAGTCCTCCGCTCCGCCCGGCTGGTCGTCGACGACGCCACCCTGGTCGCCACCCACGGCGCCCTCGCCAACGCCGGGTTGCCCGCGTCCGCGGCCGCCGCCTCCCTCGGCGAGGTCATCCGTGGCGAGGCCCCCGCCCGCCCCCACGACCAGCGACTCACCGTCTACACCCCGGTCGGCCTGCCCTGGCAGGACCTGGCCCTGAGCTGGCTGGCCTACCAGCGGGCCGAGGCCGCCGGCGCCGGGACAACCCTCGACCTCCTGGCGTGACCTGCTGCGCCGGTGCGCCGGTGCGCCCGGGTGCCGATGCGTCCGGCCCGTCCGTACGCGGACACCACGCCCCTAACGCGGCGGAACCCGACTCGCTTGCCAGAGACATGAGGTGCGATGTCGGTGCGCCAACCGACTGTTAGGGGCGTGTTAGGGCAATTGGGGAAGCTCGTTGATGTCGGGAACAGCCCGCACTGAATACCCCAGGAGGGACGTCATGCCTCTTTCCGCCGCTTCCACCCGTGTCCTGCGCGGCGCCGCACTCGCCGCCGTGGCGGCCGTGACGGTCACCGCGTTCGGCGCCGGCTCGGCCACGGCCGCCGGCTCGCACAGCACCAAGGCCACGAAGGCCGCCGCGTGCACGGCGGCGGAGACCAAGGTGACCGTGCAGAAGTTGCAGCGCCCGCTCAACCACGTGCTGATCACCGCGAAGAACACGTCCAAGAAGACCTGCTACGCCTACAACTACGCCTACCTGCAGTTCGGTGAGGCCCAGTCCCCGGCGCAGCCGTGGAAGAGCAGCAAGCCGCAGTCCGTGGTCACCCTCAAGCCCGGCCAGTCCGCGTACGCCACCGCGATGACCTCGTCGGCCGCCGACGACGGCAAGGAGGGTTACTACACCTCCAAGCTCGGCCTCTACTTCAACTCCGCCAACGACCAGGGCAGTGTCGGCCGCGGCGTCGTCCTGAAGCTCCCCGGCGGCAAGACGTACGTGAACGACCCGCACGTGACCTACTGGCAGAGCAACGTGGACGACGCCGTCAACTACGGCTGACCCACCCCTTCTCCGGCCGTACGGCGTACCTCCCCCGCGCCGTACGGCCGGCTCTCGTGTGCCCGGGCGGCTGCGCCGGGCGGCTTGGGTCGGGCGACCGCGCCGGGGCCCGTGGGGTGGGTTCGCCGCCGCGCCGGCTCGCCCACGGACCAGGCCCCTCGGGCGGCGGTGAGAAAGGCCGCACGTGTGTCGAAAGTGCTTACGGCGCTCCGGAGCGGGGACACGTGGGCGCATGCCGAACGCGAGACCGTCCACACACCCGAAGCCGCCCACCAGAGCCCCCGAGCCCGCGCTGCGGCGCACCCTGAGCACCTCGTTGTTGTACTTCTTCATCCTCGGCGACGTGCTGGGGGCCGGGGTGTACGTGCTGGTGGGGCAGGTCGCCGCGGCGTCCGGCGGGGCGGTGTGGGTGCCGTTGCTGGTGGCGCTGTCGCTGTCGCTGCTCACCGCCGCCTCGTACGCCGAACTGGTGACCAAGTACCCGCGGGCCGGTGGGTCCTCCCACTACGCCACCCGGGCGTTCGGACCGGCGGCCGGGTTCGTCACCGGCTTCTGCATGCTCGCGGCGGGGATCGTCTCGGTCGCCGCCCTGGCCCGTGGCTTCGCCGGCGACTACCTCACCGCCTTCGTCACCCTGCCGGTCGCTCTCGTCGCCGGCCTCTTCCTCGTCCTGCTCGGCCTGGTCAACGCGCGCGGCATCAGGGAGTCCACCCGGGCCAACGTCGTCGCCACGCTGGTCGAGGTCGGCGGGTTGGTGGTCATCGTGGCCCTCGGTGCCTGGCTGTTGCTGCGGGGCGAGGGCGACCCCGGGCGGCTCCTTGAGCTGGGCACGCCGCGGGAGGACCCCGCGGCGGCCGTGCTGAGCGGTTCCGTCCTCGCCTACTACTCCTTCGTCGGCTTCGAGACGTCCGTCAACGTCGCCGAGGAGACCCGCGACCCCGGCCGCTCCTACCCGCGCGCTCTCTTCGGCGCGCTCGCCACCGCTGGCGTCGTCTACGTCCTGGTCGGCGTCGCCGCCTCCGCCGCCGTGCCCACCGAGGTGCTCGCCGACTCCAGCGGCCCGCTCCTCGAGGTCGTCCGCGCCGCCGGCGGGGTTCCCCCGCTCCTGTTCAGCGCGATCGCCCTGGTGGCCGTCGCCAACGGCGCCCTGCTCACCGGCATCATGTCGTCCCGCCTGGCGTACGGCATGGCTCGCGACGGGCTGCTGCCCGGCGTGCTCACCCGGGTGCTGCCCGTCCGACGCACTCCCTGGGTCGCGATCATCGCCACCGCCGGGCCGGCCCTCCTGCTCGCCCTCACGGGCAGTGTGGCCACGCTGGCCTCCACCCTGGTCCTGTTGCTCCTGGTGGTCTTCCTGTTCGTCAACGCCGCGGCCCTAGCCCTGCGCTCCGACGCCGGCGAGCCGGGCCACTTCCGCGCCCCCGTCGCCCTGCCCGTCCTGGGCGCTGCCTCCTGCGTCGTGCTCGCCACGCAGATCGAGGCCGAGGTGTGGCTTCGCGGCGGGGCCATCCTCGGCCTCGCGGTCGTCCTCGCCGTCCTCGCCGCCGGCCGGAGCCGCCGCGGGAGCGTGCCCCCCGGCGCGCGCGGCACCCACCGCGTGGACGCGGACGCCTGACCCACCGCCCCACGCCCTCACGCCCCCCACGCCCCACCCACGTCCGGCCGCACGGCGCGCACCCCTTCGCGCCGTGCGGCCGGCGTTCGTCGTGGCGGGCCGGCGGGCCGGCGGACGGATGGGCCGGCGGACGGATGGGCCGGGGCGGCAAGCGGACGGGTGGGTGGAAGGCGGACGGTCAGGCGGGTACGCGCGGGCCGCCGCCGTTGGTCACGCGCGGTCACGCGCGGTCGCGGATGGCCGCGTGGGGCGTACGGGGCGCGCGTGCGGCGCGCTCGGCGTGACCGGGTACGGCGCTTCGCCGGATACCGCCCGACACCCGCTGCGGCTCCCCTACAATCCGGCGGACACGTCCGGCCGCCAGCCCACGGGGGGAACCGTGTCCGACGCCACCCAACCGCGTCCCACTACCGGCGATGACACCGCGGCAGCGCCCGCCGACAACACCGAAGCGCGCCGGCGCCACCTCTGTGGCGAGGTCGAGCAGATCCTGACCGAGGCGCACATCGGCGCCCGGCGCGCCCAGCGCCGCGGCAAGCTGTGGAACGCCACCTTCCTCTTCCTCGGGTTCCCCGCCGCCGTCCTGGCCGGCATCTCCGGCGCCGCCGGCCTCGCCTCGGCCGGCGCCCGCGTACCGGCCGCCGTGCTGGCCCTCCTGTCGGCGGGCTTCTCGGCCGGTTCGAGCTTCCTGCGCGCGGACGCCCGACAGATGGCCAACCTCCGCCGCCGCTACGCCTGGCAGAACCTGGAGACCCGCGCCCGTCTCGTCCTGGCGCACGAGGCGTACGAAGGTGTCGAACGCCTCCACGCCGCCTTGGTCGGCCTCCTGGAAGTACGCGCCACCATCCCCTCCAGCGCCCTCGTCCTGGCCGAACTGCAACCCTCGCCCCCGCAACTGGCAGCCCCCGCCGCGCCCCCGGCCGTGGGCCCCTGAGCCGTCCCACCCACGAGCGCGAGCCACGCACCCCCGGCTCGCACGACGGGGGCTCACGCGCGGGCGGGCGCCGCGCTCCCGGCGGCCGGGAAAACACCCCGCCCCCGACCTGTTCTCCCAGGTCGGGGGCGGTTCTCCGGCAGCGGGGGCGGTTGTGGTGGCGGTTGTGCCGGGAGACGAGCCCGTCACCACGAGGCTGCACGCCCTCGGACGTTCCGGGCGTCCACGCGGTCGGAGCATGTGGGCGCCGTCGGAGCGTGTGGGCGCCGTCGGAGGGTGGGCCGTGCCGCTCGCTGACGGTTTCGCGGGGTCGAACTGCGCCGAGGTGTGGCCTGTGGAGGCTCAGAAGTCGTACGGCTTCTCGGTGCTCCAGTTCAGCACGTCGGCCTCGGTCCAGGTGAACTCCGGCTGGTCGCCCTTGACGTCGATGGAGTAGTAGGGCTGGGTCTGGCCGTTCGTGTCCCGCAGCGCCATCGCGAACGAGGTGGCGGTGCGGTTGTCCGTGCCGTGGTCGAAGAGGTTCACCGCGCTGTAGACCGGGGTGCCGGGGTGGAGCGTGATCCGCTCGTCGCCGCCCGGGCGGTCCTTCTCCGAGTGCGGCAGCGGTGCCGGGTCGTCGAGGTCGTCGCCGAGCTTCACGGACGGGTACGAGGTGACCCAGCACGGCTCGTCGCCCGTGTTCGCCACGGTGAGCAGCAGGTGGTCGCCCTGCTCGCCGGCGAAGCGGTGGTCCGCGTTGACCGTGATCTCGTCGCCGACGCACTGCTGGACGTCGGCCGTCGTGCCGTTGTCCGCCGTGTCCGGGGCCGTCTTGGCACGCGCGGCCTCCTTGGTGCCACCGCCGCCGCTGGCCCGCTCCGCGCCGCCCTTGGCGCTCTTGTCGCCCGCGCCGTCCGCGCCGCCGTCCGCGCCGCCGGTGGTGCTGCCCTTGCCGCCGTCGCCGTCCTCGGGGGGCACGGTCTGGTTCTGCGTGGTGCCGGTGGTCTTGTCGCCCTTCGCCTTCGAGCCGTCGTCGGAGCTGCCGCACGCGGTCAGGCCCAGCGCCAGCGCGGCGGTGACGGCGGCCAGGGTGGCGGTGCGAGTCCGAGAAGTGCGCATGAGCGGTTCCTCCTACGTGCGGTGCGGGACTCTTCGGTGTCGTTCCCGCGGCGTGGGCACCACCTTTCCCGGGGCCGCTGACGTTCCGACAACACCTCGGTCACGTCCCGCAGCCGCACCGACGTGAGCGGGTAACGCCCGGCCGTTAGGCCCCTGCCACCAGGGCTCGGGCCGCTTCGGCGGCCTGTCGTACGGCACCCGACGACGCACCGGCCACCCGGCGCGCGACAACGAAAAACCGCCCCTGACCCGTTCTCACAGGTCAGGGGCGGTTTCCCAGAAGCGGTAGCGGTGGGATTTGAACCCACGGAGGAGTTGCCCCCTCACACGCTTTCGAGGCGTGCTCCTTAGGCCGCTCGGACACGCTACCGAGAGAGAGCTTAGCGGACGGTGGGCCGTGCGCCGAAATCGGTTCCGGGGCGGAGAGGATTTGGAGGGTTTCCGTACCGTTTGTGGCGCGTGTGGCACCTGGGGCGGCCCGTACGAGGCGGGGGCGGAGACGGGCCTAGCGGTCGCGGAAGAAGTGGGTCAGCAGGGCGGCGCACTCGTCGGCCAGGACGCCGTGGATGACCTCGGGGCGGTGGTTGAGGCGGCGGTCGCGTACGACGTCCCACAGGGAGCCGACGGCGCCCGCCTTCTCGTCCACCGCCCCGTAGACGACCCGGTCGAGGCGCGCGAGGACGATCGCCCCCGCGCACATCGTGCACGGCTCCAGCGTGACCACCAGCGTGCAGTCGGTCAGCCGCCACTCGCCGAGCTGGGCCGCCGCCTCGCGAATGGCGAGCACCTCGGCGTGGGCCGTGGGGTCGCCGGTCGCCTCGCGCTCGTTGCGCCCCCGGCCGAGCACGGAGCCGTCCGGGCCCAGGACCAGGGCGCCGACCGGGACGTCGCCGGTCTCCGGAGCCCGTACGGCCTCCTCCAGGGCGTGCCGCATCGGCCCGAGCCAGGGGGCGCGCAGGGGATCAGTCATGGCACCAGTGTGCGGCCGTCCCGCCGCCCGGCCGACGGCGGGCGGCGGCTTCAGCTGCCGTCAGCGCACCGCCTCCAGAACCTCCCCACAGCCGAGGACGTCCGCGATCTCACTGAGCGCGTCATCGCCCAGTGCGCGCAGCTCCTTGGCGCTGATGCCGAGGTCGGCGAGGACCTCCGGGTCGCCGAGCGGGCCGGCCGGCACGGCCTCGCCCGCGATGTCGGGCGCGACGTCGTCGTCCTCCTCCGCGTCGGGTTCACCGTCCTCCGTGCCGTCGAGGTCGACCAGCCGGTCGAGATCGGCTTCCGCGTCGTGTTCGGTCAGCTCGTCGGTGAGCATCGCGCCGTACGAGCTGCGGGCGGCTGCCGCCGCGTCCGATACGTAGGTGCGCGGGTCGTCCTCGCCGTCCACCCGAACGAGGCCGAACCACGCTTCTTCCTGCTCGATGTAGACGAGCACCGTTTCCTCATCGACCGCGGCCCCCCGGGCCAGCTCGGTCAGATCGGACAGGGACTCGACGTCGTCGAGGTCTGTGTCGCTCGCTTCCCACCCGTCTTCGGTGCGCGCGAGCAGTGCGGCGAAGTACACCGTGACTCTCCCACTGGTCATAGGCGTGCCGGGACCGACGGGGCAGCGCCCCGCCACTCGGAATCGTGGCAGAAACCAGCGCGCCGCGAAGGGTCTTCCGAAGTGCGTCGGGCGGCTCTCTGACGCGTTGTCACTGACGGATCATCCCTGGAAGCGCTCGGTGATCCGGACGTACGTTCGGTAGTTCGGTGATCACTCAGCGCGCGCTCGACCGGCGCGCGCCCGCTGCTCAGCCGGGGTGTGTCGGGGCGTCGTCGGCGATGGGTGGGGGGTGCTCGGCGGGGTCGGCCCGCGCGCCGCGGCGGCCGGCCTCGCGCGACCGGACGTCCGCCCGCGACGGCGGTCAAACGCGCCCCGCGCGGGCGGTGTGTCGCGGCGGGCCCCCGGGGCGGCGCGCCGGTCGTACAGGCGCGCCACCGCCGGCGGGGGCGCTCTCGTCGCTCCGCTACCAGCGAAAGGTGCGCATGCGCATGGCCTGTCGCATGCGCGCCGCGCGGGCGCGGCGGGGTTGGACGCGGTCGCGCAGCTCGCGCGCCTCGTGCAGTTCGCGCAGGAACGCGGCGCGTCGTCGGCGCCGGTCGGCTTCGTCCTCCGGCGTTGTCTGGGCGCCGCGTTTGTCTGGGTCGGACATGACACACCACCTCGGGCGGGGCCCGGCTCCGGTGCGGTGGGCCGGGCGTACGTGCCCACTTTCCCCCGAATCGGTGGTTTGATGCCACCGAGGCGACAGACTGTCGGCGGCCGGGCGCGAAGCGGTCGTCGTACGTGTACTCGGTTACTGTCGTTGCCATGCGTATCCACGTCGTCGACCACCCGCTGGTGGCGCACAAGCTCACCACGTTGCGCGATCGGCGCACCGACAGTCCGACCTTCCGGCGCCTCTCCGACGAGCTGGTCACCCTGCTCGCGTACGAGGCGACGCGCGACGTGCGCACCGAGCAGGTGGACATCGAGACCCCGGTCACCCGCACGACGGGGGTGCGCCTCTCGCACCCGCGCCCGCTCGTCGTGCCGATCCTGCGGGCCGGTCTCGGCATGCTCGACGGCATGGTGCGGCTGCTGCCCACGGCCGAGGTGGGCTTCCTCGGGATGGTGCGGAACGAGGAGACGCTCCAGGCGTCGACGTACGCCTCCCGGATGCCCGACGACCTCTCCGGCCGCCAGGTGTACGTCCTGGACCCGATGCTGGCCACGGGCGGCACGCTCGTCGCGGCCATCAAGGAGCTGATCGGGCGGGGCGCCGACGACGTGACGGCGCTGTGCCTGCTGGCGGCGCCGGAGGGCGTCGAGGTGATGGAGCGGGAGCTGGCGGGGACGCCGGTGACGGTGGTCACCGCGTCCGTGGACGAGCGGCTGGACGAGAAGGGGTACATCGTGCCCGGGCTCGGCGACGCGGGCGACCGGATGTACGGCACCGCGGGCTGAACCCACGGGCGGCCCGCCGCCCCCCGAGGCGGGGGAGCGGGGGTGGAGGCGAACCGGAGCGCTCCGGGTTACGGCAGGCGCGGGCCGGTGGGTCGACGGCCGGCGGGTCAGCGGCCCGGCGGCCGAGCGGGTCAGCAGTTCGTGCTGGGGCGGGGCGCCGGCTGGGAGAGCGCGGTGAGCGCCCGCCGCGCGTCCCGCTCGGCGGCCAGCTTGCGGTAGCCGTCGCCGATGATCAGGTCGAGGTCCTGGCCCTTGCGGGCGTCGGTCCTGGTCTGGGCGCCGGCGAGCTGCGTGCCGAGCACGTCGGTGCGGCCGTCGGTGGCCGTCTTGGGGCCGAGCACCACGCCGGCGCCCTTGACCTTCTTGTCGTACGCGGCCGGGGCGTTGCCGACCTTGCCGACCTTGAAGCCGCGCTTGCGCAGCTCGTCGGCGGTCTCCTTGGCCAGGCCGCCGCGGGTCGTGGCGTTGTAGACGTTGACGGTGATGGCCGCCGGCTTCGGGAGCGGTCTGGCCGAGGGCGACGGCGTGCCCTGTGGCTCGCAGGCGCCACGGTCCTCGGAGGCGTGCGCGGTGCTGCCACCGCCGCCGGTGAACACGTCGATGAGCTGGAGCGTTCCCCAGCCGATGACGCCGAGGGCGAGGGCTGAGCCGATGGCCGCGAACACGATCCGATGGCGATTCCTGGGGCGGCGCATTCGCGGGTACCGGTCACCCGTGATGCGGTACTTTCCGCCCATGCCGGGGGGCGTCAGCATGCTCATGTCGGCAGCGTAGTGCGGTCAGCCGCTCATGCCTACTAAATGATCAACCGTTCGAGTCGGCCCCAACCCGATCGGCGCAGCCGAAAGCACCGCCCGACGCGGTCGGCCGAGCGGGTGCGTCAGCCCAGTTCCAGCACGCGGGCGTGGAGCACCTGGCGCTGCTGCAACGCCGCGCGCACCGCGCGGTGCAGCCCGTCCTCCAGGTACAGGTCGCCCTGCCACTTCACGACGTGGGCGAACAGGTCGCCGTAGAACGTCGAGTCCTCCGCGAGCAGCGTCTCCAGATCGAGCTGCTGCTTCGTGGTGACGAGCTGGTCAAGACGTACCGGGCGTGGGGCCACATCCGCCCACTGGCGGGTGCTTTCCCGGCCGTGGTCGGGGTACGGCCGCCCGTTTCCGATGCGCTTGAAGATCACACGGAAAGCCTACCGGGCCGGTGGCACCCGGCGCAGCCATGAGCGGAGAGTACGGAGCCGACATAGGGCCGCATATCGGGAGCTGACGCGCACTGACCCCGGTCGGCTCCGGCTCAACCGCGCGGCTTCGCCCCGCCACGCCCGCCCCCGGCGGCCGGTTTCCGCGCCCCGCCGCCCGCCACGCCGCTCGTCCCACTGCCCGTCTCGCCCTTGGCCGCGCGGGCGGCCTGCTTGGCGCTCTGCTTGTACGCGCGGACCTTGGCCAGCGTCTCGGGGCCCGTGATGTCGGCGGCGGAGCGGTACGCGCCCTCCTCGCCGTACGCCCCCGCCGCCTCCCGCCAGCCCGCCGGCCGCACGCCGAGTTGCTTGCCGAGCAGGGCCAGGAAGATCTGGGACTTCTGCTTGCCGAAGCCCGGCAGGTCGTTCAGGCGGCGCAGCACCTCCCTGCCGTCGTCGCAGTCGCGCCACAGGTTGGTGGGGTCGCCGTCGTAGTGCTCGACCAGATACGCGCAGAGCTGCTGCACGCGCCCCGCCATCGAGCCCGGGTAGCGGTGCACGGCGGGCTTGGCGGACAGCAACGCGGCGAACTCCTCCGGGTCGCGGCCGGCGATGTCGTGGGCGTCGAGGTCGTCGGCGCCCAGCCGGCTGGCGATGGTGTGCGGACCGGCGAAGGCCCACTCCATCGGGACCTGCTGATCGAGCAGCATGCCGATCAGGGTGGCCAGCGGACTGCGGCTGAGCAGGGCGTCGGCGGCGGGCTCCTGGGCGAGCCGGATGCTGGTGTCCATGGGCGGTCAGGGCGCCGGGGCCGGCGGCGGACGCGGCCCGGGCTGTCCCCGTCCTCCTCTCGTGCCGGGCGGTCGCGGGGGACGTACGGTACGGCCATCCTTTCCCGCACCCCCGCCCTCCGCGACCGCGCGCCACGCCGGGGCCCGCGGGTCCGGGCGCGCGGGGGCAGGTGACGCCGCGCTGGGCGGGCGGTGGCCAGGCGTCCGGTGCCCGGCCATGGCGGGCCCGGCCCGGGCGGGGCAAGATCGGGTCGGCGGGTGGGTGGGTGGCCGGTACGGCGCGTACCCGGCTCGCGAAGCGGATCGGTGGATCGGTGGATCGGTGGATCGACAGAGGGGACGGCTTGCCGTGAAGGTAGTGATCTTCGGCGCGACCGGGATGGTCGGCCAGGGCGTGCTGCGGGAGTGCCTGCTCGACTCCCGGGTGGAGAGCGTGCTCGCGGTCGGCCGGACCTCGCTCGGGCGGCCCCACCCCAAGCTGCGGGAGGTCATCCACGGCGACTTCACCGACTTCGCGCCCATCGGCACCGAGCTGGCCGGCCTCGACGCCTGCTTCTGGTGCCTGGGCATATCGGCCAGCGGCAGGAGCGCGGCGGAGTACCGGCGGGTGACGTACGACTACACGCTCGCCGGGGCGCGCGAGCTGGCCGAGCGCAGCTCGGGGCTCACCTTCACCTACGTCTCCGGCGAGGGCACCGACGGCACCGGCCGGTCCCGGGCCAGGTGGGCGCGGGTCAAGGGGGAGACGGAGAACGCGCTGCTGGCGATGGACGGCCTGGACGCGTACCTGTTCCGGCCGAACTACATCCACCCGGTGCACGGCGAGCGGTCCAAGACGCCGCTGTACCGGGCGGCGTACGCGGCCACCTCCTGGGCCTACCCGGTGCTGCGCCGGGTCGCGCCCGGGCAGGTGACCTCGACGGAGCGGTTGGGGCAGGCCATGATCGCCGTCGTCGGGCGGCGCGGCGGCGGCGAACGGGTGGTGCGCAGCCGGGAGATCAACCGGATCGCGGGCGGGGCCGGGGTGGTGTAGGCGGCGGCCCGGGCGGGGGCGGCCGGTCAGCGGGGCCCGCGCGGCGGGCGCTCGGGCCCGGCCCGACGCTCGGCCGTACCGGGGCCGGTGGACCCGCCAGAAGCCCACCGGCCCCGGCGCCCCGCCCGGAGCTCACCGGCCCCGGCGCCCCGCCCGGAGCTCACCGGCCCCGGCGCCCCGCCCGGAGCTCACCGGCCCCGGCGCCCCGCCCGGAGCCCTCGGTCACCTCACCTCGTTGAGGCGCCCCGTCGCCACGTCGAAGACGAAGCCGCGCACGGCGTCCGTGTGGGGCACGAACGGGCTGGTCTTGATCCGCCGCACCGACTGCCGCACGTCCTGTTCCACGTCGCCGAACGCCTCCGCCGCCCACGGCGGTCGGATGCCCGTCTCCTCCTCGATCTGCCGCCGGAACGCGTCGTCCGAGAACGTCAGCATCCCGCAGTCGGTGTGGTGGACGAGCACGATCTCCCGCGTGCCGAGCAGCCGTTGGCTGATCGCCAGCGACCGGATCTCGTTCTCGGTGACCGCGCCCCCGGCGTTACGGATGACGTGCGCCTCACCCTCCCGGATGCCCAGCGCCGCGTACACGTTCAGCCGCGCGTCCATGCAGGCCACCACCGCCACGTGACGGGAGGGCGGCAGCGGCAGCGGCCCTTCGAAGGAAGCGGCGTACGTCTCGTTGTTGGCCAGGTACTCGTCGGTGACGGACATGCTGCACCAGCTTCCTCTCGGCGCGACGCTCGGTGATCGCCACAGCACGGTACGGGTGCGCGAACGCCCTCCGGAAGTCACCGGGCCGCCCGTACATGTGCCTGTAGCACCGCCGCAACAACCGCACTGTGTTTGGCAGTTGGAGCCGCGCGTGGCGTCGGCGGACGTGCCTAGTCGCCCCCGCCCCCGCCACCCCCGTCGCCGCCCCCGCCACCATCGCCTCCGCCGCCGTCGCTCCCGCCGCCGTCACCCCAGCCGTCCCCGCCGGAGCCGCCGCCCGAGTCGTCGCTGCCGCCGCCGATGTGGGTGAACCACGGCTGCTCCCAGGTGATCGGCTCGCCCGGGTCGGGAGCGGGGCGGCGGGTGCCGAAGCGGATCGAGCCGGTGCCGTCGCCGAGGGCGAAGGCGATCGCGAAGAACTGGGCCAGCACGGCGTCGAGCGGGTCCGCGCTCTCGTAGCGCACGCCGGCGAGCGGCAGCAGCGGCTGGTCGCGGGTGCGGGCCGGCTCGGCCCGGGTCAGGCGGGCCACCAGCCGGCCGTCGCGGCGCAGTTCGGAACCGCGGTGGTCGTACCGGCGCAGCTCCCACTCGCCCCGCTCGGTCCGCAGGGTGACGGCGCGCTGCGACTTGCGCCAACTCTGCCGCACGGCGAGCGACGCCGGCCGCTCGTCGACGGTCACCGTGAGCAGGCTGGCCGCGTCCCGGGTTCCGTACGGCATGCCGTACGGGCCGCGCAGGCGGACGACCGGCGTGTCCGCGCCCCACACGTCGGCGCGCACCAGCCGGCGGTCGACGGTCACGGTGATGGGGCCGGTCGGCCCGGGCGCCTGGCGGCGGGCTATCCACAGCGGTACGCCCTCGCCGCGCGCCTGGGCGGCGGCCGTGGCCACCGCCTCGGCGCCGCCGCTCACGCGCACGGCCATCTGCCCCAGCGCGTCGGCGAACTCCCGCGCCCGGCGTGCCTTCACCGGTTTGACCGAGCCCGAGGCGCGGACCACCGGTACGACGCCGCTGCCCGTGGGCAGCCCGTCGAGCGGGCGCTCGGCCCCGCCCCCGCCGAGCCACTGGCCGCGCAGGAACGCGTCGGCCATCGCCACCATGTTGAGGTGGGACAGCGGCGTACGGGTCCCGCCGACCCGCAGCGACCTGTCGTTGAGTTCGACCGTGACGGCCAGGGGAACCCATGACCTCTCGGCGTAGCTGACGTCGTTCACCGTTCCCCCGCCACCGTTCTCCGTGTGCTTGTCGTGCCTTGTCGTGCCTGCCGCGCCCGTTGTGCCTGCCGTGCTTGCTGCCGTGCCTGTCGTGCCTGTCGTGCCTGTCGTGCCTGTCGTGCGCGAGGGCGAAGACGCGGGACGGGGGCGTGCGGTTGCCGCGTGGCGCGTCTCGATCGCGAGGGGCAGCAGGTCAGGGGGGCCACGACGCGCTGCGGCCGGGGACGTGGTCCCGTACGGCGTCCGCGGGGGACAGGCGGGTGCCGTGGGCGAAGGCGGTGGCGAACTCCGGTGCGCCGAGGGCCGCGCGGGCCGCCGCCGTGACGCGGTCCACGTCGGTGCGCTCGGCCGGCGGCAGCGGGCTGGCCACCGAGTCGCGGGCCGCCGCGGCGGCGCCGAGCAGCGCGGCGGCGTCATCGGCCGCGCCGGCCAGGGCCCGCGCGCCCGCCAACCCTTCCAGGGCCAGGGCGAGCGCGCGCGGGTCGCCGAGCCCGCGCGCGACGGCGTAGCCGTCCAGGTGCCGGGCGAGCGCGGTGGCCGCGTCGCCGCGCAGTTCGGCCACGAAGCCCAGTTCGGCCAGGACGAGGCTGCCGCCCGGGCCGTAACCCGTCTCCCGGAACCAGTCCAGAAGCGCGTCCAGATGGTGCTCGGCCGTGTCGAGGTCGCCCTCGGCCCGAGCCCCGAGCGCGAGCCCGATCTCGGCGCTGACCTGGCCGGATCGGAAGTTCTGCGCGCGGGCCAGGTGGAGCGCGCGGGTGTGGTGGGCGCGGGCCCGCGCGGTGTCGCCGGTCAGCAGGGCGATGCGGCCGAGCCCCGTGTGGCGCCGGGACACCTCCGCCCCCAGGCCCAACTCCTCCGCGATCTCCAGGCCCGCGCGGTGCAGTCGGGTGGCGCGCGGGTAGTCGCCGGTGATCTCGGCCAGCGTGGCGAGCGGGAAGACGGTCTGTGCCTGGCCCCAGCGGTCGCCGAGGCCGCGGAAGAGACGCGCGCTCAACTCGCCGTCGTGCCGCACCGCGTCGAGGTCGCCGCGCGCCATCGCGTGCCGGGCCCGCACGCTGAGCGCCGCGGCGGTGCCCCAGGTGTCACCCAGCGCGCGGAACCCGGCGAGGGCCTGGTCGACCAACTCCTCACCGGTCGCCACGTCCCCGGCCCCCAACTGGGCCGTGCCGAGCAGCCACAGCGCGGTGGCGCGGCCGTGCGGGTCGTCCAGCGCGTCGTACGCCCGCAGGACGGCCCGAATGCGGGCCCCGGAGCCGCCTTCCCCGGGCTCAGCGACGGCGGGGGTGTCGGCGATGCCGACGATGTCGGCGATCTCGGTGTTCTCGGGGATGCCGGGGGCGCCGGGGGCGTCGATCGCCGTCGGGTTGGGCGGCTCCGCGACGTGGCCCGGGTGCCCGACGCGACTCGGGTGGTCGATGGTTACCGGGTGCTCGACGGTGCCCGTGGTGAGGGCGATGGCGGTGTGCCAGGCGGTGGCCAGGGCGCGGGGTGGGGTGATGGCAGCGGGCGGGTGCGGGCCCGTGGCCAGGGCGGCGGCCAGCGCGCGGCCGGCCTCGGCGAGCCGGCCGCGCACCACCCAGTACCAGGCGAGCGCGTTCACCAGGCGCAACGCGCGGTCGCCGCGAGCGTCATGGCGTACGGCGTGGTCGAGCGCCCGGCGCAGGTTGGCTCCCTCGTCGTCCAGGCGCTCAAGCCAGTGCCGTTGCTCGGGCCCGCGCAGCCGGGGCGCGACCCGTTCCGCGAGGTCGGCGTAGTACCGGCCGTGCCGCTCGCGTACGGCGTCCGCCTCGCCGGCCGCGCGCAGCCGCTCCGCGCCGTACGCGCTCACCGACTCCAGGAGCCGGTAGCGCGGGCCCATCGGCCCGTCGTCCAGCACCACCAGGGACCGTTCCACCAGCCGGGCGAGCACGTCGAGCACCCGGCCGGAGCCGTCCTGCCCCGCGACCGCCGCCTGGCCGCACACGGCCTCGGCCGCCTCCGGCGTGCAGCCGCCCGCGAAGACGGCGAGTTGGCGCAGCACGGCGCGCTCGGGGTCGGTGAGGAGCCCCCAGCTCCAGTCGATCATCGTGCGCAGGGTGCGGTGGCGGGCGGGGGCGTCGCGGTGGCCGCCGGAGAGGAGGGTGAGCCGCTCGTCGAGGCGCGCGGCGAGCCCGTGCACGCCCAGCGTGCGGACCCGGGCCGCCGCCAACTCCAGGGCGAGCGGCAGGCCGTCCAGGCGGCGGCAGAGCGCCGCGACGGCCGGGGCGTTGGCCGCCGTGAGGGCGAAGCCGGGGGCGCTCGCCGCGCGGGCCACGAAGAGCTGGACGGAACCGAACTCTTCGAGGGCGGACGGGTCCGCGTCGCTCGCCGGGGCCGGCAGCTCCAGGGGCGGTACGGGCCACACCCGCTCCCCGGCGACGCCGAGTGGTTCCTGACTGGTGGCCAGCACGCACAGCCCGGGCGCGGCCCGCAGCAGCGCCGCCACCACGCGCCCGACCGGCTCCACGAGGTGCTCGCAGTTGTCCAGCACCAGCAACACCCGCATCGCGCGCACCGCCCCCACCAACCGATCGAGCCGGGCGGACCCGCACGCGCGCGGGGGAGCCGTTCGGCCGGAATCGGGAGCGGGGGTGGGGGTGGGGTCAGGGGCGGAGGCGGAATCGGGTCCGGGATCGGGATCGGGATCGGGATCGGGTCCAAGGTCGGGCTGGGGGCTGGGCGAGTGCGGGATGTCGTCGCGGATGGCCAGCACCTTCAGCACGCGCTCGACCACGGCGTACGTGCCCGCGTCGTGCGGCCCCGGCTCGTACGCGTCCTGGTTCGCGCCGGCGCCCGCGTCCGGGTCCGCCTGGGCTTCGGTGTCGAGAGTGGCCAGTTCCACCAGCCACACCCCGTCCGGAAAGCCGCCACCGGTGGTCGCGTCGTGGGCGGACGGATCCCCAGCGGTCGGGCCGTCGGCGTACGGGGTGATGGCGCGGCCCCGGAGCCGGGCCGCTGCGGCGAGGGCGAGGCGTGTCTTGCCGACGCCGCCCGGTCCGGTGAGGGTCACCAGGCGGTGCGGGCCGAGGAGTTCGGCGACGGCGGACACGGCGTCGGCGCGGCCGATGAGCGGCGAGACGGGGGCCGGCAGGTTGCCGGGGCCGGGGCCCAGGCCGGGGCCTGGGCCGGGGCGGGTGCCGGGGTCGGGGTCCGGGCCGGGGCGGGGGGACGCCGGGGCGGCGGGGCCCGGTACGCGGTTCGGCACCGCACCGGGCGCGGCCCCGCCCGTGACGCGCGCCCCGGGCGGGGCCGGCTGCGCGTCGAGGAACGGGTCCTGGCGGAGCATGGCCTGCTGGAGGGCGGCGAGTTCGGGGCTCGGGCTCAGGCCCAGTTCGTCGGCCAGGCGGCGGCGCAGCGCGGCGTACTCCGCCAGGGCCTCGCCCGGCCGCCCGGCCAGGTAGAGGGCCCGCAGGTGCGCGGCCCGCAGCCGCTCCCGTAGCGGGTAGCGCTCGACCAGGGCGCTCAGCTCGCCGGTCAGCGCGGCGTGTTCGCCCAGCGCGAGGCGGGCCTCGGCGCGCTCCTCCCACGCGGTCAGCCGGTCCTCGTCGAGCCGGGTGACGGCCGCCCGCGCGAACGGGCGGTCCGCGAAGTCGGCGAACGCCTCGCCGCGCCACAGCTCAAGCGCCCGCGTCAGCACCCGCACGCGGTCGCGCGGGTCCGCCGTGTCGCGGGACTGGCGGAGCAGCGCGGCGAAGTGGGCCGCGTCGACAGCCGCGCCGTCCGTGGCAGTGGGAACGTCAGCGGGGGCGCCGGCCCGGAGCGCGTAGCCGGCCGGGCCGGCGGTGAGCAGGTCCCGACCGCCCGGCTCGGCCGCCGCCAGCACGCGGCGGAGCTGCGACACCTTGCCCTGGAGTGCGTTGGTCGGGTGCGCGGGGAGCGCGTCGTCGTCCCACAGGGCGTCCACCAGCCGCTCCACGGCCACCGGCCGCCCCGGGTCCACGAGCAGCCGCGCGAGCAGCACCCGCACCTTCGCCCCCGGGACCGGCACGGGCGCGCCGTCCGCCGTCCACACGGCGAGCGGGCCCAGCACCCCGAATCGCATGGAGATCACGATAGCCCGCCGCCTCGAACGACCGTTCCCACCCGCGTTCCCGCCACCTCCCCGCCCGCGTGCCTACCGGCGCGCCCGCCCGCGCTCCCCGCCCGCGTTCCCACCGGCGCGCCCACCCGCGTCGGGCGACCGACAGCGAACCGACAGCCGACCGGCAGCCCCCACCCGCAGGGTGAGACCACGCCCCGGGGGCCGCCGAGCCGGCGCCGTGGAGCACCCCGCCACGTACGCGACGTACGCCGGCCACACCCACACCCACACCAGCCACAGGAGCCACGCCATGCCCAACACCGAACCCCAGCCCCAGCCCCAGCCCCAACCCACCACCCCGCCCCAGCCCCGACCCGGGAACGATCACGACCAGCACATCGCGGTCATCGGGCTCGGCAACCTGGGCCGCGTGCTGGCCGGGACGCTCCTGGACGCCGGCTACCGGGTGACCGTCTGGAACCGGTCGGCCGCCCGTGCCGAACCGCTGGTCGAGCGGGGCGCGCGGCGCGCGGAGACGGTGGCCGAGGCGGTCGCGGCGGCCGACCTGGTGATCGTCTGCGTGCTCGACTACGCCGTGGTGCGCGACCTCCTCACCCCCGCCGCCGACGTACTCGCCGGCCGCGTACTGCTCAACGTCACCTCCGGCACCCCCGAACAGGTCGGCGACATCGCCCCGTGGGTGGCCGCGCAGGGCGCGTCGTACCTGGACGGGGCCGTGTACGCGGTGCCGCAGACCATCGGCACGCCGAGCGCGTTCGTCCTCTACAGCGGCTCGCCCGCGGCCTTCGCGGCCCACCGCGAACGGCTCGAACTCTTCGGCTCGGCCCGGTTCACCGGCGAGCGCCCGGAGACGGCGGCGGGCTACGACACGGCGATCCTCAGCGGCATGTACGGCATGTTCGCGGGCTTCTTCCACGCGGTGGCGCTCGCCGAGACGTACGGCATCACGGCCACCGACCTGACCGACCCGCTGGTGCGCTGGCTCCGGGACGCCGCCGCCGCGCTGCCGGGCTTCGCGGCCGAGATCGACGCCGGCGCGTACGCCACCGAGACCTCCAACCTGGACATCAACGCGGCCGGCCTCGCCTCCATCCTCACCGCCAGCCAGGCCCAGGGCATCCCCACGGACCTGCTGGCCCCCCTCCAGTCCCTGTTCACGGACCAACTAGCCCTCGGCCACGGCGCGGACAGCCTGGCGCGGGCGATCGAGTCGGTGCGGGGGGTGCGGGGCGTGCGGGAAGGAGTCGGTGGGTGAGGTCGCGGAGTGGGCCGGCCAGGTCGTCCGTCGGTCAGCGCCCGGCGGGCCCCCGGCGGACGGCCCCACGCGCGGGCCCCACGGCCAGGGCGGCCGGGTCAGGCTCCGTACGCGCGCAGGAAGACGTCCACGGCGCTGGCCGCGACGGTGTCCGGGTCGGCGGTCGGGCGGTAGTCCAGCGGGCCGGTGAGCAGCGAGAGGAAGTGTTCGGCGGCCTGCTCCGGGTCGCTCGCGCGCAGGTGGCCGGCGAGGGCCAGCCGGGCCAACCGGTCGGCGAGGGCGGACCGTACGCGCAGGGCCGTGCGCTCGCGGACGCTCGCCGCCAGGTCGGGGAACTGCGCGGCCTGCGCGCAGGCCAACTGCCGTACGGCACGGGCCTCTTCGTCGTTCCAGGTGCGGAGCAGGTCGCGGGCCACGGCCGTGAGCCGGTCGCGCGGGGCGCGGTCGGTGGCGGCCTCGCGCAGCCCCTCGACGGCGGCGATGCTCCGCGCGCCGATCCGGTCGGCGGCGGCCTCGACGGCCTCGCGGTAGAGGCTCTCCTTGTCGTGCAGGTGGTTGTAGACGGTCGGCTTGGCGACGCGCGCCTCCTGGGCGATGTCCTTCACGCACGCCTGCGCGTACCCCTGCCGCGCGAAGACGGTGAACGCGCCGTCCAGGATCGCCTGCCGCCGCTCCGTCCGCCCACGGGGCGCCGCCCCGCCGCCCGTTGACATTTCTGAACCCATGGGTTCAGTCTAAGGCTGAACTTCCGAGACAGGATTCTTGAACCCGTGGGTTCAACGAGAAGGTAGAGGTGAGGCAGAGGTGATCGTTCACATGCTGCGTTTCGCGTTCAAGGAGAGCGTGACCGAGGAGGAGCGCGAGCGCGTGCTGGAGGTGTTCCGGCGCACGGCCGCCGTCGAGTCGGTGTCGTTCTCGACCGTGGGCCAGAACCTCGGCGACCCCGACCGCCTCACCCACGCCTTCTGCGTGGGCATCGCCGACCTGCCGGCCCTGCGGCGCTACATGCACGACCCGGTGCACCTGGCCGGCGATCCGCAGATCATGCCGTACCTGGCCAGGATCGCCATCGGCCCGGACCTCTCCGACGACATGTCGCCCACCCTGGCCCGGGACGTCCTCGCCCTGCACGAGGAGAAGGTCGCGCTCTACCCGGAGTGGGCCGCCGAACTCACCCCGCTGCTGGCGGCCTAGCGCTGCCGCCACGGCCGATACCGGCCGTAGGCCCCACGCCGGACCACCCCCACGCCGCGTCCCCTACCGCCCCCCACCCGACACCCGCACCACCACCGTCCCGCGCTCCAGGTCGACCGTGGTCCGGTGTGGTGGGGCGCCGTCGTCCTCGTCGTCCGGCAGGACGAGGGCCGACTGGCGTTCTTTCAGCTCGTGTTGCTTGCCCGGCGAGAAGCTGGCGTGGAGTTGCTCGAAGCCGGTAGCCGAGATCTGGCCCTGCCGGGCGCTGTTGCGCCACGGGAGCAACCCGGCGCGGCCCGCCCGGAGCAAGAGTTGGTCCACGAGGGCCACCACCGTCAGCGCGATGACCAGGCCGGGCAGGGTCATGAAGACGACGAATCCCATGCGGCCAGTATCCGAGGGGGCGGCGCGGCGGCCCAGCCCTTGCCGGGACGGGAATGCCGGGCCGGAGGGCGCCGGGACGGGGGGCGCCGGGACGGGGGGCGCCGGACAGGGATGCCGCAACAGGGACACCGAAACAGGGATGCCGGGGTAGGGCGCCGCCTATCCACCGCTCACTTCGACTCGACCTGGCCCAGCGCGTTCGGGCCGGTCGTCAGGGCCTGGCTCACCGTCTGCCAGGCGGGGTCGCCCGCGTAGAGCTGGCTGCGGAGGTACGCGCAGGTCAGGCGCTGGATGGCGGAGACGCGCTCGGGGCTCTCGTCCGTCGTCTCGGCGACGTCGTAGCCGGAGACCCCGCCGAGCCCGTGTTCCCCGCCGTGCAGGGTGAGCAGGGTCTTGGGGGCGGGGGCCAGCGCGTACGGGTCGGCGTGCCAGGCCGGGCCGAGGTGGGTGAGGTGGGACGAGTCGTCCCGGTCGCCGATGACCACGAGGGCGGGCGTGGTCATCGTGGCGTAGTCCGTGTGGGTGAGGAAACCGACGAACTCGGCGGCCGACTCGACCAGCGCGTCGCCCCCGCGCCCCGGCGCGGCGAGCAACACGCCCGCCCTGATCCGGGGTTCGGCCAGTATCACCTCGCCGCCGTCGCGCGGATCGACGTACCGGGCGCCCAACAGCAGGCTCGCGGTGTGCCCGCCCATCGAGTGTCCGGCGACCGCGACCCGCTCGCGGTCCAGGCGGCCGGCGAGGTGCGGCACGGCGGCCTCGATCTCGTCGAGCCGGTCCAGGACGCGCGTCATGTCCTCGGCGCGCGAGCGCCAGTGCATGGGGCCCCCGGGGGTGTCCGGCGGCAGGTTCAGCGAGCGCGAGCTGAGGTGGGTGGGTTGGAGGACGACGAACCCGTGCGCCGCCCAGAAGTGGGCCAGCGGCGCGTAGCCGTTCAGTGAGGAGAGGTGGTTCGAGTAACCCTGGCCGTGCGAGAGGAGGAGGATCGGCAGGTTGGTTCCGTGGACGGGTGCGGAGACGCGGAGTTCCAGGTCGACGGCTCGTTCGGGGGTGGGGAGGACGACCGGGCTGACCGAGAGGACGGGAGTGGGCGCCCCGAGGGCGGCGTCGTTCGACTGCGTCATGTCACTCATGGGGCTGGGTGTTCCCTTCGAGGGCGTCGCCCGCCGGGGCCCGGGGCGGGCGCGGCGGGCGAGGCGTACGGGAGGGCCCGGCTTCAGCTAAGCTGAAAGCGGAGCGCTGTTCCAATTACGATACGGAGCACTGTTCCGCTTTGTCAACGTCGCTGGTAGGAGTACGTGATGCCGACTGCGGGCCAGTCCGGGAAGACGCCGCCTAGGGGCAAGCGGGCCGATGCGCAGCGCAACGAACAGGCGCTGCTCGCCGCCGCCGCGGCGGTGTTCGTCACCTCGGGCGTCGACGCGCCGATCCGCCGCATCGCCGCCGAGGCGGGGGTGGGCATGGGCACGATCTACCGCCACTTCCCGACCCGCTCCGACCTCGTCGTCGCCGTCTACCGGCACCAGGTGGACGCGTGCGCCGAGGCCGGCCCGACGCTGCTCGCCGAGGCGGACTCGCCGTTCGCCGCGCTGCGCGCGTGGGTGGACCTCTTCGTCGACTTCCTGGTCACCAAGCACGGCCTGGCCAAGGCCATGCAGTCCGACGGCGGCGGCTTCGCCGCGCTGCACGCCTACTTCCTGGAACGGTTGGTGCCCGTCTGCGCGCGCTTGCTCGACGCCGCGGCCGAGGCCGGCGAGATCGAGCCCGGCACGCCGCCGCAGGAACTCATGCGCGGCGTCGGCAACCTCTGCATCGGCCGCGACAGCGACCCCGACTACGACCCCCGCCGCCTGGTCGCCCTGCTGCTGCGGGGGCTGCGGACGGGGTAGGCCCGCGGGGCCCGGGGCTGACCAGGCGCGGGCCAGCGGCGCGGCAGCGCCCCGGGCAGCGGTACGCGCGCCGACCGGCGGATTCCGGTGGCGCGCGCTCGTCGCTGGGCCCGGGCTTTGGCGCTGCTCAGAAGTGGAGGGAGCGGGAGGGGCGCGATTTCAGGAGTGCGGGACTGCGGGGTGAGGCGGCTCGGTAGGCCGGCCGGCTTGGGCTACTTCCACTTCTGCCAGTTGGCGCCGTTGCAGCTCCACTGGACGACACCGGCGCCGTCGGCGGTGCCGCCTCCGCGCACCTCAAGGCACTTGCCCGAGTTGTGGTTGGTCATGTGGTAGGTGCCGTCGCCGTTCGACTGCACGCGCCACTTCTGCCAGTTGGCACCGTTGCAGCTCCACTGACCGACCGGGGCGCCGTCGGCGGAGGCTCCGCTGAACACCTCAAGGCACTTGCCCGTGTTGCCGTTCCGGATCTCGGTCAGCGTGCCGCCGTTGGTGTTGGTCCACAGTTGCCAGGCGCTGCCGTCGCAGCCCCACTGGACGGCGCCGGCGCCGTCGGCGGTGCCGCCCCCACGGATCTCCAGGCACTTGCCCGAGTTGTGGTTGTACCAGGTCCACGTGCCGAGCCGATTACTCGACCGGTCGTTCTCCACGGCGGCGGCCGTCGAGGTCGACGCGGCCGCGAAGAGGAACAACGCCGCGACGGCGACCTTGCCGGACTTCGCCATACGTATCGCCATGAGTGCTCCTTGGGCCCGATGGGTTGAATTGAGCTCGCATATCGTGCCTGCCGGAAAGGTCGGTTCCGCTGGTGCGGAGCGTGGGCCGTCCAAATCTGGTGACGTATCGACCGGCAGAGCGACCTTGACGGCAGGTCTGGACCTGTGCGGTCGCCATCCGGTGGGCAGGGACGGGGTCAGGCCCCCCAAGGCGCGACCCGAGCCCGCCCCCGGCCCGCGCCCGCGTGGGGTCACCCCGGCTTGATCGTCCCGAGCTGTACGAGGAGGAGCACCAGCCGGTACGCCTCGGCGAAGTCGGCGGCGGTGAAGGCGACCGTACGGCCGCCCGCGACGCGCACGACGCCCGGTACGAGGGTGGCCAGGTCCACCGTGGTCGGGTTGGCGAGGTCGACCTCGACCTCCACCGGGCCCGGGAAGGCCAGCCGCTGCCCCCGTAGCCCGGCCCGCGTGACGGCCCTGGCGGACGCGTCGCGCAGTCGCTCCCGGGCCTCCTCGGGGTGCAGGGTGACGGCCGCACTCTGCCCGATGGCCTGCTTGACGGCGACGGTACGGACGCCCGGCACCAGCTCGGACAACTCGTCGCAAGCCGTGTCGTCGCCGCTCAGCAGCACCACCGGCACGCCCAGGTGTCCGGCCATCGCGGCGTTCAGGCCGATCTCACCCAGCGAGCGGCCGGCGACGCGTACGTCGAGTACGGCGTCGCTCATGGTGTGCGCGAGGACGGCGGGCCCGGCGCCGGCCCGCCCGTGGTAGCCCACGAGCAGCACGGCCTCGGTCGAGCCGTCGAGCCCGGCCAGCATGCCCAGCGGGCGCGGCTTCCCGCGCACCAGCCGCGCCCGCCGGTCCAGCGCCTCCGGCAGCAGGTTGCGGAACGGCCCGTGCGCGTCGGCGACCAGCACGGTGGCGGCGGGTTCGGCGTCGAGCACGCCGGCGATCGCGGCGTTGGCCTCGGCGGTCATGAGCTGTCGCGCGCGCTCGTAGTCGTAACCGGTCGGATTGGTCTCGCTCGGGTGCACGACCCCCGAGACGCCTTCCATGTCCACGGATATCAGTACCTTCATGGTCGCCGAGCCTACGGAGCGCGCCCGCGCGCGGCGGCGCGACCGCGCACGCGGCGGGGCCGCCCCTGGCGCGAACTCCCGCGCGGGGGCGGCCCCCTGGATCACTACGGCCCGCGACGCCTGCGCGGTTCACTCCTCGTCGCGGAGGACGCGGGCGTAGTCGGTGACCACGCGGCGGAACAGGTCGTGCCCCGGGTTGCGCCCGGTGTGCCGCAGGCACCAGTCCTGCGCGTCGTCCTGGTCCTCGAACCCACCCGACTCGGCCCGGCAACCGGCGGTCATGCAGAACGCTTCGAACGTCACGCCACCCTCCGGCGCCTGGCGAATGGTGTGCTGGACGAACCGGTACACGGCGTACGTCATGCGGGGCCGGCCTCTCGGCCGGTGTGACCGCAGTCGTCGTGGGCCGGGTTGCCCCAGTACAGCGCGGGCCCACGAGACTTCGGCTCACCCGCCGTGAGGCGCTGACCGCGCTCGTCGGCCACGCTCAGCACGTCGTCCAGGCTCTCGGTCAGCCGGGCGCAGGTGTAGCGGAGTACGTGGGCGGGCTGGCGGGGGACGGAGAGTACGTCCTTGGCGTGGGCCAACAGTTCGCGGCTCATGGCCAGTTGGATGGACTCACGGTTCCGCGCCACGCTGGTGTCCGGGGCTGCCTCGGCGATCAGGTGATCGCTTGTGTCGTTAGCCGACTGCTGTTGTTCGTGCCCCACCGAGTTGTTCCCCACATGTGCACTGTTGCTCATGGCCAGGCACCCCTTTCTCACGTACTGCACTGGACCGATTACAGAGTGGGAGGCGACGGAGTACGGTCGCTAGAGGGTTTGGCGTGCCAAAGCACTGAGCACGAAGGGGTCACCACATGGCGCTCACAGACGGACCAGCACACCGCAACGCGTACGGCGACGAACTGCGGGAACGTCGAGAGGCGCGAGGCTGGACTCAAGAGGAACTGGGAGCGCGCGCTGTGATGTCGCGTTCGCACATCGCCCACATCGAGGCGGGCCGTCGCTTCCCTTCGGTTGAGGACGCGGAACGCCTTGACCAGGCTCTTGAGACGGGTGGCGTCTTTCGGCGCTTTCTACCCGAGAGCAAACTCGCTTCGTTCTTCGCGGGCGTGGCCGTGATGGAACCGCAGGCCGTGATGATTCGCGAGTACGGCCAGTCGCTGGTGCCTGGACTGCTTCAGACAGCGGACTACACGGCGGCGGTGTTCGAGGCACATTTTCCCCGCAGGAGTGAAGAAGAGCGTGCTGACGGGATTCGCACACGCCTCGCGCGTGCCGACATTCTGGACGATCCCGTGCGCCCGGAGCTGTGGGCGCTCCTGGACGAGGCAGTGCTGCGGCGCGTTGTTGGTGGTCCAGCCGTCATGGCCGCTCAGCTACGACACATCTACGAGTTGGCCGCGCGGCAGCGCATTCGCCTGCATGTACTGCCGTTCAGTCTCGGCGCCCACGCGCTTCTGGAGGGGCCCGTCACCCTGATGCGCTTCGATGACATGGCGCCGCTCGCCTACGTGGAGGGACTCAGCACCGGCACGGTGTTGGATTCGCCGGCGGTAGTCGAGCGATGCCTCGTGTCCTACGATCTCGCTCTGGGCGACGCGCTGTCGCATCGTGAATCCATGTCATTTGTCAAGGCAGTTGAAGAGGAGTATGCGCATGCAGCTCGGTAACGATGCTTCTGATGCGTCAACCCTGGTCGGTTGGCGTAAGTCGAGCTACAGCGGCGGAAGCAACGGAAATTGCTTGGAGGTCAGTGCGGCTTACTCAAGCCTGGTCCCGGTCCGTGACAGCAAGGACCCACAGGGCCCGGCGCTGGTCTTCGACGCGGTGGCTTGGTCGGCGTTCGTTGGGGCCGTGCGGCGGGGAGAGTTCGCTTAGCGGCCCTGTCGCGTCGCGCGCCTGTGGTGGGCGCCAGGCTGGTAGCCGCGAGAGAGGCGGTCCCAAGGTGATGGCGGATCTGTCCACGGCCACGTGGTGCAAGTCGAGCTACAGCGGCGGCAGTAACGGAGACTGCGTCGAGTGGGCGCCGTCGGTGGCCCCGAGCGGTGTGGTGCCCGTCCGCGACAGCAAGGACCCGGGCGGGCCGGCGTTGCATTTTGACGTGGTGGCCTGGTCGGCGTTTGTTGAGGCGGTGCGGCGAGGGGAACTGGGTCATGTCGAGTAGCCCGTACTTCCCCGAGTCGTCGGCCCTCAGCGGCTGGCGTAAATCGACCTACAGCGGAGCCAGCAACGGCAATTGTGTGGAGGTCAGCGCTGCCTACCT
This sequence comes from Streptomyces buecherae, assembly GCF_014295035.1. Classification (GTDB taxonomy): domain Bacteria; phylum Actinomycetota; class Actinomycetes; order Streptomycetales; family Streptomycetaceae; genus Streptomyces; species Streptomyces youssoufiensis. Next base: position 4,532,612 of record NZ_CP060404.1, read on the forward strand.
GGGTGCCGTCCCCGTCCGCGACAGCAAGGACCCGAAGGGCCCGGCGCTGGTCTTCGACACGGCGGCTTGGTCGGCGTTCGTCGGGGCCGTGCGGCGGGGAGAGTTCCTGTAACCCGGTCGGCGCGCGGCAGTCCCGCCTGTGACGTGGCGGAGTTCCTGGTGCGAGTGCCATTGGTGTGCCACCGGCCTGAACGCATCAGTTCGTACCGGCACCCACCAGGAGGTCGCGCGGGATGGCGATGGTTGTATGTCTGCGTCGCGGACGGTGCAGTCAGCAGCCTCCCGTTCACCTGACGGGTTCGAGCAGGTCGACCGTGGTCAGGCCGGTCTCGCCGTGGACGAGCTGGAGAGCGACTTCGGCGCGAGCGGCCAGGTCGAGGGGGTCGAGGTTCTCGGTGTAGGAGGCGTGGACGATGCGGTCTAGGCCGGCGCCGAGGAGTGGGGCGGCGATGCGGAGGGCAGCTTCGAGGGCGACGCCGTGGGTGGCTCCGCCGTGCAGGATGATGTTGCGGGTCCGGTAGAGGCGGCGCATGGCGATGCGGAACGCCTTGGTGACGTCGTTGAGCTGGGATCGCGGGTTGGCGAGGAGAGCGGCCATGCGCTGGGCGGCGGCTTGATCGCTGTAGCCGGTGGGCCTGGTCAGCGCCAGGACCTCAGCTCCGGTGGTTTCGAGAGCGTTGACGACCAGGCGGGCGGCTTCCCTGTTCGTGGTGCAGGCGGCAACCGCGCGGGAGAGGTCGTCGGGCTCGCTCGGGCTGTGGCGGTGGGCCAGGGTGGTGAGTTCGGCTCGGGGCCAGGAGCAGGCGATGATGGTGGCCATCCGGTCGGCGGCGATGGCCTTGCCGGAGCGCTCCCCATCACCCTTCGGATCGTCGGCGTGGACGAGGAGGGACTCGACGGCGGCCCAGCCGCCGGCGACTGCGGGGGCGAGCGCTCCGCGGTTGACCGCAGCGGCGAGCTCGAGAGCGTCATCGATGCGGCCGCGTCGGCTGTCGACCTTGTACAGGTGTCCCTCATGCACGAGGGACAGGACGTCGGCGCCCCGGGCAGGTGGGGCCAGCGGTACCGGCTGGGAATGACCGGCGACCCAGATGTGGGGCACCGGGACGACGCCGCCGCGGTGGCGACGCAGGTATTGGGATCGAGCGACCATCCGGTCCAGCAACTGGCGTGCCTGCTCGGCCGCGCCGTACGGGTCGAGCGCGTCGAGCCGGTAGACGAAGCCGCCGCCGGTGCGGATACCGGCCGGGTCGTGGCCGTTGTCCTTGAGCCAGGTGATGACCTCGCCCTTGGAGCGCCAGTGGTCGAGCGGTTCCGCCAGCTCACGGCGGCCCGGTACCTTCTCCAGCGCGACCAGCACCTCGTGCGGCCGGGCGCTCGTACGGGCGAGCTCGGCGGCGGACTCCGCGATCTCCACGGCGGTGGCCCGATCGCGGTCGAGCCTCCTGGCCCAGACCTTCAGGTGGCTGGCGCTGAAGCCAAGATCGAGAAGGTGCGCGGCCACGGTCCGGGAGAAGCGCTCAGGCTTGACCCGCTTGTCCTCCTCAACCTTCAGAGCGCTCGCCCAACGGTCCAGATACCCGGCGCGGACATGACCGATGATCTCCTTCAGCCGCCGCCGCTCCGGGCTGGGATCCACGAGCGCATTCTGGAGCAGCAGGTTGATCTCCTTGCGGAGCTCCCGGTCACCCAGTCCCTGATCAGGTCCGATCAGTGCCCGCAGCTCGTTGCGCTGCCAGTCGCACGCGGAAGGCGCAAGCACGTTGTGGGCCTGCCAGTGGCCGGCCTCACATAGCTCCTCCAGGGCCAGCACAGACCCGATGTCCCAGAGCCGGCGCGGCCACGGCGTTCCCTCGTCGGTGAAGAAGTCCGCCATCCGTGCCAGGACGCGGCGCGCGTACGGGTCTGAGTCCGGGGCTGCGGAAGTGACCATCACCGCACCCTACCGACGTGGCCGCTGGCTGGTAGCCAGCTCGTGGGAACCGTGCTAGCTTGGTAGCAGACTTAAAGGGGCACTCGCTTCGGCCACTGCCCCTCTTTTCTTTGGCCTGCACACCACATCGTGGTGTGCAGGCCATTTTGCTGACCCACCCCGCCCCGCCCCCGTACGCTGGCCCCGACCGTCAGCGGAGGGCCGCCCATGACCAGTGACAGCAGCTCCGACATGCCCGACACCCCCGACGCCCCACCCGGCCTCGCCGGCGCGAGCCGCTCCCGGCCCACCCCCGCCGAACTCGTCGCGCACTACGGCCTGGAGCCGATACCGCGCGAGGGCGGGCGGTACCTGCGGACGTGGGCCGGGGCGGAGCGGTCCGACGGGCGGCCGGAGGGGTCGGCCATCGTCGTGTTGCTGACCGACGACGCCGACGGGTACTCCGCCCTGCACCGACTCGCCGCCGACGAGACCTGGCATTTCTACCTCGGCGACCCGATCGAGCTGCTGCTCCTGGCGCCCGACGGGTCGGACCGTACGGTGGTGCTCGGGCCCGACGTACTGGGTGGCCAGCACGTGCAGTTCACCGTGCCCGCCGGCACCTGGATGGGTGGGGCCGTCGCGGGTGGTGGGGCGTGGGCGTTGCTCGGGTGCACGATGGCGCCCGGGTTCACGGACGACACGTACGAGCACGGCGACGCCGATGAGCTTGCCGCCAGGTACCCGCGGGTGGCGCAGCGGGTGCGCGGGCTGTGCCGGCCATGAGGTGGGCGCGCGTGGCGGGTTGCGCCCACGGGGACAAGCGGCCCGTAACCCTGCGAGCGAACCGAGAGGCGTACCCGACGTGAACCAACCCAGCACACACCCCACCCACCTGCCCGATCTCACCGGGCAGGTGGCGCTGGTCACCGGGGCCGGTGGGTGGATCGGGCAGGGGATCGCGCGGCGGTTCGCGGCAGCGGGCGCGGCCGTCGTCACGCACTACCGGAACAGCGAGGACGCCGCCCGCGCGTTGGTCGCGGAGATCGGCGACGCGGGCGGGTCCGCGCTGGCGCTGGGCGCCGACCTCGCCGACGAGGCGGAGTGCCACCGGCTGGTGCGCGAGGCCGCCGCGTGGCGCGAGGGCCGGCTGACCGCGCTGGTCAACAACGCCGGCGTGCAGCCCGTACAGCCGCTGCCCGGCATGACGCTCGCCGACTGGTCCGCCGTCGTGGACACCAACCTGCGCGCCACCTTCGCCTGCACCCAGGCCGCGGCGGAGGTCATGCGGGAGAGCGGCGGCGGCACGATCACCCACATCGCCTCCATCGAGGCGAGTCAGCCCGCGCCCGGCCACGCGCACTACAACGCGTCCAAGGCCGCCGTCGCGATGCACGCGCGGTCGGCAGCGCTGGAGTACGGGCCGTACGGGATTCGGGTCAACTCCGTCTCGCCCGGGCTCATCGGGCGCCCCGGACTCGCCGACGCGTGGCCGGACGGCGTGCGCCGCTGGGAGGCCGCCGTGCCGGCGGGGCGGCTGGGCCGGGCCGAGGACGTGGCCGACGCGTGCGTGTTCCTCGCCTCACCGATGGCCTCGTTCGTCACCGGCCACGACCTGGTGGTGGACGGGGGGATCTCGGCCCGACCGACCTGGTGAGACCCGGGCGGCGGCCCCGGGCCCGCGCCGACGGCCCGCGCTCGCGGCCCGTTCGGCAGACTGCGGGCATGGACATGCATGGGGTGGAGGTCGTGTTGCGTCCCACGTGCGAGGCCGACTTCGCGAAGTTGGACGCCATCGTGCGCGAACCAGCGGTCGCTGAGTGGTGGTCTCCGCCCGAGGACTACGCCGCGATGTTGGCCGTCGTCTTCGCGGGTGAGGTGATCGGTGCCGTGCAGTACGAGGAAGAGGACGACCCGGAGTTCCGGCACGCCAGCATCGACATCTTCCTGACCGCTCGGCTGCACGGGAAGGGGCTCGGCACGGACGCGGTGCGCACGCTGGCCCGCTGGCTGGTGCGCGAGCGCGGGCACCACCGGCTGACCATCGATCCGGCTGCCGCCAACGTCGCCGCGATCCGCAGCTACGGGAAGGTCGGGTTCAAGCCGGTCGGTGTCATGCGGGCGTACGCGCGCGACCACCGCACGGGCGAGTGGCGCGACGGGCTGCTGATGGATCTGCTGGCGGACGAACTGGTGTGAGCCGAGGCCAGCCGGCCTGCCTCGACCGGGCCAGCCCCGCCGGCACCGTGCGGCAGCTCCAGGCCCGCGCCACCCCGGCCCCACACAGCCCCCGGCGGACCCGAGCCCCGGCCGGGGGCCTGGCCCGAGCCCCGGCCGGAGGCCGCGCCCGCGCCCTGGCCAGGGCCGGCCGGAACCGGCCAGGGGTTCAGCCGGGGCGCCGGCCCCCGCCCCCGTGCGGTCATCGGCGGCTGAGGCGCGCGCCTCAGCCGCCCACGTACTCCCGCAGGTGCTCAGCCGTCAGCGTCTCGCCCTTGGCGACCAGGGCGGCCGGGGTGCCCTCGAAGATGACGCGACCGCCGTCGTGGCCGCCGCCGGGGCCGAGGTCGATGAGCCAGTCGGCGTGGGCCATGACCGCCTGGTGGTGCTCGATGACCACGACCGTGTTGCCGGCGTCGACCAACTGGTCGAGCAGGGCCAGGAGTTTGTCCACGTCGGCGAGGTGGAGGCCGGTCGTCGGCTCGTCCAGGACGTACGTCGAGGACTTCTCGGCCATGTGGATGGCCAGCTTGAGGCGCTGCCGCTCGCCGCCGGAGAGGGTGTTGAGCGGCTGGCCGAGGCGCAGGTAGCTCAGGCCCACGTCGCGCAGCCGGCCGAGGATGGTGTGCGCCTGGCCGGTGGGGAAGAACGCGTACGCCTCGGCCACTGACAGGCCCAGCACCTCACTGATGTTCTTGCCCCGCAGCGTGTACGTCAGCACCTCGGGCGTGAACCGCTTGCCCTCGCACTCCTCGCAGGTCGAGGCGACGCCGGCCATCATCGCGAGGTCGGTGTAGACGAGGCCGATGCCGTTGCAGTTCGCGCAGGCGCCCTCCGAGTTGGCGCTGAACAGGGCCGGCTTGACGCCGTTCGCCTTGGCGAAGGCCGTACGGATCGGGCCGAGCAGGCCGGTGTAGGTGGCCGGGTTGGAGCGGCGGGAGCCGCGGATGGGGGACTGGTCGGCGACGACCACGCCCTCCCGGTCGCTCAGGTAGCCGTGGATCAGCGAACTCTTCCCCGAGCCGGCGACGCCGGTGACCACCGTGAGGACGCCCTCCGGGACGTCGACGTCCACGTTCTTCAGGTTGTGCGCGTCGGCGCCGCGGATCTCGATCCAGCCGCGCGGCTCGCGGGGCCGCTCGCGCAGCCGCGCCCGGTGGCCCAGGTGGCGGCCGGTGAGCGTGTCGGAGGCGCGCAGGCCCGCCACGTCGCCCGCGTAGCAGAGCTGGCCGCCCTCGGAGCCCGCGCCCGGGCCCAGGTCGACGACGTGGTCGGCGATCGCGATCACCTCCGGCTTGTGCTCCACGACCAGCACCGTGTTGCCCTTGTCGCGCAGCCGCAGCAGCAGGTCGTTCATCCGCCGGATGTCGTGCGGGTGCAGGCCGACGGTCGGCTCGTCGAAGACGTACGTCACGTCCGTGAGGCTGGAGCCCAGGTGGCGCACCATCTTCACGCGCTGCGCCTCGCCGCCGGACAGCGTGCCGGAGGCGCGGTTCAGGCTGAGGTAACCGAGGCCGATCTCGACCAGCGACTCCAGGAGTTCGCGCAGCGACGTGACGATCGGGCCGACGGACGCGTCGGAGATGTCCCGTACGAACGCGGCCAGGTCGCTGATCTGCATCGCGGAGCACTCGGCGATGTTCACGCCGTTGATCGTGGACGACAGCGCGGCGGCGCTGAGCCGGGAGCCGGCGCAGGCCGGGCAGGAGGCGAAGACCACCGCGCGGTCCACGAAGGCGCGCAGGTGGGCCTGCATCGACTCGCGGTCCTTGCTGAGGTAGACCCGCTGGACCTTGGTGACCAGGCCCTCGTACGTGATGTTGTTGGAGCCGATTTTGAGCTTGGTGCTGGGCTTGTGGAGGAAGTCCTCCCACTCGGTCTCGGTGAAGTCCCGCAGCTTGGTGTCCGGGTCGTAGAGCCCGGAACCCGCCATGACCTGCCAGTACCAGGAGTCCACGGCGAACCCGGGAACCGTGATCGCGCCCTCGTTCAGCGACTTGTCCCGGTCCACGAGCTGCTCGACGTCGATCTTCGAGACCTCGCCGACGCCCTCGCACTCGGGGCACATGCCCTCCGCCACGTTGAAGCTGAACGCGCTGGAGGTGCCGATGTGCGGGGTGCCCAGGCGGCTGAAGATGATGCGCAGCATCGTGTACGCGTCGGTCGCGGTGCCCACCGTGGAGCGGGAGTTGGCGCCCATCCGCTCCTGGTCCACGACGATCGCCGCGCTCAGGTTGTGCAGCGCGTCCACGTCGGGGCGGCCCAGGCTCGGCATGAACGACTGGACGAACGCCGTGTACGTCTCGTTGATCAGCCGCTGCGACTCGGCCGCGATGGTGCCGAAGACCAGCGAGGACTTGCCGGACCCGGAGACGCCGGTGAACACCGACAGGCGCCGCTTGGGGAGGTCGAGCGAGATGTCGCGCAGGTTGTTCTCGCGGGCGCCACGCACCTGGATCACCGAGTGCTGGTCGGCCGCGGTGGTGGCTATCGCCATCGCCGCCGCGGTGGCCTCGGTCGCCGTGCCCGCGGGCGTCGCGGTGGCCGGCGTGGCCTGGGCGACCTGGGCGGCCGGTGTCGCCGCCGGCGGGGCGGGCGACGTGTCCGGGCCCGTGGTGGGCGTGAGGGAGACGGGCGGGTTGAGCGGCGGTACGGCGGGCATGGCGGATCTCCTCTTCTTGCCGGGCTCGGCGGCGCGGCGACGCGGTGACGCGGCGAACACGATGGCGCGGTGGCACGACGGCGCGGCGAGCACGACGGCGTGCCGGCACGACGGCGCGACGGCACCGGGCACGGCGGGACGGAAAAAAGCGGGACGGTGCGCAGACATTACCCCCTCCGGGAAGTACTTCGCGCGTTTTTCCCGTTCGATCTGTTGCCGGCGAGATAGCCGTTTTCGCCTGTCGGAAAACGTGTTCTCGCCTGTCGGAATTAGGGCCCTGAATTCCGCGATGCGGACCGTGAATGACCTCGATGTGCCGTAGGAATTGGCCGAGTCGCTCGCAGGCCGGCGGGCCGCGAACCGTTAGCGTGGTCACCCCCGTTGACCGGCGCTTACGCCGGCCGCGGCCCCGGCGAGCCGCGGGTTACGGCGCGGAATTCCGTACCGGCGGCAAAGGGGAACCGACTCGCGAGAGCGCGGAACGGAACCGCCCACCGGCCGGCGGGCGCGGCGACCGAGAGGACATGTGGACCATGACCACCTTCGCGACAGGAACACCGTGTTGGGCCGACGCGATGTTCACCGATTTCGAGGGCGCCAGGACTTTTTACGGCGATGTGCTCGGCTGGACCTTCGGGGAGAGCTCAACGGAGTTCGGCAACTACACACAGGCGTACGCGGGCGGTAAGGCGGTGGCCGCGATCGTGCCGCCCATGCCGGGCGCCGAGGAGCGGTCCGCGTGGTGCCTGTACTTCGCGTCGGACGACGCGGCGGCGACCGCCGAGGCGATCCGGGCGGCCGGCGGCGAGGTGGTGATGGGGCCGATGCGGGTCAGCGAGTTCGGCACGATGGTGATCGCCCGCGACCCGAGCGGGGTCGCCTTCGGCGTCTGGGAGGCGGGCCAGCACAAGGGGTTCGAGAAGGTCGCCGAGCCCGGCGCGTACTGCTGGGCCGAGGTGTACACGCGCCAGCCGCGGCAGTCCGACGCGTTCTTCACCGCCGTCTTCCCCTACCGCGCGCAGCAGATGGACGACGAGCAGATGGACTTCAGGGTCTTCAGCCTCGCCGACGGGCCGGTGCTCGGCCGGATGGCGATGGGTGAGGACTTCCCGGCCGAGGTGCCCTCGCACCTCCAGGTCTACTTCGCCGTGGACGACTGCGACGCGGCCGTGGCCCGCGCGACCGCCGGCGGCGGCCAGGCGCACTTCGGCCCGATGGACACCCCGTATGGCCGGTTCGCGTCCCTCACCGACCCGCAGGGCGCCGGCTTCGCCGTGATCGACGTGACCAGGACGGCGGGCGAGACGCCGAGGATGACCGACGTGACGTGAACCTGTGAGGCGTGAACCCATGTGACGTGCGCCGGCGTGAGGTGGGCTGGGCTGACGGGGTGCCGTGCGGCGTGCCGTGGGGTTCCGTCGCGTGACGGGTCGGGCCCCCGGGGAGGAGTGAGAGGGGGCGGCGGGCGGGTCTCGGATGAGACAAACGCGGTCGCATATTCGACAAGATCCCTTTCCTCGCAATCGCCGCTGACCATCTCCTGTCAGAGTCCAGATACTCAGCCCGCACCAGGGCGGGGTTTCTTGGAGAGGGGTACGTCATGCGCGTTCGTCGTGTGGTCGCCGCCACGGGGTTGGTAGCCACGCTCGCGGTCGGGGCGACAGTAACGACAACTTCGGCTGCGACAGCAGCGGAACCCTGGGGCGCGGCGGGCACGTCCCAGGACGTGTTGATTGGTGGGTCCAGTGCCGCGCCCGCGCCCGACTGGGCGCGGATCCTGCACCAGGCGATGCAGAAGGCAGCCATGTACGTGTGACCGGTCATCAAGGGTGGCCCGACGCCCGGGCCGCCCTTGATCGACTCCGCCCCGTGATCGAGCAGATGGGTGGTAGCTCTGCCCCAACGGCCGTTGTCGGCGCGGCGGTGGCTCGCGGCGGGCGGGTCGCGGGAGGGCGGACCAGCCCGAAGACGGACCAGCTCGACGAAGACCCGCCCGACGAAGGACCAGCCTGAGGACTGGGTGAGGGCGGGACTTCGGCTTCAGCGCACGATCACCACCACGGACGCGGTGAGGCCGACGGCCACGATGATGCCGCGCAGCACGGTCGGCGACAGCTTGCGACCGATGCGGGCGCCGATCAGGCCGCCGATCGTGGCGCCGGTGGCGACCACCGCGGCGGCGGCCCACGAGACGTCCGCGACGATGATGAAGACGACGGCGGCCACGCCGTTGACGACGGAGCCGAGCACGTTCTTCACCGCGTTCAGGCGTTGCAGGTCCTCGTCGAGGAACGCGCCGAAGATGCCCATCATCAACACGCCCTGGGCCGCGCCGAAGTACCCGCCGTACACCCCCGTGCCCAGCACGCCGCACCACACCGGTACGCCGCCGTCCTTGTGCCGGGGGCCGCGCTTGCGGTTGCTCAACCAGCGGTTGAGGCGCGGCTGGAGGAGGACGAGCACGCAGGCGGTCAGGATGAGGACGGGCAGCACGGCGTCGAAGGCCGACTCGGGCAGCTTGAGCAGCAGCAGCGAGCCGGTCAGCCCGCCGATGAGCGAGGCGACGGCGAACCGCAGTATCCGCCCCCGCTGGCCGCGCAGCTCGCGCCGGTAGCCGTACGCGGCGCTCATCGAGCCGGGCACCAGGCCGATGTTGTTGGAGACGTTGGCGACCACGGGCGGGTAGCCGAAGGCCAACAGGGTGGGGAAGGTGACGAGGGTCCCGGAGCCGACGACCGCGTTCATGCCACCGGCCACGACGCCCGCGGCCCCGATGGCCACCGCCTCAAGCGCTTCCACGGATCATCCTCCGATCGCTCGCGGCGCCGGAGGCTCCGGCTCGCGCCGGGCGCCGGCGTGCGCCGGGCCCGCCAGAGATCGTCATCCGCGACGAAAGCCCACGTCAATCCTCGACATCGCTTGCGGGCCCCCCAGCGCTGGCTTGGCCCATGAGCCGGCGGAGCCGGGGGCGGCGGGCCGGGGCGCGGGACCTGAGCGCGGGGTCGGGGCGCGGGTTTCGGGCGCGGGTTCGGGAGACGGGCCCGGGAGGCGGCGGGCTCGGCCCGCGCTCAGGTGGCCGGCGCGGGGGCGGCCTCGTGTCGGCGGGCGAGGGCGCGGGCCGCGGGGACGCAGTCCGCGGCGGCCTGCGCGTACTGCGCCAACTGCCGGGTCAGCCCCTCGACCTGGGCGGAGAGCTGGTCGTACTCGATCATCTCGGCCGGCGTCCACGGGCCGTCCTTGTCGCTCAGCCGCTCGGCGTGCGCCTTGGCCACCAGCGTCGCGTCGATGGCCGCGAGCGCGGCGTGCAGCCGGGCCAGCACGTCGGCGGGCGCGCCCCCGAGCAGGACGGTGAGCTGCTCGGACGTCGGCAGCGTGGGCACTTGGTGGTCGGCCCACCGGTTGCCCCACAGGCGGTGGCGCCGCGCGTCGGGCTGCCCGTCCTCGTAGACCGTCACCGCGCCCCGCGCGTCCCGCCCGATGCGTACGCCGCTGCGCACGGCCAGGTCGGCGACCATCTCGTACAGCCCGTCGCCGTTGTCGTGCATGTGCGCGCCGAGTTCGACGAGTTGGCGGGAGTGGTCGGAGATCTTGGGCAGGTGGGTCAGGTCCTCGTCGTCCATGGCGATCTCGGGGTTGGCGGCCACCATGCGGACCTCGTGCGGCGCGGCGTGGCAGGCGGCCGTGACCAGGGCGACCGTCGCCGCGTCGGCCCACCAGGAGACGAACGCGCGCGCGGTCTCCCGGTGGCCGAGGGCCGAGTGGGCCGAGAGCCTGGCCCGGGCCGAGGCGAGCGCGGAGGTCGGCGCGTACACGCTGCGGCCCGCCGCGCGGTCGCGGACCATCGTCTCCTCGTCGGCGTCGGTCAGCTCCTCCATCCGCCGCTCCACCGCCTCGGCCTCGGCCAGCACCTGGCGGGCGGCCGAGCCGAGGTCGGCGAGGAGGGCGTCGACGGCGTCGGGGGAGAGCGCGCCCCGCCCGTCCGAGGCCGCGTCGGGGTGCTGGTCGTCTTGCGGAGCGGGACCTTGCACGGGGAGAGCACCTCCGGTCAGCGGAACCAGCCACCAGGTTCACCAACGCGCCAAGCTAGGGCCCCGCGTCCAGCCGCAGCGCCGCAACGAAGCGGCGATCACCCGTACGGGGGAAACGCCCGGCGGGGCCCGGATCGCCGGCGCGTACGGTGCGGCCCCGCGCGGGCCCGCATGGTCGGCCCGGCGCTGGCCCCGCGCGGCTGGGCCCGGCGCCCCCGGGGCGGGGCGCCGGGCGGTGGGCGGCGGCTGGCGGCGGGCCCGCGCGGGAGCGACCTGGTGCGGTCACGACAGGCCCACCAGCGCCAGGTACTCCTCGTTCCACAGGTCCTCGTCCGCGTCCGGCAGGAGCAGGACGCGGTCCGGGCGCAGGGCGGCGATGGCGCCCTCGTCGTGGGTGACCATGACGATCGCGCCTGGGTAGGTGCCGACCGCGCCGAGCACCTCGTCCCGCGACGCGGGGTCGAGGTTGTTCGTCGGCTCGTCCAGGAGGAGCACGTTCGCGCCGGAGTGCACCAGGCCGGCCAGCGCGAGCCGGGTCTTCTCGCCGCCGGAGAGCACGCCGGCCGGCTTGGTCGCGTCGTCCCCGCTGAACAGGAACGAGCCGAGCACCCGCCGCACCTCGCCGTCGGTGAGCCCGGGGGCGGCGCTCGCCAGGTTCTCCCGTACGGTCCGGGCGCCGTCCAACGTGTCGTGTTCCTGCGCGAAGTAGCCGAGCCGCAGCCCCGGGCCGCGCACCACGCGGCCCGCGTCGGGCCGTTCGCGGCCGGCCAGCAGCCGCAGCAGTGTCGTCTTCCCGGCGCCGTTCAGGCCGAGTACCACGAGGCGGCTGCCCCGGTCCACGGCCAGGTCGACGCCGTCCAGCACGCGGCGCTGCCCGTACGCCTTGACCAGGCTGACCGCGCCGAGCGGCATCCGGCCGCACGGGGCCGGCTCCGGCAGCCGGAACCTGGCCACCTTCTCGCGCCGGCGGGCCGGTTCGAGGTCGGCGAGCATCCGGTCGGCGCGGCGGGCCATGTTCCTGGCGGCCACCGCCGTCGCCACCCGGGCCCGCATCCGGTCCGCCTGCGCGTGCAGGGTGGCCGCCTTGCGTTCGGCGTTCGCCCGCTCCCGGCCGCGCCGCCGCTCCTCGGCCTCCCGCTGCGTGAGGTAGGTCCGCCACCCGGTGTTGTGCACGCTCAGGCCGGCGCTGTCCGGGTCGAGGTGGAAGACCCGGTTGACGGTGTCGGAGATCAACCCGGTGTCGTGGCTGATCAGTACGAGGCCGCCCTGGTGCGCCGCGAGGAAGGAGCGCAGCCAGGCGACGGAGTCGGCGTCCAGGTGGTTGGTCGGCTCGTCGAGCAGCAGCGTGCCCCGCCCGGCGAACAGGATGCGAGCCAGCTCGACGCGGCGCCGCTGGCCGCCGGAGAGTTCGCCGACGGGCCGGCCCATGGCGTCGTCGGGCAGCCCGAGGCCGGCCGCCACCCGGGCCGCCTCCGCCTCGGCCGCGTACCCGCCGCGCGCCTGGAACTCGTCCTCGGCCCGCGCGTACGCGTCCATGGCCCGCCGTTGCGCGCCGGGGCCCGCCGCCTCGGCCATGGCGGTCTCGGCGGCGCGCAGCGCGGCGACCGCCCGGTCGAGGTCGCGGCCGGAGAGCACCCGGTCGGCGACGGTGGTGGCGGGGTCGGCGGCCCGTGGGTCCTGCGGGAGGTAGCTGACCGGGCCGGTGCGGGTGATGCTGCCGGCGACCGGCGCTACCTGCCCGGCCAGCAGGGTCAGCAGGGTGGACTTGCCCGCGCCGTTGCGGCCGACCAGGCCGACGCGGTCGCCGGGGGCGATGTGGAAGGAGATGTCGGACAGCAGCAGACGGGCGCCGACGCGCACGTCGAGACCGCGAACAGTGATCATGGGGAGACGCTCCGGATAAGCACAAGGACACACGGGTGGCGTGGAAGCGGGTCCTTGAGCTAGGAGATCCGGGGCGTGGACATGCCGTCAGGCTAGTTCGCGGGGGGTGCGGGACGCATCCGTAATTCGCCGGGGGGCGCCCAGCGGCGGCGGGGGTGGCTAGCGGGTGGCCTCGGCCCCCGTGGGTTGGTCCGGTGGATCGTCGTCCGGGGCGTCGGGAGTGTCCGGGGTGGGGCGGGCGTCCGTGGTGCGGGCGGGAGGGCTGGGGGGCAGCGCGGCGGCCAGGGCCGCGACCAGCGCGCACAGGCCGGCGATGGCCCAGAACGCCCGTTGGTAGCCGGCGACCGCGCCGGCCGCGGTGCCCGCGACCGAGACCAACACGGCGAGGCCGAACGTCCCGCCCACCTGCCGGGCGGCGTTCATCAGGCCCGACGCGGCGCCCGCGGCGTCGGGCGCGACGCCGGAGGTGACGGTGGTGGTGATCGGGGTGATCAACAGGCCCATCCCGGTGGACATCACCAGGGCCGGTCCGAGCAGCCCGGTCACGTAGTCGCTGTGCGGCCCGAGCGCGCTCTGCCACAGGAAGCCGCCCGCGGCGAGCAGGGCGCTGGCCACGATCAGCGCGCGGGCGCCGACCCGCCGCATCGCGAGCGGGGCGAGCCGGGCCGCCACGATGCCGGCCAGGGTGTGCGGCAGGAAGCCGAGCCCGGTGGCGAGCGCCCCGTAGTGCAGGACGTCCTGCATGTACAGCGACAGGAAGTACCACATCGGGATGAAGCACGCCCCGGCCAGCAGCATCACCGCGTTGCCCACCCGCACGCCCGGGGCGCGCAGCAGCGCGCGCGGGATCAGCGGATCGCCCGCGTGCCGCGCCTCCACCCACCACAGCCCGGCCAGCGCCAGCGCGCCGCCGCCGAGCCCGGCCAGCGTGGCCGGGCCGGCCCAGCCGTGCCGCTCGGCCTGGGTCACGCCGAACACGAGGCCGGTCACGCCGATCGTGGCCAGCGCCGCGCCCGGCACGTCGAGCCGCCGGGCCGCCGCGCGGGCCCGGTCGGCGGGCAGCAGCCGCAGCGCGAGCAGGCCGGTCAGCAGCCCGATCGGCGCGTTGATCAGCAGCGTCCAGCGCCAGGACAGCGACTGCGTGAGCACCCCGCCGATCAGGTTGCCGGCCGCGCCGCCGGCCGAGCTGACGGCCGTCCAGGTGGCCAGCGCCCGGGTGCGGCCCTGCCCCTCGACGAAGGTGGTGGTCAGGATCGTCAGGGTGGCCGGCGCGAGGACGGCGGCGCCCAGGCCCTGGACGGCGCGCATGGCGATGAGCACGCCGGGCGCCCCCGCGAGCCCCCCGACCAGGCTGGACAGCGAGAACAGCGCGAGCCCGCAGAGGAAGACCCGGCGCCTGCCGTACAGGTCGGCGAGCCGGCCGCCGAGCAGGAGCAGGCCGGCGAAGGCGATGGCGTACGCGCCGACGACCCACTGGAGCGCCACCGCGTCGAAGCCGAGCGAGTCCTTGATCGACGGCAGCGCGACGTTCACCACGGACACGTCGAGGATGACCATGAACTGCGCGGCGCAGGCGAGCGCGAGCACGGCGCGCCGCCCGTCGCCCCGCACGCCCTCAGCGCCCTGGCCACCCCGCGCGCCCTCAGCGCCCTGGCCACCCCGCGCGCCCTCAGCGCCCTGGCCACCCCGCGCGCCCTGACCGTCCTGATCCCCCTGACCGTCCGCCGCGCACCGCCCGTCGGGCGCCGCGCTGCCCGCGTCGCCACCCGTCCCGCCCGCCACCTCGCCGGCCGGCCCGCCCCGCGCGGGGTGCCCGCCCCGCGCGGGGTCGGGCCTTCCGCCCGCCGTGGCCGGTGGGTGCCGGTGGGGGTCGCCCGCCTCGTGCTCCGCCATGGCACCCGCCTCCCGAGTTTTATGGTACGGCGGTACCATAAAGGTTCCGGGGCGCGTTGGGGAGCGGGCCCGACCGACGAGCAGGGGAGGGCCGGCGGTGCCGAAGACCGTCGACCATGCCGAGCGCCGCGCGCGGATCACCGCCGCCCTGGTGCGCGTCGTCGCGCGCACGGGCCTGCACACGGTCACCCTGCGCGCGGTCGCGGCCGAGGCCGGCGTGTCGTTGCGCCTTGTGCAGTACTACTTCGAGACCAAGGCCAACCTCGTCCACGCGACCCTGCGCGCCCTGGAGGAGCAGAGCCAGCGGCGCTGGGCGGACCGGCTGGCCGGGCTGCCGAGTCCGGTCACGGCGCGGGCGTTCACCGAGGCGTTCTGCGCCGAGGCGCTGCCCACCGACGAAGCGAGCCGCGCCTTCCACCTGATCTGGACCTCGTACGCGGTGCTCGCGATGACCGACCCGGAACTGGCCGCGCGCCCCTTCGTGGCCGGCCCCAACCACCTGGAGGCCCAGCTCTCCGACGCGCTCGCGGCGGCCCGCGCCGCCGGCGAACTGCCCCGCACCGCCGACCCCGCCATCGAGGCCGCCCGGCTGCTGGCCCTCAGCCACGGCCTCGGCACCAGCGTCCTGGTCGGCCAGCGCCCACCCGAGGCCGCGCTGGCCGTGCTCCGGCACCACCTCACGGAGCTGTTCGGCCAGCGGGCGGCGGGCGGTAGTGGCGGGGCGACGGCGTGACGGCGTGACGGTCCTGCGGCGTGACGGTCTCACGGCGACGGGTCCGCGCGTCCGCAGGGCACGGGAACTCGCGGAGCGGGATCGGGGGCCGTCCGGTATACGTCGTTCCAGGGGGATCGCCGCGTTCGTCGCCGGAGGATGACACCCATGGCCCTGCACCGAGCCAAGGACCAGCACGCGGACGCGGACGATCCGTACACCGACGTCTTCGCGTCACCGCTGAGCGCCCACGCCCTGCCCAAGCACCGGATGCCGGCGGAGCACGCGCCGCCCGACGTGGTCTACGAGCTGCTCCACAACGAGCTGCTCCTCGACGGCAACGCGGCCCAGAACCTGGCCACGTTCTGCACGACGTGGACCGAGCCGTACGTCGGGCGGCTGATGAGCGAGTGCGTCGACAAGAACATGGTCGACAAGGACGAGTACCCGCAGACCGCCGCGATCGAGGCGCGCTGCGTGAGCATCATCGCCGACCTGTGGCACGCGCCGTCGAGCGGCAACGGTGATGGCGGCGGTGGCGGTGGCGAGGGTGGTGGCGTCCGGCCGCGCGGGGCCGTCGGCTGCTCGACCACCGGGTCCAGCGAGGCGGCCATGCTCGGCGGGCTCGCGCTCAAGTGGCGCTGGCGCGCCCGGCGACAGGCGCGGGGCGAACCCGTCGACCGGCCCAACATCGTCGCCGGGCCGGTGCAGGTCTGCTGGGAGAAGTTCGCCCGCTACTTCGACGTCGAACTGCGCCAGGTGCCGCTGGAGCCGGGCGCGACGGGGCTGCGGGCGGAACAGGTCGCGGCGTACGTGGACGAGAACACGATCGGCGTCGTCGCGATCCTCGGGGTGACCTTCACCTGCGCCTACGAACCCGTCGCCGAGATCGCCGCCGCACTCGACCGGATCGAGGCCGAGCGGGGCTGGGACGTGCCGATCCACGTGGACGCCGCCAGCGGCGGGTTCGTCGCGCCGTTCCTCCACCCGGACCTGGTGTGGGACTTCCGCCTCGACCGGGTCGCGTCGATCAACGCGTCCGGGCACAAGTACGGGCTCGCGCCGCTGGGCGTGGGCTGGGCGCTGTGGCGGGACGCGGACGCCCTCCCCGCCGAACTCGTCTTCCAGGTCGACTACCTCGGCGGCGACGTGCCCACCTTCGCCCTGAACTTCTCCCGGCCCGGCGGCGAGGTCATCGCCCAGTACTACGCCTTCCTGCGCCTGGGCCGGGCCGGCTACCGCCGCGTCCAGCAGGCGTGCGCCGACACCGCCCGGTACCTCGCGACCCAGGTACGCCAGATGGGCCCGTTCACCCTCCTGTACGACGGCGAGGGCGCGCTGCCCGCCGTCTCGTACACGCTCACCGACCCGCGTGGGGCGGGCTTCAGCCTGTACGACCTGTCGGACCAACTCCGCATGCGCGGCTGGCAGGTCCCCGCGTACCCGCTCCCCGCCGACCGGCACGACACGGTCGTGCACCGGGTGCTGATCCGGCACGGCGTCGGCCGCGACGAGATCGCCCTGCTCGCCGACGACCTGCGGCAGGCCCTGCGCCGCCTGGCCACGGGCACCCCCACCGACGCCGAGCGCACCGGCTTCCACCACTGAGCGGCGGGGCGGCGCCCGGGCGGGCTCAGCCTTCTGTCCTGGGGTGGTCCTTCTCGGCACTGCTCTCCAGCCAGGTCCGGGCGGGCTCCGCGGCCCTGGTGGTGTCCACGGTGAGCTGGAGACGGGTGCCGCCGTGCGGGTCGACCGGGAAGCTGCGCTGCTCGGTGGAGGTGAAGCAGCGCCGGAGGACCTCCGCCACCTGGCGGGCGACATCGGGCGTGGACGCCACGATGCTGATGTCGGCGTACCCGGCGTCGGGCAGGCGGTCCGGGGCGTTCATGAAGGTCTCCGAAGGGTTGCGGGCATGGGGCGGGGGCAGGCGTCGTGGGCCGCTCGGTCGCTCTCCGCCTGTGGCGCTCTCCACCGCGCGTGGGGCGCGCACGGCCGTGGTCCCGGCGTCGTCATCCACCGTCCACGGTAAACCACGGTGATCCAGGCCGAGTGGGTCCGCGTGTCGCCGCTGGTGTCTCGCGGTACCCGCGCGGGCGCGCCGCCGCTGGACGCCCGGCGGGCCGGTCACCGGCGTCGGAGTGCGGGTCGTGGCCTCGGGAGTACGGTGAAGAGGCGAGGTCAGACCCTTCGAGGACGTCGCCGACACGCCGGTGCCGAGCGGCGGAGGGCCGCCGAACCCACAGGGGGTGAGGACACCATGGCTCAGGCCGACGAGACGGGTGCCGACGGGCTGTTGCCGGACGCCGTCCACCACGCCGTCAAGCCGGGCACGGCCCTGCTGCGGCTGGAGACGACGCGGGTCAGACAGGGCATCCTCGACGGCGCCTGGTGGCCTCGGTCCCGCACCGTCGGAGCCGAACTGCCCGCCCTGATCAGCGCGCTCACCGAGCACCTCGGCCCGATCACCCGCGTCGGCCTGGACGCCAGTGCCTGGAAGGACCTGCCGACGCGGCTGGTCGTCGATGACCACGTGATCCACATCGACTCCTTTCCGATCGGCGACGACACGGTCCTCATCACCCGGGGCGACCAGGACCACTTCACCCTCCTCGTGGTCCCGCCGCGAACCCGCCCCGACGCGGCCCGCGCCGCCATGGCCAGGGCCGTACGGGCCGACAACGTCAGCGATGCCGAACAGATCCTCATCGACACCGCCGCCGGCGACGGCTGACGGGCGGCGGGGCCGGCGGTGGGCCACGGGCGGCCGTCGCCCCCGGCCCGCCGGGGGCCGACGAGGAGTACGGTGGAGTCACCGAGAGCACTTCGCACTCGGGCTGCCACGCCAGGGTCGTTCTCGGCGACTGATGACGCCGGGCACGGCACGCCGGGCCCGGAGCGAGGTTCGCGCCATGACCGCGACCGGTTCCCAGCCGCGGCTGAGCCCGATGGCCACCCGCCTACGCCAGCCGGCACCCGCCCCGCGGCCGGCCGCTCTCGCGCCCGGCCGGGGCGCCCGCGCCAGCCGCCCCCGACCGGTCGCCCGACGCGCCCGCGGTGGCCCGGCTCTCGCTGGTACCCGCCGGCTCCGCGCCCGCCCTGTTGGACGGCGCGTGGTGGCCCCACTCCCGCGATCTGACCCGTGAACTCCCGTCCCTGATCAGGGCGTTGAGCGAGCGCTGGGGACGCATCACCCGGGTGACGGTGCATCCCGCGCACTGGCCCACCGTCCCGCGCAAGGTCCCCGTCGACGGGTGGCTGGTGAAGGTGGACTGGTCCGAGGGGGAGCAGGACCCGCACCAACTGCTCCTGCTCTCCCGCCGCGTGGGGCGCTGGGACCTGCTGATCGTCCCGCCGGAGACGGTGCCCGGCACGGCCGCCCGGATGCTGGCCGCCGGGGCCGACCCGCGCCGCTCCGCGACCGGCAGCGCGCTGCTGGCCGAGGCGGAGCGGGACGCGGCGGCCGGCTTCGCGGCACCCGCCGCCGACCCGTCGCCCGAGGAGCGGGCGCGGGAAGCCGTGTGGGTCGCCGAAGGCGGCGGCTCCGGCCCCTCCGGCGACGCCTGGGTGCGCGGCGCGCCCGTACGCGGCGGCGACGGGAGGCCGGCCGGCGAACAGGCCGCCGCGACCCGGCGGCTGCCCGCGCCCCCCGACCCCGAGCCCGTGGCCGGTACGGCCACACCCGCACGACCGGGAAGGTGAGAACCGTGGAGATCCTTGTCACCGTCTGCGTGATCGCGGCCATGATCGCGCTGGGCATGCTCGTGATCCACCAGCTCAACGCCCAGCACGAGGACCGCATCGCCCTCTTCCCCTACGGCCGCTCGCGCCGTGGCGGCGCGTCCCCGGCGCGGCCCTCGCATCCGGCCCCCGACCACACCGGCGGGCGCGGCGCCGGGCACTCCCGCCGCGACCACCGCGACGGCGGCCGAGGTCGCTTCCGCGCCCGCCGCCGCGCCCGGAAGTAACCCCGGAGCGCGACCCCGCGCGGTCCGCCACGGGCCGAGTGGCCTCGGGCCGTGGCCGGGCCGGGGGCGGCGCCCCCCGGCCGTGGCGTAGAGGTGGTCTCGGGGCCGTACGAGGCGGCCTCGGGGACTTGGCGTACGAGGTGGCCTCGGGCACGGCCCACGGGGTGACCCCGAGCCGTGGCGCGGCGGGGTGGCTGGCGCGTCCGCCGGGTCGACGGCCACGCCCGTGACGACCGCGCCCACCGCGCCCGCACCCACCGCGCCCGCACCCACCGCGTTCACACCCACCGCACCCACACCGCAGGACGCCGCCCGATCGCCGACCGGGCGGCGTTTCGCGCGCCGGTGACCTCAGGAACGCGCGGTCGGCACTCTGGCGCACCGACGCCCCCCGACTTACCTTGACGGCGGTGGGAAACCCTCACTGAACGACTTGCCATGTCCACGTCCGATGATCTCTCACAGCGATCAGACCACGAGGTGAGTCTTGTTCCTCCGCCGCTCGCGCGCGCGCCGCGTACCCCGCTCCCGGCGCAGCCGCCGCCCGCTCCGCGCGTCCCGCGCACCCCACATATCGCCGACGACACGCTTCGCGCGCCTGTCCCGCGCGCTGCGCCCGCGCTCCTCCCGTACCGGACCCGTCGCGCCGCGCGCGTCGGTGCCCCGGCCGCCGCGGGGCGTCCGGCGTCTTGGCCTACTCGCCCTGGTGGTCGGCGTGTTGGTGGCGCTGGCCGTCGCGCCAGCGGGCGCTTCGCCCGACGCCGGCGCCGACGTCGAGTCCGCGCAGCGGCCCCGGCTCGCCACGCCGATCGACCCGCAGAACTGGCGCAACCCGGACGACATGACCTGGGCCGAGTACCGCTCCGTCCCCGGCACCGACTGGGCCAATCCCGACCTCAAGCCCACTGACCGCACCTTCAAGGGCGCCCTCGTCCTGCTCGACTACCCCGACGAGGGCTTCTCGGTCAGCCAGCCCGCGGGCAAGGCCAAGTTCGGCAACCCGCTGCCCGAGGCGAGCGACGTGCCGCGCGCCAAGCTTCCCCAGTTCTACGAGGACTTCCTCAACAAGCCGGGCAAGCTCAACCGGGGCCACACCATCAACGAGTACTGGATGGAGGACTCCGGCGGCCGGGTCGGCGTGGACCTGACCGCCTTCGGCGTCTACCGACTGCCGTACAAGTCCTACCAGTACGGCATCGAGCCCGGCATGAACCCCGGCGCCTGCCCGTTGCGGGAAACCTGCGGCAAGGACCTCCGCGAGGACGGCAAGCGCGCGTGGGTCAAGGACGTGGGCTCCCAGAAGCCGGGCGAGTTCGACTTCGTCTTCTTCCTGACGGCCGGCGTGGACGAGTCGGCGGCCTGGCAGGAGTTCGGGCAGATGAAGTTCACCGACCCGAAGGCCGTCCCCGCCCAGTGGGGCCCGCCCGCGCCCACCGCCGACGGCGGCAACGCGGCCAGCACCCGCTACGTGCCCTGGACCTCCTGGCAGGCCGCGGCCCGCATCTGGCCCAACGCCGCCGACGGCTCCTCCACCCAGGCCGAGAGCTCCGGCATGGCCGTCTTCGCCCACGAGCTGAGCCACATCCTGGGCATCGCCGACAACTACAACAACCCCTACGGCAAGCCCCTCAGCCGCTCGTACTCCGGCATCTGGGGCATGCTCTCGCGGGGCTCGTTCAACGGCCCCGGCGGCCCGCACACCCGCTGGCGGACCCCGGCCACCTCGGGCGCCTCGATGGGCGCCCACCACGTGCTGCGGGACAAGCTCAAACTCCGCATCGTGGACGAGGCGAACGTGCTGCGGCTCGACCGCGACGCCCTGAAGGGTTCCGGGATGGTCGTCGCCAACGTGACCGCGCGCTCGGCGCCGCCCGGCGAGAAGGGGCTGACCGGCGTCAACATCACCATGGCCCGCGACCTGTCACCGCAGTGCGACCGCGCGACCGACCCGCTGTGCGACGGCGGCGGCTACCAGAACTACACCGTCGAGGTCGTGGACCGGATGGGCATGGACTCCTTCACGCCCGACAACGGCGTCATGCTCACCAAGACGAAGAACGCCGACCGGGCCCCGTTCGCCTGGGTCGTCGACGCGCACCCCGAGGACATCGACATGGTGGACTTCAAGCGCCCCGACGGCACCGAGCAGAAGATCACCATGGGCGACTACCGCCAGCTCAGCGACGCCCTCTTCCACGCGGGCGCCGACTCCGGCAGCAGTTACGAGTACGTCGACCAGGCCAACCGGCTGCACTTCTACGTGCTCGACATCAAGCGCGACGGCGCCGGCGTGCTCTCGTACACCGTCGGCGTGCGCTCCCTGGACGGCGCCGGGCGCCAGGACCGCGGGCTCGACCTCGACCGGGGCACCCCGCACGGCAAGCCCGGCAAGGAGCGGGCCGTGTGCACCTTCCCGCTGACCAACACCGGCGAGGCCGCCACGGACTCCGGCACCCACCCGGAGGACGCCAGGCCGTACCTGGACTCGGACGTGTACCGGCTGTCGGCGGCGGCCTCCGGCCGTGGCTGGTCCGCCTGGCTGCCGAACCGGCTCGCCACCGCCAAGGCCGGCGCCTCGGTGCCGGTGGACGTGGCCGTGACCGCGGGACCCGGCGCCGAGCAGCGCGGCAAGGTCACCCTGACGGCCCGCTCCGAGAGCGACCCGAGCAAGACCACGCGGGCCACCTGCTCACTGCGGAAGTCGGGCCGCTGATCCCCGACCCCGCCCCGACCCCCGATCCCGATCCCTGATTCCTGGTCCGAGCTCGAACCCGGCCGGGTCCCGCCCGCACACGCCGTGCGGCCGGGGCCCGGCCGGTCCCGTCGGGGCGGCGCGCGGCGGCCCCGTCAGGGCGGTGGGAGCGGCGGCCCGGTGGCGGGGGCCACCGACAGCCCGTACGGCCGGCGGATAGGGTCCGCCCAGGCGCGGCCCGGCACTCAGGTGGCCGCACGGAAGGGGGCCGACGTGCGACCGAGAGCCTACGGACACGCGCTGCGCGCGCTGTCCTGCGCGCTGCTGGCCTGGTTCGTGTGGGTGGCCTGGCACGCGGCGAGCCACGAGGCGGCGACCGTCGAGTGGACCTGCGACGGGGCCGGAAGCTGCGCCAGCGACCAGTTCGCCGCCGTGGCCACCCTGCTGGGCGCCGGCGCCGCCGCGCTCCTCGGCGTCCTCGCCGCGCGCTTCCTGCACCGCGCGAGCGGCGGCGTGGTCGTCGTCTTCTGCGCGGTCGCCTGCATCGTCGGCTGGCACGACGCGATAGCCGACGGCCAGGTCACCCACGACTCCGTCACCAACTTCCACGTCATCGTCCCCATCACCGCCCTCTCCGTCGCGGACTGGCTCACCGCCCTGTGGTGCGCCGTGGGGCTCGGCTCCCTGCTGGCCTGGTGGGGCGCGGCCACCAGCCTCCGCCGCACCGCCGCGCTGCGCCGCCTCTCCCGCCGCTACGACACGGCCGCGGCCACGCTCTCCGGCTGGGACCGGCTGAGCGGCAGGTACGGCCAGGTCACCGTGGCCTTCCAGGACGCGCACGGCACGCCGCACGAGGTGCGGGCCGTCACGGAGCAGGTCGCGCTCCGGCGCACGGTCCTGGCCGTGTACGACCGGGAACGGCCGAGCGACCCGCGGCGTACCCGCGTCGCCATCGTCCGCCGCACCACCCGGGACCTGGTGTGACGGGCCTGCCGTACGGCGTGCGCCGCCGGCTGGCCCCGTACCTGTTGCTCTGCGTGGCCGTGACCGGCGCGGTCTTCGCCGCCCTCGCCTGCGGTGCCCTCTTCGGGCCGCGCTGGTTGCTGCTGACCGGCCTGTTCACCGGATCCCTGACGCTGGCGGTCCTCGGCGTCATCGGCGAGCGCGACACCGGCAAGGACGCGGCCTGGCCGCTGCGCCCCGACGGGCCGCGCGCGTACGCCCCCGCCCTGGTCCACGGGGTGCGCGCGGTCGACAGGGCCACCGGCCGGCCGGCCGCCGACCGGAACGCGCTGAGCAGCGTCTTCGCGTTCGACCTGACCGTGGTGCCCGAGGACCGCGACCCGTACCGGATACGCGTCCGCCACCCGCTCGACGTGCAGGACCTGCTCCACCGCGACCGGGCCGTGGTCCAGTACGACCCGCGCCAACCCTGGCGCGTCATCCTCCCGCCCAACCCACCGCGCGAGGCCCAGGCCCGCGCCGCCCGCCTCGACCCGGACTCCCTCCCCACCGCCCGCCCCGTCCGCCCCACCGGCCTCCCATCGGGCGCGCCGGTCCTGCTGCTCGGCCTGGCACTGGCGGCCGTCGTCGTCACGGTGGTGGGCACGGCGGGGTGAGGAGGGCCGGCGCGTACGCGGGCGCGCGGGCCGGCCGCGTGGGGCGGGGGCGGGGGCCGGTCAGGCGTGGGCGGCCGGGCGCGGACCGTCCCGGAAGACGTGCCGGGCGTGCCAGGCCAGGTGGGTGACGGCGACGTCGCTCGCGCCGGGTCGCGGGCGGAGCAGCGGGCGGCCCGCCAATTCCGTGACGTGCGCGCGGGCCGCCGGGCCGCCGCCGGCGAACCGCTGGGACACCAGGACGCGGCGGCCGTCGTCGACGCCGAGGGCGCCGCGGTCGAAGAGGTTGTGGTGCAACGAGCACAGGCAGAGCCCGTTGTCGACGGTGTCCGGGCCGCCGAAGGCCCACCAGTGCACGTGCGCCGCCTCCAGACCGACCGCCAGCCCCCCGAGCTTCCCGTCGTAGCCGCAGAAGGCGCACTGGTACGCGTACGCGTCCAGCACCAGCTCCCGCAGCCGCCGGTCCCGCCGCTGCCGCCGCGCGGCGAGGAGCGGCAGGTCGACGGCCGGCTCCAGGTCGAGGCCGACCGCGTCGCACAACTCGCCGTGGAGCGAGGGCGGGAAGTGCTGGTCGAGCAGGACCCGCGCCATCCGACCGGCGAGTCCCGGCTCCCGCCGCAGCGCCGCCCGCAGCTCGGGCGCCAGCCGCCCGGCGGCCCGCGAGCCCCGCAACTCCCGCACCCCCGGCCCCGGGCTGCCGGCCCCGTGCGCGGTGCGCACCTCCCACACGCCATCGCTCGTCAGGTGGTGGAACGGGTAGGCGGGCGTCGTCTTGTGCGGCGGCCCGTATTCGACCAACAGCCGACGCAGGTCCGCCTCGACGGCGCTGTACGACAACGCGGCGTCAGCGTCCTGTTGGAACCGGCCGAGGGCGTACAGGAGCAGCAACGGCTTGTGCGGGGCGCGGGTGCCGTTCCGCGACCACTGCCGCAAGCCCGTGACCCGCTCCAGCCAGTCCATGGCCGCCGATCGTAGTAACCCCGGGCCGAACGCGTCCGAGCGACCTGGCCCCGCCGGTCGCGGGCCCACCCGGTGGGCCCGGGGCGGGCGCCGCGCGCACCCGCCCCGGACGTGCGCCTGGCCTCAGCGGTGCGCCAGCAGGACGCCGGCGATGGCGACCTGCGCGGGCTCAAGGGCCGACCTGCCGTCCTCGATGTCCCACAGGCCGTTCTGCAGGACGCGGCCGAGCGTCCAGCCGGTGGCGCGCCGCCGGTCCAGGCCGAGCGCCTCGGTCAGCAGGTCGAAGCGGCGCAGCACCGTACGCGTCACGCCGTCGGTCACCACGACCTCCGCCCAGCGGTTGTCCATGGCCGGCAGCAGCTCGAACCCCGGGTCGCCGGCGAGCGGTTCGGGGTCGATGGCGAGCCAGGGCTCCCGCTCGCCGGCGAGGACGTTGTCGTAGTGCGCGTCCCAGTGCAGCAGCCGATCGCCCGCCTCGCCGACCAACTCGGCGACCGCGGACGCGCAGGTGCGCAACAGCCGCCGCTCGTCCGGGTCGGCCAACCCTTCGACGGCGTGCGGCACTTCGGCGAGCATCGCCGTGGCGATGTCGGCGAGCCGGCGCACGTCCGGGGGCGCGGCCACCGCGGTCATCCGCGCCAGCAATCCGGCCAGCACGCGCATCGCCTCGCCGTCGTCGGCCACCGAGGACAGCGGCCGGCTCGCGTCCAGCCGCTCCAGCAGCATGCTCGCCGAGCCCGGATCGTGGTCGAGCATCCGCACCACGCCACCGCCGCCCCAGGCCCGCAGCCCACTCGCCGCCCCCGAGGTCTCCTCCCGCTCCTGCTGCAACTTCAACACGGCCGGCGTCCCGTCGGCGCGGGTCACCGGCAACACGACCGAGGCCATGCCGTGCGCCACGGGCCCGCTGACGCGCAACTCCCAGCGGCTCAGCATCGCGTCGGCGAGGCGGGGGAGCCGGGCGATCCAGGCGCGCCCGGACGGGTTGTCGTGGCCGTACGACGCGGCGAACGCGTCGGGGACGGCGAGGGAATACGGCGTACTCATGTCGAGGTGTCTCCTTCGTGGAATTCCGGATGGTCGCGAAGCCGAAGGAGCGTCGGTGGCGCCCGACATGCGGGCAGGCGTCATTGCACGGGGCCACGGTAGCGGGTGGCGGTCGGTCGGGCACGGGGTTTTCCGGGGGCGGAGAGGGTCCCCGTATCGCGTGGCGAGAATTCCGGTGACCGACAACCGGGGCCGGCGGGGCGCTGGGAAATAAAGCGCGCAAAACCGCGAATTGACCGGGCGGCGCATGGAGGCATGCGTGATATGGGGGGCGTGCGGGGCGCTGAAAGCTGCTCCCGCACGCCCTTTCGGTCGGCGCCGAGGGGGGAAATAATTTCCGTAGGGGCGGCGGAGTGGCCGGTTCGTCAGGTGATGAGAGGAAGCGAAGAGAAACCGATGGTCGTTGATCGTCGTTGGGACAGCATCTTCCGTTCGGGACGCACCGCGTCGTACCCGAAGGGCCAGCGCGTGTTTCTGAAAGGGCAGCCGGGGGGAAGCGTTCTCCGCGTGGTGAAGGGGTGGGTGCTGGTGACTGAACCAAACCCGGATGGCACCGACACGTTCCTGGAGATCCGTGGCCGTGGGCAACTCATCGGCGACGCGTCCGCGTTCTCGGGTGGGGTGCGGAACGCGAATGTGGAGGCCATCTGCAAGACCGTCGTCCAGGTCGTCGAAAGCGGGCGTTTCCTCGCCGACGTCGAGCGCCGCGACCTGATGAAGGACCTGTTGGTGCACGCCCAGGAACTGCACCGCCAGTCCAACGTCAGGGTCGGCGCCCGGGGCCTCGGCGTGCGGAGCAGCCTGAGTTGGCTACTCCTCGACCTGGCTCGTACGGCAGGCGAACCCCTCATCTCGGGAATTCCGCAAAAGACGCTCGCATTCGCCCTGGGCGTGACCCCACGGACGCTGTCCAACGCCGTCTCCATGTTGGAGCGGCGCGACGCCATCTCGGTTCGTTGGCCCGCTATCCGCATCCGTGACGAACGCGCGCTGCGGCAACTGGCGCGCTGCGGAGAAGATTAGGGCATCGCGCACATTCCCCGGCCGACAACGGCCGGGGAATGTGGCGGACATCACCGCCTCAGAGGGAAGTTCTTCCTTCGGGGAAAATCTTCCGCGCGGGATTCCCGGGGAGCGCCGACCATCGATTCGGCACACCCCAGTCGGACGCCTCCCGAAGGAGATTGCCGCATGACCAAAACCCCGCGTACCGGAATCCCGCACAGCAGCCCATTGCCGCCCCACTTCGGAATCGTCGCGGTCGACGCGATGGGTTCCACCCGACTCCCCTCCATCGCCCAGGGCCCGCTCAGCGCGACCATCACCGACCTCGTGCGGCGCGCCCTCGAAGCGGCCGAACTGGGGGACATGTCCCGGGAATTCGAGACGAACACCGGAGACGGCCTCTCCTTCGGCTGCGACCCGGCGTGGGTCCCGTACCTCGTGAGCCCCTTCGTCGACGAGTTGAACGCCCACCTGCTGCGGCACAACTTCGGGCCGCAGCAGCCCGTCCGGCTGCGGATGAGCCTCCACATCGGCCCGCTGCCCATCGCGCCGGGGCGGGCCGGCGACGGCAACGCGGCAGCGCGCGGCGAGAGCCAGCGACTGCTGGACTCCGAGCCCGTGCGCCGCCGCCTGAGGGAGACGGACCCGCGGGCCACCCCGCTCGTCGCGATCGTCTCCGACCGCGTCTACGACACGGTGGTCCGGGGCGGCTACTGCGGCCTGCCGCCCGCCCGCTTCACCGAGGTCCTGGCCGAGGTCGCGGGCAAGGACTTCCGGCAGACCGCCTGGATGTACGTACCGACCCCGTCCGGTGACATGCTCCGCCAGGTCGCCGCGACCAAGGACCCGGCAGCGTCCGGGCAGACCCCGGCAGTGCCGCACCAGGCACGGGGAGCCGCCGACCCCGCCCCGGCCGAGGCCGCGCCGCCGCCCGGCCGGCACCAGCACGTGGAGTCCGGCGTCGCCGTCATGGACTGCGTCGTCCGCGACCTCCACCACCACGCGGCACCCCGACAGGACTCCGACCGCCCGTGAGCGCCACGTCCGACGAGGACCGTCACGACCAGGGCTGCTCCCCGCGCTGCGGCGGAAGCCAGTACGTGGGCCACGGCGCCGCCATCAACGGGGCCTCCGCGCACCGCATCGTGGTCAACAACTTCGGGTTGCCCTACGCGCCGTCGTGCCCGCTCACCGCGCCGCCCGGCGGGCCGTCCCCCCTCGTCCGGGCCCTGGCCCTGGCCCGGGACCTGGCCGGCCGCATCGACGTGCTGGCCGGCCGCGTACACGCCACCACCGCCACGCTCCTCGCCCTCGTCCCCACCAGCGAGAACCCGCCACCGCCCCCCTCGCACCCACCAACCCCCGGCGACCCGCCTCCCACCGACCCACCTCCCGCCACCCAACCGAGCGCCGACCGCCGGAACGCCGAGCGCCGGAGGGCCGACCGTCCGAGCGCGGGCCACCTGAGGGTCGACCACTGGAGAAGCACGTGAACCTGCCGCACCACACCAGCCTGTTCGACTCCATCGAGGCGCACGTCGGCGCCCTCCCGGACGACGCCGGAGCCAGCACCCCCGGCCCCGCCGCACCCCGAACCGAACCGCTGCACCGGTGCGCGGCACGCGCCCTGGTGCACGGGCCGGCGCGCGACGGGGCGACGGCGCGGGCCATCTGGTCCGACGTCCTGGGCGAGGCCACCACGGCGCCGGCCCCCGGCGAGACCGCCACGCTGCTGGCCGTCTGGTACGCCCTGCCCCGACTGCGCCGCAGCGTATGGCGCATCACCCGCCGACTGCCGGCCGAGCGCGCCGACCTGGAGGCCGAGACCGTCCAGGGCCTGCTGGAGGGGCTGCCCACCGTGGACCCGCTCCGCGCCGGCGCCGCCGAGCGCGTGATGCGGCGCGCCGCGAGCCGTGCCTGGCGCTTCGCCCGCAGCACCTGGCACGAACGGGCCGTCCCGGACACCAGCCCGGTGTGGAACGCCCCCGCCGTCTCGTACGAGCAGACCGCCCCGGAGGGCTGGGCCGTCCACATCACCCCGCCCGACCGCGCCGACGGCCTCGCCGCCGCGCTGCGCTTCACCCAGTTCCGGCAGCGCGTCGAAGGCGAGCGCATCGGCGCCCTCGCCGATGGCCTCGGACTGCGGGAACTGGTCCACCGCGTTCGCCGCCCGAGCCCCGGGCGACCCATCGGCACCCTGACCCTTCACCCGCACGGGAGTCCGCGATGAGCCACACCCACCACACCCACCACACCCACCGAGTCCTGACCTTCGCCGAGGCGTTCGACCTCCCGACGGCCGTCAACCTGCCCACGGCGGCCCGCGCCTTCGCCGTCAGCCCCGGCACGGCCTACCGGCTGGTCCGCCAGGGCGACTTCCCCTGCCCGGTGCTCCGCGTCGGCGGCCAGTACCGCGTCCCGACCACCTGGCTGCTGCGGTCCCTCGGCATCGAGAGCCTCCCCGTCTACGCGGCGGACATCGAGGCGGGCGCCACCGCGTCCGCCCTGCTGACCAGCACGGACGCGGAACGGGAGGAGACCCTGTGAGCACCGGGCGCAACACCACGCCGGAGGAGCGACCGCCGACCCCGGCGCCGAGCTGCTTCGTGATCGGCCCCATCGGCGACAAGCACGCCGAACACGGCACCCCGGAGCGTCGGCTGTACGAGGAGTCGATGCGCGTGTACGAGGAGATCATCGTCGCGGCCTGCCGGGAACACCACATGACACCCGTACGCGCCGACACCCTCACCGACACCGGCGAGATCACCGAACAGGTCTACCGCCGAC
Organism: Streptomyces buecherae; assembly: GCF_014295035.1. Taxonomy (GTDB): domain Bacteria; phylum Actinomycetota; class Actinomycetes; order Streptomycetales; family Streptomycetaceae; genus Streptomyces; species Streptomyces youssoufiensis. The sequence continues at coordinate 4,561,995 of NZ_CP060404.1, forward strand.
TCCAGCAGGACGACATCGTGATCGCCGACGTCAGCGGCGGCAACCCCAACGTCACCCTCGAACTCGGCTACCGGCTCGGCTGCAAACGGTCCGCCATCCTCATCGGCGAGAACGGCAACCTCCCCTTCAACATCCGCCAGTTGCGCACCATCCGCTTCCGGCGCAGCGAGGTCAGCCTCCACGAGGCCCGCGACCAGTTGAGCCGCGTCCTGGCAGCGGGCGTCGCCCAGGGCTTCGGCCCCGTCGCCGACCTCGGCGCGGCCACCCCACTCCCCGTACCCGGCGCCGAGGAGGCGACCGACGAGGAGCCCGACGCGCCCGGCCTCGTCGACCGCATGGCACAGGCCGAGGAACAGATGGACGCCGTCCTGGTGGACATCGAGGCGATGGGGGAGGCGCTGCACCAGATCGCCGCGGTCGTGTACGAGAGCACGCCGCAGATGGACGCCGTGACGGCGGCCAAGGGCTCGACGAGCGCCCGGCTCGTGGTCGTGGGGAACCTCGCGCGGAAGATGGCGGCGCCGGCCACCGCGCTGCGCGCGCACAGCGAGGCGTTCGCCGAGCGCATGGCGGACATCGAGGCGGGCATCCACGCGGCGTTCGACATGGCGGAGTCCCACCTCGGCGGCGAACTCGACGCCGACAACGAACACTTCCTCCACCAGATCATCGACATGGCCGAGTCCACGCGCGCGGCGGCCACGGAGGTCACCGAGTTCGGCGCCATGATGAAGACGTTCATCGGCTACTCCCGCGTGCTCCGCGGCCCCGGCGGCGACATCCTGGCCGCGATGCGCGTCGTCGCGTCCGTCCTCACCCGCGTCGACTCCCTGGAGGCCCGGGCCCGCGCCCTCCTCCCCGACCCCAGCACCCCACCCCGTACGACCCACCAACCGGCCTGACATCCGGCGCGGATACGTCGAAGGGCCCCGACCACGGATGGTCGGGGCCCCTTGCCACGTCATCCGGGACGCCTGCCCGTGGCGCCTGTCCGAGACGCCTGCCTGGGATGCCTGCCCGGAGCGCCGGTCCGCGTGCGCGGGCGGCTACCAGCCCCGCTCGCCGTCGAGGAGTTCCCGCAGCAGGTCCGCGTGCCCGGCGTGCCGACTGGTGTCCATCGTGACGTGCGCCATGGCCCAGCGCAGCGTGTAGTCGCCCGTCCGCTGGGCCCCGAAGCTGTCGAGCGGGAGGGACTCGATGACCTTGTCGCTGGCGTCGCAGGCCGCGCGGTAGCGGTCGAGCAGGTCGGCCAGGCGGTCGTGCTCGGCGACCCGCCAGTCGCCGTCCGGATCATCGGGCCCGAACGGCATCGGGTGCTCCTGGCCACCGAGGACGATGCCGAACCAGTGCCGCTCCACCGTGACCAGATGGCCGAGAATCCCGCCCACCGTCGTCTCCGACGGCACCAGCCTGGCGCGCAGTTGCTCCTCGGACAGCCCGGTCGCCTTGGCCACGACGGTCGCCCGGGCGAAACGCAACCAGGCCCACAACATGTCCTTCTCGCCGAGCTGGTGGCGGGGAATCCGGCGTTCCTCGGTGTGCGGAGCCACCGGGACGTGGTGCGCCATTGCTGGGACATCCTTTCGCTGAGCGGGTGCGGGGGCATCGGGAAGCGGACTGCGACGCCCGATAGGTCGGATACGACGGGTGGGCTGGATAGGTCGGATGGGCCGAATGGGCCGGATGGGCCACCACGGTGCCAGCCGAGGAACGCGCCGCCCGAGGGAAAGCACTCACCGGCCGACAGGTTCCACTTCGCACGCACCACGGACGCGACCGCACCGAATCCGAGGAGGATTCCCTCCTCGCTCTCCGTATCGATCCGTTCCGGATCGCCCGAACCGAGCGTAGCGCCCCGAAAGGGGCGCCCGACCGCCGCCAAGGGCGGTCTTGAGCCAGCTAGTTGACGGCGCCAGGCATCGAGATCAGGCCACCTCGGATGGAACCCCCGCCCCCGTCCCCCGGCGGCTCCACCCCGCCCGCCGCCCGCCGCTCAGCGATCGCAGGCGATCCCGTCGCCGTCGCGGTCCAGGCCCCGTCGGTACCCCGGCTGACCCTGCCGGATGGGGTCCGCCCCGGCCGCGCGGACGGCGGCGCAGTTCGCGTAGTAGACGCCGCCTCCTCCGGTGCTCCCGGAGGAGGACGAGCCGCCGGAGGCGGCCGACCCGTTGGAGCCGTCCGCGTCGCCGTCACCGGGGCTCGACACGTCGGGGTCCGGCACGTCGGGGTCCGGACGCGACCGGGTGCCCTCGCTCTCGGGGCAGGAGGCCCCCGGTTCGACCACCTTCAAAACGGCCGTGCGCGAGCCCGGATCGCGCACCTCCTCGCGCGCCTCGGGCTCCTGGAAACACACCGTCCAGTCATCAGGTTCGGCGGGCGGCGTGACGTCGGTGTAGGCGCCCTCGGCCGTGACGTCCGTGATCTTGATCTTCTCCACGGAGGCCGACGCCTCGTCGAACGTCTGGCCCACCACGTCCGGCATCTTCGGCCAGGGAACCGGCTCCCCGTCCGCGGCCGGGCAGGGCGCCCCCTTCCGCACGACCCCGAAGTCGAGGGTGGTCTTCGCCCCGCCCCGCTTGACCTCCGTCTGGAAGCACACACGCCAGTTGTCGGCGTCCCACTGCCCCGCGTCACCCTCCGAGGCATCGTGCGAGACGACACGGAACCCGTCCGCGTCGGCGGCCGTCTTCGCCTCCCGCAGGATCTTCCCGACGTACCTGGGTACGGCCTTCTCGCTCTCCCGAGGAGTCGGCGTCGCCCCGCTGGCACTGCGAGTCGGGGTGGGCGTGGTCGTCTCCTGAACGGTGGGCTTCGCCTTCGACTCCTCGTCGTCCGACGTGTCATCCGGGTCGGTGACGATGACCAGGACGAGCCAGAGCAGCGAGAGCACCGTCGCGACGATCTTCTTCACGCGACTCCACCGCGTAAGCCAGACCAGCACGACCCCGACGGGCGGCAGAAGGATCAGCAGGACGACGACGAGCACAGGATGCTGCCACCAACGTCTCGGAGGCGCTGGTGGCTGCGGGGCATACGGGTGCGGCGAGTGCATGGTGTTCCCGAGGAGAGGCGAGCGGAATTCAGCAGACGCGCGAGCGTACGGAGAGATTCGCTGCTCTCGCTGTCGAACGGGAGCGATTGGCTGGATTCGGCGGGCGGCTGATGCTCAGTGCCCTCTGCCCGATGCCTGTCGCCGGCTGGCTGCTTGGGCCGTGTCGGGTGAGTTGGGTGGTGAGTGGGCTGTGTGGCTGTGGCCGTGGCTGTGCCCGTGGTGGGTGGGGCGCGTTCGCGAGGGGGCTGCGCGGGACGGGGGTGGACAACGTCGAAGGGCCCCACCGCGAACGGTGGGGCCCTTCGACATCGTGCCCGGTGAGAGCACTGGCGGAGGATACGAGATTCGAACTCGTGAGGGGTTGCCCCCAACACGCTTTCCAAGCGTGCGCCCTAGGCCACTAGGCGAATCCTCCGCCGCAAACAATACAAGACCGCAAGCAGTGCTCGCGAACCCGATCCGGGGAGGGTGGGAGAGGGGAAGGGGGCGGTCCCGGGGAGGGGTCGGTATCCGCTAGGGTGGGGCTCAGCCCCTCACGTGGCGCTATCTCACCTAACTCCCCCAGGGCCGGAAGGCAGCAAGGGTAAGTGGGCTCTGGCGGGTGCGTGGGGGGCGCTTGCGTTGGCGGGGGCGGGGGCGGGCGCGGGGGCGCGTGAGGGTGTGATCAGTGCCTCAGTCGGGATTTCGGCCGGCCCGGGGCGCCGGCGGCGCCGGGTGGCGGTCCGCGGGCTGCGGACGCGGGTCGGTTGTCAGTGCGGGCCGATATCGTCGTATGCGTGTCGTCCCTCGCGCTTTACCGTCGCTACCGCCCCGAGACCTTCGCCGAGGTCATCGGGCAGGAGCATGTCACCAGCCCGTTGCAGCAGGCGCTGCGGAACAACCGGGTCAACCACGCGTATCTGTTCAGTGGGCCGCGCGGCTGTGGCAAGACGACGAGCGCGCGCATCCTCGCCCGCTGTCTGAACTGTGAGCAGGGTCCGACGCCGACGCCCTGCGGCACGTGTCAGTCCTGTCAGGACCTGGCGCGCAACGGGCCCGGTTCGATCGACGTCATCGAGATCGACGCCGCTTCGCACGGTGGCGTGGACGACGCGCGTGACCTGCGGGAGAAGGCGTTCTTCGGGCCGGCCTCCAGCCGGTACAAGATCTACATCATCGACGAGGCGCACATGGTCACCTCGGCGGGCTTCAACGCCCTGCTGAAGGTGGTCGAGGAGCCGCCGGAGCACCTCAAGTTCATCTTCGCGACGACCGAGCCCGAGAAGGTCATCGGGACGATCCGGTCGCGTACGCACCACTACCCCTTCCGACTCGTGCCGCCCGGGACGCTGCGCGAGTACCTGGCCGAGGTCTGTGGGCGCGAGGACATCCCGATCGAGGACGGGGTGCTGCCCCTGGTCGTGCGGGCCGGGGCCGGGTCGGTGCGTGACTCGATGTCCGTCATGGACCAGCTCCTCGCCGGCGCGGCCGAGGACGGCGTGACGTACGCCATGGCGACCTCCCTGCTCGGGTACACGGACGGCACGCTGCTGGACGCGGTCGTGGACGCGTTCGCGGCGGACGACGGGGCCGCGGCGTTCGAGGTGGTGGACCGCGTCATCGAGGGCGGCAACGACCCGCGGCGGTTCGTCGCCGACCTGCTGGAACGGCTGCGCGACCTGGTGATTCTCGCGGCGGTGCCCGACGCGGCGACCAAGGGACTCATCGACGCCCCCGCGGACGTGATCGAGCGGATGCAGGCGCAGGCGTCGGTGTTCGGCGCGGCCGAGCTGAGCCGCGCCGCCGACCTGGTCAACGAGGGGCTCACGGAGATGCGTGGGGCGACCTCGCCCCGGTTGCAGTTGGAGCTCATCTGCGCGCGGGTGCTGCTGCCCGCCGCCTTCGACGACGAGCGCTCGGTGCAGGCCCGGCTGGACAAGCTGGAGCGGAGCGCGATGACCAATGGCATCGTCGGCGCTCCCGCCGGCGCGCCGCCGATGGGGTACGTGCCGGGGCCCGAGGGCCACGGCGTTCCCGCTCCGGCGCAGCCGATGGCGCCCCCGGCCCCAGCACCCGTGCCCCCGGCCCCCGTGCCAGGCCCCGCACCCGTCGCCGGGCAGCCCGGCCCTGCCGGGGGCGGTGCGAGTGGCGCGCCCGGTAGCTGGCCCGCGGCGGCCGGGGCCGGTCAGCCGCCCGCCGCCGACCAGGGTCAGACCGGCCCCGCCGGCCCGGGCCCGGCCGATGGCGCGGGCCAGCCCGGTGGGCAGCCGGCCGGTGACCAGCGTCCGGGGGCCTGGCCCACGCGCGCGGGCGCGGGCCGCCCGGCCGGCGCCTGGCCCGGGACCGGGGGGACGACCGGCGCGCAGTCCGGCGCGGGCGGTGGCGCGGGCAGCGCGGGCGGTGGTGCGTACGGGGCGCCGGCGGGCGGCGGCGCGCCGGCCGGTCCGGCCGCTCCGGCGAACGGTGCGGGCCCTGCGGGAGGTGCCGCGCCCGGCGCCGCGCCCCAGGGGGGAGACGCGGGTCAGGGCGCCGCGCAGGTGCGCGCGATGTGGCCCGACATCCTGGAGGCGGTGAAGAACCAGCGCCGCTTCACCTGGATCTTGCTGAGCCAGAACGCGCAGGTCACGGGCTTCGACGGCACCACGCTCCAGGTGGGTTTCTCCAACGCGGGGGCTCGCGACAGCTTCGTCGCCGGCGGCAGCGAGGACGTGCTGCGCCAGGCGCTGAACAGCCGGTTCGGCGTGCAGTGGCGGATCGAGGCCGTCGTCGACCCCTCGGGCGGCGCGGGACAGGCCCCGGCCGCCGGGCCCGGCGCCGGCCCTGGCGGGTTCGGCGCGAGTGGTGGCTTCGGCGGTGGCGGCTTCACCCCGGGCCCGGGCGCGGGTCCGGGTGCGGGCGGCGGTGGGTTCGGGTCGGGCGCGCCGGCCGCCCCGCCCCGACAGGCACCTCAGCCGCCGGCAGCCCCCGGCGACGGCGGCCAGGGCGGGGCCGGCCCAACGGGCGCGGGCGGCTCCGGCGGGCCCGGGCCGGGCGGCGGCCCGGGGGGCGCGGGCGGCCCGAGACCCGGCGGCGAGGGAGTCCAGCGCGCCCGACAGGCCGCCGCGTCCGGTGCGGCGGGCGCGACGGGCGGCCCCGGTGCGGGCGGCGCGGCGCTGGGCGGCGCGGGCGGCGGCAGCGCGTACGGAGAGGGCCCGCCCACGCCCGTGGCGCCGGAGTACGACATGCCGGCCGAGGACGATCCGGACCTGGTCGAGAACGCGCTCAGTGGCTACGACCTCATCGTGCGCGAGCTCGGCGCGACCGTCATCGAAGAGATCGCCAATGAGTAGCGCGTAGCGCGGAGAAGTGAGTGAGCAGCGCGTGGGTGGGGGCGGCGAGGCGCCGCTGCCCAGCCCCACGTGGGCGCTCCCCGGGCTAGCCCGCGGGCGCTGCCCCGACCCACCGCGGGCCCAGCCCGGGTCCCGCGGCATCGCGCGGGGGCCGCGTGCCCCGGCCCCGTACCCCCGTTCCCGCCGCGCGGAGCGGCCCGCACCCGTGGTCGTACTGCTGCCTCTGGCCTCCTCCGTACGGCGTAGGGCGTGGGAACCGCCGAACACGTAGGCTCGGGCTACTGAACATGTTCGTCTACAGCCAGGAGCGAGCCCGTGATTCCCGGTGGCGGCCAGCCCAACATGCAGCAGTTGCTGCAGCAGGCGCAGAAGATGCAGCAGGACCTCGCGGCGGCTCAGGAGGAGCTGGCGCGGACGCCGGTCGAGGGTTCGGCGGGTGGTGGTCTGGTCAAGGCCACGGTGACCGGGGGCGGCGAGCTCCAGGGCCTGGTCATTGACCCGAAGGCGGTGGACCCTGAAGACACGGAGACCCTCGCGGACCTGGTCGTCGCCGCGGTCCGGGACGCCAACCAGTCCGCGCAGGAGCTCCAGCAGCAGAAGCTCGGGCCGCTCGCTCAGGGGCTCGGCGGGATGCCCGGGCTCCCCTTCTAACGCGTTCCCCGCGCCCGTACTCTTCGATCCGCCAGCCGAACCCCGGCGATCCGGCCAGGGTGCTCGACCCGGGGCCCGTTGCGGCCTCGGCCGCGGGCCCTGGGCGGCGGCCGGATCGGCGCCCCCGGCGCCCCGGCCCCGAGGGAGCGGAGCGGCCCGTGCGGCCCCCCGCCCCGAGGGACCCGACCCACGGCTCCTCCTCAACTTGATACGTCTCGCGACAGGACGTCCGGCACGTCGTTCGACGCGTCGTGCGGTACGTCTTCCGTCGAGCGAGGCCGGCCCCGGCCCCGCTCCCGAACCGTTCCCGCACCGCGTCCGGACCGCTCCGGTCCGGTAACGGCCCCGGCCGGCCGTGCTCCGTACAGGATGCGTACAGGCCGCCGACACACCAGCCACATCAGCCACTGACAGAGATACACACAGAAGGAGGAGGCGTTCCGTGTACGAAGGCGTGGTCCAGGACCTCATCGACGAGTTGGGCAGGCTTCCCGGCGTCGGTCCCAAGAGCGCGCAGCGGATCGCTTTCCACATCCTGCAGGCTGAGCCGACCGACGTACGTCGCCTGGCGCACGCCCTGACCGAGGTCAAGGCGAAGGTGCGGTTCTGCGCGGTGTGCGGCAACGTCGCCGAGGCCGAGCAGTGCCGTGTCTGTCTCGATCCGCGCCGCGATGTCGCGGTCATCTGCGTCGTGGAAGAGCCGAAGGACGTCGTCGCGATCGAGCGGACGCGTGAGTTCCGCGGCCGGTACCACGTGCTCGGCGGGGCGATCAGCCCCATCGAGGGCGTCGGCCCGGACGACCTACGGATACGGGAACTGCTGACCAGGCTCGCGGACGGCGCCGTCACCGAGCTGATTCTGGCCACCGATCCCAACCTCGAAGGGGAGGCCACCGCCACGTACCTCGCGCGCATGGTGAAGCCCATGGGCCTGAGGGTCACGCGGCTGGCGAGCGGCCTGCCCGTCGGGGGAGACCTGGAGTACGCCGACGAGGTCACGCTGGGACGTGCCTTCGAAGGGAGAAGACTTCTCGATGTCTGACGCAACGCTGCACGACAGCCACCACGACCCGGCCGACTTCGCGGTCCAGATCTCCGACCAGATCGAAAGCTTCATCGTCGCGGTCACGGAGGTCGCCAAGGGGGACGAACCGGACAGCGCGGTTCCCTTCCTGCTCCTGGAGATCTCGCAGTTGCTCCTCGCGGGCGGGCGGCTCGGCGCCCACGAGGACTTCGTACCGGACGAGCGCTACGAGCCCGACGTCGGCCCCGAGCCGGACGTGGACGACCTGCGCGAACGGTTCGCCACGCTGCTCGACCCGATCGACGTGTACTCCGAGGTCTTCGACCCGTACGTGCCGCGCTCGCAGCCGGTCGCCTGCCGCATCTCCGACGACCTCGCCGACATCATCACCGACCTGCGGCACGGCATGGCGCACTACCGCGACGGCCGCGTCAGCGAGGCGCTGTGGTGGTGGCAGTTCTCCTACCTGTCGAACTGGGGCACCACCGCGTCCGCCGCGTTGCGTGCCCTTCAGTCGCTCGTCGCGCACGTCCGCCTGGACAGCCCGCTCGACGAGCTCGACGGCCTGGACACGGACAGCAACGCCGACGGCGACGACGAGCTGGCCGAGGAAGCGGGGCGGGTGATGGCCGCGGAGATCGCCGCCCCGCTCGGCCTGCCGTCCTCCGCGCACGGGTAGGCGCACCCGTAGGCGCGTCTGTAAGTACGTTTGTGGGCGCGCGGGTAGGCGTGGCTGTGAGCACGTTCGTGGACGCACCCTTAGGCACGGCGGGGACGCCTGTGGCAGGCCCGCTGGCCGGGGCCGGATCGCCGGCCGGCGGGCCGTCGCCCGTCAGCCGGCTGGCCCGGCGGCAACCGGCCCCGGGCGCCATCGGCCCCGGGCGCAACGCCGGCCTCGGGTGCGGCCTTGGCCCCGGGTGCCGGCTGGTCGGTGGTGGCCGTGCGCGTGGCTGGTTCACCCGCCGTACGTCCGCATTTCGGTGCGGGGCCGGCGGCGCGACACCCGGATGGGTGGTATTTCGGCCGCCTGGGTGTGGCCGTCGCATTGTGACCTGAATTACGTTCCTGTGTGCCCACGTGTGAAGCGGGCAGGGTTGCTCGCTGAGCGGGTGAGTGTGGGTGCGTCCTGCCTGATCATGAAGTGAGTTATGTGTCTCGCTATGTGATATTGGGAGGGCTTATCCGACTTGCTCGTTAGACTGAGCCGACCGCAGTTCCCCCTGGTGGGGGTCTGGGGGATGACCCCAGAAGAGACAAGCGAGGAGCGCACGTGGGCCTTGTCGTGCAGAAGTACGGCGGCTCCTCCGTTGCGGATGCCGAGGGCATCAAGCGCGTCGCCAAGCGAATTGTGGAAGCCAAGAAGAACGGCCACCAGGTGGTCGTCGTGGTTTCCGCGATGGGCGACACTACGGACGAGTTGATCGACCTCGCTCAGCAGGTTTCACCGATTCCTGCCGGGCGTGAGTTCGACATGTTGCTGACCGCTGGAGAGCGCATCTCCATGGCGTTGCTGGCGATGGCGATCAAAAACCTCGGCCACGAAGCGCTGTCCTTCACGGGCAGCCAGGCAGGTGTCATTACCGACTCGGTCCACAACAAAGCGCGCATCATCGACGTCACGCCCGGTCGCATCCGGGACGCGCTCGATCAGGGCGCGGTGGCGATCGTGGCCGGATTCCAGGGTGTCTCCCAGGTCAAGAAGGACATCACCACGCTCGGCCGCGGTGGCTCGGACACGACCGCCGTCGCGCTGGCGGCGGCGCTCGACGCCGAGGTGTGCGAGATCTACACCGACGTGGACGGCGTCTTCACCGCCGACCCGCGCGTGGTGAAGAAGGCGCGCAAGATAGTCGATATCGCGTTCGAAGACATGCTCGAACTCGCGGCCAGTGGCTCCAAGGTGCTGCACCTGCGCTGTGTCGAGTACGCCCGTCGCTACAACATCCCCATCCACGTTCGGTCGTCGTTCTCCGGCCACGTGGGCACCTGGGTGCGGAACAAGCCCGAAGGAGAAGAAGGCATGGAGCAGGCGATCATCTCCGGGGTGGCCCACGACACGTCGGAGGCCAAGATCACGGTCGTCGGCGTGCCGGACAAGCCCGGCGAGGCCGCTGCCATCTTCCGTACGATCTCGGACGCCCAGCTCAACATCGACATGGTGGTGCAGAACGTCTCCGCCGCGTCCACCGGGCTGACCGACATCTCCTTCACGCTGCCGAAGACCGACGGCCACAAGGCCATGGAGGCGCTCACCAAGGCGCAGCCCGAGATCGGCTTCGACTCGCTGCGCTACGACGACCAGATCGCCAAGATCTCGCTGGTCGGCGCGGGCATGCGGACCAACCCCGGGGTGACGGCGACCTTCTTCGAGGCGCTGTCGAACGCCGGCGTGAACATCGAGCTGATCTCCACCTCCGAGATCCGCATCTCGGTCGTGACCCGGCAGGACGAGGTCAAGGACGCGGTGCGCGCGGTGCACAGCGCGTTCGGCCTCGACAGTGAGAGCGACGAAGCCGTCGTGTACGGCGGCACCGGGCGATGACCGGTGCCGGCGGCGGACGTGGTGAGAGTGGTGTGAACGTGGTGAGTGGTGTGGGAGGCGTGACGAGCGTGAGTGGCGACAGCGGTGCCGCGGGTCGTGCGGGCAAGCCGACCCTGGCCGTCGTCGGCGCGACCGGCGCCGTCGGCACGGTCATGCTCGGCATCCTCTCGGAGCGGGCGGACATCTGGGGCGAGATCCGACTGATCGCCTCACCGCGTTCGGCGGGCCGCAAGCTCACCGTGCGCGGCGAGGAGGTCGAGGTCGTCGCGCTGAGCGAGGAGGCGTTCGAGGGCGTCGACGTCGCGATGTTCGACGTACCGGACGAGGTCTCCGCGCAGTGGGCGCCGATCGCCGCGGCCAAGGGCGCGGTGGCGGTCGACAACTCCGGCGCCTTCCGTATGGACCCGGACGTTCCGCTCGTCGTCCCCGAGGTCAACGCGCACGCCGCGCGCGTACGCCCGCGCGGCATCATCTCGAACCCCAACTGCACCACCCTGTCGATGATCGTCGCGATGGGTGCGCTGCACGCCGAGTTCGGGCTGAGCGAACTGATCGTCTCCTCGTACCAGGCCGTTTCCGGCGCGGGCAAGGAGGGCGTGGACACCCTCCGCGCACAGCTCGCCAAGGTCGCCGGTACGGAGCTGGGCACGCAGCCCGGCGACGTGCGTCGCGCGGTCGGCGACACCGGCCCCTTCCCCGGGCCGATGGCGCTGAACGTGGTGCCCTTCGCCGGCTCGCTCAAGGAAGACGGCTGGACCTCGGAGGAGCTGAAGGTCCGCAACGAGTCCCGCAAGATCCTCGGACTGCCCGAGCTGCGCGTCACCGCGACCTGCGTCCGGGTGCCCGTGATCACGACCCACTCGCTGACCGTGCACGCGCGGTTCGAGAACGAGGTCACGGTGCCGGCCGCGCACGAGATCCTGGCCAGCGCGCCGGGCGTGGTGCTGTGCGACAACCCGGCCGAGGGCGAGTTCCCGACCCCCGCCGACGTCGTGGGCACCGACCCCACCTGGGTGGGCCGCGTGCGCCGCTCGATGGACGACCCGAAGGCGCTCGAACTGTTCGTCTGCGGCGACAACCTGCGCAAGGGCGCGGCGCTGAACACGGCCCAGATCGCCGAGGTCGTGGCCGCGGAACTGACCGCCAGCCGTAACTGATCTTTTGCCCAAGCTGATCTGCTGCTGAAGCTGATCTCCTGACGAAGCTGATCGTCCGCCGAAGTCGGTCGACGGTCGGAGTCGGCCGAGGGTCGGAGTCGCGGTCCTGCCGACACCGAGTGGCAGCCGAAACCGGCCATTGGTCGGAACTGACCGAGTCGGCCCTGACCGACAGCCGGAACTGACCGAAGCCGACACCAGCCGAGCCGCCGCTGACCAGCGCTGCCCCTGACGAACAGTCAACGACGGGACAGCCGCCGACCGACGGCCGGTGGCCCACGGGCCATCGGCCGCAAGCCCCCGCCAGTTCCTCCGCCTCGCGACGCACCACACCGCGAGGCGGACGCGCAGCGGGGGCCGTGGTCTTTGCGGCGCCATACGTCGCTACGCGTTGCCGAGCGCGCCCTCGTCGTGGTCCCGCCACTGTGTCCGGCCGGCGCGCCCGTCGCGGAGCGCGTACGCCGTGGGCCCGCCTGGCGCCGGTGAGTTCGGCGTACGTCCCTGGTGAGGGCCGTACGGCTGGTTCGGGGTGCCGGGGTCGGTCGCGGTGTGCGGGCGTTCGGCCGCGCGGTGCGGGAGGCCGGGTTCGTGCGGCGGACGGTGCGGGGGGTGGCGCGTGGTGCGTTGCAGCTGTGAACGGGGTTCGTGTGGGTTCGGGGCTGGCGGCGCGGTGCGCGTGAGCGGTTCTCCGCGTGGGTGATGTGGGAGGTGTGGGGCGTGTGGGAGGTGGGGGGCTGTAGAAGCCCAGCCGGTGGGGGGCGGGGGTGCGGTGCGGGTGCGTGCGGGCGGTGCCGGTGCTGTGGGTGTTGCTGCCGAGGGTGGGGTGCGTACAGGGGGTGAGGGCGACCCGTGTGAGGGGCGACCTCAAGGGGTGGGGCGGTGCGGGGGCGTCCGCTGGCCTGCGGTACAACATGTGAAGATTTCGTGGCCGAATGACGGGGTCGCCTCGCTTGATCTGCGACATCATTTTGTTCGAGTATTCGCTCTCCGCTCGCCGCAACCACGGGTCGCGGGGGAGCGTCTTCGTCACCGCCCCTCACGGGCGCTGTTACAAATGGGGCATTGAGGGAGGGTCGTTGCGCATGGGGGCAACTGCGGCATTGCTCGGAACGGCGCCTCGCGCGTACAACCCTGACGGGGGGAAGCGTGTCCAACAGGCGTGGCAGAGGTACTTGGCATCGCAACAGCCCTGGGGGGCGGCAGCGCAGCAGTGCGCCCGCCGCGCCCGCGTACCTCTGGCGGTATGCCGGTGATCGCGCCGTGGCCAGCCGCTCGTCCCGTCCAAGTACCTTCACAGCGCGGGGACATTGACGAGGCGATGGCAGCGGGCACCACAGTCGATCACCTCACCGAGACCTATCGCGCCCATTACCGGTCGCTGCTCGGTCTCGCCGCGCTGCTTTTGGACGATACGGCGTCGTGTGAGGACGTTGTCCAAGAGGCGTTCATACGCGTCCATTCCGCGCGCAATCGCGTACGCGAGCCGGAAAAGACGCTCGCCTATTTGCGCCAGACCGTCGTCAATCTTTCCCGCTCCGCATTGCGCCGCCGCATTCTCGGGCTGAAGCTGCTTTCGAAGCCCATGCCCGACATGGCGAGTGCCGAAGAGGGCGCGTACGAACTGCTGGAGCGCGACCAACTGATCCAGGCGATGCGTGGACTGCAGCGCCGGCAGCGCGAGGTGCTGGTGTTGCGCTATTTCGCCGACATGACCGAAGCGCAGGTCGCGGAAACCCTCGGAATATCGCTGGGTTCGGTCAAGGCGTACGGATCGCGCGGTATAGCGGCGCTTCGCGTCGCCATGGAGGCCCCGGCATGAACCACGAGCACGCGAGGCCGGGTGGGTCCGACCGGCAGGATCGTCATGGCCGTTACGAGACCCACGAGGCGGCCGTCGCCGCTGAGAACTCTTCCGACGAACCGGGCGGTACGGCGGGTTCGGCCGCTGGCCCCGACGCCGAGGAGCGCACCGCCGGCGGGCCCGAAGGAGCCTCCGCCGAGGACGCCCCCGAACCACCCACCCCGGCCGACACTCCGCGCGACACCGCGCAGGCCGGCGACCAGCCCGAGGCCGGCTCCACCTGGGTCGACCGGCCCGCGTCGGAAGAGCCAGAGTCCGCCGGGCTAGGGGCACGCCGACCCGAGTCCGAGCAACGACCTACAGCCGAGCTGCCGGTGGCGGGGCAGTCGGCGGCGGGGCGGCCCGCACCCGTAGAGGAGCAGGCCGGCGCCGCGCGTATCGAGGCCGAGCGATGTGAGCGGTCCGAGGCCGAGCGCGCCGAGAGCGCGGGCGGCATGGGCGGTGGTGGTGGCGGGGCGAGTGTGGGCCGGTCCGCCGACGCGTCGGCCGAGCCCGAGACGGCTGGGGAAGAGTTCGGCGGCGGGTTGGCGGGGCTCGGCGGAGAGTTGGACGAACAAGCCCTGCGCCGCATGCTCCAGGGCGCCGTGGAGAACCTGGAGCCGACCCCGGAGGCGCTCGATCACCTGCGCCGCGCCGTACCGGCCCGTCGTACGCGCCGCCGCCAGGCACTCGTCGGCGCGGCCGCCGCCATCGTGCTCGGCGGGGCGGCGATCCCCGCCTTCGTGCACGTGACCGCCATCGGCGACGACTCGCACGGCCGCCCGGCCAACGCCGCGAGCAGCGAGCGCACCCCCGAAGCGGTAACCGGCGGCCACCACGGCGAGGGCGGTCCGAAGGACGAGCAGTCGAAGCGGCCGTCCGAGAAGGACAAGGAAAAGGCGAAAGAAGACAAGAAGGAAAAGAAGAAGGACAAGCCCACTCCGCGGCCCACCCACTCCGTCGCCCCGCCCCCGCTCAACCCGTCGAGCACCCTGGCCGCCACCTCGCCGACCTGCGCCAGGGACCAACTCGGCGACGGCGGGAGCAGCGCGAGCGCGGCCGACGCGGAGGGCCAGGTGTACGGCTCGTTCCGCGTCGTCAACACCTCGGGCGACCCCTGCACCGTCGAGGGCAGCGGCGTCGTCGGCGCGATGGCCCAGGGCGCGGCCGACCCGTCCAGCGTCCAGGTCGTCGACCACACGGTGGGCGACCCGGCCACCCAGTTGCCCCCGCCCTCGGCCGCCACCGAGGAGCTCATCCTGCAGCCCGGCCAGGCGTACGAGGTGCGGTACGCCTGGATTCCCACCCCGGGCGGCGGCGCCTCGGGGTGCGCCGACACCAGTACGCCGAGCCCCACGCCGACGACCGGGGAGCCCCAGAAGACCCCGGTGGAGGGCCCGCCGGCCTCCGAGGCACCCGGCGACACCGCGGGCCCTGGCAGCGGCACCGGTGGCGGCGGTGGCGGCGAGGAACCCGCCCCCCCGTCGAGCGTGGTCATCAGCCACACACCGGACGCGGGCGACCCCGTGGTGGCCAGCGCCACCGTCCCCGAGGCGTGCGCCGGCACCGTCTACCACACCGGAGCCCTGCCCAGCCCGTAGGGCGAGCGGCGACGCCGGCCCGTTCGCGGGCCGTGGTGTGTCCTGTGTCGGCGGCTGTGACCTTGGTCTGTGTCGGCTGGCGGGGGAGTGCGGCGACGCTGGCCTGGTGCTGGGCCGTATCGCTGGATCGGGTCACTGACCCGTAGCGCCCGCCGGAGGGCGATGGGGTGCCTCGTGGGTGGGTGCTGGGCGGGATGGCGGGGGAGGGCGGTTGTCGGCTCGTCTGTATTGTCTCTCCCCCCCCGGGGGCCCTCCCCCCTCCCCCCTCCCCTCCCCTCCCCCCTCCCCTCCCCTCCCCCCTCCCCTCCCCTCCCCCCTCCCCGCCCCGCCTCCCGCCCCCTCCGAACCCCGGTGGCCGAGGCCCCTCCTGCTTCCTCCGCGGTGCCAGCCCGTACCGTGGTGGTGTGTATCGGTTTCTGCTGACGCCCCGGTGGTGGGGGATCAACGTCTTCGCCGCGCTGAGCATCCCGCTGTGCCTGTTCATGGGTAGCTGGCAGCTCGGCCGCTTCGAGTCGCGGGTGGACTCGCACCAGGAGCAGCAGGACCACGCCGCCGAGGCGGAGTCGGCTGCCGTCGCCCCCCTCGACGAACTGCTGCCCGTGACCACGGAGACCTCGGGCCGGCAGGCCAGGGCGGTCGGACGGTACGACGCCGCGCGGCAGTTGCTCGTCCCGGACCGTTCGCTGGACGACCGCGAGGGCTTCTACGTCCTCACGCTGCTGCGCATCGACGGCGACCGTGCCCTGCCCGTCGTACGAGGCTGGCTGCCCGGCGACGCGGACTCCCCGGTGGACCGGGCCAAGGTCCCCGCCGTACCGGCCGGCGAGGTCACCGTGGTCGGTGCGCTCCAGGCGTCGGAACACAGCACCAGCAACGGCGTCCAGGCACGCGGCGGCCTGCCGAAGGGGCAGCTCGGCATGATCAGCGCGGCGACGCTGGTCAACCTCGTGCCGTACGACGTGCACAACGCGTGGGTCACCGTCACAAAGGCCGCCGCCCCGCTGGAGCCCGTGCCGCCGGCCGCGGCCGAGGGCACCGGGCTCGACCTGAAGGCGTTCCAGAACCTGGGCTACACCGGTGAGTGGTTCGTCTTCGCTGGCTTCGTCATCTTCATGTGGTTCCGGCTCTTCCGCCGCGAGGTGGAGCACGCCCGCGACGTGGCCTTGGGTATCGTCCCTCCTTCCGATGATTCCGGACCCGGCCCCTCCGACGGACCGGACAGCCCCGACGACCCCGGCCCCGCCGCCCACGACGCCGCCTCGCCCGACCCGACCCCGGAGGCGTCAGCCCCGGAGCGGCGACCCGACCAGGGCCGCGCGCCGGAGTCGGCGCCCGCCCCCGAGGCGGCCGGGGCGACCCGCGGCTGACGGGCTCCACCCGGCCCTGGACGCGCGGGGCTGCCCTCGCGCCGCGCACCGTCCCTCGTGTCGCGCCGCGCACCGTGGCCCGCCCCCCGGCGGGCGCACCGGTTCCGCGCGGGTACCGCTGACCCACGGCGCGCCCGGGTCCACGGCGTACCGCCGGCCCGCAGCACGCCGCTCGCCCGCCAGCCCCCCGCGTCCCGTCCGCGCGCCGCTCGTCCATCGGGCGACGGGCCGGGCCGGCGGTATGTCCCGCCGTCCCGCGC
The DNA here is from genome assembly GCF_014295035.1 of Streptomyces buecherae. Lineage (GTDB taxonomy): Bacteria > Actinomycetota > Actinomycetes > Streptomycetales > Streptomycetaceae > Streptomyces > Streptomyces youssoufiensis. The sequence goes on from NZ_CP060404.1 coordinate 4,578,797, forward strand.
CCAACCGTCCCGTAAGCAGCCCGGCGCTACGAGCCGGCGACAGTGGCCGGGTCTGAGGCGGCGCTTCCCGTGGACCCGTCCGAGGCGCTGGCCGGGCCGACGGTGTCAGCCGTGGAGTTCGGCTGGCCGTCGCGCCCCAGGTGCCGCTCCGCGAACGCTATTTCCATCCGCACCTGCTTGATCCGTTCCTCCACGACGAGGGAGCCGTGCCCGGCGTCGTACCGGTACACCTCGTGCACCGCGCCGCGCTGCTCGAGCCGGGTGACGTAGTTCTCGACCTGGCGGATCGGGCAGCGCGGGTCGTTCACGCCGGCCGAGATGTAGACCGGCGCCCGGACCTGGTCGACGTAGGTGAGCGGGGACGAGGCCGCGAACCGCTCGGGCACCTCCTCCGGGGTCCCGCCGAGGAGCGTGCGGTCCATCGCCTTCAGCGCCTCCATCTCGTCGTGGTACGCCGTGACGTAGTCGGCCACCGGCACCGCGGCCAGGCCCACGGCCCACACGTCGGGCTGGGTGCCGAGGCCGAGCAGCGTCAGATAGCCGCCCCACGAGCCGCCGCTGAGCACCAGCCGCCGCGGGTCGGCCAGCCCGGAGGAGACGGCCCACGCGCGCACCGCGTCGATGTCCTCCAGCTCGATCAGCCCGACGCGGTGCTTGAGCGCGTCGGTCCAGGCCCGCCCGTAACCCGTCGAGCCCCGGTAGTTCACCCGCACCACCGCGTAGCCGTGGTCCACCCAGGCGGCCGGGCCGGCCGCGAACGCGTCGCTGTCGTGCCAGGTCGGCCCGCCGTGGATGTCGAAGACGGTGGGGAACGGTCCCTCGCCCGCCGGGCGTTGCACCAGCGCGTGCACCGGGCCGGCCGGGCCCTCCACCCACGCGTCCTCCACCGGCACCGAGTCCGGGGCGCGGCTGAGCCCGCCCGGCAGCGGCGGGGGTTCCAGGACGACGCGGCCGGTCGTCGAGCGGACCTGCGGGGGGTGCTGGGCGGACGACCACAGGAACTCCACCGAGCCGTCGGGCCTGGCCGTCGCGCCCGAGATGGTGCCCTTGGGCGTCTCCACCCGCGACAGCTCGCCGGAGGCCAGGTCGTATCGCCACAGCTCGCTGCGCGCCTGGTAGCTGTGGTCGACGAGCAGGGCTGTGCCGTCCGGATACCACTCGGCGCCCACGTCACCGGGCAGGTCGATGGTGAGCGCGCGCTCCTCGCCGGTGAGCGGGTTCCAGATCATCGGCTCCCACCGACCGCTCCGCTGGTGGCCCACGAGCAGCCGCGGGTCGCCCGACACCGGAGCGAAGCCCAGCACCGCGAGTCCCAGCTCCTCGGCGCCGCCCTTGGTGTCGTCCAGCTCGGCGACGGTGGTGCCGTCCAGGCGCACCACCCGGATCGCCGAGTGCATCGCGTCACCGTGCTCGGTGTGCTCGATGGCGATCAGGGTCGAGTCGTGCGAGAGGTCGCCGACACCCGCCGACTGGCGGTGTCGGTAGATCTCCACGGGGGCGGGGCCCCGGCCCCCGCCCGGCTCGACGTCGGCCGCGCCCGCCGCCTCGGGCCGGGCCGCCAGAGTGCCCGTGCCCGTGCTGGCACCGGTGCCGCTCGCCGCGCGAGCACCCCGTACGACGTGGATGACCGAGCCGTCCTCGTCCGTGGAGCGGCCGATGACCGCCGTGCCGTCCAGGCCGAGCGCGAGCCCCGCCGGGTAGGAGGCCGCGAGGCCAGGCACGGCCGGCTCGTCGGGCCCGCCCGTGAACGGCTGCCGCTGCCATATCCCGAACTCGTCCCCGTCGGTGTCGGAGAACCACCAGATCGACTGGCCGTCGGGGGACAGCACGCCGTCCGTCGTACCGTTCGGCCGGTCGGTCACCTGGCGCTGCTCGCCCGTGGTGCGGTCCCAGGCGTACAGCTCGTACGTCCCCGTGGCGTTCGAGACGAACAGCGACCGCTCGGGCGCGCCCTCCGCCCAGTCCGGCAGCCCCACGCGCGCCGCGCGAAACCGCTTCTCCCAGTCCGGCCACTCCGCGCCCACGGCGCCGGCCGCACCCGCTGCCCGGCCGCCGCTACCCTCCCGGTCGCCGCGCTCCGCGCTCCCGCCCGTGCTCCCGTCCGCCTGGCCGGCACCGCCCCGCACCGCTTCGCTGCTCTCAGTCATGACCCCATTCTGCGCCGACCGACCCACAACTCGCTGGCGAGCCTTTCTGCCTGTGGATAACCTCCCGGGCATGGCACATCTCCCTGCCCCCGATGACTGGCGAGAAGCGAACCGCGCCATGTGGGACGAGCGGGTTCCCATCCACCTGACCAGCGACTTCTACGACCTCGACGCCTTCCGCGCGGGCAGGGACCCGCTGTGCGATTTCCAGGCCGACGAACTCGGCGACGTCACCGGCAAGAGCGTCCTGCACCTCCAGTGCCATATAGGTCTCGACACCCTCTCCCTCGCCCGCCGTGGCGCGTCCCACGTCGTCGGCCTCGACTTCTCCGCGCCGGCCGTGGAAGCCGCCCGCGACCTCGCCGCCGAGCTGGGCTACGGACCCGACCGCGCGTGCTTCGTCGCGGCCGACGTCTACGACGCGGTGGAGGCCGTGCCGGACACCGCGTACGACATCGTCTACACGGGCATCGGCGCGCTGTGCTGGTTGCCCGACATCGTGCGCTGGGCGGAGACGGTCGCGGCCCTCGTCGCGCCGGGCGGCTTCCTCTACCTCTCCGAGTTCCACCCGCTGGTGGACGCGCTCGACGAGGCGACCGCCAGCCGCATCGCGTACGACTACTTCAACCGCGAGCCATGGATCGACGAGACCCCCGGCACGTATGCCGACACCACCGCCCCGACCAGCTGTAACCGTCGAGTGGAGTGGCAGCATCCGCTGGGCTCGGTGATCAGTGCCCTGGCCGCCGCGGGGCTGCGCATCGAGTTCCTGCACGAGCACGACATGACGCTCTTCCCGCGCTTCGGCTCGCTCCAGCCCGAGGCCGGCACCCCGTACTACCGGCTGCCCCCCGACCAACCGCGCGTCCCCCTGATGTACTCGCTGCGCGCCTCCAAGCCACCGACGCACCACTGACCGCCGGCGGGCGGCGCTCCGTAGCCACCCCGCGCCGTCCGCCCCCGTGCGCCGGCGCCGCCGCGCGCCGCACTCCCCGGGGCCCAGGGCTGAGGCCCGGCACATCCACCCCGTCACTCGGTCGTGAAGAGCAGCACCGCGTTGTGGCCGCCGAAGCCGAACGAGCAGGTGATCGCGGCGGACATCGCGGCGCGGCGCGGTGCGCCGGCGACCACGTCCAGCTTGTGGTCCCCGTCCTGGTGGCCGAAGTTGGCGATCGGCGGGATCACCTGGTGCTCAAGGCTGAGGACCGTGTACGCCGCCTCAAGCGCCCCGGCGGCGCCGAGGGCGTGCCCGACGACGCTCTTGGGCGCCGTCACCGGCGGCGGGTGCTGCCCGAACACCCGGCTCAACGCGGCTGCCTCGGCGGCGTCGTTGAGGCGTGTCGAGGTGCCGTGCGCGTTCACGTGCCCGATCTCGTGCGGCGCGCACTCCGCGTCCCGCAGGGCGATCCGGATCGCACGTGCCGCGCCACTGCCGTCCGGGAGCGGCGCGATGGGGTGGTGGGCGTCGCTGGTACCGCCGTAACCGCGCAGGAGCGCGCGCACCCGGGCTCGGCGCGCCCGCGCGCCGGCGTACCGCTCCATGACCAGCACCGCCGCGCCCTCACCCAGTACGAACCCGTCGCGGTCGGCGTCGAAGGGACGGCTGGCCAGCTCCGGTTCGGCGGTCCGGCGGGACAGCGCCCGCAGCCGCGCGAAGCACGTGGCGCTCATCCGACAGCAGGCCGACTCGCTCCCGCCGGCGAGCACGACGTCGCACGCGCCCCCGCGCAACAGGTCCCGGGCCACGCCGATGGCGGTCGCGCCCGACGCGCAGGCACTGGCGGTGGTGAAGCCAGGCCCGCACGCCCCCAGGTCCATCGCCACCTCCCCGGCGGCCATGTTCGGCACGCTGCGCGGCAGGGCCAGCGGCGACACACGGTCCGGCCGATCGTCGTTCAGCTCGCGGAACTCGGCGGTGTACGTGTGCAGGCTGTTGGACCCGACACCAAGCACCACGCCGACCCGCTCGCCGTCCCACGCGCCGGGGTCGAGCCCCGCGTCGGCCACCGCCCGCCGCGCCGCGGCCACCGCGAACTGGCTGAACCGGTCGGTACGCCGCGCCCACCGCGCGCCCAACTCCGCCGCGGCGTCGAACCCGGGCACCCGACAGGAGAAGTCGACCGGCAACCCCGCGAGTTCCGCGTCGTACGCGGCGACCGAACGCCCCCGACACAACCCGGCCCAGTTCGCCTCGGGCGTCAGCCCGACAGGCGAAAGCACCCCGAGCCCCGTCACGGCGATGTCGGCGGTCCGCGCCGTGGCGACACCCATCGTTCTCCTCACGGACCGCTCCCTCGGCGTTGGCGCGCCCACCGCCCGGAGCGGGGGAGACGGTGCGCGGCCACATCCTCAACGCGTAGGACTGTGCCAGATCAGGCACCCGGTGCGGCCTTGCCGACGTGCGCCATCTGGGGGAGAACGACGTTCGACGCCACACGGCTACGGCGCTCCGCCCTACCCCACCCGACAGAGGCGGCGCACGGGCCGCCGACGCATGCCGCGGGCGCGCCGCCCACGCCGCGCCCGTGCGTCGCGCGCCCCCGAACCCCGGGGCTCCGGCCCCATCCAAGCAGGACCGGTTCGGTACGGGGGGAGGCCGGGCCCGCGCCTCACGGCCGAGGAGGCGAGCCAGGGCCCGTCGGGTGCGCGCGGCGGAGGCAGGGTCGGCGAGGAGCTGAATTCCCTGGTCGGAGGCAGCCCCCGGGGAAGACCTCGCGCTCGGTCTCGACGTAGTCGATCCAGGCGTCACAAGCTGCCCACAACCGGGGGAGCCCGGGCCGCTCGCGTCGCGCCCGGCCCACACCGTCCGAGCGAAGACCACTGACGCCCCGCCCCCGGCGCGGCCTACGCCCTACGGGCGTGCGCGGCCCGGCGTGCCCCCTGATGATCGGCGCCGAGGAGATGTCCGACGCCACCGACTGGAGCGGCCGTCGCCCACGCACCAGGCCGACCTCCGCATCATCGAGACCGTCACACGCCAACTCGGCCTGCCCGACGATGTGATCGTCGCCAAGGACGCCATCGACTCCGGCAACATCTCGGCCGCGTCAGTTCCGTTGGACCCTCGCCAAGCTCGCCGAGCGCGGCGACCTCCCCTCCGGCCCCCGTGTCCTGCTCTTCGCCTTCGGCGGCGGCCTCTCTTGGCGGGCCAGGTCGTCACCTGCCCGTCAGTGTGCGCACGGCACGCCGCCAGCCGTACCTGCCTTCAGCGCTCCGGGCGGACTGTGTTCCCCTGGCTGGGCCGCCCCCGCTCCCCCGCCGCCGTATCCGGCTGTCGCTACTCGGGGCGCCCTTCGACGCGAGGGCTGTCGGGTTGTTGGCTTCGAGATGCAGGACTGTCGGGGAGGAGAGTCGACCGAGGTCGTCTCCGCGTTTCTCCCTAACGATCACCGATAACGAGTCAGGGCCACCGACTCGCGTGAGTCAGTGGCCCTGATCTGCTACTTCACAGTCGGGGTGGCGGGATTTGAACCCACGACCTCTTCGTCCCGAACGAAGCGCGCTGCCAAGCTGCGCTACACCCCGAAGCAACGAGCTCTACTTTAGCGGACCCGCCGCCGTAGACGAAATCCGGTTCCGAAGCCCCGTCCGGCCCATCCCCGGCCCCCACCCACCGGGCCGACCTGGGCCGACGCACGGCGTGCGGAAGCCGGGGTCGGGGCGGGACGGGGCACAGTCAACGATCAGCGCCGGCCCCACCGCCCCCGTGAGCCGCATCACCGCGCCCACCATTGCACCCCACCCCACCCTTCCCCCGCCGCCCCTACCCCTCCCGCGGAGTCAAGGTCAGCAGGGTGGCCTCTGGCGGGCAGGCGAAGCGGATGGGGGTGTAGCGGTTGGTGCCGCAGCCGGCGGAGACGTGGAGGTAGGAGCGGTTGCCGCCGGCGCGGTGGGTGGACAGGCCCTTGACCCGCTCCGTGTCCAGGTCGCAGTTGGTGACCAGGGCCCCGTAGAAGGGGATGCAGACCTGGCCGCCGTGCGTGTGGCCCGCGAGGATCAGGGGGTAGCCGTCGGCGGTGAAGGCGTCCAGGCTGCGGAGGTACGGGGCGTGGACGATCGCCAGGGACAGGTCGGCGTCCGTCTCCGGGCCGCCGGCCACCTTCGCGTACCGGTCGCGCTTGATGTGCGGATCGTCCAGGCCGGTCAGGGCGATCTCGAAGCCGTCCAGCTTCAGCCGTCCCCGGGTGTTGGACAGGCCGATCCAGCCCGCCGCGTCGAACGCGTCCCGCAGCTCCTCCCACGGGTTGTGCACCGCGCCCACGACCGGCGGGTTGCCGTTGAGGCCGTGCCGGCCGCTGGCCTTCTCCAGCAGGTAGCGGGCCGGGTTGCGCAGCTTGGGGCCGTAGTAGTCGTTCGAGCCGAAGACGTACGTGCCGGGGAACTCCAGGAGCGGACCGAGGGCGTCCAGCACCTCGGGTACCGCCTCCGGGTCGGAGAGGTTGTCGCCGGTGTTGACCACGAAGTCGGGCCGCAGCCCGGCCAGCTTCTGGAGCCAGTGCCGCTTCTTGCGCTGCCCTGACACCATGTGGATGTCGGAGACCTGGAGCACCCGGAGCGGTTCCGCGCCCGGTGGCAGTACCGGGACGCTGACGCGTCGGAGCCGGAACGAGCGGGCTTCGAAGCCCGCGGCGTAGGCCAGGCCGGCCGCGCCGACTGCCGTGATTCCAGCGGTGATTCCCAGGGGTGCTCCGTATCGCGCGCGCATGATCCCATCGTCGCAGAACCCGCGGCACCCCTGAAATCACAGGGCGCCCGGCCCGGCCTCCTGGCAGACTCGACGGCATGACCACGCTCAAGACCAGGCTTCAGGACGACCTCACCGCAGCCATCAGGGCCCGCGATGAGCTGCGCTCTTCCACGTTGCGGCTCACCATCACGGCCATCACCAAGGAGGAGGTCGCGGGCGAGACCGCCCGCGAGCTGTCCGATGCCGAGGTGGAGAAGATCATCGCGCGCGAGGCGAAGAAGCGTCGCGAGGCGGCCGAGGCGTTCGCCGATGGCGGTCGGGCGGAGTCGGCGGAGCGGGAGCGCGCGGAGGGCGAGGTGCTCGCCGAGTACCTGCCCAAGCAGCTCACCGACGACGAGCTGAACGCGCTGGTCAGCGAGGCGGTCGCGGAGGCCAAGGCCGCCGGGGCCGAGGGCCCGCGCGCGATGGGCGCCGTGATGAAGATCGTGAACCCGAAGGTCGCCGGCCGGGCCGAGGGCGGCCGGGTGGCCGCCGCGGTCAAGCGCGCCCTGGCCGGCTGATCCGGCGCCTCGTAGGGAGCGAGTAGGGGCCCCGCGCCCGGCGGACCCCGCGCCCGGCGGGCCCCTGCCCGCCGGGCCCCCGCCGGGCGGGAGGCGCGCGGCGGGGGCGCACGGGGGAACCGCGTACGCGGGAGGGGGCGGGCGGCGCAGCAGCGCCACCCGCCCCCTCCCGTAGTAGTACGACGGACCCCGCCGTACTACCGCTACCGCTACCGCTCCGCCCCGGCTCGCCTAGCCGAAGTCCGGCCAGCCGCCGTTGCCGTTGCCACCGCCGTTACCCCGGCCGCCGTTGCCTCGGTCACCGCTGTCGCCGTCGCCGCCGCCGATCACGCCCGGCGGGATGGTGATGTCGGGCCACGGGTCGTCGTCGCCCTTGTCGCCCCCGGGGCGCGCCGGCTTGTGGGGCTTACGCGGCTTGTCGTCGTCGCCGCGTCCCGGCTTCTTCTTTTTCTTCTTGTCGGGGTCGTCGATGCGCACGGTCTTGAAGCCGGGCGCCGGCTTGCCCTCCAGCGCGCCGCTCATCGCGTCCTTCCAGATCGGACCCGGTGTGTCGGCGCCGAACACCTTCTCGTGATGGACGCCACCGATCGTGATGTCCACCATCTCGACGTCCTTCGGACCGGGGCTGCCGACCCACACGGCACCCGCCATGTTCGGCGTGTACCCGACGAACCAGGCGGCCTTCCGCTCGTCCGTCGTACCCGTCTTGCCCGCGCTGGCCCGGCTGCTCAGCCCCGCCTTCCTGCCGGTGCCGTCCTCGACGACGCCGCGCAGCAGGGTGTTGATCGTGTCGGCCGTCTTGGTCGACATGGCCCGCGAGCAGGTCGACTCCGGCACCTTCAGCTTCTTGCCGCCCGGCCCGGTGATCGAGTCGATGAAGACGGGCGTGCAGTAGACGCCCCGGTTGGCGAAGGTCGCGTACGCGTTGGCCATGGTCAGCGGGGACATGCCCTCACTGCCGAGGGTGACGGACGGCACCTGCTTGATCTTGTCGCCACTCGCCGGGTGCATGCCCATCTTGGCGGCCAGCTCGGTGACCGGGCAGACGCCGATCTCGCTGATCAACTGGACGAAGTAGGTGTTGACCGACTTCGCGGTCGCCTCCGGCATCCGGTACGGGCCGACCTCGCCGCGATTCTCGTTCGCCACGGTCGCGGGATCGTTCTTGTCGTTACGCCAGTGGCCCTTACACGTGGCCACCGGGCTCGGGTACTCCATCTCGTACGGCGACGAGTACTCCTGGTGCGGCGGCTTGCCCTTCTCCAGGGCCGCGGCAGCGGTGATCGGCTTGAACGTCGAACCAGTCTGGAAGCCGAAGTTCGAGCCGCCCATCGTCCGGTCGGCCGACAGGTTGATCTGGGTCTCGTTGTCGCCGAAGCCGTACGGCCGCGACTGCCCCATCCCGATGACCCGGCCCGAGCCCGGCTCGACCAGCGTGACGGCGGTGGCTACCGAGTCCGTCTGGTAGACGTGATCGGTGATCGACTTCTGCACGGCGTTCTGTGCCTGCGGGTCGAGCGTCGTACGGATGGTCAGGCCGCCCTGGTTCCAGCGCTTGGCCCGTTCCTTGGACGTCTTGCCGAAGATCGGGTCGGTGAGGAAGGACTGGCGCACGTAGTCGCAGAAGAAGCCGGCTCCGCGGACGGCGGTGATGCAGCCGTTCTTGGGCTTGCTGACCTTGAGGCCGAGCGGCTTCTTGCGTGCGGCCTCGGCCTGCTGCGGCGTGATGTCCTTCACGTCGGCCATGCGCTTGAGCACCATGTTGCGTCGTTTGGTCGCTTCGCGCGGATCGTTGACCGGGTCGTACCGGCTCGGCGACTGGACGAGACCGGCGAGCAGCGCCGACTGCTCCAGGTTGAGGTCCTTGGCGCTCTTGCTGAAGTAGCGCCGGGCGGCGGCCTCCACGCCGTACGCCTGCTGCCCGAAGAACGTGATGTTCAGGTAGTTCTGCAGGATGCGCTTCTTGCCCAGCTCCTTCTCGACCTGGATCGCGTACTTCAGTTCCTTGATCTTGCGGCCGATGCTCTGCTCGGTGGCGGCGGCGAACTTGCCCGAGTCGTTGCCGGCCTCTTCGATGAAGACGTTCTTCACGTACTGCTGGGTGAGCGTGGACGCGCCCTCGGAGACGCCGCCGGACTGCGCGTTCTTGTTCAGTGCGCGCAGCACGCCCTTGAGGTCCACCGCGCCGTGCTCGTAGAAGCGCGCGTCCTCGATGGCGACGATCGCCTTCTGCATGTGCGGGGAGATGTCCGCCAGGTCCACCACGGTCCGGTCGCGGGAGTAGATCTTCGCGATCTCGTTGCCCTTGACGTCGAGGATCGTGGTCCGCTCGCTGAGCGGCGGCGTCTTCATGTTGGCCGGTATTTCGTCGAAGCCTTCGACGGAACCCTTGGCCGCCAGGCCGAGCACACCCGCCGCGGGCAGCGCGATGCCCGCCAGCACGGCTCCGGCCAGCACGCTGACGCCGAGGAACTTCGCGGCCTGCTGGGTCGTCGTGAGACCTCCGCCGGAGCGCTTCTTTCCCATGGAGGCAGCCTACGTTCTCATTCGCCGGACAGGCGCCCGCCTGTTCGCATACGCTGTTTCTCGCCAGCCCCAGTCGTACGCTGCCGCAACACCTCAGCTGTCACTCCAGTGAGTGATGAGACCTGTCCGCATTGTCGGTAGGTGTCGCGAGATTGCCCCAAATGTTGAGGGGAATCTGCACTGCATTGTCGGAAAAGACGTCAATGTCGTCAGGTCACTCCGTTGGGTGATCTGCCGCGTACGCATAGTCCGTTCGGGCCATTCAAGATTGGGCCCGCAGGGGGTGTTGCGCCCTGCCTGCCTTCCGTAACGTCCTCAACTGGCGACGGTGAATATGCCGTTTGTCGCCGTGGGGGAGCCTCAATTCGGGAGAGGACGGCGCCAGCATGGGCTGGGTAACCGACTGGAGTGCGCAGGCAGCCTGCCGCACTACCGATCCGGATGAACTTTTCGTACAAGGCGCGGCGCAGAACAGGGCCAAGGCCGTCTGCACCGGTTGCCCGGTGCGCACGGAGTGCCTCGCGGACGCGCTGGACAACCGCGTCGAGTTCGGCGTGTGGGGCGGCATGACCGAGCGGGAGCGGAGGGCGCTGCTGCGCCGCCGCCCGACGGTCACGTCCTGGCGCAGACTCCTGGAGACCGCGCGCACGGAGTACGAGCGCGGCGCGGGCATCCTGCCCGTCGGCCTCGATGACGACGAGTACGACCACTACGACAGCGACTACGCGGCGGTCGGATAGCCGCTGGCGGACCGCGACCGCCCTACGGGGCACACCCTTTCGGTCGTCTCGCACGCGCGCTCACCTGGAGCGTTGCCACCGAGCCGATCCCTGCCGCCGGGCACCGTGACAGCCTCGACGAGCGAGGCCCCTCGGCCCGGTGCGGCGCGTGGAGTCGCCCTGCGACATGCGGGCATGCCGCGCGTTGGTCCTCCTTCGCGTTCCTGTCGAGCCGTCACGCCGCGTCCCCCTGGCGTCATACGGCCCGGTCGGCGGCGCGCGCCACGCTGACGACCCCGGGGCTCGTCGCTCGCGTTACCCCTTGTCGTGTTGCCACGCGGCATCGCTGCCCCCGTCGTGGCGCGCGTGCGTGCCTGCCGTTGTTCGCCCAGCGGGAGCTGCTGCCTGGGCCCTGAGCGGGCGGTGCCGGTGGTCGCGGTGGCCGGCTGGGAAGTTCGTCGGCCGGCGCGCGTTCCGCCGGGGAGCGCCGGCCTGGGTGGTGCGCGACAGTGGCTGGAAATGAGTCTGACATGCCGGGCATAGCGCGCCTTTTGCCGATCGGCCGGCTAGCGGTTCCGCAGCCCGTCGCCGCTCGACCACCTTGTGGTTCGCCTGTCCGCGCGCGCCGCCAGGTGCTCCGTGCCGCTGTCCTGCCTTGCGTACAGCCCACCCGACGCCGTGTGTGGGACACGCCCTGGCGGCGAGGTCCGGGGCGCATCGGTCCGGCGCCGAACGGAGCCCACCCTCGCCAGACCCGTTCCCTGGTCAGGGCGCGCCGGGACACGAGCCGGGCGGAGCCGGGCGCGTTGTTCAGGAGCGCTGTGCCGCCAGGCGGTCGCCCACCGCGCGCAGGCCGACCAGGTCGTGAACGTCGCCCGGGAGCGCCGCGACCTCGGCCACCGGGACCTCCGGGTGCAGGGCGGTGAAGCGGTCCCGCGTGCGCTGTTCGCGCGCGAGCAGCGACATGCGCTCCGCGTGCAGCAGGAGGAGCCCCGCGGCCAACTGTTCGGCGCTGGCCCTGTCGGGGTCGCCGTCCGTGGCTGGGGTGGCCGCGGCGGGCTCGGTCGCGGCGGCGGTCGCCTCCGGCGAGGTCTCCGGGGGAGTGGTGGCCTCGATGTCGGTGGCGGCGGCCGGGTCGTCCGATCCTGCGGCGGGCGCGCTGGGTGGGGTCTGCGGTGTGGTGGTGGCGTGCGGCCCCTCGTCGTGGGCCGGGGCGCCGGTGGGGTCGGCGCGCTCGGCCGTGTCGTGCGGTGTGCGGGTCGTGGGCGAAGACGAACTGCCTTCCCTCTGCCCGGTAGGACGATCCACAATGCCGCCGACTGGCAGATTTTCCGTTGAGTTGACCGGTGCCGACTCGTCCGCAGGCTCCCCGCCGGACCCGGAGGCCCCATCGATCTCATCGGTCCCGATAGTCCCGTCGGCCGTGCGGGAGTCCCCCTCGGTGGCCGTGTCGTCCGGGGTGCCCGTGCCCGCCGCGGCGGCCTGCAGGCTCTCCGCCACCGCCAGCGCCCGCTCGGCCGACAACTGCGCGGCACCACTGCCGTGCACCCGGTTCAGCACGAGGCCGGCCAGCGGCATCCGCTCGGCGGCCAGCCGCTCGACGAAGTACGCCGCCTCGCGCAGCGCGTCCCGCTCCGGGGCGGCCACGACGAGGAAGGCGGTGCCGGGGGCCTGGAGCAACTGGTACGTGGCGTCGGCGCGCGTACGGAAGCCGCCGAACATCGTGTCCATGGCCGCCGCGAACGTCTGCACGTCGCGCAGCAGTTGCCCGCCGAGAAGCTTGCTCACCGTGCCGGTCATCATCGACATGCCGACGTTGAGGAACTTCATGCCCGCCCGGCCACCGACCTTCGCCGGGGCCATCAGCACCTTGATGAACTTCCCGTCGAGGAAGGAGCCAAGGCGTTTGGGCGCGTCCAGGAAGTCGAGCGCCGAGCGGCTCGGCGGGGTGTCCACGATGATCAGGTCCCACTCGTCGCGGGCGCGCAGCTGGCCGAGCTTCTCCATGGCCATGTACTCCTGCGTGCCGGCGAACCCGGCCGACAGGGACTGGTAGAAGGGGTTCCGCAGGATCGCGGCAGCGCGTTCGGCGTCCGCGTGCGCCTCGACGAACTCGTCGAAGGTCCGCTTCATGTCCAGCATCATGGCGTGCAGTTCGCCGCCGGCCGTGTCGTCGATGCCCTTGACCTGGCGCGGGACGTTGTCGAGCGAGTCGATGCCCATCGACTGCGCCAGCCGGCGGGCCGGGTCGATGGTGAGCACGACCACCTTGCGACCCCGCTCGGCGGCCCGTACGCCCAGCGCCGCGGCCGTCGTGGTCTTGCCGACCCCGCCCGAACCGCAGCACACCACGATGCGGGTCCGCGGGTCGTCGAGCACCGCGTCGGCATCCAGCCGTGGCGCCGTGTCCATCGTCATGCCGCCTCCTGCCCGTACGCGCGCACGGCGTACCGACTCGCGCCGCGCGTGCGCGCCGCGTGCGTACCCGTCCCGTGCGCCCGTGCCTCGTCCGTACGCGCGCCGGGCGCACCCACGCCGGGGACGCCCGTCTCGTACGTGTTCGCCATGCGCGTGCTCGCGCCGTGCCTCTTCCCCGTCTGAGTCCGCGAGCCGCGCGTACTCGTGACGCGCGGCGGCGTGCCGGGTGGCCGCCTGTCGTGCCTGATGTGCTCGTCGCGCCTGATGGGCCCGTCGTGCCGGCTCGTGCTGGACGTGCTCGGGTCGTACGGGCGCGTGCCGCGCGCGCCCGGCGTGGGTCGGGCTCCGTCGCGCGACCCCGGGGTGTGCGCGTGCCCTCGCGTACGCGGGCGCGCCGTGCGGCGACCGCTGCCGGTGTACGGGACGGCGGTGAGCCGGAGCGTCGTGCGCCGGTTCGTCACGCCGGCCACTGCTTCCGCAGGTCGGCCGCGAGCCGGTACAGGCCGGCCAGGTCGACGCCGTTCGGGAGCATCTCCAACTCGTGCGTGGGGAGGTCGAGTTGGGAGAGTTCGGCGCGCTGGACACGCTCCAGGGAGACGCGTTCCGCGTGCTCGTGGGCCTGTTCCAGCAGCGGCTCGATCAACTGCTCGGCCCGTCCGCCGGCGTGCGCCGCGCCCAGACCGGCGCGCGCGAGAACCTGGGTGATGCCGGCGCGCTCCTGGGTCGCGGCGATGCCGACGGCCGCCGCGTCCAGCACCGCGGGCCGCACCATGTTGATCACCACGGCTCCGGTCGGCAGGCCCGCTCCGCGCAGCTCGGCGATGCCGTCCATGGTCTCCTGGACCGGCATCTCTTCCAGCAGCGTCACCAAGTGCACCGCCGTCTCGGGCGACTTGAGGACCCGCATCACGGCCTGCGCCTGGTTGTGTATGGGCCCCACCCGGGCCAGGCCCGCGACCTCGTCGTTGACGTTGAGGAACCGGGTGATCCGCCCGGTCGGCGGGGCGTCCATGACGACCGAGTCGTACGCGAAGCGGCCGTCCTTGCCCTTGCGCCGCACGGCCTCGCACGCCTTGCCGGTCAGCAGCACGTCCCGTAGGCCGGGGGCGACCGTGGTGGCGAAGTCGATGGCGCCGATCTTCTTGAGGGCGCGGCCCGCGCTCCCCATCTTGTAGAACATCTGGAGGTAGTCGAGCAGGGCCAGCTCGGGGTCGATGGCCAGCGCGTACACCTCACCGCCGCCCGGCGCGACGGCGATCTTGCGCTCCTCGTACGGCAGCGCCTCCGTCTCGAAGAGTTGGGCGATGCCCTGTCGGCCCTCCACCTCCACCAACAGCGTGCGCCGACCCTCGGTGGCGAGAGCCAGCGCGAGTGCCGCGGCGACCGTGGTCTTGCCGGTGCCGCCCTTGCCACTAACGACATGGAGCCTGCTCACATCTGTGAGCCTAACCAGTCCCCTTTCGGGCTACGCACGAGGCTCCCGGGGAGAGGCATTACAGTCGGCACCATGACCAAGTGGGAATACGCGACCGTGCCGCTGCTCGTACACGCGACCAAGCAGATTCTGGACACCTGGGGCGAGGACGGCTGGGAGCTCGTCCAGGTCGTTCCCGGCCCGAACAACTCCGAGCAGCTCGTGGCCTACCTCAAGCGGGAGAAGGGCGCGTGAGCGCCGTCGAGCGGCGGATCGCCGAACTCGGACTGACGCTGCCCGAGGTCGCCGCGCCGCTGGCCGCGTACGTCCCGGCGGTGCGGACGGGGTCGTACGTCTACACCGCGGGCCAGCTCCCGCTGGTCGAGGGCAAGCTGTCGATGACCGGCAAGGTCGGCGCCGAGGTGACGGCCGAGGAGGCCAAGCAGCAGGCTCGGATCTGCGCGCTCAACGCCCTGGCTGCCGTGAAGTCGCAGGTCGGCGACCTGGACCGGGTGGTCAGGGTCGTGAAGGTGGTCGGCTTTGTCGCGTCGGCGACCGACTTCACCGGGCAGCCGGGCGTCCTGAACGGCGCGAGCGAACTGCTGCACGAGGTGCTCGGCGACGCGGGCGTGCACGCGCGCAGCGCGGTCGGCGTCTCGGTGCTGCCGCTGGACGCGCCGGTCGAGGTCGAGATCCAGGTCGAGGTAGCGGGCGCGTAGGACGACGGGTGGCTCCGCGAGACCTCTCGCGGAGCCACTGGTACGTCGTGGAAGTGAGCGGGCGCGCGGCCATCGGGCCGCGCGCCCGCTCGCGTGCCGGCTGACGGGCGGCGCTGGCGCCGGTGCGCGCGCCGGCTGCGGGTGCCGGCTCGGGTACCCGCTGTCGGGTATCCGCTGTGGGGTGCCCGCTGCTGACTTCGGCTCGGGTGCCGGTGCGCGTGGGCGTGGTGTGATGGCGCCGTGAGCCGCGCCGTAGAAGAGAGCAACCGCCGCATGTTGCGGGCCCGGGACGCGATGGACCGCTCGTACGCCCAGCCGCTGGACGTGCCGGCCCTGGCTCGTATCGCGCACGTGTCGCCGGCGCACTTCGCGCGCGTCTTCCGGGCCACGTTCGGCGAGACGCCGCACCGCTACCTCCAGCGCCGGCGCGTCGAGCGGGCGATGTTCCTGCTGCGGGAGACCGAGCGCAGCATCACGGACATCTGCTTCGACGTCGGCTTCGGCAGCTCCGGCACCTTCAGCCGTACGTTCCGCGACATCGTCGGCCAGTCGCCGCGGGCGTACCGCAAGCAGGCGGCGGCCACCGGCGTGCCGACCTGTTTCACGATGGCCTGGTCGCGGCCGAGCGACTGACGCGGCGGCCGTCCACGGAGTGAGCAGTTTTGGATAAGTTTTCGGCCGCCCCGCTCACTAACGTGATGGACATGTTCAACGCCATCACACATTCGCAGATATACGTTCTCGACCAGGACGAGGCCCTCGACTTCTATGTCGGCAAGCTCGGCCTCGAGGTCGCCGCCGACGTCGACATGGGTTTCATGCGCTGGCTGGCCGTCAGCGTCCCCGGCCACCCCGAGCGCCAGATCCTGCTGGAGAGGCCCGGCACTCCGGCGATGTCCGAGGAGACGGCGGCCCAGGTGCGCGACCTGGTGACCAAGGGGGCGATGGGCGGCTGGCTCATCTTCACCACGGAGGACTGCCGCAAGACGTACGAGACGCTGCTTGAGCGGGGCGTCGAGTTCACCGAGGAGCCCACCGAGCGCCCGTACGGCACGGACTGCGGCCTCCGCGACCCGTTCGGCAACCGCATCCGCTTCACCCAGCCGAAGGGCTGAGGGCGCGCGCTCCGGGGCCCCGACCGGGCCGCGCGGTGTGCGGTGGCCCGGGCCCGGCGCCTCGGCGGGGCCGGCACGCCGTACGCGGTGCGCCCGCGCGGACTGTCCTCGCCCACCCCCACAGTGCCCGGCACCCCACCACAGCGCCCGGCGCGCGCCCGACTCACTCGCGTACGCCCGACTCGACCGGACCCGGCCCCGGCCCGTCTCCGTGCGCCGGCGCACCTGACGCGCCCGCGCGCGGCCGTACCGAAACACCACCCACACCACCCGGCGCACTCGGGACCGGCACTCGTCCGAGGCGCGCCCCTGGTCGCCTCCCGGGCTCCACGGCCGGGTGAACGGACCCGCGGGGCCAGGCTTCATCCCGTCGTCACGGTTGCCTCTCGAACATCCGTGGACCAGCGCATAGCATCCGGCCATGTCCACTACGAATGGTCTGGGGTCCAGCACGTCGAAGGCCGTCGCGGAGCCGGGGGCCGGGGACGTGGCGCCGAGCGCCGCACAGTGGTACCCGCCGGAGTGGCCCGAGCGCATCCGGGCGCTGGCGAGCGGCGCGCTCGTGCCCGTCGAGCCGCGGCGAGCGGCGACCGTCCTGCTGCTGCGCGACACGGCGGCCGGCCCCGCGGTCTACATGCTGCGCCGCCGCGCCTCCATGGCCTTCGCCGGCGGCGCGTACGCGTATCCGGGCGGGTCCGTGGACGCGCGGGACGAGGAGCGCGACACCGGGTGGGCCGGCCCCTCGCGCGCGCAGTGGGCGGAGCGGCTCGGGACGGACGAGGGCACGGCGCAGGCCATCGTGTGCGCGGCGGTGCGGGAGACGTTCGAGGAGGCCGGGGTGTTGCTGGCCGGGCCCGACGCGCGGACCGTCGTCGCCGACACGACCGGCGACGACTGGGAGGCGGACCGCGCCGCGCTGGTCGCCCGCGAGCTGTCCTTCGCCGACTTCCTGGCCCGCCGCTCGCTCGTGCTCCGCTCCGACCTGCTCGGCGGCTGGGCGCGCTGGATCACCCCAGAGTTCGAGCCGCGCCGCTACGACACCTGGTTCTTCGCCGCCGCGCTCCCCGCCGGCCAGCGCACCCGGAACGCCTCCACGGAGGCCGACCGCACCGTGTGGATCAGGCCGCGGGAGGCCGCCGCCGGCTACGACCGCGGCGAGTTGCTGATGATGCCGCCGACCATCGCGACGCTGCGCGAGCTCATCCCGCACGCCACGGCCGCCGCCGCGCTGGCCGCCGCGGCCGACCAGGACCTGACGCCCATCCTGGCCCGCGCCACGCTGCGGGACGGCGAGATCGAGCTGAGCTGGCCGGGGCACGAGGAGTTCACCCGGCACGTCACACCCGACACATCGACCACGCCACCCCCTCCCGCCGCCACGGACGGAGCCAGCGCATGACCAACGCAGCCGCACTTCCCGGCCAGCCGCGCGGCGGCGCCATCGGTGGCCCGGCCACCGCCCGGGCCCACTGCGTGCTCGCGCCCAACCCGTCGGCCATGACGCTCGACGGCACCAACACCTGGATCGTGGCCGAGCCGGACTCGGACCTCGCCGTCGTCATTGACCCGGGGCCGCTGCACGAGGGGCACCTCGCCAACGTCGTGGCCACCGTCGAACAGGCCGGCCGCCGGGTCGGCCTGACGCTGCTCACACACGGCCACGCGGACCACGCCGAGGGCGCGTCCCGGTTCGCCGAGCTGACCGGTACCCGCGTGCGCGCCCTCGATCCGGCGCTGCGCCTCGGCGACGAGGGGCTGGCCGGCGGCGACGTGGTCACCACCGGCGGCCTGGAGCTGCGCGTCGTGCCCACGCCCGGCCACACGTCGGACTCGCTCTCCTTCCACCTGCCGGCCGACGGCGTGGTGCTCACCGGGGACACGGTGCTCGGCCGCGGCACGACGATGGTGGCCCACCCGGACGGGCGGCTCGGCGAGTACCTCGACTCGCTGCGCCGGCTCCGTTCGATGACCGTGGACGACGGCGTGCACACGGTGCTGCCGGGGCACGGCCCGGTGTTGGCCGACGCGCGGGGCGCGATCGAGTACTACCTGGCGCACCGGGCCAGCCGGCTGGCCCAGGTGGAGACGGCCATCGAGAACGGTCACCGCACCGCGTCCGAGGTCGTCGCGCACGTGTACGCCGACGTCGACCGCTCGCTGTGGCCCGCGGCCGAGCTGTCCGTCCGCGCCCAGCTTGAGTACCTGGGCGAACGCGACCTGATCTGATCTGCCCGTTGACGTGGCCTGGCCTGGCCTGGCCCGCTCCCAGCGCTCGCCGCCACCGGGCGCGCCCCGTACGCGCGGGCGCACAGCGGGCTTGTGGGGCCGACCGCGCGCGGGCGCACGGGACCGTGCGGGAACGGCCGTAGCCGGCCTCCTACGGGCCGTACGGGCCGTACGGGCCGTACGGGCCGTACGGGGCTGCGTGGGCCGCTTGGTGCGGCTGGGTCATGTGGGGCCGCGCGGGTGCGTCGGGGCTCGTGAGGCACACCGGGCTGGGCGAGCGGTGCGGGGCGGCGTGGATCGACGGCAGCGGGGCGCGGCGGCATGGGTTGGTGTGCGGGGCGGGCGCAGTGTGGGGTGCCGCGTACGAAACGTGCGCACGCCCCGACGCGCGCCGGGGCGTGCGGGGCCGCCGCCGGGGCGGCTCAGGCCGGTAGCCCGCAAGGTGAGGTCCCGTTGCTCGGGAGTGCCGAGGCGCCGGCGTGCCGGCGCGCGTCCCGCGAGCCCGCGGACGCCGGGGTGGTGCGCCCGGCGCACAGCGGGCGGCCCGAACCAGTCGGGCCGCCCATGGCTGCGGGTCAGCGGCTGCGCTTGGCCAGCCGCTCGACGTCGAGCAGGATCACGGCGCGCGCCTCAAGGCGCAGCCAGCCGCGGCCGGCGAAGTCGGCCAGCGCCTTGTTGACGGTCTCCCGGGAGGCGCCGACGAGCTGGGCCAACTCCTCCTGCGTGAGGTCGTGAACGACGTGGATGCCCTCTTCGGACTGCACACCAAAGCGCCGCGAGAGGTCGAGCAGCGCCCGGGCCACACGGCCGGGGACATCCGAGAAGACCAGATCAGACATCTGGTCGTTGGTCTTGCGCAGCCGGCGCGCGACCGCGCGCAGCAGCGCCGTCGCGACCTCGGGCCGGGCGTTGAGCCACGGCTGGAGGTCGCCGTGGCCGAGGCCGAGCAGCTTCACCTCGGTGAGGGCGGTCGCCGTGGCCGTACGCGGTCCGGGGTCGAACAGCGACAGCTCGCCGATCAACTCGCCGGGGCCGAGCACGGCCAGCATGTTCTCGCGCCCGTCGGGCGAGGTGCGGTGCAGCTTCACCTTGCCGTCCGTGACCACGTACAGGCGGTCGCCGGGGTCCCCTTCGTGGAAGAGCGCATCACCCCGCGCGAGGGTGACCTCCCCCATGGAGGCGCGCAGCTCAGCGGCCTGCTCGTCATCGAGCGCCGCGAAGAGCGGGGCGCGCCGCAGAACGTCGTCCACGAGATCTCTCCTTGTCGACATGCACAGGGGACCGTGGTCTCCATGATGCCGGACGGTAAAACAGTGCGATCAATCACAAGTTTGACGCACCGACATCAAGGACCCTACGGCAGGGGTCCGATCGTGCAGTGGTTTTCCGGCGCTCGGGGCGGATGTCGGTGGCTGGCCTTACGCTGGCCGAGTGTCCAATACGCCGGTGAGAGCACAGGGCAAGGGGCCGGGAGGGCCCGCCGACGGAGGCAGGGGGAAACCGTCCGCATCAGGTAGTTCTGCTGTGAGCGAACGCTCTCAGCCGCCCGCCGCGAAAGCCGCCAAGGCCGCGAAACCGGGCAAGCCAGAATCGCGCCTCGCGCTGGTCCGCCGCGCCCGGCGGATCAACCGCGAGCTGGCCGAGACGTATCCGTACGCGCATCCGGAGCTGGACTTCGAGAACCCGTTCCAGCTCCTGGTGGCCACGGTGCTCTCGGCCCAGACCACCGACCTGCGGGTGAACCAGACGACGCCGGCCCTCTTCCGCGCCTACCCGACGCCCGAGGAGATGGCGGCGGCCGAGCCCGAGGCGCTGGAGCAGCTCATCCGCCCGACCGGCTTCTTCCGGGCCAAGGCGAAGTCGCTGCTCGGCCTGTCCGTCGCGCTGCGCGACCGCTTCGACGGCGAGGTGCCGGGCCGCCTCGAGGACCTGGTGACGCTGCCCGGCGTTGGCCGCAAGACGGCCAACGTGGTGTTGGGCAATGCCTTCGGAGTCCCTGGACTCACTGTGGACACCCACTTCGGGCGGCTGGTGCGGCGCTGGAAGTGGACGACGCGGGAGGACCCGGAGAAGGTCGAGGCGGAGATCGCCGCGCTGTTCCCGAAGAGCGACTGGACGATGCTCTCGCACCGCATCATCTTCCACGGCCGCCGCGTCTGCCACGCGCGCAAGCCCGCGTGCGGCGCCTGTCCGATCGCCCCGCTCTGCCCGTCGTACGGGGAGGGCGAGACCGATCCGGAGAAGGCGCGGAAGCTGCTGAAGTACGAGATGGGCGGCCAGCCGGGCCAGCGGCTGCGGCCTCCGGCCGACTTCCCGGGCCAGCCCGCCCCGCCGCTGGGGGCCGCGTGACGGACGGATCGGGAGACGCGGCGGCCCCCGGCGCGGGCGCCGCGCGCGGTGGGGGCCTCGCGGCCGGCGGCCCGGGACCCGGTGGCTCGCTGCCCGGACGCCCGGTGCCTGGCGGCGCTCCGCTCGGGGGCGGCTCGGCGCCCGGTAGCTCGGCGCGGGGCGTACGCGCGCCGGCGGGCGCCGGGGGAGCGGCCAGGGGCGGCCGGCCGGTGCCCGTCAGTGAGCAGGGGCTGCCCGACTGGCTGCTCCCGGTCGCGCGGGCGGCGCGCACCATAGAGCCGCGTCAACTCAGCCGGTTCCTGCCACCCGAGAACGGCTCGGGCCGACAGTCCGCCGTCCTGGTCCTCTTCGGCGAGGGCCCGCCCGCCGGGCCCGCCACGACGCGGGGTTCCTCGGCGCGGGGCTCCACGGCGCAGGGGCGCGGGCCGGCGCCGACCGGTGAGCCGGCGCGGGCGCCCGCGCTCACGCCCGGGGGCGCACCGCACCGGCGCGCGGCGACCGGGGAGCCAGGGGCGGCCGACGGGCCCACGCCCGGTGCGTACGCCGGCGCGCGTCACCCCGACCTCGCAGGCGCCGCGGAACGTGGCGGCGCCCGCGAAGCCGAACGCGTCCACGAGGTCGAACGCGCCCGCGGTGCCGTCGCCCCCGCGCTCGGCCCTCCGTTCGTGGGCCCGGGCGGCCCCGAACTCCTCCTCATGGAGCGCGCCGGCACCCTGCGCTCCCACGCTGGGCAGCCCTCCTTCCCCGGCGGGGCGCTGGATCCGGAGGACGGCGATCCGGCGGGGGACGGGCCGCTGCGCGCGGCGCTGCGCGAGGCGGAGGAGGAGACCGGCCTCGACCCGTCAGGTGTGCAGCTCTTCGGCGTGCTGCCACGGCTGTACATCCCGGTCAGCGAGTTCGTCGTGACCCCGGTCCTCGGCTGGTGGCGCCGGCCGAGCCCGGTCGCGCCGGTCGACCCGGCCGAGACCGCGAGGGTCTTCACGGTGCCGGTGGCCGAGCTGACGGACCCGGCCAACCGCGCCGTCGCCGTGCACCCCAGCGGCCACCGGGGGCCCGCCTTCCTCGTCGGCGGCGCGCTGGTCTGGGGGTTCACGGCCGGCGTCATCGACCGCATCCTGCACTTCGCTGGCTGGGAACGGCCGTGGGACAGGGAACGCCACGTCCCGCTCGACTGGCGTGCGTGAGACGGTGACTTCGTGAACGTGCTGGACATCCTGCTGCTGGTCGCCGCCGCGTGGTTCGCCGTCATCGGCTACCGCCAGGGCTTCGTCGTCGGCGTGCTGTCGGTCACCGGGTTCCTCGGCGGCGGCCTGGTCGCCCTGTACCTGCTGCCGGTCATATGGGACCGGACCACCGACAACGCCTCACCGGGTTCGTTCGGCGCGATCTCCGCGGTCGTCATCGTGATCGTGTGCGCCAGCATCGGCCAGGCGTGCACCACCCACCTGGGCAACAAGCTGCGCCGGCACATCACCTGGTCGCCGGCGCGCGCCATCGACGCCACCGGCGGGGCGCTGGTCAACGTCATGGCGATGCTGCTGGTCGCCTGGCTGATCGGGTCCGCCATCGCCGGCAGTTCGTTGCCCACGCTGGGCAAGGAGGTCCGTAACTCCAAGGTGCTGCTCGGCGTGGCCCGCGTGGTCCCCGAGGAGGCCAACACCTGGTTCGACGACTTCAGTTCGGTGCTGGCGGAGAACCGTTTCCCGCAGGTGTTCTCGCCGTTCGCGGAGGAACCGATCACCTCCGTGCCGGCCCCCGACCCCAAGCTCGCCAACAGCCCCGCCGTGGAGCGCGCCCGGCAGAGCATCGTCAAGGTGGTCGGCACCGCGTCGAGCTGCGGCAAGGTCCTGGAGGGCACGGGCTTCGTCTACGCGCCGCACCGCGTGATGACCAACGCCCACGTCGTCGGCGGCGTCGACGAGCCCACCGTGCAGATCGGCGGGGAGGGCAGGCTGTACGACGCGGAGGTCGTGCTCTACGACTGGAAGCGCGACATCGCCGTACTGGACGTCCCCGCGCTGCGCGCCCCCGCCCTCCGGTTCGCGGAGGGCGACGCGGGCAGCGGCGACGGCGCGATCGTGGCGGGCTTCCCGGAGAACGGCGACTTCAACGTGCAGGCGGCTCGCGTCCGTGGCCGCATCGAGGCCGACGGCCCGGACATCTACCACCGCGGCACGGTCCACCGCGACGTCTACTCCCTCTACACCACCGTCCGCCAGGGCAACTCGGGCGGACCCCTGCTGACCCCCGAGGGCCGCGTCTACGGCGTCGTCTTCGCGCGCTCCCTCGACGACGCCAACACGGGGTACGCGCTGACCGCCAGCGAGGTCCAGGAGAACATCACGGAAGGCCGCACGGCCGACGACCAGGTGGACACCCAGGGCTGCGCCATGTGAGCGGGCGCGTAGGGGAGCGGAACAGGCGAACCACCCCGCTCCCCTACGCGCCCGCGCGCGTGCTGCCGAGGCCCGCGCCCCCCATATGCCCGCACCAGCCGCCCGACCCAACCCGCCCCCCCCCGCGTCAGCCCGCCCAGCCCAGCCCGCGCCGGTACGCCCGGCCCGCGTACCCCCAAGGCGACGGCATTCGCGCAGCCCTGAGCGCGCGGCAGCCCATGCGGGCGCAAGCGCCGGCGCACGCCGGCTAACCGGAAGCACCCGCGCCGCGTGCCCTCATGCCGGGTGTCAGCAGTGTGCCGACGGTGCGCTGAGGGCGAGCGGCGGGGTACGACCAGGCCCGGCACGGCGGAGAACGGCTCCTGGCAGGGGCGTGTCACGCGGCGCGCGACGCCCGACGAGTACGGGCTCCGCACGCTGCCCCTCATCGCTCCGGGAGCACGCTGACCGCTTGGCGCGCGGTACGGGAAACCGGGGAACCGACGAGGGAGTCCGCCGCACGGGGCGGGCGGTCCGCTCGCCGGAAGTGCTGCTATCGGCTCCGCGGATGGCGCAGCCGCGCCGACACCCAGCGGGCGCGGCGGCGGATGATGCGGGGAATGCCGATACGAGGATCATGGCCCGGTACTTGCCCGGGGCCGCCCCGCTCGGAGACGGTTAGCGCGGCGTCGAGGCCGCGATCGTTCGCTGCGTCACGGTAGTCGTGCGTCCAGCCCATACCCGGAACTCTGCCCCTGGCCCAAGGTCGGTAATCACCTGCGGGACCGTCAATTGGCCTATGCGGCGGGCAAGCGGAAGCCCCAGGTACACGGCGTCGGATCGCTTCGGCAAGCCGCCGAACGCGCCGGCGCACTCCGGGCCCTCGTACGCCCGCGAGCGGCGTACGACAGCGGCGGAGAGCGTACGCGCCGGCGGCCTTGTACGGCAACGCTACCCGGCCCCGCCGGGCGCCGGCTCGGGCGCGGCGCATCGAGGGCCCGGGCGGCCGGGGAGGGCGTGCCGTTCGCCGGGCGCCGGCGCGCGCGATGCGACCGCCCCGCTCGGCACCGACCACCCTGTTCGGCGGCGACCACCCCACTCGGCGCCGACCACCCCGCTCGGCGGCGCACCCGTCGCCGCACGGGCGGTGCGTCACCCTGTCGTGTCAGCGGTCGGGTTCCGGGTCCTGCAACCAGTTGATCAGTTCCGTGGAGAACGCGATCGGGTCCTCCTCGGGAGGGAAGTGGCCCAACCCGTCGAAGAGCCGCCAGCGGTACGGCGCCTCGACGTACTCGCCGGACCCCGCCGCGCTGCGCACCCGCGTCACCGGATCGAGCGAGCCGTGCAGGTGCAGCGTCGGCACCCGCACCGGGCGCTTCATCCGACGGTAGAACTGCACGCCGTCCGGGCGCGCGAGCGAGCGCACCAGCCACCGGTAGGGCTCGACGGAGCAGTGCGCGGTGGAGGGGATGCGCATCGCCTGCCGGTAGACCTCCACGGCCTCCTCGTCGGGCAGTCGCGGCCCGGACCAGTCCGTGACCAGCCGTCCGACCAGCGCGGCGTCATCCGCGACGAGTTGCCGCTCGGGCAGCCACGGACGCTGGAAGCTCCACACATGGCTGCTGGCCCGACTCTGCTTGACGTCCCTGAGCATGGCCGAACGCCAGCGGCGCGGATGCGGCGCCGAGCACACGGCCAACCGGCGCACCAACTTGGGCCGCATCACCGCGGCCGTCCACGCCAGGTAGCCGCCGAGGTCGTGCCCGACGAGCGCGGCGTCCGGCTCGCCGAGTGACCGGATCACCCCGGTGACGTCGAGCGCGAGGTTGGCCGGGTCGTAGCCGCGGGGCGTACGGTCGCTGCCGCCCACCCCGCGCAGGTCCATCGCCACCGCGCGGAACCCGGCCTCGGCGAGCCGCGGCAACTGGTGCCGCCACGCCCACCAGAACTGCGGGAAGCCGTGCAGCAACAGGACCAGCGGCCCGTCGCCCATCTCGGCGATGTGAAACCTCGCGCCGTTCGCCGCGACGTCCCGGTGTGTCCACGGGCCGTCGGGTCGTACGACGGACGCGAGCCGAGCAGGGGGTTCCGGAGCCGTCATGCAGTCGAGCGTGTCACAACGTGGGCGCCGGAGGGGACGGCCTCGCCCGGTGCGCGGGGGTGGGGCTTGACGTTGCCCAGCACGGCGGCGGTCTCCTTGGCCGAAGCGATGGACTTCTGCGGCGGCTTGACCTTCTTGAACTTGGCCAGCGCCATCAGCCCGAGCAGGATCGCGAGGAGCCAGTACAGGCCGCCCACGATCAGGAAGCACCAGGCCAGACCCAGGTCGGTCCAGGCGTGGAGACCGTACGCGAGGGCGAAGCTGAGCACCGGCAGCGAGAACAGCAGCAGGACACCGGCCACGATCCCCGCGGTGCTGCCCATCACGACGCGCTTGGCGTCCTGCCGCAACTCGGCCTTGGCCAGCGCGATCTCGTCGTGCACCAACGCGGACAGTTCACTGGTGGCCGTGGACACCAGTTGCCCGAGGCTACGGTTTCCGCCCTCGTCGGCTGCGCTCATCGCCTGTCTCCCTCGTTCTTCTAGCTGCCGGCCCCGCTGGGCCGTGTACGGACGTACTACGGAGCTTCTACCGGCTTGGCGCGGATCTGAAGCCTCTTAGATCATGCCGGACCGTCGCCGTCGGTGCGCTGTGATGCCGCGGCAGCCTCCGCCAGTCTGCGGTGTTCGGCGGCCTTCTCCTCGTAGATCGCCGCCATTCGGAGGTGGTAGTCAGGCTGGTCGAGTTCGTAGATGTCCGGAACGCCGTCCTGATCCTCGTCCCGCTCCTCCTCTTCGTACAACTTCTTGTACTTGTTGTTACGCATCTTGAGCAGCACGCTGGCGAAGACCGCGGCCAGCACCGAGCCGATCAGCACCGCCGCCTTCACCTCGTCGGCCAGCAGCGGGTCGTCGGTGAAGGCCAGCTCGCCGATGAGCAGCGAGACGGTGAAGCCGATGCCCGCGAGCGAGGCGACGGCCAGCACGTCGGCCCAGGCCAGCTCGTCGTTCAGCTCCGCCTTGGTGAACCGCGCGGCCAGCCACGAGCCGCCGAAGACCCCTATGGTCTTGCCGATCACCAGTCCGAGGACCACGCCCAGCGTCTCCGGCTTGGTGAACACGTCGGCCACCGCGCCGCCCGAGATGGAGACGCCCGCCGCGAACAACGCGAACAGTGGCACCGCCAGCCCCGCCGACACCGGCCGCACCAGGTGCTCGATGCGCTCGCCGGGGGAGTGCTCCTCACCCTCGCGCACGGTGCACCGCAGCATCAGGCCCATGGCCACGCCGGCGACCGTCGCGTGCACGCCGCTGGCGTGCATGAACGCCCAGATCACCACGGCCAGCGGCAGGTACACGTACCAGCCGCGCACCCCCAGCCGGAGCAGCCCCCAGAAGACGGCGAGCCCGACGAAGGAGCACACGAGCGCGATCACGTTGATGTCGGTCGTGAAGAAGACCGCGATGATCAGGATCGCGAACAGGTCGTCCACGACCGCCAGGGTGAGCAGAAACGCGCGCAACGAGGCGGGTAGCGCGGTCCCGATCACGGCGAGCACGGCCAGCGCGAACGCGATATCCGTCGCCGTCGGCACCGCCCAGCCGTCCAGGCTGCCGCCGCCGCTGAGGGAGACCACGGCGTAGACGAGCGCGGGCACCGCCATGCCGCACACCGCCGCGATCACCGGCAGCGCGGCGGCCTTCGGGTCGCGCAGCTCGCCCGCCACGAGTTCGCGCTTGAGCTCGATGCCGGCGACGAAGAAGAAGATGGTGAGCAGACCGTCCTGGGCCCACGCGCCGATGCTCAGGTGCAGGTGGAGGGATTCGGGCCCGAACGAGAAGTCCCGGACGTCGTTGTACGTGTCGCCGAGCGGCGTGTTGGTCAGCAGCAGGGCCGCCACCGCGGCGACGAGCAGCAGTACGCCGCCCACCGTCTCCGTGCGGAGCGCTTCCGCGACGTAGTTCCGCTCGGGGAGGGAGAGTCGTCCAAGGAACTTACGGTTACCGGGCGTGGCCACGACGGGCTGACCTCCAGGAGCGGGGCGGCTGCGGATACACCTGTGGTGTATGCCGACCAGACTTCCCGGCGCACCCTGTAACTTTGTCGCCAAATTTACGCGACGGCCCCCACCTTAACCGGAACGGCCGATCCGCGCTCCAGCCGCGCAGCCGCGACCTTCGCCCGGCTATCCCGTCTTCACGGGGCTGAGCTGCGTACTTCCGCTGCTGCCGGTATCCACGACGCGGGCCCCGGTCGCTGGGGGCCGCCTGGCGCGAGGCGTGGCGTGAGACCCGGCGCGCGGCGAGGTGTCAGGCCGGCAGCGGGGCGGGCCGTGCGGGGTGGGGCCGAGGCGGATGGCGCCGGGCGCGGGCCGGCCCTTCGCGGCGGGCGCGGGCTGTGGGGCCAGCGGCGGGATGCCGTGGCCGGCCCGCCCCGGCTGGGCCGTGGGCCGGTCAGCGACGCGCCGGGCCGGCTGGCCCGGCGCGTCCCCGTCTTACGGGTGGTGTGCTGCCTACGCCCGCTCAGTCCTCCACTCAGTCGTCGCTGGCGGCGCCCGGGAGCTGCGACTGGATCAGGTCCATGACCGAGGAGTCGGTCAGCGTGGTGACGTCGCCGAGGTCGCGGTTCTCCGCGACGTCCCGCAGCAGTCGCCGCATGATCTTCCCGGAGCGGGTCTTGGGGAGCTCGGCGACCGGGAGGATGCGCTTCGGCTTGGCGATCGGCCCCAGGGCCTTGGCGACGTGCGCCCGCAGCTCGTCGACGAGACCCGCGTCCTCCGTCACCCCGCCGCGCAGGATCACGAAGGCGCAGATGGCCTGAGTGGTCTGCGGGTCAGCCGCGCCGACCACCGCCGCCTCGGCGACCTTGGGGTGCGAGACGAGCGCCGACTCCACCTCGGTGGTGGAGATGTTGTGCCCGGAGACGAGCATGACGTCGTCCACCCGGCCGAGCAGCCAGATGTCGCCGTCCTCGTCCTTCTTCGCGCCGTCGCCCGCGAAGTACCGGTTCTCGAAGCGGGACCAGTAGGTGTCCAGGTAGCGCTGGTCGTCACCCCAGATCGTGCGGAGCATCGACGGCCAGGGCTCGGTCAGCACCAGGTACCCGCCGGACCCGTTCGGCACCTCGTTCGCGTCGTCGTCGACCACGGTGGCCGCGATGCCGGGCAGCGGAACCTGCGCCGAACCGGGCTTGGTGGCCGTCACGCCCGGCAGGGGGCTGATCATCATGCCGCCGGTCTCGGTCTGCCACCAGGTGTCCACGATCGGCGCCCGGTCCCCGCCGATGTGCTTGCGGTACCACATCCACGCCTCGGGGTTGATCGGCTCACCGACCGACCCGAGGATGCGCAGCGACGACAGGTCGTACTTCGCCGGGATGTCATCGCCCCACTTCATGCAGGCGCGAATCGCCGTCGGGGCGGTGTAGAGGATCGACACCCCGTACTTCTGCACGATCTCCCACCAGCGCCCCTGGTGCGGCGAGTCCGGCGTGCCCTCGTACAGCACCTCCGTGGCGCCGTTGGAGAGCGGCCCGTAGACGATGTACGAGTGGCCGGTCACCCAGCCGACGTCCGCCGTGCACCAGAAGACGTCCGTCTCCGGCTTGAGGTCGAAAACCGCGCTGTGCGTGTACGAGATCTGCGTCAGGTAACCGCCGGTGGTGTGCAGGATGCCCTTCGGCTTACCCGTGGTGCCCGAGGTGTACAGGATGAACAGCGGGTGCTCCGCCTCGAACGCCTCCGGGGTGTGCTGGTCGGACTGGCGCCCCACCACGTCGTGCCACCACACGTCGCGGCCCTCGGTCCACGCCGTGTCCTCCCCGGTGCGGCGCACCACCAGGACGCTGCGTACGTTCTCCGTGCCCGCGCGGGTCAGGGCCTCGTCCACGGCGGGCTTGAGGGCCGACGGCTTGCCGCGGCGGTAGCCGCCGTCGGCGGTGATCACGACGCGGGCGTCCGCGTCGTTGATGCGCGTGGCCAGCGCGTCCGCCGAGAAACCGCCGAAGACCAGCGAGTGCGGCGCACCGATGCGCGCGCACGCCAGCATCGAGATCACGGCCTCGGGGATCATCGGCAGGTAGATCGCCACCCGGTCCCCGGCCGCCACGCCCAGCTCCGTCAGCGCGTTGGCCGTCCGCGACACCTCGCGCTGCAACTCCGCGTAGGTGATCGCGCGCGTGTCGCCCGGCTCACCTTCGAAGTGGATCGCGACGCGGTCGCCGAGCCCGTTCTCCACGTGCCGGTCGACGCAGTTGTACGCGACGTTCAACCTGCCGTCGGCGAACCACTTCGCGAAGGGCGGGTTCGACCAGTCCAGCGTCTGGGTCGGCTCCGTCTCCCAGCTCAGCCGACGGGCCTGCTCGGCCCAGAAGCCCAGCCGATCAGCCTTCGCCTGCTCGTACGCCTCCGCGGTGACGTTGGCGTTCGCGGCCAGGTCGGCGGGTGGCGCAAAACGCCGCTCCTCACGAAGCAGGTTGGCCAGGCTTTCGTTGCTCACGACTTCTCCCATTCCCAGGGTGCCCGTTGTGTCCCAGCTCATAGCTCATCAGCCTGCGGCACGCTCTGACAAGGGCTGTTGATAAAAATTGGTGTAGACCTTTACCGGGTGACGCTCCCTGGCCCCTGCTTCCTACCGCTTCCGGGATTCTTACGGCATGGCCTTGCCTGACTGGTTGTGCGGGCGCTGATCACGGTGTGTCGTGCCGGCCCCGCGGGGAGCAGCCGCCTCGCCCGCGTGCCCCGACCCGGTCGAGTCCGCGGTCTCGGTGGAGTGCGGGCCCGAACCGCGATCCCGACCGGCCTCCCCGCCCGCCGCCGCGTTCGAGGCCGTGCCCGTCGCCCGAACGCCCTGGCCCGAATGGCCTGCCGAGCGGGCCGCGCTGCCGGCCGGCTCGGGGACCCGGGCCGGCTCGGAGTCCGCCGCCGAAGGCGCGTGTTCGTGCGGGTGCGGTCGGCCGCCCCCGAGCTCCTCCTGCCGGGAGCCCAGGCGCAGCGCGGTGGCCTCCGCCCGATCCGCCCCGCCGGTGTGCGGCGGCCGGGGGCAGGCGTGGTCGCCGTCCCATTCGCGCTGCTCGTCCGCGTAGGGGCCCGATCCGGGTAGGAGCGCGGCCTCCGGTGCCAGGAGCGCGTCGGGAAGCTGATCCGAAGGGTCGGCGTGCTCCGGTCGGGCCGGGCGCTCCGGCGTGACGGCGGAGAACACTCCGGAGGCGGGGTCCAGGACATACGCCTGGGCTTCCGCCACGTGGAAGTACATGCCGTGCAGCGCGAGCGTGCCCTCGCGCACCCTGCGAGCCACGCACGCGTGGGCCATCAGGTGCTCAAGCTGCTGCTGCACGTTCACCAGGGCCAGCAACTCCGTGTCGTCCGCCACCGGACGCCCGTCGAGGGCCACGGTCGGGTGGGGGCTCGCATCGCCGCCGGACGCCTGCTCGGCCTCTCGTTTCTTGATCCGCTCCAGTCGTTGCAGGCTGGGCCAACCATGGCGCAGCCAGCGGGAAAGTGGGGTGTCGTCGGCGGGCTCGCCCACGGAGTTGAGCAGCGCCTGCATGGCTCCGCACCCCGAGTGCCCGCAGACGGTAAGGGAGCTGACCTCCAGTACGTCCACCGCGTACTCGATGGCCGCGGCCACCGAGTCGCAGGCGCTGTCGTCGTCCGACGGCGGCGTCAGGTTCCCGACGTTGCGCACGGTGAACAGATCCCCCGGCCCACTGGAGGTGATCATGCTGGTGACGAGCCGGGAGTCCGCGCAGGTCAGAAAGAGCTGGCTGGGACGCTGACCCTCGCGCGCCAGCCGGGCCAACTCTTCGCGGACCAGAGGTGCGGTGTTGCGCTGGAAGGCGCTGACTCCGCCGATGAGCTGACTGCTGCTCGGCTTGTCCTGTCGAGCGGGGGCCAGGGGCCGGGTGCAGTGGTGGTTGCGCCACGGCATCCAGGGTCTACACGGCTGGGCATGCGCGTGGGCGCTGGCCGGCTCGACCAGGGGGCGACCGGTGCGCCCGCCGAGTTGCACCCAACCGCCGGCTGAGCGGTACCCCTGGGCCCAGGACTGGAGGGCGTCGTACGCCGCGTGGTCCATGAACGAGCCGTGCAGCTCGACCACCACGCTGCGGCGGTCCGGCAGTTGGCCCAGTACGCGGCTCAGTCGGGGCACGGCGAGGAAGGTGAGCTGGCCGTTGACGCGTACTCGGAGGCAGTCGGTCTCGCCGGTGACCGTGATCTGGGTGCGGGTGAGGCGGCGGAACGCGGTGATGACGGCCACCACCCCGCCGATGGCCACGCCCTGTAGTACTCCGAAGAGGATGACCGACCCCAGGGTCGCCGTGTAGACCGGGAACTCGCGATGCCGCTGGACGTGCTTGATGTGCGCGAAGTTCACCATCTGGATGCCGACCATCATGACCAGTGCCGCCAGCGCCGCCAGGGGGATGAACTCCAGCGCCGTGGCGAGCAGCCCGGTGCACAGCAGGGCCCAGATCCCGTGCAGCACGGTGGAACCCCGACTCGCCGCCCCGGCCTTCACGTTGGCCGAGCCGCGCATGGCGCCACCGGCCACCGGTAGGCCGCCGAGGAGGCCGGAGGCCACGTTGGCCGCCCCCTGCCCGGCCAACTCGCGGTCCAGCCGGGTCTGTGTCGCGCGCGTGCCGGGGCGCGTGGCCTGCAACCGATCGACCGCGACGGCGGAGAGCAGGGACTCCATGCTGGCCACCAACGTCACCGTCAGCACGGCGGCGGCCACCCCGAGCACCGGGCCATCCGGCGGCGACGGCAGGCCCTGGAACTGCAACGAGGGCAGGTCGACGCGGGGGACGGTGAGCCCGGCGCTCAGCGCGGTCCCGGCGCCGACCGCGGCCAACGGGGCCGGGACCAGCCGCGCCAGCCGCCCGCCGCGGCCCGGGAGCCGTGGCCAGGACACGAGTACGGCGACCGTCACCGCGCCGACCAGCATCGCCGCGGCGTGCGGGCGGAACAGTTCGGAGGCGAGAGCGGTGAGGTTGTCGACGGTCGAGCCGCCCGGGTTCGCGCCGAGCATGACCCTCAACTGGCCGATGGCGATGACCACGCCGATCCCCGCCAGCATCCCGTGCACGATCGCCGGGCTGACCGCGAGCGCCGCCCGGGCGACCCGCAGCGCCCCCAGGGCCATCTGGGCCAACCCCGCCGCCACGGTGATGGCGCACGTCGCGGACCACCCGTAGCGCTGGACCAGGTCGGCCGTGACCACGACCAGCCCGGTAGCAGCCCCGCTGACCTGGAGCGGAGCACCACCGAGCAGCCCCGCCACGATGCCACCGACGGCGGCTGCGATGAGCCCGGCCTGAAGGGGTGCGCCAGTGGCCAACGCCAGCCCGAGTGAGAGGGGGATGGCGATGAGAAAGATGACGATCGAGGCAGCGAGGTCCCTGCGCGCGGAGGCGCGGTCGACCTGGCTCCAGAGCTGCAACATTCCCGTCTCCTCCGGGTCTGCGCGGTCGCGGACGAGGCCACGACCGTGGGCACGGCGTACTGCGGTGGGCTGCTGTGGGCTCCGGCGGAGCCCCCGTATGGGTGGTCTAGAGGAAGCCGTGCACCGCTGAGCCAGGACTGCGGTTGGCGGCGGTGCCGGGGCGACGCCCGTGCGCCGGACTACGGGGTGGGTGACCGGCAGCGACTCGGGGATTCGGCCAGACATAGTGCTAAAAGGGGCGAACCCGCCGTGAGCGATAACGGTGTGCACTCGATCCGTTACTCTCAAGCATCGGTAAACGAATCGTAATCCCAGGTAAAGGCCGCACGGAAGAGGTTCCGATCGGCCGCGCCAGTCATTCCACCTATCGAGTGAGTGCCGGTTTAGGAAGTCTCCTCGCTTCTTACCTATTAGATGACTTATGAGGTGTTTGCCCGCTTCCCTGTGGGCGCTCAGAAGTCAGGAAGCGAGGCGGCAGATGACGACTGCACGCAAGGCCACGGCGGGGCTGTTCCTGACGGCGATACTCGTCGGGATAGCCGGCTGCTCCGGCGGCTCAGGGGACTCCGACGCGGAGAGCGAGGAGAAGGCGCCGGCGCCCAAGGCCGCGAAGCCCTTGCGCCTGATAGGCGACGGCTCGACCGCGTACACCGGCGCCCAGCCTCGTCAGCCGAACGTCCAGCGACTGCGCGCCGGGCAGCGACCGCCGCAGTTCGTCGTCTTCTCCTGGGACGGCGCTGGCGAGGACAGCCAGCGACTGTTCTCCCGGTTCCGCGAGGTGGGGAACCGGTACGACGCGACGATGACGTACTTCCTCAGCGGTGTGTACATGCTCCCCGAGGGCAAGAAGGAGCTCTACCACCCGCCCAAGCACGCGCCCGGCGCCTCGGACATCGGTTTCAACGACATCGAGGGCATACGGGCCACCGCCGCGCAGCTCGCCGGGGCGTGGCGCGACGGCAACGAGATAGGCACACACTTCAACGGCCACTTCTGCGGCCCCGACAGGGGTGTCGGCACCTGGTCGGTGGACGAGTGGCGCAGCGAGATCCGGCAGGCCGAGTCGTTCGTCAAGAACTGGAAGACCAACACCGGCCTCCTCGACGCCCAGCCGCTGCCGTTCGACTACAGCGCGGAACTCGTCGGAGGCCGCGCCCCCTGCCTCGAAGGCCAGCGCAACCTGATACCCGCCGCCCGCTCCATGGGCTTCCGCTACGACGCCAGCGCCTCCGGCGGCCGGCAGGTCTGGCCCACCAAGCAGGGCGGCATCTGGGACTTCCCGCTGCAGCAGGTCCCCATGCCAGGACGCGCCTTCGAGACGCTGTCCATGGACTACAACTTCCTGGTCAACCAGTCCGGCACCACCCGCGGAGACCGCGCCAAGCACGCCACCTGGGGTAACCAGATGCGCGACGGACTGTTGGCCGCCTTCGACCGCGCGTACCGTGGCAATCGGGCGCCGCTGCTGGTCGGCAACCACTTCGAGTCATGGAACGGCGGCACCTACATGCGGGCCGTCGAGGAGACCATCAAGAAGGTGTGCCCACGACCGGACGTGCGCTGCGTGTCGTTCAAGCAACTCGCCGACTGGATGGACGCCCAGGACCCGCGAGTCCTGGAGAAGCTGCGGAAGCTGGACGTCGGCGAGCGGCCGAAGGGTGGCTGGGCCGCGTACCTCAACGCCACTACGACCCCGTCGGCCGTGACCTCGCCGGACGGGCAGCGCCCCGCGAGCGACGCGGCGACCGAGGACCGCACCACGGACCAGGGCGCTCAAGCGGCGCGTACGCACGGCGCGCACCCCGCCCCCGGGCAGTCGGGGACCGCACCGCGGGTCGCTGAAGGGTCGCCCGGAGCCGTGGAGCAGCCGTACAGCAGTGGTCTCAGGGGCTGGCTCAGGCCGGTTGCCGGCTAGCGGCGGATCGCTCGTCCAGGGTGAACGCCGGATCGACCTGGGCCGCCAGGTCCGCGCCGGTCCGCGCGTTCCCCCAGCTCTCCGCGTTCTTGAGGTGGAAGTGGACCATCTGGCGGGTGTAGCGCTCCCAGTCGCGCGACGCGTACGCGGCGTCCGCGGTCTCGTGGAGGACGCGCAGCGCCTGCCGGTTGGTCGCCTCCAGCGTGTCGAACCGGGGCGGGCGGCCCTTCTCCATGGCCCGGACCCACTCCGAGTGGCCGAAGGTGACGAGCAGGTCCTCGCCGACCTCGTCGCGCAGGAAGGCGAGGTCGTCGGGGCCCTGCACCTTGTTGCCCACCACACGCAGCGCGACGCCGAAGTCCCGCGCGTACTCCTTGTACTGCCGGTAGACGGCGGTTCCCTTCCTGGTCGGTTCCGCCACGAGGAACGTCATGTCAAAGCGGGTGAACATGCCCGAGGCGAAGGAGTCGCTGCCCGCCGTCATGTCCACGACGATGAATTCCTCTCGGCCGTCGACGAGGTGGTTCAGGCACAGCTCCACCGCGCCGACCTTGGAGTGGTAGCAGGCCACGCCGAGGTCGGACTCGGTGAAGGGGCCGGTCGCCATCAGGCGCGCTTCGCCGTCGTCGAGAGGGACCGTGCGGGCGCAGGCGTCGAAGACGGGGTTGTCGTCGCCGACCCGCAGCAGCCGCGACCCGGCCCCGGGAGGCGTCGTCTTGATCATGGTCTCGGCCGAGGCGATGCGCGGGTTGGTGCCGCGCAGGTACTCCTTGATGAGCGGGAGTTGGGCGCCCATGGCGGGCGGCGCGCAATCCGCGTGTTCGTCCAGGCCGAGCGCGGCTGCCAGGTGTTGGTTGATGTCCGCGTCGATGGCGATGACGGGGACGCGGGCGGCGGCGAGGTGGCGGATGAAGAGCGAGGACAGCGTGGTCTTGCCGCTGCCGCCCTTCCCTACGAAAGCGATCTTCATGTTCACCTAGCGTAGATGGGCGGGTGGGACTGGATGCTGCTCTTGGTGAAGAAGACCACTCCAATGAGGGGCGCGGCCTCCGATGTGCGTAGTGTCGTACTCATGAGTAGTGCGACATCCGATCCGCTGTCCGCATTGGTGGCCCTGCCTGGCGTCGCTGACTCCGTCGACGCCGTCCGCAAGGCCGTTGACCGGGCATACGGCCACCGGGTCATGCGCCGGCGCAGCCACGAGGTCACCGCCGAGGCCGCGCTGCGCGGTGCTCGCGGATCGGCGGCGCTCGCCGGCGCCGACTGGGCGCTGGAGGAGGTGCGGCGGCGCACCGACTTCGGCGCGCAGGGCGAACCGCGCACCGTTGGTGCGGCACTGCGCCTCACGGCCGAGGCGGGGCAACTGCTCAGTGTGTGGCGGCAGTCGCCGCTGCGGGTGCTGGCCAGACTGCACCTCGTAGCGGCGGGCGATGCCACACGAGGCGAGTCGGTGGCTGGCGAGACGGATGTGGTGGGGCGGCCCAGGCTGGCTGGCGAAGGGGTGGACGAGCCCCTGATCGAACTGCCGTTGCCGGACGCTGACGAGGTGGCGGGTCGACTGGACGGGCTGGCTCGTTTGCTGCTCGCGGGCACGGAGGCTCCCGCTCTGGTGGTCGCGGCTGTCGTGCACGGGGAACTGCTCGCGCTGCGGCCGTTCGGTTCGCACAACGGGCTTGTCGCTCGCGCCGCTGAGCGGGTGGTTCTGGTCGGTAGCGGGTTGGACCCCAAGTCGATCTGCCCGGCTGAGGTCGGCTACGCCGAACAGGGGCGGGCCGAGTACGTCGGCGCCCTGGAGGGCTACGCGTCGGGAACCCCCGAGGGGGTCGCCGCGTGGATCGTGCACTGTGGGCGAGCGGTCGAACTCGGGGTGCGCGAGACCACCGCCGTGTGTGAGGCACTCCAGCGCGGAGCGGCCTGACGGGGGCGGGGCTCCTCGCCCATGCGTGGGGTTGCTCGCGGCTTCGCATCGACGCCGAACGCCCGGCGTCGCCATGCCTGGGCGGGGGTTGGCGAAGCCGGACTGATGACGCTGCTGTGGTGAGCGGGCCGACGCGGCGCATTGCGTGTCGCGGGCAGAGTTGCGGCGGCACCAGTTGCTTGTGGTGCCGCCGCTGGCACATCCGCTCGGTTACCATGCGTGCTCGAAATTCTGCCCATCAGGTCGGGTACTTTGCCCGCTTCCTGGTGCGGCTGGCCCGTAATCGACGGGTCGGCGTCGCGTGGGTGCCAAGCGTCTGTGCGCGGTCCGTGGGCCTTGATACGAAGGGCTTCCTCTCGGATGTCCCCTGGTCTCGCGGGCCGTTGATTCCTTTTTACTCTTCTCGGCGAGGAAGCGAAACCCCCTCCCGCAGATATTTACTTTTGGTGTCAAACTCGGGCACTCTGCCCGGCTTGCAGGGCGACGAGACTGCGTGTGGGCGTACGGCGTCGAGCTGTGTACCAGACCAGCCCCGCCGCGGCGGCGGCTCCTACGGCGGCGGCTGCCGCCAGCACCGGGGGCGGTGGCATGGACAGGGAGGGGACGCGCTGCTTCAGTCGAACCGGGCGGTTGAAGTTCAGGATGGGCCAGCCACGGGCGCTCGCCTCCCGGCGCAGGCTCCGGTCGGGGTTCACGGCGTGCGGGTGGCCGACTGACTCCAGCATGGGGACGTCCGTGACGGAGTCGCTGTACGCGTACGAGCGCGACAGGTCGTAACCCTCGGACTCGGCCAACTCGGCTATGGCTTCGGCCTTCGTGGGGCCGTACGCGTAGTACTCCACCTCGCCCGTGAAGCGACCGTCCTCGACCACCATCCGGGTGGCCACGACCCGATCGGCGCCGAGTAGCGCGCCGATGGGCTCGACGACCTCCGCTCCGGAGGTGCTGACGATCACGACGTCGCGGCCCGCCGCGTGGTGCTCTTCGATGAGGGAGGCGGCCTCGTCGTAGATGATGGGGTCGATCAGGTCGTGCAGAGTTTCAGCCACTATCGCCCGCACCTGTTGTACGTTCCAACCGCGACAGAGCGCGGAAAGATATTCCCGCATCCGCTCCATCTGGTCGTGGTCGACGCCTCCGACAAGGAAGACGAACTGTGCATATGCGGTGCGTAGTACGGCTCGGCGGTTGATCAGGCCGCCCTGGTAGAAGGACTTGCTGAACGTGAGAGTGCTCGACTTCGCAATGACCGTCTTGTCCAGATCAAAGAAGGCGGCTGTGCGCGACAAGGAGTGGTTTTCCACAAGCTGAGCATAGGGCCCACCATTCGGCGTAAGCGGCGGCGAGTGGGTTTGCTTAGGAAGGCCCTCGGGTACACCATGGAAGTCACGGATCGTTCGCGACCGTGCTAACCCCGTCCGGCTCCTCCCCCCCGAGTCGGTCGTGGGGACGACCCCCGCTCTCCCCCCCGGCGGGGGTCGTCGCATGTCCAGACGCCTTTCGGTGCGTCGCTCTTGATCATTTTTCTCCCCTGGTGTCCGTTCGTCGCGCTCCCTCCATGAGTCTGCCCTGTAACCCTGCGTAATCGCGGTGTTGGCGTGGAAGTCGCCGGTTTAGGGGACGGCGATATTCACAGCCGACGAGTTATCCACAGTTTTGGACCAAGATCCCCGAGATTTCTTGGATCGCTGCACAGTCGATTCCCGCGATGTTCGCGGGTTCGACAGCGGGTAGCGAGATGAGGAGGGGACCATGGCTGGAACTAACGCCTCCGGTCAACTGGGAGAGGCCACCGATCTACGGCGTAGACCGCTGATCGTGACGGAAGACGAAGCGCTTCTCGACGACTTGTTGCGGTTGTGCGCCGCAGCCGGCTCGGCGCCGGAAGTGGCGCATGGAACGCTCGCCGGCAGTGGTGGGTGGGAAGGCGCGCCACTGGTTCTCGTCGGCGACGACTGCGCACGGCGCTTGGCGGGCGTACCCCGCAGGCAGGGCGTGCTGCTCATCGGCCGGGACCTCGATGACCCGGGCATCTGGCGGCGGGGTATCGAAATGGGGGCCGAGTGCGTGCTCTTCCTGCCCGATGCCGAGACCTGGCTCGTGGACCGGATCGCCGACGTCACCGAGGGCGTGGGCGACCAGGCCGTCACCGTTGGCGTCATCGGGGGCAGGGGCGGCGCCGGAGCCAGCACCCTGGCCTGCGCCCTCGCGGTGTCGGCCGCCCGGGCTGGGCAGCGCACCATGCTCATCGACGGCGATCCGCTGGGCGGCGGCCTCGACGTCCTGCTCGGTGGGGAAAGCGCGCCGGGCCTCAGGTGGCCGGCCTTCGCCGAGTCGCAGGGCCGAGTGGCGGCGGGAGCACTCGAGGAGTCGCTGCCCGAGTTGCACTCCCTGCGCCTGCTCAGCTGGGACCGGGGCAGCGTGGTGGCCGTTCCGGCGCCGGCGGTCCGCTCGGTCCTCGCCGC
Source organism: Streptomyces buecherae (assembly GCF_014295035.1). Lineage (GTDB taxonomy): Bacteria > Actinomycetota > Actinomycetes > Streptomycetales > Streptomycetaceae > Streptomyces > Streptomyces youssoufiensis. The sequence continues at coordinate 4,617,833 of NZ_CP060404.1, forward strand.
GGCACGCCGCCGAGGCGGTGCCGTCGTGGTCGACCTGCCGCGACGTGTGGACAACGCCGCGGCCGAGGTGCTCGCACAGCTCGACATGGCGCTCCTGGTGGTGCCAGCCGAGCTGAGGTCCGTGGCGGCGGCTCATCGGGTGGCCTCCTGCGTGCGGATGGTGTTGCGCGATCTGCGGGTCGTGGTCAGGGGGCCGACCGGGGACGGGCTGGCTGACGAGGAGATCGCGCGGCTGCTTGACCTGCCGCTGGCCGGCGAGCTGCCGCCCGAATCGGGCCTGCTCGCGGCGCTGGAGTCGGGTGAACCGCCGGGTACGAGCGAGCGTGGGCCACTCGCCAGGTTCTGTGCCGACTTCTGGGCGCGGGCGCTGCCCGGTGGGGGTGTCGCATGAGCAGCACCCTGCTGGATGCCGTGCGCACGCGGTTGGCGGGCAGCGGAGCAGACCCGACGCCGGCGCGAGTGGCCGCCGCGTTGCGGGCGGAAGGACGGCTTCTCGGTGACACGGAAGTCCTCGGAGTCGTGCGGGACCTGCGCTCCGAGCTGGTGGGCGCTGGCCCTCTCGAACCGCTGCTCGCCCTCCCGGACGTCACCGACGTATTGGTCACCGCGCCCGACCAGGTCTGGATCGACCGAGGTGCGGGGTTGGAGCGCACGGAAGTCCAGTTCGCCGACGCGGCGGCCGTGCGCAGGCTCGCGCAGCGGCTGGCGGCCGTGGCCGGCCGCAGGCTCGACGACGCGAAGCCCTGGGTGGACGCCCGGCTGCCGGACGGCACGCGGTTGCACGCCGTGCTGCCCCCGGTCGCCGTGGCAAGCACGTGCCTGTCGCTGCGCGTGGTGCGCCCCCGGGCGTTCACACTGGCCGAGCTGGTGGCGGCGGGCACGGTGCCGCCCGGCGGGGAAGCGCTGCTCCGGGCGATCCTGGACGCCCGGCTTTCGTACGTCATCAGCGGTGGCACGGGGTCGGGGAAGACGACCCTGTTGAGCACCCTGCTGGGCCTGGTGGGGCCGGGCGAGCGCATTGTGCTGGCCGAGGATTCCGCGGAGCTGCGGCCTGACCACCCCCACGTCGTACGGCTGGAGACGCGCCCCGCCAACCAGGAGGGCCGTGGCCTGGTGACGTTGCGCGACCTGGTGCGGCAGGCGTTGCGCATGAGACCCGACCGACTGGTGGTGGGCGAGGTTCGCGGGCCCGAGGTGACGGACCTGCTGTCGGCGTTGAACACCGGCCACGAGGGCGGTTGCGGGACGGTTCACGCGAATGCGGCGGGAGACGTTCCGGCCCGGCTGGAGGCGCTGGGCTCGACGGCCGGGCTCGATCGGGCGGCACTGCACAGCCAGTTGGCCGCGGCGCTGTCCGTGATCGTTCATCTGGCGAGGGACCGGCGCGGGCGCCGCCGGATCGCCGAACTGCACGTGCTGGAGCGCGATCGGGAGGGGATGGTGACGACGGCTCCCGCGGCGCTGTGGGGCCCGCACGGATTTCAGCGGGCGCCAGGCTGGGCCCGTCTGGAGCAGTTGTGCGCGCGGGGAGGTGGCGGCGCGTGACGGGCGGCGCGGTGACGGTTGAGCCTCTGGTGCTGTGCGCCGTGGTGCTCTGCCTGGTCGCGGTCATGTGGGACGGTGCGGGTTCGGATCGCCGCCTGCGGCGCGGCAGGTTGATACTGGCGGACTGCGCGGTGCCCCCGGCGAGCGTCACCACATCGAGGCCAAGCGAGCGCATGGGACCGAGCGGCGGCCTCGCGCGTCTGCTCGATCCCTTGGGTCAGGGTGGCGGCTGGCTGCGCTGGCGCGAACGACTGCCGGCCCCGGTGCGGCGATGGGACCTCGGCGGCGAGCTGGCCTGCCTGCCGGCGGGGTGCGTGCTCGCCTTGCTGACTGACTCCCCACTGCCCCTGCTCGGTGCCGCGCTGGCGGCTCCCGTGGGCTGGCGGTGGCGGCGGACCCGGGCGGTGGAGCGGCGCCGAGCGCTCCGGAGCGCGGCTGTGATCGGACTCTGCGCCGCCGTCGCCGGCGAACTGCGCGCCGGGCGGCAACCAGGGGAAGCCCTGCGGTCCGCCGACGTGGCGGACCTGCCCGACGGGTGGGAGACGGTCACGACGGCCGCACGCTTCGGCGGCGACGTGCCCACCGCGCTGCGTCAGGTGGCTCGACTACCGGGCGCGGAAGGGCTGGCGGGGGTGGCCGCGTGCTGGCAGGTGGCGGTCGACGGGGGCGCGGGGCTCGCGGACGGGCTCGATCGCGTCGCGGCGGCTCTGCGCGCGGAGCGTGACCAACGTGAGGAGTTACGCGCGCAGTTGGCGGGCGTGCGATCGACGGCCGCGATGCTCGCCCTGTTGCCCGTGTTCGGGCTCGTGCTGGGCAGTGCGCTCGGCGCTGCTCCGCTGCACGTCCTCCTCCACACCCCCGCCGGCCTGAGCTGCCTGCTGCTCGGTGTGCTGCTGGAGTGGGCGGGCTTGGCCTGGATCGCGCACATCATTCGTCGCGCCGCAGAGCCGGCGAAGCGCACCACAAAGCAGGACTAACCGGGTTGATTGGGTGAGTGTGTGGTGTTCGGAGAAGTTATCCACAGGCTGGGGACGGCCGTTTCGCTGGCGTGCTTTGCTGGGTGCGCGGCGCTGGCGTTCGGCGCGATGCGGGCCCGGCGCGGGGCACGGCGGCTGGCCGCACTCTGGCCAGGCCATTCGCGTACTCCGCAAGGAGACGCGACCCGGGCTTGGCGCCGTTGGCCCCCCTTCGAGCGGCCGGCTGTGACACGCATCGGGATCGTACGGAAATGCCTGACGGCCGGCGGCTGCGGGTGCATTGGCCCCATCCTCCTCGACGGCTGGATGGGGTACGGAGCGGGGCTCGCCCTCATGTACGGCACCTGGCGGTGGCAGCGAAGGATCGGAGCCACGCACGAAGGCGAGCTGGCTGAAGGGGAGATCGGTACGACGGGCGGCGTGCTCTCGGGTGAGCAGAAGGCGCTGATCGCCTCCCAACTACCGCTTACAGCTGAGATGTTGGCCGCTTGTCTGGCCGCGGGGGCGGGGCCGCCGGAGGCTGCCGAAGCGGTGGGGAACTCGTTGGGTGGGCCTTTGGGGCAGCGGCTCGCCTGGGCGGCGGCGGAGCTGCGCCTCGGCGGTGAACCCTCCACCGTCTGGGGACGCGTTGCCGCCCTGCCGGGCGCCGCTGAGCTCGCCCGGTCGCTGGAGCGCGCAACGGTGACGGGCGCGCCCGCCGTCGAGCCCGTCACGCGCCTGGCCGCCGACTGCCGAGCGGATCGCGGCCGAGCCGCCACGGCCAGGGCCAGGCGCGCCGGGGTGCTCGCCACCGCCCCGCTCGGCCTGTGCTTCCTGCCCGCCTTCTTGCTGGTGGGCGTGGCACCGGTGGTCATCGGGCTGGCCGAAGGACTGCTGACTACCTGAGCGATACACGACAACGACGAGAAGATGAGGGAGACGTGGGGACGATGAGGCTGGTGCGTTGGGGTGCCCGGCGGTGCGTGAACTGGCGGGTGGCGCTTCGGAGCAGGTTGGACGCGGGGATGGCGACCGCCGAGTACGCGGTGGGGACGATCGCCGCGTGTGCGTTCGCGGCCGTCCTGTACAAGGTGGTGACGAGTGGTGCCGTCACGGGTGCGCTTCAGTCGGTCATCCAGAAGGCGCTCGATGCGCAGTTCTAGGCCGACGGTTGGGCGATCTGGACGCGGCCCGACACGGACGGCGAGGTTGTCAGGGGCCTGCGGCACTCCTCCACGTACGGCTCGGTGTGGTGATCGCGGGGCCGTCAGCGCGGAGGCGGCGGTTGTCCTACCGACGCTGGCCCTGTTCACCCTGATGTTGATCTGGGGGTTGATGGCCGCCTCCGCGCACATCCAGTGCGTGGACGCGGCGCGGGCGGGCGCCCGGGCCGCGGCGCGTTCGGAGACACCGGCCGCGGCGATGGCCGCCGCTCGATCGGCCGCGCCGCGCGACGCCAGGATCACCATGAGCCGAGAGGGAGAACTCGTGCACGTGCGGGTCGAGACCCGCGCGGCAGGACCAGGCCCGCTGGCCATCACGCTCCAGGGGGAGGCGGTGGTCCTTGCTGAGGACACGATCACGACGGGCTGAACCGCGGCGGCCGGATGCTGGGATGACGAGGGTGCGCGGCGGCGGGAGGTGGAGGGACAGCGGGATGGCGACGATATGGGTGGCCGTGGCGGCCTCGGCGCTGTGCGTGGTGTTCGCCGTGGTGCTGGCCATGGGGGCGGTGGTGGTCGCCCGGCATCGAGCGGGCGGCGCGGCCGACTTGGCGGCGCTCGCCGCCGCCGACCACGCGTTGGAGGGCGAGCGTGTGGCCTGCGGCCTGGCGGAACGGGTGGCCCGAGGGCAGGGCGCGCACGTGGTGAAGTGCGCCGTACGCGGCGAGATCGCGGACCTCGTCGCGGAGGTGCCGGTGGCCCGGGCGGCATCGGTGCTTCCCTCCGGAGCGTCGAAGGCGCTGACCCCGCGCGTGCGGGCGCGGGCGGGGCCGGCGACCGTGGGGCTTTCCGCCCCGGTCGGCAGCGTCCGACATGCTGGTGCCGAGCGTGGTCCGGCGACGCTGGGGGCCGCCGGCCCGGCCTCCGGCGGGACGAGTACGCCGCACCCCGCGCCGGCGGCCGTGGTGTCCGGCATAGCGCTGACCTGGTCAGCGCCCAGGAGGCCCGTCGGCGCGACCGCCGCACAGCGGGGGCCCGAGCGCGGGCTGGCGTTGGGGCCGCCGATACCGGCTACGACGCGGACTCGGCGGACGGGGGCGGGGACTGGGCCAGTAGTTCGGTGAGGAGGCGCACGGCGGCCTTCTTGTCCAGCGGGTCGTTGCCGTTGCCGCACTTGGGTGACTGGATGCAGGACGGGCACCCGGCGGCGCACTCACAAGCGGCGATGGCCTCTCGGGTGGCGGTGAGCCAGCGGGCCGCGGTGTGGAAGGCCCGCTCGGCGAAGCCCGCGCCGCCGGGGTGCCCGTCGTAGACGAACACGGTGGGCAGCAGGGTGTCGGGGTGCAGCGGTACGGACACGCCGCCGATGTCCCAGCGGTCGCAGGTCGCGAACAGCGGCAGCATGCCGATCGAGGCGTGTTCGGCCGCGTGCAGGGCGCCGCCCAGGGCCTCCGCGGTGACGTCGGCCCGTTCCAACTGGTCCTCGGTGACGGTCCACCAGACGGCGCGGGTGCGCAGGGTGCGAGGCGGCAGGTCCAGTTTCGTCTCGCCGAGCACCTCGCCGGTGATGAGCTTGCGACGGAGGAAGGAGACGACCTGATGGGTGACCTCGACCGACCCGAAGCACAGCCGGGCGTCGCCCCACGGCACTTCGGCGCTGGTCTCCAGGATGGCGATGCCGGTGGTGTCGCGGGCCGTGGTCGAGTAGGGCGGGTTGGCCTCCTCCACCAGGGCGGCCGAATCCTCCAGGTCGAGGTGGCGGACGAGGTAGGTGCGGCCCTGGTGCAGGTGGACGGCGCCCTCGTGGACGGTGCTGTGCGCGGCGGCGGCGTCCACGGTGCCGAGCAGCCGACCCGTACCGGCCTCCACCACCTGGACGGGCTTGCCGCCCTCGCCCCGGATGTCGGTGAGATCGACGGCCCGCTCCCGCCGGGTCCAGTGCCAGGCGGTGGCGCGGCGGCGCAGCAGCTTGCGTTGTTCGAGCTGCGGCAACAAGCCGATGGCGGCCGGACCGAAGAGATCCAGGTCGGCCTCGGTCAGCGGGAGTTCGGCGGCGGCGGCGCACAGGTGTGGAGCGAGCACGTACGGGTTGTCGGGGTCCAGCACGGTGGACTCGACGGGCTGGTGGAACAGGGCCTCGGGGTGGTGGACGAGGTAGGTGTCCAACGGGTCGTCACGGGCGACGAGGATGGCGAGAGCCCCCTGGCGGGCGCGTCCGGCTCGGCCGGCCTGTTGCCACAGCGACGCCCTGGTGCCCGGATATCCGGCCAGCAGTACGGCGTCCAGGCCCGCGACATCGACGCCGAGTTCGAGGGCGGTGGTGGCGGCCAGGCCGAGGAGTTGGCCGCTGTGTAGGGCCCGCTCCAGGGCGCGGCGCTCCTCGGGGAGGTAGCCGCCGCGGTAGGCGGCGACGCGGTGGCGCAGGCTGGTGGCCACTTCGGCGAGTCGCTCCTGGGCGATCAGGGCGATCAGTTCGGCGCCGCGGCGGGAGCGCACGAAGGCGACGGTTCGGGTGCCCTGGATGGCGAGGTCGGTGAGGAGGTCAGCAGTCTCGGCGGTGGCGGTACGGCGGACGGGCGCGCCGCGTTCCCCGTGTAGTTCGGTGAGGGGAGGCTCCCAGAGGGCGAAGACGAGTTCGCCGCGCGGTGAACAGTCCTCGGTGATCTCCACCGGCGTGACACCGGTGAGCCGGGCGGCCGACCGCGCGGGCTCGGCCGAGGTGGCGGAGGCGAGGAGGAAGACGGGTTCAGCGCCGTAACGGGCGCACACGCGGCGTAGCCGGCGCAGCACCTGGGCGACGTGTGAGCCGAAGACCCCGCGGTAGGTGTGGCACTCGTCGATGACGACGTAACGCAGGGCCCGGAGGAAGGAGGACCAGCGTGGGTGCCCGGGGAGGATGCCCCGGTGCAGCATGTCGGGGTTGGTCAGAACGTAGTTCGCGTAGCCGCGGATCCACTCGCGTTCCTCGACCGGCGTGTCCCCGTCGTAGACCGCGGCGCGGATGCGGGAGCCGAGTGGCTCGGCGAGGTCGGTGACCGCGCGGCGCTGGTCGGCGGCGAGTGCCTTGGTGGGGGCGAGGTAGAGCGCGGTCGCGCGCCGGGTACTGGCCGGTGCGCCGGTGCGCGGGCTCGCCTGGGCCCGGGTGCCCTGCCTGGTGGTGTTCGGGTCGCCGGGGAGTTCGGCGCCGTCGAGCAGGGTGCTGAGTACGGGGGCGAGGTAGGCGAGCGACTTGCCGGAGGCCGTGCCCGTGGCGACGATCACAGATTCGCCGCGGAGCGCGTGCTCCGCCACCCGGGCCTGATGGCTCCAGGGGCGGTCGATGCCCGTCGCCGTGATGGCATCGATCACTTCCGGCCGGATCTGCGAAGGCCAGTCGGCATGCTGACCCGCGCGCGGGGGCAAGTGCTCCGTATGAGTGATGCGCGCTGCCCGGTCCGCCCCGGCGGCGAGGTGATCCAACATGGCCCGCGGGGAGCGACGTGTCCCAGCGGACCGTGGGAGTTGATTGTGGGCCATTGACCCAGAGTCTGTCACTGGCGTGGCGGACAATGGGCTCAAGGCGTCGTGCGCGCCTACTGGTAAGTGATTGAATGCCATCGCGGCTGCCGATCCATGGGGGGCGACCGCTCGATGCAAGGTGCTGGAGGTTCCGTGGACCTGTCCCTGTCGACCCGGACCGTTGGCGACCGTACGGTCGTCGAAGTCGGTGGCGAGATTGATGTATACACCGCGCCCAAACTGCGGGAGCAGTTGGTCGAGCTTGTGAACGACGGCAGCTACCACCTGGTCGTTGACATGGAGGGCGTCGACTTCCTCGACTCCACCGGGCTCGGCGTGCTGGTCGGCGGGCTGAAGCGGGTGCGTGCCCATGAGGGCTCGCTGCGCTTGGTCTGCAACCAGGAGCGCATTCTGAAGATCTTCCGTATCACCGGCCTGACCAAGGTGTTCCCCATTCACACCTCGGTTGATGACGCCGTCTCCGCCACCGACTGACGGTGCCGGACGCCCCGCTCCACTGGTGCGGGGTGGAAGATCGTCGTGGCGGGGGGAACCGGGCTGACGGCCCGGCCCCTCCGCGAGTTCGCCCTTTTCGGTAGACGCGGAAAAGGGCACGTATGACCGAGGGGGATGGCATGGCCACCGTCGAACTTCGTTTCAGTGCCCTTCCAGAGCACGTCCGCACCGCCCGGCTGGTGGCAGCCGCTGTGGCGCGCCGGGCCGGAGTCGACGAAGCCGTGTTGGACGAGGTGCGGCTCGCCGTTGGCGAGGCGTGCTCTCGGGCCGTCGGACTGCACGTCAGCAATGGTGTCTCGGCGCCGGTGCGGGTGGCCCTGACCGAGGAGGAGAAGAAGTTCTCCATCGAGGTCGGGGACGAGGCGCCGCGAGCCGTGCCCGGGCGTGCCACTGATGGCGACGGTGCCGGCGATGCGCTGTCGGGCGATGAGTCTGGCGCAGAGGCGGAAGACGAGATGGGCCTCGCGGTGATCAGCGGGCTCGTCGATGACGTCGAGGTGACCTCGGATGAGGCGGGCGGTGTGATCCGCATGAGCTGGCCCACCGCTGACGCGTCCGCCCCTTCCTGACGCGTCTGATCCTTCCTCACACGTTTGGCCCCTTTTCGACGCGTCTGACCCTTTCTGGTGCGTCCGTGCGTCCGTGCGTCCGTGCGTCCGTGCGTCCGGCTCTTTCTGGCGCGCGGCCGATCACCGCGCGGTGCTGGCCCCCAGTTCTCCGCTTCCGGCCCGGCCCGAGTGCTCCAGACGCGCCCGAGCTGATCCTGACGTTGAGCTCGGCCACTCGGGCTGTCGTACCTGGCAGCGCCGAGCCGCGTTCTCGCGTGCGCGGGAGCCCGTAGGCGCGTGGCGCCGGTGGGTGGTGACGCGAGGCTGGGGGCGGGTTCCGTACGTGAGTCGTGGCGGGCCTCTGCCCGTGTCGGGGTGGCGCTCGCGTGTGCGCGCTCGTGTGGGGAGCGGTGCAGGCCGTGCGTGCGAGGACGGCGGTGTCGTGCTCGCAGGGGTCTGGAAGTGTTCCCCGAGCTCTCATTTCTTGCAGCGGTCTGCGGGCGCTGACGGCTGCCCAGGCGTCGTGTCGGTGCGCGGCGTGCCGGCTGTATGAGGCTGGGGCTGGCGGATCGGGCTCGGGCTTGGAGTCTGAGGTCTGGGTTCTTCTGACCGTTCTTGGTCGATCTCGACCGTTCCAGGCCGGGTCTGGCGACGTTCTGCGCGGTCCGCCGGTGGCGCGATTTCGGCGGTGCTTCGGGCGGGTGTGCCAGACGTCTGGGGCCGGCCGCGCGTCATCCTGCCGGGTGGCCGGGTGGCCGGGTGGCCGGGTGGCCGGGTGGCCGGTGGGCGTGTGCGGGCTGTCGGTGTGCGGCGGGGCCGTGGTGCTCGCGGAGCGCAGAGGTTGGCGGTATCCGGCCGCAGGCGCGTCGGGGCGGGCTCGTGCTGACGTTGCCGTGCGCCGTCGGCCGGCGCGCGAGCCGGCGGGCGGGGCGGACTCGGTTGCGCCCACTTCGCGCCCTCTTGGCAAGTGCAGGACGAGGGGAAGCGCTGCTTGACGAAGTCGGGGCGCGCGTCAACGGCGCGGAAAAATGTAATGCTCCAAAGCAGTTTGTTGTTGTCTCCTGAGGTGAGGGCAAAGCTCTGAGCAGGGGCGTTCATAAGACCCTGAGATCATTCCGTGGGCGTCAGCACGATGGGCGCTTTCCTTCGTATGAGGGAAATTGTTGCGGCCGAACCATTTGATCACCGCTGATGCAGGCGAATTCCCTTAGAGGTGCACTGTTTTGATCTCGCGTTGATCCCTACAATCCGTCCACATCTTGAGCTCAGGACGCCTGAGCGTGGCGGCTGTTTCGCGGTCGCGAAACTGCTGCGCGCCCATGTGCCAAACGTCAAGGAGGACGAATGGCGGGGCCTCTTACCCCTCATCAGCTAGACCTGTCCCCAACCCTGGCCGCTGCCGAGCTGACCGACGGCAACCGATTGATCGTCCTGGTGATCGCCGCCGTGGCGGTGGCGGCGCTGGCCGTCGCGGTCGTGCTCGTACGCCAAGTGCTCGCCGCCGGCGAGGGCACGGACAGCATGAAGGAGATCGCCGCCGCGGTGCAGGAGGGCGCGAATGCCTATCTGGCCCGGCAGTTGCGTACCCTCGCCGTTTTCGCGGCCGTCGTGTTCTTCCTGCTCATGCTGTTGCCGGCCGACAACTGGTCGCAGCGTGGCGGTCGTTCGCTCTTTTTCTTGATCGGCGCCGGATTCTCGGCGGCGACCGGGTATATCGGCATGTGGCTCGCGGTTCGCAGTAATGTGCGAGTTGCCGCTGCGGCACGTGCGGCAACGCCCGAGGAAGGTCAGCCGCGTAAAGACCTGACCGAGGTTTCGCACGCGGCCATGAAGATCGCTTTTCGTACCGGCGGCGTGGTCGGCATGTTCACCGTGGGGCTCGGCCTGTTGGGCGCGGCCTCCGTGGTGTTGGTGTACGCGGCCGACGCGCCGAAGGTGCTGGAGGGCTTCGGTCTGGGCGCCGCGCTCATCGCGATGTTCATGCGTGTGGGCGGCGGCATCTTCACCAAGGCCGCGGACGTCGGCGCCGACCTCGTGGGCAAGGTCGAACAGGGCATCCCCGAGGACGACCCCCGCAACGCCGCGACCATCGCGGACAACGTGGGGGACAACGTCGGCGACTGCGCCGGCATGGCGGCCGACCTCTTCGAGTCGTACGCCGTGACCCTGGTGGCGGCGCTCATCCTCGGCAAGGTCGCCTTCGGCGACTCGGGCCTGGCGTTTCCGCTGATCGTTCCGGCCATCGGGGTGGTCACCGCGATGATCGGGATCTTCGCGGTGGCGCCGCGCCGCACGGACCGTAGCGGCATGACGGCGATCAACCGGGGCTTCTTCATCTCGGCGGGGATCTCGCTGGTCCTGGTGGCCGCGGCGGTCTTCGCGTACCTGCCGTCCTCGTACGCCGACCTCGACGGCATCACGGACAAGGAGATCCTGGCGCACGACGGTGACCCGCGGTTCCTCGCCCTGGTCGCCGTCGCGATCGGCATCGTGTTGGCCGCGCTGATCCAGCAGCTCACCGGGTACTTCACGGAGACCACCAGGCGGCCGGTGCGGGACGTGGGCAAGACCTCGCTGACCGGGCCCGCGACCGTCGTGCTCTCGGGCATCTCGCTCGGCCTGGAGTCGGCGGTCTACTCGGCGGCCCTGATCGGGCTGAGCGTGTACGGGGCGTTCCTGCTGGGCGGCACCTCGATCATGCTGGCGCTGTTCGCGGTGGCACTGGCCGGCACCGGCCTGCTCACCACTGTCGGTGTCATCGTTGCCATGGACACCTTCGGACCGGTGTCGGACAACGCGCAGGGCATCGCCGAGATGTCCGGTGACGTCCGGGACGAGGGCGCGCAGGTGCTCACCGACCTGGACGCGGTGGGCAACACCACCAAGGCCATCACCAAGGGCATCGCGATCGCCACGGCGGTGCTGGCAGCGGCGGCGCTGTTCGGCTCGTACCGCGACGCGATCGCCGAGGCGGTCAACGACGTCAACGCGAACGTGGCCGGCGAGATGAACCTGAGCATGGACATCTCGCAGCCGAACAACCTGGTGGGGCTCGTCTTCGGCGCGGCGGTCGTCTTCCTCTTCTCCGGCCTGGCGATCAACGCGGTGTCGCGATCGGCGGGCTCGGTGGTCTACGAGGTTCGCCGGCAGTTCCGGGAGAAGCCCGGGATCATGAACTACACCGAGAAGCCCGACTACGGGCGCGTCGTCGACATCTGCACCAAGGACGCGCTGCGCGAACTGGCCACACCCGGCCTGCTCGCGGTACTCGCCCCGATCGCCGTCGGGTTCTCGCTGGGCATCGGCGCGCTGGGGTCGTTCCTGGCCGGCGCGATCGGCGCCGGCACGCTGATGGCGGTCTTCCTCGCCAACTCCGGCGGCGCCTGGGACAACGCGAAGAAGCTGGTGGAGGACGGCCACCACGGCGGCAAGGGCAGTGAGGCGCACGCCGCGACGGTCATCGGCGACACGGTCGGCGACCCGTTCAAGGACACCGCGGGCCCGGCGATCAACCCGCTGCTGAAGGTGATGAACCTGGTGGCGCTGCTCATCGCGCCGGCGGTCGTGAAGTTCAGCTACGGCGACGACGCGAGCCCGGGCCTGCGGGCCGTCATCGCCGTACTGGCGATCCTGGCCATCGTCGGGGCGGTCTACCTCTCGAAGCGGCGCGGCATCGCGGTCGGTGACGAGGGGGAGCCCAGCGTCGACCGGAAGGCCCAGAACATCGATCCCGCGGTGGTTTCCTGAGCCATATCGAGCGCGACACCGCTGGTCAGGCCGCGCGCCTGGCGTACCGCCACCGCATGCCACGCGGTGGCGGTACGCGTTGGGCCACCCTTACGCCGTCGGTGGCCGCGCGCGGCGGCCGTGTGTGGCGGGGCCAGCGGAGGGGATCGGCGGCGGGTGGTGCGGGGCGTGGCGCCACGGGCGCCGGGGGGTAACGCGAGGGCGGGTGGCGTGCATTGGCGCGCCACCCGCCCGCCGCGTTTCGGTTGTGACGTCCCGTCGGGCTGTGTGATACGGATCGGTCGCGGCACGGCGCGGCACGGCGCGGCACGGCGCGGCACGGCGCGGCACGGCACGGGGAGCGTGCGGGGTGTGGGGTGCGGGCGTGCGCGGGTGGTCGGTCGTCCGGATGGCGAGGTGAACGCCACGCCCAGTGCGGCGTAAATAGCCCCAATAGGGCATATAAGGGATGCTCAACTCGTAGCTCTCGCTCTGCGGGCGTGTAAGTTCCGGGGCCGAAGGCCATGGAAGGGACCAATCCGGTGAACAAGAAGCTTGTGGCGGCACTGTCCGGCGGTGCGGCACTCGTACTGGCGCTGACTGGCTGCGGCGGCGGTGACGGCGACGACGGCGACAAGAAGGTCGAGAGCTGGGCCGAGAAGGTCTGCGGCGGCATGCAGCCACAGCTGAAGAAGATCCGGGACGCCAACGCGGCCATCCAGGGCGCCGCCGACGAGCCCGACTCCAAGAAGCTCCAGCAGACGGACTCCCAGGCGTTCCAGCAGATCTCCGACGCCTATCGGGCGCTGGGCAAGTCGGTCAAGGACGCGGGCGCGCCTCCGGTGGACGACGGCGAGAAGGCGCAGACCGAGGCGCTCAAGGACCTCAACGCCAGGTCGCGGGCGTACGAGGACCTCAAGACGGCCGTCGACAAGCTGGACACCAAGGACAAGTCGAAGTTCGCCAAGGGCCTCAACGGCATCGCCGAGGAACTCAACAAGCTGGGCAAGAACAGCGACGACGCGTTCAAGCGGCTCCAGGAGGGCGAGGTGGGCGAAGCGATGGCCAAGCAGAAGGGCTGCCAGCGACCCAGCGGCGGCGCGCCGGCCCCCTCGATGGACGCCAACGCGCCGGCGGGCGCGAGTTCCTGACGGGGCGTCGCCGCGCTCGCGGGGGTCCCGACCACCCGACTGGGCGAAGCTGACCAGAAGAGACCGACCAGACGAAGCCTCACCAGAGGGACGCGCGCGGGCGCTCGGACGAGTGGCGGTGCGCGAGCGCGCCGGCCAACCAGGCCGACCTGGTGATCCTCGGAGCCGTCCGACGGTCGCCGCGAGCGCGGGCGAGGGCCCCGTGCGTGCGGATTGACGGCCCGTACGAGCGCGGAACGAAGGCCGTACGGGCGGAACCGGGGCCCCGCGAGAGCGGCGGCACAACGGGCCCGGCGCCCCGCCACACCCGGCGCGGCGCCGGGCCTTCGCCGATTGTCGGTGGTTGCCCCGACAATGGGGACCGTGAGTACGCACCAGTTGCCCCACGCCGATCCGCAGCGCGCCGAACGCCTTCGCGCGGCCCTGCTCGCCGCCGACTTCACCGCCGACGGCCTCCTCGACCTGCTGGGCGCCCCGGCGTACGCCGCGCTCGGGCGCAGCGAGACCGTGCCGGCGCTCCGCGCGACCGGTGGCGACAGCGGGCTGGAGACCCTGGTCCGGCTGTTCCTGTTGCAGCGCCCGGTCGCCTACGAGCGTGCCGCCGCCGTGCTCCCGGTCGAGGACTGCCTGGCCGACGGCTGGCTGGTGCCCGCCGGCACCGCCGAGGTGCCGGCCTCGGATGCCGGCGCGGGCGGGGGCGCGGGCGCGGCCGGTGGTGGCGCGGTGCGGGCGAGCGTGGACGTGCGGCCGTACGGCGGGCCGGGCGGGGAGGACTGGTGGATCGTCTCCGACCTCGGTTGCGCGGTGGGGGGCGCGGGCGGGATCGCCGTACGACCCGGGGCGCACGCCGCGTCGGACGCGCCGGCGGGAGCCGCCGGGGCGGTCGATGTGGGGCCGACCGACGAGGAGCAGCGCGCCGTGCCGCGGTCGCAGTTGGTGCTCGGCGTGGGCGGTGCCTCCACCACGCTGGCCGGCATCACCGTCCGGGAGCCGGTCGGACGGGCCCTCGACCTGGGCACCGGGTCCGGGATTCAGGCGCTGCACGCCGCCCAGCACGCCAGCAGTGTGACCGTGACCGACCGCAATCCGCGGGCTTTGCGGTTCGCCCGGCTGACCCTCGCGCTGTCGGGGGCGGCTGCTCCGGAGGCCCGGGAGGGTTCGCTGTTCGAGCCGGTGCGGGGGGAGACGTTTGACCTGATCGTGTCCAACCCGCCCTTCGTGATCTCCCCCGGCGCGCGGTTCACGTACCGGGACGGCGGCATGGGCGGGGACGACCTGTGCCGGACGCTGGTGGAGGGTGCGGCCGAGCACCTGGCGGACGGCGGGTACTGCCAGTTGCTGGCGAACTGGCAGCACGTGCGGGGGGAGGACTGGCGGGACCGGGTCGCGGGCTGGGTGCCGCCGGGCTGCGACGCGTGGATCGTGCAGCGCGAGGTGCAGGACGTCGCGCAGTACGCGGAGCTGTGGCTGCGGGACGGCGGTGACCACCAGGGCGACCCGGCGGCGTACGCGAAGCGGTACGACGCCTGGCTGGACGAGTTCGCGGCGCGCCGCACGACGGCGGTCGGCTTCGGCTGGATCATCCTGCGCAAGTCCGGCGCCGCCAACCCGTCGGTGACGGTGGAGGAGTGGCCGCACCCAGTGGAACAGCCGCTGGGCGAGAGCGTGCGGGCGCACTTCGAGCGCCAGGACTTCCTGCGGGCCACGGACGACGCGGCCCTGCTGGCGGCCCGCTTCCGGCTCGCGCCCGAGGTGGTGCAGGAGCAGGTGGGGCTGCCGGGTGCGGAGGACCCGGAGCATGTGGTGCTGCGGCAGAACCGGGGCATGCGGCGCGCGACGAAGGTGGACACGGTCGGCGCCGGGTTCGCCGGGGTGTGTGACGGCTCGTTGAGTGCGGGGCGGATTCTGGACGCGATCGCCCAGTTGCTGGGCGAGGACCCGGTGCAGCTCCGGGATCGGACGCCGGAAGCCATCCGGCTGCTGGTCGAGCAGGGCTTCCTGGAGCCGGTCGGGAACGCGGAGGCGTAGCGGCTGTCCGCCCCGCGCGGTGTGGGCGGGGGCGTCGCCCGGCGGAGCGGGTGGGGCGGAGAGAAGCACGGAGGGGGGCGGCCCGGGGCACGAGGGGCGTGCGGGGCGGTGTGCGGCGGGTGGTGAGCGAGGGGCGGGCGCCGGTCGCCGGGCGGGCGGCGCTGGGCGAGTGTCCCGGCGGCTACGGACAGTGATGGGTGGGGCGCGAGGGTGCGCTCGCCACATCTGTGCCATATCGGTGCCCTATCTGTGCGGGACGGGGTGCCTGTTAAAAGAGGTGCCGCTGTGCCGAGCCCGGCGCCGGCTGGGTGGCCCGGGTCCTGCCGCCCGTGCGCCGACCGCCGGCCCGGTGGGCGCGCGCGTCGTCGTCGGCGGGGCCTCGCCGTCGGCGCTGTCATTTGCCGACGGGGTGTGGGTGTCTGGAGAGTGTGGGGCCGTTGTGCAGGGTGGGGTGTGCGGCGTGCGGTGGCTGGGTTCGGCTCGGGCTCGGCCGAAAATGAGCGGCGGGCGCGCGTGCCGGCCCGGCGGACAGCGATGTGAGGACGTTCACGTGGCGTTCGCCCGGAAGCCGCCCGTACGTGCCACCCTCCTCGCATGGAGAGTGGACCCGCGGCCTTCGCTGGCACGGCATTCGCGCTGTTCGGCGTCGCGCTGCTGCTGTGGACGGCGGTCCGGCTGCGGCAGCGCCAGCCGGTCCTGGACGGCTCGCACCCGACGGTCGCCGCGGTCCTCTCCACCGTTCTCGGCACCGCCGCGTTGGTCGGCGGAATCTGGTGCCTGAGCTCCGTCTGACCGGCTGACCGACCCGGTGGAGCGCCGGCCCGTGCGGCACGCGGCCCGGTTGTCGGGTTACCGTGACAGCGCCTAGGCGGTGCGCAGCAGGAGGAGTGGTTAGGCGACCATCGGCTTACCCTTCGAGTGGCGTTGCGGGCTTTTTCCGTTTGACACCGAGGCGGGAGGTACCGTCACACTCCGCAGCGTCACCGTATTGCCACCGCGAGCACCGTACGCGTGGTGGCCCAGCCACTGAGCGTCGACCGGAGAGAAGAGCGAAGTTGTCCCCGACCAGCGAGACCGCGAAGGGCGGCCGACGACTCGTGATCGTCGAGTCGCCTGCCAAAGCGAAGACGATCAAGGGCTACCTCGGCCCTGGATACGTGGTCGAGGCGAGCGTCGGGCACATTCGCGACCTGCCGAACGGCGCTGCCGAGGTCCCCGCGAAGTACAAGGGCGAGCCGTGGGCGCGCCTCGGGGTGAACGTCGACGCCGAGTTCCAGCCCATCTATGTCGTCAACCACGACAAGAAGGACCAGGTCAAGAAGCTCAAGGAGCTGCTGGCCGAGTCGGACGAACTCTTCCTGGCCACCGATGAGGACCGCGAGGGCGAGGCCATCGCGTGGCACCTCCAGGAGGTCCTCAAGCCCAAGGTCCCGGTGCGCCGGATGGTCTTCCACGAGATCACCAAGGACGCCATCCGGGCCGCCGTGGCCAACCCGCGCGAGCTGAACCAGCGCCTGGTCGACGCCCAGGAGACCCGCCGTATCCTCGACCGGCTCTACGGGTACGAGGTCTCGCCGGTGCTGTGGAAGAAGGTCATGCCGCGGCTGTCGGCCGGCCGGGTGCAGTCGGTGGCGACGCGGCTGGTCGTGGAGCGGGAGCGGGAGCGCATCGCGTTCCGCTCCGCCGAGTACTGGGATCTGACCGGCACGTTCGCCACGGGCCGCACCGGTGACGCCAGCGACCCCGGGACCCTGGCCGCGCGGCTGGCCTCGGTGGAGGGCCGCCGGGTCGCGCAGGGCCGCGACTTCACCTCCGTCGGGCAGCTCAAGGACGGTTCGGCCGTCCTGCACCTGGACGAGGAGCAGGCCCGCGCGCTGGCGGCGGCGCTCACCGAGACCAACTTCGCGGTGCGCTCGGTCGAGTCGAAGCCGTACCGCCGCGCCCCGTACGCCCCGTTCCGCACCACGACGCTCCAGCAGGAGGCCAGCCGGAAGCTGGGCTTCGGCGCGAAGTCGACCATGCAGGTGGCCCAGAAGCTGTACGAGAACGGCTTCATCACCTATATGCGTACGGACTCCACCACGCTCTCGGACACCGCGATCACCGCGGCCCGGGCGCAGGTCACGCAGCTCTACGGGGCCAACTACCTGCCGGACAAGCCGCGCAGCTATGCCGGCAAGGTGAAGAACGCGCAGGAGGCGCACGAGGCGATCCGCCCCTCGGGCGACCGGTTCCGCACGCCCGCGGAGACGGGGCTCACGGGCGACCAGTTCCGCCTGTACGAACTGATCTGGAAGCGGACCGTCGCCTCCCAGATGAAGGACGCGGTCGGCGACTCGGTGACCGTGCGCATCGGCGGCCAGGCCAGCGACGGCCGGGACGTGGAGTTCACGGCCTCGGGCAAGACGATCACCTTCCACGGCTTCATGAAGGCGTACGTCGAGGGCGCCGACGACCCGAACGCCGAACTGGACGACCGCGAGCGCAGGCTGCCGCAGGTCGCCGAGGGCGACCGGCTGACCGCCGAGGAGATCTCGGTCGACGGCCACGCCACCAAGCCGCCGGCCCGCTACACCGAGGCGTCGCTGGTCAAGGAGTTGGAAGAGCGCGAGATCGGCCGCCCGTCGACGTACGCGTCGATCATCGGGACGATCCTGGACCGCGGCTACGTGTTCAAGAAGGGCACCGCGCTGGTGCCGTCCTTCCTGAGCTTCGCCGTGGTCGGGCTCCTTGAGAAGCACTTCGGCCGGCTGGTCGACTACGACTTCACGGCAAAGATGGAGGACGATCTCGACCGGATCGCCGCCGGTCAGGCCCAGGCCGTGCCGTGGTTGCGACGCTTTTACTTCGGGATTGACCAGAGCGACCCGACGGCCGGCGACATCGCCGCCGCCCCCGCCGCGGGCGGGGCCGGCGACCACCTCGGCGGCCTGAAGGAACTGGTCACCGACCTCGGCGCGATCGACGCCCGCGAGGTGTCCTCGTTCCCGGTCGGCAACGGCATCGTGCTGCGGGTCGGCCGCTACGGCCCGTACGTCGAAAAGCCCTCGCCGACCGAGGGCGAGCCGGGACAGCGCGCGGACGTGCCCGACGAGCTGCCGCCGGACGAGCTGACCGTGGAGTACGCGGAGGAGCTGCTGGCCAAGCCGAGCGGTGACTTCGAACTCGGTACCGACCCGGACACCGGGCGACAGATTGTCGCCAAGGACGGTCGGTACGGACCGTATGTGACCGAGGTGCTGCCCGAGGGCACGCCGAAGACCGGCAAGAACGCGGTCAAGCCGCGCACGGCGTCGCTGTTCAAGTCGATGTCGCTGGACACGGTGACGCTGGAGGACGCGCTCAAGCTGATGTCGCTGCCGCGCGTGGTGGGCGTCGATCCGCAGAGCGGCGAGGAGATCACCGCACAGAACGGCCGTTACGGGCCGTATCTGAAGAAGGGCACCGACTCGCGATCGATCGAGACCGAGGACCAGCTCTTCACGATCACGCTTGACGAGGCGCTGGCCATCTACGCCCAGCCCAAGCAGCGCGGCCGGGCCGCGGCGAAGCCGCCGCTCAAGGAGCTGGGCACCGACCCGGTGAGCGAGCGCCCGGTGGTGGTCAAGGACGGCCGGTTCGGCCCGTACGTCACCGACGGCGAGACCAACGCCACGCTGCGCCGTGATGACGATGTCGAGACGATCACCCCCGAGCGCGGCTACGAGCTGCTCGCGGAGAAGCGCGCCAAGGGGCCGGTGAAGAAGAAGACGGCCAAGAAGGCACCGGCGAAGAAGTCCACCGCGAAGAAGGCGCCGGCGAAGACCGCGGCCAAGAAGACGACGGCGGCGAAGAAGACCACCGCGAAGAAGACGGCGGCCAAGAAGACGACGGCGTCGGCGGCGAAGGCCGCCACGGCGCCGGCGAAGAAGGCCGCGACAGCGTCCAGGTCGACGGGCGACGCGTCGGAGTAGCGCACGCGGGTACGTACGGCGGTCGACGGGCCGCGCCGCTCCGCCGGCGCGGCCCGTTTCCGTGCCCCAGGACCGCGAGGCCGCGCTGGGGGCGTACGCCCCGCGCGTTCGGTGGGAGCCGCGCCCGCCCGCGGGGAGGTGGCGCGAGGGGCGCGGGGGCGCGGTGGCCGGATCGCGTGGTCCGTAGCCGAGTTCGGACGGGCGGTCACGGCGGATTCCGTGGCGCGCGATGGGCTCACGCGCCCCCTGAGCGACCCCCTCCGGTGCTGGTTCGCCCCGCTGTGACCGACTCGTCCGGGCGTATGCCGTGGTGCGCCCGTCCACATGTTCGGGCTCGGGCACGGCAATTCGTGTGACCCGGATAGGCTGGCGGGATGACGCGAACCGAGCAGCCAACGGCCGTCAGCTCCTCAGCCGGCGCTCTCGCCGCGGACTCCCGCGAGCGCGCCGTACGAGCGTTGCTGCACTACCCACCGCTGCGACGGCTGTGGAGTGCGCAGTTCGTCAGCGGCATCGGTGACGCACTCGCCGTGCTGGCCCTGCTGGCGCTGTCGTTCCAGGCGGCGGTGGCGGCGGGCGCGTTCGGCGGCGGGTATCGCGGTGCGGCGCTCGCCATCGCCGCGGTGTTCGGCGCCCGGTTGCTGGCCACGCTGCTGTTCGGCGCGGTGTTGCTCGGGCCGCTGGCCTCGCTGATCGGCCCCTCCGGGCCGCTCGACCGGCGCTGGACCATGATCGGCGCCGACGGGGTGCGGCTCGTACTCCTGGTGATCGCCCCGCTGTGGATCGACTGGATGCCGTCCGACGCCGTGGCATCGCTGCTTGTCACGGCCTTCGTGGTGGGCGTGGCCGAGCGACTGTGGACGGTGGCCAAGGACGGCGCGGCCCCCGCGCTGCTGCCGCCGCCCCCGCTGGAGGGCGCGGCGGTACGACCGCTGCCCGACCACCTCGACGCGCTGCGGAGGCTCTCGCTCCGCACCACCGCCGTCTCGCTGCCGATCGCCGCGGCCGGCATGCTCGTCGTCACCCTGCTCGGCAACGTTCTCGGCTCCGGCATCGACTGGTTCCACCAGCACCAGCCGGCACTGGCCTCGTACGTCGCCGCCGGCCTCTTCGCGGCCTCGGTGTCCGTCCTCTTCTTTCTGGAACTGCCCGGCGCGCAGGCCACTCGCGCGCGCTCCCCGCTGGAGGGCCTGCGCCGGCCCAAGGTTCCGGTGCGCGGGGCGGGCGGCGCGCGGGCCACCGCGCCCGACAAGGGGCGCACGGGAGCGATCCCGGTGCTCGTGCCGGCGTGCGCGGCGGTGGCCGGAGCGATGGCCGCGGCCTTCGGCGTCGCCCTCCTCCAGGCCGCTGACCTCGGGGGCGGGCCGGTCGGGTTCTCGCTGCTCGCGCTGATGATCGCCGGCGGCCCGGTGATCGGCGTACGGTGCGCGCCGCGGGTGCTGCCCGCGCTCTCGCGCCGCCGCCTGTTCGCGCTCGCGATCACCGCCACCGGGCTCGCGCTGCTCGCCACCGGCCTGGTCCCCGACCCGGCGACGGTGCTGATGCTGGCGCTGCTCGCGGGCGTCGCGGCGGGCATCGCGGCGAACATCGGACACACCCTGCTCGACCAGGAGACCGAGGAGTCGCGCCGGCCGCGCACGACGGAACACCTGCACGCGGTCGTCCGGGTCGCCCTCGCGCTCGGCGTGCTCGCCGCCCCGCTGCTCGCCGCCGCGATCGGCCCGCACCGGCTGGCGAACGGCGACTTCGTCTTCGCGCACGGCGGCGCGGCGTTCACGCTGATGCTCGTCGGCGCGCTGCTGCTGCCGGTGGCCGCGCTGGTGCTCGGCAAGACCGACGACCGGCAGGGCGTGCCGCTGCGGCGCGACCTGCGGGACGCGGTGCGCGGCGGCGAGCCGGCGGAGGCGCCGGCCGCGAACGGCTTCTTCATCGCCTTCGAGGGCGGCGACGGGGCGGGCAAGTCGACGCAGGTCACGGCCATCGCGGAGTGG
Organism: Streptomyces buecherae; assembly: GCF_014295035.1. GTDB lineage: Bacteria > Actinomycetota > Actinomycetes > Streptomycetales > Streptomycetaceae > Streptomyces > Streptomyces youssoufiensis. Next base: position 4,638,908 of record NZ_CP060404.1, read on the forward strand.
ATTCGGAGCAAGGGCCACGAGGTCGTGGTCACCCGCGAGCCCGGCGCCACCGCGATCGGCAAGCGGCTGCGATCGATCCTGCTCGATGTCGCCAGCGCGGGCCTTTCGCACCGCGCCGAGGCGCTGCTGTACGCGGCGGACCGGGCCGAGCACGTGGACTCGGTGGTGCGACCCGCGCTGGAGCGCGGCGCCGTCGTGATCTCGGACCGCTACATCGACTCCTCGGTGGCGTACCAGGGTGCCGGGCGCGACCTGTCGCCGACCGAGATCGCCCGTATCTCGCGTTGGGCGACGGACGGTCTCGTTCCGCATCTGACGGTGCTGCTCGACGTCTCCCCGGAGGCCGCGCGCGAGCGGTTCACGGAGGCGCCCGACCGGCTGGAGTCCGAGCCCGCCGAGTTCCACCAGCGGGTGCGGGCCGGGTTCCTGACCCTGGCCGCCGCGGCCCCGGCGCGCTACCTGGTGGTCGACGCGAGCCAGGAGCCCGAGGCCGTCAGCACGGTCGTACGGCACCGCCTCGACCAGGTGCTGCCGCTGTCGCAGGCCGAGATCGAGGCCCGCGAAGAGGCGCGCAGGAAGGCGGAGGAAGAGGCCCGCCGCAGGGCCGAGGAGGAGGCGGCGCGCAAGGCCGAGGAGGAGCGGCTCAAGCGCGAGCGACAGGAGCAGCTCGCCCGGCTGCGGGCCGAGGAGGAGGAGCGCAAGCGCCGCGAGGCCGAGGAGGCCAAGCGCCTGGAGGCCGAGCGGCAGGCGGAGGAGGCCCGGCAACGGGCCGAGGAGGAGCGTCGGCTCGCCGAGCAGGAGCGGCAGCGGCGTGAGGCCGAGGAGCGCGCCCGCGCCGCGGAGGAGGAGCGGCAGCGCCGGCAGGCCAAGGAGGAGGCGCGACTGCGGGCCGAGGCCGAGGCGCGGCGGCTGGAGAAGCAGCGCAAGGCGGAGGAGGCGCTGCTCCGCGCCGAGCAGGCCCGCCTGGCCGCCGAGGCGGCTGCCGCGCTGCCGGAGCCGGGACTCGGCGGCGCGCCGGGCGCGACCGACACGGCGCCGCCGAACCCCGGCCCGCCGAGCGCGCGCGACGAGGCGCCCACGGTGCCGACGCCGCTGGTCAAGCCGTCCGACGAGGGCAGGGGCGGACCGGCGGGTACGGCTGCGCCGGGTACGGCCGCGGCGGGCGCCGGCGCGGCCCCGGCCGCTGGACCTCCCGCCGCCAAGCCCCGGGCCACCGCGGGCCCCGACGCGACGGAGACGGTGGAGACGCCACGGATAGACCCGCGGGCACCGCGACCAGACGCTGCCGCGGGCGGTGGCGGCGCGGGCGGTGGCGCGCGGAGCGGCGGTTCGGTCGACGACGCGACGTGGGTGCTGCCGCGGGTGCGCCCCGAGGCGGACACCCCGGCGCAGGGCGCGCCCAGCGCGCCGGGGGCACGTGACGCGGGTGCGGCACGCGAGGCGCGCGAGGCTGACGGTGCGCGGGACCCGCGCGAGGCCACGGGTGCGCGTGATGCCGCTGGTACGCGCGATGCCGCCGGCACGACGGAGGCGTGGGACACGGAGGAGACCACGCAACTGCCGACGCCGCCCCAGCCGGAGACGCCCACGGGCGCGATGGACGAGACGGCCGTGTTGCCCGCGGTCGGCGCTGAGGGCGCGCGTCCGGAGGCCGAGCGCCCGGCGGACCCGGCGGACCGGGTGCCGCCGTGGATGTTCCGGCCCGAGTCCGGCGCCGCCGATGGTGCCGATGGCGCGCGCCAGGCCGCCCCGGAGTCCGGCAACGAGCGGACGCGGGAGCTGCCACAGTTCGACCCGTCGCAGGCCGGCTCCGGCCCCGGCGCCGGCCAGGCCCCCTCGGGGCAGGGCGGCGCGGGACAGGCGGACGAGCCGGGAGCGGACCCGCACGGCCGCAAGCGGCGCCGCCCCGAGTGGGCCGAGGAGACCCCGCTGGACGACCTGCCGACGCTGGCCGACGAACTTCTTGGCCCGCACGACGCGGCGGGCGGCGGCCACTACGCCCGGCCCGATGAGCGCCACCCGGGCGGCTACGGCGTACCTCCGGGCGGTCACGACGTGCCTCCGGGCGGCTACGACGGCCGCGACCAGCCCCCGAACGAGCAGCCCGGACCGCGGGACCCCGGCAGCCAGGGCAGCACGGGCAACGGCCGCCCGGGCAACGGCCGCAGGGGCTGGGGCCGCAAGGGCTGAGCCGGGGCCTCGGGGTGGCGCCGGAGGCAGGGACGGGCCCGGCAGCCGGGGCGGCTCCCGAAGCAGGGACGGCGGCAACGGCGGCGGCCCTGGCAGCGGGGGCGGGTCCGCAAACAGGGGCCCGCCCTCACCGCCACCGGACGGTTGTTCTCGCAGGTCAGCGCGCGCGTGCCCGGCATTGTCAGTGCCGTACTCCACAATGGTTGGCAGACAGGTGAACCGGGTGCCGCGGCGCTCGGAGTGCCTGTCGCGAGCACGTGAGCGCATCGGTACGGCTCGGGACGGGTGAGCGGGGGAGCCCGCCCGTGCCGGACGGAGTCCGGGGGCGGGGCGTGGGCGGCACGCCGCCCGAAGTCCGCGGTCGCGGCCGGTCCCCGCCGCCCGTGGCGGAGCGGGGCGCGGGGCAGCCGGGGGGCGGGGCAGTCGGGGTACGGCAGGGCACGGCAGGCAGGGAGAGGCGTCATGGCGGTGTGGGACGACCTGGTGGGGCAGAGCCGGGTCGCTGAGCAGCTCGCCGCTGCCGCGTTGGACGCGGACGCGCTGGTCACGGACGTGAGCGCGGCCGGCGGCCGGCAACGCCCGTCGCCTCCGGCGGACGCTGGCGAGCCCGGCGCCGGTGGTGCGGGCGCCGATGCCGGTGGCGCGGCGGGGGCGGGCGCCACGGCGCAGCGCCCCTCGGGCGCGAAGATGACGCACGCCTGGCTGTTCACGGGCCCGCCCGGCTCCGGCCGCTCGACGGCGGCCCGCGCCTTCGCGGCGGCCCTGCAGTGCGTCAGCCCCGACCGCGCGCTGGGCGGAGCGCCGGGCTGCGGCTTCTGCGACGGCTGCCACACGGCCCTGATCGGTACGCACGCGGATGTCGAGGTGGTCCGTACGGACATGCTGAGCATCGGCGTCAAGGAGACCCGCGACCTGGTGCGCCGGGCCCAGCTCTCCCCGGCCAGCGGGCGCTGGCAGATCATCGTTCTGGAGGACGCCGACCGGCTGACCGAGGGCGCGGGCAACGTGCTGCTCAAGGCGATCGAGGAGCCCGCCCCGCGCACGGTGTGGCTGCTGTGCGCCCCCTCCCTGGAAGACGTGCTGCCGACGATCCGCTCCCGGTGCCGCCACCTCATCCTGCGCACCCCGCCGGTGGAAGCCGTCGCCGACGTGCTCGTGCGGCGCGACGGCATCGATCCGGAACGGGCCGCGGTCGCCGCGCGCGCCACCCAGGGCCACATCGGCCGAGCCCGCCGGCTGGCCACGGACGAGCGCGCCCGGGCCCACCGCGCCGCCGTGCTCTCGGTGCCGCTGCGGGTGGACGACGTCGGCGGCTGCCTCAAGGCCGCGCAGGAGCTCGTGGACGCCGCGTCCGAGGAGGCCAAGCAGCTCGCCGAGGAGGTCGACACGAAGGAGACGGAGGAGCTGCGCGCGGCGCTCGGGGCCGCGGCGGGCACCGGCGGCCGGCTGCCGCGCGGCACGGCCGGCGTGATGAAGGACCTGCAGGACCGGCAGAAGCGCCGCTCGACGCGCACCCAGCGCGACAGCCTCGACCTCGCCCTCACCGACCTCACGGCGTTCTACCGCGACGTGCTCGCCCTGCAGTTCGGCTCGCAGGTGGCCATAGCCAACGCCGAGCAGCGCGAGGCACTGGAGCGCATCGCGGCGAACTCCAGGCCCGAGCGGACACTGCGCCGGATAGAGGCGATCCGCGCCTGCCGCGAGGCGCTCGACCGGAACGTGGCCCCGCTTCTCGCGGTCGAGGCCATGACCCTCTCCCTGCGCGCGGGCTGACCCACCGACCCTCGCCGCGCCCGGCCGCACGTCCGGCCCCGACGTGGGGCGTACGACCCGGCTTCGCTGCCGCCGGACCCGCGCCGCCGCTCGCCCTGGCCGGTGGGACGGGTCCGGTCGGGGCTGGTTCAGCGCGGCGTTCACTCGTACGGAGGTCACGAGTGGCGGCTGTGCGTACGCGTGTCGATACTCTCCGACTCCGCGCGCGACCGCCGACGTGTGGCTGACGCGCGTCCACGCCGCGTACGACTGAGGGGTCGACGATGGGTACGAGTCGCTTGTTCCGCACGGCCGGGACCGTGGTCGCGGCTGCGGCGCTGCTGGTCTCCGGCTGTTCGTCGAGCGGTGTCCCGTCCCCGAGTTCGGCGGCCACAGCGACCGCGCCGGGGCCGCCCTCACCGCCGCCCGGCAGCGAACACGGGCGGACGGACGAGGCCGTCAGGCGCGGCGGGAACGACGACGGCGGCGCGGGCCGGGTGGACGCCCGGGCGCGCGAGACGGGCGCGCCCGACGAGTGGCCTGGGGCGAACCGCGCCACCACCGCCCTGCGCCCGCTGCCACCCGTGGTCCCGGCCCCGCTCAGGGGCTACTACGAGCAGCGTCTGCGCTGGCGGCCGTGCGGGGCCAGCGGGTTCGAGTGCGCCACGCTGCGGGTGCCGCTGGACTACGAGCGGCCGGGCGCCGACCGCGACGTGCGGCTCGGCGTCTCCCGCAAGCGGGCCACGGACGGGCCGCGCCGGCTGGGCTCGCTGCTGGTCAACCCGGGCGGCCCGGGCGGCTCGGCGATCGGCTACCTCCAGGCGTACGCGGGGATCGGCTATCCGCGCGCGGTGCGGGCCCGGTACGACATGGTGGCATTCGACCCGCGCGGGGTGGGGCGCAGCGAGCCGGTGCGGTGCCTGACGGGCCGCGAGATGGACGCCCACGTGCGGACGGACCAGACCCCGGACGACGCGGCCGAGAAGCGGAGCCTGGTGCGCGCGTACCAGAAGCTGGCCCGCGGCTGCCAGCGCGGCTCCGGCCGGCTGCTCGGCCACCTGTCGACCACCGAGGCGGCCCGCGACATGGACGTGCTGCGCGCCGCCCTCGGGGACCGGAAGCTGACCTACGTGGGCGCGTCGTACGGCACGTTCCTGGGGGCCACGTACGCCGGACTGTTCCCTGGCCAGACGGGCCGGCTCGTGCTGGACGCGGCCATGGACCCGTCGCTGGGCGCCGAGCAGATGAACCTGGAGCAGACCGCCGGCTTCGAGACGGCGCTCACGGCCTTCATGACGGACTGCGTCCGGCGCGCGGACTGCCCGCTGGGCACGGACGACCGCGCCGAGGCCGTCAGCCTCCTCGGCGACCTGCTGCACCGCGCCGACGCCCGGCCGCTGCGCACCGAGGAGGGGCGGACGCTGACGGAGTCGCTGGCCACGACGGCGGTGATGTCGGCGATGTACGACGAGGGGGCGTGGCCGGCGCTGCGCACGGCGTTCGCGGAGGCGATCCGAGGGGACGGCACGGAGCTGCTCCAGTTGTCGGACGCGTTCTACGAGCGGTCGGACAACGGCACGTACAGCAACCTCATGGTCGCCAACCAGGCCGTGAACTGTCTCGACCTGCCCCCGGCCTTCCACAGCCCGGCCGACGCCAGCCAGTCCCTGCCCGCCTTCCGAACGGCGTCCCCGCTCTTCGGTGAGACCCTGGCGTGGGCGGCCCTGAGCTGCGCCTACTGGCCCGTCGAGGCCACCGGCCGCCCCCACCGCATCGAGGCCAGGGGCGCCGCCCCGATCCTGGTCGTCGGCACCACCCGCGACCCCGCCACCCCCTACCGCTGGGCCCGCTCCCTGGCCGCCCAGCTCTCCTCGGCCCGCCTGCTGACCTACGACGGCGACGGCCACACGGCGTATGGGCGGGGCAGCGAGTGCGCGGACCGCACGATCAACACCTACCTCCTCACGGGCCGGCCCCCCGCCCCCGACACCACCTGCACCTGATCGCCCCAGCCCCGCGCGACCCGCCTGACCTGCGCGGAGCCCCCGAACACCACCTCGTACGGAGCACCCCGCGAAACTGTGTAGACTTGGCTCCGCCGTCGCCGCCGATCAGGTTCGCACGGCATGCCGCCTTAGCTCAGTTGGCCAGAGCAACGCACTCGTAATGCGTAGGTCTCGGGTTCGAATCCCGAAGGCGGCTCAGAGAAGGCCCAGGTCAGGTAGCAGCTGACCTGGGCCTTTGTGGTTCTTCGGAAGAATCTGGGCGCGCCTGCGCCGCCGTTTCGGGCCTCGCGTCCGCCGCCGGTGGCCGACCGGTGGCCAAGCGTGCAAAAGGCGTGCAGCGGCGGTGGCCGGCGGCGATGATGAGGGTGGGTGTGCGGCAGCCTGGGCTCTGTTCCATCCCTACAAGACGCCGGGTGCCCCACGGCCTTCGGGAACACCGGTAGAGCGGCTTACCGGGCGTACTCCCTGGAACAGTCGGTACCTGTTGGAGGGGCTCAATGACCGATCAGCCTGCATTGCAGGAATCCGACGAGCCCGAGGGCGGTGCAGATGCCGTCACGCCGGCGACCGTGCCGGTCCAAGGCGTGAAGGCTGCAATGTCGTGATGCACCTCTGGTGTCACTGCAACGCGAGTGGTTGGCATCGGATTCGTACCGTGAGGTGCGAGGGCTGACGGGCGACGAGCTGCTTGCCCTCCCCGCCGTTATCGACCTCGACACCTCGAACCGAGCGCTGATGATCGGCCGGTCAACGGGATATGGACTCGCTAAGCAGGGGAAGTACCCGGTCAAGGTGCTGCGCCTCGGCAACGCCTACCGGGTGGTGACGGCTGACCTGTTGAAGTTGCTGGGCCTGGAGCGCCCGCAGGCAGGTGGAAATCAGGGCGACGACGGAAGTGAGCGGCACGGTCTCGCCGCTTAGGGCTTGTGACAGCGGTATCCCCTGGGCCCTGAGCGCGTGGTCATCCAGGTCTTGGTCGGCCGGGAGTTGGGCAGGTCACCTGCTCGCCTTCCCGGGGCCTGCGCTGCGGCTGATGCTGGGCCTAGGCGTACAGGGTGACCCGATTCTTCGTCGCGACGGCGAGTATGGAGGAGTCGGGGGAGAACGCTAGCGAGGTGACGGCCCCGTCATGGGCGACGGGGGCGCTGAGTCGCTCGCCGGTGGTGGCGTCCCACAGGCGCAGGGTTTCGTCCGCGCCGCCGGTCGCGAGGGTTTGGCCGTCGGGGGAGAAGGGCACCGCGAGAACTGGCCCGGAATGGTCCGTGAGGGGGGCGCCCACTGGGGCGCCGGTGGGCGCCTCCCACAAGTGGACGGCCCCGTCGATGTCGGCGGTTGCGAGGAGACGGCCGTCCGGGGCGAAGGCCAGGGCGAGGGCGAGCCCGCCATTGCCGGCGAGCGGAACGTTGACCCATGTGCGGCCCACCGTGTCCCACAGCCACGGTGCGCTGCCCTCACCACCGATCGCGAGGTACCTGCCGTGCGGGGAGAACGCCATGGCCTGGACAGACCCTGTTCGATGGCCGGAGGGGCCGTCGATCGGGTCGCCGGTGACCGCGTTCCAGAGCCACACGGTCCCGTCGCGGTGCCCGCCAGCGAGGAGGGTGCCCTTCGGTGAGTACGCCACGGACGTGATCTCTCCGCCGTGATCGACGAGGGGGGCGCCGATGAGATGGCCGGTGTCCGTGTTCCGTAGTCGCACGGTCCCGTCGGCACCACCGGTGGCGAGAGTGACGCCGTCCGGGGAGAGCGCCATGGAAAGGACGGCGTCCCCGTGGGTGGGGGAAGGATCGCGGCGCCGGGTGCGCAGGACGGGGTCCCACAGTTGCATGGCGCCGTCGTCGCTGCCGATCGCGAGAACGTCCGTGGCGAACGCCACACTGTAAACGTCGTTGTCGTGCAGAAGCCCGCCCAGCTTCAGGGGTCGGCCTGCGTGCAGCCGGCGGTGCAGCAGCGCCCGGACGGCGAGGGGCAGCGGTGCGGGCGGCTGCGGGTGCGGTGTGCTGTTCGGTGCCTCCGGTTCCCGAAGGCGTACGGGGGAGTCCTCGTACCGGAGTCGTACGGACGGGACCGTCTCCCCGAGCGCCACGGACACGTCCGCTTCCCTCGGTCGTACGGAGGCGCCCTCCTCCCAGAGCCGTACGGAGGTGTCCTCGCCTCCGGTGGCAAGGAGGCGGCCTCCGGGGGAGAACGCCACCGCCCTGACGGGTCCAATGTGCCCCGTAACGGGGTCACCGATCGGAGTGCGGCTGGTGACGTCCCAGAACCGGAGCTTGCCGTCCGCGCCCGCCGTGGCGAGCAGGGAGCCGCAGCCGTCCTGGGAGAACGCCAGCGCGTGCACGGACCCGGCGTGACCGGTGAGCGGTTCACCGGACCGCGTCCGGGTGGCGACATCCCAGAACCGGAGGGTGCCGTCCCTGCCCGCCGTGGCGAGCAGAGTGCCGTCCGGGGAGAACGCCAGAATGTTCACGGGCGCGGTGTGCCCTGCCGGGAGGATGACGACCTCCCGGCGGGGGGTGAGGTTCCAGAGTCGGACGGTGGTGTCCTCGCCTCCGGTGGCGAGGAGGCGGCCGTCGGGAGAGATCGCGAGGGCCCAGACGGTCCCGGCCGGGCCCGTGAGGGGCCCGCCGATCTGTGCACCGGTGGCTACATCCCACAGTCGCACGCCGCTGTCGTCGCCTGTGGTGACGAGAAGACGGCCGTCGGGAGAGAACGTGACCGCCCGCACAGCCGCCTCGTGCCCCTTGAAGGGCCCGGAGTCCGCCGGCGCAGCCGGGTCTCACATCAGCACGCGTCCGCTGCGGTTGCCGAAGACGACGCGGCCGCCGTCCGGCGAGAACGCCACCGACAACGCGGACCCGTACCTGGTGCGGATCGTGCTGGTCACCTTGTGGGTGGCAAGGTCCCAGAGCCGCACGGCGCCGTCGTCGCTCGCGGTGACGAGGCGGCCGCCGTCCGGGGAGAACGCCAGGGCCACGACGGGGCCGGCGTGGCCGATGAGGACATCTACGTGCCCGAAGGACACCGGGCGGGGATCGGACGGCCGAGGAGAGGGCGGCGCCGGGTGGCGGCGAGCCTGCGCACGGAGGGCGTTGAGGGACTGCCAGCGGCTGCGCCAAGGGGTGAGTTCCTCGTCGCGTCGACCGGGCGGCGCACACTCCTCCCCGTACTCGTCCCAGGACATCACGGTCCGCACTAGCCAGATCAGCTTGTCCAACGAGATGAACTGTCCACCGGCGAAGACCTTGCTCATGGTCCCCTTAGAGCACGCGCCGGCGGTGTCGCCGAGGGCCTTCAGGCCGCGCGCACGCATGCGGTCGAAGGACGGCGCCCCGCGCTGGGCGCGCAACTCGCTGAGCTCCTGTCCGAAGTGCCGGAGTGCTTCCTCGTAGGTGACGTACGTTCGGCTCTCCACCACTCCGCCCCGCTCGGGCCGTGAGCACGAGGATAGGTCCGTGTGCACGACGGCGCCGACACTTCACTGAACATGAGTGGGCCGTTCCGTTCAGTCGTGGACCGGGCCGGTCGGAGCGGGACGGGAGTGTTCGGCGGGTGCGGGCCGGGGCGGGACGTGAGGGCACGGTCGAGGCATGCATCCGACGCCGACAGACGACTCGGGCTCCCCCGCAGCCCCTTCGCTGGACCCCGTATTCCTGCCCCTGCACACGAGCGTCGTCCTGCTCGCCGCGCTCGTCATCGGGCTAATCATGGGCGGGCTGACGGCACTGACCGGGGCACCGGTGGCGGGCGCGGTGCTGGCCGGTCTCGTGGCCGCCGGCCCGGCCGTACCGGCACTGCGCGCACTCATCACCCCGCCTCGCGATCGCCGCTAGGAACTGCCCTTCGGAGCGGGCCGGGTCGGAAGGCGGCGCTTAGTGCGCGCGATCGCGAGGCGGAGGGGGCCAACGCGGAGCGTTGGCGGCCGACGTCAACGCGGCGAGCATGCATGCCAGGCCCCGCATGGTCCGAAGGACAGGCCCTACCTCGGTCACGTGGCTGATCATTGGACCTGCGGCGTTGAGTCGTTTGTTGTAGGCGGACTGCTGGGGTAGGTAGCGAAGGAGGTGTCCTAGCCGGGCGTGTGCGAAGCGAACCCGGCGCCGGGCCGAGTGAAAGTCAGTAAGTACCTGGGCGGCCGCGAGACATGGCAGTTCGGCGTCTGTTAGTTCTTTGCTTCTTGAAAGGCGTTCGATGACGGGCCCCGACGCGATCGTCGAAACTTCTACGGCCGAGGCCCTTGCTCCCCAAGCGCCCGTCGCTGGCCGTGGAGGGGCTCAGGCTGCGATGGTGCTGGGGCGGGTGGCTGTGAGGTCTCGGATCCGGGCGCGGATGTCATCGACCGTGGCGGTGCGGTAGGGACGGATCGCCTGGTGCAGGACGTTGACGCGGGAGGTGATGAGGGCGGAGTCAAGGCGTGCGGCGTCGTCCAGGGCGTGGTGCGCGGCCTGGGCGCCCCGGTCCGGGTCCCCCTCGTCGAACAGCGCAGCGGCATGACCGACGGCGTCCATGATCCGCACCCGTTCGAATCCGGGGCCACGCAAGGCCAAGGCGCTCTCGAAGTGGGTGCTGGCAGGTCCGGTGGGCCGGCCCCGCTCGGCGAGGTCGCGTGCGGAGGCGGCCTTGGCGCCGGCGTGCTCGGCCGCGTCGAAGTACGTCAGCCAGTGCGGAACATCACCCAACCCCTCGGCCAGTATCGCGTCCGTCTGGTCGAGATGGCGGCGGCCATCTCGTCTTCGCCGAGCGCCGCGTGGACCCGACCTGTCTGGGAGGTCACCAGCGCCTTGGTCGCGGGCTGGTTAGCTTGGGTGGCTGCGACTTGGAGCAGCCCGAGGGCGCCGCGGTGGTGGCCGAGGTAGATCATCTGGTGGGGCATGCGGGTGATGATCTCCACGCCGCGGTCAGGCTGCCCGGCCTCCCCGGTGGCGTAGATGCCGTAGCTCCAGTACCGCTGAGCCGGCGGGTAGCGGCCCGAGTCGTGGCTGACCCACCCGGCCAGCGCCGCGAGATCGGCAGTCGCGGAGAAGACACGCGTGCGCAGTTGGCGGGGACCCCGTCCTGGATGCGGCGGGCGACTTCGGCGAGCTGGGCGATGATCGCCGGCCGGTGCAGGCCGCCGCCCTTGGCCGCGTCGGCTGCGGCGAAGAACGCCGTCACCTCTTCTAGCGCGGTGGCGGTGTCCTCGTCGAAGCCCTTACGGCGTTGACTCAGGGCGCGGGGCCTACCAGTGAGCATGCGTTGCGCAGCCACGATCAACGGCGCGCCAAGGGCGAGTTTCAGGGTGTCGCGACGGTTTATCAAAAGGTCCAACTGGGCCCAGCCGGCCACAAGCCGCGCGGCGGCCTCGGTCAACATCGGCAGTTGGATCGAGTCCAGCTCCGGGCCGGTGCCGTTCAAGCCGAGGTCACCGGGTGTCAGGGCCTGCCCCAGAGCTTCGGAGAGTACGGCAGCAAGCAGGTTCGGGACCGGGGGGCGAGGTCGCTCGCCCTCGATCCAGCGGCGGATACGCGTGACGCCCGGCGCGACTTGCCTGTGGCCTTCGGCTTGAGCCCGTGCCACAAGGCGCCGAGCTATCTCTGCGTGCGGCGATCCCGTTGCAGCGATCAGCAGAGCCAGCTGCGGGTTATCTGTCTCGGCCACCAAGCCCTTCCCTCCATGTCCGCTACTTAGCGTAAGCATTTCGCGACCTTTCGTGACCCCCCACGGTACTGGTCCGACCAGACAGCCGGAACACATCCTGCTGTCATGGCCCGTGCCCCTCACGCGATCCGTCCCTCATCCGCGCGCCCAACGACGGCCGCCCCCAGCACACCGGCGGGTACCGCCGTCAACATGGCCGTGCCGCCGCCGGAAGACTCCGCGCTCGCTGCCGGTCACCCGCACGTGGGGTGGTGGTAGGCCGTGACCGGCTCGCCGATACCTCCGTGGGTGATCACGGATCAGCGCGCGCAGTTGATCACAGTGGGGCCCTGGTGGCCGGCGGTCACTGTGCCCGAGGACTGGGGCGTTTTGATGGCCGAAGCCCTGGCCGGTGCGAGCGGCCCAGCTTTCCACGAACCCGGACTGCGTTACCTGGTCTATCTCGTCCCTGGGCAGGCTGAGGGGTGGCCTGATGCGGAGGCGGCCGGGGTCTCGGTGGTCCGCGCGGGCGATCCCCTCCTGGTTCCGCACGTAGACGGCACGTTCGTGGGCCTCCAGCGTTTTCACTGGCTCGCCTCACTCATGAAGCCACTCGCCTCTCCTGCCCGACTACGAGAGGCGATCGAGGCCACCGTCGGGCCCCTGGAACACGCCGGAGGGAAGGGCCCGGTCAGGGTGTGTTGCGAGTGCGGCAGCCCCACCCGCGCCGCGGTGCTGGTCGACGTGTTCGTCCCGATGTCCTCCTCGCCCCGGGAGTGGTATGCGTGCGCCGCGTGCTGGAACCGCTGGCAACGCGGCCAGAAGGCGCGCCATCTGCGAGCGGTACCAGGAGCGGCGGCACAGTGATTCACCCCGGATTCCTGCAGTCCTCGCGCTGCCTGCGCCTGGCCCCACGCGACAGGATTTCCAGGCCAGACGGCAGCGAGGAGGGCGCGTGCCTCTGCGCGCGATCCGGGCACCGCGAGCGGGCCGAAGTTCCGACCCACCGCTCCTGCGCCGAACGTGCACGGCTGGCCCACGTGTGCACTACCCATCGTTCGTATCGCACGAGAGGTTCGATATGCCCACACCGAGACGCCGGCAAGAGTGGGTGAGCCTGGGACTGGTCTTCGGAGGCCACACTCCCCCCATCGAGGCACCCCCTGTCCCGGTTCCGCAAGTGCCAATGAACCGACCACCCTTGGCCGATGAGGACGAGGAGGAGAGGGCCGTTATGGAGGAGGCCGGCTACATCCCGCGCGCGCCCTTCCCTGGTCGCTCCATGCCGTGGGACAGCACATGCGCCACGTGTCACGAGCACCGCCGGCCCACGCTCCAGCAGGTGGAGACCGGAACTCGGTGCCACCACCACGGCCGCCGCCGGTACGGCCCCCGCCCCTGAACCTGAGCCGTAGGCAACCTGCTTCGCCTCCGATCTTCGCTACCCCTCGACTCACGCCCCACCCGCCGAGGGGCCCGCGCCCCGATTCCGCTGCCGGCTTCCGGTCCTCGCCCCTCCACCTCCACCATGCGTGTACCAGCACGGCCGACCAGTGGTGGACCTGCGGGGAGGTGTCGCCGACCGCGACACCGGTCGCACATGGGAGCGAGACACGCTCCAGCTCGTCTACTCGGTCACCAAGGGGGCGACCGCGACCGCCGCACACATGCTGGTCCAACGCGGCCTGCTGGACCTGGACGCGCCGGTGGCCGAGTACTGGCCGGAGTTCGCCGCGAACGGCAAGGCGGACATCCCGGTGCGCTGGCTGCTGTCCCACCAAGCCGGCCTCGTCACGCTGGACCGCCCGGCCCCCCTGGCCGAGGCCGAGGCCCTGTCCTGGCACCCGATGACGGCCGCACTGGCCGCGCAGTGCCCCGTGTGGACGCCCGGGACCGCGCACGGCTACCACGGCCGAACCTGGGGCTGGCTGGTCGGCGAGGTGATCCGCCGCGTGTCCGGCCGCACTCCCGGCCGCTTCTTCGCCGACGAGATCGCCGTGCCCCTCGGCCTGGACTTCTTCATCGGCCTGCCGGCGAACGAACGCCACCGCGTGAGCCGCATGGCGTACCGAAAGCCGAACCTCGACCTCACCACCTTGCCCGCTGACTCGGTCCCCGAAGAACTACGCGAACAGGTGGCTGCCTGGCGCGACCCGAATTCCTTCAGCAACAGGGCGTACGCGGTCACGGACCCGGCCGCGATCGACTTCGACTCACCCGAGGTGCAGGCCGCGGAACTGCCGGCCTCGAATGGCATCGGTACGGCGCGCGCCCTGGCTCGGATGTACGCGGCATTGATCGGCGAGGTGGACGGCGTGCGCCTGCTCAGCCCGGAGACCGTCGCGGCGGCGGCCAAGAAGCAGGCAGCCGGGATGGACCAGGTGCTGGTGGCGCCGAGCCGGTTCGCCTCTGGGTACCAGCTGCCTACCCAGGACAACCCCATGAGTGGGCCAAGCGCCTTCGGTCACAACGGCCGGGGAGGCTCCTTGGCCTTCGCTGACCCGGATCACGGAATTGCCTTCGGTTACGTGATGAACCACATCGTCAGTGGGCGCGATGACCTTCGTGCCGGAGCTCTGATCGACGCAGTGATCAGGACATTGGGGTGATGAGAGCCCAGCTATGTCGGCGCGAGGCAGCCACTGACCACGTTGGCGTCGGTCGCTCAATTCGGTGGCGTGAACCGATGAGCGACTGAATTTCGTGACAAGACCTGGCGTTCTCGAAGTCCACCCGCGCCCCCGCTTGTCGCGCTGCCAGGGCCGCCATGCCACTGGTTCATGGTGAACTGGCTGGATTTGACAGCTGGTTCACGCGTAACTCATATGGCTGAAGGAGCCTGTTGGGCGCTAGTGTTTGGCGATCCCGCGGTAACTCGAACGTGCCTTCTTTGTCCTGGGTTTGTTTGTCGGACGAGTGACCAATCACTCCCGCCGACTGCGCTGAATCAGACGCTGGGCTCGACTATGATCGATCATCTCGGCACGTGGAACACTGGTCCGAGCCCGCAGGTCGCGGGGGTGCGAAAGTCGAGCTGGGGAGCTGTCGGCACCTCCGCTGATCCCGGTGCCCGGAGTGCCAGAATCCTTGCTTCCACCAGGAGGTCTGTGATCTCCTGGTGCTCGTTCATGTCGTGCGTATGGAGGGTTGTGCTGTGAAGGGGAGCGGCTACGGCGTACCTCTTGAACGCAGTGACTACCTAAAGCTGGCCCCACACGCCGACAGCTGCACCCCAGAGACGTTCCAGGAGTGGCTGGAAGGCTTCGGCAAGGACAAGCGACTCGCCGTCGATCTCTTCTCCGGTGCCGGGGGGCTCAGCGCCGGAGTGGAGCGGGCGGGCTGGACCACTGCGGCAGCGGTGGACTTTGACGAGCGTGCGCTGGAGACGCACCGGGCGAACTTCCCGGGTCTCAGTCTGCACATGGATCTCGGTGACCCCGCCGAGCGCGACCGGCTCGTGGAGATCCTCGCTTCGGCGAACATCGACCTTGTTGCCGGTGGCCCTCCGTGTCAGCCCTTCAGTCGGGCCGGGCGCAACAAGATCCGCGACCTGGTCAAGAACCACGGGCGTGATCCGGAGGACCGGCGGAAGGAGCTCTGGAGCGCCTACCTGGACATCGTCACGCGGGTCCGGCCCCGAGTGGTCCTCATGGAGAACGTGCCTGACATGGGCCTGCACGACGACTTCTTCGTGATCCGGACGATCGAGGAGAAGCTGGAGGAGCTCGGGTACGCGACGCAGGTACGCCTCGTCGACGCGTGGAACTACGGCGTTCCGCAGCACCGGAAGCGACTGATCCTTCTGGCCCGGAGGGACGTGGCCGAGTTCGACTGGCGGGACCCCGACGTCCAGCCCACCACCCTGCATGACGCCATCGGTGATCTTCCCGAACTGGAGGTCGTGCCCACCGCGCGGGTCGGCGAGCGGGAGATGTCCTATCGCAAGCCGCGCAACCTGTCGCCGTTCGCGGAGATGATGCGCGCGGGCGCTCCCCGGGGGCGCGTGTGGGACCACATGACCCGCAGGGTCCGGAAGGACGACCACCGGATCTTCGAGCTCATGGGATCCAGGACCAAATACTCGGACCTGGGCGAGCTGCTGAAGACTGATGAAGAGAAGACGTATCAGCGCTACGCCACCGACAAGTACACGGACAAGTACAAGAAGCTGGACTGGCAGCAGCTGAGCCGCACGATCACCGCTCACATCGCCAAGGACGGCTACTGGTACATCCACCCGGAGCAGCTGCGCACGCTCACCGTGCGTGAGGCAGCACGGGTCCAGACGTTCCCTGACAGGTTCCGGTTCTCAGGCACTCGCAGCGATGCGTTCCGGCAGATCGGCAACGCCGTCCCTCCCTTGCTGGGCGAGGCGGCCGCCGAGGCCCTCAGGCCGGCCGACGACGCTTCCGCCGATCGGGAGGGCCTTCAGCCCCACTGGCGTGAGGTCCGGGGCGCACTCACGGAGTGGGCGAAGCAGCGCCGGGACGGCGCCGACTGGTATCAGCTCCCCGACGAACCAGACGTGGAGCAGGTCTCGCTCCATGCCGCGGTGGTCGCCATACTGTCCGGGGCGAAGATCAGACCAGCCGAGATGGCCGAACTGATGGGCATTGTCCGGCGGGCGAAGAGGCTGACCGCGAAGCTGCTCGACAGGTTGCTGGAGATGGCACCCACGGCACCGGCGCGGTCCCGCCTCGACCGTCTGACCCCACTCGTGGACAAGCCCTATGCCTGGCGCTGGGAAAAGCGGCTCGACATCCCAGGGAAGCTGGGCATGAAGCCAGGCGAGAAGGCCCTCTACCTTCTGCTGATCGGTGAGGACCTCATGCTCGTTGGGCAGGGGACACTGCGGGTTGCGGCCCGGATGAACGGCCTCGACACGAACCATCCGAACCGGCTCAGCGAGGGACGCGTCAACCTGGTGAAGCTCGTGGGCGCGGGTAAGGACGCCCCACTGCGGATGGGGGCGATCCGGCTCATCGGTTCCGATCTGTGCCGGGAGGACGGGCCCGTCTGCTCCGACTGCCCGTTCCTCGCGTACTGCCCCGACCGGAAGGCCCGTCCGGACGACCTTCTGACGCTGGCCGCCTCACAGAAGTAGTCGAGGTCTGACGCGGAGCTGCTGTGCCCCTGCCGGTGGCCTCCGCCACCCGTCTCGCAGCGGCCTCCGCGTCCCGACGGATCTCGCACTCCCAGACCCTGACCACGGTCCAGCCGGCGGCCGTGGCCTGCTCCGTGTTCCGCCGGTCCCGGTCCTTGTTGGCGTTGATCTTGTCTCGCCAAAGAGAGGCGTTCGGGCCGCGGAACCCCTTGGGACCGTGCTCCGGGCAGTCGTGCCAGAAGCAGCCGTCGACGAACACGGCGACGTGGTGGCGGGGCAGCACGAAGTCGGCCGTGCACCTGGGGGCCACCCGTTGCTGGAGACGGAACCTGAGGCCCGTCCGGTGGACGGCCTTCCGCAAAAGGATCTCAGGCCTCGTGTTCCGCGCCCGGCGCCCGTGTAGGTGCTCGCCCGCGGCGGTGGAGACCCACCGCCGTCCCGCCCCGCCGCCCACGTCCATGATCATTACCTTTGTAAGCCCGTCGACAGGCCCCGCTTCGCAGGGTGCCACACTTTGCCCATGCCCCGGGAACCAGTCGAAATCAGCGTCGACGACCACGGCCGTGTCGACTTGCCGCTCGGGTTGCTGGCGGAAGCCGGCATCCCACCGGGCGCCGAGCTTGTCGCCTTCAGTAACGGTGACGGCCGCATCGTGCTGAGGCGAGCGGAGGACTCGATCAAGGGCCTGATCGAGAAGGGGCATCCCTGACCCTCTGCTGCGGTGGACCCGCGACCGGCGCATGAGCCTCGTCGCGGGTGTTCCCTCCCCTTCCTACAGAGCTGGGGTGAACCCCAGCCCCAGGGCCTCCTTGCGCGTGTGTAGCGCCTGAACGGCCTGTGCCTCGGGAACGTCCTCGCCGAGCTCGAGGCGTTTGCCTACGAAGTGAGCCAGCTGCCGCTGCCACGGTTCGAGGACCCTAGTCTCCTTGGCCCAGTCCTCGATCGCGTACCACTCGTCGGCAGGAACCAGCGCGGCCTCGTCGCTCGCACCCGTCTCGTCGCCGGTGCCGCCCGCGAGAGCGTCCTCGTCCAGCGGTTTGTCACGCAGCTCGTGCGAGAGTGCGGGAGGAACGTTCCAGGGCACCTGCGACACGGCGTCCCAGCAGGCGACCTTCTTGGCCCACTCGCCGACGTGGTTCCCCGCCAGCGGCGTGGTCACTGCCCTCATGACCCTGGGGCAGAGGTCGTGGACCGCGGCCGTCAGGACCGGCGAGAGGGCCTGCTCCCGCCAGATCTGGTCGAGGTCGATCCGACGGTCGGTCGCCAGGGACAGCCGGGCCACGGTGTACGTGGTGATCATGCTCTTGTGGCTGCCGGCACCGTGGATCGCGGCGATGCGGTCCACGGCCTTGAAAAGGACAGCCATAGCGATCACCCGCTGGCTGTACCGGAGGTCCACACGCGGCGGAGCCTCGTCGACATGCAGCATGAACTCCACGAAGTTCTTCTGGGCACCCCGGCTGACCATGTGCGGCAGTCGGTGCCACGAGTGGACGTACTTGGCCAGATCTGCCTTCGTGAACTTCTGCTTCGAGGGATTGAGCCTCTTGAACTGCTTCTGTCGAGCGGGGGTCCGGGCCTTCGCCAGGGCATCCGTGTACTGGCCACGGGCCCTCTCGTAGAACCAGTGGGTCTCCTGACCACTGCCGTCGGTGGCGGGCGCCCACAGGGAACGGGTGATCCGTTGCATCTCCACGTGGTATTCGTGGTTCGAGCTGAAGTCGACCTGGGTCACCCGGTTCTGGGTGTTGGAGTACTCCGAGATCTTCGGCACGATCTCCGCGAGTCGGTCCGGGGCGACCTCGGTCAGCTTCATCTGAACCCGTACCTCGGACAGGTCGGCCTTGTCCCGCGTGAGGGCATGGTGGAGCGAGGCGGTGGTCTGTCCCCCGTTCACGATCTGGAGGCCGTGCACCCCGGAGATGTGGGTGGGTATGCCTTCCGGCCCCCGCACGAGGTCGACCTGCGACGCGGTCGCCGTGATCCCGTTGTTGTAGGCGAGGAACCGGCCCGGCGCGTGGAGCAAGGTCTCTCTGATGCCTTTGTTGACCGCGCCCCGGGTCTGGAGGAAGGAACGGACGTTCAGCTCCAGGAGGCGGGTGTCGTACTCCGCGTACAGCTCGGCGAGCATCTGCCCGGGAACGACTGCCAGGACCACCGAGTGGTCCTCCTCGGAGCTGGGAGCCGCCACGCAAGGAAGCGGTGGATAGAACGGCACAACGATCGGCTCGCTGAGGGCTCCCGACGTCGCGTGACGGTGCAGCCGTGCCAGGTCCCACACCTCGTGGGTCACCGGCAGGCCGTCGAGTTCCGTGGCGGGGGCCTCGGTGTGGGTGGCCACCCTGTTGCTCAGCAGGAAGAGCCTGACCCGCTGGACCTCGGTGAGTGCCTTGGCGACGGCCGAGCACATGTCGTACACGTCGGAGAACGGCTCGAAGTCCTTCTGGAGCCCGTCCCGGCACCGCACGGCAAACGTCAGAAGACGCCTGAAGTACGTCTCGACCGGTCCCTTGGTGAGCCTGGTGTCCAGGGGAGCGAGGTGGAAGTCCGTCACGAACAGGTCCAGGCACTCACCAGACTCCCCGATGCCATAACCGTGCACGAGGAGGCCGTGTGCCTTGTGGTAGGCGGTGAAGGCGTTGGAAACGACGCCGGCCTCCTCCAAGTCCTCGAAGACACGCCGAGTGAACGTCTCGGGAGTGGTTGCGGCCTCGGCGTCGGCCGTCGCCTGGACGTCGGCCAGCAGGCTCCTGGAGAACTCCGCGAGATCGAGCTCAACCATCCGATCCCCCGATCAGTTCCTTCACCTCGTCGGTCTCTGCCTTGTAGATGGACAGAGCCGACACGTCCAAGCGGTAGGAGCAGTCGCCGACGCCCTCAGGGAGGTCGGACTCGACCAGCCTCGGGAAGTTGTCCCGCACGTGCCAGAACCTCAGGTCACGAAGCGTGTAGCGGGGCTCGTCGTACAGGTCCCGATGTACGGGCAGGTACCCGGCCTGGATGAGCAGGCTGTCGAAGCGGATCCGGGCGGCGGGGTCGGTGAGCTGCCTGCGTATGCCGTCCACCCGTCTGTTCAGGCTCTCCCCCGTTCCTCCCCGACGCTCGTCGAGCTGGACGAGACCGAGCAGGAGCGCTGCCGTGCCCGCCCCGTCGAGCTGACGCTCGCTGGCGATCCGGATGCTCCGAGGGCGCTTGGCGGTGCTTGCCTTCGTCTCCACGGCCACGTCGGGCATCTCGAAGTCCTGGTTCGTCCCCGTGGGGCCGGTCCATGCTGCTACGGCCTCGGCCGGGGACAGCTGGGTGAGCAGCACGTCCCCCAGCACCAGCAGCTCCCCGTAGAGCCCCCGACGCGCCTCGACGGTCAGCCCGTCCCTGCCCACGGCGCTCAGGAGCTCCTGCCACCTGCCGAACCGCTGCACCGCGGCGGAGAGGGCGCCGGTGGCGTCGGGGGCGTCCCTTGCGACGTCGGCGACGTCGGCGACGAGCGGGTTGAACACCTCGTTGAGATCGTTGGCGGTCAGGACCAACTGGAGTTCGTACTCGACCCGCGACACCGCGCTCAGATTCATCTCGATCCCGGCGGCCTTGGGCAGGCGGCTGACCGACCGCACGATCGGGTCGGCCGAGCGGGCGTCCGTACGCAGGACCAGCATGCGCTGGCGGCCAGGGTGGGAGACAGCAAGGTGGATGTCGAGAGGTGAGTCCGTGTACAGACTGATGCTGGACCGCCCCGGAGCGTCCTGTGGGCTCTCCAGCGTCTGCCAGTCGTCTTCGGTGACAGTCACTCGTCGTCCTCCTCTGCGAGGGTGTAGACGTCCTCCTGGAACCAGACCGAGTTGGCGACGTACTCGGTCTTGGACTGGTACTCGGAGTGCGGGAAACTCAGCTGGAAACCGACGAGGGGCGTTTTCGTACCGGCGCTTTCGGCGTCCGGGACCGCGATGGGGTAGATCAGCAGCAGGCCCTGGTCGGTGCGGCGCTGCCGACGGATGTACGGGCCGGCCGGGGTCTTCGACTTCGACTTCTTCTCCTGCTCGTTCGCCGTGATCCCCGCAGCCTTCTCCGCTGCCTTCTTCTGTCCGTCGTCGAGGCCGATCAACTCGTCCGGCGGGCTGAGCACGCGGCGGATCGTGTACCTGCCCTCGGCCCGGAAACCCTCAGGATTGAGGGCCTTGCGCGTAACGAGGCCGACGGTGTGGCCCGCAACATCCATCGGCTCCTTCGACTTCGTGCTGCCGACCAGGACCACGGTCCAGTTGTCGAGCTCGCCGACCTTCGTGCACTGCTCGATGTACTTGGCAATGAGCCGGGGACGCACGCGCTGCGCCATACGGTCGGCCTCGTACGACGTCAGGAACTCGGCAACGACGTCGGCTGGCACACCGTCCCACTTGACGTTGCCGTTCGTGGAGGGTTGCTCGGCGTCACCACTCGCGTCCAAGCGCCGGACGAGGGCTTCCAGCTCCCCGAAGTTGTGGTCGACGGCCCTGTCGGCGAGTTTGAAGATCACGGTCTCCGGTCCCTCACCGGAGTAGCTGAGCATGATCTTCGTCCCCTGACGCATCTTGTTCGGCGCGGTCACGGTGAGCCCCAGGGAGGAGGAGCGGACCTTCAGGCCGAACTCCGTCGGGGTGAGGCCACGGGTGGCCATCTCCTCGACCTCCCTGCGCAGCTCGTCCGTCGCGGAGGTGACCTCCACGTAAGCGTCCTCGAGCGCTGGGGTGGTGTACAGGCGGCACAGATCCTCGTGACGGGGACGGTAGCCGAACCAACGGCCCATCTGCAGCAGTGTGTCGTACGTCTTCGAGGCCCGCAGGTAGTAGCTGACGGTCAGTCCCTCGAGCGTGAGACCACGAGAGAGCTTCTGCCCACCGACGGCAATCACGGAGAGCCCGTTCCTCCGGTTCTCGTAGTAGTCGAGGGCGTCCTTTGAAGCTCCGTTGACGGTCTTGACCTGGATCTTTCTGAGGGCAGGTAGAAGCTGTTCCGAGACCTGCTCCCAGGTGACACGCTCGGCCTGGTCCGCGGGGAAGCAGTCGGTGGTGGGTTCGAAGTCCCTTTCCCAGAGGGCTCGGAGCTCGGCACGCAGCTCGGGAGCCTTCCCGTACCGGTCCCGGATCGTGTCCACGATAAGTCGCAGGTGGTCGTCGACCTGGTCTCGGACTCGGGCCTGTACCGAGGTGAAGCGGGTGACGTGCACCAGCATCGAGTTGTGCACCTTCGTCTGCCCTCGGGCCCTCCGGGCGGCGCAGGAGAGCACGAACGAGAGGATCGCCTCGCGCAAGGACCCCGGGAGGATCTCCCCCGGATCATCACCGGCCTTGTGCTTGGGCGGCAGCCAGGCGTCCGCATCGTTCACGTGCCGGACGAGGGGGAGGGGTTCGACGTCGGACTCGTCCTCGTCGTCCACCTGGAGCCCGAAGACCCTCTCGGGACCGAGGTAGTTCGTCGGCGAAGGAAGGCTGCGGATAAAGCTGGCGGGGAAGAGGTCCTCTCCCGCCTCGGAGTGCTCCGCATCCGGGTCGATGTAGATGTTGGCGAAGGGGGTCGCCGTGTAACCGACGTAGGCGGACTTGTCGAAGCTCCTCATGAGCTTACGGATGGCCGCGTTCGTCTTGGTCGGATCCGCCTCGGGATCTCGCACCGTGTTGATGGAGGCGTTGTCGGCCTCGTCGTCGATGACGAACATGGGGAAGTCCTTGACGGTCTCCTCGCCGTTCTCGTCCTTGGTCCCATGGACGTCCAGCACCCACTTGCGGACGTACTCGAGGATCTTGTAGTGCTTCTTGACCACCAGGACGACGGGGAAGCTGCCCAGGGGGAAGTTGATCGTCTTGGCAGTGGCAAGCCCGAAGTCGCCCTTCTCCCCGCTGTTGGTCGGCGACGCGATCTTGAACTCCTTGACCAGCGACGGCATCTTGCCCACACCCATCGCACGGGACCGGCCATCCTGGTCCGACCGGCTCTGGTGCTGGGTGTCAAAACCCAGAAGGCCCTCGTCGATCCGGAGCTGAGTCTGGCTACGGAGGTCGTTGTGGATGCCTGCGAGAACCACGACGAAGCGATATCCGGCGTCCACGGCCTTCGCGGCGAGACCGATGTACTGGCCGGTCTTGCCTGACTGCACCTGCCCGATCACGAGCCCCCGGCGCCGCCACGGACCGAGACGTCGGGGATCCTCCAGCTGGCTCAGCACGTCGTCCGAGCTCTGGTCCAGACGACGCACCACCCAGGGCGGGAGACTCACCACGTCCTCGAGGTACCTGCGGTACCGCTCCCAGAAGTCCCAGTCCCGGTTGGTCTTCGCCTCGGATAGCCACGGCTCGTGCCCTTTGGCGTCCGTGAGTGCGACGGAACGCTCCTGGAAGACCGCGACCAGAGTCCGGATCTCCTTGAACAGCAACTCCCGGTCGACCTCCTCCCCCTGCGCAGCCAGCAGGCCGAAGATGGCGTTGACCGCGTTCTGCACCTCCTCCGTCCCCGGCTGCCGGTCCTGTGGCAGGAAGCCGAGGACCAGGCGCTTGGCCTTGGCCATCGAGTCGTCGGACACGTCACTCACGGGGACCTCCAGCAGGACACGACGGTACGTACGGAGAGTAGGGGCGACCGCTGACAGGTGGGTCACCTGCTCCAGAAACCCTGGAGCTGATCGAAGGGCGACATCGTTCGGAGCCTCTCCCGCGCGGCGGCCGGCGATCGCCCGCCCCGGACCAGTGACTCGTAGATGCGCTGGGCGACCTCGATCGCCTCGGCGTCCGCGACACCAGGACCGCCGAAAGGCTCGGGATCGTCGCTGCTGTCCGCCTCGTGCATCACGCGGAGAGCCGCGACCGGAATCGTCTCCTCCAAGAGCCGGATCAGGGCACGCACGTCCGCGGCGCTGGCACCTCCCGGACGCAGGGCCGCCTCCACCAACGGATGGCTGCGGTTGATCTTGCAGACGACCCTGTCATCGGGGCGACGTACGAGCCACGCGTACGAAAGGGGATCGCCATGCGTCCGCGCGGCCACCTGGCCACGGTGTCTCAGGGCGTCGGCGGCTGTGGACCGCGCCTTGCGTGCGATGCGGTCGAGGTGTGGCCTGAGGCTGACAGGCGGGACGACGCTCGACTTCCTCACGTCCACGCCCCACTCTGCGTCCGTTTCGGCGGGGATGTCGACGGCTATGCGCGCCAGGTTGTACTTCTCCTCCCTGCGCATGCCCCGTTGTCCCAGCCAGTCTCCCGCGAGGATCAGCCGGTTCCTGCGGTAGACGTAGAACCCCTGCTGGTCGAGCCAGCCTCCGGGGCCGGCGGCCCGGTCGTGTTCCTCCGGTGCGAGCCTCTGCACGCTGGGCAGGACGAAAGCCTCGACCCTCACGAGACTGCCGTTCAGGGGGAGTCCCTCCTCTGGCAGACGCTGCACGGAGGGGTGACTGCTCATGAACGGGTCCCAGGGCTCCACGAGGGCGCCGCGAACCTGCAGTTTTCGACGGCGGGTCCCGGTGAGGAAGCGGGCGAAGACCATACCGAGATGCGACTCCGTGCGCGTCGCCTCGGCGTAAAACTGCTTCTGGGTGCGCTCGTCATCCGTGCTGACCCCATCGGTGCGGTATCCGTTGAGCCGTCTCCACAGCACGACGGTGCCGTGGTCGGACGAGCTTCGAAGTCTGTCGAGCACGGCCGTGGTGTCGTCGTCGGCCCCGTGAAGAAGGCGCCACTGGCCGGACTCCTCGACGACGTCGAGATCCCATGTCCGGGTGTGCCATTCCCCATCTCTGGCCGTGGTCACGGTCAGAGACCTGGCCTGGGAGAAGGAGGCCGACTTGAGGCCGACCCCGAAACGTCCCAGGTCGCTGGACGTGCGTGCGGTCGCGGGTCCGCGGGCAGCCACGGTCATGGCCGTGACGAGCTCCTCGGCGGTCATGCCCCAGCCGTCGTCGACCACGGCGATCCACGAGTCTGCTCCCGCCCAGGTGAACTCCACGTCGATGTTCTTCGCCTCGACGGAGATGCTGTTATCCACCAAGTCCGCGACGGCCGCGGGGAGTGAGTACCCGAGGGAGCTGAGCGAGGCCACCATGCCCGCTGGCTCGGGTGCGGCGATGTCGTACTTCATATGTGCCCGGCTCTGCTTCCCCGTGACGTTGCTCTCCGGAGGGTGACCGTCCCGGAGACTCGGTGAAACCGGACGGATGCGTCCCCCGACCAAGAGGGACCACTGCGTTCGTTCGCTCAGGGCGACACACCCCACCACCAATCGATGCTACGGGAGCAGCACCGCATGCCGGCCGGAGTTTGCCCGACCCGTGGTTTCGCGAGATGGGATGGGGTCGAGACTTCCTGTCCGTCCCGGCAACGGTTTCGGGCCTGCTCACGCAGTGACCCCGTCGAACAGGCCGTCCATCTCGTCGACCTTCACAGGAATCGGGGCGCCAATGGCCAGGGACCAGCCCCAGCTCATCGAGATGGACCTGACGACTTCCCATGGGGAAGGATCTCTTGGCGACCTTGAAATGTACCCCCTCGGTCGGTAGGTCGGGCCTCACAAGCGCGTCTGGCAAGGTCGCCAGGTCGGCTGGCGTTCCCAGCGCCTGTACGTATCGAAGGGACGTGACATGCATGGCCTGCGCTGGGAGCGGACGCAGGCAGAGCTGCTGTGAAGTGCCGACGCACCAGATTCAGTCGATCGACTCGAAGGGTGGCCAGCCGCTCGACAGCAGGGCCGTCGCCGTTCCCGCGCGGAGTTCCTCTCTCAGCCGGTCCAACTGGCGAGCGGCGGAGGTGGCCCAGTTCTCCACCTTCATCGACTCGGGTAGTGACAGCGCCTCGATCGGCCACTTGATCTCGAAGCACTGGCCCACACGCCCGGCCGGGTCCACGGCTACCACGTCCAGGTCGCCAGCAGATCGGCCGTCGGGTCTCGTCACGGGCACTTGCTCGGCGACGAGAGCACCTGGGGTCGTGCGTAGCCATTCGGTCCATGCGGTTGCACGGTTACCTAGTTCACGTCCGATACTGCCGAACCCCCAGGAGCCGTTGGTAGCGGAACGAAGCATGATCGGGGCCACGGCCCGGGGAGTGATCAGGGGCGGGCAGATGATCACGGCGCCACCGTACGGCACGAGCGGGGAGGTCCTGCACGAACATCCAGAGCAGTAGGTGAGCCTCTCCACTGCCAGGGCCTGATCAGCCTCGGACACGGTTGGGCACAGGTCCGCGAGGACGGCCATCAGCCGTGGAATCGGCATGTGAGCGAGCGTCGACTCCAGTCGTGAGAGCCGGTGCGCTGTCTCCTCACACAGCGAGGCGATCCCCATGATCACCGCCAAAACGCGGGTCATGTCTCCGGCGGTCATCCCCTCGCGGAGAGGGAAGGTGTCCGCTATTTG
Source organism: Streptomyces buecherae (assembly GCF_014295035.1). Lineage (GTDB taxonomy): Bacteria > Actinomycetota > Actinomycetes > Streptomycetales > Streptomycetaceae > Streptomyces > Streptomyces youssoufiensis. Next base: position 4,664,943 of record NZ_CP060404.1, read on the forward strand.
GCCCTCGGGCACCGCCTTCCGGTAAGCCTCGATGGTCACGGTGGCGCGGTTGACCGCAGCCTCCAACACGTCCCCTGGTGGCCCCTTCGGAGAGCCGGCGCTCCTCGTGGAGATCCACCGGTGTGCCGTCTCGGACAGTTTCGGCAACTGCGTCGGAACCGAGGCTGCTTGGAGGAACGCGTCGGCGACCTCGACGGCGGGGTTCCAGCTGTGACGCACGCGGAAGCCCCCTCCAGTCCAGCTGACCTGGTAGGCGCCAGTTCGGACACCGGTCTCCAAGCGGTCCCAGTGCTGGGCTGCGGCAGCCAGCGCCGTGATCTGGCCAGCAGCGGACTCAGAGCATGGACCCGTGCCGAAGGTGAAGTCGTGATGCCATGCGACGAGTTGGGCGAGGACGCTTTCCCATGGAAGATCGGACTCGACTCCTGAGGCGATCTCCATGGCTCGCAACTTGGTCGCCGTGCGGAGCAGGTCGTAGATCCTTTCCGGCCCGGACTGCCAAGCCGGGTGCGCACCTACACGGGTACGCGCGTCGGAGACGACGTCCAAGAGATCCAGCTCGGGCTTCACGGAGACCCCGAATCGCGCATGACCGACGCTCGGTTGAAATTCACGCACGTTCGGAGAGTGGTGAGGGGAGGGTTCTGGTTCAGTTCCCGCCCCCCACCACCGGTGATTCACAGGGTCGGATCCCAGTATCCGACCCTGGAACCGTCGGGAGATCCGAACAGATGCCAACGGGAGAGGTTCCGGTTCCAGGACTGGCAGGCAGTCTCGGGGAGTTGGAGGCAGCCGTGATCCGCGCCCTCGTTGGTGATCATGCAGTTCGGGTCGTACAGACACGCGTCGTTGTCCACTGCACGGCTGACGACCGCGTCCATATTCTGTTCGAGTACCGTCCGCATGGCACCGAGGCTGAAGTCGCTCCCACCGTTGGGGTAGATGGCGAATGCCAGGTCGTATGGGAAGAGGTACTCGGACAGGCTCGTCTCGCTGTAGCCGCTGTCGACCGCCAGAGCCCGGAGCAGCTGGTGGGACAGGGAGTGAAGCAGGCCGAACAGCTCGTGAACAGGGAGATCAGGGTGCCCGGGCTCCGGCCGGGTCTCGTGAGAGAGGGCCTGACCATCACTGGGACCCAGCTGGTGCACCAACCACTTCGTGACGCCCCCTGAGTCGTCCAGCGTGCTGCGGCTCACGAGCTCGTTGCGGACCAGCCACCTGCTCACCCGCTCCCGGTCCACGGGGAACAGGAGAGCCTCCGCTTCTGTGGGGTGAGCGTAGAGGAGGGTCTTCTCGGGTGCGCCTCGTGCGGCACGTCCCCGATAGGGCACTAGGTCGGCCTCCTCGGGGCTGAACCCCGTCCGGCTGTATCCGATCGCGAGGTAGGTGATCGGAAGATCACTGATCAGGCATGTCTCCTGACCGAGTCCGGCAGCCCTCAGTACACCGGGGTATCGCTCGTACAGGGCGCGGCGCTCGGGGTTGCGGGCTTCCCGCTGCAGGCGGGGGATACCAAGGCGCTCCAGGTTCAGGACCCGACGATAGGTGTGCAGTTCGGCCGCAAGCCCGCGGGCGTCGTCGCTCTCGGTGTCCAGCCCGAGGGCTTTGCTCACGCTGTCCCGCAGGTGGTCCACCTCGACCGGCATGAAGCGTGCCCGGAGTGCGCGCGCCTGATCGTTCAGGCCGACCTCCTCCATCGCACGGATGCTCTCGACGACCTCGTCGGGGACGTCCACCGTGTGCCCGTCCGTGAGCCGCCGGAACTCGTCCTCGGTGATCTCACCGAGCCACCAGCCGAGCACGGCAGTCGTGTACAGGGGGTTGCTCTGCCGAGTGGCCTCTTCTGCCGTGGTCACGTTCACGAGCGTCAACCCCTGCCCGACATGCGCCGTGCCCGCGGTGTGGAGCAGGGGGTGCATGAACTTGTCCGGGTAGCTGCACGAGGAGTTGCTGCAACTCCACTGCACGGACAGTGGAAAGCCGCAGGTCATGCACTCCCACCGGAAGTCACGGAACCGACTCGCGCGGTCGTCCAACCTGAACCGGGTGTGTCCCCTGGGGCACTTGCTTGGCGGGTACATGGGCGACATCTCGCCACACTTGTGCGCGAAGACGAACTGAAGCTGTCGATTCCCGACTGTGTTGCCACAGGTCGGGCAGGCCGGTGGCCAGTCGTCCGTTCCGGGCCGTGGGTCACTGGCCGTCCAGACATGCCCGCACCCGCCGCTCGAGCAGCGCACCACCCGAGGCCAGATGCGGCAGAAGACCTTACCCGGGACCACGACTTCGTAATGGCGATCGGCAAGCCGGTCCTCGTCCCCGGGGAACTCCGGCGCCCGGTCAGCTCCGGCGGAGAGCGCGTGCCCGGCGGCTCGCCACCTGCGCACGAACCGCATCGCCTCCTGTACCAGGTGCTCGCGGTCGAGCGAGGGACCGTCGAACTCCTCGTCACGCCCGAACTGGACCACCTGGGCCGTGTAGCCGCCGCGGTGGTCGAAGGTCTGGCCGGGGCGGTATCGGTAGAGAACCTGGCCCCGGTCCCGAGCCATGTCGTCGTTCCTCGGGTTGAACGCCATCACGACCTCCTGCTGTCGGATACGACGTGGAACGGGATGCCCTCGGAGACGTCGCGGAGGCTCGTCATGGGCCGGTACTCGAGGCCCAGGTAGTCGCCAGTCGCGCGGTATCCCCGGTTGTTCCCGCCGGTGAGGCCGGCGGAGGCACCGGCGGAGCGTAGGCTCGCCAGGGCGTGCTCCACCATGTCCTCGAGGTCAGTGCGGAGTTCCTGCCCCTCCGGGCGGTCCGACTGGAAGACGGAGTGCAGCACCTCCAGCAGCTCGGTGAGCTGGACCCCTTCCAGGCCCCCGCTCGAGGGGGCACAGAGGGCGGCCTGCATCTTCGAGAGGTCGTGCAGGTGGCCAGGGGCGTTACCCGCCCGCCACCAGTCACGGTTCGCGATCTGGAGAAGTTGCCCCATCAGTATCCCCGGCAGGGTCCTGCGAACCGCGAACCTGCTCCAGCGGTTGATGGCCACCGGCTCGACCATACGGTCGAGGTACTCGTGGAACTTGCCGTGATAGCGGTAGTGCGACCGGTCTCTCTCCCTCACGGGGTTGAAGAGCATGAAGACGAGGCCGTGGTAGGCGCGGCCCACCCTCGATGACGCCTGGATGTACTCCGCCATGGAGCGGGGCATGCCGTTGAACAGCATCAGGTTCAACCGGTCCACGTCGACTCCGTGGCTGACCATGCTGGTGGCGACGACCATGCCCGTGTTGCCGTTGGTGCTTCCCAGGTCGTCGAGGACGCCGCGTACCTGGTCCAGGCGCGTCTCGCCCTTGAGTTCGGCCACCCTGAGATCCGGAAAGCCCTCCCTGCGCAGGGCCTCGTTGACCTGGGTGTCCAGCGAGCGACGGATACGGCCGAAGTCGACCAGAGTGGTGGCGTACGTGAGGCTCGTCCGGTAAAGGTCGACGACTGCGCGGAGCTCATCCTCCGGCCAACTCCCGAGGGCAGGGGACAGACCCTCTCGCCGGTCGAGTTTCCACAGTGCCCGGTGGGCGGACGTCAGGATCCTGACCAGCGTCATCTCTGCCGTGCCGCGTGTCGGCATGACTCCGACGAAGCGACGGAGCGGGAGACTCCGGTCGAGGCGCCAGTAGAAGCTCTCGTCGAGGTTGGGCCCCGGCAGTGGCACCACCACTGACCTGAGACCGAAGAGGTGCTCACTCTGGCGATCCTCGCCCCGGATGGTGGCGGTGGTGGCGACCACCTTCATTCGGACACCTCGACCGTCGGCACGCTGTCGGGACGACAGAGTGCGCTGCACCTCGGCCAGCAGGCCCTCGTAGTGGCCGGAAAAAGCTCCGAGCTCTTCGTTGACCATGTGAAGCTCGTCGATGATCTCCAGTGACGGGGAGGGGTCGTAAAGAGGCTCGCCCAGGGGCTGGAGCGGGGTCTTCGGATGACCCGGCGCATGCCGTTCGTGGCACTTACCGCCCCGACCGAAGCCGTGAGGAGGGCACCAGCAGTCCACGTCGCCGAGGAGGGCGCCGAACTTGTCCGACAGCCCTACGTTGGCGAGCTTGTCCAGGGTCCCGACCACGACGGTCGGTAGGTACCGGTAGATCTCGGTGTCGACGACGAGGATCGGCAGAACCTTCCCGCACGCCTCGCTGCCGCAGACGTGCTGGAGCCTGAGTCGCTGTGGGTCGGGTGCCGGGATGCGGACTGACCGTTCACCGCAGTAAGGGCAGTCATGGACAAGGCGGTACGCATGCCGTCCCTCCTCGCTTGAGCGAAGGCGGTCGATCAGGCGGTCCGTGATCAGCGAGTTGGGGGTGTTACCACCACCGGCGTAGAAGCCGATGAAGAAGGGCCAGCCGGGATCGCCACCAACCTCCTTGAGCAGGCCGGCGTTCTTGCCACGGACCGTCTCGGCGGCGGCGATCACATCGAGCTGGCGCTGTGTCTGTTGCAAGGTCAGCAGCCGCAGAGGGAACCGGCACCATGCCGAGACGCCGAGCGCCTTTCCCCGCGCACGGTCGTAGAACATGCACACCAGCACCAAGCCGAGATATGCCTCGGTCTTGCCGCCGCCGGTGGGGTACCAGACGACGGTCGCTGCCTCGGTCGGATCCACGTCGTGTTCGTCGCCCCAGAGGCCAGGTGTGAAGAGGTCCTCGGGATGCTCGCGCCAGGCCAGGGAACTGAGCTGACTGACGATGGCGACCAGCTGGAAGAGCCGCCACCCCCGGCTGGGTCGCTTCCGCCGCTTGTTGAGCTCCACCATGGACTCGTTGGCCAGCTGGAACGCTGTCAGGAGACGCCTGTCTCTCCGAAGCCAAGCGACACCGTCACGGAAGCGGGCGACCTCCAAGGCCGCGGCCCTTCGGTCTGCCTCTTTACGCTGGGCCAGCTCGGGCCTGTCCTGGAGATCCTCGGTGCTCCACACAGGCGCCCCCAGGTACGCCTCCATCTCGTCAGCGAGCTCGTCGAGAACGGGAAGAGGGTCGGTCGAAAGCGTCGCGTAACTCCAGCGCTCATCGGTTCTGGCCACGGCCCGATGGGTGTCGTGCTGAGGGACGGGCACGCTGCGTACGGCCACGAGCCTGCCTTCGTGCCACCGGGGCTCGACACCGCAGTTGTTCGCGTACGCCCCGAGCTCCCCGGAGTAGCGGTAGGCGTCGGCACCGAGGTCCATCACGATGGGCAGGAGATGGTCACCCTGGATCTCCAGCTCTGCGCGGAACAGGGCGTTGTCCCTCGCCTCGTCGCGACGGGTACGGCCGGCGTTGCTGCCCCGTCCCTGGACGGTCACGACGGGGTCGGTGGCGAGGTTCTGCAGAGTGACGGTCACGCGGAGCCGCCCGGACGCGACCAGCCTCGACGTGATGACGACGTGCGCGGCGGGGGATGGCACTACGGGGTCCCCGCCCACTTCCCGGGCGAGCCACTGTTCGAAGGTCCGGTCGTCCGCCATCGCGGCAGGAGGAACGAGCCGCTCTCGGCGGTCGTTCCCGACACGACGGTCGGTCCGAGGGTCTTGGAGTGCCACCCTCACGGCGTCCTGGAAGGCGCGCTGGAACTCAGCTTCCAAGGTCTGACGCAGGCCGGCCTCTTGTCCCAGCACGACGTCCACGGGCCCGACGGTCACAGTCAGTCGCTTGAACAGAGGGGCCAGTCTGTACGGCTCTTCGCGCTCACCAGCCCACTCCAGCTGCTGCGATCGGGTCGGAAGTGCCGCGTAGTAGAACGATGCCCGCGCCTTGACGCTGATGGAGCTGGCATTGCTGGCCTCGAACTCGAACCCGAGACTGTCCGGTGTCGTGCGGCCGTACCGCGGGGCGGCTCCGCCAGGTTCGACGGTGTGGGGGCCGAGGCTCTCCATGAAGTACCGAGCACTGGGAGGCTCGCCCAGGCAGACGTCCCCCTGGGCCTCGCCGGTCGCATCGCTGACCACCGCGTTGACCAGATGGTCCACGAGAGCAGTCTGCTGGGCAATGCTTGGCTCGAACAGGTTGGTCACGCCGCCTCCCCGTCGGATCCGGCGAGCTCCGCCGGGCCTGGAAGGGGGCGTGCCCCCGCACATGAGGGAAGGGGTGAGAGCCGAGGTGGCTCAAAAGAGCGTGCCAGTTGAGGCAGACATGCCGAACTGGCCCGCAGGACGTGGATGTCCACGGGGTCTCCAGGCTCGCGAGTCAGAAGCCGCCATGGCACGACGCCAAAGCCGGACATCTTCTGCTGCTTCGAGCCCCAGCAGCATCGAACGTATCTCGGCGATGTCGCAAGCGATTACGTATAGTTGCTCGAATCTGTCCGGATCGAGTCTGTCGGTGCCTTGATCTGACGTTCACCACCGCGGCTTTGCCGAACGGAGAAGCGAGGTCGGGCGACGACATCCAGCGGGACCTGCTGCGAAGACGCCCGGGCTGTACGCCGCTGGTCCCTCAGGCATGATTGGCGCATGATTCCGGAGGCCGATATAGGCGCCAGTCGCGACTACGAACTGGTCGATGTGCGAGCAGTCCTCACCACCAAGAACGTGGCCGCTGCGTGGTTGATGCTGGCGCTGGGTGCCAACCGGGAGCATGCCGGAAACGACGGTTATGACGACAGTGCGTCTCTGCACTACAGCTGGGACAGCACCGTTCAGAACCATGCTCGTGTGGCGGTGGGGGACGTCATAGCTCTTTGGGACAGGAAGGAGCTCGTCGGCGTTTCGGTGATAGAGGCGATCAACACCGCATCGGCCGAGAAGGTGCTGTACTCCTGTCCTCGGTGTGGCAAGGCTGACATCAAACGGCGTCACCGGGAGAAGCCAGCCTACCGCTGCGGCAAGTGCGGACACCTCTTTGCCGCCCCACGTCAGAAGACCAAGTCGGTGACTACCTACCGGTCTTCGCACGGCAAGAGATGGATGAACGGGCGTGGTCTGCTCTCGGGCTCCGAGCTGCGGGCCCTCTGCGAATCTCCGAAGTCGCAGTTGAGTATGCGCCCTGCGCGATGGGAGCGGCTACGGCAGGCACTTCTGGACGCGACCGGTCAGGCCAGCACCGTGAAGGACATTGCCGCAGCCGCTCGTCTGGCCATAGCAGGAGGCCACAAGGAATCGCTCGTGCGAACGCGCGTCGGACAAGAGGTCTTCCGCGCGCGTCTGTTGCGCGAGCAGGGCGAAGTGTGCGCCTTCACGGGCCCCACGCCGGCGGACGCCCTGGAAGCGGCTCACCTCTACAGCTATGCCGAGAGTGGCGAGCACCACGAGTATGGCGGGCTGCTCCTGCGCCGTGACATCCACAGGCTCTTTGACCTCGGCCATATTGCGGTGGACGTGGCCTCCGGAACCCTCGACGTGATCCCGAGCCTTCACGGCTATCCGTGTTACGCGCAGCTGCACGGCCAACCTGTGGCGGTGCAGCTGCGACCTGAACATCGGGTCTGGCTTGATGCGCATTGGCTCGGTAAGCGCCCGCGCGCGTGACCGCGTCGGTGGTGGGAGGGGCCGCGACGATCTACTCCGCGCTGGCGTACTTCCTTCGGGTCCGGGCCAGCCAGGCCCAGCGGGTGAGGGCGCCGACGAGGAGGGAGACGAGGGTGGCACCCCAGTCGATGACGTGGGGGAGGCCGGGGAAGAAGGCGAAGAACGCGAGCGAGGCGGCGGCGCCAATGGCGAAGGCGATGATGCCGGCGCGGCGGTGCTTCGCTTCCTGGACGGGGTCCTGGGGCGAGGTCTCGGGGGGCGCGTGCGGCTCACTTGGTGATGTGGTGGCACTGGCTGACTCGCCGCACACCGATGATGACGAGGGGCTGTTGCAGGTGCGAGATGGGCATCGTCGGCTTGGCCGCGCTATTCGCCGTCCGCACCCGTCCGCCCTCGCCCGTTCTCGGCGGCCATCTCAGTGAACTGATGGGGAGCGCGGTCCGCCGTGATCTACTCGGCGGCCACCAGTGGCGCCAGCTGTACGGGCACGTCGACGCAGGCAAGGGAACGAGAGGCCGGACCTGACTCGAAGTTCTGCTGCGATCGGGTCCGCGGCTGATGAGATGCTCGTCTCATGAGCGAAGGCGGATCGGACGCTGAGAGGTTCCGCGACCTCTCTGACTGCCCCGGTTGGTTTGGGTGGGGCTACGGCGATGGTCGTGGTGGTTTCGACCCGGCGATTCATGCGGCCTGGCCCGCTTACCCATGCTCGCCGGGTGGGGTGCACGGTCTGTTCGACTTGGCGCAGTTCCCGGAGGGCACCCGTTTCGAGCCCATGGATGACATTGATCGCTGTGTCCTGTTCAGCGCGTACAACCATGACTCGAAGAAGTCGCACCCCCCGGGATCCGTGGTCGCGGGATGCGTTCCAGGTGGCGATCTGGCATGAAGACCTGCTTCGCCTGCGGAAGGAGGGCCTCATCAGCGGCGTTACCCCGATCAGTCATCGCGAGTGGGAGCTCCGCCGGCGCATCGAGATGGGATGGAAGCGGGGAGTCAGGTACTTCACCAAGGACGATCAAGGCAACAGTCGGGAGATCTCGCTTCCAAGCCTGCCCGAGCTACCGGTAGAAGTAGATTTCTGGGATGGCGATTCCTACACGTACCCTGCCTTCGAGGAAGACGGCAACGAGGCTCCTCTGACGATCACCGCCGCGGGTTGGGAAGTCGTCACCCAGCAGCTCTCGGAGCAGGTCGAGCTTCCCGAGTCTCTGCCAGACCTGCGCAAGCTCTTGGGCAACGAGCTCTATGACCACGCGGTCCGCGAAGTCGGCTTCGCGGTGGAGTCAGCGTTGCGAGACGCGGTGGGCAACGATGATGGGTACGGTCAGAGGCTCGTTAGGGAGTTCATCGACCACCTGCATGACGAAGTCATCGCCTACAACACGATGCTGAAGATCTACCGACTCCGGCTGCGGACGTTCTTCAAGTTCATTCGCAACCCGCACGCCCACCGCAAGGTCTCCCTGACACGGCCTCACGCCCTCTCCTTGACTGCACATGCCCTCCACCTGCTAAGCGACACCCAGCAGTTTGGCGGCGAGGGAGACCAGCAGTAAGACGCTCAGGTCTGGCACTCCGCTCCCACATCTGCATTCTGCCGAAGCGGTCAGCTGCGTCATTGACGGAGACTCCGGCTACCTGGGAACCAAGGGGCACGTAACGGACCAGCGCTGCGTGAGCGGACCGGGCCGCACAGGATGGATTTGGTGGCATGCGGAGCGGGGGCTGTGGCTCTTTGACCTGGTGAAATGAGATTCGGCGACATCGTCCGGCATGGGCTGAGATGATCTTGCAGGCCCTCGTAATGCGTAGGTCTCGGGTTCGAATCCCGAAGGCGGCTCGGATTAGTCTCAGGACTCACTCGCCGTGATTTGGGGCTTTTTCATGTTGAGGGCGTGGTGGGTTGCTCGGACGCGAGCCAGGGTGTGTGGGGAAGCTTTCAACCGGCCGTTTCGTGGGTGCGAGTGACTGTTGCGCGGTGGGGTGACACGCGGCGTTGGCTTGCCCGTTGGGCCAACCCGGGCGTCAGCGCCCTTCGCTATCGTTCTACGCGTTTCGTTGGTCCGAAGCGGAGCCGGGCATCGTCGAACCGGAAGCCGGGAACCGGAGGCCAACCGTCAGCCCGGACCGTGGCCCTCCGGGCCGCTGGATGACGGAGGCTTCTGGTCCGCACGCGGGTTCCCGAAGAGACGAGGCGGCGATGCACGTCAAGAGCGCTCGACACGAGACGGCTGGCGGGGCGATCGACGTCCGAGAGGTGGGGGCGGGAAAGGCCCTCCTGTTCGTGCACGGTCTGATGGTCAACGGCCATGTGTGGGACCCGCTGGTATCCGCGTTGCGTGAGCGGTCCCATCTGGTCCTGCCTGACCTGCCTCTGGGGGGTCACCGTATGCCGCTCGGGGCGGACGCGGACAGCTCGTTGGAGGCGCACGCCGCGGGGCAGCGTGCTTCGCGCGCGGCTCGGTCGCCGTCGCGGAGCGTTCGCGCGCTTTCGTCTCGCTCGACGAACCGGACTGGCTCGCCGAGCGGATCGTCGAGTTCGTCGCCGGTGGCGAGGGGTCGCACGACGCCCGGTGAGGGCAGGAGCGCCGTGCACCTGCCCCACCTGAGCCCTGTCCGAGCCCTGCCCGAGCAAGGAAGGGCCGCCCGCGTGGGCAGCCGCGAGGGAAGGGGCCGAAGGGTTTCCCCGGTTCGTCGTCGCGGGGATACAGTCCGGCCAGGGACCGGGGCCCGGGTCAGGGGAGGGTTAGCGTGTTGGAGATCGTGACGGTGAGTGCGCTCACCGCGTTCCTCACCGCGGTGGGGAACGGCGCCGCCGGCGAGTTCGGCCGCCAGTTGCATCTGTCGACCGGCGCGCTCGTACGGCGGACGCTGGGCCGGGAGACGCAGTTGCCCGCCGCCCCGCAGGGTTGGCAGGAGTTGGCCCACCAACTGCATCCGGCCCTGCTGCGCAACGCGGAGCACGCCCACGCCTGGGCCTCCCTCCTGCACACCCAGGGCGGGCCGGTGCCGGTGCTGCGGCCCGGGCCCGGGTTGCCGCCGGCCACCCGGCACTTCACCGACCGCGACGACGTGCTCAAGCGGTTGCGGCGGGAGGCGACGCGTGCCGCGGCGGGGCAGCCGCGCGCCGCGCTGCTGTACGGGCCGCCCGGCATCGGCACCAGTGCGGTGGCGCTGTACTTCGGGGCGGATCAGGGCGCACTCTTCCCCGACGGGCGGTTCTACGTCGACCTGCGGGACGCGTCGGGCGGGAGCGGCGTTGAGCCGGCCGCCGTCGTGGGTCGGCTGTTGCGGACCATGGGCGTCGAGGCCGAGCAACTGCCGCCCACCGAGGCCGGGCGGGTGCAGCTCTACCGGAGCCTCACGGCCGGCTGCCGGGCGTTGGTGCTGGTCGACCACGTGACGACGGCCGCCCAGATCCGGCACCTCGTCCCCGCCACGCCGGAACTCCTCCTCCTGGCCGTCTCCTCCGGCCCGGACCTGGTGGTGGAGGCCGAGCGGATCGCCGTGCCGCCGCTGCGCGAGCGGGACGCGGTGAAGATGTTGCGGAAGGTGGCCGGGCCGGAGGCGGTCGCGCAGGCCAAGCCGCGGTTGCCGGGCGTGCTCGCGAGCTGTGCCGGCAACCCGTTCGCCCTGAAGATCGCGGCCATGCGGCTGCTGACCGAGGGGTCGGGCCCGGCCGGCGGCGCGGGCGGTACGGGCGACGAGGACGCGCCGGCGGGCAGCGATCCGGTGTGGGCCACGGCCCACCACGCGTACCGTCGGCTGCGGCCGGAGACGGCCCGGCTCTGTCGGCTGACCGCGCTCGGCGACTGGCCGGCGATCGACGCCGCGTTGGCCGCGCGGGCCGCGGGTGTCGAGCTGGCGGAGGCCGGCGCGATGCTCGCCGAGGCGGCCGAGGAACAGGTCCTTGACGCGTCGTACGACGGTCGTTTCCGTTTCCGGCCCGGGGTGCGCGGTTACCTGGAGCAGGCCGCGGGGGCGCAGGACGGTCCCGCGCGGTGTTCGGCCGCGGTCGCGCGCACCCTTGACGGCCTGCGGGTTCGCGCCCTGTACGCGGCCCGGGCCGCGCTGCCGCAGAGCTGGCGCACCGATCTCGCGCCCGGTGACGAGAACCCGTACGCCGACGAGGCAGCGGGCCTCGCGGCGCTGCGGGCCGAGGCCGCGAACCTGGTGCGGGCGGTTCGGCTGGCCGACGAGTACCAGCACGTGGAGATGGCGTGCGAGCTGGCCCGCGCGCTGTGGCCGGTGCAACTGAAGCTGGGCTACTGGGACGAGGCGCTGCCCGCGCTGCGGATCGCGGCCCGGCTCGTGGACGCGTACCGGCCGGAGACCCGGATGGCCGGGGCGCTGCACTTCCAACTCGCCCACTGTCTCGGTGCGCTGGAGCGCTGGGAGGAGGCCGACCGCGCGGCCAGTGCCGCCGTGGCCAGCGAGCGCGCCGCCGGGCACCTGTTGGGCGAGGCGTCGTGCGTGGAGATGCGGGGGCTGCTGCGGCTGAACCGGTGGTCGTACGAGGCGGCGTACGAGCACTTCGTGCGGGCCGAGCGCGTCTACCGGCGCATCGGGCCCGGGCAGGAGGGCGCCGGCGACCTGGGGCGCGCCCTCGCGCTGGCCGCGCGGCACCAGGGGCGGGCGTTGCGCGGGATGGGGCGACTGGAGGAGTCGCGGGTCAGGTTGGAGCGGGCGCGGGACTTCTTCGCGGGTGGGAGCGGGGCCGAGCGCGAGCCCTACAACGAGGCCCGTGCCCTGACCGACCTCGCCGAGACGTTGCTCGACGGGGGTGACACGGCCGCCGCGCTGGCGGCGATCGCCGAAGCCGAGCGCCTCCTCACGCCCCAGCGAGCCACCCCGCACCTCCGCTACCTCGACCAGTTGCGCCGCCGCTGTCAGGCGGTGGCGTGACCGGGGGCTTCCCCACCGAGTGGGGCCGTGCCGGGCGGACCCGTACCGGGTGCGCGTCGCCGGCCGTGTGTACCCGGAGCGTGACGCCGCCCGGCGGCAGCGTGCTGCCGGCGGCCAGCCAGGCGTGGAGGGCCGAGGCGTACGCGGCCGGGTCGGCGTCGGCGTCCGGGGTTGCCGTGAGGGTGAGCAGGCCGTGGGTGCGGGTGCGGGCCACGCAGTGGTGGGGGCCGGTCGCGTAGCTGGCGAGGGTGGCGTGTGGGTGGCGAGCCAGTACCTCCGCGGTCCACGCGGCGGGGCCGCCGAGGCGGGGGTCGTCCGGGGGGTCGTCGCGCATGATGACGTCGGCCAGGGCCAGGTCGCTCGGGTCGCGGGTGTCCTCGTGGACGGCGAGGTGGGCGACGAGGTGGGCGGTGAGCTGTGCGGCGCCGGCCGCGTACGGGTGGTCCGTGGAGCGTTCGATCTCGATGTCGGTGCCGCGCACGCGGGTGCGTACGCGCAGTGGCGTGGTGCGGCGGGGTGGGTCGTACGGCGGTAGGGGCAGCGGTTCGAGGAGGGCGGGGGTGGCGGGTTCGGGGAGGTCGAGCAGGGCGTAGAAGTGTCGGCGCAGCAGGGTGGCCGACGCGCCCGGTGCCGAGGTGGTGAACTCGGCTGGGCCCGGGTGTGGTTGGTGCTCGGCCAGGAGGCGTTCCAGCGCGGGGCGCAGGGGGGCGGCGGGGTCGAGCCGGGGTGCCTGGCGTACGAAGTCGGCGAGCGGGGCCTCGGGGTCCAGGCGCCGTTGGTCGTGGGCGGCCAGGAGGACGGGGGTGCCGAGGGCCGCGGCGTAGTAGCTGACCGCTCCGAAGTCGCCGATGACCGCGTCGGCCGCCAGCAGGGCCTGCCGCCAGCCGTGTATGGGGTCGATCAGCGCGAGTCCGCCGCGCCGGGCCCGGTCCAGCCAGACGCGTATCTGCCCGGGGCCGTGGCCGTGCCAGATGTTGGGGTGCAGCACGGCGGCCAGCCGGTAGTCGTTGGCCGGCAGTTCGGCGGCGAGCCGGGGCAGCAGGCCGGGCAGCATGTCCTGGCCGCCGCCGTCGCCGAAGAAACCCTCCGGGTTCCAGGTGGAGTTCAGGACGACGAGCCGCTGGCCACTGCGTACGCCCAGCGCGCGCCGGTAGCGCTCACGGTGTGGGCGGGCGGCCAGCATGCGGTCGAAGGCGGGGTCGCCGGCGATGACCGCCGCCTTCTCGGCCGCGGGGCAGGCTCGGCGCAGCCGTTCCCGCTGCTCCGGGTGGGAGAGCACGAGGCCGTCGACGTACGGCTCGCCGTCGGCCAGCAGCCATTCGGGCGAGAGGCCGAACGTGGGCTCCGTGCCCGTGTGGTCGGCCGTGGCGAGTCTCTTCGTGTAGCCCACGCCGTGTGAGAGCACTGTCAACTTGCCCTTCAATGCGGCGAGTTGCCCGCCGAAGCTGGCGGAGATGGCGAGGTCTACGGGGGTGGTCAGGGCCTGGTGCCAGGGCATGGCGGGGAGGGCGAGGTCGGCGAAGAGGTCGGTGAGGCCGCCCTGGAACGCGGAGGAGCCGGTGGTGGTGACGAGGAGTTGGACGCGGAAGTCGTCGTGGAACAGGGGCAGTACGTCGAGCAGCCGGCCGGCCGAGGTGACGTTGTGGGCCACCAGGAGGACCCGGCGAAGGGGCGAGCGGGTGGTCCAGCGGTCGGCGTCGGCGCCGACCGGGACGCGTAGGGCCGCGGGGTCGGGTGACCGCACGTGTCACCTCCCGTCGGCCTGTCGGCTACCGCGCGTTCTCGCCCGGTGGATCACCCTAACCAGGTGATCGGCGCGGCGACGAGACGGGCCCGCTCGCCCGCCGGGCCGGCCTGCCTCCGGGGCCGCCTGCCTCCGGGGCCGCCCGCCCCCGGGCGCGTGCACGGGGGGCGGGCGGAAGGGGTGAGGTGCGTTCGGGGCTAGGAGGCCGCGGGCTCGACGGGTTCGGCGGCGGTGGGTTCGGCGGCGGGCTCGGCGGGGGCGGTGGGCTTGGGGGTGTCCTGGGCCGTGGCGGTCCAGCGGATGCGGGTGGCGCAGGCGGCGACCAGGACGGCCGAGGCCGCGACCGCGCCCATGCCCCAGGTCATGCTGCTGCCCTGGGCGATGAAGCCGATGACCGGCGGGCCGGCCAGCAGGCCCGTGGTGCCCATGGCGGCGACCAGGGCCAGCGCGTCGGAGCCCTGGCGGGCGGCGGCGACGTACACGCACGGGGTGACCGCGGCGATGCCGAGGCCCATGCAGGCGAAGCCGAGCAGCGCGGGGACGACGCCGCCGGCCAGCAGGGCCAGGGCGAGGCCGGTGCCGGCCAGGACGCTGCCGACGCGGACGACGCGGCCGTCGCCCCAGCGGGCGCGCCAGCCGTCGGCGAAGAGCCGGGCCGCCACCATCATCACCGAGACGACGGCGATGCCCAGCGGGGCGACCTTGGCCGAGGCGCCGGCGACCTCCTCCAGGTACAGGGCCGACCAGTCGTTCATGGCGCCCTCGGTGACGGTGCCGAAGACCATGGCGCCGCCCATCCACAGCGTGGCCGTGGCCGGCAGGCTGAGCCGGCGGCGCGGCTGGTCCGCCTGGTCCGTCGCGGCCTCGTCAGTGGCCTGGTCGGCAGCCTGGTCGGCGGCTGCCGGGTTCTCGGCGGTCTGGAGCCCGGCGGGGTCGCCGGTGGCCTGTTCGGCCGGGGCCTCGTCGGGGAGCAGGTGGGAGCGGGTGGCGACGACGAGCAGGGCGATGATCGCGGCGGCGGCGCCGAAGTGCGCGGCGACGGAGTCGGTCAGCGCGTTCATGCCGGACGCCAGGAGGGCGGCGAAGAGCGAGCCGGCGCTGAAGACGGCGTGCAGCTTGGCCATGGCCGTGCGGTCGTGGCGGGCTTCGAGGGCCGCGCCCTGGGCGTTCATGGCGACGTTCAGGCAGCCGACGGCGAGGCCGTCGAGGCACATCACGGCGAGCGCCAGCGGGTAGTTGGGTGCCGCGGCGAGGCCGAGCAGGACCGCGCCGAGGAACAGGCCCGAGACGACGGCCAGCCGCCGCGAGCCCAGGCGCCGGGTCAACACGGCCACCAGCGGGAAGGAGATCGCGGCGCCGACGCCGGCCGCCATCAGCAGCAGTCCGACCTCGGCCTTGCTCAGGTCCAGGTCGGACTTGAGCGCCGGCAGCCGCGCGGCCCAGGTCGCGTACTGGAAGCCCAGGACGCAGAACAGCGCCGCGATCGCCAGCAGCCGCCGGCGGAAGTCGTCGCGAACACCCAGCATGTGCATCAGCCCACTTCGTCGGTCACGGGTGTCCCGGGGCGCGCGTCGCCGGCGCGTCCGGGGGTCGGGGTGCGCCCGGGCACCGGCGCGGACATGTAGACGGCGTCCGCGCCGTAGCTGTCGGGGAGCGGCACCTCGGGGTGCGGGCGGTACCCGTGCCCCGCCCAGAACGGCGCGCTGCCCGCGACGGCGACCAGGGAGATCTGTTCGTGCCCCGCGCCCCGCGCGGCGGCCGTCAGGTGCCGCAGCAGCCGCCGGGCCAGGCCCGCCCCGCGGTGCTCCGGGGCGACGACCAGGTCGTGCAGGTGGAGGTTGCGGGTGGGGACGGCGGCGGTCGCCGTCTCCGCGTGGGACAGGTCGGGGCTGTGGAAGGGCGGGTAGGGCAGCGCGAGCAGGTAGCCCACGAGGTCGCCGGCGCGGTCCAGGACGGTGCAGGTGGCGGGCGAGGCCCGGGCCCGCGAGCGCAGCGCGGCCTCGCCCTCGGACAGCCCGAGTCCGGCGTAGGTGCGCTCCTCAAGGGCGGCCAGGGCGGGCCAGTCGGCGTCGGCGATGGGGCGGATGCGGACGTCGTTCACCTACGCCACCTCGCCCAGCGCCACCGGGGCCGCCAGCGGTGGGGCCGCCGGGTGCGGGCCGCCGCGGCCGGCGCGGTCGCCGTCGATCCAGGTGTAGGGCAGCGGGCTGAACCCGTTGAAGCCCTGGGTGGTGTAGCTGGTGGCGTACGCGCCGCAGGAGGCGATCCAGACCGGGTCGCCGGAGGCGAGGCCGGCCGGGACGTGGACGGGGGCGCCGGCCGGGTCGTACGCGTCGTCGCTGTCGCAGGTGGGTCCGGCGATGACGGCGGGCACGCGCGGGGCGTCCTCGGGGTGGCCGGGGAAGAGCAGCGGGTACTGCAACCCGTCCATCTCGTACAGGCCGTTGAACTTGCCGCAGCTCAGGTAGAGCCAGTGCGCGCGGTCGCCGCCCCGTTGCTCGCGGGCGGTCAGGCGGGCGACGTGGGCGCGGATGGCACCGTTGTCGGCCACCAGGTGGCGGCCCGGTTCGATGAGGAAGTCCAGCGGTCCGCCGGCGACGGTGCGCAACTGGCGCATGCCCTCGCGGATGGTGGCGAAGATCTTGTCCAGGGGCGGGTCGAGCGGGTTGCCGCCACGGTCGGTGCCGTGCGGCGCGGGCAGCCCGCCGCCGAGGTTGACGTGGTCGAGGTGGATGCCGCGCCGGGCCAGTACGGTCAGCACGCCGGCCACCCGGTCGACGGCGTCCCGCCATGCCTCGGCGGTCATCTGTTGGGAGCCGACGTGGAAGGAGAGGCCGGCAGGGGTGAGGCCGGCGGTCCGGGCGGCCTCCATGACGCGGACGGCGTCCGAGGGCGTGCAGCCGAACTTGCGGCTCAGGCCCCACAGGGCGCCCGCGCCGTCGGTGGCCAGCCGGCAGAAGACCCGGGCGCCGGGCGCGTGCCGGGCGATGGCCCGCACGTCCTCGACGCTGTCGGTGGCGAAGTCGCGCACGCCCAGCCGGTGGGCCTCGGCGATGTGCCGGTCGGACTTGACGGTGTTGCCGAAGTGGATGGCGTCCAGCGGCGCGCCGGCGCGCAGGGCCTGCGCGATCTCGGCGGGGCTGGCCGCGTCGAAGCCGGCGCCCTGCCCGGCGAGGCGGGTGAGCACCTCGTCCACGGGGCACGCCTTCATGGCGAAGCGGACGCGGACGCCGGGCAGTTCGCGCAGCAGGGCCGCGTGGCGGCGGGCCACGCCGGCCAGGTCGTAGATGATCTGGTCCTCGGTCGCCGCCGCGAGGGCGGCGCGCAGGGGTGCGGTGACGTTGACGTACATGTGGATGGCCCCGGGGGTCTACCGGTCGAGCGGGTGGATGCGCGTGGCCTGGCTCGCCCGCACCAGGGGTCGCCACGCGTCGATGAGCCGCGCGAAGTCCTCCATGTCGTGGCGGGCCTCGTCCAGCAACTGCTGGCGGCGCGGCGCGAGGGACTGCGCGAAGGTGGCGTACCGGCCGCCGAGCTCGCGGTAGGAGCGCTCCAGGACGTCGAGCCGTTCCTCGTTCTCGGTCACCGGCAGGCGGGTGCTGTCCCAGACCAGCTCGCTGACGCGCTCCGCGCGCACCTGGTGTGCGTCGTCCAGCAGGGCGGGCCCGGCCTCGGCCATGGCCGCGTAGACGGCGTTGAGGTAGAGCATGGACAGGAAGAACTTGGTGAAGCGCAGTTGGTAGGCCATGAAGCCGGCGTCGGTGCGCCGCTCCGTGGTGTAGAAGTTCACGATGTGCCGGTTGTGCAGGACGCCGGGCAGGGCCGCGTCGTGCACCAGGTGCATCAGGAAGTAGTCGCTGCCGATGGTGTTGGTCGCCGGTGGCAGCGGAACCCGTTCGTGCACCTGCTGGAAGCTGATGTTGCACATGTCCAGGCGCATCGGGTCCACGAGGGTCAGCAGCGCGTGGTCGCCGGTGAAGGGGGCGGTGCCGGCGCCGGTGAAAGACTCGTCGGCCAGCTCCCGCTTCTGCTCCGCGCTCCAGTCGGCGGGCGCCCACAGACCGACGACGTCGCGGTAGACGTCCTCGTCGAGCTGTCGGATCTCGCCGATGTCCACGGACAGTTCGCCCACGAACGACGCGCCGACCAGCACCACGGGCTTGTCCAGGTGCGCCGCGTCGAGGTCGGTCGCGTCTACCCGGGGCGCGGCGTCGCGGGCCACCTCGCCGAGCGAGGTCAGCTCGTGGTGGACGGGGTAGACGGGCTCGCCGGCCAGCTCCTGGTACGAGCTGTCGGAGTCCCGGCGGTGGACGGACGAGCAGCCGAGCGACGCGGCGATGAGGAAGGCCCGGTTGGTGCAGGCGCCGTAGGAGACGTCGGCGGGCAGCATGAGGTCGAGCATCAGCTCGGGCTTGGGCAGCCCGGCGCAAGCGATCACCGCGCGCAGGAAGGCCCGTTGGGCGTCCTCATCGAGGTGGTGCGTGACGACCCCGGGCGTGGGGCGTACGGCGGCCAGCGCGGCGGCGTGCTCCGCGCGGGCGCCCGGCGCGGCGGAGTCCAGGACGAGGACGTGCACCTCGACGGGGAAGTGCCGGGCCGCGTAGGCGGCCTCGGCGCAGATGGCCGTGACCATGGGCGCGGAGGGCCGGTTGGTCGGGAGGGTCAGGCAGATGGCGCGCATTCCGTCTCTCCGGTTCACCGCTCGGTCGCTATGCCGTGCCAGGACGTGCGGCCGAGCAGCCGTTCGCCGAGGTCGGTGAGGTCGGCCGTCGGGTAGCGCAGCGACTCGTGCCGGGTGGCGTCGCCGACCAGGGTCTTGTTCCAGGTGGGTGTGGACAGGTGGCGCCAGGAGTCGACGCGCGAGGTGCGCAACTCGTGGTGCTCCTCCAGGGCGGGCATCATCGACAGGTACTGCACCGACCGCACGCCCCGCTCGGAGGTGTTGGGCGCGACGCCGTGCGCCAGCATCCCGTTCCAGATCAGCAGGTCGCCGGCGCCCAACTCGGGGCGTACGACGGGGAATTCGGCCCGGTCGACGCCCGGGCGGACCGGGTCGCGGTCGGCGGGCTGGTCGAGCTTCCAGCGGTCGAAGCGGCGGAAGAGTTCGGGCGAGCACTGGAAGCCGCCGAGT
Source organism: Streptomyces buecherae (assembly GCF_014295035.1). Taxonomy (GTDB): domain Bacteria; phylum Actinomycetota; class Actinomycetes; order Streptomycetales; family Streptomycetaceae; genus Streptomyces; species Streptomyces youssoufiensis. The sequence continues at coordinate 4,684,206 of NZ_CP060404.1, forward strand.
TCGGGCTGGGTGTCGTGGAGCGCGATGATGCCCTGTACGCGCTGCGGCAGCACGCTGCGGGTGGAGTCGACGTCCCAGTGCAACTCGATGTCGAAGCCCTCGTCGGTGGGCTCGATCAGGGAGCGGGAGCGGTTGCCGCGGTTGGGTGGGTTGAGGTTGAGCCGGTCGAGCGTCACCCACAGCTCCTCGCAGTCCCACACGTCCACGAACGCGTCGTAGACCCGCTGGCTCTGCCGGCTGTCCCAGATGAGCTGGTGGTGGTACGCCTCGACGAAGCCGTAGATGTACAGGTCGCGTTCGAGGTCCGTACGGAAGGTGCGCTCGGTGTACCAGGTGTCGGGGCGGCCGGGGTCGAGCCCCTGGAACTCCCAGGCGAAGTCGAGCAGCTTCCGCGCGGCGGCGGCCGGGATGGCCTCCTTGACCACGACGTAGCCGTACGTCTGCCAGAAGGCGAGGTCCTCCTTGGACAGCACGCGCAGCGGCAACGACTTGTCGATGTCCTTGAGCGGGGTCTGCGCGAGGTAGGTGTCGCCGTCCGCGCTGAAGTAGGGCCGGTCCGATGCGGCGCGGTACAGGTATCCGTCGGGCGTGGGCATGCGAGGTCTCCTGGGCGTGCTGGTGCTGGGAGGGTCTGCCGCACCCTCGGGGTTCGGGCCCGGCGGCGCCGCGGGGTGGGCGGGAACGTCGTTGTTCGCCGCCCTCGCGCCGGCGTCGGCGCGTCGCCCGCCGTGGTGTGGTGCGGTCGGCGGGCCCGGTCCTCCCGGGTGTGTGTCCCCGTTCCGTCGCGCCCGGTGGGCGTGGGGGCGGGGAGGGTGGTTGCGGGGGGCGCGGGCGGGCGTTTCCACGACGGAGCGCGGTGCGGGACCGTCCTCGGCGGCTGCCGTGTCGCGCGCGGGTTCATCGGGGGCGGTGGCGGGACGAGAAGAAGGAGAGCCATCGCCCGCGGCTCGTGGCGGCGGAGTGCGGCGGGTGGGTCATGGCCGCCATCCGGCGTCGCGGGGGCCGCGGTGAACTCGCGGGAAGGGGGGACTCGGCAGTGGTCAGGGCGCCGGGTGCGGGCCGCGCACACCGGTCGTGGAGGTGGTGGTTCGCCGTGGCGCCAGAGCCGGGTCTCCTTACCTCGTCGTCCTCGGTGTCCGGCCCGGGTCGTGGCGTGACCCGTGGCGGACGTGGTGGTTCCGGTCGGCCGGCGCTGGGAGGCGGCGTGGAGCCAGGTCGGCTCGCCCACCGTGCCGAACGCGCTTTCCCCCAAGATGGACTAGACCAACTTTGGGTGTCAACCCCCATCTCACGCGCCCCACCTGACGGCCCGACAGGTCGTTCGTCACGGCCGTCTCAACCGTCACCCGACCGGTCACGCGGCACACCGAACCGGTCGCGTCGCGGGCGCGACGGGGCGACGTGCGGGCGGGGCGCGGGGGCGCACGGGCGGCACGAGGCGACACGCGGGCGGCGCGCGCGGGCGCGGGAGCGTGAGGGCGCGCGGGGGCGGATGCGTGAGGAAGCGGTCCCGGCCGGGCGTCGGCGGGGCGTGCCGGGCTGGGGGTTGTACGGGGCGTACGGGGCGTACGGGGCGTACGGGGCGTCGCGCGCGCGGCCGGGGCGCGGCGGGAGTGTGTGGGGCTGCGGGGCGACCCTCGGGGAGGTCGCCCCGCGCGGCTCAGGCGGCGCCGGTGAGGACCTCGGCCACCGCGATCCCGGAGACCCGGGTGGCGCCGAAGGTGGTCAGGTGCACGGCGCCGAGCGGGGCGTCGACGGGCACGCCCATCTCCACCACCAGGGCGTCCGGGCGCCGGCTGACCAGGCCGGCCAGGGCCTGCGACATCCAGCGGTGGCGGGCGGCGTCGCGGACGACGATGACCAGCTCGCGGCCGTTGGCCGGGGCGAGCACGGTGCGGTCGAGGAGGTCGCCGGCGTCCGTCAGTTCGGCCTCGGTCAGCCGCACCGACGTGGTCTCGGGGCGCAGGGCGCGCAGCGGGTCGGCCACGCCCCAGGGGGTGCGGCCGTCTATCGCCAGGTTCATGGTCGGCGACAGCTCGACCACGTGCGGGGCGCCGGCCAGCGGGAGTTCGGCGCCGGTGCCGGGGCGGCGGCTCACGCGCACCGCGCGCCGGGCGGCGACCAGGCCGATGTCGGACTCGTCGGTCGCGGTGTCGGCCTGCCGGGCGAGGTCGGCCGACCAGGCGGCGAACTTCTGCACCCGGTCGGCGGCGTCGGCCAGCCGCTCCTCGGACAGCGTGCCGTCCACGACGGCGTCCACCAGCGCCTGGGCGAGGTCGACGGTGGTGGACTCCTCGGCGCTCTCGCCACCCACGCACACGGCGTCCGCGCCGGCGGCGACCGCCTTGACGGTGGCGCCCGCGATCCCGTACTTGCCGGAGACCGCGCCCATCTCGATGCCGTCGGTCACCACCAGGCCGGTGAAGCCGAGTTGGTCGCGCAGTACGCCGTTGATGATGGTCGGGCTCAGCGTCGCGGGCAGGTCGGGGTCGTAGGCCGGGATGAGCATGTGCGCGGTCATCATGGTGCACACGCCGGCCTCCATGGCCGCGGTGAACGGCGGCAGCGCGACGCGCGTGATGGTCTCCGCGTCGGCGGTGAAGATCGGCAGGCCGTGGTGCGAGTCGACGTTGGTGTCGCCGTGGCCGGGGAAGTGCTTGGCGCAGGCGGCGACGCCCGCGCTCTGCAGGCCGCGCACCCAGGCGGCGGTGTGCCGGGCGACGAGGTCGGTCTCGGCGCCGAAGGAGCGCACGCCGATGACGGGGTTCATCGGGTTGGAGTTGACGTCGGCGCTCGGCGCGTAGTCGAGGGAGACGCCGATGGCGCGCAGCGCGCGGCCGATGTCGCGGGCCACCTGCTCGGTGAGGTCGGGGTCGTCGATGGCGCCGAGCGCGAGGTTGCCGGGCCAGGAGGCGCCGGTGCGTACGTCGAGCCGGGTGACGTCGCCGGCCTCCTCGTCGATGGCGACGATGAGTTCGGGGTTCTCCTCGCGCAGCGACGCGGTCAGCGCGGCGACCTGCTCGGGGGTCTCGATGTTGCGCCCGAACAGCACGACGGAGCCGAGCCCGTCGGCGATGCGGCGGCGCACCCAGTCAGGAGCGGTGGTGCCGACGAAGCCCGGTTGAAGGACGGAGTTGGCCAACCTGATGAGTTCCGGGTGGCTGCCACGTGCCATGAGGGGACCTCCGAGGTGCGGGTGTGGGCCGACGGATCGGACGGCCGGGCGACTTGGAGCAGACCAGCCGGATATTGGCCTGTACCAATCCGGGATGTCAAGGAACGGGTGTGCCGGGGTTTGCCGGGAAATGGGAGGTCAGCGTGGGGGTTGACGCCCCGAGGTGCCTGCGGGGCGCGGTGGGCCATCCACCGAGCGTGCCCCGGGGTGCCGCCGGCGCGCTGGTGGCTGGCAGGAGGCGCCCACGGGGCGGGTTACGAGGGGGCCCCACCAGCGTGACGTACGCACCCCGTGGGCGGCCACCTGGCGGTCCACGTTCGCGCGGACGCGCGACGGCGCGGCCCCGCGTCGCGGCGGCCCCAACCCCCGTCCCCCGACGGGGTCCGCGCGCGCACGCGGGGCCGCCGCGCGGGGCAGCGGCGCCGGCCGCGCGGGGCAGCGGGGAGCGCGCGGATGGGCGCGCGGGGCGGCGCGGCGTTCAGCGGTGCGCGCGGGGCGGCGCGGTACCCAGGGGGGCACGCGGGCGGGCGCGGGCGGGTGGTGTGAGGGGCGCGCGGGCAGGCGGACGGGCGTCTGACGACGCGTCAGAGTTGGCTGCACGGGACACTCGGGCCCGGGCTCGGGGCGGCGGGGGTCCACCGACTGGTGGACCCCAGGTTCAACCGGTCGCCGCTGTCGCCGCCGGCACCCCGCCGACCAGCATGAACGCCATGAAGAATCTTCCAGTTCGGATGGCTCGATGGAGCGCCGGGCACCCCTGGCGCGCGATGGTCGGCTGGTTCGTGTTCGTCGTGCTGTGCCTGGGGACGGGCATCGCCGTCGGCGGCAACCCGGCCACCGCCGCGGACTACCGCATCGGCGAGGCGGGCCGGGCCGAGGCGATGGCCGAGGACGGCGGGCTGCACCAGCGGCCCGTGGAACGCGTACTGATCACCGCGGCCCCCGGCACCGGTCGGCTCGACCGGGCCGCGGCCGACACCGCGGCCCGCGAGGTCGCCGAGCGGATGCGCGAGTTGCCCGAGGTGCGCGCGGTGGCCGCCCCGGTGCGCTCGGCGGACGGCTCGGCGGTGCGCGTGGACGTGACGATGTTCGGCGACGAACGGGAGGGCAAGGAGCACGTCGACCCGCTCCTCGCGCAGACCGCCGCCGTACAGAAGGCCCACCCCGGGCTGCGCGTCGAGGAGACCGGCTCGCCCTCGATCGGCAAGGGCACGGACCAGCAGCGCGGCGACGACCTGGCCCGTACCGAGATCATCGCGCTGCCGGTCACCCTGATCACGCTGCTGTTGGTGTTCAGCTCGGTCGCGATGGCGCTGGTGCCGGTGCTGCTCGCGCTGACCTCCATCGCCGCGTCCATCGGTCTGTCGATGCTGGCCTCGCACGCCTTCCCGGACGCCGGCATCGGCACCAACGTCATCCTGCTGATCGGACTGGCCGTCGGCGTGGACTACACGCTCTTCTACCTCAAGCGCGAGCGCGAGGAACGGGCGCGCGCCGGTGGCGGGCTCTCGCCGGCGACCGTGGTGGAGCTGGCCGCCGCGACCTCCGGGCGGGCCGTCGTCTTCTCGGGCCTGGCCGTCGCCGTCTCGTCCGCGACGCTCTTCCTGGTGGACGACGTCATCTTCTCCTCGATCGCGGTCGGCGCCATCGTCGTCACCCTGGTCGCCGTCCTCAGCTCGCTGACCGTGCTGCCGGCCCTGCTCGCGGTGCTCGGTGCGCGCGCCGAGCGGCGGGCCGAGCGCAGGGCGGCCCGCGCGGCGGCGGGCGGCAGGCCCGTACGCCAGCGCGCCCCGCGCCGGAGCGGGCCCGGTCGGGCCACCGCGGCCGTGCTGCGCGGCGTCAGCAGGCGGCCCGCCGTGGCGCTGGCCGCCTCCGTCCTCGGGATGCTCGCCGTCGCCGCCCCGGCGCTCGGCCTGAACCTGACCGACATGGGCCGCGAGACGCACTCCCGGGCGATCGGCGCCATGCGGGTCTACGACCGGCAGAACGCCGCCTTCCCCGAACTCAAGGCCATGCACCAGATCGTGGTCCGCGCCGACGCGGAGCGCTCGGCCGAGGTCACCGCGGCCCTGCGCGAGCTGGCCCGTGACGTCAAGGGCGACCCGCGCCTGTCCGGCGACGGCACGCTGAGCACCTCGCGGGACAAGCGGATCAGCATGCTCCAGCTCCAGGTGCCGCACCACGTGAGCACCGACGCCGCCCAGGAGTCGCTCCGGTCGATCCGCGCCGAGCACGTGCCCGCCACGATCGGCAAGGTCGCCGGCGTCGAGACCGCGGTCACCGGCGACGTGGCCCGCTACGCCGACTACCCCGAGCACCAGAAGGACAAGCTGCCGCTGGTCGTCGCGGCGCTGCTGGTCGTGACGTTCGCGATGACGGTGTGGGCGTTCCGCTCCGTGGTGCTCGGCCTGGTGGGCGTGGTGCTGAACCTGCTGTCGGCCGGCGCATCGCTGGGCGTGCTCGTGCTGACCTTCCAACCCTCCTGGGCCGAGGGCCTGCTCGACTTCGACTCCACAGGGTCCATCGGCTCCCGGGTACCGCTGTTCCTGTTCGTGATCCTCTTCGGCCTGTCCATGGACTACCAGGTCTTCGTCGTCAGCCGGATCAGGGAGGCCGCGCTGACCGGCGTGCCGACCCGGCAGGCCGTCCTCGACGGCATCGGCCGCTCGGCGGGCGTGGTCACCAGCGCGGCCGTGGTGATGGTCACCGTCTTCGCCAGCTTCGTCGGGCTGCACCTGATTGAGATGAAGCAGATCGGCTACGTGCTCGCGGTCGCCGTCCTGCTCGACGCGTTCGTCATCCGGATGCTGGTCCTGCCCGCCCTGATGCTGCTGCTCGGCCAGGCCAACTGGTGGCCCTCGCGCGGCATGCGCCGGGCCCAGCACCAGGCCACCCCGGCGGGCGGCGCCCGGCCGGAGCCCGAGCCGGCCGCGCTCAAAACCGTAGGCTGAACAGCATGGTCCCGCTGCCCCAGCCCGCCGACTGGTTCCTCACCGCCAGGTTCCACCTCTGGTACGGCATCGCCTGGCTGGCGGTGGGGATCGGGCCGACGGCGCTGGCCGTATGGGACGCCTCGCGCGCGGACCAGTACGCGGCGGCGGTGCTGCTGCCGCTGCTGGCCGCCGACTACGGGGCCCTGCTGCTCGCGACCCGCCGCCAGGTCCCCGGTCCGCGGGCCGCGCTCGTACCGTCCGTCCTGCTGGCCCTGCTCGGGCTGCACATCGGCGCGGTGTCGTACGTGCTGGAGGGCGCCGCCGCGCTCTTCGTGGTGGCCCTCCCGCAGTTCTGGGTCTTCGCGGCCGGACCCCGGTCCGCGATCAAGCTCAGCGGCCTCGCGGCGGCGTGCACGGCGCTCGGCGGGGTGCTGCCCCAGGGGTGGAGCCCGCACCTGCTCACCGGCAACCTCGTCGCCACCCTCCTCGCCTACGCGGCGGGCGTGGCCATCGGCCGGTGGCTCTACCGCTTCGTCGGCCTGACCCGGGCCAGGGCGGACGCGCTCGCCGCCGAGCTGGCGGACGCGCAGCGCCGGTTGGCCGAGGCGAACCAGCGCCAGGGCGCGGCCGACGAGCGCGAACGGCTGGCCCGCGACATCCACGACACCCTCGCCCAGGGCTTCGCCTCGATCATCGTGCTGGCCGAGGCCGCGCGCTCGGGCGTGCGTACCGATCCCGACCGCAGCGCCCAGCAGTTGGACTCGATCGAGCGGACGGCGCGCGAGAACCTCGCCGAGGCCCGCGCGCTGGTCGGCGCCGCCCCGCGCACCGGCGCCGCGCCCGGCACGCTGGCCCAGGCGCTGCGCCGCACGCTGGACCGGTTCGCCCAGGACACCGGGCTCACCGTCACCGCCGAACTGCCCGACGTGGCCTGCGACCAGCGGACCCGGATCGCGCTGCTGCGCTGCGCCCAGGAGTCGCTGGCCAACGTGCGCAAGCACGCGGGGGCGACCACGGTGGGCGTGGTGCTCGCGGCGCGGCCGTACGGGGTGGAGCTGGAACTCACCGACGACGGGCGCGGGTTCGTGGTCGCCGACGCGGAGGGCTTCGGCCTCGACGGGATGCGCAAACGGCTGGCCGAACTGGGCGGCGAACTCCGGGTGACCAGCTCGCTCGGGGACGGCACCCGGGTGCTCGCCACGGTCCCCACCACCGAACACGAGGAGGCGCGGCGAACATGACGGACACGGCTGACGGGGCTGACCCGCACGGAGACCCGGGTGCCGCCGCCGCTGCGGGGCGCGGGATCCGGGTGCTGGTGGCGGACGACCACACGGTGATGCGCGCGGGGGTGGTCGCCCTGCTGGCCCCGGAGCCCGGCGTGGAGATCGTGGGCGAGGCCGCGAACGGGGCCGAGGCCGTCGCGGCGGTCCGCGCGCTCGCCCCCGACGTGGCCCTGCTCGACCTGCGGATGCCGGTGATGGACGGGGTGAGCGCGACCGAGCGGATCGTCGCCAGCGGGGCGTCGACCCGGGTGCTCATCCTCACGACGTACGACACCGACGCGGAGATCGAGCGGGCGGTGGAGGCCGGGGCGGTGGGCTACCTCCTCAAGGACACCTCGCGCGAGCAGTTGGTGGCCGCCATCGCGGCGGCGGCCCGGGGCGAGACGGTGTTGGCCCCCAAGGTCGCCGAGCGGTTGGTGGCCCGGATGCGCCGGCCGGCGCCGGTCGCGCTGACCGGGCGCGAGCTGGAGGTGTTGACGGCGGTGGCCGACGGCCTGTCCAACGCGGAGATCGGCCGCCGCCTGGTCATCGGCGAGGCCACCGTCAAGACCCACCTGTTGCGGGTCTTCGCCAAGTTGGACGTGAGCGACCGCACCCACGCGGTGGTGGTCGCCCTCGACCGCGGCCTCCTGGTCCGCCCCGACGCGCGCGGCGGGCCGACCGCGCCCTGACTCCCGGCCCCGCGCGGGTGGCGTACGGGGGCGTACGGGACGTGCCGCCGCACGCGGGCGGGGGCGAGGAGTTGCCAGGGCCCCAACCCCCCGTGCGGACGGTCTTCCTGGAGCTGCTGTGCGGCACCGCGCCGGCGGCGGCCCGGGCGTTCACCGAGGCCGCGCGGGTCAGCGCCGGTTCGCACGCCGCGCCGCGGGAGGCGCGGAGCCTGCTGCTCGCTGTCGGGTGTGCCTCCCCGCACCCCCACCCAACCGGGGAAGGCGCCGACGTCCGCTGGGGTGAACTGACAGCATGACGCGGAGGAGGTGCGGCACATGGCCGAAGAAGTGGGGCACGGCAGCAACCCGCGGGTCCAGGACGGCGACATGATCTGCGTGGAAGACAGCGCGTCAGGGTGGGTCAACGGCGTCGAGGGCGTCGTCGCCGGGACGTGGGAGGGCCGGCTACGGATCAGGCTCGTCAAGGAAACGCTACCGGGAGTGCGAGCCGTCCTCCTGGACGAGGACGTGCGATACAGCCGGATCGGGGTGGGCGCGGCTATGCCTCTTTGCTCATCGTGCGGTGGGAGCGGAAAGGTCGAGTGGACCGACGAGGAGGGGTGGGACCACGAAGCACCCTGTCAGACGTGCGGTGGCAACGGTGAAGTGAACTCCTGATCGGCTCCTGATCGGCGCCTTCCAGGGGACGCGCCGGCCAAGGCCCGCCCGGTACCGGGCCAGCCCCGCTTGGCACGCGCCCAGCCCCGCCTGGCATCGGCCTCTCCGCTCCGTCGCGGGGGATCACTTGTCCTGCGGGTAGGTGGCGATGACCTTGCCCTTGGGGTCGGCCTTGAGGTAGCCGGAGCCGTAGGCGTCGGAGAGGTAGACGCTCATGCTCTGACCCTCGTCGAAGACGCTGGACGGGGCGCGGACGACGAGGTAACGGCTGGTGGGCTGGTCGACGCCGAGCACCTGGTCCGCCTTGCGCATCAGCGCAGGCAGGGCGTCCCAGTCGAAGGCGTTCAGGTCCACCGGCTGGGTGCCGGTCGTCTTCGTACCGCCCGCGCCGTCCCGGGACGCCCCGCTGTCCGCGCGGTAGCTGAACCGGTCGTACCGCTTGGTGCTGCCCTTCACGAGCGCCTCGGCCGAGACGTGTTCGGGGTAGACCACGAGGCTGATGACCTTGCCGCTGTCCATCAGGGGCCGCAACTCGGCGAGGGCCCGCCGGATTCCGGCGGGCGTCAGCAGGTTGGTCTCCGGCTGGTCGGCGTCGCCGTCGCCCGCGTCGCCGAACGAGGGCGAGGGCGGGGCGCCCGAGGCGTCACGTTTGGGCGCGGCGGGCCCGGAGGCCGTCGCCGAGGTGCCGGGGCCCGGCGTCTCGCGGGCGGTGGGGGCGCCCTCCTTGTCGTCCGGGCGGGGCAGCAGCACGTACAGCAGGACGCCGGTCAGGACGGCGGCGAGGGCGACCATGCCGACCGTCGCCAACTTCCGGGTACGCACCCGGCGCCGCGCGGTGTCCGGGTCCGGGGCGGACGGCGGACTGATCCGGTACGAGGCGCCGCCACCGAACCCGCCCCGCCCGGCCGTTCCCGTGCCCGTCGTACCCGCGCCGGTCGCACGCCCGCCCGTACCCGCCGTTCCCGCGCCGGTCGCACGCCCGCCTGTGCCCGTCGTTCCCGCGCTGTTCGGGACCGCGTCAGCCGTACCCGTGCTCCCGCTCGTGCCCGCGCCCCCGCGCGCGGCCGGGTCCTGTCCCGCGCCGGGTCTCTCGCCGCTCGGTGGGGCCAGCGGGAACGAGGTGACCGAGGAGTCCCGGACCGGTTCCGATCCGGTCGTCGACGGGTGCGGGCCCGGGCGGGCGCCCGAGGCCGTGTCGGCGGGGCCGGGGGGCCGGGGCGGTGTCGCCCAGGTCCGCGGTGCTCATCGGGCCCGTGGTCCCCGACGCCGACGCCGCGCCGGCGCGTCCGGCCCCCGCCCCGGTCCCTGCCCACGCCGCGCCGCTCGCGCTCCCCGCGCTCGCCGCCTCGCCCTGGGCGATGGCCGTGGTGAGCATGCGGTCGAGGGTGCCGGCGTCCGGGCGGGCGCCCGGGTCGCGGACCAGCAGCAGCGTCAGGATCTCGGTGAGCGGGCCGGCCTTGCGCGGCGGCGGCACCTCGTCGTTGAGCACGGCGGCGAGGGTGGCGAGGGTGTTCCCGCGGCGCAGCGGGTGGTAGCCCTCCACGGCGACGTACAGCAGCATGCCGAGCGACCAGAAGTCGGCGGCGGGGCCGCCGGTCTGGCCACGGACGCGCTCGGGGGCCATGTAGTCGGGCGAGCCGATGATGGAGCCGGTGGCCGTGAGGCTGGTGGACTCGCGGATCGCGGCGATGCCGAAGTCGGTGAGCACCGGCCGGCCGTCCTTGCGCAGCAGCACGTTGGCGGGCTTGACGTCGCGGTGCTCGATGCCGACGGCGTGCGTGGCGCGCAGCGCCGCCAGGATGCCGCTGCCGAGCCGGGCCGCCTCGGCGGGCGTCATCGGCCCCCGGTCCAGGCGGCCCTGGAGCGAGCCGCCGGCGACCAACTCCATGACGATCCACGGGTACGCGTCCTCGCCGCCGTCCACGATGTGGTGGATGGTCACCACATTGGGGTGGTCGACGCGGGCGAGGGCGCGTGCCTCGCGCAGCACGCGGGCGCGCAGCGTGCGGGCGGCCTGCGGGTCGTACTCGGCGAGCGCCGGGTCCGGCGGGCGCACCTCCTTCAGCGCCACGTCACGGTGGAGGGCCAGGTCGCGGGCGCGCCACACCATGCCCATGCCGCCGCCGCCGAGCCGGTCCACCAACTCGAAGCGGTCGTCGATCACTCGTCTCACGATTTCCCCCGGGTGTTCCGCAGTGCGCCAGTGACGCCGTCAACGCCAACAGAAGGATGCGTCATGGGCGGGTCGCCCGGACAGGAGGGTGTGCCGGCGCCCACGCCGGCACACCCGGCCCCGCGCACCGCCCGACGCGGGCCGCTCCGGGGCCGGTGGCGGTTCCGCGATCGGCCCCGCCACCCCTCGCTACCAGGGCAGTTGCCGCCAGGGGCGGTCGTCCCTGGTGAGCAGGTGCTCGGTCACGGACGCCCATCTCTCGCCGTCGTCCTCGGCTTTCCGCTGGCCGAACCGCTCGGTGCCGAGCTGCCAGCACATGCGGCCGGCGAGGAAACTCCTGTCGAATTCCTCCCACGACGCGTACGCCGGCCGCGTCAGCTCCATGACCGCCGCGATCGCCGACCACGCCTCATCGGGAGGGCGGGCGCGCCGTCCAGGATGTGGTGCGAGAAGGCGAAGAAGCCGCTGATCGTGTCGAGCGGGCCTCTGTGTGTTCCTCGGCCAAGGCGAGTCTGGTGGCGGTGGCGGTGGCGGTGGCACGGCGGCGCGCGGCCGGCCGGCCATCGCGCCGGCGCGCGAGGTCTGTTCGGGCGGCCGGTCACGGCACCCGCGCGCGGAACACCGGCCGCCCCCGACCATCCCACGGCGCGTCCGAGCGCCCTCGGGACGCCTGGCGCCCGGCTCGCAACGCCCGGCACCCCGGCACCCCGCCCGACGCAGGTCTGACGAAAGACGTGACGAAGGGGCGCGAAGTCGGCCACATCTGCCCGTACCGCGTCACAGAAAGTAAGAAAGTGACTACCTGTGTCGTCGGCGTCTGCCAGGGTGACTACGGTCCGGCCCCTCTGTGGGGCCGATGGCGCCCTCGCGGAGGTGTGTGGTGCGCTCACACTGGGGCTGGTTGCTGGCCGCGGTGCTCGCCGAGGCGCTCGTCGCCGTGGCCCATGTCCTGCTCGGGGGCGGCGCCTTCGGCGCGCTGCTCGTCGTCGGCCCGCTGCTGGCGGCGTACCGGTTGACCACGGGCACCACCGCGGCGGTCGCCGGCCTCGCGGTACTCCTTGCCGCGGCCCTGCCGTTCAGCGGCGCCGAGGCCACGCAGCCGGCGCGCGCGGAGTACGTCAACGACGTGCTCGCGGCGGCCATCGGCGGGCTCAGCGCGACGCTGGTGGCCCGCGCCCGCACGCGCTCCCAGCACGCCGAGGACCGCACCCGGCGCGGCTACGCCCGGATGCGCCGTACGCACGCCCGCACCCGCCGCGCCTACGCGCGCACGCGTGCGGCGTACGCCTCGACCCGGCACGCGCTGCTGCGCACCCGCCGCGTGCTCGCCCACGTCCAGCGCGTCCACGCGCGCACGAAGCACGCCTGCGACGCGGCCCAGCGCGCGCATCGCGAGGCGATCCGGGCGCTGGCCAGGATGACCCGCATAGCCCAGGTCAGCCAGCAGGCCATCGTGCGCCCGCTGCCCTCGGCCATCGGCGGCCTGACGCTGGCCGTACGCACCCGCTCGGCCACCGAAGACGCCCTGATCGGCGGCGACCTGCACGACGCGATCCTCACCCCGACCGGGCCGCGCCTGATCGTCGGCGACGCCAAGGGACACGGCCTGGACGCGGTCCGGCTCAGCGCGGCGGTACTGGCCGCCTTCCGGCAGACGGCGGCCGACGAACCCGACCTCGTCCGACTCGCCCACACCCTCGACGCCCGCATCGCGGCCGAACTCGGCCCCGAGGACTTCGTCACGCTGCTGCTGGCCGACTTCGCGCCCGGCGAGGTACGCCTCGTCAACTGCGGCCACCCACCGCCGCTGCGCGCCGGCCGGCACCTGGAGCCCCTCGAACCAGCCAGTGCCTCCACGCCCTTGGGCCTCGCGCCCTCGCCGGAGCTGCAACGGGTCGCCCTCGCGCCCGGGCAGCGGCTGCTGCTGTACACCGACGGCCTGGCCGAGGCGCGCGACGCCAAGGGCGACCTGTTCCCGCTCGACCACCAGGTGCACGCCGCGCTGTGCGGCCCGACCTCGGACGCGTCGCTCGACCGGTTGCTCGACCTGCTGGCCGCGCACGCCGGCCCGACCTCCGCCGACGACCTGACCCTGATCCTGGCCGAGCCCGCCGCACACCCCGCCGCCCGCCCCGCCCCGCGACCCGGTCCCGCCACCCCCGCGAGCCCGCCGCGCCCCCGGCGCCCGACCCCCGCACCGGCCACCGAGTGGCAACGCTGCCCACCGGCCTGACCCGGCCCGGCCGTCACCCGGCCCGGCCCGCCCGGCCCGCCCGGCCCATGGGGCTCGTCGGCCTCGTGCGGATCATCGAGGTCATGGGGCGCGTTGGATCGGCCGCACCCCTCCCTTTTCGGTCATGTGCGCGCGGCCGTCGGCGCCCCGCCCGCACCGCCCCCGGCCGCGCTTCCCGGCTCGCCGCGCCGGACCAGGTTTCCCGCCAGATGCGTCCGGGCGACCGCACCGACATCAGGGATGGCCCGATCGAGGCAGGCCAAGTGCGATGGACGCACCGCGAGTTGGCTGGTACGTAGAGCGACCCCCGTAGATGAGGGGAGGGGGTACGGCGAACATCGGCTGAACCGCGCTCGTACCGGCGGGGGTGGGCGTGGCCGCGCGCTACACCCGGTGCGGTACGCACGAGATCAGCCGGATGACCGATGCCGTCCGCACAGGCGGGCCCGTACCGTGGTGTTCCCGCATGCTTTCAGGGCGGGCAACGGGTCAGGCGCGCCCGCCACGCACCGGACCCGTTGGATCCCCGACCGGGGAGGCCCACGTCGCCTCCGCTCCCGGCGGGACGTGTTGGGGGTCCTGGCGTCGCCAGCCGGGACCCTCAACACACGGCCTCCGCCCGGGACTGCCCCGGCGCCCGGCGATCGCCCGCCTCTCGCCACGCACCGCCCCCCCGCCACCGCGCGGGAGCCCCCGCCGAGGAAGGCTGACGAAGGCCGGGGAAGGGCTACTCCACCTCGCGGAGGCGAAGTTCGTCGAGGAAGGACCGCGTCTCCTTCGCCGTCTGCCCCACGCTCGGCCGAGGCCCGGAGGTGACCACCGGCTGGACCGTCACGCTCGCGGCGTCGTTCCCCCAGGCGCAGCGCGCGCTGGTCGTGTCGGCGACCTCGTACCGCACGCACCGCAGGGTGCCGCCGATGGGACCGGGGTCGTAGCTCTTCACCTCGTCCGACGTGACGCGGGTGCCGAGGATCTGCGACACGGCGTCCTCGTCCTCGTTCGGGTCGGATACGCCGATGCTCGGATCAAGGCGCAGGGTGATCGCCAGGGCTTTCCTCTTGTCCGTATTCCGGTACGTGACACGAGCGGCCTTGGTCGTCGGGTCGCGGTTCTCCTGCCACCCGATCCGCTCCCACGCGGAGTCCCCCTCGTCCGCGAGCCGATAGGCACCGAACCCGGTCGGCAACTCCGCCGTGTGCCGCGCCGGCGGTTCCTCGTCGTCCCCGGACAGGAGCCAGACGCCGACGGACGCGGCGGCCACCAGCGCGACCGCGACCGCCCCACCGACCACACGCCGCCGCGCGCGCCGGCGCGCCGCCGCCTCCCGGAGGGCCGCCCAGTCGATGGGCTCGGAGCCGACGCTCTCGGGGCTGGTGGGCCCGGAGCCGGTGGGTTCCTCGCCGGCCTCGTCGGGCCCCACCGGGGTAGTCGCTTGGGACATGTCATCAGTCGGTGTCGCGTCGTTCGGCACGCGGGCTCCCCCTCGGTGTCCTGTGCTGGTCGAACGCGGCGCCCGCGCGGCGCCGCACCCCTCGCGAACGGAGCCCAGCGGGCCAGCCCGTCGCCCGCCCACCGTAGTTCCGGTGATCAACAGCGACCAGGGGCGGCCACGGCCCCGACGAGACCCCTCCCGACCGCCTGGCCGCACAGTGCCAGGAGACGCCATGCCCCGGGGCGGAACGCGCCGTGTGGGCGACCGGATCGCGGAGTGCGCACAACGGAGGACGGGTCTGTGGACGGAAACGTGCGACGAACGGGCGGCTGGGCGCGGTGGGTCACGCGGGACGCGGCCCCGCCGCGCCGGCGCACGGTGATGACCCTCGGCGCGGCCTCGCTGGTCGCCTTCGTCGTGTTGGGCCTGGTGGTGAGCGCGGAAACGCGCCAGGGCTCACCGGCCCGACCGCTCGCGTCCCGGCCCGCCGGCCTGACGCTGGACGTGTCGGCCCCAGGGGCGGTCTCCCCGCGGGGCGTTCCCCGTGCCTCGGCCAAGCAACTCGCGGCGGCCGAGGCACACGCCGACCAGGGCGCCCGACTGTTCGTCACCACGCTGTTCGTCACCCGGGCGAACGGGAGGCTGGAACTGGCGCCCCTGTACGGCACGTTCACGCCCGACGGCCCCCCGACCCTGATCGACACCGAAGGGCGGACGTACGAGGGGGGAATGGACGACTTCCGGGCGCACAACGACCTGTTCGGCGCGGACGACGAGATCACCTACAACCGCGTCCTGGAGACCGGCCGCCCCGGCGGCGTCACCCGGCTGGTGACCACGTCCGGCCACACGCGCCCCGACCAACTGCCGCGCTACGTCAGCGGCGGCGTCGCCCTCGCGGCGGCGCTCGGCGGCACCCTGCTCCTGGCCCGCCGCGCCCGACGCGCCGCCGCCGAACCGACGGCGCCGGCCGAACCGACGGCCGACACGACGGCCACCCTCGTGACGGAGGTCGCCGACGCCACGCCTGTCGCGAACACTGCGGACGCCAAGGTCGACGACCGCGGCGGTAGTGGCTGAGCCAGCCTCGGTGCGGGCTCCGTCGCTTCGAAGGCCAGACGGTGGACCGGCCTGTACGACGCCGATGCTGGAGATGGCCTGGATGTACCGGGGCTCCTGGCCGCGGTGGTGAGTCCCCTGGCGGACGCGGTCACTCCGGCTTTCGTAGCCTCCGCCTGCCATGCGGACAGGGTGAGCGTGCCGAGGTCACTCCGGCACGAGGCGTGTGCCGCCCTGCGGGACGCCGGCGACGAGACTCTCGGTCCTGCTGCCTGACCGCCGCCTTCTCCCGAAGCGAGCGCACTGGCCCGGAACATCGCGCTGCCTCGGAAATTCCGGTGGCGTCCTCCCATTCGCTCGGAGAGGATCACGCGCATGCATTCGACAGTGACGAACATGACCGTGGACTGTGCCAACGCATACCAACTCGCCCTGTTCTGGAGTGAGGTGACCGGTCGTCCACTCGATCCCGAGGACAAACCTGGTGAGGACGAGACGGAGATCGAGCTGGCGGGCGGCCTGGCCCTGCACTTCAACGAGGTACCGGAGCCGAAGGCAGGCAAGAACCGGCTCCATCTGTGCCTGCGTCCCGACACCTCCCGGGACGCGGAGGTCGAACGGCTGCTGGCACTGGGCGCCTCCCTGGTCGCCGACCACCGAAAGCCCAACGGCTGGGGTTGGGTCGTGCTCGCCGACCCGGAGGGCAACGAGTTCTGCATCCTCTGCTCCGAATCCGAACGAGCCGCACTGCTCTCTATGTCCTCGTAGTCCCAGCGACGGGTGATCGGGTGTCACAGCAGAGGCCGGTTGATGCGGTTACGGGGGACGATGGCCACGGCGGCGGTAGTGGCTGAGCCGGGCTCGGTGCTGGTGTCGGCGGCGCCAGCGTGACCAGTGCAGGGTGTGACTGGTCTCGTGCCGGATGGGATGGGCGAGCTTGCTCAGCAACCGGCGGATCTCGTTCACGCTCGGCCTGATCAGGTCACGGTGGCCTCCCCCTTTTCGGCGTCTGTGACTCGGATCGCGGCCAGGTGGGCGGCGGCTGCCCTGGCCAGGGTGAGGTGCCGGTACCAGGCGGGATAGTGCCGGACTTGGTGGTGGTTCAGGCCGGCCTCGTTCTTCGCAGCCTGGAAGCACTCCTCGATCGCCCAGCGTGCTCCGGCGGCGGACCGGACGATCTCCGCCAGCGGGGTACTGGCGGGGGCGTGGGACAGGTAGTAGGCGCGTTCGCCGTCAGCCAGCGATCGCCGGAATACCGTCCGGGCACACCTCGCCGGCCTGCTCGGCCGGCGTCCAGCCGTTCCTACGCTCCAGCGGAGCCAGGAGACCGCGCAGATATTCACCCGCCCGTCTACGCGGTTCCGACCTGCGGAAATACCGGCCGATCCGGCCGTGCAGCGCATCCAGCCCGGCAGCCCGGCGGCGTACCTCGTCAACCGTGATGTCCCCGCCCATGACCAGCGCGACGACCAGCCGTATCACCGGTCACACCAACGGCGGCTGCCGTACTAACCGGCCTGCTGACCGTGTTCCGACTCCGGAAAACGGAGCCCGTCGGCGTTGGCCGTCCACTCGATACCGCCACCCACGGGACGGAGAAAGGCGACACGTTTTCCGTCGACTTCGGGGTCAAACAGGAGATCTTCCACGCTGTGAACCGATTGCAGCACCCCGATCCGATCGGTGAACGGGTCGTACACGCGCTCACCCGGCTTCGGCCCGTGATATCCGGAGTCGGTCATTCTGATGGTCATGCGTCCTCTTTCGCATTCGCGTCGTGGTCGTAAGGAGGTTCGAGTAAGTTCGCGTATCGGGATCGTCACGGGGGTTCTATCCCCCGTTCGGAACAACGCCTCTCTAACGCCCGCTGAATTGCCAGGTGGAAACGCATCCGCAGAAACGCTTCTTGTGCGCTCACGCCGCTTTCGACCGATTCCGCGTACAGTCACCTGCCGCGCCCGCTGACCAGCCGCATCGGCCACGGGACACGGCCGGACAGGTGCCACCACGCCACCCGCCGCGGCGCTTTCTGGCGCCGTCAGGCACGAAACGTGGTCACCACCGTTCCCGACGCGTGAGATGCGCGCGCACTCGCGCTGAGCACGTGTCCAGGCGTTGCCACAACTCGCTCAGTGAAAGGCGCTGTTCGCTACCCGGCGGTAGTTTTTCGGCGGGGGCGGGAGCGGCCGGGTTTGCCGCGTTTCGGATTAACCGTGGAGGGCTTCCTGAACGTGACGACGTTCGTTGCGAACGTCTCTCACTGTGTGTGCCCCAAGCGTTGCGCTCCGATGTGCGGTAAGGCAGGTCTGGGCCTTCGCCAAGCCGTCTCATCAGCCAACGCGAATTGGGCGGTTGTTCCGGTGCGGGACGGCGAGGCCCGGGAGGGTCCGGGCTGTCGGTGGGGGAGGGCCGGAGCCCGGCTCGGTGTTGGCTCGTATGCGACGATCACCGCCACGGTCACCGACAGCGATTCTTCGGGGGGTCCATGCCGCAGCGTGACGAAGGCGGCGACGAGCCGGTCTTCAAGAGGAGCCAATGGGGCACGAACCGGTACGTCTACAACGCCAACAACCCCATCGGCCTTGCGCTGATCATCATCAGTTGCGTCGTGTTCGTCGTCTTCATGTACCTGATACAGGCCCGAAAGGGCCCTTTCGAGCCACCGAAGCAGACGCCCTGGAGCCCGTCGATCAACGAGAACCCGACCTACTCCTGGGACGAGCACGACGAGCACGAGCACGACACCCCGACCGCTGACGCGACGCCGTCCGCTGGCCTGACGCCCTCCGGGGGCGAGTCGCCGAGCGCTGCGCGCTGAGCGGGCGGGCTGGCGGCCGTTTTCCACAACGCGCCACGCATGTCGTAGCAGAGCGTTACGGTGAGTGCTACTGAGCGTTGCCCGTGGCTAGGAGGTTCCCGTGCCAACACCTGGTTCTGCCGAGACCGCCGGATTCCGCCCTTGGGGGGTGCGGCGGATGAGCCCGTACCCGTCGAGGGTGATGATGTCGTTCGCCTCGGTGCGGATCGACGCGCAGACACAGCTCGGAGTGTTCCGCGATGAGCGCGGGCAGGTCGTCGAGATGGGGAAGCACGGGACGAGTAAGGGCACCGAGACGCCCACCGCCACGAACCTCGACTCGCAGCCGGACCAGGGGCACGACCAAGACAGCGCTCAGGACTGATGGCCGCGACGGAGCCCAGGCCCGTCCTGGTGGCTACCGAGGCGGCCGACGTCACGGCGGACATGGTGATCGATCGGCTCAACCAGCGTGGTGTGCCCGTGGTCAGGTTCGATCCCGCCGACATGGCCGGCGGAGAGCTGACCGTCACAGCCCGGTTCGGCGCCGGCGATGCTCCGGTGACAGGGTGGCTACGTACGCCATCGCGTCGCGTCGCCCTGGAGAACGCGCGATCGGTGTACTGGCGCCGCCCCGTCTGGCCCGCCTATGAGCACCTGGACGATGCTGACGCTCGGTTCGCCGCGGCGCAGACGCGCTTTGGACTGGGTGGCGTCCTGCATGCGCTGCAAGGGTGTCTGTGGCTGAACCACCCCCTGCGGAACCTGGCCGCGGACTACAAGCCGCATCAACTCGCCGCCGCTCGACGGATGGGTCTCACGATCGCGCCCACGGTGGTGACCAACGACCCCGACGTGGCGAGAGAGTTCATCGAGGCGCACGGCCAGGTGGTCTACAAGACACTGCGATGGACCCCGTACGAGCGCGATGGCACGGCTATGACGAGTTGGGCCGATCTTGTCAGCGCTGACGAGGTGGATGAGTCGATCCGCGCGGCCCCGCACCTCTTCCAGGCGCGGGTGGACAAGCAGGCTGATGTGCGGGTGCTCGTGGTCGGCCGACGAGTCTTCGCCGTACGGATCGACTCCGATCTGCTGGATTGGCGCAGGGACTACTCCGCGTTGTCCTACCGGGTCATCGATCTCCCCGTGACCCTGTCGGAGGCCCTGCTGGCCTACCTGGAGCACTTCGGCCTCCCCTCGGGGAGCTTCGACATGGCTCTCGGGCGTGACGGCGCCTTCCACTGGCTGGAGCTGAATCCCAACGGCCAATGGGGCTTCCTGGAGGAGGGCACCGGCTTGGACATGGCCGGCGCCTTCGCGGACCTTCTCGTTCAGGGAGAACGCGATGACCCTGTTTGACACGGCGGGCGAACGTCGGGCGCTGGCCGCGCGGTTGGCGCGGTCCGGTGTCCTGTCGAGCTCGGAACTGCGCGCGGCGGTGGAGGACGTGCCGCGCGAAGCGTTCCTGCGACCGGGGGTCTTCCTGCCCGAGGGCGAGGGGCGCTGGCGACCCGTGGTCGCCGCGAGGACGGCGCCTGTGGAGTGGGCTGCCATCGCGTACAGCGACCGGTCGCTGGCCACCCAGCTCGACGGCCACCTGACCGCCGACCAGGTGGACGGATGGGTGCGAGGAACTCCCACCTCGTCCTCCACTGTGCCCGCGACCGTCGTGAGCATGATCGAAGCCCTGGGGCTCACCGAGGGGCACACGGTGCTGGAGATCGGCACTGGCACCGGCTACTCGACGGCTCTGATGTGCCACTGCCTGGGGGAGGACAGCGTCACCACCATCGAGGTCGATCCGCAGGTGGCGACCCGCGCGGACGACGCGCTCGAAGCGGCCGGCTACTCCACCTGGACCGTGACCGGCGACGGGCTCGTGGGCCACCCTCGGCGAGCACCGTACGACCGTGTCATCGCCACCTGCGCGGTCCGCCGCATCCCGTACACATGGATACGCCAAACCAGGGTTGGCGGTCGCATCCTGGCCACGATCGGCTCCTGGGCGTACGGCACCGGCCTGGCCGAGGTCACCGTGCACGGCGACGGCACCGCACGGGGACGGATAGTGGGCCGCTCCTCGTTCATGCAAGCCCGCTCGCAGGCCACTCCGACACACCTGGGGGACCTGGAGGCGCGGGCCGCGTACGCCGACACCGAACGCGCCACGCGGGTGTCGCCCGGCTTGCTGGAGGAGTGGATGCCGGCGTTCCTCGCCCAGCTCGCCGCCCCCGGCAGCCAGTTCGTCCACGGTGCCGACAGCACGGGCACGCCGGTGCTGTACCTGCTCGACAGCGAGCGTGAGTCCTTCGCCTCGTTTCGGGAAGGTGCCGGCGGGTGGGTGGTCAGACAGGGGGGTCCGGTGGCGTTGTGGGACCGCGTCGAGGCCGCCTTGATCGCGTGGCGGGCCGCCGGTAGTCCCGACGTGGACTCGGTCCGGCTTCACATCACCGACCGCACGCACACGTACTGGATCGGTAGCGACGGGACCGGCGGCAGCCTGGTGGAGCCGCCGGGCGGCGCGGTTGATCCGCTGCGTTGGGAGGATCGGGTCGCCTGAGGGCTGTGATCGTCGGCCGCGATGCGCGCGCCGATCCCGCAGCGCGTCGGGGGCGTCAGGAGGAGTAAGGGAAGCAGGAGGTACGTCGCGTAGGCGGGCTCGGGGCTGGTGGACTGGAGCCCGTGGGCGAAACTCGCTGGCGGGCTCGCGTGTGCGCGGCCGAACATGGCGGGATGAGCGAGCGACCCGAGCGGTGGAGTCAGGCGTCCGTCTATCCCGACATGTGGGCGGACCCGGACGACGATCCGCGGAACAACGACGGCGTGAGCCCGGACGGGGAGCTGGCGACGCTGGCGGACTTCCTGTCGGGGTACCGCATGACCCTGCGGATGAAGTGCGAGGGTCTGGACGCGGAGCAGTTGGCCCGGCGGTCGGTTCCGCCGTCCACGATGTCGCTGCTCGGCCTGGTGCGGCACCTCGCCGAGGACGAGCGGGACTGGCGGAACTGGATCAGCGAGGGCGAGCCGCTGCCGAAGCTGTACGGCAGGCGGGACGCGGACTTCGACGAGGCGGTCGCCGACCAGGCCCAGGTCGACGCGGCGTTCGCGGATCTGGAGCGCGAGCAGGCCGCGACCGATGCCGCGCTGGCCCGGCATCCGGACCTCGGCGAGCGGCTGGGGAAGGACGGGATCGCGGTGCGGGAGCTGCTGGTGCACCGGATCGAGGAGTACGCCCGGCACTGCGGCCACGCGGACCTGTTGCGCGAGTGCGTCGACGGGCGGGTCGGCCAGTAGCCCGGCGTGGGGGCGGGGCGCTTCGGCCCCGATGGCGTCGGCGTCCCACCCCGCAGGGAGCCCCGGCCCCGCCCCCGGCTCCGATGGTGATCGGCGTCCGCCCCCGCAGGGAGCCCCGGCCCCCGTCCCCGTCCCCGTCCCCGGACCCGGGCTCGGCCCCCGGCCCCGCCCCCGGGCCCGGGCTCGGCCCCCGGACCCGCCCCCGGGCCCGGGCTCGGCCCCCGGACCCGCCGCCGTGTCACAGGCGGCGATGCTGTCTCGTCCCAGGGTGTGTAAGCCACCGACGAGCACGGAGGAGCACACCATGGACGCGCGACTGAACTACCTGGCCGCCCCGAGCGCCGGCAAGGCGATCAAGCACTTCATGGCGGCGGGGAAGGCGCTCAAGGAGTCGTCGTTGCCGGCCGTGACGCAGGAGCTGGTGGCGTTGCGGGTGAGCCAGATCAACGGCTGTGCGGCCTGCATCGACATGCACACCAAGGAGGCCGCCGCGGCCGGTGAGACGGCGGTGCGGCTGCATCTGGTGACGGCGTGGCGGGAGGCCACGGTCTTCACCGAGGCCGAGCGCGCGGCGCTGGAGCTGGCGGAGCAGGGGACCCGGGTGGCGGACGCGGGCACCGGGGTCAGCGACGAGGTGTGGGCGCGGGCCGCCAAGCACTACGACGAGGACCAGCTCACCGCCCTGGTGATGCTGGTGGCCTTCATGAACACCACGAACCGGCTGAACATCATCGCCCAGCAGCCGGCCGGCGCCTACGAGGTCGGCCTCGCCGACCGCATCAAGGCCGACCTGGCCCGGGGCGAGACGCCCAGCGCTCCGTAGGGCCGTACGACACGACCAGCCCGTACGACAGGCCGCGGCGGCCCGCCCGCCGTACGGTCGCCATGACGTACCCGCCCGTGTCGCGCGCCACGGGCGGGTCGGAGCAGGTGAAGGGGAAGGTGGAGTGGACAAGGTCGAGGAGTTCGAGGAGCTGCGACCGCTGCTCTTCTCGATCGCGTACCGGATTCTGGGCAGCGTGAGCGAGGCCGAGGACGCCGTGCAGGAGGCGTGGTTGCGCTTCGACGGCTCGCCGACCGTGCCCGCGTCGGCCAAGGCGTTCCTGTCCACCACGGTGACCCGCATCGCGATCGACGTGCTGCGCTCGGCGCGGGTGCGACGGGAGGAGTACGTAGGGCCGTGGTTCCCCGAGCCGCTGCTGAACGACCCGTACCAGGACCCGGAGCGCTCGGCCGAGTTGTCGGACTCGGTGTCGATGGCGGCGCTGCTGTTGTTGGAGCGGCTGAGCCCGTTGGAGCGGTCGGTGTTCGTGTTGCGGGAGGTGTTCGCCTTCGGGTTCGCCGACATCGCCGCGGCGGTGGGGCGTTCGGAGTCGGCGTGCCGGCAACTGCTCGTACGGGCGCGGCGGCACATGGCGGCCGGGCGGCCACGGTTCGCCGCGGACCGGCGGGAGCGGCAGGAGTTGGCCACCCGGTTCTTCGACGCCCTGCGCGGGGGTGACGTCGCCGGGCTGCGGGACCTGCTCGCCGCCGACGTGCAGATGGTCGGCGACGGCGGTGGCAAGGCCCCGCAGCTCGCCCGGGCGGTGGCCGGCGCCGACAACGTGGCCCGGCTGTTGGGTTCGGTCATGCCGCTGCTGGCCCGGGTCGAGGTGACGTTCGAGCCGCGCGAACTCAACGGCCAGCCCGGCGCCATCTTCCGGGACCGGGACGGCAGGGTCCTCAACACGCTCGCGCTCGACGTACGGGACGGGCAGGTGCAGGCCATCCGCTCGGTGGTCAACCCCGACAAGCTGGCCCACCTCGGGCCGGTGGCGGACGTCTGGGCCATCGACGACCAGGTCAGGCGGGTGCGGCGGGGGAGGGCCTGACGCCCGGTGGTCCCGGATGGTCCCCGGTGGCGCCCTGGCGGTGCCTGGTGGTGTCTGGTGGTGTCTGGTGGTCCCGGATGGTCTCGGGTGACGCGTGCGGCGAGTGGGCCGGGCTCCCGTTCGCTCCCAGGCGGGTCGTGGGACGGCGCCGACCGGAGCGGGTGCGCCGCACCAGCCGGAGCGGGTGCGCGGCCCCGGCCGGCCGGTCGCGCGGCCGGGGAGCGACTGGTCGTACGGCCGGTCAGGCGGCGTCGGCGGGGGCGCGGAAGTAGTGGCCCTGGTCGAGTTGTTCGAGCAGGCCGGGGTGGGTCGGCTGCCAGCCGAGGAGTTCGCGGGTCAGGGCGCTGGAGGCGGGGGAGTCCAGGCCGAGGAAGGGGCTCAGCCAGGAGAAGTGCTCGGCCGCGGCGTCGGAGGCCACGGGGGCCACCGAGGTCACCGGCAGGTCGAGGTGGCGGCCGATCGTCTCGGCGATGGCGCGGATCGGGACGCCCTCCTCGGCGACGCCGTGCAGCACCGCGCCGGCCGGGGCCCGCTCGACCGCGAGGTGGAACAGGCGTGCCACGTCGACGCGGTGCGCGGCGGGCCAGCGCTGGGAGCCGTCGCCGAGGTAGCCGGATACGCCCGTGGCGCGGGCGGTGGCGATCAGGGCGGCCAGCAGGCCGGGGTCGCCGTCGCCGTGGCAGGTGGTGGCGAGCCGGACCACGCTCGCCCGCACGCCTCGGTCGGCGAGTTCGAGCGCGGCGCGGGCGGTGGCCGACCGGTGGGCGAGCGGCGAGTCGCCGCTGGCGGGCGGGGTGGCCTCGGTCAGCACCGGCTCGGGTGCGAGGCCGGCCAGGCCGCTGGCGAGGACGAACGGCCGGTCGGAGTGGGCGAGCGCGTCGCCGAAGGCGTCGACGGCGCGGCGGTCGGCCGCGACGGCGCCCGGGTAGTCGCCGGCGAAGGCGGTGTCGTGCTTGAACGCGAGGTGGATCACGCCGTCCGCCCCGTCCGCCGCGTTCCGCAACACGTCGAGGTCGTCCAGGGTGCCGCGGACGACGTCGACGCCGGCCGCGCCGAGCGCGGCGGCGGAGGCGTCGGAGCGGGCGAGCCCGGTGACCTGGTGCCCCGCGGCGAGGAGTTCGGGGACGAGGGCGGAACCGATCCAACCGGACGCGCCGGTCACGAAGATGCGCATGGCAAGAACCCCAGACGTTGAGTGGCGACTGATGTCAGTCAGTGTCATCAACGTAGCACCTGATGTCAGGGACTGTCGTCGCGTAGGATCGGCCCATGGGACGATGGGAGCCGGACGCGGGTGGTCGCCTGGCACGGGCGGCGTTGGAGCTCTACGCCGAGCGGGGCTACGAACAGACCACGGTCGCGGAGATCGCGCAGCGGGCCGGCGTCACCGAGCGGACCTTCTTCCGGCACTACGCGGACAAGCGCGAGGTGCTGTTCGGCGCGTCGGACGAGATGTACGAGGTGCTGGCGAGCGCGGTCGGCGCGGCGCCACCGGCGGCGACGCCGCTGCGGGCGCTGACGGCGGGGCTCGTGGCGCTGGCCGGGATCTTCGCCGAGCAGCACGAGCACGCCCGGCAGCGGCAGGCCGTCATCGCGGCCAACGCCAGCCTCCGCGAGCGCGAGTTGACCAAGCTGGCGGCGATGGCCACCGCGCTCGCCGACGCCCTGCGCCGGCGCGGCGTCGCCGACCCGGCCGCGACCCTGGCCGCCGAGGCGGGGATCGCCACCTTCAAGGTCGGCTTCGAACTGTGGCTCGCGGGGCCCGAGGAGGCCGATGTGACGCAGGTGGTGCGGGAGGCGCTGGACGAGCTGGGGGGCGTGTTCGCGCGCGGTTAGCGGTCGCCCAGCTCCGTGGCCGCGAGCGCGGCCAGGTGGCGGGCCGAGTGTCGGGCCGGGCTTCCACCGGCGGGCCGCGTCGCCGGCGGGTCGTGGCTGACTCCCACGGCCGTACTACGGTTGGCCCACCATGCCCGAGCTCTTCGGAATCAACCATCTGACGCTGTCCACGACCGACCTCGACCGGCTCGTGACGTACTACACGCGACTGCTGGGAGCGGCGCTCGCGTTCGAGCGCGCCGCGACCGCGTCCGATCCGCGGATCGCGGTCGTCGATGTCGGCGGGGACGACCACCTCATGATCGTCGAGACTTCCACCGCCTCCACCGCCTCCACCGCCTCCACCGCCTCCACCGCCTCCACCGCCTCCACCGCCTCCACCGCCTCCACCGCCTCCACCGCCTCCACCGCCTCCACCGCCTCCACCGCCTCCACCGCCTCCACCGCCTCCACCGCCTCCACCGCCTCCACCGCCTCCACCGCCTCCACCGCCTCCACCGCCTCCACCGCCTCCACCGCCTCCACCGCCTCCACCGCCTCCACCGCCTCCACCGCCTCCACCGCCTCCACCGCCTCCACCGCCTCCACCGCCTCCACCGCCTCCACCGCCTCCACCGCCTCCACCGGCCTCGACCCGCTGGGCAGGGCTGGCTGGGGCCTGCGGGTGGGCTCGTACGCGCACCTGTGCGAGGTGCGCGAGCGCCTGGTGGCCGCCGGGTCGCCGGTCGGAGAGATCGAGACGCTGCCCACGCAGTGGACGATGGCGGCCCGCGACCCCGACGGGCGCCCGGTGGACGTCCGGGCCCACCGCCCGCGCGTCGCATAGCCGCCGCCCGTCACCGACGGGCATTCTCGCGCCGTTGTCGGCGATTGTCGGCGGTATTTCCCCGGTGCCTTTGCGCGGTCCCGTACACCGGGCCGCGCGCTAAACGCGGCCCCGGGGTCGGGCGAATACCCGGCTCACCGGGGAGGGGAAGTCCGGGCCCGCCGGGAGGAAACGGCCGGCCCGGCGGGCGGGAAATGCCCGGCCTTACGGGATGGCTCGCAGGCGTTCCATGTGGTCCTCGCCCCACTGGCCGAGCGGGGTGAGGGCCGTGAGGAGTGTGTGGCCGAAGTCGGTCAGCGAGTACTCCACCTTGGGCGGGACCTGCTGGTGGACCTCGCGGTGCACCAGGCCGCTGGCCTCCAGTTCGCGCAGGTGCAGGATGAGCATGCGCTCGCTGATGCCCTCCACCGAGCGGCGCAACTCGCCGAACCGGAGCGGCCCTTCGCCGAGCCAGAACAGGATCAGGCCCTTCCATTTGCCGCCCATGACGTCGATCGCGGCGTCGAGGCCACAGGTGTAAGTGCGCTTCTTCATCGGCTCTTCCCCTCACAAAAATGTGGGTACCCGACAGAATTGTAGGTACTTGCCGAAGTGGCGGCGTGCCGCGCAGCATGGAACAGCCCCCGCACCGCGCACCCCGCGAATCCGCGTACTGGCGCGACTATTCCGTGCGGAGGCACCGGTGTTGAGCCCCTTTGTCGGCTCCCGGTAATGCGGCGTCTGGCAGGAGCAACGCAATGACCGAGCAGGACCGTACGACGGAGCAGGACCGTACGACGGAGCAGGACCGTACGACGGAGCAGGACCGTACCCCCGTGACCGTCGTCGGCCTCGGCTCGATGGGCAGGGCGCTGGCGGAGGCGTTCCTCGCGGCCGGATACCCGACCACCGTCTGGAACCGCACCCCGGCCAAGGCCGCGCCCCTCGTGGCCAAGGGCGCCGAGCACGCCCCCACGGTGGGCGCCGCGGTCGCGGCGAGCCCGCTGGTCATCACCTGTCTGACCACGTACGAGAGCACCATCGAGGCCCTGGAACCCGCCGCCGAAGCGCTCCGGGGACGGGCCCTGACCACGCTCAACAGCGGTTCGCCGGCCGGGGCGCGGCAGATGGCGGAGTGGGCGCGCGGGCACGGGGCGCGCTATCTGGGGGGCGCGGTCAAGAACGTGCCGTCCGCCGTGGGCGCCCCGGACACGCTGCTCTACTACGGCGGAGACGGCGACGCCTTCGAGGAGTTCGCGCCGACGCTGCGGGTGCTGGGCGGCGACACCGTCTACCTCGGCGCCGACCCGGACCTGGCGGCGCTGTACGAGATGGCGGTGGGCGGCACGCTGCTGCCCGCGCTCGTCGGCTTCTTCCAGGGCGCGGCGGCGCTCCAGGCCCGTGGCCTGCCGGTCGCCTCGATGGTGCGGTTCAGCACCAAGTGGTTCGAGATGATCAACTCGATCCTCCCGGTCTTCGCCGACGAGATCGACCGGGGCGAGTACGGCGATCCCGCGTCCTCGGTGAACCTGTTCCTGGCCGGGGCGGCGCACGACGCGGAACTCGGCGCGGAGGCCAACCTCGACGTCACCTGGCACGAGCCCTTCCACGACCTGCTCAGGCGGGCGGTCGAGGCCGGCCACGGCGACCACAGCATCTCCGCCCTGACGGAGGTGCTGAAGCTGCCGGAGCCGGGGCGGGCCGGGTAGCGGGCCCGCCCCGGCGCGTGGCGTGCGATCAGCGGCCCAGCCGGCGGCTCCACGCCTCGCGGTCCGGCTCCCGCGCCGCGTCCGGGAGCGGGGCGGCCGGCAGCAGGGCGCCCGTGCGCGACCAGCCCCAGGAGGCGAACGCGTGCCGCGCGGGCGGGTTGGCCGCGTCCACCGTCGCCGTCGCCAGCGGGCCCGTCGCGCGGGTCAGGAGCTGGTCGACGAGGCGGGTGGCGATCCCCCGGCGACGGTGCGCCGGCAGCACGCACAGCTCGGCGAGGCTGAACACCGGGCGGGAGTAGGTGAGTTCGTCGATCTCGGGCGGGATGCCCGTCTGGAACCCGGGGTGCCACACGCGGGCGCGGTCGGCCTGGAAGCCGTAGGCGAAGCCGACCAGCGTGGGCGTGCTGGCGATGATCATCTCGAACTCGGGCTGGCCCACGTGCTCCGCGAAGCGGTCGAGGAACGCCCGCCGACCGTGCCGCTCCGCCCCGGCCCGCGCCCGCTCGGCCGCCTCCCGGTCCCACGCGCCGCCGGTGAGCCCACTGCCGGTGAACCCGCTGCCGGTACGCCCGCCGCCGGCGCGCTCGCCGGCGTGGAGGCCGGTGCCGGTGCGCCCGCCGCCGGCGAGTCCGGTGCCCGGGGCTCCGTCCTCCGGTCGGCCGCCGCCGGGCCGACCGGTTTCGGCCAGCCCGCCGCCGGCGGCGCCGGGGCCCGGGCCGGGGGCGTCCGGGAAGCCCGCGCCCGCGCTGGGCGCACCGGCCGACGCCGCGTGGGCGACCGGGCCGGTGTCGGCGGTCGGCCCGGGCGGCGGGGCCGCGCCCGGCGGCTCGCGGTACGCCGTGACGTACAGGTCAGCGATGGCCTCCCGCTGCTGCTCGGCCTGCCATCTGGTCAACCGTCGTAGGAACACCTCGGCCACGCATTCCTCCCCGCCCTACCCACCCGTGTCGTACCTCTGAGGTCCCCCGCCGCGTCCCGCCGCCCCCGCCCCTCGGGCCGTGTGCCCCGCCCCTCGGGCCGGGGCCCTGAGCCGCCCGTGCGCGCCCCTCCGGAGGGAGGGCCGCTGGGGCCGGTTTCGGCAGTCGCCTCCGCCGAGCCGTGGGGCACGCGGCGAACGCGCCGTGTGATGGCCCATATCGTGGCAGCGCCACGGCGTTGGCGAAACACCCGGAGCGAGGCGGGCGTCGCCGCGCGCCCGGGCGCGTGCGCGTGGGGCCGCCAGCGGGTGGCGCGCGACCGCGCGCGGCACAGCGGCGACCGGCGACCGGCGGACGGTGCCGGTCGGCGGGTGGCGGCTGGCGGCGGTCGGCGGCAGCGGGCGGCAGGTGGGCGGCGGTGGCGTACGAGGTGCCGGGCGGCGCGCGCCGGCCCGTCGGGTGTGCCGCGTGGGCGATAAGGCGCCGCGGCGACCGGAACTCCGGTGCGGGGAGCGGGTGTTCGCGCGCGGTGGTGAAGTGGCGCGCGGGGAATGCGGAATCTCCGTGAGCAATCGGTTACGGGGTGTCGTGCGAGCTGAGCCGGGTGGAAGGCGTCATGCGTACCCCGGCCGACTGGGGAGTCGCTGGCAACCGGATGGATATTTCAGACCACTATTGTTGAATCTCGAAATGGATAGTTTTTGTTGACGCCGCAAGTTGTAGCCGTGTAGGTTTAGTGACCTATTGTGCGGTTACCACGGGGGCGGTCGCACGATTTCATCAACGTGCGGGCGGCGTCCGGTGATCCGCTTACCGGTCGGTATCGGCTGCCATGAAATCGCGAATTGACCATGAATTTACCCCGAGGTCTACCTCACGTCGAGAGTTCGCGCTCGACACAATGAGGATTCACAGGTGTTCAACGGGGTGAAAATGTCGACTTCGAGGTCGATCGCTGCGGTTCCCGATCCACCGGGCCGGCCGCCGTTGCCGGAAATGCCGCTGGCGCGGTCACAGGTGGCCGACGATGTCGACGACGCGCTGGATCAAGTGCGCGCACTCATCGAGACGGTGGTGAACCGGCACCAGGTCAGGACGCTCGACCAGTCGCTCCTGGTGACCACCGAGGACACCGAGACCGCGGTGCAGGCGCTCGACCGCCTGGTCGCCGGCGCCGAGCACGCCGTGTCCGTCCTGGTGCCGTCCAACTCCACCGCCGTCAAGGTGTTGACGGGGGTGCTGGAGAAGCTGGCGGGGCGCTGGGCCGGCGCGGTGCGGGTGCGGCTCATCTGCTCGCCGGAGGTCGCCGTCGCGCACCGGCTCGGGGAGATCGAGCGCTCCGGCGACACCGCCGAGACGGTCCAGGTGCGACTCGCGGGGGAGTCGCAGCGCGGGCTGGTCATCATCGACAACCGGGTCGCGCTCGTGCGCTCCGACCCCGAGGCGGGCGACAACCAGGCGTCGCTGGTCCGCGCCCCCGTCGTGGTCAAGGCGCTGCACGACATGTTTATGAGCAACTGGCGGCGCGCAATCCCGCTCACCGAATACGAGCAGATTAGCGAGTATCTGCGCGGCGGCTCCGGGGCCCAGATCCTGCGCTTTCTGTACGAGGGTTACACCGACGAGGCCGCGGCCCGGGAATTGTCGGTTTCCGTACGCACCTACCGGCGCCGAGTCGCCGAGATCATGCGCGCGCTCGGCGCCACCTCGCGCTTTCAGGCGGGCGTGTACACGCTGCGGATGGGGCTGTTGTAGCGAGCCGCGCAAAGGGCGGAACGGAGGGCTGTCGCGCGTTGTGCGGCAGCCCTCCGGGGCATTCTGTACCAGTGATGTGGTGCAGCCTGTACCGCTTTTACGGTGCACGCTGTACCGGTTTTCCGGAGCATCCTGCGCCGTTTTTGTGGGGCGGCTTGTACCGCATCTCGGGGCCGGAGACAACAACTTGCCACCGCCAATTGTGGCCTGCCGAAACCGTCTTTCGCCGCTGGCATCTTGTGGACTCCGCGTTGTGCCGTGCCACGCGCCCGACCTAGCGTGAGGGCATCGCGGGACACACGCCGATCTGGCCTCTCCGGAAGGCCGGTCCATCCCGCCGCGGGCCCTGGTCAGGCCCATCCAGTTCGTACCGCCCACCACCACCCGGCGCCGTGCCGCAACGACGCGGTCCACGGGAGCGGGAGGGGCACCGCACGTCACGAGTCACCGTTCGAACGCCACTGCCCGAGCGGCGCGCGCTCGCCGCGCTCCGCACGATCACACGACGTACATGACTACGGGGGAGTTTCATGCATTTGTCGTCGCCGGTCCATGACCGAATATCGTCCCAGCGGGCCCAGCGGGCCGTCGCCGGTACCGCTGGGACCCACGCCACCGACGCGCCCGAACGAGGCGGCAAGCCACGCATCTGGGGCCGCCCGCCGTACGGCTACCGCGCCGTCGCCGGCCCCGAGGGGACCGGGCTGCGCCTGGTGCCCGACGAGCGCACCGCGCCGATCGTCCGGCGCATCTTCGACGAGTACCTGGACGACCGCGGCCTCCAGATCATCGCCGAGGGCCTGACCGCCGACGAGGTGCCGAGCCCCGGCTCGCACGGCCCGCGCACCGGTGAGGGCACCGCGGCCTGGTCCAAGAGCGCGGTCCGCGCGATCCTCGTCAACCCGCGCTACGCCGGCCACGCGGCCACCGGCAGCGGCGGCAAGGGCGCGGCCCTGTGCACGCCGGTGCTGCCCACCGACGTCTTCGAGCGGGTGCGGGCGCGCTTCGAGGCCCGCCGCGCCCGGCCCGAGCGGGACGCGGGGTCCACGACGTCCCGCGAGTACGCGCTGCGCGGCATGGTCCGCTGCGCGCGCTGCAACCGGCTCATGCAGGGCACCTGGAACAACGCGGAGCCCTACTACCGCTGCCGTTTCCCGGCCGAGTACGCGACGGCCAACCAGATCGAGCACCCGCGCAACGTCTACCTGCGCGAGCAGAGCGTGCTCGGCCCGCTCACCTCCTGGCTGCGTTCGGTGGCGGCGCCGCAGTGGCGCGTGCCGCCGCTGCGCACCGCCGACGGCCAGGCCCGGCTCGACGCGTTCCGCGCGATGGAACTGCGCATGGTCTACGACGACTCCACCCGGCTGCTGCGCGTCAAGGCGACGGCGGGCCCCGACGGCACCGTGCTGCGCGGCACCCTCGCGCTCTGACCCCAGCCGCCCGCCCCACCCGCCCCACCCGTCCATCCGTCCCTCCCCAGTCCTTCCCGTCTTCCCGCCTTCCCGTCCTCCCGTCCGTGTGGTCCGCCGAGGCGTGGGGCCGGCCGTGCCCGCGTCCCTGCCCGAGCGGCCGGGGGCGCGGACGCGTGCCCGTACGGACGCTTGCTCGTACGTCGGCCTGCCCGCACATCCGCATGCCCGTACGTCGGCGCGCCGCGTGTACCCGTACGTCGGCGCTCCGTGGGGGAATTCGGCTTTTCCCAACACCCATGAGTGGCGCGGAGCCCGGTGCGGCATCGCGTAGCGTTTGCGGTGGGGCGCCGAACGGGAAAAGCGCAGGCTTGGCCGTGCGGCGTGGATCGCGACGGGAGTCGGCCGGAGTCGGCGCGGGCCCGGGGGAAGCCGGTGGGGGCCGGCGGGAAAATCAATTCCGGATACGGCCTCGTGTGCCGAAAGGGCGGGCGCCCGCACCGGTGCGCCGCCCGCGGCCGGGTGCCGCGAACGACGACGCGTACGAGAAACACCGAACGCGTACCAGGAACACCGAACGCGAACGAGAAACGGCCGACGCCGATCGGCCGTCCGATGTCCATGACCTGATCGTGCGGAAGCTGGCGAACTGAAATGAGCGCGGTAGACCTGCTGCCCGGCGCCGAGGTGGTCAGCCTCGACGCCGGCACCATCCACACCCGAATCACCATCGACCCGTCGGCTCCCGTGTTCGCCGGGCACTATCCGCACTTCCCGCTGCTGCCGGGGGTGTTCACGCTGGACGCGGTCGACCACGCGGTGCGGCTGCACGCCGAGCGCACCGACGGGGCGCGTACGGAGCTGGCCGAGGTGCGCTCGGTGCGCTTCGCCGCGCCGGTCTTCCCCGGCGACGTGCTGACCGTGGAGTGCACCGTCAAGCGCGGCGACGACGGCGAACGCGACGTGCGGGTGCGCTGCCGCACCGACCGCGACAAGGCGTCGACGCTGCGCCTGCGCTACCGCGACGCCGCCTGACGCGCGGGCCCCCGCCCCGCCCGTACCGCCTGACGGGCGGGCCGACGACCGGGCCCGTACCGCCTGACGCGGGCCGACGCCTCGCCCGTACCGCCTGACCGACGGCGCGCAGCGCCGCACCGCCCACGCACCTGGCCGCGCGCCGGGACGAGATCCGACGGAGTGTGGTTCGAGTGACCGACACCGAGTTCGGGCCCATCGGCCCGCACCGACTGAAGACCCTGATCCCGCACCGCTTCCCGATCCTGCTGGTGGACCGGGTGGACGAGGTGACCCCCGGCGAGCGGATCGTGACCCGCAAGGCCGTCTCGGTCAACGAGCCCTGGTACCAGGAGCTTCCCGACGCGACGCCCGACGCCGGCTACGGCTACCCGGTGGCGCTGCTCATCGAGTCCTGGTGCCAGAGCGCGGCGCTGCTCGCCGCCTGGGACCAGGACCCGGAGGCGACGGACGGCCAGGTCGCGCTGTTCGGCGGGATGAGCGGCATCGAGGTCGTCGGGCGGGCGCTGCCCGGTGACGTGCTGCGGCACGAGGTGCGCATCAGCCGCGCCTTCGCCGGCACCTGGTTCTTCGAGGGCGCCACCACCACCGACGACGGGCGCGAGGTGCTGCGCGTGGAGTCCGTGATGACCGCCATGCGCCCCAGCTCGGTGCTGGCCCCGCCGCAGGAGCAGCCGGCCGCCGCCGCGGCCGAGGCGTAACCCGCGTACCGAGGCGGCTCCACTCCGGCGCCGCCCCCCGCACCACCCGAGCGCCGCTCCCCAGCGCCGGTCCGGCCGGAGGCCGCCGTCACGACGGCGCGCACCGGCGGGGCCGGCGCCGGTGCGTGTGGGCGGGCATACCGAGAACCCGGGCCACGCGCGGACGAAGGGCCGTGACCACGGCCGCGCGTGCGACCGGGACCTCAGCCGCGACGGAAATCCGGGCATTGCCGGGGCCGGTGAAATACGGCGGCGGTCCGGGAGATGTCACTGAACTGCAACAGATATCGCGGTTCTGTTATTCGCGAGTAACGACTTATTCATTATTGAACGGCCTTTGTGGTGTGGCGCACAACGGGCCCCAAGTGGGTCTTGGAAAAAGCGCTGTTGGGCTATCTGTGAACACCCATCGATGGTGGCTCAGGCGCCTTCTGGCCGCCTAATGTTGAAGTGTCGGAACGCGAGAGATCGACGTTCTGAATTCCCCTCAGAAGCCCGAGAAAGGTGTCCATAAATGTCGACCGCCACCAAGCAGGAGCAGCTCGACGAGATCCGCGAAATCGTCGCGGAGGTGCTGGAGCTTGAGCCCGAGGAGATCTCGGAGACCAGCCACTTCATCGAGGAGCACGAGGCCGACTCGCTGCGCGCGATCGAGATCCTCGCCCGCCTGGAGAAGAAGTACAAGGTGGAGATCCCGCAGTCGGAGCTCCCCAAGATGATCAACCTCACCGAGGTCTACAACGTGCTCGCCGAGCACGCTGGTTGGCAGGGCTGAGCCTCATGTCACTCCGACGGGTAGTCATCACCGGCCTGGGGCCCGTGTCGAGCATCGGGATCGGGGCGTCCGCGTACAGCGAGGGGCTGCGCGAAGGCGTCAACGGCGTCTCGCCGATCGCCTGCTTCGACCCCACCGGATTCCCCTACATCATGGCCGGCGAAGTCCACGCCTTCCGGCCAGAGGACATGGTCCGGCGGCTGTCTGTCGACGAGTGGGGCCGTACCAGCCTCTTCGCGGCGTCCGCGGCCCGCCTCGCGGTCGCGGACGCCGGGATCGACGAAGACGAACTGGCCGCCTCCCGCGCCGGATCGAGCATGGGCACCACCGGCGGCGAGTCGCAGGTGCTGGAGAAGCTCACCGAGGACTCGCTGACGGCGGGCATGGGCGGCCTGGACGCGGGTCTGATCCGCCAGGTCTCCAGCGCCCGGCTGTCCCAGGCGGTCAACCGCGAACTGCGCCTGACCGGCGACGCCGTGACCCTGTCCACCGCCTGTTCGGCCAGCAACTACGCGCTCGGTTACGCGTACGACCTGATCCGTACCGGCGAGGCGGACTACATGATCGCCGGTGGCGCGGACTCGGTCGGCCGCTGGTCGCACGCCGGGTTCTACCGGCTCGGCGCGCTCACCGAGAAGGCGTGCTCGCCGTTCGACGCCAACCGCTCCGGCATCATCACCGGTGAGGGCGGCGCGGCGATGTTCCTGGAGTCGCTGGAGTCGGCCCAGGCGCGCGGCGCGCACATCCACGCCGAGGTGCTCGGCTACGGGCTCAACTGCGACGCCAACCACATGGTCGCCCCGAACCGGGACAGCATCGCCGAGTGCATGCGCATCGCGCACGCCAACGCGGGCGTCAAGGCCGAAGAGGTCGACTACATCTGCGCCCACGGCACCGGCACGCCGGCCAACGACTTCGTCGAGGCCAGCGCCGTCGTGGACGTCTTCGGGGAGAACCCGCCGCCGATCAGCTCCACCAAGTCGATGCTCGGCCACACCATGGGCGCGGCATCCGGGCTCGGGGCGATCGCGTCGGTGCTCGGCATCGCGGGCTCGTTCCTGCCGCCCACCATCAACTTCAACACCCCGGACCCGGACATGCCCAAGATCGACCCCGTGCCGAACAAGGCACGCGCCGCGGACGTGCGGATCGCGCAGGTCAACGGCTTCGCGTTCGGTGGCAACAACGCCATCGTGATGCTGGGGAGGCCCGAGTGAGCACAGCGACCGCACCCGCCGCGGCGGCCACGACGCCCGGCACCCGCTCCACCGCGCTGGCCATCACCGGCTTCGGCGTGCTCTCCGGCGCCGGCATCGGCCCCGAGGCGCTGGCCGCCGCGCTCGCCGCGCCGGCCGCCCCGGTGGACGTCAGCGAGATGTTCGAGGAGGAGCTGCCGCGTAACGAGGCGCACGCGCTGGTGGACTTCAAGGTCCGCGACCACCTCGGCCGCAAGGGCACCTCGTTCTTCGACCGCTCCACCTCGCTGGGCATGGTCGCCTGCAAGGAGGCGCTGGCCGACAGCGACCTGGAGATCAACGACGACAACCGGGCCCGCATCGGCATCACGCTCGGCACCACCGCCGGCAGCGCCAAGTCGACCAGCGACTACAGCAAGGACACGTTCGTCCAGGACCGTCCCTACCTGGTCAACCCGCTGCTGTTCCCGAACGCGGTGATGAACTGCGCGGCCGGCCAGTCGGGCATCAAGTTCGGACTCCAGGGCCCCAACGCCACCATCGCCGGTGGCCCGATGGCCATGCTGAACGTGCTGCGCTACACCCGCAACCTCATCAACTGCGGGTACGCCGAAGCCCTGTTGGCCGGCGCGGTCGAGGAGTTCAGCCCGCAGGAGTCGTGGGCCGTGCACTACGCGCAGTCCGTCTACGGCGGCGACGCGGCACCCGGTGAGGGCGCGGCCGTCTTCGTGGTCGAGAACGCCGAGGCCGTACGGGCCGCCGGGCGCACCCCGGACGCCGAGGTGCTCTCCGTCGAGGTCGGGGTCTTCGACCCGCCGGGCCCCGACGGCGAGTTCAGCCGTGGCCTCGGCCTGTGCATCAGCCGCGCCCTGGAGCGCGCCGGCGTCACCGCGGCCGACATCACCACGGTGGCCACCGCCGCCAACGGGATGACGCTGCTCGACGACGCCGAGGAGCGCGCCATCGGCGCGATCGTCGGCGAGGGCGCCCAGCGGCTGCGGGTCAAGGAGGCCACCGGCGAGGCGTTCAGCGCCTCCGGCGCCTTCCAGCTCGCCGCGCTGCTCGCCCGGCACCGGGCGGAGCCCGCGCGGGACGGCGAACTGTCGCTGATCACCACGCGGTCCGCCGAAGGCGCGGCCGGGGCGGCCGTCGTCAGGGGGTGGAGTCGTGCCGGTGGCGATCACGGGTAGCTCCATGGTGAGCTGCCACGGCGATCTCGACGCCACGTTCGACGCGCTGCTCGCCGGGCGCAGCGGGGCCTCCCCGCTGCGCGCCGGCGACCCGGCCAAGCTGAACGTCACCCACGGGTACGGCATCGACGACGCCACCGAGCGCGCCTACCGCGCCTCGGTCGCCGAGGCCGTCAGCGCGAGCGGCGCCGCGGGGGGCGCCGCCGTCGCCGTGGGCGTGCCGTACGGCGTCGGCGAGGACGTGCGGCTCTCCGGGCGCTGGCTGGCCCAGGCCGTCGCCGGGGCGCTCGCCGAGGCCGGCGTGGACCCGGACACCAGCCGGGTCGCGGTCATCGTCGGCACCGGGCTGCGCGAGCTGCGCGCCGTGGAGCAGTGGCACGGCGACGACGCGGCGCTGCGCCTGGCCCAGACGCACTTCAACGAGGCCGTGCGCTCCGTGGCGCCCGGCGTCACCGAGGTGCACACACTCGCCAACGCGTGCGCCGCCTCCGGCTACGCCCTCGCGCTCGCCGCCGACCTGCTCGAACTCGGCGAGGCCGACGCGGTCGTGGCCGCCGGCTGCGACACCCTCACCGAGTCGATGCTCACCATGATCGGCCGGGTGGGCACCACCACGGCCGAGACCGTACGCCCCTTCGACACCGACCGGGACGGCGTGCTGCTCGGCGAGGGCGCCGCCGCCGTCGTCCTCGAACTGCCCTCGGACAAGCCGGCGTTCGGCCTCGTGCGCGGCGTGGGCATCGGCTGCGACGCGTTCCACGAGACGGCGCCCGACCCGGGCGGCGTCCTCGCCACGATGCGCGAGGCCCACCAGCGCGCCGGCATCGAGCCCGGCGAGGTGGACCTGGTCGTCGCGCACGGCACCTCCACCGCGCTGAACGACCCGACCGAGGCCACCGCGCTCACCGAACTCTTCGCCGACGTCGCGCCGGCCGACGCGCCCGCCGTCACCGGCATCAAGGGCGCCATCGGGCACACCTCGGGCGGCGCGGCCCTGATGAGCGTGCTCGTCGCCTGCCAGGCCATGCGGAAGGGCACCGTGCCGCCGGTCACCGGGCTGCGCACCGCGATCCCGGAGGCCGAGAAGCTGGCCCTGGTGATCGGGGAGCCGCTGGCCGCCCGGCCGCGGATCGCGCAGATCAACGCGTTCGGCTTCGGCGGCGTCAACGCCGTCACGATCGTGGAGGCCGTCGATGCCTGAGACCCGCACCCAAGACCGCGCGGCCGACCAGCCGCTGTCCGTCGCCGGCTGGGCCACGCACGTGCCCGGGCTGACCGCGGCCGACCTGCCCGGCTCGCCCGTCGAGCCGGCCTGCGGGCCCGATGACGCCAAGGACGTGCTGGGCCGAAAGGGCCTGCTCGGCAAGGAGCCGTCAACGCGGCTCGCGCTGTGCGCCACGCACCGCGCGCTCGGGCTGCCCCCGGGCAAGCTGACCGAGCCGCTGCCGTACGCGCCGGGCACCGCCGTCGTCGTCGCCTCCAACCTCGGCAACGTGGAGACGGTGAGCACGGTCCTGGACGACATGCGCTCGCGCGGCGGCAACGTCGTCAGCCCGCTGGACGCCCCCAACGCGTCCAGCAACGTCATCGCGTCCTCGATCGCCATCAGGTACGGCTTCACCGGCCCCAACCTGGCCGTGTGCTCCGGCGCGACGGCGGGGCTCGACGCCGTGCGCCTGGCCCGGGTGCTGCTGCTCGCCGGGCGCGCCGAGCGCGCCGTCGTCGTCGGCGTCGAACCCGCCGACCCGGTGGCCCGCGCGCTGGCCGCGCTGCGCCCCGGCGACCCCGGCGAGCTGATCGCCGGCGCCGGCTGCGTGCTGCTCGGCCGCCCCGGCGCCTGGCCCACCGACACCGGGATCACCGTCGGTCCGGTCACCCGCCACACCAGCGACCCGGGTCCGGCCGACGGCCAGCCGGCCGTGGGTGAGCTGTACGGCGCGGCGGGCGTGGTCCACCTGGCCGCGGCGGCCGCGAGGCTCGCCGGTGGGGCCGACGACGACGCGGCCGGTCTGACCGTGCGCTGCGGCGACGCGGACGACGCCTGGCTGACCGTGGACGTGACCCGTGCCGGGGCCCGGCGGGAAGCGGGGGCCGCGGCATGACCGTGGTGGACGGCTGGACGCTGGTCGCGACCGAGGGACCCGTGCAGGTGTGGCGGGGCCCCGGGAGCGGTCCGCCGATCGTCGCCGCGCACGGCATGGAGGACGGCTGGAAGAGCTGGCGCACCGTGCTCGGCGCGCTGCCCGGGTACACCCCGTACTCGCTGCACCTGCCCTGGTGCGGCGGCACCGACTACGCGTGGACCGCCGAGGGCAGCCCGGCCGACTGGCTGCGGCGCGCCCTGGCGCTGCTGCCCGAGCGCCCCCGGGCGCTGCTCGGCCACTCCTTCGGCGCCAACGCCATCCTGGCCCACCTCGCCGACCTGCCCCAACAGGACGACGTGGTGGCCGAGTTGGAAGCCGTGGTGCTGGTCGCGCCGTTCTACCGGCCGGCCGGGTTCCCGCTGAGCGACCAGTTGCGGACGCGCTCGGTGGCCGCGCTGCGCCGCGTGCTGGTGGAGGGGCTACGGGTCTCGCTGGGCCCGCGCGCCGCCCGGATGGACCGCGAGGTGCTGGCCCTGATGGAGGGCAAGCTGCTCGAGCGGGCCGTGCCCAGCGCGTTCCCCGTCTTCTACGCGGCGTTCGAGGACTCCGGCCACCTCGACCTGTCCCGTGTCACGGTGCCCACGCTGATCTACGTCGGGCCCGGCGACGAGGGGCTGACACCGATGCGCGCGAGCGCCCTGGCCGACGCCGTGCCCGCCGCGACACTGCGCAGCCGCCCCGGCTACGGCCACTTCTGCCACATCGACCGGGCCGAGGAGATGACCGCGGAGGTCGCCGACTTCCTCCGCGACCCCCGGTCCGCCGCTGACTCATCCGAAGGAGGAACAACCGTGACCGAACTGCTCGACGGACAGCCGACCAGCTACGTCGGCAGCCCCCGCTACGAGGGCGCCAACATCCGCACCTGGATCGGGTTCAAGCACTTCATGTACCTGGTCGAGGAGGGGGTGCTGCAGTACTTCCGCGACCGAGGCGTCGGCGTCCGCGACATCTACCACCGCTACGGACTCGGCCTGGAGATCGTCGACTCCTCCGTGCAGCTGCCGGTGGCCCTGGAGGCCGAGGAGCAGGTGTACGCCACCGTCGTCTCCGGCAAGCCGAAGCCGGGCCAGGGCGCGCCGTTCAACGTGTCCCTGACGGTGGAGCGCGAGGGCGAGACCGTCACCGTCCTCAAGGGCAAGGTGCAGGTCGCCCTGGTCGCCGTCAAGGACGGCTCGGGCTCCGAGCCGGTGCCGGCCATCCTGGAGCCGTACGTCGTGCCGGACGTCGCCGCGCTGACCAACTCGGCCAAGGCCACGCTGGAGATCCCCGCCGGGAGCACCGTCGCCGACGTGCTCGCCCCCGAGGGCTCGGGCGCCTACCTGTGGGACTGGCGCGCGCCGTACTACTACTGCCACTTCTCCGACCGGCTCCAGCACTCCGCGTACATCCGCACGATGGAGGAGGTCGTGGACCGCTTCCTGGCCGACCGTGGCCTGGCCGTCGGCAAGCTGCTCGACGAGCGCGGCTGGATTCCGGTGGTC
Organism: Streptomyces buecherae; assembly: GCF_014295035.1. Taxonomy (GTDB): domain Bacteria; phylum Actinomycetota; class Actinomycetes; order Streptomycetales; family Streptomycetaceae; genus Streptomyces; species Streptomyces youssoufiensis. The sequence continues at coordinate 4,724,746 of NZ_CP060404.1, forward strand.
TCGCGGGCCCGCGTGCAGATGCTCTCGGACATCTACATGGAGGAGACGGTGCACACCGTCTTCAAGGTCGAGGACATCCTCAAGGACACCATGTACACCGCGCGCATGGACTGCTACGTGCGCCGCGGCGACACCCTGGAGCGCGCCGCCACCGGCACGATCATGCACGGGTACGCCATCAGCCGGGGCGAGCGGGCCGGCACGGTCGCCGTCCTGGACGAGGCCACCCAGGCGACGTTGCTCGGGGGTGCCGCGTGAGGAAGCCGCCGCGCCTGTACTTCTCGCTGCGCTCGCCGTTCAGCTGGATGGCGGTGCGCCAGTTGGAGGAGCGCGTCCCGAACGCCCAGGACCTCATCGAGTACATCCCGTTCTTCGAGCCCGACGCGATCAGCAGCAAGGCGCTTGAGGAGCAGGGTGGCGAGTTCCACTACGTGGCCATGAGCAAGGCCAAGCACCTGTACATCCTCAACGACACCAAGCGCCTGTCGCAGAAGTACGGCTACCCGATGAAGTGGCCGATCGACAAGGGCGACGAGTGGTGGGAGCTGCCGCACCTGGCCTGGATCAAGGCCAAGGAGCTGGGCGTCCACCGCGCCTACTACACCGCGGCGATGGCCGCCCGCTGGGAGCGCGGCGAGGACATCTGCGACCGCGACACGCTGCGCCGGGTGTGCCTCGACGCCGGGCTGGACGCCGAGGCCCTGGTGAACGCGCCCGAGGAGGCGCACATCCGCGAGGCGGGCGTGCAGGCCCTGATGCGCGTGTACGAGGACGACGTGTTCGGCGTCCCGTACTTCAAGGTCGGCCGGCACCGCTTCTGGGGCCTGGACCGGCTGGACGACTTCGTGACCACGCTGGAAGAGGCGCTCGCCACCGCCGCGAGCAAGGCCGCGTGAAGGAGAGCTGAGCGATGACCGCAGTAGCCACTGAGCCCCAGACCGAGAACTACCCGCTGGTCGACGCCGAGTGGGGCCCCGACCCGCTGGCCGACATCCCCGCCGACCTGATCCAGCGGCACGGCTCCATGGACCACGACACCGCGGGCGGCTGCGGCTGACGCCGTAGCGCCCCGAACGCACGGACGAGAGGACGAGAACAGTGACCGAGACCGACACCCAGCGCCCCATGGCGATCGTCACGGGCGGCTCGCGCGGCATCGGCCGCGCCTGCGCCGTCCAGTTGGCGACCGACGGCTACGACGTCGCGTTCTGCTACCGCAGCGGGAACGACGCCGCGGCCGAGACCGAGAAGCTCATCCGCGAACAGGGTGCGCAGGTCTACCACGCGCCCTGTGACGTGGCCGACTACGCCGCGGTGCAGGCGTTCATCAAGGACGCCAAGGCGGCGCTCGGCCCGGTCAGCGTTCTCGTCAACTCGGCCGGCATCGTGCGGGACAACCCGATGGTCCTCATGCCGCACGAGGACTGGCAGGCCGTCATCGACACCAACCTGAACGGCACGTTCAACTTCTGCCGCTCGATCGTCTTCGACTTCATGAAGCGCAAGGAGGGCGTCATCGTCAACATGTCCTCCATCTCCGGCGTCTACGGCCACGCCACCCAGTCCAACTACTCCGCCTCCAAGGCCGGCATCCAGGGCATGAGCGCCTCGCTGGCCAAGGAGGTCGCCGGGTACGGCATCCGGGTCAACGTGGTCGCGCCCGGCTTCATCGAGACCGACATGACCGAGGCGCTGCCGGAGAAGATCCGCGCCGAGGCCCTCAAGTCCATCCCGATGAAGCGCTACGGCGGCGCCGACGAGGTCGCCTACCTGGTGTCCTTCCTCGTCTCCGACCGGGCCAAGTACATCACCGGCGAGGTCATCGAGGTCGACGGCGGAGTGTCGCTGTGACCACCACCCAGGAGGCCGGGGGCGGCACCACCGCCCCCGCCGGGCCGGCCTTCACGCCGGTCACCGGCAGGCTGCGGGCCACGCCCATCGACCCGGTGGACGAGATCGCGGTCATCTCCGAGACGGAGGTCGTCGTCCGCAAGACCGTCCGCGACGACGACCCGTACCTCGAGGGCCACTACCCCGAGTTCACCGTCTACCCGGGCGCCTTCATCATCGAGTCCGTCTTCGACGCGGTGCTGCGCCTGGTGCGCGCCCACCGAGGCGAGCGGACCTTCGTCGAGCCGGCCGAGATCTCCTCGGTGCGGTTCACCACCGCCCTGCGCCCCGGCGACACCCTCCAGGTGCGCTGCGTGTGCCAGGCGGGCCACGACGACGCCGGTAACGACACCGTGCGCGTCGTCGCGCACTGCACCAACGGGGAGGCCAAGGCGGCACTCGTCAAGATGGCGTTCCGCGTGCTTCCCGCCGAGGAACCGACCGGATCGGGCGCCGCCTGACCGGCCACCGCCGGCCCACCGGCCGCCAGGCCACCCAACGTACGGGGACTTCATGATCGACTACGCCGAGCTGCGCGAACTGATACCGCACGCCCACCCGATCCTGCTCGTGGACAAGGTGCTCGACATCGCACCCCCGGACCGGATCACCACCGCGAAGACCGTGACCGGCAGCGAGCCGTGCTACGCGGGCATCGCCCCCGGGGCACCCACCCGCGCCTTCGCCTACCCGCCCGCGCTCCTCATGGAGTCCTGGGGCCAGGGCGGCGCGCTCCTGTGGATGCGGCACGTGAAGTCCCAGGCGCGCGAGCGCAACGGCGGGCTGATCCTGGCCGCCGCGCGCGGCATGGAGTTCCGCCGCCCCGTCTACCCGGGGGACACGCTCCGCCACGAGGTCCGCATCGACCAGTTCGTCGGCGACAACGTGATCATGAGCGGCGAGAGCTACGTGGACGACGAGCTGGTCTCCAAGGTGGACTACGCCATCGCCGTCATGCGCCCGTCCGACGAACTGACCTGGGCCTCCTGATGACCACCGACGTCGTCATCACCGGACTGGGGGTCGTCTCGCCGCTCGGCAACGACCCGGGGGAGTACTGGGAGCGGCTGCTGCGCGGCGAGGTCCCGGTGCGCCCGCTCGTCGCGCCCGGCACCGCCGTCGACGGCACCCACACCTACCCGGTCACCGACGCCCCGCGACCGGCCCCGCACCCCGGCGACGAGCCGGGCCGGCCCAGCGGCTTCGCGCTGGCCGCCGCCGGCGACGCGCTGCGCGACGCCGGCCTCGCGGACGCCGGGCCCACGGTGCTCGACGGCGTCGGCATGGTCGTGGGCACCGGCAACGGCGACAGCGACCTGCGCGAGGCCGAGCGCGACGGCCGGCGCGAGCTGACCGGCCTCCAGTGGTACCCGTACGACACCCAGGGCCTGCTCGCCGAGCGGCTGGCGCTGCACGGCCCGGGCCTGACCGTCTCCACCGCCTGCGCCGCCGGCGCCTACGCGGTGGCCATGGGCGCCGAGATGATCCGCGCCGGCGAGGCCGAGGTGGTCCTCGTCGGCGGCACCGAGGCCGTCTCGCGGCCCGCCGTCGGCGCGTTCCTGCGCCTGGGCGCCGCCGAGCCCGGCCCCTGCCGGCCCTTCGACACCGACCGCGCCGGCACCGTGTACGGGGAGGGCGCCGCCTTCCTCGTCCTGGAGTCGGCCGCCCACGCGCGCGGCCGGGGCGCCAGCCCCTACGCCCGGGTGCTCGACTCCGGGTGGAGCTGCGACGCCTTCCACGAGACCGCGCCCGACCCCGAGGGCACCCAGGCGCTGCGCGCGGTGCGCGAGGCGCTGCACCGCTCCGGGCTCGGCCAGGGCGACATCGGCGCGGTGCTCTGCCACGGCACCGGAACGCCGGCCAACGACGCGGTGGAGAGCCGCACCACGGCCGCCCTGCTCGGCCCGCGCACGCCCGAGGTGCCGGTGACGGCCATCAAGGCGTCCCTTGGCCACAGTGGCGGCGCCGCCGGCGCGTTCTCCTGCCTGACCGCGGCCCTGGTGCTGCGGGACGGCACGGTGCCGCCGGTCGGCACCCTGCGCACCCTCGACCCCGCCTGCGAGCTGCGGGTGGTCCGCGAGGCGCCGCAGGCCAGCGCCGGCAGCGCGGTGCTCGTCAACGCGTACGCGTTCGGCGGCAACAACATCTCCGTCGCCATCGCGGCCCTCACACCCGACGCGACGGACCCCGCCGCGACCACCACGAACGAGACCCACGGGTGGACCGCCAGGCGTGGTCGCCCCGTGTCCTCACGGGAGGGAGCAGCGTGAACACGTCCACCGCGGCACCGGTCGCCATCACCGGCGTCGGCGCCATCAGCCGCCCCGCCATCGGGGCCCGGGAGCTGGCCCAAGCCGCCGACCTCTGGCGCGCCGAGCCGACCGACAACGAACGCCCCTGGGCCATCGCCGAGTTGGACAACTTCGCGCCCGCCGAGTTCCTCGGCAAGCGCGGCTGGCGGTTCCTGCCCGAGGCCACCCGGGCCGCGCTCGCCGCCGTCCAGCTCACCCTGGCCCACGCCAACGAGGCCGCCGCCGGCGCCACGGAACACGCCCCCGAGCGGGTCGGCGTCGCGCTCGGCACCAACTTCGCCGTCGACGCCGTCGTCGACCGCATCGACCGGGCCCTGCTGGCCGAGGGCATCGCCGGGATCAGCCCCGTCGAGTGCCCCAACTTCTCCGTCAACGTCCCCGCCGGCCGGCTCGGCATCGCGCACGGCCTGCGCGCCTTCAACATCACGCTGGTCAACCTGCTCACCGCCGGGCTCGAATCGGCCCTGGTCGGCGCCCGCGCGATGGCCGCCGACCGGGCCGACGCGGTGCTGGTCGGCGCCGTCGAGGGCCGCCCGCCGGCCGCCGCCCGCACCGTCACCGGTCCCGGCGTAGACGCGGCCGGCGCCTGCCTGCTGCACCTGGAGCGCCCCGAGCGCGCCGCCGAGCGCGGCGCCACCGTGCACGCCCTGCTCACCGGTGGCTCGCGGCGCACCGTCCCCGGCAACCCGGCCGCCGCCCAGCGCGTCCTGGCCGCCGCGCTCGACGCGCTGGGCACCCCGCCCGGCGTGCTGCACCTGTCCCTGCCGGCCACCGGCGGCGCGCACGTTGCCCAGGCGGCCGAGGACTGGGCCAAGACGCGCGGCGCGGCCACCGCCCTGACCGTGACCACCGGCGCCCCGCAGGCGTCGGCGACCCCGGTGCTGGGCCTCGCCCAGCACCTGGTGCGCGGCGTGCGCGAGAGCGCCGTGGTCGGCGCGGTCGGCCCGCGCGGCAACCTCACCCTGCTGCGCGTCGAGCCGCCCCGGAGCCGGGCATGAGCCCCGAGCCCGGCCCCGCCCCGGTGAAGGCGTCGCTGCTGTACGGCGAGGAGTTGGCCGTCCACCGGTTCGCCGAGCTGCCCGCCGCCGCGCTCGTGCACGGCCTGGAGGACGACTGGAGCAGCTACACCAAGCTGAGCCAGCTCCTGTCCGGGCGCTTCCGCAGCTTCCCGCTCGACATGCCCTGGCGCTCCGGCGGCACCTACCGCTGGCGCGCCCGGGCCACCAGCGGCCAGTGGATCGAGGGCGGCCTGCAGATGATGCCCGAGCCGGTCTCGGTGCTCATCGCGCACTCCATGGGCGCCAACTCGGTGCTCCAGTGGCTGGCCTCGGGCGCCAACCCCAAGCTGGACGCGCTGATCCTGCTCTCACCCTTCTACTGGTCGCCCACCCAACCCGTGGACTGGGCGATCTTCGACGGCTTCCGGCAGCAGTTCGCGGCCGTGATGACCGCCGGACTCCAGACCCGGCTGGGCCCGCGGGCCCACACGATGGACCCCGACATCTTCAACACCATGGTGCGCAAGATGTTGGAGAAGATGGGCCCCCAGGCGTTCCTGGCCCTCTTCGACCAGTACAGCGCGGCGTCCTCGCTCGCGCTTTCCCACGTATCGGTTCCCACGCTGGTGATCGGCAGCCCCAACGACCCGGGGATGCTGGGCGATCGTGCCGATGCGCTCCAGGCGGACATGCCCAGCGCCGAGCTGTGCATGGACCCCCGCTTCAGCCACTTCTGCCACGTGGAACAGGCGCAGGAAGTGGCCGATCTGATCATCGCGTTCGTGGACCGCCAACGGGCGGGCTGACACCGAGACGAAGGGCACGAGGACACCTCATGTCGGGAAACACCTTGCACCTACGGGCGTTGCCACCGCGCAACAAGCCCGGTCTGACCCTGCTGGCCGCGCTGCTGGGCCTGTTCATCGCGCTGCTCGACGTCACCGTCGTCACCGTGGCCATGCCGACCATCGGCGACGACCTGGACGCCTCCTTCGACGACCTGGAGTGGGTGGCCAACGCGTACATGCTGGCGCTGGCCGTCCTCATCGTCACCGCGGGCCGGCTGGGTGACCTGTACGGGCAGCGGGTGATCTACGTCATCGGCGTGGTCGTCTTCCTCGCCGGCTCGGTGCTGTGCGCCGCGGCGGGCGAGATCACCCTGCTCGGCGCCGAGCACATCACCACCCTGCACGTGGGCCGCGTGGTCCAGGGTGTGGGTGGCGCCGTCGTCATGCCGCTGACGTTGGCCATCGTCTACTCCTCCTTCGAGGGCAAGGCGCGCGCCAAGGGCATCATGATGTGGGGCGCCGTCGGTGGCCTGGCCACCGCGCTCGGCCCGCTGATCGGCGGGCTCCTGGTGGACCACGCCGGCTGGGAGTGGATCTTCCTCATCAACGTGCCGATCGGCGCGGTCGTCATCTTCGCCGCCCTCGCCGGCATGGGCGCCGACCAGCGCCGCGCGAGCACCGGCAACTCCATCGACCTGCCCGGCCTCGTCACCCTCAGCGCCTCGCTGCTCTGTATCAACCTGGCCCTGATCAACGGCAACTCCTGGGGTTGGACCTCCACCAAGGTGCTCGGTCTGCTCGCCGGCGGCGTCGTCCTGCTGGCCGGCTTCCTGGCCGTGGAGGCCCGCTCCAAGGCGCCCATCATGGACCTGAGCTGGTTCCGCCGGCCGTCCTTCGGCGGCAGCATCGCCACCTCGTTCCTGCTCGGCGCCGGCATGTTCTCGGTGATCTTCTACCTGTCGATCTACCTCCAGACCGGCCTGGACCTCAGCGCCCAGGAGACCGGCGTCCGACTGCTGCCGATGACGCTGATGCTGATGATCGGCGCGCCCGTCGGCGGCCGGATCGTCGCCAAGGCCGGCGTCCGCAAGGCCCTGATCTTCGCGATGACGCTGATGGCCGTCGGCATCGCGCTCTACACGCTGGCCGACCCCAAGGGCGACTCCGGCTCCTGGACCCTGCTGCTGCCCGGCATGCTGCTGACCGGCCTGGCCATGGGCGTCGCCATGCCCGTCGCCTCCGAGCTGACCATCTCCTCCGCCCCGCAGGACCAGGTCGGCGTGGCCGCCAGCGCCGGCACCATGATCCGCCAGGTGGGCAACGCGGTCGGCATCGCCATCATGGGCGCGCTGATGAGCAACCGCACCGACGCGGCCACCGAGGAGATGATCGACCTCCAGCGCAAGGGCGAGGCGACCGCCGAGGCCGCCGCCGCGCTCAAGCAGAAGGCCGTCACCGAGGGCATGGAGAACGGCGCCTGGTACGCCGCGGCCATCACCCTGGTCGGCGCGGTCCTGGTGGTCCTCTTCGTACGCGACACCAAGCCCGCCACCCCGCCCCCCGCCCCGCCGCGGCCCCGCCCGGACGACACGATGCGCCTCAGCAAGCTGCCGAGCGCGTGAGGAGTACGCCATGACGCACACCGACACCCAGCACCCCGCGCCCACGGCCTCCCCCGTGCCCCCGGCAACCACGGCCACCGCGACGGCCCCGGCCGCCTCCGCCGCGAGCGAGGCGGCGAGCGATGCCGCGAGCGAGGCCACGGGTGAGCGCGGCAAGACCGCGTTCCTCTTCCCCGGCCAGGGCTCGCAGAAGGTCGGCATGGGCCTCGACGTCATCGCGACCCGCCCCGACCTGGTGGAGACCTACTACCGGCAGGCCGACGACATCCTCGGCATCCCGCTCTCCAAGCTGTGCTGGGAGGGCCCCGAGGACGCGCTGCGCGACACCGCCATCACCCAGCCCGCGGTCTTCCTCACCAGCCTGGTCACCCTCGACGTGCTCGGCGACCGGGGCGTGCACCCCGACGTCGTCGCCGGTCACAGCCTCGGCGAGTACACCGCCCTGGTCGCCGCCGGCGTCCTCGACTGGCGCGACGCGCTGCGCCTGGTGCGCCGCCGGGGCCAGTTGATGGCCGGCGTCAACGCGGAGGTGCCCGGCGCCATGGCCGCCGTGCTCGGCCTGGACCTGGCCACCGTCGAGGAGATCTGCGCCGACGTCGCGGCCGAGACCGGCCAGGTCGCCGAGGTCGCCAACGACAACGAGCCCGGCCAGTCGGTGGTCTCCGGCGAGGCCGGCGCCATCGAGAAGGTCCGCGAGGCCGCGCAGCGGGCCGGGGCCGTCAAGGCCATCGCGCTGCCGGTCGGCGCGCCCTTCCACTGCGCGCTGATGCGCGGCATCGAGGAGGAGTTCGCCGCCGAACTGGACCAGGTGACCTTCCGCGAGCCCAGCACCCCGGTGATCTCCGGCGTCACCGCCGACTACGCCACCAGCGCGCGCGGCATCACCGACGCGCTGCGCCGCCAACTCGCCGGCCGGGTGCGGTGGACCGGCTCGGTGCGGCTGATGGCCGCCTCCGGCGTCACCCACTTCGTCGAGGTCGGCCCCGGCAAGGTGCTCAGCGGCCTGTGCCGACGCATCGTGCCCGACCTGACGTCGTTCACCACCAACGACGAGCGCCGACTGGCCAAGACCCTCGACGCCCTCGCACCCACAGCCGCCGTAGCGGCCTGACACCAGCAAAGCCCAGGGGGACGCGCACCATGAGCATCACCGACGATCGGCGGATCACCACCGACGACCTGCCCGAGGACCCGAGCACCGGCGGACTGCCCGAACAGCTCCTGAAACTCCGGGAGTTGAAGGAGGGCATCTACGCGGGCGACCCGGCCGCCACCGAGCGCCAGCACGCCAAGAACAAGCTCACCGCCCGCGAGCGCATCGACCTGCTCCTCGACGAGGGCTCCTTCCACGAGATCGAGACGCTGCGCCGACACCGCGCCAGCGGCTTCGGCCTCGAACACAAGAAGCCGCACACCGACGGCGTCATCACCGGCTGGGGCACCGTGCACGGCCGCACCGTCTTCGTCTACGCCCACGACTTCCGGATCTTCGGCGGCGCGCTCGGCGAGGCCCACGCGCAGAAGATCCACAAGTTGATGGACCTGGCCGAGTCCGCCGGCGCCCCGCTGGTCTCCCTCAACGACGGCGCCGGCGCCCGCATCCAGGAGGGCGTCACCGCGCTCGCCGGCTACGGCGGCATCTTCCAGCGCAACACCCGCTGCTCCGGCGTCATCCCGCAGATCTCCGTCATGCTCGGCCCCTGCGCCGGCGGCGCCGCGTACAGCCCCGCGCTGACCGACTTCGTCTTCATGGTCCGCGAGAGCTCGCAGATGTTCATCACCGGGCCCGACGTCGTGCGCGCCGTCACCGGCGAGGAGATCAGCCAGAACGGCCTCGGCGGCGCCGACGTGCACGCCAGCGTCTCGGGCGTGGCGGCCTTCGCCTACGACGACGAGGAGAGCTGCCTCGAAGAGGTCCGCTACCTGCTGTCGATGCTGCCGCAGAACAACCGCGAGACCGCGCCCGTCGAGGAGACCGAGGACCCGGCCGACCGCAGCACCGACGCGCTGCTCGACCTGGTGCCCGGCGACCCCAACCGCTCGTACGACATGCGCCAGGTCATCGAGGAGATCGTGGACGACCACGACTTCTTCGAGGTCCAACCCACCTGGGCCACCAACATCATCTGCGCCCTCGCCCGGCTCGACGGGCACGTCGTGGGCATCGTCGCCAACCAGCCCGCCTCGCTCGCCGGCGTCCTGGACATCCACGCCAGCGAGAAGGCCGCGCGCTTCGTGCAGACCTGCGACGCCTTCAACATCCCGCTGGTCAGCCTCGTGGACGTGCCCGGCTTCCTGCCCGGCGTCGACCAGGAACACGGCGGCATCATCCGGCACGGCGCCAAGCTCCTCTACGCGTACTGCAACGCCACCGTCCCCCGCGTCCAGGTAATCCTGCGCAAGGCGTACGGCGGCGCGTACATCGTCATGGACTCGCGCTCCATCGGCGTGGACGTCTCGCTCGCCTGGCCCAGCAACGAGATCGCCGTGATGGGCGCCGAGGGCGCGGCCAACGTCATCTTCCGCCGCGAGATCGCCGCCGCCGACGACCCGGACGCGGTGCGCCAGCAGAAGATCAAGGAGTACCAGACCGAGCTGATGCACCCGTACTACGCGGCCGAACGCGGCCTGGTGGACGACGTCATCGACCCGCGCGAGACCCGCTCCGCGCTGATCAGCTCGCTGGCCATGCTCCGCACCAAGCATGCCGACCTGCCCTCCCGCAAGCACGGAAACCCGCCGGTGTGATGGGCGCGACCAGGCACGGCGGCGCGCCCAGCGCCGTCCACGAGCAGCCCACCGCCGGCACCCCGTCCGAGCTGGCCGCCGACGCCCACCTGCGGGTCGTACGCGGCGCGCCGGCCGCCGAGGAAGTCGCCGCGCTCGCCGCGGTGTTCGCCGCCCTGGCCCAGGGCGCGCGCCGTGGCCCGGCCCGTGGCCCGGGCCGCCCCCGGGTGAGCTGGGACCACCCGGGCCCCGGCCGCGCCGGCGCCCTCGGCTACCGCGCGCCCGGGTCGTGGACCGCATGAGCGGCGCCTTACCCGGGGCGCCCGGGACGCGGGCCGCCGTGGCGGGCGGTCGGCCCGCCACGGCCGGCACGCCTGACGGCACTCGGCCGTTGACGAAGGTGACGACGCTGGCGGCGCCGTCAGCGGAGCCGACGCACCCGAACCGGGTGACGCGGCCGGTGGGAAAAGGGAATCGGAGACCCATGCGCAAGGTGCTCATCGCCAACCGTGGCGAAATCGCTGTCCGTGTTGCCCGTGCTTGTCGGGATGCCGGGATCGGGAGTGTGGCGGTGTACGCGGACCCGGATCGGGACGCGTTGCATGTGCGGGTTGCTGATGAGGCGTACGCGTTGGGTGGTGACACTCCGGCCACCAGTTACCTGGACATGGGCAAGGTGTTGGCCGCGGCGGCCGAGTCCGGCGCGGACGCGGTCCACCCCGGTTATGGCTTCCTGTCGGAGAACGCGGACTTCGCCCAGGCCGTGCTGGACGCGGGGCTGACGTGGATCGGCCCGCCCCCGCAGGCCATCCGGGACCTGGGCGACAAGGTCGCGGCCCGCCACATCGCCCAACGCGCCGGCGCCCCCCTGGTCGCCGGCACCCCCGACCCGGTCTCCGGCGCGGAAGAAGTCGTGGCCTTCGCCCGCGAACACGGCCTCCCGATCGCGATCAAGGCGGCCTTCGGCGGCGGCGGACGCGGCTTGAAGGTCGCCCGCTCCCTGGACGAGGTCGCCGAACTCTACGACTCGGCCGTGCGCGAGGCGGTGGCCGCCTTCGGGCGCGGTGAGTGCTTCGTGGAGCGGTACCTGGATCGCCCGCGGCATGTGGAGACCCAGTGCCTGGCCGACCAGCACGGCAACGTGGTCGTGGTCTCCACCCGCGACTGCTCCCTCCAGCGCCGACACCAAAAGCTCGTCGAGGAAGCCCCCGCGCCCTTCCTGTCCGAGGAGCAGAACGCGGAGTTGTATCGGGCGTCGAAGGCGATCTTGCGTGAGGCCGGGTATGTGGGCGCGGGCACGTGTGAGTTCCTGGTCGGTCAGGACGGCACGATCTCCTTCCTCGAGGTCAACACCCGCCTCCAGGTGGAACACCCGGTGACCGAGGAGGTCACCGGCCTCGACCTGGTCCGCGAGATGTTCCGGATCGCCGATGGCGAGGAGTTGGGGTACGACGATCCGCCGGTGCGGGGGCATTCCTTCGAGTTCCGTATCAACGGTGAGGACCCGGGGCGTGGGTTCCTGCCGGCGCCGGGGACGGTGACGCGGTTCGCGGGGCCCTCGGGTCCGGGTGTGCGGTTGGACGCGGGCGTGGAGTCGGGGTCGGTGATCGGGCCGGCGTGGGACTCGTTGCTGGCGAAGCTGATCGTCACGGGTGCCACGCGGCGGCAGGCGTTGGAGCGGGCCGCGCGGGCGTTGGGCGAGTTCGAGGTCGAGGGCATGGCGACCGCGTTGCCCTTCCACCGCGCGGTGGTCGCCGACCCGGCGTTCGCCCCCGAGCGCTCGGGCTCCTCGGAGGCGTTTAGGGTGCATACGCGGTGGATCGAGACGGAGTTCGTCAACGACATCAAGCCCTTCACCCTCGGCGAGAGCGCGGGTGAGGACGGTGAGAGCGAGGGCGCCGGCCGCGAGACGGTGGTCGTCGAGGTCGGCGGCAAGCGCCTTGAGGTCTCCCTCCCCGCCTCCCTCGGCTTCGCACCAGCAGCCGGCAACGGCAACGGCGCGGCGGGCGGCGCGGGCAAGACCAAGCGGAAGAAGACCCGGAGCGCGGGCAGCGCGGCCACCGGCGACGCGCTGGCCTCCCCGATGCAGGGCACCATCGTCAAGGCGGCGGTCGAGGAGGGCCAGCGGGTGGAGGAGGGCGACCTCATCGTGGTTCTGGAGGCCATGAAGATGGAGCAGCCGCTCAACGCCCACCGCGCCGGCGTCGTCCACGGCCTAGAGGCCGCCGTGGGCGCCTCCGTGTCGGCCGGCGCCGTCATCTGCCAGATCAAGGACGAGAAGCTCGCCACCGTGTGAGCGACCGCGCGGCGCCCGCCCGCTGTGGTGGGGCGGGCGCCGGGGGAGCGGGGCGAGCGGTGTGCGCGTGCGCGGAGCGCGCGGGCGCGCGCGTGCGAGCCTTGGGCCGAGACCGAAGCAAGCCAGCAGGCACGCAGAAGGAGAGCGACGTGGCGCGAGGACCTGTCGTCCGCAAGTCCGCCGAGGCCGTGAGCCCGAGCGGGGAGAAGAGCCTGGGCGGTGTCGATCACGTGGACACGGTGGCGGTGGACGTCGCCCCCGGTACCACCCCGGCCGAGTTCGCCAAGGCCATGATGAGTTCGCCACCGAAGTGGGTCATCGCCCTGATGTCCCTGCGCGACAAGATCGTCAAGCCGTTCGGCCTGCGCGGCGGCGCCGTGCAGGAGCCCGGTGAGGTCACCCCCGGCGCCAAGCTCGGCCCGATGCGGGTCATCGACGTCCGTGCCGACGAGGTGGTGGCGGGCAAGGACGACAAGCACCTCAGCTACCGGGTGATCTTCGTCGTACGCGACGGGGCGCACGGCACCGAGGGCGCGTGCAGCACCGTCGTCCGCTACAACCAGCCCTCGGGCAAGCGGTACTTCACCGTCATCCGCCCGTTCCACAACACGATCATGGCCAGCTTCGCCCGGCGCGGCGGTGCCACCCTGGCCTGAGCCCGGTCTCACCCCAGCTCCGTCTCACCTCAGCCCCGTCTCATCCCAGCCCCGTCTCTTTCGCGGGCCGCGACCGGCCGCCGCCCCCTCCACCGGGGCCGGCGGCCGGCGGCGTCATGCGGTCAGCCCGTCAGGAACGCGCGGACGCGCCGGTTCACCTCGTCCGGGTTCTCGATGAACGGGAAGTGGCCGACCCCCTCCAACATCGCCCCGTCCGACCCGGTGGGCAGCGCGGCCACGATCTTCGCGAGCGTCTCCCGGTCGGTGCTGGGGTCCTCGCTGCCGTGCAGGTACAACGTCGGCTGGGTGGGCAGTTCGGCCAGCAACTCTCCCCCTTCCCACCGGTCGGTGCCGTAGGTCTGGACCGGAAAGTTCTGCCGGTACAGCTCGAGCGCCAGTCGCAGGCGCGCCGGATCGCGCACCGCGTCCTTGCCCGCCGTCAGGTCCGGGGTGAGGTCGACGCCCGGGAGCGAGCCGCTCCAGTAGTCCCAGAGCCAGTCCAGGTAGGCGAAGTCGTCCTGCGGAACGATCTGTTCGGCCACGGCCATCTGGAAGAAGAAGAAATGGCCGAGCTTGTGGATCATGGCCGGGTCCAGAGGCTTGAGGAAGCGCGCCGGCGGGATCGTCGCCACCACGGCCTTCGCCCACCGGTCGGGTGCCTGGGCCGTGGCGCCCCACGTGGTGTAGGCCCCCCAGTCGCTGCCGACGATCACCGCGTTCGCGTCGCCGCCCAACGCCTCGTGTAAGCCGTTGGCATCGGCGACGAGGTCGGCCAACCGCATGCTGCCGTCCGGCGGGATCTGGGTGGGGGCGAACCCCCGCATGGACGGCGCGACGGCCCGGTACCCCGCCTCGGCGAGGACCGGTATCAGGTGTCGGTACACATGGGGCGTCTCCACCATGCCGTGGAGCAGGAGCGCCAACGGGCCGTCGCCCTCCTCCACGTAGGAGAAGTCGATGCCGTTGGCGGTGACGCGGTCGTGGCGCACGAGGTCAGCCCTTCGCCGAAGCCAAGTGGAGCGAACGTTCCATCCAGAGCGTACACAGATTGGAATGAACGTTCCACCGGTAAGGTGTTCGACATGGTCGCGACACTGGGCACCCGGGCGCGGATACTCGACGTCACCTCGCGGCTGATGATGCGGCAGGGGTACGAGGGCACCGCCGTCAAGCAGATCGCCACCGAGGCACGGGTCGCCCTCAGCTCCGTCTACCACTTCTTCCCGGGCGGCAAGCAGGAGTTGGCGACGGCCGCGGTGCGCCACGCCGACGAGCACTTCGCCCAGATGCTGCGCGACGCCCTGGCCACCAAGGACGACCCGGCCGACGCGGTGGTCGCGCTGGCCTGGGTGGTGGCGGAGTACCTGCGCGACTCGGGCTGGCAGGACGGCTGCCCGATCACGGCCACCGCCCTGGAGACGCTGGGCCGGATACCCCCCATCCAGCAGGCCGTCGAGGAGGCGTTCGAGCGCTGGCGTGGCCTGGTCGCCGAGAAGTTCCAGCTCGCCGGCATCGCCGAGCAGGAGGCCCGGGACCTCGCCCACACCGTGATCAGCACCCTGGAGGGCGCCGAACTCGCCGCGCAGGTCTCCCGCAGCGCCGAGCCCATGACGATCGCCGGGCGCCACCTGTCCCGACTGGTCAACACGTACCGCTAGGCGCGTACCGCCAGGCACGGCGCAGCCGGTGGTCGGCGGCCGTCGGGTGCGCCGGTGGCGCGTGAGCGGAACGCGCGCCGTCGGGCGACGGGCGCTCGGCCGCGCGGAACGGGGAATTCACAGTAATTCGCCCCGGATAAACAGGCGTTGGGACTTCCACATGGTGGACCCGCCGCCCGGAACTCTGCCCTTTCCCGCCCCGCTGCTGCACACTGGGCGTCTCCGCACAATGCGCTAGGAATGGAACTTTCTGCTCCCGTTATTGACGTGAGGATGCGATGAAGCCCTTCAATGCGACGCCTCCGCTCATCGACGCAGACGCACTGGTGAAAAAAGACCAGTCCCGATTGATCCACCCCCATCTGCCCGGCGATTCCACGGAACGCGTCGTCATGGTCGAGGGCGCCGGCTGTCGGTTACGCGACGCGCACGGCAGGGAATACCTGGACGCCACCGGCGGCCTCATGCTCGCGCACGTCGGCCACGGCCGCCGTGAACTCATCGAGGCAGCCGCCGGGCAGATGTCCCAACTGGCCTACTACAGCAGCTTCCACGAGTTCACCAACGTGCCCTCCATCCACCTGGCGGACCGGCTCATCGAGCTGGCGCCCGCGCCGATGGAGCGGGTGTACTTCACCAGCGGCGGCGCCGAAGCGGTCGACGCGGCGCTCCGCATGGCCCGGCTCTACCACCACCGGCGCGGCGAGCCGGAGCGGACCTGGGTGCTCGCCCGGAACTTCGGCTACCACGGCATCACGTACGGCGGCGCGGCGGCGACCGGATTCCCCATGTTCCACCAGGGCTTCGGCCCCATGATGCCGAACGTGCGGCACCTGACGCCGCCGATGCCCTTCCACCCCGAGCTGTACGGGGGCGAGGACCCCACCGAGTTCTGCCTGCGCGAACTGCGCGAGACCATCGAGGAGATCGGCGCCGAGCGGATCGCCGTCATGATCGGCGAACCGATCCTCGGCGTGGCCGGCGTGGTCGAGCCGCCCGCCGACTACTGGCCTCGGGTGCGCGAACTCCTCTCGGCGCACGGGATTCTCCTGATTCTGGACGAGGTCATCACGTCGTTCGGCAGGATCGGGCGGTGGTTCGCCGCCGAAGCGCTGGGCGTCGCGCCCGACTTCATCGTCACGGCCAAGGGACTGACCTCGGGCTACGTCCCGCTGGGCGCGCTGCTGGTGGCCGACCGGGTGGCCGACGTCGTCACCCGCGACGAGGGCTTCGTCGGCGGCTACACCTACAGCGGCCACCCCACCGCGTGCGCGGTGGCCCTGGAGAACCTGGCCATCGTGGAGCGGGAGGACCTGCTCACGGCCGCCACCGACGTGGGCGACCACCTCGGGGCCCGGCTGCGCCGGCTGGAGGAGTTGCCCATCGTCGGGCAGGTCCGGCAGATCGGCATGATGATCGGCATCGAGCTGACCCGTGACCCGGACACCGGGGAGCCGCTGTCCGCCGAGTGGGTGCCGCCGCTGGTGCGCGAGCGCGCCGGGGTCATCGTCCGCAACAACCCGAACACCGTGCTGCTCAGCCCGCCCCTGGTGATGAGCCACGAGGAGGCGGACCGGGTGGCGGCGGCGGTGGCCGACGTGCTCACCGAGCGGGCCACCCGATCGACCCGCCGGAAGGCCGTACCGGCGACGCCGGCCCCCTCGGTACTCGACGCGCCCTGGTCGCGGCCGCCGGCCATGTCGGAGTTGCTCGCCGCCGCCATGGAATGGCACTTCGACCCGAAAACCGGTTCCCGTTTCTGGCTTGAGCGGGCCAAAACCCTGGATTTCGACCCGCGCGCGGACATTCGCACCGAGGCCGATCTCGCGCTTTTCCCGAACATCGTGGACGAGTTACGTGACGTCCGGATAGCGGATCTCGTACCGCGCGGATACGGGGACGAACGTATTCCGCTGGACGTGTACGAGAGCGGCGGCACGACCGGCTCTCCCAAACGCGTCGCCTGGCTTCCCGACCACCACGAGCGGCTGTGTGCCTGGCACAGCGAGGTCCTTGACGACCGGGGCGTTCCGCGTGACGTGAACTGGCTGACGATCGGGCCGAGCGGCCCGCACATATTCGGCCCGATAAGCCGCACGATGGCGCACCGCAGGGGCGGTGTCCCGTTCTCCGTCGACCTCGACCCGCGATGGGCCAAGAAGTGCGTCGCGGAGGGCAGGTCCGAGGAGACCAGGAGATATCTGGAACACGTTCTGGACCAGGTCGAGTGGATCCTGCGGAGCCAGGACGTCGGCGTCGTCTTCACCACGCCGCCGCTCCTCGAGGCGCTGGCCGACCACGAGGAGATGGCCGACCTCGTCAACCGCAAGGTGCGCACCCTCATCTGGGGCGGCGCCTCGATGAGCGTCGACACCCGCGGCCTCCTCCGGGACGAGGTGTTCCCCGACGCCCAGTTGCTCGGCTTCTACGGCAGCACCATGGTCGGCGGCGGTATGTACGAGCGGGCCGGTCTTGCCGCCGACGCCCCGTCCACCTTCGACCCGCCGTACCCGTTCATCAGCATGCGCGTCGTGGACCCGGACACTGGGGAGACGGTGCCGTACGGCGAGCGCGGCCAGGTGGTCATGAACCACGTCAGCCGGGCCATGCTGATCCCCAACAACCTCGAACGGGACACCGCGCTGCGCCTCCCGGGCGCCCCGGGCTTCGGCGGTGACGCGGTCGCCGACATCAGACCGGTGCCGACGTTCGCCGGCACGGCCGTGGTCGAGGGGGTGTACTGACCCGTGTCCGACGCCCCGGAACTGATCCGCCTCGACGCCCTCGGCCCGGGCGGGCCCTACCGCTCGCAGGCGAGGGAGACCGTCCACGACGTCACCGGCCACCCGGTCGCCGAGCTGAGCCTGGTGCCCCGGCTGTACGTACGGCGCGGCCTGGCGGCGCTGCGGCGGGCGCGGCCACTGCCCGTGGGCGAGCGGACGGCGGCGCTGGCCGAGGCCGGCCGGCTGTTCGGCTCCGCCACCGTCAACGGCCTGACCGTCCAGGAGTACGAGCACGCCGTCACCCGGGTCAGCGGCCTGCCGATCGCGGTCGTGCGCGAGGCGACCCGGGCCGTCGCGACGGGCCTGGCCGGCGCGTACGGCTTCGCCGGCCAGGCCAGGCCGCGCGGCAGCCGGGACGCGTCGTACGGTGCCAGCAACGCGGTGTGGATCCGGCGGGGCGACGTGCTCGCCGTGCTGGCCGCCGGCAACCACCCCGGCATCCACGAGCAGTGGGCGGAGGCGCTGGCCCTCGGCTACCGCGTCGCCGTACGCCCCTCGCGGCGCGAGCCGCTCAGCGCCCACCGGCTGGTCTCCGCGCTGCACGCGGCGGGGTTCGGCACGGACCGCGTCGTCCTGCTGCCCAGCGACCACGGCGTCGCCGACGACCTGGTCGCCGGCGCCGACCTGGCCATGGTGTACGGCGGGGACGCGGTGGTGGACGCGTACCGCGCGAGCACGACCGTGCTGCCGCACGGGCCGGGCCGGGCCAAGATCCTCGTCACCGCGGACGCCGACGTCCCGCGCCACCTGGACACGATCGTCGCCTCGGTCAGCGAACAGGCCGGCGCCGCCTGCGTGAACGCCACGGCCGTCTTCGTCGAGGGCGACCCGGCGCCGGTGGCGCGGGCCATCGCCGAGCGGCTGGCGGGACTGCCGTCGCTGGCGCCGGACTCCGCGGCGGCCGTCCTGCCGGTGCGGCGGGTGGACGCGGCGCGCGAGCTGGAGAAGTTCCTGCACGCCGAGGCCGCGGGCGCCACGGCGTGGCTCGGCGGCGACACCGTGGTCGACGAACTCGGCGACGGCGCGGCGGTGCTGCGCCCGGCGGTGTTCGAACTGCCGCACGCGAACGCGCCGCAGGCCCGGATCGAGCTGCCGTTCCCGTGCGTGTGGGTCGCGCCGTGGAGCCGGGAGGACGGGGTGGGCCCGCTGCGGAACACGATCGTGCTCACGGCCCTCACCTCCGACCAGGAGCTGATCGCCCGCCTGCTGGACGAGCCCACCATCCGCAACCTGCACGTCGGCGACCACCCGACGCACGTGCTGGTCCCCGGGCTGCCGCACGACGGCTACCTCGGCGACTTCCTGATGCGCAGCAAGACGTTCACGCACCGGGCGCCGACGCCGCCGTAGGAACGCCACGCCACGCCACCACGGCACGGCATCCGGCGGCGGTCAGCGACATGCCCCGCCGGTGCTGGGGAGCCGCCGGAGCGCGGAAGCACGCGTGCCCGCCGCCGCGCACGCACCCAGGAGGCGCGTGCGCGGTGGCGGGCACGGTACGGACGGCGCGCGCACGCGCCACCGGCGCGAGGACGCGCCACTCGGCACGCCGAGCGCGCCGAAGAGCGCCCCTCAGAGCCTCAGAGGTCGAACTCCGAGGGGTCGATGCCCACCGCGAAGCACGCCTCGCGGACCACGCCCTGCTCCGTCTTGTCGAAGTCGCCGTCGGCGCCGCCGATGACGATGCCGATCTGGAGCACGGCACGCGCCTCGACCGGCTTCTTCTGCACCTTGCCGATCGTCTGCAGGACGCCGACCTTGCCCATCGCGAAGTCGCGGGTCAACTGGTTGACGTACTCGTCGAAGCGCCGCTGGAGGTCGTCGGCGGGGAAGTTCTGCAGGACGTCGTTCGAGGCGATCAGGGCCGCCACGCGCTGCCGCTCGGCCGGGTCGACGGACCCGTCCGCCGCGGCCACCAGTGCGCACATCGCCATGCTGGCGTCGCGGAACGCCCCGCTCTTGAGCTCGGTCTTCTTGGCCTGCAACTGCGTCTGCATCGTCTGGGCGGAGTCCTTCAACCGGTCCCACAGGGCCATGACTGTCTCCTTGCGCGCTACGCATCGGGGCTTGAACCACCCAGAGAACCACCGAACGCCCCCCGGAAGTTCCCGCTGCGCCTTGTGCGGCTTATGCCCCCTCGTCGTGTCCGCCCCGCCCGGCCCCCGCCTCCGGTGCCCGCGAGGGCCGCCCGCCCTCGCGGGCGGCGGGCGGGACGGGCACGGGGAACGGCGGGTGGGGCAGACCGGGCTCGTCATACCGGTGGCGCGCCCAGGCGAACTTCTCCTCGTCGTAGTAGCGCCGCGCCCAGAACGAGTTCGGCCGGGCCAGCCGGCAGGCCGCGAACCACCAGCAGGGGTGGACGAGCAAGCCGAGGACGAACATGCCGTACTTGCCCTTGAGACAGGTGATGACCGCGGGCACCGGAAGCGCCATCACCAACAGCGCGAGGATGAGAATGCCGACGACGGTGTCCATGACGCTCTCCCTGGTGGGCCCGGCGCGACTCGGCGATCGGAGCCCGTGTGGCGGTGGGGCCGTGTCCGCGAGGGGCGGTGGCGGTGCGCGACGGCACGGCCGGGGCACGCGTTCGGGCAGCGGTGCGCGCTCCGGCGAGGCCGGACCCACCCCTCGTCGCACGGCGGGTACGGGTCGATTCCACTGCCCGTGAGGGTTGTTCAGCCAGCGCCGCCCGCGCCTGAACAATCCGCCGGCGCCGCCGTTGTCCGCCCGCGCCGCCGTCGCGTGCTCGCGCCGGCCGGGCGGTCCCGCGCGGGCGCCGGGCAGCCCGACGCCCGCGCGGCCGAACGCGCTCGCCCGCTACCTCAGCGACTCAGCCACCTCAGCTACCTCAGCGGCTCAGCGGCCCGAGCGGAAGCGGCTGGACCTTGCCTTCCAGGAGGGCGCCCAGGCCCTCGACGGCGCACAGGTCGGGCCGGTCGGCGACGTGCGTGTGCATGCCGGTGCCCTGGGCGAGCAGTTCGTCCAGGCCGGTCAGGCGCGCGCTGCCGCCCGCGAGCACGACGCCCCGGTCGGCGAGGTCGGCCACCAGGTCGGGCGGGCAGCGTCGGAGCACGGCCCGCATGGCGTCCAGTACGCCGGTGAGCGGCGAGCGCACGATGGCCCGTACGTCGGCGGCGTCCACGTAGACGGACTTGGCGAGCCCGGTGGTCACGTCCCTGCCGTGCACCTCGGCGCCCCCGACGGACGGGTCGGCGCCGCGCAGCACCTCGTGCAACGGGTGCCCGCTCTGGCCGGGCAGCAGCAGTTCGTGGCGGGTCCGCAGGTGTTCGAGGACGGCCCGGTCGATGATGTCGCCGCCCACCGGGATCTTCTCCGCGGCCACGATCGCGCCCATGGACAGCACCGCGATGTGCGTGGTCGTCGCGCCGCAGACGACGATCATCGTGGCCTCGGGCCGCTCCACCGGCAGCCCGCACCCCACAGCCGCGGCGATGAGCGTGTCCACCAGCTCGACCCGGCGCGCCCCGAGCCCGGCCAGCGTCTCGGCCGCGGCGCGCCGGGCCAGCGGGTCGGCGTCGTGCGAGACGCAGACGGCGGCCCGCAGCAGCGGCTTGCGCCGCCAGGCGCGGCGCACCTTGTTCCCGACGAAGAACCGCAGCATGCGCTGGGCGATGTCGATGTCCACGACGGTGCCGCCGCTGACCGGCCGCACGACGCGGATGTGCCCGGGCGTGCGGCCCGTCATCCGCTCGGCCAGCGAGCCGACGGCGATGAGCGAGCCGGTACGGGTGTTCACCGCGGCGACGGTCGGCTGGTTGACGATGAGCCCGACCTCCTTGAGGTAGACCCGGGTCCGGGCGGCGCCGAGATCGACGGCCACCGAACAGCGGCACAGTTGCTCAAGGCTGAGGCTCACGAGGCACTCCCTTATCCCACTCGCCCGGGTGACACCGGAGCCGCCCGCCCGGCGGCCCCACGCTCATCGTCCGAGCCCCCCGGCCCCCGCGCGCGCTGGACTACGCCGCCCGCATGACCCCCCATCACCCGCGCCCGCCCACGCCCCACGCGCCGAGCCCCCGGGCCGCGCGCCGAGCCCCCGGCCCACGCCCCGCGCGCCGAGCCCCGGACCGCGCGCCGAACCCCGGTGCGCGCCCGCGCCCGCCCCGGGTGTCCGCCGCGGTCCTTCAGTCCTTCAGTCCTTCGCGTCCGCGTAGCAGGTCACCACGGACGGGGTCAGCGGGAAGCGGACCGGGGTGGTGCCGAAGGCTATGGTGCCCGCGAGGTCCGCGGCGGCCTGGATGGCCTCGGTGACCTGGGCCGCCTCCTCCAGCGGGCAGTGCACGATCACCTCGTCGTGCTGGAAGAACACCAACTCCGCCTGGAGCGTGGCAAGTTCGCGCCGGAGCGCGGCGAGCATCAGCAGCGCCCAGTCGGCCGCGCTGCCCTGTACGACGAAGTTGCGGGTGAACCGCCCACGGGCCCGCGCCCGCGCGCCGACCCCGTACGCCCCCACGGAACCCGCGGCCCCGGCGGACCCCGCGCCCTCCGCCGGCGCGGTCTCCTCCGCCTGGGGCAGCCCCGCCTCGTCCGACCCGGCGTCGGGTCCTTCCGAGGCGGCGGGGCAGGTACGGCCCAGCCAGGTGCGCACCAGGCGGCCCTCCTCGCCGGCGCGGGCCGCCTCGTCCACGTAGGCGACCGCGGCGGGGAAGCGGCGGCGCAGGTCGGCGAGGTGTTTGAGGGCGTCGCCCGAGGTCTGCCCGTAGATCGCGCCGAGCAGGGCCAGCTTCGCCTGCGCGCGGTCGCCGGCGAAGGCCCGGTCGGACAGCGCCGCGTACAGGTCGCGCGCGCTGCCCGCGACCTCCATCAGCCCCCGGTCCCGCGAGACGGCGGCGAGCACGCGCGGCTCCATCTGCTCCGCGTCGGCCACCACCAGCCGCCACCCCGGGTCGGCGATCACCGCGCGCCGCACCACCTTGGGGATCTGGAGCGCGCCCCCGCCGTTGGTGGTCCAGCGCCCGGACACCGTGCCGCCCGGCAGGTACTCGGGCCGGAACCGCCCCTCGCGCACCCAGGACTGGAGCCAGGACCAGCCGTGCGCCGTGTAGAGCCGGTAGAGCTTCTTGTACCGCAGCAGCGGCTCCACCGCCGGGTGGTCTATCTCCCGCAGCTCCCACGCGCGCGTCGAGCCGATCCGGATGTCGGCGCGCGCGAACGCCCGGACGATGTCGGCGGGCAGGTCGGGCCGCACCCGGCTGCCGAACGCCCGCGAGATCTCGTCCGCCAGCTCGGTCAGCCGCCGCGGCTCCTGGCCCCCCGCGTACCGCTCACCCAGGAGTTCGGCCAGCACCTGCCGGTGCACGTCGGCCCGCCAGGGCACGCCGGCCCGCCGCATCTCGGCGGCGACGAGCATGCCGGCCGACTCCGCCGTGATGAGCAGCCGCATCCGCTCCGGCCGCTCGACGGCCGCCGTGCGCTCCACCTGGTCGGCGTAGACCGCGAGCAGCGCCTCCAGCGGGTCGGTGCCCGGCGGCAGCGGCGGCGGGCCCGCCTCGAACAGCGACGGCTGCGTGTCGGCCGTGCGCACCGGGGGGTCGTCCGGCACCGGCAACCCGCGCAGCCGCGCCCACGCCGCGGCCAGCGAGCGCGGCTGCCGCCCCCACTGGCCCGCGTACCCGAGCAGCAGCGTCTCGGCGACCTCCACGTCGTAACACCGCTCCACCCGCACGCCCGCGGCGAGCAGGCGGCCGTACACCTCGGCGGTGGACCGCCACACCCACCGCGTCACCTGCGGCCGCTCGCGCACCGCGGACACCAGGTCGCGCGCCTGCTGGACCGGCCCGCTCGGCCGCCCCGCGTCGTCGAGCGGGCAGAGGCGCACACCCCCGTCGTCCGCCTCTGCCACCGCCCATCTCATGCCACGAAGTCTTCCAGGGGGGTCTGACAAACCCGTGGCCAGAACCGGAATCCCTTACGCCGATTGGCGCCCGACCTGGGCCTTTCCGTAGCCCGGCGGGTTGTGTGCGGTGCCTTGGGCCGTCCCCGCCGCCCCGGGCCCGAGGCCGTGCGGCCCGAAGTGGCCGCGCCCCGGGATTGTCCGCCCCGGGGCGCGGGACCGGTCACCAGCTCACCTCGCGCACCCCCGGCGGGTAGCCCGCGTGGCCAGCTCGCGCAGGTTGAGCCGGGACAGGCCGAACGCGCGCGGGTAGCCGCGCGGGCGGCCGTCGACGCTGTCCCGGTCGCGCGCCCGGGTGGCGCTCGCGTCCCGCGGCTGGCGGCTCAGCTCCCGCCGCGCGGCGCGGCACTCGTCGTCGGGGTGCGCGGGTCGCGGAGCACGGCCTTGAGGGCCGCGCGCCGCACCGCGTACCGCGCGACGACCAGGCGCCGCCGCTCGCTCCCGGCGACCTTGCTCCGCCTGGCCATCAGACCTTCTCTCCTCGGGCGCGGACGCGGGCCACGGCGGCCTCGATGCCCAGCGCGTCCACCGTCTTGATCCCCTTGGCGCTCAGCGTCAGCCGCACGAAGCGCCGCTCGCTCGGCAGCCAGTAGCGCTCGCGCTGGATGGTGGGGACGAAGCGGCGGGGCGTGCGCCGGTGCGAGTGCGCGGCGGAACGGCCGAACGCGGGCGCGCGGCCCGTCACCTGGCAGTGCGCCGACATGGCGGGTCGCCTCCTCGGACGGGGCCGGGACCGGGCTCGATCGGCCTAATGAAAATGGAAACCATTTCTGTATAGTAGCCGCCATGGCCCGAAACGAACTACGCCCGGTGATCAAACTGCGCTCCACCGCCGGCACCGGCTTCACCTACGTGACACGCAAGAACCGGCGGAACGACCCCGACCGGCTCCAGCTCCGGAAGTACGACCCGCTCGTCAGGCGGCACGTCACCTTCCGGGAAGAGCGCTGACCCGCCCCCGACCCCCCACCGCCCGCGGCCCCGCCGCGCGCCCGGCCACACCAGGAGTCCCGCCATGAAGCCCGGCATCCACCCCCCGTACCGCCCGGTGGTCTTCCGCGACCGCGCGGCCGACTACGCCTTCCTCACCCGGTCCACGGCCACCAGCGACCGGACCATCGACTGGCCGGACGGCAACACGTACCCCGTCATCGACGTCGAGATCTCCTCGGCGAGCCACCCCTTCTACACCGGCACCGCGCGCGTCCTGGACACCGCCGGCCGGGTGGAGCGGTTCGAGCGCCGGTACGGCGGGCGGGGGGCCCGCTGATGGGCCGGGACGCGCTGACCGTGGCGATCGTCGCCGGGCTGCACGCGGACGCGCGCCGCGCGACCGTCGAGCGACTGCTGCGTGCCGTGCCCGGCAGCGTCGCCGTCCACCACGACCTGGCGACGGCCGGCGAGGGCGCGGTGCGCCGCACGGTGCGCGACCACCGGGAGGTCCTGGAGCGCGGCACGGCGCCGATGGTGAACGACTGCGCCTGCTGCGCGCTCCGCGCCGACCTGGTGCCGACGCTGGAGCGGCTGGCCGCGGGTGGCTGGTTCTCGCTGGCCGTCGTGGAGCTGTGGGACGCGGTCGAGCCGCGGTCGGTGGCCGAGGCCGTGGCCTCGGCCTCGGCGCGGGCGGCGCCGGACCAGCCCGGGCTGCGCCTGGGCGGCGTGCTCACGGCCGTCGATCCCGCGCTCGTCGTGCCGTACCTGTCCTGCGGTGACGACCTGGCGCAGGCCGGCCTCGCGGTCGCGGAGTCCGACCAGCGGACGGTGGGTGACACCTGGGCGCGACAGGTGGAGTACCCGTCCGTGCTGGCCCTGGTGCCCGGCGACGCGGACGCCGAGGGCGCGACGGCGGATTCGCGCGAGGACGTGGCGGCGGAGGAGGAGACCGGGCGGGCGCTCGTGGCCCAACTGCACCCGACGGCCCGCCTGGTGACGGTCGACGCGGTGGGCGACCTCGCGGCGTCGGCGCTCGCCGCCTTCGACGTGGACGCGGCGGCCGGCCGGCAGCACCCGGCGTGCGCGCTGCTGCCGCAGGAGGCGGACGCGGACAGGGTCGCCACCCTGGTCTGGCGCCGGACGCGCCCCTTCCACCCGGGGCGGCTGTACGCCGCCCTTGAGGACCTGACCTGCGCGGCGGCCCGCAGCCGCGGTCGGTTCTGGCTCGCGGACCGGCCGGACACGCTGCTGTCGTGGGACGCGGCGGGCGGCGCGCTGTGCGTGGAGAGCGCCGGCCCGTGGCTGGCCGGGCTGCCGGACGCGGCCTGGGAACTGGTCCCGCCGGTGCGCCGGGTGGCCGCCGCGCTCGACTGGCACCCCGAACACGGGGACCGGGCCCAGCACCTGACGTTCACCTCGCCGGAGCTGGATCGTGACGGGCTGGTCGCGCTGCTCGAGTCGTGCCTGTTGACGGACGCGGAATACGCGGCGGGCCACGCGGCGTGGCGTTCCCTGCCGGGCGCGTTCGACGAACTCCTCGACCCCGTTCTCTGAATTCGCTCTCGTTTACCCGCGATTCACGTGCCCATGCCGGTGATACGCGTCTCAGCGAAGACCTCCATTCACATCCGCATGTGAATGCGACCGCACCGAGCGTGCCCGCCTCCACGCCCACCGTGCTGGACTTACCGATTCCGGCCCGAACCGCCCCGCGCGGCACCCCGCGATAACCGCGGGGCACATGAGAACGCGTACGCCGACTCCGCGGTACGTGGCGCCACCACGCGGAGTACGCGTCCCCGTACTTAGCCGTACGGATCGCTACCTTCCGCGCCCTTCCGCGCGCTCCCGCCTCGCTGAATTCGCCCGAACTCTCCCGAAAGGACCGCTCTTTCCCATGGCTCGTTCCGCACAGCTCCGCAAAAACCTGAAGCCGAAGCCCAACCCCTTGGACGCGCTTGGCGTCTCGTATATCGACTACAAGAACACCGACCTGCTCCGTAAGTTCATTTCCGATCGTGGCAAGATCCGTAGTCGCCGGGTGACGCGCGTCTCCGCCCAGCAGCAGCGGCAGTTGGCGCGGGCGATCAAGAACGCCCGCGAGATGGCGTTGTTGCCTTACGCCGCGCGGTGATCATTCGGGTACGCCGCGTGCACGTGCATCCGCTCATGCATCAGCAGATGAACGGGACTATGATCCGGGGTAGTTGACGACTGCAATCACCCACGGAGAGTTCTGTGCACCACGCGTATAACGGCATGGCGGCGACGGACCTCCCGGGGGTCGCCTGGCAGAAGAGCAGGCACAGCAATTCACAAGGTTCCTGCGTTGAATTCGCGAGACTGCCGGGTGGAAACGTCGCCGTCCGTAATTCCCGCTATCCGGACGGTCCGGTGCTCGTCTACACGCCCGCCGAGATCGAGGCCATGCTGCTGGGCGTGAAGGACGGGGAGTTTGACCACCTGGTGGGTGATTGACCCCTATCGCGCTGAGCCCTCCGCGACGCTGGCCGGCCCCCGCCCGGGGCCGGTGAATGCCCGCCGGGCGGCGGAATCCCGGGATTCGCCCGGGCGAACCGCTCGACGGCGTGTCCCGATCGCGGCATTTCCGGTGCGCGTCCGGCGATGAGCCGGGGCGGCCCGGCGGCGTCCGCGCACCGGCCGCCGCCCTCGCGACCGCCCCGCGACCGACCCACCCGCGCCCGCCGGGCGGCCCGCCGCCGGCCCCGCGCTCCCCGCGAGCCGACGCCGGCCGGAGGCCGTGGCGCGGCACGTTTCGGGGCCGGCCGGGCTGTCCGACACCCGGGGCAAGGGACAGGGCGTAGCCCGTACTGGTGCCGTTGGTGCGCGGGCGGTGGACGCCCGGGGGAGCCGGTCCGACGAGAAGCGCAGACACGGCCGGGCCGTTGAGCCTCGGCTTCTCCCCGTCGCGCGTCCACGCACGGTGGACGGCCCGGAAGGCCCCGCCCGTGGGGTGCCGGCGCGCGGGCGCGGTGCGCGATGGCGCCGTCGCGGGTCGCTCTATGGGGTGATGGCGCCGTGGGAGCGTCAGCCGGTCGGGGGACGGGCCCCGTCGCGGCCTCCCGCGCTCGGCCCGGCCCCGGCCGCGCAGCCGCCTCCACGGCCCGGCACGGGCCGCACGGGGCTTCCGTAGTCATATGCGCCAACCTCGCGGGCCCGCGCCGCCGCGCCGTCCGCCGTGCTCCCCGCCGGGGCGCGGGGGAGGGGGCGGCCCGCCTCCCCCGTACGACGGCGACCGGAACGGTCGGCCCGGCGAGTACGGCGGGTGCGCCCGGCGCCGGCGCGGCGGGAGTGGCCAGGGGCAAGGGGGCGGGGAAGCGAGGAGACCAGGGGGCAAGGGATAGGGGGGCGCGTCCGGCGGTCGGCAGGCGGACGGGCCCGCGGCCGAGTGGTCGGGCGGCGGGGTGGGGCGGGCGGGTGCGGGGGTCAGCCCTCGTCGCGGGGGAGTTGGAACAGGGCCCAGACGACCTTGCCGCGCAGCGTTCCCGCCAGCGGGTGCCAGCCCCAACTGTCGCTGAACGACTCGACCAGGTAGAGCCCGCGGCCGGACTCGGCCGCCCCGTTGAACTCGGGGAACAGGGGCGTGTCGCCGGTGACCGGGCTGACCTCGCTGGGGTCGCGCACCGCGCACACCAGCCGTGAGGTCCACCGCATCAGGTGCAGCCGCACGGCCGGTTCGACAACGGCCATGGGGCCGCCCCCGTGACCGGCCCCATGGCCTGCTTGTGGGCGGGAGCCGAGGCTCTCGCGGTCCTCACCGGGCAGCGCGTGCCGCAGTGCGTTGGTGACCAGCTCCGACACGACCAGCGCCACGTCGTCGAAGAGCTGGCTCAGGTCCCAGCCGTGCAGGGTGGCACGGGTGAAGTCGCGAGCGCCCTTGACGGCGTCGTAGCGGGCTGCCAGCGCGCAGGACGCGGAGTTGGAGAGCGCCGAGGGGTCGATGGGAGGCAGGCCCTGCCATAACGGCTCGACCATGGTCGATCCTTTGATCCCCATGCGAGGCACTCCTGGCATTCGTGGCCGTGACGACCCTGGCTGGATCTGCAAACAGCGTGCACGTGCGCGAGCTCCAGGATTCCCAATGTCCGGACCAGATGCAAGGGCAGATGCACGTGCACGTGGCCGGTTTGCTCCGAACTGGGCTCGTTGGCGGGGAATTCTTCTCAAGGTCACTTGCGTCCATCTCACATCTGGGTAATGAGATGCGCACTCAACGGAGCCTAGAAGTGGCAGACTTCGCGGCCGAGGGTCCGTGGGGGCGTGCCCGGGCGGGTACGGAACGTACAGGGAGGGTCACGGAAATGGCCACAAGTGAGTCGAGTGGATCGGTAGTGCGCCGCATCCTCCTGGGCTCTCAGCTCCGACGACTCCGCGAATCGCGTGGCATCACGCGTGAGGCGGCTGGTTATTCGATCCGTGCTTCCGAGTCCAAGATCAGCCGCATGGAGTTGGGCAGGGTGAGCTTCAAGGCACGTGACATCGAGGACCTGCTCACGCTCTACGGGGTCGCGGACGAGGCGGAACGTTCGGCGCTGCTCGGACTCGCCCGGGAGGCCAATGTGGCGGGTTGGTGGCACAGCTACGGTGACGTACTGCCCGGCTGGTTCCAGACGTACGTCGGGCTTGAGGGCGCCGCTTCCCATATCGGCGTCTACGAGGTGCAGTTCATCCACGGGCTGTTGCAGACCGAGGACTACGCGCACGCCGTCGTCGCCCGAGGGCAGCGCGACGCGTGCGCGAGCGAGGTGGACCGGCGGGTGGCGCTCCGCCTTGAGCGGCAGAAGCTGCTGGTCTCCGAGCGGGCCCCGGAGTTCCACGCCGTACTGGACGAGGCGGCGCTGCACCGGCCGTACGGTGACGCGACCGTGATGCGCGCCCAAGTGCGGCACCTGCTCGAGGTGTCCGAGCAGCCGAACGTCACGCTCCAGGTCATGCCGTTCAGCTTCGGTGGCCATTCCGGCGAGAGCGGGGCCTTCACGATGCTGCGCTTTCCGGAACCCGACCTGCCGGACATCGTGTATCTGGAGCAACTCACCAGCGCGCTCTACCTCGACAAGCGCGAAGAGGTCACGCAATACGAGCGGGCGATGGAGCGGCTGCGTTCGGACAGCTTGTCTCCGGCCAAATCCCGGGATTTGCTGAGGGCCCGTCTCCAATTGCTGTGAGCCCTCACTACGATGACGGTCCATCAGGAGACCCCGCCCAGCCCCCGGGTGGCCAGCCGCCTCCCGGCCTTCAGATAAGGGATGGCATGTCCTACTTCTCCGAGTTGGCCTATCAGTACATCGACGGTGAGTGGCGGGTCGGGAGCGGCTCGTGGGACATCGTGGACTTCGATCCGTACAACGGGGAGAAGCTCGCCTCGATCACCATCGCCACGGTCGAGGAGATCGACCTGGCCTACCGCGCCGCCGAACGGGCGCAGCGCGGGTGGGCCGAGCTGAACCCGTACGCCAGGCGGCAGGTGTTCGAGCGGGCGCTGCGCATCGTCGAGGACCGTGAGGCCGAGATCGCCGAGGCGATCACGGCGGAGGTCGGTGGCACGCAGGCCAAGGCCGGGTTCGAGCTCCACATCGTGAAGGAGTTCCTGCGCGAGGCCATCCAGCTCGCGCTGCGGCCCGAGGGGCGCATCCTGCCCTCGCCCATCGACGGCAAGGAGAACCGCGTCTACCGGGAGCCGGTCGGCGTCGTCGGCGTCGTCAGCCCCTTCAACTTCCCCTTCCTGTTGTCGATCAAGTCGGTGGCGGCGGCCATCGCGCTCGGCAACGCGGTCGTGCTCAAGCCGCACCAGAACACCCCGGTGTGCGGCGGCGGGCTGGTCGCCAAGGTCTTCGAGGACGCCGGGCTGCCGGCCGGTGTGCTCAACGTCGTCATCACGGACATCGCCGAGATCGGTGACGCGCTCATCGAGCACCCGGTGCCCAAGGTGATCTCCTTCACCGGCTCCGACAAGGTCGGCCGGCACGTGGCCACCGTCGCCGCGGCCGGCTTCAAGCGCACCGTGCTGGAACTGGGCGGCGACAGCGCGATGATCGTGCTGGACGACGCGGACGTCGACTACGCGGTGGACGCCGCGGTCGTCAGCCGCTTCGCGCACCAGGGGCAGATCTGTATGGCCGCGAACCGGGTGCTCGTGGACCGCTCCATCGAGCGCGAGTTCACCGAGAAGTTCGTCGCCCGGGTCAAGGCCCTCAAGGTCGGCGACCCCCGCGACCCCGAGACCCACATCGGCCCGCTGATCAACGAGGGCCAGGCCGAGGCGATCGGCGGCATGGTGGAGCAGATCGTGGCCGACGGGGCGACCGCCCTGGTGCGGGGCACCGTCGAGGGCACGATGGTCAGCCCGACCGTGCTCACCGACGTCAACACCGAATCGTCGGTGTACGGGCAGGAGTTCTTCGGCCCCGTGGTGATGCTGATCCCCTTCGACGGCGAGGAGGAGGCGCTGCGCATCGCCAACGAGACCAGCTACGGGCTGAGCGGCGCCGTGCACACCGGCGACATCGAGCGCGGCGTGCGGCTGGCCCGCAAGGTGCGTACCGGAATGATCCACGTCAACGACGGCACCGTGCACGACGAGCCGATCGTCCCGTTCGGCGGCGAGAAGTCCTCCGGCGTGGGGCGGCTGAACGGCGAGGCGATGGTGGACTGCTTCACCACCACGAAGTGGATCTCGATCCAGCACGGCCGCACCAACTTCCCCTTCTGAACCGTCCCGGCGCACCGGGCTCGTCCCGCACCACCCGTGCCCAGCGCCCCATCCGCGTCCCCGGCCCCGCCCGGACCTCGGTCCCGGCGGGGCCGTCGTATGGGCGGGGCGGGGTGGGCGCGGGTCCGGTAGGAGGACGGCTGGCACAGCGCTTCGGGGCGCGTCCGCTTGCGGACAGAAGCTGTCCGCAAGGCTGCGTAGCGTGTTCTTCAACGAGGCCGGGGAACGCACCGGCCCCATCGGAGAGCCCCACCGGAGAGGCGGACCCCATGCCCACTTTCGTTGACGCCGAGCCCCGCGGCGACGAGCGCACCGCGCTGCTGAACTACCTCGCCGCCCAGCGCGGCGGCATCCGGCGGGCCCTGCTCGGGCTGACCGACGAGCAGGCGACCCAGAAGCCGACGGTGAGCGAGCTGTCGCTGTTCGGCCTGCTCAAGCACGTGGCCGAGGTGGAACAGGGCTGGATCATGGGCACGCTCGCCGGGCGCCCGGAGGAGACCGTGCAGCGGACGTACGAGAACTGGCACGAGTCCTTCGACCGGGTGGGCGAGGAGACGGTGGCCGGTCTGCTCGCGTACTACGAGAAGGTCGCCCGGCAGACCGAGGAGTACGTCAACTCGCTGCCCGACCTGGACGTCGTCGTCACGCTGCCGGAGGCGCCCTGGTACCCGGAGGACCGGGACCGCTCCGCGCGCTGGATCCTGCTGACCATGATCCAGGAGGTGGCCCGGCACGCGGGGCACGCCGACATCATCCGGGAGGCGGTCGACGGCAAGACCGCGTTCGTGCTGGTGGACGAGGCGGGGGACGGCGCGGTGTGAGCCGCGCGCCCGCGCCGGGCGGGCCCCGTACCTCCTCGCGTACGGGCCGTACGGGGGGCCCGCCCGCGTACGGGGCGAGCCCGGCCGGTCGTCGGGGCGAACTAGGCCGGCCCGGCGCCCGGTTCGCCGCCGAGTTCCTCGCGTAGTTCGGCGGCCCGGCGCAGCGCGTCGCGCACGCCCGCCCGCTCCTCGGCCGTGAGCGTGATGCCGTCCGCCCGGCGGAGCAACTCCGCGCCCCGTTCCGGCTCGTCCAGCCGGATCGCGAGGTCGGCGCGGAGCACCAGCGCGGCCACCCACTCCGGCGCCGTCGGCCGCTCCCCGGCCGTGTCGGTGCCCGGCTCCCCGGACGCGGCGGCCTCCGCCCTGGCCAGCGCCCGGTCGAGCACGCGGGCCGCCTGCCGGTGGTCCCCCTTCGCGTCGCCGAGCAGCGCCGCCAGGTGCAGCGCGCCGGCGAACGCCCCGTCCGGTCGCGGCCCGTGCTCCAGGCTCTCGCCGTTCGGCTGGCCGATCCGCAGGCAGTTGCCGCCGGGGTCGGTCACCAGGAACTGCCGCACGCCGTACGTGGTGTCCCGCAGCGGTCCGATCCGCGGGATGCCGCGCGTGGGCACCCTGCCGTACGCCGCCCGCAGGCCGGCGCGGAACGCCGCGTGCAGCGCGTCCACGGCGTCGGTGGAGATCACACAGGTGCTGTAGGAGGTGGCCGGGTCGTGCCGGCGCATCCCGAAGAAGTGCAGGGCTATCGCGCCGCGTTGGACCACCGCGTACGGGTTGGGGCTGGTCTGCTCGAAGCTGACCTCGAAGCCGAGGGCGCGGTAGAAGTCGAGGGTTTCCGGGATCGAGGGGCACGGGAACACGGGCGTGGTCGTCTCCGTCATGCCGGGGAGCTTCCCAGCCGGAGCGGTACTAGTCAAAATTGAATAGCTCTCCGGCGGCCGTCTAATCTTGGTGTTGACAAGCGGGCGCGTGTGTGGCGTGGAGATGGGGTGGCGGGCGATGTCGGCGATGCGGTTGCTGGTGCTCGGGGCGGTGCGGCAGCACGGGCGCGCGCACGGCTACATGGTGCGCAACGACCTGGAGTTCTGGGGCGCGCACGAGTGGTCCAACGCCAAGCCCGGGTCGATCTACCACGCGCTCAAGCAGATGGCCAAGCAGGGCCTGCTGTTCGCCCACGACGTCGCGCCGAGCACGGCGGGCGGCCCGCCGCGCACCGAGTACGAGCTGACCGACAAGGGGGAAGAGGTCTTCTTCGCCCTGCTCAGGGAGGCGCTGTCGAGCTGGAACCCCAAGCTCGACGTGCTCAGCGCGGGCGTCGGGTTCATCGTGGACCTGCCGCGCGAGGAGGCCATCGCGCTCCTGCGGCAGCGCCTCAAGGGCCTGGAGGACTGGCACGACGCGGTGACGGGGTCGTACGTCCCGGCCGAGGGCGCCGAGTCGATCGGGCACATCGCCGAGATCATGGAGCTGTGGCTGTCCGCCGTGGACAGCGGTACGGCCTGGACGCGCGCCCTGATCGAGCGGCTTGAGGGCGGCGCGTACGTCATGGCGGGCGAGGGCGAGCCGTTCCGGGCGGTGCTCCCGGAGGGCGTCGAGAACCCGTACGGCACGGTCCCGCACCCGGGCGACGCGGCGGCGGGCGGGCCGCGGCGGGGCGAGTAGCCGCCGGGCGTCCGCGGGGTGTGACGGGGGCGCGGGTTCAGTAATCAAGTTTGACTAACCGCACGGGCGGGCAGTACCTTCTGCGCTCCTAGTCAAACTTGACTACTGGAGTGCGGGGCGGCGGCGTCCCGCAGTCGGCGGCTGGAGGGGAAGGCATTGGCTGACCACGATCACGCGATCGTCGTCGAGGGGTTGGAGAAGCGGTACGGGAAGCACCGGGCCCTGGACGGGCTCGACCTGGTGGTGCCGCGCGGCACCGTGCGCGGAGTGCTCGGCCCGAACGGCGCCGGCAAGACGACCAGCGTGCGGGTGCTCGCGACGCTGCTGCGGGCCGACGGCGGGCGGGCCCGCGTCGCCGGGTTCGACGTGGCGACCCACCCCGACGAGGTGCGGTACCGGATCGGACTGCTCGGGCAACACGCGGCGGTGGACGAGGAGTTGAGCGGCTTCCAGAACCTGGAGATGTTCGGCAGGCTCTACCACCTCGGGGCCGGCCGGGCCCGGCGGCGGGCCGGCGAACTGCTGGAGCGGTTCGGCCTGGCCGACACCGGAAAGAAGGCCATCAAGCAGTACAGCGGCGGCATGCGGCGCCGGCTCGACCTCGCGGCCGGGCTCATCATGCGTCCCCAGGTCCTCTTCCTGGACGAGCCCACCACCGGGCTCGACCCACGGGGGCGGCGCGAGGTGTGGAACGCGGTGCGCTCGCTGGTCGGCGACGGCACGACGGTGCTGCTCACCACCCAGTACCTGGAGGAGGCCGACCAGCTCGCCGACCGCATCACGGTCGTCGACCGCGGCCGCGCCATCGCCGAGGGCACCGCGGACGAGCTGAAGTCGACCATCGGCGGGGACCGGATCGACGTGGTGCTGCACCGCGCGGACGACCTCCCGACCGCCGCGTCCGTCCTCGGCATGGCGGCGCGCGCGGACGGCATCGAGACCGACGAGGACGCGCTGCGCATCAGCGCCCCCGTCGCGGACCGGGTGGCGGCGCTGACCGAGACCGTACGGGCGCTGGCCGCGGCCGGCATCGAGGCCAGGGACATCGCGCTGCGCCGCCCCACCCTCGACGAGGTCTTCCTGCACCTGACGGGCGCGCGCCCGGACGAGGAGGGCTCCCGGACGGAGAAGGAGACCGCCCCGGCGGGGGCGGCGGCGGGCGAGCGGGGCGTACGGAACGAAGGGGAGGCGGCGGAATGACGGCGACGGCGACGGACGCGCGGGGGACGGACGCGCGGGAGCTGACCGTGATGGCGCGGCCCACGGGGCTGGCGGGGCGGCTCGGCTGGGCGCTGACCGACTCCTGGACGATGACCCGGCGCGAGCTGGCCCACTGGGCCCGGCAGCCGGTGCGGCTCGTCGTGGGGCTGGTCTTCCCGGTGATGATGCTGGTGATGTTCGCGTACTTCATCGGCGGCGGCATGCACGTCGCCGGGGGAGGGGACTACAAGGAGTTCCTGTTCCCCGGGATGCTCGCGCTGACCATGGCGTTCGGCATCGAGTCCACGATGGTGTCGGTCACCACGGACCTCAACAAGGGTGTGCTCGACCGCTTCCGGGCGATGCCGATGAGCAGGTCGGCGGTGCTCGTCGGGCGCAGCGCGGCCGACATGATCGAGTCGCTGGTCAGCGTGTTGGTGCTGCTGGTGGCGGGGCTGCTGATGGGCTGGCGCTGGCACGGCGGGTTCGCCGCCGGGCTCGCGGCGATCGGGCTGCTGCTCCTGCTGCGCTTCGCGATGCTCTGGGTGGGGATCTACCTGGGCATGGCCGCCGGGAAGCCGGAGTTGGTGCAGGCGGTGCAGATCCTGGTCTGGCCCGTCGGCTTCCTGTCCAACGCGTTCACGTCGGCCGACACCATGCCGGACTGGCTGGGCGCCATCGCGGAGTGGAACCCGATGTCCGCCACCGCGACGGCCGTCCGCGACCTGTTCGACAACCCCGGCTGGGGCGGCGACTCCTGGGCCGTGGACCACGCGGGCCTGCTGGCCGTCGTCTGGCCGCTGGCGCTGATCGTGGTGTTCGCCCCGCTGGCCGTGCGGCGCTACCAGCGCCTCGGCGGCTGACGCCGGCGCGGCCGGGCCCGGGCCTGAACCTGGGCCCGACCGCGCGGTCGGACTGTGCCGGACGGGCCGCGCCCCCGGGCGGCTCGGGGCGGCGGCGCCGGTCGGGTCAGGCCGCGAGGCCCCGCTTGATCGCCCGGGTGAAGCGGACCACGCGCTCGGCCTGGACGCGGGCCGCCGTGCGGGCGTTGTCGTCGACGGGCGTCTCCGGGCCGCCGACGTGCGAGGTGCCGTACGGGTTGCCGTCCACGAACTTCGACGGGTCGGTGTAGCCGGGGGCGACCAGGATGCCGCCGAAGTGGTGAATGGTGTTGTAGAGCGCGAGCAGCGTGGACTCCTGGCCGCCGTGCGTGGTGGCTGACGAGGTGAAGCCGCTGTAGACCTTGTCGGCCAGCTTGCCCTGCTGCCACAGGCCGCCGAGCGTGTCGATGAACTGCTTGAGCTGCGAGGTGACGTTGCCGTACCGGGTGGGCGAGCCGAAGATCACCGCGTCCGCCCAGATCATGTCGTCGCCGGTGGCCTCGGGGATGTCGGCGGTCGCGTCCGCGTGCGCGGCCCACGCCGGGTTGGACTCGATGGCCGCGCGCGGGGCCAGTTCGGCCGCCCGGCGCAGCCGCACCTCGGCGCCCGCCCGCTCCGCGCTGTCGGCGATCTCCTTCGCGAGTGCGTGGACCGTGCCGGTCGACGAGTAGTAGATGACGGCGACGTTCACGGATGCGGGTGTGCTCATGGCGCGATGCTCCCTCGGGTCTGCTCTCCCTTGCCGCGAGTAGACAATACGGGCATATCGCCGCACGAGCCCGCTGCTGCGCGCGATGGGCGACATGTGGCGGGCGTGTGGCTCAGGCGCGCCGGGCGTACGGCTCAGGCGCGCCCGGCGTACGGCCCACGCGTGGGGCGGGCGGGGCGGGCTCGCGACCGGCTCGCTTGTGGGGCTCGCGTACGGCCGCGCCGGGCTCGCTGTGGCGGGCGCCCACCGCGCCCGCCGCCGTGACGCCGACCCGCTGTGCCTCCCGCCGTGTCGTCGCTAGGTCGTCGCCAGGCGGGCGCGCCACGGGTGGGCCGGTCGGGTGCGGGCGATGGCGCGGGAGAGCCACGCCCGTTGGGGCGGGGTCAGGTGGGGCAGCGCGGCGGCGAAGTCCCGCTCGTCCTTGGGGCGCGGCGCGGCGGCCTTGTAGTAGAGCTGCGCCTCGGGGGTGAGGTACGGGACGCCGGTGGGCGTGCGGCGGCCGAGCGCCGCCAGCGGCAGCCGCACCCCGGGATCGCGCCGGGAGATCCACGTCTCACCGACCGCCTCGTCGAGCATGAGCTGAACGCGCCAGGGCTCCGCCGGCCCCGGACGACACCAGACGTCGTGGACCGGGGCGGGCAGGGATTCGCCCGGCACCCAGCGGCGCAGCGTGCCCGGCGGGTCGGCGGCCCACCACTCCCAGCCGGCCAGCGCGCGCTGCGCCGCGAGCTGGTCCCGGCGCAGCAGCAGGACGTCGATGTCGGCGTGGTCCCGGACGGCGCGCCCGGCCGCCAGCTCGATGGCGTACCCGCCGGCGATCCACCACGGCGTCGGCACGCCGGCGAACCGGCGCGCGACCTCCGCCGGTGTCTCCGGCTCCCACGGCCCCCACGGGGTCTCGGTCCGCACCATGGCCCCATCCTCGCGCGAGCCCGGACCCGGCCCCGTACCCGAACGCGGGCCGATCCCGGCGCGGGGCTGGGCCGAGCCTCGCGCGGGGTCGGCCCGCGCGGGCGTGCGCCCCCTGCCGGCTGGGGCGAAGCCATCGGGGCCGGCCGGGGCGGCGCGGGGCGGCGCGCGGCCGGTGACGGCCTATCGTGGACGACATGGCCGACGCTGAGCTGATCCGCATCGTTTCCCGCTCCTCGCCCATGGCGCTGGCTCAAGTGGAGCGGGTACGCGCGGAGTTGGGCGCGCTGCGGCCCGACATCCGGACCACGGTGGTGCCGGTCACGACCTCCGGCGACCGGTGGCTGGGCGACCTCGCCAAGCTCGGCGGCAAGGGGGCCTTCACCAAGGAGGTGGACGCGGCGCTGCTGGCGGGCGAGGCCGATCTGGCAGTGCACTGCGTCAAGGACGTGCCGGCCGACCGGCCGCTGCCCGCGGGCACGGTCTTCGCCGCGTACCTCAAGCGCGACGACATCCGGGACGCGCTGGTGCATCCGGACGGGCTGACCCTCGACCAGTTGCCGGCCGGCGCCCGGATCGGCACCTCGTCGGTGCGCCGGGTCGCCCAACTCGCCGTCTCGCACCCGCACCTGACCTGCGTACCGATGCGGGGCAACGCGAACCGGCGGCTGGAGAAGCTGGCCGCCGGCGACGCGGACGCGCTGCTGCTTGCCGTTTCGGGGCTGGCCCGCATCGGCCGCCCGGAGCTGGCCAGCGAGGTGCTGTCGGTCGAGACGATGTGCCCGCCGATCGGCGCCGGCGTGCTCGGGCTCCAGTGCCGGGAGGACGACGGCGCGACGATCGAGGCCGTGGCCGGCCTCGGCGACGCCGACGCCTGGCGCGAGACCACCGCCGAGCGGATGCTCCTGCACGTCCTCCAGGGCCACTGCAACTCCCCGATCGCGGGGTACGCCAGGGCCGAGCGGGACGGGCGGCTCTCGCTGCGCGCCCGGGTCTTCACGCCGGACGGCAAGACCGTGCTCGACGCCCACGAGTGGGCCGGCCCGCTCGACCCCGCGACGCTGGGCACCTCGGTGGCCGTGGCCCTGCTCCGACAGGGCGCGCGCGAGCTGATCGACTCCATTCCGCACTGAGCCGACGCCGCCCCGGGCGGCCGGCGCGCCCCGGGCGTCTGGCATACGTCGGACGTCTGGCGTACCCGGCGCCCGTCACGCACCGGGCGGGCGGCCGGGCTCCGGCGGTCAGCCGGCGGGTCTGCCGCCCTCGCCGCGGAGCCGGTCGGTGTGGTGGGTGATGGCGTCGATCCGGGCCGCGAGGTCGGGGTGGTCGGCCTTGAGGTGCGGGTGGGCGTCGGTGAGCGGTGTGATCAGGTTGGCGGCGTCGTTGTCGCCGAGAGCGTCGGCGATCCGGGACTGCGGGGCGCGCGCCGGGGTGGGCAGATCGGTGAGGGCGGTGATCTGGCCCGCGAGTTGGCGCAGTTCCGCGGCGTTGGTGCGGGCCCAGGCGGTGACGGAGCGGTCGGCGGCCCGGCCCTCGCGGGTGGCCCGCACCCGCTGCTCGCCGGTGGTGCCGGGAGTGCCGGGGCGTACCCGCAGGTATCGGCGTTCGGCGGCCTGGCGGCTGGCCACGCCCAGCGGGTGGGCGAGGTCCGCCCAGCTCGACCCCGCGGCGCGGGCCGTCTCGATCAGGGCGGACTCCCATCCGGCGAGCTGTTCGCGCAGCTCGCGCAGGAGCAGGAGCGCGGCCAGCGCTTGGTCGGCGCTGGCCCGGCCGTGCTCGTGCGCCGTCCCGTCGCCGGTGGGTGTGTCGCGCTGGGCGGTGCGGACGGCTTCGTTGATCGTGTCCAGCGCCGCCGCGGCGGCGAAGAACGAGGGCGGATCGCCGGGCGCGGCGGGCTCGCGTGGTGCGGAAGGAGGGGTCACGGGAGTCCTCTCGCTGAGCGTCTCACTGGGTGTCGCGGAAAGGGACGCCGTCGGCGTCATCGGGTGGACGACACTCCGCTTGTCATCGTTTGGATGACATGTTACAACGGTGTCAGCCGAAGCGCACTGGCAGTTCGTCCCAGTCCTGGAGGTGTTTCCCCGATGCTGATGCGCACTGACCCCTTCCGTGAACTCGACCGACTGGCCCAGCAGTTCGCCGGTGTCTCGGGCACCTGGTCCCGGCCCTCGTCCATGCCGATGGACGCCTACGTCGAGGGCGAGACGTACGTGATCGTCTTCGACCTGCCCGGTGTCGCCAAGGACGCCATCGAGATCGACGTCGAGCGCAACATGCTGACGGTCAAGGCCGAGCGCCGCCCCGCCGTGCGGGCGGACAACGTGCGGATGGAGCTGTCCGAGCGGCCCCTCGGCGTCTTCTCGCGCCAGTTGGTGCTGGCCGACACACTGGACACCGACCACATCTCGGCCGCGTACGAGGCGGGCGTGCTGACCCTGCGGATTCCGATCGCCGAGCGCGCCAAGCGGCGCCGGATCGAGATCGGCGGGGCGAGCGAGAACAAGGAGCTCAGCGGCTGAGCCCGCCCCCGTGCCGAGCGCGCGGGACCCGCGCCCGCCTCCCGGGGCCGGGCGCCTCCCGCGCGGCACGAACCCGTCGCGGTCGTCGGTCGGGGCCGCGTCCTCGCGGCCCCGCACCCCGCGCGGCAGGCCCCGCGCGGTCGCGCGGAGACTCCCCCTTCGCGGTTCCCCTTCGTAGCTCCCTCTTCGTAGATCCCCTTTCACCTCAGCGAGGGCCGGCCGGCGCTTGCCCGGTCGGCCCTCGCGCAGTGCGACGCCACACGACGAGAAAGGCGACCCCTCATGCTTTCGCTGCGTGAACCGGCCAGTGCCCCCACCGGCATGACGTTTCACCAGATGCTGGAGAAGATCCGTTACGAGGGCGCGTACCCCACCCGGGAGCGGGCCGAGGACGTGACGCGGGCGGTGCTCGCGGCCCTGGGGCGCCAGCTCACCGGCGACGAACGCGTCGACCTCGCCGCCTGCCTCCCCACCGAGGCCGCCACCGTCCTCACCGACGAGATCCCCGCCCTCAAGCCGCTGACCGGCTGGGCCTTCGTCAAGGACCTGTCCACGCGCACGGGCGGCACGCTGGCCACCACCCGTTGGGACGCCGGGGCCGTCCTCTCCGTCGTCGGCCAGGTGGCCGGCCCGATCCTCCTGGGCCGCATCCTCGCGCAGCTTCCGTCCGGGTACGCGCTGCTGTTCGGCCGGGCCGAGCTGACCCAGTCCGCCTGACCCGCGCCGCGCCCCACGCCGCATCCCGCACCGGCCGAGCCGACCGGGCCCCCGCCCGGCTCGGCCGACCGGGCGAGGCGAGGCGGGTGACGCGGGGCGGGCGATACGGGGCGAGCGCCCGTCGCCGGCCTGTCCGCCCGCCTGCCCGTCGGCCGCGCTACCCGGCGCTGGCCAGCGAGAGCTTGACGGCGAAGCCGAGGAAGGCGGCGCCCGCGCCGGCCGACAGGCCGGCGGTCAGCCGCTTGCGGCGGCGGAAGGTCGCCGCGAGGAACGTGCCGCTGAAGATCAGGATCGACAGGTAGGTGATGCTGAACAACTGCGCCCAGGCGCCGAGCGCGACGAACGACAGCACCGGGTGCGGGTAGTCGGGGTCGACGAACTGCACGAAGAACGAGATGAAGAACAGGATCGCCTTGGGGTTGAGCAGGCTCACCACGAGCGCCCGCCGAAACGGCCGCTCGCCAGAGGCCCGGCCCTTCGCCACCGCCCCCTGACCGGCCCGCCCGCCGGCGGCCTCCGCGTCGGAGGAGAGCGCGGTGACGGCACCCCCGTCCGCGCCCCCGTCCGCACCGCGCGCCGCGTCCGCGAGGTCGGCCCGCTCCGCGCGCCGGTGCCACAGCGCCCAGGCGCCCCGCAGCATCCCGATCGCCAGCCAGGTCAGATAGCCCGCCCCCGCGAACTTCACGATTGTGAACGCCACCGGGCTGGCCTGCAGCAGCGAGGCGACGCCGCCCGCCGAAAGGATCATGAGCACCGTGTCGCCGCACAGCACGCCGCCGGCCGCCTGGTACGCGACGCGCGGGCCGCGGCGGGCGGCGACGGAGACCACGTAGAGCGAGTTCGGGCCCGGCAGCAGAATGATCAGCGCGAGGCCCGCGAGGTAGGTCGGAAGGTCCGTTATCCCCAGCATGGAGCGCAGGATGCCATCCGGCCCGACCCGCGCCCAAGCCCTTTCCGCTATACGGGCTTGCACCTCACGCGGCGTGAGGACGCACCGTGGACGGCGTACCGAGAAACCGGAAGGGCGGGGTGATGGGCTACACCGTGGGACAGGTCGCCGGGTTCGCCGGGGTGACGGTGCGCACGCTGCACCACTACGACGAGATCGGGCTGCTCGCGCCGAGCGCCCGCAGCCGGGCGGGCCACCGCCGCTACGCCGACGCCGATCTCGACCGGCTCCAGCGCATCCTGTTCTACCGCGAGCTCGGCTTCCCGCTCGACGAGGTGGCGGCCCTGTTGGACGACCCGGACGCCGACCCGCGGGCCCACCTGCGGCGCCAGCACGGTCTGCTGACCGCCCGGGTCGACCGGCTCCAGGCCATGGTCGCCGCTGTCGAACGCGCCATGGAGGCGAGAACACTGGGCATCGACCTGACCCCCGAGGAGAAGTTCGAGGTCTTCGGGGACCACGACCCCGACGCGCACGCGGCGGAGGTGGAGCGCCGCTGGGGCCACACGGAGGCGTACGCGCAGTCGCGGCGCAGGACCGCCGCGTACACCAAGGAGGACTGGCTGCGGATCAAGGAGGAGGAGGCGGACTGGGAGCGGCGCACCGTCGCCGTGCTGCGCGCCGGGCAACCGGCCGGGTCCCCGGCCGCGATGGACGTGGCGGAGGAGCACCGGCGGCGCGTCTGCCGCTGGTACTACGACTGCCCGTACGAGACGCACACCGCGCTCGGCGAGATGTACGTCACGGACCCGCGGTTCACCGCCACCTACGAGGCCGTCGCCCCGGGGCTCGCCCGCTACCTGCGGGACGCCATCGTGGCCAACGCGGAGCGGCACGGCGGCGACGGCGGGCGCGAGAGCGCCTAGCCGCGAACCGGGGCGGGCGCCGGCGGGCCCGGCGGCCGGCCCAGGGGCCCGGTCGGCGTCGGCCGGGCCCCGCCGGGCGGCAGCGCGCCCGGCGGCGCGGGGGCGGGCCGTCAGGCCCTGGGCGCGAGCACGACCGCCGTGCCGTACGCGCAGACCTCCGTGCCCACGTCGGAGCCGGACGCCACGTCGAAGCGCATCATCAGGACCGCGTTCGCGCCGCGCGCCCGGGCCTGCTCGACCAGCCGCTCCATCGCCTCGTTGCGGGTCTCGACCAGCGTCTTGGTCAGCCCCTTCAGCTCGCCGCCGACCATGGACTTCAGGCCGGCGCCGATCTGGCTGCCCAGGTGGCGGGAGCGAACGGTGAGCCCGAAGACCTCGCCGATGACCCGCTGGACGTCGTGGCCCGGTACGTCGTTCGTCGTCACGACCAGGACGTCGGAGTGCTCCTGCTGGCCGCCGCCGTACTCTTCGATGCTCATGCGCCTGCTTTCTGTGAGGTGCGCGCCGGTTGGGCGCGTGAGGTGCGGGTTTCCCGTTCCCGTGAGATGACGCACGCGGGGCGCTCCGGGTTGGCCGGCCTGGAACCGGTGCTCGGCGTCTGGCGTTGATAGTTTTGGGCCGACTATCCGAACCCAGCCGCACTCAGTTCCGCTCCTCCGACCGCGGCCGGGCACCACGCGTCGCCTGCACCCCCTGATCCAGGAGCCTCGTCACCCGTGACCACTCTCGCGCTCGGCCCCAGTTGGCTGGACCCGGACCACCTGATCGACCAGTTCGGCATCTACGGCGTGCTCGCCATCGTCTTCGCCGAGTCGGGCCTGCTCATCGGCTTCTTCCTGCCGGGTGACTCGCTCCTGTTCACCACCGGCCTCTTCGTCACCACAGACATGATCGACATGAACCTGTGGCTCGTCTGCCTCCTGGTGGTGGTCGCGGCCGTCGCCGGCGACCAGGCCGGCTATCTCTTCGGCCGCAAGGTGGGACCCGCGCTCTTCAAACGACCGGACTCCAAGCTCTTCAAACAGGAGAACGTGGAGAAGGCGCACGACTTCTTCGAGAAGTACGGGCCCAAGTCGCTGGTCCTGGCCCGCTTCGTGCCGATCGTGCGGACCTTCACGCCGATCATCGCGGGCGTGAGCCGGATGAACTACCGCTCGTTCATCACGTTCAACGTCATCGGCGGCGTGCTGTGGGGCGCGGGCGTCACGCTGCTCGGCGCGGCGCTCGGCAAGGTCGACTGGGTGCACTCCAACATCGAGGCGATGCTCATCGGCATCGTGCTGCTCTCGGTGCTGCCGATCATCATCGAGGTGCTGCGCGCCCGCAGCCAGAACAAGAAGGCCGCCGCGGCCGACGGCGGCGCCACGGCGTCCAGGGCCGCCGCGCCCTCCACCGCCGAGGCCGCCGGCGACACGCCCCAGACCCCCGGCGAGCCGATCGGCGGCGGGCCCTCGGGCCCTGGCCTCGGCGGCCCAGGCGGCGCCCGCGCCGACGTGTTCGGCCAGCCCGGCGGCGCCACCCCGCAGCAGGGCCAGCGCCCACACCAGGGCCAGCAGCAGCACCCGCGGCAGTACCAGGGTCAGCCGGGCCAGCAGCAGGCCCAGCGCCCGCAGCAGGCCCAGCAGCCCGGCCAGCAGCAGCGGCCCGGGCAGCCGGGGCAGGGCCACCCGGGCGGACCGGCCCAGCAGGGCTACCCGCAGCACTCGGGCCAGCGGCCCGCGCCGGCCCAGCACAACCCCGGTGTTGGCTACCAGACCCCACGGGCCCAGGGCGGCTACCCGGCCGGCCACGGCCAGCAGCCCCAGCCCGGCCCCGGCTACCAGGGCCAAGGCCAGGGCCAGCCGGCACCGCGGACCCACCAGCCCCAGCAGG
The DNA here is from genome assembly GCF_014295035.1 of Streptomyces buecherae. Taxonomy (GTDB): domain Bacteria; phylum Actinomycetota; class Actinomycetes; order Streptomycetales; family Streptomycetaceae; genus Streptomyces; species Streptomyces youssoufiensis. Next base: position 4,769,152 of record NZ_CP060404.1, read on the forward strand.
GCTACCAGGGCCAACAGGGTCACCAGGCCCAGCCGGGATACCCGGACCAGGTGGTGCCGCAGGGCGACTACCAGGGGTCGTACGAGCCGCGACAGGGGTACGGCCAGCAGCCGGACCATGGCGCCCAGGCCGGCTACGGGGCGCACCCGGGCCAGGGCGCGCAGCCGTCGCCCGGCGACGGCCAGGCGCAGGGGTACGGCGCCGGGGCGGCGGCCTACGACCCGGCCCACGACCAGCGCTCCTACCAGCCCGACGGCGCGCACCCCGCGCAGGACCCGTACGCCGGGCAGGGCGGCCAGGACCCGCACGACCCGTACGCCGGACAGAGCGGCCACGGCGCGCAGGGCCCGTACGACCCGCAGGACCCGTACAACCCGCAGGACCCGCACGGTCCGCAGGACCCGCCCGGCTCGTACGGGCGTCACGCGCGGCGCTGAACCGACGCGTTCCCACGGCCCCCGGGGGCGGCGCCCCGGGGGCCGACGCATGGGCCGGGACGGGTGGCCTGGACCCGCCCCCGTCGTGCGTCACAACCCGCCCCGGCGGGCGGTGCTCGTGCGTCCGCGGGGGGCGGCGAGCGGGCGCGGCCGGCCGCCCCCTAGCGGGTCGACCACCCCCCAGTGCTGGCGCGGCCGGGCGCGTTGAGGCTGTTGGCGGGCGCGGGCGGGGCAACCATCATCACAACGCGCGGCGCCGTCACCGCGCGTTGGCACCGTCACGGAGCGTGCCCGTACCGCCACCCGCGCCGACGGGGGAGGGTGACCCGGGCCGACGCGGGAAGACGTTGCACACTGGGTGCCCCGGGCCGATGATCAGGCGTCGGCGAGGGTACGGAAGGCGGGCGAGGAGAGAGGGCACGTGGCGTCACAGTCGCAAAGCAGGTCGGGCATGGGTGACATAGACGAGGCGGGGGAGCACAAGCCTCAGTCGGATGAGGCGCACAGCGCGTTCACACCGCCGCTCGGTCTGCCGATGCCCTCCCACCCGACCGAGGACGAGCACCCGACATCGGAGTTCGCCCTGCCGAGCGGGTTGCCGCCGGAGGTGGTGGAGGGGCCGAACGAGGCCGAGGGCTCGGCGTTCGTGCCGCCCGGCGCCGCCGAGCAGCCCACCGGCGGGCCGATCGGCAGCACCGCCTCCGGGTACGGCACGTCACGCGGCGCCCCGCGCGGCCCGGCGTTCACGCCCCCGCACGGCATCCCCGTCATCCGGCTGACCAAGGAGACGCCCTGGCAGGACCGGATGCGCACGATGCTGCGCATGCCGGTGGGCGAGCGCCCGGCGCCCGAGCGGGTCGAGAAGCACGAGGAGTCCGTGCACGCCGTCCCCCGCGTGCTCGACATCACGCTGCGGATCGGCGAGATCCTGCTCGCCGGCGGCGAGGGCGCCGAGGACGTCGAGGCGGCCATGTTCGGCGTGGCCCACGCGTACGGCCTCGAACGCTGCGAGCCGACCGTCACCTTCACGCTGCTGTCCATCTCGTACCAGCCCTCGCTGGTGGACGACCCGATCACGGCCAGCCGGACGGTGCGGCGCAGAGCGGTGGACTACACGCGGCTCGCGGCGGTCTTCCGGCTCGTCGACGACATCACCTCGCAGGACGACTTCACCACCGAGGAGGCGTACCGGCGGCTCGCCGAGATACGGCGTAACCGGCACCCGTATCCCGGCTGGGCGCTGACCGTGGCCTCCGGCGCGCTGGCGGGCGCGGCGAGCCTGCTGGTCGGCGGCGGCTGGCTGGTGTTCGTCGCGGCGGCGCTGGGCGCGATGCTCGGCGACCGGCTGGCCTGGCTGGCGTCCGGGCGCGGGCTGCCGGAGTTCTACCAGTTCGTGGCGGCGGCGATGCCGCCGGGCGCGATAGGCGTCGCGCTCAGCCTGGCCCACGCCAACGTGCAGGGCTCGGCCGTGATCACCGGTGGGCTGTTCGCGCTGATCCCCGGGCGAGCGCTGGTCGCCGGCGTCCAGGACGGCCTGACCGGCTACTACATCACCGCCGCCGCGCGCCTCCTCGAGGTGATGTACCTGATCGTCGGCATCGTCGTGGGGGTGCTCACGGTGCTGTACGTGGGCCTGCGGCTGGGCGCCAACTTCAACCCGGAGGCGGCGCTGCGCGGCGACGAACGGCCCGTCGTGCAGCTCTTCTCGGCCATGCTGCTGGCCCTGGCGTTCTGCGTACTGCTCCAGCAGGAACGTTCCACGGTGCTGTTCGCGACGCTCAACGGCGGCGTGGCCTGGCTGGTCTACGGCTCGATGCACGACGTGGCCGGCATCCCCGCGGTGGCCTCCACCGCCGCCGCCGCCGGCCTGGTCGGCCTCTTCGGCCAGTTGCTGTCCCGCTACCGGTACGCGTCGGCGCTGCCGTACGTCACGGCCGCGATCGGGCCGCTGCTGCCGGGTAGCGCGACGTACTTCGGGCTGCTCGCGCTGGCCCAGAAGAACATGGACTCCGGCATCGCCTCGCTCACCCGCGCGGCCTCGCTGGCGCTGGCCATCGCCATCGGAGTGAACCTCGGCAACGAGATCGCCCGCCTCTTCCTGCGGGCGCCGGTGCCCGGCACCGACGTGGGCGGCCCGCTGCGCCGCGCGGCCAAGCGGACGCGAGGCTTCTAGCCCGGCCCTGGCCGCGCCCGTGCGACCTCGGGCTCCAGCGGGTGGCCGCCCGCCCCGGCCCCGGCGGCCGGACGCCAGCGGGGCCCGGACGCCGCCGGGTCGGCCCGGCACGCCGATGGGCGGGACCCGGTTCGGGTCCCGCCCATCGGTGCTGTGCTGGCTCAGTGCGCCGCCTGGTCAGACCGGCTGGCGAGGGCGCCGGCTGGTCAGACCGGCCAGACCGGCCAGACCGGGCAGCGCCGGAGCCGCGCCGGCCGGCGCGGCGCCTGGCGCGCCGGAGCGTCAGTGGTGGGCGCCGCCGGACGCCTCAAGGCGCTTGATGGACGCCTCGACCTCGGCCTCGGCCTCGGCACGCCCCACCCAGTTGGCGCCCTCGACGGACTTGCCGGGCTCCAGGTCCTTGTACACCTCGAAGAAGTGCTGGATCTCCAGGCGGTCGAACTCGGAGACGTGGTGGATGTCGCGCAGGTGCTCCACGCGCGGGTCGGACGCGGGAACACAGAGCAGCTTGTCGTCGCCGCCGGCCTCGTCCGTCATCCGGAACATGCCGATCGCGCGGCACTTGATCAGACAACCGGGAAAGGTCGGCTCGTCGAGGATGACCAGCGCGTCCAGCGGGTCACCGTCCTCGCCAAGGGTGTTCTCCACGAATCCGTAGTCGGCCGGGTAACTGGTCGAGGTGAAGAGTCGACGGTCGAGGCGAATGCGACCCGTCTCGTGGTCCACCTCGTACTTGTTCCGCGAACCCTTCGGGATCTCGATGGTGACGTCGAACTCCACGGGTGGCTCCTCCATGATCAGCACATAGTTCGGGTGGTTAAGTGTCCCTCACGCAGGTGTGTGGTTGCGAAAGGGGCTGCTCGAAGATGCCTGACGAGGCCAGATGGCGGTTGAGCGGGTGGTCGGGCCCGTGGCGGGCGGCCACCGTGGAGCAGCGTCGAACGGGTCTGCTCGCGGCGGGTTCCGCCGTGGTCGGCCTCGCGGTCGCGGCGACCTGCGTGGTCGCGGCCGGTCCCTGGGACTCCGGCCAGCGTACGGCCGAGCGCCAGCGGGCCGCCTCCGGAGCGCACCCGGGCGACGACGGCCGGCCCGGCCCGGACCCGGCCCGGGCGCCCGGCGCGTCCCCCGTACTCGCCCCGCTCGGCGCGCCCCTCGCGTCCCCGAGCCCGGACACCGGCGAGCGGTCCGTCCCGGTGCCCACCGGGCCGGGCCTCGCCGACGCCCTCGAACCGCTGCTGCGGGACGACGCGCTCGGGCCGCTGCGCGCGGGCGCGGTGGTGGACGTGGCGACCGGGCGGCAGCTCTACGGGGCCAAGGCGGGCACCGGCGCCATCCCCGCCTCCACCGTCAAGATCGCCACCGGCGTGGCCGCGCTCTCCGCCCTCGGCCCCGGCCACCGCCTGACCACCCGCGTCACCGCCGCCCCGAACGCCCCGGGCCGCATCGTCCTGGTCGGCGGCGGCGACCCGACCCTCACCGCCCGGGCCACCCGGGGCCCCGACGGATCGCACCCCGCCAGCCTGCGCCAGTTGGCCGACGAGACCGCCCGCGCGCTGCGCGCCCGCGGCGAGCACACGGTCCGGCTCGACTACGACACCTCGCTGTACGCCGACACCAGCCGGCACCCGATCCTGCCGAACGAGAACCTCGCCCCCGTCACGGCGCTCATGGTGGACGAGGGCCGCCGCGACGACTCCGACCGAGGCCCCGCCGACCGGGTGAAGGACCCCGCGGCCGAGGCGGCCCGCGCCTTCGCCAGGCTGCTCCGCGACCGCGGCGTCAAGGTCACCGGCGACCCCCGCCCCACCGGCGCCGGGGACAAGGACGCCAAGGGCGGCAAGGACGCCAAGGGCGGCGCCGAGGACGGCAAGGGCGGCGCCGGCGGGCCCGGGCGGACGCTGGCCAGCGTCCGTTCCCAGCCGCTGTCATCGCTGGTCGAGCGCATGCTGACGTACAGCGACAACGACATCGCCGAGGCCCTGACCCGGCACACCGCCCGCGCCACCGGGCACCCGGCCAGCTTCGCCGGCGGGCGCGCCGCGGTCACCGCCCGGCTCAAGCGGCTCGGCCTGCCCGTGGCCGGCACCCACCTCGCCGACGGCAGCGGCCTGGACCGCGCCGACAAGGTCTCGGCCGGGCTGCTGGCCCAGCTCCTGGCGCGGGCGGCCGGCCCGGACCAGCCCGCGCTGCGCCCCGTGCTCACCGGGCTGCCCGTCGCGGGCTTCACCGGGACGCTGCGCGACCGGTACGGGGAGGAGTCCGTCGGCCGGGGCGTCGTACGGGCCAAGACCGGCACCCTGTTCGGGGTCAACACCCTGGCCGGGACGGTCGTGGACGCCGACGGCCGGCTGCTGACCTTCGCCTTCCTCACCAACGGCAGCACCGACCCGGCCGCGGCCCAGCGCGTGCTCGACCGGCTGGCCTCGGCGGTGGCCAACTGCGGCTGCCGCTGACCCACCCCGCCGCTGAGCCCACCCACTGCCGTCCTGCTCCGCCGCCGACGCGCCGCCGACGCGCCGCCGCCCCGCCGCCGACGCGCCGGCCGCTCCCGGCGCGGGTCGGCCGGGCCGGGCGGGCGGTCGGGGCGCAGGCCACGCGGGGTGTCGGGGCCGGCCGCCGGGATGTCCGCCAGCCGAGCGGAAACATCGTTCGCTACCCCACATCGGGGAGGCCCACGTACCGTGAAGCCATGACGAGCATCGGTGGTGTCGAGATGGTCGACTGGAATCTCGCGGTGGCGACCGCCATCCGGTTCGCGCGGTCGGGTCCCGAGGTGAGCCAGGACGAGGCGCGGGCGGCGGTTCAGGAGCTGCGCCGGCACGCCAAGGCGTCGGAGGAGCACGTGCGCGCGTTCACCCGGATGGCGCCGGCCGGCGGTGAGTTCGCGGACACGCCGGTGCTGGTCGTGGACCGGGCCGGCTGGGTGCGGGCGAACGTCGCCGGGTTCCGCACCGTGCTCGGGCCGCTGCTCGACAAGATGCGGAGCCGCCGCTCCGCCACGCCGGGCGGGGCCGTGCTCGGCGCCGTCGGCGGCAAGGTGACGGGCGTCGAGCTGGGCATGCTGCTCTCGTTCCTCTCCTCCCGGGTGCTCGGCCAGTACGAGACGTTCGCGCCGGCCAGCCGCGACCTGCCGGGCGGCACCGGCGGTGGCCAGTTGCTGCTCGTCGCGCCCAACATCGTGCACGTCGAGCGGGAGCTGGACGTGGACCCGCACGACTTCCGGCTGTGGGTGTGCCTGCACGAGGAGACGCACCGCACCCAGTTCACGGCCGTGCCCTGGCTGCGCGACCACCTGGAGTCCGAGATCCAGGCGTTCCTCGGCGAGACCGACGTCGACCCGGCCACCCTCCTGGAGCGGCTGCGCGAGGCCGCCCAGTCGCTGACCGGAAACCGCCCCGAGCACCCCGACGGGGGCCCGGTCGAGCGCGGCGGGCGCAGCATCGTGGAGCTGGTGCAGACCCCGGCGCAGCGCGAGATCCTGGCCCGGCTGACGGCCGTGATGTCGCTGCTCGAAGGGCACGCGGACTTCGTCATGGACGGCGTGGGGCCGTCCGTCGTGCCCTCCGTCGCGGAGATCAGGGAGAAGTTCCAGAAGCGCCGGGCCAGCGGCGCCGGCCGGCTCGACCAGGCGCTGCGCAAGCTGCTCGGCCTGGACGCGAAGCTGCGGCAGTACCGGGACGGGGAGCGGTTCGTGCGGGCCGTGGTGGGCGAGGTCGGCATGGACGGCTTCAACCGCGTCTGGACGTCCCCGAACACCCTCCCGACCAAGGCCGAGATCCACAAACCGGCGGACTGGGTCGCGAGGGTGCACCGTAAGGCAGAGTCGTAGGGCACGCACGCCAGGAGGCAGGTGAACGACCACTTCATCACTCGTCTGAGGGACCCTCGGCAACGGGTAGGCGTGCGATGCTCGGGTAACAGCTCGGCTCTGTCACCATCTACATACTTAGCGTGACTGGAGCCTCATCGGGCTCCCGAGGCACCCCCCGATTGAAAGATGGGAAACGGACATGGGTCCCCATCCAGCGGTCGCCGCGATACGCCTGGCGGTTCGCCGCGTACTCCAAGACGTCCTCGCCGACATCAACTCCCCCTCCTCCTCCCCCTCTCCCTCATCCCCCTTCTCCCCCTCCCTCACGTCCCCCGCGGCCCCGCCCGCTCCCGCGGCGCCCCCGGCTCCCCCCTCGCCCCCCGCCGCCCGCGGCCCCGAGACCGCCCGCGCCGCCGCCCGCGGTGTCGTTCCCGCGCCCGGTGGCTCCCCGCTGGACGCCGCGGCCGACCCGCGCCCGCTGATCCTCGTCGCGTGCTCCGGCGGCGCCGACTCCATGGCGCTCGCCTCCGCCCTTGCCTTCGAGGCCCCGAAGCTGGGGCTGCGGGCCGGCGGCATCACCATCGACCACGGGCTGCAACCCGGCTCCGACGCGCGCGCCGTCGAGGTCTGCGAGCGGCTGCGCGCGCTGCGCCTGGACCCCGTCGAGTCCATCGCCGTGGCCGTCGGCCGCGACGGCGGCCCCGAGGCAGCCGCCCGCGACGCCCGGTACGGGGCGCTCGACCACGCCGCCGAGCGGTACGGCGCCCGCGCCGTCCTGCTCGGCCACACCCGCGACGACCAGGCGGAAACGGTGCTGCTCGGGCTCGCCCGGGGCTCGGGCACCCGCTCGCTGTCCGGCATGGCCGTCGTCTCCGGCGAGGGCGGGCGCTACCGCCGCCCGTTCCTGCACCTCGACCGGCAGACCGCCCGCCGGGCGTGCCTGGCCCAGTCGCTGCCGGTGTGGGACGACCCGCACAACGCCGACCCGGCGTTCACCCGCTCCCGGGTGCGCCACGAGGCGCTGCCCATGCTGGAGAAGGCGCTCGGCAAGGGCGTCGTCGAGGCCCTGGCCCGTACGGCGAAGCTCTCCCGCGACGACGCGGACGCCCTGGACGCCTGGGCCGCCGAGGCGGAGGCCGTCGCGCGCGCCGTCCGCCCCGTCCCCAAGGACCGCGCGACGGTCCCCACCCGCCCCACCGCCCCCTCCCACCCGACCCCCCGCCCCACGTCCGCGCCCCCCGGCGCCCGCGCCGCCGTACGCCCCACCGCCGACGCCCCCGCCGGCGGACCGTCCCCCGCGCCACCCGCCGTCGGGGCCTCTCCCGCCGCCGGAGCCTCCCCCGCCCCCGCCGCGGGCTCCGTCGGCTCCCTCACCCGCTCCCGGCCGAGCGCCGCCGCGGAGCCCTGTGACGTCATCGATTCGCTCGACACCGCCGCGCTGCGCGACCTGCCGGCCGCCGTGCGCCGCAGGGTGCTCCGCCGGGTGGCCATCGCAGCCGGCTCACCTGCGGGTTCGCTCTTCGCCCGGCACATCGAAGAGGTGGACCGACTGATCACCAGTTGGCACGGTCAGCGCGCCATCAACCTGCCCGGCCGCATCGAGGTGCTCAGGCAGGGTGGCAGACTGGTCATCCGGCAGGGCTGATTCGCCCGAGCCTGGTAAGCGTGAACCAAGCGAGAGTGGCGCGGGTGGACGACAAGGACATGGGCACCGACCTCCAGTCGGTGCTCATCACCAAGGAAGAGATCGACGCGAAGCTGGCCGAGCTGGCGGCCAAGATCGACGCGGAGTACCAGGGCAAGGACCTGTTGATCGTCGGCGTCCTCAAGGGCGCCGTGATGGTCATGGCCGACCTGGCGCGGGCCCTTTCCACCCCCGTCACGATGGACTGGATGGCGGTGTCCTCGTACGGCGCCGGCACCCAGTCCTCCGGGGTGGTGCGCATCCTCAAGGACCTGGACACCGACATCGCCGGCCGTGACGTGCTGATCGTCGAGGACATCATCGACTCCGGCCTGACGCTGTCCTGGCTGCTGTCGAACCTGGGCTCGCGCAACCCGGCCTCGCTCAACGTCGTCACCCTGCTGCGCAAGCCGGAGGCGGCCAAGGTCGACATCGACGTGAAGTGGATCGGCTTCGACATCCCCAACGAGTTCGTCGTGGGATACGGCCTCGACTACGCGGAGAAGTACCGCAACCTGCCCTTCGTGGGCACTTTGGCACCGCACGTCTACGGCGGTTGAGCGGTCGGCCCCCGGCCCCGGGCCGCGGCGGGAACCGGTCACCGTTTCCCACCGTTGAAGCAGGGGAAGGCCATTTCGTTAACCGCCCGTGGCGGCGCCTGGTGACGATGCTGGGGTACCGTCCGAAGGTCAGTCTTTTCAGACCGAGTAAAACACCGCACGCACAAGCAGCTCTCGCGAGAGGGTTCCGTGCCTCACTGTGGCAGGAGGGACGGGGCGATTCCGCCCCGTATGGATGGACGTGAAGCGCTACTTCCGTGGGCCGGTCATGTGGATCGTGCTGGCCGTCCTCGCCGTGGTCGTGTTGATGCAGGTCGTCGGTTCGTCCGGCGGCTACAAGTCGGTGGACACCAGCGAGGTCGTCAATGCGATCGACAAGAACCGAGTCAAATCCGCAGAGCTGACGACCGGCGACGAGCACAAGATCAAGATCCAGCTGAAGGACGGCGAGGACGAGATCTCGGGCAGCCGGAAGCTGCAGGCCAACTACATCGGCGACCAGGGCGTCCGGATCGCCACGACGCTTCAGGCCAACGCCGAGAAGGACCAGATCCCCGACGGGTACACGGTCTCCCAGTCGAAGCAGAACCCGTTCATCGGCATCCTGCTGTCGCTGCTTCCCTTCGTGCTGATCGTCGTCGTCTTCCTGTTCCTGATGAACCAGATGCAGGGCGGCGGCTCCCGGGTCATGAACTTCGGGAAGTCCAAGGCCAAGCTGATCACCAAGGACACCCCGAAGACGACGTTCTCCGACGTCGCCGGGTCCGACGAGGCGGTCGAGGAACTCCACGAGATCAAGGAGTTCCTGCAGGAGCCCGCGAAGTTCCAGGCCGTCGGCGCCAAGATCCCCAAGGGTGTGCTGCTGTACGGCCCCCCCGGCACCGGCAAGACGCTCCTCGCGCGCGCCGTCGCCGGTGAGGCGGGCGTGCCGTTCTACTCGATCTCCGGTTCCGACTTCGTCGAGATGTTTGTCGGCGTCGGCGCCTCCCGCGTCCGTGACCTGTTCGAGCAGGCCAAGGCGAACGCCCCGGCGATCGTCTTCGTGGACGAGATCGACGCCGTGGGCCGGCACCGCGGCGCCGGCATGGGCGGTGGCCACGACGAGCGCGAGCAGACGCTGAACCAGCTCCTCGTGGAGATGGACGGCTTCGACGTCAAGGGCGGCGTCATCCTGATCGCCGCGACCAACCGGCCCGACATCCTCGACCCCGCGCTGCTGCGCCCCGGCCGCTTCGACCGGCAGATCGCCGTGGACCGGCCGGACATGCAGGGCCGCCTGGAGATCCTCAAGGTCCACCAGAAGGGCAAGCCGGTCGCCCCGGACGTCGACCTGCAGGCCGTCGCCCGTCGCACCCCCGGCTTCACCGGTGCCGACCTGTCGAACGTGTTGAACGAGGCGGCGCTGCTGACCGCCCGTAGCAACAAGAAGCTGCTCGACAACCACGCCCTGGACGAGGCCATCGACCGCGTCGTGGCCGGCCCGCAGAAGCGGACCCGGATCATGAGCGAGAAGGAGAAGAAGACCACCGCGTACCACGAGGGCGGACACGCCCTGGTCGCGGCGGCGTCGCCGAACAGCGACCCGGTGCACAAGGTCACCATCCTCTCCCGTGGCCGCGCCCTCGGATACACGATGGTGCTGCCGGAGGACGACAAGTACTCCACCTCGCGCAACGAGATGCTCGACCAGCTCGCGTACATGATGGGCGGGCGCGCGGCGGAGGAGCTGGTCTTCCACGACCCGACCACCGGCGCCTCCGACGACATCGACAAGGCGACCCGCACCGCCCGCGCGATGGTCACGCAGTACGGCATGACCGAGCGGCTCGGCGCGATCAAGTTCGGCTCCGACAACTCCGAGCCGTTCCTCGGCCGCGACATGTCGCACCAGCGTGACTACTCGGAAGAGGTCGCCGCGCTGGTCGACGAAGAGGTCAAGAAGCTCATCGAGAACGCGCACAACGAGGCGTGGGAGATCCTGGTCGAGAACCGGGACGTGCTCGACAACCTGGTGCTCGCCCTCCTTGAGAAGGAGACCCTGAACAAGGAGGAGCTGGCGGAGATCTTCTCCACGGTCGTCAAGCGCCCGCTGCGTCCGGCCTGGACCGGCTCCTCGCGGCGTACGCCGTCGACCCGGCCGCCGGTGCTCTCGCCCCGCGAGCTGGCCCCGGCCAACGGCTCGGCGTCCGCGACCCTGGCCAAGGGCGGCACGCCCGAGGACACGGCGGAACTCCAGGACGAGCCGCCGCGCGGCGACGCCTGATCCACCGGATCGCACCGCCCGGGCGATGCCCGTGGCGGTTGGGTCCGGGAGCCGGCGCCAGGCTCGCGGACCGGGTGGCGTTCGTCACGATGACGGACGGCGCCCACGGCCCGGAATGTAGGCCGCGCCCCCCAGGTTCTAGCCTGGGGGGCGCGGCCTTTGGCGCGGGATGCGCGGGTGAGTCCCGCGTACGGCTGGATGGCTGTACGGCCATACGGCTGGATGGCGTCGGCAGCACCAGCACGAGCGAGGAACGAGGCAACGCCCATGACCGACCCGGTCACCCTGGACGGCGAGAGCACCATCGGCGAGTTCGATGAGAAGCGCGCCGAGAACGCGATCCGCGAGCTGCTGATCGCCGTCGGCGAGGACCCGGACCGCGAGGGGCTGCGGGAGACGCCGGGGCGGGTGGCCCGGGCGTACCGCGAGATATTCGCCGGCCTGTGGCAGGAGCCCCAGGACGTACTGACCACGACGTTCGACCTCGGCCACGACGAGATGGTGCTGGTCAAGGACATCGAGGTGTTCAGCACCTGCGAGCACCACCTGGTCCCGTTCCGTGGCGTGGCGCACGTCGGCTACATCCCGTCCAGCGACGGCAAGATCACCGGGCTGTCCAAGCTGGCCCGTCTGGTGGACGTCTTCGCGCGCCGCCCGCAGGTGCAGGAGCGGCTCACCACGCAGATCGCGGACTCGCTGATGCGGATACTGGAGCCGCGCGGGGCGATCGTCGTCATCGAGTGCGAGCACATGTGCATGTCGATGCGCGGCATCCGCAAGCCGGGCGCGAAGACGCTGACCTCCGCCGTCCGTGGCCAACTGCGCGATTCGGCCACCCGCTCCGAGGCGATGAGCCTGATCATCGGCCGCTAGCCGAACCCGACCCCCGCCGCCGCGGGCCGGTGCGCGGTGGTCGGTGCGCCGCATGTCGGTGCGCCGGGGCCCGCGCGGCGCGGGGCGTCAGGAAGCGGGGGAGGCGAGGGACGCGGGTGCCACCAGGCGACTGCCCATCCAGGTGAGGGTGGGGGCGACCTCGCGGCGCCAGGTGTTGAAGTTGTGGCCGCCGCTCTCCAGCAGGATCGAGGAGATCCGGGTCGGTTCGCCGGCCGCGTTCAGCCGCTTGACCTTGTCGATGAACCTCAGGGTGTCCCTGTAGTTGTGCTCGCCCTTCTTGCTGCTGGTGACCAGCAGGGACACCGGCGGCGCGGGCTTGTGGTCGAGCCGCCACATCAGGTCGTTCTCCCGCTTGAGCTGCTTGCTGCCGCCGAACAGGTCGCCCGTGGTGCGGTCGATGGGCGCCTCGTACGAGGGGGAGAGGCCGGCCCCGGCCGAGAACGCCTTCGGGTGGCGCATGGTCATCTTCAGCGCGCAGTAGCCGCCGGTCGAGTTGCCGATGACGCCCCAGCTCCGCGCGTCCCGGCCGGTGCGGTAGTGCGCCGATATCGCGTGCGGCAGGTCCTTGGTGAAGAACGTCTCGGTCTGCGGGCCGCGCGGCACGTCCACGCACTCGGTGTCCCGTGGCGGGGCGACCGTCGGCCGCAGCATGACGAGCACCATCGGCTGCATCTCGTCCCGCTTGACCAGCTTGTGCGCGGTCTGCGGGTACTTCAGGCCGTTGATCAGCGCCTCGGCGGTGCCGGGGTAGCCGGTGAGGACCACGGTCGCGGGGAAGACGCGGTCGGGCTCGCTGAAGTACTCGGGCGGCAGGTACACGTACGCCGGGCTGGCGATCCGGGACGTCGGGCCCTGCACGGTGACCTTCTCGATGCGCCCGCCGACGCTCGGCTTGTCGCCGCCCGGCACGTTGACCTTGCGGGTGCTGATCACCTTGACCCGCTTGTGGGCGGGCGTGTCGTGGTCCACGACCACGCCGGGGGTGTCCTCGGTGCCGAAGAGGTCGGCCCACGAGCCGTAGAAGCCGAAGGTCTGGTTGGCGAACAGGCCGATCGCGCAGAACACCGAGACCTGGGTGGCCAGCAGCGTACCGACGCGGCCGAGGACGGCCCACGGGGTACGCCCGGCCAGCCTCGGCCACAGCCAGACGGTGGCGGTGAAGAACAGCACGGCCATGATGACGGCGATCGTCACGACCTTGTTGCTGGTGAGACCCATGGTGAGCTTTCTGACGGGCGACCGGTCACCCGTGCCGCGGAATGAACCCCGTGCGGTCAATCACCGTCCTAGAGGGCGCGCAATGTGACCAAAGCTGTGAAACAGCGGGCAGCAGATCCTCTTGACAGGGGCGACGGGAAGTACATGTCTGCAAGGCAAGACGGTGAAGAGTCCAAAGTGGTTGCCAACAGGCTGCGACGGGTGGCTCGGGGCCCTCGACCCGAGACCATCCCCTCCGTGATCGGCACCGCCAGCGCACTGATCGGCCTGCTCGACATCGCCGCGGGCGTCTTCCCGCGCTTCCGCCACAGCAGGCTGCACGCGGTGGCGGAGATCCTGCCCGGCGCGGTGAGCCCGCTGGCCGCCGCCGCCTCGATCGTGGTGGGCGTGCTGCTCCTCATGCTCGCCCACGGCCTCAAGCGGCGCAAACGCCGGGCCTGGATCGCGGCGGCCGGCCTGCTGCCGGCGGGCGCCGCGGCCCAGATCGTCTACCGGCACTCCGTCGCCGGCGCGGTGTTGTCGCTGGTGCTGCTGGCGCTGCTGGTACGGCACCGGGGCGAGTTCGCCGCGCTGCCCGACCCGCGCACCCGGTGGAAGGCACTGGTCAACCTCGTCGTCCTCGGCGGGGCGAGCCTCGGGCTCGGCCTGGTCATCGTCGGCTCGCACCCGGGCAAGGTCATCGGCTCGCCGTCGTTCGCGGACCGCTGCCAGCACGTGCTGTGGGGCCTCTTCGGCTTCGAGGGCCCGGTGCGCTACACGGGCGACGTCAGCTACACGGTCGGCTACTCGCTGGGCGCCCTCGGCCTGCTGACCGTGGTGACCACCGCGTACCTGGCCTTCCGCCCCGAGCAGCCGGCCGCCCGGCTGACCGCCGAGGACGAGGAGCGGTTGCGGGAACTGCTTGCCCGGCACGGTGGCCGGGACTCGCTGGGCCACTTCGCGCTGCGCCGCGACAAGGCCGTGGTCTTCTCGCCCAGCGGCAAGGCCGCCGTCTGCTACCGGGTGGTGTCCGGCGTGATGCTCGCCAGCGGCGACCCGGTCGGCGACGTGGAGGCGTGGCCGGGCGCCATCGAGCGCTTCATGGCCGAGGCCAGGGCGCACTCGTGGACGCCCGCGGTGATGGGGTGCAGCGAGACCGGCGGCCAGGTGTGGACCCGCGAGTCGGGCCTGGACGCGCTGGAGCTGGGCGACGAGGCCATCGTGGACGTGGCCGACTTCACGCTCAGCGGGCGCTCGATGCGCAACGTGCGGCAGATGGTCGGGCGGATCCAGCGGAACGGTTACGAGACCCGGGTGCGGCGGGTGCGCGACCTCGACCCCGGCGAGCTGGAGCGCGTCCAGCGGGCGGCGGCCGACTGGCGTGGTACCGACACCGAGCGCGGCTTCTCCATGGCGCTCGGCCGGATCGGCGACCCCGCCGACGGCGACGCGGTGATCGCCACGGCGCACCGGCGCGACGCGGACCCCGGGGCCGAGGGGGCGGACGCCGGCCCGTACGGGGACCTGAAGGCCGTGCTGCACTTCGTCCCGTGGGGCCGCGACGGCATGTCCCTTGAGCTGATGCGCCGCGACCGGTCCGCCGACCCGGGCATGAACGAACTGCTCATCGTGGCCTCCCTGCAGGCCGCGCCGGAGCTGGGGGTGCAGCGGGTCTCGCTGAACTTCGCGATGTTCCGCTCGGCGCTGGCGCGCGGCGAGAAGCTGGGCGCCGGTCCGGTGCTGCGCGGCTGGTGCGGGTTGCTGCTGTTCCTGTCGCGCTGGTTCCAGATCGAGTCGCTGTACAAGTTCAACGCGAAGTTCCAGCCGCGCTGGGAGCCGCGCTTCGTGGTCTTCCGCAACACCCGTGACCTGCCGCGCATCGGCCTCGCGGCGATGCAGGCCGAGGGCTTCGTCTCGCTGTCGCTGCCGCGCCCCGGATGGTGGCGGCGCGGTTCCGGTTCGAGCCCCGGCGGCGGCTCGCCCGCGAACGGTCGCGCGGCCGGACCCGCCACTGGCTCCGGGGCCCGCGGGGAGTGTTCGGGCGCTGCGGACGCCGCCCGGGTGGGCGGGGCCGGCGCGTCCGCCGGGCGCGCGAGGTCCGGCCGCGCCGGCGCGGCCGACGGGTCGGGCGTGCCGGTGGGCGCCGGCGCCTCGCGGGCCGTCCCGAGCTAGCCCGCGCCGGCCCGGCGGGCGCCGCCCGGAGGCCGGCCGGGAGGGGCCGCCTAGGCTGGAGGCATGAGTACGTTGCGTGATGGCGGTGGGCGGGTGGGTCGCGGCGGCCTGGTCGGGCTGCCCGAGTGGGACCGGTGCGCCGTGATGGGCGTGGTGAACGTGACGCCGGACTCCTTCTCGGACGGCGGCCAGTGGTTCGACACCGAGCTGGCCGTCAAGCACGGTCTCGACCTGGTGGCCAGCGGCGCCGACCTGGTGGACGTGGGCGGCGAGTCCACCCGCCCGGGCGCGGCCCGCGTCGACGAGGCGGAGGAGCTGCGCCGCGTGGTGCCCGTCGTGCGGGAGCTGGCCGGCGCCGGCGCCGTCGTCAGCGTGGACACCATGCGCGCGTCGGTCGCCGAACTCGCCGTGCAGGCCGGCGCCGCGCTGGTCAACGACGTGAGCGGCGGCGCGGCCGACCCCGCGATGGTGCCGGTGGTCGCCGCGGCCGGGGTGCCGTTCGTCGTCATGCACTGGCGCGGGCAGTCCATCGACATGAATAACCGGGCCGTTTACGGGGACGTGGTCGGCGAGGTCGTGGCCGAACTGGAGGAGGGCCTGGAGCGCGCGGTGGCCGGCGGTATCGAGCCCGACCGCATCGTCCTCGACCCGGGCCTGGGTTTCGCGAAGAACGCCGACCACGACCTGGCGCTGGTGGCCAACCTGGGCCGGCTGCGCGCGCTCGGCCGGCCGCTGCTGGTGGCCGCCTCGCGCAAGCGGTTCCTCGGCCGGGTGCTGGCCGGCGGCGCCGGCAGTCCGCCGCCGGCGCGCGAGCGGGACGCGGCGACGGCCGCGGTCTCGGCCATCGCCGCCCGCGAGGGCGCCTGGGCGGTGCGGGTACACGAGGTGCGGGCCAGCGCGGACGCGGTGCGGGTCGCCCGGGCGATCGAGAGCGCGGCGCGCGACGCGGAAGCGGCCGGGGGCGCGGGGCACGGAACGGAGACGGAGCGGGCAGGGGCAGACGGAACGTGCGAGGCGAGCGGGGCAGGTGGGGTCGGCGTGGCCAACGCAGAGGGAGCGGTGTGACTTCCCGTACGGACAACGAACTGGTGGAACGGGCGAACACCGCCCTGTACGAGGCGATGGAGCGCGGCGACGCGGCGGCCCTCGGCGCGATGTGGCTGGACGGCGACGTGAGTTGCGTCCACCCGGGGTGGCCGGTGCTGCGCGGGCGGAGCGAGGTGCTCCGCTCGTACGCGCTGATCATGGCGAACACGGAGTACATCCAGTTCTTCCTGACCGACGTGGAGGTGTCCGTGCTCGGCGACACCGCGCTGGTCACCTGTACGGAGAACATTCTCAGCGGCGGCCCGGCCGAGGAGGAGGGCACGCTCGGCCCGCTGGTGGGGCAACTCGTCGTGGCGACGAACGTGTTCCGGCGCAGCGGGGACGACTGGAAGGTCTGGTCCCACCACGGCTCGCCGGTGCTGGCCGAGCGGGACGACGAGGACGCGGACACGCCCCCGGACGACGGCATCGGCGGCGGCCCGGCGGGCCTCGGCGACTGAGCCCGCGACCACGCGCCGCGACCACGCGCCACGGCCCGGGTCCCCACGGGGGCCCGGGCCGCGCCGTGTCCGGGCGGGCCCGCCGCCGCGAGCGGCCGGCCCGGACACGGCACGGCCGTCGCGGAGGGCCCCGTACGCCTCCCGTACCCCTGGCTCACGCGTCGCGTACGCCCGCCGGACGCGCGCCGGACCCACCCTGGACGCCAGCCGGACCCGGCTCCGGGCAGCCCGGCGCGCGGGCGGAGCGGGCCGGCCCGGATGCCGACAGGGCGTCGGCGCGGGCCCGTCAGCGCGGCGTGCTGGGTCACTCGTTCGAGCTGCGTGACGGGAGGGTAGGGAGTGGGGGCACGGAAGACGGTCGGCGTGCTGGCGATGGCCGCTTAGCAGTTGGACGCCGTGCTGTCCATAGCCCCCGAGGGCGGGCGCTGTCGGCGCTCGCAGGTAGATTCGATAACGGGGGTGTGACAGCCCCAGGCAGGGAGGATGGCGCGCCGGCCGGTGGTCGGTGCCCGTCCGCTCCGACGACCAGCAGGAGTGATTCGTGTGGATCGTGTCGCGCTGCGCGGCCTGACGGCCCGTGGGCACCACGGCGTGTTCCCCGAGGAGCGCGCGAAGGGCCAGACCTTCGTCGTGGACCTGGTGCTCGGCCTGGACACGCGTCCGGCGGCGGCCGACGACGACCTCACGAAGACCGTGCACTACGGGGTCGTGGCCGAGGAGGTCGTGGCCGTGGTGGCGGGGGAGCCGGTGGACCTGATCGAGACGCTCGCCGAGCGGATCGCCCAGAAGTGCCTGGAGCACGCGGCGGTGCGCGAGGTCGAGGTCGTCGTGCACAAGCCGGAGGCCCCGATCACCGTTCCCTTTGACGACGTGACCATTACCATCACGCGGAGCCGAGTATGAGCAGCAGCGACCCGACCGTGCAGCCCGTCCCCTCCTCCGTGGTGGAACAGGTGGACGCCGCCGATGTGACCTTGTCCAACCCGAAGTGGGCGGTGATCTCGCTCGGCAGCAACCTGGGCAACCGCCTGGAGACCCTGCAGGGCGCGGTCGACGCCCTGGAGGACACGCCCGGCCTGCGCGTCAAGGCGGTGTCGCCGGTCTACGAGACCGAGCCGTGGGGCGTGGAGCCGGGGGCGCAGCCCACGTACTTCAACGCCGTCGTGCTCGTCAGGACCACCCTGCCCCCGACCTCGCTGCTCGATCGCGGCCAGGCCCTTGAGGAGGCGTTCGAGCGGGTGCGGGACGAGCGCTGGGGACCGCGCACACTGGACGTGGACATCGTGTCCTACCAGGACGTCGTCTCCGACGACCCGGTGCTCACGCTTCCGCACCCGCGCTGCCACGAGCGCGCCTTCGTTCTCGTACCGTGGCACGACGTGGAGCCGGAGGCGGTCGTTCCGGGGCGCGGACCGGTCGCCGAACTGCTGGCGCGGGTGGATCGTGGCGGTGTGGTGCCGCGTGTCGACCTGGAACTGCGGCTGCCTGAGTAGGCGTTGAGGTAGCTGGTGCCGCGTGCGAACGGCGGCGCCGGTGGAAGGGCGGTAGAGCGACGATGAGGGGCGACCACTCGGTGAGGCAACTTCGGATCGGGGTACTGGTCGGGCTCTTCGTCGTGGCCGGCGTCCTGTCGTGGGCGGGCGCCCGGCTCTGGGACTCCCTCGGCACCCTGCCGAGCGTGCCGCTGGCGGCCCCCATCGTGCTGGCGCTGATCGCCGTGGTGCTGGGGGCGACGGCCCTGTCGATGCGCTCCCGGCTCCAGGCCCAGCGCGAGCGGCGGCCCGGCGCGAAGGGCGTCGACCCGCTGGTGGCGGCCCGGGCGGTGGTCTTCGGGCAGGCCAGCGCCTTGGTGGCGGCGCTGGTCTCGGGGATGTACGGCGGCGTCGGCCTGTTCCTGCTTCTCAACGAACTCGACGTGCCGGCCCGCCGCGACCAGGCGATCTACGCCGCCGCCTCGGTGGTCGCCGGGGCGGCCGTGGTCGCGGTGGCGTTCTTCCTTGAGCGCGTCCTGAAACTCCCGGAGGACGACGACACCGACCCGCGCGGCGCGGCCCGGGCCTGACGCCCCTCGGGCCGGCCGCGCCTCCCGCCCGCTCGCGGCCCCGCGAGGACCGGAGCCCGGCCTGGGCCCGGCCCGCGCGGCCCGGAGCCCGGTCTGACCGCGGACCGCCTGCACCTGGGCCTGGCCCGCGCGGGTCTGAGCGCGGCCCGCGCGGGCACCGTACGCCCCGCTCGTCACCCCGGCCCGCCCACCAGGTCCGCCAGGTTCACCCTGGCCGGCAGACCGGCCAAGGCCACCAGGTGCACCCGGTTCACCGGGCCCGCCAGGGCCCTACGCGTCGGCGACCGTCTGGAGTTCGACGTCCGAGCGCGCGATGTCCTGGGCGTCCGCGTCGATGGAGCGGCGCAGGGCCTCGTGCAGCTTGGCCGGGGTGAGGACGCCGAGGAAGCGGTCGCCGTCCAGGACCGCGATCCAGCCCGCGTCGTGC
Source organism: Streptomyces buecherae (assembly GCF_014295035.1). Lineage (GTDB taxonomy): Bacteria > Actinomycetota > Actinomycetes > Streptomycetales > Streptomycetaceae > Streptomyces > Streptomyces youssoufiensis. The sequence continues at coordinate 4,788,379 of NZ_CP060404.1, forward strand.
TGGAGCATGGTGCTGAACGCCCGCTTGAGCGAGGAGCCGACCGGAAGCCACGCCTCCATCCGGCGGGCGTGCTCCCCCACGGTCCCCTCGCCGGCCGTGGCGGCCGCGTCGGCCACGATCCAGCCGTGCAGGTTGTCCTGGTCGTCCAGGACGACCGCCCACCGCGCGCCCTCGGCCGCGAGTCGGGCGGCGGCCTTCGGCAGCGGGTCCGTCAGGTGCACGATCGGCGGCTGCTCCAGGTCGCCCGGCTCGATCGGGGTGACCGTGAGCCGCTTGAGGCCACGGTCGGCGCCGACGAAGTCGGCCACGTACGGCGTGGCGGGCGAGCCGAGCACCGCGGCCGGGGCGTCGAACTGCTCGATGCGCCCCGCGCCGTAGACCGCGATCCGGTCGCCGAGCCGCACCGCCTCCTCGATGTCGTGCGTGACGAACAGCACCGTCTTGCGCACCTGCGCCTGGAGCCGCAGGAACTCGTTCTGCAGGTGCTCGCGCACGACCGGGTCCACCGCGCCGAACGGCTCGTCCATCAACAGCACCGGCGGGTCGGCCGCGAGCGCGCGGGCCACGCCGACGCGCTGCCGCTGGCCGCCGGAGAGCTGGTCGGGGTAGCGGTCGCCGTACACCGACGGGTCGAGGCCGACCAGGTCGAGCAGTTCCGCGGCCCGCGCGCCGGCCTTGCCGCGCTGCCAGCCGAGCAGGTGCGGCACGGTGGCCGTGTTCTCCAGGACGGTCTTGTGCGGGAAGAGGCCGACCTGCTGGATGACGTAGCCGATCCGGCGCCTGAGCTGGACCGGGTCGATCGTCGCGATGTCCTCGCCGTCCAGGAAGATCTGCCCGCTGGACGGCTCGATGAGCCGGTTGACCATCTTCATCGTGGTGGTCTTGCCACACCCCGACGGCCCGACGAGCGTGACCAGCTCCCCCTCCGCGACCTCGAAGGACAGGTCGGCGACCGCGGTGGTGCCATCGGCGTAGCGCTTGCTGACGTGCTCGAAGCGGATCATGGGTCCCCATTGTCGCCGTAGTCGTTGAAGAACATATTGCGCTCTCGTGGCGGTCTGGCTCGATTGTCAGTGCCCGGGGTTAGGGTCGCCAGGCATGGGACCGGCGCGGGCGAGACGCGCGGGGCATGGGACCGGCAGGTGCGGGGGAGGTAGGCGGTCATGAGTGCGAAGGGCTGTCTCGCGGCGAACGAGTGGATCTGCGGCGAGTACGTGCGGACGCGGAGCCAGGAGCTCACGGACGCGACGGTGCAACACGTGTGGATCACCGCGGTCTCCGTGGCCATCGGGCTGCTCGTGGCGTTCCCGCTGGCGCTGCTCGCCCGCCGCTGGCGGGCCGCGGCCGGCCCGGTGCTCGGCCTGACGACGGTGCTGTACACGGTGCCGTCGCTGGCCATGTTCGCGCTGCTGATGCCGGTGTTCGGGGTCTCGGCGGCGGTGGTGGTCACCGGGCTCGTGCTGTATTCGCTCACCATCCTGGTGCGCAACATCCTGGCCGGCCTCGAGTCGGTGCCGGCCGACGCGCGCGAGGCGGCGCGCGGCATGGGGTACGGGCAGGGGCGGCTGCTCTTCGAGGTGGAGCTGCCGCTGGCGCTGCCCGCGCTGATGGCGGGCGTGCGGATCGTGACGGTCTCCACCATCTCGCTGACCACGGTCGGCGCGATCGTCGGCTTCGGAGGCCTGGGCAACCTCATCTACGACGGCATGGACAGCTTCTTCAAGGCCCAGGTGCTCACGGCGTCCGCCATCTGCGTCGCCCTCGCGATCGTCGCCGACGTGCTGCTGCTCGGCGTGCAGAAGCTGCTGACGCCCTGGAACCGGGCCCGGGCCCGGGACGCCGGCGGCCGGACCGGCAGGCGGAACGGGACCCGGCGCGTGGCGCGCGCCGCGAAGGCGGGTTGAGGACATGGACGAGATCACCGGCGCCTGGGACTGGCTGACGACCGGCGCCAACTGGGCGGGCACCAGCGGCGTGTGGCACCGCCTGGGCGAGCACCTGTACCTCACCCTGGTGTGCCTGGCCATCTCCTGCGCCATCGCGCTGCCCGTCGCGCTCTACCTGGGCCACATCGGCAAGGGCGGCGCGCTCGCGGTCAACATCTCCAACGCCGGCCGCGCGGTGCCCACCTTCGCCGTGCTCGTGGTGCTGATGCTGACGCCGCTGGGCAAGCACGGGGACGTGCCGACCATCATCGCCCTGGTGCTGTTCGCGGTGCCGCCGCTGCTGACCAACGCGTACGTGGGGATGCGCGAGGCCGACCAGGACGTGGTCGAGGCGGCGCGCGGCATGGGCATGTCCGGCTGGCAGTTGCTGGGCCGGGTCGAGCTGCCGCTCGCCTTCCCGCTGATCATGACGGGGCTGCGGACGGCCGCCGTGCAGGTGGTGGCGACCACGACGCTGGCGGCGCTGCCCGGCGGCGGCGGACTCGGCCGCATCATCACGGCCGGCTTCAACACCTACAACACCGGCCAGGTGGTCGCCGGCGCGGTCCTGGTGGCGGGGCTCGCGCTGCTGGTCGAGGGCGTGTTGGTGGTCGCCGAGCGGCTGCTGAGCCCGCTGCCGGCGGCGGTGCGGGCGGCCAGGCGGCGCGCGGAGCGCGAGCGGCGCGCGGAGGACCGGGTGGCCCCGGCGACGGCGGTGAAGTTCGCCGCGGGCGGCACGGCCGCGATCGTCGCGCTCGCCGCGGTCGTCATCGGGTACGGCGGCAGGAGCCTGGAGGACTCCTCCGCCAGGGGCGGCGGCGGCAAGGGCTCGGTGGTGGTCGGCGCGGCCGGCTTCACCGAGTTCAAGATCATGGCCGAGCTGTACGCCCAGATACTGGACGACGCCGGCTTCTCCGCCTCGATCCAGCCACTCAAGGCCCGCGAGCTGTACGAGCCGGCGCTGGAGAAGGGCCAGATCGACGTGGCCCCGGAATACGCCGCCACGCTCGCCGAATTCCTCAACGCCAAGGAGAACGGCCCCGACGCGCCGGCGAAGAATCCCGTCGCCTCGGACGACACGGACAAGACCGTCGCGGCGCTCAAGAAGCTCGCCGAGCCCCGCGGACTGAAGGTGCTTTCCGCCGGCGACGCCATCGACCAGAACGCGTTCGCGGTCACCAAGGAGTTCGCCGAGAAGCACGATCTGACCACCCTCTCGGATCTCGGCGCGTCCAAACTCAAGATCAAATTGGCCGCGGGCGACGAATGCAGCCAGCGCCCGTTCTGCTCGCCCGGACTGAAGAAGACGTACGGCATCAATGTCACCGAGGTCGACCCCAAGGGCGTGGGCACGGTGCAGTCGAAGCAGGCGGTCAAGGACGGCACCGACGACATGCTGCTGACCACGACGACGGACGCCACACTGGAGGACTTCGGCCTCGTTCTGCTGGAGGACGACAAGGGCCTGCAAAACGCCGACAACGTCCTTCCCGTCGTCAACGCGAGGGACGCCGGCGGGGCCAAGTTGGAAGCCGTACTCGACAAGCTCACCCGGGTTCTGACGACCCAGGACCTGGCCGACATGAACCGCGCGGTGGACGCCGACCGGGAGAAGCCCGCGGATGTCGCCAAGGACTACCTGGAGAAGAAGGGATTGCTGAGTAAGTAACCGGGAGGGAACAGATCGCGGGGCGGGCAGCGCGACGCGACGTACGCACGGTAAGTTTCAGGCCATGCCACGTGGACGCCATCGTCATTCCCTGCCTCTGCACCGGCTGCTCCCACCGCTGGCCGTCGCGGGTGTGTCAACCGCCTGCGCCGCGGCTGCGTGGCTCGTCGGTGAACCCCTGCTGGTCCGCTCGTTGGCCACGGTCGCGGCGGTGGCCGCGATCGTCGGCGCCGTGCTGCTGCGCCGCTGGGACAGCGCGGCGGACAAGCGCCTCGCGGACCTGAACCGCGCCCGGCTGCGCGACGAGTGGCGGACCGAGGAACGCGTGGCGGAGCTGGAGGCGGACGCCGAGCGGGCCCGTGGCGCGCGCACCAAGCTGGACGCGAAGCTGCGCGCCAAGCGCGCCGAACTCGCCCGGCTGCGCAACGAGCACGCGGCGCTGCTCCGCCGGTACGCCACCGCCGAGACCGAGCGGGCCCGCACGCTGGAGGAGCGCCGCCGCCTCGCCCTTGGCACCCCGTCAGCCACCGCCGCCGCGCCGGACGGTGACGTGGTGGAGACCCCGGGGGCCTCGGTGGCCGTCGCGGCCGTGGCCGCCGCGCGGGGCGCCCGGGCCGACGCCGCCCGGCCGGCCGCCGGCCGCGAGCGGGCAGCCGCGACCGGTGGGGTGCCGACGATGCGGCTCACCGGCCTCCTCCAGCCCGCCGTGTACGAGCGGGCCGCCACGGCCCTGCGCGACCTCGCCCGCAACGCGGCCGAGCAGCGCGCGACCGTCGCGGCGACGGCTGCCGCGGTGACGGAGAGCGCGGTGACGGCTGGCGTCACGACGGCTGACGCGGCGACGGATGGCGCGGCGACGGGTGCCACGGTGGCCGTGGCCGGCGACACGATGGCCGGTGCCGAGCCGGTCGAGCAGGCGGTGCCGGCGGAGCCGGCCGGAAGCGTGGCGGCCGGCTCGGGCGACGCCCCCGGCCTGGCGACGGCGGAGCGGGCCACGGCGGACGCCGTGGTGGCGGACGCGGCGAAGGGCGGCACCGGCGCGGAAGCCACTGACGTGGCCGCCGACGTCGTCGCCGAGGCGGACGCCGACCCGGCCGTGGCTTCCGCTGCCGCCGCCGACGCCGCGGACGCCGCCGCCGACCGGGACGCCGTACGGGACACGCGGGACGCCGAGGCCGCCGAAGCCACCGAGCACGGTCGGGCCGATGGCGTGGCCGGGCTCGCGGGGCCCGCCACGGCTCCGATCGCCGCGGCCGTGGTGCCGCAGCCGGCGCAGCCCGCTCCGCAGTGGCGCCCGGCGTCGCGGGCCGTCGGCGGCTTCGACTTCTTCGGCAACGCGTCGGGGGCGCCCGCCGCCCGCCGTGCCGACGCGTTGGAGGACGACCTCGCGGACGTGGTCGGCGCCGAGGCCATCGCCGACCACGCGGCGCACGCGCGGGACGCCCAGCAGGCGCAGCACGCCCAGGGCACCCAGGAGGCCCAGGACGCGACCACCGCCAGCGCGGAGGACGCCGCGGACGACCGGGTCATCGACCTGACCGCGCACGACGAGACCGAGCAGATCGACCTGGCCGAGCTGCGCGGCGCCATCTCGTAACCCGCGCCGAGCGGCGCGCGCTGCGTGCGGAGCGCGGGCGGAGAGCGTGCGGAGAGTCGGAAAGCACGAAAGGGGCCCCGTGGCGGGGCCCCTTTCGGGTGTTTCTGGCTACTTGTCGATGTCGCCGACGACGAAGAACAGCGAGCCGAGGATGGAGACCATGTCGGCGACCAGCGTGCCGGGCAGCAGCTCCGTCAGCGCCTGGATGTTGTTGAACGAGGCGGAGCGGAGCTTGAGCCGGTAGGGGGTCTTCTCGCCCTTGGAGACCAGGTAGTAGCCGTTGAGGCCGAGCGGGTTCTCGGTCCAGGCGTACGTGTGGCCCTCGGGGGCCTTGAGCACCTTGGGCAGCCGCTGGTTGATCGGGCCCGGCGGGAGGTCGGCGATCCGGTCGAGGCAGGCTTCGGCGAGGTCGAGCGAGTTGTGCGTCTGGTCGAGCAGGCACTCGAAGCGGGCCAGGCAGTCGCCCTCGGTCCGGGTGACGACGCGCAGCGTGTCGCGCAGGTGCCCGTACGCGAGGTACGGCTCGTCCCGGCGGAGGTCGAAGTCGACGCCGGAGGCGCGGGCGATCGGGCCGCTGACCCCGTACGCGTGCACGGCCCGCGCGGACAGCACGCCCACGTCGCGGGTGCGGCCACGGAAGATCTCGTTGCCGAGGACGAGGTTGTCGTACACGTCCATCCGGGACTGGGCCTCGGTCACCGCGGCGCGGGCGCGGCCGAGCCAGCCGGCGGGCAGGTCCTCCTTGAGGCCGCCGACGCGGTTGTACATGAAGTGCATCCGGCCGCCGGAGATCTCCTCCATCACCGCCTGGAGCTGCTCCCGCTCGTGGAAGGCGTGGAAGACGGGCGTGATGCCGCCGAGTTCCAGCGGGTAGGAGCCGAGGAACATCAGGTGGTTGAGGACCCGGTTCAGCTCGGCGAGCAGGGTGCGGGTCCACACGGCGCGCTCGGGCACCTCCATGCCGAGCATCCGCTCCACGGCGAGCACCACGCCCAGCTCGTTGGAGAACGCGGAGAGCCAGTCGTGCCGGTTGGCGAGCATGATGATCTGGCGGTAGTCGCGCGCCTCGAAGAGTTTCTCGGCGCCCCGGTGCATGTAGCCGATGACCGGTTCGGCCCGCTCGATCCGCTCGCCGTCGATCACCAGCCGCAGTCGCAGCACGCCGTGCGTGGACGGGTGCTGCGGCCCGATGTTGAGCACCATGTCGGTGCTCTCCGCCGCCCCGCCGATGCCGACTGTCGTCTCCGTCATGGGCCCAGTCTCTCAGCTCGCCCGTGGCGGCCCGGACCCGTCCCGGGGCGGGGTCGGGAGCGAGAGCGGGAGGATGTCGGCGACGGCGACGGGGCCCACCGGCTGGCACAGCCAGCGGAAGTCGCCGAGCCCGGCGGGGTCGGTCAGCTCGGCCGCCTCGCCGGCCAGGCTCAGGGCCCGCAGGTAGCCGGTGGGATCGGTGCTGGCCCGCGCCAACGGTGGCCGCCGCCCCGCGAGGCCGAGCGCGCGCAGGGCGTCCCGCTGGGTGCGCAGCACGGGGGCCCCCGCGCGCGCCGCCCGCGCGCCCGCCGCCGCGCACGCGTCCAACGCGACGTGGGAGGTCAGGTCGCACGAGCCGTCCGGCACGGGGCGCACCTCGCGGCCGTCGCGGAAGCCGGTGAGGGTGCCGTACGGGGGGCGGGACGCGCGGGTGTGGGCGTAGTCGACGGCGACCGCGAGCCCGGCGTGGAGGCTGCGTACGGCGCGCGCCCAGGCGGCGTCCCGCGGCGCGCCCACCTCGGCCCGCGACCCGGGCTCGGCTCGCGGCCCGGGCTCGGCTCGCGGCTCCCGGTCGTCGTCCCGTACGGGCGCGATCCCGGGCTCGTCGTCCCGTACGGACTGGTCCCCCGACCCGTGGTCAGGCTCGGTGCCTGGCTCCGCCTCGGTCGCCCGTGGCCACGGCCACCAGTCGGCCAGCCAGGCGGCGTCGGCCGGCGGGACCGGGTCGCCCAGCTCCTCGGTGCCGTCCGGGGCCACCCGTACCTGGCGCGGCACGCCGTCCGGGTCCACCTCGACCACGTCCACCGGCACGTTGTCCAGCCACTCGTTGGCGATCAGCAGGCCGGTCAGCGAGCCGGGCGCGGGCAGGTCGTCGCGCCACGCGACGCGCGGGTCGACCCCGGCCGGCCGCCGCGCGCGCTCGACGGCGCACGGGCGCAGCCGGGCCACGAGGTCGCCGACGCCCGCGCCGGAGCGCTCGTCGGCGACCCGCTGGCCGGATGTGGTCAGCGCGTCCAGTACGCCGGTGAGGAGTTCGCCGCGGCCGGCGCCGATGTCGAGGAGGGCAAGTTCGGCGGGGTGGCCCAAGGCGGCGTCCACGCGGGTCAGCAGCGTGGCGACGGCCCGCGCGTACAGCGGCGAGGCGTGCACGGAGGTGCGGAAGTGGCCGGCCGGGCCCTCGGGGCGGTGGTAGAAGCCGCCCGGCCCGTACAGCGCCCGTTCGGTGGCGGCCCGCCACCCCGTACGCCCGGATGGCGCACCCGGCGGGGGCGGGCTCGCCGGCGCCCGGCCGCCCGCGCCCGCCGGCCCGATACCGCCGTCCCCGTGGGTCCCCTCGGCCCCCTCGCCTCCCTTGGCCTCGTTGGTCTCGCTGACCCCGCTGACCCCGCTGACCCCGCCGGCTTCGTCGGTCCCGTCGCCGGCCGTTCCGGGTTCCCGCGTCATGCCGCTGCCCTCCACCGGTGCTCCCGTCTTCCTCTTCGGCTGTCGTCCCGCCGGCCGACCGGCCCGGCACGACCATCCTGGGCCCCCGGGACAGGCAGGGCTCACCGGCCCGCTCGCCACGCGGCTGACCTGGGGTGATGTCGCGGCAGGAGGATCTCGCGGGAGCATACCGGGTGGTCGGTCTCCACCTTGGGGAGTACGCGGGGCCGTACCGGATCGACCGTCCGGTTGACCCCTGCACACACTTGACCTGCCTACGCTGGGTGACGTGCAGCGTCTCTACGATTTCCTCCGCAGGCACCCCACCGGTGTCGACAGCTTCTGGGCTGTCATGCTGGCGGGCCTCGCCCTGCTCTGGGTCGTGGAGGCGAGCATGGGGCGCGAGGTGCGCCTGGTGGCCGTCGTGCTCTGCGCGGTCCTGTGCGCGGCCACCGCGCTGCGCCGGCGCGCGCCGGAGAAGATGCTGCTGGTGGTCACGGCGGTGGGGCTGCTCCAGCTCGTGACCGACGTCGGCCTCAACCCGGCCGACTTCGCCATGCTGGTGGTCATCTACACCTGCGCGGCCAACGGCGCCCGCTGGTCCTCCTGGCTGGGACTGGTCGGCGGCCTGTGCGCGCCCACCATCGCCGCCGTGCGCTGGCCGCCCGAGGCCCAGACCCAGTGGCAGACCGTCGTCTCCGTGTGCTTCATGACGATCCCCTTCGCGCTGGCCTGGGTGCTCGGCGACTCGATCCGTACCCGCCGCGCGTACTACGCGCAGTTGGAGGAGCGCGCCGCGCGCCTGGAGCGGGAGCGGGAGGCGCAGGCGAAGGTGGCCGTCGCGGGCGAGCGTGCCCGAATAGCCCGCGAGCTGCACGACGTCGTCGCGCACAACGTGTCGGTCATGGTCGTGCAGGCCGACGGCGCCGCGTACGTACTGGACGCCGCGCCCGAACAGGCCAAGCAGGCCCTGGAGACGATCTCGGGGACCGGGCGGCAGGCGCTGGCCGAGATGCGCCGGCTGCTCGGCGTGTTGCGCACCGGGGAAAGCGAGGGCGGCGAGTACGTGCCCCAGCCGGGCGTCGAGCAGCTCACGGACCTCATAGAGCAGGTGCGGGGCGCCGGCCTTCCGGTCGACTTCAAGGTGGCGGGCGACCCGCGCCCGCTGGACAGCGGCGTGGAGCTGACCGCGTACCGCATCGTGCAGGAGGCGCTGACCAACACCCGCAAGCACGGCGGTGAGCACGTCGGGGCGACCGTCCGGCTCAGCTACGCCGACACCGAACTCGACCTGCTGATCGAAGACGACGGCCGCGGCGCGGGCCGCGAGCTGTACGAGACGGGCGGCGCCGACGGGCTCGGCCATGGCCTGATCGGCATGCGGGAGCGCGTCGGGATGGTCGGGGGCCGGCTCGACGCGGGGCCGCGCAACGGCGGCGGCTTCCGGGTCAGCGCGGTGCTGCCGCTCAAGCCGTCGAGGTGAGTGACGGTGGCCGGCGCGCGTACGGTTTCCCTGGCTCCGACGGCCACCACGCCCCGTCCCGGCCCCGGGCCCGCACCGCGCGCGTGCCGCACCGGCTCCCGCGCCGCTCCACCCGACCCGCCCCACCCCGCCTCGCCCCGCCCCGCCGCACGAACCCAAGCCGCACCCCGCCCGCCACAAGAAAGAGAACCGGACCGATGCCGATTCGCGTGATGCTCGTCGATGACCAGGCCCTGCTGCGGACCGGTTTCCGCATGGTGCTCGCGGCCCAGCCGGACATGGACGTCGTCGCCGAGGCCGGCGACGGCCTCGAAGCGTTGGAGGTGCTGCGGAGCACCGAGGTGGACGTCGTACTGATGGACGTCCGCATGCCGCGCCTGGACGGGGTGGAGGCCACCGCCCGCATCTGTCGCGCCGAGGGCGCACCCAAGGTGCTGATACTCACCACGTTCGACCTGGACGAGTACGCGTTCTCGGCGCTGAAGGCCGGCGCCGGCGGCTTCATGCTCAAGGACGTGCCGCCCGCCGAACTCCTCACCGCCATCCGCGCCGTGCACAGCGGCGACGCGGTCGTCGCGCCCAGCACGACGCGCCGGCTGCTCGACCGGTTCACGCCGATGCTGCCGAGCAGCGGCGCCGCCGAGGCGGAGCGGTCCGAGATCGGCAAGCTGACCGAGCGGGAGCGCGAGGTGATGATGCTCGTCGCCCAGGGCCTGTCCAACGGCGAGATAGCGGCTCGGCTGGTCCTCTCCGAGGCGACCGTGAAGACCCACGTGGGCCGCATCCTGACCAAGCTCGGCCTGCGGGACCGGGTGCAGGTGGTGGTGCTGGCGTACGAGACGGGCCTGGTGCGCGCGGGCGGCACGGCGCAGTAGCCGGTACGGGGCGGCTGGCGCGGCGGCCGGCCGGTCGGCGCGGCGACGCGTCAGCGCAGCAGGGCCTCCAGGAAGTCGGAGCCGAGGCGGGCCACGGACGCCAGGTCGAGTTGGTGCAGTACGTACCGGCCGCGCCGGCGGGTGGTCAGTAGGCCCGCCTTCTTCAGCACGGATATGTGCCGCGAGACCTCGGGCGCGGTGATGCCGTGCGCGTTGGCCAGCTCGCCGGTGGTGTGCGTGCCACGGGACAGCGTCCGGCACAGGTTCATGCGCACCGGGTGCGACACCGCGTCCAGCCGCCGCTGCACCAGCTCAAGCGCCTGCGGGCGCGGCAACTCCGGGGAGCCCACCGGGTAGTGCACGACGGGCTTCCAGCCCGGGGCGTGCAGGACCAGCAGGTGCGGCCAGCCGAACGCGGTCGGCACGAAGGTGATGCCGGCCCGCTCGCCCGGTTGCAGCGCGGTCGTCTGACCCGTCGCCAGCTTGTCCGCCACGATGCGCTGCCGCTCGGCGTCGAGGGTGAGCGCCGGGGAGACCGTGGCCAACGCCTCCGCGAGGCCCTTGCGCCGCAGCACCTCCGCCTTGTGCCGGGCGTCGGCGGCGAGTTGCACCCGCACGCGCTGCCAGGTGTCCCCGAAGAACGCCTGCTCACAGTCCTCGAAGAGGCGGCGCAGCCAGGCGCGTACGGCGGGCGGGTCGGCCAGCACCCGTTCCACGAACGCCGCCTGGCACGGGCCGCGCGCCGCCGCCCGCTCCCGGGCGCGGTCGCGCTCGTACGGGTCGTGCAGCGGGTTCGGCCGCGCGCGCCCGTAGCTGGCGGCGCAGGAGATCTCCAACGCGGCCGTGACGAACTCCTCGTCCGGCATCTGGTCGAGCCGGTCCAGGTCCTCGGCCAGGGTCGCGCCGGGGTTGTGCGGCAGCAGGATGTCGGAGCGCGTGGTGCGCCACAGGAACTCCGCCTCCTGGAGCCGGTCGGCCAGGTCGGGCTTGAGCGCGCAGGCGGTGGCGGTGGTCCAGTTGTGCAGCCCCGGGTGGTGTGCGGGCTCGGCCAGCGCGTGCAGCGCCGCGCCCAGTTCCGCCAGGGGCGACGGGGAGAAGACGATGCGTTCCGGGGACAGGCCCGCGATGTCGATGGTGACGCTCACAGACCTACTGTGCACTGTTCGCGGCCCAGCTCAGCGCACACTTGACGGCCTTCGTCAATCGAAGCGACGCGCTCGGCGGGGCTGTCGCAGGGTGAGGCCATGGACATCGCGCAGCAGTACGCACTGGACCTCTACCGCAGCGCGCGGCGGGGCGTGCCCGCGCCGCCCGCACCCGGCCGCCACGACTGGCGGGTGGCGGCTGAGGTGCGCGAGTACCGCAGGTTCCAGGCCGTGGTCGCGGAGCGCGCGATCGGCGTCGGCCTGGCCCCCCGCCTGCTGAGTGCCGCGCGCGCCACGCTGACCCGCTGGCTGCACCCCGCGACGAGCCGCGGCAGCACGGCCGCTCCCGGCACGCCGGCGCCCGCCGCGACCGAGGTCGCGCCGGTGCGCAGGGAACCCGCCCGCCCGGCGCCCCGGCGCGCGGCCGGCGGCGCGGCCACCGCCACCGGGGAGGGCGCCCGCGCGGCGGCCCCGGAGCGCGACCTGTGCGACGCGGGGGTGCGGCGCCGGCCGGCCGAGTAGCCGCGTAGCCCGTACGTTTCGCCCCGTACGTCACCTCCGTACGTCAGCTCCCGCGTACGTCCCGCCCTGTCCGTATGTCCCGCCCTCTCCCTATGTCCCGCGCGCGGGAGGTGGCGGCCGGAACGAGGGCGGGGCGGTGGTGGGAACGGGGCGAGAAGGGGGCCAGGTCGGGGCGGGGCGCGGGAGGGTGTGGGCGGCGTCGGACGGCGCGTCGCGCGGAGTTATCCACAGGCTCCGGGCGCACAAGGGGGCCGTCGCGGGCACTCGCGTAGCATGGCGCTCAATCGTCCGGTACCCCTCGCGGACTGGAACGGAAGGCCGTCGCTCCGTGAATCCACCCCACCTCCCAGACCCCCAGGACAGGCCCGCCCGGCTCACCGTCGGAGTCGTCGGCGCGGGCCGCGTCGGGCCCGCGCTCGCCGCCGCGTTGCGACTGGCCGGGCACCGCCCGGTGGCCGCGTCCGGCGTCTCCGACGCCTCGGTGCGCCGGGCCGCCGAGCTGCTGCCCGGGGTGCCCCTCGTGTCGCCCGCCGAGGTGCTGGCCCGCGCCGAGCTGGTGCTGCTCACGGTGCCCGACGACGTGTTGCCCGGCCTGGTCGAGGGCCTGGTCGAGACCGGCGCGGTGCGCCCCGGACAGCTCCTGGCGCACACCTCGGGGCGGTACGGGACGGGCGTGCTCGACCCCGCGCTGCGCGCGGGCGCGCTGCCGCTGGCGCTGCACCCGGCGATGACGTTCACCGGCACGGCCGTGGACGTGGAGCGGCTCGCGGGCTGCTCGTTCGGCGTCACCGCGCCCGAGGAGCTGCGGCTGGCCGCCGAGGCGCTGGTCATCGAGATGGGCGGCGAGGCGGAGTGGATCGCCGAGGAGGCCCGCCCGCTCTACCACGCGGCGCTGGCCATCGGCGCCAACCACCTGGTCACGCTGGTCGCCCAGGCCCGTGAGCTGCTCCAGGAGGCGGGCGTCGCCGCGCCGGGCCGGATGCTCGGCCCGCTGCTCGGCGCCGCGTTGGACAACGCGCTGCGCAGCGGCGACGCCGCGCTGACCGGCCCGGTCGCGCGCGGCGACGCCGGCACGGTCGCGGCGCACGTGGCCGAGCTGCGCCGGCGCGCGCCGCAGGTGGTGCCCGGCTATCTGGCCATGGCCCGTACGACGGCCGACCGCGCGCTCGCGCACGGCCTGCTCAAGCCGGAGCTGGCCGAGGACCTGTTGGGTGTGCTCGCGCACCAGGACGAGGACGGGCCGCCCGGCGGCGACGGCACGAGCAGTGCGAACGGTACGAGTGGAGGCGGCCGATGAGCCCGCGACGGTGGAGCGAGGCCGGCGCCGGCGGCCCCGACGTGGAGCTGTGCACCAGCGTCCGCGACTACGACGAGGCGCTGACCCCGCACGCGACGCCCGGCCGGACGGCCGTGGTGATGACGATGGGCGCGCTGCACGCGGGCCACGCCTCGCTGATCCGCGCCGCCCGGGCCCGGGTCGGCGACGAGGGCCTGGTCACGGTCACGGTCTTCGTGAACCCGCTCCAGTTCGGCGCGGGCGAGGACCTCGACCGCTACCCGCGCACGCTGGAGGCCGACCTGGAGCTCGCGGCGGAGGCCGGCGCGGACATCGTCCTCGCGCCGCCCGTGCGCGACGTGTACCCGGGCGGCGAGCCCGAGGTGCGCGTCACGGCGGGCCCGATGGGCGAGCGGTACGAGGGGGCGTCGCGCCCCGGCCACTTCGACGGGGTGCTCACGGTCGTCGCCAAGCTGCTCCACCTCACCCGGCCCGACGTGGCCTTCTTCGGCGAGAAGGACGCGCAGCAACTCGCCGTGATCCGGCGCATGGTCACCGACCTGAACTTCCCGGTCCGCGTCGTCGGCGTCCCGACCGTGCGCGAGGCGGACGGCCTCGCCCTCTCCAGCCGCAACCGCTACCTCGCGCCCGCCGAGCGCACCACGGCCCTCGCCCTGTCCAGGGCGCTGTTCGCGGGCCGCGACGCGCTGGCCACCGCGAGTGGCGCGCCCACGCCGGCCGCCGCCACCGACCCCGCGCCGAGCGCACCGGCGGACGCCCCCGCCGTGGACGTCACCGCGACTGGCGTGGCCACGCCGGACGCGTCCACGGTCGACGCACCCGGGGTGGGCGCGCCGGCCAGGGCCGTGCTGGCCGACGCCGCGCCGGGCGCCACGGGGACGCCGCTGCCGCGGCTGGTACGGGAGGCGGCGCGGGCCGTGTTGGCGGAGGCGGCCGACCACGATCCGCCGCTGGCCCTGGACTACCTGGCCCTGGTGGACCCGGCCGACTTCACCGAGGCCGGCGACGACTTCACGGGTGAGGCCGTGTTGGCGGTCGCCGCCCGGGTCGGCGCCACCCGCCTCATCGACAACGTCCGCCTGGAGTTCCCGCAGCGGGGAGTCAGACCATGACGCGTACGGAACCCATGACGCGTACGGAACGCGGCGAGCCCGTCGTGCCCGCGACCACCGGCGAAGCCGGCGCGCCCGGTGGGCCCGTGCCCGGGACCCGCCCGCGGCTGCACGCGCCCGCGCCCGGGTGGGCGATCGACGCCGACGTGGTGGTCGTCGGCTCCGGCGTGGCCGGCCTGACGGTCGCGCTGCGCTGCGCCGCCGCGGGCGCCTCGGTCACCGTCGTCACCAAGGCCCGGCTGGACGACGGCTCGACGCGCTGGGCGCAGGGCGGCGTGGCCGCGGCGCTGGGCGAGGGGGACACGCCCGAGCAGCATGAGGCCGACACGCTCGTCGCCGGCGCCGGGCTCTGCGACCAGCAGGCCGTGCGCGCCATGGTCACCGAGGGCCCCGGCGCCGTGTACCGCCTGATCGGCACCGGAGCCCGCTTCGACAGCGACGCCGACACCGGCGAGATCCTGCTCACCCGCGAGGGCGGCCACCACCGCCGCCGCATCGTGCACGCGGGGGGCGACGCGACCGGGGCGGAGATATCCCGCGCCCTGGTGGACGCCGTGCGCGCGGCGGGCACGCCCGGGGCGGCCGGCACCGCGCCGGCCGGGGGCCGCATCGAGACCATCGAGAACGCCCTCGTCCTCGACCTGCTGACCGACGAGGCCGGCCGGGCCGCCGGCGTGACCCTGCACGTCATGGGGGAGGGCCGGCGGGACGGCGTCGGGGCCGTGCGGGCGCGCGCGGTCGTGTTGGCCACCGGCGGCATGGGCCAGGTCTTCTCGGCCACCACCAACCCGCCCGTCTCCACCGGCGACGGCGTCGCGCTCGCGCTGCGCGCCGGGGCCGAGGTCTCGGACCTGGAGTTCGTCCAGTTCCACCCGACGGTGCTCTGGCTCGGCCCGGAGGCCGAGGGGCAGCAGCCGCTGGTCTCCGAGGCGGTGCGCGGCGAGGGCGCGTACCTCGTGGACGACGAGGGCACCCGCTTCATGGTCGGGCAGCACGAGCTGGCGGAGCTGGCGCCGCGCGACATCGTCGCCAAGGGCATCATGCGCCGCATGCGCGAACGCGGCACCGACCACGTGTACCTGGACGCCCGGCACTTCGGCGCGGCCATGTGGGAGCAGCGCTTCCCCACCATCCTCGCCGCGTGCCGCGCGCACGGCATCGACCCGGTGACCGAGCCCATCCCGGTCGCGCCCGCCGCCCACCACGCCAGCGGCGGCGTACGGACCGACCTGCGCGGCCGTACGACGGTCGCGGGCCTGTACGCGTGTGGAGAGGTCGCCTGCACGGGCGTCCACGGCGCCAACCGGCTGGCCTCCAACTCGCTCCTCGAAGGTCTGGTCTTCGCCGAGCGGATGGCCGCCGACATCGCCACGCGGATCGCCGATGCCAGCGCCGCGCCCGGCGCGGCCCCGAGCCGGACCGCCCCGGCCCCGGCCACCGCGCGCGCCGGCGCGCCGGAGTCCGCCCCCGGCCGCGCCGACGCGCCGGCGGCCACCCCGCTGCTCGCGCCGGAGGCCCGGTTCACGGTGCAGCGCGTCATGACGGCGGGCGCCGGTGTGCTGCGCTCGGCGGAGAGCCTGGGCCGGGCCGCCGAGCAGCTCGACCGCCTGCACGAGGACGCCGCGCGGGCGCTGGAGGCCGACGGCAAGACCGCGGAGCCGGGCGTCGAGACGTGGGAGGCGACCAACCTGTTGCTGGTCGCCCGGGTGCTGGTGGCCGCCGCGCTGCGGCGCGCCGAGACCCGTGGCTGCCACTGGCGCGAGGACCGCCCGGACCGGGACGACGCCACCTGGGGCCGGCACCTGCTGGTCACCCTGCGCCCGGACCGTACCCTCGCGGTCCGCACCACGGCCGGCACGGCCTTCCCGCCCGTCGACTACGGCCCCGGCCGCGCGGCCACCCAGGGCCCGCCCGCAGCCGCGGGCGCGCCCGCCCCGTCCCCCGCCCCCGCCCCCGCCCCCGCCGACGACGTCAGCACCAACGAGCCCACCCAGGAGTCGTGACCGTGAGCACTCCCGACGACAACCCGCGCCCAGTGGACCTCCCGCTGTCGCAGACCGGCGGTTCCGCAGCCGCCGGGGGAGCGGGGGAGACCGGCGGCTGCGGCGACGGCTGCGGCTGCGGCGGCGCCGACGGCGCGTACGAGCTGGACCCGCTGGAGTGCGGGCTCGACCCGGACCTCGCGGCGCTGCTGGTCGCGGCCGGGCTCGACCCGGTGCAGGTCGAGGACATCGCGCACGTGGCGATCGAGGAGGACCTCGACCGTGGCGTGGACGTCACCACCGTCGCGACCATCCCCGAGGACGCGGTCGCCACCGGCGACTTCACGGCCCGCGAGGCGGGCACCGTGGCCGGCCTGCGCATCGCCGAGGCGATCCTGTCGGTGGTGTGCACCGACGCGTTCGAGGTCGAGCGGCACGCCGAGGACGGCGACCGGGTCGCCCCGGGCGACAAGCTGCTGTCCGTCCGCACCCGCACCCGCGACCTGCTGACCGGCGAGCGCAGCGCGCTCAACCTGCTGTGCCGGCTGTCCGGCATCGCGACCGCGACCCGCGCCTGGGCCGACGCGCTGGCGGGCACCGGCGCCGCCGTCCGCGACACCCGCAAGACCACCCCCGGCCTGCGCGCCCTGGAGAAGTACGCGGTCCGCTGCGGCGGCGGCGTCAACCACCGGATGTCCCTGTCGGACGCGGCGCTGATCAAGGACAACCACGTGGTGGCCGCCGGCGGCGTCGCGGCGGCGTTCACGGCGGTACGGGACGCCTTCCCCGGGCTGCCGATCGAGGTCGAGGTGGACCGCCTCGACCAGATCGAGCCGGTCCTCGCCGAGGGGGCCGAGCTGATCCTGCTCGACAACTTCACCCCGGAGCAGACCCGCGAGGCGGTCGCCCTGGTCGCCGGCCGGGCCAAGCTGGAGTCCTCCGGCCGGCTCACGCTGGACAATGCCCGCGCGTACGCGGACACCGGCGTCGACTACCTCGCGGTCGGCGCCCTCACCCACTCGTCGCCCATCCTCGACATCGGCCTCGACCTGCGAGAGGAGGGCTGATGCTGCTCACCATCGACGCCGGCAACACGCACACCGTGCTCGGCCTGTTCGACGGCGAGGAGATCGTCGAGCACTGGCGCATCTCCACCGACGCCCGCCGCACCGCGGACGAGTTGGCCGTGTTGCTGCACGGCCTGATGGGCATGCACCCGCTGCTCGGCGAGGAGTTGGGCGACGGCATCGACGGCATCGCCATCTGTTCCACCGTCCCCTCGGTCCTGCACGAGCTGCGCGAGGTCACCCGCCGCTACTACGGCGACGTGCCGGCCGTGCTGGTGGAGCCGGGCGTCAAGACCGGCGTGCCGATCCTGATGGACCACCCCAAGGAGGTCGGCGCGGACCGGATCATCAACGCGCTGGCGGCGGTGGAGCTGTACGAAGGGCCGTGCGTGGTCGTGGACTTCGGCACGGCGACGACGTTCGACGCGGTCAGCGCGCGCGGCGAGTACGTCGGCGGCGTCATCGCCCCCGGCATCGAGATCTCCGTGGAGGCGCTCGGCGTCAAGGGCGCCCAGCTCCGCAAGATCGAACTGGCCCGGCCGCGCAGCGTCATCGGCAAGAACACGGTCGAGGCGATGCAGTCCGGCATCCTGTACGGCTTCGCGGGCCAGGTGGACGGCGTCGTCGCGCGCATGGCCCGCGAGTTGGCCGACGACCCCGACGACGTCACGGTCATCGCCACCGGCGGCCTGGCGCCGCTGGTCCTCGGCGAGGCGTCGGTCATCGACGAGCACGAACCCTGGCTGACCCTGATAGGGCTGCGCCTGGTGTACGAGCGCAACGTCTCCCGCACCTGACCTGACCTGAGCGGGGCCTGCCGGTCGGGCGCGCGCGTCGCGCCGCGCGCGCCCGGGCGCATTCCGGATGCGCTTTTCCCAGCGGTCGCAATGGTCCGGTCCTGGGCGGGCGGCCCGGGCCCACGGTGTGCGTTCTCCGGGCCCGCCCGCGCGGCCCGGGGCCCGCCCGCGCCTCCGGTTGGGCAGCCTATCGGAACCGCCACCGGGACATATCCTGGCCACGCGCCACGGCACCGCCTCCCGCGCCCGGTACCGGCACTCGGCGAATCGCGCGCGAGTACCCGCGACTTCGCCGGCTACACGCCGCGTACCCGTACCGAGAATTCCGCTCCCATTGCCGTAGTCCTCACTCGGCCGCTCTCTCCGCGCTGGAAACCGTGCGCATAAGCGCGATTCAGCGCGACCTTATTCAGATCTGATCGGTGATGACAGATTTTGCAAGCCGCGATTGCACTCTGTGATTGCCAACGGGTTACGAAACGACTACGCGGCGATAGGCGCACAACGGCGCGCGAAGGCGCGAACTACGGCGTATCACGGGGCGTATCCAGCCATCCGGCCACCCGACGCACCATACGAACGCCGCCCGCACCCACCGCGCGCGGAACGCGGGCCGCGCCGGCCGCCTCCGCCGTACGGACCCGCCGAGCGAATCGCCGCAGGTGAGACGGGGCGGAGCGGGCGGTGCGGCGGGGCGTGCGGGGTACGTGCGGGCTGCGTGCGACCCGCGTACCCCGCGCACGGCGGGACCGGCGCGGGCGGGGCGTGCGCGGGCGGGGCCGGAACGCGGGGAGAGCGGCCATGCGACGGAGGCGCGCCCCGGTATGGCGTACTGAGCGATATTTGTCCGCTTAGCACTTAAAGTCGTGCCATGCCCACGCCCTATGGATCGCGAGGCGGCATGGCGTTCAGCGCGGACGAGCTGCGCGTGCTGCGACGTGCCCTCGCGCTCGCGCTCGAACCGTCCACCGCCGCCCCCCAGGACACCCCCACCGCCTCCGGCCCCGCACGCGCCGCCCACGGCGCGGACGGGCATCGGATCCCGTTCGCCCCGGGCCAGCGGGTCGGGCCGGGATCGGACCGGGACGAGGAGGTACGGGAGTTCCTGCGACTGGCCCAGAGCGTGGACGAGGCGGCGCGGGAGGGCGGCCGGCTCCGCGCCTTCCTGCTGGCCGAACTCGACCGCTACCGGGCCGCCCTGCCCGGCACGGCTGTGAGCTACCTGGAGCAACTGGCGGGCGCCGTCGCGGCCGGCTACGTGCCGTGCGCTGCGGACCTGGTCGCCCTGCGCGCGCTGTGCGCCACCCCGGCGAGCCCAGCCGAGACGCGCCGGCGCACCACCCTGCTGCGCCGCTGCGAGTGGCTAGCCGAGAGGGAGGTGCGGGCCCGCCGGGTCGCCCTGCCGGGCGGCAGGGCGCCCGCCCCGCCCCCCAACGCCGGCCCGGCCACGGCCCGCCCGCACGCCCCGCACCCGAGGCGCGGCCAGGCTCCGTGGGTCGCGAGCCCGGGCGTGGGCGACACGCCGGACGGGCCCGCGAACGAGTCCCCCGACAAGGCCCCGGGAAAGTCACCGGACAAGTCCCCCGGCACGTCCCCTGGCCAACCCCCGGACAAGGCGCCCGGACCGGTCAGGCGGCCCCCCGGCGGGCCCGAGCCGAGCGCGCCGCGCCGCCCGGTACCCACGCCGGGCGAGGTCTTCCCGCCCAAGCGCCCCACCGCCGCACCGTCCCCGGCCCCACCCGCCGACGACCGCCTGCCCACCCTGCTGCCGGCCCGCTCGGCCTGACCCGCGCCCCGGCGTACGCCCTGCCCGCGCACCCGGCGGGCCCGCGCGCGGCACCGGCGGCCCGGGCCGCCGGGCGGGGTCCGCGCGCCGGATGTGCCGGCCCCTGTCGGGGCGGCCCGGGGGCACCCCGTAACCTGGGGTCCTCAAGCACAGGGAGGCCGACACTCATGGATTACGTCTCCGCGCTGGTCCCGCCCGCCGTGATGGCCGTGGCCTTTATCGCGCTGATCAAGACGATCGTGAAGAGCCAGGGTGGCGTCAACAAGAGCAAGGAAGACGCCGCCGTGGACGCCGCGCTGGTGCGCTCCGACGCGGCCAAGCGGGACGGCGTGCCGGAGGGCCAGGGCGCCTGAGCCCGCTCCGTCCTGCCGCGCCGCCGCCGGAGTTTCCCGGCCACGGCTGAGCGGTGCCGTTCACCCCGCGGGTCCACGTTCGGTGGGCCCGCTCCGGGCGTATGGGCCGGCCCGAGTGGCCGGAACGTGCGCCCTTTTTCCGGCTTCCCAAACGGGCAAATGGGACATCTCCCACTATTATTCAAGTGTGCCTCGGCCATTGGGAGAGTTGGAAGACGCGGTCATGACGCGGGTGTGGAAGTGGAACCGCCCGGTCACCGTCCGAGAAGTGTTGGAAGACCTTCAGCGGGAACGCTCCATCGCCTACACGACCGTCATGACGGTATTGGACAACCTTCACCAGAAGGGTTGGGTGCGGCGGGAAGCAGAAGGTCGCGCCTATCGATATGAGGCCGTCTCCACCCGGGCCGCCTACGCCGCCGCACTCATGAACGAGGCGTGGTCCGCCAGTGACAACCCCGCCGCGGCGCTCGTGGCCTTCTTCGGGATGATGTCCGAAGGCCAGCGGGAAGCCCTGCGCGATGCCATGCGGGTGGTGCAACTCGACCAGCCCGACGGCACAAGCGGTGAAGCAGGGCGATAGCGTCCGGCCATGTCCCCGCTATCAAAAGCCGTCACCGTCCGCCGCGCCCGCACCTCCGATGTTCGCGCCGTCCGGCGTCTCATCGACGCGTACGTCGGCGAGGGCATCCTGCTCGACAAAGCGACCGTGACGCTTTACGAGGACATCCAGGAGTTCTGGGTAGCGGAGCGGGACGAGGACGGCGAGGTCATTGGCTGCGGCGCGCTCCACGTGATGTGGGAAGACCTGGCCGAGGTGCGCACTCTGGCCGTGCATCCGGAGCTGTCCGGCTGCGGCATCGGACACCAAGTACTGGACAAGCTGTTGCAGACGGCGCGATGGCTCGGCGTTCGGCGAATTTTCTGCCTCACCTTCGAAGTCGAGTTCTTCGGCAAGCATGGCTTCGTGGAGATCGGGGAGACGCCGGTGGACGGCGATGTCTACAGCGAGCTGCTCCGTTCCTATGACGAGGGCGTCGCTGAGTTCCTTGGCCTCGAACGGGTGAAGCCGAACACCCTTGGCAACAGTCGGATGCTTCTGCAACTGTGATCGCGGGCCTCTATGTCCGAATCGCTCACCTATCACATAGCTCCGCAACGGAGTGTTCCCACGCGGATGCGTAGCCGAACCTTCGCTGGGGGTTTGTGTTTTCTCGGGAAAAGCGGTTTGCTAATGCCTCGTAATCCCTTATCCGTGAAAGGAATCCTCAATGGCACAGAAGGTTCAGGTCCTTCTTGTAGATGACCTCGACGGTGGCGAGGCTGACGAGACCGTGACGTTCGCGCTGGATGGCAAGACGTACGAGATCGACCTCACCACGGCTAACGCCGACAAGCTTCGCTCCGCTCTGGAGCCGTACACCAAGAGCGGCCGTCGCACCGGCGGCCGTGCCGCGGGTGGTCGCGGGCGCGTGCGCGCGGGCGCGAGCAGCAGCCAGGACACGGCGAAGATCCGTGCCTGGGCGAAGGAGAACGGTTACGAGGTCAACGACCGCGGTCGCGTGCCCGCCACCGTGCGTGAGGCGTACGAGAAGGCCAACGGCTGAGTCCGGTCGTCAGCATCACGCCGCACGCACCGCAGCAGTCGGGCCCGGTGGCACTCCGTCGCCGCGGCGCTGACCAGTCGGACCAGGTCCGGAGCGTCGGCGTCGCCCCGAAAGCCGTCTCTTCCCGCACCGTCGGGAAGGCCGTGGGCCCCTCGGACTCCCTCCCCGCACCGGAGGCCGAGGGACGGCAACGCCCCGCTCGTCCCGCGCTCGGGGTTCGGGGGTCGCACCCAGGTGGCGGCCTCCGGCGAGCCCCGGCCGCCGAGGGGCGCGGGGACGGGGGCGGCCATGCGGCCACCCGCGCCGAGCGCGGTCAGCTCCAGCGGCACGCCGCCCCAGTCCCACCAGTCGAGCAGCCCGGGCAGCTCCTCGGCGCCGCCGGGGGCGACGAGGAAGTACATCGTGGGCCCGTGGACGGCCACGGGGCCGGTGTGCGACACGCGGTCGAGCATCGCGGCGCCCGCGTCGGCGGGCAACACTAGAACGTCGAAACAGAGCCCGGTCAGCAACTCGACCGGGCCCTCGCATGCCGGGGCCGTCGGCCAGCCCAACTCGTGCTCGTACCACTCGCGTACCGCACGCCAGGGCACGCGCGCGCCCGGTGTCGTACGGGGCGCGTGGGGGGTGCGCGGCGGGGCGGGTGCCGCCGCTGTCCGGTGGAGGGAAGCCATGTCCGGGGCAACCCGTCGGGGGAGCGAGGGGTTACGCTCGGTTGACATGGAGTCGCTTTCTGTGCGCGGTGTGGGGTGCGCGAGCGGCGATCGAGGCTTCGCGGAGGCGCGAGGTTGTTCGCCCGTAGCGGATGGAACCGGGTCGCGCGGCATGGAGTGTCAGTGCGTGAGGGTAAGACAGACCTAGTGGGAAGGGGCGGCCCGGCGGGCGGGACGACCGCGCGTTCGCCATCGGCGTAGTGGCGGTGTGCGTAGAAGCTTGGCCTGCGGGAACATCGTCTCGCACCATCGGGTTGGAGCAGGTGCCGGCTGTTCGGGGCAGGAATCCCTCCCCATCGCTTGTGGGGGAGATCCCGGGTGTCGGCAGTTGGAATGAGCGGTCCCTGCTTGCGGGACTAAGCTGCGGAAGGACAGGGAGGGGATCGTCCCCGATCTTTCTGACCGCTCTGAGGAGCGATTAACGATGTTCGAGAGGTTCACCGACCGCGCGCGGCGGGTTGTCGTCCTGGCTCAGGAAGAAGCCCGGATGCTCAACCACAACTACATCGGCACCGAGCACATCCTCCTGGGCCTGATCCACGAGGGTGAGGGTGTCGCCGCTAAGGCCCTGGAGAGCCTCGGGATTTCGCTCGAGGCGGTCCGGCAGCAGGTGGAGGAGATCATCGGTCAGGGCCAGCAGGCCCCGTCCGGCCACATCCCCTTCACTCCCCGTGCCAAGAAGGTGCTGGAGCTCTCGCTCCGCGAAGCCCTTCAGCTCGGGCACAACTACATCGGCACGGAGCACATCCTGCTCGGCCTGATCCGCGAGGGTGAGGGCGTCGCCGCCCAGGTCCTCGTGAAGCTCGGGGCCGACCTGAACCGGGTCCGGCAGCAGGTCATCCAACTGCTCTCCGGCTACTCCGGTGGCAAGGAGGCCGCCACGGCCGGCGGCCCCGCCGAGGGCACGCCTTCGACGTCCCTTGTCCTGGACCAGTTCGGTCGCAACCTGACGCAGGCCGCCCGCGAATCCAAGCTCGACCCGGTCATCGGGCGCGAGAAGGAGATCGAGCGGGTCATGCAGGTGCTTTCGCGCCGCACCAAGAACAACCCGGTCCTCATCGGTGAGCCCGGCGTCGGTAAGACGGCGGTCGTCGAGGGGCTGGCGCAGGCCATCGTCAAGGGCGAGGTGCCCGAGACGCTCAAGGACAAGCACCTGTACACCCTGGACCTGGGTGCGCTGGTCGCCGGTTCCCGTTACCGCGGTGACTTCGAAGAGCGCCTCAAGAAGGTGCTCAAGGAGATTCGCACGCGCGGCGACATCATTCTGTTCATCGACGAGCTGCACACCCTGGTGGGTGCCGGCGCGGCCGAGGGCGCGATCGACGCCGCCAGCATTCTCAAGCCGATGCTGGCCCGTGGCGAGCTCCAGACCATTGGTGCCACCACGCTCGACGAGTACCGCAAGCACCTGGAGAAGGACGCGGCCCTTGAGCGCCGTTTCCAGCCGATCCAGGTCGCGGAGCCGTCGCTGCCGCACACCATCGAGATCCTCAAGGGCCTGCGCGACCGGTACGAGGCGCACCACCGCGTTTCCATTACCGACGCCGCCCTGGTGGCCGCGGCCCAGCTCGCCGACCGGTACATCTCCGACCGCTTCCTGCCGGACAAGGCCATCGACCTCATTGACGAGGCCGGCTCCCGGATGCGCATTCGCCGGATGACCGCTCCGCCGGACCTCCGCGAATTCGACGAGAAGATCGCCGACGTGCGCCGCGAGAAGGAGTCCGCGATCGATTCGCAGGACTTCGAGATGGCCGCCGGGCTGCGCGACAAGGAGAAGCAGCTCCTGGCCGCGAAGGCGAAGCGCGAGAAGGAATGGAAGGCCGGCGACATGGACGTCGTCGCCGAGGTGGACGAGGAGCTGATCGCCGAGGTCCTCGCGACCGCCACCGGCATTCCGGTCTTCAAGCTCACCGAGGAGGAGTCCTCCCGGCTGCTGCGCATGGAAGACGAGCTGCACAAGCGCGTCATCGGGCAGAAGGACGCCATCAAGGCGCTCTCGCAGGCCATCCGGCGTACGCGGGCGGGCCTCAAGGACCCGAAGCGTCCCGGCGGTTCGTTCATCTTCGCCGGTCCGTCCGGTGTCGGTAAGACCGAGCTGAGCAAGACCCTCGCCGAGTTCCTCTTCGGTGACGAGGACGCGCTCATCTCGCTCGACATGTCGGAGTTCAGCGAGAAGCACACGGTTTCCCGGCTGTTCGGCTCGCCCCCCGGCTACGTGGGGTACGAGGAGGGCGGTCAGCTCACCGAGAAGGTGCGCCGCAAGCCGTTCTCGGTCGTCCTCTTCGACGAGGTCGAGAAGGCCCACCCGGACATCTTCAACTCGCTGTTGCAGATCCTGGAGGACGGTCGACTGACCGACTCCCAGGGCCGGGTCGTGGACTTCAAGAACACGGTCATCATCATGACGACCAACCTCGGCACCCGGGACATCTCCAAGGGCTTCAACCTCGGCTTCGCCGCCGCGGGTGACGTCCGCACCGGGTACGAGCGGATGAAGAACAAGGTCAACGAGGAGCTCAAGCAGCACTTCCGGCCGGAGTTCCTCAACCGTGTCGATGACACCGTGGTCTTCCACCAGCTCACCGAGGAAGACATCATCCAGATCGTCGACCTCATGGTCGCCAAGGTGGACGAGCGCCTGAAGGACCGCGACATGGGCCTTGAGCTCAGCGCGGACGCCAAGGCGCTGCTGGCCAAGCGGGGTTACGACCCGGTCCTCGGCGCCCGACCGCTGCGCCGGACGATCCAGCGGGAGATCGAGGACATGCTGTCGGAGAAGATCCTCTTCGGCGAGCTGCGCTCCGGTCACATCGTGGTCGTCGGCGTCGAGGGCGAGGGTGAGGCGAAGAAGTTCACCTTCCGCGGCGAGGAGAAGACGGCCCTGCCCGACACTCCTCCGGTCGAGTCGGCGGCGGGCGGCGGCCCGAACCTGACGAAGGAAGCGTAAGCAGTCGCCGGTCACCCGGCACCCAGCCCGCCCCGGGCCCGCTTCGGCGGACCCGGGGCGGGCTTTCGCGTGCCGGCCGGAGGCGCGCCGCGGGGCCGGCTCCCGGCCCGGCCCTCTCCTGTCTTCGGGCCGCCGCTCAGCCTCCCAGCCGCCCAGCTCCCGGCGGCTCCCTGGCCCGCTCGCGGCGTGCGGCGCGGCCCACGCGTCGCTCTCCGGCTCACTCGTGGATGACGTGCACGCCCGCCGGCACGGCCGTCACGTGGGCCTCGCGCGGGATCTGGAGGGTGCGTAGCCGGGGGAAGGGCGCCGAGCCAGTCCATCGGTTCGTTCGGCGGGGGCGTGTATGAGCCACAGGTACGTCAGCGACCCGGACACCAGGCCGTCCACGAGCTGGGCCGGCGTGAGCTGGCCGGTGATCCGCTCGCACGGGCGGCTCGGGCCCCCTGTCGGGCAGGCGGGCAGGGGCGCGCGGTGGTCACGGGCCGTGCAGGACGCCGAGGATGTCGAGGGCGCGGCGTACGTCGCGGCCGTAGACGAGGACGAAGGCCAGGATCGAGACGCCGACGATGACCGGGCCGACCGCGTCGTCCGGTAGGCCGATCAGCGCGACCGCGAACGAGGCGGCCATCGACAGCACGACGGCGGTCACCACGCGCCAGACCTCGCGGTCCGGGATCGGCTGCACACCGGCCAACTGGGCCTCGTCGAGCAGCGCGCCGATGCGGCCGGCGGTGTACCGCTCGGCGATGGTGAGCAGCAGGTCGGCGATGTCGGGCAGGGCCGCGTCGCCGTCGCTGTCGATCCGGTACTCGGCCTCTTGGAGCGCGCCGACCACCGTGCGCTGGTGCTGCTTGATCCGGCGCCGCCGGTGCCGGTAGCGGGGGAGAGAGGCCGGGAGCGTGCGGCGGGCCCGGTGCATGCCCTGGATCTCGGTGGCGACCCGGGCCAACCGGCGGGCAAGTCGTCGGCGTTGGTGGGCCTGGCGCTGGCCGCGGGTGCGGTACGCCTGGGCGCAGGCGTGGATGGCGCGGGCGATCACCACCACGGGCGCCTGTTCCCGACCGAGCCTGACCTGCCTGTTGAGCGCGGGGACGGAGTGCAGCAGCAGCACCAGAATCGCGCCGACGAGGAAGAAGAGAAACAAGGCGGCCGAGCCGTTGACGGAGGCGGGAGTGCCACCGTGAGGGCCAAGGGGCTCCTCGTCGTACATCACGTGCGGCCCGCCCTCGTCGGCCTTGCGGGCCAGCGGTATGGCGAGGGCCACCAGGCCGCAGGTGCCGAGCAGGCCGCCCACGATGGTGACGACGCGCAGGGCGCGGGAGGCGCTGAGGTAGTACAGGTGGTTGACCCGCAGCACGACCCGCAGGGGGGCGGCTAAGGGGCGGGCTATGCCGAGGCGTTGGAGGTCGTCGCGGAGGTTGGCGATGGTGGGGGACTCGCTCGCGGTGGGGGACGGGCGGGGGCCGGGGCTCGGGCCGGTGGCCGGCGCCGGGGCGGTCATGAGCCGTACCCGGGCGGCAGGAGGTCGGGGCGGAGGGCTTCGGTGCCGGTGAGGCGGGTGCCCGGCGGGAGGTGGAGGGTGGTGAGGTGGGGGAGGTCGGCCAGGGGGGTGAGGTCGAGTCCCGAGGCCGGCACGAAGGCGTTGCTCAGGTCCAGCCAGCGGAGTTCCGGGAAGGACGTGGGCAGCACGGTCAGGGCGCGGGCGTCGAAGAAGGGCTCGCCGTGGTGGGCGGGGTCCACGGCGAGCCGGTGCACCGTGGGCAGGACGTGGCGCGGTTCCAGGAGGGTCAGCGAGTGGACCGTGACGTCCAGGTACTCCAGGTGGCCGAGGGAGCGGACCGCGTCCCACTCGGCGGCGCTCTCCGGGCTGTTCTGACCGAGCACCAACTGCCGTAGCAGGGTCCACCGCCGCACGTCGACGATGCCGTCGGCGGCCCGGGAGAGCATTGAGAGGTTCAGGGCGCGCAGCGGGGCGTCCAGCGGCCACTGACCCAGGTGCCACGGCATGCCCCACGGCCGCTTGATGTCGAGAGAGTGCAGGCGGGGCAGCGAGCGGAGCGGGCTCAGGTCTACTTCCGCCTGCGTGGAGAGCAGCCCGAGGACGAGGAGTTCCAGCGACGGCAGCGCGCCAACGGGTCCCAGGTCACGGACGGATGGGCAGTCCTGAAGGTCGATGCTGATCATCTCGCGCTGCCCGGCCAGGAACCCCAGGTCCTCCAGCAGGTTGTTGCCTCGCATCCGCAGGTGGGTGAGCTGGTGGCGGCGTACGTACCAGGCCACCGCCTCCGGGTCCACGTCGCCGCGCGTCTCCAGCTTGGGCCGGCCGCCCATCGCGTCCAGCGCGCGCAACTCGTCGGCCGAGGTCGCCACGTAGTACAGCCCCTCGGGCTTGAGGTGGGCGATGACCTCGTCCGCGTAGCGCCGGGTGTCGTACCGGTGCCAGGCCCAGACGAGTTGGGAGCGTACGGAGATGGAGTCGTGGTCCCTGAACCGGGCCAGCGTGGCCATGGCCGCGTCGGAGTCGATGTGGGATGCGGTGGTAGCCACGCGGGTGGCCTCCCGCTCCGACAGGCCGTCCGGGCCTGGCAGCAGTTCGAGCACGAGCGGACCGACCTCGGCCAGTTGCCGCGCCGACGCGTTGGTGGCGGGCGGGATCAGCCGGGCCGTACGCTCCTCCACCTCGCCCCGTACGCCCGGGTCGACCTCCGTCGCGTGCTCCAGGCAGGCCAGTGCCAGCAGGTGGACGCGCATCCGGGTGCGCGCGTCGACCGCCTCGTCGCCCCGCCGCACCAACTCCCGTAGCAGCTCGGCCCGTTCGCGCGGGCGCGCGTGGGCCACCGACATGCGGATGACGTCCTCCCACTGGTCGTCGGCCGCGTGGTCGATGAGGAGGCCGATGTCCCACTCCTCGACCGCGCGCTTGGCGCCCAGGTAGTCCTGGAAGGTGCGGTGGACGAAGTCCACGGCGTTCGGGCCCGGGGCGCGGAGGAGGCCGCTGCGGTGGAGGAGGTGGCGGAAGATGGCTGGGGCGTCGCCCTGGGCGGCGGCGGCCGGGACCGCGGGCAGGGCCTCGGCGATGATGCGCTCGGCGCGGTCGCGGTCCAGCTCGGTGCGGCCGTTGCGGATGAGCCAGTAGGCGAGCCGTTGCAGGAGTTGGACCTGGGGTTCCTCGTGCAGCTCGATGCCGTACGGGCCGCTCATGTCGCGCTCCCGGTCGCGCCGGGCCAGGAGCATGGACAGGGCCGCGTCGTACAGCTCCTTGCGGCCGTGCGGGAGGTAGCCGCGGCGGTCGCGGTGCAGGGCGCAGATGAGGCCGCACATGAGCGGGTTGGTGGCCAGCCGGCCGAGGTCCTGCTTGGTGCGGACGGCGGTGAGCAGGGACCGCTCGTACGCGTCGAGGCGGTCCGCGACCTCGTCGGAGGCGCCGTCGCGGGCGGCGGTGTGCCAGCGGTCGATGAACGCGGCCACCTCGTCGCGGCCCATCGGCGACAGCGTGAGTTCGTCGAAGTCCTCCTGGCCCAGCCAGTCCTCGCGGACGGCGGAGGGGCGGGAGGTGACGAGGTAGAGGTTGTCCGGGTACGCGTCGAGCAGGTCGCGCAGCCAGCGGCGGGTCTGCTCGCGCTCGCTCTCGGGGATCTCGTCGATGCCGTCGACAAGGACCAGGCCACGGCCGTCGGCCAGCACCCGGTCCGCCCAGCCCTCGGGCTGCGCGTCGGCGATCGGGCAGCCGACGGCGGACAGGAACCGGCCGGGCGTGGGCAGCCGCTCCCCGCCACGGGTCAGGGTGCGCAGCGGGAGCACGAAGGGGACGCGGCCGTAGAGGTGGACCAGGCGGTCTTCGTACTGCCGGCGGGCCGCGACCACCGCCAGCCACTGCACCAGCGTCGTCTTGCCGGAGCCCGCGACGCCGCGCACCAGCACCCGGTCCCGGTCGGCCAGGGCCTGGTCGGCGGGGAGGGGCAGCTCGGGGGCGTACGGCTCGTCGGGCTCGGCCTCGGGGGCCACCTCGTCGGGGTCGAGGCGGTAGCTCAGGGTGCGCGTGATGGCCCGGCGGTGGGCCTCGCGCCGGGTGGCGGCCGAGCGCGTGGCCTGGAGGCTCAGGTACGTGGCGTCCAGGGGCCAGCGGTCGGGTGACGCCGTGAGGTCGATGCCGTAGATGGTGAGGGTGCCGTGCTTGCGGGTGACGTAGCGCGCGTACCGCTCCTCGAAGCGCACGTCGGTCGCCGCGTGCGTGGGGTTGCGCTCGATCAGCGCGTCCACCTTGGCCACCAGCTCGGACAACTGCTCGCTCTGCCGCACCAGGGTGTGCGCGACGAAGCTGGAACGCTGCGTGAAGAAGTGCAGCATGTGCAGGCAGGCGGCCTCCAGGACGGTGTCGTGGAGGGCGGTGGCGTCGGCGCTCAGGTGCGCGGAGGGGGCGGGGCCCGGGCCGCTGGCGGCGGCCTCGCGGAGCCGCCGCGCGAGGCCGTCCGGGCCGTGCCGTACGGCCTCGACGTCGCTGATCGTGAGGTCGCCCAGGCCGTGCAGGGTGCGGGTCAGCGCGTCCACGACGGCCCGCTCCTCGGCGGCGGGCACCGGGCGCTCGTGCGGGCCGGCGGCGCGTACGGCGCGGCGCACCAGCTCGGCCGCGAGTTTGTGCAGGTCAGCGTCGGTGAGGGTGCGCTTCTCGCCGCGGAAGGAGACCAGCCCCGATACGCGTACCGGCCGATCCACCAGGCCGGCGCCCGGTCCCTGCGCCACGAACAGCTTCCTGATGATGGGCACGATCGCGCTCGACGCCAGCCGCGTGCCGATGACCGTTGGGTCCACGTTCCCCGCCCCCTGTTTCTCCCGTCCGCGCCCGCCGGAAGCCCGCCCCGGGCCTGGTGCGGCCCGCGCGCCCCGTTCCCGAGCCTCGCGCGGGCCCGCGCACCTCGCTCCCGTACGGGCCGCGCATCCGGCCTCCCGTACGGTCGCGCGCCCCGCTCCCACGCGGCCCGCGCCCCCGCTCCCGTACGGACCGCCCACCGGGCCCCGCTCGGACGGTGCTCAGGCTACTGCGGGCGGGGGCCGTTGGTCCCGGGGCGGGTGGGCCAACGCCCAGGTCACCAGGCCCGCGTGGGGCGGTGGGCGGTGGCCTGCCCGGTGACATGGGGCACAGGCCCCTTTCGGCCTACTAGGCGCGATAGCGGGCGGCGGTGGGGGCCGCTCGGGACTTTCGGCCCGTCGGGGCCGGGTCTTTCGCGAGGGCCGGGCCCGGGCCGTTCCGCCACCGGGGAGTCGGCGCGGAAAAACCCCGGGAAATGCCCGGTGTGACGGTCACGGGTGCGTTCCCGATGCCTCTCGTCGGCCGTCCGAATGGTCTTTACGGGTGATCATCCCCGGCCGGGAAGGGTCGAATTTCCTCGGCTTTCGCTACGAGATCGGATAGTAGGAACGCGAGTGGGACCCCCCTTGGCAGGATTTCGCTCCCGGGTTACCAAGGTAGGGCGATCCCGGCGAACGCAGACGATTCAAAGTCGGGATCAATTCATTTCCTGGATTTCCCCGGAGGTAGTTCCGTATGACGCAGCACACCAAGGCCACCCACGCGAACAAGTCGGTCCTGCGCACCCGCGCCGCCGTACTGGCCGTGGGGCTGGGCGGCTCGCTCGCGCTGGGGACCGGGGTGGCGCTGGCAGCGACCCCGCAGTCCGACGTGTTCGCCGTGGCTTCGGCCGGTTCGCTGGAGAAGTCGATTCAGGCGCAGGCCAAGGCGCAGGCCGAGGCCGCTCAGAAGGACAAGAAGCAGGACGAGAAGCACGGCAAGAAGAAGGCCGCGAAGAAGGCCGACAAGCGGGACAAGGGGCACGGCAAGGCCAAGCGCGCCGACCGCTCCAAGCGCACCCCGCTGAACGCCTCCTCCTGGATCGCCCCGGTCGGCGACGCGCCGCTGAGCGCTCCGTTCGCGGCCGGCGGTGACCGCTGGGCCCACGGCCACTCCGGCCAGGACTTCGCCGTCTCCGTCGGCACCTCGATCAAGGCCGTGCACGGCGGCACCGTGATCAAGGCCGGCCCCAACGGCGGCGGCGACGGCCCTGCCTACGGCAACGCCATCGTGATCAAGCACAAGGGCCAGACGTACACCCAGTACGCGCACCTTTCGAAGATCAAGGTGAACGTGGGCCAGACCGTGGACCGGGGCCAGGCGATCGGCCTCTCCGGCAACACCGGTAACTCCTCCGGCCCGCACCTGCACTTCGAGGTCCGCACCGGCCCGAACTACGGCTCCGGCATCGAGCCGCTGGGCTTCCTGCGCGGCCACGGCGCGCACGTGGGCTGATCACCCGGAACGACGCGAGCGGCGGCCGGTCTCCACGGAGACCGGCCGCCGCTCGCGTGCGCGCGCTAACGCGCCGCGGGCTCCCCCGTGACGCCGGCGCCGGCGCCCGGGTCGGCGTCGGCTTCGTCGGCCTCGGTCACGATCCGCAGCGGGCCCGCGAGGGCCGCGGACAGCGCCGCACACAGCGGCAACTGGAGCGTGAACAGCGCGATGAGCAGCGTGACGAAGGCGTAGTCCACGGCCTGCCCCGCCCCGTCGGAGAGGAACCGGATCACGCTGACGACCAGCAGCACGCCCGCGTACACGACCGTGTTACGGGTCGCGATCAGCCACCGGTGCGGCGTCGGCCGGGCCCACGCGAGCACGCCGACGAGCAGCGCGGCGAGCACCGGGAAGGCCAGCGCCCAGCCGCTGAGCCAGTCGCCGGAGAACGTCTCCCAGGAGCTTTCGCCCTCGTCGTCGGGGTAGCCGCCGGCGTAGATCAGGACGAACGACAGGAGCGCACCCACCGCCCAGGGAACGAACGTCGCCGCTATGGCGTACGCGGTTGCCTTGGCCGGGGGTGCGCTCATGGGTCGTGCCTATCGTCAGGGCGTCGGACGGACGGCTTTCCTACCGCGCGATTCCGTCAGCGACCGCCGTCAGTATCCGCCGTTGTTGCCAATCGTAGCCGCGGGGCAGGCCGGCTTGAACAGGCAGGCCGGGCTGGCCTGCTTGGACGTGTGCAGGAACTTCGTGTACGTCTTCATCGGGGACCGGGTGAATCCGCTGATGATGATCTCGTGGTCGGGCATCCGCTTGTGCCGACCGGAGATGTAGAAGTCGCCGCTGCGGCTGATCCGGGCGTTGTAGTAACCGGAAATGCTGCCGACGCCGCAATAGGGGTTACCGGCCTCGGTGATACCGCGCACCTGAGCCGACTTCGAGTTCTGCGACATCACGCGGAAAGACATCTTCTTCTTGCTCGCGGTCTTCTTCGCGACGAACTTTCCATTCGTCTTGTAGACGTGCGTGGTGCCGATGTGCGCACCCCACGAGGAACCGCCGTTCCAGTACACCGTGCCCGTCAGGTCGGTGCGGTGGCTCTTGCTGTCCGCCTTGCTGAAGCCGCGGTTGTCACCCGCGTACTTGTAACCCTTGGTGTACTTGCAACCCACCGGCGCCGTGACCCACTTGCTGCGGATGAAGGTGCGGTAGCGGATGGTCGTCGAGTGGTACTTCTTGGCCTTGGCCTCCGCCGCCAGCGCGGCCCGCTCCAGGGCGGCCGGCTGCGAGTCCGTCGGCACCTGGACGTTCAGGCTCCAGGTGTGGCCGTTGAGCGGCGCCTCGCCGCTCTTGCGGAACGCGGCCCGCTCGCTGTCCGTCCACTCGCTCGCCGGCGCCTTGGCCGTGGTCGTGACGCGGTACTCGCTGGCGGCCCCCGGGCGCGCCTGGGTGTCACGCAGGCTGGTGCCGCGCGTGGTGGCGATCAGCTCACCGTCGCGGAAGACCTGGTACGGGGCGGCGCCGGTCACGCCGGGCCACGACAGGTCCACGAACTCGTCGTTGGCGGCCCAGGCGGCGCGCGCCGACGTGCTGTCGGTGTTGCCGGCCAGGGTCGTGCCGGCCAGGGTCGGGCCGTCGGCGCCGGTGCCCTTCAGGACGGTGAAGTCGGTGGCCGTGCCGCGGATGTGGCGCAGCGCCTTCGGCGCCGTGCCGGCCTTGGTCAGGAAGCGGCCCTGGTCGGCGCTGAACCGGTAACCCGCGCTCGGCGCGACACCGTTCTGGCCACTGGTCTGAGCCTGGCCCGCGCCGGGCCGGTCGCCGTCGGCCACCGGGCTGGCCACCGCGCCGGCGGTGCCGCCCGTCATCAGCGCCAGCGGCAGCGCGACGGCCACCAGCGCCTTGGGCAGGACCCGGCGCGCCCGCCCGGACGCGGCGGACTGGGTCGGCTCCGCGGAATCGGCGGGCCCTGCGGAATCTGCTGAATGCGTGCGTATGGAACGCATGTAGTGATGTCCCCCTGAACACTCGACGGCCTGGTTCCGGCCATCGCCATAACGGTCTTGACGCGCCAAAAGATGGCTCCGTCGCAGGTCACCCTATAGGTAAATGGCGTGTACAGGTCGCTTTTGTTGAGCGGATTTGGCGCGTTTGCGGCAGCGCTGGGCGACGCGGAGGCGGCCGATCGGTCAGCGTTCGATCAGATGATCACCAATCGTGATCAATCCCTCACAGTCACTCGCCGCTCTCCATACCGTCGATGGGCGAGCGGCCGAAAGCCAGGCCGACACGTGAACTGGCCGCGCGACGGAAGGGCTCAGCATGGAGTGTGAGGAAGGCCAATCCCAGGACGCCATGGGGTTCTTCGGGGGCGAGGTGCGGCACGCCCGTGAGCACGCGGGGATGACCCAGCTACAACTCGGCACGGAGGCGGCCTACGACCGTACGTACGTGGCTCAGGTGGAAGGCGGAAGACTCCTCGGCTCTGCGCAGTTCGCCGAGACGTGCGACCGGGTGTTCAAGACCAGTGGCTACTTCGCGCGGCTGCGGGAGCGCGTCAGCCGACGCGGGCATCCGGCCTGGTTCCTGCCGTACGTCGAGATCGAGAAGACGGCGCGATCGATCTCCGACTACTCCAACGCGTTCGTCATGGGCCTGGTGCAAACTCCCCGCTATGCGGAGGCGCTGTTCCGGGCGGCCCACCCTCGGGAGACGGACGCCGAGATCGCGGCCCGGGTGGAGGCGCGCCTGTCGCGGCAGGACATTATGAAGCGGGAGTCGCCCCCACTTCTGTGGATGATCGTCCACGAGGCCGTGCTCCGCGTCCAGGTGGGCAGTCGCGAGATCATGGCGGAACAGCTCACACGCCTTGCGGACGTGACCAGTTCGCCTCACGTGAACGTACAGGTGTTGCCGAACGACGCCGGTGCGCCGGCAGCCAGCGTCTCGTTCATCCTCCTGGACCGAGACGAGCCTGAACCCAAGGTGTACAGCGAGGCGCTCGGGCAGGGATACCTGGCCGATGACCCGGACTCCCTCCGCCACGCTGGCGCGACGTACGATCGGCTGCGGGCCTTGGCCCTCTCGCCAGAGCGCTCGATCCAGCTCATCCGTCGCATCGCTGAGGAGTTCTCGTCATGAGGGAACAGGTTTGGGTGAAGTCGTCCTACAGCGGCGGCGAAGGCGGCAACTGCATCGAGTGGGCCCCCGGCCACGCCGCCACCGGCACCGTCCCGGTCCGTGACAGCAAGGACCCGCACGGCCCCGCGCTGCGCTTCGACGTGTCGGCCTGGTCGGCGTTCGTCGCGGGCGTCAAGGCCGGCGACTTCGACGCCTGAGCCCGTCCCATCGCTACGACAAGCCCCCGCCAGCGCACCGGCGGGGGCTTTCGTCGTTCGTACGGCCACGGCTCCCGGCGCACACGGGGGCCGGGGCGCCCCGCCGGCTCAGGCGCCGGGCAGGAGGTGCCGCAGGCTGTTCGGGTGCTCGCGCAGGTAGTCGGTCAGGGAGCGGGCGGGGCTGCCGGTGAGGCGGGGGACGACGTCGGAGACGGCGCTCATCTCGTTGCTGGCGATCGCCTCGTACGAGCTGACCCAGCCCGCGAGTTCCCAGGCCGCGGCGTTGTAGCCGGCCCGGGACGCGTACGCCTCCTCCTGCGTCTCGGCGACGTAGCGCACCTCGCGTCCGCTGGCACGGCCCAACTCGTCGGCGACCTCGGCGAGGGTGAGTGCGGCCGGTCCCGTGACGTCGTAGGTGACCCCGTCGTGCGTGCCGTCGGTGGTGGTCAGCACGGCGGCGGCGACGCCGGCCACGTCCTCGTGGGCCACGGCCGCGACCCGGCCGCTGCCGGCCGGTCCGCGGATCACCCCGTCGGCGCCGGTCATCGCGGGGAACGCGGCGAGGTAGAAGCTGTCGCGCAGGAACGTGAACGGCACGCCCAGGCCACGGATGTGGCGCTCGGTGTGCCAGTGGTCGCGGGCGAAGGTGAACGTGGCGTCGGGCGCCGCGCCCTGGAACGACACGTACACGATCCGCTCCACGCCCGCCGCCACCGCCGCGTCCACGGCGGTGATGTGCTCGCGCACCCGGTCGGCGCTCTCCCGGGCGGAGACCAGGAACAGCGTGTGCGCGCCGTCGACGGCGGCCCGCATCGCCTCCGCGTCCCCGTACTCGGCGGGCGGCGCGGCGACCGCCCCCGGCAGCTCGGGCAGCTTGGACGGGTCGCGGCCGAGCAGGCGCTGCTCGACGCCGGCGTCGGCGAGCCGGCGGGCGACGAGGCCGCCGATGCGGCCGGTCGCTCCACTGACGGCGATCACTGGGGGCATGGCGTGGGTGTCCTCTCCTCGCGTGCGGGGAGTGCCAGTGTGCGCGCGCCGGGCCGCCGAGCGGTACGCGACGCGGGCGGGGACGCCGTCTGTCACACCTGCCACCCGGCTGACCGGCGCCCCGGCCGCCGCTCAGTCCGGTACGTGGATGATCGGGAAGCTGCCCGTGTTGGTCGGCGCGGAGTCCGGCAGCCACAGCACCGCGACCGCGCCCTCCGCGCCCTCCGCGGTCGGCTCCGCGTTGCGGAAGGTGAGCCGGGCGCCCAGGACCCGGGCCTGGCCCTGGGCGATGGTCAGGCCGAGGCCGTGGCCCTTGCCGGCGCGGTCGCTGGCGCCGGTACGGAAACGGCTCGGGCCCTCCTTGAGCAGTTCCTCGGGGAAGCCGGTCCCGTGGTCGCGGACCCGGATCATCCGGCCCTCGACGGTGACCTCGAACGGCGGCTTGCCGTGCTTGGCGGCGTTGGCCAGCAGGTTGCCGATGATCCGCTCCAGCCGGCGCGGGTCGGTGGTCACGTACGCGTCCCGCACGACCGAGATCCGCGCCTCCGGTGCCACCATCCGCACCCGGCGCGCGACGAACTCGCCGAGCGCGATGTCCTCCAGCTCCGCGCGCTCCGCGAAGCCGTCCAGCCTGGCCACCTCCAACACGTCCTCGACCAGCGTGCGCATCGCCTGGGCGCGGTCGCGGACGAGTTCGGTCGGGCGGCCCGGCGGCAGCAGTTCGGCGGCCGTGAGCAGACCGGTGACGGGGGTGCGCAGCTCGTGCGCGATGTCGGCGGTGACCCGGCGCTCGGCCTCCAGGCGCTGGCGCAGCGCGTCGGCCATGCTGTCGATCGCGCCGGCCAGCTCGTCGGTCTCGTCCCGTACCCGGCCGCCGATCTGGTCCCGTACCCGGATGTCGCCGTCGCCCTCGGCGACCTTGCGGGCCGCCGCCGCGGCCTTGCGCAGCCGGCGCGAGAGCTGGTCGCCGATGAGGACGCCGAGCGCGACGCCACCGAGCACGACGGCGAGCGAGCCGACCACCAGGACCCGGTCCAGCTCGTCCAGGACGGCGAAGCGGTCCTGGAACTGGCCGTGCACCGACAGCACCCGGCCGTTGCTGACCGGCACCGAGGCCCACACCTCGGGCGCGCCGGAACCGTTGTCCTGGAGGTAGGTGGCCCGCAGGCCGCGCGCCGCCTCCTCCTTGAGCTGCTCGGGCAGGTCGGGGTCGTCGATCTTGGCCTGGAAGAGCAGCCGGCGGGTGGACTCGTAGAACCGCTGCGCGGCCTGGACGCGGTCGTCCATCACGTCGCGGCTGTTGTCGAGCATGGACGCGCGGGCCGCGTTGTGGACGACAAGGCTGAGCGAGGTGGCGATCAGGGCGCCGACACAGGCGATGGCCAGGCTGACCTTCCAGCGCAACCCGGTACGGAACGCGAGCCTCGCCACGTCAGCCCTTGAGCTTGTAGCCGAAGCCGCGGACCGTCTCGATCCGGTCCTGGCCGATCTTGCCGCGCAGCCGCTGCACGTGGACGTCCACGACCCGGGTGTCGCCACCCCAGCCGTAGTCCCACACGCGCTCAAGCAGCCGGTCGCGGGAGAGGACGGTGCCCGGGGCCGCCGAGAACTCAAGCAGCAGCCGCATCTCGGTCGGCGTCAGCGCCACCGGCGTGCCGGCCTTGCGGACCTCCATGCCCTCCGGGTTCACCTCCAGGTCGCCGAAGCGCAGCGGCCCCTCGACGGGCGCCGCGTCGGAGGGGGGCGCGCCGCCCGCGCCGCCGGGCCCGCTGGCGTGGCCGAAGCGGCGCAGCACGGCCCGGATGCGGGCGACGAGGACGGCGCCGTCGAACGGCTTGGTCACGTAGTCGTCGGCGCCGGCCTCCAGGCCGAGCACCACGTCGATGCTGTCGGCACGCGCCGACAGCATGATCACCGGGACGGTGGACTCATCACGTATCCGCCGGCACAGACTCACCCCGTCCAGGCCCGGCACCATCACGTCGAGCAGGGCGATGTCCGGCCGGTTGGCCCGGAACCGCTCCAGGCCCGTCAGCCCGTCGGGCGCCGCCGTGACGACGAAGCCGTCCCGCTCCAGCGCGAGCTGGGTGGCCTCGCGGATCACGTCGTCGTCCTCGACGAAGAGCACATGTGTTTCCGCCACGGTCGCCGTCAGCCTTCCGTTCCGTCGTCACTGGGCAACTCGTCGTCGTCCGCGTCGTCGTCTTCCACGGTCTTGTTGAAGTCCGTGTGGGTGCGCCCGGTCTCGATGAACCGTTCGTCGGACCAGCGGTAGTGGATGACATCCTCGCCCGATGGGCAGCACAGCGCATCACCGGAGTCGTAGACCTGCTGGGTGACGCGCAGTTCGTTCTTCTCGATGTCGATGTAGACCGGCGCCTGCTCGGCCAGGAAGACGTTCTCGTAGTCCTCGCCGCTCTTGCGGTACACGTACGAGCCGATGCCGAAGCCGTCGCCACAGGTCATGACGTTGACCACGACATCGGTCGTGGAGGCGCCGGTCAGCTTGCCGTAGCTGACGTCGACCGGGTACTCGTCCTTGACGCAGGGCTTGAGGTTCCGCTTGAGGTCGGCGTTCACCTTCGGATCGCTCTTGACCAGCGCGACGGCGTCCACCTTGACCGGGGACGCCTCCATCGACGGCACCGCGGAGGGCTTCGACTCGCGCGTCACCGCGTCCCGCTGCGCCTGACCTTCCTTGCGCACGCCATCGCTGGCGGAGTTGCACCCTGCCAACACCAGGCCGACGGTCGCGGCGAGCGCCGCGACCGCACCCCCGGTGAACAGGGCTGTTCTGCTGGGAGCCGCCTTGCTCAGGCCGCGCACCTGGCCGGCCCCCGATCGTGGAGCTGGCGGCGGTCCTCGTGCCCGTGGCCGGGGGCCGCGCCGACCGCGCCGACGGGGCCCACGGCACTGACCGGGCCGACGGTGCCGGCGGGGCGCACGGCGCCGACGGGGCCCATGGGGCGCTCGACGCGGGCGGCGGCCCGCTCCGGGGCACGGCCCGTGCGCTCGCTCAGCGGCTGCCGCTGACGCACCACGCCACCGAGCGGGACGGCGTGGGTCGCGGGGCGGGCGGCGGCGGGCGCCGGGGCGGCGACCGCGGGACGGCGGGCGCCGGCCTGGGGGAGGGCCGGCGCGCCGGTCTGGGGGCGGGCGGCGGACCGGGTACGGGTGGCCGCGGGCCGCGTACGGGCGGCGGCGGGGCGGGCGACGCCGGGGCCGCCGTTCACCCGGGCGTCCGCGCCGGCTCGCGGGCCGCGGGCCGCGGGGACGGTGGTGGCCGCGCTGGTCGGCTCGCTCGTGCCCCGCCGCTCGGCGCGCTCCAGCGCGACGGCGTCCAGGTCACGGCTCTCCAACTCCTGGCGCAGCCGTGCCAGAGCACGGTGCAACGTGCTCTTGACGGTGCCGGTCGACATGCCCAGCGCCTCCGCGGTCTCCTCGGTGCTCATCTGCTCCCAGTGTCGCAGGACGACGACGCTGCGCTGCTTCGGCGCCAGGCAGGACAGGATGTCCATCAGCAAAGCCCGGTCCGCGTGCTGCTCGGTCCCGTCCTCGACCCGCGCGTCCGGCAGCTCGTCGGTGGGCACCTCGTCCAGCTTGCGGGCCCGCCACCACTCCGTACGCGTGTTGATCATGACACGGCGCAGGTAGGCGTCGGCGAGCGACTTGTCGGCGATCCCGTCCCAGCGGCCGAGGGTGCGCACCAGCGCGGTCTGGAGGAGGTCCTGGGCCTCGATCGGGTCCGGCACCAGCCGACGGGCGCTGCGCAGCAGGGCGTCCTGCCGGTTGCGAACGTAGTCCTCGAAGTCCAGTACCTCGCCGCTGCTGGCCATTGCGCAGCCTCCATTCCCCGGTGTTCCCCGCGTCACGCCACTGGTCATGTGGCCTGTTACCGAGGAACCTACGGAGGCGCTGTTGCGGCATTCCGTACGCCAGCACTGCCGTCCGTGCACAGCTACCCATAGGTTGTGTAACAACGGCCGCAAAGCGCCCCCCAGCTCACGGAACGTTTCCGCTGCCCTACGCAGCGCCGCCCCACGCGACCCGCCCCGGGCGGTGCCGGGGTGGGTCACGTGGGGCGGTGGGCCGCGCTACGGGGTCGGGTGGGGCGAGCGGCTGCGGCTGGTCGCGGCGGCGCTCGGCTGGTAGCGGCGGCGGGCGGCCGGCGGTCGCGGTCGGGTGGTTGGGCGGGGGGCCCGGCGGGTGGGGTGGGTAGGTCGTGGCCCCGGTGGGTGGGTGCGGGGCCGTGAGCGAGCGGGCGCGGGCCCGGCGGCGGGTAGAGGGACGCGGGCGTGGGCCCAGCGGGTGGGTGTGGGGTCGTGGGCCCGGCGGGGAGAGGGGGACGCGGGCCCGGTGGGTGGGTGCGGGGCCGTGTACGAGCGGGCGCGGGCCCTGCGGCGGGTAGAGGTACGCGGGCGTGGGCCTGGCGGGTGGGTGTGGGGGCGTGGGCCCGGACGGTCGTGGGCTCAGGTCTGGGGGAGTCGGTAGACGCCGCCGGCGAGCGGTTCGACGAGGCCGTCGGCCACCAATCCGTCCAGCGCCCTGGCCCGCTGGACCGGCTCGTGCCACACCCGGTCCAGCTCCGCCTGCGGTACGGGCGAGGTCGCCTCCCGCAACACCGCGAGCAGCTTGCCGCGCACCTGCCGGTCGGTGCCGGCGTACGTCTGGCCTCGGCGCGGCGGCCCCTCGTACGCCGGCGATCCCGCCAGCTTCCAGGCGCACCGCTCGGCGATCGGGCACCGGCCGCACTCGGGCGAGCGGGCGGTGCACACCAGCGCGCCCAGCTCCATCGTCGCCGCGGCCCAGCGCGCGGCGGTGGCCTGGTCGGCGGGGAGCAGCGAGCGCGCGAGCCTGCGTTCGGCGGCGGTGGTCGCGTTCGGCGGGTACTCCTTGCCGGTGACGGCCCGCGCGAAGACCCGGCGCACGTTCGTGTCGAGCACCGGATGGCGCTGCCCGTACGCGAAGGAGGCGACGGCGGCCGCGGTGTACTCGCCGACCCCGGGCAGCGCGAGGAGCTGCGCGTGCTCGCGCGGTACGTCGCCCAGGTGCCGCTCCCTTATCGCCGACGCGGCGGCGTGCAGCCGCAGCGCGCGGCGCGGGTAGCCGAGCCGGCCCCAGGCGCGCACCGCCTCGCCGGGCGGCTCGGCGGCCAGGTCGGCGGGGCGCGGCCAGCGGGCCAGCCACTGCTCGTAGACCGGCAGCACCCGGTTCACCGGCGTCTGCTGAAGCATGAACTCGCTGACCATCACCCCCCACGGACCGGCCTCGGGCCGCCGCCAGGGCAGGTCGCGGGCGTGCGTCTCGAACCAGGCGTTGACGGCGGTGTGCAGGGCGGCGGCCGAGGCGGGCGCGTCGGCCGGCGCCGCGGCGGGCGTCGCCGAGGCGTGGGCGGTGGCCTGCGGCTCGGCGGCGCGGGCGGCGGCTGCCGGCCGCGGCGGGTGCGCGGGCTGCGGCGTCTGGGGGGCGTGCTCGGCGGACTCGGGGGCGCACTCGGCGGGCTGCGAGGCTTCGACGGATGGCGCGGGCGTGGCAGTCATAGCACCAACGATCCTGGCACGCCCCCGGCTCGCGACGAAACGGCCCGCGCCGGGCGGCCGGGTGAGCCGCGAGGGCCGTACGGGCCACGCGCGCCGGCCCGGGGCACGTCGTACGGAACCTGTACGGGACCCGTACGGAACCCGTCGGGCGGTCGGCCACGCGGATCGCGAAGGGTCCCGGTGCGCGGAAAAGTGCGCCCGGAAAGCCGTCTCCGGGCAGATGATGAGAAAAGTCGGCCCGGAATGCGGCGGGTACTGGCGGGTCTCCCAACGGATCTCTCGTAGAGTTTCCGCGTGGGATCTCTGCGCAATCCGATCGGTCCGCTCCCTTCCTCCATCTACTGGCGGCGGAGGGCAGTTGCGCTGTCCCTGGTCGCGTTGCTCGTCCTCCTCGTCATCTGGGCCGTGGGCCTAGGTGGCGACGACGGCGGTGGCAAGGACGACGCCAAGGGCGCCAACGGCGGTAACACGGCCAGCACCATCACGCCGG
Organism: Streptomyces buecherae; assembly: GCF_014295035.1. Taxonomy (GTDB): domain Bacteria; phylum Actinomycetota; class Actinomycetes; order Streptomycetales; family Streptomycetaceae; genus Streptomyces; species Streptomyces youssoufiensis. The sequence goes on from NZ_CP060404.1 coordinate 4,830,567, forward strand.
GGCCGTCCTCGTCCGGGCCCGTCAACGAACAACGGCCGGGCGGACGCGACGAGTCGGACGACGAGAAGGAAACCGGCGGCACCGGTGACTCCGGCGGCTCCGGCGACAGTGGTGGCTCCGGTGGTACGGGCGGCAGCGGCGGCACGGGCGACTCCGGCGGCAACGCCGGCGGCCCGGGTGGCACGGGCGGTTCGGGCGGCAGCGGCACCACCGGCGCGGCCGGCGGCCTCGGCGTCGGCAACGGCGCCCTGGAACCGTCCGACTCGACGCTGGCCGACTGCGAGGCGGGCACGGTGGAGTTGACGCTGCGCAGCCTCAAGAACTCCTACGAGCCCGGCGACAAGCCGAAGTTCGAGCTGGCCGTGAAGAACCGCGGCGACGGCGCCTGCAAGGTGGACCTCGGCCGCGCGTCGGCCTCGCTCACCATCACGGACGCGGCGGACGACCACATCTGGGCCTCGGACGACTGCCCGCGCGGCAGCGCCGTCTCGTTGGTGCGGGTACCGGGCGACGACGCGATCAAGCGCACCGTGGAGTGGGACCGCAAGACCACGCAGGAGAACTGCGCGACCCCCTCCGGCGTCCAGGCCGCGCCGGCCGGCACCTACCTGGTCGAGGCCAAGGTGGACGGCCTCGGCACGGCCCGCGTCTCGTTCGTCCTGGCCAAGGACTGACGGGGGGCTTCCCCCCCCGCCCCCGCCCCTCCCCACCCCTCCGCCCCGCCCGCCGGGCGCACCACGCGCCCGGCGCGCCGCCCCGCTCGGTAGGCCGGCTCGCTCGGTGAGCCGGCCCGCCCCCGTGGCCGCCACCCGGCCCGGGTGCCGCGCCCCCGGCCAGGGCCGCGCCTACGTCCGGCGGCACCGTCGTTCGACCGGCGGCCCGCCGCCTGGCGCTCGCCCTCGACCGGCGCCGGGCCGGACGGTCGGCGTCGCGCGGGCCGGCCGGCGGTGGCGACCCGTACGATCTGGCGGCGCCGGCCCCGCCGACCGGCCCGCGCGAGAGCAGGAGACCGGAGCCCCATGCAGACCGCCCACGCGTCCACCGGGCGCCCCGCCGACACCGTACGACCGCGCGCCGCGCTCGCGATGGCGCCTGAGGCGGCCGACGGCGTGCTCGATGCCGCGGCGCTGGCCGCCCTCGCCGAACTCACCGACCTGGTCCCGCCGCCCGCCCTCGCCGACTTCACCACCGAACGGGCCCGCCGGGTGCTGGCCGACACCGAGTTGCTCATCACCGGCTGGGGGTGCCCGCCCATCGACGAGCGGGTGCTCGCCGCCGCGCCCCGCCTGCGGGCCATCGCGCACACCGCCGGCTCGGTGCGCGGCCACGTCGGCGCCGCCTGCTGGCGGCGCGGTATCGAGGTCTCGTCCGCCGCGCGGGCCAACGCGCTTCCGGTGGCCGAGTACACGCTCGCCATGATCCTGCTCGCCAACAAGGGCGTCCTGGAGTCGGCCCGCGCCTACCGCGCCGCCCGCGCCCGCGAGCACTGGCAGTACGCGGGCCCCGAACAGGGCAACTACCAGCGCACCGTCGGTATCCTCAGCGCCTCCCTCACCGGCCGTCGCGTCATCGAACTCCTCCGTCCGCACGATCTGCACGTCCTCCTCTACGACCCGTACGTGAGCGCCGAACAGGCCGCCGCCCTCGGCGCCCGCGCCGTCGACCTCCCCGAACTCTTCGCGGCCAGCGACGTGGTGAGCGTGCACACGCCGCTGCTGCCCGAGACACGCGGCCTGGTCAGCCGCGAACTCCTCGCCGCGCTCCGCCCGGACGCGACCCTGATCAACACGGCGCGCGGCGCGGTGGTGGACCAGCAGGCGCTGACCGAGGCGTTGCTCGCGGGCCGTGTCAGGGCCGTGCTCGACGTCACCGAACCCGACCAACTCCCGCCCGACCACCCCCTGTGGACCTGTGAGAACGCCTTGCTCACCCCGCACATCGCCGGCTCCCAGGGCACGGAGCTGCGCCGGCTCGCGGCGGTGGCGGTCGACGAGGTGCGGCGCTGGGCTCGCGGCGAGGGCTTCGCCCACGCGGTGCCGCCCGAGCGGGCGGCGTACCTGGCATAGGCCCGCCGGCCCGCTGACCCGCCACCCCGCTGGCCCGCCCCCCCGGCGGCCCGCCACCCCGCCCGGCGACGGCCGCCGCAGAGCCGCGACGCGCGCTACGCCACCCGGTCGCGCGGCTCTGCGGCCCGCAGCCGTTGGGCGTACGACCAGGTCACCGCGGTCATCAGGACGGGTATCGCGAACAGCGGGGCGAAGGCCACGGCCCACACGGCCTCGGCCGTCTCGCTGGTCATCAGCGTCTGGCTCTGGACGGTGCAGGCGACCACGAGCTGCCATATCGCCCCCAGCACCAGGGCCGCCGACGCGCTCCAGGCCAGCGCGGCGAGCGCCCGCGAGTGCCGGACCCGCCGCCGCTCGCTGACCAGCAACAGCGGGAGCAGGGCCGCCACCTCGGTGAGCAGGGACAGGCCGAGGACATAGGCGATGCCCCAGCCCGGGATGGCGAACTCCTCGCGCAGCACCCGGTCGCTGTAGCCGACGTAGACCCCGAACGCCATGGCGACGCGCCACAGCCCGGAGGGGACGGCGCACAGCGCGATGGCGTGCGCGCAGCGCCGGGCCCACCGGGGCGCTGGAGCCAACACCGAGGCGGGAGCGGGGACGGTGGCGATCGACATGGCCCCATCCTGACCGCGAACGAGGCCGCCGCACATCGGACCTGACGGTGATTCGCGATCAGTCGACGGGGGGACGGCCAGGCCCTCCGATGGCACCCGAGCCGTACGAGCGTCGTACCCCGGTGCTACGCGCAACCCTGAGCCGCCGCCCGCCACCGGTGGACATCCCGCCTTCGGGGCGAGGAGCCCCTGGGCGAGGAGGCCCTGGGCGAGGAGGCCGCCCCCTCTTCCCCTCCGCGACGCTCGCCGCCCCGGCGTTCCGAGGCTGAGGGAAGGGCCTGTCGCCGGAGCTGCACCTCCCGCATCCGGAAGGGGAGAGGTCCCACCGCTCAGGGTCCCTTGGCTTCGCCGGAGGAAGGGCAGGGCCCACCACTCAGGCCCCGCTGTCTCGCCACGACGGCGATCAGTCACACGACAACAGGGCCCGGCGACACCACCGACGGCAGCGAACGCCGAGCCCCCACGCATCCCGAGTCCTCACGAACCCTGAACCCCAACGATCCCCGAGCCCCCACGCCCCCGAGACGCCCCGGGGCCAGCGGGCAACCGCCGCCAGCACAACACCCCGCAGCCCCCCGCAGAGGGGCAAACGGCCCACGCCAGAAGAGAGCCACCAACGCCCCACCGCCAGAAGACCAACACCCGGGCACCCCGCCACGGAGCCCTGCCCGGACCCGCCGCGGAACCCCATCACAGGCCCCCGCCAAAGCCCACAGGGGAACCGGACCACAGACCCCCGCCCGGGCCCACAAGGGACCCCACCACAGACCCCCGTCCGGACCCACAGGGGAACCCCACCAAGAGCCCCCGAGGGCATCCCGAAAGAACGACAGGTCAGGCCACTACCCCAGCGCGCGAGCGGCCCAGCGGCGAGCTACACGTACCGTTCCAGGATCGAGGACTCCGCCAGGCGGGAGAGGCCCTCGCGGACCGAGCGGGCGCGGGCCTCGCCGACGCCGTCGACCATCTGGAGGTCGTCCACGCTGGCGGCCAGCAGCTTCTGGAGGCCGCCGAAGTGCTCCACCAGGCGCTCGATGATGGCGCCGGGCAGCCGGGGCACCTTGGCCAGCAGGCGGTAACCGCGCGGGGAGACCGCGGAGTCGAGGGTCTCGGGGGAGCCGCTGTAGCCCAACGCGCGGGCGACGATGGGCAGTTCGAGGAGTTCGGGGTGGGTGAGCGCGTCGAGTTCGGCGAGCGCGTCGGCGACCGTGCGGGAGCGCTTGGCCGTCGGTTCCGGTACGTAGTCCCGCACGACCAGCTCGCGCTCCGGCTCGACGCCGGCGATCAGCTCGTCCAACTGGAGGGAGAGCAACCGTCCGTCGGTGCCCAGCTCCACCACGTACTCGGCGATCTCGGTGGCGATCCGGCGGACCATCTCCAGGCGTTGGGCGACGGCCGTGACGTCGCGGACCGTCACCAGGTCCTCGATCTCCAGCGCCGAGAGTGTGCCCGCGACCTCGTCGAGGCGGAGCTTGTACCGCTCCAGGGTGGCCAGCGCCTGGTTGGCCCGGGAGAGGATCGCGGCGGAGTCCTCCAGGACCCGGCGCTGGCCGTCCACGTACAGCGCGATCAGCCGCATCGACTGGCTGACCGAGACCACGGGGAAGCCCGCCTGGATGGAGACCCGCTGTGCCGTGCGGTGCCGGGTGCCGGTCTCCTCGGTCGGGATGGACGCGTCGGGCACGAGCTGCACGCCCGCCCGCACGATCTTGGTGATGTCCTTGTCGAGGATCAGCGCGCCGTCCAACTTGCACAGCTCGCGCAGTCGGGTCGCGGAGAACTCGACGTCGAGGACGAAGCCGCCGGTGCACATCGACTCGACGGTCTTGTCCATGCCCAGCACGATCAGTCCGCCCGTGTTGCCGCGGAGGATGCGCTCCAGGCCGTCTCGCAGCGCCGTGCCCGGCGCGACCGCGCTGAGGGAGGCGCGCATCAGACGATCGGAACCGGAGCTTCCCCCGGCCCTGCCGGGAGCTGTCGCCCGGTCGTTGGCTGCCACTGCACTCCTCCGTCGCCAGATCTGGTCGGTGCCGCAGGCCGCCCTGCCGGATGTACGTCGAGTTGAGTACGTACGGGCGTGCGGGCGAGACCAGGGCAAAGTCTACCGGCGCTCGGGCGACTCGCGGGGGGCCTGGGGCGCCTCGCGGCGCGGTCGCTTCGGCAGAACGCGCAGCGCCTCGCCTATGTCGGCCACTTCGAGCACGCGCATACCGGGCGGAATCTTCCCCGCGTCGCCTGGCACCAGCGCGTGCGTGAAGCCCAGCCTGGCCGCCTCGGAGAGCCTTCGCTGCACCCCCGTCACCCGCCTGACCTCGCCGGCGAGGCCCACCTCGCCGACGGCCACCAGGTTCTTCGGCAGCGGCGTATCGCTGGCGGCGCTGGCCAGCGCGAGCGCGATGGCCAGGTCGGCGGCGGGCTCGGTGAGTCGCACGCCGCCCACGGTGGCGCTGTAGATGTCGCGCTTGCCGAGCGCGCTGATCCGGCCGCGCTGCTCCAGGACCGCCAGCATCATGGAGACGCGCGAGGTCTCCAGGCCGGACGTGGTGCGCCGGGGCGAGGGGATCTGGGTGTCGACGGTGAGCGCCTGCACCTCGGCCACCAGCGGGCGGCGGCCCTCCAGGGTGACGGTCAGACAGGTGCCGGGCACGGGCTCGGCGCGGCGGGTGAGGAAGAGGCCCGACGGGTCGGCCAGGCCCGTGATGCCCTCGTCGTGCAGTTCGAAGCAGCCGACCTCGTCCGTCGCCCCGTACCGGTTCTTGATGCCGCGCACCAGGCGCAGCCGCGCGTGTCGGTCGCCCTCGAAGCTGAGCACCACGTCCACCAGGTGCTCCAGCAGCCGGGGGCCCGCGATGCCGCCGTCCTTGGTGACGTGGCCGACCAGCACCGTGGCCATGCCGCGCTCCTTGGACGCGCGGATCAGCGCGCCCGCGACCTCGCGCACCTGCGCCATGCCGCCGGGCGCGCCGTCGATCTCGGGCGAGGCCACGGTCTGCACCGAGTCCAGGACCAGCAGCGAGGGCTTGACCGTGTCGAGGTGGCCGAGGACGGCGGACAGGTCGGTCTCGGCGGCCAGGAACAGGTGCTCGGAGAGCGCGCCGATCCGGTCGGCCCGCAGCCTGACCTGGCTCGCGGACTCCTCGCCGGTGATGTAGAGCGTGCGGTGGGTTTCGGAGGCGGCCTTGGCGGCCACGTCGAGCAGCAGCGTGGACTTGCCGACGCCGGGTTCACCAGCGAGCAGCACGACCGCGCCGGGCACCAGGCCACCGCCGAGCACCCGGTCCAGCTCGTCGACGCCGGTGCCGCGCGCCGTCGCCTGCCGGCCGTCCACCTGGCCGATGGGCAGCGCGGCGGTGGTGACCCGGCCGGCCGCCGTCGTGCGCACCGCGGGGGCCGCGCCGAACTCCTCGACCGTCCCCCACGCCTGGCACTCGGGGCAGCGGCCGAGCCACTTGACCGTGGTCCAGCCGCACTCGCTACAGCGGTAGAAGGGGCGGTCCTTGGCGGGCGTGCGCGTACTACGGGTGGCCATGCGCATCACCGTAACGGTGCGGTCTGACACTCCCCGGCCGGAGGGGGCCGACGCGGGGGCGCGAGCCGGCGCCGGGATGGCCAGGAACGGGGGCGAGGCCGACGTGGGGGCGGGTGGGGAACGGGAGTGCGAGGCGTCCGGACGCTCGCCCGCCGGTTCCGGTCGGGGCGCGGCGGCGTGCGACCGGCCGGCCGGGCGGGTGGAACCGGGCTGGGGCGGGGGCGGGCCAACGAAAGCCAAGGAAAGCGAACGGGCCAGACGCATATGTCAAGGTCGGGCCCCGGGGATGACGCAAAGCGAGAATCTTGTCCCCTTTCGAGGGAGATGGTCACCCGTACGAGTTAAAGGTCCCCGTGGCAGGCGGGTGACCCGGTGTGATCCCCCTACCGTCGCCAGGTGATGAGCAGCAGGCCCGAGCACCCCACGCATCCCACCGGCGCACACCGCGCACAACGACGCGGCGCGCGCGCCCCCCGTACCGCCGTCGAGCGCCCTCCCGCGTGTTACGAGCCCTACCTCGACGGCCTGTTCACGTACTGCCTGTCCGTGCTGTGCGACCACGACGCCGCCACCGTCGCTCTCGGTGACGCGCTCGCGGTCGCGGAGCGGCGGCGGCAGCGCGGCCGGGCCGCCGGGTTCACGGCCAAGGACAGCGGCGCGGACCCGGCGCACCAGATGACCGTGCCGCCGCCGATGACACCCCCCATGGCGCCCGAACTCTCCGTGCCACCCGGGCGGGCCAGGGCCCCGGGGCACGCCAAGCGGTCCCCCGCCACCGACCTCGGGCTGCGCCGCCCGTGGCTGTACGCGCTCGCCCGCTGGGCCTGTCTGCGCGCGCTCGCCGAAGCGCGGGCGGGCGGGGCCGCGCCGCGCGGCGGGGCGGCCCGTGCCGCGCACTCCGTACAGGCCCCCACCGCCCCCGCGCAGCGCCGCCGCGACCTGGCCGCGCTCGCCTGGCCCGAGGCCGCCGGCACCACCCCCGAGCAGCGCGAGGCGCTCGAACTCGCGGTGCGCCACCAGCTCTCGCCGCACGAGGTCGCGGCCGTCATCGGGCTCGACCCGGACGACACCCGGGCGCTGATCGCCAGCGCCGCCTGCGAGGTGGAGCGCACCCGCGCGGCGCTCGCGGTGGTCGAACTCGGCCGCTGTCCCACCGTCTCGCGGCTCGCGGGCGACGCGCAGGTGCTGCTGTCGGCGGCGCTGCGCCGCGAACTCGTCCGCCATGTGGACGACTGCGGCCAGTGCCGCAGGACCGCCGAACGCGCCACGGCCGGCGGGCCCTGGCCGGGCACGGCCGCGGCGCCGGCCGCGCTGCCGATCCTGGAGGCGCCGCGGTCGGCGGTGTGCGCCGCGATGCAGCGCGCGCTGCGCGGCCGGCCGACGCGGGCCGCGGCCACCTGGCCCCGGTTCGACCGGCGCGGCTTCCCGATCGACCCGAAGGACCGGGCGGCCCGGCGCGCGCGGCTGCGCAGCCGCGCGGTCACCACGACGGTGGTGGCGACCGTGGTGGCCGCCCCGGTGCTGGCGCTGTGGGCCGCCTACCGTGGCGCCCCGCTGACCGGCGAGAGCCAGGCCAACGGCGGGGTCTCGGCGACCGAGCGGGACGAGTTCGGCGGCCAGCCGTACGAGGAGGCGGGGCACGCGCGGGGCAACCAGCCCGACGCCGACGCGGGCCGGCGCTCGCCCGGCGACCGGGACCGCGCCGAGGAGCGGGCGCGGCAGGAGCGGCGCGGCGACCCGCGCCCCACCGACCGCGTGCCGTCGCGGGGCCCGGCCACGCCGCCGAGCACCGACCGCCCGGAGCCCGGCACCAACCTGCCCGCGCCCGCCCCCGGGCACCTGACGGTGACGGCCCAGCCGGGCCAGGACACGACGCTGATCACGTTGAGCGCGTCCGGCGGCAGCCCGGTGAGCTGGTCGGCGACGTCCGACGCGCCGTGGCTGCGGCTCAGCCAGAGCGCGGGCGAGCTGCGGCCGGGCGAGTCGCTGACGATCACCGCGTCCGTCGACCACGGCCTGGAGCCGGCCGGCCCCTGGACGGCACACGTCTCGGTGGCACCGTCCGGATCGGTGGTCACCATCCAGGGCGTCGGCCAGGGCAGCGGCCCCGACCCGAGCCCCACGCCACCCGAGCCCACGCCCACGCCGACCCCGACGCCCACGCCCAGCGAGCCGGCCCCGGCACCGTCGGAGCCCGCGAGCCCGTCCCCGTAGGCGTAGCGCGGCCGTGGCCGTGCCCCGGGGCGTGGCGCGTGCCCCGGGGCGTGCCACGCGCCCCGGGGCGGCGGGGCGCATGGCGGTGCCGGGAAGGCCGCGGGTCGTACGAGGTGGCGTCGCGGTGCGGGTCGGGCGGTGGCCCGGCCCGCGCGCGGCGTCAGCCGGCGATGTCCCGGCCCGCCTCCCGCGCCGGAGGCGGGCGCGGGGGCCGGGTCGGCCGGGTGCGGGGCCATCGGGAGCTGCGCGGCCAGCCGGGCCTCGCACAGCTCGACCAGCTTCGCGTACCCCTCCTTGCCCATCAGCTCGACCAGCTCGGGGCGGTACGAGACGTACACCGGGTCGCCCGCGCCGTGCGCCGAGGTCGCCGACGTGCACCACCAGTGCAGGTCGTGGCCGCCCGGGCCCCAGCCCCGGCGGTCGTACTCGCCGATCGACACGACCAGCACCCGGGTGTCGTCGGGCCGGTCCACCCAGTCGTAGGTGCGGCGGATGGGGAGCTGCCAGCACACGTCCGGCTTGGTCTCCAACGGTTCGCGCCCCTCGCGCAGCGCGAGGATGTGCAGCGAGCAGCCCGCGCCGCCGGCGAAGCCGGGGCGGTTCTGGAAGATGCACGAGCCCTCGTAGCGGCGGGTCTGGCGCTCACCGTCGTCGTCCTTCTGCACCCAGCCGGTGCGCGTGCCGACGTCGTGGAACTGCCAGATGTCCGGCGTGAGCCGCGCGGCGTGCTCGGCCACCCGCGCCTCGTCGTCCTCGTCCGAGAAGTGCGCGCCAAGGGTGCAACAGCCGTCGTCCGCCCGGCCGGCCTGGATGCCCTGGCACCCCTGGCCGAAGATGCAGCTCCAGCGGGAGGTCAGCCAGGTCAGGTCGGTACGGAAGACCTGCTCGTCGTCGGCCGGGTCGGGGAACTCCACCCAGGCCCGGGGGAAGTCGAGGCCCACCTCGTCCACGGGGGCCGGGCCCTGCGGAGGGGTCTTGTGGGCCTTCTTCGACCCCTGCTTTGGCGCTTTGTCCAGCTTCGCCTTTTTCGTCTTTGGCACGCCTCCAGCGTATGCGCCATGGCGGGCGTTCCCGACCGCCCGGGTGCCCCCGTCGCCGCTTGACCTTGCCACGGTGACAAGGTCTTCACTCCGTGCCCAGGAGGTGGTCTCGATGACGACACGGAGACCGACGGCAGAGGTGGCGCGGGCGCTGCGGGGGTTGGTGGACGACCGCGCGTCGGTGCGCCTGCGGGCCGCGCTGGCACTCGGTACGACGCCCGACGCGGGCTGTGTCGACGCGCTGGTCGAGCGGTGCGCGAGCGAGCCCGAGTTCTTCGTCCGCGACGCGCTGACCTGGGCACTCACCCGGCACCCGGCGTCCGTGACGCTGCCCAGGCTGGTCCGCGAGGTCCGCTCGGAGCGCGCCCGGGCACGTAGTCAGGCGCTGCACACGCTGTCCAAGATCGGGGACCGGCGGGCGTGGCCGGCCCTCACGCGGGCGCTGTTGACCGACGCCGACGACGAGGTCGCGCGCAGCGCCTGGCGGGCCGCGGTCGTGCTCGTACCGGACGGCGAGGAGCCCGACCTCGCCGCCGCGCTGGCGACGCAGCTCGGGCGCGGCGGACGCGAGACGCGGCTGAGCCTCAGCCGGGCGTTGGTCACACTGGGCGAGATGGCGGTGCCGGCGTTGCGGGCCGCGTCGGCGGCTGCCGACGCGGAGGTACGCGCGCACGCGCTCGCCACCGAGCGGTTGCTGCGCGATCCGGACGCCGGATTCGCGTTCGCGATCGAGGAGGCGAAGCGCGTCGTGGCCCTCGGCGACTTCGGCGACGCGGGCCGGCAGGAACCGCCGGACCAGCGGGGACAGGTGGGCGAGGAGGGGCCGGGAGGAGGCTAGGGCGTGTTGATCGGCGAGGTGGCGCGGCGGTCGGGGGTCAGCGCCCGGATGCTCCGGCACTACGAGTCGCTCGGCCTGGTGCGCCCCTCGGGCCGGACGGGCGCCGGCTACCGGGAGTACTCCGACGCGGACATCCGGCGCATCTTCCACGTCGAATCCCTGCGGGCGCTCGGGATGTCGCTGCGGGAGATCGGCCGCGCGCTCGACGACCCCGACTTCGCGCCCGCGACGATCGTCGGCGACCTCGTCCGCGCGACGCGCGAGCGCATCGCGGCCGAGACCGAACTGCTCACCCGGCTGCGCCGGATCGACGCCGCGGGCCCCGCCGACTGGGAGGACGTCCTCCAGGTCGTCGCGCTGCTCCAGGCGCTGGGCTCCCAGAGCGCCGGCGCGCGCCAGCGCGCGGCCCTCGCCGTGGCCGACGAGGTTCCGGTACCGGTGGAGGCCCTGGTCGAGGCGGTGCTACGGGAGAGCGAGCCGAACGTGGCCGGGGCCCTGCGCTGGGCGCTGGCCCGCAGCGGCGCCGGCGATGGCGATGGCGACGGTCACGGCGACGGCGGCCCGGCGCTGTTGGCCGAGGGGCTTGGCTCGCCGGTGGCGGCGGTGCGCGAGCGCGCCGTGCGGGCCCTCGCCGAGCTGCCCGGCGAGGAGGCCGACGCGAGGCTGCGGGCCGCGCTCGGCCACCCCGACGCCGTGGTCCGCGGGCACGCGGCGCTCGCGCTCGGCGCGCGGGGCGAGGCCGACGCGGTCCCCGCGCTCGTCGACCTGGTCGTGGCGGGCCGGGACGACACCGGCGCGGCCGACGTGCTCGGCGTTCTGGCCGGCGACACCACGGCGGCGGAGCGGATCGCCACCGCCCTGGCCGAGCGCCTCGCCGACGCCGCCACCGACGCCCCCGCGCGCGGCCGGCTGACCCAGGCGCTGGCGGCCGTGCCGGGGCCGACGGCGGCACGCGTCCTCGGCGAGCTGTCCCGCGACGCCGACCGCGCCGTCGCGCTGACGGCGACGTACGTCCTGCGGCTGCGCGACGCGCGGTGAGCGACCGTTGCGGGGCGGTCGGCGGCGCCCGAGGCCCGCGCTCGAAGTAGGGGCGGTCGGCGTCCCCTGGGCCCGCGCTCGAAGCCGGGGGGCTCCGGCCTTCAAGGCCGCGCTTGAAGCCAGGGCGGTCGTCGGTCCCGGGCCCGCGTCCGGGGGCCGGGGCCCCCGCCGAAATCCCGCCCGCGTCGCCGTACCGTGACCAACCGAGCCGTATCGTGACCGACCCCCCGGCACCTCGTCGGCAGCGCACAGTAGCGTTCTGGCCATGAGACTCGGTGTCCTGGATGTGGGTTCGAACACGGTGCATCTCCTGGTGGTGGACGCGCACCCCGGTGCCCGGCCGCTGCCCGCGCACTCCCACAAGGCGGAATTGCGCCTGGCCGAGCTGCTGGACGCGGACGGCGCGATCGGCAGCGACGGCATCGACCGGCTGATCGGGGTGGTCGCCGACGCGCTCCAGGCGGCCGAGGACAAGGGCTGCGAGAACGTGCTCCCGTTCGCGACCTCCGCGGTGCGCGAGGCCACCAACGCCGACGAGGTGCTGGCCCGCGTCGCGGCCGAGACCGGCGTGCGGCTCGCGGTGCTCACCGGCGACGAGGAGGCGCGGCTGACCTTCCTCGCGGTGCGCCGCTGGTTCGGCTGGTCGGCCGGGCGGCTGCTGGTGCTCGACATCGGCGGCGGCTCGCTGGAGATCGCGTACGGCATGGACGAGGAGCCCGACGCGGCGGCCTCGTTGCCGCTCGGCGCGGGCCGGCTCACCGCCGGCTGGCTGCCCGGCGACCCGCCGGACACGAACGACGTGCGGGCCCTGCGGCGGCACGTGCGGGCCCAGATAGCGCACGTCGTCGGCGACTTCAGCCGGCTGGGGCGGCCCGACCACGTGGTGGCCACCTCCAAGACGTTCAAGCAGTTGGCGCGCCTCGCGGGCGCCGCGCGCTCGGCCGAGGGGCTGTACGTCCAGCGCGCGCTGAGCCGCGCGGCCCTCGCCGACTGGGTCTCCCGGCTGGCCGGCATGCCGACGGCCGAGCGCGCCGAACTGCCCGGGGTCTCGGCCGGTCGGGCGGGGCAGCTCGTGGCCGGGGCGCTGGTCGCCGAGGCCGCGATGGACCTCTTCGACGTCGACGAGCTGGAGATCTGTCCCTGGGCGCTGCGCGAGGGCGTGATCCTGCGCCGCCTCGACCACCTCCCCGCGGAACGCCCGGCCCTCGGCCAGCTCCCGCCCGCCTGAGCGCGCGCCCGACCCCGCCCGCCTGAGCGCGCCGGGCCGGTACGAGCCGTACGGGCCGTAGGAGCCGTACGACCGGGTGCGACCCCGTTCGACCGAGTGCGACCGGGTACGGCCGGGTACGGCCAGGGCCCCGCGCCCCTGCCAGTGCGGTCATTTCCGGGGCCCGGTCCGTACCGCCTCGGCCAGGCAGCCTGCTGCCGGGGCGGCGACACGCCGTACGCTGTCCCTCGTGACAGAGCCAGAGCCAGTGGTGCGCATCCCGGATGCGAAGGTCGCCCTGTCCACGGCCTCCGTCTACCCGGAGTCCACGGCGGCGGCCTTCGAGATCGCGGCGCGTTTGGGATACGACGGCGTCGAAGTGATGGTCTGGACGGACCCGGTCAGCCAGGACATCGAGGCGCTGCGCAGACTGTCCGACTACCACCAGGTGCCGATCCTGGCCGTGCACGCGCCCTGCCTGCTGATCACCCAGCGCGTGTGGTCCACCGACCCGTGGGTCAAGCTCAAGCGGGCCCGCGCCGCGGCCGAGCGGCTCGGCGCCTCCACCGTGGTGGTGCACCCGCCCTTCCGCTGGCAGCGCTCGTACGCCCGGGACTTCGTCAGCGGCATCTGGCGGATGGCCGACGAGACCGACGTCCAGTTCGCCGTCGAGAACATGTACCCCTGGCGCTACCGCGACCGCGAGATGCTCGCCTACGCGCCCGGCTGGGACGTCACCAAGGACGACTACCGGCACTTCACGGTCGACCTCTCGCACACCGCCACCGCCCGCACCGAGGCGCTGGAGATGGTGGACCGGATGGGCGACCGGCTGGCCCACGTCCACCTCGCCGACGGGACGGGCTCCGGCAAGGACGAGCACCTGGTGCCGGGCCGCGGCAGTCAGCCGTGCGCCGCGCTGCTGGAGCGGCTGGCCGCCAACGGCTTCACCGGCCACGTCGTCGTCGAGGTCAACACGCGGCGCGCGATGTCCTCCGCCGAGCGCGAGGCCGACCTCGCCGAGGCGCTGGCCTTCACCCGGCTGCACCTGGCATCGCCGTCCCGGCCGCACCGGGTGCCGGGGGACCGCGACGACTGGATGACCGGATCATGAGCGAGGGCCTGGCCGCGCCCCGCCGACGGGGCCGCCCGGCCCGGGCGGCGGCCGGCGGCGAACCGGCGGCGCGGGACCGCATCCTGTCGGCGGCGCGCAGCGAGTTCGCCGAGCGCGGCTACGACAAGGCGTCCATCCGCGGCATCGCCAAGGGCGCCGGCGTCGATCCGGCCCTGGTCCACCACTACTTCGGCACCAAGGACCAGGTCTTCGCCGCCGCCATCGAGCGGGCCTTCGAGCCCGCGCTGCGCGCCCCCGACATGCTGCTCGCCGGCTCGCACGAGGAGCAGGGGGAGCGGCTGGCCCGGTTCTTCCTCGGCATCTGGGAGAACCCGACGCACCGCGAGCCGCTGCTGGCGATCGTGCGCTCGGCCGTGGGCAACGAGGCGGCGGCGGCCGTCTTCCGCGACCTGGTCTCCAGCCGGCTCGTCGCGCGGGTCGCGGCCCAGTTGGGTGTCCCGGACCCGCGACTGCGCGCCGAACTCGCCGCGGCCCAGTTGGTGGGCATCGCGCTGCTGCGGTACGTGATCAAGATGAGGCCGCTGGCGGACGCCGACCCGGAGCACGTGATCGCCCTGGTCGCGCCGGGCGTGCAGCGCCTGCTCACCGGCCCCGACCCGCTCGACGCCCCCGCCGCCTGACGGCCCACCCCCGCGCGGCGCCGGCCCCGCCGGTCGCACCCGCCGCGACCACGGCCCGAGCGCCGCCCGACCGCCGCCCGGCACCGCCCGACCACCGCCCGGCCCGTCTCACATCGCGGGAAAGGCGTCCGGATCTTGGAGCCGGGGCGTAGGCTCGTACGACACCGTACGCAGGCCCCGACGTACGCAGCGGCGTACGCGCCAAGGCATCACCAGGGAGTGAGCACCGTGCCCGAGCTGAGGTCCCGCACCGTCACCCACGGCCGCAACATGGCGGGCGCCCGCGCCCTGATGCGGGCCTCGGGGGTAGCGAGCGAGGACATCGGCAAGCCGATCGTCGCGGTCGCCAACTCCTTCACCGAGTTCGTGCCGGGCCACACCCACCTCCAGCCCGTGGGCCGGATCGTGAGCGCCGCGATCCAGGCGGCGGGGGCCGTGCCGCGCGAGTTCAACACGATCGCCGTGGACGACGGCATCGCCATGGGCCACGGCGGCATGCTCTACAGCCTGCCCTCGCGGGACCTGATCGCCGACTCGGTGGAGTACATGGTCGAGGCGCACTGCGCCGACGCCCTGATCTGCATCTCCAACTGCGACAAGATCACTCCGGGCATGCTGATGGCGGCGCTGCGCCTGAACATCCCCACCATCTTCGTCTCCGGCGGCCCGATGGAGGCCGGCCAGGCCACCCTGGTCGACGGCACCGTCCGCAAGCTCGACCTGGTCAACGCGATCAGCGACGCGGTCAACGAGAGCGTCTCGGACGAGGACATCCTCCGCATCGAGGAGAACGCCTGCCCCACCTGCGGCTCGTGTTCCGGCATGTTCACCGCCAACTCGATGAACTGCCTCGCCGAGGCCATCGGCCTGGCCCTGCCCGGCAACGGCTCGGTGCTCGCCACGCACACCGCCCGCAAGGAGCTGTACGAGCGGGCCGGCGCCACCGTCGTGGAGCTGACCCGGCGCTACTACGGCGAGGGCGACGAGCGGGTGCTGCCGCGCAACATCGCCACCCACGCCGCGTTCGAGAACGCCATGGCCCTGGACATCGCCATGGGCGGCTCCACCAACACGATCCTGCACCTGCTGGCCGCGGCCCTCGAAGCCGGCGCCGACTACGACCTGAGCGACATCGACGCCGTCTCGCGCCGCGTCCCCTGCCTGGCCAAGGTCGCCCCGAACGTCGCGCCCGGCGGCACGTACTACATGGAGGACGTGCACCGCGCCGGCGGCATCCCCGCCATCCTCGGCGAGCTGTACCGCGCCGGGCTGCTCAACGAGGACGTGCACACCGTCCACTCCGCGAGCATCAAGGAGTGGCTGGACGCGTGGGACGTGCGCGGCGGCTCGGCCAGCGCGGAGGCGATCGAGCTGTGGCACGCGGCGCCCGGCTGCAAGCGCTCCGCCGAGGCGTTCTCGCAGTCCGAGCGCTGGGACACGCTCGACACCGACGCCGCGAACGGCTGCATCCGCGACGCCGAGCACGCCTACTCGGCCGACGGCGGCCTCGCCGTGCTGCGCGGCAACCTCGCCCCGGACGGCTGCGTCGTGAAGACCGCCGGCGTCGACGAGTCGATCTGGACCTTCGAGGGCCCGGCCGTCGTCTGCGAGTCGCAGGAGGAGGCCGTCGACAAGATCCTGAACAAGGCGATCAAGCCGGGCGACGTCGTCGTCATCCGCTACGAGGGCCCCAAGGGCGGCCCCGGCATGCAGGAGATGCTCTACCCGACCTCGTTCCTCAAGGGCCGCGGCCTCGGCAAGACCTGCGCCCTGGTCACCGACGGCCGCTTCTCCGGCGGCACCTCGGGCCTGTCGATCGGCCACGCGTCCCCCGAGGCGGCCTCCGGCGGTGCCATCGCGCTGGTCGAGGACGGCGACCTGATCCGCATCGACATCCCCGGCCGCACCATCCAACTCCAGGTCTCCGACGAGGAGTTGGCCACCCGCCGCACGGCCCTCCTGGAACGCCTGGGCGGCTACCGACCGGTCGCCCGCGAACGCAAGGTCTCCCAGGCGCTGCGCGCGTACGCGGCGATGGCCACCAGCGCGGACAAGGGCGCGGTGCGGGACGTCGGCCTGCTGGGCGGCTGACGCGGCGGCGCGGCGGCGCGCTGACGCGCTGACCACGGAGGAGGCGGCGGCCCGACGGGCCGCCGCCTCTTTCGTGCGTACGGACCCCTCCGGCTACAGCGCGTCAGCGTCCCGCTACGCTCGCGCCCCTAAGGAGGTCCACCATGACGACACCACCCGGCCCGAACCCGTACCAGAGCGGCCCCAGCCCGTACCAGGGCGACCCGAACCCGTACCAGACCACTCCGCCGACCACCCCGACGTCACCGCAGCAGCCGCACCAGCAACCGCCCCCGGGCTGGCCCGGCTACCCCCCGTACTACGTGGCGGCCCAACGGACCAACGGCTTAGCCGTCGCGTCCATGGTGCTGGGCATCCTGTGGCTCTACTGGGTCGGCAGCATCCTCGCGCTGATCTTCGGCTACGTGGCCCGCAACCAGATCCGCGAGCGGGGCGAGGGCGGCGGGGGCATGGCCACCGCCGGCATCGTGCTCGGCTGGGTCGGCGCCGGGACGCTCGCGGCCGTGATGTTCTTCGCCTTCTTCCTCAACATGAGGTACTGAGCCGCTCGCGCTCGGCGGCTGTCGGAGAGCGGGTAGGTGCGGCTGTCGATGGGCAGCCGCACCGATTCCGGCAGGTACGGCGCTGGCGCGGCGGGTGCGGCGCCACGCGGCGCGGCGGGTGCTTCGGTGCGACGGGGACCCCTCCCATGGGTGGCGTGGCAACCTGCCGCCACGCTCGCGTCGCTAGGAGGGCCGCCGTGGCCACGCCGCCCGACCGGGGCCCGACTCCGGGCGTCCCGGAGCCGCCCCCGCGCCACCCCCCCCGACCACCCCGCCCCACCAGCAGTCGGGGCCCACTCGAACTGGCCCGGCTACCCGCCGTATCGCGCACGGCCCGCGCGGATCAACGGGATGACCGTCGCCGCCTTGGTGCTGGGCGTCGCTTGGCTCTTCTGGATCGGCAGTGCCTTCGCGCTGGGCTTCGGATACGTGGCCCGCCAACAGATCAGGGAGCGGGGTGAGGGCGGCTGGGGCATGGCCACCGCCGGCGTCGTGCTCGGCTGGGTGGCCTTCGGCCTGCTGGGGCTGTCGATAGCCGTCGCCATCGCCGAACCCGCCCCGTACTGACCCGCTCGCGCTCGGCGGCCGGCCGGCCGAGGGACGTCCGGAGAGGTCAACGGCCAGCCCGAGTCGGGAAGTTGGGCCGTACGGTCAGGCGCCGGCGCTCCGCCGCCGGACCGTGCGCTCCAGGACGCCGAGGGTGGCCCGCAGGGCCGACTCCGGAACCACCGGGAAGACGAGTCGCCGCCGCCACTCCTCGGCGACCTCGGACCAGTCGTGGTACGAGGTGACGAGGGTGCCGCCGTCGGTCGGGGCCAACCGGTAGCCGTAGACGTGCCCCACGTGCGGCCGGACGCGCCGGCCCTCGACGGTCCAGGCGATCTCCACATCCGGCGTGAACCGGGTGATCACCACCTCGACGTCGTACCTGCCCAGCGGCCGGTCCCCGAGCGCCTCCCGGTCCATGTGCACCGTGAACCGGTCGCCGGCCGCCGCGACCGGCCCGCCCTCGGCGCCGAGCAGCATGCCCGAGGCGTCGATCTCCACGTGGCCCGCCGGGTCGGCCAGCACCGCGAAGACGGCGGAGGCGGGGGCCGGGACCAGCCGGGAGACCTCGACCCGTTCCGGGCCGCTGGGCTCGCCCGGCGTGTAGCCGGTGACGGTCAGGGTCGCGCGGCCGAGGGTGTGGCCGGCCATGGCGAAGCCGAGCGCGGCCGGGGTGGCGTCGGCCGGGACGCCGATCGTGGCGACATCGAGGGCGTGCACGGCGATGACGTACCGGTGCGCGCCGTGCCCGGCCGGCGGGGCGGCACCGACGAAGCGGGCCGCGCGGGCGTCGTTGGGGAGTTGGAAGGCGCCGCCCGGAAGACCCGAGCCCGCCTCGTCGCCGGCGCCCTCGGGCAACTCGGTGATATCGGCGGGAATGTCGGCGACCGCCCAGTGCCAGAACCCGGACCCGGTGGGGGCGTCGGGGTCGTACACGGTGACGGCGAAGCTCCTGGTCCCCTCCGGCGCCCCGCGCCAGGACAACTGCGGGGAGGCGTCCCTGCCGCCGGGCACGCCGAAGATCCCGGAGTACTGCTCGGGCGGCCAGGGGGCGCCGTCGCTGACGGTGGTGCTGGTGACGGTGAAGTCGGCGGCGGACGCCGCTTCGGCGAGGCGGCTGGGGGAGGTGTGGGCGCGCATCGAGTGGTTCCTTTCGGGCCGTGCGGTGGGCCGGCGGCGGCTTGGCCGGTACGACGGGCGCGCGGCGTTCGCGCCAGTGCGCCGGGGGCTCGACGACCGAGTGTCGCCGCCCGCCGCAGATAGATCGACCATAGCAGCGATAATCGATTATCGAGAGAATCGTCTAAACTGCCCACCATGACGCAGCCGGCCCGAACCCCCACCCCACCGGGGAAGCAGATGCTCTCCGAGCAGGTCTACGCCCACCTGCGGGACGCGATCATGCGCGGGCGGTACGCTCCCGGCGACGCCCTCAAACCGCAGGACCTGGCCAGGGAGCAGGGCGTGAGCCTGGCCGTCGTGCGCGAGGCGCTCGTCCGGGTGGTGGGCGAGGGGCTGGCCGACCGGTTGCCCAACCGAGGCTTCGCCGTCCCCGCCTTCTCGGACCGCCGCTGGCAGCAACTCGCGGAGGCTCGCCGGACCATCGAACCGGTCGTGCTGCGCATGTCCGTCGAGCGCGGCGACGTCGACTGGGAGGCCCGCGTACGCGCCGCCCACCACCGCCTGGCCCGCACCCCCGTGTACGCGCCGGGGGAGGGCGAGTTCTACAGCGCGGCCTGGGCCGAGGCCCACCGCCTCTTCCACCGCACCCTCCTGGAAGGCTGCGACAACCCCGTCCTCCTGGAGACCTTCGACCGCATGTGGACCGCGAGCGAACTGGCCCGCCGCTGGTCGGCCCACCGCGACCCGACCCGCGACGGCATCGGCGAACACCGCCAACTGGAGGAAGCGGCCCTGGCCCGCGACGCGGACACGGCTGCCGCCGTACTGGCCCGCCATCTGACGTTGACGGCGGCGGCGTTGACGCGGGATGTGCGGGACGGCGCGGAGGACGAGGGCGAGGGCGCGGGAGCCGCGCGTAGCTGAGCCTTCGCCTGGGGCGCGTGGAAGGGGCCGGGCGGCGGGCGTGGGGTACGCCCGGGGCGGGGGCCCTGAGGACAGGAGGCTCGGGGGCAGGAGCCTCTGAGCGGCAGCCGGAACGGCCCCATTGTCAGTGCCGTCTGAGACGGTGCGGCCTGTGACCTCTCTCCCCAGTAGGACGAAGCCGGGGGTGCTCGGTGCCAGCACCTGACGAGAAGTTGCCGCGCCCCGCCGCCGCGCCTCCCGCCGCCGCCGTGGACCAACTCGCCGACGCGGCACGCGAGACGGGCCGGCTGCCTCGCTCCTACCTGCTGTGGCTGACCGGGATCCTGGTGTCCCTGGCGGGCAACTCGGTCTTCTACTTCGCCCTCGGCTGGGCCGCCAGCGAACACGGCGGCACCGTCGCCGGGTTGACCCTGAGCGCCATCACGCTGCCCCGCGTCCTTCTCCTGCTCATCGGGGGCGCGGTCAGCGACCGGTTCAGCGCGCGCCGCGTACTGCTCACGGGCGACGCGGCCATGCTGGTCTTCTCCCTCGTTCTGGCAGCGGTCGCCTACCACCTGGGCGCCCCGCCCGCCCTGCTCATCACGGCGGGTATAGCCGTCGGCGTCGTCGACGCCTTCTACCTACCGGCCTCCGGCTCCATGCCACGGCGCCTGGTGGAGAAGGAACAGCTCCCTCGGGCCCTGTCCCTCCGGCAGATCGGCGGCCAGGTCGTCAACATGGGCGGCGGTCCACTCGGCGGCGTACTCGTCGGCCTCGCCGGACTGGCCGGCGCGGCCCTGGTCAACGGCGTGACCTTCGCCCTCACCCTGATCGTTCTCGTCGCCGTACGACCCCGTCACCGCGTGCCGCCCACGGTCTCGCCCAGCCTCCTCAAGGACGCCGTGGACGGCGTGCGGGTGTCCTTCTCCCACCCCGTACTCCGTCCCGGCCTGTGCCTCACCGGTGCAGCGGCCGGCCTCCTGCTGCCCGTCATCCCCCTCCTCCTGCCCCTGCTCGCCCGCCAGGAACAGTGGGGCGCGGGCGCGGCAGGGCTGGTCATCGGAGCGCAGGGGGTCGGCATGGTGGCCGTCACCGCTGTGGTCGTGCGGCGCGGACCGCTGGGCCGGCCGGGCCTCCTGTCGGCGAGCGGGCTGATGGTCGCCGGCCTGGGCGTACTCGCCCTCACCCTCGCGCCCAACGTGGCGACAGCGACGGCCGCCGCCGTGGTCATAGGCGTCGGCAACGGGGTGTTCTCGTCGCACATCGCGCCGCTGATCCTCACCGCGACGCCGGGCAGCCACCTGTCCCGGGTACAGGCCGTGCTCGTACTCGTCCAGAGCCTCGCCCTCCTCCTCATGAACAACCTGCTCGGCACCCTCGCCGACCTCGAAGGCCCGGCCGTCGTCACGGCCGTGTGCGCGACCCTGCTTCTCGGGACCGGCCTCCTGGGCCTGACCTCCCGCCCCCTCCGCACGGACCGGACCGGCCTCGCTGCCCGCTCGGAGGCGGGGGGAGCGGCGGAGGCGTGAGGTGGGGCGGGTGGGTGCCTCCGGGGGTGGACCACCCTCGGTGTGCGCGCCGGCCCGGCTGGCTGAGGAGGGGGCGGCGAGGTGGCGTCGGCCTACGCTCGCCGCATGACGACCAACGTTCTCCAGGTGTCCACGGTAACCCCCACCCGCGAACAGGCCCTCGCGCTGGCCCGGTCGACGGTCCGGGCGCGCCTGGCGGCCGGTGCACAGATCCTGCCCGCCACGTCCGTGTTCTGGCATGACGGCGAGTTCGGCGAGGGGGAGGAGTGGCAGTTGCTGCTGAAGACCACCGACGCGCGCTATCCCGAGTTGGAGCGCCACCTTCTTGCCGCCCACCCGTGGCAGAGCCCGGAGCTGGTGGCCGTCCGCGTGGAGGAGGGGGCGGCGGGGTGTTTGCGGTGGGTTGAGGTGATGACGGCACCGGAGGGCTGAGCGTCAAGGGTCGCGCCGCAGGGAGGTGCCCTCGCCGATCCCGCTCGCGGGCTGACGAGGGCTGGTGGGCGCGGCTAGGCGTTGACGTCGCCCGCGCTTGGGGGCCTGTGTACGTGGCCGAGAAACGAACGGAAGTCCACTGACCCCTGCAGGCGTAGCAAGAATGCTTTCCGCCCGGAAGGGCGTCCGGGCGTCTACGCTCGGCCGTATGACGACGAGTGTCCTCCAGGTGTCTACCGCGACGCCCACCCGTGAGCAGGCCCTAGCGTTGGCTCGGTCGGTGGTCCAAGCACGGTTGGCGGCCGGTGCGCAGATCCTCCCTGCCACGTCCGTGTTTTGGCATGACGGTGAGTTTGGCGAAGGCGAGGAGTGGCAGTTGCTGCTGAAGACGACTGACGCGCGCTATCCCGAGTTGGAGCGTCATCTGCTCGCCGCCCACCCGTGGCAGAGCCCGGAGCTGGTGGCCGTCCGCGTGGAGGAGGGGGCAGCGGGGTGTCTGCGCTGGGTCGAGGAGATGACAGCGTTGGAACGCTAAGCCGCACGGGCCAATTCCAGTACCTCTGCCACCGCAGGGAGACCTGCGTGCTGGGTGAGGCAACGAAGGGTGGGCGTAATACGTTGCCGTGGTCGTACAGAAGCGACGCCCATCGATAATTCGAGGACGCTCTTGGCTACCCTTGCCGCTTGTTCCACCTCACCAGCCTTGAGGTAAGACTCGGCTAGCCACGATGAGTACAACGCCTTGTCCCGCGTGTGTCGATCGTCGTACCGGCTGAGTGCCTCTTCGAGTAGCGGGACAGACCGCAGCGGACGGCCTAGGACCGTCCAGCAGCGGCCTGTCATGATGTCGAGTTCATCGTCGTCTACCCAAGCCGCCCAGTCTGGAGCGGCGGTATCGGACTTGTCCATTAGTGCTGTGCGGGCAGCTTCCAGGGCGCGTTCCGTCTCCACTGTTTGATCGGCAACAGCACAAGCCCATGCGTGTCGCTCGTACAACAATGCGCGAACGGCTCCCGGGGCGTGCTGCGGTACGAGCGTGCTCGCTTGTGTGGTCGCTGCAAGGCCGGCGTCGATATTGTCAACGCTCAGTTCCTGATACCCAAGGAAAGCCAGTGCGTTGGCCGCTAGCGCCGCGTCTCCGGCGTCTACTGCAGCGCGCCTGCTTTCCTCGTACAAGCTGCGGGCATCCTCGTGCATGCCTGCGTCGAATCCGGCCCAGCCTGCCTGTTGGGCCTGCTCAGCCAATACAGAGAGCAGTTCGCAACCAGTGCTCTCAGCGTAGCTTGTCTCACGTAACAGCCGCTTCGTTGCCTGGACTTCTCCTGAGTAGAGCCGGAAGGTGTCCCCGCCGCCGAGTACTTCATCGAGCCGCCGGAGGCGGGCGGTGCGGTACCGGAGGTGTTCGGGGATGTCTCGCCCGAGATAGCTGCCTACATTGAGTGGTTGCTGCTCTGGTAGATGTACGGCCACGCCGGTCGTGGCCCGAATAAACTCCCTGCGGCGCATGTCTCCACCTGCCTCCCACTCGCGCGGTGCGAGACCGACTAGGTGCCCCGGGATGCGTAGCGCGTCGGCGATCCGTGCAATCTTCTCGAATGATGTGACAGCGCCTTGGCCGCGAGCCAGGGTGCCGACGCGTTCCGGTTTGATCTCGCACTCAGCCGCGATCTTCGAATAGCTGATCCCCACTGTACGTGCGATTCGAAAAAGTGCGCCGAAGTCGTGTGCTGCGCAGGCTGCTTTCAGGTCTTCCCGGTCAAGTAATTTTCGGGGTAGGGCAGTCGTTGGTTCAGAGGCCATCGGCGGTCCCAGGATGCGTGAGTGCAGAGAGTGATCGGCTGAATCGTTAGCGTACCCGCGATGGGTATCCCCGAGGAGGGGAAGCGCGGCGGGGTGGAATGGCCAAAGGTGGTCGCGTCGATCTGTCGAAGGACGTTGATCATGGCCTCCACGATGACTCTGCGCATCTACCGCAAGCGCCCCGGCGAAGAGCCAGCCCCCGTTACTCGCAAGACCATCCACATCGACCCTGGGGACGTGACCCGGGGCGAGTTGGAAGCGCAGCACCTTCCGACCGCGTGGGGGCCATGCCGGTGCCCGCGCCACCGCGCGGCGGTGGCGCGATGACCCACCCCCACCACCGGCCCCCCGCCGACGCCCAACTCGCCGCCCCGCTGGCGCGACAGCCGCGACGACAGGCCCAGCGCCCACGCGACGTACCGCTGGTGGACGTCAGTCAGCCACCCCGCCGCGAGCGGCCCGCCGCCCGCGCACGCGTGCTGACCGGCCAGCACACCGTACGGACCGTCGCCGGGGTCGTACTCCGCTTCTTCCTCGCCGACGCTCGCCTGTCCGACCCTGCCTGTGGGTGGGAGGCCGTCACGGACGCGGAGTTCCGGTACGCCTACGAGGCCAGCCTGTTCGACCGGAAGTCGCCGGATCAGGGGGAGCCAGGGCCCCACCCCAAACCCGATCGCGTACAGGTCACCCTCGACGGCATCGCCGGGCCCGGCAGCTTCTGTTGGGTGGACGGCCTCGCGGACGCCGGGATCATGACGACCAACGGCAAGGCGCCCGCGGACTGCGGGCTCGGCCTGACCGACGTGTGCGCGCTCGCCACGGAGGACCGGGCGTGACGCCCGCGCTGGCCCGCGTGGAGTTGCTGGTCTGGCGGCCGGCCAACCCGGGGGACCCCGGTGACCTGGCGGCGGGTTGGCCCGAGGTGCTGCAGGTGCGCGCGGGTGCCTCGCCCTGGCGGATGCCGGGCGTCGCCCTGCGGGCCGGCGAGCCGGTACGGGCCGCCGCCGCGCGGATCGCGTACGCCATCGGGCTCACGCTGCCCGCCCGGGCCCGCGTGCTGAGCGCCCACCGGCAGCGCGCCACCCCCGGGATCCCTGTGCGGCTCACCCTCGTGGTGGATGGGGGGTGGGTGGCGCCCCCCGAAGTGCCCTCACCGGCCGGCATGTTGGCGTCCTGCCGTTGCCACCCCGCCACCCACCACCGGCGCTGGGCCCATGCCGCGACCACGAACCCCGCCACCCTCGACGCGCTCCGCGCCGCCCTCTCCCACCCCGTACGCGAGAACTCCCAGCCCTGATGAACGAGATGAAGGAGATGAACGAGATGAAGGAGATGAGCAAGGTGAACGAGGCGAACGAGATGAATGAGTTGCACGAGGTGAACGAGGCGAGCGGGACCCTCGTACCGGCGGCGCACTGGACAGCGTACGGCGCGAGTACCCGTTACGCCGCACACTGCCTCGGCGACGGGCAGGGCCCGTGCCTGGCCGCCGCGCGCTCGGCGCGTACGCCGTACGCCCGTGGACGTCTGGATGGCGGAGCACCGGAACGAAACCGGGCACGCCCGGTTCACGTTGG
Source organism: Streptomyces buecherae (assembly GCF_014295035.1). Taxonomy (GTDB): domain Bacteria; phylum Actinomycetota; class Actinomycetes; order Streptomycetales; family Streptomycetaceae; genus Streptomyces; species Streptomyces youssoufiensis. The sequence continues at coordinate 4,855,413 of NZ_CP060404.1, forward strand.
CCACCTCCGCCACGGTCGACCTCACCGACCTCACCGACCCCGCCGACCGCACCCACTCCGCCACGAGCGCCGCCGACACGCGCCCGCGCGCGGGGTACGGCCCGGGCGCCGGCTGGGCGCCCACCCTGCGGGCCGTCGCCCCCGCGCTGCGGCTGCTTGCCGTCGTCGTGCTGGCCCGCGCGGACCAGGGCTGGTCGCGGGTCTTCGACCGCGCGCTGACCCGGCTCAACCGGTAACCAGTAACCGGTGGCCGCGCTGACCCGGCTCAACCGGTGACCGGTCACCGCGCGCTGACCCGGCGGAACCGGTAGCCGGGCGCTGGGCCGCACGGCCCCCGCGCCCTCACCACCGGGACGGAACCCGGTCGTCCACCGCGAAGACCGAGCCGTCCGGGGCCGCCGCGAAGACCTTGCCCTCGGCGGCGACCGGCGTGGGCATGCGGTCCAGGTAGCCGCTCTTGGCGGGGCCGGGGCGGGGTGGGGTCTGGCCGAGGAGTTCGCCGCGTACGCCGTCCACCGCGAACAGGCGGCCGTCGGCCGCCGAGAAGTAGAGCCGGTCGCCGGCGGCGATCAGCGGAGACGCGTTGCTCACGGAGGTCTCAAGCCGCCACGGCTGCGCCTTCGGCGCGCCCGGGCGGGTGTCGACGGCGACCAACCCGCCGTCGTAACCGAGCAGGTAGACCACCTCGTCGCTGGCGACGACGCTCGCCGCGTGCAGCGGGGCCGTCAGCGGCACCCGTCGCTCGTCGCGGCGCGCCGGGTCGTAGCGTACGACCGCCGTGGTGCGCGACTCGATGTCGCTGGCCGCGAACCGTACGACGCCGTTCGCGCCCTCGCCGACCGGCGTGAGGTTGCCGGTCAGGGTGCGGGTCCAGCGCACGTCCCCGGTGACCGGATCGACCGCGCTGACCCGCGTGCGCGCGCCGTCCGGGGCGGTGCTGACCGCGTACGCCAACCCGCGTCCGCCGGCGCCGAACGCGGTGAAGACCGGCAGTTCATGGCCGGTCACGCGGTGGCTCCAGCGCTGGCGGTTGGTGGCCGCGTCGATGGAGGTGACCATGCCGTCGCCGGCGACCAGGAGCACCGAGTCGCCCGCGCGGTAGACCCGGCCGCCGTACCCGGAGACCTCGCGCGTCCACCGCTGCCGCTTGCTCGCCGGGTCGCGGGCCGTCAGCCGGGTGCCGTCCGGGGAGAGCGTCTGCACCAGGCCCGCCGCGAACACCGGCGCCGACGGCACGCCCTCCTGGGACCCGTCAGAGCCCGGCCCTGGAGTGTCGGTGTCGGGGGTGTCGGAGGTATCGGAGTCGGGGTCGGCGTCCCTGAGGGTGGCGTCGTCCGTACGGCTCGGCTCGCCCGACGCGTCGGCGGGGGTGCCGTCCGTGGTCCAGGTGACCCGGCCGCGGCCGAGTTCGACCCGGGCCGCGGCGATGCCCTGCTGCGCGCAGTACAGCGCGCCCTTGCCGTAGGCGCAGTACGACATCCGCGCGCCGCCGCCCCGTGGCGCCGGCAGCCCCGCCGCGTCGCGCAGCGCGATCCGCCACGGCCGCCAGGTGGTGCCCGCGGCGGCCCGCCGGTCGGGGTCGGAGGTCGAGCCGAAGTCGTCGACCTGGCGCAGCGTCCACACCGTGCCTGCGCCGAGCACCACGAGCAGCGCCACCGCCGCGGCCACCCACCGCGTCGGGCGGCCGGTACGAGCGAGCCTGCCGAGGACGCCGGGCCGGCGCGCCGCGTGGGCGCCGCCCGGGGGCGGGAGCGGGGCGCCCCGCGCCGCGCCCGCCCCCGCGCGCTCGCCTTCCCGCACGCCGGCCCCGGAGCCGACGGCCTCCGATCCCCCGTTTCCCGATCCCACGGCCTCCGACCCGCCGGCCACCGGCCACGCGTCGATGAACAGGGGGCCTGCGGCGTGCTCGCCCTCATCGGTGTCCTCGGGGCCACCGGCCTCGGCAGGGTGGGCGCGTCCGCCCGTGCCGGGCGAGACGGCCCTGAGGTGCGTGTCCGGCTCCGCGCCGCCCCCGCTCGCGTCCGGGGCCGACCCCGGGCCGGCGGCGCCGGCCTCGACGCCCCCGCCCCCGCCCTCGGCCCCGGCGGCGAGCCGCAACGCGTCCGCGCCCGCCGCCGCGATGTCGCGCTCCAGCGAACTGGGTGCCCGCTGGAAGGGCACCCGCGCCGCGCCCGGTGGCTGCGCCCTGGGCGTGGACAGCGGGACGAACGGGCCGTGCCCGCCCGCGCGCAGCGCCGACATCAGCCCGTCGGGCGTCGGCCGGTCCGCCGGGTTCTTGGCCAGGCAACCGCGGATCAGCGGCAGCAGGTCGGCGGAGACCCCGTCCAGATCGGCCTCGTCGTGCACGACCTGGTAGGCCACGATGTACGGGCTCTCCGAGCTGAACGGGCCGCGCCCGGTCGCCGCGTGCACCAGCACCGAGCCGAGGGTGAACACGTCGGCCGCCGGCCCGACTTCGCGCGGGCGCTGGAACTGCTCCGGCGCCATGAACGGCGGCGTCCCGATCAACTTGCCCGTCTCGGTGCGCAGATCGCTGTCGGACGGCCGCGAGATGCCGAAGTCGATCACCCGGGGCCCGTCGGCGGCCAACAACACGTTGCTGGGCTTGAGATCGCGGTGGACCACGCCGGCCCGGTGGATGTCGCGCAGCGCCTCCGCGAGCCCGGCCGCGAGGCGGCGCACCTCGCCCGGGGCCAGCGGCCCATTCCGCTTCACGTGCTCGGCGAGGGTGGGCCCGGGAATGTACAGCGTGGCCATCCACGGCCGTTCGGCACAAGGGTCGGCGTCCACCACGGGAGCCGTAAAAGCGCCGCTCACAAGGCGTGCCGCCATGACCTCCTGACGAAAGCGCGCCCGAAACTCCGGATCGGCGGCGAATTCTGCGTGTACGACCTTTACGGCAAGCCGCATTCCCGACGGTGACCTGGCCAGATGGACCACGCCCATGCCGCCGGAGCCCAGTCGTGCCTCCAGCCGGTACTGCCCCGCATATTGCGGACCTTCCGCTTCCGGGCCTGTCCCCGCGCTACGCAGCGGCGGCATTCCCCCACCCCCGTGAATTCGTCCGCACATGCGGCTCACGGAGCTTAGTCGATAGCGCGTACGAGACAGTTGAGGCAAGCTAACCTGCGCATGTCTCAGCGTGTCTCAGTACAAATCGCTCAACGGGGGAGGGGCCATATGGCCACGGAGGAGAACAACGCGTTGCCGCGCGAGGTCGCGGGGGTGGCGACGGCCGCCGCGGGGGCGGCCGTCGGCAGCGGTGGCGCGGCCGGCGGGGTCGTCGCGGCCGGCGAGGCCACGTACCCGGTCGCGCCCGGCTATCGGGTCAACGTCCGCAGCGGCCCGACCACGACCAGCCCGGTGGTGCGGGTGCTGGCCTACAACGCGCGGGTCCGCATCCGCTGCCAGCGCCGAGGCCAGTCCGTCAAGGGCCCGTACGGCATATCGAGCATCTGGGACAGCATCGCGCCGGGCGAGTACATCTCGGACGCGTACGTGCGCACCGGCAGCGACGGGTACGTCGCACCATCCTGCGGCTGACCCAGGGACCAGACGGACGGGCCAGGCAGCCGGGCCAGACGGGCGGGCCAGACCGACGGGCCAGGCAGACGGTCCGGGCGCGGGTGGGCCGGCCGTACCGGGAACACCGGCCAGGCGCCCGTCACCGCTCGCACGCGGTGGCGGGCGCCTCGACGTCGCCCGGCGCGGGTGCCTGGTCGTTCGCGGCACAGGCCGAACCCGGGGCACGCGCCCGCGTCACGAGGGCGCGCTACCGGCCCGGGTCCGGGGAGTTCGGGTCGACCGAGAACAGCGTGCCGTCCGACGCCGAGGCCACCAGCGCCCCGTCGACCCGCAACACCGCGCTGGTCTCCAACGACATGCCGAAGCCGCTGTCGGCGCTGCGCGGCCCGGTCTGCCAGCGCTCGCCGCCGTCGCGCAGGTCGAGCGCGAGGACGCGACCGCTTCCGTTGCACAGGTAGACCGTGTGCTCGCGGGTCGACACCGACGGGAGGCCCAGCCGCTCCACGTCGGACAGGCTGCTCCACAGCGTCCGGCCGCTGCGCGGGTCGACCGCCGTGACCCGGCCGCTGCTCTGCACGAAGAACAGCCGCCCGCCGGCGAGCGAGCCGTGTCCGAGCGCCAGCCGCGGCATCCGCACCTCGCGCCGCTCCCCGGTGACCGCGTCGAGGCGGACCAGGCTCTGGTACGGGGCGCCGTCGCGGTCCTGGTAGCGCAGGAACAGCAGGTCGCCGCCGTCGGTGCCGAGCGGTTCGTCCACGTTGCGCAGGTGGGCGAGTTCGGTGGCCGCCCCGCTCGCCCGGTCGAGCCGGCGCACCAACGTCGTCTCGCTCTCCCCGTCGTCCGCCCAGCACAGCGCGTACGGCAGGCCCGCGTGCCCGGCCGGCGAGCACTCCTGCCCGGGCGGTACGGGGTAGGACCACCGCACCTCGCCGGTGGCCGTGTGGCGGGCGGTGATGGCGCCGTCCCCCGGGGCGCTGCTGAGCACCAGATCGCCGGCGATCGCCGCCTCGGCCGAGTCGCTCACCTGCCGCGACCACACCTCCTCGCCGCTCTCCGCGTCGAGCGCGACCAGTCGCGTCCGCCCCTCGCTGGGCGCGTCGTGGACGAAGACCAGCCCGCCGCGCACGCCGATCGGCTGGCTGCCGCTCGCCATCTCCTCCGGGTCGCTCAGCGCGTCGGTGCGCCAGTCGAGCCGCCCCGAGCGGGCGTCGAGCCGGACCGTGGGGAAGCCCATGCCGCCGCAGAACAGCCGGGTCTCGCGCGCGACGCACTGCGGGTCGAAGACCTCGCCGAGCCCGGCGGTGCCGGCCGGGCCGGCCTTCGGCGTGACGCCGCTCGGGTGCAGCGCCACCTCCCACGGCCGCCAGCCGTCCGGCAGCGCCGCCGCCCGCACCCCGCGGCCCACCGGTCCGCTGGTGCGCACGCCGTCGTCGGGCCCGAACAGCAGGAACGCCCCGCAGCCGAGGCCGAGCGCCGTCAGCGACGCGAGCGACCCGAGGACCCGGCGCGGCCAGCGCCCCCGAGGCCAACGCAACAGCGCGCCGGCGCGCCCGCCGGCGCCACCCGCCGCCGCACCACTCGCCAAGCCACCCCTCGAGCTACCCGCCGGGTCAGCCGCCGCCGCGTCGCCCGCCGCCCCGTCACGCCGGGCCCGGCCCGCGCCGACCGCCGCCCCGACCGCCCCACCGGCGCGGGCCGCCGCGCTGCCCGCCGCCACAGCGCTCACCGCGCCCCCCGCCGCCCGACCCGGCGCACCGCCCGCCGCCGCACTGCCCATCACCGCACCGCCCGCCTTCGCGCCGCGCGCGGCGACGCGCACCGGGCCCCGGGTGGGCAGCCCCGTGAACGCCTCCACCAACTCCGGGAGTTCGGGCCGCCGCGCCGGGTCCTTGGCCAGGCAGCGCGCCACCACGTCGCGCAGCGGCTGAGCCAGTTCGGCCAGCGCGGGCGGCTCGTGCACCACGCGGTACGCCGTCAGGTACGGGCTGTCCGCGTCGAACGGCCCGTACCCCGTCGCCGCGAACGCCAGCAGCGTGCCGAGCGAGAACACGTCGGAGGCCGCCGTCACCTCGCGCGGCCGGTTCAACTGCTCGGGCGACATGAACGGCGGCGTGCCGAGCACCCGCCCGGTCACCGTCAGCGCCTGGCCGTCGGCCGCGCGCGAGACGCCGAAGTCGATGACGCGCGGCCCGTCCTTGGCCATCAGCACGTTGGCCGGCTTGAGGTCGCGGTGCACCACGCCCACCCGGTGGATGTCGCCCAGCGCGCCCGCGAGGCCGAGCGCGAGCCGCCGCAGCCTCGCCGCGCTCAGCGGCCCGCGCTCGGCCAGCTCCTCGGCGAGGGTGCGGCCCGGCACGTACAGCGTCGCCATCCAGGGCCGCTCGGCGTCCGGGTCGGCGTCCACCACCGGCACGGTGTACGCGCCGCTCACCCGCCGCGCCGCCGCGACCTCCTGCCGGAACCGGTCGCGGAACTCCTCGTCCTCGGCGAACTGGGAGTGCACCACCTTGACGGCGACCTGGCGCCCGGAAGCGGCGCGGGCCAGGTAGACGACGCCCATGCCGCCGGAGCCGAGGCGGTCGAGGAGCCGGTACTCCCCGACCACCTCCGGATCACCGACGCCCAGCGACACCGCCCCACCTCCTCGCACGCGCGTTTGAGCAAAAAGCCTAAACGTCGCGCGAGGCCACTGAGTGACCGAACCCGCCAACCGGCGATAATCGACGGTATGAGCGATGAGCAGCAGCCCGGCACGGGCGCCGAAGCCCCCGACGCGAACGCCGCGGCGGGCGCCGACGCGGGGCCCGAGCCGGACTCGATCTGGTTCTTCGGCACCACCTGGGTGCACCACGACGGCGGGTACGCGCTGCGCCGCGTCGGCTTCTCGCTCGGCACCCTGCTGGCCGCCGCCGTGGGCACGTTCCTGCTGGTCTTCGCGTACCAGGGGGTGGCCATCTCGGACGCCGGCGGCCTGGTCAACCTCATGGTCATCGTGGCCCTCGCGATCTGTAGCGCGCTCGCCTTCGGCCGCACGATGGAGGAGTTGGGCTCGGGCGAGGGCCGGCGCGGCGGCCGGGACGCCCGGGGCGAGGGGGCGGGCGACGCGGCCAGCGAGAAGTCGATGCGCAGCATCAAGCTCATCGGCTTCGTCGGCGTCCTGCTCGCCTACTTCTGCCGCAGCCTGGTCGAGGCGCCGCGCGAGAAGCGGTACCGGGCCGAGTACGAGGCGGCCAGGACCCGGCACGAGCGGCTGCGCGCCACCCGTACGGGAAACCCCGCGGCGCGCGCCAGGAAGCGCAAGCGCCGCTGAGCGCCCCGGCGCCGCCCGGACCGGCTCGCGGTGGCCGTGCCGGTGCCGTGCGGGCGGGCCGTGGCGGTGGTGTCGTTACGCGGCGGGCTCGGCCCCGGGCGCGTCCGGGGTGCACGCGGCGGCGATGCCCAGGCTGTCCTCGTAGATGTGGTGCCGGACGATCTCCCCGTTCGCGACGGTCAGCCGCAGCGCGAACGGCGAGTGGAACGACTTCCCGGTGGCCCGCAGCGTGCCGTGCAGGTGCCCGGTGAGGACCGCGTCCGCGCCGTCGACCAGGAACGCGTCGATCGACGCGCCGCCCGCCTCCGGCACCGTGTGCTCCGCCAACTCCACCCAGTGCCCGACGACGTCGGCGCGCGTGGAGCGCGGCCGAATCCACGGCACGGCCGGGTTCGGGGCGATCTGCCACTCCACCTCCTCCGCGTACATGGCGGCGATCTCCTCCGGCCCCTGCTCGGGGTCGGCCACCCGGCGCAGGTACTCCGCCACGACGGCCCGCGTCCGCTCCGTCTCCGCTGCCATCGCGACGGCCGAGGCGGGGTCGACGGCCGGGGCGGGGGCGGTCGCGGTGGTCGTGGCGGCGGTGGGAGCGGTGTCGGTGTTCCCGGCGCGGTTCGCGGTGTTCGTCTTCGTCGTCATACGGCAGAGCCTGCCGGCCGGCCGCCGCCCCGTCGATTACCTGTCAGGTCATGGCGGCGGGCGCGCGGACGGGTGGCGCGGGCGGCGGCGGGTGACGGACGGCGGGCGTGGACGCGGGCGCGGGCCGTCGCGCGCGGGTCCGGGCGGGCGGCGAGTGGGGCGCGGCGCGGGCGCGGGAGGCTGGACCATCGGGGGAAACCCTGAGACGACCCCCAGATGTCCCTAGGTCACCCCGACATGTGTCAGTTTTCTTTGACAGGTGTCTGGCCGGGGTGTCAGTGTAAGAACACAACACAGCAAGAGAGGTTCGAGATGGGCTCGGCCCCAGTCCCGACCGGAGACGAACTGCTGAGGATCCTCGGCGCGCTCGGCAATCCGCACCGCATGCGGATCATCCAGGCGCTCACCGGCGGCCGTAACTACGTCAGCCGGCTGGCCCGGGACCTCGGCATCAGCCGCCCGCTGCTGCACATGCACCTTCAGCGGCTGGAGGCCGCGGGACTGGTGGTCGGCTCGCTGGAGCTGTCGGAGGACGGCAAGGCGATGAAGTTCTTCGAGGTCGCGCCGTTCGTCTACCGCCTGACCCCCGAGGCCATCGCGGCAGCGGCGGCCTCGCTCACCGAGGCGGGCGCGGCGGGCGCGGCGGCGGAGCCGGCACCGGAGGCCACCCCCCGAAGCCGGCGCCGCCGCACCCCCGAGCCCGACCCGGCCGCCGCGGACGGGCCCGGGGCCGCGCCACCCGATTCCGTACGACCCGATTCCGTACGACCCGACGCCGGGCAGCCCGAGGACGCCGGCCGACCCGACCCCGCGGACGCCGCGCGCGCCAAGCGGTCCGTCAATCCGTGAAAGAGAGAAGCGCAGTGAACGAGGAGATGGTGACACTCGCCGCGGACGACGCGTCCGAAGCCTGGGTGGGAGCGGTGGGCGCGGGCGGTGTCTTCCTGCTGCTCATCGTGATCGTCTGGCAGATCGCCGCCACCTGGCGGGCCCGCATGCTCGCCGCGCGCGAGGAGCGGTACAGGCAACTGGCCGGCAAGTACGCCCAGTTGCTGGAGGACAACACGGAGCTGCACCGCCGCACCCTGGACGAGCTGAGCCAGGCCCGTACGTCGCTCGCCGCGATGGAGAAGATGATGCGCGAGATCGAGTAACGCCCCCACGGGCCGCCCCGCCCGCCCTCACACCCTCCCGCACCCACGGCCGTACGCGCCCCCGGCCCCGTCGCCTCCGACCCACCCGGCCGCGCGACCCGAAACGCCACCCGGCCCGTCCGGGACACCCGACCCGCTCGCCCGGGCACCGCCAGCCCAGCCGCCGGCCACGCGACGACCGGCCACGCAACGACCGGTCACCCAACTGCCCTTCGCTCCACCGTCGTTCGCCCGGCCGCCGCCCGCCCGGGTGCCGGTCACGCGCGCCCGAGCGACCCCGCGCGCCCAAGCGCCCCGCCGTCACCAGCAACCGCGGACCGTGCGCCGCAAGCGGCAAGCCGCGAACCCCGTTCCTTGACCCGCGCGCCGCGATCCGGGACCGCGACCCGCACGTCGCGCCCCGTGCCCGCGCCCGCGCGCCGTATCCGCTCCGTGCCCGACACGACGTGTGGCCGGGACTGCACTCCCGGCCACACGCCCGCACGGAGCGACGTTCCGCGAGCCCCTCGCACAACTCACTCCCACTCCGAAGGAGATCACCCATGCCCGCGTGGAGCAAGCGGCTCCCCGTCCTCCCCGGCGGACGCCGCTCGAAATGGGTCGTCCTGCTGGTCTGGCTGATCCTCGCGGTCGCCCTCGGGCCCCTGGCCGGCAAGCTCGGCGACGTCGAGGAGAACGGCCCGAACGCCTTCCTGCCGAGCGGCGCCGAATCGGCTCAGGTCAACACCGAGTTGGAGAAGTTCAGGGCCGACGAACTGACCGCCGCCGTCGCCGTCTACACCCGCGACGGCGGCCTCACCGCGGCCGACCGCGCCAAGGTCGCCGCGGACCGCGCCCGGTTCGCCGAGTTCGCCGCCGAAGGCCAGCGGGTCGCCCGGGCCGAGCCCTCCGCCGACGGCCAGGCCCTGATCACCACCGTCCCGCTGTCCGGGACCGACGGCCTGACCGACGACGTCGACGCGGTACGCGAGATCGCCGACGCCGACGCGCCACCGGGGCTCACCACCGAGGTCGGCGGCCCGGCCGCCTCCCTCACCGACACCGTCGAGGTCTTCAACTCCCTCGACTCCACCCTCATGATCATCACCGGCGCGGTGGTCGCGGCACTGCTGCTGCTCACCTACCGCAGCCCCGTCCTGTGGCTGTTCCCGCTGCTCGCCGTCGGCTTCGGCGCGGTGCTCACGCAGGTCACCACGTACCTGCTCGCTCGGCACGCCGGGCTCCCGGTCGACGGGCAGAGCGGCGGCATGCTCATGGTGCTCGTCTTCGGCGTCGGCACGGACTACGCCCTGCTGCTCATCGCCCGCTACCGCGAGGAACTCCACCAACACGCCGACCGGCACCAGGCCATGGCCATCGCGCTGCGCCGCTGCGGGCCCGCCATCCTCGCCTCGGCCGGCACCATCGCCGTCGGCCTGGCCTGCCTGGCCTTCTCCGACATCAACTCCTCGCGCTCGCTCGGCCTGGTCGGCGCGGTCGGCGTCGGCTGCGCCTTCGTCGCGATGATCACCGTGCTGCCCGCGCTGCTGGTGATCGCGGGCCGCTGGGTCTTCTGGCCGTTCATCCCGCGCCACGGCACCGCCGCGCGCACCGGGCGCACCCCCTGGGCCGCGATCGGCGCCGCCGTCGCCCGCCGTCCGCGCTGGGCCTGGCTCGCCTCGCTCGGCCTCACCGGCGCCCTCGCGCTGAGCGCGCTCGGCATCACCATGGGATTGAGCCAGGCGGAGATGTTCCAGGACAAGCCCGACTCCGTCATCGCCCAGGAACGCGTCTCCGCGCACTACCCCTCCGGCGCCTCCGACCCCGCCGACGTCGTCACCCGCGCCGACGGCGACCGACTCGCCCAGGTCAGGGCCGTGGCGGCGAAGGTGCCCGGCGTCGCATCGGTCGGCGAGCCACAGGACTCCGTACGCACCGGCGGCCACGAGCTCGCCACCTTCCCCGTCGTCCTCAAGGACGCCCCGGACAGCGACGCCGCCAAGGACACCGTCGACGCGCTGCGCGACGCCGTGCACGCCGTCGACGGCGCCGACGCGCTGGTCGGCGGCACCACCGCACAGGCCATCGACACCGAGCGCGCCGCCGACCGCGACCTGACCACCGTCATCCCGATCGTGCTGCTCGTCGTCCTCGCCGTACTGATCTGGCTGCTGCGCTCGCTGGTCGCCCCGCTGCTGCTCCTGGCCACCGTGGTCGTCTCGTACTTCGCCGCCCTCGGCACGTCCCACCTGCTCTTCGAGCACGTCCTGGACTTCGCCGCGATGGACTGGTCGACCCCGCTGATGGGCTTCGTTTTCCTCGTCGCGCTCGGCATCGACTACAACATCTTCCTGATGACCCGGGTACGGGAGGAGACCGAGCGCCTCGGCCACGCCCGCGGCGTCCTCGCCGGCCTCACCGGAACCGGCGGCGTGATCACCTCGGCGGGCATCGTGCTCGCGGCCACCTTCGCGGTCTTCGCGGTGCTGCCGCTGGTCACCATGGCCCAGCTCGGCGTACTGGTCGGCGTCGGCGTCCTGCTCGACACCTTCCTCGTCCGCACCGTCCTGGTCCCGGCCCTGGCCCTGGACATCGGCCCGAAGGTCTGGTGGCCGGGCGCCCTGAGCCGCGCCGCCGCGCCGCACTCCCCGCCCCCGCCCGGGGCGCGCCCGCGCGAGGCGGCACAGGAAGGCGCGTAACCCCGCGCCCTCACACCCCGCCCTCACCTCCGCGCGCCCCCGCCCTCCCCGCGTGCCCCGGCTCCCGCCGGCGGCGGCCCGCAGGCGGGGGCGCGCCCCCACGCCCGACCGAGCCGGCGCCCGCCACCCCACCACCCGTACCGCCACCCGGACACCCACCGCATCGGCGCCGCCCCGATGCGAGGATGCCGACGAACGCCGCCGGCGGAGCCAACCCCTCCGCCCGGCTCCGTACCGCACCGGACTCCGCGTCACACGGGAGACCGGACCGCACTGGATGAGGTGAGCGCACCATGGCGCAGAAGGTCGCCGTGCTCGGCACGGGAAAGATCGGCGAGGCACTGCTCAGCGGCATGATCCGCGGCGGCTGGTCCCCGGCCCGGCTACTGGTCACGGCCCGCCGACCGGAGCGCGCCGCCGAGCTGCGCGAGCGCCACGGCGTCGAGGCGGTCAGCAACGCCGAGGCGGCCACGTCCGCCGACACCCTCATCCTCACCGTCAAGCCCCAGGACATGGGCGCCCTCCTCGCCGAGCTGGCCCCGCACCTGCCCGCCGACCGGCTGGTCATCTCCGGCGCGGCCGGCGTCCCGACCGCGTTCTTCGAGGAACGGCTCGCCCCCGGCACCCCGGTCGTCCGCGTCATGACCAACACCCCGGCCCTGGTGGACGAGGCCATGTCCGTCATCTCCGCGGGCAGCCACGCCACCGAGGAGCACCTGGCCCACGCGGAGGAGATCTTCAACGGCGTCGGCAAGACCCTCCGCGTCCCCGAGTCCCAGCAGGACGCCGCCACCGCCCTCTCCGGTTCCGGGCCCGCGTACTTCTACTTCCTGGTCGAGGCCATGACCGACGCGGGCATCCTGCTCGGACTGCCCCGCGACAAGGCCCACGACCTCATCGTCCAGGCGGCGATCGGCGCGGCGGTGATGCTCCGCGACAGCGGCGAGCACCCGGTCAGGCTCCGCGAGAACGTCACCTCGCCCGCGGGCACCACCATCAACGCCATCCGCGAACTGGAGAACCACGGCGTACGGGCCGCCCTGATCGCCGCCCTCGAAGCGGCCCGCGACCGCAGCCGCGAGCTGGCCTCGGGCACCTGACCCCCGCGCCCACCCGGCCGGGCCGCCCGCTCCGTACGAACCCGTTCCGTACGAACAGGAGGGGCGGCCCGGCCAGGTCTCCGGACGGCCGCGCGGTCAGGCCGGCGGCAGCAGCCCGACCGCCGCGTACGCCGCGTCCACCCGGGGCCGCGCCATCGCACGCGCCCGCTCGGCACCGGCCCGCAACACCGCGTCCACCCGCCCCGGCTCGGCACACAGCCGCGCGTGCCGCTCCCGCACCGGCCGCAACGTCTCCACCACGGCCTCCGCCACATCCCGCTTGAGCGCCCCGTACGAGGAGTACCCCTCGGCCAGCTCGGCCGGCCGCCCACCCGTACACGCCGCGAGCACGTCCAGCAGGTTCGCCACCCCCGGCTGCGCCTCCCGGTCGTAGCGCACCTCGGCCCCGCTGTCCGTCACGGCCCGCATCACCTTCTTCCGCACCACGTCCGGCTCGTCCAGCAGATAGACGATCCCGCTGGTCTCGGCGTGCGACTTGCCCATCTTCGCCGTCGGGTCCTGGAGGTCCATCACCCGCGCCGCGACCGCCGGGTGCACCGCCCGCGGCACGGTGAACACCGCCCCGTACCGTTGGTTGAACCGCCGCGCGAGATCCCGCGTCAGCTCGACGTGCTGCGCCTGGTCGTCCCCCACCGGCACCTCGTCCGTCCCGTACGCCAGGATGTCGGCCGCCATCAGCGCCGGATACGTCAGCAACGACAGCCGCACGCTCCCGCCCCGCGCCGTCTCCCGCGCCACTTTCTCCTTGTACTGGATCATCCGCCGCATCTCGCCGTCGGACGCCAGACACTCCATGAGGTACGAGAGCCGCGCGTGCTCGTCCACGTGGCTCTGCACGAAGACCGTGCACTGATCAGGGTCGAGCCCGGCCGCGAGCAACAGCGTCGCGGCCTGCCGACTCAGCCGGCGCACCCGCGCCGGATCGTGCTCGACGGTCAGCGCGTGCAGGTCCACCACGCAGAACAGCGCGTCGGCCCGGTGCTGGTCCGCCACGACCCACCGCCGCACGGCCCCCAGGTAGTTCCCCAACGTGAGGTGCCCGGTCGGCTTCACCCCACTGAAGATCCGCACCCGCGCCGCAGCCCCGTGGCCGCGACCGGCGTCAGGGCCGGCGGCCAGCTCCGCCGTCGCAGTCACCGTCGTAGAGGTGGAGGAGGAGATAGGGGCAGCCGTGGCCACCGTCCCCGCTGCCGTCTGTGCCCTCTGTGCCGTCTCCGTCATGTCCGCGTTCTCCGTCATCCCCGGTGTCTCCCACCGGATCGGAGCCGCCGTCCCCGGCCGGCCGGGGCGCGAAGCGGAGCTTCGACAACGCGGAACGGCCGCCGGATTCGGCGGCCGTTGATGCGCGTACGCACAGGGTCTGGTCCGCCGTCAGGCGGGCCACCACTGGGTAGGTACGCGCGTAGTCACGCCGCCGACGGTACTCCTCGAACGAGGGACGCCGCCACGGGTTTGAGACGCGTCAGAGCGTCATGTACTGTTCTCCGGGTTGCCGCGCGATCCACCTGGACACCGCGGCAGCGCCTCGCGCCGCACCGGCGGCACACCACTACTGCACGGCCCTCCCGAATCGGGATGGATTTCGGCATGCCGGAATTCGATTCGAAAGCTTCGATTATGAGGCTCGGGGGAAATCCGCTAAAGTAGTGGACACGCCGGAAGGCGCGAAACAAACCCCGCTCCAACAGGGGACCGGAAACAAATTCCGACCGGAAACGGCAGGAAAAAGGATCTGGTAAGGTTGGAAACACCGAAGGGAAGCGCCCGGAGGGCCCGGTGAAACGGGACCGAAGGAAGCGTCCGTTCCTTGAGAACTCAACAGCGTGCCAAAAGTCAACGCCAAATATGTTGATACCCCGTCTCCCAACACTGTTGGGGACGAGGTTCCTTTGAAAAGTCCTCCCAATACCTTGATCGGGTTGGGGGGCGACACAGCGAGGACGCTGTGAGCATCGATCTTATTCCGATCGGTGTTCCGCTCTTATCGTGTGTGTGTGCCGGGATATCCCGGAGGCATTCATGGAGAGTTTGATCCTGGCTCAGGACGAACGCTGGCGGCGTGCTTAACACATGCAAGTCGAACGATGAAGCCGCTTCGGTGGTGGATTAGTGGCGAACGGGTGAGTAACACGTGGGCAATCTGCCCTGCACTCTGGGACAA
>NZ_CP060404.1:4872500-5680000 GCF_014295035.1 Streptomyces buecherae
GCAGGTTGAAGCGCGGGTAAGACCGTGTGGAGGACCGAACCCACCAGGGTTGAAAACCTGGGGGATGACCTGTGGTTAGGGGTGAAAGGCCAATCAAACTCCGTGATAGCTGGTTCTCCCCGAAATGCATTTAGGTGCAGCGTCGTGTGTTTCTTGCCGGAGGTAGAGCACTGGATAGGCGATGGGCCCTACCGGGTTACTGACCTTAGCCAAACTCCGAATGCCGGTAAGTGAGAGCGCGGCAGTGAGACTGTGGGGGATAAGCTCCATGGTCGAGAGGGAAACAGCCCAGAGCATCGACTAAGGCCCCTAAGCGTACGCTAAGTGGGAAAGGATGTGGAGTCGCAGAGACAACCAGGAGGTTGGCTTAGAAGCAGCCACCCTTGAAAGAGTGCGTAATAGCTCACTGGTCAAGTGATTCCGCGCCGACAATGTAGCGGGGCTCAAGCGTACCGCCGAAGTCGTGTCAATCCAGCATGTACCTCCAACGAGGGCTGGGTTGGGTAGGGGAGCGTCGTGTGCCGGGTGAAGCAGCCGCGTAAGCGAGTTGTGGATGGTTCACGAGTGAGAATGCAGGCATGAGTAGCGATTCACACGTGGGAAACGTGTGCGCCGATTGACTAAGGGTTCCTGGGTCAAGCTGATCTGCCCAGGGTAAGTCGGGACCTAAGGCGAGGCCGACAGGCGTAGTCGATGGACAACCGGTTGATATTCCGGTACCCGCTTTGAAGCGCCCAATACTGAATCTTCTGATGCTAAGGCCGTGAAGCCGCCCTGGAGCCTTCGGGCAAAGGGGAGTGGTGGAGCCGCTGACCCTAGGGGGTAGTAGGTAAGTGATGGGGTGACGCAGGAAGGTAGTCCAGCCCGGGCGGTGGTTGTCCCGGGGTAAGGGTGTAGCCCGTTGTCCAGGTAAATCCGGATGACATGAGGGTGAGACCTGATGCCGAGCCGATTGTGGTGAAGTGGATGATCCTATGCTGTCGAGAAAAGCCTCTAGCGAGTTTCATGGCGGCCCGTACCCTAAACCGACTCAGGTGGTCAGGTAGAGAATACCGAGGCGTTCGGGTGAACTATGGTTAAGGAACTCGGCAAAATGCCCCCGTAACTTCGGGAGAAGGGGGGCCATTTCTGGTGATGGGCTTTACGCCTTGAGCTGGGGGTGGCCGCAGAGACCAGCGAGAAGCGACTGTTTACTAAAAACACAGGTCCGTGCGAAGCCGTAAGGCGATGTATACGGACTGACGCCTGCCCGGTGCTGGAACGTTAAGGGGACCGGTTAGCTGACTTTCGGGTTGGCGAAGCTGAGAACTTAAGCGCCAGTAAACGGCGGTGGTAACTATAACCATCCTAAGGTAGCGAAATTCCTTGTCGGGTAAGTTCCGACCTGCACGAATGGCGTAACGACTTCTCGACTGTCTCAACCATAGGCCCGGTGAAATTGCATTACGAGTAAAGATGCTCGTTTCGCGCAGCAGGACGGAAAGACCCCGGGACCTTTACTATAGCTTGATATTGGTGTTCGGTTCGGCTTGTGTAGGATAGGTGGGAGACTGTGAAGCATGCACGCCAGTGTGTGTGGAGTCGTTGTTGAAATACCACTCTGGTCGTGCTGGATGTCTAACCTGGGTCCGTGATCCGGATCAGGGACAGTGTCTGGTGGGTAGTTTAACTGGGGCGGTTGCCTCCTAAAGGGTAACGGAGGCGCCCAAAGGTTCCCTCAGCCTGGTTGGCAATCAGGTGTTGAGTGTAAGTGCACAAGGGAGCTTGACTGTGAGACTGACGGGTCGAGCAGGGACGAAAGTCGGGACTAGTGATCCGGCGGTGGCTTGTGGAAGCGCCGTCGCTCAACGGATAAAAGGTACCCCGGGGATAACAGGCTGATCTTCCCCAAGAGTCCATATCGACGGGATGGTTTGGCACCTCGATGTCGGCTCGTCGCATCCTGGGGCTGGAGTCGGTCCCAAGGGTTGGGCTGTTCGCCCATTAAAGCGGTACGCGAGCTGGGTTTAGAACGTCGTGAGACAGTTCGGTCCCTATCCGCTGTGCGCGTAGGAGTCTTGAGAAGGGCTGTCCCTAGTACGAGAGGACCGGGACGGACGAACCTCTGGTGTGCCAGTTGTCCTGCCAAGGGCATGGCTGGTTGGCTACGTTCGGGAGGGATAACCGCTGAAAGCATCTAAGCGGGAAGCCTGCTTCGAGATGAGGGCTCCCACCCACTTGATGGGGTAAGGCTCCCAGTAGACGACTGGGTTGATAGGCCAGATATGGAAGCCTCGTAAGGGGTGGAGTTGACTGGTACTAATAGGCCGAGGGCTTGTCCTCAGTTGCTCGCGTTCACTGTGTTGGTTCTGAAATAACGACTGTGTCATTGTCCGGTTGGTTTATTTCATAGTGTTTCGGTGGTTATTGCGTTAGGGAAACGCCCGGTTACATTCCGAACCCGGAAGCTAAGCCTTTCAGCGCCGATGGTACTGCAGGGGGGACCCTGTGGGAGAGTAGGACGCCGCCGAACTCCTTTTAGAAGAGCCTTGTGACGGATTTCGATCCGTCACAAGGCTCTTCTGCGTTTACCGGAAAAGTTCTGGAGAAGCCCGCTCCGTACTGCGATCCTGTGGCCATGAGCTATGTGGTCAGGGGTATCAAGGGCGACGAGTGGCCTCGTCTCAAGGAACTGCGCATGGCCGCACTCGCCGATCCGGTGGCGCGGGTCGCCTTCGTGGAAACGTACGAGCGGGCGGCCCAGGGGCCGGACTCGCTCTGGCAGAAGCGCGCCGAACAGGGCGAGGCCGGCGAGGAGCTGAAGACCTTCGTCGCCGAGACCGGTGGTGACGGCCCAGGTGCGGAGCAGCCGTTCGCGGGCATGGCCGTCGTACTGGTCGAACGGGACCGGGCACAGACCCATCTGACCGGCGTCTACACCCGGCCCGAGTGCCGCGGCACCGGGCTCGCCGGCGAACTGTTCCGCGCCGCCCTGGAATGGTCCTGGGAACTGCCCGAGTTCCGCGTCGAACGCGTACGGCTCTGGGTGCACGAGGAGAACGAACGCGCCCGCGCCTTCTACGCCAAGCTCGGATTCGCCGAGACCGGCGAGACCATGCCGTACCCGAACCGACCGGAAGAGACCGAGTACGAGCTGGCCCTGTTCCGACCGTAAGTCGGGTGAAGCACGAGCCCGGAGTGGCCGGCGAGCCGGGGAGTCGGGTCTCAGCCCACCAGGCTGCCGTGCGTGCGCGGCCAGCGGGCCCGTGCCTGCTCCGGCGACCGCATCAGGGCCAGGGCCTCCAGGCCCTGTGCCGGGCCGCTCGTCATCAGCTCGGGCAGCGCGGGGAACGGCGCCACGCCGGCGATGTCGTCCAGCACCAGCGTGAGCGGCGGGTCCAGCCGGCCGCCGGGGGAGCGCTTGGCCGTCTGCTGGGCGTGCTCGACGACGCTGGCGACCAGCGCGGTGAGCAGCGGCATCGCGCCAGGTTGTGTCCGCGGGTTCTCCAGCGACTCGCCCACCACGTACAGCGTCCCGCCCTCGCCGACGAACGACTCCAGCGCGAGGGCGTCGGCGCGGCTGGCGTTGCACGCGTCCCGGATGTGGATCGAGGACAGCGCCGCCAGGGCGCGGGCCGTCAGCTCCTGCGCCATGTCGCGGCGCTCGGGGTGCGCGGTGAGCGTCGACTCCAGCTCGCCGGCCATGCCGCTGGTCGCCTTCGGGTTCGTCCGCAGGATGCGTACCGGCTCGTGCGCCGAGTAGCCCTGGGCCCAGCGGTGCACCTGGCGGAACGGGCGGCCGTCCACCGCCGCCGCGTGCAGCCAGCAGCGCAGCAGCGTCTCCGCCGCGTCCGCCGTCGCCGAGTCGATGAGCGAGGCCGGGCGGACCGGGGCCAGCAGCGCCACCGCGCGGGCCGCGGCGACCTCCCGCGCCTCGCAGCCGCTGGCGGGGTTCCAGCGCAGGCGGGCCGGCGTGTCCAACAGGTGGCTCGGGTCGAAGACGTGCACCGGGCCCAGCTTGGCCCGCGTACCCGTCGTCTCCGCCCACAGCGTCGCGTCGCCGCTGGTGACCAGCGTCGGGCCGGCCGCCTCCAGGATCGCGTGCAGGGCCGCGTCCTGACGTTCGGCGGCCGTCCCGTACCGGACCCGCGACGGGGGCTCGGCGCCCGGCCAGGCGCCGTCCCGCTGCGCGGGCACGCCACCGGGCGTGGCGGGGCCGTACGGGGGCGAGGCGTGGGTCCCGAACGCTGTGGGGGCCGCGGGCGCGGCCTCGGGACTCGCCCCAGGGGCCGGGGCCGGCGTGGGGGTCGGGGGCGGCGGTGGCTGGGGTGCGGCCTCCTGGGCGTGGCCGCTGGCGCCGGCCGGCTGGGCCGCCGTGGGGGCGGCCGGCTGCGTGGGAGCGGGGGTGGGCTGTGGGGTCGGGAAGATGGCCGTGAAGTAGGCCGCGGGATCGATGGGCGGTTGCGGGTCGGGCATGGCGGCGGGCTGCGCGGCGGGCGCGGTCGGTGCTGCGTACGGCTCCGGGGCCGGGACCGCCTCGACGGGGCCCGCGGGGCTGGTGCTCGGGGCGGTGTCCTGAGGCTGTCGCGGGTGCGGGGCGTGGGCCCGTTCCTCGGCGGCCTGGCGACGGTCGGCGGCGCGGCGGGCCCGCATCAGGCGGTAGCGGGCGACCGTGCCGACCACGAAGACCGCGACGACCAGCAGGACGAGCACCTCGCTGATGAACAGGCCCCAGAACAGCCCGTACCCCGAAAGCTCCTCCTGGGGGGTGTGCGGCCAGGCCGCGGCGAGGTCCCCCGGGTCCTGCACCAGGTGCCGAGCGGCCTGCGGTGTGCGGATGAACGACACGTTCTCCGGCCAGGCCCCGTGCGCGAGCAGCCCGGCCAGGCCGGTGGCCGTCCAGGTCAGCAGCGCCAGCCCGATCAGGAACAGCAGCGCCCCGATGAGCAAGCCGTCCGGAATGCCGCGCTCCGGCGCGCGGTCCCGCCTCGGGTCCGCCATCGCCTAGGCCACCGTGGACTCGGACGTGCCGGACGCGGGTGGGCCGTAGGGCGCGTACGGGCCGTACCTGTCGTAACCGTCGTACCCGTCGGCCCCGCCCGCGAGCCCCTCCTCGGCGAGCCGCTGCTCGACGGCCTCGGCTGCGCGGGCCTCGGCCTCCGCCTCGGCGGCCAGCGCGGCGGTCAGCGAGTCCTCGGTCATGGCGCGGTCGGTGTAGACCAGCGGGCGCTCGGCCTCGGTGATCAGGTGCTTGACGACCTGGACGTTTCCGTTGACGTCCCAGACGGCGATGCCGGGGGTGAGGGTGGGGATGATCTCCACGGCCCACCGCGGCAGGCCGAGCACCCGGCCGGTGGCGCGCGCCTCGTCGGCCTTCTGGGCGTAGATGGTACGGGTCGAGGCCATCTTGAGGATGGCCGCCGCCTCGCGGGCGGCGGCGCCGTCCACCACGTCGGACAGGTGGTGGACGACCGCGACGAAGGACAGGCCGAGCCGGCGGCCGAACTTCAGCAGCCGTTGGAAGAGTTGGGCGACGAAGGGCGAGTTGATGATGTGCCACGCCTCCTCGACCAGGAAGATGCGCTTCTTGCGGTCCGGCCTGATCCAGGTGTGCTCAAGCCACACGCCGACGATCGCCATCAGGATCGGCATCGCGATCGAGTTGCGGTCGATGTGCGAGAGGTCGAAGACGATCAGCGGCGAGTCCAGGTCGATGCCGACCGTGGTCGGCCCGTCGAACATGCCGCGCAGGTCACCGTCGACCAGCCGGTCCAGGACCAGCGCGACGTCCAGGCCCCAGGCCCGTACGTCGTCCAGGTCCACGTTCATCGACTCGGCCGAGTCCGGCTCCGGGTGGCGCAGTTGCTCGACGATGTCGGTGAGCACCGGCTGCCGGTCGGTGACGGTCTCGTTGACGTACGCGTGCGCCACCTTGAGCGCGAAGCCGGCGCGCTCGTCGAGGCCGTGGCCCATCGCGACCTCGATGATGGTGCGCAACAGGGCGAGCTGACCGGTCGTGGTGATCGACGGGTCGAGCGGGTTGAGCCGGATGCCGCCGTCGAGGGCGGCCATCGGGTCCAGGCGGATGGGCGTGATGCCGAGCTGCTGGGCGATGAGGTTCCACTCGCCGACGCCGTCCTCGCCCTGCGCGTCGAGGACGACCACCTGCCGGTCCCGGAACCGCAACTGGCGCAGTACGTAGGTCTTCTCCAGGGCGGACTTGCCGTTGCCGGACTCGCCGAGCACCAGCCAGTGCGGGGCGGGCAACTGCTGCCCGTACAACTGGAACGGGTCGTAGATGTACCCCTTGCCGGAGTACACCTCGCGACCGATGATCACGCCGGAGTCGCCGAGGCCGGGCGCGGCGGTGGGCAGGTAGACGGCCTGGGCCTGGCCGGTGGAGGTGCGGACCGGCAGCCGGGTCGTCTCCACCTTCCCGA
Organism: Streptomyces buecherae; assembly: GCF_014295035.1. Classification (GTDB taxonomy): domain Bacteria; phylum Actinomycetota; class Actinomycetes; order Streptomycetales; family Streptomycetaceae; genus Streptomyces; species Streptomyces youssoufiensis. Next base: position 4,878,920 of record NZ_CP060404.1, read on the forward strand.
AGACGAAACTGGTGAAGGCCTCGGTGATGACGCCCATCGGATCGACCACGGCGCAGCCCCTATCGTCGGATGCCGGTGGCGAACGGCAAGGTGTTCACAAAGGCCCGGTGGTGTTCGCGGTCGCACCACTCCAGCTTGAGGTAGCTCTTGCCGGCCGAGGCGCGGATGGTGCGCTTGTCGCGGGCGAGGGCTTCGGGCGAGCGCGATGAGACCGTGATGTAGCCGACGAGGTTGACGCCGGCCGCGCCGCTGGCCAGGTCGTCGCCGCGCTGGTCGAGGCGGCCGTGGGCGGCGATGTCCCGCGGGTCGACGGTGCGGTTCATCTTGGCCTGGCGGCTGGCCTCCGCCTCGTCGTTGGTCTTCTCCGTCAGCATCCGCTCGATGGCCAGCTCGGTGGGCTCCAGGTCCATGCAGACCGCGACCGTGCGGATCACGTCGGGGGTGTGCACCAGCAACGGGGCGAGGAAGTTCACCCCGACGGGCGTCATCGGCCACTCCTTGACCCAGGCGGTGGCGTGGCACCAGGGGGCGCGGGTGCTGGACTCGCGGGTCTTGGCCTGGAGGTAGGTGGGCTCCATGGCGTCGAGCTCGGCGGGCCAGGCGTTGCGCTGGGTCATGGCCTGGATGTGGTCGATGGGGTGGTCCGGGTCGTACATCGAGTGCACGAGCGAGGCCAGCCGGCTCTGGCCGAGGGGTTGTCGGACCCGGATGTCGGCCTCGGCGAGCCGGGCGCAGATGTCGGTCAGCTCGCGGGCCATGACGACGGCGAGCCCCGCGTCGCGGTCGATGCGCTTGCCGCTGTGCCGGGAGGCGCGGGCCATGGCCTGGGCCTCGGCGGACAGCTCGCGGGTGTAGTGCATGCAGGCGACGAGGTAGGCGCGGTGTTGCTCGGAGGAGGTGGAGACCATCGACTGGAGCTGGTCGTAGGAGTCCTTGAGCCACTCCGGGGAGTTCGCGTCGCCGCGCCGCTCGACGTCCTTGGCGTGCGCGTCGGGGTCGGCGGGGAGCGTACGGGCGAGCATCTGGAGGCGGGTCACGAAGCCGTCGCCGTTGGCCACGTGCTTGAGGAGCGTGCCGAACCGGTCGACCAGCGCCTCCTGGTCCTCGCTGTCGCGCAGGCCCACGCCGGGGCCCTCGATCTCGATGGCGGCGGTGACGGTGCGCCGGTCCGCGTGCAGCAGGACGGCGATCTCGTCGGGCCCGAAGGGCGCCGCGAGCCAGTTGATGTGCCCGATGCCGGGCGGCGGGCCCACCTCGACCTCCCGGCCGTCGAGGCGGGTGCCGGCCTCGGCGACGGTCGAGCGGTAGGTGGCGCCGCGGCGGGTGATGCGACGGTAGGAGCGGTTGATCTCGAACCACTTGTAGAACGTGCGGCCCCGGTACGGGACGTAGACCGCGCCGAGGGCCAGCGCGGGGAAGCCCACCAGGGTGATGATGCGCAGCATCAGGACGGGCACGAGCAACCCGCACATCATGCCGACGAAGCCACCCGCGATGATCAGGGCGATCTCGCCCGTCTCGCGGTTCTTGCCGACGATCGCGTTCGGGCGCGCCCGACCGATCAGATACGTACGGCGGGGCGCGATGGGGTGGGACTGGGCCTCAATCGTCAACGCCGGTCACCTCCCGAGGTGTTGCTGGTGTTACTGGTGTTGCTGTTCGTGTTGCGGTTCGGCGTACGGGGCGCGGGGGCGGCGGGCGCGCGGTTGCCGCCCCCGCCGGAGTCGCCGCCGCGCGCGCTGTGGGCCGCGACGCCGCCGGAGACGGGGTTGGCGGCGCGCGGCTGGGACGAGCCGCCGCCGTCGCCGCCGATGGGCGGTCCTACGGCGCGGTTGCTGTGGGCGTTCATGCCCTGCTTGACCAGGGCGGCCGGGGAGCTGACGATCGCCGCGGCCTGGCGCGACGCGGCGTCGCTGCTGGCGTTGCGGCTGTTGATGATCTCGTCGCCGAAGCCGGGCACGAAGCGGTAGATCATCGCGCTCGCGAAGATGGCGAGGATGATGATCGACAGGCCGGAGACCACGGCCGAGAACGCGTCGGGGCCCTCGTCGCCCGAGAGCGCTCCGGCGAGTCCGAGGACGATGACGATCACCGGCTTGACCAGGATGACCGCGATCATGAGCCCGGCCCAGCGGCGGACGTGGCCCCACATGTTCTTGTCGACCAGGCCCGCGTAGACGGCGGTGCCGAGCAGGGCGCCGACGTAGAGCAGGGCGGCGCGGATGACGAGTTCGAGGCAGAGCACGCCGGCCGCGAGGATGGTCACCAGCGACACGACGATGAGCATGATCGGCCCGCCGCCGATGTCCTCGTCCTTCTTGAGCGCCTCGGCGAACGAGCCGAAGAACGCGTCGTTGTCGGCCCCCGTCCCGGTGGAGATCACTTCCGTGACGGCGTCGGTGGCGGAGACGACGGTGTAGAGCACCAACGGCGTGAAGGCCGAGGCCAGCACGGTGAGCCAGAGGAACCCGATGGCCTCGGTGATCGCCTCGATGAACGGCACCCCACGGATCGCCCGCTTGGCGACGGCGAGCAGCCACAGGAGGAGGGTGAGCACGGTGGAGGCGGCGAAGACGATCGCGTACTGACGCAGGAACGTCTCGTTGGTGAAGTCGACGCCCGCCGTCTCGTTGACCATGTCGGAGAGCTTTCCGACGAGCCAGGAGGCGGCCTTGGCGCAGGACCGGGCGAGGGAGGCGGCGGGGTCGATGGGGGCGGTGGGGTCGTCCGTGCCGGAGCCCCCTCCGTCTTTGTCGCCGCACAGGTCCTTCAGCTCGTCCGGGTAGTCATCGCAGTGCCCGTTGTCGCTCGCCGACGGCTTCGGGGTCGGCTCAGCGGTTGCCCGCGTGGCGAGCAGCAGGACCGCGGTGGGACTCAGGGCGAACAGCGCGGCCAGCGTGAGGGAGCGGCGACGTTTAGCGGGCATAGGTGAACCCTCCGAACCTCTGGACGGCATCGGCCATCTCCTCGGCCGACGACGCGGTCTGGTCCCGGCCGACGGGTGCCGGCCCGTCCTGCTGCTGGTAGTCGGTCACCTTCCAGTCGTCGTCGATCCACTTGAGCTCGAACGTCTTCGTGTACCAACCCTCGGTGACGGGCCACTTGGAGTCCTCACCCGCCATACCGACCAGGGTGGAGTACCAGACGGCCACGCTCGCGGTGTTGCCCTTGAAGTCGACGATCTTAGTGCCGATCGGGTTGCTGCGGCACACGAACGTCATGCCCTTGGGCGCTTTGCCGTCGGCGTCGAGCCCGATGGCCGTACGGAGCTTCTCACTGGAGTACACCTTGTCCAGCGGGGCCTGCCGGGCGGCGGCCGCCTCCGGGGCGTACACCGTGTTCACGATGGCGTGCCGGGAGTCCCGGGAGTACATCTCGACCGACCCCAGAGCCACCGCGTAGTTCGCCGCCGCGCTCTGGGCGCCCTGTTCCGTGCGGGGGAAGCCGGTGGCGATGCCCGTGGTGGTGTCCTTGCCCTTGACGGGGCGTTCGCCGGTGGGGGCGGTGGACTGGGCCTGGTTGCCCTTGGCGTCGCCCGAGCCGCCGCCGTCGCCGTCGTCGGAGTCGCCGCCGCCGCGGTTCGCGAAGGCGATGGCCGCGATGAGGAGGACGACGACGGTCACGACGGTGAGCAGGCTGCGGCTCGGCTTGGTGGTCGGGCGGGGGCGGCGGCCGGTGCCGAACGCGTCGCCGTCGCCGTCCGGGAGCCGGGTGCGGGTCAGCCGCCCGTCGGTGCCGGCGGGGCCGTGGTCGCCGCCGTACGAGTCGTAGTGATCGTCGCCGTGGGGACTCATCGCGCGCCCGCCCCTTCGCCCATGGCCTCGGTCTCCGCGGCGCACCGCGGCTCGGCCGCGCCCGCCCCGCGGAGGGCGGCCCGTCCGGGTGCCGCCGTGCCGGCCGTCGTCTCGTCCGCCGCCGCTCTCGCGGCGCCCAGGTACGACGGTAGCGGCGCGCGGCGGAGCGCGGGGGCGATGGTGTGAGTGCACATCAGGCTGACACAACCTCAGCAGCGGGACCGGGGGAGAGGCGGGAGGTCGAAGTGGCGACGGCGCGACGTGGCTGTCGCCTGTCCCGCCCGGGCCGCGGGGAGCGCGGGTGGCGGTCCGAGTGGCCTGGAGGTGTGGGCATCAGCTTGCGGCCTCGTGGGAGGGGAGGGACGAGCAGAGGGGCTCGTATGCGTGGAACGGTCGGGCGGGGTGGGGGCGGGGTGGGCTCGCGCGGCGTACGGGCTGGGTGAGGGCCCGTACGCCGCGCGGTGGCGCGGACGGCGGGCGGCGCGTCCGCGTGGGGCGAGGCCGGCGGCCTAGACGGCCATGCCGTACACGATGGTGAAGAGCGTGCCGAGCGAGCCGATGATGAAGACGCCGGTCAGGCCCGCGACGATCAGCCCCTTGCCCTGCTCGGCGCTGAACGTGTCGCGCAGGGCCGTGGCGCCGATGCGCTGCTTGGCCGCGCCCCAGATCGCGATGCCGAGGCACAGCAGGATGGAGACGGCCATCACGACCTCGATCATGATGCGCGCTTCGTTGCCCAAGCTCCCGAAAGGCCCCCAGTCGGGGGCGATTCCGCCGATGATGGTGGTGATGTCGCCTTTTTCGGCTGCCAAGTACATGTGAACTCACCGCCCCTTATGGGTAGTTGTGTACCGCCTTGCCGTGCGGCACGGGTCAGTCTCTATCTTCGCCGAAGTTGCCACTGTCGCATGTCGATTTGGCGGCATTTCTTGGCGGATCTCGTATCGGATCCGAGCTTCGCCGCTCTGACCTGCGGTCACACCGTACAAACGCGGCCCGGAGAAGTGTTGGTGCGATGGGTGTTCGTCACTCTGTGTATCACGGTCGGTGACGGTGAGCAATGGACGTGTGGTTGTCTGTGGAGAAAGCGTCCCGGGTGGGGCGCGGTCAACGCGGGCCCGGGCGGCGGTTGCTGGCCTCCGCCTGGTGCGTCTACGGGTGTACCCGCTCGCGCTCCCGGCTATCCGATGGTTCCCCTCACGCCACGAAGTCGTCGAACTCCCCCGCCTTGACGCCCTTGATGAACGCGTCCCACTTGGCCCGGGTGGTGACGACCACCTGGTCCCGGTCGCGGCTCTCCCGGAGGTAGACGCGGCCGTCGGGCCCCGCGGCCACCTCGAGGAACTCGGGCGGGTCCTCCCCTTCCGGTACGGCGCGCTGCCAGTCGAGCTGGTTCATGTCCATCGCGTGGTCGTCCTTGTCGCGTGTGCCGACGGGGTGGTGACGGGGTATGAGGTCACCCTCCCGCCCCCGTCGCGCCCCCGTGTCGCGGTGGGTGGCCGCACGGTGGACTGTAGTCGCGCGGACTGTGGCGGTGGTCGCCCGCCGGCCGTCCGCGCCGCCCGTCACCCGGCCCCGGGCGCCGTCGCCGCCCGGGTCCTCGCGCCGCGTGACCGCCCGTGCCCCGGGGCGTGCGTCGGGGCGCGTCAGGTGCCCTCTCGCCAAGTCGGGGGCCGTCGTCGTACCGTGCGAATCACGTCCGTGGAGCGCCCGGTTGGGGCCGGATGGGGGAGGATGGCCCGGTGCGTAAGAAGGTCTGGCTCGGTGTCGGCATCAGTATGGGGCTGTCCTTTTCCTTCGTCGTGCTGCTCGTTCTCGGTACGTACATGATCGCGAGCAGGGCCACGAGCGGCGGCTCCACCGGCGACGTGCAGCTCGCGGAGGGCACCGTTCCGGCCGCGTACGCGCCCCTCGTCCAGAAGCACGGCAACCGCTGCCCCGCCATCAACCCGGCGCTGCTCGCCGCGCAGCTCTACCAGGAGAGCGGCTGGAACCCCAAGGCCGTGAGCCCGGCCAACGCGCGCGGGTTGGCGCAGTTCATCCCCGGCACCTGGGCCGCGTACGGGGTGGACGGCGACGGCGACGGCGACCGTGACATCTGGGACCCCGCGGACGCCATCCCCTCCGCGGCGGCCTACGACTGCGCGCTGGCCAAGTACGTGAAGGACGTGCCCGGCGACCTCACGGCCAACATGCTGGCCTCCTACAACGCCGGCTCGTACGCGGTGGTCAGGTACCGCGGAGTGCCGCCGTACAACGAGACCCAGAACTACGTGCGGCGCATCACCACGCTCGCCAAGAGCTTCGCGGCGCCGAAGCAGCCCGTCGCGGCGTCCAGGCAGGCGGCGGCCGCGATCTACTTCGCGCAGCGGCAACTGGGCAAGCCCTACCTGTGGGGTGGCAACGGGACGGCGGCCGACGGCGGGCGGTTCGACTGCTCCGGGCTGACGAAGGCCGCCTACGCCTCGGTGGACATCGAGCTGCCGCGCGTGGCCAACGACCAGTGGAACGCCGGGCCGCACCCCAGCCGCGACGAACTGCAACCGGGTGACCTGGTCTTCTTCGCGTACGACCTACAGGACCCGCGCTCCATTCACCACGTGGGGATCTACGTCGGTGGCGGAAAGATGATCAATGCTCCGTACACGGGGGCGGTCATCCGTTACGACCCGATCGATACGCCGGACTACATCGGGGCGACCCGGGTCACCAAAGATGGCGCAAAAGCGCTCCCCGAGCCCCGGGATGGCGAAGCCTGAGATGGCGCGGGCCCCTTCGGCTGACGGGGCTGACGCGCTGAGCGGAAGTCGATCAACGGCATCCGTCGAGGTGTAGCGTGGCTGGAACTCTCCGTGATGCCGTCTTTCTGAGCTGCGACGATGGGTCACCCTTCGATAACGTCCTGGTGATCGTTGGGTGGAGAGTGGAACGCGTTGCCCCACACGGGCGTTTTCTTCGAGTGGAATAGCAGCACACTTGGTTGAGGACCGCGGGGGCGGCCGGTTGCTTGCAGCGACGGGCGTGACGTGCAAGAGATAAGGGGCCGCGGCAGATGGCTGGACTCACACTGGGGTCCCCCCTGGCAGCAGACGTCAGGGAAGGGTCGAACCCGGATGTCAGCCTGCTCTACGACATCAACGGCCTGGCCGAGGACGCGCCGCACTGGTGCGACCGGTTGATGGAGTTCATCGGCGAGTTCGGCGTCGTCTTCGGCCTGCTCGCGTTGCTGCTCGGCGCCTGGTGGAGCGCGCGCAAGCGCTCCGACGCGGCGAGCGCCGTCGCCGGCCTGGCGTGGGCGCCGCTCGCGGCCGGCATCGCGCTGCTGGCCAACATCCCGATCCGCGGCTTCGTCAAGCGCCCCCGCCCCTTCGTGGACCACCCGCAGGAGCTCGAGGTGCTGGTGGCGGGCAAGAGCGACTACTCGTTCGTGAGCGACCACTCCACGCTGGTCGCGGCGATCGCCGTGGGCATCTTCATGGTCAACCGGAAGTACGGTGTCATCGCGCTGGTCGTGGCGCTGTTCGCGGGCTTCTGCCGGATCTACATGGGCGTGCACTACCCGACCGACGTGGTCGGCGGCTTCGCGCTCGGCACGGCCGTGACGCTGCTGCTCGCCCCGCTGGCGATGATGCTGCTGACCCCGCTGGCCACGACCGTGGCCAACTCGCGCGGGAGCTGGCTGGTGCGCGCCAACGCCGGCGGCCCGGCGGTGGAGCCGGCCGGATCGGTGGCCCAGCGCGGGCCGGGCGGCCCCGCCGTCACGCCGGTCACCGACAAGCGGCACGACAGCGACCTGGCGGCCTGACGGCCCGCCCGCCCGACGCGGACACACCGGCCCGGCCCCACGCGACCCGTGGGCGCCGGGCCCAGTGCTGTTCGCGGGCTCCGGTCGCGGCGACCCGCGAGCGCGTGCACCGCGCGGGCTCCGCCGACAAGCCCCGCTGTCCGGGCCCGCTGATCGACCCCGCCGACAAGCCCCGCCGTCCGGCCCGCTGACCGACCCTGTCCCACAGCGTCTGCGCGCGGGTCCCGCCCTACAGCGCCTGCGCGAAGGTGAAGAGGCGATTCGGGTCGTAGCGTTTCTTCGCGGCGGTGAGCCGGTTCGCGGCGGCGCCGTAGTAGGCCGTGCGCCAGTCCTTGAGGCCCGCGTCGGCGTAGTTCTGGTAGGCCGCGCCGGAGGCGTGTCGGCGCATGGCCGCGTGGGCGCTGTCCAGCCAGGCCGTCTGCGTGGCGCCCGAACGGCCCGCCGGCCACGAGGCGGTGTACTGCGCCAGCATCCGCGACCTGCGGTGCACGAAGGCGGTGGCCAGCGGGGCGACGCGGTTGACCGCGCCGCCCAGCGCGGTGAGCGCGACGCTGACCGCGCCGCCGCCGGTGCCCCGGCCGTACCGCTCCACCTGGTCGAGCAGGGCGCGGATGCCCTGCTGGTTCAGGGAGCGGTCGAAGAAGTCGGAGCGGGCGCCGTAGGTCTCGCGGCGCAGCGCGCCCGTCGCCTCGCGGCCCGGCGTGGTGCCGGACAGGTGGCACTGGGTGGTGGAGTGGGTGGAGCAGCCGGCGTACACGCGCATGGCGTCCAGGTAGCTACGGCGGCGCAGGCTCACGCTCTTCGCGCTGGCGCCGGCCGCGTCGGCGAGGCGGTCGAGGGCGTTCTGCAGGTCGCCGTAGGTGCCGAGGGAGAACGCGCTGAGCGAGACGGTGGGGGTGCGGCCGGGGGCGGCGGAGAAGTGCAGCGCGGACCAGATCTCGTCGGGCTGCGTCGGGCCCCACGCCTGCCAGGCGCGGAGTACGGCCGCCGCCTTCGACCAGGGCCAGGTGAGGTACGCGCTGACGCCGGCCGCCGCCTTGTGGGTGCGGAAGCGGAGTTCGGTCACGACGCCGAAATTGCCGCTTCCCGCGCCGCGCAGCGCCCAGAACAGCTCGGCCTCCCGGTCCTTGGCGGTCTGCACCGCCTTGCCGTCCGCGGTGATGACGGTGGCGCCGACGAGGCTGTCGGAGGTGAGCCCGTACGCGCGCGAGACCACGCCGTGGCCGCCGCCGAGGGTGAGGCCGGATATGCCGACGGTGGGGCAGGAGCCGGCGGGGATGGTGACGCCGTGGGCGCCGAGGCTGGTGTAGACGTCGATGAGCTTGGCGCCGGCGCCTATCGTCGCGGTGCCGGCGCCGGTGCGTATGGAGCGCAGCCGGGAGACGTCGATGACCAGCCGGTCGGTGCCGCCGGAGTGGCCGGCGTAGCTGTGGCCGCCGCTGCGGATGGCGAGGGGGGTGCCGTGGCGCCGGGCGAAGGCCAGGCACTCGGCGATGTCGGAGGTGTGGGCCACGTACGCGATGGCGGCCGGGCGTTGGTGGTCGAAGCGGGTGTTGTAGAGCTGCCTGGCCTGGGCGTAGTCGGCGTCGGACGGGCGGATCAGGCCGCCGCGCAGCCCCTTGCCGAGCGCGGTCCAGTCGGCGGCCCGGGGCTTGCCGGCGCGGGCCGAGGCCGAGGTGGTGGCGGGTGAGGTGGCCTCGCGCGGGGTGGTGCGTGGGGCGCCGCCCTCGTTGCTCGGGGCAGGCGGGCTGGCCTCGCCGTCGCACGCGACGGTCCCCGTGGCCGTCACGGCCAGTCCGGTGCCGGCTGCCAGCAGTGTGCGCCTGTCCATCCTGCCCTCCCTCTCGATGTGGGTCTCCTCTACGCAGAGGGCGTACGGCGGGTGCCGGTTCCGTGGCGGCGGTCGCGGACCCGCACGAGGAGGCATGGCCATGACATTCTCGGCCTAGTATGCGGGGTCGGCGGGGGAGGGGTGAGCTGTGGCCGACTGGCCGAGAGGGGGCGCGCGCGGCTGGCCGGCGCGCCCGAGGCGGCCTCGATGCGCTGTCAGCGACCGGTGTGTGGAGGAGCGGGGACGGAGGGCACGGGGTGTGCCGCCCGTGTCGCGCGGTGTTCGTCGGCGTCGGTACGAGCCCGGGAGCGGGCTCTGCGCGCGGGTCCTGACCAGCCGCAAGAGCAGCGGGCGAGGCAGAAGGCGCCCGTTTCGATGGTGGTCGTCTCGTGTATGTCGGAGCCCGAGTCAAGCACGTACCCACGCTACCCGGCCGTGACGGCCCTCAGGGGCGATCGTTGAACGGAACATATTTCACCGTCGTCATGACGGCCCGGCCCGCGCTGTGTCCGGTGCGGTACGCGGGGCGCGGCGCGACGCGTGGGACACGGGCGCGACAACGGTCAGGGGGTCGGACGTCGATGAGGGTCCAGAGATCGGTCCGGATGTCGGTGCGGCGGCACAGGTGCGGCGGTGGCGCGGTCGCCGTCGTGGCGGGCGGCCTCGTGGTCACGCTGGTGGCCACGGCCGGGTGCTCGTCGCGCGCCGATCCCGAGGAGGCCGGCGAGGGGCTGGCCCAGGAGCGCGTCGCCGACGAGTGGGACATCGGCAGCGGCCCGATCGGCGACCCGGGGGCGAACCTCACCGGTTCCGCCGAGCCCGCCGAGCGGGAGGTGGGTGCCGCGCCGGCGGTGCTGCGCGAGGCCGCGGGGGCGCTCGCGCGGGCCGGTAGCGCCCGGGTGCGTACGTCGGTGGAGACGGCCGCCGGCGCGACCCGGGTCGCCATCCAGGGCAGCGGCGGCTACGACTTCGTCGAGCGGATGGGGCGGCTGCGGGTGCGTCTGCCGAAGGACGCGGTGGGCGACGACGAGCACGAGCCGATCACCGAACTCCTCGCGCCCGCCGAGCTGTTCCTGTTCAACCGGGGCGCGGGGGTGCCCGACGACCGCTGGGTGCGGGTGGACAGCACCCGGGTCGCCGACGGGAACCTGGTCACCGGGGGCGCGACCGACCCGCTGGTGGCGGCCCAACTCCTGCGCGGCGCCCGGCAGGTGAGCGTCGTCGGGCGTGGGGCGCCGGCGCGCGGCGGGCTGCGGCACTACCGGGGTGTCGCCGACCTGGACGCGGCGGCGCGCGCCGCGGAGCCGTACGCCCGTGGGGTGTTGCGGGCCGCGGCGCGGGGGTTCGCCACCGACGCGGTGCGCTTCGACGCCTTCCTCGACGCGCGGGGCCGGTTGCGGAAGATCCGGCACCGGTTCACCATGACCAACGCCGCCGGTGGGCAACGCCGGGAGACGGACGTGGTCTCCACGACCGAGTTGTACGCATTCGGCGCGGCGGTCGCCCTGCGTCCTCCCAAGCCCGCGGATATCTACGCGGGCACGGTCGATTCGCCGAAGAATTAGCTCCGCGGACGGGTTCGGCCCATGGAAATGACCCATCCGTGCCATGTGCGCGGTGTGTGCCTGTCCCTACGCTGGAACGCTGGCGACACGGCCGGCGAGAAGTCCGGCGACCACGGCGGTGACCAGAGCGGCCGACAGGCCCGGGCTCGGAGGAGGTGACACACATGGTGGCGCGTCAGGGGCCGTCGGTCTCGGACCATGTGGCCCTCGTCGAGATCGACCTGTACGGCGAGTTGATGATCGCCGCGTCGAGCGTGGCCGAGGAGCGGATGAGCGCGGACCACATCGACGCCGTGCTCCGCGTCCATGTGGACCGATCAGATTCCGCCAGTTCTGAGCCGGCTCGCGAGCGTGAGAGAGACCACGACCACAGCGCTTCCTGAGCCGCTCGGCGCGACCCGCGACCCGCGACCCGCGCGGCGCGCGCCGCCGCCGATCGAACCGGCCGCCGACCGGCGGGCCGGTCGGCGGTGCGGTCAGGTGCGCAGCAGCCGGGCGATGGCGGCCGTGGCCTCGGCGACCTTGGTGTCGGCCTCCTCGCCGCCGCGCACCGCGGCGTCCGCGACGCAGTGCCGCAGGTGCTCCTCGAGCAGTTGCAGCGCGAAGGACTGCAGCGCCTTCGTGCTGGCCGAGACCTGGGTGAGGATGTCGATGCAGTAGACGTCCTCGTCAACCATCCGTTGCAGGCCACGGATCTGTCCCTCGATCCGGCGCAGCCGCTTGAGGTGTTGGTCGCGCTGCTTGGTGTACCCGTGCGGTCCGGGCGGGCCGCCCGTGGCGGCGTCGCCTGTGACCTCGCTCGCATGGCCCGCGCAGGACGAGGTGGCGTCACGGGTCTGGTCGCGGGCCCCGTCCGCGCGGGACACTGTGACCTGCGTCGCCGCCGTGATCTCGCCGGTTTCGGCTGATGTGGTGGCGGGCAGGGCGTCGCTGGGAGCTTGGGGCTGGTCGCCATCGCGGGCGGCCCCGCTGTCGGCTGCCGTCGTCGTCATGGCGTCCTTTCGACCGGTGAGAGCCTCATATACCCCTACGGGGTACATGGTACCGAATGGAGCTGATGGCGGCCGGGCCCCGTTATAGGCACTCTGCCCGATAGGCGACACTGGTGGAATGCCGGTTAGCCATGGCCGGATGTTGTGCCTAGCATCAACGAGACCGAATCCGCTGCACCCAGAGGATGCCCCAGTGCGCTTTCGTCTGACCCCCAGGGAGACGAGCTTCTACGACATGTTCGCCGCCTCAGCGGACAACATCGTGACCGGCTCCAAGCTCCTCATGGAACTGCTCGGGGCGGACTCCTCCGCTCGGGCCGAGATCGCCGAGCGCATGCGGGCGGCGGAGCACGCGGGCGACGACGCGACCCACGCGATCTTCCACCAGCTCAACTCGTCCTTCATCACGCCGTTCGACCGCGAGGACATCTACACCCTCGCCTCGTCGCTCGACGACATCATGGACTTCATGGAGGAGGCCGTTGACCTGGTCGTCCTCTACCAGGTGGAGGAGTTGCCCAAGGGCGTCGAGCAGCAGATCGAGGTGTTGGCCAGGGCCGCCGAGCTGACGGCCGAGGCGATGCCGAACCTGCGCACCATGACCAACCTCACGGAGTACTGGATCGAGGTCAACCGGCTGGAGAACCAGGCGGACCAGATCCACCGCAAGCTCCTGGCCCATCTGTTCAACGGCAAGTACGACGCGATGGACGTACTCAAGCTCAAGCAGATCGTCGACGTGTTGGAGGAGGCGGCCGACGCCTTCGAGCACGTCGCCAACACCGTCGAGACCATCGCGGTCAAGGAGTCCTGACCCACGGTGGACACCTTCGCGCTCGTCGTGACCATCGGGGTCGCGCTCTTCTTCACGTATACGAACGGCTTCCACGACTCCGCCAACGCCATCGCCACCTCCGTCTCCACCCGGGCGCTGACGCCGCGCGCCGCGCTGGCGATGGCCGCGGTGATGAACCTCGCCGGAGCCTTCCTTGGCAGCGGGGTCGCCAAGACCGTCAGTGAAGGGCTGATCCAGACGCCCGAGGGCGACAAGGGGATGGGCATCCTCTTCGCCGCGCTGGTCGGGGCGATCGTGTGGAACCTCGTCACCTGGTACTACGGCCTGCCGTCCTCGTCCTCGCATGCCCTGTTCGGCGGCATGGTCGGCGCGGCGCTCGCCGGGGGTATCGACGTCATCTGGTCCGGGGTGATCGAGAAGATCGTCATCCCGATGTTCGTCTCGCCGTTCGTCGGCCTGATCCTCGGCTATCTGGTGATGGTCGCGATCATGTGGATGTTCCGGAACTCCAACCCGCACAAGGCCAAGCGCGGCTTCCGCATCGCGCAGACCGTGTCGGCGGCGGGCATGGCGCTCGGGCACGGGCTCCAGGACGCCCAGAAGACGATGGGCATCGTGGTGATGGCCCTGGTCATCGCCGACGTCGAGGACTCGGGCGACCCGATCCCGGTCTGGGTGAAGATCGTCTGTGCGCTGATGCTCTCGCTCGGTACGTACGCCGGCGGCTGGCGCATCATGCGCACCCTGGGCCGCCGGATCATCGAACTGGACCCGCCGCAGGGCTTCGCGGCCGAGACGACCGCGGCCTCGGTGATGTACACCGCGTCCTTCATGTTCCACGCGCCCATCTCCACGACGCACGTGATCACCTCGGGAATCATGGGCGTGGGCGCCACCAGGCGGGTCAAGGCGGTCCGCTGGGGCGTCGCCAAGAACATCATCATGGGCTGGTTCATCACGATGCCGGCCGCGGCGGTGGTCGCCGCCGTGAGCTACTGGATCGTGCGACTGGCCTTCGGCTGATCCGCCTCGTCCGGCTGACCGGCGCCCGGTGGGGCGCACGACCCGGCGGACGCGGCCGGGCTCCTCGGGGCGGCTGTCCCGTGACGCGGGCCCTCGCGGCAGATGTCGCGGGGGCCCGCGACGCGTTCCGCCGCCCGCCTTCCGTTCCCCGCCACCCGCCTCCCGCTCGGCACCCGGCCGGGTACGCGCGGGGCGGTCCAGCCGCGGATCGGTAGGGCTCGGCAGGATCGGTCGTGGGCTCTCGGGCCGGCGGGAGCGCGTCGTACGCCGGTGTGCCGGGCCCGGGGATGGTGCGGCCCGCCCCCCGGGAGCCGGGGGGCGGGCCCATCGCCTTGCGGTGGCACCGCCATGCAGCACCGCAAAGCTGCTCTTGCACGGCCCGCCCCGTGGCGCGTACCTCGGGGCGAGCGCCGGGCCGATCAGCCGAAGCGGCCGGAGATGTAGTCCTCGGTGGCCTGCACGGACGGGTTGGAGAAGATCCGCTCGGTCTCGTCGATCTCGATGAGCTTGCCGGGCTGGCCGACGGCGGCGAGGTTGAAGAAGGCCGTACGGTCCGAGACGCGGGCCGCCTGCTGCATGTTGTGCGTCACGATGACGATCGTGAACCGCTCCTTCAGCTCGCCGATCAGGTCCTCGATGGCGAGGGTGGAGATCGGGTCGAGCGCCGAGCACGGCTCGTCCATCAGCAGGACCTGCGGCTCGACCGCGATGGCGCGGGCGATGCACAGGCGCTGCTGCTGACCGCCGGAGAGGCCGGAGCCGGGCTTGTTCAGCCGGTCCTTGACCTCGTTCCAGAGGTTGGCGCCCTTGAGCGACTTCTCGACCACGTCGTTCAGCTCGCTCTTGCGGTACGAGCCGTTCAAGCGCAGGCCCGCCGCCACGTTGTCGAAGATCGACATGGTGGGGAACGGGTTGGGGCGCTGGAAGACCATGCCGATCGTGCGGCGCACGGAGACGGGGTCGACGCCGGAGCCGTAGAGGTTCTCGTCGTCCAGCATCACCTTGCCCTCGACCCGGCCGCCGGGGGTGACCTCGTGCATGCGGTTGAGGGTGCGCAGGAAGGTGGACTTGCCGCAGCCCGAGGGGCCGATGAAGGCGGTCACGGAGCGGGGCTCGACGGTCATCGAGATGTCCTCGATGGCCTTGTGCGAGCCGTAGTACGCGGTGAGGCCGCTGACGTCGATGCGCTTGGCCATGTGAATCACTTCTTTTCTACGTCGACCCCGCGGCGGCGGAGCCGGAGTACGGGGCCTCAGCGGCCGGTCTTCGGGGCCTTCCAGCGGGCGATGCCGCGCGCGACCAGGTTCAGGATCATGACGAAGGCGATCAGCACGAGGGCTGCCGCCCAGGCGCGGTCGTAGGACGCCTCGTTGCCGAGGCTCCACTGCTCGTAGATGTAGAACGGCAGCGACGACTGGGCGCCCTCGAAGGGGTTGTTGTTGATGACCTTCTCGCCGAAGACCAGCAGGACGATCGGCGCCGTCTCACCGGCGATACGCGCGATGGCGAGCATGACGCCGGTGGTGATGCCGCCGATCGCGGTCGGCAGGACCACCTTGAGGATGGTGCGCCACTTGGGCACGCCGAGCGCCAGCGACGCCTCGCGCAGCTCGTTCGGGACGAGCTTGAGCATCTCCTCGGTGGAGCGGACGACGACCGGCATCATCAGGATGGCCAGCGCCATGGCGCCGGCGAAGCCCGAGTAGTCGAAGTCGAGGATGATGATCCACAGGCTGAGGATGAACAGACCGGCGACGATCGAGGGGATGCCGGTCATGACGTCCACGAAGAACGTGACCGCCTTCGCGAGCTTGCCCCGGCCGTACTCCACCAGGTAGACGGCGGTCAGCAGGCCGATGGGGGCGGCGATCAGGGTGGCGATGCCCACCTGCTCCAGGGTGCCGATGATCGCGTGGTAGATGCCGCCGCCCGGCTGGGTGGTCAGCACGCCGTTCATCGAGTGGGACAGGAAGGCGCCGTCGAGGACCTTGGAGCCGCGGTCGATCGTCTCGTACATGAGCGAGGCCAGCGGGACGATCGCCAGTAGGAAGCAGACCCAGACCAGGCTGGTGGCCAGCCGGTCCTTGGCCTGCCGCTTGCCCTCCACCTTCGCGGTGAGGGCGAAGGTGATGCCCACGAACAGGATGGCCGATATGAGGCCCCACTGGATCTTGCTGTCCAGGTCGGCGGCGATGCCGATGCCGCAGCCGAGCAGGATCGAGAGGGCGACCAGGCCGATCGGGGCCCAGGCCGGCAGGCGCGGCTGGCGCAGCGTCGAGGTCTTCGGAGCGCTGGCGAAGTCGGTGGTCTTGTCGACCATGATGTCGTTCATGCCCCGCACCTTTCGATGATCTCTCCGCCCACACGGCGCGAAGGTGCGGCGAGCTGGTCTGTCTGCGTCTGCGTCTGCGCCTGAGGGGCCAGGGGAGCGTGGCTCATGCGTTGGCCCCCGAGTACTCCTTGCGGCGGGCGACGATGAGGCGGGCGGCGCCGTTGACGACGAGGGTCAGCAGGAAGAGCACTAGGCCGGAGGCGATCAGCGCGTCGCGGCCGTCGTCGCTGGCTTCCTTGAAGCCGCTCGCGATGTTCTGGGCGATGGTGCCGCCGCCGCCGTCGAGCAGGCTGGTCTGGATGTCGAAGCTGGTGGAGAGCACCGTGGCGACGGCCATCGTCTCGCCGAGCGCGCGGCCGAGGCCGAGCATGGAGGCGCTGATGATGCCGGAGCGGCCGAAGGGCAGCACCGACATCCGGATGACCTCCCAGCGGGTCGCGCCGAGCGCGAGCGCCGCCTCCTCGTGCATCTTCGGGGACTGGAGGAAGACCTCACGGCTGACGCTGGTGACGATCGGCAGGATCATGATCGCGAGCAGGATGCCGATGGTGAACAGCGAACGCGGCGTGCCGTCGTTGTACGCCAGGATGCCGGTCCAGCCGAAGTAGTCGTCGAACCACTTGTAGAGCCCTTCGAGGTGCGGCACCAGGAAGAGCGCGCCCCACAGGCCGTAGACGATGCTGGGGACCGCGGCGAGCAGGTCGATCACGTAGCCGAGCGGCGCGGCGATGGCGCGCGGGGCGTAGTGCGAGATGAACAGGGCGATGCCGACGGCCACCGGGACCGCGATGATCATCGCGATGATGGCGCTGACGACGGTGCCGAAGAGCAGGACCGCGATGCCGAAGCTGGGCTCCGCGCTGTCGGCGTTCCACTCGAAGGTGGTGAGGAAGTTGCCTTCGTTCTTGCTGAGCGCCGAGGCGGCCCGGACGGTCAGGAAGAGGGCGATGGCCGCCATGACGACCAGCAGGGTGATGCCGGAGCCACGGGAGAGGCCGAGGAAGATCCGGTCACCGGGCCGGGTGGCCTTGCCCGAGCTCACCTTGTCCACCGCGAGCGGCGGCTGCTTCTCGGGTGGCGGGCTGGTGGGGGAGGTGGGTGTTATGTCCATGTGTTTCTCCGGTCTGCGGAGCCTGGGTGCGGCTCCTGGCGCGGCGGTGCACCGGAAGGCGCGGCTGGCCCCCGTTCTCGTGCCGCACGCCCACCTGGGGTGCGAGCTACCGGGGACCAGCCGCGCTCGGGGTTAGGAGAGGGTGGTGACGGTGTCGCGGACCTTGGTGGCGACCTCGGGCGGCAGCGGGGCGAAGCCCAGCTCCTTCAGCGAGCCCTGACCGGCCTCGCTGGCGGTGTAGCCGAGGAAGGACTTGAGGGCCGCCAGGCTGCCGGCGTCGTTGCCCTTGTCGCAGGCGATCTCGTACGTGACCAGGGTGATCGGGTACGCGCCCGGGGCCTTGGTGTCGTACGCGAGCTTCAGCGCGAGGTCCTTGCCGGTGCCGACGACCTTCGCCTCGGCGATGGCCTTGGAGGCGTTCTCGACGGTGGCCGGGATCGGCGCGTCGGCGCCGGTGTCCAGGTCGACGGTCTTGGTGCCGTTGGAGGCCGCGTACGAGAGCTCGAAGTACGAGATCGCGCCGTTGACCTGCTTGACCTGCGCGGCGACACCGGAGGAGCCGTCAGCGGACTGGCCGCCCTTGCCCGCCCACGCCTTGGCCGGCTCGTAGGGCCACGCCGAGGGGGCGGCGGCCTTGAGGTACTTGGTGAAGTTGTCGGTGGTGCCCGAGTCGTCCGAGCGGTGGAACGCCTGGATCTTGAGGTCGGGCAGCTTGGCGTCCGGGTTGAGCTTCTGGATCGCCTTGTCGTTCCACTTGGTGATCTTCGAGTCGAAGATCTTCGCGACGGTCTCGGCGTCGAGCGTCAGCTTGTCCACGCCGGAGACGTTGAAGCTGATCGCGATCGGGCCGCCGACCATCGGCAGGTTGATGCCCTGGCCGGTCTTGCAGACCTTCTTCGACGCGGTGACCTCTTCGGGCTTGAGCGCCGAGTCGGAGCCGGCGAACTGCGTCTTGCCCTGCAGGAACTCCTGGATGCCAGCGCCCGAGCCAGTGCCCTTGTAGTTGACGCTGATGTCCTTGCACTCGTTGCCGAAGTCCTTGACCCACAGGTCCATGGCGTCACGCTGCGCGGACGAACCGGAGGCGAGGATCTTGCCCTTGCCGTCGCACTTGATCGCCCCGTTGGTCTTCTTGTCGCCGTCCCCGCCGCTGTTGTCGTCCGAGCCGCACGCCGTGAGGACCAGGGCGCCGGACACGGCGAGAGCACCGGCGGCAATGGCGCGAAGCCGGTTCTTGCGCTGAAGCTTCACTTTCGGGAGTTCCTTCCAGAAGCCGCCGGTGGGGACGGCGTGCGAAGAGAGAGTCGATGTCGGTGACAGGGCTAGTGCTCCCTGCCTGGCGCGATGCCCATTGGCTGGTGCGACTCGCACTGTGTAAGGCCGAAATTAGGCAGATCAGGTGAAGCCGTCGACTGGCGTGAGTGAACGGAGGGTGAACCTCACCCATCGGTGTGGTGGCTTACCCGGAGAACCTGACGGCGAGGGTGAATCAGCGGTGCTGAGCTGGTCGTTTGGTAGGGCAGGGGTGCCTGTGCGGCCGTGTGTCACTGGTGACGTGGTGGGGCGTGAGCGCACGGGTGGGGCGGTGGAGGCCGGAACGCCTGGGGTGGGGCGCGGCGCGGTGGGCTGGTGGGTCAGGTGTGCTCGCGGGGGCGGCGGCCGGGTCGTACGAGGGCGGGGGCGGAGCGGGTGCCGTGTGGCGTCGGACGGGGCCAGGCGGGGTCGTGCGGCGTCGTACGGCGTCGTACGGAGGCACGTACGGGGGCGAGGTCGCGTGGCCGGGCGGGGGTGGAGGTGGGGCGGGTGGGCTCGGGGTGACCCGTGTGGGGGAAGGTGGGTGGGCCCTTGGTGGGGTTTTTCCACACCCCTGTCGTTCGGGGGCGTGACGTGGCACGATCCGGCGTTACGTATCAGTAGGTCCGGGTGATCGCGGGGAAACGGAGGCCGACCGGTGCGACGGGAGCAGGCGCGGGAGCGGGGTACGGGCGGTGGCGGCGCGCCGCGCCGCGGGCGCGGGGTGGCGCGGGCCGCGGCCCTGGTGTGCGCGGTGGCCGGGATACTGGCGACGCCCGGGGTGGCGCAGGCGGCCCCCGCCGAGCCCAAGCCCAGGAGCGCCAAGGAACTCGCGGAGGTGCACCGCCGGGTCGAGGCCCTCTACCGCGAGGCGGAGCGGGCCACCGACGCGTACAACCTGGCGCGGGAGCGCCAGCGCGAGCAGGGCAAGGAACTCGACCGCATCGCGAAGTCCATCGCCGCGACGCAGCGGGAGATGGCCGCGCTGCGCAAGCAGGCCGGGGCCATGGCCAGGGCGCAGTACCGCAGCGGCGGCATGTCGCCCGAGGCGCGGGTGTGGCTCAACGCCGACCCGGAGGGCTTCCTCGACGGCGTGGCGCTCGCCCGCAAGGGCCAGCACGCCACCAAGGGCGTGCTCGGCAGCCTGGCCCGCACCCAGGCCGACCTCGACCGGTACGCCAAGGACGCCAGCGCCAAGTGGGCCCGGCTCGAACAGTCCCGCACGCAGCGGGACGCCGCGCGCAAGGACGTCAAGGCCAAGCTGGACGCGGCGAAGAAGCTGGAGTCCAAGCTCGCCGCGAAGGAGCGCGAGCGGCTGCGCGAGCTGGAGGCCGAGAAGGCGGCCAAGGCCCAGGCGCAATGGCTGCGTTCGGGCGCGGTCAAGGACGCCAGGGGCAAGGCGACCCCGGCCGGTGAGCGGGCCGTCGCCTTCGCCACGGAGCAGATCGGCAAGGCGTACGAGTGGGGCGCCGAGGGCCCGAAGACCTTCGACTGCTCGGGGCTGACGCTGCGGGCCTGGGGCGCGGCCGGCGAGACCATCCCGCGCACGTCCCAGGAGCAGTGGCGCCAACTGCCCAAGGTGGACGTGAAGGACATGCGGCCGGGTGACCTGATCATCTATCACCGGGACGCGAGCCACGTCGGCATATACGTGGGGGACGGCACCATCGTGCACGCCCCGCGCCCCGGCCGGAACGTGACGCTGGCGGGCGCCGGCTCGATGGAGATCCTGGGCGTCGTCCGCCCCGACGCCCCCACCGAGCAGGCGCCCGACCCGGCGGAGGAGCGACCGGCCAAGGGGCAGCCGGCCAAGGGCCAACCGGCGAAGGAGCGCGCGCCCGAGGAGTAGCCGGCCGGGCCCGGCGGGCCGCGCGGGGGCGCGTGGACGGCTGGGCTGTGCGGGTGGGCTGGATTGTGCGGGTGAGCTGGGCCGCGCGGGTGGGACCGAGCACGGGTGTGCCGGGAGCCGTGGGTGGGCCGCTCGGTGTTGGCGTGTACCCGCCGGATCGGGGGTCCGCCCATACCCGTACGGGCCACGGCATATGACCCTGACCAGCGGGCCGGGTGGCATTCCGTTGTGCCGCCAGGGTTCGCTAGGGTCGCCTGGCAACACCCGGCAAGCACACCGGGCCCTTCCGACTCAGCGGTTGCGGCGCGTGGCCGGGGCGGGCGGCCTGGTGTCGCCCGGGGCCCAGCAGCCCGCGTGCCGTCGCCCGCCTCGCGCGGCCGGCGGGGCGGTGGCGACCGGGCTCGGAGGCCCCCCACACCATGGGTCAGCCGCGCCGCGCCGGGCACCATGGGCCGGCCGCGACGGGCGGCCAGGCGCATGGTGAGGGGCGGACCGCGACGCGTCTCGGGGGAGACAAGGAAAGGGAACGATGCCCGTACCGGCACCCGTACCCGTGCCGCGCCAGCGAGAGGCATCGGCCGCCGCGTTATCGGCGCCGCCGGGCCCGCGGCCGGACGCCGGGATCAGCCTGCTGGTGATCGAGGACGACCCCTCCGGGGCGCTCGCGATGCCGGAACTCACGGACTCCGAGGGCAAACCGGTGCGGGTGCGCACCGCCCGTAACCTCACCGAGGCGGAGCGACTGCTCACCGACGAGGCCCAGTGCATCGTCCTCGACCTGGCCCTGCCGGGGCCCGACGACGGCGAGGCGGGCGGGGGCGGGACCGACGCGCTGGAGACGTTGCGCCAGGTCCTGCGCATCGCCCCCGGCCACGCGGTGCTCGCGCTGACCGCCGAGGAGGACGCGGAGCGCGCCGCGGAGGCGGTGCGGGTCGGCGCTCAGGACTACCTGTTCCGCGGCGAACTGGACGACCGGGTGCTCAGCCGCGCCGTGCGGTACGCGGTGGAGCGCAAGCGCGCCGACCGCGCGCGC
This sequence comes from Streptomyces buecherae, assembly GCF_014295035.1. Taxonomy (GTDB): domain Bacteria; phylum Actinomycetota; class Actinomycetes; order Streptomycetales; family Streptomycetaceae; genus Streptomyces; species Streptomyces youssoufiensis. The sequence continues at coordinate 4,900,344 of NZ_CP060404.1, forward strand.
CGCCAGCTCAGCGAGTCGCGGCTGCGCGCGCGGGAGAACGCGCGCCTGGAGCGCGGGCTGCTGCCGACGCCGTTGTTGGACGGCTCCGACCTGCGGTTCGCCGCGCGCTACCGCCCGGGGCGCAGCCGCGCGCTGCTCGGCGGCGACTTCTACGACACGGTGCGCACCCCCGACGGGGTGGTGCACGCGATGATCGGCGACGTGTGCGGGCACGGCCCGGACGAGGCCGCGCTCGGCGTCGAGCTGCGCATAGCGTGGCGGGCGCTGACGCTGGCCGGACTCAGCGGCGACGCGCTGCTGTGCACGCTCCAGGAGGTGCTGGAGCACGAGCGGGACGACGAGGAGATCTTCGCCACCCTGTGCACGGTGGACATCGCCCCCGAGGGCCGCAGCGCCGGGTTGTACCTGGCCGGACACCCGGCCCCGCTCCTCACCCACCACGGGCAGGCCCCCGACCTCCTTCCGTACGAGGACGGCGGCCCCGCGCTCGGCCTGCTCGCGGGCGCGCGCTGGCCGTGCCGGGAGGTGGAGCTGGGCGCGGAGTGGAGCCTGATGATGTACACCGACGGGCTCATCGAGGGCCGGGTCGGCGCGGGCAGCGACCGGCTGGGCGAGGAGGGCATGGTCGAACTCGTCCGCGCCCTCCAGGCGGCCGGCCTGTCGGGCGAGACGCTGTTGGACGCCGCGGTGACGCAGGTCCGCGAACTCAACGGCGGCGAGCTGACGGACGACGTGGCGGTGCTGCTGCTGGATCGCGGCGGCGCGTGACCGGGTCGCACGGGACGTAGCGAGCGGGGCCTGACGCGCCGCGCCGCCGCGCGGCGGCGTGCCGGGGCTGAGGAGCGGGGCTGACGGGCGAAGCCGTGGGGCCGGCGACGGGCGCGGGGCCCGGCGCCCGTCGGGGGCCCGTCGCCCGTGGGGGGAACTGGCGCCCGTGGGGGAGTTGGCGGGTGGTGCGCGGGCTCAGCGGCCGTTGAACGGGCCGTACGGGCCGTCCGAGCTGGAGCCGCCGCGCCGACCACGACCACCGGAGACCTGTCGCAGCGCGGGTCGTACGTCCACCATGTACACGATCGTCGCGATGAGCCCGATGATCGGGATGAAGGACATGACGGACAGGAACAGGTTCGCCGCCGTCGCGATGCCCAGCAGGATGAGCCAGAAGGGCTTGGTCTGCTTGTCCGCGGCCCGGTACGCGTCCTCACGGCGGATCGCCGAGTCGACGAAGGCGAACAGGCTGAAGAGCAGCAACCCCCAGGAGACCCAGTAGAAAATCTCGTTGAATCCCTGCACCAGCACGTCATCCACCGCCTGAGATGTAGTGAGCGTCCATCGCTTCCGTCGGGCGTGTCAGCGGCAACGGTACCCGTACGGCGGAACGGGCACGCGGGGCACGCTCGGCCCGCCGCCAGACCGTTGCCCGCCCGCCCCCGGCCGGCCCCGCCGCGTACGTCCCCGACCCCGTCGGGCCAACGGGGTCGGGGACGCGGACGGGCTGGAGACCGGCCTGGGCGGTGCCGGCCGGTGCGTCACTCCGCGGACTTGGGCGCGGGCTTCTTCACCGTCGGGTCGCCGTTCGGGTTCGCGCCCGGGTTCGCGTTCGGGTTCGCGTTCGGGGTGGGGGTCGCGCCCGGTGGCGTCGGCTTCGGGGCCGCCGACCGCTGACCGGCCGGCCGGGTCCCGCCCGCGCTGCCGCCGTCCTCCGGGGCCCCGGCGCTCTTGGTGGTGGCGGGGGCGCCCTTGGCGGGCGTGCCCTGGGTGGACGTGCCTTGAGTGGACGTGCCCTGGGTGGGGGTCTCCTTGGCGGAGGCGTCCTTTGCGGGGGCGCCCTGTGTGGTGGCGGGCGCGTCGGCGCTCGCCGCGCCGCCGGTGCTCGCGGCGGCGCTGCCGTTGGCCTTCGCGGTGCCGTTGGCCTTCGCCGTCCCGCCGCCCTTCGCGGCCCCGTCACCTGCGACCGTCCCGCTGCCCTTCGCGCCGTCGGCCGGGGCCGGGGTCGCGAAGGGCGGCCGACGGGCCGGGCCGGCCGGGCGGGGCGCGCCGGGGCGGCGGGCGGCGGGGTGGCGATGCGGTGGGTGGGGCGGGTACGGGGCGGCGCCGTGTCCCGAGCCGTACCGAGTTCGCCCGGCGCGTCGGTCTCGCCGTCGACCTCCTCCTCCTCGTCGGAGGTCTCGCCGCGCCACGTCTGCACGGCACCCCGGCCGCGTACGGCCAACTCGTCGTAGGTGTCGCGGGCGCGCACCGCGTACTCGGCGACCCGGCCCACGCCCTGCAACGTGAGGTCCTGGGCCGTCTCGCGGAGCTTCTTGATGTCGGTGTCGAGGCCGCTCAGCAACTCGCTCAGCTTGGCCTGGGTCTGCTGCGCCTGCTGCGAGACCCGCTCCTGGACGGCCTTGGGGTCGGTGTCCCGTACGGCCGCGATCCGCCCGGGCGCCTCGGCGACGAGCCGGTCGAACAGCGCCGGGGCTTCCTTCAACTTCTCGGCCGCGAGGTCGGCGGCGCCGGCCACGGCGTACAGCGGGGTCGGGTTGATGATGCGCTTGCGGAGATCTTCGGTGCTGGCCATGACGGGTGTCCTCCCGGATCGGTCAGGGCAAGGTGCGCTGCCGTGCTGTTCGGTTCTGCCGTGTCGGTGCTGTTCTGCCTGTCGGCTGCTGTTCCGGTTGCCGGTTGCCGGTTTGCGGGTTGCTGGTCGCGAGCCGCGGGCCGGTCGGGTGGGCCGGGGCGGCGTCGGCGGCTTACGCCTCGTCGGGGGTGTGGGGCTGGGCCCCGCCGCGTCTTGGGGGTGCCGGTGCCGGGGTGGCCGCGCCCGGGTGTGTGGCGGCCGGGCGCGGGCCGGGGTTGGTGCCGGGCGTGCCGCTCGCGGGGTGCTGGGGGCCGCTGTCCGCGGCGTCGGCTATGCCGTCGCGAGGGGCACCCGGCGCGTTGCTGGCCGGGGCGTCGGGAGCGGGACCGCCGTGGTCGGCGGCGCCGGCCGGGCGGCCCGACTCGGTGCCGTTCTCCTTGCGGAACGACTCGTAGATCTGGAGCAGCACCTGCTTCTGCCGCTCCGTGATGGTCGGGTCGGTCAGGATCGCGCTGGTGACCTCGGCCTCGGCCCGGTCCCGCGCGTCGAGGATGCCGGCCTGGACGTACAGCGTCTCGGCGGAGATCCGCAGCGCCTTGGCCAACTGCTGGAGGATGTCGGCGCTCGGCTTCCGCAGTCCGCGCTCGATCTGGCTGAGGTACGGATTCGACACCCCCGCCGCGTCCGCGAGCTGCCGCAACGAGAGCTGGGCCGTACGCCGCTGCTCCCGCAGGAACTCGCCGAGGTTGCCGACGTTCAGTGCTGCCATGCCTGCGATGCTGCCGCCCGTCGCTAACTTTTGCAAGCGACCGCTTGCAAAAGTGGCGTGTCGCACGGGTGAGGGGTGCGCCTCTGGGCTGGGGCCTGACTTCCGTGAAGCGGACCGAAACCTGCCGGCCCTCTGCTCCACGAGCTTCCGACCCCCTCAGCGGCTCCACGGCCGCCCCGCCCCCCGTTCCGCTGTCAGCGGACCTGCTGGACCGTGCGGGGCGGGCTGTCAGGATGGCCGGTATGGGGAAGAGCGTGGCGGTGCGGCGGCTTGATCTCGGGTACTTCGTTCGGCCCGCGTCGGAGACCGGTGGTCCGCGGCCACGCGTCGAACCCGTCCTCGCCTACCTCGTGCGCCACGGTGACGGGCTGATCCTCTTCGACACCGGCATCGGCGACGCGGGTCCCGAAACCGAGGCGCACTACCGGCCGCGCCGGCGCGCGCTCCCCGATGCGCTGGCGGCGTCCGGTGTCGCCCTCGGTGACGTTTCGATGGTCGTGAACTGCCACCTGCACTTCGACCACTGTGGCGGGAACCCCCTGCTGGGCGGCACCCCCATACTCGTCCAGGATGTCGAGCTGGCCACCGCCCGCCGGGGCGACTACACCGTCGAGGAACTGGTCGACTTCCCCGGAGCGACCTACGAGGAGGTCGCCGGCGAGGTCGAGATCTGGCCGGGTGTCTGGGTTGTTCCGACGCCCGGGCACACCCCAGGGCACCAGTCGCTGGTCGTCCGGCAGGATGACGGCACGGTGGTCCTCGCCGGCCAGGCGTACGACCTCGCCTCCCACTTCGCGTCCGAGCAACTGGCCCGGCAGGCGACACTGGACGGCGTGGAGCAGCCCGTTCCGCCCTACCAGCCCTGGCTGGACCGGCTCGCCGACTTCGAGCCACGGCGCGTGTTCTTCGCCCACGACTGCTCGGTCTGGGAACCGGCGTAGCGACGCGTACCGCTGACCCCGGGCCGCTGGCGCGAAGCCGCATACCGCATGCCGCACACCGCATGCCGTACACCGCATGCCGTACGTCGCCAGCGAGCGGGCCAACTCCAGCCCGCGCCCCCAGGCGGGGCGAAGCGGGCCCGGTCGAGCCCCCGTCAGGTAGCCCGTCGACGAGGATTGACCTTCCCCCTGGGGGAGCCCACAGCATCGGTGGGGCCGGGCGACGTGTCCGGTGTGAGGAGGAGCGGGCATGGGGTTGCTGACCATCGGGGCGTTCGCCAAGGCGTCCCGGCTGTCGCCGAAGGCGTTGCGGCTGTACGACGAACTCGGCCTGCTGACCCCTGCTCGCGTCGACCCGGTGACCGGCTACCGCCGTTACGCGCCGGAGCAACTGGACCGGGCCCGACTGGTGGCCTGGCTCCGGCGTCTGGGGATGCCGCTGGCGCGCATCCGGTGCGTGTGCGCGCTGGACGCGGGGGCGGCCGCCCGGGAGATCCGCGCGTTCTGGGCCGAGGTCGAGGCCGACACCGCTGCCCGGCGGGATCTGGCCACCTTCCTCATCGACCACCTGTCCTGGAAGGACCCCGCCATGACCGAGACCACCAGCCCGCTGGGCATCCGTTACGCCGCCCTCTCCGACGCGGGCCTGGTCCGCGCGAGCAACCAGGACACCGCGTACGCCGGGACGCGCCTGCTGGCCGTCGCCGACGGGTACGGCAGTGGCGGGGGGCCCGCGAGCGCCGCCGCCGTTGACGCGCTCAAGCGGCTCGAAACCGACGGCATTCCGGCGGGCAACCTGCTGAACGTCCTTGAGGACGCCGTCGAGCAGGCCCAGCGGGCCGTGCGCGGTGTCACCGGGGCCGGGTCCGGGGCTGGGGCGGACGAAGCGGGGACGACGCTCACCGCGATGTTGTGGACGGGGTCGCGGTTGGCGCTCGTCCACATCGGGGACTCCCGCGTCTACCTGCTGCGCGACGGAGAGTTGTTCCAGATCACGCACGACCACACCATGGTCCAGGCGATGGTCGACGAGGGTCGCCTGAGCCCGGAAGAGGCCGCCTCCCACCCGCAGCGGTCCCTGTTGCTGCGGGCCCTCGGCCAGGGCGCCCCCGACCTGCGCCTGCACGACGCCCGGCGGGGGGACCGCTACCTGCTCTGCTCCGACGGCCTGTCCGCCGTCGTGCCGAGCGAGGAGATCCGCCGGGTGCTCGCCGCGACCGGCGAGCCGGAGCCCGCCGTACGCGAACTCGTCGACCTCGCCAACGCCTCCGGCGGGCCCGACAACGTCAGTTGCGTGGTCGCCGACGTGATGGAGACCCAGGGGTAGCGGGAGCGGGTGGCGGGTGGCGGTGCCGCCCAGGCTCGGCCCACGCGCGGCGGTGGTATGCGGGGGTGCCGGGCCCCACGCGACCGGGGCCCAACACGACCGGGGCCAATGTGACCGGGCCCCACACGAGCGGCCCCCACACGAGCCGGTCAGCGCGGCGTCTGTCAGTGCCCGCCGTTAAGGTGGCCCGATGGCCGTGATCAGGAAGTTCCAAGTCACCTTCGACTGCGCCGAACCCGAGCGGGTCGCACGCTTCTGGTGCGAGGTGTTGGGGTACGAGGTACCGCCGCCGCCGGAGGGCTTCACTAGCTGGGACGACTTCGTTCGTTCGTTGCCGCCCGAGCGGCAGGACTCGGCGTTCGCCTGTGTCGATCCCTCGGGCGAGGGCCCGCGGCTGTTCTTCCAGCGGGTGCCCGAGGGCAAGGTCGCCAAGAACCGGGTCCACCTCGACGTGCGGGTCGGCACCGGGCTCGTGGGCGCCGAGCGCCTGGCCGCGCTGGAGGCGGAGTGCACGCGCCTGGTCGCGCTCGGCGCGGAGCGCGTACGGCTGCTGGTCGCCGACGGTGTCAACGAGTCGTGCATCGTGATGCGGGACGTCGAGGGCAACGAGTTCTGTCTCGACTGACGTGGCGGGCCCTCGGGCCCGCCACGCGTCGGCCGAACTACCGGGCCAGGGGCGCCGGTTGGTCGAGACGGGTGAGCTTGTGCGGGTTGCGCATCAGGTAGACGCGGGTGACCTGGCCGCCGTCCACCACGACGCTCAGCGCCGTCGGCTCGCCGTCGACCTCGAGGCGGACCGCTGGCGCGCCGTTGAGCCATACGGTCGTCGTCGCGAACGGGTCCATCGCCTGGTGGGCCCGTGCGAGCACCCCCGCCACCAGCGCGGCCCCGTGCAGCGGTGCCAGCGCGGCGGTCGCCACCCCGCCGCCGTCCGCGATCAGCACCACGTCCGGCGCCATGACCTCCATCAGCTCCTGCAACCGCCCGGTACGCAGCGCGGCCAGGAACCGTTCCACCACGGCCCGCTGCTCCGCCCCGCTCACCCGCATCCGCGGACGCCGGGCCGCCACGTGCGCGCGGGCCCGCCGACCGATCTGCCGCACAGTGGCCGCGGACTTCCCGACGGCCTCGGCGATCTCCCCGTACGGCAGCTCGAAGACCTCGCGGAGCACGAACACCGCCCGCTCCGTCGGCCCGAGGGTCTCCAGGACGGTGAGCATCGCGATCGACACGCTCTCCGCGAGTTCGACGTCCTCGGCGACGTCGGGGCTGGTCAGCAGCGGTTCGGGCAGCCACTCGCCGACGTACTCCTCGCGGCTGCGGGACAGCGCGCGCAGCCGGTTGAGGGCCTGCCGGGTGACGACGCGTACGAGGTAGGCGCGCGGGTCGCGCACCTCCGCGCGGTCCACGTCGGCCCAGCGCAGCCAGGACTCCTGGAGTACGTCCTCCGCGTCCGCCGCCGAGCCGAGCATCTCGTAGGCGACCGTGAACAACAGGCCGCGGTGGTCGACGAAGGGATCACCGGTCATGCCGGCGACGCTACGCGGGGCTGCTCGGGGCGGGTGGCCAGCGGGATCGCGCACGCGTCGGAGTAACCCTGTGACGTGACGCCGTGTGCCGTGTTCACCCTGGTCGACAGGTTGGCGAAGCCGACGAACACGGTGAGTTCGACCAACCCCGCCGGCCCGAGCTGGTCGAGCAGGCTCGCGGACAGCTCGTCGGTGACGGTCGTGGGGGTGGTGGTCATGGCCTCGGCGTACTCCATCACCTCCCGCTCCAGCGGCGTGAACACCCCCGACTCGCGCCAGCGCGGCACCTGGCTCGCCTTGGCCGGCTCCAGGTTCTGGTTCAGCGCGGCGAAGTAGTTGACGTCCAGGCACCAACTACACCCGACCTGCGCCGCGACCGCCATGTGCGCGTACGTCTTGAGGCCCTCGTCGACCGCGTCCCACGTGCTCATCCGGCCCGCGAAGTCCAGGGACGCGGCGGCTGCGGCGGGGTGGTTGAACGCCACCTCGACCGGTTCGGGCGCCGAACCGAACTGCTGGATCAGGTTCTCCTTCAACTCGGCGGGGATCTCTGCCTTCGGGATACGCGGGGTCATGCTCAGCTCCTTGTCCGGTGGCCGGGTGGCCGGGTGCCTGGGTGGCTGTCGGGTTGGTTGCCCGACTGGTGGCCTGGCGGCTCGTTGGCCCGGCGGCCTGTTGGTCTGTTGGCCTGTTGGACATGGAGACACCGCGGGGCGTGTGAGTGTGACACCACCTCCTCCGTGAACCGTGCCCGCCACCGCTCCCGGCCCGCCCGCACCCCTGTGAGCAGCGCGAACGCCCCGCTCAGGGGGCGGGGGGCGGCCCCTCGTGTCGTAACCTTGGCGGAATGTCCTCCATAGCCAAGATGTCCGAACGGCACATCGCCACGATCGTGTGGGTCGCGGTCCTCGGTGGGGTCACCTCGGTCCTCGTGGGGGATCGCCTGTGGCGGGCGGTGGCCGGCCTCGGACCCGGCGCCGGCTACGCCTTCGGCGCGTTCTGCGGCAGCGGCATCCTCTGTTGTTGGGTGCTGGCCTCGGCCGCGCTGCGGCAGCGTCGGTGGGTACGCGGTGCCGGCGCGGCGGCCCTGTGGTGCGTGGCGTTCCTCGCTCTGGCCTGTCTGCCCCCGGGGCGCACCGGTCGCCTCACCGGTGCCCTCGCCCTGTCGGGAGACCAGCGCATGTGGGTGGAGGAGCATCCGGGCGTGTGGTGGGCCATCGGGATCGGCTTCGCGCTCGGCGCGCTCGCCGTCTGGCGCACGGCGCCCCGCCGCGCCGCCGCCCGCCGACGGCCCCCGGCCTCGCCGCCGGGGAAGCCGGGGGAGCCGGGGAGGCCGGGGGAGCCGGGGAGGCCAAGGGGGCGGTGGAGGGGCAAGGGGCCGGCGACGTAGCGGGGCCGGGGGCAGCGCCCTGACGCGGTCCTACACCGTCGTGGCGGCGGTGGCGGGTACGGGCGCCCCGAACCAGCGGGGCAGGTGGGCGCGCAGGTCGGCCTGGTCGTCGCCGGCCCAGGCCACGTGGCCGTCGGGGCGGAGCAGTACGGCGGGGGCGGGCAACTCCTCGCTCAGGTCGGCCACGTGGTCGACCCGGTCGGCCCACCCGGTGACCGAGAGTCGGCCCGTCTGGTCGAGCAGGAGGCCGCGGCCGGCGTGCAGCAGCGCGTAGAGGCGGCCCCGCTCCAGGCCGATGTCGCGCATGCGCTTGCCGAGCAGCGGGTGGCCCGCACCGAAGTCGTAGCGGACCTGGAGCGCGGTGATCTTCTCGATCAGGTACCGGTTCACCTCGTCGAAGTCCATCAGCTCCGCCACCAGCCGGCGCACCGCCCGCGCGCCCGGCTCCGAGGAGAGCAGTTCGGTCTGGGCGCGGGTGTTGTCGAGGACGGCGGCGGCCACCGGGTGCCGCTCGGCGTGGTAGCTGTCGAGCAGCCCGTCCGGGGCCCAGCCGGCCACCTCGGCGGCCAGCTTCCAGCCCAGGTTGAACGCGTCCTGGAGGCCGAGGTTGAGGCCCATTCCGCCGGTCGGCGGGTGGATGTGCGCCGCGTCGCCGGCCAGCAGTACGCGGCCGGTCCGGTAGCGCTCGACCAGCCGGGTGGCGTCGCCGAAGCGGGAGAGCCAGCGCGGTGAGTGCGCGCCGAAGTCGGTGCCGGCGATCGCCCGTACCCGCTGCTTGAGCTCGTCGAGGGTCGGCGGCGCGGAGCGGTCCGCGGCCAGTCCGTCGGCCGGCACGATGAGGCGGTACATGCCGTCCCCGAGCGGCATCGTGCCGAACCGTACGCAGGACTTCCGGGCCTCGCCCACCACGGCCGCCAACTCCTCCGGGGCGACGGCCACCCGTACCTCGCCCAGCAGCGTCTCGGTCCGGGCGGGCTCGCCGGGGAAGTCGACGCCGAGCAGCTTGCGCACCGTGCTGCGGCCACCGTCGCAGCCGACGACGTACCGGGCGCGCAGCGTGGCCCCGTCGCCGCCGGGGGCCGTGTCGCCCGTGCCGGTCGGGGCACCGTCGTCCGGGCTCGTCCCTGGGGCACGCGCGCCGGTCGGCGCCACCTCGACGCTCACCCCCGCCGCGTCCTGGCTCAGGCCGACGACTTCGAGGCCGCGCCGGAACTCCACGCCGAGTTCGGCGGCGCGCTCGGCCAGCAGGCGTTCGGTGACGTTCTGCGGGATGCCGAGGACGTACGGGTGCGCGGTGTCGAGCCGCTCGGGCCACGGTTTGTCGATGCCGGCGAAGAAGCCGCCGACCGCGTACTTCTGGCCGAGCGGGAGGAAGCGTTCCAGCAGCCCGCGCTGGTCCAGCACCTCGACGCTGCGCGCGTGCAGCCCGAGCGCGCGGGCCTGCCCGGTCGGCTCCGGCTCCCGCTCGACCACGACCACGCGCACGCCGTGCAGGCGCAGTTCGGCGGCCAGCAGCAGACCGGTCGGTCCGGCGCCCACCACGATGACGTCACGCAAGAAATCCCCCAGGGAACGGAAAAGTGCCGCGGACCAGAACGGGCGCATCGCATACGTCGCGTGTCGCCGAATTCCGAAGGTTCTGGCCGCGCCGGACATCTTGCGGTACGACCCGGGCCTTGCCGCAAGCCCCCCGGTGCGCTATAAGTTGAGAGTGGCGGAGAACGAATATCCGCCCTTTTTTGTGGCCGGTAGCCCGGATCGCTGGCTTTTGGGTCCGGTATTCCCCGGACATTCCTTCCTCGGGTCGCCCTCTTCACCCTTCTCGCCCTCGTGGCTCCTCGTACGCTCGCGCATTGCCGTGCCGCCGCTGCGTTGCCGCACTGCCGCTGTGCCGGCTTCGTCGCCGTGTGGCCGCACTGCCGCGTTGGCCGTCGCTGGTCCGCCGCGCTGTGCTCGTACGCTGCGCGTTCCCGACGCGTCCGCCGCTCGACGGGTCCTCGGCCGCACGGCCGTACGGGGCGGGGCGCTATTGCCGGATGGGTCAACACCGCATTCGGATAACGTGATTCGGGGCGGGCGTGCGGTGAATGCCGGGCCGTTGGTAGGGGAGCGGTGTCGCCCTGGGTCGGTCGACGGGGAGGCGTATGCGGACCGCTCAACTTCGTCGTTTCGTCGCGGCGCGCACGCTTTCCCTGCTCGGTGACCGGGCCGCCGAGGCGGCATTGCCGATCGTCCTGTTGTTGGTGACGGACGATCCGTTGGTCGCCGGCCTCGTCACGGCCGCCAACATCCTGCCGACCCTGCTCCTCTCGCTTCCCGTCGGGCATCTGGCCGATACCCGCGAGCGCCGGCGGCTCATGGTCGCCGCGGACGTGTGGCGGGCGGTGTGGGGGCTCGCTCTGGTGTGGGCGCTGGCCGCGCCGGAGCCGTCCGTGGCCCTGCTGGTCGGCCTGACCTTCCTGATGGGCTGCGGAGACGTGCTGTTCTCCGTGTCGGCCCACGCCTACCTGCCCGCCCTCGTGCCGTCCGCCCGCATCATGCGGGCCAACGCGGCGGTGGAGGCGGGCGACGCGGCGGCCACCCTCGCCGGGCCCGCGCTCGCCGGGTTCCTCGTCGCGCGTCTCCCGCACCCGGTGGCCCTCGCGGTGAACGCCGGCTCCTTCGCCGCCTCGGCCGCCCTCCTCGCGCGCCTGCCGGCGGCACCCGTGCGGCCCGCCGCCGGCCCCGGCCTGGAAGGGCCCACCGAGACGCGGGCGGGGCACGCCGAGACGACGCCCGCGGGGCGCCGGCGCGACGTGTTCGCGGGCTTCCGGCTGCTGGCGACGGAACGCCTCCAGCGGGTGCTGCAACTGGCCTACCTGTACCTGCACGTGAGTGCGGGGGCCGCCGTGCTGGTCGTCGTCGCGCTGTCCGTACAGGCGCTGCACCTCGGTCCCGCCCGCGTCGGGCTGGTCCTCTCCGCGGCGGGGGTCGGGGGGCTGCTGGTGACGCTGGTGGTGGTGCGGTTCGTCGAGCACCTGCCGTGGGGGCCGCTCCTTGGGGTGGCGCTGGGTGGGCTCGCGGCGTCCTTCCTGTGGCTGTCCGTGGCGCGGGGGTTCGCGGACGCGTTCTGCGCGGTCCTGTGTGTGGACGCGTGTTCCGCCTTCGCCTTCGTCACGGCCGGCTCCGCGCGCCAGGTGCTCACCCCGGCCGCGTTGCTCGGCCGGCTCACCGCCGCCACCGGGCTGGTCAACGCGGCCGTGCGCGCCGCCGGCGTCCTCGGCTGCGGCGCCGTACTGGCGTGGCTCGGCCCCCGGCCGGCCGCCGTCGCCCTGGGCGCGGTCGGCCTGGCCTGCGCCGTCCCCCTGCTGCTCGCCCGCTCGGCGCGCGACCCCCTGGCCCCGAGGCGGGAGCGTGCGACGTGACGGCGTACGGCCGGAGGCGCGCTCGGCCACGGGCGCGCCGCGAGGCGGGTCACGCGCGCGACCCGGGCCCGCGCCCCGCGCGGTGATGCGCGGGGGTACCTACCGTGCGGGAGCGCCACGCTGAGTACGGGAGCGGATACCGTACGGCAGTTCGGGCCGCATAGCGTCCCTCGCATGGAGAACACCGGCACCGCTCCCGCATCCGCATCCGCTTCCGCCACCGAGCCGGCCGGCGGCGACCAGCGCGCCCGTGCCGCCGCCCGTGGCCTCGGGCTGGCCGTGCTCGTGGCGGCGGTCCTGGTGAGCGGGGTGTTCATCACGTTCCTGGGGCCGTTCTTCGCCATCGCCTGCGACACGTGCGAGGACGGTGTCCGTGGCACGCTCGCCTACGGCGACGCGCTGATCGCCGTGGCGCGGTACGGCGTGCCCCTCGCCACCTTCGCCACGCTGGCCGGCATGGTCGCCTCCCACCGCCCGGGCCGGGTGGGCGGATTCGGCCTGGGCGCGCAGTGGGCGCTGTTCCTGGTGGTCGTGGCCCTGGGGCAGTTGCCGGCGTGAGGGTGCCGGGCGGCGGCTGTGGGCGGGCCCCGGGGGTCGCCCCGGGGCCGCGTGAAAAACGTGACGCGTAAAAAACGTGAAAAGAGCGGGAGTCAGCCCTCCGGGTAGAAGACGAACAACGTGCAGCCCGTCTTCGTCTGGGGGACGTGCGAGGTGCCGGCGGCGGCGTGGATGAAGGAGCCGGCGGGGTAGTCGCGGACGCCGTCGTTGAAGGTGCCGGAGACCACGAACACCTCCTCGGGGCCCGGCTCGTGCACGTCGATCCCCTCCCAGCACGAGTTCGGGTCCATCTCCAGTACGTGGGCGGTCGCGCCGTTCTCCCCGCTCCACAGCGAGCGCAGTCGGATGCCCGGGAAGAGTTCGCGGGCCGGGGTGTCCTGCGCGGTGGCCCAGACGTACGCGGGCGGCTGCTGGGCGGTCGGGTGCTGCTCTGTCGTCATGCGGCCAGCCTGGCGGGTGGGGGCGCGGGAGCCGAGTGTCAACCAAGACATCATGCGGTACTTTCCTGCCATGCATCGGATCGTGGCGCTGGTGCGGCCCCCGCAGTCGACCTTCGAACTCTCCTGTGCGGCCGAGGTGTTCGGGGTCGAGCGCCCGGGGCTCCCGACGCGGTACGCGTTCGGCGTGTGCACCGAGACCCCCGGGCCCGTGGCGACGCGCGCCGGGTACGACATGCTCGTGACCGACGGGTTGGACGCGCTCGACCGGGCGGACACTGTCGTCGTCCCCGGGTGGCTGCCCACCGACGAGCCGCCGTCGCCCGCCGTGGTCCGGGCCCTGCGCCGGGCGCACGCCCGTGGGGCCCGCGTGGTCAGCATCTGCTCCGGCGTCTTCGCGCTGGCGCACGCCGGGCTGCTCGACGGGCGGCAGGCCACCACGCACTGGGGGCACGCGCAGGCTTTCGCCGCCCGCTTCCCCACCATCCGGGTCGACCCGGACGTGCTGTACGTGGACCACGGCGACGTCGCCACCAGCGCCGGCGCGGGCGCCGGCATCGACCTGTGCCTGCACCTGGTCCGTGGCGACCAGGGGGCCCGGTACGCCGCCCAGGTCGCCCGGAGCATGGTCATGCCGCCACACCGCGAGGGCGGGCAGTTGCAGTACGCGGCGCCGCCGCACCCCGAGCAGTTCGACGGCACGCTCGCGCCGCTCCTGGAGTGGGCCACCGGCCGCCTCGGCGAGCCGGTGACCACCGCGGAGTTGGCGGCGCGCGCGGGCCTGTCCACGCGTACGCTCGCCCGCCGCTTCGCCGACCAGCTCGGCACCAGCCCCGGACAGTGGCTGCTCGGGCAGCGGATCAGCGCGGCCCGGGAGCTGTTGGAGGGCTCCGACCTGCCGCTGGACGCCGTCGCCCGCCGGGTCGGGCTCTCCTCGGCGACCAACCTCCGCCGGCGCTTCCTCGGCGCCCTCGGCACGACACCCGGCGCCTACCGCCGCGCCTTCCGGGCGACCTCGCGCTGACGGGCCGCACCGGGGAGCCGGGGAACGGGGGCTGGGGGCCGCCGGGGAACTTGGGGGAGTTGGGGGAGTCGGGGGAGGGGCCGACCGGGCCGGGCCCGGCCGGGGCGGGGGCAGTGGGTGATCTTGCTCGGGGGCGGGGTGCGGACTAGGGTCGGCCGGGTGACTGCCGGGTCGGCCATGGGCCACGCACGAGTGAGGCGCCCGGCCTCGGCGTGAGCGCGAGGCGGGCCAGAGCCCCGCCCACCCCGCTCCGTACCGCTCGCCCCACCGCACACGCCCGCCGGCCCCGCGCTCGGCGGCGACCCGCGGCGTGTCCCCTCCTCGACGTACGACACAACGGAGCATCGCCTCACATGTCACCTGACCAGCAGCACGATGTGGTCCCGCAGCACCAGCCAACCCAGCGGCACCAGTCAGTCCAGTCACCCCAGCAGCCCCCGCAGCCCGCCGCCGAACTCCCCACCAGCGTGGCGTTCCTGAACCACACCGCCGTCTACGCCCGGGACCGGCGGGCCTCGGCCGAGTTCCTCGCGATGGTCCTCGGCCTCACGGTGGGCGCCCCGTTCGGGCCGTTCCTCCCGGTGGACCTGGGCAACGGCGTCACGCTCGACTACTACGAGATGCGCGACGAGCCGATCCAGCCCCAGCACTACGCGTTCCTCGTGCCCGACGCGGAGTTCGACGCGATGGTGGCCCGCCTGGAGTCGGCCCGGGTCACCTACTACGCCGATCCCGGGCACACCGAACCCGGCCGGATCAACCGCCTCTTCGGCGGGCGCGGGGTGTACTTCGCCGATCCGGACGGCCACAACCTGGAGCTCATGACACGGCCGTACGTCAGGCCGTAGCGGCGCCCGTGGGGGCGTCGGCGGGCGCGGGTAGGGTCGCCGGGCATGACGGATGACTGGCGGCGCGATCGGATCGGCAGCGCGGTGCGGGGCGAGAACCCCACGGTGTTGCGCAGGTTGAGTGCGGGGTTCGCGGTGATCGGGGACGTGCAGTTCCTGCCCGGGTACGCCGTGTTGCTCGGGGACGACCCGGCGGTCCAGCGGCTGTCGGAGCTGTCGCGCGGCAGGCGGATGGAGTTCCTGGCCGACATGGACCGGCTGGGCGAGGCCGTGGAGCGCGCGTGCCGGCGGCTCGACCCGGCCTTCCGGCGGGTCAACCTGGAGATCCTGGGCAACACGGACCCGTTCCTGCACGCGCACGTGTGGCCCCGGTACGCGTGGGAGCCGGACGAGTTGGTGCGCAAGCCGGTGTGGCTCTACCCGGCCGAGCGGTGGAGCGACGCGCGGCACGCGCTGGGCCCCCGGCACGCTGCGCTGCGCGCGACGATCGGCGAGGAGCTGGACCGGCTCGGCGGGGCCGGCGGTGAGAGCCCCGGCGGCCCCGTCGGCGCCGACCGACCTTGACCCTGGCACTGGTGTCAGGCTTTAGCGTCATGGCGTGACCTGGCCTTTCGCACCCGCGGCCGGCCCGACGGCGGGCCGCGGTGCGTCTGGCGCACCGTCGCGGGAGGCCGGACTGGACCACTCCGATCTGGTCCGGCCCGGCCTCCCGCCCACCCCTCCCAGGAGCCACGCATGACGCCCTCGGTCGTCCACCTCAACGGCCAGCCGGCCACCGCCGACGAACTGTCCCCGCTCGCCTTCGCCGGCTACGCGCACTTCACCGCCGCCCAGGTCAGGGACGGCCGGCTGCGCGGCCTCGACCTGCACCTGGCGCGGCTGCGCGGGGCGTCGGTCGAGATGTTCGGGCGGGCGCTGCCCGACGAGCGGATACGGGAGTACCTGCGCGCGGCACTCGCGGCCGGGCCGGCCGACGTCTCGCTGCTGGCCACGGTGTACTCGCACGCCGGCGAGTTCGTCGCGCCGCGCGCCGACGTGGAGCCCGACGTCCTGGTCCGCACCGGCCCGCCGGCGTCGGGCCCGGCCGGCCCGCTGGCGCTGGCGGCGGTCGACCACGAGCGGGACCTGCCGGGCATCAAGCACGTCGGGGAGGTGGCCAAGACGTACTACCTCAAGCAGGCCGTCGAGCAGGGCTTCGACGACGCGGCCTTCCTCGACCGGCAGGGCCGGATCAGCGAGGGCACCATCTGGAACCTGGCCTTCTGGGACGGCTCGGCGGTGGTGTGGCCCCAGGCCGAGATGTTGCGCGGCACCATGATGGGCGTCGTCAGCCGGCAACTGGAGCGGCTCGGGGTGCCGCAGCGCGTCCGGGAGATCAGGCTCGCGGATCTGCCGGAGCTGGCCGGCGCCGTGGTCATGAACTCCTGGACGCCCGGCGTGCCGGTCCGCCAACTGGGCACCGTCGCGCTGCCCGCGGCCCCCGACTTCCTCGCACTGCTGCACCGCGCCCACGAGGCCGAGCCGCCGACCGCCCCGTGAGCGCCCCGCGCACGCGTGCGCGGGGCGTGGGTGTGGGGGGGCGTGGGCGTGGGAGGGGCGAGGGTTTCGGCTGGCGTACGCGGGCGGACGCGCCGCGTACGGGCGGGCGCGCGGCGTACTCCTCGGAGTCGGGTGAGCCCGCTGAGCCCGTCGAACCCGCCGCGCCCGCCCCGACGGCCGGGACGGCCGGTCGGGCCGCGCCCGCCGGCCAGCCCCTACGGGGCGAGGCGGGCCTCCGCGAGCGCGGGCGACGAGCCCGACCGGCCGACGGCCGCGCCCCCCCGGCGGCTGCCGGCGGCGGGCCGGGGCCGACGGTAGCGCCGCCGCCCGGGACGGGTCCCGAACGCCCCGCCGCCCGCCCGAGCCCCGGGTCCGGCCCGCCGCCGGCCCCGTGCGGGCCCGGCCCACCACTCCCGCGCGGCCCGCGCCCGCACGCGCACCGCACGCCCGCACGCACCCCCACCGAAGCCGACGCGCCCACAGGGACACCCCACCCCCGCCCGAGCCCCCCCAGGTCAGCCCGTGAGGACGGCCAGGTCGAGGTGGCGGAGCCGGGCCGGGTCGGCGATGACCTCGTACGCGGCGATCCGGTCGTCCCGCACGGTGACGGTGATGGCCAGTCGCAGCCGGCCGCGCGGGGCCACGGCGATGCCGACGCGCCCGTCGATCAGCAGCGGCTCCGCGCGGCGCGACCCCCGGCCGAAGATCATGGTCTGCTCGGCGACCGCGCGGGCGCCGCGCAGCGTCGTCGGTGCGCCCGGGGGCAGCGCGGCGGGGTCGGCCCGGCGTACGACGTCGGGGGCGAGGACGGCGAGCAGGCCGGCCATGTCGCCGTCGCGCGCGGCGGCGAGGAAGGCTTGTACGACCTCGCGGTGGCGGGCCAGCTCGGCCGCGTCCACGGCGGGAGTGCCGCGCACCTTGTGCCGGGCCCGGCTGGCGAGCTTCTTCGCGGCCACGGGCGAGCGCTCCACGATCGGCGCGAGCTGCTGGAACGGCACGGCGAACAGGTCGTGCAGGACGAACGCGACCCGCTCCGCCGGGGTCAGCGTGTCCAGGACGACGAGCAGTGCACGGCCCACCGAGTCGGCGAGCAGCGCCTCGTGCTCCGGGTCCGTGCCGGGGCGCGGCCGGTCGGCGCCCACCCCGGGCCCGTCGCCCCCGGCGCGGCCGGCGGCCGGGCCCGGGCCGCCGTCGGCGCCGGGGCCGACGCCGTCCCAACGGTCGGGCAGCCGCGCGCCGACCAGTTCCTCGCGGCGGGCGGTGCGCGTGCGCAGCATGTCGAGGCAGATCCGGGAGACGACCGTCGTCAGCCAGCCGGACAGGTTGGCGACCTCGCTGGTGTCGGCCCGGCTCAGGCGCAGCCAGGTCTCCTGCACGGCGTCGTCCGCGTCGCTGCCCGAGCCGAGCATCCGGTAGGCGACCGCCCGCAGACGGCTGCGGTGCGGCTCGAACCGCTCTGCCAACCGGTCTTGCGTCTCCATCGGTCACCTTTCGTCGCCGGGCCCCGTCCCCCTCATGACGTACACCACCGGGCCGAGGTGACCCCGAGCCTGCCGCAGGCGGTCGGGGACGGCCCGTAGACGAGGAGGGACACGCCATGAGCACGACCCTGACAACCACGGAGACAACCACGGATGTCGCGACCCGTGACCCGTCGCCCACCGCCGCGAGCGCGCAGCCGCTGCTGCGCCCGCTGGACGTCGGCGGGCTCACGCTGCCCAACCGGGTGGTGATGGCCCCGATGACGCGGGCCCGCGCGGCGGAGGAGACGCTGGCGCCGGGCGCGGCGCACGCCGCCTACTACGCCCAGCGCGCCAGCGCGGGCCTGATCATCACCGAGGGGACCTGGACCAGCGAGCGGGCCATCGGCTTCACCCACGTCCCCGGCGTCTACCGGGAGGAGCAGGTCGCCGGGTGGCGGCGGGTCACCGACGCGGTGCACGCGCTGGGCGGTCGCATCGTCCTCCAGCTCTGGCACACGGGCGCCGCCTCGCACCCCGACCACCTCGGAGGCGCGCTGCCCGCGGGGCCATCGGCGATCAACCCACGGGTGCGGTCCTTCACCCGCGACGGGTTCCGGGAGACCGTCGTGCCGCGCGCGATGACCCGCGCCGAGATCGCGGACACGGTCGCCGAGTTCCGCTCGGCGGCGGAGCGGGCGCGCCGCGCGGGGTTCGACGGCGTCGAGATCGGCGCCCTCGGCACGTTCCTGCTCGCGCAGTTCCTCAACCCCCGGCTCAACCACCGCGACGACGCGTACGGCGCCGACCGGGTCGGCCGGCGGCGGCTGCTCCTGGAGGTCGTCGACGCGGTGGCCGAGACCTGGCCGGACGGGTGCGTGGGGGTGCGCGTCGCGCCGTACTGGCACGACGGCGACCGATTCGTCGCCGACGAGCCGCTGCTCGCCGACTACGACGAGCTGGCGGCCGAACTCGGCGACCGCCCGGTGTCCTACCT
Source organism: Streptomyces buecherae (assembly GCF_014295035.1). Lineage (GTDB taxonomy): Bacteria > Actinomycetota > Actinomycetes > Streptomycetales > Streptomycetaceae > Streptomyces > Streptomyces youssoufiensis. The sequence continues at coordinate 4,919,130 of NZ_CP060404.1, forward strand.
GCACCTGCGCGGCCCCGAGCCCGCCGGGCCCGAAGCCGCCCCCGACCCGGCCGCGTTCGCGCGCTACCGGAGCCGGTTCGCGGGGCCGCTGATCGTGAACAACGGCTTCGACCGCGCGACGGGAAACGCCGCCCTCGCGGCCGGCGTCGCCGACGCCGTCTCGTACGCCAGGCACTACGTCGCCAACCCCGACCTCGTCGCCCGGTTCGCCCTGGGCCGCGCGCTGTCGCCCGGCGACCCGGCCACGTACTACGGGGGCGGCGCCGAGGGGTACGTCGACTACCCGGCGAGCAACTGGGGCGCGCCGCCGGCCTGATGGGGCGCCCGTCCGGGGCCGGCGCCGGGCGGGGGCGGGTCGCGGTGCCGTAAATGCCGCCGCGCCAGGAAGCGGAACTGCGTACGCTTGTGCTCGTGCCCGAACAACAGTCCGCCCCTCGCGCCCGGCCCGTCCCAGGTACGGGGCGCGCACCCGCCGGCCCCCAGGCGGCGCTCGGCCTCGCGCCCGGTTCCGCTTCCGAGCCCGCTTTCGAGCTGCAACCCCTGCGGGCCGACCACGCGCCGGCCGTGCTCGCCTTCGAGCGCGCGAACCGCGCCTACTTCGCCGCGTCGATCCCCGACCGTGGGGACGCCTACTTCGCGCAGTTCGCCGCCCGCCACCGGAGCCTGCTGGACGAACAGACCCTCGGCATCTGCTACTTCCACGTGCTGGTGGCGGCCGACGGCGAGGTGTTGGGCCGGGTCAACCTGGTCGACGTGGCGGGCGGCTCGGCCGAACTCGGCTACCGCATCGCCGAACGCGCCGCCGGCCGTGGCCTGGCCACGGCCGCGGTCCGCGCGATCTGCGCCCGCGCCGCCACGGAGTACGGGCTGACCGCGCTGGAGGCCGAGACCACGCTCGACAACGCGGGCTCGCGCGCCGTGTTGGCCCGTACCGGCTTCGTCGTCGCGGGCGAGACGACGCTGGACGGGCGGCCCGGGCTGCGTTTCGTACGGGACCTGCGGGCGGAGGCCGGCGCGCGCTGACGGGGCCCGCCGCCGCCCCGGGCCCGGCAGAATGCGGCCAAGGGCGCGGCCCGGCACCGAGCCGCGCGGGGAGCCGGACGGCGAGGAGCCACACGTGGCGCAGCGGGAGCGCATCCAGCGGGACGAGCGAGGCGGGCGGGACAAGCGGGTCGAGCAGGACGGCCTGGCACGGCGGGAAGAGCGGGAAGAGGGGGACCAGCGGGCCGGCGACGCTGCCGTACCGGACGGTCCGAACAGCCCGGAACCAGACGCCTCGGCGGGCGTCGGGGCCGGTGTGGCGCGGCGGTTCGCGGCGCTGACGACGGCGCACGTGGCGGACGCGTGCATCCGCGCCGGGGTTCCGGTGCGCTGCGCGCCCTCGGCCGTGCGCGCCGTGACGCCGGGCAGCCGGGTCGCCGGGCGGGTGCTGCCGGCGCGGCACGTGGGCAGCGTGGACATCTTCCTTGAGGCGTACGAGGCCGCGCGGCCCGGGGACGTGCTGGTGGTGGACAACGGTGGGCGGCTCGACGAGGCGTGCGTGGGCGACCTCGCGGTCCTTGAGGCCCAGGCCGCCGGGGTCGCCGGGGTCGTGATCTGGGGGTTGCACCGCGACACGGCCGACATCCGCGCCATCGGCCTGCCCATGTTCAGCACCGGCGCGCTCCCCACCGGGCCGCTGAGCCTGCGCGAGCGCCCGGCCGACGCGCTGGCCTGTGCCACCGTCGGCGACTGGACGGTGAGCGCGGCCGACCTGGTGTTCGCCGACGACGACGGCGTGGTCTTCGCCCCCGCCGACCGGGCCGACGAACTCCTCACCCTCGCCGAGACGATCCGCGACACCGAGCGGCGCCAGGCCGACCAGATCCGGGCCGGCCACACGCTCCGCGCCCAGGTGCGGTTCGACGCGTACCTGGCCAGGCGCCGCGAGACGCCGACCCTGACCTTCCGCGACCACCTGCGGGCCGTCGGCGGCGCGATCGAGGAGTGACGACCGGGGAGTGACGACCGAGGGGTGGCGACCGGGGAGTGGCGGCCGAGGAGTGACGGTGGGTTGGTCGGTGGGCGTGTCTGTCCGCTGCGTCAACCCGCCCCGGCCGGCTCCGAGTTGGCGCCACCTCCGAGGTGGGGGGTGCCGGCCATGGCCTGGCGGAGTGCCTGCCGGCAGGCGCGTACGGCCGGGTGGTGGCCGCTGCCCCGGCGTACGGCGGTGAACAGGCGGCGCGCCCGCTGCCCGCGCGGCAACGCGCGTACCGGAACGCTCGGTTCCCGGCCGCTCCAGACCAGGTCGGGCAGGAGCGCGACGGCGTGGCCCTGTTCCACGAGGCGCAGGTGGAGCAGCAGGTCGGTGGACTCGTACCGCACGTCGGGCTCGAAACCGGCGGTCCGGCACAGGGTCAGCGCCCAGTGCCGGGCCGCCGTGTCGGCCGGCTCCATCACCCACGGGTGCTCGGCCAGCGCGCGCAGCGCCGCCCGGGGCGGCCCGTCGACGGTGGTCCCGGCGATGCCGGGCGGCAGGGCGAGGCGCAGCGGATCGGCGCACAGGTCCTCCTGCTCCACACCGTCCGGGCGCGGGTTGGGATTGCCCGGGTACTCCTCGGCCACCACCACGTCGAAGTCGCGGGCCAGCAGCGCCGGCAGGGCCCGCTCCGGCTCGCGCTGGGTGACGTGCAGGCGCAGCCGGGGGTGCGCGGCGCGCAGCAGCGTCAGCGCGGCCGGCACCAGGGCGAGCGCCGCGGTCTGGAACGCCGCGACCCGCACCGTGCCCGTGAGGTCCGTGAGCGAGGTCGCGATGTCCGCCTCGGCGCGCTCCAGGCGCTCCAGCACCGCCTCGGTGTGCGCGACGAGGATCTCGGCCTGCTCCGTGAGGCGCACCCGCCGCCCGACCGGCTCAAGCAGCGGCACCCCGACCTCCGCCTCCAACTGGGCGAGCTGCTGCGAGATGGCGGAGGGGCTGTACGAGAGGGCGGCGGCGACGGCGGCGAGCGTGCCCCGGTGCTTCAACTCGCGCAACAGCCGCAGCCGGTGGAGATCGAACATCGCGCCTCGCCCGTGCCCCTCGGTCGGTCCCGGCCGCGTCGCCCCTTGACCGTTACGAGATGCGCCTCAGCCTTACGTCAGCTTTCCTGACGAATATAGGTCGAAAACATTCGCTGGACCGGAAAGAGCAGGTCAGCGCAGGCTGAACGCATGAACGAGATCTTCCCTCCCGTCGCGATCAACACCGAGGCGCCGCCCGCGCCGGCCCACCCGGACGGCGCGCGGGGCCCGCTCGGGCCGGCCTCGTGGTACGCACGGCCCGCCGCGCGGCACTGGACCGCGCCGACCGCCCCGCCCGCGCCGACCGCCGCGCACGCGTTCCACGCCGCGCTGCCCGACTACGCCCCCACCCGGTTGGTGGAGCTTCCGTCCCTGGCGGCCGAGTTGGGTGTCGGCCGGGTCTTCGTCAAGGACGAGTCGTCCCGGCTCGGGCTTCCGGCGTTCAAGGCGCTCGGCGCCTCCTGGGCGCTGCACCGCGTCCTGGCCGAGCGCGGGGGCGCGACGGCGGGCGCGTCCGGAGCGGCCGAACCGGTGGACGCGGGGGCCGGGGTGGCGGCCGGGCCTGCCGGGACGGAGCACGGGCCGATCGGCGCGGCGGCCGGACCCGCCGGGGCCGGGGTGGTCGCGGGGGCGGCCGAGCCGGTCACGTTCGTCACCGCCACCGACGGCAACCACGGCCGGGCCGTCGCCCGGATCGCCAGGCTCCTCGGTCAACGGGCCCACGTCTTCGTCTCGCGCGGCGTGCACCCCGAGGCCGTGGCCGCCATCGAGGGCGAGGGCGCCCGCGTGACCCGGGTGGCCGGGCCGTACGACCTGGCCGTGCGCGAGGCGGCCCGGGCGGTGGAGGACGCGGGGGACGGGCCAGGCGCGGGGAGCGGGTCGGGCCGGGAGGCGTCGCCGACCGTCCTGGTGCAGGACAGCGGGCGGCCCGGGTACGAGCGGATCCCCGGGTGGATCGTCGAGGGCTACGCCACCCTGTTCGCCGAGATCGACGCCCAACTGGCGGCGGCAGGGGCCGGCGCACCGGACCTCGTCGCCATCCCGGTGGGCGTGGGCTCGCTCGCACAGGCCGCCGTCACCCACTACCGCGCGCCGGCCCCGGACACTAATTCCGGTTCCGGTTCCGGTGCCGGTCCCGGTCCCGCGTTGCTCGCCGTCGAGCCCGAGGCCGCCGCGTGCGTGCTAGAGAGCCTGCGCCGTGGCGAACGGGTCAGCGTCGCGACCGGCGACACGGCCATGGCGGGCCTCAACTGCGGCACCCCCTCCAGCCTCGCCTGGCCCGCCCTGCGCGCGGGACTGGACGCGGCGGTGGCCGTGTCCGAGGCGCGGGCCGCGCGGGCGGTGCGGGACCTGGCCGCGCTCGGCGTACCGTCCGGGCCGTGCGGCGCGGCCTCGCTCGCCGGCGTACGGGCCGCGCTCACCGGCGACGGCGCGGCCGACCGCCGCGCGGCCCTGGGCCTCGGCCCCACGGCCACCCTCGTCCTGCTGAGCACCGAGGGCCCCGCCGCCAACCCACACGGCCAGGACACCAGCGCGCACGGCGAGTCCGCCGAGCCGCACGGGTCGGACGCCAACGCGTACAGCCAGACCCCCGACCCGTACGAGCCGGACACCCACCCGTACGGGCCAGGCAGCACCCCGCACGGACCGGCCACCCACCCGGAGGCGTGACGGGCCCAGGCGGCGGAGGCGGGCGGCGGGCCGTGCCGGCCAGCGGACCGGGTGGCGGACGGCGGGCTGGGCCGAGCGGCGGGCGGCGGGCCAGGCGGCGGGCGGTGAGCCCAGCGGCGACCCTGCCGCACCCGCCCGCTCCGACCCCCGCCCACCCCACCCCGCGCCCGGCCTACCCCTCCAGCACCAGCAGCACCTGGCCCGGCTCCAGATGGTGCTCCGGGCCGGGGGCGGGTATGCGGCGGAAGCCGCAGCGCTCCAGGAGGCGGACCGACGCCTCGTTGCTCGCGAACGGGTCGGCGTACAGCGGGCGGTGCTCCACCAGGTCGAGGAACTGGGACAGGGCGCGGGTGCCGACGCCACGACCCCAGAAGGGGCGGCCGAACCAGTAGCCGACCAGGCGCCGGCCCTCGTCCTCCCAGCACACGATGTTGCCCGCGACCTCGCCGTCCGCGACCACCGTCCGGTGGATCCCCGTCGGGTCGCCCAGCACGCGGTTCTCCCAGTGCGTCATGAACCGCTCCCGCTCCCGGGACGGGAAGACCGCCCGCCGCGCCGCCTCCGGGTCCTGCTCGAAGGCGAAGAACAGCTCCAGGTCCGCCCGCTCCACGGCGCGCAGCCGCACGTCCGCGACCCGGGCCGGGGCCCCTCCGCTGCCGTCCTGAGAAGTGTGCGCGCTGGTCATCGTCGGTCTCCCTCGTGTCGGTCGGCAGGACACCGCGCCCGCCGCTGACTTCCGACGAACAGCGTCGCACCCACCTCTGACAATCGCCCCGCGCGGCGGTCGCCCCGCCAGCTCCAGGCGGCGCACACCACTCGTCAGCGGGCCCCGATGCGGCCCATGGGGGAAGCGGTGCGTCACTCGTCCGGGCCCCTTCTCAGCGACGTGCGCGAGGTGGGCCCGGAAAGCGCGCGAAGACGGACTAGTTTCCCCGCGGCTGGCTACACGTGGCCCGACGTCCCTCAGGAGCCGTCCGCGCACCCGCGCGGCTCTCACGCGCTGGAGATTGAGGATCTCGATGACGACACGTACAACGGAACCCGTCTCTCCCGTCCCGGCGGCGGAGGGGCGGCGCGGCACGGGGCAGGTGATCGTCTCGTGGCTCAGCACGACCGATCACAAGAAGATCGGCCACCTCTACCTGATCACCTCGTTCTTCTTCTTCGTCATCGCCGGGGCGCTGGCCATGGCGATCCGCGCGGAGCTGGCCAGACCGGGCCTGCAGCTCATGTCCAACGAGCAGTACAACCAGGCGTTCACCATGCACGGGACGCTGATGCTGCTGCTGTTCGCCACCCCCACCTTCGCCGGCTTCGCCAACGCGATCATGCCGTTGCAGATCGGCTCGCCCGACGTCGCCTTCCCCCGGCTGAACATGCTGTCGTACTGGCTGTTCCTCTTCGGCGGGCTGATCGTCCTGAGCAGCTTCCTCATGCCGCAGGGCGCCGCCGACTTCGGATGGACGGCCTACACGCCGCTGAGCGGACCCGTGCGGACCCCCTCCGTCGGGGGCGACATGTGGATCATGGGGTTGGCGCTGTCGGGGTTCGGCACGATCCTCGGCGCGGTCAACTTCATCACCACCATCGTCTGCATGCGCGGGCCGGGGATGACGATGTTCCGGATGCCGATCTTCACCTGGAACGTGCTGCTCACCTCGATCCTGGTGTTGCTGGCCTTCCCCGTGCTCGCGGCGGCCCTGCTGGTGCTTGAGGCCGACCGGCGCTTCGGCTCGCACGTGTTCGACCCCGCGAACGGCGGGTCGCTCCTGTGGCAGCACCTGTTCTGGTTCTTCGGCCACCCCGAGGTCTACATCCTGGCCCTGCCGTTCTTCGGGGTGATCAGCGAGATCATCCCGGTGTTCGCGCGCAAACCGATCTTCGGCTACATGGGCCTGATCGGCGCCACCATCGCCATCACCGGACTGTCCGTCACCGTGTGGGCCCACCACATGTTCGCGACGGGCGCCGTACTGCTGCCGTTCTTCTCCTTCATGAGCTTCCTCATCGCCGTCCCGACGGGCGTGAAGTTCTTCAACTGGATCGGCACGATGTGGAAGGGCTCACTGTCGTTCGAGCCACCGATGCTGTGGGCGGTCGGCTTCCTCGTCACCTTCCTCTTCGGCGGCCTGACGGGGGTCATCCTGGCCTCGCCGCCGATGGACTTCCACGTGACGGACAGCTACTTCGTGATCGCGCACTTCCACTACGTCCTCTTCGGCACGATCGTCTTCGCCATGTTCGGCGGCTTCAGCTTCTGGTGGCCGAAGATGACGGGCACCATGCTCGACACCCGGCTGGAGAAGGTGCACTTCTGGACGCTGTTCACCGGCTTCCACGCCACGTTCCTGGTCCAGCACTGGCTGGGCGCCGAGGGCATGCCGCGCCGTTACGCCGACTACCTGGCGGCGGACGGGTTCACCGCCCTGAACACCGTCTCCTCCATCGGCGCCTTCCTCCTGGGCCTGTCCACGCTCCCGTTCCTCTACAACGTGTGGAAGACCGCCAAGAAGGGGGAGCGGGTGCAAGTCGACGACCCGTGGGGGTACGGGCGCTCGCTGGAGTGGGCCACCTCCTGCCCGCCGCCCCGGCACAACTTCGTCACCCTGCCCAAGATCCGCTCCGAGTCCCCCGCCTTCGACCTGCACCACCCCGACGTGGCCAAGCTGGACCAGGCGGAGACCACCGGGCAGCGCGACATCCTGGACCCCGAAGGCCACAAGGGCGACCGGTCGTGACGCGCGGCCGGTCCTGGACCTCCCGCCGCGAGGAGGCCACGGCGCTCGCCACCGAGGCGGAGGGCTTCCTGATGGCCCACGCCCACCACGCCGAGGCCCGGCGCGAGGCCCAGGCGCTCTGTGCCGAGCTGCCGTGGCTGACCGGCGCGCAGACGGACGACCTGGTGCGGCACTACGTCAGCCGGCGCCTCGCGCTCACCCGGCGGATGCTCGACGTGACGGTCCGCCGGATCGAGGAGCTGCGCGGGGAGTACGAGGCGCGGTACGCCCGACTGCGCCACCGACTCCTCACCTGCCACATCGCCCTGGCCACGGGCGCCCTCGCCGCTGCCGTGGCCGTCGGCGCCGCCGTGGCGACCTGGGCCCGGTGAGGCGGGGGCCCGAACCCGGCCCCCGCCCGCCGGCCCACCCCGGCCCCCGGCTGGCGCGACCGGGGGCCCCAGCCCCGGCCAGCCGGCCCGCTACGCCGGGCGGATGTTGTGGTTGTGGCGGAACAGGTTGTGCGGGTCGTACGTCGCCTTGAGGGTGCGCAACCGCGCGTAGTCCTCCGCCTCGTACGCGCTGCGGACCGCCTCCTCGGCGGTGTCCGCCGCCGTCTCCCCGGCCGTCTCCCCGGCCGCCTCCGGGCCCGCGCCCGGCGCGCGCTCGCCGCTCGGGCCCATGAACGGCAGCGACCGGCCGACGGTGACCGGCGCGGCGGCCGTGAGCAGGCGCTCGTGCACCGGGCGCACGACGTCGCGGGTCAGCGGCCCGCGCAGCGGCGAGAGCACGCCGAGCAGGTACGCGGCGTCGCGCAGGCCGATCGCGTTGGGGGCCTCCCCACGGCGGGCCAGCGCCCCGCCCAGGTGGCGCACCTCCGCGATGCACGGCACCCCGCCCGGCCGGGTCACGTCGAGGATCGCCTCCAGGGTGCGCGGGGTCAGCTCGCTGAGCAGCACGGTCTCCCCGTGGTACGGCATCGGGTCGGCCGGCTCGTTGAAGATGCTGGCGCACGCGGCGTACGGCATCTCGGCGACGGTGTCGATCAGCCGTGGCCCGATCGCGCGCAACGGCTCCACCAGTCGCTCGCCCTCCTCGGCGGGCCCGGTGTGCACCACCCGGACGTGCGCCACGAGCCGGCCGCGCAGCGGCTCGGGCACGGTGGGCGCGTCGGGGGCCGGGAAGAACGCGATGGACGAGGTCAGCGCCTCGGGCAGGCCGGCCGACCAGTCCCGGTAGGCGCGCAGCACGGCCTCGCCCTGGGTGGCCCCGTCGAAGTACAGCCCGCCGCCGTACAGCCGCGTCACCGGGACGAGTTCGACCTCCACCCGGGTCACGACGCCGAAGTTGTCCCGGCCGCCGAGCAGCGCCCAGTACAGGTCGGGCTCGCTCGTCGCGGTGACCCGGCGCAGCACCGCGTCGGGCGTGACCACCTCGATGGCGCGCACCCGGTCGGCGGCGAAGCCGTGGCTGCGGGCGAGCAGGCTGATGCCGCCGCCGAGGAGGTAGCCGACGACGCCGACGTGCGGGGCCGAGCCGTTCAGCGGCGCGAGGCCGTGCTCAGCCGCCGCGGCCACCACCGCGCCCCAGCGCTCGCCCGCGCCGATCCAGGCGGTCGCCGCGACGGGGTCCACGTGCACGCCGCGCAGCCGGCGGGTGCTGACCAGCACGCCGTCGGCGCTGGCGAGCGCCTGGCCGTGCCCGGTCGACTGCACGGCGACCGGCAGCCCACGGGCCCCGGCGAAGGCCACCACGGCGCTCACGTCGGCGGCGTCCGCCACCCCGGCGAGCACGGCGGGCCGGTGCGTCACGGCGCTGTTGAAGGTGGCGCGCTCCACGTCGTACGCCGCGTCGCCGGGCCGCAGGACGGGCCCCCGGACCAGGGCGGCCAGCGCGTCGACGGCGGCGTCCAGCGTCCGCTCGCCCGCTGCCGCCGCCGCGTCGGCGGCCGTCCGGGCGCCCGGGGCGGTCCAGCGCGCGTCGCGGCCGAGCCAGGCCGCCAACTCCTCGTACGCGTCCGCGCCTTCGGGCGCCGGCCGTACCGGCCCGAACGGCACCGGCCCGCCCCGCCGCTCCGCCGGCAGCATCTGGCGCGCCCCGGCCAGCGCGCCCCGCGCCAACTCCGGGTCGAGCGGCCGGCGGTCGCCCAGCGCCCGGGCCAGGTCCCACGCGTGCGCGACGACGTCCAACACGTGCGCCGCCAACACGCCCCGCCCCGGCACCTCGCCCCACGGCATCCGCACCGGGGCCGCGAGCGCGGCGTCATCCGCCCAGGCCGCGGCGAGTTCGGCCCGCGCCCGCGCGTACGCCGTGGCCCAGCCGTCGTCCGGCACGTCGGCCGCGGCGTCCGACCCCCCGGACAGGCCCTCGGGCGCGCCCGCCGCCCCGGTTTCGGCCGCCGTGGCGCCCAGCTCGGCCGCGCCGTGGGTGCCCCGCACCACGTGCCCGAGGAGCGCCCGCACGTCGAACTCGGCGCACGGCGTCGGGGCGCCCAACCGGTCCGGGCTCACGGCGTCGATCAGGGCGGCCATCTGGTCGGCGGCGCGCTCGTACTGGGGGCGCGGGTCGGGCACTGCGTTCTGCTGGCTCACGGGGGGCTCTCTCCGTTCGGTGTCACCACGGTCGTCGCGCGACCGGCGGTCCCGGCGCGCGGCCGGGCGGGCGCGGCGCACCGCGCCACGGCCGCACCGTCGCGCGCACCGCCGATCTCCTGACGGAGGCTGTCGCACTAACCTGACAGGTGCCGTCAGGTTTTCCGCGTCGGCCTGCGAAACTCGGCGCATGAAGTCGGACCGTCTGCTGTCGATCCTGCTGCTGCTCCAGACCCGGGCCCGGGTCCCGGCGGCCGAACTGGCCGAGCGACTGGAGGTCTCGGTGCGCACCATCTACCGCGACGTCGAGTCGCTGTCCGCCGCCGGCGTCCCGGTCTACGCCGAACGCGGCCGGCACGGCGGCATCTCCCTGCTCCCCGGCTACCGCACCGACGTCACCGGGCTCACCTCGCACGAGGCCAGGGCCCTGTTCGCGCTCACCGCGCCGGGCAGCCACAGCGCGCTGGGTCTGGACGGCGCGCTCAGGTCCGCGCTGCGCAAGGTGATGGTCGCGCTGCCCGCGCCGCACCGCCCCACCGCCGAACTCGCCAGCCGCCGCATCCTCATTGACCCCGACCGCTGGATGTCCGGCCCCCGCCCGACCGTCGACCTGGACGCGCTGGAGACGGCCGTGTTCACCGACCGCCGCCTGCGGCTGCGCTACCGGCACAGCGGCGCGACGCGCTCTCACACCTACACCGTCGACCCGTACGGGCTCGTCGCCAAGGCCGGCACCTGGTACCTGGTCGCCGACCGCGGCGGCACCCCGCGCCTCTTCCGCGCCGACCGCATCGCCACCGCGACCGTCACCGACGCCCCCGCGCGCCGCAGGCCGGGCGTGGAACTGGCCGACGCCTGGGAGTCCCTGCGCCGCGAGGTGGAGGAACGCCCGGTGGCGGTCCGCGTACGGGCCCGGGTGCGCAGGTCGCGCCTCGACATGCTCGTACGCATCGTCGGCTCACTCCTCGCCACCCGCGTCGAGGTGCTGCCCGAACCGGCCCCGGGCCAGCCGGGCTCGGGGCAAGGCCCGGCCCTGGCGCACGCCCCGGACACGGACCGGGCCCCGGGCCCGGCCCCGGACCCGGTCGCGGACGCGCGCGGGGACGCCCAGGCGGACGCCCCCGTGGGCGCCGACGCGGAGCGCGGCGACCCGGCGGACGGGGCCTCGGCGGACGACGTGGGTGGCGCGGCCGACATGGGCGACGCGCGCGACACGGGCGACGCGTACGACGAGTGGGTTACGGTCGAGATCGGGTACACGGTGGCGGGCGCGGCCCGCCAACTCCTCCAGTTCGGCACGGACGTGGAGGTGCTCGACCCACCCGAGGTCCGCGCCGTGCTGGCCGCGACCGCCGCCCGGATCACCGACCTGTACGGCGACGACGACCTGGCGGGGGAGCCGGCACCGTGAGCGGGCGCCGCGCCCGCCCGGAGCGGGGCGGCGAAGCGGCGGGTGCGGGTCGCGCGGGGGAGTGGGGCCCTCGGTGACTCCAAGGTAAGCACCCACCTTTTTGTACGTACTTGTCACCCCCGAGCGGCCGGGAGAGGCTGAGAGGGCCGGGCCAGCGCGGGTGGGAACCCCCGCCGCGCCCGGCCGGCCCACCCATCAGTCCACACCACCACGCGACCTCGTCACTCAGCCCCGCAACCCCATCCCATCAACCCACCCCGATATCCCAACCTCACCCGCCAACCGCTCGGCGTTGCCGCGCCGCTGACGAAGCGTCAGCACGCCGCCTGGTGCGCGGGCGAGGGGTAGGGGATGCCCAGCTCCATCATCCGGCGCGTGCCCCAGGCGCCGAGCGGGCCGAGCGCCGCGTTGAGCGCCAGGCCCGAGTCGGTGAGGGAGTACTCCACCTTCGGGGGCACCTCGTCGTACACCTCGCGGTGCACGACGCCGTCCGCCTCCAACTCCCTGAGCTGTTGGGCCAGCACCTTCTCGCTGATGCCCGGCAGCATCCGCTTGGTCTCGCCGAAGCGGCGCGGCTGGTCGTGGAGGGCCCACAGGATCAGGACCTTCCACTTGCCGTCGATGACATCGACGGCGGCGTCGAGGCCGCACACGTACGGCCGGTTCTTCTTGGTCAGCAGTTGTTCGCTCATCCCCACCTCACCGTGGCCCGTCTCCCACGCAACGCGCCACGACGCCGACCTGTTCCACCCCCGCGCCCCGCCCCACCCACCCACGTACCAGCCAACCTCCGTACGAACCAACCCCGCACCCACCCAAGGAGCGCCGCCATGTCCGCATCGCCCGAAACACCTGCCGCCGACGCCGCCACCACCGCCACCACCGACGCCGCGAGCACCCCCGCGCCCGCCCCCGTCACCGTGCTCGGGCTCGGGCCGATGGGGCGGGCGCTGGCCTCGGCGTTCGTCGCGGCCGGCCACCCGACCACGGTGTGGAACCGGACCGAGGGCAAGGCCGACGAACTGGTCGCCCAGGGCGCGACGGCCGCGAGCACGCCCGCGGAGGCGGTCGCGGCGAGCGAGCTGGTGGTCATCTGCGTGATCGACTACGCCGCCTCGGGCAGCATCCTGGAGGCCGCGGGCGACGCCATCAAGGGCCGCACGCTGGTGAACCTCACCGCCGACTCGCCCGACCGGGCCCGCGCCGCCGCCACCTGGGCCACCGAGCGGGGCGCCGACTACCTCGACGGCACGATCCTCACCCCGACCGTCACCATCGGCACGCCGGACGCCGTCTTCCTGTTCAGCGGCCCGGAGGAGCTGTACGAGACGCATCGCGCGACGTTCGCCAGCCTCGGCGGCACCGCCACCTACCAGGGCGCGGACTACGGCCGCGCGGCGGCGTACGACGTCGCGCTGCTCGACTTCTTCTGGACCTCGGTGAGCGGGCTGATGCACGCGTTCGCGCTGGGCAGGAAGGAGGACGTCGCGGCGCGCGACCTCGCGCCGTTCGCCCGCGGAATCCTGGACATCCTGCCGCCCATCATGGATCTGCTCGCGGGCAACGTGGACGACGGCGTCTACCCGGGCGACGACTCGCACATCATCTCCGTGGCGGCCGGCATCGACCACGTCATCCACGCTGCCGACGACCGCGGCATGGACACCGGGGTGCTGCGGGCCGCGCGGGCGGTGGCGCAGCGGGCCATCGACGAGGGGAACGGCACCGACGGCATCGAGCGCCTGGCCGAGGTGCTCGGCCGCCCGGCGGCGTAACGGTTCGTGGGGGTATCGGCCCGGGCGCGTCGGCCCGCCGGCGCGGCCGAGTGGTGGGACTCGCGGGCGTGTCGGGCCGCGCCGTAACGGTCCGTACGCCACGCCGACGTGGGACCGCGCCGCTCCCCGGGAAGGGGGTTCGGCCGCGGGCCCGTTCGTCTGTGCGGGTGCCTGGGGGCCTGGGGGGCACCCGTCACGCCGCGTACGGAAACTCCTCCTTCGCGGTGCGCAGCGCGCGGCCCCACCAGACGAGCTGGTCGAGCAGGCGCTTGGCGGCGGCGTTGGGCAGCTCCGGGTCTCTCAACGCGCCCTCGCCGTCGAAGAGTTCGCCGGCCATGGTGAAGCTGACGGTCTCGCGGACGGTGACCGAATGCACCTCGGCGAAGACGCCACGCAGGTGCTCCACGGCGCGCAACCCGCCGGATACCCCGCCGTAGCTCACGAAGCCGACCGGCTTGGCCTGCCACTCGGCGTGGTGCCAGTCGATGGCGTTCTTCAGCGAGGCGGGGTAGCTGTGGTTGTACTCCGGGGTCACCACGAGGAACGCGTCCGCCGCGGCGAGGCCGGGCGTCAGCTTCGCCAACTCGGCGGCCGTATCCGGATCGGGCCCCTGCCCGTACGCGGGCAGCGAGGTGGGCAGCGCGACGTCGGCCAGGTCGATGACGTCGACCTCCAGGCCACCGTGCTGGCGGGCCCGCTCGGTGATCCACCGGGCGACGACCGGCGCGAAGCGGCCACCTCGGTTGCTGCCGACGATGATGGCGAGGCGGAGGGTGGAAGCGGACATGGAGGCTCTCCTTCGGAGGTCAACGTGCGGGTGGCGCACGGCCGGTCGTGGCGCGGGCCGTGCGGGGTGGCGGCAGCCGCCCGGCCGCCACGGTGCGCGGCCCGGCTCGGTCCGGTGCGGGGGCGAACCGCCCGCCTCGGTGTCGATACACAGAGCCTCTGACTTAAACAATGGTTGAAGTCAAGCTACGGTGGGTGACATGACGCAACTTTCCAAGAACCGCTACGAACTCACCGTCGGCGAGCTGTCCGAGCGCAGCGGCGTGCCCGCGTCCGCGCTGCGCTTCTACGAGCGACAGGGGCTCATCCGGAGCCGGCGTACCAGCGGCAACCAGCGCCGGTTCGCCCGGGACACGCTGCGCCGGGTCGCCTTCGTACGGGTCTCGCAGCGCGTCGGCATCCCCCTCGCGACCATCCGCGACGTGCTCGGGCTGCTCCCCGAGGAACGCACGCCCGACCGCGACGACTGGGCGCAGGTGTCGCAGTGCTGGCAGGAGGACCTCAACGCGCGCATCCGGCAACTGGAGAAGCTCCGCGACCACCTCACCGACTGCATCGGCTGCGGCTGCCTGTCCATCGACCGCTGCGCGCTGGCCAACCCGTACGACCAACTCGGCGCCGAGGGCAACGGCCCGCGCCGACTGCTCACCGACGAGCCCGAGCAGACCGCCGCGTCCGCTGGCGGGTCGGCCGCCGGTGGGTCGGCCGGTGGCGCGCGGGGACGGCGGGCGGCGCCCCGGCGTACGGTCGCCGCGGAGCAGAGCGCCGGCGCGCGAACCGCCACCGTGCCGGTTGCCGCCGTGCAGGAGTACGAGTGCTGCACGGGCTGCGACGACGCGGTCTGACGGCGGCACGTCCTGACGGCGGCGCGGTAGGTCGGTGTGCCGCCGCCGGGACGGGCGGCCCCGACCCGCCCGGCGAAGCCGGGGCCTGGGTCCGGGCCGGGCTCGGCCAGAGCCCGCCCGCCCCAGCGGGAGCCCGTCAGCGGGGGCGCCCCTCAGCAGGAACACCCACCCCCTCACCACGGACACCCCCCCACGGGCACCCCCCCACCACGGGCACCCTCCCCACCACGGGCACCCCTCAGCCGGCCACCCTCAGAACGAGTCCGGGCACCACGGGCGGCGCCCGGCCCGCAGCAGCGCGTCGGCCCGCGCGGCGGCGCCCGCGCGGTGTTCCTCGACGCGGCCGAGGCTGACCAGCCGGGTGGGCGACTCGTCGCCGAGCCACAGCGGTCCGAGTTCGCCGATGTCCATGCTGAGGTCCGCGTCGCGGCTGGTCGGCACGCAGCTCGCACCGTCGGGGCCGGCCTCCAGCGCGAAGCGCCCGCCGGCCAGGCCCGCCGCGTCGTGCAGGTCGAGCACGAGTGAGCCCTCGACCGGGTAGGTGCGGGCCCGCATCAGATGGGGCACGTCCAGCGGGCGTATCCACAGCCAGTCCGCCTGGGCCTGCGGTACGGCCGCCCGCGGGTCGCCGAGCAGCAGCGGCAGCACGTCGTCAGGGGCGCGGTACCAGGTGTCGACCCGGACCACCCAGTCCACCGAGAACAGGAAGTACCACAGCGCGCTCTCCGCCGCCGGCGTGGTGGCCAGCAGCGAGCGCACCCGGGCCGTGTTCTCCGGCATCTTCGCGGCCCAGTGCTGGTCGATCGTGTACGTGAGCAGGCCCTCGACGGTGCCGTCGGGCCCCCGGTACAGCGCGTGGAACGGCTCCGTCCACTTGGTGCTCGGGTAGCGCAGTTCGCCGGTCTCCAGGCGCCACACCCGCTCGCTGCGGTTGACCATGCCGTGCCGCTGGGCCCGCAGCCGGTCGTGCAGGGCCGGCCCCTCGACCAGCATCTCCGCCGGGTCGACCAGGTCCACCCGCCCGCCCGGGTCCGCGATCCGCGCCGCCCGCCCCTTGCCCGAGACCAGCGGGGCGTCCCCTGGCCTGGCGTAGCCCGCGTTCAGGCCGGCCCGGGCGATGTCCACCGTCCACCGGGTGGTCCAGGTGGCGGGGCCGAAGCCGTACCGCCCGTAGATCGGGTACTCCGCCGCCAACAGCGTGGCCACCGCGTCGCCGCGCTCCTTGGCGGCGCGCAGGTCGCGGCCCATCATCTCGGTGAGCAGGCCGCGGCGGCGGTGCGTGGGGACGATGCTGACGTTGGTGACCGCGGTGGCCGGCACCGGCGCGCCGCCCACCGAGGTCAGTTCCTGGGCGAAGCTGCGGAAGCAGCCCACGCACCGGCCGTCGTCGAAGGCGCCCCGCGTACGGTCCAGGTTCAGGCCGGGCCGGCGCAGTTCCACCTCCTCCTCGCTGATCACGGGGTCGAGGAGGAAACCGGTGTTGCAGGCGCGGAGCCAGTCGGGGACGTCGGTGTCGGTGATGGTGCGAATGTCTAGGGCCATGGGAGCACGCTAGGTACCCGCGGCCCCAGGTGCATCGGGATTTCCCAGGAACCTCAGAAGGCCGCTCGTACCTCACCGACCCGCTCGCCGCCACCGAGCAGCGGGGCGTCCGCGATCCGGGCGACGACCGGCGCGTCCACGCCCATCCGGGTCAGCACCCGCGCCAGCACGGGACCAAGGGCCCGGGTGCCGCCGTCGTCGAGCTTGAACGCCAGCGCCCGCCCGTCCGGCAGCGCCACCGCCTGCACCGCCTCGGCGCCCATCTTGGCCAGCGTCCCGGGCACCTCGCGCATCAGCCAGGTGTCCGCGCGGCGGGTACCCGCCACGTACTCCGGATGCGCCCGCATCGCGTCCGCGACCCGCCGCTCCGGCGTCCCGGGCTCGGCGCGCACGAACGAGCGGAACGCGCGGGCCAGACCGGTCAGCGAGATCGCGAGTAGCGGGGCCCCGCACCCGTCGACCCCCACCCGCGTCACCCGCTCACCGCTGGTCTCCTCCACCACCTGCCGCACCAGGCGCTGGAGCGGGTGCTCGGGCTCCAGGTACGTCTCCAGCGGCCAGCCGTTCAGCGCGCAGGCCGCGAGCATGGCGGTGTGCTTGCCCGAGCAGTTCATCGTGACGCGGTCCCTGACCTGCCCCGAGGCCAGGTACGCCTCCGCCTCGACGGGGTCGAGCGGCAGGTCGGGCGGGGTCTGTAGGGCGCCAGGCGGCAGCTCGGCCTCGGCCAGCATCCGGTGCACCAGGTCCCGGTGGAAGCCCTCGCCCGAGTGGCTGGCCGCCGCGAGCGCCAGCCGCTCGCCCGTCAGGTCGAGGCCGGCCCGCAACACGGCCGCCGCCTGCATCGGCTTGTTGGTCGACCGCGGGAAGACCGGCGCGTCCACCGTCCCGAGGGACCAGGCCACGCCGCCGTCGGCGTCGAGCACCACGAGCGAGCCTCGGTGTCGGCCCTCGACGAAGCCGGAGCGTACGACCTCGGCGAGGACCGGGGGTATGGCGGCCGGCTGAGCGGGGTCAGCGGCGGCGGAGGGAGAGGAGGGGGCGGAGGACATCGTCGGCCTTCCTGCTTCCTGGTCGGTGGTGCGGGCGGGGGGTGCGACCTCCCCGGGCACTCACGGCACTCACGGGAGCAGGTCGTCGACTTGGGCTTCCCCCTCACGGTACCTGCGGGTGATCTCGGCCCCGCAATCGTCCGCCGTCCGCTGCAACTGCTGCCGCCGCCCGGAGACCCGCTGCTCGTAAGCGGTGAGCCGACCCATCGCCCGGTCCAGCTCCTCGTCCGTCCTGGCCTGCAGGTCCGACAGCTCGACCTCGGCCAGCATCTCCTCGGCCAGTTGCCGGTACGGGCCGCTGCGCGGCGCGCCCAGCGTCACGTGCCGGGCCGACGAGCGGTACCGCGTCGGCCCGTCGGTCAGGATCTCCGAGAGCCGGTCCACCACCGTGCGCGGCGGGTCGGCCACCGGGGCCGGCGCGCTGGGCGCCGCGCGGTGCGCCAGCTCGGCGCGGATGATGTCGATCCGCCCCTGGAGCAGCCGGCGTACGTAGCTCAGGTCCGCCTCCTCCGCCTGCGAGCTGCGGCGCAGCGCGCGCAGTTCGGCCAGGCGCAGTCCGTCCAGGGCCAACACGGTCGCGGTCGCCTCCGCCAGATGTCCGGGGCGCCCGCTGTGCGAGCGCGTGTGCGGCACGTCGACCGTCCCGCCGAACCAGGCGTCCGGCGCCGGCTCCGCCACGGCACGTGCCGGCCGCGGCGGGTGGGCGGGGCTCCCCGGGCTCGTCGCGGACGACGACCGGGCGGTTGGTACGGAGCCGGGAGACTGCCCGGCGCCGGGTGTAATCATGCGTTTCCGTCCCCTCAAACGGTGCGCGAGCTGGTCGCGTTGTCCACATAACGCACCGCCTGCACGCATCGTGCCACTCTGTGCGGTCCGTCCGCACCGGTGGAACACCCGAACAGCCCAGATGGCGGCAGGGCATCATGGTGCACATGCGTGCTGTGATACAGAGGGTCGACGGGGCCAGCGTCACCGTGGGTGGCGAGACGGTGGGGGAGATCGTCGGCGAGGGGCTGTGCGTCTTGGTCGGCGTGACCCACGACGACACCCCGGCCAAGGCCGCGCAACTGGCCCGCAAGCTCTGGTCGGTGCGCATCCTGGACGGCGAGAAGTCCTGCTCGGACACGGGCGCCCCGCTCCTGGTCATCAGCCAGTTCACGCTCTACGGCGACGCCCGCAAGGGCCGCCGCCCCACCTGGAACGCCGCCGCCCCCGGCGAGCTGGCCGAACCCCTGGTCGACGAGGTCGTCGCGGCCCTGCGCCAGTTGGGCGCCCACGTCGAGACGGGCCGCTTCGGCGCCGACATGAAGGTGTCCCTGACGAACGACGGGCCGTTCACGGTGCTGGTGGAGGTTTGAGGGGGCGGCGCTGTTCGCCGACCTCAGCGCACCTCGTCCACCCGCCGCAGGACGTTCTCGGCGAGATCCCGGAACTCGCGGTAGCAGGTCTGTACATACGTCTGCGTGCTGCCGAGGGCTCCGTCGGCCGCCTTGAGGTCGAACATGGGCTTGCGCGCGTCGTGGGCGAGCGGCATCAGGCTGCGGTAGTTGCGCAGGGTGGCGATGCGGTACTGATTGTCGTCGTGCGAGGGCGGGTGCTGGTCGAGTACAGCGCCGGAATAGAGCGCGGGGATGCGTTGCAGCCAGCGCTCGTATGCCTTGACTGGCCGATCGAGGCGAATTCCAGGCTGCATGATGACGTACCCGAGGGGCGTCATCGTCGCAGCTGGGGCAGAAATGTTCGCGGGCACTTGGGGGAGCACCAGTGTCTGCCAACTTCGACGCCATCCGCGCAGCGTCGGTCCCAGGTTGCTGAGCCCCTTGAGGGAAAAGAGGTCTGCCGCGAGCGGCATGAGCACGGAGTCAGCGGCGATGAGCGCAGCGCGGTTGATGGCGCCAAGATTTGGGCCGACGTCGATGAGGACCACGTCCGCCTGGACGGCCTGAGCCGCGTGCTTGACGATGCGGTGGAAGGCAGTCGTCGTGCGGACCGCTGCCGGATCCCCGGCAAACGATTTAAACCATTCGTTGGAGAGCTTGTCCTCGAAGCGGCTGAGATCAAGACTTCCAGGCAACAGCCACAGACCGGGCTTCAAGGGCGCCGGTTCCACGTGCGCTGCGTCCCCCGTCCCCTCCAGGATCGGCCAAACGGCATCGGCGATCGTCTGTCCTTCTTGTACTCGACCGGTGCCGTGAAGTGTGGCGGGGGCTGCGCCCTGGGCGATCAGTTCCGACGACGTGTTCCACAGTTCCTCGATCTCGCTCTCATCCAGGCACATGGACGTCAGGTTGGCCTGCGGGTCCAGGTCCACGGCGAGCACTTTGTACCCGAGTCTGCTGAGCATGTGTGCGAGGTGATAGGCGAGGGTTGTCTTGCCGACCCCGCCCTTGTTGTTGAACAGCGCGATGGAGGTCATGCGGCTCTCCGGATGATTACGGCCTAGGACGCGCCGTCAACCTGGTGTCGGCTGTCGGCACCGCCATCCACGGCACGGCGGCCCACGTGCACCCGGCGCCAAGCCGAAGCGGTTGCCGTAGCCTACGCCCTCCACCACCACTGGGAGTGTGGGTTGTTGTAGGCGGTGGCGCGATCGAAGTTACTGCCGTGTGCCTGTTCGAACAGGACTCGATGTGCCTCGATGCGGTCGTTAAGCCACACTCCGAGGTTCCCGAAAGACGAGCCTTCCAAGCCCCCGCCAGGGGCTACGGCTCGACCACCACCTCCTGCGCCGCCGCCGTCGTGCCGGCCAGCAGGGTGGCGTCGACGGGGACGTTGCGCTTGACGAGGGCCAGGGCGATGGGGCCCAGTTCGTGGTGGCGGGCCGAGGTGGTGATGAAGCCGAGTTGGCGGCCGTCGGGGCCGTCGGAGGCGAGGCGGATCGGGGTGCCGTGCGGGGGGAGGTGGACCTCGCTGCCGTCCAGGTGCAGGAAGACCAGGCGGCGCGGGGGCTTGCCCAGGTTGTGGACGCGGGCGACGGTTTCCTGGCCTCGGTAGCAGCCCTTCTGCAGGTGCACCGCCGTGCCGATCCAGCCCAGCTCGTGCGGGATGGTCCGGTGGTCGGTCTCCAGGCCGAGCCGGGGGCGGTGGGCCTCCACGCGCAGCGCCTCGTGGGCCAGCACGCCGATCGCCGGGCCGTGCGCGTCCGCGAACGAGGCCAGTTCGCCGCGGGGCAGGAACACGTCGCGGCCGTGCGCGGTCTCGCGTACCGCCGCGCCGTCCGGGACCTCGGCGATCGAGCCCGCGGGCAGGTGGACGACGGCGAACTCCTCGGTGCGGTCGCTCACTTCCACCCGGTAGAAGAACTTCATGCTCTCCAGGTAGGCGATCAGCTCGGTCTGGGTGCCGGGCTCCACGTGGGCCCAGACCGTCGTGCCGTCGTCCACCAGGTACAGCGCGTGCTCGATGTGGCCGTTCGCGGACAGGATCAGCGACTCGGTGGCGTGCCCGACGGGCAGTTCGCTGACGTGTTGGGTGAGCAGCAGGTGCAGCCAGCTCAGCCGGTCGTCGCCGGTGACGGTGACCACGCCCCGGTGGGAGAGGTCGACGAAGCCGGAGCCGTCGGCGAGGGTGCGCTGTTCGCGGAACAGGTCGCCGTAGTGACCGGCGACCCCTTCGTCCGGACCCTCCGCCGGTACGGCGCCGGGGAGCGACAGCAACGGACTGGCGGGTGATTGTCGCAGCATGCCCCCAGCCTACGGCGCCGCCGTCGGCTCCTCGCCGGCTTCCCCGCCGCCCGTGCACTTCGCACATCGCCCGAAGATCGCGAAGTGCTTCAAATCGGTGTCGAAGCCGAAGCTCTCCCGCAACTGGCGGGTGAACGTCTCGGCGATAGCCTGATCAGCCTCCAGCACGTCCGTGCAGTCTCGGCACACCAGGTGCAGGTGGTGGTGGCGCGCCGCCACGTGGTACGTCGGCGAGCCGTGCCCCAGGTGGGCATGGCTGATCAGGCCCAGCTCCTCCAGGAGGTCCAGCGTGCGGTAGACGGTGGAGATGTTCACCCCGCTCGCCGTCCGGCGCACCTCGGTGAGGATGTCGTCGGGGGTGGCGTGCTCCAGGGTGTCCACGGCCTCCAGCACGAGCTGGCGCTGCGGGGTCAGTCGGTAGCCGCGCGCCCGCAGGTTGCTCTTCCAGTCGGTGGTCGCCACGCCGCCAGTGTAAGTGACTTAGGTCTCCCTTACCTCGGACGGTTTCCGTCGCGTCGTACCGAGCGCAGGTAGTCGCCGAGCGCGGTGACGGCCGCCGCGTTGCGCGGGCTCTCCACGAGGTCCGCGTAGTCGAGGGTGAAGATGCGCTTGTTCTTGATCGCCGAGACGCCGGCCAGCGGCGGGTAGTCGAGCAGGAACTTCCTCTTCTGCTCGGCGCTGGTGTCCCCGTAGTTGTTGATCACGATCACCTCGGGGTCGCGCTCGACGACGGTCTCCCAGCCGACCGTGACCCAACTGTCCTTGAGGTCCTTCATGACGTGGTCGCCGCCCGCCTTGGTGATGATGTCGTGCGGCCCGGCGTACCTGCCCGAGGTGAACGGCTTGTCCCGCCCGTCGTCGTACAGGAAGACCGTCGGCCGCTCCTTCGGCGCCCTGGCCGCCGCGTCGGCGATCTGTCGCTGGTAGTCGCGTACCAGCTTCTCGGCCCGCTCCTCCACGTCGAAGATCTTCCCGAGGGTGCGCAGGTCGGTGTAGAGCGCGTCGAGCGGGGACATCACGCCGCGCGCCTTGCCGACGCCGTTCCGGCAGGACTCGGTGAGCAGGTACGAGCCGACGCCGAGCTTCTTCAGCGCGGCCGGGGTGAACCCCTCCGACTCGCGGAAGCCGTAGTTCCACCCGGCGAAGACCAGGTCCGCCCTGGCGTCGAGGACCAGTTCCCGGTTGATCTCCCGCTTGGAGAGCCAGGGCACCTTGTCGTACGCGTCCTTGTACGGCACCGCGTCCAGGTCGCCCTTGTCGTCGGGCATGACGTAACCGGCCATCCGGTCCTCCAGGCCGAGCGCGAACATGATCTCGGTGATGCCGACGTCGTTGGTGACCACGCGCTCGGGGGCCTTGTCGTACGTCGTCTCGGTGCCGCAGTTGGTGATGGTGACCGGGTAGTGGCCGCCCTTGCCGCCGTCTGCGGTGGCGTTCTTGTCCTTCTCGTCCTTGTCGTCGGAGACGCTCGCGCCGCAACCGGCGACGGTGAGGACCAGGGCGAGGGACGCGGCGATGGTGGCGGGGGTACGGAGGCGGGTGATGCGCACGGGGCACTTCCTCAGCGGGTGGCGGGGACGGTGGTGGCGGCGGCGGACTGGTGGGGGAGGCGGTCGAAGAGGAGTTGCAGCGCGCCGCTCACCGGGTGCCGTACCTGGTGGCCGCGGACCTGGAACACCTCGGCGAGCAGCGTCGGCGTCAGCACCTCGTGCGGCGGGCCGGAGGTGACGATGCGGCCGTGCGCGATGACGTACAGCAGGTCGCAGTGTTGGGCCGCCAGGTTCAGGTCGTGCAGCGCGGTGAGGACGGTCAGGCCGCCGGTGGGGCCGGCCTCGGCCCCCGGCCCGGACCCTGGCTGGGCACCAGGCTCGGACCCTGGCTGGGCATCAGGCTCGGCCTGCGACCCCGGCTCGGCCTGCGACCCCGGCTCGGCCTGCGACCCTGGCTGGGCCTCCGGCCCCGGCCCGGCCGTGGCTCCCGGCGTGGCCCGGAGCAGGGCCAGGACCTCGAGCTGCTGGGCGATGTCCAGGTGGTTGGTCGGCTCGTCCAGGACCAGGATGCGCGGCTGTTGGGCCAGCGCGCGGGCGATCAGCACCCGCTGCTTCTCGCCGCCGGACAGGGTCAGGAAGCCGCGGTCGACCAGGTGGCCCGCGCCGACCGTGGCCAGCGCCTCGGTGCAGGCCCGCGCGTCGGCCGCCGAGACGCGCCCGGTGGCGCTCTGGTGCGGCATCCGGCCCATCGCCACCACCTCGCCGACCGTGAAGTCGAACTCGCTGGACGACTCCTGCGGCAGCGCCGCCAGCCGCCGCGCGCCCTCGCGCGGGCTCAGCGCGTGCAGGTCGTCGCCGTCCACGAGCACCGCGCCGGCGCTCGGCCGCAGCGCCCGGTACGCGCAGCGCAGCAGCGTGGACTTACCGCTGCCGTTCGGCCCGACCAGCCCCACCACCTGCCCGCTGGCGGCCCGCACGGTGGCGTCGGCCACCAGCTCCGCGCCGCCGATCCGCACCGACAGGTGCTCGATGTCGATGCGCATCAGGCGCCTCCGGAGTAGGGGTACGAAGCGGGGGAGTAAGCGGCGAGGGGCGCGCGAACGGTGAGGGGCGCGGGGGCGGTGCGCATCACGCGCCTCCGAAGGTGTAGCCGCGGCGCCGCATCAGCAGCACGAAGCAGGGCACGCCGACCACGGCGGTGATCACGCCGACCGGCAGTTCGACGGGGGCGAGCAGCACCCGCGAGAGGATGTCCACCCACACCAGGAGGACCGCGCCGAGCAGTGGCGCGACCGCCAGCACCCGCCGGTGGTCGGCGCCGACCAGCATCCGCGCGAAGTGCGGCACCATCAGGCCGACGAAGCCGATCGCGCCGCTGACGGCGACGACGGCGCCGGTGACGGCCGCCGTGGACAGGAACAGCTCGCCGCGCAGCCTGCGGGCGTCCACGCCGAGCGCCGCCGCGGTCTCGTCGCCCATGGCCATGGCGTTCAGCCGGCGGGCGGAGTACATCAGGTGGGTCAGGCCGAGGACCACCATGACGGTGGCGATCGGCAGCGAGTCCCAGGTCGCCCCGCCCAGGCTGCCGAGCAGCCACATCATCGCCGCGCGCGCGGCCTCGCCGTGTTCGGCGCTGAAGACCATCAGGGTGGTGACGGCCGAGAAACCGTAGTACATCGCCGTGCCGGTCAGCACCAGGCGCAGTGGGGTCAGCCCCTGCGGGGTGCGGGCCGCCGCGTACACCAGGGCCATCGAGGCCAGCGCCGAGCCGAACGCGGCGGTGGACAGCGCCCAGATGCCGAGCCCGCTGAGCGCCCCGAACAGCAGCACGGCGTTGGCGCCGACCGCCGCGCCCGAGGAGATGCCCAGCACGAACGGGTCGGCCAGCGCGTTGCGGACCATGGCCTGCACGGCCACGCCGATGCCCGCAAGGCCCGCCCCGACCACGGCGGCCAGCAGCGCCCGGGGGAACCGCAGCTCCCAGACGATGGTGTACGCCGCGGTCTCGTCGGACTCGATGGTGCCGCCGGTCAGCCCGGCGCCGAGGTACCGCGTCACCTCGCCCCAGGAGAGACCGGCGGAGCCGAAGGCGACGCCGCACACGAGCGAGACGGGGAGCGCGACGACGAGCGCGACGATCAGCGGCAGCAGTGGTAGGCGGCGCGGGGGCCGCCGGGGCGCGGGCGCGCCGTGCCCCTGGTCCGCGCGCGGCGGGGCGGCGTCCTCGGTCGTGGTCGCCACGGCGGGCTCCCCCTTCACCTCGGGCCGCGACCGTACGGTGAAGGAGTGGCCCGGGGCGTGGCCCCGGGTGCGTCCCCTCGCAGTCCGCGGCGAGTAGTCCTGGAACATGCGCCGCCGCGGGTGATCGGGCTCGCGGTGCCCGCATCCCGGGGGATGCGTGGCTCCGCCTACCGTTGCGGGTCAGCGCCGGACTCTCACCGGACTTCCCCCGCGGGGCGCGTATGCAGTTGTGGAGCGGGTGCGTGCCCGGCCGGCCTGGTCCGCACGTGGCCGGGGTGAGGTGCTGCCGGGCTTACGACAGGAGACTGCCAGGCTTACCGGAAGAAGGCGATGCCGTCGTCGGGCAGGTCCTTGAGGTCCTTGGCCCACTCGCGCGGGTCGACGACCTTCTTCAGGTGCGCCGACATGTACGGCCGCAGCGGAACCTCGGGGGTGGCCTTCTCGCCGACCCACATCAGGTCGCTCTTGACGTATCCGTACAGCCGCTTGCCGCCCGTGTACGGGCCGGCGGCGGCGGTGCGCGCGACGGCGTCGGTGACCAGGTCGATCTGCGGCTTCTGGTCGGCCAGCTCGCCGTACCAGATCTCCACGACGCCCTGGTCGCGGATCATGACGACCTCGACCTTGCGGTCCTTGTCGATCCGCCAGTACCCGGACTCGGTCTCCAGCGGGCGGACCTTCTTGCCCTCGGAGTCCAGCTCCCAGGTGTGCGAGACGTACTCGATGAAGTCGCGGCCGTCGTGCGTGAAGGTCGCCTCCTGCCCGAAGTTGCACTTCTCGGCGCCGGGGAAGTCGAAGACGCCCGCGCCCTCCCAGTTACCGAGGAGAAAGGCGAGGGGCACGAGGTCCGGGTGAAGGTCGGACGGGATCTCGATCATGAGCTCAGGCGATCTGTAGTGAGGACGGGAGACGGCGCGTTGGCCCGCTCAGAGCCGGGCACTGCCGCAGGGGCCCGCGCCGCGGCGCGAGCGCGGAGGGGTCCGTCAGCGCTGGCCCTGGTACAGCTTGAACAGGGTGAGCCCCGCGAAGGCGGCGATGAGCACGGCCATCAAGGCCAGCAGCAGGGTGAAGACTGTCTCAAGCACGAGCGCGCTCCTCGGACACAGTGTGTGGTGTTACGGACCGGACCCGAGTCTAGTCCGCGCCACGACGGCCGGCGCTGTGAGGTCCACCGCCCCCCGGCCGCGCCCGCCGACGCCGGCGCGAGCGGGGTGGGCGCGCGCCTACAGTGAGCCCATGGCGAAGAAGCTCGTGATCAAGGTGACGGCGGGCGCGGACGCGCCCGAGCGGTGCTCGCAGGCGTTCACGGTGGCGGCCGTGGCCGTGGCCAGCGGCGTCGACGTCTCGCTGTGGCTGACCGGGGAGTCCGCCTGGTTCGCGCTGCCGGGCCGGGCGGCCGAGTTCGAGCTGCCGCACGCGGCGCCGCTGCCCGACCTGATCGACGGCATCCTGAGCGGCGGCGGCGCGCTGACCGTCTGCACGCAGTGCGCGGCCCGCCGCGACATCGAGGAGTCCGACCTCATCCCGGGCGCCCGCATCGCCGGCGCGCAGGTCTTCGTGAGCGAGGTCATGCCGGACGGCGTACAGGCGCTCGTGTACTGAGTGCGCGCCCTGCCCCCGGCGGGCTCTCGGGCTCTCGCGCCCTACGGGTGGTGCTTGCCGTCGAGTTCGTCCCACCACGCGTCGGACTGCGGGTCGCCCGTGCGGGCGCCGGGCTCGGTGGAAGCCCCGCCGCGCGCGCCGGGGTCCGGGGGCGGCGGCTGCGGGGCCGCGTCCTGGCCGGGGTCGGGCCACAGGCCCAGATCGGGGGCGGCGCCGGGCGCGGGGTCGGTGCGCTGGCCCGGTGGCCGCGCGCCCGGTTCGTCGAACCACCGGTCGTCGGGGCCGCGTCGGTTGGCCACGATCGCCGCGAACGGCGGAATCACCATGGCCACCACGCACATGCCGACCGCCACCGGGACGGACCACAGCCGGACCACGGCCCATGCCGACACGAAGAGCGTCAGGCACGCACCCATCATGAGGAAGTAGCCACGTCGCCGCCGGGCGTACATGCCTCCAGCGTACGACTGGTCGTCGGGCCCGCACCTGGTGTGTGGCCTGGACGGTGTGGGGACACTTCCCCGCCCCGCACCGGCCCTGCCCGTCGCGCTGCCCGCCCCCGTGCGGGCAGCGCGATGCCCCGGCGACGCCACCAGAGCGCGCCGAAGTCCCGACCCGTACCCAGAGCCTCGACGCGCGCACGCGCGGCCCCGGTGCGCGCACGCGCGGAGGGCCGCTCCCCAGTACAAGGCGTCCAACCCCTGGGGTGCGGCCCTCCGGCCACGCTGGCGCGTCACGCGTCAGACGGTGATGGCGACCTCCGCCAGGCCGCCCCGCTGGGCGACGACGGTGCGGTCGGCGGTCGCGCCGGGCACCAGGGCGCGCAGCGTCCAGGTGCCTTCGGCGGCGTAGAAGCGGAACTGTCCGGTGGCCGAGGTGGGCACCTCCGCGGTGAACTCGCCGGTGCTGTCCAGCAGGCGCACGTAACCGGTGACGGGCTGGCCGTCGCGGGTCACGCTGCCCTGGATGGTGGTCTCACCGGGCTTGATGGTCGCCGCGTCGGGGCCGCCGGCCTGGGCTCCACACATGAGTGTCTGTCCTTACGTCAGGGAGGGAGAAGGTCGCGAGGGACCGGAGGAGGGGAGGGCTGAGCGGGGCCAGGGGCCCGGGGGCTCAGGAGCCCGAGCCGACCTCGATCGGCACGCCGACCAGCGAGCCGTACTCGGTCCAGGAGCCGTCGTAGTTCTTCACGTTGCTCTGGCCGAGCAGCTCGTGCAGCACGAACCAGGTGTGGGCGGAGCGCTCACCGATGCGGCAGTAGGCGATGGTGTCCTTGGACAGGTCCACGCCCTCGCCCTCGTAGAGCGCCTTCAGCTCGTCGTCCGACTTGAACGTGCCGTCGTCGTTCGCGGCCTTGGACCACGGGATGTTGCGGGCGCTGGGCACGTGGCCGGGGCGCTGCGACTGCTCCTGCGGGAGGTGGGCCGGGGCGAGCAGCTTGCCGGAGAACTCGTCGGGGGAGCGCACGTCGACCAGGTTGAGCGAGCCGATGGCGGCCACGACGTCGTCGCGGAAGGCGCGGATCGAGCTGTCCTGCGGCTTGGCCTTGTACTCCGTGGCCGGGCGGGTGGGGACCTCGGCGACCAGGTCGCGCGAGTCCAGCTCCCACTTCTTGCGGCCACCGTCGAGCAGCTTGACGTCCTGGTGCCCGTACAGCTTGAAGTACCAGTAGGCGTACGACGCGAACCAGTTGTTGTTACCGCCGTAGAGGACGACGGTGTCGTCATTGGCGATGCCCTTCTCGGAGAGCAGCTTCTCGAAGCCGGCCTGGTCCACGAAGTCGCGGCGCACCGGGTCCTGGAGGTCCTTCTTCCAGTCGATCCGGATGGCGTTCTTGATGTGGTTCTTGTCGTAGGCCGACGTGTCCTCGTCGACCTCGACGATGACCGTCTTCGGGTCATCGATACGGGCCTGGACCCACTCGGCGTCCACCAGGACGTCGCTGCGGCTCATGCTGTTCTCCTCCGGGGCAGATACGGATGGTGCACGGTGACGCGGATTGGCGTACCGGCAGGCGGCGACGGGGATGCGCGCGGCGCTGCACGGGGGCGGTACGAAGCCGGGCCCAGCTTGCGGGGAGATGGGGCGAACCCGCGGGATGTGCGCGGTGCGAGCCCGGCAAACCAGGGAAAAGCGGCCTCGGTCAGACAGGGCGACAGAGCATGGCGGCGACGCGGCACAGGTCTACTGCCCGCCGCTTCGTGAGATCCGCCTGTCGCTTCATGCGTTCGATCGTAAGGACGGGGGGCGGGCGTGTCACCGGTGTGTCGTATGGTGAGACGAATATGTCTGCGATGCGGGACGGTTGACGGGTGCGCCGGGCCCGGAGCCCGGGGCGGGGCGGGCTTTTCGCGGACGCCATCTGCACTGCGGACTCGGCCGTCTCAGTGCGTGGACGGGGCCCTAACGGGCGATGCCGGGCCGCGCCCGAAGGCGGTCGGCCCGGCACCCGGTCAGTCCGGCGTTCGCTCAGCCCGCCGGTGCGTCACCTCGTCAGCGCGTCATCCCGTCAGTTCGACCGCGTGGCCCTCGGCCTCGATGTCCACGCCCTCGGGGGTGGTCTCGATCGCCTTGAGCTTGAGGCCGGCCGGCAGGCCGTCCACCTCGCGGTCGATGTCGGTCCGCTCGCGGACCTTGTCCTCCCAGCCCGGCACCGCCCCGGCGGGGATCTTGTCGGCGCGCAGCCGGATCGTGTCGCCGTTGACCACGCTCACCGTCCCGTACGCGCTGATCTTGAAGCCGAGCAGCCCGCCGCTGATCTTCACCCGGCTCTTGCCGGTGTCGTCCTTGCCGGCGTAGCCCACGGTGATGCCGGGGCCGGCGGCCTTGGAGAGGTCCGCGTAGCTGACGTGGGCCCGGCCGACGGCGTGGTCGGCGACGGCGGAGGAGAAGTTGTCGGAGACCTTGACGTCGCGCATCGTGGCCTTCATCTCGGTGATGCGGATGGCCCGGCCGTTCTCCTCGCTGGTCAGCCCGTCGAAGGTCACCTCGATCTCGTCGAACTTCTTGCTGACCACCTGGGTGAGGAAGGGGAAGCCCTTGATCGACACCTCGGGGGTGCCGGTCAGGTTCTCCTTGCTCTTGATCTTCTTGGCCGCCTCGGACTCCACGACGTTGACCGCGATCCGGTCGGCGGCGACGAACAACCCGCCCAGGATCACCAGGAGGATCAGCAGAACCCGCAGGCCGCGCCCGCGTCGGCGGCGGCGCGGCGGCGGGGCCGCGCGGTCGTCGTAGTCGTCGTAACCGCCGTGGCCGCCCGCGGGCTGCCCGGGCCCGTAGGCGTCGTATCCGCCGCCATAGCCACCGGCTCCCTGGTGGTACGGCGCGCCGCCCGGGCCGCCCCTGCTCGCTGCGTCCGTATGCGCCGCGTCCGACATGCTTCGCCCCCCAGGGTCTTGGTCAGGTCTGTGCTTGAGGCTGTGAGCCTAGCCGCACGCGTCCGAAATCGGCCGAACGTTCGCTCGTATCCGGGGGCCGTTCTGTCGAAGTTCGGCCGGTTTCCGCACCCGTCGCGCGGCCTTCGCCCGCCCGACGCCCCGGATTCCCCCGGGGCCGCCGGTCCACACCCCCGGCCGGCCCCCGGGGGCGTACGGATCAGCCGAGGGTGCGGCCGAGCAGGTAGACCGCCGGGGCCGCGGCCGTGAGCGGCAGCGCGACGCCGGCCGTGAGGTGCACGAACCGCGACGGGTAGTCGTAGCTGGCCACCCGCAGCCCGATCAGCGCGCACGCCCCGGCGGCCAGCCCGAGTGCCGCGCCGGACGTGCCGAAGTCGGTGGCGCGCCCGGCGGCGAAGCCGGCGCCGCCCGACGCGGCCAGCGCCAGGAGCACGGAGACGGCGCCCGGCAGCGGCAGCGCGCGGGCGAGTGCGGCGATGCCCACGCCGGCCGCGCCGATCACGACCGGGTCCGCGTCGGTGGCCAGGTACCCGGCCGCGACCACGGCGAGCGCCGCCGAGGTCGCGGTGGCGGTCAGTCCGTACAGCCGCTCGTCGGGCGGGCTGAGGTTGCGCAACTGGAGCACGATCACCAGCAGCAGCCAGCAGCCGAGGGTGCCGATGAGCACGGTGGGCGCCTGGTCCCGGTCGGTGGTCAGCAACCCGATGTCGGCCGCGACGCCGCCGAGGAAGGCGAGCGCGATGCCCTGTCGCGCGGGCCACATGCCGTTCAGCCGGAACCATCCCGCCGCCGTCACCGCCTGCAACAGCACCACGGCCACCGCGAGCGCCGGCTCCGCCACCGGCGCGGCCACCGCGAGCAGCCCGGCCAGCACGGCGGTGAGCAGCGCGGGCTGGAGCCCGGGCCCGAGGATCTGCGGCCGGCCCTCGGCCCGCGCCTTCTCCGCCGCGGTCATCGGCGCGGCGGCGGGCGGATCGGCCGGCGCCCCGGCCGACGCCTCGGTCGCCGTGTCGCCGCCGCTCGGGGCGCCACTCTCACGACCTTCGCCGCCGCCGTGCCGGCCCGGAGCGGGGGCCGCGTGCTGCGGGGCGCCCTCGTACGGGGCGTACCCGGCGGGGGCCTGGTGCCCTGGGTGGTTCTGGTGTCCTTGCTGGCCCGGGTATCCCTGGTGGCTTTGGTGCCCCTGCTGCCCCTGCTGACCCTGCTGCCCCTGCTGCCCCTGCTGGTCCTGGTAGCCCTGGCCGTACGGCTGGGCCTGTGCGTACGGCTGGTTCTGGCCGTACGGGTCGGCGCCGTACCCGTGCGCCGGGGCGCCCGCCCCGGGCGCGTACGGCGCGTGCTGCGACGGGTGGGCCTGGTGGTGCGGGTGGTTCGGGTGCGCCTGGTGGTTCGGGGCCGTTTCGCCGTAGCCCGGGTGGGGCTGCTGCCACGGCTGGCCGGCCGATGCCTGCGCGGGGTCGCCGAACTCCGTTTGCCCGGGCGGGGGTTGGTGGCTGTTGGGCGCGGCGGGGTCCGGGTAGCCGCCGTTCGCCGGGTAGCCGCCGGGGGCGTTCTGGTGGTGCGTGGGGTGGGGCTGCCGCGGCGGGTAGGCGGTGGGCTCGTCGTCGTAGCTGGGCCAGACCGGCTCGTTCGGGTACGCCGCGTAGCCGCCCTGGCCGGGGTCGCCCGCGCCCTGCGGGGCGCCGTAGCCGGCCTGGGACTGCGGCCCGTGACCGTATCCGGACTGCGTCCCGTAACCGGCCTGCGTCTCGTCACCGGCCTGCTGCCCGTGACCGGTCTGCTGCCCGTGGCCGTGGTCGGGCCCGGGTTGCGCCGGGTAGCCAGCCTGCGCCTCGTACCCGGGCTGCGCCCCGTAGCCGGCCCGCGCGTCGTGTCCGCCGTAGCCCGGGTGCTCCGGGTAGCCGGCCCGCGCCCCGTAGCCGGGCTGCTGGGCGTACGGATCGGGGGCGGGGGCCGCCGGGTGGCGCTGGTCCGCGTGGTCGGCGGGCGCCGGGTCGTAGGGCGGGTACGGCTGCTGGGGGGCGTGCGGCGGGTAGCCCTCGTGCGGCGGCGGGTAGCCGGCGCCCTCGTACGGCTGCTGGGGATCGTGTGGCTGGTCGCTCATGGCCTGGGGCTCACCCTCCCGCGAACGGGGGGAGCACCTCGACCGTGCCGCCGTCCGCCAGTTGGACCGCGTGGTGGTCGCGGGTGCCGACGGGGTCGCCGTCGATCAGGAACGAGCAGCGCAGCAGCACCCGGGCGAACTCCGGCTCCGCGCGGTGCCGGTCGCGGGCCGCGGCGAGCGCGTCGGCGAGCGTGTGCGCGGCGTACGGCTCCTCCGCGGTGCCGGCCGCCGCCTTGGCCGCCGCCCAGTACCGGATGGTCCCGGTCGGCGGGGCCACCGTGTCCGTTGCCGCCATGGGACTCCTCTTCTCGTCCGTGTCCTTCGCGGCGTGCTCGTCGTCGCCGCTCGCCCGCCCCCGCGCGGGCCGGGCCCGCCGGCGCGCCGGGCGCGTGCCGCCCTCCATCATGACGCCTCGCGCCCGACCCCTTCGCCGCCGCCTGCCCGCACCCCGCCTGCCCGCATCCCGTCGTCCGTACCCCGTCGCCCGCGCGGCCCGTACCCTCCGGCGCCGCGCGGCCCGCCCCCTCCCGCCGTGCCCCGGGCCGAAACTCAAGGGCAGGGCGCGTGGCCCTCCCCGTAGGGTGCGCGATGTGTTGGTCCGACTATTGCGGGCGTATCTGCGGCCCCATACGCGCCCGATCGCCGCGATCGTGGCGCTCCAGTTCATCCAGACCCTGGCCACCCTCTACTTGCCGGCCCTGAACGCCGACATCATTGACAACGGTGTCGTCAAGGGCGACACGGACTACATCCTGCGCGTCGGCGGCGTCATGCTCGCCGTGACCCTGCTCCAGATGGTCTGCGCGATCGGCGCCGTCTACTTCAGCGCCCGCACCGCCATGGCGCTCGGCCGCGACGTACGCGCCGCCGTCTTCGACCGCGTGCAGTCCTTCTCGGCCCGCGAGCTGGGGCACTTCGGCGCGCCCTCGCTCATCACCCGGACCACCAACGACGTGCAGCAGGTGCAGACGCTGTGCCTGATGACGTTCACGCTGATGGTGACGGTGCCGATCATGTGCGTCGGCGGCATCGTGATGGCGCTCAACCAGGACGTGCCGCTCTCCGCGCTGCTGCTGGTCATCGTGCCGGTCCTGGGCGTGATCGTCACGCTGGTCGTGCGCCGGCTGCGGCTCGCCTTCCGGGGCGTACAGAAGAGCGTGGACCGGGTGAACCGGGTACTGCGCGAGCAGATCGCCGGCATCCGGGTCATCCGCGCCTTCGTCCGCGACGCGTACGAACGCGAGCGGTTCGCCGGCGCCAACACCGAGCTGATGGACGTCTCGCTGCGCGCCGGCCGGCTGATGTCGCTGCTGTTCCCGCTGGTGCTGCTGGTCGTCAACGTCTCCAGCGTCGCCGTGGTCTGGTTCGGCGGCCAGCGCATCGACGACGGCGGCATGCAGATCGGCGCCCTGACGGCGTTCCTCTCCTACCTGATGCAGATCCTGACCGCCGTGATGATGGGCACCTTCATGCTCATGATGATCCCGCGGGCCGAGGTGTGCGCCGAGCGCATCCAGGAGGTGCTGGACACCGAGAGCAGCGTCGTACCCCCGGCGCGCCCGGTCGACCCCGTCACCCCGCTCGACCAGCGCGGCGAGCTGGAGCTGCGCGGTGTCGAGTTCCGCTACCCCGGGGCTGAGGAACCCGTACTGCGGGACATCTCGCTCACCGCCAGACCCGGCCGCACCACCGCCCTCATCGGCAGCACCGGCAGCGGTAAGTCCACGCTGATCGGCCTGGTCCCACGGCTGTTCGACGCGACCGGCGGCAGCGTGCTGATCGACGGGCAGGACGTCCGCGACCTCGACCCGGAGCAGGCCGGCTCCCGGGTCGGGCTCGTACCGCAGAAGCCGTACCTGTTCAGCGGGACCGTCGCCTCCAACCTGCGGTACGGCAATCCGGACGCCACCGACGAGCAGTTGTGGCACGCCTTGGAGGTCGCGCAGGCCCGCGAGTTCGTCGCGGCGCTCGACGGGGGCCTGGACGCGCCCATCGCGCAGGGCGGCGGCAACGTCTCCGGCGGGCAGCGGCAGCGCCTGGCCATCGCGCGGGCGCTGGTGCGCGCGCCTCGGATCTACCTCTTCGACGACTCGTTCTCCGCGCTCGACTACGCCACCGACGCCCGGCTGCGCGCCGCGCTCGCCCGCGAGGTCGCCGACGCGACGGTGATCATCGTCGCGCAGCGGGTGGCCACCATCCGGGACGCCGACCAGATCGTCGTCCTGGACGAGGGCCGGGTCGTCGGCACCGGAACCCACACCGAGCTGATGGCCTCGAACGAGACCTACCGGGAGATCGTCCTCTCCCAGCTCACCGAGCAGGAGGCGGCATGAGCCCCACCGAGTCCGACCCGGAGCCGACGCGGTCGCCGACCGCCGCCGCCCCGCCGAAGGACACCAGGGACACCAGCGACCAGGGAGCCCTTAAGGCCAAGGCCAAGGCCGCGCCGCGCGGGCCGGGCCCCGGCGTCGGGGTCGCGCGGTTCATGGGCGGCCAGCCCACCGAGCGCACCATGGACTTCGCGGGGTCGAGCCGCCGGCTGCTCGCCATGCTGCGGCCCGAGAAGCCGAGCATCGTCGCGGTCGTGTCGCTGGCCGTGGTGAGCATCGCCATGTACGTCATCGGCCCCAAGCTCCTCGGCCACGCCACCGACCTGATCTTCGCCGGCGTCGTCGGCCGGCAGCTCCAGGAGGGGCAGACCAAGGCGGAGGCCGTACAGCGGCTGCGCGAGGGCGGCGACGGGACGGTGGCCGACGTGGTCGCCGCGATGGACGTCGTCCCGGGCCAGGGCATCGACTTCGACGCGGTCGGGGTGACGTTGCTGTGGGTGCTGGCGATCTACGTGGTGGCCGGCATCGGCGCTTTCGCACAGGCCAGGATCGCCACGTACGTCGTGCAGCGCACGGTCTTCCGGCTGCGTACCGAGGTCGAGGAGAAGCTGGCCCGGCTGCCGCTGAGCTACTTCGACCGGCAGCCGCGCGGCGAGGTGCTCAGCCGCGCCACCAACGACATCGACAACGTCGGGCAGACGCTCCAGCAGACGTCCAGCCAGATCATCGCCTCGCTGCTGACCATCGTGGGCGTACTGGCGATGATGTTCTGGATATCCCCGCTGCTCGCGCTCGTGGCCCTGGTCACGGTGCCGGTCTCGGTGGTCGTCGCGACCCGGATCGGCAAGCGCGCGCAGCCGGAGTTCGTGGCCCAGTGGAAGACCACCGGCACCCTCAACGCGCACGTGGAGGAGATGTACACCGGCCACGACCTGGTCAAGGTCTTCGGCCGGCAGCGGGAGTCGGCGGAGGTCTTCCGCGCGGAGAACGAGCGGCTGTACGCGTCCAGCTTCCGGGCCCAGTTCATCTCGGGGATCATCCAGCCCGCGATGATGTTCATCGGCAACCTGAACTACGTGCTCGTCGCCGTCGTCGGCGGGCTCCGGGTGGCCAGCGGCTCGCTGTCGATCGGTGACGTGCAGGCGTTCGTGCAGTACTCGCGGCAGTTCAGCCAGCCGCTCACGCAGGTGGCGAGCATGGCCAACCTGGTGCAGTCGGGCGTCGCCTCCGCCGAGCGCGTCTTCGAACTCCTCGACGCGGACGAGGAACGCCCCGACGCCGCCCCCGTACGACCCGAGTCCGGGACTCCCGTACGACCCGAGGCCGAGCGAGCCGAGCCCGTACGCCCGGAAGCCGAGCCCGTACGACCGGAGGCGGGGAAGCCCGTACGACCCGAGGCCGAGCGGGCGAAGCACCCCCGCCGCGCGGCCCGCCCGGTACGCGGCGAGGTCGCCTTCGAGCGGGTCAGCTTCCGCTACGCGAGCGACACGCCACTGATCGAGGACCTGTCGCTGACGGTGCGGCCCGGCCAGACGGTCGCCATCGTCGGCCCGACCGGCGCCGGCAAGACCACCCTGGTCAACCTGTTGATGCGGTTCTACGAGGTCAGCGGCGGGCGGATCACCCTGGACGGGGTCGACATCGCCACCCTGCCGCGCGAGGAACTGCGCTCGCACATCGGCATGGTGCTCCAGGACACCTGGCTGTTCGGCGGCACCATCGCGGAGAACATCGCCTACGGGGCGCCCGAGGGCCTGCCCATGGACAAGGTCGTGGCGGCGGCCAGGGCCACCCACGTGGACCGCTTCGTCCGCACCCTGCCGGACGGCTACGACACGGTCATCGACGAGGAGGGCGGGGGCGTCAGCGTCGGCGAGAAGCAGCTCATCACCATCGCCCGCGCGTTCCTGGCCGAGCCGGCGATCCTGGTCCTGGACGAGGCGACCAGCTCCGTCGACACCCGGACCGAGGTGCTGATCCAGCAGGCGATGGCGTCGCTGCGCACCGGCCGCACCAGCTTCGTCATCGCCCACCGCCTCTCCACCATCCGGGACGCGGACCTCATCCTGGTGATGGAGGCGGGCGCGATCGTGGAGCAGGGCACGCACGCGTCGCTGCTGGCGGCGCGGGGCGCGTACGCCCGGCTGTACGCGGCCCAGTTCGCCGGCGAGGAGTCCGCGTCCGCGTCCCCGGAGCCGGCCCTCGGCGGCTGACCGGCGGTCCCGGCCGAGCACCCGCCCGGCCGGGCCGCCGCACCGGACCGCCCCCGTGCCCCCGTACCCGTGCCCCCGTGCCCGTGCCCCCGCACTGGGCCGTCGCCCGGACCTTGCCTTGACGTCGGGTCAACGTGCCACTAGCCCACCCGTACGGGCAATGGCAAGACCCGCGCTCCAGGAAACTGTGCGCACGCAACGATGCGCCCCTCGCGCCTCAGCTCGTCGCGGCGGCTGATTCTCACTCCCGGCCCGCACGCCCCGTACGGCCCACGCCGCGCTGCGTAGCCGGGCCGGGCGGGCCCCGCTCCGCGTGCCGCCCGGTCGGACCCGCCCTGCTCGCGGGTGTCGGGCGCCACGGCACCCGGCGTACGCGGCGGGCCCGGTGGCGGGGCGGACCCGGGGGCGGCCAGGGTGGGTGCGTCTTGCCCGTGAATCCCCGGAAATGTCCCCCGTACGGCCCGTCGCTGGGCGTTTGTGTGGGCCGCCGCGTGACCGAGGGAACAACGGAAGGTGCACATTCGGCCGCGGGCCCGGCCGGTGATTGGGCTATCCTGCTGGGCAGAGGACCTGGGCAAAGCAGCCCCCAGGTCCTTTTGTGCTTTCAGCCACGCACCCCCGGCTGATCGCCACCGTACGAAGCAAGGCCGCGAAATCCCCCAGGCCGCTCCTGGGTGGTGCCCCACGCAGGGACCGAGGAGGAACCGACGTCATGGGCAAGGCAAGCGAGCACGAGCACAACGGCACGGGCAGGGCGTGCAGGGTGACGACCAGCGGCAGCGGGGTAGGTGGTCGCGGATGAGCTCACTGCTCCTGCTGACCAACGCGCTCCAACCCTCCACCGAGGTGCTCCCCGCCCTCGGCCTGCTGCTGCACGGCGTACGGGTCGCGCCGGCCGAGGGGCCGGCCCTGGTGGACACCCCGGGCGCCGACGTGATCCTCATCGACGGCCGCCGTGACCTGCCCCACGTCCGCAGCCTGTGTCAGCTCCTGCGCTCCACCGGCCCCGGCTGTCCGCTGCTGCTCGTGGTCACCGAGGGCGGGCTGGCCGCCGTCACCGCCGACTGGGGCGTGGACGACGTGCTGCTCGACACGGCCGGCCCGGCGGAGGTCGAGGCGCGGCTGCGGCTCGCGATGGGCCGCCAGCAGATCGTGAGCGACGACAGCCCGATGGAGATCCGCAACGGTGACCTGTCGGTGGACGAGGCGACGTACAGCGCCAAGCTCAAGGGCCGGGTCCTGGACCTGACCTTCAAGGAGTTCGAGCTGCTCAAGTACCTGGCCCAGCACCCGGGCCGGGTCTTCACGCGGGCCCAGTTGCTCCAGGAGGTGTGGGGCTACGACTACTTCGGCGGCACCCGGACCGTGGACGTCCACGTGCGGCGGCTGCGCGCCAAGCTCGGCCCCGAGCACGAGTCGCTGATCGGCACCGTACGCAACGTGGGCTACCGCTTCGTCGTACCGGAGAAGGTCGAGCGCGCCGCGGAACGCGCCTCGGAGGGCACGAAGGCGGCGGCCCCGGGCGAGGGCGGTACGGATGGTGCCGGCGGTGCCCACGGTGCGAAGGGGACAAACCCCCGCGACGCGGTCGATGGTCGCTCTCGCGCGGCGGACGGAGCGAAAGCAGGGGTCGCACGCCGGGTAAACGGCTAGGGGGACCCGCGTAGACTTCCGCGCGTGGCCAAGGTGACGCGGGATGATGTAGCACGGCTTGCGGGGACGTCGACCGCGGTCGTCAGCTATGTCATCAACAACGGACCAAGGCCGGTCGCCCCGGCCACGCGCGAGCGGGTACTCGCAGCGATCAAGGAGCTGGGCTACCGGCCGGACCGCGTCGCGCAGGCGATGGCGTCCCGCCGTACCGACCTCATAGGGCTCATCGTGCCCGACGCCCGGCAGCCGTTCTTCGGCGAGATGGCGCACGCAGTCGAACAGGCCGCCGCCGAGCGCGGCAAGATGGTCCTGGTCGGCAACTCCGACTACCTGGACGAGCGCGAGGTGCACTACCTGCGCGCCTTCCTCGGGATGCGGGTCTCCGGGCTGATCCTCATCAGCCAGGGCCTGAGCGAGAACGCGGCGGCCGAGATCGAGGCGTGGGACGCGCGCGTGGTGCTGATGCACGAGCGGCCCGAGGCCATCGACGACGTGGCCGTCGTCCTGGACGACGTCGGCGGCGCCCAACTCGCCGTACGCCACCTCCTGGAGCACGGCCACCCGTACGTGGCCTGCATAGGCGGTACGGAGGAGACCCCGTCGGTCGGCGACCCGGTCACCGACCACATCGAGGGCTGGCGGCGGGCGATGCTGGAGGCCGGCCGCTCCACCGAGGGCCGCCTCTTCCAGGCCCCCTACAACCGCTACGACGCGTACGAGGTGGCGCTCGACCTGCTGGCCGGCCCGAACCGGCCGCCCGCGGTCTTCTGCTCCACCGACGACCAGGCCATCGGCGTCCTGCGGGCCGCCCGCGAACTGCGCATCGACGTCCCCGGCGAACTGGCCGTGGCCGGCTTCGACGACGTGAAGGAGGCCGGCCTCACCGACCCGCCGCTGACCACGGTCGGCTCCGACCGCCCCGCGATGGCCCGCGCGGCGGTCGACCTGGTCCTGGACGACGGCCTCCGGGTGGCGGGCTCACGCCGCGAGCGGCTGAAGCAGTTCCCGTCGGCGCTGGTGGTGCGGCGCTCGTGCGGGTGCGGCTGAGCGGGGTCGCGGGGCGCGGTTCGCGGGTAGCGGGTTCGACGCCCGGCGGCGCCGAAGGGGGCCTGTGCGGCGGGGAGTTGGCCGCCGCGCCCTGGTAGGGCCGCCGGGTCACAGGTCCCAGCGTCGCCCCGTGGGGATGTGCCAGACGCGGGTCGCCCCGTCAGGCTCGCGGGCGTAGCCGAACCGGTCCTGGCCCGGTCGCCCCTGCTCGTGCCACCACCGCCAGGCGGCCTCGACCGTACGCCACAGATCGCGCTCGCCGGCGTACGTGACGCTGCCGTCGTCGGTCAGCGGGGCGCGGACCCAGGTGCCGTCCGGGGTCTGGAGCTGGAGGGCGGTGTTCCCGTCGTCGCCCGCGTGGTAGACGAGTTCGGCCTCCGGCAGTTCGAGGGCGAGGAGCAGCCGGAAGGCGTAGTGGTTGCGCATGTCGGCCGCGACGACCGTGGTGGTGCGGGTGACGGTCTCGGTGGCGTACGGGGCGCGCGGCTGCGGCGCCGGGTAGCTGGCGGCGTGGTCGCGGGCGGCCATGAACCGGCCGCTGACCTCGATGAAGTGCCCGTACGCGCGCCCGGCGGCGTCGACGCTGACGCGTACGAGTCCGCCCTCGATGCCCAGGGCGACGTCGGCGACGATGACCGCGTCGGGGTTGCTCTGCTCGATCCACGCGGCCGGCAGGTGGCGGCGCACCGAGCAGGTGGCGATGGTGCGGTCGAACCGCCGGCCGGCGGGATGCCCGGCCCGGCCGTCGCCCGCGACGAGGTCCGGCGCGAAACCGAGGGTGGCCAGGCGTTCGCGGGCGTCGCAGACGAGATCGGGGTCGATGTCGACGGAGTGCACGAGGTGGTCGCCGAGGCGGGCGCAGAGCAGCGCCGCGTTGTAGCCGGTGCCGGTACCGACCTCCAGCACCCGTTGCCCGTCCTGGACGTGCAGGTCCTCCAACATGCCGGCCATGAGGCTGGGTTGCGTGCTGGAGGAGGTGGGGACGCCGGTCCAGGCGCCGGTGTCGACCTGCTCGACGGTGGCCGGGTCGAGTGCGGTGACGAGGGTGGTATCTCGGTAAACGCTCGCCAACTCGTGTGCCGCGATGGGGTGTTGTGCTCGCCAGACCGTGATGCCTCGGGAGTTGGTCTCCCTCTCGTACCAGCGCGGTACGAAGACGTGGCGGGGCACGTCCGCGAATGCCTCGGCCCAGCGCGCGGAGCGAATGGCCGCGTCCTTCTGGAGCCGCTCGACCAGGGCCGGCAGGTGTGGGCGGGCGGCGTCGAAGGGGGTGGGGCTCACGGGGGTGTCCTCTCGCCGGGTGAGGTGGGGCGCCAGCCTGCGGCGCAAGGTTGCCCTCACCCGCCGACGGGGAGCGACGGGTGAGGGCACTTTTGAGGAACTCCCCCCATGACTGCGCGAAAACGGGGGAGTCGCGCGCCGCCTGAGGTGCGGTCGTACGGGGGAATCGACCTGCGGCGGCGACGCACCGCGACCGTAGCGCTACGTCGAGCGAGAGAGCAAGACTGCTCCGGAGCATGCATGCGTACTGGCATATGCGCGCGCCCCCCGCCCGGTTCGGGCGAGGGGCGCGCGGCGGGATGGTGGGCGTTAGCCGGCGAAGTGGTCGAACTCGCCGGCCTTGACGCCCTGGATGAAGGCGCGGAGCTTGGCGGGGGTGGTCCTCAGCATCACGTTCGGATCGTCGCTCTCGCGTACGAGGATCTCGCCGGCGGCGTGAGCGAGTTCGACGCACTGCTCGCCGCCACCACCGGAGAAGCTCGACTTCTGCCACTTGATTTCGCTGGTCATTCCTAGTCCCTCAGATCTCGTACGACGTGTTGGATGAAACTCCGCGACTCTTCAGGGGAGAGCGCTGCCTGTGCGGCGAGATCAAGCAGGGTGCGATAGCGGTCCAAGTTGGCTGCCGAGTCAAGAAATCCGCCGCCGAACGGTGCGTCGATGTGGACGGTGTCGAGCTGTGGTACGACGCCGCTCGCGTACATCACGGTTTGCGTGACCTCGATGAAGCCCTCGCTCGTGAACGGGATCACTCGGAGGGTGATCCCGGGGCGTTCGGAAGCCGACAGCAGGTATTCGAGCTGGGCGCGAGCGACCTTCCGGCCGCCCACCCGCATGCGCAAGGCGGCCTCGTGCACGATCGCCTCGAACCGCGGCGGGTCATCGCGTTCCAAGATGCCGCGCCGTCGCATGCGATGCGCGACCCGCGCCCGTACCTCGTCCTCGGGGAGTCGCGGGATGACGCCGGCGAACAGCGCGTGCGCGTAGTCCTCGGTCTGGAGTATTCCGGGGAACGTCACCGGTTGCAGGCAGCGCAGGGCCGTCGCGTGGTGTTCGAGTTCCGCGATGTCCAGGAAACCGGGCGCCAGGACACCCCGGTACTCGTCCCACCAGTGCTGGCCGCGGTGTTCCTGCGCGATAGCGCACAACGCCTCGATGAGCGGCTCGTCGTCACAGGCGTAGAAAACCGCGAGTTTGCGAATTCTGGCTTCGCTTACGCCGATGCGGCCGGCCTCGATGTTGCTGATCTTCGCCTGGTCGGTGGAGATCATCCCCGCCGCCTCGCGGGCGGTCTTCCCGGCTCGGTCTCGCAGCTTGCGTAGCTCGCCACCAAGCCGGGCCTGGCGAGCAGTTGGGCTGTCCCTCGGCGGCATGCGTTCCTTCCCTGTCTGCGCACAGTGTGGCGCGTATCGGGGCCACGGGTCCACCCGGTAGGGCTAACTCCGGGCGACTACCTTGCTACGGAGCATGATTGCACCCTACGGTCGCGTCACACACCGCGCCAGCACGCCGGGAAGACCCGAAGTGCAGTCATCCGCGCGCCCGTTGAGGGTGCCCCAAGGGTGGCCAGAGCCACGGACGGCCGTGCAGCCGGCGCTCACGTCACGTTGGGAGGCATCGACATGAGCCAGACCGCACCACCACCGCTCAAGGCGACGACGACGGCCCGTTTCGTGGTGC
The DNA here is from genome assembly GCF_014295035.1 of Streptomyces buecherae. Classification (GTDB taxonomy): domain Bacteria; phylum Actinomycetota; class Actinomycetes; order Streptomycetales; family Streptomycetaceae; genus Streptomyces; species Streptomyces youssoufiensis. The sequence goes on from NZ_CP060404.1 coordinate 4,961,278, forward strand.
CGAACTCGGACCTCGCGCCCAGGATCCTGCGCCACCTCGTCGCCACGCTCCTGGTCGCCACCGGGCACGGGATCGTCGCCGACGACGCCCGCGTATGCGTGAGCGAGGTCATCACGAACGTGCACCGCCACACCCGCACGTCACTGGTGTACCTCGACGTCACGCTGCACCCCGGTCGCGTACGAATCGCCGTCTGGGACGAAGCCTGGGACCGGCACCCCGCCCCGGGCCGCGACGGCGTCACCTACGAGGAACGGGGGCGCGGCCTGCTGCTCGTCCAGCACCTGTGTACCGAGTGGGGCGTCACCGGGCCGTCCAACTGCGAACACTCCCGCAAGCGGGTGTGGTTCGTGCTCGATGAGGCGGCGGGCGGGTGAATGGTGGCGTGACGGGGTGAGGTAGGTCGGGGCCGGTGTCGCAGTGGTGGGCCTGGCCGGCCAGTCGACGTCAGCGGTGCCAGCTTTCCCGACATCAACGCGTGCCTTCACCGGCGGTTCGGCTGGTGCGGCGTCGCGCGGCCTGGCGCACGAGTATGGCGTGCAGGTCTCGTTCCGCCGTGGGTACCGGTCGTGCGTGGCGCCGCTGGATCACGACGCGAAGTTCCGTGTCGTCGCCCGCCAGTGGACGACAGATGATCGTGCCGCTGCGTTCCAGCGGGTCGTCGAGCACGCTGTAGTCGGGCAGCACGGTGGCTCCCAGCCCCTCGGCCACCATCAGCTTGCACATCTCGGCGCCATCGGTTGAGTACGACAAGGAGGGGGCCCTGCCTCTGAGGAGTTGGTGGATGTAGCGGTGCATGGCATAGCCGGATCGCATCACGATCAGCGGGTGCGCCAGCAGGTCGGTGACGGTGACCGCGGTGAGCGTCGCCAGCGGGCTGTCCGGGCGAACGCAGACGACCGGCCGTCCGCGCAGCAGTTCGGTGGTGTGCAGGCTGGGTGGCGGGGCGTCGTCTCCCAGGTAGCTGATGAGCCCGAGGTCGAAACTGCCCTCCTTGAGCTGTTGCTGGATACCGTCCTGCCGGTCCGCGATCACTTCCACCTGTGTCGAGGGATGGGTGGCGCGGAACTCACGGATGGCTGGTGCGAGGAGCGTGACCGTGGCCGCGTTCACCGTGCCCAGTCGCAGCCTTCGGCTGGTCTGATGCTGTTCGTCAGCGGCCTGGCGTAGCCGGTCGACCGCGTCCAGCACCTCGGCGATGTGCGGCAGCAGTTCACGTCCCTCGTCGCTGATCCTCGCCCCGGAACGTCTGCGTTCCAGGAGTACCACTCCCAGTTCCCGCTCCAGGTTCCGCAGTGTCTCGCTCAACGCCGGCTGAGACAGGTGCAACTCCTCTGAGGCACGACGCAAAGACCCCAGCCGTGTCACCGCCGCCAGGTACTCCAACTGTTCCACGCGCATATAAAGCCACCTCCGGCGCCATCATAAAACGGCTCGTTAACGGGACGAGGAAATGGTGAGAGGGCAACCCAATCGCGGCATCGGAAATGCCTTGTAGAGCCGAGCTGGGGCTATCGCTGCCCGCGGGACATGGCAGAGTGTTTGCGAAAGGCCGTGAGCAAGACGTCCTACCGAGCAGCTTTCGTGGGCTGGGTGAGTGGCGTGAAACAGGGCTGCTCGGTGGGGAACACTCGTGCAACCAGCCCAAAAAGGAGCATCGTGCTAAGCCGTAATGCGAGAATGAAGCGCACCCTGACCGCGATTGTCACAGCTACCACGATCGGGCTGAGCGGAGTGGCCGTTTCGCATGCGTCTGCCGCCCCTGCTGTGAATGCCACGACGGTCGCTGCCGACAAGCCGGGACCGGCTGTCGGAACCGATCGGGATGGTCGTGACCTGTACGCGGGCCTGATCTTCCTGCAGGGCGGTATCGGTGAGAAGTTCGCTGAGCTTGATTCGTATTCCGGGGCCAAGGAGTCCTACCGCAGGAACGACAGTGCGAAGGCGCGGCAGGTCGTTGGCCAGGTGCTCGACGCGATCGCCAAGAAGGACCCCCGGTTCTTCGGTTCCTTCTCCACCCGGGTCCGTTCCGGTGACCCGCGCAAGGTCGAGTCAGGCATGGACCAGGCCGTCAAGCTGCTCACCGACGTCACGGTAGACGGCAAGGGCGCCGCCGAGAGCCCCGAGGACGTGGGCGCGGGTACCGGCCGCTGCGCGGTGCTGGCCGTGAACGTACTGATCGCGGTGAATGCCGGCGGCGCCGTCAACGTCTCCGTCGCGATCAACGTGCAGGCGTGGAAGAACGTTGTCAACATGTCGAGGGTCGCGCCTACTGACGAGGGTGGCCTCACCAAGAACCAGAAGGTCGCCGACATCACCCGGCTCGCTGCTGCGTGATGGATGGTCTCGCTGGAGGCGGGCCGTGCCCCGAACCGTCGGGGCGGCCCATTCCAGTGCTGTCTTGAGCCGAGTCGCGCCGCTCGGCCCATCGTGTCCGAGTTGGGGGACACTTATGAGATTCACCGATCGCATACCGTTGCATATAGCCGATCACGCGACCCACGTCCGCATACCAAGCAGGTGGATTGTCGTGACTGCCGGAATCTGGGCCCTGATTGCCCTCTACCTGGCCCAGGCGTTTCTTCCGAAGAACGTCATCCAATTACCAGGACAGGGAAAGGTACACGACCTCGCCTTGGTGGTCGCACCACAGGGCTGGGCGTTCTTCACGAAGTCCGCCATGAGCTCCGAGTTCGTTCCCTTCCGCTGGCAGGACGGGGCTTGGCACGATGTACGGCTGGGGCCGCATGCCCGCGCCTCCAACGTCTTGGGGCTGGACCGCGCCTCTCGCTCTCAGGGCATTGAGGGAGCGCTGCTCCTGCACGAGGAAGGCATCGTCTGGCATCGCTGCGGGGACGCCACGACCGCTGTCGAATGCCTGCAAAAGGCGACTGAGGCGAAAAGGGCGACTGTGACGAAAAAGGTGAAGAACCGTTCGCCCTCGCCCACCGTCTGCGGACGCTCGGCCATGGTCGAGATGAAACCGGTCCCGTGGGCCTGGCGTGACCTGTTGCCAGGCACCCACACGCCGGTGCGAGCCACTGTCTGGGATGTGGAGTGCTGAGATGGTCGCCGACCGCCTCGTCGTCCTGCCGTGGAGCAACGTCTACGGCCTCGCCCGCACTCTCGTCGCCCTCGGTACCGCTGGAACCCTCGCGTTCTCCAGCGTCGATACGCTGTTTCGCCCCGTTGCCCTCGCCGGTGACTTTCCACCCTGTCAAGGAGCTACTTCCGCTGCCGTGTTCTGTATGGCAGAGGGCGACCGCACCGGGCTTGCCTGGCTGAAGTGGCTGTGCGTGGTCATACTCCTGGTCGTCGCCTCTGGTTGGCGCCCCGCCTTCACCGCGCTCCCGCACGCCTATGTCAGTTACAGCGTCTTCGCGGGTATCGCCATCAGCGACGGAGGCGACCAGATCGGGCTCATACTGTCGATGCTGTTCGTCCTGCCCGCGTTGGGGGACCCCCGACGCTGGCACTGGCAGGCGCCACCGTCGGGCACCGGTTCCCGGGCCCGCCGCGGCTGGGCTCTCATCGGCTCCTCGGGCCTGCTGATGCTGCGACTGCAGATGTCCGTCGTCTACTTCAACGCGTGCGTCGCCAAGCTGCCTCATCAGGAGTGGTACGACGGAACGGCCATGTGGTACTGGAGCACCAACCTCAGCTTCGGCGCCCCCACGTGGCTGGACGCCATCGTGCGTCCTGTCGTTTCGACGTCCTGGGGCGTCGCCCTGATGACCTGGCTCCCCCTGTTCATCGAGATCACCCTCGCTGCCGCCCTGTTGTTGCCGCCGCGCATGCGCTATGCGGCGATGTGGGCCGGTCTGCTGTTCCACTTCGCGATCGGACTGATGATGGGCCTGTGGAGTTTCGCCCTGGCGATGGCGGGCGGCATCCTGGTGCTCTGCCTGCCGCCCGGCACCGCCATCACCCGGCGCCGGACGCGGCCGGCTGTCGAAACCACCGCCGAAACCGTCGGATCGACGTCTCTTCGGTCTCCCGCACGCACCGCTGGTTGAGGAGAAGTGGCCGGGTCGCAACGTATCTCTGTGCTACGCGTCTTGCTCTCGGCCCATGCACGTCGAGATCAGCGCGAGTGTCTCGGTGTCCGACATCCCGATCCGCCGAGCGGCAGCCACCAACTGCCGTGCTTGTTCCACGACTGCGGCGCGGTCCTGTGGAGCATGGGCGACCACGACCGCTCCACGACCGCGCCGCAACTCGATGAGCCCCTCAGCCTGGAGCGCCTGGTAGCCCCGCAACACGGTGTGGATGCTGATTCCCAATGCCCCGGCCAGGTCCCGTGCGGCCGGCAGCCGGTCGCCGACACGCAGTGAGCCGGCCAGCATGGAGCGCCGAACGGCCGCGGCGACCTGTTCGGACAGCGGTTGCGTGGAGGTGGTGTCGATCTCCACAAGCATGGCGTCAACGCCTTCCTGGAAACTCCGTGATCAGACGCGCGGCGGTCTCGGCGTCGTCCACCGTCACGACGAACTCGCGTCCGCTGTTCAGCTCCAACCACAAGGCGTCACCCGGCCGCAAGGACACAGTGTGCCGGCCAGGCATCACGCGATAGCCGAAGCCACCCAGATCGGCCAGTCGGGCGTAGCCGGAGCGCGCCGCCACGATCTGGTCCGTACGGAAACGCCGGATCGGCAGCCGGGCAGCCGAGACGGTGACACCACGGGCGTCGACGGTAACCCTGGTGCTGCCGAACAGTACGAGAAGCAAGCCCACGAGGAGCGCGGGAAACAGCCACCAGCTCACCGGCGTGAGGAAGGCGAGGCCGATGCTTGCGGCGATCACGAGCCCGCCGGCCGGCGCACACCAGGCCGGGCCCGCGTGTCGGCTCCAGGCCACCCTCCGAGGGGCCGGCGGCGTCACCGGCGGTCCGCCTTCCATGCCAGGGCCGCTCCGAGGGCCGCACCGGCCAGACAGATGGCGATGGCGATCGGCCCGTGGACGGACATGGGGAAGTCGAGGTCACGCGGGTCGGACAGGCCGGCGTGGGCAGCGAAGGAGGCGGTGAGGAAATAGCCCTCACCCAGCCCAGCGCCCCACCCGCAGGCGGCGACGAGTCGGTACTGCCCCGCCGTCTGTCGACGGCGGATCAGCAAGTACCCGAACAGGGCCGCCTCGGCCAGGTACGTGGCGATGGTGATGGCCACCAGCTTGAGGGGCGACATGAAGCCGTCAGGTCCGGAGGAGCCCACGTGTGAGACCACCTCATCGGGAAGCCTGCCGCGAACAGCAACGTAGACAGCGAGTTGCGCCACGGCTGCGGCGATCCACGGGCTGGCACCCAAGGTGATCCGACCACGGTCAGAAAACCCGGTACGCACCCTTTCGACCCGAGAGATCACGAAACTCTCCCATCACTCAAGCGCTTGTTACAGTACTAATATAACAAAGCGTTGGCGGTTACCTCCCGGCGTCATCCGTGAACCGGTGCCCGCCGCACACCGGATCGAGGAGGGTTGTGACAGGTGGCGGTCAGTGGGGCTCGGCCTGGCCATCCAACGGTGAACGGGCCCGCAGGCGTGGGCGGTTCGTGCTCGATGAGGCGGCGAGTGGGGATGGCGCGGCCTGACGGGGGAGGGGCACGATGGTTGTGCGCGCCCGCTCGCCGCCGGCTCCAATTGATCAGAGTTACGTGCCGAACTGGTCACGGAACCTGCCTGGCCGCAGCACGACGACTTCGACTCACGATGGAGGACGCCATGGGCAAGCATGGAGGCAAGCCGGACACCGCCGAGAGCGACGGCCACAAGCCCGACAAACCCATCCCGCCGGCCGCGCCCCCACCACCCCAGCCCAAGAAATGAGCACGCCGGCCTTGGTCGGAGAACTCGACGCCGCCGGGGTGCTGACGGCCGAGTGGCGGGAGGCCGTCACGACCGTGGATCGGCGCCGCTTCCTGCCCGACCTGATCTGGACTCGTGAGGGTGACGGGTGGGTCCCGTGCTCCCGTGCGGATGATCCGGAGCGGTGGGAGGCCCTGGCCCACTCCGATACCGCCCTGGTGACACAGATGACGGACGCCCCGGGTGCGGAACGGGTGCCGACCAGTTCCGCGAGCATGCCCCGCGTCGTGGCCACCATGCTGCGGGAACTGGCCCCCGAAGAGACCAGCCGGGTGCTGGAGATCGGCACCGGCACCGGCTACAACGCCGCGCTGCTGGCGCACCGCCTGGGAAGCCAGCGGGTGACCACGGTGGACATCGACCCGGATCTCACGCGGCGGGCCCGCACAGCACTCGCCGCGCAGGGGCTCCACCCGTCAGTGATCACCGCCGACGGGGAAGGTGGGTGGCCACCGGACGCCCCGTACGACCGGATCATCGCCACCTGCGCGGTCCACCAGGTGCCCTACGCGTGGGTCGAGCAGGCCGCCCCGGGCGCGGTGATCGTGACCCCGTGGGGAACCGCCCTACGCAACGGCGTACTGCTGCGCCTCACCGTTCGCTCGGTGTCGGGCGAGTTGGTCGCGTGTGGCCCGGTCGTGGACGACAGCGCGTTCATGTGGATGCGGGCACAGGCCCCGGCGCACCGGGACGTCATGGCCACCGTGCACGCCCACAGCGGCGGCGAGATGATCTCGAAGACACGGTTGGACCCGCGCGACGCGTTCGGTGACGACGACGCACTTCACGCCGTCAGCGTCATGGTGGCCTGCCGCAGCACCGTGGGGTACGACCCGCAGGACCCTGAGGAATGGACGCTCTGGCTGGCGGACGCGGCCACCGGGTCGTGGGCCAGCGTGGACGTCGCCCCCGGCGCGGACGCGAACGAGGTGACGCAGCGCGGACCCCGGCGCCTGTGGGCCGAGGTGGAGCACGCGTACCAGTGGTGGTCGGCCGCCGGCCGGCCGGCGCGGACTCGCTACGGGCTTACCGTCGCCCGCACGGGCCAGCACGTCTGGCTCGACCACCCCGACCAACCGGTGCCGCGCGCTCCACGGAGCCCGGCGTCCGCGATGCGCGGCGGTGAGTCACAGGTTCCCTGACACCAGGACACGACAGGACAACCCGCCCCCGAAGGCGTCGGGCGGGCCGTTGCGTTGGCGCGGCGCAGGGGGCGGGGGCCTGTTGAGCGACCGAGGCCCGCCCCCTCACACCCGCCCTACGCGCTTCTGTCGCCCTTCTCAGCCCTGTCTCAGAGAGTTCTCATAAACGCCCAGCACAGTCGTAGCCATGACCGAGAACCTCCGCCGCGACGGCGACATCGCAGGCCCCGCCCCCGTAGCAGGCTCCGCTTCCTCCGCCGCGTCGGCGGACGGTTCGGGATACCCGTACGCGACAGCCGGTGCGGGCGGCGCGACGCCGCCCCCGCCGCCCGCGCACGCTCCCGGGCCGCCGGTGGCGCCCGCGGCGCCCGTGCCGCCGGCCGCCCCGGCGTACGAGCCGGCCGGTGCGGTGACCACCGCGTCCGGCGTGCGGATATGGCCGGGTGGCGGGCACGCGGGCGGGGGCGGCAACGGGGCCGCCGCGCCCGGTCCGTACGCCACGTTCGGCGCGGACACTCCGCACGGCGGGGCGCACGGGGCCGGGTCGGGGAGGTCGCGTGGGCGGCGGACCGGGGTGTTGCTCGCGGCGGTCGCGCTGGTGTCGGCGGTGGTGGCGGGGGCGACCGGCGCGTTCGTCGGGAGCCGGCACGACGGGGACGCGGCCAGTACGTCGGCGGCGCCGGTGGTCAGTGCGGGGGCCAAGGACGGGGCCGTGGGGAGCGTCACCGAGGTGGCGAAGGCGCTCGCGCCCAGCATCGTGGAGATCACGGCGGGTACGAACCAGGGGCAGTCGCTCGGCTCCGGGGTGATCATCTCCGAGGACGGCGAGATCGTCACCAACAACCACGTCGTCGCCGGCTCATCGGACATCACCGTGACCCTGAGCGACGGCACGAAGAAGAAGGCGTCGCTGGTGGGCGCCGACGCGTCCAAGGACCTCGCGCTCATCAAGGTGGCGGACGCCAGCGGGCTGCGCGCCGCCAAGCTCGGCGACTCCAAGGCGGTGAAGGTGGGCGACGAGGTGGTGGCCATCGGTTCGCCCGAGGGGCTGACGGGCACGGTCACCAGCGGCATCGTCTCCGCGCTCGACCGCGAGGTGACGGTGGCCAGCGACGAGGGGCAGCAGCCGGGGCCGCGAGGTGACGGGGGCTGGCCGTTCGAGTTCGAGGGCCGCGAGTACAACGGTGACGTGGGCCAGTCCAAGACCAGCTACCGGGCCATCCAGACCGACGCCTCGCTCAACCACGGCAACTCCGGTGGCGCCCTCATCAACATGAGGGGCGAGGTCATCGGCATCAACTCGGCCATCTCCTCGCCCGCGTCGGCGGGCGGCTCGGGTGGCAGCGTCGGGCTCGGCTTCGCCATCCCGAGCGAGACGGTGAAGCAGGACCTGAACGCGTTGCGCGGCGGCGGCACCAACGTGTGACGCCGCCCGCACCGGTCAGCCGGCGGTAGCCGGAGCTAACCGGCCAGCCGGCGGTAGCCGGAGCGCACCGGCGAGCCGGCGGTGGTCGGAGCGCACCGGCGAGCCGGCGGTGGTCGAAGCGAACCGGCCGAGGCGCACGGCCTCCCCCGCCGGGTGGGCCCCCGTGGGGGGTGGCCCGCCCGGCGCGGCGGGCCGTGCGCTGGCCTGTGCGGGGCCCCGCGACCACGGACGGGACCGGCTTGGACCGGCTGCCCGGCCGGGGCCCCTCGGCCCGACCGCCGGCGCGCTTCGCGCGTCCCTGCGTACGCTCCCCGTGGGGCATCCGTCCCGTTCCGCCCGTAGGTCACCCATGAACCACCCGTAAGCCACCCGCCCGCCCCGCTCGTGGGCGGGCCGCGCGTTCCGCGCCCGTCACCGCGAAGGAAGAGCGTCGATGAGTCCCGCCGAGCACGGTGAGCGTCCCGGCCCCGCCCGCATCCTCGTCGTCGATGACGAGCCCGCCGTACGCGGGGCGCTGCGGCGCAGCCTGGCGTTCGAGGGGTACGAGGTCGTCGAGGCCGTGGACGGGCTCGACGCGTTGGAGAAGGCCGAGGGCAGCGCGCCGGAGTTGATCGTGCTGGACGTGCTGATGCCCCGGATGGACGGGTTGACGGCGGCCAGGCGGCTGCGCGCCGCCCGGGTGACCGTGCCGATCCTCATGCTGACGGCGCGCGACACGGTGGGGGACCGGGTCACGGGTCTGGACGCGGGGGCCGACGACTACCTGGTCAAGCCGTTCGAGCTGGACGAGCTGTTGGCCCGCATCCGGGCCCTGCTGCGGCGCAGCTCGTACGCGGCTGCCGCCGCCGGCGGGGCGGCCGAGCCGGACGCGGGGCAGGTGCTGGAATTCGCCGACCTGCGGATGGACCTGGCGACGCGGGAGGTCAGCCGGGGCGGGCGGCGGGTGGAGCTGACCCGTACCGAGTTCACCCTCCTCGAACTCTTCCTGGCCCACCCGCGCCAGGTGCTCACCCGGGAACAGATCCTCAAGGCGGTCTGGGGCTTCGACTTCGAGCCGTCGTCCAACTCGCTCGACGTGTACGTGATGTACCTGCGGCGCAAGACCGAGGCGGGCGGCGAGCAGCGGTTGGTGCACACCGTGCGCGGCGTCGGCTACGTGCTGCGCGCCGACGACCACGGTCACGGCCAGGGCCAGGTCCACCGGCACGGCCCCGAGCGCGGGGCCGGCGCGTGAGCGTCCCGCCGCCGCCCCCGGCGCACCCCCCGCACCAGCCCACCGGCCCCACCACTTCTTACGCCCCATCCCCGCCGGCCGGCAGCACGGCGGCGCCGCGCGCCGGGGGGCGGCGGTCGTGGCGCACCCGGCTGCCGTTGCGCTCGCGGCTCGCGCTGCTCACCGCGCTGGCGGTGGCCTTCGCGGTCGCGCTGTCCGCCGTCGCCTGCTGGGTGATCACGCGCGAGCAGCTCCGCGACGAGATCGACAACTCGCTGAGCGGCCTTGAGGTCAAGCCCAGCTACCTCCAGGCCACCCTGGAGCGCTGCCCGCAGGGCGAGCCCGAGCCGAGCCGGGACGCCGGGCCGAGCCTGGTGTACGTCCAGACCGTGGGGCCCAACGGCGGCCGGTGCGTGGGCCCGGGCTCCAAGCCGGTGAAGGTCGACAACGAGGACATCCACGTCGCCCGCGGGGTGAACGACGAGGTGCTGCGGGACGGCAGGACCGACCGGGGCGCGCCGGTACGGGTGCTCACCAAGAACTACGCCGTCGGCGACACCGTGTTCGCCGTGTCCATGTCCCGGCCGCTGGCCGAGACCAACAGCGCGCTGAGCACGCTGGCCCTGGTCCTCGCGGTGGTCGCCGGGATCGGCGTGCTCGGCGCGGCGACCGCGGGCCTCGCCGTCGCCCGGGCCGGGCTGCGCCCGGTGGACCGGCTGACCGGGGCCGTCGAGCACATCGCCCGCACCGAGGACCTGGCCACCACCATCCCGGTGGAGGGTCGGGACGAGATCGCCCGGCTCTCGCGCTCGTTCAACTCGATGACCGCCGCCCTCGCCTCGTCCCGCGACCGGCAGCAGCAGCTCATCGCGGACGCCGGGCACGAACTGCGCACCCCGCTCACCTCGCTGCGGATGAACGTCGAACTGCTCGCCCGCAGCGAGGAGACGGGCCGCGCGCTACCGCCCGATGACCGCAGGGAGCTGCTGGCCAGCGTGAAGGCGCAGATGACCGAGTTGGCCTCGCTCATCGGCGACCTCCAGGAACTCAACCGCGCCGACGCCCCGCCCGGCAGCGGCCCGCCCCCGGTCGCCGCCCTGCACGAGGCGGCGGGCGCGGCGGTGGAGCGGGCCCGGCTGCGCGGCAAGGACCTGGAGATCACGGCGCGGCTCGCGCCGTGGTACGTGCCGGCCGAGCCCGCCACGCTGGAGCGGGCCGTGATCAACCTGCTGGACAACGCGGTGAAGTTCAGTCCGCCCGGCGGCACCGTCGACGTGGTGCTGCACGACGGCGTGCTGACCGTGCGGGACCACGGCCCGGGCATCCCGGCCGACGAACTGCCGCACGTCTTCGACCGGTTCTGGCGCTCCCCGTCGGCCCGCAGCATGCCGGGGTCGGGCCTCGGCCTGTCGATCGTGGCCCGTACGGTGCAGCGCGCGGGCGGTGAGGTGTCCCTGCGGCCGGCCGACGGCGGCGGCACGGTGGCCTTCGTCCGCCTGCCCGGCGCCCCGCACCCACCACCGGAGGAGCCCCCGCCCGGGCTACCCGGGGCGGCTGGGCCGGGTGGAACGAACGGGCCGGCTGGGACGACTAGGCCGGCTGGGACGACTGGGCCGGCCGGGCCTGGTGCGGGTTGACCGGTGCGGGCGGACCTGGCCCGGTCGGGGCCGGGTGGGGCGGGCCCGGTGCGGTCGGGGCCGGCCGGGGGGCCCGGCCGCAGACGGGCGGCGGGGCTCCGGCCGTCAGCGGGTGGCGGGTTGCGCGTCCGGCCGCGCGGGCGCGGCGGCCACCAGGAGCGCGGCGAGCGCGAGGGGGGCGGCCACCTGGTACCCGAGCCAGACCTCGCCCCCGGCCGTGCCGCCCCGCCACGCCACCAGCAGGCCGGCGAGCGTGGCCAGCGCCCAGCCGCCGTCGTAGCCGATCATGAGCCGGATGTAGGTACGGGCCGGGCGCCCGCGCACGTACCGCAGCTCGATCCCGCCGCCGATCAGCAGCGCGACGCCGGTGGTCACCAGCAGCCAGGCAGGCACGCCGAGTGGGGCGTCGAGGCGGGTGGCGCCGATGGCGAAGCCGGCGCCGAGCACCACCTTGAAGACCCCGTCGGCGATGATCCCCGCCCAGTGGCGCTCCGCCGTCGATGTCACAGTTCGAGCCTGCGTCATGAGCGTCCCTCTCCACTGCCTGCGCCAGGTGCCACGTTCGTAATTTCGTTATGAGGATAATGGAGTTATGAGAAAGACGAGAGAGCAGGCCAAGGAAGACAACCGCCGCGCCCTGCTGGACGCCGCCCTCCAGGTCGTCTCCCGCGACGGGTACCGGGCCAGACTCGACGAGATCGCGGAGCTGGCCGGCCTGACGACCGGCGCCGTCTACTCCCTGTTCGGCAGCAAGGGCGGCCTGGTGGCGGCCCTGGTCACCGACTACCTCCAGCCGAGTTACGCGGAGATCGAGCAGGCGGTCCCGGCGGATTTGGACCTGCTGGCGGCGGTCGACGCCTTCGCCCGGTACTACCGGCGCGGCTCCGACGACCCCGCCGCCAGGTCGGAGCTGTCGTTGCAGATCACCCTGCTCGACATGGCCGTGCACGACCGCGAGCTGGGCTCCCGCCTCGCCGAGTCCATCCGGGCCCAGGAAGGCCGACTGGTCGCGCTGTTCACCGGCCGGGCGCACGACGGCGGGGCCGTGACGGAGTGGCAGGCGCAGCGGCTGGTCACCGGGTTGCGGGCGCTGTTCGTCGGGCTCACCCAGGGCGTCATCCTCGGCCTGGCCCCCGGCGCTGACGAGGAGTTCTTCGCCGACTCGGCCCGCGCCCTGGCCTCCCGTACGACCCTGCTCGACGCGGGCGCGGACCCCACCGATTGACGCGGCGCCATCGGCGACCCCGAGCCCCTTCGCCCGCGCTCAGCCTGCCCCGTCGGCCGCCGGTTCGGCTGTGCCCGCCCGCCGCGCGGCCCAGTCGGCCCGGCGCAGCTCGTACTCGACCTCGCCGTGCTCGGTGCCCGGGAGCGGGTCGTCGAAGTGCACGTGGAAGGTGCGGACGTAGCGCAGGCCGGCCTTCTCCATGACGCGTCGCGAGGCCGTGTTGACCGCCATGGTCTCGGCCCACACGCGCTGGACGCCGAGTTCGGCGAACCCCTTGTCGATCAGCGCCCGGGCCCCCTCGGTGGCCAGCCCCCGACCCCAGGCCGACGCGTTGAGCCGGTAGCCGAGTTCCACGTCCGTGACGCTGCCGTCGGCCGGGGGCTGGAGACTCAGCCATCCCAGGAAGGACCCGGTGGCCCGCTCGACGGCGGCCCAGCGGCCGGCCGGGCCGAGGCGGTAGTCGCGCAGGATCTTCGGCAGCACCTCGTTCTCGATCACCGCGCGCGGCGTCGGCTCGCCGGTGAGGAACCGCATTACCCGTGGGTCGCTGTCCAACGCCACCAGGTTCTCCACGTCGGCGGCGGTGAACCGGCGCAGCGTCAGCCGCTCGGTCCGTACGAACACGTCCACGTCGTCCGTCGGCACGGTGTACTCCCCGGGTTGGCGGTCGCCATCGTGCCCGGGGCCGGCGCCGGCCGTCCACGGCATTTCGGCGCCGTGGCGAGGCGGGCCGGGACGGGGTGGGGCCGGTGGGGCGCGCCCGCGCGGCGGCCCCGCCAGCCCCACCAACCCGGCCGGCCGCGGGCTAGCGCTCGCGCGCCGCGCCGAACGGCAGGCCGTTTCCGGTCAGTTGGGCGTGGATGCCGTCCGCGCGGACGACGACGTCGCGTAGCCGCACGTCGCGCGCCTGCTCCGGCAGTTGGAAGGAGAGCGCCAGGCGCTCGGACAGCTCGGGCAGCCGCAGCGCGGTGAGCGCCGTCAGCAGCTTCGGGTCCAGGCCCAGCTTCTCCAGGAGCCACGGGTGGTCCCGTACGACGTCCACCAGGTTGACGCCCATCAGGAGCTGGACGAAGCGGGGCGCGCCGACGAGTTCGGTCAACCGCGCGTCGCTGCGCAGCGCCTGGTCGACGCGGCGCTGCGGGACGCCGATCCGGTCAGCGATCGCGGGCACGGACAGCAGGGCGCGCGCCTTCGCGGCGTCGCGGACGATCCGTTCGGCGGCCTCTCGGTGCAGCCGCAACCCGGCGTCCGGGCCCGGCCGGTAGCTGGCCACCTCGGGGATGTCCAGCAGCATGTTGCTGATCTGCGTGGAGACGCCACGGCCGCCGTCCCGCTGGAGGCGCGCGTCGGCCCGTACGCGCAGCATCTGCCCGGCGACCGGCACCGTGCCGTCCGCGCGCACGGCGTTGTCGTCGAGCTTGCGGTAGCGCACCTGGGAGGCGCCGAGTTCGCGGCCGAGGTCGTCGAAGGAGAGCAGGACGTCGCCGCGCAGGGCTCCGATGAGAGCGCCGTCGATGGCGGCCGGCGAGTCGCCGCTCAGCTCGATGTCCTCGGCCGTCGCGTGCACCCGGGCCAGCGAGACGCGGCCGGCGGGCACGTCGGGCACGGTGACGTCGACCCGGTCGACGCGCTGCCGGGCGACCTGGGTGAGGAACGGGAACCCGTGGATCTCCACCTCGGGCGCGGCGGCCAGGTCGAGGTCCGCGCGCAGCCGCTCGGCCGCCTCGCGCTCGGCGTACAGGACCGCGCAGCGGTCGGCCAGGGTGAGGACGAGCGCGCAGACCACGACGCCGATCAGCAGCTTCGCGGTCAGCGGCACCGCCGCGAAGCGGCCGCGTCCGCGCTTGGCGCGGCGGTGGTTGGGCGGCGACCAGGGTTCGTCGTCGTCCTCGTCGTCGGACCGCAGGCCGAGCTGACCCCCGAGGCCGAGCGGCCCCCCGTCGGCCCACGCGAACGGGCCGGGCTCGGGACCGGGCGCTGGCTCGGCGGCGGGCGCGTGCTCGGGGTCCTCGCGGTGCTCGCCGTGGCCGCGCGGCCCGTACGCGTCGCCTGCGCGGTCCGTCGCGTAGTCGTGCCGGGACTCGTGGCCGGTGGTGCGGTGGGGGTGGGGGTGAGGGTTGCGGTCGTGGCCGCCGGGGTCGGGGTCGGCCGGTGGGTGGGGCTCGCCGGGGCCGGGGCGCCGGCGCCGGCCCCGGCTCTGGTCGCGGTCCGGGTCTGGGTCTGGGTCCGGGGGTGGGTCGGCGAGCGCGGCGAGTGCGGCGTACGGGTTGTACGGGCGGGGCGCCGGCCCGTCCGGTCGGGCCCGCGCCGGGGCGTGCGCCGCGTGGGGGACGGCGTCGGGCTCCCCGGCGTGGGCTCCCGGCGGCGCTGACGCCTCGGTGAACTCCGGACGTGCTGAGGGTGAGGGTATGCGTGTGGGGGGTCGCATCGACGTATCCCACCACAGCGGCCCGCCTCGAACGCAAGTCCTACCGTGGGTACGGCGCGGCGCGGGAGGTCTTCCGGTCGGGGCCGGCGATCCCCCGGCGCCGCAACAGCCCGTCGACGGAGAGCGCGCCGGGGCCGGTGAAGGCCAGCAGCAGGAAGGCCCAGCAGAAGACCGCCGCGTCCTCGCCGCCGTTCTGGATCGGCCACAGCGCGGTGGGCTGGTGGACGTCGAAGTACGCGTAGGCCATCGAGCCCGAGCAGACCAGCGCCGCCGTGCGGGTGCCGAGGCCGAGCATCAGCAGCGCGCCGCCGACGATCTGGATGACCGCGGCCGGCCCGGCGGGCCACACGGTGAGTTCGGTCGTGCCGCCGTTGACCGGCATCTTCGGCAGGTCGAAGAAGCCGGCGCTGCCGTGGCAGAAGAAGAGCAACCCGAAGACGCAGCGCGTGGCGGCGACGGCGTACGGGCCCGCCACCTCCCGTAGCGCGGCGAGCCGGCCCGGGAGGCCAGGGAGGCCGGGGAGGCCGGCCGGGGCTTCGGCGTCTCGCCGCCGTCGCGGGGCGAGGGGGCGGCGCCGGGGCGGCCCGGCGAGGAGAGGGCGGGCGGGGAGGGCATGGCGGCCTCCTGGTGGTCGGGCGGTGTCCGGCCCGACGGCGCCACGGGCGAACGGGCCACGCGGACGTCGGGGCGAACCGGTTGCCCCCAGCGTCGTGGCCGACCCACCCCCGACGCGTCGTCCCCCGGGCGGCTGCCGCCGTGCTGCGAGCGGAGTACGCGCCGACCGGCGAAGCCCCGCGCGGAGTAGCCCAACTCGGCCACCATGCCCCCCACTTGAGGCCCCGAGGTCGAGCGCCGGTGCCGTGTCGCCGGGCCCGCCGCGCCCGTGGCCGGCCGTCGCGGGGGGAGTTACCAGTGGCCGGGACGGGTGAGGCCGGCCGGCAGGGTCGTACGGGCGTCGCCCCGGGCGGCGTTGAGCTGGGCCTGGGTGAGGAAGAGGGCGCCGGTGAGGTCGGCGCCGTGCAGCGCGGTGTCGCGCAGGTCGGCCCCGATCAGGTCGGCACCGCGCAGGTCGGCGCCGGTGAGGTCGGCGGCGATGAGCAGCGCCCCACGCAGGTTGGCGCCCCGCAGCGACGTTCCGGCCAGCCGCGCCCCGACCAGGTCGGCGCCCCGACGGTTCTTTCTGCGGCCGGGAACGGTCTGGTCGCGGACGAGCTGGCTGGCCCGCAGCAGCAGCGGGTTCACGGACTGACGCAGCGCGCCTACGTCCACGGCGGCGAGGGTGTCGGCGTCGGCGCGGGTGAGCCGCCGCGTCTCGTCGGCGGCCCGGCGCAGCTCGCCGTGGAGTGGCCGGGCGGGCGCCATGTCCAGCGCCTGGGTGAGGTACCAGAGCACCTCGTGTACCTGGCGGGCCACCGCGAACACGTCGAACATGTGCCGCGCGGTCTCCGGGGCCCGCCGCCAGTCCCGGCCGCCGAAGGTGACCTGGGAGACCTGCTGCCCGGCGCCGAAGCAGTCGAAGACCGTGCACCCGGAGAAGCCCTGTCCGCGCAGGTCCGCGTGGATGCCGCAGCGGAAGTCGGTGCGCAGGTTCGTACAGGCCCGCCCCGCGGGCTTGTCCACCGGGAAGTCGGCCGACGCGGCGAACGGCAGCGCGACGCAGCACAGCCCGAAACACCGCGAACAGTCGGCCCGCAGCGCGCCGTCACCGCCGGCCGCGCCGGCCTCCGCGCCGTCCACGGTGCGGCCCGTCGTACGGCCTGGCGCGCTGGGCGCGGTGCCGCCCGTCGTACGGCCTGGCGTGCTGTCCGGCGCGTCGGGCGCCGCGTCGGGGCGGCCGGTCGCGGCCGGTCGTCCGGCGTGGTGCGGGGCCGGGGCGTGTCGTCGCTGTGCCAACGTCTGTACTTCCCACGAGGTAGGGGTGGCGCCTGTCGCCCCCCGCGCGTCCGGGGGAGCCCCTATTGTCCCCGTACCGCGCCGGCGTGGCCGCCGGGCCCGTCGTCGCGCCCCGCGAGCGCCCGGCGGTGCGCCCGCACGCGAATCCGCGGGCGAAGCCGCGCCCGCGATGGGTCATTTCAGCTTCTGTGAAAAGCATATTTATAGGGGTTCTCGCGGGCGCTTAGCCGTCTCCGTACTCCGCCCCCAGTGCTCCCTCACGCCGTTGTGACATTGCGGCATTCCGCTGTGCAATCGAATACGGTCGCCGCGATCAGTGACGAGCGACCAGCACAGCTCCAAGGGGGGACATGGTAGACGGCATCCGTATGGCGCTCGCCGCCGTATGCGGCCTGGGCTGGACCATCGCGTACGTGCTGGCGGTACGGACCGGGTTGCGTGACAAGACGTACTGCATTCCGCTCGTGGCGCTCGCCATGAACATCTGCTGGGAATTCCAGTTCGTCTTCTTCAGGTCCGCCGAACACATGTCGGGCAGCAATTCCGAGGTCGGAAGTGCCGAAGTATTCATCGGCATCATCTGGCTCATCGTCGACTGCGGCCTGCTGTACACCGTTTTCCGATTCGGCCCGAACGAGTTCCCCTACCTGCCGCGCCGTGTCTTCTACGCCGGCTTCGTCGTCGTGCTCGGCCTGGCCTACGCGGGGATCGAGGTGCTCTCCCGGGAGTTCGACGACGGGGACGTGGTCCTCACCAGCTTCGGCATGAACGTGGCCATGTCCGGGCTCTTCCTGGCGATGCTGGCCGTCCGGCAGTCGAGCCGGGGCCAGTCGATGGGCATCGCCGTGGCCAAGTTCGTCGGCACCACGTCCACCTGTGTCGTCTGGTTCTTCGACACCTCGGTCTACCCGGGCCCCTGGCTCCCGTACTGCACGGTGGCCTGCGTCCTGCTGGACGTCGCGTACATCGCCGCCCTCTCCGCCGTACTGCGCCGGGAGCGCGAGAGCGGCCGGCTCGCCGGTGAACGGCCCGAACTCCGGGACATCGAAAGGAATGCTTCGCTGTGACGAACACCAACCCTTCGACAATCGTGCCCACGTTCACCGCCGAGCCCCTGACGGAGAACTGCCAGGAGGTCTCCGCGCAGGGTGAGCATGTCCTCGTGGGGGTCTCGCCCGGCAACAGCTACTTCAGCGAGCAGCGGCTCACCGAACTGTTCCGCTGGGCCGGCAGCCTCTTCCGGCGGGTGGACGTGATGATCCCGGACTCGGCACAGCGCCACACCTGGCTCGCGCTCGGATACCAGCCCAATCGGGCGCGCCGCAAGTCCCACGCGGAATCGTCGCGCATCCTGAACCGGGCCAACCGGGCCTGGCAGGCGGCGGAGGTGCCCGGCGTGGAGTTCGGCGCCTACCGGCTCTCCGAGATCGAGGAGCGGCCCAGTTACCAGGAGTTGCTCCGGGAGAGCGAGAAGGCGTTGGCCGACGACCCCGAGACGCGCGAGAGCTACCACCGGGTGGTGCGCAAGGTGCTGCGCAACCACCTGGCCGGGGCCGAGCCGACCGAGGAGCAGGCCGCGGAGGCCGCCCGCTACCTGATCGCCGAAACCCCCTTCCTCATCAGTACGCCACAGATCATGGGGGTGAGCAGCTCGACCGCCATCTACCAGCACCGACTGGAGTTCGTCGACCGGATCTACGCGGGGCAGACGCCGCTGCGCCGGAACGCGCGGCAGGCGTTCGTCGTCGCCCGGCCCGTGTCATGACCCGCCGGGAACTGGACGCGGCCGAGATCCGCGACCCGCTCCTACGGGAGGCGTACGCGCTGTGCGAGACGGTCCTCCAGGAGGAGAACCACGCGTCCCACATCTGGATGCGCGACCAACTGCCGCCCGACCGGCGGTCGTACTGGGACGCCATGATCGCCTTCTGTGGGCACGCGGACGACCTGGTGGACGCGCTCAACGTGCCGCTGGCGGAGCGGCTGCGCCGCTACGACGCGTTCACCCAGGACTTCTTCCGCATGCTGCACGCCACGCGGCGGGCCGACCCCGCCACCGTGCTCGGCCCGCTGCCCGGTGCGCCGGGCCAGCGCTCCGCCGGGGACGGGGTGCGCCTGGTGTCGCTGGCGTTCTGCGACTTCATCCACACCTGGCGGCTGTGCGAGACGGGCGTGCGCCAGGCCGGCCAGGCGCTGCGGACGGACATCACCACCGAGGCGTACGACACGGCGCACGCGCTGGAGGAGTACATGCTCGGCGTCAGCGGCGAACCCGCGCGTTGGCTCGCCGTCCTGCTCGGGCAGCGCGGTCAGGATCTGCCGGACGGGGCCGAGAACGCGGCGATATCGTGGGGGTTCGGGCTCCAGACGCTGGACTTCCTGCTCGACATCGAGGAGGACCTGCGTCTGGGCAAGCTCTACGTCCCCCTCGATGATCTGCGCCGCTGCGGCCTGGAACGCGCCGAGTTGGAGTCGACCGTCGCGGCCCGACAGACCTCGCAGCCACTGCGTGACCTGGTCGGCTGCCAACTGGAGCGGGTGCGCCGCTACTTCACGGCCGCCGAGGGCTGGCTCGACCAGGCCCGCCCGGCGGGCTGGGAGGCGATCCGGGACTCGCTCACCGAGGGCTGGTCCACGGTGGACCGGCTCGCCCGCTGCGACCACGACGTCTTCGCCCTGACCACCGAGTCGACGTAACCCGCGGGGCGGACCCCCTTGAGTCCACGGGGCGTACCCCCGCGGGCCGGAGGTGTAGTCCCCGGGTCGTAGCCCGGGGGACGTCACCCCGTAGCCCCGTCGTCGTACGGTCGCGGGCTCCGCCCCGGCGCGGGGTGCGGGCGCCGCGCCCCGGCTCGCGCCCCGCCCCGCGCGTCGCCGCGCCCGGGCGGTCGCCCGCTACCGCGCCCCCAGCACCGCCTCCCGCCGGGGGCGCGGCGCCCTTCCCGCCGACTCGCGTACGCGTACGGGTACCCGGACCCGTACGCGTGCGGCTCCGGTCAGGCGCCGTGCACGTACGGCGTGGTGGTGGCCAACTGGGCGAAGCCCAGACGGTGCAGGATGGGGCGGCTGTCGTCGGAGGCGTCGACCTGGAGGTAGCGGTAGCCGCGCTCGGCCGCGACGCGGGCGCGGTAGGCGATCAGGGCGCGGTAGATGCCCCGGCCGCGCCAGGCCGCCACCGTGCCGCCGCCCCACAGGCCGACGAAGTCGGTGCCGGGGTAACACTCCATGCGGGCCGCGCACACCGGCTCGTCGCCGGCCATGGCGAGCACGGCGACCATCGTGTCCGTGCCGTCGGCCAACTGCTCGATGAGGCGGTGGTGCAGCCGCGTCGCGTCCGTCCCGAACGCCCGCGCGTGGACGTCCGCCATGAGCCGTACGTCGGCCGCGTCCCGGACCGGGCGCAGCGTGACGCCCTCCGGCAGCGGGACGTCGCCGGTCATCCGCTCGACCTCCGTCACCATCAGCGCCTCGGCCGGTTCGGGCACGAAGCCCGCCGCCAGCAGCCGCTTCCCCAGGTCGGCCGGCTCGTCGTAGTCGTACAGCTTCCACTCGAACTCCACGCCGGCCGCGCCGAAGTGGCGCACCTGCTCGGCGATGGCCGCGTCGGCCGTCTCCGGGGTCAGCCGCGACCAGAGGACGCCGTTCCAGCCGTCGGTGGTGCTGGTCTGCCGGACGATGTCGGCCATCCGATCGACGCGGGAGTCGGCGCCGTCGGGCGGCACGCCCTGCCGCAACTGCCGGTCGAACTCCACCCGCAGCGCCTCCCGCCGGGCCGCGTCCTGGGAGGCGGGCGTGTCACGGGCGGGGTCGTCGTGCGTGTGGTCGGCCGCGCGCTCGCGCGGGTCGCCGTCAGGGGTGGGGTGTGCCTCGCTGTGTTCCATGCGGCACACCCCAGCACCCGCCGCCCCGCCCGGCAACGCGATTTCGCCCGCGCGGGCGCGCGGCCTACCCGGGCCCGTACGCCGGACCGCCCCGGCGCGTACGCCGGAACCGCTCCGGCCCGTACGCCGGCCCAGGCCGGACCGGCGGCGAAAAGCGCTGGTCGACCCCGCCGGCCCGCGCTACGGTGCACCGCATGAAGCGCGCCGCGAACACGACGACGCCGGACGGAGTCCCGGCGCGCTGACCGTTGTCCGCGACACCACAGCCCCGGGGCGAGCGCCCCGGGGCTGTCGTCGTGGGGCTCGGGCCCGCACGGCGGCCCACTCGCTCGCCCCCGCACGCGAGGAGACCGCCATGCACGACGCCATGCACGACGCCCCAAACGACGCCAAGCACGAGGCCCTGCACGACGCCAAGCACGACCACCGTTCGCTCGGCCGCGAGCTGGACCTGTTCGACACCGACCCGCTGATCGGCGCGGGCCTGCCGTACTGGCTGCCGGCCGGCGCGACCGTACGGCACGCGCTGGAGGAGTACGTGCGCGACATCGAGCGCCGCGCCGGCTACCAGCACGTGTACTCGCCCGTGCTCGGCAAGCGGGAACTGTACGAGATCTCGGGGCACTGGGCGCACTACCGCGACGACATGTACCCGCCCATCGACGTCGGCGGCGAGCAGGCCGTACTGCGCCCCAGCCTGTGCCCGCACCACGCGCTCATCTACCGTTCCCGCCCCCGTAGCTATCGTGAACTGCCGCTACGCATAGCCGAGTTGGGCGGCATGTACCGCTCGGAGCTGTCCGGGGTGCTCGGCGGGCTGACCCGGGTGCGGGCGATCCAGCTCAACGACGCGCACGTGTTCTGCGCCCCGGAGCAGGTCGCCGACGAGGTGCGGGGCGCGCTCGACCTGATCGGGCGGGCCTACGCGGCGCTCGGCATCACCCCGGCCCGCTACCGGCTCTCGCTCCCGGGCGCCGGCCAGAAGTACGCCGCGGCCCCCGAGCCCTGGCGGCGCGCCACCGAGCTGCTGGTCGAGGCGCTGGAACGGTCCGGCATCGCGTACGAGGCGGAGCCCGGCGAGGCCGCGTTCTACGGGCCGAAGATCGACGTGCAGATCGCCGACGCGGCGGGCCGGGAGTCCACCCTGTCCACCGTGCAGGTCGACTTCCACCAGCCCGAACGGTTCGACCTGCGCTACGTCGGCGCGGACGGCGCGAAGCACCGGCCGGTGATGGTGCACCGCAGCGTCGTCGGCAGCGTGGAGCGCGCCGTGGCCCACCTCATCGAGGTGCACGGCGGCGCGTTCCCCGGCTGGCTCGCGCCCGTGCAGCTCGTGGTCCTGCCGGTCACCGACGCGGAGGTGGACCGGGCGCGCGAGGTCGCGCGGCAGTGCCTGGAGCGGGGGCTGCGGGCCGAGGTCGCCGAGCCGGACCGGGGGACCCTCGGGGCCCGCGTCCGGCAGGCCCGGCTGGTCCCGTACCAGGTCGTCATCGGGGCCAGCGAGGCCGCGGCGGGACAGCTCGCGGTGCGGTTGCGGGACGGGCGGCGCTTCGCCGCGCAGCCCGTCGACGCGGTGATCGACCGCGTCGTGGCCGCCGTCGCGGCGCGCGGCGCCGAGCTGTGGGCGGCGTAGGGGTTACGTCATCGAGGGGGCCCCGCCGCCCACCCCACCCCGTACGGCGCTGCGCACCTCCACCGCCCACCCGCCCGCACGGCCCCCACGGCGCGAGGCCCGCGACCGCTCACCGCGGTCGCGGGCCTCGGCTGTCCGCCCACGGGCCACGGAACACGGTCCGTGGGCGCGGCGCGTCACCTCACGATCGTGACGCGGTCCGCCTTCGGCGGCGCGAGCGGGGCGTCCGGCGTGGAGTTGGCCGTCAGGTACGCCGTGAAGACGTCCAGGTCGGACGGGCCGACCAGCTTGTTCTTGCCCTCCTTGAGGACCGGGAAGCCGTCGCCGCCGCCGGCCAGGAACTCGTTGACCGCGACCCGGTAGGTCTTCTTCGCGTCGATCGGCTCGCCGTTCAGCCGCACCGAGTCGGTGACGATCCGCTCCGCGCCCGCCTTGGTGAGGTCGAGCGTGTAGGTGAGGCCCCTGGAGACCTGGAGGACGCGCGGCTGCCTCTCGTTGACGCCGCTGACCTGCTGCCGCAGTACGGTCAGGAGCTGCTCGCCGGTCAGGTCGAGCACGTTGGTCATGTTGGTGAACGGCTGCACGGTGAACGCCTCGCCGTACGTCACCACGCCGTCGCCCTCGTCGCCCGACGCCTTGTGCGCCAGGTCGGCGCGGATGCCGCCGGGGTTCATGAACGCGACCTGCGCCCCGCCCTTGTCGGCCGGCGCGAGCCCGGCGAGCTGCGCGTCGCTGATCAGGTCGCCGAGCGGCGTCTCGTACGCGTTCAGGCCACGGCCCGGGATGTCGGCCGAGATGTAGCCGACCGGCCGGTTCGCCACCGGCGCCGCCAGCGCGTTCCAGCGCTTGATGAGCGCCGTCATGTCCTTGGCCCTGGGCTGCTCCCGGTCCACCACGTGGTTGGCGGACTTCACGCTGGTGCGCACGATGTCGCGGGTGAGGCGGTCGTACGTCAGCGTCGTGTCGGTGTAGAGCCGGCCGAAGGACGCGGCCGACGTCACCGTGCGCGGCACGCCGTTCGGGTCCGGGACGGAGCACGCGTACGCCTGGTGCGTGTGCCCGGTGACCAGCGCGTCCACCCGCGGGCTCAGGTTCCTGGCGATGTCCACGATCGGGCCGGAGATGCCGTCGCCGGGGCCCGGGCTGTCGCAGTCGTAGTCGTACGAGCCGGAGGCCGGCATGCCGCCCTCGTGGATGAGCGCGACGACCGAGTTCACGCCCTGGCGCTGGAGTTCCCGGGTGTACTTGTTGATCGTCTCGACCTCGTCGTGGAACTTCAGCCCCTTGACGCCCTCGGCCGTGACGACGTCCGGCGTGCCTTCGAGGGTGACGCCGATGAAGCCGATCCGCACGCCCTCGCGCTCCCACACGGTGTACGGCCTGAGGATCGGCTTGCCCGTCTTCTCGCTGGTCACGTTGGCCGCGAGGTAGGGGAAGTCGGCGCCGGGGAACCGCTTGCCCTCCTCGTAGCAGCCGTCCTTGGGGTGACAACCGCCGTTCTGTATCCGCTTCAGCTCCGCCGAGCCCTCGTCGAACTCGTGGTTGCCGACCGCCGAGACGTCCAGGCCCAGCTTGTTCATGGCCTCGACGGACGGCTCGTCGTGGAAGAGGCCGGACAGCAGCGGGCTCGCGCCGATCATGTCGCCGCCGGCGGCGGTCACCGAGTAGCGGTGGCCCTCGCGCGCCTCGCGCAGCGAGGTGGCCAGGTACTCGACGCCGCCGGCCGGGATCGCCTTGGTGGTGCCGTCCGGCTGGGTCTGGGTGACGGTGCCGGCCGAGCCCTGCGGGGGCTCCAGGGTGCCGTGCAGGTCGTTGAAGGAGAGCAACTGGACGTCCACGGTCCGGCCGTGGTCACCGTGGCCGCTGTGGAGCGCGCCGCGCGCGGTGGTCTCGGTGTCGGCGCCCGCGGGCAGGGCGGTCGCGAGCACGCCCGCCGCCGAGGCCAGGACGGCCGCGGTCGCGGCCAGTCTGCGCGCCACGCGACGCCGTTCGGGTGTGGCTGGCATGGGCTTCCCTTCGAAGCTGCGGGTGCGGCGCGGCGGGACCGGCCGGCCGGTGGCGTACCGGATGCCGCGCGAGGTCGGGCCGCAGCTTACGGTTGACGCGCGTAGCGGGTCAGGGGTGTCGAGGTGACGAGTTGGTTGCGCCTTGGCGCGTGGCGCGGGCCCGTCGGACGGGAGTGACCAGCGGGTCCGGAGTGACCCGGGTGACGGCTCCCTGGGGCGGCGGGGCGCGGGGTCGTAGGCTCGGGCGCATGACTGACGTGGTGGATGAGCCGGGCCGGGCGCGGCGGATCGAGATCGTGGACGAGCTGCCGCCCGAGGTGGCCGGCGAGGTGCTGGAACTCATCGCGGAGGCGGCCAGGAACGACGGCCAGCCCGCCGTCTCCGAACAGGGCAGGCTGCGGCTGCGCGGCGGCGGCCGGGAGGGCGTGCGGCACCTGGTGCTGCGCGGCGAGGACGACACGGTGGTCGGCTACGCGCAACTGGAGGGCACGGACCCGGTGGAGCCGCCCGCCGCCGAACTCGTGGTGCGCCCCGGCCGGCGCGGCCACGGGCACGGCCGGGCCCTGGGCAACGCCCTGCTCGCCGAGACCGGCAAGCGACTGCGGATCTGGGCGCACGGCGGCCACGCCGCCGCCCGGCACCTCGCGCAGGTGCTCGGCCTCGCCCTCTTCCGCGAGTTGCGCCAGCTCCGCCGCCCGCTGGGGGAGCCGGCGCTGACCGAGATCCCCGAGCCGACGCTGCCGGCCGGCGTGACCGTGCGCGCCTTCGTCCCCGGCGAGGACGACGCGGCCTGGCTCGCGGTGAACGCGGCGGCCTTCGCCCACCACCCCGAGCAGGGCTCCCTGACCCAGCGCGACCTGGACGACCGCAAGGCCGAGGCGTGGTTCGACCCGGCCGGCTTCTTCCTGGCCGAGCGCGCGGGCCGGCTGGTCGGCTTCCACTGGACGAAGGTGCACGCGGAGGAGAACATCGGCGAGGTCTACGTCGTCGGCGTCCACCCCGACGAGCAGGGCAGCGGCCTCGGCAAGGCGCTCACCGCCATCGGCCTGCGCCACCTGGCCGGGCGCGGGCTGCCGACCGGGATGCTGTACGTCGACGCGGACAACGTGCCGGCGGTCACCGTCTACGAGCGGCTCGGCTTCACGACGTACGAGACGGACCTGATGTACCGCGCGGAGAGCTGACCGAGGGGCCGGGGCGGGGCGGGCCCAGGAGGCCCGCCGCCACCCGCGGCGGGGGCCCGCGGCCACCCACGGCTTGCGCGTGACCACCTTCCGTGCTTGGCCGCGTGCATCAGTGCGCCCGCACTCCGTCCACACAACCCCGTGCGCACCCGTACGCCCCTCTCGCCCCTGCGTCGCCGCGCCGCGACACCGACAGCGCCGCCGAAACCCGCCCAGGAGCGGCCTCCGGGGCCCGTCTCGCGACGCCGCCCCGCGCCCGGTCCCGACACTCGGATGGCCGAAACGCCGGGGTGCGCCGCTCGGTTGGTCGCGGCGGGACGCGTCGCACGCGTGAAAGCGCGGGCGCCGGGCACATACCCGGGGCGCCGGCAGGGCGCGGGAGCGCGCGGAGTGCGCGGGCCCCGGGCGGCGCGGCCGTCCGGGGACGTGTCATGGCCACCCTGGCGAGGGGACCCGCTTGCCTGACAGCCATGTGCCCGTTACCGGCGATTCAACGTCGCTTGCGAGCATCGCTGAATGCAGCCCGCTGTGCCCAATGCCCGCAACCGGAGGCTCCAGGCAGTTCCGCCTCCCGCTCCCGTCGCCGAGCCCGCACGGCTCGATGCGCGGGAGAATAAGGACATGCAGCAGTCTTCCGGGGAACGTGCCCCTTACCCCCACGAAACCAGCGCCCCCGCCCCGGCCCGGCCGCAGGGCCAGGGGACGACCCAGGAGACCTCCCCGCACGGCGCGGGCGAACCGTCCCCGCGAGCGGC
Source organism: Streptomyces buecherae (assembly GCF_014295035.1). GTDB lineage: Bacteria > Actinomycetota > Actinomycetes > Streptomycetales > Streptomycetaceae > Streptomyces > Streptomyces youssoufiensis. Next base: position 4,987,562 of record NZ_CP060404.1, read on the forward strand.
CCGCCCCGACGACGAGGCACCGCACCCCGGCACCGGCCCGCACGCCACCACCCCACCCGTGGTCCCCACGAGCAACGGAGCACTGGCCATTCACGGCGCACACGGTACGCCCGATACCGACCAGCAGGGACGCCCCGCCCCCCAGCCCTCCATCGGCTCCATAGCCGCGCACCGCCCCCACGCGGTCGGCGCCCCGCCCGTGCGGGACCTGGAGCCGGACATCGACGCCGACCTGGACGCGTACGAGGCCCAGGACGGCGACGAGCTGCCGCAGGGCCGGTTCCTGGACCGCGAGCGGAGCTGGCTGGCGTTCAACGAGCGGGTCCTCGAACTCGCCGAGGACCCCAACACGCCGCTGCTTGAGCGGGCCAACTTCCTGGCCATCTTCGCCAGCAACCTGGACGAGTTCTTCATGGTCCGCGTCGCGGGCCTCAAGCGCCGCATCGCCACCGGCGTCGCCACCCGCTCCGCCTCGGGCCTCCAGCCGCGCGAGGTGCTCGACCTGATCTGGCACCGCACCCGCGAACTCATGGCCCGGCACGCCGCCTGCTACCAGACGGACGTCGGCCCGGCGCTCGCCGACGAGGGCATCCACCTGGTGCGCTGGCGGGAGCTGACCGAGAAGGAGCAGGAGCGGCTCACCGCGCTGTTCAAGCAGCGCATCTTCCCCGTGCTCACGCCGCTCGCGGTGGACCCGGCGCACCCGTTCCCGTACATCTCGGGGCTCTCGCTCAACCTGGCCGTCGTCGTCCGCAACCCGGTCAGCGGCCACGACCACTTCGCGCGGGTCAAGGTGCCGCCGCTGCTCAACCGTTTCCTTGAGGCGTCCGCGCAGCGCTACGTGCCGCTCGAAGACGTCATCGCGGCCCACCTGGGGGACCTGTTCCCGGGCATGGACGTGCTGGCGCACCACATGTTCCGGGTGACCCGCAACGAGGACCTCGAAGTCGAGGAGGACGACACGGAGAACCTGCTCCAGGCCCTGGAGAAGGAACTCATGCGCCGCCGCTTCGGGCCGCCGGTGCGCCTCGAGGTCGAGGAGACCATCGCCCCGTACGTGCGCGACCTGCTGGTGCGCGAGCTGGACGTGACCGAGTCCGAGGTCTACCCGCTGCCCGGGCCGCTCGACCTGACCGGGCTCTTCAAGATCGGCTCGCTGGACCGGCCCGAGCTGAAGTACCCGAAGTTCGTCGCCGGCACGCACCGGGACCTCGCCGAGGTCGAGTCCGCGTCGCCGCCCGACATCTTCGCGGCGCTGCGCGAGCGCGACGTGCTGCTGCACCACCCGTACGACTCGTTCTCCACCTCCGTGCAGGCGTTCCTCGAACAGGCCGCGGCCGATCCGCACGTGCTGGCCATCAAGCAGACCCTGTACCGCACCTCGGGCGACTCGCCGATCGTGGACGCGCTGATCGACGCGGCCGAGTCCGGCAAGCAGGTGCTGGTCCTGGTGGAGCTCAAGGCGCGCTTCGACGAGCAGGCCAACATCAAGTGGGCCCGCAAGCTGGAGGCGGCCGGCTGCCACGTCGTCTACGGCCTCGTCGGCCTCAAGACGCACTGCAAGCTGTCGCTCGTGGTGCGGCAGGAGGGCGAGTCGCTGGTGCGCTACTCGCACGTGGGCACCGGCAACTACCACCCCAAGACCGCCCGGCTGTACGAGGACCTCGGCCTGCTGACGGCCAACTCCGAGGTGGGCGCCGACCTCTCGGACCTCTTCAACCGGCTCTCCGGCTACTCGCTGCGCGAGAACTACCGGCGGCTGCTCGTCGCGCCCAAGTCGCTGCGGGACGGGCTGATCAAGCGGATCACCAAGGAAGTGGCCAACCACCGGGCCGGCAAGCCCGCGTACGTCCGCATCAAGGTGAACTCGATGGTGGACGAGGCCATCATCGACGCCCTGTACCGGGCCTCGCGGGCCGGCGTGCCGGTCGACGTGTGGGTGCGCGGCATCTGCGCGCTGCGCCCGGGCGTGGCGGGCCTCTCCGAGAACATACGGGTGCGCAGCGTGCTCGGCCGGTTCCTGGAGCACTCGCGGGTGTTCGTGTTCGGGAACGGCGGCGAGCCCGAAGTCTGGCTCGGCAGCGCCGACATGATGCACCGCAATCTGGACCGGCGGATCGAGGCGCTGGTCAGCGTCGTCGACCCCGCCCACCGGGCCGCGCTCAACCGACTGCTGGAGACCGGGGTTTCGGACTCCACGGCGTCCTGGCGCCTGGGACCCAGCGGCGACTGGACCCGGCACGCCGTGGACGCGGACGACCGGCCACTGCGGCACGTACAGGAGATGCTCATCGACGCCCGGAGGCGCCGGCGTGGTTCAACAGCGACATGACCTGGCGGTTGAGGTTACGGGGGCCAGGCAGGGACCCGTCACCGGTACCGCCTCCGGTACCAGGGGACACGAAATGACGGACTACGCCATGGGCTCAGCGGTCACGAGCGGCGACCAGGGCCAGGCGACGACGGCGGGCGACGTGCTCTCCCGCTACCTGCACGCACAGGCGGGGGACTTCCTGCGGAGCCTGCGGCTGCACCGCGAGAGCGGTTCGGACGCGGAGGAGGCGGTGGAGGCGGCCCGGCTGCTACGGCAGTCCGCGCGCCGCATCAGCGGCGTGCTGCACACCTACCGGCCGCTGACCGACCCGGTCTGGGCCGACCAGCTCCGGGCCGAACTCGCCTGGCTGTCGGGGATGCTGGCGCGCGAGCACGCGTACGCCGCCCGCCTGGCCCGACTGCGCGGCGCCCTGCACCGGCTCTCCGGCGCCCCGCTGCCCGAGCAGGGCGCCGACCGGCCGGCCGACCCGCCGCCCGGACCCGGCGCCGGCCGGGCGCGGGTGGTCGGCACGGACAACGGCGCCGCGCCGGGCGCCGCCGGGCGCACCGCGCGGGGCGCGCGCAGCCACGGCGCGAGCGCCGCCGGCGCGCCGGCCGTGTCGGCGAAGCTCCCGGCCGACGGCGCGGGCGGGCGCGCGGTCCGCGCCGGCCGCCTCGGCGAGCAACGGTCCCGCGACGCGCAGGCGGCCCGGGGCGGCCGGGACGGGCGCGAGGCGCTGCCCGGCGAACGCGCCGGAGCCGCCCGCTCGACCGGCCGCGCCGCGAGCGCCGGCACCGCGACCCCGGGCCCGGCCGGACCGGTCGGCGGCCCCGCCGGCACCCGGGGCGAGGCGGACGAGGCCCGCCCGGGCGCCCTGACCGTCGGCGCCGCCCGCGCCGGCGCACTCCTGGAGCGCCAACTCACCCTCGCCAGGACCCGCGCCCACACCGCCGCGCTCCAGGCCCTCGGTTCGTCCCGCTTCCACGCGGTCGCCGACGCCGTCGCCCTCCTGGCCTCCGACGTCCCGCTGATCGCGTCCGCCGCCGACGAGCCGGCCGACTCCGCGCTCCCGCCACTCGCGGAGCTGGCCCACCGCCGCCTCCTTGAGGCCATCGACGCGCTGCCCCTCGGCCGCGCCGGCCACCCGTACAACGCGGAGGCCCTCACCCACGGCCTGGCCGCCACCCCCAGCGCCGACGCCCCACCGGCCAGCGAGGCCCAGGACGCGCCGTGGCACCAGGTGCGCCGGCTGGTACGGATCGGCCGCTACGCCCTTGAGGTGCTGGACGAGCACCAGCCGCTGGGCACCGGCCCGACCGAGGCCGAGCCCACGCTCGCCGTCCGCCTCCTCGCGGCCAGCCAGGCCCTGGAACGGCACCGCGACGCGGCCGAGGCGGCAGCGGCGGCGGCAGCCGCGGCCCGCACCCCGCGCATCGCCCCGGCCACGGCGTACGCGCTCGGCATCCTGCACGCGGACCAGCGGCACGAGGTGGAGGCGGCCAGGTTCGCCTTCGGCCGCATCTGGCAGCGGGCGGCGACCACGCCGTGACCGAACCCGGGGCCGCCACCGGCCCGATCCGCGCGGCGGGCTGCGTCCTGTGGCGCCGCTCGCCGCGCGGGGCCGGCCTGGAGATCGCCCTCGTCCACCGGCCGCGCTGGGACGACTGGTCGCACCCGAAGGGCAAGCTCAAGCGCGGCGAGGACGCGCTGCGCGGCGCCCTGCGCGAGGTCGCGGAGGAGACCGGCATGGACTGCGTGCCGGGCCCGCCGCTGCCCAGCACGCACTACGTGGTGGACGGGCGACCCAAGGAGGTCCGCTACTGGGCCGCCCGCGCGCTGGACGACACGTTCATCCCCAACCGCGAGGTGGACCGCCTCATTTGGCTCCCCCCACCCGCCGCCCGCGCCCGCCTCACCCAGCAGCGGGACCGCGACCTGGTGGACGCCCTGCTGGTGCTCCTCGCGGAGAGCGGCGAGGCTTCCGGGGAGTAGGGCCCCGGCCGTCCCTCACCCGCTGCGCAGCACCCGGAAGCGGTCGGGCCGCGCCGGGTCCCGGTCCACGACCCGCACCGGCGGCCAGGCCCACTGCCACACGCCGCTGCCGGCCGGCCGGGAGAACCGCACCGTCCCGCGCGTCCCCGGCGTCGCGACCCGCGACCACGCGGCGGCGATCCCCGCCCGGTCCACCCCGTGCGTACGCAGCACGTCGGCGAGGACGAGAACGGCGTCGTACCCCTCGTACGCCACGAACGACGGCTCCCCGGCGAGCCGCGTCCGCAACGCCGCCTCGACCCGCACCCCGAGCGGGGTGAGCCGCTCGGGCAGGTACCGCAGGAACGGCACCCCCGCGCCCTCGTCCCCCAACAGCGCGGCCCACTGCGCGAACTCCGGCTGCCCGGCCGGCGCGCCCACCGTCACCTCGGCCAGGCGCGGGTCCCGCCGTACGGCCCTGACGATCGACACGGCCGGCTCCGGGAAGCCGACGAGCAGGAGCAGCGCCGTGGCGCGGTGCTGGACCAGCGCGTCGCAGACGGCCGCCGGGTCGAGCGCCCGCGCGTCCAGCTCGACCACGGTGCCGCCGCGCGGGGCGAGGTGGTCCCGCAGGACGCGCGTCCCCGAGGCCCAGTACACGCTGGGTTCGGCCGCCACGGCGACGCGTCGGTGGCCCGCGTCGAGCAGCGCGTCGGCGTAGATCCGCCAGCCGTACGACTGCGCCGGCGCCAGCCGCGCGACCCACTGCGTCGGTTCCTCGGTGAGCCCGTCGAGCACCGCCGACGAGCACAGGAACGGCACCCCTCGTGCGTCGGCCTCGGCGGCGGCGGCCCGCGCGACGACGCTGTGGTACTCCCCGACGACGGCGGCCACCCCGAGCCCCGCCAACTCCGCCACCGCCGCCGAGGCCCGCTCCGGATCGGCGGCGGTGTCCCGCACCACCAGCTCCAACGGCCTCCCGCCGACGCCACCGGCGTCATTGACGTCCCGGACGCCCAACTCGGCCCCAGCGATCAGGTGCTGACCGGCCTCGACCCAGCCGGGCGGGGTGAGCGGTGCCAGGGCCCCGACCCGAATGCTCGCTGGTGCGGAGCGGTCCGCTCCCTGGGGCGTTGGCGGTGGTGTCGCGTTCATTGCGCTGGCTCTCCCCGTGTGGACGCTTCGGCTGCCGCCAGCATCGTCGATCACTTCGCCGAGCGTGAAGGTCCAGGGAGTGTGAAGTGGCCTGCTCACCGGCCCGCTCACCGGCCTGCGGCGTCGCGGGCTGACGCTGCGCGGTCTGAGCGGGTCCGGGGGCTTCTCGAGCTGGCCCGTCCGGCGCCGGGCCGGGCGGTATCGCGCCGGGCGTACGGTCTCGGGGGTTGTCGGCCCGTTCAGCGTCGGGCGTGCCGGATCGTCAGCCGCCCGAAGCCCATGCTCCCCGAGATGTGGATCTTCACCCCACCGGGGCTCCGGGGCCGACGCGGAGGCTTGTACGTCGTGTCCTTCCACCCCGTCTCCAGGCCCTCGACATCCACGACCGCGTCGCGCGGCACCGTGATCTTCGCCCGCCCGGTGCCGAGCCGCAGCTCGATATCGACGGCCGCATGCTCGATGACCGCCCGCGACAGATCCAGACGCACCCTGCCGAACGCGGACTCGACCTTGAGTTTGCGCGGCACCTGCCACACCCCACGCCGCTGAATCCGCCCACCGGCGGCCCCGATCGTGGACGTGGTGACCGCCTTCTCCGCCGGTAGCGAGTCCAGCGCCGCGGCAAGCTCCGGCCGCGTGGTGACGACAAGCACCTGGTCGAGGCGTGTGTCCAACTCCTCGTGCGTGAGGTGCCCTTCGGCGTACGCCTCCCGCAGCCGCCGCACGGCCGCGTCGCGGTCATCTTCACTGATCAGTGGCGGCCGATCGGCCGGCAGAGCGGTCACCTGTTCACCCTACTTCCGCCGCGCGCTAGGGAGGCGTCAAGGTTGGTGGGGGAGGGGTAGCGAGTGCCCTGCCATCTACGGGTACAGCCGCTTGACCATGATGCCGAAGACGGGCGAGTCCTCGAACGGCTTCTGCTCTCCCACCTTCTCGTAACCCCACCGCTCGTACAGCTCCACCACCTTGGGGTGCGCCACGTCGACGAGCAGTGTCGCGACCTCGTCGCCACGGCTGCTCACGACCGCGTCGTGCAGCCGCTGCGAAGTGCCCGTCTTACGCCACTCCTTGAGCACGAGCAGCTCGGAGAGCCCGAAGACGGGCACACCTTCGAGCATGGAACTCGGCCGCTCGGAGCCCTTCCACCAGCCACCCGGGGCGAAGGACGCTCCGTACGCGAATCCAGTCGGAACCTCGTCGTCGAAGCCGACGACGCACGACCACGACGGCTTCCCGCTCCACCTGTCGTAGAACCAACTGAAGCGCTCGCGGGAAAGGAAGGGGTCGCTTGAGCCGCTGTGAACGGCGCTGTGGAGGTCCAGGACGGTCTCGCGAATGGAGGCCGCGTCGGCGCTGGTGTACGTACGTCAACGCATTTCTGGCTCCTTCTCGAAAATGTGCACCGATGCCCATGAGGCAACTGCCACTGGGTCGCATCGTTACCGCCCCTACCAAGCGTGACGGCCGTCGTGCAGGTACGTCGTTCGCCCGCCCGCGTGCAAGCTGGTCATGGCGGCGTTGAATCGAGTCCGTAGGCGGTCGCTGAGAAGTCCCTGCGCGACTGCCTGGGTGACGAAAGCGACCTCGGAAAGCTCTTCGTCGCAAGGACCTATCGTTCCCGCCTCGCGTGCACCCAGCGTGCCGCCGTCGAAGACAAAGGCGAGCTGATCGTCCCAAGGCCCATGTGGGGCGACCCAATCGACCACCAAGAGCCCGTACAACGTGATGTCGAGCCCCAACTCCTCACGCAACTCCCGTCTCGCCGTCTCCTCTGGTGGCTCGTTTGCTTCGGCCATTCCCCCCGGTAGGTCCCAGCCCGGCTTGTACGTGGGGTTGACCAGGAGCACGCGCTCCTCCGCATCACGTAGCAAGACGTCAGCTGCCACACGCTTTCGCGCCTGGCGGGCGTTGCCTTCGGCGAGGTGAGCATGCCACGCGACCGGATCGGCGGGTGTGGGCTTCATATCGTGGCGCCTTTCCCTACGCGTGCACTTCGGCCAACAACATCCGCAACGTGAGCGAGTGCTTCGCCGGCGGCAGGGCTTCCATGGCCGCCCGCGCGACCGCAATCCCACCGGCCCTGTCCCCGGAACGGGCCAACATCAGCCCCTGGTGAAGTGCCAGGTGGGTGGCGAACCGGGGAAGCGTAGCGGGGAGTTCGCGGTGTGCTCGTTCCTGCGCTTCGACGGCGCCCTTCTCGTCCCCGAGGCGAGCCAGGAGGAGGGACCGGAAGACGTTCAGCCGCCAGTACGGAACGGCGTAGTCCGAGGTCTGTTCGTACGAGCCCACCGCGTCGAAAACGCGCTGCCCACGGGCATCGAGTGCGAGCGCCGCAGCGTGGTCGCCCCGCAAGGCCGCCGCGTGTGCTTTCCCGTAGATGGCGTTGAGGAGGCCGAGCGAGGGCCGGTCCGAGATGGCCACCGCCTGGTCGGCGATCATGTCGGCCACCGGCAGCGAGGCCCCCTCGTACCCCAGGGCGACAGCGGCCCGCCCGCGCACCCACACCCGCGCTGACTCGTCCCCCGACTCGTCTGCGGCCCTGGCCGCCATCCGATACCAGTAGACCGCCTTGGAGCCGTCCGAGCCGGGGAACGTCTTGGCGTAGAGGGTCATGAGCCGTGCGGCCACGGACCAAAGCTGGGGTGCGTCCAACTGTTGCTGTACGACTACGAGTTCCCCGGATACGCGCCGCTGAATATCGGCCGCACCCATGGACATGTAGTCCGTGCCGTAGGCGGAGAGCTTGCCCTCCCAGTCGTCTGCCGACGGGCCCCCGCGAAGCCGGGCGGCGAACCCTTGGGACAGCAGGTCCGAGGCCACCACGGGCGCTATGGCGACGCCGGCGACATCGGTGAGAAAGGTACGCCGCTCCATTTCGCTCTCCAGGACAGCTAGGGGGACGTCAAGGACCGCCGAAAGGGCGCGTAGATAGAACGCCCCCGGCTCATGCTTCGAACACTCCCAGCCGCTCACGTACTCCCGGCTCAGTGTGGTCCCGAACTGTTTGTTGATTTCCGACGCCAAGCGCCCCTGCGACCAGCCGAGCGCCGAACGTAGCTCGCGGATCAGTTCCCCGATGCCCATGGGGCCATCTTGCCTCCGCGCGTGGGGCTCCGGCAGCCCAAGTGGTCCTCGCTGGGGAGTTGCCCCTACGTATCGCACTAGGCGCCCCGCGCCGGATGCTGGAATCTCGGTGTCCAGATGGCAGAACGCTGCGGCGACCTATCACATGCGTTGTTTTGTCGCGACCCCAAGGTCGAGGTGGGTACCGCTACGGCCTCCGCACCAGCAATTACACCGTTTGGTGATCGTCCCGCGCGGAACGAAGCGCCTCCACGTCCCAGCGCAGCCTCGCGCCACCGTCCGTACGCACAAGCCCAACACCTCGGATAACTCCCACCACCGGAAAAAAATTCGGAGAGTTCCGTGAATGACCTCGACTGGACTCCACCCCCTTGCGACCGCCTAACCGTGTTGCCCGCCGGCCGGCACTGGGATGCCGTCCGCACCGATACCCGCACCGCACGCTGGGCGTTCGGGTTTCTCGACGCGATCGAGCGCAGCGCCGCGATCGTGGACTCGCGCACGGGCAGCGTGCACTGGCTGGTCCCGCCGGGTGAGGCGGCGCGGGCTCCGTACGACGACTGGGAGCGGTTGCGCCAACACGTCACCGTGCTGACGGCCGGGCCCACCGTGCACTACGTGGGTGTGCCGGCTGGTCACCTGTGTGACGGGGGCGGGCCCCGGTGGCACGTCCCCGCCGCGTGGTCCGGGTCCTACGTGACGCAGTCGCACCTGCTGGCCGCCGTGTTGGGAACCGCCGTGGTGCGCGCGCACGGGCCCGCGGGACTGGCGCCGCAGTGCGCGGTGTGCGGGCGCGCCATGGACCGGGCGTCCATGGTGACCACGGTGGGACGGTTACGCCGGGGCGACCCGCTCCAGCACCTGGAGTCCCACCCGACGTGTGCGCACGCCGTGATGGGCCCCGAGGTGCGGCGGGAGGCAGCGGGGGTGGCCGGGTGGTAGCGCGGAGGCCCCGCTCCGGGGCGTACGCGTGGGCCCCGCCAGCCGGTCGCGGCTTTCATCTGTTGGCCATCGGCGTCCAGTTGGAGGCCGTCCGCGCCCCCGCCGACCTCGGCGCGTGGATGCGGACGAACGGTACGGAGAAGGCCGCCCACATCGCCACGGCCCAGCACGCGGTCTGGCTGCTGCCCGCCGAGGAGGCCGCCGTGTACCGCACCGCCTGGCGCGTGCCCGGCGTACGGCATGTCGCGAGCGGGCTCCTGGCCGTGCCCCAGGCCGGTCGGCCCGAGGTGGGGGCGGGTGTGCGGTGGGTGGTGCCGCGCGGTTGGAAGGGCCGGCACGTGGCCAGCCCTTCCCAACTGGCCACGGACCTCGCGGCGGCGGCACGGGCCGCGTGGGGCGGGGGGTGAGCGCTTGGCGAGTGCGCGGCCACGGATCGACGCGTCGTACCGGCGAAGTACCTGACGGAGAAGGAGCGCCCGTGACGTCCGTCATCGGGGCAAGGCTGTCTCGCGTCGAGCGCCGTACGGAGTTCCTCTGGCTGGATGGCGGCGGCGCTCCGACCCCGTGCTCGCGTGAACCCTGAGGGAACCAGCGAAACCGCATGTGCTTTCGGGTGCAGTTCGTACTACCCATGGCGACCGTTTCGGGTCAGGGTCGCACAGCACTACCCCAGACTCCCGCTGCCGTGGCGCCACTCGGGAGGCGCCACGGCAGCGGGTTAGCAAGCGCACGACAGCGTGGGGGGCCCTCGCGCTGAGGAACGAGGTGTGGAGGGTAAGTGACAACGATCATCGAGGGACCGGCGATCAACCAGGCCCCGCGGCCTACGCAGTTCCTTTGGCTCGACCTCACGAGGCGCTGCCAGCTCAACTGCGTCCACTGCTACAACTCCTCGGACGCGAACGGGTCGCACGGGGAGATGTCGCGCGAGGACTGGCTAGGCGTGCTCGAGCAGGCCGTAGCGGGCGGCGTGCAGCGTGTACAACTCATCGGCGGAGAGCCGATGCTGCACCCTGACGCCCTGGTCCTCGCGGACCAGGCGCTGACGCGGGGCCTGGCCGTCGAGGTCTACAGCAACCTCGTGCACGTCTCTGACGCGTGGTGGACGCAGCTCCAGCGTGAGGGCGCTTCGCTGGCCACTTCGTGGTACTCGGACCGGGCCGACGAGCACCAGGCCATCACGGGGCGCCCCAGCTTCCAGCGAACGCGGAACAACATCGTCAAGGCTGTGCGGCTCGGCACCCCCCTGCGCGCCGGCATTGTGGCGATCACCGAGGGGCAGCGTGTCGAGCAGGCCAAGCGAGACCTAGCGGAACTGGGTGTCACGCGGGTTGGCGTGGACCACGAGCGGCCCTACGGCCGCGGGGCCCAGGACCAGGCACCTGACGTGTCCGGGCTGTGCGGCCAATGCGGGAACGGTAAGGCCGCGATCGACCCCAACGGCAACGTGTCGCCCTGCGTGTTCTCCGCCGAGTGGATGAGCGTGGGGAACGTCCGTACCGCTGAGCTGGTCGATATCCTCGGCGGCCCGGAGATGGCCGACGCGCGGTTGCGTATCCGCCACGCGGTTCGCGGAGGGAAGCTGTGCGACCCCGACAGGTGCGACCCTGGCTGCGACCCCAACGAGGAATGCAGGCCCGGGTACCCGGGCAGCGCATGTCATCCAAGGAACTGAGCATGCAACACGAACGCCCCGGACCAGAGTTCTGGTCTCTCATCCATCCGTTCACGGGAAACCGCACCTCCGTAGGCCGCACCGAGAGGGGCTTTGAGGCGGATCTCACGGCCGTGGTCGAGTGCGAGAAGGGTCCGTTCTTCGTCAAGGCCATGCGCAACCGCCAGGGCGGCCGGCGCAGCTCGATCCTGCGAGAGCGGGCCATTGCGTCCACCGTTCGCCCGATCGCGCCGGCACTCGTGTGGGAAGCGGAAAACGATGACTGGATCGTCCTCGGATACGAAGTCGTCTCCGGGCGCCGAGCGGACTTCACCACCGGCTCTCCAGACCTGTCGGTCGTAGCTGAGCTGATCAATCACCTTCGCACGCTGCCCGCGCCCGACGTGGCGCGAACGTGGGCGGAGAACCGGTGGGATCGCTTCACCGAACCCGAGGCGGCACGACTTTTCCGCGGCGGGACGCTCCTGCACGCGGATATCCACCCCAGCAACGTCATGGTCGGTGACGGGCGTTCGTGGCTCGTGGACTGGTCCTGGCCCACACTGGGGGTCGCGTTCATCGACCCGGCCTGCATGGTCGTGCAACTCATCTCCACCGGTCACACGCCGGCGCAGGCCGAGACGTGGGCCGGTCAATGCGAAGGGTGGGCGAAGGCCGATCCCGCGGCCCTGGACGCCTTCGCTCGCGCCACATACCGGATGTGGGTCACGCGAGCGGAGGGCCGGCCTGACGAGTCATGGCTAGGCGCCATGGTTACGGCAGCTCAGGAATGGACACGGCACCGAGGGCTCACGTAGTCCGAGGCGCCACCAACGCCGTGCGGAGAGTTCATCCACGCAGCCCCCTGCGGCCAGTAGGGGGCTGCGACGTTCCCCGGCCTGACGGGGCCGGGAAAGACCGAGAAGAGAGTCCCACCCCCCAGAGCCTCACCCACCCGGCGCCAGCGCCTCCCACGCCACCGTGACCTCGCCCTGGCGCCAGCGGGTGGGGCCGTCCGTGAGGGGCCAGTCCGGGGCGAGCAGGCGGACGGAGCGGATCCAGCGTTGGCGGGCGCTGAGCGCGCCGTAGGGGGCGCTCGCCGCCCAGGCGCGGTCGAAGTCGCGGAGGAAGGCGTGCACGGGCTCGCCCGGCACGTTGCGGTGGATCAGCGCCTTCGGCAGGCGTTCGGCCAGGTCGGACGGATGCTCCAGGGACGCGAGGCGGGCCGCGAAGGTGACCGAGCGCGGGCCGGTGCGGTCGAGGGCCACCCACACGTGGCGGCGGCCGATCTCGTCACACGTGCCCTCGACCAGCAGTCCGCCGGGCGCGAGCCGGGCGCACAGGCGCCGCCACACGGCGGCCACCTCGTCCTCGTCGTACTGCCGCAACACGTTCGCCGCCCGGATGAGCACCGGCGCACGCCCGGCCGGGCCCGGCAGCGGCACCTCGAAGCCGCCGTGCGCGAAGCGCAGCCCCGGGCGTTCGTAGGCCCGGGCCGCCGCGACCCGCGCCGGGTCGATCTCGACGCCGACGACCTCGGCGTCGGACCGTACCGTGCGCAGCCGGCCGAGCAGTTCGACGGCGGTCCACGGCGCGGCCCCGTAGCCCAGGTCGACCGCCACCGGGTCGTCGCCGCGGCGCAGCTCCCGCCCGTGGGTGGCGACGATCCAGCGGTCCATGCGGCGCAGCCGGTTCGGGTTGGTGGTGCCGCGGGTCACCGACCCCACGGGACGGTGCGGGGTACGGGGCGGCATACGGGCGAGCCTAGCCGCCCCGCGCGCCAGCGCCGGCGCACGCCGGTCCAGGCGCCCCGCCCGCCCCCTCGGCCCGGGGCCGGACAACGCGCCGGCGCGACGGCTCGCGCCTCACCGCTCCCCGACGGCCGATTCCGGCCGGAGGCACCGCGCCCGGCCAGCCCGCGTAACAACTTGGCAAAATGGAAATGGGAACGATGTATTCCGCTGTTGCAGTCGTCCGGAGGGACCTCACGCCGTCTAAGGAGGCCACGCGCGGTGAGTCAGTACGCACCTCGGCAAGGCTCCCGGTCGCCGCTTCCGAAGCCGCGCAGTGGCCTGCTGAGCAGGGCGGCGGCCCGGCGTCCCCGGACGTTCGGGCGCTCGGTGCCACGCCGGATAGCGATGCTCAGCGTCCACACCTCGCCGCTGCACCAGCCGGGCACCGGCGACGCGGGCGGCATGAACGTGTACATCGTCGAGCTGGCCAGGCGGCTCGCGGCCATCGACATCGAGGTGGAGATCTTCACCCGCGCCACCACCGGCGCCCTGCCACCCACCGTGGAACTGGCCCCCGGCGTCCTCGTCCGGCACGTGGACGCGGGCCCGTACGAGGGGCTGGCCAAGGAGGACCTGCCCGCGCAGCTCTGCGCCTTCACGCACGGCGTCATGCAGGTCTGGGCCGGCCACCGCCCGGGCCACTACGACCTCGTCCACTCCCACTACTGGCTCTCCGGCCACGTCGGCTGGCTCGCCGCCCAGCGCTGGGGCACCCCGCTCGTGCACGCGATGCACACCATGGCCAAGGTCAAGAACGCCGCGCTCGCCGCCGGCGACACCCCCGAACCCGCCGCCCGCGTCATCGGCGAGACGCAGATCGTCCGGGCCGCCGACCGGCTCATCGCCAACACCGCCGAGGAGGCGGGCGAACTCGTACGGCACTACGAGTCGGAGCCGCACAAGGTCGCCGTCGTCCACCCCGGCGTCAACCTCGACCGCTTCCGTCCCGCGCCGCCACACCAGCACCTGGCCACGTCCGCCCTCGACGTCTACCGCGAGACGTCCCCCGAGACCTCCCCCGAGGCCGTCGCCGCCAGCCGGGCCGCCGCCCGGGAGCGGCTCGGGCTGCCGCAGCACGCCCTGGTGCCGCTGTTCGCCGGGCGCATCCAGCCGCTCAAGGCCCCGGACGTCGTGCTGCGGGCCGTGGCCCACCTGCTCACCGAGCACCCGTCGCTGCGCGACCGCGTCGTGCTCCCCGTCGTCGGCGGCCCGAGCGGCAGCGGCCTGGCCAAGCCGGAGGGGTTGCAGAAGCTCGCCGCCCGGCTGGGCATCGCGGACCTGGTCCAGTTCCGGCCGCCGGTCGGACAGGAGCGGCTAGCCGACTGGTACCGCGCGGCGTCCGTGCTGGTCATGCCCTCGTACAGCGAGTCGTTCGGCCTGGTCGCGGCCGAGGCGCAGGCGTGCGGGACGCCGGTGATCGCGGCGGCCGTCGGCGGGCTGCCGGTGGCCGTGCGGGACGGCGTCAGCGGCTTCCTCGTCGACGGCCACGACCCCGCCGACTACGCGCGCATGCTGCACCGCTTCGTCACCGCCCCCGACCTCGCCGCCCGCATGGGCGCCTCCGCCGCGCGCCACGCGCAGTCCTTCGGCTGGGACGCGGCAGCCGCCGCGACCGCCGACGTCTACGGCGCGGCGCTGCACGAGCGGCGCGGTCGCCTACGATCTACGCATGGGTAACCACGCGGAAGCCGGCCCGGTCAACGACGCGGAAGCCGTCATCGAGAGCACCCTGCGCGGAGCGGAGCTGGAGTGGGAGCGGGCGGCCGACGGCGCGTACGTCGTGACCCTGCCCGGCACCCGCAAGCTCTCCACCACCTGCTCGCTGCGCGTCGGGCGACACTCGCTGTCCGTCAACGCCTTCGTCATCCGACACCCCGACGAGAACGACGCGGCCGTGCACCGCTGGCTCCTGGAGCGCAACACCCGCCTGTACGGGGTGAGTTACGCCATCGACCGGCTCGGCGACATCTACCTGGTCGGCCGCCTCCCGCTGGCCGCGGTGACCCCGGACGAGATCGACCGGCTGCTCGGCACCGTCCTGGAGAACGCCGACGCCAGCTTCAACACCCTCCTTGAGCTGGGGTTCGCGTCGGCGATCCGCAAGGAGTACGCGTGGCGCACCGCCCGTGGCGAGTCCACCCGCAACCTCGCCGCCTTCACCCACCTGACCGGCGAGGGGCGGTCGGCCCCGGACGCGGAGCGCGGCGGCCCGGGCGGCGGCGGCCCGGCGTCCGACCCCGCGTAACCCCGTCACCCCGTCACCCCGTATCCCCGTAACTCCGGACCCTCGCCCGTCGGGACATGTCTGGTTCATCCGGCATGCAGCCTTCCGTCGCCGGGCGTGCCTACGGTCGTCGCCGACGCGTGGGGGATCGCGACGGGCGAAGGGGGCCGGCGTGCTGTCCGTGGTGTTCCGGGGTGATGACCTGCCGGCAGACCAACGCTTCGACGCCTGGCGGGAGTTGAGCGGCAAGGCGGTGCTCAGGACGCTCATGGACAGCGACCGCGCCGCGGACTTCCGGGCCACGCTGCGCGCGGGCGGCCTCGGGCCCGTGCAGGTGTCGGCCATGACGTACCAGAGCCTGCGCTCGCGGCGCACGCCGGCGCTCATCCGGGCCGCCGACCCCGAGCTGTACCAGCTCGCCCTGGTACGCGGCGGGCGCCAGTGCATCACCTGGCGGGACCGGGAACTGGCGCTCGGCCACGGCGAACTGCTCTTCTACGACTCCTCCCACTCCTTCACCGCCGAGATCCGCACCGGCGAGATGGCCGCCTCGTCGGTGGTCGTCCAGGTGCCACGGGAACTGCTGCCGATGGACCGCGACCGGGCGGACGGGCTGCTCGGCACGCGGGTGCCGCCGGACGACCCGGTCGGGGTGCTGCTGCGGCAGTTCATCGACGCCGTCGCCCGCCCCGCCGGAGCGGGGGTCGCCCCGTACACCGCGACCGACGCGGGCCGGCTCGGCCTCGTCCTCACCGACCTGCTGACGGCCCTGCTCAGCCGACAGTACGAGCGGCGCCCCGGCGCGGCCGTGGCCGCCGGCGGCCGGGAGACCCAACTCCTGTGCGTGCAGGCGTTCATCGAGCGGCACCTCGGCGACGCGGACCTCTCCCCGGCGGCCGTCGCCGCCGCGCACCACGTCTCGCTGCGCTCCCTGCACCGGCTCTTCGAACCGGTGGGGCTCGGGGTCGCCGGCTGGATACGCGCCCGGCGCCTCGATCGCTGCCGGCGCGACCTCGCCGACCCGGCCCTCTCCCGGCGTACCGTCCGCGCCATCGGCGCCACCTGGGGCTTTCCGCGACCGGCCGACTTCAACCGGGCGTTTAGGGCGGCGTACGGGCTCTCACCGGGCGAGTACCGGCGGCTGGCCGGGGCGCCGACGGTGTGCGCCGAGCGCTAACGGTCGGGCACGCGCTGCGCACCACCGGCCGGGCGTCGTCCGCGAGACTCGACAGCGCCGCGGCAGGCACCGCTCCACTCGACCCGTCCCACTTCCAGGGGGTTGGACCATGAACAGGGCAAGGATGGCCACCGCGGTGGCCGCGCTCGGCCTCGCGGCGGGAACGCTGGCCACGGCGGCACCGGCCGCCACCGCGACCAGCGCCACCGCTGTCGCCGCCGCCACTGACCGGTCGGAGGTCTCCGTCACCTCTGTCCGGGGCACGGTGCACGGCGGGCACTCGATCTGGGAGAAGGTGAACCCCTTCCAGAACAAGATCGGGGTCACCTACGAGGACGACACGATCCTCGCCTCGTGTAAGCGCTGGGGCGCGGACGACAAGTGGTGGTACTGGGTCCGCTTCGACGTCGACGGCGTCAAGGGCCACGTCTCGCACGACGCCACCAACATCCGCCACTCGCACCTGCCCAAGTGCGGCTGACCCAGCACGGCCCGGCAGCGGCCCCGGCCCACACCCGCCGTCGACCTGACCCGTGACGGCCCGTGACGGCCCACCGGTGACAACCCGCGGGCGACCCGCCGGTGACGTCCCACCGACCCGCCGGTGACGACCCGCGGGCAACGGCCCGCCCGGCCCGGTCCCGTACGGCCGTCAGCCGTACGCCGGGTCGGGCGGGCCCGTACTAGCGGCCGGCCGGCTCACGGGGCGGCGGGCTCACGGATCGGCCGGCTCACGGGGCGGCGGGCGCGCCCGCCGGCTCCGCGCCGGGCGCCACCGGCGCGTCCACGGCGCCCGCCGCCCCGGCGCCCGGCTTGAGCACCTCCACCACCGCGTCCGCCGCCGCGTCCTCCGCCGGCAGGGCGCGCATCAGCAGCCAGTAGCCGAGCGCCGCGGCCGAGCCGACGACCGCGCAGCCGCCCCACAGCCACTCGGCGCCGTACCGGTCGATGACCTGACCGGCGATCAGCGGCGCGGCGAGCGCGGCCACCGACCACGACATGGTGTACATGCCCTGGTAGCGGCCCCGGCCGTGGGTGGGCGAGAGGCGGACGACCAGGCCCATCTGGGTGGGGGAGTTGACGATCTCGGCCAGCGTCCAGACGCACACGGTCAGCGCGTACACCCCGATCGACCCGGCGAACGCGGTGAGCCCGAACCCGTAGCCGGCCAGCAGCGAGGAGATGATCAGCAGCCGCTGCGGATCGCGGTGCTCGATGTAGCGGGTGACCGGGATCTGGAGGGCCACGATCAGGATGCCGTTGACGGCGATCGCCACGCCGAAGTCGGAGCTGGAGAACCCGTCGGCGCCCATCGCCACCGGCAGCGCCACGTAACCCTGCTGGAAGATCAGGGCGATGAGGAAGGACAGCCCGACGACGCTCATGAAGCGGCCGTCGCGCAGCACCATGCCGAGCCCGACCTCCGGCTCGACATCGGCGCCGCTGGCGTCCTTGGCGCGCGGAGGACGCGACTCGGGCAGCTTGATGAAGACCAGCACGGCGCAGATCAGCGTCATGACGGCCTCGCCGACGAACCCGGCCCGGTAGCTGTACTCGGCGATGAAGCCCGCGCCCATGGAGGAGAACGCGAAGCCCAGGTTGATGGCCCAGTAGTTGAGGGCGAAGGCCCGGACCCGGTCCTCGGGGCGCACGATGTCGGCCATCATCGCCTGCACGGCGGGCCGCGACGCGTTGCTGGCCATCCCGACGACGAAGGCCACCGCGGCGATCGCCACCGGGTGCGTCATGAAGCCGAGCACGGCCACCGACACGGCGGTGGAGAGCTGGGCGATCAGCATCGTGGGCCGCCGCCCGAGCCGGTCGGTCATCACGCCCGCGCCCAGCGACGAGACCACGCTGCCGAGCCCGTGCAGCGCGGCGACGAGCCCGGCGAACGTGGCCGAGTAGCCGCGCTCCAACGTGAGGTAGAGCGCCATGAACGTGGCGACGAAGCCGCCGAGGCGGTTCACCAGGGTGCTGGTCCACAGCCACCAGAACTCCCGCGGCAGACCGGACACGCTCTCGCGCACGGCCCGTCTCATGGCGGTAGCGGACATGACAATCCTCCGAGGGGGCGCAACAACGGATGAATGTGGGGGAGCGGGTGGGAGTCCAGGAGCGCGGAATGCTGTGTAAGAGTCTCTACCCGCATCCGTAACTTACGTCGAACGGGCTCTCGACTTCCAGTCATTTGGCAGAAACCGTCAACTGTCGCGCTGGTCACGCGGCTGCCCACGCCCCGCGCGAGCCGCCGAACCGGCCGTCCGGAGCCCGCCCGGCCGACCGGGCGGGCAGCGGCCCGCCATGGGGCGTCCATTACGCTCGGGGCATGGCCGACGCACCGTACAAGCTGATCCTCCTCCGCCACGGCGAGAGCGAGTGGAACGCGAAGAACCTGTTCACCGGCTGGGTGGACGTCAACCTCAACGACAAGGGCGAGAAGGAGGCGGTCCGCGGCGGTGAGCTGCTGACGGAGGCCGGCCTCCTGCCCGACGTGGTCCACACCTCGCTCCAGAAGCGCGCCATCCGCACCGCGCAGCTCGCCCTGGAAGCCGCCGACCGACACTGGATTCCCGTGCACCGCTCCTGGCGGCTGAACGAGCGGCACTACGGCGCGCTCCAGGGCAAGGACAAGGCGCAGACCCTGGCCGAGTTCGGCGAGGAGCAGTTCATGCTCTGGCGCCGCTCGTACGACACCCCGCCGCCCCCGCTGGAGGACGGCGCCGAGTACTCCCAGAGCGACGACCCGCGCTACGCCGACATCCCGAGCGAGCTGCGCCCGCGCACGGAGTGCCTCAAGGACGTCGTCGTGCGGATGATGCCGTACTGGTACGACGGCATCATCCCCGACCTCCTCGCGGGCCGCACCGTCCTGGTCGCCGCGCACGGCAACAGCCTCCGCGCCCTGGTCAAGCACCTCGACGGCATCTCCGACACCGACATCGCGGGCCTCAACATCCCCACCGGCATCCCCCTCTCCTACGAGCTGGACGCCGACTTCCGCCCGACCAACCCGGGCGGCACCTACCTCGACCCGGAGGCGGCGAAGGCCGCCATCGAGGCGGTCAAGAACCAGGGCAAGAAGAAGTAGCCCCGCCTCCTCGGCCCCAACGTCCGAACGGCCCCCCACCCGCGGCATCGCGCCCGGTGGGGGGCCGTTCCCGTAGCCGGGCCACGGGCCGCCCGCCCGGCGCGTCGACGCCGCCCCGGGCCGAGCCCGTCGCACGGCACGGGCCCCGACCGGCGTCAGCCGTTGGGCGGCAGCGGCTCGTGTCGGTGCCAGACCAGGTACCGGTCCTCACGGCGCAACTCCGCGGAACCCCACTCGACGCGCATGACGCCCGCCTCCATCGAGCACGCGTAGGCGACGAGGACGAGCCGCACGTCCTCGGGGAGCAGCTCCAGGTCCGGATGTACCTCGGAGTCATCGAGTTCTTCCAAGCCCAGGTCGAGTGCCTGCTGCATGGGAGGCGGGCCATGACGGCGGATCAGGTCCGCTCGGAAGCCGGAGGCTCGACGGAGCCGCGCGGTGGTGACGGGGACATCCTTCTTCGCGTAGCGGAGTGGGTAGATCAGGCGGCCACGGACGAGCATCATCGTGCGTCCCTGCATACGCACGGCTTCTCCCAGTTCGGAGAGGCCGGCGGCCAGTTCCTCGTACTGCACCGCGTAGAGACCGTGCCCGTAGGCTTCGAGCGTCTGCGTGTGCACGCCCTCATGCCCGGTCCGGGCGCGTTCATGGGCCCGGCGGAGGCAGGCCGGGATGATGTCCGCCAGTTCACCGGCTATGTCTCCGAAGGTCTCACGTGCCCATTGGCTGGCCGAACCCACGACGTACCGCCCTTCTCAGGTGGTCCTGCGCAGAGCACCGAGCAGCGTCCCCCTAAACCGTGCTGCGGTCAGCCGAGTCGCACAAGGTGGCATTCACCGCGCGCCCCGTACGCAACGGCCTCCCACTCGCGGTTTCCTCGCGGGTGGAAGGCCGTTCGGCGTGACAACGGGCGCGTGGTGCGCGACCCGCGGCGCAGCCGCCTACCGCTAGCTGCAGCCGCCGGAGCAACTGCACGGGCCGCCCGACTGGCAGCCGCACTGGCAACCCGAGCCGCACCCGCAGTTGCCGAGCAGTGGCCGGGCCGGGGTCGGGGTGGTCGGTCGCTCCGTCGGGGTGGGGTTGGAGGTCGGGGTGTCTGACATGGAAGTCCTCCTCGCAGGCGTACCGCGGAGCCTCCAGTGAACGTCGCGCCCCGAGGGGCGCGGAACGGCGCGTAAGCGGCGCGTAGGCGCATCGCGGTGCGTACGCCGCGAATGCCCGCACGCCCACCGCTACGCCACCAAAACCCGCCCCGCCCCACCCCGCCCCCGCCACCCGGCCCGACCTGCGCGGCAGCCCGCCGGACCCACCCCGCCCGGCCGCGCCCCGCGCACCACCACCCGCGCCGGCCCCACCCGACCCCGACCCGCGCACCAGCCAACCTCCGCCCCCACTTCAGGGCGCCCGGACCGGCCCGGGACGCGGACCGACCGCGTACGCCCCGGGGGCGACCGCGTACGCCCGGGTCCGGGCCCGTACGCGGAGCCGTACCGAAACAGGGACCGGTCCCCGGCCCGTACCCCCGTATGCACCAAAGGCCCGCTCCTCGGCCGGACGGGCGGCCGGGGCGCGGGCCCACGGGAGGGCGCGCGGAACGAGCGGAGAAGGAGGAGGGAGCAGAGAGCAGGAGGGGGAGGAGGGCGAGCTGGAGAGAGGGGCGGGCGCCGAGCTCAGGGAGGGGGGCCCGGCGCCCGCACGGCGGCCGATGCGGTCCGGCCGCGGGGTTACCCGGTTACCCGGGATGCGCGGGGCTACTCGGGTTACGCCGGTGACTCGGTGTCGACCGGTGCGACCGGCGTGGTCGGCGCGATCTCGTCCGCGTGCTCGCCGGTGACCAGGTAGACGACCCGCTTGGCCACGGAGACCGCGTGGTCGGCGAAGCGCTCGTAGTAGCGGCCGAGGAGCGTCACGTCCACGGCCGTCTCGATGCCGTGCTTCCAGCGGTCGTCCATCAGGTGCTGGAAGAGCGTGCGGTGGAGCATGTCGATGGCGTCGTCGTCCTGCTCCAGTTGGAGCGCCAGGTCCACGTCCTTGGTGATGATCACCTCGGCGGCCTTGGCCATCAGGCGCTGGGCGAGCTGGCCCATCTCCAGGATGGTGGCGGCCAGGTCGCGGGGGACGGGCGACTCGGGGAAGCGCAGCCGGGCGAGCTTCGCGACGTGCTGCGCGAGGTCGCCGGAGCGCTCCAGGTCGGCGCTCATCCGCAGGCTGGTGACCACGATCCGCAGATCCGTGGCGACCGGCTGCTGGCGGGCGAGCAGGGCTATCGCCCGCGCCTCGAGGTCGTGCTGGAGGTCGTCGACCTTCTGGTCGGCGGCGATGACGCTCTCCGCGA
Organism: Streptomyces buecherae; assembly: GCF_014295035.1. GTDB lineage: Bacteria > Actinomycetota > Actinomycetes > Streptomycetales > Streptomycetaceae > Streptomyces > Streptomyces youssoufiensis. The sequence continues at coordinate 5,009,302 of NZ_CP060404.1, forward strand.
GCTTCAGGTCCGCATCCAGCATGGCCGTGGTGGCCCTACCGATCGCCGAGCCGACGAGCCGGGCCATCTCGACCAGACTTTCACCGATCGAATCGAGCTCCTCGTGGTACGCGTCCCGCATCACTTACCTTCTCTCGCTGGGGGTCCCGTAGGGCTGTCAGCCCCACGCTCCCACGGTGTGGCCGAAACGAGTCTGGTTCCGGCCCGCCAAGTAAACCCATCACGACCTAACGGTGAACTCTCGGCAACCCTCGTGGTCCGAGCGGTGTCGTACGTCCCGACCTGAAGCCTCGATAGTGAACCGGTCACGTCCTCGTGGTGAACTATCGGCAACGTCTCACCTGGTCGACCCCCATTCGGCTGTGGAGGGGGCCGAACAGGCGCCTAACCTGGAGCCATGAACGTGGACGCGGCAATCGCCGCTGTGGCAGCGATCGCCGGGCTCTGCACCGGCGTCATCGCCATGCTGGCGTTCCGCTGGAGCGAGCGCGACCAGGCGAAGCCCACGCGCTCCTCACTCCATACCGACGCCGCGCTGCCGCCCGGTGTCGACACCGTGCTCTCCGTGCTGCGGTCCTCCGCGGTCGTCCTCGACGAGGAGGACGCGGTGGTCAAGGCCAGCTCGGCGGCGTACGCGCTCGGTCTGGTGCGAGGCGGGAAGCTCGCTGTCGAACCGATGCTGCACATGGCCCGCGACACTCGTCGCGACGGTGAGATACGCCAAGTGGAACTGGACCTGCCGCGCCGTGGCACGGGCCGTGGCGAGGCCCTCGCGGTCTCCGCCCGCGTCGCCCCGCTCGGCTCCCGCCTGGTGCTGCTGCTGGTCGAGGACCTGACCGAGGCCCGGCGCATCGAGGCCGTACGCCGCGACTTCGTCGCCAACGTCAGTCACGAGCTCAAGACCCCGGTCGGCGCCCTGTCGCTGCTCTCCGAAGCCGTCATGGACGCCTCGGACGACCCGGAGGCCGTGACCCGCTTCGCCGGCCGCATGCAGATCGAGGCGACCCGGCTGACCAGCCTGGTCCAGGAGCTGATCGACCTCTCCCGGGTGCAGAACGACGACCCGCTGGAGGACGCCGAGCCGGTCCGGGTGGACGAACTCGTCGCCGAGGCCATGGACCGCTGCCGCCACCAGGCCGGCACCAAGCAGATCACGATGGCCACCGGCGGCACCGCCGACCTGCACGTGTGGGGAAATCGCGGCCAGCTCGCCGCGGCCCTTGGCAACCTGGTGGAGAACGCGGTGAACTACAGTCCGGCGCGCACCCGCGTCGGCATCGCCGCCCGGCGCATCGCGGCCCCCGGCGGCGACCTCATCGAGGTGGCCGTGACCGACCAGGGCATCGGCATCTCGGAGAAGGACCGCGAACGGATCTTCGAGCGGTTCTACCGCGTCGACCCGGCGCGCTCGCGCGCCACCGGCGGGACCGGCCTCGGCCTCGCCATCGTCAAGCACGTGGCCGCCTCGCACGGCGGGGAGGTCACGGTCTGGAGCGCTGAGGGTCAGGGCTCCACCTTCACCCTGCGGCTCCCGGAAGCCGGTGGCGTACGCGACCGGGTCGAGGCCGCGGCCGCCTCCGGGCGGCGCAAGGGCGGAAACTCCTTGATCGAGCCGGACGACCTCGACGACGAGGACCCCGACCGTTCCTATGAGACCTTCACCAATGAACCCCCTCCCGTCGCCCACCACCCGTAGCTGGAAGGCGCTTCGCGCCCCTGAGTTCGCCCCGGAGGTCCTTCCGTGACCCGAGTGCTCGTTGTCGAGGACGAGGAATCGTTCAGCGACGCATTGTCGTACATGCTCCGCAAGGAGGGTTTTGAGGTCGCCATCGCGACAACGGGCCCCGAAGGGTTGGACGAGTTCGAGCGGAACGGCGCCGACCTGGTGCTGCTCGACCTCATGCTGCCCGGCCTGCCCGGCACGGAGGTCTGCCGTCAGTTGCGCGGGCGCTCCAACGTCCCGGTCATCATGGTGACCGCCAAGGACAGCGAGATCGACAAGGTCGTCGGCCTGGAAATAGGAGCCGACGACTACGTCACCAAGCCGTTCTCGTCCCGCGAGCTGGTGGCCCGCATCCGCGCGGTGCTCCGCCGCCGTGGCGAGCCCGAGGAGGTCACGCCGGCCGCCCTGGAGGCGGGCCCGGTGCGGATGGACGTCGACCGGCACGTGGTCACCGTCTCCGGCGGCAAGGTGGACCTGCCGCTCAAGGAGTTCGACCTGCTGGAGATGTTGCTGCGCAACGCCGGCCGCGTGCTCACCCGGATGCAGCTCATCGACCGCGTCTGGGGCGCCGACTACGTGGGCGACACCAAGACCCTCGACGTGCACGTCAAGCGGCTGCGCGCCAAGATCGAGCCCGACCCGGGAGCGCCCCGCTACCTGGTGACCGTCCGCGGCCTGGGCTACAAGTTCGAGCCGTAAGCCGCACCGGGCGGCGCCCCACCGGCGCCGACCCCGCGACGCCGCGAGGGCGGCCCCCGATCGTGGGGGCCGCCCTCGCGGCGTCGCGGTGCGTACGGAGCCCGCCGGGCGGGCGAGGCGTCGCACGGGCCGAGGCGCGGCCGTACGACGCCGGGTCGCACCGGCGCGCGGGCGGGCCCGGCCGGGTGTGGGCGGGGCCGCGCCGAGGCGCCGGTGCGTGGGGGCTCAGTGGCCGGCCGGGGCTTCCTCGCCCTGGGCGCCGTCCTGAGCGCCCTGCTGGCCCTGCTGCTCGTCCTGGGCGTCGCCGGTGGGCGTGCCGGTCGGCGTCTGCTCGTCCTGGCCCGGCTTGTCGGTCGCGTTGCCGCTCTCGTCGTCCGACGGCTTGCCCGACTCCTTGTCGCCCGGCTTGCCCGAGGGCTTCCCGGCCTCGGTGGGCTTGGCGGTCGGCGCGGGGCTCGGGCCCCACTTCGCGTAGTCACCCTTGGCGGGGACCACCAGCGCGCGCAACGTGACGTCGCCCGTCTTGCTGAAGTCGAAGACGATCTTCTGGGCGTCGCCGACCTTGGCCGCCTCGTGGCCGCCGACGATCTCGGCGGAGGCGTTCCCCTTGCCGCCGAGGGTCAGCGAGCCGCCCTTGGGTACGACCAGCGGGCCGGAACCCTTCGCGGGCTTCAGCTTGACCTCGGTGTTCTTGCCGTCGACCGTGACGGCCCGCAGGACCTGGTCGGACGAGCCGTTGTTGAAGATCTTGGCGGTGAGGGCGGCGGGGCCCTCGTCGTCCAGCTCCGGCTGGGTGATCACCGTGGCGTTCTGGACCGCGATGTCGCCGACGGTCTTGTGGGCGTGGTCGGGGTTGATCTCCATCGTCTGCGAGTCGTTCCCGGCCGCGCAGGCGGAGAGCGGGGCGATCGAGAGCACGAGGGCGGTGGCGGCGAGGGCGCCGCGTCGAAGGCTGCTGCTCACGGCGGCGGCATCTCCTAGGACGAGCTTCGGCGGCCGAACGCTGGGCCCGGTCGCGGATGGACGGCGGGGGCGGCGGTGAGCTGCCCGTAAAAGGATCTATCAGCGCGCTTAGGTTACCGACCCGCCGTCGAGAGCACGCACCCGACCCGCCTCCCGCACCGGGCGGCCCCCTGCCGCGCTCGGGCCGTCGCGCCGAAGCCGGCCCGTTGGGGGTCGGGCACGGCACGCGCCGCCCGCGTACCCCCGCTGACCTCCTCCCGACAGCACCCGCCGCACGGTGAACACGCCTGTGAACAGTCGTTGAACAAGTGCGGGGAGAACGCCCCGCAATCACCGGCGCGCGGACCCCGCGCCGAATATCGGCCGCCGCTCGCCGGGATGAATATCGGCGCGGAATGCAGGCGCTCGGTGACGGTCGCGTGAATTGATCACGAAGGTGATCTACGTGGCCTGATCAATTCGCGGAAACGGCGCGGAGTGGCCGACCCCAGACCGAACGGAGTAGCGGAACTCGCACGCTCAGAGTCCGGCAAACCGGGACGTACGGCCTGTCGAGCGGGGGTGTCGCGGGATGTAACGTGCGCGTTTCCCCCTGCCCGGACAGTGGCTCCCACCTGCGAATTCCCCCTTCCCGGCGCCGCTCGAAGCACGTTCCGAGTGCTGTTGTCAAGCCCCGAGATATGCCCTGACCTGCGAAAACGCCATTCAGAACGGGGCGTTCACGTGTTACTCTGGATAGCCACGGAAGGGGTACCTGTCACATGACGTTCAAGGTTGGCGACACCGTGGTCTATCCCCATCACGGGGCCGCGCTGATCGAGGCCATCGAAACTCGCCAGATCAAAGGCGTGGACAAGACCTACTTGGTGCTGAAGGTCGCCCAGGGCGACTTGACGGTTCGCGTACCAGCGGACAATGCGGAGTTCGTCGGCGTACGCGATGTGGTCGGCCAGGACGGGCTGGACCGGGTCTTCGAGGTGCTGCGCGCACCGTATGCGGAGGAGCCCACGAACTGGTCCCGTCGTTACAAGGCAAACCTGGAGAAGCTCGCGTCCGGCGACGTGATCAAGGTCGCCGAGGTCGTACGCGACCTGTGGCGTCGTGAGCGTGAGCGCGGTCTTTCCGCCGGTGAGAAGCGCATGCTCGCCAAGGCTCGGCAGATCCTGGTGAGCGAACTGGCTCTCGCGGAAAGCACCAACGAAGACAAGGCTGAGGCCCTGCTCGACGAAGTTCTCGCATCCTGAGGACTTTCTGCGAACCCACGGACACGGGGTCGTTGCCGGTGTCCGGGACGTTCTGACGGACGTACACCTGCCGCAGTGCCCGAGTGGCGGTCGCGTCCCGAGGACGCGATCCCCGCGCCGGGCACTGCGGCATTTGTCGTCCGACGTGCACCTGTCGACGCACGCGCGCCGGTGAAGCACGCTTTCACCCAGCTTTACGCAACACGTTTCGGCAGCACGCTTTGGCAGTACAGCGCATCTCGACAGTCCCACGCACCACCACCCGCACGCGTCACCGACGCCTCACGGCGGCCTTGACCGGGTGCGTCTCGCGTTCGCCGGCCACCGCGAGGGCCGGCGGCCACGGCGATGGTCCCGACCCTCCACAGGGGCGGTCCGTCCGGCGGCGCGTCGCCGATCGTTGGGCCGGTCCCGGTGTGTGGGGGCGCGGTGTCGTGGGGCGGGTGTGTCCGGTCTCACGGCGGGTTTGGTCACACGGCGGTGTCCGCCCGAAGCGACACCGTCCGCGAGACGCGCATGCCGATACGCCGCCACCCCGAGAGCCAGGTGGCCCAGGCGGTCGGCGGCGGTCAGGGGCGAGGGGCGGGCAACTGGCAAGTTCTTGCGCTTCGCTTCGCCACACTGTGTGCGGTTACATCACCTGTGCGGCGATTGGTGTGCCGGGCTCGGGCACTGGCTCGACCAGTCGTCACGGAAGGGGCTGATCGGGCCGCTGCGCCCGGCACGCTCTGGCCATACCCAACTCGGCCGAGGAAGCAAACCTGAACGCCAACGCAATGTCCGCAGCAGACCGTGCCGACTCCACCGACACGCGTCCCGTGCGCACCGCCGCCGTCATTCCCGCCGCCGGCCGAGGCGTCCGCCTCGGCCCGGGCGCGCCCAAGGCGCTGCGCGCCCTGAACGGCACGCCCATGTTGGTCCACGCCGTGCGCGCGATGGCCGCCTCGCGCGCCGTCTCGCTCGTGGTCGTCGTCGCGCCGTCGGACGGCGCCACCGAGGTCCGCAGACTGCTCGACGCGCACCCGCTCGCCGAGTCCGTCGCCGAGAAGACCGAGGTCGTCGTCGTCCCCGGCGGCCAGACCCGCCAGGAGTCCGTACGTCTTGGCCTCGCCGTCCTCCCCGATGACGTCACCGTCGTCCTCGTGCACGACGCGGCGCGCCCGCTGGTGCCGGTGGACGTCGTGGACGCGGTGGCCGGCGCGGTGCGCGCCGGCGCGCCGGCCGTGGTTCCCGCGCTGCCGCTGGCGGACACCGTGAAGCAGGTCGAGCCGCGCCCCGGCGGCGAGCCGGAACCGGTCGTCGGCACCCCGGAGCGGGCCAGGCTGCGCGCCGTCCAGACCCCGCAGGGCTTCGACCGGGCCACGCTGGTCGAGGCGCACGAGCGCGTCGAGCTGGCGGGCGAGGGCGCCACCGACGACGCGGGCATGGTCGAGCGCATCGGCCGCGACGTGGTGGTCGTGCCCGGCCACGAGGAGGCGTTCAAGGTGACCCGGCCACTGGACCTGGTCCTGGCCGAGGCCGTACTCGCCCGCAGGAGGGCCAACGATGGGTTCTGAGCCGCCCGCCGAGCAGCCCGCCGTGGTGCTGCCCCAGGTCGGTATCGGCACCGACATCCACGCCTTCGAGGAGGGCCGCGAGCTGTGGTGCGCGGGCCTGCGCTGGGAGGGGGAGGGGCCGGGTCTCGCGGGCCACTCCGACGCGGACGTCGTCGCCCACGCCGCGTGCAACGCCCTGTTCTCCGCCGCCGGCCTCGGCGACCTCGGCGCCCACTTCGGCACCGGCCGCCCCGAGTGGGCCGGCGCCTCGGGCCTGACCCTGCTCACCGAGGCGGCCCGCGTCGTGCGCGCGGCGGGCTTCACCATCGGCAACGTGGCCGTGCAGGTGGTCGGCCCGCGCCCGAAGATCGGCAAGCGGCGCGAGGAGGCCCAGGAGGTGCTGTCCGCGGCGGTCGGCGCCCCCGTCTCCGTCTCCGGCGCGACCACCGACGGCCTGGGCTTCACCGGCCGCGGCGAGGGCCTGGCCGCGATCGCCACGGCCCTGGTCGTACGCCGCTGAGCCGCGCCGCCGAGCGCCCACCCGGGGTGGTGAGGTGACGCACCCGGGTCACCGCCCCCGCGCGTGCCCGGCGGCGCGCGCCGAACCGGGCCCGCCCGCGGCCGAGCCGATGCCAGTCGCGCTGCTCCGTACGGATCACGCCCGCGTCGGGAATGCGGGTGGGCCCGAGGCTGTTGGGTACCCATCGAGGAACTCGCTCCGTGATCCACTGCCGGGCGGCACCGCCGGGCGATCGACGTGACGGAAGGACCCACCGTGTCAGCCGTACTCTCCGACGACCTCAAGCGCGTCCTCGACGGGCCGGTCTTCGTGACCATCGCGACCATCCAGCCCGACGGGAGCCCGCAGCTCTCGGTGGTCTGGGTCAAGCGCGACGGGGACGACCTGCTGATCTCCACCACCGTCGGCCGCCGCAAGGAGAAGAACCTCGCCGCCGACCCCAGGGTGACCGTGCTGGTCAACCCGGCGGACGCGCCGTACACCTACGCCGAGATCCGCGGCACCGCCACCGTCGGCACCGAGGGCGGCCAGGAGCTGATCGACGAGCTGTCGCTGAAGTACACCGGCAAGACGTACGCCGAGTTCAACCCGCGCAGCGGGGAGGACGCGGAGCGCGTCGTGATCCGGGTGACGCCGCGCAAGGTCGTCGGCCGGCTCTGACGCCGGCCGGGCCGCCGCCCGCCCGCGTCGCCACCGCGTTCACCGCACCCCCGCCGCCCGCGCCGCACGGCGCGCCGTGACCTGGCCGAAGCGCGCCGAGTATCACGCTTCGGTGTCCGGGCGGCCCCGGGGGTCGCGGGGCACTGCCCTGTTCCGACTACCCTTGTGGCGTGACCATTCGCCTGTACGACACCAGTGCCCGGCAGACCCGTGACTTCACCCCGCTGACGCCGGGCTGTGTCTCGATCTACCTCTGTGGCGCGACCGTGCAGGCCGCACCGCACATCGGGCACATCAGGTCGGGCCTCAACTTCGACATCATGCGCCGCTGGTTCACCTACCGCGGCTACGACGTGACGTTCATCCGCAACGTCACCGACATCGACGACAAGATTCTGGTCAAGGCCGCCGAGAGCGGCGAGCCGTGGTGGTCCATCGGCTATCGCAACGAGCGCGCGTTCAACGACGCGTACGAGGCGATCGGCTGCCTGCCGCCCACCTACGAGCCGCGCGCGACCGGGCACGTCCCGGAAATGATCGAGATGATGAGCGGTCTGATCGAGCGCGGTCACGCGTACGCCGTCGACGGCAACGTCTACTTCGACGTGCGGTCCTTCCCGGAGTATCTCCAGTTGTCCAACCAGGAGTTGGACAACCTGCCGAACGCCGGCGACGTCGGCGCCGGCAAGCGCGACGGGCGCGACTTCGCGATGTGGAAGGCGGCCAAGCCCGGCGAGCCGAGCTGGCCCACGCCCTGGGGCCGCGGCCGACCCGGCTGGCACCTGGAGTGCTCGGCGATGGCGCACAAGTACCTGGGCCGCCGCTTCGACATCCACGGCGGCGGCATCGACCTGATCTTCCCGCACCACGAGAACGAGATCGCGCAGGCCAAGGCGTACGGCGACGGCTTCGCCGACTACTGGGTGCACAACGCCTGGGTGACCATGAGCGGCGAGAAGATGAGCAAGTCGCTCGGCAACTCGGTGCTCGTCTCCGAGATGGTCAAGCGCTGGCGCCCCATCGTGCTCCGCTACTACCTGGGCACCCCGCACTACCGGTCGATGATCGAGTACAGCGAGGAGGCCCTGCGCGAGGCCGAGTCCGCGTTCGCGCGGATCGAGGGCTTCGTCCAGCGCGTGGTCGAGAAGGCCGGCCCGGTCGAGCCCGCCGCCGAGGTGCCGCCGGCCTTCGCGGAGGCGATGGACGACGACCTCGGCGTCCCGCAGGCCCTCGCGATCATCCACACCACGGTCCGGCAGGGGAACTCGGCGCTGACCGCCGACGACAAGGAGTCCGCGGTCGCCCGGCTCGCCGAGGTGCGCGCCATGCTCGGGCTGCTCGGCCTCGACCCGCTGGACGAGCGCTGGTCCTCGGGTGGCGAGCGCGGCGAGGACCTGCACGGCGTGGTGGACTCGCTGGTACGCCTCGTACTGGAGCAGCGACAGGCCGCGCGCACCCGCAAGGACTACGGCACGGCGGACGCCATCCGCGACCAGCTCCAGCAGTCCGGGCTGGTGATTGAGGACACTCCGTCCGGCCCGCGCTGGGAGCTGGGACCCCGCTGAGCTGGGCGGACAGCAGGACGGGCAGCCACGCCGGAACGGCTCGGTGTGCCGCGCGGTACGCCGGGCGGCACACTTTCCGTAACATCGACTTTTTTGCTGAGCAGTACGGGCTGAGCAGTGAGCAGTAAGAGACAGGTGACCTATGGCCGGTAACAGCCAGCGCAGGAACCGCCGCACGTCCAACAAGAAGGGCGCGACGGTCGGCAGCGGCGGCAAGCGGCGCCGGGGCTTGGAGGGCAAGGGCCCGACCCCGCCCGCCGAGATGCGCAAGGGACACGTCAAGCAGCGCGCGGCCAACGCCAAGGTGCGCCAGGCGTCCAAGCGGCCCGCGCCGCGCCGCGGCGGTCCCAAGGGCACCAACGAGCTGGTCGTGGGCCGCAACTCCGTCTTCGAGGCGCTGCGCGACGGCGTGCCGGCCAGCGCGCTGTACGTACAGCAGTTCATCGACAGCGACGAGCGGGTGCGCGACGCGCTGCGGCTGGCGACCGAGCGCGGCGGCATCAACCTCATGGAGGCCCCGCGCCCCGAGCTGGACCGGATGACCAACGGGCTCAACCACCAGGGCCTGGTGCTCCAGGTCCCGCCGTACGACTACGCGCACCCCGAGGACCTGGCCGCCGAGGCGTTCGACGCCGGCGAGGACCCGCTGATCGTCGCCCTCGACGGGGTCACCGACCCGCGCAACCTCGGCGCGGTCGTCCGCTCCGTCTGCGCGTTCGGCGGGCACGGCGTGGTCGTGCCCGAGCGGCGCGCGGCCGGCATGACGGCCGGCGCGTGGAAGACGTCGGCCGGCACGGCGGCGCGCACCCCCGTCGCCCGCGCCACCAACCTGACGCGCGCGCTGGAGGCGTACCAGAAGGCCGGCATCACGGTCGTCGGTCTGGCCGCCGACGGCGAGCAGGAGCTGGGCGACGTCGAGGCGCTGGACGGCCCGCTCGTCGTGGTGGTCGGCAGCGAGGGCAAGGGTCTGTCGCGCCTGGTCAGCGAGACCTGTGATGTGCGGGTACGCATCGCCATGCCGGGCGGCGCGGAGTCCCTGAACGCGGGCGTCGCGGCCGGCGTGGTGCTGTACGAGGCGGCTCGCCGCCGCCGTCGCTGAACCGCCGCGCGTCGGCCCGCGCCGCGCCGGTTCGCGGCGGTGGGCCGGGCCGCTGGCGCGCTCTCCGGTGCCGCCGCGCACCGTAGGGTGCCGTGCCGCCTTCCGGCCGGGCCAGCCACCGCGCCCCCGACACCCGCCGGCGCACGCCCCTGGGCACCGCCGCGCCGCACGGGGCCCGGTCGCGTCCGGGCGGCCCGTGGGAGGCGAGGGGCGCGGCTCGTTTCGCGGGGCGTGGCGGGCCGCCGGGCGGCGCTGGCCTGCGCTTGGGGGAGACGACGGCGGGCTTGACGGGTCTCGGACAGTTTCGAGGCGGTCAAGGCAGTGTCTTAACCGGGGGTCACTCGGTTAGATGAGCGTGGACACCAGAACACCCCGCACACCTCCGGGGGGACGCTCACCGGGATTCGACGACGAGCCGCGCCTGAACATGGCGAAGGTTCCGAGCGACCCCGCGCAGGTCGTCGTCGCGCACGCGAGTTTCCGCGTGCAGCTCGCGACCCCCGTCAAGAGCAGCGCGCTCGTGGAGACGGCGCGGATGGCCGCGCTCGCCGGGGCTGGTGCCGGCCTGGGGACGCGCCCGGCGCGGCGCAGAGCCCCGGTGGTGTGGAGCGGCCGTACGAGCCCGGGCGACGGCGCGGCGACCCAACTCCTGCAGGCCGTACGACAGTCCGAGGCCAGCCTCGCCGCCACCGCGACGACCGGCGCCACGCGCACCGTGCGCCCGCCGAGCCCCACCGCCGGCGCCGCGACCACCCCGTACGGCGAACCCGAGGGGCCCGGCGGTCCCGGCAGTGACGTGGGCGCCACCCAGGTGCTGCCGCGCGTCGCCGTCGGAGAGCCCGAACCCCCCGCCCAGGCCCTGGTCATCGGGCCCCGCACGCCGTACAACGACGAGACACCGCCGGGCGGCACGCGGTACACGCGCGGCCGGTTCGACGGCAGCCCGGACGCCGGCCCGCCGGACGACGACCTCGACACCGGCCAACACACCACCGTGATCGGCCCCGTCGCCGGCGACGACGACGGCACGGCGCGGTGGCACTCCGCGGCGTACGCCGCCGACGAGGCGGACACCGGCCCCGCCGGCGAGTCGCGGCGCGCGGCGCGCGGGCGGCGCAACCCCGACACCGTGCGCCACGCGTACTACCCCGGGCGCCGGATGAACCTGGGCGTCGTGCTGCTCCCGCTGCGCGTCTTCCTCGGCTTCATCTCGATCTACGCGGGCATGGGCAAGCTCTGCGACCCGGTGTACTTCGACGGCGGCGAGCGCGGGTCCATGGTGATCTGGCTGCAGTCGCTGCACCCGTGGGACGTGGCCTCCCCGCTGCGTGACTTCGCGCTCGAACACCCCGTGGGCGCCGGCCTGACCATCGCGTTCGCGCAGGTCGTGGTCGGGGTGCTGACCGTCTTCGGGCTGTGGCAGCGGCTCGCCGCCTCGGTCGGGGCGCTGCTGTCGGCCGCGCTGCTGGTGACGGTGAGCTGGCGGACCGTGGCGGCGTACGACGCGCCCGACATCATCTACCTCGCCGCGTGGAGCCCGCTGATCATCGCCGGGGCGCCGGTCTACTCGATGGACGCCCGGCTCGCGGGCGAGGCGTGGCGGCGGCTCGGGCCGCGCGTCGAGGTCCGCGACCTGCGCCGCCGGGTGCTGCGCCGTGGCTCGGTGCTGGCGGCCGTGATCACCGGTCTGACGCTGCTGATCGGCTCGATGCTGGGCGGCGCGGTGCGCTCCTCGGACACCGTGCGGGTGCCAGGACCGAGCGAGCCGCCGACCAACCACCTGCCCGGCAAGACGCTGCCGGGCACGCCCGAGGCGAGCAAGTCGCCGGGCACTCGGAGCCCGGAGGACAAGCGGAGCGGTTCGCCGTCCGCGGGCGGCGGCACGCCGAGCCCCGCCTCGTCGGCCCCCAGCGCGGCGAGCACGCCGGGCGTCACCGAGCCGCAGCCGGCCCCCGGCGGCCTGACCGCGGGGCCGAGCCAGCCCCGGGTACGCCAGCAGCGGCAACAGAGCCAGGTCGGCGGCGGCCAGACCAGCAGCCAGACCTCGGGTGCCCAGACCGCCCCGCAGGCGCAGCCGGAGGCCCCGCAGTCCGCGCCCCAGCAGCAGCGGCAGGCCCCGCCCCCCGCCAGCGACAGCGACCTCGACAGCGACTCCGACAGCACCAGCGGCGGCGGCACGAGCGGCGGCCTGCGCCGCGAGGGCGCCCTCGGCGGCCTGCTCGGCTGACCATCCGGCGTACGGGCCCTCCGCGGCCCGTACGCCTCCTCGTACAGCAGCGGCGTCCCACCGGGGCGCCGCTGCTGCCGTTGGCGGGCGCGCGGGCGTACGGGCGCCGTGGAGCCGCCGGGGCCCGCCATCGGTCGGAGCCCGCGCGGCCGTCACACGACACCCCGCGCCTTGGTGAGCCGGGTCCGGCTCAGCCCTTGTCCGCCGGGCCGCCGGTGGCCAGTTCCTTCGCGGCCTCCGTGAGGTCCTTGGCGGTGTCGATGGCGCGCCAGTACGCGCCGTGCGGCAGCGGGTAGCCCGCCAGCCGGCGCTCGCGGGCGAGGCGGGGGAAGGTGGTCCGCTCGTGGTCGCCGCGGTCGGGCAGCAGGTTGGTGAAGTCGGCGGAGAACACGTAGACACCGGCGTTGATCAGGTAGGGCGACGGCGGCGCCTCGATGAAGTCGAGGACGTGCCCGAACTCGTCGGTCTCCACCGCGCCCCACGGGATACGCGGCCTGGCCAGCGCGAGGGTGGCCGCCGCGTCGCGCTCGTGGTGGAAGCCCGCCATCTCGCGCAGCGAGAACCGGGTCCAGATGTCGCCGTTGGTGGCGTACCAGGGCCGGTCCGGGTCGGGGAGCGAGGCGGCGGCGTACTTGAGGCCGCCGCCGCGACCGAGCGGCTCGTTCTCGACGACCGTGGTGACGCGGAGCGGGAGATCGGCGCTGGCCAGCCAGTCCTCAAGGACCTCGGCGAGGTGGCCGCAGGAGACGACGGCATCCGTCACGCCCTCGGTGGCCAGCCAGTTGAGCTGGTGGCCGATGATCGGGGTCCCGGTGCCGGGGATCTCGACCATCGGCTTGGGGCGGTCATCGGTGTACGGGCGCAGCCGCGAGCCCTGGCCGCCGGCGAGGATGACGGCCTGGGTCGGGGCGGCGGAGTCCGCGACGGGGCGCGGGGCGCGCTCGGGCGCCGCGGCGGGGGGGCGGGGAGCCCGCGGCCACGGAGGGGCCCGTGGCGGCGCCGCTGCGGGCGCCTGGGGTGGCGGCGCGCGCGGGCCCGCCGGGTGCCGGCCGCCGATGGGGCGCGTCGGGGCCGGCGGGGGTCGTGGGACGGATGGGATCGTCGGTCATGGTCCGCACGATAAGTGCTGGCCGGCGCGGACGCCGACCAGACGCCGGACCTCGCATGCTGACGCGCGTGCCGCCGCGTGCCGCCGCGTGCCGCCGCGTGCCGCCGCGTGCCGCCGCGTGCCGCCGCGTGCCGCCGCGTGCCGCCGCGTGCCGCCGCGTGCCGCCGCGTGCCGCCGCGTGCCGCCGCGTGCCGCCGCGTGCCGCCGCGTGCCGCCGCGTGCGGCGGTCCGTACGGCGGGCCCGGACCGCCGTACGGACCGGCTCGCACGGGTCAGTTCGTACGGGCCGGCTCGTACGGCGCTCGCACCCGCCCGGTCCGACCTCGTCCGGTCCGACCTCGTCCGGTCCGGGCCTCGGACGGCGGCCCGGACCTCGGACGAGGCGGCACGCCTCGGGCGGAGGGTCGCACCTCGGACGTGGGGTCACGCCTCAGCGGTGGGCCGAGGGGCGGGCCGGTGGCCGGACGTCGGGTGGTGACCCGCTGTCGGGCCCGCGTCGGCCGGGGCTCAGTTGGCCTGCGCGACGCCGGAGGCGAACGACGTGTCGCACACGGGCCGGGAGAAGGCGTGGGCGCGGTGGGCGGCGCCGCCGTACTTGGCGACCGCCGCGCGGCCGAGCGCCCGCGCGATGGAGGCGCAGTGCCGGGCGAGCGAGGGACGCTCCGTGATGGCCTCCTGGAGGCCCGTGAGGGCCACGCCCGGGTCCTTCTCCTGGAGTTCGGAGAGGAGTTGGTCGCGCAGCACCTCGTGCTGGGCGCGGTGGCCGGCCTGGCTGGAGGCGTTCTTGGAGGAGGCGGTGAGCACCGAGTCCCCGGAGTTCCCGGCCCACGGCACGGCGGTGACCGCCAGGGTGCCGGAGAGGATGAGAACGACGGGGAGGACGAAGGCGAGGGTTCTGCCGATACGGCGGGCGGCCTGGTTCATGCCCGCGATCGTAGCGAGCAGTGATGATTTGGCGACATTTAGTCACTCTGTTGAGGGATGACATGGCATCCACATGCGATTCGCGTGTTGACGCACACGGCTCGAAATGCCTGTTCTGCGGGGATTTCGCAACGACAACGCCGCGCATCCGCGATGCGGCAGATGCGCGGCGCGCGTTGGCTACCCGTGCCCAACGCCTCCGTCATCCCCCGGCTCCTCGTCCGGGAATCCGCCCGTACGGGGGTGGTTGGGCGATCCCGGGAGGGGGGAGGGACGGCGGCGGGGCGTCAGTCGGTGAGGCGCTCGCCGGTGGAGGTTGCGAAGACGTGGGTCTCGCCGGGGCGCGGGACGACGTGGAGCACGGCGCCCTTCTCCGGCACCTGGCGGCCGTTGACGCGGACGACGAGGTCCTTGGTCGAGCCGCCGACCTCGGCGCTGCCGTAGACGTAACCGTCGGCGCCGAGTTCCTCGACCACGTTGACGGTGACCGGGAGCCCGGCCGGGGCGTCGCTGCTCTCCTTGGTCAGGGTCTTGGCGGCGCCGCCGTTCTGCTCGACGATGTCGAAGTGCTCCGGGCGGACGCCGACGGTGACGGTCTTGTCGCCCTTGTCGGCCGCGGCGGCCAGCGCCTCGCGGCTGACGGGGACGACGCTGTTGCCGAACTTCACGCCGCCGTCGGCGATCGGGACCTCGACCAGGTTCATGGCGGGCGAGCCGATGAAGCCCGCGACGAACAGGTTGGCCGGGCGGTCGTACATGTTCCGCGGCGAGTCGACCTGCTGCAGCAGCCCGTCCTTGAGCACCGCGACCCGGTCACCCATGGTCAGGGCCTCGACCTGGTCGTGGGTGACGTACACGGTGGTGATCCCGAGCCGCCGCTGGAGGCTGGCGATCTGGGTACGGGTCTGCACGCGGAGCTTGGCGTCCAGGTTGGACAGCGGCTCGTCCATGAGGAAGACCTGCGGCTCACGCACGATCGCGCGGCCCATCGCGACGCGCTGCCGCTGACCACCGGAGAGCGCCTTGGGCTTGCGGCTCAGGTACTCGGTGAGGTCGAGCATCTTCGCCGCGTCCTCGACCTTGGCCCGGATCTCGCTTTTGCTGACGCCCGCGATCTTGAGGGCGAAGCCCATGTTGTCGGCGACGGTCATGTGCGGGTAGAGCGCGTAGTTCTGGAACACCATGGCGATGTCCCGGTCCTTCGGCGGCAGGTGGGTGACGTCCCGGTTGCCGATGCGGATGGCGCCGCCGTTGACGTCCTCGAGCCCCGCGAGCATCCGGAGCGAGGTGGACTTGCCACAGCCGGAGGGGCCGACCAGGACGAGGAACTCGCCGTCCTGGATGTCGATCTCCAACTGGTCGACGGCGGGCTTGTCGGAACCCGGGTAGATCCGGGTCGCCTTGTCGTACGTGACCGAAGCCATGGTGCATCTCCTTCACCGGCAGGAACGTGCCGGACGATCCGAGTAAAGGTCGAGCGGAGCCTTCCGCACGCCGACGAAGACGGGGAAGGGGTCTAGTCCACTGACCAGACTTGCCGTGACGGTACCTGGCCAGGGGCCCCGTGTCAGTAGCCACCGCCGGAGAAGTTTCAGGTGGTGGGGACGGGTGGGTGTGCTGGGTGGAGGTGTCTGGAGGGCCGGCTGGTGGGGGTGGGTGCGGTTGGTGGGTGTGATGGGTGGGGGCGGGCGCAGGCGGTGGGTGGTGGGTGGTGGGTGGGTTTGGTTCGGGTGTGCTGGGTGGGCGGTGGGTGGTGGGTTCGTGGGGGGTGGCTGGGGTGGGTGACTGGGGGTTCGGTGGTGGGGCGGGGTGCGGCGCGCGGCCACGGGCGGGTGCGGGGTGGGTGCGGGCGGGCGTGTGTGGGCGGGGGCTCGGGCTCGGGTTGGTCGGTCCGCGGGTCTGGGGAAATCGCGGCGGGGGCACGCCGTGGGCGTGGGTACACTGCTGGGGACGCGCCGACTTAGCTCAGTTGGTAGAGCACCGCTCTTGTAAAGCGAAGGTCGTCGGTTCGAACCCGACAGTCGGCTCTGTGCGCTGACCAGCGCGAAACGCCCCGGACCGTGGGTCGGTCCGGGGCGTTTGCCGTGCGTTGACATCCACGATTGACATCAACGTGGCTGAACGGCCCTGGTCAGGCGTGGCCGTCAGGGCGACCGGGGCGACGCTTCAACAGCCGGTCCATGTGGTTGATGGCCTCGCGCTGCGTGTCCTGTGTGACGTGCGTGTACACGTCCATGGTCATGCTGATCTGGCTGTGGCCAAGGATCTCCATCAGCACGCGGGGCGCCACGCCGGCGGCGGTGAGCAGGGTCGCGCATCCGTGACGGGCGTCGTGCAACCGGATCGGGCGGAGGCCGGCGGTGGCGGTGAGCCGGGAGAACGAACGGTTGAGGTTCCGGGGCTCCACCGGACGGCCCGTACGCGTGGTGAAGACCAGCCCGGCCGGGTCAGGCTTCCCGGCCTGCCGCAGCCGGTGCCAGCGCAGGGCGGCCAGGCAGATGAGCGGCAGCGGCACCGGACGGGCCTTCCCCGTCTTGGTGGTGCCCTGGTGCAGCTCTCCGCCGATGCGCTGCACCTGGTTGCTGACTCATGAACCGCTGGTTCAGGTCCACGTCCGACCAGCGCAGCCCCAGCACCTCACCACGCCGTAGGCCCATGGCGATGGCGAGCACGAACGCCGCGTACAGCGGGTCGCGGCGAGCCGCTTCGAGGAACGTCAGCGTCTCGTCCAGCGTCCATGGCGTCAGGTCCCGGCTGATCACTTTCGGTGCCTCCACGAGAGCGGCGACGTTGCGCGTGACGAGTTCTTCCCGGCGGGCCGAGGTGAGCGCGGTCCGCAGGACGCGGTGGGCTCCCTTGGCCGTCGCCGCGCTCCTCCTGCGGGGCACATCGGCAGGAACGTGCGGCGGACCGGGCCGATGCGGCCAGGGGCGCGAGGACGCCGAGGCGGGCGCGCAGGGTGTCGCGGTCGATGGGCGAGCCGGTACGGGCGTGGTGGTCGGCGGCGAGCTTGCGGGCGTGGTTGACCAGGGCGGGCGGCGGATTGGCCGAGGGAGGCGAAGTCGTCTGCGCAGGCGCCTGGTTGACAACGCGGCGCTGTGGAACCGGCTCGTGCTGCACGTGCGGCTGCTCAACGTTGTCGCTATGGTTGGCCTGCTCTCCTCCCGTGACTGGGCGCCCAGTCGCGTCGGGCGGCGGGTTTCGAGTGGTCCGGCGACCGCGCCAGCCTGTCGCTTCTCGCGGGGGGTCTGCCTCATGGCAGGCGGTCGCCGGTCTTGTCCGACGGCTGTGTCCGAAGCCGGGTCGTGGGCCAGCAACGTCCCGCCGAGGAAGGCCACCGCCGGCCACCCGGCGACGAGGATGCGCAGCCAGGCGGGTACGTCGCCCAGGTCGAGCAGGCCGGCGGTGGCGATGTTGGCGCCCAGCGACGCGGCCAGCGATCAGGAACCAGCACCAGCCCGCCGTCCTGGCCGAGCCCTCCCCCGTTCGCAGGCGTCGCCAGGCCGCGACCATCAGCAGGTCCACGGAGACCGGGTAGGCCCAGGCTTTCCAGCCGTGTTGGCCACCCGCCGAGGCCAGGTCGTGCAGGTGGGCGAAGGACAGCGCGGCGGCGATGACCGCCTGTACGAGCACCGCGTCGATCCGCGCCAGGTGAGCGCGCACGAGCAGCCTCCTCACGGGATTCGGGCATGGCGGGGTAGGGACGTGGCGTACGGATCGGGTACGGCGAACGGGCAGCGAGCGAACGTCAGTCGGCGGCGGGGAGCGGCTTGAGCAGCGTCGCCGGAGCGCTTACCGGTGAGGCGGGTACGCGGGGCCGGAAGGCTTTGAGCGCGGGCAGGTCGGGCGCCAGGTGGGCGAAGTCGCGGCAGGTGGCGGCGGCATTCATGAGCGGGAGGTACGGGGTGCGGATGCGGGTCCAGCCGCCGGAGGTGTCTCCGGCAACGGCGAGGCCCGGCATGTTCGGCGGGATGGCGCAGGCCGCGCCGACCGCTTCGGGGGCGATGTCGCCGAGTGCCATTTTGGCGGACGCCTCGTCGTTGACGCGATGGCAGACGCGCCCAGTCAACTGGGCCCGCAGCATCGTGGCACCCTTGCCCAGTTCGGCACCGAAGCGCTGCCCGCACACCTCCAGGTAGATGCCGGCGGCACGGCCGAGTTGGGCGAGGCGGATGAGCTGGGTGACCATCTCGTCTCGCCGTTCCTCGTCCTTGCGGGTGGCGACGAGGAAGAGTTCCGCCACCTCGTCCACCAACAGCACGACGGGAACGGGGCGTTCGTCCTCCGGCAGGCCCCAGATGTCGGAGGTGATCTCCTCGTCCGGGGTGGTGGGGGCGATGCCCTGTCGGGCCTTGATCAGGTCGTAGCGGTCCTCCATCAGGTCGATGAGGGCGGGCAGCAACTCGCCGGCCTGCGCCGGGTCGGTGGCCAGCGCGGACAGGCGCGGGGCGAACGGGGCCAGTTCGACGCCGCGCTTGCAGTCGATGCCGACCAGCGCGACCGGTTGCCGGGCCAGGCCAGCGATCAGGTGGCGCAGGAACATGGACTTCCCCGACAGCGTCGCGCCGAGCGTGAGCCCGTGCGGAACGGCCCGGTAGTCCCGTACGAACGGCGTCGCGTCCTCCCGCAGCGCCACCGGCACCGACAGCAGGCCACCGTCACCAGCCTCGCGCGGCATGCGGACCTTGCGCAGCACGTCGTAACCGACCAACCGCAACTCCACCACGCCCGGCCGCACCGTCGAGACGTACACCGCGTGCACGCCCCAGGCGTGGCGCAGTCGTTCGGCGGAGGCGGCGACATCCGCCGGTTCCTGGCCCGGGGCCAGGCGCAGCCGCAACCGTAAGCCGGTCGTGGACGGGCGGAGCATGCCCCGCCGGGGCGGGACGGGTCGTACCTCGCGGCGGGTGAGCGTGTGCGTGGCCCAGGCGCGCAGCCGCGAGGGCGGTACGGCCAGCCCACAGGCGTCCATGACCGATCCGTACGAGGCCAGCAGGCGCACGGCAGAGACCGGCAGGCCCATCGTCGACCAGTACGCGGCCGGGTGCTTGGCCCGGAGGTAGGCGGCGCCACCGACCGACGCGGCTACCGGCCCGCCCACCTCCATCAGGGTCGTCGTCACGTCGGCCATGGAGCTCAGGCCGCCTCGTGCGCGCTCAGAGCGGCGGCGGGGGCGATGGCGTCGGCCCGGAAGGCGATGCCGTGCCGCTGCTGGCCGTTGAACACGCTCTCCCAGGGGCGCGCCACCAGCCCGATCAGCGTCACGGGCGCACCGAGCGTCAGCCCGTCCGTGACCCCGCTCTCCGGCACGGTGACCTGCACCAGGGACGATTCCCCGCCCGCGATGTAGACCACGCCGAGCTTCATCAGCGCCTCACCGCTGACCGCGTCCTTGGCGATCTCACCGGTCTGCCGGTCCTTGACCTTCGGCTCCGGCGCCTCGGTCAGCAGGATCGTGGCGCCGGTCGTCTCGACTCGTATGGAACGCAACCGTTCTCTCCTCACGTACACAAGGGCATCTAGTTGTCTAGATGAGTGACGGGACTCGAACCCGCGATAGTGGGCCCGGCCATCACTGTGCCACACGACTTACCCACTCGTCTATACGAGTATGCGTGATTGGGTGTACGAGTCAGGAGGGGCGGCAGGGGGCCAGCGCGCGTCAGGTGGCGGGGAGTTGATAGGCCAACACGTACGCGTCGGCGGCCATCACGGTGTCGCACACCTCCACCGCGCGCCCGTCGGCGTCGTACGCGGTCCGCACGAGGTGGATGACGGGAACGCCGGAGGCCAGTCGGAGGGTGCGCACCTCGGCCGGGGTGGGCATGCGGGCGCGGATCTCCTCGTCGAAGTGGTCGAGGCGGTGGCCCATCTCCTCCAGCCGGGCGTAGATGCCGCCGGGGCCGGGGTTGGGCTGGGCGATGGGGGTGTTGCGGGCCAGGTCCAGCGGCAGGTAGGAGGTGGCGAACTCCACCGGTCGGCCATCGAGCAGATAGCGACGGCGGCGGGCCAGGACCTTGCGGGGGGAGCCGAGCCGGGCGGAGATGTCGGGCGAGGGCCGCTCCTCCTTCACCTCCAGGCCGTCCACCTCGGGACGACTGCCCGCGGCTTCCGCCTCCACCGTGAACGCCGACTTGCCCTGCTCGCGGTGGCGCCGCGCGAACCGGTCGGAAGCCAGCCGCCGCACCGGAGGCCGGGGCCGCACGAAGACGCCCTTGCCGTGCTCGGACACGGCCAGTCCCTCCTGCTGCAACAGCGACAGCGCGTTGCGGACGGTCATCCGCGAGACCCCGAAGTGATCCACCAGTTCCGTCTCCGACGGCAGCTTGTCGCCCTCCCGGAAGCGGCCCTTGTCGATCGCTTCGCGGAGCTGGTCGGCGATCTGGCGGAAGACCGCACGGTCGCTGGTCGGGTCCAGCGCGCCCAGGAGGCCCGAGGCGAGAGGAGGCATGATGCGTACTCCTTTAGGTATCTAGACGAGCGGCTGACCCGTGTTGCTACGGTGGAGAGCCTAGTCAGCCGAGAGGGCAGAGCAACGTGAGCACTGACCGCCCGCACTCCGTGAGCGTCGCCGGAGTCATCGTGGACGACGCGGGACGAGCTCTGCTGATCAAGCGGCGGGACAACGGTAAGTGGGAACCGCCCGGCGGCGTGCTCGAACGCGAAGAAACGATCTCCGACGCGCTGCAACGCGAAGTCCTCGAAGAAACCGGTATCAAGATCGCGCTTCCGGCGACCCTGACCGGCGTCTACAAGAACATGACCGGGTTGATCGTTTCCCTGGTCTTCCGGTGCGAGGCGATCGACGGCACCCCGACCACCGGAGCGGAAACCCGGGCACTGCGCTGGGCCACCCGCGAAGAGGTCTCCGAGCTGGCCGACGAGGCATACGCGATCCGCGTCCTCGACGCACTCGACAACGCTTCCCCGCCAGCCATCCGCGCTCACGACGGCGTACGACTCGTCTAGCACGAACCCACCGCACATGGCCGCCTACCAGCATGGAGGAACTTGTATGGACGAGTATATGAGTGAACCACGAGTGTGGGGCCGTATCTGCTCATGTTCCGTGGAGGAGATCCCCCGCGCCCGCCAGTGGACCCGCGAGATCCTGCGCGACCATCCCTGCCTCGCCGACGCCGAACTGGTCGTCAGCGAACTGACCACCAACGCCCTCACCCACACCGACAGCGGCTCCCACCTCGGCGTCTTCCACATCTCGCTCACGCTCTCGCGCGCGGGGGTCAGCATCTCGGTCACCGACGCCGGCAGCATCACGGCCCCCCACCGCGCGGGGGCGACGGCTGGCGCCACTCGCGGCCGTGGCCTGGAGATCGTCACGATCCTGGCCCACCGCCTCCACGTCACCGGCAACGCGTACGGCCGCACCGTCACCGCCGAACTGGCCACACCGACGTTGGGTGAGCACGAGGACGATCACGCACCCATGACCCGCGAGGCGACCCGGTGATGACGAAGCCCACCCCGAACGACGACGGCGACCAGGACCAGCGCCACCGGTACGAACTCACCACCACGATGAACTGGGTCATCCGCACCTGCCAGGGCATCGTCCGCAACAACAGCCACAAGACGTTCTGGACCCCGGCCGGAAGCGTCGAAGACCGGTCATCCACCGACCACCTGATCCGCTCCGCTCGCGAGGACGTGCTGAACCGGCTCCAGGCCCAACTGCGCGGAACGCAAAGCATCCTGGCCGCCATCGAGCGCGAACGCGCCGCGCGCCAGCACGAGCCGGGGGAGGGTGAGTAACAACCTTCTCTACAGGTTCAAGGCGGCTCGCTCCGCTCCCCGCACGCGGCCCGGCCCCCGGCCGGGCCTGCGCTCCTGTCTCCGCCCCGCTCCAGCCCGGCCGGTGTCCGTGCCGCGCGTGCATGGATGAGTCGAACCCCGCGAGGCGAGTCCCGACCCGGAGCCACCACGGTCAGAACGATGCCTCCGGCGGGGGATCGGCCGGCACCGGGGGAAGGGGGCGCCGTCGCCGAGTGCGGGCGCGTCGTGGTGCGCGTGGAGCTCCCATCCCGTCCACCGCCGACCCAGGCAGAGCCGAGCAGACACGGCACCGGGCATCCAGGTCGTTCGTACAGTGGCGCGCTCCACCTGGACGCCCGGCACCGCGCCCGCTCCACGGTGTGTGGGTTGACGGCGGACGGGATGGGAGTTGGGGGCTTGCTGTTGAAAGGTAGGCCTTCTGTCAGTGCATATGATTAACATGCTTGGCGTGGCAACGTCGAGACCGAAAATTCCGAGCGAGCTACGCCGACGAGTACTCATTGAAGCTGGCCATCGCTGCGCGATTCCGACTTGTAAGTCTACGCCTGTCGAGATTGCGCACATTATCCCGTGGGCGAAAACGCGAAAGCATGAGTTCAAAAATCTAATTGCGCTATGCCCGACGTGTCACACCCGTTTCGATGACCCGCATGGCCCTATAGATCGAAAGGCCATGCGTCGATACAAGGCGAACTTGAATTCCCTCCTGACGGTCAACCTTGTCAATCGAAACGGGCAAGCCAAGCTGCTTGCTGCTTACCAGGAGCTGAGGGAGAGGCTCGCGGAGTGGCTTCCGGCCGAGGTGGAGTATGCGGAAATCAAGTCTCGTCGATCTTCAACACGCGAGAAAATCGAAAAAGGGAAGTCGGATGCAGTGAATAAGCTCGCATGGGCGATCGGCGCTGCAGCCGACTTTCAATCGGCCTGGGGTGATTCAGAAGTTTCTGATTTGGCTGGAGCAATCTTTTACCATGTGGTCGACTGGTGTGATGAAATCGAGGAAGCACCGTTCCCTCTTCCGGCAGACTTGAAGCGGCGGGATATTTTGGAGGAAATTTCAGAAGCTTCGACAGACCTTCATCTGATGATATGTGAAGAGCTTTCGATGTAGAGCATGCCACCCCAAATGAACGGTTGGGCATATGGGTAACAACCCAGCCTACTTGGGCATTGAGACTCTGCCACCCTCTCGGCTGCTGCGCCACCCACCACAGCCCTTAACCGCCTAGAAGTCAGGTAGCTTATCCCGTCGATACAATCGGGCCTTACGGTAGACATAGAACGGATCTGCATCCGACAAATTCCATTCCCACCGATACATCACACCGATGTACCCCACCGTCATGGAACTTGAAAACATCACCAACCGCCCTTTTGACCGGCTTACCGCTCCCGTCATAGGGCCGAATCCCTCACCGATTATCCAATCCTCGCTCTTCCGCGAGCCCTTATGCAGCTCCCAGAGTGCTGAATCTTTGTACATCACCATGTGCACACTCGGGACTCGATTGGCCCCATTCAGAAAGTCGACGAACTCCGGAGGGACTGGGTAGCCATCATGCTCAACACGACAACCGATCTGCTTCACAAAGTATCGAGCGAGATTGAGTGCCTGCGTGGACCAATCATCGCCATAGATGCGCTTCATGTCGACATACCGGGAGCGATGGAGGCGCCGCCCATGGCTCCACAAGTAGTCAACGAAGCCGTCATAGGCAAAGCCGAAGGGCTGACTCCTAGCATTATTGCACGAAGCGCAGAGATTTGCTCGAAATCTCACATGCTGGGACTTCTTGATGGAGCGAATCTCCCGGCGGAACTCGCCACCCACCCATACTAGATTCCCTTCAGAGCCTTGAGAAAGTCGCTTCAAGTTCTTTAGCTTGAACTTATGCTCTTGCGAGTCTGCGACTGCTCCGCACCACCAGCAGAGTCCAGTCGGGGCCACCTTGTACGCATCGAGGTCATCGCCTTGCAGGAAGTCGTTATCGCTCACGGCGCCTCCGGTGATCTGAAACAAGGACCGGGCAACCCTCTACGGTATTGTGAGCTTACAATCTACGAGATTCGCTCGCATTAGCATTTGCAGCATGGGCCAGTGTTAGTCGAACCTTCGTGTCGTCATCCCGAAGTAGTCCATGGAGAATTTTAGAAATTCCAGTCGTGAATCCTGATCTGCTACTTCTGCGCGAACGAGATACCTGCCTCTTCCTGCCCTCTCTATGGGGAGCATCTGGATGGAGTCTGGTTGGCGAGGTGCGGGATTTTCGAGTGTGTTCAGCTTGATCCATCCGTCGATCTGACTGTCTGAGAGGAGTTCTGGCGTGAAATCTCCGAACAGAGTGACGGCCAAGGGGCTGTAGTCGATGGAAAAAGATCCAGAGCTCTCATTCCAGGAGAAGTCGTAGCTGTCGAGAGGCGAGAGATAGTCGATGGTTCCCTTCAGGAACCACCAGCAAACTTCCCGATAGTCTTCGCACTCGTCCAAAGTAGGCGGCTCTGCCCCATCGTGCTCAACTGCGTTGCGTAGCCGTCGGAGGCGGCGGAGCGTACGTTGAAGGATTACGCCCCAATTTTCGAGGAGGCCAAGGCGGCCGAAATTTTTCGACTCGGGATACTGGCTGAAGTCATATATCGAGTTCAGGTGTTCCAGTCGCGCGTCAACGGCGCGCTTGAGGGCTAGGACGGCGTCGATCCGGTCGTAGTCGCCGTGATGATTAGAGAGACGATATGCCGCATGGTTGAAAGAGGCTTCGGCTCGCGAGATCATTGCTCGATCGTAATCGTTAATACCGTTTTTTCCGTGGCCGCTCTCGGTGAATTCGTGCAGGCCGTTTTCCATCCACCAGTCTGACTTGATGCTCTCCATGTGGTCATGCTAACGGTACCTGCGGCGAGGCTAAACCAAATATGCCGTCTGTTTGACCCGACATGAAGGTTGTGGCCGCCGAAGCGTCGTGAGCGCTCCTTCGAACGTATGGCAGCTGTCGGAGGGGGCTGTCGGTCGAGGAAGTGGGCTCGCTTCCCGGGGGCGACCCCTGGGCTCCCCCTGGGCCATCCGGCGCTCCCCGAGGTCACTCGGCGACGACCGCCAGTGACAGTCGACAACGCAGTCAGTAGCGAACCCCCGGTCACAGTCCCCCGACCAAACGGGTTACCGCTCAAGCCTGGGCCCAGGCAAGATGGGGTGTTTCTCGCCGTGACCTGGAGCAGCAGTGATTAGCCCATCGAGCGATTGTGGGCACTACGCCGGCACTGTACGTTCCCGCTCACGGATCGATGTAGCGCAGGGAGCGGGGATGTCTGGATACGGCCGCGCGGACAGTGAGTGGGACGAGCTGGTACATGTCGGTCATGACTTTCTCGTCGAGCGAGCAAAGCGGGGCAAGCTCACCTCGTACACCGAGCTCAACGTGACTCTGGCCAGGCGAACAGGTTGCCGTCCCTTCGGCTTCGAGCGTGTTGACGAGCGAGCCGCGATGGGGCATCTGCTCGGACTGATCGTGGAACGAGACCAGGAGATCGCCCCCTCAAACCCGCCTCTCATGCTCTCGGCCCTGGTGAACTACCTGGGTGCCAACGACGCTGGCTCTGGCTTCTATCAGTTGGCCAAGGAGCTCCAGCTTCTACCCATGAGCGCATCGGCAGATGAGAAGTTCGGCTTAAGGGTCAAGCAAGTGAAGCAGCTCTATGAACGCCATGGAGCTGGCCCAGCGGTGGCCTGAGATCAAGCACCCGGAGTGTCTAACTGCGTGATAACGCCGGCAAACAGCGGCGGACACCTGCACACATCTGCGGACCATCGCAGCAGGTAAGAGGCGCACCGGCCCCTGGTCGAGCGCCCACCCACATTGCTTCGGGACGAAGCGGTCGCTCCGGTAGGGCGCCCTATACGACCGACGAGGCTCCCCGACCTGTCCGGAGTGCAGCCAGCCCATGAAGTCCGGCCGCCTTGTCCTCGTCAAATGGGAGGACGACGGCCGGCGAACCTGCCGGTCGCTGTGGCGGTGTGCCGATCGGCATAGCTGGTGGAGGTGGGCAGACCGGCCGGACGAACCATTGGAGGTCTGCCCGGTCCCGGGTCTGTTCCGCTGACATCCAACGTTGACATCAACGAGCACGGACAGCAGCGACAACCAGCGGCCAGGTACGGCGCCAGTGCGCGAGGTGATGCCCCACCGTGCCGGGCCCGGAGGCGGCTGCGCGCTCACCGCCCGCAACGGCCACGCGCTGGCCCGGGAGCGGCTACGCGCCGGCTCAGGCCGGCCCGACCCGGCCCGGCTCGGCGCCGGCCTGGTGCTCGTGAGCGTGGCGGTCGTACGGGCGCGGAGCCCTGGCGGGAGGCGTCGGGTGGCGGGCGGAGAGGGAGAGGGCCGGGCGAGGGTCAGGGGCGCGAGCCTTGGTCGTCGTCGGGCTCCTGCTCGTAGTCGTCGGGGGTGATGTTGGCCTCGTCCATCGCCTCGCGCAGGGTTCGGCCCGTCGCGCCGGGGGTTTGCTCTTCGTCCTTCTGGTGCGTGTCCGGGTCGCCGAGCACGTCGTCCGTCTTCGAGGTCTTGCGGCGGCTCTCCTCGGGAGTCGTCATCGTCCCTCCGTTCGTGGGGGTGTGCTGGTGGTGTGGTGTGTGCCGCTTGTCCGGGTTCGAGTGGTTGGCGGGTACCCCGGGGGCGGCTGAGCACACGGGGGAGCGTGGTGCGTTTGTCGGCCTTGCGGTGTGGGCACCCGGGCCCAGCGAATCCGTGGGGTTGGCGCGCGGGGGTGTGGTGCGAGCAGTCGCTCGCGATAGTCGTGAGGCAGTCCGCGCGGGAAGTAGAGGCGCGTCGGGCGACACGGCGACTCACCGAAGGATGGTGGCCGGGGCGGGCGGCGCCGCAGGTCACCTCGGAGCCGGCCCCCGCCGCCCGCAGCCCCTTCGGCGACGCCCCGCCGATTCCAGCCGCCCCTTCGGCGGCGCCACGTGCCGCCGTCGGCCGGGCGGGAACCCGGGGCGGTGGTACCACCACCCTCGACGCGAGGAGGACGAACGACGATGAGCGAAGCGAACCGCAGCGACCTTCCGCTGCCCGACTACGACGGGCTCCCCCTCGGGGAACTCCAGCACCGCATCCGCGCCCTGGACGCGACGGAGTTGCGGACTCTGCTGGCGTACGAGCGGGACCACGGGCAACGTACCGCCGTGGTCGAACTGCTCACCACGCGGCTGGAGCAGTTGGCGTCCGGGGCCGAGCCGACGGGGGCCGACCCCGCGCGCCGCGTCCGCAGGCGCCGCCGCGGCGCGCGGGTTCGCCCGTGTCGCCGGCCACGTCGACCGAGCCCATCCACCCACCGCCGCATGGCACGCCGGAGCAGCACGGAAAGCCGAAGGGCAACCGGGCGGTGTGACCCGCCGGGCGGGGTGAAGCGTTCCGTTTGTCGTCGGCCGCGCGCCGGGCGTAGGTGTCGACGGGCGGGCCAACTCCAGTGTCAGTGGGCCCGGTTAGCCTCGCGGTATGAGTGAACGATGCATGCATGACATGGTCGTTGGGCAGTGCGTGGACTGCGCGCCCGCTCCCGAGGGGCTCGTGAAGCACGTCTTCGTGACGGCGGGGGGTTCGGTCTTCCATCGCTCGTCGGGGTGCAAGGCCCTGCGGGAGGGGCAGCACTACGCGCTTCGCCTGGGCATGGAGAACCACCCCCCGCGCCGCGTCGTGCTGGCCGAGGCGCGGGGGGAGGGGCGAGGGGCCTGCGCCTACTGCTTCTGGGACTACCGACCCACGTGACGTGGGCCTGACACAGGTTGCGGGGCGGACGACGTTCGAGACGCCGGCGGCCACCTGTTGAAGCGGGGAAGAGGCCATCCACTGCGGTGCGGGGCGGTGGTGGGGCCCGCGCGCTCTGACGGGGGAGGTGGCATGGCGCGGCGGAGGGTGCGTGGGCAAGTGGGTGGCTGCTCGCGCACGCGCCCTCGCCTGTGCGACCCAGGAGTGAAGGGAGTTGGCGGCTACGGGTTACGGGGGATGTAGGCCATGCCGTGTGCGCCGGGCTCGCCCCGCTTGGGGATCTCCAGGCGGGTCAGCCGTTCCAGCGTGTCGAGGTGGACCACGTCCACGGTGGAGGACGCGGCGCAGGCGACGTAGCCGAGCTGGCCGTCGGGTGACGAGGTGATGGTCAGGGGGGCCAGGCCGACCTCGACGCTGCCGAGCCGCGCGTGGTCGTCGGTGGCGAAGACGGTGAGCCGCCCGGGCGCGTGTCGGCCGAGTTGGGAGTCCGGGGTGGGCTCCATGCGTACCTCGCCGACCAGGAGTTTGCCGGTGGCGGTGGCGTGCACCGGGAGCATGACGTGGTCGGTCGCGAGGGTGTCGGTCACGGTCGCGGTCCGCGGGTCGATGACGCGGACGCCGGGGGTGGGGCGGGCGCCGGGGGCGTTGCCGGTGGGGCCGAAGGCCGCGTACGGGGCGGCGACGAACACCTTCGAACCGTCGGGCGAGAAGGCGAGGCCCTCGCTGCCCGGCACCTCGACCTTGGCGGTGAGGGTGCCGCGTTCGAGGTCCACGACGGAGACGAAGGGCGCCTCCTTGTTGCTGGCGCAGCCCACGGTGCCCGTGGGGTCGATGACGAACCAGTGCGGCCCGGGGGCGTCGGTGTCGATGCGTCCGATGGGGCGACGGGTCGCGGTGTCGATGACGACGACGCCGCCGGGGCGGTCGGCGGAGCCCTCGACGCTGACGTAGAGGCGACCGCGTACGGGGTCGAGCGCCAGCCCGTGCGGGCCGTGCTCGGGGGCGAGGTCGACGACCTCGACGACGCGGCGGGTGTCGGCGTCGATGACGGTGAGTTCGCTGCGCCGGCCGGTGTTGGCGTGGTAGTAGCCGGAGTTGTACGCGGTGGAGCACCACAGGAGGCGCTGGGTCGGGTCGAAGCACAGTTCGTGCGGTTCGGCGATGACCTCGACGGTGTCGAGGTGCCGGTCGGTGGCGGCGTCGTAGAACGACACGGTGGGGCCGCTCTGGCTGACCACGGCCACGACGTCGCCTGCCAACTGGGCGCGGACGGACTGCTGCACGGAGTTCTCCCGGTGGGTTGCTGTCCCGCTCGTTCGCGGGTGACTCCACTCTCGGCAGTCGGCCACTCCACGGGCAATGCAAAGATGGGCACGGCATTGTTGCGCCCAGCGGAATGACCCTGGACGGGTGGTGTGGGGATGGACCTGAACCTGCTGCGGGCGCTGGACGCGCTGCTCCAGGAGAACAGCGTGACGCGGGCGGCCGAGCGGCTGGGCACCTCGCCCGCCGCCACCAGCCGGATGCTCGCCAAGCTGCGCCGGGCGGCCGGCGATCCGCTGCTCGTCCGGGCGGGCCAGGAGTTGGTGCCGACGCCGCGCGCGCTGGAGTTGCGCGAGGAGGTGAGCGCGCTGGTGCGGCGCTCCGACGCGCTGTTCCGGCCGGCGAGCGCGTTCGACGTCGCGGGTCTGCGGCGTACGTTCACCGTCCAGGCCGCCGACCTGCTGCTGACCGGCCTCGCCGGGCCGCTGCTCGAACGGGTCCACGGCGCGGCGCCGCAGGTGGACGTGGTGTTCCTGGCGGAGACGCTGGAGGGCGGGCCCGCGCTGCGACAGGGCCACGCCGACCTGGAGTTGGGCGTCCTCGGGCACCTCGACCCGGAGACCCGCGCCGAGACGCTGACCGAGGTGCCGATGGTGGGCGTCGCGCGCAGCGGCCACCCACTGTTCGACGGGCCGATCGACGCGCGACGCTTCGCCGAGGCCGACCACATCGGGGTGTCCCGGCGCGGCCGGCGACACGGCCCGATCGACGCCGAACTGGCCCGCCGCGAGCTGCGGCGCCGGGTGGCCGTCGTGGTGCCCAGCTACACCAGCGCGATGATGCTCGCCAGCACCAGCGACCTGGTCTCGCTCACCCTCGCCGACTGGCTGCCCGAGACCATGGCCGCCCTGGGCCTGCGCACGTTCCCGCTGCCGCTGGGCCTCCCGCCCGTGGCCATCGGCATGGCCTGGCACCCCCGTAACTCCGCTGACCACGCGCACCGTTGGTTCCGCTCCCACGTCAGGGCCGTGGCGGTGGGCGCGCTGGGCGGCGGCCGGTCCTGACGTACGCGGACGTCGCCGGGCCGGCGGGCCCCGTCGCCCGGGGCCGGCCCACGTGCGGGCGCCTCGGCCCCGGCGCCCGGACCAGCCCGCGCGAAGACCCGACCCCCGGCTTCGGCCCCCGGGCCGGCTTCGCTGGCCAGTGGAAAATGCGTTGGCTGGGGCATGGCCGTGCGTGACAGG
This sequence comes from Streptomyces buecherae, assembly GCF_014295035.1. GTDB lineage: Bacteria > Actinomycetota > Actinomycetes > Streptomycetales > Streptomycetaceae > Streptomyces > Streptomyces youssoufiensis. The sequence continues at coordinate 5,039,626 of NZ_CP060404.1, forward strand.
CTGGCGCTGTCCATCCGTACGCCGTGTGGCCTGCTGACCTGTGCCGCAAGGCGCCCGGTGGGCGCGTCGTCGGCCCCGCCCGTTGCCGGCACAGGTAGCCGGTCGCCGGCCCGGTCGCCGGCCATGCGTGTGGGGCGCGACCGTTTGCTGTGACCGTCCGTTTCGACCGCTGCCCCGCGAGGAGTCGCGCCATGGCCCGTGCCGTCAGTCTCATCCGTTCCGCCTCGCTGTCCGACGTCGCCGAGTACGCGTACGCCGCCACCGCGCCCGCCGACGCGCGGCTGATCTTCCTCGCCGGGGCCTGCCCGCTCAACGCCGACGGGAGCACGGCGGCCGTGGGGGACTACGCGGGCCAGGCCGCCAAGGCGCTGGAGAACCTGCGCACCGCGCTCGCGGACGCGGGGGCCGAGCTGACGGACGTCATCAGCACCCGGGTGCTCGTGGCCTCGCAGCGCCAGGCCGACCTGGTCACCGCCTGGAAGGTGGTCAGGGACGGGTTCGGCGACCACGACGTGCCGAGCACGCTGATGGGGGTCACCGTGCTCGGATACGCGGACCAGCTCGTGGAGATCGAGTCCGTGGCGGCCGTGCTCGACTGATTCCGTGGGGCTGATGACGTGAGTTCGTCTCCCTGAGTCTGGTTCCGTGGGCCGGCTGATCTCGCGGCCGTCGGGTCTCCGGCCCTATGGCCGCCGCCCGGCGCCCGGCACCCGGTCCCGTGGCCGTCCGGTGACCGGTCCCGTACCCCGTCGTCGTGATGCGCGGGGCGTACGGGGTACACGGCTGGCGCGCGACGAGCGGGCCATGCGCGCCGCGCGCGCCCTGCTTGCCGTGCGCGGCGCGGGCTGGGCGCGCCGGGTGCGTTCCGGGGTGCGCCGGGTGTGCTTCGGGAGTGCGGGTGGGGGCGAGGGGCGGGCCGGCCGCGTGCGTCCCGACGTAAAGGGAAATCCGCACCCGTACTCCGGGAAGTGACGCCTATATCGGCTGAAATCCTTCGTTTCTTAGGCTTTTCGCGCATTGTGCCGGCTCTTTGTGCCGCTCGTACGGGGGCGAAGTCCCGTCGATTCCTGGTGGGTGGAGCGGCGGCCTGGGGACGGAAGGGCGTCGTCCGTGGGGGGCGTCTCGGGGGCGGGCCGCGCGGGCCGGTATCGACGCTGGTCGCGCACGGTGGCGCGGGGGGCGCGGCGGTCCGGTCCGGGCGCCGGGGCGCACATGCCCCCGGCGCTATGCGGGGCGCGACCGAATGACGGCCGTACCTGGCCGAAACCCACACCGCACTGTTCCCTCGCCCCACCTCAGGCACTAGCCATGAAACGGGTGGGAGTCACCTGCCTTGGTGAGAGACGAGGTGCCATGACCGGTGCACGAGTGGATTCGGACGACGGACTGCGCGGAAAGGCCCGCTTCGATGAGATCTACAACCTGCCCGATCCCCGTGGATACTTCCGAACGCTGCGGCCACTCGCATACCAGATTCCCCAGCACGCGCAAGAGGTCTTTCAGCAACTGCTGGCCGCGCGCGTCCTGGCCGACGCGTCGACCGCTCAGCCGGCCGAGCGCCCGCCGACCGTGGTGGACCTGTGCTGCTCGTACGGCATCAACGCCGCGTTGCTCAACCACAAGGTGACGTTGGACGAGCTGTACGAGCGGTATACCGACCCGCAGACGGCCGGCCTGACGTCGGAGCAACTCATCGCGAGCGACCGGCGGTTCTTCGCCGAGCGGCGGTTGCCGGACGCCGCGCGGGTGATCGGGCTCGACGCGGCGAAGTGCGCGGTCGGCTACGCGCGCGCCGCCGGCCTCCTGGACGAGGCGTTCGGGGAGGACCTGGAGCGCTCCGATCCGGGGCCCGAGCTGCGGCGCGCCGTGGCGCACGCCGGGTTGATCACGGTCACCGGCGGCATCGGCTACATCACCAGCCGCACCGTCTCCCGGCTGGCCGGGGCGATCGAGGGCCCGCTGTGGGTGGCGGCGTTCGTGTTGCGTGGTGTGTCGTACGAGCCGGTGGCGGAGGCGCTGCGCGGGTTCGGGCTCGTCACCGAGACGGCGGGGCCCGAACGCACCTTCAGGCAGCGGCGGTTCGCCGATGTCGCCGAGCGCCGGCACGCGATCGCCGGGGTGGTGGCGGCCGGCGCCGATCCACGGGGCAAGGAGGACGAGGGCTACTACCACGCGCAGTTGTACGTGTCCCGGCCCGCGCCGCACGTCGCGGCCTTCCCGCTGGCGGACTTCGTGGGTGACGGCGGCGCCTCACCGAGGTGAGCGGCCCAGCGCACGCCCGCGCGCGACCGACCCGCCGCAGCCGGCCTCCTCTCGTCCCGCCCCGCCCCGTACCGCCGCCGTGTCGGCCGGACGGGGCGGGGCGGCGGCGTGTTCAGCGCGGGCGTACGCCGTCGAAGACCAGGTCGAGGAGGCGCGTCGGGGCGTTGGGCCCGGCGGTCGTCTCGGCGGCCCAGGCGACCGCCGTCGCGAGCTGGATGAGTTCCGCCGCGGTCAGGTCGGCGCGCACCTGGCCGCGCTCGCGCGCGTGCGCCACGAGTTCGGCGGCGGCCCGCTCGACGGCCTGGCAGCGCGCGCCCAGGGGCCCGTCCGCCGCGCGGGCGGCCTGCGCGTAGCTGGTGGCCAGGCCGCGGTAGCGGGTGATGTGGCGGACGAGCGCGGCAACCCACCGCGCGAGGGCGTCCGATTGGTCGGGGGCGCTGAGCAGGTCGCCGGCCAGGTCGGCGAGGTCGTCCAGGCTCTGGCCGACGACCTCGGCCGTCAGCGTCTCCTTGTCCGGGAAGTGGCGCCACAGCGTGCCCGGGCCGACGCCGGCGCGGCGGGCGATGTCGTTCATCGCCGCCGCCTCCGTCCCCACCTCGTCGAAGAGCGCGCTCGCCGCCTCGACCAGGCGGGCCCGGTTGCGCTGGGCGTCCCTGCGCCGGGGCGCGCCCGGTCGGGCCGCCCCGCCCGTTGCCGCCGTGTCGCCTTCCCGCACCACGTCCTCTTCCTTTCCGCTGCCCGCCCCGCACGTACCGGAGTGGCGCTCCGGTACGATGCGGAGTGCCACTCCGTATTCTAGTGGGGAGATCACCCGTGGAGCCGACCCTGCCCTTCCTCAACGCCGTGGGCCTCTGGGTGCCCGGCATGGACCTGCGGCCACCGGCGGAGTCCGCCGCCGCGGCGGCCGAGATCGAGGCGCTCGGGTACGGCGCCCTCTGGCTCAGCGAAGGGCTCGTCCGCGACCCGTTCATGGAGGCGGGCACGCTGCTGGCGGCCACCCGTTCGCTGGTCGTCGGCACGGGCATCGCGGTGATCTGGGGGCGGCATCCGCGCATGGTCAGGGGGCAGGCCCGCGCGCTGCTCGACGCCCACCCGGGGCGCTTCGTGCTGGGCCTCGGCACCTCGCACGCGCGGCTGGTGGAAGGCGTGCTGGGCCTGCGGTACGAGCGGCCCCTGACGGCGCTGCGCGAACACCTGGACCAACTCGACGCGCCCGACCCGCTCCTCGCGCTGGCCGGCATCGAGGGCTCGCCGGCGGCTGAGGCGCCCGGCGCGCCCCGGGTGCTCGCCGCGCTGGGCCCGCGGGCCGTCGCGCTGGCCAGGGACCGGGCGGCCGGCGCGTTCTCCTACCTCGTCACGCCGGAGCACACGGCGCGGGCCCGGGCGGCGCTCGGCCCGGATCGCGCCCTGATCGTCGAGCAGGCCGTGGTGGCTGGGCTGCCCGCCGAGCGGGCGCGGGAGCGGGCGCGCCGGCACATCGCGGGCTACCTGCCGGCCGCGCCCTACCGGGCCAGTTGGCAGCGGCTCGGCTTCACGGAGGCGGACTTCGCCGACGGCGGGAGCGATCGCCTGGTCGACGCCCTCGTGGCGATCGACGACGAGCGGATCGCGGAGCGGATCACGGCCCACCTCGCGGCGGGCGCCGACCACGTCTGCCTCCAGGCCCTGCCGGCCCACCCGGCCGCCCTCCCGCTGGACCAGTGGCGCCACCTGGCCCCCCTCGCCCGACGGTCCGGGCGGCGCTCCGGCGTACGGGTGGCCGGGGCCTAGCGCCGGCTCGCGCGCCGGGGCTGGCGGCTAGCCCCACAGGGCGCGTCCCAGCGCCGCGCCGGCGAAGGCGGCGGCGAGGCCGACGAGCAGCGTCGCGACGACGTTGGCGACGGCGAGGCGGCGGTGGTGCGTCTCGGCGAGGTGGAGCGTCTCGTACGAGAACGTGGAGTACGTCGTGAGCGCCCCGCACAGGCCCGTGCCCAGCAGCGCCTGCCACCGCGAGCCGGCGGCGCCCGCGAGGGCGGCGCCGGTCAGCAGCCCGAGCGCGAGGCTTCCCACCACGTTGACCAGGAACGTTCCCCCGGGGATGGGCGTGGCGTAGCGGGCGCGTACCCGCTGGTCGGTGAGGTAGCGCAGCGGGGCACCCACCGCCGCGCCGATCATGACCAGGAGCCAGGTCATGCCGGGGCCCGCCGTCCGGCGAGCAGCCGGTCGGTGCCGGCCGCCGCGCCCCAGACGGCGGTCAGCGCGGCCAGCGGGGTGAGCGCCAGGTAGCCCAGGGCGGTGGTGACCTCGCCGTCGTGGACGAGGCGCTCCACGTCCACGGCGTACGTGGAGAAGGTGGTGAACCCGCCGAGCACCCCGGTGGCGACGAAGGGTCGTACGAGCGGGGGCGCCTGCCACGCCTCCTGGAGGACGACGAGGAAGACGCCGATGAGCGCGCAGCCGACGACGTTCACGCCCAGCGTCGTCCACGGGAAGGCGTCCGGCTCCGTGGGCCAGAGCAGCCCGGCGCCGTAGCGTGCGCTGGCGCCGAGCGCGCCGCCGGCGGCGACCACCGCGAGCACCCGCCACCGGGTGCCCGCACGCGGCCGGCCGAGGAACGGGGGCAGCGGGGCCGGCTCGCCGGCCGCCCGCGCGCCGTGCGGGGCGACCGGCGGGGGAGGCTCGGCGGGCGGCGGCGCGCCCGGGGCGGCGGCGCGTGCGCCGGCGGCGCCGGGGCGGTCGGTGTCCGGGGCGACACCCGGGCCCAAGCCGGAGACCGAGCCCCAGTCCGGATGTGGGTCCGGGGCCGGATGCGGGTCCGGGGCCGGGCCGCTGTCCGGGGCCGGGGAGGGTTCGGGGTCGGGGCCGTCCGTCGTCGGGTGGTGGGGGTCGGGCACGAGCGGTCTCCTACGCGTCGGGCGAAGCGCCCTGGCCTGGGCTGCGGTACCAGTGTCGGCGCGGCGCGGCCAGGGTCGGGGCGGGGGCTCGGCGCGTGGCGGTGCGTGGCGGTACGTGGCGGCGCGTCGGTCGCGCGGCGCCCGGCTGCGGCCGGGGGTGCGAGCGTACGGGCGGGTGGCCTGGCGGACCCGCTGGCTCGGCGGTGTTCCGGAGTTCCGGGGTTCCATCCTCCCGATGTTCCGGCGTCCCGCTGTCCCGTCGGCCGGCGGCATGGCGGTGGGCCGTGGTGGGGTCGCGCGCGGCTAGGGGGGCGGAATCGCGCCATCGGTCGTTGGCCGGGGGCAGGTAAGGATTCCGTAACTGACACACACTTGCCAATCGGGCGGCGCGGCTGTCCACAACCGGACAACTCGCCGGCGCGCGCTCGCGCGACGTAGCGACGCGTGTGCGGCGTGTGGAGGAAGCGGCGTCGAGGGGCGCACGTTTCGGCCGGCGCCGGCAGTTTGCTGTCAGGCGCGTTGCGCCGTCGGGGCAGCCCCGTAACGGACCCGGTACACAACGGGGTCTTTGCCTTTTCTTTGCCTTCTGGGGTGCGTTGACTGGGTCGCGGCCAGCGAACTAATCTCGCGGCGCAGTGGGTGGGTCATTCCAGCCACGGAAATGCACACCGGCTCATGAGCGAAGTTCGTGAGTGAAGAACGAGTGGCGCACAGGTGGACGCGGCGTCGGGGAGAACAACGAACCCGTCACCGCATTTTCCATCAACCGAATCTGTCGATAACGCGGCCGATTCGCTCCACCTGTGTGTTCGAAGCGTTGACGACACGTTCGGGAACGCCGCGCCGCGCATCGCATGGGGGAGTCATGGCAGAACTGGCGACGATGTCACAGAGCACGGATACGAGCCCGCATACGAATCCACTGACCCAGCCACATCCGGACCCATCCACCCACTCAGAACCATCCGCGTCGACCACTCCACGGAAAGGCTCGCTGGCGAACCCCGTAAGGGCTTCGCTGAACAGCGCGCTGGGAGTGCGGCACGGCGCGGCATCCGCCCACCCGGTCGGCCTTCCGGATACCGGACAGGCCGGCCGCCCGGAAATGCCGGCACTCCGTCGGACACCGGCCGCCGCGCATTCCGCGCACTGTGCGGCACGGGATTCCACGGCGGAATCCGTGGTGATCGGCGCGGCGGATTCCGTACGCGAAAGCGAGCACGGCCACCTGGACGGGGGACGGGGGACGGCCCCCGGCGGACCGGCGGGGGCGAGGTGGGGAGCGCGGGCCGCTACGGGGGGCGGCCCGGGCGAACCCCTCGCCCCCGTGGCGGGTGCGCCCACGCACGGCGCCGCCGCCTCGGACGCCCCGCCGCAGGGCCTTTCACCGCACGGCCTTTCACCGCGCGGCGTTCCGCAGCGCGGCGTTCCGCCCCAGGGCGGACCCGCGCGACGGGGCGCGGCCGGCGCGCGGCGCGCGGCCAGCGGCGCGGAGCGGGAGGCCGCGGGCGCCGCGTACGCCTGCCCCGCCGACGCGCCCCGCGAGCACCCGGCCGCCGCCCGCGCCGACGGCCCACGGGCCGGCGCCGCACGACACGGCGGGGCGTGGACCGGCGGCGTACGGGGCGGCGACGGATGGGCCGACGAGGTACGGGGCGGCGACGGGGGCCGGGCGGGCCTCGGGTGGGCCGATCCCGGGCAGGCGGGGCGGAACGCGCCCGCGTGGGGCCCGGACGGGGCGCGCGAAGTGGGCCGGGCCGACGTCGAGTGGCGCGAGGCCGGCGCGGGCGACGAGGCGGGCGACCCGGACGCGGTGGAGCACGCGCTGCGGCAGGTCTGCGAACTCATCGAGTCGGCCGTCAGCCTGCACCGCCGCCGCGGCGAGCAGCCCACCGCCATGGTGGTCACCGACGACGGGCCGGCCGCCCGCCGCACCGTGCACCAACTGATCGCCCAGGCCAGGCACGGCGTGAGCGTCATCGTGTCGAGCTGCCCGGACCAGGCCCAGTCGCTCGCGCCGCTCCTCGACCAGCTCTCCGGAGTGGCGAACCGGGGCGTGGCGGTGCGCGTCCTGTGCGCGGCGGACGCGCTGGAGACGCCGGGCGTCGCGACCGCCGTGCGGCGCGGCCTGGCCGGCCACGAGGTGCGGGTGGAGACGGGTGACCTCCAGGGCGGGGTGATCGTGGACGGCCAGACGGCCTTCGTCCACGCGGGCCCCGGGCAGTCGGGCCGGTACGCCTCGGTGATCGAGGACCCGGCGTCCGTACGCGTCCTCGACCTGATGTTCGCCGCCGCCTGGCGCACCGCGATGCCGATGGCCGAGCACCTGCGGCTCGCCGACCGGCTGCGCACCGACTCCGTACGCAAGATCCTGGACCGGCTGCGTGCCGGGCGCACCGACGACGTGGCGGCCCGGGAGATCCAGGTCTCGCTGCGCACCTACCGCCGCCACGTCGCCGCCATCATGCGCGACGTGGGCGCCAACTCCCGTTTCCAGGCGGGCGTTCGGGCGTACGAACTCGGGCTGCTCGGCCCGGCCTGAGCGGCGGCCCGAGAGGGCCGTCCGGGGCGAGATCAGCGGAAGTGGATCGGCCGGAGAGGGGCCAGCGGGAAGGGGCCGGACGGGTTCGGTCCGCGAAGCCAGAGAGGAACCCGGGAGGTGGCGGCGTTCGCCCGCCGACGACGGCCGAATACGCCGCGTCGGCGGGGCCGCCGGAAGCCCGTGCCGCGATTGCCGGCCAACGGGCCGTCGGCGTCACGGAACGGCGCACCGCACGGGGTGGAATTCACGGGGGTGAATGAGTTGAGGGAATTCGTACACGCCGCGACCGGCGCGAGTAGTGCGTCCACCGAGGACGACATAGCGCAGGAACTCCTCGCGGTGCGGGCGCTCGTCGAGTCGACGGTGGTGAAACACCGGGACCGACAGTCCCGCAATGCGTGGGTGGCGACGGTCGGTAGTCAGGAGAACGACATTCTGGCGACCGCGCAGAAGCTGTTCGGCGAGGCGCGGGAAAGCGTCGACATCGTCCTCGCGGGAGACGCGGGACACGCCCAGGTGCTGTACTCCGCGCTGGGCGACTGGCTGTCGGCGCAGGGCGGCGACGGCCGCCCCGGGGACGAGGCCCGCGCGGCGGCCCGAAGCGGAACCGCCGGCACCGTGGCCGGTTCTCGCGCCCAGCCCGACGCCGACGCCGCGGGGGGCGCCGGCCGGGGGCAGGGCGCGGGGCGGCGCGGGGTGCGCGCCCGGCTGCTGTGCACGCCGGGCGCGCTGGACCGGCAGTTCGTGCAGCGGCACGCCGGCGGGCCGGTGCCGCTGGAGGTCCGGGTGGCCCGTATCCCGCTGCTCGCGGCCGTCGTGGTCGACGGCCGGGCGGCCCTGGTCTGCGCGGACGCGGCGGTCGGTCGACGGGCGTCGACCATCCGCGACCCCGGGGTCATCGAGGCCATGCGGACGCTGTTCACCGGCATCTGGCGCAAGTCGCTGGCCGCGGGCGAACGCCTGGACGACGGCGACCGGAGCCGCAAGGAGATGCTCCGGCAGATCCTGGAGTGGCTGCGGCTGGGCGTCACGGACGAGGTGGCCGCGCGCGAGCTGTCGGTCTCGGTGCGCACGTACCGGCGCTACGTGGCGGAGATGATGTCGCTGCTCGGCGCCGACTCCCGGTTCCAGGCGGGCGTCCGGGCGGCCGAACTGGGCCTGCTCCCGGCGGCCCCGGCCGCGCCCCCGGGCACGGGCGCGGCCCCGACCTCGGGCTCAACGCCGGCCCCGGCCTCGGCCCCGGCCCCGGCCTCGGCCCCGGCCCCGGCCTCGGCCCCGTCGCCGGTGCCGGAGCCGCGCTGAACGGGGCGAGGCCGCGCGCCCGCACCGCCGCCGTGGCCCGCACCGCCCGCGACCTCGCCCGCCCGGTGGCAGCCGCCGCCGGGCGGGTGGGCGGCGGGGTCGGCGGGGTTGGCGTACGGGGCGTACGGGATACGAGATGGCGCCCGGTGCCGAGGCGGGGCGTGGTGCGTGACGGTGGCGGGCGGGGCGGCGGTGCCCTGTGGAGCCCTGTGGGGGGCGAGTGGCGACGGGTGGGGCATCTGTTGCCGAGAACAGCCGTTTGGGTTGAGCGGTGGCCGAATACGCGAAAGGCAAACTATTGCTGGTGTCCCGCTGGGGCTGGCAGCTTCCTGTAGTGGTCATTGCGGGTGTTCGATCCGGGCGGATAGACATGTCCGTGGGAATTGGAATCCGCGCCAACTAAGGATGATGAATCCCACCGGTGGCAACTCCTCCCGGAGCGCCAGCGGTGGCGGAGGTCGGCAGTCTTCCCCCAGTCCCGTCGAACCTCCGCCCGTTATCGCTCGACATCCGCAACGAAGCCGTGGTTGTGGACGGTCCTGGCACACCGCGGGGCCGGTCCGATGAGGAGACACACGCATGACGACGACTAGTCCGGAGAAGACGCTGGCCCCTGAGCAACCGCTCAGCGGCGTCGGTGTCCTCGACAAAGCCTCTCTTCTGCTGGGGGTCCTGGAAGCCGGCCCGGCCTCGTTAACGAGGCTCGTGGCCGACACCGGTCTCAAGCGCCCGACGGCCCACCGGCTGGTGCTCGCGCTGGAGCGGTTGCGGCTGCTGGCACGGGACAAGCACGGGCGGTTCATCCTGGGACCGCGACTGGGGGTGATGGCCGTACAGGCTTGCCAGGACCGGCTGTTGACGGTGGCCAATCCGGTCCTGGCCGAACTGCGCGACGTGACCGGGGCCAACGCCCGCCTCTACCGCCGCCGCGGCAACCTGCGTATCTGCGTCGCCGCGGCGCCCGCCCCCTCGTACGACACGTCGGGCCCCTACGACTCGGTGCCCGTCGGCGCGGCCTTCCCGATGAACGCCGGCCCCACCTCACAGGTGCTGCTCGCCTGGGAGGAGCCGGAGGTGTTGCACGAGATGCTGCGCGGGTCGCGGTTCACCGCCGCCTCCCTCTCCAGCGTGCGGCGGCAGGGCTGGGCGCAGAGCATCGACGTCCGCAAGCGCGAGGGCGCCGAGGTCGCCGCGCCGGTGTACGGGCCCGGCGGCCGGGTGGTCGCGGCCCTCTCCGCGTACTGGCCCGGCAACCGGATGCCCAGCAGCGCCGGCCGGATGCACGTGAGCGAACTGGTGGACGCGGCGGTACGGATCGGGCGCGGCTTCCCGGAGTGAACGGCCCCCGGGAGCGGGCCGCGCGGGCGGCCCGAGCCCGTGCGCGCGCTGGCGCGCGGGGGCGTCGCGGCGTGCGACAAGGGGCGGGCACGTCGCGGGCGTTCGGGTGCCCGGGCGTACTCGTGCCAAGGGTTGCCGGGGCGTGCCCGCACAGAGGAGGCGGTTGTCGGGGCGTGCCCGCGTCGAGGGTCCAGAGGGTCGGGCGGGCGTGTGCCGGGTGTGCGGCCGTCGGCTCGCCGGTCGGGCCCGCGTCCCCTCGCGGGGCGGGACCGGCTGCGCGATGCTGAGCTGACCCGGCACCAGCGTCACCAGCCGCCACCAGCCGAAACGGCCGTCCCGCTCGGAGGAGAGACATGGTCGAAGCCGCTGACCAGCCAGCGCCCCTCACCCGCGAGGACTACGCCGCCCGGATGGCCCGGGCCGGTCGGGCGGCGCTCGACGCGGGCCTCGCCGGGCTGATCGTCACCCCGGGGCCCGACCTGACCCACCTGTGCGGCTACCCCGACGTGACGCCGAGCGAGCGGCTGACCGCCCTGGTCATCACCCCGGACCGGCCGCCGCGCCTGCTCGTGCCGGGGCTTGAGCGCGCCAACGCCGCGAACGCCGTCGGCGCGGGCGCGGTCGAACTGGTCAGTTGGACCGACGGCGACGACCCGTACGAGATCGCCGGCACGCTCCTCGACCCGCGCGGCCGGTACGGCATCGCCGACTCCGCCTGGGCCCTGCACCTGCTCGCCCTGCGGCGTGCCCGCCCCGACACGACGTACGACGCGCTCACCGCCGTGCTGCCGATGCTGCGCGCGGTCAAGGACGCGCACGAGGTGCGGCGGCTGGCCGCGGCGGGCGCGGCGGCGGACGCCGTGTACGAGAAGATCTCGACGGCGCGCTTCGCCGGCCGCCGGGAACTCGACATCGCCGCCGACCTGGCCGACCTGCTCCGCGCGCACGGCCACAGCCAGGTCGACTTCACCATCGTCGGCTCGGGGCCGAACGGCGCGAGCCCGCACCACGAGGCGGGCGAGCGGGTGATCGAGGACGGCGACATGGTCGTGCTCGACTTCGGCGGCCTCAAGGACGGATACGGCTCCGACACCACCCGCACCGTGCACGTGGGCGAGGCGACGCCGGAGGAGCGCACGGTGCACGACGTCGTGCGCGCGGCGCAGCAGGCCGCGTTCGAGGCGGTGCGCCCCGGGGTCGCCTGTCAGGAGATCGACCGGGTGGCCCGCCGGATCATCACCGAGGCCGGCTACGGCGAGTACTTCGTCCACCGGGTCGGCCACGGCATCGGCGTCACCACACACGAGCCGCCGTACCTGGTCGAGGGCGAGCACCTGCCGCTGGTGCCGGGCATGTGCTTCTCGATCGAGCCGGGCATCTACCTGCGCGGCCGGTTCGGCGTCCGCATTGAGGACATCGTGACCTGCACGGAGACCGGCGGGCAACGGCTCAACAACACCTCGCACGCGTTGCGGTACGTGGGCTGAGACCTGTCCCCACCCACGGCGAAGGCGGCGAACCAGCAGCGGACGGGGACAGGCGCCTGCTTGACTTGTGGCCGGCCCACCAGCCCCTCCGCCACCGGGAGATCCCTATGCGTCGCACGCTCGCCGTGCCTGCCCTGGCCGTGGCCCTGTTGCTGGCCGGGTGCTCCGAGGAGTCATCCCCGGAGCCGATCGAGGGGGAGTGGGTGGCGGACGGGCCACAGCCGCCCGGGTACGCCGACTTCGCGGACCGGGCCGTGCTCCGGGTCGACGAGGGCGGCGAGGCCACGCTCGGCACCTCGCCGACGAGGCTGTGCGGCGGAGCCGAGGTGGCGGAGGTGGACGAGGGCGAGGGCGGCGAGCGGACGTACCGTCTCGCGTTCGGCTCGCCGTGCGTGTCGGCCAACGTCCCGACCAGCCTGGAGATCGTGGTCGACGGGGACACGCTGGAGGCCGTCCCGCCGGGCCCGTCGGGCGCGAAGACCTTCCGCTTCCGACGCGCTGACTAGCGGGCCGCTCGCCCGGGGCCCGGGTGGGGCTAGGGAATGAGGACGACCTTGCCCATCGTGCCGCGGGTCTCGATCGCGCGGTGCGCCGCCGCGGCCTCGGCGAGCGGGAAGCGGTGGACGGACGGGACCAGGACGCCGGACGCGGCCAACGCCATCGAGTCCTCCTCCAGCTTGCGCATCCCCGCCGGGCCGCCGATCCGGTCGAGCATCGGCTTGCCGACGACCTGCCGCGAGGTGATGCCGCGCCGCTCCAACTCCGCCTCGCTCAGGTCGAGCGGGCCGTCGGCCCAGCCGTAGACGATGTGCCGGCCGCCGCGCCCGAGCAGGTCCACGGCGCCCAGGCCGCGCTCGCCGCCGACGGCGTCGAAGACGAGGGTGGCCGCGCGGTCGCCGAGGGCGGCGCGGGCCCGCTCGGTCCAGTCGGCGGCGTCGTAGTCGAGGGCGATGTCCGCGCCCAGTTCGGCCACCCGCGCGACCTTGGTCGGCCCGCCCGCCAGGCCCACCACGGTGGCCCCCACGTGCTTGGCGTACTGCGTGAGCAGCGTGCCGATGCCGCCGGCGGCCCCGGTGACCACCACCACGTCGTCGGCGGTGAGTTCGGCGAAGAGCAGGAGGCCCACCGTGGTGCGGCCGGTGCCGATCATGGCGATGGCGTGGTCGAAGGGCAGGTCGTCGGGGAGGGCGTGCAGCTTCTCGGTGGCGACCACGGCGAGTTCGGCGTAACCGCCGGGCACCAGGCCGAGGTGCGCCACCACGCGCCGGCCGAGCCACGAGGGGTCCACGCCGTCACCGAGCCCGTCGACGGTGCCCGCCACCTCGCGGCCGGGGATCGTCGGCAACTCGGGCAGGTCGTACGGGGCGTTGGGGTCGCCCGAGCGGAAGGTGGTGTCGATGACGTGCACCCCCGCCGCCGCGACCTTGATCCGCACCTGTCCGGGCGCGGGGCGCGGGTCCTCCGTCTGCTCGTACGTGAGATTCTCGGCGGGCCCGAAGGCGTGCAGACGAACGGCGTGCATGGCGATCTCCATCGGTCAGGGCCCCGGGGGGCCGCGTTCATGCGACGAGCGTCCGACTTCAACCAAAGGTGAAGTCAAGCGCCGCAGGTCACAGCGGGTCGCGGGGCGATGTCAGACCCCGGGTGCACGATGGGAGGGCAGGGGCGAGAAGCGGGCGTGGTCGGGTGGTCGGCGCGATGACGGAGGGCGGAAGGCGTGGCGGAGCGAGGGCGACGGCGGGCCGGTGCGGCGGGCGCGGGCGGCCGGCGAGGAGACGGGGACGGGGTGCGGGCGCCGCGCCGCCCGAGCGTGCCGCTGCCCGCTCTGGTGCCGTACGGGGGCGGCGCGTTGGAGGCCGAGGGGGACTACGACGGGCAGGACTTCACCGACCTCGACCTGAGCGACCAGGCGGCCCGTGGCGCCCGGTTCCTGGACTGCCAGGTGCGGCGCTGCGCGCTCGGCGAGACGGTGCTCGCGGGCGCCCGGTTCATCGACTCCGTCCTCACCGAGGTGCGGGGCGTGGGGACGGACCTGTCGACGGCCTCGCTGCGCGACGTGGAGCTGACCGACGCCCGGCTGGGCGGCACCCAGGCGCACGGCGGCTCGTGGGAGGGCGTCCTGGTCCGGGGCGGCAAGTTCGACTACCTGAACCTGCGCACGGCCAAGCTCAGGGACGTGACGTTCGACGGCTGCGTCCTGGTGGAGGCCGACTTCGGCGGCGCCACGCTGGAGCGGGTCTCGTTCGCGAACTGCGTGCTGCGCCGGGTGGACTTCACCTCGGCCCGGATGACGGACGTGGACCTGCGCCGCGTGGTCGAACTCGACATCGCCCGTGGCCTGGACGCCCTCTCCGGCGCGGTCATCAGCCCCACCCAACTCCTCGACCTGGCCCCGGCGATGGCCGCCCAGCTCGGCGTCCGGGTGGCCGACGAGGGGCCGCCGGGGGAGGCGTAGCGACGGCGTGGGCGATTGGTGGGGGCGGTGGTTGGTGGAGGTGGTTGACGGGGGCCGGCCGGGCGGCCCGGCGAGGGGGCCGGCTGGGCTCGCGGCCCGTCGGGCGTGGCCGGCGGGGTTGGCGGGGTCGCCTGCCCGGCGACGCGCCCCGGCCCCGGTCGCGGCATCGGTCGCGGCCCCGGGCCGGCCCGACGCGCGGCGGTTGGCCACGACATCGGGCCGGGGCCTCGCCGTCCGGCGGCGGGCCGCCGGGCGAGGGGGCGGCGCGGCTGGCGCCGGCCGGTCTCAGCTCTCAGCGGAAGGCGGCGACGTTGCGGGCCACCCAGTCGGTGAAGGGGCGCGGGGCGCGGCCCAGGACGTGCTGGACGTCCGGGCTGACGCGCAGTTCGGCCGGGAGGTCGGCGAGCCGCTGACCGTGCTGTTCGACCGGATCGCGCGGCACATGGCGGAGCGCGACGCGGCCTGACCGTACGGGGGCACGGGGGGCCGGCGTACGACGGCCGGGCCGTGCGGGAGGGGCCGTGCGGGAGGGGTCAGACGCGGGGGAAGCGGGCCTGTACGTCCCAGACCACGGGGTTGTCGGCCAGGCCCTCGTGCATGTCCGTGAGGTCCGCGATCACGTCGTGCAGGAAGTCGCGGGCCTCGCGGCGCAGCGCGGCGTGGTTGAACGTCAACGGCGGTTCCTCAAGCGGCACCCAGTCCGCCGTGACGTCCACCCAGCCGAACCGGCGCTCGAAGAGCATCCGGTCGCTGGACTCGGTGAAGTCCAGCTCCGCGTGGACCGGCTGGGCGGACCGGCTGCCGCGCGGGTCGCGGTCGAGCTGCTCCACGATGTCGCACAGCGCCCAGGCGAAGTCGAAGACCGGCACCCATCCCCAGGCTGTGGATACTTCCCGGTCCGCCTTCGTGTCGGCCAGGTACACGTCCCCGCAGAACAGGTCGTGCCGCAGCGCGTACGCGTCCGCCGTCCGGTAGTCCGTCTGCGGCGGGTCGGGGAAGCGGGGGGAGAGGGAGTAGCCTAGGTCGATCACCCTGCCGATGGTGTCACGGGCCGGCGGCCCGCCCCACGTCGCGGCACCCCGCCGCCCGCCGGGCCCGTCGAACGCCGCCCGACCGGCACCCGGCCCGGGTGCGCGTACGGGTAGGCGTACCCCCACCCGCCCGCGTACGGTGGACGGGCACGGCGCGCCCCGGCGGCTCCCGCCACCTCGGCGGCCCTCCGCCGCTCGCGCCGCCGCCGTACGACCCGGCCCCTTCGGCCTCGCGCGCCCTCCGGCCCGCGACCGGGCTCCTCTGGCCCTTCCGGCCCCTGTCCCCGTACGGACGCGGACGCCCGCACCGGCGCTGCGCCGGCTCGCACCCCACGCGTCCCGCGCTCCCACCTCTCGACCTCTCGACTTCTCGACCTCTCGACCTCTCGCGCACCCCGTGACGCACAGCCGTCGCCGCGTTTCTGGCGCCCCTCTCCCCCCTCCGGAGCGGTACCCCGCCGCGCGCGTCGCGGGTGGCGGGTGGACGGGCAAGCGGGCCACGGACGCCGGGAGGGCGACGCCATGACAGCGGGACGGGGATGGGACGCGCCGGGAGCGCGGAGGAAAGCGGGCGCGGGGCGCGACGGGGCGTACGGGGAGGCCGTGGCCGGGCCGTACGAAGCGTCGGGCAGCGGCCCGGCGGTGGGCGGCGGCCCGGGCGGCGCGGACAAGGGTGCGGTGGACGGGGGGCCGGGCGGCGCGCCGGGAACGGGCGGTGCTGTTCGGGGGCGGCGGTGGGTGCTGGTCGCGGTGGCCCTCGCGGTGTGCTGCGTGCAACTGGACGCGTTTGCCCTGAACCTGGCGTTGCCGCAGATCGCGGCCGATCTGGCGCCCGCGCCCGCGCCGGCGGCCTCGCCCGACGCGTCCGGAGGGCCGGAATCCGCCGGCGGGGCGGGCTCGGGCGGGGCGGGGGGCGTGCGGTGGGTGGTGAGCGGCTATCTGCTGGCCGCCGGGTCGTTGATGGTCGGGGCCGGGCGGTTCGGCGATCTGTGGGGGCGGCGGCGGATGCTGCTCCTGGGGCTGGCGTTGTTCGGGGCGGCGTCGGCCGCGTGCGCGCTCGCGCCCGGGCTGCCCGCCCTGGTGGCGGCCCGGGTGGTGCAGGGCGCCGGCGGCGCCTGCCTCATGCCGGCCGGGCTCGCGCTGCTGACCGGCGCCTACCCGCCCGCGCTGCGCGGGCGCGCGACCGGCTGGGCGCTCGGCCTCGGCGGAGTGGCCACCGCGTGCGGCCCGTTCGTCGGCGGGGCCCTGACCCAGGCCCTGTCGTGGCGGGCCGTCTGCTGGCTGAACGTGCCGCTCGTCTGCTGCGCCGCGCTGGCCGCCTGGGCCGCCGAGCACCCGGCGCGCGCCGGGTGCTCGGCGCGCTCCCGGCGCGCTGAGCGGTCCCCGCGCGCGGGGTGGGGTGCGCGGTCGGCGCGGGGCGGGTGGCGCGCGATGTGGCGGGGTAGCGCGGGCGTCCGGGAGGGCGGGCGCGCGCGGCGCTGGGACTGGCCGGGGCTGGTCGCGGGCACGGTGGCGCTGGCCGCGCTGGGGCTGTTCGTCGACCGCGGGCCCGCCTGGGGCTGGTGGTCGGGCGCGAGCGCGGCGACGCTCGGGGCGTGCGGGGTGGCGCTGGCCGGCTTCGTACGGCGGCAGCGGCGGGCGCCCGATCCGCTGGTGGACCTGTCGCTGTTCCGCAACGGCCCGTACGTCGCGCTCACCGGCTCCGGGGCGGTGGCCAACGCGGCGACGGTCGTCTTCCTCTACGTCACCCCGCTGGCCCTCCAGGGCACGTGGACGCTGTCGGCGGGGGAGGCGGGGTGCGCGTTCCTCGCTCCCGCGACGGCGATGGCCGGCGCGGGCGTGGTGGCGGGGCGGGTCGCGCCCTCGCGCGCGGTCGCCGTGATGGCCGGGTGTCTGGTCGCGGGTGCCGTGGGGCTCGGCGCGATGGCCGGCGCCGGCACCCTCCCGCGCTACCTGTGCGCCGCCACGGCCGCCGGCGCCGCCCTCGGCCTCGCCAACGCGTTGACGCTGGCCGCCACGCAGGCGGTCATCGACCCCCGGCGCGCGGGGGAGGCGTCCGGGGTGACCAAGACGGTGGTCACCGTGGCGGCGGGGCTCGGCGTGGCGCTCGTCGGCCCGACGGCGGACGGCCCCACCGACACGGGAGCCGGCGCGGGAGCCGGCGCGGGCGCGGAGTCGGGCGCGGGCGCGTGGGCGGGGCAGGCGGCGGGGGCCGTGGACGGGGCGCTGTGGGTGGCGGCGTTGGCCTGTGTGGTGACCGCTGCCGCGCTGGCCGGTTGGCTCCGAGCGCTGTCCACCCGCGACGCGTGACGCCGCCGTCCGGCGCGCGCGACCGGCCGGTTGCGCGCGCCGGCTGTGGCGCGCGTACGCGAAGTGAACGGGCGCCCGCGGGCGTTGGCACGGGCGGTGAACCCCCGCCGGGAACCCCCACCGCCGCTCCCGTACCCGTGGAGCATCCGCCCGTTGTCTGTCATGCTCTCGACGAACAGTTCCCGCCGCCCTGCCGTGGGTGCGTCACGCCCCTGGAGTGACGCGCGTAGAACCGGCTACACCGCGACCTCGGCGCCGGGACATCGCCCGCGTACGGCCGGCTCCCGACGGGCTCCGGCCACCCCGGGCCGGTCGGCGGCCCACCTGGTGGGCGACGACCGGCCGGCCGGCTGGCCCGCGTCGGTCGACAGCCGACAGCCGACAGCCGGCGGCCGACGCGTACCGGCCGACAGCGACTTCAGGAGGATGGGACATGTGTGAGCAGTGCGGTCCGGTCGACGGCGCGGAACGGGCAGCGGCGGACCTCGGCCCCGTGGGCCTCTCGCGCAGGGGGTTGCTGCTCGGCGCCGGGGCCGGCCTCGGCTTGGCCCTGACGGGCGCGTCGGGGCTCGCGTCGCCGGCGGTGGCCGCGCCGTCCGCCGCCGGGTCCCTCAAGAACGGCCAGTGGTGCAACCCCGCCCGTGGCCACTTCCCCAAGGGCGGCCACTACGGCGCCCCGCGCGGCGGCGGCCCGCACGCCGGTCAGGACGTCACCAACTCGGTCGGCACGGCCATCTACGCCGCGGCGGCCGGCACCGTGATCCGGCGCGGCTCGGGCGTGCTCGGCGGGCGCAGCGGGAACGGCCTGGTCATCTCGCACGGCGGCGGCCGGTACACCTACTACGGGCATCTCCACAGGTTCCGCGTCGGCCTGAACGCCAGGGTCGGCGCCGGCCAGCGGATCGCCGACATGGGCGCGACCGGCAACGTGACCGGCCCGCACCTGCACTTCGAGGTCCACTCGGGCGGCCTCGGCGGCATCACCAACCCCGTCAGCTACCTGGCCGCCCGTGGCGTGGACCTGGGCGGCGGCTGGCCGACCCTCGACCCGGGGGCCGGGGGCGCGACCGTCAAGGCGCTCCAGTACGTGCTGACGCGGCGCGGCCACGAGCTGGTCGCCGACGGCGACTCCGGCGCGGTCTCCGTGCGCGCGGTCAAGGCGTTCCAGTCGGCCCGCGAGCTGGTGGCCGACGGCCAGGTCGGCCCGAAGACGTGGCCGCACCTGGTGTACACGCTGCGGCAGGGCCACTCGGGCTCGCACGTGCGGGGCCTGCAGACCGTGCTGAACAAGCACAGCGCGGGCCTGGCCGTCGACGGCGGCTTCGGCTCGGTGACCCGCACCGCGGTCCGCGCCTTCCAGGACGCCAACCGGCTGGTCGTCGACGGCGAGGCGGGCCCGAAGACCTGGACGGCCCTCGTCGGCTGACGGCGGGTCAGAGAGTCGCGCGCGGCGGGAACCCCTGCCGTGCGCGGCGCCCCCATCGGACCGGCGAGGCCGCCCCGTATCGCCGCCCCGCGAGGCCGCCCCGCGAGATCGCCCCGTGCAGGCCGGGGTCAGCGCGGTGCGGGCCCGCCGCGCCCCTCGCGGTTCCGGCGCGCGAGGACGAGGGCGCCGCCGAGGCCGGCCGCGGTCGCCAGGGTGACCCCGAAGGCGGTGGCCGCGCCGGTCAGCCCGACGGCGTCGGTGAGGTACCCGGCGCCGACCGCGAGCACGCCGGCCGGGGCGTAACCGCCGACGCTGAACGCGGCGTTGGCCTCGGCGAGCCGGTGGGGCGGGACGCCGGAGGCGAGCAGGGACAGGCCGCCGAGCTGGCCCATGCCCTGGCCGGCCCCGGCGAGCACGGCGGCGGCGACCAGCGCCCAGACGGCCGAGGTGTGCACGGCGACGACCAGCGTCACCATGCCGAGCACGATGCTGACGGCCCCGCCGACCAGGATCGTGTGCCGGGAGCGCCGCTGGACCGCGAACTGCACGCACGTCGAGGCGAGGAACATCGAGAACGCCAGCGCGCCCGGCACGATCCGGCTGTCGCTGTCGAGCAGGCCGGTCAGGAGCGAGGGCCCGAGCGAGAGCACGAACGACGTCGCCACGATGCCGGGCCCGAACACCGCGACACCCAGCGCGAGGTGCCACCCACTGCCCCGTGGCACCCCCGGCATCCGCACCGAGACAACCCTGTCCCCGTCCCCGTCCCCGTCCCCGTCCCCGTCCCCACCCCCGGCCGGCTTCGCCGACGCGTGACGTACCGGTGCCGGCGCCGAAACCGGCACCGGCATCCGCCAGACGACCAGCGCGGCCGTGCCGAGCAGCGCCGCCTCCACGACGAAGACGGTGACGGTCGGCGCGGGCAGCGTCTCGGACAGCACGCCCGACAGGAGGGGCCCCAGGCCGGCGCCGAAGACCATGGCGGATGAGGCCAGCAGGGCGCCGAGCCGGCGCCGGTCGGGGCCCGCCACGTCGGTGACGGCGGCCATGCCCGCGGAGACGGCCGCCCCGACGGCCAGCCCCGTGAACAACCGCGCCACGATCAGCACCGCGACGTGGTGCGCGGTGGCGAACATGAGGCAGGCGGCCAGGGCGAGGCCAAGGGCGGGCAGCAGCACGGGCCGGCGGCCGAACCGGTCGGACAGCACGCCGCAGCAGAGCAGCGACGCGAGCAGGCCGACGATGTAGCTGGCGAAGACGACGGTCAACGTGGTGCCGGAGAAGCCGAGTTCGTCCTGCCACAGCACGTACAGCGGCGTCGCCGCGTTCGACAGCGCGAAGACCGCCGTGACGGGCCAGGCCGCCAGCCACACCCACCACAGCGGCACCGCCGCGCGCCCGCCCGCCGGCCCTCCCACGGCGTCGGTGCGGGGGAGCCCGCCGCCCCGCACCGTCACCACCGCCCCCGCGGCCGTACGCCGTCCCGGCATGCCCGCCCCTTCGCTGCCTCCAGTACGAGTTGAGTCGAACTTAGCATGCAGTACGATTAATCTCGTACTGAGTCCGGCCGGTGCCGCGTCGGCGCGGTCCGTACGATCCGTACCGTCCGTACTGAGGCAATCGAGCGACGGGAGGCGGCCCATGCCGTCGAGTACGCACACCGTTCCGGCCGCCCGGGTGCTGCCCGAGCCCGCCGACCTGCCCGCTCCGCTGCCGGAGCCGGCCCCGGCGGAACTGCGCCTGGAGACGGTCCTGGGCGCCCTGAGCGACCCGCTGCGCCTGTTCATCGTGCGCAAGCTGCTGCTGGAGTCGGAGCGGTTCGACCACCCCTGCTCCTGGCTGGGCATCGACCGGCCGAAGTCGTCGCTCACCCACCACTACAAGGCGCTGCGCGAGGCGGGCCTCATCCGGCAGCGCCAGTACGGCCTGGAGCGGCGCAGCCACGTCCGCGTCGCCGATCTGAACGACCGCTTCCCCGGCCTCCTCGACCTGGTCGCCGCCTGGGAGCCGCCGGCCACCCCCTGATCGGCGGCTGAGCGGCGACGGGGTGGCTGCTGGGCGACGGCGGGCAAGAGGAACGCCCCGTCGGCGCGCTGGTGGTTCAGCGCCCGGCGGGGCGTGCCGGCCAGCGGTGCTGGCCCGGTCAGGCCGTCGTGTGCGGCCCGGCGTCGCGATATGTGGGCGAGCGGGGTCAGCCCACGGCCTTGCCCTGTTGGGTGGCCTGCTTGGCCGGGAAGAAGTCCTTGCACAGCGGCGCGGTACCGGAGGGGTTCTTGGTGAACTCGGCCGTGATCCACTGCTCCTTGCCGCGGATCTTGTACCAGTAGGTGCTGTCCTGGACCTGCTGGGCGCGGACCTTGCAGTCCACGCCGACGACGGTGCCGTTCTTGAGGTTGCCCGCGTCCGTGGCGTCCTCGCTCGGGTACATCCGGACGTTGAGCGGCTTCGTGCTGCGGGTGTCGACGGTTACGTGCGGCTTCGCCGGGGCCGCGGCCCTCGTCGTGTCGGCGGCCTGCGCGGAGGCCGTGCCGAGGGCCAGCGCCGCACCGCCCGCCGCCACGCCGAGAGCCAGGGTCGCCGCCGTCACGCGGGCGCGGCGCGTCCTTGCTGCCATGTCACTCATCTCCTTGCGTCGTCACGCCCGGCGACTACCGAGGCGCGAGGGTCGGGACTACACAAGCGAGGACGCGGCACTGGGGATGAAAGGTTCGGGTATGTCCGAATTTTTTCCCATTTTTCTTCTCAAGATCGAATGCGACCAGGAACGACAGCGGCGAGGGCCGACGCCGGGCTCGCACCCCGCGCCGGCCCTCGCCGAGCCGCGCTCAGTGGCCGCGCGCGATCCACTCCTCCAGGTGCGGCGCCTCGGCGCCGATCGTCGTGGAGTCGCCGTGCCCGGTACGTACCACCGTCTCGGCCGGCAGCGTCAGCAGCCGGTCGCGGATCGAGTCGATGATCGTCGGGAACGAGGAGTACGAGCGCCCGGTGGCGCCGGGCCCGCCCTGGAACAGCGTGTCGCCCGAGAACAGCGTGCCCACGCCCGAGAGGCCGCCCTCGTCCGGCGCCCCGGCCGTCAGCGTCGGCGCGTACAGGCACACCGCGCCGGGGGAGTGCCCGGGCGTGTGCAGCACCCGCAACTCGGTGTCGGCGACGGTGAGCACGTCACCCTCCACCAGCCGCCCGTCCGGCGCCCGGTGCGGGTGCCGCATCCGCCACAGCGCCTCGTCCTCCGGGTGCAACAGGATGGGCGCCCCGGTGGCGTCGGCGACCTCGGGGGCCGCGTCGATGTGGTCGTCGTGGCCGTGCGTGCACAGGATGCCGAGCAGCCGCCGGTCGCCGACCGCGTCGATGATGGCCCGCGCGTCGTGCGCGGCGTCGATGACGTACACCTCGCGGTCGTCGCCGACCAGCCAGACGTTGTTGTCCACCTCCCACGTCCCGCCGTCGAGCGAGAACGTCCCGGAGGTGACCAGGTGGTCGATGCGCGCCTCGCCGGTCACAGGATCACCACCGAACGCAGCACCTCGCCGCGGTGCATCTTGGCGAACGCCTCCTCGATGTCGTCCAGCGTGATCGTCTCGCTGACGAACGCGTCGAGGTCGAGCCGCCCCTGCTGGTACAGGTCGATGAGCATCGGGAAGTCGCGCGAGGGCAGGCAGTCGCCGTACCAGGACGACTTGAGCACCCCGCCGCGCCCGAACACGTCGAGCAGCGGCAGCTCCAGCTTCATCTCCGGCGTCGGCACGCCGACCAGGACGACGGTGCCGGCCAGGTCGCGGGCGTAGAACGCCTGCTGGTACGTCTCCGGGCGGCCGACCGCCTCGATGACGACGTCGGCGCCGTTGCCGTCGGTCAGCCCGCGCACGGCCTCGACCACGTCCGTGGTGCGCCCGTTGACGGTGTGCGTGGCGCCGAGTCCGCGCGCCTGCTCCAGCTTGCGGTCGTCCAGGTCCACCGCGATGATCCTGGCGGCCCCGGCCAGCCGGGCGCCCGCGATCGCGGCGATGCCCACACCGCCGCAGCCGATGACAGCGACGGAGTCGCCCCGGCCCACGTTGCCGGTGTTGATGGCGGCGCCGATGCCGGCCATCACGCCGCAGCCGAGCAGGCCGGCGGCGGCCGGCGAGGCGGCCGGGTCCACCTTGGTGCACTGGCCGGCGGCCACCAGCGTCTTCTCCGCGAACGCCCCGATGCCCAGCGCCGGCGTCAGCTCGGCGCCGGCCGACGGGCCCTCGGCCAGGGTCATCTTCTGGGTGGCGTTGTGGGTCGCGAAGCAGTACCACGGGCGGCCCCGCTTGCACGCCCGACACTGGCCGCACACCGCGCGCCAGTTCAGGATCACGAAGTCGCCGGGCGCCACGTCGCTCACCCCGTCGCCGACCGACTCCACGACGCCCGCCGCCTCGTGCCCGAGCAGGAACGGGAAGTCGTCGTTGATGCCGCCCTCACGGTAGTGCAGGTCGGTGTGGCACACGCCGCACGCCTGGACCCGTACGACCGCCTCGCCCGGACCCGGGTCGGGCACCACGATGGTCTCCACCCGGACCGGCTGCCCCTTGCCCAGGGCCACCACGCCACGCACCTGCTGTGCCATGCGAGCTACCTCTCTCTACGTTTCGCGCCCCGCGGTTCCACTTCCGCGCACCGCGCGGCCCCCACTCTCGTACGCCGCGCCCCGACCGTCCAACCGACGCGGCCCACGCCACGACGTGCGACGTCGGCGAACCGGCCCAGCGCCAACCCCCACGCCCCGCCGCCCCGAGCCCGCGCGCCAGCGACCGTACGAGACCACACCGGACCGGAAGGGAGACCGCACGAGAGCGGATGGGACCGCACGAGACCGTATGAGAACGGGGTGGCACCGGACGAGGCCGGACGAGACCGTACGGGGCCGGGAGGAGAGGGAGGGGAAAGGATCGGGGAAAGGGGTCAGGGGGGCAGGGGTCAGCGGGTGGGGGTGGTGTCCTCGTCATCGGCCGGTTCGTCCGCCGCGTCGGCGGTCAGCCGCTCGCCCCGGCACGCGGCGATCCGCAGGGCCTTCTCGGACGAGAGCACCAGTTCGCTCAGCGCGCACCGGAGCTGGTCCTCCGACGCCGTGCTGTGCAGGGTGGCCCGGGCGTGCTCGGTCACCGACGCCACGTGGTCGAGCGCGCCGTCCTCCATGCTCTGCATGAGGTTGGCCAGGGGGCTGTCCGCGGCCTCGCTGGCCACGTAGCACGAGTCGCCGTGCGGCCCCACGTACCGCTTCGGGTGCTGCCACGCGGTGTGCCGCAACAGGGCCGCCACACCCTGATTCCACTCGCGTTCCTGGCTCACCTGCCGTGTTCCCTTCTCCTGTGGGGGCAACTATGCGGAAACTAGGGAAATCCGCGCACGTCTGGGCAGTTGCCCAGGCCCCGGCCACGACCGTGACCGTGACCGCTAGCGCGGCCACTCTCGCATTGGGGCGCGCCCGCCACCAGGGGGCCGCGTGGTGTCCGCGTACCCGCTCCGTCGCGCTGTGTGCCCGACTCGCCGCGAGCGATACGGAGAGCCACCGCGCGGCTCGTGCCGCGCGCGGCGACGCCGTCGACGCGACCGCCGCGCGCGAATCGGGCGCGAACGGGCACGGCCGGACGGGCGCGGACGCGATGGGGCGCGGCCCGGCGGAGCGGGCGCGAGCGGGCGCGCTCAGGCGTGGCCGGGCCGTCCGGGCGGGGTGTCGAGGTGCGCGTTGACGCGGCCGAGCAGGGCGAAGAGTTGCCTGCGCTCGTCGTGGTCGAGCGGGGCCATGACGCGCTCGTTGACGTCGGCGAGGACGCGGTCGAGTTCCGCGAGGCGGCGCTCGCCGCTGTCGGTGAGGGTGACGACGTTGCGGCGCCGGTCGACCGGGTCGGGGGCGCGGCGCACCCAGCCGCCGTCCGCGAGGTCGTTGAGGACGGCGACGAGGTCGCTCTTGTAGATCCGGGTGCGGTCGGAGAGGGCCGCCTGGCTCGCCGACCCGAACTCGGCGAGCGTGGCGAGCACCACGAAGTGGTCCTTGCGGGCCCCCACCGCGCCGAGCGCGTCGCCCGCCACGCGCCGCAGTTGCGCGGCGGTCATCCCGACGAGGCGCGAGAGCTGGCCCTTGAGCCGCTCGGGGGTCTCGTCGCCGCGGTCGAAGCGCGTCTCGTCGCCGGTCTCCATGCCGACAGCCTAGCTGTTGCGTTAGTGGTACTAACGATATACGTTCGTAAGGAATCCTAACGTTAGTAATCCTAACCGTTTGAGAGGCCGCCATGACCGGCACCGAAACCCTGCTCCGAGACCTCGCCGACCGCGCCGAGCTGTCCGACCTGGTCGCCCGCCACAGCCTGTGGATCGACGAGGGCCGCTACGACGAGACCGACCGCCTCTTCACCCAGGACGTCGTGGTCACCTCGCTGCGCGGCGAGGCCCACGGCATCGAGCAACTCGTCGACCTCGTCCGCGCGCGCCACGACGACTACGCCCGCACCCTGCACAACAAGTCCAACCTCGTCATCGAGATCGACGGCGCGACCGCCACGGTGCGGGCCCACGACATCGCCGTCTTCGTCATCGATGACACGACGGAGGCCGTCGCCGCCGGCATCCACCGCTACCGGGCCCGCCGCACCGACGCCGGCTGGCGCTTCGACCGCCTCGACGTCACCCCGGTCGCCCTGACCACGGCCCTCGAGCGGGCGCTGTAGGGGCGCCGGGTCCCCGCCCTCCGGGGCGGCGGCCTGGTCGGCATCCGTGGCCGGCCGCGAGCCCGTTACCGTTCCCGTCGCCTGACGTACGGACATGGCACGGCCCCGGCCGGGCGGACCGGTCGGGGCCGAGGCGTCTCAGGCCGCTCGGGACGATGTGCCGCAGGCGTCCGCGATGGCCAGGGTGTCCCAGTAGAACGGGCGGACCTCGGTGATCCGGCCGCCCTCGACCGTGACCGTCTGCAGGATCGGAAAGGCGAGTTCACGGCCGGTCGCCCGCGCGCGGGCACGCACGTGGGTGAGGACGACCGCGGTCGCGCCGGTAGCGAGGAACTCCTGCTCCACCATCTCGAACGACTCCCAGGTCCGCGCCATCGCGAGGAAGAACCGCCGAATGCCGTCGCGCCCGCGCCACGTGCCCCCGTACGGCAGGCCGTCGGCCTGGTGCAGCGTGACGTCCGGCGCGAAGAAGGGGGCGAGGAGTGCGAAGGACGCCTCGCCGGGTCCGCCGGCCGCCAGGTACGCGGCCTCGGCCGCGTACATCCCACTGAGGACCGTCGCGGCGTCCGCCGCTGGTGACATCGTCATGCCGCCAGCGTGGTGGCCCCGGCGGGGTGGTGCTGGCGGTCATCGGACGTTGTGGTCCGCCCACGAGAGACGGTTCTGGCACGACTTCCGTGACGGACCCACGATGGGTGATCGGTGCCATGGCACGGTCAGATCTGGTGATCCGGGTTGCGGGCGTTCCAGTACGTGACTACCGATGCGCGTTGCTCGTGGAGACTCACGACGTCGCCGGGGAGCGCGGGGGCGAAGATGTCGACTGTCACGGGAGCTTCGTTCTCGGCCTCCGAGGGGAGCACATAAGCCTGTCGCCCGTTGGTGAACTGCCGCAGTTGGCCGGAAGGGTGGACGTTCGGGCGAGCCCCCTGGCAGCAGAGCAGCCGGCCCTCACGTTCCAGTCGCCTCCGGAGCCGGACGAGGCAGTCGAGGTAGTCCGACCCCCTGATGACGGCCCGGGAGTGACCGTCAAGAAGCTCGATCAGCCCTGCGGAGGGGGTACTGATCTGGACGGTGACCTCTTGCGTGCCACCCTCCGCGTCAACGGTCCGCAGGCGTACCCTCTCGGCCCACTCCGGTGGAGGCTCACTGCTACGGGGTCTTCTCCCCTGGGACGGACGGTGCACAGCGGTCATGATCACCGCTGGTGGTGGTGTCGGGCAAGGCTTCGCCACGCCAACAGCACGCGCCCGCACGGGAGGTTGAGGCCAGCGCGGGCGAACATCAGGCGTCCGTGCTGGCATGTTGTTGGGGACGTCGCGACGCGGAGGCGAGCCGGACCGAGACCGGGGCGGTCGGCGTCCGGGACCCCTCCCGGGCGCGCGCGGATAGAACGGCCTCATGACGACATCGGAATCACCGGCCCGCCGCCGTGGGACCAGGCTCTCCGTGGCGCACGGCACGGCGGCGGGGGCCGTCTGTGTCCTGGCCATCGCCGCCGCGCTGACCGGCTGCGGCTCCGACTCGGGCGGCGACACGGGGGCGCCCGGGCCGACCACACCCTCGCGTTCGGCCGAACCGTCGCCCGCCTCGCCCACGCCCTCGCCCACGAGGCCCTCCGCGTCGCCGTCGCCGACCGAGGTGAAGCCGGTGAAGCCGATGAAGCCGTCGTCACCGGCCGAGTTGCGGTCGTGCGCGGACGGAAGCTGCACGGTCATCGTGACCAAGGGCACCGAACTCCCGCGCGCCGCCGGCCTGCGCGCGGGACCGTTCACGGTGGGCGCCGTCAGCGGCGAGGGCGTGGACATCAGCTCGGTCGACCCGAGCGGATTCACCTCCAACCTGCTCGGGCAGCGCCCCGACCAGGGCGGGCCCGCCACCATCAACGAACTGTCGATCTCCGTTCTCGCCATTACGGGGGACACCGCGAAGCTGCGGCTCTTCCCGGCGAAGTAGCGCGAGCCCCGGCGGCGAGTGCCGTCCCGGCGCCGCCGCCGGGAACCTCCAGCGGTACGTGGAGCGCGAGTTGACCCACGACGGGCCACGGCTCTCCGCAGCCCGTCGACTCGGTGCCGCACGCCGGTCTCGGGCCCCGGACACCTGGACCGGGCTGACGGCCCCGCGACCCGTCAGCCCGCGGCGCCCTCGTACACCACCCGCCCGTCGAAGACGGTCATCGACACCGGCACGGAGGTGATGTCCTCCGGGGGCGTGGTACGCAGGTTGGCGCCGAGCGCGCACAGGTCGGCCACCTTGCCCACGCTCACCGAGCCCTTCCAACCCTGGGCGAAGTCCTGCCAGGCGCCGGCGGTGGTGTAGGCGGCCAGGGCCTGGTCCAGGGTGAGGCGTTGGTCCGGGCCGTGCACCTCGCCGCAGGCGCCGACGCGGGTCACCAGGGCCCGTACGCCCGCCCGCCAGTCGGGCTCGTTGACCGGGGCGTCCGAGCTGCCGACGAAGGGCACCCCGGCGTCGACCACCGAGCGCCACGGCAGGAACCCGTCACCCTCCGGACCCTGGGCCGCGCCGTGCACCACGTTCGCCCAGCTCTGGGCCTGCGGCCCGAGGCCGATCCGGTGCTCGGCCATGGTCGGCAACAGGCTCGTCGGGACGAACGGGCCGTGCATGACGACGTGTCGGGCGTCGGGCCGTGGGTGGCTGCGCAGCGCGGCGACGAACGCCTCCACGACGGTGGGCACCCAGCGGTAGCAGTGCACGCCCAACTGGTAGCCCGCCGCGTGCGCGATCCGGATCATCTCGGTCAGCTCGGCGGCCCGCTCCTCGTTCGTGTCCCCCTCCACCAGCAGGTCGCCGCCGCTGTCGGAGAACAGCTTGACGCCGCGTACCGCCAACCGGCGCGGGTCGACGCCGGTCGGCGGCGTGAAGTCGCGCAGCGCCGCGTCGACCGCGGCGGCGGACCCGCCGGACTGGGAGCAGGGCAGGAAGAGCGTGCTCACCCGCGCCCGCAACTCGCCGGATCGCGCCAGGTCCGCGTACGCGTGCAGGGTCTCCATCCCCTGCGTCCCGCCGCCGAGCCCGTCACCGCCGGGGCCCAGACCCGGGTCGGTGAAGCTCGTGATGCCCTGGGCGTGCAGGCGGGCGACCGCGTCCCGGAGGGCCTCCTTGCGCTCGTCTCGGGACCGGGCCGGCAGCAGCAACTGCACCAGCGCCTGCGCCCCGTACCGCAACACCCCGGTGGGGCGGCCGTTCGCGTCGTACTCGACCCCCGGCTGTCTGGGGTCGCCGGGGCCGACGTCGGTGATCCCGGCGAGGGCGAGGGCGCGCGAGTTGACCGCGCTGACGTGGTAGCCGCTGTCCTGGAGGAAGACCGGGTGGTCGGGCGAGACGCGGTCCAGGTCGTCGCGGTTCGGGCCGCGTTGCTCGGCCAGTCGGCTCGGGTTCCAGCCGGCGCCGCGCACCCACTGCCCGGCCGGTAACCGGCCGGCCTCGGCGGCCACCGCGGCGACGATGTCGGCGACGGACCTCACCGCCGTCGGGCCGAGGTCGACGACGTACGGCGGCAGGTTCAACCGGTAGACGGCGGCGTGCAGATGGGTGTCGTTGATGCCGGGGAGCAGGCTGCCGCCGCGCAGGTCGACCACCTCGGTGCCGGGCCCGGTGAACGCGCGGGCGCCGGCGTCGTCGCCGACGTACGCGATGCGGCCCGCCCGGACGGCGACGGCCGACGCCCTCGGCCGTCGCGGGTCCATCGTGATCACGTCGCCGTTCCGGAAGACCAGGTCGGCCTTGCCCGACGCGGCGGCGAACGCCGGCCGCGCGCCGACGAACAGCGAGGCCGCCGCCGCGCCGCCGAGCAACCGGCCGGCGTTGCGTCGGGAGATGGCGGGCGCGGAGCGCTCGTCGGCGGCGGGGCCGGCCGTGGGCTCGGGCCCGGACTCGGGGACCGACTCGGCTGCGGACTCGGATGTGGGCATGGGGGAGCCTCTCGTTCGCGGTGCGTGTGCACGTCGTGACCCAACCAGCGGAGAATTGGCCGTCGGTGGCGCGTACGTCAAGGGCCGGGCCCGCGGTCACGCCATCCAGTCCGGCGATCACGCCACCGGGCCCGGCGGTCAGGCCACCGTGGCACCCCTCCCGGGCTTCCTCCCCGGCGCCGGGCACGCGCCCGTGGGACCGAACACGCGCCGCTTCCCCGGCGCTGGCCGGTCGCACGCCGGCGGGCCGGCCCGGTCGGCTGGCGGGACGGACCTGTCGTACGGGAGGACCAGTACGGCACGGGAGGTCTAGTACGGCAGGTAGTAGCTCAGCACGTCCGCCGTGAGCGGCGGGAACAGCGTGTGGAACAGCTCGCGCTGCGTCGCGTACACGTCCGGGCGGAGCCGGGTGAGGCCGGCCATGCCGTGCGGGCCGAGGAGCAGGGCGGGCAGGTGGTCGGGGGCCACGGCGGCGCCGCCCTTGCCGGGGTACTGGCGCGGGCCGCCCGTGACGACCTCGCCGAGGCCGTCGGCGAGTACCGGGACGCGGTAGTGGGCGCCGAAGGTGGACAGCACGATGTCGCCGTCGGGCAGGTCGACGCCGGTCGTGGTCAGGCGCCGCCACAGCAGCGGACGCAGTCGGTTCAGGAGCGCCGCCGGGTCCGGTACGCGGACGTAGAACTGGTTCGCCCGGCCGCGCGGCGTGTGGTCCACCCACTCCCGCCAGGCCGAGGCCGCCACGGTGCCGGCCCGGTGGACGACGCGCGGCGCCGCCCCCGGGCACCGGGCCGCGACGCCGCGCAGCAACTCCCGCGCGGCGGCCTCGTCCACCGCCGCGGCCTCCGCCACCAGCACGCCGTCGCCGGGCGGCGTGGTGCGCGCGGAGGCCACGACGGCGCCGCCCCGCTCCAGCACCCACAGGTCGCTCGCGTCGTGCCCGAGCAGCCAGCGCCAGCGCGGCGCCGAGTGCGGCACCGCCACGTCGAAGGGGGCCTGGGCCGCGTCCTGGAGCGCCGCGAGGGCGGGGACGTCGTCGGGCCGCGCGGCGCGCAGCGCGGGCGTGCCGTCGCCGGACGGCGGGACGGTGACGGCGAGCGCGGGCGGGATGTCGATGGCGTACTCGTAGCCGAACAGCCGGTAGAAGTACGGGATGCCGATCATCACCTGGACGACGTGCCCCCGCGCGGCCGAGCGCTCGTGCGCCCACCCCATGAGCGCCCGCACGAGCCCCCGCCCCTCGTACGCCCGGTCGGTGGCGACCAACTCCACCTGCCCGGCCGGCAGTCGTACGTCCCCGACCCGGACCTCCTCGTCGAGCAGCGTCGCCGTCGACACCACCCGATCCCCGTCCACCACCACCGCGCACGCGGACCAGCCGGCGTCGGGATCGGTGACCACCAGCCGGTGGTCGACCGCGTCCTCCTCCGCACCACGCGCGGCGAGCAACGCCCCGATCTGCTCCAGGTCCCCGGGAACCGTCTCGCGCAGGACGAGTCCATCGGGCAATTCGCGGGGCGCGCACGCGGCGCGGGTCGTGTTCACGGCGGGACTATGACACCCGGGCCGGCTGCCGGTCACGGGGTTTTCGCAGGTGGGGTGGGGAGTGGATGGGGAGTGGGGGCTGGGCCGTGGGCGCTCTGGGCGTGCACCCGCGCGCCGGGCGGAGGGCGTTGTGGGGGCCCGGCCGCGGCCGCGAAACTAGGCGAGCCGAGCGACAACGCCCGTGCGCTGCCCGCACGTTCGCATCGGCCCCGCGTGCGGGCGTACCCGTAGGGCTGCGACACGAGCCTCGCTCTCACCCGGCCCTCCCGGGCCACCTCACGACGTACGGAGGCACAGATGACCGCGCGGGACACGTCCACACGCCCCCAGCGGGGCCACGGCGGCGGTGACGAGGACGGCGACGGCCACCCCGGGCAGCCGTGGCAGCCGACGGACGAGCCCCACCCGGACGGATCGACGCCCCCCGGCGACGGGACGCACCGCAAGTGACGCGGAAGGCCGAAGCGGCACCCGGCCCCGCAGGGACATGCCACCCCGCAGGGGGAAGGCCGGCGCGGCTCGCCCCGCACACCCTCGCCGCGCGGGACGCCTGGGCCTCGACGCTGGAGGCCGTGCCGCGCTCCCGCTTCCTGCCCGACCTCATATGGCCCCATGACATGGCGACCGGCGAGACCACCTCGGTCGACAGGGCGCGGGACCCGCGGGCGTGGCAGCGGCACGCCGACGCGGACGAGCCCATCGTCACCCAGTGGGACGACGGCAACCACCGGGGCGAAGCGCCCGGACGGTCGTTCACCTCGTCCTCGTCCATGCCCAGCCTCGTCTCCGCGATGCTGGCCGACCTCGACGCGCGGCCGGGACAGCGCGCGCTGGAGATCGGCACGGGCACCGGCTGGAACGCGGCCCTGCTGGCGCACCGGCTGGGCGCGGAGAACGTCGTCACCATCGAGGTGGACCGGGCCGTGGCCGATGAGGCCCGGCGGCGCCTGACGGACTTCGGGCTGCCGGTGCGGGTGGTGCACGGCGACGGCTTCCTCGGGCACGCCGACGGGGCACCGTACGACCGCCTGATCGCCACCTGCGGGCTGCGCCAGATCCCGTACGCCTGGGTGGTGCAGGTGCGGCCGGGCGGAGTGCTGCTCGTGCCGTGGGGGACGTACTACGGGCCGGGCGAGGCGACGGCGCGCCTGGTGGTCGCGCCGGACGGACGCGGCGCCAGTGGCCCGTTCACCCGGCCCGTGGCCTTCATGCGGATGCGCTCCCAGCGGCTGGTCTGGCCGCGACACGACGACTACGTCCCACCCGGCGCCCTACCGGCCGCCGACACCTCGTCCACCGCGCTGACGGAGGCCCAACTCCTCGGCACGGGAAGCTTCGACGCGGTCGACTTCGCACTCGGGCTGCGGGTGCCCCACGTCGCCAGGAACGTCGATCGCAAGCACGACGGGCAGCGGGCCGTCTGGTTCTACGGGCTCACGGACCGCTCCTGGGCCGTCGTGGTCTTCCGGGACGACCGCGAGCGGGCCAAGGTCTACCAGGCCGGACCACGTCGGCTGTGGGACGAGGTGGCGGACGCCCACGCCTGGTGGGTGGCCCAGGGAGAGCCCGCGTACGACCGGTTCGGCCTCACGGTGGACGAGCGCGGCCAGCACGTCTGGCTGGACGACCCTGGTCAGGTCATCAACCGACCGCGGGAGGCGTCGGGTTGACGGGTGAACGGGTGTGAGACGCGCGGCCGGGCCGCCGTCGCTCCCCGGCCGTGGCGATCGCGCCGTGATCCGTGCCCGTCGGTTTATGCGCGTACGCGACTAGCGGCGCGACGGCCTTGTGGAGCGGGCGCGACACTCCGTAACTCCCAAGCCCCGGTCTTACGGGGCGTACCGGCCGACGAGAGGCCGGCCAGCCGACGAGTGGCCGGCCAGCCGACGCCACGTCAGCACCGGTCAGCACCAGCCAGCCCCAGATCAGCACCAGTCAGCCCCAGATCAGCACGCGTGGCGGCGGCGGGCCGCCGTGGGCCGTGGAAGCAGGGAGGGGCCAGACCCGAAGGTCTGGCCCCTGGCCTGGGGATTCCTCGACTCATCGAGGTGGCGGGCGGTGAGCCCGTCCCCTACTCAGACGGTGAGGTCGAGTCTCAGACGTTGACGCCAAAGTCCTGCGCGATGCCCGTGAGGCCGGAGGCGTAGCCCTGGCCGACGGCGCGGAACTTCCACTCGGCGCCGTTGCGGTACAGCTCGCCGAAGACCATGGCGGTCTCGGTCGCCGCGTCCTCGCTCAGGTCGTAGCGGGCGATCTCCACGCCACCGGCCTGGTTGAGGATGCGGATGTACGCGTTGCGCACCTGGCCGAAGTTCTGGCTGCGGCTCTCGGCGTCGTAGATGGAGACCGGGAAGACGATCTTCTCGACGTCGGCGGGCAGGCCGGCCAGGTTGACGTTGATCTGCTCGTCGTCGCCCTCGCCCTCACCGGTGACGTTGTCACCGGTGTGCACGATCGACTGGTCCGGCGTCGCCTTGTTGTTGAAGAAGACGAAGTGCTGGTCCGAGTAGACCTTGCCGCTCGGGTTCACGGCGATGGCGCTGGCGTCCAGGTCGAAGTCCTGGCCGGTGGTGGTGCGGACGTCCCAGCCGAGGCCCACCGTGACGGCGGTCAGGCCCGGTGCCTCCTTGGTGAGCGAGACGTTGCCGCCCTTGGACAGGCTTACAGCCATGGGGTGTCCCCTTCTTGTACTGGTCGATGGTCGGTCTTCGTGACGACCACGAAGCTACCGTCACCCCTCACAACGCCAGCAGGGGACCGCAGGGTTCCAGCCCCCTTTACTTTCTTTGCCAAACTCTGGCGGTACGGAGTGAATCGTTCCGCTTTTGGTCGGGGTGGAGGCCGCACGTGGCGGGCTCAGCCGGTGGCGGGGTGCGCCGGGCGCGTGGCGCGGGGCGGGCGGGAAATGCGGGTGACGGGAGCGCGTCAACGCGGGAGCATGGGGGCATGCCCGGGCCCTATGTCATCCGTGGCTCGGTCTCCCTGCCGGAGGCCGAGCTGATCTGGCGTTTCTCCCGTTCGTCGGGGCCCGGCGGGCAGCACGTCAACACCAGTGACAGCCAGGTGGAGCTGCGGTTCGACCTGGCCGCGACCGAGGCGTTGCCGCCCGTGTGGAAGGAGCGCGCGCTCCAGCGGCTGGCCGGGCGGCTGGTGAACGGCGTGGTGTCCGTGCGGGCGTCGGAGCACCGCTCCCAGTGGCGCAACCGCGAGACCGCGGCCGTCCGCTTGGCCTCCCTGCTCGCCGAGGCCACCGCGCCGCCCCCCAAGCCGCGCCGCCCCACCCGCATCCCGCGCGGCATCAACGAGCGCCGGCTGCGCGAGAAGAAGCAGCGCGGCGACACCAAGCGGGGCCGTTCCGGGCGCGACTGGCACTAGCCCTCTCGTGCGGGCCCCGGACTGTCTCGTACGGGCCGCGGAACCGTCGTCGTACGGCGCCGGGGATCCCGTCTCCGCCGCCCCACGAGAAACGGTTTCCCCGCCCGATCGCGCCGGCGCCCGGCCGTACGGGAGTGCGCCGACCACCCGTTTCCCGGGGAAATCGTGGCGCCTCCGGGAGCGGAATTGCCGGCTATTGCCAGGGTGGATCACAAAGCGCCGGCGGCCCGCCGCGCGGCGATATCGGGGCGCCATTACGGGCCCGGCCGCTTCTCGTATGCGAACAGCCGTACGTACCACCGGCGCTGCCCGGTCGGGCGCTTAGCGCCGCTGCCACGGCAGTTGCGCCAGGCATATCACGCACACCCGTTCCCGACAGCGAGAGCGTGCTGTCCGACACCCCTTCCGGTACGGAATCGAGCATGCCATCGCGCCGCCCGGCCGAGTGTGCCAAGGGGCGCGGGACGCCCGCCGCGCGCCGGGTCGGCGGCGGGCGTGTGAGCGGTCGCGCGAGCGGTGCGGGTGGTACGGGCGGCGCGAGGAGCCATGCGCGCGTCGGCCCTTGGCGCCCTCCCCGGCGAGGTGACGTGCGGAGGTGTCGGTCCGGCCACCCTTGCCCCCTTATGCCCGCGGGCGAACCCCCACCCGCGGAGCGACGACGTTGAGCTGAAGGGTAGCTGATGGTCTGTCAGTTACGTCAGGAGAGGGCTCGGCCCGTGGGGCGGGTTCGGGCCCCACGGGGCGCAGGGGAACACGGGGGCGTGGGAGGCCCCAGGGGTGCGCGCGGCCCCGGCGCGGCTCAGCTCAGGTGGCGGTACCGGCCGCGGAAGTACGTCAGCGGGCCGCCCGCCGCGCTGGGCGTGTGAGCCGTCAGGACGCGGGCGATCACCAGGACGTGGTCGCCCGCCTGGACGCGCTGCTCCGTACGGCACTCCAGGGTCGCCAGCGCGCCGCTGATCAGCGGCGCGCCGGACGCCTCGCCACGGGTGTGGGACAGCTCCTCGAACAGCAGCCGGTCGCTGACCCGGCCCTTCATCGCGAACCGGCCCGCGATCTGCCGCTGGCCCTCGGCGAGCAGCGACACCGCCCACAGCGGCTGCCGCTCCAGCACGTCGTCCATCCGCGACCCGTTGCGGACGCTCACCATCACCAGCGGCGGGTCCAGCGAGACCGACAGGAAGGCCGTGGCGGTCATGCCGACGTCCTCGCCGCGCGGTCCCTCCTCCTCGTCGTGCGCCGTCACCAACACCACGCCGGCCGCCAGCCGCGCCAGGGCGGCCCGGAACTCGTCCTCGCTCACCCCACCAGCATGCGGGACGGCGCGCCCCGGCTCCGCCCGGGGCATGGCGCCCGGGGCGGGCGTGGCCTCCGGGGCGCTCGGGGCGCCAGGGGTGCCCGGGGCGGCGGCCGAGGCGGCGCCTGGGTCGGACGGGGCGGATGGGACCGAAGAGGACGAGGTTCGCAACACGCCTTCGACGCTAACCCCCCGCCCCACCCGGCCGCATCGGGCTCCCGGCGGAGGGGAGCCCTAGGTCCCTGGGCTGAGCGCCGGCGGGCCGCCGGCGGGACGCTGAGGGGGCGCTCAAGAGGCGCCGACGGGGCGCTGGCGAGGCGTCGTGGGGGCGCTCGCGAGGTGCGCGCAAATCCGCACCGATATTCGAAACGGTCGCCCCCGGTAAACGTAATCGCATTCCGGATTTGCTTTCAGGAAATATCGCGCGGCCCGTCTGAGCCCGTGTAACGGCTTTATCCCCACGCCGGACACACGCTGTGACATGAGTCACAACGGGCAGTAATTGTTGACCCTGTGTACCGGGTGGACAGCTCGCTGTGATTCAGTGGCCGTGGCAGTGAGAGACGACGAGAAATTCTGGAGTTGCTGTCGAGGTCTCGGGGGAGAGCGATCGATGGAGACCGAGTCGGAGCCGTACATCCGCCTTGCGACCCTGCGACAGCTACATCAAGTAGTCGCAGAACTGAACACCGGACGCAGTCTGGCGGAGACCCTGCAAACCGTCGCCGACGGAGTGATCCAGGGCCTGGGATACGAGCTGTCAGCCGTCAACCTGGTCCGCCCGGACGGAGACCTGGTGGTGGCCGCGGTCAGCGGCAGCCCCGGGGCCGAGGCGCTCATGGCGGGCCGGGTCGGCTCGCGGACGTCCTGGGAGCGGCGGCTCTCGATGGGCGAGCGCTGGGGCGACCTGAGATTCATCCCGTACACCGAGGGCTGGGTGCTCGACGACGACGACGTGCCGCAGTGGCACGTCGCCGGTCCGGCGCCACGCTTCCCCGACGAGTGGCACCCGATGGACCGGCTGTTCGCGCCGATGCGCGCCGCCGGCTCGCCGCACGGCGAGCTGCTCGGCGTGATCTCCGTGGACAAGCCGCGCAACGGTCGCCGCCCCGGCGCCTGGGGCCGCGAGGCCCTGCAGATGTACGCGTTCCACTCGGCCATCGCCATCGGCAACGCCCGGCTGCGCGCCAACATGCAGCGCGCGCTGATGCGCCTGGAGCGCGACCAGCAGGCGCTGCGGGCCAGCGAGGAGAGCTTCCGGCAGGCGTTCGAGTACGCGCCCAGCGGCATGGCCATCGCGGAGATGGGCGGCGACCAGCACGGCCGGCTGCTGCGCACCAACGACGCGCTGTGCCGGCTGCTCGGCCGCTCGGCCACCGCGCTGCGCCGCTACTCCTTCTCCGACCTCGTGCACCCCGAGGACATCGGCACCCTGCTGCGCACCTCGGCCGAGGGGGGCCGCGCCGAGCTGCGGCTGGTGCGGCGCGACGGCACGTACATGTGGGTCTCGCTGCGCAACTCGGTGGTCGCCGACGCCGCCGACGGGCCGCGCTTCCTGCTCACCCACGTCGAGGACATCGAGGAGCGCAAGCGGCACGAACTGCAACTCGCGCACCGCGCCAGCCACGACTCGCTGACCGGGCTGCCCAACAGCGCCGAGCTGCGCACCCGGCTCGGCGCCCGGCTGTGCGCCCGCCCGCCGCAGCCCGCCTACGCGGGCGCGGAGAGCGCCGGCGTGGGCCCGGACGGCGCGTACCAGGCCGGGGCGGCCGTGCGGGAGGCGGCCCTCGTCGGCAGCGTCGAGCAGGACGCGTACGTGCAGGGGTTCGGGCTCGACGGCTTCGACTCGGCGGTGGACCTCGGCGGCCTGGGCGGCTTCGCCGGGCTCGACGCCGACGCCCTGGAGGGGCTCACCGGCGGCTCCGACGGCGGCCCGTTCGACCACCACGTGCACACCTACGCGCCCGCCGAGGGCGAGGAGGACGACGGCACCAAGGGGCTCGCGGTGCTCTTCTGCGACCTCGACGGCTTCAAGTCGATCAACGACAGGTTCGGCCACCACACCGGCGACGCGGTGCTCATCGAGGTCGCCCGCCGGCTCTCGCACGGCGTGCGGGACGGCGACACGGTGGCCAGGCTCGGCGGCGACGAGTTCGTGGTCCTGGCCGATGGACTGGGCCGGGCCGACGCGCAGGATCTCGCCGTACGGCTGCGAAACGCGATCATTCCGCCCATTCGCTTCGAAGGTCGCGCGGTGCGCGTGGGGGCGAGTTTCGGTATTAGCTGGGCGGCCTGCGGGATGTCGGCCGAGGAAGTGCTGCAATCCGCTGACCAGCGCATGTACGTGGAAAAGCGGTCGCGGTCGAAGGCGAATCGGCGTGCGGGTTAGCAACCTGGGCAGGCTATGGCCGGGCGCGGCCCCGTGGACGGGCCGCGCGGGCCTTGCACGGCGGGGTAGGCTGCGCCGGTCGGCACGGCTGCCGAGAATGAATCGATCGTGAATATTGGCCATCCGGACAGCGCACGGCTATTTCGGCCGCCCCGGCCCTGATAAGAGCTGTTCTGGCACGCGAGTGCCGCAGCGCGGATGACCATCAGGGACGAAGTGGGAGTGACCAGGGGATGACGGCCGGCAATAACGGCTCGGGGGTGCCGCAGGACGACGACCCGTTCGCCTACCTGTACCGCCAGGAGGGCGGCGACGGGGGCGCGGGCCAGGGCACCCAGGGTTCGTCACGCACGGGCGGTTACGGCTACCCCGGGCCGCAGCAGCCGGGCGTCCCCCGGACCTCGTACAACCACGTGCGCGCGGTCGGCGAGCGGCAGTACGGCGGTCAGCAGCAGTACGGCCAGCAACAGTACGGTCAGCAACAGCAGCAGCCCGCGCCGCAGCAGGGCGGCTACGGCTACCCGCAGCACAACGCGCACTACACCGCCCCCGAGGCGCTGCCCCAGCAGACCCGGCAGCGCGCGCACGGGGCCCCGTCGCCCGGCGGCGTGCCGCCCCGGCAGGCGGCGCACGGGCAGGGCGCGCCCGCGGGCTACGGCGGCGGGCACGGCGGCGGCGCGGGGCACGGCGGCGGGGGGCGCGGGCCCAACAGCAAGGGCCTGCTGATCGGCGCGATAGCCGTGGTGGTCGTCGTGATCATCGGCATCTCCGTCGCGATGATCTCCAACAGCTCGGGCGACAAGGACGACAAGACCGAGCCCACCCAGAACACCGGTCCCACCGCGGCCGAGACCGTCGAGCCCAGCCAGGACCCGAAGCCGACGAAGAAGCCGGAGCCGCTGCCCACCGAGGACGCCTCGGCCATGCGCCTGGACGGCGGCACCACCCTGGCGTCCGACATACCGGGCGCCAAGGCCGAGGGCGGCAAGTACGTCGCCGGCATCAACAAGCCGGGCGCCGGGGCCACCTGGACCGTGGACGTCGAGAAGGCCGGCCAGTACCGGCTCTACGTCGGCTACGGCGTACCCGGCGAGGACCAGAACCTGAGCCTCACGGTGAACAGCAAGCGAGACCCGCGCGCCGTCAGCATGAAGAACTTCGCACTCGCGAAGAAGGGCGACTGGGCGAAGGGCTGGACCCACACCTGGGCCATCGTCAACCTGAACAAGGGGACGAACACGGTGCGGCTGTCCTGCGAGGCCGGCAACAAGTGCGACGTCAACCTCGACCAGGTCTGGCTCGCCCGAGGCTGACCGCGACCCACCCCCCCGGCCGGTCCAGAGCCCGCCCGGCGCGCGGGGCCGGCCCGGGCCGGCCCCCCCCGCGTACCGGTCAGTCGGCGTGCACCACGGCCAGGAAGCGGGCCACCGTCTCGGCCATCGCGTCCCGGCCGGGGCCCACGTACTTGCGCGGGTCGACCAGGGCCGGCTGGACCGCCAGCACCTCGCGCACCGCGCCGGTGAACGCCGTGTTCAGGGCCGTCCCGACGTTGATCTTGACCATGCCGGCGGTCACCGCCGCCCGGATCTCCTCGTCCGGCACGCCCGACGAGCCGTGCAGCACCAGCGGCACCGGCACCGCGTCCCGCAACCGGCCGATCAGCTCGTGGTCGAGCGCCGCCGTCCGCTCGGTCATCGCGTGCGAGCTGCCGACCGCCACGGCCAGCGCGTCCACGCCGGTGTCCGCCACGTACGCCGCGGCCTCCCCCGGATCGGTGCGCACCCCCGGGGCGTGCGCGTCCAGCGGCGCCTCGCCCTCCTTGCCGCCGACCTTGCCCAGCTCGGCCTCCACCCAGATGCCCCGCTCGTGACCCCAGCGCACGGCGTCGGCGGTGGCCGCGACGTTCTCCTCGTACGACAGCTTCGACGCGTCGAACATCACCGAGCTGAACCCCTCCGGGTGCGCGGCGCGCAGCAACTCCACGCTCACCACGTGGTCGAGGTGGAGCGCGAGCGGCGCGCTCGACGCGCGGGCCACGGCGGCAGCCGCGGCGGCGATCGGGGCGAGCCGCCCGCCGTGGAAGCGCACCGCGTTCTCCGACACCTGGAGGATCGCGGGCGCGCCCGCCGCCTCGGCGCCGGCGGCTATCGCCTCCGCGTGCTCCAGCGAGATGACGTTGAACGCGGCGACCGCGCGGCCCGCGGACCGCGCCTGCCCGACGAGTTCACCAGTGCTGACCAGTGGCATGTCCGTCCTTCGTTCCGGGCCGGGCTCGGCCCCTCGTGCCCGCGCGGGCGGCGGCGACCGCGCGGCTGACCCAGCCCGCGCGCGTGGCCCACCCGGGCGGTCGTTCGCGCGCCGGGCCACGGCCCGGCGACCTGTGCGCGCGGTGCGGCGTCCTTGCCGGTCGCGCTCGTGCCGGGCCCCGGCCCTGGTGGGCGGGGGCCCCGGTACGAAGAGGGGGGTCTCACGCCGCTGCCGGGTGGCTGGCGACGCGCACCTTGGGGAGGAGTTCGTCGTAGGTGGCCGCGTCGTACTCGCCGGCCACCGGCGCCCGCACCGTGGCCGCCGACAGCGCCACCGCCCGGGCGAGGCGCTCCGGCCAGGGCAGCCCCTCGGCGAGGCCGGAGAGCAGGCCGGCGACGGCCGAGTCGCCGGCGCCGGTCGGGTTGCCGGCGATCCGGCTCGGCGGGCTCGCGCGCCAGGCGCCGTCGCCGGTGACGGCCAGCAGCCCGTCGGGCCCGAGCGAGGCGGCGACCGCGTGCGCGCCCCGGCGCCTGGCGTCGCGCGCGGCCCGCACCGGCTCGGTGGACCCGGTGAGCTGGGCCAGCTCCTCCGCGTTCGGCTTGACGATGTCGGGCCGGGCGGCGATGCCCCGGCGCAGCGGCTCGCCGCTGGTGTCGAGCAGCACCGGCACCTCGGCGGTCCGCGCGGTACGTATCAACTGGGCGTACGCGCCGACCGGCAGCCCCGGTGGCAGGCTGCCGCACAGCGCGACCGCCGCGGCGCCGTCCAGCAGCTCCGCGTAGCGGTCCGCGAAGGCGGCCCACTCGGCGGGCGTGACCTGCGGGCCCGGCTCGTTGAGCTGCGTGGTGTCGCCCGACGAGGTGTCCACGAGGCCCACGGTGCGTCGGGTGGTGCCCGCGATGGGCACGAACGCGTCCGTGACGCCCGGGTAGGCGTTGAGCTGGTCGCGCAGCGCGGCGCCGGTCGCGCCGCCGACCAGGCCGGTGGCGACCGCCTCGTGACCGAGCGTGGCCAGCACCCTGGCGACGTTCAGGCCCTTGCCGCCGGGGCGCTCGATGACCTCCGAGACGCGGTGGCTGTGGTGGGGCCGCAGGCGTGGCACGCGGTAGGTGATGTCGAGGGCAGCGTTGAGCGTCACGGTCAGGATCACTGCGGGCTCCCCCTCCCGTTGGTGGTGGTCGTGACGGTGCCCCGGCGGCGCGGCGCGGGCCGGCCGGCGCGGTGTTCCCGTGGGCCGGGGGTCCGGTCCCGCGCGCCGGGTCCGTGCTGCGCGGTGCGGCGCTCGGAGCGGTTGGCTTACTGGCAGCGATCATGCCAAAGCCGGAGCGGTTGTCCCACCCCTGTAGGCCAACCGCGCTGCTTCGACGCGTTATGAACCGTTGTCGACGCATTCCGCCTGCCTGCCGCGCGCACGCGTCGCGCCCGTCGCGCGGTCGGGGGCGGTCGGGAGCGGGAGGAATGCGGGAGCGGGAGGAACGCGGGGAGCGCGGGAGCGGGGCCGCGGCTGGCTGCGCCGCGGCCCCGCTCCGGAGCCGTCGCCCGCGGGCGGGCGTGGTGCGCGTCCTCGGCCGGGGGGTGGTCGGCCGACGGCGCCGGGGGTCAGCCGGTCGTCGGGCGGACCACCCACGCGCCCCGGCGCATCACGCCGACCAGGGCGAAGTGCTCGTCGAGCACCACCAGGTCGGCGTCCTTGCCGGGTTCGACAGAGCCGACGCGGTCGCTGAGCCCGAGCACCCGGGCCGGGGTGGCGGACAGGGCGCGTACGGTCTGCTCGACGGAGAGCCCGTCGATGGTCACCGCGCGCCGGAAGACCTGGTCGAGGGTGAGCGTGGAGCCCGCGATGGAACCCGCCGTCGGGCCGTCGCTGATGCGCGCCACACCGTCCTTGACCTCGACCTTCATCGGGCCCAGCGGGAAGATGCCGTCCTCCATGCCGGCCGCGCCCATGGCGTCGGTGATGAACGCCACCCGGTCGGCGCCGGCGCGGTGGAAGGCCAGTTCCAGCGTGGCCGGGTGCAGGTGCGTGCCGTCGTTGATCAGCTCGACGGTGATCCGCTCGTCCTCCAGGAGGGCGGCCACCGGGCCCGGCGCGCGGTGCAGCAGCGAGGGCATCGCGTTGAACAGGTGGGTGGCCACGCTCGCGCCGGCCTCGATGGCGTCGCGCGTCGCGTCGTACGTGGAGTCCGTGTGGCCCACGGCCGCGATGACGCCGGCTTCGACGAGCAGTCGCACCGAGTCCAGGCCGCCGGGCAGCTCGGGGGCCAGCGTCATCATCTTGGCCGTGCCGCGGGCCGCGTCGACCAGCTTGCGCACGTCGGCCGGGTCCGGGTCGCGCAGCAGCGTCGGCTCGTGCGCGCCGCAGCGGTGCGGCGAGATGAACGGGCCCTCGAAGTGCACGCCCGCCAGTTCGCCCTGCTCGACCAGTTCGGACAGGGCGTGGGCCTGCCGGGCCACCTCGTCCAGGTCGCCGGTGACGGTGGAGGCGAGCATCGTGGTGGTGCCGTGCCGCCGGTGGGTGGCGATGGCCCGCAGGGACTCCTCGGCGGTGCCGGAGGAGAACGAGGCGCCACCGCCGCCGTGCACGTGCAGGTCCACGAAGCCGGGGACCACCCAGTGGCCGGCGAGGTCGACGCGGTCGCCGCCCCCGCCTCCGGCGGCGTCCGCCGCGTCCGGGCCGGCGCTGACGATGCGGCCGTCCGCGACCGTCACCACGCCGGATTCCACGATTCCGGACGGTAGGACGACGCGGGCGCCCGCGAGAGCTGTTCGTTCGGCCATCAGGCGGATACCTCCGTAGCGAGAAGATCCCAGGCGAGCAGACCCGCGCCCAGGCAACCGGCGGTGTCCCCGAGGGCCGCCGGGACGATGTCGGGGAGCTGTTGGAACGTGACCCGCTCGGCCACCGCCGCGCGCAGCGGCACGAACAGCGTGTCCCTGGCCTCGGCGAGCCCGCCGCCGATGATCAGCCGGCGCGGGTCGAGCAGGG
The DNA here is from genome assembly GCF_014295035.1 of Streptomyces buecherae. Classification (GTDB taxonomy): domain Bacteria; phylum Actinomycetota; class Actinomycetes; order Streptomycetales; family Streptomycetaceae; genus Streptomyces; species Streptomyces youssoufiensis. Next base: position 5,083,109 of record NZ_CP060404.1, read on the forward strand.
TGAGGGCGATGACCAGGCCGTCGGCGAGCGCGGCCACGGCGTCCTGCCAGACGGCCAGCGCGCGCGGGTCGCCCGAGGCGACGGCCTTCGCGCAGTCGGCGGCGTCCGCCTCCGGGTCGCCCACGGCGGCGGCCCACGCCCGGCTGACGGCGGACGCCGACGCGAGGGTCTCCAGGCAGCCGCGCTGGCCGCAGCCGCACTCCGGGCCGCCCGGGCGCACCACGATGTGCCCGATCTCGCCGGCGTAGCCGTGCGCGCCGGCCTCGACGCGGCCGTCGATGCCGATGGCACCGGCGATGCCGGTACCGAGCGGCACGAACAGGAAGCGGTCCGTCCCCTCGCCGGCGCCGATGCGCCCCTCGGCCAGGCCACCGGTCCGTACGTCGTGGCCGAGCGCGACGGGGACGCCGGCCAGCCGCTCGGAGAGCAGGGCGCGCAGCGGCGCGTCGCGCCAGCCCAGGTTGGCGGCGTACACCGCGACCCCGGCCGCCTCGTCGATGATGCCGGGCACGGCGACGCCGGCAGCGGCGGCGGGCGCGCCGAAGCGCTCGGTGCCGATCGCGTGCAGCTCGGCCGCGAAGTCGAGGATGCCGGCTATCACGGCGTCCGGCCCGCGCTCGCGTTCCGTCGGCCGCCGGGCCGTGTGCAGCAGCTCGCCATCCGCCCCGACCAGGGCGGCCTTCATTCCGGTGCCGCCCACATCGAGGGCGATGACGTGTTTCACGCGGGACAGTCTCGCGCGATTCCCCGCTAGAGGTCTAGGCCACTTCACCGTCGCGGAGTGTCGCGCCCTGTCGCCGCACGGGTTCTCGGCCGCGCGCGGGCGGCCGGAAGCCGTGCCCGAGTGGCGCCCGTTCGCCGCCGGTCGGGCACTCGGTCGGGCATCCCGTCGGGTAGCGGCGGCGGCCCAACACCCCGGCGGACGACGCGCGCGGTGCGCCGCGTGGGGCGCCTGCGGGTCGCGGCCCGGCGCGGGGCGGGGGTTGCGGCGCGCGTGGGGTCGGCGACGTCGCCGTGAACGGCGGTCGGCGCGCGGGCTGAGCGGCGGCGGCCGGTAAACGATCTGTGAAACCGCACACGGTCGCGCGGCCAGGCGCCGGAATGGCCCGGAAATCATCCCGTATGGGGTGCGGGTGTGGACCGCTTCGGGTGGGGATGGCCCCGCTCGCCGGAGGCGGTCGTGCTTAGTCTGAGCGGGTTCGGTGGCGCTACACGGAGTGGCGCCTTCCGGGCCGCCATAGCCGGTGTGGGTGACGCGGAAGTGGCCACAGGTGATACCGAAGCGAGACCAGGTGTGGTGTAGACCTTAGGGGGGTTGCGGGGGGAGACTCGCAACTCGTGTCGGAGAGTGACACTCCGGCAGATTCCGGGAAACAGAGCAGAGCACGAGGGTGGGTACCGGTTGTGCAGCGGCGGCGGTTCTTGAGTCTGACGGCAGCGGGTGCCGCGACGGCGGCGGTGACTCCGACGCTCGCCGCCTGCGGTGCCGGCTCGGGCTCCGGTGACGTACGGCTCAAGCTCGTCGCGGCGGACTACGGGGACACCAGCACCAACAGCTCCCTGAACTACTGGGGCGACCTGGCCCGCGCGTTCGAGACGAAGCACGGCAGCATCAAGATCGATGTCAACGTCTTCGGCTGGGCCGACATCGACAAGAAGGTCGCCCAGATGATCGAGAGCGGCGACACCCCGGACCTCGTCCAGTTCGGCACGTACGCGGACTTCGCCGCCAAGGGCATGCTCTACCGCGCCGACCAGATCCTCTCCGTCCGCACCCAGGCGTCCTTCCCGACCGCCATCACGCGGGCGGGCGAGGTGAAGCGGGTGCAGTACGCGATGCCGTTCGGCGCCAGCACCCGGCTGCTCTTCTACAACAAGAAGCTGTTCGGCGAGGCGGGCGTGCTCAAGCCGCCGACCGACTGGGACGAACTCCAGGCCGCGGCCGAGAAGCTCAAGGCCATCGGCGTTAAGTACCCGTACGCGCTGCCGCTCGGCCGCGAGGAGGCCCAGGCCGAGACGCTGATCTGGCTGCTCAGCGGCGGCGGTGGCTACACCGACGGGTACGGCAGCTACATGCTCGACTCGCCGGAGAACGTCGAGACGCTGGAGTGGCTGCGCGACGAACTCGTCGGCAAGGGCCTCACCGGGCCCACCGCGCCGGGCAAGCTCAACCGCCAGGACGCCTTCAACGCCTTCACCCGCGGCGAGGTCGGCATGCTCAACGGCCACCCGACGCTGATGCAGCAGGTGGTCGGGCACCGCATCGAGTACGACGTGGCACCGCTGCCCGGGCGCGACGGCCCCGCGTCGACCACGATGGGTGTGGCCGACTGGATGATGGCGTTCAAGAAGAACGGCCACCGCAAGGAGATAGGCGAGTTCCTCGACTTCGTCTACAGCGAGCCGAACGTCGTGGAGTTCTGCGCGAAGTACCGGCTGCTGCCGGTCACCACCGAGGCGTCCGACACGATGCGCCGCAACGACGAGTACAAGAGCCTCTGGCAGTTCCTCGACGGCCTGGAGACCGCGCAGTTCTACCCGTTCGACAAGACGTCCTGGGCCAAGGTCAACCAGAAGCTGCGGGACTCGGTGGGCACCATGGTCGCCAAGGGCGGCGACCCGTCGACCGCGCTCGGCGAGATCCAGCGCGCGGCCGACGCCACGGAGAACGAGGAACGTTAGGTTGGCGGCGTGACCCACCCCGCCGAGCCCGGCCCCCCACCCACCGGCGGCGACCCGACCCCCGGTGGCCCGACCCCCGACGGCCCGACCCCCGACGGCCCGACCCCCGACGGCCCGACCCCCGACGGTCCGACCGCCGAGGGTCCTGCCGAGGGAACGCCCGCCGCCGACGCCGTGCCGGCCGCCGACGCCGAGCCGCCCGCGAGCGCCGGGCCCGGGCCCGAGGCCGACCCCGAGCCGGCCGGCGAGCCCACCTCCACCGAGCCCGCCACCGCCGAGCAGGGCGAACTCTCCGCGCGGGACGTGGCCGTGCTGGCGCTGGAGCGCCGGGGCTGGGCGGGGCCCGGTGCGAAGGAGCGGGCGATCCGCGAGCGCCTCGGCATGTCGCCGACCCGCTACTACCAGGTGCTCAACGCCCTCCTCGACGACCCGCGCGCCCTGCGGCACGACCCGGTGACCGTCAACCGGCTGCGCCGGCTGCGCGCCGCCCGCCGCTCCCGCCGCTGACGCCCCGTCGCTGGCCGGGACCGGCACCGGCGACGGCGCGCGGGCGCACCGGTAGGGTCGGCCGCATGGCCATTCCCGTCCCCTCCACCGCCGCGGGCCGTGACGGCCTCGCCGCGCTGCTCGCACGGCCCGAACGTGCCGTGATCGCTCTCGACTTCGACGGCACCCTCGCCGAGATCGTGCCCGACCCGGAACAGGCCCGGGCCCACCCCGCGGCCGTGCCGGCGCTGGCCGCCCTCGCCCCGCTGGTCGGCACGGTCCTCGTGCTCACCGGCCGACCGGCCGAGGTCGCGGTGGGCTACGGCGGCTTCGCCGACGTGCCCGGCCTCGAACACCTGGTCGTGCTCGGCCACTACGGCGCCGAGCGCTGGGACGCCGCCACCGGCGAGTTGCGCGCCCCCGAGCCGAACCCGGGCGTGGCCGCCGCGCGGGCCGAGCTGGCCGAGGTGTTCACCCGTGCCGGCGCGGCCGATGACACCTGGGTCGAGGACAAGGGCCGCGCCATCGCCGTGCACACCCGCCGGGCCGCCGACCCGCGGGGCGCGTTCGAGGCGCTGCGCGGCCCGCTCGGCGCGCTCGCCGACCGGCACGGCCTGATCGTCGAACCGGGCCGGCTGGTCCTCGAACTGCGCCCGCCCGGCATGGACAAGGGCGTCGCGCTTGATGAGTTCGTACGGGAGGTGGACGCGGAGGCCGTGCTGTACGCGGGGGACGACCTCGGCGACGTCGCGGCCTTCGAGGCGGTGGAACGGCGCAGGTCGAACGGGCTGCCGGGGCTGCTGGTGGGCAGCGGGAGCGCCGAGGTCACCGCGCTGGCCGAGCGGGCCGACCTGGTCGTGGACGGCCCGCGCGGCGTGGTCGACCTGCTCTCGTCCCTGGCGCACGAGCTGCGCTGAGCGCGCTCTGAGCGCGCTGAGCCGCCCCCGGCGTCGGGGGCGGCTCAGCGGCGGCCGGTCACGGCGGCCGGCTCGCCTGTGGTGGGGCGGTGCGACTACGCCGCGCCCAGCGCGCGCAGTTGGGCCAGGAACCACTGCTTGGGCGGCAGCGCCGTGGCCGCCGCGGCCAGCCGCTTCGTCCGCGCGGCGCGCTCGTCCGGGTCCATCGTCAGCGCCTCGTGCAGCGCGTCGGCCGTCGCCCGCACGTCGTACGGGTTGACCGTCAGCGCGTCGTCGCCCAACTCGGCGTACGCCCCCGCCTCGCGGGAGAGCACCAGCGCGCAGCCCGCGTCGGAGACCACCGGGACCTCCTTGGCCACCAGGTTCATGCCGTCCCTGATCGGGTTCACCAGGGCGACGTCGGCGATCCGGTACGCGGCGAGCGAGCGCGCGAAGTCGTCCTTGACGTGCAGCACCACCGGCCGCCAACCCGGCGTCCCGAACTCCTCGTTGATCGCGTCCGCGACCCGCTGGACCTCCTGCGTGTACTCCCGGTACACCGCCAGGTCCTGCCGTGACGGGTAGGCGAAGGCGACGTGCACCACCCGCTCCCGCCACTCGGGACGGTCGGCGAGCAGCCGCCGGTAGGCGAGCAGGCCGCGCACGATGTTCTTGGACAGCTCCGTGCGGTCCACCCGGACGATGACCTTCCGCCCGCCGTCCGTGTCCTCGGCCGACGCGCCCGCTCCGCCCTCGGGCGGCGTGGCCGTGGCGTCGGCGTCGCGGCCCTCGACCTGCGCGCGCAGCGCGGTGCGGCGCTCCTCGACGTCGGCCGCGTGCGCGCGCTCGCGCAGGAACTCCGCGTCCGCGCCCAGGCCGTACACCCCGAGGTGGGTCGTGCGCCCGTCCAGCTCGACCGTCAGCTCGTCCGACGCCGCGTCCCGCCCGACGCGCGCGCCGAGCACCCGGGCGCAGCAGTCCGCGAACGCCTCGGCCCAGCGCGCGGTGAGGAAGCCGGCCCGGTCGCCGCCGAGGATGCCGCGCAACACGGCGTCGGCGACGTCGTCCGGCAGCATCCGGAAGTAGTCCGGCGGCGCCCACGGCGTGTGCGAGAAATGTCCGATGCGCAGGTCGGGGCGGCGCTCCCGGAGCAGCGCCGGGACCAGCGAGAGGTGGTAGTCCTGCACCAGGACGGCCGCCCCGGGCGCCGCCTCGCGGGCGAGCGCGTCCGCGAAGGCGGCGTTGTACGCCTCGTACGCCTCCCACTCGCGCCGGAACTCCGCGTCGAAGGCCGGCTCCAGCGGTGTCTGGTACAGCAGGTGGTGGACGAACCAGAGCACCGAGTTGGCGATGCCGTTGTACGCCGCGGTGAAGACCTCGGGCGCGATGTCCAGCATCCGCACCCGCTGCCCGCCGGTCTCCGCCGGGTCGAGCAGCGCCCCGGCGGAGCCGCCCGCCTCCCGCTGACCGTCGGCCTCGGCGGCGCGGGCCGCGGCCTGCCGCACCGCCTCCCGGTCGCCGTCGCCGAGCGCGGCGCACACCCACACGGCGCGCGCGTCGGCGCCGATCGCGGAGAGGCCGGAGACCAACCCGCCGCCGCCGCGCTTGGCGGTCAGCGCGGGCGGCTCGGACTCCGGGGCGCCCGCGTCGTCGGGGGTCGGTGTTCGCGATGGCGAACGGGGTGGTGGCGGTGCCAGGGCGTACGACACGGGCCCGCGGTTCGACGCGACCAGTACCTGGGCGCCGGGCCCGGGGTCGGCGTCGCGCGCGGGTTCGGCGGCGTCCCGCTCGGAGTGCTCGGAGACCATGTGCCGAGCCTAGCCAGCACCGGAACCGCTCAAACGTACGGACCTGATCCGCCCCACCCGCCCGGCCGGTCACCCGCCACCCACCCGGGCCCCGCCCGCCCCGTCCAGACCGTCCGCCCCGCCCGCCCCGTGCGCCTCCGTATGACGGCGCTCCGCCGACCCCGCTACGCCGCCCAGCGCTCCGCGTACTCCTGGATCTCGATCATCGGCGGGCGCTCCTCGGTGTCCACCGGGTGCGTCAGCGGCTCGAACCCGCCGCCGGCGCCGCGCGTGAACTGGGTGAGCCGTGGTCGTACCAAGTGCCCCCGGGTCAGGCGCAGTTGGGCCGTGCGGTAGATCGCCGCCGCCATCCGTCCGAGGGCCTGGCCGTCCTGGTGGCGGTGGCGGCGTACGCCCACGTCCACCTGGCCGAGCGCGTCGAGGCCGACCGTGTGCAGCGCGTCCACGAGCAGGCCCAGCTCCACGCCGTAGCCGACCGGGAACGGCAGCCGCTCAAGCAGCGAACGGCGCGCCGCGTACTCACCGCCCAGCGGCTGCACGAACCCCGCGAGCTGTGGCCAGTGCAGGTTCAGCAGCGGCCGGGCCACCAGCTCGGTCACCCGACCGCCCTGCCCGACCGGCCCGGCGCCCGGCTCGGCCCCGTGCGCCGGATCGAGCGGCCGGTCGTACATGGCCTTCACGAACCGCACATCCGGGTCCGTGAGCAGCGGGCCGACGATCCCGGAGACGAAGGTGGCGGAGAAGTCGCGCAGGTCGGCGTCGACGAAGCAGACGATGTCGCCGCTGGTGGCGAGCAGCGAACGCCACAGCACCTCGCCCTTGCCCGGCACCGCCGGCACCCGGGGCAGCAGGCTGTCCCGGTGCACCACGCGCGCGCCGGCCGCGCGCGCGACCTCGGCCGTGCCGTCCGTCGAGCCGGAGTCGAGCACCACCAGCTCGTCCACCAGCGGAGTCGCCCGCATCAGGTCACGCCGGATCGCGTCGACGATCGCCCCGACCGTCGCCTCCTCGTTCAGCGCGGGCAGCACCACGCTGACGCTGGTGCCACCGGCCCGTTTCGCCGCGAGGAGCAGGTCGAGCGGACGGTCGGCAGCGGACCAGGACCGGCGACTGAGCCAGTGCTCCACCTCTTCCAGCACCTGCGTGACTCCTTTGCGCGCCGAGCGGCGCTCGATGTTACGTTCATCTCGTGGTTTGGACGACCCTCACCCGGGTCCCAGCCTTCGGTTACAGTCTTGAACAACGCGGATGACCGTCGCATGCCGGGGTCATCACGCCAACAAACGCTCGGCTCCAAGGAGCCGCTGCCATACCGCTCATCCAGAGGGGCAGAGGGACACGGCCCGTTGAAGCCCCGGCAACCCTCCAGTCGGTTTCTCGCACCGCGAGGCTCCCGGCGGGGAAGGTGCCAATTCCGTCTCGTGGCGAGATGCGTCGCGAGGAAGATGAGGAGAAAGGGCCTCGCCTCCATGGCTGTGCAAGTCACCGAAAGCACCACCGCCCCCGCCACGCCGGACGCGTCCGCCGCGTCCGTGGACCTCGGCCCCGCCGCCGCGCTGTCCTGCCGCGAGTGCGGCGAACGCTTCGACCTCGGCCCGATCTTCGCCTGTGCGCTGTGTTTCGGCCCCCTTGAGGTGGCGTACGACCTGCCGACCGGCGACCCGCAGGCGCTGCGCGAGCGCATCGAGACCGGCCCGAACAGCATCTGGCGGTACGCGCCGCTGCTGCCGGTCCCCGCCGACGTCGCGTCCAAGCCCAACCTGAACCCCGGCCTGACCCCGCTGGTCAAGGCCGACCGGCTGGCCGGCGAGCTGGGCGTCACCGGCGGTCTGTACGTCAAGGACGACTCGGGCAATCCGACCCACTCCTTCAAGGACCGGGTGGTGGCCATCGCCGTCGAGGCCGCCCGCGCCTTCGGCTTCACCACGCTCTCCTGCTCCTCGACCGGCAACCTGGCCGGCGCGGTCGGCGCAGCCGCCGCCCGCGCGGGCTTCCGCTCCTGCGTGTTCATCCCGCACGACCTGGAGGCCGGCAAGGTCGTCATGGCCGCGGTCTACGGCGGCGAACTGGTCGCGATCGAGGGCACGTACGACGACGTCAACCGGTTCTGCAGCGAGCTGATCGGTGACTCGCTGGGCGAGGGCTGGGGCTTCGTCAACGTCAACCTGCGCCCGTACTACGGCGAGGGCTCCAAGACGCTGGCGTACGAGATCTGCGAGCAGCTCGGCTGGGAGATCCCGGACCAGATCGTCATCCCGATCGCCTCCGGATCGCAGCTCACGAAGATCGACAAGGGGCTCAAGGAGCTGATCAAGCTCGGCCTGGTCGAGGACAAGCCGTACAAGATCTTCGGCGCGCAGGCCGAGGGCTGTTCGCCGGTCTCCCGGGCCTTCAAGGACGGGCACGACGTGGTGCGCCCGGTGAAGCCCAACACCATCGCCAAGTCGCTGGCCATCGGGAACCCGGCCGACGGCCCGTACGTGCTGGACATCGCCCGGCGCACCGGGGGAGCGGTCGAGGACGTGACCGACGAGCAGGTGGTGGACGCCATCAAGCTGCTCGCGCGCACCGAGGGCATCTTCGCGGAGACCGCGGGCGGCGTGACCGTCGGCGTCACCCGCAAGCTCATCGAGACCGGTCAGCTCGACCCGGCCCGCACGACCGTCGTCCTCAACACCGGCGACGGGCTCAAGACGCTGGACGCCGTCGCGCCCACCACCGGGCCCACCGCGACGATCAAGCCGAGCCTCGACGCGTTCCGCGCGGCGGGCCTGGCGGGCTGACGCCCGCGGCGCCGGCCACGCGACCCGGCCGGCGCCCCGTCCGTCGCGATCAGCAAGCTTTCCGTTCTTTCACGAAGGTGGCCCCCTCATGAGCGTCAACGTTCGCATTCCGACCATCCTGCGCACCTACACCGGCGGCAAGGCCGAGGTGCCCGCCGAGGGCGCGACCCTCGGCGAGGTGCTGGCGGACCTGGAGAAGAACCACCAGGGCATCGCCGCCCGGGTGCTCGACGACCAGGGCAAGCTGCGCCGCTTCGTGAACGTGTACGTCAACGACGACGACGTGCGCTTCGCCCAGGGACTTGAGACGGCGACGCCGGACGGCGCGGGCATTTCCATCATTCCCGCCGTCGCCGGCGGCTGACCCGCGCATTCCGCATCGCGAGCTGCCCGAATTGCCCCGTCCACGAGAAAGCGGACGGGGCAATTCCGTGTTTGAAACCGCGATAAGGTTGAACTGATCTCCCTCCCTCTCTTACGGGCCCGCACGCGGAAGCGGCAGCGGCTCGTCAAAATGTGCGTGAAGTGTGGACATGATTTGCCGGGTTGCTCCCGCCATGTCCGGCCCGACTTGACCGGTAATCACCGGAGTTCACCTCGTATGGCCGATGACGCGCGCCCAGAATTCTCGTCCGATTGACCTGTTGCTCTGGGCATCTGGGCAGATACATTCAGCGGCGGTCGACGCGTTCCGGCGCACGCCCCAGGGGTCCCCTTTCCGCATGGGAGGGGTTTCTCAGGGGTGAGGTCTGACCCGGGTCCGCGGAGTGCGGTCCTGCGCAAGGGCCAGCAATAGGGGAGTTAGGAATGGCTCAGGGCACCGTCAAGTGGTTCAACGCGGAGAAGGGGTACGGCTTCATCGCGGTCGACGGTGGTGCGGACGTGTTCGTCCACTACAGCGCGATCCAGATGGACGGGTACCGCACCCTTGAGGAAGGCCAGCGGGTCGAGTTCGAGATCTCGCAGGGCCAGAAGGGGCCGCAGGCGGACATGGTCCGCGTGGCCGGCTGAGCGCCGACCGACTGCAGCGCGAACAAGGGCCCGCACCCTCGGCAGGGGGGTGCGGGCCCTTCGCGCGCCCCGGCCCGCCGTGACCCCACCGCACACCCCGCTGGCGGCCCGGGCCACGCGCGGTGGTGCGCGACTGGCGCACCCCTCGGGACCCGCTGGCGCGCGCGTCCACGGCCGCTGGCGCACGGGCGGGTAGACCGGCTCGTGTCGGGGACGTGGCCGCCTCGTGTACGGCGCGCACACGGCACGCGCCCACCCTGACCCACCCCGACCCGCCCCGGCCCACACCACCGCGCCGAGCGCCCCCGCCGACGGCTCGTACGGCCCCCGGCGCTCCGCGAGCAGTGCCCCCGGCGATCCGCCCCCTCGTTCCCGGGCGTTGCGACTGCGTACGGCGAACGCGAGCGGGGGCTCACGCGGTGCCGCACCCGCGAACAGCGTCCCCGACCGCCACCGTCCATCGACGCTCCCGACCGATCGGCCTTGCGCCCACCGCGTCCCCGACCACCACCCCTCAAGGACGCCCCTGCGGAGCGACACCCACTGATGGCGTCCCCGACCACCACCCCTCAACGACGCTCCTTCGGAGCGACACCCACTGATGGCGTCCCCGACCACCACCCCTCAACGACGCTCCTTCGGAGCGACACCCACTGATGGCGTCCCCGACCACCACCCCTCAACGACGCTCCTTCGGAGCGACACCCACTGATGGCGTCCCCGACCACCACCCCTCAACGACGCTCCTTCGGAGCGCGCCTTGCGCCCACCGCGTCCCCGACCACCGCCGTCCATCGACGCTCCAGACCGATCGCCTTGCGCCCACCGCGCCCCCGACCACCACCCCTCATCGACGCTCCTGCGGAGCGCGCCTTGCACTCTCAGGTGCCGAGTGCTAATCATTGGCGTTAGCACTCTGATGTCGAGAGTGACAGCAGGACCGGGTCGGTGAGGCCCGCAGGTCGGGTGGGAAGGAACCACCTGGCAGGCAGGCCGTCCGTCGCGGGCGCCGCGCGCGGTCCGGAGTATCCACCCTCCCCCAGCCACTGGCCGGGGGGACCCCCAGTCCTGGGAGGACCACTTCACATGGCCAAGATCATCGCGTTCGACGAGGAGGCACGGCGCGGTCTCGAGCGCGGGATGAACCAGCTCGCCGACGCCGTCCGGGTCACCCTCGGCCCCAAGGGCCGCAACGTCGTCCTTGAGAAGAAGTGGGGCGCGCCCACGATCACCAACGATGGTGTGTCCATCGCCAAGGAGATCGAGCTCGAAGACCCGTACGAGAAGATCGGCGCCGAGCTGGTCAAGGAGGTCGCGAAGAAGACGGACGACGTCGCCGGTGACGGCACGACGACCGCGACCGTCCTGGCCCAGGCGCTCGTCAAGGAGGGCCTGCGGAACGTCGCCGCCGGCGCCAACCCGATGGCCCTCAAGCGCGGCATCGAGCGTGCCGTCGAGGCCGTCTCCGCGCAGCTCCTCGAGCAGGCCAAGGACGTGGAGACCAAGGAGCAGATCGCCTCCACCGCCTCCATCTCCGCCGCTGACACCCAGATCGGCGAGCTCATCGCCGAGGCGATGGACAAGGTCGGCAAGGAAGGCGTCATCACCGTCGAGGAGTCGCAGACCTTCGGTCTCGAGCTGGAGCTCACCGAGGGCATGCGCTTCGACAAGGGCTACATCTCCGCGTACTTCGCGACGGACATGGAGCGTATGGAGGCGTCCCTGGACGACCCGTACATCCTGATCGTCAACTCCAAGATCTCCGCGGTGAAGGACCTGCTCCCGCTGCTGGAGAAGGTCATGCAGTCGGGCAAGCCGCTGCTGATCATCGCCGAGGACGTCGAGGGCGAGGCCCTGTCCACCCTCGTGGTCAACAAGATCCGTGGCACCTTCAAGTCCGTCGCCGTCAAGGCCCCGGGCTTCGGTGACCGCCGCAAGGCCATGCTCGGCGACATCGCCATCCTCACCGGTGGCACGGTCATCTCCGAGGAGGTCGGCCTCAAGCTGGAGAACGCCGGTCTCGACCTGCTGGGCCGCGCCCGCAAGGTCGTCATCACCAAGGACGAGACCACCATCGTCGACGGTGCCGGCGACAGCGACCAGGTCCAGGGCCGGGTCAACCAGATCCGCGCCGAGATCGAGAACTCGGACTCGGACTACGACCGCGAGAAGCTCCAGGAGCGCCTGGCGAAGCTGGCCGGCGGCGTGGCCGTCATCAAGGCCGGTGCCGCCACCGAGGTCGAGCTCAAGGAGCGCAAGCACCGCATCGAGGACGCGGTGCGCAACGCCAAGGCCGCCGTCGAGGAGGGCATCGTCGCCGGTGGTGGCGTGGCCCTGCTCCAGGCTTCCTCGGTCTTCGAGAAGCTGGAGCTGGAGGGCGACGAGGCCACCGGTGCGCAGGCCGTGCGCCTGGCCCTGGAGGCCCCGCTCAAGCAGATCGCGGTCAACGCCGGCCTTGAGGGTGGCGTCGTCGTGGAGAAGGTGCGCAACCTGACCCCGGGTCACGGCCTGAACGCCGCGACCGGCGAGTACGTCGACCTGGTGGCCGAGGGCATCATCGACCCGGCCAAGGTGACGCGTTCCGCGCTGCAGAACGCCGCGTCGATCGCCGCGCTGTTCCTCACCACCGAGGCCGTCATCGCCGACAAGCCGGAAAAGGCTGCCCCCGCGGGCGCGCCGGGCGGCATGCCGGGCGGTGACATGGACTTCTGATCCGCCTCGCGGATCGGCTGTTCCTACGAACGAGGGCGGCACCCCCCGCGGGTGCCGCCCTCGGGCGCGTCCGGGCCCGGTTCATCGGGGCGGATTCCCGGGGGCCGGGCCCGGGCGGCGCGGGCCGGGCTCGGCTGGGCCCGCGCGGGCCGTCGGGTCGTGCGGGCTGTCCCGACCCGCCGGGCTCAGGTCGCGCGGGCGGCGTCGATCGCCGCTCTGAGGTGGCCGTTCGCCTCCGCGAGCAGCCGCTCGGCCGTCGCGGCGTCCACGTCCGCGAGGAGGGTGAGGATGGCGTTCTTCACCTCGCCGCCGGTGGCCGCGAGGGCCGCCTCGATCTCCTTCTCCGGCGCGCCGGTGGCCAGCGCCACGATGCGGCGCGAGCGGGCGCGCAGCTTCTCGTTCGACGCCCGCACGTCCACCATCAGGTTCCCGTACGTCTTGCCCAGGCGGATCATGGTCAGCGTCGAGACCATGTTGAGCACCAGCTTCTGGGCCGTGCCCGCCTTGAGCCGGGTGGAGCCGGTGAGCAGTTCGGGGCCGACCACGACCTCGATGCCGTGCTCGGCGGCGGCCGCGAGGGCCGAGCCCGCGTTGCAGGCCAGCCCCACGGTCAGGGCGCCGCGCTCGCGCGCGTAGGTCACGGCCCCGACGGCGTACGGCGTGCGCCCCGACGCGGAGACGCCCACCACGCTGTCGCGGTCGGTCAGCTTCAGCGCGGCCAGGTCGGCGGCGGCCAGCTCGGCGCTGTCCTCGGCGCCCTCGATCGAGGTCACCAGCGCGTCAGGGCCGCCCGCGATGAGGCCGATGACCTGGTCGGGGGCCGCGTTGAAGGTGGGCGGGCACTCGCTGGCGTCGAGCACCCCGAGCCGGCCCGCCGTGCCCGCGCCCGCGTAGATCAGCCGGCCGCCGTCGGCCATCCGCGCGGCGATCGCGTCGATCGCGGCGGCCACCTCGGGAAGCCGCTCGGCGACGGCGGTGGGAACGGCGGCGTCCTCCGCGTTCATCAGGCGGGCGATGGCGAGCGTGTTGAGCCGGTCGACGTCGGCCAGCTCGGGGCGGAACGCCTCGGTCGTGAGGGTGTCGAGCTCGGCACGGAGCCGGTCGGGCGCTTGGCCCTGGGTGCTGGGGTTCATGCGACGGGGGCTCTTTCTCGGTACGGATGAGGGAGGTTCGCAGGAGAGAGCTGGTGCGGGTGGTGCGGCGGGTACGGCTGGTGCGCGTACGCGTCCGGAGGGGGCGCGGGTGCGGGCGGCGCCGCGCGGGCGGGGTCTCGCGGTCGGCGTACGGGAGCGGGCGGGTGGGGCTCAGTGGCCCGGGCGCGGGTCGTGGCGGTGCGCCAGCGCCTGGTAGGAGGCCGACAGGGCCGGGGCCGCGGTGGCGTAGGTGCGCTGCGCCACGCCGACGAACAGGCAGTCCACGACGAGGAGTTGGCTCGTACGGCTGGACATCGCGGCCGGTCGCAGCTCGCTCTCGCGGGCGGTGGAGGTGGTCAGCACCAGGTCCGCGTACTGGGCGACCTCGGCCTCCGGGTGCCCGGTGATCGCCACCGTCGTCGCGCCCTGGTCGAAGGCCGTGCGCAGCGGCTCGATGACGTCGATGGTGCGACCCGAGTGCGTGATCGCGATGGCCACGTCGCCCGGCCGGAGCTGCACGGCGTTGGTGACCGCCAGGTGCGGGTCGGTGTGGGCGTGCGCGATCAGCCCGATCCGCAGCAGCTTCTGCACCAGGTCCTGGCCGACCAGTCCGGAGGCGGCGATGCCGTACGCGTCCACGCGGCGGGCGGCCACCAGCGCCGCCACGGCCGCGTCGAGCTGGACCGGGTCGAGGGCGGCGGCGGTGTCCGCCAGGCACTGCTGCTCCTCCTGGGCCAGCTTGGCGACCACGTCGGCTATCGGGTCGTCCACCGCGATGTCGGCGGTGACGGCCGGCGCGCGGCCGGCGGCCTGTTGGGCGGCGAGCGCGGCGAGGGCGAGCCGCAGGTCCCGGTAGCCCGGGTAGCCCAGGACGCGGGCGGTGCGCACGACGGTGGCCTCGCTGGTGCCGGTGCGCGCGGCGAGGCCGGTGACGGTGAGCGCGGCGCAGCCGGCCGGGTCGGCGGCGACCGTCTCGGCGACCCGCTGCATGGAGCGGGTCATGGTCGGGGCCAGGGCGCGGACCTTGGCCGTCAGGGCAGCCGGGGCCGGCGCGGGAGCCGCGGCCGGGGCCAGCGGCCCGGACGGCGCGGCGGCACCGCGCGGGCCACCGCCGCCGGTGAAAGTTTCTTTCAGTCTGCTGCTCACTCTTTGAAAGGTATTTTCAGTCGTGGCGGGCGTCAACCCTTGGTGCCCCTGACAATGGAGGCATGGAGCTCGAACAGACACTGCACATGGCGCGGGCGCTGGTGCTCGCCGATCTGTCGGCGGGGGACGTGGCGCGGGCGGACGTGGTCTCGCTCGTGGAGGACGCGGTGGCGCACCGCCGGTGGTGGGTCGAGCAGTGGCCCGAGGGCTCGGAGTTCGTGGCGGGCCTGGTGGCCCAGGACGTCCAGGACGCCCTGCTTGAACGGTACGGGCGGTGGCCGCTGTGCCCGGTGTGCGTGGGCGGGGGCGACCCGCACGCGCTGGAGGTGGAGCCCGAGTTGGGCGCCGACCCGCACTGGGTGTGCGCCAAGACCACGGTCGCGGTCGCCCGGGTGGGCGCGCTGGGCTCCGTGGTGTCGGGCGGCGGGGGTCGCGGCCCGAGACGCGACCGCGAGGCCGAGGACGAGCACTGATGGCCGTGTACATCGACCCGCCCGTGTGGCCCGGGCACGGCCGCATGTGGTCGCACCTGATCAGCGACGTCTCGTACGCGGAGCTGCACGAGTTCGCCGAGCGCGTCGGCGTCCCGCAGCGCGGCTTCGACCGCGACCACTACGACCTGCCGTCGGCCAGCTACGCGGCGGCGGTCGAGGCCGGCGCGATCGAGGTGAGCAGCAAGGAGTTGGTGCGCCGGCTCACCGGGGCCGGGCTGCGCCGGCCGAAGCGGGGCACCGACGACGCGGCCCCGCTGCGCGACGACAGCCTCGGCGACCCGGGCTCGGCGGGCGGGGCCGCCCCGTAGTCGTCGGCTCGTAGTCCCGTGGTCCGTCGGCCCGTGGGCACGCGGTTGCGTGGCCTGCGCAACCGCGTGACCTTTCAGCCTCCGGCGGCTGGGCGCCGGGGCGGGCGGGCCCAGGGTTCGGGTCCGCCCGCCCCGCTGGCCGGTGAGGGCTCAGGTGGTGGAGCAGGGCTCCGCCGCCGTGGTGGTGTCGGTCTTGGCCAGGGCGGCGGGCTTCGGCACGGAGCTGGCCGAGCTGGCCACCACGCGGGTGCCGGGCTCGGTGGCCGCGCTCCGCTGGTGCAGGCGGGAGGCCACGGCCGTGGTGCCGACCGCGAGGGCGGCCAGCGCGGCGGCGGTCCAGGCGACGGCCGGGTAGCCCCAGCCGGCGCCGATGACCAGGCCGCCGAGCCAGGGGCCGACCGTGTTGCCGATGTTGAACGCCGAGGTCGTGGTGGCCCCGGCCAGGGTGGGCGCCGCGCTCGCGACGTTGAACATCCGGGCGTTGAGCGCGGGTGCCGTCGTAAAGGCGGTGACGCCGAGCAGCAGCGACAGGGTGATGGCGGCGACCGGCCACTGAGCGGTGAGCGCCAGCAGCGTGAGCACGGCCGTGGAGGCCATGATGCCGCCGTAGATGGTGCCGAAGAGGTGCGCGTCCGCGATGCGCCCGCCGATGGCGGTGCCGATCAGGGCCCCGACCCCGAACAGGCCGAGCACGGTCGGCACCCAGCTCTCCTTCAGGCCCGCGGTGTCGGTGAGCAGCGGCGCGAGGTAGGAGAACAGGGCGAAGACGGCGCCGCCGTTCAGGGCCGTGGTGATCAGCGCGAGCCACACCTGCCGGTCCCGGTAGATGAGCAGCTCCCGGCGGAGCGAGGGCGCGTCGTCGCCGGTCGCGGGCGCCGTACGGGGTACGAGGGCGATGACGCCGACGAGCCCGAGCGCGGACAGCCCCGCCACCGCCCAGAAGGCGGCCCGCCAGCCGGCGTGCTGGCCGAGGAACGCGCCGGCGGGCACGCCGGCGATGTTGGCGATGCTCAGCCCGCCGACCATCACGGCCATCGCCCGGGCCCGCGCGGTCACCGGCACCAGCGAGACGGCCACCGAGGCGCCCACGGCCCAGAACCCGGCGCACGCGAGCGCGCTGATGACGCGGGAGACGAACAACACGGCGTACGTGGGGGCGACCGCGCCGGCTATCTGGCCGAGCCCGAAGACGGTCAGCAGGGCGATGAGGGTCGTCCGGCGCGGCAGCCGCAGGGTGGCGGCGGCCAGCACCGGGGCACCGACCACCATGCCGACCGCGAACGCGGAGACGAGCAGACCGGCCTGGGGGATGGAGACGCCCATGTCGCGGGCGAGCGGCTGGAGCAGCCCGGAGAGCATGAACTCCGAGGTGCCGAGCGCGAAGACCGAGAGGCCGAGCACGTACACGGCGATGGGCATGCGGTGGGGCGCCGCGGGTGACTCGGGGGAAGCGGGAGGTGCGGGGGCAGGGTGGGGCGCTGTGGGTTCAGTGGGGACGGGCATGACAGGCAAGAACAGTCCGCCGCCGCCTGACATTCCCGGTACGCCGCTGCTACCTGGCGTCTTTCCGCAGGTCACGCCCCCGTCAGCGGTCGGACGACGACCCCGGCCGGCGCCTGGCCTGGGCCCGGCCTGAGCCCGACCCGGTCAGCTCCGCCACGCGCCCCCGGACCGCCCTCCTAAGCAGCCGGCCCCCGAACCGCCGCGCTCCCGAACCGTGCCCCGAGCCGCCGCCCACCCCCGAGCCGCGCCCCCGAAGCCACCGCGCGCCCCCGGCACCGTGCCCCGAGTCGCCGCGCGCCCCCGAGCTGCCGCGTGCCCCCGAGCCGCGACGGCGCTACGCGCTCAGCAGCTCCAGCTCCGTGGTGAGGTTGCGGCGCGCCACCCGCTCCCAACGGGTCTGGCCGGCAGGCGTCCCGAACAGGTGCTCCTGGCCGAGGAGTTGGCGCAGCACGTCGGCGCGCCCGGCGCGGAACGCGTCGTCGGGGACGAACGCGTACTCCGCGCGCACCGCCGCCGCGTACGCCGCGTACTCCTGCGGCCCGCCCGCCAGCACCGCCAGGTCCGCGTCACACAGGACCTGGCCGTTGTGGTCCCGCTCGGCCGGGTCGTGCTCGACGGTCAGCCGCACCAGGCGGGCCACCTCGGCGGTGGTCTGCGGCGGGACGCCCGCCTCCGGCAGCGCGCGCTCGGCCAGCCGGGCGCTGCGCTCCTCGTTGGTGGAGCGGTCCGGCAGGTAGACCGCGTCGTGGAACCAGGCGGCGAGCCGCACCGCGTCGGGGTCGTCCGCGTGGTGGGCCAACTCGTCGACGCGGTTGAGCACGGCGATGAGGTGGTCGGTGGTGTGGTATCGGCGGTGCGGCTCGGCCCAGCGGGCGAGCAGGTTCTCGCCGTACGGGAGCGGGTCGGGCCCCTCGCCGCCCGCGCGCGCGTTGATGAGTGCCTGCGCCCAGCGCGAGAGCAGGGCGTCGGTCGCGGGGTGCGGGGAGCCGGTCGCGGCGGCGGTGGTGGCTGCGTCGGCGTCGGCATCGGCAGCGGCGGCAGCGGCGTCGTCCGGCTCGGCCGGGGTCGCGGGGCGCGGCTCGGGCGACGACGCGCCCGGGTCCTGGCGCCGGGGCCGGCCGGCGCGGCGGTCGCCGAAGGAGGCGTCGCCGGAAGGGGAATGGGGATGTGGCACGGGGGCTGGCATAGGCCAATTGTGAGGTACACCTTCCGGTCCCGGGCCGGGATGTGGCAGGCTGTGTTACATGTCTAGACCAATTCTTGAGGTGATCGCGCTCGGCGTGGACGACGCGATCGCGGCCGAGGCCGGAGGGGCGGATCGCCTCGAACTGGTCACCGACATGGCGGCCGACGGGCTCACCCCCACACTCGACGGCTTCGCCGCGATCCGGTCCGCCGTCGACCTCCCGCTGCGGGTCATGCTGCGCTCCGCCGACGGCTTCGCCGCGGGCGGCGAGAGCGTGGTGGCGGCCCTGTGCGCGAGCGCGCGAGCGCTCCGTGCCGAGGGCGCTGACCAGTTCGTCTTCGGTTTCCTGAACGAAGCGGGGCAGCCCGACCTGGCCACCGTGCGCGCGCTGGCCGAGGCCATCGACGGCGCCCCGTGGACCTTCCACCGCGCCATCGACCGGGCCGCCGACCGCGACCTGGCCCGCAAGCGGCTGATCGAACTGCCCGGCCTGGACACGTACTTGACGGCCGGCGCGGCGGCCGGCGTGGACGCCGGCCTGGACACGCTGGTGGCCGAGGCGAAGCGGGGCCAGGCCGGCGAACCCGGCTACGAGCCGACCATCCTCGTCGGCGGCGGCCTGCGCCTGGACCACCTGCCCGCGCTGCGCGAGGCGGGCGTCGACGCCTTCCACATCGGCGGCGCCGCCCGGCCCAAGGGCTGGTCAGGCCCGGTGGACACCGAGTCCGTCGCCGCCTGGCGCGCGGCGCTCGACACGCCGGTGAGCGTGGCCTGAGCTGAGCGCCTCGCCCGCGTCGGCCGCGCGTCCCTTCCGCTCCTGACAGGCCCTGTGGATCACACCCTCACCCCGCCGCGCTGACCCCGCGGACGACCCGGTACTTGAGGTGAGCCCGTTTCCGAGTGCCGGGCGCGAACGGCGGTGCGCCGGGCGCGGGCCGGGCCCCGGCCGCGCCGTCGCACGTACGGGGCGCGGGCGCGATCCGTGGCGTCGAGGCCCGTACGGGTCGCGAGCCGCCCCGCCGAGGGCGCGGGTGGGGCGGGGCGGGCCCCGCCCGACGCTCACCAAGCCGCGTCGACGAACCCCATCCGCCGGTTCATGGCGATCGCGCTCACGTTGGCCGGATGGTGGATCGTGCGGACCGTGGGCAGCCCGCACTCCCGCACGAAGGCCATGCCGTACGTCTTCATGGCCAGCGAGACGCCCCGCCCCCGGTAGGCGGCGCGCACCCCGGTCATCTCGTTCATCGCGAACGTGCTGTGCCGCGAGGTGGCCGCCATCCCCACCCACGCGTCGCCGTCCAACGCGAGCACGACGCCACGCGGGTCGTACGAGGGATCATCGAAGCGCCGCCGAACGAACTCCTCGTACGAGAAGAACTCCCCGCGCTCCGGTATGTCGGCGGAACACTCCTTGTTCAGCTCGTACAACGCCCGCCGGTGCTCCGGCGTGTCCCCCAACTCGGCGAGCGTGGTCAGCCGCAGACCAGCGGCCTGACAGCCACGCACGTACGACGCGAAGCGCTCCCCGTCGAACGCCGCCACGTCGAGTTCCAGCCGCACCCAGCGCTCGGCCACGCTTCCCTCCACTCCCCGCCGCGGGCTCGAACGCCCGTACGTTCCGTGGGGTCATCCTCGGTGCCGGTGGTGGTGGGCACAAGATCACGTCTTGGAGGCAGCACTCTGTAGGTGAGCGACCCCGGGTCCGTCGCACGTCAGAATGGTGCGAAACCGTGCTTGGGAGCTTCCGTCGACCCGCTCCACGCGGGACCATTCCTGCCCAGTCCGCAGCAGCATGTCGAGGAATTCGGGCAGCGCTTCGGGTTCGTCGACCAACAACTCGTGGGCTTCGTCGATCACGAGCACATAGTGTTCTGCGGGCAACCAGGAAAGGTCGCGCAAACAGTCGTTGAGTGCGGGAAAATTCCAGCCGAAGTAATCCGGCAGTTTGAATTCGTCGAAGAACTGCAGAAGGAGGCCATCTGAGTCTCGCATGCGGTGCCCGCTTAGCCACGCAGTGAAGGTGAGGCCGGGAGACGGGAGGAGTTGTCGAACTGATGCACAGGCATCTGGGCTGGTGATGCGCAGCCAAGGCTCGACACCGATCCAAGGGTCATGATCAGTCACCATTGAGGGCTTTCTACTACGATATATGTCTGATAATGCGTCGGAGTATAATATATGGAGCCGTCGCTGCCCCATACCGTTCTTTCCCCACCTGGCTTTGGGTTGTCACTTGACGCTGGCGCCCCATATTCGCGATAAGTGATCGGATTTCCTGTGGGGTCGGTCTGCGGGAGCATGTGGGCTCCCCCCTTACCATCATTGGCGAAGGGCTTCATCGTGAGGTTTGGACCGTGCCATTGGGCTCCCCAACCTGTGGCTTCCCGCCCGTACTTTTTGACGTCCTGGATAGAGCTCATCGCCTCGTCGGGTACACGGCTCGGTATCCATCCACCGAGCCTGCTTGTATCTCCGAGTTGAGTACCTGGCGCAGGGCTGGACGTGGGGCAGGGGCCGAGCCCTAAGGGGTCCGTCCAAGTAAGTGGATTATGGACATACGACAGAGGGTTGGGCGCCGCCTCCAACCCCAGCGGATCAGGGCTCGCATACCGACCGGTCTCCGGGTCGTAGTGGCGGAAGTAGTTGTAGTGCAGGCCCGTTTCCGGGTCGGCGTACTGGCCCGGGAAGCGGAGGGGGCAGTCGAGGTTCTGAGCGTGGGGTGGGGTGGGTAAGGGGGTGCCCCACAGGGTGGTGCGTGGGGACCAGGCCAGGGTGCCGGTCGGGGTGACGAGTTCCTGTGGGGTGCCGACCAGGTCGGTGACGATGGCGTGGAAGCGGGTGTCGGTCTGGGTGAGGACTCGGCTGAGTGACTCGGGTTGGGCGGGGGTGTGGTCGGTCTGGGTGAGCGGGCGGTGGGTGGCGGGGGCGTAGTCCCAGGTGGTGGCCGCTCCCGTGGTCGCGTCGCCGATCGCGACCTGCTCCGCCAGCCGGGTGCCGTCCCAGGAGAACCGGATCTCCTCCGCGACCTGTTCGCCGTCACCCCCCAGGCGCTGCTTGGTGGCGCGGCGGCCCAGCGGGTCGTAGGTGTAGCGCCAACGGGTGCCCTCCGGGGTGACCGCGGCGGTGAGGTGGTCCTCCGAGTCCCAGGTGTAGGTCCAAGTGCGGCGTTGGCCGTTGAGGAGGCGGCGGGTGCGGCGGGTGAGTCGGCCCTGGGCGTCGTGTTCGTACGTGGTGCGGCCCGCGCGGCGGATCAGGGTCCCGGTGAACTCGCGCTCGCCGGTGGAGGGGTGGTCAGGTGCGGTCGCGTCGGTGATGTTTCCCGCGCTGTCGTACGCGTAGCGCTCCGTCCAACCGTGTGCGTGGACCGCTGTGGCGCGGCCTGCCCGGTCCAGGTCGAAGCGACGCGTGCCCGTGGTGAGGTCGCGGATCTCGGTGAGTTGGTCGTCGGCACGGTAGGCGTACTCGCGGTGCTGGAGGAGGACATCCGCCGCGGTCCCCGACCGGTGGGTCAGCCGTTGGCTGTTGAGCCGGTCGAGCTCGTCCCAACGTTGGGTGAGGGTGACGTCCTCGCCGAGGGCGCGCGAGACCTCGCGTCCTGCCGCGTCGTGCGCGAAGCGCAGTTCGTGGCCGGCCGTGGTGAGCGTGGCGGGACGTTGCGCCGGGTCGTACGTCCACTGCGAGACCAGCCCTGACGGGGTGGTACGCGAGGTGCGACGGCCCGCCGCGTCGTAGGCGTAGCGCGTCGTACGCTCGTTGACCGTCTCGGTCAGGAGGCGGCCTGCCGCGTCGTAGCTTCGACGCAGGTCCGTGTCCGCGTTCCGGGCGCGCAGGAGTCGGCCACTCGCGTCATAGGCGTACGTGACGCCGGGGCGCTCACCGTCCGGGTGCGCCGCGACGGTGCGGCCCAGCGCGTCCCGCACGTAGCGGATCGTCTCCCCGGTTCCGTTGGTGCGTGCCGTGAGTCGTCCCGCCGCGTCGTGTGCGTACGACGTGCGACGGCCGTTGAAGTCCGTCTCCGTCGTCAGGCGGCCGGCCGCGTCGTACGCGTAGGTCCACGTCCGACCTTGGGGGTTGGTGACGGACGTCAGGCGCAGTTCGGTGTCGTAGGCGAAGGCGTATCGCGCGCCGTCGGTGGTGGTGTGGGTGGCGGGCAGGTCGAAGTGGGTGTGGGTGTGTCGGGTGATGTGGCCCGCGGTGTCGGTGTGTTCAGTGAGGTTGCCCTCGGCGTCCCAGGTCCAGGATTCGCGTGTCCCGTCGGGCCGCTCGCGCCAGGAGAGCTTGCCTTCCACGGTCCAGCCTTGGCGGGTGGTGTGCCCAAGGGGGTCGGTGATGGCGGTGACGCGGCCGTGGGTGGCACGACGCAGGGTGGTGGCGTGGCCCAGCGGGTCGGTGATCTCCACGGGGAGCCCGGCGGCGTTCGTCCTCAGACGGGTGGTGTTACCGAGGGGGTCACTGACGCTGGTGAGGTGCCCGGTCTCCTCGTCATACGTGTAGTGGGTCTGTGCCCCCGTCGGGTCCGTGGTCGTGAGGCGGTTGCCGTGGGCGTCGTACGTGTGCCGCCACAGCGCGCCGTCCGGCTCGCGCACCTCGACCGGTAACCCGAAAGCGTCGTACGTGGCGGTGGCGGTGCTGCCGTCCGGCCGCTCGACCTTGATGAGACGGTCGTCCTCGTCGTACGCGTACCGGGTGGTGTGGCCGAGCGCGTCGGTGACCGCCAGTGGGCGGTGCGGGCGGTCGGGGTGCCACTGGGTGCGGCGCGTGTGCCCGAGTGGGTCGGTCTCCGCCACCACCTTGTACGTCTCGTCGTAGACGTAGGTCGTCTCGTGGCCGAGGGAGTCCGTGTAGGTGGTGGTGCGCCGGGCGCTGTCGTAGTGCAGCCGACCGGTCATCATGTCGCCGCTGCCGATGGTGCGCAGCACGCGGCCCCGTCGGTCGTAGACGTAGCCGAAGCGGGTCCCGTTGCGGTCGGTCCAGGAGGTGATGCGATGGTCGGTGTCGTAGGTGAACCGCAGGGCCTCGCCGCTGGAGTTGATCACGTCGGTCAGGTTGCCGGCGGCGTCGTAGCGGTAGGAGACGAGTGTCGTGCCCGCCGGCGTCGCGCCCACGCCGAGGAGGCGGAGGGCGGTGATACGCGGTGGTCCCGAATCGGCTCCGGTCCCTGGCTCCCCTTCCGTAGGGACCGTCCCCGTCTGCCGAGGGGCGTGGTCGTGCCGGTTGTCTCCGGCGCCGGAGCCGTCCTCATGGCCGACGGAGGCCGCGCCGGGGCTGGTGTCCACCGCTATCCGGTAGCCACCGGAGTGCGTGACCTCCGTGGGCGTGCCCTGCGCGTCGTACGTGAACGTGATCGTGTCGCCGTTGTGGTCGCAGACGCTGACCAGGGGCAGTTCCGTGGGTTCCAGGCCCGGCAGCGGTGCGAAGCGCAGGGTTCGGTCGCGTTCTGGCTGGGTGAGCCGCATGGTGCCGCCCGCCGTGCCGTCCCAGTGCAGGGGCCAGCGGCGCCCGCCCTCCGGATAGGTGTCCTCGCCGGGCGTGGGAACCGGGTAGCGCAGCACCATCCCGTCGTCGGCCACGAAGACGACACCGTCACCGTCCAACTCCAGTCGCTGGTCCAGCGTGGCGGCCCAGGTCCGACCGAACCACCCGCCGCAAGGGTGGCCGGATACGAAGGCACGCTGGAGCACCAGCGGAAGCGCGCCCGGCAGGGACACGTCCACGGCCGACATGACCATCTCGCCCGTGGCTACGTCGATGGGTTCGCCGCACGTCGCCTTCTCGGGACCGCACTGGCGCTGGGTGCCCTCGCCGTCGGCGCGCTCCCGCGCCGCGCCGTCCCGACCCAGCTCCGCCTTGCGACGGTTGAGCCGCGTCGCCGCGTCCCGGCCCGACTTCATGGCGTCGCGCAACACACTGCCGCCACCGGTGGCGATGGCCAGCACCAGGGAGGGTGCCAGGCTGCCCATCGCCCGGTAGGGGTGGTCACTCCACTCGTCCCAGTTGGCCGCCGCCTTCAAGAAGCCCTGCGGATCCTTGGCCGCGTAGACCGCCCCATCGGTAGTCTGCGCCAACTGCATGGCGATGGCCTTCTCATCACCGGTGACAAAGGGTACGGCCAACTCGGCGATGTCGTTGATGGCGTGGTGGGCGCTCCACAGCGCCTCCTTGAGGTTCTCCTTCGCCGACTGGAACCCGCTCGGCTTGTCGGGCGCCTTCTCCGCCGCGGTGTCGATCTTCTTCTTCACCGCGTCGACGACCGGCTGCAGCTCCGCCCTGAGCGCCTCCAGGCGCCGTACGCACTCCTCCATCGCGGTGATGCCCGGGTTGGTGTCGGGCGGACGCTCCGGAAGCGTCTCGTCCTTGCGATCGATCGCCGCGTTGTAGTCGGCGACCCGTCGGTCGTGCCGCTTGGCGTCCGCGCGCGCGGTGTCGGCCGCCTCGATGATGGGCAGGCACCGCTTCTGCACGGTGCGGAGCTTGACCGCGTACGCGGCCAAGGCGCTGGCCGCGTCGGTGAACCGGTCCCGGGCCGACGTCAATTCCTTGGGGAGCCGGTCCACCGCCTTGCGGAAGGCTCCCGCGCCCTTGCCCTGCCAGTCGGCCAGGTGCAACGGACCCAGACGGTCGTGCCCGTCGCGGAACGCGCCCGCGTACGCGCGTAACTCCGCGACCAGCGAGTCGACGTCATCCGGCTCGCCCGGTATGAGGTCCTTGGCCGCGCAGCCCTCCGGGATGGCGGGCCGGGCCGGATTCCACCGCTCTGGCTCAGCCATCAGTCCTCATCCACGAAGTCCTGGAACTTCTTCCAGTGGTCGCTCTCACCGGGCCGCGGGTCCATTTCTGGGACGCCGTACTTCTTCGCCGCCCAGGTGCTCGCGTCCCCGATCGGCAACTTGGCGATGTTCGCGTCCGAGGGCCAGAAGTTCTCCACCTGAAGGATCTCGGCCAGCATGTACGCGGCGACCGCCTCGTACAGCCGATCCACCACCTCGTCCGCGTGCTCGGCGAGTTGCCGCATGCCAAAGCCCCACGACGAGACGAACTCCTGCCCCGCGTGCAGGATCTCCGGCGCGCCGGCATGCCGCAGGTACCCGGTCAGCCGCTCCTCGTCGCGGCCCATCGCACGAGCCGCCGCCACCGACTCCTCCAGCGGCAGAATGAGCCCCTTCACCTGGGCGATCTCCAGCCGGTAGCCGACATCGCCCTCCTCGTCGCCGACATCCCGGTCGTGATGGCCGTTCCACTCCTCGGGATCAGCCACCGACCCCCTCCTGGTGCTCCGCGTTCAACGCACCGACGGAAGGCAGGGGACGGTCGCTTCGTGTGGCGGGCGCCGGCACCGCCACCTCAGCGGCGTCCTCGACCAGCGCGCGCAGCACCTCCCCATCCAGGACGAGCGGTTGTTCACCCAACGGGTCCACCAACGCCCGCACCCCGTCGGGGAGCAACCCCACCAGGTCCTCAACCGTGGTGGAGGCCCAGTCACACGCACCCGCGTACAGCGCCAGACCGGACACCGACGTGAACACCGCGATCAGCGGCCCCTCGTCCGTCCGCGCCACCAGGAAACCAGGAGCGGCGGGCGGTCGTGGACGCTCGAAGTACAACCGGGTCGCCAGCAAGGCTGTTCGGCGGGCCGCCCGAGAAGCTCCGCCCGCCGCGCTGTCCGACACCAGATCCGCCAGCCGTAACCGGCCGTCACCGCTCACGCGGACACCCCCGAAGCCCCGCAGTCCCTGACGTTTGCCACAACCGGCACATGGTCACACGCTGTTGAGCAGTGCGCAACGCTGGGCTCGCACGCTGCCCGGGTCCCGCGCCCCGCCCGCCCCCGACGTCGCGCTACACCCCCACCCACCCCTCCCCCCGAGCGAGTTCCGCCGGTAGCGGCTGCGCGTGGACGATGGTCAGGCCCGACACGGCGCGGGTGAGGGCGACGTAGAGGCGGCGCAGGCCCGTGCGGTGGGCGGGGGGCTGGGGCGGGTGGGTGGCACCGGCCTCATCAGCGGGTTCGGTGGTCGGTCGCGCCGGTGGGCTCGACAGCAGCGGCTCGCCCGCGACCACCGCGGCCGGCTCGTCGAGGACCACGTAGTCGTACTCCAGGCCCTTGGCGAGCGAGGCCGGGACCAGGGTGAGGCGGGCGTCGGCCGTGGTCTCCTCGCCGGGGGAGAGGTGGCTGAGGCCGGCCGACGCGAGGGCCTCGGCGAGGGCAGGGACGCGGGCGTCGGCGGCGATGAGACCAATCGACCCTTCCTGGGTCAAGGCGCGTTGGCAGGCCGCGACCACCGCCGCGTCGAGCGCCGCTGTTCCCTCGCCCGCGTCCTCCGGGGCCACCCGGTGGAACTCCAGCGAGCCCGGGGATTCCCGGACCGAGGTCGCCTCCGTCAGGTCGGGGGCGATCGAGGGCAGCAGCCGCGACGCGTACGCGATCACCTCGCGCGGCACGCGGAAGCCGCGCGTCAACTCTTCGACCCGGGCCTCCGGCTTGCCCAGATGGTGCAGCGCCTCGGCCCAACTGCCGGTGGCCCACGGGGTGGTGCCCTGCGCGATGTCGCCGAGGATGGTCGCCGAACCCGTCGTGCAGCGCCGGCCCACCGCGCGGTACTGCATCGGCGACAGGTCCTGCGCCTCGTCCAGGACCACGTGCCCGAGCGAGGGCGTGCGCTCGATCAGGTCGGCCGCCTCGTCGATCAACACCGCGTCCGCCGCCGACCACTTCGCCGACTTCGGGCCGCGGGCCGGCTTCTCCCACAGCAGCGTGCGCTGCTCCTCCTCGGTGAGGATGCCCGCCGCGTGCTCGGCCAGCGCGTCCGCGTCCGAGAGCAGTCGCAGCACCAGCTTGACCGGGTCGACCGCCGGCCAGATCTCCTTGACCGCCGCCTTCACCGCCGCGTTGCGGGCCACCGCGTCCTGCACCCGGTCGTCCGGGGCCTCGCCGGACTGCTCCATGCGCACCAGTACGGCGTGCGCGATGCGCTGCGGCAGGGCCGCCCGAGCCGCCCCGTACCGGATGTCGCGGGCCAGCAACTCCCGTACGATCTCCTCCACTTCGTACGCCGGCACCCGCCACCGTCGCGAGCCGCGCACCACGACCACCGACTCCCGTGGCATCCGTACCCCGGAGCGGAGCGCGCGGCGCAGCACCTCGGCCATGCGCGCGTCGCCCTTGATCCGGGCCCGCTCCGCGCTGTCCGTGCCGCGCACCTCCACGTGCGCCACCAGGTCGGCCACCGTCGCCTGCTTGACCTGCAGTTCGCCGAGCGCCGGCAGCACCTGCTCGATGTAGTGCAGGAAGGACTGGTTGGGGCCGATGACCAGGGTGCCGGTGCGGGCCAGCCGCTCGCGGTGCGCGTACAGCAGGTAGGCCACCCGGTGCAGACCGACGGCGGTCTTTCCGGTGCCGGGCGCGCCCTGCACGCAGACCGTGCCCCCGATGCCGGCGCGGACGATCTCGTCCTGTTCCGGCTGGATCGTGGCGACGATGTCGCGCATCGGGCCGACGCGGGGCCGCTCGATCTCGGACTGGAGGAGCCTGCTGGTGCGTTCGCCGCCGTCGGCGCCGGGGCCGCTGAGCGGTTCGTCCTCGTACGCGGTCAACTCTCCGCCGGTGTAGCCGAAGCGCCGGCGCAGTACGACGTCCATCGGCTTCTTCGGGGACGCCTGGTAGAAGGGTTGGGAGATGGGCGCGCGCCAGTCGATGACCATGGGCTCGCCGTCGGCGTCGTGCACGTGCCGGCGCCCGATGTAGAACCGGTCGCCGACCTCGTCCACCGTGCTCCCCGTGGCCGGCCGGCCGGCCGGGGTGGGCGCGGCGGGCGTCTCGGTGGTGTGGTGGTCGTGCCCGTAGTCGAGGCGGCCGAAGAACAGCGGGGTGTCGGACAGGTCGGCGAGCGCCTTGATCCGCTCGTCGATGGTGTGCCGCAGGGACTCGGCGCTCACCCAGTTCCCGGCCGTGTCCCGCGTGTCGAGCGACTCCGCGTCCTGGCGCATGGCCCGCAGCGCGGCCCGGGAGGCGGCCAGGTGCGCGCGCTCCCTGGCGAGCGGCCCAGCGTCGGCGGTCCCGACCTCGCCGGCGGTCGGGTCCGCGCCGCCCGAGGGCGGTTCGGGTGGCTCATCGGCGCTGGTGGGCAGGGGTGCGGCGGGTTGCTGGGCGTGCGACGGCACGGTGTGGCCTCCGGCTGTTGTACGAGGGCGTACCAAGCGCGCGTGGGCGCCCGCGTGCGCCGACGGGCGCGCGAGGGCGCACGTCGGCGCATGACGCCTACGCGCGGATGTGAGCGAAGACCGCCCGGTTTCCGTCCGGACGGCGGCGCTCCCTGGCGGTGAGGGAGGCGGGGAACCCGGCGTGGCCGGGGAAGAGCGAGAGTTTAACCATGAGGTCAGGTGGACGCGACTGGTTTTTCACGGGACCGGCCGCGGCCCGCACCGCCAGCCCGGGACGCGGGCGGGGGGCGGCCGGGACGCGCCGACGGGACGGGGTCGAGGGGTGGGCGGTGGCGTGGGCGGGGCGGCGTCGAGCGGCAGCCGGTGGTGGGCTCGGGCGGGGATCTCAGGGTTGGTCTCCACCTCCCGTAGGGGTCGCCATAGGACCGCAGGGGGAGGGGCGCCCACCGACGTTTACATCGGCAGGCCGATGCCCGAGCTGCTCGCGGAATCGATGATGGAGTACATGAGCATCGCGACCATCACCTCAGCGCCCCTCGCCCCCACGACCAGTAGCCGCGGCTCCTCGCCGCTGGCCTCCGCGTCCCCGGCCGTCTGCGCCACCGCCTCCGCGCCGCGCACCGGCGAACTTCCGCGCCCCCGCCGCCCGCTGGGCACGGCGTTGCACGCGGTGAAGTCCTTCGCCGGCGCCGCGTTCAGCGTGGCCGTGCTCGGCGACTACAAGGACGCGGGCGTGAAGAAGAAGTAGCCCCCACCGGCCGCCGCGCACGCGACCGGCCCCCTCCTACCCCCGCCCCGTTCGCGACCGCCGGCCCGCGAACCCGTCCGCACGACACACCCTCCTACGGCTCGCCGCGCCCAGCCCACCTCACACCACCCACCTCACACCACCCGCCTTCACGACGGCCGCACGACGACCTCACACGTCCTCGTCCGCGAGGAGTTCGCTCGCGTCGACGATCCGGTACGCGTAGCCCTGCTCGGCCAGGAACCGCTGGCGGTGGGCCGCGAAGTCCTGGTCGATCGTGTCGCGGGCGACCACCGAGTAGAACCTGGCCTCGTGCCCGTCCGCCTTCGGCCGCAGCACCCGCCCGAGCCGCTGGGCCTCCTCCTGCCGCGACCCGAACGTGCCCGAGACCTGGATGGCCACCGTCGCCTCGGGCAGGTCGATGGAGAAGTTGGCCACCTTGGAGACGACGAGGACGGACAGCTCGCCGGCCCGGAAGGCGTCGAACAGCCGCTCCCGCTGGGCGTTGGTCGTCTCACCCTTGATCACCGGTGCGCCCAGGTGCTCGCCGAGTTCGTCGAGCTGGTCGATGTACTGCCCGATGACCAGCGTCTGCTCGCCCTCGTGCCGCTTGACCAGCGCCTCGGTGATCCGCCGCTTGGAGGCGGTGGTCGCGCAGTAGCGGTACTTCTCCTCGGCCTCGGCGGTCGCGTACGTGAGGCGCTCGCTGTCGGTCAGGTTGACGCGCACCTCGACGCAGTCGGCGGGCGCGATGTAGCCCTGCGCCTCGATCTCCTTCCACGGCGCGTCGAAGCGCTTGGGGCCGATGAGCGAGAAGACGTCCGACTCGCGGCCGTCCTCCCGTACGAGCGTCGCGGTCAGGCCGAGCCGGCGGCGTGCCTGGAGGTCGGCGGTGAACTTGAACACCGGCGCCGGCAGCAGGTGCACCTCGTCGTAGACGATCAGCCCCCAGTCCCGCGAGTCGAACAGCTCCAGATGCGGGTAGATCCCCTTCCGCTTGGTCGTCAGCACCTGGTACGTGGCGATGGTGACCGGCCGGATCTCCTTCTTCGTGCCGCTGTACTCGCCGATCTCGTCCTCGGTCAGCGAGGTGCGCCGTACCAGTTCGTGCTTCCACTGCCGGGCCGAGACGGTGTTGGTGACCAGGATCAGCGTGGTCGCCTTGGCCTCGGCCATCGCGCCGGCGCCCACCAGCGTCTTGCCCGCGCCACAGGGCAGCACGACCACGCCGGAGCCGCCGTGCCAGAAGCCTTCGACGGCCTGCTTCTGGTACGGGCGCAGCGACCACTCGCTCTCGTCCAGCTCGATCGCGTGCGCCTCGCCGTCCACGTACCCGGCGAGGTCCTCGGCCGGCCAGCCCAGCTTGAGCAGGGTCTGCTTGATCTGGCCGCGCTCGGACGGGTGCACCACGACGGTGTCCTCGTCGACGCGCGCCCCGACCAGCGGCTGCACCTTCTTCGAGCGCAGCACCTCCTCAAGCACCGGTCGGTCGCTGCTCTCCAGGACCAGCCCGTGCGTGGGGTGCTTGAGCAGCCGCAGCCGCCCGTAGCGGGCCATCGTCTCGGCGACGTCCACGAGCAGGGCGTGCGGCACCGGGTACCGGGAGAACTCCACGAGCGCGTCCACCACCTGCTCGGCGTCGTGCCCGGCGGCCCTGGCGTTCCACAGGCCGAGCGGGGTGACCCGGTAGGTGTGCATGTGCTCCGGCGCGCGCTCCAGCTCCGCGAACGGGGCGATGGCCCGACGGCAGGCGTCGGCCTGGTCGTGGTCCACCTCCAGGAGGAGTGTCTTGTCGCTCTGGACGATGAGGGGTCCGTTCACGTTGCCTCGCCCTTTCCGCTGGTGACCGGTTCCACTGGTGACCGGCTGGCATCGGCGACCACCCGGGCCGCCCTGGACCGCGCGAGCGCGCCGCGGGGGCGGCGGCAGGTACGGCGTCCGGGGGCCGCCGCGCGATGGGCGGCCAAACAGCCAGTGTCGCTCATCGCGGCGGGGCGCCGGGGTGGGATCGGTCACGCGGGGGTGGTGGGCCGCTTGGGAGGGCTGTTCGGGCGGGCCATGAGCGAGGTCCCGCGCGGGCGCTGACCTGCGGGGTTGGGCCGGGGCGTCGGAGCGGGGGCCGACGGCGGTCGCTCGGGCTCACAACGAGTCGTCGGCCAGTTCGGCGACGCCCGTGATGCGGTGCAGCGGGTAGGTGCGGACCTCGTCGGCGGTGTGGTCGTACCCCGTGACGAACCCGCCCTCGACCCGCACCGGGGCGATCACCCGTTGGCTGGCGGCGCCGTCCGCGTTGACGTACCCGATCCACACGGCGGAGCCGGTGAGCGCCGCGGCCTGCATGGTGGCCAGGGTCTCGGCGGACGTGGTGCGCGGGAGCCGGCCCGCGGTGGTGGCCGGCGCGGGCCGGTCGGTGGCCGGGCCCGGGGCGGCGTCGGGGCCGGCCTCGTCGTCGCCGCTCGTCGCGGCCGGCTTGTGCGCGGCCGTCGCCGCCAGGTCGCCGGCGCGGATCGCCCGCACCGCCGCGTGCAGCAGCGTCTCGTCCGGCACCGGCGGCCCGTCGGGTACGGGGGCCGGCGCGGAGCGCGGCGGGGTGCGGTACGCGTCGGCCCGCGTCACCAGCACGTCGCCCTCCGCGGACTCGGCCGCTGGCGCGTACCCCATCTCGCGCAGCCGCTCCAGGAGCGCCGCGGGGTCCGCCTGGGCGGCCAGCACGGTCGGCGCGAGCCGGCGCAACCGCAGCCCCGACGAGCGCCGGTCGGCCAGGATCTCGGCCAGCAGCGCGTCGTCGTCGCAGCGCACGTACGCGGAGGCCGCGCCCACCCGCAACTGGCCGTGTCGGCGCGCCACGTCGTCGATCAGGTACGCCAGCGGCTGCGGCACCGGCGTACGGGAGTGCTCGGCGAGGAAAGCGTGCAGGTCAGCGGCGGTGCGGCCGGTGTCGAGCGCGCGGCGTACGGAGGTGGGCGTGAAGCGGTAGACCGTCGCGCCGCCCTTGGACTCGACATCGGCGAGGACGCCGAGCACGTCGGCGAGGTGGCGTTCGAGCGGCCCCGGCGCGACGGCGGTCAGGTCGGCCTGGAGGAGTACGTGGTCCAGCGGCTGCGGGAGCAGCGGGGCCAGCAGCCGCGCGGCGGCGGCGCCGGAGGCCGCCAGTTCGGCGGGGGTCGGGGTGGCTACTGGCTGTCGGGCGAGGTCGGGCTGTTCGGTGGGTGCTTCGTCCGTCGGGGGTGGCTCTGGTGGCGCGCTCGGGCCGATGAGCGCGCGGCCGTGCGCCGCGAGCGCCCCGCGACCGGTCACGCCGAGTTCCTCCGCCTCGGCGAGGGCCCAGCGGGCGTACTGGGAACGCGGGTCGTCGCCCGGGGGCGCGTCGGCCCCGGCCGCGCCCCGCAACGGCCGCTCCCACGCCAACCTGGCCAGCAACGCGTCGGCCGGCACCGCGGCGCCGGCCGGCAGGGAGGCCAGCAACCCGAGCACGCGCCGGCGCACCTCCGGCGCGGCACCCCGGTCCAGATCGGGCCCGAGCGCCGCCAGCGTGCGCCCCTTGGCGTCCCGGCCACCGACGAGCCCCGGCGTACGGGTGGCCACCAGCCAGGCGGTGGCGAGCCTGGCCCACCGCTGCTCGGCGGACAGCCGCAGCCACTCGTCGTACGCCGGCGTCGGCGCGAACCGCTCGTCCGCCTCCCCGTCCGAGGCCAGCAGCCCGGCCGCGTACGCCAGCTCGATCCAGAACGCGGCCATCGACTCGGTCACGTCGAGTGCGCCGGCGGTCCGCTTGAGGTCGCGCACGCTCAATCCGCCGGCGCGCAACACGGCGGGCCCGCCGCTCTGCCACTCGGTGAGCAGCTCCTCCACCGTCGCCAGGGCGGTGTACGCCTGGCCGGCCGCCGCGCTGTCCACAACCTGTGGACGCCACTCGGCCAGCGGCGCGAGCGGTGGTGGCACCGGTTCGACGCCGCGGTGCGCCCGCCCGCCGCGCAGGTGCAGCGCGACCTCGCGCGGCAGGACGACGTTGCGGGGGCCCGCGGGCAGCAGGAGGCCACAGGCCAGCAACCAGCGCAGGTGCGGCGCGGGACCGGAGGCGGCGTGCGCGGGCTCGCCCTGTGCGCTGGCGTGCGCCTGCGGCGCGCCGGCCGGCCCGGGGGCGGGTTGCGGGGCCTGGCCCACGCCGTTCTCCGCCGCGGCCGTCTCGGCGGTGGCGGCGGACACGGAGCCGTACGGCGGCCCCCACATCAGCTTCCGCAATACGGCCCGCGCCTGCGGCGGCGCCTGGTCGAGCAGCGCCGCCATCCGCGTACGGTCGCTGAACAGGCTGGTCAGGGCCGCGACAGCGGTCACGGGATCATGAGTGGCCGGCAACCCCGCCGCGCCGATGACCTCCTGCAACCGCCCGGGCGACATCCCCGCCGTGGCCTCCGCGACGGTCGGCCCGAGCCCGGTGGGCGAGGGCCTGTTGGCGGCCGGCGCGAGCAGTTCGCGGGCGGTACGGATGAGGCGCAGCCGGTCGTCCCCGCCCCACACCAACGCCTGCCGCCGCAACGTCGCCACGGCGCGCGGCAGCGCGGCCCGGATATCGTCGGCGGTCGTGTTGGCGGAGGTGGCGTTGTCGACGGGGCCCTCGCTCGGGGCGGCGCCTGGGTTCTTGCTCGGGCCGGGGCCGGACTGCGAGGGCGGGTCCGAGTGCTCGCCAGCGCCCGGGCTCAGCGCCGGGGGCGCGTGCGGGTCGGCGTTCGCGCCGGGGCCCGGCTCCGGGGGCGTGTCGGGGTCGCCGGTCAGCAGGTCGCGCAGCGTCTCGTACGGGCACGGGTCGGGCGCCACGGCCAGCGCCTCGGCTACCTGGAGCGCGAACCGGTCCAACCGCTCGACGGCCCGTACGACCGATGCCCGGGTGCCCGCCCTGGTGGCGAGCTGGGTGAGGTCGTTCGGCACCGGGTTGAGCAGGTCAGGCCGGGCGCGCAGCAACAGTTCGAGCGCGCTGTCGGGGCGCCCCCGCAACTCTTCCGCCAGCGTGCGCGGCGCCCCACGGGCGCCGCCGTCGCGCTGCCCGGCTCCCCGGGTCCTGCGTGCCGCTCGATCCCGCGAGGTGGTCATTCGGACCACGGTACCGGGTGGGTGGCTGCCGCCCTATGAGTCACGCAACGCGGGGCGGGCGACACGAGCGGGGCTCGATTGAGCCTCGGGTGGGGGTGGGGGGCCCGCGCGCGGGGGGACCCAGGAACCTGGCGTACGGAGGACATCTGTCAGCGGGGGACCATCCCCGCGCGCGCGGGGACCAGGAACAGTCGGGCGGGTCGGTCGGGTCGGGTCGGGTCGGGGACCATCCCCGCGCGCGGGGACCAGACGGTGCGAAGCAATCGGCGGACCCGGGAACAGGGACCATCCCCGCGCGCGCGGGGACCAGAGCAATTGACCTGCGGCTTAATCGCGCGGGACCCCGGTTTTTTGCAACTTCCACGAACTCCGACCTATCGCTCAAACTCGGTAGATCGCCCACAACGCCCCCTTGCTGAGCAGGCTTCACAGACTATCTGCGCTCGCACGCGCGAGGCTGACGGACAAGAATGTTGGGCCACCAACTCGCCGGCCAGGCTGACCCCGTTCGCAAGGCGGCACACCCAACGTCGCCCACGGCCACCCGACCCGCCCGCCAATGCGCTCCCCGCCGCAGGCGCCAGCACCCCACACCACAGCACGCACTGCCTCCTCACCCCGCCTACGGATCAGCACTCGGCCCGATGTCCTCACCGGGGGTGACCAGCCACCGCAAGGTCACGTGGGCGGTGTAGCGGAGGTGGCGTCCGTCGGGGTGGTCGCGGGCCGCGTGTCTGGTGCACCAGCGTTGAGCCTGCTGGTGTTGGCCGGTGATGGATTGCGACGGTTCGGGTTCCGGTGACTGCTCAGTGCAGGTCAGGCACGTGGCGCGGACGGTGTACGGGTCGGCTGCCGGATCAGGAGCCAGGTTCATTTCGACGTAGCGGTAGCGGCGTCGGTGGGTCATGGCGGTTACCGGTTGGTGTGGGGGCCGTGGGCGGCGTGGACGGCGGGGGTGAGGGCGGCGGCGAGGTAGGCGGGTTCGGTGAGGGAGCGGCCGGACCAGTTGTGCGGGACGTACCAGTGCAACCCCGGGCCCGTACGGCGATGCGTCGGCGGGATGCCGACGTAGTGCACTCCTGGCCTGGCGGGCAGCACGGCCACGTGGGGGTGTAGGCGTTGCCAGTGGATGAAGTCGTGTGCTTCGCCCGGTGGCAGGAGCCAGTAGGTGGAGCAGGTGTACGGGTCCACGATGGCCGCGCAGTCGTGTGGGCCGTTGAGGATGGGGAAGGCCCAGCGGGCGGTGGCGGCGTCGGCGCGTACGGCGTCCCAGTCCCGGCCGGCGGGCAGCAGCGAGACGGTGTCGCTGCGCGGCGGGCACCAGTCGAGTCTCGTGTCCGTCATGATGCTGGCCGCCCGGGGCGCGAGTTGTTCTGGACGGCTTCGAGTGCGGCGAGCAGACGGACGCAGTCGGTCAACAGCCGCTTGGCGTCCGGCTTGACGCGCCAGTACGTGGTGCGCGTCCGCGCCATGCCCGGCACGAAGATCTTTCCCTCGTCGCCCGTCGTGTCCGCCTCGGGCGGCAGCGCGCGTTCCTCGGCCGAGCCGAACGGAACGAGCCAGGTCATGGTGTGTACGAGGTCGTCCTGGATGACGGCGCCACTGTCCTCGCCGAGTTCGGCCAGCACGCGGTTGCCCAGCCAGGTCGGCAGGCTGATGACGTGCCAACCGTGCTGACCGATGGAGGACCAGTTGACGCCCTCACCGGGCGGAATCCAGTCGTACGGGGCACACGTAAGAGTTGCTTCGGTCGGCATAGCCCTGCCTCCGGCGTTGCTGTGGAATCCTACGCCTCAAGCCTCGGCCAATCGGGACAACTCCGGTATGACCGAGGGGGGTTACCGTCTTGGTAACGCTCCTGCGCTCCCGAGTCGTGGCAGCTTCGTTCCTATCTACCTCTATGGAGTTGCTAGTGGGTTCGTCAGGTCTGCTCAACTCAGCGGTGCTCGATCGAGACGATGTGCGGAGGGCGCTGGCCGAGCACGATTTCGCTGTGGCCTTCGCTCTCATCAAGAAATGGGGCGGGCTGAGCCAGAACAGGATCGCTGCGGCATGCCAGATGTCGCCCGGCAAGGTGTCCCTCATTATGAGTGGCCAGCAACAGGTCACAAGCTTCGAAGTTATCCGCCGCATCGCTGATGGCCTGGGCATTCCCGGCAGGTTGCTCGGGCTTGCGAAGCGCCCATGGGAAGAGAATGGTCGAGCACCAACGCTAAACTTGCCAGAGCAGCCGAGCAATTGGCCCGTGGGAGAGGTGCCATGGCGGTCTGAGGCTGCTGCCGTTGTGGCAGATCGCTTGACGAGGAGCGACCTCATGATGGACCGTCGCGCCGTAACGCGCGCCATGTCTGCGGCTGCTGTCGGTGGTGCTGCTCTCCTCGACCCCCTGGAAGGCTGGCTGCAACCTGCCGTAGCCGCCGTAGACGCACGGCGCAACAGAGGTGGCCGCCTTGGCGACCAGGAGGTATTGGAGTTAGAGGCTACCACGCGTGTCTTTCGCGCATGGGACCACAAGTACGGGGGTGGCCTGCGTCGTAAGGCCGTCTTGGGTCAATTGAACGAAGTAGCCGCGCACCTCGCTGACGGCCAGGTATCGAGTATCGAACGGCGGCTGTACCAGGTCATGGCCCAGCTAGCTGGGACTGCGGCCACGATGGCCTGGGATAGTGGCTTGCAAGGACGAGCCCAGGCATATTACCGATTGGCGTTGCATAGCGCGCATGCTGGGGGTGATCGGGCTTTCGGCGTGAATGTGCTAGCCGGCATGGCACGGCAGATGCTCTATTGTCGGCGGCCAGGAGATGCCCTCGAATTGGTACGGATTGCTCAGCAAGGCGCACGGTTTGAGGTCGGATCCAGAGTCTTGGCGATGCTCTACAGTCGCGAGGCATGGGCGTACGCTGCCATGGGGCGCTGCCGTGCTTTCCAGCGCTCGATGACCCAGGCAGCAGAAACGCTTGCCGGTGCTGACCCGAGCAAAGAACCTTACTGGATTGCCTACTTCGATGAGGCTGAGCTAGCTGGAGTCACAGGTGGCAGGCTCCTGGATCTCGCCCGACAGGACCCGGTTATGCACGCTGAGGCGGCAGCCGAGTCCATTCAACAGGCACTGGAGGCCCGAGGCGCAGGGGCAGGACGAAGCTTTGCCTTAGACACGATCGGCCTTGCCGAATGCCGTTTTCTCATGGGAGATGTCACCGGAGCGGTAACTGCGACTCACCGTGCAGCGGACGCCGCTGCACGAACCCAGTCGGGACGTGTACGGGAGCGGCTGGGAGCGTTGTACCCCTATACGGTGGGCCAGTCTGCGTCGCAGCCGTTGCGTGAAGCGGCAATCGGCTGCGGGAATTGCTGTCGAATTGAGGGAGCGCGCGTGACCACTCTGGCCGTAACGGGGCACATGGACCTGACCGACGCCACCACCGCCCTCGTACGCGAGGCCCTGCGACATGTCATCACTCAGCATCGTGACGACGAGCTGACGGGCGTATCCTGCATCGCGGCCGGAGCGGACTCGCTGTTCGCCGAGGTCGTGTTGGAGGCGGGCGGGCGCCTGGTCGTCATCGTCCCGTCGAGGGACTATCGAGAAGCCAAGGTCAAGCCTGCCCACGCGGACACCTTCGACCGGTTGTGCCTGGCCGCTCACGAAACCCTCGTCATGCCCCACGAAACGGCGAACCGGGCTGCCTACGAGTCCGCCAACGCGGTGCTGCTGGAGCGGGCTGACCGGCTGGTTGCAGTGTGGGACGGCGCACCCCCGAGCGGCAAGGGCGGGGGGACGGCCGATGTGGTGGCGGGAGCACGGGAGATGGACATTCCCGTGGATGTCGTCTGGCCCGAGGGGGCGCGGCGGGGGAGGTGATGGGGCGGGGGTGTGGTCGGGTGTGGGCGGGACAGCCCCGCGCGTGCGGGGACCAGGCCAAGAAGGCGGGCAAGTGGAAAGCCACGTGGGGGCCACCCCCGCGCGCGGGGACCAGAGCAATTGACCTGCGGCTTTATCGCGCTGTACCCCGGTTTTTTGCAACTTCCGCCAACTCCGACCTATCGCTCAAGTTCGGCAGATCGCCCATACAGCCCCCTGTGGATGAGGCTTTCCAGGCTATCGCCCTGCTCGCGGTCCAGCACTTGGCTCGACACCCTCGACACAGCCTCGGTCGACAGGGGTGACCATCCGCCGCAAGGTGACCATCGCGCTCGTCGTCTGCGCCTCTCAGAACGGTCCGCGCTTCCGAAGAGCGGCTCAGGGACATGTATTCCTAGTCTCACAGGAAGAGGTCTTCATGCGTCTCGGAATCACCGGACACCGTGGGCTCACGGCGCAGGTCGAGGAGAAGGTCAGGGCCCTACTCGCCGACACGATCCGTCAGTTCGCCCCGGCTGGGCTGTGCGGGGTCTCGTGTCTGGCTGACGGTCCCGACGCGTGGTTCGCCGAGATGGTCATCGAGCACGGCGGTCGGTGTGAGGCGGTCGTGCCGGCCGAGGAGTACCGGGCCGGTCTGCCCGCCTGGCACCACGCGACGTACGACGCCCTGCTGGCGCAGGCGGCCAGGGTCCACAGGACGGGCCTACAGCGCTCTGACGCACAGGCTCACATGGCGGGTAGCGAAATCCTGGTGGGTCTGGTCGATCGACTCATCGCCGTGTGGGACGGGCTCCCGGCTCGCGGTTACGGAGGTACGGCGGACGTCGTGGCGTACGCCGAACGCACGGGTGTTCCGGTGGCCGTCGTGTGGCCCGAGGGCGCGACGCGTGGCTGAGGACCCGGGCCCCACCGAAGAAGAACGCCACCGGCATAGCCGGGTCGGCGTCACCAGCCGCCGCCCGACCCGCACCACACCCGGGTAACAGCCCGCCGTCACAGCCCCGCACACCACCCACATGCAGCCCACTCCCACCCGGAACAACCCACCCGTGGCGCTTGTGCCCCCCAACGCGGTCGAAACGGTAACGTCGGAACAGTTCAGGGCGCCAACGTTCCGGATTCGCAGGGGTTTTGGTGGGGATCGAGAGCGATCAGCTCGTTTATGACTATCTGGGCAAGGTCGGCGACCTCGCCCAGCAGCAAGGGCTGCTCTCGGGCGATCGGGTGCGGCTGGTCTCCGAGTTGCGGGCCGACATCGATCGGCGGCGGGCCGCCATGGCGGGTGGGGACAACCCCGCCGCGGTGAAGAAACTGCTCGCGAAGATCGGGACGCCGGCCGAGGTGGTGGTCGCGGCGGGGGGTCGGCCTCCCGGGACGCCCGCGCCGATCGAGCCCTCGCACATCGAGCCGGGGCCGAACTCCGCCGCGCGTCAGCAGGACGCCGGCGCGGGCCGGCCGGCCGGTGGCGGGGCCACGGCGGGGGACGGCGGGGCCGACCGTACGGGGATCTTCTCGGCCGCCGACCAGGCCACCCGCGCGGCCCGCGAGAAGCTGTCCCAACTGACCGACCTCAGCGCCTTCACGGCCAATCTGACCAGTGGGTTCACCGGCAGGGCCCCGTCCCAGCGGCGGGGCGACGACCGGTCGGCCCGCCGCACCGTACGCCCCGCCACCCCGGACGTACCGGCACAGCCGCAGCCACAGCCGGCGGCCGAGCGGCCGGCCGGGCCGCGGATGCGGAAAGAGGCGGCGGGGGAAGCGGAGACGGCAGAGGCGGCGGAGGGAGGGGAGGACGCGGAGGGCTTCGGCGCGCCGGCCCCCGCGTACCCGCCCCGGCCACGGTTCCGGCCGCCGGGCGCGGCTTCGCCGCCGCACCTCGCCGGCGAGGACGAACTCGGGCCGCGTGAGTCGAACCCCGACTGGTGGCTCAGCGAGCCGGGGCCGCTGGAGGTCAGCCCGTTCGACGGCGGCGTGTTCGCGCCGCAGGGGCCGGGGCCCGGCTACGTGGACGGGTTCGTCGGCGGCATCGACCTGCCTGACCTGCTCAAGCCGCCGGGGGAAACGGGCCCCGGGGCCAAGCCGGTCGAGAAGCTTCCGGATGGTGCGGTCCCCGACATCACCTCGGGGAAGCTCGTGGACGGCGCGCCGGGTGGCGAGGGTGGCGGGAAGCGTCGCGGGCTGCTGCGGCGGGTGTTGCGGCGGCGCGGCGGCGAGGGCGGCGGTGGCGGTGGCGCCGGGGGCGGCGGTGGGTCCATCGCCTGGTTGGCGGTGGTGGCCGCGCTCCTGCTGGTCGCGGGCGGCGCGTTCGGCAGTTGGATCGCGCTGGGCCTCGGCTGGGTCCTCGCGTACAACACGCGCGGCCTCACCCGTGGCGAGACCAACTTCGCCACCATCGGCGTGCCCAGCCTCGCGGTGTTCGGCGGCATGGTGTGGCTGTGGGGGCGGTTCGAGGAGCGTTGGGGCGCGGCCATCCCGGAGGACGGCATGGGCGACGCCCTCGCCGACACGGCCCCCGCGGTCATCCGCGCCGCCGCGTTCGGGTCGGCGCTGTACCTGGTGTGGCGCGTGCAGCGGAAGCGCAGCGGCTGAGCCCCACCCCGCGCGTAGCACCACGGTCGTAGTCCCTCGGTGCCGCGTTCCACCGCGCGTAGCGCCACCGTAAGAGTGGAAGCTACGAGCTGAGTCGTAGGGGCTGATTCGTACGGGCTGAGTCGTACGAGCCGAGTCGTACGGGAACGAGCGGCACCCCGCTCCGCCCGGCGTACGCGCCCCGAGCCGCGCCGCCCGGCGCACGCGCGCCGGGCGGTACCGCTGAGTGCGGGGCGGGGCAGGTCGGACTCAGGTCACTTCTTCGTCAGGTGACCCTGCATCTCGTCGAGGATCTTGTTGGCGGCGGTGTAGCCGATGCCCTGGATCCAGAGCTGGTCGTCCACCGTGTGGACCTTGCCGTTCTTGACGGCGCCCATCTTCTTCCACAGGCCGCTGGCGGTCGCCTTCGTCTCGCCGGCCTTCTTCGGGTCGCCGTAGGTGGAGGTGAAGATGACGTCCGCGTCCGCCTTGTCGATCTGCTCGGGGCTCACGTCGTACGAGAAGCCGTCCTTGGCCTTGTCGGTGATGGCGGGGCGGCCGAGGCCGGCGTCGGCGAGGATGGTGGCGATGTAGTTCTTCTTGCCGTAGATCCGGATGTCGGCGCCCTCGATGAAGCGGACGACGTTGACCTCGGTCTGCTTGGCCTTGGCCGGGCCGCCGATGGCGTCGGTGACGCGGCCGGCGTGGGCGGTGTAGTCCGAGGTGACCTTCTTGGCCTCGGCGGTCTTGCCGAGCGCGGCGGCGTGTACCTGGAAGTTCTCCTTCCACGGGTAGCCGGTGGTCTCCGTCATCACCGTGGGCGCGATGGCGCTGAGTTCCTTGTAACGGGTGGCGTCGCGGTCCTTGTTGGTGAGGATCAGGTCCGGCTTGAGGCTGGCGATGGTCTCCAGGTTCGGCGCGGCGATGGTGCCGACGTCCTTGATGCCCTCGACCTTCTCCTTCGGCAGGTAGTTGAGGAAGCCCGAGGCCACGTCGGCCCGCACGGCGCCGACCGGCTTGACGCCCAGCGTGATCGCGGAGTCCAGTTCGGCGGTGTCCAGCACCACGACGCGCTTCGGCGACTCCGGCACCTTCACGTCACCCATGGCCGTCTTGACCGTGCGCTTCTTGCCGTCCGACGAGTCGTCGGAGTCCGCGCTACACGCGGTCAGGCCCACGGTCGTGACCAGCGCGAGCGAGGCGACGCCGAGGGTGCGGCGGTAGGGGAGGTGGGTCATGGTCTGACCTTTCTGCCGTCCGTACGGAGGGTCGTACGGGAGGGGACGAGAGCGGGGGTGGGAGAGGGAAGAGCGGGGACGGGGGAGGGAGCGTGGCCGCGTGACGTACAGCCACGGGACTACGGGCCTGCGGGACTAGGAGTCGGCCCGTGGGACTACGGGGCGGAGTGCCGAGCCGTGCGGTGGGCTCATGCCGAAGCGGGGGCGTCCCGCGCCGGGTCGGTGGGGCGCCAGGGGGTGCCGGGGACGACGAGCGGGCTGCCGGTGACCGGGTCCGGGACGACGACCGAGTCGAGCCCGAAGACCTCGCGTACCAGGTCGGCGGTGACCGTCTCGGCGGGGCTGCCCTGCGCGACGATCTTGCCGGCCTTCATCGCCACCAGGTGGTCCGCGTACCGCGCGGCCTGGTTGAGGTCGTGCAGCACCGCCACGACCGTGCGGCCCCGCTCGTGGTTGAGCTGCCGGACCAGGTCCAACACCTCCACCTGGTGCGCGATGTCGAGGTAGGTCGTCGGCTCGTCGAGCAGCAGCAGGTCCGTCTCCTGGGCCAGCGCCATGGCGATCCACACCCGCTGCCGCTGGCCGCCGGACAACTCGTCCACCGGCCGGTCGGCGAGGGCCGAGACGTCCGTGCGGGCCATCGCGTCCGTAACAGCCCGCTCGTCCGTCTCCGACCACTGGCGCCACCAGCTCTGATGCGGCTGGCGGCCCCGCGAGACCAGGTCCGCGACGGTGATCGCCTCGGGCGCCACCGGCGTCTGCGGCAGCAGGCCGACGGACTGGGCGATCTTCTTCGTCGGGATGCGGTCGAGTTCGGTGCCGTCGAGCAGGACGGCGCCGTGCCGCGGCTTCAGCAACCGGCCGAGCGCGCGCAGCAGCGTGGACTTGCCGCACGCGTTGGGCCCGACGATGACGGTGACCGCGCCCTGCGGGACGGCCAGGTCGAGGCCCTCCACGACCACCCGGTCGTCGTAGGCCAGGGTCAGCCCGCGCGCGGCGAGCCGGCTCTCCGGCCGCCCGGCCCCCTCGCTCGTCTCGGCCCTCTTGCTCGGGGCGGCGTCCCCGGTCCTCCCGGCGTCTGCGGCCGAGGCGGCGGCGTTCGCGGGTGCGGGTTTCGTCATGCCTTGCCTCCGGTGCGGCTGCGGATGATCAGCCAGATCAGGTACGGGGCGCCGATGGCCGCGGTCAGCACGCCCACCGGCAGCTCCGTCGGCGCGAACAGCTTCCGGGCCAGCAGGTCGGCCGTGACCACGATGAACGCGCCCATCAGGGCCGAGCACAGCAGCGGGATCTGCGCGGTGCGGGTCATCCGGCGGGCGATCTGCGGGGCCAGCAGCGCGACGAAGTCCACCGGTCCCGCGGCCCCGGTCGCCAGCGCCGCGAGCACCACGCCGAGCAGCACGAGCCCGAGCCGTATCCGGCCGAGCCGCACGCCGAGCGCGGTGGCCGTGTCGTCGTCCAGCGCCACCGCGCGCTGCGCCCGCGCGGCCCACATCACGCACGGCAGCAGCACGAGCAGGGCCAGCGTCAGCGGGTTGGCCTCGTCCCAGCCGCGCCCGTTGAGCGAGCCGGTCATCCAGACCTGGGCCTGCTGGGCGACCAGATAGTCACCCTTGGTCAGGAAGAGCTGCGTGATCGAGCGCAGGGCGATCGCGAAGCCGATGCCGATGAGCACGAAGCGCGCCGCGTGCAGCCCGCCGCGCCAGGCGAAGACGTAGACGAGCGCGGCGGCGGCGATGCCGCCGGCGATGGAGAGGTAGGGGAGGACGGCGTACGAGGTGACGCCGTACGTCATCGCGCCCACCGTCAGCGCGCTCGCGCCCTGCGTGACGCCGATGATGTCGGGGCTGGCCAGCGGGTTGCGGGCGACGGTCTGGATCAGCGCGCCGGCCACTCCGAAGGCCGCGCCGACCAGCAGGCCGAGCGTCATCCGCGGCAGCCGCAGGGTCTCCACGACGAGCCGGTCGGGCGAGGGCTGGCCCGCGAGCACCCGCACCACCTCGCCGGGCGGTACGAAGCTCTCGCCGACCGAGAGGTACAGCACGCCGACGGCGGCCAGCAGCACGGCCAGCACGCCGGCGACGACGGTGGCCCGCCGGTGCAGCAGGAAGGCCCCGCGACCGGCGCGCACCAGCGCGTACCCGGCCGGCCGCGCGCCCGGGCGCGCGCCTGCGGCCACCGTACGGCCGCCGCCCGCCGGGCCGGTCTCGACGGCGCTCATCGGCGCGCCTCGCGATCGCCGGTGCCGCGCGGGCCGCTCGTCTCCGGCCCTGTCCGGTGCGTGGTGGGCGACATGTGGAGGTCAGGCGCGGTGTGGGCCGCGCTCGGGGTGCCGGTCACGCGGCCACCGCCTTTCGACGTACGAGCGCCACCAGGAACGGCACGCCGATCAGGGAGGTCATCACGCCGGCCGGCACCTCGCTCGGCGGGAAGACGATCCGGCCGACGGTGTCCGAAACCAGCAGCATGACGGGGCCGATGAGGGCGGCCATCGGCAGCACCCAGCGGTGGTCGGTGCCGACGACGGCGCGGGCGATGTGCGGCACGGCCAGGCCCACGAACGCGATCGGGCCCGCCGCCGCGACGCCCACCCCGGTGAGCACCGCCGCGCCGAGGCCGCCGACGATCCGTACGGTGGCGACGTTCTGGCCGAGCCCCCTGGCGACGTCCTCGCCGAGCGCCAGGGCGTCGAGCCCGCGCGCGACCGAGGCCACCAGCACCACGCCCACCAGCAGGAACGGCCATATCTGGGCGGCCACTTCGGCGTC
This sequence comes from Streptomyces buecherae, assembly GCF_014295035.1. Classification (GTDB taxonomy): domain Bacteria; phylum Actinomycetota; class Actinomycetes; order Streptomycetales; family Streptomycetaceae; genus Streptomyces; species Streptomyces youssoufiensis. Next base: position 5,127,687 of record NZ_CP060404.1, read on the forward strand.
CCGGCCGGAGAGCGAGCCGACCTGCCAGAAGCGGAACTCGTCCAGCGCCGCGGCCTTCGTGGTGAGCACCGCCATGGTCACCGAGACCAGCAGCGCGTTGATGGCGGCGCCCGCGAGCGCCAGCTTCACCGGGGTCGCGCCGCCGCGCCCGCGCGCGGCGATGGCGTACACGAGCACGGCCGCGACCCCCGCGCCGGCGAAGGCGAACCACACGTATCCGGTCAGCGTGTGCACCGAGGCGTACGCGATGGCGAGCACCACCGCCACCGACGCGCCCTGGCTGATGCCGAGGATGCCGGGGTCGGCGATGGGGTTGCGGGTGATGCCCTGCATCACCGTGCCCGCCATGGCCAACGCGGCCCCCACCATCACCCCCACCACCGTGCGCGGCAGGCGCATCGAGCGGACCACCTCGGCCGCGTCGCTGCCGCCGCCGTGCAGCAGCGCGTCGAAGACCGCGGATGGCGCGATCTGGCGGCTGCCGATCGCGAGACTGAGCAGCATGGCGAGCAGCAGGGCCAACACGGCGAGCGCCGTCCAGCCGATGCGGCGGCTGACCAGGGAGGCCCTGGCGCTGCTGGTCGGGACGGCTGACATCGTGCCCTTCACATCGCGCGCGGTGGGATGAGTGGATCTTGAGCAGGTGGTTAGGTCAGGCTAAGTGTAAGGGGCGGGGCGCGGCAGAATATCGACCATGTCTTCGCATCCGCACCAGCCCCCGCAGCCGTCACAGCACCCCCAGCCGGCCCCGCGCCGGGCCGATCCGCGGCCGGGCACCGGCGACGCGCCGCCCTTCCTGACGGTCGGCTTCGACCTCGACATGACCCTGATCGACTCCCGACCCGGCATCAAGGCCGCATACCAGGCACTCGCGGCAGAGACCGGCACCTTCATCGACGCGGACCTCGCCATCACCCGGCTCGGCCCGCCGCTCGAACAGGAGCTGGCGCACTGGTTCCCCGACGACCAGATCCAGCCAGTCGGTGATCGCTACCGCGCGCTGTATCCCACCCACGCCATCGCCCCCACCCCGGCACTGCCGGGCGCCCGCGAGGCCATCGCCGCGGTGCGGGGGTACGGGACGGGACCGGAGGCCGACGAGGCGGGCGTCGGCGGCGAGGGCGCGGGCGTCGACGCCGGGCGGGTGGGGGCCGTCCGTGGCCGGGCGATCGTCGTCACGGCCAAGCACGAGCCCAACGCCAAGCTGCACCTGGCCCACCTCGGGATCGAGCCCGACGCCGTCGTCGGCTGGCTGTGGGCCGAGGCCAAGGCGGAGGCGCTGCGCGAGTACGGGGCCAGCGTGTACGTCGGCGACCACGTCGGGGACGTGCGCGGCGCCCGCACCGCGGGGGCGCTCGCGGTGGCGGTGGCGACCGGCCCGTGCGACGCGGAGGAGCTGCGCGCGGCCGGGGCCGACGTCGTCCTCGCGGACCTCACGGAGTTCCCCGCCTGGTGGCGCTCGTACGTGAGCGAGCTGGCCTGACCCACGGGCCGTTCCGACGCGCCCACCGCGCCAGCGCGCCCACCCCGTACGCGCACGCCGGGGCGGGCGCGCGGGCGCACCGGCGTGCGGGGAGCCGAAGGCCGCGTGTCGGGGAACGGGCTCCGAGGACCGGGCCCGGCGGGCTGGGTCCGGTGGGCCGGGCCCGGTGCGGCAGCGCTCGGAGGGTTACGCGGCGGACCTGGCCTGGCGGCGCTGCGCGGCGATCGACGTCAGCAGGCCGGCCCCGGCGATCACGAAGCCGACGCCCATCAGCATGGACACGAAGTACGCGGGCGTGGGCAGCCGGTCGAGCCCGAGCAGCAGCGGGGCCACCGTGACCAGCGTGCCCACCGCGCCGACCAGGAAGACGATCGCGCCGATGCGGACCAGGAGATCCCCAGTACGGGAAGTTTCATTACTCACGCGACCAGGGTAGGTCCCCTACCTGCAACAGGGAGACTCCTGTCGGTCATTACCGAGCAGGAACGACCCGGGTACGTCTTGTCACCAGGCTCCGGACCATTAGCCTTGGTGCCGGCGGGTCTTGCGACCCGCTGTAGTGCTATCCAGAGCTGTTTTCCGTTGTTTCCCGACGAGTTACGAGGACGAGGACAGACGTGCCTACCGGCAAGGTCAAATGGTTCAACAGCGAGAAGGGCTTCGGCTTTCTCTCCCGCGACGACGGCGATGACGTCTTCGTCCACTCGTCGGTGCTCCCCGAAGGCGTCGAGGCGCTCAAGCCAGGCCAGCGCGTGGAGTTCGGGGTCGTCGCGGGGAACCGCGGTGACCAGGCGCTTTCGGTGACTCTGCTGGACCCGACCCCGTCGGTCGCGGCGGCCCAGCGGCGCAAGCCCGACGAGCTGGCCTCGATCGTCCAGGACCTGACGACGCTTCTGGAGAACGTCACCCAGCAGCTCGAACGGGGCCGCTACCCCGACAAGGCCCAAGGCGCCAAGATCGCGGGCATGCTGCGCGCGGTGGCGGACCAGCTCGACGTGTAGCGGAGCAGCGGACAGCGCATCCGGGGGCCGGCAGGCACCGACCCTCTCCCGGGCCCGGCGGCCTCCATCGACCCGCCGGGCCCGCGCCGTGTGGCCCCGGGCCGCGAGGGCCGGGCCGTGCGGTGACGCGCCGGGCTCGGCCGGAGGGCGCGCCGTGCGCCGCACGCCACCGCGCGCGACCCGGCGCGCCGCGCCCCGCGTCCGCCCCCCGACAGGTCGGCCCGCCCCGCCCCGCCCCCTCGTACGCCGACGCAGCCGTCGCACGCGTCGTACGCCGTCGCGCACCGGGGCGTGGTGCGGACGGTGCCGGGCGAATCGCGTACGCCGGTGCGCGGGCCGGGTGGGGAGGACGCGCCGGTGGCGTGCGCCGGCTGGTGCGCCGGGGCGGCCACGCTATGGGGACATCCCTTCTCGTTTCCGCCTTTCCGTGTCATCGCCAGGCAGCCCCCGCTTCGGTTAGATGGGTGGATGAACGCTCAGCCAGCGGAGCCCACGCGAGCCGCCCCGGCCCGCTCGACGCCCGACCCCGTGGTCTCCCCGAGCGCGCTGCGCCGCGAGCCCCGGCAGCGGCGCAGCCGCGAGAAGGTGGACCGCATCATGGACGCTGCGGTGGGGCTGGTGGTGCGCGAGGGGTACGCGGCGGCCACCACCACCCGCATCGCCGAGGCCGCCGGCGTCGGCCTGGCCACGCTGTACGGCTTCTTCACCGACCGCAGAGCGGTCTTCCGGGCCGCGTCCGCCCGAAACCTGGACGCCTTCCTCGGCCGGCTCGACCAGTTGCTCGCGCGGGCCGGGTTCACGCACTGGTCGGAGGCGGCGACGGCCGGCTTCGACGAGTACGTGCGGATGTCGCGGGCCGACGTCGGCTTTCGGATGGTGCTCTTCGGGGACGTGGCCGACGACCGGTTGTTGGCCGAGGGGCGGCGCAACGACGAGGTGGTGGCGGACCGGCTGGCCGAGCTGATCGGCACGCGGTTCGGGGTCGTGGTGGACGACCGGCTGCGCACCGCGCTGCTGACGGCCGTCGCCGCCGGCGACGCGCTGGTCAAGCTCGCCTTCGAGTGCGACCCCGAACAGGGTGACCCGGCCGTGCTGGCCGAGGCCCGGCGCGTCGTGCAGGGGATCTTCGAGCGCGGCGGGCCACGGGAGTACGGCGCGCCGGCCGCGCGGCCAGCGCCCCCGGCCGACCAGGCCGCCCCGGCTGCCCCGGCTGCCTCAGCCCTAGCAGGCCCGGCCCCCGCAACCGCAACCCCAGCAGCCGCGACCCCCGCCGACCAGGCCGCCTCGGCCCTCGCGGCCCCGCCCGTCGCGCCGCCCCCGGCGCGCCAGGCCGACCCGGCTTCCTCGACCGCCGTCGCGCTACCGGGCGCGCGGGAAGGCGAAACGGGCTCGGGAAGCGAGGGTTCCGCTCCCGCCGAACGGGGTGCGGGCGGGGGCCCAGCGGTGGCGTGAAAGCTGAGTACCTTTTCGGTTTACGTGGTCGGCGTATTGACCCGGGAGTAAGTACGGTCCCATTCTGAGCCGCAAGCGCCGGCCCGGGCGCATCCTCCCGGAGGCCGTACCGGGGCCGCCCCACCCCTCACAGTCAGGCACCGCGTATGTCGTTACGCACGTTGTGTCCGTCGCGCGGTCCTTTCGGGCGCGCCCCCCTGACCATCCGTACGCCCCACCGTGGACGCGGGCTCCGGCGCCGCGCGGCGGCCCCACCGCGCGCCGCCGGCCGTCCCGCCCCCGCGCGCCGCGCCGCCGCGCGGGCCGCGCTCGGCGCGTTGCTCGCCGCGGTGTTGGCCGCCGGCCTCGCCGCGCCGGGCCCGGCGGCGGCCGACCCGGCTCCGGCCGCCGCCGGCGGAGCCGCCGCCGAGGGCGGCGGCTACCGGGTCGGGGTGGGCATCGCCGACGTCACCGGGGAGGCCGCCGAGGTCGGCATGATGGGGTACGCCCGGCTCGACCAGCGGACCTCGGGCATCCACACCCGGCAGTGGGCGCGCGCCTTCGTGATGGAGCAACCGGGCGGCGGGCGCACGGCGTTCGTCAGCGCCGACGTCGGAATGATCATGCAGGGCGTGCACCAGGAGGTGCTGCGCCGGCTCGCCGAGCGCCTGGGCCAGCGCTATACCGAGAGCAACGTCGTCCTCTCGGCCACCCACACCCACGCCGGCCCCGGCGGCCACGGGCACGACGTGCTCTACAACCTCACCACGCTCGGGCACCAGAAGAAGACGTACGAGGCGATCGTCTCCGGCATCGTGGCGGCCGTCGTCGCCGCCGACGCCGACCGAGCCCCCGGCACCGTGAAGATCGCCACCGGCGAGTTGAAGGGTGCGAACGTCAACCGGTCGGCGGCGGCCTTCCGCCGCAACCCCGCCGCCGAGCGGGCCCGCTTCCCGGGCGAGGTGGACACCCGGATGACCGTGCTCCGCTTCGAGCGGGCGGGCCGGCCGGTGGGCATGCTGAGCTGGTTCCCCACCCACGCCACTTCCATGACCCCGAAGAACACGCTGATCAGCGCCGACAACAAGGGGTACGCCAGCTACCGGGTCGAGCACGACGCCTTCGGTGTGACCGCGGCCGACCGTGGCCGGTTCGTCGCCGCGTTCGCGCAGACCAACGCCGGCGACATGTCACCCAACCTGCGCGACGGCGGTGCCCACGGCCCCACCGACGACGAGTTCGAGAACACCCGGATCATCGGGGAGCGGCAGGCCGCCAAGGCGCTCGAACTCTTCAACGGCGCCACGGAGGAGCTGCGCGGCCCCATCGACCACCGGCAGCGCTACGTCGACTTCTCCGCCGTGGACGTGGCCGGCCGCTACACCCCCGATGGCCAGCCGCACCGCACGTGCCAGGCCGCGCTCGGGCAGGCGTTCACCGCCGGCGCCGAGGACGGCCCGGGGCCGGACCTGGTGGACGAGGGAGAGTTGAGGGCCAACCCGTTGGTGGTCGGCCTCGGCGCGGTGCTCAACCCGGCGCCGCCCGGGCTGCGCCGCTGCCAGGCGCCGAAGCCGGTCTTCCTGGCCACCGGCGCGCAGCGGCCGGCCTGGACGCCGCAGGTCCTGCCGGTGCAGATCGTGCGCATCGGGCAGCTCACCCTCACCGCGGCCCCGGCCGAGTTCACCATCGCGGCCGGCCACCGGGTCACCGACACGGTCGCCGCCGAACTCGGCGACTCTTCACGGCACACCGTGTTCGCCGGCTACTCCAACGCGTACAGCCAGTACGTCACCACGCCGCAGGAGTACGACGCCCAGCACTACGAAGGGGCCTCGACGCACTTCGGCCGCTACACCCTCCCCGCCTACCAGCAGGAGTTCGCGCGCCTCGCCCAGGCGCTGCGGGCCGGCGAGCCGACGCCGAGCCAGACCCGGCCGGCCTGGCGCGGCGACCACCAACCGAGCCTGAACCCCGGTCCGGTGCTCGACGCGCCGCCCGCGGGGCGGGAGTTCGGGGACGTACGCGACCAGCCGGCGGCGGACGGCTACCGGCGCGGCGAGCGCGCCAGCGCCACCTTCTTCACCGGCCACCCCAACAACGACCTGCGCACCGGCTCCACCTTCCTGGAGGTGCAGCGCCGCGATCCGGGCGCGCCGGGCGGCTGGCGCACGGTGGCCACGGACGACGACTGGTCCACCACCTACCGCTGGCAGCGCGCCTATCTGGCGGTCTCCACGGCCACCCTGACCTGGGACATCCCGCGCGAGGCCGAGCCGGGCACGTACCGCCTCGTCCACCACGGCGACGCCCGCGCGCTGACCGGCGGGATCAGCCCCTTCACCGGCGCCAGCCGCCCCTTCACCGTCCACTGAGGCCGCGCCCACGGCCCGTGCCCGCGCCCACGGCCCGCGCCGACGGCCCGCGCCCACGTCGACGGCCCCGCCCCCTCGCGTTCGGGAGGGGCGGGGTCGTCGGCGTACGGGAGGAGCCGGCGCGGCTCAGCCGAACGTGGGCGCTCAGGCGAAGTCGAGCGCGCCCGGGGCCAGCGCGGGCACCAGGCCCTCGGCCGCGGCGCGGGTGAGCAGGCCGCGCACGGCGGCGTAGCCGTCCTCGCCGAGGTCGGCCGTGAACTCGTTGACGTACAGGCCGATGTGCTGGTCGGCCACGGCCGGGTCCATCTCCTGCGCGTGTTCGAGGACGTACGGGCGCGAGGCCAGCGGGTCGTCCCAGGCCATCCGCACCGAGGCGCGCGCCGCGTCCGCCAGCTCGCGCAGCCGCTTGGCGCCCAGCGCGCGCCGGGCGATGATCGCGCCGAGCGGGATGGGCAGCCCGGTGGTGGCCTCCCAGTGCTCGCCCATGTCGGCCAGGCGATGCAGCCCGTAATCCTGGTAGGTGAAGCGCGCCTCGTGGATGACCAGGCCCGCGTCCACCGTGCCGGCCCGCACGGCCGGCATGATCTCGTGGAACGGCAGCACCTTCACCTCGCCCACGCCGCCCGGCACCTCGGTCGCGGCCCACAGCCGGAACAGCAGGTACGCCGTCGACCGCTCGCTGGGCACCGCGACCGTGCGGCCCGCCAGGTCGGCGGCGTCCGCCGGGCCCGAGGTGAGCACCAGCGGCCCGCAGCCGCGGCCGAGCGCCCCGCCGCAGGGCAGCAGCGCGTACTCGTCGAGGACCCAGGGCAGCACCGCGTACGACACCTTCAGCACGTCCAACTCGCCGCGCTCGGCCATGCCGTTGGTGACGTCGATGTCGGCGAAGGTCACGTCGAGCGCGGGCGCCCCCGGGACGCGGCCGTGGGCCCAGGCGTCGAAGACGAACGTGTCGTTCGGACACGGCGAATAGGCGATGCGCAGCGGGCGGTCGTCGCTCCCGCCGGCGCCGGGTGCCGGGTCGGAGAGTTCGGCGCTTTCGGTCATCACGGGGTCCTCCTCGCACGGGGGTGGTCTTGCGGTGGCTCCTACGGCGGGGGAGCGGGGTGCCTTCGCGGGGCCCGGGGCCGGCCTGGGTCCTAGGTCGGCCCGTCGCCCGCCGCCGCCTCGGAGGCCGCCTCGTGCAGCGCTGACGAGCCCCGCGCTGTTCCTGCTGGGTCGGTCGGCGCGCCGTTTTCCGCCATGGCCCGCGGCAGCGCCCGCGCGAGCGCGTCGAAGGCGGCGGTGAGGGCCGCCAGCGCGGCGTCGATCCGCCAGGCGGCCCGGTCGCGCGGGCCCACCGCGTTGGAGACGGTACGGATCTCCAGCACCGGCACCCCGTACGCGGTGGCCGCCTCCGCCACGCCGAAACCCTCCATCGCCTCGGCCAGGGCGCCCGGGTGGCGGGCCATCAGCTCGGCGGCGCGTTCGGCGCTGCCGGTGACCGTCGACACGGTGAGCACGCTCCCGCGCACGCCCCCGGTGGCCTCGGCCACCGCCCGCACCAGGTGCGCGGGCGGCAGGTGCCGGATGGTGCCGAAGCCGAGGTCGGTGACGGCGGCGAAGCCGTCGGGCGTCTCGGCCCCCAGGTCGGCGGCCACGATCGCGTCGGCCACCACCACGGCCGCGAGCGCCACCCCGCCCGGCCGGGCCGCCGCCTGGCCCGCGCCGACCGATCCCGTACCAGCCGAGCCCGCGCCAGCCGATCCCATACCAGCCGATCCCGTACCGGCCGAGCCCGCGCCAGCCGATCCCGTACCGGCCGGCGGTATGGCCGGGGCCACGCCGAAGCCGCCGCCGATGCCGGCGGAGATGACCAGGTCGTACGGGAGGCCGTCGGCCGTCGCGGTGGCCAGGGCGCTGCCGGTGGCGGCGGCCGACGCGGCCGGGCCGACGCCGGCCGCCAGCACGTCGGCGTCCAGCGCCTCCAGCGTCAGGGCGTCGCTCGCGCCGGTGACCGGCAGCGCCAGCCGGTGCCGCGCGTACCCGGGGGCACCGGGCAGGGCGCGTTCCACGCCCTCGAAGGCGCCGGCATCCCGGATGCCCCGGACCACCGCGTCGCGTTCGGCCGGGACCGCGGTAACGATCAGCGCGCGCATGGACTCACGCCCCTTCGTCGTGCACCGCGCTCCATGCGTCCCGCGCGCCCGCACGGCGGGCGGCGGTGCGGCCCGCCGGCGAGCTGGGCCGGCACTCGGTGCAGTGCGGTGTGTGTGGCTGAGGTGGTGCGGGTGGTGCGGGTACTGCGGGTGGACCGGGTGGCGCGGGGTGGTGCCTCCGGCGCCCGGGGCGGTGGGCGTCGCGGGGACGGCCGCCGGCCCGGGCGGGCGGGGACGGCTGGACCCGCGGGGCGGGTGGCGCCCGGCGGGGCTGCCTAGTCCTCGCGCTCCAGGTTGAAGTGCCACATGGCCTTCGGGCCGTCGTTGCCCTTCAGCTCCACGATGGCGATGGTGACCTTGTCACGCATGCCCACCGTCTGACCCGTCTGCGGGTCCTTCTGCTCGAAGAGGGTGTCGCCGTCGAAGCTGCGGTAGTTGTCCTTGCTCGGTTCCTTCATGAGCGGGTTGCTCGACACCATCACCCAGCCGGACTCGCCGATCTCCGGGTCCACGCCGATGCGCACCTTCTCGCCGGGCGCGACCTTGATCGACTTGCCGCCCTTCTTGGAGAGGCAGTCCTTGGTCTTCTTCTCGTTGAGCACCTTGCCGTCGCCGTAGCAGCCGTCGGTGGCCTCGGAGTTCACCGAGCTGGTGCCGACGGTCACGGTCGCGAGGGGGGTCGGCTTGTCACAGGCGGCCAGGGTGATCAGCCCGATGGACACGGCACCAACGGCGGCGGCGACGCGGCGGCCCTTGCGCCAGGACGACATCGAAGTGCGGCTCCGCCGCGTGGCAGTGGTCATGCTGGCAGGCTATCGGGCCGCGCGGATCAAGCCACGCGCGGGTGCGGCGTGCCGCGCCTGGCCGAAGCGAGCAGCCCACGCACGGTGCCGAGCCAGCCGAGCGCGAGGAAGCAGACGGCCGTCGACATGCCGAGGACGCCGTTGAGCGGCAGCGCGATGCCGATCGCGCCGCCGACCACCCACGACATCTGCAGCGCGGTCTCGGAGCGGGCGAACGCGGAGGTACGGACGTTCTCCGGCACGTCGCGCTGGATCAGCGCGTCCAGCGACAGCTTGCCCAGCGCCTGCGAGAGGCCCGCGACGGCGGCCAGCGCGGCGACGGCCACCTGGCTGTAGAGGACGGCCGCCGTGATGGCCGTGGCCAGCGAGGTGGTCAGCACGGCGACGATGATCAGCTCCGGGCCGCGGGCGCGCAGCCCGGCCCCGATCGCGGTGCCGAGCGCGTTGCCCGCGCCCGCCGAGACGGCCACGATGCCCAGCGACAGTTCGGGGCTGAGCCCGCTCAGCGGGTGCTCGCGCAGCATGAAGGCGAGGAAGAGGGTCAGGAAACCGGAGAGGGTGCGCATGGTGGCGTTGGCCGGCCACGCGTGCAGGACGGACGAGCCCACGTTGCGCAGCCCCGGCCGCTTGATCGGCTCCTCGTCCCAGTCCGCGTGCGCTCCGCCGCCGGCGTACGGCACGACCTCCCGCGCCCCGGCCGCTCGCTCTGCCGACTCCTCCCGCGCTGCGTCCTCCTGCGCCGCCTCCTCCCGCGCCGCGTCCTCCCGCGCGGCGGATGGGTCCTGCTCGACGGCGGCGCCGCCCTCGGCGATGGCCGTGCTCGTACCGGTCGTGCTCGTGCCGGGCGTCGTGCTCGCGCCCGCCGTCGTGCTCGTGCTCGCGGCGGCGGTCACGGCTGCCGGCCCGGCCCCGGGCCCGGCCTCGCCCCCGGTTCCGGCTTCCGTCGCGCCCGTCTTCTCGGTGGCCGCGTCGGCGTCGGGCCCGGCGTCGGCGGTGCCGGCCGTGGCAGGGGTGGTGGCGGGCTCGGCGTCCGCTTTCGTCGGCTGGTCCTCCGTCGCCGTCGCCGTGGCCGTCGGCGTCGGTGACGCTCCCGCTGGCGTGCCCTCCGGCGCCCCCGCCGGGGACGTGTCCGGTGTCGGCTCCACCACCGCCGTGGCCGTGGCGCCGGCGGGTTCGGTGGCCTCGGCGGCGATCGAGCCGCGCGGCTGGCCGGGCCGGGCGGCGTGGTGCGGGGCACGAGTGGGGCCGTGGTCGTGGTCGTGGGAGCGCAGGTGCGGCGGGTGGGCGATGACGTGGGCCCGCGCCTCGCCCTTGGCCGAATCCACCTTGTGCGGCAACGTGAAGCACAGGATCGTGCCCATCGTGAAGACCGCGCACGCCCCGTAGAGCGGCCACGCCGGCCCGATCTGGTGCAGCCCCGCGCCGATGGGTGCCGCGAGACCGGTGGCGAGCAGCCCGCCGAGCGTCACCCGCGAGTTCGCCTTGACCAGCGAGAAGCGTGGCGGCAGCAGCCGGGGCACGACCGCGGAGCGCACCACTCCGTACGCCTTGGAGGCGACCAGGACGCCGAGCGCCGCCGGGTACAGCTCAAGCCCGCCGCCGCTGACCACGTCGGCCATCGTCAGCGCGAGCAACGCGCGGGTCAGCATCGCGCTGGCCATCGCCGCGCGGCGGCCGTGCGGAATGCGGTCGAGCAGCGGGCCGATGACGGGGGCGAGGAGCGCGAACGGCGCCAGCGTGATGGCGAGGTAGAGGGCGACCCGGCCGCGCGCCTCGTCGGTCGGTACGGAGAAGAACACGGTCGAGGCGAGCGCGACGGTGATCATCATGTCGCCCGCGGAGTTCACCGCGTGCAACTCGATCAGCTTCCCGAGGCCGGACTCGCCCGCTCCGTGGGCATGCGTCGCCCGCCGCACGCCGCGAGCCGTGCTCGCGAACGGGCGCCGTAGCGTCTGGCCGAACGAGCGCCGCGACCTTCCGATCGCGCCGCCCGCGGCGAACTTCGTGCCTCTCACCACGCCATCGTCTACCCCATCAGGACGAGGTACGCGACTTTCCGCCGCTTCTCCGTCGCGTTTCCCCCACATCCGGGTCGCCGCCGCCCCCTTTCCCGGGCCCGGCCGCGGGCGAGTTCCCCGTGTCGGGCGGCGGTCGGGTGGCGGCCGGACGGCGGGGGAGCGACGGGTAAGCCGTACCGGTCAGGCCACCTCGCGCCGGGCGTCGGGGCGGCGCGAGGGGGCGGTCGGCGGGGGCCCGGGGCGGCGCGCGCACCCCGTGGGGACGAGGCGGGGTGGGGGTGGTGCGGTCCGACAAGGTAGCGTGCCTTACGCGCCACTGGCGGTCGTTCTTGGCCACGCACCGGGTCAGCATCCCGCAGAATGGGACGTAACTGGTGCGCCCGAGGCCGTTCGGGCGCGGACGTCGACGCGGTCCACAGGTCCGCTCCGTCCGCTGTCCCGGCTGCTTGGCCGGCGCGCTCGTGAGACGGCGTAGGAGAGAATCGATTCTTGTGAGTGCTGCGATGCGAAGCCGTACCCCGGACCGCTTGTGCGCCGAGGCGGTCGATCTTGCCCGTGCGGCGGCCGAGGAGGCGGCGTTCCCGGGCCCCGTCGGCGAACACGTCGCCCTCGCGGCCGACGGGGACCGCGTGGTCACCCACTTCTTCGAGTGCGCGGAACCCGGTTACCGGGGCTGGCGCTGGGCGGTGACCGTCGCCCGGGCCTCCCGCGCCAAGGCCGTCACGCTCGACGAGACGGTGCTGCTGCCCGGGCCCGAGGCGCTGCTGGCGCCGGAGTGGGTGCCCTGGAGCGAGCGGCTGCGCCCGGGCGACATGGGCCCCGGCGACCTGCTCCCGACCGAGGCGGACGACCTGCGCCTGGAGCCGGGCTTCACCGGCGAGGACGCACCACCGCCCAACTCCGTCCTGGCCGATGAGGGCTCGCCCGTGCGCGCGGTCGCCGAGGGCGCGGACGGCGCGGGCACCGAGGGCGCCGCCGGCGCCGGGCTTCGCGCTCCGCTCTCCGGCGAACTCGCCCAGCTCGCGGACACCGAGGACGCCGACGTCACGCCCGGTTCCCCGGCGACCCAGCCGGCGCCCGTGGCCGGCGCCCCGGCCACCGCCGCCGACGGCTCCGAACTGCCCGTGATCGGCACGATCGCGGGCGTGGCCCAGGAGCTGGGCCTCGGGCGCGCCCGAGTGCTCTCGCGGTACGGGCTGCACGTGGCGGCCGACCGCTGGGACGAGGCGTACGGGGCGAAGACCCCGATGGCGCAGGCGGCCCCGGCCTCCTGCATGACCTGCGGGTTCCTGGTGCCGCTGACGGGATCGCTGCGGCAGGCGTTCGGGGTGTGCGCCAACGAGTTCAGCCCGGCGGACGGCCGCGTGGTCTCCCTCAGCTACGGCTGTGGCGGCCACTCCGAGGCCGCCGTCATGCCCAAGCCCCCGCGCCCGGCCCCGCCCGTCATCGACGAGACGGTGGTCGACCCGCTGACCCTGCGCCCCGACCGCACCGGCGGCTCCGTGGAGCCCGACGGCCCGGCCGAGGAACTCGGCCACTCCTGACGGGCCCCGGCCCCTTCCGCCCCTCCTGGCCCCTCCGCCACCCCGCCCGTTCCCGTCTGAGTCCGCCCCCGTCCAGGGGCGGCGACCCAGGCGTACACCGGGCCCAGCCCGGCACCGAGCCGCGCCCACCCCGCGCGCGGCGAGCCTCCCCTCGGCATGGGCGACCCCACCCCACCCCGGCCGCCGCTGTCCGCCGCCACTCCGTCGCCACCTGCGGGGTTCGCCCGGTGGACGGGGGGAGTCGGGGAGTACGGCGGGATGGCGGTACGTTCACCGCAGACGTTCACCGCCGGCATGCCGTACGCACCGCGCGTGCGGAGGGCCGACGGACCGGCACAGGGGAGACGACAGGTGAGCAGCAGCACGGCGATGGTGCGCGGCGCGACGGGGGACGCGGACCCGTTCGGTACCGGGCGGCTGCGGCGCGGCGTCCTGGACGCGTGGGCCGCCTCGCCCGCCCGCTTCCGCGAGGACGCCAACGCCGAGGAGGACCTCGCACTCGGCGGCTACCGCGACCGCCTCATCATCGAACTCGCCCAGAACGCCGCCGACGCCGCGGCCCGCGCCCAGGTGCCCGGGCGGCTCCGGCTGACCCTGCACGAGAGCGACCAGCCCGACCAGACAGGCGGGCTGCGCGCGGGCGGTGACGGCACCGGCCTGGCGGTGCTGGCCGCCGCCAACAACGGCGTCCCGCTCGACGCCGCCGGCGCCGAGTCGCTGTCCACGCTCCGCGCCTCCGCTAAGCGCGACGAGGCGCCGGCCGGTGCCGGCGGTCCGGAGGCCGGGTTGGCCGTCGGCCGGTTCGGCGTCGGCTTCGCCGCGGTCCTCGCGGTCAGCGACGAGCCCGCCATCGTGAGCCGTACGGGCGGCGTCCGCTGGTCGCTGGCCGAGGCGCGGGAACTGGCCCGGCAGGCGGCCGACGCGAGCCCGGACCTGGCGGACGAGCTGCGCCGGCGCGAGGGCCACGTGCCGCTGCTGCGGCTGCCGCTGCCCGCCGAGGGCCGCGCGCCCGAGGGCTACGACACGGTCGTGGTGCTGCCGCTGCGCGACGGCGCCGCCGAGGACCTGGCCCGCCGCCTGCTCGACGCGGTCGACGCCTCGCTGCTGCTCACCCTCCCCGGCCTCGCCGAGGTCGTCGTGGAGACCCCGGAGGGAGTCCGCACGCTGCGGCGCCGCCAGGACGGCCCGTACGTGGTCATCGAGGACAGCGCGCACGAGAGCGGCGCCACCCGTTGGCGCGTCGCCCGCGACGGCGGCCCGCTCACCCCCGACCTGCTCGCCGACCGCCCGGTCGAGGAGCGGCTGCGCCCCGTGTGGTCGGTGACCTGGGCGGTGCCGGTGGACGCCGAGGGCGCGCCGGTGCGCATCGGCGGCGGGCCCGCCCTGCCCGACCTCGGCGTGGGCCCGGTGAACGGCGGCGCCCTGGGCGCTGGGCGGGCCGCGCGCGGCGGCGCCGCCCCGGTCGTGCACGCGCCGACCCCCACCGACGAGCCGCTCGGGCTGCCCGCGCTGCTCATCGCCTCCTTCCCGCTGGAGCCCACCCGGCGCCGGGTCGCGCCCGGGCCGCTCACCGACTTCCTGCTGGCCCGCGCCGCCGACGCGTACGCCACGCTGCTCGGCGACTGGCACCCGGTGACGGTCGGCACGCTCGACCTGGTGCCCGAGCCGCTCGGCAAGGGCGAACTCGACGGGACGCTGCGCCGACTGGTCCTCGACCGGCTGCCCCGGGTCGCGTTCCTGCCGAGCGCGGCCACCGCGTACGGGCCGACCGAGGGCGCCGAGGCGGAAGCCGACGCCAAGGCCGTGGCCGACCCCGCCGATCCGTACGCCGAGCCGGCGGCCCACGACGTGCCGGGCGTGCTGCGCCCGGTGGAGGCGGAGGTGCTGGAGGGGGCGGGCGCCGAGACCGTGCGGGTGCTCGCCGACCTCTTCCCGCACCTGCTGCCGGCCGGCCTGGAGCGGCGGGCCGAGCTGCGCGCGCTCGACGTGGGCCGGGTGCGGCTCGGCGAGATGATCGAGCGCCTCGCGGGCGCCGAGCGCCAGCCCGCCTGGTGGCGGCGGCTCTACGACGCGCTGGCCGGCACCGACCCGGAGCTGCTCAGCGGCCTGCCGGTGCCGCTGGCCGGCGCGCCGCTGGGCGGTGGGGCCGGTTGGCGGGGCGAGGCGAGCGGCGCGGTCCGTACGACGATCGGCCCCCGCCAGGTGCTGCTGCCGCTGCCCGACGGCGCCGGCCAGGGCCCCGCGTCGGACGCCGACACGGCCACGGGCACCCACACCGGGGAGGCCGCGGCCCGGCAGCACCGCACGCTGGCCAGGCTCGGCCTCAAGGTGGCCCACCCCGACGCCGTCCACCCGCTCCTGGAGAAGCTGGGCGCGACCCCGGCCACGCCGCGCGCCGTGCTGACCACGCCGCAGGTGCGGGCCGCGGTCGCCGGTTCGCTGGACGCGGCCGACGACGACTTCGACCCGTTCCTGGACGAGGACGCGCCGGGCGGCCCGCTGGACGGCGAGGCGCTGGCCGACACGGTGCTCGCGCTGGTGCGCGACGCCCGGCTGGCCCCCGGCGACGAGCCGTGGCTGGCCGCCCTCGCGCTGCCCGACGAGGACGGCGAACCGGCGCTCGCCGGCGACCTGGTGGTGCCCGGCAGCGACTTCGAGCGCGTCATCCGACCGGGTGAACTGGCCACCTGTGACCCGGAGTTGGTCGAGCGGTGGGGCGAGGAGACGCTCGCGGCCGTGGGGGTGCTCGCCGGCTTCACACTGGTGCGGGCCACCGACGTGGTGCTCGACCCGGACGAGCTGGAACCACGGGACAGCGACTTCCCCGAGCCCGACGACGTGGGCGTGCTCGACGCCGTGGACGTGTGGTGCGAGGACCTGCTCGACGGCCTGGAGCCGACGCCGGTGCCCCCGGTGGCCACCGAGATCGTGGCCGTGCGCGACCTGGACCTGGTGGACGACGACGCCTGGCCGCTCGCCCTCGCCATGCTCTCCCAGCCGCCGCTGCGCGACGCGCTCACCACCCCGGTGCGGGTACTGCTGCCCGGCGGGACCACCGAGACGGTGCGCCCGTACACGGCGTGGTGGCTGCGCGGCCACCCGGTGCTCGACGGCCGGCGCCCGGCCGGGCTGCGGGCCGCCGGCGGCGATCCGCTGCTCGCGGGCCTGTACGAGGCGGCCGACACCGCCGACGTCGACGCCCAGGTGCTGCGCGCGCTCGGGGTGCGCACCACGGTGCGGGCCCTGCTCGACGAGCCGGGCGGAGCCGCCGAACTGCTGGCCCGGCTCGCCGACGAGGACAGCGAGGTCGCCCCGGCCCAACTCCGCGGCCTGTACGGGGCGCTGGGCCAGCTCGCCCCGGAGGAGGTCACCCTCCCGGACGAACTGCGCGCGGTGACGTACGGGCAGGGCGAGTACGCGACTGAGCACGCCGCCGACTACGCGGCCGAGCACGCCGCCGAGTACGCCGTGGAGGTGGTGGACGCGGCGGACGCGCTGGTCGCCGACGCGCCGGACCTGATGCCGCTCGCCATGGCCGAGGCGCGGCCCCTGCTGCCGGTCCCGCCGGCCCGCGCCGCCGACCTGGCGGAACTGCTCCAGGTGCGCCGGCTGAGCGAGGCGTACCCGGCCCCGGTCCTCTCGCACGGCGAGCCGCACGAGGTCGCCGACGCGGTCCGCGAACTGCTGCCTGGCGCTCCGCTGTCGTACGTGGAGCACGAGGAGTTGCTGGTCGAGCTGCGGGCCGCGGACGGCTCGGGCACGCGCCAGGTGGAGCTGGACTGGCGGTACGTGGACGGCACGCTGCACGCGGCCACGGTCGAGGGCGTGGCGGCTGGCCTGTGCTGGGCCGCCGGCCAGTGGGAGCGCCGCTTCGAGGTCGCCGCCCTCCTCGAAGACCCGACCCGTACCGAGGAGTTGGCCCGCTCCCGCTGGTTCGACGGCGCGCCGGGCGCCGCCTGACGGCCAGGGGAGGGGCGGGGGCAGGCGCGAGGGCGTGGCGGGCTCAGGGGGCGTCGTCGTAGCGGCTGGCCAGCGCGGCGGCGCGCTGGTGTAGCGAGGCGCGCAACGACCGGGGGGCGACGGCCTCCCCGTCCGCGCCCAGCTCCCACAGCGCCCATTCGGCGTGCCGCGCGTCCTGGAAGGTGACCTCAAGGCGCGCCCAGCCGTCCGCGTCGGGCTCCATGGCGCGCACGGCCAGCGCCGTGTCCACCAACTCCTCCCGTCGCGCCGGGCGCACCCGTACCAGCGCGGTGACGTGGTGGTCCCCGGCGAAGCGGAACCGCGCGGAGCGCTCCCGCCAGATCCGGTCCAGGTCGACCGTCTCCGGCCGCTCCGCCGGTTCGGCGAGTTCCTCGGCCGCCGCGATCCGGGAGAGCCGGTACGTGCGGTCGGCGCCGGCCCGGGTGGCCAGCAGGTAGCCCCGGTCGCGCACGGTGACCAGGCCGATCGGGTCCACCGTGCGCCACCGGGGTGGCTGGTCCGTGGCCGCATAGTGGATGCGCAGCTTGCGCCCGGCCAGCACCGCGCGCCGGACCTCGGCCAGCGCGGCGGCGGGCACCTGGTCGGTGGCCGACCGCCGGGCGAGCAGGTCGGTCTCCGGGTCGACGAGCAGCCGCCGAGCGGCGTCGCTCGCGCCCGCCCGGTGGTCCTCGGGCAGCGCGTCGACCACCTTCCGCATGGCCGAGGCCAGCGCCGCGCCGAGGCCGAACGCCCGCTCCCCACGGGCCGACCCGGCGGTCAACAGGGCCAGCGCCTCGTCGTGGTTGAGCCCGGTCAGCTCGGTTCGGAATCCGGGCAGCAGCGCGAAGCCGCCGTGCCGGCCGCGCTCGGCGTAGACCGGCACGCCGGCGGCGGACAGCGCCTCGATGTCGCGCAGCACGGTACGGGTGGACACCTCCAGCTCGCGGGCGAGCGTGTCCGCGGTCAGCCGACCGCGCTGGCGCAGCAGGAGCACCAGGGAAACCAGCCGGTCAGCACGCATGCGCGGCACTGTAATCCGATACGTGACAGAGGGTGTCGTGATATGCCGCGAGGCTCCTCCCACGACGGCACGACGGCACGACAGCACGACGGCACGACGGCACGACGTCGGAACGGCGGCTGCCGAGCCGACGGGCGTGCGTACTCACCTCAACGAACGGAGCTGACGTGGCAGTGGAGCGAACGGCGATCAACCCGGTGACGTGGTCGACGGAGCTGGGGTTCAACCAGGGCGAGGTCGTCTCCGGGCACACCCGGACCCTGTACGTATCGGGCCAGACCGCGATGAGCCGCGAGGGAAAGCCCCAGCACGAGGGCGACATGGCGGCGCAGTTGGCGCTGAGCGTCGACAACCTGGAGGCCGTGCTCGACGAGGCCGACATGGCGCTCGCCCACCTGGTGCGGCTCAACGTCTACACGACCGACGTCGACCTGCTCTTCCAGCACTACGGCGTGCTGGCGGCGCGGCTGGCCGCCGCCGGGGTGGCGCCGACCACCACCATGCTCGGGGTGGTGCGGCTGGCCGTCCCCGGCCAGTTGGTCGAGCTTGAGGGAACCGCCGTCGCCTGACGCCGGCCGTCGCGGGACTCATGAGGCTGGGCTGACGAGGCCGAGCTGACGGGGCTGACGGGGCGTATGAGACGCGGCTCAACTCGTGGGGCTCCGGAAACAGTTGTGAATGACGGGTGAAATACGTACAGTCGCTCCCGTCGGACTCCGTCATCTCATCAGAGAGGATGGAGCCCTTTTCATCGTATGGGGGGATTCATGCGCAAGAGCGCATCTCTGGCCGTGCTCGCCGTCACCAGCGCCACCGTGCTGAGTGGTCTGACCGCCACGGCGGCACACGCGGACGGCTACGGCGACACCAAGATCACCAAGGTGGTCGTCAACGGCGGCAAGAACGTTGTCGTCGGCACGAGCGGCGCCAAGACCTTCACGGTCGCCGTCACGGCGCAGGACAACTCGGGCATCCAGGGCGCCAAGGTCGACATTCTGGGCCCGTCGTCCGGCTTCTTCCAGCCGACCAAGGCCGTCACGTGCGTTGCCGCCACCAACAAGAAGGTCAGCACCTGCACCGCGACCTTCAAGATCGACCCGCGCGTGGACCTGTACACCAACGCGCTGGCCGGCACCTGGTACGTGGACGCCTGGGTGGACGCCAAGGACGACGACTTCTTCACCTCGGACAAGGCCGGCTCCTTCCGGCTCCAGCGGGAGGGGAAGCTGACGGTCAACGCCTCGCCCGAGCCCGTGAAGAAGGGCAAGACGCTCACGGTGACGGGCAAGCTGACCCGCGCCCACTGGGACGTCTTCGGGGACAACAAGTGGGTCAACCACGGCAACCAGTCGGCCAAGCTGGAGTTCCGCAAGAAGGGCGCCAAGACCTTCTCGACGGTCAAGACCGTCAAGGGCAACAAGAACGGCGACTACAAGACCACGGTCAAGGCGTCGGTGGACGGTGACTGGCGCTGGAACTTCGCCGGCTACAGCACCCACGCGGCCGTCGCCTCCGGCGTGGACTTCGTCGACGTGAAGTGACGTGAAGTGACGTGAGGTACACGCTGCCGTAAGGCGGCGACACCCGGCGCGCGGCGCCGGAAACGGGTCGGGCCCGCGCCATCGTCTGGCGCGGGCCCGCTCGCGTGTCCGCCGTCGTCAGCGCCCGGGCGCTAGGCCGGGAAGCGCCGGCCCACCCAGCGCCAGGCGACCTCAAGCAGCAGCGAGGCGGCCACCGCGATGCCCACCGCCGTCCACGGCATCGACGTGCCGACCAGCTTGAGCGCGAAGAAGTCCTGCAACCACGGCGTCACGACCACGATCACGAAGCCGAGCGCCATCGTCAGCACCAGGCCGATCCGCCACCAGGTGTACGGCCGCGCGACGATCGCCAGCACCCACATCGAGATCAGGAACAGCGTCAGCGTCGCCGCGCTGGTCTCCGCGTCCCGCGCGCCCTCGCCCGTGTAGTGGCTCCGGGCGACGAGGTACGTGGCGAAGGTGGCGACGGCCGCGATGACGCCCGCGGGGATCGCGTACCGCATCACCCGGCGCACGAAGTTCGGCCGCGCCCGCTCCTTGTTGGGGGCGAGGGCCAGGAAGAACGCCGGCACGCCGATCGTCAGCGTGGACAGCAGGGTCAGGTGCCGGGGCAGGAACGGGTACGAGACCTGCGAGCAGACCACGAGCAGCGCCAGTAGCACCGAGTACACGGTCTTGACCAGGAACAGGTTGGCGACCCGCTCGATGTTGCCGATCACCCGGCGGCCCTCGGCGACCACCGAGGGCAGCGTCGAGAAGCTGTTGTTGAGCAGCACGATCTGGGCGACGGCGCGGGTGGCCTCGGAGCCGGAGCCCATCGAGACGCCGATGTCCGCGTCCTTGAGCGCCAGCACGTCGTTGACGCCGTCGCCGGTCATCGCCACGGTGTGGCCGCGCGACTGGAGGGCGCCCACCATGTCCCGCTTCTGCTGCGGGGTGACCCGCCCGAACACCGCGCCGTCCTCCAGCGCGGTGGCCATCTCCTCGCGGTCGGCGGGCAACTGGCGGGCGTCCACCGTGTGCTCGGCGCCCGGCAGCCCGAGCTTGCCGGCCACGGCGCCGACCGAGACGGCGTTGTCACCCGAGATGACCTTGGCCGCGACGTTCTGCTCCGCGAAGTACCGCAGCGTGTCCGCCGCGTCCGGGCGCAGCCGCTGTTCGAGGACGACCAGCGCGGCCGGGCGCACGCCCTCGGCCACCCGCTCGTCGTCCAGCTCGCGTTCCGTACGGGCCAGCAGCAGCACCCGCAGGCCCTGCGTGTTCAGGTCCTCGATCTCGCCGAGCGCCGGGTCGTCGGCCGGCAGCAGCACGTCCGGGGCGCCCAGCAGCCAGCCGCTGGCCTCGCCGGACGGCTCGGTCAGCGCCGCGCCGCTGTACTTGCGGGCGGAGGAGAAGGGCAGCGCGGCGGTGCACTCCCAGTCGGCCGGCCCCGGGTACGCGTCGATGATCGCCTGGAGGCTGGCGTTGGGCCGCGGGTCGGAGGCACCGAGCGCGCCGAGCACCCGCCCCACGTAAGCCTCGTCCGGCGCGGCGCCCCCACCCCCGCCGGCCGATTCGCCGGAGCCCAGCAGCCGCACCTCGGTGACGTCCATGCCGCCCTCGGTGAGGGTGCCGGTCTTGTCCAGGCACACCACGTCGACGCGGGCCAGGCCCTCGATCGCGGGCAGCTCCTGCACCAGGCACTGCTTGCGGCCCAGCCGGATGACGCCGATCGCGAAGGCGACCGAGGTCAGCAGCACCAGGCCCTCGGGGACCATCGGCACGATCCCGCCGACCATCCGGCGCACGGCCTCGCGCCAGTCGTTCTTCTCCACCACGCTCTGGCTGATGACCAGGCCGATCGCGGTGGGCACCATCATCCAGGTCACGTACTTGAGGATCTGGCTGATGCCGCTGCGCAGCTCGGAGTGGACCAGCGTGAACCGCGACGCCTCCTCGGCGAGCTGCGCCGCGTACGCCTCCCGGCCGACCTTGGTAGCGGTGAACGCGCCGCCACCGGCCACCACGAAGGACCCGGACATCACCTGGTCGCCCGGGCGCTTGAGCACCGGGTCGGCCTCGCCGGTCAGCAGCGACTCGTCGATCTCCAGGCCGTCGGCCTCCACGACCTCGCCGTCGACCACGCACTTGTCACCGGGCCCCAGCTCCACCAGGTCACCGAGGACGATCTCGCCGACCGGGATCTCGGCGGCGACCCCGTCGCGCCGCACGGTCGGCTTGGCCTCGCCGATGACGGCCAGGCTGTCCAGCGTCTTCTTGGCCCGCAGCTCCTGGATGATGCCGATCGCGGTGTTGGCGACGATCACGAAGCCGAACAGCGCGTCCTGGATCGGCGCCACGGCCAGCATGATGACGAAGAGGATGCCGATGATCGCGTTGAAGCGCGTGAAGACGTTGGCGCGGATGATGTCCGGTGTGGAGCGCGAGGAGCGCGCGGGGACGTCGTTGACCTCGCCCCGGCTCACCCGCTCCGCCACCTCGGCCGTGCTCAGCCCGGGATGGCCGGGCCGACGTGCTGCCGCGTCGGTGAGTGCGGAGGCCGCGCCGCCGTCCGGGTCAGGTTCGTCGACTGCGGTCTCAGCCCGATACGTCATGACACGAAGGTACGGGGGGAAGACAGCGGTCACCCCTTGAATACGCACCAAAGCGGCGTGGGAGTTCTAACAACTCCGCCGGCAACCTCTGGGGCTGTTGTTGCGTCGCCCCACCCGCGCGCCCCACCCGCGCGCCACCTCGGCCCCGTGCCCCCGGCCGCCGCGTCCGCACGGCCCCGGCCCGCGCCGGCGGGCCAGCCGCTACGCCGTGGCGCCGGCCTCGCCCGCGGGGCGCGCCACGGCGGGGGCCTCGGCGTCTCCGGTCGCCCCGCCCGCCGCCGCGTCGTCCGCGCTCGCCCCGCCGGCCGCCGCGTCGGGTGCCGGCGTCGTGGCAGCGGCTTCGGCCTCGGCCGCGTGGCGTCGGATGGCCTCGTCGCGCCCGCGCACGTACCAGATGCCGATCAGCCCGAGGCCGGCGCCGGCCAGGCAGGTCCACAGCCACCACAGGTGGTCGTGGTCGTCGAACCAGTTGTAGAAGGGGAGCTGCGCGAGGAAGAGGACGAACCACACGATCGTGCCACCGGTGATCGTGGCGACGACGTTGCCCTCCAGCGGCTCGGGCGCCTCGTGCAGGGGGGTCCACTTCTTCATGGTCCAAGCCTAGTCCGTCCACGCGGTCGACCGGCGGGGTGGGCGCCGCTCGCCGGCCGGGAGCTATATCGGTCTACGCGCGGAGATAGCAATCTTTCTCTTGTTTGTTCATACTGCAACGGTCCGGTTCCGTCTGGACTTATTCGTAGGAACATCCCAATGCGGGCGCGAACAGGCCGGTGGCACGCGCCGCCGACCCGCGTCGACCGACGGACGGGCCCACCCGTCCCCGCCCGCCCCGTCCCCGGCTCCACCCCGTCCCACCCCCCATCCCCGCCTTCCCTCAAGGCCCGTCCGACTGAGGTCCCGCATGTCCCCCTCGGCCAGCGCAGCGGTCAACGACCCGCAGCCGCCCCCGCCCCCACCCGAGTCGCGGAACGCCGTCGACCGGTTCTTCAAGATCACGCAGCGGGGTTCGTCCGTCGGCCGCGAGGTGCGCGGCGGCCTGGCGACCTTCTTCGCGATGGCGTACATCATCGTGCTCAACCCGATCATTCTCGGGGCGGGTCACGACAAGTACGAGAACTACCTCGACAACGGGCAGCTCGTGACGGCCACCGCGCTGATGGCCGGGCTCACCACGCTGCTGATGGGCGTCATCGGCAACGTGCCCATCGCCATCGCCGCGGGCCTGGGCATCAACGCCGTCGTCTCGCTCCAGCTCGCCCCGAAGATGAGCTGGCCGGACGCGATGGGCATGGTCGTACTGGCCGGCCTGGTGCTGATGATCCTGGTCGCCTCCGGACTGCGGCAGCGCGTCATGGACGCCATCCCCGGCGGGCTGCGACGCGCCATCGCGATCGGCATCGGCCTGTTCATCTCGCTGATCGGCCTGGTCGACTCCGGCTTCGTCACCCGCAACCCGGACAAGGCCCACACCAGCGTCCCGCTCGGCCTCGGCACCGGGGGCCAGCTCCAGGGCTGGCCGGTGCTGGTCTTCGTGCTCGGCCTCGCGCTCACGTTCATCCTGGTCGTGCGCAAGACGCGGGGCGCCATCCTCATCGGCATCACCGTGATGGCCTTCGTCGCCATCATCATCAACGCGCTCGTGACCATCCCGGACGAGAGCTGGGGCCTGGCCGTCCCCGAGGTGCCGGACAAGGTGGTGGACGCGCCCGACTTCGGGCTCATCGGGGAGATCAGCCTCTTCGGCGGCTTCCAGGAGGTGGGCGTCCTCACCGGCTGCCTGTTCGTCTTCACCGTGCTGCTGTCGGGCTTCTTCGACGCGATGGGCACCATCATCGGCGTCGGCGAGGAGGCCGGGCTCACCGACGAGAAGGGCCAGTTGCCCGGGATGGGCCGCATCCTGATGGTGGACGGCATCGCGGTCGCGGGCGGCGGTTTCGGCTCCGCGTCGGCCAACACCTGCTTCGTGGAGTCCACCGCCGGCGTGGGCGAGGGCGCTCGCACCGGCCTGGCCAACATCGTGACCGGCGGCCTCTTCCTGCTCGCCCTGGTCTTCACGCCGCTGGCCAAGGTCGTCCCGTCCCAGGCGGCGACGCCCGCGCTGCTCGTCGTCGGCTTCCTGATCATGGCGGCCAACATCAAGGAGATCGACTGGAGCGACGTCACGATCGCGATCCCGGCGTTCCTGACGATGATCGCCATGCCGTTCACGTACAGCATCACCAACGGCATCGGCATCGGCGTGCTGGCGTTCATCCTGCTCCGCGTCGCGACCCAGCGGTTCCGCGAGGTCCCCTGGCTGCTCAACGTCGTCGGCGCGTGCTTCCTCGTCTACTTCCTGCTCGACCCCATCGAGCAGGCCCTCGGCGTCAAGTAACCCCGCGCCCCCGCACCCCCCGCCCCGGGCCCCCGCCGGCACCACGCCGGCCGGGGCCCGGCGTCGTCCCGTACGCCCCGGGGTCCGACGTCCGCGCGTACGGTCCGGGGCCCTCGCGTACGGTCCTGCGTCGTCGGGTACGCGTACGGAACGTCAGCGGGCCCGAGCGTCGGACGGGGTGCCGGGCTCGTCGTAGAAGGCCGCCGTCTCGTCCAGCGAGGCGTGGAAGCGTTCGTCGAAGTCCTCCCGGATCAGCGTCCGGACCACGTACTCCTGCACGCTCATGCTCCGTTTGGCGGCGTGCTGGCGCATCCGGTCCAGCAACTCCCCGTCGATCCGCAGGCTGAGCACCTTTGATCCCATGCGGGACAGCGTTGCCGGGAGGGTGGTGTCGTTCGTTCACTTCACGGCGCGAGACCACTCGTATGGGTGATTCGTACGGGAAACGTTTGTGGGTTTTGTTAGGCAGCGTAATGAGTTACGCTAAATACATGCCTGACTTGACCGGCGACGACGCTGCCGCCGTGAACTCGCTGCGATCCGCCGTGATGCGCCTCTCTCGACGTCTCAAGCACCAGCCGCTCGTCTCCGACGGCGGGCGCGGGGGGCGCGTGGACGAATCGCTCAGCCCGACCGAGATGTCGGTGCTCGGGACCCTCGCGCGCTGCGGCTCGGCCACGCCGGGCGAGCTGGCCCGCAAGGAACACGTACAGCCACCGTCGATGACCCGCATCGTGGCCCTGCTCGAAGCCAAGAGTCTGGTCAGGCTGGAGCCACACCCGGAAGACCGCCGGCAGAAGGTCGTCACCCAGACGGAGCGGGCCGAGGCGATGCTCGAGGAGAGCCGCCGCAAGCGCAACGCCTGGCTGGCCGACCTGGCCGGGCAGCTCGACGAGGACGAGTGGGCCACGCTGCGCGCCGCCGCGCCCGTCCTGGAGAAGCTCGCCCACCTGTGACGCCAGCCCCGGCGTGCGGCCCAGCCGCGCGCCGGGTACCCGCCACCGGCCCGCCCCCGGGCCACCCCGACCGTCAGGACCCCACAGCGACCGAACCACCCAAGCCGACCCGAGAGGCCGCCCCGGCGGCGGCCTCCCCGCACCGAGAGGAGGCGAAGCCGCTTTGAGTACGGGACCCGGAGCAGACTCCGCACCCGCACCAAAACCGTCTACACCAACCGACTCCCCGCCGACCCGCGGCACGATGTTCAGCTCGCTGAAGATCCGCAACTACCGGCTCTTCGCCAGCGGCGCCGTCATATCCAACACCGGCACCTGGATGTCCCGCATCACGCAGGACTGGCTCGTGCTCGGCCTCACCGGCTCCGCCACCGCCGTCGGCATCACCACGGCCCTCCAGTTCCTCCCGATGCTGCTCTTCGGCCTGTACGGCGGCGTCATCGCCGACCGCTACCCCAAGCGAAGCATCCTGCTGTTCACGCAGACCGCGCTCGGCCTGTGCGGGCTCGCGCTCGCCGCGCTCACCCTGAGCGGCCACGTCCAGGTCTGGCACGTCTACCTGATCGCCTTCCTGCTCGGCATGGTCACCGTGGTGGACACCCCCGCCCGGCAGGCGTTCGTCATGGAGATGGTCGGCCCGAACGACCTGCGCAACGCCGTCAGCCTCAACTCGGCCAACTTCCAGTCCGCCCGCCTCGTCGGCCCCGCCGTGGCCGGCGTCCTGATCACCGCCGTGGGCAGCGGCTGGGCCTTCCTGCTCAACGGGCTCTCCTTCACCGCCCCGCTGATCGGCCTGCTGATGATGCGGACCGGCGAACTGCACTCCGTGGACCGCGCGCCACGCGGCAAGGGCCAGTTGCGCGAGGGCCTGCGGTACGTCGCGGGGCGCCCCGAACTGATCTGGCCGATCGTGCTCGTCGGCTTCATCGGCACCTTCGGCTTCAACTTCCCCATCTGGCTCACCGCCTTCGCCGACGACGTCTTCCACGCCGGGCCCGGCACGTACGGCCTGCTGAACACGTTGATGGCCACCGGCTCGCTGACCGGCGCCCTGCTCGCCGCCCGGCGCGGCACGTCGCGGCTGCGCATGATGGTCGGCGCGGCGCTGCTGTTCGGCCTGCTGGAGATCGTCGCCGCGCTCACGCCCTCGTTCTGGGCCTTCGCCGCGCTGATGGTGCCGATCGGCGTCTTCGGCCTGACGTTCAACGTCACCGCCAACTCCAGCGTCCAGCTCGCGACCGACCCGTCGATGCGGGGCCGCGTCATGAGCCTGTACATGATGGTCTTCGTCGGCGGCACCCCGATCGGCGGCCCGCTCGTCGGCTGGGCCACCGACACCTACGGCGCCCGCGCCGGCTTCATCGCCGGCGGCGTGATCTCCGCCCTCGCGGCCCTCACGGTCGGCCTGGTCCTCATGCGCGTCGGCGGCCTCCGCGTCCGCCTCGACCTACGCCGCGGCCAGCGCCTGGTGCGGCTGGTGCCGCGCGCCGGGTCGGTTCCGGCGGAGGCCGCAGCGGGTGCCGCTGCCGCTGCCGCGGCTGCGGCTGAGCTGGGGACGGCGGGGTCCGCAGGCCGCCCGGCGGGTGGCCCGGCCGACCCGGGCCGGCTCGGCGGGCGCGGCGCCGCGCCGGGCGACGGTGCCGCTTCGGGCGATGACGCCACGAGCGACGGCGCCACGCGTGGTCGCGGTACGGGTACGGGTACGGGTACGGGCAAGCCGCTGGTGAAGACCGTGTAGCCGAAGCCAGGCGTACGACGAGCCAGCCAGCCGGCTGACCGGCTGACCGGCTGACCGGCCGGCCGGAGCGAGGGTGGGGGTCGGTCGTGGTCGCCCCGGCGGGCCGGGCGGCGGCGCCCGTGGGCGAAACTGAGCGGATGAGACTCTTCGCAGCCGTGCTGCCACCAGAGGCAGCCATCGCGGAACTCGCCACGGCCGTCGCCCCGTTGCACGACCTGCCGGGCGCGGACCGGCTGACCTGGACCGCCCGCGCGAACTGGCACTTCACCCTCGCCTTCTACGGCGAGGTGGACCCCGACACCCTGCCCGAGCTGTACACCCGCCTCGGCCGCGCCGCGCACCGCAACGGCGACTTCCAGCTCCGCTTCCAGGGCGCCGGCACCTTCGGCGGGCGGGCCCTGTGGGCCGGCGCGTCCGGCGGCCTGCCCCCGATGCGCCGGCTGGCCGACTCGGCGTCGGCGGCGGCCCGCCGCGCCGGCATCGACATGACCGAGCACCGCGCGTACACCCCGCACCTCACCCTGGCCCGCGACCGCACCGGCGCCGCCGACCTACCCCGCTACGCCGCCGCCCTCGCCACCTTCGGGGGCCACCCATGGCGCGCCGCCCACCTCAGCCTGGTCCGCAGCAACCTCCCCGAGTCCGGCGTCCCCGGCGCCCAACCCCGCTACCAGACGCTGGCCGCGTGGCCGCTGGGGGAGTGAACGGGGACGCTGGACGCGCGGCGCCCGCGCACCGACCTCGGGTCGGTCACCGCGCCGTCCGGGCCTCGGGTTAACCTCGGAGCGTGGACCCGAAGATGAGAAGCCTGATCGTGAGCGGCACGTTCATCCTGCTGCTCGTGGTGGTGGCGGTGGCGGCGTTCGTGGGCTGATGCCTCTTGGTTACGACGACTGCACGCTGCCCCAGAGCGTGGAGTTCACGGTCATGTAGACATCGGCTACTGCCCCGGCTGCGGGCGTGCGGGGCCCCGCCGGGATCCCCTCCTGCTGTGCGGCGGCCTGGACTGCTTGGCTGGCCGCACGCGCGATTCGACTGCGCTTGACCAGCACATAGTTCCTTCTACCCTCTTCGACCTCCTCAAGCTCGGCTGGGCCATCCTCCTCGAAGTACCCCATCGCGGCTTCCCTGACAGCTCCGGAGAGCCGGGACGCGGCAAGTCTCGTCGATGGGGGACGGATGGCGGCCATCGCGGTCAGTCGCCCCACCCACTTGTCCGTGACGGCGAGACTGTTGTTGTATTCCGCGATCATTTGCAGGCCGTTCTCGGCTGCCGCGATCGCATGGAACTTTCCCTCCGTCGCACTGTCCGCGACGCGTGCGCCAGGCATGGCGGCTCGCTCGGCCTCGCTGGCCAACGTCCTGCCGTCAGCGTCAGCGATGGCTCCGCGAATCGCCGCCGTGGTGACCGTTTGCTGGGCTGCGATGACAGTCCCGTACGCTCCCGGGTTCTCAGCGACAGCCTGGAGGAATGCCTCCAGTGCATCGCCCTCCTTGTACGAGAGGTTGGCGTCAGCCCCCGCGTGCCGAAAGTACGAGTCGGCCCCGCTTCCTCCCATAAACTCTCGCTGAATGTCGTACATGTACTCCGCCGACATGTTCCCCAGGCTTGGAACGAGCGGCGCGAGGCTCCCGTCGCGCTTGATCGAATCGGGGTGACTCCCGAACTCCCTCACCACCTTCTCGAAGACGTCCGCTTGCTCCCGCGTATGGGGGCGCAGCGGTCCACCGTCTCCGTAGGGCCGACCCGTGGTGGCAGATTCGAGGGCGTGGCCCAACGCCCGCTTGGCGGGGATGCGGCTTTCGTCGTCGGGGTTGGTGAGGCCGCTGGTCCTGTCGGGGAGCCATTTGCGGCCGCTGTCCTCGCTGAGGAAGAAGTCCAGGTTGCTCAGTCGCTTCAGGTCGCTGTTGCCGCCGCCGGTGGAGCCGCTGAAGAAGGTGGTGGAGGCTTCGGGGCTGTGCCCGAAGGCCGCCAGGAGGCCGGTCATGGGGTCCCAGCCGGGGGTCTCCTTGTGGGTGAGGTTGAGGCCGAAGTGCTGACTACCTTGATGAGGGTCGGCCACCGGCCAGCTTGCGCCCTTGCGTTCCAGGGTGACCATGTCCTGGGCGATGGGGTTGAGGAATCTCCTGTCGTACGTGCCGTGCTGAAGCAGTGACGCCAACACCTGGTAGCCGACGGGCTGGGCATGGTCGAGCCCAACGCTCAGCGGCTGCGTACCGACCTCCTTCAGGTCGTTGATCCACTCCTTGCCCAGGTAGGCACGGCCCTCACGAAGGGAGGCGTGGGCGTCGTCCTTGTCGGTGGACGGGCCGGTTGCCGTGGCCAGGGCCAGGCCCATGTCCTTCTGGATGCTCTGGGCCAGTTCTAGTCGGGTCGTGTCGTCACCCGATGACGCATCGATGGATAACTGGGCCTGGAAGCGGAGTGCCCCCTTGGGGCTCATCTCGCGGTAGTACGCGACCGCGAATGCCGGGTCCTTCGCGTCGCGCTGGAAGAGCCTTTGGACCTCGGCCAGCTCCCTGATACTCAGCTCCTTGCCGTTCTCGTGGAGGGCCACGCTGTTCCTGGCGAGCTGCACGGCACGCTCGTGCTGGGCCTCGCCGCCTAGCGTTCGATGAGATGAGACACGCGCCGTAAGCATCTGCGTTGCCGTGGTGGCTTCTTTACTGCCGGTCGGAAGACGTGCGACTGTCCATAGAGTTCCTGCGCCTATGAGTGATGATACGAGGGCGGCGATGGTGAGCCGGCTATATGCGGTGCGCATTTCGAGCCGTGGTATCAGGTGGCGCAATGATGTCTCCGGTTTTTCGGCATGGCGTCATTCCGCGCGTTGGTGTTGATGGTCGCTGGACCCGGGGGAGGAAATCGGTGTGACTGGCGCTACGGCCAGTGGATCTTTACGGGGCCTTCGGGGAGCTTGTCGGCGTTGGGGCAGTTGAGTGGACCCCGGGCCAGCCCGCGAGCCACGACTCCTGTGAACAGGGTTAGCTCTTTGTCACCCTTGACGGGCTTAGCGCGCCCGTATTCTTCCGCGTCGTCCTGCGTAGACATCGACGTGCCTGTCTGAACGCGTATGCGGTCGGTAGCATGCTCATTGGCGCATGGCACGTACAGCAAGATGACGTGGTTGGGTGCCATGTACCCGTAAGCCCCTCCTAGGGAGACCGGGACACCTTTTTTCTGTATCCGGTCGCGAAAGTATTCACCCCCGGGATTGTTGATGTACGAAAAGCTTGCCCTCTCCCCTCCCGCTGTCACCACTCTGCATTCTCCGTAGAAGGTGCCGAGGTGGGAACTCTCCTCTCTGAATTTTTCGCCCTTTTTGGGGAAAACCCCCTTAAGGGCGTCGCTCGAGATTGCTTCGTCGCAGACTTTCTGTGGTAAAGCGATAGTGTCTTCGGCAGGTGAGAACATCCACCAAGCTCCAGCGCCAGCGAGGAGTGTAAAGGTGACTGATAATGCCAGGCCAGCCGGGGACTTGAGGGCCTTGGGCAGGCTAGGCTTGTTAGGCATTTTGAGATTTTCCGTCCCTGAAGCTGGCATAAGCCGCCGAGTACACGTCTCCTGCTACTGCGAATCCCGGTGTACCCGGAGCCGTCGAGACGCCTTCTTGCCGCGCGGCGTTGGCGAAAGCTCGCTTGGCTGCCTCTGCGGTTTCCTTGGCTTCTTCTTCCAGGTAATTTTCGCTGTTCCTCTCAATTTCTGCGACCGCGTCAGCTTCATCCTTCGTGTAGTGCTTGACCACCGCTTCGCGAATGTCTTCAGTGATCCACGATGCTGCGTCGCCTGCTACTGGAACGTGGTTGGCCGCCATGTCGGTGATGCGGCCAATCCACTTGTCGCCGAGTTCCACATTTTTGTTGTACTCGTCGATCTTTTTGACACTGTCGTCGGCTGCCGCGATAGCCTCGGCTCGTCCCTCAGCTATGCAGCCTGCGACAATCCCGCCAGGTCGCGTGGCACGCTGGGAGACTTCCGAGAGCGATTGCGCTCCCGGATCGGCCACGCCCACTCGGATCGCTTCAGTAGTGACCGCTTGTTGCGCGTTGGCCATGGCCCCGTACGCCTTGGGATCTTCCGCAGTGGCTCGCAGAAACTGCCTGAGCGCGTTGTCATCCAAACCGGAGAGGTCTGCCACGGCTCCCGCATGCTTGAAATACACCTCGGCTCCGCCCTCTCCCGAGAAATTCCGCTGGATGTCATACATGTACTCCGCCGACATGTTTCCCAGATTGGGAGCGATCACCGAGAGGTTCCCGTCGTGCTTGATCAAGTCAGGGTTACTCCCAAACTCCTGGACCACCTTCTCGAAGACATCCGCTTGGCCCGTTGTGTGTGGCCGCGGCGGCCCGTCGTCCCCGTAGGGTCGCCCCGAGGTGGCGGATTCCAGGGCGTGGCCCAGGGCCTGCTTGGACGGGAGGGTGCTTTCGTCGTCGGGGTGGGTGGTGCCACTGAGCTTGTCGGAGGGCCATACGCGGCCGTCGTCCTCGCTGGTGAAGAATTGCAGGTTGCTGAGTTTTTTCAGGTCGCTGTCGCCGCCGCCGGTGGAGCCGTTGAAGAAGGCGGTGGACGCGTCGGGGCTGTTCGCGAGTCCCTCCAGGAGGCCGGTCATCGGGTCCCAGCCGGGGCTCTTCTTGTCGGAGAGGCTCAGGGCCAGCTCCAGGTCGCCGTGGTAGGAGTCGGGCGTAGGCCAACCGGCGTTCTTGCGTTCGTAGACGACCATGTCCTCGGCGATGGGCTTGAGGAAGCTCTTGTCGTAGTTGCCGTTCCGCAGCAGGGACGCCAGGGCCTGGTAGCCGAGGGGTTCGGCGTGGTGGACGCCGAGATCCAGCGGCTTCGTACCCACCTTCTTCAGCTCATTGACCCACGCCCTGCCCAGATACGTGCGGTCCTCGCGGAAGGACGTGTGGGGGTTGTCCTTGCCGGTGGGGGGATCGGTTGCCGTGGCCAGCGTCAGGCCCATGTCCTTCTGGATGCTCTTCGCCAACTCCAGGCGCGTACTGTCGTCACCCGTTGACGCGTCTACCGCCAACTGCGCCTGGAACCGCAGGGCGTCCCTGGGGCCCATCTCGCGGTAGAACTCGACCGCGAATTCCGCGTCCTTGGAGTTGCTCTGCATGAGCCGTTGGAACTCGGCCAGTTCCTTGTTGCTCAGTTCCTTGCCGTCCTTGTGCAGGTCCAGGCTCTTCTTGGCGAGTTGGACGGTCCGCTCGCGCTGGGCGTCGTCCAGGGTGTCGTACTTCGCGTGGCCGAAGTCGTGGCTGTCGCCGCCGTGAATCCTTCCCAGGGCGCGGCTCACCGAGTCGTCGATCTCGTTGGCCTGTACGAGGAGATGGTTGATCTGCTCTTCCAGCGCCTTGAGGTATTCCACCTGCTCCGGCTTGAGCTTGGTCTTCTCGCCCGACCTGTCCACGTACTGGCAGATGACGGTCGAGCCGGCGCCGCCCGATACCTGGATGCTGTGCTTCTTGGCGTCCACGTCCACGGCCTTCCTGAGGGCCTTCTGGACCGCCGTCAGGTCCTGGTGGGCGTCGCGCAGCATGCTCCAGATGCTTTTGGCCTGGGCGTGCGCGTCGCGGAACTCGGCGGCGGTGGTGCGGATGAAGGGGCGGGTGACGCCGGCGTTCACCCCCTCCCAGCGGGCCGCGTCGGACTGTCGCACCATGCCGTCCATCGCGTCGGTGGCCAGTTTGGCGAGTTGGTCCACCATGTCCTTCCAGTCCTCGGCCGCCGAACCGAGGCTGGATAAGGAGACCTGGTAGAGGTCGTCGTACGTCAGCCCTGCCATGCCGCGGTCACCTCACGCGTTTCCGTTGTCGTCACTGTCCTCGTGCCCATGCCCGTACGCCGTTCCGCCCGGCTCAGCGGTAGTACCGGGTTATCTCCGAGGCCGTCATCGCGCTGCCGTCGCGGTGCGACATGGTGGCGGCGATTTCCTTGTCCTCGCGCGTGTGGGACTTCTTCGAGAAGTCGAGGTGGTTCGAGATGTGCGCGCACGACTGGAGCAGCGTCTTGACCTGGTCGTCCCAGATTCCCGACATCGTGGTCAGGGCCTCGCCCAGCGTGAAGTTGTGCGACGTGAGGGTGGCGGCCGCCTTGGCGGTCGACCCCTCGCCCGCCGCCCCGCGGGCGATGTCGCCGGCCTTCTTGAGTCGGCCGTGCAGCAGGAACGCCTCGTGGCCGACCCTGCCCAGGTCCTCCTGGTAGACGACCAGGCGGTCGGCGTCGCCGCCGCCCGCGCTGTTGAGCCGCGTTCGGGTGGCCGCCTCGCTGCGGATCTGGCCCCATTCCTCCTGGAACGACATGCTTCCCCCTACTTCCCCCGGGTCCCGTAACTCTCTTACGTAGCAGCGTAGTTACCGTCAGGGACGGTAGCAGGGTGAGGGTGACGAACGGTGTACTCGGGGTCACGGTGCGGGAGGGCGTGTCACGGCATGACGCGGGGCGGGCCCGAGCGAGGGAACGCTCGGGCCCGCCCCGTCACGCGACGCCGATCACCAGGCGAAGGACTCCGGCGCCGGGCCCGGGCCCGGGAAGATCTCGTCGAGGCCGGTCAGCACCTCGTCGCTCAGCTCAAGCTCGACCGCGCGCAGCGCCGACGTGAGCTGCTCCGCCGTGCGCGGGCCGACGATCGGGCCGGTGACGCCGGGCCGGGTGAGCAGCCAGGCCAGGGCCACCTCGCCGGGCTCGATGCCGTGCTGGGCCAACAGGTCCTCGTACGCCTGCACGCGCTGGCGCACCGCCGGGTCGGCGAGGGTCGTGGCGGCCCGGCCGGAGGCGGTGCGGCCGGCGGCGCCCTCCCGCTCCTTGCGGATCGCGCCGCCGAGCAGCCCGCCGTGCAGCGGCGACCACGGGATGACGCCGAGCCCGTAGTCCCGCGCGGCCGGGATGACCTCCATCTCGGCGGTGCGCTCGGCCAGGTTGTACAGGCACTGCTCGCTAACCAGGCCGAGTGAACCGCGCCGCCGCGCCGCCTCGTTGGCCTTGGCGATGTGCCAGCCCGCGTGGTTGGACGAGCCGACGTAGAGGATCTTGCCCTGCTGGATGAGGACGTCGACGGCCTGCCAGATCTCCTCCCACGGCGTCGCGCGGTCGACGTGGTGGAACTGGAACAGGTCGATGTAGTCGGTGCCCAGCCGCCGCAGGCTGGCCTCGACCGACCTGCGGATGTTCAGGGCCGACAGCTTGTCGTGGTTGGGCCAGGGCTCGCCGTCGTCGAGGGCCATGTTGGCGTACGCCTTGGTGGCGAGGACGACCTTGTCGCGCCGCTCGCCACCCTGGGCGAACCAGGACCCGATGATCTCCTCCGTGCGCCCCTTGTTGGCGCCCCAGCCGTAGGCGTTGGCGGTGTCGAAGAAGTTGATGCCCGCGTCGAGCGCGGCGTCCATGATCGTGTGGCTGTCCGCCTCGTCGGTCTGCGGACCGAAGTTCATGGTGCCGAGCACCAGGCGGCTGACCTTGAGACCGGTGTGTCCGAGCTGGGTGTACTTCATGGGGCCCAAGCCAACGCCTTGGAGCGGACTCCAAGCAAGAGCACCACTCGCCCCACCCGCCCCTCGCGCGGCCCCGGTCTACTCGGCGTCCGGCGCGGCCCCCGTGTCGCCGCGCTGGCGTGGGTCGACGGCGGTCAGGTCGATCTCGACCGGGAAGGGCACGGCGACCTTGAGTCGCTCGTGGTAGATGCCGGTCACCGCGTACGTACGCCGGGCGGGTTCGAGCTCGAAGACGTAGACGACGGGCAGCCCGCGGGCCTCCTCCACCCGCCAGAAGTGCGGGATGCCGGCCGCGGCGTACTTCAGCGGCTTGGACTCGCGGTCCCTGGCCTCGGAGTCGGCGGAGACGACCTCGATGGCCAGGACCACGTCGGCGGGCTCGTACGTGGTCTGTTGCAGACCGGTGTCCGCTGACGCGTGCACGGCGAGCACGTCGGTCTCCAAACAGTCCCGAGGCCCGAGGCGCACCGTCATCTCCCGGCAGATCTCCAGGTCGTCCGGGGCGGCCAGGACGAGGCTGTGCTCCAGCAGGCGCATGACCCGCATGTGGAACTTGGTCTGCGGACTCACGAAGACAAGGCTCCCGTCAATCAGCTCCGTGTGCGGAGGCAGGTTGGGAAGCCGGTCCAGATCGTCGGCGGTGTACCCGCCCACGGGCGGGCGGGGCCACTCGGGCTGAGGCGTGACGGGCATGATCGGTGCTCCCATGATCGGGATTCTTGCCGACCCTTTCAGCGTACCCAGGACGCTTGTCGTACCTTCCGTCGTAAGGGTGGTTTGGTCACTCAGGGTTGACCGAAGGGTGGGTGCCGGCGTCCCGAGCGAGGCCGGCGGCGCCCGGCCCGTACGGGGGCTCGGAACGCGCGCCGCGGGCCCGTGCGCGGGGATGGCAGGCTTACGCCCATGGGTTCGCTTGCTCGCGTCGTCACCTGTGCCTTCGCCGCCGTCCTGGTGGCGCTCCCCGCCGCCCCGTTGGGGTCGGCTCCCGCCGCGTCCGCGTACGCCGTGGGCGCCGGCGACCGGCCGTCGTCGTTCACCATCGAGGACGAGCGGATCACCGAGTCCAGCGGCCTCGCCGCGAGCCGGGCGCACCCCGGCGTGTACTGGACGCACAACGACAGCGACGACGGGCCGTACGTGTACGCCGTGGACAGCGAGACGGGTCGTACGGTCGCCACCGTGACGCTGCGCGGCATCGGCGATCCGCGTGACGTGGAGGCGATCTCGGTCGGGCCCGACGGCCAGGTCTACGTGGCCGACATCGGCGACAACATGGGCGGCACCTGGCCCAAGGTGTGGATCTACGCGTTCCCCGAGCCGAAGCGGCTCGCGGACACCACGGTGACCGCGAAGCAGTACACGGTGCAGTACGCGGACGGGCCACGGGACGCCGAGGCGATGATGGTGCACCCGAAGACGGGCCGGGTCTACATCGTCAGCAAGCGCGAGGAGGGCGGCGGGCTGTACGCCGGGCCCGCGAAGCTCTCGACCACCGGCGTGAACCGCTTCGAGCGGGTCGGCGACGTGGCCGTGTGGGCGACGGACGGCGCGTTCTCGCCCGACGGCGGGCACCTGGTGCTGCGTGGTTACTTCGAGTCGGCCCTCTTCGACTGGCGCGACGGCAAGCCGAAGAAGATCGCCGAGCCACGGATGCCGATCCAGCGGCAGGGCGAGTCGGTGACGTACACCCTGGACGGCGGCACGCTGATGTACGGCACGGAGGGCAGGCGCAGCCGGGTCTCGGCGGTGCACCTCGACGACGACCAGGTCTCGCCGCAGGTACGCCGCGAGCGGGGGAAGGACGGCGGCGCCGACGGCGGCGCGGACGGGGACGGCGACTCCGGCAACTACTACCTCGTCGGCGTGCTCCTCGTGGTCGGCACCGCCCTCGGCATGGCCGCCCGCCGACTGTTCGGCCGCAGGTGACCCGCCCGGCCCGGCCCAACCCAACCAGGCCCGACTCAACCCGCCGCCGGCGTGGTGCTGGTCGGCCGGACCGCCGTCAGGTCGGGTCCCCGTGCGGGGCCCCGTCAGGGCCCGTGTGTTCGGGGCCGCCGTCCGTGGGCTGCCGTAGCCGCAGTTCGTAGTGGAGCGTGCGCACCCGCTTCGCCCGGTGCAGCAGCGGCACCAGGACGCCGTGGGTGAGCGGGTACTTGCGGGCCAGCAGGCGGGCCGCGCGCGCGTTCTCCGGGCTGGCCGGGTCGAGGAGCCGGGCGTGGGCGGGGGTGGCGGGGCCGGTCGGGACGCCCCGGGTGGTGGAGGGGGCGAGGGTCACCCGGGGGTCGTGGCGCAGCCGCCGCACCTTCCAGGCCGTGCTGTAGGTACGGACGTACGCGTGGTCGCCGTCCACGGCGATGTGCACGGGGGTGCCGACGGGCGAGCCGTCCCGCTTGTACGTGGTGAGCAGCACGGTCTTCTGCCGGACGTACGGCGCGAGCCCGGGGCCTGGCGGGTCGGGGAGCCGGCCGGGTGGTCGGGGGGAGTGGGTCATACGGTCCATGAAGGCACGGCACGCGCGCCGCGTCACTCGTACGGCGCGCCCGGCGTGGCGCCACCCGCCGCGCGCTGGACCCGCCTACCCCGCCCTGACGGGTTGGCGAGAACCCCTTGAACCCCTTGAACCCCCTGAACCTCCTGGTCCCCCGAAACTCGCGCCCGCCGCGCCGCGCACGCCCCCGCCCAGCCGACGACGCGCGCTGCCGCCCGGAGGGCGGTACGCGTGAGCCCCGCGCGGCGGCGGTGCCGGGCGGGGCTCACGGGTGGACAGCGGTGGCGGGGTGGGCCCGCCGGGGGTCAGAGCTGCTCGATGACGTGGTCCACGCAGGCGGTCAGGGCCTCGACGTCCGCGGGGTCCACGGACGGGAACATGGCGACCCGGAGCTGGTTGCGGCCCAGCTTGCGGTAGGGCTCGGTGTCCACGATCCCGTTGGCTCGCAGCACCTTGGCGACAGCGGCGGCGTCGACGCTGTCGGCGAAGTCGATGGTGCCGACGACCTGGGAGCGCTGCGCCGGCTCGGCGACGAACGGCGAGGCGTACGACGACTTCTCCGCCCAGTCGTACAGGCGGGACGAGGAGTCGGCGGTGCGCCGCACGGCCCAGTCGAGGCCGCCCTGCCCGTTGATCCAGTCGAGCTGGTCGGCGAGGAGGAAGAGGGTGGCGAGCGCCGGGGTGTTGTACGTCTGGTTCTTGAGCGAGTTGTCGATCGCGGTCGGCAGCGAGAAGAACTCGGGCACGTACCGCCCCGAGCCGTGCACGCGCGCGGCGCGCTCCAGGGCGGCGGGCGAGAACGCCGCCAGCC
Organism: Streptomyces buecherae; assembly: GCF_014295035.1. Lineage (GTDB taxonomy): Bacteria > Actinomycetota > Actinomycetes > Streptomycetales > Streptomycetaceae > Streptomyces > Streptomyces youssoufiensis. The sequence goes on from NZ_CP060404.1 coordinate 5,165,454, forward strand.
ACAGGCCGCCGTCCGCGGCGAACGACTTCTGCGGCGCGAAGTAGTAGACGTCGGTCTCGGTGATGTCGACGGGCAGGCCGCCGGCGCCGGAGGTCGCGTCCACCAGGACGAGCGCTCCGTCGTCGGCCCCGGCGACCCGGCGCAGCGGCGCTGCCACACCGGTCGAGGTCTCGTTGTGGGTGAGGGCGTAGACGTCCACGCCCTCCTCGGCGACCGGCTCCGGGTGGGTGCCGGGGTCCGAGTTGATCACGGTGGGCTCGCCCAGCCACGGGGCGAGCTTGGCGGCCTTGGCGAACTTCGACGAGAACTCGCCGAAGGTCAGGTGCTGCGAGGTGCGCTCGATCAGGCCGTGGGTCGCGATGTCCCAGAAGGCGGTGGTGCCGCCGTTGCCCAGGATGACCTCGTACCCGTCGGGCAGCGAGAAGAGTTCGCGCACGCCAGCGCGGACCCGGCCCACCAGGTCCTTGACCGGCGGCTGCCGGTGTGAGGTGCCCAGCAGCGAGGTGCCGGTGGCGGCCAGGGCGCTGAGCGCCTCCGTGCGCACCTTGGAGGGGCCCGAGCCGAAGCGTCCGTCGGCGGGCTTGATGTCAGCAGGAATCTGGATCTCAGCCACGGGCGAAGCCTAATCCGTTACGTCGAACGTGCTAGAGGGCAGTCCACCGTATGAGACCAGGTGAGCACCGTTCGCGATCAGAGGTGACCGGATACGGGCCGGATCAGGCTGAATATGCCCCTGGAATGGCGTCGGTTTTCGGGCGCCCTGGCGGACGCCGGTGCCGGGCCGGCGCGCGGGGGCGACACCGGGCCCGTACACGGCGACGAGGCCGGGCCCGCGCGCGGTGTGGTGACCCCGCGCGGGCCCGGCCGTCGCGCCCGTACGGGGCGGCACGCGCCGGGGAGCGAACCCCGATCCGCGCCGCCCGTGCGCCCGTGCCGTGCCGGGTCGGGCCGGGCCGGGCCGGGTTGGGTCGGGCCGACTCAGGCCGTGCCGGGGACCTTGCTCGTGGTCACGGCGATCCGGTTCCACGCGTTGATGGCGAAGATGACGCCGATGAGCTTGGCCAGCTCGGCCTCGTCGAAGTGCTCGGCGGCCCGCGCGTACACCTCGTCGGAGACGCCGTTCGGCAGCAGCGTGACGGCCTCGGTCAGGGCCAGCGCCGCCTGCTCCTTCTCGGAGAAGAAGGTGGGCGCCTCGTGCCACGCGCTGACCAGGTTGACGCGCTCCTCACTCTCACCGGCCTTGCGGGCGTCGGTGGTGTGCATGAGCAGGCAGTACGCGCAGTGGTTGATCTGCGAGGCGCGGATCTGGACCAGCTCGACGAGGGAGTGGTCAAGGCCCTCCTTGGCGGCGGCGGTCAGGTCGATCATGGCCTGGAAGACCTTGGGGGCGGCCTTGGTGAAGTTCATCCGGGCGGTGTGTTCAGTGGTCATACCTCGACTCTAGGAGGCCGATCGCGCGCACATATGGTTCATTGCCATGGCGGAATCGTGGGGCAAAGTGACCGATGGGCTCGGTAGTGACCTCCATCTGGAATTGACCGGTCCGGGAGGTGTACGGGCCTCGCTGACGCGGGCCCTGCGGGAGGCGATCCGCACCGGGCGGCTCGTGCCCGGCACCCGGCTGCCGGCGTACCGCTCGCTCGCGGTGGACCTCGGCGTCGCCCGCAACACCGTCGCCGAGGCGTACGCCGAACTCGTCGCCGAGGGCTGGCTCACCGCCCGCCGGGGCGCGGGCACCCGGGTCGCGCCGGGCGCCGTGCCGCCACGGCCCGCCGCCCCGCGCGCGCCGACCCGCCCGTCGCTGGCCGCCCGCCCCACCTTCGACCTGCACCCCGGCGCGCCCGACGCCTCTTCCTTCCCGCGCGCCGCCTGGCTCACCTCCTCGCGCCGGGCGCTGACCAACGCGCCCAGCTCGGCGTTCGGCGTCAACGACCCGCGCGGGCGCGTCGAGTTGCGCCGCGTGCTGACGGAGTACCTGGCCCGCGCCCGTGGCGTGCGGGCCGACCCCGAACGCATCGTGATCTGCTCGGGTTTCGCGCACGGCCTGCGGCTGTTGGCCGAGGTGCTGGTCGAGGCCGCGCGGGACGGGGGCCCGCCGCGCGGTGTCCCGCCGCACGGCGGGTTCGGTGACACGGGCCGGGCCGCGGCGTGGGGGCGGGTCGCGGACGCGGTGCCGGACGTGCTGACGGGCGGCGCGCGCGGGCGCGACGGCGGGTTGACGGTGGCCGTGGAGTCGTACGGCCTCGGCTTCCACCGTACGATCCTCGGCCGCGCCGGCATCCACGCCCTGCCGCTGCCGGTGGACGAACACGGCGCGCGGGTCGCCGAGTTGACGGACGTGGACGCCCGCGCGGTGCTGCTGACGCCCGCGCACCAGTACCCGACCGGCGGCCCGCTGCACCCCGAGCGCCGGGCGGCCGTCATCGACTGGGCGCGCGCCACCGACGGGTTGGTCATCGAGGACGACTACGACGGCGAGTTCCGCTACGACCGGCAGCCCGTCGGGTCCGTGCAGGGGCTCGACCCGGACCACGTGGTGTACGTCGGGTCGGTCAGCAAGAGCCTGTCCCCGGCGGTCCGGCTCGGCTGGCTGGTGCTGCCGGACGCGCTGGTGGACGCGGTGCTCGCGGTCAAGGGCGAGCGCGAGCTGTGGGTGAGCGTGCCCGACCAACTCGTCCTCGCCGACCTCATCGCGTCGGGGGCGTACGACCGGCACGTACGGCGGATGCGGCAGCGCTACCGGCGCCGGCGCGACCAACTGGTCGCGCTGCTCGCCGAGCGCGCCCCCCACATCGCCGTCACCGGCATCGCGGCCGGCCTGCACGCGGTCCTTGAGCTGCCGCCGGGCACGGAGCGCACCATCGTGCAGGCCGCGGCGTGGCAGGGCCTGGCCGTGGACGGCCTGAGCCCCTACCGCCATCCCGACGCGCCGATGCCACCCCAGGACGGCCTGGTGGTGGGGTACGGCACGCCACCGGACCACACGTTCGCGGGCGCGCTTGACGCGCTGTGCCGGGCGCTCCCGTCGCCGGCCTAGGGTGTGTCTGACGCGGGATCTTGGTGGTCGCGGCGTGGATGGACGTGTCAGGCCCGTGCGATGCGGGCGCCAGGCGGTGAGGGCGGGGTGTCAGGCGATGCGGGTGGTCGGTTGGGCGTCGGCCGTCGGTACGGAGGGCACGGACGTGAACTGTGCCGCCCAGCGCCGGTATCTCATGATCGGCCCGTCGCCACGAGCGAGCCGAGGGTGTTCCACGTGCGCGCGGTGTCGCCAGATGGCGACGTCGCGGGCGCTTTGGCTGACGGTGGCTCGCGCGAACGGCACCGAGATCAGGGCGGCCAGCGCACGGGCCAGCCAGCGGTACCTGCGCCAGGTGAACCGTACGGTGACCGTCGAGCGCAACACGGCCTGACCGGGGCTCACCGGGGTCACGCAGGTCCAGTTGCGCACGTGCAGACCGATGCGGGGGCTGGTGGCCTCGCCGTACAGGACGCCCAGGCCGTAGGCGGTCGTCTCCATCGCGGGTGCCCACAGGGGAGCGGATCGTGACTGGTCGTCGGCGCGTCCGAGCCGGTACGCGCTCATCATGCGGGCGCCGAGGAAGTGCGGTGGCGAGACGACCTCCAGGGCCACCTTGTGCAGGGGTACGAAGTGTCCGTAGTCGACGACGTTCTCCATGAAGTCGTCCGGGTGCGCGGCCACGGTCCGCGCCGACGCGCGGGCTCGGGGGAACGCCGCCGGCGGCGGTACGTCGATCTCCCAGGTCGGGCCCTTGCCTTGGGCGTGCCGCCACACGAAGATCAGGCCGTCGATCTCCCGGTGCTCGACCAGGCCCAACCGCGCCGCGGGCGGCGGGGTGTCGTACCCCGTGCGTACGCAGGCCCCGTTGGGGGCGAACTCGAAGCGGTGGAAGGGGCAGACGAGGTTCTCCCCGCGCACGGTGCCGCCATGGCCGAGGTGTGCCCCCAGGTGTGGGCAGAACGGCCGCACGGCGCGAAGTCGTCCGGCCGACGTGCGGTAGAGCACCACGTCCTGCCCTGCCAGGCGTCGGGTGACCACCTTGCCGATCCGCACTTCGGCGCTCGTGGCCACGGCGAACCAGCCATCGGGGTAGGGACGTTCGATCGAGCGCATTGGTGGGGTCAACGACTCGCCGGGGCCCGCTTGTTGCCCCTCTCCGCCCGGCTTTCCCGTCATCCGCTCATGGGGCGCGGGTGCGGGCGAAGGCAGAGGCGTGGAGGGTGAGGGCGAAGCCTGGGCCGTGGGGGTTGGCTGGTCGGGATCGGTGGGCCGGTTGGGCTGTGGCAGCGACATATCGCCCCTGTCCTTTCCTGCTTCCTTCTGCTTCCTTCTGCTTCTCTCCGCACTTCTGTGCGTGCCGTATCCGGCGTCGCGGTGATGGGACGGCCGCCGAGGTGGGCTCCGTCGCGAGCCCTCTCGTGCGACTTCAGCAGCGTCACAGTGGCGTGCCGCGCCGAAACGGTCATTCAGGTGCCGAATCACTAAAAGGCGGGAAAGGGGCGTTCGGGGGTTTGCGTACGGTGCCGGCGAGGCTGGGATGCGCGCGACTCGCGCTCCTGGGAGGGTTCGCGGGGGCCAGAGGGTGAGCGAGCCAGGTGCGTGTCGGTCCGGTAGCGGTTGGCGAGTTGGTCGAGGCGGGTGGCGAGCGCCCGAAACTGCGGGAGACGTGCGAAGCGGCATTCGACTCCATCGCGGGCCTGGTGGAGCGCACGGCCGAAGGTCGGAGGGGCGCGCGGGCGGTACCACCTCGGCGTTACCCCCTCAGCGCTACTACCTCAGCGGTAATCGACGGGGTGATCGGTGTCGGGCGAGAGTTGCCCCATCACCACGCCGCCGCGTCCCGGAAGGGGATTCGCTGATGCCGTACTTCGAGGGTTCCGACGGAACAAGCCTGTTCTACACCGACTGGGGCCGGGGCAAGCCGGTGGTGTTCGTGTCGGGGGCCTGGCTCAGCAGCAGCGCGTGGGAGCTCCAGATGCTGCCGCTCTCCGAGCGGGGGCTGCGCTGCGTCGCCTTCGACAAGAGGGGGCACGGCCGCTCGGACTGGGTCGGCCACGGCTTCGACTACGACACCCTCGCCGACGACCTCGCCGCGCTGCTCGACCACCTCGACCTGCGCGAGGTGACCCTGGTGGCGCACTCGATGGGTGGGGGAGAGGTGATCCGGTACCTGACCCGCCACGGCTACGACCGGGTGAGCCGGGTGGTGCTGATGGCCGTCACCGCGCCGTTGCTGGTCGAGACGCCGGACCACCCGGAGGGCATCGGCCAGGAGGCCCTCGACGCCCTGCTGGCCACACAGGCCCGGGACCGGCCCCGGTGGATGGCCCAGAACGCGCAGGCGTTCTTCGCCACCCACCTCGGCAACACGGTCTCCACCGAACTGATCGAGCAGACGGTGCGCCGGTGCCTGGACTGCTCGGCCAAGGCCGCCGTCGAGGTGGTCAGGACGGGGTTCTGCACCGATCTGCGCGAGGAGGTCAGCGCGCTCCGGGTGCCCACCCTGATCCTCCACGGCGACGCCGACGCCTCCGCCCCCATCGACCTGTGCGGCCGGCGGCTGGCCCACCTGGTGCCGGACAACGTGTACCGGGAGTACCCGGCGGCGGGACACGGCCTCTTCATCACCCACGCCGAGCGCGTGAACCAGGATCTGCTCGACTTCGTCGCGGCCCCCGCACCGGCCGCCGCCACCGTCGGGGGCGGGCAGCGCGGCGCGTGAGCGTGGACACGGCGCCGTACGGGCCGACGTGCGGCCCCACGTCGTACGCGTTCCCCCGGCGGAGCGCGTACGCGTACGCCTACGCCTTGCCCCCGGCCCCGGCCCCTGCCCTGGCTCCGGCCCCGGCGGTGAGCGCCTCGCCCGCGTGGATGATCGAGCTGAGCATGGCGTGGGCGGCCTGGAGCTGTTCGATGGAACGACTCATGCGCTCGCGCTCGTCCCGCAGGTCCTGGGCCATCTCGTCGCAGGTCGGCGCCAGGATCGTCCCCTCGTCGGCCATGCACGGCAGCACCTCCCGGATCAGGTCGGTGTTCAGCCCGGCCGCGAGCAGGACCCGGACCCGGCGCACGGTGGCCACGTCGGAGTCGTCGTACTCGCGGTAGCCGCTGGCCCGCCGCCGTGGTCGCAGCAACCCCTGCTGCTCGTAGTAGCGCAGGCTCCTGGTGCTGACGCCGGAGCGCTTCGCCAGCTCGCCGATGAACATGTGACCCCCGGCATACACGGTTGACTTTGACATTGACGTCAAGGTCTAGCTTAACCGCCATGACAACGAACCGCAGTGCTCAGCAGGTCTCAACTGACAAGCCGCGGAACCTGGTTCAGGATCTGGCGGGCAGGAAGGCCGTCGTGACCGGCGGCACCATCGGCATGGGCCGGGCCATCGTCCAGGCCCTGACCGACCGGGGCGCGGAGGTGGTGTTCACCGGGCGCGGTGACGAGCGCCTGGCTGAGGCGCGGGCGGCGCTCGACACCCCGCTGGCCCACCCGGTGCGCTCCGACGCCACCGACACCACGGCCATCGCGGCCCTCCGCGATCAGGTCGCCGACCGCCTCGGCGGCGTGGACTACCTCTTCGTCAACCAGGGCATCGCCGAGTTCCAGACGTTGGAGGAGGTCACCGAGGAGTCGTGGGACCGCGTCTTCGCCGTGAACACCAAGGGCGCCTTCTTCACCGTTCAGGCGCTGGCGCCGCTGATGGCCGAGGGTGGCTCGATCGTGTTCACCACCGTCTCCAACGACCGGATCTTCCCCGGCCTCAGCGCGTACTCGGCGGCGAAGGAGGCCGTCACCGCCTTCTCGAAGGTGCTCGCCGCCGAGCTGCTGCCGCGCGGGATACGGGTCAACGCGCTCGCCCCCGGCTTCATCCTCACCCCCACCATGGGCGTCGCCGAACTGACCGACGAGCAGCGCGCCGAGTTCGTCGAGCAGGGCAACGCGTCCACGCCGATGGGGCGCGGCGGCACGGTGGAGGAGGTCGCCGCCGCCGCGCTGTACCTCGCGGTCGACGCCACGTTCACCACGGGCGTGGAGCTGCCCGTGGACGGCGGCTTCGGGCAGGGCCTGGGGGAGTGACCTCCGCCGCTGCCCGATGGGTGGCGTTCTCCCACGGCCCGGCCTGACCGGCCGTGGGAGAACGCGGTGCCGCACGGCGCGGTCACCGCCCCGTTCGCGGCCCCGTCACCGGCTGTCCCCGACGGCGGCCGGTCCGGAGTTCTGGGCCGGGCGGGGCCGTGGGGGCCGCGTCGGGACGGCCGGGTGGGGCTCGGTGTAGAACTGCCTGGCCCAACGCCGGAACGGCATGATCGGGCCGTCTCCCTTGGCCAGGCGCGGGCGTTCCAGGTAGATCTTGTTCTGCCAGATGGGGACGTCCTCGCTGGTGTCACGCCACGCCGCCCACACGTACGCGCGCGCGATGAGCGGCGCCAGTCGGTGGACGAACGGGTTGTCGCACCGCAGCGCCACCGAGCTGCGGATCTCCACGTGGAGCGGGTCCACGGGGGTCACGCAGAACCACGCCCGGGCCCGGAACCCGCCGAACTGCTCGCTCTCCACCTGCACCCGTACGACGCCCAGCCCCTGGATGACCACCTTCGAGGCGGGGGTGGTGGAGGCCACCTTGAGCCAGGAACCCTCCGTACGCAGCCGGGAGGTGGTCTGTAGGCGCTCGCCCTCGAACGTCGGCGCCTCGATGATCTCGTGGTGGTAGCCGTGGATCGGGTAGAAGTGCCCGTAGTCCACGATGTTCTCCATGACCTCCTGCGGATGGTCGAGGCGCACGTGTCGCCCGCAGTACGGCTTGGCGAAGCCGGCCGGCGGCAGCGTCTCGATCTCCCACGAGGGCGGCTCGCCAAGGGAGTGCCGCCACACGAAGATCATGCCGTCCAGCTCCCGACACTCCAGCCCGGTCAGCCGGGCCCTGGGCGGCGGCGTGCCGTACCCGGTCGCCACGCACCCACCGTCGGCGTCGAAGCGGAAGCGGTGGAACGGACAGACGATCTCCTCCCCCTCCACGGCCCCGCCGTGCCCCAGGTGCGCGCCCAGGTGCGGGCAGTACGGCTCGATCGCCCGCAGCCGCCCGGAGCGCGTCCGGTAGAGCACCACGTCCGCCCCGGCCAGCCGCCGCGTCACGACACCCCCCGGCGGCACCTCGCCACTGGTCGCCAGGGCGAACCATCCGTCCGGATACGGCAGCCGTGGCGACAACTGTGTATCCGGTACGGACGAGTTGGCCTCACTCCGCCGTAACGCGCCCCAACCAAGCACTGCCATGTACGTCCTCCGTCGCTGACCAGTAACCGTCGGTGGTCACTGCCCAGCCCGCCCCCTCGTACGCGATGCGGCCGGGGCGCTTTGACGGCAACGGGGAGCGTGCGGGGGGCGCTGCGCGCGTGCGGGTCAGGCGGGGAAGTCGCCCGCCTTGATGCCGGCGAGGAACGCGTTCCACGCTGGGGCGTCGAAGGCGAGGGCGGGGCCGTATGGGTCCTTGCTGTCACGGACGGGGACGACGCCGGTAGCGGCTGCGTGGCCGGGGGCCCATTCGATGCAGTTGCCACCGTTGTTGGAGTACGAGGACTTGCGCCAGGTGCTCTGGTGCGGGCGCGAATTGGCCACTTGCGGGTTCCCTTCGCTGGCTGTCTCGGGTTGTCAGGCGGGGAAGTCGCCCGCCTTGATGCCGGCGACGAACGCCGCCCACGCCGCAGTGTCGAAGGCGAGGGCGGGTCCGGCGGGGTCCTTGGAGTCGCGTACGGGGACGACGCCGGGGAGTCCGGTGGCGACTTCGACGCATTCGCCGCCGTTGCCGGCGCTGTAGCTGCTCTTGTGCCAGGTGCCGTGGTGCGAGGGGTTGGTGACCATGTGTGGGTCCTCCTTCGCTGGCCGGGCTCGGAGTTAGGCGTTGAAGTCGCCTGTCTTTACGCCGTCGATGAATGCTTCCCACGCGGGGGCGTTGAAAGACAGGATCGGGCCGTGTGGGTCCTTGCTGTCACGGACGGGGACGACGCCGGGGAATCCGGGGGCTACCTCGATGCAGTCGCCGCCGTTGTCGCCGCTGTAGCTGCTCTTGCGCCATGTCGCCATGCTGAGTTCGGGGGTCATCACGTTGGTTGTACCTCTCCATAACGTCTCTGATCAGGGCGGCAGTCTCGCTGGCTGACAGCGATTCCGTGCGCAGTAAATCGTATGTCCGTCCTGCGTCGCGGACGACGCTTGGGTCATTGACGAAGTGCCCGCTGTTGACTGATTCGGAGTACAGCACCTCGCGGCCTTGCGGCAGGACGATCAAGGACAGCGAGGTGGTGGGGCGCGGGGTCTCTTTCCGCGCGGCGAGCAGTACTTGGATCACCATGTTCGCCGTGCGCTGGACGTTCAGCAGGTGGGCGCACTGATCACGCATGACGTCCGCCCCGCCCACGACGTTGTAGAGCACGCTCTCTTCGAGCACCAAGCGCAGGGGAGGCCCGTCGGCATCAAGGAAGCGCTCTTGCCGACTCAGTCGCGCCTGCACGCGAGCTTCCGCCTGGTCAGGACTTAACCCTTTCCGAGTGAACAGTGCTCGTGCGTAGTCCGGCGTTTGCAAGAGACCAGGCACCAACTGTGTGTGCCAGATGCGGAGCCCAACTGCTTTCGCGTCCATCTCCGCACGTTTCTTGAACCAGTCCGGATGCGCGGGATGGGTGGAGTACCAGTCCACCTTGCCGCACATCTCCACCAGCAACCCACCCGCGTCGAGCAGCTTGTCGAAGACCTTCACGTGTTCCGGGTCCGGCCGGCGCTTGCCCGCCTCGATGTGTCCGATGAGTGAGCGGTCAACCGGTAAGGCTGTCGCCAGTTGGTCCTGGGTCAGCCCCGCTCTGATGCGTAGTTGACGCACGAGCTCGCCGAAAAGTTCGGCCGATGTCGTGCGTCCCACCTGTGGCCTGTGCTTCACGCTCCATCACTCTCCGTATGGGACAGGGGCGCCCCTGTCACGGCTGTGCCGGTAGTGCGCCGGGGCCCTCACGGGCAACGATCGGCAGGGTACGGAGAGTAATCCCGTTGTAGCCGCGGAGTGGGCGGTGGAAGGAAAAATCATGCGCACGATGAGTCTGCGGGTGTACCGCATGCGGCCCGGCGAAAAGCCTTGCCCTGTTGCCAGTTGGGACGTTCGCGTCGACCCGGAGATCGTCACCCGGGGCGAGCTGGAGTACCAGCACCGCGCCGCCGCGTGGGGCGCCTGCCGCTGCCCGCGCCACCGGGACGCGGCCACCGGAGGTGGGGCCGCGTGACGCGGCACCTCGCGCTGGTGGGCGCGCACCGGGTCATCGTCAAGGGGCTTGCCCTGCGGTTCTTCCTCCGGGACGGCGACGCGTGGGAGCCGACGACCGACGTCGACTTCCAACACGCCTACGAACTCTCGCTGTTCGACCCCGACGCGCTCGGCAAGGACGTGCTGTGCCCCAACGCGCGGCGGGTCGAGTACACCACCGACGAGGCGTGGTTCTGGTCGGACGGGGCGAGCGCGGCCGGCATGTGCACCTTCGACGACCGGGAGCCAACGGAGTGCGCCGCGATGGCCCTGCTCGCGGGTGGCGGTTCGTGACGGCGTGTGAGGTGCGGGTCGAACTCCTCGTATGGCATCCGGCCGACCCGGCCGCGCCGCTGGACGTCTCCCGGTCGTGGCCCCGGGTCCTCCAGGTCGCCCGCGCCGGTGCGGCCGGGCCGCCGGGCGTCATCGTGCGGCCGGGCGAACCGGTGCGTACGGCGGCGGGGCGGGTCGCGACCGCGCTGGGCCTTCGGCCGCCGCTCCAGCCGCGCCTGCTCGCCGTGGACCAGCGGCCGGACGAGGGCACGTCGGGGGCGGCCGGGGCGTCGTGACCTCCCGCGCGCTGGGCCGCCACAACCGACTTACGCCGACGTCGGCGAGGCCGTCGCGGCGCGCCCGCTCGTCACGGGTGGTGGCCCGTGAGCGCAGGACGTGCGAGGGCGCGGGACGTACGAGGGTGGGGGGCGGTTGCGCGGGGTTCCGTCCTTGGTGACGTGGGGCAGGCGGGTCACGTCACGGACAGCGGCTCCTGGCTGATCGGGCGGTGCAGAACCTCGGTGATCTCGTTCGGCCGCATGGTTCGGTTCCTCCTGCTCAGCCCAGTTGCTCGGCCAGTCCGACGATGATGCCCGCCGGGCCGCGGAGGTAGCAGAGCAGATAGCTGTCTTCGAACCGGGCGATCTCGCCGACGAGTTCGGCGCCGTGAGGGCGCAGGCGGGCAACGGTGTCCTCAAGGTCGTCGACGGCGAACATGACGCGGTGCGTGCCCAGAACGTTGTGCGGCTGGTTGCGCGATCCTGCGCTGATCACCGCGGGGCTGCGGTACTTCGCCAGTTCGAGCCGGCTGTGACCGTCCGGGGTCCGGACCATCGCGATGTCACAGTGGACGCCGTCGAGCCCGGTGCACTGGTCGGCGAAGGGGCCCTCGACCTCCGCCCTGCCCTCCAGCTCCATACCGAGTTCCACGAAGAACGCGATGGCGGCATCCATGTCCTCGACGACGATGCCGACGTTGTCCATCCGCTGAATCGCCATGCTGGTTTCTCCCTCTTCCTCGTGCGGCCGGTGGTGGCCGCTGATGTCCCCGGGACGGAGCCGGTGGCACGTTCTCGACATCCTCAGACCGCCGCACTCCGCAGCATCCGCATCGCGCCTCAGCACCGCCACAGCAGCCCCGCGAGTCAGGCGCCACCACCGAGGGTGAGTGCGGCGCAGGGGACCGCTCCCATGAAGCCCCGCCCCCGGGCCCGTGCCCTGGCCCGGGCTCGTACCCGTACGCGGTGCCCGCCTCGCCTCCCCTCCCGCCCGGCCGAACGCTTCGAGGGTGCGTTCCACGGGGCGAAGGTGAGGGCGCCGCCTGCCGCGCGGAACTCGCTGTGCTCGTCACGGTGCTGTGTGCAGGCCGCGGCGGGGCGACGTGCCGACGTTGAGACGAGCCTGGGTGGCGCGGTGCGGTAGCTGCCCACTGTCCCGAATCCTCACAACCAACGCACACGAACGCCGGGGAGATCATCGAAGCGCGCGCGCTTGTCATAGGTGACTACCGTGCGCGCGGAGGTCAGGGCAGTGGCCGCAATGATCAAGTCATGGGCGCCTCTGGGTTGGCCAGTCTTCCGCACGTGGGCGAGTAGTCGCGCGTGAGCACGGGCCACATCCACGGTGTACTCCTCCACCGGGACTGTTGCGAGAACAGTGTCGACGAAGGATTGGCGGGCGAGCCGGTTGGTGTTGTCCGCCAGCTCAACGCCCAGGAGTAGTTCTGCGGCCGTGACAGCGGCGATGGCGGGGTCGTCCCCATCGGCCAGCGCATCATCGAGAGCGACTTTCCGACGCTCGATCGCGATCAGTACGCCGGTGTCCAGGATCAGTCGCTCCACGGATCATCCAGGGTCAGTAGCTCGCGGGTGGCATTCACGTCATCCGCGAAAGCGTCGTCGAGTGAGCCAACATGCCGCAGGAGGGCGTCTTTCACGACACGTCCCGTGGCCCCCGGGGCCGGGCTGAGTATGGCCAGACGTTTACCTCCACGCGTGATCACGATGGTTTCACCGCGTTCTGCGCGATCAAGCACGGAGGCGAAGTTTCGTGATGCTTCGGTAGCGGTCATTGTCTTCATGACCTCATTTTCTCAGAGAATCTGATACCCGACAAGGAGAGCGCGGGGCATTGCGGCGGCGGCCCTGAATGGCCTGGCCGAGGTCCCGGGCCACCGCTGCCGGCCCGCCCGGGTCACCGGCCCGGGCGCGTGGGGGCGTGCGACTGGCGTCCGCGCGCCGGTCGGGTACAGTGGCGCGCTCCAGCCGTGGACGGACGAGCGAACGAGGAGGTGAGCCCCATTACCGCAGTGTCAGGTCGGGCGCTCCCCCTCGCATGGGTGCGGTTCATCGCCTAGGTGAACCCAGGGGCCCCGCAGGCGCCTCGAAAGGTTCCCGTGTCACACGTTTACGACGTACCCCGCATTTCCCCCCACGTAGCGCAGTCCCCGACGCACCCGGGCCCGTGCCCGCACCCGTGCCCGGACCTGTCTCCGTACGCGCTGCCCGCCCCGCCTCCCGTCCCGCCCGGCGTGGTCGACCGCCTGCGGGCGGCGGGCTGCGTGTTCGCCGAGGACGAGGCGCGGCTGATCCTGCGTACCGCCCGCACGCCGGAGGAGGTCGAGTCGATGGCGCGGCGCCGGGTGGCCGGGTTGCCGCTGGAGCAGGTGGTGGGCTGGGCCGAGTTCCGGGGGTTGCGGATCTCCCTTGACCCGGGGGTGTTCGTACCCCGGCGGCGTACGGAGTTCCTGGTCAGCCAGGCCGTCGCGCACGCGACTGGCCGGCGGTCGGCGGCGCGGGAGGGGCGGGCCGGGGCCGTCGTGGTGGACCTGTGTTGCGGCTCTGGCGCGGTGGGCGCCGCCCTGGTGGCCGCGCTCGGGCCGCGTACCGCCCTGTACGCCGCCGACGTGGACCCGGCCGCCGTGCGCTGCGCCCGGCGCAACGTCGCCGACATCGGCGGGCGCGTGTACGAGGGCGACCTGTTCGCGGCGCTACCCGCCGCGCTGCGCGGGCGGGTCGACGTGTTGGCGGCGAACGTGCCGTACGTCCCGTCCGACGCGGTCGGGCTGCTGCCGTCCGAGGCCCGCGACCACGAGCCGCTGGTGGCACTCGACGGCGGCACGGACGGGCTCGACGTGCTGCGCCGGGTGGCCGCCGGCGCGCGCGAGTGGCTGGCGCCCGGCGGCTGTGTCCTGGTCGAGACGAGCGAGCGGCAGGCCGCGCAGGCCGCGCTGGCCTTCGTACGGGGCGGGCTGACGGCGCGGCTGACGACCTCGGAGGAGTTGGACGTCACGGTTGTGGTGGGTACCGCCCCGGCCGCCCCGCCTGGCCGGGTGGCGCCGGACTCGCCGGCCGCCCCGGAGGGCCGTACCCACGGCTACGCCGCGCCGCCGCCACCCGCACCCGGCTCGAAGTCCTCCACGAAGTAGCTGTCGTGCCGGTGGCGGAACCGCTTCAGCTCATCGCCGCCGCGCTGGGACATCTCCGCCACCCGCTCGAAGTACTCCTCGCGCGGCGCGCCCGGCGAGAAGAGCATGAGCATGGTCATGGGCTCGTCGGTCGCGTTCTTGAACCCGTGCAGGCCGCCGACCGGCACGTACAGGAAGTCGCCGGCGCGGCCCGTGACCCACTTCTCGCCGTTGTACAGCTCCAGTTCGCCGGAGAGTACGTAGAAGGATTCCGACATCGCCCGGTGGAAGTGCGGCTTGGCACCCGCGGAACGCGCCGCCAACTCCACCTTGTACAGGCCGAACTCGCCACCCGTGGACTCGTTGGTGGCCAGGTAGTGGGTGGTGCCGCCGGGCGAGGAGAGGTCCGGCGGGGCGTCCGCCGGCCGGAAGACCGCGTTCACCTCGCCTTCGGCGCCGTGGTAGCGGGGCTCGGGGTAGGCGAGGGGTTCCAGGTAGGACATGGGTGGCTCCTCTTGCGGTAGCGGTGTGGCCGGTGTGGTGGGCGTTGGTGCGGCCGGGGGGCCGGGGGCCGGGGGCGATTCCGGGCTGACCGGTTGATCGGTTGTGATCTCCATAGTGGGCCCGGAACCTCGGGTGGCGGCATCGGGCCTGGGGCCGGACTGGGCTCGGGCTTGGCCTAGGGCTGTGGTCGTAGGACAGTCACCTGCGACGGGCGAGACAACGGCTCGGGTCTGCCACGGCGGATCGAGCTGGCGACGAGCGGACGCCCGGTCGCCGGGCCGGGGAGGTGGTCCGCGCCCGGTCACTGTTCGCGCCGCGTCCGGTTGCCGTCACCGTCGGCCGTGTTTGAACAGGATCACAGCGGTCAGACGCTTGATGTACCTGATGTCCAGTAGATCAAGGTGTGAGTGACATGGCTGCCGACAAGAAGACCGAGGCCAAGACCGACCAGGCCAAGGGCAAGGTCAAGGAAGCCGCCGGGCGCGCCGTGGGCAACGAGCGCCTCACCGCGGATGGCCGGGCCGACCAGGCCAAGGGCGACGCCCGACACGCCAAGGAAAAGATCAAGGACGTCCTCAAGGACTGACGGCACCCTCGTCTGGGGCCCCTGCCGGCCTCCGGGGCCTCCGGCCCCCCTCTGCTGGGCCCTCGCGGATTCCCCCGTCCGCGAGGGCCCAGTGTCATCGGGTGCGCGCGCGGTCGTGCGGGAGCGGAAGCAGGAGCGGGAGCGGGCGCGGGTGCGGGTGCGGGCGGGGCATGGCCTTGGCCAATCCGGTCGAGTCGTACGCCGCCGGCACGCCGCCGCCACCCGGGCCGAAAAATAGAGACTCGCCACCCGGCCGGAAAAAGAGTGGAGCCGGGCTCCCGTGGGCCGTTACCGTCCTTCCGCCCGCAGTCATCCGCTCTCCGGACAAGGACGTGCCGTTGTACACCCAGTGAGAACCCCCGAGCGCTGTTCCGTCGCGCGTCGCAGTCCTGTGCGCCGCGCTGCTTTTCGCTGCGGTCCTCTCACTGGAAACGGGATTTCTCTGTGTCCACAACCCGGGTGGTTTCCCCCACCTCGCTGTCGGTCGTCCTCCGCCGTTGTTCCCTGTCCGCCTCCGCGCGTTTCCGGGTGACCACCACCTTCCGCCTCACCCTCACCCACCAGCCCTTCGCCGCGCGACTCCGCGCCTCGGCCGTCGTCGACCGGCCGGCCTGGCAGTCCCCGTACGGTCCACCGCAGCGCCGCTCCCACCGTGGCCGGTGGGTGCCCGAGCCGGGGGTGGGCAGGTCGCTGCCCGTCGTCGTACGGCGCGGCCAACTGTGTGAGCAGTGCGACTGATCGGTTCGTGATGCGGTTCGGTCGGGGCGTGCGGTCTGGCCGTACGCCCCGACCCCGGCCCCAGCCCCAGCCCCGGCCCCGCGTCAGGTAGCGGGTGCTGCTGTCTGGGGCTGCGCGCTGGCCATGCCCTGCGGGGCCGGGGTCGCATCCCTCCCGTGCGTCACCCCGCCCCCACCACCCCAGCCCAGGCACGCTAGACCCATGGCGCAGAAGCGGAACGTTCCGGACCCAGGCGACGACCACCGGCGGCCAGACGCGCGGCCGGCCGGCCAGCACCCCCCGACCGGCGACGGGCCACCCCACAAGGACAGCCCGGCCCCCGCAGGGCGGGGGAAACAACCCGGGCGCCCGGCAACCCAACCCCAGCCGCGAACCCAACCCCAACCCCAACCCCAACCCCAACCCCGAAGCCACGCCGAGACCAGCGCCGAGACGCGCGCCCTCACCCACGCCCTCCGCGCCGCCGTGCGCGGCGACGTGGCCGGCGATGCCACCGCCCGCGCGCTGAACACGATGGACGCCTCGAACTACCGCCGCGTGCCGCTCGCCGTCGTCGCGCCGCGCGACGCGGACGACATCGCGGCCACCCTCGCCGTCTGCCGCGAGCACGGGATGCCGGTCGTGCCGCGCGGGGGCGGGACCTCGATCGCGGGGCAGGCGACCGGGGTCGGGGTCGTGCTCGACACGACCCGGTACCTGAACCGCGTCGTCTCGCTCGACCCCGAGGCCCGTACGGCCGTCGTCCAACCCGGTGTCATCTGCGACGAGCTGCGCTCGGCCGCCGCGCCGTACGGGCTGACGTTCGGGCCCGACCCGTCCACGCACAGCCGCTGCACCATCGGCGGCATGATCGGCAACAACTCCTGCGGCGCGCACTCGGTGGCCTGGGGCACCACCGCCGACAACGTGCGGGAGGTGACGGCGCTGCTGTACGGGGGCGAGCGGGTGCGGCTCCTCGGGGAGGGTGGCGGCGGCCTGGACGCGCTGCCCGCCCGCCTGCGGGACGGGTTGCGGTCCCTGGTGGAGGGCGACCTCGCGCTGCTGCGCACCGGGTTCCCCGAGCTGCCGCGCCGCATCTCCGGGTACGCGCTCGACGCGCTGCTGCCGGAGCGCGGCGTCGATCTGGCCCGGGCCTTCACCGGCAGCGAGGGAACCCTCGGGGTGGTCAGCGAGGCGACGGTACGACTGGTGCGGGCGCCGGGGGCGCGGGTGTTGGCGATTCTCGGGTACGCCGACGAGAACGCCGCCGCCGACGCGGCCAGCACGTTGCTGCCGCACGGGCCGCTGACCGTCGAGGGCATGGCCAGCGACCTGGTGGGACCGGTCGCCGCCGCGTCGTTGCCGCGCGGCGGGGCCTGGCTGTTCGTGGAGGTGGGTGGCGACAGCCCGGAGCAGGCGCGGGCGCACGCCGGCGCGCTGCTGCGCGACGCGGCGGCCGAGTGCACCGACAGCGCCGTCATCACCGACCCCGCCCACCAGCGCGCCCTGTGGCGCATCCGCGAGGACGCCTCCGGCACGGCCACCCGGATGTCGGATGGCACGGAGGCGTGGCCCGGGTGGGAGGACTGCGCGGTGCCGCCGGCCCGGCTCGGCGGCTACCTGCGGGACTTCCGCGCCCTGCTCGCCCAGCACGGGCTGCGCGGCACGCCGTACGGGCACTTCGGGGACGGCTGCATCCACGTACGGATCGACTTCGACCTGTTGACCGAGCCCGGCATCGCGCGCTTCCGCGCCTTCTCGTACGACCTGGCCGACCTCGTCGTCGCGCACGGGGGCTCGCTCTCCGGCGAGCACGGCGACGGGCAGGCGCGGGCCGAGTTGCTGCCGAAGATGTACGGGAGCGAACTCGTCCAACTCTTCGAGCGGTTCAAGGACCTGTGGGACCCGGCCGGCGGGATGAACCCGGGGATGCTGGCCAGGCCGCACCGGCTGGACGAGAACCTGCGGTTCGCCGTGTTGCCGCGCGAACCGGTGGACGTCGCGTTCGGCTACCCGGAGGACGGCGGCGACTTCTCCGCGGCGGTGCGGCGCTGCGTGGGCGTGGCCAAGTGCCGTACGGCGTCCGTGAGCGGCGCCGGCGTGATGTGCCCCTCGTTCCGGGCCACCGGCGACGAGCGGCACTCGACCCGGGGCCGGGCCAGGCTGTTGCACGAGATGCTCGCCGGCGAGGTCATCGCGGACGGCTGGCGCTCGACCGAGGTGCGCGACGCGCTCGACCTGTGCCTGTCCTGCAAGGGGTGCCGCACCGACTGCCCGGTGGGCGTGGACATGGCCACGTACAAGGCGGAGTTCCTGCACCACCACTACGCCGGCCGGCTACGGCCCGCCGCGCACTACGCCATGGGCTGGCTGCCGGTGTGGCTGCGGGCCGCCGCCGCGCTCCGGCTGGCGCCGGTGGCGAACGCCGTGTCCCGGGTCGGGCCACTCGCCGCGCTGGCCAAGCGAGTTGGCGGCATCGCGCCCGAACGCGACCTGCCGGAACTGGCCGCCGAACCCTTCCCCCGCTGGTGGCGCGCCCGGGCCCGGCGACGGGCGGGCCGACCCGGAGTGCGGGACAGCGGCCGGGACCGGGGCCGCGGCCGGGATCGGGGCCGCAACCGGGACCGTGCCCAGGATCGGGCCCGGGGCCGCGACCGGCCCACCGTGGTGCTGTGGCCCGACACCTTCACCAGCTACCTCGCGCCGGGCGTCGGACGGGCCGCGGTCGCCGTCCTTGAGGACGCCGGGCTGCGGGTCGTCGTGCCGCCCACCGGGCCGGGCCGGCCGCTGTGCTGCGGGCTGACCTGGGTCTCCACCGGCCAGCTCGACCGGGCCAAGCAGGTGATGCGGCGAACCGTGGACGCGGTGGCCCCGGCTCTCGACGCGGGGTTGCCGCTGGTCGTCCTCGAACCGAGCTGCGCCGCGACACTCCGCGGCGACCTGCCCGAACTCCTCGGCCCCGACACGCCAGGCGCGGCCCGACTCGCCGCGTCGGTGCTCACCTTCGCGCAGGTCCTGGACCAGTACGCGCCGAACTGGCGCCCACCGCGCCTGGACCGCCCCGTCGTCGGCCAGACCCACTGCCACCAGCACGCCGTGCTCGGCGACGCGGCCGAGCGCACGCTGCGCGAGCGGGCCGGGCTGACCGGCGAACTCAGCGGCGGCTGCTGCGGCCTCGCCGGCAACTTCGGCTTCGAGGCCGGGCACTACGAGGTCTCGGTGGCCTGCGCCGAGGAGACGCTGCTGCCCGCCGTACGGGACCGGCCCGCCGGCGCCGAGGTGCTGGCGGACGGGTTCTCCTGCCGTACGCAACTCCACCAACTCGCCGGCCAGCGCGCCCGCCACCTGGCCGAGGTGCTGGCGGAGGCGCTGGCCGAACGGCGGGACGAAGAGTGAGCCGCCGCCCGTCCCGAACGGGGCTTGACTTCAACCGTGGTTGAACTTCGAGGATGGACACCATCCGCGCCGCGCCCCCGGCCCGCAGGCCAGCGCACGCGTGCGTCGCTCACGGCAGGGGACGGCAAGGGCGACGCCGCCCGGCGCCCGGGCCCGGGGCACGGCGCGGACCGGCACGCATGCGCGGCGCGCACGCGCGTGCGCGCCGCCCGGACGACGAGGAGACCGGCGATGACCGCAGAGGACCGTACGACCACGCCTACGAGGCCGGTCGGGGCGGCCGAGGCGCGCGAGGCGGCTGAACCGGCCGGCGGGCCGCCCGCCTATCCGGACGCCACCAGGGCCGACGCCGGCCTGGCCACGTTCAGCACCTGGCGGGTGGGCACGCCCGAGCGGCAGCGCGCCGCCGTGGCTGCCATCGCCGCCACCTGGCAGCGACTGCCCTGGCCCACGCCCGAGCTGCTGGGATACAGCGTGTACACCGGCACCGACGGCGAGACGCTGTTGCACTACGCGCAGTGGACGAGTGAGGCGGCGCGCGAGGCGTACCTCCGGGCGGGGCGGCAGGCGGCGCACGCGGCCGAGATCGACGCCGCGGTGCCGGGCATCGAGCGCGACGGGGTGACGTCCTACCGCCTGTACCGCAGCGCCTTCACGCCGGGCGCGCGCGGCCCGCGGGCGCCGGCCGTCGGCTGCGCCATCGCCGTGACCATCGACTTCGACGGCCCGGACGAGGCGCGGCTGCGGCGCTGGGTGGACGGCTGGTTCGACGGGGACGAGCCGGAGGTCGACGACTTCGACGGGCTGCTCGCGGCGCACTTCCACGTGAGTACGGACGGCACGCGGGTGCTCAACTACGCGGAGTGGGTGAGCGCCCAGGCGCACATCGACGCGCTGGCCGCGATGCACCAGGACCACCCGGCCGACGACGCCGGCGAGGAGCCCGACGCCCACGAGGAGCCCGACGCCGGTCGGCCCGAGCCCGCCCAGGCCCCACGGGCCGCCGGTGACGGTGACAGCGACGGCGACGCAGACGACGACCAGTGGGAGAGCCAGTTGGCGTTCTCCGGCCTGAGGTCCACCAGCTTCCAGCGGTACCACCTGAGCTGGACCCGCACCGCCCCCCGCCCCGGCTCCGCCTGAGCCCCCGACGTACCCGTACCCGTACGCGCCCTCGTACGCCCACCCCCACGTGCCCACGCGCCCGAGCGGACCGGGCGAACGAACAGCCCACGCGCCCGAACGGACCGGGCGCACGAACAGCCCACGTCCGCGAACAGGCCGGGCACACCACCGGGCCGGGCGCGGCGGAGGTCGCCGGGCCCGGCCCGGTGGTGCGTGCCCCGTCCCCCTGGCGGGGGCGGGGCGGTCGGGGCGACGGTCAGGCGGTCACCCGCTCGCGTTCCTTCTCGGTGAGCCCGTCCGCCGGGGCGGGCGGCAGCGCGTCGGCCTCGGCCGTGGCGTCGGCGGTGGGGTCGGCCTTGGGGTCGGCCGGAGCCTTCGCCGCGCCGTCGACCCGCGCCTCGGCGGCGATCCGTACCGGCACCGTGCCCTCGTCGTTGTGCCGCTCGGCCCAACTGGTGAGGGCCGTGCTGCACGCGTGGTCGAGGTGGCGCAGGCCGGACAGGTCCAGCTCGATGGGCCGGTCGGCGGGCAGCCCCTCCAGCGTGTCGAGCATCTTCGGGAGCCGGAGGAACGTCGCGTTGCCGGTGAGGGAGACGCGGATGGTGCCGCTCGGCGTCTCCTTGACCGAGGTGTGGATGTGCGAGGTCTCCCAGGCCGTCTTGATGATGGACAGTGCCAGGCCGATCAGCACGCCCTCGAACATGTTGACCGCCACGATGGATATGGCCGTGACGCCCAGGATGATCGCCTCACCCCGGTGCTTGCGCCACATCGGCACCAGGTGGCCCAGCGGCAGCAGCTTCCACCCCGCGTGCACCAGGACGCCGGCGAGGGCGGCGAGCGGGATGAGGCCGATGACGGCCGGCAGCAGCGCGGCGAACAGCAGCAGCCACACGCCGTGCAGCACCCGGGACGCCTTGGTGACGGCCCCGGCGTGCACGTTGGCCGAGCTGCGCACGATGACCGCGGTCATCGGCAGCGCGCCGAGCACGCCGCAGAGCGTGTTGCCCGCGCCCTGCGCCATCAGCTCCTTGTCGTAGTCGGTTCGCGGCCCGTCGTGCAGCCGGTCCACCGCCGCCGCGCTGAACAGGCTCTCGGCGGACGCGATGAGGGTGAAGGCCACGATGGTGCCGATGAGCCCGACCTGGGCCAGGTCGTCGAAGTCGTCGCCGCCCGGCACGTTCACCGAGTCGAGCAGGCCCTGCACCTTGACCTTGGCGATCGACAGGTCGGCCAGCGCGGTCACGCCGGTGGCCAGCAGGACGGCGGCCAGCGCGCCGGGTACGACCCGTACCTTCGCGGGCAGGTACGGCCAGGTGGCGAGGATCGCCACGACGCCGGCGCCGACCGCGAAGGCGATCAGCGCGTCGCCGCTCCCGGCGATGTCGCCGACCAGACCGGGCAGCCCGGTGATCTTGTCGAGGCCGGTCTTGGGCGCGGTGATGTCGCCCATCGCGTACAACTGGCCGGCGATGATGACCAGGCCGATGCCGGCGAGCATGCCCTCGACCACGGATATGGAGATGGCGCGGAACCAGCGGCCGAACCCCAGTGCGCCGAGGGCGAGTTGGGCCAGTCCGCTGGCCAGCACGATGACGCCGAGGGCGCCGAGACCGTACGTCTCGACCGCCTCGTAGACGAGCACGGTCAGGCCCGCGGCCGGGCCGCTGACCTGGAGGCTGCTGCCGGGGAGCAGGCCGGTGACGATGCCGCCGACGATGCCCGTGATCAGCCCTACTTCGGCCGGCACGCCGGAGGCGACGGCGACGCCGACGCACAGGGGCAGGGCGACGAGGAAGACGACGAGTGAGGCGGCGAAGTCACGCCGCAGGGTGAGGGCGGTGGGGCGCATGGTGTCCTCGCGATGCGGTTTGCCGCGGCTCGGTGGCACGGGGCCGGGAGCCGCGGGCGGTCTGGGGGGCTGGGCGGAGTCGGACGGTTCGACCGTCGGGTGAGCGTCGTCCGTCATCGGGGCTCACAGCGGGAGGAACGCGTCGTCGGCCGGCCGGTGTTCGAGCACGGCGCCGGTGTGCACCTCGTAGAACCAGCCGTGCAGCCCGAGCGTGCCGGCGGCCAGCCGGCGCTCGACGCACGGGTAGCCGCGCAGTCGCTCCAACTGGGCCAGCACGTGCGCCTGGACCGGGAGCGCGACCTCCGGCCCGTGGTCGCCTGGCTCCAGCGGGCCCTCGGGCCCGGTGGGGGAGTGGGTGGCGTGCGCCAGCCAGTTGGAGACGGCCGGTACGGCGGTCAGGTCCTCGCCACGGACGAGCGCGCCGACGGCGCCGCAGTGCGAGTGGCCGCACACCACGATGTCCGCGACACCGAGCACCTCCACCGCGTACTCGATGGTGGCGGTCTCGCCGCTGGGGTGCTCCGGGCGGTACGCGGGCACGATGTTGCCCGCCGTACGCAGCTCGAACAGCCCGCCCGGGCGCGCGCCGGTGATCAGCGTCGGGACGACGCGGGAGTCGGAGCAGGTGATGAACAGCGCCTCCGGCGACTGTCCGGCGGCCAGCGCCGCCAGGTCGGCGCGCTGGTGAAGCTGGTCACGAAAGGTACGGGCGTGGTCGATGAGGGATTTCATGTCAGTTGCCTCCTGCGCTGAAGGGGGGTGCGCATCGGTACGAACTGGCGTATAGGGAACAGGGAGGGCCCAGGCGGAGCCGTCCCGAGCAGGGGAGAGGGTGGCCGCTCCTGACGGGCGGCCGACGCGCGGCCCATGGGGAACCACCGGTGTGGGGGCCGAGGTACGGCCATCGTCACCGGTCGGTGCCGCGCCCGGATGGGGCGCGCGGGAGTCACCGGGGGCACGCGGTGGCGTACCCGCGGCGTGGGCGGCGCGTCAGGGGTGTGTCGGATGCTCGGAAGGTCGCCAGGGGGCGGACCGCCGCTGAGGGCCGGGTCCGGACCGCTACGGCCGGAGTGCGGCCGGTCCGCGGTTCCACGGGGCACGACGGTGGGCCCGGCGCGGAGCGCGGCGTGGGTCCGGGCCGGGCGTGGGCGCCGGTCCGGTGCTCTTACGCGGCCATCTCAGCAGCGAAAGACCTGGAGCATGACGGGCAGAGCCGCCCCGCGTTCTCGGTGTTGCCCGAGCGACGCGCAGTCGGGGCCGCCCGGCCCTGGGGCGCCACACGCGCGCGCGGCGTGCGTGACGGGCGTCGAGCTGCACGGCCGGGAGGTTGGCGGCGCGGTCTGGGTCGTGCCGTAGCGGCCCGACGACGATGACCGAGCGGGCAACTCCTCGCCCTGCCGGGGCTGCCGTGGAGAGTCCTCACACAGCCTGATGGTCTCCGCCGCCTGGCCGGCGCTGTACGAACCGGCGGGGGCGGGGGCGGCGGCCTGCGCGGTCGGAACGCTCAACAGCACGGCCAGCATGGCGCCGATCACGGCTGCCAGCAGGCTGAGTGCCGCCCGTTTCCGTACCACCGCACCGCCCTCGTCCGAGAGTTCAGGAGACCTGGAGAAAACACCCGCTGAGTAAGGGGTGTCCCTGGCTCGCACCCAGGACTTTCAGCGTATAACCCGATGACTGCGCACGCGCGCGCGCCGAAGTAAACGTCTGGTTTCCGAGCTGTGGAGAGCGGCCGATATGCGGTTTCGGACGGCCGCTATGACCTGCGCGTATGGCCTGGAAGGTGACCCAACTAGCTACAAAAGGCGGCAAGTTGCCGACCGTGGAGCGTCACCTGGGACGGCCGACAGCCACTGTGACCTCGCCCACCTGGTCTTATCTGGCCACCGAGTTCGCCCGAATCCTTTCGCTGACGCGCCGCTGTAGGCCGATAGGGGGTGCGATAGGGGCCGGTGGGGGCGTGCGCGGCGCGTGTGACTCGAAGAAAATAATGCAATCACGCTTGCTTGTTTATGCCGACGCTGTCACTCTCGTTCTCGGCGCCGGGCACATGGCCCCGGCGCTCGTCGCGCGGCGTGCCCACAGTCGCGCCGGCGATCCCCAACGCCCGTTGTCCGCCTGGCCCGTGACCGTTCCCATCCGCTTGTGCACCGCTTCCGAGCCGTTGCGATCCGGACCCGAGCCGTACTGGTTCGATCCCGATCCGTTCTGGCGCGTACCTGAGCGATGCCGCCCGCCCCCCCCCGCGCGGCCACGCTCCGGCCGCTGCCTGGACCGGGCCGGCGCGCTGTCCGAACGGGCCGTTCCGCCGGTGGGCGCGAGCGGCCCGGACATCGCGACGAGCACCACCGGAAGAAGGCACCCGAGCAGCACCCCAGCAGCACCCGAACAGCACCCGAGGAGCACCCGAGGAGATGGGGAGCGCACATGGCCGACACCGCCGCCCTGCTCGATGACCTACGGGCCGAGGGCGACGACCTGGACGCGCTGGTCGCCGGGCTCGACCCCAGCCAGTGGGCCCGGCCGACGCCCGCCGTCGGCTGGACCATCGCGCACCAGATCGCCCACCTGGCCTGGACCGACGCGCGGGCGAGCGAGGCCGCGTCGGCGCCGGAGGTGTTCGCGCGGGAGGTCGAGAAGGCCGCCGCCGCGCCGGAGCGCTTCGTCGACGAGGGCGCGGCGGCCGGCGCGCTGGAACCGCCGGCCACCCTCCTCGCCCGCTGGCGCGCCGGCCGCGCCGCGCTCAGCGAACTCCTCGCCGCGCGGCCCGAGGGCGCGAAGCTGCCGTGGTACGGGCCGCCGATGGGCGTCGCCTCGATGGCGACCGCCCGGCTGATGGAGACCTGGGCGCACGGGCAGGACGTGGCGGACGCGCTCGGCGTGCACCGCACACCCACCGCGCGGCTGCGGCACATCGCCCACATCGGCGTACGGGCGCGCGACTACGCCTATGCGATCAATCAACTCGGCCCACCGAAAGAAGAGTTCAGGGTGGAGCTGGTGGCCCCCGACGGGGCGCTGTGGACGTACGGGCCGCCCGAGGCGTCCCAGCGCGTCAGCGGGCCCGCGCTGGACTTCTGCCTGCTCGTCACGCAGCGCGCGCACCGCGACGACCTAGCCCTACGGGTGGACGGCGGCGAGGCCAGGCGCTGGCTCGGCATCGCCCAGGCGTTCGCCGGCCCGCCGGGCGCGGGCCGCCCCGCCGGAAGCCTGGCCGGCGCCGCCGTGGCCGCCGCGCACGCGGCGGTGTCTCCGACCGCCGACAGCGACGGGCCCGGCGCGGGCCGCTGCCGAACCAAGCGGCGCGGAGGCGAGGCATGAGCGCGAACGCGGATACGGAAGCGGAGAGTTGGGGCCCGACGAGTTCGGGTGTGGAGGTCTCGGGCGCGGAGAGTTCGGGTGTGGCGGGGCGGCCGATGGGTGGGGCCGAGGCCGCGCGGGCCGGGCTCCCGGCGCCGGCGCCGCTGCGGATCGGGAACGCGTCCGGGTTCTACGGGGACCGGTTCGACGCCGTGCGCGAGATGCTCACCGGCGGCCCGCTGGACGTGCTGACCGGCGACTACCTGGCCGAACTGACCATGCTCATCCTCGGCCGGGACCGCCTGAAGGACCCGAACCGTGGCTACGCCAAGACCTTTCTGCGGCAGTTGGAGGAGGGGCTCGGGCTCGCCGTCGAGCGCGGCGTGCGGATCGTGACCAACGCGGGCGGGCTCGCCCCGGCCGCGCTCGCCGACGCCGTACGCGAACTCGCCGACCGGGTCGGCGTCCCGGTACGCGTCGCGCACGTGGAGGGCGACGACGTGTTGGAGCGCGCGCAGCGCGAGGGCTGGGGCCAGGGCGCGCTGACCGCCAACGCCTATCTGGGCGGCGCGGGCATCGCCGCCTGCCTGCGGGCCGGCGCCGATGTCGTGGTCACCGGCAGGGTGACCGACGCGGCCCTGGTCAGCGGGCCCGCCGCCGCGCACTTCGGGTGGGCGCCGGACGACTGGGACGCGCTGGCCGGCGCCGTCGTCGCGGGCCACGTCCTGGAGTGCGGCGCGCAGGCCACCGGCGGCAACTACGCCTTCTTCACCGAACACCTGCCCCGCCCGCCGGCCGCGCCCAACCCTCCCCAGTCCTCCGCCGAACCCTTCAATCAACCCTTCACCGCGCCCCTTCCGCACCAGGCGTCCCCGGCCGGCCCCACCGAAGCCGGAACCGGGCGACGCGCCCCGTACCGCCCCGGCTTTCCGCTCGCCGAGATCCACGCCGACGGCTCGTGCGTGATCACCAAGCACCCGGGTACGGGCGGCGCCGTCACCACCGAGACCGTGACGGCCCAACTCCTCTACGAGACGCAGGGCGCGCGCTACGCGGGCCCCGACGTCACCGCCCGGCTCGACACGCTGCGCCTGGCGCGGGAGGGCCCCGACCGGGTGCGGATCAGCGGCGCGCGTGGCGAGGCCCCGCCGCCCGACGTGAAGGTCGGGCTGACCCGGCTCGGCGGCTGGCGGAACGAGGTCACCTTCGTCCTGACCGGCCTGGACATCGAGGCCAAGGCCGCCCTCGTACGGGACCAGGTGGAGGAGGCGTTGGCCGGTCAGCGGCCCGCCGAGGTGCGCTGGACGCTGGCGCGGACCGACCGCGCGGACGCCGCCGTGCAGGAGGAGGCCAGCGCGCTGCTGCGGCTGGTGGCGCGCGATCCACGGCCGGAGCCGGTGGGGCGCGCCCTGAGCGGCGCGGCCGTCGAACTCGCCCTCACGAGCGTCCCCGGCTTCCACGTCACCGCCCCGCCCGGCAAGGGCGCCCCGTACGGCGTCTTCGAGGCCGCCTTCGTGCCGGCGGCCGGTGTGCCGCACACGGCGGTATTGCCCGGCGGCGAGCGGCATTCCGTCGACCCGCCGGCGCACACCCGAGGGTTGCTCCCGCTCGACGCGCCGCCGCTGCCCGAGCCGCTGCCGCCCGGGCTGCCCATGGTCCGGGCCCCGCTCGGCCGCGTCGTCGGGGCCCGCAGCGGCGACAAGGGTGGCAGCGCCAACATCGGCGTGTGGGCCCGCTCGGACGCCGGCTGGCGCTGGCTGGCCCATGAACTCACCGTCGAGCGACTGCGTCATCTCCTCCCGGAGGTCGAAGAGTTGCCGATCACCCGACACCTGTTGCCCAACCTGCGCGCGCTCAACTTCCTCGTCGAAGGGTTGCTGGGCGAGGGCGTCGCGGCCCAGGCCCGGTTCGACCCGCAGGCCAAGGCCGTCGGCGAGTGGCTGCGCGCCCGCCAACTCGACCTACCGGAGGTGCTGTTGTGACCGCCATCGCGTCGGCGCTCGACACGACGAGCCCCGAGTACGCCGCCCACCGGGAGGCCATGCTCGACAAGCTCGCCGCCGTCGAGGCCGAACACGCCAAGGCCATCGCCGGCGGCGGCGAGAAGTACGTCGCCCGGCACCGGAAGCGCGGCAAGCTGCTGGCCCGTGAGCGGATCGAACTCCTCGTGGACCCCGACACCCCCTTCCTCGAACTCTCCCCGCTCGCCGCCTGGGGCAGCGACTACGCCGTGGGCGCGGCCCTGGTCACCGGCATCGGCGTGGTCGCGGGGGTGGAGTGCCTGATCACGGCCAACGACCCGACCGTACGCGGTGGCGCCAGCAACCCGTGGACGCTGAAGAAGGCGCTGCGCGCCAACGAGATCGCCCGCGCCAACCGGCTGCCGTGTATCTCGTTGGTCGAGTCGGGCGGCGCCGACCTGCCCAGCCAGAAGGAGATCTTCATCCCCGGCGGCGCCCTGTTCCGGGACCTCACCCGGCTCTCGGCCGCCGGCATCCCCACCGTGGCCGTGGTGTTCGGCAACTCGACCGCCGGCGGCGCGTACGTCCCCGGCATGTCCGACCACACGATCATGGTCAAGGAGCGGGCGAAGGTCTTCCTCGGCGGTCCGCCGCTGGTCAAGATGGCCACCGGCGAGGAGAGCGACGACGAGTCGCTGGGCGGCGCCGACATGCACGCCCGCGTCTCCGGGCTCGCCGACTACTTCGCCGTGGACGAGCGGGACGCGCTGCGCCAGGCCCGCCGCGTCGTCGCCCGCCTCAACTGGTCCAAGGCGCACGCCGACCCGCCACCGGCCGAGCCGCCCAAGTACGCCGAGGAGGAGTTGCTGGGCATCGTGCCCGGCGACCTCAAGGTCCCGTTCGACCCGCGCGAGGTGATCGCCCGCCTCGTGGACGGCTCGGACTTCGACGAGTTCAAGCCGCTGTACGGGCCGAGCCTGGCCACCGGCTGGGCCACCCTGCACGGCTACCCGGTCGGCATCCTGGCCAACGCGCGGGGCGTGCTGTTCTCGGCCGAGTCGCAGAAGGCGGCCCAGTTCATCCAACTCGCCAACCAGCGCGACACCCCGCTGGTCTTCCTGCACAACACCACCGGCTACATGGTCGGCAGGGAGTACGAGCAGGGCGGCATCATCAAGCACGGCGCCATGATGATCAACGCGGTCTCCAACTCGACCGTCCCGCACCTGTCCGTGCTGATGGGAGCCTCGTACGGGGCTGGTCACTACGGCATGTGCGGCCGGGCGTACGACCCGCGCTTCCTGTTCGCCTGGCCCAGCGCCAAGTCCGCCGTGATGGGCCCGCAGCAACTCGCCGGCGTGCTGTCCATCGTCGCCCGCGCCTCGGCCGCCGCGAAGGGTCAGCCGTACGACGACGAGGGGGACGCGGCGCTGCGCGCCATGGTGGAGCAGCAGATCGAGTCCGAGTCGCTGCCGATGTTCCTGTCCGGCCGGCTGTACGACGACGGCGTGATCGACCCGCGCGACACCCGCACCGTCCTCGGCCTGTGCCTGTCGGCCATCCACACCGCACCGGTCGAGGGCGCCCGTGGCGGCTTCGGCGTCTTCCGGATGTGAGGCACCCCGTGAGCCGAGTAACCAAAGTGGTCGAAGCGACCGAAGCCGAGGCATCAGTGATCACCACCCTGTTCGTCGCCAACCGCGGCGAGATCGCCCGCCGCATCTTCCGCACCTGCCGTGAGCTGGGCATCGCCACCGCCACGGGGTACTCCGACGCCGACGCGAACGCCCCGCACACCCGCGAGGCGGACGCCGCCGTCCACCTGCCGGGTAACGCTCCCGCCGACACCTACCTACGCGCCGACCTCCTGGTGAAGGCCGCCCTGGCCTGCGGCGCGGACGCCGTCCACCCCGGTTACGGCTTCCTCTCCGAGAACCCCGACTTCGCCCGCGCCGTCATCGACGCCGGCCTGACCTGGGTCGGCCCGCCACCGGCGGCCATCGCGGCCATGGCCTCCAAGACCCGGGCCAAGGAGCTGATGGCCGGCGCCGGCGTGCCGCTGCTCGCGCCCGTACGCCCCGAGGAGGCGACGGAGGCGGACCTGCCGCTGCTGGTCAAGGCGGCGGCCGGGGGCGGCGGGCGCGGCATGCGGCTCGTACGCGAACTCGCCGCGCTCTCAGGAGAGATGAAGGCCGCCAACGTCGAGGCGGCCTCGGCGTTCGGCGACGGGGAGGTGTTCGCCGAGCCGTACGTGGAGCGCGGGCGCCACGTCGAGGTGCAGATCCTCGCGGACGCGCACGGCACGGTGTGGACGCTCGGCACCCGCGACTGCTCGCTCCAACGCCGGCACCAGAAGGTCATCGAGGAGGCCCCGGCCCCCGCGCTGCCGGACGCGCTGCGCGCGGCGCTGCACGAGGCCGCGGCCCAGGCGGCCACCGCGATCGACTACCGGGGCGCCGGCACGGTCGAATTCCTCGTCTCTCCACAGGGCCGTGGCTACTTCCTGGAGGTCAACACCCGCCTCCAGGTCGAGCACCCGGTCACCGAGTGCGTCCACGGCCTCGACCTGGTGGCCTGGCAACTGCGCGTCGCCGAGGGCCACCCGCTGCCCGCCACGCCGCCCGAGCCCACCGGGCACGCGGTGGAGGCCCGGCTGTACGCGGAGGACCCGGCCCGCGACTGGCAGCCCCAGACCGGCCTGGTGCGCCGCTTCGACCTAGGCCCGACGACACCGACCGGTCCCGCCCAGCCGCTGCCACCCGCCGGGTTGCGGGTGGACTCCGGCTTCGGCGCCGGCGACACCATCAGCCCGCACTACGACCCGATGCTGGCCAAGGTCATCGCCTGGGCGCCCACCCGCGCGGAGGCCGTACGCCGCCTCGCCCACGCCCTGGAGCGGGCCCGCCTGCACGGCCCGGTCACCAACCGCGACCTCCTCGTCCGCGCCCTGCGCCACCCGCGCTTCCAGGCCGCCGACCTCGACACCGGCTTCCTGGACCGCCACCTGACCGAGCTGACCGGGCCCGCCCCGGGCGGGGTGGCCGAGGTGACAGGGCCCGGCCAGGCGGAGGAGGCGGGGGCGCCGGAAGAGTCGGCCCGTGCGGAAGAGTCGAGCGGGGCCGGCGGGTTGGGCGTGCGCCTGGCCGCGCTGGCCGCCGCGCTGGCGGACGGCTGCGGACGCTCCCGGTTCGGCGGCACCCGCTACGGCGGCGCCTGGCGCAACGTGCCGTCCCAGCCGCAGACCAGGACCTACCGCAGCGAGCCGGACGGCACCGAGCACGAGGTCCGCTACCGGCTCACCCGCGCCGGCCTGGACGCCGCCGGCCTGCCCGGCGTCCGCCTGCTCTCGGCCGCCCGCGACCTGGTCGTCCTGGACGTGGCCGGCGTCCGCCGAACCCTTGCGGTGAGCGCGTACGAGGACGGGACGGTGTACGTCGACACGCCGCCGCCCGTCGCAGGCCCTCCCGGCCAGCCCACCGCGTACGCCCTCACCCCGCTGCCCCGCTTCCCCGACCCGAGCGCCCGCACCGAGCCCGGCTCGCTGCTCGCGCCCATGCCCGGCACCGTCATCCGGCTCGCCGACGTGGCGGAGGGCGACGCCGTGCGAGCCGGCCAACCGCTGCTGTGGCTGGAGGCGATGAAGATGGAACACAAGATCACCGCCCCGGCCTCCGGCACCCTCACGGCCCTGCGCGCGGCCCCGGGTCAACAGGTGGAGGTCGGCGCCCTGCTCGCCGTCGTCTCCGACTGACCGGCCCCCAACCCCCAACCCCCGGCCCCCGGCCCCCAGCCCCCAGCCCCCGGCACCCCGCAGCCCGTACGCCCCGTACGCCCCGTACGCACCACAGACACCGCAACTCGCACCCTGCACCCCGCACACCGCAGACACCCCGCACACCGCAGACACACCGCGTACCCCACGCACCCCCCGAACGCCATCCCGCACCGAGGAGGCCCCATGTCCCACGCCGTGATCGAGTCCGAGGAGCACCGCGCGCTGCGCTCCGCCGTCGCCGCCCTGGGCGCGCGGTACGGCCGCTCGTACATGGACACCGTCGTCCGCGAGGGCAAGCACCCCGAAGAGTTGTGGGCCGAGGCCGGCAAGCTCGGCTATCTCGGCGTCAACCTGCCCGAAGAGTACGGCGGCGGGGGCGGCGGAATCGTCGAACTCTCCATCGTCTTGGAAGAGTTGGGGGCCGCTGGCTGCCCGCTGCTCCTGATGGTCGTCTCGCCCGCCATCTGCGGCACCGTCATCGCCCGTTTCGGCACCGAGGAGCAGAAGCGGGCCTGGCTGCCGGGGCTGGCCGACGGCTCGCGGACGATGGCGTTCGGCATCACCGAGCCCGACGCCGGCTCCAACTCGCACCGCATCACCACCACCGCCCGCCGGGACGGCGACGACTGGGTGCTCACCGGCCGCAAGGTCTTCATCTCCGGCGTGGACGTCGCCGACGCGACGATGATCGTCGGCCGCACCGAGGACGCCCGCACCGGCAAGCTCAAGCCGTGCCTGTTCATCGTGGACCGCGAGACCCCCGGTTTCGGCTACCGGCAGATCCCGATGGAGGTCGCGGCGGCGGAGAAGCAGTTCGAGCTGACCCTGGACGAGGTGCGGCTGCCCGCCGACGCGCTGGTCGGCGACGAGGACGCCGGGCTCCTCCAACTCTTCGCCGGACTCAACCCCGAGCGCATCATGACCGCCGCCTTCGGCCTCGGCATGGCCAGGTTCGCCCTCGCGCGGGCCGTCGACTACGCCAAGACCCGCGAGGTGTGGAAGAGCCCGATCGGCGCCCACCAGGCCATAGCCCACCCGCTGGCCCAGTCGCACATCGAGGTGGAACTGGCCCGGCTGATGATGCAGAAGGCGGCCGTCCTCTACGACTCCGGCGACGACATGGCGGCCGGCGAGGCGGCCAACATGGCGAAGTACGCGGCGGGCGAGGCGACCGTCAAGGCCGTCGACCAGGCCGTGCACACCCTCGGCGGCAACGGGCTCGCCTCCGAGTACGGCCTCGCCTCGCTCATCACCGGCGCCCGCGTCGTCCGCATCGCCCCGGTCAGCCGCGAGATGATCCTCAACTTCGTCTCGCACACCACGCTCGGCCTGCCCAAGTCGTACTGACCCGCCCACACGCCCACGGCTCGGGCACGGGCGGAGCCCGTACCGGACGCGCCTCACGGCACGCGCACCCGTACGGGCTCACTCATACGGGACCACTCGTGCGGAACCGGGCCGTACGAAACCAGGCCGTACGGAACCAGTTCGTACGGAACCGCTCGTACCGGGCGCGCTCGTACGACACGGGGACGGTCGGCCCCGCCACGCGTGACGGAACCGACGGGTCCCGTAGCCCATCCAGTTCAATGGGTCCCCTAAGCGCGTCGAAGCGCCCCGCCCCACAGCCCACCGGCCGACCCCGACCGGCCACCCCACCCAACCCCCACCAGGCAGCCAACCAGTCACCCCAACCGGTCACCCAACCACTCACCCAAGCAAGCAGCCCGCCCAGCCACCCAGCCCAGGAAGGAGGTCGGCGGACCGATGGCCAACCCGCCCGAGCGATCGGGGCAGCCCGCGACGACCGGCGAGCGGCCGGCGCCGCTCGTGCGCCGCGCGTACGACCGTGGCATCGCCACGCTCACCCTCGACTCGCCGCACAACCGCAACGCGCTCTCGTCCCGCCTGGTGACCGAGTTGCTGGCGGGCCTGGAGGCCGCCGCCGACGACCCCGCGACCCGGGCCGTGCTGCTCGATCACACGGGCACCACGTTCTGCGCCGGGGCCGACCTGAGCGAGGCGGTGTCCGGCGGCGCGGCCGACGGGGGCGCGCCCGTGGCCGGGCCGCTGGGCCTCGCGCGGCTGATGCGTACCGTCGTGGAGTTGCCGGTGCCGGTGGTCGCCCGCGTCACCGGGCACGTACGCGCCGGCGGGCTCGGCCTGTTGGGGGCGTGCGACATCTCGGCGGCCGGGCCGGCGGCCAGCTTCGCGTTCACCGAGGCCCGGCTCGGCCTCGCGCCGGCCGTGATCTCCATGCCGCTGCTGCCCCGGCTCGACCCGCGCGCGGCCGGCCGCTACTACCTGACCGGCGAGCGCTTCGACGCCGCCGAGGCGGCCCGGATCGGCCTGATCACCCTCGCCGGTGACCCCGACGAGGTTCTGGCCCCGGTCCTGGACGGACTGCGCCGCGGCTCGCCGCAGGGGCTCGCGGAGTCCAAGCGGTTGGTGACGGCCGAGGTGCTGCGGGCCTTCGACCGGGACACGGCGGTGCTGGCCGAACTCTCCGCCCGACTCTTCGGCTCGGCCGAGGCCCGGGAAGGGATGACCGCCTTCCTGGAGCGCCGCGACCCGGCGTGGGCGCCCACCACACCCGAGACGGCTCCCGCCGAGTCGGCCTCCGGCGAGTCGGCCTCCGGCGAGGCCGCTCCCGCTGGGACAGCCGCCACCACCCCAGCCACGACAGCCAGCACAGCGACCCCAACCACGCCAGCCAACCCAGCCGGCACAGTCAAGGTCGCACCATCCGATGGCGGGCCGCACGCCGCGCGGCCCGCCGAGCCCAGCACCGTGGAGGAACCCCGTTGACCACGCGCCCGGCGCTACGCGATCCCAAGCAGGACCGCAGCCGCGCCACCCGGCAGCGGCTGCTTGAGGCCGCCATCGCCTGCCTGGCCGAGCACGGCTGGGCGGGCTCGACGGTGTCGGTGGTCGCCGAGCGCGCCGGGGTCTCCCGTGGCGCCGCCCAGCACCACTTCCCCACCCGCGAGGACCTGTTCACCGCGGCCGTCGAGCAGGTCGCCGAGGAACGCTCGGCGGCCCTGCGCGCGCTGCTCACCGGCGCCACCGACCCGCCCGAGCGCGACGGCCCCGAACGCACCCACGCCGTGGTGGACGCCCTGGTCAGCCTGTACACGGGCCCGCTGTTCCGGGCCGCGCTTCAACTGTGGGTCGCGGCCTCCAACGAGCCCCAACTCGGTGGTCGCGTCACGGCACTTGAGGCCCGTATCGGCCGCGAGAGCCACCGCATGGCGATCGAACTCCTCGGCGCCGACGAGAGCGTCCCCGGCGTACGGGAGACCGTGCAGGGCCTCCTCGACATGGCTCGCGGCCTCGGCCTCGCCAACCTCCTCACGGACGACGCCCCACGCCGCGAACGGGTGGTCACCCAGTGGGCCCGGCTGATCCACGACGTGTTGGGTCGGGGGTGACGGGCCGGTCTCCCCGGGCCGTGTATCGAAAGTCGATCGCCGAAGCCTTCCTGCGAACTGCTGCGATGCGCACCGGCCCTCGTCAGCCCTGGCGGAGCGGCTGATGAGGCCCGTGCGATGCCTGTCTCCGTGTCGGGGACCGGCGCCGCATCGGTCGCCGTTCGCCCTGGTAGGACATCGCTCCCACCCGGCGGCCGGCTGGCAGTAACTGGCACAGTTGAGGGATGAACGGAAACTTCTTGACCCGGCACCACGACCATCTGGCCGCCTGGCTGGGGGACGGAAAGGCCGAAAGCCTCGATGCCTTCCTGGGTGCCCACCACGAGTCCTTCGCGCTGGTGACGACCGACGGAGCGATCCTCGACCTGGAGACGCTGCGGAAATCCCTGCGTAGCGCGGGCAGCAGCCAGCCTGGCTTGTCGATCCAGATCGAGGAAGTCACCAGCATCACCCCCGAGGTGCACCGGTTCCTGGAGCGCCACCTCGTGGACGGCTCCGTCGTGGACGAGCGGGTGGTGACTGCCGTAACGAAGGACGGGTTGGTGCTCAGCGTGCAGGAGACCCCCCGCCGGTAGGGGAAGCAGCCGACGTCACGCTTCAGACGCGCCCGGCGGTTCCTTCTGCAGGTCACCCCGCTTCCGGGCCCCGGCCGCATGCTGGTGAGCGCGGCACACCGTGGAATCGATGCCCAGGTCCCAGGTGATCGCCCCCTTCGCGTCGGCCAGGGCCTGAAGGGGCGGGTGAGGATCCGCTGCCAGGTGCCGTTCCGGCGGAACAGGTCGTAGACACGGCCCCACGGCCCGTACTCGGTGGGCAAGTCCCGCCACGGAACACCGGTCCGAACCCGAAACCGTATGCCGTCGATCAGCTACCGCCGGGGCCAGACGGGCGGTCGCCTCGCCTTCGTCCCCTTCGGTAACAACGGCTCCAGCACTGCCCACTGCTCGTCCGTGAGATCTCGCCGACCCATGAACCGAGATCATTCATCGCGCAAGATCCACTATCGATGCACGGCCTACGAGGCCGGCTCCGCCCACGGAACACGTCATACCTGGTCTTCCGTACATCCGGTCTTCCGTACGCCACCCCCGGCCTGCCCGCACCTCACATCCGGGCCTTCAGTACGTCCACCTCACAGCCCGGCGCGAACGGGTCGAAGCCGTGCTCGGACAGCCAGCGGACCGCCAGCAGGCTGCGCAGAGACCACCACGCGTGGATCACGTCGAGGTCGATGTCGGCGCCGTAGCCGGCGATGACGTCGTCGAGGTGGTCCTCGTGTCCGAGCGTGAAGGTGGCGAGGTCGTACAGGGCGTCGCCCTGGCCCGCCTCGGACCAGTCGATGATGCCGGTGATCCGGTCGCCGTCGAGGAAGACGTGCGCGATCTGTAGGTCGCCGTGGGTGAACGCCGGGGTCCACGGCCGGAACGCGGCCTCGGCGACCTGGCGGTTGCGGGTGACCAGGTCGGCGGGGAGGAGGCCGCTCGTCACGAGCGTCTCGCACTCGGCGTCGAGCTCCGCCACCAACGCCGCGACGCTCCGCCCCGCCCGGCCGGCCCAGGGCGGCAGCGGCCCGTCATGCAGCTTCCGGATGGCGGCGCCCGCCGCGGCCCACGCCGCCGCCGACCCGGTCGACGCCCCGCCCAGGCTCCCGAGCGTCGTCCCCGGGAGCGCGGCGAGCGCGAGCACGGGCGGCTCGCGCCACATGATCTCCGGCGTCGGGACCGGCGCGAGCGACATCGCCCTGACCTCGGCGTCGATACGCGCCTGGTCGGCGTCCACCTTCAGGAACACGTCACCGACGCGCAGGGTCGCGCGCTCGGAATGGGCGACGACGACCTTGACCTCGTCCCTGCTCGCGGGTGTTTGGACCTCATCCATGGGCGACGAGTATTCCGGGGACGGTCGCGGACGTCGCCGGGTTTATCGCGTGCGGTGACGCGGCTGGCCGCCGTCCCGCCACGCGGCGGCCTGGTGCCCGACACCAACCCCCGACCCCCGACCTCCGGCCTCCGACCAGGTCAGGCCCCCACCTCCCGAGCACCTCGTGGCGACACCCGCCCGAAACCGGGACCTGTCGCCGGCCCCTGGCGGCGCGGCGGACCCGAAAGACACAAGACCGCCTCTACGACGTATGCCCCCTTCTACGTCGTATGCCCCATGATTTGGCCTGAGTTCGCCCTAGGCGGCTCCTCCGCGACTCCTTAACATCTCGCACCATTGGCATGCGCATGGCTATCCGGCCACTCGCGTACGTGCCGCTCCGCTCCACCGTTCGTTCACGGCCGCCGGCCGGGGCAACCGCTCGCACCACGTACGTCCCCAGCCCCTCGGCGGTCCCGCACTGCCCGTCCCCAAGGCAAAGGACTGATCTCCCATGCACTCCGGCATACTCGCGACTGGCGCGATGCTTGGCCTGTTCGGCGCGACGCTCTCGCCCCAGAGCCCGGCCTCCTCAATCCCCAACCCGCCCACCGAGAAGGTCAGGGTCGAGGTCGAGACGGTGAACGGCTCGGGGTGCCCGAAGGACACCGCGGCGGTGGCCGTCGCCCCGGACAACACCGCCTTCACCGTGACGTACAGCCAGTACCTGGCGAGAGTCGGCGGCTCCTCCGACCCCACCGACGCCAGAAAGAACTGTCAGCTCAGCCTGCTGGTGCACGTCCCGCACGGCTTCACGTACGCCGTCGCCAGCGCCGACTACCGTGGCTACGCCTCGCTCCAACCCGGTGCCGTGGGCAGGCAGAAGTCCTCGTTCTACTTCCAGGGCTCGCCGGACACCACGTCCAGCACGCACGCGTTCAAGGGCCCGCGCCACGACAACTGGCAGGCCACCGACAGCACCGACTGGGGCGAACTGGTCTGGGCGCCCTGCGGCACGCGGCGGAACTTCAACGTCAACACCGAGCTGCGGGTCGGCGCGGGCACCTCGGACCCGAAGCAGACCAGCTTCATGACCATGGACTCCACCGACGGCGACGTGAACACCATCTACCGCCTCGCCTGGAAGCAGTGCCCCAAGCGCTGACCCGCGCGCTCGGCGGTCGCGCGGCCGGCTGAGCCGGCGGTCCTCGTACGGCCGGAGGGGGCGGGGCCTTCGGTCGTACGGGGTGCGCCGCCTGGCCCAGGGGCCAGGCGGCTCGGTCGTTACGGGGGACGGGCGACGGGACTCGGGCGGCGGTCCGCCGTCGACCTCGCCGGACGAGGGTCCGGGGCCCTCACGCCGGGTCGCGGTTGAACCGCGCCGTCGCCCAGACGTAGCCGAGCGCGGTCAGTGCGACGCACCAGGCGACGGCGATCCACCCGTCGTTGCCGATCTCGGAGCCGAGCAGCAGGCCGCGTAGCGTCTCGATGGCCGGGGTGAACGGCTGGTACTCGGCGATCGGCCGGAACCAGCCCGGCATCGTGCTGGCCGGGATGAAGGCGCTGGAGATCAGCGGCAGGAGGATCAGCGGCATGGCCGCGTTGCTGGCCGCCTCGGGGTTCGGGCTGGACATGCCCATCCCGACCGCGATCCAGGTGAGCGCCAGGGCGAACAGCGCGATCAGCCCGAAGGCCGCCAGCCACTCCACCACGGTGGCGTCGGTGGAGCGGAAGCCGATGGCCACGCCGACGGCGCCGACGAGGACCACGCTCGCCAGGCACTGCAACACGCTGCCGACCACGTGCCCGATGATCACCGAGGTGCGGTGGATCGCCATGGTGCGGAAGCGGGCGACGAGGCCCTCGTTCATGTCCATGGAGACGTGCACCGCGGCCCCGATCACGGTGCTGCCGATGGTCATCAGCAGGATGCCGGGGACGAGGTAGGCGACGTACTCGGAGCGGTCGGCGCCGCCGCCCCCGATGCCCGCGCTCATCACGTCGCCGAAGATGTAGACGAAGAGCAGCAGCATCATGATCGGGGTGAGCAGCAGGTTCAGCGTCGCGGACGGGTAGCGCCGGGCGTGCAGCAGGTTGCGGCGCAGCATCGTGGTCGAGTCGCGGACGGCGAGGGCGAGGGCGCTCATCGGTCGTTCTCCTTGCGCTGGTGGGGGACGGTGGCGGGGCGGGTGATGGGGCTGGCGGCGGAGCCGGCGGCGGCGGAGTCGGCGCTCGGGCCCGTCAGGGCGAAGAACACGTCGTCCAGGTCGGGGGTGTGCACGGTCAGTTCGTCCGCCTCGATACCGACCGAGTCGAGCCAGTCGAGGATCGAGCGCAGCTCGCGCTGACTGCCGTCGCTGGGGACCCGCAGGGCCAGCGCCGCGTCGTCCCGGTTGGCCTCGCGCAGCACGGCGGCGGCCGACTGGTACCGGGCCGGGTCGGAGAAACCCAGCCGGACGTAGCCACCCGGCACGAGCCGCTTGAGCTGGTCGGCGGTGCCCTCGGCCGCGATCCTCCCGTCGTTCAACACGGCGATGCGGTCGGCGAGTTGGTCGGCCTCCTCCAGGTACTGGGTGGTGAGGAAGACGGTCACCCCGGTGGAGACGAGCCCGCGGATGATGCCCCACATGTTGTGGCGGCTGCGCGGGTCGAGGCCGGTGGTCGGCTCGTCGAGGAAGATGATCCGCGGGCCGCCGACCAGGGTCATCGCGATGTCCAGCCGACGCTTCATGCCGCCGGAGTAGGTGGCGGCGGGCTTCTTCGCGGCCTCCACCAGGTCGAACCGCTCCAGCAGTTCGGCGGCGACGCGCCGCCCCTCGCGGCGGGAGAGGTGGTGCAGGTCGGCCATGAGGAGCATGTTCTCCTCGCCGGTGATCAGCCCGTCCACGGCGGAGAACTGCCCGGTGACACCGATCGCGGCCCGCACGGCCTGCGGGTCGGTGGCCAGGTCGTACCCGCCGACGCGCAACTCGCCGGCGTCGGCGGTGATGAGGGTGGAGAGGATCTTCACGGCGGTGGTCTTGCCGGCGCCGTTCGGGCCGAGCAGGGCGAAGACCGTTCCGGCCGGGATGTGCAGGTCGATGCCGTCGAGGACGGTCTTGTCACCGTACGACTTGCGCAGCCCGACGGCGGAGACGGCGGTCGACGGAGCGAGACCGGTCCCGGTTTTGGATGTGGGCATGACAGAGGAAGGCATGGAGTTCTCCCGTGCGATGACGTGAGCGGCTGGGGTGCGGCGTTGCGGGGCGCATGTGGCGCGGGGCGCGTGACGCGAGGTGACGGCCCGGTCGTGGCCGGGGCCGGCCGCCGGGCCCGGCGCGGCGGCGGAACGATGACGCGGGGGCCCGGCGCGACGACGATGCGGCTCGGATGGCGCGGCGGCTGATGCGCCGGCTTGCGGCAGGTGGTGCGTACGCGGCGTGCGGTACGGAACGTGTGGTACGGGACGTGCGGTACGGGGCTACGCGGTGCCCTCGGAACCCTCCGAGGGCTCGGCCTCGGCGCGCGCGATGTCGTCGGCCAGCCGTTCGCGCAGGCGGGCGGGGATGTAGGCGCCGTCCGTGTAGTTCTGGGCGAACTCGGCGACGAACTCCGCCGGGTCCTCGCCGACGATCTCGCGGATCGGCGTTCCGTTCGCCGCGGCCTCCTCGATCAGGTCGGCGAGGTCCTCGAACATCGTCGCGGCGTTGTCGTGGTCGGTCGGTACGAAGTGCATCAGGTGTCGCTCGATGGCCTCGGCCGCCAGCCGGTAGTTCGCCGGCAGCTCCTTGACGCGCGCCTTGTACGCCCGCCAGCGCTTCTTGGGCCCGATCACCCTGGAGAGGAAGCCGCTCTTCTCGCCCTCGGACATGTTCACTTTCCCCCTTCGCGGAGCTGTTCCAGTCGTTCCGTGAGGAAGCTCCACGTCCTCCAGAACTCTTCGAGGTACTCCACTCCCTCGGCGTTGAGGGAGTGCACCTTGCGTGGCGGCCCCTTCTCGGACGGCACCTTCTTCACGTCGACGAGCCCGCGCTTCTCCATCCGGACGAGCAGCGCGTAGATGGTCCCCTCGGCGATGTCGGAGAACCCCTGCTCACGCAGCCGCGCCGTGATCTCGTAGCCGTACGCGGGCCGGCCGGACAGAGAGGCCAGGATGATGCCCTCCAACGTGCCCTTG
Organism: Streptomyces buecherae; assembly: GCF_014295035.1. GTDB lineage: Bacteria > Actinomycetota > Actinomycetes > Streptomycetales > Streptomycetaceae > Streptomyces > Streptomyces youssoufiensis. Next base: position 5,206,101 of record NZ_CP060404.1, read on the forward strand.
AGCATCTCGGTCAGCAGCTTGGCCATGAAGCACCTCCCCTCTGCGCTAGTCAGCGCTGTTGAGTACTGGTACACCGTAACGCTGACTACTGGTACTTAGCAAGACGGAATAGTGGGCGAGGTGGGCCGCGTCGTGGCACGCGAGGGCGAGGGCATGCGAAGACCCCCGCTGCTCTCGGTCGGAGAGTCGCGGGGGCCTGTCGCGTCGTACGCGCTTACGCGGTGAAGCCGCCGGCCTTGAGGCTTGCCACGAAGGCCGACCAGGCCGACGTGTCGAAGGTGAGGGCCGGGCCGTGTGGGTCCTTGCTGTCACGGACGGGGATGGTGCCGTAGGTAGCGAGGTTGGTGGCGATCTCGACGCAGTTGCCGCCGTTGGAGCTGTAGGAGGACTTGGTCCAGTGCGGTTCGGGGGTCATGTGGTGCCCCTTCGTGGGTGACGGGTCAGAGGCGAGGGCTGGGTGTGCGCCCCTCGGCCTGCGAGGGAGGGTAGGGCGCCGGCAGGGGGAGCGCGGTAGGGCGCGTCCGGCACAACTAGGCGGGCGGGTCTGGTCGGCGGCCTGGCAGGCCAGCGCGTAGCCGGCCCGCTCCCCTGGCGCGTGGCCCTGCCGTTCCTCGTACTTGTCGGTGAGGACGGACAGTGCGTCCTCGATCTGCTGACGGCGGGTCGACTGCCAGCCGATGAGCCGCTGGTCGATTCCCTCAATCTCCATCACGGGCCGGCGGCCCGGGGTCACCTCGCGCGGCTCCTGCGAAAAAGCGCGATCCGAGGTGCTTCCCGCCGGGCGGGAAGCCACCGCTAGATTTTTTACCAGAGCGCCCGCCAGGCGGGCCGTCGGGCCAGTCCGAGACGGTAAGCCGCCGGTGTGTGCACTCTCACGCCCATGAAGATCACCAGATACGGAGAGCCCTGTTCCCTCTGCTGCACGCCGCTGCTCCTGGACGTCTTCCAGGTGCGCTCTGCGCAATCCGACTTCCCCACCGCCGAGCGTGTCATCGGGCGCCGATGCCCCGACTGCCAAGCGTCCCGGCCCGAGCAGTGGACGGAGGCGATGGAGAACCGCTACGACGACGCATGACGGTGCCGTGCGAATACTGCGCCTCGACACACGAAGGGGCCGGTCTCCCACATTCGGGAAACCGGCCCCTTCGTCCACCCCCGAGACGCCGAGTGGCTTACTCCGCCTTGGGGAGCCGGATCGCCACTGCCCTGTCGATCTGCTGGAGCAGTGACCCGATCTCCTGGATGAGCGGGACAGCGACGTCCGGCTGTGCTTCGACAGCCCGCCGCGCTACCGACTTGTTCACCTTCTTCGCCGCCTCTTGGAGGGACGCGAGGGTGTTCCGCAGGCGCTCGAAGTCCTTCTCCGCGAGGGAGTCGCCCTTGCTGTTACTGGGCTTCTGGCTCGACTCCCCACTTGGGGAGTCCTTGCCCAGCGAGCTGATGTTGGGGATGTCGTGGCCCTTGGCCCCGGTGGTTCCGGCTCCCCCGGAAGCACCGGGGCGCCCAGCACACTGTGGGCGTCCAGAGGCGCGGGAAGCCCCTGTTTCGGACGACTCCCGCACGTCCGGCCATCGCCGGGTTCCCTGCAGACCGCCCCAGAAACTCCAAACGGCCTGCCGGTTGACGTCTGTTGTGCGGCGGGCTGTGCGCCGGACGCCCCGGGCGCCACCATAGGACCGTACGGAAGCAGGACCGCCGCGGTGGGCCGCCCGGTCTCCCGGACCCCGAGGACGGGCGGCCCACCGCGCACCGCCGGACGCCGACGCGTCGGCGCATGCCCTGAGAGCAGCAGGAGGAAGAGGGCGGGCTACTGAGCCCGCCCCGAGAGGGGTACGGCCGGACGGGGGGACCGGCCTCACCCCGAGCCCCAACCCACGAGCTCCTCCCCCGCCGCATACACATCAGCGCGGTACTGCGGGAGACCGGCAGGGCCAGCAGGCCAGCCAGCCGCCCGGCCGCATGACTCCCGCGCCACCTCGGCTATCTGCCCGGCCGGCCGCACCCTCCGGCGTTGATGACGCTCCACCAATCCGGGAACATCCTCGCGGAAGGTCTGCCGTCGGCAGCCTAGAGCCGGGCAGACCAGCCGCCGTACGCGCAGACGGACCACGACACGGCGACCGTCGACCGGCACATCCGCCGTCGTCCGGCGGTGAGAGCCGTGCACCTTCGCCTCCGGCGTCCCGCGCACCGGACACGGCACCGCCTCGTCCCGGGTGCGGGTGTGACCACCACCGCGTCACCGTCATCGGCCACACCCTCGAAAAATCAGCGCCGAAAACCCGGAAAACACTTCCTCCACAAGGGAGTTGACATCTAGCACAAAATCATGATCACAGACGGCTACCCAGGGTCACCACCGACTACGGACCAGACCCGTTTACTGGACAGGACCGAAGTCCTCTGGGCCCTGGCCGACGGCTGCTGCGCGGTGACCGAGCCCGCGATTGACCTATTCGCCGAGAATCAGGCGAAGTGGATGTTGTCCTTGGTGAAGCCGCGGCCGATTACCACGTCGCCGTCCCACGGCATCTCCGCAAACCCACGACCGTTGTGCCACGCCTTCACGTCACCGTTGTCCTGCACACTGGCCAGCTCAGACCGGCCGTCACCGTCGAGGTCAGCAAAGTGCACATTGCCCCTGGTGAACCCCCGGCCGATGACCACGTCGCCGTCCCACGGCATCTCCGCAAACCCGCCACCGTTGTGCCACGCCTTCACGTCACCGTTGTCCTGCACGCTGGCCAGCTCAGACCGGCCGTCACCGTCGAGGTCAGCGAAGTGGATGTTGTCCTTGGTGAAGCCCCGGCCGATTACCACGTCGCCGTCCCACGGCATCTCCGTAAACCCGCCACCGTTGTGCCACGCCTTCACATCACCGTTGTCCAGTACAGAAACCAGCTCAGAACGGCCGTCACCGTCGAGGTCAGCGAAGTGGATGTTGTCCTTGGTGAAGCCCCGGCCGATTACCACGTCGCCGTCCCACGGCATCTCCGCAAACCCACCACCGTTGTGCCACGCCTTCACATCACCGTTGTCCAGTACAGAAACCAGCTCAGAACGGCCGTCACCGTCGAGATCGGCAAAGTGCACATTGCCCTTGGTGAAGCCCCGACCGATTACCACGTCGCCGTCCCACGGCATCTCCGCAAACCCACCACCGTTGTGCCACGCCTTCACATCACCGTTGTCCAGCACAGAAACCAACTCAGAACGACCATCACCCGACAGCGAGGCGCTCTGTGAGGATCCCGCCCACAGGTGGTTCGCTATGACGACCGCGTCGGCGGCCTGGACGCCGTACCGGTAGCGGTACTGGGCGGCGGGGCGCTGAACGTCGGCGGCGACGTCGCCAATGGGGGCGGTGTTCCAGGAGCCGCCCGGATAGAACCTGTCCATGGTGTCGAGGAACTTGTGGGTTGCCGTCACGGGGTTGGTGCGCTCGTCGAAGCTGCCCCAGCTGGCTCGTTGCTGATAGAGGCCGACGGAGTCGAGGTCGCCGTTGTCCAGGTTGCGGATATTGGTCTCCACAATGACGGTCGCGATGGCGATGGCCCCGGCCCGCTGGTTCAGGCCGCGCCCCTTGACGGTCTCGATGATCGCTCTGGCGCACGAGGCTGTATAGGCGTTCATGTTGTCGCGCATGGCGTTGTGGAGAAGTGGGTTCAGGGCTGCGGCGTTCGCAGCGTCCTCGGCTTTCGGACCGCCCGACACACAGGGCAGGGAGTTCCAGGCCACGGCGGCGGCTCCCAGCGGACGCCTTGTCGCGATGCCATGGGGGTCGTCGGCCGCTGCGGCGGGGAGAGCGGCGACGGACAGCAGCAGGATAGTGATCGCGGTCGTGAGAGTACGTCTGGTCTTCTTACTGGTCTTCTTCTTGACGGAAGGCATGGGTCGGCTCCGGTCTCGGATAGTGGGTGGGAGGCTGGCGTCGGCCCACGCCGCCGTAGCGGCGCGGGCCCGGTGGACCGCGTCAGGCGAAGTGGATGTTGTCCTTGGTGAAGCCCCGGCCGATGACCACGTCGCCGTCCCACGGCATCTCCGCAAACCCACGACCGTTGTGCCACGCCTTCACATCACCGTTATCCAGCACACTGGCCAGCTCAGAACGACCATCACCATCGAGATCGGCAAAGTGCACATTGCCCCTGGCGAACCCCCGACCGATGACCACGTCGCCGTCCCACGGCATCTCCGCAAACCCACGACCGTTGTGCCACGCCTTCACATCACCGTTATCCAGCACACTGGCCAGCTCAGAACGACCATCACCATCGAGATCGGCAAAGTGCACATTGCCCCTGGCGAACCCCCGACCGATCACCACGTCGCCGTCCCACGGCATCTCCGTAAACCCACGACCGTTGTGCCACGCCTTCACATCACCGTTGTCCTGCACAGAAACCAGCTCAGAACGGCCGTCACCGTCGAGGTCAGCGAAGTGGATGTTGTCCTTGGTGAAGCCCCGGCCGATGACCACGTCGCCGTCCCACGGCATCTCCGTAAACCCACGACCGTTGTGCCACGCCTTCACATCACCGTTGTCCTGCACAGAAACCAGCTCAGAACGGCCGTCACCGTCGAGGTCAGCGAAGTGGATGTTGTCCTTGGTGAAGCCCCGGCCGATGACCACGTCGCCGTCCCACGGCATCTCCGCAAACCCGCCACCGTTGTGCCACGCCTTCACATCACCGTTGTCCAGCACACTGGCCAGCTCAGAACGACCATCACCCGACAGCGAGGTCCCGCGGCCGTGGCCGTCGATGATGTTGCGGTACCGGTAGGGCTTGAACTGGGCCGGCGTGCTGGAGTAGGGATATGGGATCTTCCGGTACACCGTGCCAGTGCCACCAGCCTGTTCATACCCCCAGTACTCGCTCTGTGCGTCGTTCACCCACTTGTCGAAGAGCACGACATGACGCGTGTTCGAGTCTCCCTGCGCGTCGAGCAGGACATCACCGGTCTTCAGATCGGCCTTGGTGATCGCGCTGCTGAAGTCCAGCAGGCCCACGGTGTTGGGGCCGGGCGCGGGCAGGCCCCAGGTCATCGAGACGTAACCCGAGCAGTCCGTGCGATAAGTGCCGTACTCATTGGTGTGCTTGGCATTCTGGCTGTAGGGGACCGAGGGCCGCAGCCAGCTTCTGGCCCGGACGATGACTTCGTCACGGGTGATCGGAGCGGCTGCCGCGAGAGAGGCAAGGTCCGCCGCTCGCGATGTGACGGCCGTCCCGTCACCCCCGGAAGCCGGCTCGGCCAGGGCCGGATTCGTGGTCAACAACACCGCGAGGGCGGCTGCCGACGCAACCGCCCACCGAGCCGCACGGACACGGATTCTGCCTTGCATGGGTTCCCCTGAGAGTCGATAGCTGTGGACAGACCGCAGCAGCGGATACCGCGGCGATCAGAGGCTGCACCACGGCAGGCAGACCGATGTTGCCAGCATCAACAAGGTCCTGATCTCGATCCTGTATGACCGGCGGGCCCCTCTTGCACTCCCCTCCATGCTCTTCCCGTCCGAGGAGTCCCTCGTCGAAGTAGCGGACGCACGGCGCCTTGAATGACTCACGGTCCCCGGGGACATGCTCGAACGGATGTGAAGACCCCCGCTTCTCTTGCTCGAAGAGCTGCGGGGGTCTGTTGCGTCGTACGCGGTTACGCGTCGAAGTCGCCGGCCTTGACGCCTGCCACGAAGGCCGACCAGGCCGACGTGTCGAAGGCGAGAGCCGGGCCGTGCGGGTTCTTGCTGTCCCGGACCGGCACGGTTCCGTACGCGGCAAGGTTGGCGGCGACCTCGACGCAGTTGCCGCCATTGTCGCTGTAGGAGGACTTGGTCCAGCGGGGTTCGGTCGTCACGGGGCGTTCCTTCTGTCGCGGAGTGGGTGGGGGCTTTACGTCGTGAAGTCGCCGGACCGTACGCTCGCGACGAAGGTCGACCAGGCTGACGTGCCGAAGATGAGGGTGGGACCGTCTGGGTCCTTGCTGTCGCGGACCGGCACGGTGCCGTAGGCCGCGAGGTTAGTGGCGATCTCGACGCATTCGCCGCCGTTGCTGCTGTAGGAGGACTTGGTCCAGTGCGGTTCGGGGGTCATGTGTGCCCCTTCGTGGGTGACGGATCAGGGTCACGGGCGAGGGCCGGGTGTGCGCGTCCCGGCCTGCGAGGGAGGGTAGGGCGCCGGCCGGGGGAGCACGGTAGGGCGCGTTCGGCTCAACTCGGGGCGTGGCAGCGGGCGTTGGCGTACGCCCGGGCATGCGAAGACCCCCGCAGCTCTTACTCGAAGAGCTGCGGGGGTCTGTTGCGTCGTACGCGGTTACGCGTCGAAGTCGCCGGCCTTGACGCCTGCCACGAAGGCCGACCAGGCCGACGTGTCGAAGGCGAGAGCCGGGCCGTGCGGGTTCTTGCTGTCCCGGACCGGCACGGTTCCGTACGCGGCAAGGTTGGCGGCGACCTCGACACAGGCTCCGCCGTTGGAGCTGTAAGAAGACTTGTACCAGCGGGGTTCGGTCGTCACGGGGCGCCCTTTCGTACCTGGTTGACCATGGCCACAGATTCGGCCTGCGACAGGGATTCAGCCTGTAGCTGATGGTAGTTCGTCAACGCCGCGAGAACGAAGCTGCTTTCGCGCTCCAGATGCCCCTGGGCATGTGATTCCGCATACGCGACCATCGAGCGGTCCGTCATGGTCAGCAGGTAGATCGGCAGGTCGAACGGCCTCCGTTCACCGATGCCGAATGGGGCGATTTGCAGCATGGTGTTTGGTCGTGCAGAGAACTCCTCAAGGTGTGCGAGTTGCTCGCGCATCACCTCGTCGCCACCGACGCGGCGGCGGATGCAACTCTCGTCCATCACGGCCATCACCGTGGGCGGGCGGGGCCGGGTGAGTGCTGCCTGGCGATCCGTGAGGAAGGCCAGTCGCTCCTCGGCCTGTTCGGGGGAGATGGTGCCGCGTCGCACGTCACCTTGCGCGATGGATCGGGCGTAGGCAGGCGTCTGGAGCAAGCCCGGGATGATTCCGATTTCGAACACCCGGACCTCAACTGCTCGTCCCTCCAGTCCGATGTACTCCGGAAACCCCTCCAGCAAGTTTCCGTGCCGGATGTCGCGCCACTGGCGCTCGAACGACTCGGCCGTGTTGGCCACCCCGAAGGCATCATCGGCTTTGCGCGAGAACGGGAGGGTCGGCGGTTTCCGTGCGGTTTCCACGGCTGAAACGTGCTGGCTGGACAGGCCCAGGCGGTCGGCCAGTTGCTCCTGGGTCCAGCCGCGATTCTCGCGGTGCCTCCGTAAACGCGCACCGTAGGCGGCGCGCGGGCTGCTGTCGGGGTTCAGGTCCTTGCGGTTGACCATGGTCGACTCCAACTCTTCCTTAGGCCTGGATTATTTGAAGGGTTACGCGCTGTGGGTCAGGCTGAATCTCCCCGGTAGTGAAGCCACTACGGAGAGGAGCGGTTTCGCCATGTCCTCCACCCCTGCCCCCACGCCGTCCGATGACAAGTTGGCCGCGCCCATCGCCTCGTACGAGGGTGCGGCGCGAGCGGATCAGCAAGCGGCCGTGTCGGTGGCGCAAGAGATCAACTCGCGTGCGGAAAGCCGGCGTTCAGGTGGCAATTGCCAGGCCATCCGCATGGTTGGCGAGCGGGCCAAGACGTTCCGCGCCGCCATTCAGCACCGTAGGGCCACCGAGCTTTCGCGTGTCCAGCGTCTTCGTGAAGATCCCCTCGAACGGGTAACCAGGCAGCGGAAGTTCGGGCCGTGCGGCGCCGGGCGAGGTGACGCAGCGTGCTGAGCCGTCGCGTCTTCGAGGGCACGCACCGCGTCGTCGTACGCGGCGTCGCGCTCCGCTTCTTCCTGCGTACCGACGACACGTGGTCGCCGGTCACCGACACCGACTTCCAGCACGCCTACGAACTCGCGCTCTTCGACCCCGACGCGCTGCGCAAGGACGTGCTCTGCCCCAACGCGCGCAGGGTCGAGCACAGCACGGTCGAGGGCTGGTTCTGGTCCAACGGCAGCGACACGTGCGGGCTGTGCACCTTCGACGACAGGAGCCCCGAGGAGTGCGCCGGCATGGCCCAGATCACGGGCGGGACGGGGCCGTGACGCGGCCCCGTCAGACGTGGGTCCACCTGCTGGTGTGGCGGCCCGCCGACCCGTCCAACCCGCTCGACGTCAGCCGGTCCTGGCCGCACGTGCTCCAGGTCGTGCGGGACGAGCGGCCCGCGCCGCCGGGCGTCATCCTGCGGCCCGGCGAACCCATTCCGTACGCCGCGGGGCGCGTGGCGGCGGCCCTGGGGTTGCGCGCGCCGGAACCGCTGCGGCTGCTCGCCGTCGACCAGCAGCCGGCCGAACCGGGCCACGAGGAGCAGGTGGGCCTGGTCTTCGACGGCGGCTGGCTGGCCGCCGACGGGCCGCCGCCCTGCGACGACTGCGGGCGGTCCCACACGGTGTGGACGCCGATGCGCGACGTCGGCCGCGTCGCGCTGGCCCACGCCTTCCGCGCGCTGCTCACCGGCCGGCACACGTCGGCGGTGCTGTGGCGCGGCGGCCTGCCCGACGAGGGCGGGCAGTGAGGGGGCCGAGTTCGACGCCTCCGGCTCGGCGTCTCCCCGCTGGCTCCGCTCGGCGTGTTCCTTCGGCGTCCACGTGCCTATTGACGCATGCCCATATGGGAATATGATTGCCGCATGGCACGAGCAGCGACGACGTCGGACGTCTTCAACGCGGTCGCCGAGCCGCAGCGCCGGGAGATCCTGGCGCTGCTGCGGGCGGGTGAGCGGTCGGTGACCGAGTTGGCCCAGGAGTTGGGGATGACTCAGCCGGGAGCGTCCAAGCACCTGCGGGTGCTCCGGGAGGTCGGGCTGGTGCGGGACCGCAAGGTAGGCAAGCAGCGCCTGTACGGCCTCGACGCCCGCGGGCTGCGACCGGTCCACGAGTGGACCGGCGGGTTCGAGCGGTTCTGGAACGAGAGTTTCGACCGGCTGGACGAGTACGTGCGGGACCTGAAGCAGGCACAACAGGAGGAGTAACCGATGGCAGCGACAGGACGGGACGTGCCGGCGCGGTCAGCGACGGCTGACCGCGAGATCGTGATCTCCCGGGCTATCGGCGCCCCACGGGAGCTGGTGTTCGAGGCGTTCACCGAGGTGCGGCACCTGTCACGGTGGTGGGGACCAGAGGGGTTCACCACCACCACGCGGGCGTTCGAGTTCCGTGTCGGCGGAGAGTGGGACTTCGTGATGCACGGACCGGACGGGACGGACTACCAGGAGTGGATCACCTGGACCGAGCTCACCCCGCCGGAACGGATCGCGATGCTCCACGGTGAGGCCCGCGACGACCCGAACGCCTTCGAGTCGGTCCTCACGTTCGAGCCCGACGGCGCGGCGACCCGGATCGAGATGCGCACGGTGTTCCCCACCAGGGAACTGCGCGACCAGGCGGTCGAGAAGTACCACGCGATCGAGGGCGGCCGGCAGACCCTGGGCAACCTGGCCGCGTACGTCACCGAGACCGTTCGGAAGGGGGCGGAGGGCTGATGGCTGGCAAGGTGTTCTTCAGCGTGTCGATGTCGCTCGACGGCTTCATCGCGCCCGAGTCCCCCGAGGAACTGATGGGGCGCCTGTGGATGGAACTGCAGCACTGGGTCTTCCCGCAACGTTTCTTCCGGGAGAACCTGAAGCTCGGCAAGGGGGGCGAGGAGGGGCGCGACAACGACATCGTGCGGGAGACGTTCGAGCGCACCGGTGCGAGCGTGATGGGTAAGCGCATGTTCGACGCCGGCGAGCGGATGTGGCCGGAGGAGCCGCCGTTCCACACGCCGGTGTTCGTCGTGACGCACGAGAAGCGCGACCCTTGGGAGCGGCCGGGCGGGACCACGTTCCACTTCGTCAACGACGGTATCGAGTCCGCCCTCGAACAGGCTCGTGAGGCCGCCGGAGAGCGCGATGTCCGCATCGCGGGCGGCGGCGCGACGATCCTTGAGTACGTGAACGCCGGCCTGGTCGACGAGTTCTCGATCGCGCTCTCACCCGTGCTGTTCGGCTCCGGAATCCGCCTGTTCGAGGGCGTGGACGCCGGTCGCGTGGCCCTGGAGCAGGTCCGCGTGGAGCCCTCCCCGAGGACGACGCATCTGACCTACGCCGTCCGAAAGCGGTGATCACCCCGCCCCCGGCGCGGCCTCCCGCCAAGGCCAGCCGCCGACGTCAGCCGCCCGCGGACGGTTCAGCGCCCGGTCAGGCCCCGCTCACACCCCCGCCAGCGTGAGTTCCACCGTGCTCAGCAACGCGTCCCGGTCGTCGCTGGCCCGCGCCAGCACCCGTAGCCCGTAGTACGCGGTCTGCACCTGGCGGGCCAGGGCGCGGGCGTCGCGGTCGGCGCGGATCTCGCCGGTGCTCTGGCCGAAGGTCAGCACCGCGCACAACTCGTCCTCCACCCGCCCGAAGTTGCCCCGCACGGCCTCCTTGACCTCCGGGTCGCTGCCGGCCGCCTCGATGGCCGAGTTGACGGCGAAGCAGCCGCGCGGGCTCTCGCCGTCCAGGTCGGCGTCGATGGCCTCCACCATCAGCGCGCGCAGCCGCTCGCGCACCGGGCCCGGCTGCTGGAGCACCTCGACCTGGCGGGCGGTGGCGGTCTCGCAGTACCGGCGCAGGGCGCGTACGAAGAGTTGCCGCTTGCCGCCGAAGGTGTTGTACAGGCTCGACGGGCCGAGCCCCGTGCTCTGGCTCAGCTCGCGGGTCGAGGTGGCCTCGTACCCGTGCCGCCAGAACGTCTCCATCGCCGCGTCCACGACGCGGCCCTCCTCGAACGCGCGTGGCCTGGCCATGACGTCACGGTAAGGGTTTTGTAGCGCCCGTACAAAACCCTGGGGTCGCGGTCACCGGGCGGGGACGGCCCCGGCCAGTGCCACCGCCTCGATCTCGATCAACCACCGGGGGTCCGCCAGTGCGGCGACCTGGACGAAGGACTCGGCGGGGAACGGCGCGGTGGGGTAGTGCTGGGCGCGCAGGGCGCCGAAGGCGTCCTGGTGGGCGACGTCGGTGACGAAGACCGTGAGCTTGACGAGCTGGTCGAGCCCGGAGCCCGCGTTGGCCAGCACCGTGGCCAGGTTGGCGAACGCCTGCTGGGCCTGGGCGGTGAAGTCGCCGACGCCGACGGTCGCGCCGTGCGCGTCGATCGGCGCCTGGCCCGAGGTGAAGACCAACTCTCCGACCCGGACGGCCAGCGAGATCCCGGCCGACTCGTACCAGTCGGGGTCGGCGGTGACGCGGGTGCGGACGGTGGGGGAAGGCGAAGACATGGCGTAACTCCTCAGTTCGGTGACGGTGGTGGTGGCCGTGGTCCGTGCGGTCAGGCGTCGGAGCCGAGCAGCGGGGCCGGGGTGCGGTCCTTCGCGGCGAGGGCGTCGGCGGGGCGTACGGGCGAAGGGTTGGCGGGTCGGGCGGCGAGGTGGGCGGCCCACAGGGTGCCGGCGCAGCCGGCGACGCCCAGCGCGACGCCCACCCAGGCCACGGCGGTGAAGCCGTACCCCGCGTCGATGACCACGCCGCCGAGCATCGGGGCCAGCGTGTTGCCGACGTTGAAGGCGGCCGTGTTGGTGGCGCCGGCCAGCGTCGGCGCCTCCGGCGCGAGGGCGAACACCCGGGACTGGAGCGCGGGGTTGGTCACCCAGGCGACGAAGCCGAGGACGAAGACCAGCCCGACCGCGACCGCCGCGTGCCGCGCCGTGAGGGCCAGCGCCCCGGAGACGAGGACCAGCCCGCCGAGCCCCCACCCGAGCGTGCGCAGCGGATACGCCTCGGCCAGCCGGCCGCCGACCGCGATGCCCAGCAACCCGCCGACCCCGAACAGCGCCAGCACGGCCGGCACCCACCCCTCGGCGAGCCCGCTCACCTCCGTCAGCAGCGACGCCAGATAGCTGAAGGTGACGATGACCGCGCCGAAGGTGAACGCCGTGATCGCGTACGAGAGCCACAGGTGCGGCCTGGCCATGCCGCGCAGCTCGGCGCGGGCGGAGCCGGCGGGGACGTGCGTGCCGCGCCCGGCGGGGACGGCGAACACCGTGCAGACCAGGCTGACCAGCGTCGCGACGGCCACCGCCCAGAACGCGGCCCGCCACCCCGCGTACTGGCTGAGCAGCGTGCCGGCCGGGACGCCCACGATGGTCGCGAGCGTGAGGCCGCCGGCCACCGTGGCGACGGCCCGGCCGGTGGCGCCCGCCGGCGCGAGGCTCACCGCCGCGGCCAGGGCCACGCCCCAGCAGCCCGCGTAAACGAGGGCGCTGATGACGCGGGTCGCGAACAGCACCCCGTAACCGGGCGCGAGCGCGCCCACCACGTGCGCGGCGATGAAGACGGCCTGGAGCGCGACGAGCGCGGTACGGCGCGGCCAGCGCAGCGTGGTGAGGGCGAGCAGCGGCGCGCCGACGACCATGCCGATGGCGAAGGCGGAGATCAGCAACCCCGCGTCGGGGATGGAGACGCCCAGGTCATCGGCCATGCCGGGGAGCAGCCCGGAGAGCATGAACTCGGAGGTCCCCTGGGTGAAGATCACGAAGCCGAGGACGTAGACCGGCAGCGGCACGATGTTCCTCCGGTGGGAGTGGTGCGTGGGGTGCGGTGGGGGAGTGGTGGGCGCGTTTTGGAGCGTGTGCTTCAGAAGTGGGGCGTGAGGGTGCCCGTTCTCGCCGTTCCGGACCCTAGCATGTTGTGTAGCGACCGCTTCAAAACGGGTGCGCGGCAGGGCCGTGTGGGGATACGCGAACGCCCCGCGGTCCCGGCGCGCGGCCGGGACGACGGGGCGAGGAGGCGGAACGGCGGGCCGGTGGGCCCGCGGGGGTGGCCCGGGTCAGCGGGCGATGTCGGCGTACCCGACGATGTCCTTCGGGTCGCGCGAGCCCGGGCCTGTGTACCGCGCGGACGGGCGGACCAGGCGCCCGGTGCGCTTCTGCTCCAGGATGTGCGCGCTCCAGCCGGCCGTGCGGGCGCAGGTGAACATCGAGGTGAACATGTGCGCCGGGACCTCCGCGAAGTCCAGCACGATCGCCGCCCAGAACTCGACGTTGGTGGCCAGCACCCGGTCGGGGCGGCGCGCGTGCAGCTCCTCGAGCGCGGCCTTCTCCAGCGCCTCGGCCACCTCGAAGCGCGGCGCGCCCAACTCGCGGGCGGTGCGGCGCAGGACGCGGGCGCGCGGGTCCTCCGCCCGGTAGACCCGGTGCCCGAAGCCCATCAGCCGCTCGCCACGGTCGAGCGCGCCCTTCACGTACGCGCTCGCGTCGCCGGTCCGCTCGATCTCCTCGATCATGCCGAGGACGCGCGACGGGGCCCCGCCGTGCAGCGGGCCCGACATCGCGCCCACCGCGCCCGAGAGCGCGGCGGCCACGTCGGAGCCGGTGGAGGCGATGACGCGGGCGGTGAACGTGGAGGCGTTCATGCCGTGCTCGGCCGCCGAGGTCCAGTACGCGTCCACGGCCGCCACGTGCTTCGGGTCGGGCTCGCCGCGCCAGCGCCGCATGAAGCGCTCCACGACGGTCTCGGCCTTGTCGATCTCGCGCTGCGGCACCATCGGCAGCCCCTGGCCGCGCGCCGACTGCGCCACGTACGACAGGGCCATCACGGCCGCGCGCGCCAGGTCCTCGCGGGCCTGCTCCTCATCGATGTCGAGCAGCGGTTTCAGGCCCCACACGGGCGCCAGCATGGCCAGCGCGGACTGCACGTCCACGCGGATGTCGCCGGAGTGCACGGGGATCGGGAACGGCTCGGCGGGCGGCAGCCCGGGATTGAACGCCCCGTCCACCAGCAGGCCCCACACGTTCCCGAACGAGACATGGCCCACCAGGTCCTCGATGTCCACGCCGCGATAGCGGAGGGCGCCGCCTTCCTTGTCGGGTTCGGCGATCTCCGTTTCGAACGCGACGACTCCTTCAAGTCCGGGTACGAAGTCGGACATCAGGCGGCTCCTCTGAGAGTGGTCGACAAAGCGGCTTGTGACCAAGTTGTCAGGAATGGGGGGATCGGCGCGGTTTCACGGCCGCGGGTGCGGCTCGCGATCCGCGACGACCGCCCCTCGGTACCGGCCCCGCGCGACGTGGCGGTCATCCAGTCGCGTGCGGAGCCGGCCCGGACGGTGAAGTGGTGCGGCTCGGTCCAGGACCGGACACGATAGTTGGTGGTGTCCGGAGGCCACAGTGGGTCAGTCGATGATTTTGGTGGGTTCGCCACCTGCGGGGAAGCGTGAGAAGAGGCACACTGCCCCCTTCCACCCGAGAGGGTTACGGCGGCCCGCCCCGGGGCAGCGTGCGGGGGTCTGCCCGGCATGCTGCAAGATATGCGCGTGTCCCATGCCGACCCGCAGCAGCCGCGCGTCCTTGACCCCGCCGCCATGCGTGAGCACTACCGCGGCGCCGGGCTCCTCGAATCCGACCTCGCCGCCACGCCCTTCGCCCAGTTCACCCACTGGTTCGAAGAGGCCGTCACCAGCGGCCTGCACGAGCCGAACGCGATGGTCGTCAGCACCGTCGACGAGGCGGGTCGCCCGCACTCCCGTACCGTCCTGCTCAAGGGCTACGACGAGCGCGGCTTCGTCTTCTTCACCAACTACGGCTCCCGCAAAGGCCGTCAACTCGCCGCCAACCCCGCGGTCTCCCTCCTCTTCCCCTGGCACCCGGTCGACCGGCAGGTCATCATCACCGGCACCGTGCGGCGCACCGGGCGGGACGAGACGGCGGCGTACTTCCGCACCCGTCCACACGGTTCCCAACTGGGCGCCTGGGCCAGCCACCAGTCCGAGGTGATCGGCTCCCGCGCCGAACTCGACCGCATGTACGCCGAACTCGCCGACCGCTACCCGCCGAACGAGCAGGTCCCGGTGCCCCCGCAGTGGGGCGGCTTCCGCGTCACGCCCGACGCGGTGGAGTTCTGGCAGGGCCGCGCCAACCGCCTCCACGACCGCCTGCGCTACGTCCGTACGCCCGAGCCCGCGGACTCCTGGCGCGTCGAACGCCTCTGCCCGTGATCGGCCGGCCCTAGCCACCCACCGGACCGCACGGGGTCCCACTGGGCCGCATCGGCCCCACCGGCCCCACCCGTTCCACCGGTCCCACCGGCTCCTTAGCGCGGGGCGCGCCCGAGCGTCCGGATACGGGGGCCGCCGGCCCGCGTGCGGCGGCCGGCGCGTCAGGCTTCCGGGGCCGGGGCCGGGGCCGGGGCCGGGGTCGGGGGCGCCGGTGGGCGGTCGATGGTGAACACGCGGGTGACCGGGTTGACCCGGGCCGGCAGCACCGTCCCCCGCGCGGCCCCGCCGAACTGGTACCGCAGAACCTCGGCGCCGTATTCGAAGGGCGCGAACCCGGGGCCGCTGACCCGCATCAACAGCCGGACCTGGAAGTGGTGGTCGTTGGTCGGCGGGGCGGAGGCGACCGCCAGGACCAGGGCGGACGCGTCGACGCCGTGCGCGGCGAGTTGGAGCGTGGCCCGCCGCTCCGCGCGGGCGGAGACGGCCGTGGACCACCCGACACTGGCGACGAACGCCGCGAGCAGGGCGAGACCGGCGCCGGCCCACGTCCACCCGGCGCCGGTGTCACCGAACTCGGCGACCGTGCGGACGACGACGTAACCGCATGCCCCTCCCGCGCCCAGGAACAGGGCGGTGCCCACGGCGCACGCGAGGGCCGTGATCACGGGGCCCTGCGGGTCGAGCAGAACCGGTTCGTCGGCGCGGGCGGTGGCCATGGCCGCACCCTAACCAAGGCGAAGCGGCCGGCGGCAGGGCCTGGCCCGATCGCGCGAGCGGGGGGACGGGGGGCGGGGGTCCGCCGGGGAGCCCCGGAAAAGCAGACGACCCGCGAGTCGCTTCCCGGCGCGCCTGGTGGCGCATCGGGGCCGGTCGGACGTACCGGCGACTCGCGGGTCGGGTGACTGCTTGGGATTGGCCAGCCGCACACAGCTTGCGTGTGCACGCCCGGCGTTACGCGGCCTGTTCCCTCCGGGCTCCGCACGCGGAGACGGGGGAAGGCGAGATGCGACGTCGGGCGCTAGCCCGCAGTCACCTCACGCGTCCGGATTTCGTACATCGGCCGAACCACCTCCCTTCTCGTGTACCTCAAGCCTAGGAACCCCTCCGCCGCCTCACAACCGAATTTCCGGCAGGCAACGATTTCGCGGAAGGTGGTGTGGTGCGCGTCACGTTCGAGTTGAATATCTCGTCGTGTGGCTGTCGCGCGCGCACGGCCCGCCGCACCCGCCCCATCCGTCGTTCGACCGCTTCCGGCCCGCACGACACGCTTCGGATGCTCGAACACCTCAGATCCTCGGTTCTTCCCGTTCTTTTCCGTTCTTCTCCGTTCCTTCCAGGTCTTTCCGACCGAGAGCCACGTCCCGCCCGTTCAGCACGACCAGCAGGGGGTGACCGGTGACCGCTTCGCCACGCTCCGAGCCCGCCCGTTCCTCGGGTTCCCCACCCGCGTCCGACGCCGTCGATCCCGCCGGCGACCCGGCACCCGACCCGTCCGGCGCCGGCCCGCGAGGCGGCGGGCCCGACTGCCCGGCCGACCGGGACGACTCCGACCTCCTCGCCGCCCTGCTCGACGGCATGGACGCCGCGCTGTGCGCGTTCGACGCCGACGGCACCGTCACCCACTGGAACCGGGAGGCGGAACGCATGCTCGGCTGGTCCGCCGACGAGGCGGTCGGCCGGCGCGGCCTGGCGGGCTGGGCGGTACGCGCGGCCGACGCGGCCGAGATCGAGACGCTGCTCCTGGGCGCGATGCGGGCGCCGGGCCGCCAGGTCCACGAGTTCGCGCTGCTGACCAAGGACGGCGGCCGGGTCCTGGTCCGCACCCAGTCCGCCGCCGTGCCCGGCGCGGACGGCGAGGCCGCCGGCGTGTACTGCGCCTTCAGCGAGGTGCACACCCAGGTCGACCTGGAGCGCTCCATCGCACTGAGCGAGGCGCTGTTCGAGGACGCGTCCTGGGGCGTGGTCCTGGTCGACGCCGACCTGCGCCCGGCGGTCGTCAACGGCCACGCGGCGCGCTCGCTGGGCGCAGGCCGCGCCACGCTGCTCGGCCGCCCGCTGGGGGAACTCCTCGACCAGGGCGTGGAGGAGGTGGAGAGCGCCTTCCAGCACGTACTCGCGGAGGGCGCGCCACCCGAGCCGACCGAGATCTGGGTGACCGTCCGTGGCGAGGGCGCCGACCTCGGCCAGCCGCCCCCGCGCCGCTGCTGGCGCAGCGGCTTCCTCCGGCTGGCCTCGCCCCTCTCGGAGGAGGCGGTGCCGCTCGGTGTGGCCTGGATCTTCCGCGATGTGACGGAGGCCAAGCGGGCCGAGCAGGAGGGGGCCCGGATGCGTTTTCGGAGCAACCAACTGCACCGCGCCGCGCGGGCCGCCGCCGAGTGCGAGGACCCGTTCGAGGCGGCCACCGTCTACCTCGACTTCGCCCTGGCCGGCTTCGCCGACCACGCCCTGATCGACCTCGTCCGCGAGCCGTCGCCGGGCCGGCCGGACGGGCGCACGCCGAGCGCGACCGACCCGGGAGCCGACCCGTCCGGGCTCGCGCCCCCCGGGCCCGGCGCGACGCTGCCGGACCGGCCGCCGATCGTGCTCGTCCGCGCGGTGGCCGCCCCCGCCGGAGCCGCCACCGGCATCGGGCCCAACGCCCCCGCCGGCACCACCGACGGCATCCCGGTCGCGTACGCGGCGGGCCACCCCGCGCTCCAGGCCGCCGACCGCGGCGGCTCCGTGCGCGCCAGCGCGAGCCGCGCCGACGAGGAGATCAGCACCCAGTGGGCGGCGGCGCGCAAGTGGCCGAGCGGCACGGTGCACGGCCTGTGCGCGGTACTCCGCAGCCGGGGCCGCACCCTGGGCGTGGCCTCCTTCCTGCGCGGCGCCAGCCGCCGCGCCTTCGACCGCGCGGACGCGGCGTACGCGGAGGACGTGGCGGTCCGCGTCGCCGCGGCGATCGACCTGGCCCAGCGGTTGCGCTAGCGGCTGGCGCCGCTTGGCGCTTGGCGCTTGGTGCTCGGCCGGGCGGATCGGGTCGGGCCCGGGGCCGCTGGCTCGCGCCGGCGGGGGCGGGGCTGGCGTGGCGCATGCCGTCACGCCGGCGCACGCCCCGCCGGCGGAGGCGGGGCGTGCGGAGTGCCGGGGCGTACGGGGTGAGCGCTGGGGCGTACGGGATCGGCGAGGTCCTACGGAGCGGGCGGCCGGGGGCGTAGAGGTCGGCTACTGGCGGGACGTACGGGATGGGCGGCCGGCGGGCCGGGGCGTACGAGGCCGGCTACCGGCGGGGCGTACGGGGTGCGCGGCTCAGTGCCGGTAGAAGATCCGGTCCCCGTACTCGGCCATCACGCGCCCGTTCCACTCGTGGCCGCCGTCCACGTTGCCCGAGCGCAGCAGCGGCGGGTCGATGCCGCGCGCGGCCAACTCGCCGGCCGCCGACGCCAGGACCGCCTGCATCACGGCGCTGGTCACCACCGTCGAGGCCGGCGCGAACGGCGCGGCGACTCCGTCGACGCTCAACTCGGCGTCGCCGACCGTGATCTTGCTGTCGAGGACGAGGTCGCAGTGGTCCTTCAGGAAGGTCCCCGACGCGTGCCGCGACTTGGTCTGTGACGCGTACGCCACGGACGTCACGCCGATCACCTTCAGGCCGAGGGCCCGGGCGTTCATCGCCATCTCCACGGGCAGCGCGTTGCGACCGGACAGCGAGATGATCACCAGCAGGTCGCCGGCCACGGCCGGGCTGGTGTCCAGGACCACACCGGCCAGCCCGTTGACCCGCTCCAGCGCGCTGCCCAGGGTGGCCGGCCGCACGTCGACACCGATCACGCCCGGCACCTGGAGCAGGTTCATCAGCGCGAGCCCACCCGCGCGGTACACGACGTCCTGGGCGGGCAGCGAGGAGTGTCCGGCGCCGAAGGCGAAGAGCCGCCCGCCCGCCTGCACGGTGTCCGCGATCATCGTGCCCGCCTCGGCGATGGGCCCGGCTTCCTCGTCCCGCACGGCGCGTAGCAGGGCGATGGCTGCGTCGAGGTACCGCTCGGCCAGTGGGGCAGGGACTGACCGCGTGCTCTCGCTCATCGACGAGGGGCCCTTTCCTTCGTTTTTCTTTCGTTATTCGGGTGTTTTCGCTCCGGAGCGCGCACGGCTGCGCCCGCTTCTCCGGCCTGTGCTGTCGTGTCCGTGGTGTGCGTGGCGCGGATCACGTTGCGGTCTGGACCAGTGCTCTGTCAATACGCCGTACTCGGTCGAACACCAGCCGATCACGCGCGCGAGTCCCGGTTACCAGTGGGATGCGTCAGAATTGAGTCCAGGGCCACCGCACGACACATCGAGGGGCACGCACATGTCCGGTTTGATCGATACGACGGAGATGTATCTCCGCACCATCTTGGAGCTCGAAGAAGAAGGCGTGGTCCCGATGCGCGCTCGGATCGCGGAGCGGCTCGATCAGAGCGGCCCCACGGTCAGCCAGACCGTGGCGCGAATGGAGCGCGACGGCCTGGTGACCGTCGCCGGCGACCGGCACCTGGAGCTGACCGACGAGGGGCGCCGGCTGGCGACGCGCGTCATGCGCAAGCACCGGCTCGCCGAGTGCCTGCTCGTCGACGTCATCGGCCTGGAGTGGGAGCAGGTGCACGCGGAGGCGTGCCGCTGGGAGCACGTGATGAGCGAGGCGGTGGAGCGTCGCGTCCTCGAGCTGCTGCGGCACCCCACCGAGTCGCCGTACGGCAACCCGATCCCCGGCCTGGAGGAGCTGGGCGAGCCGGCCGAGGCCGATCCGTTCCTGGACTCCAGCATGGTGAGCCTGCTGGAGCTGGAGCCGGGCACGGAGGGCAAGACCGTCGTGGTGCGCCGCATCGGCGAGCCCATCCAGACGGACTCCCAGCTCATGTACACGCTGCGGCGGGCTGGGGTGCAGCCCGGCGCGGTGGTCAGCGTGACCGAGTCGGCCGGGGGTGTGCTGATCGGCAGCAGCGGTGAGGCGGCGGAGCTGGAGTCCGCCATCGCGTCGCACGTGTTCGTGGCCAAGCGCTAGCACCACTCCCGGATCACCTTCCGGACCCTCCTCCCGGACTCCTCGGACCGCTTTCGCGATCGTCTTCGGATCGCGTCGCGGTTCGCGTTCCGGATCGTCCGCAGATCGTCCGCGGACCTTCTTCGGTTCGTCGTCGGTTCGTCTTCGCATCGCTCTGGATCGCTTGCGGATCGCTTTCGGACCACCGTGGCGCCGGCCCCCGCAGTGGGGGTCGGCGCCACGCCCGTGTGGGCGCCGGCCTCGGGGGCGCTGGCGGGCGTGGTGGCCGACGCCGTGGTATCGGCCGTGTGGTCGCCGCGCAAGGAGGAGGGAGCGGGGGGTAGGGGAGCGGGGCGGGCGCGGCGGGTCGGCGTATGGGGCGCGGCGCGCGTGGCTCGCGCCGGGGTCGCGCCGTACGCTTCCGGGCCCGCGCGCCGGCCGTGGCGACCTTCTGCGGCAACGCGGTCTTTCCGCGCCGGAGTTGGGGGAAACCGCGCGCCCGGGCGCCCGGCGTGCAACGCTGTCGCTGGCGCATATGCGCGGAGTTGCGTTGAGAACCGGGGATGTGGGCACACGGGTCCCCGGAATCTCCCGGGGCTGAGGAGGGGGGCCGATGGGCCCGTCAAGGTCGTGGGTAGCGCGCCCGTACGCCATGGGTCGCGCGCCGCGAGGTGGGCGACACAAGGGCCCCGGCTGCCGTGGCCGCCGGGGCCCTGCCTCCCCGTTCCCCGATGGCGACCTGGAGCCCCGAGCTCTCAAGGTGCGCCGCGGCGGACTCCCTTCCCCGAGCAGTCCGCCCCCGTGTAGCTGTCTCCCCTCGGGGACGGCGAACAATCCCCGAAGCCGGTCACTCGAACGAGGGGTGTTGCCGCCGATCCCCACTTGTTCGAATACGAGTTCGATACTGTGGAGCTGGTCTAGGGAGGGATGGAGGTGCCAGGACACATGGTGCGGCGCACGGACGTGACCGGAGCTGGCGGGGTGCGGCTCGCCGCCTGGGAGTATGCCGATCCGCCCAAGGCGGTCGGCGGCAGGGCAGGCGAGCAGGTCCCCGGTGTGTTGTTGCTGCACGGGCTGATGGGCCGCGGCGCGCACTGGGCGGAGACCGCCCGCTGGCTGTCCACCCGGTACCGCGCGGTCGCGCTCGACCAGCGGGGCCACGGCCGCAGCGAGAAGCCCTCCGGCGGCCCGTTCACGCGCGAGGCGTACGTGGCGGACGCGGAGGCCGCCGTCGAGCAGCTCGGCCTCGCCCCGGTCACCCTGATCGGGCACTCCATGGGCGCCCTGACGGCATGGCAGCTCGCCGCCCGCCGCCCCGACCTCGTGCGGGCCCTGGTCATCTGCGACATGCGGGCCTCCGCCCTGGGCGCCGCCTCGCAGCGCGAGTGGTCGGAGTGGTTCAAGTCCTGGCCGGTCCCCTTCGCCACGCTGGCCGACGTCCGCAAGTGGTTCGGCGAGGGCGACCCCTGGCTGGAGCGCCCGCGCCCGACCCGAGGCGAGTTCTTCGCCGAGGTGATGGCCGAGCGCACCGACGGCTGGCGCCCGGTCTTCTCCCGCCGCCAGATGCTGACGGCCCGTGAGACCTGGGTGCACGACGCGCACTGGGAGGACCTCGCCCACGTCCAGTGCCCGACCCTGGTCGTGCGCGGCCTGGACGGCGACCTGGGCCGGGCGGAGGCCCAGGAAATGGTGCGCGTGCTGCCCCGTGGCATATACGCGGAGGTGCCGGACGCCGGCCACCTCGTCCACTACGACCAGCCCGACGGCTGGCGACGCGTGGTCGAACCCTTCCTGGAGTCAGCCCTCCCGGCCTGACGGCGCGCTCAGCCGGGGCGGTCGCTGGCCACCCCCCGACCAGCCGCGCGTTCACCCGCCGCGCCCGCCGCCGACGGGCTCGGCTTCTGCGCCGTACGCGACGCCTGGCGTGTACGGAAGCTGCCACGTGCGCGGTAACTGCCGTACGGGGCGCCGCCGTACGCGGGTCGCGCACGGGCGCGCCGGTGGGTGCGGGGTGCGTGAGGCTCGCGGGGTGTGCCGGGTGTGCGGGGTGTGAGGCGCGCGGGGACGCCGGGTGCGCGGGGCGGGGTCCGGGTCCGGGGCGGTCGTGCGGTCCTGTGGCCGTACGGCCAGGCGGGGCGGCCGTGTGGGGCATCTCATCGCGCCGGCGGCGGGCGAGTGCTTGCCAGGCGCGAAACCCGTCTCGGATCATCAACGCCATGTATCGCGAGCGCCCCTCGAAGGTCTGGTCCCTGATCTGCGTCAGCCTCTACGTGGCGGGCGTCGCCTGGATGGGCGTGGACTCGCTCCCGGAGGACCTGGGGCCATGGCTCGCGGTCTCGGCGCTCTTCCTGCTCCTGCTCCTCGCGTTCACCAGCGTTCCGGTCTCCAAGTACTTCTACAACCGCATCGACCTCGACCACACCACGCTGCGGGTCGGCCGCGAACGCCTCGCCCTCACCGACCTCGACCCGGCCTCCGTCACCGCCGCGCTGCACCGCGCCCAACAGCCCCCGGGCCACCCGTTCGCCGGGGCCGACACGGCCCACTGGGCGGGCCAGCGCCCGCCCCGGCTGGTGGGCGGCGGCTGGGCCGTACCGATGGGCATGGACAGCGTCACCATCGCCACCCGGCGCGGCGAGGGCCTGAACATCCCCGCCCGCGACCCCGAGGCATTCCTGACGGCCCTGGCCAGCGCGCTCGCCCTCCAACACCAGGCGTAGTCCCGAGGTCATGCCTTCGGGCCCGACCGCGCGACCCCACCGCACCGCCTGCCGGGCCCACATCACACGCCGTACTGGACCACGCCGTACGGGACCACGTCGTACGGAACCAGTCGCGCGGGCCCGAGCCGTACGGAACCAGTCGCGCGGAACCGAGCCGTACGGAACCGAGGCCCGCCCGACCGCCGTGAAGATCTATGACGTCCACGCGCCGTGAAGTCCCGTGTCATTCAAGGGCATACCGCGCACATCGCACGCGGCGCGGAGTTATCCACAGGCAATCCGTTCGATGAGACACCCAACAGATAGCCTCGGGACGAACGACTTGAGAGCCACGCAACGCCGCGGGCGGGGAGGAAGGCAGCCATGCGTGTCCTGGTGACGGCTGTGCGGGCGGGGGCCGAACCCCAGGACGTGCTGGTCACGGCCGACGACTCGGCCACGGCCGCCGACATCGCCGCAGTACTGGCGAGCACGACCGGCACCAGCCGCCCGCCCGGCCACCAGGCACCCCCCGGCGACGTCGTCCCCCTCTCCTGGAGCTCCAAGGGCCACCCGGACGCACAGCCCACCGGCCCGACCCTGTGGGCGGACGGCCGCGCCTGCCACCCCACCGAGAGCGCCAAGTCCGTCCTCCGCGACGGCATGCGGGTCTCCGTCGACGACACGGTCGGGCCGCTGATGCGCGCGGGGGAGCCGAGCGGCGACTTCGAGATCCGGATCGTGGGCGGTCCCGCCGCCGGCCGCGTCATCCGCCGATCGGTCGGCGTCACCACGATCGGCTCCGGCGCGGCCAACGGACTCGTCGTCCCCGACCCGTCGTTGCCCGACACGGCGGCGCGCGTCTCGATCGACGTGAGCGGCCGCGTCACGCTCACGCCACAGCCTGGTACGACGGTCAGGCTCGACGAGGCGAAGGTGACGGCGGAGAGCCCGTGGCGCCTGGGCGCCATGCTCCGCATCGGCGACTCGATGTTCGTCCTCGACAGGCCCTCGCCCCCCGACGCGCACCTCTCCGCCACCGGCGAGGGCGGCCTGGCCTACAACCGCCCGCCCCGGCTGAACGCCGTCAGGCCGCGGGTCCGGCTGCACATTCCGGCACCGCCGTCGCGGGGCGAGGGCCCGCGCCTGGAGCTGATCTCGGCGTTCATCCCCAGCCTCTTCGGCGTCACGATGTTCTTCGTGACCAAGCAGGTGTACATGCTGCTGTTCTGCCTGATGAGCCCGATGATGGTGTTCGGTCACTACTGGAGCGAGCGGCGGCACGGCAAGAAGAAGTTCCGCAAGTCCGTCAAGCAGTACAAGGAAGAGCTCAGCCAGTACGAGAGCGACCTCGCCAGCGCCTGCACCCAGGACCAGCGGGCCCGCCGCACGGACCTGCCGGACCCGGCCGAGGTGATGCTCCGCGCCGTCGGCCCCCGGCGCACCCTGTGGGAGCGGCGGCTCACCGACCCCGACGCGCTGCACCTGCGCGTGGGCATGGGCGACCTGCCGGCCGAGATCGAGCTGTTGCAACCCGGCAAGCAGTACGACGAGGACCCGCCCGAGCCGCCCACCATCCACGACGTCCCCGTCGCCCTGCCCTTCGCCACGCTCGGGGTCGTCGGCGTGGCGGGGGAGCGGGGCCGTGCCCTGTCGACCGCCCACTGGCTGGTGGCGCAGGCCGCCGTGCTGCACAGCCCGCGCGACCTGTCCCTGGTGGTGCTCTCCTCCGAGCGGGACGCCGGCCGGTCCTGGAGCTGGTCGCGCTGGCTGCCGCACTGCGCGCCCCAACTGGGCCAGGACTGCCTGGCGCTCGTCGGTACGGACGCCGAGACGATCAGCCGTCGGGTGAGCGAGCTGCTGACGGAGCTGGACCGTCGCAAGGCGGCCAGCTCCGGGCAGGGCATGTCGATCACGCCGCTGCGGCCCGACCCGTTCGTCCTGCTCGTACTGGACGGGGCGCGCCTCCTGCGCCGCGTCCCCGGGCTGCCCCAACTCCTCCAGGAGGGCCCACGGCACGGCATCTACGCCTTGTGCACCGATCAGGACGAGCGGCTGCTCCCCGAGGAGTGCGCGGCGGTCGTCAACTGGACGCCGCAGTCCGCGTCCCACTTCTTCGTGCGCGGCGGCGGCCTGGAGTCGGTCGGCTCCGTCCTGGCCGACCACGTCACGCCCGAGTGGTGCGAGCTCATCAGCCGCTCCCTGGCCCCGGTGCGGGACGTCAGCCGGGACGACGCCGACGCCGCGCTGCCCACGTCCGCACGCCTGTTGACGCTGCTCGGCATGCCGGACCCGACGGGTGCGCACATCGCGGACGGGTGGCAGCGCGGGGGTTCCACGACGGTCGCACCGATCGGCCTGGCCGCCGACGGGCCGTTCCACCTGGACATCCGCAAGGACGGGCCGCACGCGCTGGTGGCCGGCACGACCGGTGCCGGTAAGTCCGAGCTGCTGCAGACGATCATCGCCTCGCTGGCCGTGGCCAACCGCCCGGACGCCCTGAACTTCGTGCTGATCGACTACAAGGGCGGCAGCGCCTTCCAGGACTGCGCGCGGCTTCCGCACACGGTGGGCATGGTGAGCGACCTGGACGCCCACCTGACCGAGCGGGCCCTGGCCTCGCTGGCGGCGGAGCTCAGGCGGCGCGAGGAGATCCTGTTCAACGCGGGCACGAAGGACATCGAGGACTACAGCGACACCCGTCGGCTGCGACCGGACCTCGCGCCGATGCCACGACTGGTCCTCATCATCGACGAGTTCGCCTCGCTCGTCGCCGAACTGCCGGACTTCATCGCGGGCCTGGTGGACATCGCCCGCCGCGGACGCTCGCTCGGGGTGCACCTCATCCTGGCCACACAGCGGCCGGCGGGCGTCGTCAGCGCCGACATCCGTGCCAACACCAACCTGCGGATCGCGCTGCGCGTGACGGACGGCGCCGAGTCCTCCGACGTCATCGACGCCCCGGACGCCGGAGCCATCGCCAAGTCCACCCCGGGCCGGGCCTATGTGCGCTCCGGAGCGCAGGCCCTGGTCGCCGTGCAGTCCGCGCGTATCGGTGGCCGTCGCCCGAGCGACGGAAGCTCCGGCCCGCAGGCGGACGTGTCGCCGATCGCCTGGACCTCGTACAGCCGCCCACTGCCGAGGTCCGGCGACGACGAGGACGACGGCACGCTCGTCACCGACCTGGCGGTCCTCGTGGACGCCATCAGGGGCGGTGCGGAAGCGCTGGGCTTCAGCACCCCGCGCAGCCCCTGGCTGCCGCCCCTGCCCCAGGAGGTCACGGTGGACGAGTTGGCGCACCTCGACGTCTTGTCCACCTCCGGCGGTACGAGCGCGACGGCGATCCCCTTCGGCATGACCGACCTGCCCAGCCAGCAGGCCCGTACGGCACTCGCCGTCGACCTGGTCCACGGCGAGAACACCATGATCGTCGGCGGCCCCCGCTCCGGCCGCTCCACCGCCCTGCGCACGCTCGCCGGTCGCCTCGCCCAGACCTCGTCCCCGCGCGACGTGCACGTCTACGGCATCGACTGCGGGGCCAACGCCCTGCTCCCGCTGGCCGGCCTGCCGCACTGCGGGGCGGTCGTCAGCCGCGACCAGCCCGAGCGCGTGCGCCGGCTGCTTGACCGGCTGCTGGTCGAGATATCCCGCCGCCAGCAGTTCCTGGCGGCCCAGGGCGCGGCAAGCGCCGCGGAGCAGCGCGAGTCCGCCCCGC
This sequence comes from Streptomyces buecherae, assembly GCF_014295035.1. Taxonomy (GTDB): domain Bacteria; phylum Actinomycetota; class Actinomycetes; order Streptomycetales; family Streptomycetaceae; genus Streptomyces; species Streptomyces youssoufiensis. Next base: position 5,232,524 of record NZ_CP060404.1, read on the forward strand.
CGGAGGAGCGGCTGCCCCTGATGGTCGTCTTCTTCGACGGCTGGGAGGGCTTCGTCGCGGACTTCGAGAACTACGACTACGGCCGCCTCATGGAGTCCGCCAACCGGATCTTCCGAGAGGGCGGGGCCGTCGGGCTGAAGGTCGTGATGACCGCGGACCGCACGGGCTTCCAGGGCCAGGTCTCCTCGTCCTTCGGCAGCAAGCACGTGCTGCGGCTCTCCGACCCCAACGACTTCGCGGTGGCCGGCCTCAACACGCGCGACGTCCCGCACGACATGCCTCCCGGGCGCGCCCTCAGCCTCACCGACGGCGGGGTGCTGGAGAGCCAGGTCGCCCTGCTCGCGGCCGACCCGTCCGGCCGGGCCCAGGTCGAGGCGTTCCGCGCGATCAGCGCGGCGGCGGAGCCGCTGGGCCCCGACACACCAGCGGCCCTGCGCCCGCTGCGCGTGGACGCGCTGCCCGCACGGATCAGCGCCGCCGAGGCGATGGCCCTCCAGCCCACCCTGGTGCCCCCCCCGCTGTGGGCCCTCATCGGCGTGGGCGGCGACGAGCTGCGGCCCGTCGGGATCGACCTCGCCGAGTCCGGCCCCGGCTTCGTCATAGCCGGCCCGCCGAAGTCCGGCCGGTCCAGCACGCTGGTCACGGCCGCACGCTCGCTGCTCGCCCGAGGCACGTCGCTCATCCTCGTGGCGCCGCGCAAGTCGCCGCTGCGTGACCTGGCGGACGAGCCGTTGGTGGCCGGGCTGTTGAACGCGGAGAGCACCGAGGACGACCTGGAGGAGCTGATCGACACCATCGACGGCCCGTACGTCGTGGTCGCCGACGACGCGGAGCTGCTCTACGAGGCCCCGTTGGACGAGGCGCTCGAAACCGTCATCCGAAAGGGCATGGACGGCGACCACGGCCTGATAGCCGCCGGCAACTCGGACACGCTCTCCGGGCAGTACCGAGGCTTCGTGGTCGAGGCCCGGCGGTCCCGCAACGGACTACTGCTCCAGCCGCAGAGCTCCACCGACGGCGAGCTGTTCAACATCCGCATCGCGTCCAACAGCGGCGGCGGGCCCGTCGGCAGCGGGCTGTTCGCCTTCGGCGGCGGCGCCATGCCGATCCAGGCCGCCCAGCCGGAGTGACGCGCCGGGCCTGATCGGCCTTGCGCGGCCCCGCCGGGGGCGACCGGTGCGCGCGGGTGCGCGCGGGTGGTGCGCGGCCCGGGGCGCGCGAGGCGGCGCACCCACTCGGCTCAGCCGGAGCGAGCGCCGCGCCGCACCAACCGGTGACACGCGTGAGGCCGGGGTCGCCACCACCTCGCAAGGTGGGCAACCCCGGCCTCATCCACATACGTGCGGAACTCGCTCACCGGCGAGAAGGATCAGGTCGCACGCTCGATGTTGTCGGCGTTGGTGTTGGCCGATTCCTTGGCGGACTTCAGGGCCTCCGCCATCTTCACCATGGTCGGCTTGAAGTCCGTCCAGTCGCTACGGAACTTGTCCGCCTTGCCACCCTTCCAGTAGCTCTCGCTGCTACTGGTCTGGGTGTCCAGGAACGAGATAAGGCTCCGGACGTCCGATTCCTTCTTGCCGAAGTCCCGCGACAGCTTCCTCAGCAGCTCGACATCAGCGCCGCGCATTGACATGCGGCTACTCCCCTCGTTATGGCGGCAAACAGACTGCCTGCAAGCCGCAACTGACGTTACCCCACCGGGAATGGGCCTCGGTGTGTTACAACGTCAGCACTCTGGTACAAGCGTGTCACACTGACCTCCGCACGGTGGCAAGTGGGGTGAACGACCGGCAATTCCTGAGTCGTTGCGAATCCTGTCGGAGGGTAAGTCAACACGTGCGCTGAGTAGCCAACAGCCGTTTCTCGCGCCTTACTTACGACCGCGCGGTGACCGACGGTAGCGCGCGGTCGTTCATGGCTCTCATCGCCGTTTCGCGTACCGCTGACTGACTGTGGCTGGTGGTTCTCGTCGACCCCGCTCCCTCCCGTTTCTCCTTGTTCTTGCGGTGTGTCGACTGTTTGCCTAACTCGTCCACGATGGTGCGCAGGTGCCCAATTTCGCGTGATGGTCCCGCCTCACGCTTGGGGGGCGTACGGGCCCTGCCGGCGCTCGCCCGCCGACTCCGTTACGCCTGCCGCGATATCCGGCGGCACTGCCGAGTCCATTACGTATGTTGCTCGCCGGCGTTTGTAGTTGCTCCGGATCGGTTTCCGTCATAGAGCTGAATTCTCTGACGCGGTGTCCAATACCGCCCTCAATCAGCGCGGTGAAGAGGCTTTGTGCCTGTGCGCTGTCGTCCAGTGACAAGGATGAGCAGTTGCCAGAAGAGCCCGAAGGAATCATGCCGGTTGAGGCGATGGCGGCCATGCGCCCGGACGTCGAGAAGGCACTCAAGGAGACGATCCCGGGAACTGACCGCCGAGTGTCCCAAGATGACCTCGGGTGACAAGGTCCCGACCATTCACGCCCAGCTCGTCACGTACTGCCTACGCAATCCTGACGGGCGAATGTAGGGCCGCTGCCGCCGCCCGCTACGGCTCGCCATCGAACCCCTACGCCTTGTCGTCGAGCAGAGCCAGCACCTTGCGTCGCCGTATCACGAGAGCGACGCCGCCGGCCAGGAGTAGCGAGGCCACGGCAATGCAGGCGGCCATGGGAAACGTCAGCGTGGGGGGATTGTTGACCCATTTCTGGGTGAGGACGCGGCTCGGGTCGTTCGGGTCGTAGACGACGCGGACGAAAGAGCCCTGGGGTAGGCCCTCGGGGCGTTTGCCGCCCCATTCGCTCAGGGTTTTGCGCAGGGGGCCGTCGGGTCCGTCGAAGCGCACCTGAATATTGCCCGCACTGCCGAATCGATCCCTGGGCGAGTCGGTGACCTCGGCCGTCGTGGCGATGCCGCGCGACCGCAGGTCATCGACCAGCGCGTGGGAGGGAATCCAGAAGAAGAACAGGAACGCGGAGCAGGTCAGCAGAAAGGCGGCGAAGACGCTGTAGATGAGTCTGCGCTGCGGTAGCGCGGGACGCTTACCGAGGGCGCGGCGCTCGCGGCTCGCCGCGTCCACCGCCCGCCAGTGAGCGGACTTGGGTGGCTGTCGCCACTCCGCCCCGCCGCGCTTCTGCTTCTTCCGTCCCATGCGCTGGTGTCCCGCCGTCGATTCGGGTGCTGTCGTGTCCGGCTCGGGTCGGCGCTACAACCCGAGCCAGCCGCCGACTTTCTTGGCTGCCCCACCCACCTTCTTGGCCGCGCCACCGATCTTCTTCCCGGCGTCCTTGATCGCCCCGCTGGCCGCGTTGACCACCTTCTTGCCCGTGTCGGTGTTCAGGGCGTAGTACGCGGCGTAGCCGAGCCCGGCGCCCACGACGATGCCCGCGGCCACGCCCCAGCCGACGGGGCCGCCCATGGCCGCGACGCCCGCGACACCCATCCACGTGCCCGCCATGCCAGCCCCCAGGGAGGCCGTGTTGGAGGCGATGGCGACGTCCTTCTCGGCGCCGTTGACCTTGATGTCGTAGCCGATGCCGCCGATGGTCAGCAGCGAGCCGACCAGGGGGACCTTCGAGCCGAAGCGCAGCGCCTTGCCCAGCCGGCCGACATTGCCGGAGGGGGTGGGGCGTGGCGTGATGCCAGGGACCTTGTCCATGAACCAGCGCGCGCTGTCGCCGACGGTGGATTCCATCAGCCGGGACATGGGGCCGAGACCGTATTTGGCGAAGGCCCGCTCCGCCTGGCGGCTGGCCCCCTTGGCGGCCTTGGCGTTGGCCCGGGTCTCCTTCTTGAAAGCGGCCCGCTCCTTCGGCGTCATGGCGTTCAGACGCTTCTCGTACGCCTCCTTGGCCGCCGCCGAGAAACCGGACGCCTGGTTCCAGAAGATGTCCGCGTATTTGGACTGGGCGCCGATGACGCCCGCGACGAGACCGGAATGCACCGTCCAGGTCGCCTTGGGGTCGCCCAGGTCCGTCACGGCCTTTGTCAGGTGCTTCCAGGCCGTCTCCCACAGATCGGGGTCTTCCCCCTGCATCAGGGCCCGGTTGAACACCGCCCCGGGGTCGTCCTTGGGAATGTCGCCGTGGAAGAGTTCCAGTGTCTTGGCGAAACCGGGTGCCGGATAGTCCGCGTTGACCGCGGCGGTGAACGCGGCACCGAACGCCTTGACGTCCTCCTTAGCCGTGGGCGCGCCTGCCATGGCGAGAGCGGTGGGCAGGGTCTTGACCAGGTTCGGGTCCATGGCGGCGTAAAAGGCGGAGGCGTAGTCGGGGTCTCCGCGGTGTTTGTTCAGCTCCGCCGCGATGCGGTGGAACTCCGCGCCGGCCTCGCCTGGCCCGAGTTTCTCCGCCTTGTTGGCGTCGGCCGCGAGCTTCTTGCCCGCCTCCCGCGCCTGCTGCACGGTGAGTACCGGCTCCGGGACCTGCACCATGGTGGGCTTGGGCCCCACCCCCTTGAACTCCATCGCTGCCGCGAGCGCCTGCCGCCTGCGCAGCATGGGCAGTTCGTCATCCACCCACGACGCGATCTTGCCGAGTTCGGTGAGGTGGTGCGTGTCGATGCCGTGCTTCTCGAACCGGGAGAAGTACGCGGTTTTGCCGCCGCGCAACGTCTTGCTACCGGAAACGAGTTTGCCGATGGTCGTCTGGAGGTTGTCCGGGTTGATTCCGGAGAAGTTCTTGTCAACCACCTGCCACACCCCCCGCTCCGTCGTCCGCCAACTCCGGGTCGACGAGGACGGCTTGAGCCCCCGAACCCTCCAATGCCTTCTCCAGTTCGTCCACCGGGATGGCCACCCACGGCTGTTCCTCACCCATGGCCTCAACCAGGAGCGGCACCGTGGTGAAAGCGAGGGCGACCCGTTGTACGCCCCCGGACTCGGCCTCCAGTGGGATGAGCATCACCTCAATGGAACCATCCAGGAGGGGCGTACCGGCGTCGTCACGGGCGATGTCCGCCATGGTGGGGAGAACCAGCACGTCGGGCGTCTCTTGGGTTTCTGGTGATTCCATCAAGGCAGGCTAGGAGCTAACCGTTGTATGGGGCAACCTGTCGCTCGCCCGCGATGGGCGCGCATTTGTAGGGTGGCCCGATCCGGGATACCGACGCAGCAAGGGGGAGCAGCCGGTGGGCGAGTCAGAGGACAAGGTGGCAAATCCGCGTAAGGCGGACCTCGAAAAACTCCGCCGCGACGTGGCGAGGGAGGCGGAGGGGCTGAAGAAGGCGCTCAAGACGCCCACCGAGGACATCGGGGGAGACGCGGTCTGGGTGGGCAAGAACGCCCGGGCCTGGCACACCGAACTCAAGGGCCGCCACGAGAAGGCCGGCACGCACGTCGAGAAGCTGTTGCCGCTCATCGACGCCGCGATAGCGGCGGAGCCGGACAAGGTGTCGGCCAGCGACGCGCGGGCGTACGACGCGTCCTGAACCCCCACCGGCGGTGGGTCGCGCGCGCGAAGTGAACCCCCATGGCGAGGGAGCCTCCGGCGTGGCGTGATCGTGTCGGACCTTGCGTAAGGTGACGGTTTGACGTGCCCGACTGTCGGCTCCGCCACGCGCGCCCGCGTGTGTGTGGCAGTAATGGCGACACGGGCGGAAGAGACCTGCCAGGGGGAGGACGCACATGGGGGTTCGGGGTCGGATACGCGACATGGGCGAGGCGGTGACCTCCGCCGCGGCGAACGTCGGGCGCGAGGTCATCGGGCGGGGCGTCGATGCCCGCAGGACCGGAGCGAACGCCTCCGGTGAGTGGGTGCTCGGCGTGCTCGGCGCGCTGCCGCCGCCGGCCGCGCCGGCCGAGCGGGAGTGGGAGTTCTCGCTGGGCACCCTCATCTGCCAGCACCCGCGCGTGCCCGCCATCACCGCCAAGGCGCTGCGCGCCCTGGACAGCCTCGGGGCGTTGCGCTTCGGGCCGGAGTCCGTGGGTTTCGAGGGCGAGGACATCCCGTGGAAGAAGGTCACGGGGCTGCGGCTGCACAACGCGTTCGACGCCATGACCACGGAGGGCCTCGACGCCGAGGTGGACCGAATCCGTGAGGTGCTGCCGCCGCTGCCCGGGCGCAAGTGGGCGGTGACGAAGGTGGTCGAGGGCCTGGCCACCGTCGTGCTCGCGGCCCTGGAGCAGGCCAGCGAGCAGCGGCTCGACAGCGTCAACGTCGCCTGCGAGGTGACGTACCGGGGCGCGTTCGGCCGAGAGAAGACGCTGCGGGCCAACCTGTTCACGACGGCGCTCCTGGCGCACCAGACGGACGTCGCCTACAGCCTGGTGGTCACGGCGCAGGCGGCCGGCGTGCCGGTGATCCCGGCCGACCCCGCCGCGCTGGACGACAAGGCGCTGGAGCGGGTTCGCGCGCTGCGGGAGCGTACGGACGCGATGGCCGCCGAGTTGCGCGCGCAGGGCGACGACGACGCGTCCGCCGGCGCGGACGGGCCGTCGCCGGCGCGGCCGGCCGTCTCGTAGCGCGACTCGGGGCTGTCTCGCGGCTCGCGAGGCGCTCGCGTGGGGCCGACTCGAAGCCGGTTGCCGTCCGCGCCGCGGCAACCGGCTCGCGGCGCGGCGTCATCGGTTGATGGACTGCACTTCGCCGACGGTGACGTCCGTGGTGTCCCCGTACGTGCCGGTGGGGAGGGCGCCGCCGTCACCGTCGGAGCTGGTCCAGGAGATCTCCCAGGTGACGGTGGCCTTGAGCGGGTGCGGGCCGGTCTGGTTGGTGGCCCGGAGGTAGGTCACGCCGCACGGCGGGGCCTGGTTCTTCTTGTCGTCGCTGTACGGGGTGCCGATGCTGCCGTCTGCGGCGATGCGGCATTCGCCTGAGGCGGGGTGGACCTTGGCGTCCTGGGTGCCGGGTTCGATGGTGAGGGAGACCGGCTTGGCGGTGGTGGTGGCCGAGAGGCCGATGCTGGACAGGCTGGCCTTTGCGGAGACGGGCTTGAACCGCGCCTTGTCGAGCCAGATCCAGGTGTCCAGGTTGACCGTCTGCTTGCCAGACGGATTCATGGTGATGTCCGTGTCCGGGACGGGGAGCTCGTCGTAGGCGTACTCGGCGAGGATCTTCGACGAGATGGCGAGCGGTTCGTCCGGCGTCTCGCCCTCATCGACCCAGAAGGGCAACCGGTTGCAGGACTGTGCCTCGGGTTCGTCCTTGCGGTTCTTGTTGACGACCGCTACCCAGAATTGGCCCTTGCCCTGCTTCTTCATGTTGTAGTCGTCGTACTTGTGGGTCTGGAAGATGGTCTTGTAGACCTGAGCGAACGTGGGCCCGATGCCGAAGAAGCCGGGCATCTTCTCCAGGCCCTCGATCGTGCCCTTGAGTTCCTTGGGCGTGATCCGCGGCTCGTACCAGCAGGCCGGGGGCTTCCAGTTGGAGTTTCTTGGGGTCAGCGTGCCTTTCTTGCCCTGGCCGTTGCTGCCCTGGACGTTGACTTCCACGCCCGACGACTCGACGCCTACGGCGACTTTCTGGTTGGTGCCGGAGGGATTCACCTCGGCTCGTTGGGATCCGGGGTCGCGTCCGCCCCTGGTTTCAGTTGCCTGTGCTGCCGTGGGTAGCGTAACCGTCAATACTGCAATGGCTATGGTGCCTGCACTGCAAGTGATGATTTGACGCCTCAAGCCTGGCACTTCTCTCCCCCGCTTGTCGAGATGGCCTTGGTCATCTGCCACACCCCCAGGTTGTTCTTGGTGAGAGTGTCTGTGTAGTAGCCGACATTTCCCGGCCCCGGCTCGTTCTTCTTGACCTTGCCCGTCTTTTTGTTGACGCTACTCGACTTCGTCTGATCTGAGCAGTAATTGACGACTGCTGACCCGTCCTTGAGGAACGTGACCTTGCGGTTGTAGTAGCGCGTGCTTCCCGTGAAGGTGACTCCAGCGTCGTAATAGGACTTGATGTACTCCAGCGCGGACAGTAGGGCCATGTCCTTTACGTAGAACTTGAGAGCGGGCCGCTCTGTGCTACCACTGGTGATGGCCTCGTCGATGGCATTGAGTCCGCGCTCGCTGTCCGCCAGCACCGCGTCCTTCTTCGGGTCGCCCGTCTTGCTGTCCTCGAAGACGTTCTTCACGTCCGCCGGCAGCTTGATCTCCGGGCGGTCGATCCCGTCGTCCATGGGGGTTGAGCTTGGGGTGGAGGTGACGGGCGGGGGTGTCGACGAGGTCTCGGCGCCCTTGATCTTGTCCTTGCTGTCGGAGCCTGAGTCGGAGTCACCTCCGCATGCCGTCAGCGTCATCGAGGCGGCCACGAGCAGCACGATGCCTGCGCCGAAGCGTGTCTGTGTGTTCAACGTACGTATCTCCCGTGGGTGTTCGATGAGAAACGCCACCGATGATGACATGGATGCGTACGGCAATGGCGACGGTTCCCTTGCGTGTGGATAACGGTGGGACCGGGGAGTGGTGAGTGCCACTGGCGCGCCTTGAGGCCGCTATAGGCTGCTGATACGGTGCGATGACTTGACAGCTTCTTAGTCTGCGGTTTAAGCGTGCGACAGTGGCTGTAGCGGGCAAATGCCTGAATACGGACATAACTTCGGGGGCAGTGGCGTGAAGATTCAGGAGCGCACGGGCGCGGGCAGTGGCCGGGGTACCGCACCCGGTCAGCCAGCGGGGGAGAGGCTCCCTTCCGCGCCTCGTGAACGGAAACCGGCACTCGCCGCGCTCGCCGTACTCCTCATCCTGGTGGGCGCGTTGGGGGCGACCGTCCTGGTGTTGCGCGCCGGTGACCGTATTGAAGTGGTGAAGATCAAGGAGAAGGTGAGCGCGGGTAAGCCGATCCCGAGGTCCGCTATCGAACCCGTGATGGTTGCCGAGGATTCCGGTGTCGATTACGTGAAATGGGAGCAGTGGAAAGCACTGTCCAATTACCGGGCCGCCGCCGACCTGACGAAAGGCTCGCTTCTCGTCGGTTCGATGCTGACTGACAAGAAGGGCCTGCCCGAGGGCAAGGTCGTGGTCGGGCTCTCGCTCAAGGACGGGCAGTACCCGCGCGGCCTCAAGGCCGGCGACGTGGTCGCCGCGTACCGGGTGGGAGACGCCAAGGGTGGCTCCGGCGGTTCCTCGGGGGACGGCGGCGACTCGGGCGGCGGTGACGCCCTGCTGGTCCGCAGCGCGACCGTGGACACGGTGACCGGCACCAACGACGGGATCGGCGGCGGGGACCTGCCGGTCGCGGTCGTGGTCAACCAGGACGAGGCGCCCGCGCTCACCCAGGCGGCGGCCAACGGCGCGGTCTCCGTCGTGCGGCTGTCCACCAACAGCGGCACCTGAGCCGAGGGGCCAGGGGACAGGGAACGTAGGGGATATGGCGCTCATCGCTCTCGCCGCGGACAAGGGCTCGCCGGGGGTCACCACGGCCGCCGTCGCGATGGCGGCGGTCTGGCCTCGGCGCGTGCTCCTGGCCGAGGTGGACCCGGCCGGTGGGGACCTCGTCTACCGGGGCTCGGCGGCGCACGGCGGGCCGCTGGACCCGAACACCGGCATGCTCTCGATCGGCGCCACCGCCCGCCGCGGCCTGGTGCCCGACCAGTTGTGGGACCACGCGCAGCCCATGCTGGGCGGCCTCGACGTGCTCGTGGGGCTCGGCAGCTCCGAGCAGTCGGCCGGGCTCGCCGGGCTGTGGCCGATGCTGGGGCGCGCGTTCGCCGGGCTCGGCGACTCGCCGCACGGCCCCGCCGACGTCATAGCCGACTGCGGCCGGGTCGGGGCGGACGCGGTGGCCGTGGAGATGTTCCCGTACGCCTCGATCGTGTTGCTGGTCGCGGGTACGGAGCCGGAGCAGCTCGCGCGGGTCAGGGACCGGGCCGCGGCGCTGTCGGCCCGGCTGCACGGCGGGCAGCGCGGCGCGGCGCAGTTGGGAACGCCGCTGATCGGCGTGCTCCTGGTGGCCGACGTGGGGAGCGCGAGCCGGCTCGTCGGGCAGGTCAACGACATGTTGGTGGCGGCGCAGGCCGGGGCACGCGTGGTGGGCGTCATCGCGCGGGACGCCTCCGGCGCTGACCAGTTGGCCGGGCGCAAGCGTGGCCGGTTGGACAAGTCGCTGCTCATCCGCTCGGCGCGGAAGGTCGTCGGCGACCTGCACCAGCAGTTCGGCGCGGCGTTCGCCGGCGCGCCCGCCGGCGCGTCCACCCCCGGCGGGGCGCGCGGTGGTGTCGGCGGCGCGGGCCGCGTGCCCGGCGCGCGGCCGGCCGGCCAGCCGCTGCCCGGCCAGGTCGGGCAGGCGGGCCAGGTGGGTCAGGCGGGTCAGGCCGGCCACCAGGCCCAGCCGCTGCCGGGCCAGCCGGGTTCCGCGGGCCACCCGGCCCAGCCGGGCCACGGCGCCCAGCCGGCCCCTGGCGCCCCCGGCCCCGACGGGGTCGCCCCCAGCGGACCGATGCCGCCGCACGGCGGCCCCGCGTCGCGGCCCGGCGCGGGCGCGCACCGCCGCCCCGGCGGCCCGGAGGCGACGGCCCAGCAGCCGGCCTCCGGCGCCCAGCCCATACCGGGCGCCCAGCCCCCGCCGCAGCACGCGTCGGGCGACCACGGCGAGCAGCCCTCCGCTCGGCACGCCCAACCGCCGCGCGAGCAGGGCGGCCAGCTCGACCAGCCCCGCCCACCGCGCGACCAGATCCGCGAGAACGAGCGCACCCAGCAGATCCACCAGATGCCGCGCCCCGGCCGGGCCCAGCCGCAGCCCGAACCCCAGCCGCCCGCCGCGCACGACGGCGGCAGCCCGTACGACGGCGGCAGCCCGTACGACCGCCAGGCCGCGCTCGACGGCGGCAGCGCGTACGACCCGCAGACCTCGTACGACACCCGCGCCCCGCACGACACCCCCGCCCCGTACGACGGCGGTGCCGCGCAGCCCGAGCACCGGCCCGGTGCGGTCGGTGGTGCGGGTGGGGCCGGAGGGGGAGCGGGCTGGTGAGCACCGTCGACCACCAGCTCGTCAAGCGCTTCCGGCAGGAGGCCGGCGACCGGATCGCCGAGCAGCGTCGGATCGACCAGGTCGCCGGCGCCGCGCCGATGACGCCCGAGGACGAGCGGCAGTACGCGCGCGCCGTCATCGCGCAGATCCTTGAGGACTACGCGCGCGCCGAGATCAACCTCGGGCGCACGCCGCTGGACGCGGAGACCGAGGAGAGCTACGCGGCGGCCGTGCACGCCGCGCTGTTCGGCGTCGGCCGGCTGCAACCGCTGCTCGACGACCCCGAGGTCGAGAACATCGACATCAACGGCTGCGACCGGGTCTTCATCGGCTACGCGGACGGCCGCGAGGAGCAGGGCGAGCCGGTCGCCGAGAGCGACGAGGAACTGATCGAACTGATCCAGGTGCTCGGCGCGTACTCCGGCCTGTCGTCGCGCCCGTTCGACACCGCCAACCCGCAGCTCGACCTGCGGCTGCCCGACGGCTCCCGGCTCTCCGCCGTCATGGACGTCACCCGGCGGCCCGCGCTGTCCATCCGGCGGGCGCGGCTCGGCAAGGTCTTCATGGCCGACCTGGTGCGCAACGGCACGCTCACCCCGGAGCTGGGCAACTTCCTGGCCTGCGCGGTGCGGGCGCGGAAGAACATCATGATCGCCGGGGCCACCAACGCCGGCAAGACCACGCTGCTGCGGGCGCTGGCCAACGAGATCCCGCCCAGCGAGCGGCTGATCACCGTGGAACGGGCGCTGGAACTGGGCCTCGACCAGTTCCCCGACCTGCACCCCAACGTCGTGGCGTTCGAGGAGCGGCTGCCCAACTCCGAGGGGCAGGGCACGATCAGCATGGCCGAGCTGGTGCGCCGCTCGCTGCGCATGAACCCCTCCCGCGTCATCGTCGGCGAAGTGCTCGGCGACGAGATCGTCACCATGCTCAACGCGATGTCGCAGGGCAACGACGGCTCGCTCTCCACCATCCACGCCAACAGTTCCAGCGAGGTGTTCAACCGCATCTCTACCTACGCGCTCCAGGCGAACGAGCGACTGCCCATCGAGGCCAGCCACATGCTGGTCGCGGGCGCGGTCAACTTCGTCGTCTTCGTCGAGCGCCGCAACGACTACGCCAGCGGCGGCACGCTCAGCCGCCGCGTCACATCCGTGCGCGAGGTCAACGGGGTCGACGGCCGGGTGCTCTCCAGCGAGGTGTTCATCGAGACGGCCGACGGCCGCGTCGTGCCGCACGCGCCGGTCACCTGCCTGGACGAGTTGGCCGCGTTCGGCTACCGCCCGTCCGGGGCCTGGGGGTAGGGCCGTATGAACGAAATCACGTCGATGGGTGGGTTCTTCTCGCTGCCCACGCTGTTCGCGCTGTTGTCCGGCGTGGTCGTCGGTGGCGGCGTCGCGCTGCTGATCGTCGCCATCCGGGGGCTGCCGCCCAAGCCGGAACACGAGAAGGCCAAGGCCGGCCAGCGGGCCGCCGAACTGGCCCGGTTCGCCAGCCGGCGCGGCTCGCTCGCGATCGGTGTCGGCCTGGCCGTGCTGTTGCTGACCCGCTGGATCGTGGCGGGCCTGGCGGCCGGCGTGCTGGTCTTCGTCTGGGACCGGCTGTTCGGCGGCGCGGCCGAGGAGCGCTCCGCGATGCGCCGGGTCGAGGCGCTGGCCGCGTGGACCGAGTCGCTGCGCGACACCATCGCCGGCGCGGTCGGCCTGGAGCAGGCGATCCCGTCCTCCGCGCGGGCCGCCGCGCCGGCGCTGCGCCCGCACCTGGACGCGCTGGTGGACCGGTTGCGGGCGCGTACGCCGTTGCCGGACGCGCTGCAACAACTCGCCGACGAGATCGACGACGCGTCGGCCGACATCATCATCGCCGCCCTCATCCTCAACTCCCGGCTGCGCGGACCCGGCCTGCGCGAGGTGCTGGGCGCGCTGGCCAAGTCGGCGCGCGAGGAGGTCGACATGCGACAGCGGGTCATGGCGCAGCGCGCCAGCACCCGGCGCAGCGTGCAGATCGTGGTCGGCGTCTCGATCGCGTTCGTGCTCGGCTTGTCGATCTTCAACCGGGACTTCGTCGAGCCGTACGGGACGCCGGTCGGGCAGCTCGTACTGGCCTGCGTGTGCGCCCTGTTCGCGATGGGCTTCTGGTGGCTGCGCAAGCTGTCCAGCATCGACACGCCGGACCGGTTCCTGACCCGGGACGCGACGCCGGAGCGGTACGCACCGGCGCGCGCCGGCGCCCACGCGGCGCGGCAGCCCGGCGCGGGCACCGTGCAGGCCCCCGTCTACGGCGATGAGGTGACCCCCCGATGAACAGCGGAATCACGATGCCGGTCCTGGTCGGTGCCGTCTTCGGGCTCGGCGTCTACACCCTGGTCCGCGCCCTGATGCCCGGCCGGCGCGGGGCGGTGGCGCGGGTCGCGCAGATCGACGCGCTGCGGGCGCGCGGCTCGGCGCACGCCGGCCGGTACGAGGCCGACCGAGGCCAGGCCGGTGGCGCGGGCCAGGAGAGCCGGCTGGAGGCCGCCCGCGTCCGGATCGGCCAGCGGGTCGCCGACCTCTACCTGCAACAGGGCTGGGAACAGCGCTCGCTGAGGGCCGACCTGGCGGTCCTGGAGCGGAGCTGGGAGTCGTTCCTGGCGACCAAGGTGCTGCTGGGCGCGGCCGGGCTGGTCTTCGGCCCGTTCGTCTTCGTCATCGTCTGGACGCTCGGCTTCGGCAGCAGCCCGATCATCCCGGTGTGGATGGCGCTGCTGTTCGGCGCGGTCTTCTTCATGCTGCCGGACCTGGAGGTACGCCGGGACGCCGCGGACAAGCGGCGCGACCTGCGCCGGGTGATCGGCGCGTACCTGGACCTGGTCGCGATGAACCTCGCCGGCGGGCGCGGCCTGCCCGAGTCGCTGATGGCCGCGGCCGACGTCAGCGACGGCTGGGCGCTGCGGCGGATCAAGAACGCGCTCGCGGACGCCCGGATCACCGGGACCAGTCAGTGGCAGGCGCTCGGGAACCTCGGCGAGGAACTTGGCGTCGATGAACTCAAGGACCTCTCGTCGTCCCTCGCGCTCGTCGCGGACGACGGGGCGAAGGTACGTGAATCACTCGGGTCGCGCGCGGAAACGATGCGGCACCGAGAGCTCGCGGAGATCGAAGGGAGCGCTGGAGAAAAGTCGCAGTCGATGCTGGTGGCGCAACTGCTGCTGTGTGCGGGGTTCCTGGTCTTCCTCATCTTTCCGGCCGCGATGCGCGTCTTCGAGGTCTGACCATGCCGACACCGCCGACACAGCCCTTCTCCAACGGTCACCGTTCCCTCGCTACTCCCCCCACCACCTGAGAGGACACTCATCACCATGAACACAGGCCCTCGCATCAGCCACCCGGCGCTCGACTTCCTGCTCGCCTTCGTGCGCGGCCGAGTGGAACGCGCCCGCTCCGGCGAACTCGACCGCGGCGCCTCCGCCGTGGAGTGGGTCATCATCTCGGCCGTCGTGGTCGCGATCGTCGGCGTGGTCGCCGCGATCATCAACGCCGCCCTCAGCGACGGCGCGGACAAGGTCGGCGACTGCATCAAGGGCGCGGACGCCAGCAAGACCTGCTGAGGCCGGCACGACCTGCCGAGGCCAGCACGACCTGCCGACGCCAGTAGACCCACTGACGCCACCACCCGCTGACGCGCCAGCACCCGGGCCACGGGCCTGAACGTCCCGGAGCCAGCCGGGGGCCGGGCGGCCCACCGCGCCGGCTCGCTGGGTGGCCGCCGGTCGGCTGGCCGGGTGGTCGGCGGGCGACCGGCCGGGGGTGTGCCGAGGCGGAGCCCGTACGGGGTGACGAGCGCCGCGGCGCCGGCCCCACCGGGCCGCCCGTGGGGCGGCGGCGCCAGGGGACCGAGAAGACAACGGGGATGACGGCATGAGACGAACCGGGGGCGGTGCCCTGCACCGCGCGGTGCGGCGCAGGGTGGACGCCATGCGCGGCGACGGCCGCGACCGGGCGGGCGCGGCGCCGGGCCGGGCGCGCGGCAGCGGCGGCCGGACGAGCGACAGCGGGATGACCGCCATCGAGTTCGTGCTGCTCACGCCGGTCCTGTTCTTCCTGATCTTCGCGACCGTGCAGTTCGCGCTGTACTTCTTCGCCGACCACGTCGCCCAGGCGGCGGCGCAGGCCGGCGCGCGCAAGGCGCGCGCCGAGGCGGACGAGAACCCCGGCGGCTGGGGCGGCAAGGCGCGCTCCACGGCCGACAGCTACATCCGGCAACTGGGCCCGAACCTGCTCATCAAGCCGGAGGTGACGCTGCTCACGCCGCGCGCCGACACGGTGGGGGTGCAGGTCGAGGCCGGTGTGCCCACCGTGTTCCCCGGCATGAGGTTCACCGTGCACGCGCGGTCGCAGGGGCCCATCGAGCGGTTCGTCGTGGACGGGGGCTGAGCGCGGTGTGGCGTGCTGAGCGACGCGCGACGGTCCGGGCCCGCGCCCGGCGTACGCCCGATCCGAGCGGGCGCGCGCCCGGCGCCCGGGTGGTCGGGCGTTGCGGGCAACGCGGGCGTTGGCCCGGTGGGGGGCGGGGCGAGGCCGCAGCGCCGGGCAGGGAACGCCGGGGATACATGTCGGACCATGCATTGGTAGGTCAATTGACTAGGGGAGAAGTGATGGTTCATGTTTCATAAATGGAAGGGATTATGGTGAGGGGATTAGGGGCGAAGATAGGTGGAGGGAAGGGAAGAGGTGTGTAGCGGGAGGAAGGAGAGAGTAGAAGAGAGAGGAAGGGATAAATAATATAGAAGTAGTAGGAGAATGGAAGTGGGGAAAGATTGGGGAAGAAGAGGAAGTAAGATTGGTAGGGGGAGGGGAGAGGGTGGAGTAGAAGGTGGTAAGGAGAAAGAGGTAGTAGAAAAGAGTAGTATTGGGAGTGGGGTGATGAGTGGGAGAGGAAGGAATGGTGAGGAAGAGTTATGAGATGTTTAAGTAATGGAATAAGGGATGGAGAAATGATAAAAGTAAGGTGGGGGAAATGGTAAAAAGATATAAAGAAGAAATGGAAGAGGGTGGGAGTTTAAGTGGAGAGATAAAGAGTGGTTTATGGGGATAGGGGAAAGGAGTAATGTTTTATTATGATTAAGGGAAGGAAGGAGAAGATGAAGAGGGAGGGGGAGGAGAGGGAAGAGGAAGGAAGGGAAAGGGGAGGGAGGTAGGAATGGGAATTATAGATCGTGAGGGAAGAAGTATGAGAAGAATGAAGCCCGGTACGCCGCGCAGGACATCGACGAGGCGGCGCTGCGCGCCAGTGGCGGCACGAGCGCGCCCATCAACTACGAGAACTGCGGCGCCCGGGTGCGCCAGTTCGCCCGCGAGGCCGGGCTCTCGGGCCCGGACGTCGCCGCGTCGCGCTGCCTGTCGGCCAACGCCGAACAGGTCGAGGTCGAGATCCAACTCACCTACGAACCCGTGCTGACCGGCCTGTTCTACAACGGCTCCTTCACGGTGCGCGGCTCGTCCAAGGCGGAGTCCCATGTCGGCTGACCCCCACACGACCCGACCCGTACGCGCGACCCGGCCCGTGCTCCCGGCGCGGCCCCCGCACGCGCCGGAGCCCGCGCACCCGGCGGAGCCCCTACGACCAGCGCGCGCCGTACGACCGGGCCGCCGGGCAGCAGCCGGGCCGGCGGAGGCTCCCGTACCGCCCGTACCGCCCGTACCGCCCGGGCCCCCGGGGGCCTCGCGGCCGGCCGGGTGGCGCGGGTGGCGTCCGCCGCCGGGGGTGCCCCGGTACTGAGCCCCCGTCCGCACGCGTCGCCCCGCGTCGCTCGCCGCACACGCCACGCCGACCCGTTTGACGCTCCCACCCGAGGCTGAGGAATACCGCCCATGGCGCGCACCGCCCGCCCCACCCCAGGCCCGTCCGGCTCGCAGCCGCGACGGCAGCCGCAGCCGCTGCCCGTGCGTACCCGTACGGCGGGCGACTTCGTCAAGGCGTTCTTCGCGTTCGTCGCGCTGTCCGCGCTGCTCATCGGCGTACCCGGCGCGCTCGCCTACTTCGTCGGCTGGCCGCTGCCCCACGAGGCGCCGACGCTGGAGACGGTGCGGCAGCCGATCACCGCGAGCGTCTTCGTCGACGTGCTGACCGTCGTGGTGTGGCTGGCCTGGGCGCAGTTCGCCGCGTGCGTGATCGTCGAGGGCAAGGCGGAGATCTCCGGCGTCGGCATGCCGTCGCGGGTGCCGGGCGCCGGGCCGACCCAGTTGCTGGCGCGGCAACTGGTGGCCGCGCTGCTGCTGGTCGGCGCGTCCGCCGCGAGCCTGACCCCCGGGCTGTCCCAGATCGGCAACGCGTACGAGGACAACGCGCGCGGCACCGTCGCCTCCGCCCAGCAGACCCCGGGCGGCGAGCGGGTCGGCGAGGGCCAGCGTCACCTGGAACCGCACCAGCAGCGGATGGTGGACCCCACGCGGCCCGGCACGGGCAGCGCGCGCGTGGGCGAGGAGCGGCGGCAGACGAAGTTCTACCGCATCCAGCCGCCCGAGGGCCGGCACCACGACTCGCTGTGGGAGATCGCCGAACGGCACCTGGACGACGGCCGCCGCTACAAGGAGATCTACCAGCTCAACAAGGACCGGGTGCAGCCCGACGGTTCCAGGCTCTCCCAGGCCAGCCTGATCCGCCCCGGCTGGATCATGGAGATGCCCGCCGACGCGCACGGCGGCGAACTGGTCGAGATGCCCGAGGACTCGCCGGAGATCACCAAGGGCCTGCGGGAGCAGATCCGCGAGTACGACAAGTCCAGCCGCACCCCGCACCGCGACGTCGACCCCGGCCGCGCCGACCAGGCGCGGGACATCTCCGTCGACCAGCCGGCCCGGCCCAGCGTCCCCGAGCCGGCCCCGGCCACCCCGGACGACAGGCAATCCGCCGACTCCGCCACGTCCGCCGACGAGTCGGCGTTCGGCCTCTCCGAGGCGCTGATCGGCGCCCCGCTGCTGGCCGCCGGGCTGTTGGCCGCGCTGGGCCGGCGGCGCAGGGCCGCGCTGTGGCAGTCGGCCATGTCGGCGCTCGGCCTCGGCATCGACCTCACGCCGACCGGCCCGGCCGCCCGCGCCGAGGAGGCGCTGCTGGTCGGCGCCGACCCCGTGGCCGTACGCGACCTGGACCGGGCGCTGCGCGGCCTGTCGACGGCGCTGGCCGCCGACGGGCGCGAGCTGCCCGTCGTCTACGCCGCGTGGCTGACCGGCACCGAACTGCACCTCCAACTCTCCGCGGCCTCCGGAGAGCCGCCGCGCCCCTGGCAGCTCGGCCAGGACGAGACGTTCTGGCGGCTGCGCCGCTCGGCCATCACCGAGCACGCGGACGACGGAACCGCCGCCCCCTACCCGGGACTGGTCAGCCTCGGCACGCTGGACGAGGCGCGCCTGCTGCTCAACCTGGAGGCCGTGCCCGGCATCGTCTCGCTGACCGGCGCGGAGGCGGACCGTACGGCGGTCTTCGCCTCGATCGCCGCCGAACTCGCCACCAGCGGCTGGTCCGACCGGCTGACGCTGACCCTGGTCGGCTTCGGCGCCGAACTCGGGGCGCTGGCCCCCACCCGCATCCGGCACCTGGACGGGGTCGCCGCGCTGGTGGAGACCATGACGGCCGAGACCGAGCAGCGGCGCGCCGCGCTCAGCGTCGCCGGCCACGACTCGGTGCTCACCGGCCGCACCGGCCAGGCCCAACACACCCAGCGCGCCCCGCACCTGGTCCTGCTCGCGGCCGAGCCGGACGGCGAGCAGGCGACGCGGCTGGCCGAACTCGCCGCCGACTCCGGCCGGCTGGGCATCGGCTACCTCATCGGCACCACCCAGCAGCAGTTCCCCGGCGCGACCTGGGAACTCGACGTCACCCCCGACGGCACGCTGCGCGCCCCGCTGCTCGGCCTCGAACTCACCGCCCAGCGACTGCCGGCGGAGCAGCACCGGGCCGTGGTCGAACTCTTCGCCGCCGCCGACCCGGACGGCGTCACCCCGCCCGGCCGCGCCGACGGGCAGCGGGCCCCGTTCCTGGTCGACATCAGCGAGGCGGGCCGGCCGGCGGTGTACGCGAGGTTGCTCGGCGACTACGAGATCATGGGCCTGGAGACCCCGGACGACGAACGCGGCGCGCTGCTGCACGAGGCGCTGGCCCTGCTGTTGCTGCACCGCGAGGGCGTCCACCCGCGCGTCCTGGCCTCCGCGCTGTGGCCGCGGGGCGCCACCGAGGACGTACGCGACGCGCTGATCGAGCGGCTACGGGAGTGGCTCGGCGACGACCGTGGCCCCGAGCCGGGACCCGGCGGCGGCGCGGCCGGCGCGAGCGCGCCCCGACTGCGGAGCGACGCCACCGGCCGGCTCATCCTCGCCTCGTCGGTCGTCTCCGACCTCGACGTCCTCCGCACCCTGCACCACGAGGCCACCCAGGGACGGGGCGCGAACGACCCCCGGACCCGCGAACGCCTCCTCACCGACGCCCTCGCCCTGGCCCGCGGCCCCCTCCTGGCGGGCCGCCCGCAGGGCCGTTACGGCTGGCTGGCCCACGAGATCATCGAGGCCCAACTGCCGCTCCTGGTCGCGGACGTGGCCCTCGCCCTGGCCGCCCACCACGGCGCGGCGGAGCGGCCACACCAGGCCATGGCCGCGCTGGAGGCGGCGCTGGCCTCGGCCCCCGCGGACGAGCGCCTGTGGAACGAGCTACTCCGCGCCGCCCACGCCACCGGCGACACGGCCCAGCTCACCACCACCGCCACCGCCCTCCTGGACCGCAACGCCACCCTCAGCGGCGGCGCCCGCGGCCTCCCACCCCGCACGGAGGCCCTGTTGGACGAGCTGCTGCCGACGTGGCGGGGGGATGTGCGGCGGGCTATGGCGAACTAGACACGTGCCCGCCCGGCGCGCTCACTCCGGTCGGCGGGCGGCGGGGCACGCGGAATATGGTGAGCGCATGTCATCGGCGGCCGGTTTGATGGCAGGCCACAGCGGTGCGACAACAACATCACGCGGCCGGCGAGTTGGGCGAAAGTGGCTCTCCGTGAGGGCGCCACTGGGCCGGCCGCACGTTTCAGGGGGAGAAACATGAGTTTTCGAGGCATGAAGGACGATATGGCGCGGAGCCTCGCCTCCGCGCTCGACCTCGGTGGAGGCGCACTCGCCATTCAGGGCGGTCTGGTCCGCGGAATTCTCACCAAATGGGGAGCACAGGCGGGAGCCGTCGCGAAATTCCCCGTCCAGGCCAGTTGGGGCCGGGGCCAGGCGTCGGATGTGCGCCACCGCCTCGGGCTGCTCAACGGCGACCCGGAGTACCAGTTGGCGATGGCCGCTCATCTGGGCCTCATCAAGACGTGGGAATGGGCCGAGAAGAACAAGGAGAAGTTCGACAAAGAGGTGGTCGAAAGCGCCCGGAAGCTTGGCAAAGAGGGCGAGAAGCTGGCCGACCAGTACGCGGCGGACACCGGGGCCGGGGCGAAGGGGCTCGCCATCGCCAAAGGTGTGGCGGCCTACCGTCGCCTGAAGGCTGTTTGGGATGCGAAGAACGAGGTCAAGAACGCCAAGGCGCTGCTGGAGATCAGCGAAGGGTTCCGCGGGAACTACGACGAAGCGCTCGAACTATTCGACAACACAAAAAAAGGCTACACGGCCGCGTGGAAGCCGCTGGAGGTCCTGTCGAGGTTGAAGGGCCTGAGCTGGCTCAACAAGGCACCGGGCGCCGGCATTTTGGACAAGGCGCTGGTGCCACTCTCCTTCGCCACGGGCGTCAAAGAGGTGTTCCTCCCGAGCCACAAGGGCGCGTACGGGACCGCCGACCGCGTGATGGGTGGCGTGCAGGCGGTCAGCGCCGGTGCCGTCATGGCCGGCTGGACCAGTGCTGCGATCGCCGGATCGGCGATCCCCGTCGTCGGCTGGGTGGGGCTCGGCGTGGCGGGCGCCTACTTCCTGGGCAGTTGGGCCTGGGACAAGTGGGGCGGGGACGTCAAGGCGTACGCCAAGAAGAAAGTCACCCAGACGGTCAGGGGCGCGGTCAATTTCGCCGAACGGGTGGCCCCTGGGCCGGTGAAGAAACTGAAGAAACTCAAATTCTGGTAGCGGGTCAGCGCGCCCCGCCGCGTCGGGCGCCATCAGGAGCAGCACGCCGGCGGTTGACGGAGCAAGGGGTATCGCATGTTGAAGTTCGAGGACAAGCAACACCTGTCCGGGCTCATCGGTGGCGGGCTGGCGACTGCCGAGTGGTGCAAGATCGGCCCCCTCCCCAAGCCGCCACCGGACGTCCACGAAGCGGCCGGAAACGGGCCCTTGCGACCGGCCTTTGTGCGCCCGCTCGGCATCGCGGGATACGTGCTGGCAGCCCCGGTCTGGCTGGTCGTCGGAGTTGCCGGTGCCATAGAGGCGCTGTTCGAGTTGGTCTTCGGAGTCTTCACCATCAAGAAGAACAGAAGGCTGAACAGGGAAGCTGAGCAGCGAAAGGCCGAGATCGCGGCGCACGGGCTGAACGAGGTGTTCGACGGCGACTGGAACGCCGCGGCGGGCCAGTTGCTGCTGCGCTGGTACAGCCAGTCGTCGCACCCGAAACGCCTGGTGCTGATCGCCCCGGGGCGCATCGTGCTGGCGGGCCCGCCCAAGCGGGTGACGCTCGGAGCACTCGACGAGTCGGACGTCCTGTACGAGATTCCGGGCGACCAGGCCGTCATCGAGGACCCGTTGAACGGCCGGCTGGACACCGATAAGTTCCGCATCCGTTTCTCCGACGGCTCGTGGATCGTGTTGGAAGTGACGGATAGGCCGAGCGGTATTCACGCACGGCTCAAGACTATGGCAGAGAGGGGCGGGGACAACCCCGACGGCTTGCCGGTCGTCGTGGGACCCCGCCCGGCCCCGTAAGAAGGCCCGTAAAAAAGCCTGTAGGAAAGGAAGAACGAGTTTTCATGGCTCTCTCACAGGAGGAGGAAGAGCGCGATGCCGTTGACATCCTCGCGCAAGCACGGACGACACTGGCCGAGGGCATCGCTGAGGCGGGTGGAGGTAATCGGGCCATCCTGCGGCTGACCGACGAGGAACTGGCGGTCATCGACACGGAGCCGATGGATGAGCGGCTGGTGCCATCGCCACACCTGGCGAAGATGCCCGAGGACCAGCGGGACACCGCGATCGCCACCGCCCTGCGCTCACTCGTCTCGCGCGAACTCATCGAGGTCGCGAACATCGAGGAGATCGACGAGCTCATTCGCCAGCAGGAGGCCGCCGAGGCGCGCGGCGAGACGCTGAACGAACGGGCCCCCATCGACATCAGGTTGGCCGAGAAAGCCGCCCTCGTGCTCAGCCTCCGCGGCAGTGCGGAACGGGTGCTCGCCGCGGATCTGACGGCCAGCGACGACACCTCGCACGCCTTCGTCTACATCCACGCGAACGACCTCTTTCTGGTAGAGCGCGTGACCAGCGGGGGCATGCATTTGTTCACGCTCACCAACGCGCCCGAATCGGCCGCCGAACTGGTGCAGGCGCTCGTGGACCCGTTCGGCGTCGCGGAAACCGAAGGCCCGGCACAGCAGCTTTCCCCCGATGCGCTGGACCGAGACAGCGTTCCCCGGTCGGTGCGCCGCGTCATCGACACCGCGTTGGTGGTCGGGCAGCTCATGGTTCTCTCGGATACCGAGGGCGCCCTGGTGACGACCTACGCCACCGGCAAGGAAGTCATGACGGTGACGGTGGACGAGCCGCACTCGCCGAAGGGAATCGTGGCCCAGACCCTGAGCACCAGGGCGCTGCGCCGGAAGATCATCAAACTGCTGAAATTGCCCAAGGCGTAAGTCACGTGCCCGCACACGGGGGTGGGAGCCATGAGTAAGGTCTCTGACTGCGAGAAGGACATTCGCGATCTCAAGCGATACGCGGATGAACTGGAGCGCGCGCTCGACGCCGTGCAGAGGTATTCCGGCGACACCGTATGGCGTGGCCCTGCCGGCGACCGTTTCCGGGCGGACTGGGGAAAGCGGTCCAAGGAAATTCGAGCCGCCCTGCAGTACGCCAAGGAGGAGATGGAGCGCGTCAAGAAGAAGCTGGAGAAGGAGGAGGCGGAGAAGAAGAAGGAGGACGACTGACCCGCCTGACCGGGTTTCCGTACGGTCACGCTCGCGGAGGGCGCGGCACTCTCGGACGGGAACGGAAGCTCGGCGGAGGGCACCAAGCGCGGGGGTAGGAATAGGGGGGAACATGCTGGACGAGGAAGACCGCACGCGAGCGAAGGATCTTCTGCGGTACGGGCGCTTCACGGAAGAGCTGCTGCCGAGCCAGGTGGTCGGCGAGTGGTGCAAGCTCGACTCCATTCCCAAGCCGCCGCCTGACGTCCACGCGGCGGCGGGCAACGGCCGACTGAGGCCAGGCCACGTGCCGTTGGGTTTCGCACTGCTGATGGTCCTGGCCGCTCCCCTGTGGGCCGCGGTCCTCGCCTACGCGCTGCTCGAAGGCGCGCTGACGTTGCTGGTCGCGGCCTTCCGCCCGGGGAAGAACCTGAAACGCGCGCGCGGGTCCTGGCGGGAGTCGAGAGCGGAACGGAAGGCCGTGGCCGAACACGGCCTGGACCGCGTCTTCGACGGCGACTGGGGCGGTGCGGCGGGGCAGTTCCTGCTGCGGTACTACACGCTCTCCACGCACTCCCAGCGGCTGGTGGTCCTGGTGCCGGGGGCGATCGCCTTTCTCGGCCCGACGGAGCGGGTGGGGTTCGGTAAGGGCAAGGAGATGCAGGTACTCCAAGTGCTGTCGGCCGACCAGGCGGTGATCGAAGGCCCGCCGGCCGGGCTTCGGACGGCGGGCGTACTCCGCCTGCGGTTCGCGGACGACACCTGGGTCGTCCTGCGGTCCGACACACCGAGCGACATCCACGCCCTCCTGGAACGTGAACTGCCGAGAGGCAACCCGGAGGGCTACGCACTACGGCGCGAGGTCAGGTCAGCGCCGCCACCACGCCGCCCGCCCGACTGACCGACCGCCCGACCGACCGGTGCCGCGCCCGCACCGGTCGGGGCGGCACCGGTCCGCCGCTCACCCCTTGCTCACCGCCGCCAAAATCTCCGGCAGCCGGTCGGCCGTCCGGGGAGCGGCCAGGCGGAGGCCGATGTGGGTGATGGCGTAGGCGTAGGCCGCGCCGATGGGGAGGATGAGCCACAGGAGGCCGTGGTGGTCGGCGACGTGGAGCCAGATGGTCAGGCCCAGGACCGGGGCGCAGAGCAGGGCGCCGACCAGCATGCCGCCGAGGATGGAGATCCAGGCCAGGCCCGCCTGGCCGGGGACGACGTTCTTGTAGCCGCTGTCCTGGGGGATGGAGTACGGGTAGCGGGCCGAGGCGAGGGCGCCCGTGGCCAGCAGCGCGCCGAGCATGGCCAGCGAGAGTCCGAGGACCTCCGGGAAGGCCGCCCAGTCGCCGAGCAGGGCCGCCGCGCCGATGACCACCAGCGTGACGTACGGCAGTGCCACCAGGACCAGGGCCAGGGCTCGGCCGCGGAGTTCGAGGTAGGCGTCGCGCGGGGTGCCGATGGTCTGGGCGACCATCCAGAAGGCCGACGAGTCCTGCCCGAACTGGTTGTACATCTGCATGCCGAGCAGCCCGGCCGCCCAGCACGCCGAGTACACGCTGCCGCCTCCCTGCGCCACCATGACCACCGGCAGCAGCAGCCCGATGCCCAGGGCGGTGGCCCAGCCGGCCTTGGTCTTCGGGTCGCGCCAGGCGTAGCGCAGCGTCCGCAGCATGACGGTGCCGGTGCGGCCGGCGGGCAGCCAGCGGGCCGGGCCGCGTGCGTCCGTGGGGCGCGTGCGCTCCTGGGCGACCTGGATCGTGGAGGAGTCAGGGGAGGTCATGAGCGTGCTCAGGGAACGCTGCCAGAACCACACGATGCCGGCCAGGGCCGCGACGGTGAGCCCGAGTTGCGCGGCGGCCGTCCCGTACGACCCGTCGCCGACCGACCACACCGCGTCCACCGCGGCGGCCGGCGGCACCCAGCGCAGCACGTCCGCCGCCGGCTCCAAGGCGCCGAGGCCGCCGGCGTCGGAGAGCTTCTGCGTGCCGAGGTTGACGGCCTGCGCGCCCACCGCGATGAACAGGCCGCTCAGCAGCGCCAGGTCGCGGCCCTTGCGGCTGGTCAGCAGCCGGATGTTGGCGGTCGCGACCATGCGCGCCAGCGCCACGCACACCAGCATCGTCAGCGCCACCGCGAGCACGGCGACGGCCGCCGCAGCGGCGCCGTGCGCCACGGCCACCACCGAGCCGACCGCCAGCGCCAGGGTGAACAGCGGGCCGATGCCGATCAGCGAGGACGTCAGGAGCGCCGCGATCAGCGTGTGGGGCCGCAGCGGCAGCATCACCAGCCGGGTGGCGTCCAGCGTCTCGTCGCCGCCGGGGAAGAACAGCGGCATCACGGCCCAGCCGAGGGCGAGCACCCCGGTGAGCGTGACGACGAGGGCCGCGGCGTGCTCGTGGCCGCGCAGCGCGATGAGGCCGAGGAGCTGGAGCACGGCGAACAGGCCGACGAGGACGACCGAGGCGATGTACGCGGCGCGCCGGCCGCTGGACTGCCGTAGCCCGTTGCGCAGCAGCGACAGCTTGAGCGCGGCGAAGACCTGGACGAGCACGGCGACCGAGGCCGGCGCGGGGGCCGCGAAACCGGACCCGGCGAGCGGGCCTCGCGTTCCTTCACCGCCCGCCGGAGGGAAGGAGGGTCGCGGGGCGGCGGCAGGCTGTGGCGCAGCGGGCTGCGCCACGGAGGGGCGCGGGAGGGCAGGGTCCCGCGGCTGCCGCGGCTGCTCCGGCGATGGGTGGCTCATCGGGCGCCGCCCAACCAGTCGAGGTCGTGGCCCTGCTGGCGGTTCGCGCCCACCAGCTCCAGGAACGCGTCCTGCAACGTGGGCGCGGCGCCCCGTACCTCGGCCAGCGGGCCGTGGGCGCGGATGGTCGCGCCGGCCATCACCGCGACCCAGTCGCACAGCGACTCCACGAGCTCCATCACGTGGCTGGAGAAGACGACGGTGGCGCCCGAGGCCGTGTAGCGCTCCAGGACGCCCCGGATGGTCTGCGCGGAGACGGGGTCCACGCCCTCGAACGGCTCGTCCAGGAAGAGCACCTCGGGGTTGTGCAGCAGCGCCGCCGCGAGCCCGATCTTCTTACGCATGCCGGTCGAGTAGTCGACCACCAGCTTGTGCTGCGCCCCGGCCAGGTCGAGCACGCCCAGGAGCTGGGTGGCCCGGCTGTCGACCTCGTCGCCGTCCAGGCCGCGCAGCCGACCGGTGTACGCGAGGAGTTCGCGCCCCGACAGCCGCTCGAACAGCCGCAGCCCCTCGGGGAGCACCCCGATCCGGGCCTTGACGGCGACCGGGTCGCGCCACACGTCGTGCCCGGCGATCTCCACCTGGCCGAGGTCGGGCCGCAGCAGGCCGGTGATCATCGACAGCGTGGTGGTCTTGCCGGCGCCGTTCGGGCCGACGAGGCCGACGAACTGCCCGGCGGGGAGTTCGAGGTCGATGCCGGCGACGGCCACCTGCTCCCCGAACCGCTTCCAGAGCCCGGACACGCGCACCGCGGGTGGCCGCTCGGCGCCCGCGCCCCCCGGCGCCGGCCGTTGCCGGCCGTCGGCCTCGGCGCCCGTCGGCGCTCCGGTCGCCGCCGTGCCGCCGGTCACCGCCGTGGTGTCGGTAAGCGGTTGCTTCGCCGCCCCCGAGCTGGTGTGCGCTGCCTCCGATGCCACCGATCTCGCCCTCCGCCGTCGCCCGGAGGTCCGTGTCGCCCCCGCGCAGCGTCCACCCTAAGGCCGCGCGCCCGGGGGCGGGGGGGTCGCACCCGGGCGCGCTGACGGAATGCCCCGACCCGCAGGTCAGGCGCGGTGTCGGCTAGCGGCGCCGGGCCACGCTGGCCTCGCGTCCGCACGCGTACGCCAGGGCGCTCGCCAACTCCTCGACGTCCGGCAGCCAGCGGTTGGCCGACGTGGGCTGCCGTGCCCACAGCACCGGGCCCCGCGAGCCGACCCGCGAGGGCGGCGCCACCACGTAGTCCCCCTCGCCGCGCGGGACCAGGTCGAGCGCGGCGGGCGGCCAGCCGATCCGCCGGACCAGGTCGAGGACCTTGAGCGCGCCGCCGGGCAGCACCCAGAACAGCATCCGACGCCCCGGCGTGCAGGCGATGGGGCCGAGCGGCACGCCCATCCGCTCCATGCGGGCCAGCGCCAGGCAGCCGGCTGACTCGGACACGTCGAGCACATCAAAGGTGCGCCCGGTGGGCAGCAGGATTGACGCCCGCGGGGTCTTCTCCCACATCCGACGCGCGGCGGCGGGGCTGCCGCTGGCCGCGCCCGCCCAGTCCGCCCGCGCCGGGTGCGCCCCGGGCGCCGGGCAGTCGGCCCGCTGGCACGAGCACCGTTCGCCGCCCTCGACCACCTGGAGCCAGGTGCCGGGGTGGACATCCCAATGCCGCTCTTCCGCGTACCGCACCGCCGCGTCGAGCAGCGACTCGCCGCGCTGCTGGGGGATCTGCGCACTTGCTGTGACGTCCAAGGTCTTCTCCACGCTCACTCAACTACCGCTGTCACCAAGGGTTACGGCTGGGCCGAAGCCGGGGAGGGGAGCATCACTACGGCACGCGGGGCGCATGGATGCATGGGTGGGGGCGCGTACGAGGACTCGGCCCGTGTGCGGGTAACCACCTTCCGTGACGGGACACGGTTCGGACCCCGAAGGCCGCGTGGCCGACGGGCCCGAAGCAGCCGATGGCCGTCGTGCGTGCGCCACGCGGGCACGTGCTGCGTCTCCCGCTCCGCGGGCGGGCAGCGATCGCGAAAGACCGGCGTTCACGAGGTGAACGCACCGCAGTAACAGGGGGTACACCATGGCCGCTAGGCCACTCGTGGCGCGGCAACCGAACGAACGGTTGCAGGCGCTCATCCAGGAAGCGGCCTGCTCCAACGCGGGCCTGGCGCGCCGCGTCAACATGTGCGGCGCCGAGCACGGCCTCGACCTGCGCTACGACAAGACGTCCGTGGCCCGTTGGCTGCGGGGCCAGCAGCCGCGCGGGCGCGCGCCCGCCGTCATCGCCGAGGCGCTGGGGCGCAAGCTGGGGCGCACGGTCACCATCGACGAGATCGGCATGGCGGGCGGCAAGAACCTCGCCTCCGGCGTGGGCCTCCAGTTCTCGCCCACCGTGGTCGGCGCGATCGAGCAGGTCTGCGAGTTGTGGCGGAGCGACGTGGGTCGGCGCGACTTCCTGAGCGGTTCGACGGTGGCCGCGTCGGCGCTGGTCGAACCCAGCCGGGACTGGTTGATCACCAGCGCCGACCCACAGGTGGCGCGCACGGCGGGGGCCCGGGTCGGCAAGGCCGACGTGGCGGCCGTCCGGGCCACCACGGAGGCGCTCGTCGCCCTCGACCACCAGTACGGCAGCGGCCATGTGCGTCCGGTCGTCGTCCACTATCTGAACAGCGTGGTCTCCGGGCTGTTGGCCGGCTCGTACCGGGAGTCGGTGGGCCGCGACCTGTTCGCCGCCGTCGCCCGGCTCACCGAACTCGCCGGCTACATGGCCGTGGACACCGGCCAACCCGGGCTCGCGCAGCGCTACTACATCCAGGCGCTGCGGCTGGCCCAGGCCGCGGGCGACCGGGCCTACGGCGGGTACGTCCTGGCCGCGAGCATGAGCCACCTCGCCGCGGCGCTGGGCAACCCGCGCGAGATCGCCCAGTTGGCGCGGGCCGCGCAGGAGGGGGCGCGGGGGCAGGTCACGCCGCGGGCCCGGGCCATGTTCCACGCGGCGGAGGCCCGCGGACACGCGCTGCTCGGCGACGCCAGGGCCTGCCAGACCTGTGCCCACCAGGCCACCACCGCCCTGGAACAGGCCGATGCCGCCCCCGACTCCGGCGACGACCCGCCCTGGATCCAGTACTTCGACCACGCCTACCTCGCCGACGAACTCGCCCACTGCCACCGCGACCTGGGCCAGGGCGAGGCGGCCGGGCAGCGCGCCAGGGAGGCGGTCGAGGGGCACCCCGACGCGCGCGCCAGGCGGCGCGCGATCGGCCTGCTGCTGATGGCCGCGGCGCACGTGCAACAGCGCGAGGTCGAGGAGGCGTGCCAGACCGGGACCCGCGCCCTGGAACTCCTCGGCCAACTGCGTTCGCACCGCGGCGCGGAGTACCTGGACGACCTCCAGCAGCGGCTCGAACCCTTCCGGGACGAGCCCGTGGTCCGCGAGTTCAGCGCCCGGCTTGAGGTGGCGGCGTAACGGACCCGGCGACCGGCCGCCGCCCCGCGCCCCGGCGCGCGCCCGGGAGCGACCGGACAGGGGGAGCAGGGGGAGCGGCCCCCGGCGGGCGGCGCGACACGGCCAGGACCAGCGGAAGCAGCGGTACCAGCGGGACCAGCAGCCGCGCGAGCGGTGGACGGGGGTGATGAGCCGGGGCGGAGGGGCCCGGACCCGTGCGGGGAGGGCGCGGCGCCGCACCGGGGGAAGGCGGGGGATGGCGTCGCCGGCACGGGGCCGGCGGGGGCCCGGCACCGCGCGCGTGCGGGCCCCCGCCGATGTCCGTCGGTGCTGACGGAGACGCCCACGACCTCGGTGACCGTCCCGTCGCGGAGGCCGCCCGGGAGCCGCGCAACGCCCCTGGCGGCGTGGGCGTTGTGCGGGAGCTTGTGACGGGCTGCGTGGGCTGTCGCGGCCCGCCCCATCCGTACCGGTCCGCGCCCCCGCAGGCCCCCTACGGGGCGGGCCCGGGAGCGCTGCCCGCGGTCCGCGGGGCGCGGGGACCCGGTAGCGTGACGGGCGGTTCCGTACTTCCGCATAACGCATAGGAGTCCCGGTGACGCAGAGCGGACAGGGAAATGAGCCGCAGCCTCCTGCGGTCCCGCCCGCGCACGAGGGCGTGGTCCTGCCCTCCGCTGGCCTCCGCCACGGTGGGGGGCAGGGCGCTCCGTACGACTGGCCCTCGCCCGAGCAGGCGGCCCCGGCCGAAGGCCAGCCGTGGGGTGACCCCTGGGGCCCCGACGCGCCGCGCCCGCCGCAGGGCCCACCGCCCGGCGCCCCCGCCGGGCAGGCCGGGACGCTGATGCCACGGGAGCCGGGGCCGGGCCAGCCGCTGCCGCCCGCCGCGCCCGCTGGGTACGGGCAGGCCCCCGGCCACGACTCCGACGCGACCCAGCTCATCCCGCCGGTCGGCGGCTCCATACCGGGCGGGCCCCCGCCCGGCGCGCTGCCCGGGCCGATGCCGGGCGCCCCGCTGCCCGGTGGCGCGCAGCCGCTGCCCGCCGAGGGAACGCCCGGCCCCGCGCCGGCGCCGGGTTACGGCGGCCCCGGGGCCCCGCTGCCGGCCGAGGCCGGAGCCTCCCCGGCCCTCCCGCCGCACCAGGCCCACCAGCCGGGCCAACCGGGCCAGCAGCAGGGTTACGGCTACCCCCAGCCGCAGCAGGGCTACGGTTACCCGCAGTCCGGCCAGGCCCCCGGCTACCCGGCCCAGCAACAGGGCTACGGCTATCCCCAGCAGGGCTACGGCTACCCGCAGTCGTCCGGCCAGCCCACCGGCCACGCCCAGCAGGCCGACCAGGGGCAGGCCCCGCGGCAGCAGCCCGGCCACCCAGGGCCGTACCCCGGGCAGTCCCAGCAACCCGGCCAGGCCCCCGGCTACCCGGACCAGTCGGGGCAGTTCAGCCCGTACGGCGGCCAGTCGGGCCAGCCGGGCGGGAACGGCCAGCCCGGTCAGACCGGCCAACTCGGCCAGAGCGGTCAGCCCGCGCCGTACCAGCGGCCCGAGGCGCAGCCGCAGACCCAGATCCTGCGCGCGCAGCCGGCGCCGCCCGAGGCCGACCAGGGTGGCCACACCCAGATCCTGCGCCCACAGCCACCGGCCCCCGCGACCGACCAGGGCGGCCACACGCAGATCCTGCGCCCGCAGCCGCCGGCCCCGGGGCAGCAGCCTCGGTCGGGCCACCGGCAGCCGCAGCCCGAGCCGCGCAAGCCCCCCGAGTCGCCGGCCGAGTCCACCACGATGCTGCGCCGGCCGAACTTCGACGGCGGCCCGCCGCGGCCGGGCGTGGGCGAGGAGACCCAGGTGCTGCCGGGCCCGATCCCGGCCACGGGCCAGCCGCCGTACCCGGGCGGCGCGCCGTACGGGGTGCGCCCCGGGGCGCCCGGGGACCGGCAGCCGCCCGCGGAGTTCGACGGTCTCTTCCGGGCGGACGGGGCGGCCGAAGGCCCGGACTCCACCCAGCAGATGCCGCTGTACCAGCAGGACCCGGGCCCGCAGCCCCCGCAGCAGGGCCCGCCGCACGGTTCGTACGGGCACGGTCACGGCCCGGGCCACGACGGTCCGGCCGGCTACGACGGGCCCGGTGCCGTCGGCTACTCCGGTGACGACGGGGGTCGGCGGCGCTCGCGGCGCGGCGTGGTGATCGGCGCCGTGGTCGCGGCCTGCGCCGTGGCCGGGCTCGCGGCCGGTGCCGCGATGAGCATGGGCGACGACGACAAAAAGGACAAGGGCGACAAGTCCACCGACCCCGGCAAGGAGGTCGTGGCCAGCGAGTCGGCGGCGCCGTCGGCCTCCCCGTCCCCGACGCCGACCAAGACCACGGACCCCGCCGAGCCGCAGGCCAAGGCGCTCGACGCGTTGCTCAAGGACAGCGGCAACAGCCGCGCCAGCGTGATCGCCTCGGTCAACAACATCAAGACCTGCAAGGCGCTCCCGAAGGCCGCCGCCGATCTGCGGTCGGCGGCGCAGCAGCGCAACGCCCTGGTGACCCGGCTCGGCGAACTCAAGCTGGACAAGATCCCGCGGAACGCCGAACTCACCCGGGCGTTGACCAAGGCGTGGCGGTCGTCCGCGTCGGCGGACAACCACTACGCGGCCTGGGCCGACCAGGCCGCCAAGAAGAAGGGCTGCGACAAGGGCAAGGCCCGCGTCACCGGCCACACGGCCTCCGGCAACCGGGCCAGCGGCGAGGCGAGCGCGGCCAAGAAGCAGGCGGCCGACCTGTGGAACCCGGTCGCGCGCAAGTTCGGCCTGACGGAGCGTCAGGCCGCGCAGCTCTGACCGGCCCGCACCCGACCGGCTGGCGCCCGCGCGGGCGCCAGCCGGTCGGGGAAGACGGGGGCGCTACGCCGCCTTGCGGTTGACCAGCGTCTGGCCCACGTCGACGAAGCCCTGCCGGACGGCCACCAACTTGCCGTCCTTGACCACCTGGTAGGTCACGTTGGCGTTGACGATGCGCGGGTAGTCGCGGATCGGCAGCAGGTCCTGGAAGCGCCAGCGGAGCTTGGGGGTCAGGCCGCCGGTGTCCGTGGCGTGGCCGCGGTCGAGCGTGGTGCGCACCGCGTGCGCGCTGATCTTGCCCGGGTCGAGCGAGGTGAGCACGGACCTGAGCACGGTGTACGCGATCCACGTGGTCTGCACGCCGGGGTCGGCGATGTCGATGCGGTTGTCGTCGAAGGCGTAGTCGTGAACGATCTTGTGCATCGGCTTCCAGCGCGGATCGTCGGCGACCGGGTACCAGCCGGTGGCGTACGTCCCCTCCAGGGCGCTGTCGCGTCCGCCAGTGCTGTCCACCAGCGACTGCCGCACGCTGCCCAGGATCGAGGCGATGCGCACCCGCGAGTCGTCCTCCTGCACGCGGCGGAAGGAGTCGAAGAAGGTGTTGGTGCGCTTGCCGAGGGCCGCGGTCACGCACCCCGGGCCGCTGCCCGTCGTGTCCGCGACCGTGCCGTCCGTCACGCCGGTGCCGGAGTCGGTGCCGGAGTCAGTGCCGGTGCCGGTGTCGGTCCCGGTGCTCGCGTCGGAGGTCGGGTCCCCGCCGCTGCCGGCCCCGGTCAGCGCCTGCTGGGCCTGGCGCGTGTAGTCGCTCGCGTCCTCCGGTGCGCGGATGTCGGCGGCCGGGCTGCGGTTGCCCTCGGCGAGGCCGGCGTCGAGGAGTTCGGGCAGTTCGTCGCCGGCGATGGTGTCGGGGCGTACCAGCGACACCGCGCCGCACACGCTCGCCAACTGGCGGCCGTTGCCCGCGAGGAGGGCGGCCTGGCCGCCGTTGACCGGGTACGAGAAGGGGCTGGTGAACTCCTCCTCGGAGAGACCGTAGCCGCCGATGTAGGGGATGCCGGACGCCTCCAGCGGCGACATGAAGGAGCGGCCGTGCTGGCTGTAGGAGCCGACGACGGCCACGGCCTTCTCGTCGGCGGCGCGCCGCGCGCACTGGGCGGCGGCGATGGCGTCGTTGCGTTCGTTGCAGGTGAGGACGCGCAGCTCGCGGCCGTGGATGCCGCCCTTGTCGTTGACCCAGCGGGCGTACGCCTGCGCCATGGCCGGCATGCCCGGCATGTTGGTGGCGTTGGTGTCGTCGGGGGCCCAGGTCATGATGGTGATGGGTTCGTCGCGGGAGCCGTTCGAGGACCCGGAGAGGATGCCGCAGCCGCTGATCAGCAGCGTGCCGGCCGCCGCACAAGCCGCCACTCGCGCGGTAGGGGTAGGACGGAGGAAGGGACGTCGCCGACCGTTCATAGGAAGAGACCCTTGCGTCCCGCCCGGAACGCCTGAGAGTTGTCCGCGTAACGAAAAGTGTATTGGAGGTGAATTGCGGGGGTGCGAGGAGGACTCGATGTGCGGAACGTATGATCGATTACTGTGCAAGGTTCGGAGAAGACTTCCCGTCGCGGTCGCCGCTCGACCACCATGGGCGCTATGCCGCTCACTGACATGCCGTGGTGGCGCTGGCGCAGCAACGTGCGCTCGGCGCTGCACATGCTTTCCGACCCCGCGTTCCAGCGGGACTGCTGGCTCGCGGGCCAGGACGGTTACGGGGACGTGACCGACGCCGTGTACCGACTCGTCGAGGACACCTGGCTGGACAACTGGTCGGCCGAGAAGTACGTCGGGACGATCTTCCGGGACGCGCAGGAGGCCGCGCTCGTGGACGCCGCCGTGCTCCGGGTGCTGCGGATCATGCACGAGGTCGGGGCGGACGCGCCGGTCTCCACGTACATGGGCCACCCCGGCTGGCCCGAGGCGGTGCACGCGGCGCGCGAGGCCCACGTCCACCTGGCCTCGGCCGACGGCGAGGACCCGGACGTGCCGCCGCACTCGCTCCAGGCGCTGGCGCGGCTCACGCAGACGGCCTGAGCCCCGCCGGCGGTGTGCGACGCTATTGGGTTATGAACGCCTCGCAGCCCGCGCCGCCGCCCGCTCCTGAGCACGTCTCCGAGTCCGCCCCCGAGCAGTTCGTCCTCACGCTGTCGTGCCCCGACAAACAGGGCATCGTGCACGCCGTCTCCAGCTTCCTCTTCATGACCGGTTGCAACATCGAGGACAGCCAGCAGTTCGGCGACCGCGACACGGGTCTGTTCTTCATGCGGGTGCACTTCACCGGCGGACGTCGCGGCGAGGGCCCCGGCGGGTCCGCGCCGGCGCAGCCGCCGGTCACGGTGGAGAAGCTGCGGGCGAGCTTCGCCGCCGTGGGGGACTCGTTCGCGATGGACTGGCAGATCCACCGGGCCGACGAGAAGATGCGCGTCGTGCTGATGGTGAGCCGCTTCGGGCACTGCCTGAACGACCTGCTCTTCCGCTCCAGCATCGGCGCCCTGCCGATCGAGATCGCGGCCGTCGTCTCCAACCACCCCACCTTCGCCGAACTCGCCGCCTCGTACGGGGTCCCCTTCCACCACATCCCGGTCACCGCCGACACCAAGGCCGAGGCGGAGGCGCGACTCCTCGAACTCGTCCGGGACGAGGAGGTCGAACTCGTGGTGCTCGCCCGGTACATGCAGGTGCTCTCGGACGACCTGTGCAAGCGGCTCTCCGGGCGGATCATCAACATCCACCACTCCTTCCTGCCGAGCTTCAAGGGCGCCAAGCCCTACCACCAGGCGCACGCGCGCGGCGTGAAGCTGATCGGCGCGACGGCGCACTACGTCACGGCCGACCTCGACGAGGGCCCGATCATCGAGCAGGAGGTCGAGCGGGTCGGCCACGAGGTCACCCCGGACCAGTTGGTGGCGGTCGGCCGGGACGTGGAGTGCCAGGCGCTGGCCCGCGCGGTGAAGTGGCACAGCGAGCACCGCGTCCTGCTCAACGGGCGGCGCACGGTCGTCTTCGCGTAGCCGGCGGCGGGTTGGCGAGTTGACGGGTCGGTGGGCTGGTCGGTCGCGGCTCGCGGCGAACGAGTCGCGGGCGGTCCGGGCGGCCCGGGCGCCGGCCGGTCACAGCCGGGAGAGCGAGGCGGTCGCGTAGAGCACGTCGCGAATGGCCTCGGGGTCGCCGAGCTGCCCGGCCACCACGTCCAGCGGCGGCACGTGGCCGGCCACCAACCGGCAGAACTCCTCCCGGTCCAGCACGAGGTGCGCCACCTGTTCGTCGGGGGACGCCGTCGCGGTGGGCGAGTCGAGCGCGATGCACCAGTGGCCGCCGCCGTGCCCCTCGACCTCCAGGTGCAGCGAGCGGCTCGGCACCCCGGCCCGCCCGAGGTGGCGCGGCGGGCTGGCGAGCCCGGCCTGTCGCCGCTCGGCGAGCGCCCGGGGCAGCAGCCGCGCGCACAGGTCGATCATCAGGTTGAGGTGCGCGGCGGCGGGCGGCCGGTACGGGTAGCTGACGGCCTCCGCGATGTCCACGCCGTGCACCCAGCACTCGAAGGCGCGGTCGAGCAGCGCGTCGCGCAGCGGCAGCGCGAACTCGCCGTACGGCACGGAGAGTTGGCTGATGCCACGGCCGGCGAACGACACGGTCCGCAGCAACGCGTGCCCCTGCTCCCGCCACGGCCCACGGATCGCGCCCGGCCGCGGCCCGGCCCGCGAGGACTCCGGCGGCCGTGGGGTGGCCGGCCGGGAGGCGGCGCGCGGCGGCCGGACGCCGTGCGGGCGCTCGCCGTGGCGGGTGAGCTGGGCAACGTGGGCGGGCTCGGCGCGCCAGTACGCCTCGGTGCGCGCCAGCGGCCCGGTGGGCGCGCCGGGGCCGAGCGGGTCGGGCAGCCCGACGGCGGTGGCGACGATGCCGTCCACGGTCAGCAGGTGGCCGATGACGCCGGCCACGGTGGTGTCGCGCAGCCGGGCCCGCTCGCCGTCGAACCACCGCAGCGCCACCGGGGCGCGCCACTCGGCCTCGCCCATGTCGCCGATCAGCGCGTCGAGCCGGGCGGCCTCCGCGTCGTACGGCGCGGCCCACTCGGGCACCGGGATGCGGGCCGGGCGGCGGCCGAGGCAGCCGGCCAGGACGCGGGACCTGAGCTGTGGGTTGAGGTCGAGGTTCTCCTCGACGTGCAGCAGGCCGACCGCCCTGCGCAGCCGGACGGCCTCCTCGGCGCAGGTCGGGCACTGGTTCAGGTGGTGGTCGACGACCGCGATCTCCTCGGCCGAGCAGGCGGCCAGCGCCCAGGCGCCGAGCATCGACTTGAGGACGTGGTGCGAAGGGGCGGGCGTGCCGGTCAGGTCGGACTCCGCGCTCACGCCGCCGGCCTCCCCTCGCGCGCCGGGTTCGGGAGGGGTGCCGGCCGCCGCCGGCTCCTCGTCTGGTCGCGCTGTCGTGGGGTTGGGTGCATCCGTCTCGGACTCCGTGTGTCGTGTATCGGCCTCCGCGGCCTCGGGCGACCCGCCCTGCGCCGGCACCCCGCGCGGCCGGGCCGGGGCCGGCCCGGGCCAGTGCCCGCCGTCCTCGGCGGGCGGGCGCGGCGCGGGTATGCGCGGCCGTCGGGCGGGGCCGGGGGCGTCGCTGTCGTCGGGGCCGGTGCGGCCCGGTTCGCCAGGCCCGCTCACCGGGCGCGCCCGGGTCCCGGGGGCGAGCTGGCCCGTGGCGCGGCGTCGTGCGCCGTGGAGAGCAGTTGCAGGCCGAGCCGGAGTCGCCGTCTGGCCTCGTCCTCGGTGACCCCGAGCGCGGCGGCTGCTTCGCGGTAATCCCGCCGCTCGCGGTAGGCGAGTTCGAGGGCGTCGCGCAGCGGCGCGGGCATGGCGGTCACGATGTAGTCAGCGCGAGCGGCGGCGGAGGCGTGTCGGATCTTCAGCTCGACGTCCGCCGGGCTGGCCTCGTCGGCGCCCTCGTCCACGCTGACCGCCGTGGACTGGCGCAGTCGGTGCACCGCCTGCCGGTGGGTGAGGGCGGCGATCCAGGACCGCAGCGAA
This sequence comes from Streptomyces buecherae, assembly GCF_014295035.1. Classification (GTDB taxonomy): domain Bacteria; phylum Actinomycetota; class Actinomycetes; order Streptomycetales; family Streptomycetaceae; genus Streptomyces; species Streptomyces youssoufiensis. Next base: position 5,269,488 of record NZ_CP060404.1, read on the forward strand.
CTCTGCTTCGGGTTGAAGGAACCCGGGTTCTCCCAGACGTGGGCGAACACGTCGCGGGTGACGCGGTCCGCGGCCTCCTCCTCGCCGAGCACGCGGTAGGCGAGGTGGTGCACCAGCGACGCGAAGCGGTCGTACAGCTCGCCGAGCGCGGCTGCCTCTCCTCGGGCCAGCCGCTGTTGCATCTTGCGGTCCCAGCGAAGCGGTGCTTGCTGCGTCATGCGGGCCCCCAACGTCCCCGTTCCCCGTCCCGGTCTTCCGGCCGTCTGTCACTGCCTACTCGAATGTAGACCGGAGCTTCGACGGCAACGGGGGTTTGCCGCAAGCTTCGTCGGCCGGGTGGTGGCGGATGGTATGGGGGCGGTCACTTTGGGCCAACGAAAGTCGGGGGACTGTGATCGATGTCGAACGCTCACGTCCGGATGTGTCGATGTGTTATGGGCGTGTGACCGGATCTTGGGGGCTGATGCGCTCTGGCGGGGCATAGGGTCGGGAGGGTTGGCCGGTTTGGCGTGGGTTCTGGGTTTCGTGGCGTGGCGCTCGGGCAGCCGCTCCAGAAGCAGCCAATTCCGGTTCACGGATTTCCGGTGGGCGGACGAGCGAAGGGCTTCGGGCGCGTGACGTTGAAGGTGTTGGAGGTCGAGCAAGGGGAGTGGGCCGTGCTGCGGGTCGCCGGCGAGATGGACCTGGTGACCTCGCCCGCCGTCCGGCAGCATGTGCACGACGCCGTCGCCGAGGGGCGCCGAAGTCTCGTCCTTGACCTGGGGGAGGTGCGGTTCTGCGACTCCAGCGGCGTGGGCGTGCTCATCGCGGCCCGTCGCCTGATGCGCTCCTGCTCCGGGCGGCTGCGGCTGATTCTCCCCGCCCAGGGAGCGGTCGACGGCTCCCACGTGAACCGCGTGCTCGCCGCCCTCGGCGTGCGTCGCCTCTTCGAGGTCTATCCCGACCTTCACACCGCGACCGACGAGACCGCCGAACCGCTCTCCGCGTAACGGCTCCCCGCCAGGGGCCACCCCCGGGCCGCGCCCGTAGGCCGGGGGTCCTACCCCGCTCCGTACACTCCGTACGCCCGCCCCGAACGTCTCCCGCGCCCCTCGCGCCCCCGGGCCGCCCGCCCGACGGCCCCGCTCGCCGCTCCCCGCCCACCGGTCCGCTCGTCGCCTGCCGGCCTGCTCGCCGCTCTCCGCTCGTCGGCCGTCGCCCGGCGCGGCCACCCGGTGACCGGCCCGACCCGGCCCCGCCTGCGCCGTGACCCGCATGTCCTGCATGTCCCGCATATCCCGTACCCCGCGTCCGCCGTGCCCGACGGCGCTCGCGGGCGGTCAGTGGGGCGTCGGGGGGCCGGCGGGGGCCGGGCCGAGGGTGGTGGTGCCGGGGGCGGCCCGGTGGCCGAGGCCGGTGCGGTACGCGTCGAGCGCCGCCTCCACCCGGCCCGTGCGGCGCAGCAGGTCGCCGAGGAGTCGGCACAGGTCGGCCAGGTCGCCGGCCGCCCCGGAGCGCTCAAGCAGGGACAGCGCGGCGCAGTAGTGCTCCTCGGCCGCCTCCAGGTCCCCGCGCTCCTCCGCGATCAGCCCGAGCAGCCGGTGCGCGCCGCCCGCGTGCACGGCGCCGCGCTCCGCCGTCAGCCCGCCGGCGGGTTCGGGCGCCGGGCCGGCCGCCGCCCCGTCCTGGCCGGCCGCCGCGGACTCCGCGCGGGTCGGGCCCGGGGTGGCGAGCAGCGGGCGCAGCAGCTCCCGCGCCTCGTCCGTCTTGCCGCGCCGCCGCAGCACGTCCGCCAGCTCCACCTCCACCTGCACGGTGAACAGCGCGGCGCGCTTGGACGCCAGCATCGAGCGCGCGGTGCGCAACTCCTCCTCGGCGCGCGGCAGGTCGCCGTCCTGGGCGTGTACGTAGCCGCGCATCCAGTGGCAGTGCGCCAGCTCGGTGTGGATGTGCAACTGCTGGTACAGCTCCTGCGCCTTGGCGAGCGAGGCGTCCGCCTCGGCCGTGCGCCCCTCCGCGATGAGGGTGCGGGCCACGCCCCGGTGCATCCCGGCGACCAGCACCGGGTCGGCGACGCGCGGGGCCAGCGCGAGCGCCAGCTCGGCCGCCTGGGCGGCCCGCGCGTGCGCGCCCATGTCCATGTACGGGGCGATGGCGGCGGTGTAGAGGAGCAGCAGCGCGTCCGGGTCGTGCAGCCCGGCGGCGTTCAGCTCGTCCAGCGCGCTCTCCAACAGGTAGCAGGAGTAGCGCAGTTCGCCCGCGAGCAGGTGCGCGGTGGCCCGGCCCCGGATGGCCGGCACCCGGCGCGGCAGCGGCTCGTCCGCCAGGAGTCGCTCGGCCTCTGCGAACCGCTGGCGCGCTGTGGCGAGTTCGCCGCTCTCCAGGGCGCAGTCGCCGAGCCCGAGCAGGGCCGTGGCCTGCTCGGCGGGGAGCGCGAGGTGCCTGGCCCGGTCGAGCAGGGCGGCGAACGCGTCGGCCGCGTCGCGGGCGGCGCCGGTCGCCAGCGTGCGCCGGGCGTCGGTCAGCCCCATCCGCAGCTCGGTCGCGGCCCGTGGGGAGCGGCCGGTGGCCAGCTCGTCGGGGCTGGTGCCGAGCCGCTCGGCGAGGTGCCGCAGCGCGGCGTCCGACGGGCGTACCCGGCCCGCCTCCAGGGTGGAGACGTAGGCGGCGGTGTACGCGGGCTCGGCGAGCTGGCGCTGGGTGAGCCCGCGCTCGGTGCGCAGCCGCAGCACGCGGCGCCCGATGGCGCGCGGCCCCGTCGGATCGTCCGGCGCCGGGTCGTCCGGTGCCGGGCCGGCCGCGTGCCCGGCCGTCCCCGTCGAGTCGTCCGCTCGGGCCGCCGCCCGGGTGCCCTTGTCAGCCACCGTGCCCTCGTCTCCCGCAGGTAGGTTTATCGCGGAGGGATTTATCTCGGCGATAAATTCACTTAACTAGTCGATTTACTGGAGGATGGACAGATGTCGAACGTGGTCGACCCCCCTGCGACCGTACGCCAGCCCGGTCTCGTCCTGACCGATCACGTCTTCGACGTCCCCCTGGACCACGCGGCGCCGGGCGGGGAGCGGATCCGCCTCTACGCCCGCGAGGTCGTCGCCGCCGACCGGCACGCCGACCGCGACGGGCTGCCCTGGCTGCTGTACCTGCAAGGGGGACCCGGCTTCGGCGCCGACCGGCCGGTCGGGCGCGGCGGCTGGCTCGGCCGGGCCCTGGACGAGTTCCGGGTGCTCCTCCTCGACCAGCGCGGCACCGGGCGCTCCACGCCCGCCACCCGGCAGACCCTCCCGCTCCGCGGCACCCCCGCCGAACAGGCCGCCTACCTCAGCCACTTCCGGGCCGACGCGATCGTGCGCGACTGCGAGCTGGTCCGCGCCCAGTTGACCGGCGGCCGGCCGTGGACCGTGCTGGGCCAGAGCTTCGGCGGCTTCTGCGCGGTCAGCTACCTCTCGTACGCGCCCGAGGGGATCGCCACCGCCCTGATCACCGGCGGACTGCCGGGCCTGGACGCGGACGCCGACGCGGTCTACCGCGCCGCCTACCCGCGCATGGAGCGCAAGACGCTGGCCCACTACGCCCGTTACCCCGGCGACGCCGAGGTCGCCGCGCGGATCGTGGCGCACCTGGGCGCGCACGAGGAGGTGCTGCCGGACGGCTCCACGCTCACCCCCGCCGCCTTCCAGCAGCTCGGCATCCTGCTCGGCTCCGGCGACGGCTCACACCGGCTGCACTACCTGCTGGAGGACGCCTTCGTGGACACCGTCGACGGGCCACGGCTCAGCGACGCGTTCGGCGAGCGCGTGGCCGCCGTGCTCAGCCGCGCCGGCAGCCCGCTCTACACGCTGCTGCACGAGTCCATCTACGCGCAGGACGGCCGCGCCACCAACTGGTCGGCGCACCGGGTGCGCGACGAGTTCCCCGGCTTCGACGCGCCGGCCGCGGTCGCCGCCGGCGCGCCCGTGCTGCTCACCGGCGAGAGCGTGCACCCGTGGATGCTGGAGACCCAGCCCGCGCTGCGCCCGCTGCGCGAGACGGCCGACGCCCTGGCCGCGCGCACCGGTTGGGGTCCGCTGTACGACGCCGAGCGGCTGGCCCGCAACACGGTGCCGGTGGCCGCCGCGATCTACCACGACGACCTGTTCGTGGACACCGACCACTCGCTGGCCACCGCCCGCGCGATCCGTGGCCTGCGCACCTGGGTCACCAACGAGTACGAGCACGACGGGGTGCGCGCGGGCGGCGTGGTGCTCGACCGCCTGCTGCGCCTGGCCCGCGACGCCTAGCCGTACCGGCCCCGCCAGAGGGAAGGCGACGGGAACGGGGCGGGCCCGTTGCGGCCCGCCCCGTTTCGTGCGTCCCGGCCCCGTTTCGTACGCCTCGTCCACCCGCTTCTTCGCACGAACCCGCGTCCGACCCATTGCCCGGGGCCGCCCGCGCCCCTACGTTGAGCGGCAACTTAACTCGGCTTAATCAGCCACTTACGTAACCGGCCCCCGGGAGAGTTGCCATGCCCAGACGCGCACGAGCCCGCATCCGCACCACCGCGATAGCCGCGGGGGTCACCGCCGTCGCGGTGCTGACCGGCACCGCGAGCGCGGCCGGCGGCGCGGCGGGCCAGCGGCCGGGGGCCGCGGGCGGCGAGCGGACGCACGAGGTCGAGTACTTCTCCGGACCTGGCGGCCACGGCCGGCACGTGCGGGTCTCGGCCGAGCCGCCCGAGCGCATCGCCCGCGCCCAACAGCCGCTGGCCGTGGCGGAACGCGCCGGGGACGGCGACGTCACGCCGATCGTGGAGAACGGGTCGACCGCCGACAAGCTCGACGTGGTCGTCGTCGGCGACGGCTACACCGCGGCCGAGCAGGCGGACTTCCACGCCGACGCCCGCGCCAAGTGGCAGCAGGTCTCGGCGGTCGCCCCGTACGACGCGTACCGGGGGCTGTTCAACGTGTGGGCCGTGGACGCCGTCTCGAACGACTCCGGCGTCTCCGGCGACCCCACGCAGTCCGTCGTCAAGGACACCGCGCTCGGCTCGTACTTCTGGTGCGACGGCCTGGAGCGGCTGCTGTGCGTGGACACGGACAAGGTCGAGTCGTACGCCGCCAAGGCGCCCGCCGCCGACCTGGTCATCGTCGTCAGCAACGCCACCAAGTACGGCGGCGCCGGCTACAACGACGTGTCGTCGGGGCCCGGTTACGACGGCATCGCCACCGTCTCCTCCGACCACCCCGACTCCGCGCAGGTCGCCGTGCACGAGACGGGCCACTCGCTGGGCAAGCTCGCCGACGAGTACGTCTACGACGAGTACGGCACCTACCCGGGCCCCGAGCCGACCGACGCCAACATCAGCACGCTCAGCGCGTCCGCCATGGCCGCGCAGCGCACCAAGTGGTACCGCTGGCTGGGCCAGCAGTCCCCGGACGGCGGCGTGGTCGGCGCGTACGAGGGCGGCGGCTACTACCCGCGCGGCCTGAACCGCCCCACCGAGAACTCGATCATGCGCACCCTCGGCCGCGCGTTCAACCTGCCCGGGCGCGAGGCGATGATCGCGGGCTTCTACCGCCACGCGAGCGTGCTGGCCAGCGACGTCCCCACGGACCGGCCGCTGACCCGTGGCCAGCGGGTGGGCGTGCGGGTGCCGGCGTCGGCGTCGGTGCGCTGGTACGTGGACGGGCACGAGGTGCGCCGGGCGCGCGACAAGCAGACGGTCACGCCCGCCTCGCTCGGCGTCCGGCCGGGCGGCCACGGCCAGCGGATCACGGTGCGGGCCACCGACGGCACGGCCGCGGTGCGCGACCCGGAGCTGCGCAAGCTCCTGACGGACAGCCGCAGTTGGCGCGTGCGCGGCTGATCCGCGCCCCGGGGCGGTGATCGCCCCCTCGCCGCAGGTTGTCGTACGTGGCGTCAAGTGGGCGACTGGCTGGATGAGTTGAGGTAGGTGCGGCGGCGGTCGGTGTGCGTCGGGTGGGAGCCCGGCGGTGCCGGCCGCCGCTGGCGTGTCGGGGTGCGGGTAGGGCAGGGGGTCGGTGAGGGCCGGTCGGGCTGCCGGCGGCACGGTCCGTGCGTTCGGTCGGATCCCTTTCGTACGGCCTATTTCTTACGGCGTTCTATTTAAGCGTCAGCAATTGACGGCTCATCTCCTCCGGCTGGTTCTGCGTCGATCCGACGGTATGGGTGCACGCCCGGTGCGCGGGGGTCGATCGTGCGGCTCTACAGAAAAGGATGAATAGGTGTAAATTAGGACATCGTGAACAGCCATCGACAGCGATGGCCACGTCTATTGAGGAGGCATCGATGCTTGCTCAGCACACCGCATCCCTACTCGCCACACCCACCGACCAAGCGGCCGTCGGTCACCTGATGACCGAGCCCGAGGCGCCGCTGAGCGACGCCCCGATGTACACGCCGCAGGCCGCGGGTGTGCTGCTGCTCCTGCTGCTCCTGTCGCCGAAGGAGCCGAAGGACAAGTGAGCCCTGATCGGTCGCAGACGGCCTACGCCGAATCGGCGGCCGACCTGGCTCGTCGTGTCCTCGGCGCCCTCAAGGGCGCCGGGGGCACGGCCCTGGTCGCCGAACATGTGGAGCGCGCGGACGACCCCAAGGCCGCGCTGGCCGCCCTGCGGGTCGTGGGAGCGGACACCTTCGCCCCGTTCCTGTTGGGCGACAGCGTCTTCCACCCCCAGGACGCGGCGGCCTTCGCCACCTCCTTCACGATCTTCCCGCCCCCCGTCACCTCCCCCACCCCACCCCCGGCGGGTCCCGCCGAACCCTGGGTCGTGGCCTGGCGCGACTGGGCGATGGCCGAGTTGCTCGGCCGGTTCACCGCGCCCGAGGGGCCCGCGCCGGCCGGCTCCGCCGCGGCCGGCCTGGCGGAGCTGACCGGCATCGACACCGCCGAGGTGACCGGGGTGCGGGCGCCGCAGCCGCAGGGCGCGCCGCTGCTGGCCGACGACCGGCTGCGGGCCGCGTACGGCGCGGGCGGCCCCCGCGCGCGCGAGGCGGTCCGCGTACCCGAAGGGTCGTACGCCGCCGACCGACTGCACGCCACCGACGCCGGGTACGCGGCCGACGCCCCCGCGTCCGCCGCCGAGGCCGCGGGCCTGGACTGGCAGCGCTGGTCGGTGCGGATGGGGCAGCTCTCGCCGCTAGCCCTGCCCGGTCTCGACGGACCCGTGCACCGCGCGGCGCGCGGCGCCCCGCTGGCCCTGGCCCGTGGCGCCAGCCGCGCCCTGCTCCGCCGCGACCACCCCACCGCCGCGCGCATCGTGCGCTGGCTCGCGTTCCTCGGGTCCGACGGGGTGCCGCTGCCGCTGGAGCTGCCCCCGCTGATCGAGCACCTGGAACTGCTCGGTGGTGGCGGCCCCCGGATCGCCCTCGACCTGGCCATCGCCCGCCGACTGCTCGCACTGGAGCCCTCCGCATGACGGCGTCCGTCACCCAGACCGCCCACCAGGTCAGCTCCAAGGCGCTGGCCTGGCTGCACACCCACCACCAGCGCGGAGCGCTGCCCGACGACACCACGGCCGACCTCGGCGACCCGAACAGCGTGTACAAGCCGCTGGGTGAGACCGCCCTGGCGGGCACGCTCGTCCTGCGCGAGGCCGCGACCGGCACCACCGAACTGCGCGTCGCCCGCGAGCTGATCGACTACTGCTGGCGGCAGTTCGGCGAGGGCGCCATGCTCTACGAGCGGCTGCTGCGCTACCCGATGATGAGCGACCCGCTGGAGACGTACTCCCACTTCACCCGGGTCGGCTACCGGCACGAGCCGCTGGAGCGGCTGCTCGCGCACACCACGCGACTGCGCACGGTGCGCGGCGTCGAGCAGGTGCCCAACCGCAAGCTCGCGGTCGCCAACGCCACCCGCGTCGTCGGCCTCGACGCGGAGCCGCACGCCTACGACTGGGACGAACTCGCCCGCGCCACCTGGCTCGGCGGCACCCCCGAGCCCTGGCTCATCGACTGGATGACCGGCTACTCGCTGACCCACGCGGTCTTCCACCTCACCGACTGGGGCGCCCGCCCCAACGGGCTCTCGCACGAGCTGACCGAGTACGTCTCGACCTGGCTGCCGGTGTGGATCGACATCTGGGCCGAGATCGAACAGTGGGACCTGGTCGCCGAGTTGATGATCGTCGGGTGCTGCCTGGAGCGCCCCTACTGCGACGCGGCCGACTGGGAGTTGCTGGCCCGGGTGCAGCACGCGGACGGCCTGATGCCGCGCGACGGCGATCCGGTCTCCGACGACCCCGACGAGCGCTTCGAGCACCACCAGCACACCGCCGTGGTCGCCGCCGTCGCGGGCACCCTCGCGGTCTCCCGCACGCTCGGCGGCGGCCAGCACGCGCCGGCGGACCGGTGAGCGGCCGGAAGGACGCGGAGTCGGCGGTCGCCGGCCGGGCGGACACGGGGCAGACGGGCGCGGGCCAGGCGGACGGGGGCCGGCGTGCCGGCCGGGGAGCGCGCGGGGGCGCGCGGCCGGCGCCGATCGGGGCCGAGCCGGCGTGGGCCACCGAGGCGCTGGTGCCGCTGTTGCGCGCGGCGCCCGGCGCCAGCGGCGTCGCGGTCGCCGCCCGGCGCGGCACGGACCGGGTCTTCCTCGCCGACGGGCGCACCGCCTGGGGCGAGGGCCGCCCCGTGGACGCCGACACGCGCTTCGAAGTCGGCTCGCTGACCAAGACGTTCACCGCGCTGCTGCTGGCCGAGTCGGTGGCGCGCGGCGAGGTGCGGTACGAGGACCCGATCACCCGCTTCCTGCCGCGCGTCGCGGCCCCCCGGGTGCCCGGCGGCCCGATCACGCTGCTGCACCTGGCCACCCACACCTCCGGGCTGCCCCGGCTGCCCCCCGGCTTCCTCACCCGCGCCGCCCCGGAGTGGTTCACCAACCCGTACGCCACCTTCCGCACCGAGGACCTGCTCGCCGCCCTCGGCCACACCCGCACCCGGACCCGCCCCGGCCACCGGTTCCGCTACTCCAACTTCGGCGTCGGGCTCCTCGGCCACCTGCTGGCCCGGGCCGCGTCGCCGGGGCGCGGCGCGTACGGCGACTACGGGGAACTCCTAGCCGCCCGGGTGCTGCGCCCGCTCGGCCTGCGCCGCACGACGTGCACGCCCGAGCTTCCGCAGGCCACCGGCTACTGGCACGGCAGGGCCCGCCCCCCGTGGGAGATCCCCGGGCTGCCCGGGGCGGGGGCCGTGCGGTCCAGCACCCGCGACCTGCTCGACCTGCTCGACGCGCTCGCCGACCCGAGCACGGCTCCGGGCACCGCGCCGGCGCGGCTGACCGAGGCCCTCGCGGACGTGACCCGGCCCCGGCTCGTGGTGCCGCGCGGCACCGCCCGGCTGGCGCTGGTCTGGAACATCCGCCCGCGCCCCGGTTTCGACCTCTACCACCACTCGGGCGGCACCCGGGGCTTCACGGCGTTCGCCGGCTTCAGCCCCCAGGCGGGCGTCTCGCTGGTCGCCCTGGCCAACCGGGCGCCGGCCTCGAACGGGGCCTTCATCCAGCAGGCGTACAGCGCGTTGCGGGGGTTGGCGACGGGGTGTGTGGAGGGCGCGTAGCGGCGCGCCCCCTCGCGGTGGAGGAACTGCATCGGGACGAGGGCCTGTCCGCGCTCGACGCCCAGGTGCGGCGCGAGCGCACGCTCCGCGAGGCACGCGCCGTGGCCCAGCCCAAGCACCCCGCGCTGGGGGAGTTCACCTGGAACGGGGCGCAGGACGACGGCGGGGCCCGGCGGACGTACGACCTCAGTGGGAACGAGGGGGCCGGATGTGCGACGTGTGGGTATCGGCCCCCGTAGCGGAAAAAGGCGAAGGTAGGCGACATTTCGCTACCGCTGTGGATACCTTCGATCGCCCCGGTGGCGGTAACTGACGCGGGGGGCAACGGCTTGGTCACCATCGGCCGCGCCCGCCCGAGGTCGGTGGAAACGCGCCACTGGCGCGAGGTAATGATTAACCCATGAATAACCATGGGGGACGGGCGAACGAGCCCACGAGTTACGGGCTCCAGCCACCGCGCGGCGCGCAGCCTCCGGTCGCCCCGGAGTCGGCCCCCGGGCAGGGTGCCGGGGCGGTCGCGAGCCAGGGCCAGCACCCGCCACACGAGCAGGACCCGGCGCGGCCCTACGGCCAGGGCCAGCCGGCGTACGGACCGGGCGCCGGGCAGCGGCAGGACCAGCACCGGGGACAGGACCAGCACCAGGGGCAGGGCCAGCCGCGCGATCCGTACCAGCCGTCGGCGGGGCAGCGGGCGTACGAGCCGACCCAGTTCGCCGGGCCCGCCGGCGCGGCGGGCGGCGGCTCGCCGACCACCGCCGGGGCGGACGCGGCCTGGGCCGCGGCGGCCGATCCGGACGCGGGCCGGCTGATCGGCGGTCGCTACCGGCTGGTGTCCCGGCTCGGGCACGGCGGCATGGGCACCGTGTGGAAGGCGCACGACCAGATCGTGGACCGCGACGTCGCCGTCAAGGAGCCGCGCGTCCCCGACAGCCTGCCCGAGCGCGAGCGGCAGACCGTCTACCAGCGGATGCAGCGCGAGGCGCGCGCCGCCGCCCGGATCGACCACCCGGCGGTGGTCACCGTGCACGACGTCGTGGTCGAGGACGGCCGCCCGTGGATCGTGATGGAGCTGGTGCGCGGCCGGTCGCTGGGCGACGTGCTCGCCGACGGCACCCTCGACCCGCGCGAGGCGGCCCGGATCGGCGTCGAGGTGCTCGGCGCGCTGGCCGCCGCGCACGAGGCGGGCGTGCTGCACCGCGACGTCAAGCCCGACAACGTGCTCCTCGGCCGCCTCGGCGCGGGCCAGGGTGAGGGGCCCGGCGGTGGCCGGGTGGTGCTGACCGACTTCGGCATCGCCCAGGTCGAGGGCGAGCAGGGGCTCACCGAGACCGGCGCGTTCATCGGCTCGCCCGAGTTCATCGCCCCCGAGCGGGTGCTCGGCCAGCGGCCGGGGCCCGAGTCCGACCTGTGGTCGCTGGGCGTCGTGCTGTACGCGGCGGTCGAGGGCATGTCCCCGTTCCGCCGCACCAACCACCCGGCCACCCTGCAGGCGGTCCTGTCGGCCGAGCCGCAGACGCCCGCCCGTGGCTCCGGCGCGCTGGGCACCCTGATCATGCAGTTGCTGCGCAAGGAGCCGGCGGCGCGGCCCACGGCGGCCGAGGCCCGGCAGGTGCTGGAGTCGGTGGCCCGCCCGGCGCCACAGCTCCCGACGATGATCGCCGCCGCTGCCGGCGCCGGCTCGCCGGCCGCCGGCACGTCCCGGCTCCCCGGTCGGCTGCGTGGCCGCAAGGCTCAACTCGGTCTCAGTGGCGGGGTGTTGGCGGTCGCGGTCGCGGTCGCGGTGGTCATGGTGGTGGTCAACCCGTTCGGCGGCAGCGGCGACGACGCGCCGGCCGGCTGGAAGACGGTCGACGCCGAGCAGCGCGTACGGGCCGAACTCGCCGCGCCCGAGGACTACACGCTCAGCGAGGACGACGACGAGATCACGCTGCTCGACCCGGGCAAGGTCTTCACGATCACCCTGAACCGGGACCCGGTCACCGACGAGTCCGACACGCCCAGCGCGCTCCAGGAGGCCAACTCCTACCTGGACGACTACCAGGAGGACTACTACGAGTACGGCTGGACCGAGGACTCCGTGGAGGGTTCGGTGCGGGCGACGACGTACCACGGCAAGAAGGCCGCGGAGCTGACCGCCACGTACACCACCAACGACTCCGACAGCCCGGAGGACCTGCGCCGCCGCGAGTTCCACTACATGAACGACTCCAAGGTGCAGTGGCAGCTCGTCGTGGAGATGCCCGCCAAGGGCAAGCCGCGCGCCGAGGGCGAGCGACTCTTCAAGGACCTGGTCAAGCACCTGCGGATCAAGGACCTGTAGCCGGCACGGGCGACGCGCGGGAGCGGGCGCGGAGGTGCCCGGTCCGCGCACGCCGTGGTCCCGGGCGCGGGACGCGGCGGCCCCGGGGCGGGATGCGGCGGTCGGGTTCGCGGCTGGTGCCGAAACCGGTCGCCGACCCGACGCGACCGTCCCGCCGCCGGGTGCAACGCCCCTGACCAGGGCAGATGTCGCCAGCGTTTACTGGCGCGGTGAAGCGGGCGGGGAGCGCGGCCGTGTCCCTGCGGCGAAAAGGGGTTACCGTCGGGTACCCAAACGGCTCCGGCGGGAATACGCTCACCCGCATGACGGACTCGAAGGGCACCACGCAGGCCACTGTCAGCACGCTCCCCGCCGTCACGGACAACCCGGTCTTCGCCGCCCCGGCGGGCACCCGTACGGCGGCCGACGTGGTGACCCCCGAGCTCGTGGCCCGGCTCACCCGGGACGTCGTCGGCAGCGGCAAGACCCGCAACCACGCGCCCGCCACCGGCGCCAAGCTCGCCGACCTGCCCGAGTCCACGCCCGACGACGTGGCCACCGCCTTCGAGCGGGCCCGCCAGGCGCAGTACCTGTGGGCGCGGACCCCGGTGCGCCAGCGGGCCGCCGTCCTGCTGCGCTTCCACGACCTGGTGCTGCGCCGCCAGGCCGAGGTGCTCGACCTCATCCAGGCGGAGACTGGCAAGGCCCGGCTGCACGCGCACGAGGAGGTGCAGGCCGTCAGCGTCGCGGCCCGGCACTACGGCCGCAAGGCGCCCAGCTACCTCGCCCCCAAGCGGCACACCGGCGTGACGCCGACCCTCACCAGGGTCACCGAGCTGCGCCAGCCGCGCGGCGTCGTCGGCCAGATCTCGCCGTGGAACTACCCCTTCGAGCTGTCGGTCGGCGACGCGTTGCCCGCCCTGGTCGCGGGCAACGCCGTGGTGATGAAGCCGGACACGGAGACCGCGCTGACCGCGCTGTGGGCGCGCGAGCTGCTGATCGAGGCCGGGCTGCCGGCGGGCGTGTGGCAGGTGGTGCTCGGCGACGGGCCGGTGATCGGGCCCGCCGTCGTCCAACACGCCGACTTCGTCTCCTTCACCGGCTCCACCCGCACCGGCCGCGAGGTCGCCCAGGGCGCGGCGGCCCGCCTGGTGGGCTGCTCGCTCGAACTCGGCGGCAAGAACGCCATGCTCGTGCTGCGCGACGCCGACCTCGACAAGGCCGCCGCCGGCGCGGTGCGCGGCTCGTTCTCGTCGGCCGGCCAGCTCTGCATCTCCATCGAGCGGCTGTTCGTGCACGAGTCGGTCGCCGACGCGTTCGTGGAGCGCTTCGCGGCCCGCACCCGCGCCATGCGGCTCGGCGGCGACCTCGCCTACGGCGCCGACATGGGCTCGCTGGTCTCCGAACGCCAACTGGCCACCGTACGACGGCACGTGGACGAGGCCGTCGAGCGGGGCGCCAAGGTCGTCACGGGCGGGCGGGCGCGGCCCGACATCGGCCCGTACTTCTACGAGCCGACCATCCTGGACGGCGTGCGGCCCGCGATGGCCGTCTGCGAGGAGGAGACCTTCGGGCCAGTCGTGTCGATCTACCGGTTCACCGACGAGGACGACGCCATCGCGCGGGCCAACGCCACCCCGTACGGCCTCAACGCCAGCGTCTGGACGCGTGACGGGGCCCGCGGCCGGGCCGTCGCCGCCAGGCTGCGCGCCGGCACCGTCAACGTCAACGAGAGCTACGCCGCCGCCTACGGCAGTGCCCAGGCGCCGATGGGCGGCATGGGCGACTCCGGGCTCGGGCGCCGGCACGGCAGCGAGGGCATCCTCAAGTACACCGAGGCGCAGACCGTCGCCCAGCAGCGGCTGGTCCCACTCGCCCCCTCCTTCGGCCTCTCGCACGAGCAGTACGCCCAGCTCATGACCCGCGGCCTGCGCGCCATGAAGGCCCTCCGGCTCCGCTGAGCCGCCCGTTCCTACGGAGGTACCCCAGTGTCACGGGACAACTCTGTCCACAACGGCTCCGCCCCCGGTTCCGCCCACGCCTCGCCCGGCCCCGCCGCCCACCCCACCTCCGAGCACGACGACGCCGCGTACGACTACGACGTCCTCGTCATCGGCTCCGGCTTCGGCGGCTCGGTCAGCGCGCTGCGGCTGAGCGAGAAGGGCTACCGGGTCGGCGTCCTGGAGGCCGGCCGCCGCTTCACCCGCGCCGAACTCCCGAAGAACTCCTGGGACGTGCGCAACTACCTGTGGGCGCCCGCCCTCGGCCTCTACGGCATCCAGCGCATCCACGTCCTGGGCAAGGTCATGGTGCTGGCCGGCGCCGGCGTCGGCGGCGGCTCGCTCAACTACGCCAACACGCTGTACGTGCCGCCGCCCGCCTTCTTCCAGGACGCGCAGTGGGGCCACATCACCGACTGGCAGGAGGAGTTGCGCCCGTACTACGACCAGGCCAGGCGCATGCTCGGGGTACGCCTGAACAAGACGCTGACCCCCTCCGACGTCCATCTCAGGGACGCGGCCGAGAAGATGGGCGTGGGGGACACCTTCCACATGGCCCCGGTCGGCGTCTTCTTCGGCGACGGCGACGACGCCGCGCCGGAGGACTCCGGGGAGGGGGTACGGGCCGCGCCCGGCGAGACCGTGCCCGACCCGTACTTCGGCGGCGTCGGGCCCGCGCGGCGGGCCTGCACCGAGTGCGGCGAGTGCATGACCGGCTGCCGGCACGGCGCCAAGAACACCCTGAACGAGAACTACCTCCACCTCGCCGAGCGCGCCGGGGCCACCATCCACCCCATGACCACCGTCGTGGGCCTGGGCGAACACCCGGGCGGCGGCTACCGGGTCGCCACCGTCCCCACCGACCGGCGCCGCGGCGCCCGCCCCAGGACGCTGCGCGCCCGCCAGGTGGTGGTCGCCGCCGGCACGTACGGCAGCCAGACCCTGCTGCACGCGATGCGCGACCGGGGCGAGTTGCCGCGCCTCTCGCCCCGGCTCGGCTCGCTGACCCGCACCAACTCCGAGGCCATCCTCGGCTCGCAGACCACCGACCGGCGCTACCGGAAGATCAGCGGCGAGCGGCGGGCCGACTTCACCAAGGGCGTGGCCATCACCTCGTCCATCCACCCCAACGCCACCACGCACATCGAGCCGGTGCGCTACGGCAAGGGCTCCAACGCGATGGGCTCGCTGTCCATCCTCCAGTTCACCCACCGCGAGCGGGTGCCCAACTGGATCAGCTTCCTCGCGACCAACCTGCGCCACCCGGTGCTCGCCGGGCGCGCGCTGTCCAACTGGCGCTGGTCCGAGAAGACCATCATCGGCCTGGTCATGCAGACCCACGACAACTCGCTGACCACCTACCGCAAGGCCAAGGGCCTCGGCAAGGGCCTGCTCACCGCGCGGCAGGGGCACGGCGCGCCCAACCCGGACCGCATCCCGGAGGGCGAGGAGGCGGCACGCCTGGTCGCGGAGTCCATCAACGGCTTCGCCGGCACCAACGTCGGTGAGCTGATGGGCACCCCGCTCACGGCGCACTTCCTCGGCGGCTGCCCGATCGGCGCCAGCGCCGAGCACGGCGTGATCGACCCGTACCACCGGCTCTTCGGCCACCCCGGCATCCACGTCGTGGACGGCGCGGCCATCACCGCCAACCTGGGCGTCAACCCGTCGCTGACCATCACGGCGCAGGCCGAGCGGGCGATGTCGCTGTGGCCCAACAAAGGCGAGCCCGACCCGCGCCCCGCGCAGGGCGAGCCCTACCGGCGCCTCGCGCCCGTGGCCCCGCGTCGACCCGCGGTCCCCGAGGGCGCGTTCGGCGCCCTGAACCTGCCGTTCCTGCCGATGCCGACCATCCCGCCGCGGGCCGTCCCGGACGGGGCGCCGGAACCCATGGCCGAGGCGTAACCGCGCGCCGGGTCGCGCCCCACGCCGGGGCCCAAGGCGCGGGGGCCGGGTCGGCTGGTTGGTGGTCCAGCCGACCCGGCCCCCGCTCGGCCGCCCGCCGCTCTCGCTCCGGCGGCGCGGCCGGTGGTACCCGGTGAGTCCGCGTTACGCGGGCGTCGCCCCGGCCTTGCGGCGGCGCACGACGAGGATGGCTCCGGCGCCGGCGACCATCGCCACGCCGCCGATCATCGCGATCGTCGGCAGGTTCGAGTCCGAACCGGTGTTGGCGAGTTCACCGGTCGGGTGGATCGCCCTGTTGCCGACGGGCCGCTTCTGGATCGGCGCCGGCAGCGGCTTCTTGCCACCCTGCGGCTTGGCGTCCGGCACCTGGGACTCGTCGCCGCCCGGGAGCTGCGCGGCCGACTTCACGACCTCGAAGTCGTAGTAGTCACCGCTGGAGTAGACGCAGTTGCCCTCCTCGTCGGCGAAGGCGCCGATGGAGATGGCGTACCCGAAGCCGTCGGGGGCGCCCTTGGCGACGCTCAGCCGCAGGTCGAGGCGGATCGTCTCGTGTGCCCGTACCGAGGTGTAGCCGACGTAGCCGTGGGCGTCGTCTTCCTGGTCGGTGGAGATGCTCTCCCAGGCCCCGGTGTCGGGGTTCTTGAACTGGAGGGTCAGGTACTTGCCGGTGCCCTCCGGGTGCTCGGCGTGCGCGGTGCCCGCCAGGATGCCGAGGTCAACGCGCTGGTAGGAGCGGTCCGAGGTGTTCTTCACGCGGAACGTGAAGCCGTGATAGCCGCTGCCGGCCACGACCTTGGACGGCAGCCCGACGAGCGTGGTGCTCAGGTCGGGGTCCTCGGCGTACTCGTCGCTGTCCTCGCAGGGCGCGGGCGGCTCGGAGTCGGTGGGCGTCGGGCTCGGCCCGTCGGTGGGGGTGCTGGTCGGCTTCCCGGTGGGCTCGCCCGTGGGCTTCCCGGTCGGCTTGCCCGTGGGCTCGCCGGTCGGGTTGCCGGTGGGGGTCCCGGTCGGGTTGCCCGTCGGGTTCCCGGTCGGGTTGCCCGTCGGGTTCCCGGTGGGGGTGCCGGTCGGCGTGCCCGTGGGGTTGCCGGTCGGGTTCCCGGTCGGTGTGCCCGTCGGCGTGCCGGTGGGGTTCCCGGTGGGCTCGCCCGTCGGGGTCGGGTCCGGCGTACCCGTCGGCGTCTGCGTCGGTGTCGGCTCCTCGGCGTACGCACCGGGCGCGGCGAGCAGCGTCGCGGGCAGGAGGGCCGCCGTGGCCGCGGCGGCCGTGAGGGTGCGGCGAAGCTTCATGAAGACCTCTTCTGGGTCCAAAGGAGCCGCCAAGGGGAGCGGCGTCCGCGGGGTCGGCCGTCGCGGCGGGGCGCGTCATGGCCGTGCGTTTGCACGTACATGACCAGCAGCCCTGGCCAAAGGTTGCACACAGAATGATCACAACTCGCGGTGATCTAGCTCACGTGTGCCCTGATCCGTCCGCGGTGACCTGCGGAATCCGCTCGCGGGCCCGGCCCGGCCCGGCGGCCCCCGGTGTGACGGAGCGCCGCCCTCCGCTCGGCGGCGTACGGCTGGCGTAGGGCTGGCGGGTGGCTGGCGTACGGCTTGGAGCACGGCTCCGGGGCGCGGGCTCGGGGTGCGGCCACGGGCTCCGGGTGTGGCCTCCGGCGGTGCCGTGGGTGACCCGGTGAGGTCAACTGCCTCTGCCCTACGGGGGGTTGGGGGCGCCCGCCCGGGCCGGGGGAGGTGCGGGCGGGCGCCGATGTGCGAGAGCCCCGCGGGCGCCGCGGGGGGATGGCGTCCACGGGGCTCTCGGCGGTCAGCATCGGCGTCAGGGCAGCGCCGGTGCTGAGAGGCGGCGCCGGGGGGTCGCGCCGCTGGCCGGGAGGGTCTCGGTGTCGCGGCCCGCGCGCACCGGTCGCGGGTCTGCCCATCGCGGCTGGTCGGGCCGTCGACGGCGGGAGCGCCACCCGGAAGGAGGGTGGTGCGGTGCGGGGGGCCTCGCTCTGCATCGTGGTGGATATGCCACATCCGGCGCAACCGTTTCGACCGGATGCGGTCGGCCCCAGGCGTCCCCGGGACCGACCGATGGTGTGGCGACCGGGCTGCTGTCCCCTGCCGTCCGGTCGCCTGACCGAAGCGAGGTCCCACGACGCGCTCCGCTTGCGTCACCACGGGGAGCGCGTCTCATCGCTTCGG
Source organism: Streptomyces buecherae (assembly GCF_014295035.1). Taxonomy (GTDB): domain Bacteria; phylum Actinomycetota; class Actinomycetes; order Streptomycetales; family Streptomycetaceae; genus Streptomyces; species Streptomyces youssoufiensis. Next base: position 5,287,410 of record NZ_CP060404.1, read on the forward strand.
GTATCCGTCCTGCCGCTGCTGGGCGCCCGATGAACAGGTACGGAAGCCACGCGTGGAATGGGGCCGCTCCTGGCTGGCGCGGACACGTGGCCCAACGACAGGCCGCGCGAGCCGGTCACGCGCCGTACGGGTGACGGCTCGACGTGCCGGGCGACTAAACGATTCCGCACACGCCGCAAATCGCCCGCCGCATGCCCTTCCCGACACTCGGCCCACCCCACCGCGCCCCCGCCGGCGCTCCGGCGTACGACCGGAACCCGAGCGCGCCGTACCGGCCCGCCGGGGCATTGGCGTACGCCCCCACCCCCGCCCGGCCGCCCCGTCCGCGCCCCGCTCCGTACGCCCCGTACGCCGCGCCCGCCCGCGCCAGCCATCTGCCGCCCGCGTTACGCCCCGCAGCCCGACCCGGCCGGCTGGGTCGGGTCGGTCCTCGGGCTTGGGCGTCGACGGCTCCGGCCGTGATCCGCTCAGGCGCGGCCCCGGCACAGTTCGAGGAGGGTCATGGCCAGGGCCGTGCCGGGCTTGCCGAGCTGGTCGCGGTAGTGGTTGAGGATCTCCAGCTCGCGGGCGAGGTTCACGCGGCGCCCGCCCGACGCGATCCGCTCGCGCTGGATCGCGGCAGAGACGGCGGCGCGCTCCTGGACGAGGCCGATGATCCGGCCGTCGAGGTCGTCGATGCGCTGCCGGGCGTCGTGGATGGCGCCCGCCGCGGCGTCAGTACGGGCCCCGGTGGCCTCGGCGTCCGTGGGCCGGGCGGGCCGCGGGGCGGCGGGCTCGGCGATGGCGGTCGCCGAGGACCGGGGCGTGCCGGTAGCGGCGGGGTCGGTCGTGGCGGCGGGGCGGGCCGGATCGGCGGGCGGGGTGGCCGAGGGGGCGAGGGGGGCGGGGGTCGCGGTGTTGGCGGTGCTCATGGGTCTCTCCTGGTCCGGGGGGTTCACCGGTCCCCGGGGCCGACCACAGACCCGGCACAACGCAGGACGCCCCGGGCCTTGGCTGGCCCGGGGCGCCTGGGAAGTCGCTTAAGTGATCAAGCAGCACGACCATGGCAGCCGGACGGGCCGGTGCCATAGGTAAAGACGAAGGTCATGTGCTTGGACATGGAGCAGAGTATGGGCCCGTTAGGATGGAAAGTCCAACCCCCCGTACCACCGCCGGAAGGCCGCCCCAGTGCCATCAGCGACTCCCTCCGCCACCGAAGCGCACGAGCCGGACCCCGTCCTCGTCGTCGACTTCGGCGCGCAGTACGCACAGCTCATCGCCCGTCGCGTGCGCGAGGCGCGGGTGTACAGCGAGATCGTGCCGTCCACCATGCCGGTGGCCGAGATGCTCGCCAAGAACCCGCGGGCGATAATCCTCTCCGGCGGCCCCTCGTCGGTGTACGAGGAGGGCGCGCCGCGCGTCGACCGCGCCCTGTTCGAGGCCGGGGTCCCCGTCTTCGGCATGTGCTACGGGTTCCAGTTGATGGCCGAGTCGCTGGGCGGCACCGTCGACGACAACGGCGCCAGGGAGTACGGGCGGACGCCGCTGGCGGTCGCCAAGTCCGGCTCCACGCTCTTCGAGGGCACCCCGGACCAGCAGACCGTGTGGATGTCGCACGGCGACGCGTGCTCCGCCGCGCCCGAGGGCTTCACCGTCACCGCCTCCACCGACGTGGTCCCGGTCGCCGCCTTCGAGAACGACGAGCAGAAGCTCTACGGCGTGCAGTACCACCCCGAGGTCATGCACACCACGCACGGCCAGCAGGTCCTGGAGCACTTCCTGTACCGCGGCGCCGGCATCGAGCCCACCTGGACCACGAGCAACGTGGTCGAGGAGGCCGTCGCGGCCATCCGTCAGCAGGTCGGCAGCAAGCGCGCGATCTGCGGGCTCTCCGGTGGCGTGGACTCGGCCGTGGCCGCGGCCCTGGTGCAGAAGGCCATCGGCTCGCAGCTCACCTGCGTCTACGTGGACCACGGCCTGATGCGCAAGGGCGAGTCCGAGCAGGTCGAGAAGGACTTCGTGGCCGCCACCGGCGTGCAGCTCAAGGTGGTCGACGCCGAGGAGCGGTTCCTGACCGCGCTGGCCGGCGTGTCCGACCCGGAGCAGAAGCGCAAGATCATCGGCCGGGAGTTCATCCGGGTCTTCGAGCAGGCCCAGGCCGAACTGGTCGCCGAGGCGGGCGAGGCCGGCGAGGACGTCGCCTTCCTCGTCCAGGGCACCCTCTACCCCGACGTCGTCGAGTCCGGCGGCGGCACCGGCACCGCCAACATCAAGTCGCACCACAACGTCGGCGGCCTCCCCGAGGACATCGAGTTCGAGCTGGTGGAGCCGCTGCGCAAGCTGTTCAAGGACGAGGTCCGGATGGTCGGCCAGGAACTGGGCCTGCCTGAGGAGATCGTCCAGCGGCAGCCCTTCCCAGGCCCCGGGCTCGGCATCCGCATCGTCGGCGAGGTCACCAAGGAGCGGCTCGACCTGCTCCGCGAGGCTGACGCCATCGCCCGCGAGGAGCTGACCGCGGCCGGCCTCGACCGCGACATCTGGCAGTGCCCCGTGGTGCTGCTCGCCGACGTCCGCTCGGTCGGCGTGCAGGGCGACGGCCGCACCTACGGCCACCCGATCGTGCTGCGCCCGGTCTCCTCCGAGGACGCGATGACGGCCGACTGGTCGCGCCTCCCGTACGACGTGCTCTCGCGCATCTCCACCCGCATCACCAACGAGGTCGACGAGGTCAACCGGGTGGTCCTGGACATCACCAGCAAGCCCCCCGGCACCATCGAGTGGGAGTGACCCCTCCCGCCTCACCGCGCCCCGCGTAACGGCCGCGCCGCCCCCGATCTCCCGGGGGCGGCGCGGCCGTTCGTGGTGGAGCACGGGGGTGGGGTTGGTCAGGTCGGGCTGGGGTGGGCAGGTCTTCGTGGTGGTGGGCAAGTCGTGGTGGTGCGTGGGGGCGGGTTGGTCGGGTGGGGCTGGGGTGGGCCAGCCGCGAGCGGTTGACGTGAATAATGGTTCAACTTTTACGGTGATCTCGTTGTCGGGAGGCCGCACCGCTCCGCGGATGCGTACATCAGCGCAGGTCACCGCGCATTCCCGAACCCGCTGTCGCGGGGCGACCGCCTTCGCGGCGGTCCGTGCGAGGTGGCCCCGACCGTGAGGAGAGGGACCGTGCTCAAGACCTACTCGGACGAGGAACTGCTGCAGCAGCCGGTCGGCTACTGGACCGGCGTCGCCCAGGAACTGGTCGTTGGCAGCATCAACGACACCCTGGGCTCCATGGGCATCCGGCAGCCGCAGTGGTGGGTGCTGAACCTGATCAACCGCTCCGACGACGGGCTGACGCGGGCGGAGCTGCCCGCGGGGCTGCGGCACCACGTGGACTCGTCCGTCACCGACTCGGTCGCCGACGACCTCACCGGGCGCGGCTGGCTCGCCGAGGGTCGGGACCAGCGGCTGCGGCTGACGGAGGAGGGGTCCGCCGCGTTCGCCACGCTGTGGGAACGCGTGCCACAGACGCTGGCCCGGATTCGCGCCGGCTTCTCGGACGCCGAATACGTCCAGCTCATCAACCTGCTGCGGCGGGTCGTGGACAACCTCGACGGCCACAGCGACCTCGACTGACCAGCGCTGGCCCTGACCTGGCCATGACCTGGCACGGCCTGTCCGGGGCTGGCATGGATTGACCGGTGCTGACCGTGGGCTGGTCTGGGCTGACCGCCGGTCGCTTGAGCAGGGCCGACCGGTCGCTTGAGTGGGGCCGGCCGGTCCGGGCGGGTGCGGCTCCGAACCGGCCGCGACCGGTGTGCCGGAGGGGGCTCCAGCACAGGCGCGCGGCCGGCCCCACGGGGACACTGGGGGCCCGGCGACCGAGAGGCGAGGCCATGACCCAGGGACGGTGGACGGCGGGCGGCGGCGCGACCGGCGGTCCGCCCGGCGGGCGACGGCGCGGCTGGCGCTCCGCGCTCGCCCCGTACGCCCTGCTGCCGCTGCGCGTCTTCCTGGGCGTGACCTTCGTCTACGCCGGCCTCGACAAGCTGACCGACGCGTCGTTCCTGTCCGACAGCGGACCGGACTCGATCGGCGAGACGATGCGCTTCGCGCGCCCGTCGGCGGCCTTCCCCGACCTGGTCGACCTGGCGTTGAAGGCGCCCACCGGCTTCGGTTACGCCATCGCCTGCGGCGAACTCGCGGTCGGCCTCGGCACGCTGTTCGGCCTGCTGGCCCGGCTGGCGGCGCTCGGTGGGGCGCTGATCTCGCTGAGTCTGTGGCTGACCGTGAGCTGGTCGACGGAGCCGTACTACTACGGCAACGACCTGGCCTATCTGATGGCCTGGCTACCGCTCGTCCTGGCGGGCGCCCCGTACCTGTCCGTAGACGCCGCGCTCGCCCGCAACCACTGGCGTCGCGAGGGTGGACGCTGGCGTCGCGGTGGCGGTCGCGGGCGTGGGCGTCGTGGTGGCCGCATCTTCGGCTGAGCGACGCGTCCGGGGGCGCCGCCCGTCCCGGCCTTCCGGGCGAGCTTCGTCCGCCGTACTTCCGAGCCTGGTCCGCTTGCCGTCCTTTCGGCTGGGGCCCGCTTACCGTCCTCCGGCCGAGGCCCGCTTGCTCTCCTCCTGGCTGCGGTCCGGTGCCGGTCGCGGTCCGCTCGCCGCCCTCCTGGCCGTGGTCTGGTGCCGTTCTCCCGGTCGTGTCCCGCTCGCGGTCCTCCCGGTCGCGGTCTCGGCCGCGGTGCCGGTCGTGCCCCGGTGGCCGGCTCGTGCACTGGTGGGTTGCGGTCGCCGCGTCCCGCCGCTGTCTCTGCCGCTGAGGCATGTCGCTGGTACGTGCTGCCAGGCGTTCGGCCGTTACGCGCCCCGGCGGGCTTGGGCCGTCGCGTCTTCGGCCGGCCCCGCTCCGGGCCCCGGCCTGAGGCCGTACCACGGCCGGCCAGAGCGCACCACGCGGACCCGGCAGCGGCGGAGCTTCGCCGCGCGGGCGCCGCGATCCGCTCGTACCATCGCGGGCCCCTCGTGGCGCGGCACGGTGGGGCGGGCGGCGTGGTGGCCGGCACCGGTGCGGCGGGGCCGACCCGGGACGGGGCCGGGGCACTGGTGGGCCGGGCCGACGGCGCATCGGAGCGGTGGCCGGCCGCCCGCGACCGGCTTCGCGCGCACTCGTGCGCCCCGGGGCGCACAAGCGCGGTCAGCCGGCACGAACGGCCTAAGCACGACTGGCGTTAATCAGCCCGTATGGGTGGGATCGTCCAGGTGACCGGCGCAAGCGCCCGTGTCACTGGCCGCCGCACCTCGCGCGGGTACGCACGATGCCGCGCATGAGACCCATCTCCGAGCGCCTAGCCGCGCTCCGATCACGCGCCGGCGCCGCCGGCGTCGCATGTGCCGTGGTCGCCACGGCCGTGCCCATCCTGACGTTCGGCCTGAGCGCACCGCCAGCGGCGGCGGCGCCCCTGCCGGGCGGCCTCGGCCCGTGTGTGCCGGGGTCATGCCCCGACCCGTTCCCGCCGGTCAACAACGACGCCTTCCACGGCCGGGACGACGCGATCAACATCTTCGTCGGCGACGACTTCCTGGTGCGCGGCCGGGCGGCCGAGGCCGAGGGCCGCGTGGTCGTGCTCGACAACTTCGACCAGAACAAGGACGCCGTCACCGGCGGCCTCTACAACCTCGGCATCGTCGGGGTCGGCTCGCGTGTCCCGCCGCCGGACGGCTCGGACTTCCTGAGCACCGGTGGCGACGTGACCATCGCGCCCGGGCAGGTCCTGGACACGACCGGCGGCGTCGTCGGTGAGCAGGGCATCGTCCGGCACGCCGGGACGCTCACCGGCACCGTCCGGGGCACGACCATCCAGGACAGTGACGCGGTCGCGCCGTACACCGCCCTGCGGGACGAGCTCACGGCGGCCAGCCGCTGCTACGCGCGGGTGGACGGCGCGCCGCGACCCGCCACGGGCACCGCGGTCAACCAGGGCTACCAGACGCTGTTCACCGGCGACGGCACCTCCTCGCTCCAGGTGTTCAACGTGGACTTCGACATGGTGGGGGCGGGCGGTGGCGCGCAGGGCATCGCCTTCGCGGGCATCCCGGCCGATGCCACGATCCTCGTCAACATCGTCGGCGCGGACCGCACCATCAACACCTACAGCGGTGGCATCACCGACGACGACCCGCTGAACGCCTACCGCGAGCGGCTGCTGTGGAACTTCCCCGACGCCACGTCGGTGGACCTGGTCGGCAGCGGCCAGTTCCAGGGCAGCGTCCTGGTGGGTGAGCAGACGTCGACGACCACGGTGACGCTCCCCGGCGTCAACGGCCGCATGTTCACCACCGGCTCGCTGACCCACACGAGCTCGGCGACCGGTGGCGGCGGCCAGGAGTTCCACGCGTACCCGTTCAACGGTGACCTGCCGGACTGCGGTACCGGCCCCGGCCCGACGACCGGTGAGGTCAGCGTCCTGAAGACGGACGCGGCGACGGGTGACGCGTTGGCGGGTGCGGAGTTCACGTTGTGGCGTGAGACGAACGGTACCGAGGGGTTGCAGACCACGGGCGATGACCCGGACACCCGGGTTTCCACGTGTACGACTCCCGCTAGTGGTGTGTGTGCGGACACCACCAGTCTCGGTACGTACTACTGGGAGGAGACGGCGGCACCTGACGGGTACGAGTTGCCTGCCGATCCGGTGTTTGGTCCGTTGACGTTGACGGAGGAGAACGCTGATACGGGTGTGCGGGTTGAGGCGGAGAACACGGATTCGCCCGAGCCGCCGGTGACCGGTGACGTGAGCGTGTTGAAGACGGACGCCGGCTCGGGTGACCCGTTGGCGGGCGCGGAGTTCGTGCTGTGGCGGGAGAGCAACGGCGTGGCTGGGCTCCAGACCACGGGCGATGACCCGGACACCCGGGTTTCGGAGTGCACGACGCCTGCCAGCGGCGAATGCTCCGAGACGACCGGCCTCGGCACCTACTACTGGGAAGAGACCGCGGCACCCCCGGGGTACGACCTGCCCACCCCGAGCATCTTCGGCCCGCTCACGCTGACCGAGGAGAACGCCGCCGAAGGCGTACGCGTCGAGGCGTCGAACAGCTCCACCCCGGTGCCACCGACGACCGGTGAGGTCAGCGTCCTGAAGACGGATGCGGCGACGGGTGACGCGTTGGCGGGTGCGGAGTTCACGTTGTGGCGTGAGACGAACGGTACCGAGGGGTTGCAGACCACGGGCGATGACCCGGACACCCGGGTTTCCACGTGTACGACTCCCGCTAGTGGTGTGTGTGCGGACACCACCAGTCTCGGTACGTACTACTGGGAGGAGACGGCGGCTCCGGATGGTTACGAGTTGCCTGCCGATCCGGTGTTTGGTCCGTTGACGTTGACGGAGGAGAACGCTGATACGGGTGTGCGGGTTGAGGCGGAGAACACGGATTCGCCCGAGCCGCCGGTGACCGGTGACGTGAGCGTGCTCAAGACGGACGCCGGCTCGGGTGACCCGTTGGCGGGCGCGGAGTTCGTGCTGTGGCGCGAGAGCAACGGCGTGGCCGGTCTCCAGACCACCGGTGACGACCCGGACACCCGGGTCTCGGAGTGCACGACCCCGGCCAGCGGCGAATGCTCCGAGACGACCGGCTTCGGTACTTACTACTGGGAGGAGACGGCTGCTCCCGACGGGTACGACCTGCCCGACCCGAACGTCTTCGGCCCGCTCACGTTGACCGAGGAGAACGCTGGCGCCGGCGTACGCGTCGAGGCGTCGAACACCGCGACGACCGTGCCGCCCGGCACCGGTGAGGTCAGCGTGTTGAAGACGGACGCGGCAACGGGTGACCCGCTGGCGGGTGCCGAGTTCACGCTGTGGCGCGAGAGCAACGGCACGCCCGGGCTCCAGACCACGGGCGCCGACCCCGACACCCGGGTTTCCACCTGCACCACCCCCACCAGCGGCGTCTGCGCCGACACGACCGAACTCGGTACGTACTACTGGGAGGAGACCGCTGCTCCCGACGGGTACGACCTGCCCGACCCGAACGTCTTCGGACCGCTCACGCTGACCGAGGACAACGCCGACACCGGCGTACGCGTCGAGGCGGCGAACAGCTCCTCGTCCGAGCCGGAGCCGACCACCGGCGAGGTGAGCGTGCTCAAGACCGACGCCGAGACCGGTGACCCGCTCGCCGGCGCCGGGTTCACGCTGTGGCGGGAGAGCAACGGCACCGAGGGGTTGCAGACCACGGGCGGTGACCCGGACACCCGGGTCTCCACCTGCACCACCCCCGCCAGCGGCGTCTGCGCCGACACGACGGGCCTCGGCACGTACTACTGGGAGGAGACCGACGCTCCCGACGGGTACGAGCTGCCCGATCCGAACGTGTTCGGACCGCTCACGCTGACCGAGGAGAACGCCGAGGCCGGCGTGCGGGTCGAGGCGGCGAACACCGCTTCGACCGTGCCCCCCGGCACCGGTGAGGTCAGCGTGCTGAAGGCGGACTCGGACTCGGGCGACCCGCTCGCCGGCGCCGAGTTCGTGCTGTGGCGGGAGAGCAACGGCACGCCCGGGCTCCAGACCACGGGCGCCGACCCGGACACCCGGGTCTCGGCGTGCACGACGCCTGCCAGCGGTGTGTGTGCCGACACGACCGAACTCGGTACGTACTACTGGGAGGAGACGGCCGCTCCCGACGGGTACGACCTGCCCGACCCGAACGTCTTCGGCCCACTCACGCTGACCGAGGACAACGCCGACACCGGGGTCCGCATCGAGGCGGCGAACCACCGCTCGTCCGAGCCGGAGCCCACCACCGGCGAGGTGAGCGTGCTCAAGACCGACGCCGAGACCGGCGACGCGCTGGCGGGTGCGGAGTTCACGCTGTGGCGGGAGAGCAACGGTACCGAGGGGTTGCAGACCACGGGCGGCGACCCGGACACCCGGGTCTCCACCTGCACCACCCCGGCCAGCGGTGTGTGCGCCGACGCCACCAGCCTCGGTACGTACTACTGGGTCGAGAACGAAGCCCCCGACGGCTACGAGCTGCCGGACGACACCACCTTCGGTCCGCTCACGCTGACCGAGGAGAACGCCGAGGCCGGTGTACGGGTCGAAGCGAAGAACACCCGCAAGGCCACGCCTCCCGGCAAGGGCTCGATCAAGCTGCTGAAGAAGGACGCCAAGCACGGGCAGCCGCTCGCGGGCGCCGTCTTCGAACTGTGGCGGGAGACCAACGGCGTCGCGGGCCTGCAGACCAGGGGCGACAACCCCGACACCCGTCAGGACCGGGGCTGCTCGACCGACAAGGCCGGCGTGTGCACCTTCGACGGCCTTCCGGTCGGGGAGTACTACCTCCGCGAGACGGCCGTCCCCGAGGGGTACGAACTGCCGGAGAACCCCGTCTCCGGCCCGTACGAGGTGACGAAGGAGAACAGCTCCGAGGGCGTCACCGTGGAACTGGCCAACAAGCGCGGCGAGCCGTGCAAGGGCAAGGACTGCAAGCCCCAGCCGCCGTGCGAGTGCTGCGACCACTGCAAGTGCTGTGACCACGGCCACGGCGGCGAGCACGGCCGCGACTGCCACCACGGCGAGCACGGCAACCACGGCGACCACGGCAAGAGCTGCCACCACCACAACAACGGTCACCACCACGACAAGAACGGTCACCACGACAAGAACGGTCACCACGACAAGAACGGCCACCACGGCAAGAACGGCCAGCACGGCCACCACAACGACGGCCAGCACGGCAAGGACGGCCGCCGCAACGACGACAACAACCACGGTCACGACCACCACAGCACCCCCAACAAGAACAAGAAGCACGACAAGAACCACAAGAACGGCGACCACCACAAGGCCGACGAGCACCGCAAGGGCGGCGACCACGGCAAGGGCGGCGAGCACCAGCCGCACGCCAACTCGCGCTCCTGACGCTCACCGGTTCGGCCGTCCATGACTGGGCGGCCGAACCGGCCCGGTGTTGCACTGACAGGGCTCCGGAACGTTCTCCCAGGAGGTTGTGACGTGCGCCCTGTCCGTCTTCCCCGTGCCGTGGCCGCTGTCGCGGCCACGGCACTTCTCGGTGCGGCGACGGCACTGGCCGGCGCCGCACCCGCCTCCGCTGCCTCAGCCTCAGCCGGTGCCGCGTGCACCGCCCCCACCGGGCCCTACCAGCGCCCACTGGAGAAACATCTGGGTCGGCCCGTCGACGGTCGGCAGTCCGCCGCGGACTGCCGGGCCATCCGCGCCTTCCAGGCCGAGCACGGCACCGCCCGCACGGACGGCTATGCCGACCTCGGCACGTATCGCACGCTGGTCGCGGTGCGGGCCGCGCACCGCCCGAATGCCGCTGGTCACTGCCCGGTTCGCTCCTTCCGAGTCACCTGCGTTGACATGGACCGACAGTTGCTGTGGATGCAGACCGGCGACCGGCTGGACTTCGGCCCCGTACCGATCCGCACCGGCCGGGACGCCCAGGAGACCCGGCCCGGCTAGCACGCGATCTACTCCCGCAGCAAGGACCACGTCTCCACCCTCTACGCCAACGCCCCCATGCCGTACGCCCAGTGCTTCGACGGAGGCCAGGCGCTGCACGGCAGGCCCGGCGACCTCTTCGACGGCGGCGGCTCAGCCGGCTGCGTGAACCTGACCGTCAAGGACGCGGCGACGCTCTGGGACCTCCTCCACCTCAAGGACCGCGTCTACGTCTGGGGCACCAAGCCCGGCACCGCCGACTGACCGGCCCCGCTCCGGCCAGCTCTCGACCGCCCCCGCGCCGCCCCTCGCGCCGGGCTGCCATGCGTCGATCCGCCACACGCCGGCTCCCCCGGCCCCGCTCGGGCCGGCCGCTCACCTTCCGCGCGGTGCCTGCCTCGCGTCCAGCAGGTGCCTGCTTCGCCTCCTCCGGGTGCCTGCTTCGCTCGGATCGGATGCCCGCATCGCCCACTCGGGATGACCGCTTCGCGGGTGCGCGTGCCGGTGCGAGGCGGCGGGCGTGGGTGGTAGGTGCGGGGTCTCCCGCCGCCGGGTGTCGGGTGGTTGGGATCGGTGCCGGGCCATCGGCGGTTGGGGCGGGCGTCGGGCAGACCGGGTGCTGGGACGTTGGGCGACCTGTCAGGTGCCGCCCGCCCGTGGCTGCCCTACCCGCCGTCGGGACCCTGGCCTGAATCCGGGTCCGGGGCCGGGTCCCGGTCCAGGTACCGGTCCGGGCGTATGTCGGTACGGCTGGTGGTGAGGTCGGGACTGGTGGAGTCCGTGCGGGTGGGGGCCGTGCCGGTGGAGCCGGTGTCCGTGGAGTGGGAGTTCGCGGGGCCAGTGTCCGGGCGGTCCGTGGTTGTGGGGTCCGTGTCGACGGTTTGGGGGGCCGGCTTCGGCTGCGCGGTGCTCGCTGGCCTCGCCGTGCTCACCGCCTCCGCCGTGCTCCCCGTACCGTGCGGGCTGCGTTCCGCCCCGTCCACCCAGGGTGCGTAGGCAGCGGCGTGTGCCCTGCGGTGCCAGGCCATGGCGAGTTCCTCGGGCGACGGCGTGCTCGTCGCGGCCTCGATGCGCCGGGCGCGGTTGCGGCGGCGGCGCAGCGCGTGGGTCATCGCTGTGATCAGCGCCGCGAGCACCAGCCCGACCCCGAGCGCCGGCAGCAGCGCGAAGGGCGGTGGGTCCCAGGTGCCGGCCGCGTCCAACGCGTACCCGACGCCGACCGCGAGCGCCGCGGCGCCGGCGATGAGTCGGCCCGGTTCGAAGGTGTGCCGTTTCATGGCCGTACCACCGCCACCTGTCCCACGCCCACGTCGAGATCGAGCACCAGCGTGCCGCGCGTCTTCGCTGCCGGCAGCGGCTTGCCACCGGCCTGCGGCTGGACGGTCACCTCGCGCGAGCGTCGGGGCGCCACGTCCACGTCGTCCCCGCGCTCACCCGGGAGTTGGATGTCGCCGAAGCCCACCGCCACCGTGAGCCGTAGCTGCACGTCGGCGGGCACCGCGACCCGCAACTTGCCCGCGCCGACCGAGGCGTGTGTGCCGAGCGTACGGCCGCGGCCCGGGCGCAGTTTGGTCAGGTCGAGCTTGGCGTACCCGGTGCCCAGCTCGTACCGATCGCGCAGCTCGGCCGGCTCGGTGGCCTGCCAGGTGCGCTCGCGCCAGTCGGCGGTCACCGACTTCGGCAGCGCCGCGGCCCCCGCGAGCAGCGCGGCCGTCAGCGCCACGGAGACCATCGTGCCGCCGCTGGTGCGCCCGTACAGACTGCTGACAGCGAGCCCGACGCCGAACACCGCCAGCGCGCACGCCAGCCCTGTCTCCAGGCTGGTGCCGAGCGGCTGGGTGCTCCACGTGGCGCTGACGCCGATCACGGCGGCGCACGTGGCCAGCAGGAACATCCGGCCGCCGATCCCCTCGCCGCGCGGGGCGGGTGGCGGGCTGGCGGAGGAGCCCGCGCGCCGCTCGTACGGGGTGTCGTCGGGGCCCCACAGATAGGCCGTGACCGTCACGGGGCGGATGGCGCCCGGCAGACCCGTGGTGCCGTCCTTGACGATCGGGTCGCGCCACCAGGACGGGGAGCCGGGCACGGGCGGGGCCCGCGTCTCGGGCGGCGCGTCGGCGACCGCCTGCGCCGTCGCCGGGTCCACCGGGCCGTCGCCCTCCGCGTGGCGCCGGTGCCGCGACCAGTACCCCGCGCCGACCGCGGCCAGCGAGACCATCATCGCGAAGCCCACGACGCTGCCGTTGTTGAGCATCGAGAGGAACAGGCCGCAGCCGACCAGGGCGGCCAGCACCGCGGTCAGCGCCGGACCCTCGACGCGGCCGGACAGCAGCCGCCTGCCCTCGTTCTCATCCTCCCCGTAGCTCGGGATGAGCAGCCAGGCGAAGCCGTACGCGACCAGGCCGAGGCCGCCCGCCGCGCCGAGCACGGCGAGCACCACGCGGAAGATGACCGGGTCCAGGTCGCAGTACCGGCCGAGGCCCCCGCACACGCCCGAGATCACCTTGTGCTCACGGCTGCGCCGCAGGGGCTCGCGCGCGGGCGGCCCTGGCTCGGTGGCCGTGGCGCCGCCGGGCGTCGTCGGGGTGCCCGCGGCGCCGTCCTCGGCGGTGGGTGCGTCGGTCATGCGTCCATGGTGTCAACCCGGCTCGCCAGATGGCAGCCGCCATGACCCTGGCCGTTCCCTGAGATCCCCCCGACCCACCCCCAAGGGGCGCTCGGGCGCACCGCGCGCCCCCGTCGATCGATGGGGACGCGAAGTCGGGAGACGGTCCGGGCGAGGCGGAGGGCTCGATTCCGCGTTGTTTTCCGCAGCCTGGGGAGCACTCCCAGGGGGCACGACGTGCGACGCAAGGCGGGGATACGGCAAGGAGGCGGCTATCGTGGCCGTTCGAACGGTGCCGGGGGAAGTAGAGGGGTGTGCGGTGTCGGACGAGGGGCGGTTGGTCGCCGAGCGGTACCGGCTGGTGGAGCGGATCGGCCGGGGCGGTATGGGCACCGTGTGGAGAGCCGCCGACGAACTGCTGGGCCGTCAGGTCGCCATCAAGCAGTTGCACATCTCGCCGCACCTGGCCGACGACGAACTGGCCACGCTGTACGAGCGGACGCGGCGCGAGGCGCAGAGCGCCGCGCGCATCGCCCACCCCAACGTGGTCGTGGTGCACGACGTCGTGGACGACCGCGGCGTGCCGTGCATCGTGATGGAGTACGTGCCCTCCACGACCCTCGCCGACGTGCTCAAGCGCAAGGGCCGCATCGAGCCCGAGGAGGCCGCCAGGATCGGCCGCGGCATGATCGCCGCCCTGCGGGCCGCGCACGCGGCGGGCGTGCTGCACCGGGACGTCAAGCCCGGCAACGTCCTCCTGGGCACCGGCGGCAGCCACGGCCCCGGCCACCACGCCGACGGCGACCCCGGCGACCACGCGACCAGCGGCGGACACCGCGCCGTGGGCCGCGGCCCGCTCGGCGACGGCCGGGTGGTGCTCACCGACTTCGGCATAGCCGTCGCCTCCGGCACCTCCACCCTGACCAAGACCGGCGAACTCGTCGGCTCCATCGACTACGTGGCCCCCGAGCGCGTCAAGGGCGGCAAGCCCGGCCCCGCGTCCGACCTGTGGGCGCTGGGCGCGACGCTGTACCAGGCGGTGGAGGGGCGGCCTCCGTTCCGTAAGGACACCGCGTTCGAGACGGCGTACGCGATCGCCGTGGACGAGCTGCCGCCGCTGCGCCACGCCGGCGTCCTCGCCCCGCTCGTGGAGGCCCTGCTCGACAAGGACCCGGACGCGCGGCCGTCGGCGGAGACGGTGGAGTGGACGCTACGGGCCGCCGCCGCCGAGGCCGAGACGGAGCTGATGCGGTCATCGCTGCTGCCGGAGCGGGACGCCGCACGCGCCACACCTGACGCGGCAGCAGCACGTACCGCACCTGACGCCGTGGCACCGGCCGCCCCAGACGCCACCGCGAACCTCGCGCCGGTCACGGCACCGACGCGTATCAACGAGGGCGTGGTGGCCGCCGGGGCGGCTCCGACCCCCGAGGCGACGCCGGCCGCCACCGGGAACGCGGCCTCCGGGACGACGCCGGGCAGCGCCCCACTCGCCGCACGCGACACTCCCGACCCGGCCCACCCCCACACGCCCACCCCGGGCGGGCCGCACTCGGACGTCGGTACCGTTCCCACCCGCTTGCGGGCCGATCGCCAGCAGACTCACTCACCGCAGCAGCCGAACCAGTCCCAACAGCCACAGCACGTACAGCAATCACAGCAGGCCGGCCGGTCGCCTCAGTCCCACCAGCCGCACCAGCCGAATCAGTCCCACCAAATTGCTCAGCCGCAGCAGCCCCAGCAGTCGCATCAGCCCGCGCAATCCCTCCAGCACGCGCCGTCCCCGCAGCAGCCCCACCCCCACGCGCAGAACCGTCCCACGCCCGTGGGGCACGCGTCCGTGGGGCAGACGTCGGCGGCGCGCCCCCAGACAGGTCACGCGTCGGCGGGCCGCTCGTCCTCGCTCACCGCACCCACCTCGATCGGCGTGCCGGACGGGGCGGGCGGCGCGGGCGGGCGGCGGCGCGGGCGGGCGACGCTGTGGGTGGCGGTGGCCGTGGGAGTGATCGCGGCCGGCGCCGGCGCCGTGGTCGTCTACCTGGCGTCGAGCGACAAGGACGACGGCGGGGCGCGGACCAGCGCGCGGCAGAGCGCGTCGCAGCGGCCCGGCAGCGACGGAGCGGGCCCGGCGAAGCCCGGCGCGCCGAAGCCCAAGCCATCCCCGGTGCCGGCCGGTTACCACCTGGTGCACGAGAAGGACCTGGGCGTCTCGTTCCCGGTTCCCGACGGCTGGACGCGCAAGTCGGGCACCGGCGAGCAGGTCGACTACGTGGACCCCACCGGCAAGGTCGGCATAAAGATCAACGTGCTGGACTTCGCCAGCTCCGACCACCTGGAGCACTTCGAGGACATCGAGGCGCAGTGGCGCGAGCGCGAGCCCACGCTCAAGCGGCTGCGCATGCAGCGCACGACGTTCCGCGGCGACCCCGCCGCCATCTGGGAGTTCTCCTTCCGCGGTAAGGCCAGGGAGTTCCGCGGCATCGACCTCGGCTTCGGCGAGGTGGGCAAGGAGGAGTACGCCATCTACGTGTCGGGGCCGAGCGACCAGTGGTCGGAGTACCGGCCCATCTTCGACGTCATCAAGGACAGCTTCCACACGGCCGACGACGTCAAGAGGGCGGAGGGCGCGGCGGCCGGCACCGGCTCCTGACCATCACCGCCACCGCCATCACCGTTCTGCTGGCCGCTGGCCGCTGGCCGCTGGCCGGTGGTGGGCGGGGCCGGGGCGGTCGGCGGCGGCCTGAGCGGGCCCCTTTCGGGGCAGGTCAGAGGGGGCGCGCGGGAGGCCCTGACGAGCGCCCCTAGGTGAGCCTCCGGGTTCCGGCGTACGGGATCAGGGTCAGCCCTGATGTCCGGGCAGCGGCCCTCGTGTGACGATCGGGGCATGACCGCCGCAGCACCCCCCACCGAGCCACCCCTGCGCAAGCTGTACCGCAGCGCCGAGGGGCGGATGCTGGGTGGCGTCGCCCGGGGGCTGGCGGGCCATCTCGGGCTGCCGGTCTCCTGGGTCCGCATCGTGTTCCTCGCGCTCCTCATGGCCGAGGGGTTCGGCGTCCTGCTCTACGCCCTGTTCTGGTTCGTCGTGCCGCTCGGCGTCGGCGGCGTGGAGGCCCCGCGGCCCGCGGCCGTCACGGGCCGGGACGGCAAGCGCAGGCTGCTGGCCCGCAAGCCGGACAAGGGCCAGATATTCGCCCTGGTCGCGGTCGTGGCGGGGATGGCCATCTTCGTCAGCAGCTTCCAACTCGGCCGGGCCAACGCCTATGTCTGGCCGCTGCTGCTGATCGGCGCGGGCGTGGCGCTGGTGTGGCGGCAGGCGGACAACGCGCGGCGGGCGCAGTGGGTGGAGCTCAGCCGCCGCAAGCGGCTGCTGCCGATCGCGCGTGGCGCGGCGGGTGTCGTGCTGGTCAGCGCCGGGGTGACGGGCATCGTCGTGATGCAGGGCTCGGCCCGCCATCTGGGCGCCGTGCTCCAGGCGGCGCTGGCCGTCCTCGTGGGCATAGCCCTGCTCGCGGGGCCCTACCTGGTGCGCATGGCCCAGGATCTGTCCGAGGAGCGGCTGATGCGCATCCGGGCCCAGGAGCGCGCCGAGGTCGCCGCCCACGTGCACGACTCGGTGCTGCACACGCTCACCCTGATCCAGCGCAACGCGGAGGACGCGCGCGAGGTCACCCGGCTGGCCCGGGCCCAGGAGCGCGAGCTGCGCGCCTGGCTGAACCGGCCCGAGGGCCGGGGGAAGGAGGAGGCCGACGAGCCGGCGACGCTCGCGGACGCGGTGAAGAGCACGGCGGCGGAGGTCGAGGACTACCACGGCGTGCCCGTCGAGGTGGTGTGCGTCGGCGACTGCCCGCTGGACGACCGGTTGGCCGCGCAGATGCAGGCCGCGCGCGAGGCGATGGTCAACGCGGCCAAGTACGGTGGCGAGGGCGGTGCCGTGCAGGTCTTCGCCGAAGTGGAGGGACGTACGGTCTTCGTGTCCGTGCGGGACCGGGGCCCGGGCTTCGATCTGGACGCGGTGCCGGACGACCGGATGGGCGTACGCGAGTCGATCATCGGCAGAATGCAGCGCAACGGCGGCACGGCGCGGCTGCGTTCCGCGCCGGACGGGGGCACCGAAGTGGAACTTGAGATGGAGAGGGTCGCGACATGACCGAAGGCGTGACGGGCACCGGAGGCAGTGGCGGCACGGAGGGCACGGCGGGAGCCGAGCGGCACGTCCGGGTCGTGCTGGTGGACGACCACCGGATGTTCCGTACGGGCGTACAGGCCGAGATCGGCGCGACCGAGCGTACGGGCGTGGAGGTGGTGGGCGAGGCGGCCGACGTGGACCAGGCCGTCAGCGTCATCGCCGCCACCCGCCCCGAGGTGGTGCTGCTCGACGTGCACCTGCCCGGGGGCGGCGGCGTCGAGGTGTTGCGCCGCAGTGCCGCGCTGATGGGCGACGCGGCGAACCCGGTGCGCTTCCTGGCCCTGTCGGTCTCCGACGCGGCCGACGATGTCATCGGCGTCATCAGGGGCGGCGCCCGCGGATACGTCACCAAGACCATCACCGGCACCGACCTGGTCGCCGCGATCTTCCGGGTGCGGGACGGCGACGCGGTGTTCTCGCCGCGCCTCGCGGGCTTCGTCCTCGACGCCTTCGCCTCCACGGACGCGCCGCCGGTGGACGAGGACCTGGACCGGCTGACCCAGCGCGAGCGCGAGGTGCTGCGGCTGATCGCGCGCGGTTACGCGTACAAGGAGATAGCCAAGCAGTTGTTCATCTCCGTGAAGACGGTCGAGTCCCACGTCTCCGCGGTGCTGCGCAAGCTCCAGCTCTCCAACCGGCACGAGCTGACCCGCTGGGCCACCGCGCGCCGACTGGTCTGAGCGAGCCGGCCCCGCTCGTCGGGAACTGCCCCGGCCCTTCCGGCCCTCGGGGACCTACCGCCGGTACGTCGGCCCGGTTGCCGGCCCACCGCGGGCGCAACCCGCCTGCGGGGCGCCGCCCGGGGAACAGCACCCGGGGAGCCCCGCGCCGGGCGCGCCCGGCGCGGGAGCCCGCCGCAGCGGGGCCCGGGGCACGGCCCGGCGGTGAGGAGCCCGAGGCCAGACCCGGGGCCGGCGTGGGCGGCCGCCCACGCGGCTGCGCTGCCCTCACGGGTGCTCTCAGGAGCGGGGAACTCCGCTCAGGGGCGGTAGACCTCGCCGGGCTGGGGCACGGCCGGGGCCATGAGTTGGGGCACCGTCACGAAGGTGAAGCCGCGCTTGTGCAGGGCGTCGATGATGCCGGGTACGGCGGGCACCGTGCCGTCGTAGATGTCGTGCAGCAGGATGATGCCGTCCCGGTCGGCCTGGTCCAGGACCCGCTTCTTGATCAGCGCGGAGTCCGTCGTGGAGTAGTCCTTGGCGGTCACGCTCCACAGCACCTGGGAGAGGCCGAGTTCCTTGCTGACCTTGGAGACGTCCTTGTTGGTGCGGCCCTGCGGCGGGCGCATGAGGGTCGGCTTGCGCCCCGTTATCTCCTCTATCGCGTCCTGGGTGAGGGCCAGTTCCTTGCGGGCCTCGTCGGGTTCGAGGTCGGTCAGCCGGGGGTGCGACCAGGTGTGGTTGGCCACCTCGTGACCCTCCGCCGCGATCCGGCGTACGAGGTCGGGGTGCTTCTTCACGTGGTTCTTGCCGAGCAGGAAGAAGGTCGCGGGGACCTTCTTGTCCTTGAGCGTGTCCAGGAGTTGCCCGGTGTCCTTGCCGGGGCCGGCGTCGAAGGTCAGCGCGATGCACTTGGCCTTCGCGCAGTCCACCGTGCCCTGCTTCCCCTTGGCGTCGTCGCCGGCCTTGGACCGCGCGGAAGCCGGCGATGTCGTATCGGTCTGCTCCGACGAGCAGCCGCTCAGCACGAGCGCGAGGGACAGCGCGCCGGCCGCGGCCACGGCCGTGCCCGAGGCCCGCAGCCGCCGGCTCCGGGAGCGCCGCCCGCCGGTCGCTGGCGCCTCGGAGGCCGGCGCGGCGGAGTCCTGGGGGGAAGCGGAGACAACGGTGTCGGGCGCGCCGGATATGGGAGGTTCAGAGAGCATGCCGAGCACTGTACAAGCCGTGTATACACGAAGTTCATACACCCCCCTCCTGGCGTTATGCGTCCGGGAGGGGGGCTCGCGGGCGATGGGCCGGCGGGTTCGCGGGGCGTGACGCGCCGCCCGGGGGCGACGCGTCGAGAGGGGGGCGTCGGCTCCGCCGCACCCCTGTGCCGGTGCGGGGACGCGCCCTGGCCGGCGCGGCCCCGCGCCGTTACGGGTACGTACGGAAGTCGGTCGTGTCCACGGTCCAACTCCCCACGGTGACGACGTCACCGAACACGTAGTCGCTGCGCGTGCGGTAGCGCGGCCCGTCAGGTCCGCGGCCGGGATCGGAGAGCGCGGCCACGGTGCCCTTGCGGGGGTCGACGAGGAGGTAGAGCGGAATGCCCATCGCCGGGTACTCCGCCATCTTGTCCAGGTAGCCGTTGGTGTGGTGGGACGGGGAGACGATCTCGGCGACGAGCGCGACGTCCGCCGGCTCGAAGGGATCCATGGTCCGCTTGGTGAAGACGTCGTACGGCACCACGAGCACATCCGGCCTCCGCAGCCGGCCGATGGTCGGGTCTGCGACCTCTCCTCTGGTGTGGGCGATCAGCCGCGGAGAGGTCTCCCGCAACTGTTCTGCCAGTTGCTCACGGATCAGCCACGCGATGAACGCGTGTAGCCGTCCGGGGGGCATCGTCATCACGATCTGATCCCCGACGATCTCGTAGCCGACGAAAGGGTCGGGGGCATGCCGGGCGAGTTCTTCGCCGATCTCCCGCATGCGTGCGTAGTCCATCGTCGTACCGCCTGTTCGCGTGGGCCAAGGTCGGCTGGCGCGACGATTCAAGCCCACGTCGTGGCGAGCCGGACTCATCTCGGGTAGGCCGGACCAGACCTCGGGCGTGCGGGGAGCGGTCGGGCGATGGCGGCACGCCCGTGCGAGCGGATGCTCCCCGCGCGCTGGCCCGCACCCCACGCGCCCCGCCCCCTTCCGCCGCGCCCGACTCCGCTACTCCCTCCTCCCTACTCCTCGCCCCGCCACAGGTCGGGGCCGAAGACCTCGTAGTGGATGCGGCTCGCGGGCAGGCCGAGGGTGCGGAGTTGGGCGCGGGTCGCGCGGAGGAAGGGGAGGGGGCCGCACAGGTAGGCGGTGGTGCGAGGGAGGTCGGGCAGCGGGAGGGCGGACAGGTCGACGCGTCCGGTGCGGTCGGGCGGCCAGGGGCCGGTCGGCTTCTCGTACCAGACGTGGGCTACGGCGTCCGGCAACTTCCGTACCAGGGCGTCGAGTTCCTCGCGGAAGGCGTGGGTGTGTTCGGTCCGGTCGCCGTGTACGGCGACCACGGGTCGCGCCGCGCCGGTGGTCAGCAGGTGGTCGAGCATGCCGATCAGCGGCGTGCAGCCGATGCCGGCGGAGACCAGCAGGAGGGGGCCGTCGTCGCGTGTGTCGAGCGTGACGTCGCCGAACGGCAGGCTGACGCGCAGCGTGTCGCCGGCGCGTACGCGGGCGTGTAGATGTGTGGAGACCGCGCCGTCCGGCGCGCCTTCGCCCTCGCCGGCGGCGGCCTTGACCGTGAGGCGCAGCCCCTCGGGGCGTGCCGCGCTCACGCTGTACTGGCGTATCTGGCGGGCCCCGTCGTCCAGTTCGACCTGTACGGAGACGTACTGGCCGGGCCGGGACGGCGGGGGCGGCGTGCCGTCGGCGGGCCGGATCAGGAAGCTCACCACGCCGTCCGCCTCCGGCGTGCGCTCCACCACCCGGTACTCCCGCCACACGTCGCCCTCGGCCACGCCGGCCGCCGCGTACAACCGGCCCTCCGCGGCGATCAGCGAGTCGGCGAGCAGCCAGTAGACCTCGTCCCAGGCCGCGGCCACCTCCTCCGTGACGGCGTCGCCGAGCACCTCGGCGATGGCCGCGAACAGGTGGGTGTGCACGACGTCGTACTGGTCGCGGGTGACGCCGAGCGAGGCGTGCTTGTGGGCTATCCGGCCGAGCAGTTCGTCGGGCGCGGTGGGCGAGGGCCCGACCAGCGTCGTCGCGAACGCCGCGAGCGCGCCGGCGAGCGCCTGCCGCTGCGCCCCGTTGGCCTGGTTGCCACGGTTGAACAGGTCGCGCAGCAGCGCGGGGTGGGCCGCGAACAGCCGGTCGTAGAAGCGTGCGGCGATCTCGTCGAGCGCGCCGTGCACGGCGGGCAGCGTGGCACGGACCGCGACGGCCGACTTCTCGGACAGCATGGCTACTCCAAATTAGATTCTGAGATTCTTCTTTTAGGTCGGGAGTTTTCGCGGAGGGGGCTTGCGAGGAGGCCGGCGTGAGGGCCGGTCGGAGGAGGGCGGGGGAGTGGGGCGACGTGGGCGCGGGCGCGTCGGCGCGGTGGCGCGCGGTGGCCGCGGTCAGGCGCGCCCGAGCCCCACCGCGGCCCGCGCGTCGCGTGGTGGACGCGGCGCGTGGTGGTCGAGTGGCGGGTGTCGGCTGGTGTGGTCGGGGGTTACGTGGGGCGGGGGGAGAGGCCCAGGAGGACGGGGCCGGTCGGGGCGGAGACGAGGTCGGCGATGGTGATCGGGTCGAGCGTGGCGTAGAAGGACTCCTGCGCCTGGCGCAGCGCGCTGCGCAGCCGGCACGCCGTGCGCAGCGGGCACGGGGGATCGTCCTCGCACCCCACCACGTCGCCCGCCCCTTCGAGCTCGCGCACCAGCCAGCCGAGCGACGCGGCGCGCCCGGTCGAGGTCAGCGCCAGCCCGCCGCCCCGGCCGCGCCGGGCCGCGACCACGCCGAGGTGGCGCAGCCGGGTGACGACCTTCGCGGCATGGCTGTACGGCACGGCGACGGCGTCGGCCACCTCGCGGGTGGTCGGCGCGCTCTCCGCGTCGAGCACCGCGAGGCGCATCGCGACGCGGAGCGCCAGATCGGTGGCCTTGGTCAGTCGCACGCCGCGATTCTATGGAATGCGACTCTTTGATTCGTCTTTGGGGGGTGTCCCCCGTCGCCCCGTGCCCGCTCGGTGAGCGACCCGGCGCCCCCCAGCGGCCTCGGTGGCCACCTTTCCTCAAGCAGCCCGGCGCCCTCCCCCCAGCCGCCCGGCGGGCGCCACGCCCTGCCCCCCCACGGGCGAGCGGGCCCGCCCCCGCGTGGGAGACGGACCCGCTCCGCGGACGGAGATCCGGCGGGTCAGGCCGGCCGCACGTTCCCGTACAGCGGCATCGTGAAGATCGACTCGATCCGCACGTTGGCCCCGGGCCTCGGCGCGTGGATCATCTGGCCCTCGCCGATGTAGAGGCCCACATGGCTGCTGTCTTCGTAGAAGAAGACCAGGTCACCGGGGGCGAGGTCGGTGGTGGCTATGC
Source organism: Streptomyces buecherae (assembly GCF_014295035.1). Classification (GTDB taxonomy): domain Bacteria; phylum Actinomycetota; class Actinomycetes; order Streptomycetales; family Streptomycetaceae; genus Streptomyces; species Streptomyces youssoufiensis. The sequence continues at coordinate 5,309,818 of NZ_CP060404.1, forward strand.
GCTTGCCCACCTTGACCTGGTCCCAGGTGGTGCGCGGCAGGGCCACCCCGGCGGCCTGCCACGCGCCCCGCGTGAGTCCCGAGCAGTCGTACGAGTCCGGGCCGGTGGCGCCCCACACGTACGGCTTGCCGAGTTGCGCCCGCGCGAAGTCGATCGCCTGCTGTGCCTTCGCCGTGTCGGCCGGGAGAGCGGGGTCGCTCGGGCGGATGTCGCCCGAGCCGTCGCCGGCGCCCGCGTCCTCGCCCTGGCCACTCCCGTCGCCGGTGCCACCGCCGTCGCTCGTGTCGCCGCTGTTCTCGCGCTCCTCCCGCTCCCGCTGTTCCCGCTCGCGCTGCTCCCGCTCCTCGCGCTCCTTCTCGGCCTGTTGGCGTGCCAACTCCCTGGCCTTGCGCTCGGCCTCGGCCTGCTTCTTGCGCTCCAGCTCCGCCAGCCTGGCCTTCTCCTCGGCGGTCAGCCTGGACAGCAGCTTGCGGGCCTCGGCCAGCTTGGCCCGCACGGACTTCTTCTTGGCCCGCAGGTCCTCCTGCGCGGCGGTGAGGGAGGCCAGGCTCTGCGTCGCCTTGCCGCGCTGGGTGGCCGCCGCCGACCGCCGGGCCTCGTAGTCCGTCAGCGCCCGCTGCTGCCGGCTGGTCATCCGGGCCAGCAGGTGCGACTGGTCGAAGAGGCTCTTGGAGTCGGCGGCCAGGAGCAGCGTCGCGGTCGAGTGGGCGCTTCCGCTGCGGTACTGGGCCGCCGCGAAGGACCCCAGCTTGCGGCGTGCCTCGTTGACCCGCTCGGTGTGCTCGGCGACGTCCCCGAGCAGTTCGTCCACCCGGGCCTGTTGCGCGTCCGTGCGTTCCTTGGCCCCGTTGTACGCCTGGGTGGCGCTGCCGGCCTCGCGGTACAGCGTGTCGACCCGCTGCCGCACCTCCTCGACCGAGGGGCGCGGCTCGCGCGGTGCGGCGGTGGCCGGCGGCGCGACCTGGGCGAGGAGGGCGAGGGAGACGAGCGCGGCCGTGGTGAGGCCGGCGGCGGTGCGACGACCGGACGGCATGCCCAGCCGGGGCCGCGACCTGCGGTGTGACGCCAAGGGAGGCGACTCCTTCCGTGGACCGCCTACCGGGTTAGCTGTCGGGTTCGGGCGCTCCGCGCGGCTAGGGGACGGGCGTCGCCGAGCGCGTGGGGAGGGAAGGGATTGCCCTACGGTCCGCACGTGGGGATGCGGTCCGATTCACCCCGGTGGTACTTCCCCCGCCCTTGGGGAACTCCCGTAGGGCGCGGGGAACGGTGGGTCCCCGGCTCCGGCCACCTCTCGGGGCCGAACTCGGCGCGGGCCGCCCGTTGCCGACGCTGTCGCCGACGGGGGTACGGGCCGCCATGACCAGGCACCGTAGCCAATGGCGCGGGTGGCTGGGAAGGCTGGAGTTCGACATGTCGGCAAGGGGTCCGGGGAAGGGCGGTGCGGGTTGTCAGTGGTGCCGCCTAGACTCGGTTCGCGATGAGCAGCCTCTTTGACGACGACTTCCTGGCGGATCTTGCTCGGGCGGGCGGCGAGCCCCCGCCCGAGGAGCAGGAGATCCCCGAGGACGCCCCGGGCGACCCGACGGTGCCCGCGGGCCAGGCCCCGGAGCAGGTCCCGCACGACCTGTTCGAGGGCTGGGACCTCGCCCCGAGCGCGGGCCCGGGGCCGGCCGCCGGCTTCGGCGAGCGCGCCGGCCGCGCGGGGCCCGAGGCGTACGGCGAGGAGCCGGAGCCGTACGGCGAGCGCGAGGCGTACTACCGCAACGGCGCGCCCCGCCCGGCCGTGGATCCGGCCGCGCTGCTCGAGGGGATGAACGAGCAGCAGCGGGCCGCCGTCGTGCACGCCGGATCGCCGCTGCTCATCGTCGCCGGCGCCGGCTCGGGCAAGACCCGGGTGCTCACCCACCGCATCGCGCACCTGCTGGGCGCCCGCCGCGCGCACCCCGGCGAGATCCTGGCGATCACGTTCACGAACAAGGCCGCGGGCGAGATGAAGGAGCGCGTCACGGACCTGGTGGGCCAGCGCGCGAACGCCATGTGGGTGTCCACCTTCCACAGCGCCTGCGTGCGCATCCTGCGCCGCGAGTCCAAGAAGCTCGGCTTCACGTCCTCGTTCTCGATCTACGACGCGGCCGACTCGAAGCGGTTGATGGCCCTCGTCTGCCGCGACCTGGACCTGGACCCGAAGCGGTTCCCGCCCAAGTCCTTCAGCGCCAAGATCTCCAACCTCAAGAACGAGCTCATCGACGAGGAGACCTACGCCGCGCAGGTGGGCGGCGACAGCGCGGGCTCCGGCGGCGGCTTCGAGAAGACGCTGGCCGAGGCGTACACGATGTACCAGGCCCGGCTGCGCGAGGCCAACGCCCTCGACTTCGACGACATCATCATGACCACGGTGCACCTGCTCCAGGCGTTCCCGGACGTCTCGGAGCACTACCGCCGCCGGTTCCGGCACGTGCTGGTGGACGAGTACCAGGACACCAACCACGCGCAGTACACGTTGGTGCGCGAGCTGGTCGGGCCGGCCGAGTCCGCCGCCGAGCTGTGCGTGGTGGGCGACGCGGACCAGTCGATCTACGCGTTCCGCGGCGCGACCATCCGCAACATCCTCCAGTTCGAGGAGGACTACCCGAACGCGACGACGATCCTGCTGGAGCAGAACTACCGCTCCACGCAGACCATCCTCAGCGCCGCCAACGCCGTCATCGAGCGCAACGAGAACCGCCGCCCGAAGAACCTGTGGACGGACGCCGGCGCCGGCGCCACCATCACCGGGTACGTGGCCGACACCGAGCACGACGAGGCGCAGTTCGTCGCGGACGAGATCGACCGGCTCACCGACGCGGGCGACGCCCGCGCCGGCGACGTGGCCGTCTTCTACCGGACCAATGCCCAGTCCCGCGTCTTCGAAGAGGTCTTCATCCGCGTCGGCCTGCCGTACAAGGTCGTCGGCGGCGTCCGCTTCTACGAGCGCAAGGAGGTCCGCGACATCCTCGCGTACCTGCGCGTGCTCGCCAACCCCGAGGACACGGTGCCGCTGCGGCGCATCCTCAACGTCCCCAAGCGCGGCATCGGCGAGCGCGCCGAGGCGATGATCGACGCGCTGGCGCAGCGCGAGCGCATCTCCTTCGCGCAGGCGCTGCGCCGGGTCGACGAGGCGTACGGCATGGCCGCGCGCTCCGTCAACGCGGTCAAGCGCTTCAACGTGCTCCTCGAGGACCTGCGGACCATCGTGGAGTCCGGCGTCGGGCCGGCCACGGTCCTGGAGGCGGTCCTCGAGCGCACCGGCTACCTCGCCGAACTCCAGGCGTCCACCGACCCGCAGGACGAGACGCGGGTGGAGAACCTCCAGGAACTCGCGGCGGTGGCGCTGGAGTTCGAGCAGGAGCGCGGCGTGACCCCGGGCGAGCCGGTGGACGCCGAGGCGCAGCCGGCCGCGGACGCCGGCGGCGCCGGCGCGGGCGAGACCGCGGCGACCGTGGCCGCGGTCGAGGAGGCGGCTGCCGCCGCGGTGGCCCAGGGCGTGGTGACGCAGGACGCCGAGGCCGGGGCGGGCGCGAACGCGGGGACCGGTGGCGGACCGGCCGAGCGGGACGCCGTGGCGGCGCCGGGCGCGACGCGGCCCGCTGTCGCGGGGCCCGAGGACGCGGTGGCTGCCGGCGCCGGGGCCACGACCGGCACGCTGGCGGACTTCCTGGAGAAGGTGGCGCTGGTCGCCGACTCCGACCAGATCCCCGACGAGGACGCGGAGGGCACCGGCGTGATCACGCTGATGACCCTGCACACCGCGAAGGGCCTGGAGTTCCCGGTGGTCTTCCTGACCGGCCTGGAGGACGGGGTCTTCCCGCACATGCGGGCGCTCGGCCAGGTCAAGGAGCTGGAGGAGGAGCGCCGCCTGGCGTACGTGGGCATCACGCGCGCCCGCGAGCGGCTCTACCTCACCCGCTCCACCATGCGCAGCGCCTGGGGCCAGCCCGCGTACAACCCGCCGTCCCGTTTCCTCGACGAGATCCCCGACCAGTACCTGACCTGGAAGCGCACGGGCTCGGCGACGCCGTCCGCCTCGATGGGTTCGGTGGCCTCCTCGCTCTCCTCGTCACTGTCCGCGTCGTCACGCTCCGGCGGCCGGGGCACCAGCAACGCCTTCGCCACCCGCCGGGTCAAAGACCGCCCCGTGGTCTCGCTGACCGTGGGCGACCGGGTCACGCACGACTCGTTCGGCCTGGGCACGGTCGTGGGGGTCAAGGGCAGCGGCGACGCGGCCGAGGCGACGATCGACTTCGGCGAGGAGAAGCCCAAGCGGCTGCTGCTGCGGTACGCGCCGGTGGAAAAGCTCTAGCCGTACGCCCCGGCGCGCGGGCCCACCGTGCGCCGGGCTCGACGTTTGGGCGGCCGGTGCGGGTGGCCCGATGGACGGGCGGGGGCGGGGTGTTCGCGCGGACGTGGGGCGCTCGCGCCATGAGGCGAGCGCCCGGCGCGGCGGGCGCGAGGGGCGTGCGCTGGAGAGAGGGTGCGCCCGGGGTCGGCCGCGTGACCTGTCGTGGTCCGCTGTGTCACCGCCGGCCGGCGCGCGAGCGAGGCGCGGCCGGCGGTGCGCTGTCAGGTCGGGTCGAGTCCGTGCCCGCGCAGCCAGGGCAGCGGGTCGATGGCCGAACCGCCGCCGGGGCGCACCTCGAAGTGCAGGTGCGGGCCGGTGGAGTTGCCGGAGTCGCCCGAGTAACCAATGGTGTCGCCTGCCTGCACCGATCCGGTACGCACCTTCGTGCTGCCCAGGTGGCAGTACCAGGTCTCGGTGCCATCGGGCGACGTCACTATCGCCATGTTCCCGTAGGCGACGTTGAACTGCGTCCGCACCGTGCCGTCGGTGGCGGCCATGACGGGCGTGCCGTAGTCGACCGGGAAGTCGATGCCGGTGTGCACCGACATCCAGTTGATGCCCGCCTGCCCGTACTGCGCGCTCAGTCCGTGCTGCTGCACTGGGAGCGCGTACTTGGGGCGCATGGCCTCCTTGCGCGCTGCCTCCTCCGCCTTGCGCCTCTTCTCGGCGGCCTGCCGCGCCTTGAGGTCGATGCGCTCCTGGGTGCGGCTGGCACGGTTGGCGAAGTTGTCGGCCTTCTCGGTGAGCCCGGCGAGCTGGGTGTCCAGCTTGCTGTTGGCGGCGGTGGGCTGCACCGTCGGGCGGTCGGGCGCGGCCTGCGTGGTCGACTCGTCCTTCTTGTCGCCGTCGCTGCCCACGCCGCTGACGGACGCGGCGGCCACCGCCGCGACGCCCATGACGGCGACGGACGGTACGGCGACGGTCAGCAGCGCGGAACGCCGCGAGCGCGTGGCCGGCCGACGCCGGCCACGGCCGCCGTCCCGGCGCGCGGGCGGGGCGGTGCCGACCGCAACCTCGGGCTGCTGCCGCCGTCGTGCGGCGCGGGTGCCGGGCTCTGCGGGGGAGGGGGCCGAGGGGCCGGAGGGGTGGGGGGAGGACGCGTCGCCGGAGGCGGCGTCGAGGTCGTACGGGGCGTCGAGATCGGCCTCGGACAAGGCCGGGAAGGTGGCCGTACGTTCAGGCTCCGCCTCGGGCGCCGGGTCGTACGCCCGCTCGTGCGCCCTGGTGTGCTCCTCGTCGCCCGACTCCGCTTGCGAGTAGGGCTGCTCGTAGCCGGGAACCCCGGCGGGCGCCGTCGCGAAGGAGCCGGTGTCCCAGCCGCCGTTCTCGTCGTACCGCCCCGGCGCGCCGGCGTGCGCCTCGCCCGGCAGGTCCATCGCCGCGCCACGGGTCACGTCGCCGGCGGTGTCCGGAACCTGGAAGGAGCCGGTGTCCCACTGGATGCTGCCGTACGGGCCGGACTCGGGCCCTCCGGTCTCCCACTGCCCGGTGTCCCACTGGCCGCTCTCGTGCTGCCCGGGCTGGCGCGGGACGCCGTCCAGGGTGCCGGTGTTCCACTGCGCGGCGTCGAACTGCCCGGAGTCGAACTGGCCGGGGGCGAACTGTCCGGTGTCGTACGCCTGGTCCGCGAAGGGGCCGACGTCGAAGGTGCCGGTGGCGAAGGGCCCGCCGTCCAACTGACCGGTATCCGCGGGCCCGGCGACGAACGACCCGGTCACGAACTGCCCGGTGTCGTACGCACCAACCTCGGACTGGCCGGTGTCCACCTGCCTCGCGTCGGACTGCCCCGCGCCCCCCCAGGCGCTGGTGTCCCACTGGCCGGAGGAGTCGGCATCCGCGCCGGTGAACGGCGCTGCGGCAGGCTGCGGATAACCGTTTGCGGCGGCCCAGTTGACCGTGGTGTCGTAGCTGCCGGTGTCATAGCCGTTCGACTGATCGTCGTACGCGGCGTTCCACTGCCCGGCGTCGTAGGAGCCGGATGACTGCCCGTCGTAGCCGGCGTCATAGGGGTCGTGCGCGGCGTGCTGCTGGCGTCCGCCGTCCGAGCCGTTGGGGAGCGCGCCGTACGAGGGGTCGCTGGCTCCGTCGGCTTCGCCGTAACCGGTGGCGAACTGGTCGAAGGTACCGGTGGCGTAACCGTCGTACCCGGAATAGCCGTGCTGTGCGCTCTGCTGGTCATACGACCCGTAATGCGCTGATGAGGCATCGGGAATATGGGCCGCCGGGTCTGGGTTCCCCGACGGGTGACGGTTGTTCACCACCAACTTCTCTTTCGCCTCGACAGCAGGAGAATTAGCGGCGACTGTACCCGGCGGTATGCGACGCCGACAATCTTCCACAGGTTTCTGGCTCGCCGAGAACGGGCATTTGGTCGCCTTTCGGCGCGTCGAGCGGCATTACTTGGCCGTGTGTTCGATATCTGTTCGATGAATTTCGCCATGATCGCGCAACCGAACCCCCTTCCCGAGCGTCTACGGGCCCTCTGCGAGGGGGCTCTGGGGGAGCGTTGTGCGTGCCGCCTCTGAGGGGGAGCGCCCGTCGGGCGGCGGTGGCGGCGGCGTCGGTGTCGGCGGTGGGTCGCGAGGTGGCGTGGTGCGTTGCGTTGTCGCCTCTGGAGTCGCGCCGGTCGCGCCGGTTGCGCTGGGGTGCGGCGTGGCGTGTGCCGTGTGCCGCCTGCTGTGCGGCCAGGTGGGGCGTCGGGGCGTGGTGGGCGGGTGAACTGGCGTCGCGTAAGTCGCCATTGCCGCGTATGCGGTCACTCTTGTGCCGGGTGCCGGGTGCCGGGTACGCGGTGCGCTGGGTGGGGGCCGTGGCGGGGTGGGTTGCGCGGTCGCGTGCGGGGAGGCGAGGGCCGAGGGAGGCGGGGGTGGCCGGTGTGGGCCGTACCCTGCGCCGGGCGGCTGACGGCGCAGGGTACGGCGACTTCACGATGGCTTTCCCGGTCGTCCCGCGAGCTGGCCGCGGCGGCGGCGCGTAGCGTACGTGGTGTCCACGTGTGATTTCCCCCTCCCTCTTCACCGGGGCACGACCGGGTGCGGGATGCTGGCGATAACGTTCGTTCACACCTATGGCCAGTGACGGCAGTCGTGCGTGGCACGTGCTGGCCGCCTGCGGGAGCAGACGGCCAGGAATCCATAAAGGCATGGAGGCAGTGATGGGAGTGACCGGTCCGATCCGCGTGGTGGTGGCCAAGCCGGGGCTCGACGGCCATGATCGCGGGGCGAAGGTCATCGCGCGTGCGCTGCGGGACGCCGGTATGGAGGTCATCTACACCGGGCTGCACCAGACTCCGGAGCAGGTCGTGGACACCGCGATCCAGGAGGACGCCGACGCCATCGGCCTGTCCATCCTCTCCGGCGCGCACATGACGCTCTTCGCCAAGGTTCTTGAACTGCTGCGCGAGCGCGAGGCCGAGGACATCAAGGTGTTCGGCGGCGGCATCATCCCCGAGGCGGACATCGCTCCGCTGAAGGAACAGGGCGTGGCCGCGATCTTCACCCCCGGCGCCCCGACCACGGACGTCGTGGCATGGGTGCGTGCCAACGTGCGGCACCCCGCAGAGGCGTAACCCCCGCGCCCACCGGCCGCCGCCCCCCGCGGCGGCCGGTGGCCGGCAGCCGCCCGTCCGAGGCGTGCGGCACGGGGGACGGGGCGTACGGAGCGTCCCCGTAGGCGGTGGTCGTGGCGGAGGCCCCGGCGCCCGCCCGTACGTGGCCGCGAGGGCCGGTCGGCCGGCGCGGTACGCAGCCGCCCGCGACCGCCCGGGGGGTGTTCGGTGCGGCCGCGGATGCCGAAGACCCAGCACCCCGCCGCTGCCTAGGCCCCGCTGACTTCCGCCCCTCCCGTCTCCTCCGTCTCTCCTGGGTCTGGCGCGCCGTCCGGTTGGTCCGGTGCGGCGGCCAGTTCCGCCTGCATGGTGGCGCGCAGGCGCAACGTGCCGACCAGCCGTTGGAACGCCTCCGACCAGTAGCCGATCGCCCCCGGCGCGCCGTCGCGGGGCTCCTCCGCTATCGCGGTCAGCACCTCGAGCCGATCGGCGAGCGCCGGGTCGAGGCACCGCTCGGCCAGGCCCATCACCCCGCTGAAGCTCCAGGGGTAACTGCCCGCGTCGCGGGCGATGTCGAGGGCGTCCACCACCGCGCGACCCAGCGGCTCGGCCCACGGCACCGTGCAGACGCCGAGCAGCCGGAACGCGTCGGACAAGCCGTGCGTCGCGATGAACTCCGCCACCCACGCGGCCCGCTCCGCCGCCGGCAACACCGCGAGCAACTTGGCCGGATCGCGCCAGGACGGGCCGGCGGCCGTCGGGGACAGGTGTCCGCCCAGCGCCGCTCGCGCCGCGGACGCGCCGCCTGCGGGCGCGCCTCCCGGATGCGCGCCGGCGCCTCCCTGTCCGCCGCCCGGGTGCCCGGCGCCCTGGGGCGCGGTGGCGGGCGGGTCGGTGAGCGGCGCCGACGGGTCGCCCTCCGGGGTGTTGAGCAGGGCGCGGGCCCAGTCGGCGTTCCGCTGTCGCACGGCGGCGCGGCCCCACGCCGCGTGCAACTCGGCCTGCCAGTCGTCGGCGACGGGGAGGGCGAGGATCTGCGCGGGCGTGCGCCCGCCGAACCGTTCGACCCAGGCGTCGAGCGGGGTCGCCTCCACCAACTGGCCCAGCCACCAGGCCCGTTCTCCGCGCCCCGACGGCGGCTTGGCGATGACGCCGTCGCGCTCCATCTCGCTGTCGCAGCTCGCGGGCGGCGCCACGGTCAGCACGGGGCGGCCGGCGTCCGCGCGCAGGGTGACGCAGGCGGTCGAGCGGGCGGCCATCCGCGCGGCGAGCGCGGAGTCGGGCAGGGCCGACAGCAGCTCGGCCGCGGTGGAGCGCACGTTGCGGCTGCGGTCGGACAGGGCCTGTTCCACGAAGGGCTCGTCGGCCTGCGAGAGGCCCTCGCGCAACGAGTCGAGGAACATCAGTCGGTCCTCGGCCCGCTCCGTGCTCCACGTGCGGGCGAGGAGGGCCAGCGCCGCGGCCGGGTCCCGGCGGCGCAGCGAGGCCAGCAGGGCCACCCGCTCGGCGAACAGCCCCTCATCCCAGACGCGCTGTGTCGCCGCCGCGTCCAGCGCGGCGCCGGGGGCGGCGGGGTCGGACGCGCCGGTCGGCGGCCCGCCGCGCAGGGCGAACTTCCAGTCCGGGTTGAGCCGCGCCAGCCACAGCGCGCGCGGGCCCGCCAGAGTGAGCGCGGCCGGGCGCAGGTCGGTGCGCGCGCGGGCCGCGTCGAGCAGGGCGGGGAGCAGGGCCGAGGGTGCTCGGTAGCCGTGCCGGTTGGCGGCGGACAGCCACTGCGGCAGCAGTTCCGCCAGGTCGGGTGCGGTGCGCGAGCCGCCGCCCCCGGAACCGGCGCGCTCGGTGAGCAGCATGGCGAGCCGTACGCGGGCCGCGGGCGGCAGGTCCGGCCGTGGGTCGGCGGGCGCGGGGGCGGGGCCGCGCCGCGCGGCGGCGGGACGCAGTCCCGCCCTGCGCTGCACGGTACTGATCGCGGCGGCCTCCAGGAGCGCCGCCGCGGGGTCCTGGCCCGGCCGCGCGGCCACCGGCGGCGTGCGCCGGTCGGTGCCGAGGAGCGCGGCGGCCAGCAGGTCGCCCCAGTCGGCCACGGGGCGTACGCCGCCGGGCGCCGGCGGGGCAGCCGAAGTGTCGGTCAACGTCACGGTGTGCCTCCAGGAGAGGTGGGGCGGCGGGTCGGCGGGTGGGGCAGGTGCTCGGCGGGACGAGGTGCTGGCCGCGCGTCCGTCCGGGGGCCCGGCCGTCCGTCGGTGGGCCGGGCGTCGGCGTGCGGCGTCGCCCTGGTGTGGCGCCGCCCGGGCGCGTCGGCCACGGTGGGCGTGCTGACGGGGTGGTGGGGTGGTGGCGGTGCGGCCTGGCCGCGTACGGGTGCGCGTGCGCGCGTGACGAGGCGCGCGCATAACGAGGCGCGCCCGTGCCGAGGGTGCGGCGCGGGCCGTGGCGTCACGGTCCGGTGCGGTGGGTGCCGGAGGTGAGCGCGACCGGCGCGCCGTTCCAGACGGTCAGTGGTACGAAGCCGCGGTGCCCGCACTCGCCGAAGACCGTGAGGGGGGCGCCGCCGGATATCGCGGTGAGCTGCCACAGGTTGCTCGTACAGCGCGGGTCGATGGGCAGGGCGAACGTCCCGCCCGCGTCGGCCAGTTGCCAGCCGTCGTCGCCGGTCCGGGTCGCCGACTCGGTGGCGGCGCCGGCACCGCCGCCCCGCTGTCCGCCGCGCGGAGCGCCCGCGTCGGCGAGCGCCTCCAGAGCCGCCGCGTCCGGCACCGGGACGACCCGGGAGAGGACCACGGGCCAGGCGTCGAGCCAGGGATCGTCCCGCAGCGCGGTGCCGTACGCGGCCAGGGCGGTGGAAACGTCCACGCCGGGCGGGGCCTGCGCGGGAGCGCCGGCCGCGCGCGTGGCGCCGGCGTGCGCCGCGGAGGCCGCGTCCGCGCCGGCTGACCGGGCCGGGGCGACGGCAGCCGCCGGTTCGGGCGTGGAGGCGACGGCGGGGGTGGGCGCGCCGCCGCCGTTCGTCGTCCCGTAACGCCGGCCGAGGGCGGCGCGCAGGGGGCGGGCGGCCGGGTAGTACGCGAGGTCCGCGTCGAGCACCAGGCCGACCGGGAGGGCCAGTTCGGGGGCGCGGCCGGCGGCGCCGAAGGAGAGCAGCAGGGCCATCCGGCCCGTGCGCTCGCCGCGCAGCCATACCCGCCGGGTGGTCAGCTTGCCGTCGTCGCTGTCCTGCCGGCCGAGCACCAACCAGTCGTCGCGGACCGGCTCCGCCGTGGCCAGCAGCTCCGCCGTGTCCGTGGTCAGCCCGACCCGCGTGCGGGCCGTGGCGGCCAGCGGGGCGGGGAGGTCGGCCACGCGCTGGAAACCCTCGCTGAGCAGGTGCAGGAGAGCGCACTCCTCCAGCAGGCGGGACGGCCAGCCGGCCCCCGACGTGGTGATCGCCCCCAGTTCCCGCACCCGCGCCGCAAGGCCCGGGGCCTGGGCGTCGACCATGCGGGCGGCCGTCTCGTCCCACTGCGCGTACCCGGACCGGTCGGCGCCGGCCAGGCCGTCCCGGATGAGGTCGGTCAGCCGCTGCTCCAGCTCCGTCGCGCCCGCGGCGATGCGCCGCTCACGCTGCTCGATCCGGTCCGCGCGGCGGCGCGCCGCCGCCCCGTCGTCACCGGCCCCGGCCGCCCCCTCGCCGGCGTCCGCCCCCTGCGCGCCGGCGTACGAGGCCGCCTCGCGCTCCGCGCGCTCGCGCCGGCCGGTCAGCCACTCCGCGGCCCACGGTGGCGCCTCGGCGTCGGGCATCGGCTCCTCCGTAGCCCAGAGCAACAGCAGGCCGAGCGCGTGCTTGCACGGGAACTTGCGGCTCGGGCAACTGCACCGGTACGCCGGGCCCGAGAGGTCGATCACGGTCTGGTACGGCTTGCTGCCGCTGCCTGAGCACAGCCCCCACAACGCCCCGTCGCGCACGCCGGTGCCCGACCACGGCGCGGGCGACGACAGCTTGCCGCCCGCCTTCTGTGACGCGGCGTCAGGAGCGAGCGCGAGCACCTGTTCCGCCGTCCATCGTTCCCCCTGCCAATTCATGTCCACGACGCTAGGCCACCCCACTGACAATCGCCCTGACCTGCTGTTTCCCCAGCCCGAGCGGGATTGTCAGAGGGGTGGTGCATGGTGGTTGACGTCCCCGGCCGAAGCAGCCGGACGGGCAGGTGAAGAGGGGGATTTGTGACCGTGTCTGGAACCACGAACACCGTGTCGGACACCGCGCGGGCCGCGTCGGAAGCCACCGCGACCGCCGATGCCGCACCGCTGAGCGAGGAGCGCCCGGAGGCGCTCCGACCGCACGCCGAGGACGCGTTCGCCGAGGAGCTGGCCGCCCTCGCCGCGGCCGACGACCGGCCGCGACCGACCAACTGGCGCCTCTCGCCCTGGGCCGTGGCCACGTACCTGCTGGGCGGCACGCTGCCGGACGGCACCGTGATCACCCCGAAGTACGTGGGACCGCGCCGCATCGTCGAGGTCGCCGTGACGACGCTGGCCACGGACCGGGCGCTGCTGCTGCTCGGCGTGCCGGGCACCGCCAAGACCTGGGTGTCGGAGCACCTGGCGGCGGCGGTGAGCGGCGACTCGACGCTGCTGGTGCAGGGCACGGCGGGCACCTCGGAGGAGGCCATCAGGTACGGCTGGAACTACGCCCAACTCCTGGCCCACGGGCCGAGCCGGGACGCCCTCGTGCCCAGCCCGGTGATGCGGGCCATGGCTGACGGCATGACCGCGCGCGTGGAGGAGCTGACCCGCATCCCGGCCGACGTGCAGGACACGCTGATCACCGTCCTGTCGGAGAAGACGCTGCCCATCCCGGAGTTGGGCGCCGAGGTGCAGGCGGCGCGCGGGTTCAACCTGATCGCCACGGCCAACGACCGGGACCGGGGCGTCAACGAGCTGTCCAGCGCGCTGCGCCGCCGGTTCAACACCGTGGTGCTGCCGCTGCCCGCCACGCCCGAGGCAGAGGTCGAGATCGTCGCGCGCCGCGTCGACCAGCTCGGCACGTCGCTGGACCTGCCGTCCACGCCCGAGGCCATAGCGGAGATCAGGCGCGTGGTCACGGTCTTCCGCGAGCTGCGCTCCGGGATGACCAGCGACGGCCGGACCAAGCTCAAGTCGCCGTCGGGCACGTTGTCCACGGCCGAGGCGATCTCGGTCGTCACCGGTGGTCTGGCACTGGCCGCGCACTTCGGTGACGGCGTGCTGCGCGCGGACGACGTGGCGGCGGGCATCCTGGGCGCCGTCGTCCGCGACCCGGCCGCCGACCGGGTGATCTGGCAGGAGTACGTGGAAACCGTCGTTCGCGAGCGCGATGGCTGGAAGGACTTCTACCGCGCCTGCCGTGAGGTGAGCGCGTGACGCACGCGCACGAGCGGGAAGCGCCCCAGGCCGACGCGGCGCGGGCGCTCCCCGAGGCGGCCGGTGCGCGTGGGGGCGCGCGCACCGGCTCGGGCGCCGGGGCCGATACGGGGGCCGGCGACCCAGCAGGAGGCACGCGGTGGAGCGCGCGTGCCGGCACGGATGCAGGTTCGAGTGCGCCGTCGGGCGCGGACGCGGCGCGAGCCGCGGTCGCCCCCGGGGCGCCGTTCACGGCCGCGGGGGTGGCGATGTTCCGGCAGGGATCGGTTACGTGCGAGGAGAACGCGGTGGACGCTTCGTGGGGGAGTGCGGCGGACGGTCCCGCCGAGGCGGGAGTCGTCGCCGTAGCGGACGACGCCGACGGCGGACCGTCCACGGGGGAGGCACGGGCCCTGGCGCGGGCGGCCAGGGCGATCGGCGAGCGGGCCGCGCGGCCGGCCGGGCCGACCGCCGCGACCGGCGACGGCGCGGGGCCGCTGCTCCTCGGCGTCCGGCACCACGGGCCGGGCTCGGCCCGCGCCGTGCTGGCCGCGCTGGAGCGGTGCGCGCCGAAGGCGGTGCTGATCGAGGGGCCGCCGGAGGGGGACGCGCTGCTGCCGCTGGCCGCCGATCCGCAGATGCGACCCCCGGTCGCGCTGCTCGCGCACGTCGCGAACGAGCCGGGCCGGGCGGCGTTCTGGCCGCTCGCGGAGTTCTCGCCGGAGTGGGTGGCGATCCGCTGGGCCCTGCGGCACGGCGTTCCGGTGCGCTTCATCGACCTGCCGGCGGCGCACACGCTGGCGCTCACCGGCGCGGCCGACGAGGCCGCCGCCGACGCGCCGGGGCGCGGGGGTCCCGACGCGGAGGTCGACGGCGACGCCCCGGACGGCGAGGGCGACGCGCCGCGGGCCGGGGGCGCGCCGGTGCGGGTCGACCCGCTGGCGGCGCTCGCGGCGGCGGCGGGGTACGACGACCCCGAGCGGTGGTGGGAGGACGTCGTCGAGCACCGGGGCGAGGCCGCGCCGGGCGACGTCACCGACCGGGACGAGACCGACCGGGTCGACACTGACCGGGACGACACCGACCGCCTCGTCGGGCCGGCGCGCGCGCTCGCCCAGGACGACGGGCGCGACGGGCACGCGACCGCCCGGGCCCGGGTACTGGCCCCGTTCGCGGCCATCGGCGAGGCCATGGCCGCCCTGCGCGCCGAGCACGAGCCCACCGAGTCGGACGGGTCCGCCGCCCGGGCCGAGCCCGCCGGCCGAGGCGAGCCCGACGACCGGGTCGGCCAGGGCGGCGCGGACGGCCGGGACCGGGACGCGGTGCGCGAGGCGCACATGCGGCTGCGGCTGCGCGAGGCGCGGCGCGAGTTCGGCGACGAGGTCGCGGTCGTCTGCGGCGCCTGGCACGTACCGGCGCTGACCACCAAGGCGACGGTGGCCGCCGACCGCGGGCTGCTGCGCGGCCTGCCGAAGGCCAAGGTGGAGCTGAGCTGGGTGCCGTGGACCCACCGCAGGCTGTCCCGGGCCAGCGGGTACGGCGCGGGCATCACCTCGCCGGGCTGGTACGGGCACCTGTTCGGCGCGCCCGACCGTCCCGTGGAGCGCTGGCTGACGAAGGTCGCGGGGCTGCTGCGGGAGGAGGACTACCCCGTGTCGACGGCGCACGTCATCGAGGCCGTACGGCTCGCGGACACCCTCGCCATCCTGCGGGGCCGCCCGTTGGCGGGGCTCACCGAGACCACCGACGCCATCCGGTCCGTGCTCTGTGAGGGATCGGACGTGCCGCTGTCCCTGGTCCGTGAGCGGCTGGTGGTCGGCGATGACATCGGCGAGGTCCCCGACGCGGCGCCCGCCACGCCGTTGCAGCGCGACCTGGCCCGGGCCCAGCGCGCCCTGCGCCTGAAGCCGACGGCGACCGACCGCGAGATGGAGCTGGACCTGCGGAAGGAGACCGACGCGGAGCGCAGCGCGCTGCTGCACCGGCTGGGGCTGCTCGGCATCGCGTGGGGCGTGCCGTCGCGCAACGCCCGCGCCAACGCCGGCACGTTCCGCGAGACATGGCGGCTGCGGTGGGAGCCCGAGTTGGCGGTGCGGGTCGCCGAGGCCGGCGTCTGGGGGACCACGGTGCGCTCGGCCGCGACCGCGCGGGCGGCGGCCCTGGCCGTCGACGCGGAGGGGCTGGCCGACGTCACCGAACTGGCCGAACGCTGCCTGCTCGCCGGGCTGCCCGACGCGCTCCCGGTCGTGATGCGGGTGCTCGCGGACCGGGCCGCGCTCGCCGCCGACGTGGGCCACCTCGCCCAGGCGCTGCCCGCGCTGGTGCGCTCCGTGCGCTACGGCGACGTGCGGGGCACGGACGCGGCGGCGCTCGGCGAGGTCGCCGTCGGCCTCGCCGAGCGGGTCTGCGTCGGCCTGCCGCCCGCCTGCGTGGGCCTGGACGCGGACGGCGCCGAGGAGATGCGCGGTCACCTGGACGCGGCCCACCGCGCCATCGGCCTGCTGGCCGAGACCCGCCGCCCGGCCACCGGAGCCGGGCCCGCGGCCCCGGCGGCTCCGAACACCCCACGACCCACCGACCCCGTCGCCGCCACCGACGACGACAACCACGCCGACGCCGCCCCCGGCCCGGCCGGCGACGAGAGCCCGCAGGCAACCGCCGGCCCCGCGGCTCCGGGTACCCCACGGTCCACCGACCGCGTCGCCGTCACCGACGACGACCACCACCCCGACGCCGCCCCCGGCTCGGCCGGGGACGACCGCCCACGAGCAGCCGCCGCCCCAGCCATCCCCGCCACCCCCAGCGAGCCGGGCCTGCGCACCCGCTGGACCGCCGTGCTGCGCGTGCTGGCGGAACGGGACGGCACGCCCGGCCTCATCCGAGGCCGTTCCGCCCGACTCCTGCTGGACGACGGGCAGTTGGCCGACGACGAGGCCGCCCGCCTGATGGGGCTCGCCCTGTCGCCCGGCACGCCGCCGGTCGCGGCAGCCGCCTGGATCGAGGGGTTCGTCGGCGGGGGAGCGGGCGGCGGCATGCTTCTCGTCCACGACGAACGGCTGCTCGCCTTGGTGGACGACTGGTTGTGCGGCGTGGCACCCGAGGCGTTCACCGACGTCCTGCCGCTGCTGCGGCGCACCTTCTCCGCGTACGAGGAGGGGGTGCGCCGCACGCTCGGCGAACTCGTGCGGCGCGGGCCCGGCGGTGGCGCCCGCGCCGGTGCCACCGCCGCCGGCCCGGCCGCGGGCTTCGGCCCGGAGACCGACCTCGAGCGGGCGCGCGCCGTGCTGCCGACGCTGTGGGCCCTCCTCGGACTCGACGGCCCGGCCCCGGCGGGGCCACCGCCCACACCGGTGGCGGAGGCAGCGGCCGAGCCGCGGGCCACGTCCGGGGGCCAGGCCATGCCGGGCGAACAGGCCGCGCCCGGGGCCGGGGAGTCGGCCGGGGCCCCGGCGGCGGGTCGGCCCGCCGCCGGGCCGGCCGGGGCCGCCGCGACCACGGCGACCGCCGACGGCGGGACCGCCCGAACCAAGGCGCCCGAGCAGGACGACGCCGCCGCACCGGCGCCACGCGTACCGGACGCGGAACGGCTGCGCCGGTGGCGCCTGGTGCTCGGCGGCGGGGACGGCGCCGACGGCACGGGCCACGCGCTCGACGGACGGGACGCCGCGATGGACCGGACGTTGGAGGCGCTGTACGGGGGAAGTGGCGTGGGTGGGGTGGCCGGGCGCGGCAAGGGCGGGTCGGCGGCGGGCCAGCGCTCCGCGGGGCTCGGCGACTCGGCGCCGCGCGTGGCCCGTTGGCTCGGCGACATCCGTACGTACTTCCCCACCTCTGTCGTGCAGGTCATGCAGCGTGACGCGATCGACCGGCTCGGCCTTTCCACGCTGCTCCTGGAGCCGGAGATGCTGGCGGCGGTGGAGGCCGACGTGCACCTGGTGGGCACGCTGCTCTCGCTCAACGAGGCGATGCCGGAGACGACCAAGGAAACCGCGCGGGCCGTGGTGCGCAAGGTGGTGGAGGACCTCGAGAAGCGGCTCTCCAGCCGCACGCGCGCCACGCTCAACGGCGCGCTCGACCGCTCCGCGCGCGTGAGCCGCCCCCGCCACCAGGACATCGACTGGAACCGCACCATCCGCGCCAACCTCAAGAACTACCTGCCCGAGTACCGCACGGTGATCCCCGAGCGGCTGATCGGGTACGGGCGGGCCGCGCGCGGGGTGAAGAAGGACGTCATCCTCTGCGTCGACCAGTCGGGGTCGATGGCGGCCTCCGTCGTCTACGCCTCGGTGTTCGGCGCCGTGCTGGCGTCGATGCGCTCGCTCGCCACCCGCCTGGTCGTCTTCGACACGGCGGTCGTGGACCTCACGGACGAACTCGACGACCCGGTGGACGTGCTCTTCGGCACGCAACTGGGCGGCGGCACGGACATCAACCGCGCGCTGGCCTACTGCCAGTCCCAGATCACCCGGCCAGCCGACACCGTCGTCGTGTTGATCAGCGACCTGTACGAGGGCGGCATACGCGACGAGATGCTCGGGCGGGTGGCCGCGATGAAGGCGTCGGGCGTGCAGTTCGTGACGCTGCTGGCGCTGTCCGACGAGGGCGCGCCGTCGTATGACCGGGAGCACGCGGGGGCGCTCGCGGCGCTGGGCGCGCCGGCCTTCGCCTGCACGCCCGATCTGTTTCCCGACGTGATGGCGGCGGCTATCGAGCGACGTCAACTCCCCCTACCAGATGGGGAGTCACATCGGTAAGCCGACGACCGAGGGCTTGCGCGGCCCCCTGTGCAGCGTGCAAGGATCGCCCCGCACCGAGACGTTCACTGCCTCGCCCGCCGCATGGTCCGCATCCCGTAGTCCGCTGTTCTCTTCTCCGCTCTCTCCGCTCCCTCCGCACGCCCCTCCCGCGCCCCTCGCTCGCCTCGGCTCCCGTCAGCTCTCCTCGTGCCGCTCGTCCGCCTCGGGGAGGCGGGGCCCGGGGCGCGGCAGCCGATGTCGGTGGGTGGTGGACCCGGGCATCGCGGCGGGCGGGTTCGTACTCGGTGGTGGCACTCCCACGGCGGAGCGCGGCGGTCGCGCCGGCCGGGCGGCTCCGGCCCCGCCGGGCGCACCGCCCCCAAGCCGCCGGAGAGCCGGGCTCCGCCAGGCCCGGCTCTCCGGCACCCCGCCGCCCGCCGCGGGGAGCCCCGGCAGGCGCCGGACCAGACGCCCGCCGCGAGCCAGGCCCGCGCCCGCCCCGCCCTCGCCGCGCCGCCCGGGTTCCGCGCGGCACCGTCCGCCACCCGCGTCCGACCCCGAGCCCGCGCGCACGCCCCCCGGTGCACGAGCCTCCGCCACGGCAGCCCGCCGCCGGCAGACGCCCCCCGCCACCGACCGAAGGCGGCGCCACGGAGGAGGCGCGAGCGAGAGGGGACTACGGAACGGCGTCGCTGGGCGTTCCGGGCGGCGCGAGTCGTCGGGGACGGAGACCCGGAGATGGAGACGCGGGGAGGGAAGGGTTTCGACGGCATGAACGGCTCGCGCCTGGCATCGGAAGGTCATCGGGCGACACGAGGCCCACATCGGCCGAGCGGGTGATCCCTGTGGTGGCCAGCCACCCTTGCGTAGCGATCTGTGACTGTTATCACCGCCCAAGTGTGATCTGTGATTTAGGGAGCCCCGGCATGCGGGGATAACCTGCCAGGCGGACATGCCGCGTACCCGGCTGACGCGTACAACCTCGAAGCCACCCTGTAGCGACCTTGGTGACCGCGTCGTCACGCTGCCCTTCGCGGCACGCCCGCGCAGACAAGAACCGCGATCACTCAGACCGCCGGTGTAGTTGAGAAGCAAAGGGACGGACGCGCGTGGACCTGTTCGAGTACCAGGCGAGGGACCTCTTCGCCAAGCACGGTGTACCGGTGCTGGCCGGTGAAGTCATCGACACGCCTGAGGCGGCGCGCGAGGTGACCGAGCGTCTCGGCGGCCGGGCGGTCGTCAAGGCGCAGGTGAAGGTGGGTGGCCGCGGCAAGGCCGGTGGCGTGAAGCTCGCCGCCGACCCGGCCGACGCGGTCGAGAAGGCCAACCAGATCCTGGGCATGGACATCAAGGGCCACACGGTCCACAAGGTCATGCTGGCCGAGACCGCGGACATCGCGGAGGAGTACTACGTCTCCTTCCTTCTCGACCGCACCAACCGCACCTTCCTCGCCATGGCCTCCGTCGAGGGCGGCGTGGAGATCGAGGTCGTCGCGGAGCAGAACCCCGAGGCGCTCGCCAAGATCGCGGTGGACGCCATCGAGGGCGTGACCGACGAGAAGGCCCGCGAGATCGTCGCCGCGGCGAAGTTCCCGGCCGAGATCGCCGACCAGGTGGTCGAGGTCCTGAAGACGCTGTGGAAGGTCTTCATCGAGGAGGACGCGCTCCTCGTCGAGGTGAACCCGCTGGTCAAGACCGGTGACGGCAAGGTCATCGCGCTGGACGGCAAGGTGTCGCTCGACGCCAACGCCGAGTTCCGCCAGCCCGACCACGCCGCCCTGGAGGACAAGGCCGCGGCCAACCCGCTGGAGGCGGCGGCCAAGGCCAAGGGCCTGAACTACGTCAAGCTCGACGGCCAGGTCGGCATCATCGGCAACGGCGCGGGCCTCGTCATGAGCACGCTGGACGTCGTCGCGTACGCGGGGGAGAACCACGGCAACGTGAAGCCCGCCAACTTCCTCGACATCGGCGGTGGCGCGTCCGCCGAGGTCATGGCCAACGGCCTGGAGATCATCCTCGGCGACCCGGACGTGAAGTCCGTCTTCGTCAACGTCTTCGGCGGCATCACCGCCTGTGACGCGGTCGCCAACGGCATCGTGCAGGCGCTGGAGCTCCTCAAGACCAAGGGCGAGGACGTCACGAAGCCGCTGGTCGTGCGCCTCGACGGCAACAACGCGGAGCTGGGTCGCAAGATCCTGACCGACGCGAACCACCCGCTGGTGCAGCAGGTGGACACGATGGACGGTGCCGCGGAGCGGGCCGCCGAGCTGGCTGCGAAGTAAGGGACGAGGTCACCAGTAACCATGGCTATCTTTCTCACCAAGGAAAGCAAGGTCATCGTCCAGGGGATGACCGGCTCCGAGGGCCAGAAGCACACCAAGCGGATGCTTGCCTCGGGCACGAACATCGTCGGCGGCGTGAACCCGCGCAAGGCCGGCACCACCGTTGACTTCGACGGCACCGAGGTGCCGGTGTTCGGCGGCGTGAAGGAGGCCATCGAGGCCACCGGCGCCGACGTGACGGTCATCTTCGTCCCGGAGAAGTTCACCAAGGACGCGGTCATCGAGGCGATCGACGCCGAGATCCCGCTGGCCGTCGTGATCACCGAGGGCATCGCCGTCCACGACACCGCCAACTTCTGGGCGTACGCGGGCAGCAAGGGCAACAAGACGCGCATCATCGGCCCGAACTGCCCCGGCCTGATCACCCCCGGTCAGTCGAACGCCGGCATCATCCCGGCCGACATCACCAAGCCGGGCCGCATCGGCCTCGTGTCCAAGTCCGGCACCCTGACGTACCAGATGATGTACGAGCTGCGCGACATCGGCTTCTCGTCCTGCGTCGGCATCGGCGGTGACCCGATCATCGGCACCACGCACATCGACGCGCTCGCCGCGTTCGAGGCCGACCCCGACACCGACCTGATCGTCATGATCGGCGAGATCGGTGGCGACGCCGAGGAGCGGGCCGCGGACTTCATCAAGGCCAACGTCACCAAGCCGGTCGTCGGCTACGTGGCGGGCTTCACCGCGCCCGAGGGCAAGACCATGGGCCACGCCGGCGCCATCGTCTCCGGCTCCTCCGGCACGGCGCAGGCCAAGCAGGAGGCCCTGGAGGCCGCGGGCGTGAAGGTCGGCAAGACGCCGTCCGAGACGGCCCGCCTGGCCCGCGAGGTCCTCGCCGGCTGACACGGTCGCTCCGCACGTGGTCCCGCCCGGCCGGCCGACCAGGCCGCCCGGGACGGACCACGTGGGCTGACTGAACCGCGCGACGGGCGCGGGTCCACTCCCCCATGGGGGCGTGGGCCCGCGCCCGTTGTCGTGGGCGGCGCCCACGTGGCCCCTGCCCGCCTACCGGTCGCGGTGTCTGACCGTCAGGGGTGACTGGTGGGTCCGGTGGGTCCGGTGGGCCCGGTGGTGGCGGTCCCTTTCGTGGCGGTCACGTCCGTGGGGGACGTGGCGTCGGGGGACGGCGAGGTCGAGGGGGACGGGGGCGCGGAGGAAGCGGGCCCCGGGGATGTCGCGGCGGGGCGGGTCGGGCCGGTGGCGGGTGCGTCGGACTCCGCGCTGGTCACCAGGGTCAGCGCCGTGGCGGCGGCGATCAGCGCGGTGAGCCCCACGGACGCGCGGACCATGAGGGTCGTCGTGCGCTCGCTGCCGCTCCGGACGGCCTCCGCCGCGCGCACGCGTACCGGCTGCGCCACGGCCAGCGCGCCCAGGCGCTGGTGCAGGGCCGCGCCCAGGCGGTCCCGGGGGACCCGGCGCAACTCCGGCAGCCGCTCGACCAGCGCCTGCCGGGCATGCATGAGCCGACCGGCGGTCGCGGGGGTGCTGGCCTCGGTCTCGGCCGCCGTTTCGGGCAGGTCGAGCCCCACACCGTCGTAGAGGAGCAGGGTGCGGCGGTACGAGCGCGGCAGGCTCAGCAGCGCGTCGAGCAGCGCCGGGTCGCTGGGCGGCACGGTGCCGGGGCCCGCCTCGATGGCGGCCCGCCGCACCGCTCGCCGCAACGCGGTCAGCCCCCGGCCACGGGCCCAGCGGCGGCGCCGAATGGTGCGAACGGGCGGCTCGCCGGCGTGGGCGCCCGCGTCGGCCCTCGGCTCGGCCGCGTGGGGGCGGGCCTCGGTGGCCTCGGTGGTGGTGTGAGCGCTGGCCTGGCTGGCGGCGTGGGCCGGTGCGTCCTTGGCGGCGGGCGCGGCGGCGACCGGCCTGCGCCGGGGCAGGCGCGGGCGGAGCCGGCGTGGGGCGAGCAACCGCCCGCGCTTCTCGGGCTCCCCCTCCGCCGGTGTGGGGGTTGCTGAGCTGGTGGTGGGGGAGTCGGCGGGGGCGCGTGGTGGCTTCTTGCGCTCCGGGCGGAACTGATGCCACGGGGAGAGCGCGAACTCGTACACCGCTGCCCGCACCCAGCCGGCCGGATCGCGATCGACGGCGACTTTCGGCCACTGCTGCCAGGCGAGCCGGAACGCGTACTCCACGGCCTCCTCGGCGAGCTGGGACCGTCCGGTGAGCAGGTACGCCTGCCGGATGAGCGCCGGCGCGTGCCGGACGTACAGGGCGTCGAACGCGGCGGCGGGGCTGGTCGGGACGTCGCGCCCAGGGGCCTCGCCGGCGGCCGACTCCGGCTCGCCGGGAGCGGGCCCGCCGGGCTCGGCCTCCGCGGCAGCCGGCAGGGCGGCGGTGGCCGGCGCAGCCGTCGGCCGCGCGTCGCTGTCCGTCGGGCGTGGCGGTGCGTCGGCCGCCGTGTGGCGCGGCGCGGAGTCGGAGGTTCCGCGGCTCCGTGCGCCGTGGCCGTTCGCGGCCTTCGTGCGAGGCTTCGCACCACCACGGCCCGCGGGCTTCTCGGACCTCCCCGGCCGCGACCCGCGCGCTCGGCCCGGCTCCTGTCGGGGGCCTCGTTCCTGCCGGGGGCTCGGCTCCGTCCTGGAGTCCGGCTCCTGCCTGGGGCCAGGCCGGTCCCCGGGGCCTGGCTCGTTTCTGAGGTCCGGCTTGCTACCAGGGGCGGCCGGCTGGGGCGTCGGGTCGACGGCGTTGGGCTGAACCCCTCGTTCCGGGTGCTTCCAGCTGACCGGTCCGCCCGGCCGCTCCCACCCGCGCGAGCGACCCGGCGGGGCGCCGCGGTTCCGCTGGCCCCGTGGCGGTCGCCGCGACGGCTTCGGTTGCCCCAACCGGTCCCGTCGAACTGGCCGATCCGAGTGGTTCTGGGAAGCCCTACGGGCCGACGGCTGCGGCGTACGCCCCGATTGGTCCGCCCCGGCCGAGCTTCGGCAGTGGCCGGATATCTTCGCTCGTACGCCGCCCGGGGCGGCGTTCCCGCCCGCCGTGGCGCCGCCCTCGCCCGTGGGGGTCGGTTGCGTGTCCGCAGGGGGCGAACCCGGTTCGGCCGCCGTGCCCCCGCTCGGCGCGGGGCCGCTCATGCGGGCTGACGAACCGTTCGCAGGTGCCCCCGCTCCCCGCCGCCGGCCGCTACCCCCACCCGGCGACGGCGGTGACGGCGATGGTGACGGCGACGGCGAATGCGCGCGGGGAGAGGCCGCGTTCGACGTGGCGTCAGGCGGCGCGGCGTCAGGCGGCGCGGCCTTGCGGCGTCTCATGCGGGAGGCTCGGCCGCGGGGGCGGCCGTGGTGGGCGAGTCGGTACGGGCAAAGTGGATCAAAGCTCGCATAAGAACATGTTGAGCGACACGGCGACCATGTGCCTGCTACGGGGACAAAACGGGTGTTATTGGGAGCATGGCCGAGTGACCCACATGACCGATCTCAGCCTTTCGTCGTCCTCGCGGGGCCGCGTTGCCGCCCGGCGCTCGCCTGCCGCCGGGCAGGCGTTGCTGAGCGGCGCGGTGGCCGCCGGGCTTGGGCTCGGCGCGCTCGCCGTCGTCGTCCTGCTGCTGTGGATCACCTCGCCGTTCCCCGACGGCAGCCCCGATGGCACCCTGCGGGTCGCCGCGGGCCTGTGGCTGCTGGCCCACGGCGCCGAACTCGTCCGCACGCACACGGTGACCGGCGGCCAGACCACGATGGGCCTCACCCCGCTGCTGCTCACCGCGCTGCCGTGCTGGCTCCTCTACCGTGCCGGGCGACACGCCGTCGAGGAGGCCGAGGCGGTGGCCGAGGCCGCCGGCGCGCGGTCGGGGCGCCGGCCCGGGCGGTGGGAGAGCGTGCCCCTCACGGGACCCGCCGAGCGCGCGGCCTCGTCGGACGCCGACGCCGGTGCCGACGGCCACCGCGAGGCAGCCCCGCCCGCCTCGGCCCACCGCCTGCCCGTCGCTGCTCGGTTCGGACCGCGCGGACCACCCCGGGCGGGCGGCGCGCTCCGTGATCGGCCTGGTGGTCGGCGGGTACCTGCTGGTCGGCGTCGCGGCGCTGGTGTACGCCGACTCCGGCGCGCTGCCCGTCGAACCCGGCGGCGCCCTGTTGCGGATGGCGGCCCTGGCCCTGGTGGCGGTGACCGCCGGCGCCTGGCTGGCCAGCGGGCGCCCCGCCTGGCCGCTGCCCGCCCCCGCCCGCCTCGCGCTCGACCTGGTCCCGTCGGCCGTACGCCGCAACCTGCCGCCACCCGTGGTGGTGGCAGCGCTGCGCGCCGGCGGCTGGGCCGCGCTCGTGCTGGTCGCCGGGGGCGCGGTGCTGACGACCGTGTCGCTGGTGACCAACGCCGGCGCCGTGGAGGGCGCCTTTCCGTACCTGGCGCGCGACTGGTCGGGACGGTTCGCGGTCCTCGCGCTCTGCCTGGCGCTGTTTCCCAACGCGATGGTGTGGGGCGCCTCCTACGGCCTCGGAACCGGTTTCACGGTGGGCGCCGGCAGCCTCGTGGGGCCGGTGGAGACGACGGCGTACCCCGTGTTGCCGCACTTCCCGCTGTTCGCCGCGCTGCCCGAGACCGGGCGGGGCGATCTCGTGCTGTGGGGGCTCGTCGGGGTGGTGCCGGCGGTCGCCGGGCTCGCGCTGGGGCGCGCGGTCGCCGTGGCCGCGAGCCCGGAGCGCGGGCGGGCCGGGCGGGCCCGGGGGTGGGGCTGGGCACGCACCGCCCGCGCGGCCGCGCTGGCCGGCCTGGTCTGTGGCGCCGCGACGGCCCTGCTCGCCTGGGCCGCGGGCGGCCCGCTCGGCACGGGCACGCTGGCGGAGTTCGGCCCCGACCCGTGGTGGGCCGGGCTGGCCGCGCTGGTCTGGACGGTGGCGTTCGGCCTGCCGAGCGCGCTGCTCGTGCGCTGGTGGCGCCGGCTTACGTGGCGCCGGCACACGTGGCGCCGGCGAGCGTGGCGCCTGCGACCGGCGTGGTACGACCGGTGGCGCAGCGCGCGGGCGTACGCGGCGCAGTGGAGGGCGTACGAGGCCGCGGTGGAACGGGCGTACGAGGTCAGCGGCGTCGCGGGCGCCGACCCCGCGCAGGACGCGTGGCACGCGACGGGCGCCCGGCGGGCGCGCTGGGCGGCGCTGCGGGAGTCGTCGGGTGGGCTGATGGCCGACTTCGAGCCCGCCATCCCACCGAGCGACGACACCACCGAGCCCGCGCTGTCGGATGAGCCCGCGCCACCGGACTCGCCCGCCTCCCGGCCTTCACCTGCCGCGCCGACCTCGTACGCGCCGCCTACCTCACCCGCCCCGGCGGCCTCCTCCGTCCCACCACCCCCGTACGCCCCGCAGCCGCACCCCGTTGTCGAGCGGCACGCCCCGTCGCTCGCGGCCACCGCCGACACCGCCCCGGCCACGGGCGACGGTGACCCGGACGAGCCGGATCGGGCGGGCACCGGCGGGGCAGACGCCGAGCCGCGCGCCTGCGCCCGCGACCCGCGCCGGTCGCCCGACCCCGGCCCGAGCCGGCCCGATCCGGAGAGGCAGCCGGGCCCGGACGCCCGGGGTCCGGTCGAGGGCCCGTGACCACGGCGCGGAGCGACGGGCGCGGGCTGGCCGCCGCACGGCTCGGCACATGACCGTGGGGGCCGGCCGTCGATCGGCCGGCCCCCACGGGTCGCTCGGGTCGGGCCGTTACGGGCGGCCCGCTGGTCCGCTCAGTCGTCCCAGCCGTCCTCAGTCGTCCAGGATCGGCCGGAGCGGCTCCGGCAGGTGCCGGTCGCACGTCTGGCGCGAGGACTTGGTCAGCGCGTCGTCCGTGCACGTGTAGTAGTCGCTGTACACGAGCTGGAAGGTGTACGTCGCGATGACGATGGCCAGCGCGATACCGCCGGTCACCACGCCGCTGATGGCCGCCGTCGACTGCTGCCGCGAACCGTTGCCGTTCTTCGGGGCGGGCAGCGGCGCCGAAGTGGCGTCGGGCGCGGGCGGCGGGGCGTCCACGGCCGCCGCCACGGGCTCCGGCCGGCGCTGCTTGGCCCGCAGCGCGCTGATCCCCCAGTACAGCGCGAGCGCGCCGAGCAGCAGGGCGATCTCCGGGAGACTGAACAGGGCGAAGAAGAACGCCCACATGCCGGACAGCAGCGAGTAGCGGGCACGTCGCTGGGCCGGGTCGGTGGGGTCCCAGCGGGAGCCGCCCTTGCCCTTCTGGCCGTTCTGGTTGCCCTGGTTGCCCTGGTCACCCTGGCCGCGCTGGGCGCCGGGCCGGCCGCCGCTCGGGCTCGCGCCGAAGCCGCCACCGCTGCTGCGGCCCGGCTGCCGGCTGCTCCACTGGCTGCCCCACGCCGGCGGCTGCTCCTCCTCGTCCTGCCCCTGCCCCTGCCCCTGCCCCTGGCCCTGCTGAGAGTCCTGGCCCTGCTGGGAGCCCTGGCTCTGGCCGGACTGCTGGCCGTGTCCCGGGCCGTGGCCGTGGGGCGGCGCGCCGCCCTGGTCCCCGGGGCGCGGGCCCCAACCCGGGGTCGCGGCCGGGCCGGCGGGTGGCTGCTGGCCGCCGCCCTGCTGCCCCTGGCCGGTGGGCTGGTCGCTGGCCGCCGGTCCCCAGCGGGCCCAGCGGTCGCGCTTGCCGCGCTGTCCCGCGCCGGCGCTCGCCCCGCCCGGCGCGGGCGGGCCGCTGGGCGCGGCGGGCCAGGCCGGCGGCTGCTGGCCCGGCTGCGCGGGCGGCTGCGCCGGGGCGTGTGGCTCACCGGCCGCGCTCTGCCCGTTGGCGGGCGCGCCCGGCGTGGTGGGCGCGGCGTTCGGGGCCGCGGGCGCGTGGGCCGCGCCGGAGCCGCCGCCACGCTCCCCCTCGGCGCCGGGGCGCGCTTCGCCGGTGCCCGGCTCTCGCGCACCCTGTGAGTCCTGGGTTCCCTGCGGGCCGTGCGCGTCCTGCGACCCCTGGGCGCCCTGCGCGCCCTGCGCGTCACGCGAGCCCTGTGCGTCCTGAGGCTCTCGCGGCTCCCGTGAGCCCTGTGGGTCGGGCGTGCCCTGCGGGCCCGACGGGTCGCCCTGTGGGCCCGGCGCGGGCGGGGTGGTGGGGTCGCTGGGGCCGTCGCCGGGGGAAGCGGGCGACGAGGGCCGCCCGTCGCGCAGCAGCGGCAGCACGCGTGGCGTGTCGGCGTACCTCACCGCGACCCCCCGGCTCGGGGGGAAGACGGTGGGAAGTGGAGCGCCGCGCGGCGGTTTGGGTCCGGCATGTGGAGTGTGTCTTCCCCTTGTGTCGTCGTCCCGCGGGCCGGGCCTGGTGGCCCGGCTGGCGCCGTCCGGCCTGGGCGCAGACGGGACTGTGGTTCCCACGTCATCAGCGAATCCTCCGGGTCGGTCCGCTCGACCCCGCCCCCTGGCGACCTCTCTTCCTGACGGGTCCCCCGGTGGGTTCCCGGTGGTTTCCCGGGCCTCCGGGGCGGTTTCTCCGGCTTTCCCAGCGGATTCGCAGTCCAGACGCTACCTCCCGTGCGCGCCCCCGTCCCGTGGGGGCCGTTGCGTGTGCCGGTATCGTTGCCGACGGTCGGCCGCTTCGTAGAGTTCCCTGGAATTCTGCGTTCCGCGATCTCGTACGACCGTACAAAGCCCGGCCGCGGCGGAATGTCCAGGTCAACCGCCGTGCCGGCATCAGGCAACCGCATATCGCTCCACCGCGTCCGGCGCGCCCGCTCCGGCCGCCCCGTCCGTTCAGCCCCGCCCCTCGCCCGTCCGTCACCCGCCGACACCGCTCGATCCGACCGCCCGACCCGGGCCGGGGGAGCGCGCCGCCCGCCGTGGCGTCGGCCCGCACCACCCGTACGACCAGCGCACCACCCCGCACGTCCCGCACCACCCGCACCACCCGCGTGAGGAACCCCGCATGCGCGTGCGGCGCCCGTGCGCGCACCACGAGAAAGAGACCGCCGTGGCCTCCCCGCCCCCCTCCGCGCCCCCCTCCGCATCGGCGGGTGCCGAGCGCGCGCCCGCCCCCGCCGACCCGCCCCGGGCGGGCGACACCGCGGCCCCCGGCGAGCGCCCCGCCGCCATGGCCGTCGCCCCGCGCGGGCCCGGCGAGCCCCCCGCCCGACTGGTCGTGCTGGTCTCGGGATCGGGGACCAACCTGCAGGCCCTGCTCGACGCCATCGCCGCCGACCCGGACGGGTACGGGGCCACCGTGGTCGCCGTCGGCGCCGACCGCACCGGCATCGCCGGCCTGGAGCGGGCCGAGCGGGCCGGGATCGAGACGTTCGTGTGCCGGGTCGGGGCGTATGGGACGCGCGCCGAGTGGGACCGGGCGCTGACCGAGGCGACCGCCGCGTACGAGCCCGACCTCGTCGTCTCGGCGGGGTTCATGAAGATCGTGGGCCCGGAGTTCCTGGCCCGCTTCGGGGGGCGGATCGTCAACACGCACCCCGCGCTGCTGCCGAGCTTCCCGGGCGCCCACGGCGTGCGGGACGCGCTCGCGTACGGCGCGA
Source organism: Streptomyces buecherae (assembly GCF_014295035.1). GTDB lineage: Bacteria > Actinomycetota > Actinomycetes > Streptomycetales > Streptomycetaceae > Streptomyces > Streptomyces youssoufiensis. The sequence goes on from NZ_CP060404.1 coordinate 5,338,592, forward strand.
AGGTCACCGGCTGCACCGTCCACTTCGTCGACGACGGGGTCGACACCGGTCCGATCATCGCCCAGGGCGTGGTCGAGGTCCGGGACGAGGACGAGGAAGACGGGGGGACCGCTCTGCACGAGCGGATCAAGGAAGTCGAGCGCAGGCTGCTCGTCGATGTCGTGGGGCGTCTGGCCCGACACGGCTACCGCATTGAGGGACGAAAGGTAAGAATCCCGTGACCGTCGAAGGTACGAAGCGGCCCATTCGCCGCGCGCTGGTCAGCGTCTACGACAAGAGTGGGCTTGAGGAGCTGGCGCTCGGCCTGCACGCCGCGGGCGTCCAGCTCGTCTCGACCGGCTCGACGGCCGGGAAGATCGCCGCGGCCGGGGTGCCGGTGACCAGGGTCGAGGAACTGACCGGGTTCCCGGAGTGCCTGGACGGCCGGGTCAAGACGCTGCACCCGCGCGTGCACGCGGGCATCCTCGCCGACCAGCGCTTGGCCGACCACCGCGAGCAGCTCGCCGAGCTGGGCGTGGAGCCGTTCGAGCTGGTGATCGTGAACCTGTACCCGTTCGAGGAGACCGTCGCCTCCGGCGCGGACCCGGACGCGTGCGTGGAGCAGATCGACATCGGCGGGCCGTCCATGGTCCGCGCCGCCGCCAAGAACCACCCGTCGGTGGCCGTGGTCGTCAACCCCGACCGCTACCCGCAGGTGCTCACCGCCGTGGCCGACGGTGGTTTCGACCTCGACCACCGCAAGCGGCTGGCCGCCGAGGCGTTCCACCACACCGCCGCGTACGACACGGCCGTCGCCTCCTGGTTCGCCGCCGACTACGTCGGAGGCGGCGAGGAGTTCCCCGGCTTCCACGGCGCCACCTACGAGCGCAAGAACGTGCTGCGCTACGGCGAGAACCCGCACCAGGGCGCCGCCCTCTACACCGCCGGCCGCGGCGGTCTGGCCGAGGCCGAGCAGTTGCACGGCAAGGACATGTCGTACAACAACTACGTGGACACCGACGCGGCCCGCCGCGCCGCCTACGACCACGGCGCCGACCAGGCGTGCGTGGCCATCATCAAGCACGCCAACCCGTGCGGCATCGCGGTCGGCGCGGACGTCGCCGAGGCGCACCGCAAGGCGCACGCCTGCGACCCGCTGTCCGCCTTCGGCGGCGTCATCGCGGTCAACCAGCCGGTCTCGCGCGCCATGGCCGAGCAGGTCGCCGACATCTTCACCGAGGTCATCGTGGCCCCGGACTACGAGGAGGGCGCCGTCGAGGCGCTCGCCAAGAAGAAGAACATCCGGGTGCTGCGCTGCCCGCAGGCCCCCGCCGCGCGGGTGGAGTTCCGCCCGATCGACGGCGGCGGCCTGGCCCAGGCCAAGGACGCCTTCCAGGCCGAGGGCGACGACTCGGCGAACTGGACGCTGGCCACCGGCGAGGCGCTGGACGCGGCCGGGCTCGCCGAGTTGGCGTTCGCCTGGCGCGCCTGCCGCGCGGTCAAGTCCAACGCGATCCTGCTGGCCAAGGACGGCGCCACGGTCGGCGTCGGCATGGGCCAGGTCAACCGGGTGGACTCGGCGCGGCTCGCGGTGCAGCGCGCGGGCGAGGAGCGGGCGCGGGGCGCGTACGCCGCCTCCGACGCGTTCTTCCCCTTCCCCGACGGCCTCGAGGTGCTGACCGAGGCCGGCGTCAGGGCCGTGGTGCAGCCCGGCGGTTCGGTCCGCGACGAGCAGGTCGTCGAGGCCGCGAAGGCGGCCGGTGTGACCATGTACTTCACGGGCACGCGCCACTTCTTCCACTGAGCCCACCCTGAGCCCACCGGCCCCGCCGACCTCGGCGGGGCCGGTGGCCCAGCCGTTCCCCCAGCCCGTACGGGGCCGCACCCCGGGGCCAGGTCAGCGCCGACCGGCCCGGGGGCGCGCCGATCTCCGCTTATCCAGGAGGATGGGTCCATGACCGCCCAGATTCTCGATGGCAAGGCCACCGCCGCCGCGATCAAGTCCGCTCTCAAGACCCGCGTGGAGGCGCTGAAGGCCAAGGGCGTGCAGCCCGGTCTCGGCACCCTGTTGGTGGGCGACGACCCGGGCAGCACGTGGTACGTGGCGGGCAAGCACCGCGACTGCGCGCAGGTGGGCATCGCCTCCATCCGGCGCGAACTGCCGGACACCGCGACGCAGGAGGAGATCGAGGCGGTCGTCCGCGAGCTGAACGAGGACCCCGAGTGCACGGGGTACATCGTGCAGTTGCCGCTCCCCAAGGGCATCGACACCAACCGGGTGCTGGAGCTGATGGACCCGGCCAAGGACGCCGACGGGCTGCACCCGATGAGCCTGGGCCGCCTCGTCCTCGGCGAGCCGGGGCCGCTGCCGTGCACCCCGTACGGCATCATCCAGCTCCTGCGCCACCACGACGTGGCCATCGACGGGGCGCACGTCGTCGTCGTGGGCCGCGGCATCACCGTCGGCCGCTCGATCGGCCTGCTGCTGACCCGCAAGTCGGAGAACGCGACCGTCACCCTGTGCCACACCGGCACCCGCGACCTGCCCGCGGCCCTACGCCAGGCCGACATCATCGTGGCCGCCGCGGGCGTGGGACACCTGATCAAGCCGGAGTACGTCAAGCCGGGCGCCGCGGTGCTCGACGTGGGCGTCAGCCGGGACGGCGAAGGCAAGATCGTCGGCGATGTGGACCCCGGCGTCGCCGAGGTCGCCGGCTGGCTCTCGCCCAACCCCGGCGGCGTCGGCCCGATGACCCGGGCGCAACTCCTCGTCAACGTCGTCGAGGCCGCCGAGCGCGCGGCGCGGGCGCAGGGCTGACCCCGGCCCCGGGTGCCGCCGGCACCCGCGCGGCCAGCGGTCACGAGAAACCAGAGCAAGGGGGCGACCAGCCATGAGCCAGCCATGAGTGCGCACGCCAGCGGCGAGGGCGGCCTGGCCGCCGCGGCGGCCGGAGCCGCGGCACAGCACGGGCCGCGACCGGGAACGCGGGCCCAGCGCCACTCCGGACCCGGCCGCGGCTCGCGCAGATTCCCGCGCATCACCCGGGACACGGCGCGCCCGGAGGGCGGCGGCCGGGCGGCGAGCGGACAGGCGCCCGCGCCGGCGCGCCAGTGGCCGCTGCTCACGGTGATGAGCGGCGTCGCCGCCGGGCTGCTGGTCGTCGCCCTCGACGCGCACCGCGCCGGCACCCTGGTGATCGGCTTCTCGCTGCTCCTCGGGGCGCTGCTGCGCTGGCTGTTGCCCTCCGTGGGGATGCTGGCGGTCCGTTCGCGCTTCACCGACATGGTGACGTACGGGCTGCTCGGGTCCCTGATCGTGGTGCTGTCGATGATGACGCAGCCGGACCCGTGGCTGGAGATCCCGTTCCTGGAGGACCTGATGGAGTTCACGGTCCGCTGAGCCGGGTTCCGCGCGCCGGCCGGCCGGTCGGCTTCGCGGCGGGGCGGGTACGACATGACGGCGGCTCGTCCTCCACCCCCGTGGGAGGACGAGCCGCCGCTCGCTGCGTCCGGGCCCACGTCCTCCGGTGCTTCAGAAGTGACGGCCACTGTCGCGCGGTATTGCAGTGTCGCGCTGGTGTCGTGGTATCACGCTGGTGTCGCACTGGAGCGCGGATTGTTTCCCGGCTCGCGTTTCGAACTGTGTACGAGCATCGCCGCGGGGGACGCCGCGGATCAAGCGCAGGGTGTGGCCTGTGGCGCGGAAGTGACTGTTCCGGTACCGCGTCGCAGTTACGCAACGGGACCGCTGCGAACGCGTCCCCTCTGACCTGCGCCGCGCCCACCTGGTCGGCGGCGAGCGGATCGGCGGCGCACGGATCGGCGGTGCGGTGCGGCGGGCGAGACGGTCGCCGCCGGCGCCGGCAGCGGAGAGCGGACGGAACGGGGTCCCGTGGTGCGTCCCGTATGCGGGAAACTGTCATCCTTGGGTACGGCCTGCGGTCAGCGGATCTGACGGTCGGATGGACGTACGGTCGGCAGGCCGTACGGTCAGCAGGTCGTACGGTCGGTGTGGTGCCGACCGGGCCGCGGGCGTTGGGCTTTCGCCGGAGCCGGGCGTACGGGGCGGGCCCGACGACGACGTCGTACGAAGCGAATGAGGAAGTAGGGGGGCGGGGGGACGATGCCTCGCTGGAGAGAGCTTCCGGAGGAACTCGATCCGCGCGTGCGGGACTTCACCGAGCGGCTGCGCGAGCTGGTCGAACGCGCCGGGCTGAGCGCGAGCGCGGTCGCGGAACGCACCGGCTACGAGCGCGCCGCGTGGGGGCGCTTCCTCGGCGGCAGGGCGCTGCCGCCGCGCGACGCCGTGGCGGCGCTGGCCGAGGCGACCGGAGCCGACGCGGACGAGCTGGACGCGCTGCGGGACGCTGCGGAGCGCGCGGCGCGCGGCGCGGAGGCGCGGCACGACCGCGCTGCGACACCACCCCGTGGCGCCCCCGTGCGCCCCGCGCTCGCGCAGGCCGCACGGCGCGACGGCGCGAGCGCCACGGCCCCGGCGCGGGCCGAGCCGGGGGCGCGCGACGTCGGAGAGGCGGGCGGCTCGACGCGTACGGACGCGAGCGAACCGGCCGCCCCCGACGGCGGCCCGGGCACCGGGCGGCGTACGGCGGCGGCGCCGGCCGCGTCGAACGGGCGCACCCCGCCACGATCCTGGCCGGTCCTTGACCGGGAGCGCGCGCTCGGCAGCGGCCCCACCGCCGCGCTGGTCCGCCGCCCCGGGGCGCGGCGTGCGCCGGCGGGGGAGCGGGCCGTCGCGGGTCGGCAGGCGGCCACCGGCGACGAGGCCACGGCCGACGCCAAGCCGGCGGCCGGCCAGCAGACCACCGGCCGACCGTTGCCCGACCGGGGCCAGCGGGCCCTGCCACAGCCGCGGGCGCCGCGCTCCGAGCCCCGCCGACCGGCCGCCAAGCGTTCGCTCCTGACGGCCCGCAAGGCGCTGACCCGCAAGGCGGCGTCGAACGCGGACCCCACCGCGAGCGGACCGGCGCCCGAGGGGCCGGACCTGCCCGCGCCGTTCGCGGCCGACGCGGACGCCACGGCCAACCCAGCCGACGCGGCCCCCGCAGCCGCCGCGCCGAAGGCGACGCGGCGGCCGGGCGCGGGCGCGAACGAACCGGCGCTGCCGGCGGACACCCTCGAAGCGCGGCGGGCGGCCGACCTCCTCGCGGCGATGCTCAAGGCACGGGACGCGGCGCGCGCGAAGAGCACGGCCAACGAGGAGGCCGGACCGTCCGCCGCCACGCCTGCCGAGACAGCGGCGACAGACCATGAGGGGGCGGACCAGGCGGACCAGACGGAGGCGGGCCAGGGGGCGGGCCAGGCGGAGGCGGAGCCGACGACGGCTTCGCAGGAGCCGGACGCGGCGGAGTCGGGGCCGGCGGCCGAGCCTGACGACGCGCCTTCGTCAGGGGCGGCCACGGGAACGGCGCCGCCTCCAAAGCCCGCCGCCCGGGCTGGTGCGGTGAAGCCGAAGGCCGGCGCCGACGCGGGGCGGGCGAAGGGCCCCGCCGAAGCGCGGCCGGCGACCGATGCGGCCGAGGCGACCGAGGGGGCCGAGGCGACCGAGGGGGCCGAGCCGGGGGACGCGGCGGATGATGCCGCGCGGCCCGCGCCCCGGTTGTCCTGGCCGCGGGCGCTCGCGACACCGACGCCGACGCCGGGCCAGGGCGCGCCGCCGCGCACGCCCACGGGCCTCACACCACGGACCGCCGCCGGCGCACGCCCGGCGCGCCAGTCGTGGGCGCACGGGCCGGCGGAGGCCGACGAGCCCGGGGCGCCGGCGCGGAGCCTGGTGCCGGCGGCCCCGGCCCCGGTCCCGATCCCGGCCGCCGCCGCTGCCGCCGGCGCCACCGGCGCCGGCGCCCGTACCGGTGCGGAGCCCGCGCCACGGGGCGGGTCCGGCGCGCCGCCGAAGCCGGTCGCGGACGGCGAACCGGCCGCGGCCGGCGCACCGAGCGGGCGTTGGCACCGGTTGGGCATGTTCGCCGCGGGCGTCGTGGGCACCCTGCTCGTGGTCGCGGCGGCGATGCTCGTCTTCGACGTCCGGTTCGGGGACGGCGAGTCAAACCGGTCCGCCCCGACGACGACGCCCAGCGCGCCCCTGCCGGACGGGGTCCGGTGCACCGGCGCCGCCTGCGGCGGCAAGGACCCCGAGGCGATGGGCTGCGGCGGGACGCACGCGAAGACCACCACCGACGCCATGGTGGGCGGCGTGTACGTGGAGGTCCGCTACAGCAAGGTGTGCGGCGCCGCCTGGGCCCGCATCGCCCAGGCGGCACCCGGCGACGAGGTGCGCGTACGGGGCGGGGCCGCGGGCGCGGAACGGGGCCAGGAACGGCGCCGGACGGCAGACGCCGACGGCGACGCGTACACCGCCATGGTGCCCGTGCGGTCGGCGAAGCTGGCCACAGCGTGCGTCACGCGAACGACGGGCGAGACCGGGTGCACCAGTTCGTGATGGGCCGTGAGCGGCCGGTGCCGGTGCCGGTGCGGGCGTTGCGGCTTCGCCGGCCGGGTGGTCGAGGATCGCCCGGCCGTACGCGGGGCGCGCCCAAGCGGTGCGAGAACGCCGCCGGCACGGCACGGCGCGACACAGTACGGCGCGGCGCGGGCGTCGGCGGCGAGGCGGGGTGGCGGCGGTGCGGCGGCGGGCGCAGTCGCCCGGCGCGAGGGAGGGTCGGCGGCACTCTTGACGGAGCGTCACGCGGGGTGGCCTGCTTTGCCCTGTTCTGTTGGTGAATTGCGTAGGGGGCGTGACCTTTCGGTGATGGTACGCATCTTGGGGGCATGCGCACGCCAATGCGGGGCAAGCGACTAGTAACCCCCCACGGGTACGGCAAGGCCGCTGGCGGTCGTTCGCGTTTCCTCCTGAGCGCGAACGGCCGCCGCTGGCTTGTCCGGGCCGGCCCCGCCCGACCCACCGGCCCCCCTCCCGGGCCCGCGCGGGCCGCCCCGCGTCCGACCCTTCGGGACGCACGGCCGACCCGCCTCCGGCCCGTCGCCGACACCGCCGAACGCTTCCCCGCGCCGCCGGCCCCGCCCCCGTCGCCCCGCCGCCCCCGCCGGCCTCGGCTGACGCCCCGGCTTCGACCTCGTAGGCCGCCCCGTCGACCGACTCGTACGCCGACCCGCGCCCCACCCCGCGCGGAGAAGGCGCACGGCGTGGGGTGCGGGGCATGGTGCGGGACGAGAGCGGGCCACGAGGCGCACGGCATGGCGCGGGACACAGGGCGCGGCGCCCCGCACGACAATGCGCAGGCCACCGCCCCGGCAGGCCCGTAACACCGCGCGCGCTGGCGCGTCCACGGCAGGCGTGGCCGCCGCGATACGGCAGGCTCAGCCGCTGCCGCAGAGCGGGCTCAGTCGCCGTCGCACGGCCGGTGAGGTGGGACACACCGGGCAGCGGAGTGGGCGTTCGCCGCGTCGGATAGCCTGACGCCGCGTCTCTCGATACCAAGAGACCTCGGAAAATGGGCAGGGACACCCACCGCTAGCTCGCAGCAGGAGATTGCCATGACCCGCACTCCCGTCAATGTCACCGTTACCGGCGCGGCCGGCCAGATCGGCTACGCGCTGCTCTTCCGCATCGCCTCCGGCCACCTCCTCGGCGCGGACGTGCCGGTCAAGCTCCGCCTCCTGGAGATCCCGCAGGGCCTCAAGGCCGCCGAGGGCACCGCCATGGAGCTCGACGACTGCGCGTTCCCGCTGCTGCGCGGCATCGACATCACGGACGACCCGAACGTGGCCTTCGACGGCGCCAACGTCGCCCTGCTCGTGGGCGCCCGCCCGCGGACCAAGGGCATGGAGCGTGGCGACCTGCTGGAGGCCAACGGCGGCATCTTCAAGCCGCAGGGCGCGGCGATCAACGCGCACGCCGCGGACGACATCAAGGTCCTGGTCGTGGGCAACCCGGCCAACACCAACGCGCTCATCGCGCAGGCCGCGGCGCCGGACGTGCCGCGCGAGCGTTTCACCGCGATGACCCGCCTGGACCACAACCGCGCCGTCTCGCAGCTCGCGCAGAAGACCGGCACCCCGGTCAGCGAGATCCGCAAGCTCACGATCTGGGGCAACCACTCGGCCACCCAGTACCCCGACATCTTCCACGCCGAGATCGCGGGCAAGAACGCCGCCGAGGTCGTCAACGACGAGAAGTGGCTGGCGAACACCTTCATCCCGACCGTCGCCAAGCGCGGCGCCGCGATCATCGAGGCCCGCGGCGCGTCCTCGGCCGCCTCGGCCGCCAACGCCGCCATCGACCACGTGCACACCTGGGTCAACGGCACCGCCGCTGGCGACTGGACCTCCATGGGCATCCCGTCGGACGGTTCGTACGGCGTGCCGGAGGGCCTCATCTCCTCCTTCCCCGTCACCACGCAGGGCGGCACGTACGAGATCGTGCAGGGCCTGGAGATCAACGAGTTCTCGCGGACCCGCATCGACGCGTCCGTCAAGGAGCTGGCGGAGGAGCGCGAGGCCGTGCGCGGCCTGGGCCTGCTCTGATCCACCGGCCCGCCCCGGGCCGCTGAGCCTCGCGGTCTTCCGGACTCCGGTCCTCCGACCGGGCGCGCGGGTCGTGGCGCGTACGTCGCGCCTGAGAGAGACACGAAAGGCCGTTCCCCGGCAGCGTGCTGGGGGACGGCCTTCGCCGTGCGACGGGTGTGACGACGGGGCCGTACCGACAGGGCGTGCCGGCGGGGCGGGCCGATGGGGCGTACGTCGGCCAACGGCACGCGTAAGTCATACGAACCAGCAGTTGTCCACAGGGGCCCGGCCCCACTTATCCACAGCCTCTTCCGCTTTTCCCCACGCCCGCCCCGCCTCCTCTAACGTGAAACACAGCTCGCGGATGACACCCCCGCAACCCGTCGGGGACCACGTGCCGTTCGCCGTCGCGTCGACGGGCGGGCGCGTTCTCACCGGACGCGCCCCTGCCGCTGGCGTCGTGACTGGCAGAGCGTCAGGAGCGTGCGCTCAGCGCCGAAGTGGAGGTGAAGCGATGGACCCGCGTGGCGGTGGCAGTGGCCACGTCCACGGTGTAGGCGTCGATGGTCAGCTCGCCCGTCGACACCTTCATCACCATGAAGCCGTGCTGGCCGAAGTCCTGCCAGCGCGCCGGGTGATCGTCATGTGCCTTGCCGTCGCCCTTCTTGCCCGCGGTGCCGCACACGATCTGCCGCGTGCCCCGCGACCGCTTGGTGGGCTCAAGGATCTGCTGGGTGTGATCGTGCCCGGACAGAATCAGATCGGCCCGGCCGCACACCACCTCCTCATACAGCTCCTTGAGGTGCACGCCGCTGGTGTAGTGGCCGACCGTGAAGCCGTCATAGGAGCCCGCACTACCGTGCTTGCCGTTGTTCAGGTACGGGTGGTGCCCGATGACGATCTTCCAGGTGGCACGGGAAGCGGTGAGCGCCGAGTCCAACCAACGCCGCTGCTCGCGCATGTACGGGCCGTCCCAGCGGAAATACGGGTCGAGTTGTGTGACGGTCGAGGCCACCGGGTTGGTGTCCACCGCGAAGAACTCCACCACGGGCGCGCCTCTGCCGGGGCCGGCCGGCAGCGCGGTCGAGTAGTAGCGCGCGGGCATGTGCCAGCGGCGCGACGTCGTCGCGTACGCCACCTCGCGGTCACCACGCGAGGGGTCGCCGCCGCTGCCGGGTATCAGCCCGGAGCAGTCGTGGTTGCCCAGGACCATCAGCCACGGCACGTCGATGCCGGTGTTGGGCTTCTCGAACTTGGTGTGGAACTCGTCGTCGTGCGCCGACTCCGGCCCGTTCTCATACAGGTTGTCGCCCAGGCCAACGGCCAGCCCGACACCCTCGGTGCGGCACACCTTCCTCGCGGCTTCGGCGACGGCGTACTGGGCCTCGTTGCCGGTGCCCGCGTCCCCGGTGACCAGCACCGCATACGAACCCCCGGGCCCCGGCCGGCTGGGCAGGGGGAACTTGTCCACCGGGGCACCGCTCGCCGCCCGCGCGGCCTGCGCCGCCTGAGCTGCCTGCGGTAGCAGGGCGAGCGCCGCCGCCCCGGCCACCGCGCCGCCCAGCACGGTGCGGCGACCCACGCCCGAACCAGCGGCCCCGACGACGGGCTCGGCGGCGGGCCGGCCGGTGGTGACGATGCTGTCGTCGAGGTCGAGCCACTGCCTCTCGGTCAGATCCGGGCGCGGCGGTGTGTATTCGTCATCGCACATGCCAGGTTTCTCGCAGGTAACTTCGACCCGCTGGTGGAGGGGCCGCGAACACCCGGTGAAGGTCTGCGGGCGGCGGGGGAGGAGGGGAGGGGGAGGGGGGGAGGGGGAGGGGCCCCGCCCCCACACGGCGCCTCCGGGACCCCGCCTCCGCCCCCCTCACGCCGCCAACGCCCTCACGCCAACGCCCCCTCCTGCAACCCCCGCCAACGCCCCCACGCCAACGGCCCGCCCCGCGCCGAGCGGCGAGGCGGGCCGTAGAAGAAGCCGAGGTGCGGGTCCTGAGAGTCGGGGCAGCGGACCGGCCAGGCCGTAGGGGCTTGGCCACCTGAGCCGGGTCGGGCTGAGACCGGCCGTAGCGAGTCGCCCCGAAAGAGCCGGCGAATCGCTCCGATAGACCCAGCCGAGCCCCGCCCCTCAACCCGAACCCCAGCCCGAACGAGCCCAGCCGAGGCGCCAATCCGAACCAAGCCCAGGCGCCGCGCCGAGCCCCGAGCGAGCAAGCCACGCAACGGAGGCCAGGCCCCACCAAGCCCAGCCCAGCCCAGCCAAGGCGCCAAGCCGAACCAGGCCGAGGCGCCAAGCCGAGCCCCGAGCGAGCAAGCCACGCGACGGAGATCCAGACCCCACCAACCCCAGCCAAGACGCCAAGCCGAGGCGCCGAGCCCAGACCGACCCGGCGCCGAGCCCAGCCCAGCCGAGGCGCCAAGCCGGACCAAGCCGAGCCCCGAGCGAGCAAGCCACGCGACGGAGACCAGACCCCACCAACCCCAGCCAAGACGCCAAGCCGAGGCGCCGCGCCGAGCCCAGCCCGGCCCGGCACCGAGCCCAGACCGGCCCGGCACCGCCGGCTATCCAGCCACCCGGCTATCCAGCCAACCAGCCAACTGGCCAGCCACCGGCTACCGCGCCCCGACCGGCCACCTACTTGCCGAACTGCTCCTCGAACTTCGCGATGTCGATGACCTCGCTCGCGGGCGGCGGGGTGGTGTCGACGGGCTTCTCGTAGTCGTTCAGCTCGACCGTGCCGGGCTCGTTGCCGCCCACAACGCTGATCTTGAGCGGGTACGGCTTGCCGGTGGCGGCGACGTACATCGTCTGCTTGCCGCCGCCGTCGCTCGGGCCCGTGAGGGGGACGACGAGCTGGCTGCCGAGCTTGGTGGGTTCGCCCTTGGTCAGCTTGTCCTTGGTGTCGCTGTCCGACTTGATGGATGCCTGCATCGCCGACAGGTTGCACATCTCGGCGCTGTCCTTGAGCATTTCGTCGTCGGTGGTGCCGTGGATGTAGCGGTCCTTGAACAGCTCGGCCGCCGCCTCGCCCTCCTTGCCGCCGACGTCGGGCTGCGTCCAGAACTTGGCGTTCGGCTTCATCCAGACCTTGGTGTCGGCCTTGATCAGCTCGGAGCTGGCGCCCTGGGCATCACCGATGGTGCCGTTGCAGTTGCCCTTCTTGTCGAGGGCCAGGTTGATCTTCATCGACTCCGCGCCGGTGCCCTGGTCCATCTTTATGCGCAGCGAGGTCGCGCCGAGCAGGGCCTCCTTGGCCTTGTCGGAGATCTGCTGCGCCGACAGGTCGGCGAGTTCGTTCTTTGGCTCCTGCGACGCCTTGTCGCTCTTGTTGTCGTCGCCGCAGCCCGTCAGGCCCAGCACCGCAACCACACAGGCCGTCGCGGCCAGCACGCCGTACTTCCTCGTCATGGTGAGATCCATCCCCCTCAGTTAACTAGCGGAGGGTGAATTTATCAGCTCTTTACTCCCCAAAGCTTGCCACGCTTAATTACAGGTAGTGAGACAGACCACTTTCCATGAAAAGTGATGCATACGTTGGTGTCTTCCGGGGAGGGGTTCCGGTTGCTGGTGTGACCAGCGGCGGAACATTTCGGTGTATCGGAAGGCAGAACCAACGTGTCGGCGATCGAGACCATCCATGTTGACGGAGAGTGGCGAGCGGCTGCCAGTGGCGCCGAGCGGGAGGTGCTCGACCCAGCGGACGCGACCACCCTCGCAACGGTGGCCGAAAGCGACGCGTCCGACGTTGACGCGGCGGTCGCCGCGGCGCGCCGGGCCTTCGACAGCGGGCCGTGGCCGCGTACGCCGGTGGCCGAGCGCGCCGCGTTGCTGCGCCGGGTGGCCGACCTTCTCCAGCGGGACCGCGAGGAGATCGCGCTGACCGAGAGCCGGGACACCGGCAAGACCCTGGAGGCGGGTCGGGTCGACGTCGACGACGTGACCGCCGCCTTCCGCTACTTCGCCGACCTCGTGATGAACGAGAGCGGCGGCCGGGTCGTGGACGCGGGCAGCCCGGACGTGCACAGCGTGGTCGTCCACGAGCCGGTCGGCGTCTGTTCGCTGATCACGCCATGGAACTACCCGCTGCTCCAGGCGAGTTGGAAGGTCGCCCCGGCGTTGGCCGCGGGCAACACCTTCGTCCTCAAGCCCAGCGAGGTCACCCCGCTGTCCACCGTCCACCTGGTGCGCCTCCTGGTGGAGGCCGGGTTGCCGGCCGGCGTGGCGAACCTGGTGACCGGCGCGGGCGACCCGGTGGGCGCCCGCATGTCGGAACACCCGGACGTCGATCTCGTTTCGTTCACCGGCGGCCTCGCCAGCGGTACGAAGGTCTCCCAGGCCGCCGCGCCGACCGTGAAGAAGGTCGCCCTCGAACTGGGCGGCAAGAACCCCAACGTCGTCTTCGCCGACGCCTGCGCCACCGACGAGGGTTTCGACACCGCCGTCGACCAGGCGCTGAACGCCGCGTTCATCCACAGCGGCCAGGTCTGCTCGGCGGGCGCCCGGCTGATCGTCGAGGAGTCCGTACGCGAGCGCTTCGTCGCCGAACTCGCCCGCCGCGCCGAGCGGATCAAGCTCGGCCGGGGCACTGAGCCCGGCGTCGAGTGCGGCCCGCTCGTCTCGCGGCAGCAGTGGGAGAAGACGCGGGCGTACGTGGAGTCGGCGCTCGCCGAGGGCGCGTCGCTGCGCTGCGGCGGCGGCCAGCCCGAGCCCGCCGCGCACCGCCCCGCCACCGGGTTCTTCTTCGCCCCCACCGTGCTCGACCAGTGCCACCGCGAGATGCGCGTGGTCCGCGAGGAGACCTTCGGGCCCATCCTCACCGTGGAGACCTTCCGTACCGAGGACGAGGCGGTGGCGTTGGCCAACGACACCGAGTACGGGCTCGCGGGCGCCGTGTGGAGCTCCGACGCGGGCCGCGCCCGCCGGGTCGCCGGGCGGCTGCGGCACGGCACCGTGTGGATCAACGACTACCACCCGTACCTGCCGCAGGCCGAGTGGGGCGGGTTCGGCAAGTCCGGCGTGGGGCGGGAGTTGGGCCCCACGGGTCTGGCGGAGTACCGCGAGGCCAAGCACATCTACCAGAACCTGGACCCGCGGCCCGTCCGCTGGTTCGCGGGCTGACGCCCCCGCGGGCACCCCGGCCCGCCCGTCCTCGCGGGCACCCCGGCCCGCTCGTCCTCGCGGGCACCCCCAACCCGCCCGCCCCCGCGGGCGCGCCAACCCGCCCACGGCCGCCGGCGGATCAGCCCGCCGGCCGCCGCGGACCCGCCAGCCCACGCACCCGCGCACCCGCGCGCAAGCGCCAGCACCCTCGCGGGCACGCGAGCCCGCCCCACCCGCGCGGACGCGCCAGCACCTCCCCGCGCGGACCCGCCAGCACCCCCCGCCGCCCCCGGCGGACGTACCAGCCCGCCCACCCCCGCAGGCACGCCAACCCGCCTGCCCACGTCCCACGTTCACGCACGTACCTTGCAGAAGGAGCGACCCTCCATGTCCGTTTACGACTACGTCGTGGTCGGCGGTGGCACCGCCGGCTCGGTGATCGCCTCCCGGCTGACCGAGGACCCGAACGTCACCGTCGCCGTCATCGAGGGCGGTCCCACCGACATCGACCGCCCCGACGTGCTTACCCTGCGCCGCTGGCTCGGCCTGCTCGGCGGCGACCTCGACTACGACTACCCGACCACCGAGCAGCCGCGCGGCAACTCGCACATCCGGCACAGCCGCGCCCGGGTCCTCGGCGGTTGCTCCTCGCACAACACGCTGATCAGCTTCAAGCCGCTGCCCGGCGACTGGGACGAGTGGGCCGAGGCCGGCGCGCGGGGTTGGGACGCGGAGTCCATGGACCCGTACTTCGCCCGGCTGCGCAACAACATCGTGCCGGTGCACGAGAAGGACCGGAACGCGATAGCCAGCGACTTCGTCGCCGCCGCCCAGACCGCGCTCGACGTGCCGCGCGTCGAGGGGTTCAACAAGGCGCCGTTCCACGAGGGGGTCGGCTTCTTCGACCTGGCGTACCACCCGGAGGACAACAAGCGCTCCTCCGCCTCCGTCGCCTACCTGCACCCGCACATCGAGGCGGGCGACCGGCCGAACCTCACCCTCCTCCTGGAGACCTGGGCCTACCGCCTCGAACTCGACGCGGACCGGGCCACCGGCGTGTGGGTGCGGGCCAAGGACGGCACCGAGGAACTCGTCGAGGCGTCGCGCGAGGTGCTGGTGTGCGCGGGCGCGGTGGACACCCCGCGGCTGCTGATGCACTCGGGCATCGGCCCGCGCGGCGACCTGGAGGCACTGGGCATCCCCGTCGTCCACGACCTGCCGGGCGTCGGCGAGAACCTGCTCGACCACCCCGAGTCGGTCATCGTGTGGGAGACCAACGGCCCGATCCCGGACAACTCGGCGATGGACTCCGACGCCGGCCTGTTCGTACGCCGCGACCCCGAATCCCGTGGTCCGGACCTGATGTTCCACTTCTACCAGATCCCCTTCACCGACAACCCGGAGCGCCTCGGCTACGAGAAGCCCGCGCACGGCGTGTCGATGACGCCCAACATCCCCAAGCCGCGCAGTCGCGGCCGGCTCTACCTCACCAGCGCCGACCCGGCCGTCAAGCCCGCCCTCGACTTCCGGTACTTCACGGACGAGGACGACTACGACGGCCGCACCCTGGTGGACGGCATCAAGATCGCGCGCCGGGTCGCGGCGCAGGAGCCGCTGGCCGGTTGGCTGGGGCGCGAGGTGTGCCCGGGCCCTGAGGTCACCTCGGACGAGGAGATCAGCGAGTACGCCCGTAAGGTCGCGCACACCGTCTACCACCCCGCCGGCACCTGCCGGATGGGCGCGGGTGACGACGAACTGGCGGTCGTGGACCCGGAGTTGCGGGTGCGCGGGCTGCGGAACCTGCGCATAGCCGACGCGTCGGTCTTCCCGACGATGCCGGCCGTCAACCCCATGATCGGGGTCCTGATGGTGGGGGAGAAGTGCGCCGAGATGTTGGTGCGCACCCAGACGCCGGGAGGTGCCGCGTGAGCAGCGCCCGTCACTCCCAGGACAACACGCGGGGACCGAAACCGCCGGCGTCGGAACGCGCGCGCTCCGACGCCGCCGCCCCGACCAGCGTGACTGCCGCCACCTCGACCAGCGTGGCTGCCGCCACCCCGACCCGTACGGCTGCCGCCACCCCGGCCACCGGGCAGGCGGGCGCCCCGGCCGTCTTCGCGGTGCGCGACCTGTGGAAGGTCTTCGGACCGAAGGCCGACCGGATTCCCGGCAGCCCCGAAGCCGACCTGCCGGCCGCCGAGTTGCGCGAGCGCACCGGCTGCACGGCGGCCGTGCGCGGCGTGAGCTTCGACGTCCGCAAGGGCGAGGTGTTCGTCGTGATGGGCCTGTCCGGATCGGGCAAGTCCACGCTGGTGCGCTGCCTGACCCGGCTGATCGAGCCGACCAGCGGCAGCGTGGACATCGACGGCGAGTCCGTGCTCGCCATGGACCGTTCCCGGCTGCGCGAACTGCGCCGGCACCGGGCCGCCATGGTCTTCCAGCACTTCGGCCTGTTGCCGCACCGCACGGTGCTCGACAACGTCGCGTACGGCCTTGAGGTGCAGGGCCTGGGCAAGGCGCGGCGGCGCGCGAAGGCCGCCGAGATGGTGGCCAAGGTCGGCCTGACCGGCCTGGAGCACCGCCGGCCCGGCCAACTCTCCGGCGGCCAGCAGCAGCGCGTGGGCCTGGCCCGCGCGCTGGCGGTCGACCCCGAGGTGCTGCTGTTCGACGAGCCGTTCAGCGCGCTCGACCCGTTGATCCGGCGCGACATGCAGGAGGAGGTCATCCGCCTGCACCGCGACGAGGGTCGCACCATGGTCTTCATCACCCACGACCTGAGCGAGGCGCTGCGCCTGGGCACCCGCATCGCGCTGATGCGCGACGGTCGGATCGTGCAACTCGGCACGCCCGAAGAGATCGTGGGCTCTCCGGCGGACGCGTACGTACGGGACTTCGTCCGCGACGTGCCCCGCGAGCAGGTGCTCACCGTCCGCCGCGCGATGCGCCCGGTCCGCCCCGGCGAGGCCGACCAGGGTCCCGCGTTGGCGCCGGGCGCCACCGTCGCGCAGGCCATCGAGGCCGTGGCCCGCTCCGGCGGCCCGGCCCGCGTGATGGACGCCGGCCGCTGCCTCGGCGTGGTCGACCACGCCCGCCTGCTCGATGTCGTCGCCGGGCTGGACGAGCCGGCCACCGCCACCGCTCCCGGCGTCCCGGCCCCCATCCCCGGCCCCGCAGCGCCGGCCGCCACCCACGCGGACGGCCCGGCCACCACCCGCGCGGACGACCCGACCGCCCCTACCCCGGTCGATCCGCCCGCCACGACCACGGACGCCCCAACGCCCGACCCGACCACCGGCCAGTCCCCCGACCAGAACCCCGTGCCGGCCCCCGAACCCCCGGGCGACGGCACCGAATCCGCCGCGGCGGCCGGCACGGGGGGCCGCGGATGAGCGCCGCCACCCCGCCCGCCACCGGCCAGGGGTCCGCGCCCAGCGCCGACCCCGCCGCCACTCCGGCCGCCGACGCGCCGAGCACAGGCAGCACGGGCACCACAGACACCAAAGACATCACAGGCACCAGCACGGGAGCCCGCAAGCCCAAGCCCAAGGCCAAGCCCCACCCCGGGACCGCCCCCGCCGGGGGCGACGGCGGCGGCCAGAGCCGCCTCCGCGCGCTGCTGCGCCACCGTGGCCTGCACAAGCTCGCGGTGCTCGCCGTGCTGGCCGCCGTGCTGGTGCCGATCGCGCACGCCAAGTGGTCCAGCGGGAGCTGGCCCGAGGCGCTGACCGTCGACCTGACGGACCCGCTGACCGACACCAACGACTGGATCATCGACAACCGCGACAGCCACCCGCTGTTCCTCTACTTCTTCGGGCACATCAGCAACGGCATCGTGGCCTCGGTACGCGGCGTCTACCTGGTGCTGCTCGCCCTCGGCTGGACCGGCGTCACCGCCGCCGCGACGCTGGTCGCCTGGCGCACCGCGGGCGCGCGGACCGCGCTGACCAGCGCCGTCTCGTTCGCGGTGTGCGGGTTGCTCGGCATGTGGGTGCCGACCATGCAGACGCTCGCGCTGATGGTCGTCGCGGTCGCGCTGTCCGTCGTGGTCGGCGGGTTGCTGGGGCTGGCCGGCGGGCTGTTCGAGCGGGCCTTCCGGGTGCTGCGCCCGGTGCTCGACACCATGCAGGTGCTGCCGGCGTTCGCGTACCTGCTGCCCGTCGTCCTGGTCTTCGGGATCGGCGTGCCGGGTGCGGTGCTGGCCACCGTCATCTACGCGGCCCCGCCCATGGCCCGGCTCACCGCGCTCGGGCTGCGCGGCGCCGACCCCGGCGTCCTTGAGGCCGTCGACTCGCTGGGCGCCAGCCGCTGGCAGCGCCTGGTGACCGCCCGGCTGCCGCTGGCCCGCAGGGAGCTGCTCCTCGGCCTCAACCAGACGATCATGATGGCGCTCTCGATGGCCGTGATCGCGTCCATGATCGGCGGCGGCGGCCTCGGTGACCGGGTCTACCAGGCGCTGTCGTCGGTCGACGTCGGGGCCGCGCTGGCCGCCGGCATCCCGATCGTGCTGCTGGCCGTCGTCCTGGACCGGACGACCGCCGCCGCGGGCGAGCACTCCCACGCCCCGGCCGCCCCGCGCTGGCTGCGCGGCCTGGACGGCTGGGCCGTCGCCGCGACCCTGGTCGCGGGCCAACTCGCCGACTCGCTGACGTGGCCGAGGAGTTGGACGGTGGAGATCGCCGAGCCCGTCAACGACGCCGTCGACTGGATGACCGACCACCTCTACTCGGGCGTCCCGGTCGTCGGCGGCACCGCCGACTGGGCCGGCCACTTCACCTCCTGGGTGCTCGACCCGCTGCGCGACGGCCTGCAGGGCCTGCCGTGGTGGTCGGCGCTGCTGATCGTCGCCGCCCTCGCCTGGCTGATCGGCACCTGGGGCACGGCCCTGACCGCCACCCTGGCGATGGCCGCCGTCGGGGTGCTCGGCGTGTGGGACGAGTCGATGAACACCCTCTCCCAGGTTCTGGCCGCCGTCGCCGTCACGCTCGTCATCGGCTTCGCGATCGGCATCGCGGCGGCCCGCAGCGAGCGCCTGGAGCGGCTGTTGCGTCCGGTGCTCGACGTGTTCCAGACGATGCCGCAGTTCGTGTACCTGATCCCGGTGGTCGCGCTGTTCGGCGTAGGGCGCGCCCCGGCCGCTGCCGCCGCCATCGTCTACGCGCTCCCCGCGGTGGTGCGCATCACCACCCAGGGGCTGCGCCAGGTGGACCCGGCGGCCCTGGAGGCCGCCCGCTCCCTCGGCGCGAGCCGTGGCCAGCAACTGCGCCAGGTGCAACTCCCGGTCGCCAGGCCCGCGCTGCTGCTCGCGGTCAACCAGGGCGTCGTCCTGGTGCTGGCCGTGGTCATCATCGGCTCGCTGGTGGATGGCGGCGGCCTCGGCTACGAGGTGCTGTTCGGCCTGGCCCAGGGCGACCTGGCCACCGGCCTCGTCGCGGGCGCGGCCATCGTCTGCCTGGGCCTGATGCTCGACCGCGTGACGCAGCCGACGGCGCGCCGCGCCCGGAAGGGAGCCTGACATGGCCATCCGTACGCCAAACTCCCGCACCCCGCGCGCCCACCCGGCCGCCTCCCGCCGGTCCGCCGCGCCCGCGCGCGGGAGGCGCCGGCTCGGTGGGCGGGCGCGCACGGTCGGCGCGCTCGCCGCGGTGGCGTCGCTGCTGACCCTCACCGGCTGCGGCAAGGCCGACATGACCAAGCAGTCGTCCCCGTACGCGAACGTGTCCGGCGCGAAGACCGTCACCCTCTCCGTCCAGTCCTGGGTGGGCGCGCAGGGCAACGTGGCGGTCGCCGCGTATCTGCTGGAGCACGAGCTGGGCTACCGCGTGGACACCGTGCAGGTGGACGAGGTGCCGGCCTGGGACGCGCTCAGCCAGGGCCGGGTGGACGCGATCCTGGAGGACTGGGGCCACCCGGAGCAGGAGCGGCGGTACGTCGAGGAGAAGAAGACCATCGCGCGCGGCGGCGACCTCGGCGTCCAGGGCCACATCGGCTGGTGGGTGCCGAAGTACTTCGCCGACGCGCACCCGGACGTCACCGACTGGAAGAACCTCAACAAGTACGCGCACCGGTTGCGCACGGCCGAGAGCGGCAAGAAGGGTCAACTCCTCGACGGCTCGCCGTCCTACGTCACCCACGACAAGGCGCTGGTGAAGAACCTGGGCCTGGACTACCAGGTGGTCTTCGCGGGGTCCGAGGCGGCGCAGATCACCCAGATCAAGCAGTTCGCCAAGGAGAAGAAGCCGTTCCTGACCTACTGGTACGAGCCGCAGTGGCTGTTCAACGAGGTGCCGATGGTCGAGGTGAAGCTGCCCGAGTACACCGAGGAGTGCGCCACCCGGGGCACCGAGGACCCGGCCTCCGTCGACTGCGCCTACCCGACGACCCCGCTGCAGAAGTACCTGAACGCGGACTTCGCGGACAAGGGCGGCGACGCGGCCCGGTTCCTCAGGAAGTTCCACTGGTCGAAGGAGCACCAGAACGACGTCTCGGAGATGATCGCCTCCCAGGGCCTGTCGGCCGACGAGGCCGCCGAGCGCTGGGTCAAGGCCAACCCGGAGGTGTGGAAGCGGTGGCTCCCGTAACTCTTCCGTCCTCTTCCTGCACCGGCGCCACCGCGGCCGGGTAGGCGCGCCGGACAGCGAACGCGGAAAAGGGCCGCCGAAATGCCAGGCATTCCGGCGGCCCGCCGCGGTGCCCCCGTGCGCCGCGGTTTCCCCCGTACGGCCGGCCGTCCGACAGGCGGTCCGGCACCCCCGTTGCGCCAGGCCGCCGATGAAGCGGCCGGGCTTTCCCCCGTGCGCCGCGCCCCGAGCAGGCGGCGCGGTTCCCCCCGTGTCGCCGTGCCACCCCCGTGGTGGCGCGGCCCCCCGTGTGCCCCGTCGCCCCCGTGCGACGTGGCTCCCCCGTCACGCCGCGGCCCGTGGACCGCGACGCTCCGTACCACCGGGCCCGCGGGCCCCGGCGTCGTGCACCGGGCTCCCGCGCGGCCTGGCCCCGATGGGCCAGCCCGCGGGTGGCGAGGCGCCCGCCACGCCCCGCTGCCCGGCGATCCGGCCGGTGAGGTGGCCCCCGTCGTACGCACGTCCCCCGTCGTACGCGTCCCACCCCACCGGCCCGCTCTGTGGGCCTCCGCCACGGATGGACCGTGGCGGAGGCCAGGGGCGCCAGAACCCCCGTGTCCGGCGCTCCCGATCAGGGGCTACGCGCTGGGCTGGGCCGAGCGCAGTCGCTCGGCGTGGCCGCGCAGCGCTTCCATCGCCTCGTGGAACAGCCCGGGCCCGAAGGTGATCCGGGCCGCTCCCAGCTCGCCGATCTCGGCCAGGGACGGGCCGCCGGGCATGGCGGCCATGTTCAGCGGCGCGCCGACGCCCTGGGACAGCTCCGTGACCAACTCGACCGGAGCCAGCAGCGGGTAGATCACGTCCGCGCCCGCCGCGACGTACATCCTGGCCCGCTCGATGGCCGCCGCCGCGCTGGTGTCGCCGCGCAGGAAGGTGTCCACCCGGGCGTTGATCACCAGCCGGTCGCCGGCCTCCTGGCGCACCTGTGCCAGCCAGTCGGCGTGCTGCCGGGCGTCCTTGAGCTGGCCCGTCGCCAGGTCGGTGTCCTCCAGGTTGCAGCCCACCACGCCCGCTTCGAGCAGCCGCTCCACCAACTCGGCCGGGGCCAGGCCGTAGCCGTCCTCGACGTCGGCCGACACCGGGATGTCCACCACCCGGGTGATGCGGGTGATCGCCGCGAACATCTCGTCGACCGGCGTGCCGCCGCCGTCCTCGTAGCCGAGCGAGGCCGCGATGCCCGCGCTCGGCGTCGCCAGCGCCGGGAAGCCGGCGTCGGCGAAGATCCGCGCGCTGGCCGCGTCCCAGGGACCGGGAAGGATCAGCGGGTCGGCCGGCGCCCGACCGTGGTGCAGGGCCAGGAACGCCTTGGCCGTGTTCTCAGCGTTGTCAGCGTCGGCGGCGTGAGCGGCGTTGCCGTTCTCAGCGGTGTCCGCTGTGTCGTCAGGGTGGGTGGGGGGCATCACAGCTCCTCGGAGGGCGGTTTACCGGGGGACATCCGCGTGGTCACGCTGATCCGGTTCCACGCGTTGATCGTGATGATCAGGCTGACGAGTTGGGCGAGTTCGGCGGCCTCGAAATGCTCGGCCGCCCGGTCGTAGACCGCGTCCGGTACGAACCCGTCGGTGAGGACGGTCACCGCCTCGGTCAGCGCGAGCGCTGCCTGTTCCTTGGCGGTGAAGTACGTCGGCGACTCCTCCCACGCGTTGAGCAGGTATATCCGCTCCTCGCTCTCCCCTTCCGTCCGCGCGTCCCGGGTGTACATCGTGATGCAGAAGGCACAGTGGTTGATCTGCGACGCGCGAATCTTCACCAGCTCGATCAGGGCGGGGTCGAGACCCCGTCTGGCCGCCGCGTCAAGATTGATCATGGCCTTGTAGAACTCGGGCGCGAGGGTGGGCAGTGCCATCCTCGGCTCCCGTCTACGGGCCGTTTCGCTCGTCGCCATGGCCCTCACGCTACGGCGGCACTAGCCCAGGGGTATGGTCCATTTCCATGGCAGATTCTTGGGCCACTGAGACGCCGTCCGATGAGGCCGCCGACTTCGCCGTCGGCAGCGACCTCCACCTGGAGCTGAGCCGAACGGGAGGTGTCCGGGCGTCGCTGATGAGCGCGCTGCGGGACGCCGTACGATCCGGCCGGCTCGCCCCCGGCACCCGCCTGCCCTCCTCCCGCACCCTCGCCACCGACCTGGGCATCGCCCGCAACACGGTCGCCGACGCGTACGCCGAACTCGTCGCCGAGGGCTGGCTCACCGCCCGCCAGGGCTCCGGGACGCGCGTGGCCGAGCGCGCCGTCGCCCCCGAGACCCGCATCGAACCCCCGACCCCGGTACGCCGCCCGCCCCCGCGCCCCGCGCCCGCCCCCACCCCGGTCTACGACCTGATGCCCGGCTCGCCCGACGTCTCGTCCTTCCCGCGCGCCGCCTGGCTGACCGCCGCCCGCAAGGCCATCACCCACGCGCCCAACGACGCCTTCGGCTACGGCACGCACGTCGCCGGTCGCCCCGAACTGCGCCGGGCGCTCGCCGACTACCTCGCCCGCGCCCGGGGCGTACGCGCGGCGCCCGAGCGCATCCTCATCTGCTCGGGCCTGTCCGAGGGACTGCGCCTGGTCGGCGAGGTGCTCGGCGACACCGCGCGGCTGCCCGGCGCCACGCCCGGCGCCGACCTGGTGGCGGTCGAGTCCTTCGGCCTGGACATCCACCGCGACCTGCTCACCGGCTGCGGGCTGCGCACCGTGGCCGTCGGCTTCGACGAACACGGCCCGCGCACCGAGGAGTTGGCGAGCACGGGGGCCAGGGCGGCGCTGATGACGCCGGCCCACCAGTTCCCGTTCGGCGTCTCGCTGCCGCCCGACCGGCGCGCGGCCACCGTCAAGTGGGCGGTGGAGACCGGCGGCGTGCTCCTGGAGGACGACTACGACGGCGAGTTCCGCTACGACGGGCAGCGGGTCGGCGCCGTGCAGGGCCTGGACCCCGAACACGTCGTCTACATGGGCACCGTCAGCAAGAGCCTGTCGCCCGCGCTGCGGCTCGGCTGGCTGGTGCTGCCCGAGCGGCTGTTCGCGGCCGTCGCCGAACTCAAGCGCCGCCCCGGCTCCCAGACCAGCGGCCTGGACCAGCTCACGCTGGCGGAGTTCATCACCTCGGGGGCGTACGACCGGCACGTACGCGGCATGCGCCAGCGCTACCAGCGCCGCCGCGACCAACTCGTGGCCGCCCTGGCCGAGCGCGCCCCGCACGTCAAGGTCAGCGGCATAGCGGCCGGCCTGCACGCGGTCCTCGAACTCCCGCCGGGCACCGAGCAGTCGGTGATCAACGGCGCGGCCTGGCAGGGCCTGGCCCTGGAGGGCCTGCGCCGCTACCGGCTCGGCGCGGGCACCGGCGGCGACGCCGCCCCGCGCGACGACGTCATCGGCGACGCCCTGGTCGTCGGCTACGGCACCCCGCCCGACCACGCGTACGCCGGCGCGCTGGACGCCCTGTGTCGGGCGCTGCCGTAACGAGGCCCCCGCGCGGGCCCGCGGCTTTCGCGGCGGGCCCGCCTCCTCGTGAGGTGAGTGAGCGGAGCGAGCTGAGTGAGCTGAGTGAGGTGAGAGAGCTGACTGTCCGGCTCTCGCTGGTCGGCCGGTTGTCCTAGCTGCCCTAGCTGTCCTAGCTGCCCTGGGCGTCCTCGCCGGCCGAGGCCAGCACGGCGCGGAGCTGCTCAAGGCCCCAGTCCAGGTCCTCCTTGCTGACCACCAGCGGCGGGGCGAT
Source organism: Streptomyces buecherae (assembly GCF_014295035.1). Taxonomy (GTDB): domain Bacteria; phylum Actinomycetota; class Actinomycetes; order Streptomycetales; family Streptomycetaceae; genus Streptomyces; species Streptomyces youssoufiensis. Next base: position 5,362,464 of record NZ_CP060404.1, read on the forward strand.
CCGAATGGTGCTGCCGTGGGTGTCCTTGACCAGCACGCCGCGGGCCATCAGCCGCTCGGAGACCTCGCGGCCCGTGCCGAGCGCCGGGTCGATGTCCACGCCGGCCCACAGGCCGCGCCCGCGCACCTCGCGCACCGCGCCGCCGCCGGTCAGCGCCGCCAGCTCGCGGTGCAGGTGCTCGCCGAGTTCGGTGGCCCGCTGCTGGTACTCGCCGCCGCGCAGCATGTCGATCACCTCGAGGGCGACGGCGCAGGCCAGCGGGTTGCCGCCGAAGGTGGAGCCGTGCTCGCCCGGGCGGTAGACGCCCAGCACGTCGCGGTCGGCGACCACGGCGGAGACCGGCACCACGCCGCCGCCGAGCGCCTTGCCCAGCACGTACACGTCCGGAACCACGTCCTCGTGGTCGCAGGCGAAGGTCCTGCCGGTGCGCCCGAGCCCCGACTGGATCTCGTCCGCGATGAACAGCACGTTCCTCTCCCGGGTCAGCTCCCGCACGCCCGGCAGGTAGCCGGCCGGCGGCACCAGCACGCCCGCCTCACCCTGGATCGGCTCGATCAGCACAGCGACGGTGTGCTCGTCCACCGCCGCCTCCAGGGCGGCCAGGTCGCCGTACGGGACGATCTCGAAGCCGGGCGTGTACGGACCGAAGTCGGCCCGCGCGTCCGGGTCGGTGGAGAAGCTGACGATGGTCGTGGTGCGGCCGTGGAAGTTGTCGGCCGCGACCACGATCTTGGCCTGCCCGTCCGGCACGCCCTTGACCTGGTAGCCCCACTTGCGGGCCGTCTTGACCGCGGTCTCGATGGCCTCGGCGCCGGTGTTCATCGGCAGCACCATCTCCTTGCCACACAGCGCGGCAAGCTCCGTGCAGAAGTCGGCGAACCTGTCGTGGTGGAACGCCCTCGACGTCAGCGTGACCCGCTCCAACTGGGCCTTGGCGGCGTCGATGAGGCGGCGGTTGCCGTGTCCGAAGTTGAGCGCGGAGTATCCGGCGAGCATGTCGAGGTAGCGGCGCCCCTCGACATCGGTCACCCAGGCGCCGTCCGCGGCGGCGACGACGACGGGCAGCGGGTGGTAGTTGTGCGCGCTGTGCGCCTCTGCTGCGGCGATGCTGCGTTCACTAGCGGTCACGTGCGCTCCATCCTTACGGAGTCGGGGCGGGCTCAGCCTTCTTTCTATCGTTGCCCGGGGGGAATGCGAAGAAAAATTGCGTAGCCAACCGTGTGGGCCCCGCGCTTCCGCGCCCCGCCGACGCCGTGTCGGCGGGTCGCCGGCCTGTCGCCGTGCGTGGTCGTCCCGTGCCGCGCGCGTGCCGTGCGCGCTGGCGCGCGCCGGCGCCTGCCTCGCGCGCGGCGGCAGGGTGCTGCCAACCGCCCCCCAGTCTTCGACCGGGGGCCGTGATCGCGCCGCGTACCTGAGAGAATGGATGCCATGGCCCACGACCGTCCCCGCGCGCTCTCCGGTATCCAGCCCACTGCGGGCTCCTTCCACCTCGGGAACTACCTAGGCGCGATCCGTCAGTACGTCGCCTTGCAGGAAACCCACGACGCCTTCTACATGGTGGTCGACCTCCACGCGATCACGGTCCCGCAGGACCCGCGGGAACTGCGCGCCAACACCCGGGTCGCCGCCGCGCAACTGCTGGCGGCCGGACTGGACCCGGACCGGTGCACACTCTTCGTCCAGAGCCACGTGCCCGAGCACGCGCAGCTCGGCTGGGTGATGAACTGCCTCACCGGCTTCGGCGAGGCGTCCCGCATGACGCAGTTCAAGGACAAGTCGGCCAAGCAGGGTGCCGACCGGACGACCGTGGGCCTCTTCACGTACCCGGTCCTGCAGGTAGCCGACATCCTCCTCTACCAGGCCGACCAGGTCCCGGTCGGCGAGGACCAGCGCCAGCACATCGAGCTGACCCGGGACCTCGCGGAGCGGTTCAACAGCCGCTACGGCCACGCCTTCACGGTGCCCTCGGCGCACATCGTCAAGGAGACCGGCAAGATCTACGACCTGCAGGACCCGTCGATCAAGATGAGCAAGTCGGCGTCCACGCCGAAGGGCATCATCAGCCTGCTGGACGAGCCCAAGGTCTCCGCGAAGAAGATCAAGAGCGCGGTGACGGACCTGGACACCGTCATCCGCTTCGACGAGGAGAACAAGCCCGGCGTGAGCAACCTGCTCACCATCTACGCGACCCTCACCGGCACCAGCATCGCTGACCTGGAACGCAAGTACGAGGGCAAGGGCTACGGCGCGCTGAAGACCGACCTTGCGGAGGTCATGGTCGACTGGGTCACACCGTTCCGCAGCCGCACCCAGGAATACCTGGACGACCCCGAGACGCTGGACAACATCCTGGCCAAGGGGGCCGAGAAGGCGCGGACCGTCGCGGCCGAGACCCTGGCCCTGGCGTACGACAAGGTGGGTCTGCTGCCCGCCAAGCACTGAGCGGCCACGCCCCGCCCGCCGGGCCGGCGGTGGCCCGGCGGCCCGGCGGCACCGTGGCCGGGTCCGGTTAGGCAGCGGACGGGGCATTGGTCCAGGCCGGTGGGGCCCGAGGAACCTAGCCGGGACGGCCGGGAAGCCGGCACACTGACACGGGCGCTCCACCGCCTGACAGGGACACGAGGTGTGCGGCGTGACGGACAGCTTGACCAGACAGTGGTGCGGAAGGGAGAACGCAGTGGGGACCGTAACGATCGGCGTTTCGATCGCGGTCCCGGAGCCGTACGGCAGCTTCCTCCAGGAGCGGCGCGCGGGCTTCGGGGACCCGGCCGCGCACGGCATCCCCACGCACGTCACGCTGTTGCCGCCCACCGTGGTGGACGCCGCGGCGCTGCCCGGCATCGAGCGCCACCTCGCGGAGGTCGCGGCCGGCTGGGGCCCCTTCCCGATGCGGCTGTCCGGGACGGACACCTTCCGCCCGCTCTCGCCGGTCGTCTTCGTGAAGATCGTGGAGGGCGCCGAGGACTGCACGGCGCTCCAGGAGCGCGTCCGAGCGGCGTCCGGGCCGTGCGCCCGCGAGCTGCAGTTCCCGTACCACCCCCACGTCACCATCGCGCACGGCATCTCCGAGGAGGCGATGGACCGCGCGTACGCCGAGCTCAAGGACTACGAGGCGGCGTGGACCATCGAGGGCTTCGCCTTGTACGAACAAGGCCAGGACGGCGTCTGGCGGTTGGAGCGCGAATACCCTTTCGGCTCGGCGGGAGGGCGGGGTCCGGGCCCGACCTTCCCGCGCCAGACGCAGCACGCGGACCATGACCGGGACGGGCGGGACCGCGCCCGGGGCCGGGACTCCGCTCGCGACCGGAGTCGGGGCCACGGTCCGGCGCGGAACGAACCGCTGAATGTGACCGAGTAAGAAAAGATTCCGCGACGCACTTTTAACCGGGTCTCAATAGCGGTAGGCTGTCCTCATGGACGGCCAACCGAGTCTTCGCGAGCGCAAGAAGCAGCGCACCTATCAGGCGATCTCCGACGCCGCGATCGCGCTCTTCCTCGAGCAGGGCTTCGACCAGGTCTCGGTGGCGGAGATCGCCGCCGCGGCCATGGTGTCCAAGCCCACGCTGTTCCGCTATTTCCCGACCAAGGAAGACCTCGCGCTCTACCGCTTCGCGGACCACGAGGGCGAGGCCAGCCGCGTGGTCCGCGACCGAGCCCCCGAGCAGAGCCCCCTCCAGGCGCTGCACGCGCACTTCCGCGCCGGCCTCGACCGCCGCGACCCGGTCACGGGCCTGTGCGACGACAGCGAGGTCCTCGCCTTCCACCGCCTGCTGTACGGCACCCCGAGCCTGGTGGCGCGGCTGTACGCGTACACGACGCGGTCCGAGGAGGCCCTGGCCCGCACGCTGTACGAGGCGGCGCACGCCCCCGAGGCGGCGCTCCACCCGGCCGACACCCCGCCGGCCGAGGCTCCGCCGGTCGATGTTCCGCCGGCTGAGGCGGCCCCGGCCGACGCGCACGGGCCCGGCGCCGGAGCGGCCCCGGGCCCGCTCGGCGGCCCTGGCCTGCCGGGCGCCGGAGCCGGCCTGCCGGGCCCTGAGGAGCCCACCGGACTGGAGGCGCTGACGGCCCGCCTCACCGCCAGCCAGGTCATAGCGGCGCAGCGCATTCTGGCGCTCGACAACTGGCGCCGGATAGCCGACGGGGAGAGCGCCGACGAGGTCTATCCGTCGGCCGTCACCGCCGCCGACCACGCCTTCTCCGTGCTCGGCTCCCACCTCTGAGCGAGGAGGCCAGCGCCCCTGACGGGCGCCCCGCCCCACCCTGGGCTGACCGCTGACCGCTGACCGCTGACCGCTGACCGCTGACCGCTGACCGCTGACCGCTGACCGCGCGTCGGGGGCTGCGACGGAGGCCGGGGGCCGTGGGTCGGGGGCCGTGGGCGCGCTGGCGCGGGGCCGGGCGCGAGGCGTGGGCTTGGCGTGCTTCGGCCTGCTGCCTCGGGCTCCGGCCTCGTTCAGAGGAGCTGGCCGCCCGCTGACCACCCGCCTTCCGCCACTCAGCCCGTGGGGCCGCGCCCCGCCGCATACCGCCACTCCACCGTCCGCCCCGCTCGGCGCGCGCCGAGCGGCGATGCGCGCTGCTCGCGAGCGCGCCCGCCGAGCCGGCCCGCCCGCCACTCCCACGCGAAAGGTGTACCGAGATGACCTCACGACCCCACGGCGTGGCCGCCGACGCGCCGCATCGGCCTTCGGCCTCGGCTTCCCCGAACCAGCCGCCCTCGGCTGAGCCTTCCCCGACCGAGCAGGGACCGCCGCCGGGACCGCCCCGGGCTACCCCGCGCCCACCGGCTCCCCGTCCCGACGACCCGGGCGGGAGTTCCGGCGGCGGCCCGGGTGATGGCCCGAGCGGCGGTTCCGGCGGCGGCCCGGGCGGGGGTGCCGGCGGTGAACCGGACGCAGGGCTGGCCGCCGAGCGGGCGCACGTCGGCGCGTGCCGGGCCACGCTGGCCCGCATGGTCGAGTCGGCCCGGCGGCAGGTGTCGCTCGGGGAGGACGTCTCCGGCGACGGCGCGAGCGCCGAGGTGCTCGGCCGCTACCTGCGCGGCTACGCCCGGCAGTTGGCACAGGAGCCGGAGGCCCCGCTGTTCTTCGGGCGCCTCGACTTCGACACCGCCCCCACCACCGGAGACCACCGCGGCCAGCGCTACTACATCGGCCGCCGGCACATCGCGGCCGACGCCACCGCGACGCCCATGGTGATCGACTGGCGCGCACCCGTCTCCCGCGTCTTCTACCAGGCGTCCCCGCGCGCCCCGCAGGGCGTCGCGGTACGCCGCAGGTTCGGCTGGGCCCCCGCCAGCCGGGGCGAGCCGGGCGACCTCACCAGCCTGGAGGACGAGCGACTCGGCGCGGCGACCACGGCGGCGGGCCGGGACGAGGAGGCCGCGGCGGCCGGGGCCGGCAGCCGGATCGTGGCCGCGGAGATCGAGCGCCCCCGGGTGGGCCCGATGCGGGACATCGTCGCCACCATCCAACCCGAACAAGACGACCTGGTACGGGGCGCGTTGGCGGAATCGGTGTGCGTACAGGGCGCTCCCGGCACGGGCAAGACGGCCGTCGGCCTGCACCGCGCCGCCTACCTGCTCTACACCTACCCCCAACGCATCCAGCGCGGCGGCCTGTTGGTCGTCGGACCCAACCGCACCTTCCTGCGCTACATCGCCGAGGTGCTGCCCGCGCTCGGTGAGATCGACGTCCGCCAGTGCACCGCGGACGACCTCATCGACCGCTTCCCGGTGCGTGGCGAGGACACCCCGGACGTCGCCGCCGTCAAGCACGACCCCCGCATGGCCGAGGTTCTCGCGCGCGCCCTGTACCGGCGCGTGCGCCCACCGAGCGAGTCCCTGGCCATCCCGGACGGCACCTACCGCTGGCGGGTGGACGCCGACGAACTCGCCGAGATCGTCGCCCAGGTCCGGGAGCAGGCGCCGCCCTACGCCACGGGTCGCGACTGGGTGCTCTCGCGCACCATGGAACTCGTCCGCCGCCAGGTCGAGCGGCGCGCGGGCCCGCCGCCCCAGGAGTGGGTGCGGCGCATGAGCCGCTCCCGCGCCGTCAAGGCGTTCCTGGACGCCGCCTGGCCCGTGGCGCGGCCCGAGGAGGTCGTCGCCGAACTGCTGAGTGCCCCCGACGCGATCCAAGCGGCTTCGGACGGGCTGCTCTCGCCCGCCGAACAGGCCGCGCTGTGCTGGGCCAAGCCGCCCCGCTCGGCCAAGAGCGCCCGTTGGTCGGCGGCGGACCTGGTGCTCATCGACGAGGTGGCGGGCCTGATCGAGCGCCCGGGCAGCTTCGGCCACGTGGTGGTGGACGAGGCGCAGGACCTGTCACCCATGCAGTGCAGGGTGCTGGCCCGGCGCAGCGACTTCGGTTCCCTGACCGTGCTGGGCGACCTGGCCCAGGGCACCACGCCCTGGGCGGCGCGGAGCTGGCCGGAGCACCTCGCGCACCTGGGCAAGCCGAACGCGACGGTCGCCCCGCTCACGACCGGTTTCCGGGTGCCGGCCGCCATCGTGGCCGTGGCGAACGCCCTGCTGCCGCACCTGGAGACCTGGGTGCCGCCCGCCCGCTCGCTGCGAAGCGAGGGAGAGCTGCACGTCCACCCCGTGGCCGACGCCCTGGCCGGCACGGTGGCGGCGGTGCGCGCGGCGCGGCGCGCGGCCGGTTCCATCGGGGTGATAGCCGCCGACGCCGCCGTGCCCGAGGTGCGCCGGGCCCTGGCGGAGGCGGGCATCGCCACGGCCGAGCCAGACGAGGCCGACCCGGCGCGGCGGGTGACGGTGCTGCCCGCGTCCCTGGCCAAGGGCCTGGAGTACGACCAGGTGGTCGCCGTGGAGCCGGCGGCGATCGTGGCGGCCGAACCGCGCGGGCTGCACCGGCTGTACGTGGTGCTCACTCGGGCGGTGTCGGGGCTGCGCATCGTGCACTCCCGCCCGCTGCCGCCGGCCCTGGGCACGCTGCGGGCCCAGCCCGGAGCCGAACCGTCGACCGGAGGGGGATAGCGCCCGCGGCCACGGGGAAAGCGCAGCCCAAACAGGGGGCGCGCGGACGGCCCCCGAGGAGGACCGACGACCACCGGGCAGGCCGGACCAGACGGGGCGGGAGGAACGGGCGGACCAGACGAGCCAGATGAGCCAGGCATAACGGGCTGACCGGCAAAGGAATGAATATGCAGGTAAGGGTAGAAAAAGGCTCATGGACTGGTTGACCCGACTGCCGTGGATCGGCCCGATCGTGGCGCGGCTGATGCGTACGCACGCGTGGCGCACGTACGAGACCCTGGAGCGGGTTCACTGGACGCGGCTGGCCGCCGCCATCACCTTCATCAGCTTCCTCGCGCTGTTTCCGCTGATCACGGTGGGGGCGGCGATCGGTGCCGCGGTACTCAGCGACGCCAGCATGCGCGAACTGGAGGAGAGGCTGGCCGCCCAGGTGCCGGGCATCTCGGGCCAGCTCGACCTCAGCGGGCTGGTGGAGAACGCGGCCACGGTCGGGGTCCTGGCGGGTGCGGCGCTGCTGTTCACCGGCATCGGCTGGGTCGGCTCGCTGCGCGAGTGCCTGCGGGCCGTGTGGGAGCTGGACGACGAACACGACAACGTGGTGGCGCGCAAGCTCAAGGACGGCGGCATTCTGCTGGGCCTCGGTGGGGTGGCCCTCGGCTCGTTCGCCGTCTCCACGTTCGCGGTCACCGCGGTGGGTTGGGCGGCATCGAAGCTGGACATCCCCGAGGACGGGGTGGGGAGCTGGCTGCTGCGGCTGGCCGCGTTCGCCGCCGCGGTCGGCGCCGACTTCCTGTTGCTGTGCTACGTCCTGACCTGGCTGCCGGGTGTCACCCCGCCCCGCCGCGCCGTCATCGTCGCCGCGCTCATCGGCGCGATCGGCTTCGAACTGCTGAAGTCGCTGCTGAGCGGCTACATACAGGGCGTGGCGGCGAAGAGCATGTACGGGGCGTTCGGCACGCCCATCGCACTGCTGCTGTGGATCAACTTCACGGCCAAGCTCGCGCTGTTCTGCGCGGGTTGGACGGCGACCCCGTCCAAGGCCCACGAGATACTCGCGCCCCCCGACGACCAGCCCGGGCCGACGGAATCGGAGCCCGGGCCGACCGAGAGGGACCCCGGGGCGGAGTGACGGGTCCGGTTGACGAAGGAGCCCTATGCCGGGCCCACGCACACGGGGCCCGCGCCCGCAGAAGCGGCGCACGCGCGAGCGACGCCGGCCGCCACGGATGCCGTACGGACGCGCGGCAACAAGACGGACGCCGGCGAGGCCGCGACCTCAGCGGACCCGGCCGGCGCGGCCGGCGCCCCGGCAGGGCGGCAGGAGCGCGAGCGGGAGGCCCGGGAAAGGCTGGGCCCCGGCAGCAGCTAGTGCTGTGACCGCGTAGGTGCGCCGGGTTGGTGGTCGTGGCGGCTGGATGTGCGGTGACGTCCATTCGACCGCTGGAGGCGCGGTGGCGGAGCCTGTCCGCGTGCGCAGACTGCCCGATCGTGAGGGGCAGAAGCTGGACAGATCGTGCGTCGGGGCAGTATGAGTTCGGTGCGCTACCGGCGGTGGCCACTGGGAATTCGGCGGTCGGCCGACTCACCGTGCGCTGGGGCAGCCGACATCGGTCACCGATTTGGTTCTGCTGTTCGGCGGGGTGTGACCGCATCGCGGTCAGGCAGAGGATGACGGCGACGGAACCTCTCCGAAGACCATGCGGTGCCCCCGGGCTGTGTCCATGTATTCGCGCACCCGGTGGATCAGCTCGTCCCGGAGCTCGAAAACGAAGCAGTAGTCGTTGGCGTAGTGGTTGCCGTTGGCCAGGGTCGCCGTCATGGTCTCCTCCACGACCACCCGCTCGCCGTCGGCGTGGAACGCGTGGAAGGTGACTGTGACGTCACGCGCGAACAAGCGGGGGAAATCCTCAGCGAGGAAGCGCACGATCGCCTTCCTGCCGACCATGTGGCTGGGGGCATCCAGCGCGATGGCAGTTGCGTTGCCTGGCGGCGCGAGCCACTCGGCATCCTCGGTGAAGACCGCGGAGATGCGGTCAGCGTCGTGGCTGGCGAACGCCTTCCAAGCGTTCTGGACGATGCTGCGGCTCTGCTGTGACATGCCCGCCGACCCTAGGCGAGCGCAGGCGAAGGGGCTGGCGATGTTTCGACAACACCTCCTGGGAACGCAAGACTGACGCCTCCGCATTGCGCAGTAGGCACCATTGCGCAGTACGCATCGCTCGGCTCGGGCGCGCGGTTGTCGCCTACCTCCGGGCCGACAGCGGGCAGCCAGGCGCCCCGTATCAACCCGTATCAGTCCGTATCAAGCAGCCGACTGCTTACAGGCGACAGGCGACAGGCGACAGGCGACCGGCGGGCAGGCAGGCAGCGTGCGGCGGTGGGGGACGCGGGCCGAGGTGCGGGGGCCGCCGTGGAGGGGCGGCCCCCGCGGGGTGGGCGTCAGGGGCGGGAGCGGCGGCGGACCATGTCGGGGAGGGGCCAGCGGCGGTGTACGGCGTAGGCGGCTGCCGCGAGGAGGGCCAGCGAACCGGCGGCGATACCAGCGGCCGTCCAGCCTCCGCCCCCCGCGCCGTCGCCGGCCGGGACGGCGGCGTTGGCCTGCTGGTGGCTGTTCTTGCCGCCGCCCGCTACCCCGTCCTTCTCGGCGGCCTCGGCGTCGGCCACTCCGTCGGGGCCCGGCGCGACCAACGTGCCCACCGGTTCGACGGCGTCGGCCGCCTTGAAGCCCCAGTCGAAGAGCTTGGCGGTCTCCCGGTAGACCTCGTTGTGCTCGTTCTTCGCGGGGTTCATGACGGTGACGAGCAACACCCGGTCGCCGCGTTCGGCGACGCCGGTGAAGGTGGCGCCGGCCTGCGTGGTGGAGCCGTTCTTGACCCCGGCGATGCCCTGGTACGGGTCCAGGTCGGTGTCGCCGGTGAGCAGCCGGTTGGTGTTCTGGATCTCGAAGTGCTCGCGCTTGGCCTTCTTCGTCTTCTTGTCCTTCTTCACCTCACCGGGGAACTTGGCCCGCGCGGTGGACGCGTACTCGCGGAAGTCCGCCTTGCGCAGCCCGGAGCGGGCGAAGAGGGTCAGGTCGTACGCGCTGCTGACCTGCCCCTTCTCGTCGTAGCCGTCCGGGCTGACGACGTGCGTGTCGCGCGCGTTCAGCTCGTCGGCGTGCGCCTGCATGTCGCGTACGGTCTGCGGCTTGCCGCCGTTCATGGCGGAGAGCACGTGCACGGCATCGTTGCCCGAGCGGAGGAAGACGCCGAGCCACAGGTCGTGCACGGAGTAGGTGTACTTCTCCTTGACCCCGACCAGACTGCTGCCCTCGCCCATGCCCGCCAGGTCGGACAGCTCGACCTTGTGGGTCTGGTCCTTGCGGAACTTCGGCAGCAGCGTGTCGGCGAAGAGCATCTTGAGCGTGCTGGCCGGGGGCAGCCGCCAGTGCGCGTTGTGCGCGGCCAGCACCTCGCCCGACTCGGCGTCCGAGACCATCCACGACCGCGCGGTGAGCCCCTTCGGCAGCGGCGGCGCGCCCGCCTTGAGACGCACCTGGGTGCCCGGTTTGCCCAGTTGGGTGCCGCCCACGGTGGACATCGCGGCCGGCGGCTTCGGCTCCTTCGGCTTGTCCTTCCCCGGCCGGTCATCGGCGAGCGCGGGGTGCGCGGTGGCGAGCAGGCACGAGGCCAGCAGCGCGGCGACCGCCGCGGAGCCCCCGCGCCCACGGGAGCGCGGGGGCGGGGGTGGGGCCTCGGCGGTGCGCTGAGCGCGGGGGGTACGCGAAGTACGGAAGGTCGTCGACACGGACGTGAACGTATCGGTAGCGGTACGGGGCGTCACCGGCGCCTCGGGAGAACGCGACCCTCCCGCCGGCTCCGTGGAGCGGTTCCGCATACTGGAAGCCATGAAGCTCAGCCGCCCCGTGTCCTGGTTCCTGCTCGCGTTCGGGGCGTGGAGCTGGTGCATTTGGTTCACCTTTGTAAAAAACCTCTGGAAAGACTCAAGCGGACTCGCCTTCGACGAGTCCGGCGACCCGACCACGTACTTCTGGGTCCATCTCGCGCTCGCGATCACCTCGTTTCTCTTGGGGACGGGGATCGGGGTGCTCGGGTTCCGTGGCGTGCGGGCCCTGCGGCGCGAAGGCGCCTCGACGTAACGGAAGGATGGGGGGATGGTCGCCGTCTTCGCGCTGGTCGCGCTGCTGATCGTCGCACTGCTGGGGGGCGTGCACTGGTACGTCTGGCGCCGCATGGTGCGCGATATCACTACGGCGGGCGGCTGGCCACGGCGCGTCGGCACCTGGGCGGTGATCGCCCTGCCGTTGCTCAGCGTCGGGGCTCTGGTCAGCGGGCGCGCGGGCGCCCCGTTCACCGTGCAGCGGGTGCTGGCCTGGCCGGGTTACCTGTGGTTGGCGACGCTGCTGTACCTGACCCTCGCCCTGGTCGTCGGTGAGGCGGTCCGGCCGCTCCTCCTGCGGGCCCTCGAACGGCGCGCGAGACGCACCCCGCCCCCGCCCTCCGCCGCCACGACCGCCTCGGCCACCACCACCTCCGCTGGTCCCCCCGCCGCGACCGGCTCCGCCACGGAGACCGTCACCGCCACCACTCGCGCGGGCACCACCACCGCACGCCCCACACCGACGCCCGCCGCGACCGCCACCAGCGGTGCCACCGCCACCACCGCCGCCACATCCACCTCATCCGGCACCGGCACCGCCACCGACCGTCCGAACGCCACGGACAGCCCGGACGCCACCTCGCCCACCACCGACACCCCGAGCACCGCCGGCAGCCCGCCCACCGCCACCACCCCGGAAACGGCCACCGCGAGCACCCCCACCGCCCCCGCCACGGCCACCGCGTCCGCCACGACGGCCGGCGCCACCCCGGACACCCCCACCCCGAACGCCGCCACCCCGGACACCCCCACCCCGGACGAGGCCACCCCGGCGCCGGCGGTGGCCCAGACCTCGCGGCGGCTGTTCGTCGCGCGGACCGTGGCCGCGGGGGCGGGGGCCGTCGCCGCCGCGACCGTGGGCTACGGCACGTACAGCGTCTTCCGTGGCCCGCGCGTCAAGCGGATCACCGTGCCGCTCGCCAAGCTGTCCCGGCAGGCGCACGGGTACCGGATCGCGGTGGTCAGCGACATCCACCTGGGTCCGATCCTGGGCCGGGCGCACACCCAGCGCGTGGTGGAGACGATCAACCGGGTCAACCCGGACCTGGTGGCCGTGGTCGGCGACCTGGTGGACGGCAGCGTGGCCGACCTCGGGCCCGCCGCCGAGCCGTTGCGGCACCTGCGGGCGCGGGACGGGTCGTTCTTCGTCACGGGCAACCACGAGTACTTCTCCGGCGCCGACGCGTGGGTGGACCACGTGCGCGAGCTGGGCCTGCGCCCGTTGGAGAACGAGCGCACCGAACTGCCCGGCTTCGACCTTGCCGGGGTCAACGACGTGGCGGGCGAGGACGAGGGCAAGGGCCCCGACTTCGGCCAGGCGCTCGGGGACCGGGACCGGGGCCGCGCGGCCGTGCTGCTCGCGCACCAGCCCGTGGTCATCCACGACGCCGTGCGGCACGGCGTGGACCTCCAGCTCTCCGGCCACACCCACGGCGGGCAGCTCTGGCCCGGCAACTACCTCGCGGAGCTGGCCAACCCCACGGTCGCGGGGCTTGAGCGGTACGGCGACACCCAGCTCTACGTCTCGCGCGGCGCGGGCGCGTGGGGCCCGCCGGTGCGCGTGGGCGCGCCGCCGGACATCACGGTCGTCCAACTCGCTTCGCTCCACGCCTAAAGCGGTCGCCCCGCATTTCGCCGCACGCCCGATCGGACGGCTTACTTCCCTTCCTTTCTCCCGCTCCTCTCCCGCCTCGACGCATTGGTCTGGGCCTTTTACGTACCGCGCTGCCGCACCCGTACCACACGCCCGTATCCCACACTCCGCACCGTGGCAGCCCGCGCCACAATCGCCCCACACCGCGTCCACTTCGCAAACCGGCATCGCACCACAACCGCAAGGACTTTCGTTTATCGGGCCGCCGCCGGCAGGGAAATGGCGGCGGTTCGGGAGATCTGTTGGCCGCCGCCGAGCGACTTGCCCTCTTTGTGGTGCGGATCGGCCCCTCTTTCTCCCCGGAACGGCGAAGAGCCTCCTTTGCCCGCCTCTTCCGGTATCTCCGTGAAACGCTACGCCGAGAGGCGAGCGGAAAGACCCTTTCCGGGGTCGGGCCGCTTACCGGTGCGTGGCAGCCGCACCGTACGCATGCGTAAAGTGGTCAAATCCCCGACTGGAAAAGAAGGTTGCTAGCGCATGCGTCAGCCGTGTGATTGGGTGAAGCGCATTGTTGAGCGGGGAACAGGTTGCGGGTTTGTCGCATGCGCCTGCGATTTTCTCCCCGGGTTGTGAAGTGCCGGAGGGGGCGCGGGATGCGATGGGTCGGCAAGCGATGTCTTGCTCTGGGGTGGGCGCTGGGTGCCGTGGTGACCGGTTGGGGCGTGAGCGGCTGTGACGTCCTGTCCTCGTCGGACGACGACGAGCCGATCACGGTGGGCACGGCCGACCCGGTGACCACGCTCGACCCGGCGGGCGCGTACGACGCGGGCTCCTGGGGTCTGTACAGCAACGTCTTCCAGTCGCTGCTGACCTTCCGGACCGAGAGCCCGAAGCCGGTGCCGGACGCGGCGAAGAGATGCGACTTCGCCGGCGAGGAACTGCGTACGTACATCTGCGAGCTGCGCCCCGGCCTGCGCTTCGCCGGTGGGCGCGACATCACGGCGGAGGACGTGAAGTTCTCCTTCGACCGGATCGTCGCCATCAACGACCCGCGCGGCCCGATGTCGCTGCTGACCAGCCTCAAGTCGGTGGAGACCCAGGGCGACGACAAGGTGATCTTCCACCTCAGGACGGCCGACGCGACGTTCCCGTACAAGATCGCGACCGGCGCCGGCTCCATCGTGGACCGGGAGAAGTACAGCCCCGACAAGCTGAGCACCAGCGAGGACGTGACGGGGTCCGGGCCGTACGTGCTCAGGAAGTACGAGCCCGAGAAAATAGCCGAGCTGCGCCCCAACGGCGATTACCAGGGCGCCATAAAGGACACCGGAAAGCCCGTCACGGTCCGCTACTTCGCGGATTCCGAGGCCCTGCGGGACGCTTGGAAGAAGAAGGACGTGGACGTCGCCGCGCGACAGTTGCCGGCCGCCTACGTGCGTTCGCTTTCCGCGACCGACCCCGCCGTGAAGGTGATGGAAAACCCGGGCGCCACCACCGGCAATCTGGTCTTCAACGTGCGCGAGGGATCGGCGCTGAAGAACCCCGCCGCGCGCCGGGCCATTGCCGCCGCCATCGACCGGGGCGAGATCATCCGCAAGGCACACAGCCGCACCGTCGACCCGCTCTACTCGCTCATCCCGAAGGGTGTCACCGGCCACAACACCGCCTTCTACGACTCCTACCCGAAGCCCAGCACCGACGAGGCCCGCCAACTCCTCCAGGCGGCCGGCATTTCCACCCCGGTCAGCTTCCGCATGGCGTACGCGCCGGGCTCGGCGGGCAAGGCCGAAGGCGAGGAAATCAAGGCGCAACTGGAGAGGACGGGCCTATTCAAGGTCTCGTTCAAGCAGTACAAGTGGGACGAGTTCCAGCGCGGCTTCAACAAGGGCGACTACGACGCGTACGGAATCATCTGGTATCCGGACTTCCTCGACGCCGACACCTTCATCAGCCCGCTGGTGGGGGAACAGTCCACGTTGCACAACGGCTATCGCAGCGACCGGGTGCGGGCCCTGATCCGCGACACCCAGAAAACCCCGCAGCGGGAACGCGTGGTGTGGGACTTCCGGGAGATCCAGCGGCTGATCGCCCACGACGTGCCGGTGCTGCCGCTGTGGCAGGGCAAGGACATCGTGGTCAGCAGGGACGGGATCGCCGGCACCCAGTTCCTCTCCGAGGGCACCGGCATGTGGCGGCTGTGGGAGCTGGACCGCATCTGACCACCACGCCGGGCCGGCCCCGTCCACGGGCGGCCCGGCCAGTGGGGGACTTCCAGCGGCTCCCGCGCGGAGCGCTCAGAGCGCCTGGTCAGAGCGCCTGCTCAGAGCCCGTGCTCAGAGTCCGTGCCGGGTCAGGAAGTCCGTGATCAGCTCGGCCCACTCCGCCGGTGCCTCCACCATGGGCAGGTGCCCCGTGGCCAGCTCGGCGTACTCGGCCCCCGCGATGTTCTCGGCCAGCGGGCGCGAGTGGTCCGGGGAGACCAGCAGGTCCGCGGTCGTGGCGATGACCAGCGTGGGCACGGTGATGCGCGGCAGGTCGGCCGTGGTGTCCACGTCCAGTACCAACGCCGCCTGGTCCGGCGCGCCGGGCGGCACGGAGGCGGCGATGTCGTCGAGCAACGGGTCCAGTGCGTCGGCCGCTAGGCCCTCGTACGTCGCGGGGGCGAACGCGGTCAGCGCCACCAGTTCCGCGAAGGCCCGCCGGTCGCTCAGGGCCAGCAGCCGGCGCCAGAGCGCGAGCGTGGTCCGCAGCCGGTTGTCGGCCCTGGTCAGCCCCGCCGTGAGCACCAGGCCGCGCACCCGCTCCGGGTGCCGGGTAGCGGCCCGTACGGCGACCGCCGTGCCGAGCGAGTAGCCGACCAGCGTGAACGTCTCCACGCCGGCCCCGACCGCCTCCGCCACCAGCGCGTCGGCCAACCCGTCCAGGGTCAGCGGCGCGCCGGCGCGCGGCGTGTCCCCGGAGCCCGGGTAGTCGGGCGCCACGACGGTGTGGCCCGCGGCCAGCGTCGGCAGGATGGGCACGTAGTTGCCCTCGATGCTGCCGCCGGCCCCGTGCGCGAGCAGTACCCCGGGACCCGAGCCGGTGACCCGGGTGGCCAACGGACCGACGGGCGCGGCCGGGGCGGGAGCGGTAACGGGGCCGGGGGCGGGACGCCCGGGCGCGGCGGAAGCAGCCGCGTCAGTGGCGGACGCGAGAGACGAGGAGGGGGACAGGGCCGGGTGCGCGGTGCTGGCCGCGGGAATCTGTGCCATGGCCGGTAGGTTGCCCTTTGACATCGGTGTGAAGGTCAAGTCGAAACGGAAGGACGGCCGGGCGGGATGCTGATCGGCGAGCTGGCACGGCGCACGGGCGTCAGCACGAGGCTGCTGCGCTACTACGAGGAGCAGGGCCTGCTCCGCTCCGAACGGGACAGCAACGGCTACCGCCGCTACGCCCCGGAGGCCGTGGAGCGGGTGCGCCGGGTCCGCGAACTGCTGGCCACGGGGCTGAACACGGACGCGATCCGCACGGTGCTGCCCTGCACGCACAGCGCGGGCCCCGGCGTACGCGACTGCGCGCACTTCACCGACATCGTGGACGGCCAGCTCTCGAAGCTGGACGACGACATAGCCGAGCTCCAGCGCCGCCGCGCCGCCCTTACCGACTACGCGGCCCTCTCCGACCTCCCCACTCCGGCCCCCGCCCCGAACCCGACACCGGGCCCGGGCCCCTCCTCCGCCACCCCCTCCAGCATCGCGAGCTGACCCGGCGCCCGCCCCGGGCCCGGCCCACCGGCCCGCGCCCGGCCCCCCACCCGTAGCAGCGCCACCCGCACAGCACGAGGGCCCCGTACCGGCCAACAGCCGGTACGGGGCCCTCACACGCGCTGGGGCCGACCACGAGGTCAGCCACAACGGCCGACCGCGAGGTCAGAAGCGGCGGGTGATCAGCGCCCGCTTGACTTCCTGGATCGCCTTGGTGATCTCGATGCCGCGCGGGCACGCCTCCGTGCAGTTGAACGTCGTGCGGCAGCGCCACACGCCGTCCCGGTCGTTGAGGATCTCGAGCCGCTGCTCGCCACCCTCGTCGCGCGAGTCGAAGATGAAGCGGTGCGCGCCGACGATCGCCGCCGGGCCGAAGTACTGGCCGTCGTTCCAGAACACCGGGCACGAGGACGTGCACGCGGCGCACAGGATGCACTTGGTGGTGTCGTCGAAGCGCTCGCGGTCCGCCGCGGACTGCCGGCGCTCGCGCGTCGGCTCGTTGCCCGTGGTGATCAGGAAGGGCATCACGTCCCGGTACGCCTGGAAGAACGGCTCCATGTCGACCACGAGGTCCTTCAGGACCGTCAGGCCCTTGATGGGCTCGACCGAGATCGGCTTGTGCGGGTTGATGTCCTTGATCAGCGTCTTGCAGGCGAGCCGGTTGCGGCCGTTGATCCGCATGGCGTCCGAGCCGCAGATGCCGTGGGCGCACGAGCGGCGGAACGTCAGGGTTCCGTCGAGCTCCCACTTGATCTTGTGGAGGGCGTCCAAAACGCGCTCCTTGGGGTCCATCTCGATCTGGAAGTCTTCCCAGACCGCCTGGTCCGAGACCTCCGGGTTGAACCGGCGGATCCGGAACGTGACCGTGATCAGGTGCGCGGCGGTGGACTCTGCGTCCGCCGGTGCCGAGGAGTTCTTCTCAAGGGTCGCGCTGCTCATCAGTACTTACGCTCCATCGGCTCGTAGCGGGTCTGCACGACGGGCTTGTAGTCGAGCCGGATCGACTCGGTGCCGTCCGCACCCACCTCGCGGTACGCCATGGTGTGCCGCATGAAATTGACGTCGTCGCGGTTCGGGTAGTCCTCGCGGTAGTGGCCACCGCGCGACTCCTTGCGGGCCAGCGCGGAGACGGCCATCACCTCGGCCAGGTCGAGCAGGTTGCCCAGCTCGATGGCCTCAAGGAGGTCGGTGTTGAACCGCTTGCCCTTGTCCTGCACGGAAACGTTCCGGTAGCGCTCGCGCAGGGCGCCGATCTCCTCGACCGCCGTCTTGATGGTCTGCTCGGTGCGGAAGACCATGACGTTGGCGTCCATGGTGTCCTGGAGCGCCTTGCGGATCTCGGTGACGCGCTCGCTGCCCGTCGAGTCCCGCAGCCGCTCGACCTGCTCGATGACCAGCGAGGCCGGGTTCTCGGGCAGCTCGACGTAGTCGGCCCTGGAGGCGTACTCGGCGGCGGCGATGCCGGCCCGACGGCCGAAGACGTTGATGTCGAGCAGCGAGTTGGTGCCGAGCCGGTTCGCGCCGTGCACGGACACGCAGGCGACCTCGCCGGCGGCGTACAGGCCGGGCACGACGGTGTCGTTGTCGGCCAGCACCTCGCCCTCGACGTTGGTCGGGATGCCACCCATCGCGTAGTGCGCGGTGGGCTGGATCGGGATCGGGTCCGTGTACGGCTCGATGCCCAGGTAGGTCCGCGCGAACTCGGTGATGTCCGGCAGCTTGGCGTCGAGCTGCTCCGGCGGCAGGTGGGTCAGGTCCAGGTAGACGTGGTCGCCCTCGGGGCCACAGCCGCGCCCCTCGCGGATCTCGGTGTAGATCGAGCGGGAGACGACGTCACGCGAGGCGAGGTCCTTCATGACGGGCGCGTACTTCTCCATGAAGCGCTCGCCGTCCTTGTTCCGCAGGATGCCGCCCTCGCCGCGCGCGCCCTCGGTGAGCAGGATGCCCATCCGCCAGATGCCCGTCGGGTGGAACTGGAAGAACTCCATGTCCTCCAGCGGCAGCCCGCGCCGGTAGACGGCCGCCTGGCCGTCGCCGGTGAGGGTGTGCGCGTTGGAGGTCACCTTGAAGAACTTGCCGCAGCCGCCGGAGGCGTAGATGACGGCCTTCGCCTGGAAGACGTGGATCTCGCCGGTGGCCAGCTCGTACGCGACCACGCCGGCCGACTTCTTGACGCCGTCGACCTCGGTGATGAGCTGGTCGAGGACGTAGAACTCGTTGAAGAACTCCACGCCCTCCTTGACGCAGTTCTGGTACAGCGTCTGGAGGATCATGTGGCCGGTGCGGTCCGCCGCGTAGCAGGACCGGCGGACCGGGGCCTCGCCGTGGTTACGCGAGTGGCCGCCGAACCGGCGCTGGTCGATGGTGCCGTCCGGGGTGCGGTTGAACGGCAGGCCCATCTTCTCCAGGTCCAGGACCGAGTCGATGGCCTCCTTCGCCAGGATCTCCGCGGCGTCCTGGTCGACCAGGTAGTCGCCGCCCTTGATCGTGTCGAAGGTGTGCCACTCCCAGTTGTCCTCCTCGACGTTGGCCAGGGCCGCGGCCATGCCGCCCTGCGCCGCGCCGGTGTGGGAGCGGGTCGGGTAGAGCTTCGTCAGGACGGCGGTCCGGCTGCGCTTGGTCGACTCGATGGCCGCGCGCATCCCGGCGCCACCGGCGCCGACGATGACGGTGTCGTACTTGTGGATCTTCATCGGATTGCGTCAGCCCCGGGCTCTAGCGGATGTTCGGGTCGAAGGTGAAGATCACCAGCGTGCCCAGCAGGATGGTCCACACGGTGGCGCAGTAGAGCACCGTCTTCAGCCAGAAGCGGGTCTGGTCGCGCTCCGCGTAGTCGTTGATGATGGTGCGCAGCCCGTTGGCGCCGTGCAGCATCGCCAGCCACAGCATCACCAGGTCCCACGCCTGCCAGAACGGCGAGGCCCAGCGGCCGGCGACGAAGGCGAAGCCGAGCCGGGAGACGCCGCCGTCGATCACGAGCTGGATCAGCAGGTGACCGAGGACCAGGACGGTGAGCAGGATCCCGGACAGCCGCATGAACAGCCAGCCGTACAGCTCGAAGTTGGTCCGGCTGGCCTTCGGGGTCCTGGAGGTGCGGGCCCGGGGCGGTTCGATGACCGGCGCGGGGTTGTCGACGCCGTACGTCGTGACCGTGCCGGCCGTCGCGGGGGTGGTGTCAGTCGCCATCATCAGCTCCCGAAGAGGTCGCGGAGGGAGTGCTCCATGATCGGGTAGAAGGCGCCCGCCATCAGGACGACCCAGATACCCACCGAGGCCCAGAGCATCTGCTTCTGGTATCGGGGACCCTTCGACCAGAAGTCCACGGCGATCAGGCGCAGGCCGTTGAGCGCGTGGAAGAGCACGGCGGCGGCGAGGCCGTACTCCATCAGGTTCACTACGGGATTCTTGTAGATCGCGATCGTGTCGTCGTACGCCTCGGGCGATACGCGGACGAGCGCGGTGTCCAGCACATGGACGAGCAGGAAGAAGAAAATGGTCACGCCGGTGACTCGATGAGCCACCCAGGACCACATGCCTTCCCGGCCGCGGTACAGCGTTCCAGCCGGCACGGAAAACCCTCCGGGAGCGGGGACTGGGGCCACCGGCTTGCTGTCGGTCGGGCCCGGCCGGGTACGGTCCACCGGCCCTGGCCATCGTAGCGACGTGTTGTCGGTTCCCCGCGCCGGGGTCCGGAGGTGTGATCAAACAGCCACGTACGGCCTAGGGCCGCCTGGCCCCCGGCGCGTCGGGTACGGCGCGGCGTGCGGAGTCTCAGGTTCCGTGTGGCCTGGTCGCGGCGAGGTGGGCGAGCCGTCCCCGCGCGATGCGGCGCAGTTCCTCGGCGGCCACCTCGCGCTCGGTCTCCGCGTCGTTGTCGAGCCGGGCGCGGATGGCGGCCAGCACGTGGCCGAGCACCTCCTCGTGCGGGACGCCGTCCAGGCACACCACGAAGACGTGGCCGAACTTGCTCTCGTACGCGGCGTGCGCCGCCCGCAGCGCGGTGTGCGCGGCGAGCGTGCCGGGGCCACGGGAGCCTGAGGGCGCGTGCTGGGCCACGGACTCGTCGGCGAGCGCCTCGGTGAGGTCGCGGGGCGTGAGGTCGTAGCTCGCCTCGTCGGCGGCGGCCAGCAGTGCGGGCAGGTCGGGGTAGGGGCGGTGGGTCGCGAGCCGGCGGGCCCAGCGGCGGCTGCCGCAACAGGCCAGCAACGCGGCCTCGACGGCCCCGTCCTGGGCGGCGTTGAGCCGGTCGAGCGCGCAGCCGGGCGGTGGCGGTGGCGCGGCGGGTGCCGGGGTCGGCGCGGCGGGGGCCCCGGCGGCGGGGGCGGGCGCGGGGGCCGGGGCCGGCGGGGCGATGGCTGAGGGCTGGGTCGACGCGGTGGTGGCGCCGGTCAGCACGTCCGGGGTGTCGCTGGACACGGTGGCCTCCTCGGGATGAGCGGCCCGGAGAAGAAGGCGGCGAACGGGGCGGGTGCGGGCGACCGCGGGGCCGGACCGCGGAGGCCGGACGCTGCGGAGCGTGACGAGATGGATACGTGAAGGGAACGGCCAGGGAAAGTGGGCGGGAAGAGGGAGTGCGTTGGCCAGGGTCGCCGAGGGCGGTGCCTGGCGGGCGGGAGGGGGATCGAGCGAGGTGGGCCAGCGGGAGGAGGGAGCGGGAGGGTGCGCGGGAGGCAGGTGAGAGCTCAAGGGGGAGGCGGAGGTCACGGTAGCGACACCTCTCCGAAATGGACCCGGTGCGACGTGAACTTCACCCGAAGGAGAGAGTTTTTCTGCGGGTGGTGGACGATTCGCCTCCGCTATCTCCGCTCTTTCGCCCCTCAATGGGAAGTTTGCCCCCATGAGGATGCCTCGCTCTGTCTCCAAGACCACGATCATCGTCGCGGCCCTCGCGGTCGTGGCGGCCCTGGCGATCGTGCTGGCCGTGGTGGGGTGGCCCGGCGGCGACGACGACTCCGAGCCCGCGCGCGACGGCCCCGGCTCCGCCTCCGCCGGCCCCTCGCAGCCGCCGCCGCTCGACGCCCGCCCGGCCCGCTCCCTCGGCTCGGCCGACCCGCCGCCCGCGCCGCGCACCGTCCCCGCCGTCCGCTCGTACGAGCCCGAGGGCGGCCCCGGTTGGCGGCCGGGCGACGACTCGCGGGTGGTCGTGGACCGGAAGAGCCCGCTCGCCGACGAGGCCGACCGGCTCGCCCGCGAACTCGGGCTCACCGTCGCCACGGGGCCGCCCCGCCGTGGCGACATCGCCCTCGCGCTGCGCCCCGCGTCGGCCATCCGGGCCACGCCGAAGGGCGGGGACGGCAGGGGCCCGGCGCGGCGGCCCGACCAGCGCTCGGCACCGCGCGGCGCGCGGGCGCCGGAGCGGCCGGGCGAGGACCAGATCGCGCGCGAGTCCTACGTGCTGACGGTGCGTGACGGGCAGGCGCTGATCACCGGCTCCGCCGACGCGGGCGTCTTCTACGGCACCCGCACGGTCCGCCAGGCGCTGCGCTCGGGCGACGGGCGGCTGCCGGCCGGCGTCGTGCGGGACGGTCCGGACCGGCCGCAGCGCGGGCTCATGATCGACACGGCGCGCAAGCACTTCACGGCGCGCTGGATCGAGGACCGGGTGCGCGAGGCCGCCGAACTCAAGCTCAACCAGGTCGGCCTGCACTTCTCGGACGACCAGGGCTTCCGGATCGAGAGCACATCGCACCCGGAGATCGTCTCCGCCCAGCACCTGACCAAGGCTCAGGTGCGGCGGATCGTACGGCTGGCCGAGCGACTCCACGTCGCGGTGATCCCGGAGATCGACTCGCCCGGCCACCTGGGCACGGTGATCCGCGCCCACCCCTCGCTGCAACTGCGCGGCGCGGACGGCAGTGCCCCCCGCGGCACGATCGACATCTCCGCGCCCGGCGCGGCCCGCATCCTGGACGACCTGCTGCGCGAGTTCGCCCCGCTGTTCGCGACCGACGCCGGCGGCGGCCCGTACTGGCACCTGGGCGGGGACGAGTACCTGGCCCTGACCGTGCGCGACCCGGAGAACACCTTCCCGCAACTGGCCCGGCACGCCGAGCGCAGGTACGGGTCCGGGGCGCGGGTGCGGGACCTGGCCACCGGCTGGCTCAACGACCGCGCCAAGGCGGCCCGCGCGGCCGGAGCCCGGGTCAAGTCGTGGAACGACGGCCTGTTCCGGGGCGGCGTGGTCCAGGCGGACAAGGACCGCGAGGTGGAGTACTGGACCGGCAAGGAGATCGGGGCCCGACAGCCGGAGGAGTACCTGCGCGAGGGCCGTCCGGTGATCAACGTGAACGACGAGTACCTCTACTACGTACTCGGGGAGCCCAACGACTTCACGTACCCCACCGGCCGGCGGATCTACGAGGAGTGGTCGCCGCGCGTGCTGCGGGGCAGCGAGTCGGTGCCGGCCGCGCTCGGTGGCCGGGACCGGGTGGTGGGGGGCCGGTTCGGCATCTGGTGCGACATCGCCGACGCACAGACGCCGGAACAGATCGCGCGCGGCATCCGCGCGCCCCTGCGCGCGCTGGCGCAGCGCGTGTGGGACCCGCGCGAGCCCCGCGAGCCCTGGGCGCGGTTCGCGGCGCTGGGCGAACAGGTGGCGGGCCGGTAGCCGGCGGCCCGCCGGCCTGACCGGACTCTCGTGAGCCGCGCGTGCGCGGGTCACGCCGCGGGTCACGCGCCGGTCGCACGAAGGCCCTGGTCCGCGTGGAGTCGCAGGCCAGGGCCGTGGGAAAGCTCAAGACGGTCGGGGCCGCCACCCCCGACCTAACTGGTAGACAAAAGCCCTCTGACCAGGCACTTTGGGCCTGGTCAGAGGGCTTGCCGTTGTCTGGAGTCGTGCTCTGTTACCAGGTGTTTCTGCCCGTTCCTGGGCGCCGTTGGTCATGCGTTGGTCACGTGGCCAACGGGCCGAAACGGGTCGCACTGACCGGGAGCAGTACCCTGCTCGGAGACAGCTCGCCCCCACCCAGCAAGGGGGGCGGGCTGTTGCGTCTCTGGGCACATCTGCCCAGGAACGGGGGCTAAGACGGGTTCCCTACGATCAGGCTCAGGTGGGCACGGGCAGCGTGGGAGAGGCTATCGAGCAACGCTTTACCCTTGGCCGCCGTAGCAAGCGATGGCCGCCCGATGATGCCGTTGGTGGTGTACCCCGCCATGCCAACAGTGAGTAGGTGGGGCCGGCTCGGGGCTGAGTGGTCGTCGCCCTGAATGCCATCGCGGACAAGGTGGGGTGCGCCGTGTAGTAGTAGCGAGACCTCGAACTCCCCGCCGTGCATATCTTCGGCGCTGCTGCTTTCCAACCTTGCATATGCCCTGG
Source organism: Streptomyces buecherae (assembly GCF_014295035.1). Classification (GTDB taxonomy): domain Bacteria; phylum Actinomycetota; class Actinomycetes; order Streptomycetales; family Streptomycetaceae; genus Streptomyces; species Streptomyces youssoufiensis. The sequence continues at coordinate 5,386,274 of NZ_CP060404.1, forward strand.
ACTGATCGCGGTCTTCTGGAGCAGGAAAGAGGGCGACTCGTGGGCCGGCGCTGTTGAGCTCCTGGACGACGTTGGACAGGACGTAATTGCCGCCGTGCCCGTTGACGATGATGAGCCCCGGGACTCCAGCGGCTTCGAGAGACCGCCAGATGTCATTGATCATCGCGTACAGCGTCGCCGCGCTGATACTCACAGTGCCCGGCATCGAGGCATGTTCGTGAGAGCAGGCAATAGTGATGGGCGGCAAGAGGAACAGGTTGTGGTCGTCCGCTATGCGACGGGCTATCAGGCAAGCAATGGCGGTGTCGGTGGTGAGGGGCAGATGCGCGCCGTGTTGCTCGAAGCTTCCGACAGGGAGGACAGCGATAGAGGGGCCTCTGCGCTGCTCATCGCTGGACGTGGCTTGCGTGATCAGGTCATCCATGCACTCAGCATCTCTCACCGCTGGAGTCCCAGCCGCCTCGGTCGCTGAACAAAACGGCCGCGAACAGCCTCGTACCCCTCCATGAAACTCGCCACCTCCGATGAGCCTGACCGTGCCGCAACCGCGCGCACAACGGTGCCCAGTTCGGTGAATGTGCGGGCCGATCCCGTTTGCCCCACGATCGCAAGCGCCTTCGAGGCGGAGCGCGCCCCCTGATCGATCTCGCCAGCCGCCACGTACGCGCGGGCGAGCCGGGCTAGGTACACCCCCCGGTCATTGCGGTAGACCTGGGGTAGCGCTCCCAACTCGTCCTCAAAGAGCCGTGCGGCGCGCAGCGGCTCACCGAGGGCGATCCAGCAACTCGCGCGCTGAATTTCGATATATGCAGGTGTGCAGTACGACGTGTCGAGCGTGGAATCTGCGCTGGTGTCAGCCGCATCCGAAGTAAGCTCGTGTGCCGCGTCAAAGCAAGCAAGGGCGGCCGTCGGGTTTCCCTGGAGTGCGTACGCTGTCGCTTCCTGTTGGATGGCAAGGGCCTTGATCGTAGGCGTCAGCCCGGAGATGCGCTGAGCCGCCCTGGCGAGCCCTACCGCCTGCCTGGCAAGTCCTGCGGCCCGCTGCGCGGTCGCTCGCGCCGCGGCCTGGTGACTCTTCCGGAACAGTACGTATGCCTGCATGTGATCGTCCGTCGCCTCTTGTGCCCACTCCATGGAACGATCCGACCAGTAAGCCGCTGACTCGAAGTCGCCTAGATCTTGGTAAAGCCATCCAAGGAACTCGGCGACTCGGCTACCTGTCCGTAAGAGAGCTTGCCGGGGTGCCCCCGCAGCGCGCTCCAGTAGAGCTACGAGGTTCTGCGCGTAGTGTGCGGCTGCGGGGATGGCCTGATGGGCACCAAAGAAGTTGGCGCTTTCGTAGAGCTGGGGAAGCTGGCTTTCGATGAGCCTGACAACGAACTCATCGTCCTCATCCTCGTCCGGGTAGGCAGCCCATGCAGCAGTCGCGGATGTGGGCAACGACGACCAAGTGGCCGCGGCGCCCGGAGGCACGGGAACTGGCGCACTGCCGTCAGCGGCTTCCCAGTCCCGCATGCTGAGTCCGAGCATGTGGCCAGGGATGCGCAGGCCATCAGCCACGCGCTCGATAACGTCGATGTCCTTAATGGCCCGTCGTCCGGCCAAGACTTCGCCCACTCGGCTGGGGGTCATCTCGCAGCGGCGCGCTATCAGCGAGGGGTAGAACCCGCCCCGAGCTTTGGCCAACGCGAAGATCTTAGAGAAGTCACGCTTGGCGCAGGCGCTGATCATCTCGTCATCAGCTAACAGACGGGCGGGAAGCTCTTGCGGCTGCTCGTACTTGGGCATACGTGGCGCTCCGGGGCTGGCTAGCCGGGCTGCTCGGTTACCGGCAATGTTACCCACCGTGGGTAACCGCGTTGGGCTAGTTACCGCTGTTCGCCCGCTGCAACTCTGGTGGCACGAGGGCGCCCACGGCGGCCGAACCGCCGTAGGGCCTGAACCACCCCGGATGAGGCAGGTAGCCATGAACAGGAGTAGGACGCGGCCCGACCGTTCTGCCCGAAGGCGCGGGACACAGGCGAAGTTGGCCTTCCCTGGCGGCTCCTCGTGAGCGTCCGCGCCGGCGTCGTCATCCCCGAGGAGCGAGCGCCGGCCCCGAGGGTCGAGGCCGCGTGCACGGTCCCGGGGTGCGCAACGGCTGGTGGCTTCGAGGACCAGGCCGCGGCCGACGACTGGGCGGCCTGGCACGCGGGTCGGTACCCGGAACACACCCGCTTCCGCATCGAGACCACGCGAACCCAAATCGTGGTCGCCCACCCGCCCGACTGAGCGCCTGGGCGCAGAGCTCCACCCCCGATAACTCCCGGCCTGAGTCGCCTATCCATTCGGCCACCTCCAGGCCGGGACGGAGGGGGACCGGAAAACGGGCCAGTGGATTGGTGCCGGCTCCCCCTCCGTGATCTCCCGCCCCTCACAGGATGCGCAGCACGTGGCTCCCCCGCCCGCATGTGCCTCCTTCCCTGTGAGGGGCGGGCCCCACCCGCCACGCCTTCTCTGTCAGTCAGGTGGATTCCCTTGTCTGAGAAGATTTCCCGCGATCTCCGCCGCATCAGTCAGCTATGTGCCGGCGGTGGCCGTGAGACCCATAGGGCGGTCTTTCACGAGCTTGCCGAGATCGTAGGAGCTCTGGCGGAAACTACTTTCTGGTCGAGCGTCCCCAGGGGAACGCAACGCCACCTCCGGGATTTCTGCGGCAAAGCCGTGACGGCACTGTCTGACGCGAGCGCTGATGCGGTGGGCCTGTACCTGCGACTGACCAGCGGTGCCCTGAATAGGGTGGCGGACCTCTACGACGAGTGGCGCTCTCCCGAGGAACTTGCTCACGCGCTCCGGTGCGTGGGGAACTTGCTCTTCTTCGGCAAGTCCGTAGAGCAGGCCCTAGAGGACACTCAGAGGCTTGTAGAGGATCTAGGGAAATACTGGCGGCGTGATTTTCCGGACGGTTTGCAGCGCCGACTCTATGACGCCTATCGCCTCGCGGAAGACGCGTGTACGAGTGGCGAGACGCCGGGACGCTTGATTCTGATGGACATGGGAGAGGCGCTAAATTCTGCGGCAGATCATATTGCCCTCAGCCTCAGAGCGTCTAGAAGTCCCGATGACGCCCCGTAAGGAAAAAGGCAAGAGCGAAGACGGGAACGCTCAGGGCCGCAGTTTTTGCGGCTTCTGCACGAGCCATCTCGAAGTTTGGTGTCCCGTGTGCTGGGGCTTCGAGGGCTGTGAGCACTGCGGCCCCGAGACAAAGAAAGTGCCCTGCCCCTACTGCTCTGGGGGCGACATCACGCTTTTCAGGTAGACGATTGGAAATCTCATGGGGAACGCCATTTTCGTGGTCCTGTCCCTCGCCCTCGTGATCGCCATACCGTGGGCCGCGGCCACCGGAAACCTCGGATAGCACTAGGAGTTCTTGTGGTTGGCCTCGACTGGTCTCCACCTTCCGGCGATGGGATAAGCCTGCTCCCTATCGGGGAAGAGTGGGACGTGGTGCGGGCGCCCTTGGCAGTTGATGACCACATGATGGATGCGGGAATCACCGAAAGTTTCCTCATCATGGCCATCGAAGCCAATTACTGCGCCTGGTTGATACCCGCCGGGGCCGCAGCGTTGCGGCCGTACAGTTTCACGCGGCTCAGGCGCTACGTACAGGTGATCACCGAGGGATACGCGGCTATTCCGCATACGGACCGGAGGGAAGGCCCGGGGCCGCACTGGGTGCGGTCGCCCCGCTGGTCTTACCTCTCGGACACGTATGTGTGCCCTGCGGCGGATGTGTCATTGGATTTGGCGACGGCCACGCTTGACCTGGGCCCTGCTTCAACTCGCTGTCACTGCGGGGCTCCCGTCTATCCCGATGAGGCGGTCTGGGGCCCCAACCCGCTTGACCCGTACGGGCAGAGAAAGGCGATGCACCCGACCTGTGCGGGTCCGGGTATCGCGAATGATCTCCCTTCGGGCGTGCGCGTCCTTTCGAGTGCCCCCAGCGCCAGGCGCCGAGGGCAAGTTTGGCCGCCTGATGAAACGGATTGGGGAGCCTGATGGCCAGTAATCTCCGAAACGGCCTGCTGCGGTCTCAGTCCGGGCCGCCTGACCCCGACTCGTGCGAGACCTGCCGATTGCTGTGGAAGACGCTGGACGGCAATAACAGCAAGGACTACGGGCTTGGTGTGGGAGCGGCATATGTTGCTCTCGCGCAGCACATCGAAAACAGTCACGCCGAGTACATCAGTGCTTGGGGAGAGGAGTAGAGCCAATGCCATCTGATGGTCGGGTGGTTATTTTCTGGGTTTTCTTTTTGGGGATGATTTTCGCCCTGGTGTACTCGCTGTCCAGTCTGGTGCTGTGATGGGCGAAGAGACGAGGGCCGCCGGAACTTCATCTGAGAGGTCAGAGCTCCTAAGCAGAGTGCTGGCACAGCTTCGGGCGGGCCTACGAAGACGGCTCCTGGCGGAGCTGCGCGAGGTCAGCCGGCATCTGCGCTTGGCTCCAGCGCCGGACAGCCCTCCCGAGAGGGCTGAGCGAGCCTTGGCACGCGTAGGCCCGGCCTTGGCGGTCGTGGAGATGCAGCCGGACGTGATGGCCGCGCTGGACCCCGAGGGGCGCCGGGCGCTGCGTAGAGCTCGCCTGCTGTGCGCGGCGCCCACCACGGAGCCCGTGGGGCTCGCACCGTACTTCCTGGCTTGTGCCGCGGATTTCGCCACGGAGGCTCTAGCGGGACCCTGGCAAATCGAACCCGAATAGTCGATGAGTGAAATCGATTGGAAACCATGAACGTCACTGACAAGAACGAGCTTTTCGGCGAGGGGCTGTACCAGGGAGCCAGCATCCTCATTTTTGGGGGTCCGCTCGACTCCGTACTCATGGTGCGAGAGGCTAACGGCGACAAAAAGTGGTGCCTCCCCAGTAGTCCAATGCTCCCTGGGAAGAGCCCCGAGGGGTCTGCCGTGGCGCATCTGGCCGCGATTTCGGGCATCGAGAGCCGCGCGAGGCGTCTCCTCGTCACGGACCACCAGGCCGATGGCCGCGGCCTGGTGCACGTCTTCCATGGCACATATCTCGACCCTGACCATGAGAGCGCGCTCAAGCTGACGGAGGAGGGGAGGAAGGCGTACAGCGATATCGCGCTTATCCCGCGACGCGATATCTACGCCAGTTGCACCGAACGAATCGCTATGCGAGTGGAACGAGCGATCCTGGCGAGGAACTACAAGGAGCCCGCCATTCTGCGCGATGGCACAGCACCTGTCGCAGGGTGGCACTACGACCTTGCAGCCGAGGCCCACGAATACTTCACGACGCCAGAGCGCCGGGCCGCCGAGGAAGCCGGTTACACGCTATTCAAGACCTTCGAATCCTGCGGCGTGCATCTGGGACCGATGAGCCTGGAGCCGGCGCCAGAAGACGCCGAGGACGACCGGCCCGAGTTTCTGATCTCACTGGGCAGCCTGGACGTACGTGACGCGCGGTCGCTCACCTTGCAACTCGAAGCGGTTCAGCAGGCCCGGAAGAGGAACCGCGCAGAGCGCGAGTAGACCGCAATCACCTCCCACCCCTAACTTTCGGAAGAAAGCTCCGAGAAAGCGGCCACCGTGGCAGATGAGTTAGTAGTCGTCTCATGGAACGTCAAGAACAACGGCGGCTTGAACGGCGGAGATGTGATCAGCATCCTCCAGAAACTCAAGCCGGACATTCTATTCCGCCAAGGGTTCTCCGAAGTGACGCATGCCGGGAAGATCGGCCTGCATGGCGCCGGCACCCTGCTCGGCATGACGCCTTTCAGCACCGAGCCGAAGAAGGGGCGTAGCCAAAACCCTGTCGGGGTCCTGGTGAACCCGTCCATCTTCGAAGTGCACGCAGAGGTGGAGCACGACTTGCCTTGGAGGCCGATCCTTCAAGTCAAGGGAACCTTTGTCGGCGGTACACGCCCCCTCAGCCTGCTATCCGCACACCTGACGCACTTCGACCCGAGCATCCGGCAAACGGAAGCTCTGCGAATCACAACCGTGGCCGACCACTGCCAATCTGCCCTGGTGGGTATGGATGCCAATTCGTACCCTCATCGATACCGGGACGAGGTGGCAGAGCCTATCGACTGGGGATTTGCCGCCGATCCAGTCCACTACATGCACCGAACCATTCCCGGACCAGATGGCGAACGCATTTCTGATATGCGTCCGAGTGAAATCCTCACCGGCGGCAAGGCCATCTTCACGGACTTGGCTCACTACGCCGGCACGAGCCTGGACCAACCCGATGCCCTCAAACCCACAAGCAACCTGTGGCGAGACGACCAAGGGCCGCGCCAGCGTACCGATTGGCTGCTAGCCACTTCTGACGTGGCATCCGCACTGCAAAGCGTCGAGGTGGTTGACGGCGCCGACGTGGCGCGCCTGAGCGATCACGCTCTCTTGGTCGCGCGCTTCGGCCTCGCTGAACTTCGCTACATCTTCGCGTAAGGCCGGCGAGCAGAGCCTTACCCCATGGCGACCGTTTCGGGTCAGGGTCGCACTGCACCACCCCAGAACTCCCGCTGCCGCGGAACCACTCGGGAGGGCACCGCGGCAGCGGGTTGGCGAGCACAGGCACAAAGCGGCTCGCAGGACAACGAGAATCGGGGCACACGAACGCGTCAACTGCCCCCGTAGAGAGGGGAGGAGGTGAGACCATGGCCGGTAGGGACGAGGTGAACGGGTATGACGTGTATGAGAACGAGATCGTCACACCCGCTGAGCCAGAGCCAGAAGAAGAGGGCGAGGGCGACGATGGCTAAGAAGCCCTGGACAGGGATCGGTCCGTACATCAAGCGCGACCTACCGGAGCGCGCTCCTGCATCGAAGTGGTGCGGGAAGCACGGCCAGGAGCGCACGCGCCTGGTGGCGCGAGCCCAATGGGTCTGCTTGGACTGCGTACGAGAGGCCGCCCGACCGGCGGCCTAGGGAACCGGAGGCCCCCCGCGGCAAGCAGGGGGCCTCTGGCAGCTTGCCCCTGTCTCTACGCCCACCTTTGGTGGGCGACAGACCCTGCGGCCCTCTGGGCCGACTCTGAGGGGCAACAGACAGGCCCTCGACCCTTTGGGGGGTCGCGGGCCTGTGAGTGAGCGAGACTCGACTTTCCCCGGCCTGGCGGGGCCGGGGAAGACTGAGAAGAGAGTCTTTCTGGCGGGGGATATTATTTCCCCCGCCATTAATTATGTACGTGTCCTCTGGCATGCGCTGGGACACAATGTGTCCGAGGCCACAGAAACTCTTCTTCTCTTCATCGTGAGGGTATGAGGAGTTTTCAGCGCTCGACAGAGGTGCTAGGAGGCCGACACGTGTTCGTCGGCAGCGGAGCAAGGCCCAGTCAGCCGCAGCACGCGCCCGCACCTACCAAAGATCGCGTTCTCAGGGCACCTTGCGAGGTGGATGGCACCCAACTTGCGTAGCTCGCCCGCCAGCTCGGCCGCGGCGACCTGGATGGCGGGCAAAGCTTCCTGGTCCACAGCGCGGGCGAAACCGCGATACGTGGCGTTGAGCTGCGGGTATCGCAGCGTCCACGCAACGCTAGCCCGAGAGAGCCGGAGCAGGTTGGCCACGCCATCTGGTGTCAGCTCGTGGATGGCCGTCAGAGCCTCAGCGAGCTCGACGGCATTCATTTTCCTGTAGTCCGTGGACACGTCTCCCCTTTCAGTCGCGATTCCTGCGTCAGAACCTATACCAGGGCCGCACCAGAGGTGCCCGGGTCCCGGAAACTGGACTGACGATCGAAAAGGGACGGCCGCGGCCTGGAGCCGCGAGGCGAATCGTTCCGCTAAAGGCGTTGAAAGCATGTCCCGGGAGCTCAGAAACTACTCTTCGATTGCCCCCTTGTGAATCAACAAAACTCGTACAGAAGCAAAGGGAGGCCCTCCGGCGGTTATTGTGATGATGAGTAGTAGCCATTACCCCCGGTGTGTCAAGACATGATGAATAGTTGTTTCGGGTGCGCTACTACATCTCTTCTCTTCATGGCAAGGGTATGAAGAGTTTCCGCGCGTGTGACGTAGACAACGCCTGTCGAGCTGCCCGCTGATTGCGGGCGCCGTCCGCGCCTTTCCTCCGTCCGAGTTGACCTGGTTCGTCGCATGTAAAAGTCAAGAGCAAGTAAAGACTTGCTTTGTGGTGGACTCGGGGCAAAGTGGATAAACCACCACAGTGCAAGTCGCCCACCTCTCCTTATGTCTTTACTGGGGCGCCTGGCGATGGCCCTGCATGTCGTTTCGCCACTTGCTTTGTGGTGGGCAATGGTGCGTAATTAGAGGGCACCACCGAGCAAGCCAAGAGCGGCCCGCAGTACCACCCACAGAAGTGGGGTCGGGAAATGGGTTTCACGCGTAGAAGGGCTTTCAGGCTCAGAGGGTGGAGCCATTCCCCAAGAGGGAGTGCAAGCGGGAGACGCAACGGACGCCGAAAGCTCGTACGAGGGGAAACCCGACAACAGATGAGCGACGGAGAAGCGGGACCGGGCGACGAACGGAACAGCCGTACTTTGAGAACTTAATAGCTCTGCGCGCCCGTTGAAGCGAATAGACACGGGATGAGCCCTGAACGCCCCGCCTCGCTGTGAAGCGACCACGGGAGTACGTCAAGGGAGAGCGCTAGGAGTGGTCAGAAATGAACTGACGATCGTAGAGAACCCGCCCGACAGGGTTGCCAAATAGTCGGGACTGCAATGCCTGCTTTACCTACGACTCATGCCCCAACACGGGGTGTCCAGCGTGCTCGGGGTCATGGTGACTGATACTCGCCAGGCCCTTTCAGTGCGTCTCTAAGCCCCTGCGGGGCGTGAGTCGGGGGGGAAGTGCAGGACTGCGCTTCAAAGGGCCGTACGCGGCCACTGAGAGAGGATGTAGGGCATGAGCGTGAGCCTGGTGAAGCCGGCGGCTCTACTGCGGACGCTCCCTTGTGACATGGAGCGGTGCAGCATTCCCGCTGTGTTCACTGTGGTGGCTTCTTTCACTAGCTCTAAGTGTGAGAGAGCCATTCTTGCCGTGGATAACGTTTGCTTGGTGCACTGCTTCGAAGCTGTGGCGTTCCTTGCTCAGTCCGATACCGTTCACGCGACGGTAATGGCCGCTCTTTTGGTCCATGGATAACAGGCTTTGCCGTAACTACTTGCCACATGAGGGTGCACGTGTGCCCGCAGTGGTTGAGTACAGGGAAGATTTCTTCAACGGCTATGAGTCTGAGTCGTTGCATGTCTGTCGTGAGTGCTTCGAGCGTGCGAAGCGCGAGGGCATAAGGGTGCGTGTGATTTCGGAGTTGGAAACCTGAGAGAGGACAGGGGATGACGTTTCACAGAGAGTTTGTGAACCACCGTTTCTTGGTGCGTGTCAGTAGCGCGCACGGGGTGACGGAGAACGAATTCAGTTCGTGGGGTGGGGCGGTTAACGGTATTCGTTCCGCGTACCGCACGTGGATGGGGCTGCCCGTGCGAGCTGGCCAGATGCGCTCGATTTACATATCTGGATACGGACTCATTCACGGACTCAATGTCCGCGTGATTCCGCTTCCCTAGCCTCCGTGCGGGAGTCGGGTACCCAATCCGTGCTGGAGATTGGGTGCCCTCTCGCCTGTACGGCGACGTATGAAGGGAAAGGGGGCAGGGTGTTTTGGTATGGAGTGTGCGCCTATCTGGGTGAACGCGAGATCCTTATAGGCGAGTGGCGGGGTGAACTAGGCCGCGCCGAATCCGCAGCATTGGCGACCTATAACCGTTTCCACGGTACGGCGGCCGTAGTAATCCTGCGGGATGGCGGCTCGTGGCGCCATGTGGTGGCGCCGCCCCGCCGCATCCGGGGCCGTAAGCCGTTCATCACGGATGCGGGATTCTGCGCGCACTCTCAGTGTGGGCAGATTCCTCCCGAGAGTTGCTATTGCTTAGAGAGTGAGGCGTGAATGAGTACGGCCACGTACAGGGTTATCAGGAACGGCAAGGCGCTGCCTGTGACGCTGGCAATGCGTGACGCAGCTCGACTGGCTTCCCGCTTGCGGGTCCTTTTCCCGGGTGACGACGTTCAGGTTGTGCCCCGCAGGATTAGCCAGTGTGAGGGCTGCTACAGCCCGCTAGGTGCCTACGAGGGGGGCGGGGTCCATCACTTCATAGATCAGATCGTGTGGTTCCCCTGCTCTGTGCATGCCGGTTAGTCGTAGTCGGTCGATTGGCGCACGTGACAGGGATCAAGGTCACGTGCGCTTTTCTGTCTACTGCGGCGGGCGGTAGCGAGAGAAGGGGTGAGCGGTTTTGAATGCATGGCAAGAGGCTGGCCGTATGGCCGCGAGGTATCTCGCGGTACCCGTTACTCCGGAAAACCTCAAGCGGGGGGACATCATCACGGGATTCCACTTGGAGCCGGTTTCGGTGGTGGAGTCCGCGCCTGTCCCTCATCCGACGCGCGAGGGGTGGTGGACGCTTGAAAAGGCCACACGTTATGGCGTAGGTCAGTACGTCCTCACCGAGGGAGAAACGGAAAGCGTTGGGCGTGTGCCACTGGTAGACGTGGGTCACTCCTTCGGAATATGGCTCGCTCCGTGTGGTTGTGCCGTTAGCGCGGAGGACCATTGCGAAAAATGCGGGCCGTACAACCGTCACAGCCCCAAGTACGGAGAGGAGACGAACGCCGGTGTCTGAGATCAAGACAGGGAATCGCGTCGGAGTCCATTACAGCAGCTATGCGGCGGCGCACGGAATCATTTGTGTGCCGTACTGCAACGAGAAGCCAACGCATTGGATTTGCACTGAACGTTTCGGGGATAGGCATCATGCCTGTGCGGCTCGTTGCGAGAAGCACGGGCGAGATGGCGGGGAGAATACCCGATACACAGAGATTGAGTGAGCTTCCGTAGTAGGTCGATTGGCGCACGTGACAGGGATCGGGGTCACGTGCGCCTTTCTGTCTACTGCGTCGGAGCGGTAGCGAGAGAAAGGGTAAGAGGGGCCTGAGCCTGTGTAGCTGATTGATTGGATTTGGTAGCGCACGTGATGGGAAATGGGTCACGTGCGCTTGCCATGTCCGCTCATTCGGAGCGGGAGAGAAAGGGGGCAGGAATGATTGACCAGTGGACGGGCAAGGTCATTTTGCGCAAGGTGGCTAAGCGGCATCTGTTCATCACGCCGAAGTCGGGGCACCTACGCGCTACCGCCGTAGCGACGATGGATGGTCAAACCAGTGTGCGCCTGATCTTCTGGCGGACGGATGGAACGGTTCGAACCGCCGAGATCACCGCTTTCGGATTCGATGAGTCCGTGGCGCGAGTGAGGGGCATGGAAGCGCCCTTCACTACTGCGGAAATACCTCCTAAGCCTTGATCGGGTTTGGTGGCGCACGTGGCGAAGCTGGGGCCACGTGCGCTTGCCATGTCCGCTCATTCGGAGCGGGAGAGAAAGGGCAACGTATGAATGCGTGGGTGCGGGAGCGGTGCGCCTGGTGCGGCATCTTATGGCGCGTGGTGCACGTGGACTACTTGACGCGGGGCATTGGCAACCAGCCACAGAGAAAGCCGCTGTGTCTGGACATGTGCTTGCCGCGTATGCAGGCGCTTTCGGAGTGCCAGGGGCGAAAGCACGGGCTGTATGAGTACGTGCGTCAGGCGCCTACCTACGTGCATCGCGACACGTGGGGTAACAAGGAGACGCGGGAGATCACGGCCCCCCAGACACACGCGGGGCAATCGTCTGAGTCTCTAATCGGGGAGCTAGTCCGGGCGCGACCGTATTACCACGTGCCGGACACGCGGCATTCGCTCAAACGCGCTCGATCCCACGTGACCTACGAAGCGCGTGTAGTTGATTCGGCGCTACTCGCAAGCATGGTCTACGTCGAATACACCTGGGTAACTGGTTCGTCCCCATGGAAGCCGCGACAGCTTTTTTATCCGCGCGAACTGCACCTAGCCACCTGCGAATGCGCGGCATGTGTCGGCGACGGAAATCACGAACTGGACGGGGCGTGACAATGAGCACGGATAAGCGGCTGAGCATCCGTGAGACGAACGCGGCTTACGGGGACCTTGAAGATATGGCGCACGCTCTACGCGAGGACATTTTTATGTGGGCGCTCGAAGATGAGAAGCCACACCGAAAGTCGCGTGAGGAACTGCGCGTCGCACTTGACGCCTATATAGACCGGGCGGAGTGGCTGGACAAGCACGGGCACAAGGGCGAGTAGTCGCTAGCGGCTGAATATCGGGGGCGAAAGAAGGTCAACCGCGTGAGCGGTCGGGATCACTTTCGCCCCTTGGTATTGGGTCTCTAGAGACTGGCTCTAGAGCCTCGAAAGGGGGACACGTGTCAATACTGCTCATAGGGTACATGAACGACTCTGGGCACCTGATCATTACCAGATCTCTGCCCGTGGAAGACGAGGCAGCCGTTAGCGCCATCGTCGGAGAGCTGCACGATGCGAGCGCCTGGGCAGCAACCTTCGATGAGCCGACGCATAAGCGCGCCATTCAACAGGCTTTTGAAGAGTACGTCAGGGACGAATGGGAGCGGGACCCGAACACTCGGCTGATAGATGAAGTGGAGCACTACGAGCCGAGCACGGACTAGGGAGAGAAGCGAATGAGCGTCACTTTCACTTGTACGAGCAATGAGGAAGCGGAAACCATCGGGAACGCTGTCAACCTGTATGGCCGGTGTGTGCTGCGGGAACAAAGGGGGGTGGATCTCCGGAATTATGCGCCCGCCATCCCCGGTGTGGCCGCTGGTTTCGGTTGGGATGCTGTGCGCGACGCAGCACGACAAATGCACGAGGGCAGCGTTACGCCCATGTCGGACCGCATGGCGGAGGCAATTCGCCTCGCTCTCCGGTACCGCGCTTACAGCGGCCGGTATGAGCGGGTAGGTATCGCCACGGTACTTGAGGAGCGCATGAGCGCTTGCATTCGCGAGGCGTGGCGTCAGGCCGAGTCTCGGGGCGAGTACATGTGTGAGGTCTACCGGAGCAAGGCCGAAGGGCACTGCTCGACGCGGGGCGTTGTAGTGGCTCACAGAGAGCACAAGGGAGAGCGTATTTCCCTCGTGATGTGCGCGGGTCACGCTCTCCAACACTTCACCCACTGGGAGCGCACGCCAGTGGGTGAGTACATCAGAGGGCACGGCCGTACTCCGGCAATCCACGTAAAGGGCCGCGCTTTCCCTGACCCTGATATCCCTGTCAAGCGCACGGGCTATATGGCTGCACCGCCTGTGTGGGGCGACGAATACGGGGCCCGTTACGCGGCCCCGGTTCCGGCGCTCGACGTACGAGCCGGAGATCTGTATGTCTTCACCAACGGTCACGGTAATGCGCATGAGGTGAAGACGATAGAAGAAATCCCCATGCCGGACGGGTCAACCTGGATGCGTTTTGGCTGCAACAGGGGTGTGCAGGCGGGCGCTGGTCGGCATCGCGTTGTCACCGTACTTCGTCCGACGCCTTTCTAACCCTGTAGCGCGGGAGGTTGGGGCACGGGCCTGTTTGGTCCGTGCCCTTTCCTCCGGACCTACCGGAGACAGACGAAAGGGCAGAGATGTCTGGAAGAGTGATCGAGTACCCCTACACCATCTCGGAATACAGTCGCGCGGCTGTAGATGTGCTGGGGTACGGCTGGGATGGGGATTCCGGATTCCTGGGGGCGTACGGACTCATCTGGCGGAAGGCCGATGACCGCACTTTTCGCGTGTGGGTTGACGCGGAGCGAGACGACGAATCCCGTCTGATGGTGGCGGACAAGGACGACAGCGCACGATTTGTGGAGGTGCCGTTGACTAGCGAAGCGCCGACGGACGCGGAGAGCTTGAGGGAAGTGGGGCGGGCCGTCGCGGCGGCTGTCCTGTCAGTGGTGGGTGTGCATTACCACATTTCTGTGACGCGCGAGTTGACGCCGTACACGACGTGCACCCGGTACGACACTGAGCCGCTGGCGCGGGAGACGGCTGCCAGGAAGGTGACCGAAGCCTTTCTAGAGGAGGAGCCCAAAGAATGGGGGGAGGGCACCGGGCAGCGCTTGACGGAGGCCGTAGGAATGATCACCGCTTTCGGCTCCGTGGTTGCCGGAGGCGTGCGCATAGACGTGGTGGAGAGAGCCAACGAGCGGTGCGGGCACTGTGACCCCTTGGTTGGTGTGGTGGGCTGGGTGGCCCCGTGGTAGGGCCCGCCGATGCGCTGATTGTCGGGGCCCTGGCGCCCCTGGTGGTGGTGCTGCTGTGGGAGGTAGCGCACTGGACTCGGGTTGGGGTGGCCGGACTCCGGGAGTACAGGGCCAACCGTCCGCCCCGGCCTCGACCCCGGCACGCGCGCGGCCGGCGCTTGCTTCGACAGATGGAGGGAGCGCGGTGACGACGCATATGGCCGTAGGGCTCATGGCCGAGCTGCCACAGCTTCACGTGATCGTGGAGTGGACCCAGGAAGAGGCCACGGTGACTGGGGACCGGCCCCCGGAAGCGGCCACGGTGGTCGTGTCCGTGCAGGGCCAGAACGGGGAAGTGGTGCGGGAGGAGACGCAGCATGCGACGCCTCTAGGTATCGCCCCTTCGTCGTTTCTCCTCGACCTGGTGGTAGTGAGCGCTCTTCGCTGGCATTGGCAACGAATGACAGCAGGAATCGAGGCCGCTACAGAGCCGGGCATGGTCTTTGAGGAAGCCGCCAAAGAGGCGATCGAATGGAAGGGCAGCACCCACCACAAGTGACTGACTGATTAAGACAGTTGATGTTTTCGGGGCCGCGCACACCGTGCGGCCCCTTCGTCATTCGAGAGAGGGAGAGATGCGGAGACAAGAGCAGGTGCGCCAGTGGCAGCGTCTCAAAGCGCGGTGGCCGCGCGTACGGCGCGGCGGGATTAGCGCGCGTCGTGCCCTGGTGCACGCGGACCAACACAGCCTCGCCGGTTGGACGCATGCGCCAGGAGTTCGAGAGTGGCAGCCCTATGCCGCTGACAACATCCGCATGGCGGAAGCCAAGGGCGAGCCCCGCCCGGATTGGTGCCGGGACGTGGTGAACCGCGTGCGTGTGCGGCCCCTCCGGCGGGGGCCGGCCGCTGCCCCCCTTCGTCGGGGCCCGGACTTGCCTCGTGTCCGCGTGAGCGAGCTGGACCAGATACCGCCGTCCGCTCCCCGGCGCGGGGTGCCCTATGTGCCGTACGTGCCGTTGAGCGTGCGCGAGGCGTCCGCGCGCATGGAGCGGTGGCGGCGGTGACGGGCCAGCTTGACCCGCGCGCGGCGCGGGCCCTGGCGGTAGCCAGGGGGCTGGTATCTCCTGACACTCCCTTGCCTGTGTCCCCGGCGGAACTGCGTCTGCTGGCTGAGCACTTGAAGAGTCAGTCACGGCGGGCCGAGATAGAGCGCGCGAGGGCTCGCCGGGAGCGCGATGCGACGCTGATAGCCGCAGAGCGCGACTTGCGGGCCCAGACGCGTACCCCGCACGGGCCGGCCATTGTCCGGCTGGCCCGGGAGTGGGCCCTGCGTACAGGGAGGCACAGAGGCACGCGCGGGCGCCTGCCCGCGCTCGTCCTACACGCCTACCGCACACACGTCGCCCGGGGATGGCTGCTCACTGACGGCCCGCGCTGGGCCGTAGGTGACCGCGTGGCCGATGAACGGGAGCCGGGACGGGCCGGCGTGGTCGTGAGCGTAGGGGCTGACCTCTACCGGGGTGCGTGGCTCTATGAGGTCCAGTACCCCGACGCTCCGACCCGCCATGTGCCCTACCGCGGGGGCCTGGTGGCCGCGCAGGACCAGGACCAGGACCAGGGCGAGTGAGCGCCATGGGTGCGCTCGGAATTGACGCGGCCGAGCTGGAGCGGGCCGCGCGCGCCGCCGCGCAGCTCGGTTCCGCGCGTGAGCGCCTGGCGGCGCTTGCCCTCGTCTACGGGAGCGCCGGAGAGACAGCGAACCGGTACGCCGACCCTGGCCGTGCCGCGCTAGAGCTGGTGCGCCTGGTAGCGCACGCATACCGAGAAGAGATAGAGGAGGGGCAGTCATGCCTTACGTAGATCAAAGCATTTTGGACGGCTTGGAAAGGCGGTCCAAGGTACTGGAGAAGCACGCGCCGGCAATCCGGCGGTTGCTCGGGGACGCGGCAGAGGTTGCACGCATCGGAGAGCTGGAGATGATGTCCGCCTATCTGCGCGGCCTGGAAGATGCGGGGTACCGGGCCGCGCTCGATGCTGGGGTCGTGACTCACGTGGGCTGGAAAATAGCGGCCGAGAAGCAAGCGCAGGTAGTTGCTCAGACAGAGCGAGATCTAGAAGAACTCGACGCGGTGATTCCTGAATGACTAAGCCACTGCTTTTCTGGACCCGCCAAGCCGCTCTACTGCTAGGGCGACTCAATGCGCCTAGGCTCTACCCTTCGACGCTTATTGTGCTGCGGGAGTGCCCGGGTGAGGTAACTATTCACAGGGTCGCGCTCGTGGGCGCGCACTACGATCCTGGGCAATCTTTCCCGGATATCGATACGGCCAAGGCTTTTGCTGAGCAGCTATTAGCCGACTGGTACGAGATGATTAGTGAGGGGATGAGCCACGCGCAGAGAGTGGCAGATGGTTCCTGAGCCGCTTTGATCGGGGCCGGGCCTGCGGGCCCGGCCCCTTTCATGGAGTCTCATGAAAGGAGAAGGGTGCATGGAACGGGATGGAGCGGAATTCGACTCCATGGCCTACGGGCCTATCGGTAAAGCTGTGCGAGCCTCGATGGCGCACTCCGAAGCTGACCCAATAGGAACGCTGGCCGCGCTGCTCGCTCAAGTATCTACGGCCTTTACAGGGCATGTGCGTCTGCTTTTTGACGAACCCTTGGGCGTGTGGACTTTGGCCGTGGGTCTTCCTGCGGAGGGCAGGAAGGGGACCGCCGTGCGTACTGCGTTGGCTCTCCTTCCTCCGAAGGTTCGCGCTTTCATTGGGGATCGTACGGTGTCAGGGGTCGCTAATGGGCCCGCATTCCTGGATAAACTCTTGGAGGTGAAGGAGGAAGCCGACACAACAAAGGACAGCCGCGGGCCGGGGATGCTCGTTTTTGAGAGTGAGTACACGAACATCACTATGTCTTCGTGCCGGAAGCTGCAACCTTTCTTACATGACGCTTGGGATGGGGCCCGGATCAGCAATACGACGAAAGGGGGCCCTCAGTCCATCAGCCGGCCACGAGTCGGGTTCCACGCTCATATTCAACCGGGTATCTGGGGCGCGGCAATTAAGCCCTTGGCCGCTCAACAGGGCTCATATAGCCGCGTCCTGCCTGTCTGGGTTCACTCTGAACGCCTGCTGCCGACCCCCAAGAAGGGGGCCCCGGACTGGCTTGCCAGTGTGAAACCGTGTGCGGCGCTCGATGCGGCCTTTGAGTGGCTTCTCAAGGAGCCCCGCCTCATTGGTTTTGATGAGGGGGCCCGTGTCGAGTACGACGCGCTAAGGCAGCGGTGGATGCGCCAGAATCGAACACGCTCAAGAGATCTGAGCGCCTTTTTCACGCGTGCCGATGCTCACGTAAGGCGCATCGCTGCTGTCTATGCGATCGTGGCGCGAAAGACAGAGATCACGCGGCCCATGTTGCAAGCGGCAAGGGCATTCGTGGAATACTCGATGTCAACCGTCGAATGGCTAGAGAGTCAGGCGACGCGCAAGAATCGCAGGGGTATTGTGATTCCCATCGATGATCGCATTGTCTCTGCCCTTGGTCGGCTCGGAGGTCAGGCCACGCGGACCCAGCTTTTTGCGGCTCTTGGGGGCATGGTGCCGCGCGCGGAGATTGACCCGGCGCTAGATCTCCTAATAGAGATTGGCCGTATCGAACCTTTCGCAATCCCCCGGGAAGCGGGGGCGCGAGGACCCGCACCCAGGGCGTATCAGATAGTCGAAAGAGCCCTGGAGGAGCCCGAGCCTGTGAAGCAGGCGAAGAAAGCCCGGCCTGCGCGGACAGCTCGACCCGCGAAGAAGGCTCCGGCTGCGCGGAAGCGCACGCAGAGCGCCCCCGCGCAGCCGGAGGAGTCGGCGCCCAAGCGGCGACCCAGGCCGGCTAAGACGGCCAAGACGGCGGCGCCCAGTCCGAACCTCGCGCTTTTCCCGGAGGAGTAGCGCTCTACCCGACAGGGGGCAGGCTCCGTGCCTGTCCCCTTCTAAAACCGGCACACGCGCACTCGCGCGTGTGCTTCACTATCAAGCAATCCCAGATTGAAAGGCACCACCGTGGCACAGAGGGTCGAAATCCTGCTCGTTGACGACATTGACGGCGGGGAAGCTGACGAGACAATCACGTTTGGCCTGGATGGCCGGACGTACGAGATCGACTTGACCGGCAAGAACGCTGACAAGCTGCGTAAGGCACTTAAGCCGTACGTAGAGAGCGGGCGCCGTATTGGGGGCCGTGCGACGAGCGGACGCAAGGCGAAGCCGGCCGCGTCCGGTGGCGCGGACACGGCCAAGATTCGCGAGTGGGCGAAGGAGAACGGCTTCGAGGTCAACGACCGCGGCCGAGTGCCCGCCACCGTGCGTGAGGCGTACGAGAAGGCCAACGGCTAGGCAGCTCGCACATCGAATCGAAGGGGCCCCCGAGTGGGGCCCCTTCGCTGTTGTGGGGACCCTATGACCGACACTCACACACTCCGACGGCGCCCGGAGGGGCGCTGGCAGTGCACGAAATGCCGGGCGGCCTACCTGGCGCCGGAGCGCGCCAGGGGCGCCGTGTGCGCCGGAGAGCACCTAGCACACGCGCCCCCCGGATTCAGAGAGCACCTGGTAGAGCCACGGGACCTGGACAGATCGTGCGCGGCCTGGAGCTGCCCGGACCCGGACCCCTCCCACGCGTGGCACGGCCCTGACCCGTGGTGTGACTCCCACACGTGCCGGCGGTGCCAGCACGACTGCACATGTGACGCGTGCACGGGCACTGTGGATGCGCCCGGCCTGGCCCTCCTGGAAGACGTGGCGGACCACAAACAGAACTGCACTAGAAAGAAGAGGCGACAGCGAATGGCTGACGAACTGGCGGACCAGTTAGGAAAGTTGGGGCCGGGCGACTCCGTGACCGCTCGGGGTTTCGACGCGGGAGGACGGGCGGTGACGCGTACTGGCGTCCTCCTGGCCCAGCCCCAGGAGGTGACCGCACGCCGCAGCGGCGTGCGAGAGAAGGCGTGGCGGGTCTACGTCGGGTCTCTTGGCGCTCCGGCAGGCAGGGCCGTCCTTGTCACGCTCTTCCCGGGCCGGGGGACCATTGAGCCCCAGGCCGACGAGCCCGAGATTTCCCCGGCCGCCGAGAAGCGCGACCAGGACCAGGGCCAGGACCCGTCGCCCGCCAGCTCGACCCCGCCGCGTCGGCGCGGACTCCTGGCAGAGGGCTGGCTAGGGAACCTGGAGGGCCGCGGGTACGCGGTGTGGAGTCTCGATCGCACGCGTGTACTCGGCTGGCTGACGCTAGACCGGTCCCGCTTCCTACGGGCGACGTGACTGGATATCTTAAAGACTGGCGCCCCGCCGTGCGGGGGTGGTTCCTTTTCTCGTCTGCCCATGCTTATCGCGCTAACGCAGTCCCCGCATTGCGGGGCTAGGGAGCGAAAACGCTCCCTGCCGCGTTTGGGAGAGATGTAGAGTGGCAGAGAATCGTAAGACGTTACGTCTATGCCTCAGAGAGCCTGACGGGAATGACGAGCTAATCTACGAAGACGTAGAGCTAGACTTGCTCACCCCGAAGGCCCGAGCCCTGGCGGAAACGATCGGGCAGTCTGCCCTAAAGGCGCGCCGGCATTTTCTCATTGAATCTGATGCCGGCGAGCTGCGTGCGTGGGATCACTGGAGAGACAGGCCGGCGAATGCTTCGGAGTCGGCTATTCTCTACCTGGAGTACGAAGCGAGAAAGATTCCGCAAGGGTGGCACGTATACGGCATCTCGGTTGAACGGCCGGCCCCCTCACGCGAGGCCGCCGCTAACGATCGGCACCTCACGGAAAGGCAAGCCAGGGCGTATCTTCGCCTCAAGCTCGATGATTTCAATCGGCTGAGGGCAAAATTGCCCCGGGGGGATCGTTATGTAGGTCGGGCGCCGGAGTGGTTGCCTGAGACCTTGGACGCATTCGCGGCGGAGACGCTACATCGCGACTCGACTCCGTCCATTGAACCGGAGGACAAGCCGTAACTTGAAACGCCCCCTCAACGCAGGAATAGGCGGCCTCGACACTTACCGTGCGGGGCCGCCTTTCTTTGCGCAAACAGGAAACAACAACGAGAGGAGTGGCGGGCTACTTGCCCGATAAATGCCATGCCATCGCACTTTGGTCCCCCTGTTGACCTTGCAGACCTACCCAACTACGAACGGGCCGACCTACGGCCCCGGCGTCCGGTTTTCGTCGGCAGAGTCTCTACGAAAGACAATCAGAACCCGGCTTCGTCCATACCGCGGCAAGTGGACACTGCTTCTGAGCGTCTAGAGCCAGGAGAAGAGTTCGTTGCGTATTACTGGGACGTGGAAAGCGGCATGCTGCCCCCTGAACTGCGGGGGCTGGGGCCGCAGGAGATGTACGACGCGCTTGGAGTGCCTACGCCCCGCACAGGGGGGCTCCAAGACCTGATAGACCGCGCGGAAATCCTAGGCATAACCCACGCACTAGCCGAACGGTCCGACCGCATAGCGCGCGCGATGCTTACCAGCCTCACTGTGGAACACGCGCTGAAAAAGACCGGAACGGAAGTCGTGTACGCCAACGAGCCGACGGGGGGCACGGAATCAGGGCGACTACGGGCCCGTCGATACAGCCAAGTAGACGCGGAAGTCTTCAAAGCCACGCTGATGGAAATGTCAACGGGCGGGCAAATACAGCACGCGGTACAAGGGTGGAATCACGGCTACCCCCCGTACCCCTATATCGCGGTGGTTGACGAGGATGCGCCAGTTCCTACGAGGGGGCGCTTTGGCGCGACGCGACCTAAGCGAAAACTCGTCCCACACCCCGATGCTCGCCGAGGCGAAGCAGTCCGCGAAATGTACCGACTTCGCCGCGAAGAACGTCTAACCGATACGCAAATCGTCACCATATTGGCCGCTGATCGTGACCGGTACCCGATTGAGAGACACTGGACATACAATCGGGTGTACGGACTCCTCTCCAACCCTAAGTTGACGGGCTATCAGGTATACAACCGAAAGGCCAGTCGGACAGGCCGGCAAGGCTTCTCCAGGCTGAACCCGGTTTCCGAATGGGTCTGGTCACCGGAAATCGTTCATGAACCAGTTGTCAGCTTGGAGGAATGGAAGCAAACGCAGGAAGTAACCGCGGAACTGCGCACCCGCGCGGGCAGCGGTACGGGCCTGTCTCGCGTTCGCGCCGCTGCCCGCGAGCTGGGCTACAGCGTCACCCTCATCAACCGCAGTGGCACGCACGCGCTGTACCAGATTGGAGGCCGGCGCATGGCGCTGCCCTCCCCTTTGCCCGAATTGATGGCTCAGCAGGTGATAGACGATCTGAGGCGACAAGGATGAGCGAAGTCATTAAGTGCCGGGCCGCTCGGCGCGGTCGGGCCTGGTACGTCGATGTCCCTGGCCTCGTCGGCGTGTACGGGCATGGAAGGACGCTCAAAAGGGCCCAAGAGAGTATCGAAGCCGCGCTTACCCTCGTTGGAGAATCCACCGAAGTGGCGCTTATCCCCACGTCGGCGGAGTTGGATGCCCTGCGGGCTGCTGAGGAAGCTTATGAGACAGCTTTGCGAGAGGCTGTGAAGGCTTTAGCCCTACGTCAGACAACGAGGACTGACATAGCGCAAGCTACGCACGTCACCCGCACTGCGGTGAGGAAAATCCAGGATGAACTAGCGAAAACCCGGGACTGACAAAAAAATCCCCCTCCTCCGGCAAGCGCCGGAGGAGGGGGATTTTTTTGTGTCTGAGCTTAGAAAATGTTCAGATACATGGCCTTATCGGTCTTGCGGTCCTCATGCCGCTGCGCCACTTCACCCGCGCCAAAAAGCGTCGCCGCAAAACTGAGCAGCGCCTCTGCGGGAAGACCGGGGATGTAGATCAGCAGCAGCGGTATAGCTGCGGCGAGCAGAGCATAGAGCCGTACGCCATGCTGAGAAATGAAACGGAGAATATTGGACATGTGTCACTCCATCGGGTGATAGCCCTTGCGGGAACAGGAAAAAGAGAGTAGGTGTAATGGAATGGATAACGAACTGTCGAGTGCTCCGCTAACGGACCAAGCCGAAGCAAAGGAAAATGGGGCCTGCCCTCGATGCCGGGGGCCGCTGGCGCAATTCCCGGGAGATCTTGGAGCCGGCTCACGCGCGAGCCTTGGACGGGAGTGGCGAATCTGCGGGCCGTGTGGCCTAGACGAGGCTGTACGGGATAGCCGCGGCCTGCCGCCGACCCCGCCCGGGGAATGGCCCGTTTCGGGGCCACTGCTCACCTGGACCTCCCCGGCCTAGCCGGAGCCATAGCCGGGGTAGCCGCAGACGGCTACCCCGGCTTTTCTTGCGTCCAGCGCCGGCCCTCGTGCCCACTGTGGGACGATTGCGCCCCGTCGAAGATAAGGACACCGACCCATGTCCATAGATCAATGCCCCCGCTGCCACGGGCGGCTTCGTGCGTACCCCACAGACGGCGGAGCTCAGCCGCGTGCGAAGCTGGACGATCCCGGTGTGACGATCTGTGCGGACTGCGGCCGGGATGAGGCGATCCGCGCAGCCCAGGGGCTGCCGCTGCCGCCCCAGTCGGCGTGGCCGGTGGGGGGCCGCCTGACGAGTCAGGACCTGGCTCACATCACCTCGACCGCTACGCGCTGAACAGGCGCCGCCAGGTCTCGGGGCCGGGGTAGCCATCTGCGTCTGCCCCGGCCCACCCTTGCGCCCGCTGGAACGCCCGCACGGCGGTCCGGTCAGCCTCTGTCCACCGCGGCCCAGGGCCCTCCGTGTAGAAGCGCCCGTATCCCTTCTTGACGAGCTGCCGGCCGAGCGTGGTCACGTGCGCGCTCACCGCCCCTGCCCTGAAATGCTGCCGGCCCGGAAACGCGGGCGGCGTCGGCTTCGCCGGCGGCTTGCTCGGAGCCTTGAGCTTGAGCACCTGTCCCGGCTTGAGTGGGTAAGGCGACTTGAGGCCATTCAGCGTGGCAATCACCTTCCACGAGACGCCTGTCTTTCGCCCGATACTGGAAAGCGTGTCGCCCGGCTGCACCGTGTACGTGCTCGGGCTTGGCTCCGGACTCCCCCCGCCCGCAGCCAGGAAAAGCGCCTTGGTGCTGATGGCCCCTGGGTCCCAGTGATCATTACCAGGGACCTGAGAATGCCCGAAGTGCCCACCCCTCGTCAGCCAAACATTCCGGTCCCGCTTCGCCGCACTCGCGGTCTTCGCCGGCGTACCAGCCGGGAAAGCATCGGGGATTCCCCAGCTTCTGATCGCAGCCATCAGCTTTCGAAAATTGGGGCCCGGCTTCCAATGGCCCGTGAAGGGCGTCCCGGCCCTGCCAAGTACCTCGATCTGAATGCATGCCTTGCCCGTCCGATTCGTGCGGGCCGCGCCATCATTACGCAGCGCTCGGGCGCTGTGCCCGAGAGGGCCGAATTGCCCGATCCTGTCTGTGGCAGGGCAGTAGAGAATGTGGGGCTCCGCGCCAATCTGACGCAGATACCTCTCCACCGCGTTGAAAGCCGCGTTCCCGTCGCCAGATTCTGTCGTGTGCCAAACAACGCGAGCCGGCCGGCCCGGCGAGTCCATCGGACCGCCAATAGTGCCGTCTCCAAGCCGCTCTGCGCCAGCAATCCACTGTGTACCCAAGTCGTCTCCTCTTGTTTTCGGGCATGAAAAAGGCCCGGCAGTCGGCCGGGCCGGTTGGTTCGTGTGCCGCGCTAGCGCGGTAGGCGCGCTACGGCTTGCGGGTCGAGCGCAGTAAGAAGCTGGATCAGCCTCGCGTTCTCCGCCTCGATACGCGTAAGCCGTTCCTTGATCTCCGCTAGGTCGTCTTGGAGCCGGTCGGCCCTGACCTTCTGGGCCTCTGCTTCCTCGCGCCATATCTGCGCAGTGCTGACTCTGAAAGCAGCCCAGAGCATGACGTACGCGCTGACGACTGCGGAGAGGCTGCCCGCTAGGGCGAGTATCTGAGTAGCCGTCACCCTGCCTCCGCCGCGGCGTCGAGCCGGAGCACGGCGCGCACCGAGCTGCCGTCTGCCAACGTGGCCGTTCCCTCGAAGAGGACAGGGCCGCGCTCCTGGTCGAGCTCGGCGACGAGCTGAGTTTCCGCGGCCTGCGCCGTGGCGGGGAGCTGCGCGGCGGGGACCAGGCCGGCCGCGTCCAGGGTGGCGAGCCCTCCGGGTACGCCCATGAGGCCGGCTAGATGGTCAGCGGTCCAGGCCCGGTCTCCGTGCGCGTCCTCCTGGCCCTGGTGCTGCCGTAGCCTGTCGCCCACGTCTACCGCCACCAGGGCCACGCGGCCGGCCCCGAAATCCACGTGAACGCGCTCGGGCCCACCCTCGACGTAGAACCGGGGGATCATCCCGTCAGCATCCGCGCGCAGCTCCGTCATCGGGCTCCCGTACTCGTCCGTGACAACGAGCTGCGTCGCCCCCTCTCCTTCCCCGTCCCATACAGTCCCCGTCGCGTGCGGCACGCGCCGGCCGTCAGCGTCCTCGGCTACGTCGGCCGCGGTCCCCCCAAATTGGATCTGCATACGCCTCCCTTCTACTCGTCAAACTGGTTCGCCTCGTAGACGCCAGAAAGCGTGAGCGTCCCCTTTCGCGGGATGATGCTCAGACCATCGAGCCCAGATTTGGTACTCACAGGACTTGGGATATACAGGAAGACGGCGCTTGGGGCACCGCCCTTACCGATTTTCCCAATGACATCCGAGAAGTTCGGCAATGCGGGGCTGACTGCCCCGCCCGTCCCGTTGTTGTCTATGTGACCTGCGATGACCTGCCCAGTCCGGCCATTCGCATGTACGGGAAGCGAAACGCCGAAAATCCAGTTGTCGCCGCTCAGCTTTACGTCGCTCGTCGCCGGATTTTCAATGACAACAGAGAACCAAATCATGTTCGGCGCTATCCAACGCCAGCGCCCCCACCGTGAGGACTCAGGAACCGTGCCCCCGCCGAGAAGGGCGGGGGTGTATGTCCTTGACTTCGCGAAATTGCGGGTGATGACATAGCCGTCACGAGTGTTGATTGCCTCATAGGGGCTGTCACCCCCGTTGTTGTCCATGTCGTAAATGAACGAGCCGCGAGGCTGTAGAGCCGCGCTCTCAGTCGTATTCCACGGATAGGCCGCAGGGCCCGGGACAGAGAACGGCATGCGCCCTGTGGCGCTTACAGAGGCGTTTCGGGCCCCCGCTACGACTTCATACAAGGGCATTTCCCACAGTCCGCCAGGCTGGCGCCTAGGCTGCGGAACCTGCGGAGTAGCGGCCGGCGCTCCCTGGACGAGCACAATATTCGCGCTGCTCTTCGCTAGGTCCACCTGAATCGCAATCAGGTCTTTCCGCGGCTTGTCGCCCGAATTCGCCGGCACGGTAATGCTCCTCGTGCCAGAAAGCTGATAGAAAAAGCCGCCGACCCACGCGGAGCCGGCGGCTATCTCGACCGTGCGATTGTCTAGCACCTTGGCGTAGAAGGGCAGCGAGGTAGAACCGTAGCTAGAGCCAGTGAGCTGGAAATTTACACGGTCCGGGCTCCACATGGTGGCCATAGACTGCCATTGCGCTTGCGCCACGACATCCATGCCGCCATTCGGATTTGCGGCATTGAATGGGTAACTGACTTCTGCCAAGGCATCACATCCTAGCTTCGAGCTTGCGCAGCTTCCGCTGCATATCGAAAACGGTCCGGTACAGATTCAAGGGCTCGCCGCTACCCTGCTGGCCGATCTTCGGCTTAATGTCCGTGGCCTTACCCCCGTCGTCTACGGACACGACGACTTCGCGCACCACATCTGAATACTCCGTGCCATCTACCGCCACGGTCACGATGTCACCGACGAAATAATCGCGCCCGAAAGCGCAGTCCTCCGTGTCGATCGGGTAAATCTGAAAATTGCCGTCCTTCTCGCCCTCTGCAAGAGCTTCGGCCGCAGCTTCTTTGGCCGCTTCTAGTGCGGCTTTGAATTCCGCGTCTGTCATCTCTTCGTCGGCCTTCACAGGTTCACCCGTGCCGCGGTTGATGCGTACCTGAATGTCTCGGCGATCCACAAAAACTTCGTGGGAGATTCCCCATTCGGCTTCGGACGCGCTGTCAACCTTCTGGTAGTAATAGCGGTTCTGGCCCTCACCCGCACACCCGACAATCGCCCTTGTCGCCCTTGGTGCGTTCAAGGTCCAGATGTATTCGCGGAGATTTCCTAGCTCGGTCGAGAAGCGCACGTCCTTTGAGCGGTCGCGGGGCTGGAAAATGTCAAGGTCCACCTTTTGCGTGGTGGGGTTGTAGATGAGGCGGTAGGCGATTGCGCGCCGATCGCACCACTCCTCGAATTTCGATCCGAGGACATCCCAGCGGACCACATCATTTTGGTGAAGCCCGATCGCTCGGTCTACAAGATTGAGTCCGGCCACCCGCCTATCAGGAAGGGCGGACGGCCCCATAGCCATATCTAGCTCACGAAAGAGAAGCTGCCCCGCTGTCGGGGCATTGTGCACATGCCGGACCTTCGGCACCTTGTATTGATCCGTAATCGGCCGCAGGGGATCGGGGAAAGCTAGACGCCGATAGGCAAGCTGATTGTGGCACTTGCCGCCGATGTAAAGAGAACCCGGACCAGTGTGCTGCACCGTCGTCCAATATTTTTGGAAGACATCGACCTGCCCAGAGAGTATGGGCTTAGCCACGCCATCTTGATAGATGGCGATGCCGCCCCCCTTCTCGATGATTTTTGATTGCGGCGTGCCGTCCTTGATGAGTAGCTGCCAAATGCCGGCCTGCACTAGTCGGACCGTAAAGTCAAGCGAGATCCATTCATCGATCTCGCCGACGCGCCGTAGATTCTTATCGAATACCTCAACTCGATACCCCAGAGTCTTGCCTCCTTTCTAGACATAGCTCGCGTACCGCGGCATGAGCTCTAGCGTCACGGCGGCCTTACCGCCACCTGTGACAATCGCTAGGTCTGCCTCTGTCTCTCCCGGCTCCACTGGCCAAAAGGCCGGAGCCACGTCCATACGCGACCAGTAATTGACTCCGGCACTGTCTTTGATGGTCTTCTTTCCGGGCCGCGTATCGATCGTGAGCGATTTGCCGGCTGGCACGAGGTCAGAGCCGTCAACGGGCGGAGAAGCCCGCAGCACTGCTTTCCGCGGCCGGCGCGGAGTGACCGGGCTCGTGAGTGCGAAAGACTTGATGGGCCCGTACAAGCGCCAAATGGGCCATGCGTCCTCGTCGCCGGGATTGCTGAGTGTATAGGGGCCCCCTAGCGCGCCCTCGGCCACGCGCAGCGGCAGGAAAGGCCGTGTCGTGCTCAGCATCGGGTCGCCGGACCCGAAATCCCACCTCCTACGCTCGGGGGCGAGTGGATAGAAATAGGGGTCCATCGCTTGGAAGGTGAGCCCATAGCGGGCCCACGTGAAGCCCGCTGTCTCACCCTCGGCACCCTCGGCGCCGCCCTCGTAGTAGGCGGAGAGCTGTCGCGTGTGGTCGCCCTCAGTGAAGCGCAGCAGACAATGGCCGTGCGCCGGGTTGAGAGCCTGGAAAAGCGCCCGCTTCAACTCGTTCACCGTCCGGCGATCGACGCCATACAAGAAAACGGGGATCATGACTTTTCGCGCCTGAGTCCGGGCGCTGCGGAAAATGGAACCGTCAAGACTCGGGCTCTCATCCGCGAAAAGGGCGACAGGCGGCATGTCAAGCCCCGTAGCCCCAGGCTGGATTAAGATTCCGGGCCATGCGCTGCTGTGGCCCGTGAGCGGGATTTCCTCGCCGCGGCCGGCCTCGCCGACCAGGACCACGCTCGTGCGCTGCCACTGCTCCGGCACCGGAGGCATGGGCTGGTGCTCCGGCGCCGGGCTCGTGACTCCTACAGGTATAGGCAGGGGCGATCACCTCCTTAGAGTGGGCTGTATAGGGCCTCCGCCTGCTGGAGGGCTCGCATAACTGCCTGCGGGGTTGGTTCGGTGCGGGCCTCGTGGACGTGGATCTCGTAGCGGGGACCGCCGTTCAACAGGGCCTTGGTCTCCTCGTGGTCCCAGACGCGCTCACCGCCGCGCATGCTGACCAGCTCGGGACCGAGCTCACCTACGAGCGCCAGGCCGGGAGAGGCAGAACGGGTCCCGGTCCAGTAGCCGCTGGTCCCTGCAAGCACCTGTGGCCAACGGGCGCCGTAACGGTGCGTCGCGTAATTCAAGCCCGCGTAGATGTTGGCGAGCGGGTTCATGGACGTTCCGTACGCCGACGGCTGCGTACGAGCAAAAGGCCCGGCATACGTACGGAAAGTCGGCCCGATTACCTGGAGCAATCCGACAGAAGGATGTCCCGCAGCCCAGTTGCTATCCCACATGTTAATGATGCTCGGGTTTCCTCCGGACTCCACCTGAATACGGTGGAGTACCGTGCTCAGATATTTGTGAGGTATTCCGAGCATCGTCATTGCCGTTTTAGCGACAGGCGCCCACTGAGTGACTGCATTGCCAGGGCCGGGCTTACTGCTTAGCCCTCCGTCGCCGGGCATGTCGTCAGTAACTCGACTGCCCTTATCGAAATCGAAGAGGCCCTTTGTGTTCGGCATCGCCTCCTTAGCTGTAGAAAGGAACTCACCCGCAACGCGTCCTGCGTATGCCTTCGGCGAGTCCATGATTTCCTTCACGGTCTCGAACATGGCGACGTAGTTATTGATCGATCCGCGAATGATCCCGTAGATGTCATCCACGCCGCCAGTGACAGCGCCTATCGGGTCCTTGACTACGGAGGTCACCGTGTCCCAGAGAGATGACGCGGACTCCAGTACACCCCCCGCTAGGTCATCCCAGATGCTGCCTAGGGTGTCCATCGAGAAGACGTGACCTAGGAAGCGTTGGCCGCGCTCCACGATGTTTCCAGAGCCCCGCCAAATGTCATCCCAGAAATGGTCCTTGAGCGTGGGCGCGACGGCGCCGCCGACAACTCCGGCCACCTGTCCCACGAGGGACGGAATACGGCGGAGGGCCTGCCATGAGTCCTCAGTGATCCAGTCGTACATGCCCCGGAATCGCTCCGCGGCCTTGGTGCCCGTGTATCGGGCGCCGATGTCGCCGACTCCGAGAATGCCTCGTTTCGTTGGCCCGCCGAGAGCATCGGAGGACGCATCCAGACCCATGACCTTTGTCGCGGCCTTGCCCATGGGGGCAATGTCCATCTCGGCTATGTAGTCCTTGATTGAGTCAAGGCTCAGATTTCCCTTGCCGGCGATGCCGCCGCGGGCATGGCGGGAAAGCTGGCCGCGAATGGCGGCCTCATTCCATGCATTGATTCGCGCTTCACCGAGGACGTTCGTAACTTCGGGCCGTAGGACCGCTTCACCGGGCGAGAGGAGAGCTGGAATTTTGTCTATCCACGGTGCATAGCCAGGAAGTACACCGCCCCCGCCCTCGTTGATGACGCCGCCACGGGCACGCCGGTTGGGCTTTCCTCCTCCGCCCCCTCCCGGTGCCTTGCCGGCGATGGACCCTAGGGCTTCATCCGTCCCCTTAGCGTGGCCCTGGGCCTTATCCAGGGCCCCGGCGAGATCTTCCACGCGCTTCGTAATGTCTTTGAGGGAGCGCTGATTCAGAAGACCAATACGGCCGGCCAGAGAGCCGGCTCCGGTACCCTGTCCGACTTTCTTGTACGCCTCATTGGCACCGGTTGTCACGGAATCAAATTGCTGCCGTAGCGCCCGGAGAGATCGACCGGCCAGATTGACGACTGCGGCAGAGACGTTTTTGGTTGCCTTCTCCGTACCGTTCGCCGCGGTGGTCGTGGCTTTGAAGTGATTCCGCAGTGCGCTCAAAGATTTGCCGTCGAGCTTGCCGACCTGATCGGCCGCCGCGCGTACGGCGTTTCTGAGCTGGTCTGTGCGCTTGGTCGTCGTCTCGATCTGCTGCACCCGCAGCGAGCCGAGTTTCCGGCCGTCGAGCGTGCGTACCTCGCCGCTCGCGTTGCGCACGGCCTTGCTGGCGCCGTCTGCGGCGGCCTTCACCGCGTCGAGCTGCTGACGCACCTGGGCCGCCCGCAAGCCGTCCAGCTTGCCTACCTCTGCGGCAGAGGTGCGGGTCGAGCTGGTGACGCCATCGGCCGCAGCCCGTACCGCGTCGAGCTCGCGACGCAGCCCGTTGGTAGGTGTGGTGTTGAGGGCCTGCGCTTGCGTCTGCGCCTGGCGTAGCGCGCCCTGGACCTGAGAAGCGGCGCCACCGACAGAGGCCCCGCCCGAGCCCGCCAGGGCATCGGCGATCTGTCGCATGGTCTGGCTGTTGACCTGCCGCAGCTCGTCACGGAGCTCCGCGGCCTGGCGCTGGGCCTCGGTTATCTGATCTTCGAGCGCCCGTATCTGCGCCCGCTGTGAGCGCGTGTCGTCGCTGCCGCCGCTCGTACCTATAAGGCCGTCCCACATGCGGCGGCCTAGGCCGCGCGCGTCGCCGCCTCGGTTGGTGGTCCGCTGCTGCCGGTAGGCAGCCTGGCCCGCCTGGGTGATCGCCTCCGGGCTCCGGCCTGCCTCGCGCGCCTCTGTGCGCGCGGTGCGCCGCGCCCGGAGCTGCTGACGCAGATTCCCCCCGCCCCGCGCTCCGCGCACTGCTCCGCGTGTAACTGCCGCTAGCGGAGTGAAGGCCCTACCCACGAGGCCAGTTACCTTGCCAATGACCTTCGAAAGAAGGCCCACGGCAAGAATGAGGGGGCCCCACTCGATCAGGAATTTGGCGAAAGCCTCCGCAGTCTCCGTGATGTACGAATGCTCTCGCAGGAACTCGGCGATCGACTCGATTGTGTCGGCGCCGCTCTCAAGAGCGTCCATGAAAATGCCCAGCGCCTTGGGCAGGGCCGGCCCGTACTCCTTGGCCATTTCTTGGAGTTGTTCAAGCAGACCGCCCCGGTACTCGTAACCGGTAATCTCTCCCTTCATGTCTCTAAGCGCGGTCTTCTTGCCCATCAGACGTTCACCGAGGGGCGTGTACTCGTAGATGCCCTGTTTGTTCTCCTTGGCGAAGAGGTTGCCGAGCTCGAAGGCGGCTCGCTCTTTCATCTGCTGGATGCGACCAGAGATGGTGGCGCTGGTGGTCTGCTCCGCGTAGCCCTTCGAGCCCTTTCGGCCGTCAGTTCCCTCCCAGTTTTTCAGGAGGGAATTGACGATCTCGACACCGGTCACGCCTCCACCTTTATTGGCGGGGGTGCCGATCTTCTTCCACATGGCCTCTGAACTCTCAAAGCCCAAAAGATTGGCGAGCTCTGCGGCCGGAATGCCTGTGGCATTCACGAGCTGCGTCACATTTCGAGTCGGAGCCCGGTCACGATCCATGATCTTGTCAATGGCGTACATGGCGCGGGCAAATTCCTGGGGGTTCAGGTTTCCCGCGCGGGCCATGCCGTCACCGATTGCACGGATCAGCTCTGTCGTCTTGGCGGCGGCCTTATTTGATGCAGTAGTACGTTTGTCAGGGTTCTTACTGAACCAATTTTTATCCGCACCGGCCATCGACCGAATGAGCTTCATTTGGTACTCGTGCATGACATCGATGCTGAAAGGCGTATCGATGGCGTAATGCTGAATGGCCTTCATCTGCTTGGCAGCCACGTCAGGAGATACGCCCGCAGCTCTAAGGCCAAGCTGTCCAAGCAGGCGTGTGTCCGCGTTCTTAACGCCTATCGCTGTAAGCGTGGAGCCGGCCACGGCCAGCGGCCCCAGAAATTTTTGCGTCAGAATGGTGCCGGCCTCGTGGATATGAGTGCCGACCTGGTCAAACCAGGTGCCGGTTCTCCGCAGTGACGTTTCAGCGCGCTTGAAAAAATTCTGAGTTGTCGTGGTGGTGTCCTGGATACCCCGACGAACGTCCCGAATCTGAGTCCGGAGATTCGCTATGGTGCGCTGCTGCGCGGCAATGCCGTCCTGGAGAGAGGCCCGCTGTGCCGCGGCTTGAGCTCGGATGTCCGCTATCTGCTGGCGTGTGGCCTCTCTCTGCGCCTGCACCTGCTGGCGCAGTGCCGCGCGCTGGGCCTGCACCTGTAGGCGCTGCTGGCGCTCGGCCTCACGTGTGATCTCCCGCTGCTGACGCTCCGCCTCCCGGCGCTGTTGCACCGCCAGGCGCTCGGCCTCGCGGACCCGCGCCCGCTCGGCCGCTATGCGGTCCTGCGCCGCGCGCTCCTCCTGGCGCACGGTCTCTCGCAGAGCTCGCCGGGTGGTGGCGGAGGCATCCTGCTGTAGCGCCTCCTGGCGGCGGTAGAAGTCGCGCATCTCCTGGAGCCGCCGGCCGGCCTCCTGGCCGTACTGGCGGGTGACCTCCCGCTCCAGGCGCTCGATCGTCTCGGCGCTGTCCTTGGCTTCCTTCACTGCGGCCTGCGCGGCTTTCTTCGCCTGCCGCGCTACATCACGCGGCAGCTCCTTGAGGCCCTTCTCCGCGGCCTCGGCGATCTCTTTTCCCGCTGCCGTGCCAATGCTACGGAGCTCAGCAATGATTTTGCCCCGTAGCCGCGACATTACATCGCGGTCGAGATCCGGGTAAATCTCAATGTAGCCAGAACCGACCTTGATAGGGGTGCGGCCTTCGGCCATAGGCACCCCCTTAAAGGTTGTTCATCTGTCCAAAGAAGCTGATGATCTCCTGTGGTGACGACATTTCCTGGCCAGACTTCTCGGCCGGCCCCTCGTCTTCCGTTTCTCCCGGCCGCGGAAGCGGCTCAGGGAAAGGTATATCCTTCGTGTCCTCCGCGTTCACCTTGATGGCGATGTAATTGGAGAGCTCTAGAGCATCGGACGCACGAGCGAGTATGTAATCGGAGTCAGACCACCGGGCCCGCTCGTCCATTGCTTGGAGCAACGACGAGCGGCCCGGCTTCTTCATCAAGGACTTAATCAGCACACCGACTCGGCGGATAGATAGCCGTCCACGCCAGAGGTCGAGCAGGTCCACGCCGAAGAATTCGAGTAGGTCCGCTTCGAGCTCATCAGGGTATTCCTGCACTAGGCGGACGGCATCAATCAGTTTCCCGATTGGATGGCCATCCCCTGAGCCTCAGTGACTGCGGTCAGGAGATCCGTCCAATCACCGAAAGACGCTCTCTCTTCGAACGAGTTCTTCCATGCCTTCCACTGCTTCTCACCCAAAATGAGCTTCGTGGCCTCAATCTCGTCATCGGTCTCGAAAACATCGATTGGCAGCGCCTTGCCCACGGGAATGGTGAAAACGATGCCGCGATGCTCGAAAGTAGTGGTCTTCTTCTCTGCGGCCTCGATCTGCTGGCCGGCGCTCTTGGGCGCGGTGGCGCTCTTCGGCTTCTTGGCGGTCATTCAGGCAGCTCCTAGGGGTAAGTGGAATTCAGGCAGAGGCGGACTTAGACAGCGTGCCGGGGGAAGTGGCCGGCGGCATGATGGACGGGTCATTCGTCAGCACGTAGCCAAGGCCACCCGCAAAGTCCAGGCCCTCTAGAGTCAATTCGTATTTGTGCGGTTCCTTGCGAGTGAGCTGAATGGCTCCGCGGTCAGAGACCATGGCGCGACTGATAACCACGCGCCACAGATAGCCCTTCTGCTGCCAGTCCACTACCAGGCTCACATCGGAGAATTCGGGAGTGGACGACAGATTCAATCGATAGACACCTGTCCCCGTCTCGCCGGTCTTGATCTCCGTCCACGGGGCGCCAAAAAAGTGCTCGGTGGTCACAGAATTGGTCTCGATAAAGGTGGACTTCACGGAGAAAGCGGCGCCGGTCACGATGTAAAGCACCGGCACGGCGCTTTGCCAGGCCGCGACCGGACTCGTCTCCACGCTGGGGGTAAGAGTGACCCCGCTTTCGTCCACGTAGCCGAAATCGCGGTAGCCGGGCGGCGCGGTCTTCCCGTCGCCGAGCTCGGTTGGTGGCTTAGTTCCCCCGGTCGCCCCATCCACGGGCGCCGGAGCAATGTACAGCGCACCATTAGGCGCGAAGCGGATCTTCTGAGCATTGTTAGCCATGGTCCTCCTGCGGGCATGAAAAAAAGCGCCCTGCTGTGAGGGCGCTTCATTGGTCGGTGGGCTGGCAGCGCCTCTATCGGCGCCGCCGGGTTATGTATCGCAGCATCAGGGCCCTGAGGGCGCCGGAGATGCTAGGGATAAGGAGTGTAGAAAACACTCACCTCACCTCCGTACACGTGCTCTCGCGAGGTCACATCCGGGATGTAGACCGGAGCTGAGATTTCCCCTATGTCCAGCACCTCAGCCCCACCCAGAATCATTCCGGGTAGATTCTCTAGCAATTCTTCACGAACGAGCAGAGCCAGATCAATGCAGCGCTTTCGATCGAGCGCATACACCTCGTACTCAATGTCAGCTCGATCCATGGCTTCGCGGACGACGCGATAGCCGCCCGAGTGCTCCAGATAGACAGTCGTGGCACCCGTCGTGTGCTCGGTCATGTCGCCGCGCACCGCATCGCGCGGAATGCTCGGACGAGTGCGGAGGAACTCGATCACGACCTCAACAGCGTCTACTGTCAATCGATCCTCATTTTGTAAAGAGCCTCCTTGAGAAAGCGCCGGCCCGGATGTTCACGACCCGACCGGTCCGTGAATCCGTCCTCCTGGAGCAGCGCATGACGAGCCCGCGGATTCGGCTCCACCGAGACGATCCCGTGCCAACCCTCGGACGTGCGCTGCATGATGGATTTGATATTGCGAGACACGGCGTTCCAAGGGGCCGGGCGACTCCGGCGACGCCTCGGGGCGCGGCGGATGGCCTCGACCTGGAGCTCGTCAACGCGCTGGGCGATCAGATCCCGCACCTGGGGGCCGCGGAAAAAGGGGGTCTCCCAGTTGGGGCGGAGGACCAAGCGCACGCGAGGGCGCCTCATGTGACCGCCCGCCACAGGCTCAGCCGGACGTGACGGCGAGAGGTCTGGGGGCGCCGCTTGATCGCGTCTACCTCGTAGCGGGCGCCGCGCACGAACACGCGGTCCGCGGTGGCCACGTCCACCCCATAAGGGAGGAACACCGCCAGGCGCTCAGCGGCGGGCCGGCGCCCCGGGTCGGGTTCCTCCTCCTGGCCCTCCTCCTCCGGCTGGACGGAGCCCAGTCCAGCCCAGACGCGTACGGCCTGGTCCCAGTCTGGGCGCGTCGTGTACGCGGTCTCTGTCCTGGCGACCGTACGCCAGATCTCTACGGGTTCAGTGAATGAGAGCAGGCGAACTCCCTTCTATGTCATCCTGGTTGCTGGTCCCCGCGTGGGCGGGGATGGCCCAAGCCAAGCAACCGTAGACCCGATACACACTCACTCGTCCCCGCGTGCGGGGTTGGCTCCGTGACGACGTGTGCGAGGTCAGCGAGGCTGGCGTATCCCCGCGTGTGCGGGGCTCACTCCCATACGCGCTTCGCTGCCAGATTGAGCGTCCCTGCGGTCGGTCTTCGGTACGGCCGGAGGGAGGCCCGCGCGGCGCCTGAGAGGGCCTGCGCCGTGCCGGCCCCGGCAAAGGACACCTCAACCTCTCCGACCCGTTCCGACTCCACACCCGGACTCAGCGCTAGCCACCGGATGACCTCGGCACTGGTGATGGCGACCAGGCCGGCCGGCGCCGGCGTGTGGCCCCAGGAGCCAGTCACTGTGACGAGCTGCCCGAGCCAGTGAGCGTCGCGCACCAGCTCGGTGCCGCGGTGCGTGTAGTCCGTGACGACAGCGCCGTCCTGGTGGACGGCGGAGATCGTGAGGCGGGTCCGGTACCGGAGGGGGATCGGGAGGGCCGGCCCGCCCTGCGGGTACAGGGCGAAGGTCGCACCCTCGCGGCGCAGCAGCTCGCGCCCGCAGTAGTCCTCTATCAAGGCGCTCACGTCCTGGAGGAAGGCGCTCACTCGCGGAGCCTCATCGAGGCCGATGGGCCGCCCGAGACGGGCGGCCACATCGTCTACCGTCGCGAATGCCAGATCAGCTATCGCGGCCCCGCTTACTGGCCGCGCTGGCAGTTCCAGCGGCCTTTTCCGTGATATTGATCTTGAGGCCGCGCACGAATTGTTCGCCGATCAAAACCCCCCGCGCCTCGTAATCTGGATCTTCCTTCACAGTCGCCAGGCCGTACATAGTGTCAAGGCCGATGGTGTCCGCCTTCTTGTCGTAGTCATAATCCACCAGCATCCTGGTAGCGATCCCGTTTACGTCCTGGACGGAGCCGGTAACCGCGCCCATCGGAATTGCAGGGCAAGCGGAAGCGAGGAGCATGGCCGACTTGTGGAAGACGTAGCCCTCAAGGCCGAAAGAATTGTGTGACACAACGTCAAACGTGTAGATGTTGCCGACCACTGCGCGCCGCAGGGCGTTCGTGTCGCCGCTGTAAGAAACCGCGACGAATTCGGGGTCCTTGATCAGGATGTTGTGAAATTCCGGACCCACGATGAGGTAGCGCTCAGAAACGGGAACATTCGCAATATCCATGTGCATCCGTGCATCCGCGAGGGCGGTACGGAGAGCCAAGGCCCTGTCAGCAAGATTCTGACGGGTGCCATCCGCAGCGGGAATGGTGACGTTGATGTCCCCGCCTACCGCCGCAATGGCTTCTGCGGAGAGACCTGCCCGAGTAATGTTCCTCTTAATGAAGCCGGCCGTGGTGTCATCGAAATACTCGGCAAAACCCCGAGTCAGCTTGGAGAGCACCTGGGCGCCGAAGCGCTTCAAATCAAAGGCTATCTGCTCCATGCTCAGCGTGGTGCCATTCTGAGCCAGCGTCGTCAGGCGGACCGGGAACCGCGACTCGCGAATGAAGCCGTCCGGCGCCCGACGAGGCGCGGTAGGCAGCGGCCGATCCGAGGCCGCGGCGAATCGATCGCTGTCGCCCTTGATCGGGTTCTCGATCGGCGCGGAGATTCCGGATTCCTGGACCTTGATTCCGCGGCCCTCCCGGTTGACGTTGATCACATCGCCCACGCCGCCAGTAAAATTGAGCTGGCTATAGCGGGCAGGAATCCCGCCCAAGGTGAGCTGTCGATCCAAAAGGCCCAGTGCCGCAATGGTCACCTGAACCGGGTTCAAATTAAATCGATGCGTGGTACGCGCCATGTATAGCCTCTCTGCTAGGGAAAAGGGATTTAGAGGAAGCGACCGTCAGTGATCATGTCGGCGAGCTCGGTCGGGTTCATGCTGGAAATGTCCGATCCCCGAGACGGAAAGGTGCCGGCTCCGTGGAGCTCGGGGAAATCCGGCCGAGCCTTGATCTTTTGCTTTTCGATGTAGTCACCGATGCGCTCGGCGCTGGGCCGGCCATCCTCGCCGGTGAAAGCCGTCAGATTCAGGTACTCCAAGGAGTCGGCCACGTCCACGCCGGCCGAAGCGCCCTGGGCGCGCAGCTCCGCCTTCACCAGCTCCGCGCCGAGCTCGGCCAGGACGCCGCGGCGGGCCTCGGCCTTGGCGTCTTCTAGGGCGCGTTCCTGGTCCGTGAGCTCGGCCTGTCGTGCGGCCTCCAGCTCGGTCCGGAGCCGGGCGGCCTCCTCCTGGGCCTGCGTCAGCGCGGCCTGGAGGGCAGCCGGCGCAGTCTCGGGGTCGGTCTTGCCCTGGCCCTCGTCGGCCGGGGCGCCGGTCTCGGTGCTGTTCTCGTCGCTCAAAGCGCCTCCTAAGAGTCTTCGTTTAGCTTGCGGTTGACGTTGCCTGAGTTGCCTTGCGGCGGTTTAGAAGCCATTTGGCGGGCCGTTTTCGGCTGGGGAGTCGCCCCAAAGCCCCCACCTGTTTCAGGCTTAGGGCCGATATGTTGGAGTTCCGCTGCGGCCCGTGCATCTTCCTTCCGCCACTCGCGGAAAGTAGCGATCTGAGCATCTGAATAGCCGGCGTCTGCCCAAAGTTGAGGCAAGGGCACATCCAATTGATGCAGCTTCAAAAGCGCGTCAATATGCTGCGCCTCAGTTCGATACTCTGGGTCACGCCACACAGTTTCCATGTCGTATGCGTGCTGCCGCTTGTCGTGTTTGATGGCAAAGCACAAACGAATTACCTGTTCCCAGGACTCGCCGAAGCCCCGAAGGCGCTCTTTTACCTTCGCGACTAGGCCGGCTTCGGCCGAGAGAATTGATTCACCCGAAGGGAAAGTGGTCCCGTTGGCTAGGAAGTAGGTGGGCGGAGTTCTGGAAATGCTCGCGAGGTGCTGCACGAGCATGCTGATCAAGGTCACCCAGTTAGCGAGGTCAGCCGCAGCGAATGATCCGAAACGGGCTTGAGGGTCCTCGGCCTGCAAGAGCTTGTCCACGGCCACTTGAAAGGGCTCGACCGGATTCCCGTTCTCGTCCTCTGTGATCTCAAGACCGCTGACGAATTTCTGCGGGAAAGCCGCCGTCTCAGACGCCATCAGCGCGTCAGAGATCACTTTGTTCACTGCATCCTGGATAGGGATCACATCGGACAGCTCTGAGCGGTCAACGCCGCTCAGTCGCAGGCGATTCCGGAATGGGACGATGGGAACGATGTCCAGAGGATTCGGGCCCCGCGTGCCCTCTTCCCAGGACTGCCCTGGCCGGGTCTCGTAGACATATTCCGGAGTCCATAGCGTGGCCCAGTGCCGACCCCAGGAGTCCACATGAAAGTGAGCTGCTGCCTCTATCTCCGTGATAGATCCGCGGCGGTACTCGACCGCCAGATTGCGGGCCTCGATAGGGCTAATCTTCGGCTCGCTGGTCTTCTCGTCAGGCCAGACGAGGACGTACGCGACGCCCTGAACCAGGCTATCGAGGTGTACCGCACCGCTCAGCGCGTCCATGCGATTGCGCTGCCAAATGTGTCGAGCCTGGTCGTCTGTGCCTGGGGACTCCGCCAGGCGAAAAGCTTCGACATGCATTCGCTCCGTGCACGAGTCCACGATGAGGCCGCAGAAATTATCCCGCCACGTTTCGAAGACCTCGCGAAATTCGTGACGGTACCGCATCTGGGCAAAAGCTAGCCGCTGATGCTCGCCATCGTAATACTCGACGTAGCCGTCTAGTTCCGGCCGCTGCTGGGTCAGCTTTCCGTAGAGATACCGGAGCCAGTCAGCGGGGCTTTCGGGCGGGGACATGGCGCTATGGCCACCGGGGGGAACTATCAAATAACCTCCTTCCTAGAATCCGACGACACGGGCACGCCTGATCTTCATGCGCCCGTCCGCGATAGCGTCGGCGCGAGCCTCCAGAGCCAATACGCCACACATGGCGAGGTCTATTTTTCGCTTCGACTTTGGGTTCTCCTTCTGAATGAGAACGCCGGTTGATGAGCCCTGCGGTACCTCGCGTTTCACGGCATTAAGGACGTGCGTCGTCAAACGCTTGTCCCCGTCGTGCTTGAGATCCCGAGAGGTGACCGCGGAGCGGAAGCGCTCAATGGCCTGGACTGTCCGCGTGATCTTATTAGTCCAGAACTCGAAGACGATATCCGTGCCGTGCTTGATGGCCCATCGCCCGATAGCCTCTTGGAAGTACGGAGGATCGCAATAAACCCAGAGCACGCGATAACGGCGGAAAGCTTCATCGATAGCGGCCTCGACCGCGAGTGCGTCAACTTCCCAATCCTCGGGCGCATTCTCCGGTCGCTGCCACACGGCAATCACGAACAGCTTGGCGTCCCGCATTCTGACGCCCACGATCCCGGTCGCGTCATTTCTGACACTGCCGTCGAAACCGATCGCGATCATGTCGCCGTCGCGTATCGGGTCGCCCTCCGACAGGCACGCTTTCCATTCAGCCGCGTTCATCCAACCGTCGGATGACTCGGCGATCTGGTTGAAGTAGAAGCGGCAGTATGTCGAATCCGGTGTCGTGCGGTCGTAGAGAATGGTCCGCATTAGACCGTCGATATCGGCCCACACGGCATCGCCGTACGCCTCTATGAGCGCCCGGCGTACGGCCCGCGCGGTGCGTAGGTCTTCCAGGGCAATAGAGCCCTCTACGCAGTCATAAAGCCAGAAGCCTTGCAAGACCATTTCTGACTCGTGGATGATCTGCGCAACGCTACCTTCGAGCGGGTTGTATGCGTTGGTGGTACAGACCCACCGAGACCCCATCTTGGTTGTCTTTTCGACATTCCTTTTCAGGGTCTGGTAGAAGTCGGGCCCGCCATTCGTGCCCACCCAATGATGGACCTCATCCATGAGAACGAATCACGCATTCACCAGGGCCCCAGCAGGGGTCAGCCCACCGGGGCCCTGGCAAATGTCGGGCGGTTCCCTTCATTGGTTCGGCCCGCAGTCGCCTTGGGCCTGATCG
Source organism: Streptomyces buecherae (assembly GCF_014295035.1). Lineage (GTDB taxonomy): Bacteria > Actinomycetota > Actinomycetes > Streptomycetales > Streptomycetaceae > Streptomyces > Streptomyces youssoufiensis. The sequence continues at coordinate 5,426,554 of NZ_CP060404.1, forward strand.
ACCCCGGCTTACCAGACTTGAACTGAACGATCGATTTGCCGATCTCAAGCCCGAATTCACGCTCGGCCGGCGACTCCGACAGCATTCCGCGGATAAAATCGATCGTCTGCTCTGTCTGATCGAGCGCCGTCGCGCCAACCTGCACGACAGGCAACGGCACGGCCTTACCGACGGGCAGGCCGAACGCGTCAAAATGACTGAACCGACAGGGCCCTAGGAATTCAACAATGGCCAGGGCCGCCAACAATGGCGTCTTCCCCCAGCCTTTCGCACGGCGCAGAGTCGCAGCGCTGTACGCCCATGTCCCATCGGGATTAATGGCATAGAACCACAAAACAAAGCGGAGCTGTTCCGGCGTGAACTGCCAGCTCTCGCCGGCGCGCTCACCGTCAGGCGTGACGATGTATTTCTGAGCCCAACGAATGATCTGGTAGCCGAGAGTTTCACGGGGGCTCGGGACCCCTATCGGAAGATTCCCTGTCTGCGCGGGTGATCACCTCCTATGGTCGCGGCCAAGGCGGATTGAGCTGTTTCGCCCACCGCTGCTTCGATTCTTCGGGGTGCGCACTCTGCCGGTTCCTTGAAGGCCGATTCCAACTCCCGCCCGCGGACGCGCCATCCCACACCCACCCGGAAGCCATCAGGGATACGCCAGTCTCACGGCAAAGAATGAATGTCTGTATGTATTCAAAGCCCATGGAGTGAGCCGTACGAGCTGCGGCCCCGTAGAGTTTGGAACAGCCGTTGGGTATTCCATCAGTGACAAGGCGGGTCACTTCCGCTACGGAATCTTGCGGGGTGAGTCGGGCGACAGGGCGGCCCACAATCGCGGCGCCATGTGCTTTGCCGTTCGCATCAAAGAGGCCGATGCTGAATCGGTGCCCCTGCACCGGAGAGTGATGCCGATGCCAGCGAGCGACAAGCGAATTAGCCGCTCGCAGAGTCAGCGGACGAACGTGTATGAGCCTCACCTGCTTCGGTATTTAGAAGGCGGTACAGCTCCTCATCCATCGTGAGCGCGGGCGGTTCCTCGGGCGTATCGCCCTCGGGCTCGTCGGTGCCGGGCTCCTTGACGGAGATACGCAATCTGGCGCGATCCTCAACGGTCGCACCCCACTTAGCGACTCTCTGACGGATTTCCGCAGCCACTTTCGTATCGCCCTGAAAGAAGGCGTCCACGAGCTTTGTAGTCACTTCGAGCTCAGCCCAGTCGGTCTCAAGCCAGGTGACTGTCTGTGGGGCGCGTGTCCACGTCTCCCAGAATCTCTTGGCCCCCGCCGTCTTGATTCCGAGAGCTCGGGGGAGCTCCCGGCCCGGCTGGAGCTCAGGTGTGAGCTCCTGGGCGTGGGGGTGCTTGTTCCTGCGTACGGCGTTGGACTTCGGCTTCGGCCCTCGGGTCACGGCAGATGCACCGCCGGGAGGTCGAGGTCGTACAGCTCCGCCAGCTCGTCAAGCTCGATGAGAACGAGCTGCCGCCACTCGTGGCGCTCTGTTGCTCGGGACGGGCGCCGCTCGCGTGGCTCCTGGCGCTCGTCCTCCTCCTGGTCCACGGTCAGGGCCTCCTGGGCATGAGAAAGGCCCCGGGGTTTCCGGGGCCGGAGAGAAGAGAGAGGGACCGCGCTACAGGGCGCGGTCCTCTGCGGTCTTGTCGCGATGGCAGCCAGCGCAGAGCGTCTGCGCGTTGGTCAGGTCCCACGTACCGCCGCGGCTCACAGGCGTGATGTGGTCCACGGTCAGGGCCTCCTGAGACCCACACCAGACACAGGCGTACCCGTCCCGCCGCAGAGCCTGCGGGCGTACCCTCCGCTCCCATACGCGCCGGGCTGCCGCGTGTCGCAGCGAGTTCCGCGCGCTGGTGCGGGACCAGGGCGCCGGGGCATGGTCCCCACACTGGCCGGCGCGGACGACCGTCCGCGTGCAGCCGGCCCGGTAGCAGATCTGTGCAGCTCTAGGCAGAGTCACACCTCTCGGAGTAGGACAAATGAGCCCCGGGCGGCTGCTGATCTGGCGCCCGGGGCTCGACTAATGACCAGGATTGAGCAACAAACAACTACAGACAGATACCTCACAGATACCTCTAAGAGGAATCAGTCATATGGACAGCCTTTGGGGGCTGTCCATATAGTGACCTGTTTAGTTGCTCTCCTGTTTAGTTCTCACTAAGTATGTACGTGTCCTCGGCAGGGCCGTGGGACGGAGGATCGAGAAAGTGTGACGCAGGTCACTGCATCGGTGCCCGTGTGGTGGTCAGCGGGTTGCCTAGGCGCCAGAGCGGCGACTAGGCTCATCTGATTGAGCGCCGGTATGCCCGCCCATTGCTTGGATACTTCGATGCCCTTGCCCAACGATCACATCTTGCTCCAAGAGTTTTACGCCGGGCTAACTCCTGTCGCCTTGGCTGAGAAATATGGGGTCACCCGGCAAGGTGTGCAGTGGCGGTTGAATAAACTGGGAATTTACATACAAGGCGACAACGCCCGCATCAATCAACTGTTGCCCTGGAACCTAAGTGGGCACCCCCGAAAGCGCGCCTATATGCAGCAGCGCAGCTATCGAGGGGCCCGGGCATACATGCAGCGACAGCAAGGCCAGGAACTTTCACAGCGGGCCGTGGATGACCTTGAAGCGTTCGAAAGGCGTCTTTCGGCGGGGCAAATTCTTGCGTTTGACCCGGAGAGCGGATTTTCCTATGTTCAGCGAACTCCGGAAGATGGGAACCTGATTTTTCGCTGGCCTAGTGAGGCACCTCTACCGAAAGGCGCAGAACTGAGGGTCGTTCAATGGAGCACTTAACTGCATACGCGTAGTACCCGCGAACCGCTCAGGGCTCCCGCCCTCCTCTCCTATTGCCCGGCCTCAGATCTGCCGTACCAAGCGCCCAGAGTGAATTGCGAATCGGTGCCAGTCATCTCGTAAAGATCAGACACTTCTTTGCCTACGGTGCGTTCGCTCAAGTCCAGGTGGGCCGCGATTTGCTTGATCGTTTTGCCGCCATCCAAGGCTCTTAGAATCGACCGCGCACGGTCGGACATCTCTGGAGCCTGGCGGCACCTTTCGCCGGCCCAGGGGCGAGCCTGAGCCCATTTCTGCTCGTACTCAGCCGCGATGTACTCCGCGAGGGCAGGGTGGGTCACAACGTACGCGGCTTTACTGTCTGGGTCTGCCAGATGTGTGCCGATGAAAACGATCCGGCGATCCACAATGACCATGCGCTCAAAGGGCGCATCCAGCGTCCGCACTTCCGCGCCGGCCCGGGTCACTGCGGTTGCCCACTCGCGCTCCTCTTGGCGGGCGCGAGCACTACCCGCGTAGAGAGTGCGAAAGCTTAGGCCGCGGTTAATCAGGTGAAGGTCCCGTTCCACCGACCGCCGTAGCATCCCAGTTGGGCGGCTGGTGGGCTGGGCGGTCCACACGCACGTCGCTGCTCCGTCAAGCGCCTGCGCAATCCTTGCGTTCGCCGCATCGGGCGTGGCGAGGAATGCCACGTGCCCTGGCCCCGCGCCCGCGACGCTGGCCCCCACTGCGGCCACGGCATCCGCTATCTGACTCATCTGGTGTAGGTGATGAATGATCGCTGCGCGCTCCGACCGCACTCCGTCTTGGACTGCGTGATGCAGGTCTGCGGCCACGTACCGTCGGGTAGACGGCTCCCGGACTGCTAGGCCCAGTTCGATCAGGTCGCCCAGTCCGGGGGTATCTGCCTCGTGGGCCTCGCCCGCGTGCAGAGCGGTCAGAGCCGCTAGCGCCTCGGAGGAGAGCCCAAGATCGTGCGAGGTGTCGGCATGTCCGATGTGGGCCCCTTTTCCGGGACCACCCTTTTCTTCCACTTTGACCTTCCTCCTTCCGCAGTGCAGATATATGCAGCCATCGTCACTTGATCTCACCCTGCCGGCTAGGCAGAGTACAGGGAGTCACCAGCGGGGCAGGTTGTCCCAGAGTTGCACGGACGCCGCAGGTCAGGGCGCCAGGCGCGCGAAGCGGGGCAGGTGCCTCCTACGCGGCGTGACATTCGGAGCAGTCGAGAGGGCGGGGACTAAGCATGCGGCATATGCGTCGTGTCCGGAAGTGGGTATCTAGCGTCGCGCTGATTGCGGCGATAGCAGTGGGTGGGGTGGCCCTGTCCGCCTCCGCCGTGGAGCGGGCCGCAGGAGACCCGAACTGGTCCAGTCAGGCCGATGAGGGCGCGGTCCAGCCCGCGCCCGAGACCGAGTTGCAAGACCCCAACTGGGGCTAGCAGGACAGCAGCAGCACACAGGAGCCAGGCGGGGGCCCTCTGCCTGGCTCCGATCGTTTGGGGGTGGGATTTTATGGCTAGACAGCTCGTGCGACCCGTTCTCTTGGGAGTCCAGGCGGTAATGAGTACGGCCCGCGTAGCTTCGGTTCGCGTGGCGTATGCCTCTGACTGTGTGCTGATTCACGAAATCACAACGCAGGTAAATGGCGTCTATTTCTTCGTGGTAGAAAGCGATGTCGGCGTAGATCGTGGGGCCGCAGAACTGCTTGACGCGGCCCTCGTCGCCCCGTGGCGAGAGTGCGTTGTTTCGACAGAAAGACACGCGCGCCCACACCCGGACCTGCTATGGTCCGCCGCGTTCGCGATTCACGCCGTTGCATCTTCCGCACTATTCCATGTGTCAAGTCAGGAGTTGGATGTCAGAGCAGCTAGCTAAGGTCGCCCGTATGACCCGCTCAGTCAGTCAGCTAGAGCAGTATGAGCAGTGCGGGCACCAGTATTACTTGCGCCGCGTGCAGCGAGTGACGCCGCGGCCGGCAGCCTGGTCCCACCAGGGCACGGCCTTTCACTCCGCGATCGAGGCGTACGAGCGGAGTGGCCGGCAGTTGGCAGTCGGCGTGGTCACAGAGATGTTCAGCGATGAATACACGTCTCTGACTACTCGCGCGATGCGCGAGGAGCCGCGCCTAGACCGGTGGATGACCGCTGGCCGAAAGGCTCCTGTAGCTGATATAGAGGACCGCCACACGCTGGGGCGGGAGCAAGCTGCGGCCTATGTGGCGTGGGCCCAGGACAAGGGTCCGAGCATTTGGAAAGCACCCGACGGTAAGTTGGGCATCGAATTGCACTTGACAGTCGAGATCGGAGGCGTCACTGTCCAGGGCTATGTAGACCAGCTCCCCGTAGAGCCGACTGGATCAGTGCGAGTGCGTGACCTCAAAACAGGCTCCATGAAGTCGAAATTCCAGCTCCAGACATACGGGGTCCTTGTGCGTAAAGCTCTCGGCCTGGAGGTCGAGCGGGGCGATTGGTACATGGCCAAGAAGGGAAGCCTGTCCCGACCGGTAGACCTGGCACAAGTGCCCGAGGAGGAGATAGGTCGGCGCTTTGCGGACATGGACCAGGGTGTCAAGGCTGGCCGCTTCCCAGCGTCCCCCGGGTTCCACTGTCGGTTTTGCGATGTCTCACATTCGTGCTCTTTTTTTTCGTCTTAGACTTGCTTTGTGGTGGGGGCATCGTATGTATTCACTTACTCAGTCGGCGGGTCTGCGGGGGGAAGAGGGTGAGCCCCTGCCGCAACCGTGGACGGGGCTCGATCGGCTCGAAGTCCAGTTCAGACGGGGAGAGTTCTCCCTCGTGGTGGCGGGCCCGGGTACCGGCAAGAGTCTTTTCGCGCTGAACCTCGCTATCCGCAGCAACGTCCCGTGCCTGTATTTCAGTGCCGATTCCACGTCTACAACGCAGACGGTTCGAGCTACGGCCATGATCACAGGAGGGGACGCGAAGCGGATCAAGAAAGCTCTGCTTGACGATGCCTTTGAGCAGTATCAGGGCGCGCTTAGTGAGCGTTGGTGGATTCGTTTCGACTTCTCGGCTCGACCCACACTGGCCGCTATGGAAACGCTTCTTCTGTGCTATCTGGAGGTCTTCGGGGTCTCGCCGCACTTGATAGTGGTGGACAACGTGACCAACGTGGACGCCGGACGGTCGGCGAATTCAGACAGTTTCGCGTTCGCCCTTGAAGACCTATTCGAATACCTTTCTGAAATGGCTCGTGAAACCAGCGCGCATGTGCTAGGGCTTCACCATACAACCGGAGAGTACAGCGACGGATTGCTTCCGACTCCGCTCTCTGGCGTAAAAGGCAAAGTGGGCCGAGTTCCGGCGCTTGTGATCACCATCCACAAGGGGGATGGCGGCGACGGAGTGCGCATCCTGAATGCGAGTCCAGTCAAGAACCGCGAGGGCTTCGAAGACTCGTCAGGCGGCACCTTTGCCAGCCTGACCCTCGATCGCTCAACTCTCCTGCTGGAGGACGTTGAGACCGAACTACCCGCAACTTTCGCTACCCAGTAAATTGCGTTGAGGAGACGGATCAATGAGCGTAATGGAGCAGGCTTTTAAGGGTGGTTTCGTGGCCGAGAAGGAGTTCGGCTTCATGCTGCCGACGCGCTTCCCGGACCTGGATCTGACTGGAGTGGACACGTCCGGTGTCGCCCTGGTGGTGCGAATCGCCGACGCGAGACACTTGAACGTGCGCTACCTCGCTAAGGTTCTGATCGGTGCGGCGAGTGGCGGCGTGAAGACCGCCGTAGTCTGCCGCCGCGACGGGGGGTCGGCTCGGGCTTTCCCTCTCGGTAATTTCTGGCTCATGGTGGCCGAGACCGACGAGCTGAAAAGGCAGCTTATAGCCGAGCGTCGTATACGCGCGGCGGGCTGATGGCGGAGCCTCGCAAGGGGTATCGCCCCTGTGCCAAGTGCGAGCGGAGTCGAGCAGAGCGCTTCTACAGCGGGCCTCGGGGCCGCGTGTGCCAGAGCTGCCGGAAGGCCACGCGGCGCCGGTCGTCCCGAGACGCACGGATCAGGGCCACGTACGGCCTGACGGCGGAGGAGTACGCCCGCCTCCTGGAGCACCAGGGCGGCCGGTGCGCCATCTGCCTGGAGACCCGCCGCGGGCACCTGGCGGTGGATCACTCGCACCAGTCAGGCGCGATCCGCGGACTCCTCTGCGGCCGGTGTAATGGCACGCTCCTCGCCAGGGGAGCGAGGGACCGGCCCGAGGTACTGCGCCGAGCTGCTGAGTACCTGGAGAGCTACCCGTGTGACGCGGTGCTGGGGCGCCGCTACGTCCCCCCTGCCGCATGAGCCGGCCCTCTATCGGCGCTGTGCTCCAGCACTACTACGGCATCTCCGTCCGCCAGGACCACACCGGCTATCAGCGCATCAGATGCCCGCTGCACGCGGACTCGTCGCCTAGCGCCTCCGTCAACGTCACGGCGGGCAGATGGGCCTGTTTCGTCTGCCGCCTATCAGAGGACGCGTATGCGGTAATTCAGAGAGAAAGAGGGTGCTCATTCGCTGAGGCCAAAGAATTCGCACATTCCGCATTCGGTGGAAGCAGCCAAGACCTACCACCATCACTACCCGGGGAGTCCAGCGGAAGCCTACGTAAAGGCACGCGGACTCGACAGCCGGGCCGTAGCATTCGGCCTCGGATACGTAGCCGATTCGGCAATACCTGGTCATGAGCAATACCGGGGATACCTGGCGATCCCTTATCTGCGCCCCGCCGGGGGCGCCCACGGGGTGGCGACCATCCGTTTCCGCTGTATCGCGGATAAGTGCGTCAAAGATGCGCAGGGGCGATATCTGGTAGCGCAGGGACTCAAAGAGACCCACACTGGTCATGGCAAATACTTGAGCCAGTCAGGCGATCCGCCCCGCATTTTTAACTCGGCTGCCCTCGTTCAAGCGAGCCCTTACCTAGCCCTGCCAGAGGGCGAGCTCGATGTAATGGCATGGGCCGTGGCCGGCGTACCGGCCGCAGGAATCCCGGGCACAGGCTCTTGGCGGGACTACTGGGCTCCCGCTTTCCGCGGCTATCGCACGGTCTATCTCATTGCCGAGGGCGACGAGGCCGGACGCAATCTCATGAATGATCTGGGCGCCAAGTTGCCCAATAAGCAGATCGTGAGACTCCCTGATGGTCAGGATTCCAATTCACTGCTCCTCGCGGAGGGGCCCGCACGGCTGAGAGAGAGGCTAGGTATTTGAAATATCGAGTTGGACAAGAGGTGCGGCTATCCACCACCTACGGGCGATGGGTCATGTACCCGCCGCGTATTCGTAAGGGGCGCATCGTGAGCGTCACCGAAGAGGCCGGGGCCTGGTATCCGTACGGGGTGCAATTTGAGGGCCGCAAAGGCGGCCTCATTTACGTCTCTGAGCATGAGATAGAGGAAGTTCCGGTGGCAGTGGATAGCGTCGAGGCCCCTCCCCACTACCAGCTAGGCGATGGGCGGCAGGCGATCGACATCGCGGAACTGCTGACTTTCAATCGCGGTAATGCCGTCAAGTACCTCGTCCGCGCCGGCCGCAAGGGCGGCGCATCGGAGCTCGAAGACCTGCGTGCGGCGGCGTGGTATGTCGCTCGGGAAATCGACCGCATTTCAGGAGGGCAGAGCAGTGACCATCACGGATGACACGCTGATGAAGACGCTACGCCAAGTCGTGGCGGAGAAGCCGACTCATGTCTACGAGGGCCCGGAGTACTCGGAACGTGCCGATGACTGTCTCTACGTGCATCGCGACGAGACCGGCGCCATTGAGGGCCCCGGGTGCGTGATGGGGCATGCGCTCCACCGGCTAGGCGTACCCCTGGAGGAGCTAGCCCTATACGAGGGCCTGGCCATTGCATGCGTGGTCGGCCACCTGACTTCTGGGATATCGCAAGGCACGGAAGAGATCCTACGGCGGGTGCAGACTCTCCAAGATGAAGGCTCGCCGTGGTCTGAGGCGTACGAGCTCGCCACCGGGCACAGCGCCATTTCGGAGCCGCCTAGTGGCGACTAAGCGAATCGTCGTCATCTCCGACACTCAGATCCCGTATCACTCGCCGCGGCATCTCAAGGCGCTCGTTCGATTCATTGGCGAGTACCAGCCTGACGAGCTGTACCAGATCGGGGACCTAAATGATTACCCCACGCCGTCCCGGTGGAGCCAGGGCACCCGCACCGAGTACGAACAGCGTGTGCGGCGGGACTCCGAGACGACTAAGCGGGTTTTCCTCAGCCCCATCCGGCGAGTGTACGAGGGCCCTTTCGGTATTCTGGAAGGGAATCACGATCTGCGACCGCGGACGTATCTGAGCGCTCAGGCGCCAGCCTTGGCGGAGTACGGGCCCGATTTCCACTTCTCCAAGCTCCTGGATTTCGACGGTTTCGGGGTCGATCTCATCGAGCCTTTCCACGAGGTGGGCCCGGATACCGTGCTCATGCACGGTCACGAGATCAAGGGGCTATCACAGGAGTCGGGTAAGACCGCTCTTCGTCACGCCCTCAAGGCCGGCACGAATGTCGTCATGGGGCACACTCACCGACTCGGCGTGATGCGTACCGGAATTGGCTACGGTGGCCGACGCGTAGTGCGGTGGGGTTTCGAAGTCGGGCACCTCATGGACCCGACTCACGCTACGTACCTGGGGCCGGGTGGCGTTGCGAATTGGGGCGCGGGTTTCGGGATTCTTTATGTGAGTAGCCGGCATGTGGCGCCGTGTGCTGTGGACATCGCGCCGAATGGTGAGTTTATTGTCGAAGGCCGCGTTTATGGCGGCGTCCGAAGGGGCGCGGGCGGAAGGTTCGTGAAGGCGGCATGAGCAGTGAAGTTGACTGGGGCTACATGGCCAACCTTGCGGATCGGGTCGCGCGTTCCATAGCCCGAGGGTGGGCGGTCGTGGAAAAGGATGACGTAAAGCAGGAGATTTTGACTCATGCTTACGCTAAGCGGCCCATCATCGAGGAACACCAGGACAGTGAGCCGTTCCTGTGGGATTTCTTCAAGCGGGCTGGGATCAAGTACGCGAGCAGAGAGAGGGATGCCCGTGACCTAGAAGACGGACAGTATTCCTACACGCCACGCGAAGCGCGCATTGCGCTGGCGAGTTTCCTCTACACCGACGAGGAGTTGAGCGAAAGGCTCGGGCGCCAGGATGACGTGTTGCAGTGCAGGGTGACGGACAACATCATGAGCGCCCGCATGGACGCCTCACTGGCCCTGAACCGCCTCCCACGCGCGTCACGTGAACTCCTCACGCGTCGTTATGTGCAGGGCTTGCCCCTGTCCAACGACACCGAGCGGAAGGCCGCTAACCGGGCCGTGGACGCCTTGGCGCGGCAAATGAATCGTGAGATACGCAGAGCTAAGACATAGGAGTAGCCTTTGAATTTCCCGAATCCCTTTGATGGCCCGAGCCCGTGGGGTGAAACCGACAAGCCTAAGACTGCTGATGAGGAAGTTCCGGATGCTTTCCGGCCCTACAAGATTGGCATGACGCTTAAGAGTGGCCCGGGGTATGAAGCCGAGTGGATCACCCCGGCTGTGTATGGCCGCACTGCCGCAGAGGCGGCCCAGGCTGCCGTAGACCTGCTGACTGCTTTGGCGGCGAAGGGTGTCATTCCCACCACCTCCGCGGCGTCCGTCGCCGTCCGCCAGGCGCACCAGCCGGCCAAGCCGGGCGCTGCGGCTGGTCCTGGTCCTGGTCCTGGTCCTGGCGCTCAGGCGCCCGCCCCGGCCGCTGCGGCGCCGACCTTTCAGGCCGGCCGCGTTGTCCTCCCTGACCAGCCAGCGGATGCCTGCCCGCATGGCCGCACGTTCCGGGAGGGTACCGGCAAGGCCGGCCCGTGGGCGGCCCAGTTCTGCGCCGGACCGCAGGGGGCCCAGTGCCCCCCGCTCTGGCGTCAGAAGGACGGTACTTTCAAGGCCAATGGCTGAGCTGAGTTAGCCACGGGGGCCGGGCGAAAACCCGGCCCCCTCCTTGGAGGCGCCTTTGAGACACCTGTCTTACCGCCTCAAAGGGCAGGCGGTGAATATCAATGTGGTCGAGTCCGCGGAAGACTTGATTGCCTTTCGGCGCTTCGTAGAGACACACGGGGAATTCCTCGGGTTCGACACAGAGACCACGGGCCTTGACTGGTGGGCTGAGGATTTCTCCGTACGGCTCGTGCAGTTCGGCCACGCGACTGAGACGTACGTTCTCCCTGTCGAGGCCGACCCCGAGTTCGGGCGTGCGGTTGTCTGGGCGCTGGAGTACGCCCGATTCCTCATCGCCCATAATGGGAAATTCGATCTTCATGTGATCGAGCGGTGTTACGGCGTTCCAATGGAGCGCCTAGCGCCGAAGCTGTGGGACACACAGCTACTCGCCCACCTCGTTGATCCGAGGGCGGTCAAGGAAGGCGGCCCCGGGCTCAAGCTGGAAGAGCTCGTCAAGCACTACATAGACGCTACCGCAGCCGAAGAAGTCAAAGGTTCCATGCGGGAGCTGGCTAAGAAGTACAAGACCACGAAGGATAAGATATGGCGTCTGGTTGATCTCTGGGATGAGGATTATCAGCGGTACGCAGGTATGGACCCGGCTTGGGCCTACCGCCTATTCGGGATTCTGTATCCGCTCGTGCCGGCGCGCTCACGCGCCCGAGGACTCATCGGCTGGGAACACCGCCTAGCCCATGTCATGGGCCTGGTGGAGCGCACGGGTTATCTGGTAGATGGCGACTACGCGCAAGCGCAGTCAGACAAGCTCGCTGCCGATAAAGCGCACTGGGAAGAAGTCGCCCGGTCGTACGGCGTTGAGAACCCAAATAGCAATGCCCAGCTTGCCGAAGCCTTGAAAGGTTTTGGGTTCGAGCTGACCAAGCGCACTCCCAAAGGTCAGCTTGCGGTAGACGATAGCGTTCTCAACTCGATCGACCATCCGCTAGCTAAAGCAGTTCTTAGCGCTAAGAAGGCGGGTAAATGGAAGGTGACTTGGTTTGATCGAGCTCTAGCGGGCCGTGACGCTCAAGGGCGAGTGCATCCCAGCATAAATTCGCTGTACGCGCGCTCGGCTCGGATGAGCATTACGGGCAGCATCCCGGCGCAGACATTCCCCGCAGGGGACGGCTATGTGCGGCACAGCTTTTTGGCGGAGGAGGATCATGTCACGGTAACGATTGATTTCGGGAATATGGAGCTCCGCGTGATGGCCGCGGCGTCCGGTGATCCGGTCATGCTGGATGCGTTCAGGAATAATGCAGATTTGCATAATCTGACTGCCATCGCAGCATTCGGTCCTATGCCAGAGGGTGCGACCAAGCACCCGAAACGCAAGGCCGGCAAGGGCACCAATTTTACCGTTGGGTTTGGTGGCGGGTGGCGGGCTGTCTCCTCCCAGTGGGGCATCCCCGAGGAGGACGCCAAGGCCGCTGTAAAAGCTTTCTGGGACACCTACAAGGGTGTCAAGGCGTTCGCTGATCGCCTCTCGGCTGAGGCGCGCAAGACGGGTTACATCTACACGGCCACAGGGCGAAAGCTTCCCGTGGACAAGGGGCGCCCGTACGCGGCCCTTAATTACTATATCCAAAGCAGCGCGAGAGACATCACCGCTCGGGCCATCCTGGAGCTACACAAAGCCGGATACACGCCCTGGATTCGGCTCCCCGTGCATGATGAGCTCGTATTCTCGTTCCCTCGTGAGCGAGCCGCAGAGCTCGCCGAAAAAGCAGCCCGGATCATGGAGTTCGTATTTCAGGGCCTGCTCATCCCCGCGGAAGCCGAGATCGGCGAGCGGAGCTGGGGAAGCGTTCTAGACCTCGAAACAAGCAAGCACTAAGGAGACACATGGACGACAACGCGTTTGATGAATTGGTTGAGGGCATCGCGAGCGAGCTGAACGTAAAGCTGGTTGCCGAACTCGGCTCTAAGGCCGTGCATGCCGTGCGAGTAGCGGGTTATCTCTATCTCGAAGCCGTGGCATCCTCTGTGCCGGCTGAGCTCGCTAAGGAAATGGCTGCTGATTTCTGGGCGAAGAGCATGGGAATCCCTTTTGCCACGGGCGTCGTTCAGCAGCCCGCCGGGGGCGATGATGACTGAGATGGAGGACCGGTGCGCGCCGTACCTGCCCGACCTGGGCGAGACTCCGTACGCGACCATCATCCCCGAGCGCACGCCCGTCGTGAGGGTCCACACCTCGCTCAGGCTGGCGCGGCTCGCCCTCGGCTGGGAGGTGCCGCCCCGGCACGGCCGTTACCGCGGCCTACGCGGCGGAGAGCTGTACGAGCACTGTGGCGGAGGCTGGGAGCTCGTTCACCGGGTTGAGCGTGGGGCAATGCCCGACGACCTGCCTTGGAGGGCAGTGGATGACTGAGCGTCAGTCGGTCCTCATGTCCGTGGTTGATGTGGCTGAGTACCTGGGCAAGCCCGTGTCCTGGGTGTACGCGAATTGGCGGACTGAAAAGATCCCGTTCAAGAAGGTGGGGCAAGCCCTACGGTGTCGCCCCGCTGACTTGGAAACGTGGCTAGATCGGGAAAGCGCGTAGCGAGGAGGCGAGTGCTACCCCCGGTCGTGGCTCGAAGGGCCGTTCAAGTACCCCGCTTTGCGCGCTCTGCTGAGGTGTACGCGAGTGTTGGCAGTGTTGCGGTTGATTGCCTTCGCTAGCCATTGAGTCGGACCTGACACGCCGTTGGCTGCCGCGTATGCGTACGCGGCAGCCAGGGCAGCCAGGTAGGCCCTGGAAATACCCTCGCGGTCGAGCAGCGCACGCGCCGTACTCCCTAGCTCCTGCATTTTCGCCCCAACTTCGTGTGCGGCGTCCTGCCCCGGAGACTCCTCCTCTGCCAGCGCCACAGCGCCAGGCAGGTCTACGCGGCGTAGCACCGTCGTGGTGATGCCGCGTGCTACCTCCGGGGCCGGTGCGTCCGCCGCCGCCTCGATGGCGATGCGCTGCGGGCCGCCGCTCACTGGGCCGTGAGGCCACCACATGCGGACGACCCAAGCACCTTGCCGCTGGGTGACCTCGTAGCCGCTCGTCTCCGTCATGACGCCAGCCTACCTACGCCCACTATCGAGCGGCGTAGGTCAAGCGCCGATTGACAAGAGCCGCTTGTTCGTGGAAGCTCGATCGCAGTCGGGGGCGTGCCCCGACAGGAGAGGAGTTGCGGCCAATGGTGGCCAAGAAGGGCAACGGGAACGGGGGGACCCCCGTCAAGGTCAAGAGAGTTGGGCGCCCGGATACTTGGGGCGTTAGAACCCCCCTGCACGTGAATGCTGCAACGGGGGAGCCGGATCGCTACTGGATCGGTCGGGAGTATCCGACCAAGACGGCTGCGGAAAGGGCGCTCCGAGAGTGGATCGCTGATTACGAGGCCGGCAAGGTTGTAGCTCGTTCAGACGTGACGTTGGGTGAGTGGCTGGACGCATGGTTGGCGCACCACCGAGGCGAAGAAACGACACTCGCAGGGTATGAGCCGAAGATTCGACTTCACATCAAGCCCTACATTGGGAAGCTAAGGCTATCCGAGGTCACTGACGAGTCCCTTAATGGTCTGTATAAAACGCTTGAGACCAAGCCGTGTCCCACAAACAAGGGGAAGCCTCTGGGGGCTAAGTCCGTGCGCCACGTTCACACCATCCTATCTGGCGCCCTCGGCGCGGCCGTCCCGAAGTTCATTCCCGTGAACCCAGCGGCAACGGCCAAGCCGCCTACCGGGCGACAGATACGGGCTCAGCGGCCCCGCTACGAGACCTTGAATGATGCCGAGACCCGTGCGTTTCTCAAGGACATTTGGTCGCCGTGTAAGCGGCGGGGCTGTGGACTGCTGCACTTCTGCACTCGTGACGCACCGCTGTGGACGGTGTACACGGCCACGGGCGTTCGCCGTAGCGAGGCGCTAGGGATGATGTGGCATCTAATCGATTGGGAAGAGTGCTCAATCCAACTTGAGTGGGTGGTGGTGGAGGTCAAGGGTAAGACCGTATTGCGGCGGCTTACCAAGGATGGGGATGACAATGCCCGCATTTATGTAGATCAGTCGTTGATGAAGGTCCTTCGGTTGCAATGGGAACGTCAGCAGGCGTGGAAGGAGAGGGTAGGGGATCTATGGGACGAAAACGATCTGGTGTTCGCCCGTGACGGGTACATGCTCAAGAAGGGGGGAGGGGGGATCTCGCCCGGCGGCCCGCAGGACCCGGGACAGGTTAGCGATCGGTGGCGGACAGCCAGGGAAAGGCTTCATCTCCCTGAGCGCTTCCGGCTGCACGACTGGCGACACAGCAAGATCACTAATGACCTGGACGCGGGTGAGAACCCGGTTGAGGTCAGCGCCAATGCCCGACACCACTCGCCGGGCTACACCATGGGGCAGTACGGGCATCGCCGCGCCACCGGGGCCCGCAGGCTGGCTGCTGGCTCAGCGCGGCGCATCGGCCTGGGTGAGTCTGAGTGACTTGGCAAACGCGTTGGTCACGCGTTGGTCATGTGGGGGGTCTGACGGTTGCATAACCGCAGGTCAGAGGCCCAGAAAAGCTCAAGACGGTCGGGGCCGCCACCCCCCACAGGAGAGGCCCCGACCGCCGTTCGAGACGGACCCGCGTACGAGCCCGTACCACCTACAGCGCCACGCGCCTCGAATGCGTCACACCGGCCCCGCGGACCGGTCTGGACGCGCCCTAGCGGATGCCCGTAACGTGCAGGTCCGCGCCGTCGGGCGCGCCGTTTGCATATCTCATCGCGGCCCGGATCACCGGCCGCGTTCCAGGGGGCCTGAAATGTTTCCGTGCGGGAATTGCCGCGCTACCGCCGTCGGCGCCGATGGGCGCTGCACCGCGTGCGGCTCCTACCAGCAGCAACAGCAGCAGCCGCTGCCCAGTGCGCCCCCGATCGGATACCCCGCTCCCGGTCCACAGGGGATAGGCATGCCGGCGCCCGTGGACCTGCGGCGCGGCCTGTCGACCGCGCTCACGGTGCTTTTCGGGGTGCTGATCGCCTCGGAGATCGCGGTCCTGGTGGCCGTCTCCGACCAGTGGAGCATCCTCGGGGACTTCCAGGACGGGAAGTTCATCTCCTACAAGAAGGCCGATGACGCCGACGACTTCGCCATGGGCATGTCGGTCATCAACTTCTTCGTGGTCGTCGCGGTCGCCATCGTGTGGGCCGTCTGGTTCCGCCGGCTGCGGCTGAACGCCGAGGTCTTCGCGCCGGGGCAGCACCGGTTCACGCCCGGCTGGGCCGCGGGCGCCTGGTTCACGCCGGTGGTCAACCTCTGGTTCCCCAAGCAGATCGCCAACGACATCTGGCGCGCCAGCTCCCCGCAGGGCCCGCAGGCCGCCAAGCGCGGTCTGCTGAACGGCTGGTGGGTGACGCTCATCGTCGGTCAGGTCATCGGCATGGTGGCCAGCGTTCGGTACGAGGTGGCCAACACCAAGATGGAGGACGGCGACATCAACAGCGAGAAGGAGGCGATGGACACCATCGACTCCATGCACTCGGCGCTCGGCGCCAGCATGTTCTCCTCCCTCGTGCTGATCGCCGCCGCGATCCTCGGCCTCCTCCTCGTCCGCCAGATCACCACCATGCAGGCCGAGCGCGCCACGCTCCCGCCGCAGTCCGGCCCCGCGCCGTACGGCCCCTCCGGCGGCCTGCCGTACGGGGCCCCCGCGGGTCAGCCCTACCCGAACCAGCCCTACGGAGGCGCCGCGCCCTACGGCGGCCAGCAGTACGGTGGACAGCAGTACGGCGGCGGCCCCGGCACGCCGCCGCCCGCCCCGGGGCAACAGGCGCCGGGCCAGCAGCAGCACCCGTACGGCTCCGGTCCCGCCGGGTACTGAGACCGGAGGCGGCCCGGACGACGACCACGTACGGCGCCGCTCAGCAGCGGATTCTCCAAGTGGAGCAGGATGAGGGCGTGCAGGGGGACGACGGGGAGTTGACCGCCGCGGTGCGCGCGGCGCAGGACGGAGACGAGGCCGCCTTCCGAACCGTCTACCGATCCGTGCACCCGAGGTTGCTCGGATACGTACGGACGCTGGTCGGCGAGTCGGACGCGGAGGACGTCACGTCGGAGTCCTGGCTACAGATCGCGCGCGACCTCGGCAGGTTCAGCGGGGACGCGGACCGGTTCCGGGGCTGGGCGGCGCGCATCGCGCGCAACCGGGCGCTCGACCACATCAGAATGCGCGGGCGCCGCCCGGCGATCGGCGGGGACGAGACCGAACTCGCCGAGCGGCCGGCCGACGCGGACACCGCGCGCGAGGCCCTGGAGTCGCTGGGCACCGGGCACACGCTCGCGCTCATCGCCCAGTTGCCCCGCGATCAGGCCGAGGCCGTGGTGTTGCGGGTGGTCGTCGGCCTGGACGCCAAGAGCGCGGCCGGCGTGCTCGGCAAGCGCCCCGGCGCGGTGCGCACCTCGGCCCACCGCGGACTGCGGCGCCTGGCCGACCTCATCGAAGGCCCACCGGGCGAGCCCGTCGACCAGGGCGGCGCGGGGCCCCTCGGCCCGGCGGGGCCGGGGAGCCCAGGCAGCGCCGGCGGCGGCGCGGGCCCGCCCCCGGGGTCGGGGCGGATGGAGAGCATGGCGGCGCGGGAACCGGCCCCGCTGCCACGGAGGGGGGCGGCTTCCGCCGTACGGCCGGGGGCCTCGGCGCTCACCGGCAGGGAGAGCACACCGGCCGAAGTGGGAGCGGACGCGACGGGAGAGCCGATCCCGTCGCAGCGCCTGGAACGCAGCGGCGCGACGACGTCCGCGAGTGTGACGGATTCGTGCGCGCGGACGCAGAGGGACATGTGATGGCCGACAAGCACCAGTACGGCTGGCTGGATGATGATGCCGCTGAGCGTTTGCTGAGCGGCGTCCCGGTGCCTGGTCAGAGCGGGTTCGGCGGAGCGCGAAGAGAGCGGAACGGGGCTGGTCCCACCCTCGCTGACCAGGGGCGGAGCGAGGCGGAACGAATCGCCACGGCGGGCCTCGGCGGCCCCGGCGCGGGTTCGGCCCACGCCGGGGACGACCCCGCCGACACCGACGGCCCGGGCGCCGCAGCGGCGTGGCCGACCGCCGCCGGTAGCCCGACGGGCGGCGATCCGGCCAACTCCGGTCGTGGCGCCCCCATGACGCACGACCACCTCGACCGGGCCGACCGGGCCGAGGCCCCGCGCGGAGCGGAGGAGCGGCTGGCCGCCGTGCTCGCGGCCGTGGCCGAGGACGCGATGGGGCCGCTGGGCCGCCTGGGGTGCCAGGAGGGGCCGCTGCCCGGTGAGGAGGCGGCGGTCGCGGCCTTCCGCGCCGCGCGCGCCGCCCCCGCGGCGTCCGCCGACGGGCCGCGCGTCGAGCCCGGCACGCCCGCGCTCGGCGACGTCCACGGGACCACCGCGAGGCTGTCCGAGGGGCCGATAGCCGGCGACGACGACGCTTCGCTGGCCGCGGCGCGCGGCGAACGGGGCGCCGCCGGCGCGCCCGCCCGCGCGCCCGGGGTCGCCGAGTCGGCCTCCGACGCGCGGGGCGCGTCCGCCAAGAGCCGCGGCGCGCTGGCCACGGCGCGCGGCCGGCGCACCACGGGCCCGTCGGCGATCACCGTGGTGGGCCGGGCGGACACCGGACCAGGCCGCAAGGGCAGGCCGGGCCGGGGAAGACCGGTGCCGGTGCGTGGCCCGCTGCGTGCCGGCCTCGCCGCGGCGCTGGTGGGCTGCGCGCTCGGCAGCGTCGCGGTCGCCGCCGGCACCGGCGTGCTGCCGACGCCCTTTCGGAACGACGTGCAGCCGGCCCCGGCCGCGAGCGTGACCGCCGCCGGGACCTCCGACGGCTCGGTGCCCCAACCGAAGATCAGCGGCGCGACGGGCACGCCGTCCGCCGACCCGAGCCACTCGCGGCCACCCGGCGACGGCACGCGGCCCACCGAGTCCGCCTCCGGGCGCCCCGAAGGCCCGGGCCCGGGTGGCGACGCGAGCCCGAGCGGCAGCGCGACCGAGGGCACGGGCGACGCGTACGACCCCGGCGACGGCCCCGACGCCACCGCGCCCGGCAACCGCCCGGGCAGCCAGCCACCGCGCTGGACGCCCGACCCGAACCGCAAGCGCTGGGTCCTCGCCATGTGCCGGGACTACGTCGCGCACAAGAACGGCAAGGACGTGGGCCTGGACTCGCAGACGCTGCTGAAGCTGGAGCGCGCGGCGGGTGGGGCGAGCGCGGTGCGGAAGTTCTGTGCCGGCCTGCTCAACGAGGACGGCGCCCCGCGCCCCGGCGGCGGGGGAGGCGGCGGCGGTGGTGGCGGCCAGAGCGGGGAGCCCGGCGAGGAGCCGGACGAGGGCGGCCAGGGCGGCGGTGACGGCGACGACGCCGGCCGGCCTCCCGGGCAGGGCCGCCCCTCGCCCACGCCGACCGCCACCGCGACCCCCAGCCACACCGCGAGCGCGACGCCGAGTCCCGCCACGCGTCACTGAATGTTCCCGGCCGTTCGCACGGGCGAGCGGAAGGTGTGCGGGCGACTTCCGCCCGGCATACCGCTGGTTAACGGACGAAGTGCCCGCTGTGGAGCACCGTGTACCGGCTAGAACCGATGAGGTGTGACGTTTTCTCGCGTCACGGCGCTGAATGGAGCGGGCCGACTGGTCATCGGCCGCGCGCAAGCCGGGGTTCCCCCCGTACCTGCGGCTACGCGCAACTGGCGCGGGTGGGGCACGTTCCCCCGGCCCTGCCCGCGCCCCCTCCTGCCCGCGCACCCGCCGCCGCCCGGCCGCCTGCCCCGGCCACGCACGCCCGCTGGGCCACTGCCCCGCCGCGGGCCACCCCTTCCGACGCCTTGCGATGCCGCCGCGCCCACGGCATGGCCGGATGGGCTCGGTGCGCTGGGTTCGTCCGAACGACGCGCGCGGGGTTGTCCGATCGGGCCGCGCGGAACCACCCCGAAGACGGGCATGGACGCGCGGCGGCTGGCCGTGCGCCGCCCGTACGGCCTGATGCCGGCACGCGTGCGGAAGCGTGGCGACGGCGTGGCCCCGCCCGGGGAAGCAGCGCGCGTCCGCTCACACGGTTCGGGAAGGCCCGCCTAGCGGTAGACGACCACCTTGTCGCCGGCCTTCACCTGGGCGAAGACCGAGGCGATCTTCTTCTTGTCGCGCACGTTCACGCAGCCGTGCGAGGCGCCGCTGTAGCCGCGGGCGGCAAAGTCCGACGAGTAGTGCACCGCCTGGCCGCCGCTGAAGAACATCGCGTACGGCATCGGGGTGTCGTAGATCGTCGAGACGTGGTCGCGGCTCTTGAAGTCCACCTTGAACGTGCCCTCGCGGGTCGGCGTGTACTGCGAGCCAAACCGGACGTCCATCGCCGCGAGCACCTTGCCGTCGACCATCCACGACAGCGTCCGGCTGGCCTTGCTGATGCACAGCGTCCGCCCGGTCATGCACCGCGGGTCGGGCTTGGCTATCGGGCGGCTCGTCGGCGGGTACATCGCGGTCCGGCTCGGCCGGTCCGTCAGATCGCGCAGCTTGGCCCACGTCTTGGCGTCCAGGGTGCCGGAGGCCGGGCGGTTGTGGCCGCGCTGGAAGGCGGAGACGGCCGTGCCGGTGACCGAGCCGTAGTACCCCGTGGGCTGACGGTCGAACAGGCCGAGTTGGCGCAGCCGGGCCTGGAGTTCGCGCACCTTCTCACCGCTGGTCCCGAGCGCGAGCACCGGGCGCGGCAGTGGCTTGGCGGGGCGCGTCGGCCAGGTGCGCTTGGCCGGCGTCCGGGTCAGGACCGGGGCCGGGCGGTGGGTGCGCGGCGGCGCGGGGCGCTGGGTGCGGGGCTTGGTCCGGGTGGGCTCCGGCGCCTTGTGCGTACGCTGCGGGGTGCTGCGCTCGGGCTCCGCCGTGGCGCTCGGCCCCCGGGACGCCCCGGACTGCACGGACGCGGGCTCGCACCCCGTGGCGACCGTCGTCACGGCTGCCGCCGTCACCACGGCAAGCGTGGTCCGTAAGACGGAAACGGGCATCCGGCGCATCTGTCGCCCCCCTCATCACGGCAATTTTTTTCCCTCCCACTTATGCCCGGGACCGCCGGGTGTCGAACCTCGCGCCGAGCGGCGAGCGGAGCCGGGGGCGCGCGCCCGCGCGCTCAACCGGCGGGCGAGAGCCGCGCGATCAGCGGCCCGGGAGCGCCGCGCGCTCGGCCGGCGCGGGCGCAACGCGGCCGGCGCGGGCAGAAAACCGTGTGCTCACCCCGGCGCGCGCCGCCGACAATGGGTCATGCTGATCGACCACTGGCCGCTGGCCGGGTTGCGCGTGACCACGCCGCGCCTGGAACTGCGGCTGCCCGACGACGAAGAACTGGCCGCGCTGGCCGACCTCGCCGCCGAGGGCGTGCACGCGCCCGACCGGATGCCGTTCACCGTCCCGTGGTCGGACGCGCCCGGGCCGCGGCGGGCGCGCTCGGTGGTCCAGTACCACTGGCTGCGCCGCGGCGACTGGACGCCGGACCACTGGTCGCTGAACCTGGCCGTCTTCCGGGACGGCCGGCCCGTGGGCACGCAGGAGTTGTCGGCCGACGACTTCGGCGTGCTGGGGGTGGTCGGCTCCGGCTCCTGGCTCGGCCTGCGTCACCAGGGCCAGGGCGTGGGCACCGAGATGCGGGCCGCGATCCTGCACCTGGCCTTCGCCGGGCTCGGCGCCCGGGAGGCGGTGACGGCCGCGTTCGAGGACAACGCGCGCTCGCGCGCCGTCTCGCGCAAGCTCGGCTACGCGCCCGACGGCGTGCGCCGCGTGGTCTCCCGTGGCCGGCCGGCGACGCTGCACCGACTGCGGCTGGCCCGCGCCGACTGGCGGCCGGACCCCGACCTGCCGGTGACCCTGACCGGCCTCGACCCGTGCCTGCCGCTGTTCGGAGTGGCCTCGCGAGCCGACGCGGCGGGCGAGGCGCCGGCCCACGGCGCGGGGCCGGCGGTCTCGCCGGGCGTGCCGGGGCGTGGCGGGGCGTGGCGCCCTTGACCTGAACCGAGGTCGAGGCCGCAGGCTGGGGGCGACCGTACGCTGTCTCACCGCACGTCCAGCCGTGACGCGTCCTCCGCGCCGGCCGGGACGGCCCGACGTCGCGACCGAGGAGCATGCCATGCCCGCGCCCGCCGATCCCTCCGAGCCGCTTCCCGTACCCGACGGCGGGGCGGGCGCCACGGCCGTCCGGCACTGGATAGCGGGGCACGCGCACCCGCTCCCCGACGTGAGCGCCCGCGCGCCGCTCGACCACCTCGCGCCGCTGCGCGCCATGGTCGGCGACGCCCGCGTGGTCGGCCTCGGCGCGGCCACCCGGGGCGCGGCCGAACTCACCACGCTGGCCCACCAACTGATCCGCTACCTCGTCGAGGAGTTGGGCTTCCGCTCGCTGGCCCTGGACGAGGACTGGTCGAAGGGGCTGCAGTACGACGCGTACGCGGCCGGCACCACCGTGCCCGGCTACGGCGGCGACGGACCGGTGAGCCCGCGCGAACTGCTCGCCGACGCCGGACAGCCGTACCGCTGCGCCGAGTTCCTGGCCGTGCTGCACTGGATACGCGCCTTCAACCAGCGCCACCCGGACGACCGGGTGCGCGTCGTCGGCCTCGACCGGAGCGCCGTGGGGGCGCACGTCTACGACGCGGTGACCGACCACGTCCGCGCCACGGCCCCGGACCAACTGCCGCGACTCCTCGACCTGTACGCCGCGCTGCGCCCCTCGCGCCCGGTCGCCGAGCACGTCCGCTGGTACGCCGCGCTGCCCGACCAGGCCCCCCTGCGCGCGGCGGCGCGGCGGGCCCGCGAGGTGGTGGCCGGCCTGCCGCCAGGCCCAGGGCGGGCGCTCGCGTTGCGGCACGCGCGGGTGATCGAGGGCTTCTACGCGTACCACGGGCGCGACCAGGACCCCGAGCCCGGCGGCGCGGACGCCGTCGGGGAAGCGGACGGTTCGCCGCCGTTCATGGCCGAGAACGCGATCTGGTGGCACGAACACACCGGCCACCGGCTGATCCTGTGGAGCGGCCTGGCCCACACCGCGGACGGCGCCCCGCTCACCGCGTCCCACCCGCCCGCGGTGGCGCGCTCGGCCACAGCGGGGCCCCCGCCAGCGGCGGCTCCGGCCCCGCTGTGGACCGAGGGCGGGGCGCTGCGGCGGCACTTCGGAACCGGTTACGCGTCGGTGGCCCTGATGTTCGGCGAGGGCGAGGCGCCGCACACCATCGCGCCTCCGTCCCCCGGCCTCGCCGACGCCGTGCTGAGCACCGCCCGCCCCGACGCGTATTTCCTCGACCTGCGCGCGCCGCAGCCCGTCGCGGCGCACACCTGGTTCGACGCGCCGGCCACGGTGCGGGTCGTCGGACCCGGCCACGAGGCGGAGCGGGACGCCGACCTCCACCTCGCCGGCGGGCGGCTCGCGAGCTGGTTCGACGTGGTGGCCTGGGTGCCCCGGGTGACCCCGCTCGACCGGCTGCCGTGAGCCGGTCCGGCCGGACCTGGCCGGTGGCCGTGGCCGTGGCCGGGTCAGGCCGTGGGCGGCTTCTTGCGCGCGTTCAGTAGCGCGAAGCCGAGGTGCGTGCCCTGGTCCGTGGTGAGCATGTCGATGACCCGCTGGTGCGCCGCGCGCTGCGCCGGGTGCGCCTGCGCGCAGGCGCGCGCCCACAGCAGCCAGTCCCGCCAGCCGTCCTCCTGGAGCCGAGCGGAGGTGACCTCGACGAGTTCGGTGATCTCCCACTGGAACCGCCACCACGCGGGCGTGTGCCAGGCGATGGCCTCCCAGCCGACGACGGCCTTGACGTGTGGCGGGATCGCGCCCATCTCGCGCACCTCGCGGGTCATGGCGGGCGTCGCCACCGCGAGTTGGCCGCCGGGGCGCAGGAAGCGCAGCAGATACGGCAGGTAACCGTCGGCGGTGCCGAAGTACTCGAACGCGTCGACGCTCACGATGGCGTCGAAGCTCTCGTCCGCGAAGGGCAGCGCGTGCGCCTCCGCGTGCACGGCCTCCACCCTGTCCCCGACCCCGGCCGCCGCGAAGACGGCCGCCGCCCGCTCCGCGCCGACCCACCAGTCGGCCGCGACCACCCGCACCCCGTACTCCCGGGTCAGGAACACCGACGTCGCCCCCATGCCGGACCCCAGGTCGAGCACCCGCGCCCCCGGCCGCAGGTCGAGGTCCCGAGCCAGGTCCTCCAGCAGCCACAGCGGGTTCGGCCCCATGTCGAGATCGAGCAGCCACGCGGGGTCGTACGCGGCCGAGCGGGGGTAGCGGTCGGGGCGTACGAGATCGTTCACGGCGGTCATGGGCACCGACTGAACCGGCGGCGCGCGGCGTGCGCAACGGGATTTCGACGTGGCGACGGAATCTCATAGGGGTTCTCGGACGGATCTCAGGCGGGATCCCAGGCGGGGGGACTCGGACGGGGTCCCAACGGAGCCCGGCCGAGGCGGGTCGGGCCCGGGGGCGGCGGCTACGGGGCCAGCACGTCCAGCTCCGCCATCGCGCCGGTGGCGATCTCGCGGGTCAGCGACTCGGCGCGGGCCGCGTCGCGTTCGCGTATCGCCTCGGCGACGCGCACGTGCAGGGAGACCGCCGCGGGGTCCGGGTCGGGGAACATGACATGGTGTTCGGTCCGCCCGGCCAGCACCTCGGCCACCACGTCGCCGAGGCGCGCGAACATCTCATTGCCCGACGCGTTCAGCACCGTTCGGTGAAAGGCCACGTCATGCACCAGATACGCATCGAGCTGCTGTCCGCGTGAGGTGGCCACCATGCCCAGGGCGTGCTCGGTGAGCCGCGCGCACTGCTCGGGTGTGGCGAGGGTGGCGGCGAGGCCGGCGGCGACCGGTTCGACCGCCGAGCGCAGCACCGTGAGGGAGCGGAGCTGACGCGGCCGGTCGGCCCCCGCCAGTCGCCAGCGGATCACCTGCGGGTCGAAGACGTTCCACTCCTCGGTGGGGCGGACCGTGACGCCGACCCGGCGCCGGGACGCCACCAGGTACATGGACTCCAGCACCCGCACGGCCTCACGGATCACGGTGCGCGACACGTCGAAGCGCCGTTCCAGCTCGTCCGTGCGCAACACCGTGCCCGGCGGGTACTCGCCCGCGGTGATCGCCGGACCGAGCGATGCCAGGACGCGGGCGTGGAGCCCCTGCCCGTGCTTTTCCATGGCGGTCAGCCTACGGCGTGGGGCTCACACCAAATAAGTATGACTTTTAAGTCACATCCTCTTGAATACGTCGTACCTATACGTGAAGGTGTGGGGCGTCGTCGAGGTCGATGAAGACAGCGAGGTTGTTCATGCATGCCGCCCACGTCGTGGTCGTCATGGGCGTGTCCGGTACGGGCAAGTCCACGATCGGTCGCTCACTCGCCGCGCTCCTCGGCGTCCCGTACGCCGAGGCCGACGACTTCCATCCGCCGCGGAACATCGCCAAGATGTCCGCCGGCACCCCGCTCGACGACGCGGACCGGGCCCCCTGGCTCGACGCGATCGGCGCCTGGGCCCAGGGCCGGGCGGGCCGGGGCGGCGTCGTGAGTTGCTCCGCGCTCAAGCGCGCCTACCGGGACCGACTGCGGGCCGCCGCCCCCGGCATCGTCTTCCTCCACCTCACCGGCGACCGCGCCCTCATCGCCGAGCGGCTCAGCTCCCGCAAGGGGCACTTCATGCCCGGCGCGCTGCTCGACTCCCAGTTCGCCGACCTCGAACCCCTCCAGGACGACGAACGGGGAGTGGCGGTGGACGTCACCCCGCAACCCGCCGTCATCACCCAGCGCGCCATCGAGGAAATCGCCCGGCTCGACGGGGTCCCCCCGACCACCTGACCGGCCCCGCCCCGCCCGCACCCCCGCCGAGGCCGCCTCCCGCCCCCGTCGGTACGAGCCCGTACCCGCCTCCCCGCCCCCGCCTCCGGGTCGCGCCACGCGCCCCCGTACGCGCCACGCCCTCTGCCCCCCTGCCCCCGCCCTCTGTCCTCGTACGCACCACACGCCCCTCGTGTCCCCGTACGTGCCCCCGCGCCCCCGTCCACGTAAAGGAACCGTTCCGTGAGCACTCTCAGCGTCGAGATGCTGGCAGCGGATGCCGCCGAACCCATCACCTCGGCCGGCCACGCCCAACTGGGCATCGCCGTCCTCGTCGGCATCGCCGCCATCGTCCTGCTCATCACCAAGTTCAAGCTGCACGCGTTCCTGTCGCTGACCATCGGGTCGCTGGTGCTGGGCGCGGTCGCGGCGGCGCCGCTCGACAAGGCCATCGCGAGCTTCACGGCGGGGCTGGGCTCCACGGTCGGCGGCGTGGGCGTCCTCATCGCGCTCGGCGCGATCCTCGGCAAACTCCTGGCCGACTCGGGCGGCGCGGACCAGATCGTGGACACCATCCTGGCCCGCGCCAACCAGCGCACCATGCCCTGGGCCATGGCCCTGATCGCGGGCATCATCGGGCTGCCGCTCTTCTTCGAGGTCGGCATCGTGTTGCTGATCCCGGTCGTCCTGCTGGTCGCCAAGCGCGGCAACTACTCCCTCATGCGCATCGGCATCCCGGCCCTGGCCGGCCTGTCCGTGATGCACGGCCTGGTGCCGCCCCACCCCGGCCCGCTCGCCGCCATCGACGCGATCGACGCCAACCTCGGCGTCACCCTCGCCCTCGGCGTCCTCGTCGGCATCCCCACCGTCGTGATCGCGGGACCCGTCTTCGCCCGGTACGCGGCGCGCTGGGTGGACATCGAGCCGCCCGAGGGGCTCGTTCCGCAGCGGCCGTCCGAGACGCTGGAGCGCCGCCCCAGCTTCGCCGCCACCGTCTGCACGGTGCTGCTGCCCGTCGTGCTCATGCTGGGCAAGGCGCTGGTGGAGATCGTGGTGGACGACCCGGAGAACCACCTCCAGCGGGTCACCGACGTCGTCGGCTCCCCGCTGATCGCGCTGCTCGCCGCCGTCCTGGTGGCCATGTTCACGCTCGGCCGGGCGGCGGGCTTCGCCAAGGAGCGGCTGTCGGGCATCGTGGACACCTCGCTGGTCCCCATCGCGGGCATCCTGCTCATCGTCGGCGCCGGCGGCGGGTTCAAGCAGACCCTGATCGACATCGGCGTCGGCCAGATGATCCTGGACTTCTCCAACGACTGGGACGTCTCGCCGCTGCTGCTCGCCTGGCTCATCGCGGTCGGCATCCGGCTCGCCACGGGCTCGGCCACGGTCGCCACCATCTCGGCCGCCGGCCTCGTCGCGCCGCTGGCCACCGACATGTCCACCACCCACCAGGCCCTGCTCGTCCTCGCCGTGGGCGCCGGCTCGCTCTTCTTCAGCCACGTCAACGACGCCGGGTTCTGGATGGTCAAGGAGTACTTCGGGATGAACGTCGGCCAGACGATCAAGACCTGGTCGCTGATGGAGACGATCATCTCGGTCGTGGCGGGCGGCCTGATCCTCCTCCTGTCCTTGATCATCTAGCCCCGCTCGCCGCTCGCTGCTTCCCGCCTCCGCTCCGCGCCGTCTCATCCCGCGCCCGTCGGTCCCCGGCCGCCGTTCTCCGGCTGTCGGCTCGGCGGGTGCTGGCTGCCTCGCCCCGGCTGTCGGTCCGGCGGGCGCCCGGTCCCGCGTACGCCGGCGGCTCCGGGGCGCGGCGGGTGCGGCGGGCGCGGTCAACCCGCGCCCTCGGCGCGGCGCCGACCCTCAGTCGGACGGGTGGGGTTCGCGCGCGGTGGAGTGACGTTTCTTGGTGTGCCCGCCACCGCTGCGCCACGCTCACCGCATGGAGGTACACGAGCGGGACGTACGGGGGCGCATGCCCGTACTCCCGGACACGCCAGGGGTGTTGGCCTTCCCTGTGGCCCCGTACGACACGGTCCGCGGCGGCCCTCGCCACCCGGCCGGACACCGCGGTCGCGGCCCGTGCCACCCGGCCACGCGCCGCGTTCGGGGCGCGCGCCGGGGGAGCTACGGGCCGTCGGGCCAGCGCGCGGGGGGCGACCGATGAACGGGCGTGGCGACATGTCACAGCGCGCCGCATGGGACCGGGAGCGGGGCCACGAGCGGGCGGACGAACGGACCCGGCCACGGGCCCACGGCACCCGGGAGACCGACCCGACCGGCGCTGACCACCGGGCCGTGGCCCCCGCGCGCGACGGCGTCCCCGGCGCGGCCCCGCCGGCACGGGCCGCCGATCCGCACCACGAGGCCGTCCCCGACGTGACCTGGGCGCTGCCAACGCCCGAGCGGCCGGCGGCGCACCGGGGCGCGCGGGGGCCGGGCGAGCCGGCGCCGCCCGGTGAGCGCGCCGTCGTGGTGGAGAGCGGTAGGTTCCGGCTGCGCGAACTCGCGCCCACGGACGTGGACGCCGTACTGGCCGTCTTCGACGACCCCGGCGCCCCGCGCGCGTTCGGGGCGCACTCCTTCCGCCGTCGCGACGCGGTCGCGCTGGTCGAAGAAGCCCTGGCCAGCGCGCGGCAGCGGCCTCGCACGCACTACCGCCTCGCCGTCAGCCGAGCGCACTCGGGCGAACTGATCGGCACGGCCAAGCTCGTCCTCGACCGGCCCGAGCGGGACGCCCTCGTACGCACCGGCCACCGCGGCGCCGAGGTCGGCATGGCCCTGCGCGCCGACCAGGCCAGCGTCGGCCACAGCATGGAAGTCGGCTACCTCCTCGGCGTGCTGGGCTTCGACCGGCTCGGCCTGCACCGCCTCTGGGCGGGCGTCCTCCCCTCCAACGCCGCCGCCCGACGCGCCGCGGAGCGGGCGGGCATGACCCGCGAGGGCGTGTTGCGGCACTACGCCTACGCGAACGGCGACTGGTACGACCTTGTCCGGTACGCCATCCTCGAACACGACTGGCACGCCCGCCTGCGACGTTGACCCCACCCCGCAACGGCCCACCGCCGCCCGGTGTTTGCCCTCCCGCTCCGGCTCGCCTCTCACCCCTCACCCCTCACCCCTCGCCTCTCTCGCCTCGCCGCCGCCCGCGTCCGCGCCCCGGCTGCCCCGCGCGTGGCTGCTGAGCCCTCGCGGCGTACCCCCTCCGCGCCGTACACACCGCCCGTGGCGCGCAGCTACCCCCGTACGTGCGGCCCGAGTTGGGCCGGGCCACCGCAGGCCCCGGGTACGACAGGACCGCCGCCCGGCCAAACGGGCGGGGACTCCACGTACGGCCGGAAATAGCCGGTGATAGGGAGAGATGAGGCGGGAAACGTGGGTGTATCTCACCTTGCCGCACACTGGAAGGGAAACGTGGGTGTGGAGCGAAACGGGAGCCGTCAGCGGGAGTTTAAAGCGGGCGTGCGGACGAAAAGAATGAGGGGTGCACCAGCCGAAAGGATTCGTCAACGGGCTTGACCCGGCGTGCCCTTCGCCGCCCTGGTTCACCGCCCCACGGGCGGATACAGTGACGCTCGCTCTCTCGCCTTGCCACCGCAGCGTGTCGAAGCCCGACCGGTGACTCTAGGAGAACCACATGGGGCGCATTCTCCGTCGACGGACTCCCCGCCTGTTGACCGCTTTGTTCGCCTTCTCCGTCATCTCCCTCCAGGCAGGCTGCGACAGCTCATCCGATTCCGCACCGTCGCCCACCGCTGTAAAGGGAGGCGTCGAAAGCCGGGTAAGGGGCACCGAATTCAGAATCCCGGAGACCGTGTTGCTGCTCAACTGCTCTCCGGCCAGGGAAGTCGCCCTCACCGCGCTCTCCGTGCGCGACGGCAGCGTCGTGTCCACGGCGTCGGGCGACCTGCCGGCCGACCAGAACCCCAGCGGCTCCTACGCCTGCCACGACGGCATCGGCGGATATCCCGCCTCCTCGGCGCTGCGGCAGATGTTCAACGAGGACTACACCCTGATGGCCGGGCGCATCGCCGGGCCCGGCGGGTTGGGCGAACGGGCGGTGGCCTTCGAGGTGCGCACCGGGCTGCCGGCGGGGCCGGAGCCGGAATCGGGAAGCCCCGCCGACGCTCCACGGGACAGTTATCCGGTCTTCCACGAGGGCGACCTCTGGTACATCGACCGCGCGGGCCGGCTGCGTAGTCGGCTGCCCGAGAACCCACCGGAGAGCGCCCGGGACCGTGGCCCGGCCGTCGACGCCGACGGCGAGCCGCTCAGCGAGGTCTCCTTCGGCGGCGGCGTGGCCTGGCGCGCGAAGGACTCCGACCTGAACGAGTCCGCCATTCACCCCACCGGCGGCTACATCGCCGAACACAACACCGTCTGGAACCAACTCCAACTCCGTAAGCGCGGTGCCGACCGCGACGCCGGAACCCCGTTGAGCAAAAGCGTGGACTACGGCGGCAACGGACCACGAATTCCCCGTGGCAGCACCGAGGTCCCCGATTGCTCGCCCGAATTCTGGCTGGACTCCCGCGAGCTGATCTGCTCCCACGCGGGAAAGTCGGACGCCCAGATCCTCCGGGTGCGATTCACGGCAGACCTCCAGATCGTGCGGGACGTCGAACCACTCCTCCCCGAGACCGATCTCCCCTCCTACGGTGCTGTGCCATCGCCGGACAAGAAACAGATCGCCTTTCTCGCGGAACGCGGCGACAAGGTCGAGGTGTACCGCCAGTCGCTGCGCGCGGGTTCGCAACCCGTCAAAATCGCCGAGGCGCCGGATTCCGGAGTCACCTACCTCCTGGGGTGGAATTGACGCCCCGAGTGCTTTGCTGCCGAGCTCTGCCGAGTCCTGCTGAGCCCGGGCACCCGGACGATCATGGTCGGGGCATCGGGGCATCGGGGCATCGGCACCTTGGGTGGGGAGGAGCGCCGCGCCGTTCCTACCGGCCTAACGGCTCGCGGGTGCGCCGGACGCCCGCTCCACCGTGCGGTCCGCACCGCCAGTCGCGTCGCGACCCGCGCCGGGAGTCGCGCCGCCAGCCGCGTGGGGTGCCGCGCCGTGGTCCGCACCCGGAACCGTGGTGGCGGGGCGTCCGCGGCGTATGCGGGTGAGGTAGTCCGGCACGTCGCTCGGGTCGTCGGTGATGAGGCCGATGTAGCCGTCGGGTCGGATCAGGAACACCGCGTTGCCGTACCGCTGTCGGGCGTGCGCGGAGGCGTGGCGTATGACGATGTGCCGCAGTGGGGCCTGGTCGTGGTGGTGGGCGGGGGTGGGTTCGGGGGGCGTGGGGGGACCGACGGCTGTGGTGAGGGCGGTGGCACTGGTGGCGGTGGCGGATGTGGGGCTGGTGGTCGCGGAGGGCTCGCTCTGGGGGGCGGGCCGGTCGGGTGGCGTGGGCGCGTCGGGCAGGTCGTGGGCGGTGCGGAAGTCCAGCAGGGTGAAGTGCGGGCCCTGGAGGGCGTCGAAGACGGTGAACTCCTTGCCGGCGGCGTCCACACAGCGCGCGTTCGGGGCGCGGTCGCCGGGGCGCAGGGCGTCGGAGTCCGGGGCCGGGCGTGGGGCGCGGCGGTCCACGGCGAGCCAGCCTCCCGCATACGAGAGGGTGAGCTGGTGGGTGTCGGAGCCCATCCGCACGCCACCGCCGGCCTCGTCGAGCGGGCGCCCGCGATGCAGCCGGGTGCTGAGGCCGAGCACTTCGGCGGCTATGGGCAGCCGCTCCTCCTCGTAGGTGTCGAGCAGGCTCTCGTGCGCGCCGTGTCGCAGCACCTGCTCCAGCTTCCAGCCGAGGTTGTAGGCGTCCTGCACGCTGGTGTTGAGGCCCTGGCCGCCGGCCGGTGAGTGCACGTGGGCCGCGTCACCGAGCAGGAAGACCCTGCCGATCCGGAACCGCTCGGCCATCGCGGCGCGCGGTCGGAACTCCGAGGCCCAGAGCACGTCGCGGACGGCCGACGCGGGCAACGACGTGCGCTCGGCCAGCAACCGGCGCACCGCGTCCGGAGTGGTGTCCGGCACGGCGTCCGGGTCATCGAACTGGGCCAGGAACTGGAACGTGTCCGTCCCGGCGAGCGGACACAGCGCCGTGCTCCCGTCCTGGTCCTCCGACCACACGTGCCAGTGGTCGCGATCGATCCGCGCTGCCGTCAGCCACTCGGAACCCTCCGCCTCCGCGCCGCCAGGACCAGCCGTCTCGTCGGCCGGCCCCGCCGCGCCCGCCTGGTCCGAGGCCGGGGTGACCGTCGCCCCGGTGTCGGACGCCGGGTCGGACGCGGGGGCGGACGCGGCGTCGCGCGAGGCCGCGATGCGTACGTCGGCGACCAGTATCGGCATCGGGTCCACCGTGTGCCCGCGCATGGCCACGCCGGTCAGCCTGCGCACCGTGCTGCGTCCGCCGTCCGCCGCGATCACATAGGCGGCCCGGACCGTCTCGTCAGGGCCGGAGGGTCTCGCCAGCGTCGCGCTCACGCCGTGCGCGTCCTGGTGGAAGTCGGTCAGCCTGGTGCGGAACTCGACCCTGCCGCCCAGCTCGCGCAGCCGCTCGTACAACACCTCCTGGGTGCGCCACTGCGGCACCATCCACGTCTCGCGATACGGAGAGCCCTCGTCCGGCTCGGCCCGGTCCAGCATGTCCCATTCCTCCAGGCGCTGCCTGCCGCGCCAGCGCTGCATGAGGGGATAGGGGCCACCGAACCGGGCGATGGCCGGGCCGATGCCGAGGTCGTCGAAGATCTCCCGGGTCCGGGGCTGGATGCCCTTGCCGCGCGCCCCGGGAAAGAGGGTGTCCGACTGCTCGATCACGCGCGCGGGCACGCCGCGCCGGGCCAGGTCGCAGGCGAGCGTGAGGCCCGTCGGGCCCGCGCCGACGATCAGCACGACCGTCGGCGCGGCCTCCGCCGTGGCCTGGGCCAACGGACCTGTCGCCGGGCCCGTCGGCATCCCTGGTTCGGAAACCTCCACCGGCCGCGCTGGACGCGCCGCCCCGGATGCCGCCCCCTCGGGCGGGGCAGTGGCCCCGGGCGCCGGCGGCGCGTGGGGAGTCGAGCGAGCGGCCATCACGGCTCCTTAACCTCGTTAAGTTCGCGTACTTGGAGTGTGCGCTTAACGCTGTTAAGTTGTCAAGGGCCCGCCGGACCTGGGGGCGGGGGACCGCGGTGGGAGGGGAAAATGGCCACATGGCGACGACGCGACTGGACCGGGCCCAGGTGGTGGACACCGCGCTGCGACTGTTGAACGAGGTGGGGCTCGACGGGCTCACCCTGCGCAGGATCGCCAAGGAGCTGAACGTGCAGGCGCCCGCGCTGTACTGGCACTTCAAGAACAAGCAGGAACTGCTGGACGAGATGGCCACGGCGATCTACCGCCGGATGCACGAGGAGCGTCCGATCGTCGCGGACACCTGGCAGGAGCAGCTCGCCGAGTTCAGCAGGCGGCTGCGGCAGACGCTGCTCGGCCTGCGGGACGGCGCGAAGGTCTTCAGCGGCAGCCGCTTCACCGACGCCGGGCACGCGCAGTCGCTCGACGCGCACCTGCGGGTGTTCGTCGACGCCGGCTACCCCGTGGGGCTGGCCGCCCGCGCCTCGTTCATCGCGTTCACCTACACCCTCGGCTTCGTCATCGAGGAGCAGGCGGTGCATCCGATGCCGGGCGAGCAGGCGCCGGGGTACGACGTGGCGGAGCGCGCCGAGTTCATAGGGTCGGAGTTTCCGCTGGCGGTCGAGGTGGGCCCGGACCTCTTCCACGACTACGGGGACCGGTTCGAGGAGGGGCTGCGGGTGATCGTCGCCGGCCTTGAGGCCACCCTGCTGGCCACCCCCGCCCCCTCCAGCCCGGCGAGCCAACCCGCCTGACCGCCCCGCCGTCGCGGACCGCCTCACCGCCGCGAACCACCCCGCGCCGCGAACGGCCGGTCAGGCGAACGGCCCCCGCGCCGCGAACGCCCCCGCAACGCGAACGGCCCGGCACCGCGCTGTGCGCGCGTACCGGGCCGAAGGGCTCTGCGGTCGGACCGACGGGCTCCGCGGTCGTGCCGGCGTCGCTCCGCGATCTCTCCGCGGGTGCCGCTCCGCGTACCCGCCTACCGCTTCCGCTTGCCGGAGATCGACCGCTTGATGACCGGGGTCAGGGGGTTCTCGACCAGTTTGTGCAGCAGCCAGGCGAGGGCCAGCATGATCGCGATGGTGAGCGCGAACGTCGCGTGCGAGGGGATGTCGAGGTCCTGGTGGAGCGTCTCCACGGCGACCCAGCCCAGGTGTTCGTGGACCAGGTAGAAGGGGTAGGTCAGGGCGCCGGCGACGGTGAGCCAGCGCCAGTTGGCCCAGTTCAGCTTGCCGAGGGCGACGAGGGCCACCGCCAGGTAGCCCAGCGCGACGATGCCGATGATGACCGAGGTGTGGCGGTACGAGAAGAAGTCCGGGTTCTGGGGGTGCCAGAGCTCGTCCACCGCGTACCGCTGTCCTATCAGGAAGCTGACTCCGACGATGCCCCAGGCCAGGGCGTCATTGCCGAAACGATGCACCAGGTAGAGGCCGATGCCGCCGACGAAGTACGGCGCGTACTCCGGCATCAGCACGATGTCCAGGAGTGGCTGGTCGGCGGCGTCGGCCATGGCCGCGGCCAGCGTCCACACCGCGCAGAACAGCACGACCCGGTGCCGGCTCGCCCCGGGGAGCACCACGAACAGGGCGAACAGCGCGTAGAACCGCAGCTCCGCCCAGAGGGTCCAGCACACGCCGAGCACCCGGTCGGCGCCGAGCGGCTGCTGGAGCATCGTGAAGTTGACCAGCGTGTCGCTGGGCGAGACGGTCGCGAACGCCACGGCCGGAAGCGCGAAGACGGCCGTGACCAGGATGATCGCCGCCCAGTAGGCGGGGAAGAGCCGCGAGACGCGGGAGGCGAAGAAGTCCTTGAGCGGACGGCCCCAGCCGCTCATGCAGATCACGAAGCCACTGATGACGAAGAAGATCTGCACGCCGAGGCAGCCGTAGGCGAACCACTCGGACGCGGTGGGGAACTGGTGGGAGGGGGACGAGCCCCACGCCTTGGCGATCTCGCCGTCGCGCCCGCCGTAGTGGTAGCAGGCGACCATGAGCGCCGCGACCAGCCGCAGCCCGTCCAGTGCGCGTAGCCGCGACGGCGGGCGCTGCCCCGGAGGCTTGCCCTCCAGGGCGGCGACCGGAGCGTCGGGCACCCCCGGCCTGTCGGCCGGGGGCGTGGCGGTCACGGCATCGGGGAGCGGCCCCGGTGCGGTACTCGGAGCCGTCATCCGAAGGCTGCCCTTTTCTTGATCTGGCGCTGCACGGCGCGGGCCCTGCGGGCCACCTTGCGCACCGTGGGGTTGCGCGGCAGGAACGAGAGGTGGGAGGGGACCGCGCCGGGCAGGCCGAGCGCGGTCAGGCGGCGGCGCTTGAAGTACCGCCAGGTGTGGGCGTTGAGCTTGGCGGAGAGGTAGCGCTCGGCGGCCGGCCGCAGGTCCGGGTAGATCTTCGCCTGCATGGCGAAGCCGACGGCGGTGACCAGGCCGGTCAGCTCCTTGCCCGCGCGGTCGCCGGGCGGCGCCTGCCACGCCTGGACCGCGGCGTGGTCGTCGAGGTTGGGCAGCAGCGCGTCCACGATCGTCACCGGCATGCGGTTGCTGTTCTGGTACGGCGTCAGCCGCTCCAGCAGCACCTCGGTACCGGTACGGGCGACGGGCAGGCCGTACAGGGCGCTCGCGGTGATCAGCGCGGTGGAGAAGCAGCCGACGACGAGGGACGGCCGGGTGCGCTGGTAGAGGACCTCGGCCAGCACCGGCGAGTCCACCACGGTCAGCTCGGCGCCGAGCGTGCTCGCCTCCGTCTCGAGGAGGCGCGACCAGCGGGCCGGCGCGGTCGGGTGCGGCTTGAAGACCACCTCGCGGTGGCCGAGCCTGACCACGCCGCGCAACATCCGGACGTGCAGTTCCTCCTCCTCCTGCGGAGTGAGGATGTCGAGCGCCGACAGGTACTGGCCGAGCAGCAGCGCCGGGCCCTTGGTGCCGGGGACCGCGTCCGGGACGGTGACCTCGGGGGAGACCCCGGCGATCTCGGCGAGCACCTTGGTGAAGTGGTCGGTGGGCACGACCTCCGACGGGACGCCGAACTCGGTCAGCAGCAGCGGCTTGAGCCCCGGGACCAGGTCCAGGTGGAGCAGCCTGCGCACCCGCGTGCCGACCAGCGGGGAGAGCTTGTTACGGGTCGGCCCGTAGCTCATCAGGCCGTCCGCGTAGACGTCGAGCGGGGCGTTGGGGAACAGTCTGGCCACCGCGAGGGCCGGATTGACCTGGATCGATTCGAGGATGATCTCGATGTCGTCGTCGCCCAGGCCCCACAGCAGCCGCAGGTGTCGTTCCCACAGCGGCGCGTCGTCCGCGCGCGGGGACCAGCCGCCGGGGTGGAACGGGCTGATCGTCTCGTTCCAGGACAGCACGCCGTCGAACCGGGGGCGCAGCACCTCGAAGCCGGGCATCTCGTCCAGGCTCGGGGTGGTCTCCGGGATGGCCGCGTTGTTGCTGATCAGCAGCAGTCGGCGGTCGGCCTCCGCGAAGCAGTCCGCGTCGATGGCGGCGGCCAGCGTGGCGGCGCCGTACAGCGTGGACGCGAAGAAGATCTGGGTGCGGTTACGGGCGTTCATCAGACCGCGACCTCCGGGCCGACGGGGCGGCGGCGCAGCTTGCGCAGCCGGGCGGCGCGATCGTAGTCCATCGCGTCCAGCGCCTCGTTCAGCACCTGCTGCGGCATCCGCTTCATCGCCGCCGCGCTCATGATGCGCAACTTACGTGCCACGGCCGGTTCAAACCTTTCGATGCCACCAAGGTGATGGGAAATGATCGCACAATAGGTGCGCACGGCCTTCGGAAGAAAACGCGCGGCTTCCCGATCGCGCGACGTTTCCTCGATCACCTGGTCGAACGCGCGAATGAAATCGAGCTGCCGGACGTCGCCGATCTGCGTCAGCGACGAGGCGACCCCGCGCCGGTAGAACACCCCGAGCATGCCCAGGACCGCGAATGACTTGGCCTCGCGGTGCAGTTTCCAGATCCACGGCCGGTCCTCGGCGGTCCGCAGCCCGTCCCGGAAATGCAGCAGCCCGTCGTCGAGCAGCCGGCGGTGGTACATGCCGGCCCAGGCGAAGGCGTAGTCGACGGAGGTGGAGCGGTCGGACGGCAGGATCACGTCGCGCGGATTGAGCACCGTGTTGCGCAGGCCGACCGGCACCCGGTGGATGGAGCGCGCCCGGTTGGTCACCTGCACGTGGTCGGTGCGCACGAAGTCGCAACCCAATTCCTCCATGGCGGCCAGGAGTTGTTCGTAGTACCCGGGGGCGAGCCAGTCGTCCCCGTCGAGGAAGGTCAGGTACTCGCCACGCGCCGCGTCCAGACCCGTGTTGCGCGCGGTGGCGAGCCCGCCGTTCTGTTCGTGCCGTACGAGGACCGCCCCGGGCAGGTCGCGCTCGGCGCGCTCCAACAGCTCGGGGGTCCCGTCCTTGGAAAAGTCGTCGACGAGAATGAATTCGAAGTCCTCCCGCGCGTTGGCGCGCAGACTTCTCAGTGTGTCTGGTGCGTAGGTCTGCACGTTGTAGAACGGCACGATGACGGAGAGCTTAACCACTCGGGTGACGGTAGGTGTCCGCCCGGCATTCGTCTTGACCTATGGCCTACGAGAAGGTGAACGAAGGAAGGCGGAATGGTTAACCCGCTGCTCTCACGGCCGGGTTCGCCAACAGTCGACATGCTGTTAACCGTTTGTTGCGTCTGTGTTGGGCCGTGACTCGCAAACCCTTCCTAGCGTCAGCGACGTGCCCACCCGTACCAATTCCCAGCCTCGCGTGGCCGTTCTCGCAGATTCCGACACTCGGTGGAAGTGGGGCGCGCTCACCGCACACCGCGTCGCACCGGACCACCGTCTCGACGGATACCTGCTGCGAGGACGCGCGACCCCCACCGCCCGCCAGCTCTCCGAGGTCGGAGTGCACGCGGACGCCATGCGTGAGGTCACGGGCATCGAGTTCCTCCACGCGATAGAGCGCGAGCGCTACGACGCCGTGGTGCTCTCCTGTGTCGGCGGCGGCGTCCAGGCCATGCTGCACGCCCTCGGGCACGCCCTGCGCGACGCCGGCCACCGCCCGGTCCTCATCACCGGCTACGTGGGCGTCGTCTACGAGAAGCTCGCCGACGGTCTGCTGCTGCGCAACGGCGCCGACATCGTGCTGGCCAACAGCCGCTACGACGCCGAGCGCTTCCGCGAGGTCTACCGCGGCGTCGGCGCCGACCCCGACGTGGTCGTCGAGTGCGCGCTGCCCTTCCTCGGCGGCGACCCGTACGACGAGACCGCGCGCACCCGGCGCCCCTACACCGGCGGCACCGTCGTCTTCGCCGTCCAGCCGTCCGTGCCCGACAACCGCGCCGACCGCGCCTACCTGCTGCGCCGCGCCGTCGAGCACGCCCGCAAGCACCCCGACCGCGAGGTCCTGGTCAAGCTGCGCAGCAAGCCGGGCGAGCACACCACGCACATCGAGGAACTGCCCTACCAGAAGCTGGCCGACCGGCACGCGGGCACGCTGCCCAGCAACTTCCGACTCGTCTACGGGCACATGGGCGAGGTCCTGGACAGCGCCGACCTGCTGGTGACGGTCAGCTCCACGGCCGCCCTCGAATCGCTGCACCGGAACATCCCCACCGCCATCCTCACCGACCTCGGCATCCGCGAGGGCCTGGGCAACCACCACTTCCTCGGCTCGGGCTGCCTGGCCTCCTGGGACCAGCTCGACACGGGCTACCGGCCCAAGGCCGACCCGGAGTGGGTCGAGCGGCAGGGCGTGGCCGCGGCCGACGGCGCGTACGAGCACGCCTTCGACGCGGTGCGCAACCGGCTTGAGGACCTGCTCACCGGCCCGCCGCTGCCGCCGGTCACCCCGTACTACACGGCCGTCACCGCGCCCGGCTACCTGCCGCGCATCCTGGGCCGCTACGGCTTCCAGGCCGACGGCAGCCCGCGGCCCGGCGTCAGCGTCGAGCCGCAGGACGCCTCCGGGCTCAAGCGGGTCGTCCGTAACACGATGCGCGAGGCCGCGCGCGGCGCCTACCGGCACGGCGTGCAGCGGGTCGCCCCCGTCATCCGCCGCATGGGGGAGCTGTGACGCCCGCGCCCGGCGAGCGCACCACCGCGGGGCCCCAGGAGCCGACCGCGGGCCCGGCGCCCGCGACCGAACCGCCCGCGACCGCACAAGACCACCCCACCACCGACGCCCACCCGACCAGGCCGCCGCGGGACCGGCAGGTCACACCGGGGGCGCCCCCCACCCACCCCGGCGCACCGCGCCACGAACCACCAGGCGCGCAGCGCCACGAGTCAGGAGCCGCCATGTCCACCTCGGAGCCCGCAGGACGCGCCAGCGCGCCGGGCACAAGCACGACGGCCGAGGGCCGCGACGGCGAACGGGCCGGGGGCGACCGGGTGCTCGCGGTGATCCCCGCGCGCGGCGGCTCCAAGGGCGTGCCCGCCAAGAACCTCGCCGCCGTCGGCGGCGTGCCGCTGGTGGCCCGCGCCGTACGCGAGTGCCGCGCCAGCCGGCTGGTCACCGACGTCGTCGTCTCCACCGACGACCCGGGCATCGCCGCCGCCGCGCGCGGCGCCGGCGCCGACGTCATCCAGCGCCCCACCGCCATCGCCGGCGACACCGCCACCAGCGAGGCGGCCGTGCTGCACGCCATGGACGCGCACGAGGCCGGGCACGACGGGCCCGGCAGCACGCGGGTGGTGCTGCTCGTGCAGTGCACCAGCCCGTTCATCACCCGCGAGGACATCGACGGCGTCGTGGGCGCCATCCTCGACGGCGGCGCCGACACCGCGCTGACCGTCGCCCCCTTCCACGGCTTCGTCTGGCGCGACGCGGACGAGGCCGGCGAGGCCGACGCGACCGGCGAGGCCGACGCGCGGACAGCCACGGCCGGCGAGGCCAGCGGCGGCTTCGGCGTCAACCACGACAAGTCGTTCCGCCCGCGCCGCCAGGACCGGCCGCAGGACCTGCTGGAGACCGGCGCCGCCTACGGCATGCGCGCCGACGGCTTCCGCGTCCACAAGCACCGCTTCTTCGGCCACACCGCGCTGGTACGGACCGACGCCGCCCGGGTCCTGGAGATCGACGACCCGCACGACCTGGAGCGCGCCCGCGCCCTCGCCCCGCTCCTGGACGGGCCGGGACCGAAGGCCCGCGGCGACTACCTCCCCACCCACCTGCCCACCCGCGACGACATCGACGCGGTGGTCATCGACTTCGACGGCACCCAGACGGACGACAGGGTGCTGATCGACTCCGAAGGACGCGAACTCGTCGCCGTACACCGCGGCGACGGGCTCGGTATCGCGGCGATGCGCCGAGCCGGCATCCCGCTGCTGATCCTGTCCACGGAGCAGAACCCGGTCGTCGCCGCGCGGGCCCGCAAGCTGCGGGTTCCCGTACTCCACGGCATCGACCGCAAGGACCTCGCACTGAAGCAGTGGTGCGAGGAGCAGGGCATCGCGCCCGAGCGCGTGCTCTATGTCGGCAACGACGTCAACGACCTCCCGTGCTTCGGCCTCGTCGGCTGGCCCGTGGCGGTCGCCGGTGCGCACGACGTCGTACGTGGCGCCGCACGCGCGGTCACCTCCACCCCCGGAGGAGACGGTGCGATCCGCGAGATCGCCTCGTGGATTCTTGGAAAGGAACTGTCTTCATGAGCTCCACCCGCCTCCGCACCCTCGGCGCCAAGACCGCGGGGCCCGGCCAGCCGGTCTACGTCACCGGTGAGATCGGCATCAACCACAACGGTGACCTGGAGAACGCGTTCAAGCTGATCGACGTCGCCGCCGACGCCGGCTGTGACGCGGTCAAGTTCCAGAAGCGCACCCCGGAGATCTGCACCCCGCGCGACCAGTGGGACATCGAGCGCGACACGCCCTGGGGCCGGATGACGTACATCGACTACCGGCACCGCGTCGAGTTCGGCGAGGACGAGTACCGCAAGATCGACGAGCACTGCAAGAAGCGCGGCATCGACTGGTTCGCCTCCCCGTGGGACACCGAGGCCGTCGCCTTCCTGGAGAAGTTCGACCTCCCGGCGCACAAGGTGGCCTCCGCCTCGCTGACCGATGACGAGCTGCTGCGCGCGCTGCGCGCCACCGGCCGCACGATCATCCTCTCGACGGGCATGTCCACGCCGAAGCAGATCCGGCACGCGGTCGAGGTGCTGGGCAGCGACAACATCCTGCTCTGCCACGCCACCTCCACCTACCCGGCCAAGGCCGAGGAGCTGAACCTGCGGGTCATCAACACCCTGCAGGCCGAGTACCCCAACGTGCCGATCGGCTACTCGGGCCACGAGACGGGCCTGCAGACCACGCTCGCCGCGGTCGCGCTCGGCGCCACCTTCGTGGAGCGCCACATCACCCTCGACCGCGCCATGTGGGGCTCGGACCAGGCCGCCTCCGTGGAGCCGCAGGGCCTGCAGCGCCTGGTCCGCGACATCCGCACCATCGAGGAGTCCCTCGGTGACGGCGTCAAGAAGGTGTACGAGAGCGAGCTCGGCCCGATGAAGAAGCTGCGCCGCGTCACCGGCGTCATCGCCGAGTCCGAGGAGCGCGAGCCCGCCGCCGTGTGACCCGTGTCCACGGGCCGTGGGCACGCCGCGCCGCCTTCCGGGCCAGGCACCCGGCAACTCCCGTCGGCAGTGCGGCCTCGTCGCGAGGCGAGGCCGCCGAGAGCGTGAGGTAGACCTCGTGAGCTCAACCACAGGGCCGCTCGGCCCTGTTCCGGAACCGACCCCCACCGCGGGTGGGGCCGGTTCCGAACGCCGCGTCCGGGCGCTGCCCGGGCGCGGCGCGTCCACCCAGGACGCCGCCCCGGGCAGCACGCTCGCCTTCGTGGAGAGCCCGGTGCAATTGTTGAATGTTCTGGAGTGGGCCTACGCCGACGCGCTGCGCGCGTCAAAGGACACCGACGCGCTGCGCGCGTTGGGAAGCACTGACGCGCTCCGCGCGACTGAGGGTGCTGACGCGCCGCGCGTGGCGGCCGGCGACGCGGACGGTTCCGGCGCCCCGGCGGGCGCCAGGGCCGGAGGGGACACCGGTGTTGGGGCACCGGGGGACCTGACCGTCATCGTGCTGTCACCGCACGACCCGATGACCCGTGGCCAGCTCCGTCGGATGGCGGAGCTGGCCAGGGAAGAGGGCGTGCGGGTGCGCTGGGAGGAGGCGCGGGGCGGCGCGTCCGCGCCGTTCCGCACCATCAGCGGCCTGGCCTCGCTGCTGCGCGCCGCGCGACGCATCGTCATCGGCGACCCGTTCTCGCGCTACGTGCAACTCCTGCTGAACATGGCCAAGGCCCGCGACCTGGTCGTCGTGGACGACGGCACGGCCACCATGGAGTTCATCTCCCAACTGGCGCGCGGGGAACGCCTCGAACGCTGGCACCGGCGCGGCAGCCGTGGCGCGCGCGACCTGGTGTTCGCGCCGGTCTCGGCGGGCGCGCGGCGCCGGCTGACGCCGGGTGAGCACCGCCGGGTCGAGGTGTTCAGCTCGATGCCGGTGGACCCGCCGCCCGGCGTCACGGTCACCTCCAACACGTTCGCCTGGACCCGGGCCCGGTTCGGCCCGCCCAAGCTGACGGGCGGCACCGACCTGGTGGGCACCTCGCTGGTGGAGACCGGCGTGGTGGACCTGGAGCGGTACGTGGAGGCGGTCACGGCGCTGACCCGTGAGCACGGGGCCACGCGCTACTTCGCGCACCGCAAGGAGGCCACCGACAAGCTGCACCGGATCAGCGTCGAGGTGGGTCTGGAGATCGTGCGGCCCGACCTCCCGCTGGAGCTGATCGCCCGGCGCGGTCCCATAGGGCGGATGATCTTGAGTTTTCCCTCGACGGTCGTGCACACGCTGCCGCTGGCGCTCGCGGGCACCGGCATCAAGGTCGCCGTGTGTGACGTCGATCCGGCCTGGTTGACCTCGAACGCCTCGCCGCGCGCCCAGGGGTTCCTGTCCGGCGTCACGGGCACCGCCCGTGACGTGCACAGACTCCCGTACGCGCCGGCTTCGCCGAGCCAGCCGTAGCCTCGCCGCAGTCCCCGGTCCGCTCACCCTGGGTGAGCGGACCGCCGTTCGATGGGCGAGCACAAACAGCGTTCATACCCCATCGGGTCGCCACTCATGCGACCAGCGGCCCGATTTTTCTTCCCCTAACGGGCTGAACTTTTGTTGATCGCCGCGCAGTTGCCCCGCGTGGCGTCTTACGCTGCACGCGTGAACCACGTAACGCCCCGCGACCTTGAGCCCGAAGCCACCGTCGAAGCCGAGCTGCCCGGTGTCACCGCAGAGGCCGAGCTGCCCGGTCGGCTGCCCGCCGCGCTGTGCGCCGAACTGACCGCGTTCCGCCGGGACTTGCACATGCACCCCGAGCTGGGGAACCGCGAGTTCCGGACCACCGCGGCCATCAAGGCCAGACTGGAGCAGGCCGGCCTCGCGCCGCGCGTCCTGTCCACCGGCACCGGCCTCGTGTGCGACATCGACCCGGCCCGGCTCATCGACGACGGCGCGGCCGAGCGGGGCGAGGGGGACGCGCGCTCGGCGTACGGCGGCGGGTACCCGGGCGACGGCGCGGGCGCCCGCCGGGACGACGGCCGGCCCTTCCTCGCGCTGCGCGCCGACATCGACGCGTTGCCGATCCCGGACACCAAGAACGTCGCGTACCGCTCGACCGTGCCCGACCGGGCGCACGCCTGCGGGCACGACGTGCACACCACCGTGGTGCTCGGGGCCGGCCTCGTCCTGGCCGAGCTGGCCCGCGAGGGCAGGCTGCCGCACCCGGTGCGGCTGATCTTCCAGCCGGCCGAGGAGGTGCTGCCCGGCGGGGCCGCCGACATCATCGAGGACGGCGTGCTGGACGGGGTGGGCCGGATCATCGCCGTGCACTGCGACCCGCGGGTGGACGTCGGGCGGCTCGGGCTGCGCGTCGGCCCCATCACCTCGGCCTGCGACCGGGTGGAGATCGCCCTCGACGGCGCGGGCGGGCACACCGCCCGGCCGCATCTGACCACCGACATGGTCACCGCCGCGGCCAAGGTCGCCACCGAGGTTCCCGCGGTGCTCAGCCGCCGCGTGGACACCCGCTCCGGGCTGGCGCTGACCTGGGGCCGTATCGCCTCGGGTCACGCCTCCAACGTCATCCCGCAACACGCCGAGCTGTCCGGCACGGTGCGCTGCCTCGACCTGCCGGGCTGGCGCTCGGCGCCCGACCTGGTGCACGCCGCGATCGAGGAGGTCGCCACGTTGCACCGGGCGAAGTTCGAGATCAACTACATCCGTGGGGTGCCGCCGGTCGTCAACGAGCCGGACGTGACCGAGCTGCTGCGGCGCGCGATGTCGGCCCGGCGCGGCGCGGACTCCGTCGAGGACACCGAGCAGAGCCTGGGCGGCGAGGACTTCTCCTGGTACCTGGAGCACGTTCCGGGCGCGATGGCCAGGCTCGGGGTGCGCCGCGTCGGCGACACCACCCGCCGCGACCTGCACGCCGGGGACTTCGACGTGGACGAGGAGGCCATCGAGGTGGGGGTGGAGCTCTTCACGGCCGCCGCTTTGCTCGATCGCAACCTTCCGTAGGGCTTCCGTAGACGGGATCGTCGCGGCAGGTTCGCGACGATCCGATAACGGCTTACTGAC
Source organism: Streptomyces buecherae (assembly GCF_014295035.1). Lineage (GTDB taxonomy): Bacteria > Actinomycetota > Actinomycetes > Streptomycetales > Streptomycetaceae > Streptomyces > Streptomyces youssoufiensis. The sequence continues at coordinate 5,470,781 of NZ_CP060404.1, forward strand.
TCCCCTTTTCTGCGGTTCTACGCGCGTTACGATGCGGCGGAAATCAGCGCCACAGGTGGCGCTTCGAGTGAAGGGGACCCTCGTGCGCCGGGCATCCAAGATCGCCGTCGCGGGCATCGCTACCGCGGCTCTCGCCTTCTCCGCCACCGCGTGTGGCAGCAGTTCGGAAGAAGGGGACAAGGACAAGGGCATCGGCCTGGCGTATGACGTCGGCGGCCGGGGCGACCACTCCTTCAACGACTCCGCGGCCAAGGGCTTCGACAAGGCGAAGAAGGACCTCAAGGTGGGCGGCAAGGAGATGACCGCCAAGAACACCGACACCGAGGCCGACCGCTACCAGAAGCTCGCCGACCTCGCCGAGGCCGGCTACAACCCGGTCATCGGCGTCGGCTACGCCTACACCCCCTCGCTCGCCAAGGCGGCCAAGAAGTACAAGGACACCGACTTCGCCATCGTCGACTCGGTCGTCGAGGCCAAGAACGTGGCCAGCCTGGTCTCCGCCGAGCAGGAGGGCTCCTACCTGGCCGGCGTCGCCGCCGCGCTGAAGAGCAAGACCGGCAAGGTCGGCTTCATCGGCGGCACCAACAGCGCGCTGATCAAGAAGTTCGCCGCGGGGTACGTGCAGGGCGTCAAGGAGACCAACCCGAAGGCGACGGTGGACGTCCAGTGGGTCACCCCGGGCAGCACCGACGGCTTCGGCCTGCCCGACCGCGGTAAGGACATGGCCGAGGGCATGCTCGACAAGAACATCGACGTCATCTACTCGGCGGCGGGCGGTTCGGGCTCCGGCGCCATCGAGGCCACCGCCAAGAAGAAGGGCACCTGGTCGATCGGCGTCGACGGCGACCAGTACTACGAAAAGGGTCTGGCCGACTACAAGAACTCCATCCTCACCTCGGTGGTGAAGAACGTGGACGGCTCCGTCTACGACTTCATCGTCAGCGTCCTGAAGGACAAGAAGGCGATGACCGGCGTTCAGACGTACGACCTCAAGCAGGGTGGCGTCTCCCTCTCGTACTCCGGCGGCTTCCTCGACGACATCAAGCCGAAGATCGAAGAGGCCAAGAAGAAGATCATCGCGGGCGACATCAAGGTGAAGTCCACCTACGCGGGCTGACCCGCACACAGGCCGTGAGGCCGTTGCACCGGGCCTGGAGGAAGCCGCGTAGCCGCTGCTTTCTCCGGGCCCTTCCCCTGGGGCGCGGCCTCCCGCTCCCCGCGGGGCCGCCACCACCCCACCCTCTGGAGTCGCCATCAAAGCCGCCAGCGCCCCCACGGGCGAGCCACCCGCCGGCGAGGAACACCCCTTCGCCGTAGAACTCCGCGGAATCACCAAGCGGTTCCCCGGCGTCGTCGCCAACCACGACATCGACATCTCGGTCCGCCGCGGCACCGTGCACGCCCTCGTCGGCGAGAACGGCGCGGGCAAGTCGACCCTGATGAAGATCCTCTACGGGATGCAGCGGCCCGACGAGGGCACCATCGCCCTCCACGGCGAAGAGGTCGAACTGCACTCCCCGGCCGACGCCATCGCGCGCCGCGTGGGCATGGTGCACCAGCACTTCATGCTCGCCGACTACCTGACCGTCCTGGAGAACATCGTCCTCGGCGCCGAGAAGCTGCACGGCATCGGGGCCAGGGCACGCGCCAGGGTGCGCGAGATCTCCGAGGCGTACGGGCTCGGCGTGCGGCCCGACGCGCTGGTGGAGGACCTCGGCGTCGCCGACCGGCAGCGGGTGGAGATCCTCAAGGTGCTCTACCGCGGCGCCCGCGTCCTCATCCTGGACGAGCCGACCGCGGTGCTGGTGCCGCAGGAGGTCGACGCGCTCTTCGACAACCTGCGCGAACTCACCTCCGAGGGCCTGACCGTCATCTTCATCTCGCACAAGCTGGGCGAGGTGCTCTCGGTCGCCGACGACATCACCGTCATCCGGCGCGGCACCACCGTCGCCTCCGTGGAACCGGCCAAGACCACCGCCAAGCAGCTCGCGGAGCTGATGGTCGGCAGCGAGCTGCCCTCGCCGCAGACCTGCGAGTCGACCGTCACCGACGTGGAGTTGCTGCGCGTCGCCGACCTGCGGCTGAGCGCCGTCGACGCGGACGGCGTGAGCCGCCCCGTACTCGACGGCATCGACCTCACCATCCACAAGGGCGAGATCCTCGGCATCGCCGGCGTCGAGGGCAACGGGCAGGCCGAACTCGTCGAGGCCATCATGGGCATGCGCGACCCCGACGGCGGCACCATCACGCTGGACGGGCGGGACATCTCGCACGCCCCCACCCGCGCCCGGCGTGAGGGCGGCATCGGCTACGTCCCCGAGGACCGGCACCGGCACGCGCTGCTGCTCGAGGCCCCGCTGTGGGAGAACCGCATCCTCGGGCACGTCACCGAGGCGCCCAACAGCCGTGGCTGGCTCCTTGACCCGAAGGCCGCGCGGCGCGACACCGAGCGCATCGTCGCCGAGTACGACGTGCGCACCCCCGGCATCGAGGTGACGGCCGCCTCGCTGTCCGGCGGCAACCAGCAGAAGCTCATCGTCGGCCGGGAGATGAGCCACCTGCCCAAGCTCCTCATCGCCGCCCACCCCACGCGCGGCGTGGACGTCGGCGCGCAGGCCCAGATCTGGGACCAGATCCGCGCCGCCCGCGGCGAGGGCCTCGCGGTGCTGCTGATCTCGGCCGACCTGGACGAGCTGATCGGCCTGTCCGACACGCTGCGGGTGATGTACCGAGGCCGACTGGTGGCCGACGCCGACCCCGCCTCGATCACCCCCGAGGAGCTGGGCTCGGCGATGACCGGCGCGGCCAGCGGCCATCTGGAGCACCCCACCGACGGGCCGGGAGAGGGCCGATGAAGAAGTTCGACAAGGAGCGGGTGCTGCTGGCCATCGCCGCGCCCGCCCTCGCCCTGGTCGCCGCGTTCACGGTGACCGCCCTGGTGCTCCTCGCCACGGGCAAGGAGCCGTTCAACGCCTTCGGCGTGATGTTCGAGTACGGCAGCAAGGCCGACAGCCAGGTCTACATCCTCAACAAGGCCACCACGTACTACCTCGCCGGCCTCGCCGTCGCCATCGGCTTCCGGATGAACCTGTTCAACATCGGCGTGGACGGCCAGTACCGGCTCTCCGCCTTCATCGCGGCAGCCGTCGGCGGCGCGATGAACCTGCCGGGCCTGGTGCAGATCCCGCTGATCATCCTGGTGGCGATGCTGGTCGGCGCCATGTGGGCCTCGATCGCCGGACTACTCAAGGTCTACCGAGGCGTCAGCGAGGTGATCAGCACCATCATGCTGAACTCGCTGGCCACCGCCCTGATCAGCTACCTGCTCGTGGACGGCCGGCTCGGCGTGCTCGACCCCGACACCAACATCGTCTCGACCGAGCCGCTCCCCGAGTCCAGCCACTTCTTCACCATTCCGGCCGGCGGCGACCTCGACCCCGTCTGGGGCTTCCTCGTGGTGGCCGTGCTGGCCGGGCTCGCTTTCTGGTTCGTCCTCGGCCGCACCCGGTTCGGCTTCGACCTGCGCTCGGTGGGCCGCTCCGAGCCCGCCGCGCAGGCCAGCGGCGTGGGCGTCAAGCGCATGATCGTCACCAGCATGGTGCTCTCCGGCGCGATGGCGGGTCTGGTCGGCATGCCGACCGTGCTCAACGACACGCACCAGTTCACCGCCGACTTCCCGCTCGGCGTCGGCTTCACCGGCATCGCCGTGGCCCTCCTCGGCCGCAACCACCCGGTCGGCATCGCGCTGGGCGCCCTGCTGTGGGGCTTCCTGGAGCGCGGCGCGAACCGGCTGGAGTTCGAGGGGTACGACAAGGAGATCGTCGGCGTGATGCAGGGCGTGATCGTGTTGTGCGTCGTCATCGCGTACGAACTGGTGCGCCGCTACGGCATCAAGCGCCAGCAGCAGCGGGTGGGCGCCGAACTCGCCCAGCAGGCCGTCAATCTCACCAAGCGGGAGGTGGCCCAGTGAGCGGCGCCCCGACTCTCACCAAGACCCCGAAGGGCCCGCCGGGCGCCTCCAGGGCCGCCGGCGGACGACTGTCCTTCGCCAAGGTGCTGCTGATCATCGCGGGCGCCCTGATCACGCTGTCGGTGGTCCGCGAGATCATCGACCAGGTCGCCTCGGGTCAGACGCCCGCGTTCCACAACATCACCTCGTCCGGCCAGATCGCCGCCGGCCTGTCGATGGCCGTGCCCATCGGCCTCGCCGGCCTCGGCGGGCTGTGGGCCGAGCGGGCCGGCGTGGTCAACATCGGGCTCGAGGGCATGATGATCCTCGGCACGTTCTTCGGCGCCTGGGCCGGCTACCAGTGGGGCCCGTGGACCGGCGTGCTGGCCGGCGTGCTCGGCGGCGCGATCGGCGGCCTGGTGCACGCGGTGGCCACGGTCACCTTCGGCGTGGACCACATCATCTCCGGCGTGGCCATCAACATCCTGGCCCTGGGCGCCACCTCGTACCTGGCCAAGCGCTGGTTCGAGCCGCTGGCCGACGAGGGCGGCAGCCCCAAGCAGTCGCCGCAGGTCGACGACATCCAGCAGTTCACCGTGCCAGGTCTTGCCGACTGGCTGGCCGACCTGGAGAAACACCACTGGTTCCTGGTCTCCGACGTGGCCGGCATCCTCGGCGGCCTGGTCACCGACATCTCGGCGCTGACCGTGCTGGCCATCGCCCTGTTCGCCGGCACCTTCCTCGTGCTGTGGAAGACCTCGTTCGGGCTACGGCTGCGTTCCTGCGGCGAGAACCCGACCGCCGCCGAGTCGCTCGGCGTCAACGTCTACCTCTACAAGTACGCGGCGGTCGTCACCTCCGGCGCGCTGGCCGGCCTCGGCGGCGTCTTCCTCGCCCTGGTCCGCTCGCACATCTACAACGAGGGCCAGACCGGCGGCCGGGGCTACATCGGCCTGGCGGCCATGCTCTTCGGCAACTGGCGCCCCGGCGGCCTGGCCATGGGCGCGGGCCTGTTCGGCTACTCCGACGCGCTGCAACTGCGCAGCGGCGGCACCACCGTGCACGCCCTGATACTGCTCGTCGCGCTCGGCCTGCTGGCACTCGCCGTATGGCGACTGACCCGTCAGCACTACATCGCGGCGGGGCTGAGCGGCCTGGCCGCCGCGCTGCTGATCGTCTGGTACGCGATGACCGACTCCGTACCGAACGAGCTCGTCGGCGCCACGCCGTACATCGTCACCCTGCTCGTGATGGCCCTGGCGGCGCAACGACTCCGCATGCCCAAGGCCAACAACAGGCCCTACCGAAGGGGCCAGGGCGGATGACCGACGCCCCCGACACCCTCGCCCCGCTCCCCGAGAGCGCCTGGCGGGAACTGCGGCAGCGGGCCCGGGAGGCCATGTCCCGGGCCTACGCCCCCTACTCCGGCTTCCCGGTCGGGGCCGCGGCCCTGGTGGACGACGGCCGCACCGTCAGCGGCTGCAACGTCGAGAACGCCGCCTACGGGGTCGCGCTGTGCGCCGAGTGCGGCCTGGTCTCCGCGTTGTTCGCGAGCGGCGGCGGCCGGCTGACCGCGTTCACCTGCTGCGACCGCGAGGGCCGGGTCCTCATGCCGTGCGGGCGCTGCCGACAGTTGCTGTGGGAACACGGCGGCCCACGGCTCCGGGTGGACACCGCCCGCGGCATCCGCCCGCTGGCCGAACTCCTCCCGGACGCCTTCGGCGCCGCCGACCTCGAACGCGCCGCTTCCCCCGCGCCCGGCGCTTCCCCCGCGCCCGGTGCCGGCCCCGAACCCGGGGCCGATCCCGAACGCGACGCCGACCTCGAACGATAGGACCGCCCCGGACGTTGTACGGGCCAGTGGCCGTGCCACCTGCCTCGTTACCGACGGCCCGGGGCGGTCGCCTGCCCCCGACCGCGCGGCGGCCGGGGGCGCGCGCACCCCGCGTACCCCCGCGCCACCCCCGCCCAGAAAGGCCCGCACGCCCATGGACGCCATCTCCGTCATCCGTGCCAAGCGCGACGGCGGCCGTCTCACCGACGCCCAGATCGACTGGATCATCGACGCGTACACCCGCGGCGAGGTCGCCCACGAACAGATGTCCGCGCTGGCCATGGCGATCTACCTGAACGGCATGGACCGGGCCGAGATCGCCCGCTGGACCGCCGCCATGATCGCCTCGGGCGAGCGGATGGACTTCTCGTCGCTGCCCCGGGTGACCACCGACAAGCACTCGACCGGCGGCGTCGGCGACAAGATCACGCTGCCGCTCGCCCCGCTCGTCGCCGCCTGCGGCGCCGCCGTCCCCCAGCTCTCAGGGCGCGGCCTCGGCCACACCGGCGGCACCCTGGACAAGCTGGAGTCCATCCCCGGCTGGCGGGCCGCGCTCAGCAACGACGAGATGCTCGGCGTGCTGGCCGACGTCGGCTCCGTCATCTGCGCCGCCGGCGACGGCCTGGCCCCCGCCGACAAGAAGCTGTACGCGCTGCGCGACGTCACCGGAACCGTCGAGTCCATCCCCCTCATCGCGTCCTCGATCATGTCCAAGAAGATCGCCGAGGGCACGGGTTCGCTGGTCCTGGACGTCAAGGTCGGCTCCGGCGCCTTCATGAAGGACATCGAAGCGGCCCGCGAGCTGGCCTCCACCATGGTCGGCCTCGGCACGGACCACGGGGTGCGCACGGTCGCGCTGCTGACCGACATGTCCACGCCGCTCGGGCTGACCGCGGGCAACGCCCTCGAAGTGCGCGAGTCGGTCGAGGTGCTGGCCGGCGGCGGCCCGGCCGACGTGGTCGAGCTGACCGTGGCGCTGGCCCGCGAGATGCTGACGGCGGCCGGACTGCCCGACGCCGACCCGGCGCGGGCGCTCGCCGACGGCTCGGCCATGGACCACTGGCGCCGGATGATCCTCGCCCAGGGCGGCGACCCGGACGCGGAGTTGCCCGTCGCGCGCGAGCAGCACGTGGTCAACGCCTCCGCCGACGGCGTGCTCACCACCCTGGACGCCTACGCCGTCGGGGTCGCCGCCTGGCGGCTCGGCGCGGGCCGCGCCCGCCGCGACGACCCGGTCCAGGCGGGCGCCGGCATCGAGCTGCACGCCAAGCCGGGCGACCGGATCGTCGCAGGTCAGCCCCTGCTGACCCTGCACACCGACACCCCGGAGAAGTTCGGCTACGCCCTGGAGGCCCTCAACGGCGGCGTCCTGATCGCCCCGGCCGACACGCGGTTCGAGCCGCAGCCGGTGGTGCTGGACCGCATCGGATAGCGCGCAGGCGCCGCCCCCGGCGGGTGGTGCGCGGGTGTGCGGGCGCGGGCGGGGCGCGAGGGCATCGCTCTAGGGGCGCGCGGGTTCGGTATGCGCTCACACGTTCGAGTGGTGTGTGTCGGTGGACCGGCTCGGGTGCGGTTGGGCATGCTGGGATCGGTGACGCACCTAATGGAGGAGACCGCCATGAGCGCACTCACCGTCGATCACTCCTCGGCCTCCGGTCGAGAGTGGGACGACCTGGTCCGTGTCTGGGAGGAGACGGACGCACCCGAGGGCTGCAAGGTGGAGATCATCGAGGGGATCGTCACCGTGGCACCACCACCGTCCTGGGAACACAACGATGCTGCCGACGAGGTGCAACGAGTGTTGTACGGGGTCATCCCCAGAGACTGGGGGATTTATCAGAACCTGGGCCTTACCGTGCCCGAACGTAGAGGCGCCTTCGTGCCGGACCTTGTGGTGATCCCAAAGAAGGCGCCGAGGGGCGATAGGGGCTATTCCGCAGCGGGGGAGGCGCGACTCGTGGTCGAGATCACGTCACGCAGCAACGCCAATCACGACAGGATCGACAAGTTTCGCGCCTACGCCACCGCAGCCGTGCCCCTCTACCTTCTCTTGGACGCCTGGCACTCGGGCAAGCCCACGGCCACGCTCTACGGACAGCCAAAGAACGGCATGTATCGGGTCCTCGACACCGTGGCCTACGACAGCGAACTGAAGCTGCCGGAGCCGTTCAACGTCACCCTGGACACGGGGCTCCTTCCGGTTGCGTGATCGGAGCAGGCAGGGGCGCCACCCAGAGTGGTGGCGCCCCTGGTGAGCCCGTTACCGCGCCGCCGCCAGCGCCCGCCGCTGCGCCAGCGCCTTGCGGGTCGCGTAGAGCGTGATGCTCGCCGCCCCGACCATCGCCGCGAGGCCGAGTACGACGGTGCCCTCCCAGCCCGCCGTGTGGAAGGCGATGGCGCCGAGCGTGCCGCCCGCGCTGCTGCCCAGGTAGTACGCCGACTGGTAGAGCGCGGACGCCTGCGCGCGGCCCGTCGTGGCGGTGCGGCTGACCGAGGAGGAGGCCACGGCGTGCCCGGCGAAGAAGCCCGCCGTGATCAGCACCAGCCCGAGCAGCACCGCGAGCAGCGTGGAGGTCAGCGTCAGCAGCAGGCCGAGCGCCGTGGTGCCCACCGCGAGGTAGAGCGCGCTGCGCCGGCCGAGCCGGGCGACGAGTTGGCCCGCCGCCGCCGAGGAGAGGGTGCCGACCAGGTACACCAGGAAGATCGACCCGACCACGCCCTGCGGCAGGTTGAACGGCTCCTCGATCAGCCGGTAGCCGATGACGGTGTAGACCGCGCCGAACACGGTCATGAACAGCGCCCCGATCGCGTACAGCCGGCGCAACAGCGGGTCGGCCAGGTGGCCCCCGATGGTGCGGGCCAGCGCGCGCGGCCCGACCGGGCGCGACGTGAAGTGCCGGGCCCGTGGCACGAGGAGCCGGAAGACCACGGCGCACACCGCCGCCAGCAGCCCCACCGCGGCCAGCGCCGCCCGCCAGCCCCACGCCTGGGCGACCCAGCCGGTGAGGATGCGACCGGACATGCCGCCGATGCTGTTGCCCGCGACGAACAGGCCGATCGCTCCGACCAGCGCCTTGCCCCGCACCTCCTCGGCCAGGTACGCCATCGCGGACGCGGGCACCCCGGCCAGCGCGGCGCCCTGGACGGCGCGCAGCGCGACCAGCCAGCCCAGGTTGGGCGCGAACGGGGTGAGCAGGGCGACGACCGCGGCGACGCTCAGCGAGACGGTCATCAGGGTGCGCCGACCGAACCGCTCGGAGAGCGCGCTCAGCGGCAGCACCGCGAGCGCGAGGGCACCGGTCGCGGCCGACACGGTCCAACTCGCCTGGCCCGGCGAGACGCCCAGGTCACCGGAGATGGCGGGCAGCAGCGCCTGCGTCGAGTAGAGCAGGGCGAAGGTGGAGATGCCGGCGGCCAGCAGCCCGAAGCTCATGCGTCGGTAACCGGGTCCGCCGGGGCGCAGCTTGCCGCCGTCGGAGTCGGCCCCCTGGCCCGCACCGCCGGCCGCGCCGGCCGCGCCGTGCGCGCGGGGCGCGGGCCGACCGGCCGCGGGGCTCTGTTCCGGCGTGCCCGGCGTGCGCGCCGGGGCGGGCCCGGAGTTCGGGCCGCTCTCGCGGGCGGCCTTGCCGGGCGCGGGGCGGCAGGGGCGGGGGCCCGGGGGGTTCGGACGCCGGCGCGCGCGGGAGGCGGCGGCGCGGCAACGGCGCGCGAGGCGACCGGAGTCGGCGGCGGGCTCGGAGGCCGGCGCGGCCTGCCGCTCGGGCGCGGCCGTGGCGGGCGGCGCGGCGGCGGTCGTGGTGGTACGGGGGAACGGCGCGGTAGAGGCGCCCACACGGAGTTCGGTGGACGCCCCGGTATCAGCAGGAGGCATGTCCACGACCGTAAGCAGAGCGCTCTCATGCGTCCAATGCACAACATCGCCATAATCGATCCCATGGAGCATGAGCGCAGGTCAGTCCGTTCCGTGTCACGCCAGGGAAAGGAAAAAGTCACGTCGGACACACCTACCGTCGCGCGGCCGTCGACCGTGACTCCCACCCGGAGTCCGACCCCGAACCCGGCCGCGCCCCCGGTCGCTGGCCCGCCCTCGACCCCGCCCGCGCGCCCGACCCCGTCCCCGTCGACTCCGGCCGCGTCCGGCACCCATGCCGCCTCGTGGGCGGCGGCCCTCGCGCCGAGGCTCGTGCAGTTCGCGGCCGTGGCGCGGTACGAGCACGTCACCCGCGCCGCGCAGCAACTCGGCGTGCCGCAGTCCACGCTGAGCCGGGCCATGGCGCGGCTCGAAGCGGACCTGGGCGTCGCCCTGTTCGCCCGGCACGGCCGCACCGTCTCGCTCACGCCGGCCGGCCACACCTTCCTGGCCTCCACCCAGCGGGCGCTGGCCGAGGTGGAGCGGGCCGCGGAGTCGGTGCGCGCCGACGCCGACCCGGCCGCGGGCAAGGTCGCCTTCGGCTTCCTGCACACGCTGGGCTCCGAGACCGTGCCCGGGCTGCTGCGCGCGTTCCGCGCCGACCACCCGCGGGTGCGCTTCCAACTCGTCCAGAACTACGGCGAGGCGATGCTCGAACGGCTCCGCGCCGGCGACCTCGACCTGTGCCTGACCTCACCCGTCCCCGACGCCCCTGACCTGGTCGCGCGCCGCCTCGACGAGCAGAAGCTGCGCCTGGTCGTCCCCGACGACCACCGGCTCGCGCACCGTAAGCGGGTCCGCCTCGCCGAGGCGTCCGGCGAACTCTTCGTCACCCTGGAACCGGGCTACGGGCTGCGCCGGATCACCGACGCGGTGTGCGCCGAGGCCGGGTTCACGCCGAAGGTCGCCTTCGAGGGGGAGGAGGCCGAGACGCTGCGCGGTCTGGTGGCGGCCGGCCTCGGCGTGGCGTTGCTACCGCCGCCCGCGGTGCCGCGGCCCGGCGTGGTGGAGCTGACGGTCACGGCGCCGCGCGCGGTCCGCGAGATCGGCGTGGCCTGGCTCGACGGGCACCCGGACACGCCACCGGTGGCGGCCTTCAAACGCTTCCTGCTGAGCCGCCGTGGCCAGCTCCTGCCCCGCTGACGGTCGCCGACGCCGGCCTCGCCGGCGGGTTGCCCGGCCGACCCCGGCCCCGCCGGCGGTTGCCGGCCGACGGCTGCCCCGGCCGGCGTCCGGTGCCGCGCGGCGGCTAGGACTTCTCGGCCAGCAGCGGCTTGAGGGCCTCGCGCAGGTCGTCCTCGCCGACCGGGCTGAGCGCGCGGGCGGCGATCTTGCCGTCGCGGTCGATGAAGAGGGTGGACGGAATGCCCTGCGGGTTGAAGCTGCCCTTCGGGAAGTGCAGCGCCAGCTTGCCCGCCGGGTCGTGCCAGCTCGGGTAGCGCACCCCGAGTTCCTTCTCGAACTTGAGGCCCTGGGCCTTCTCGTGGTCGCTGTTCAGACCGATGAACGCCACGTCGCCCTTGGTCTCGGCGGCGACCTTGACCAGGCTCGGGGTCTCGGCGCGACACGGCGGGCACCAGGAGGCCCACAGGTTGATCGCGACCACCTTGCCCCGGTAGTCGGCGAGCCGCACGCGTTCGCCGTCCAGCGCGGCCCCGGAGATGTCGGGCGCGGCCGTACGGTCGGCCTTGGCTACGGTCTCGATGGTGCTGGACCCGTTGCGGGTGAAGGTGGCCTTGCCCGACGAGCTACCGCTGCCACACCCGGTGAGCGCCACGGTGGCGGCGAGCGCGCCGGACATCAGGCCGGCCGCGCGGGCGAACGCGGGGCGACGGCTGCGGACACGGGTGCGGGAAACCGGCCGGCGGTAAGGCATGCCGACAAGTCTTCCATGCGCCCCGCGCCCACCCCCGTGCGCCCCACCCCCCTACGCCGCCGAGCCACCGCCGAACTGCCGCCCTGCCACTGCCAGGCCACCGCCGAGCCGTCGCCGCCCTGGTTCCGCCCCGTGGCCCCGCCCCGCCCCACTCCGTGGCCCCGCCCCGCTCTGCCCCGCGAGACCCGCCGCCCCCGCCCCCTGCCGACCCCGTCCCGTGCGGAACCCGCGGGCTCAGCTCTCCACCCCCGTTCTTCGCCCCTCGCCTCTCGCCCCCCGGCCCCGTTCCCGGCCCGCGCTACCGCCGTAGCGACGAGCCGAAGCCCGCCGCGAGCGGCATCCGCAGGCCGAGCGGGGGCGGGGCGGCCAGCGCGTCCGCCAGTGGACGCGCGTAGTCCTGGTCGAAGAGGGAGCCCAGCGCGAAGTCGGCGGCGAGCGCGTACACCTCCTGCCGGTGCTGTTGCAGGCGGTGGCCGTCGGTGTGCACCTCGAAGCGGCACACCGTGCTGTTGATCTTCTTGGCCCGCTCGACCAGCCGGTAGGAGAGTTCGGGGTCGGTGTGCTCGTCGTTGCTGCCGTGCACGACGAGCACCTGTCTGCCCGCCAGGTGCTTGACCGGGTCCGGGTCCAGCGTGGCCTCCGGGCTCGGTAGCCAGGGGGCGATGGCGAGGACCGAGCCCACGGCCGAGTGCCCCGCCGCGAGCAGCGCGGCCCGCGCCCCCATGCCCATTCCGACCAGGCAGATCGGCACGTCCCCGTAGCGCCGCACCACCTCGTCCGCGGCCCACTCGGCGTCCGCCACGGGGTCCGCGGCCGACCCGTTCCAGCCGCGACATCGATAGCGGACGACGTGTGCCGTCAGCCCCTCCGGCCGGCCCGCCTTCGCCAGCCCGCGCGCGAGCGGCCACATCGCCGCGGCCGACAGCGCGGACGGCCGTCGGGTTCCGGTTGGCGTGCCGTCGGGCAGCAGCAGCGCCACCCCACCGACGGCCTTCCCCTCCGCCGCCACCCCCACGGGCCGCCCCAGCCGGGCGCTTCGATCCGGTCGTTCCGGCAACGCTTGCTGAGCCATGTCAGAACGATGGCAGAAGCAAGGGTGTACTCCACTACGCAGACTGGTCACTGTTCCGTATCTATCCAGCCGGTTACCCCAGGCGATCTACGCGCGTAGGGGCTATGGTGCGCAGATGACGAGCGAGAACACCCAGCAACCCAACCCGGAGCAGATCCGGCGTGCCCCCAAGGTGCTGCTGCACGACCACCTCGACGGCGGGCTGCGCCCGGCCACCATCGTCGAACTGGCCCGCGAGAGCGGCTACGAGGGGCTGCCCGAGACCGACCCCACCGCGCTCGGCACCTGGTTCCGCGCGGCGGCCGATTCCGGTTCGCTCGAACGCTACTTGGAGACCTTCGCGCACACCTGCGCCGTCCTCCAGACCGCGCAGGCGCTGCGCCGGGTAGCGGCCGAGTGCGCCGAGGACCTGGCCGCCGACGGCGTCGTCTACGCCGAGGTGCGCTACGCCCCCGAGCAGCACCTGGAGCAGGGGCTGACGCTGGAGCAGGTGGTCGAGGCGGTCAACGAGGGCTTCCGCGAGGGCGAGCGCCGGGCGCGCGCGGCCGGCCACCGCATCCGCGTGGGCGCGCTGCTCACCGCGATGCGGCACGCCGCCCGCTCCCTGGAGATCGCCGAACTGGCCAACCGCTACCGCGACCTGGGCGTCGCCGGCTTCGACATCGCGGGCGCCGAGGCGGGCTTCCCGCCCACCCGGCACCTGGACGCGTTCGAGTACCTCAAGCGCGAGAACAACCACTTCACCATCCACGCGGGCGAGGCGTTCGGGCTGCCGTCGATCTGGCAGGCGCTCCAGTGGTGCGGCGCCGACCGGCTCGGCCACGGGGTGCGGATCATCGACGACATCCACGTGTCCGAGGACGGCGCCATCAAGCTGGGCCGACTCGCCAGCTACGTGCGCGACAAGCGCATCCCGCTGGAGCTGTGCCCCACCTCCAACCTGCAGACCGGCGCCGCGAGTTCCTACGTCGAGCACCCCATCGGGCTGCTGCGCAAGCTGCACTTCCGGGCCACGGTCAACACCGACAACCGGCTCATGAGCGGCACCAGCATGAGCCGCGAGTTCGAGCACCTCGTGTCGACCTTCGGCTACACGCTGGACGACATGCAGTGGTTCACCGTCAATGCGATGAAGTCCGCGTTCATCCCTTTCGATGAACGTCTGGCGATGATCAACGACGTGATCAAGCCCGGATACGCCGAGCTGAAGGCCGAGTGGCTGTTCCGTCAGACCGCCGTCGGATAGGCGCTGACCAGCGGTTCTCCTGGTGCGGTGGGGTGCTGCGGCGAGGGTGGTGGCGGTGCGGGCACGCACCGGCACTCCCGACATTCCCGCCCACCTCCGGTGTTTGCGGGGCATCGGAGCGGCTGGCTACGTTGCAGTGCCGCTCAAGAACCCCGTACCAAGGAAGATTTCTGATGAAGCAGGGAACGATCAAGACCCTCGGCGTCACCGCCGTGGGTATCGCCTTCGCCGCCACCGCCGCGGGAACCGCTTCGGCCGCCCCGTCCGGGCTCGGGCCGGTCACGGGCCCGGCCAAGGAAGCGGTGAAGACGCTGCCGAAGAAGACGGAGAAGCTCGCGAAGCCCGACGCCAAGACCGCTCCGAACCCGGTGCAGAGCCTGCTCGGCGGGCTGCCGCTCGGGGGCTGACGCTTCGCGCGCGAGCCACGGTGGGCCGCACGTCCGGCAACGGGCGGGCGGCCCACCGCCGCGTGTGCCCGCCGCGCTCCGGCGCCCGGCGCATCGGCCCGGGCCGGTGGCTCACCAGGCGCCGGCCCGGTTCTTGTTGTCGGCCGGCAGCAGTATCCACAGCGCGAGATAGAGCAGGAACTGCGGGCCCGGCAGCAGACACGAGGCCACGAAGATCACCCGCATCGTGGTCGCGGACGTCCCGAAGCGCTGGGCCAGCCCGGCGCACACGCCGGCGATCATCTTGGTGTTCTGAGGGCGTACGAGAGCGGTGCTCATGGATGACTCCCTGTCGTCGTCCGCGGTCTCACCCGAGGAACTGTCGATAGCTCCACGCTAGGTGCCCGCGGCCGACGGGGCGTCGCACTACGGTGCGATGCCGACCCTGGAGATCGTCGGGGTCATCCCCGAGGCCGCCTCCTCCCGAGGGAGGGCGGCCGGCGCCCGGCCCTGCCCCCGGCGGCGGAGCCGGGCCCGTACGGCAGGCACCACCGCCAGGTGCGCCAGCGCGACGCCCGCCGTGTTGAGCAGCACCGTGTCCACGTCCACGACCTGGCCGGAGACCGTGGACTGGGCGAGTTCGATGGCGCACGAGATCAACGCGCTGGCCAGCACCGTACGCAGCAGCGACGCCAGCCGGTGGGCGTCGACGCGGCCCCCCGCCAGCGGCAGCAGCACCCCGAGCGGCGCGTACAGCAGCAGCTCGCGCGCGATGCGCCGGGTGGCCTCGGCGAACCCGACGTCGAGGTCTCCACGAATGGAGGCCAGCGGCTCCAGATTGCTGGCCGTGACCCAGGTGGCGGCCAGCGGGCGCAGGGAGAGCCAGGCGATGAAGGCGAGCTGCGCCACCAGGAGGAGGATGCCCGCGAAGCGGAAGCGGATGTCGGCCGTGCGGCCGGGACCATGACCCTGCACGCCAGTCAGGACGCGCGCCGCCGCCGTCCCGGTTCCGCCGACCCCACGGTGACGGGCCTCACGCTCCGCGCGACGAATCCCGCCCCGACCTGCGCCGCGGCCCGCCCCGCCCCATCGGCCCAGCCAGCCTCATAGGCCCCGCCGGCCCGGCCAGTCCCACCGCCCCGACGCGACCCGTACCCGCCGGGCCGCCGCCCACTCCGGCGGGCTGCCCAGCCGGCCGCCTACTCCACCAGGGTGCCGGAGCTCTGTGCGCTCTGCGGCCGGGTGCGCAGGTCGGTGTCGCACTCGTACCGCTTGAGGCCACCGACCCCGAGCGTGTCCTCCCCCTCGGGCGCGGCCGGCCCGCCGAGCAGCACCGCGCGCCGGCCGCCCACCGCCGGGGTCTCGGCGAAGGTGCACACGAGCTGCGCCAGCGCGTACGGCGGCAGCTCGTCGGGCTCCCGGTTCAGCCGCAGCGTCCCCGCCGGGTCGCCCTTGGCCGGCCCCGAAACCCGCACCCAGGAGCCCACCTCGCTACTGAAGCCCGCCCTCGCCTCGGCGGCCGACTCCGGCTGCTGGAGCTGGTTGAGCAGCGCCCGCGCGAACTCGTCGGGACGCGGCGCCTGGTCGCCCTTCGGCAGCCGGAGCACCCGCCGCACGGGCAGCAACTGCGCGGAGCACACGAGCTGCACGGTGACGGCGACCCCGTCGGTGGCCCCGGGGGAGGCCGCGGAACCGGGCAACTGGCACGAGGCGCGCGAGGGCGCCGCGCCAGCGTCCACGGGAACCGAGGTGGAGCGGATGCCGCACCCGGCGACCAGCAGCGCGGCGACCGCCCCGAAGACCCCGAGCGCCGCCGCCCGGGCGCCGAGCGCCCGACGTGGCGCCCGCGAGGTGGGGCCGGGGCGCTCCGTGCCGTACGGGTCCGCGGTCCGGGGGCTCATCGCTCGCTCCTCTTGTCTTTCCGGTCCCGGTCCTTCGTGCCGTCCCGCTTGTCGGCCTTGTCGGCCTTGTCGGCCTTGCCGGCGGCCTTGCCGCCCCTGTCCGCCCGATCCGGCTTCTCCGCCTTCTCGGGCTTCTCTGCCTTCTCGGCTCTGTCGGCCTTCCCAGCCTTCCCGGCCTTCTTGTTCTGCTCGGCCTGGTCCGACCGGCCCGCATCCGCCACGACCTCGGAGGCGTCCATCGGCAGCCGCAGCGTGAAGATCGCGCCACCCTCGGGGGAGTTGGCCGCGGTGATCTCGCCGCCGTGGATGTGCGCGTTCTCCAGGGCGATCGACAGGCCGAGGCCGCTGCCCTCCGAGCGCGGCCGGGAGGCGCTGGCCTTGTAGAAGCGGTCGAAGACGTGCGGCAGCACCTCTTCGGGGATGCCCGGGCCGTGGTCACGTACCTCGATCAGCAACTCGTCGGCGGCGGGCCGCACCGAGACGCGCACCGGCGAGCCGCCGTGCTTGAGCGCGTTGCCGATCAGGTTGGCCAGGATGACGTCGAGGCGCCTCGGGTCGAGGCGGGCGACGATGCCGCGCTCGGCGTCCAGCTCCACCGCGTCCAGCCAGGCCCGCGCGTCGATGCAGGCCGTCACCTGGTCGGCGACGTCCACGCCGTCCAGGACGAGGCGGGCGGTGCCCGCGTCGAAGCGGGTCACCTCCATCAGGTTCTCCACCAGGTCGTTCAGCCGCCGGGTCTCGCTGACGACGAGCTGCACGGCGGGCGCGATCATCGGATCGAGCGAGTTCGCCTCCTCCTCAAGAACCTCCGTCACGGCGGTGATCGCCGTCAGCGGAGTCCGCAGCTCGTGCGACATGTCGGCGACGAACCGGCGGCTGGACGCCTCCCGCGCGCTCAGGTCGTCGACCCGCTTCTCCAGCGACTCGGCCGTCCGGTTGAACGTACGGGACAGGTCGGCCAGTTCGTCCGTGCCCGAAACCCGCAACCGGGTGTCCAGCTTGCCCTCGCCGAGCTTGCGCGCGGCGTCCGCGAGGCGTTGTACGGGGCGTAGCACCGTCGCCGCGGCGGCCTGCGCCAGCAGCGCGGAGCCGATCAGCGCGAGCCCGGTGGCGATCCCGAGGGACCAGGCCAGCGAGTTGAGGTCCTGCCGCTCGTTCTCCAGAGACTTGAGCATGTAGCCCGTGGGGCCGCCGCCGATCACCCTGGTGCCGCCCACCAGGTACGGCGCCCCGTCCAACGTGACGCGCTGCCAGTACAGGTGGTACGGGTAGGCGTTCGAGCCGTCCACCGGGCGTTTCTTGTTCACCGCCTTGCGCAGCGCGTCCGGCACCATCTCCCAGTCGAAGACCTGCTCGTTGGAGAAGGCGGCGCAGCCGGTGTGGCCGCTCTGCTGGGTGATCAGCAGCACCTCGTACTTCTGCGAGCTCTCCGCCATGTGCTGCGCGGCGGCGTCCAGCGCGTCGCAGTCCGGCTCCAGCGGCAGGGTCCCGGTGTGGTCCTCGAGCGACTTGTGGAAGTCGTCGAGCGCGGCGTTCTGCGTCCGGTTCAGGACGGCGTCACGGTTCAGCCAGTACGCGATGCCGGACGCCGAGACGGCGGCGACCAGGGCGACCACGGCGAACACGAGCATCAGCCGCAACCGCAGGCTCATCCACCGCAGAATTCCCGCAGCCCAGCCCCGTACCCGACTGGGCCCGTCCGTCACTGGGGGGTGTCCAGTCGGTATCCGACCCCACGCACCGTGCGGATCAGCGTCGGCGACGAGGGCACGTCCTCGACCTTCGCGCGCAGCCGCTGCACGCACGCGTCGACCAGCCGCGAGTCACCGAGGTAGTCGTGCTCCCAGACCAGGCGCAGCAACTGCTGTCGGGACAGCGCCTGCCCCGGGCGGCGGCTCAGCTCCAGCAGGAGTCGCAGCTCGGTGGGGGTGAGCTGGAGATCCTCGCCGTTCTTGGTGACGGTCATCGCGGAGCGGTCGATCACCAGTGAGCCGAACGACGCCGAGTCGTTCGCCTCCCGCTCGCCGCGGCGCAGCACGGCGCGGATGCGGGCGTCGAGCACCCGCCCCTGCACGGGCTTGACCACGTAGTCGTCCGCGCCGGACTCAAGGCCCACCACGACGTCGATGTCGTCGCTCCGCGCGGTCAGCAGGATGATCGGCAACTGGTCGGTGCGCCTGATGCGGCGACACACCTCAAAGCCGTCAATACCGGGCAGCATCACATCCAACACGATCAGGTCAGGCCGCTGCTCGCGCAGCAGCTTGAGGCCGTCCTCTCCCGTGGCCGCCGTCGCCACACGGTGGCCCTGGCGGGACAGGGAGAGTTCGAGGGCCGTGCGGATGGCGTCGTCGTCCTCGATCAGCAACAGGAAAGGCACGTTGGTCATTCTGGCCTACAGGTGGGCTGGAGTTCGACCTCCGGGGCAGCGCGCGACGGCTCGCCCGGGTTTCGTGGCCTGTGACACGGCTGTGACAGTCGACGGACAACGCGATGAAACTGGCTTGCCAGTCTTTTGGTCACCGGGCGGAACCACCCCGGTAGGCAAGAGACCGAGACAAGCTCCACGACGGGGGGCGCGACATGAACACCTTGCACGGCACGACAACCAGCGCAGGTATTCGGACGCGCCTACACGCCGGTTGGAGCTGGGGGAACCCTCAGACGGAGTCTGGGGGAGACAAGTCCGGTGCCGTGAGCGGGCGGGGGTGCGCTCGCGGCACCGGACGTCAGCGGTCGCCCATCATGTACGTGGCGGCGGCTGACGCGGCCACGGAGGCCCGTGGGGGCGCCGCGGTCGCCGTAGGCAACGGGGGAAACGGGGGCACGGCGCACGGGGGAAGCGGCAACCGGGCCGAGGCGGAGTTCACCGCGTACGTCCAGGAGCGCCGCGCCTCCCTCTTCGCCACCGCCTACCACCTGACTGGTGACCGGTTCGAGGCGGAGGACCTGCTGCAGAGCGCGCTGTTCTCCACGTATCGGGCCTGGGACCGTATCAGTGACAAGGCAGCGGTCGGCGGATACCTCCGCCGCACCATGACGAACCTGCACATCAGTGCCTGGCGTCGTCGCAAGTTGAACGAGTACCCGACCGAGGAACTGCCCGAGACCGTCGGTGACCACGACGCGATGCGCGGCACCGAGCTGCGCGCCGTGTTGTGGCAGGCGCTGGCGCGGCTGCCCGAGTTGCAGCGCACGATGCTCGTCCTGCGCTACTACGAGGGCCGCACCGACCCTGAGATCGCCGACATATTGGACATCAGCGTCGGCACGGTGAAGTCCAGCATCTGGCGTTCGCTGCGCCGACTGCGCAGCGACGAAACGCTCGCCTTCGGGCGGGACGAAGAGGAGTCCTTCGGCGAGCTCGTCGCCTGAAGGCAGGGGGAAACACGGGGGAGCACGGGGGGAACCGGGGGCCGTCTTTCGGGGGAGAGGCGGAACCACGGGGGGAAACCGGCGGACCGTCTTCCGGGGGGGAAGGCGGAACGCCACGGGGGGAGAACGGGGGAAACGGGGGGGCCGTCTTCCGGGGGGAAGGCGGGACGTCAGGGGGGAACACGGGGGAAACTGCGGGGCGGGACCGGCGCGCGGGGGGTGCGCCGGTCGCGCCCCGCACTGCTGTGCGCGGGCGCGACGCGTTACGGGGCGGTGTCGCGGGGCGACGTACGAGCGCGGGGGCGGGCGGTCAGGCGGCCAGGTGCGCGGCGGGGGCGGTCGCCGCCGCCGCGATCCGGCGCAGGGCACTATCCGCGTCGCACGGGTGGGCGCCGAGACCGGTCTGGCGGGCGATGATGCCCCGCTCGGCGCGCAGCAGGCGCAGCCCGCGGCGTAGCAGGTAGGGCACCGGCTTGCGGCCCTCGCGGAGATCGCGCACCAGCCGCCGGCGGAAGGTGGTCAGCGGGCGGCCGGTCAGGCACAGCGCGTCGGCCAGCAGACCCAGCTCCCGGCACCGGTCGATGATCTCCGCCGCGAAGATGCCCTCGGCGACGCACAGCGGTGCGCCGTGAAGGGCGAGACTGGCGCTGCCGGTGCGCGAGCTGGTGGGGATGTCGTACAGCGGCACCTCGGTGCGGCCCGTGCGGCACAGCGTGCCGATGGCGGCGACCGCCGCGTCCGCGTCCCAGGACAGCGGGGAGTCCCAGTCGGCGCCGCCGCCGTCGGGGAGCGCTGGCAGGGACGGGTCCGTGGCCTCCTTGTAGAAGTCGTCGAGGTTGAGCACGGGCAACCCGCTGCGGGCGGCCAGGGAGGACTTCCCCGAGCCCGACGGGCCGGCCAGCAAGATCACGCGAGGATACGAGGGAGGCGCTGTCACGGGACACCAGTGTGCGGCATGGGGCCGAACGAGGGACCCCCTGGGCAGGCGAGTCGTTGCCCGCCGACCGCTGCGACCGCGGTGCGTGTCCGACCGATGACGCTTTCCGACAGGAAACGGGCAGGTGCACGCGGCCTCACGCACGGGTGACAAGCGGGCCCTCGCACGGCGCGCGTAGCCGCGCGCGGGGCTGGTCGTCACGGCACGGCGGCCGGCGCGGCCCTGGCGGGCGGCGCGGCGAGCGAGCGCGCGGGCGGGCGGGCCGGCGAGCGCGCGGGCGGGGTCGGGGCTCGTGCCCCGGCCCCGCCCGCGCGTCGCCCGTCAGGGTCTGAGACTCAGACGCCCATCGGGTGCCAGACGGTCTTGGTCTCCAGCAGGGAGAGCATCCGCTCCGTGCCGGGGTCGGCCAACCAGTGGTCGCCCTTGGCCGTGTCCCCAGGCTGTGGACGAAGGACGCGCTTGAGGTTGTCGGCCGCGGCCCGCTCCAGCTCGACCGCCAACTCGCCGGCCACGCCGGCCAGGTCGATCGCGTTGACGTCCTGGTGGGCGGCGAGCGGCGGGCCCAGTTCGGCGGCCCGGCCCGAGAGGATGTTGACCACGCCGCCGGGCAGGTCGGAGGTGGCCAGCACCTCGCCGAGGGACAGGGCCGGCAGCGGCGCCCGCTCGCTGGCGACCACCACGACCGTGTTGCCCGTGACGATCGCCGGGGCGATCACCGACACCAGGCCGAGGAAGGCCGAGTCGGTCGGCGCGAGCACCGCGACCACGCCGGTCGGCTCGGGCGTGGAGAGGTTGAAGTACGGGCCGGCGACGGGGTTGGCCGCGCCGGCGACCTGGGCCACCTTGTCGGACCAGCCCGCGTACCAGACCCACCGGTCGATCGCCGCGTCCACCCGCGCCGCGGCCTTCTTGGCCGACACGCCGTCGGCCGCGGCCACCTCGGCCGCGAACTGCTCGCGGCGGCCCTCCAGCATCTCGGCGACCCGGTAGAGGATCTGGCCGCGGTTGTACGCCGTCGCGCCCGACCAGGGGCCGAACACCTTGCGGGCCGCGACGACCGCGTCCCGGGCGTCCTTGCGGGAGGAGAGCGGGGCGTTCGCCAGCCATGCGCCCTTTGCGTCGGTCACCTCGTACACCCGCCCGCTCTCGGACCGGGGGAACTTCCCCCCGACGAACAGCTTGTAGGTCTTGAGCACGCTCAAGCGGTCAACAGTGGACATCAGCGATCGCCCTCCGGGCTCGTCGTTCCGGCGCGGTCGCCCTGCGGGCCCGCCGGGGCGAGGTACGCCTCCAGGCCGTGCCGGCCGCCCTCGCGGCCGTAGCCCGACTCCTTGTAGCCGCCGAACGGCGACGTCGGGTCGAACTTGTTGAAGGTGTTGGACCACACGATGCCCGCGCGCAGCTTGCTCGCCATCCACAGGCTGCGGCTGCCCTTCTCGGTCCAGATGCCCGCCGAGAGGCCGTACGGGGTGTTGTTGGCCTTCTCCACCGCCTCGGCCGGGGTGCGGAAGGTGAGCACCGAGAGCACCGGGCCGAAGATCTCCTCGCGGGCGATGCGGTGCGCCTGGGTCACGCCCGTGAACAGGGTCGGCGCGAACCAGTAGCCCGTGGACGGCAGGTCGCACGCCGGGGCCCAGCGCTCGGCGCCCTCGGCCTCGCCGGCCTCGGCGAGCGCCGTGATCCGGGCGAGCTGCTCGGCGGAGTTGATGGCGCCGACGTCGGTGTTCTTGTCGAGCGGGTCGCCGACGCGCAGCGTGGCCATGCGCCGCTTGAGCGCGTCCAGCAGCTCGTCGGCCACCGACTCCTGCACCAGCAGCCGCGAGCCCGCGCAGCACACGTGGCCCTGGTTGAAGAAGATGCCGTTGACGACGCCCTCGACGGCCTGGTCGATGGGGGCGTCGTCGAAGACGATGTTGGCCGCCTTGCCGCCCAGCTCCAGCGTCAGCCTCTTGTCCGTGCCGGCCACCGTGCGGGCGATCTGCCGGCCGACCTCGGTGGAGCCGGTGAACGCGACCTTGTTGACGTCCGGGTGGGCCACCAGCGCGGCGCCGGTCGAGCCGTCGCCGGTGAGGATGTTGACCACGCCGCGCGGCAGCCCGGCCTGGCGGCAGACGTCGGCGAAGAACAGCGCGGACAGCGGGGTGGTCTCGGCCGGCTTGAGCACCACCGTGTTGCCGGTGGCCAGCGCCGGGGCGATCTTCCAGGCCAGCATCATCAGCGGGAAGTTCCACGGGATGATCTGGCCGGCCACGCCCAGGGGCCGCGGGTTCGGGCCGAAGCCCGCGTGGCTCAACTTGTCGGCCCAGCCCGCGTAGTAGAAGAAGTGCGCGGCGGTCAGCGGCAGGTCGGTGTCCCGGGACTCGCGGATGGGCTTGCCGTTGTCCAGCGACTCCAGGACGGCCAGTTCGCGCGAGCGCTCCTGGATGATACGGGCGATGCGGAACAGGTACTTGGCGCGCTCGGTGCCCGGCAGCGCCGACCAGGGGCCGAAGGCCCGGCGGGCCGCCCTGACCGCCCGGTCCACGTCCGCCTCGCTGGCGTGGGCGACCTCGGAGAGCACCTCCTCGGAGGCGGGCGCCACGGTCTTGAAGACCCTGCCGTCCGCCGCCTCCTGGAACTCGCCGTCGATGAAGAGCCCGTAGGACGGCGCGATGTCCACCACCGCGCGGGACTCGGGTGCGGGTGCGTAGTCGAAAGCCATCTGTCTCAGTCCACCGTCACGTAGTCGGGACCGGAGTAGCGCCCGGTGCTCAGCTTCTGGCGCTGCATCAGCAGGTCGTTCAGCAGGCTGGAGGCGCCGAAGCGGAACCAGTCGGCCGACAGCCAGCGCTCGCCCAGTGTCTCGTTCACCATCACCAGGTACTTGACGGCGTCCTTGGTCGTCCGGATGCCACCGGCCGGCTTGACGCCGACCTGCACGCCGGTGGTGGCGTGGAAGTCGCGCACCGCCTCCAGCATCAGCAGCGTCACCGGCGGCGTGGCGTTGACCGCCACCTTGCCCGTCGAGGTCTTGATGAAGTCGGCGCCCGCGAGCATCGCGAGCCAGGAGGCGCGGCGCACGTTGTCGTACGTCTGGAGCTCGCCGGTCTCGAAGATGACCTTGAGGTGGGCGGCGTCACTGGACGAGGCGCCGGCGGGCCGGGCGCACGCCTCCTTGACCGCCCTGATCTCCTCGAAGACCTCCATGTACCGGCCGGAGAGGAAGGCGCCGCGGTCGATCACCATGTCGATCTCGTCCGCGCCGGCCGCCACCGCGTCCCGGGTGTCGGCCAGCTTGACCGGCAGCGCGGCGCGGCCCGCCGGGAACGCGGTGGCCACCGAGGCGACCTTGACCCCGGAGCCGGCCACGGCCTGGCGCGCGGTGGCCACCATGTCCGGGTAGACGCAGATGGCGGCGACCGGGGGCGCCCCGTCGCCGGGGCGCACGCCCTTGGTGCCGAGGGCCCGCACCTTGCCGGGGGTGTCGGCGCCTTCGAGTGTCGTCAGGTCGACCATGGAGATCGCCAGGTCGATGGCGTACGCCTTCGCCGACGTCTTGATCGAGCGGGTGCCGAGCGTCGCGGCGCGGGCGTCGAGGCCGACCGCGTCGACCCCCGGCAGGCCGTGCAGGAAGCGGCGCAGCGCGCCGTCGCTCGCGGTCACGTCCGCCAGCGACGCCAGGCGCCGCGCGGCTTCGTCGCCGTATGCGGGAACTGTGGTGGGCATGGTCACCAGGCGAGCATATCTACGCGCGTAGCGGCCTGTCACCCCCGTGAATCGACGCACTTTTTCGATGCGGTAACGCAACGTCCGCATTCCGGAGCGTCGGGCACAATCGGGCGCATGACGAGTCCGGACCCCTCCTCCTCCCACGCGCGGCCGGAGCCCTCCGCCCCCGCGCAGCCGGAGCCGCCCGAGCCGACCGGCGCGGACCGGCCCGCCGGCACGGCCGACCGGTCCGGCCGGGCGGACCCCGCAGGCCCCGTGGACCCCGTGGCCGCCACCGCCCCGGCCGACCAGGCTGACCAGGCCCAACGGCCCGAGAAGCCGGAGCGGTCCGAGAAGCCGGAGCGGGCCGGGAAGCCGGACCAGCGCGCGGAGCCCGAGCGGGCCGAACAACCCGCGAAGCCCGAGCAGGCTGAGCGGGCTGGGCAGCCCGACCCGCCCGCGCGGACCAGGCTGACCAAGACGCCCCGCGCCACCGCCGGGTCCGGGGCGGCCGGCGCGGGCCGAGGCGCCACCCGATCGGGCCAGCGCGCCCGGCCGGCGGGGCGCTCGGCATCCCCGTCGCGGGACGCGGACGCGGAGGTGTACGAGGACCGGGTCTACCGCTCCACCGGCGCCATGGCCACCGGCGTGCTGCTGCTCGTGCTCGGCGCCTGGCTCGGCGGCGACGCGCTGGTCCGTGGCGAGGGACGCACGCCGTGGCTCTCCCTGTCCGGGCTGCTCCTCGTGGTGCCGCTGGTGGTGGCGTTCACGCTGCGCCCGGCGGTGTTCGCGGGCGCGGACCGGCTCCTGGTGCGCAACCCGTTCCGTACGATCACGCTGCCCTGGCAGTCGGTCGAGGGGGCCCGCGCCGGCTACAGCAGCGAGGTGCTGGCCGGCGGCGGGAAGTACCAGCTCTGGGCCATCCCGGTCTCGCTGCGGCAGCGCAAGCGCGCCTCGCGGCAGCAGGCGCGCGCCGCCGCCGAGGACGTGAGCGGGCGCGCGCCGGTGGGCGTCCGGCGCGGCGACACGCTGGCCGACTCCGGCCGCGCCCCCTCGGACCAGGCCATCGACGACATCCGCGAGCTGGCCGAGCGGCACGCCACTCGGCCCGGCGCCCAGGGCCAGCCGACCGCGCGCTGGGCGTGGGAGGTGCTGGCACCGGCGGCGGTGGGCGCCGTACTGCTGATCGTCCTGGCCAGCACGGGCTGAGCGCGGCCGTCCGCGCACGCGTGGGGGCCGGCCCGAGTCACACGACCCGGGCCGGCCCCCACGGCATACCGCCGACCCGGCGTCAGATGCCGGCCGCCACGGCCAGGTCGCGCTTGACGGCTTCCAGCACCTCCCGCGCGCGGGCGCGGGCCGCGGGGAGCGCGTCGGGCGCGGCCACCGGGAGGACGACCTCCAGGTAGCACTTGAGCTTGGGCTCGGTACCGCTCGGCCGCACGATGACCCGGGCCGTCTCGACGCCGGAGCCCGCGCCGCCGGCCAGGTGGTAGCGCAGCCCGTCGGTGGGCGGCAGCGCCTCGGAGCCCTGGGACAGGTCCTGGGCCGAGGTCACCGGCAGCCCGGCGAGGTCGGTGGGCGGCTGCGCGCGCAGCCGTTCCATGGCCGCCGCGATCACGGACAGGTCTTGGACCCGCACCGAGAGCTGGTCGGTCGCGTGCAGGCCGTGCGCGAGCGCCAGCTCGTCCAGCAGCTCGACCAGCGTCCGGCCCTCCGCCCTGAGCCCCGCCGCCAACTCGGCCACGAGCAGCGCGGCGGTGATGCCGTCCTTGTCGCGCACGCCGGCCGGGTCCACGCAGTAGCCGAGCGCCTCCTCGTACGCGTAGCGCACGCCGTCGACGCGGGCCAGCCACTTGAAGCCGGTGAGCGTCTCGGCGTACGGCACGCCGGCGGTGGCCGCGATCCGGGAGAGCAGCGACGAGGAGACGATGGTGGTGGCGAAGGTGGTGTCGGTCGCGCTCTGGCCGCCTTGGCCAGCGCGGCCCGTGCGCACCAGGTGCGCCGCGAGCAGCGCGCCGACCTCGTCGCCGCGCAGCATCCGCCAGCCGGCGGGTTCCTCGGGCGCGGGGACGGCCACGGCGCAGCGGTCGGCGTCGGGGTCGTTGGCGATGACGAGGTCGGGGGCGGCGCCGGCGTCGGCGGCGGTCGCGCGGGCCGTGGCGAACGCGAGGTCCATCGCGCCCGGTTCCTCCGGGTTGGGGAACGCGACGGTCGGGAAGTCCGGGTCGGGCTCGGCCTGCTCGGCGACGACGGTGGGCGCCGGGAAGCCGGCGCGCGCGAACGCGGCGGTCAGGGTCTCCCGCCCGACGCCGTGCAGCGGCGTGTAGACGACGCGCACCGCGCGCGGCGAGCCCTCGGTCAGCACGCTGGCGGCGCGCTCCAGGTACGCCTCGACGACGTCCTCGCCGGCGATCTCCCAGCCGGCGTCGGGCCGGGGCACCGCGTGGACGCTGGCGACCGCGGCGATCTCGGCGGCGATCTCCGCGTCGGCCGGCGGGACGATCTGCGAGCCGCCACGGGACGCGGTGCCGGCGACGCCGTCGCCGAGGTAGACCTTGTAGCCGTTGTCGCGGGGCGGGTTGTGGCTCGCGGTGACCTCCACGCCGGCGACCGCGCCCAGGTGCCGGATGGCGAAGGCGAGCACGGGCGTGGGCAGCGGGCGCGGCAGCAGCACGGCGCGCAGCCCGGCGCCGACCATGACGGCGGCGGTGTCGCGGGCGAAGTCGGCGCTGCGGTGTCGGGCGTCGTAGCCGATGACGACCAGCCCCGGCCCGGGCCGGCCACCGGCCGGCTGGGCGTCCTGAGCGGGGCGCGGGCGCTGCCGGTTGAGGTAGCTGGCCAGGCCGGCGGCGGCCCGGATGACCACCGCGCGGTTCATCCGCATCGGGCCGGCGCCCAGCTCGGCGCGGAGGCCCGCGGTGCCGAACTGGAGCGTGCCCGCGAAGCGCGCGGCCAGCTCGTCGCCCGCCCCGGCCTCGATGAGGTCCGTCAGCTCCTGCCGGGTGTCCGGGTCGGGGTCGTCCGACAGCCAGTCCCGGGCTCGGGCGATCAGTTCGTGCTGCACGGTGGTTCCGCCTCTCGCGTGGGGGTTCGCGTCCTTCGGGATGCCGGCTCGGGCGCCGGTCCGGGGCGCCACAGGGCGCGTGCGGGCGAGCCTACGAGCAACGGCCTGCCTCGGCCGGTACGGGTCGCCGCTACGGTCCGGGCCAGCAGGCCCGCCCCGGGCTGCCGTCCCGCGCGGCCGTCCCGCACGGAGCCACCCCGAGCAGGCCCACCCGGGGCGGGCCGACCCGCGTGGAGCCGTGCCGAGTGGAGCGCGGGGTGGTCGGCCGGGCCGACGCGGCCGGGCCGGCCCTGAATGTCCGCTCAGAGCTTGCCGAGCACCTGGCTCAGCAGGCTGCCCATCCGGGCGGCCGAGTCGCGGCCCGCCTGGAGGACCTCCTCGTGGTTGAGGGGCTCGCCGGTCATGCCCGCGGCGAGGTTGGTCACCAGCGAGATGCCGAGCACCTCGGCGCCGGCCTCGCGGGCCGCGATGGCCTCCAGCGTGGTGGACATGCCCACCAGGTCGGCGCCCATCGTGCGGATCATCGCGATCTCGGCGGGCGTCTCGTAGTGCGGCCCGGGGAACTGGGCGTACACGCCCTCCTCAAGGGAGGGGTCGACCTGCTGGCACAGGGCGCGCAGGCGCGGCGAGTACAGGTCGGTGAGGTCGACGAAGTTGGGGCCGACGATCGGGGAGGTCGCCGTGAGGTTGATGTGGTCGCTGATCAGCACCGGCTGGCCGACGCGCATCCCGACCCGCAGCCCGCCGCAGCCGTTGGTGAGCACGACGGTCTTACAGCCCGCGGCGACGGCGGTGCGCACGCCGTGCGCCACGGCGGCCACGTCCCGGTTCTCGTAGTAGTGCGTACGGCCGAGGAAGACCAGCGCGCGCTTGTCGCCGATGCGGTACGAGCGGACCGTGCCGGCGTGGCCGGCGACGGCGGGGGCGGGGAAGCCGGGCAGCTCGGTGACCGGGAACTCGTGGTCCGCGGTGCCGAGCGCGTCGGTGGCGGGCACCCAGCCGGAGCCCATGACGAGCGCGACGTCGTGGGTCTCGGCGCCGGTGAGCTCGCGCAGGCGTGCGGCGGCGCCGTCGGCGGCGGCGAAGGGGGTCTGGCCGCCGGCGTGGAGCGGGCCGCCCTGGATGTCCGAAGAAGCTGATGCGTTCACGCGCACGAGGGTAACCGGTAATCCCCTACGCGCGTAGATGCGTTTGCGACGATGTGCGGGCCAGTGGCCTGGTTCGGTCCTTACTGGCCCGTACGAAACCGTCGTGACCTGCGCGAACGCCGTTCGGCTCAGCAGGGGCGCTTGCGCAGCTCCATCACGTAGTCGTGCGGTGCGCCCGCCGACTCCGCGGCGTCCGCGATCTCCCCCAGATGGCGGGCCGACGGCAGCCCGCCCTCGTACCCGTTGAGCACGTACAGCCAGGCGCTCTCCTCGCCGTCCAGCGTGTGCACCCGCATGCGCGCCCGGCGGTAGATGTCGAGCCCCACGCCCTCCCAGCCGTCCAGCGACTCCTCGTCCATCGGGGCGATGTCGTAGAGGGCGACGAAGACCTGCGAGCCGGGTACTTCGACCAGCGTCGGCAGCGCCCCCTCCCAGCCCATCTGTTCGCCGCCGAAGGTGAGTCGCCAGCCGGAGAGCCAGCCGGTGCCGCGCAGCGGCGAGTGCGGGGCGCGGCGGGACATCAGCCGCGCGTCGAGGTTGCCGGCGTACGCGGCGTAGAGCGACATGACCTTGAGGGTACGGGAGAGCCGCAAGGCGACGTCTGTGACGGCGTCCGCGCAGCCCGGACGCGCGCGGCCGGCCCGGAGGGCCCCGACAGGCGGGTGTTTTGTTGGGTGCGGGACAATGGGGCACGTAACTCATCCCCCTGGGGGCGACCCCCGGACCGGCCGGCGGTGACACCGGCCGCCTTCGCGGCGCGGTCGGGCATCCCGGGCCGACCGAGACGAATACGCGAGGCGAACTTCAGTGACCCGGATCGTGATCATTGGCGGCGGACCTGGCGGCTACGAGGCGGCGCTGGTCGCGGCGCAGCTCGGAGCGGACGTGACCGTCGTGGACTGCGACGGTCTCGGCGGGGCTTCGGTGCTGACCGACTGCGTGCCGTCGAAGACGCTGATCGCGACGGCAGAGGTGATGACGACCTTCGACTCCTCCTACGAGGAGCTGGGCATCATCGTCGCCGACGACACGCCGCCGATGGAGCAGGCCGCCCGGGTGGTCGGCGTGGATCTCGGAAAGGTCAACCGCCGGGTCAAGCGGCTGGCGCTGGCCCAGTCGCACGACATCACCGCCTCCGTCACCCGTGCGGGTGCCCGGGTCATGCGCGGTCGCGGGCGTATCGAGCCCGCGCAGGCGCCCGACGGCTCGCGCACGGTGACCGTGCAGGCGGCCGACGGTACGGAGGAGACGCTGGCGGCGGACGCGGTCCTGATCGCCACCGGCGCCCACCCCCGGGAGATCCCGGACGCGCTGCCGGACGGCGAGCGCATCCTGAACTGGACCCAGGTCTACGACCTCGACGAGCTGCCCGCCGAGCTGATCGTGGTCGGCTCGGGCGTCACCGGCGCCGAGTTCGCCGGCGCGTACCAGGCCCTCGGTTCCAAGGTCACCCTCGTCTCCTCGCGCGACCGGGTGCTGCCGGGCGAGGACCCGGACGCGGCGGCCGTCCTGGAGGACGTCTTCCGCCGCCGCGGGATGAACGTGATGGCCCGCTCGCGCGCGCAGTCCGCCAAGCGGGTGGGCGACCGGGTCGAGGTGACGCTCGCCGACGGGCGCGTCATCTCCGGCACGCACTGCCTGATGGCGGTCGGCTCCATCCCCAACACCGCGCGGATGGGCCTGGAGGAGGCCGGGGTCAGGCTGAAGGAGTCCGGTCACATCTGGACCGACAAGGTCTCCCGTACGAGCGCGCCGGGCGTGTACGCGGCCGGCGACTGCACCGGCATCTTCGCCCTCGCCTCGGTGGCGGCCATGCAGGGGCGCATCGCGATGTACCACTTCCTCGGCGAGCCGGTGGCCCCGCTGAACCTGAAGGCGGTGTCCGCGAACGTGTTCACCGACCCGGAGATCGCCACCGTCGGCTACACGCAGGCCGACGTGGACAGCGGGAAGATCGACGCCCGGGTGGTCAAGCTGCCGCTGCTGCGCAACGCGCGGGCCAAGATGCAGGGCATCCGGGACGGCTTCGTCAAGCTGTTCTGCCGGCCGGGCACCGGCATCGTGGTGGGCGGCGTGGTGGTCTCGCCGCGCGCGAGCGAGCTGATCCACCCGATCTCGGTCGCGGTGGACAACAACCTGACGGTCGCGCAGATCGCGAACACCTTCACGGTCTACCCCTCGCTGTCGGGTTCGATCGCCGAGGTGGCCCGCCAGCTCCAGACCCGCAAGACGCAAAACGAGCTCTAACGCACTCCTATACCACCTGTGCTGCCCAGCAGTGAACAACTTCTGCTAATTGGCGGAACCGGCTGAAAGCAGACGGTCGTTGGCGTTACTGTCAGTTTCGTGTTCGCTGCAGAACGTCGCCAATTGATCCTTGAAATGGTGCGCGCGAACGGAGCCGTCTCGCTCCGTGAGCTCGCCCGTGTCGTCCAGACCTCCGAAGTGACCGTACGGCGGGACGTGCGGGCGCTGGAGGCGGAAGGACTGCTCGACCGCCGGCACGGCGGTGCGGTATTGCCGGGTGGTTTCACCAGGGAGTCCGGCTTTCCGCAAAAGTCCCATCTAGCAACCGCGGAGAAGACGGCCATCGCCGACCTCGCCGCCGGCCTCGTCGAAGAGGGCGAGGCCGTGGTGGTCGGCGCGGGGACGACGACGCAGGAGCTGGCCCGCCGGCTCGCCCGCGTCCCCGGTCTGACCGTGGTCACCAACTCCCTGCTCGTCGCCCAGGCCCTGGCCCACGCCAACCGGGTCGAGGTCGTCATGACCGGTGGCACCCTCCGCGGCTCCAACTACGCCCTGGTGGGCAGCGGCGCCGAGCAGTCCCTCCAGGGGCTGCGGGTCTCCCGCGCCTTCCTCTCCGGCAGCGGGCTGACCGCCGAGCGCGGCCTGTCCACGTCCAACATGCTCTCGGCGAGCGTGGACCGGGCGCTGGTGCAGGCGGCGGCCGAGGTGGTCGTCCTCGCGGACCACTCGAAGCTGGGCACCGACACCATGTTCCAGACCGTGCCCACGGACGTGATCACGCGGCTGGTGACGAACGAGCCGCTGACCCGGGACGAGCGCTCGGCCACCGAACTCCAGGCCCTCGCCGACCAGGGGGTGCAGATCGCCGTCGCCGGCGTCGGGCAGCCGGCCCCCGCTCCCGGCCAGGGCCAGGGCGCCGGCCCCGGCGCCGGCCCGGGCGCCGGCCCGGGCCGCACCGACGGCGGCCCCGCCGTGGGGCGGCCGGCGCGGCGCGACATGCCGCTGCCGGGCCCGCGCCGTACGCATCCCCCCACGGCACCCGGTGGCCCGGGGCTGCGGGGTCCGGTGTCCCTGTCCGAACAACAACTCGGCGGCCGGGTGGCGGACCTGGCACCCCGCCGGCGCTGAGCACACCCCGGGCCGGGCACGGAGCCCCGCCCGGGTCCGCACGCACGCGCCCTCGGGCCGACGCACCCCGCGCGCCGGCCCGGGGGCGCGTGCGCGCCCGCGGCCCCCGGCGGCCCGTCGGCGGGTCGACCGCCGCCCGGACGGGGCGCGGCGGGCGCGGACGCGTTACGCGGCGCCGCCGGCCTCGGGGGCGTCGCCCCGCGGCGCCGGGCCCGGCTCGGACGGCCGGGCGCGCAGCCCCTGGAGCGTGAGGGTCAGCAGCCGGTCGGCCAGCTCCGGGTCGTCGGGGGACTGCTCGACGGCGAGCGCGATCGCGTTGGTCAACTGCATCAGGTCCGCGATGTCCACCCCCGCCCGTACGGCGCCGGCCTGCTGGGCCCGGTCCAGGAGTTCGCTGCCGGCCGCCAGCATCGGCATGCTGCACCGCGACATGGCCGAGCCGTCATCGCCGTGCGCGGCCATCAGCGCCCGGGACAGGCCACGGTAGGTGCTGGCGTGCGTGACGATGGCCCGCAGCCACTCCAGGAGGGCGACGCACGGCTGGGGCGCGGCCAGGAGTTCGCGGGAGCGCGCCAGCAGCGCCTCCACCTCGTCCTCGAAGATCGCGCTCATCAGCGCCGTGCGGTGCGGGAAGTGGCGGTAGAGGGTGCCGATGCCGACGCCGGCCCGCCGCGCGATCTCCTCCAGGGAGGCGTCGGTGCCGCGCTCGGTGAACGCCGTACGCGCCTCGGTCAGCAGCCGCTCGTAGTTGCGCCGCGCGTCGGCGCGCATCGGCCGCCCCTCGGTGACCCCCGCCGTTCCGCTCGCCATCATGGCCCTCCCGTGGACCGCACCGCGCGCCCTGTGGCGGCGGCCGATGCCGTCCGTCCGTGCGTCCCGTCATGCCCTGCCGCGCCGTGGCCCCGTGGTGCTCCCGGCGCCGGCTCCCCGTCGGCGGCGTCGCGCCGGTGTGCGCCGTCCACGCCGCCCGCGGAGCGGCGCGCCGCCCGGCATGACCCTGCCTCCAGCATCGCACTGGTCGGGCGCGCGCCCTGACGGTCGCCGGACGGCCGCGGGCCCGCCGTGCCACTGGTTCGGGTGATGTCGCAGTGTTGCACGCGGGCAGGGGGTGTGGCGGGAAAACAGCGCGGGCCCCGGCCAGGGTGATCCCGGCCGGGGCCCGCGCCCGCGTGCGGTGGGGGACGGCGCCCCGCGCTGCTCGATATGGCTTGATACGGCTGGGGGGCAGCGCGCATCAGCCCGTGCTCAGTCCTTGATCTCGCAGATGACGGCGCCGGCCGAAACGGAGCCGCCGACCTCCGCGGTGAGGTCCTTGACGGTGCCGGCGCGGTGGGCGTTGAGCGGCTGCTCCATCTTCATCGCCTCCAGGACGACGACCAGTTCGCCTTCCTCGACGACCTGGCCCTCCTCGACGGCGACCTTGACGATGGTGCCCTGCATCGGGGAGGCCAGCGCGTCACCCGAGGCGGCGGAACCGGACTTCTTGGTCGCCTTGCGCTTGGGCTTCTTGGCCTGGCCGCCGTTGGGGGCTGTGGGGGCGAAGCCGAGGGAGGCGGGGAGGGAGACCTCAAGGCGCTTGCCGCCGACCTCGACAACCACGGTCTCGCGGCCGGCGCCCTCGCTCTCGCCGTCCTCACCGCTGGCATCGCCGGGGGTGAAGGGCTTGATGTCGTTGACGAACTCCGTCTCGATCCACCGCGTATGCACCCTAAACGCCTCCGAGGAGCCCGAGCGCTCGGGGGCGAACGCCGGGTCGGCGACGACCGCGCGGTGGAAGGGCAACGCGGTCGCCATGCCCTCGACCTCGAACTCGCCCAACGCCCGCGCGGCCCGCTCCAACGCCTGCCGCCGCGTGGCACCCGTGACGATCAGCTTCGCCAGCAACGAGTCCCACGCCGGCCCGATCACCGACCCCGACTCCACCCCCGCGTCCAACCGCACACCCGGACCCGAGGGCCCCGCGAACCGCGTCACCGTCCCCGGCGCCGGCAAGAACCCACGCCCCGGGTCCTCACCGTTGATGCGGAACTCGAAGGAATGCCCGCGCACCGGCGGGTCCTCGTACCCCAACTCCTCGCCATCGGCGATCCGGAACATCTCGCGGACCAGGTCGAGGCCGGTGACCTCCTCGGTCACCGGGTGTTCCACCTGGAGGCGGGTGTTGACCTCGAGGAAGGAGATCGTGCCGTCCTGACCGACCAGGAACTCACACGTGCCCGCGCCCACGTACCCGGCCTCACGCAAGATCGCCTTCGACGCCCGGTACAACTCCGCGTTCTGCTCCTCGGACAGGAAGGGCGCGGGGGCTTCCTCGACGAGCTTTTGGTGTCGGCGCTGGAGGGAGCAGTCGCGGGTGGAGACCACGACCACGTTGCCGTGCTGGTCGGCCAGGCACTGGGTCTCCACATGCCGCGGGCGATCCAGGTACCGCTCCACGAAGCACTCACCGCGCCCGAAGGCGGCCACCGCCTCGCGCACGGCCGAGTCGTAGAGTTCGGCGACCTCGTCCAGGGAGCGGGCGACCTTCAAGCCGCGTCCGCCGCCACCGAAGGCCGCCTTGATCGCGATCGGGAGGCCGTGTTCGCGGGCGAAGGCCACGACTTCTTCCGCGCCGGAGACCGGGTCGGGGGTGCCGGCGACCAGGGGCGCGCCGGCGCGTTGGGCGATGTGGCGGGCCGCGACCTTGTCGCCCAGGTCCCGGATGGCCTGCGGGGGCGGGCCGATCCACGTCAGTCCCGCGTCCAGCACGGCCTGGGCGAAGTCCGCGTTCTCCGACAGGAAGCCATAACCGGGGTGGACCGCGTCCGCGCCGGACTCGGCCGCCGCGGCCAACACCTTGCCCATGTCCAGGTAACTGGTGGCCGGAGTGTCACCACCCAACGCGTACGCCTCATCAGCAACCCGCACATGCAACGCGTCCCGATCCGGGTCCGCGTACACCGCCACACTCCCGATCCCGGCATCCCGACAAGCACGGGCAACACGGACAGCGATTTCGCCACGGTTGGCGATGAGCACCTTGCGCACGATGGCTCCCTCCTTGAAACAAGCAGAGTTTAGGTACAGGCAACACTGTGCGCCGAGAAGCCTCCGGGAGTGAGCTTGACCACAGAGTGCACGCACCAGGTCCCCGCAGAGGGACCACATCCCCCGATGCACCACGGTACGCCCCACTTTCGCGCCTACCGGAGCGCTTCCGTGTGTGGGCAAGGTCTCGCCTGGATGCCCCGGCGAGGGGCCGGGATTCTTTGTGGGGAATCTACTAACGAGGGACGGAAACTTTGCCTTCTCGTCGTCCGTACCTGATGGCGCGGCGGCTGACGGCGCGCGGCGGCCATACGGCCGGTGCAGACCCCTTGTCCGGGCGCCTTACTCGTTAGTAGCGTTCCCGGGACGGCGTACCGGGGGTAACTGACCGGGCGGCACGGAGGAGGTGACGTGAGTGGCGCGCAGAACGGTGGCCGCTGTGGCGGCTGTGGTGCTGATGGTCGAGGCGGTCTTCATCGCGCTGCTCAACTGGGTCCTGGGGCTGGTCGTGGACCACCAGGACATGTCCCTCGCCGACCTGGACCCCGGCGCGATGACCATCGCCACCTGGATCGCGGGCGGGCTCATCGGGCTCTATCTGATCGGCTGTGGCGTCGCGTTGCTGCGGATGGCCGTGCGGGACCTGCCGCCCGGCCGCTTCGCCCGCATCCTGCTCATCACCTGCGCGGTCACCCACGGCCTGCTGGGCGCCTTCGCGGTCGGCCTGGTCGGCTGGCCCGCCTTCGCGTTCATGATGGTCGTGCTCGGCCTGATCGTGCTCAGCCTCTTCAGCTACGACGAGGAGCGCGACGACACGCGTCCGGGCGCCGAGGAGGCGCCCCCGGTCGGCCCCGCGCCGTACACGAGCGCGTAGCCGCGCGGCGCCCGCGCCCGCATGCCGGCGCACGTCCGCGCTCGCGCGCCGGGGCGCGGGCTTCGGCGCGCGGGCGGCCGGCCTCAGCGGGTCGGCGGCTGCCACAAGTCGGTGATGCCGGTGCCCAGTTCGGCCAGCAGGCGGCGCAGCAGCGGCAGCGACAGGCCGATCACGTTGCCCGGGTCGCCGTCGATGCCGTCGACGAACGGCGCCGAGCGGCCGTCGAGCGTGAACGCGCCCGCCACGTACAGGGGTTCGCCGCTGGCCACGTACGCCGCGATCTCCGCGTCCTCCGGGTACCCGAAGCGGACGGTGGTCGAGGCCGTGGCGCTGGCCTGCGCGCCGGTCGCGGTGTCGATGACGCAGTGGCCGGTCTGGAGGACGCCGGAGCGGCCCCGCATCGCCTTCCAGCGCGCGGTGGCCTCCTCGGCGTCGGCCGGCTTGCCGAGCGCCTGCCCGTCCAGTTCGAGGACCGAGTCGCAGCCGACGACCAGCGCGTCGGCCGCCGCCGGGCGCTCGGCCACCGCGCGCGCCTTGGCCTCGGCGAGCACCAGCGCCAGGCGCGCGGGCGAGTCGGCGCTGAGCGCGTCCTCGTCCACGCCGCTGACGATCACCTCGGGGGCCAGCCCCGCCTGGCGGAGCAGGCCGAGGCGGGCGGGCGACTGCGAGGCGAGGATGAGGCGTCGGGGGCCGGTGCGGTCGGCGTGGTGGGCGTTCATGCGCCCATCGTAGGAGGGGCGACGCGCGGGCCACGGCGGGGCACGGGGTGGGTGGGGGAGGGTCGTACGGAGGGTGGGGGCGGGGGGAGTGCGGGGGAGTGGGGGCGGGCGGGTCGGTTCAGGCGCTGAGCGTGATGATGAGCATCAGGACGACCGTGGCGACCGCGAGGACGGTGCCCGCCCGGCGCACCATGGACTCCGTCACCCGGAGTTCATCGGGTGGTTCATCGGGCGGGTCGGACCACAACATGCGGAACATCGTGCGCCGCAAAAGCGGCCGGCGCCTGAGTACGGGTACTCAGGCGCCGGACCGTGCCGTGCTGGTTTTCTGGCGGTTTACGGGTGGGTCAGGCCGGCCAGAAGGCGGTGCGCCACGCCTTCGGCCCCGGGTGGGGCAGCCGGCGGCCGGGGACGGTGCGGGCCGGGTCGGACCACTCCTGCGGTGCCTCGCCGTCGGACGCGGCGGCGCCGCGCGCTGCCGCGCGGGCCCGGACCACCGCCAGGGCGGCGGCGAGCTCCTCGGGGGTCGGGTTACCCCGTACAACCTTGATCACCATGTCAACGGCCCTCCTACAGCGGGATGTTGCCGTGCTTCTTCGGCGGCAGGGACTCGCGCTTGTTCCGCAGTGTGCGCAGGCCGCGGACGATGTGGCGACGGGTCTCCGACGGCATGATCACAGCGTCCACATACCCCCGTTCGGCCGCGACATACGGATTCAGCAGGGCGTCCTCGTAATCGGCGATCAGTTCCCTGCGCAACTCCTCGGCGCGCTCGGGGGTCTCGGCCGCGGCGATGGTGCGCCGGTGCAGGATGTTGACCGCGCCCTGCGCGCCCATGACCGCGATCTGCGCCGTGGGCCAGGCCAGGTTGAGGTCCGCGCCCAGGTGCTTGGAGCCCATCACGTCGTACGCCCCGCCGAACGCCTTGCGGGTGATGACCGTGATCAGCGGAACGGTGGCCTCCGCGTAGGCGTAGATCAGCTTGGCGCCGCGCCGGATGATGCCGCTGTACTCCTGGTCCACGCCGGGCAGGAAGCCCGGCACGTCCACGAAGGTGAGCACCGGCACGTTGAAGGCGTCGCAGGTGCGCACGAAGCGGGCGGCCTTCTCGGACGCGTCGATGTCCAGGCACCCCGCGAACTGGAGCGGCTGGTTGGCCACGATGCCCACCGGGTGGCCCTCGACGCGGCCGAAGCCGGTGATGATGTTGGGCGCGAACAGCGCCTGCGTCTCCAGGAACTCCGCGTCGTCCAGCACGTGCTCGATGGCCTGGTGCATGTCGTACGGCTGGTTCGCCGAGTCCGGGATCAGCGTGTCGAGCTCCAGGTCCTCCGGCGTGACCTCGAGGTCGGCCTCCTCCGGGAAGACGGGCGGCTCGGAGAGGTTGTTGGAGGGCAGGTAGGACAGGAGCGCCTTGACGTACTCGATGGCGTCCTTCTCGTCGCCCGCCATGTGGTGCGCCACGCCCGAGGTGGTGTTGTGCGTACGGGCGCCGCCCAGCTCCTCGAAGCCCACGTCCTCGCCGGTGACCGTCTTGATCACGTCGGGGCCCGTGATGAACATGTGCGAGGTCTGGTCGACCATCACGGTGAAGTCCGTGATCGCGGGCGAGTACACCGCGCCGCCGGCGCACGGGCCGACGATCAGGCTGATCTGCGGGATGACGCCCGAGCCGTGCACGTTGCGGCGGAAGATCTCGGCGAACAGGCCGAGCGCCGCCACGCCCTCCTGGATGCGCGCGCCGCCGCCGTCGTTGATGCCGATGATCGGGCAGCCGTTCTTGAGCGCGAAGTCCATCACCTTGACGATCTTCTCGCCGTAGACCTCGCCCAGCGAGCCGCCGAAGATGGTGAAGTCCTGCGAGTACACGCACACCGGACGCCCGTCCACGGTGCCGTACCCGGTGACCACGCCGTCGCCGTACGGGCGGTTCTTCTCGATGCCGAAGTTCGTCGAGCGGTGCCGCGCGAACTCGTCCAGCTCGGCGAACGACCCCTCGTCCAGCAGCAGGTCGATCCGCTCGCGCGCGGTGAGCTTGCCCTTGGCGTGCTGCTTCTCCACCGCCCGGGCGGAGCCCGCGTGGGTGGCCTCCTGCACGCGGCGCTGGAAGTCCGCGAGCTTCCCCGCGGTGGTGTGGATGTCGTGTTCCGGCTCGGACATCGGGATGCGGCTCCTGCTCGTCCTCGGGGGTGTGGGCCGCCCGCGCTCTCTGCTCGTGCCGCGCGGGTCGGCTTGGCTACCGAGTCGTAGGGTATCGGCGTGACCGCGCTCCGGCGGTGCGTCGTTGGCCACACCAGCGGAGCGCGGCGGCGACCCCGGATCGCACCGTCTCGACCGGGTGTGACGTCCACGGATCAGGTGCCTTCCGCTTCTAGGCTGGCCGCATGACCTCATCTGACGCCCCACAGACCCCCCGCTTCTCCGGCGGCGAGCGCTGGTCCGACCTCGACCGGCCGCCCCTCAACGAGCCCGCCCTGCGCCGGGCGCTGCTGCGCCCCGGCGGCCTGTGGACCGCGCTCGACGTGCTGCCCCGGACCGGCTCCACCAACACCGACCTCGTCGCCCGCGCCGCCGCCGGCGCCGGCGAGGGGCAGATCCTGATCGCCGAGGAGCAGACGGCCGGCCGCGGCCGGCTCGACCGTGGCTGGAGCGCGCCGCCGCGCTCCGGCCTCTTCTTCTCCGTGCTGCTCCAGCCCGGCCCGTCGGTGCCGGCCGAGCGGTGGGGCTGGCTGCCGCTGCTGGCCGGCGTCGCCACGGCCAGCGCCCTGTCCCGCACCGCCGGCGTGGACACGGCCCTCAAGTGGCCCAACGACCTGCTGGTCACGGTGCACGGGGAGGAGCGCAAGCTGGGCGGAATCCTCGCCGAGCGCACCACGGCGCGCACCGCCGGCGCGAACGGCGCCGGGGCCGAGCCGGGCGTCGACTCGCGGACCGACGCGCACGGGGCGCACGTCGCCGGCGCGGACGCGGCCGACGGCGCCGGCGTCGTGGTCGGCGTCGGGCTCAACGTCTCGCTGCGCGCCGCCGAGCTGCCCGTGCCCGGCGCGGGCTCGCTCACCCTGGCCGGCGCCAAGGAGGTGGACCGCGACCCGCTGTTGCGGGCCGTGCTGCGCTCGATCGAGGAGTGGTACGGGAAGTGGCGGGAGGCCGACGGCGACCCGACGGCCTGTCGGCTACAGGAGGCGTACGCGGCCGGCTGCGCCACGCTCGGCCGGTCCGTGCGGGCCGTGCTGCCGGGCGAGCGGGAGTGCGTCGGCCAGGCCGTGGCCGTCGACGGGTACGGCCGGCTGGTCATCGAGACCGAGGGCGGGGGCCGGGAGGCGGTGTCCGCCGGGGACATCGTCCACCTGCGTCCGGCTTCGACGGGAGAGTGAGC
Organism: Streptomyces buecherae; assembly: GCF_014295035.1. Classification (GTDB taxonomy): domain Bacteria; phylum Actinomycetota; class Actinomycetes; order Streptomycetales; family Streptomycetaceae; genus Streptomyces; species Streptomyces youssoufiensis. The sequence goes on from NZ_CP060404.1 coordinate 5,510,540, forward strand.
TACGGCACACCTGTCGTATCGTTGTGCTGGTCCGTCCGGCTGGCCCGCTGGTGGGACGGGAGCGGGGGTGGTGCCCGCTGGCCACGGTCGCGGAGGCGGCTGGGCTGGGGCGCTGCCGCCGCCCGGTGTTCCGGGGGCGCCGGGCGACGCGTGCCGCCGGTGGCACCGGGCACGATCGGTGGCAACGGTGACAGGCAGGCGTGCGGTATCCGCGTGGCGTTCGAGTTCGCGCGCGGTGGTGCGCGGGGCGCTCCGCGCGAGGGCGGGCGGGGCGTCACGGGCGAGCGGAAGAACGGAAGGGCAGTGCGCAGGGACCGGACAGGGATTGGGGCCTCCTCGCCCAGGGCGACCACGCCACGGACAGGGGTACGCCGGTGAGCGTCGACGACTCGGGTGCCGGTGAACCGGCTCCCCCACACCCTCCGCGCACCGCGCCGGACGCGGCGCGGGCCACCTCGGGCGCCGAGCGCCCCGATGACCCGGCGGCGGACGCCGCCACGGACGAGGCCGGCGCGGAGGAGGACGGGGCGCCCCCGTCCCCGACCGACCCCGGCGCCGGGCACGACCGGAACGCGGCGGCCGAGCGGGCCGCCGCCGTCGAGGACGACCCGATCGCCCTCAAGCTGGAGCAGCTCATCCTGGGCGCCGAGCGGCGGTACACGCCCTTCCAGGCGGCCCGCAGCGCCGGCGTCTCGATGGAGCTGGCCTCCCGCTTCTGGCGGGCCATGGGGTTCGCGGACATCGGCCAGGCGAAGGCGCTCACCGAGGCGGACGTGCTGGCGCTGCGCCGGCTCGCGGGCCTGGTCGAGGCCGGGCTGCTGAGCGAACCGATGGCGGTGCAGGTCGCCCGCTCGACCGGGCAGACCACGGCGCGGCTCGCCGACTGGCAGATCGACTCCTTCCTGGAGGGGCTCACCGAGCCCCAGGAGCCGGGGATGACCCGGACCGAGATCGCGTACCCGCTGGTCGAACTCCTCCTGCCGGAGTTGGAGGAGTTCATCGTCTACGTGTGGCGACGCCAGTTGGCGGCGGCCACCGGGCGCGTGGTGCAGGCGCAGGACGACGCGGAGATGGTCAACCGCCGGCTGGCCGTCGGCTTCGCCGACCTGGTCGGTTTCACGCGGCTGACCCGGCGCCTTGAGGAGGAGGAGCTGGGCGAGCTGGTCGAGGCGTTCGAGACCACGGCGGCCGACCTGGTGGCCGCGCACGGCGGGCGGCTCATCAAGACGCTGGGCGACGAGGTGCTGTACGCGGCCGACGACGCGGGCGTCGCGGCGGAGATCGGGCTGCGGCTCATCGAGACGATGTCGCACGACGAGACGATGCCGGCGCTGCGGGTGGGGCTCGCCTTCGGGTCGGTGACGACGCGGATGGGCGACGTGTTCGGTACGACGGTCAACCTCGCGAGCCGCCTGACATCGATAGCACCGAAGGACGCCGTGCTCGTGGACGGCGCGCTCGCGGACGAGCTGTCGCGCACCGGCGACGCGCCGCGCTCCGAGGCGGAGGCCGCGGCGGCCGAGAAGGAGGGCGAGTCCGTGAAGTACCGGTTCGCGCTCCAGCCCATGTGGCAGCGCGCCGTCCGCGGACTCGGCGTCGTCGAACCCTGGCTCCTCACCCGCCGCCCCTGACCCCGCCGCGCCCCCCGCCCCGCCACGTCCTCGCCCCCGCGCCCGGCGCCGCTGCCACCCCAGGCACCGGCGCCGCGCCGTTCCCCGGGCCGGACGCGTGGGGCTGTGCCGTACGCCGATGCCGTACGCGGGACCCCGCCGTACGCCGACGCCGCGGAGCGGCCCGTACGCGTCCCGCACAGCGCCCGCCTTCCCCCGCGCGCTTCTCCCCGCGCACTCCCCGCGCTCTTCCGGTGGTCGGTCGGTGGGGACGGGAGGTAGCGGGGGTGCGGGTGGGGCTGCGATGATCCGGTGGCAGGTTCACGATCGTTAACTGGGAGGGTGGCGTGATGGCGGAGCAGCGGTTCGGTGAGTGGGTGGCCGTGCGACGGGACGGCTTCGTGGCCGAGCTGGTGCTCGACCGGCCGCAGGCCATGAACGCGGTCTCGACGGAGATGGCCCGCTCGATCGCGGCGGCGTGCGCCGCGCTCGGCGCGGACCGGGACGTCCGGGCCGTGGTGCTGACCTCGACGCACGAGCGGGCGTTCTGCGTGGGCGCCGACCTCAAGGAGCGCAACTCGTTCAGCGACGCCGACCTGGGCCGGCAGCGGCCGGTGGCGCGCGGCGCGTACACCGGCGTCCTGGAGCTGCCGGTCCCGGCCATCGCCGCGGTGCACGGTTACGCGCTGGGCGGCGGGTTCGAGCTGGCCCTGTCGTGCGACGTGATCGTGGCCGACCGGACGGCCGTGGTGGCGCTGCCCGAGGTGTCGGTAGGGGTGATTCCCGGCGGTGGGGGTACCCAGTTGTTGCCGCGCCGGGTGGGTGCGGCGCGCGCCGCCGAGCTGGTGTTCTCGGCGCGCCGGGTCGCCGCCGACGAGGCGCGCGAGCTCGGCCTCGTCGACCAGCTCGTCGACGCGGGCGAGGCCCGGACCGCGGCGCTCGAGTTGGCCGGTCGGATCGCCGCCCACTCGCCGGTGGGGCTGCGGGCGGCCAAGCGCGCGCTGCGCCTGGGCCAGGGCCTCGACCTGCGGGCCGGGCTTGAGGTCGAGGACGCGGCGTGGCGGTCGGTGGCCTTCTCCGGCGACCGGGCCGAGGGCGTCGCGGCGTTCAACGAGAAGCGGACGCCGCGGTGGCCGGGTGAGTGAGCGGGCGGGCGCGGGCGGCACGGCGGGGGGCCGGTTGGTATGGATGCGGGAGGTTACGGGCGAGCAGCGTTGACCGTCCTCGCGCGGTGACCGAGACTCCGGGGGCGGGAGGGTGCCGCACGGGTGGGCCCCTGCCGCGCAGCTCAACCTGCCGCAAGCGAAAATTGCCGAACATTCTTACGCTGAGGTGCGGGCATGTGCGGACAGTGACGGAATGCGAGGCGTGCGTGACGGATCGGGGCGATGCGAGGCTGACTGCCGTGGCGGGGCTCGCGCAGGCGATGGCGGCCGCGCACACGGCACGGGAGTCGATGCGCGCCGCCGCGCTGAGCGCCCTGGGCGCGCTGGAGGGGTCGTTCGCCGCGATCTGCGTGTGGGAGCGCGAGCTGGGTCGGCTGCGGGTGCTGGTCAACGTCGGGGAGCTGGCGCCGGGCGAGGAGCAGTTCCCCGTGGACGAGACGTACCCGGTGCACGACTTCCCGGAGATCACCGAGTTCCTGCACGAGCGGTGGATCGACGGCGGCGAGCCGCGCGCCTGGGTGGAGACGGCGTCGGGCCAGGTGGCCACGGACGCGCCGGCGGCCGACGCGACCGGCTCGGGCGGTGGGCGTCGGGGCGGGGCGCGGTCCGGGCGGGTCGCGGCGCTGCGGCGGCGCGGCCGGGGCTGCTGCGTGGTGGCGCCGATCGTGCTGCGCGGGCGGGCGTGGGGCGAGCTGTACGTGGCGCGGCCCCCGGGGCGGCCGGCGTTCGACCGGGCCGACGCCGACTTCGCCACCGTGCTGGCCTCGGTCACGGCCGCCGGCATCGCGCAGAGCGAGCGGCTTGAGGAGGCGCACCGGCTGGCCTTCACGGACCCGCTGACCGGGCTCGCCAACCGGCGCGCGGTGGACATGCGCCTTGACGAGGCGCTGGAGGCGCACACCCGGCAGGGCGCGGTGGTGAGCCTGGTGGTGTGCGACCTCAACGGGCTCAAGCGGGTCAACGACTCGCTCGGCCACGAGACGGGCGACCGGCTGCTGGAACGATTCGGCTCGGTGCTCTCGGTGTGCGGCGCGATGCTGCCGGGGGCGCTGGCGGCCCGGCTCGGCGGCGACGAGTTCTGCCTGCTCGCGGTCGGCCCGCCGGCGGACGCGGTGGTGGCGGTCGCCGGCGAACTGTGCCGCCGGGCGGGCGCCCTGGAACTCGGCGAGGGCGTGGCCTGCGGCGTGGCGTCCACCGGCGATCCGATCGGCCCGGTGCGCTCTGCGCGCCGGCTGTTCCGGCTGGCGGACGCGGCCCAGTACCGCGCGAAGGCGGCCCACGCGGACCGCCCGGTGGTCGCCGGCCGCGACGGCGGCACCAAGGACCCGGTGGTCCGGCTCGCCGACGCCCCGGCCCCCACCGCGGACCGCCGCCGCATCCGTGGCCGGGGCCGGGGCAACGGCGCCTCCCGTGGCAAGGCCGCCCCCCAGCCCGGCGGCGCCCCGGGCGGCACGTCCGGCGCCCCCGGATCCCCGGGCGGCGGCAACGGCCCGGGCGGCGGCCCCGGCGGCGGCCTGTCCGGCGGCGGCGGGGTGCCCGGCGGCGGCCTGGCGGGGGGCCGTGGGCGGCGCTGAGCCGCGGTGAGCCGGGGCGCGGGCGCGCGGCGGGGCCGGGTGCGACTTGGCCCGGCGGGTGGGCCGCGCGGCGCGCGGGGCGCGGGACGCGGGGCGCCGGCTGATGCCGTTCGTGCGCCGTGAGGACAGCTTTCGCGCGCGTCGGTTGGCACGGTTGGCGTGAGGCGCCGACTGGCATCGCTCGTACGCCGATGGCCAGCTCTCGCGCGTCGGTTGGCATGGCTGGCCCGGCTGGCGCGAGGGGGCCGGCCGACGCCGTTCGTACGTCGTCGGCCGATGTCGTTCGTACGCCGCCGGCCGAGTCCCCGCGCGTCGGCTGGTCGGTACGTCCACCGGGTGGCCCGGACGCGGGCGGCGGCCGGGCCAGGTGGGGGGTCGCCCCGGGGTCAGCGGCGTTGCGCCCAGACGATCAGCAGGGTGACGAGCGCCGAGCCGCCCGCGCTCGCCGCGCCGGCCAGGGCCTGGAGCGCGAGGCGGCGGGTCAGCCGCCGCCAGCGCAAGGGCCGGTCGGGTGGCGGCGCCTCTTCGCCGTCGTGGCGGTGGGGTGGGTGGGTGCTGGTGATGGCTCCTCCTCGGGTCGGTCCTGGCCGGTGCGCCTCACTGTCGCCCGGCGGCGGGGAGTTGCGGCAAGGGGCGACGGGGGGTGCGCGGCGGATCGGCGACGCCGCCGCGCACCCGTCGCCAACCGGGGCAACGCCCGGCGCCCCGGCGCCTGTTGCCGGGGGTGGCGACGGGGCGTCGCCGATGTGACTGGCAACGGTCGAACCGGTCGTCAGCCGTACACCGAGCCGCGATAGTGGGGGAGTTGGCGGTCCTCCCCGCCGACGCGAGCGGCGGGACGCCCCGGCGGGCCCGCGACCGAGAAGTCAAGAGGCGGGCGTGGCAGGCGAGAGCACGGCAGGGGCACTGGCCCCGTTGGACACCGGACTGGCCGAGGACAAGCGGGCGCTGGCCCAGACGTTGCGCGAGTTGTTCGCGTGCCTGGACTTCAGCATCCGGCGTTACGCGATCCACCGGCACCTCGACAAGGGCACGGTCTCCCGCTACCTGAACGGTGGCCGGACCCCGCCCTGGTCGTTCATCGCGAACCTGATGGCCGACCTCGCCGACGAGGGGAAGCCGGTCACGGCCGAGGTCGAACAGTTGCTGCGGGAGTTGCACGGCAGGTCGCGGCGGGCCGGCTCCGCCGCCTCCGAGGTCCAGCGGCTCCAGGACCGGCTCGCCGACGCCGACGAGGAGGCGAGCCAGGGCAAGGCGCTGGCCAGGGCGTTGACCGAGGTCCTACGGGACCGGGAACGACGGCTCGCGACGCTCCAGCGCAAGATCAACCGGCTGGAGGAGGAGCGCGCGGAGGACCGCCACGCGTACGGCCAGGCCCTGATCGCCTGGCGCGGCACCTACCAGGAGCTGCGGGAGGAGCGCGACCGGCTGCTGCGCGAGGTGGACGACCTCCAGGGCGCGCTGGCCGACGCCAAGCGGGAGGTCAGCGAGGCCGAGGAGCAGTGCACCCAGTTGGAGGGGCAGCTCGCCGAGGCCGAGAAGCGGGCCGGGGAGGCCGGCGAGCGCCCGGGCCTGCTGGAGATCCTGGAGACGACGGACCGTACGGCCTCGGTACCCCAACTGGTCGACCTGGTGACCCACCTGAGCGTGCCGGGGCGTACCGCGATGGCCACCGAGCTGGTGAAGTCGGCGGGCCAGTCGCGCCCGGTGGAGGAGGCCGCCACCCTGATCGAGGCGCTGTACGGGGCGGGGCACCACCGGCAGGCGGAGGCGGCGCTGCCCGCGCTGGTGCTGGTGCGGCCCGCCGCCGACGCGGCCGTCTTCATCCGGCACTTCGGCGGGGAGGGCCTGGAGGCCGCCACGGCGACCGTCATGAAGACCTCGCTGGAGATCCACTCGATGTCCGACATCGCGCACGTGGCGCTGCACCTGGTCCGGTTCGGGCAGGCGGCCAGCGCGCGGGTGTACCTGGGGGCCGCCACCACCGTCAAACCCGTCACGGACGTGGTGGACCTGGTCGTCCTGCTCGACGGGGTGGGCGCCCGGCAGACGGTCGAGGCGGCCCTGGAGGTGTGCGCGCGGGAGCGGTCCGTCCAGGAGGTGGCCGAGCTGTGCGAGCTGCTCGCGGTGGGCCCGTCCCGCGAGGCGGCGGCCTGCCTGGAGCGGGTGGCGGCCGAGACGCGGCCCGCGCGGGACGTCGTGGACCTGGCCGTGATGGTCTCCCGGTTCGCGCGCTCCGGCGCGGACCGACTGCTGTGGCACAGCGTCAACCACCGGCGGCACGAGCACGGGCATCTGGTCGCGCTGGTCACGGCGCTGCACACGGCGAGCCTCCAGGAGCGGGCCAGCTGGCTGCTCTCCCACGCGGTGGGCGACTGGAGCGTGTCGGAGGTCGGGAGGCTGGTGGGCGCGCTGTACGCCGCCGGGCACTGGCAACACGCGGTCGACGTGCTGACCCAGGCATTGCGCGCGCACGGCGCGAACGAGTCGGCCTCGCTGATCGCGGTGGTCGATGACGTTCTGGAGGGCGGCGCCTGGACGATCCTCTCCGAAGCCTGTGTGGTGCAGACGCCGGAGGAACTCGCGGTGCTGATCGCGCGGCTGGGCGAGTGCGGGGCGCGCGGCCACGCGAGCCGGGTCTTCTGGAAGGGCCTGCGCAGCCACTTCGCCGGGCACGCGGTGCACCTGGTGCGCAGCATGCGTCGCGGCGGCAGCGAGCTGCTGGCCCCCGACGCGCTGTGGGACTACGCCCAGCGGGCCACGGCCGGCGATGTCGTGGAGCTGGCCTGTGCCCTAGAGGCGGCGGGGCATCGCGAGGACGCGCGCTCCCTGCTGGCCCAGGCGGGCAGCGGCAGCCGCGCCCATTTCCTGAGCCTGCTGGCGTACCTGGCCAGCCGGGACGGGCGGCTCGCGGAGCTGCTCGTACGGGACGTGGCGCTGGGCGCGCCGGTCCCGGAGCGGGTCAGGCTGGCGGTGGCGCTCGCGGCCTCCGCCGCCGAGACCGCCGCGTACGAGCAGTGCCTGCTGGACGCGCTGCGCCAGGGGGACGCCGGGGAGCTGGCCGAGTTCACCCGGCTGCGCAAGGCGGCCCGCAAGAAGCGGAAGAAGGCCCTGGACCAGGTGGCCAGGGACGGTCTGCGGCGCGAGCGCAGGCAGCGGCAGCGGGAGTTCGTCCGCAAGATACCGGGGCTCGCGGGGCGCGGGGCGAACGAGGCGACGGAGGCGGAGGTCGCGACGAACGGATGGTGACAGGTCGCGATTCAGTCTCTAGGGTGCCTGAATATGGATATGCACTCTGTGGTGGTGGGGACGTCCGGTACGACCGCCGAGGACGTGATCGCTGTGGCGCGCGGGCTGGCGCGCGTCGAGCTGTCGCCGCAGTCCCTGGCCAGTGTCGCGGCCTCGCGCCAGGTCATCGACGATCTCGCGGCCAAGCCCGACCCCGTGTACGGGGTCTCGACGGGCTTCGGGGCGCTCGCCGTCCGGCACATCAGCCCCGAGCTGCGCGCCCAGTTGCAGCGCAACATCGTGCGCTCGCACGCGGCCGGCATGGGGCGGCACGTCGAGCGCGAGGTGGTGCGCGCGCTGATGTTCCTGCGCCTGAAGACGCTGGCCTCCGGGCACACCGGGGTCCGCCCCGTGGTGGTCGAGACGATGGCCGCGATCCTGAACGCCGGGATCACCCCGGTGGTGCACGAGTACGGCTCGCTCGGCTGCTCCGGCGACCTCGCGCCGCTCTCGCACTGCGCGCTCACCCTCATCGGCGAGGGCGAGGCGGAGGGCCCCGACGGCGTGCCGCGGCCCGCCGCCGAGCTGCTGGCCGAGCACGGCATCGCGCCGGTCGAGCTGCGCGAGAAGGAGGGGCTCGCGCTGCTGAACGGCACCGACGGCATGCTGGGCATGCTCGTCATGGCCTGCGCCGACCTGGCCCGCCTGTTCACCTCGGCCGACATCACGGCCGCCCTCTCGCTTGAGGCGCTGCTCGGCACGGACCGGGTGCTCGCCCCCGAGTTGCACGCCATCCGCCCGCATCCCGGGCAGGCGGTGAGCGCCGACAACATGTCGCGCGTGCTGGCCGGCTCCGGGCTGACGGGCCATCACCAGGACGACGCGCCCCGGGTGCAGGACGCGTACTCCATCCGCTGCGCGCCGCAGGTCGCCGGCGCCGGCCGGGACACCCTCGCGCACGCGCGCCTGGTGGCCGAGCGCGAACTGGCCGCCGCGGTGGACAACCCCGTGGTGCTGCGCGGGGCCGACGGCACCGGCCGGGTCGAGTCCAACGGCAACTTCCACGGCGCGCCGGTCGGCTACGTCCTGGACTTCCTCGCCATCGCCGTCGCCGACCTCGGCTCCATCGCCGAGCGGCGCACCGACCGGCTCCTGGACAAGAACCGCTCGCACGGCCTGCCGCCGTTCCTCGCCGACGACGCGGGCGTGGACTCCGGCCTGATGATCGCTCAGTACACGCAGGCCGCCCTGGTCAGCGAGCTGAAGCGGCTCGCGGTGCCGGCCTCGGTCGACTCCATCCCGTCCTCCGCGATGCAGGAGGACCACGTCTCCATGGGCTGGTCGGCCGCGCGCAAGCTGCGTACCGCGGTGGACAACCTGACCCGGATCATCGCGGTCGAGCTGGTCACCGCGACCCGCGCCATCGAGCTGCGGACGGGCATGACCCCGGCGCCGGCCACCCAGGCCGTGCTGGCCGCCGTGCGCGCGGCGGGTGTCGAGGGCCCCGGGGCGGACCGTTTCCTCGCCCCCGACCTGGCGGCGGCCGAGGCGTTCGTGCGCTCTGGCGCGCTCATCGAGGCCGTGGAGCCGGTGACGGGCCCGCTCGCCTGACCCCCGCGAGGCGCGCCCACGGCGGCCGGGTTCGGCTGGACAGCCGGGCCCGGCCGGGTGCTCAGAGGGCGCGCGAGCGGCGCAGCGAGACGGTGACCATCGCCGCGCCGAGGCCGAGGAAGCCGACGCCGCCCACCACGTACGGGGTGGTGTCGATGCTGCCGGACTCGGCCAGCCGCGCCTGGCTGGCGGGGGTGTTCGGGCTCGCGGCGGGGGTCGGTCGCGACGAGGGCTGGCGGCTCTCGGGGCCGTCCTCCGTCGCCTTGGCGGAGGGCACGAACCACAGAGCACACAGCAACGCGCCAGCGGCAGCGGCGGTCAGCAGTGGTCGGCGTGCGGTGGTCACGTAGGAGATCCCCCTTGTGCTGGCGGCCAATTGGCCCTGTATCGGCCGATGGTAGTGACCGCTGCGGGTCGCGCGGAAGGCTGGGCGCGGGCCGCCTACGCTCCGGGACATGAGCACTCCGGAAACATCCACGTTCGTACGGCTTCGCGTGGAGCTCGTACTCGACATCAACGACGCCGAACAACTCGCCGTCGCCGCGCGGGAACAGATCGACGGCGACGCGTTCATGCCCGAGGAGGAGCGCGCGCACGCGCGGGTGGCCATCCGCGACGACCAGGCCGAGGCGCTCGCCTACCTCATCGACCCGTACGCCCTGGTCAAGGAGGTGCCCGGGATCGAGCTGGCCCAGGCGTCGTGGAGCAGCGAGCCCATCGACTACGACCCGGACGCCCAGGTGTGGGGCCTGGACGACGACGAGGACCTGTACGACGACGACCTGCCGGACGAGCACTACGACGCCGACGCCGACGCCGACGAGGTGGCGGAGGGGGCGCGGGACGAGGACGGCGCCGGCCACGACGTGGGGCTCGGCGGGCGGATCGACGCCGCGGCGGACGACCCCGACGCCACCTACGACCCGGCCGGCGGCTGGGCCGCCGGCGGCTACCGGCAGCCGTGAGGCGCCCCCCGCGCGCCGATCCGCCTCGCGCCCGCGCCGGGCGGCGCGAAGCCTGGCCCACGCGCCGCGCGGCTGGGCGACGGCGGCGCGGGGCGGGAGGATGCCGGGCGGGCGGGGTGGGGAGGATAACGAAACCGATGCGGGAAGGGGGCGGCGGACGCTGACCCGTACCACCGGAGCCCCGGTCAGGCATATGGTCTGACCGGGGTCTTTTGGTGAGTGGCCTTGCCCACAGTTTCACTGGTAGTGGAACGGGCCAAAAGGTGCACGCGTTCATATGCAGTGGCCGGTACGCGTGTCTGCCCGACCGTCCGGCTCGGGGATTGACGGGGTTCAGCAGTAATGGAGAAGCGTGTGATGACGGACGGCAAGCGCCGCAAGGGCCTCGTGGCCGTGGCTGCGCTGCTCGGCGGCGTACTGACCCTCTCCGCCTGTGGCGGGGACGACGGTGGCGACGGCGGCGGTGGCGACAAGGAGAAGCCGGGCAAGTCGCAGGCCCAGGTGGACAAGGCCGCGGCGGAGGACGCGTCCGACGCGCACATCAAGATCACGCCGAAGGACGGCGCCGACAACGCCGGCATCAACAGTGACGCCAAGGTCACCGTGAGTGGCGGCAAGCTGTCCGAGGTCACCATGACCAGCGCCGCGGGGACCGAGGTTCCCGGCGTGATATCCCCGGACGGCACCTCCTGGAAGCCGAGCGGGCAGCTTGAGCGCTCGACCGTGTACAAGATCAAGGCGACCGCGCAGGACTCCGAGGGCCGCAAGGCCACGGAGAACACGTCCTTCACGACCGTCTCCCCGAGCAACAGCTTCATCGGCAACTTCACGCCCGAGGACGGCTCGACGGTCGGCGTCGGCATGCCCGTGTCGATCACCTTCGACAAGCCCGTGACGAACAAGAAGGACGTGCAGTCCGCGATCAACGTCACGAGCACCGGTGGCCAGGAGATCGTCGGCCACTGGTTCAGCGCCAACCGCCTCGACTTCCGGCCCAAGGAGTACTGGAAGGCCGGGTCCGAGGTGACGATGAAGATGAAGCTCGACGGCGTCGAGGCGTCCAACGGCGTCAAGGGCGTCCAGGACAAGACCGTCAGCTTCAAGATCGGCCGCTCGCAGGTCAGCACGGTGGACGCGAAGACCAAGCGGATGACCGTGGTCCGCGACGGCAAGAAGATCAAGGACATCCCGATCTCCGCGGGCAGCGCCGAGAACCCGACCTACAACGGCCAGATGGTGATCTCCGAGAAGTTCAAGGAGACCCGGATGGACGGCTCGACCGTCGGCTTCACCGGCAAGGACGGCAAGGGCGAGTACGACATCAAGGACGTGCCGCACGCCATGCGGCTGTCCACGTCGGGCACCTTCATCCACGGCAACTACTGGGGCTCCGACTCGATCTTCGGCGCCGCCAACACCAGCCACGGCTGCATCGGCCTGAACGACGCCAAGGGCGCGGGCGACCCCTCGCAGGACGGCGCCTGGTTCTACGAGCAGACCATCCTCGGCGACGTCGTCGTGATGAAGAACTCCCCGGACAAGACCATCAAGCCGGACAACGGGCTCAACGGCTGGAACATGGACTGGAACGAGTGGGTCGCGGGCAGCGCCGTCTGAGTTCCCTGTTCATCCCCACCCGCTGAACTCCACCCGGGTCGGCGCCCCCGCGCGCCGACCCACCCCGGGCCGACGGCCCGACCCCCCTCCCCGCCGCCGGGCGGCGATCGGCACCCCGCCGATCGCCGCCCGGCGGTCGTCGTATCGCCCCTCGGCGGCGCCGGGAGACGGACCGGCACTCGCCGGGCGCGGTGGGGCGGTGCGAGCGGCGCGTGGGCGGCCCCAGAGGCGCGAGGGGGCGTACGCGGCGCCCCCAGCGGCCGGGAGCCGGTGGGGGCGCCGCGTGGTGGAGTGGGGGGAGTGGCGGGACGCGCATGTACGGGCGGGGCGGGCAGGCGGCGGGGCGGGCGGACGTGGCGACGGCAGGAGGCTGTGGTGGGTGAGCGCGAGGAGACGGGCGCGCTGGTGGAGCGGGTGTTGCGGGAGGTGCTGAGCGTGCCGGCCGGCGCCGACGCGGACGCGGTGGACCTGGCGCTGGACGCCGGCGCGTCCGCCCTCGCCGCCGCGCCCGGCGGCGCCCCGGCGGTCAGCCGCGCGCTGCTGCGCGCCGCGCGCGCCAGCCTCGCCCGGTGCTGGGGGAGCGGCTGGTACCCCGCCGACGTGGTGCGACTACTGCGCCGCGAACGCCCGGCCGACCGGGCCGGGTTGGCCCTCGACCTGATCGCCGACGACGCCCGCCGCCACCCGCCGGCCGAACTGCCCGAGCGCTGGTCGGCCCAACTGCGGGCGCTGGAGGCCCGGGTGTGGTGGGACGGCGGCGCCGCCGGCTACCTGGACGCCCTGGCGGGCCGGGAGCGGGCCAGCCGCTTCGAGGTGGTGCGCCGCGCCCTCGACGTGCTGCGGTTCGTCGGCCAGTTGCCGCCGCTGACCCCCATCGGCCCGCCGCCCGGCCCGTACGCCGGCGCGCGCGGCGGCCCGCGCCCCACCGGCGGCGCTCCCGCGCGCGATGCCCGGCGGGGCGCCGATCCGCGCTTCCTGGAGCGGGTGCGGGCGCTGCTGGCCAAGGCGGAGTCCACGGAGTTCCCCGAGGAGGCCGAGGCGCTCACGGCCAAGGCCCAGCAACTGATGGCCCGGCACAGCATCGACGAGGCGCTGCTCGCGGCTCCGGACCCGGCACGGCCCGGCGGCCCCGGGGCCCTGGACGACGACGGGCCGCGGGCGTGCCGGATCGGCGTGGAGGGCCCGTACGAGTCGGCCAAGGCGCTGTTGCTCGACGCGGTGGCCGAGGCGAACCGCTGCCAGGCCGTGTGGTCCGCCGAGTTCGCCTTCTCCACGGTCGTCGGCTACCCCGCGGACCTGGAACTCGTGGAGTTGCTGCACACCTCGCTGCTGGTACAGGCGACGACCGCGATGCGGCGGGCCGGCGACCGCCACCACGCCGGCGGCCGGGCCCGGCGCACCCGTGACTTCCGCGAGTCGTTCCTGATCGCCTACGCGGGCCGCATCCGCGAACGGCTGGCGGGCGCCGCCCGGCAGGCCGAGCGGGAGGCGGCGCACGAGGCGGCGCGGGAGCGGACGGCGGACCCGCTGCCGGTGCTCGCGGCGCGCGAGGTGAGCGTGGGCGACGCGGCCGAGCGGATGTTCCCGCAGACCGTCTCGCACCGGCTCAGGGGGCGCGACGCGCACGGCTGGGCCTCGGGCCTCGCGGCGGCCGACGAGGCGCGGCTGCGCTAGCCGCCCGGGCATCGCGCTTCGCGCCCCGGGCACCGCTGGCCACCGGCCTGCTCAGAGGTCGAGGACCTTCGGGTCGGCGCCGAGGTCGCGCAGCCGGGCGCGCGGGTCGGCCACCATGCGGCGCTCGGTGAGGTCGAGCATCCCGACCACGCTCCTGAGTTCGGCGGCGACCGTGCCGTCCCGCTTGGTGATGGTCTGCTCGATGCCGAACGTCTTCCGCTCGCCCCACACGACCGCGCAGCTCACCTCGACCTCGTCGCCGGCGCGCAGTTCGCGCAGGTACTTGATGGTGGTCTCCAGGTTGACCGGCCCGATGCCCGCCTCCAGCAGCTTCGCCTGCGTCAGTCCGGCGGCCTGGAACAGGCCCCACCGGGCGTGCTCCGCGTACTGGATGTACACGCTCATGTTGAGGTGTCCCTGCGAGTCCGTCTCATAGCCACGTACGGTGATCGGCACGGTGATCGGCTGCATGGGACCCCTCGTTCGGTTCGCGTCCGCCGGGCCGTCCCGGCCCGATCTGCCCGTCCTGCGTGATCGGTTGACCACCCGTGACTATCGCCGGTGCCGGGGCGCGAGGCAAACGCCGGGCGGTGTGGCCCTGCGCACAGCGCCCGGGCCGCGCGCCCGCGCACGCGCCCCATCCCCCTTGCCTCGTACGCGCCTCCCCGTACGCTCCCGCCATGCCGCCGCCGTCCGGACGCTACGCCGTGACCCGGTCCCCGCCCCCGGCCCGGGCCAGCAGGTGGACGCCGCCCGCGCTGCCGACGTGGGCGTAGCGCGCGGTGGGGTGGAGTTGGCGGGCGTAGTCGACGAGTTGGTCCGGGGTGCGGCCGTTCGGCTCGTGCAGGGCGATGTAGTCCGGCAGCACGCCGCGGGTGTCGCCGATCCACAGCACCCGGCAGCGCTGCGTGAGGCGGCTGATCGGCCCTATGTTGGCCTCCACCGTGGCGTCGTCGGGGACGCGGTCGAGCAGGCCCTCCGCCTCGTTGACCCAGGCCGGCTTGCGATAGGTGTCCGCCTCGGTGAGCCCGGCCATGGGCAGCGCCGTGCACAGCGCGAGGCTCGCGGCGGCGACCGCGGCCGGCAACTGGTCGGCGTAGCCGCGCAGCCATCCGCGCTGGCTGCGCCGCGAGCGGTGGACCGCGTCCACGAGGGCGAGGAAGACCACCGGCATCAGCACCGCGCTGTAGTGCCAGTCGGTGCCCCAGTAGTGCTCCTCGTGCGACACGAAGCGCCACCCCAGCGTCGGCAGCGCCACGAGCAGCAGCGGGGAGCGCAGCGCGAGCAGCCCCGTGGTGGGCACCAGGACCCAGGCCAGCGTGCGCAGCGCCGTCTCCAACGGGATGGTGGGGGCCGGGCCGCCACCCTCGGCGTCGATCTTGTTCCAGTAGTCGTACGAGCCGCTGGTGTTGAACTCCGGGATCACCACGCTGAGCGCGAACGCCGAGGCCAGCACGCCGAATCCGATCAGGCCAAGCGCCAGCGGCGCCACCTTCTCGTGCGCGCGGCGCCCACGCAGGAACAGCACCACGCCGATCGCCGCGACCGTGGCCCCGAGGTCCTCCTTGACCAGCACCAGCGGCGCCGCCCAGCACGCCGCCGCCAGCCAGCGCTCACGCAGCAGCGCCTCAAGGGCGAAGGCGATCAGCGGGACGGCGAAGCAGATCTCGTGGAAGTCGAAGTCCACGGCCCGCTGCACGCCCCACGAGACGCCGTACGCGATGCCGACGGCCAGACCCCGGCGGCGGCCGAGCAGGCGCGCCGCGACCCGGGTGACCGGCACGGCCGAGACCGCGAACAGCACGGCCTGCGCCACCAGCAGCGTCACCGGGCTGGGGAAGACCCGGTAGAACGGCGCGAGCAGCGCGGTGACCGGGCTGAAGTGGTCCCCGAGCACGTTGGTGCCCGGCCCCTTGAGGTCGACGATGGGCGCCTGGAAGTGCGCGTACGAGCGCACCGCCTGCTCGAATATCCCCAGGTCCCAGGACATCGACGCGAACCGGCGGTAGCGGGTGACCGACAGCGTCGCGTACGCCACGAACAGCGCGGCGGCCAGCCAGTACGGGTCGCACCTGGCCTCCCGCAGCCGCCGCGCGGAGCGCCGCAGTCGGTGCCCGGCGGGCCGCGCGTCGGCGGCGTCGTCGGGGGAGCCGTCGGGCACCGCCGACTCGGCTGAGGCGGCGACGGAGGGGGCCGAATCCATGGTGCGGTCCTTTGGCTGCGAGCGGCGGTGACGGTGCGCGGCGACGGTGCGCGGTGCCTGCGCGCGGGGACGAAGGAGCCCACCCCCGCCGCAAAGATACGCGAATCGGACCCGCTGCCAGCAGGGGTCTCACCGGCCCGGGCCACGGTCCGCGCCGATCGCGTCGCTCCCGCCCCCTCGCGCCGCGACAGCCCGTACCGTGATGCCGCCCCACGGCACATCCCCGCCCGCGCCTGACGAACGGACAGCACCCCGTGATACGCGCCCGCCGCACCGCCCTGCCCGCCGCGGCCCTCGCCGCGCTGCTCGCGCTCACCGGCTGCTCGCCCGACCAGGACGGGTCGGACAAGGGCGGGTCGCCGAGCGGCGGTCCCGCGCCGAGCGCCGGCACGGCCAGCGCGCTGCGGGCCCTGGACGAGTTGGCGGTCAAGGGCCGCGCGCCCAGGACCGGGTACGAGCGCGGCGAGTTCGGCCGGGCGTGGACCGACAGCGACCGCAACGGGTGCGGCACCCGCGACGACATACTCCGGCGCGACCTGGAGGACGTGCGGTTCCGCGACGGCAAGTGCGTCGTCGTCGCCGGCACCCTGGTGAGCGACCCGTACACCGGTCGCGACGTCGCCTACCGGCGGGGCCGCAGCAAGGTGGACATCGACCACGTCGTCGCGCTGTCGGACGCCTGGCAGAAGGGCGCCGGCCGGTGGCCGCGCGGCAAGCGGGTCGCCTTCGCCAACGACCCGCTCAACCTGATCGCGGTCGAGGCGTCGGCCAACCGACGCAAGAGCGACGGCGACGCCGCGACCTGGCTGCCCGCCAACACCGGCTACCGCTGCCCGTACGTGGCGCGGCAGGTCGCGGTGAAGAAGAAGTACGGGGTGTGGGTCACGCGCGCCGAGAAGGACGCGATGGCCCGGGTGCTGCGCGGCTGCCCGCGGACGGCCCTGCCGGTCGGCACCGCCCCCACCGACGCCCCGGGCCGCTGAGCCGGCGGGCCGGCCGGGCCGGGGCGGACGGGGCACTGGCCGACGCGGCGGGGCGCTGGGCCGGCGGGCCGGCCGGGGCGGGGCGAGGGGTGGGCGCGCGGGCGGTGATCCGTCCGCTAATTCGCCCGTACGTCCCGCTCGCGCATCCCAACCGAACACGAATCGTTGGTCGAACTGGTGGCTACCGCCGCTGCGACTCCTTACCATCGATCAACGCCAGGTCGATGCGCACACCCCTGGAGGGGTTCCGCCCGCCCCTCCTCAGGTCTTGAACCTTGCCGGGAGGCTCCATGCTGCGTTCGCTTCGAAGCCCCAGGACCGCGCGGGGCCGTAGGCCCGCGCTCGCCGTCTCCGCCGTGGCACTGCTCGGCACGGTGCCGCTGCTCACCGGCTGCGGAAGCGACGCGCACCCCGGGGCGGCGGCCGTCGTGGACGGTGACCGGATCACCGTCTCGCAGCTCCAGTCGCAGGTCAGGGACGTACGGGACGCCCAGCGTGACTCCCCGCAGGCCACCGAGCTGATCGCGCGGTCCGGGCAGCTCAGCCGGGACACCCTGATCCGCATGATCCACACCAGGGTGGTGGAGCGCGCGGCCAAGGACAACGGCGTCAGCGTCACGCCGCGCGAGGTGCAGCAGGAGGTCAAGCGGGCCGAGAACCGGCCGGGCGGCGCCAAGGCGCTGCGCACCGTCTTCCTCGAGCAGGGCATCGCCCCGCGGCAGATCAACGCCACGATGCGGGTCGAGCTGCTGCGCATGAAGCTGATCCAGGAACTCGGCGAGGGCCCGGCCGTGACCGCCTTCCAGTCCACCTCCAAGCGCCTGGGCATCGACGTGAACCCGCGCTACGGCAGTTGGGACAGCCTGCAGGGCAGGGCCGTGCCGACCAAGGAACCGTGGATCAATCTCAACGAGCCGGAGCGGCGCCCGGCGTAGTCGGCCCCGGCGGGTGGGTTACGTTCGAGGGGTGAACGCTCCTCGAACGTCGGCCCCCCAGGCCGCCCCCGGCACCGGCCGACTCGTCCTGCTCACCACCACCCACCGGGTCGCGCCGGGCCTGCTGTCCTGGCCCGCGTGGCAGACGCTGCGCGCGGCGGACCGGGTGCTGTGCGCCGACGCGGACCACCCCCAACTCCCGTACCTGCGGGACGCGGGGATCGACGTCGAGATCACCGAGGCCGACGCCCGCGCCCTGGTGGCGTACTGCGTCGCCGACGCCGCTGCCGATGGTGGCGCCGATGGCGGGGCGGAGGCGGCTGCCGGCGGGCGCACCGTCGTGGTGGTGACCTCGGCCGCCGGCGAGTCCGCCCTCACCAACGAGCTGGCCGCCCTCGCCGGCTCCGGCCGCGCCGCCGTGCCCGACCTGGAGCTGCTGCCCGGCTCGTACGACCTGCCCGGGGCGCGCCTCCTCGACCTGGTGCAGATCATGGACCAGATCCGGCTCGCCTGCCCGTGGAGCAGCCAGCGCACCCACCAGGACCTGGCCAAGTACGGCATCGAGGAGGCGTACGAGCTGGTCGAGGCCATCGAGGCCGGGGACCGCGACGAGCTGCGCGAGGAACTCGGCGACGTGCTGCTCCAGGTCGTCTTCCACGCCCGTATCGCGCAGGAGGACCCGGCGGAGCCGTTCGGCATCGACGACGTCGCGGCCACCATCGTGGACAAGCTGATCCGCCGCCACCCGCACCTCTTCGGCAACGCGAGCGCGCGCACGCCCGAGGAGGTCAAGGAGCTGTGGCTGCGGACGAAGGCGGTCGAGAAGCAGCGGACCTCGGTCACGGAGGGCGTCCCGCTCGGCCAGCCCGCGCTGGCGCTGGCCGCCAAGCTCGCGCTGCGGGCCCGTAAGGCCGGCATCTCCGCGCTCCCCGACGGCCCCGGGGTCGGTTACGAGCTGCTGGCGCTCGCGGCCCGCGCCGAGGCGGCGGGCACCGACCCCGAGACGGCGCTGCGGGCCGCCGCGCGCACCTACCGGGACGCCATCCGCGCGGCGGAGGAGTCCGACGCGCAGGCGTCGGGCGCCATGGGAGCCGGGGAGTCGGCCGAGTAGCCGCCGCCCGGGCCCGCGCGGCACGGCTCGCTACGCGGCCGGCGGCGCGGGCCGGGGCGCGCGCGGGGCCGCGAGGAGCAGCGCGCCCGCCGCGAGGACCGCACCCGCCACACAGGTCGCCGGCCAGCCGCCCGTGGCCCACATGCCCGACGTGATCGCCGAGCCCGCCGCGCCGCCGGCGAAGTAGCTGCTCATGTAGGCGGAGTTGAGCCGGTTACGGGCCTCGGGGCGCACCGCGTACACCAGGTTCTGGCTGCTGATGTGGACGCCCTGCACGGCCAGGTCCAGGGTCAGCACGCCGAGCAGCAGCGCGGCCACCGCCCACGGGCCGCCGGGACCAGCGGCGAGCAGCGGGCCCCAGGACAGCAGCAACAGCAGCGCGCCGACGCGACTCACCTGGTGGGCCAGGCCGCGGTCGGCCAGCCGGCCGCTGATCGAGGCGACGAGGGAGCTGGCCGCCCCCACCAGGCCGAGGAGTCCGATCGCCGAGTCGGACCAGCGGTAGTCGGGCCCCGAGAGCAGGAAGGTCATCGCGGTCCACAGGACGCTGAACGAGCCGAACGTCAGCGCCCCGATCGCCGCCCGCCGCCGCAGCACCGGCTCCTGCCCGAGCAGCGCGGCCGTCGAGCGCAGCAGCGCCGGGTAGCGGAGCGTGGAGGTGGGCCGCAGCCTGGGCAGGTAGCGGTGGAGCAGCACCGCGAGGACCGCCATCAGGGTGGCGTTGACCCAGTAGACGGTGCGCCAGCCGCCGAGGTCGGCCAGTACGCCGGCCGCCGTGCGGGCCAGCAGGATGCCGAGCAGCAGCCCCGACATGACGGTGCCCACGGTGCGCCCGCGCTCGTGCGGCGCGGCGAGGGTGGCCGCGTACGGGACGACGACCTGGGCCGCGACCGAGGTGAAGCCGGTCAGGGCGGTGCCGACGAGGAGCAGGGCGCCGCTCGGGGCGCTGGCGGTGACGGTGAGGAAGGCGGCGGTGGCCGCGGTGAGGCCGACCGCGAGCCGCCGCCGCTCGACCAGGTCGCCGAGCGGGACCAGCAACACCAGGCCGAGCCCGTAGCCCACCTGGGCCACCGTGACCACGAGCGCGGCCAGCGAGGAGCCGAGGCCCAGGTCGCCGCCGATGGTGTCGAGGAGGGGCTGGGCGAAGTAGTTGCCCGCCACGGACAGGCCGGCCGCCACCGACATCAGCAGCAACAGGCCACGCCCGATGCCCGGCGCCTGCGCCGCCGGCTCGGCGCCGCCCGCCACGCCGTCGCCTCCCTCGGCCGCGTCCCGCACGGCGCCTCCCGTCCCGGCCGCCCGCGACCCGTTCGCGCGCGGTCCGCTCTCCCGCGACCCGGTCGCGTCCGGCGCGTCCGCGCCCGGCGCCGTCTCGCGTACGCCGTCGTCCCGCATGTTCTCCTCCGCCATCGTCGCCGCGCGCCTCCTGTCGGGTCGCTCGCGCGCCGCGCGTCGGGGCACGGCGCCCGCCCGACCCTCCCCCGGCGACCACGGGGGCGTCCAGCACTTAATTGCCCCGACCATCCATCGCGCTCGCCGACCGGTGGGCGGGGCGCCGGGGGCCGAGGGGGAGTACGGGGGCTCGCGCGGGACCTGGGCCGTTTTGTCCAGGTGGGCCGACTGAGCACGGACAAGAGGGGTACTCGTGGCTCATGAGCATCCAGAGCATGGCCCCCACCACCGGTTTCCCGACGGGTTCGGCCTCCGACGCGGTCGTCGAGCTCGCCATCAAACGTGACCACCTGGTCGGCATCGCGCCCTTCGTGGCCGGGCTCGCCGTCGTCGCCGTGCTGATCCTGGCCGTGGTCTACGGTCTCCGCCGCCGCGACCGCGAGCCGCCGCCCCCGCAGGAGCCCCAGCGCCGCTCCGGCTCGTGGGAGACCTCCGACGAACACCGCTCCGGCCACTGCCCACCCGACCACGGCCCCGGCCACCAGGAGGGTGAGGAGATCGGCTACGAGACCCAGCACCGGGTCCCGGACGAGGTGCCGAAGAGCGACGGGCGGCACCGGATGATGCCGTACGAGTTCAAGGACCACGGCAACGAGGGCACCAGGCCCGCCCGCGAGGGCGAGCACACCGGCCGGCGCCCCCGCGAGTAGCCGCCCCGCCGCACGGTCACCCCGGCACCGCGCCGGGGGCCGGCGCCGGGCGAGTAGCGTCGGAGGGTGCCCGAAGAAACCGCTCCCCGCCCGCCGGCCCCGACCTGCCCGCTGACCCAGGCCCCCGACCAGGCCGCCGCAGAGGCTCTCGACCAGACCGCCGCACAGGCCGCCGCCCACCGCCCGCCCACCGAGCCGCCGGCGCCCGAGCCGCTGCCCGGCGGGGCGGGGCGGGACGCCGCCGGGCCCTGCCCGCGAGGGCCGCACGGCCCCGGGCCGGACGGGCCCGGGGGCGGCGTGCCGCCGATGCCGCCGCTGTTCACCTGGGAGTTCGCCAGCGACCCGTACCCGGCGTACGCCTGGCTGCGCGAGCACGCCCCCGTGCGCAGGACCACGCTGCCCAGCGGCGTCGAGGCGTGGCTCGTGACGCGGTACGCCGACGCCAGGCGGGTGCTGGCCGATCCGCGACTGTCGAAGAACCCGCTGCGGCACAGCGCCGCCGCGCACGCCAAGGGACGGGTCGGCATCCCGGGGGAGCGCAGCGCCGACCTGATGACGCACCTGCTCAACATCGACCCGCCGGACCACACGCGGCTGCGCCGGCTGGTCTCCGCGGCGTTCACGCCGCGCCGGGTCGCCGAGTTCACGCCGCGCGTGCGGGAGCTGACCGACCAGTTGATCGACGCGTTCGCCGAGCGCGGCAGCGCCGACCTGATCCACGAGTTCGCCTTCCCGCTCCCCATCTACGCCATCTGCGACATGCTCGGCGTCCCGCCCGAGGACCAGGACGACTTCCGGGACTGGGCGGGCATGATGATCCGGCACGGCGGCGGCCCGCGCGGCGGCGTGGCCCGCTCGGTCAAGAAGATCCGCGCCTACCTCGCCGACCTCATCCACCGCAAGCGCGAGAACCTGGGCGACGACCTGATCTCCGGGCTCATCAGGGCCAGCGACCACGGCGAGCACCTCACCGAGAACGAGGCCGCGGCCATGTGCTTCGTCCTCCTGTTCGCCGGGTTCGAGACGACCATCAACCTCATCGGCAACGGCACCCTGGCCCTGCTGCGCAACCCCGGCGAACGGGCCAGGCTCCAGGCCGCGCTGGCGGCGGGGGACACCGCGCTCCTGGACACCGGCGTGGAGGAGCTGCTGCGGTACGACGGGCCGGTCGAGCTGGCCACCTGGCGGTTCGCCACCGCGCCGCTGACCATCGACGGGCAGCACATCGCCGAGGGCGACCCGGTCCTGGTGGTGCTCGCCGCCGCCGACCGCGACCCACGCCGCTTCCCCGACCCCGACCGGCTCGACCTCTCCCGCCGCGACAACCAGCACCTGGGCTACGGCCACGGCATCCACTACTGCGTGGGCGCCCCGCTGGCCCGGATCGAGGCCCGCACCGCGATCGGCACCCTGCTGACCCGGCTGCCCGACCTCCGGTTGGACGCCGACCCCGACGAACTGCGCTGGCGTGGCGGCCTCATCATGCGCGGCCTCCGCACCCTGCCGGTCACCTTCACCCCACACGGCGGCCCGGCCTCCTCTTAGTAGGGCGGCTTGTGAAGGAGGGCTCCTCTTAGTACGGCGGTCGGCGACGGAGGTCTCCTCTTAGTACGGCTCGCGGCCCGGCCTCCTCTTAGTACTGAGTACGGAGGCTCGCGGCGAGGGGCTTCCTCTTCACTGCGGCGGCTCGCGGTGGTCCGGCTTCCCCTGAGTGCGGCGCCCCGCGGGGGCGCGACCTCAGCGGGTCGGCCTCCAGCGGGGTGGCCCTCCAGCGGGGTGGCCTCCGGCGGGGTCGCCCTTCAGCCGGGCCGTCGTGCCCTCGCGGCCGGCTGCGTAGGGCGCGTACGGCGATGAGGGGAGGCGCCGTTGACGCGCCCGGGTGCCCGAAAGGGGCGGCGGGCGCCCCGTGCGCCGGCCGTTCGACGTGCCGGGCAGCGCGACGCCGCCCGCCGTTGCCGACTCCGCGCACCCCGCGCCCCGTTCCCGACCTCCCGCGCCCCTCGGCACGGCCGCGCGCCGGGTCCTCGACCGCCCGCCCGCGAGCGCGTGACGCCCCTGTGCTAGGGCGCGGGCAAACGCACGCCCACACCCGTCACCTGACGAACCGTCACCGGTGTGATCGTCGCGTGACCTCCGCTACATCAGCTTGTGACGGTCCCGGGCCGGCAGTATGTTCGACCGTCAAAATCTGCCGCCCACCTGAGAGGCCACCGCATGCGATCCGGCAACGGCAAACATCGCCGCCCCCGTCAGGCCCCGGCCATCGTCGTCGCCGCGGGGGTGACCGGCGCGGGAATCGCCCTCCCGCTGCTCGGCGCCACCAGCGCCGGCGCCGCCGACACGGCCACCTGGGACCGCGTTGCCGAGTGCGAGAGCGGCGGCACCTGGAGCGCCAACGACGGCAACGGGCGCTACGGCGGCCTCGGCCTGAGCCTGGACGCCTGGCAGCTCTACGGCGGCACGGACCACGCGCCCCGCCCGGACCTGGCCAGCCGCGCGCAGCAGATAGCCATCGCCCAGACGATCCTGTCCGAGCGCGGCCCCATGGCGTGGAACGACTGCGCGCAGCCGGCCGGCCTGACCGAGGACGGCGAGGTGCCGGACGTCAACCCGGGCGACCCCAGCCACGACGACCGGGGCACCGACCGAGGCGACTACGGCCACGCGCCGAGCCCCGAGCCGGACCGGACCCCGGACGCGAAGCCCTCCCCGGACGGCGCCAAGCCGACCCCGACCGACGAACGGGAGCCGGACGCCGAGCCGACGCCGGACACCAAGCCCGGCCAGGGCGAGGAGTCGAGACAGGGCGGCAGGCCCGGCCCCGACGCGTCCGCGCCGAGCGACGACGCGCAGCCCACCGAGGCGCCCCGCACCACCCCGGGCCCGAGCCGGGACGAGGAGTGGCCCGCCGATCGCGACGAGGCCGGGCGCGAGAGGCCCGACGCGTCCCGGGGCGGCGCCGAGCGGCCCGGCGCCGGTGAGAAGGCGCGTGAGGACGGCACGGGCACCGGCAAGCACCGCGGCGAGCCCGACGGCGCCCCGGGCCGCCCCGACGGCCGGGACGACGACCGGCAGCGGCCCGAGGGCCGGCACGCCGACCGCGGCGAGCGCGGGCGCGTGAGCGACCGGGCGGACCAGGAGACGCGGAGTGAGCACCGGGTCCGGTCCGGTGACACGCTGTGGACGATCGCCGAGCAGCACGAGACGCCGGGCGGTTGGCCGGCGCTCTACGAGGCCAACGAGAGCGTCATCGGGGGCGACCCCGACCTGATCCTGCCGGGCCAGAAGCTCGACCTGGAGGCGGCAGCGGACCGCTGATCGGCCGTCACTTTGGGTGCTTCACCCCGGTGTACACCGATTCGCGAAAGTGAGACATGGGTCTCGTTCGATCTCTGGCGTGTCGCGCTTTTCCGTCCTTCAGGTGCCCTGTCTGACCTGCGGTGATGTGATTTTCTTGCGGGCAAACCCCACTGGCTTTCCAGGGATGTTGGGGTTTGAGCACTCCGGGGATCTGTGATTACGGTCTTCATCGCTCGCCACCGCGAGCGCCACTGGTCGTCACGCCGAATCCTGCCGGCGGCCGGGGGGAACCGACGCGTCAAGCGCCGAAGGCAGGAGCGGGGGAACCACAGGTAAGTGCCGGACGGTCCGTGGAACGAGGGGGCTGAACGGCTTGGGGTGAAGCCGCGGGAGACCGCGGCCGGGCAACTCACAGTCCGAACCCGACAGCTCACCTCGTAGGCGTCGGTGAGGAAACCAACATGCTGATTTCCAAGGGCAAGCACCGCCGTCCGTCCAAGGCCACTCGCATCGCCACGCTCGCCGGTGTCACCGGTGCCGCCGTCGCCGTGCCGCTGATGGGGGCCACCGGCGCCAACGCCGCCACCACCGACCAGTGGGACCAGGTCGCCCAGTGCGAGTCGACCGGCAACTGGTCGATCAACACCGGCAACGGCTACTACGGCGGCCTCCAGTTCTCCGCCTCCACCTGGGCCGCGTACGGCGGCACCGCCTACGCCTCGACCGCCGACAAGGCGTCCAAGACCCAGCAGATACAGATCGCCGAGAAGGTCCTCGCCAGCCAGGGCAAGGGCGCCTGGCCGCACTGCGGCGTCAACCTGACCCAGGGCGGCTACACCGCGCCCAAGCAGCAGGCCCCCAAGCAGCAGGCGCCGCAGCAGGTCGCGCCCAAGCAGCAGCAGTCCGCCCCGCAGCAGTCCGCGCCGAAGGCCGCCCCGAAGCACGCCGGCCCGCGCGCCACGGACGAGCAGGCCCCGAGCCGCAGCTCCGAGCGGTACGTGCCCAAGCACGCCGCCCCGAAGCAGTCCGTGCCGCAGCAGAGCGCCCCGAAGACGATCAAGAAGGGCGACGGCGAGTACAAGGTCCAGGCCGGCGACACCCTCGCCAAGATCGCCGAGGCCGAGAACGTCAAGGGCGGCTGGGCGAAGCTGTACGACCTGAACGACGAGATCGTCACCGACGCCGACCTGATCTACCCGGGCCAGCAGCTCCACCTGAGCTGATCCCCGCCTCCGGCGCCCGGCCAGCTCCGCCCAGAGTCGGCCAGGCCGCCCGTCCCTCCCCGCCCGGAGGGACCGCATACCGCCCCGCCACGGTGCGCCTACCCCCGAGCGCATCGCGGCGGGGCTCCGCGTTTGCCACCCGGACGCGCCGTCCCCACGCGTCGTACTCACACGCCGCCCCCACGCGCCACGCGCCGTACCGCCGCCGTGCCGCCCCCGTGCGGACGCCATGCCGCCCCCGTACGGACGCCGTGCCGCCGCCGGCTGGACGGCGCCCGGTCGCCTGGGCCCGGTAGGCATGCCGCGGGCGCCACGCGCGGACGTCCCGGCCGGCGCTGTCCGGGGCCGCGCGACCGATTCGGTTGCGCCGTTCACCCATCGATCTGCGCTTTTGTCCCTCTTGTCGTCTCGTCCGGCGGGCGTGCGGCGAGCCGGGGTGCCGGGGCCGGTTAGGCTCGTGTCTCAGAAGCTCAGACCCACACGAAGGAGACCGCTCGTGCCGTCTATCGACGTCGTCGTAGCTCGCGAGATCCTCGACTCGCGAGGCAACCCCACGGTCGAGGTCGAGGTCGGCCTCGACGACGGCAGCACCGGCCGTGCTGCCGTGCCGTCCGGCGCCTCGACCGGCCAGTTCGAGGCCCTTGAGCTGCGGGACGGCGACAAGGCCCGCTACGGCGGCAAGGGTGTGGAGAAGGCCGTGCTCGCGGTCATCGAGCAGATCGGCCCGGAGCTGGTCGGCTACGACGCCACCGAGCAGCGCCTGATCGACCAGGCCATGTTCGACCTGGACGCCACGCCGGACAAGTCCTCGCTCGGCGCCAACGCCATCCTCGGCGTCTCGCTGGCCGTCGCGCACGCCGCCTCCGAGGCGTCCGACCTGCCGCTCTTCCGCTACCTCGGCGGCCCGAACGCGCACCAGCTCCCGGTGCCGATGATGAACATCCTGAACGGCGGCTCGCACGCCGACTCCAACGTGGACATCCAGGAGTTCATGATCGCTCCGATCGGCGCGGAGTCCTTCTCCGAGGCCCTGCGCTGGGGCGCCGAGGTCTACCACACCCTCAAGGGCGTCCTGAAGGAGCGCGGCCTGTCCACCGGCCTCGGCGACGAGGGCGGCTTCGCGCCGAACCTGGACTCCAACCGCGAGGCGCTCGACCTGATCGTCGAGGCCATCAAGAAGGCCGGCTACACCCCGGGCCAGGACATCGCGCTCGCGCTCGACGTCGCCGCGTCCGAGTTCTTCAAGGACGGCCAGTACGCGTTCGAGGGCCAGGCCCGCAGCGCCGCCGAGATGACCGCGTACTACGCCGAACTGGTCGCCGCCTACCCGCTGGTCTCCATCGAGGACCCGCTGAACGAGGAGGACTGGGACGGCTGGAAGACCCTGACCGACGAGCTGGGCGACAAGGTGCAGATCGTCGGCGACGACCTGTTCGTCACCAACCCCGAGCGCCTCGCCCGCGGCATCGACTCCGGCACCGCCAACGCCCTGCTGGTCAAGGTCAACCAGATCGGCTCGCTGACCGAGACGCTGGACGCGGTCGAGCTGGCCCAGCGCAGCGGCTTCAAGTGCATGATGTCCCACCGCTCCGGCGAGACCGAGGACGTCACCATCGCCGACCTGGCCGTCGCCACCAACTGCGGCCAGATCAAGACCGGCGCCCCGGCCCGCTCCGAGCGCGTGGCCAAGTACAACCAGCTCCTGCGCATCGAGGAGATCCTCGACGACGCGGCCGTCTACGCGGGCCGCAGCGCCTTCCCGCGCTTCCGCTTCGAGGGCTGAGCCGGGCCGCGCCGCGCCCACCGCGCGGCGAGCCCACCGCTTTTCCGTCCGTCCCCGGCCCCGGTCCCGTACCGTGGCCGGGGACGCACGTGTGTGCTGGCGGCGCGCGTTCGGCCGGTCGGCGCACGCCGACCGACCAGGCGCACCCGTCCGGACGCGCACGGCCGACACCTGTCGACGACGGTTGACCGCTGTCGTACGACCGCTGACGACCGTTCACGGACGGCATGCGGACGACCTACGGATGAAGGGGTAAGACGTGCCCGCGGACCGGTTCTCCACCGCGACCAGGCTGAGGGCGCTCGGCGGACACGCCGCGGCCCGGGTCTACCGGGCCCGCACCCGGGCCAGGCCACCCCGCCGCGGCCGGCTCACCGGCCGTGCCGCGCTCCTCGCGCTCGTCGTCTGCTCGCTCGTCGTGGCGCTCGCGTACCCGATACGGCAGTACGTGTCGCAGCGCTCCGACATCGCCGACCAGCGTCGGCAGGCCGAGCGGATCCGTGCGGACGTCGAGCGGCTGCGCGACCGCAAGGCCCGCCTTGAGGACCCCGCGTACATCGAGCGCCTGGCCCGCGAGCACCTGCACTACCTGCGCCCCGGCGAGACCGGGTACAGCATGCTGGGCCCGGGCGACGACGACGCCGAGCGCTCCGACGAGGACCGCTCCGCCGACCAGCCCTGGTACGGCAACCTGTGGGGCGAGGTCGACACGGCCGACGCCCAGCGCTGACCCACGGCGCCGGCCGCTCGCCCGTCACCTCGTCACCACCGCACCAGCCACGCCGTACCCGCCCCATCCGCCACCTCCGCCGCGCCCTTCGCACCCGGCGCGGCGGCCCGACGAACCGAAGAGAACCCTGCTCGCATGGAAACGCCCCCTCCGCAGACCGCACCCGCCGCCCCGACCGACGCGGACGTCGCCGCCGTCGGCGACCAGCTCGGCCGGGTCCCGCGCGGCCTGCGCGCGATCGCCCACCGCTGCCCGTGCGGCAACCCGGACGTCGTCGAGACCGCGCCCCGGCTGCCGGACGGCACGCCGTTCCCGACGCTGTACTACCTGACCTGCCCGCGCGCCGCCTCCGCCATCGGCACGCTGGAGGCCGAGGGCGTCATGAAGGACATGACGGCGCGGCTGGCCACCGACCCGGAACTGGCCGCCGCCTACCGCGCGGCCCACGAGGACTACCTCGCCCGCCGGGACGCCATCGAGGTCCTGGAGAACTTCCCCAGCGCCGGCGGCATGCCCGACCGCGTCAAGTGCCTGCACGTCCTCGTCGGCCACTCGCTGGCCGCCGGCCCCGGCGTGAACCCGCTGGGCGACGAGGCCATCGCGCTGCTGCCCGAGTGGTGGCGCAAGGGCCCGTGCGTCGCCCCGTGCGCCGACGGCGGCACGTGCGACTCCGCGACGCCCGCGGCCCCCGACGCCGCCGAAGCCGATGCCGAAGCCCCCGAAGGAGACCGCGAGTGAAGCGCGTCGCCGCCATCGACTGCGGCACCAACTCCATCCGGCTGCTGGTCGCCGACATCGACCCGGACACCGGCGCCCTGCACGAGCTGGACCGCCGCATGACCATCGTCCGGCTCGGCCAGGACGTGGACCGCACCGGCCGGCTGGCCCCCGAGGCGCTGGAGCGCACCTTTGCCGCCTGCCGCGAGTACGCCGAGGTCATCGGGGAGCACGGCGTCCCGGGCGGCCCGCACCCCGCCCTGCGCTTCGTCGCCACCTCCGCCTCGCGCGACGCCTCCAACCGGGAGGACTTCGTCCGCGGCGTACGCGACATCCTCGGCGTCGAACCCGAGGTCATCACCGGCGACGAGGAGGCCGCCCTCTCCTTCGCCGGCGCCACCCGCGAACTGACGGCCCACCAGGACCCGGCTGCCCAGACCCAGGCCCCGGCCTGCGGCGCTCCTTACCTCGTGGTGGACATCGGCGGCGGCTCGACCGAGTTCGTCGTCGGCGACCGGGAGGTGCGCGCCGCGCGCAGCGTGAACGTCGGCTGCGTCCGCATGACCGAACGTCACCTCGCCGACGCCACCGGCAAGGTCCCCGAACCCGGCACGCCGACCGAAGCCCAGATCGCCGCGATACGGGCCGACGTGGAGGCCGCCCTCGACACGGTCGAGCAGACGGTCCCGCTCCGCCCCGCCGACGGCGGCTACACCCTGGTCGGCCTGGCCGGCTCGGTCACCACGATCGCCGCCATCGCACTCGACCTGCCCGCGTACGACTCGGCCGCCATCCACCACGCGGTCATCCCACTCGACCGCGTCCGCGAGATCACCGACCGCCTCCTCCACTCCACCCACGCCGAACGCGCCGCCATCCCGGTCATGCACCCGGGCCGCGTGGACGTCATCGGCGCGGGCGCGCTCGTCCTGCTGGCCCTAATGGAACGCGCGGGCGCGCGCGAGGTGGTCGTGAGCGAGCACGACATTCTGGACGGGATCGCGCACAGTTGCGCCTCCCGTGATCATGGTCGTTGACCACGGTGAATGTGAGTAAAACACTCGCAAGGTGACCTGCGGAACGAGCAGCACCCCCGGCGATCCTGCCGGGGGTGCTGTCGGCGCCCGGGGGCTGCCCCCGCGTGCGCGGGGACCAGGCCCACCGCGTCAGCGAAAGCGCCCGGAAGCCGGGGCCATCCCCGCGTGCGCGGGGACCAGCGGTGCGGGTCGTGCGCAGCGTCGGCGCGGCGAGGGCCATCCCCGCGTGCGCGGGGACCAGAGCAATTGACCTGCGGCTTTAGCGCGCGGAACCCCAGTTTTCTGCAACTTCCACTGATCGCGACCTATCGCCCCATCTCGCCAAATCGCTCACGCAGGGTTTATACGAGCGAATAGGCCCTTCAGCCCACGGTGCCGCCCGAGGCCCCCACTGCGCTGCCGCAGTGAACCCGAACGCGTACCTCACGCCGCGCCCGCACCGCGCTCGCTGAACAGGTCCGCCAGTAGTTCGGCCATCGTCGCCGTCGGCCCGCCCTCGGCCAGGACCGCCTCCGCCTCATGCACCAACAACACGTCGGCCGCTTCCTCCAGTTCCTCCAGCGCTTCGAGGTCCGAGATCGGGACCAGGGCCGCCACCGATACGCCGTCGCGCGTGATGACGGTCGGAACGCCCTCCTCGGCCCGGTTGATGTAGTCCGCCAGACGCGCGCGGGCTTCCCGTACGGGCACGGTGTTCTCAACCATGAGCTCAGCGTACGGAGCCGCGCGTACACGCGGCGGGATCCGGGCGGGCTGGCCCCACCGGCCGCCGAACCGCCCGGCTCGCCCGCCCCGCGCAGCGGCAAACGTGGGACCTGACGACACCCCACGTAACCTCTCCCTGTGCCCGCACCCCGTCTCCACCGCGTCGCCGTCCTCGTGCTCGAAGGGGCGAAGCCGCTCGACGTCGGGATTCCCGCGCAGGTCTTCACGACCCGCGCGAGCATGCCGTACGAGGTGCGGGTGTGCGGGGCGGCGCCCGGCCGGGTGACCGGCGGCGACGGCCTCGCGTACGACGTTGCCCACGGCCTCGACGCGCTCGCCTGGGCCGACATCGTCTTCGTCCCCGGTTACCGGTTTCCGGACCGCGACGACCCGCCGCCAGCCGTGGTCGAGGCGTTGGTCGACGCCCACGGCCGGGGCGCGCGGCTGGCTGCCATCTCGACGGGCGCCTTCGCGCTGGCCGCCACGGGCCTGCTCGACGGCCGGCGCGCCACCACGCACTGGCACTACACGCGCGCCCTCATGGCCAGGTATCCGCAGGTCAAGGTGGACGAGAACGTGCTGTTCGTGGACGAGGGCAGCGTGCTCACCTCGGCCGGCGCGGCCTCCGGCATCGACCTGTGCCTGCACATCCTGCGCGGTGACCTCGGCGTGGCCGCGTCCAACCACGCGGCCCGCCGCCTGGTCGCGGCCCCCTACCGCAGCGGCGGCCAGGCCCAGTACGTACCGCGCAGCGTGCCCGAGCCGCGCGGCGAACGGTTCGCCGCCACCCGCGAGTGGGCGCTGTACCGGCTCGGCGAGCCGCTGACCCTCGACGTACTGGCGCGGCAGGCGGGGGTCTCGCCGCGCACGTTCTCCCGGCGCTTCGTCGAGGAGACCGGCTACACGCCGATGCAGTGGGTGATGCGCGCCCGCGTCGACCTGGCCCGCGAACTGCTGGAGCGCTCGCAACGCAGCGTCGAGCAGATCGCCGCCGACACCGGACTCGGCACCGGCGCCAACCTGCGCCTACACTTCCAGCGCATCCTCGGCACCACGCCGAGCGAGTACCGACGCACCTTCACCCGGGGCGAGTAGCCCGCCCGGTACGCACGGTCCGTTCGGTACGTCGCGGCCCGTCCGGTACGTCGCGGCCAGCCCCCGTACGGCGCGGTCTGCCCCGTACGGCCTGGTCCGCGTGGTCCGCGCGGTGTGGCGCGGCCTGTCCCGGCGGGGTGGCGCGATCCTTGTGAACCATGGCGATCCCGCCACTGTCAGTGGCGCTCGCCGCGCGCGAGGCTGGTGGGGAAGGAAATGAGCCCGGGTGTGAAAGGGAAGGGACGTCACTCATGACTCGCATCGCCATCAACGGATTCGGCCGCATCGGGCGCAACGTGCTGCGCGCACTGCTGGAGCGTGACAGCGCCCTGGAGGTCGTGGCCATCAACGACCTGACGGAGCCCACCGCCCTCGCCCGGCTGCTCGCCTTCGACAGCACCTCCGGCCGCCTCGGCCGCCCGGTGACCGTCGACGGGGACGTCCTCGTCGTGGACGGCCACCGGATCAAGGTGCTTGCCGAGCGCGAGCCGGAGCGGTTGCCGTGGGCCGAACTCGACGTCGACCTCGTCCTGGAGGCCACCGGCCGCTTCACCGCGGCCAAGGCCGCGCGGGCCCACCTGGACGCGGGCGCGCGCAAGGTGCTGGTCAGCGCGCCGTCCGACGGCGCTGACATCACGCTGGCGTACGGCGTCAACACCGACGCGTACGACCCGGCCGCGCACACGATCGTCTCCAACGCCTCCTGCACCACGAACGCCCTCGCGCCGCTGGCCGCGGTCCTGGACGAACTCG
Organism: Streptomyces buecherae; assembly: GCF_014295035.1. GTDB lineage: Bacteria > Actinomycetota > Actinomycetes > Streptomycetales > Streptomycetaceae > Streptomyces > Streptomyces youssoufiensis. Next base: position 5,542,662 of record NZ_CP060404.1, read on the forward strand.
CGGGCATCGAGCACGGTTTCATGACGACGGTGCACGCCTACACGCAGGAGCAGAACCTCCAGGACGGCCCGCACCGCGACCCCCGCCGCGCCCGCGCCGCCGGCGTCAACATCGTCCCGACCACGACCGGCGCCGCCAAGGCCATCGGCCTGGTCCTGCCGCAGCTCGACGGCAAGCTGTCGGGCGACTCGATCCGCGTCCCGGTACCGGTCGGCTCGATCGTCGAACTCAACACGACCGTCGCCCGCGACGTGTCCCGCGACGACATCCTGGCGGCCTACCGCAAGGCGGCCGAAGGCCCCCTCGCCGGCGTCCTGGAGTACTCGGAAGACCCCCTGGTCTCCTCCGACATCACGGGCAACCCCGCCTCGTCCATCTTCGACTCGGCCCTCACCCGGGTGGACGGCCGCCACGTGAAGGTGGTCGCCTGGTACGACAACGAGTGGGGCTTCTCGAACCGCGTGATCGACACGCTGGAGCTGCTGGCGGCTGGCTGACGGACCCTGCCGCCGTCGCCGGCGAGTGAGTCGGTTTCGGCAACGTTCGTGAGCGCTCTGGTTGGCCATACGGGCCGGCCGGGGCGCTCGGTCGTGGGTGGGGTGCGGTGCCGGCAGGACGAGGCGGCCGCTTCTAGTGCTCGGGTAGCGGACGCGCGCCCCGCCGGCGCGGGGTCCACCGCCGCGGCGGGTGCGGCCCGGGGATGCTGGGGCCGTCCCCGCACGCGCGGGGGTAGCGGGCCGGGATCCATCGGCGCGGACGTCACCAAGCCACCGCGCTCGCCACGGCTACGGTCACCGTCACGGCCGCTGCCGCCGCTGGCTCAGGCGAAGGGGTCGCCCGCCACCCCGCTGAGGCGAACCAGTCCGGGCCTGCCTTCGTCGGTGACGCGCACGTACAGGGTGTGACTGGAGCCCGTCTCCCGCGCCTTGGCGCGGGCCCAGGCCATGACCTCCTCGACATCGGCGCCCGTCACCTCGTATGTGTCGGCCGCCATCGTTGACCTGTCCCAGAAACACGCCCGATAAGTGGCGTCGTCTTGCTCCCAGGTCGTGTCGCGCGGGTCCACTTCTCGTACGTGCATGGGGTGATCGTAACGGGCAGGTCCGGCCGGCAACCGGCCCGTCGACGGGGCGACAGTGCCCCGGGGACGCCCCTGACCATGACGCCTCCGAAGCAACTCGACCCAGCTTCTCCGCTACCTCCTCGACATCGTGCCCGAACGACTCAACACCGCTATTCAATTCACCAGTTGACCGGCCGCCGCATCGCGAAGGAAAGCGCGTCCGTTCATTGACGCGTAGCCCCGGCCCATCGCGATCCGATAGTTCCTGAACGGCCATGGTGCGGTAACTCGCGCGATGTTCCGCGTGCCGGTACGCCGCGTACCCGCTATGGCGTATGAGGTACACCAGGAACCGGAAGGTCGTTGATCGTTTGTCGTGTCCGGGCTAATATCCGTATCGAACACGAAAGCGGAGCCGTGACCTGGCTTTCCGTTATGCGCAACAGGGGGAGCAAAGATGCGTAATTCGCTGAGGGCAGTCGTCGTTTCAGCAACCAGTATCGTCATGCTCGGCGGCCTGAGTGCCGGTCCCGTGGTGGCCGACGGCCAGCAAGCCGCCGCAGCGCGGAAGTTCGTTTGCAAGGCGTCGGCTGACCGGCCGCACTGGTCCAAGGGGGCCAAGAGCGTTATCTACAAGACCCGCGTCGAGTGCGCGGGCAGCGAGCCGACCATCAAGGTCCGTTGCAAGGGGCAGTTGATCTACGCTGCCGGCGGTTCTCCTTCGACGGCCGCGTCGTCGGACGAGACTCAATCGGTCAAGACGGACGGCTCGAAGACGACCTTCTACACACCCGAGGCGGGTGGAAAGAAGGTGAAGTGGTCGGGCAAATTCCAGGGCTCGACCCACTGCACCAGCCCGGGTACCACCGTCGAAATCGGTGACGCCACGACGCCCGTCGTTCCGGTAAAGGTCCCGTAGCGCGGCACGGGTGCGCGCGCGGTTCAAACGGAGCCAGGCTCATCTCCACGTAGCGGTATCGGCGTCGGTGGGTCATGGCGGCTACCGACTTCGGTGGGGGCCGTGGGCGGCGTGGACAGCGGGGGTGAGGGCGGCGGCCAGGTAGGCGGGTTCGGTGAGGTAGCGGCCGGACCAGTTGTGCGGGACGTACCAGTGCAGTCCCGGGCCCGTACGGCGGTGCGTGGGTGGGATGCCGACGTAGTGCGTGCCGGGCCTGGCCGGGAGCACGGCTACGTGGGGGTGCAGGCGTTGCCAGTGGATGAAGTCGTGTGCCTCGCCCGGTGGCAGGAGCCAGTACGTGGAGCAGGTGTACGGGTCCATGATGGCCGCGCTCTCGTGCGGGCCGTTGAGGATGGGGAAGGCCCAGCGGGCGGTGGCGGCGTCGGCGCGTACGGCGTCCCAGTCCCGGCCGGCGGGCAGCAGCGAGACGGTGTCGCTGGGTGGCGGGCACCAGTCGGGGTGGGTCACGGCCGAACTCCCGGGCGCAGTACGGCGATGGCCTCAACCAGTCGACCGGCGTCGGTCAGGAGGCGGTCCGGGTTCGGGGGGATGCGCCACCAGACCAGGCGGGCGCGGGCCATGCCCGGCACGAACAGGTACGACCCGTCATCACCGGCCAGCGTGATCTCCTCGTGGTCGCCGAGGTGTTGCACGGCCGGGGCCGTCGGCTCGATCAGCCACACCAGCCGCGCCGGAACGTCCTCCTCGATGACCGCCCCACTCGCCTCCCCGAGCCCCGCCAACACCCGATTGCCCAGGTAGCACGGCAGCGACAGCGCGTGCCAACCCAGTTCACCCACCCGCGTCCACCGCACCCCACCCCCAGGCGGCACCCAGTCATAGGGCGAGGGAGAGGTGTACTCGGCTCCGATGGGCATGGCGCAGCCTCCGGCGTCATCAGGGGTGATCGCTTGATGACTGACCGTAAGAGGGTTGTGCGTGCCTATGCCATGACATCTTGAGCGGGGCATCGCTCTAAGTGACAAGTCGTTTACAGGGGTAGCCCCACGGCGTCGGCGAGGCGTCGCATCTCGGGCGTCAGTGTGCGGCGCCGCTTGACCACGTCGCCGAGGATGTCCTTGGCGTACCGCTGCTGGGCCAACCACTCCGGAACCCGAGCGTGCACCTCTGACAGAGCCTTCACGGCCTGGGCATGGTGTCGCATGCGGACGTGCGCTGCTGCCACGTCGAGCTGATGCCGGTTGAAGCCGTTCTGCACTCGGCCCGCGTCACTCGTGTGTGCCTCGGTGCCTCCCGCGATCTCCAGCACCTTGTCGGGGCGGTCCACGATCATGTGCTGCTCCGCGCGTTTGTAGGCGACCGTCAGTGGCCCCCACGCGCCCATGCGGCGCCTGACTGGCAGCTCGTGGCCGGTCATCACCGCAGCCGCTTGCGCGAACCTCAACGCGTCGGCGGCCTCGCCCGGTCGGTTGTCGCGAGCGCAGGCCGATGCCAGGTGGAGGAGCAATCCGCCCCACGCTGCCAGGTCCCCCGCCGTGGCCCGACTCACCCTCGGCTCGACATCGTCCGCCCACCGCGTCGCGAGCGTGCGAGCCTGTGTCAACCTGCCTTGCCTGATCGCCAGCCAGCACATGGTTCCGGCGACGGAGGCACTTCGATGCCGCCCTTGGGCGGCGTCCAGGGCTCGCCGAAGCGCCGTCTCGGCAGCGTCGTACTGCCGGGTCTGCGTAAGAAGGGAGCCGGCGAGATGGAGTACGTAGGCGTACGCCTCGCGTCCCTCGTCTCCCAGTGCCTCCGCGTCGCGCAGCGCGGGCGGAAGCAATGTGGCGGCTGTGGCGAGCTGGTTGGTGGCCCAGGCCGCCCCCACGGCATCCGCCGCCGCTTGGACCCCTTCCAGGGTGGGTGCTTCGGTGGTGGTGTCCGTCGGCGGACGCTCCACGGCGTGCCGGACCGGGGCCCACGCCTCGGCGTCCGGTGACGCGTCGGGGTCGGCGCCTTCGGGGGATTCGTGGCGGTCGAGGAGGTGTGTCGTCGGGACGCGAAGGGCGGTGGCTAGCTTGTGAGCGGTCTCCAGGCGTGTGTGGTCGACCTGTCCCTGCTCCAGCTTTCTGATGAGGGAGATTGATACACCGCTGGCCTCGGACAGCCCCTTCTGGGAGAGGCCGCGCCGCTTGCGGATGTCGCAGAGAGTCGCGCCCATGCTGATGCTCTCGGACATATAACACTCCGTTCAGGCTCGTCACGAGAACGGTACCTCCGCTCCAAGCTGTCGGACCATGACCGCTGGTCGCAAGATGTGCCTGTGGTACGGGAGTTAAGACGGAGTGCGTCGACAGGGCGGTCAGTCCTGGGATCGGCTAACCCGCACGCGCGGGGATCAGAGCGATGGACCTGCGGGTCTATGACGCGTCACCCCCGTCTTAAGCCCTGACCTGCGGCGCCCGCGTCGCTACTCGCCACTCCACTCGGCGAACTGGCGCAGCGGGTCGGCGGCACGTTGCCGGGCCCGTAGGAGCGTGCCGACGGTCTGGTGCACGTCCGGGTGGTAACGGGTCAACTGGGGGGCCGCTTGGCGGGCTTGGAGTAGCGAGTTCAGAGCCGCGTCGAGGCGTGCGGTCCATGCCTCCGCGGCAGCCTTACGAATCAGGAAGCCCGCGGCCCTGGTCGGCTGGTACGTCGCAGGGAGGCGCACCTCCGAGGCGACCCGCACAGCCGTCTCGTGATCGTCCTGGAGGAGGGCGACGTCCAACCTTCCCAGCGAGACGTTGAGTTCCCCGAAGGCCAGGGCGTAGCGGGTGCCGGGCGGGTCCTGCGCCGCGTCGGCCCGCTCGCCGGCCGCCACGACTTCGGCCGCCTGCTCCAACCAGTCGCTCGCCGCGGACTTCTGCTGCTGCACGGCCGACAGGGCCGAGGCGCGCAACAGCAGCGTGCCGCGTACCGCTGAGGTCTGCGGGTCGCCGTCCTCTTCGAGGTCGCGCAGTGCTTGCTTCACCAGGGCCACGCCGCGGTCGGGGCGCGACGTCTCCGCATGCGTGATCACGGCGCGTTCGTACCGCTCGACGGCCACCTGTCGCGGGTCGCCCGAATGCGGAGCGGCGGCGGCCATGCGGGCGAGGGCGAGCCGGGCCAGGTCCATGTAGCCGAGTCGGTACGCCAGGATGGCCGTGGTCCGCGCCACCTCCGCTTGCAGGTAGTGCGCGCGCTCCCGTGCCGCGCCGGGCGCGGTGTGGGTCTGCACGGCGAGTGTGGTCGCCGCGATGGCCTCGGGAAGCCCCTCGGCGACCTGGGCGAACTCGCCCTTCGCGCGCAACCGGGAGAGCGCCGAGACCCGTCCGGCCACCGCGTCGAGGGAGTCCTGCGGCATGTCGTCGTCCGGCGGGATGTCCCATGCGTCGAGCGCGCTGCTGATCGGGGCGAGCAGCCGATCGAGCTGGTCCTTCTGGAGCATGTGAACGTACGGCTGCCCGTGCAACACGGAGAGGGTTACCCCGAGGGCCCGTGCGACGGCTGCCAGAACGGAGGGGCTGGGTGGCTGTTCTCCGTTTTCCACGCGGGAGAGTTGACTCGTCGAGACGTGCGAACGCTGGCTGAGTTGGGCCAACGTGTAGTCGCGGATGAGCCGGATTTCGCGGATGCGGGTACCTGCGTGCTTGTCCTGGACGTCGGGCATGCTGACTCCCCATTGCGTACTGACACTGGCAATGTACGCCGGCTGGAGGCCCAGTTGTACGGCTTCGCGAGGTCGTTCCCGCCACCGGCGCCCTCGGGGCGCCAACCCCGCATACGCGGGGACCAGGTCGTCGACATGCACGCCGTCTGCCCCGGCCCTGGGCCATCCCCGCGCGCGCGGGGACCAGGCCAGTTCAGTCACCGTCTGCCGCGAGAACGAGGGGCCATCCCCGCGCGCGCGGGGACCAGAGCAATTGACCTGCGGCGTTATCCGGCGGCACCCCGGGTTTCTGCACCTTCCGCGAACTCCGACTTACCGCCCAAGCCTGACATGCAACCCACACCACCCTCGCCGCATCCCACCGCGCTGAGCCTACCGACGAGCCGTTCCACATCCGGACACCCGCGACCAGGCCGCCCCACAACCCAGCCGCCGCACAAAGCCTTCCCCGCGATCAGACCACCCCACAGCGCCACCCAGGCGCCCCCACACAACCCACCGGCCCCACAGCCCGGTCAACAGCCACCCATCCCCACCCACATCCCGACTACCCCGTGCCCGAAGCCGCCGCCCCGCCCCACGTCCCCACTCACTCCCCGGACAGCCACCCACAGGCAGCCGCCTCCCAACCCGGAAGAATGCGCCGCATGACCATTGTGGAAGGCGTCGACGCCCGAGGCATGCAGCACTGCGAGACCACGGCGCTGGGCGTACTGCTCCGGCATGAAGGGCTTGAGTTGTCGGAGCCCATGTTGTTCGGGCTCGGGTCCGGGTTGGGCTTCGTCTACTGGGACAGCAAGGCCATGGACTTTCCGTTTCTCGGGGGTCGGGTCAAGCCGTTCGAGCTGACCCGGAATCTGGCTGCCGCGCTCGGGCTTGAGTTGGTGGTGGGGGAGACCACCTCGCCGCGTAAGGCGTGGCAGAACGTGGCGGCGTCCATCGACGCCGGCCGGCCCGTCGGCCTCCAGCTCGACAGCTACCACCTGGACTACTTCCGTACCAAGGTGCACTTCGCCGGGCACGTCGTCGCCATGTACGGCTACGACGCACAGGACGCCTACCTGGTGGACACCGCCCCGCAGGGCGGAGCCGTCTCGACCAGTCTGGCCGGGCTCGCCAGGGCCAGGGCCGAGCGTGGGCCCATGGCCGCCAGGCACCGGTCCTTCACCCTCACGGCGCCCCGCGACCTCGCCCCACCACAGGACCGGATCGTGCCCGCGATCAGGGCCTGTGCGCACGCCTTCCTGAACCCGCCGATCGCGAACCTGGGCTACCGGGGCATCGAGAAGGCCGCCAAGCAGGTGCCGAAGTGGCTCCAGCGCGGCAGCCACCCGCACGAGGATCTGGCGCGGGCCGCCCTGCTCATGGAGAAGGCGGGCACCGGCGGCGCCCTGTTCCGCAATCTCTACCGGGACTTCCTCGCCGAGTGCGCCCAGTACGTCGACAGCGGCCACCTGCGTACCGGACACGGCCTGTACGCCGAGGCCGCCGCCCTCTGGACCCGGGTGGCCGCCCTCATCGCGACAGCGGGCGAGTCGGGCGACGAGCGGAGCCTCGTGGAGGCGGGCTCCCTCCTCCGCGAACTGTCACGCGTGGAGCGGGACGCGATGCGGGCGCTCAGCGCGTTCTAGGGAGTTCGGCATGGGGAGGGTCCGCGCGAGTCCCCACTCCGCGAGGCCCCGAGGGCCCGCACACGGGGAATCGCGTAACCCCGCCCGCGCGGTCCGCCGCCCCGCCCGCCGGCCGGCCCGCGTTCGCGGCCCCGCAGCCGCCGTCTCGCCCGCCAGGGGCGGGCCTCCACCCCGGCGGACCCGCAGGCCCCACAACACCCCCACCCGGGGCCGAAACCGGGGCGTTTGGCGCTCTCCGGGCGCCCTCGAAACCGCGCCCGCGAGAAAGTTCGTGAAATCCTTCACATGAAAAAAGTCCCGGTGAGGGCCCTGAAGGCGCCCTGGGGGCCGGTTCGTGGCGGTGGGCCCGCCCGATGTCGGACCACGCCCTGTTTCGGCCGAGTTAAACGCGAGATACAGATCGTCCGCGGGGGGCGCTTATTTACTGCGGAGTAGCCCGACAGGCCCTGATCAGCGGGGGTGGGTAACGCTCCGGCTCGGCCTCCGGTTCCCCCGGCGTCGTATGGGATCGATCACGAGGGCCGCGCAGTGTAACAGACCCAGTAGCCCACCTTGTGAAGGGGCTCACGAGCAACCCCCCTGAGGGTGCTGGATACTCGAATCATGAGCACCACGGAGCGTCCCCGAATCCTCGTTGTAGGCGGTGGGTACGTAGGTCTGTACGCGGCACGCCGCATCCTGAAGAAGATGCGGTACGGCGAGGCGACCGTCACGGTCGTCGACCCCCGGTCGTACATGACCTACCAGCCCTTCCTTCCCGAAGCTGCTGCCGGCAGCATCTCCCCGCGCCACGTCGTGGTTCCGCTGCGACGGGTGCTCCCGAAGGCGGAGGTCCTCACGGGCCGCGTCACGACCATCGACCAGGACCGCAAGGTCGCCACGGTCGCCCCGCTGGTCGGCGAGGCGTACGAGCTGCCCTTCGACTACCTCGTCATCGCGCTCGGCGCCGTCTCCCGCACCTTCCCGATCCCCGGCCTGGCCGAGAACGGCATCGGTATGAAGGGTGTGGAGGAGGCCATCGGCCTGCGGAACCACGTCCTGGAGCAGCTCGACAAGGCCGACTCGACGACCGACGAGGAGATCCGCCGCAAGGCGCTCACCTTCGTCTTCATCGGTGGCGGGTTCGCCGGCGCCGAGACCGTCGGTGAGGTTGAGGACATGGCCCGGGACGCGGCCAAGTACTACCCGAACGTCAAGCGCGAGGACATGCGCTTCGTGCTGGTCGACGTCGCCGACAAGATCCTCCCCGAGGTCGGTCCGAAGCTCGGTGCCTGGGGCAAGGAGCACCTGGAGAGCCGGGGCGTCGAGGTCTACCTCAAGACCGGCATGGACTCCTGCGTCGACGGTCACGTGGTGCTCAACAACGGGCTTGAGGTCGACGCCAGCACCATCGTGTGGACCGCGGGCGTCAAGCCCAACCCGGCGCTGGCCCGCTTCAACCTGCCGCTGGGCCCGCGCGGGCACGTGGACACCGCCGCCACCCTCCAGGTGCAGGGCACCGACTACATCTGGGCCGCCGGCGACAACGCGCAGATCCCCGACCTCGTGGCGCGCGCGGCCGGCAACGAGAACGCCTGGTGCCCGCCGAACGCGCAGCACGCGCTGCGGCAGGCCAAGGTCCTCGGCGACAACGTGATCTCGGGCATGCGGGGCTTCCCGCAGCGCGAGTACAAGCACGCCAACAAGGGTGCGGTGGCGGGCCTCGGCCTCCACAAGGGCGTCGCGATGATCGTCATGGGCAAGATGAAGATCAAGCTCAAGGGCCGGCTCGCCTGGTACATGCACCGTGGCTACCACGGCATGGCCATGCCGACCTTCAACCGCAAGATCCGCGTGTTCGCCGACTGGACGCTCGGGATGTTCCTCAAGCGCGAGGTCGTCTCGCTGGGCGCCATCGAGAACCCGCGCGAGGAGTTCTACGAGGCGGCGTCCCCCGTCTCGGCCCGCGCCGCCGCGCCGGCGGACAAGGACGACGCCAAGGCCGCCAAGGCCAAGGCGTAGCGACCCGGTCGCCGAAGCCCGTCCGTACGGGCTTCCCCGCCGGCCGCACACCGAGCGGGCCGCCAGGCCCGCGACCAGCACGCGTCGAGGGCGTCCACCAATCCGTGGGGTGGGCGCCCTCGACGCGTGCGCGCGTTCCGTGGGCCGTGGCCGTACCGGCTCACGGCATGCGTCCCGCGCGGTCGGGCGCGCGGGATGCTCGCGGTCAGGTGTGGCGGGCCTACCAGTGGCCCGCGCGCGCGACGATCCCGTACGCGTGCGGCGTGCGCTCGCCGCGCCGCCCGGTGCGGTTGGTGTAGCGGATGGAGACCGAGCCAGCGCCTCGTCGTCGCCGAGCATGAGCGGCGGCAGGCGGTATCGGGGCGCGAGCCGGGAGCCGCCGTGGCGGCCCCGTACGGACTTCACGGGCACGTCCACGTCCAGGTCGATCAGGTGGTCCACGTACCGGCGCACGGTGCGCCCCTCGACGACGCGGTGCGGCGCCGCGCGACGACGGGCACGGGAGCCCGGAGACCCCGGTGTCGGGCCCGCGTCCGGCCGGGCAGCCGGGTGATTTTGCCGTTTCCTCAACCGCGCCCGGGACTGCCGCACGGGCGATCGGTGTTTTACGTGGCAGGTGAATCTTTCTGAGGTGCACCGCTACCACGACACCGCGTCTCCCTGGAGGTGTGCGACATGGCCGATGCCGCTGGACGGCTCTCCGCGCTCGCTGAGGAGGCCCTCGGGACCCCGTTCCCGGTCCGCATCCGGGCCTGGGACGGCAGCGAAGCCGGACCCCCGCCCGGCCCGTCCCCCCACACCGGAGACACCCGAGACGCGGCGGGCACAGCGGAGGCGGTAGACGCGGCGGCCACGGCGGGCGCCTCCCCGCAGCCGTCCACGGCGGACGCCTCCCCGCAGCCGCCCACGCTGGTGGTGCGCAACCGCAGGGCCGTCCGCAGACTGTTGTGGCGGCCGGGCGAACTCGGCCTCGCCCGTGGCTGGGTGGCCGGCGACCTGGACGTCGACGGCGACCTGTACGCGGCCCTCGACCTGCTCTCCGGGGTGCTGTGGGACCGAGGCGAGGAGTCGGCGCCGCGACGCGGCCCGCTCTCCGCCCTGAACGCGGCCCGCGACCCCCGGCTGCGCTCCGCCGCCCGCGACCTGCTCGCCATCGCCGGCCCGTGGCCGCCCCCGAAGCCGCCCGTCGAGGAGGTCCGCGCGCACCGTGGCCCGCTGCACACCCTGCGCCGGGACCGGGCCGCCATCAGCCACCACTACGACGTCGGCAACGACTTCTACGAACTGGTCCTCGGCCCCTCCATGGTCTACTCCTGCGCGTACTGGCCCGCCCCCGACGCCGCGTCACAGCCCGCCGCGTCACAACCCGCCACGTCCCAGCCCGCCCCGGACGCGGACCTGGCGGAGGCCCAGCGCGCCAAGCTCGACCTGGTCTGCCGGAAGCTGGGCCTGGAGCCCGGGCAGCGGCTGCTCGACGTGGGCTGCGGCTGGGGCTCGATGGTGCTGCACGCGGCCCGCGAGTACGGCGTACGGGCCGTCGGCATCACGCTCTCCCAGGAACAGGCCGAGTACGCCCGCAAGCGGGTCGCCGACGCGGGGCTCACCGACCGGGTCGAGATCCGGGTCCAGGACTACCGCCGGGTGAGCGACGGGCCGTACGACGCGATCTCCTCCATCGGCATGGCCGAGCACGTCGGCGCCGTGCGGTACGGGGAGTACGCGGCGCTGCTGTACGGGCTGCTGCGGCCCGGCGGGCGGCTGCTCAACCACCAGATCGCCCGGCCGCCGCAGCGCCACGAGGACGCCTACCGGGTGGACGAGTTCATCGACCGCTACGTCTTCCCGGACGGCGAGTTGGCGCCCGTGGGGCGGACGGTGGGCCAGTTGGAGGAGGCCGGATTCGAGGTGCGCGACCTGGAGTCGCTCCGCGAGCACTACGGGCTGACGCTGCGGGCCTGGGTCGGCAACCTGGAGCGGAACTGGTCGCAGGCGCTCCGGCACGTCTCGCCGGGCCGGGCCAGGGTCTGGCGGCTGTACATGGCAGCGAGCGCGCTGGCCTTCGAGCGCAACCGCATCGGCGTCAACCAGGTCCTCGCCGTCCGCACCCCGGAGCCCGGCGCCTCCGGCCTGCCACTGCGCACCCGCACCTGGAACTGACCGCCCCCTCGCCCGGGCCGGCCCGTGGGGCGTACGCCGTACCGGGCGGGCCCGGGGCGGCGCGGGCGGAAACGGCCGGGGCCCCGGGGCGACGTGGTGTCGCCCCGGGGCCCTGGGTGTGCGTCCCGCTCGGCGGGCTACTCCGCCTTGATCGCCGCGAGCATGTTCAGCTTCGCGGCCCGGCGGGCCGGCCACAGCGCGGCCAGCACGCCGACGAGAGCGGCGAGGACGAGGAAGAGGCCCATCCGGCCCCACGGCAGGACCAGTTCGTACGAGCCCAGGCTCGGGCCGATCAGCTCGCCGGCGGCCCAGCCGAAGAACACGCCGAGACCGATGCCGAGCACGCCACCGAAGAGCGAGATGACCAGCGACTCCAGCCGCACCATCCGCTTGATGCCCTTGCGGTCCAGGCCGATGGCCCGCAGCATGCCGATCTCCTGCGACCGCTCGAAGACCGACATGGCCAGCGTGTTGACCACTCCGAGCACCGCGACGATCACGGCCATCGCGAGCAGCCCGTAGAGCATGTTCAGCATCAGGTTGATCAGCTTGGCTATGTCGTTGGAGACGTCGTCCATCGTCTGGACCTTGATGGCCGGGTTGTCACCCAGCGCCTTCTCCAGCGACTCCTTGGTGTCGTCGCTGAGGCCGTCCTTGGTCTTGAGCAGGACCTGGAAGTCGGCGATGTCCTTCACGTGCGGGGTGAGGGTGGCGTTGTCGACCATCACGCCGGAGATGATCATGTTGCCCTCGTAGATGCCCGACACCACCAGGCGGCTCTTCTTGCCGTCCTCGAAGGTCGTGGGCAGCGAGGAGCCGACCTTCCAGCCGCGGTCCTCGGCGAGGTCCTTGTCGACGACGACCCGGTTGCCGCCGAGCCCGGCGAAGGAGCCCTCGGTGAACTCCAGCTTCGTCAGGTCGCCGATGGCCTTGCCGTTGACGCCGGCCAGCTCCGTCTTCTTGCCGTTGACCCGGGACGGCGAGAACCGCAGCGGGCTGGACTTCTCGACCTCGGGCTGCTTCTCCAGCTTCTCGCCGACCTCGGGGGCGAGCGGGGTCATGCTGGCCATGCTGACGATGTAGTCGGCCTTGAGCGAGTCCCGGGCCATCTTGTCGATGGCGTTCTGTATGCCACCGGCGATCACGGTCAGGCCGGTGATCAGGGTCAGGCCGATCATCAGCGCGGAGGCCGTGGCGGCCGTGCGGCGCGGGTTGCGCACCGCGTTCTGCCGGGCGAGCTTGCCGGGCATTCCGAAGATCCGCAGCACCGGGGCCGCGGCCGCGATCAGCGGCCGGGAGAGCAGCGGCGTCAGGACGAAGACGCCGATCATCAGCAGCCCGGCGCCCAGGCCCATCGGGCCCTTGCCGTCGTCCATGGTGGTCGCGGCCAGGACCAGGGCGATGCCGACACCGGCGAAGAGCGCGCCGATGCTGTTGCGCACCACCAGGCCACGCGTGGTCGGCGGGGCGTGCACGCTGCCCATCGCGGCGATCGGCGGGATCTTCGCCGCGCGGCGGCCGGGCAGCCAGGCGGCCAGCACGGTCACCACGATGCCGACGAAGAGCGAGGCGCCGATCGTGGTGGGGGTGATCACCAGCGGGCCGTCCGGGACGGTGGCGCCGCTGGAGTTCAGCAGCGAGCGCAGCCCGGCGCCGATGCCGATGCCGGCGAGCAGGCCGGTCACGGCGGCGATCGAGCCCACGACCGTCGCCTCGATGAGCACCGAGCGGGTCACCTGGCGGCGGCTGGCGCCGACCGCGCGCATCAGCGCCAGCTCCTTGGTGCGCTGCGCGACGAGCATGGTGAAGGTGTTGGCGATGATGAAGATGCCGACGAACAGGGCGATCCCGGCGAAGGCGAGCATGCCGGTCCGCATGCCGCTCAGCTCGTTCTCGATGTCCTTGGCCTGGTCGTCCGCGAGCTTGTCGCCGGTGTCGACCTCGGTCCGGTCCGGCAGGACCTTCTCGACCTGCGCCTTGAGCGCCTCCTGCGTGGTGCCCGGCTTGGCCTTCAGCTCGATGCCGGTGAACTTGCCGGGCTCCGCGTACAGCTTCTGCGCGGTCTTGGTGTCGAACAGCGCGAGGCTTCCGCCCGCCGCGACGTTGCCGTCGTCGGTGGTGAAGATGCCGACGACCTTCTGCTTCAGGACGGGGCCGTCGACCGACACGTCGATGCTGTCGCCGATCTTGTAGTCGGCGCGGTCCGCGGTCCTGGAGTCGAGCGCCACCTCACGCACGTTGGTCGGGCCGCGGCCCTCCTTCATCGTGTAGCGCGCGTCCTTGCCGTCCTTGGACGGGAAGTAGTTGCCGCCGGAGGAGGTGAACCCGTCGCCGACGAGCTTGCCGTCCTTGTCGGGTATCGCGGCGAAGCCCGTCACGGTACCGGTCGCCGACTCGGCGCCCGGCAGCTTCGTCACCTGGTCGAGCAGGGACTGGCTCAGCTTGGGCGCGTCGCCCGGGTTGTCCTTGACGTCGGCGTCGTCGGGGTTGATCGCGACGTCGACGTTGGTGAACCCCTTCTCGGAGCTCTTCTGGTAGGCGTCGGAGATGGTCGAGGTGAAGACCAGGGTGCCGGCGACGAACGCCACGCCGAGCAGCACGGCGAGGACGGTCATCAGCAGTCTGGCCTTGTGCGCGAGCACGTTGCGCAGGGCGGTACGGAACATGGGTCTGTCAGTCCTGGGGGAGGGGGCCGGTGGTCGGGGTCGCCTGGATCAGCTCGTCCGGCCCTTGGCGTCGAAGCGCTTCATGCGGTCGAGGACCGCGTCGGCGGTCGGCTCGTACAGCTCGTCGACGATCTGGCCGTCGGCGAGGAAGACCACGCGGTCCGCGTAGCCCGCGGCCACCGGGTCGTGGGTGACCATCACGACGGTCTGGCCCAGCTCGCGCACGGAGTTGCGCAGGAAGCCCAGCACCTCGGCGCCCGAGCGCGAGTCGAGGTTTCCGGTCGGCTCGTCGGCGAACATGATCTCGGGCTTGCCGGCCAGGGCGCGGGCCACGGCCACGCGCTGCTGCTGGCCACCGGAGAGCTGGTTCGGCCGGTGCTTGAGACGACCGGAGAGGCCGACCGTCTCCACGACCGTGTCGAGCCACTGCTTGTCGGGCTTGCGGCCCGCGATGTCCATGGGGAGCGTGATGTTCTCGATGGCGTTCAGCGTGGGCAGCAGGTTGAACGCCTGGAAGATGAAGCCGATCTTGTCGCGGCGCAACTGGGTGAGCTTCTTGTCCTTCAGGGTCGTCAGCTCGACGTTGCCGATCTGGGCCGAGCCGCCGGAGACCGAGTCGAGGCCGGCCATGCAGTGCATGAGCGTGGACTTGCCGGAGCCGGAGGGGCCCATGATCGCGGTGTACTCGGCCTGCCGGAACTCGACGGTGACGCCACCGAGGGCCACTACCTGGGTCTCGCCCTGTCCGTAGACCTTGCGAAGATCCGTTGCGCGTGCGGCCACCGCGGTGCTGCGGGTGGCGGTGGAGGTGGTGGTCACGGTCGAACTCCTGTCGTGCGGTGCCTGGGGACTCCACTATCTTCGCCGGCCTTTCGCCCCGGGCCATCAGCCCCTGCGCCCGTTCCCGGGGAGACTCACGAGGTACGCCGGAGGAGGCGACTCATCCTTGGGTAGGAGGAGAACCCCGAGAGACGGCCGCGCGCCTCGGGCAGCGGCCCCCACCACCCTGAGCCGATCCGCGCGGTCCGGCCGGCCCCCGCTCCCTGGTCCTCCGGCTCCCGGCCGCGCGTTGCCCGCCGCCGTCCCCCGACGCCGCGATGGTCACGATGGTCGCGGCGGCGCGAGAGGGGCGAGACCGTGCGGAGGGAGCCGCGGCCACCGGCAAGGGGCCGGGAAGGGGTTGGGAAGGGCCGCGCTGCGTACGATGCGGTGGCTCGTAGCGGGGGCTTTCGCTCCGTTTCGGTTTCTGCTAATGCGGGCGCTTTGTGATGTGTCGACAGGCCCTGGCGGGGGCGGGGTTGCGGCCCTTGGCGCGGCGCGGCGCGTACGGGAGGTGTACGGCCTACGGGTGGAGGACCGGAAGCGCGTTCGTCACTTTTCTCAACGCTGCGTCGAGTTTCCGTCATTTCGGTCCGATGGGCGTGACGTACCGCACCAACAGTGCCGATGGGCCAGCGGCATGTGCCAGCGGCGAGTTCGTCCTGCTGATGCTCCCTCAGGTGCCAATAAAATAAGACAACGGCGATCGACCGTTCAGCCGTTCGTGGCGCCTTCCCCGGCTAGGCTCGTCCTGCTCTCCTTTGAGGGGACGGCCGTACGCCGTATGTGCGGCAGCGAGAGCGCCCCTGCCCGGATGGTGGAATGCAGACACGGCGAGCTTAAACCTCGCTGGCCTACGGGCCGTGCCGGTTCAAGTCCGGCTCCGGGCACCACTCCGCTCGTCCGGTCTGACCTGGAGATACGGCCCGTAGCCCGGGCCCACCCGAACCCCCACGACGCTGCGTGGCGACGCCGCCCGCGCACGCCGCCCGTCACCACCCGCCGCCGGCCCGGGCGGACTTCCCGCCGGGGCGCACTCCCACCGCGCGCGACGGGGCGCCCGACCCGCCCCAGCGGCTTTCTCGGCGCGGCGCGCGCCCTGTGTCGCGCCTCACCCGGGGCCAGTTGGGTGTACCCGGCACGTGGCCGCGCCCCGCGAGAGGGACGCGGCGCTACAGGTCCGCCCTTCTGGGGATTTGCCGGATTTCCCGAACTTTCCCAAGAATGAACCGTCTTGGCCTGCCTCCTGGACCCCCGTCGCGTCGCCGGCACCGCGCCCGCCGTGGCGACCGGTTCGCTTCGGGTTCCGAACGCGGCGCCGTCGCCGGCCTCGCGCGGGCCCGTACGGGAACCCGTACGTCACCCCGTGCGCGAACCCGAACCCGAACCCGAACGCGGTGCCGTGCGTGGCCGGGTGCCCCGCTTCGTCGCCGGCACCGGCGCCGGTGACGTCGCAGTCCGGACGGCGCCCGCGCTGGCGGCCACCACCAGTGCGATGGCCGCGACTTCGGGCAGCGCCAGGCCCTGATGGAGGACCAGGTACCCGGCGAGGGCGGCGACCGCGGGCGACAGGCTCATCAGTACGGAGAACGCGGCGGGCGCCAGGCGGCGCAGTGACAGCAGCTCCAGGGTGTAGGGGAGCACCGACGACAGCAGGGCCACCGCGCCCCCGAGGGCCAGCGCCGCCGGGTCGAGCAGGGCGCCGCCCGCGCTGGCCACCCCGAGCGGCAGGCTCAACAGCGCGCCGCAGGCCATCGCCCACGCCAGCCCGTCCACGCGCGGGAAGCGGCTGCCGGCCCGGGCCGACAGCAGGATGTACGCGGCCCACAGCGCCCCCGCGCCCAGCGCGCAGCCCGCCCCGGCCGCGTGCAACTCGCCGAACCCGCCACGGCCGAGCAGCGCCACGCCGGCCAGCGCGAGCCCGGCCCACAGCCAGCGGCCCGGGCCGCGCGCCGTGACCACCGACAGCGCCAGCGGGCCCAGCACCTCCAAGGTCACGGCGGTGCCCAGCGGAATGCGGTCGATGGCCTGGTAGATCAGCGTGTTCATACCGGCCAGCGCCACCCCGAAGCCCGCGACCACGGCCCAGTCGGCGCGCCCGTAGCCGCGTACGGCCGGGCGGCAGACGAGCAGCAGCACCAGCGCGGAGAGGGCCAGCCGCAGCGAGACCACGCCGAGGGCGCCGACCCGGGGAAAGAGCGAGGCGGCCACCGCCGCGCCGAACTGTTGGGAGCAGATGCCGCCGGCCACCAGGCCGACCCCGACCCACCCCGCCGCGCGCTCGCCACGCCCGGCCCCGGCCGGGCCAGTCGGGGCAGCCGGGTCGACCGGGACAGCCGGGGCCGGGCTTTCGGGGCCGCTCACGCTCGCGTCGGCGGTGGGGGCGGGGGCGCGCACATCGGTCATACCGGCCACGCTAGGCAGCCCGCGCTGAGTGGGGAAATGCCGGTTGAGCGGTGGTTATGCTTCCCAGTCATGACCATGGAGCTGCGTCATCTGCGCCACTTCCTCGCCATCGCCGACGAGGCCAACCTGACCCGCGCCGCGGCCCGGCTCCACCTCACCCAGCCCGCCCTGTCCCGCTCCCTGCGCCAGCTCGAAGCGCACCTCGGGGTGCGGCTCGCCGACCGCTCCACACACCACCTGCGCCTCACCGACGCCGGCCGCGCCTTTCGGTCCCGGGCCGCCACCGCGCTGGCCGCCGTGGACGCGGCCCTGGACCCAAGCCGCCTGGGCGCCTGGCCGCTGCGGCTCGGGCACGCCTGGTCGGCGCTCGGCACCTTCACCACGCCGCTGCTCCGCCGCTGGCGCCAGACCCACCCCGACACACCACTGGAACTGCTGCGCATCGACGACCGCGGCGCCGGCCTCACCGCGGGCAAGGTCGACGCCGCGCTGCTGCGCGGGCCGCTGCCCGAGCCCGGGCTGCGCAGCGCGTACCTGCTCAGCGAGGACCGGGTCGCGGCGCTGCCCGACGACAGCCCGCTGGCCGGGCGCGCCGAGCTGACGCTGGCCGACCTCGCCGACCAGAGCGTCACCCTCAACACGGTCTCCGGCACGACGAGCAGCGAGCTGTGGCCGCCCGGGCGCGGGCCGTCCGCGACCGTACGGGTCGGCAACACCGACGACTGGCTGGCCGCCATCGCGGCCGGCCGCGCGGTCGGCGTGAGCACCGCGGCCACCGCCGCCCTGCACCCCCACCCCGGCGTCACCTACCGGCCGCTGACCGACGCCTCGCCCGTGCCGGTCTTCCTGGCCTGGACCGACCCGCCGAGCCACCCGGCCGTGGCCGACCTCGCGGCCCTCGCCCAGGAGGTGACGCGCCAACAGCCGCCCGCCGGGTGACGCACGGGCCCGCCGGGAGCCCCGCACCGGTCGCACGGGCGCCGCTGGCTTGCCGCACGCGCCGCGGGCTCAGGCCCGGGCGGCCGGGCCGGGCGCGGGGGGTGCCACGGGGTGCCGGCGCCGTGCCTGCGCCAGCAGCGTCAGCGCGTGCTGGGACGCCGAGTCGGCGGCGGCGGTGATCAGCACCAGGGACTGCCCGGGCGACCGTGGCAGCGGCAGGTTCTGCTGGGTGACCGTGAGCGAGCCGACGACCGGGTGGCGCAGCTCGTACACGTCGCCCTCGCACGGGTGCACGCGGTGGTCGGCCCAGAGCGCGGCGAACTCCGGGCTGCCGATCGACAGCTCCCCGATCAGCGCGGCCAGGCGGGCGTCACCGGGGTAGCGGCCGGCGACGTGCCGCAGGTTGCTCACCATGGCGCGGGCCTTGCGCCGCCGGTCGACGTACAGGTCGCGGCCGTGCGGGTCGAGGAAGAGGAGGCGGGCCAGGTTCGGCCGGCCGTCCTGGCGGTCGGGGCTCGCCGGGTCGAGGTGGCCGGCCAGCAGGGCGTGCCCCGGGCCGTTCCACGCGAGCACGTCCGCGCGCCGGCCCACCACGAGCGCGGGCACCTCGCCCACCGCGCCCAGCAACTCCCGCGTCGCGGGCAGCACCCGTTCGGGGCCCGCACCCGCGCCCGCCCCCGGCCCCGGCCGCCGCGCCGGTCCGCTCAGGTGGTCGAGGTGGGCGCGCCCGTGCGCGTCGAGCCCGAGCACCCGGGCGATGGCGTCCAGCACCTCGGGGGACGCGTTGTGCGCCTGCCCCTGTTCGAGCCGGGTGTAGTACGAGACGCCGACCCCGGCCAGCAACGCCAGCTCCTCCCGCCGCAGCCCGGGCACCCGCCGCCGCCCCGCGTCGGGCAGCCCGACGTCCTCGGGCCGCACCCGGGCCCGTCGCGCGCGCAGAAACTCACCGAGCCGCCTGTCGTCCATCCCCCCAGCCTCGCGCCCACCGCCGCCGCGAGCCAGCCCCTGTCAGGGGTGGGCACGGGCGGGGCTGGTCCGCCGCGCGCGCCCACCAGAGCCTGAACGGGTCCGACCCACCCGCCCCACCCCCGCCGGAGACAGCCATGAACGACGCGGCCATGAACGACGCGCTTATGCACGACGCGGCCATGAACGGAGCGACCGTGAACGACGCGGCCATGAACGAAGCGACCGCGAACGCAGCGACCGTGAACGAAACAGCCGAAGGAGCGGGAGTCGTGCCCGAGGCGGCCGTGCACGAGATCGTCCTCGGTGACGTCACGATCACCCGGGTCACCGAGTACTACGGGTCCGTCCGCATGAGCCCCCGGGAGTTCTTCCCGGACAGCCCCGAGGCCGCCTGGGAGTCCCACCGCCCCTGGCTGGTCCCCGACTTCCTGGCCGCCGACACGGACATCTGCCAGTCCGCGGTGCAGACCTGGGTGGTGCGCAGCGAGGGCAGGACCATCCTGGTGGACACGGGCGTCGGCAACCACAAGGAGCGGCCCTACGCGCCGGTCTGGAGCCATCTGCGCACCGGATACCTGGACAACCTGGCGCGTGCCGGCGTACGCCCCGACGACGTGGACCTGGTGATCAACACCCACCTGCACGTCGACCACGTCGGCTGGAACACCTTCCTGGACGGCGGCGTGTGGACGCCCACCTTCCCGCGCGCGACGTACCTGATGCCGCGCCGCGACTTCGAGTTCTGGGACCCCGCGCGCGGCCACACCCCCCGGCTCGGGCGGGGCAACCAGAACGTGTTCGAGGACAGCGTGGCGCCCGTGCACGAGGCGGGGCAGACCCTGCTGTGGGACGACGGCCACACCATCGACGCGAACCTGCGCCTCGAACTCGCCCCCGGCCACACCCCCGGCTCCGCGGTGCTGAAGCTCGCCTCGGGCGGGGATCGCGCGGTGTTCGTCGGCGACCTGCTGCACACGCCGCTCCAGTTCGTCGAGCCCGACGTCAACAGTTGCTTCTGCGAGGACCCGGTGCGCGCCCGCGCCTCCCGGCACCGACTCCTGGGCTGGGCCGCCGACCACCGCGCCCTGGTCCTGCCGGCCCACCTCGGCGGGCACGGCGGCGCGGAGGTCGGCCGGCGCGGCGCCGGCTTCGCCATCAGGAAGTGGGCCCCCTTCTCCCGCCTCTGACCCCGCCGAGCCCCCCCGAGCAAGCCCCCCCGAGCAAGCCCCCCCGAGCAAGCCCCCCCGAGCAAGCCCCCCCGAGCAAGCCCCCCCCCGAGCAAGCCCCCCCCGAGCAAGCCCCCCCCCGAGCAAGCCCCCCCCCGAGCAAGCCCCCCGAGCACGCACCGCCCGGGCCGCCGACCGGCCGAGCGAGGCCGACCCCGCGCGCCCGGCCCGGCACGCCAGATGGAGCCAGCAGCCATGACCCACCGCGACCCACCCACGCCGACCCCGACCGTCGAGACCGCCTCCGGCACGCTGCGCGGGCGCGCCGCCGACGGCGTCCAGCACTTCCTCGGCGTCCCCTACGCCGACCCGCCGCGAGGCGCCGCCCGCTTCGCGCCGCCCGCGCCGGTCACGCCGTGGTCGGGCGTACGGGATGCCGGCGCGCACGGCCCGACGGCACCGCAGCCGCGCCGGGACGCCTTCGGCGGCCTCGACATGACGCCCTACTTCGGCCCCGGCTGGGTGCCGGGGCCCGACTACCTCACCCTCAACGTCTGGGCCCCCGCGCCCCCGACACCCGGCCCCGGCCGCGCGCTGCCGGTGCTGGTCTTCGTGCACGGCGGCGGCTTCGTGGCCGGCTCGGGCCGCGCGCCGCTGTACGACGGGGAAGGCTTCGCCCGCAGCGGCGTCGTGCTCGTCACCGTCAACTACCGGCTGGGCGTCGCCGGCTTCCTCGACCTCCCCGGGGCCCCACCCAACCGTGGGCTGCTCGACGTGGCGGCGGCGCTGCGCTGGGTGCGACGGCACGCGGCGGCCTTCGGCGGCGACCCGGACAACGTCACCCTGTTCGGCCAGTCCGCCGGTGCGACCCTGGTGGCCGCCCTGCTGGCCGACGGGGAGGCGGCCGGCCTGTTCCGGCGGGCGATCGTGCAGAGCGGCAACGGGCTCGGCGCGCACACCCCCGAGCAGGCGGCCCGCGTCACCCGGGCGGCGGCCGACGCGCTCGGCGTCGCGCCCACCGCCGCCGCCTTCGCCGAGCTGCCCGACGAGCGCCTGGTGGCGGCCCTCGACGCGCTCGCCGGCCTCGACCTGCGCACCGCGACCACGGGCGACCCCCTCCTCGGCCTCAGCCCCCTCAGCCTGACCCTCGCCCGCCAACCGGCCGAGACCCTCGCGGCCACGGCGGCCGGCGCCGACGTCACCCTGATGGTCGGCACCACCGCCGACGAGGGCAACCTCTACCTCGTCCCGCAGGGCCGCCTGACCAGCACCACGCGCGCGGAGCTGACCGCCACCGCCGCCCTGGCCCACCCCGCCGGCCGGCACGCCGACGCGGCTCGCGACATCGCGGCGGCCCGCGCCCGCAGGCCCGGGGCCAGCGACGGCGAGCTGCGGGCGGCCGTCCTCGGCGAGGCACTCTTCGGCCGCGGCAGCAGGCGGCTGGCCCAGGCGCACGCGGCGCACGGCCGCGCCGCGACGTACGCGTACGAGTTCGGCTGGCGCTCCCCGGCGCTGGGGGGCGCGCTGGGCGCGGCGCACACCGTGGAGCTGCCGTTCGTCTTCGCGCGCACCGCCCTGCCGGCGCTGCGCGGCCCCAGCGCCCTGCTGGGCCCCGGCGAGCCGGCGCGCGAACTGGCCGCCCGGACGCACCGCGCCTGGGTCGCCTTCGCCCGCGACGGCGACCCCGGCTGGGCCCCGTACGACGGGCGGCACCGACACGTCGAGGCCGTCGGCGGGGGCGCGGACGCTCCGTGGTGAGGGCGTCGCCGAGTGTTCGCCGCATGGCCGGGTGGAGGGCGGGTAGCGGCTGAAGAGGGGCGAAAAGATCCTCCCCTGGCACTAGGGTGATTGTTTTGCTTACCCATTACCCTTGACTCAAGGTCGCGCAGGGCGGCCATGGAGGAGTGAGATGAGGAGCAGCAACCCGGTCTTCTCGCGACGGGGCTTCAGCCGCGACAACGCCTACGCGGGCTTCAACACGCCGCCGCAGGCCGGGGGCCCCACCGCGACTCAGGGCAACCCGTACGCCACTGGTGCTCAGCCCACCAACCCGTATGCCCCGGGCGCGCAGGACCTGACCCCCGAGCAGACGCAGCAGCTCTACGGCGGACAGGCGGCGCCGCCGCGGGCCGATCGCATGACGATGGACGACGTCGTCATGCGGACCGCCATGACGCTCGGCACCGTCATCGTCGGTGCCATCGTCGCGTGGGCCGCACTGCCGGTGTCCAGCAAGAGCTACGGCATCGCGATCGGCTCCGCGCTCATCGCGATGGTGCTCGGCCTGGTCCAGGCGTTCAAGAGCAAGCCCGTCCCGGCCCTGATCATTGGGTACGCGGCGTTCGAGGGCGTCTTCCTCGGCGTGATCAGCGAGATGTTCAACGCTCGCTGGTCCGGCATCCCGATGCAGGCGGTGCTCGGCACCATGGCGGTCTTCGCCGGCGTGCTGATCGCGTACCGCACCCGTCTGATCCGCGTCAACGCCCGCTTCCAGCGCTTCGTGATGGCGGCGGCGATCGGCTTCGTGCTGCTGATGGCGGTCAACCTGCTGTTCGCGGCCTTCGGCGGCGGCGACGGCCTCGGCTTCCGCAGCGGCGGCCTCGGCATCGTCTTCGGCATCGTGGGCGTGGTCCTCGGCGCGGCCTTCCTCGCCATGGACTTCAAGCAGGTCGAGGACGGCGTGGCGTACGGCGCGCCGCGTGAGGAGTCGTGGCTGGCCGCGTTCGGCCTCACGCTGACGCTGGTGTGGATCTACCTGGAGCTGCTGCGGCTGATCGCCATCTTCCGCGACTAGTCGCCCGGGCGCGGCCGGCTCCGGCCGCGCCCCGCACCAGGAGGGACGGCACGGCCGCCCGAGTCAGCGGCCCGCTGCCCCCCTTCGCCCGCACCACCGTGACACACGACAGAGCCCCGGAGGCAAGCGCCTCCGGGGCTCTGTCGTTGCTCGGCGCGCGGCCGGCGCTGTCTACCGCAGCTTGCGTGCCGCACGCCGCAGGTCGTGCTCATGGATGATCGCCTTGGCGTGTCCGTAGGCGAGCTGGTGCTCGCCGCGCAGCCAGTTGACCTTCTCCTCGAATCGGAAGAGGGCGGGGCCATCGTCTACCGTGCGCAGCCAGTCGGCCACGGCGCGGCCGGTGCAGTGGGGGATTCGGGAGAGCAGGTTCCGGTGGGTCTCTTCGGAGAAGACTTGGGACATCGGCGCCTCCGGCGTTGTCCTGATCGCTGCGCCACAGGGTGGCCCAGCAGTCCTTCACCTCACCGTGCCTGAGCGTTTGGGCGTTGGCAACAGTCCGCGGCTGGCGCATAGAGTCGCGGCGTGGATGATGTGACCGCCTTCCTGGCCGACGTGGACCGCCTCGCCGACCGACTGCGGGCCCTGCCCCAGTCCCGACTCGGCCAGGGCCCGGCCGCCGAAGGGCTGGCGCTGGCCCGCGAGTTGGCGCTGCGCGCACAGCGCCTTGAGGCGCCCGGAAGCCCGCCTCGTACGGTGCCGGACGCGGGCATGTTCGTGGTGGCCGACCAGGTGGCGGTGACCGGACACGATCTCGCCCACGCCCTCGGCTGGGAGCCGGCCGACGTCGGGCGGCAGCGGACGTTCCCCGCCCCGGCCCGGCACGCGGCGCGGGAGGCGACGGCCCTGGTGCGGGCGGCCCGGGAGCGCTGCGGGCTCTAGCGGCGCGACGCGGCGGGCGGATCGCGGCGGTGGGCGACGGGGCGGACCGGCGGTGCGCACGGGGCGGGCGGCGGGGCGCCCGGAGCGCGGGGCGCGGGCGCGCGGGTCAGAGCGAGGCGATGACGCGGTCGGCCAGGACGTAGACGCTGGTGTCGCCGTAACCGAAGGTCAGCGTGTACGCGCCGGCGACGCCGGAGCCGCCGAGCAGCACGGGGGCGTCGCCCTCCCGCAGGGCCCGCGCGAGTCGGTCGGCCGTCTCGCGGTGACCGGGGGTCATGCAGACCGTGGTGCCGTCGGCGAAGACGTAGACGTCGAGGGTGCCGAGCGGGCCGGGGCGCACGTCGACCAGCGGGGTGCGGGAGTCCGCCAGTTCGCCGAGGAGCGCGACCGTGCGCTCGTGGCCGACGACGGCCGACTGCTGCGCGCCGTCGCCCGCGCCGTGCGACGGGTGCGAGGGGTGGCGGCGGCGGGCGGCGGCCAACTCGGCCGCCTCCGGGCCCTCCGGCTCGCCGGCCAGGTCGAGCGCGGGGTCGAGCACCGCGTCCAGCGCGGGGTCGAACGCCGCCTCCAGCGCGGCGTCGAGCAACTCGGCCTCAAGGGCCGACGGGGGGCCGGCGAGGTCGGGCTGTCGGGGCACGTACGGCGTCGGGTCCATGGACGGCTCGTCGCCGAACCCGGCCAACCCGCCGAGCAGCGCGGAGCCCTCGCCTCCCGAGGCCGCGTCGCGGGCCTCCTGGGCGGCCCAGAACGCGCGGGCCTCGGCCAGTTCGCGCTCGCGTTCCTCGGCGAGCGCGTCGGCGACGGCCGCGCGTATCTCCTCGGCCGGGCTCTGCCGGGCGGCGGGCACGTCGACGGAGGCGGCCCGGGCACCGACGGCCGTGGCGGTCGCGACCTCGGCGCGCAGCGCGGCGATCTGGCGGCGCAGCCCGCGAGTGGTGTGCAGGGCCGCGACGCCGACGGCCGTGGCGATGCCCGCGGCCAGCAGTACGGCTAGGGACGTAGCGCTCACTGACATACTCCCGATTGCTGTGGGTCCCCCGAATTCCTACCTCAGCTTGGCGGGTGGCGTCGCCCCGTGTCAGTGCACAACGTCATGGATTGGGTGGGTATAAAGACCCAGACAGTCTGTACCGGACACCCCTGACCTGCGCGATCGGTACCGCTCGGCGTGATAGGTCACATCCTGGGGGAGATTCGGTCACGGCCCGGTGGGTGGACGCCGCCCCGACACCGCCCCGCGCCGGGTGGCGCGGGGCGCGGGAGTCGCGCATGTCACACGAGGGCGCGCTACGGGGCGCACGGCGGGGCGTGCGAGCCACGCGCGGCCGGGAGGGCGCCGGGCCGGGGCCCGTGGTGGTCGGGCCCCTCGCGGCCCGGGCTCAGCTCAGCCGCTCGATGACCATGGCCATGCCCTGGCCGCCGCCCACGCACATGGTCTCCAGGCCGAACTGCTTGTCGTGCCACTGCAGCGAGTTGATCAGGGTGCCGGTGATCCGGGCCCCGGTCATGCCGAAGGGGTGGCCGACGGCGATGGCGCCACCGTTCACGTTGAGCCGGTCCAGGTCGATGCCGAGGTCCCGGTAGGACGGGATGACCTGCGCCGCGAACGCCTCGTTGATCTCGACCAGGTCGATGTCGCCGATCGTCAGGCCCGCGCGCTTGAGGGCCTGCCGGGACGCCTCGACCGGGCCGTACCCCATGATCTCGGGGGACAGGGCGGAGACGCCGGTGGAGACGATGCGGGCGAGCGGGGTCAGGCCCAGCTCGCGCGCCTTGGTGTCGGACATGATCACCAGCGCCGCGGCGCCGTCGTTGAGCGGACAGCAGTTGCCCGCGGTGACCAGCCCGTCGGGGCGGAAGACGGGCTTGAGGCCCTGCACGCCCTCCAGCGTCACGCCCGCGCGCGGGCCGTCGTCCTTGCTGACGACCGTGCCGTCGGGCGTGGTGACCGGGGTGATCTCGCGCTCCCAGAAGCCCGCCGCGATGGCCTGCTCGGCCAGGTTCTGCGAGCGCACGCCGAAGGCGTCCATGTCCTCGCGCGTCACGCCCTTGGCGCGGGCCAGGTTCTCGGCGGTCTGGCCCATCGCGATGTACGCGTCGGGCACCAGGCCGTCCTCGCGCGGGTCCTGCCAGTCCTCGCCGCCGTGCTCGGCCCGGTGCGCGGTGCGCGCCTCGGCCTCGGCGAACAGCGGGTTGTGGGTGCCGGGCATGCCGTCGGACGAACCGTTGACGCTGCGCGAGACGGTCTCGACACCGGCCGAGACGAACACGTCGCCCTCGCCTGCCTTGATGGCGTGCAGGGCCATCCGCGAGGTCTGCAACGAGGACGCGCAGTAACGGGTGATGGTGCAGCCCGGCAGGTGGTCCATGCCCAACTGGACGGAGACGATCCGCCCCAGGTTGTGGCCCTGCTCCCCGCCGGGCAGGCCGCAGCCGAGCATCAGGTCGTCGATGTCACGCGGGTCGAGCTCGGGCACCTTGGCGAGCGCGGCCCCGACGATCTGGGCGGTCAGGTCGTCGGGCCGCACCTCCTTGAGCGACCCCTTGAAGGCGCGACCGATGGGGGAACGAGCGGCTGAGACGATCACTGCTTCGGTCATCACGGCTCCAGAGGGCTAAGGCGGGCACTGCGTCGGAAGCTACCCGCCCGTAGCCGCGAGGTCACGGGCCGCGCGCTGTGATGCGGGCCTCTTTTCTAAGCGCTTGCTCACCCAGCGGTACGGGCGGTTTCGGGCCACCCCCCACCTCGTCCCGTACCCGTCCTCGCCCGCGCGCAGTCCGGCCGCCCGGGGCAGCACCCGAGGCCGCGCGCGTCCCGCCCGTCCCATACGTGGCTGTCGTACGGGACGGTGGGCTGGGGCCCGCACGGCAGGACGTACGGGGCGCCCACGGGCCGGCGGACGGTCAGCCGCTGAGGGTCGCGGACGTCGGATCGGCCGGCAGGCGGCGGCGCCGGCGGCGGAAGAGCTGGGCCCAGGGGCCGCGGGCCGCCGCGACCTCCGTGCCGCCCTCGGCCGCCGCCTTGGCCGCTGCCTGCGCCACCGGCCAGAACCCCTCGCGGCGGGCCGGGTCCGGCTGCTCCTCCTCCGGCCACAGCCCGAGCGCCGCGCACAGGGTCGGCAGGATGGCCATCGCGGCCGTCATGTACCCCTCGGCCGACGGGTGGTAGTTGTCGGGCCCGAACAACTCCGTCGGGTGGGCGGCGAACTCGGGGCCGAGCAGGTCGCCCAGGGAGACCGTGCGCCCGCCGTGCTCGACGACGGCGATGGTCTGCGCGGCGGCCAACTGCCGGCTCAGCCGCCTGGCCACCCAGCGCAGCGGCTGGTAGACGGGCTCGATGGTGCCGAGGTCCGGGCAGGTGCCCACGACCACCTCGCACCCGGCGGCGCGCAGCGCGCGCACCGCGTCGGCGAGCAGCCGCACCGACTTCGCGGGCGGCATCCGGTGCGTGACGTCGTTGGCGCCGATCATGATCACGGCGATGTCCGGACAGCGGACGGGCGCCGGCCCGCCACCCTCGCCGCCGAGCGACCCCACCACGGCACCGCCCACCCCCGCGCCCACCGACGTACCACCCGCACCCACCGCCGCGCCGCCAGCCGCTGGGCCCACCGTCGCGCCGCCCGCCGCCGCACCCGCCACCCCGGGGCCCGTCAGAGCCGGGCCCGCCTCGGCCGCCTCGACCGTCGCCCCCACCACCAGGGCGCCGGGCCCGTCGGCATCGGCCGGCGGGCCGAGCAGCAGCGCCACCTGTCGGGCCAGGTCGTCGGACTGCGCGCCGGGCTGCGCCGCCACGCGCAACTCCACCGGGCGCTCGGCCACGGCGGCCAGCCCCGAGGCCAGCAGCGCGCCCGGCGTCTGGTGCGCGTGGCGTACGCCCTGGCCGGCGGCGGTCGAGTCGCCGAGGAAGGCCAGGCGCAGCGGCGGGGCGGCGCTCTCGTGGTCGAAGACCGTGCCGTACCGCCCGTCGGCCCGCGGCGGCTCGTCATCAAAGCCGCCCACCACGCGTCTGGCCAGCCGCATCTCGGTGAGCAGCAGCCCGACGGCCGCCCCGCCCAGCAGCCCGATCCCGCCGCCCCCGTACGCCGCCGCGGTCGCGATCCGCCGCGCTACCCGCGCTCTCGACATCGACATGGGCCCGCTCACCTCCGTGCTCTCTCGCGTGCGTAGGTCTCCCGGGCCAGTCCGGCGGATGCGCACCGCCGGTCGGGCCTACTGCTGTGTTGCCCGGTCAGCGCCGGATCGCAACGCGCCCATCGGGCGGTCCCGCCGCACGTCGCGGCGCGGGCGGGGCGCGGTAGGGGCGCTGGGCGGGTGCGGTACGGGGACTGGCCGGGGCTCAACTGGCGGGAATCCGCCCTCGCCGTTCCGGCCGGAAGCCGGTCGGTCCGGGCGAGGCGTGGGCCGGGCGGGGGGTGTCGTCGTCGCCCGATTGCCGGGATGCGGTTGCGCTGAGTTATCCACAGGGCAGTGGTCGCCGGGCCGTGGCGCAATAGGCTTATGGGGTGGGCCCGCGCCGGCGGCAGCCCCTTGACCCGCGGAGACCCCGCTGAACCTGGAGTAGGGCGTGCAGTTTCACGAATCGATGATCGACCTGGTGGGCAACACCCCGCTGGTGAAGCTCAACAGCGTGGCCGAGGGGATTCAGGCCACCGTCCTGGCGAAGGTGGAGTACTTCAACCCGGGCGGGTCGGTCAAGGACCGGATCGCCGTGCGGATGATCGAGGCCGCCGAGGAGTCGGGGGCGCTCCAGCCCGGTGGCACGATCGTCGAGCCGACCTCGGGGAACACCGGAGTGGGCCTGGCGATGGTCGCCCAGCGCAAGGGGTACAAGTGCGTCTTCGTCTGCCCGGACAAGGTCTCCACGGACAAGATCAACGTGCTGCGGGCGTACGGGGCCGAGGTCGTGGTCTGCCCGACCGCCGTCGACCCCGAGCACCCGGACTCGTACTACAACGTCTCCGACCGCCTGGTGCGCGAGATCCCCGGCGCCTGGAAGCCCGACCAGTACAGCAACCCGGACAACCCGCGCTCGCACTACGAGTCCACCGGGCCCGAGCTGTGGCAGCAGACCGATGAGCGGATCACGCACTTCGTCGCGGGCGTCGGCACCGGCGGCACGATCAGTGGCACCGGCCGGTACCTCAAGGACGTCAGCGACGGCCGGGTCAAGGTGATCGGCGCCGACCCGGAGGGCTCGGTGTACTCCGGCGGCTCGGGGCGCCCGTATCTGATCGAGGGCGTCGGCGAGGACTTCTGGCCGAGCGCGTACGACCGGACCGTCGCGGACGAGATCGTGCCGGTCTCCGACAAGGACGCCTTCCAGATGACCCGCCGCCTCGCCAAGGAGGAGGGCCTGCTCGTCGGCGGCTCCTGCGGCATGGCGGTCGTGGCCGCCCTGCGCGTCGCCGAGCGCCTCGGCCCGGACGACGTGGTGGTCGTGCTGCTGCCGGACAGCGGGCGCGGGTACCTCTCGAAGATCTTCAATGACGAATGGATGGCGGACTACGGTTTCCTGGAGGAGGCCGGGCCCGCCGTGCGCGTCGGTGACGTGCTGCGCGGCAAGGAAGGCGGCCTGCCGTCGCTGGTGCACATGCACCCGGAGGAGACCGTCGGCGAGGCGATCGAGGTGCTGCGCGAGTACGGCGTCTCGCAGATGCCCATCGTCAAGCCCGGCGCGGGCCACCCGGACGTGATGGCCGCCGAGGTCATCGGCTCCGTCGTCGAGCGCGAGCTGCTGGACGCGCTGTTCGCGCAGCGGGCGGCGCTCACCGATCCGTTGGAGAAGCACATGAGCCCGCCGCTGCCGCAGGTGGGCTCCGGCGAGCCGGTCTCGGACCTGATGGCCGTGCTCGGCGCGGCGGACGCCGCCGTCGTGCTGGTGGAGGGCAAGCCGACCGGGGTCGTCAGCCGGCAGGACCTGCTGGCCTACCTGGCCAAGGGCGCGGCCAAGTAGCCGAGGCACCGGGGCCGCCCGCGCCAGGAGGGCGTTACGGAAAGCCGCGTGGGCGCCCCTTCGCGTAAGCGGTACGTATGCGTCACGCGCCAGCAGCACGCATTTAACACGCGTCCGGCACATTGGTGGACGTCGGCAGGACGACACCGACACCCGATGTGCGGCGACACGGACCTCCGGAGCGGCTCCCGGACCTCCATGGTCGCCCGGACGCGGCGAGACCGGCCCAAGGCCCGTCCCGCGTCCCCCGCGGGGACCGTCGTCGTCCCGCCCCCGGCGAGTGCGTCGGGGTGCGGCGGTCCCCGCGTACGCCCGCGGTGGCCCGCGACCCTCCCGGTCGCGGGCCATGCGCGCGTGTCGGCGCGCCCGGGCTCGGGCCAGTCCCGGGCCAGCCTCGGGTCCGGCGGCTACCGCCGCGCCGCCGCCCGCCCGCTTACGCCGCCCGCCCGCTCCCGCCGCCCGCCCGCTCACGCCGCTCGCCCGTTCACGCCGCGCGACAGGGCGGAGCGGCCGGCGTAGCGTGCCGCGTCGCCCAACTCCTCCTCAATGCGGATGAGTTGGTTGTACTTCGCCGTGCGGTCGGAGCGGGAGAGCGAGCCGGTCTTGATCTGACCGCAGCCGGTGGCCACCGCGAGGTCCGCGATGGTGGTGTCCTCCGTCTCGCCCGAGCGGTGCGACATGACGGCCGTCCAGCCGGCCCGGTGGGCCGTGGCCACGGTGGCCAGCGCCTCGGTCAGGGTGCCGATCTGGTTGACCTTGACCAGGACCGAGTTGCCGACACCGGTGCGGATGCCCTCGCGTAGCAGCGGCTCGTTGGTGCAGAACACGTCGTCGCCGGTGAGCTGGCAGCGGTCGCCGACGCGGGCGGTCAGCTCGCGCCAGCCGTCGAGGTCGTTCTCCGCCATCGGGTCCTCGATGGAGACGATCGGGTACGCGTCGACGAGCCCGGCCAGGTAGTCGGCGTTCTCGGCGGGGGTGCGGCGCAGCCCCTCGCCGGCGTAGTCGTACACCCCGTCGCGGAAGAACTCCGACGACGCCGGGTCCATGACCAGGCCGATGTCCGCGCCCGGGCGGTAGCCGGCGCGCTCGATGGCGGTCATGACGAAGTCGAGCGCCTCCTCGGCGGTGCGCAGCGCGGGGGCGAGGCCGCCCTCGTCGCCGACGGCCGTGGAGTGCCCGGCGGCCAGCAGGTCGTGGCGCAGGGTGTGGAAGACCTCGCTGCCCATCCGGACGGCCTCGGCGAAGGTCCCCGCGCCCACCGGCGCGATCATGAACTCCTGGAAGTCCAGCGGGTTGTCGGCGTGGGCGCCGCCGTTGACGATGTTCATCATCGGCAGCGGCAGCAGGTGGGCGTCGGCGCCGCCGAGGTGGCGGTAGAGGGGCTGGCGGCGGGAGGCGGCGGCGGCCTTGGCGGTGGCGAGGGAGACGCCGAGGATCGCGTTGGCGCCGAGCCGGGACTTGGTGGCGGTGCCGTCGAGGGTGATCAGCAGGGCGTCGAGCCCGGTCTGGTCTGCCGCGTTCCGACCGCGCACGGCCGCCGCGATCTCCCCGTTCACGTGGGCCACCGCGCGCTCGACGCCCTTGCCGTGCCAGCGCGACGGGTCCGCGTCGCGCAGTTCCACGGCCTCCCGGGCGCCGGTGGAGGCGCCGGAGGGGACGGCCGCGCGGCCCAGCGACCCGTCGGCCAGGACGACGTCGACCTCGACCGTGGGGTTGCCCCGGCTGTCGATGATCTGGCGGGCGGTGACGGCCTCGATGGGGGCGTCGACGGCGTGGGCCGCCGGTGCGGAGGTGGGAGCTGCCTGTGCGGACATGGGAGCCCTTCCCGTTGTCGGGTGCCGGGGCCGTGGTGCGACGTCGCTGGCGCTGACCCCGGCCCGGTGGACTCTACAGCAATGCTGAGCAGTTTAGCTGTTCAGGCAGGCTGCGCAGTCTTGCTGTGCGGTTCGCCTCCGCGGCCGTGCTGGCCAGCGGGGTAAAGTGCCCTATGCCCACCTCGGAAGCCGCCGCCATCGCCGCTGAACTGCGCACCGCGATGGGCAAGCTCACCCGACGCGTGACCCACGAGGACCGCATCCCGCTCGGCCAGGTCGCCGTGCTCGGCGCGCTCGACCGCAACGGCGCCATGACCACCAGCGACCTCGCCACCGACCAGCGCGTACGCCCCCAGTCGATGGCCCGGGCGGTGGGGCTGCTGATGGAACAGGGCCTGATCACGCGCCGGGCGCATCCCACGGACGGCCGCAAGTCGCTGGTGGAGCTGTCCGACGCGGGCCGGGCCGCGCTCGAAGCCGAGCGTGGCCGCCGGGTCGGCTGGCTCGCGCAGGCCATCGAGGCAGAACTCACGGACGAGGAGCGGGAGTTGCTGGCGCGGAGCGCCACCCTGTTGGAGCGGCTCGCCACGCGTTAGCGGCCCGACGGGCGGTGCGGCGGTCCGTGCTCGGCGGGGCGGCTATCGCCGTACGCCCCGGGCACGGGGGCGCGTGCGCGGGGCGGGTTCGGCGGCGGGGTGGCGCGCGCGGGTGGTGTCCCAGACGGCGAGGACGACGATCACGCAGCCGGCCGCCTGCCAGCCGCTGAGCCGTTCGCCGAGGAACACCATGCCGAGCAGTACCGCGAGCACCGGCTGCACCAGCAGGATGGAACCGCCCTCCTTCGCCGGAAGCCGCGGCAGCGCCGCGC
This sequence comes from Streptomyces buecherae, assembly GCF_014295035.1. Taxonomy (GTDB): domain Bacteria; phylum Actinomycetota; class Actinomycetes; order Streptomycetales; family Streptomycetaceae; genus Streptomyces; species Streptomyces youssoufiensis. Next base: position 5,575,379 of record NZ_CP060404.1, read on the forward strand.
CGATCAGGAGCCAGCCCAGGAACTGCCCGGTCACCGCGAGCGTGGCCAGCCAGCCGAAGGCGGGCCAGCCCGGCGTGAGGTCGAGGTCCTGTCGGACAAGGCCGACCAGCAGCGGGAGCGCCCCGGCCGTGACGGTGGCCAGCGTGACCGGCAGGAAGCGGTAGCGCGGGCCGGTGGCCGCGCCGCGCCCGCGCAGCAGGAACAGGTAGCCCGCGTACGCCACGCCCGCGCCCAGGCCGGCCAGCACGCCGCGCACCGGATCGCCGGCCGTGCCGGGTGCCTCGGCGACCCCGCCCGCCAGTGCCACGCCGGCCAGCATCACGGGCACGGTGAGCGCGAAGCGGCGCGAGAGCCGCTCCCCGAAGAGCAGCAGGGCCAGTAGCGGCACGATGACGACCTGCACGTTGACGATCACGGTGGCGATCCCCGCACCCAGCTCCGGGATGGACGCGCCCCACAGCACCAGGTCGGCCCCGAGCAACACCCCGGCCAGCAGGTCGATGCCGGCATGCCGTGGCGGCCGCGGCCCGAGCCGGCGCCGCTCGCGCAGCGCCAGCGGCAGCAGCAGCGGCAGCGCCAGCGCGCACCGGAAGAACGCGGCGGTCTCCGGTGAGGTGGCGGAGAGCCGGACCAGCATGGCCGAGACCGAGATGCAGGCGGCCCCGGCCACCGCGAGCAGCCGCGGGTTGCGCGACAACCGGCGGGCCACGCCGCCGGGCGCGGCGGGGGTGGCCGCGCGCTTCTCATCGCGGGGGAGGGGCGCACCGGCCGTCGTCGCGGGATCGGCCGTCATCGGATCGGCCGTCGTTGTCGGGCCCGCCGTCGTTGTCGGGCCGGCCGTCGTCGTGGGGCCGGCCGTCGCCGTCGGGTTGGCCGCCGTCGCGGGGCCGGTGGGGGTCGCGGGGCCGGGGGCCGTCGTCGGGGCGGTCGCGATCTGGGGGCGCCCCGGTGTGGGCCGCTGGGTGGGTTCCTTCGCCGTCACGGCCTCCAGCATGGGAGCGCGCGACTGTGGGGTCTAGCTCAACTTTTTTCGCGGTAATCGGTAGCAGCGCTACCGTGTCCGCTGTGTTCAGCCTCGATCGACTCCGGGCCCTGCACCTCGTCGCCACGCACGGCACGGTGGCGGCGGCTGCCGCCGTGTCGCACGTGACGCCCCCCGGGGTCAGCCAGCAACTGGCCAAGCTCGAACGCGAGACGGGTCACCAGCTTCTCGAAGCCGACGGGCGCGGGGTGCGGCTCACCCCCGCCGGCGAGGTGCTCGCCGGGCACGCCGCGCGCATCCTGGGCGACGTCGCGACGGCCCGCGCCGAGCTGGACGCCCTCGGCTCGGCCGTCGCCGGCCCGCTGCGGGTGGGCTCGTTCTCCACCGCGATCATGACGTTCCTGCCGCGCGCCCTGGTGTCGCTGCGCGAACGGCACCCGCGGATGCGGACCACGGTGCTGGCCGGCGAGGCCGAGGAGATGCTGGCCGGCGTGCGCACCGGCGAACTCGACCTCGCGGTCGTGGAGAGTTGGGAGGAGCTGCCGACCGTGCTGCCGGCCGGCCTGACCTCGGTCGAGCTGCTCTCCGACGTCGCGGACGTCGCCCTGTCCGTACGGCATCCGCTGGCCGAGCGGAGCGTCGTCGACCTCGACCGACTGGCCGACACGCCGTGGGCGTCGTGGACCGGCGACGGCGTCTGCCACCAGTTCCTGGTGCAGACGCTGCGCCAGCGGGGCTTCGAGCCGGACATCAGGTGTCACGTCGCCGGATACCCCGCCCAACTGGCGCTCGTGGCGGCCGGTCTGGTGGCCGCGCTGGTCCCGCGGCTGGGGCGCGGCCCGCTACCGGCCGGGGTCCGCGCGCTCGCCACCCGCCCCGTGCTGCGCCGCAAGGTCCTGGTGGCGCACCGGAGCGGGGAGGCGGTGCGGCCCGTGGTGGTCGCGGGCGTCGCCGCGCTACGGGAGGCCGTGGCGGAGCTGTGAGGACGCCGGCGCCGTCAGTCCCAGTCGCTGGTGGACTTCTTGCGCTCCCGGTGCAGGAACGCGAAGCCGCCGAAGGAGTGCACCGCGTTCACGCCGACGATCCCGCCCCAGGCGACGAGCAGTCCCGACAGCCCCTCGTTCACCACGGCGATCGCCGACAGCGGGATGGCCAGCACCAGCGAGACCGCGACGAAGCCGAACCGCTCGCCGAGGCCGATCCCGGTGGCGTTGGCGGTGCCCGCCCCCGTCGGTGAGCGCACCCCGCGCGCGGCGGACATCTGCTGTTCGGCCAGTTGCCGGCGTACGTGCCGGTCGGCGGTGTCGTTGAAGCGCTGCTCGACCTTCTCCATGAAGGAGTCGACCAGTTCCGACTCGTACTCAGGACCGAGCTCCTTGCGGGTCTGCAAGATCGCGTCGAGTTCCTTCTTTACCTCTGGGTCGCGGGCGTCCATGGTGCCTACGCTACGGGCAACCGCCACCGGTGTAAGTAGGGTCAGCCCCCCTATCGGGCCGGGGGTTCAGCCCCCGGACCGGCCCGTGACCAGGCGAACCCCGCCCCGCCCCCGTGCCCCGACCCCGTCCCGACCCCCGTTCGCCGGGCCGCGCCGGGCCCGCCGGGCGCCCGCCGTTCACCGGGGCGAGGCCCGCCGGCCTCCCGCCGCTCGGTCGGGTCCGGCCAGCGAGCGGCCCGCGCACGGGGCGGGCGGGCGAGTGGGTAACGTCGCCCCCGGCGGCGTACGCCATACGCGGCGTACGCCATACGCGGCGTACGCCATACGCGGCGTACGACACACGCGGGGCGCGATGTGGCCCGAAGGAGAGGAAACGCTGGTGAGCAAGGCTCTGTTGGCGGCCCTGACAAGCGCAGGCGAGGACCGGCCCGACGCACTGACCGTCGCCGGGCGCCCCTGTTCCCGGGAGGAACTCCTGGGGGCCGCGGGCGCGGTGGCGGCCCGGATCGCGGGCGCGCCGGTGGTGGCCGTGCGGGCGGAGGCCACCCTGGAGACCGTGGTGGCCGTGGTGGGCGGGCTGCTGGCCGGCGTGCCGGTGGTCCCGCTGCCGCCCGACTCCGGGCCCGCCGAACGCGACCACATCCTGCGCGACTCGGGCGCGACCCTGCTGCTCACCGGGGCCGGCGGGGCGGGCGGCGACGCCGGGCCGGGCGACGGCGCGGGCGGTCAGGGTGGACAGGGTGGCGGCCCGGGCGTCACTGTCATGCCCGTCGACGCGGCCGAGCGCGCCGACTGGGCGAAGCCGGAGCCGGACGAGGCCGCCACCGCGCTCATCCTCTACACCTCGGGCACCACCGGCGCGCCCAAGGGCGCCCTCATCTCGCGGCGCGCCGTCGCCGCGGGGCTGGACGGGCTGGCCGACGCCTGGGCCTGGACCCCGGACGACACGCTCGCCCACGGCCTGCCGCTGTTCCACGTGCACGGCCTGGTCCTCGGCGTCCTCGGCGCGCTGCGCGTCGGCAGCCGCCTGGTGCACACCGGCCGGCCCAGGCCGGAGGCGTACGCGGCGGCGGGCGGCACGCTGTACTTCGGCGTGCCCACCGTGTGGCACCGGGTCGCCGGCGACCCGGCCGCGGCCCGGGCGCTGCGCGGCGCCCGGCTGCTGGTCTCCGGCAGCGCGCCGCTGCCCACGCCGGTCTTCCGCGGGCTGGCGGAGCTGACCGGGCACCAGGTGGTGGAGCGGTACGGCATGACCGAGACGCTGATCACCGTGGCGACCCGCGCGGACGGCGAGCGGCGCCCCGGCCACGTCGGCGTCCCGCTGCCCGGCGTGCGGACCCGGATCGTCGTCGAACCGGGCGCGGAGATCGGCGAGTTGGAGGTGACCGGGCCGACCCTGTTCGACGGCTACCTGAACCGGCCGGAGGCCACGGCCGCCTCGTACGCCGCCGACGGCTGGTTCCGTACGGGCGACATCGCCGCCATCGGTCCGGACGGCACGCACCGCATCGTCGGCCGGGCCTCGACGGACATGATCAAGTCCGGGGGGTACCGGATCGGCGCCGGCGAGGTCGAGAACGCGCTGCTCGACCACCCGGCCGTGCGCGAGGCGGCGGTCGTCGGCGCGCCGCACGAGGACCTCGGGCAGGAGATCGTGGCGTACGTGGTGGCCGACGGGGTGGGCGAGGCGGAGCTGATCGACTTCGTCGCCGGTCACCTGTCGGCCCACAAGCGACCGCGCAAGGTGCGCTTCCTGGAGGCGCTGCCGCGCAACGCCATGGGCAAGCCGCAGAAGCGCCTGCTGCCCCCGGCCTGAGCCGCCGGCCCGGTGCGCTGGCCTGAGTCGCTGGCCCGGGTCGTTGGCCTGAGCTGCCCGGCCTGAGCCGCTGGCCGCCGCGCGGCGGGGCGCCCCGGGCCGGGCGCGCGGGCCGACGGTCGAGCACGGTGCCGGCCCGTCACCCCGGGGCGCGGTCGTCGGTGAGGTGCCAGGCGGCGAGGGCGAGTCGGGCGCGCATCAGCCCGGCGGGCTCGGTGAGGTCGAGGTCCAGGGCCTTGCCGAGCAGTTCGAGGCGGCGGGCGACGCTGCTGTGGTGCAGGTGGAGCAGGTCGGCCGCCCGCCGCAGGGAGCCGGCGGCGCAGTAGGTGTCCAGCGTCTCCAGGTCCCGCGGGTTGGCGGCGACGCGCGCGATGGCGGCCACGTCCGCGTTGGCGCGCAGGGCGTCCGGCGGCACCTGCGCGAGCAGCGCGAGCGCCCCCAACTCCCGGTAGCGAACGACCGGTTCGCGGCCCGTGGCGAAGCGCAGCGCGGTGCGGGCCTGCTGCCAGGACAGTTCGGGCCGCTCGGCGGCGCCGATGCCCGCGCGCACGTCGGCCGGTAGCCGGGCCGGGTCCGCGTGGCTGGCCAGGATGACACCCACGCCGGTCAGCGGCGCGGCTTTCACCCGGTGGGCCGGGCAGAGCAGGCCGGCGACCCGGTCCAGCGGGAGCCGGGTGCGCACCGCCAGCACGTGGACCGGCTGATCGGCGGCGAAGCCCAGCAGCCGCAGCGCCCGGGCCCGGGCCGCCTCGTCGCTGTCGGCACTGATCACCAGCTCGACCAGGGCGGGGTCGGCCATGGTGGTGCGGGCCGGGCCGTACCGTTCGACCACCGCCGCCGCGGCGATGGCCAACCGGTCCAGGACCACGTCGTCCAGCGGGTTCGGCGGCCCGGAGCGCTCCAGCCACACCGTGCCGATCTCCTCCTCGTCCAGGACGATCGGCGCCTGGCTGGACGCGGGCGCCGGCGGGCTGGGCGCCGGCTGGCCGTCGGGCGCGAGCCGGATCGCCCGCCCCGTACTGTGCAGCCGCACCCCCGCCACGCACTCGGCCAGGCCGGCCGACGCGCGGGCGAGCGCCGGCAGGTCCACGCGGCGGCGCATCAGCGTGTCGTAGAACATGACGACCCGGATCGCGCCCTCGACGTGCGTGTCCAGTTGCGACAGCCGTACGGCCAGTGCCTCCATGGCCGCAGGATAGGCGCCGATCGGCGCGCGATCCGCGTCGGTTGTCCGACGGTTGGCGGATGACCTGGGTGGGTGGCTGTCGCGAGGATGGCCGCCATGGACCCAGAACTCGAAGCGTTCCTGCCGCTGCTTCCCCAGGCCAGGCTGACCGACCCGATCGCCGAGCGCGCCAACTTCGCCGCGCTGGCCGGCTCCGTGCCCGGGCCCGACGTCAGCGGCATGGACGTCGAGGACCGCACCGTGCCCGCCGACCCGGACGTGCCCGTACGGATCTACCGCCCGCACGGGGCGCGCGGCGCCATCGTGTGGCTGCACGGCGGAGGTTGGGTGATGGGCGACGTGGACACCGAGCACCCGTGGGCCGCCCGGCTCGCGTCGACCTCCGGCGCGACGGTGATCTCGGTGGGCTACCGGCTGGCCCCCGAGCACCCGTTCCCGGCCGCCTTCGACGACGCGTACGCCGTGCTGACCTGGGCCAGCGAGCACGCGGCCGAACTCGGCGCCGACGCGGACCGGATCGCGGTCGGCGGGCACAGCGCGGGCGGCGGGCTCGCCGCCGGACTCGCGCTGCGCGCCCGCGACCAGCAGGGGCCGCCGATCCGCTTCCAACTGCTCAACCAGGCCGGCCTCGACGACCGCCAGGACACCTGGTCGAGCCGGAACTTCACGGACACGCCCTGGATGAACCGGTCCACGGTCGCCGCCGCCTGGCAGCACTACCTGGGCGGCCGGCCCGCCACCCCGTACGCCGCCCCCGCCCGCGCCACCGACCTGTCGGGACTGCCGCCGGCCTACGTCGCCTCCGCGGAACTCTGCCCGAACCGCGACGAGGACATCGCCTACGCGCTGCGCCTGCTCCAGTCCGGCGTGTCGGTCGAACTCCACCAGTGGGCCGGCACCTTCCACGGCTCGCAGGCCATCCTGTCCGCCGAGATCTCCCAGCGCCAGTTCGCCGAACTCGGCGGCGCCCTGCGGCGCGCCCTGGACACGTGAGCCGGGTCCTGACCGTGTGGGCCCGGCCCTGACCGTACGGACCCGACCCTGACCGTACGGGCCGAGCCCCGGCCGTACGAGCCGAGCCCCGGGCCGGCGGCGCGCGGCGCCGGCCCCGTCGAGGGGGCTGACGCCCGCCCCGTACGACCGACCCAACCACCGCCACCACATCCGAACGACCCCGATCCCAGACAAGGAACCCTCGCCATGACCGCGACCCCGATCGACGACCCCACCGCCCCCATCCGCCCCGTCGACCTCTTCGCCTCCTTCCTCCACCTGCACCAGGACGGCCACGCCCGGGCCGCGGAGCCGGTGTTCCAACGCGAGGGCGACGGCTGGCAGTTGATGACCTTCCACGTGGAGACCGACGCCGACGTCCACGGCGACCACTGGGAGGTGCACCCCGAAGCGGAGGAGGTCGTGGCCTGCCTCGCCGGCGGGATACGCCTGTACTTCCGCCCGGAGCGGCCGGACGAGGCGGAGGAGGAGGTCGCGGTGGCGGCCGGCTCCGCGGTCATCGTGCCGCGCGGTCGCTGGCACCGCATCGCCCTGGACGGCCCGAGCGACATCATGTCCCTCACCGTGCCGCGGGGCAGTCGGCTGGAGAAGCGGGGGGCTGACGCCTGAGGGGCGCGGAGGAGTACCCGGGGCCGGGTGCCCAGCCCCGCACCCCCGCCCGTTTCGCGCCACCCCCGCCTGCTGCATATATTCATGCAGAGACAGCCGTAGCTGAATGAGCGGCGCTGGCCGGCCCCGGTCCGACCGGTGCCGGGTCGGCGTCGGTGGGCGAGCGTCCGTGGGGCGCCGACGTCGCCGGGAGGGCACGATGGACGAGACGCCGGACGCGAGTGGGGCAGCCGCGCGGCTCCAGAAGCTCTTCGAGGGGCACCGGCTCACGCCCACCCAGCGGCGCATCGCCCACTGCATGGTGCGCCGGGCCGCCGACGCGCCGTTCCTGTCCAGCGTCGAACTCGCCGAACTCGCCGGCGTCAGCCAGCCGTCCGTGACCCGCTTCGCGGTGGCGCTCGGCTTCGACGGTTACCCGGGGCTCCGCAAGCACCTGCGCGACGTCGCCCCGACCGAGCGGAGCGCCGACCAGACGGGGGCCAACGAGTACCAGCAGGCGGTGCAGGCCGAGATCGACAACCTGCGCCACCTGGCCACGTTGCTGGCCGACCCGGAGCCCGTCGCCCGCGCCGGCCGGCTGCTCGCCGCCTCCCGGCCGCTGCCCGTGCTCGGGCTGCGCGCGGCCTCGGCGCAGGCGGCCGGGTTCAGCTACTTCGCGCGCAAGGTGCACCCGGACGTACGGCTCCTCGACGAGGGCGGCACGATGCTCGCAGACCGCGTCGACGCCGCCGTCGCCGCGGGCGCCAGCGCCCTGCTGTGCTTCGCGCTGCCCCGCCACCCGCGCGAGGTGGTCGCCGCGCTGGAGTACGCGCGCACGGCCGGGTTGGCCGTCGTCACGGTCGCCGACAGCGCCTTCGCGCCGGTCGCCGGCCACAGCGACCTGCTGCTGCCGGCCGCCGTGGGCACCGGGCTCGCCTTCGACACGGCCTGCGCGCCGATGCTGCTGGGCCGGGTGCTGCTGGAGGCCATGTGCGACGAGCTGCCGGACGCGCAGGCCCGCCTTGAGGAGTTCGACGCCAGGGCGGCGGCGCGCGGCCTCTTCGAGGACTGATTCCCCGGCAGCGTTCCCGCCCGCGCCCGGGAAGCTCCGCGCCCCACGCCCCGGGCGCCCCCCCCCGTATCGGCCTCTCTCCCGACTATCCGGTATCTCAGCGAACTCTCATCCGCGCTGAGTACAGTCCCGCCGGAAGAGTTCCCGGGCGGGCGCGAGGGCGCCGGTGGGTCCGGGCGGAGTGCGATGACGGAGTCGAGGAGGTTCGTCGTGGGGCGCGGCGCGTACGCGGTGGCACGGGTGGCGGTGTTGGTACGGGCACCGGCCGGGTGGCTGTGGTGGCTGGGGGTGGTCGCGGCCGGCATCGGGCTGCTCGTTCCGAGCGTGACCGGCCGCACGATCGGCGTGCTGGCCGGCGCGGCCCTGTTCCTGGTCGCGCTGGCGGTGACGGCGACGGTGCGGCGCAAGCGGTACGCGGCGCTCGCCCGCTCCGCGTCGCGCGCCGGCAAGACCGTCATCCTCCAGGACCGCGCCGTCAGCGTGCGCGTCTGGCGGCGCGCCCACCGCTGGCACCTGGCGGCGGCGTTCCTGCTGGCCGTCGGCGCGTCCTTCGCGGCACCCGCCGCGGGCGGGATGCTGCTGGCCGGCGTCGGCGTCGGGCTGTGGTGGAAGGCGCTGTGGATCGGCCGTTGGGAAGAGGCCAACGAGAGCCTGCTGTGGGTGCGTACGGACGCGCTGCCCGGCCCGTGGGCGATCGGTGGCCCGGCCCACTCCGCGGTGCGCGGCTACCTGACGACCGGCGTGGTCGCCGGCGACGCCCGACCCGGCGGCGCCAAGCGCGTCGTGGCGAAGGCGGCCCGCTGAACCACCGGCGCTGACCCGGCGCCGGCCCGGTGCGCCGGGGCGTACGCCGTGCCCCGACGGTTCGCCAGCCTTTGCCGAACGGTCAGCCACCTCACCGACGCACCGGGCTAACGTCCTGGTCAGGGCCGTCCGACCGGGGCGGCGAGCGGCAGCCGGCCGCGGCCCGTGGGCCGGGGTCGGCGCGACGGGAGGAGCGTGCGGTGCGCGGAGCGCGGGCGAACGACACGACGGAAGCGGCGACCACCCTCGGGCCGGCGCCCGGCGCGGCCGGACCCGGGGCGCCCGGCGAGCCGCCGCCGGCCGCCGTCGCGCTGCGCCGGGCCGCCGACCGGCTGGCGCGGCCGTGGCGGTCACGGGTGCTGGGCCGGGTCGGTACGAGCGCGGTCAAGGTGGTGCGGATGAGCGAGTTGCCCCTCGCGGAGGAGCGCCACGAGAGCGCGGAGGCCCTGCTCGTGCTCAACGGCCTCCTCGCCCTGGAGGTGCGGGGCGAGCCGGTGGACGTACGCGCCGGGGAACTCTTCCTCGTGCCGGCCGGCGCCCCGCACCGGGTGCGCCCCGGGAGCGCGGGGACACTGCTGATCGTGGAGGAGGAGCCGGAGCGGTAGTCCCCGGGCGGCGGGGGCGGCCCGGCGGGCGGGGGCGAAACCCGGGTGCGCGGGGCCCGGGGCGGCTGCGACGATGCTGTGCGAGAGGGCCGGCTCCCGGTGGCTTGGTGGCCGGCGCGGCCGACTGGCCAGGCGATGCGGGAGGGTTCGTGCCACAGCGTCCGCGCTCCACGGGGTGCCTGATCATCTCGGGCATGCCCGGGTCGGGCAAGTCGACGGTCTCGCCGCTGGTGGCCGCCCACCACGACCGCGCGGCCCACATCAGCGGCGACGTCCTGTCGTACATGGTGGTACGGGGCCGCGTCGGCTTCCTGGGCGAGCCAGCCGAGGAGTCCCGGCGCCAGGCGCTGCTGTGCGCGCGCAACATGTGCGCGCTGGCCGGCAACTTCGCCCAGAACGACATCTTCCCGGTCATCGAGCACACCATCGCCGACCGCGAGATGCTCGACGCCATGGTGGGCTGGTTGCGGCCCCGGCCCGTGCTGTTCGTGGTGTTGGCGCCGCCGCTCGCGGTCTGCCGGGAGCGCAACGCCGCCCGCCCCGCCCGCTCCCGGGTCCACTTCGACTTCGGCCCGCAGTACCGGGAGATGCGCGAGCGGCTGGCCGGCACCGGCTGGTGGCTGGACACCTCGGCCCAGACCCCGCAGGAGACGGCCGCCGTCATCGCCAGTCAGGCGCACGAGCGGGCCAGGCTCTGACGCGACGGACGGCGTACGGGGCGGCGCTGGGCGGGGGCTGGGCGCGGTCTGGGCGGGTCGCGCGGTGACGGCGGCTGGTTCGACGCAGCGTGAGGCTTGGGGTAAAGTGGATCACGCAACGCCGCCCCGAGGGGCGGGGGTTGATGCGTCGGTCGTCTAAGGAAAGATACTCGTCTCCAAACGAGGGATGTAGGTGCAAGGCCTGCTCGGCGCTCTTTTCGAGAAGCCCTTCTCCAGCTCAGGCTGGGGGAGGGCTTCTTCCGTGTGCGCCGGTGCGCTCGCCTGCCGCCCGGGTCCGCGACCCGTACGCCGTGACCACCCGTCAGGCAGCCGCGGCTCGGTCCTCGTAACCGGCATCCGTGGCGGCGGCGGGTGTGGCCGTCAGGAGTCGAGGCCGGTCAGTGCCTCGCCGTGGGCGCCGCCGCTCTCGGTCACGATCTCGGCCACGGTCTGCGGCTCGCGCACGGTCGCGAACCGCACGCCCCCCGCCGCCCCCGGATCCGTCACGAAGCCGTAGACGCCCGGCCGGGGCAGGCTGTTGTAGGCGAAGTGGTGGCAGAAGTAGTACGCGCCGGTGTCGAGCAGGGCCGTCAGGTCGCCGGCCTCCAGCAGCGGCAGGGGCCGGTTCTTGGCCACCAGGTCGCCCGCGAAGCAGCACGGGCCCGCCACGTCCTGGGCCACCAGCGGGCCGCGCTTGGGCAGGCCCTGCGGGGTGTAGCCGGCGACGCGGATGGGCCAGGAGCGCGGGGCGAAGACGGTACGGGTGGCCACCTGGGCGCCCGCGTGGGTGATCGCGATGGGGCGGCCCCCGGCCGACTTGGCGTACTCGACGCGCGCCAGCACGGTGCCCGTCTTGGCCAGCAGGGACCGGCCGAACTCGGTGACCAGCGCGTACCGGCCGTCGAGCAGCCCGGGCACGGTCGCGTGCAGCAGCCGCGCGTAGTCGCGGTAGGTCGGGGCGACGGTGTCGGACGCGAAGTTGACCGGCAGTCCGCCGCCCAGGTCGAAGCCGGTGATCTGCCGCCGGCCGGCCGCCTCGTTGATCTCCTCGGCCAACTCGTAGACCTCGCGGACGCCGCCCGCCAGCAGCTCCAGCGGACAGCCCTGCGAGCCGACGTGCGCGTGCAGCCGGGTGAGCCAGGGCCGGGCCAGGACCGCGGCCACCACCCTGGCCCGCACCTCGGCCGGTGAGCCGCCGCGCGGGCCGTCGTCGCGCAGCGGCACGCCGAACTTGGAGGTCGCCGTCGCCGTGCTCAGCGCGCTGATCGTGCCCCCGCCCACCTGCGGGTTGACGCGCAGCCCGAGCGGTGACGCGGTCGGCGCCGCGGCCACCAGCTCGTCCAGGCGTTCCAACTCCTGGAAGCTGTCGGCGTTGACGGCGATGCCGAGCGCGAGGGCCGTCCGCAGCTCGGCCACGGTCTTGGCGGGCGAGTCGAGCACCATGCGCTCCGGGGCCACGCCCGCCGCCTGGGCCAGGGCGAGTTCGCCGGGGCTGGCCACCTCGCAGCCCAGGCCCGCATCGGCGAGCAGCCGCAACACCGGTACGAGGTTGGCCGCCTTGACCGCGAACGCGTGCAACACCGGCGTACCCGGCGCGGTCACCTCCGCGAACGCGGCCTGGAGCGCGGCGGCCGAGGCGCGGATCGCGGCCACGTCCACGAGCGCGATCACGGGCGCGTCCGGGCCGATCAGGCCCTGTTCGACGGCGGCCCGCACCGCCTGGTCGCGCCGGCGCGCGGCGGCCTCGCCCGGGTCGGCCTCGCCGTCCCCGTCCGGCCCGGCCACCGGGCCCGTCGTCGCTCGGTCCTGTGCGGGCGTGTCCGGGCCCGTCGGCCCCGGCCGCCTCCGCGTCGCGTCGTCCCGTGGCCCCTGGCCCGTCTCGATTGAGGTCATGGCAGCACTCCACCACTCGGGCCGGGCGCTGCCCAGTACGCGTGGCCGACCGGCGTGCGGTGGCTACGCCGGCCACGCCACTCGGCGTAGCGGGACCACCTCGCGCGTCGAGGCGCCGATGGCCGTGGGCGGGGGCCTCGTTCCGTACGCCGGAGGCCGGTCCGCCGCGCACCGCTCGGGGCCGGCCCGGCGGGCGCTGGCTACAGTGGCGCCGGCCGTCAGCCGCCGAGAGCCGAGGAGGAACCGCCATGGGGGAGCCGGACGGAGAGCCAGCCGACGGGCGCGGCGCGACGGGCGCCGGGGGAGCGGGCGAAGGGGCCCGGTTGGGGCGGCCCGTGCGTCAGTCCGGGGGCCGGCCCGCGAGCCCGGGCGGCGAGTCGCACGAGCGGCGGGGCGGCGGCGAGGCCAGGGAAGCGCAGCGGGCCGGGCACATGCTCGGGGTCAACGTGCGCGCGCTGCGCGGGGAGCGCGGCCTGTCGCTGTCGGAGGTCGCGCGCCGGTCCGGGGTCGCCAAGAGCGCGCTGTCCCAGTTGGAGAGCGGACTCGGCAACCCCACCATCCAGACGGTGTTCTCTCTGGCGAACGCTCTCCAGGTCCCCGTGTCCGATCTGCTCGCCGAGCCGGCGCCGCCCGACGTGCTGCTGGTCCGCTCGGCCGGCCTTGAGGTGCTGCGCAGCCGGGCCGTCGACCTGCGCATGCTGCGCCGGATCGAACCGCGCGGCGGGGTGCTCGAACTGTACGACCAGCGGGTGCGGCCGGGGGCCAGGCAGCACTCCAACGGCCACCCGGGACGGGAACACGTCGTGGTGACGCAGGGAGTCCTGCGCGTCGGACCGCCCTCGGACCCGTACGAACTCGGCCCCGGCGACTACGTCTGCCTGCCCGGCTCCCAGCCGCACATCTACGAGACGGCGGGCCCGGAGCCGGTGCTGTCCGTGTTGCTCATCGAGTATCCGGGCGGCACCGGTATTGACCGCCCTGCCAGGCCGCACTAGCGTCGCCAACGTTCTTTCTGGAGAACGGTGGTGCGCTTCATGCACGGTTCATGGACGTACGGACAACACCCCGACGCGGTCGTCGTCGGCAGCGGCATCATCGGCGCGGCCTGCGCCGAGGCGTTGACCCGGCGCGGCGTGCGGGTGCTGGTGCTCGACCGCGGGGCCGTCGCCTCGGCCACCACCGCGAGCGGCGAGGGCAACCTGCTGGTCTCCGACAAGCCGCCCGGGCCCGAACTGGGCCTCGCGCTCGCCTCGTTACGCCGCTGGCCCGCGCTCCTGGCCGAGCTGCGGGAGGAACTCGGGCCGCGCCGCGCGGCGTGCGAGTACGAGCGCAAGGGCGGGCTCGTCGTCGCGATCGGCGCGGCGCAGTCGGCCGCGCTGCACGCCTTCGCGGCGGCTCAGCGCGTCGTCGGCGTCGAGGCCCACGCGCTGGCGCCGGACGAGTTCGCCGCGTACGAGCCCCACCTGACGCCACGGGCCACCGCCGTCCTGCACTACCCGCAGGACGCCCAGCTCCAGCCGGTGTTGGCGGCGACGGCGCTGCTCGCCGCGGTGCGCGCACGGGGCGGCGAGGTGCGCGGCGGCGTCGCCGCGCTCGGCGTGCGGCGCGACCGGCGCGGCCGGGTGCGCGCGGTGCGCACCGCGCGCGGGGACGTGCCGTGCGGCGCGGTCGTCAACGCCTGCGGCCCGTGGGCGGGTTCGTTCGCCGACGCGGCCGGCGCCCCGCTGCCGGTGGCGCCGCGCCGTGGCTTGGTCCTGGTCACCGCCCCGCTGCCGGCCGGCACCGTACGGCACAAGGTCTACGCCGCCGACTACGTCGGCGCGGTCGGCGCCGCCGAGGCCGACCTGCGGCTCTCCACCGTCGTGGAGGCCACCCAGGCGGGCACCGTGCTCATCGGCTCCAGCCGGCAGCGGGTGGGCTTCGACCCGGCGATCCCGGTCGCGGTGCTGCGCGCGCTGGCCCGCGGCGCCACCGCGCTGTTCCCGCTGCTCGCCGCCGTTCCGGTGCTGCGCGCCTACGGCGGCTTCCGCCCGTACACCCCCGACCACCTCCCCGTCATCGGCCCCGATCCGCGCCGGGCCGGCCTGTGGCACGCCACGGGCCACGAGGGCGCGGGCATCGGCCTCGCCGCCGCCACCGGCGACCTGCTCGCCGAACTGTTCACGGGCGAGCCGCCCCACCTGGACCCCGCCCCGTTCCGGGTGGACCGCCCGGGGCTGCGCGGCGCGCCGGAGGCGGCGGGAGGCGTACCGGCGGCGGGGGTGGCGGCGGTGCCGGTGCGGCCGGGGCCCGGGGCGGAGAGGGCGGAGGGGCCCGTGGCGCGGGTGGCGGCGGGCCCCGGGGTGGCGCAAGCGGACGGCGGCGGGGGCGTGCCGCTCACCGTGGACGGCGTCGCGCGGCGCGCCCGCCCCGGCGACACGGTGGCCACGGTCCTGCTGGCCACGGGCCGGGCCGCGTGGCGCACCACGCGCGGCGGCGATCGGCCACGCGGCGTCTTCTGCGGCATCGGGGTGTGCCACGACTGCCTCGTGGTCGTGAACGGGCTGCCCGACGTGCGGGCCTGCCTGCGGGAGGTCGCCCCGGGGGACGCGGTGGAGACACAACGCGGCGCCGTCCTGCCGGGGCCCGCGACGGGCGCGGGCGAGGACTCGGGTGGGGGCGGGGCGGGGGCGGCTGGTCGGGACGGTGGCGGCGGGGCGGTCGATGCCAGCGGCGCGGCCGGGTCGACCCGTACGGCGGCCGTCGACGGTGACGGCGCGCACGGCGACGGAGGGGACCGGGCATGACGGACGGGCGGCGGATCGTCGTCATCGGCGCCGGGCCGGCCGGGCTGCACGCGGCCCTGGCCGCCGCGCGCGCCGGCGCGCGGGTCACCCTCGTGGACAACGGCGCGCGCGTCGGCGGCCAGTACCACCGCCACGCGCCGCCCGCCGACGAGCCGAGCCCCGGTCACGCCCCGGTACGCCCCCGCCACGCGCCGCCCGCCGGCGAGCTGAGCCCCGGCCGCGCCCCGGTACGCCCCCACCACGCGTCACCCGCCGGCGGAGCCGCCCCCGGCCGCGCCCCGGAGGGCCAACGCCTGGCGCGGGCCGTCGCCGCGCACCCCGCCATCGACCACCGGCCGCACACCACCGCCTGGTCGATCGAGCCGACCCGGGACGCGGGCGGTGGCGCGCCGGCGCCGCACCTCGTGCACGTCCTCACCGGGCCGGCCGACGGTTTCCGTACGCCGGGCACGCTCGCCGCCGACGCGCTGGTGCTCTGCCCGGGCGCGTTCGACCGGTCGCTGCCCTTCCCCGGCTGGGACCTGCCCGGCGTGGTCACGGCCGGCGCCGCCCAGACGTTGGCCAAGGGACAGCGGCTCGCCGTGGGCCAGCGGGTGATCGTGGCCGGCACCGGCCCGTTCCTGCTGCCGGTGGCGGCGGCGCTGCTTGGCGCCGGCGCCCGGGTGCTCGGCGTCTGGGAGGCCGGCTCGCCCGCCGGCTGGCTGCGCTCCCCGCTCGCCGCGCTCCGCGACGGACGCGGCAAGCTCCCCGAACTCGCCGCGTACGCCGGCACGTTGGCCCGCCACCGGGTCCCGTACCGCACCCGACGCGCGGTCGTCGCCGCGCACGGCGAAGGACGGCTGCGCGCCGTGACCGCCGCCCGGCTCGCGCCGGACTGGACGGTGCGGCCCGGGAGCGAGCGCCGCGTCGAGGGCGTGGACGCGCTCTGCGTGGGCTACGGGTTCACCCCGCAACTCGAACTCGCCCTCGCCACGGGCTGCGCGCTCGAAGACGGCCCCGACGGCACGCCGCGCGTCGCGCTGCGCGCGGGGCAGCGCACATCGGTGCCCCGGGTGTACGCGGCCGGCGAGCTGACCGGCGTGGGCGGCGCCGAACTCGCCGCGCACGAGGGAGAGTTGGCGGGCCTGATGGCCGCCGCCGCGCTCGGCCACCGCGCGGGCGACCCGGCCCGCGTCGCCTGGCTGCGCCGCCGGGTCCGCTCGGGTCGCCGCTTCGCCACCGCGCTCGCCCTGGCCCACCCGGTGCGGCCGGGCTGGCACACCTGGCTGCGGGGCGACACCCTCGTCTGCCGCTGCGAGGAGGTGACGTACGACGCGCTGCGCGCGGCCGTCACCGAGCGGCACGTCGACGGCCCGCGCGCGCTCAAGCTCACCTGCCGCGCCGGGCTCGGCGCCTGCCAGGGCCGCACCTGCGGGCGCGCCGTCACGGAGTTGGCGGCGGGCCTCACCCCGGACGTGTCGGCGCCGGGCACTCCGGCGCCGCGCGGGCGTCGGCCCCTCGGTTACGCCGACCGGTACGCCATCGACACCCGCCCCATCGCCCAGCCCATCCGCCTCGGCGACCTCGCCGGATCCCCCACCGACTCCCCGGCCCCCGCTGACTCCCCGGCCCCCGCCGACCTCTCCATCCCCATCGACCTCACCCCACCCCCGCTCACCTCCCCGCCCCCGGACGAACTGGCGCCCCCGCAGCACCGCGACCCTCAGCCCCCGGACGCGTAACGGAGACCCCCATGAGCACCGACCTGCCTACCGACCCGCCCACCGACCTTCCGGAGCCAGCCGCCGCGCCGTCTGCCGCGCCCGGCGCCCGCTCGAAGCCGCACGCGCGCGCCCTGACCGGCGTCGTGGTCGCCACCGCGCTCCCGTACGCCGACGACCCCGCCGCCCCCGCCGGGCTGCGGCCCGACCTCGACCGGTACGCCGAACACTGCCGCTGGCTGGTGGACAGCGGCTGTCACGGGGTCGGCCCCAACGGATCGCTGGGCGAGTACTCCTCGCTCACCGACACCGAGCGGCGCGCGGTCGCCCGTACGGCCGTCACGGCCGTCGGCCGGGACGCGCTGGTGGTGGTCGGGGTGCACGGCGTCGGCGCGCACCAGGCCCGCCGCTGGGCGGAGCACGCCGCCGAGGACGGCGCCGACGGGGTGCTGTGCCTGCCGCCGACGCTCTACCGCGCGTCCACCGCCGAGGTCGTCCACCACTTCGAGCAGGTGGCGGCGGTCGGGCTGCCGGTCATGGTTTACAACAACCCGCTCGACACCAAGGTGGACCTCACGCCTGAGGTGATCGGGGAACTCGCCGCCATCGACAACGTCGTCGCCGTCAAGGAGTTCTCCGGCGACGTGCGGCGCGTGCGGCACATCAAGGAGTGCGCCCCCGACCTCGCCATGATCGCCGGCGCCGACGACCTGGTGCTCGAATCGCTGCTGATGGGCGCCGAGGGCTGGTTCGCCGGCTTCCCGAACGTCTTCCCCGCCGCGTCGGTGCGGCTGTTCGACCTCGCCCGCGCGGGCCGGCTCGCGGAGGCGCGGGCGCTGTACGAACCGCTGGTGGCGGCCTTCCGCTGGGACTCGCGCACCGAGTTCGTCCAGGCCATCAAGCGGGCGATGGACCTGGTCGGGCGGTACGGCGGGCCCAGCCGCCCGCCGCGCGGGCCGCTGGCCGGCGACCAGCTCGCCGCGCTGGACGCGGACGTACGGCGCGCCGTCGACGCGCTCGCGGCGGCGGACGCCGAGGCCGCTCCCCGGCCCGGCGAGCCCGTGGCGGCCGGGGCCCGGCAGCCCGCCGCGCCGGCGGTCGGCGTGCGCGCGGCCGGGGGCCGCTGATGCGCGCCGCGCGCTGCCTGAGCGCCGTCGACTCGCACACGGAGGGCATGCCGACCCGCGTCATCACCGGCGGCATCGGCCCGGTGCCGGGCCAGACGATGGCCGAGCGGCGGCACTACTTCGTGGAACACCTCGACGCGATACGGCAGTTCCTGGTCAACGAGCCGCGCGGGCACCCCGCCATGAGCGGCGCCGTCCTCCAGCCCCCGACCCGGCCGGACGCCGACTGGGGCGTCCTGTTCATCGAGGTCTCCGGCTGCCTGCCGATGTGCGGCCACGGCACCATCGGCGTGGCCACGGTGCTGGTCGAGACGGGCATGGTGGAGGTCACCGAACCGGTCACGACCGTACGCCTGGACACCCCGGCCGGCCTGGTCGAGGCCCGGGTGGACGTGAGCGGTGGCCGCGCCGAGCGAGTGACGCTGCACAACGTGGCCGCGTACGCGCACGAGTTGGACGCCACCGTGGACGTTCCCGGCATCGGGCGGGTCCGCTACGACATGGCGTACGGGGGCAACTTCTACGCCATCACCCCGCTCAGCCGGCTCGGCATCCCCTTCGACCGGCGGCACAAGGACGAGATCCTCGCCGCCGGCATGGCGATCATGGCGGCGGTCAACGAGCAGCGGCGGCCCGAGCACCCCACCGATCCCGGCATCGCCGGCTGCCGCCACGTGCAGTTCACGGCCCCGGGCACGCCCGGCGTCGGCGCGGCGGGTGCCGGGGGCGGGGCGACCGGGGGCGGTACGGGCGGGGGCGGTAGGGCCGTGGCCGGGGGAGCGGGGGTGGCTGGGGGAGCCGGGCGAGCGGGGGCGGCCGGGGGTGGCAGTCATGCCCGGAACGCGATGGTGATCCACCCCGGCTGGTTCGACCGCTCGCCGTGCGGCACCGGCACCTGCGCGCGGATGGCCCAGCTCCACGCGCGCGGCGAACTCGCCCTGCACGAGGACTTCGTCAACGAGTCCTTCATCGGCACCCACTTCACCGGCCGCCTCGTCACCACCGAACGCGTCGGCGACCGCGCCGCGGTCCGCCCCGCCCTCGCCGGCCGGGCCTGGATCACCGGCATGGGGCAGTACCTCCTCGACCCGACCGACCCCTTCCCGGCCGGCTTCGTGCTGTAGGGGCGACCGGGGGCGCGCGGCGCGGGGGGCACGCACCGCGTGTGCCCGCGCCCCCTCGCGCCTCAGCGCCGGCCGGCGGACTCCCCCTCAACCGGACGGTCGGCCTGCCCTAGCCCTGACCGGCCCCGTCGCTCTCGCCCCCGTCCCGCCACGGCCGGGCGAGCGCGACCAGCGCCAGCGCCGAGAGCAGGACGCAGGCCAGCACGACGCAGGCCATCGACAGGGCGGTCGTACGCCCCAGCGCGCCGGGGAGCGGTGCCGCCGCCGCGCCGAGCACGAACTGGGCGCCGCCGAGCATGCCGGACGCGGCCCCGGGGGCGTCGCCGCCGAGCGCGAGGACGAGGGTCGTCGAGGCGGGCAGCACGAGGCCGAACCCGAAGGTCAGGCCGAACAGACAGGCCCAGGTGGCGCCGAACGCGCCGCCGCCCGTGCCGAGCAGGACCACCAACGTGAGCGCGCAGACCACGGTGGCGGCCACGCCGCCGAGGAGCAGGGTGCCCAGGCGTACGCGTCCGGCCAACGCCCCGAACACCACCCCGGCCAGCACGGTGCCGACGGCGTTGGTGGCGAAGACGAGGCCGTACGCCGTGGGCGACAGGCCGTAGCCGTCCTGGAAGACGAAGGGCGAGCCGGTGATGTAGGCGAAGAGCGCACCGAGCGCGCAGCCGACGACGAGCAGGTTGCCGACCAGCGCCCGCCGCCGCACCAGCGGGCCCATCGCGGCCAGCACGGTCCGCACGTCGCCGCGGCGGCGCCGCTCGACGGGCAGCGACTCGGGCACCCACGCCCAGACCGCGGCCCCCAGCAGCAGCCCGGCCCCGGCGAGGGCGACGAACACCAGCCGCCACGACCCGACGCCGAGGAGCAGCCCGCCGGCGACCGGCGCCAGCACCGGCGCGGTCATCCCGATCACGCTCAGCGTGGAGAGTTGGCGGGCCGCCCGGGCGCCGGTGTACCGGTCGCTGATCACCGCCCGGCCGATGACCAGGCCCGCGCTGCCGGCGACGCCCTGGAACAGGCGGGCCACCTCGAAGACGGCGATCGACGGCGCGAGCGCGCAGGCCAGGGACAGGCCGGCGAACGCGCCGGACCCCGCGAGCAGCAGCCGTCGCCGCCCCAGCGCGTCACTGACCGGGCCGAGCACGACCTGCCCGACGGCGAGCCCGATCAGACAGGCCGTCAGGGACAGTTGGACGGCCGTGCCCGAGGTGCCGAACGAGGTGACGATCTCCGGGAAGCCGGGCGCGTACATGTCGGTGGCGAACGGCGATATCGCCGACAACCCACCCAACACGATCACCAGTCGTACCGTCCCGGTCGCAAGCGAAGCAGAGTCGGTGGCTCGCTCGCTCATCGCCGCTCACCCCGGGGCGAGGGCTGCGGGGGCGGCACGTTGGCGAGCTCCCGGCGGCGCCGGCTGGCTGGGCGCCGGCTGGCTGGGCATCGGCCGGCGGGAGCGTACGGGTGGGACATCGGGCGCCTTCCTCGGGTGGGTGCGACGGCCGGTGCGACCGCCGCCGGTCACAGCCTCGGTGCCGGGGGCGGACGGTGGTGTGGAGCGCGGGTCCGGGGCGTGTGGAGGGCGGTGCGCGGTGTGCGTGCGACGGGCCCCGCACCGGCGCGCGGGCGGGAGCGTGTCCCGGCAGGCACGAGAGCGTCCCCGCAGGCAGGCAGGCAGGCAGGCAGGCAGGCGGGCAAGCAGAGGTGGGCGGGCCAGGCGGAGAGGCAGGCAGAGGCAGCCAGGCAGGCGGGCCAGGCGGAGAGGCGGGCAGGCTGGAGGTGGTCAGGCGTGCGCGCGGCGGAACCGGGCGGGCGTGGTGCCCCGGTCGCGGCGGAAGGCGTAGCCGAAGTTGCTGGGCGAGGCGTAGCCGACCTCGTGCGCGATGCGGGAGACCGGCCAGTCGGTCTCGACGAGCAGCGTCGCGGCCCGGTCGAGGCAGCGGCGCCGGTGGTACGCCCACACCGAGTCCCCGTACAGCACGCGGAACCCGGTGGTCAGCCGGCGGACGGACAGGGAGGACGCGCGGGCCAACTCGGCGAGCGTCGGCGGGTCGTGGCGCCGTTGCCAGAGCAGTGCGGGGACCCGGCGCAGGGCGGCCACCTCGTGCGCGGCCAGCGCGCGGCCCGGCGCGCCGGTGGCCGGCGGCGTGGTGGCCGGCGGGGCGGCGGCGAGTCCGTCGACCAGCGCGGCGAGCGCCGCCACCAGCCGCGACTCCAGGTACAGCAGGCGCCCGGGGGAGGTGCGCCGGTGCACGTACATCTCCGCCAACGGCTCCGCCACCGGGCGCAGCGCGGCGGACCGGCCGAGGTACCGCTCGCGCGCGACGTGCTCGGGACCGACGGCGGGCAGGTTCCGCGCGCCGAGTCCCCCGAGGTAGGCGTCCAGGCGGGCCCAGCTCCCGGTGACCGACACCGCCCGGTACCGCTCGCCCGGGTCGTGCGCGACGACGCCGCCGGTGGCGCGGCGCGGGCTGAGCGCCACCGAGCCGGCGTGCAACTCGTCGGCGCCGGCGGCGGTCTCGCTCACCCGTACCCGCCCCTCGACGCAGTGCTCCAGCTCGAAGTGGTCGCCCGGGAACCGGTAGCCGATCCGGTGCCCGGCGGCGAACGCGACGTCGTAGCGGACGAGGTGGAACCCGCTGTGCAGCGGCGTCACCTCGATCGTCCCGTCGCCGACCTCGGGCCGCAGTCGGTGCCGCACGGTGCCGTCGCCGCGCGCGTCGGCCCGCGCGATCGAGGCGTAGTACGCGGCGGACGTCGCCTCCCACGCGGCGGAGCCGGCCGCGCCGGCGAGCTGGTGTACCCGGGTCACACGTCCGCAGGTTAGCCGCCCCGTGGGGGAGGGGCACGGGCGGTCGCGGGCTGCTCCCCTGGACGAGGAACGAACTGCCGTGCCCGCCCCCGACCCCCGTCCGGGCCCTTGCCCCCTACACCCTGAGTAGCCCGCGCGGCCCGAGGGCACCCATACGCAGCGTAAGAGAGCGGTTGCCAAGCGTGCGGAAGGCGTGACGTGGGAAGCAAGCAGTACGACGAGACGGCCGATGTGTACGACGACACCCTGAACGTCCTCACCTATGCGCGACACGCGGAGGAGCCCACCTTCCGCGCGGTGATGGGCGACGTGCGCGGGCTGGACGTGCTGGACCTGGGGGCGGGGACGGGGATCTGGACCCGCCGGATCAAGCGGGCGGGGGCGGGCCGGGTGGAGGGCCTGGAGATCACGGCGTCCATGGTGGAGACGGCCCGTGAGCGCGAGAGGGGCGAACGGCTGGGCATCACGTACCACGTCGGCGACGTCGCGCGCGGGCACGAGGCCGTCGAGGCGGTCGCCTTCGACGTGGTGACCGGCGTCAACGTCCTGCACTACAGCGCCAGCCGGGACGAGTTGCTGGCCATGTGTCGCACCGCGAGTCGGGCGCTGCGGCCCGGCGGGCGGCTGGTGGCCAACTGCGCCAACTACGACATGCCCGCCGACCCCGACTACTACGGCCCGTTCGGCATCACGGCCACCGTGCCCCGGCCGCGCGCCGCCGGCGCGACGGTGCGCGCGCACACCACGATGGGCGGACGCCCGGTCGACGTCGAGTTCTACCTGTGGCCGCCGGACACCTACGAGTCCGCCCTGCGCGAGGCCGGTTTCGGCCAGGTGCGCTGGCACCCGTGGCAGATCTCGCCGGAGGGGATCGCCCAGTACGGCCAGGACTACTGGCGGCGCTACACCGAGCACCCGCCCACGCTGGTCCTGGAGGCGGTGAAGTGAGGCCACCCGCCGCCTGACCGGCGCCGACCGGCCCGACCCTAATCGCCCCGGTGGCCCAACCCGATCCGCCTCGGCTGCCCGATCCGCCCCGCCCCGGTGGCCCGACTCGCCCGACGGCCCGACCTCGCCCCTGCTGGCCCGAGGTCGGGCCGTCCTGTTGACTGGGACTATTCATCACAGGACTATGTGAATGAACTAATCCAATCGGCGTACCACCCGTCGAGCCAGGGAGGCAGCACCCATGTCGGGACCGCGACCCGTACGAGCACCGCGCGGCACGGAGCTCAGCACGCTGGGCTGGCAGCAGGAGGCCGCCCTGCGGATGCTGCAGAACAACCTCGACCCCGAGGTCGCCGAACACCCCGACAAGCTCGTCGTCTACGGCGGCACCGGCAAGGCGGCCCGCGACTGGCGCTCGTTCGACGCGATGGTGCGCACCCTGACCACGCTGCGCCAGGACGAGACGATGCTCGTGCAGTCCGGCCGCCCGGTGGGCGTCATGCAGACCCACGAGTGGGCGCCGCGCGTCCTCATCGCCAACTCGCACCTGGTCGGCGACTGGGCCAACTGGGAGGAGTTCCGCCGCCTTGAGGCCCTCGGCCTGACCATGTACGGGCAGATGACCGCCGGCTCCTGGATCTACATCGGCACCCAGGGCATCCTGCAGGGCACGTACGAGACCTTCGCCGCCGTCGCCGCCAAGAAGTTCGGCGGCTCGCTGGCCGGCACCATCACGCTCACGGCGGGCCTCGGCGGCATGGGCGGCGCCCAGCCGCTGGCCGTCACCATGAACGGCGGCGTGGTCATCTGCGTCGACTGCGACCCGCGCGCCATCGACCGCCGCATCGAACACCGCTACCTCGACGTCAAGGCCGACAGCCCCGCGCACGCCCTGGAACTGGCGACCGAGGCCCGCGACGCCCGCAAGCCGCTGTCCATCGGCGTCCTCGGCAACGCGGCCGAACTGCTGCCCGAACTGCTCGCCGCCGGCGCGCCCATCGACATCGTCACCGACCAGACCAGCGCCCACGACCCGCTGGCCTACCTGCCGATCGGCGTCGACTTCGCGGACATGGCGACGTACGCGGCCGACAAGCCCGCCGACTTCACCGCCCGCGCCCGTGAGTCGATGGCCCGGCACGTGGAGGCGATGGTCGGCTTCCAGGACGCCGGCGCCGAGGTGTTCGACTACGGCAACTCCATCCGCGGCGAGGCCCAGCTCGCCGGCTACGAGCGCGCCTTCGACTTCCCCGGCTTCGTCCCCGCGTACATCCGCCCGCTGTTCTGCGAGGGCAAGGGCCCCTTCCGGTGGGCGGCGCTCTCCGGCGACCCGAAGGACATCGCGGCCACCGACAAGGCCATCCTCGAACTCTTCCCGGAGAACGAGTCGCTGGCCCGCTGGATCAAGCTCGCCGGCGAACGGGTGCACTTCCAGGGGCTGCCCGCGCGCATCTGCTGGCTCGGCTACGGCGAACGCGACCGGGCCGGCGAGCGGTTCAACGACATGGTCGCCAACGGCACGCTCCAGGCGCCGCTGGCCATCGGCCGCGACCACCTGGACTGCGGCTCGGTCGCCTCCCCGTACCGCGAGACCGAGGGCATGCTCGACGGCTCGGACGCCATCGCCGACTGGCCGATGCTCAACGCCATGGTCAACGTCGCCTCGGGCGCCTCCTGGGTGTCGCTGCACCACGGCGGCGGCGTCGGCATGGGCCGCTCGCTGCACGCGGGCCAGGTCACGGTCGCCGACGGCACGCCGCTCGCGGGCGAGAAGATCCGCCGGGTGCTCACCAACGACCCGGGCATGGGCGTGATCCGCCACGTCGACGCGGGGTACGACATCGCCGAGCGCGTCGCCGAGGAGAAGGCGGTCCGCGTCCCGATGCGCGAGGGTGACCCGTCGTGAGCGAACGCGCCCCGGAGGGACCCGCCGCCGACTCGGCCAGCCCGGCGGGCTCGGCCGTGTCACCAGACTCACCGGCGTCACCAGGCTCACCGCTGTCACCCAGCTCACCCGGCCCGGTCGGCACCGGCTCCTCCTTCCACGAGATGTGGCGCGACCTGCGCCCGATCGGCCGCGACGCGGACAGCGGCGGCTACCGCCGCTTCGCCTGGAGCGGCGCCGACACCGACTGCCGGGCCTGGTTCCAGGCCCAGGCCACCTCCCGGGGCCTCGCCTACGAACTGGACCGCAACGGCAACCAGTGGGCCTGGCTCGGCGCCCGCGACCACCGTGACGTGGCCCCGGGGGAGGCCGTCGTCACCGGCTCGCACCTGGACTCCGTCCCGGACGGCGGCGCCTTCGACGGGCCGCTCGGCGTCGTCTCCGCCTTCGCCGCGCTCGACGAACTTCGCCGGAGGGGTGCGGAGTTCGCCAAGCCGGTGGCCGTCGTCAACTTCGGCGACGAGGAGGGCGCCCGCTTCGGGCTGGCCTGCGTGGGCTCCCGGCTCGCCGCCGGCCAGCTCACCGTGGAGGCCGCGCACCGACTGCGGGACGGCGACGGCACCAGCCTGCCGCGGGCCATGGAGCGTGCCGGGTACGACCCGGAGGCGATCGGGCCCGACCCCGAACGCCTGGCCCGCGTCGGCGCCTTCGTGGAGCTCCACGTCGAACAGGGCCGGGCCCTCGACCTGTCCGGCGACCCGGTCGGCATCGCCTCCGCGATCTGGCCGCACGGCCGCTGGCGGTTCGACTTCCGTGGCGAGGCCAACCACGCCGGCACCACCCGTATCGAGGACCGCCGCGACCCGATGCTCACCTACGCCAACACCGTGCTGGCCGCCCGCAAGAAGGCGGCGCTGGCCGGCGCGCTGGCCACCTTCGGCAAGGTCAGCGTCGAACCGAACGGCGTCAACGCCATCCCGTCGCTGGTCCGTGGCTGGCTCGACTCCCGCGCGGCCGACCAGGCCACGCTGGACACGGTGGTGGCCGAGATCGAGCGCGCGGCCGTCGAGCGCGGCCAGCGCGACGGCGTGGACGTCCGCATGGTGCGCGAGTCCTTCACCCCCGTCGTGGAGTTCGAGCACGCCCTACGGGACGAACTCGGCCGCATCCTGGGCGGTGCCCGCCCCGTCCTGGGCACGGGCGCCGGCCACGACGCCGGCATCCTCTCCGGCACCGTCCCCACCGCCATGCTCTTCGTCCGCAACCCCACCGGCGTCTCCCACTCCCCGGCCGAGCACGCCACCGAGGACGACTGCGTCGCCGGCGTCCACGCCCTCGCCGACGTACTGGAGGGCCTCGCGTGCGCGTGACGTACTGGGCGGAGCACGCCTGGCTCAACCCCACCCCGACCCCCGAGCCCACCCCGGGCCCCACCTCCACTTCCGCCCCGGCCGCACGGCCGGAGCCCTCGCCGTCCGTGGGCGCGGCCGTCGCGGCCCAAGCCCCCGAAGGCGCGGCCCCCGTGGGCCCGGACTCCGTGGGCCCGGGTTCCGCAGGCGCGACCTCCGCTGGCCCGACGCCGGGCGGCGGTGTCCTGGCCGGCGTCCTCATCGAGGTACGCGACGGCCGGGTGGGCGCCGTGCGCCCGGGCGTGGCCACGCCGCCACCCGGCGCGGTCGTGCTGCGCGGCCTGACCGTGCCCGGCCTGGCCAACGCGCACAGCCACGCCTTCCACCGCGCCCTGCGCGGCGCCGCCCAGGTCAGCCCGGCCGCCCAGGCCGCCTCCCCGGGTGCCACCACCTCCTCATCCATCACCTCCTCGGAAGCCGGCCCCGCCAGCACTCACCGTGGCGGCGGGCGCGCACCGGACTCGTTCTGGACCTGGCGCGAGGTCATGTACGGCGTCGCTGAGCGGCTGACCCCGGACAGCTACCACGCGCTCGCCCGCGCCACCTACGCCGAGATGGCGCTCGCCGGCATTACATGCGTCGGCGAGTTCCACTACCTGCACCACGCCCCGGGCGGCGCCCGCTACCAGGACCCCAACGCCATGGGCGAGGCCCTCCTCGCGGCGGCCGCCGACGCCGGCATCCGCATCACCCTCCTCGACACGGCCTACCTCTCCGCGGGCTTCGGCGATCCGCCGACCCGCCCCCAACTGCGCTTCAGCGATGGCACGGCCGACGCGTGGGCGGAGCGCGCGAGCGCGCTGGGGGCGCCCGAGCACGCCCGGCTCGGCGCGGCCATCCACTCCGTACGCGCCGTGCCGGCCGACCAACTGGCCACCGTCGCCGGCTGGGCGGCCGGTCGGAACGCCCCCCTGCACGTCCACCTGTCCGAGCAGACCGCCGAGAACGACGCCTGCCGCGCCGCGCACGGCCGCACCCCCACCGAACTGCTCGCCGAACACGGCGCGCTCGGGCCGCGCACCGTCGCCGTGCACGCCACGCACCTGACCAGCGCCGACATCGCCCTCCTGGGCGGCGCCCACACCGGCGTGTGCATGTGCCCCACCACCGAACGCGACCTCGCCGACGGCATCGGCCCGGCCGTGGCCCTCCAGGAAGCCGGCTCGCCACTCTCCCTCGGCAGCGACAGCCACGCCGTCATCGACCTGCTCGAAGAGGCGCGCGCGATGGAGCTGGACGAGCGGCTGCGCACCCGGGCCCGGGGCCACTGGACGGCGGCCGAACTCCTGCACGCCGCGACGGCGGCCGGTCACGCGGCGCTGGGCTGGCAGGACGCCGGCCGCATCGCTCCCGGGGCGCTCGCCGACCTCACCACGCTGGCGCTGGACTCGGTGCGCACCGCCGGCCCGCCACCGTCGCTGGGCGTGGAGACCGCCGTATTCGCCGCGTCCAGCGCGGATGTCCGGCACACGATCGTCGGCGGTCGCCATATCGTCCGGGACGGGGCACACGTCCTGCTCCCCGACGTGCCCACCGCACTGGCCCAGTCCATCGCAGCCGTGCTCGGCTGAAGGAGAACCACCCCGCGATGACCCCCAACACCCCCACGGGCGCCGGCGTCCCCGCCGGCCGGCCCGCCGCCACCCCCGGCAGCGCCCACAGCGCCCGCACGACGACGGCCATTACCCACATCAGCACCCTCGTCACCAACGACCCCTCCCTCGGCGAAGGCCCCCTCGGTCTGATCCAGGACGCGGCGCTCGTCATCGACGGCGACCGCATCGCCTGGGTCGGTGTCACCAGCAAAGCACCCGCCACTGACAGTCACCTCGACGCCGCGGGTCAGGCGGTCATTCCCGGCTTCGTGGACTCGCACTCGCACCTGGTGTTCGCCGGCGACCGCACCGCCGAGTTCAGCGCGCGCATGTCCGGCAGGCCGTACACCGCGGGCGGCATCCGCACCACCGTCGCCGCCACCCGAGCCGCCAGCGACGAGCAGCTCGAAGCCAACCTGCTGCGCTACCTGCGTGAGGCCGCCCGGCAGGGCACCACGACGCTGGAGACCAAGTCCGGCTACGGGCTCACGCCGCACGACGAGGCCCGCGCGCTGCGCGTCGCCGCCGCCCACACCGAGGAGACGACGTTCCTCGGCGCGCACATCGTCGCCCCGGAGTTCGCCGACGACCCCGCGGGCTACGTGGACCTCGTCACCGGGCCGATGCTCGACGCCTGCGCCCCGTACGCCCGTTGGGTGGACGTCTTCTGCGAGAAGGGCGCCTTCGACCGGGACCAGGCACACGCCATCCTCAGCGCCGGCAAGGCGCGCGGCCTGACCCCCCGGGTGCACGCCAACCAGCTCACGTACGGGCCCGGCGTCCAACTCGCCGTCGAGCTGGACGCCGCCTCGGCCGACCACTGCACGCACCTCACCGACGCCGACGTCGACGCGCTGGCCAGCGGGGACACGGTGGCCACGCTGCTGCCGGGGGCCGAGTTCTCCACCCGCGCGAAGTGGCCCGACGCGCGCCGGCTGCTCGACGCGGGCGCCACCGTCGCGCTGTCCACGGACTGCAACCCGGGCTCGTCCTTCACCAGCTCCATGCCGTTCTGCGTCGCCCTCGCCGTACGGGACATGGGCATG
Organism: Streptomyces buecherae; assembly: GCF_014295035.1. Taxonomy (GTDB): domain Bacteria; phylum Actinomycetota; class Actinomycetes; order Streptomycetales; family Streptomycetaceae; genus Streptomyces; species Streptomyces youssoufiensis. The sequence continues at coordinate 5,603,904 of NZ_CP060404.1, forward strand.
ACGCCGGACGAGGCCGTGTGGGCGGCCACCGCGGGCGGCGCCCGGGCCCTGCGCCGCGACGACGTCGGCTACCTGCGCCCGGGCTCCCGCGCGGACCTGGCCCTGCTCGACGCCCCGTCCCCGGTCCACCTCGCCTACCGGCCCGGCGTCCCGCTGGTCACGGCCGTCTGGCGGGGCGGCCAGCGCGTCTGAACCCACCGCGCCCGGCGGCCCCGGCCGCCGCCCGTGGGCGGTGCGGCGGCCGTTGTCAGTGGCCCGTGGGAAGGTGTCCCCAGCGCGTCGGGACCTCGCCGCGCGCCCGTCGTCCCGCGAAGCTGGAAGAGATGCACACCCCCGATCCGCGCCGCACCACCGCCGCCGCCGCCGGCGGCACCACCGCCGACGGCGACACCGGCCCCGCCCCGTCGGCCGTCAGCGCCCCGTCGCCCGGCGCGACGGCCGGCGACGCCCGCGCGGCCGGATCGCCCGCGACCGGCGCCGACGACGCGGCCCACCCCCGCGTCGGCTGGACCGAGGGCGAGGTACCGCACACCGCGCGCTGGCGCTCCGAGAGCGGTGCGCCGGCACCCCGGCGCGTGGTGGTCGGCGACGACCGGATGACCGCGGACGCCGCGTACAAGCTCGTCTGCGAGGGCACGGCGGTGCTCTGGCGCGGCGACTACCACAACGCGCGCCAGCTCCTGCAGGCCATGGCCCGCCGCGCCGACCGCAAGCGCCCCGCCCGCAAGCGCCGCCGTGGCGCGACCGGCCCCGCCACCCCCGTGGCAGGCGACCAGGGCGCGCCCGACGAGTCGCCCGCCCGCGCCTTCCACCTGCACCGCAAGGCCCAGGCACAGCGGGCCCGGCTGCTCGGCATGCTGCTCGTCCCCCTCGAACCCGGGCCCGACGCGGACGCCGGCCCCCGGGTGCCGCTGCGGCGGGCGCCCGACGTCGGCGCGGCCTGCCGCGAGGCGTGGGGCGCCGGCGACGCGGCCGAGCCCGCGGTGATCTCGCTGCGGGAGCTGCTCGGCCTCATCGGCGCCCACGAGTGGCGGCGCAAGGGCGTGCCGATCCCGGCGCTGGGCGGCGAGCGCGTGCACGCGTACTACGGCGTGTTCTCGCCGGTCCGTGGGGAGTACGTGGACCTGGTGGCCGAGGCGCCGCTGCCCGCGGGCGCGCGCGAGGTGGCGTTCGACATCGGCACCGGCACCGGGGTGCTGGCCGCGCTGCTCGCCCGCCGGGGCGTACGGCGTGTGGTGGCCACCGACCAGGACCCGCGCGCCCTCGCCTGCGCGCGCGAGAACGCCGCCCGGCTCGGGGTCGCGGAGCGCGTGGAGGTGCGCGCGGCTGACCTCTTCCCGCCGGGCCGGGCACCGCTCGTCGTCTGCAACCCACCCTGGGTGCCGGCCCGGCCCAGCTCGCCGGTCGAGTACGCGGTGTACGACCCGGACAGCCGCATGCTGCGCGGCTTCCTGGACGGCCTGGCCGCCCACCTCGCGCCCGGCGGCGAGGGCTGGCTGATCCTCTCCGACCTGGCCGAACACCTCGGCCTGCGCACCCGGGCCGAGCTGCTGCACCTCATCGACGCGGCCGGCCTGCGCGTGCTCGACCGCCTCGACACCCGCCCCCGGCACGGCCGCGCCACCGACCCGACCGACCCACTGCACGCGGCGCGCGCGGCGGAGGTCACCTCGCTGTGGCGGCTCACCGCGATATCCGGCGCGCCGCCCTCGGACACCGCCTAGCCCGGCGCGTACGCCCCGCGCCCCGCGTGGTCCGGGCCACGGCTCAGTCCGTGAGCTGCCGATCGCGTTCGGCGATGGCCAGGTCGTTGATGCTGGCGTAGCGCCGCCGCATCAGGCCGTTCGCGGCGAACTCCCACTGCTCGTTGCCGTAGCTGCGCCACCACTGCCCGGCCACGTCGTGCCACTCGTACGTGAAGCGGACCGAGATGCGGTGGTCGGTGTACGTCCACAGCTCCTTACGCAGCCGGTAGTCGAGTTCGCGGCGCCACTTCTCGCGCAGGAAGGCGCGGATCTCCTCGCGTCCGCGCAGGAAGACGTCCCGGTTCCGCCACTCGGAGTCCTCGGTGTACGCCAGCGCGACCCGCTCGGGGTCGCGGGAGTTCCAGGCGTCCTGCGCCGCCTGGACCTTGCGGCGCGCGGTCTCCTCCGTGAACGGCGGCAGGGGTGGCCGAGTGGACATGTCGCCTCCTTCGTCCGGGCGCGGCGGCGCCGGGCCCCGAACGGCCGGGGCACGGAACGGAGAACGATCGTTCTCCGGCGCTGCCGCGTACGATAGGAGAACGCTCGTTCTCCGCGCAAGCGGCGGCCATGGCGACGGCCCATGGCCCCACGGTCGGTGGCCGAGGGCGTCGGGCGATGGTCGCGAGGACGACGGCGGGTGGCCGGTGGCGCCCGGACACGTGAGAGGCGAGGCGGGACAGGGATGACGGTGGGCGGGACGGCCGAGGAACAGGCGCGGGCGCGCGTGGTGGACGCGGCCGAGGAGCTGTTCTACGCGCGCGGGGTGCGCGCGGTCGGCATGGACGCCGTGCGCTCCGCCGCCGGCGTCTCGCTCAAGCGCCTCTACCAGCTCTTCCCCGCCAAGGACCACTTGGTGGAGGAGTTCCTACGGCGCCGGGACCACGCCTGGCGCGCCGCGCTCGTCCGCCACGCCGACGCCCGGCCCACCCCGCGAGCCCGGCTGCTGGCGGTCTTCGACTGGCTGTACGAGTGGTTCGCCGAGCCGGACTTCAGGGGCTGCGCCTTCCTCAACTGCTTCGCCGAACTCGGCGGCACCTCGCCGGCCGTGGCCGAGGCGGCGCGCGCCCACAAGGCGGCGGTACGGACCTACCTCGGCGAGCTGACCGCCGCCACGGGCGCGTCCGAGCCGGAGCCGCTGGCCGACCAGTTGGCCCTGCTCGCCGAGGGCGCCATCGCCACGGCCGCCGTCACCGGTTCGCCGGAACCCGCCCGCGCGGCCCGCGCGGCGGCCCAGGCCCTGCTGGCGGCGGCGGGCGTCGAGGGCGGCGGCGCCGACGGGCCCGCCGCGCACCCGGCGGGCCCCGAGGGATACGAGGCCGGGGCCGCGCCACGCCAGGCCCCGGCCAACCCCCGTACCGCGACGGCCCACACGGACCCGGCCAGCGGATGACGCCACCGCCCCGCCCGCGCGTGCGGCGGGGCGGGGTCCGACCTCCGGGGAGCCGGGCCGGGCCGGACGGTGGTCGCCGTTACGCGTCCGCCGCCGGCACCTCAAGCACCGCCTTGCCCGGCACCCGGCGGCCCGCCAGCGCCCGCGTCGCCTCGCCGATCCGGGACCAGTCGCCGCGCCAGGCGATCTGCGGGTCGAGGGTGCCGGCGGCGAGCAGTCCGGCGAGCCAGGTCAGGTCGTCGCCCAGCCGCGTCGCGTCCTGGAGCAGGTAGAAGGTGGCCAGCGTGCGGTCGTGCCGACCCTGGTCGCCGAAGAGCGCCCCGAACGGGAAGGTCTCGCCGACGCCGGACGCGTGGCCCACCGACACCAGCGTGCCGTGCGCCTCCAACGCCGCGTAGGCGGCCACCAGTTGGTCGCCCCCCACCGTATCGACCACGCCGTACACCGGCCCACTGGGCACCAGCCCCGCGCCCTCGCCGGCGTTTGACGGGTCCGACGGGTCCGCCGTCCCCGCTGCCCCGGTGAGCCAGACCTCGTCGGCGCCCAGCGCGCGCAGCGCCTCGGCGTGCGCCGGGGTGCTGGTGGAGGCCACCACGTGGGCGCCGCCGAGGGCCGCCAGTTGGACGGCGAACCGTCCCACGCCGCCGCCCGCGCCGGTGATCAGGACGCGACGGCCCAGCAGGGGGCCGAGGCGGCGCAGCGCGCGCAGCGCCGACCCGGCGGCCACCGGCAGCGTGCTAGCCGCGGCCAGGTCCACGCCGTCGGGCACGGCGCCGACGAGACCGGTGTCCACGGCGCGGAGTTCGGCCCACGCGCCGCCGTCGCCGAGGGTCACCACCCGGTCGCCGACGGCCGGCCCCGAGCCGTCGGCGGCGGCCCGTACGACGACGCCGGCCGCGTCCCAACCGGGCACCGCCCCCGCCGTACCACGCGGAATGACGGCGTCCACCTCTCCCCGGTTCAGCGAGAACGCCGCCACCCGCACCAGCGCCTGACCCGGGCCCGGCACGGGGTCGGGGGTCTGTGTCAGGCGCAGTCCGTCGGGGGCGCTGGGGTCGATCGCCCATGCGTGCATGGCTCACTCACTTCCTCACGGATTTCCGGGGTCGGCGACCCCGGCAGCGCGATAGTGCCACTCAGTGGCATAAGCCTGCAAGGGGCTCTTGCCTCCGCAAGGCGAGTGGGTGGGTACACTCCCCACGTGACCTCCGCAGCCGCCACCCCCACCGGTCCGACCCCGCCCGACCCGGCGCGTCAGCTCCCGTTGCGCGAGCGCAAGAAGCTGCGCACCCGGCAGGCGTTGGTGGACACGGCGCTGCGCCTCTTCACCGAGCAGGGTTTCGCGGAGACCACGCTCGACCAGCTCGTGGACGAGGTGGAGGTCTCCAAGCGCACGTTCTTCCGCGCCTTCTCCTCGAAGGAGGACGTGGCGCTCGCGCCCGAGAAGGAGCTGTGGGACACCTACCGGCGGCGGATCGAGGCCGCCTCGCTCGCGGGCCCGCTGCTCGACGCGTACCAGGACGCGCTCATTGCCGCCATAGCGGACATGTCCGACGGCTGGGAGGACCGGTTCCTGATCAGCCGCGCCCTCGCCGACCGCACGCCGGCCCTGACCGCGCACAGCCTCCAGCACTGTGCCGAGGTCACGGACGCGGTGGTGCGCACGGTCGTCGCCAGGCTCCCGGCCGACAGCGGGATCGACGAGCTGCCGGCTCGCCTCCTGCTCGAACTCATGGTGGCCGCCTGGCGCAGCGCGCTCAGGGAGTGGTCGGCCACGGCCGACGACGCGGCGCCGACGGCCGCCGCCGGCCGGGACCGGGAGGCCCTGCGCGCCAGCGTGCGCGCGGCCTTCGCGGCGCTCCCCGACGTGGCCACCCTCGTCCGCGCCTGACCACCCGCGCCCCCGGGGCGCCGCCCCCACCGCCACCGCCACCGACGCCCACCGTCCGCGCGGCGGCCCGAAACGGACGCGGCGGCCCGGAAACGGAGCAGGGCCCCTCCCGATCGGTCCGGGATGGGCCCTGCTTCCGAGGTGCGGCCGGCTGTGGCCGGCGCGCCGTCGGCTCCGTAGCGGTGGTGCGGTGGTCTGTTTATTCCTCCAGCGTCAGGCCCTTGCGAAGTTTGGTCAGCGTGCGAGAGAGCAGACGTGAGACGTGCATCTGGGAAATGCCGAGCTCCTCGCCGATCTCCGACTGCGTCATGTTCGCCACGAACCGCAGGGAGAGGATCTTGCGGTCGCGCGGCGGAAGTTCGGCGATCAGCGGCTTCAACGACTCGACGTACTCGATGCCTTCGAGTCCGTGGTCCTCGTAGCCGATGCGGTCGGCGAGCGCGCCCTCGGTGTCGTCCTCTTCCGGTTGGGCGTCCAGCGAGCTCGCGGTGTACGCGTTGCTCGCGGCCATGCCCTCGACAACCTCTTCGTTGGTGATGCCCAGGCGCGTCGCCAGCTCGCTCACGGTGGGGGCGCGGTCGAGCTTCTGCGCCAGCTCGTCGCCGGCCTTGGCCAGGTCGAGCCGCAGTTCCTGGAGGCGTCGCGGGACGCGCACCGACCAACTGGTGTCGCGGAAGAACCGCTTGATCTCGCCGATGATGGTTGGCATGGCGAAGGTCGGGAACTCGACGCCTCTGCTCAGTTCGAAACGGTCGATCGCCTTGATCAGGCCGATGGTGCCGACCTGGACGATGTCCTCCATCGGCTCGCTGCGGGAGCGGAACCGGGAGGCGGCGAACTTGACCAGCGCCAGATTCAGTTCGACCAGGGTGTTGCGGACGTACGCGTGCTCGTGCGTGCCTTCCTCAAGCGTCTCAAGGCGCTCGAAGAGGGTCTTGGACAGGGCCCTCGCATCGACCGCTCCGACCTCGGCGAAGGGCGGGATCTCGGGCAGATCCCCGAAAGGGCCGGTGTGCGCCGGGTCTTCCGGCGCGGTGCCCGTCCGGGCGCCCGGGGTCGGTGCGAGGTCGGTCTGCTGGGGCGAAGGTGTCGACGAGGCGGGGTTCCGATGGTGTTCGGTGCGCGGTTCGTCGAGCCGGGGTGACATGGGAGTCCTCCATCATTCTCGGCATGTGGCTGCCGAAGCCATATCGTCGTGCTGCGGTGAGCGGCGCCTCCAAAGCCGGGCCGTGTTCGGGTGTGTCCTACTACGCCTACCCGCATTGACCCGGAAGTGGCAAGTGCGTGTTGTCCGTATTTGGTGATATATGCCAGTTGTTCGGCTACCGCACGCCGGCTCGAGGGCGTAGGGTTCGAGGCGCGCAATCGAAAGCCACGAGACACCAGAAGAGGTGCGTGCATGGACCGCGGGATGGTCGGCAGCACGAGCAGAGGCCGACTGCGAGTCGAGGTACGACACCAGGGGGCGAGTGCGGTCGTGACTCCGGCAGGTGAGCTCGATCACCACACTGCCGAGTTGCTCCGTGAGCCACTGGAGCAGTGTGTGACCGACGGGCAGTCCCGGTTGGTCGTGGACTGCTCGCGGCTGGAGTTCTGCGATTCGACGGGTTTGAACGTGCTCCTCGGGGCACGACTCAAGGCGGAGGCGGCTGGGGGTGCTGTCCACTTGGCGGGCATGCTCCCGGTGGTGGCTCGGGTCTTCGAGATCACCGGAGCCGAGGCCGTTTTCACGGTGCACGACACGTTGGAAGCCGCGCTCGTCGAATGACGCGGGGCTGGTCTGTTGCGTGCGCTTCATGCGTGCGTTACCTGAGTCACACAGTCCGGGGCGAATAAGTGGGTGTTCTCACGCCGCATCCGGGCAGGAGACAGCTAAATCTGCTCGATGCGACAGGCAGCCCCTGTCCTAGATTCGGTGAATCGGTGAGGTGATGCGCTGATGAGCTCCGCGCGGCCGTGCTCGCCGGGCGACCGCGGCCCGGAGGCGGGTGCCACTGCTCCGGTCCGCCCGTCGAGCGGACAAACCCGCCGACTCGCCCTGACCGACGCCAGCGGCGCCGTGCCACGCGCCCGCGACTTCGCTCGGGAAGCGCTACGCGACTGGGGCTGGTTGCCCGCCGCGAACGCGGACCAGCGTGCTGCGGCGGAGGACGTGCTGCTGGTCGTCTCGGAACTGGTCACCAACGCGTGCCTGCACGCCGAGGGGCCGGAGGAACTCCGGGTGAGCTGCGACGCCAAGTCGCTCCGCCTTGAGGTACGCGACCGGGGCGCGGGCACGCCGGCCCCGCGCACCCCGCACCGCGCCGGCCGCCCCGGCGGCCATGGGATGTTCATCGTGCAGCGCCTCTGTCTGGACTGGGGTGTCGTACGGAACGCCGACGGTGCCGGAAAAACGGTCTGGGCGGAACTCGCCGCGCCAGGCTGACCCGCCCGTTCGCCCACTCCGCCGCAGCACCGCCCGCCCGCCGCGGGCCCCCGCACCACCCCGGCCCGCCCGCCGGGCCCGCGGCACCCCCTGCCCCTCCGCCCGAGCTGGGCCCGTCGCGCCCCCGCACCCCTTCCGTACGGGGGCCGCGCCGCTCCGTACGCCATGCCGCCACGGCGAGGTCGACCCGCTGCCGCCGGAGCACCGTTGTCCGCGCCGCTCCGTACGCCGTGCCGCCCCACGCCGGCACCTCCCGTACGCGCCGACACCACGCGCCCCGCACACCCCGCGCCCCGACCTCCCCCGGCCGGGGCTCCCGCGCGTGCCAGGGCCCGCTCCCTCCCGAGCCCCGCCCAGTCGCCGCCTACGCGCCCCGCGCGCCCGGGCGCGCCCCCGCCACCCAGCCGCCGCGTACCCGCCGCACGCGCCCCGTGGCGCCCTCCTCAGGGCCAGCCACCACACGCACCCAGCCCTGGTCCGGCCTGACCCTGGAACCCGGGCCTTCGGCCCGCGCGCCGTACCGGCCTCGTAGCCGCCCGCGCGCCAGAGTCGCCCAGGCCCCGGCGCAGGTTCCGACTCCCGCGGCCCCCGTAGGACATCCCGGCCCACGCACCCCACGCACCTCACGGCCCCACCCCGCACCCCACACGACGGGCGCGCGCGGCCTTCCCCCGAGGCGGACGCGCCGAGGGCCCCGGCGCTGGTGCGCCGAGGCCCTCGGGGTGTTTCAGGTGGGTCGGCCCGCTGGGGGCGGGGACGTCAGCGGACGTCGCCCATCATCTGCACGACCTTCTTGCGGTACATCCAGATGGCGACACCGGCAAGGACCGCCAGCGAGGCTTCCGCGGCGACCACCCCTTCACCACTGAGGTCCACGCCGGCGATGGAGAGCAGGCCCGTGGTGCAGTCGCCCGCGGTGACCGCGAGGAACCAGACGCCCAGCATCTGGCTGGCGTACTTCTCGGGCGCCATCTTCGTGGTGACCGAGAGGCCGACCGGGGAGAGGCACAGCTCACCCATGGTCTGGAGCATGTAGATCGAGAGCAGCCAGCCCGGGCTGACGGCCGAGCCGTCGTTGGCCATGCTCATCGGGATCACGAAGACGAAGAACGAGGCTCCGGTGAGGACCAGCGCCATGGCGAACTTCACCGTGGTGCTGGGTTCCTTGTTCCGCCGGGCCAGCGCCAGCCACATCCAGGCGAAGACCGGGGCGAGGGCCATGACCCAGGCCGAGTTGACCGACTGGAACCAGGACGACGGGAAGCGGATGCCGAAGACGTTGTCCGCCGTCTTCGTCTCGGCGAAGGCGGACAGCGTCGACCCGCCCTGGTCGAAGATCATCCAAAAGACGGCCGCCGCGGCGAAGAACCAGATGTAGCCGCTGACCTTGGTCTGTTCGAGCTCGGTCAGTTCCTTGTCCCGCTTGATGCGGACGAGCACCGCGATCGGGATGACCAGGCCCGCGATGGTGATCGGCACGAGCGCCCAGTTCAGGGTGAAGTGACCGGTCAGGGTGACCACGGCGTAGAACGCGGCCGTGGCCGCCGTCCAGATCAGACCCTTGCGGAGCCAGCCCTTGCGCTCCTCGATGTTGAGCGGGGTCGGCACCTGGCTGGAGAGCGGGCTCAGGTGGCGGGTGCCGATCAGGAACTGGATCAGGCCCAGCGCCATGCCGAGCGCGGCGATGGCGAAGCCGAGGTGCCAGTTGACCTCCTGGCCCACCGTGCCGATGATCAACGGCGCGGCGAAGCCACCGATGTTGATGCCGATGTAGAAGATCGTGAAGCCGCCGTCACGGCGCGGGTCTTCCGGGCCCTCGTAGAGGTGGCCGACCATCGTGGAGATGTTGGCCTTCAGCAGGCCGGAGCCGAACGCGACGAGCGCCAGGCCGCCGAAGAACGGCAACTGTCCGGGCACCGCGAGCAGCAGGTGGCCGGCCATGATGATGCCGGCGGCGATGGCCACGGTCTTCCGCGGCCCCCACACCCGGTCACCGAACCAGCCGCCGGGCATCGCCAGGAGGTAGACCATGGCCAGGTACACGGAGTAGATCGCGACCGCGTTGGCCTCGGTCATCTCCAGGCCGCCACCTTGGCTGCCGTCCTTCGAGTCCGGACCGCCGGAGATCAGGTAGAGGACGAGCAGGGCCCGCATGCCGTAGAAGCTGAAACGCTCCCACATCTCGGTCATGAAGAGAGTGGCCAGGCCGCGAGGGTGGCCGAAGAAGGTCTTGCCGCCGTTGGCAGGGGGTCCCTGCTTGGCCGCGCCCTTCGTCAGGCTGGACGCCATGGTTGTTCCTTGGGGGGCTCGGGACGCGAGGCCAAGACGGCTAGCCGGAATCAAGATCACGCGCCCGGTCGGGTAGCCGGCTTCGACGACGCGTCGCCCACCCCCGTCCCGCGGGGGCGGTACCCATGGGGGGAACCGGGAAGGGCGGTCACACCGCCGCGCTCCACGCCCCCCGCGCGAGGAACACGCGGCGGACCCGGCCGGCAGGTCATTCACTGTGCCTGACGGGGCTGGTGGCTCCAGTCCCGGGCACAAAGAAACCTTTGGCGCGTCTTGCGAACCAAAGGTCTCAGGGCAGTGCTACAGACGTTCCGTCACCATACGCCAGACGCGGGGCACGAATGGAAGGCGATGAGACGTAACTCACGACACATGGTCGCAACTTTTACCGCGCATTTGAAGAGAACTAGTCACTCGCTCACGATGACCTGATAACGGTCTAACACACACCAGAACGCCCGTGGCGATCCGGGGCCGACAACGGCGGCCCGGCGGGGGCCGTTTGGCCTCCGGTAGGCGCGGCTCCGGCCGGCCCGGAAGGTGTCGCGGTGGCTCGACCGCGCGGGGCGGGTCGGGGCCGGCGGCTTCGGCGGCGTCGGTGGCGTCCGGGCGAGGCCGCCCGCGCGTGGCGTGGGACACGTTCCACGGGGGGCCGCAGGGGCGCGCGGGGGCGCGTGGCGTGCGCCGGGGGCGTACGCGGGAGGGGCGGTCGCGGCTCGCGGGCCACCCGTGGTCGGCGGGCCGCGCCCCGCGAGGTGTCCGCCGAGACGAGGGCGCAGGCCCGGCCCTTCTCCGGTCGGTCGCGGACTACCATTCCCGCATGACCCGAGTACTGCTCGCCGAGGATGACGCGTCCATCTCGGAGCCGCTCGCCCGCGCTCTGCGCCGCGAGGGGTACGAGGTCGAGGTGCGCCAGGACGGCCCCACCGCGCTGGACGCTGGCCTGCAAGGCGGCGTCGATCTGCTCGTCCTCGACCTCGGCCTGCCGGGCATGGACGGCCTGGAGGTCTGCCGGCGGCTGCGGAACGAGGGCCACGGCTTCCCCGTGCTGGTGCTCACGGCCCGCGCCGACGAAGTAGACACCGTTGTCGGACTGGACGCCGGCGCCGACGACTACGTCACCAAGCCGTTCCGGCTCGCCGAACTGCTGGCCCGGGTACGGGCCCTGCTGCGCCGTGGCTCCGCCGAGGCGCAGCAGCCGCAGCCCGCCACCCACGGCGTACGGATCGACGTCGAGTCCCACCGGGCCTGGATGGGCGACGAGGAGTTGCAGCTCACCGCCAAGGAGTTCGACCTGCTGCGGGTCCTGGTCCGGGACGCGGGCCGGGTCGTCACACGCGACCAGCTCATGCGCGAGGTCTGGGACACCACCTGGTGGTCCTCGACCAAGACGCTCGACATGCACATCTCCTGGTTGCGCAAGAAGCTGGGCGACGACGCCGCCAACCCGCGCTACATCGCCACGGTGCGCGGCGTGGGCTTCCGGTTCGAGAAGAACTAGCGCGGGACCCGGCGAGGAGATCCGGTGGTAAGCACCGGAAACTCGCGAAGATGGCGAAAGTCGGCAGAAAGCCAGTGAAATGCCGACAGAATGCCGGCGGAAGACTGGCCGGAACCGCACCTGAACGCTGAACACTCAGCGCTGACCCGAACACGGTAGTGGGCCCATGCGTCGCCGTTTGATCAATTCCACGCTCGCGGTGGTGCTCGTCGTCATCGCCGTCTTCGGCGTCTCCCTGGTCATCGTGGAGACCCGCACCATCGAGAACAGCGCCCAGGAGAGCGTGGAGTCCGAGGCCCTGCGGCTGCTCAGCATCGTGGACGGGCGGCTCATCGGCGGCGAGGCGGTCACCCCCAAGGTGCTGAGCGAACAGATCACCACCGACCGCTACGCCCGCATCACCGTCCCCGGCCAGTCCGCCCCGCTGGAGATCGGCGACCGCCCGTCGGGCGGCGTCATCGCCGCGGAGGAGAGGGGCGCGAAGGGCGTGACGGTCCGGGTCGAGGAGTCGCACGGCACCGTCGGCCGGGAGATCGGTCGCACGTTACTGATCATCCTGGCGGTGGCCCTGCTGGCCGTCGCGGCGGCCGTCATCCTCGCCGTACGGCAGGCGCACCGGCTCGCCGCGCCCCTCACCGACCTGGCCGAGACCGCCGAGCGCCTGGGCTCGGGCGACCCGCGGCCCCGGCACCGGCGGTACGGCGTCCCCGAACTCGACCGGGTCGCCGACGTGCTCGACGCCAGCGCCGAGCGCATCGCGCGGATGCTCACCGCCGAGCGACGGCTCGCCGCCGACGCCTCGCACCAACTGCGCACACCGCTGACCGCGCTGTCCATGCGGCTTGAGGAGATCACGCTCACCGACGAGCCGGAGACGGTCAAGGAGGAGGCCACCATCGCGCTGGCCCAGGTCGAGCGGCTGACCGACGTCGTGCAGCGGCTGCTCACCAACTCCCGTGACCCGCGCTCCGGCTCGGCCGTCGCCTTCGACCTGGACGAGGTCGTCAAGCAGCAGATCGAGGAGTGGCGCCCGGCCTCCCGCAGCGAGGGACGGGCCATCGTCCGCTCCGGCAAGAAGGGACTGCGGGCGGTCGGCACCCCGGGTGCGGTGGCCCAGGTGCTGGCGACGTTGATCGAGAACTCGCTGATGCACGGCGGCGGCACGGTGGCGCTGCGCACCCGGGTCACCGGCAACCAGGCCGTGGTCGAGGTCTCGGACGAGGGCCCGGGCGTCCCCGCCGACCTCGGCGCCCGCGTCTTCGAGCGCACGGTCAGCGGCCGCAACTCCACGGGCCTCGGCCTCGCCGTGGCCCGCGACCTGGCCGAGGCGGACGGCGGCCGACTGGAACTCCTCCAGCAGCAACCGCCGATCTTCGCCCTCTTCCTCAGCCGCGAGGCCGACTCCGCGCACGAGGCGTGAGCCGTACGTACGCAGGCGTGGGCGCCCGTACGTACGGAAGCACGGACCGGACGCGCGGAGGCGTGGGCCGGACGCGCGGAGGCGCGAGCCCGTACGTACGAAGGCGTGGGCTGCGTACGAGGCGACAGCCGCCCGTACGAAGCGACAGCCAGGGAAGCGAGATGGCGCCCGGCGCGGGGCGTGGGGCGACGAGCCCCGGTGGCCGGGTTACTTGGCGCGGCCGGCCTGGGCGCGCTCGCGCCGCTCGGCCGTGGTGAGGAACGACTCGGCCGTCTGCACCGCCTCGCGGGCGGGCAGTGCGCGGAACACCCAGGTGCGGTACGACCAGAAGCGGAAGAGGGTCGCGATGCCGATGCCGACGAACTTGAACACGTTGCTCTGCAGCGGGGTGTCCCAGTCGAAGCCGTACGTCGCGGTGTAGAGGATGCCGTTCTCGATCACCAGGCCGATGGCGCTGAAGAGCAGGAACAGGCTCAGCTCCTTGGCCCGGCCGCTCTTGTCGCGGTCCCGGTAGGTGAAGTACCGGAATCCCACGTAGTTGAAGGCGATGGCGACGACCGTCGCCAGGATGCTCGCGCGCACCACGGGCAAGTCGGTCATGTGCCGGACGAGGTTGAAGACCGCGAGGTTGACGAGGAGGCCCACACCGCCCACGGCGCCGAACTTGGCGACCTCGCGCATGAGCAGTTCCAGCCGCATACGCAGCGCGGGCCGTTCACTCATAGTGATCGTCTTACTCCGTATCGCGGTTGTCGGCATTACTCCATCTGCTTCATGCTAACCAGCCGCGGCCGGGGGCGCGTCCGGGTATCGCGGATCGCGGCTCCGGCCGACCTTGGAGGTTCCTACGAGCGCGCGCGGGGCCCGTTGGCTGATACGGCTACCCTGGGTGGGTGACGTTCCCTGTAATTGGCATGGTCGGCGGGGGCCAGCTCGCGCGCATGACGCACGAGGCGGGCATCCCCCTCGGCGTCAAGTTCAAGCTCCTCAGTGACACCCCGACGGACTCCGCGGCGCAGGTCGTCGGCGATGTCGTCGTCGGTGACTACCGCGATCTGGAAACCCTTCGTAGCTTCGCACAAGGCTGTGACGTGATCACGTTCGATCACGAGCACGTGCCGATGGAGCACCTGCGGGCCCTGGAGGCCGACGGCATCGCCGTCCGGCCCGGCTCGCGGGCGCTGGTGCACGCCCAGGACAAGGGCGTCATGCGGGCCAGGCTCGACGCGATCGGGGCGCCGTGCCCGCGCCACCGGATCGTCGCCGACCCCGCCGACGTCGCCCGGTTCGCCGCCGAGGGCGACGGCTTCCCCGTCGTCCTGAAGACGGTGCGCGGCGGCTACGACGGCAAGGGCGTCTGGGTCGTGCGCGACGAGGCCGAGGCGGCCGAGCCGTTCCGCGCCGGCGTGCCGGTGCTGGCCGAGGAGAAGGTCCCCTTCGTGCGCGAGCTGGCGGCCAACGTGGTGCGCTCGCCGCACGGCCAGGCCGTGGCGTACCCCGTGGTCGAGTCGATCCAGGTGAACGGCGTCTGCGACACGGTCATCGCCCCCGCGCCCGACCTGGACCCCGAGCTGTCCACGCACGCGCAGCAGCTCGCCCTGCGGATCGCCGAGGAACTGGACGTCACCGGCCACCTGGCCGTGGAACTCTTCGAGGTCCAGCGCCCCGACGGCCCCGCGGTGCTGGTCAACGAGCTGGCGATGCGCCCGCACAACTCGGGCCACTGGACCCAGGACGGCGCCGTCACCTCGCAGTTCGCCAACCACGTGCGCGCCGTGCTCGACCTGCCGCTGGGCGACCCGCGCCCGCGCGCCCGCTGGACCGTGATGGCCAACGTCCTCGGCGGCGACTACCCCGACATGTACGGGGCCTACCTGCACTGCATGGCGCGCGACCCTGGCCTGAAGATCCATATGTACGGTAAAGATGTGAAGCCCGGCCGCAAGGTCGGCCACGTCAATACCTACGGCGACGACCTGGCCGACGTGCGCGAGCGCGCGAGCCATGCCGCCGGTTACCTGCGAGGAACGATCACGGAATGACTTCGCCGCTCATTGGGATCGTCATGGGGTCCGACTCCGACTGGCCCGTCATGGAAGCCGCCGCCAAGGCCCTGGACGAGTTCGAGATCGGCTACGAGGTCGATGTCGTCTCCGCGCACCGGATGCCCCGCGAGATGATCGCGTACGGGGAGGGGGCCGCGGACCGCGGGCTCAAGGCGATCATCGCCGGCGCGGGCGGCGCCGCCCACCTGCCGGGCATGCTGGCCTCCGTCACGCCGCTGCCGGTCATCGGCGTGCCGGTGCCGCTGAAGTACCTGGACGGCATGGACTCGCTGCTGTCCATCGTGCAGATGCCGGCGGGCGTCCCGGTCGCCACGGTCTCGGTCGGCGGCGCCCGGAACGCGGGCCTGCTCGCGGCCCGCGTGCTCGCCGCGTACGACCCGGACCTGCTGGCCCGGATGCGGCAGTTCCAGGAGGAGCTGAACGAGCAGGCCACCGAGAAGGGCAAGCGCCTGCGGGCCCGCGTCGAGGGCTCCGGCGGCTTCGGCTTCGCGAAGTAACCGGCCCGGGCGTCGCGGAGCGGCCGGTTCCGGTGACGCGCGCCAGCCGCCGGCGCCGCGCCGTACGCCCCGCGCGCCCGCCCACGACCTGCCGCGCACCCCGCGCCGCGACCCGCCCCGCACGGCTCGCGGCGCCTCGGCCGGCCGCCGCCCGTCGTTTAGCGCCCGCCCGCGACGGGGAACCCAGCATCCGCGGAAACGATGTCAGCACGGAAGCGCGGATGCGCGGAAGCGCGGAACGATGCCGCCACCGCCGGCACCACCACCGGCGACCGCACCACCGCACGCGCCAGCGACAGCGCGCGCGACAGCGACGATGGGGATGTGAGTGACCGTGTCACGTGAAGGCGCCAGCGACGGGCAGCAGTCGGAATCCGGGCCGGCCGTGGTCGCCCCCGCCCCCGAACTCCTGGCCCGCGCCCGCGAACTGCTCGCCGAGTACCCCGTGGTCGACGGCCACAACGACCTGCCCTGGGCGCTGCGGGAGATCGGCTACGACCTCGACGAGCGCGACCTGGCCACCGACCTGAGCGCCCACCAGCACACGGACATCCCGCGCATGCGGGCCGGCGGCCTCGGCGCGCAGTTCTGGTCGGTGTTCGTCCGCTCCGACTACGCCGGCGACCAGGCGGTCAGCGCGACCCTGGAACAGATCGACGTCGTACGCCGCTTCGTCGACCGCTACCCCGACGACCTGCGACTCGCCCTGACCGCCGACGACATGGAGGCGGCCCGCGCCGAGGGCCGGATCGCCTCGCTCATGGGCGCCGAGGGCGGCCACTCCATTGACTGCTCGTTGGGTACCCTGCGCGCCCTGTACGAACTGGGCGTCCGCTACATGACGCTCACCCACAACGACAACGTGCCCTGGGCGGACTCGGCCACCGACGACCCGGGCGTGGGCGGCCTCAGCCCCTTCGGGCACGAGGTCGTGCGCGAGATGAACCGCCTCGGCATGCTCGTGGACCTCTCCCACGTGGCCCCCACCACGATGCGGGCCGCGCTGCGCACCAGCGAGGCCCCGGTGATCTTCTCGCACTCGTCGGCGCGGTCCGTCTGCGACCACGTGCGCAACATCCCGGACGGCGTCCTCGAGCAACTGCCCGCCAACGGCGGCGTGGCGATGGTGACGTTCGTACCGAAGTTCATCCTGCCCGAGGCCATCGAGTGGACCCTGGCCGCCGACTCCAACATGAGCGCCAACGGCCTGCACCCGCTGGACACCTCCGCCGAGGGCATGCGGGTGCAGCGCGCGTTCGAGGCGGCGAACCCACGCCCGCTGGCCACGGCCAAGACGGTCGCCGACCACCTGGACCACATGCGCGAGGTCGCGGGCGTCGACCACCTGGGCATCGGCGGCGACTACGACGGCGTCGCCTTCACCCCCGCCGACCTCGCCGACGTCTCCGGCTACCCCACCCTCATCGCCGAACTCCTCGACCGCGGCTGGTCGGACGCCGACCTGGCCAAGCTGACGTGGAAGAACGCGGTCCGGGTCCTCCGCGCGGCGGAGGACGTCTCCCGCGACCTGCGAACCCGCCGGGGCCCGTCGATCGCCACCTTCGAGGCGCTGGACGGCAAGAGCAGGCGGTAGCGCGTGCGGCTGGGGTGGGGTGGGGCGGGGTGAAGCTGGCAGCCGGGCTGAAGCAGGCCCGGCGCCGGCCAGACACGGCCTTCTGACCGTGGGTGGTTGGGCTTGGCGCCGTCGCGGCCGGTGGTGATCGGACGATGGCCACTTCTGTCCTTCGCGAGCCCCGGCCGCCCGCCCACCCCCATGCTGGTGTCAGCCTCCGACCGGGAGGCAGCCAGGACAGCCAGAAGGGGCCGCCATGGGCGATCACCGCAAGCCGGACCCGGACCCCGGCCAGGGGAAGCCGCCACCCGGCAACTCCGACGGGAAGGTGCCCGACCCGCCGCCGCCCTCGGGCAACCGGCGGAAGTAGCCGTGCCGGCGCCCCGACTCCGCCGCCGCCAGAACCGGTTGGACAACGCCATGGCGAGCAGGGGCCTGTGGCCGGCGGGCTCCCCGTGGGTCCGCCCCGCCATGCGGGCCCTACCGCGCCACGCCTTCGCCCCGGACCGGCTCTGCGCCTGGTCAGGCCACGCGTACGCGCCTGTCGATCGAACCGCGACCCCGGGCCGGTGGGCCGATCTCGTCTACGGCGGCCCGTACGACTCCACCGTCATCCAGGTGACGGACGGCTTCCCCAGCTCCAGCCTGAGCTGTGAGGCGGTGGTGGCCGACATGCTCGACTCCCTGATGCTGGAGCCCGGCCACGCCGTCCTCGAACTCGGCGCGGCGACGGGTCGCAACGCGGCGCTCATGGCACACGGCGTCGGCCCCGACGGGCGGGTCACCACCATCGAGGCCGACCCCCGACTGTCCGACCTCGCGCGGCGGAACGTGTCGGCGGCCGGCGCCCGCGTCACCGTGCTGACCGGCGACGGCACGCGGGGAGCGCCCGCGCACGGCCGCTTCCACCGGGTCATGGCCACTTACGCCGTCGACCTCGTCCCCTGGGCCTGGGTCGAGCAGACGCGACCCGGCGGCCGGATCGTGGCCCCGTGGGGACGGCTCGGCCATGTCGCCCTCACCGTCGCCGCCGACGGCCGCTCGGCGAGCGGCTGGATGCAGGGGCTGGCGACCTTCATGCCCAGCCGTGGAACGGACCAGGGCCGGCCGTGGGAAACGGTCAGGGGAGCCGACCCGCCGGACGAGGAGACCCCCATGGCACGGGACGACCTGGCCTTGCTGCACACCGACGCCAACCTCCTGTTCGCGCTGCGGGTCGCCCTGCCCGACGTGCGGGTGCGCACCGAGGCGCTCCCCGACCGGCGAGCGACCGCCTGGCTGCACGACGGCCACTCGTCCTGGGCGACCATCGTCAACCCAGCCGCCGGCCCCACCGTCGCCTATCAGGGCGGCCCGCGCCGCCTCGCCGCCGAACTCGACGCCGCCTGGCGCGACTGGCAACGGGCCGGCTCACCCACGGTGTACGACTTCGGCATGACCCGCACCCGCGAGGAGCAGTGCGTCTGGAGCGGCGACCCGGTGACGGGGAGGCGGTGGTGGGTTGAGCGGGTGCCTCCGGCGGTCGAGCGGTCGTGATGGCTGGGCGTCGACTGTCCCTGGCCACTGCCCCTGGCCAGGGTGCCGCTCAGGTGACGGGCATACCGGCTACGTGGCCAGGCCGACCCGGCGCGCCATCTCCAGCAGGCGAGGCCGCGTGCGCTGGTTGAGGACGAAGAGAACGCGGATGACCTCGCGGCTCATCGGGTGCACCGCGGCCATCTCCGGGGCCACCGCGAACGCCTGCCCCAGTGCCCGTTCGGCCTCCTCGTACCCGCGCACCGCGAGGTGCGCCCGGGCGGCGTCGATGGCCAGGCGCCCCACCCGCGTGGGGCGGAGGCCGGCGGGCGGGGAAGCCAGCAGGGGCGTCGCCATCCGCGCCGCGTCGGCCGGCCTGTCCAACTCGATGTGGGCGGCCAGCTCGTAGAGGGCGACGTTGCCGGGCCCGAACGTGAGGTTGTGCGCGAGCACGTCCCTCGGGAGCTGCTCCGCAAGGGTCTTGGCCTTGGTGACGTGCGCCTCGGTGGCCGCGGCATCCCGGTGCCGCGACGCGAGGACGACGCCGCGCAGGTGCAGAGAGCCCAGGGAGACCAGCCGCTCGGGCGTGGCACCGAGAGCGCGCGTGGCTCGCTCGTACGCGCTGATGGCCCGCTCGATGACGGCCAGGCCGTCGTCGTACTGCCCGGCGGTCTGGTACGTGCCGGCCTCGTTCCACGCCGCGGACGCCTCGACGTCCGGCGCCCACGTCTGCCGGGCTGCCCACGTCTGCCGGGAGACGATCATGTCGGCGAGATCGGCCTGCCCGAGCCGGTGGGCCACGCCGTACGCACATCCGTACAGGTCCGCCACCTGGGCCCAAGCCGTCGCGTCCCCAGGGGCCTCGAAGGCGCTCGCCGTGGCTTGCCCCAGCAGCTTGGGCAGCAGTGCCAGCAGATCCAGGTAGCGGGTCTGCGCCCGCAGGTCCACCGCCTCGCGCACCGCGCTGAGCAAGGCCGCAGGCGGTAGCGCGTCCTCGCGCGGCAGGGTGTGTCGGCGAACGGCCGCCCGGAGCACGTCGAGCCCTTCGGCCTGCTGCGACGTGTCGGCGAACGGCTGTCCGTAGACGCGGGCGGTCGTCACGCGGAGCGCGGCGGCAACGGCCGCTACGAATTGAGGCGTCGCGGGGCGCAGTCCCGTCTCCACCTTGCTGAGACAACTCACCGAGAACCCACTGCGCTTCGCGAGCTTGGCCTGTCCGATGCCCCGTGCTTTGCGGAGGACGGCGATGTTCTCTCCGGGCGTCGGCGGGGTGTCCGCCGTGGTGCTGCTCATGGGGGAAGCTTCCCCGCGCGGGGCACACGACAGACCCGGCGCGTGCACCGGCTACACCGCACCCCGGCGGACGGTGACGCTCGCTCGCGTGTCGCGCAGGAGGTAGTACGGGGGAGTCGAGGGCGAAACGATAGATATCGGCAGCGTTTCACGCACGAGGAACGAGCGCGGCGTTCGCGATCCATCGTTCCACGGCCCCCGCCGTCGACTCCCTGCCCTCCACCATGCCGCCTCGGCGCTCGGCGAGCAGAGCCCGGCGCATGGGAGTGCGCTCCGTAGCGCGACAACTCAGCGCTCGCCGGGCCCTGTACAGGCTCACGCGGGGGCGGGGCAGACGAGCCGCGCCCGCTCGTAGAGGTCACGCGCTGTTTGGTTCTTCCGGTAGGGGCGGATGCGTTCGTTCATGGCGCGCATCGCGCGATCACACTGCCCCGATTGGACCTGCGGATAGATCTCAACGGCCATTCCCCAGGTCTGGCATGCCGCTTCCAGGTGCCCGAATTCGCACTGCCGCTCGGCGAGGATGGACAGATATCGGACGCGATTCCGCTGGAGCGAATGGTGCCGCAGTTTGTCGGATTCCTGGAGTGCGTCGATCGATCCAGCGATATCGCCCAATGCGTAGCGCACCTGCCCCACGTGGTAGGCCAGGGAAGAGGGATTGTAGGAACCGAAGGTCTTGGATCGCGCCTCGGCCTTTTCCATGGCCACTTCGGCTTCGCGGAGGTAGGTGAGCGCCTTTCCCTCGTTGCCCAGGGCCGCCGCGTGCGCCTGCTGGCCCGCCAGGAAGGCCCGCATGCGGGGCCCTGCCTGCGGGGATGCCGCCGCGGCGGCGTCGGCGAGCCTCATCGCTGTCTGGCTGTGGCCCAGATCGACGGCCTGCACACTCATGCCGCGAAGGGTGGTGCAGTACGTGAGGTGGTCATCGGCGGCGCCGGCGAGTTTCAGCGCCTGTACGTAGTACCGCTGGGCCAGCCCGTTAAGCCCCTCGTCCACGGCCATGTAGCCCGTCAGATAGCAGAGGTCGGCGGCGGCCGAGAGCATCGCTTTGCGTACGGATTCCGGCGCCTCCGTGTGCAGGTACGGAGCCACCGTGTTCACCAGGAACGCTGCTGCCATGGGGCGGGCGTGCCGACCGCCGAATTGGTCGTCCAACTCCGAGATGCGTTCGGTCATGGCCGTGACCATGTGAACCTCGGGCATCCCTATGCGCCGCATCTGGCCCTTCCGGGCAGCCTCCATACGCCCCACGACATCGGGCCAGTCAGGAATGGCGAGGGCCGCGGAGAAGAGTCCGGCTCCCACGATGCCGCGTCGCGTAGGGCTCATGTCGTCACTGCCGAGACGTACGAGGTCCGCAACGGTGCTGGGTGCGCCGGCCTCATCGTCGGTCGGCGCGGGGAAACCCGCGTCTGCCGGGTGCACCGGCCGTCCGAGGCGGCGCGCCAAAGCCTCGACGATGAGCGGTCGGGTCTCTGTCCTCGGCATGTGGCCCTGGAGCCAGGCCCGCGCCGTCTGCGGACTGTAGGACCTGGGTGCCCCCTGTTCCGTCGCCAACCGGTTCACCTGTTGGGCGAACTGGCGCAACGTCCAGCCGGTCTCGCGGAACAACCGCTCCAGGTGCGCGTTGGGCAGGCGATCAGACATGCCCTCAACTCCTCGTGCTGGAAGACTTTTTACGGCTTTTAAGCCGACGCCTTCAGTGACGGTACCGCCGAGCGTAAGCGATCGGTTGCCTAGAGCGAGATCGGAATGCGCGAGCGAGCGGCGTCCAGCCCGCTGCGGCTTTCCCCCGCCACGCACGGCGCGGAGAAGCGCCCCACGTCGCGCGTGCCATGGGCGTACCGCGCCTGGAGGAGACAGGGAGTCATGGATCAACCCAGGGACAGAGTGACCCACCGGTGCGGGAGGAGATGCTCCGTGCTGACCGGGCAGCACACCGTAAGGACCGCGCTGGGCTGCGTGTTGCGGTTCTTCCTCGCGGATGCCGGGCGCGGCGCCGGGCCCGGGTGGCGGCCGGTGTCGGACTGCGCGTTCCAGCACGCCTACGAGCTGAGCCTGTTCGACCCCGTCGGCCTTGCCGCCGGTGACCTGCGGCCCAACGCGCACCGCGTCCAACTCGCCCTGGACGCGCTGACCGGTCCGGGCAGCTTCCTCTGGTCGGACGGCGCGGACGCGGCCGGGGTGATGACGACCAACGGCAAGGCGCCCGAGGACTGTGGCCTGGGTGTGGAGGAGTGGCGTCGAGGTACGGGAGGGACGGCATGACGGAACGGCAGGTACGCGTGAGTCTGTTGGTGTGGCGGCCACGCGACCCCGACCACCCCGGGGACCTCTCGGCGGGCTGGCCGCGCGTGTTGCAGGTCCGTACGGGCGCGGGCCCCTGGCAGGTGCCCAGTGTGTTGCTACGGCCGGGCGAACCGCTGATGGTCGCGGCGGAACGTACCGCGTACGCACTCGGCCTGACCTTGCCGAACGCCCACCGCGTACTGGCCATCGACCAGCGGGCGCCCGCGGACCGGGAGCCGGAGGAGTTGATCGTCATCGTCGACGGTGGCTGGGTGGCCGAGGGCGATGTTCGCGCGGCGGACGGACCCCGCTGCGCCTGCTCACCCGCCTGCCCGCACCAGCGGCGCTGGGCCGGTACGGACGCGCTGGCCGATGACGTGGGGTTGGCCTCGGCCCTGGGCGCGGCGGTCGCGGCGATCCCGGCGTTCATCGTGAGCGCGCCCGCAACGGGTGGCTCGACTGCCCGCCCCGCCCCCGCCGTCGACCATGAGTGGCCCGCTCGGCGCTCAGCTCCACCCGGCCGGCGCAACTCCCGGGGTGAGGAGTGCCGTTGATCGACACCTCGCGTCACCTACCGTGTCCGCGACAGACGCAAAGCACGGACGAGACGACGAGGAGCCGCGGACCGTGGGCCAGGGACAGAGCCGTGAACAGAGTCGTGAACAGGGCAAGGGCGGAGACCGGGAGTACGTGAGTGCCACGCTGACGGTCGCCGCGCCCGCCGAGCGGGTGTTCGCCGTGTTGGCGGATCCGGCGACGCACGCGGCGATCGACGGCACCGGGTGGGTGCAGGAGGCCGTCGAGCGGGCGCCGCTGGCCGAGGAGGGGCAGATCTTCCGGATGGCCATGTACCACCCCAACCACCCCAACGGTGACTACCAGGTGGCCAACAAGGTCCACGTGTTCGACGCGCCGCGCGCGATCGGCTGGCTGACCGGGGAGGAGAAGGAGGACGGCCAGTTGACGTTCGGCGGCTGGTTCTGGCGGTACGACCTGGTGCCGCTGGGCCCGTCCGAGACGGAGGTGACGCTCACCTACGACTGGACCGAGGTGCCGCCGTCCATCCGGCAGTACCTGGAGTTCCCGATGTTCGGCCCGGACCACCTCTCCAACTCGCTCAGGCACCTGGCTGACCTGGCCGTCAGCGACTGACGTCAGCACGCCGACGCTGACGCCTCCGCCCTGAAGGGGCCCGCCCCTTCAGGGCTCGCCCCCCGGGCCCGCGCCCTGCGCCCCTTCCACGGAGAACGCGGTCATCAACACGCTGCGTCGGTGCTGCAATCTTTGAAGTAGTCGGGCGGCCCGAAGCTCACGAAAGTTTGCTCGGGATGCTCCGGGTATCCGTCAATGGTGAATCTCTTCTCCCCGTTCTTGATTTGCTGTGTGTGAGTTCCCTCGGCGTCCCTGTACTCCACTTCGAATACCCAGTCGCAGTCCTTCGCTCCCGACGTGACCCCCACTCGTAGGCCGCCGGGGGTGGCGCCGTTCCCCAGGTCAATCTTCTTGTAACTGAAGAACGGCTTTCCGAAATGTTTGTCGCTGCGGTCAGCGATGGTTGGATAGGGATTTTTTGACAGGTCGAACCACATGCCTTCGTAGGTGCCTGCGCCTTGCGGAGGGAAATGCAGGACGGTCTTTGCGGAAGCCGGTTCACACCTCAGGTCCTTGGCGCGCATTCCGACGATGGAAAGGCTCGCCGCCCTGTCGCTGAACAGGTCCATGAGCCAGACCCTCGTGTACGGATCGGTGCGACCTGCGGGTACGTTCAGCTTCTCCCCGCCGTGTGACGCCACGAGCTTGTTGAACCTTCTGACATCTTCTTCCTTTCCCAGGTCGGCCGTCGTGAGCGTCTCGCTTTCGGCGGGGGTGAGTGGGCGGTCCATGGTAATAACCACTCCGCCGTCAAGCCCTACTTCTTCCTCTCTGACACGTGAGGTGAAAGCAGGCCCTTCTCGGTCAATCTTTTCTTCCGCTTCTTTCGCGCGACGAGTCGTCGTTTCCGTCGAGAGGTAATCGAGTGTGTAGGGGAAGGCCCAGCCCAAAAGAGCGAGTACGGTCACGACGGCCAACGTCACCCAGATCCTCTTGCGCCTCCCGGTGGACGGTGAGTCGGCTATTCCGGGCAATGCCACCTCGGCGATGAGGTCAGGTAGACCTCTGGCTGTGCCGCCACCGGCGGATGCGCCACGTGCCGGTGGCGAGGTTGGCTCAGGGCTGTCCGTAGTCGGGGTGGACCGAGGTGCTTCGCCTGCGACGTGGCGTCGCGCCGCCGGCGTGTCCGGCACGGGAGTTCCTGAGTCCCCTTCGCTGGCCGACTGGCTCGCTGGGGAGTCGGGGTCAGGCATGCGCCCTCCCAGGGCAGAGTTGTTCGTCGGTCAAGGACCACAGCGGGACGACGGTCGACAGCCGGCAGCGCACGTCGTCCCCGGGGACAGGCGCTGACCCCAGCGCCGCTCCCTTGCGGTGAAGGAACCACAGGCGCAGCGGGTACGGGCGGGTACGCAGGCAGGTACAGCGGGATGCTCACGAGCGCGTACAGCCGCCGCACCACCCGCATCGCCCCGTCGGCAGGGCCGGCCGCCCCCGTCGCCATGGTCACGACGGTACCGACCCGCTCTGCGGGCTGGTGCGCGTTTCGTCAGGGGCAGTCGCCAAACTGGCCTGAACACCCGACGCCGCACCTCCGAACGCACGTGGTGTGCGTTCCATACGCCACTCACCGCGCCTGATCACCGCGCGGAACTTCGCCACCGGCCCTCCCCTTACCTCGCCCGCGCCCCGCCGTGGCATCCCCCAGGGGACCCGTCGTACCCCGGTACTACGTCCGGCCGGCCCGCAGCGGACCGCGGGCTGACGAGTGGGGGCGGCGCCGTGCCTAACGTCGGATGTGGGCCACGGGAGCACCGGGCCCGCACGTCAGGGCGTGCGCCGACGCGCCTGCTCTGACGTGCTCCGATACGCGCGGGCCAGGCCGCGGGGTGGCCCAGCCAAGGGGCGCCGGGATGACGGGAGCACAGCGATGATCAGGGCTTACGGGCTCACCAAGCGGTACGGCGAGAAGACCGTCGTGCGGGACCTGACCTTCACCGTGCGGCCGGGCATGGTCACCGGGTTCCTCGGCCCGAACGGCGCCGGCAAGTCGACGACGATGCGGATGCTGCTCGGGCTCGACGCCCCCACCAGCGGCCGGTCCACGATCGGCGACCGCGCGTACGCCAGCCACCCCGCGCCGCTACGTCAGGTCGGCGCGCTGCTCGAAGCCCGCTCCATCCACCCCGGCCGCACGGCCAGAGCGCACCTCCAGGCCCTCGCGCACACCCACGGCATACCGCGCCGCCAGGTGGACGCGGTCATCGACCGGGTGGGGCTCGGCGAGGCGGCCGACCGGCGGGTCAAGGGGTTCAGCCTCGGAATGGGGCAGCGGCTCGGCATCGCCGCCGCGCTGCTCGCCGACCCGGCCACGGTCATCCTGGACGAGCCGGTCAACGGGCTCGACCCGGAGGGCGTGCTATGGATACGCAACCTGCTCAAGTCCCTCGCGGCCGAAGGCCGTACGGTCTTCGTCTCCTCGCACCTGATGAGTGAGATGGCGGTCACCGCGGAGCATCTGATCATCATCGGACGCGGCCGGCTGCTCGCCGACACCACGGTGGAGCGGTTCGTGCGCGACGCGGGGCTCGGGGAGATCACGGTCGTCTCGCCGGAGGCGGACCGGCTACGGGCCCTGCTCGCGGGCCCCGACGTGCGGATCGAGGCGGCCGACGGCCGCCCGGACACGTTGCGGGTCACCGGCGCCGACGGCGAGCGCATCGGCCGCACCGCGGCGGCACACGGCATACCCGTCTTCGAACTCACGCCGCGCCGCGCCTCGTTGGAGGAGGCGTTCATGGAGCTGACGCGGGACGCGGTGGAGTACGTGGCCCACGACGACGACCCGACCACCCCTCAGCCCACCCCCACCTCACAGCACGCCACCGCGTCCCAAGGAGCCGCCACGTGACCGGCCGACCCGACGACCTCGTCACCCAGTCCCAGCAGGGCCAGCCCCGGCAGCAGCGCCAGCCCCGGCGGCGGAGCGCGGGCTCGCCCACGGTCGCCGTGGCCGGCCCGCCCGTCGACTACCGGGTCACCTGGCCGCGCGTGGTCCGCTCGGAGTGGGCCAAGCTGTGGTCACTGCGCTCGACCTGGAGCATCCTCGCCGCCACCCTGCTGGTGACCGCCGGCCTCGGCGCGGTGGTCGCGGGGACGTACCAGAGCGGTGACGGCGACGGCATCGAGCCCGTCGAACTCACGCTACTGGGCACGCAGTTCGGGCAGATCCTGCTCGCCGTGCTCGGCGTGCTGGTGACCGCCGGGGAGTACGCGTCCGGCATGATCCGGGCCTCCCTCACCGCCGTGCCGCGCCGGCTGCCCGTGCTGTGGGCCAAGGCGGTCGTCTTCGGCAGTGTGGCCCTCGCGGTCATGTTCGCGACCGTCTTCCTCACCTTCCCCCTGGCCCAGGTCTTCCTGTCCGGCACGGACATGGCGGCGGGCCTCGGCGATCCCGGCGTGGCGCGGGCGCTGTGCGGGGCGGCGGTGGGCATCGCCCTCCTCGGCCTGCTGTGCCTGGGGCTCGGCGCGCTGCTGCGCAGCGTTCCGGCGGCGATCGGCGCGTACATAGGGGCGGTGCTCGTGCTGCCCGAGGTGGTCGGGCTGCTGCCGTACGACGTGGTGGACGACATCGTCGCCTGCCTGCCGAGCAAGGCGGCGCAGGCCCTGATGATGGTGGACCCAGGCCCCGACATGCTGGCCCCGGGCCCGGCCCTGTTCGCCCTGTGTTGCTCGGTCGCGGCGACGTTGGCGGTGGCGGCGCTGTTCCTGCGCCGCCGGGACGTGTGAGCGACGGGCCCGGCCGGCGCGCGGGGCGGGCGCGTGACGCCGGACGTGCGCCCACCCGCGGGGCGGGCGGCCGGTGCGCGGGGTACGAGGATGGTGCCGGGTGGGCGGCGCGTACGGGCGGCCCGCCCGACACCCTGCCGGCCGAAGCAGGCTCGGCATGGGGCCGGCCGACGTGGGGCCGGCGCGGGGGCTGGCCGACGTGGGGCCGGCGCGGGGCCGGGTGAAGCAGGGCCGGTACGGGGTCGGCCGACGTGAGGCCGGCACGGGGGAGAGCGACGAACGAGGGGTGGGCGGGGATGAGCGCGGTGGGGGGCGTCCAGGAGTGGACGCCGAGTGGCCCGTATCCGATCCGATGGGCGCACCGGGCCGCGCGGCGGGTGCGTGCCCTCGACGCCCGCCGCCCGGTGCTGTGGGACGCGCTGCTGACGCTGGTGTTCGCCGCAGCGGCCAGCGTGGACGTGGGCGGCGGCAGTTGGCGGCGGATCGCCCACTCCGACGAGGTGCCGGTGGCGTTGGTGGCCGCCATGGCGGCGGGCTTCGTCCTGGCACTGCCCTGGCACCGCAGACGCCCGCTGGCCGCGTTCGCCGCCATGTCGGTGATCGGCCTGGTGGACGCGTGGGTGGGTACGCGGCTCCAGGTCGGCCAGCTGGGGCAGTTGATCGTGCTCTTCTGCATCGCCCTGCGGCTGCCGGGCAAGGCCCTGACGGTCGCCGGCGCGCTGGTCGTCACGCAGGCCGCGGTGGGCGCGACGCGCTGGCCCGAGGGGGACTGGGGGCAGGCGTTCCTCCCCGTCGTCACGGGCAGTGTCGTGGTGGCGCTGCTCGGCATAGCGGTCCGCAGCCGCCGCGACTACACGGCCTCGCTCGTGGAACGGGCCCGCCAGCTTGAGGTCGAACGCGACCAGCAGGCCCAGCTCGCCGCCGCCGCCGAACGCGCCCGCATCGCCCGCGAGATGCACGACATCATCGGCCACAACCTCTCGGTCATCACCGGCCTGGCCGACGGCGGTTCGTACGCGGCGCGCAAGAGCCCCGAGCGCGCGGCCCAGGCGCTGACGGCGATCGGCGCCACCAGCCGGCAGGCGCTGGACGAGCTGCGCAGACTGCTCGGCGTGCTGCGCGACGACGATGACACGGACGCGCAGCCCGAACCCGAACTCGGCCCGCAGCCCACGCTCGCCGACCTCGGCACACTCGTGGACCGGGTGCGGGAGGCGGGGCTGCCGGTGCGCCTGTCGGAGCGCGGCACGCCCGCGCCGGGCTCACCCGGCCGCGAGCTGACCGTGTACCGGGTCGTACAGGAGGCGCTGACCAACACGCTCAAGCACGCGGGCCCACAGGCCACGGCCATGGTCGAGGTGACGCACGCGCCGCACGCGCTCTCCGTCGCCGTCATCGACACGGGCGGGCCCGCGCGCCAGCTACGACACGGACAGCTCGCGACGGGCGGCGGCCACCAGGGCAGGGGCCTGCGCGGCATGCGCGAACGGGCCGCGCTCTACGACGGAGCCCTCACCGCGGGCCCGCGCTCCGACGGCGGCTGGCACGTACGCCTGGAACTCCCCGCGTCCCCCGCCACCCCACCCCCACGCCCACCGACCCCCCGCGGCGCGGACACCGAACCGCAGCCGGATGCCGAGCCCCGACCGGACACGGAACCGCGGCCGGACGCCGAGCCCCGGCCGGATGCCAAGCCCGGTGCGCCCGACCTCCGGGGCGCGGGCTCCGCCCTCGGCGGGACCGCCCCGCAAGGTCGGAAGGCTGACGTCGTGCGGGACACAGGCGTCGCCCACAGCGCACGCGCCGTACGGGACGCACACGGCGCACGGGACGCGTGGGACACACACGATTCCCACAGCGCACGGAACTCACGCGAGTCACGCGCTGCACGCGACGCACAGGACGCACAGGGGACGGGTATCGGGCGCGGGTCGCGCGAGGGGTGGGGCGGGCAGGTGACGGGCACTGTGCCCGGGGCGTGCGAGAGGCGAGAGGTGGGTGGCGCGTCGTGACGACGGTCCTCATCGTCGATGACCAGCCGTTGCAGCGCTTCGGCTTCCGCATGTTGCTGGAGAGCCAGGACGACATGGCGGTCCTCGGCGAGGCGGACAACGGCACCGCGGCCGTCCGCAAGACCGCCGAACTGCGTCCCGACGTCGTCCTGATGGACGTCCGGATGCCGGGCCTGGACGGCGTGGAGGCCACTCGCCGCATCGTCGCCGCCGGCGACCGCAGCCGTGTGCTGATCCTGACCACGTTCGACCTCGACGAGTACGCGTACGCCGGGCTGCGCGCCGGGGCCAGCGGCTTTCTGGTCAAGGACGCCCAGCCGGAGGAGTTGCTCGCCGGCATCCGCGCGGTGGCCAGCGGCGACGCCGTGGTCGCCCCGGGCCTGACCCGCCGCCTGCTCGACGCCTACGCGGACCGGCTGCCGACGCCGGGCGGCGGGCCGGGCGGGAGTCGTGCGGATGGCGCGTTGGACCCGCGGCTTGAGGCCCTCACCGAGCGGGAGCGGGAAATCCTCACCGTGATCGGCAAGGGCTGGTCCAACGCGGAGATCAGCGCCCGCTTCCGGCTCGCCGAGTCCACGGTCAAGACCCACATCAGCCGCATCCTCGCCAAGACGGGCGCCCGCGACCGGGTGCAGGCGGTGATCCTGGCGTACGACACGCGACTGGTGCGTCCCGCGCCATGACGCCGTCGCGGCCCCGGGGGGTCTCAGAGGCGGGGGCGGCCCAGGGCGCGGTACGTCCAGTCGGCCTGGCGCCAGACCTCGGGGTCGAGCGCGTTGCGGCCGTCGAGGATGCGGCGGTCGTCGACGACGCCGCCCAGCTCCTCCGGGTCCAGCTCGCGGAACTCGCGCCACTCCGTCAGATGCAGTACGACATGGGCGCCGCGCACCGCGTCCAGGGCGCTCGGGGCGTACCCCAGGGTGGGGAAGAGGGCGCGCGCGTTGTCCATCCCCTTCGGGTCGAACACCGTGACCTGCGCACCCTGGAGGTGGATCTGACCGGCCACGTTGAGGGCCGGCGAGTCCCGTACGTCGTCCGAGTCCGGCTTGAACGCGGCGCCCAGCACCGCGACCCGCTTGCCCAGGAAGGAACCGCCGACGGCGTCGCGGGCCAGTTCGACCATGTGGCCGCGCCGCCGCATGTTGATCGAGTCGACCTCGCGGAGGAAGGTGAGGGCCTGGTCGGCGCCGAGTTCGCCGGCGCGGGCCATGAAGGCCCGGATGTCCTTGGGCAGGCACCCGCCGCCGAACCCGATCCCGGCGCGCAGGAACTTCTTCCCGATCCGCTCGTCATGGCCGATCGCCTCGGCCAGCTTGACCACGTCGCCGTCGGCGGCCTCGCACACCTCGGCCATCGCGTTGATGAACGAGATCTTGGTGGCCAGGAAGGAGTTCGCGGAGGTCTTCACCAGCTCGGCGGTGGGGAAGTCGGTCACCACGAACGGCGTGCCCGCGGCCAGCGGCGCCGCGTAGACCTCGCGCAGCACCTTCTCGGCCCGCTCGCTGGTGACGCCCGCGACGATGCGGTCCGGCCGCAGGGTGTCCTGGACGGCGAAGCCCTCGCGCAGGAACTCCGGGTTCCAGGCCAGCTCCGCGTCCTCGCCCACCGGCGCCAGCTCGCTCAGGCGCGCGGCGAGCCGGCTCGCGCTGCCGACCGGGACCGTGGACTTGCCGACGACCAGCGCGGGGCGGCGCAGCAGTGGGGCGAGGGACTCGAAGGCGCTGTCCACGTACCGCATGTCACAGGCGTACTCGCCCTGCTTCTGCGGCGTGTTGACGCACACGAAGTGCACGTCGCCGAAGTCGGCGACCTCCTCGTAGGAGGTGGTGAACCGCAGCCGCCCGCTGCTGCCCTCGTGGCCGGCGACGTGCTGCCGCAGCAGGTCCTCAAGGCCCGGTTCGTACATCGGCACCCGGCCCGAGGAGAGCAGTTCGATCTTCTTCGGGTCGACGTCGAGGCCCAGCACCTCGAACCCGAGTTCGGCCATGGCCGCGGCGTGGGTGGCGCCGAGATACCCGGTGCCGATCACAGTGATCTTGGGGGCCATGCTGTGCTCCGTGGGTACGAATCGTGGTGAGGGCGGGCCGGACTGCGTGGCCCGAGCATAGTCCGGGCCTCATTCGGGAAACTGAGCCGCTGTCGTCTAACTCACGTACCCGCGTCTCGGCCGCCACCCCTAGGATTGGGTTACTTAACGGTTATTAACGCTCGGGTACGCCTACTCAGGGAGTGAGGACACCGTGGCCTCCGCGGAGAAGAACACTGTCGGATTCGACCTCTACCGCCCGGCCGAGGAGCACGACATGCTCCGCGAGTCGGTGCGCGCCCTCGCCGAAGCCAAGATCGCGCCGTTCGCGACCGAGGTGGACGAAGAGGGCCGCTTCCCGCAGGAGGCCCTGGACGCGCTGGTCTCCAACGACCTGCACGCCGTGCACGTCCCCGAGTCCTACGGCGGCGCCGGGGCCGACGCCCTCGCGACGGTGATCGTCATCGAGGAGGTGGCCCGCGTCTGCGCCTCCTCCTCGCTGATCCCCGCCGTGAACAAGCTCGGCTCGCTCCCGGTCATCCTCTCCGGCTCCGAGGAGCTGAAGAAGAAGTACCTGGGCCCGCTGGCCAAGGGCGACGCGATGTTCTCGTACTGCCTGTCCGAGCCGGACGCGGGCTCGGACGCCGCGGGCATGAAGACCAAGGCGGTCCGGGACGGCGACTTCTACGTCCTCAACGGCGTGAAGCGGTGGATCACCAACGCGGGCGTCTCCGACTACTACACGGTCATGGCCGTCACCGACCCGGAGAAGCGCTCCAAGGGCATCTCGGCGTTCGTCGTCGAGAAGGGTGACGAGGGCGTCTCGTTCGGCGCCCCGGAGAAGAAGCTCGGCATCAAGGGCTCGCCCACCCGCGAGGTCTACTTCGACAACGTCCGCATCCCCGCGGACCGCCTGCTCGGCGCCGAGGGCACCGGCTTCGCCACCGCGATGAAGACCCTGGACCACACCCGCATCACCATCGCGGCCCAGGCCCTCGGCATCGCGCAGGGCGCCCTCGACTACGCCAAGGGGTACGTCAAGGAGCGCAAGCAGTTCGGCAAGCCGATCGGCGACTTCCAGGGCGTCCAGTTCATGCTGGCCGACATGGCGATGAAGCTGGAGGCGGCGCGGCAGCTCACCTACGCGGCGGCGGCCAAGTCCGAGCGCGTCGCGGCCGGCGGCCCCGACGAGGACCTGACCTTCTACGGCGCCGCGGCCAAGTGCTACGCGTCCGACGCCGCCATGGAGATCACCACCGACGCGGTCCAACTCCTCGGCGGCTACGGCTACACGCGTGACTACCCGGTCGAGCGCATGATGCGCGACGCGAAGATCACGCAGATCTACGAGGGCACCAACCAGGTCCAGCGGATCGTCATGGCCCGCAACCTGCCGTAGCGGGAGTCGCGGATGCCGCCCGCGCGGCCTGACCCAAGGCCCGCACGCCCCGCGGCCCCCGCGCACCCGTGACCCGCGTACGGACCACGACCCCCGGCATCGCGCCGGGGGTCGTTTTCCGTTCCCCGCGCGCGGCGCCACGCCAGAACGTCCGGGGCGCGCCGGGCCCCGCGCCCGGCCCCAGCTCGCAGCCCTGCCCCCAAGCCGCCATCGGCTGCCCCGGCGCACGCCGCGCCCCCGAGGCGCGGCGCGAACCGAGTGGCGGGCGCGCGGCGACGGTGGGGGCGTGCGGCGGCGACGGTGCTCCGGACCGGCGGGTGGGGGCGGCGCAGGACCCGTCAGCGGCCTCTCAAGCGGCCTACCGTGAGGACGACGAGTGCGGCCACGCGGACGCACCGTGCATCCTCGGGGAGCAGCCATGGGAGATGTCGTCGACAAAGTGACCTGGTGGGGCGATGGCAGTACGTCGGGCCCCGCCGTGATCCAGCCGATGGACACGCCGATCCTCGCCTGGCGTGGCAACCAGAACAGTCGCAACCTCACCGTGGCCAACGCGACCGGCCCGCCCGGCCAACTCGCGGGCACCGTGCTGCGGAAGACGGTCCTCGCCGACTCCTCGCCGTACGCGCCGGCCCTCGCCGGCGGGCTGTTGGCGGACATCCACGGGCAGCTGGCCTGGGTCGACATCAGCGCCGGGCAGCGGTTGCACGTCGCCACGTTGGAGATCGAGACCCGCACCTTCACCTTCACCGGGCGCCTCGCCGGCCGCACCATCGTGAGCGACGGCCTACTCAGCGGGCGGAGCGCCCCCACGCTGGCGGGCTCCAGCCGGGCGTTCCCGCAGGTCGGCGTGGTCGACCAGCAGGGCAACCAGGTGGTGACGAACGAGAGCGGCCCGCTGGTCTTCAGCGCGCTGGCCACGCTGGCCTGGGTCGGGGCGACGCGCGGCCCCGTGCGCCGGTTCAGCCTCAGCGACGTGCCCGGCGGCCGGTTCCTGTGGGCCTGGACCGCGTCGGACGGCTTCCTCCGGTTCGCTTTCACGACCTCGCCGACCCCGAGCGGGGAGACGCCGGCGGTCGTCCGCTCGGCTCAGCAGAGCATCGCGCAGCCTTCGGTCACCTCGTACCGGGGCGGGGTGCACGTCGGGTGGACCGGCGTGGACGGCACCGGGCTGCTCAACGTCGCCGCCCTGGACCTCGACCGGCTGGGAAACGGGGCCGACCCCGTCACCTCGGTGAACATCCTCAACGAGCGCGGCATCGGCGCCCCCACGCTGGTGGGAATGGCGCCCACCGCCAACGTACGCACCCACCGCCTGGCCATCTTCTGGGCCGGCACCGACGGCCAGGGCACGCTCAACGGGGGCATCGTCTACCGCGAGTGAGCCCCGCGTACCCCGGCGGGCTCCCACGACCGGCCCCGCCCCCTTCCCCGTCGGCGCGGACCGTTCCCACGCCGATCACGCGCGGCCCGGCCCCACGGGGACCGTTCTCGCGGGCCCCGGCGGTGGCCGGCCGTCCGCGTGGGGTGGGGTGGCGCGTCGGCGTCAGCGGCCGGGGTCGTTCCGGCGCTTGCCCAGTTGGTCGTCGAGCTTCTGCTGAGCGGAGTCGATCTTGCCTCGGTGCTTGCCGCCCGTCTTGCGGTCCACCGCGTCACCGGCCTTGTTCATGCCCTTGCGCGCGGTGTCCTCGTGCCCCTTGAGCATGTTCTTCAGCTTGTCGAGCATGGACATGGCGTCCTCCTTGCCGATCCGGCTTGCTCTTGTCACCAGCATCTCCGAGCCCGGCCCACCCCGCATCCGCACCCGTTCGGCCCGCCGGTCAGCACCATGGGCGCCGCGCGGCGGTCCGTGCCGGGGTGATTGCGCTGGGCCGGGCCGCGTGCCGAGCGATCGTGCGGCTCACCGACCGACCCCCCGCACGCCACCTACGCACCTGCCCCCACGTACGCCACATACGCACCCGCCCTCGCATACGCCACGTACGCACCCGCCCTCGCGCACGCCACGTACGCACCCGCCCCGGCGTACGCCACGTACGCACCCGCCCCGGGGCACGCCCGCGACGGCGACCGGCCCACGCGCACGCCCGTGGCGGCGACCCGGCCCCGCGCGCCCGTCGCGACCTGCCCACGCGCCCGCCGGGGGCCCTGCCTGGCGGCTCCGCACACGCGAGCCCGTTCGCGACACGCGCACACGCGAGCGGGCCCCGACACCTACTGTCGGGGCCCGCTCACGGACTCATCGCCCTGCCGCACCGCCACCGCTGCCGGCTCGCCGAAGCGGTGCACCGGCGCGCGGGGCGGGCTCAGGCGGTGGTCACTTGGCCGAGACGGTGACCTTCTCGTCGTTCTTCAACTGCTCGACCAGCTTCTTGACCTGCGGCATGTCCCAGAGCACCGCCGAGCCCTTGGGGGTGCTGTAGCCGGGGTTGGCGACCGGCATGTTCATCTGCTTGCCGTCGCCGCCCGTGACGCCCTTCATCGCCCAGAACATCGAGCGCAGCTTCCACAGGCTCATGTCCTTGTCCACGATGAGCGAGTCGAGGCCCGCGCTCATGGTCGGGTAGAGCCGGAACGGGTTCAGGATGGTGCCGGGCGTCGCGGCCTGGGAGGCCAGCGTGGACAGGAACTTCTGCTGGTTCTTCGTACGCTCCAGGTCGCTGCCCGCCTCGTACCGGTTGCGGACGAAGGCCAGCGCGTCCTTGCCGTCCAGCGTCTGCTTGCCCTTCTTGAAGTCGGCGCCGGACTTCTTGTCCTTGATGTCGCGCGGGATGTCCATCTCGACGCCGCCGACCGCGTCCACGATCTTCGCGAAGCCGCCGAAGCCGATCTCCGCGTAGTGGTCGATCTTGAGGCCGGTGTTGTACTCGATCGTCCGGACCAGCAGCTCCGGGCCCTGGATGGAGAACGCGGCGTTGAGCTTCTGCTGCTGCTCCGGGATGCGCTTGCCGGACTCGGAACCGGTGAACGCGGGGATCGTCACCCAGGAGTCGCGCGGCAGGCTGACCATGGTGTTCCCGTTGTCCCCGACGTGCAGGATCATCATCGAGTCCGTGCGCTTGCCGTCGGCGGAGCCGGTGTGCAGGTCCTTCTTCTCCTCGTCGGACATGCCCTCGCGGCTGTCGGAACCCACGATCAGGTAGTTGGTGCCGCTGCCGCCGCTCGGCCGGTCCTCCACGGCGCCCAGGTCGACCTCGCGCTTGAGCTTGGAGTCGGCCCAGAAGTACGTGCCGATGGAGACGACCAGGAGGAACGCGAAGACGCTGACCAGGCCGATCGTGATCCGCTTGCGCCAGTTCGGGCGCACGGGCGGCGGGCCGGGCGGGGCGCCGTGCGGCGACTGGCCGCCACCCGGGTCGCGGGGGAGGGGGCCGCGGCCGGCGCCGTAGACCTGACCGGTGTTGTACCCGTCGTCATAGCCGTCGCCGGCGTGCGCGCCGTCGTAACCGGGGGGCTGCTGCTGGGGCGGGACCGCGCCGCGCGGCGACATCCCGGGCGGCAGCGGCGGTCCGCCCTGCGGACCGCGGGACGCGGGGTCGCGGCGGACGTGCGGCATCGAACGCGCGATGTCGGGCGCGGGGCCGCGACCGGCGCCGCCGCCGCGCCCCCGGTCACCGTCGCCATTCCACCCCTCGGGCCAATTGCTCATAGCCGAAGTTTGCCCGCTCACACCAGCGCGCTCACAGGGCGGGTGCGGTCTTGGGGCGGTGCTGTTGCAGAGCTGATGCATTACGAGGGGCGCATAAGCGGCGGCCATGACCATTCAGGCCCAGGCCGTGGCGGCGGCAATTCAGGGCAAACCGCCCTCCGGATCCGCGTCGAAGATCGCCCACCGTACCGACACCGCGTACGGGTCGTGTCGGACGGTGGTCGGATGGTGGACGGCGGCGGGCCGGTCCGCCGGGGCCGGTCGGCGCCAGACCGCCCCGTACCGTCGATCGCGTCCCGTGGCGCCCGCGCTGACCAGCGTAGATGTACGGCGAGCGACGGCAGGGCGGCGTCGACGGCGTCCGAACATGATGTCGGGGCCGTCCGCTTATGGTGGAGGGCATGACTGATCAGGGCCCTACGGCGGCGGGGGACGACCTTCCCGGCAAGCCGACCTCGGCGTCGCGCACGACGCTGTCGCACATCATGACGGCGGCGGACACGAACCTCCTCGGGACCGTCCACGGCGGCGTGATCATGAAACTGGTCGATGACGCGGCCGGAGCGGTCGCCGGCCGGCACTCGGGCGGGCCCGCCGTCACGGCGTCCATGGACGAGATGGCGTTCCTCTCGCCGGTGCGCGTCGGCGACCTCGTCCACGTGCACGCGCAGTGCAACTGGACCGGCCGCACCTCCATGGAGATCGGCGTGCGCGTCATGGCCGAGCGGTGGAACGAGTCCACGCCCGCCACTCAGGTCGGCAGCGCCTACCTGGTGTTCGCCGCCGTCGACGCGGACGGCATGCCGCGCGGCGTGCCGCCGGTCATCCCCGACTCGGAGCGCAACGCGCGCCGCTTCCAGGAGGCGCAGATCCGGCGCACGCACCGGCTCGCCAGGCGCCGCGCCATCCGGGAACTGCGCGAGCAGCGCCCGGACGAGTGACCCGGCCTTCCCGGCACACGAGCCGGGCTCAGCGGGGCACCGGCGTCGTCGTGGTGCGCCCCGGCTGCCTGCCGTCCGGGGCGTAGTCGCAGTCGAGGCTGGACATCTCGCGGTCGCCGTCCTCCGAGTCGATGATGACCACGCCCGTGCAGGCCCGGCCGTGCTCGTCGGTCCACGTGACGAGTTCGCTCCGGTCCGACTGTGCGCAGCCCACGAGCAGCGCGCCCACCGCCGTCGCCGCGGCCGTGGTGACGAGTCTTCGCACCCTCATGTCCTTCTCCCCCCGCCGCCCCGTGCCGGGGCGGGTCGTCGCGGCGCACCCCCCGTGCGCCGACCCACCCGTCATCATGCGGCTGGTCGGCCGTCGGGCACAGAGGGCGGACGAAGCCGGGGGAGGGCGGCGGGCGGATGAGAGCGGGGTGGCACCGGCCGACGGCGCCGCTACGAGCAGCTCACCTCGTCGCCCTTGACCGCCGACCCGGCGACCGGGGTCGGGTGCTCCGGGCGTACCGGGCGCACGCCCCGGTGCTCGGTGCCCAGCGTGACCTGGAGCACCGGGCCCTGGCCGCGCACCGCGCGGAGCGTGGCGCCGGGCAGGGCCGTGGCCAGGGAGCGGGCCGAGTCCCGCCAGCGCGGGTCGTGGGCGATCACGGTGTGCGGAGCTCCGCGCTCGCGCGCGTTGCTGGCCACGCCGGTGGTGGCGAACCCGGTCGCGCGTAGCGCGCGGTCCGTCCTGGCGCCGAGCCCGGTGCGGTCGGTGCCGTTGACGACCTGGACCCGGATCTGCGCCGGGTCGATCTCGACCGCGGTGGCCCGGGGCCGGCGCGGGCGCTGCGGGGCCAGCGGGCGGTCCTCGCGGATGGCCTCGAAGAGCTTGTCGGCCCGCGCCTCGTTCCACCGTACGGTCGAGCCGACGCCCGGCACCGAGTAGCTGACGTCCCCGACAGGTACCGAGGCGAACTCCGACGAAGCGGGCGAGAAGCCCCGCATGGCCTTGCCCAGCTTGACGAGTTCGGCGCTGCCCAACTGCCGGTCGGCGCGCACCGAGCCGAGCACGGACGAGGCCACCCTCGCGAACTTGACCGGGTTGAGCAGCACCCCGCTGGCGGTCGCCTTGTCGATGAGAGCGGCCAGGAACCGCTGCTGACGCTGCATCCGGCCCAGGTCGGCGGCGCCGTCCACGTGCCGCGACCGCACGTACTGCAGGGCCTCGCCGCCGACCAGCGTGTGCCGCCCGGCGGCCAGGTCGAGCCCGGTGTACCGGTCCTTCAGCGGCCGTACGGTGCACACCTCGACGCCGCCGACCACGTCCACGGTCCGCATGAAGGTGGCGAAGTCGACCTCCAGGTAGTGGTCGATGTGCACGCCCGTCATGTGCTCGACGGTGCGCACGGTCAGGCTCGGGCCGCCCTCCGCGTACGCCGCGTTGATCTTCTGCGCGTGGGCGCGGCGCACGGTGCCGGTCGCCGGATCGGTGTACGCGGGGATCTCGGCGTACGAGTCGCGCGGCAGGCTGACCACGCTGGCGCGCTCGTGGTCGTCCGAGAGGTGGACGAGCATCAGGGTGTCGGCGCAGTTGCAGGGGGCGCCGCCGAGCCGGTACTTGGCCTTCTCCTCGGGCGTGATCGCCTCGCGCCGATCGACGCCGGCGACCAGGAAGTTCGTCCCGTCGCCGGCGGCGGGGCGGTGGTCGAGGGACCCGAACGGGTCGACCCGGTCGATGCCGTTCTCCAGGCCGGAGACCATCGCGTGCCCGGCCCCGCCGGCGATCAGCACCGTCACGGCGACGGACACGGACAGCCGCCGTCCCCAGCGGGGCCGGTCGCCGCGCCCCGACCTGGTCCGCGCCGCGGCGACGGGCGGGGCGGCGGGCTCGCGCGGGGTGCGGGGCCGGCGCTGCGGGGGCGGGTGCGGGGAGCGGTCCGGTTGGGTCACTGGGGGAGACCTCCGCGACGGGCTGGGGGCGGGCGGGCACGCAGAGCGGGAGGAACGCCCGGCACAGCGTGGGCAGAACAGGGCGAAGTCGGGCGAAGCGGCTCGAAGTGAACATCGTAAGTCCATATGATGAGCGCCACAGCTCCCCACGCCGGTCATCGCGCCGGCGGCCACCCGCCCGGTGCGCCTCCGCATCCCCCATTAGCGGTAACGTGGCCCGTACTACCCGCAGTCACCTGGGCGGCGACCCCTGTACCCCCGAGGGAAGATGTCTGAGTCACAGCCTCCGGCCGTATCCGTGATCATGCCGGTGCTCAACGAGGAGCGTCACCTGCGCAATTCCGTCCGGCACATCCTGGAACAGGAGTACGCCGGCGAGCTGGAGGTGGTGATCGCCCTCGGCCCGTCCACGGACCGTACGGACGAGATCGCCGCCGAGCTGGTGCGCGAGGACCCTCGGGTGCACACGGTGCCCAACCCCACGGGACGCACGCCCGCCGCGCTGAACGCGGCGATCAAGGCGTCGCGCCACCCGGTGGTGGTGCGCGTCGACGGCCACGGCATGCTCTCCGCGAACTACATCGCCACCGCGGTGCGACTCCTTGAGGAGACCGGCGCGCAGAACGTGGGCGGCATCATGCATGCCGAGGGCGAGAACGACTGGGAGCACGCCGTCGCCGCCGCCATGACCTCCAAGATCGGCGTGGGCAACGCGGCCTTCCACACCGGCGGCGCCGCGGCCCCGGCCGAGACCGTCTACCTGGGTGTCTTCCGCCGCGAGGCGCTGGAACAACAGGGCGGCTACAACGAGGAGTTCATCCGTGCCCAGGACTGGGAGCTGAACTTCCGCATCCGCGAGGCGGGCGGCCTGATCTGGTTCTCGCCCGAGCTGAAGGTCTCCTACCGGCCGCGGCCGAGCATGCGCGCGCTGGCCAAGCAGTACAAGGACTACGGCCGCTGGCGGCACGTGGTGGCCCGCTACCACCAGGGCTCGATCAACCTGCGCTACCTCGCCCCGCCGACCGCCGTGGTGGCCATCGCCGCGGGCCTGGTCGTCGGCGTCGCGCTCACCCCGTGGGGCCTGGTCGTCCCCGGCGGCTACCTCGCGGCGATCGTCGCCGGCTCCGTCCCGGCGGGCAAGGGGCTGCCGGTCGGCGCCCGGCTGCGGATCCCGCTCGCCCTCGCCACCATGCACCTCTCCTGGGGCTGGGGCTTCCTGACCAGCCCCCGGGCGCTGGCGAAGAAGGTCATCGCCAGCCGCCGCCCCGCCGTCGTCGCCAGCGGCTCGGGCGTCTGAGCCCCGCCGCGACACCTCCGTACGACGACGCCGTACGACACCGCCGTACGCCGCCGACGCGCCGGCGAGGCTGAAGGCCCGCGCGCCCGCGCCTGGGCCGGCAGCGCCGCCCGGCGGGGCAGGGCCCCAGCCGGCGGGTCGACAGCCTGACCGACCGGTCGGGCCGGGCGCCACCAGGCGCGGCCGGCCCGGCCGGGACTAGAACGTGTAGACCGGGTTCACCTTCATGCACGCCGTGTCGTCGTCGCCGTTGAGCGCGTCCGCGCTGTCCGGCGCCTTGGTGTCCTGGTCCCGCTCCTCGCCTCCGGCGCCGTCGCCACTGCCCGCGTCCCCGCCGTCGGCCGGCTTCGGGAAGCTGGTGCCCTCCCGCCAGTCCGCGCCCACGACCACCGTCACCTGCGGCAGCCCGGAGCCGAGCTGGACGGCGCTCTTGGGCAGGCCGAGCGAGTCCGCGACGGCCAGCGCGTTGGCGCGCTGCTCCTCGGTCGCGTACGTCACCGTCGTCGCCGCCTGCGGCTTGGGCGTCGGGTCCGCGATGGCCTGGTGGAAGCCGTCCGCGATCAGCGCGTCCGCGATGGCCGAGGCGCGCTGCGGCACCGGGGCCAGCGAGGGGGAGCCGGTGCCGTTCTGGACGGCGACGGCGATCTCGCCCTTGGGCGCGGCGGGCACCGTGGGCTCGGTGGTCTTCTTCGGCGGGAGCTTCTTCTTGTCCTTGCCGTCGAGCGCGATGTCGTTGCGGATCAACTCGAACAGCTTGTCCGCGTCACCCGGCTTGGGCACGACGTGCGCCTTGCTCCGCGGGTCCGGAATCCACGGCATCGTCGTCATGGTGATCCGCTTGGTGGGCACCCGCTTGAGGTCGTTGCCCAGGTCGTAGAGCTTCTTGACGGTGCCGAGCCCCGGGTCCACCTTGAGCGCCTTGGTCGCCGCCTCGGCCAGGTCCATCAGCTTGCCC
Organism: Streptomyces buecherae; assembly: GCF_014295035.1. Lineage (GTDB taxonomy): Bacteria > Actinomycetota > Actinomycetes > Streptomycetales > Streptomycetaceae > Streptomyces > Streptomyces youssoufiensis. The sequence continues at coordinate 5,644,890 of NZ_CP060404.1, forward strand.
GGGTCGGACAGCTTGGTGCCGGACTTGAGTTGGCGGACCATCGCGTTCATGTACATGTGCTGGGCCTTGGCCCGGCCGATGTCGCTGCCGTCCTCGAAGCCGTGCCGGGTGCGCAGCCACTGCAGGGCCTGCTGGCCCTTGATGTCGTGCTCGCCCTTGTTCAGGTGCAGCCCCGAGTCGGGGTCCTTGACGTTGTTGTCCACGCAGACCGGCACGCCGCCGACGGCGTCGGCCATGTCCACCACGCCCGCGAAGTCGATCATCATGAAGTGGTCGATCGGGACCCCGGCGAGCCCCTCCCAGGTGGCGACCGTGCAGCCGGGGCCGCCGTTCTGGAGGCTGGAGTTGATGATGTTGCGGTCGGACTCCGGGTAGACCGTGCCGTCGTCATCGATGCACTTGGGTATGGTCACCCGGGTGTCGCGCGGGATGCTCACCACCGACATGTTGCTGCGGTCGGCGGAGACGTGCACCAGCATCTGCACGTCGGCCAGCGGCTTGCGGTCGGCGTCCGCGCGCGAGCCGCCGAGCTTGATGTTCTCCTCGGTGTTCCGGCTGTCGGAGCCGAGCAGCAGGATGTTCAGCGGGGTCTGGCCGTCCGCGTTGGGCGTGCTGCGGTCCAGCCGGTTCTCGCCGAGGTTGAGGGTGTCCTTCTCTATGTTGCCGTTGAGGTGCTGGTAGTAGAGGTAGCCGGCGCCGGCCGTGCCGAGGATGACGAACGCCAGTCCGCCCGCCGACCACAGCAGTACGCGCCGCCCCTTGCCCGGCCCCCGGCTGCGCCGCCGGCCGCCCGCGCGCCGCGCGCCGCCGCCCCGAGGCGCCGGTACACCGCCGCCCCCGTGGCCGCCGCGCTCCCCGTCGTCACCGCCGCCGGGCGTGGCCGGCGGCGCGGCCGGCCCACGGGCGCGCCGCCCCCCGGCCCGCGAGCCCGCGCCGGACGCCGCCGCGGCGGCCTCGGTCGAGCGCGCGCCCGGCAGGCCCGCGCCCGCACCGGCCCGGCCGGGGGCGGCCTGCGGCCTGGCCGTCTCGGCGTCGCCCTCGTAGAGGCTGTCATCCCAGCCGAGTTCGCGGGCCTCCGGAACGCGCCGTCTCGATCGCCCCCCTCGCGTGCCGTTGTGCCGCATCGGGCCTCCCCACTACTCGGTCGTGCTGCCGGCCTGATGGGGCGGGCGAATCGCAGGTTACTTCGCGCAGACGTTCTTATCGTCCGCCCCGATGCGCTGGACACCCTCCGGTGCCTTGCGCGGGGCGGTGATCGGAACGCCCTTGCCCTTGTAGTCCTCGCCCAGCGTCAACGTCATCTCCGCCATGGGGTCGGCCTCCACGGTGCCCGGCTTGAGCGCGGACCCTGGCAGACCCATGCTGTCGGCGAGCCGTCGGGCCTGGTCGGCCTGGTTGGGCGCGTACTCCAAGGTGGTCTTCTTGATCTCCGACGGCGCGTTCTGGCCGTTGGTGCTGTGAATTATCCCCTCTTCGTTCTGCATCCAGGTCACCGTCTCCTGTGCCGCGCCCAGCTTGCCGCTGCCGTTGAGCACTTTCACCCGAACGTTCGCGGGATCGGCCTTGGTTCCCTTCAGCCGGGCGGCCTCCTTGCCCTTGGCGGCCTTCTCCTTCTTCTTGACCTCGGTCAGCGACACGTCCTGGCGGACCATGGCGAACAGCGGCTCCGCCTTGGGTTTGTCCAACAGGACGGTCACCTGATCGGTGTTGTCGAAGACCGGCACTGTCGCGAAGGTGATGTTCTTGATGTCGACCTTGCTCAGGTCCTTACCGAGATCCATCAGCTTCTTTACGCTCCCAATGCCGGTGTCGACCGTGAGGGCGTCGGTGGCGGCGTTGCTGAGCTTCCACATCTTCTTCGGGTTGGAGAAGGTGCCGCCCGACTTCATCTCGCGGATCATCGAACTCAGGAACTGCTGCTGGAGCTTGATGCGGTCCAGGTCGCTCTCGAAGCCGACGCCGTGCCGGGTCCGGACGAAGGCGAGTGCGTCCTCGCCCTGGATCTTGTGCCGCCCCGCGCTGAGCTTCAGCTTCGACTTCGGGTCGTCGATGTCGCGGGCCAGGCACACCTCGACGCCGCCCACCGCCGACGACAGCGTCTTGACCGCGTTGAAGTCGGCCATCATGAAGTGGTCCACCTCAAGGCCGGTCAGCTTCTCCACGGTGTTCCAGGTGCAGCCCGGATCGCGCCCGTCCTGGCCGAGGCTGGAGTTGAACCGCACCTGACGCTCGCCGGGGATGGTCTTGCGGGAGCCGTCCTCCTGCTTGACGGTGCAGTCCGGGACGTCGGTGATCAGGTCGCGCGGGATGCTCAGCGCGGTGGCGTTCGAACGGTCCTCGGAGACGTGGAAGAGGATCGTGGTGTCCGCGTGGCCCACGCTGTCCTTGTCGCCGTAGCTCCCGTTGCCCTTGCCGGAGCGCGTGTCGGTGCCGATCACCAATATGTTGACCGGCCCGTCGATGACGGCGGGATTGTTCTCGCCGACGTCGACCTTCTTGATGTTGCCGTTCAGGTGCTGGTACACGAGGTACGCCGCGACCGAGCCGCCCACCAGCAGGAACGCCATCGTCCCGCCGCCCCAGATGAGGGCCTTCTTGGTCTTGGACTTCTTCGGCTTGGGCTTGCGGCGACTGACGGGCCCCGACTGCTGCGGCACGCCACCGGCCCCACCCTTGGCGTCCCGGCCGCCGCGCGGCGCGGCCCGCCGCCCGCGTTGCTCGGGGACGGCGCGTCGACGGGCGGCCTCCCTGGCCGCGGCCCTGCCGCCGGGTGCGGGTGCGGGTGCGGACGCGGGCGGCTCCGAGGTGTCCGCGGAGGTGTCCAGCCGCAGCTCGTAGCTGCCGGTGCTCGGATTGAATACCCACTGATCAGCGGGGTCGAAATCGCCCGCCTGCCCACGGCCTTGCGCGTCCACGGTCGTCTGTGTCCTCCGTCGGTGCCACGCAGCGCCTCCCCCTCGGCGCGCGGTCAATCATCTGCTGCAGGGCGCGGAAAAGCCTTGGTCCAGCGCTCCGGATCGCTCACACTATCCGCCAACTTCATTCGGCAGCGACGCCGGTGCCCGTTCGCGCGTTCCTACAACTGGGCAATTTGCCCAATCCATTCGGCACCGTGACGCCGTCCGGCGGAGTTTTTCACTTCCTCTTCTCACACAGCCCACGGGCGGTCGGCGCGGGTCCGGGGGAGGCGGCACCGGGCGGCGTCCCGCCGGGCGCGCTGTCGGTTTCGTCGGCTTTCGTGCCGTTCTTCCCGCCGGCGTTGTCGGCCGCTTCGATCGTGCTTCGCCGTGGCGTCACCGGACGGTCTTCCCGTAGTTGGGCGAAGAGCCGGTCGGCGTCCGGCTGTACGAGTTCGTCGCGCGCGGCGTCGTGGCGGAAGGCGCGCCGCGGCACGGTGAGAAAATCAACCTTGTCCGACGGAATGTCCCGTACGCCGCGCACCAGGTTGTACAGATCTCGCAACGAGTCCAGACCGGGGTCCGTGGTCAGGGCGGAGGTGGCCGCGTCGAGGACCGGGTACAGCTTCGTCGGGTTGAGCAGCACCCCGCTGCCCTGCACCTTGCGCACCAGGGAGCTCATGAACGCCTGCTGGCGCGCGATCCGCTGGGTGTCGCTGCCGTTGCCGAGCGTGTAGCGGGCGCGGACGAAGCCGAGCGCCTGCTCGCCGTCCAGCACCTGGCGCCCGGCCGGCAGATCCACCCGCGCCTTCGCGTCCCGCATCGGCGCCGCGAGGCACACCTGGACCCCGCCCACCGCGTTGACCAGCCGCTTGAAGCCCTCGAAGTCCACGATCATGTGGTGGTCGATCCGCACGCCGGTGAGCTGCTCGACGGTACGGATCGTGCAGGCCGCCCCGGCCTTCTCGAAGGCGTGGTTGAACTGCCCGAACGTCGCCCGCTGGCGCTTGCCGCCGGGCCGCTCGCAGTGCGGGATGGGCACCATCAGGTCGCGCGGGATGCTCACCGCGGTGGCGCGGTCCCGGTCGCGGGACAGGTGCAGCACGATCGCGGTGTCCGAGCGCTGGGTGCCCCGGTCGCGGCCGTACCTGCCGTTGGGTCCGCCTCGGTCGTCGCTGCCGATGAGCAGGATGTTCTGGGCGCCCTTGACCAGCACCGTCGGCCGCTCCGCCTCGTACTTGCGCAGCAGCTCCGCCGTGTCGCTGTCGGAGGTGATGTTGCCGTTGAGACGCTCGTACAGCACCCAGCCCGCGCCGGCCACGAGCAGCACCAGGACCGAGGCGGTCACCGCCGTCCAGCGCAGCCAGCGGCGCTGGCGCGGCGCTGGCGGGCCGGACGGCGGCGGCTCGTCTGCTTCCGGGTCGGTGGGGCGCTCACTCACGTCGGGGTCCTTCCCCCGCGGGCTGTGGCCCCCGCGGAGTCCGCGGCGCGTGGGGCGGCCGGTCACTGGAGCGAACGCGTCGGCCCCGCGCGTGGTGGTGCGTCACGACGATCATCACCCCCACGGCCCGCCCCGGCCTGCGGTCCGGCCCCGCGGTGCGCCGGACGGGCTACTCGGGTGCCCCGACGGCGGAGGGCCCGGCGGCCGACCCCGCCGCGTACCGCCGGCTCAGCCCGCCGGCGCGGTGGCCATCGCCGTCACGCGCTCGGTCGCCCGGCGCTGGTCGACCTCCGCGGGGCTGAGCCGGTCCAGGTTGCGGCACAGCACCACGGAACCGCCCGTGGCCAGCGGCGCCAGCAGCCCGGCGGACAGGCCGTCCCAGGTGTCGTACGGCAGGCTCGACAGCAGCCGCGCACCGGGTTCCAGGCCGCGCCGCGCGGCGTCGGCCCGGGCCCGCTCGACGACCTCGGTCCCGGACAGCGCGGGACCGTCGGTGCCCACCACGAGCGCCGGGGCCGCCGGGTCCACCGGGGCGAAGGGGGCGAACCGGTCGCCCTGCGCCGGCACTTCCACCGCGTAGTCGATGAACCCCTGCGGCACCTGGGGGAAGCGCGCGCCCAGCGGGCGCAGGCTCAGCGCGACGCGCTCCCCGGAGCAGGCGCGCGCCGCGTCCAGCGTCTCCGGGCCGCTGACCACCAGGTCGGCGGCGGCCGGGTCGCCCCCGACCTCGGCGACCACCCCGGTGGAGGAGCAGGCCAGCAGCCACACCGCGCTCTGCCAGTGCGCGGGCAGCAGCAGCGCGAGCCGGTCGCCGGGCTCGGCGGCGAGGTCGCCCTGGAGCAGGTTGGCGGTCTTCGCCACCCAATTGGCGAAGGTGGCCACGGACAGTTCGACGCGCTCGCCCGTGGCGTCGTCGTAGAAGGTCACAAGGGGGCGCGCCGGGTCCGCGGCGAGTGCGGATTGCAGCAGGTCGGCGGGGGTGTGATCGGTGGCGTTCATCGCCGCAAGGGTACGCGCCGGGCGGGCTGGCGGGCAGTCAACCCGGGGCCGTGCCGGGGCTGGTGGTGGGCGTTCCCGACTACCGACCGTCATCTTTCGAATAGACAGATATGTCTGAGATGTCCAGTGTTTCGGTATGCGTGCAACCCTAGCTTCCGCGGTCGGCGTCGCGTGCACGGCCGCCTTGGCCCTCCCGTTGACCCCCGGCCAGGGGGCCATAGCCGCCCCCCACACCGCCGCCCCCCACACCGCGCCCGCCAGCGCGGCACTGCCCGGCAGCACCCAGTCGCTGCCGCTGTCCCCGCTGGCCCGCCCGGTGGCGAGCCCCGACCGCGCCAACGTGGAGCCGGAGTACGGCGTCGCGGCCCGGAAGGTGCGGCCCTTCTCCCTCGTCGGCGTCGTCTGGGACGACGCGCGGGCCGACCTGCACGGCCAGGTGCAGGTCCGCGCCCGGGCCGCCGGCACCGACCGCTGGTCGGGCTGGCAGGACGTCGAGACGCACAGCGACGACGCCCCCGACCTCGACGCGGACGACCGGCGCTCCGGAAGGGTGCGCGGCGCCACCGCCCCGCTGTGGGTCGGCGACTCGGACGGCGTGCAGCTCCGTATCCGGCCGCACGCGCGGCCCGCGCCCGATCACCCGCACGCGCCGACCGACCGACACGCCGCCGGGCCGCTGCCCAGCGGCCTGCGCCTGGAACTGGTGCACCCCGGCGACCCCCAGCCGGCGACCACGGCCACGACCGCGGGCCCCGCCGACCCCGCCGACCCCGCCACGAAGGTCGGCCCCGCCGACGGCCCCGCGGCACAGAGCGGCGACCTGGACGGTGGCCTGGACGGCGACCTGGACGGCGACCAGAGCGGCGACGCGGCCGACCCCACCGAGCCGCAGGCACCCGACCAGCCGGACCAGCCCGACCAGTCCGAGGCCGAGGCGACGACCGACAACCTGGTCCTCGACCAGACCCGCAGCGCCGCCGCCGACCTCGTCCTCCCGGCCGAGACCGCCGAGCAGGCGGAGGCCCAGCGCGAGGGGAAGCGCCGGTACCTCGCCCCTCGGCCCCGGATCATCCTGCGCAAGGGCTGGAGCGCCGACGAGCGGCTGCGCGAACGGCGGCTCGGCTACACCAGGACCGTCAAGGCCGCCTTCGTGCACCACAGCGCCACGGGCAACAACTACCGCTGCGCGCAGGCGCCCTCGGTCATCCGCAGCATCTACCGCTACCACGTCAAGAGCAGCGGCTGGCGGGACCTGGGCTACAACTTCCTCGTCGACAAGTGCGGCAACATCTACGAGGGCCGCGCCGGCGGCCCCGGCAAGCCGGTGCTCGGCGCCCACACCCTCGGCTTCAACTCCAACAGCACCGGCATCGCCGTCCTGGGCACCTACTCCCGCTCGACGCCCCCGAGAGCGGCGGTACGCGCCGTGGCCAAGCTCACCGCGTGGAAGCTCGGCCTGCACGGCCGCAACCCGGCCGGCAGCACGTACCTGGTCTCCGGCGGGAGCAACAAGTACCGCAAGGGCGTCACCGTGCGGCTCAAGGTGATCTCCGGGCACCGGGACGGCTTCACCACCGACTGTCCCGGGACGCAGCTCTACCGCCAGCTCGGCGCGGCCCGCTACGTCGCGGCCAAGCTCCAGGGGCGGTGACGTCCTCGGCGACGCCCGTCCCGGCCGTCTCGGCTGACCGGCGCGAACCGGGCCGCGACCTCTGCATACACTGGCCGCCGACCTCCCCCGGGCCCACCGGCCCGGGGGCGAGCCAGCCCGCAGCGAAGCGCCCCGCAGGAAGCAGAGACGACCAGGTGACAGAAGCGATCCTCCTCGTCGGCGGCAAGGGCACTCGGCTGCGCCCGCTGACCGTCCACACGCCCAAGCCCATGGTCCCGGCGGCCGGCGTGCCCTTCCTCGCGCACCAGCTCGCCCGCGCCCGCGCCGCGGGCGTCGAGCACGTCGTACTCGCCACGTCCTACCTGGCCGAGGTCTTCGAGCCCTACTTCGGCGACGGCTCACAGCTGGGCCTGCACCTGGAGTACGTGACCGAACGCGAGCCGCTCGGCACCGGCGGCGCCATCCGCAACGTGGCCTCGCGGCTGCGTTCAGGGCCGAACGACCCGGTGCTGATCTTCAACGGCGACATCCTCACCGGGCTCGACATCAACTCCCTGGTCGAGACCCACCAGCGCACCGGCGCCGACGTCTCGCTGCACCTGACCCGGGTCAGCGACCCGCGCGCGTACGGCCTGGTGCCCACCGACGCGACCGGGCGGGTCACGGCCTTCCTGGAGAAGCCGCAGACGCCCGAGGAGATCGTCACCGACCAGATCAACGCGGGCGCCTACGTCTTCGACCGCTCGGTGATCGACTCCATACCCACCGGCCGGCCCGTCTCCGTGGAGCGCGAGACCTTCCCCGGGCTGCTCGCCGCCGGCGCGCACCTGCAGGGCCTGGTGGACTCCACGTACTGGCTCGACCTCGGCACCCCGCAGGCGTTCGTCCGCGGCTCGGCCGACCTCGTGCTCGGCCGCGCCCCCTCGCCCGCCCTGCCCGGGCGCCGCGGGGACCGGCTGGTGCTCGACGGGGCCCAGGTCGCCGAGGACGCGAAGCTGACCGGCGGGACCGTGATCGGCGCCGACGCCCGGATCGGCGCGGGCGCCCGGGTCGAGGGCAGCACCGTGCTCGCCGGCGCGGTCGTCGGCGAGGGCGCGCGGGTGCGCGACTCGCTGATCGGCGCGGGCGCCCGGATCGGGGCCCGCACCATCCTGGACGGCGCGGTCGTCGGCGACGGCGCCTCGGTGGGCGCCGACAACGAACTGCGCGACGGCATGCGGGTCTGGTGCGACGTGGCCATCCCCACCGGCGCGGTGCGCTTCTCCTCCGACCAGTAGGCCGCCGACCAGGAGGCCGCCGACCAGGAGGCCGCGCCGGGACCGGGGCCGGGGGAGTGGCCGGGGGAGTGACCCGGCCGCCGGGCTCGCCGACGTACCCTGGCCGAATGTCCGCCACCCGCACCTGGGTCCCGCCAGGCCCGTACGACCTGGTGCGCAACCTCAGCGTGCTGGGCCGGGGGCCGGGCGATCCGGCGTTCCGAGTGGCCGCCGACGGGTCGGTCTGGCGGGCCTCGCGCACGCCGCAGGGCCCCGGCACGATCCGCCTCGCGCGCCGGGCCGGCGCCATCGAGGCGCGGGCGTGGGGCGAGGGGGCTGACTGGCTGCTCGACCGGTTGCCCGCCCTGCTCGGCGCCGACGACGACCCGGCCCGCTTCCGCCCGCGCCACCGCCTCGTGCACGAGGCGCACCGCCGCCACCCGGGCCTGCGGCTGATCCGCACCGGTCTGGTGCTGGAGTCGCTGGTGCCCTCGATCCTGGAGCAGAAGGTCACCAGCGACGAGGCGTACCGCGCCTGGCGGCTGCTGCTGTGGCGGCACGGCGAGCCGGCGCCGGGCCCCGAGACGCGGTTGCGGGTGATGCCGGACGCGCGTGGCTGGGCGCTGATCCCGTCCTGGGAGTGGCACCGGGCCGGCGTGGACGGCAAGCGGTCGGCCGCGGTCGTACGCGCCGCCCGGGTCGCCGGCCGGCTCGAAGAGGCGGCGTCGATGGAACTGCCGCGGGCCATGGCTCGGCTCCAGGCCGTGCCCGGCATCGGCCCGTGGACGGCGGCCGAGGTGCTCCAGCGCAGCAACGGCGCCCCGGACGCGGTCACCGTCGGCGACCTCCACCTGCCCCGCATCGTCGGCTACGCCCTCACCGGCCGGCGCGGCGCCGACGACGCCACCATGCTGGAACTGCTCGCCCCCTACGCGGACCAGCGCTACCGCGCCTGCCGGCTGATCCTGCTCGCCGGCGTCGTCCCGCCGCGCCGCGCGCCGCGCTTCTCGCCGGGCGACATCCGGGCCCTGTGAGCCGCGCCCGCGTCCGTACGGTGTGCGCTGCCGCGCGGGGCGCGGGCCGGTCGTCGCCGGCCCGCGGCCCGCGCCGCTAGCGCACCTCGATGAAGGCCGACGGCTCGCGGGGCGGGCGCGCGGCGGGCGGGGCGGCCGGGCGGCCGACGGCCACCGCGCCCAGCGGGTCCCAGTGCGCCGGCAGGTCCAGCACGCCGCGCACCACGTCGCGGCAGAACATCGTGGAGGAGACCCAGGCCGAGCCGAGCCCCTCGCCGGCCAGTGCGACCAGCAGGTTCTGCACGCCGGCGCCGGCCGCGACTACGAACATCTCGCGCTCGGCGGTGGCCCGCCGCTCGTCCGGGTAGGTGTGCGCGCCGTCCGCGACCAGGCACGGCACGACCAGGTACGGGGCGCGACGCAGCACGTCCCCGCGGCGCACCCGCCTGGCGACGCTCTCCTCGCTGAAACCGTCGGCCCGCAGGTCGGCGATCCACGCCTCGCGCATCGCGTCAAGGAGTTCGGTACGCGCCTCTGCGCTCTCCAGCAGCACGAACCGCCAGGGCGTCGTGTGGTGCGGGGCGGGCGCGGTGAGCGCGGCGGCGACCGCGCGCCGCACCGCCGCCCCGTCCACCGGCGCGTCGGTGAACTCGCGCACCGTACGCCGCAGCGTCACCGCCTCCCGTACGGCCTCCGACGTCCCGAGCCGGAACATGTCGTCGGTCGCGGAGCGCACCAGGGCCCGTGCTCCGACGTCGGTCGGGTCGGCGGCCTCGCCCACCAGGCGCGGCAGCCCGCGCAGCACCGCGACCGGGCAGCCGCTGGCCTTGCCCTTGACGAGGTCGCCGGCGGCGGCCAGTTCGTCGGCGGTGGCCACGACGGTGACCGCGAGCGGGTTGCCGTGCTCGTCGGTGTCGCCGCGCAGGTCGTCCAGGACGCGCAGGCCCGCGGCGCCGATGGCCACGTCGGTCAGCCCGGCGCGCCAGGGCCGCCCGAAGGTGTCGGTGATCACGACGCCGACGTCGACGCCGAGCGCCTCGCGCAGCTCGGCGCGGATGGCCCGGGCGGAGGCGTCCGGGTCGGCGGGCAGCAACAGGACGGTGCCGGCCGGGGTGTTGGAGGCGTCCACGCCGGCGGCGGCCATCACGAAGCCGTTGCGGTTCTCCACGATCCGCAGCGCGCCGCGCCGGGCGACCACGCGCACCGTCTCGTCGTCGATGGCCGCCTCCCGGTCGTCGGCCCGCACGACGCGGCCCTCCGCCTTGCTGACGATCTTGGAGGTGACGATGAGGACGTCGCCGTCGGCGAGGCCGGGCAACTCGGGCCCGACGGCCGCGGCGGCGATCAGCTTGGCGACGGAGTCGCCGGGCCGCACCTCGGGTATGCCCGGCAGCGCCCACACCCGGAAGGCCGCGGGCCCGGCTGGTCCAGCAGTCCCAGCCGGCTCCGCGTCGGACGCCGGCGCCAGGTCGCTCACGCCCGCACCTCCTCGGCCAGGGTCAGCGCCTCGCGGGCCATCTGGGCCGTGGCGGCCGGGTCGGTCATCATCAGCGGCACGGCCCGGCAGCGGATGCCGGCCGCCTCCACCTCGGCGGTCGCGTGCGCGTCCACCGTGTCCACCAGCCAGCCGTCGAGCAGCCCCGAGCCGTAGTGCGCGGCGACGGCGGCGGCCGTGGACTCCACGCCGACGGCGGCCAGCACCTTGTCCGCCATGCCCCGCACCGGAGCGTCGCCCACGATCGGGGACAGGCCCACGACGGGCACGCCCGCGTCCGCGATGGCCTCCCTGATCCCGGGCACGGCCAGGATGGTGCCGACGCTGACGACGGGGTTGGACGGCGGGAAGAGCACGACGTCGGCGGCGGCGATGGCCTCCAGGACGCCGGGCGCCGGCTTGGACTGCTCGGCGCCGACGGGCACCACCGCGTGCGCGGGCACCGAGGCCCGCAACCGCACCCAGTACTCCTGGAAGTGCACGGCCCGCCGTCCGCCGTCCGCCTCCGGGTCGTCGATGAGTACGTGCGTCTCGACCCGGTCATCGCTCATCGGCAGCAGCCGCACACCGGGCTGCCAGCGGGCGCACAGCGCCTCGGTGACCGCGCTGAGCGGATAGCCCGCGCCGATCATCTGGGTCCGGACGATGTGCGTCGCGAAGTCCCGGTCGCCGAGCCCGAACCACTCGGGCCCGACGCCGTACGCCGCCAACTCGCCCTTGACCGCGAAGGTTTCGTCCGCCCGGCCCCAGCCCTGCTCCTCGTGGATGCCACCACCGAGGGTGTACATCACGGTGTCCAGGTCGGGGCAGACCTTCAGGCCGAAGAGGTGGATGTCGTCCCCGGTGTTGCCGATGACGGTGATGTCCGCGTCGGGCGCCGCCGACTTGAGACCGCGTAGGAACCGGGCGCCGCCGATCCCCCCTGCCAGAACCACAATGCGCATGGGCACAGTCTGTCAGTCGCGCGGCGCGCGCCGTGGTCCGGTGCGGCGCCGGGCGGGCGGCCTCAGTTGCCGCCGCCGAGCGCCGCCGCGGCCGTGGACCGCTGCTCGGGGGCGTGCGCCGTGGCCGCGAGGACCGCGTCGCCGACGGCGGAGCGGCCGGACTGGCCGGGGTGGAAGGGCATGTCCGTCAGGCCGGGGAAGTAGACGTGCAGGCTGACGGCGGGTTCGAGGGAGTCGTTGACGACGTCGTGCGCGTAGCCGGGCGCGATCACGTGCTGCGCGCCGGGGCCGAGGGTCCGCTGCCCGTACGCGGTGCGCTCGGTCAACCGCCCCCGCAGGACGGTGAAGACGCCGCTGGAGCGACCGTGGTCGTGCGCCCCGCTGCTCTGGCCGGGAACCCAGCTCAGCAGCCAGACCTCGTAACCGGGGCCGGTGCGCAGCCGGTGGTACCAGCGGCTGGTCGCGTCGTAGTCGACCAGCGGGGCCCACATCGCGCGGTCGGCGGCGATGGTGCGGGCGAGGCGGGCGAAGCCCGAGACGGTGCTCGGGTGGGCGGGGACCGGCGGCAGCAGGTGGGGAATGTCGAGCCAGTCCCCGGCGATCTGGACGTCGCTGTTCATGTACGGAGTTCCTCGGCAGGAGTGCGGGTGGCGCGCGGTGCGATCAGCCCCGAACGAGGCGTCGGGCGACCCGGCGCGCACGCGGAGGCAGTGAACGAGGGGAAAGCGGAGGCAAGCGAAAGCAAGCGGAAAGCTGGAGCTCGGTGGCATCAACAGCTGGAACAGCGACAGCGGGCCTGCACAGCGCAGCGGAACCCGTAAGCACGGGTCGGCCGGGGCATGGGGCTCACTGACATGTGACCAAGGAGACCGGGTCTGCTCGATCCTGTCAACCGGCTGTCCATTTTGGGGGTAATGTTTCACCTCATCCGGTTACTCCGGCCGGAGAAAGGTTTGTGCACTCGGGGCACCGGAGAGGTGGCGCAGCATCCGCAGTCGTTGACGCCGTGGAGTGCTCGCGCTCGTTGTCCCGTGTGGGTGGCGGGATGTGATCAGGTTCGCTTTGGCGTGTGGACCGCAACTGGGATTGGCAGGCGTGGCGTCTGCTTCCGTGGAAAGACGCCGTAGCGTGCGCCGAACACGGCAGGGCGTTAGATGTGTCCGGCTTTAGGCTGATTTGAACACTTTCCGCGAGCCCTTGGTTCCGCAGAGTGAATAAGCGGCCCAATAGCAGATCTCGGCTTGACTGGCTCGGATCGGCACACTTGTAATTTCACACGTGTCGTTCACGCTCACGGCGGCGGCACGCGACGCAATGACGGACGAGGGGCGCACATGACCGAGTTGTTCCAGCAACTGCTGGTCGAAGAGGCGGACGAGGAGCTCGGCTGGCAGGAGCGCGCACTGTGCGCTCAGACCGATCCCGAATCGTTCTTCCCGGAAAAGGGCGGATCCACGCGCGAGGCGAAGAAGGTCTGCCTCGCCTGTGAGGTCCGCTCCGAGTGCCTCGAATATGCCCTCGCGCATGATGAACGTTTCGGTATCTGGGGCGGTCTGTCCGAACGCGAACGCCGACGACTCAAAAAGGCCGCGGTCTGAACGGCTGGTCCCCCCACAGAGGCTTCACCCACGGTCCGCCCCCGACGCCACGGCGCACGGGAGGCGGACCGTCGCGTTGAGCGCCCGCGCGAGTCCGCGTCTCGCGCGTCCCTCTTACCGGTGACGCCGGTACGCGCCGGGCCCACCCCGCGGCCGGGGTCGGGCCCGCTCTCCGCCGCCGAGCCCGGGACGGCCGCGTGCGCGCCGCTCGCTGACGCGGCGTCGGGTCCCCGGCCGGGCGCTCGGCCCGTGCGGCGCGGACATGCGTACGGGAGATGGCGCCGGGTGTGTCGGGACAAGGCGGGACATGTCGGTGTCCGATGCGGTGCGCGAAGTGAACGTATCCGAGCGGTGCCCGGCCGCATCTGGCCCGCGGGCTCGTGGGGCGGGTGGGAGCGGGGTGGGGGCTCGGGCGCGCGCCGCCCTCCGAACCGGTGCGGCTCAGCGGCCCCGCCAGCGGGCGCGGCCCGGCCGTATGCGGCCCCCCGCGCGCGCGAGCGCCGTGCACGCGGCGGTACGCGCCCCGGGCGCGCGGGGTTCGGGACGCGGCCCGGGCGGAGCGGCGACGCGACCCGGGCGCGCGGGCCGAGGGGCCGGCACGGACAGCGCGACGGGGCCGGGCGGCCAAGCCGTTAGTGTGGGGGCCCGTCCGAGACGCACCGGCGCCCCAGCGGGGCCCACGCGTCCACCGCAGTCCAGCGAACCGGGGCCCGTACCTCGATGTCCGTGCACAGCCAACCGGCGGCCTCCTACCCGGCCGCACCCACCGAGTTCGCGCCCACCCACGCGGGCGCGGCGTCTGCCACGCCCGAGTTCCCGCGGCACGTGGTCACCGCCGTACTCGTCTCCCACGACGGAGCCCGCTGGCTGCCGGACGCGCTGGCCGGCCTGTTCGGCCAGGAGCGCCCGGTGCAGTACGCGGTGGGCGCCGACACCGGCAGCGCCGACACGTCCGCCCAGTTGCTCACCGACGCGCTCGGCCAGGAACGGGTCCTGCACCTCGCGCGCCGCAGCGGCTTCGGCACGGCCGTCGACGAAGCGGTGCGCACGGCCCCGGTGCTGACGCCGGACCAGTTGCCGTACCTCAAACGCCCCAGCGGCTGGGACCCGGCCACCCGCACCTGGCGCGACGACGCGTACGACATGCCCGAGCTGCCGCACGGCGAACCCGTGCAGTGGCTGTGGCTGTTGCACGACGACTGCGCCCCCGAGCCCACCGCCCTGGCCGAGTTGCTGCGCGTCGCCGACGCCAGCCCCCGGGCGGCCATCATCGGGCCCAAGCTGCGGAGCTGGTACGACAAACGGCAGTTGCTCGAAGTCGGCGTCAGCATCGCCCGCAGCGGGCGCCGCTGGACCGGTCTGGAGCGCCGCGAGCAGGACCAGGGCCAGCACGACCAGGTGCGGCCCGTGCTCGCCGTCTCCAGCGCCGGCATGCTCATCCGACGCGACGTGTGGGACGAACTCGGCGGCTTCGACGCCCGCCTCCCGCTCATGCGCGACGACGTGGACCTGTGCTGGCGCGCCCAGGCCCTGGGCCACCAGGTGCTCGTCGCCCCGGACGCCGTGCTGCGGCACGCGGAGGCCGCCGCGCGCGAGCGGCGCCCCATCGACTGCGTGGGCCGCGCCGGCCGCACCGCCCCCGCCGACGGCGAGCAGGGCTCGGCCCTGCGCCGTCTCGCGCCCCGTGGCTCGTCGCCGCACCGCGTCGACAAGGCCGGCGCCGTCTACGCGCTGCTCGCCAACACCCGCGGCGCGCTGCTCCCCTACGTCTTCGCGCGCGTCGTCCTCGGCACCCTGCTGCGCA
This sequence comes from Streptomyces buecherae, assembly GCF_014295035.1. Taxonomy (GTDB): domain Bacteria; phylum Actinomycetota; class Actinomycetes; order Streptomycetales; family Streptomycetaceae; genus Streptomyces; species Streptomyces youssoufiensis. Next base: position 5,659,949 of record NZ_CP060404.1, read on the forward strand.
CCCTCGGCTACCTGGTGGGCAAGGCCCCCGGGCAGGCCGTGGACGAGTTCGCCGGGCTGTGCACCGTACTGCTGCGCCCCGAGCGGGTGCTCGCGGCGCGGCGGGCGCGCGGCCGGCCAGCGGTGGCGGCGAGCGAACTGCGCCCGCTGTTCCCGCCGCCCGGCGCGACCGTCCGGGCCACCGTCGAACAACTCGCCAGCAGCGTCGGCGGGCGCTCCGAGCCGGAGACCGCGGCCGGCGGCCGGCACGGGGCCGTCGAGTCCGGGCCCGGCGGCGACGACGCCGACTTCCTGGAGGTCGAGCAGTTCACTCGGCTCAAGCGGGTCGCCCGCAAGCCGGGCCCGGTGCTCTTCGTCGCGCTGCTGCTCATCTCCCTCGTCGCCTGCCGCGACCTGATCGGCGGCGGCTCGCTGGCCGGCGGCGCCCTGCTGCCCGCGCCCGCCGACGTCGGCGACCTGTGGGCCCGCTACACCGACACCTGGCAGCCCGTCGGCGTCGGCTCCGCCGAGGCCGGCCCGCCCTACCTGGCCGTCCTCGCCGCGCTGGCCACCCTCTTCCTCGGCAGCACCGGCTTCACCCTCACCCTGCTCCTGGTCTGCTCGGTCCCGCTGGCCGGGCTCAGCGCCTACTTCGCCTCCCGGCCGCTGATCGGCTCCCGGCTGCTGCGCGCCTGGGCCAGCGTCGCGTACGCGTTCCTGCCCGCCACCACGGGCGCGCTGGCCAGCGGGCGGCTCGGCACCGCCGTGCTCGCCGTGCTGTTGCCGCTCATGGCGCGCGCCGCCGTCGCCGCCGCCGGGCTGACCCTGCCGCGCGGCGCCGGCGGGGCCGCGCGGCAGGTGCCCTCTTGGCGGGCGGTGTGGGCGTACGCCCTGCTGCTCACCTTCACCATGGCGTTCACGCCGGTGGTGTGGCCGATCGCGATGGTCACCGGCGCCGGCGTGCTCGTCCTGCGCGGCGCCCGCGGCGGGGTCGGCCAACTCCTCGCGTACGGCACCCGCTTCCTGGCCGTCGCGCTCACCCCGCTGCTCGTGCTCGCCCCCTGGTCGCTGTCGCTGCTCACGCACCCGGGCCGGCTGTTCGACGAGGCCGGGCTCGACCACGCGACCGGCGGCGCCTCCGCACTCGAACTGCTCACCCTGACCCCCGGCGGCCCGGGCGCGCCCGGCGCGCTGCTCATGGTCGGCGTGCTGCTGGCCGCGCTCGCCGCGCTGCTGCGCTCCGAGCGGCAGCTCGCGGTGCGCGCCGCGTGGGCGGTGGCGCTGACCGGCTTCCTGTTCGCGGCGCTGGCCGGCGGCGACCGCTGGGCCGGCCCGGCGACCCTGGTCTACGGCCTCGCGCTGCTGTGCGCGGGCCTGGTGGGCGCCGAGGGCGCCCGGGCCCGCGTCGCCGAGCAGAGCTTCGGTTGGCGGCAGCCGGTCGCCGCGCTCATCGCGCTCGCCGCCGGCCTCGCGCCGCTCGTCGCCGCCTGCGCCTGGATGCTGGGCGGCGCCGACGGGCCGATCGAGCGGCGCGACCCGGTGCAGGTCCCGGCCTTCGTCGCCGAGGAGGCCCGCACCCGCGACCAGGCCCGCACCCTGGTCCTCGACGGCAGCGCCGCGCGGGTCGACTACATCCTGGTGCGCGGCTCCGGCGCGCGGCTCGGCGACGCCGAGGCCGCCACCGAGGCCGGTGGCGACCAGCGGTTCGACAGCGTCGTGGCCAACCTGGTCGCCGGCTCGGGGGCCGACCAGACCAGCGAACTCGGCGGCTACGCCGTGCGCTACGTGCTGGTCCGCGACAGCGCCCCGCGCCAGTTCGCCCGGGTCCTGGACACGACCCCGGGCCTGACCCGGCTCAGCCAGCAGGACGGCAGCGCCCTGTGGCGCGTGGACCAGCGGGTGTCCCGGGTCGCCGTCATGCCGCCCGCGAAGGCCGACGCCGGCGCGGGCGACGCGACGGCCGTCCCGGTTCCGGTCGCGGCCGGCCCCGTCTCGGCGCACGGCACCGTGCCCGACGGGCCGGAGGGACGGGTGCTGCGCGTCGCCGACGAGGCCGCGCCCGGCTGGCGGGCCACCCTCGACGGCAGGGAACTCCAGCGGACCACCGTGGACGGCTGGGCCCAGGGCTTCGAACTGCCCGCCACCGGCGGCCGGCTCTCCCTCACGTACGAGACGCCGACCAGCCACACGCTGTGGGTGTGGGCCCAGGGGCTGCTCGCCCTGGTGCTCCTGGTGCTCGCGCTGCCCGGGCGGCGACGCGAGATGGACGACGACCTGCCGGCGGCCGACGCCCCGGCCGCCCCGGCAGCCGCCGCCCCCGGCGCGGTGGCCGGCGCGCCCGGCCCGGTCGACGGCGCCGCGGCGCAGCCCCCGGCCGGCGAGGGCCGCCGGGCGCGACGGCTGCGGGCCGCCGCCGAGGCGGCCGGCGCCCCCCGCCCCGACGCTGCGGAGCCCGGCGCGGACCCCGCCCCCGACGGCGCGGGCCCCGACCCGCGGCCCGGCTGGGTCCCGCCGGACGGGTCAGGACCGCCGGCCCCGCCCCTGCCGCCGCAGGCACCCCCGCCGCCGGCCGCCCCGACCGGCGACCCGACCGCGACGCCCGTCCAGGGCACGCCGCTGGTCGACCCGTACGCCGCGCCGCGACAGGGCTTCGGGCAGCCGGGCTTCGAGCAGCAGGGCTTCGAGCAGCAGAGTTACGGCCAGCAGTGGGACGACGGACCCGGGTACGCCCCCGACCAGCCCAGCCAGCCCGGCCCCCCGCCGTACGAGCAGCCCTACCAGGACCCGTACGCGCAGGGCGCCGACGCCGGCTACCCGGGCCAGCCCGCCCCCGGCGACCAGGCGCCCGGCTACCCGGGCGGCTACCAGCCCGGCCAGGCCGACCCGTACGGCAACGGGAGCTACCAGAGCGGCTACGACCCCTACGGCTACGGTCAGCAGCCCTACCCGGACGCCGACCCGGGCGCGGGGTCGGCCGGGCAGGACGACACGACGTACGGCGACGGCACCATCCCCGGGCCCCGCCGCGACGGGAGCCAGGCATGAACCGCACCACCCTGTCCCTGCTCGCCGCCGTCACCGCCCTGGCCGCCATCACCGGCGTCGCGTCGATGACCGGGGACTCCGACGCCGACCCGAAGTCCGGCCCGGGCGGCACCCGGGCGGCAGCCGCGGCCCGGATGCCGGTCGAGCGCTCCGCGCTGGTGTGCCCCGCGCCCACCTCGTCCGAACTCGGCGAGACCACGTACACCGCCTACACCCCGCAAGCACCGGGCCAGGGGGGCGATGACAAGGGCGCGGCCGAGCTGCTCCCCGCGCACCCCGCCGACGACGGAGGCGAGGACGGCGACCGGGGCAAGGGCGACGCGCGCGGGGACGCGCTGACCGGCGACCCGGTGGTGCCGCTGGCCAAGCCCGGGACGCCGGTCTCCGAGGACACCTCGCGCTCCGACGCGCCCGCGCTGATCGGCGTCGCGGACGGCGCGCTCGCCCCGGGCTGGACCGTGCAGCAGACCACCGCCGTGACCGCGGGCGACGGGCGCGGCCTGCTCGGCGCCTCCTGCGTCGCCCCCGGCACCGACTTCTGGTTCCCCGGCGTGAGCACCGCGGGCGACCGGCAGGACTACGTCCACCTCACCAACCCCGACAGCACCCAGGCGGTGGTCGACCTGGAGCTGTACGGCGAGAACGGCCGGCTGGAGGCGCCCAGCGGCGAGTCGATCAACATCCCGCCGCACTCCACCAAGCCCGTACTGCTCTCCACCCTGGTCAGCAAGCCGACCATCAACGTGACCCTGCACGCGGCGGTGCGCTCCGGTCGCATCGGCGCCAGCGTGCAGGCCGTGGACGCCAACATCGGCAGCGACTGGCTGCCGGCCGCGGCCCCGCCCGGCACCCGCGCGGTGCTCCCCGGCATCCCGAAGGACGCCACCTCGGTCCGGCTGGTCGCCTACGCCACGGGCTCGGGCGACGCCGACCTGAAGATCCAGCTCTCCGGCCCCTCCGGCTCCCTCACCCCGGCCGGCCACGAGAAGCTGAGCGTCAAGAGCCGGATGACCAGCGCGATCGACCTCGGCGACCTCACCAAGGGCGAGCCGGGCTCGCTCGTGCTCACGCCGCAGGGCAGCGGCGCGGCGCCGTTCGTGGCCGCGCTGCGCGTGACGCGGGGCAAGGGCGACCAGCAGGAGACGGCGTTCATCCCGGCCTCCACGCCGATCGAGAGCCGCGGCACGGTGGCCGACAACCGGTCCAAGGGCAGCACGCTGACCCTGACCGCGCCCGACGAGGCCGCGACCGTGCGGGTCACCTCGTCGGCCGGGAGCCAGGGCGGCGGCCCGGCCAGCCGGGAGGTCACGGTCAAGGCCGGTACGACGCTCGCCCTCGACCCGCCCCGCCCCGACGGCGCGAAGGGCTCCTACGCGGTGACGGTCGAGCGCCTGGACGGCGGGCCGGTGTACGCGTCCCGGCTGCTTGAGGTGGAGGCGGGCGGCATGCCGATGTTCACCATCCAGGGGCTGCCGGACGACCGGGGCACGGTCGCGGTGCCGCGCGGCAACCAGGACCTGTCCCTGCTCAACGACGACTGAGCCCGGGCCGGGAGGCGATTCCCGGCCGCGGGACGCCGCGCGATGGCCGAGACCGGTCGGTCGCGGGGGAGCGCGGCCGGGCGGATCGCGGTCCGCGGCGAGGTTCGGAAATGGCCGAAACCATTCGGACGCGGACGCATTCGAGGCGGAGGCTGGCGGCTTGGGAGCGGAAGCTGGCGGCTTCGGGGCGGAAGCCGGTGGTGCTTCAGTCCTGTCCGTAGCGCGGATCGACCGACTCGGGCGCGAGCCCCAGCAACTCGGCGACCTGCTCGACGACGACCTCGTGCACGAGCAGCGCGCGCTCGTCGCGGCTCTTGGTACGGATCTCGATCGGGCGGCGGAAGACCACGATCCGCGCCGGGCGCTCGCCCTCACCGGCGATGAACCGGCCGAGCGGCACGGCGTCGTCGCTCCACGCCCCGGGACCGAGCCCGTCGCCGGCGCCGGCCTCGACACCCGGCACGTCGCGGACGGAGAAGTCGACGCCGGACAGTTGCGGCCAGCGCCGCCCCAGCCGCTCGGCCGAGTCGTGCACCAGGTCGTCGAAGGCGTCCGCGCGGCTGATCGACAGCGGCACCTGCGGCGGTGCGATCGGCCCGCGCATGCCGCGGCCGTGCCGGTCCCGGCGTCGCGGGCGCGGTCCGGCCGGCGCCGGAGCGTCCCCGGCACCGCCCGTCGCGCGGGCGGCACCGCCGCGCGCGCGGGGCCCGCCGGCGTCGGCCGACGCGGCGCCGGCGTCCCGGGCGTCGGCCGGGCTGCGGGCGGCGTCCCCGGCACTGGACGGGGTGGGCGTGCCCCCAGCGCCGGGCGGGGGAGGTACAGGGGTGTCCATCACTGACGAGAGTAGCCGCCGGGCGCCCGCGTACACGTGGCTGCGCCGCGTGACGCACCCTGTCAAGGGATGAACATTCCAGCCATGTTCGCGTTCACATGACGGCGCCTCCTGGCGGCCCGAGCGCGCGCACGCACACGTCAATGGGATCGCATGGTGACAGGAATCATCCCCGGCGAAATCCTGCGATCGCTGGCCTTACGCAGGTCAGGCTGGTTGGCTGGCCGCCGGGTTCATAAGATGAATGAGGACGACACGGTGGAGTGAGGTCATGGAGAGTCTTCGCGGCCCGTTCAAGAGTGCGGTACCGTCCAACGTCGTGAGCCCTGTACGTCGCTGTTCGCGCACCGCGTGCGGCCGTCCCGCCGTCGCGACGCTGACGTACGTCTACGCGGACTCCACCGCGGTCCTCGGACCGCTCGCCACCTACGCCGAGCCGCACTGCTACGACCTGTGTTCGGAGCACTCGGAGCGCCTCACCGCGCCGCGCGGCTGGGAGGTCGTCCGGCTCGCCGTGGACACCGGCCCCACCAGACCCAGCGGTGACGACCTCGAAGCGCTCGCCAACGCGGTACGTGAGGCCGCCCGCCCGCACGACCGTGGCCCCGGAGCGCCGGGCGCCGGCCCGCCGCACGGCCGCGAGGCCGACCCCATGGAGGTCGCCCGCCGCGCCCACCTGCGGGTCCTCCGCTCTCCCGACTCCTGACGCCGACCCCCGGACCGTCCCCGCGCCACCCCGGCCCGCCCGCTCCGCCGCCGCGCCGAGCGCTCCCACGCAGCCCTGATCGCACACTGCGCACCCGCTCCCGAGATCCGGGCCGCTGCCGAGGCCCCCGGTCGAACGCCTCGCCCGCTCCCGCGCGGGTGACGCGGCTGGCGTGGCCTCGTTACGGCTGCATGAAGACGACGATCCGACGTACCGCCCCGCGCGGCGCGCTGGCCGCGATGGCGGCCGTGACGGCGACCCTCACGCTGGCCACCCCCGCCACCCCCGCGCCCACCCCGGCCTTCGACCGACAGCTCCTGGAACGCACCAACGCCCAGCGGGCCCGCCACGGCGTCCCGCCGCTGGTCCTCGACCCCGCGATCAGCCGGTGGGCCCAGGAGTGGGCGGACCAGATGGCGAAGTCCGGAAACTTCGCGCACCGGCCCAACAACAAGTACGGCGAGAACCTGCACTACGCGTGGAGCTCGGACGGCGCCTCGCCGAGCGGCGCCCAGGTGGCCGACGCCTGGTACAACCAGGTCAGGGAGTACACGTACTACGGCCGCGAGCCCGACATGAGCACCTTCTCCAAGTGGGGCAACTTCACCCAGGCGGTGTGGAAGAGCAGCCGCGGCATGGGCGTGGGGCTGGCGAAGGCGCGGAACAAGACGTACGTCGTCGTGAACTACAGCCCGCCCGGCAACTACGTCGGCCAGTTCGCCGCGAACGTCCCGGCCCCCAGGTGACCCCGCCCCGCTGACGTCCCGCCCGGGGCGGGCCGACCCCCGCTCCACCGCCCGCGACCGCGACGGCCCCGCCGGTCGCGGGCCCGGGGCCGGGCGCCGGCATGCCGTGTTGACGCCACCTTGTCGCGGACACGACCATTCCTCCACCCCGGGAGGTCCGCTTGTTCGTGCCGCAACTGGAGCCGGTCGCCGGTTCGCTCGCCCTGTCCGCGCTCGTCGCCGCCCTTCCGCTCGCCACCGTCCTCACGCTGCTCGGCGCGGCGCGCGTCCGCGCACCCCGCGCCGGGCTGGCCGGCCTCGCCATCGCCGGGCTCGTCGCCTGGGGCGCGTACGACATGCCCGTCGGGCAGACCGTGTCCGGCGCGGCGCAGGGCGCGCTGTTCGGGCTCTTCCCCATCCTGTGGATCGTCGTGAACGCCCTGTGGGTGTACCGGATGACGGTGCGCACCGACCACTTCGACGTGCTGCGCCGCTCCTTCGGCCGGCTCTCGGACGACCCCCGGGTGCAGGCGCTGGTGATCGCGTTCTGCTTCGGGGCGCTCCTCGAGGCGCTGGCCGGGTTCGGCGCGCCGGTGGCGATCTGCTCGGTGATGCTGGTCGCGCTCGGCTTCGACCCGGTCAGGGCGGCGGTGGTCGCCCTGGTCGCCAACACCGCGCCGGTCGCCTTCGGCGCCATGGGCACCCCCGTGGTCACCCTCGCGCAGGTCACCGAGTTGCCGCTGGACACCGTCGCCGCGGTCGTCGGGCGGCAGACCCCGCTGCTCGCGCTGCTGGTGCCGCTCCTCCTGGTGGCCCTCGTGGACGGCCGGCGCGGGCTGCGCGAGACCTGGCGTCCCGCGCTCGCCTGCGGCCTCGCCTTCGCAGTCGCACAGTTCGCGGCGGCGAACTACCTCTCGTCCCAGCTCGCCGACATCGGCGCCGCGCTCGCCGGCGCCGCCGCCCTGGTCGCCACCCCGTCCGCCCGCCGCCCGGCCACCGAGCAGGTCCGCGCGGCCGTGCTCACCGGCGCGCACGACGCGGACGACGCGGACGTGGACCGGGTGGACCCGCGCCCCGAGGTGCTGCGCGCCTACGCCCCGTACGCCCTGATCGTCGCGGTCTTCTCGGTCGCGCAGCTCGGCCCGGTCAAGGAGCTGCTCGACCGGGCCACCCAGCGGTTCGACTGGCCGTTCCTCGACGCGGCGAGTGCCGAGGGACAGCGGCTCGGCGCCAACGTGTTCGCGCTGCCGCTGCTGGCCACGGGCGGCACGCTCGTACTGCTCGCCGGCCTCGGCACGGCCCGGGTGCTGCGGGTTCCCCCACGGGCGGCGCTCGGCGAGTGGCTGGCCACCGTCCGGGAGCTGCGCGCCGCGATCGTGACCGTGACCTCGGTGCTCGCGCTCGCGTACGTGATGAACCTGTCCGGCCAGGCGGCCACCATCGGCCACTTCGTCGCGGCGGCCGGCGGCGGGCTGGCCTTCCTCTCGCCGGTGCTCGGCTGGTTCGGCGTCGCGGTCACCGGCTCGGACACCTCGGCCAACGCGCTTTTCGGCGGGCTCCAGGTCACCGCCGCCCGCGAGTCCGGCCTCCCGCCCGAGCTGCTGGCGGCGGCGGGCAGCTCCGGCGGCGTGCTCGGCAAGATGGTCTCGCCGCAGAACCTCACCATCGCCTGCGCCGCCGTGGGCCTGACGGGCCGCGAGGGCGACCTGCTGCGCAAGGTGTTGCCATGGAGCCTGGGGCTGCTCCTCGTGATGTGCCTCATCGTGCTGGCCCAGAGCACGCCGGTACTGGGCTGGACGCTGCCGTGAGGGCGCGGGGCGCCCCTTACCACCCTCGCCGCCGGCCCCGACACCGCCGCCGGCCCGGCCGCCCCCGTCGGCCCCCGCCGCCCCGTCACCCGGGTGGCCCATGGCGGCGGAGGTGGCCGACTCCGTACGGGGGCGGCGGGGCGCGGGCGTAGCGTGGGGCCGCCGCCGCGGCGGTAGCCGTGCCCGCGGGGGCCACCGGCCGGCAGGCGTTCACCCTCCCACCGGTAGATTTGGCACCCTTCAACATCGCCCAGAAGGAGTAGGCCGTGGCTGATCTGTCGCAGCTCGTGAAGGCGTACGACGTGCGTGGGGTCGTCCCCGACCAGTGGGACGAGACGCTGGCCGCACTCTTCGGCGCTGCCTTCGCACAAGTGACGGGCGCAAACGCAGTGGTCGTCGGCCACGACATGCGCCCGTCGTCCCCCGGGCTCTCGCGGGCCTTCGCCGAGGGCGCCGCCGCGCGCGGCGTGGACGTCACCGAGATCGGGCTGTGCTCGACGGACGAGCTGTACTACGCCAGTGGCGCGCTCGACCTGCCCGGCGCGATGTTCACCGCGAGCCACAACCCGGCCCAGTACAACGGCATCAAGATGTGCCGCGCCGGCGCCGCCCCGGTGGGCCAGGACACCGGCCTCGCCGAGATCCGCGCCCTGGTCGAGCGCTGGTCCACCGAGGGCGCGCCGCCGAGCGCGGCCACCCCCGGCACCCTCACCCAGCGCGACGTGCTCGCCGACTACGCCCACCACCTGCGCACCCTGGTGAACCTGACCGCCAGCCGCCCGCTGAAGGTGGTCGTGGACGCGGGCAACGGCATGGGCGGCCACACCGTCCCCACCGTCTTCGACGGCCTGCCGATCGAGCTGGTCCCGCTCTTCTTCGAACTCGACGGAACGTTTCCCAACCACGAGGCCAACCCGCTCGACCCCAAGAACATCGTCGACCTCCAGGCGAAGGTCCGAGAGGTCGGCGCCGACCTCGGGCTGGCCTTCGACGGCGACGCCGACCGCTGCTTCGTCGTGGACGAGCGGGGCGAGCCGGTCCCGCCGTCGGCGATCACCGCGCTGGTCGCCGAGCGCGAGCTGGCCAAGCACCCGGGCGGCACGGTCATCCACAACTGCATCACCTCCTGGTCCGTGCCCGAGGTCGTGAAGGAGGCCGGCGGCACGGCCGTGCGCACCCGCGTGGGCCACTCCTTCATCAAGGCGGAGATGGCCCGTACCGGCGCGATCTTCGGCGGCGAGCACTCGGCGCACTACTACTTCCGCGACTTCTGGAACGCCGACACCGGCATGCTGGCCGCGCTGCACGTGCTGGCCGCGCTCGGCGAGCAGGACGGCACGCTCTCCCAGCTCGTCGCCCGCTACGACCGGTACGCCGCCTCCGGCGAGATCAACAGCACCGTCGCCGACCAGCCGGGCCGGGCCGCCGCCGTCAGGGCCGCCTTCGAACAGCGCCCCGACGTCCAGCTCGACGAGCTGGACGGCCTGACCGTCACCGCCCCCACCTGGTGGTTCAACCTCCGCGCCTCCAACACGGAGCCGCTGCTGCGACTGAACGTGGAGGCCCGGGACGCGCAGACGGTGGCCCAGGTGCGCGACGAGGTCCTCGCCATCGTCCGCGCCTAGCCCGCCCTGGCGGCCAGGCCCTGGGCACGCCCGCGAGGGTCCGTACGACGCCGTCGTACGGACCCTCGCGCACATCCCGTAGCCCCGCGCCCCTCCCGCAGCCTGCCCCGCCCCCGCGCCGGCCCACGGCCGGGCCCCGGCCGGCGGCCGCGCGCGCCGTCGCGGCCCCGTGCCCGTCGCACGCTCGGCCCGCTGGGCGGCGGTACCCTGGGCCGCACAGCACTGTGCCCGTCCCGAAGGGAAGACCATGCCGGTCGAAGCCAGCCTCCTGGAGATCCTCGCCTGCCCGGCGTGCCACGCCCCGCTGCGGGACGAGTCGGCGGCGGCCGAGCCGGAGTTGGTCTGCGAGGGCGCGGGCTGCGGCCTGGCCTACCCGATCCGGGACGGCATCCCCGTACTCCTGGTGGACGAGGCACGCCGCCCCGCCTGACCGCGTACCGCGCGCACGCCCCACGGCGATCGGAGGCCGACGCACCATGCTCGACGAATCGCTCCTGGACGCCCCCGAGGCCCTGGCCCGCGCTGATACCCGTGGCCTGCTGCGCGGCGCCGCCGAGTCCGGCGCGCGGGTGCGCACGGCCGCCCGGTACGCCGCCGAGGCGGGCATCGCGGACCTCCAGCCCGACGGCCGGCCCCGCGCGGTCCTGGTGGCGGGCCCCGGGAGCGTGGCGGAGTGCACCGCCGACCTGCTCGGCGCCCTCACCGGCGGCAGCGTGCCCGTCACCCTGATCCGCCCCACCGGCGTCGCGCCCGCCGCCGGCGCCCTGCGCTGGACCCTGCCCGGCTGGGCGGGCCCGCTCGACCTGCTGGCCGTGACCAGCCCGGACGGCTCCGAACCGGGCCTGGCCGTCCTGCTCGACCAGGCGTACCGGCGCGGCTGCACCGTGGTGGCCCTCACCCCGAGCGGCACCCCGCTGGTCGAGGCCGTCGAGCGCGCCCGTGGCCTGCACCTGCCGACCACGCCGGCCGCGCTGCGCGAGCCGGACCCCGGCACCGGGTACGGCCAGCCGCCGACCGACGTCGACCCGTACGGCGCGGACCCGACCCCGCCTGGTACCCCGCACGCCGAGCGGCCGGGGGCACCCGGCGCCGACCAGCCCGAGGAGACCGAGCGGCCCGCGCCCGGCGAGGGCGGCACCAACCCGCCCCCGCTGGCCCCCGGCGAGGCCCACCCCAGGCCCGAACCGCCCGCGGTCGGAGCCCTCGGCGCCCACCCGCACGGCGCGGGCGAGCCCCCGGCGGCCCAGCGCACCAACCCCTACCCCGCGGACCCCTCGCCCGGCGCGCTGTGGGCCGTGCTCACGCCGCTGCTCGCCCTCGTCGACCGGATCGGCCTGGTGCACGCGCCGCCCGAGACGCTGCAACGCGTCGCCGACCGGCTCGACCAGGTCGCCGAGCGCTGCGGCCCCGCCCAGGCCACCTACCGCAACCCCGCCAAGTCGCTCGCCGCCGAACTCGCCGACGCGCTGCCGCTGGTGTGGACCGAGGGCGAGGTCGCGGCGGCCGTCGGCCGCCGCTTCGCCCGGCTGCTCGGCGCGGTGGCCGGCCGACCCGCGCTCACCGCGGAGCTGCCCGACGCGCTGCGGGTCCACGGCGCGCTGCTGACCAGCCCGTTCGCCGGCGGGGCCGACCCGGACGACTTCTTCCGGGACCGGGTGGAGGAGCCGGAGGCGCTGCGGGCCCGCGTCGTGCTGCTCCGCGACCGGCAGGCCGCCGACGCCTCTGACGCCCCGGCGGTCACCGCCGACCTGTCGGCCGCGCCGGCCGCCCGCGAGCTCGCGCTCTCGCACGACACCCCGATCAGCGAACTCGAACCCACCGCGGAGCACGCCGTGGAACGCGCGGCCGAGCTTCTCGCCATCACGGATTTCGCCGCCGTTTACCTGGCGCTTGCCGGCGCAGGGGGATCATGAACACCGCGGGGTACGCACCCGTCGGCAACCCGTCGGCCGCGTAACCCCGCACGCCACACCCACCCCCGGCAACCCGCCGCCCACAACCACCACAGCGTCCCGTCACCGGTACCCGGAACCCGCCCCGGCCCGCGTCGCTCACCCGCTCGCCCCGCCCGGGCCCGGGTCCGGGCCCCGTCCGGCGCACGCCGCCGGCCCGCGTGCCACGCCGCCCGGGCCGCCCCGGCCCCGCCCGACCCCACCGGCGCCGGTACGCCACCGAGAGTCAGGAACCCCCACATGGACCGCCTCGCCAACACCGTGCGCCCCTACGCCTGGGGTTCCGTCACCGCCATCCCCGCACTCCTCGGCACCGAGCCGACCGGCGAGCCGCAGGCCGAACTGTGGATGGGCGCCCACCCGGGCGCGCCCTCGCACGTCGACCGGGGCGCGGGCCCCGTCGGCCTCAACGAGGTCATCGCCGCGGACCCGGAGGCCGAACTCGGCCCGGAGGCCGTCCGCCGCTTCGGCGACCGACTGCCGTTCCTGCTCAAGGTGCTGGCCGCACAGGTCCCGCTCTCCCTCCAGGTGCACCCGGATCTGGAGCAGGCCAGGGCCGGCTTCGCCGACGAGGAGCGGCGCGGCGTGCCCATCGATGCCCCGCACCGCAACTACAAGGACGCCAACCACAAGCCCGAACTGATCTGCGCGCTCACCCCCTTCGACGGCCTGTGCGGCTTCCGACCCCCCGCCGAGGCCGCCGACCTGCTCGCCGCGCTCGACGTGGACTCGCTCAAGCCGTACGTGGACATCCTGCGCGCCATGCCGGACACCGACGCGCTGCGCGAGGTGCTCACCGCCGTCCTCAGCGCCGACCGCGAGGCCATGGCCGCCACCGTCACCGAGGCGACCGAGGCCGCCACCCGGCTGGCCGCGGCGGGCGGCCCGCACGCCGACGCCTACGCCGCGTACGCCACCGTCGCCCGCGCCTTCCCCGGCGACCCCGGCGTGATCGCCGGCATGCTGCTCAACCACGTCAGGCTCCAGCCCGGCGAGGGGCTCTACCTGGGCGCCGGCGTCCCGCACGCCTACCTCAGCGGCCTCGGCGTCGAACTCATGGCCAACTCCGACAACGTGCTGCGCTGCGGCCTCACCCCCAAGCACGTCGACGTCCCCGAGCTGCTGCGGATCGTACGGTTCGAGAGCGCCCCGCCCGGCGTGCTGCGCCCCGAGGCCGACCCGGACGGCGCGGAGGTCTACGCGACGCCCATCGACGAGTTCCGGCTCTCCCGCTACGTCCTGCCCGCCGATGCCGCCCCCCGCCCGCTGCCGACCGGCGCCCCGCAGCTCCTGCTCTGCACCGCGGGCCACATCACGCTGCGCGGCCAGGGCCCGACGGCCCCCGGCGCGGCCACCGAACTGCGCCTGGCCCAGGGCGAGTCGGCCTACGTGCCCGCCCCCGAGGCCGTCGAACTCACCGGCGAGGGCACGCTCTACCGCGCCACACTCGCCCTCTGACACCCCGGCCCCGCCGGCCCGCGCCCCGCCGGGCCGGCGGCCGAAACGCACCCCGCCGACACCCGCCCGACATCCCACCCGCACCCGAACGCCGCGCCCTGACACCGCTTCGCCTCCGGAGGCTGCAACAATGGCCCGCCGTAAAGCAGCCGTAAAGCGCCGACCCCGCGTCAGGCGCCAGGCGGACACGGGCGGAAGGGACATCTGGCACATATGAGTGCATCGGGCGGAACCAAGGCGATCGTCGCCGCACTGGGCGCCAACCTGGCCATCGCGGTGGCCAAGTTCGTGGCCTTCGCGTTCAGCGGCTCGTCGTCCATGCTCGCCGAGGGCGTGCACTCGCTGGCCGACTCGGGCAACCAGGGTCTGCTGCTCCTCGGCGGCAAGAAGGCCAAGCGGGAGGCGACCCCGCAGCACCCCTTCGGATACGGCCGCGAGCGCTACATCTACGGCTTCCTCGTCTCCATCGTGCTGTTCACCATCGGCGGCGTCTTCGCGCTCTACGAGGGCTACGAGAAGATCAAGCACCCGCACGAGATCGAGCACTGGTACTGGCCGGTCGGCGTGCTCGTCTTCGCGATCATCGCCGAGACGTTCTCCTTCCGCACCGCGATCAAGGAGTCCAACCAGGTACGTGGCGCGCTGAGCTGGTCCCAGTTCATCCGCCGCGCCAAGGCCCCCGAACTCCCCGTCGTCCTCCTCGAGGACCTCGGCGCGCTGGTCGGCCTCATCCTCGCGCTCGGCGGCGTCAGCCTCGCCCTCGCCACCGGCGACGGCGTCTGGGACGGCATCGGGACCCTGTGCATCGGCATCCTCCTCGTCCTGATCGCCATCGTGCTCGCGGCCGAGACGAAGTCGCTGCTGCTCGGCGAGGCGGCCGACACGGACCAGGTGGAGGCGATCCAGTCGGCCGTGGTCGACGGCGAGACCGTCACCCGCCTGATCCACATGCGCACGCTGCACCTCGGCCCGGAGGAACTGCTGGTCGCCGCCAAGATCGCGGTACGCCACGACGACACGGCGACGGAGGTGGCCGCGGCCATCGACGCCGCCGAGGAACGCATCCGCGCCGCCGTCCCGATCGCCCGCGTCATCTACCTGGAGCCGGACATCTACAGCGCCACCGCCGCCGCGTCCGGCGCCTCCCCCACCAAGCCGACGGCCCCCTGACCCGCGGGGCGCCTCGGCCGGTGGCCGGGGGAGTGGGGGCGAGGCCGCGCCGGGGCGTCCCGGTCACGGGATCTCTGCCAGCACCTCCATGATCGCCGCCGGGTCCGGGGCGTCCCGCAACCGCGCGCGGAAGCCGGCATCCGTGAGCGCCCGTGCCAACCGCGCGAGGATGCGCAGGTGCTCGTCGCCCGCGGCGGCCTCGGGCACGGCGATCATGAAGATCAGCCGGGCCCGGGTGCCGTCGAGCGAGCCCCACTCGATGCCCTCGGCCGAGCGCGCGAAGCCGACCACGGGCGCGGTCACCGCATCGGTCTTCGCATGCGGAACGGCGATCTCCGCGCCGAGCCCGGTTGACCCCTGTTCCTCCCGCTCCAGGGCGGCCCGTTCCAACGCGGCCACGTCGGCGACCCGCCCGGACCGCGCCACCAACGCCGCCAGCTCGCGGATCGCCCCGTCCCGATCCGTCGCCACGAGCCCTCCCGCGACGCTGTCCCGCGACACGTACCGCGCCAAACCTGCCGCCCCGGCCTCGACGGGAGCGGAAGCGGGCGCGGGTACGGGCGCGGGAGCAGCGGCGGGTTCCGGCGCCGACACCGACTCCGACCCCGTACGGACGGCCTCGGCCGGCGCCTCTGTCGTACGCCCCGTCTCCGCCGACGCTCCCGCCGTACGCACCGCCTCGGCTGGCGCCCCTGTCGTACGCCCCGCAGCCGGCCCTCCCCGCCCCGCATAAGCCACACCCGTCATGGACGCCCCGCCTGCCACACCCAGCGCACCCGTCACCCGTTCCCCGGCCTCCAGTGACAGCAGGGCCACCGTCGTCAGGGCCGTGACCAGCGTGCCGATCGCGACCGCCACCAGGAACATCGGCGTGCCGCCCACGGCCCCGAACGCCGCCACGATCGGCCCGCCGTGCGGCACCGCGTCCGTGACCGTGGCCAGCCCGGCGACGGCTCCGGCCGCCGCGCCGCCCAGCAGGTTCGCCGGGATGACCCGCGCCGGGCGGGCCGCCGCGAACGGGATCGCGCCCTCGGTGATCCCGAAGAAGCCCATGAACAGCGCCGCCAGCCCGGTCTCGCGCTCCTGGCCGTCGTAGAGCCGGCGGCGGATCAGCGTGGCCAGGCCCTGCCCGAGCGGCGGTACCGGAATGGCCGCCGCGCACATGCCCATGATCTCGGGGTTCTCGGCGACCAGACCGGCACCGAACAGGAAGGCCGTCTTGTTGACCGGCCCGCCCATGTCGAAGCTGATCATCAGGCCGAGGATGACGCCGAGCAGCGCCGCGCTGGTGCCGGTCAGCTCGCCGAGCCAGTCGGTGAGGTGCTCGAAGACCCAGGCGATCGGGTTGCCCAGGACGTGGACGAAGAAGAGCCCGAGCGCCGTGGTGGCCAGGATCGGGATGACGATCACGGGCATGATCGGCTGGACGAACCGGGGCACCCGCACCCGCTTGATCCACAGCACCAGGTACCCGGCCAGGAACCCGGCGACGATCGCCCCGATGAACCCCGCCCCCGCCTCCGAGTCGTACAACTCGCCGTGCGCCGCGATCCAACCCCCCACCATCCCGGGCGCCAGTGCGGGCCGGTCGGCGATGGCGTACGCGATGTACCCGGCCAGAATCGGGATCATCAGCTCGAAACCGACCGTGCCGATGTCGTTGACGGCCTTCCAGAACGACCCGTCGGGGATGACGATCCCCTCGGGCGTCGTCTCCCCTCCCAGCGCCAGCGAGGCCGCGATCAGCAACCCACCCACGACCACGAACGGGATCATGTACGAGACGCCGTTCATCAGCGCCTTGTACGTCACACTCCGCTCGCCACCTCGCCCGGCACCCCCAGCGCTACCACCACCGGCCGGCACACCAGCCACGCTCGGCCCGCCGGGCGCACCCGGCGCGTGCGCGGCGTCGCGCCCGGCGCCCGCCCGGTCCCGCGCGCGCCCTCCCACCTCTTCGCCACCGTGGACGGGGGCGCTCAGCGCCCGTGCGATCAGCTCCTCGGGCCGGTGGATGCCCTCGGACACCCCGACCACGAGCACGGGCTTGCCGACGAACCTGCTCCGGTCGACGTCTTTGTCGGCGGCGATGATGACGGCGTCCGCACTGCTGACATCGTTGTCTGACAGTACGTTTTCAGCCCCGATCGCCACCTGGGTCTCCACCTTGATCCGGTGCCCCAGCGCCTCGGCGGCCCGAGTCAGGTTCTCGGCGGCCATGTACGTGTGGGCGATTCCCGTCGGGCAGGCGGTGACCGCGAGCAGCCTGAGCCCGCCCGCCGCCGCGCCGCCAGGCGCATCGGCCGAACTGGTGGTCACGTGGATCTCCTTACCGGTCGTCGCGACGGAACGTGCTGCGGATGGTCCCGCGCCCGCCGCCCCGAGAACACACCCCGGACCCAACCAACCCGACCCGGTCGCGCCGAGCCGACCGGAACGCGCCACGGCGCGGCCGAGACACCACCGCTTCGGCCCCGCCCGGGTCAAGGGGGCTGGGGTTCGCTGGGCCGATCGGTGTAGATTCGTGACAGCCAGACGTCGCTGCTGATGGCGGTCGGGCGGTCCGCTTCGCGGTCCGACCGAGGGAGAGAGGGCCTCCGACGGACTGCGCTGCGACAAGGGGACAGCTCTGTCCGCTGCCGCATGCCCAGCCGAACACCTCTCCATCCCCAACGCACGAGGAGCAGCATTCATGTCGACTGCCGACGCCAACGGCCGGGACTTCAAGGTCGCCGACCTGTCCCTGGCCGACTTCGGCCGCAAGGAGATCACCCTCGCCGAGCACGAGATGCCGGGCCTGATGTCGATCCGCCGTGAGTACGCGGACGCCCAGCCCCTCGCCGGCGCCCGGATCACCGGCTCGCTGCACATGACCGTGCAGACCGCCGTCCTCATCGAGACGCTGGCGGCGCTCGGCGCCCAGGTCCGCTGGGCCTCCTGCAACATCTTCTCCACCCAGGACCACGCCGCCGCGGCCGTCGCCGTCGGCCCGAACGGCACCCCGGACAACCCCCAGGGCATTCCCGTCTTCGCCTGGAAGGGCGAGACGCTCGAGGAGTACTGGTGGTGCACCGAGCAGGCGCTGACCTGGCCGGGCACCGCCACCGGCGGCCCGAACATGATCCTCGACGACGGCGGCGACGCCACCGTCCTGGTCCACAAGGGCGTCGAGTACGAGAAGGCCGGCGCGGCCCCGGACGTCTCCACCGCGGAGAACGACGAGCACCGCGTCATCCTCCAGCTCCTCAACCGCACCCTCGCCGAGAACCCGCAGAAGTGGACGCAGCTCGCGTCCGAGATCCGCGGCGTGACCGAGGAGACCACCACCGGCGTGCACCGGCTGTACGAGATGCACCAGGCCGGCGACCTCCTCTTCCCGGCGATCAACGTCAACGACGCCGTTACCAAGTCGAAGTTCGACAACAAGTACGGCTGCCGCCACTCCCTCGTGGACGGCATCAACCGCGCGACCGACGTCCTCATCGGCGGCAAGGTCGCGGTCATCTGCGGCTACGGCGACGTGGGCAAGGGCTGCGCGGAGTCGCTCCGCGGCCAGGGCGCCCGCGTGATCGTCACCGAGATCGACCCCATCTGCGCCCTCCAGGCGGCCATGGACGGCTACCAGGTGGCCACGCTGGACGACGTGGTGGAGACGGCGGACATCTTCATCACCACCACCGGCAACAAGGACATCATCATGGCCAGCGACATGGCCAAGATGAAGCACCAGGCCATCGTCGGGAACATCGGCCACTTCGACAACGAGATCGACATGGCCGGCCTCGCCGCCATCCCCGGAATCGTCAAGGACGAGGTCAAGCCGCAGGTCCACACCTGGACCTTCCCGGAGGGCAAGAAGATCATCGTCCTCTCCGAGGGCCGCCTGCTGAACCTGGGCAACGCGACCGGCCACCCGTCGTTCGTCATGTCCAACTCCTTCGCGAACCAGACGATCGCCCAGATCGAGCTGTTCACGAAGCCGGAGGCGTACCCGACGGACGTCTACGTGCTGCCGAAGCACCTCGACGAGAAGGTCGCCCGCCTGCACCTGGACGCCCTCGGCGCCAAGCTGACCACGCTCCGCCCCGAGCAGGCGGCCTACATCGGCGTCCCGGTCGAGGGCCCGTACAAGCCCGACCACTACCGCTACTGATCCACCCGCCGCCGCCCCGGACCGGGCGAGCGACGCCGCGGCGCCCCGCGCGCCACGGTCCGCACCGCCCTGACGGGGCGCGGCAACCGGTCAGCCAGCAGTAAGCACCACGCTCCCGCCACCAACGGGGGAGCATGAGGGCCTGCCCCGGCCACCTCCGGCCGGGCGGGCCCTCATTCGTCAAGGACCCCACCATGCCCCGTGGCCGCTATGCGCTCTATGACCCGCACGATCGCACCCCCCTCGGCGTAGAACAGTTCCACTGCGCGCCCGGCCCCTCCGGCTGGCGCTACGTCTCCCAGGTGACCTCCGCCTCCGGCGACCGC
The DNA here is from genome assembly GCF_014295035.1 of Streptomyces buecherae. Classification (GTDB taxonomy): domain Bacteria; phylum Actinomycetota; class Actinomycetes; order Streptomycetales; family Streptomycetaceae; genus Streptomyces; species Streptomyces youssoufiensis. The sequence goes on from NZ_CP060404.1 coordinate 5,679,268, forward strand.
GCCGGCTCCGTCGACCTCGCCATCGACGCGCTCGGCCGCCCACTACGGATGGAGCTCCAGGCCACCGACTGGCGCGTCCGCGGCGCCGCCATCGACGGCGTCAGTTGGGTCCGCACCGACGCCTCCGGCGCACACGCCACCGAAGGCAACGCCGCCGCCCATGCCTTCACCGGTACGTCCCCCGCCTTCCTCGTCGCCGCCACCCGACTCCTGCGCCTCACCCCCGGCGCCCCCGCCGCCCGCCTGCGGCTCGTCGCGCTCACCGCCCCCGTGCTGGCGCCCCGGACCCTCGACCAGTCCTGGGCACTGCTGAGCAGCGAAGCACACGGCACTGACAACGACCCACTGATCGTGGACGAGTACCAGGTCAACGAGTTGGACACCGGCGAGCAGCACAGCATCCACATCGCTGGCGACGTCGTCCTCGCGGCCCCCGGCATCGAGCTGGAAGACCTCGACACCCCGCCGTCCTCATTCGCCTGAGGCTCCGGGGCCGATGCCCGCGGCCCGGCCGGACGCCAGCCCCACCCGGATGGTCCGACGCTCGATGTGCGTCAACACCCGCTGACCTGCTAACCTCCTGTTCACCCCAGGGGACCGTTGACACGGCACTCAGGGGGAGGTAGATTTTAACGGTTGCCGCGAGTTCGACAGAACCGCGATTGATGGTTAGCATCTAACTCGCTTCTAGCGCGAATGTGATTCCGCTGAGGCGCCTTCGATTCTGAATGAG
>NZ_CP060404.1:5682500-8416829 GCF_014295035.1 Streptomyces buecherae
GCGAAACTGGATGAGGCTAAACCAGTCATGTGTGATACCCGGCAGGGGTTGCGTGGTTGGGGTTGTGGGATCGTACTTCGATGATCTGCCGGTCGTCGGGTGAGTCAGAAACCGTAGGTGTAGGCGAAGGGCATGCGAAAGGCCCGGCGTAGAGGGTAAGACCCCCGTAGCTGAAACATCTATGGCTTGCTTGTACGACACCCAAGTAGCACGGGGCCCGAGAAATCCCGTGTGAATCTGGCGGGACCACCCGCTAAGCCTAAATATTCCCTGGTGACCGATAGCGGATAGTACCGTGAGGGAATGGTGAAAAGTACCGCGGGAGCGGAGTGAAATAGTACCTGAAACCGTGTGCCTACAAGCCGTGGGAGCGTCGCTATGTGTGTTTACATGCATGGTCGTGACTGCGTGCCTTTTGAAGAATGAGCCTGCGAGTTTGCGGTGTGTTGCGAGGTTAACCCGTGTGGGGGAGCCGTAGCGAAAGCGAGTCCGAATAGGGCGTTGGAGTAGCACGCTCAAGACCCGAAGCGGAGTGATCTAGCCATGGGCAGGTTGAAGCGCGGGTAAGACCGTGTGGAGGACCGAACCCACCAGGGTTGAAAACCTGGGGGATGACCTGTGGTTAGGGGTGAAAGGCCAATCAAACTCCGTGATAGCTGGTTCTCCCCGAAATGCATTTAGGTGCAGCGTCGTGTGTTTCTTGCCGGAGGTAGAGCACTGGATAGGCGATGGGCCCTACCGGGTTACTGACCTTAGCCAAACTCCGAATGCCGGTAAGTGAGAGCGCGGCAGTGAGACTGTGGGGGATAAGCTCCATGGTCGAGAGGGAAACAGCCCAGAGCATCGACTAAGGCCCCTAAGCGTACGCTAAGTGGGAAAGGATGTGGAGTCGCAGAGACAACCAGGAGGTTGGCTTAGAAGCAGCCACCCTTGAAAGAGTGCGTAATAGCTCACTGGTCAAGTGATTCCGCGCCGACAATGTAGCGGGGCTCAAGCGTACCGCCGAAGTCGTGTCAATCCAGCATGTACCTCCAACGAGGGCTGGGTTGGGTAGGGGAGCGTCGTGTGCCGGGTGAAGCAGCCGCGTAAGCGAGTTGTGGATGGTTCACGAGTGAGAATGCAGGCATGAGTAGCGATTCACACGTGGGAAACGTGTGCGCCGATTGACTAAGGGTTCCTGGGTCAAGCTGATCTGCCCAGGGTAAGTCGGGACCTAAGGCGAGGCCGACAGGCGTAGTCGATGGACAACCGGTTGATATTCCGGTACCCGCTTTGAAGCGCCCAATACTGAATCTTCTGATGCTAAGGCCGTGAAGCCGCCCTGATCTCTTCGGAGTTGAGGGGAGTGGTGGAGCCGCTGACCCTAGGGGGTAGTAGGTAAGTGATGGGGTGACGCAGGAAGGTAGTCCAGCCCGGGCGGTGGTTGTCCCGGGGTAAGGGTGTAGCCCGTTGTCCAGGTAAATCCGGATGACATGAGGGTGAGACCTGATGCCGAGCCGATTGTGGTGAAGTGGATGATCCTATGCTGTCGAGAAAAGCCTCTAGCGAGTTTCATGGCGGCCCGTACCCTAAACCGACTCAGGTGGTCAGGTAGAGAATACCGAGGCGTTCGGGTGAACTATGGTTAAGGAACTCGGCAAAATGCCCCCGTAACTTCGGGAGAAGGGGGGCCATTTCTGGTGATCACTTTTGCAGTGTGAGCTGGGGGTGGCCGCAGAGACCAGCGAGAAGCGACTGTTTACTAAAAACACAGGTCCGTGCGAAGCCGTAAGGCGATGTATACGGACTGACGCCTGCCCGGTGCTGGAACGTTAAGGGGACCGGTTAGCTGACTTTCGGGTTGGCGAAGCTGAGAACTTAAGCGCCAGTAAACGGCGGTGGTAACTATAACCATCCTAAGGTAGCGAAATTCCTTGTCGGGTAAGTTCCGACCTGCACGAATGGCGTAACGACTTCTCGACTGTCTCAACCATAGGCCCGGTGAAATTGCATTACGAGTAAAGATGCTCGTTTCGCGCAGCAGGACGGAAAGACCCCGGGACCTTTACTATAGCTTGATATTGGTGTTCGGTTCGGCTTGTGTAGGATAGGTGGGAGACTGTGAAGCATGCACGCCAGTGTGTGTGGAGTCGTTGTTGAAATACCACTCTGGTCGTGCTGGATGTCTAACCTGGGTCCGTGATCCGGATCAGGGACAGTGTCTGGTGGGTAGTTTAACTGGGGCGGTTGCCTCCTAAAGGGTAACGGAGGCGCCCAAAGGTTCCCTCAGCCTGGTTGGCAATCAGGTGTTGAGTGTAAGTGCACAAGGGAGCTTGACTGTGAGACTGACGGGTCGAGCAGGGACGAAAGTCGGGACTAGTGATCCGGCGGTGGCTTGTGGAAGCGCCGTCGCTCAACGGATAAAAGGTACCCCGGGGATAACAGGCTGATCTTCCCCAAGAGTCCATATCGACGGGATGGTTTGGCACCTCGATGTCGGCTCGTCGCATCCTGGGGCTGGAGTCGGTCCCAAGGGTTGGGCTGTTCGCCCATTAAAGCGGTACGCGAGCTGGGTTTAGAACGTCGTGAGACAGTTCGGTCCCTATCCGCTGTGCGCGTAGGAGTCTTGAGAAGGGCTGTCCCTAGTACGAGAGGACCGGGACGGACGAACCTCTGGTGTGCCAGTTGTCCTGCCAAGGGCATGGCTGGTTGGCTACGTTCGGGAGGGATAACCGCTGAAAGCATCTAAGCGGGAAGCCTGCTTCGAGATGAGGGCTCCCACCCACTTGATGGGGTAAGGCTCCCAGTAGACGACTGGGTTGATAGGCCAGATATGGAAGCCTCGTAAGGGGTGGAGTTGACTGGTACTAATAGGCCGAGGGCTTGTCCTCAGTTGCTCGCGTTCACTGTGTTGGTTCTGAAATAACGACCGTGTTGTGTGTCCGGTTGGTTTATTTCATAGTGTTTCGGTGGTTATTGCGTTAGGGAAACGCCCGGTTACATTCCGAACCCGGAAGCTAAGCCTTTCAGCGCCGATGGTACTGCAGGGGGGACCCTGTGGGAGAGTAGGACGCCGCCGAACTCCTTTTAAGAAGAGCCTTGTGACGGATTTCGATCCGTCACAAGGCTCCTCTGCGTTTTAGGGCCGTCGCATGAGATTCCAGGGCGTTGGTTGCTGCTGTATGGACGATTGGCTGTCAGCTAGGCGGGTTGTCGCCCTTCAATAAGTGGTGCGGCAGGCGGCAGACTGGGCGGATGGCTGATCAGAGCGTGGAAGCACCGGACGGTTTCGTATCGCACGGTGTGCGGACGGTGCGTTGGGAAGCGTCGTCGGATGGGCCGGTGGTGGTCCTTCTCGACCAGCGGCGGCTGCCCGTCGAGGAAGTCGAGCTGGTGTGTACGGACGTGCCGGCCCTCGTGGAGGCTATTCGTACGCTTGCCGTTCGTGGTGCTCCCGTACTCGGAATCGTCGGCGCGTATGGCGTGGCGCTTGCGGCTGCTCGCGGGTACGACGTCACCGAGGCCGCGAATCTCCTGGCGCAGGCTCGACCGACGGCGGTCAATCTCGGGTACGGCGTTCGACGCGCTGCCGGCGCGTATGACGCGGCCCTTGCGGCGGGTGGCGGCTCCGAGCAGGCGGCCGGGGTCGCGCTCGCCGAGGCACGGGCGCTGCATCAAGAGGACGCCGAGGCCAGCTCGCGGATGGCCGCGCACGGCCTGGCGCTGCTTGAGGAACTGCTGCCGGGTGGCGGCTTCCGCGTTCTCACCCACTGCAACACGGGCGCCCTGGTGTCCGGCGGGGCCGGAACGGCGCTGGCCGTGGCGGTGCGGGCGCATCACCAGGGGCAGCTTCGACGGTTGTGGGTGGATGAGACGCGGCCGTTGTTGCAGGGGGCGCGGCTGACCGCGTACGAGGCGGCCCGAGCGGGCATGGCGTACACGCTGCTGACCGATAACGCGGCGGGTTCGCTCTTCGCGGCGGGCGAGGTGGACGCCGTGCTGATCGGGGCCGATCGGATTGCCGCGGACGGCTCGATCGCGAACAAGGTGGGCAGTTATCCGCTGGCCGTTCTGGCCAAGTACCACCACGTGCCGTTCATCGTCGTGGCGCCCAGTACCACCGTGGATCTGGCGACGCCCGACGGCGCGGCGATCGAGATCGAGCAGCGTCCGGCACACGAGGTGACGATGGTCCCTCATCCGGGTGCCTCTGCGGGCGGGCGCGGGGCGGCGGCGAGCGCGCCGCTGGCGCCCGTGGGCACCCAGGCGTACAACCCGGCCTTCGACGTCACGCCGCCGGATCTCGTGACGGCGATCGTTACGGAGGAGGGTGCCGTGGCGCCCGTGACGGCGGCGGGGCTCGCTGAGCTGGTCGGTCGGTCGCAGCCGGACCGTGGAGTGCCGTCCGGTTGAGGGCCTTCCAGGTCACGGGCCTGCCGGTGGTTGTCCGGCTGGCGTAGCGCGGCGCACGGGTGTAGCGGTGGCCCGGTTCAATGTGCGGTTTCGGCTTTTTTCTCCCTCGTTGAGGGGCCGAGTTCTCGTGCCGTTCGGCGGTGCCGCGGTGGCGGCGAACGGCTCGTACGCCAGGGGAGCGCTGACATGCCGCGGACGAGTGATCGCCCGCGTCTAGCCACCGGGTCCGACAATGGGATGATGACGACATGAAGGGACGCGTCCTTGTCGTCGACGACGACACCGCACTGGCAGAGATGCTTGGCATCGTGCTGCGCGGCGAAGGCTTTGAACCGTCGTTCGTTTCCGATGGGGACAAGGCGCTCGCCGCATTCCGCGAGACCAAGCCTGATCTGGTGCTGCTCGATTTGATGTTGCCCGGGCGTGACGGCATTGAGGTGTGCCGGCTGATCCGCGCCGAGTCCGGGGTGCCGATCGTGATGCTCACGGCCAAGAGCGACACCGTGGACGTGGTGGTCGGCCTGGAATCCGGCGCCGACGACTACATCGTGAAGCCGTTCAAGCCCAAGGAGTTGGTCGCGCGGATAAGGGCGCGGCTGCGGCGCTCCGAGGAGCCCGTGCCGGAGCAACTGGTCATCGGGGATCTGGTGATCGACGTGGCCGGGCACTCGGTGAAGCGGGAGGGGCAGTCGATCGCGCTGACCCCGCTGGAATTCGATCTGCTGGTCGCGCTGGCCCGTAAGCCGTGGCAGGTGTTCACCCGCGAGGTCCTGCTGGAGCAGGTGTGGGGCTACCGGCACGCCGCGGACACCCGCCTGGTGAACGTGCACGTACAGCGACTGCGCTCCAAGGTGGAGAAGGACCCGGAGCGGCCCGAGATCGTCGTGACCGTGCGTGGAGTGGGTTACAAGGCCGGGCCGAGCTGAGATCTGAGATGTCGGACAGTGGGACCACTCCGGAGCCGGGGCAAGGCGCCCCGGCTGCGGGAGGTCCGGTTGAAGGCGGCCACGGCGCGGGGCGGCCCGTCGACTCGGGAAGCGACATATCGCTTTTCGGACGGCTGTGGCGGGGCGGGAACCTGTTGCCCGACGGGGCTTCCGGGGCGCCGGTGCACCCGGTGCTGCGGCTGTTCGTACGGTGGGTGCGGCGCCCGCTGTTGCCGGCCGCGCGACTCTACCGGCGTAACATCCAGCTCCGCGTCGTCGCGACCACGCTGCTCATGTCGCTCGGCGTGGTGCTGATCCTCGGTGTGGTCGTCATCGGCCAGGTGCGCAACGGGTTGCTGGACGCCAAGCGGCATGCCGCGCAGAGCCAGGCCGTGGGCGGGTTCAACGCGGCCGACGACGCCGCCGAGAACGCCGAGGACTCGCGTGGCGGTGAGGACGGTCCAGGCGCGCGCGGTAATCGGGACCCGGGGGCATGGCTCACCGCGCTGGTTCAGCAGCTCGCGAGCGGTGGCCAGGGCGTGTACTCGGTGGTGGCGCTGAGCTCGGACGCCGACAAGGAACTGTTCGCCAGCACGCGCGGGCCGCGCGCGTCGGGTGGCATCAAGCCCGAGGAGAGCATCAGCAGGAAGCTTCGGGACCGCGTCGACAGCGGCACCGGCCCGTACGAGCAGTACACGAACATCGAGCACGACGCCCCCGGTCACGACCGCGAACCCGCGCTGGTGATCGGCAAGCGGCTCAACGACATCAACGGCGATCCGTACCAGCTCTACTACCTCTTCCCGTTCTCGCAGGAGGAGAAGTCGCTCAGCCTGGTGAAGGGCACGCTGGCCACGGCCGGGGTGTTCGTGGTGGTGCTGCTCGGCGCGATCGCGTGGCTGGTGGTGCGGCAGGTCGTGACGCCCGTGCGGATGGCGGCCGGCATCTCCGAGCGGCTGGCGGCCGGGCTGCTCCAGGAGCGGATGAAGGTCACCGGCGAGGACGACATCGCGCGGCTCGGCGAGGCGTTCAACAAGATGGCGCACAACCTCCAGGTCAAGATCCAGCAGTTGGAGGATCTTTCGCGGATGCAGCGGCGGTTCGTGTCCGACGTCTCGCACGAGCTGCGGACGCCGCTGACGACCGTGCGGATGGCCGCCGACGTGATCTACGAGGCGCGGGACGAGTTCGACCCGGCGACCGCGCGATCGGCGGAGCTGCTGGGCGGTCAGCTCGACCGGTTCGAGTCGCTCCTCGCCGACCTGCTGGAGATCAGCCGGTTCGACGCGGGCGCGGCGGCGCTGGAGGCCGAGCCGATCGACCTGCGCGACGTGGTCAAGCGCGTGGTGGACGGGGCCGAGCCGCTCGCGGAGCGCAAGGGCAGCCGCATCATCGTCCGCGGCGCCGCCCGGCCGGTGATCGCGGAGGCGGACGCGCGCCGCGTGGAGCGCGTGCTGCGCAACCTCGTGGTCAACGCCGTCGAGCACGGCGAGGGCGAGGACGTGATCGTGCGGCTGGCCGCGAAGAGCGGCGCCGTGGCCGTGGCCGTACGGGACTACGGGGTCGGGCTCAAGCCCGGCGAGGCCACCCGGGTCTTCAACCGGTTCTGGCGTGCCGACCCCGCGCGAGCCCGGACCACGGGCGGAACCGGCCTCGGGCTGTCCATCGCGGAGGAGGACGCGCGGTTGCACGGGGGCTGGCTCCAGGCGTGGGGGGAGCCCGGTGGGGGCTCGCAGTTCCGGCTGACGCTCCCGCGCACGGCGGGCGATGCGTTGCGCGGTTCGCCGATACCGCTCGAACCGGAGGACTCGCGCCGTAAGCGCGCGCTGCGCGCGGCCAAGGCCGCGGGCGGCGCCGGGAGCACTCGGGTGGCGTCGAGCGGAGGCGCTACGAGCGGGGGCGCTTCGAGCGTGGCTGGCGGGCACGCGGTGGGCGGCGCGTCGGCCGTCGCTGAACGTGGTGCGGCATCGGGTGCTCGTGGTGCTGCCGGTGTTGGTACGGGCGCTGGTGGCGGGGGCGGGGCTGTGCGGGCGGATGGCACGGGGCGTGCGGAGGGTACGGGGGCGCATCGGGTTTCCGGGGCCAACACCTCCCTTCTCGCGTCGAAGCGGCCGGGCCAACAGGCGTCGGAGTCGGAGCCGGACGCGCCATCGGAGGGGGCGGCGACGGGGGGCCGGCCGGGCGAGGCCGCGCCGCGTGGCGCGGACTCTGGTAGCCGCGACGGCGACGGGGCCGCGTCCGGCGGGGACGTGGCCGACGGGGACGCGGCCGAGGGCGACGAGATCGGTGGCGCCGGGCGGGGGGAGGACGCCGCACGCGCGGATCGAGAGGGGACAGCGGAGTGATGGTGACCGGCGAACGAGGGAGCCGCGCTCGTGGGCGCTGACCGTGAGGTGACGGGCCACGTGGTGCCCGACTACGAGGCGGTTGACCGTGGAGCGACCGGCCGGGCCGGGGCCGGCGCGGGCCGGAACGCGGTCGAGGGTCGCGGGGCTGGCGGCGGAACCCGCCGCGCCTCTGACCCCGCCGGTCTGTTCGTCAGCCTCTTCGGGCTCATCGGCGCCGGCGCGCGCGACCGTGGTGGGCGCCCCGGAGCGCTGCAACGTCCCGGCATGATCCGCCGTCGCGGGCAGAAGGGCGGCGCTGGAACGCTCGGCATGTCGCGACGGGCCTGCGCCACCCTCGCGGCCAGCGGGCTGCTGCTGGCCGGCTGTGCGTCGATGCCCGACAGCGGGGACGTACGGCAGGTCGGATCGACGCCGCGCGCCGACGCGGATTCACCCGTTCGGGTATACGGGGTGCGCCCGGGGAACGATGAGCAGCCGCGGGAGTTGGTGCTCGGTTTCCTGGAGGCGACGACGAGCGATGAGGCCCGCTTCGAGACGGCGCGCGAGTACCTGACCAAGCGGGCCCGGGACGAGTGGAACCCCCTCGCGGAGACGACCGTGCTCGCGCAGGCACCCAAGGTGCGCGTGGAGGGCGGTCCCAATCGGGACACTCCGGGGTACGACATCGTGCTGTCCGGGAAGCAGCTCGCCACGGTCGACGCCAACCACGCGTACGAGCCCGACGAGAAGCCGTATGAGGAACGGCTGCACGTCGCGAAGTCGGGCTCGCAGTGGCGGATTGACTCGCTTCCGGCGGGCCTGGTCCTCGGTGAGTCGGACTTCCAGCGCATCTACCGCTCCGTCAACAAGTACTACTTCGCGGAGTTGGGGCCGGACGGCGACAAGTCGGCCGTGGGCAAGGACGTCCTGGTCGCCGACCCCGTCTACCTGCGGCGTTGGGTGGACCCCGTCACCTCGACCGTGCGGGCGCTGCTGGGTGGGCCCACTAACTGGCTGGAACCGGTCGTCCGTACGTCCTTCCCCAGCGGTACCCAGCTCGACAGCAAGCACCTGCGCCTCGATGACTCGAACGAGTTGCGTATCGGGCTGAGCCGGGACGCGGCCGGCGTCGACCAGTTGCGCTGCCACGAGATGGCGGCCCAGGTGCTGTTCACGGTGCAGGACCTGTCGACGTCCAAGGTGAGCAAGGTGGTGCTGGAGAGCGCGGCCGGCGCCGAGCTGTGCTCGCTGACCCGCGACCAGGCCGAGGGGTACGCGCCGGACCGGATCAACGGCAAGGCGGACAACCAGTACTTCATCGACGAGGAACGCCGCATGGTCCAGCTCGACGACACCGGGGAGGAACCGGAGCACGTGCCGGGGCCGTTCGGCGAGCCGACGGCGGGACTCGGTTCGATCGCCGTGGCGCGGGACGAGCGGACCGCGGCCGGGGTGTCCCAGAATGGCCGGGATCTGTACGTGGCCGACCTCAAGCCGGGCGTGGAGCGGGGCGGCTCGCGACTGCACAGTGCGACCGGTGGCCGGCAGGGCGGACTGACCGTGCCGAGCTGGGACGGTCTCGGCGACCTGTGGGTGGCCGACCGCAGCCCGGACAAGCCGCGGCTGTTGAGGCTGGCCAGCGGGGTGGGGGAGCCCGAGGAAGTCAATGTCACGGGGCTCGACGGCGGACGGATCGTCTCACTGCGGGTGGCCGCCGACAGCACACGGATCGCCCTGCTGATCGAGCGCGACGGCCATACGTCGCTGTGGCTCGGCCGGCTCGAACGGGCCAAGACCTCGGCGGAGCCACCGCTGTCCGTCAAGGGACTGCGTTCGCTCGCCCCGCAACTGGACGAGGTGGACGCCGTGTCGTGGGCCGGCGGCAGCCGACTCGTGGTGGCCGGCACCGAGTCGGGCGGCGTGCAGGAACTGCGCTACATGGAGACCGACGGCTCGCCGGGGAACAGCCCGACGCTGCCCGGCCCCGGCAAGGTGGAGCAGATCGCGGCCTCGGAGGACGAGAACCGGCCACTGATCGCCAAGGCGTCGGACGGCATCGTCCGACTCCCTCCGGACGCGAACTGGAAGACCGTCGTCAAGAAGGGAACGGCACCCGTCTATCCGGGCTAGACCGGGCCGGCGCGGTCGGTCCCGGGGGCCTTGTCGCGCGTGGTGTGCCGCCGTGTACGTCGGGTCTTCGTGGCGAGGGGCAGGAGCAGAGGCAGCGGGGCGGGCACGGGCACGCGGCGCGGGAGCGTTCGTCCGCTGGTCGGCTGGTCGGCTGGTCGGCTGGTCGGCTGGTCGGCTGGCCCGCTGGCCCGCTGGGCCGTTGTCGGGCTGGGCCTGGTGGGGGTTCGCAGGGTGGACGCAGGTCCCGACAGTGCGCTGAGCCAGCCGTACTCACCATCTCCGGGGCGCCCCTCCTCGCCACGCTTCTCGGGCGTAGTCGGGAGCGCGATCGTGGGGCGGAGCACGCCGGGGTGCGCCTCCGACGAGGGTGCGAGCCGGTGCGGGTTGCGTGCGCCCACAGAATCTGTCCCTACCGCGCTGACCTGCGGATTTGATGCCCTCTCCAGGGAGTGGCGCGCGGTGCGGGCAAAGTTATCCACAGGGGTGGCGGGCCCGCGGTCGTGGCGGGACAGTGGAGGGCATGCGGGGATGGTGGCGAGAGGCGACGGGGCTGGTTCTGCCGGTCGAGTGTGCGGGGTGCGGGGCGCCTCGGGCCGTGCTGTGTGAGCGGTGCCGTGCGGTGCTGCTCGACGGGAGCGCGTCCCGGGTGCGGCCGAGTCCGATGCCGCGAGGCTTGCCTGTGGTGTACGCGGTAGCGGCGTATGCCGGGGCGTGCAGATCGATCCTGCTCGCTCACAAGGAGCGGGGGGCGTTACGGCTGGCGGGGCCGTTGGGGGCCGCGCTGGCGCTGGCGGTCTGCGCGGTGGTGTGGCGGGGGGCGTGGTCACGGGGTGCCGGGGCTGAGGAGGAGTGGCCGGCGGCTGCGTCTCCAGCGAGGGAGCGTACGAGGCCGCCTGGCGGGGGCGGGTCGGGGTGGACGCCCAGGCCGGTAGGTGCGTGGGTGGCCCCTGCCCGGAGACCCGTCCGGGCGGGGCGGTCGCCGACGGGTGCGCGGACCAGCGGGGCGGACGGGTGGGCCCGTGTCCGGGGAGAGCCGGCTGATCCGGGTATCGACGCCGGGCGAAGCACGGGGCGTGGGCGCGGCGTGGGCGAGGCGTGCTCCGAGCTGATGGCCGGGACGCGGAGCGCGAGAGCCCTGCCGCCGATCCTGCTGGTCCCGGTGCCGTCGGCGCGCCGGGCGGTGGCCGCGCGTGGGCACGATCCCACGCGGCGGATAGCCCTCGCTGCCGCGCGGGTTCTGCGTGAGCAGGGCGTGCCGGCCCGGGTGCTCTCGGTGTTGCGGCAGCGGCGAGGGGTGGTGGATCAGGCGGGGCTGGGCGCCGCGCAGCGGATGGCGAACGTGAGCGGGGCGCTGCGGGTCACACCGGGCGCGGAGAGGCTGCTGAGCGGCGGGCCCGTGGTGCTGGTGGACGACCTCATGACCACTGGGGCGACGCTCGCGGAGGCGGCGCGGGCGGTACGTGCCGCGATGGGGCGGGGTACGGCGGGCCGTGCTGACGGCGGGAGCGGTGGTCGGGGCGCGGCGGGGGAGGCGTCGGGCGTGTGGCGAGGTACGGGGAGCGGCGCCGCGGTTGCCGGACGTACGGGGATACGGGTGTCGGCTGGCGCTGATTGGAGCGGGGTTCCCGGGGCACTCGCTGTTCCAGGTGTCGGATCGGTGGCCACCACTGAGACGCCCGGTGTGGGCCCAGCACGGGAAGGGCTGGTGGGGGCCGCGGTGGTGGCCGCCTCGCACAGTGCATTCGGCGCGAATCGGAACTGATAACGAACGTGCGACGTTGCAGCTGGTAACAGCGAAAAAGTACCTGAACGGAGGTACGTGCCAGTAGGGGGTGCCGGCTCCCGGCCGAGCGAGCTATGTTCGGTTGTGAGGACTAGGTGCCGCTATGGCGCTGATATCCGCTTAGCGTGCTTCGTGCCTTTCCGTGTTCCATAGAAAAATGAAGACGGTGGGGTGTACAGCCCAATGGCGGGGGAGGAGGAGGTGAAAGCCGCCGAGTCGGGGGCCCTGGAAATCTCTCGGGCCCAGTGCGAAACGGATGTGCTTCGAACAGCCAACGGAGCAATCCGGGAACGGAGTTCTGCGTGGACATCGTCGTGAAGGGCCGCAAGACAGAGGTGCCGGAGCGGTTCCGCAAGCACGTGGCCGAGAAGCTGAAGCTGGAGAAGATCCAGAAGCTCGACGGCAAGGTGATCAGCCTCGACGTCGAGGTGTCCAAGGAGCACAACCCGCGCCAGGCCGACCGTTCCGACCGAGTGGAGATCACCCTCCGCTCCCGGGGGCCGGTGATCCGGGCAGAGGCCGCCGCCGCCGATCCGTACGTGGCGCTCGACCTCGCCACGGGCAAGCTGGAGCAGCGCCTGCGCAAGCAGAACGACAAGCGTCACGCGCGGCGTGGCAACGGCCGCATCCCGGCGAGCGACGTCGCGGTGGCCGTGCCGGAGGCCGCCCGGATCAACGGATCAGGCGAGGGCGCCGAGGCCGAGGACGGGGCTGGGGACGGCGTGCCCACCACGAGGATGGGGCCGCTCGAAGTGCGCGGCGAGGGCCCACTCATCGTCCGTGAGAAGACGCATGCGGCGGCGCCGATGACGCTCGACCAGGCCCTGTACGAGATGGAGTTGGTCGGCCATGACTTCTACTTGTTCGTCGACTCGGACACCAACCACCCGAGCGTGGTGTACCGGCGACACGGCTACGACTATGGCGTGATCCACCTCAAGACGGAGGCGTTCGTCGGTGAGGAGCCGGGTGGCGCCGGCGGCGCGCTCGGCGGCTGATCCGCAACCGACCTCCGTCTGACCACGGTCGATGGCGAGACGGCCCGGCGTCGGCGCCGCAGGGCGCGGCGTGCGGCGCTGGGGATCAACGCGGTGAACCGACGAGAGCTGACTGAATGGATGTACGAGGCGTGGTGACGGCCGTGTCTCGTAAGACGGTGTAGGTGGTGCCCCGGGAGGGCCGAGTTGGCCCTCCGGGGCACTACGGTGCGGATGGCGGGAGCACCGGGCCACCTCGTGGGCATGGAATCATGGCAGCGTGGTCAATCGGCGCTCGGTGGGGACTGGTTGGCGTGCAGAGCTAGGTGCAACCGCAAGGCCACGGCCTTCATGGGGGAGGAACGATGGCGGACAGCTTCGGGCCCGTGCCCGACGATGACGACGGTCACGGCGTCAACGTCGGTACGGACAGGGGCGAGTCGCGCAAGGAGCCGATCCGGGTCCTCGTGGTGGACGATCACGCGCTCTTCCGCCGAGGACTGGAGATCGTACTCGCGCAGGAAGCGGACATCCAGGTCATTGGCGAGGCCGGGGATGGGGCCGAGGCCGTCGAGAAGGCGGCGGACCTGCTCCCCGACATCGTGTTGATGGATGTCCGCATGCCCAAGCGGGGCGGGATCGAGGCGTGTACCGCCATCAAGGAGGTGGCCCCCAGCGCCAAGATCATCATGCTGACGATCAGCGACGAGGAGGCCGATCTCTACGACGCGATCAAGGCCGGGGCCACCGGATACCTGCTCAAGGAGATCTCCACCGACGAGGTGGCGACCGCGATCCGGGCCGTTGCCGACGGGCAGTCGCAGATCAGCCCGTCCATGGCGTCCAAGTTGCTGACCGAGTTCAAGTCGATGATCCAGCGCACCGACGAGCGGCGACTGGTGCCCGCGCCTCGGCTGACCGACCGCGAGCTTGAGGTGCTCAAGCTCGTGGCCACCGGGATGAACAACCGCGATATCGCGAAGGAGTTGTTCATCAGCGAGAACACGGTCAAGAACCACGTCCGCAACATCCTGGAGAAGCTCCAGCTCCACTCGCGCATGGAAGCGGTGGTGTACGCGATGCGGGAGAAGATCCTCGAGATCAGGTGACGGGTCGCGATGGCCGCACCCGAGGCGGCCGTCGCGGAACCGAGCACGGCCGAGCGACGGCGACTGATCAACGGTTGATGGCCGTCGGCGACTGGCCAACGGTGGATGATCGTCGGCGACTGGCCAGCAGCGCATGGCCGGCCGGACGCGCCGTCGGGCGGCAGCGGCCAGGCGGGCCGGAGCGTCCGCCCCGGGCGAGGCGTTCCGTGAGTCCAGAGCGTCCGCCTCAGCACAGGTGTACCCGGGCGCGGGGCAGCACCCAGGTGCTCCCGAGCGCGGGGCGCGCACCAGGCCCGGGGGCCGTCAGGTGAGGGCGGCGGTGAGTGGGGCGACCAGGTCAGGGTGGCTCACGCGCTCGATCCGTACGGCGTCGCAGCCCACCCACTCGGCGGCCTCGCGCAGGGCGCGGGCCATGGGGGCCACGTCCTTCGCGCCCCGTAGCGAGAGCTGTCGGGCCACCAGCGTCGTGCCCTCCCGGGCCGGGTCCACGCGGCCCACGAGCTTGCCGCCGGTGAGCAGGGGCATCGCGAAGTAGCCGTGTATCCGCTTGGGCCGCGGCACGTAAGCCTCAAGCCGGTGGGTGAAGTCGAAGATGCGCTGGGTGCGCGGTCGGTCCCAGACCAGCGAGTCGAACGGCGACAGCAACGTCGTCCGGTGCCGCTCCCGGCGCCCCGCGGACTCCGCGGCGAGCGCGGCCGGGTCGGCCCAGGCGGGCTTGTCCCACCCCGTGACCTCGACCGGCGTCAGCCCCGTACTGGCGATGACGGTGTCCACCTGCTCGTTCCTGATCCGGTGGTAGTCGGCGAGGTCCGCGCGCGTGGCCACGCCCATGGCCGCGCCCGCCTGCGCGACCAGCCGCCGCAGACACTCCGCGTCCGGCAGGTCGTCGTGCAGCAGGTCCCCCGGGATCGCGCGCTCGGCCAGGTCGTAGACCCGCTTCCAGCCGCGCCGCTCGGTGCAGACGACCTCGCCGTACATCAGGGCGCGCTCGACCGCGATCTTCGTCGCCGACCAGTCCCACCACTCGCCGCCGTTCTTCGCGCCGCCCAGTTCGGTGGCGGTCAGCGGGCCCTCGGCGCGCAACTGGGCGATGACCTTCTCGTAGACCCCGGCCGGCAGGTCGTGGTGCCACTGCGGGCGGTCGCGGTACGCGCGGCGCCGGAACGCGAAGTGTGGCCACTCCTCGATCGGCAGGATGCAGGCGGCGTGGGACCAGTACTCGAAGCTGTGCCTCTCCGTCCAGTACGCGGCCTCCACGGTGTCGCGGCCGACGGCGCCGAGTCGGGCGTACGGCACCAGCTCGTGCGACCTGGCCAGGACGGAGATGGTGTCCAACTGGACCGCTCCCAGCGAGCGCAACACGCCGCGCACGCCCGCCCGTTGGTCCCGCGCGCCCAGCAGCCCCTGGGCGCGCAGCGCGATGCGGCGGGCCTCGTCGGCGGACAGGGTGACCTCGGGGCGTGCGGGCGGCGTCGCCGCGTCGGCAGCGCGGGCGACGCGGCTCGCTGACAGGGGAGTTGTCATGCCGGACACAGTAAACGGTGGCACTGACAACGCCGTCGGCACGCGCTGTGCCGTGTGCACGAGGCCGGCGACGGGTCTGCGGAGCCGGCGATGTCCCACGATCGAGTGAGCCCGACGTCCCTCCCGACCCCCCGCCCGAGCCGCGTCCGCCCCCCCGGTCAAGCCCCGCCGGGGCGCTCACACGCCGGGCCGGCCCCGGCCCCGTAACCGGCCCGCGAGCCGAGCCGAGCCGAACCGAATGCCGGGGACGGAACCGACCCTCACCTCCGCCCTGCCGAGCCGGACGCCGGAAACGGAACCGACCCTCGCCTCCGCGCTGCCCAGCCGGACGCCGGAGGCGGGGCCGGTACTCGTCCCCGCGCTGCCAGCCGGCCGACCCGCACCGCCCAGCCGACCGACCCGCTGCCCAGCCGCCACCCGCCCGACCCGTGACGCCCCGACCCGCGACGCGCCGGTCGTAGGTCAGGACGGTTGCGGGCCGGGCAGGTACGGGGTCGGGGTCGGGAGGCCGAGGTCGCTGGGGAGGAGGGAGCCGATCCAGGAGTCCCGGCGGGTGCCCGCGTGCGGGATGCGGGCGCGTAGCGTGCCCTCCCGTTGGAAGCCGAGTGAGCGGGCGACGGCCCAGGAGCCCTCGTTGCCGACCTCGGCGTACCACTCCATGCGCTCCACGCCCAGCTCGCCGAAGGCCCAGTCGATCATGCGGCGGGCGGCCTCGACGGTGTAGCCGCGGCCACGGTGTTCCTTAACCGTCCAGTAGCCGATCTCCGCCTGCCGCTCCGGGCCGGCCAGCTCCAGGCGGACCAGTCCCATGGCGCCCACGAGCACGCCGTCGTCCTTCGTGACCACGGCGAGGCTGTACGAGGTGTTGTCGCGCCACCCGTTCGGGACCATCTCGGTGACGAAGTTTTGGGCGTGCTCGCGCAGGTACGGCGAGGGCACGTTCGTCCAGCGCGGAATGTCCGGGTCCTGGCAGGCGGCGAGGACCGCGTCCACGTCGGACGCCTCGAACGGGCGCAGGACCAGGCGGGGGGTGTTGAGTATCAGGGGCTCCATGGATCGAGTGTGGTCGCTCCACCCGGTCTGCGAAAACCATTTTGCGCTCCGGCGTGGGGCGCCGGGCCGCGTCCCGTCGCACTTCACCGGCCGGACCGGTGGCGCGGCGCCGGGCGCCGCGCGGCTCCGGGGGCGGGGACGAGGCGCGGCCGGGCCGGGCGGCGCGCCCGGCTCCGCGCGGGCGGAGGGGCGTCGCGTCGTGCGGATGGCGGAGTGCCGCTCCCCGTACGAAGGGTGCGGTGCCGCCTCCCGTACGGATGACGTGGACCTGTCGCGCGCGAAGGGGGCGAGGCATGGGACGGCGATGGCGGTTCGCGCGGTCACGATGCGTAAGGGCCGCGTGGGGGTGGCGCGGTGGGGAACGGGATCGGCGGTGTCTCGTGGGGTTGGAGAGGCGGTGGTGATCCCGCCCTTCCGGGGGGTCTCCAGGCACCTTCGGCGGGGTTCGCGCGTTGGGAACTGAGGGCGACAGCGAGCCTTCGTACGGACGGACCTCCCGGGGCAGGCTGGTCCTGACTTACGATGGCCGTTGCGGCAGGCCCCGTGGCCCCCGATAATGCCGCGCTAGCGCACCCGAACCGTGCCAGGTCCGACCGGCAAGGAGCCAGCCTACGTGTCCGTCCTCAACAAGCTCATGCGTGCAGGCGAAGGCAAGATCCTGCGCAAGCTGCACCGCATCGCGGGCCAGGTCAACTCCATCGAAGAGGACTTCCTGAACCTCTCCGACGCAGAGCTGCGCGCTCTCACGGACGAGTACAAGGAGCGGTACGCGGACGGCGAGAGTCTCGATGACCTCCTGCCCGAGGCGTTCGCTACGGTCCGTGAGGCTGCCAAGCGCGTCCTCGGCCAGCGCCACTACGACGTACAGATCATGGGTGGCGCCGCGCTGCACCTGGGCTACGTCGCCGAGATGAAGACCGGTGAGGGCAAGACCCTCGTCGGCACGCTGCCGGCGTACCTCAACGGGTTGTCGGGCAAGGGCGTGCACCTGATCACGGTCAACGACTACCTGGCCGAGCGTGACTCCGAGATGATGGGCCGGGTCCACAAGTTCCTCGGCCTGTCCGTCGGCTGCATCCTCGCCAACATGACGCCCGCCCAGCGGCGCGAACAGTACAACTGCGACATCACGTACGGCACCAACAACGAGTTCGGCTTCGACTACCTGCGCGACAACATGGCGTGGTCGCAGGAAGAACTGGTGCAGCGCGGGCACAACTTCGCGATCGTGGACGAGGTCGACTCCATCCTCGTGGACGAGGCCCGTACGCCGTTGATCATCTCCGGCCCCGCCGACCAGGCCACCAAGTGGTACGGCGACTTCGCCAAGCTGGTGAAGCGGCTGACCCGCGGCGAGCCCGCCAACCCGCTGAAGCGGGACGAGAACGGCAACCCGCAGCAGGAGACCGGGGACTACGAGGTCGACGAGAAGAAGCGGACCGTCGGCATCCACGAGTCCGGCGTCACCAAGGTCGAGAACTGGCTCGGGATCGACAACCTCTACGAGTCGGTCAACACTCCGCTCGTCGGCTATCTGAACAACGCCATCAAGGCGAAGGAACTGTTCAAGAAGGACAAGGACTACGTCGTCATCGACGGCGAGGTCATGATCGTCGACGAGCACACCGGCCGTATCCTCGCCGGCCGCCGCTACAACGAGGGCATGCACCAGGCGATCGAGGCGAAGGAAGGGGTGGACATCAAGGACGAGAACCAGACCCTCGCCACGATCACCCTGCAGAACTTCTTCCGCCTCTACGGCACCCTCTCGGGCATGACCGGTACGGCCATGACCGAGGCGGCCGAGTTCCACCAGATCTACAAGCTCGGCGTGGTCCCCATCCCGACCAACCGGCCGATGGTCCGCATCGACCAGGCCGACCTGATCTACCGCACCGAGCCCGCGAAGTTCGCCGCGGTGGTCGAGGACATCGTCGAGAAGCACGAGAAGGGCCAGCCGGTCCTGGTCGGTACGACCTCGGTGGAGAAGTCCGAGTACCTCTCGCAGCAGTTGAACAAGCGCGGCGTGCGGCACGAGGTGCTCAACGCCAAGCAGCACGACCGAGAGGCGACGATCGTCGCGCAGGCCGGCCGCAAGGGCGCGGTCACGGTGGCGACCAACATGGCCGGCCGTGGTACGGACATCCAGCTCGGCGGCAACCCGGACGACCTGGCCGAGACCGAGCTGCGCGCCAAGGGCCTGGACCCGGTCGAGCACGTCGAGGAGTGGGCCGCCGCGCTGCCCGCCGCCCTGGAGCGGGCGAAGGCCGCGGTCAAGGCGGAGCACGAGGAGGTCAAGGAGCTCGGCGGGCTCTACGTCCTGGGCACCGAGCGGCACGAGTCGAGGCGTATCGACAACCAGCTCCGCGGTCGTTCCGGCCGCCAGGGCGACCCGGGCGAGTCCCGCTTCTACCTCTCGCTCGGCGACGACCTGATGCGCCTGTTCAAGGCCCAGATGGTCGAGCGCGTGATGTCGATGGCCAACGTGCCCGACGACGTGCCGATCGAGAACAAGATGGTCACCCGCGCCATCGCCTCCGCCCAGTCGCAGGTCGAGCAGCAGAACTTCGAGACGCGTAAGAACGTCCTCAAGTACGACGAGGTGCTCAACCGGCAGCGCGAGGTCATCTACGGCGAGCGCCGCCGCGTCCTGAAGGGCGAGGACCTGCACGAGCAGGTGCTCCACTTCATGGACGACACGATCGACGCCTACGTACAGGCCGAGACCGTGGAGGGGTTCGCCGAGGAGTGGGACCTGGACCGGCTGTGGGGCGCGTTCAAGCAGCTCTACCCGGTGCAGGTGACCATCGAGCAGCTTGAGGACGAGGTCGGCGGCGACCGCGCCGGGCTCACCGCGGAGTTCATCACCGACGCGATCAAGGAAGACATCCACGCGCAGTACGCGGCGCGCGAGGAGCAGCTCGGCTCGGAGATCATGCGTGAGCTGGAGCGCCGCGTGGTGCTCTCGGTGCTGGACCGCAAGTGGCGCGAGCACCTCTACGAGATGGACTACCTCCAGGAGGGCATCGGGCTGCGCGCGATGGCCCAGAAGGACCCCCTGGTCGAGTACCAGCGCGAGGGCTTCGACATGTTCACCGCCATGATGGAGGGCATCAAGGAGGAGTCCGTCGGCTACCTGTTCAACCTGGAGGTCCAGGTCGAGCAGCAGGTCGAGGAGGTGCCGGTGCGGGACGCGGCGCCCTCGCTCGAGAAGGGCGAGCGCGAGCCCGTCGCCGCCGGCGCGGGCCGGCCGGAGATCCACGCCAAGGGCCTGGACGCGCCGCAGCGCCCGGACCGGCTGCACTTCTCGGCGCCTACCGTGGACGGTGAGGGCGGTGTGGTCGAGGGCGACTTCGACACCGCGACCGGGGACGGCGACAGCGGCTCCGCGACGGTGCCCGCCGTGGGCGGCCAGACCCGCGCCGAGCGTCGCAAGGCGCAGAAGGGCGGCCGTCGCCGCAAGAAGTAGCACGTCATGACCGGGGCGGCGGGAGCCGCTCCGGAGCGCGGGCCCGGCATCGTCGCGATGCCGGGCCCGTGGCGTTTCTGGCTCCACGGGCCGAGGCGCTGGGCCGGGCGACGCTGGTCCGGGCGTGCTGGGCCGCCCCGGTTGGGCCGTCCCCGCTGTGGTGTCCCCGTCGTGGTGCGCCGGTCGCGCTGGGCCCCAGGTGGCTAGTCGCGGGGTTCGCCTGCCCGCGTCGCCGGGACCGTGTCGGCGCCGCTGTCCCGCCGGTGGCCTGGCGCGTCGGTCACGGCGGCCCGGGGTGGCCCGGCGGGTGGCCGAGGTCGATCGCGGCGCAGCGCCAGCGGCCGTCGGCGCCCTCCTCAAGCCGGAAGGCCAGCGCCCGCAGACGGTCGCCGGCCGCGATGCGGGCGAACGCCTCGATGACCCACGGCTCGGGGCGGAACTCGTCGCAGTGCCGCACGACCGGCGGCCACACCCGCGGGCCCGGCCCGGCCGGGTGCGTGCGGGCCGCGGCGCGGGCCGTGGCGCTCGGGGTCGTGGGCGGGCAGAGGCTCGGGTGCGGGGCGAGCCGGGTCAACTGGTCGTAGGCGGCGCCCTGGGTGTGGCCGAGCATCCAGTGCACCGGGCGTTGACCGCTGAGGGTGAGCAGCAGCCGGTTGGCGAACCAGTAGCGGGGCAGCCGCTCGCGGGCGCGGTGCCGGGCGGCGAGGTCAGCGCCGCCGGGGCGCCGCTGGTCGCGCCGGCGCGGTGGGCCGCTGTACTGCCGCGGCACCCGGTGCCCGCCGGGCCTGGCGCCGGCGCCGAACGCGGCCCTGGGCCCCAGCGTCCCCGGCGTGCCGTCGGCCGCCGCCCTGCCGCGTGGCGGGGCGGCCGGTTCCGTACGAGGTGGCGTGGGGCGGGCGCGCGTCGTGGCGCTCGTGGTCCCTCGTGTGGCTGCCCCGGTGCTCCGTCGCTCCATCCGTCACGCGCCCCCGTCGTCCCGGCCCGGTCTTGATACCGGGCAGTAGCTTTCGTTGCGTGACTTCTACCGGCGGGGCGCGCGTGCGAGCAACGCCGAAGCGCGGGTGGGAACCTCGCTGTGCGTGACCACCTATCTGGGTGACATACGCGCAGGGGAGCGGGACAGCTCTTGCGCCCGGGGCGACGTGGTGCACGCGGTACGGCACGGGCCGTAGCCCCTCCTCCGAAGGGGGACCGGCGCGCTTATGCTTGCGGGCGGCACGGCTCCGCGTGCCGTGACGGACATGTCTTTACGAAAGCGGCGAACATGCGCGTGTACGTCCCCCTGACCCTCCCCGGCCTCGCCGAGGCGCTCAAGGCGGGCGAGCTGGGCCCGGCCCCGCTGGACGCCTACGCGGTGACGCCGGCGCTGCGCGAGTGGTACGTCTCGGACGACATCGAGGAGCTGGAGTACGCGGCGCTCAACCGGGCCGCGGCGGCCTCGCTGCGCCGGCTCGCCGGTAACCCCTCGGCGCCCCGCCGCCGCGTGGTCGTGGCGGTGGACGTGGCGGACGGCCAGGCCGTCGCCGACCCGGACCGTGGGCTCGACCAGTCGGCCCTCGGCGAGGTGCGCATCGCCTCCGCCATCCCGCTGAGCAAGGCCGCCGCGGTGCACGTGGACGGGCCGGACGCGGAGGCGGACGTGAGCGCCGCCGCCGCCGCGCTCGGCGCGGCCGACCAGGGCGACGACGACGCGCAGTTCACGGTGGACGGGGCCGAGGACCACGAGCTGCTGTGGTACGCGACCCAGGAGATCCCCAACCTCATCGACTGAGCCCGGCGCCCTCGGGTCCCCGGGCCCGTGGCCCGCCCGGCCGCTCGGAGGCGCCCGTCGCGGGCCCCCACCGGCGGTTCGTCGGGAGTTGCCGAACGCGTGGGCCGGCTGTCAGAGGTGCCGGGTACCTTCGAAGGCATGGGTAAGCGCGAGACGCACATCATCTGGGACTGGAACGGAACCCTCTTCCACGACATCGACGCCGTGATCGCGGCCACCAACGCCGCGTTCGCCGAGATCGGCCTCGACCCCATCACCCTTGAGCGCTATCGCGAGCTGTACTGCGTCCCCATCCCGCTCTTCTACGAGCGCCTCATGGGACGGCTGCCGACGCCGGAGGAGTGGGCGCAGATGGACGTGGCGTTCCAGCGCCAGTATGCGATGCGGCGGGCCGCCTGTCAGCTCGCCGCCGGCGCGGAGGCGCTGCTCGAACGCTGGCAGACGACGGGGCGCACCCAGTCCCTGCTCTCCCTGTACGAGCACGACAACCTGGTGCCCCTGGTGCGCCGCTTCGGCATAGAGTCGCGCTTCGTCCGCGTGCAGGGGCGTACGGGGCCGTCCGGCGGCGGCAAGGCGGAGGACATGGTGCGCCACCTCGCGCGGCTCGACGGGGTGCGGGCGGGCCGGACCGTGGTGATCGGCGACGCGCTCGACGACGCCCTGGCCGCGCGGCAGGCGGGGGCGCACGCCGTGCTCTACTCCGGCGGCTCGCACAGCCGGGCCAGCCTCGCGGCGGCCGGGGTGCCCATCGCCGACACGTTGGCCGAGGCCATCGAGCTGGCCGAGGTGTTGACGGCCTGATGACGCCCCGCCCGCCGCCCGTGCTGCGGCACCGCGCCCGCCGCGCGGTGCCCGCGGCCCGCGCGCCGTCAGCTCACCGGGGCCTTGTCCCGAAGCACTGTCAGGAACGCGCGCATCCACGCCGGGTGGTCCGACCAGCCGCGCGCGGACACCAGCGTCCCGTCCACGACGACCTCGGCGTCCTGGAAGGTGGCCCCCGCCGCCTGCATGTCGAGTTCGAGGGCCGGGTAGGCGGTGACCCGACGGCCGCGCAGGCTGTCGGTGGCGGCGGTCAGCTGCGGGCCGTGACAGATCTGGGCCACGGGCTTGTCCGCGTCGAAGAACGCCTTGACCACCTTCCGCAGCTCGCCGTCGTTGCGCAGGTACTCCGGCGCCCGGCCGCCCGGGATCACCAGGGCGGCGTACTCGCCCGGTTCCACCTCGGTGAAGGCGAGGTCGGCGGGCCAGCTGTAGCCGGGCTTCTCGGTGTAGGTGTCGAAGCCGTCCTCGAAGTCGTGGACGACGAAGCGCAGCGTCTTGCGGGCCGGCGCCGCGATGTGCACCTCGTAGCCCTCCTCGCGCAGCCGCTGGTAGGGGTAGAGCACCTCCAGGGACTCCGCCGCGTCGCCCGTCACGATGAGGATCCTCGCCGTCATGCCGCCCACCTCCGCGGTGCGCCGACGGGGCTGGCCCGGGCGGCGCTAGCTCCGAACTGTCCGTTTTGTTCACCGTGCATCGCCGCGCGCCGTTTGCCAACCCCTCCGGGCCCGCTCGGCGACTTCCTGCCGCGCGCGGCGCACCTTGGTCCGATTCGTCAAAGTCCGGGGCCCAGATTTGTACATACCCGGCCGATGACGGCGAGCGGGTGGGGAGCGATAGCCTTACGCCGTGATCAGCGCGATACCCCACGGGGGCGGAGCTGCCCCCTCACCTGGCCTTCGTCAGGCGGGACCCCAGCGCCCGGAGCACCATAGTGCCCGGGCCGCCGCTGATTCCCTTCCGCAGGGTTGTTGGCCACATTTGGTCAAGACCGACCCGGCTGTCGCTCATTCCCGCATAACGTCGACAGTGACCGGCGATCCCGCGTCTCGACGTCATGCCACCGCACATCGATGTCACGCAACGGCGCGCGACAGGAGCAGAGGAAATGCAGACCAAGCTGGACGAAGCCAAGGCCGAGCTGCTCGAACGGGCCGCCCGGGTCGCTGAGCAGAGCCCTGCCCATACACAGCAACCGGAGCGAGGGCTCGATCCGGAGACCCTTCGCGCGTACCTCCAGCGCTACTACCTGCATACGGCGCCCGAGGACCTCAGCGGCCGGGA
Source organism: Streptomyces buecherae (assembly GCF_014295035.1). Lineage (GTDB taxonomy): Bacteria > Actinomycetota > Actinomycetes > Streptomycetales > Streptomycetaceae > Streptomyces > Streptomyces youssoufiensis. The sequence goes on from NZ_CP060404.1 coordinate 5,706,065, forward strand.
CCCGGTCGACGTCTTCGGCGCGGCGCTCTCCCACTACCGGCTGGCACAGGCGCGCCCGCAGGGCACCGCGAACGTGCGCGTGCACACGCCCACCGTCGAGGAGAACGGCTGGACGTGCAGCCACTCCGTGGTGGAGGTCGTCACGGACGACATGCCGTTCCTGGTCGACTCCGTCACCAACGAGCTGTCCCGTCAGGGACGCGGCATCCACGTCGTCATCCACCCGCAGATCGTGGTGCGCCGCGATGTGACCGGCAAGCTCCTCGAGGTGCTCGGCTCGCAGCGCGAGGCCCCCGGCATCACGCTGGCCACCGGGCCCAACGTGGTCGGCGGGACGGCCGCCGGCATGGCCGCCGCCACCATGACGCTGCCCCCGGGCGACCTGCCGCACGACGCGGTCACCGAGTCCTGGATCCACGTCGAGATCGACCGCGAGACCGACCGCGGCGACCTCAAGCAGATGACCGCCGACCTGCGGCGCGTCCTGTCCGACGTGCGCGAGGCCGTCGAGGACTGGACGAAGATGCGCGACTCCGCGCTGCGCATCGCCGACGAGCTGCCGGACGAGCCCACCGCGAGCGACCTGCGCGAGCAGGAGGTGGAGGAGGCGCAGGAGCTGCTGCGCTGGCTGGCCGCCGACCACTTCACGTTCCTGGGCTACCGCGAGTACGAGCTGACGGCCGCGCCCGGCGACGAGGGCGTCGACGAGGACGTCCTCACCGCCATCCCGGGCACCGGCCTCGGCATCCTGCGCTCCGACCCCACGCACGCCGCGGACGGCAACCACGCCGCGCCCGGCGACGGCCGCCCCGGCTCGCCCTCCTTCAACCGGCTGCCGGCCGACGCCCGCGCCAAGGCCCGCGAGCACAAGCTGCTCATCCTCACCAAGGCCAACAGCCGCGCCACCGTGCACCGGCCCTCCTACCTCGACTACGTCGGCGTCAAGAAGTTCGACGCGGACGGCAACGTGGTCGGTGAGCGCCGCTTCCTCGGCCTGTTCTCGTCGGCCGCGTACACCGAGTCGGTGCGCCGGGTGCCGGTCATCCGGCGCAAGGTCGCCGAGGTGCTGTCCACCGCGGGCTTCACGCCGCAGAGCCACGACGGCCGCGACCTGCTCCAGATCCTGGAGACCTACCCGCGCGACGAGCTGTTCCAGACCCCGGTCGACCAGCTCCGCTCCATCACCACCTCGGTCCTCTACCTCCAGGAGCGGCGCCGGCTGCGGCTGTTCCTGCGCCAGGACGAGTACGGCCGCTACTACTCGGCCCTGGTCTACCTGCCACGCGACCGCTACACCACCGGCGTGCGGCTGCGGCTGATCGACATCCTCAAGGAGGAGCTGGGCGGCACCAGCGTCGACTTCACGGCCTGGAACACCGAGTCGATCCTCTCCCGGCTGCACTTCGTCATCCGCGTCGCGCCCGGCGCCACGCTGGCCGACCTGACCGACGCCGACGCCGACCGCATCGAGGCCCGGCTCGTGGAGGCCGCCCGCTCGTGGGCCGACGGCTTCGCCGAGGCGCTGAGCGCCGAGGTCGGCGAGGAGCACGCCGCCGAACTCCTGCGCCGCTACGCCAACGCCTTCCCCGAGGGCTACAAGGCCGACCACACCCCGCGCGCCGCCGTCTCCGACCTCCAGCACCTGGAGCGGCTGACCGCGCCCGGCGGCGAGCGCGAGTTCGCGCTCAGCCTCTACGAGCCAGTCGGCGCCGGCCCCGGCGAGCGCCGGTTCAAGATCTACCGCAGCGGCGGCCAGGTCTCCCTGTCGGCCGTGCTGCCCGTCCTCCAGCGCCTCGGCGTCGAGGTCGTCGACGAGCGCCCGTACGAGCTGCGCAGCTCCGACGGGTCCACCGCCTGGATCTACGACTTCGGGCTGCGGATGCCCGACCGGGTCGAGGGCGACGACGCGCGCGAGCGCTTCCAGAACGCCTTCGCCGCCGTGTGGACCGGCCAGGCCGAGAACGACAACTTCAACGAGCTGGTGCTCAGCGCCGGGCTCGACTGGCGGCAGGCGATGGTGCTGCGCGCCTACGCCAAGTACCTGCGGCAGGCCGGCTCCACCTTCAGCCAGTCGTACATGGAGGACACCCTCCGCAACAACGTGCACACCACCCGGCTCCTGGTGAACCTCTTCGAGGCCCGGATGGCCCCGCACCGGCAGCGGGCCGGCCTGGAGCTGACCGACGCGCTGCTGGAGGAGCTGGACGCCGCACTCGACCTGGTCGCCAGCCTGGACGAGGACCGCATCCTGCGCGCCTTCCTCACCCTCATCAAGGCGACGCTGCGGACCAACCACTTCCAGAAGACCACCTCGGGCGAGCCGCACAGCTACCTGTCCATCAAGCTCGACCCGCAGGCCATCCCCGACCTGCCCGCGCCGCGCCCGGCCTACGAGGTCTGGGTGTACTCGCCCCGCGTCGAGGGCGTCCACCTGCGGTTCGGCAAGGTCGCGCGCGGCGGGCTGCGCTGGTCCGACCGGCGTGAGGACTTCCGTACGGAGATCCTCGGCCTGGTCAAGGCGCAGATGGTGAAGAACACCGTCATCGTGCCGGTCGGCGCCAAGGGCGGCTTCGTCGGCAAGCGGCTGCCCGATCCGTCGGTGGACCGCGACGCGTGGCTGGCCGAGGGCATCGCCTGCTACAAGATCTTCATCTCCGGGCTGCTCGACATCACCGACAACCTGGTCGGCGGGCAGGTCGTGCACCCCGAGGGCGTCGTACGGCACGACGAGGACGACACGTACCTGGTGGTCGCCGCCGACAAGGGCACCGCGACGTTCTCCGACATCGCCAACGAGGTCGCCGTCGACTACGGCTTCTGGCTCGGCGACGCGTTCGCCTCCGGCGGCTCGGCCGGCTACGACCACAAGGGCATGGGCATCACCGCGCGCGGCGCCTGGGAGTCGGTCAAGCGGCACTTCCGGGAGCTGGGCCACGACACCCAGACCGAGGACTTCACCGTCGTCGGCGTCGGCGACATGTCCGGCGACGTCTTCGGCAACGGCATGCTGCTCAGCGAGCACATCCGGCTGGTGGCCGCCTTCGACCACCGGCACATCTTCCTCGACCCGAACCCGGACGCGGCCGTCTCCTACGCCGAGCGCCGCCGCCTGTTCGAGCTGCCGCGCTCCTCGTGGGCCGACTACGACAGCTCGCTGCTGTCCACGGGCGGCGGCATCCACCCGCGCAGCGCCAAGTCGATCCCGATCAACGCCCAGGTGCGGGCGGCCCTCGGCATCGCGGCCGGCGTCACCAAGCTGACCCCGGCCGAGCTGATGAAGGCGATCCTGCAGGCCCCCGTCGACCTGCTGTGGAACGGCGGCATCGGCACGTACGTGAAGTCCTCGCTCGAATCGCACGCGGATGTGGGCGACAAGGCCAACGACGCAATCCGGGTGGACGGCCAGGACCTGCGGGTCAAGGTCGTCGGCGAGGGCGGCAACCTGGGCCTGACCCAGCTCGGCCGGATCGAGTTCGCCAGCGTCGGCGGGCCCCGCGACGCCGACGACCAGGCCACCGGCGGCCGGATCAACACCGACGCGATCGACAACAGCGCCGGCGTGGACACCTCGGACCACGAGGTCAACATCAAGATCCTGCTCAACTCGGTGGTGGCCAACGGCGACCTGACCGTCAAGCAGCGCAACAAGCTGCTCGCCGAGATGACCGACGAGGTCGGCACCCTGGTGCTGCGGAACAACTACGCGCAGAACACCGCGCTGGCCAACGCCGTCGCCCAGGCACCGAGCCTGCTCCACGCCCACCAGCGCTTCATGCGCCGGCTCGGCCGCGAGGGCCAGCTCGACCGGCAGCTCGAGTTCCTGCCGACCGACCGGCAGATCCGCGAGCGGCTGGCCTCCTCGCGCGGTCTCACCCAGCCCGAGCTGGCCGTGATCCTCGCGTACATCAAGATCACGGTGGCCGACGAGCTGGTCTCCACCGACCTGCCGGACGACCCGTACCTGCAACGGCTGCTGCACGCCTACTTCCCGCAGCCGCTGCGCGAGCGCTTCGCCGAGCAGATCGACGCGCACGCGCTGCGCCGCGAGATCATCACGACCGTGCTGGTCAACGACACCGTCAACACGGGTGGCTCGACCTTCCTGCACCGGATGCGCGAGGAGACCGGCGCCTCCACCGAGGAAGTCGTCCGCGCGCAGACCGCGGGCCGGGAGATCTTCGGGCTCGCCGGGGTGTGGGACGAGGTCGAGGCGCTGGACAACGTGGTCGCGGCCGACGTGCAGACCCGCGTCCGGCTGCACTCGCGGCGACTGGTCGAGCGCGGCACCCGCTGGCTGCTCAACAACCGGCCGCAGCCGCTGGAGCTGGCCGAGACCATCGCCTTCTTCAGCGAGCGGGTCGCCACCGTGTGGGCCGCCCTGCCGAAGCTGCTGCGCGGCGCCGACCTGGAGTGGTACCAGGGCATCAACGAGGAACTCATCCAGGCGGGCGTGCCGGAGGAGCTGGCGTCGCGGGTGGCGAGCTTCTCGTCCGCCTTCCCGACGCTGGACATCGTCGCCATCGCGGACCGCACCGGCAAGGACCCGCTGGCCGTCGCGGAGGTTTACTACGACCTCGGGGACCGGCTGCGGATCACCCAGCTCATGGACCGGATCATCGAGCTGCCGCGGGCCGACCGCTGGCAGTCCATGGCCCGCGCCTCCATCCGCGAGGACCTGTACGCGGCGCACGCCGCGCTCACCTCCGACATCCTCTCGGTGGGCGACGGCAACTCCACGCCGGAGCAGCGGTTCAAGGCGTGGGAGGAGAAGAACGCGGCGCTGCTCGGCCGGGCGCGCAGCACCCTGGAGGAGATCCACGGGTCGGACGCGTTCGACCTGGCCAACCTGTCGGTGGCCATGCGGACCATGCGCACGCTGCTGCGCTCGCACGGCTGAGGCTGCCGGTAGGCGGTAGGGCGCTACGGCAAGCGGTGACCGAGGGGCGGTACGGGAATCCCGTACCGCCCCTCGGCGCGTCCGCCCGCGCCCGCGGGCCCGTACGCCGGCGCTACGCCCCCGGCGCCTCGGGCCGGTCGACGCGGAGCGCCGCCACGTCGAGGTGCTGGAGGCGGGCCGGGTCCGCGAGGATGTCGATGCGCCGGACCAGGCCGTCCCGGACAGTGAAGCTGAGCAGCGAGCGCGGCACCCCGTCGACCAGCGAGACCGTCCCCGCCAGGCCGTTGACCAGCACCGGCACGGTGTCCCCCGCCGCGCGCGCGAAGGTCAGGGCCTGCCCGGCGACCGCCGCCGCGCCGTGCACCTCGCGGACGCCGGCCGTGGCGCCGAGGTCGACGCGGAGCACGATGTCCGGCGCGAGCAGCGCGACCAGCGCGTCGAACTCGCCGCCGCGCGACGCGGCGAGGAAGGCGTCCACGACCGTGCGCTGCCGGGTCAGGTCCGGTTCGGGCGCGAGGTCGCTGCCGCGCACCCGGCGCCGGGCCCGGCTCGCGAGCTGCCGCGCCGCCGCCGGCGTGCGCTCCACCAGCGGCGCGATCTCGTCGAACGGCACCCCGAACATGTCGTGCAGCACGAACGCCAGCCGCTCGGCCGGGGCCAGCGTGTCCAGGACGACGAGCAGCGCGAGCCCCACCGCGTCCGCGAGCAGCGCCTGGTGCTCCGGGTCGACGCCGTCCGCCCCGTCCACCACCGGATCGGGGGCGGGCTGCCCCTCCAGCGGCTGTTCGCGCCGCGCCGTACGGCTCCGCAGCATGTCGAGGCAGACCCGGGCCACCACGGTCGTCAGCCAGCCGGCGAGGTTGTCCACCCCGTCCGCCCCGGACCGCTGGAGCCGCAGCCAGGTCTCCTGCACGGCGTCGTCCGACTCGCTGAGCGAGCCCAGCATCCGGTAGGCCACCGCCCGCAGCCGGGGCCGCTCGGCCTCGAAGCGCCGCGCCAGGCGTTCACGTTCGTCCATCGGTCACATTCTCCCGTCGCGTTCCGTCAGGGGTATGACGGAAGGGGCGCGGCGAGTGTGACAGGGCGCGCACGCGACCACCGGCGCGGGGTGCCACGCCTAGCCGAAGACCTGGGCCAGGAACGCCTCGGTGTTGCCGACCAGGCGGTCGATCTGCTCCTCAAGGGTCAGCGACTCCTCGAAGCGCTGGGCGAGCTCCAGCTTCTTCTTGCCCCGCACGTACAGCGAGCAGGCCAGGTCGCCGCAGATGTACGCGCCCACCGTGTTGCCCTGCCGCCCGGCCGCGCCCGCCTTGCGCGCGGCCAGCAGGGTGACGCCGGAGCCGGGGTGTGAGGTCAGGCACAGGGTGCAGAGGTTGGTCTTGGTCAGGCTCTTCCGCGGGCCCTGTGGGACGCGCAGCGTGACCCCGGTGAGCTGGCCCTGGTACGGCATGACCAGGTAGCTGCGGTCCGGTGCGCCCGGATCGCGCCAGCCCAGGAAGTCCAGGTCGTCCCAGGGCTGCTCGGCCAGGTTCCGGGGCAGGTTCAGCCGGCTGGCCTCTCCCTTGGAACAGTTGACGAAGGAGGCTCGAATTTCTTTTTCACCGACCGCAAGCATGTACGCGAAGCTAACAGCGGCCGAGCCGGGCTGTCGCACCATTTACGCCCTGACCAGGCGCGGGCCGGCCCCGGGCGCTCCCGCCCGGGGCCGGGGTGGCGCCGCGCGGGGCGCCGGGGACCGCCTGGTGGGGGCTACTTCACCGCCCCCGCCATGACGCCCGAGACGAACTGTCGCTGGAAGGCGAAGAACACGGCCAGCGGGACGACCATCGAGATGAAGGCGCCGGGCCCGAGCACGTCCAGGTTGTTGCTGAACTGGCGGGCCTGCTGCTGGAGGGCGACCGTGATGGGCGGGTCGCCGCTGTCGGCGAAGATCAGGGCCACCAGCATGTCGTTCCACACCCACAGGAACTGGAAGATGGCCAGCGACGCGATGGCCGGGCCCGCCAGCGGCAGCACCACGCGGAAGAACAGCCGCAGCTCGCCCGCGCCGTCCAGGCGGGCCGCCTCGAGGAGCTCACGGGGGATCTCCGCGAAGAAGTTGTGCAGCAGGAAGACCGCGAACGGCAGCCCGAAGGCGGTGTGGAAGAGCACCACGCCGGTGGTGGTCTGGAAGATGCCGATCTCGCCGAACAGCTTGGACACCGGGATCAGCGCCACCTGCACCGGCACCACCAGCAGCCCCACCACCAGCAGGAACCACCAGTCGCGGCCGGGGAAGTCCATGCACGCGAAGGCGTAGCCGGCCAGCGCGCCGATGAGCACCACCAGGGCGGTGGCCGGGATGGTGATCAGCGCCGTGGTCAGCAGCGAGTCGGTGACCACCTCGTTGTGCAGGAGCTGGTCGTAGCCGTCCAGGGTGAGCTGCGAGGGGTCGGTGAAGACCTTCCACCAGCCGGTCAGGTCCGCCTCCGCCGGGTCGCGCAGCGAGGACAGCAACAGCCCGGCGGTGGGCGTGAGCCACAGCAGCCCGACGACGACGAGGAAGAACCGCATCCCCGCGCCCCCGGCCCGGGCCGCGACACGGGTGGCGAGCGACTGTTTGGCCCGTACGACGGATTCCGTACTGGTCATCGACGGCGCTCCCTTCGGATGCGGCGGACATTGACGTACATCAGCGGCAGCACCAGCAACAGCAGGAAGATGGCGATGGCGCTGCCGACGCCCTGGTTGACGTCGGTGCCGAAGGAGGACTTGTAGAGCTGGAGCGCCAGCACGTTGGCCTCGTCCTGGCTGGCGCCCGGCGCGATGATGTAGACGAGGTCGAAGATCTTCAACACGTTGATCATCAGCGTGACGAGGACGACCCCGAGCACCGGCGCCAGCATCGGCACCGTGATCCGCCGGAAGACCTGCCACTCGTTCGCGCCGTCCATCCGCGCGGCCTCCAGCAGCTCCCGTGGCAGCCCGGCCAGGCCGGCGGCGATCAGCACCATCGCGAAGCCGGCCCACATCCACACGTACGAGCCGATGATCGCCGGGGTCACGAGCGTGGGGCCGAGCCAGTCCACGCCGTTGTACGGGGCCTGGAAGTTGGAGCCGGGCAGCCGCAGCGTCGCCCCGTCGGCCGCCGTGGACAGCTCGAACGTGCCGTCCCCGCGGGTCGTCGCGCTGGCCACCACCGAGCCGTCCTTGACCGCCTGCACCGTGATGCCGGACAGGCCCTCCTCGCCCGCGTCGATCTCGTTCGCGGTGCCCTTGCCGCCGCGCGTGAAGTCGCGCCACACGGTGCCGGTGACCTTGCCGGGGGTCCGCTCGGCGCGCGCCGCCTCCTGCGCGCCGTCCACCTGGTCGCGCGGGATGCCGACCAGCGGGATGTGGACCGGGCTGCCGGCGCGCAGCGTCCTCGGGTCGCTGATCGTGCCGTCGGACGCCTCGGTCAGCGGCGACTGCCGGCCGGGGTTGGCCCGCTCGAAGGGGGCCGGCTCCGAGAAGGTGTCGTGCACGCTGACCCACAGCGCGTTGGCCACGCCCCGGTCCGGGTCCTGCTCGTACACCAGCCGGAAGATGATGCCCGCCGCGAGCATCGAGATCGCCATCGGCATGAAGACCAGCAGCTTGAAGGCGGTGCCCCAGCGGATGCGCTCGGTCAACACGGCGAAGATCAGCCCGAGCGCGGTCGCCACCAGCGGCGCGACCACGATCCAGATCACGTTGTTGGTGACGGCCTGCTGGATCGCGTCGTCGGTGAACATCTCCCGGAAGTTGTCCAGGCCGACGAAGTCCTTGTCCGCCGCGTCGAAGAAGCTGCGGCGCAGCGAGTAGACGATCGGGTAGACGACGAGCGCGCCCAGCAGCACCAGCGCGGGCAGCAGGAACAGCGCCGCCAGCCACGGGTTGCTGCCGGCCACGCCGCGCCGCGCGGATCGCCTGACGCCGCCGCGCGGCGCGGGCTTGCCGCTCCCGCGCGCGGCGGCGGGGTCGGGGGCGGTCGGGTCCGGGGCGGGCGCGGCGGCGCCCGGCGTGGTTCCCGCGGCGTCCGCGGGGGTCTTCGGGGTGGACGAGCGGCGCGGGCCCGGCTGGGCTGCGCCGCCCGCTGGCGGGGTCGACATGGTGTGGGTCCCTCGGCCGGATCAGTCCGAGAACGCCTTGGCGGCGTCCTTCTCCAACTGGCGTTGTATGCCCGAGATGTTCTTCGGGTTCTTGAGGAAGTCCTGGAGCGCCTTCCATTCGCCCTGCGCGGGCTTGCCGCCGAACGACGCGGGCGCCTGGTCGGACATGTCGAAGCGGAAGTCGTTGCCCGCCTTGATCAGCGCCTCGGCGATGCCGCGCAGTTCGGGGTTGGGGTAGGTGGCCAGGTCGAGCTTGGTGTTGGCGGAGATCAGGCCGCCCTCGCGGGCCCAGACCGCGGCGGCGTCCGGCGAGGCCAGGAAGGTCAGCAGGGCCTGCGCCGCCTTGGTGTCCTTGAGCGCCACGGCGACGTCGCCGCCGGTGACCACCGGGGCCTTGTCCCCGACGGCCGGGAACGGGAAGACCTTCGCGTCCGTGCCCAGCTCCGCGCCCGCGTCCGCGACGTTGGCGGCGACGAAGTCCGCCTCGAAGACCATCGCCGCCGCCGGCTCACCACCCGCGAACGTCTTGGCCACCGACTGCGGGAACTCCGTGCGCAGCGCGCCCTCCTTGCCGTCGGTCAGCAGGTCCTCGTCGCCGAAGAGCTCGGCCAGCGTCGTCAGCGCCCGGGTGACGGACGGGTCGGTCCACTTGATCTCGTGCGTGGACAGCTTGTCGTACATCTCGGGGCCGGCCTGCGAGAGGTAGATGTTCTCGAACCAGTCCGTGAGCGTCCAGCCGTCCGCGCCGCCGACCGACACCGGCTGCACGCCCGAGTCCGAGACCAGGCGCGCCTGCTCGATCAGCTCCTTCCAGGTGCCGGGCTCCTTGGCCCCCGCGTAGTCGAAGGCGCGGGTGTTGTACCAGATGAGGGACTTGTTGCTGGCCTTGAAGTAGACCCCGTACGGCGTCCCCTCGTACGAGCCGAGGTCCTGCCAGCCGCGCGCGAAGTTCTTCCGCAGTTGGGCCTGGCCGGCCTCGCCGATCGGCTTGATCCACTTCTTGGCGGCGAACTCGCGGAGCACGCCGACCTGTTGCAGCATCGCGATGTCGGGCGGCTGGCCGCCCGCGATCTTCGAGCCGACGTAGGCGGACATGTCGTCGCCGCTGGGTACGAAGGAGACCTCGGCGCCGGTTCGCCGCTCGAACTCCGCCAGTACCTTGCTGAAGTTCTCCTGCTCGGTGCCCGTCCACACGGCGGTGACCTGGAGCTTCTGCCCGTCGAGGCGGGGGAGTCGCACCGTTTGGGGGATCGGGGCGGTGCTCGCGCTGTCCTCGTCCTCGGCGCCGCAGCCGGCGACCCCGAGCAGGGTCGTGATCACCGCGAGCGTGGTGGTCAGCGCCAGCGCGCCGCGCCCCGCCCGTCGCCGACCGGCGCCGCGCGCCGTGGCGTGCGCCGCGCGTTCGTCGTCGACTGCCGTGCGCCCCTCGTGTCGTGGTGCATGGCGTGTGAGCCGCATTTCGCCGTCCCTCCCGTGCCCCCGGTGTGCTCGGCCCCCGCGGACGGCCGTCGTACGTCGACACGCTCCGCTTCTCCGGCCGTGCCCGGTGTCGACAGTCCTACGCCGTGTTACCGCCGGCCGCAATACGTGCATCGGCGTCGGACGGCTGATCGTGATGGTGCCGTGATCTTCGATGCCCGCCGTGCCCGTTAAGCCCATATCCCGTGCTGACCAGCGGAGTTGGCGTGCCGTCTGCCGCTGGAGGGGCCCTGGAGAACCACTGGTGCGCGGGTGAGACGAGGGGCCCGCGCGACCCGCGCCGGTTCCGCCCCCGGCCCGCTTCTCCCGGGCCGCCGCGGCCGGACCCGTCACTCGGCGTATGGGGGTTGGTTGACTGGTTGCTGGGCCGGGCGCGCAGCCGGTTCCCCCGCGCCGGCGCACCCGCCCAGGCGCGTACGCCGGGCCGGGCCACGTACGCCGGGCCGGGCCACGTACGCCGGGCCGGTCGCGTACGCCGAACCGGGCCCCGCTCGCCGAGCTGGGGAGGGGCACCCACGCCGAACTGGGCCACGCACGCCGAGCCGGGCCCCCACGCCGAGCCGGGGCCGGCACGCCAGGGCCCGCACGCACGCCCGCCCCACCCGACCCGGCATGGGCCGTGGGCCGAGAGGCGGGCGGCGGGCTCAGATCAGGGGCGGGGCCGGGGGCGCGCCGGTGGACTGGGCCGCCCGCTGCAAGGCGCTGGCCAGCAGGGCCAGGTCGGTCGGGCCGTTGCCGAGTTCGCGCAGCGGCCGGCGGGTCGGCGGGTCGCCCATCCGCTCCCAGTCCAGCGGGACCACGGTGGGCCTGGCCGTCGCCGTGCGAGGGATGCGGCCGGTGACGCGGCCCGCCTGGAAGGGGGTCGCGCCGCCGTCGTCGGGCCGCTTGAGCCGGCCCCGACCGGGGTTCGGCAGGCCCTCCACGGCGTTGCGGACGCTGCCCGACGGCTGCTCCAACAGCACCCGAAGACCCGCGCGCTCGACCGCGACCGTGTCCGCCGTGCGGTCCGGCCGGCCCGACGCGGCGATCAGGTGCACGCCGAGGCGCGCGCCGTCCCGGGCCACGGCCTCCAGCGCGCGCACCACCGACCCGGCCGACGGCCGGCCCGTACTGCCCAGCGCGGGGGCCACCAGCGCGTCGAAGTCGTCCACCAGCACCACGAGCCGGGGCATCGCGCCGGGCTCGTACGGGTCCGCCGGCTGCTCACCGCCGGCGGACGGGCCCGCGCTGGCGGCCACGCCGGCGCCGCCCTGGCCGCCGTCGACGGGCTGGGTGCGGAGCTTGAGCGTGCCGCTGGCCGGGCTCTCCAGGCCGCCGTCCGGCGCGTACCCCGCCCCCCAGCGGCCGTCGAGCTGGCCCGGCTGGCCGGCGGGGTCGGCGTGGCCGGACTGCTCGGGCTCGCCGAACGCGCCGGGGCCGGCCGCGGCCGGGTCCGGCGCGTCCATCGGTCTGCGGTCCGTGATGACCTGGGGCGCGGCGGCGTTCTCCGCGTGCCAGGACAGGAAGTCGCCGCGGCCGAGCAGCTCGGCCCGGCGCTTGAGTTCGGAGCTGAGCGCCTGCGCGAACTCGCGCATCCGCACCGGGTCGGAGGCGGCCAGGTACGTCGAGACGTGCGGCAGCTCCGTACACGGCCGCAGCCCCTCGCCGCGCTCCACGCCGCCGCCGTCCACGAGCACCAGCGACATGCGGTCCGGGCGCTCGGCGGCGGCCAGCGAGGCGGCGATCGAGCGCAGCAGCTCGGTCTTGCCGGTGCCGGGGGCGCCGTCGATGAGCAGGTGCGGACCGTCGGCCGCGAGGTCGATGGCGAGCGGCCCGCGCGGGCCGGCGCCGAGCACCGCCAGCGTCCGGCCGCCAAGCGCGACCTCGTCGGCCGCGGCGGCCCAGCGCGCCATCAGGGACGCCGGCGTGGCCCGCGCGAGGCCGAGTTCGTCAAGGAGTCGGGTGCTGTCGGGCAGTGGCGCGCTCGCCCGGGCCGGGCCGCCGAGGCCGCCGGCCGCGGCGTCGACGGGCCGCAGCGGTGCCAGCGCACGCGCGAACCGCTCGGCCCACGCCAGCGACACCGCGTCCACCGTGGCCGTCCGGACCACGCCGGTCGCCTCGGGCGCGGTCGAGCCGGCGTCGGCGGCGCCGTCGGGGCTCGCCCCGCCGCCGCCCGAGTTCGGCGCGCCCGGCCCGGTGTTCGGCGTGGCGCGCGGGGTGGCGAGGCCCGTGGGGCCGGTGGTGCCCGCGCCGCCGCCGAACTCGCCGCCCGCGTACTCGGCGGCTGCCGCCGGTCGCTGGCCGCTGTGACCGCCCTGGCCACCCTGACCGCCCTGGCCACCTTGACCGCTCTGGCCGCCGCCGGTAGCGAGGGCGGACTGCGCGGGCAGGCCGTGCGCCGCGAACCAGTCGCTGCTGGGCACCCCGGGCCGGGGCGCGAGCGGCGGCGGGCTCGGGGCGTGCGCGCGCCCCGGGTCGCCGTCCCAGCCCCGGTGCAGCACCTTCAGCTCGGTCGCGACGTCGCCGCTGAGCAGCGCCACGACGCCGCACTCGGCGATGAGCGACGAGGCCGAGCGCGCCGCCTCGTAGCTCGCCGACAGCGGCGCGCCCGTCGCCGCGGGCGGCGCCTCGGCCAGGCACAGCAGGTGGACGCCGGCGGCGGGGCCGCCCGCCGCGAGGCGGGCCACCCGCTCGCGCACCGAACGCTGGCCGGGCTCGCCGTCCACGATGACCACCGTGTGCGGCCCGGTGTGCCGCTTGGCAGCGGCGGTCACGGCCGAGGGGGACGCGGTGATCCAGCCGGGGCCGAGCGGGCCGTCGTCCAGGCGCCGCACCAACTCGCCCACCCGGGCCGCGGCCTGGTCCCGGTCGAAGGCGAGCAGCAGCCGGCAGTCCTGGCCGTGCACCGGACGCACCTGCGGCAGCCAGCCGAGCCACGACCAGTCGGCGAGCCGCTCCTCGACGGGCCGCTGGCGGTCGGCGCTGATCAGCACGATCTCCAGGGCGGTGGGCGGGTGCGCGGCGGCCAACTGCGCGATCACCGAGCGGGCCAGGCCGGCCAGCCGGGCGCGCGGCCCGGCCAGGCCCACCGCCCCGGCCTCCCGCAGGCTCACCGCGACCGGCGCGAACACGGTGGGGCCACCGGGCGCGCCCGCGAGCGGCTGGTCCGCCGTGCCGAGCCGGACCACGAGCGCGTCCGGATGGCACGGCGTGCGCTCCCACAGCCGTACGTCGGGGCCGAGCGCGGTCAGCAGCACGGCGGACGGGTCGGGCCAGCGCTGGTCGAGCGCCTCGGCCGCCGCGACGGCCTCCCGCACGACCTCGGCCGGGTCCGCGCCCCAGCCGTCCCCGGACTCCGCGCGCTCGACGACCCGGCCACCACCGGCGAGCCGCCGCGCCCACGCCCCCAGGCCCGTGCGCCGGCGCTCGGTGCGCGGGGCGTGCAGGTCGCCGGAGTGCGTCGGTACGTCATAGCCGTCGGGGGCGTCGGGGCCCGGCCAGCGACCAGGGCCGTCGGCGGGGGACGCGCCAGGGCGCGTCATCCGGCGGGTGGCGCCGGGGTCGCCGGGGGCGGGACGCACCGGGCCGCCCGCGCCGATCGCGTACCCGGTCGGACCCGCGCCGCCGGGCAGGCCCCTCGGGTCCGCCGTCGGCGCCGCGCCACGGCCGGCCTCGGCCTCCGCGCCGGCCGAAGCGGCGTCGTACGCCCAGTTCGGGGCGGGCGCCACCGCGGCGCTCCGCTCGCCGGGCCGCTGTCCCGGCCCGCCGTACCCGTCGTACCCGTACGCGCCGGGCGCGTCGGCCGCCCCGCCGTCCGGTGCCGGCGACGGGGTGCCCGCCGCGGCGTGCGGGCCCGCTCCGGGGTGGGCCGCGGGCGCGCCGGCCGTCGGCTCGGCGGGCGTCCGGCCGCCCGGCGCGACCCGCAGGTGGCCCTCGCCGTCCGGCTGGGTGGCCAGCGGCGCGGGGCCGGCGCCCCAGCCGGCGGGCTGGCCCGTGGCGCCGGCGGGCGCCTGCGCCGCGTACTGACCGGCGGCCTGTCCGGTGCCCGGCCGGCCGGCGCCGGCCGGCTCGCCGTGCGGCGCGAACCCGGGCGGCGGGGCGTGCAGTCGCAGCGCGGACTCGCCGATGCGCAGCAGCGCGCCGGGGGACAGCGGGGCCGGCTGGTTGCCGACGGGCATGCCGTCGAGGTGGGTGCCGTTCGTCGAGCCGAGGTCGACCACCGTCACCCGGCCGTCGTCGGCGACGGAGACCGCGCAGTGCGCGCGGGAGACGTCCGGGTCGTCCAGCGGCACGTCGGCGTCGCCGGAGCGGCCTATCCGCGCCTGCCCGCCGTGCAACAGGTGCACACCGCCCGCGTCCGGGCCCGCGACCACGTGCAGCCGGGCGGGCGCGGCGGAGCACAGGGCGGGGTAGGGGTGCGGCTGTTCCTCGGGGGCGGCCGGGGCCTGCAGGGCGAGCACCGCGCCGTCCACGAGCGGTGGCTCGCCGAGCACGCAGCGCCGCGCGTCGAGCCGCTCGGCCCCCGCGTACACCGCCACCGTGCCACTGCCCACGTCGGCGCCGGCCGCCGCGACCGCCGCCGCGAGACCGCTGGTCACCGAGGCCAACGCGGTGCCGACGGGGGCCGTGACGAGGACGTCGCAGGCGTGCGCCTGGTGGCCGGGGAGGCCGCTGCGCGGCCCGAGGACGGTCAACCGGATCTGCATCGCCGCCAGCGGTCCCTTCTGCCCCGGATGCCCGGCGGGGAAGCTGCTCCCCCCACCGCCCCCAGGCGCGTCAGCACGTACAGGACACACATCACGGGCCCCTCCTCCCGCCCCCCATGTGCTGCGTGCATCCTCGCATCCACGACTGACAACGCGCCTGGCGACCGCCGCTACGCGATCTTGATCGGCCCCCGGGTTGGCCAAAACCATCCGCGTACGAACGGCCCGGCGACCGGCCCGACCGCCCCACAGGGCCGGTGGCGACCGCCCGGACCCCCCGACGCCCGCCGGCCGCCGGGCCGCCGGGACGTCGGAGGCCACCGGCGCTAGCTGGCCAGATCACGCCGTTCTCGGCCGGCTCGGGAACGCCGGGCCGGCGCGGGTCGCCCCCTGTCACCGGGGGCCGGTCGCCGCGCGGCGGGTCGTCCGGATGGCAACCATCCGGCCACTTCCCGCGTCTTCCCTCGGAGCCCAGCGTGCCAGGGTGCGGCCAGCGGCTCCTCAGCGGTCGCTGACGCGGCACTAGAGTGGGCGGGCGGCCGAGCACAGGGCCACGGAGCTGGGACACAGACCACGATCAGGTTGACCACGATCAGGGAGCGCATGACGTGCGGCCGGTAGGCAGCAAGTACCTGCTAGAGGAGCCGCTCGGACGCGGAGCCACGGGCACCGTCTGGCGGGCCCGCCAGCGCGAGGCGGCGGGCGCCGAGGCCGCCGTGGCCGGGCAGCCCGGCGAGACGGTTGCGATCAAGGTCCTCAAGGAGGAGCTGGCGCACGACCCCGAGATCGTCATGCGCTTCCTGCGCGAGCGCTCGGTGCTGCTGCGGCTCACCCACCCGAACATCGTCCGCACCCGCGACCTGGTCGTCGAGGGCGACCTGCTCGCCCTGGTGATGGACCTGGTCGAGGGCCCGGACCTGCACAAGTACCTGCAGACCAACGGGCCGTTCACGCCCGTGGCCGCGGCCCTGCTCACCGCGCAGATCGCCGACGCGCTCGCCGCCAGCCACGCCGACGGCGTCGTGCACCGCGACCTCAAGCCCGCCAACGTGCTGGTCGCCACGGGCCCGGACGGCGAGCAGATGCACCCGATGCTCACCGACTTCGGCATCGCGCGCCTCGCCGACTCCCCGGGCCTGACCCGCACCCACGAGTTCGTCGGCACCCCCTCGTACGTGGCGCCCGAGTCCGCCGAGGGCCGGCCGCAGACCTCCGCCGTGGACATCTACGGCGCGGGCATCCTGCTGTACGAACTGGTCACCGGCCGGCCCCCGTTCGCCGGCAACACCGCACTCGAGGTGCTGCACCGGCACCTGAGCGAGGAGCCGCGCCGGCCGTCGACCGTGCCCGAGCCGCTGTGGATCTGCATAGAGCGCTGCCTGCGCAAGCGGCCGGAGGAGCGGCCCAGCGCGGAGAGCCTGGCCCGCGCGCTGCGCACCGTCGCCGCCGGCGTCGGCGTGCACGCCTCGCCCACGCAGGCCGAGGCCGCGCTCGGCGTCGCCGCGCTGCTCGCCCCCGACCCGAGCCCGGCCCAGGTCCCGGACACCGGCGGCAACGACAACGCCACCCAGGTCCTGTCGGCGGGCGCGGGCGGCTACGACCCGGCCGCCCCGACCAGCGTGCTGCCCCACACCGGCGCCCCGGGCCCGAACGCCGACCCGACCCAGGTGCTGCCCGCGGGCTCCGGCCCGGCCGGCGCCGACGGCGCCACCCGGGCCATGCCGCCGGTGCCGCCGGGTCCTGGCGGGCAGCCGGGCCAGCCCGACGGCGACCACCCCTGGCAGAACCAGATGCGCGCGGCCCGCGACCGCAACGACCAGACCCAGGTCCAGTACCTCGACCCGAGTCAGGACCCGCTGCGCCGCCGCCCCCAGCGCCGCCCCGGCCCGCCGCAGCCCCCGCAGCGGCAGCAGCCCCCGCAGCAGCCGTACGGCCAGCAGCCCTACCCGCCGCAACAGCAGCGCGGCCCGGCCCCCGCCCCGTACGCGCCGCCGCAGCAGCCCCAGCACCCGCAGCCGCAACAGCCGCGCCGGCGGCAGCAGCAGCCCCAGCCGCAGCGGTACGCGCCTCCGCCGCCGGCCCCCGAGCCCGCGGCGCCGGCGCGCCGTGAGCCGCGCCAGCGCAGCGCCAACGCGATGCGGATTCCGGGCCTCGGCTGCCTCAAGGGCTGCCTGTTCGTGATCATCATCCTGTTCGTCGGCGCCTGGCTGGTCTGGGAGCTGACGCCGTTGCAGGACTGGGTCGCGGACGGGAAGAGCTTCTGGCAGGCGACCAAGGACTGGGTCACGGAGGTCAAGAACTGGATCTCCGACCTCGGCGGACCGAGCTGACCGCCGCCCCGCCGCTCCGCCCGCCTCGCCTCCCCGGCTCCCGAGCCGGTCGGAGGCGAGGCGCGCGCGGGGCCACGGGGCGCGTATACCAAACCCCGCGCTGACTGTGGCGATTTGTCGACACCCCAACGGTGTAAATCACCCCGTAGTGGACAGTTGGGCTGCTCCGAGCCCCGCAACCGGCCACCGGCCGCGTAACTTTGTCGCTGACCCGACCAGGCGCGTCGGGGCGCGCGGCCGGTGCCGCGCACGGCGTTGAAGCGATGAGCGCGGCCGAGCCCCAACGGCGGTCGGCGGGGCTCGCCGCACCGCTCAACCGCCGAACCGTTGGACACCCTCAGACGACAGTCGGAGCAGCCTTGGCACGGAAGATCGGTAGCCGGTACACCGCAGGCCAGGTCCTGGGGCGCGGCAGCGTCGGCACGGTGTGGCTGGGCGAGGGTCCCGATGGGCCGGTCGCCATCAAGCTGCTGCGCGAGGAGCTCGCCGCCGACCAGGAACTCGTCGGCCGCTTCGTGCACGAGCGCGCCGCGCTGCTGAGCCTGGACCACCCGCACGTCGTCGGCGTGCGCGACCTGGTGATCGACGGCAACGACCTCGCCCTGGTCATGGACCTGATCCGGGGCACCGACCTGCGCACCCGGCTCAACCACGAACGCCGCCTCGCCCCCGAGGCGGCCGTCGCGATCGTCGCCGACGTCGCCGACGCGCTCGCCGCCGCCCACGCCGCGCAGATCGTGCACCGCGACGTCAAGCCCGAGAACGTCCTCCTCGACATGCAGGGCCCGCTCGGACCCGGCGGCGCCCACCCCGCGCTGCTCACCGACTTCGGCGTGGCCCGCCTGGTGGACGCGCCGGGCCGACACCGCGCCAAGGAGGGCGCCGGCACCCGCGCGGCCAGCAGCAACAGCGTCATCGGCACCCCCGACTACCTCGCCCCCGAGATCATCGAGGGCCTCCCGCCACGGGCCAGCGTGGACGTGTACGCGCTGGCCACCGTGTTGTACGAACTGCTCGCCGGCTTCACCCCATTCGGCGGCGGCCACCCCGGCGCGGTGCTGCGGCGCCACGTCACCGAGACCGTGGCCCCGCTGCCCGGCATCCCGGACGAGCTGTGGCAGCTCACCGTCCAGTGCCTGGCCAAGGCCCCGGCCTCCCGGCTGCGCGCCGCCGAGCTGGCCGCCCGGCTGCGCGAACTGCTGCCCAGCCTCGCCGGCATGCCCCCGCTCGACATCGACGAGCCGGGCGACGAGTCGTCGGGCGAGTACGAGGGCGGGTACGGGAACTACGAGAACGGCGCCGGCGCCCCGCAGCCGCCGGTCGGCGAGCCGCGCCGGCGCGGCGCGGTGCCGCTGGTGCCGGGCGCCGTCGCCGACTCCAGCCGCGACACCCACACCAGCATGCGGGCCCCGACGTCGGCCGAGCTGGCGGGCGGCGCGCACGGCACGGCCCGCGCCCCGCGTGCCAGCGGCCAACGCCGCGCCGGGTCGGCCCGGCACCGCTCGGAACCGGAGGCGGTGCGCCGCCGCCGGATCAAGCTCGGCGCCGCCGCCGCTGCCGCCCTCATCGCCGCGGGCGTGGGGGGCTACCTCGCGGTCGGCGGCGACGACGGCGGGGACACCGAGTCCCCCGGCGTGCACCAGTCCGAGCGCACTCCGTGACGCCGCGTGCCGCGCGCGTACCCCGGGCGTCCGCCCCGGGGTACG
The DNA here is from genome assembly GCF_014295035.1 of Streptomyces buecherae. Lineage (GTDB taxonomy): Bacteria > Actinomycetota > Actinomycetes > Streptomycetales > Streptomycetaceae > Streptomyces > Streptomyces youssoufiensis. Next base: position 5,725,271 of record NZ_CP060404.1, read on the forward strand.
CGTGAGCGGCCCGCCGGGCCCACGGCACCGCCGCCGCGGCGCCCCACACCGCCTCCGCCGGTTCATCGTTCCAGCTCAGAGGCGTACGGGCCGGGGTGGGTACGCGGCCGGGCGGGGTGGGGTCGGGTAACCGTTAGGCTGGGGGTGTGGCAGTCGTCGATGTATCCGAAGAGCTGAAGTCCCTCTCCTCCACCATGGGGTCGATCGAGGCGGTCCTCGATCTGGACAAGATGAGGACCGACATCGCCGTGCTTGAGGAGCAGGCCGCGGCGCCGTCCCTCTGGGACGACCCGGACAACGCGCAGAAGGTGACGAGCCAGCTCTCCTACCTCCAGGGGCAGCTTCGCCGCACCGAGGAACTGCGCGGCCGGATCGACGACCTCGAGGTGCTCTTCGAACTGGCCGAGGCCGAGGACGACGCGGACGCCCGCGCCGAGGCCGAGGCCGAGCTGACCTCGGTCCGCAAGGCGCTGGACGAGATGGAGGTCCGCACGCTGCTGTCCGGTGAGTACGACGCCCGCGAGGCCCTCGTCAACATCCGGGCCGAGGCCGGCGGCGTGGACGCCGCCGACTTCGCCGAGCAGCTCCAGCGGATGTACCTGCGCTGGGCCGAGCGGCACGGCTACAAGACCGAGGTCTACGACACCTCGTACGCGGAGGAGGCCGGCATCAAGTCCTCCACCTTCGCCGTCCAGATCCCGTACGCGTACGGCACGCTCTCCGTCGAACAGGGCACCCACCGCCTGGTGCGCATCTCGCCCTTCGACAACCAGGGCCGCCGCCAGACGTCGTTCGCCGGCGTCGAGGTGCTGCCCGTGGTGGAGCAGACCGACCACGTCGAGATCGACGAGTCCGAGCTGCGGATCGACGTGTACCGCTCGTCCGGGCCCGGCGGCCAGGGCGTGAACACCACCGACTCGGCGGTGCGACTCACCCACATCCCCACCGGCATCGTCGTCTCCTGTCAGAACGAGCGCTCGCAGATCCAGAACAAGGCGACCGCGATGAACGTCCTGCAGGCCAAGCTCCTTGAGCGGCGCCGCCAGGAGGACCAGGCCAAGATGGACGCGCTCAAGGGCGACGGCGGCAACTCCTGGGGCAACCAGATGCGTTCGTACGTCCTGCACCCCTACCAGATGGTCAAGGACCTGCGCACCGGCCACGAGGTGGGCAACCCGCAGGCCGTCCTCGACGGCGAGATCGACGGCTTCCTCGAGGCGGGCATCCGCTGGCGCAAGCAGCAGGAGAAGTAGCACCACACGGCGCGCTGCCACCGCCGCCCCGAGGCACGGCGAGCCGCCGCGTCGACCAGGGGTACGGCGCGAATCCGCCGCCCCCGCTCCACCCACGAAGGGCCCGTCCGCTGTGCGGCGGGCCCTTTCGTTTCCCGCCCGTCGCCCCCTGGCCGCCGGCCGACGGACTGTCAACGGGCCCGTCCCGGCCGGCCTTTAGGTCACGGTTACATCCCGTGGTGGTCGCCAACTCGCTGCAAGGCGGACATCTCGCACGGAACGACCTTGACGGTGATGGGATAAGTGGGAAGGCTGGCGCGCGGCATGCGTATGAACTGGGGCACGTGCGAGTGGGGCCCGCGGCTGGTCTGTTGTGAGACCCGTGCCGCGAGACGCAGCCCCGGGCCGTGACCCCGTGCATAGCTGCTCCATTGACGAGTACAGCTACTGGGGGTAGCAGGCAGATGACCAAAAAGACGCGGTTGCGCGTTGCGCGGATCGTCGCGGGCACGGTGATCGCCGCTGGCGCGTCGCTCACCGCGGCGGGCGCCGCTTCGGCCGTCGGCATCGACGTCAACGTGGGCGGGGTGGGAGTAAAGGCCGAGGCCGACAAGGACGGTCTGGGGGCGCGCGTCGCGGTGGACGACCCGCCGCCGACGCCGACCCAGGAGCCGACCGGCATCCCGACGCCGCCGACGAACCCGCCGACGAGCCCGCCCACCAACCCGCCCACGAATCCGCCGACGAACCCGCCGACGAATCCGCCCACCAACCCGCCGACGAACCCGCCCACGAATCCGCCCACCAACCCGCCGACGAACCCGCCCACGAATCCGCCCACGAATCCGCCCACCAACCCGCCCACCGGCGAGCCGACCAACCCGCCGACCAACCCGCCCACGGGTGAGCCCACCGACCCGCCGACCGGCCAGCCCACGGGCCAGCCGACCGGCGGCCCCACCACCCAGCCGACCGCCCCGGGCGGCGGCACCGGTGGCACCGGCGGTGACAACGGCGACAACGGCGACAACGCGGGCACCTGCCCGGTCGGCACGGACGGCACCGACTGCGCGGACGACAACACCGACACCGACAGCGCGGGCGCGCAGCCGGTGCAGCAGAGCAAGCCCAAGGAGGAGCTGGCGGAGACCGGCGCCTCCGAGACGACCTTCCTGGTCGTCGGCGCGGCCACCATGATCGCGGGCGGCATCGGCTTCCGCGTCATGCCGCGTCTGATCAGCCGCAACGCCGCCGCGGCCTGATCGAGGCGGTGAGCGGGCCGCGCCACACCGGCTGAGCCGGCGCGAGCCCGGCGCACACCACCGCACCACGGCGAGGGGCCCACGACGCACTACGCGCCGTGGGCCCCTCGTCGCACTCCGGGCGCCGGCGCGCGCAACGAGGGCCCGCACGGGCAGGCGTCAACGCCCGTACGCGACGGAACGGGTGCGATGCTGGACGGATCGTGTGCGTCGGCTCGGCGGGTCGTCCACCCGCGGGCCGTCGACGTGCGCTAGACGGCCACCTCGTGGGCCACCGCGGCCACCGCGATCAGCGCTATGAGCAGGGCGATCAACGCCGCGGGGGTCAGCCCGGCGAGCGGGCCCTCCTGCTGCGTGCGCCGCTGTGCCCGGCAGACCGGGCAGCGACCCTCGCTGACGGGACTGGCGCAGTTGGCGCAGACAAGCCTGTCGTACGTCATGCGCTCTCCTCCTCCCGTATGCGGCGCAGCCGCTGTCTCTCTACTGGGCAAACGCTTCGGTACGAGCGCTTGTTCCTCTCCCACTGTGCCAGCTTCCGCCCACTTCGGCGCGCTCCGCGCGAATCGCCCGGCGGGCGGGCCGTGCACCGTCCGGGTTGCCGTCGTTTTGTCCCCGCTGCGGCCCGCGGCAAACCCCCCAACCACCGACGCCGACTGCGCGCCCCCACGCGGTTCGCGTAAGGTCACGCTCACCGACGGGAGCCGCGCCAGTGGCAGCCCGTACCCCCTATACAGGTCGACCGTGGTGCATTCGTGATCCGATTCGACAACGTCTCCAAGACCTATCCCAAGCAGACCCGCCCCGCGTTGCGTGACGTCTCGCTGGAGATCGCCAAGGGCGAGTTCGTCTTCCTGGTGGGCTCCTCCGGGTCGGGCAAGTCCACCTTCCTGCGGCTGCTGCTGCGCGAGGAGCGGGCCAGCCACGGCGCCGTGCACGTGCTGGGCAAGGACCTCGCGCGGCTGTCCAACTGGAAGGTGCCGCAGATGCGCCGCCAGCTCGGCACGGTCTTCCAGGACTTCCGACTGCTGCCCAACAAGACCGTGGGGGAGAACGTCGCCTTCGCGCTGGAGGTCATCGGCAAGCCGCGCGGCGCGATCCGCAAGACGGTGCCCGAGGTGCTCGACCTGGTCGGCCTCGGCGGCAAGCAGGACCGGATGCCGGGCGAGCTGTCCGGTGGTGAGCAGCAGCGGGTCGCCATCGCCCGCGCGTTCGTCAACCGGCCGATGCTCCTGATCGCGGACGAACCCACCGGCAACCTCGACCCGCAGACCTCGGTCGGCATCATGAAGCTGCTCGACCGGATCAACAGGACCGGGACGACGGTGGTCATGGCCACCCACGACCAGCAGATCGTCGACCAGATGCGCAAGCGCGTGATCGAACTTGAAAAGGGCCGTCTCGTACGCGACCAGTCGCGCGGCGTCTACGGCTACCAGCACTGAAAGGACGCCATGCGCGCCCAGTTCGTCCTGTCGGAGATCGGCGTCGGTCTCCGCCGCAATCTGACGATGACCTTCGCCGTGATCGTCTCCGTGGCCCTCTCCCTGGCGTTGTTCGGGGCGTCCCTGCTGATGAGCGAGCAGGTCGACTCGATGAAGGGCTACTGGTACGACAAGGTCAACGTATCGATCTTCCTCTGCAACAAGAACGACAAGGAGACCTCGCCCAACTGCGAGAAGGGCGCCGTCACCGACGACCAGAAGAAGGAGATCCGCTCCGAGCTGGAGCGGATGAACCTCGTCGAGACGGTGCACTTCGAGAGCAGCGAGGAGGCGTTCAAGCACTACAAGGAGGAGTTCGGCGACTCCCCCCTGGCCAGCTCGCTGACCGCCGACCAGATGCAGGAGTCGTTCCGGGTCAAGCTCAAGGACCCCGAGCAGTACAAGGTCATCTCCAGCGCCTTCGCCGCCAGACCCGGCGTGCAGGAGGTGCAGGACCAGAAGGCCGTGCTCGAACCCCTCTTCAACCTGCTCAGCGGCATGAACTTCGCGGCGCTCGGGGTGATGGCGCTGATGCTCGTGGTCGCGCTGCTCCTGATCGTCAACACGGTGCGCGTCTCCGCGTTCAGCCGTCGCCGCGAGACCGGCATCATGCGGCTCGTGGGCGCCTCCAGCTTCTACATCCAGATGCCCTTCATCATGGAAGCCGCCATCGCCGGCCTGATCGGCGCGGTGTTCGCCTGCGTGCTGCTGGTCACCGGGCAACAGGTGCTGGTGAACGGCTGGCTCGCGGACCACATCAGCGTCATCGACTTCATCGGCTGGGACGCGGTGATCTCCAAGCTCCCGCTGGTGCTCGCGATCGGCCTGCTCATGCCCGCTCTTGCCGCCTTCTTCGCGTTGCGCAAGTACCTCAAGGTGTGACGTACGCCCAGGGCGCCGTACGGCCAACACCCCGTACGGCGTCCGGTCGTGGCCTAGACTCGCCGGCATGTCGGGCCTGTGGATGAATCGTCCGCTCCGCTCCGCTCCGGCTGGCAGACAGCCCGTGGACGCCGAGCCCCGGCTCCGCCGTACCCATCGCGGGGCCGCCCTGTCCCTGGTGTTCGCCAGCGTCCTCGCGACCGGCGCGGCCACCGGCACCTGGAGCGAGGAGTCCGCCTCGGCGGAGCCGTCGCGGCGCGCCCCCCACCTCCCCGCGGACCCCGCCACCAACTCCCGCCCCGCCGCCGGCTCGCACGGCTACGGCGCCCCCGCGGCCTCCCCGCCCGAGCACGAGGGCGCCACGCGCGACGTGAGCCGCAGCGGTGACCGTTGGAGTTCCGTCTACTCGCCGCGCGAGTACGAGGGGTACCAGCGCGGCCTCGAAGGCCAGTACGTGGGCGTGGGGCTGTGGGCGCGCCGGATGCCCGACGGGGCCATCGCCGTGGACCGGGTCCAGCCCGGCAGCCCGGCGGACCGGGCCGGGGTCCGCCCCGGCGACCGACTCAGATCCGTCGACGGCGTGCCCGTCACGGGCAGACCCGTCACCGAGGTCGTCGCCCGACTGCGCGGCGACCTCCCGGCCGGGGAACCGACGGCCACCGAAGTGGAGCGCGGCGAGCACCCCGCCGCCGCCCGCCGGGCGGCAGCGCCCGACGCCGACCTGGAGCCGGGTCAGGACACCGACCGGGTCCAGCGGCCCGATGCCCCGGAGACCGCGCGGCGGACGGCCGGGACGACCCCCGACGGCGACAGCACGGCCCCCCAGGACACGGACCCGCGGGTGGACGCGCCCCCGGCCGACCCCGTCGACCCGGCAGCCACGCCTCCGCGGACCAACCCCCACGCCGACCCGGACCACGCCGGCGGGGACCACACGGAGCCAGGCCAGGACGCCGCCCGGCCGACCGGTGGCGACGCCGGTGGCGACGCGGAGCGGCGGGGCACGGCCCAGCGCGCGACCAGGTCGAGCGACCACGCGGGCCCCGGCGCCGCGAGCGGGCCGGCCGGCAGCCGGGTGGTGCTGGGCCTGGAGCGCGCGGGCCGCCAGTGGACCGAGACCCTGCGCCGCTCCCGGCTCGTCACCAGGAACGTCACGGTAGGTCGGCTCACCAGCGGCGAACCCGACGCGACCCGCATCAAGGTCGACGCCTTCACCAAGGACACCGGCGAGCAGGTCCGCGAGGCGGTGCGCGCGGCCCCCGAGGGTGACGGGCTCCTGCTCGACCTGCGCGGCAACTCCGGCGGCCTGGTCACCGAGGCCGCGACCGCGGCCTCCGCCTTCCTCGACGGCGGCCTCGTCGCCACCTACGACGTACGCGGGGAGCAGCGCGTGGTCAACGCCGAGCCCGGCGGCGACACCCAGACCCCGCTGGTGGTGCTGGTGGACGGCGGCACGATGAGCGCCGGTGAGCTGCTGACCGGGGCGTTGCAGGACCGGGGGCGGGCCGTCGTGATCGGCTCGCGGACCTTCGGCAAGGGCTCGGTCCAGATGCCGACCGAGCGCCCCGACGGCTCGGTGGCCCAGGAGACCGTGGGCCACTACCGCACCCCCGTGGGGCGGGGCGTCGAGGGCGTGGGCATCACCCCCGACCTGACCGTGGGCGACGACGCCGAACAGCGGGCCCAGTCAGTATTGAGTGGCCTAGGGGGCGGGGCCTAGTGCGACAATGGCCGCGCTATGGCTAAAGAGACGGGACGCAAGCTGATCGCGCAGCACAAGAAGGCGCGACACGACTACCACATCCTCGACACGTACGAGTGCGGCCTGGTGCTGACCGGCACCGAGGTCAAGTCGCTACGTCAGGGCCGGGCCTCCCTCGTGGACGGCTTCGTGCAGATCGACGGCCACGAGGCGTGGCTGCACAACGTGCACGTGCCGGAGTACACGCAGGGCACCTGGACCAACCACTCGGCCCGGCGCAAGCGCAAGCTGCTGCTCCACCGGGCGGAGATCGACAAGCTGGAGTCGAAGTCCCAGGAGACGGGCCACACCATCGTCCCGCTGGCTCTGTACTTCAAGGACGGCCGGGCCAAGGTCGAGATCGCGTTGGCCAAGGGCAAGAAGGAGTACGACAAGCGGCAGACGCTGCGCGAGAAGCAGGACCAGCGCGAGGCGCAGCGGGCCATCTCGGCCGTACGCCGCCGCCAGCGGGCCTAGCGGCGCCCGGCGGGCCGGCGGGCGCCTCGGCCCGGCCCAGCCGGCCGCCGGCTTCCGGTTCGGCCGACGGTCGCGGGAATAGGCTGGCACGTACGGTTGCTGTTCACGTACGATGGCACTCGCCCCGCTCAGCCGGGGCAACCCCGCAAGGGGAGCGCATTGAAAACACCACATGGGGATGATCGGTTTCGACAGCGGCTGTCGAAGCAGGGGAAGCGTGTCGAGAAAGCGGCAATGATCTCGTAAACCATATGCCGAAAACAATAATCGCCAATTCCAAGCGCGATTCCTTCGCCCTCGCTGCCTAAGTAGCGACTGCGCGAAGTGTCAGCCCGGGGCTGTTCCCGACCCGGATCCTGGCATCAGCTAGGGGACTAAACCACCAGATCCGGCCACGGGGTCTGGTGGGAAACCAAACAGTGGCTGGGCCCGTCGGAGACTTGTTCGCGTGATCTCCGGGGCCGAGAAAAGCGCAGCGAACTGCACACGGAGAAGCCCTGATTCCGCACCGTTGGACGCGGGTTCGATTCCCGCCATCTCCACGAAGGCGAGAGGCGAGGTGTGCCTGCGGAAAGCGCAGGCCGTCTCGCCTTCGTCGTTTCTGCGCGGACTGCGTCCGCGCGGGCGGGGGCTTCGCCACCCGCGGCCCCCTCGGGGTGGGTGGGTGGTTGCGGTGGGTGGTGATGTTGCGGTTGTTTGTGGCGAGGGCCTCCCTATGGGGTGGGCGCCTCGCTTTTTTGTTGAGCTGGCGTGGACTTCGTCCTACGCGGGCGGGGCCACGGGGGTGGGGGTGCGTGGACTTCGTCCTACGCGGTGGGGGTGGGCCGGCGTGGACTTCGTCCTACGCGGGGGTGGCCCGGTGGTTGGGGGGTGCGTGGACTTCGTCCTACGCGGATGGGGCCACGGGGGTGGGGGTGCGTGGACTTCGTCCTACGTGGGGAGGCCATGGGAACGGGCTTGCGTGGACTTCGTCCTACGCGGGTGGTTGCGGGGGCGGGCTGCGTGGGGCTCGTCCTGCGCGGGGGGTGGTGTTCCGGGGGCGGGTCAGTGGTCGCGGATGGCGGCGGGGTGGGTGTTGATCCAGCGCTTGAGGGCCTGGGCGGCGGTGTGGGCTGGTTCGCGGGCCAGGGAGTCGACCTCGGCGGACTCGTCGCCCGGCAACTCGTTCTCCATGCCGCGCACGATCTCCAGCGGCTCCGCGTACGTCCGCTCGCCGTTCGGCGTCGCGCGCATCGCCTGGCCAAGGGCCCGGATGTCGCCCACAAGGCGGCGCAACTGGCGCGTGCAGTCGCCCTCGCCGCACCGGGGGCTCTCGGCCGACCGGAACGCGGCGACCGCGTTGGGCACCGTGCGCTCCGTCAGGCTCACCGCCTTCGCGTCGTTCTCCGAGCCGGTGGAGCAGGCGCCGACGAGCCCGAGCGTCAGGGTGAGGGCCACGGTCGCCGCGGCCCGGCGGGTTCTCCGTCGGCGGTGTGGTTTCTGGTGGGGGAGTGGGTGTGGGGGTCGGTGTGACGGATGGGGCGTGCTGGCGAAACGTACGTGGACACGCGAACTCGTCATGGAAATCCCCCGTGTTATCGCTCAATGGCATTGATCGGCGAACAGTGTTGCTCACGGTGCCTTCGGTCCGCAGGTGAGTGCGGGGTTTCGTCTGGTCGCATCGCGCCATCGGCTGGAAAGGTTCGGTCGGCGGTGGTGAGCGCCGCTCGCGAGGCGCGGGTGGCGGGTGCCAGGGGCGTGCCGGGCGGGAAATACTGGCGGACCGAGCCCGCCCCCGAGGCACTGGCGGGCTTGGATCTCCGCGTCGGCCAGGGCCGGGCGGCGCGTGGTGGACGACGGGCAGAAGCGGGGCGAGGCAGATGCAGGCGGATCACGACCAGCCGACCGGAGCCGACGAGGCGGGCGGGCCCGAGCGGCACGGCGGCGACGCGGGCGCCGAGACGGGCGTACGGGAGGACGGGGGCGCGGCCGGGCGTGGGGGGACGCCGCTCGTCGGGTTCACCGTCGGGGTGACGGCGGCCCGGCGCGCGGAGGAGCTGATCGCGCTGGTGGAGCGGCGCGGGGCCACGGTGGTGCACGCGCCCGCGATGCGCATCGTCCCGCTCGCCGACGACGGCGAACTGCGCGCTGCCACCGGGCAGTTGGTCGAGCGCGGGCCCGATGTGGTGATCGCCACCACCGCCGTCGGCTTCCGTGGCTGGACCGAGGCCGCCGATGGCTGGGGGCTGGGCGACGCGCTCCTCGACCGGTTCCGGGGCGCGGAGCTGTTGGCCCGCGGGCCCAAGGTGCGCGGCGCGATCCGCGCCGCCGGCCTGACCGAGGACTGGTCACCCGCCTCCGAGTCGATGGCCGAGGTGCTCGACCGGTTGCTGGCCACGGGCGTGGCCGGGCGCCGGATCGCGGTGCAGTTGCACGGCGAGCCGCTCACGGAGTTCGTGGCGGCGCTGCGGGACGCGGGCGCCGACGTGGTCGGGGTGCCCGTCTACCGGTGGCTGCCGCCCGAGGACCCGGGCCCGCTCGACGGGCTGATCGACGCCTCGGTCGCCCGTACCGTGGACGCGATCACCTTCACCAGCGCGCCCGCGGCCACCAGCCTGCTGGACCGGGCCCGGGAGCGCGGCCTGCGCGAGGCGCTCGTCGACGCGCTGCGCCACGACGTGCTGGCGGCCTGCGTCGGCCCGGTCACCGCGCAGCCGCTGGCCGCGTACGACGTGCCCACCGCGGCGCCCGAGCGGTTCCGGCTCGGGCCGCTGGTGCAGGTGCTGTGCCAGGAGCTTCCGGCGCGGGCGCCGGTGCTGCGGGTCGGGAGCCACGGGGTGGCGGTGCGGGGGCGGGTGGCGCTCGTGGACGGCGAGCCGCGATCGGTGACGCCGGCCCAGGCCGCGCTGTTGCGCGCGCTTTCCCGCCGTCCGGGCCAGGTGGTGGCGCCGGCCGCGTTGCTGCGCGCGCTGCCCGACCCGGTGGGCGGCGAGGGCGCGGTCGGGGCGGCGGTGGCCGGGCTGGACGCCGCGCTCGGCGTGCCGGGGCTGGTCGAGGCCGTCGCCGACCGCGGGTACCGGCTGGCGGCGCCGGAGCCGGGCCCGGGCGACGGGGCGCGGCTCGGCGACGCCTAGCGCGCCGGGGCACGGAGCCGCTCGCGTTCCGGGCCGGTGCGCGGCGCGTCGGGCTCGGGCGTGTCGGGAGGGTTCCGGCCGGCGGCCGGGGGCGGCACTCTGGAAGCGGAGGTTCCTCGCGGGCGTCCGGTGGCACCGTGCGTCCCGGGCACTGAGGGAGTGGTGGGCGGATGGCGGTCTCGGCCTCGTACGAGCTGCGTTTCGACGCCGGGCGGGTCTGTCTCGACCTGGTGGCCACGGTCGGCGGCCGGCTCGGCGACGAGCCCGTCGAGCGGCTGGACGGGCCAGGCCGGCTCGGTCAGTGGCTGCTCGGCGCCGGCCTGCTGCCGCCGGGCGTACGGCTGGACGCCGTGGACGCCGGTTGGCTCGCCCGCTTCCACGCGTTGCGGGACCTGCTGGGCCGCGTCGTGTGCGCCGAACTCGACGGGCGGGCCACCGACGCCGACCTGGCCCGGGTCAACGCGCTGGCCAGCGCCGCGCCGCCGGTCGTGCGGGCGGTGCGGGCCGCGGACGGCACCCTGGTACGTACGCTCGCCGCCCGCCCCGACTGCGGCGCGCTGCTCGCCCAGATCGCCAGGGACGCGGTGGACCTGCTCACCGACCAGCGGGCGCGCGGGCAGTTGCGGCGCTGCGAGGGGGAGGCGTGCGCGGTGATCTACCTGGACACCTCGCGCGGCCGGCGCCGCCGGTGGTGCTCCAGCGAGGTGTGCGGCAACCGGGAACGGGTGGCCCGCCACCGCAGGCGCGCGGTGGCCGCCCGGGGCTGACGGCGCGGGGCGTGCGCCGTGCGTGAGGCGGAGTCGGACGTTCCTGATGTGGCATCAATTAATGCACGCACAGCGGGAGTTGGTGTGAGAACGTGGAAGCGCCACAGGCCCCGGTCGGGGGTCCGGGGCCTGTGTGCGCGGGTCGGTGGTGCCTTCATGTCCTGGCCGCTACGGGCGGTGAGCTGACCGCCGCGTAACGGAAGGTGAAGGCGGGCCGGCCCCATGCGTAGCCGCCCGGGTCGCCGGCGGCGGCCCGGGCGGCCTTCCTCGCGCGACCCCGGCCCGGCCCCTGGGACCGCCCCCGGGCGCGTCCCCGCGTGGCGGCCTCCGAGCGCGAGGCCGGGCCCGAGCGCACGGCCCCGGGCTCCGGCTCGCACGCTCGCGGCGCGGTGCCGACCCGGCTCGGGCGGCGTGGCGGGGGCCGCGGACCGGTCACCCGCTCCACTGGGCGGGCACCGAGGCGTGCGCGGACTGCCCCGGTTCGCGTACGGTTGACGGCTGCCCTACGCACACAGAAGGGGGCCTGGGTGGCCGCGCACAACGCCACGCACGCAGCATCCGTCACGTCCCGGCACGCCGAGCCCGGGACCGAGGGTGCCCGTGACCGGGAGATCCGGGTCGAGCAGCGACATCTCAACCGGGTCTACCGGCGTCTTGAGGAGAAGATCCACGAGGCCGAGTACCTGATGGACGACGCGGCCAAGGGGGGTCAGGTGGGCACCCCCGGCGCGCTCGCCGAGCGCGACGCGCAGGTCTTCCGCGCCGGGGTTCACCTGAACCGGTTGAACAACGAGTTCGAGGACTTCCTCTTCGGCCGCATCGACCTGCTGCTCGGCAAGGACGGCAAGCGCGGCCCGGACGGCGCGTACACCTCCGTCGAGCCCGCGGACGACGCCGTACGCACCGGCGACGCCGGCGACCCGCACGCCGACATCGCCGAGACGCTGCACATCGGGCGGCTCGGCGTGCTCGACGCCGAGTACACGCCGCTGGTCATCGACTGGCGCGCGCCGGCCGCCGCGCCGTTCTACCGGGCCACCCCGGTCGCCCCGGGGCGGGTGGTGCGCCGGCGCGTCATCCGCAGCAAGGGGCGCAAGGTGCTCAGCGTCGAGGACGACCTGCTGCGTCCCGAGCTGACCGCCTCGCTCGACGGGGAGCCGCTGTCGATCATCGGCGACGGCGCCCTGATGGCCGCGCTCGGCCGGGCCCGCGGGCACACCATGCGCGACATCGTCTCCTCCATTCAGGCCGAACAGGACCTGGTGATCCGCGCGCCGGCCAACTCCGTCACCGAGGTCGAGGGCGGGCCCGGCACCGGCAAGACCGCCGTGGCCCTGCACCGCGCCGCCTACCTGCTGTACCAGGACCGGCGCCGGTACGCGGGCGGCATCCTCATCGTCAGCCCGACCCCGCTGCTCGTCGCGTACACCGAGGGCGTGCTGCCCTCGCTCGGCGAGGAGGGGCAGGTCGCCATCCGGGCGCTCGGCTCCCTGTCCGAGGCGGCCGAGCCGTCCGAGCGGGGCGGCGCCGGCGGCGGCAGTGGTGCGCCGGCGTACGACGAGCCGGCCGTGGCCCGGGTCAAGGGCTCCATCCGGATGGCGAAGGTGCTGCGCAAGGCGGCCAGGGGCGCGCTCACGCTGCCCGGCCCCGCGCCGCTGACCAGCGCCGACGAGGACGGTGACGGGGAGGGGCAGCTCAGCTTCGACGGGCTCGGCGCCGAAGGCCGGCGCGCGGGCGGGCCGCCTGACCACCTGCGGGTGGTGGCGTTCGGCGCCCGGATCGAGTTGGACGCGCAGAAGCTGCGGCAGATCCGACAGGCGGTGCTCAGCGGCACCGCGCCGGTGAACCTGATGCGCCCGCGCGCGAGACGGCTGCTCCTCGACGCCCTGTGGTCGGCCTCGGGCGGGCCGCGCCGCTACCAGGACCCGGAGTTGGCGGCCGAGGCGCGCGAGGCGTTCGACGAGGACATCGCGACGGAGACGGAGTTCACCGACTTCCTCGCCGCGTGGTGGCCCGAGTTGACGCCGCGCCGGGTGCTGGCCGCGATGGCCGACGAGAAGCGGCTGGCCCGCTGGTCGGGGGCGGGCGGCGGCGGCCGGGGCCGGGTGCTGACCCAGCGCGAGGTGCGGCTGGTCGCCCGTTCGCTGCGGCGCCTGGCCCCCGACGGCAGCGGCCCGCTGTCGGTGCACGACGTGGCCCTCCTCGACGAGTTGCACACGCTGCTCGGCATCCCGGCCCGGCCCCGCAGGCGCGAGGCGGACCCGCTGGACCAGCTCACCGGCCTGGAGGAGCTGTCCACCTACGCCGACCGGTTCGCCGGCCGGCCCAGCCAGGCGGAGCGGCTTGAGCGGCTGCGGGACGAGGGGCGCACGGACTACGCGCACGTCATCGTGGACGAGGCGCAGGACCTGACGCCCATGCAGTGGCGCATGGTGGGGCGGCGGGGCCGGCAGGCCACCTGGACGGTGGTCGGCGACCCGGCGCAGAGCTCCTGGTCCGACCCGGACGAGGCGGCGGCTGCTCGCGACGAGGCGCTGGGCACCCGTCCGCGGCGCCGCTTCCAGCTCACCGTGAACTACCGCAACCCGGCCGAGGTCGCCGAGTTGGCGGCCAGGGTGCTGGCCCTCGCGATGCCCGGCACGGTGCCCCCGACCGCCGTCCGCTCCACCGGCCTCACCCCGCGCTTCGTGGTGCTCGGCGACGATCCGGGCGCCGTGCTGCGCGCGGAGGTGCGGCGGCTGCTGGCCGAGGTGGACGGCACGGTCGGCGTGGTGGTCGCGATGGAGCGGCGCGCGCGGGCCCGTGCCTGGCTGGCGGAGCTGACCGGGGACGACGCTGAGGCGGGCGCGGGCGCGGGCGCTGGCGTGGGCGCCGGCGCGGGCGTCGGCGGCGCGGGCGAGCCGCGCGGCCGGGTCGTGGTGCTCGGCAGTCTGGAGGCCAAGGGTCTTGAGTACGACGCCACGGTGGTGGTCTCGCCGGCGGAGATCGCGGACGAGTCCCCGGCCGGGCTGCGCGTGTTGTACGTGGCGCTGACGCGGGCCACCCAGCGACTGACCGTCCTCTCCGGCGAGCGGGACGACCCCGACGCCGCGGGCGTGCCGGACCTGCTGCGGGACTGACGCGCGCCGGCCCCGGGCGGCGTTCGCCCGGGGCCGGAACGCGCGTCGGGCGCCTCACCTGGGGTGAGGCGCCCGACGTGAACGCTTAGGTGACGCCGACCCGCCATGCTCGCCTCGCGGCAAGTGGTCGCTCGTAGCGACGATGGTTGGGCCCGGGGGCTTGGATCGGGCCGGCGTCACGTCAAGGCTAACAAACTCAGCGCAGAAGCCAATCCCGCTCGGAGATGCCGTCGTACGGGGCCGAAAAGGGCTTCCGGGCGACTTGTCCAGTCTCGTATCGTGGAAAGCCGTTTCCGCCATCTGCTGGATGCGGGGTGGTTACCGAGTACCGACTGGTAAGTGGGAGCATCGACAGACGCGGCCCGCCCGGCGTGGCCGCGTTCCAAGGGAACAAGGGAAAGCAGAGGAAGTCGGCCATGGCAACGGCGCCTAGCGTCTCGTACTCGATGACGGTCCGGCTGGAGGTCCCCGCGAGCGGGACCGCGGTCAGCCAGCTCACCACCGCCGTGGAGTCCTCCGGCGGATCGGTCACCGGCCTCGACGTCACCGCGTCGGGACACGAGAAGCTGCGGATTGACGTCACCATCGCCGCGACCTCCACCGCGCACGCCGACGAGATCGTCGAGAAGCTGCGCGGCATCGAGGGCGTGGCCCTGGGCAAGGTCTCGGACCGTACGTTCCTCATGCACCTCGGCGGCAAGATCGAGATGTCGTCCAAGCACCCGATCCGCAACCGTGACGACCTCTCCATGATCTACACGCCCGGCGTCGCCCGGGTCTGTCAGGCCATCGCCGAGAACCCCGAGGACGCGCGCCGGCTCACCATCAAGCGCAACAGCGTCGCCGTGGTCACCGACGGCTCCGCCGTGCTCGGCCTCGGCAACATCGGCCCCAAGGCCGCGCTGCCGGTGATGGAGGGCAAGGCCGCGCTGTTCAAGCGGTTCGCCGGGATCGACGCGTGGCCGCTGTGCCTGGACACCCAGGACACCGACGCCATCGTGGAGATCGTCAAGGCCGTCGCGCCGGGCTTCGCCGGCATCAACCTGGAGGACATCTCGGCGCCCCGCTGCTTCGAGATCGAGGCCCGGCTGCGCGAGGCGCTCGACATCCCGGTCTTCCACGACGACCAGCACGGCACGGCCATCGTGGTGCTCGCGGCGCTGACCAACGCGCTGCGCGTGGTGGGCAAGAAGACCGAGGACGTACGGGTCGTCATGTCCGGCGCGGGCGCGGCCGGTACGGCCATCCTGAAGCTGCTCATCGCGGCCGGCGTGCGGCACGCGGTCGTCGCCGACATCCACGGCGTGGTGCACTCCGGACGGCACGACCTCGTGGACGCCGACCCGGACTCGCCGCTGCGCTGGATCGCGGACAACACCAACCCCGAGAACGTCACCGGCACGCTCAAGCAGGCCGTCGTCGGCGCGGACGTCTTCATCGGCGTCAGCGCGCCCAACGTGCTCGGCGGCGAGGACGTGGCCGCGATGGCCGAGGGCGCGATCGTCTTCGCGCTGGCCAACCCCGACCCCGAGGTGGACCCGGCGGTGGCCAGGCAGACCGCGTCGGTGGTCGCCACGGGCCGCTCCGACTTCCCGAACCAGATCAACAACGTGCTCGTTTTCCCGGGCGTCTTCCGCGGTCTGCTCGACGCGCAGTCACGCACGGTGAACACGAAGATGATGCTGGCCGCCGCCCGGGCGCTGGCCGACGTGGTGCTCGACGACGAGCTGAACGCGAACTACATCATCCCGTCGGTCTTCAACGACAAGGTCGCGGGCGCGGTCGCCGGCGCCGTACGGGACGCCGCCAAGGCTGTGACCGGCACCACGGCGGTCTAGGCACGGCGCGTCGCGGTGCCAGGGGTCGCCCAAGCGGCCGTAGGGTGGCGGGCAGCACAACGGCCGCAGCCCCTGAGCAAGACGCGAAGCGAACCCTGCGGTGTGCTGCCAGGAGCGGACGGAGCGTCATCACAATGAGGCAGTGGCGCTTTTCGTGTGACTCCCCAGGGTGCCGGATTGGCTTTCGCGCCATAGGTGCGGGCAGGATGCTCCCCCGAGGACTGAAGTCCAGGGGGGACCCCCAAGGGGCGCGGAAAGATCGAAAGATCGGACCCGGGTCCGGGGACTGTCCGAGGGCCCTGGCAGCATCGGCTTCGATCTCACGCCTCATTGGCAAGAAGAACACGGGAGTACAACATGAACCGCAGTGAGCTGGTGGCCGCGCTGGCCGACCGCGCCGAGGTGACTCGTAAGGACGCGGACGCCGTGCTGGCCGCGCTCGCCGAGACCGTCGGTGAGGTCGTTGCTAAGGGCGACGAGAAGGTCACCATCCCCGGCTTCCTGACCTTCGAGCGCACCCACCGTGCCGCTCGTACCGCGCGCAACCCGCAGACCGGCGACCCCATCCAGATTCCGGCCGGTTACAGCGTGAAGGTCTCCGCGGGCTCCAAGCTCAAGGAAGCCGCCAAGGGCTGAGTCCCGACACACACGGCAGGGGCGGCCACCCACAGCGGGTGGCCGCCCCTGCCGTGTGTCCACCTCCGTGTGGCGTGGGCCACTTCGTCCGCCCGCCGCGCCAGCCGGCCCGCCCCGAACCGCCGCCCACCGGACCCGCTCGCGGCGCCCAGCGGGCCGCTGAACGCCGGAAGGTGTGCTTCCAGCGTCCTGTGGGCGTACCAGAGGCGTACGTAAAGGCCCTGTACGGCGGCGTGCGGGGGCTCCCGGGCGCCCGCTGGCCCGGAAGCCCGGCGGGCTGGCCCGGGGCGGCGGACGGGGTCGTTCCGTCGGCCCACGGAAAGCCGCCGCGGCGGGGTGGGCGACTGGGCCAGTGGCGGCGCCCCGGTCGACCCGGCCGGGCGGCGCGGGGCGCCGGGCGCCGCCGAGCCGTGGCGCGGGGGTCGCCGTCCGTGCCCGTCGCGGGGCGCTCTTTCGGCTTACTCCGGGGCGGGGGAGCGGGGCCCGGTGGACGGTTCGTGGAGGGCTGGGCGGGCGATTCGGGGCGAGCGTGGAGGCTGGCTGAAAACATTCGCCGTGCGCGCGATCGAGCGGCTATTTACGGCCATGATCATTCTTAACGGACGGGCCCACTCCGCCAGACGTGGGACGGCCCCGTGACCCACGGCCGGCGCCCCCGGACGGCGGGCTCGCGGCCCGACCGGCGGCCCTCGCCGCCCGTCCGCCCGAAACGGGCGCACGACAGCGCGCCGCCCCGCTCCGGGCGTACGGCCCGGGGCGGGGCGGCGGCGTGTCGTGCGCGGGGGCGACCGGTGGGTGTCAGCGGGCGCCGGCGCCCGGCAGCTCCACCTTCGCGCCCAGGTCGCCGAGCTTGCTCATGAAGTTCTCGTAGCCCCGGTTGATCAGGTCGATGCCGTGCACCCGGGAGGTGCCCTGCGCCGCCAGCGCGGCGATCAGGTACGAGAAGCCGCCGCGCAGGTCGGGGATGACCAGGTCGGCGCCCTGCAGCTTGGTGGGCCCGGAGACGACCGCGGAGTGCAGGAAGTTGCGCTGGCCGAAGCGGCAGGCGGAGCCGCCGAGGCACTCGCGGTAGAGCTGGATGTGGGCGCCCATCTGGTTCAGCGCCGAGGTGAAGCCGAGCCGGGACTCGTACACCGTCTCGTGCACGATCGACAGGCCCGACGCCTGGGTCAGCGCGACGACCAGCGGCTGCTGCCAGTCGGTCTGGAAGCCGGGGTGGACGTCGGTCTCCAGGGCGATGGCGTTCAGCGGGCCGCCGGGGTGCCAGAAGCGGATGCCCTCGTCGTCGATCTCGAAGGCGCCGCCGACCTTCCGGTAGGTGTTGAGGAAGGTCATCATGGAGCGCTGCTGGGCGCCCCGGACGTAGATGTTGCCCTCGGTGGCGAGCGCGGCGCTGGCCCAGGACGCGGCCTCCAGGCGGTCCGGCAGGGCGCGGTGGTTGTAGCCGCCGAGCCGGTCGACGCCGGTGATCCGGATGGTGCGGTCGGTGTCCATGGAGATGATCGCGCCCATCTTCTGCAGTACGCAGATGAGGTCCTCGATCTCCGGCTCCACCGCCGCGTTGGACAGCTCGGTGACGCCCTCCGCCAGCACCGCCGTCAGCAGCACCTGTTCGGTGGAGCCGACCGACGGGTACGGCAGCCGGATCTTGCAGCCGCGCAGCCGCTGCGGGGCCTCCAGGTACTGGCCGTCGGCCCGCTTCTCGATCGTCGCGCCGAACTGCCGCAACACCTCGAAGTGGAAGTCGATCGGCCGGCCGCCGATGTCGCAGCCGCCCAGGCCCGGGATGAAGGCGTGGCCGAGGCGGTGCAGCAGCGGGCCGCAGAACAGGATCGGGATGCGCGACGAACCGGCGTGTGCGTCGATGTCCGCGACGTTGGCGCTCTCCACGTGTGACGGGTCCAACACCAGCTCGCCCGCCTCCTCCCCGGGGCGCACCGTCACCCCGTGGAGCTGCAGCAGCCCGCGGACGACGCGTACGTCACGGATGTCGGGCACGTTGCGCAGCCGGCTGGGTCCGCTGCCGAGCAGTGCGGCGACCATGGCCTTGGGCACGAGGTTCTTCGCGCCCCGGGCCCGGATCTCGCCCTGCAGCGGGGTGCCGCCGTGGACAAGGAGTACATCGTCGGTGCCGGTCATAAGTCTCGCGTTCCTGGGATGGGCCTTGATGAGCAAGGGGGGCAAAAGGAAAGGGTAATGGCCAACGGGAGCCGCTCCGTAAGCTCGATCGGCTCTCGGCCACCGATCCCGGGCCCCGTAAGCGCGAAGGGTGTTCGATCGATGACTGTCCGTGATGTGCGCCGTCGCTGCTGTCGTACGCCCCACCTGCTCCCGGGTCGGGACTTGGTTTCCGCCCCCCGCGTGAGCCGGAAATGCGGGATCATGTGCGCATGACCGAGGTGTCCTCGCTCACAGGACGGTTGCTCGTCGCCACACCGGCGCTTGCCGACCCGAACTTCGACCGTGCCGTCGTGCTCCTGCTCGATCATGACGAGGAGGGCTCGCTCGGCGTCGTGCTCAACCGGCCGACCCCGGTCGGCGTCGGCGACATCCTCGAATCCTGGGCCGCGCTGGCGGGCGAGCCGGGCGTGGTCTTCCAGGGCGGCCCGGTGTCGCTGGACTCGGCGCTCGGCGTCGCCGTCGTGCCGGGTGAGTCGATCGAGGGCGACCGGGTGCCGAACTCGGGCCCGCCGTCGACCGGCGAGGGCGCGGCCACCCGCTCCCGGGCGCGTGTGCGCCGGGGCGACCCCATCGGCTGGCGCCGGGTGCACGGCGCGATCGGCCTGGTCGACCTGGAGGCCCCGCCGGAGCTGCTCGCCTCGGCGGTCGGCTCGCTGCGGATCTTCGCGGGGTACGCCGGGTGGGGGCCGGGCCAGTTGGAAGAGGAGCTGGTCGAGGGCGCGTGGTACGTCGTGGAGTCGGAGCCCGGCGACGTGTCGTCGCCCGATCCGGAGCAGTTGTGGCGCTCCGTGCTGCGGCGGCAGCGCAGCGAGTTGGCGATGGTGGCCACGTACCCGGACGACGCCTCGCTCAACTGACGGCACCTTGCTCAACTGACGGCGACGCGGCGCCCGGCTCGGTCGTCGGCGCGGGGCGGTGGGCTGGTGGCCGGGGCGCCGGTCGAGGCCGTTCGCGGGTGGTCGGCCCGCTGGATGTGGACATCGGTGTGCCCGGTCGGCGCGCTGCTCGGCGGGCCGGACCCGGGCAGGTAGGGGCGCTGTCGGGGGTGGGGCGGGCCTGATGGGCGAGGGTGTCGTCCCGGTGGGCGGTCGCCGTGTGGTTCCCGTTCTTGCAGGTCGAAGCCCCGGGGGGTGGCGTTGGTCGGGGTGGGCGAGCCGTGGCGAAAAGTAGTTCAACGTTAAACCAGCTTGGGTCATGCTGGGAGTGGAGCTGGCGGTCGCCGGACGGCCAGGCCCGCCCCCGTGTCAACGGAGACCCGCAAAGGAGCTGATCTGACGTGAGCCAGACCCTTCCGCTGCGCCTGCACCACCACGCGTGGATAACCGACGACCAGGAAGCCACCCGACGCTTCTACGAGGACGTGATCGGTCTGCCGCTGGTGGCCACCTGGAGCGAGCGGGACGTGCTGTTCGGCGCCGAGCGCGCCTACTCCCACACCTTCTACGGCCTCGCCGACGGCGGAGCCCTGGCCTTCTTCCAGTTCGCCAACCCCGAGGACCAGCGGGAGTTTCGGACCGACGTCCACTTCACGCCCTTCCGGCACATCGCCTTCAAGGTCGAGCGGGAGACCCAGGACGCGATGCGCGAGCGCGTCGCCGAGGCCGGCTACGCGGAGCCCGACACCTTCGTCGTGGACCACGGCTACTGCGTCTCGCTGTACGTCACGGACCCCAACGGGCTCATGCTGGAGTTCGTCGTCGACCACCCCGACGTGGCACGGATCGACGCCGAACGGCGTACGACGGCGCACGCCGATCTCGCCCGCTGGCTCGCCGGCGACCACACCAGCAACAACACCTGGCGCTGACGCCGGGCCGGCCCGTGGCGAAGGCGCCGTTCTGGGCTCGGCCGTCCCCGGCTCAGGCGCTGGCGGGCCAGTTCGCGCTGGTCATGGCGTAGTACTGGGCCGCCAGCGGATGGGCGCCGCGGGCCGGGATGGCCAGGTGGACGGCGACCGGGGGCGCGTTCTTCAGGCGTACGAAGCGGATGCCGGGGTGCGTGTGGCGCTGGGCGACCGACTCCGGGGCGACGCCGACGCCGTGGCCGGCCGCCACCGCCTCCAGCCATTCGTCGAAGTTGCCGCTGGTGCACGCCAGGGTGGGGCGCCGGCCCGCGGGCCACAGCTCGGGGCGGGTGGTGCCGGTGACGGTGTTGACCACGAGCGGCAGGTCGGCCAGTTCGGTCCAGTCCAGGACGCGGCGGCGGGCCAGCGGCGCCGCCGCCCCCGCCGCGCTGCGCGCGACCACCGCGACCCGCGCCTCATGGGCGACCACCTTGCTGCGGACCGCGTGGTGACCGTCCTGCCGGTCCCGTGGCACCTCGCCGCGTACCACCGCCACGTCGCAGTCGCCGGTGTCCAGGCCGGCCAGCGGGGTGTCCCGGCGTACCAGGCGCACCCGGGCGCCGGTGGCGGACTCGAAGGCCGCGCTCAGACCGGCGCAGGCGAGCGGCAGCAGCGAGGTGAAGCCGAGCCGCAGCCTGGCGTGCCGGCAGGGCGCGCGCAGCGCCTCGCCGAGCCGGGGGAGCAGCACGGCGAGTTCGGCGTGGAGCCGCTGGCCGGCGTCCGTGAGCGCCACGTGGCGCGTGCTGCGGTCCAGGAGGCGGGCGCCCACGGCCTCCTCAAGGGCGCGCACGGTGCGGGTGAGCGCGGGCTGTCCGATGCCCAGCCGGTGCGCGGCGTGCGTGAAGTTGCGCTCGTCGGCCACGGCCACGAAGCCGCGCAGGTGCCGCAACTCCACGTCGGGTAGCCCGAGCAGCCCCGTGGCCACCGGCTCCCGCGCGTCGTCGCCGCTCTCCTCGTACCGCTCGTCGCCACTCATGCCTCCCGAGCATAAGTGCCCGCGCTCGGGCATTTCCGCGGCGATCCGGAGAGTGCCTACGCTTCCGGCCCGCCGCCCCGTTCCGGCTGGGCCTGCCGGGCGGGGCAGGGCCGCCGGTCACCCACGACCGTCAACCTCAAGGAGCGCACTGTGCGCAAGGTCTCGCTGCTCGCGCTGGGGGCGTTCACCCTCGGCCTGGACGCGTACGTGATGGCCGGGCTGTTGCCCGTGGTCGCCGACGACCTCGACACCACCGTGTCGCTGGCCGGCCAGATGGTCACGGCCTTCACCCTCGCCTACGCGCTGTCCGCGCCGCTGGTGGCCGGGCTGCTCACGGGCGCCAGGCCGAAGACGGTGATCCTGGTCGCCCTCGCCGTCTTCACGCTGGGCAACGGGCTCACCGCCGTGGCGCCCTCGCTCGCGCTGCTGCTCGCCTCGCGCGTCGTGGCGGGCGCCGGGGCCGGGGTGTACGCGGCGCTGTCCACCGCCGCGGCCTCCGCGCTGGTGCCCGCCGAGCAGCGCGGCAAGGCGCTGGCCCTGGTGATGGGCGGCATGAGCACCGGCACCGTGCTGGGCGTGCCGCTGGGCGTGCTGCTCGCCGAGCACGCGTCGTGGCGGGCCACGATGGGCCTGGTCACGGCCCTGGGCGCGGTCGCCATCGGCGGGCTCGCGGCGCTGCTGCCGCAGGTTCCGGCCGAGCCCCCGGTGCCGGCCAGGGCGCGGCTCGGGGCCATCGCCGACCCGGCCGTCGCCCCGGTGGTCGGCGTCTCCTTCCTGGGCGCCGTCGCCAGCCTGGGCCTGTACACCTACCTGGCCCCGGTCCTCGAAGCGGCCGGCGACATCGACGGCGTCGCCCCCTATCTGTGGGCCTGGGGCGCCGGCGGCGTGCTGGGCAGCCTGCTGATCGGGCCGCTGGTGGACCGCACGGGACGGGTGCGGGCGCTGGTCGCGGCCCTGCTCACCGCCGTGGGCGTGGCGCACCTGGTGCTCGCCCCGGTCGCCGGCGTGCCGCTGCTGCTCGGCGCGGCCCTGGTGGTGTGGGGCGCGGGCGGCTGGGCGCTCCAGGTGCCGCAGCAGCACCAACTGCTCGCGGTGAGCGCGCGGCGCGGCACGGTGGCGCTCGCGCTCAACAACTCGGCCCTCTACCTCGGCAGCGCCGTCGGCTCCGCGCTCGGCGGCCTGGCGCTCGCGGCGGGCCTGCCCGGCGACGCGCTGCCCTGGGCCGCCGCCGCGATCCTCGGCCTCAGCCTGCTGCTGCACCTGGGCGCGGGGCGCGCGGCCCGCGCGCGAGGCGCCGGCGCGGCGGGCGCGGGCACGGCGGATGCCGGCGCGCCGGGGGCGGTTGGCGACGCCGCGCGAGCGGACGGCGACGGGGCGGGGCGCGGAGCCGGCGGCGCGGGCGGGGTCGCGGGCCCGGCGCGTGTTGGGGACGGTGGGGCGCCGGGCACACCCCAGGCGTGAGTACCCTTGGGCTGTATGAGCACTCCTCTTCAGCCCGAGCCTGAGCGCGGGGCAGGTACCGGCACCCTCGTCGAGCCGACGCCGCAGGTGTCGAACGGCGACGGCGACCACGAGCGCTTCGCCCATTACGTACAGAAGGACAAGATCATGGAGAGCGCGCTCTCCGGATCGCCCGTCGTCGCACTCTGCGGCAAGGTCTGGGTCCCCGGTCGTGACCCGAAGAAGTACCCGGTGTGTCCCATGTGCAAGGAGATCTTCGAGGGCATGGGCGCCGGAGGCGACAAGGGCAAGGACGGCAAGGGCGGTAAGGACGGCAAGAAGTAGCCGCTGCCGGCTCACGCCGCCCGCGCCCGGAGGCCGCACGCGCGCCCGGTCCGTATCCGCTCGGGATACGGACCGGGCGCGCGGTGTTGTCGGGCCGGGCCGCGCAGTAAGGTCGCTGCCATGAGCGGGCGCGTGGAACGGGCGGCGTATCTGGTGTTCGGGGCCCGGGAGGTCGATGAGTCCGACGAGGGTTCGCCGGCCTTCAGCCAGTTCGACAAGGACTGGGACGCACAGCTCCAGCAGTGCGGCCGACTGGCCGCCGAGCGGGGCTACCAGCCCGTGGGCAGCAGCGTGTTCTCCGTGCTCCAGGCGTCCATGGACAGGCTCCTGGAGTGGGCGGACGACCCCGGCTGCGACGTCGTCCTGGTCGCCAGCCCCCGCCTGCTCCGCCGCATGCACGCCTGCTGGCCCGACTGGGACCAGGTGGTGACCCGGCTCGGCGCGGCCGGCGCCCGCCTCGAAGCCGTGCCGTTCCCCGAGCCGGCCTACCCCGGCGAGCGCTTCCCGGACTAGCCCCGCCCCGCGCTCCTTCCCGCACGCCTTCCCGTACGCGCCGCGCCGGGCCATACTCCGACCCCGCCGCCACGGCCGCCCCCGCGCCGCCGCCACCACGACGCGTCGTCACACCGCCGCTTCCCGCGCCGCCGCCGCACGCCGCGCCGCCGTTCCCCGTACGGCCGTGCCTCGCGCCGCCACGCCCCGTACCGCCGCGCCCCGCGCCGTCGCGTCCAACGTGTCGCGCCGTGCCCCGCGTTGACCCGTAGCCGGTCCCTCGAACAGGTGGAGGTGGCCGGGCCGCGCGGAGGGGTGGCCCCTTCGCCCGCTCACTGCCGTCCGGGCCCGCGCGCGGGCTGATCCTCGCCCCCCCGTTCCGGGGCCGCCGGGCCTCGCCGGGCTGGGTCGTGGTCGGGCGTCGCCGCCTGGGCTGGCCGGCCGCGCGACCAACTCATGTCGACATGCCGCGCCTTGTGCGCACTTTTTGCCGGTCACGAAGTGGTCGGGACCTCTTGTACGGCCAGACAACGGCCCTTAACCTCCTCCGTATTGTGCAAAGCGAAACGGGCGTTGCGCATCGTGCAACGCCACTCCGTGGGGGTTTCCGTATATGAACGTCTTTGCTCGAATAGCCGCGCCGGTGGCGGCACTTGTCGCGGCCGGCCTGACCGCCACCGCCTGCGCCCCGTCCACCTCGGACAACGAGGCGAAGAAGGACGACAAGAGCGGCACGCTGCGCGTCTGGCTCTTCCAGGAGGTGGACAACGACCCCAAGAAGAAGGTCGTCGACCAGGCCGTGGCGGACTTCCGCGGCAAGCACAAGGACGTCGACGTGGACGTCACCTACATCCCGATCAACACCCGGGCCGAGAAGATCAAGGCCGCCTTCAACGACCCGAAGAGCGCCCCTGACCTGATCGAGTACGGCAACACGGACACGGCCGGTTACGTGCAGGACGGCGGCCTCGCGGACATCAGCGAGGAGTTCGCGAGCTGGCCGCAGAACAAGGACACCGACGCCACGGCCAAGGAGTCGGTGACCGTCAAGGGCAAGACGTACGGCTCCCCGCTCTTCGTCGGCGTGCGCGCGCTCTACTACCGCACCGACGTCTTCAAGGACCTCGGCCTCAAGCCGCCGACCACCCAGGAGGAGTTGGTCAACACCGCCGAGAAGATCCGGGCGGAGCGGGGGGACCTGTACGGGCTCGCGGTGGGCGGCGCGTACACCTACGGCGCGATGCCGTTCCTGTGGGCGAACGGCGGCGAGTTGGCCACCGAGAAGGACGGCGTCTACCGCTCGACCATCGACAGCGCGCAGTCGCAGGCCGGCATCAAGGCGTACACCGCGCTGTTCGGCGACCAGAACTGCCCGGCCAACAAGTGCGCCGAGATGGGTGGCAACGACACCGTCGAGGCGTTCGCTTCCGGCAAGGCGGGCATGGCCATCGCCGGTAACTTCAACCTCCCGGCCATCGAGGCGAGCAAGGTCAAGGGCAAGTACGCGGTGGTTCCGCTGCCCGGGAAGAAGGCCGGCGAGATTGCTCCGGCGTTCGCGGGCGGAAACAACATCGGCCTGCTGAAGAGCAGTTCGCACCGCACCCTCGGCCTTGACCTGATGCAGTCGCTCACCAGCAAGAAGACGCAGGGCGCGCTCTTCGACGCGATGGGCTTCCTGCCCACCTACACCGACGTGCGCAAGGAGGCCGCGGCGCGCCAGCCGCTCGCCGAGCCGTTCGTGAAGACCCTGGACGTGGCGAAGTTCGTGCCCGCGTCGCCCGGCTGGGCCGCCATCGACGCGGGCCTGGTGCTGCCGACGATGTTCCAGCAGATCGTCAGCGGTCGTAAGGACGTGGACGCGGCGGCCGGCGAGGCGCGCAAGAAGATGGACGCCGCCTTCACCGAAGCGGGCTGAGTGAGCCAGTGATGTCCCCCGACTCCTCCTCTCCGGCCCCCGGCGCGGGGCCCGGCGCCCCCGCGCCGCTCGTCCCGGCCGCCGCCGCTGCCGCCCGCCCTGCGCCACGCCGTGACACAAGGGCGGGCGGCGCGGCGGCGCGGCCCCCCGCGCACCGAAGCCCGGCAGCCCCGGCGGGCTCGGCGCCTCGCGCTGGACGCCGTGGCTCTACCTGGCACCGGCCCTGATCGTGCTGGCCGCGCTGCTCGTCTACCCGATCTACCAACTCGGCCTGATCTCCTTCCTGGAGTACACCCAGGCCCAGGTCAGCGGCGGCGAGCCGGCCACCTTCCAGGGATTCGCCAACTACACCGAACTCTTCAGCGACCGGCAGTTCTGGGAGGTGCTGGTCGCCACCCTGGTGTTCGCGGCGGTCTGCGTCTTCTGCACCCTCGTGGTCGGCTGCGGGCTGGCCGTGCTGCTCACCCGCATCCGCGCCGTGCCCCGGCTGGCGCTGATGCTGGCCGCGCTCGGCGCCTGGGCGACCCCGGCCATCACCGGCTCGACGGTCTGGGTCTTCCTCTTCGACCCCGACTTCGGCCCGGTCAACAAGATGCTCGTCTGGGTGGGCCTGTCCGGTTTCGAGGACTTCTCCTGGACCTACGACCGCTACAGCGCCTTCGCGCTGGTCCTCTTCGAGGTCGTGTGGTGCTCGTTCCCGCTGGTCATGGTGACGGTGTACGCGGGCATCAAGGCCATCCCCGGCGAGGTGCTCGAAGCGGCCTCGCTGGACGGCGCGTCCAACTGGCGCATCTGGCGCAGCGTCATGGCGCCGATGCTGCGGCCCATCCTGGTCGTGGTCACCATCCAGTCCATCATCTGGGACTTCAAGGTGTTCACGCAGATCTACGTGATGACCAACGGTGGCGGCATCGCCGGCCAGAACCTGGTGCTGAACGTGTACGCCTACCAGAAGGCGTTCGCTTCCTCGCAATACAGCCTCGGCTCGGCCATCGGCATCGTCATGCTGCTGATCCTGCTCGCCGTGACGCTGATCTATCTGCGGCTGCTGCGCAGGCAAGGAGAAGAGCTGTGAGCCCCTCGACCGCGAGCCCCTCGTCCGCGGACGCCGGCTCCGCCCGCCCCGCGCTCGCCGACCGGCCCGTCGGCAAGGCGCCGGCCGACCGGCCGCGGCGCGGTGCGCGGCTGCGCGTCCGCCGGCCCTGGCGGCTGGCGGCCGAGGCGGCGGCCGTGCTCATCGCCGTGGTGGTCGCCTTCCCGCTCTACTGGATGGTGCTCTCCGCGTTCAAGCCCGCCAGCGAGGTGCAGTCCAGCAATCCACGGCCGTGGACCCTGAACCCCTCCCTCGACGCGTTCCGACGCGTCTTCGACCAGCAGGACTTCGGCCGCTACTTCCTCAACAGCCTCCTGGTCGCCGGCACCGTGGTCGTCGCCTCGGCCCTGATC
This sequence comes from Streptomyces buecherae, assembly GCF_014295035.1. Lineage (GTDB taxonomy): Bacteria > Actinomycetota > Actinomycetes > Streptomycetales > Streptomycetaceae > Streptomyces > Streptomyces youssoufiensis. The sequence continues at coordinate 5,752,457 of NZ_CP060404.1, forward strand.
GCCTTCCTCGCGGCCACCGCCGTCACGCGCTTCAAGTTCAAGATGCGCACGACGGTGCTCATCATGTTCCTGGTGGCGCAGATGGTGCCGGTCGAGGCGCTGACCATCCCGATGTTCTTCCTCATGCGCGACCTGGGCGACAGCGTGCCCGGCATCGGCCTCAACACGCTCGGCTCGCTGATCCTGCCGCACATCGCGTTCTCGCTGCCGTTCGCCATCTGGATGCTGCGCGGCTTCGTCAAGGCCGTCCCCGAGTCCCTGGAGGAGGCCGCCTACCTGGACGGGGCGAGCCGTACCCGCTTCCTGTGGCAGATCCTGTTTCCGCTGGTGCTCCCGGGGCTCATCGCCACCAGCGTGTTCTCCTTCATCTCCACCTGGAACGACTTCCTGTTCGCCAAGTCCTTCATCATCAGCGCGACCGAGAACTCCACGCTCCCGATGGCGCTCCTGGTGTTCTTCAAGGACGAGGGCAACGACTGGGGCGGCATCATGGCGGCCTCGACGATCATGACCATCCCGGTGCTCGTCTTCTTCGTCCTGGTCCAGCGGCGACTCGTGTCGGGCCTCGGCGGGGCGGTGAAGGACTGACGGCCCGACCTCCGGCGAAGGGGCCGGCCCCGCACGGGACTCGGGCGGGGCCGCGCCCCGTGCCCTGACCGCCGCCGCGCTGGCCGGGGTGCGCACGGCCGGCGCACGGCTGCGCGACAGCGGCGCACCGGCGGGCCCCGACGGCGCATGGCCGCACCCGGGCGCGTCGATGACACGGGTGACATGAGCGGCATCGACGGCATGGGCGGTGTGCGTGATGTGGGTGATACGGGCGACTTGGGCACCCCGCCGCCGGGGCGCGACGGCGGCGCGGGGACCGGCCGCCCACCGGCCCTGCGTCCCCGCCCGGCCTCGCGCGTCCACCCCCGGCCGCCCCCGCCCGGCCTCGCTCGACCCCGCTTGACCCGGTTCACGCCCGCTCGGACGTCCGAGCGAGGGGCGGCCCCGATCGTGTGAGTCCGTCGGCGCGTGGAGCGGGTCGCTCCGCCGTCCGGTAACGGTGGACCCGTGACGCGGTGCGAGCCGCGCGGTGTCCCCCGAAGCCCCTGAAGGCTGGCATTCCACCAGCAAGCGGAAATCGTCCGGAACTTCGGTGAAATCGGACTATCCGCATCTCTGGGATGGAACCCCGCTTCGTGGACCCTCGCGGCGGCGGGTCGTCGATGTGTGCCAGAGTTGCCACGTCCAGGCCGTCAGCACGTACCGTACGGCTGGCAGCCGGGACACCGGGGACCGGGGAAGGGGCATCTGGTTGACCACGCACGTACCGCACGCAGCGCACACGGTGACGCTGCCGGGCTCGCTCGACGAGGCCGTGGCGGCGTTGACCGCCATGCCCGCGGCCGTGCCCGTCGCGGGTGGTACCGATCTGATGACGGCCGTCAACTCCGGGCTGCTGCGGCCCGCCGCGCTGGTCGGCCTCGGCCGGATCAGCGAGATCCGGGGCTGGCAGTACCAGGACGGGCACGCCCTGCTCGGCGCCGGTCTGACACACGCCCGCATGGGGCGCCCCGACTTCGCCGCGCTGATCCCGGCGCTGGCCGCCGCGGCGCGCGCCGCGGGACCGCCGCAGATCCGCAACGCCGGCACCCTCGGCGGCAACGTCGTCACCAGCGGGCCCACCGGCGACGCGCTGCCCGTGCTCGCCGCGCTTGAGGCCACGCTCGTCATCGTCGGCCCCGACGGCAGCCGCGAGATCCCGGTCAGCCACCTGTTGGCGGGCGTGGAGATGCTGCGGCCCGGCGAGTTGGTCGGCTTCGTCCGCGTTCCGCTGCTGCACGCCCCGCAGACCTTCCTCAAGGCCACCGGCCGCACCGGTCCCGGCCGCGCCATCGCGTCGGTGGCCGTGGTGCTCGACCCGGCCCGCCGAGGCGTGCGCTGCGCGGTCGGCGCCGTCGCCCCGATGCCGCTGCGCCCGCTGGACGCCGAGGCGTGGGTGGCCTCGCTCATCGACTGGGACGGCGCCCGCGGCCTGGCCCCCGAGGTCCGCGCGGCCTTCGGCGAGTACGTGGCCGCCGCCTGCATCCCGGACCCGCCGGCGCCCGAGGACGGCGTCCACGAACCACCCCCCTTGCCGCCCGCCGCCCTCCACCTGCGGCGTACGGTGGCGATCCTGGCCCGCCGAGCACTGGGGAGGGCGCTCGCATGACCTCTGAACACCACCCGCGCGGCCCCGGCCACCCGGCAGGGCCCGAGGCCGAGCCGCGCCACGCCGAGGAGCCGGAGCACGGCGCGCCCGACGAGGGGTACGGGGTACCCGCCGGCGCGCCGCAGGCGTTCGCCGGCTGGCAGCCGATGCCGAGCGGCCCGGAGTACGACGCCGAGGGCACCGCCTTCGTGCAACTGCCGCCCGAGCTGGCCGACCCGTCGGCACCGCTGCCGCAGGGCTGGGACCCGCTGGCCGCGCCCGGCACCGGCTACACGCCGCCCCCCGGCGCCCACTGGCACCCGCAGTCCACGCCGCCGCGGCTGGCCGCGGGCCCCGAGGACGGCGGGCACGTCGACGAGCGGGGCGCGCAGCCGTACGCGACGCCGTACGACCAGCCGTACGCACAGCACGCCGGACCCGCCGACGAGCCCGGCGCCGACCCGGCCGCCACCGGCCACTGGTCGCTGCCGCACGCCCCGGACCAGGGCGCCGACCCGTCGCGCGGCGGCCAGCCCGCGACCGGACAGTGGTCGATCCCGCTCGCCGCCGACGACGGCCCCGACGAGGCCGGCGAGTTCCCGCGCGGCGAGCACCGCCAGGCCGGTTACGGGCGGCGCGGCGCGGCCAAGCCGGACGAACACGCCCCGGGCCACGGCCAGCAGGAACCCGCGCACGATCCGTACGGTGACCACGGCGATCACGGCGCGCACGACGCGGGCGGGGCGGACGCGCAGGGTCAGCCGCACGACCCGCACGCGACCGCGCAGTGGCCGGTGCCCTCGGCTCTCGGCGGGACCGGGCAGTGGACGCTGCCCACCGTCGGTGACGACAGCGTCGAGGAAACCGGCGAATACACCATGAGCGCCTACCGGTTCGGGCTGCCCCCGCACCCGGGAGGCCCACAGACCAACCGGCCACACCCGGGCGAGCCGGCGCCGGCCGCGCAGGCACCGGGCGCCGGGCCGCAGGACCACGACTCCTACCCGCCCGGTTACCCGGCCGACGCGACCGGCCCCGCCGACTACGGCCACGGGCCCGACCCCGACCAGGCGCCCTACCCGGAGCCGGGCTACCCGGCGCAGGCCGGCCCCGACGCCGACGAGCCCGAGCCGGGCCACCCCTACGGCGGCCCGGAGCAGGCCCCGTACGCCACCGACCGGCCGGGCGCAGGCCGGCCCGAGGACACCGCCGGGCACGGCGTGCCGAACCCGGCCCAGGCCGGCGACGGCCTGCCCGGACAGCAGGTGGGCGAGCGGCCGGGCCCCGGCGAGCAGCAGGGGCCGGCGGCGCACGGGCCGGGGCCGCACGAGCCGCACCGCCCGCAGGGCGTTCCGCAGTGGCCGACGCCGCCGGCCGGCGACGCGAGCACCGGCCAGTGGCCGGTGGCGGGCGCGGCGGAACGTGGCGAGCCGATGCCCGGGCAGGCGCCGGAGGCGTACGCGCTCGCCGACCGGTTGGTCGCCCCGTACCGCCCCCGCCCCGCGCACCAGCCCGAGCAGCCGGAGTACCCCGCGCATCCCGACGGCGCGGAGGTCACCGGCGGCGCCGGCGAGGTAGCGGACGACGACCAGCGCGATCCGGACGCCGGTCAGCCCGGCGCCCCGGCCGCGGCGCGGCACTGGGCGCCCGGAGACGCGGCGGCGGACCACGCTGCGGCGGACCAGGCGCCCGCCGAGACACAGGCCGACGACGTGGCCCAGGTCGACGACGGAGCCCCGACCGACGACGAGCAGCCCGCGAGCGCGGGCGGCGGCCCGGCGCGCCCCGAGGCCGAGCAGCACACCGACGCGCCCGCTGCCGCCACGCCCGATGCCGCGCAGGACGCGCCGGCGCGCGCGGGCGAAGCGCCGCACGCCCCGACCGCGCCCGGCGACGGCGTACGCGCCGACGCCCCCCGGGACGCCCACGCGCCGCAGGGCGCCGCCGGCGAGCCGGGTGACGTGCCGGCCGCCCGGCTGCCCTGGCCCACGCCCGGACCGGACGGCCAACTGCCGGACGCGTCCGGCCAGTTCGGCTTCCCCGTCGCCCCCTCCGGTGCCTCCGCGGCTGCCGGCGCCCACGTGCCGGCCCAGGGCGACCCTGGGCACGACGGCCCGGCCCAGCCGCCGCACGGGGAGCAGCCGCCGCAGGACGAGCAGCACTCCGCGCCGGCGCACCCCGGCGCGTCCGGCGTTGACACGCACCCCGGCGCCGACGCACACCCCGACGACGCCGGTGACCCCGGCGACCCGGCCGTCGCGGGCCCACCCCAGCCGCCGGCGCCCGACGCGGCGCCGACCCCCGACGACGCGACGCGGGAAGATGGTCAGCCGAGCCCTGCCGGTGAACCGGGTGCCGAGGCCGACCAGTTCGCCGGCCCGGCGGACCAGGCCCCGGTCACGGCCGCACCGGACGCCGCCCCCGAGGCCGCCGGCCCGCGCACGCCCGCGCAGGGCACCCGCGCGCCCGCCCCACCGGTACAGGGCGCGCCCGTACCGGGCATGCCGACCCACGGCACTCCGGCGCACGGGACCGCGACCCACGGCACCCCGGCGCAGGGCACCCCCGTACCCGGCACCCCGGCGCACGGCACACCCGTCCAGGACGCCTCCGGCCACGCGACGCCCGCGCAGGGCACGCCGATCGACGGCGTTCCCCCGCACGGCACCCCGCCGCACGGCACGCCCGCGCAACCGGACGGCGCGGCGACGCAGGACGGTGTGGCGGCACAGGACAGCGCGACGGCTGAGGACGGCGCGGCCACCGCCGCGCGCACGCCCATCGCCCTCGGCCCGGTCGCCACCGACAGCGAACCCGCCAACGCCCGATCCGCCGACGCGGGTTCCGCCGACCCCGGCGCGGCCGACCCCAGCGCGGCGCACCCCGTCACGGACGGCGAGGCTTCCCGTACCGACGCCTCCCACGCGGACGCGCCCCGTACCGAGGTCTCCCGTACCGACGGCGCCGGCTCGGACCTGGCCAGTGCGGCCCTGAGCGGTGCGCGGCCCGCGCACGACCCGGCCAGTGGCGTGGCTCAGCCGACCCACGCCGACGTCGAGCCGACCCACGCCGACGCGGGACCTGACGCCGGCGCGCACTCCGCCGCGATCCCCGGCCCACGCCGGGCCGGGGCGGCCGGGCCGCGGCCCGCCGCCGGCGGTGACGCCGATGGCCACGACGGCGCCGACGCCACCGGCAGCCACACGAGCGCCGGTCACGCCGACGCCCCGGCCGAACCCGGCGCGGGGGAGGACCCCGGAGCCGCGACGGCCGACCACGCCACGGCCGACCAGCCGTACCCGGACGACCAGCCGTACCCCGAGGGCGCGGGCGACGACCGTACGGCCGGCCCCGACGGTAACCACGTGGCCGCCGCGCACCCCGTCGCGCTCGGTGACGCCGAAACCGACACCGGAGCCGACCCGCACGGCCGCGCCGACGACACCGGCAACGCCGCCGACGGGACCGACCCGGCAGCCACCTCGGGGCCCGGAGACGAGGACCCGAACACGGCGGCGCGACCGGACCCGACCGGCGCCGACAGCGCCGAGGTGACGGCGGGCGCGCCCGCATCCGAGGTGTCCGGCGACGCCGACGCGTCGGCCGCCGCCCCGGCTTCCGGGGCCGCCTCCGCCGAGGCCGCCCCCGCCGACCCGCACACCGAGCACCCGTTGGCCTCGTACGTGCTGCGGGTCAACGGCGCCGACCGGCCCGTGACCGGCGCGTGGATCGGCGAGTCGCTGCTGTACGTGCTGCGCGAGCGGCTCGGCCTCGCGGGTGCCAAGGACGGCTGCTCGCAGGGCGAGTGCGGGGCCTGCTCGGTGCAGGTCGACGGGCGCCTGGTGGCCTCCTGCCTGGTGCCGGCCGCGACCACCGCCGGGTCCGAGGTCCGCACCGTGGAGGGGCTGGCGACCAACGGACAGCCCAGCGACGTGCAGCGGGCGCTGGCCGCCTCGGGCGCCGTGCAGTGCGGTTTCTGCGTGCCGGGCCTCGCGATGACCGTGCACGACCTGCTTGAGGGCAACCACGCGCCCACCGAGCAGGAGTCCCGGCAGGCGATCTGCGGCAACCTCTGCCGCTGCTCGGGCTACCGTGGCGTGCTCGACGCGGTACGCGAGGTGGTGGCCGGCCGCGAGGCCGCCGCTGCCGCCGCCGACGAGGCCGCGCACGACAGCGCGGCCGGTGACGGCGGCCCCGCCGCCCACCCGGGCCCCGGCCACGGCCCGTTCCCGCCGCACGACGCCCCGCACCCCGCCGACCCCTCGGCGGTCCCGGGCGCCTTCCCGGCGGGCTACCCCGGGCACGGCGCGCCGCAGGGCGCGCCCGTCGCGTACGACGCCGGGCACGACCCGCTGGGCCAGGGCACGGGCCACACCGCACCCGACTACGCGGGCTACGGCACCGACGGCCAGGGCGTCGGCTACGGCGGCCAGGGCCCCGCCTACGGCGGTCAGGATCTCGCCTACGGCAGCCAGGACATCGCCTACGGCGGTCAGGACCGCGCCTACGGCGACGGGGCGCTTCACGACGACGGCGGCAGCGGAAGGCAATCGGCATGACGGGAACCGCGGACGGCCACGGCGCCGCCACCGTGCCTGCGATGGCGGTCGGTGCGGTGCCGGGGCCGCCGGCACCGCACGGGCTCGGCGTGTCCGTGCCGCCGCTCGACTCCATCGCCAAGACGCAGGGCGTCTTCCCGTACGCCGCCGACCTGTGGGCCGAGGGGCTGCTGTGGGCCGCGGTGCTGCGCTCCCCGCACCCGCACGCGCGCATCGTCTCCATCGACACCACGGCGGCGGCTGCCATGCCCGGCGTGCGGACGGTGGTCACGCACGCGGACGTGCCGGGCGACGCCGCGCACGGGCGCAAGGTCCTGGACCGACCCGTGTTCGCCGCCGAGTTGGTGCGCCACCACGGCGAGCCGATCGCCGCCGTGGCCGCCGACCACCCCGACACGGCCCGCCTCGCGGCGGCGGCCATCGCCGTCGAGTACGAGGTCCTCGACCCGGTCACCGACCCGGAACAGGCGTTCAGCGCCGAGCCGCTGCACCCCGACGGCAACCTCATCCGGCACATCCCGCTCAGCTACGGCGACCCGAGCGTGGTCGGCGACGTCATCGTCGAGGGCGTGTACCGGATCGGGCGCCAGGACCCGGCGCCCATCGGCGCCGAGGCCGGGCTCGCCGTGCCGCGCCCGGACGGCGGCGTGGAGCTGTACACCGCTTCCACCGACCCGCACGCCGACCGCGACCTGGCCGCCGCCTGCTACGGGCTGCCGCCCGAGTTGGTGAAGGTCGTCGTGACCGGCGTGCCGGGCGCCATGGGCGAGCGCGAGGACGCCGGCATGCTGCTGCCGCTCGGCCTGCTCGCGCTGCGCACCGGCCACCCGGTCAAGCTGGCCGCGACCCGCGAGGAGTCCTTCCTCGGGCACGCGCACCGCCATCCCACGCTGCTGCGCTACCGCCACCACGCCGACGCCGAGGGCACGTTGCTCAAGGTCGAGGCGCAGATCCTGCTGGACGCCGGCGCCTACGCCGACACCTCGGCCGACGCGCTGGCCGCCGCCGTCTCCTTCGCCTGCGGCCCGTACGTGGTGCCGCACGCGTTCATCGAGGGCTGGGCGGTGCGCACGAACAACCCGCCGTCGGGCCACGTGCGTGGCGAGGGCGCGATGCAGGTGTGCGCGGCGTACGAGGGCCAGATGGACAAGTTGGCGGCCAAGCTCGGCCTCGACCCGGCCGAGTTGCGCATGCGCAACGTCATGGCCACCGGTGACCTGCTGCCCACCGGCCAGACCGTCACCTGCCCGGCCCCCGTGGCCGACCTGCTGACGGCGGTCCGGGACGAGCCGCTGCCCGCGCTGCCGGGGGATGACGCCGACGCGGACGAGGGCGAGTGGCTGCTGCCCGGCGGCCCGGACGGCGCGGGCGACCCGCAGGCCGTGCGGCGCGGTGTCGGCTACGGGCTCGGCATGGTGCACATGCTGGGCGCCGAGGGCACCGACGAGGTGTCCACGGCCACCGTCAAGGTGCAGGGCTCGGTGGCCACCGTGGTCTGCGCCGCCGTGGAGACCGGGCAGGGCTTCAGCACGCTGGCCCGGCAGATCGTGCAGGAGACCCTGGGCGTCGAGGAGGTGCACATCGCGCCGGTCGACACCGACCAGCCGCCGGCCGGGCCCGCCGCCCGTGGCCGTCACACCTGGGTGTCGGGCGGCGCGGTGGAGCGGGCCGCGAAGATGGTCCGTACGCAGCTCCTCCAGCCCCTGGCGCACAAGTTCGGCATGTCGACGGAGCTGCTGACCATCGCCGACGGCAAGATCACCTCGTACGACGGGGTGCTCAGCACGACCGTGGCCGAGGCGCTTGAGGGCAAGGAGCTGTGGGCCACGGCGCAGTGCCGGCCGCACCCGACGGAGCCGCTGGACGACTCGGGGCAGGGCGACGCGTACGTGGGGCTCGCGTTCTGCGCGATCCGGGCCGTGGTGGACGTGGACATGGAACTCGGCGCCGTCCGCGTGGTCGAGCTGACGGTGGCCCAGGACGTGGGGCGCGCGCTGAACCCGCGGCAGCTCAGGGCGCGCATCGAGGCCGGCGTCACGCAGGGCATCGGCGCCGCCCTCAGCGAGAACCTGCGCACCTCGCGTGGCATCGTCCGCCACCCCGACCTCACGGGTTACGCCCTGCCGACCGCGCTCGACGTGCCCGACATCAAGATCGTGAAGCTGATCGAGGAGCGCGACGTGGTGGCGCCGTTCGGCGCCAAGGCGGTCAGCGCGGTGCCGGTCGTCACCTCCCCGGCGGCGATCGCCTCCGCCGTGCGCGCGGCCACCGGCCGCCCGGTGGGCCGGCTGCCGATCCGGCCCCAGTCGGCCGTCGTGCACGACGAGCGGCGCTAGGGCTGGCCCGGCTCGCCGGGCCAGCCCCCAGCCGTCCACGCGTACGAGCACGACTACCAGCACGCCCGACCCCGTGCCCGGGCGCCCGCGCCCGTGCTCGCGGCAGCCGATGTCATGGCCGCCCCGACCCGCCCGCCACCGGCCGTGCCGGACGGGTCAGTCGGGGCCGGCGGTCGTCCGTGGGCCGTTCCCGGCGCGCCGGTTCGGGCGCCCGTGGTCGAGCCAGGCGCGCTCCCACTGGCGGGTCAGCGCCGGGTAGACGACGAGGTACCGGAACGGGAGGATCGCGGCCATGTAGAGCCGGCCGAACAGCCCGTTGTCCTTGACCAGCGCCGCCATGCGCAGTTCGTGTCCGCCGTCGTCGGTGGGCACCCAGCCCAGGTGCATGATGGTGTGGACGGTCCTGTTGCCCAGTTCGCGGGCCGCCTCGTTGTCGAGCTGGTAGACGTCGGAGAACGGGTCGGTGCAGGGGACGGCGTCGCGCACGGTCCGCGCGAGGTCCGGCGGAAGCCGGTCGCGCAGCGAGGGGACCCGCCCGCCCAGGCCCGCCTGGGGGGTGTCCCAGCCGAGCAGGGCGCCGAGCTTCCAGCGCACGGCGAACAGGAACCGGACCGGGGCGGGGTCCCTCCGGGAGTCGTAGGCCGTCTTCAGCGCCTCGAGCATCACGGGGAAGTCGTCGGGCCCGGCGTCGGGCGCGCGGAAGGACCACACGTCCTCGATCCGGAAGTCCCGGGTGAACGCGTGGACCCGCCACGGCTGTGCGGTGTGGGCGGCTTTCGGGATGCGCATCGGTCGTTCCTTCCGAGCGGGTGTGCTCTGCCGATGGGGCCGGAACCGGCGGTGGTGCGGCCGGCCGCCCGTCGATGGCCGCGACGGCGCCTGCCCGGGCCACGCTCCTCGGCGCGGACGGTGTGCCGGGTGCGGTCGCGGCGGAGTTACGAGACCGACCGTTTTGGAACCACCGGTTTCGTTACTCCTGGTTCCGTATGATGCGCCCATGCCCGCTCGAAAGCAAGCACGTAACCCGGGAGGCCGGCCCCGGGACAGCCGCGTCGACGACGCCATCGCCACCGCCGTCCGGGAGCTGCTGGTCGAGGTGGGGTACCCGCGCCTCACGATGGCCGAGGTGGCCGCGCGGGCCGGCGTGGGCAAGGCGGCGATCTACCGGCGCCACGCCACCAAGCAGGAGATGATCTTCGATGTCCTGCTGCCGGACCGGTTCCTGGCCGTGCCGCCCGACCGCGGGTCGCTCCGCGCCGACCTGGCCGCCGTGCTCGCCGAGGTCGCGGAGGCCATGGCGACTCCGCCGCCGGGGACGGTCCCCGGCCTGTTGGCCGACATCCACGCCGACCCCGCGCTCCACGACCGGTTCACCGAGAGGTACCTGGGGGCCCAGCGCCGGACCCTGACCGAGATCCTCGACCACGCGACCGCGCGCGGTGAACTCACCACCCGCCCCGACCCGGCCGTGCTCAACGCCCTGCTCGTCGGCCCCGCCTTCGCCTGGCTGTTCCTGCTGTCCGAGTCCCCCGCCGAACTCCCCGCCCTGACCTCCGCGCTCCTCGACGCGGCGGTGGCCCTGGCGACCCAGGGCCCCCCGGCGCCCCGGACCACGCCCGCCTGACCCGCGCGCGGCGGAGGCCCACATGCGAGAGCGGGCCGGGTCGCTCCGCGCGACCCGGCCCGCTCGTCGTCGTACGGCGGCCGTCAGCCGGCCGGCTCCGTCAGCCGGCGCAGGCTGGCCGGGCGCAGGTCGCTCCAGTGCTCCTCGACGTAGGCCACGCACGCGGCGCGGCTGTCCTCGGGGTGCGCCACCGTCCAGCCCGCCGGTACGGGGGTGATGGCGGGCCACAGCGAGTGCTGGCCCTCGGCGTTGACGAGCACGAGGTAGCGGGCGTCCTCGTCGTCGAACGGGTTCGTCATGGGTGGTCCTTCCGTGGGGGTGGGGGCTGGAGTGGTCAGTGCGCCAGGGCGGGCCGGGCCGCTGCCGGGGAGGCGGCGTCGCGCGGGCTGCGCAGCGCGGCGGCCACCACCGGGCCGATGACCGCGACGTGCTCGGGCCGCATCAGGTGGTAGTGCTGGGCCCGCACTCGGTGCACGTCGAGCAGACCGCCCACGTACGGCTCCCACGCCCGCGGTGTGTGCGCGGGGTCGCGCTGGTGGCCTGGGATGTCCAGGTCGGCGGTGAACAGCAGCATGTCGCCCGCGTACGCCTCCGGCGTGAACGTGCGCATCAGCTCCAGGTCGTGGCGGAAGATGTCGAGCAGCGGGAAGCTCTCCCGGCCCTCCAGGAGGTGCGCGGGAAGACCCGTCTCGCGACTGAGGTCGGCCGCCAACTCCTCCTCCGCCGGCGCCCCGGCCGCCTCCGGCCCCGGCGCGGCCAGCTCGCGCCCGCCGACGTCGTCCAGGAGCAGGCCCAGCCACTGCCGCTTGCTGAGCCGTGGCAGGTCGTCGAAGGTGTGCCGGTAGTCGGGGTACGCGTCGAGCACGGCCAGCAGTCCCGTCTCCTCGCCCGCCCGCTGCAACTGGACGGCCATCGAGTGCGCCACCAGCCCGCCGAAGGACCAGCCGAGCAGGTGGTACGGGCCGCTCGGCTGCACGGCGCGGATCTGCGCCAGGTAGTCGGCGGCCATCTCGGCCACCGCCGACGGGTGGCTGCCCGGCTCGCTCAGCGCGCGCGCCTGGAGCACGTACACCGGCTGGTCCACGCCCAGGTGCGGCAGCAGCCCGGAGTAGAGCCAGCCGAGCCCGCCGCCGGGGTGGACGCAGAACAGCGGGGGCCGGGTGCCGTCGGCGCGCAGCGCGAGCAGCGGCTCCAGGCCGTGCCGCGCGGCCGGCCCCGACCCCGTCGCCGCCGCGAGCGCCGCGTCCAGGCGGTGCGCCAGGCGCTCGGGCGTCGGCGCGGCGAACAGGTCACGGATGGTCAGCTCCACGCCGTGCGTCGAGCGGACCCGGCTCACGAGCTGGGAGGCGAGCAGCGAGTGCCCGCCGAGGTGGAAGAAGTCGTCGTCGATGGTGACCTGGGACAGCCCCAGCACCTCGCCGAACAGCTCGCACAGCAACTCCTCGTGCGGGGTGCGCGGCGGCCGGCCGGCGGCGCTGACGGTGACGTCGGGGGCGGGCAGCGCGGCCCGGTCGACCTTGCCGTTGACGTTCAGCGGCAGCGCGTCCAGGACGACGAACGCGGCCGGCACCATGTAGTCGGGCAGCGTACGGCCGAGGCGCGCGCGCAGGGCCGGGACGTCCAGCGGCGACGCCCCGTTCCCGTCCGCGTCGGCGACGCCCGTCTCCGCGGTGCCCGCCACCTGCGCCGTATCCGCCGCGTCCGCCGTATCCGACGCCTCCAGTGTCTCCGCCGGCTCCGCCGTCACGTAGGCGACCAGGCGCGGGTCGCCGGGGGTGTCGGTGCGGACGAGGGCCACCGCCTGGGCGACTCGCGGCAGCGCGCGCAACGCGGCCTCGATCTCGCCCAGTTCGATGCGGAAGCCGCGCAGCTTCACCTGGTGGTCGGTGCGGCCGAGGTACTCGACGGCGCCGTCCGCGCGCCAGCGCGCCAGGTCCCCGGTGCGGTACATGCGCTCGCCCGGGACGCCGTACAGATGGGCGTACGGGTCGGCGACGAACCGGCCGGCCGTCAGCGCGGGGCGGCGGTGGTAGCCGCGGGCCAGTTGCACCCCGGCCAGGTACAGCTCGCCCGGCGCGCCGGGCGGGCACGGCCGCAGCCCCTCGTCCAGGACGTACAGTCGGGTGCCGGCGACCGGCCGGCCGATCGGCACCGGGCCGCTCTCACCCGGCTCGACCGGGTGGTACGTCACGTCGACGGCGGCCTCGGTCGGCCCGTACAGGTTGTGCAGCCGCGCCTGCGGCAGCTCCGCGTGGAAGCGCTCCGCGGTCTCCCGGGACAGCGCCTCGCCGCTGCAGAAGACGCGGCGCAGGCTCCGGCACCGGGCGGCGTCCGGCTCGGCGAGGAAGACGTCCAGCATCGGCGGCACGAAGTGGGCCGTGGTGATGGACTGCTCCTGGATGACGCGGGCCAGGTAGACCGGGTCCCTGTGGCCGCCGGGGCGGGCGAGCACCAGCGTCGCGCCGGCCAGCAGCGGCCAGAAGAACTCCCACACCGACACGTCGAACCCGGCCGTGGTCTTCTGCAACACCCGGTCGTCGGCGCCGAGTCGGTACGTGTCCTGCATCCAGCGCAGCCGGTTCACGATGGCCTCGTGCGGTACGGGGACGCCCTTGGGCCGGCCGGTGGAGCCGGAGGTGTAGATCACGTACGCCGGGTGCGCGGGCAGCGGCGGGTGCGGCAGGGGCGCGTCGGCGGGCTGGGTGGCGAGCACCCGCCTGACATCGCTGTCATCGAGGGTGAGCGTCGGTACGTCGGCGGCCGGGCCGACCTCGGGCGCGGCGTCGGAGCGGGTGACCAGCAGGGCGGGCGCCGCGTCGGTGAGCAGGTAGCCGAGGCGCTCGGCCGGGTGGTCGAGGTCGAGCGGCAGGTACGCGGCGCCCGTCTTGAGCACGGCGAGCAGCGTCACCACGAGGTCGGCGGAGCGGGGGAGCGCGACGGCCACGGTCCGCTCGGGCCCGGCGCCGCGCGCGGCGAGCAGGTGCGCCAGGCGGCTGGCCGCGGCGTCCACCTCGGCGTAGCTGAGCCGTTCGTCGCCGGCGACGAGCGCCTGCCGCTCGGGGGTACGGGTCGCCTGCGCGGCGAGCAGCGCGGGGAGGGTGTCGGCGGCGGCTCCGGCGGCTCCGGTGACTTCGGTAGCGTCAGCGGCGTCGGTGGTCGCCGTGGCCACGGACGTACCCTCGCCGCCGGTGTCGCTCGCCCTGGTGCCGCCGCTCCAGTCGAAGAGGACGCGCTCCCGCTCCTCGGCGCTCAGCAACTCGATGCTGCCCACGGTGCGCTGCTGCGCCTCGGGGTCGGCGTCGGCGAACTCGGACACCAGGTCGATGAAACGACGCCGGTGCGTGGCCAGCTCCGCCTCGGAGTACAGGTCGGTGTTGGCGTTGAGGTCGATCCGGATGCCGGTGCCGTCCGACCGGTCGTACGCCATGATCGCCAGGTCTTCGACCAGCCCGTTGGAGAGGTTGTGCGCGGTGACGCGGTGCCCGTCGTAGGTGAAGTCGTAGCCGAAGGACATGATGTTGATGTGCGGGCCGTTGAACCCGCGCCCGCCGTCCGGCAACTGGAGGTCCCGGGCGAGGTCGATCTTCCGGTAACGCTGGTGCCGCAGCGCCTGCCGCACCTCGCGCGAGACCTGCTTGAGCAGGTCGCGAACGCGCGTTTCGCCGTGCACGGGAATGCGCAGCGGCAGCAGGTTGGCGAACATGCCGGGGACGGTGCGCGTTTCCGCGTCGGTACGCGCCGCGACCGGCAGGCTCAGGACGATGTCGCGCTCGCCGGTGAGCCGGTGCAGGTAGGCGGCGGTCGCCGCGATCATCAGTGCGGACCAGTGCGTTCCGGCGGCCCGGGCCGAAGCGCGCAGCCGGACCGCCTCCTCCTCGCTGAGGAACACCGTCTCGCGGATGCGGGATTCGAAGACGGCGGCCCGCCGGCCGGCGAGTCGCGCCGGTTCCGGATAGTCGCGAAAGCGCTCGGTCCAGTATTCCCGGTCCTTGGCGAAATCGTCCGATGCCCGGTATTGCGCGTCCTTGTCGAGCAGGAGCCGCAACGGGCCCAGGGGAGAGGGCGGGGCGTCGGTTCCGGTGGCCAGCGCGGTGTACAGCTCCGCGGTCCTACGGGCCACGAGGGCGCCGCCCGCCGCGTCCGTGACGATGTGGTGCAGCCCCTGGTACCAGGCGTACCGCTCCGGCTCCAGCTTGAACAGCGCGTACCGGAACAGCGGGTCGCGGGTGAGGTCGAGGACGCGCGCGAGGTCCGCCCGCATCCACTCCTCGGCCGCCGCGTCCGGGTCGTCCTCGGCGCTGACGTCGAGGACGGGGAAGTCCCATTCGGTGATCGGCTCGTACACCTGCCAGGGAATTCCGCCGTCGTCGCCGAACCGCGTGTTGAGCGGCTCGGCCTCAGCGACGGCCTGCCGCATCGCCTTTTCCATCAGCCCGGCGTCCACCGGGCCGTGTATTTCTATGTACTCGCCGATCCGGAACTGGGTGCTCTCCGGATCGAGCTGCTGGCTGAACCAGATCTCGTTCTGGCCGTTGGACAGCGGGAGTCGCATTTCGCGAGTCTCAGACCGCAAAACTTTCACCTCGTGCGCTAGCGAAATGGAGGGAGTCGGCCCGGTCGTTGGCCGATGTTCAGCCACCACAACGACGGGTAAGCCGCACGATGATCCTAAGAGCCGAGCCGCGCCGTGGTGGCCACCGAGAGGGGATTCAGGCCACATCGTAGGGGTTGCCGGCGAAGTCCCCCGAGTTTATGAGGATGGTGAAACTGTTCCGTGACGGCCGCGTGAATAGATTTTGCAGACCCGTGTTGGCCAATACCTCACTAGGGGTGTCATAGGGGCCCATTCAGGGGGGCCGGTTACGGCTAGTAACAAGTGGCCTGACGTGAGTGGGTGACACTTCGCGTAGGCCACATTTGCCATTCCCCCGTTGTATTGCTCGTGTTTCGGGCGATGTGGTTCAGTCGTGGTCCCGGAACGACCAGGTCAGAGCCACGAAGTCCTCCTCGTCCGTGGCTCCCGCCCCCCGGTAGGTGGCGAGCGCCGCCGTGTTGTCGCGTTCCGTACCGACCCACATGCCGTAACACCCCCGATCCCGCGCCAGCCCCGCCAGCGCCCGGACCAGCGAGCCCCCGACGCCGCGCCGCCGATACGCGGGGTCCACCGAAAGTTCATACAGGAACATCTCGGTTCCCTTGTCGGGGTGTGTGGTCTCTACACCGGTGATCATTCCGACGGGCCGTTCCGCCACATAGGCGATCAGCAGGTGATGCCCCGGCTCATGCAGAAAACGCTCCGCCGCGCCGACCCGGGCCGGCCCGTCGAAAAGGTGCTCGGCCGCGACCACCTCGCCAATTTCCCCAGCCCGCCGAATCTCCACGCCACCGCCCCTTTCCTCGCTGCACCGGCAACGCATGCCGGGCACGGAATGCGGAGAATAGCGGAGCGGGTGGCGCGTGCGGGTGGTGATTTCGGTGGGGCGGGCGTTGGTGGGGGGTGGAACTCCACTCAGTTGCCGACCGGCCGGGCCGTCGGCGACCACGGTTGTGGCCGTCGCGCGGGCGCACGGGCACGTGTCCTGTCGGGTTCCACCGTGGCGCGGCCGGCGCAGCACGGACGTGGCCCGAGGCCCTGTTGCCTCGGTCAGCTACGGGACGACGGGACCGGATTGCCCGGATCATCGATCCACACGGTCTGGCTGTCCGTGGAGACCGTGAGACCAAACCGCTGGAAGCCGGGGCGGCCCGCGGCCTCCCACCAGCGGTACGCCTCCTCGACCTCGCTCCACAGCTTGCGGGGGCCGGACTGCACCACCTCGAAATCGGATCGGCCCTCTTCGAAGTCGACCGTCGCCCACGAACTGACCGCCGTGTCCCGCAACCACAGGGTGTAGGAACCGTCCTGGTACGGCTCCATCCACGGGAAGACGCCGTGTACGTGGGCTCCGATGGCGAACATGACGGGCCAGTCACCCACGTCGTCCGGAGACAGGCGCGTCGTGGACTTGGTGCCGCCGGCGGGCCATGGCTCACCGTTCAGGTATTCGCGGACATGTATACGCCCCACCCGTTGGTCGCGAAGCCGCATAAAGGCCGAGGAGCCAAGGAACTTCCCTGACGCGGTCCCGTCTGTCCCGACGCTGAGGCGAACGATGCCTTCCCCGCCGTACGTCGGCCCCCACGGCGCCACGATCACGCCACCAGGCACGGTCTGCTCGACCCAGGCGTAGGGCATCCGGCCAATCGAGCACGTGGCGATCACTCGGTCGTACGGCGCTTGTGCGGCGTATCCCGTGGCTCCGTCCCCGGTGATGACCAGGGGCGCGAAGCCGGCGTTTCGGAGTCGACTCCGCGCCGCTGCGGAATTGGCTTCGTCCACCTCGACCGTCACCACGCTGTCAGAGCCGACACGGTGACACAGCAGGGCGGCGTTCCAGCCCGTTCCGGTTCCCACCTCCAGCACCCGATGGCCTTCCTGGACGTCCAGAGCGGTGAGCATCGAGAAGACCATGGTCGGCATGGAGTTGGAGCAGGACGGAATCTTTCCCCTCCCTGGTCCGGTGTAGGCCCCGTCGTCCCACTGAGTGGTGATCGGCGCGTCCGCGTAAACGGCCTCCCACCAAGCGCGAGGTGCCTCTGATCGCAGCAGTCGGTTTCCCTGACGATTGCCGCCGGCGCTCCCGGGCCAGATCGCCTCCGGCACGAACAGGTGCCTCGGCACCTGTCGGAACGCGGGAAGCCAGTCAGAGGCGAGCGACCCTTTCCGCATGAGCGCGGAGGCCAACCGTTCGAGGCCGGCCTCCGCCACGTCGTGCTCAGTCATCGACCGTCCGCCGGACCTTGCCCGTCGTTGGTGTTACCACCCTCGTCCGACCCGCCGCCACCGTGCTTGTTCCCACTGTCGCTGTCATCCTGCGGGTTACCGCCCTCGGCCGTCATGAGCCACCACTTACGCATGGGGTTACCTCCTGGGTTCGCGTGACATCGGGTGGCGAAGCCCTCGACTGGAAAGCCGTGGCTACGCCGCACTCGCGAGTCGCGGGTCCTACGTGTCATCACCGGCGGTGTGCGACAGGGCATTTCGTTGACCGAAGCCGGCATCGGGCCGCCGTCATGCTTTCCGGTGCCGTGCTGGACTCCGGACTCGCTGGTGTGAACCACGATAAGGGTGGGGGCGGGGGGCGTCTGGTTTTATTCTCGTCATCGGGTAAAAATCAGCTACGGAAGCGTTCAGCCCACACGGAAAGTCGTTCCCGGCACTCTTCGTCGAACAGTGCGAAGCTTTCGTACGCGGCGAACTCCGCCAAATACGTCGACACGTCTCGATATCCCCGAAGGATTATGGCTCCGGTCTTCGTCTCCACGGTCGCTATCCGGGCGTCATAGACGGTGAAGGTGTTCAGTGGGCCCTTTGGTATGTGCCCGTCCAGGGGAATGACGCCGAGTCTGATGTTGGGGAGCAGGCTCAGCGACCGAAGCCGGTCGATCTGCACGGCCATGGCTGGCGCGGCGAGAAAAGGCCACCGCACCGCCTGCTCGGTCAGGATGAACGTGAAACGCTTCGTTGTGTCATAGAGGACCGCCTGCCGCTCCAGCTTCTTGCTCACGGCCTTGCTCTGGTCCCCCGGGACGTGAGCAAGACTCGCCCGCACGTATTCAGGCGTCGCGAGTAGCCCGGTCACCATGGACAGGAGGAAGTACCGCAGTTCAGTAGAGGACCGCTCGAAGCCGGCCAGTTCGTTCTGTTTCTTCTCCAGGCCGGTGCGGCGCTGCGACCAGACGTCCTGCCATTCCGTGTTCGCGGTGCGGGCCAGAGCGGCCACCTGGGCGGCAAGGTCGTGCGGCGCGTTCACGGCTCTGAGGATCAGTTCCACGTCAACGAGGCTGGGAGTGAGCTTTCCGCCTTCGATGTTGCTGATCTTGGTTTGTGACATGTTGCAACGTTGAGCGAGCCGGGTCTGGGTGAACCCGGCTCGCTTGCGGAGCATCTTGAGCGTGCCAGCCAGGTCCGCCCTGGACTGTCCTAGCTCGTCCGGATCAAACGTCAAGGCCCTTCACGTACTCCTCGAAGGGAACCGACTCGGCCAGTGCGATGCGCTGGTACTCGAGGAACGGCGTGACGTCGCCCTCGTACACCTCGCGGCTGATCTGCGTACCGTCGGCCTCGTAGTGCATGAGCACGACCTCGCTGCTGTCGAACATCCAGAAGTCCTGGACGCCGGCCAGCGGATTGTCCCGACCGGTCACGTCCATGATGCGAATGTCTTCCCCGGCCCACGCGTGGGGGCGGTAGTACATGAACTCGTACTCCAGGTACCTGGAAAGAGGCCGGGACACGATGTGCACGCGTCCCTTGCTCTTTCCCTGGCGCCTTACCCGCTTCAGATCCTCGGTGTACTCGCTCGCGTAGGTGCGCGGGTCGATGCGCTCTCCCGCCAGATAGGAACGAAGCCTCTCTTCCGCCTGGGGAACCTTGTAGGCGGGCAGAGTTTCGAGCCGCCATGCCTCTCTTCGAAAGTCGCGGAACTTCTCCTGCCACGCTTCACCCGTCAAGAGCACGAACGGCCTCCCTGAGCACCGATTCCGGGATTTCCACCAGAGCCTCGCCTCGCGGGGTCTGGAAGGCGAAGGAGACGTTGCCCTGAACGAGAAGGGAGCCGCCTGCGGCTCGATAGACGTTGGGGCAGTCGTTGTCCTCGCACTCCCCGTTCCCGTTTCCGGTCAGCCGGGTCAGTTCCTCGCGCGCCATGCTGAAACCCCCTTGCGCATGGCCCCGGTTGGGGCCCTTGCGACGACGCTACGGGCGGGGGGTCGTGGCCGTCCACGCGAGAGGGCCGATATTCGCGTAGTCGGGTAAGGGGCCTGCCGTGCGGCTCGTAAGCCCTTGTCCCGGGCCCCGGCGGCACAGCGCGGGAACCGGCGAGAGGCGCTCGGCGTACACCCGGTAGCAAGGCAGGGCAGGGCCTCGCGATGAGCGCCAGTCCCACACGACCGACAGCCCTGGTCGCCGCATGACAGCCACCCGACAATCACCCGGCAACCACCCCCGACGCGCACGGCGACAACGCCTCCAGGCGATCTCCATTACCCCCGAAGTAATCGCCCCGGCCCGCCGCACCCACTACCTTTCGGAGCCTGCCCAACGCCCCCTGCATGAAGGTGATCCGTGATGACCGCGTACGGCTTCGCCCATCTCCGCAGCCGTCGGAATCACTCCGACATCATCGAATACCTGGAGCGCATCCAGGCGACGCTCGACCCCTTCGCCGGGCGGTTCGTCATTCACGGGCCGCCGGCCGAGGTGCTGGAAGGTGAGTGGCCCGGCAGCATGGTGTTGATCGAGTTTCCGAGTCTCGCCGATGCGCGCGCTTGGTACGACTCGCCCGCCTACCAGGCCATTCTGCGGCTGCGTACCGATCACATCGAGGGTGACGTGCTGCTGATCGAGGGCGTCGGGCCGGACTACGACCCGACCGAGCGGGCCCGCGTGTTGCGCGCGAAAGCCGGCTGAGCGCTGCGGGGAGAAACCCGTCGCCGTGGCGGGGAATTCCCCGCCACACGGAGAACCCCGGCGGCGGGAGGAAATCCCCCGCCGCCGGGAGGAAACCCCGTGCGAAGAGGCCGTGGCGGGAATCGAACCCACGTAACTCGCTTTGCAGGCGAGCCCCTAAACCACTCGGGCACACGGCCGGGCTTCCGGCGTGGGTTCCGGTTCCGCTCCGTGGGGAGGGAATCGGGCCGTTCGCCGGGGGTGTTGCGGTGTCGCTGAGATGACTAAAGCCGGTACGGGTCGGGTTGGTCAACGAGTGCGCGGCGCTTGCCACGTGACCGCAACACGGCCGCCACGATCGACCGCGCGCCCCGTGGCGGCGAGCCTCCTGGTGAGGCGAGGTTCGGCCGCCGCACAGGCCCGCGGTGGGCCCGCGGCGGGCGTGCGCGATGGGGCAGCCGAGTTGCCCGATCGGCCATCGGCCCCGGCACCTCCATCCGCCTCCGCCGCCATCCACTCCGCAGCCCGCCCCGCGTAAGCGCCCGCGCGCGAGGCCCCAGCACCCCCGTACGGCCGCCGTCGCGCCCCCAACGAGCCCTTCACGAGCCCCTAACGAACGCCCCGCGCAACGCCCGGACCGCTCGGCCGCTCCCGTACCCGTACCCGTACAGAAACCGCCCGGGCGCACCCGCCCCACAGGCACCCACGCCAGCGCCCCCGCCCGGGCAGGGCTCACGCCCCGCGCAGGAAATCCTCCACCGTCGTGCGGAAGAGGTCCGGCGCGTCCACCCACGGGAAGTGGCCCACCTCGGGGAGGGCGCGGGCGCTGGCGTGGGCGAGGGAGGCGGCGACGAGTTCGCCGGCGCGTACGCCGGTCACGCCGTCCCGGGCGCCGGTCACCACGAGCGCCGGGCAGCGCACCGCCCGCAGCCGCTCCACCAGCGCGAGGCGGGCCGCCTCGTCCACGCCCTGCCAGAAGCCGGCCCGGGGGACGGGGCCGAGTTGGGCGCCCTCGCTCGCCGCGTGCGCCTGCTGCGGCTCCTCCCAGCGGCCGTAGGCCAGCGGTGCGGCGCGGCGCAGCAGGTCGCGTACGTCGTCCAGGTCGGAGGCGGTGGGCAGGGCCTGGACCGCCGTGTACGCGTCCTCCCACCAGGGCTCGTCGGAGCGGGCCTCGAAAATCTCGCGGGCGTCGTCGGGGAGTTCGCCCTGGAGCCGGGCGCCGGGGCAGACCAGGACGAGGTGGCTGAGCCGCTCGGGGTGGGCCGCGGCGTACGCCTGGGCCGTCGCCGCCGCGGCGTCGTGGGCGAACAGCGCGAACCGCTCAAGGCCGAGGTGCTGGCGCAGGGCCTCCAGGTCCTGGGCGAGGCGGGGGAACGCGTAGCCGCTCGGGTCGGTGGCCGGGGGCGAGGCGCCGGTGCCACGGCTGTCGGGGACGACCAGCGGCCGGTGCTGGTCGAGGCCGCCGAGGTCGCCGAGGTACGCGGCGTCCCGGCCGGGGCCGCCAGCGAGACAGACCAGCGGCGGCGCGGCGGCCCCGTCGCGCGGGCCGAGGACGCGGTAGGCGAGTTCGGCGCCGTCGTACGAGGCGTACCGGTGCGCGCCGGGGCGCAGGGCGTGCGGTGCGGTGGCATGCGACATTCGTCCAGCTTGCCGCATCCGCCCGCCCGTCCCACGCGGCGTGCGCGCGGGGCGCGTCGTCCCGGCGCGCGGGGCCAGCGGGGTGCTGGGACACGGGGCTGGCGGGTTACGGCGGGCGGGGCCCGTGGTGTCGGTCGCGGGCCTGGGCGGGGGAGGGGCGCGCCGATTGCGCGGCTTTGGCCTGCGGCTTGGTGCGGGTGGGGCGTCAGAGGTGCGTGCCGGAGGCCCTTCTATACGCGTAACGAGGGGATCTGCCGCTCAACCCCAACATCTGCTTATGATGAAGGCGTGTTCGATTCCCGGCACATCCACACGTTCCGCGAGGTCCTCAAAGCCGGCTCGTACTCCGGCGCGGCCCGCGTGCTCGGCTATACGCAGCCCGCGATCACGCAGCAGATGAAGGCCCTGGAACGGGACGTCGGCACCGCGCTGTTCACCCGCGTTGGCCGGCAGATGCGGTTGACCGAGGCGGGCGAGGCGCTGGCCCGGCACGCCGACGTCATCCTCGACACCATCGCCACGGCCCAGCAGCAGATGGACGCCATCACCCGGCTGCGCGCGGGCCGGGTGCGGGTGTGCGCCTTCCCCAGCGCCAGCGCGACGCTGATACCCGAGGTCATGGCCTCGCTCGCGGTCGGCCACCCGGGCGTGCGGGTGGAACTCCTGGAGGGCGAGCCGCCCGAGTCGCTGCGCCGCCTCGCGCGCGGCGAGTGCGACATCACGCTGGCCTTCACCTACCCCGGCCTGCACGAGGAGGTGCCGGACGAGGTGGTGGAGGTGCGCCTGTTCGAGGACCAGCTCACGATCCTGCTGCCCACGGGGCACCCGCTGGCCAGGCGGCGCGCGGTCAAGCTCATCGACCTGGCCGAGGAACGGTGGATCGCCGGCTGTCTGCGATGTCGGGCCAACTTCCTGCACGAGTGCGCCGAGCAGGGCTTCGCGCCCGACATCGCCTTCACCTCCGACGACAACCTGGTCGTGCAGAGCCTGGTCGCGGCGGGCGTGGGAGTGGCCATGATGCCCTCGCTGGTGCTGTCCTTCCTGTGTCACCAGAAGGTCGCGGGGCGGGCCCTGGACCCGGCCTCGCGCCGGCAGGTCTCGGCGTACGTGCTCCGCGAGCACCTGCGCGTTCCGGCCACCGCGCTGGTCCTCGACGAGCTGCGGGCCGCCGCCGAGCGCCGCGTCGGCTGCTGATCCGCTGACCCCGGCACCGCCGCCGTCACCGATCGCGCGGCCCGTGGCACGGCCCGCCGCACGGCATCCGGAGCCGCCGCTCGCCCACCACTCGCGCCGGCCCGTGCGCGCGGCCATCCATAAGCGCGGGCCCCGGTGCGGCCAAGGAACTGTTGTTAGACGGCGCGCGGGGGCCGGCGTGAGGCTTCGAGCATGCGTACTCCGACCGCTCCCACGCCCTTCCGGGCCGCACGCACGACCGCGCGTCTCGACGCCCTCGTCGAGGACGTGCGGGAGGCCGTGGGTCGGGGCCTGCCGCCGGACCTGACGGCCTACCTGGTGGGCGAACGGCTCGGCCCCCACCTCACCTGTCCCGACCTCCTCACCGACGAGCAGCGCGAGGGCGACCCCGACACCTACCGGCAGCACCTGCTCTACGCCGAGCGGGACGGCAGCTTCTCCGTCGTGGCCCTGGTGTGGCTGCCGGGCCAGCGGACGTCCATCCACGACCACGTGTCCTGGTGCGTGACCGGGGTGCACGAGGGCGAGGAGAGCGAGCGCCGCTACCGCCTGGTCTCCGACGGCGCCACCTCGCGCCTGGTGGCCACCCAGGACGTCGTCAACCCGCTCGGCTCGGTGTGCGGCTTCGCGCCCCCCGGCGACATCCACCGGGTGAGCAACGACGGCACCGAGACGGCCATCTCGATCCACATCTACGGGGCCGACATCGCGCGGCTCGGCACCAGCGTGCGCCGCGTGTACGAGCTACCCGCGGACGAGCTGTGAGCCGGCCGCGCTCGGCCCACCCGCCCCAGCTACGGGCGCAGCCGCGCCCCCACCCGCGCCCCGCGAGCGCCCTGCCCGCCCCACCCCGGGCGGCAGCCGCGCTGCCCCCGCCGCCCAGCACGCCTGCCCGATCGAACACGGGGCGGGACGAACAACCGCCGCCCGCGCGTGCCCGTTCGGACAAGCTGAGCGGCCTCGCGCTCGCCGCCGGCGGCGTCGCCGTGGCCTGGGCGGCGCACCAACTGCTCCCCGCCGTCCCGATGTTGACCATCGCGGTGGTGCTCGGCGTGGTCGCGGCGCACGTGCGCGGCGTGCGCGCCCTGGTACGGGGCCGCTGCCGCCCCGGCCTGTCGTACGCCGGCAAGCGGCTGATGCGCCTGGGCATCGTGCTGCTCGGCCTCAAGCTGAGCCTGGACGACGTGCTCGGCCTCGGCTGGGCGACGGTGGGCATGGTGTTCGCCGTGGTCGGGGCGACGTTCTTCGGCACCCTGTGGCTCGGCCGCAAGCTCGGCCTCCAGGGTGACCAGCCGCTGCTGATCGCCACCGGCTACTCGATCTGCGGCGCCTCCGCGATCGGCGCGGTCAGCGAGGCGTCCGACAGCGACGAACGGGACGTGGCGACCTCGGTGGCCCTGGTGACCCTGTGCGGCACCCTCGCCATCGCCGTACTTCCGCTGCTGCAACACCCGCTCGGGCTTAGCGACGCGGAGTTCGGCCGCTGGGCCGGGGCCAGCGTGCACGACGTGGGGCAGGTGGTGGCCACCGCGCAGACCGCGGGCTCCGCCGCGCTAGGCGACGCGGTACTGGTCAAGCTCATGCGCGTGGCGATGCTCGCGCCCCTGGTGGCGGCCGTGGCCCTGTCCGTACGGGCCCGGGCCCGTACGCGGACGGACGCGCCCGCCGGCGAGGGGCGGCCCGGGGCCGCCAAGCGCCGGCCGCCGCTGGTGCCCCTGTTCGTCGCCGGCTTCCTGGCGATGGTCGCCCTGCGCAGCACCGGCGTGCTGCCCGGCGCCGCCATCGACGTCGCCGGGCACGCGCAGGAACTCCTGCTGGCCGCCGCCCTGTTCGGCCTCGGCAGCGCGGTGCACCTGCCCACGCTGGCCCGCACGGGCGGCCGGGTCGCCGCGCTCGGCCTGTGCTCGTGGGTGGTGATCGGGGGCGTCTCGTACGCGGGCGTCCTGCTGACGGCGTAGCGGCCCGGCCCGCGCGGACTCCTCCCACCGCGCCACCCCGGCCGCCGCCAGGCGCCGGGCCCACCACCCCCGGGCCCGGGCCACGCGCGGCGCCGGGCCCGGGAACGTACGGCCGTACGACCCCGGGCCCGGCCCCGTCGTCCCGCGCGGGGGCTTCGCGTGGGGCCTCATGTGGGGCGTGCCGGTCTCCCGTACGTTCGTGTTCGGCGGGCGCCCCCGGCCGTCTGGCCACGGCCGCGCACGGGGCCGCGCCGCGACCCGGATGACGCCGAGGGCGTAGGCCCGATGGCCGAGCGGAACACCGCCTTCAGACAGGGGTCAACTCGGTTCGTGGCCCTTACTCTGACGCCATGACCGACCTCGATCCGCGCTCCGTGGATGCCGGCGCGGCCCCCACACCCGCCGGCGGCGCGGGTGCCGTCCGGGCCGCCGGCGGCATATCCGGCGCCGCACCCGACGCCTCCGCCCCGCCCAGCCCCTCCCGCCCCGCGCCCGACACCGCCACGGCGACCGAAGCCCCACCCCGCGAGGCGCCCGACGACCGGCCCGACGGCGGAGGCGCCGACACGGCCGGCGACGCGACCGGGCACGAGGCCCCGGACAGCGCCCGGGACCGAGCGCGGGACGGGGCCGACGCCGAGATCCCCGCGAGCGAGGCCACCGTCTTCAGCCGGGCCTATCGCGCGCTCACCCTCGGGATCATCTCCGTCGTCTCGCTCATCGCCTTCGAGGCGAGCGCGGTCACCACGGTCATGCCGGTGGCGGCGGACCGGCTCGACGGCGTGGGGCTGTACGCCTTCGCCTTCTCCGGCTACTTCACCGCCAGCCTGTTCGCCATGACGCTCTCCGGCGAGTGGTGCGACCGCAGGGGCCCGCTGGCGCCGCTGTTCGCCGGGGTCGCCGCGTTCGGCGCGGGACTGGTCGTCGCGGGCTCGGCCACGCAGATGTGGATGTTCATCGTCGGCCGCGGCGTCCAGGGCATCGGCGGCGGCCTGGTCATCGTGTCGCTGTACGTCGTCGTCGGCCGCGCCTTCCCACAGCGGCTCCAGCCCGCCGTGCTCGCCTCGTTCTCCGCCGCCTGGGTGCTGCCCGTGATCGTCGGCCCGGTGGTGGCCGGCACGATCGCCGATCACGTCGGGTGGCGCTGGGTCTTCCTCGGCATGCCCGTCCTGGTGCTGCTGCCGCTGATGGTGATGCTGCCCGCGCTGCGCACGCTGCCGCCCGGCGGGCACAGCACGGCGATGGACCGCCGCCGCATCCTGCTGGCCCTCGCGGTCGCGGCCGGCGCCGGGCTGCTCCAGTTCGCCGTGCAGGACCTGCGCTGGCTCTCGCTGCTGCCCGGCGTCGCCGGCGCCGCGCTGCTCGTGCCGTGCGTCCTGCGGCTGCTGCCCGCCGGCACCTTCCGCGCCGCGCGCGGGCTGCCGTCGGTGGTGTTGCTGCGTGGCCTGGCGGCCGGCACCTTCCTGGGCGCCGAGTCCTTCGTACCGCTGATGCTCGTCACCGAGCGCGGCCTGTCCCCGACCATGGCCGGCCTCTCGCTCACCGGCGGCGGCCTGACCTGGGCCCTTGGCTCGTACGCGCAGAGCCGGCCGCGCCTGCACGCGCACCGGGAGCGGCTGATGGGCGTCGGCATGCTCATGATCGCGGTGTCCATCGCGCTGGCGGCCACCGCGCTGATCGACGGGGTGCCCGCGTGGATCGTCGCCGCCTCCTGGGTCATCGGCGGCTTCGGCATGGGCGTGACGATCTCCGGCGGCAGCGTGCTGCTGCTCAAGCTCTCCCGCCCGGAGGACGCGGGCTCCAACGCGGCATCGCTCCAGGTCTCCGACGCGCTCGGCAACATCTCGCTGCTCGGCGCGAGCGGCGTGCTCTTCGTCGCCTTCGGCGGCGGCTCCGCCACGGTCGGCACCCACGACGCGGCCGACGCCGCCGGCTCCAGCGACCACCCGGCCGCCTTCGCCGCGGTCCTGCTCGGCATGGCCGCGATGGCCCTGGTCGGGGCTTTCGTGACGACGCGGCTGCGGCCGGGAAAGGCGTAGTACGGCGTGGTACCACGTGGTACCGTGCCGGTATGGCCGCACTCAACCTGCGTTTCACGGAAGAAGAACTCGACGCCCTCAGAGAACGCGCGGAAGCTGAGGGGCGCAGCATGCAGGCGTTCGCTCACGACGCCGTGATGGTCGCCATAAACGAACACTCCCGGCTCTACAACGAGGCCGCCGATCACGTGCTGAAGGTCAGCGCCGAGCTGAACCGGAGGCTCGCCTGATGAAGTTCCTGGACCTGCCCCAGTTGTTGGGGCTCGCCCAGCGTCTCGGGGAGAGCGAGGTGCGCGACTACGGATTGCTGGAGTCCGCACTCGCTCGCCCCCAGGCCAGCGTGTTCGGCCAGGACGCGTACCCCGACGTGTGGCAGAAGGCCGCAGCGCTGATGGAGTCGCTGGCCCGAAACCACGCCATGGTGGATGGCAACAAGCGCCTCGCCTGGTACGCGACCTGGGTCTTTCTGCACGTCAACGGCCATCCGCTGGTCGAGGGCTTCGACGTGGACGAGGCTGAGCGCTTCGTCTTGAACGTGGCCCAGGGCGAGCTGGACGTACCCAAGATCGCGGAATTGCTGCCGCGATTCGCGGCTTCCTCGGCGTAAACATCCACGCCCCGGCGTGACGGGGGCGGGGGGAGTGTGACCTGAGTCCCACCCCCGCCCCACCACCCCCCGTACGCCCGTGCCGGGGGTGGTGGCACGGGTACGCTGACGCGGTTGCCGATCCCGAGCCAGCCCGACGGAGACCGTGACTACCACCGCGAACCACCACCTCTCACCCGCCTTCCCCGGCCGGGCCCCCTGGGGTACGGCGAACAAGCTGCGTGCCTGGCAGCAGGGGGCGATGGACAAGTACATCCAGGAGCAGCCGCGCGACTTCCTGGCCGTCGCGACGCCCGGCGCCGGTAAGACCACCTTCGCCCTGACGCTGGCCTCCTGGCTGCTGCACCACCACGTCGTGCAGCAGGTCACCGTGGTCGCGCCGACCGAGCACCTGAAGAAGCAGTGGGCCGAGGCCGCGGCGCGGGTCGGCATCAAGCTCGACCCGGAGTACTCGGCCGGCCCGGTCAGCCGCGAGTACCACGGCGTGGCCGTCACCTACGCGGGCGTCGGCGTGCGCCCCATGCTGCACCGCAACCGCTGCGAGCAGCGCAAGACGCTGGTCATCCTGGACGAGATCCACCACGCGGGCGACTCCAAGTCCTGGGGCGAGGCGTGCCTGGAGGCGTTCGACCCGGCCACCCGCCGGCTCGCGCTGACCGGCACGCCCTTCCGCTCGGACACCAACCCGATCCCGTTCGTGACGTACGAGGAGGGCAACGACGGCATCCGCCGCTCCTCGGCCGACTACACGTACGGCTACGGCAACGCGCTCGGCGACGGCGTCGTGCGCCCGGTGATCTTCCTGTCGTACAGCGGGAACATGCGCTGGCGGACCAAGGCCGGCGACGAGATCGAGGCCCGGCTCGGCGAGCCGATGACCAAGGACGCCATCTCGCAGGCGTGGCGCACCGCGCTCGACCCGCGCGGCGAGTGGATGCCCAACGTGCTGGCCGCCGCCGACCGCCGCCTCAGCGAGGTGCGCAAAGCTATCCCGGACGCCGGCGGCCTGGTGATCGCCAGCGACCAGGAGCAGGCCCGCGCGTACGCCAAGCTGCTACGCAAGATCACCGGCGACGGGCCGACGGTCGTGCTCTCCGACGAGACCGCGGCCTCACAGCGCATCGACGAGTTCAGCCAGTCCGACAGCCGCTGGATGGTCGCGGTGCGGATGGTGTCCGAGGGCGTGGACGTGCCCCGGCTCGCGGTCGGCGTGTACGCCACCACCGTCTCGACGCCGCTGTTCTTCGCGCAGGCCGTGGGCCGCTTCGTACGGTCCCGGCGGCGCGGCGAGACCGCCTCCGTCTTCCTGCCGACCATCCCGACGCTGCTCGGCTTCGCGAACGAGATGGAGGTCGAGCGCGACCACGTCCTCGACAAGCCCAAGAAGGAGGGCGAGGACAACCCGTACGCGGAGGAGGACAAGCTCCTCCAGGAGGCCGAGCGGCAGCAGGACGAGGACACCGGCGAGCAGGACCAACTCTCCTTCGAGGCGCTGGAGTCGGACGCCGTCTTCGACCGGGTGCTCTACGACGGCGCCGAGTTCGGCATGCAGGCGCACCCCGGCAGCGAGGAGGAGCAGGACTACCTCGGCATCCCGGGCCTGCTCGAACCCGATCAGGTGCAGATGCTGCTCCAGCGCCGGCAGTCGCGGCAGATCGCGCACAGCCGCAAGAAGCCCGACGAGGAGGCCGACCTCCTCGAACTGCCCGCCGACCGTCGCCCCGTCGTCAGCCACAAGGAACTCCTCGCCCTGCGGAAGGAGTTGAACGGCCTGGTCGGCGCGTACGTACACCAGAGCGGCAAGCCGCACGGCGTGATCCACACTGAGCTGCGCCGGGTCTGCGGCGGCCCGCCGAGCGCGGAGGCCACCGCCGGCCAGATCCGTGAGCGGATCAAGAAGGTCCGGGAGTGGGCCACCCGCATGCGCTGACGGGGCGGCCGGCCTGGCCCTGGCCCCGCCTCTGCCGCCGGCCCGGGCCCGCCCCCCGCCGCTGGCCCGGGCCCGCCCCCGTCGCGGGGCTGGCGCGCCCCCGGGCGCGCCACCTCGCCGTACGGTCGGCCCGGCGCACCGTCGCGCCCCTCCGCGCTCCCGTACGCCACCGGCTCGACCCGCCGAATGCGGGCCATCGGCCCATATCGGGGCGCACACCGGGCGTGAGGTGTCGCGCAGTTGACCGGATTGTGGACGAGCTCTTCCGCTGAGCGAACCCGCTCGCTAGCGTTCCCCCACGCACACGCCCCGTGGCAGCGCCGCCGCGGAGCGCGGCCGGTGCGTGCGAACCGCGACCGGTGGCCTCTTCCGCGCGCTGCCGATGGGACCGGTGGCGCTGAACCGGAATCGGCCGCCACTCACCCGAGAAGGGGGCGTCGTGACCGCGGAGACCTCTCAGACGCTCGATCGAGGGCTGCGTGTCCTCAAACTCCTGGCCGACACCGACCACGGTCTGACCGTGACCGAACTGTCCAACAAGCTCGGCGTCAACCGCACCGTCGTCTACCGCCTGCTCGCCACGCTCGAACAACACGCCCTCGTCAGACGGGACATCGGCGGACGGGCCCGGGTCGGCCTCGGCGTGCTGCGGCTCGGCCGGCAGGTGCACCCACTGGTGCGCGAGGCCGCCATGCCCGCGCTGCGCGCGCTCGCCGAGGACATCGGGGCCACCGCCCACCTCACGCTGGTGGACGGCGCCGAGGCGCTCGCCGTCGCCGTCGTCGAGCCGACCTGGACGGACTACCACGTCGCCTACCGCGCCGGCTTCCGCCATCCGCTCGACCGAGGCGCCGCGGGCCGGGCCATCCTCGCCGCCCGCAACGGCCTGACCGACAGCGGCTACGCCCTCACCCACGGCGAGCTGGAGGCCGGCGCGAGCGGCGCCGCCGCGCCGCTGCTCGGGGTGACCGGCATCGAGGGCAGCGTGGGCGTGGTGATGCTGACCGACTCGGTGCCCGAGCGGGTCGGCCCGCGGGTGGTCGAGGCCGCGAAGGAGGTCGCGGACGCCCTGCGCTGAGCGCCGGCCGCGCGCCCGGGGCCGCCGCCGCCGCGCCCCGCGCCGGCGCGGGCGATCCGCCGCGCCCGCCCCCGCGGCGCCGCCCTGCCGTGCCCCGCCCCGGCCGGCCCTGCCCGGCCGGGGAAACGTTGCCGTCCTTTAGGGTGGCGGACGTGTCTCCTCGCGCTCGCATCCTCGCGGTCTGCTCCACGCTCGTCGTCGCCCTGCTCGCGGTCGCCGCGTTCGCGCCGCTGCCGTTCTCGATCGCCTACCCCGGGCTGACCGCGAACGTGCTCGGCTCCGACCGTGGCCAGCCGGTGATCACCATCGAGGGCGCCCCGACCCGGGAGACCAGCGGGCAGTTGCGGATGACGGCCATCGTGGCCACCGGCCCGGACGCGGACATCCGCCTCAAGGACGTGGTCAGCGGCTGGTTCAACGAGGGGCGAGCGGTGATGCCGCGCGACTCCGTCTACCCGGTCGGCGACTCGCCGAAGGAGGTGGACAAGCACAACCGCGAGGAGATGAAGGAGTCCCAGGACTCGGCGGTCCAGGCGGCGTTGGGCTACCTGCACCGCTCGCCGAAGGACGTGAAGGTCACGCTGCGGCTCGCCAAGGTCGGCGGCCCGAGCGCGGGGCTGATGTTCACCCTCGGCATCATCAACAAGCTGGACGGCGACGGCCGAGGCGGCGACCTCACCGGCGGCCGGATCATCTCCGGCACGGGCACGATCGACGCGAACGGCAAGGTCGGCCCGGTCGGCGGCGTCGGCCTCAAGCCGAAGGCGGCCAAGCGCGACGGCGCCAGCGTCTTCCTCGTCCCCCGCGAGCAGTGCTCCGACGTCACGGAGGAACTGCCCAAGGGGCTCAAGCTCATTCCGGTCAAGGAGTTGAAGGACGCGGTGTCGTCCCTCCGGGCCCTCGCGGCGGGTAAAGCGGTCCCGAGCTGCTGAGCGGCCGGCTGACCAGCCGCAACCCGAGACCCACCAGGGCCCAGCCGCACCGGTCGCGCAGCCAGGCCCAGCCCTCGCCGGCCCGGTCGCGCGACGCGGCCCGTCCGCCGGGCCCGGCCGGCGGCCGACCGTGCGCCAGCCGCCAGGTGGCCGCCTCGGCACGCAGTTCGCGGGCGCGGTAGTCGTGCGTGGCCGCGTGGATGTCGGCGTGCGTCATGTCGCTTCCTCCTCGTCGTCTCGTACGGTCCCGCGCTCCTGTGCGGTGCCGTCGTCTCCCGCGCTCTCGCCGTCTCGCGCGCCTTCCTCCCGCGCGGCGCGCCGCTGGCCGCCCTCGCGCGGGAAGGCGTGCAGGTGGAGCCGGACGGAGGCGGCGTCGTCGGCGTCGGCCGGCACCCGGTCCCGGTAGTCGTTGATGACCTCGCGCAGCCGCTCGCCCAACTCGCCCGCGACCTCGGGGGTGAGCCACAGGGTGTAGTCGCTGATGTCACCGCGGCGGCGCCACTCCTGGGACCAGGTGTGCATCGAGCCGAGCCAGGTGGACAGCTCGCTGGTGTGGATGCTGGCGATCTCGTGCAGCACCAGGTCGAGCGCGCCGCGCACCGCGGGGTCGTCGTGCCCGAGGAAGGTCTCCGGGTCGCTGACCTGGATGCCCTCGTGCACCGCCCGCCACCAGCGCTCGCGGGCCGTGCCGCGCCCGGTCTCCTCGGCGACGAAGCCGTACGAGGCGAGCTGGCGCAGGTGGTAGCTGGTGGCGCCGCTGGACTCGCCGAGCCGGTCCGCGAGCCGGGAGGCGGTCGCCGGACCGTCGTGCCGCAGCACCTCAAGCAGCCGCAACCGCAACGGATGGGCCAGGCCGCGCAGCGACCGCGCGTCGAGCTGCCGGAGCGGCGGCGTCGCCCCGCCCGTGGCGGGCCTCGGGTCGGGGGCGGGGGGTGGGACCTCGTGGGTGCTCATGCGGCCACCGTAAGCTTGCAAAGAAAGCCTTGCAACACTTTCTTTGCATGACTTTCTTTGCAAGAAGGTCTCCGCAGGTGGAGCCCCTGAACCCGACCACGACGAGGCCCCGGCCACGCCCCAAGGGGACCGCGACCGGGGCCCTTGCCGGCACCGGCTCCGAAGCCGGTGCCGGTGCCGGTGCCAGCGTCAGCGCCGGCGTGGGGGCGCTCAGCCCTTCTTCACGAAGCCCTCGGTCACCAGCCAGTCCAGCGCCACGTCGTGCGGGTCCTCGCCGTCCACGTCCACCTTGGCGTTCAGCCGCTGGGCCACCGCGTTGGTCAGCTTCGCGGTGATCGGGTTGAGCACCTCGGCGATCTCGGGGTGCTTCTCCAGCGTCTTGCCGTGGATCTCCGGGGCGGCGTTGTAGTTCGGGAAGAAGTGCCTGTCGTCCTCCATGACCACCAGCTTCATCGCCTGGATGCGCCCGTCGGTCGAGGTGACCTCGCCGAACGTGCAGGCCGAGCCCTTGCGTACCTCGCGGTAGATGACGCCGGCCTCCATCTTGCGCACCCGCGAACCCGGCCACCGCATCCCGTACGCCTCGCGCATGCCGGGCAGCCCGTCGTCACGGAAGGCGAACTCGGTGTCCACGCACAGCTTGAGCGACCCGTCGCGCCGGGTCGCCGCCGCGACGTCGGACAGGGTGCGCACGCCGTACTTCTCCGCGTTCGCCTGGTTGACGGTCAGCGTGTACGTGTTGTCGAGGCTGGCCGGCGGCAGCCAGGCGACACCGTTCCTCCGGTCCGCCGCGCGCACGGCGCGCCACTGTTCCCGTGGGTCGACGATCGGTTTCTCGTGTCCCAGGTAGGTGATCCACCCGGTGCCCGTGTACTCGTACATCGCGTCCGCGTCGCCCGACTTGATGGCCTCCCGGGCGCCGATGGAGCCCTGGATGTTGGTCCGGTCGAGCACCTTGGCGCCGGCCGCCTGGAAGGCGATGCCGATGACCTGGCCCAGGATGATGTTCTCGGTGAACTCCTTCGAGGTCACCGTCAGGTTGGCGCCCTCCAGCGGCTTGCCGCGGCCTATCGTGCCCGGCTCCACGTCGTCGACCATCATGCTGCCGCTGTGCAGCCCGCAGCCGCTGAGCAGGGCCGGGGCCAGCAGCGCCGCCGCGAGCCCGACGCCGAGCGTGGCCCGGCCGCGGCCCGCCGGCCGGCGGCCCGCCGCCGCCCGCCGGCCCCTCCCGCGTACCCCCGGCATCCTCATGCGTCCCCCTCAAGGCCGCGCGGGCGCAGCAGCAGTTCGACCACCGAGGCCAGCCAGTCCACAAGCAGCGCGAGCGCCACCGTGAGGATGGAGCCGAGCACCAGGACGGGCATGCGCTGGTTGTTGATGCCGGTGGCGATCAGGTCGCCGAGCCCGCCCCCGCCGCCGAAGTACGCCAGCGTCGCCGTGCCGACGTTGAGCACCAACGCGGTGCGCACGCCCGCCAGGATCAGCGGCACGGCCAGCGGGAGCTCCACCTTGCGCAGCACCCCGACGGCCGACATGCCGATGCCGCGCGCGGCCTCGATCAGCGTCGGGTCGATGGCCCGCAGCCCCGCGATGGTGTTGGCCAGCACCGGCAGCACCGCGTACGCGACGATGCCCACCAGCGCGGCCTTGGTGCCGATGCCCAGCCAGATCACCAGCAGCGCCAGCAGCCCGATCGCGGGCGTGGCCTGCCCGATGTTGGCGATGGCCAGCACCACGGGCACCGCGGGCCGCAGCCGGCGCCGGGTCAGCGCGATGCCCAGCGGGATGGCGATGATCAGCACGAAGAACGTGGAGATGGCGGTCAGCTCGACGTGCTGGCGCAGCCGCAGCCACACGTTGCCGTCCGCGATGGCGTTGCGCGCGATGGAGTCCAGCTCGGCGCCGCGGAACCAGAGCCAGGTGGCCAGCAGCCCGACCGCGATGGTGGCCGGCAGGAAGGTGAGCTTCTGCCAGGTCAGCCGGGGTGGCTGGGCGCTGGGCGCGGGCGGCCTGCGTTCGACGTCCACGGCCCGTGTCTCGTCCGGCGGGGGCAGGTCCGTCCCCGCGCGCCCGGCTCGACCGCCGGGCCCCCCGGTGCCCGCGCGGCTCATGCGCCAGCCTCCTGGCCCGGCCCGCGTGGCGTGCTGCCGCCCGCGGCGCCCTCCTGTTCGAGGTGGGTCTGGTGCGAGCGCGCCTCGTGCAACTGGTGCTGGTGCTCCACGGCGTCGAGCCGGTCCGCCTCCAGGAGTTCGTGGACGGAGTTCATCAGCGTCTCCATGTCGACCACGCCGGTGTACTCGCCGCGCCGCCCGGTGACCGGGACCCGGCCGGCGTTGTCGGTGAGCACCGCCTCCAGCGCGTCGCGCAGCGTGGCGTCCCGGGTCACCGTGTCGGCGACGAGCGTGCCGGCGCGGGCCAGCGATCCCTTGGCGCGGCTGAGGTCGCCTCGGCGCAGCCACTTGTACGGGCGCCGGTGCCGGTCGAGGAGCAGCACCTCGTTGATCGAGGCCGACCGGAACAGGTCGAAGATGGACTGCAACGGGTCGTCGATCACCGCGGTCGGGATGTCCTCGACCGTCACGTCGCGTACCCGGGTCAGGTTGAGCCGTTTGAGTGCGGCCCCGGCGCCGACGAACCCGGAGACGAAGTCGTCGGCCGGGTTGGTGAGGATCGCCTCCGGCGTGTCGAACTGGGCGATGTGCGAGCGGTCCCGCAGCACCGCTATCCGGTCGCCCAGCTTGATCGCCTCGTCGAAGTCGTGGGTGACGAAGACGATGGTCTTGTGCAGCTCGTGCTGGAGCCGGATCAGCTCGTCCTGGAGGTGGTCGCGGGTGATCGGGTCCACCGCGCCGAACGGCTCGTCCATGAGCAGCACCGGCGGATCGGCCGCCAGCGCCCTGGCCACGCCGACCCGCTGCTGCTGGCCGCCGGAGAGCTGGCGCGGGTAGCGGTCGTGGAACTCCCGCGGGTCGAGCCCGACCAGGTCGAGCATCTCCTCGACGCGGGCCGTGACGCGGGCCCCCCGCCAGCCGACCATCTTCGGTACGAGGGCGATGTTCTGCGCGACCGTCATGTGCGGGAACAGGCCCGATGACTGGATGGCGTAGCCCACCTTGCGGCGGAGCTTGACCGGGTCTATGCCGGTCACGTCCTCGTCGCCGATGCGTATGCGGCCCGACGACGGCTCGATCAGCCGGTTGATCATCTTCAGCGTGGTGGACTTGCCGCACCCCGAGGGGCCCACGAAGATCACCGTCTCGCCGGCCTTGATCTCCATGTTGACGTTGTCCACGGCGGGCGCCTCGCTGCCCGGGTAGCGTTTGGTGAGGTTCTCCAGCTCGATGGTGGCCCCGGTGGTGGCGCCCCGCGCGGGGGCGTTGCCGGTGGCCCCACCGCCGGGTCGGCCGCTGGCCTGGGCGGCCTGTGCGGGCTGGACGGGCTGGTCGCTGGGTTGGCCGTTGCTGGTGTCAGGCACGAATCCCCCTGGGAATGGTCAGGCGTCCGATGAGCACGTACACGGCGTCGAAGACCAGCGCGAGCAGCACGATGCCCAGCGTCCCGGCCATGACCTTGTTGACCGCGTTGGCGCTGCCGAGCGAGGAGATGCCGCGGAAGATCTCGTTCCCGAGGCCGGGCCCGGAGGCGTACGCGGCGATCGCGGCGATGCCCATCAGCATCTGCGTGGAGACCCGGATGCCGGTCAGGATGGGCGGCCAGGCCAGGGGCAGCTCGACCCGCACCAGCCGGGACAGCCGGGACATGCCGAGCCCCCTCGCGGCGTCCACCAGGTCGGGGTCCACGCCGCGCAGCCCCACGATCGCGTTGCGCACGATGGGCAGCAGCCCGTAGAGGACCAGCGCGGTCACCGTCGGCGCGACGCCGAGCCCGGTGATCGGGATGAGCAGGCCGATCATGGCCAGGGACGGCACGGTGAGGATGGTCGCCGTGACGGTGATGGCGAGGTTCCCGGCCCACTCGCTGCGGTAGGTGAGGACGCCCAGCAGCACCCCGAGGACCGTGGCGGCCACCATGCACTGGAAGACGGCGCTGGCGTGCTGGTAGGTGTCCAGCAGTAACTGGGTGCGCCGGTTGCCGACGTACTCCCAAAAGCTCATCGCGTCTCTCCTCGGTCAGTCATCGGCCGCCTGCTTCACCAGCGGGATGATCCGGAGCGGGACGGGGTTCTCCATCACGATCGCCGTCGAGGCCCGCACGATGCCATCAAAGCCCACAACCCGGTCGATCACCCGTTGGAGATCGGCGTTGGAGCGTGCCACCAGGCGGCACAGCATGTCGCCGTGGCCGGTCGTGGTGTGCAGCTCCAGCACCTCGGGCACCGTCTGGAGGTGGCTGCGGACGTCCGCGCCCTGCCCCTGTTTGATCTCCAGCGTCGCGAACGCCGTCACCGGATAGCCGAGCGCCGCCGGGTCCACCTGCGGCCCGAACCCGCGGATCACGCCGGCCGCCTGCAACCGGTCAAGGCGCGCCTGCGCCGTGCCGCGCGCCACGCCGAGTCGGCGCGACGCCTCGAGGACGCCGATCCGCGGCTCCTCGGCGAGCAGTTCGATCAGCCGACCGTCCAGTCGGTCAATCCCCATGACAGCCTCCCCCGCCTGTTGCGTCTCCGCGTTCCGCGTATCCGCGTTCCGCGGCTCGTGCGCCCCGTCTTATGCCCATGCGACCCGGCCACCTCCGTGATGGTCATCCTGTACAGATCGTCCGGCGGAACTCTGGAACTGCTAGTCAAGTTGTCCAGGAGATGCACAAACTATTGCGCACCTTGTGGATCGGAGGGAGTCTGCGGCTATGACAGAGACCATCGATCAGTCCCCCGAGACGGCCAGGCAGGCCGACCCCTTCCCGGTCAAGGGAATGGACGCGGTCGTCTTCGCCGTCGGCAACGCCAAGCAGGCCGCCCACTACTACGCGACGGCTTTCGGCATGAAGCTCGTCGCCTACTCCGGACCGGAGAACGGCAGCCGCGAGACCGCCAGTTACGTGCTGGTGTCGGGCGGCGCCCGATTCGTGCTGACCTCCGTCATCAAGCCCACCACCGACCGCGGGCGCTTCCTCGCCGAGCACGTCGCCGAGCACGGTGACGGCGTCATCGACCTCGCCATCGAGGTCCCGGACGCCCGGGCGGCGTACGCCTACGCCCTGGAGCACGGCGCCACCGGCCTGGAAGAGCCGCACGAGGTGAAGGACGACCACGGCACCGTCGTCCTGGCCGCCATCGCCACCTACGGCAAGACCCGCCACACGCTCGTCGAGCGCTCCGGCTACGACGGTCCCTACCTGCCCGGTTTCGTCGCCGCCAACCCCATCGTGGAGCCGCCGGCCAAGCGCACCTTCCAGGCCATCGACCACTGCGTGGGCAACGTCGAGCTCGGCAAGATGGACGAGTGGGTCGGCTTCTACAACAAGGTCATGGGCTTCACCAACATGAAGGAGTTCGTGGGCGACGACATCGCCACCGAGTACTCCGCGCTCATGTCCAAGGTCGTCGCGGACGGCACCCGCAAGGTGAAGTTCCCGCTCAACGAGCCGGCGATCGCGAAGAAGAAGTCGCAGATCGACGAGTACCTGGAGTTCTACGGCGGCCCGGGCGTGCAGCACATCGCGCTGGCCACCAACGACATCGTCTCCACCGTACGGGCCATGCGCGCGGCGGGGGTCCAGTTCCTGGACACCCCCGACTCGTACTACGACACGCTCGGCGAGTGGGTCGGCGAGACCCGGGTGCCGATCGAGACGCTGCGCGAGCTGAAGATCCTCGCGGACCGCGACGAGGACGGCTACCTGCTGCAGATCTTCACCAAGCCCGTGCAGGACCGGCCGACCGTGTTCTTCGAGATGATCGAGCGCCACGGCTCGATGGGCTTCGGCAAGGGCAACTTCAAGGCCCTCTTCGAGGCGATCGAGCGCGAGCAGGAGCGCCGCGGCAACCTCTGAGCCCCGTGGCCGGCCTCCCACGGGCCGGCCCGCCGCCCGCCGTGCGCGCGGACAGGCAAAGGCCCGGGCCCCCCGCGGGGGGCCCGGGCACGGAGAAGGCCCCAAGGCCCGTGGAGGAGGGCCACGGAACCCAGGGGCCGTTCTGCCTGGAGGAAATCTCCAGGAAACAGCGCTGGCGGCTCAGCGCTGTTAGTTGACGGCGGAGCCCAGCAGCCCGATCGGCAGACCCGGGGCGTCCGAGTTGTCGATCTGCGCCGCCTTGTCGTGGATCGTGTTGCACTGGTTGGTGCGGGCCTCGTCCAGCACCTCGATGACCAGGACGTCGATGTCCTGAACAGTCGGGCACAGATCGTCGATGATCTGGATGTTCTGCTCGAAGCGGCCGGTGTCCTCGGCCTCGGCGGCCGTCGCCGGGGTGACGGCGAAGCCAGCGGCGGCGAGGCTGAGCATCGAGCCCGCGAGCACCTTCTTGGTGTTCATGAGGTGACCTTCCTTGGTATGCGTTGGGCACTAGGCGCCGTGGAGGCGCCAGCACAGTCACTAACTGCGCTCCTCGCTGCCGGTTGTCGGCAAGGACGATCGTTCATCCCATCGCACCGTTT
Source organism: Streptomyces buecherae (assembly GCF_014295035.1). Classification (GTDB taxonomy): domain Bacteria; phylum Actinomycetota; class Actinomycetes; order Streptomycetales; family Streptomycetaceae; genus Streptomyces; species Streptomyces youssoufiensis. Next base: position 5,791,526 of record NZ_CP060404.1, read on the forward strand.
CTGACCGCCAAGTGGGTGCGGCAGCGTGACCTTTTCGCTCCTCCCGCGTATACGTGCGGGTCTGTGTCCTTTCCGTACGGACCACGCCCTCTGGGCCGCTTGCCCCGGTTGTCGATGGCTCGTACCCCTGGCCGCCCCGGCCCGGTTCCGCCCCGGACGGGCGCCCCCGCCACCCGGTCCCGGCCTCGCCCGCGTGTCGTCACCCCGGGCCCTCGGCCGCCCGGCCGCTGGTGGGGCGGCCGGCGGCGCGGCCGGAGTGGGCACCTTCCGCCCCGGCGGCACCGGTGCCAGGCTGGACGTATGAACGCTCTCGTGGCGCGACTGCGCGCAGGACTGCCCGCCGAAGCGGTGCTCACCGACCCCGGCATCACCCGCTCGTACGCCAACGACATGGCGAGCTTCTGCGCGGCGGGCAGCCCCGCCGCCGTCGTCCTGCCGCGCACCGTCGAACAGGTCCAGCACGTCATGCGGACCGCGACCGCCCTGCGCGTCCCGGTCGTCCCCCAGGGCGCGCGCACGGGCCTGTCCGGCGCGGCCAACGCGTCCGACGGCAGCATCGTGCTCTCGCTGACCAAGATGGACCGCATCCTGGAGATCAGCGCCGTGGACCGGATCGCCGTCGTCGAACCCGGCGTCGTGAACGCCGTCCTCTCCCGCGCCGTCGCCGAGCGGGGCCTGTACTACCCGCCCGACCCCTCAAGCTGGGAGCAGTGCACCATCGGCGGCAACATCGGCACCGCCTCCGGCGGGCTGTGCTGCGTGAAGTACGGGGTGACCGCCGAATACGTGCTCGGCCTCGACGTGGTGCTCGCCGACGGGCGGCTGCTGAGCACCGGTCGCCGCACCGCCAAGGGCGTCGCGGGGTACGACCTGACGAGGCTCTTCGTCGGCTCCGAGGGCAGCCTCGGGATCGTCGTACGCGCGGTGCTGGGGCTGCGGCCGGCACCGCCGGAACAACGGGCGCTGGCCGCCGAGTTCCCCTCGGCTGCCGCGGCCTGTGACGCGGTCTGCGCGATCATGGAGCGCGGGCACGCGCCCGCGCTGCTGGAGCTGATGGACCGCACCAGTGTCCGCGCCGTGAACGCGCTGACCCACATGGGCCTGCCCGAATCCACCGAGGCGCTGCTGCTCGCCGCGTTCGACACCCCCGACCCCGGCCCGGACCTCGCCGCCGTGGGCCGGATCTGCGCCGAGGCCGGGGCCACCGAGGTGGTGCCCGCCGAGGACGCCGCCGAGTCGGAGCTGCTGCTCCAGGCCCGGCGCCAGGCGCTGCCCGCCCTTGAGGCCCTCAAGTCCGCGACGATGATCGACGACGTGTGCGTGCCCCGGTCGCGACTGGCCGACATGATCGACGGAACGGCCGCCATCGCCGACAAGCACAACCTCACCATCGGCCTGAGCGCGCACGCCGGAGACGGCAACACCCACCCGGTCGTCTGCTTCGACCCCGCCGACGCCGACGAGGCCCGACGGGCCCGCGAGTCCTTCGACGAGATCATGGCCCTCGGTCTGGAACTCGGTGGCACGATCACCGGCGAGCATGGCGTCGGCCTGCTGAAGAAGGAGTGGCTGGCTCGCGAACTCGGCCCCGTGGGGCTTGAGTTGCAGCGCGGGGTCAAGGCCGTCTTCGACCCGCTGGGCCTGCTCAACCCCGGCAAGCTCTTCTGATCCGCCTGCCGTGCGCGCACCCGGCCCGGTGCGTCCGCTCGTCCGCTCTGTGACGCGCGCTGCGCCCGGTGGCGTCCGGGCCGTTGTCCCGACCAGCGGACTATCCCAACTATGGTCCATTTGGGGCCAATTCGCGAGATAAGTGGTGTCATGTGCGGCCGTAGGCGCTCGCGGCTGTTTAGTTGGTCTGGTTCTGTCAACGCCTCGCATGAGGAGCAGAAAATGCGCATTCGTCAGATTCTCGCCACCACCGCCACCGCTGCGGCCCTCGTCGCCGGCGCCGGCGCCATGAGCACGGCCTCGGCCGACATCATCACCGGCGACTCCGAGCGCACCAAGGTCGTCACCAAGATCGACGACGTGAACCACACCACCAAGGTGAACGCTCCGACCGTCTTCGACGACATCAACACCAAGGTGCACAACCAGACCCACAACAACACCCAGAACAACGTCAAGCACAACAAGTTCCTGGCGCACCTCGACCGCGACTGATCTCGCGTACTGCTGAAGCCCAGTGCTCACCGCGGTGTGAGTACTGGGCTTTTGCCTGTCCGCGACGGTCCTCGGCGCCCCGCGCCCCTTCCGCGAGGACCCGGCCCGGTCCGGAGTCGTACGCCCTCGCCCGGCACCTCCGCCGAAGGCCCGTGAGTCGCGGGACGCGGGTCGTACGGCGAAGGTCCGATTCCCGTGCGGTGGCCACCGGCATACCGTCGAAGAGGGTCAACGACCCAGCTCCAGCCGGGAAATGAGCACCGTAGGAGGCATCGTGCCGGCGCGCCTTGACCACACCATCATGCACAGCACCGACAGCACCGCTTCCGCCCGCTTCCTCACCCACCTGCTCGGCGCCCCCGACCCCGAGCCGTTCGGTCCCTTCGTCGCCGTGCCCGTCGAGGGCGGCCTGACGATCGACTACGCGGACTTCATCGTCCAGCCCGACCAGATCGTCATGCAGCACCTGGCGTTCCTCGTCTCCGAGGAGGAGTTCGACGGGATCTACGCCCGCGTCCGGGAGAGCGACCTGCCCTACTGGTCGGACCCGGGACACCAGGGGCCGCGGCAGCTCAACCACCGCTCCGGCGGGCGCGGCCTGTACGTGGACGACCCCGACGGGCACGCCATCGAGTTCCTCACGGTCAGCGAGGGGCCCGGGAGCTGACCTTCGCACCCGCACCCCTACGCCCCGTGGCCCTCCGGCGACTCGTCGGAGGGCCACGGGCCGTGCAGCCACCAGTCGTCGCCCGGGGTCGGCGTCAGCAACTCGCTCAGCGCGTCGTCGATCCCGAGCCGTTCGCTCTCCGACCCCGGCGCCACGGCCCGCAGCGTCCGCTCCAGCCAGGCCGAGACGATCGGCGCCGACGCCTCCAGGAGCGCGTCCCCGTCCGGCGAGCTGAGCGCCATGCACACCACGCTGCGCCCGTCCACCTTGGTCGGCCACACGCGCACGTCGCCCTGCCCGCACGGGCGAAACACCCCCTCGACGAGCAACTCGCGCGCGAACGTCCAGTTGACGGGGGAGTCGGAGCCGACGTGGAAGGTGATGTGCACGGCGTACGGCTCGTCCGTGCGGTAGACCAGCTTGGCCGGGACGGGGATGCTGCGCTCGGGAGACAGCACCAGGTTCAGTTCCAGTTCTCGTTCCACCACGGTGTGCATGCGGTGCGCCCTCTCTGCTCTGCGTTGCGTTGGCTTGGTTGCGTGGACCACGGGCCGCCGCGTGGCGACCCGCATGGGTTAGAGCGCGCTACCCCCCGCACCATTACGCGAGTTCCCACATTCAGTCGGAATTTTTTCTGAACCCGCCCGCGTGCGGGTGGTCAGTGGGTATTGCGGGGCGCGGCGCGGGGGGCCTTCTGGTAGACCTGGGGGCCGCTGCGGGGCCGTGCGGCCAGCCCAGAAGGTCGCGGAGCGCCTGTTCACCGCGCCACGCCGGTGCGGCAGACTGCGTAGCGCCACCCACCGCACAGACAGCACGGCCCAGGCGGCCGAGCAGATACGGGACATCGGAGACCATGAGCGTGCCCGGCGACAGCGGCCCCACGCAGGGCTACTACCCTGACCCGTCCATTCCCGGCTACATCCGCTACTGGAACGGCGCCGCCTGGGTGCCCGGCACCAGCCGGCCCGCCCCCGGCGAGGGGGAGGCCGTCCCCGCCCCGCCGCCCGACGCCGACGGCCAGGGCCCGCAGCTCGCCCCGACCGAGCAGCCGCCGATCGACACCACCCAACAGGCGGGCGCGGTCCCCGACCAGACGGGGCCGGTCTTCTTCGACGAACAGCCGGACGCCGGCGGCCCGGGCGGCGCGCTGCCCGAACTGCGCCCGCGCGGCGAGGTGGGCGTGCGCACCCAGGGCGCCACCCGACCCGCCGACGCCGTGCCCTGGCACGACCCGCAGCAGCCACCGGACGGCGGCCCCGCGCCGGGCGGCGGTTGGTACGCCGACACCTCGCGGCAGGTGGGCTTCGGGGGCGATGCGGACCAGCGCGTGTCCTGGGGCGCCGACGACGCCCCGGCCGGCCGCCCCGGCTCCGTGCCGGCCTGGGGCGACGGTCCGGGCGACCCGCGCGTGGTCCCGCCGACCGGCATCGCGCCGGCCCCGGCACCCGGGCCCGGCGCCCCCGGCCCCACGGTGCCCGACCCCACGGCGGCGGTCGAGCCCCCGCAGGCGCGGGGCCGCGAACTCGACGCCGGCGCCGCGCCCCGCGCGGCCCTCCCGGCGGGCGGCACCCCCGTCGTACCGCGCCAGGGCGCCGCGCCCACCGAGCCGGCCCCCGCCGACGCCGTCCCCGGCCAGCCCGGGGTTGCCGGGGCGGAGGGCGCCGCGCCACGGGCCAGCGGCGACGGCACGCTCACCATCCGGGCGCTGCGCCGCGAGCGGCAGGGCGCCGAACCGGGCGGCGGCCAGGGCCAGTCGGAGGACGCGCCCCCCGCCGGCCCCGCCACCCCCGGCGGCCGGGACGGCACGCTGACCATCCGCGCGCAGGGCCGTGGCGGTGACGCGCGGGGCAGCGACGTACAGGCGCGCGCGGGGCAGGTCCAGGCGGGCCCCGCGCGCGCCAACGCCCCCTGCCCAGCCGGCCACCACGCCTGCGCCGGCCACCACGCCCCCGCCCGCACAGGCCGTGCCGCACCAGGGCGCCCACCCCCAGCCGGTGCCGGGCACCCAGATCCCGACCCAGGGCGCCCCACTCCGCGCCCCGGCGCCCGGCCCGGCGCAGCCGGCCCCCGCTCCCGCGCCCGCCCTCGCCGCGCCGGGCCTCGGCGCCGGCCAGGCCGACTGGGCACAGCGCGTACACGACCTCGCCCAGCCGGCCGGCCCCGACGGCGCGCGCGCCGGCTCGATCGACGACGTCATCCCGTGGAAGCCCCCGGTCGACAACCCGTTCCTGAGCGCGGCCCAGGCACAGGGCCGGCCGGCCGGGCTCGGCCGGCGGCTGACCGCCCGGCTCGTCGACACGCTGGTGCTCTGCGGGCTCGTCGGCGCCGTCGTGCTGCCGCTGTGGACGCGGGCCAAGGACCACATCGACGAGAAGGTAGAGGAGGCCAAGCAGACCGGCGAGACCGTCACCGTCTACCTGCTCGACGGCACCACCGGCGGCTACCTGGCCCTGGCCCTCGCGGCGCTGCTGCTGCTCGGCGTGGTCTACGAGGCGCTGCCCACCGCCAAGTGGGGCCGCACGCTGGGCAAGAAGCTGTGCGGGGTGCGGGTGCTCGACATCGAGGACCACGACACCCCGACCCTCGGCGCCGCGCTGCGCCGGTGGTTGGTGTACGGGGTGCTCGGGCTGCTGGTCATCGGCCTGGTGAACGTGGTGTGGTGCCTGTTCGACCGGCCGTGGCGGCAGTGCTGGCACGACAAGGCGGCGCGTACGTTCGTGGCCTCGGGCCGGGAGTAGCCCGTTCGGTCGCGGCTGGCGCGCGCGGTGGTTCGCCCGCTCGGACGGGCCAGCCGGGTCGCCCGAACGGCGCTCGCCGGATGCGCCGGGCCTGCCGCCGGGTTCGACTCGGGCCATGAGCACCGACCAGCCCCAGCCCGGCTCCGGCGAGCCGCCGCAGGACGACGACCCGCTGCGCAAGGCGCCGCAGCCACCCCCGGGCCAACCCGGCGCGGGCGCGGCCGGCCCAGCGGCCGGCTCGGGCGACCAGCCCGGCCCGGGCGCTCCGGGCATGGGCCAGCCCGGCGGGGGCGCCCCGGGCCCGTTCGACGCGGCCCACCCCGGGTCCGCCGCGAGCCAGCCCGGCGGCTGGCCCGGCGAGGGCGCGCAGGGCGCACAGGGCGGCCAGGGCGGCCCGCCCGGCGGCGGCCCGTACAACGGCTCGCCGGGCGGCGGCTCCCCGTACGGCGGGCCCTACGGCGGCCCGTACGGGGACCAGCCTGGTGGCGGGTACGGTGGCGTGCCCCCGTACGGCGGCGATCCCTACGGCGGCGACCCCTACGGTGGGGCCGCCGATCCGCTGGCCGGCATGCCGCCGCTGGGTGGGCTCGGGCGGCGGCTGGTCGCCAGGATCGTCGACGGGCTCATCGTCGCCATCCCGGTCAGCGTGATCATGCTCCTGTCGTTCGGCGGCTACGACCCCACCGACCCCGACGACACGGGCAAGTCGTCGGCGACGCAGATCGTCTTCGCGCTGGTGTACTTCGTCTACGAGGGGCTGATGCTCACCACGCGCGGCCAGACCGTCGGCAAGAAGCTGATGAAGCTGCGGGTGGCGATGCTCGACAATGGCGCGAATCCGACGGGTCAACCAGGCTGGTTCCGGGCGGGAACCTACGCGCTGCCACAGATCGTGCCGTGTTGCGGCTTCCTCTTCTGGCTGGTCAACATCCTGTGGTGCACCTGGGACCGGCCGTACCGGCAGTGCCTGCACGACAAGGTGGCCAAGACCGTCGTGGTCTCGACCGAATGAGCCGGGGCGCCGCCCCGTACCCCGACCGTCACACCGGGCCCGGCGGCCCCGACCGGGCCGGCCACGGGGTGGGCTGGCGCCGACACAGATTGCCGATGGGTAACGACCCGGGGGGTATTCCCGGGCCCGATCTGGGCGCGCGCGGCGCACGCTGATGTAATCGGGGCATGAGCGCCAACCAGCCGCCGCCCCCGTACGGGCCGCCACACTCCCCGTACCCCATGACGCAGCCCCCCGGTGTCCCCGCCGGAATGGCTCCGCTGGCCACGTCGGGCCAACGGTTCGTGGCCCGGCTGCTCGACACGTTGATCCTCGGCGTCATCTGGACGCTGGCGCTCGCCGCCACGGGCGCGTTGCAGTCCGCGATGGACGACCCGAACGACCCGGACATCGGCAAGACCGCGATCAGCGCCGTCATCACGTTCATCGTCTACTTCGGCTACGAGGGCGCCATGCTCGCCCACGACGGCCAGACGCTCGGCAAGAAGGCGGCCCGCATCCGGGTGGCCGTGCTGGCCGACGGCGACATCCCGCGCGGCAAGGGCTGGTCGCGGGCCGCGGTGTACGCCCTGCCCGGCATCGCCCAACCCATCCTCCTGGGCACGCTGTTCTGGCTGCTCGACTCGTTGTGGCAGCTGTGGGACAAGCCCTTCCGGCAGTGCCTGCACGACAAGGTGGCCAAGACCGTGGTCGTCGAGGCGCGCTGACCACACCGCCCCCCGTACGCGTCCCCACGTCAGACACGGCGAAGCCGGCCCGGAAGAACGGGCCGGCTTCGCCGTGTCCGGCTGGGTGTCTGGCTCTGAGATCAGCTCCGCAGGGTGTGCTCGGTGGCCCGTGGTTCGGTGCGGCGGAGCGGGAGCCGGGTGACGGGTGAGGAGTCCGCGCCGCGGCTCGACGGCGCCGGGGTGGCCCGGGGGATCGGCACGGTCACGGCGACGAGCAGCCCGAGGGCGAGGCCGGCCACCGCGATGACCGCCACACCCGTTCCTGATCGCACCTCGGAGAGCAGCAGCATGGCGAGGGTCGATAAGACGACGGTCGCCGAACCGTAGACAAGCTGGGCTGGGGTCGGACGCGGCATGGCAATATCCGTCCTCAAGAAGACGATATGGGGGAGCTTTGGGGGCAAGCGTCACGCGGGTATGTCGACGGAAAAACCCTACGGTGCTGAATGCCCCAGACGGACTTCCAGTAAGCGTGACCTAACCCACGGTGCCGGTGCACAAGGGGCGCACGGAATCATCCGGCCACACAACATCCGGTCCCAGCGCGCCGGTTGACAGTGGGGTGTGGGGCGTGGGCGCCGGGTGGGGGCGCTGCGCGGTCCGCGTCACGGGCGCAGCGGTCGCCAGCCCTGCGATCCACCACTCCGCTCCGCTGCCGGGTTCGCGCGCCGAGCGCGCGCCTCTGGTCAACTCCGCCTCGTAGGCCGGCGGAAGGAGGGACGCCGTGGACGTCGGAGCGTCGAGGTTCAGCCAGGTAGTCAGCCGATTCCACGCTGCCACCACGCGGGCTGCGCATTTCTGATCAGATATGGCAGTCACCGTGCCAAGTGTGAAGGAAGCTGACCCGTCGTGCGTCATGTACTGGGAAACGTCGCCGTGTTGGCCGCTGCCGCCGGAATCATTTTGGCGGCCCGGCCGGGTGTGCCCGAGGGGCCGCGGTCGCGGCCGGCGCCCACGAACGCGCCCTTGTCGTACGCGCAGTGCGTCGAGATCGCGAGCGAGATCGAGTACGCGCGGGAGGAGTCCGTGCGGGAGAAGTGGGTGCGGGATGAGGGGACGGGAGACAAGGAGTTGCCGGACCAGGGGGTGCGGCAGACGGTGTCGGTCATGATCGCGCGTGACGTGGCCTATCCGGCGGAATGTCAGGACGCGATCGAGGAGTTGGCGCCCGAGTCCACCGAGTCGCCGTCCGCCTCCGTCCGGCGTTCACCGCTTCCCAGCCCGACCCCGGCCGACCGCTAGCGTCCCGCACCCGGCCTCCGCGCGGGGCGGCGCCCCGCGCGCCAACGGTGCGCCGTTCGCGGGCACGTGCCGCGACCGTCATCAGCCCCGGGGAGCCTCGCGGTATACGCCGCCCAGCCGTTCGCTATGCGGAGCGTGAAAAGCAAAAAACGTACTGGGCTGGCGTGTCCAAGTCAAGGTCTGTCTTTTCTGCACTAACTCCGGTCAAATAGCGACACTCATCTTGACTGGGGAGGCAGTACTCAGGTGAAAAGTCAACGGAGGGCGATGAGACCCATCGCCATCGCCACGGTCATCGGCGCACTCGGAGCCGGCGCGCTCTCGGTGGGCGTGGCCCAGGCCGACGACCGTAGCAGCGCCCCCGCCCCCGCGGCGGCGACGGAAGCGGCGAGCAACGACCCCGCCGCACCGCGCAAGCACGTCGAGCACGACCTGGCAGGCCCGTTCAGCGAGCAGCAGGAGGCGCAGCGCGAGGACGCGCTGCGCCAGGTCATTTCCGGGGAGGCCAAGGCCGAACGCCGTGGCGCGTCCCAGGTGGTCAAGCTCGACCGGGGCAAGTACGTCGAGTTGGGCCGGGAGAAGACCGACAAGATCTTCACGATCCTGGTCGAGTTCGGCGACAAGGTCGACAACGAGACCACGTACGACCCCGACGGCCCGGACGGTCCGCAGCCCCCAGTCAAGAAGTACGGCGGCGACCCCGGCCCCGCGCACAACCAGATAGCCAAGCCGGACCGTGCCAAGGACAACAGCACGGCCTGGAAGGCGGACTACAACCGCAAGCACTTCGAGGACCTGTACTTCTCGAAGGCGAAGAACAAGGAATCGCTCAAGAAGTACTACGAGAAGCAGTCCTCGGGCCGCTACTCGGTCGAGGGCGAGGTCTCCGACTGGGTCAAGGTCGACTACAACGAGGCCCGCTACGGCTCCAACTACTGCGGCGACACCAACTGCTCCAACGCCTGGGACCTGATCCGCGACGGCGTGACCCGGTGGGCCGAGGACCAGAAGGCCGCCGGCCGCACCGACGCGCAGATCAAGGCGGACCTGGCCAAGTACGACCAGTGGGACCGCTACGACTTCGACGGTGACGGCAACTTCAACGAGTCCGACGGTTACATCGACCACTTCCAGATCGTCCACGCGGGCGAGGACGAGTCGGCCGGCGGCGGCGTGCAGGGCGAGGACGCGCTGTGGGCGCACCGCTGGTACGCGTACGGCACCGACGCCGGCAAGACGGGCCCGGAGGGCAACAGGGCCGGCGGCGCGCAGATCGGCGGCACCGGCATCTGGGTCGGCGACTACACGATGCAGCCGGAGAACGGCGGACTCGGCGTCTTCGCCCACGAGTACGGCCACGACCTCGGCCTGCCGGACGAGTACGACACCACGAACCGGGCCGAGTCCTCGGTCGCCTTCTGGTCGTTGATGTCCACCGGCTCCTGGCTCGGCGAGGGCAAGGACACCATCGGTGACCTGCCCGGCGACATGAACGCCTGGGACAAGCTCCAGCTCGGCTGGCTCAACTACGACCAGGCCAAGGCCGCCACGCGCTCCACGCACAAGCTGGGCGTGGCCGAGTACAACACCAAGGACAAGCAGGCGCTCCTGGTCGAGCTGCCCGCCAAGTCCAGCACCACCAAGATCGTGAAGCCCGCCGCCGGCACCAAGCAGTGGTGGAGCGGCATGGGCAACGACCTCAAGAACACCCTGGCCCGCCCGGTTGACCTGACCGGCAAGGCCAAGGCGTCCCTCGACCTCCAGGGTTGGTGGGACATCGAGGAGAACTACGACTACCTCTACGCGGAGGTCTCCACCGACGGCGGCGCCAACTGGACGCCCGTCGACGGCACGGCCGACGGCAAGCAGATCCCGCGCGACGGCGGCAACAAGCCGGCGCTGCACGGGATTTCGGGCGCGTACAAGAAGCTCTCGTACCCGCTGGACGCCTACGCGGGCCAGAAGATCGACGTGCGCTTCCGCTACCAGACCGACGGCGGCGCCGCGCAGAACGGCTTCGCGGCCGACGAGATCAGCGTGACGGCCGACGGCAAGCCGCTGTTCCAGGACGGCGCCGAGGGCGACGACAACGGCTGGACCAGCAAGGGCTTCTCGCGCATCGGCGAGTCCTTCACCAAGGACTACCCGCAGTACTACATCGCGGAGAACCGCCAGTACGTCAGCTACGACAAGACCCTCAAGGTCGGCCCGTACAACTACGGTTGGACCTCCACCCGGCCGGACTGGGTCGAGCACTACCCGTACCAGAACGGCCTGTTGATCTGGCTGTGGGACACCGCGACGCCCGACAACAACGTGAGCGCGCACCCGGGCTCGGGTCAGATCCTGCCGGTCGACGCGCACGCCAAGCCCGAGAAGTGGTCGGACGGCACCCTGATGCGCAACCGCTTCCAGGCGTACGACTCCACCTTCAGCCACTTCCGCACCGATGGCTACACCGTCCACAAGGACGGCAAGGCCACGCGGGTGCCGTCGAAGCGCGGCGTGTCCGTCTTCGACGACCGCAAGGGCACCTACTGGTACGACACCAACCCGACCGGTGGCGTTAAGGTTCCTGACACCAACACCCAGATCAGGATCCTGCACGAGGCGTGGGACGGGTCCACGATGACCCTCCGCGTCGGTCCTTCCGGCCGGAAGTGACATAGTCGCAGGTCACAGAGGTATCGGCCGTCGCCCCTAGCGGGCGGCGGCCGATTCGCGTTTAGATGCCCCTACGAGATTCTTGTTGACGCGACGTCTCAGGGGGCGATCGAGAGCATGGCAGGCGGTGGATTCACCAAGCTTCCGGGGGGCGATGTGGTGGTGGCGGTTTCGCTGCCCAGCCCGTTCGGTCGGCCGATGGGCGCGGGCCCCGGCGGCACGCTGGGTCACGGTACGTACACGGCCGGCGGTGGCGGTTCCGGAGTGATCGGTGGGCCCACCGAGGCCGCTGCGGCGGCTGAGACAGAAAGCGCGTTCATTCGCACCGGGGCGCTCAGCGGCACCGCCGCCATGGGCCCGCGCATCCGCATCCTGGTGCACGCCGCGAACCGGCAGCGCGCCCTGACCCGGCTGCGCAACCTCGGCCTGCGCGCGGTCTACCTGCGGGGCAACGCGGAACCCCCGACCCCGGACGAGATCACGGCCGTGCTGCACCACCCCGACGGGCTGGTCTGGCGGGCCGCCCCCGACGACGACACCGAGTCCTGGCACCCGATCCGCGCACTGCTGCGCAGCACGCTGCGCTCACCCGCCGCATCCGCCTGACCTGCGTCTTTGTCAGCGGGTACGCATGCGGGTGCGGGTGCGGGTGCGGGTACGCCTGCGGGTGCGAGGCGGCAGGCGCGGCGATGTGACCGGAGCCCGGGCCGGGTCCAAGCGGCGGCGGAGCGGGTCGGGCTGGGCGGGTCAGGCCGAGCGGAGCACCGGCGTGCCGGTCAGCCGCACCGAGGCCGCGCGCATCTCCTTCAGCGCCCGCTCCGTGGTGTGCTCGGCCACGCCCGCCGTCAGGTCGAGCAGCACGTGCGTCTCGAAGCCGGCGCGGCGGGCGTCCAGGGCCGTGGCCCGTACGCAGTGGTCGGTGGCGATGCCGACCACGTCCACCTCGCTCACCTCGCGCTCCCGCAGCCAGCGCTCCAGCGGCGTGCCGTTCTCGTCGGCGCCCTCGAAGCCGCTGTAGGCCGCCGAGTAGGCGCCCTTGTCGAAGACCGTGTCCAGCGACCCGGCGGCGACGGCCGGCGCGAAGTTGGGGTGGAAGCCGCTGCCCTCGGTGCCCGCCAGGCAGTGCACCGGCCAGGAGTGCTCGTAGTCGGGGTGGTCGGAGAAGTGGTCGCCCGGGTCTATGTGGTAATCGCGGGTCGCCACGATGTGCCGGTAGCCGGGGGCGGCCTGACCGATCAGGTCCGTGATGGCGGCGGCGACGTCGGAACCGCCCTGGACGGCGAGGCTGCCGCCCTCGCAAAAGTCGTTCTGCACGTCGATGACGATCAGTGCCCGGTACATGGCGCGTGCCTTCCGGATGGGGACGAGGTAGGGATCGGTGTGCGCCCCGATCCGGTGTAACCGAGGGTAGACACCGAACGGGTCGCACGGGAGTACGTGTGCCGCGGACGGCGGGCGCGCCCCTGGTCTTCCCGGGCGCACCGCCCGTCACACGTGTGGGCGCCGACCACCCCCGTGACGAGTGAGGGTCCGCTGGCTGTCTGGCTGGTCCGCTGTCTGGCTGGTTGCCCGGCTGCCTGTCTGCCCGGCTGCCTGTCTGCCCGGCGGCCCGGCCAGCCGGCCGGGCCCGGCGACGGCTGGCGGCCCGCTCGGGCGTACTCGGCCCGCTCAGGCGTACTCGGTCGGCAGCACCGGCTCGCCACGGGAGAGCTGGGTCGCCGACAGGGGCAGGCCGGCGCGGGCCGCGGTGTGCCGGTCGCGGGCCGCGTCGAGCGGCTCGCGGGCGACGACCTCGCCGGCGCGTACCAGCTCCACCTGGAGCTGCCGGTCCGCCAGCTCCGGCGGCACCGGGCCGGAGCCCACGACCTCCGCCTCGGCCACGCCCTCCGCGTCCAGGCGGCGGGCGGCCCACTTGCGCCCGCCGATGGAGGTCTTGCCGCCCATGGACTTCTTCGCGACCGGGACCAGCGGCGCCGCGGGGTCGTCGGAGGCGGCCCGGGCGACCAGCTTGTAGACCATCGAGCAGGTCGGGTGGCCGCTGCCGGTGACCAACTGGGTGCCGACCCCGTACGCGTCCACCGGGGCCGCGGCCAGCGAGGCGATGGCGTACTCGTCCAGGTCGCTGGTCACCACGATCTTGGTCTGGTGAGCGCCGAGGTCGTCGAGTTGCTGGCGCACCCGGTGGGCCAGCAGGAGCAGGTCCCCGGAGTCGATGCGCACGGCGCCCAGCTCCGGGCCGGCGATCTCGACGGCGGTGCGCACCGCCTCGGCCACGTCGTAGGTGTCCACCAGCAACGTGGTGCCGCTGCCGAGCGCGGCGACCTGCGCGGTGAACGCGTCCCGTTCGCTGTCGTGCAGCAGCGTGAAGGCGTGCGCGCTGGTGCCCACGGTCGGGATGTTGTAGCGGAAGCCGGCGGCCAGGTCGGAGGTGGTCGCGAAGCCGCCGACGTAGGCGGCCCGGGCCGCGGCGACGGCCCCCAGCTCGTGGGTGCGGCGGGCGCCCATCTCGATCAGCGGGCGGCCACCGGCCGCGACGGCCATCCGGGACGCGGCGGCGGCGACGGCCGAGTCGTGGTTGAGGATGGACAGGATCACCGTCTCAAGCAGCACGGCCTCGCCGAAGGTGCCCTCGACGCGCATCAGGGGCGAGCCGGGGAAGTAGACCTCGCCCTCGGGGTAGCCATGGATGTCGCCGGAGAAGCGGTAGTCGGCCAGCCAGTTCAGCGTGGTCTCGTCCACGATCCGCTGGTCGGAGAGGAAGCCGAGGATGCCGCTGTCGAAGCGGAAGTTCGCCACGGCGTCCAGGACGCGCCCGGTGCCCGCGAGCACGCCGTAGCGCCGGCCCTCGGGCAGCCGCCGGGTGAAGACCTCGAAGACCGAACGGCGCCCCGCGGTGCCGCCCCGCAGCGCCGCCTGCAACATGGTGAACTCGTACCGGTCGGTGAAGAGCGCGGTGGAGGGCACGTCGACCGGCAGCCCAAGGTCCGCGGTGTTCATCGCGTTCCCGCCGGCCGCGGTGTGCGCGGTGGTCGGGGCGTTCTTGGCGTTCATGGCGTTCCCAGCGGTCACGGCGGGGTGGACCCCGCGTCTCGGGTGAAGCGGTTGGGGGGATGCTACCTCCATTATTCGTCAGAGTGACGATTTCTAGGGCCGTTTGTGCGCCAGGCCACGCCGGGTGGCAGCATGGACGGGTGAGCGCCCATCCCTGTCCACCCGCTGTCGCACGCACCGTGCCGCATCCGCTGCTCAGCGTGGCCCCCACCGAGATCGAGCGGCCCGACGCGAGCGAGGCGCCCGTCGAGGTGCCCGAACCGGACGTGCCCTGGGTGACCGTGGTCCACAACGACCCGGTGAACCTCATGAGTTACGTGACGTACGTCTTCCAGAGTTACTTCGGCTATCCCAAGGACAAGGCACACCGGTTGATGATGGACGTCCACCACAAGGGCCGCGCGATCGTCTCCAGCGGGAGCCGCGAGGAGATGGAACGCGACGTGCAGGCCATGCACGGCTACGGCCTGTGGGCGACCCTCCAGCAGGACCGCTGATGGCCGGGCACTTCGAGGCGCTGCCCGGCGGCGGCGCCGCCGTCGCGCTGGACGAGGTGGAGATCTCCATCCTGCGCAGCCTCGCCGTCCAACTCCTCGAACTGATCGGGCCCGGCGAGGCGGCGGCGGACGACGACCCGCTGGCCGCGCTCTTCACCGACGGCCCGAGCAGCCCGCCGTCCGACCCGGCGCTCGCCCGGCTCTTCCCCGACGCGTACGGCGGCCCCGGGGCGGCCGACGACGAGCGAACGCGGGCCGCCGCGGCCGAGTTCCGCCGCTTCACGGAGAACGACCTGCGGGCGCGCAAGCGGGACGACGCGCTGGCGATGGTCCGCAGCCTGGACGCGCTGGGCTCCGGCGGCGCGGTGCTCGAACTGGGCCCGGACTCCTCCCGGCAGTGGCTCGGCGCCCTCAACGACCTGCGGCTCGCCATCGGGGCCCGGCTCGAGGTCTCCGACGACGACGAGGAAGCCAGCGAGCTGTACACCCTGCCCGACTCCGACCCCCGCAAGCCCATGGTGATGGCCTACCTGTGGCTGGGCGGAATGCAGGAGTCCCTCATCGAAACGCTGATGCCGTAGTCGACGGACGCGCCCGAGGGGCATCCCCCACCGCGTAGGCCGCCGTCCGTGGGCCGCCGCACGCCGTCCGGTCCTCGGGCGCCACGCCCGTGGCCCGCGGTGCGTACGTTCGGCGCGCCCCGGCTTCCGGGGCGGGGTGTGGTGGCGGTGTGACGGTGGCGTGACGTGCGACCCAACCGTGGGCGCGGGGTGGCGCACCGGTGATGATGGTGCGGCGGCGCGTGTACGACGGGGGTGTCGCGGGGGCCGACCAGAGCGCCCGCCGGGGCTCCCGGCCACCGGCTCGCGCCGTCGGCGCTCGCGGTGGCGTACGGTCTGAGCTGGGACGCGGCCCGCGACGAGGCTGGCGGTGGGTCGGTCGGAGCGCGGCCGGGCGGTCGCCGAAGCGCACCGGAGGCGAACCCTCCGGCGGGCGGCGCGACGTCCGCGAGGCGGCTGGCCGGTCGCCGGAAGCAGGACTTCCGGGCGCTGGAACGAGGGCCTCCGGCCGCTGGAGGCGAGGCTTCCGGCCGTGGGAGGCGGGGCTTCCGGTCACCGGGCGGCGCGCGGGACCGCTGTCCGGGTGATCTTGGTTCCTCGAACGGCCTCGCGGTGGGAGCGGCGGAGCGGTCGCCATATCCGGATAGATCGCGACTTGTGGTTCGCTCAACGAAGGCTCAAATCCGCATAACGATCCCATCACCGCGCTGGTGGTTATCGAACACTGATCCGTGGTTTGTCCTATTTTTTTCGTGACCTGCGTCGCGTTCGTCTCTACTGATCTCAGGTCGGCTCGTGGTAAATCTTCACGACCTGCCGTCCGCGACGCCACCCATGTCGCGGCGGGAGCGCTGTGCCGACCGATCGTCGGCGTGCAGGACTCCATCCGGGGGGATCGGGACCCGATCCGGACAATCCGGATCGGTATGGAGAAAGGCGCACCACTTATGACCTCAGCGCAGGTCGACACGCGGAACGACGACGGCAGCGAGGCCACAGGGGTCGCGACCGACGAGGGCTACCAGCGAGGACTGGGAGCCCGACAGATTCAGATGATCGCCATCGGTGGCGCCATTGGCACGGGGCTCTTCCTCGGTGCCGGAAAGGCGATCACCAAGGCTGGCCCCAGCCTCATCCTCGCCTATGCCGTCGCTGGTCTTGTCATCTTCTTCATCATGCGGGCGCTGGGCGAGTTGCTCATGTATCGCCCCGTTTCCGGCAGCTTCTCTGAGTACGCCCGGGAGTTCCTGGGCCCCTTCTTCGGCTTTGTGACCGGCTGGACCTACTGGCTCTTCTGGGTCGTCACCGGCATCACGGAAGTCACCGCCGCGGCCAAATACATGCAGTACTGGTGGAGTGACATTCCGCAATGGGTGTCCGCACTGATCTTCACGGTCATTCTCTTCGGCGCCAACCTCATCTCGGTGAAACTCTTCGGCGAGCTTGAGTTCTGGTTCTCCATGATCAAGGTCACCGCCATTCTCGGCATGATCCTGATCGGCCTCGGCGTGATCACCATCGGCTTCTCCGACGCCGGCGACACGGCCTCCTTCACCCACCTGTGGGACGACGGCGGCTTCTTCCCCAAGGGCATCGACGGCACGCTGATGACCCTGCAGATCGTGATGTTCGCCTTCCTCGCCGTCGAACTCGTCGGCGTCACGGCGGGCGAGTCGGTCAACCCCAAGAAGACCCTGCCCAAGGCCATCAACACCGTGCCGTGGCGCATCGCCGTCTTCTACCTCGGCGCCCTCATCATCATTCTCTCGGTGGTGAGCTGGACCGAGTTCGCGCCGGACACCAGCCCCTTCGTGGCCGCCTTCCAGAAGATCGGCCTCCCGGCGGGCGCGGGCATCGTGAACTTCGTGGTGCTCACCGCGGCGCTGTCCTCGTGTAACTCCGGCATGTACTCCACCGGCCGCATGCTGCGCGACCTGGCGCTCAACGGTCAGGGCCCGCAGATCTTCACCCGGCTCACCAAGAACGGCCTGCCGCTGTTCGGCACCAGCGTCTCGGCCGCGCTCATGATGGTCGGCGTCTGGATCAACTACGAGTGGCCGTCGAAGGCGTTCGACTACGTCGTCTCCTTCGCGACCATCTCCGGCATGTGGGCCTGGATCATGATCCTGTTCTCGCAGCTCCGCTACCGGGCCAAGGCCAACCGGGGCGAGCTGCCGAAGTCCACGTTCCGGGCCCCCGGCGCCCCGTACACCAGCATCTTCGCGCTGTGCTTCATCGGGATGGTCATCGTCCTGATGGGCTTCGACGAGGACGCCCGGGTCTCGCTCTACGCGGCGCCGATCTGGGCCGTGCTGCTGACCATCGGCTACTTCGTCATAAAGAACCGCAACCCGCAGGCGTTCGCCCGCAAGGACTACTCGATGGCCGCGGCCAACGCGGACTGGGGCGACAGCGAGTCGCCCGTGGTCACGCAGAAGTCCGCCCCGGCCACCACCGGGTCCGCCGACGGTGGCGCGGCCAAGGGGTCCGACGAGCCCGCACCGGGCGACGGGGACGCCACCCGCGACAAGGACTGAGGCAGCACCCGCTCGACGCGCCCACCGGGCGCACCCGCGGCCCCGCGCCGCACCCGGGCCCGGCCCGTACCCGCGCACGCGGATACGGGCCGGGCCCCGCCTCGTTCCACCCCCGCCTCGTCCCGCCCCCGCGCGGGCCGCCCGCCGGGCCCACGCCCCGCCCCGGGCCCCCGCGCGGGCCTCCTTATGCTGTCGCCATGCTGACCATCACCCAGGCCCTCCACGACCAGATCGTCGCCCACGCGCGCGCCGACCACCCCGACGAGGCGTGCGGCGTGGTCGCGGGCCCGGAGGGCAGCGACCGGCCCGAGCGGTTCATCCCGATGCTCAACGCGGCCCGCTCGCCCACGTTCTACGAGTTCGACTCCGGCGACCTGCTGGCGCTCTACCGCGACCTCGACGACCGCGACGAGGTGCCCGTGATCATCTACCACTCGCACACCGCGACCGAGGCTTACCCGTCCCGTACGGACATCTCGTACGCGAACGAGCCGGGCGCCCACTACGTGCTCGTCTCCACCGCCCACACCGACGACGCCGGCCCCTTCCAGTTCCGCTCGTTCCGCATCGTGGACGGCGTGGTCACCGAGGAGGACGTGCGCGTCGTCGAGGCGTACTGAGGCCCGCGCGGGCGGGCCGTCGCGCGGCCCACGGCCGCCGTGTCCGGCACCGGCGGCGGGGCCGCGCGGCCACCCCGCGTCTCACATGGCGCAACGCGGGAGTCCACCAGCCAAGACGGGCTATCCGGAGCGCGAGCGGGAATCGATACGATGAGCGCATGGTTGTCCATGACGTGAACGCCGCGACCCGCCGGGGGGTGACCCGCGCGCACCCCGCCACGCCGCCGGGCTCCCTGCTCGTCGCGCGGCTGCACGTCGATCTGTGCCGCCTCGCCAGCGCCATCTGTCCGCGGCGCGCCGCCGCCTGACCCTCGCGGCCACGCCCGCCCGCACACCGCGCCGTACGTCCACGCGCAGCCGCGTGCCGATCAGTCGACATTCCGCACCTTCGCACTCCGACAGGAGCTCAGCCATGGCCATCGAGGTCCGCATCCCGACCATCCTCCGCACCTACACCGACGACCAGAAGAAGGTCGAAGGCAGCGGGGACACCATCGAAGCGCTCTTCACCGACCTCGAGACGCGGCACCCGGGCATCCGCGCGCGCCTGGTGGAGGACAGCGGCGAGCTGCGCCGCTTCGTCAACGTCTACCTGAACGACGAGGACGTGCGGTTCCTCGGCGGCATCAAGACGTCCCTCAAGGACGGCGACAGCATCACCATCCTGCCCGCCGTCGCCGGCGGCGCCCCCAGCCGGAACGACGCGGCCTGATGCGGTACGACAGCCCGCTGGCCGCCATCGGCAACACCCCGCTGGTGCGGCTCGCCCGCCTCTCACCCTCCGCCGACGTGCGGGTCTGGGCCAAGCTGGAGGACCGCAACCCGACGGGTTCGATCAAGGACCGGCCCGCGCTCCACATGGTCGAACAGGCCGAGAAGAGCGGCCGGTTGACCCCGGGCTGCACCATCCTGGAGCCCACCTCGGGCAACACCGGCATCTCGCTCGCCATGGCGGCCAAGCTCAAGGGCTACCGCATCGTGTGCGTCATGCCGGAGAACACCAGCGAGGAGCGTCGCCAACTGCTGGCCATGTGGGGCGCGGAGATCATCTCCTCGCCGGCCGCCGGCGGCTCGAACACCGCCGTGCGCGTGGCCAAGGAACTGGCCGCCGAGCACCCCGACTGGGTCATGCTCTACCAGTACGGCAACCCGGACAACGCGGGCGCCCACTACGCCACCACCGGCCCCGAGATCCTCGCCGACCTCCCCTCGATCACCCACTTCGTCGCGGGGCTCGGCACCACCGGCACCCTGATGGGCGTCGGCCGCTACCTGCGCGAGCAGGTCCCCGACGTGCGGATCGTGGCGGCCGAGCCGCGCTACGACGACCTCGTCTACGGGCTGCGCAACCTGGAGGAGGGCTTCGTCCCCGAGCTGTACGACGAGTCCGTGCTCACCACCCGGTTCTCGGTGGGCAGCGAGGACGCGGTGCGCCGCACCCGCGAACTCCTCGCCGAGGAGGGCATCTTCGCCGGCATCTCCACGGGCGCGGCCCTGCACGCCGCGCTCGGCGTCGCCCGCAAGGCCGAGCACGCCGGTGACAGTGCCGACATCGTGTTCGTCGTCGCCGACGGCGGCTGGAAGTACCTGTCCACCGGCGTCTACACGGCGGCCACCACGGAGGAGGCCATCGCCACCCTCCAGGGCCAGCTCTGGGCCTGACGGCACACCGGCGGCGGCCAGGGCAGCCCCCCGGCCGCCGCCGGGCCGCCGGCCTCAGGACCTGACCCCGGCCGCCGCCCGGCCTGCGCGCGGGCGAACGCCGCGCCCCCTGCCTGGCCGGCGGCCTACTCGTCCTCGGCCCCGGCCCCGCCGTCCCCCTCGCGCCCGGTCGACCCCCGTCGGCCGGGCCGTTCGCGTTCCGGCCGGCCGGGGCGGCGCGGCCGGCGCCGCACCCACACCCGGCCGAGGCCGTCGCTGACGGCGGCGACCAGCGCGAGCGCCAGCACCACGGCCACCCCGGGCCACCACGAGAACCCCATCCCGCCTCCCTTCGCCTCCGCCGTCCCACCCCGCGTCAGCGAACCCTTCCGCGTCACGGTCGCGGCCCGCCCGGGACGTCGATCGCACCACCCGTACCAGACGGCCGCAAGCGAGCCCGGCATGACGCGCTGTGCCGAACACCCGCACGGCCGGGGAACGGGATGCCGGCCGTACGCGCCGGTTCCGAACGGGCGCGCGAGGCCCGGGCCACGGGGGGCGCGCGGCCGGTCCGGGGCCCGCGTTGGCCGGCTCCGGAAGCCGCCGGCGCCGGCCATCGAACACCCGCGCCCTCGTACCGGTGACATCGCCCACAACGCGCGCTGGCCGGGGAGCGACCAGCCCTTTCGCGCCTTACGCTCGTGGGCACCGCATGACCCCCCCGGTCTCCGCCCCCTGAGGTTCCCCCGCCGAGGGCTGGGAACTCCGGCACGGCGTACCCCCAAGGAGGTTCCTGCTTCATGAAGCTCACCGTCGTCGGATGCTCGGGGTCGTTCCCGTCCGCGGAATCGGCCTGTTCGAGCTACCTCGTCGAGGCCGACGGCTACCGGCTGCTGCTCGACATGGGCAACGGCGCCCTCGGCGAGCTGCAGCGCCACTGCGGTCTGTACGACCTCGACGCCGTACTGCTCTCGCACCTGCACGCCGACCACTGCGTCGACATGTGCGGCTACTTCGTGGCGCGTTACTACCGGTTCGACGGCGGGCGGGCCGGTGCCATCCCCGTCTACGGGCCGGAGGGCACCGAGCGGCGGTTGGTCACCGCGTACGGCGACGTGCCGCACGAGAAGTGCATGGGGGAGGTCTTCGACTTCCGGACGCTGACGCCGGGCACCTTCACGGTCGGCCCCTTCACGGTGCGTACGGCGCGGGTCTGCCACCCGGTCGAGGCGTTCGGGTTCCGCGTCGAGTACGGCGGCAGGTCGCTCGTCTACTCCGGGGACACCGGCCCCTGCCAGGCGCTGCACGAGCTGGCCGACGGCTGTGACCTCTTCCTGTGCGAGGCCGCGTTCACGCATGGCAAGGAGGACATCCCCGAGCTGCACCTCAACGGCCGCCAGGCCGGCGAGCACGCCGAGCGGGCGGGGGTCGGCCGGCTGCTGCTCACGCACATCCCGCCGTGGACCGACCCGCAGGTCAACCTGCGGGACGCGCAGGCGGTCTTCGAGGGCCCGGCGGAACTGGCCAAGGCGGGCGCGACGTACGAGGTGTGAGCCGCGCGGCCCGGGCCCGGGTGCCCCGGCGACGCGCCCGAGCCCGGGCGTCCCGGCGGCGGCACACGCCACAACGGGCCAGGCGGGCCAGCCGGGCCAGCCGCGCCGGACAAGGCAGCCGGGCCAGCCGCGCCAGGCAAGGCAGCCGAGCCAGGCAAGACAGATAGACGGGCAGGCAGACAGCCAGGCAGGACGACGAAGGTCCCCGTACCGCGGGCGGCGGTGCGGGGACCTTCGTGTGGTGCTGGTGCGGCGCGGGCGCCGCGGCCGTTACGGCTTCTTCTCGCCGTCGGGCGCTGGTTCGCCGGCGCCCTGCGCCGGCACCTCCGCCGAGCGCTCGGCGGTCTTGGCCGCCTTCCGGGCCTGCTTGCGCTCCTCGGCCGCGGCCTCGGCGGCCGCCTCGGCGGCGGCGTCGTCGAGGGTGTCCTCCGGCTCGCGACCCGGGGTCGGGATGTTGAACTTCAGGATCGCGAAGCGGAAGACCGTGTAGTAGATGGCCGCGAAGACCAGGCCGATCGGGATGATCAACCACGCCTTCTCGCTGTGCGAGTAGCCGAGCAGGTAGTCGAAGAGGCCACCGGAGAAGGTGAAGCCGCTACGGATGCCGAGCGCCCAGGTCAGCGCCATGGAGACACCGGTGAGGACGGCGTGGATGCCGTACAGGACCGGGGCCAGGAACATGAAGGAGAACTCGAGCGGCTCGGTGACGCCGGTGACGAACGCGGTCAGCGAGATCGAGATCATCATGCCCATCACGGCCTTGCGGCGCTCGGGGCGGGCGCAGTGCGCGATGGCCAGACCGGCGGCCGGCAGCGCGAACATCATGATCGGGAAGAAGCCGGTCATGAACATTCCGGCCGACGGGTCGTCGTGGAAGTAGCGCGCGATGTCGCCGTTGTACGTCTTGCCGTCGGAGGCCGTGTAGTCACCGAACTGGAACCAGGCGAACGAGTTCAGCAGCATGTGCATGCCGACCGGGATGAGCAGTCGGTTGACCAGGCCGAAGATGCCGGAGCCGATCGAGCCGTTGCCCGAGAGCCACTCGGCGAAGTTGTTCAGGCCGTCGCCGATCGGGGCCCACGCGTAGCCGAATATCACGCCGTAGCCCAGGCCCGCGAAGGACATCAGGATCGGGATGAAGCGGCGACCGCTGAAGAAGCCCAGCCAGTCGGGGAGCCGGGTGCGGTGGTACTTCTCCCACAGCACGGCGGCGGTGATGCCGACCACGATGCCGCCGAGCACGCCCGGGTCCTGCGGCTTGCCGGTGACGTCGCTGACGAAGCCGGTCAGCACGTTCTTGTAGACGAGGAAGCCGACGAGGGCGGCGAACGCCGTGGTGCCGTCGGCCTTCTTGGCGAAGCCGATCGCCACACCTACGCAGAACAGCAGCGCGAGGTTGTCGAAGAGCGAGTTGCCCGCGTGGGCGAAGATCTCGGCGAGCTTGTTCCAGCCGAGCCCGTCCTTGCCGAAGACGTCGTCCTGGCCGAGCCGGTTGAGAATGCCAGCGGCGGGCAGAGCGGCCACCGGAAGCTGAAGGCTGCGGCCGATCTTCTGCATGCCCTGGATGGCGCCTGCGCCCCGCTTTTTCGCCGGGGCCGCCTTGGCGGTGGCCGTACTCATGGGATTCCTCCTGGTGAGGCGGGCTCTCAGGGGGAATGCCCGCTTCCTGGCTTATCCACCTCAGTGGTTTAGACCATTTTTAGCACGGGCTTACCTGGAACGGAATCACCAGTTTTCAGTGGACTGGACCACCCAGAGTGACAGGTCCCCGTCCAGTGGGGAGGGGCTTTGGTCAACTTGGCCGACACCCGTCCACGGCGGCGCCCGAGCGCCTGCCGTCGACAGCCCCCGTCACCGTGCTGACGTGCGGAAACGTGGTGCTTCTCGACGCGGCGCGGAGGGGCCGTGGGGGCGCTCAACCGCCGCGGGGAGCGTACGGGGTAGGGGCATGCGGGACGCGCGGTGCGCGACCAACGCGGGTGAGCGTACGGGACGCGTGGGGCTCCGGTCGACGGGGGAGCGATGGTGACCGGTCACCTGACGGGGGCGCCCGGCGGCACGCCCCCGGCTCGGAGCCCGGACGGTGGCTCGGGAACGGGCGTCGACGGCCCGGAACTCGCGCCCGGAACCCGCGCCCGGACGGGGCCGGAAGTCGCCGCTACCGGGCCGGGCGGGGCCGGAACCCGTCACCGCCGCGTCTGCCGGGGCGGGAACCCGCCGCTACTGCACGTTCTCCTTCTCCATCTCCTCCGCGTCCGGCTCGCGGCCCGGCGTGGGCAGGTCGAACCGGATGATCAGGAAGCGGAAGAGGAAGTAGTAGACCACCGCGAAGCACAGCCCGATCGGGATGATCAACCACGGTTTGGTGGCAAGGCCCCAGTTGATGAGGTAGTCGATCAGGCCGGCCGAGAAGCTGAACCCGTCGTGGATGCCGAGCGCCCAGGTCACCGCCATCGACACGCCCGTGAGCACCGCGTGCACCGCGTACAGCGCCGGCGCCACGAACAGGAACGAGTACTCGATCGGCTCCGTGATGCCGGTCACCAGCGACGTCAGGCCGACCGACAGCATCATGCCGCCCGCCTCCTTGCGCCGCTCGGGCCGGGCGCAGTGCGCGATGGCCAGCGCGGCGGCCGGCAGCGCGAACATCATGATCGGGAAGAAGCCCGAGGTGAAGATGCCCGCGCTGGGGTCGCCGTTGAGGAAGCGGTTGATGTCGCCCTGGTACGTCTTGCCGTCGGAGGCCGTGTAGTCCCCGTACTGGAACCAGACGAAGGTGTTCAGGAACTGGTGCAGGCCCACCGTCAGCAGCGCCCGGTTGGCCACCCCGAACAGGCCCGAGCCCCACGAGCCGAGCCCGGTCAGCCAGTCGCTGAAGTCCACCAGCGCGTCACCGACCGGCGGCCAGATCCACAGGCACAGCACCGCGAAGAGCAGCCCGCCGAACGACATCATGATCGGCACGAGCCGTCGACCGTTGAAGAAGCCGAGCCAGTCGACCAGCTTCGTACGGTGGAAGCGCTGCCAGACGCGCGCGCTGACCAGGCCCAGCACGATGCCGCCGAACACTCCGGGGTTCTGCGGCTCGCCGTCCTCCGGGAACTGCGCCAGCACGTTGTGGTAGACGAGGAAGCCGGCCACCGCGGCGAGCGCCGTCGAACCGTCCGCCTTCTTCGCCATGCCGATCGCGACGCCCACGCAGAACAGCAGGGGCAGCCCCAGCACCGGATCGAGCAGCGCGCCGCCCGCCCCGGCGAACACCTTGGCCACGTTCTCCCAGCCCAAACCGTCGGCGCCGAACACGTCCTTCTGCCCGAGCCGGTTCAGGATGCCCGCCGCGGGTAGCACGGCGATGGGCAACTGGAGACTGCGGCCGAGTTTCTGCAAACCCTGGAAGAAGGACGAGGTCCATGCCTTCCGCGGCGCCGCCGCGCTGCTCACGCTCATGACCGTCCTCCCGGCGGCAGTTGGCACCCGCCTTTGCCGCATACTGGTGTAGACCACATGTCGCCGCGGCATGGGTCAGCCCGCACCGCGGCGATGATCGCCATCCTTCGCCAAGTAGCGGACATACGCCCGCGAAGTTGGTCTAAACGTGCGTTACGGTATGAAAAACGCTCGGCGGGACCGCCGAAGGGCCGAGAAAACAGGAGTGGACATGGCCAGCAAGGCTGAGAAGATCGTCGCCGGGCTCGGTGGCCTCGACAACATCGAAGAGGTGGAGGGTTGCATCACCCGCCTCCGCACCGAGGTCAGCGACGCTTCCCTGGTCGACGAGGCCGCCCTCAAGGCCGCCGGAGCGCACGGCGTCGTCAAGATGGGCACCGCCATCCAGGTCGTCATCGGCACCGACGCCGACCCCATCGCCGCCGAGATCGAAGACATGATGTGAGGTACGCCCCCACCGGCGCACCCCATCCCCGGCCCCGCGACCACTGACCCCGGCACCCCGGCCCCGGCACCTCCGGAACCCCGACTTCCGGCGGCCCCGACGCACCAGGCACCCCGGCGCCCACGGCAGCACCCACCTGCCACCGCCCGCCCACCGCGCGTCAACCCGCCGACCAGCAGGGCGACTTGGGTCACCATCGCGACGGGCCCCCGCGGCGGGCCTCGCACCGCGCGGCACCCCCAGCGGGGCGCTCCGCGCGGAACGAGGCCCGCCGCATTGCCGATAGGGTCGCACCATGTCTCGTATCGACGGTCGCACCCCCGAACAGCTCCGCCCCGTAACCATCGAACGCTCCTGGAGCAAGCACGCCGAGGGCTCGGTCCTCGTCTCCTTCGGCGACACCCGCGTGCTGTGCACCGCGAGCTTCAGCGAAGGCGTGCCGCGCTGGCGCAAGGGCAGCGGCGAAGGCTGGGTCACCGCCGAGTACGCGATGCTGCCGCGCGCCACCAACACCCGCGGCGACCGCGAGTCCGTCCGCGGCAAGATCGGCGGACGCACGCACGAGATCTCCCGCCTCATCGGCCGCTCGCTGCGCGCCGTCATCGACTACAAGGCGCTCGGCGAGAACACCATCGTCCTCGACTGCGACGTCCTCCAGGCCGACGGCGGCACCCGCACCGCCGCCATCACCGGCGCCTACGTCGCCCTCGCCGACGCCATCGCCTGGGCACACGCCAAGAAGCACCTCAAGCCCAGCCGCCAGCCCCTGACCGGCACCGTCGCCGCCGTCAGCGTCGGCATCGTGGACGGCGTCCCGCTGCTCGACCTCGCGTACGAGGAAGACGTACGGGCCGAGACCGACATGAACGTGGTCTGCACCGGCGACGGCCGCTTCGTCGAGGTCCAGGGCACCGCCGAGGGCGAGCCCTTCGCCCGCGCCGAACTCAACGGCCTCCTCGACCTCGCCTCCGGCGGCTGCGCCGAACTGGCCACCATCCAGCGCGCGGCCCTCGCGGCAGCGGAGTAGCGGCAGTGAGCTGAGCGACGACGGACCTGGCGACGGAGCGGCCCGGCGCGTGCCCCGGCGCGCGCCGGGCCGTGCGCCGTGGCCGCTCACGCGCCCGGCCCGCCTCGACCGCCATGGCCGGAGGTCGTCCCGTTGAGCAACCCTGGCCCGCCCTGGCAGCGTTTAGTCAGGTGTCAGGTACGGGATCCGGAGTCGCCGGGCTCGTGCGCACGCGCTCGGAGGGACCCGTTCCATGGCCATGCACCGCCGCCGCATCACCCACGCCGTCACCGCCGTAGCGGCCGTCGCGCTGGTCATGCCGCTGATGACGAGCTGCGACAAGGACGATGTCGACAAGGCGATGGACTGCGCGGAGCTCGCGGTCGACGTCTCGGAATCCATCGACGACCTCCAGCAGGCCGTGCTCAAACGCGCCGTCATGGAGGGCTCGGGGAACGAGAAGAAGTCCGACGAGGCCCTGGACGAGATCAACAAGAACATCGACGATCTCGACAAGAAGACCGACAACGCCGACATCGAGAAGGCCCTCGACCACCTGGACAAGGCCGTGGACAACGTCACCACGGCCATCAGGAACGACGAGAAGCCCGACCTGACCCCCGTCGCCGACGCGGGCAGAGAGCTGACGAGCGCCTGCAAGCCGGGCTAGCGGTCGACTGGCGGCGGCGGCCCGGCCGGCGGTAGCGGTCGATCGGTGGTGCTGGTCGGTTGACGGTGGTGGCTGACCGTGGTGGTGGTCGGCTGGTGGTGGCTGACCGGTGGTGGCTGACCCGTGGTGGTGGTCCACGGGGGAAGGGGCCCACCGGTGGTGGTCGGCCGGCGGCGCGGGGGGCCGGGGCGCGGACCGGGTGGCGGGCCGGATAATCGGGGCATGAACCGCCTCATCCTCGCTACCCGCAACGCCCACAAGGTCGCCGAACTCCACGCGATCCTGACCGCCGCCGGCCTCGACGTCGAACTCGTCGGCGCCGACGCCTACCCCGAGATCCCCGACGTCAAGGAGACCGGCGTCACCTTCGCCGAGAACGCGCTGCTCAAGGCGCACACCCTGGCGAAGGCCACGGGGCTGCCCGCGGTGGCCGACGACTCGGGGCTGTGCGTGGACGTCCTCGGCGGCGCGCCGGGCATCTTCTCCGCGCGCTGGGCCGGCCGGCACGGCGATGACCAGGCCAACCTCGACCTGCTGCTGGCCCAACTCGGCGACATCGACGCGCCCCACCGGGCCGCCCACTTCACCTGCGCCGCGGCCCTGGCCCTGCCCGACGGCACCGAGCGCGTGGTGGAGGGGCGCCTGGAGGGCACCCTGCGCCACGAGCCCGCGGGCACCGGCGGCTTCGGCTACGACCCGATCCTCCAGCCCCACGGCGAGACCCGCACCTGTGCGGAGCTGACCGCCGAGGAGAAGAACGCCATCAGCCACCGGGGGAAGGCGTTCCGGGGGCTGGTGCCGGTGGTGCGGGAGTTGGTGGGGTGAGGTGAGCCGGCCGGTCGCGGACGGGCGGGCCGAGAGAGCGGTGGGCCTGAGCGCCCTTCCGTACGGTCGCCCGGCCTGCCGTGGCCGGCTCGCTCATGGAGGTCCGCGCGGCGGCCGGAACCGTCGCGGAAAGCGCCGAAGGGCCGACCCGGCTGGAAGCGGGTCGGCCCTTCGAACCGAAGCTGTGCGGCCGGAGGGACTCGAACCCTCAAGGGATTTCTCCCACAGCATCCTAAGTGCTGCGCGTCAGCCAATTGCGCCACGGCCGCTAGCCGCCAGCCATGGTAGCGGGCGCGCGGCCGTATCGGCAGGCGGGTGTACGGCGGGCGGTCAGCTCACGTCCGTGGTGCCCGGGGGGCGCCGGCGGTTGCGACACCAGGTGTCGGTGGTCGCGTGACAGTTCGGGCAGAGGTAGCGGAGATTCTCCGGACGGTTGTCGTGCCAGTCGCCGCTGATGTGGTCGATCTGGAGGGTGATCGGGGTGCCGCGCCACTCGCCCTCGTTGCCGCAGAACGCGCACCGGGCCGGCACGCCGAGCTCCGTCAGCGCGCGGTGCAGCCGCTCCCGGTTGACGCGGGGCGCGTCGGCCGGCCATACCCGGAGCACGTCGGCGGTCCTGGCGGTGAAGCGGGGGTTGTCGCGGGCCCGCCGGGACGGGCGAACGAAGTGCGAGGTGTCCAGGCCGAGTTGGGTCGACCAGCGCTGCACGCGGCGGGTGCTGGCGTCGTGCGGCGGCAGGCCGAGGGCCTGTACGACCGCCGCGTAGCTCGTGGAACGAGCCACCGCCTCGGTGAGCCGCTGGTCGGGGCGGGGCATCCGGGCCGGGCGGAAGTGCGTCACATCGATGTCGCACCGCGCCAGCAGGCGGCGCAGGGTCGCGCGCGAGCGTCCGTCGTCGGGCCAGTCGACGGCTCGTGCCAGGGCGCGCACGCTGTCGACGCCCGCCGCCATCCGTGCGAGCTCGGCCAGGTCGCACGGCAGGTCCGGCTCGCCCGGGTCGTCCCCGTCCGATCCGGATATCCCGCGATGGCGCATGGCCGGAAAATGTCCGATGTCGATGCCGGCCGCGGCGATGCGTCGGCGGAGGTGGCTGAGCGTGCCCGGCGCCGGGGGTACGCCCAGTGCGCGCGCCACCTCGTGCAGGGCCGTGGACGCTGCGACGGCGCGGCCGATCGCCTCGTCGGAGTAGGTGTGTCTGGCGCGTCGCGCGGTGAGGTGGCCGGCGTCGATGCCGTGCTCGGCGACCTGCCGTTGGAGGGAACGCCGCCGACCACCGCTGGGCCGCACGCCGAGCTGCCGCATCACGCCGGCCCACGACGTGCTGCCCGCCACCGCCGCGGCGAGGGCCGCGGGCTCCACCCCGCCGCCCGGCTCACCCCGCCGTCCCCCCACATACCGCGCCCCCATCCCACGCCCCCTCGCTCTCCCGTCGCCTCCGCGTGCGCCACGTGCGCCGCGTGCGGCCACGTGTCGCAGCCTCGAACTGGCTAACGATTCGGGGAGGGCGGAGTTACGCCGAAGGGGTCGCGCCGTCGGGAGGGGCGGTGGGCGCGGCGCTCGGGTGGGCGCCTGGCGGCCCGGTCGGCCGGAGCGGGTGGGCCGGGCCGGCCGACCGGGCCGCCAGGGAGCAGGCGGCCCGTCAGGTGGCCGAGGGTGGGGTCAGAGGCCCAGGTCCTTGATGATCTTCGCGACATGCCCGGTCGCCTTCACGTTGTAGAGCGCGCGCTCGACCTTGCCCTGCTCGTCCACGATGACCGTGGAGCGGATGACGCCGGTGACGGTCTTGCCGTAGAGCTTCTTCTCGCCGTACGCGCCGTACGCCTCGAGGACGGACTTGTCCGGGTCGCCGAGGAGCGTGACCTTCAGTTCCTCCTTGTCGCGGAACTTGGCCAGCTTCTCCGGCTTGTCGGGGGAGACGCCGATGACGTCGTAGCCGTGGCCGGCCAGGAAGTCGAGGTTGTCGGTGAAGTCGCACGCCTGCTTGGTGCAGCCCGGGGTGAGGGCGGCGGGGTAGAAGTAGACGATGACCTTGCGGCCGGCGTGGTCGGCGAGCGACACCTGCTTGCCGTCCGCGTCGGGGAGGGTGAAGGCCGGGGCGGTGTCGCCGGGCCGCAGTCGCTCGCTCATGGCTCTCCTTAGGGGGATGATTCCGCTGCCTCCGACCCTAGCCAGGTCCACGATGGGGGATTCCGTGGGGCATGAATCCGGCCGACCTGACAGACTGTCCACCACGACCATCGAGAATTGACGGAGGCAGCGAGGTGTCGGAAGCCAGGACCCCTGCGCAGATCGAGGCTGATATTGCTCGCAGGCGGCAAGCGCTCGCTGTGACGCTCGATGAGATCGGCATCCGGGTGCACCCGAAGACGATCATCGGCGACGCGAAGGCGAAGGTGGCCGGAGCAGTCGACCGCACGGCCGGTCAGGCGTACGTGGCCGCCAACCGCGCGGTCTCCGACCTGCGGGCCCAGTTCGTGACCGAGGACGGGGCGCCCCGGATGGAGCGCATCGTGCCGGTCGCGCTGGTGGCGGTCGCGGTGGTCGGCCTGCTCACGGCCTCGCGGCGCGACAAGCGCTAGCCGCCCGGGCGCGCCCCG
The DNA here is from genome assembly GCF_014295035.1 of Streptomyces buecherae. GTDB lineage: Bacteria > Actinomycetota > Actinomycetes > Streptomycetales > Streptomycetaceae > Streptomyces > Streptomyces youssoufiensis. Next base: position 5,822,189 of record NZ_CP060404.1, read on the forward strand.
GCCCTGCCAGGTCCCGAGCCCCGGCCCCCGTTCCGGCCGCGAAGCCGTGACCCTAACCCCGGGGCCGCGGGCCCCGAGGCCGCGGGGCGGGTGCCTGGCGTTCGGCTGGCGCGGCGGCGACATACGGCCGACCCGTCGGCGTTCCGCCGTGGCCGGGCCAGGTACCTTCATGGCGTGAGTGCCAAGACGTCCCACGACAAACTGCCCATCCGGATGTTGCATGACCGGGTGCTGGTCCGTACCGACATCCCGGAGGGTGAGCGCCGTTCCAGCGGCGGCATCGTCATTCCGGCCACCGCCGCCGTCGGCCGCCGCCTGGGCTGGGCCGAGGTGGTCGCGGTGGGCCAGAACGTACGGACCGTGGAGCCGGGTGACCGGGTGCTGTACGACCCGGAGGACCGGGCCGAGGTGGAGGTGCGCGGTGTCGCGTACGTCCTGATGCGCGAGCGGGACCTGCACGCGGTGGCCGCCGAGCGGCTGGAGGGGTCGGAGGACTCCACAGGTCTGTACCTGTAGCCCGCGAGAGTCCGTACCGCCCAGCCTGTACCGCCCAAGCCTGTGCCCCCCACACCCGTGTTCCCCACGCTCGTGTCGCGGGCCCTACGGCCCGGGCCGTAGGGCCCGGATCGCTGTCCTGGCCGGCCGCCGGGGCCGGGTGGTGGTCCGCGTCACCACCTCGTGCGCGGTGCCTTGCTAGGGTCGAGAGCATCCCGACGAGACGCGCCGTACCGGGTCAGGCAAAGACGACGCACCCCTGTTGAAGCACGTGGTTCACGGAGGTGCCGTCATGGCTTGGATCTTGCTGATCGTCGCCGGCCTGCTGGAGGTGGGCTGGTCGATCGGGATGAAGTACACCGAGGGGTTCACCCGGCTGTGGCCGAGCGTGTTCACCGGCGCGGGGATCGTCGCGAGCATGGTGTTGCTGGCGCAGGCCGCCAAGACGCTGCCGATCGGCACCGCCTACGGGGTGTGGGTCGGCATCGGCGCGGCCGGGGCGGCCGTGTTCGGCATGGTGGTGCTGAACGAGCCCGCCACCGCGGCCCGGATCTTCTTCGTGGTGCTGCTCCTCGTGGCGGTCGTCGGCCTCAAGGCGACGTCGGGCCACTGACGCCCGCACGGCCCGAGCCTGTCGACTCTCCTCAGCAGCCTCGTCCCCACGCACCCAGCAGAACAGCCGCTCCCGGTCGGGAGCGGCTGTTCTGTCGTCGGGGCCGGTCTGCCGTGGGGGCCGGCCGTTGTCGTCGCTGTTGTCGTGGCCTTTGTCGTGGGCGTACCGGGCCGGCGTGGGGTGGCGGCCTAGAAGTCGTCGTCCGGGTCCGTGCCGAGGTCGGGCAGGGTGCCGCCCGGGTCGCCGCCGCCGGGGCCGGCTCCGCCGGGGTCGCCGGTCGCGCCGCCGGGGGCGCCGGTTCCGCCCGGGTCGCCGGTCGCGCCGCCCGGGTCGCCGCCGCCGGGGCCGCCGGCGCCGCCCGGGCCGCCTATGGCGCCGCCCGGATCACCGGTGGCGCCGCCGGACGGCGCGTCCGTCGGCGGGGTGAAGGTGGGCTCGGTGGGCAGGCCGGAGGTCGGCGGGGGCGAGTCGTCCGTCGGGGTGTCGGCGGGCGCGGTGGGCTCGTCCGAGTCCGGGGGCGTGGTGCCCTCGTCCGATGGCGTGTCACCGTCGGTCGGCGTGTCGGTGGGGGAGTCCGTCGAGGGCAGCGACGGGTTGTCGGCGCCGTCCTCCAGTTCCAGGTCGAACTCGGTGGCCTTCTTGCCCTTCAACGCCTTGCGCGTGTAGTCGGCCCAGATCTCGGCGGGGTAGCCGCCGCCGTTGATGCGGGGCAGCCCCGTCGCGCCGTACAGCGGCTTCTGCTCCCCGGTGTTGGAGTCCTGGCCCATCACCGCGACGACGGTGGCCAGGTCGGGCGTGTAGCCGGCGAACCAGGCGGCCTTGTCCTCCTCGGCGGTGCCGGTCTTGCCGGCCGCCGGGCGGCCTGCGGCCTGCGCCTTGGTGCCGGTGCCGCCCGCGACCACGCTCCGCAGGATCGAGGTCGTGGTGTCGGCGGAGTCGCGCGCGACAGCCTGTTCGGGGGTGCGGTCCGGCAGGGTGACCTTGCCGCCGTCCTTGGTGATCTCGACCACCAGGGTGTGCGGGACGCGCTTGCCGTGGTTGGCGAGCGTGGCGTACGCCCCGGTCATGTCGAGGACGCTGGCGTGGGCGGTGCCGAGCGCGATGGACGGGCCGGCGAACATCTCCGGGGTCTTCTCCGGGACGCCGAGCTTGATGGCGGTGTCCTTGACCTTGTCCGGGCCGACGTCCTGGGCCATCTGCGCGTAGACCGAGTTGACCGACTTGTCGGTGGCGCCGGTGACGTTGATCTGCCCGTAGTCGACGTCGTCCTCGTTGGCCGGCGCGTAGTCGGTGCCGCCGTTCGGGCCGATGACCTCGCGCTTGTTGCTGCCGTCGTACACCGTGTTGGGGGTGATCCGCTGGCCGCCCTGGGTGACCGAGTCGTTCTCGACGGCCGAGGTGAAGACGAACGGCTTGAAGATCGAGCCGACCTGGTAGTCGCGCCGGGTGGCGTTGTTGACGTACTGCTTGGTGTAGTCGATGCCGCCGTAGAGGGCGACCACCCTGCCGTTGTCCGGGTCGATGGAGGCGCCGCCGGCCCGCACGTACTTGTCCACCTTGTTCGCCTTGCTGAGCTTGCTCATCAGGCGTTCGTCCATCGTCTCGACGAAGGCGTCCTGCTTCTTCCTGTCGATGGTGGTGGTGATGCGGTAACCGCCGGCCGCCAGGTCCTGCTCGTCGATGATGTCGTTGGCGGTGATGTAGTTCTTGACCGCCTCGACGAGGTAGCCGCGCTGCCCGGACATGCTGGAGGTGGGCTTGGCGGGGTCGGGGGTGGGGAACTTCATGGCCTCGCGCTCGGACTTGTCGAGCCAGTCCTTCTCCACCATGCCGTCGAGCACGTAGTTCCAACGGGCCAGCGCGCGCCCCTTGTTCTCGGGGTGCACGACGACGTCGTACGCGCTGGGCGCGTTGAGCAGGGTGGCCAGGTAGGCGCTCTCGGCGGTGTTCAGCTCGTCGGAGTCCTTGCCGTAGTACGCCTGGGCGGCGGACTGGATGCCGTACGCGTTGCGCCCGAAGTAGCTGGTGTTGAGGTAGCCCTCCAGGATGTCGTCCTTGCTCACCTCGCGATCGAGCTTGATCGCGATGAAGAACTCCTTGGCCTTACGGGTGATCGTCTGTTCCTGGTCCAGGTAGTAGTTCTTCACGTACTGCTGGGTGATGGTGGAACCGGACTGCTTGCCCTTGCCGGTCGCCGTGTTCCAGGCGGCGCGGACCATGGCCGCGGGGTTGACCGCCGACTCCGAGTGGAAGTTGCGGTCCTCGGCGGCGAGTACGGCGTTCTGGGTGTGCTTGGGCACGCTGCTCAGCGGCACGTTCTCGCGGTTGACGGTGCCCTCGCGGGCGAGTTGCGAGCCGTCGGAGTAGAGGTAGACGTTGCTCTGCGCGAGCGCGGCCTTGTTGGCGGCCGGGATGTCGACCAGCAGGTAGCCGGTGACGAGCGTGCCGCCGATGAGGACGAGCAGGAACAGGAACGCGCCGAGCACCACGCGCCAGGTGGGCACGAGGCGGCGCAGGCCGGTGCGCTTGGGGCGCTGCTTCTTGCCCTTCTTGGCCTTCTTGCCGGACACGTCGTTCGCCTCGCCCCCGTCGGGGCGTTCGGGCCAGCCGTCCGCGGGGCTCGCGCCGGCGGCCGAGGAGGGCGGCTCGCCACCGCCCGTACCACCGGCGCCCGCGCTGCCCGTGCCGCCCGCGCCGTTGCCGCCGGGGTTCTTGCCGGCGCCCTTGCCGCTGGCGCCCGCGCCGGCGCTTCCCGCGCCGCCGGTCGCGCCCGGGCCGCCGCTGGCGCCGCCGGCGGCCATCGCCGCCGCGCCCGCGCCACCGACCGCCGCCGCGCCACCGACCGCCGCCGCGCCACCCGCTGCCGCCGCGCCGCGGCCACCCGCGCCGCGCCGCGCGCCGGGCGCGCCCGGGGTCGGGCGCAGAACGGCGGTCTCCTCGCCGCGCGCGGCGGTGTCGGGGCGGCCCGCGTCGGCCCAGCCCGCGTCGGGGCGTCCTGGAGTGGAGCGTCCCGGGGTGGGGCGCAGTACGGCCGTCTGGTCGTCGCCGGGCCCGGTGGCATCGCGGCGCGCCCCGGCGCCGCGCGCCCCGACTGCCCGGTTGCCGGCCGCCGGGGTGCCGGCCGCCGGGGTGCGGGGGCCGGGGCCCTGGCGTGGCCCGGGCAGCCGGCCGGTGTCCTCGCTCGGCGTGGGCCGCAGAACGGCGGTCTCCTCGGCGGCGCGGGCCGGAGGTACGTCCCGTGCGTTCCGCGCGGCCCGTGCGTCTCGTGGGCCTTCCGCGTCCCGTGTACCTTCCGCGCCCCGTGCGTCCTGGCCCGGGCGCGCCGCGGGGGGCGTTCCGGTGGGGCGCTTGCCGCGCGGCGCGTCGGCGTCGCCGCCACGTCGCGGCGGGAGAACGGCGGTGGCGTCGGTGTCGGTGTCGGTGCGAGCGTCCTTACGGGCGTCGGTGCGGGCGTCGCGGGACTCGCCGCGCGGGCGTGCGCCCGTGGCGCGTGCGCCGTCCGGGCCCGCGCCGTTCGCGCCGCCGTTGCCGGCGCGCTCGCCGCCCGTACGGGGGCGGCTCGTCCGCTCGCCGGCTGTCCGTTCACCGGCCGTGCGCTCACCGGCCGTGCGCTTGCCGGCGGCGCGGTCGCCACCAGGGCGTGCGCCGTCGGTGCGTGCGCCGTCCGCGCGGGCGCCGTCGGTGCGTTCGCGGTCGCCCTGGCCGGAGCCGGCGCGTTCCGCGCGGCCTCCGCCCCCGGCGGAGGCCGCGCGGTCGGCGGGGCGGGCGCGGTCGGGTGTGGGGGTCGGTTGGTCCGCGCCGAGGCCCTCGCCCAGGGTGGTGGGGCGGTTGCCGCGCGGGGCGGGGGTGGGCTTGGTGTCGCCGGCCGGGCGGGTGGTGCCGCGCGGGGGGTGGGCCGGGTGGGGGGAGTCGGGGGTTCCGGTACGGCCGCCCTCGGGGGCGGCGCCGGGCCCGGCCGGCGTGGGGCCGGGCCGTTGGCGACCGGTGTCCTGGTCGGTGCGTCGGGGGCCTTTGCCCTGTGGGGGAGCGCCGGCACCTCCTGGTCGAGCTGATCGAGGCCGATCGGCGGTCGGGCCGCCGGCGGGCTGGGCGCCGCCACCGCCGCGCTGAGCGCCGGGGTCGCTCCCCGCGGCGGCGGTGCCGTCGCCATCGGCGCTGTGCTGCTGAGGCTCGTCGGTCATGTGTGTAGGGACTCCTCGGCCGCCGCCCACGGTTCTGCCATGGGTTCTGCCACGGCATAAATCTGTCATGTCGGGCGAATAGCGTTGTACGCCCCACAAGTCACTGTCGCATCATGCGTTCCGCGCGGCGGAGGCGGCACGCACCTGTGACAGGTCTGTGATCGGCCAACTGGCCTGGGCAACTCACCCCACAGGGTGAATAATGCCTGGCTCGCCACCCAACTGTCGCTCTAGGCTCGTGGACTTTGGTGCCGAGGGCCGGGGAGGGATGGAAGGTGCGGCTGCACATGGCCGTCATGGCGAGCGGATTCCGACGCTACGCGACCTACTGGGCGGCCACGGCCGCAGGGGTGTTCACCAACACCGTCTTCGGCTTCATCGTCGCGTACACGTACATCGCGCTCTGGGACCAGCGACCGCAGTTGGGCGGCTACGACCTGGCGCAGGCCGTCACCTTCGTCTGGCTCGGGCAGGCGCTGCTGGCCGCGTCGGCGCTGCTGGGGGGCGGTTTCCACGAGGAGTTGCAGGAGCGCATCCGGTCCGGGGACGTGGCCATCGACCTGTACCGGCCGGTGGACCTGCAACTGTGGTGGCTGGCCGGCGACCTGGGTCGGGCCGCGTTCCACCTGTTGGGCCGCGGCATCGTGCCGCTGCTCGTCGGCTCGCTGGTCTTCGAGCTGACGCTCCCCGCCTCGCCGTTGACCTGGCTGTACTTCCTGACCGCGGTGGCGCTCGGCGTCCTGGTCAGCTTCGCCATCCGCTACCTGGTCGCCCTGTCCGCGTTCTGGCTGCTCGACGGGACCGGGCTCAACATGATCAGCCTCGTCCTGTCGCTGTTCTTCTCCGGCATGATCCTGCCGCTCAACGTGTTCCCCGGGGCGCTGGGCGACCTGGCCGCCGTGCTGCCCTGGTCGGCGATCCTCCAGATCCCCGCGGACGTGCTGCTCGGCGAGCACCAGGGCACCGACCTCGTCACGGCCTTCGCCTTCCAGGCCGGTTGGGCCCTGGCGCTGCTGGCCGCGGGGCGCGCCCTGCAGTCCGTGGCGACCCGGAAGGTGGTGGTCCAGGGTGGCTGAGGCACGGGCGGACGACGACGTACGGGCGCATCCGCCGGAGCAGACGCCGGAACCGACGCCGGCGCGGGCGACGGCGCGGGAGCGACGGGAGGCGTGGGGGTACGAGGAGGCGACGGCCGGGCGGGGGCCGCGGGCCTACCGGGGGTTGCGCGCGTACCAGGGCGTGCGGGTGTACTTCCTGATCGTGGGGATGTGGGTGCGCTCGACGATGGCGTACCGCACCTCGTTCGTGATCATGACGTTGGGCAACCTCGTCGTGACGGCGCTCGACTTCGCCGTGATCGCGCTGATGTTCAGTCACGTGGACGTGCTCGGCGGGTTCGGCCTGGCCGAGGTGACGTTCCTCTACGGCACGAGCAGTACCGCCTTCGGCATCACCGACCTGCTGTTCGGCAGCACCGAGCGGATCGGGCGGCGGGTGCGGGACGGGACGATGGACACCCTTCTGGTGCGCCCGGTGCCGGTGCTCGCGCAGGTGGCGGCGGACCGGTTCGCGCTGCGCCGGATGGGGCGGATCGTGCAGGGCGTCGTCCTGCTCGGCTGGTCGCTGGCGCACCTGGACGTGGACTGGACCTGGGACCGGGTGCTGCTGCTGCCGGTCATGCTGGTGAGCGGCGCGGCCATCTTCGCGTCCCTGTTCGTGGCGGGCGCGGCCTTCCAGTTCTGGGCCAGCGACGCCGCCGAGGTACAGAGTTCGTTCACGTACGGCGGTACGACGCTGCTCCAGTACCCGCCCACGGTCTTCACCACGGAGGTGCTGCGGGCGGTCGTCTTCGTCATCCCGCTCGCCTTCGTCAACTGGCTCCCCGCGCTGCACATCCTGGACCGCCCGCAGCCGATCGGCCTGCCCGGCTGGGTGGGTTTCGGCGCGCCGCTGGTCGCGGTGGCCTGCTGCGCGCTGGCCGGTCTTGCCTGGCGCGCGGGGCTGCGGGCCTATCGCAGCACGGGGAGTTGAGCACGGGGAGCTGAGCGGGCGCGGCCCGCGCCCCGGTCGGACGCGGGCGGGTGGGCGTGCGCCGGGGCGCGGGCGAGCGGGCGTGGTGGGTGTAGGGGACACATGATCTCGGGGCGGCAGCGTGCCGGGGCGAGCAGGAGAGGGGTACGAGGCGATGACGGCGGACGACGCCGCGTTCATCGAGGTCGACGGGGTCGAGAAGGTCTTCACGGTGCGGCGCCGGGCCGGTTGGGTGCGGCGCGAGCGGCGCGAGGTGCGAGCCGTGGACGGGATCAGCTTCCGGGTGCCGCGCGGGGAGATGGTGGGTTACATCGGGCCCAACGGCGCGGGCAAGTCCACCACCATCAAGATGCTCACCGGCATCCTGGTGCCCAGCGGCGGGCGGCTGCGGGTCGCGGGCATCGACCCGGCCGCGGACCGCACCCGGCTGGCCCGCCGGATGGGCGTGGTCTTCGGCCAGCGCACCACGCTGTGGTGGGACCTGCCGCTGCGCGACTCGTACGCGCTGGTGCGGCGGATGTACCGGATTCCGGACGACCGCTTCCGGGTCAACCTGGAGCGGTGCGTGGAACTCCTGGACCTCGCCGAGCTGTTGGAGGTGCCGGTGCGTCAGCTCTCGCTCGGGCAGCGGATGCGCGGCGACATCGCGGCGGCGCTGCTGCACGACCCGGAGGTGCTCTACCTGGACGAGCCCACCATCGGGCTCGACGTGATCAGCAAGGCCAAGGTGCGCGAGTTCCTGCGCGAGGTGAACGCCGAGCAGGGGACGACGGTGCTGCTGACCACGCACGACCTGACCGACATCGAGCAGTTGTGCCGGCGCGTGATGGTGATCGACCACGGGCGGGTCATGTACGACGGCGGGTTGGAGGGGCTGCACGCCGTCGGCGAGAGCGAACGGACCCTCGTGGTGGACCTGGAGCGCGAACTCCCGCCCATCACGGGCATTCCGGGAGCGCGCACGGTCCGGGTCGAGGGGCCGCGCCAGTGGCTGGCGTTCCCGGCCACCGCCAGCGCCGCCCCGCTCGTCTCCGCCGTCGCGGCGGCGTACCCGCTGGTCGACCTCTCGGTGCGGGAGCCGGACATCGAGGACGTGATCGCCAAGATGTACGCCGAGCGCGCCGGCTAGGGCGACCCGCTCGGTCCGCCCACCGGGCCGGGCGCGCCCGGAAGTGGGCGAGCCTCGCACGCGCGTGCCCGCGTAGGCTGTTCGTATGACCGGTGAACTCCCTCCGATGCGGGCTTCCGACGCCGAGCGCGAACGGGTCGCCGAGGCGTTGCGCGAAGCGGTCGCCGAGGGGCGGCTGACCATGGAGGAGTTCGAGGAGCGGCTGGAGCTCGCCTACACGGCGCGCACCCACGCCGACCTGGAACCGCTGGTACGGGACCTGCCGGTGCCGGCCTCCATGGCGACCCCGGCCCCGCAGCCCTCCCGCGCCCCGGCCGGCACCGACGCGTCCTGGGCCGAGCGGATCGGCGGCTCGGCCACCTCGCGCTGGGGCCTCGCGGTGATGGGCGGCTTCCAGCGCGCCGGCCGCTGGGTCATGCCCCGCGCGTTCACCTCGGTCGTGGTGATGGGGGGCGGCGAGATCGACCTGCGGGACGCCCGGTTCGAGGAGCGCGACGTGGTGGTCCGCTGCTTCGCGCTGATGGGCGGCATCTCGGTGATCGTGCCGCCGGACGTCGAGGTGCACGTCAACGGCGTGGGCATCATGGGCGGCTTCGACCAGGCGGCGACCGGCGACGGCGCGCCGGAGGCGCCGCGGGTGACCGTCACCGGCCTCGCGATCTGGGGCGCCGTGGCCGTCGAGCGCAAGCGCCGCAAGGCCGACGTCCAGCGCGAGAAGGAGGCCCGCCGCCGCGAGAAGGCCGAGCTGAAGCGACTCCGCAAGGAGCGCGAGGCGGAGCGCGAACTCGGCCGTACGGAGCAGCGGCTCGACGCCTCGAAGCGGGAGGCTGACGCCCCGGAGCGGGAGCTTGACGGCCCGCGGCCGGAGCTGGGCGGCGCGTGGCCGGGGGCCGGCGGCCTCGCGCGCGAGCGCGCGGAGCGGGAGCACGTACTGCGCGAGGAGCGGGAGAACGTACTGCGCGAGGAGCGCGCGGTGGAGGACCGGCGCGGGGCCGGGGAGCGGCGCGCGGCGGGCGGAGCCGGCGGCGACCGGCCCGACGACGCGGCCCGCTAGCCCGACCGGCGGCGGCCAGGTTCCGACCGGCGGCCGGGGCCCGACCGACGGCCAGGGTCCGCCCTGAGCGTGGAGGTCAGCTCAGAGCGTGGCCGCGGCCACGCCGCGCAGGTGCTGGAGGTTCAGGGCGCGCGCCATGGCCCGGTAGCCCTCGTCACTGGGGTGGAGGTGGTCGCCCGAGTCGTACTGGGGGAGTAGCCGCAACGGCTGGGCCGGGTCGCGCAGGGCCGCGTCGAAGTCGACGACCTCGTCGAAGACCTCGCCGGCGCGGATCTGGTCGTTGACCGCCTGCCGCACCCCGTTGAGCTCCGGCGTGAAGCCCCGGTGGCCGTAGAAGGGCATCAACGTGCCGCCGACCACGCGCAGGCCGCGCGCGTGCGCCTGCTCGACCATCTGCCGCAGGCCGCCCACGATGCGGTCGGGGTTGGTCTCGTGCGGGAGGCGGAGGATGTCGTTGACGCCGAGGTGGATGATCACCGCCCGTACCCCCGTCTGGCCGAGTACGTCCCGGTCGAAGCGGGAGAGGCCGCTGGGGTTGTGCGGCGGGGTCTGGTTGCCGCCGGTGAGCACCCGGTTGCCGCTGATGCCCTGGTTGAGCACGCCCAGGCGGGGCGCGCCGCGCTCGGTGCGCAGCCGCTCGGCGAGGAAGTCGGGCCAGCGGTGGTTGGCGCCCATGGTGGAGGTGATGCCGTCGGTGATCGAGTCGCCGAGCACCGCGACGGAGCCGCGCGCCTTGTTCGTCCACACGTCCACGCCGGTCAGGTACCGCCAGTACGGGCTCTGCTCGGTGTAGGCGAGCCCCGAGGCGTCCTCGGTGTGGTCGCCGCGCGCCGCGTACGAGATCTGTCGGGCGTGCGGGTGATAGGTGACGGCGCCGGACGGGGTCGGGGAATACGTGGTGACCAGGAGGTCGCTGGCGTCCGGGACGCGGAGCCTGGCGGGGTCGCTGATGACGTGGGCCCCGGCCGGGATGGTCACCGAGGTCCGGTTGTCGAAGCGCAGTCGCCGCATGCTGTCGCTGTCGGCGGCCGGGTCGCTGGGCGCGGCGGCCAGGGCCACGGAGGCGTGGCTGATGGTCAGCGGCCGGGAGCTGTAGAGGTTGGAGAGCCGGATGCGTATCCGCTCGCCGCCCACGCTGATGCGGACGACGTTGCGTATGGACACGCGGGGGAAGCCGTTGGCGCGCTCTGGTTCGGCGGCGGTGGGCGAGGTGGCCCAGGTGCCGACCCAGGCGCCGGCCGAGGCCGGCGCGGCCTCGTTGCCGTGGCCGGTGGCCGGTTCCGCGGTGCCGTCGTTCTTGCCGACACCGACGAATATGGCGGTCGAGACGAGGATCACCACGGCCGCCAGCGCAGCGAGCACGGCATAGGCCGTACGCCTGGGCGGGGGGCTCACGGTCATGTGCGGGATCTCCTCGGGCAGGCGGAGCCAGTGACTCCGCGGGTCGGGAACTGCGGGTGACCAGCAGCGCCGTCGCGCGTCCGATCGGCCACTCATGATCCCACGGAGAGGCCCGGTGCCGCCCGGCGGGCCACGGGCCCGGCACCCGCGCGGGCGGCCACGAGACGGCCCCGGAGCGCCCACGAGGCGCCCACACGGTGCTCTGGGGCCCGTGCGATACGGGCGGTGCGGCCGGGCCGCCGCGCTGGAGTGGGGCGCGGCGCTCGCGGGACGTGACGCGCCGCGGCGTTCGTCGCCGGCCCGCGCGCCCCGGGCACGCCCCTGGGCTCGCCTCTCGGGGCCGCTCGGGGGTCGATCAGGGACCAGTCAGGGTCCGACCCGGCATCGATGGGGTTGGCTCGTTCGTTGCCGGAGCAGGGCAGAAGGACAATGTCCGGGGGGATCGGCGCGATCGGGTGGAGTGGATGGAACGGACGTACGGGGACATCGACGGCACGGGCACGGGCGGTACGGCGGACGCGGACACCGGCGGCGGGCGGGGGCCGGCGGCCGGCGGCACGCGGCCCGCGCCCGGTGGCGGCGGGCCGGGCGGACCGCTGGCGTTCAGCGCCGCCGACCAGGAGAAGCAGCGTGCCGTGCGCCGGATGAAGACGCTGGCCACGGGCCTGCTGCTGGCCGTCGCGCTGGTGTACGTGCTGGCCAAGTGGGCCCAGTCGGCCGGGCTCGGTGGCTGGAGCGGGTACGTGGCGGCGGCGGCCGAGGCCGGGATGGTGGGCGCGCTCGCGGACTGGTTCGCGGTCACGGCGCTGTTCCGCCGCCCGCTGGGGTTGCCGATCCCGCACACGGCGATCATCCCGACCAAGAAGGACCAGCTCGGCCACAGCCTGGGCGAGTTCGTCGGCGAGAACTTCCTCGCCGGTGACGTCGTACGGCAGCGGCTGCGGGCCGTCGGCATCGGCAGCCGGCTCGGCGCCTGGCTGGCCGAGCCGGCACACGTGGACCGGGTCACCGCGGAGCTGGCCACCGCCGTGCGCGGCGCGCTGACCGTGCTGCGCGACGCGGACGTGCAGGCCGTGGTGGGCGAGGCGATAACGCGCCGGGCCGACGCCCAGGAGATCGCGCCGGGCCTCGGCACCATGCTGGAGAAGGTCGTCGCCGACGGCGGGCACCGCCGGGTGGTGGACCTGGTGTGCGTGCGGGCCCACGACTGGCTGACCCTGCACAGCGACTCCGTCATGGACGCGGTGACCGGCGGCGCCCCCGGTTGGACGCCGAGGTTCGTGGACCGCAAGGTCGGTGACCGGGTCTACCGCGAGTTGCTGCGCTTCGTGACCGAGATGCGCGACATGCCCGACCACCCCGCGCGCGGCGCGGTGGACCGGTTCCTGGCCGACTTCGCGCGCGACCTCCAGTCCGACACCGACACCCGGGCCCGCGTCGAGCGGCTCAAGAGCGAGGTGCTCGGGCGCGGCGAGGTGCAGGACCTGATCGCGTCGGCATGGGGTTCGGTCCGGGCGATGATCGTCGCCGCGGCCGAGGACGAGCGCAGCGAGCTGCGGCTGCGGGCCCGCGCGGCGATCCTCTCCCTGGGCACCCGCCTGGCCACCGACGAGCGTTTGCAGCGCAAGGTGGACGGCTGGCTGGAGGACGCGGCGGTGTACGTCGTGACGACGTACCGCGGCGAGATCACCTCGCTGATCACCGAGACGGTGGCGGGCTGGGACGCGGAGCACACCTCCCGCAAGATCGAGGCCCACATCGGCCGCGACCTCCAGTTCATCCGCATCAACGGCACGGTGGTGGGGGCGCTGGCCGGACTGCTGATCTACACGCTGACGCACACGGTGGTCGGCTGAGGCCCCCGCCGGCCCCGTTCGCGCGGCGGCCGGGGCGCCCGGAACAGGGGGACGACACGGAGACGGACGGCGGGTGCCCCTGGCGGGGTGGCCGGGTGAACGGGAGGGGTGGCGCCGGCTCGCCTCAACGGCAGGGCCCCTCACGTGGCGGGGCCGGGGCGAGCCCGACAGGAGGTGGACGAGCAAGCCCCGCGCGATCAGCCAGTGACGTACTGCTCGGCGTACTCCGCGGTGGGGGCGATGGGCGTGATCACGTCGATCAGGACGCCGTTGGGGTCGGCCACGATGAAGTGCCTCTGCCCGAAGTCCTCGCTACGCAGCGCGAGGACGGGGTGCAGCCCTTCGCCGGTGACGAGCCGTTCCCATTCCGCGTCCACGTCCTCCACCTCGACATTGAGCAGCACGCCCTGCGCGGGGACCCGGTAACCCTCGGGGAGCGTCGGGTGGGTGTGGTCGAGGAGGGCGAGTTCGTACCCGGGCTCTCCCGGCCGGCGCAGGCTGACGTACCAGTCGGCCTCGAAGGTCGTCTCGAACCCCAGCAGCCGGGTGTAGAAGTCGCGGGACTCCCGCAGCTTCGCTGTGCCGATCACGGGATAGAAGCCGGTCAGTCTCATGCCTGAACCCTTTCGCATACCATCGGTATGCCAAAACGCTATTCACGTACCACCGGTATGTCAATGAGGAGTGCGATGCGACCACACGGCATCCGGGCGCAGCAGCGGGAACAGACCAGGCAGGCGCTGCTGCGGGAGGGCAGGCGCCTGTTCGCGGGCAGCGGTTACGGGGCTGTGGGCCTGGCGGAGATCGTCCAGGCCGCCGGGGTGACCAAGGGCGCGCTTTACCACCACTTCACAGGCAAGGCGGACCTCTTCCGCGCCGTCCTGGAGGAGTCGCAGCAGGAGGTGGCCCGCCGGGTGGCCGTGGCCGCCGACGTCCACGACGACCCCTGGGCCCGACTGACCGCCGGCTGCGAGGAGTTCCTCACCGCGACCGCCGATCCGGACATCCAACGGATCATGCTCGTCGACGGCCCCGCCGTGCTGGGATGGAGCGAGTGGCGGGCGATGGACGAGGCCGCCTCGGCCCGCCACCTCGCCGACGCGCTGTCCCTGCTCATCGACGGGGGGATCATCCCCCCGCAGCCGGTCGCGCCGCTGGTCCACCTGCTGTCGGGGGCGATGAACGAGGCCGCCCTGTGGCTCGCCTCCTCCTCCGACCCCGCGGACCTGGACCACACCAAGGCCGCGCTGGCACGGCTGCTTGGGGCGCTGCGCACCGCCTGACGCGGCGGTCGCCGTGCGGGCCGGCGGATGACGGCTTGCCCGGTGCGGTGCGTGCGGGCCCGCGGGGGCCCGCACGGGCCTCGCGGTGTCATGGGCGGCGGTAGAGGCCCCACGTGGCGGGCTGGTGCTGCTCCCCAGGCTCGACCCGGGTCGCCAGCTCGGGTCCGACGCGGCGACCGGCGGACCGGTGAAGGGGCTGGCTCCGTGCCCGGGCGCTTGCTGTGAGTGGCCTCAACTGGGCTTGTACATCAGGGAGTTGGACTTTGTCGAGTCCGGTATAAGACGCCGAACGGGATTGCTACTGTCTGTGACCCGATCGTCGCTCACGTGGCGTCGGCGCGCCACTGAAGCGGGCGTGACAAGGCTTTCTCTGTCACATGCGGAGAGTGATCGAACGTGAAACCCAAGACCCAGGCGGGCCGTACGACCTCATCTGAACTGTTCGGCGCCCTGTTGCGGCACTTCCGGATCAGGGCCGGGCTGACGCAGGATCAGCTAGCCGGTGTCCTGCCGGTGGATCGTTCCCTCGTCGGGCACTTCGAAGCGGGTACCCGCACGCCCGACCGCAAGCACGTTGAGGTCTTCGACGCTCTGTTGGGCGCCGACGGGCTGCTGTTGGAGATGTGGGAGAAGATCGACTGGGCCGCCGCGCAGCCCAAGCATCCTGACTGGTTCAAGCGCCGGGCGGAGATGGACGCCGAGTTGACGGTGTTGCGTGAGTACCAGAGTCAGGTGATGCCTGGGTTGCTTCAGACCGAGCCGTACGCGCGGGCGCTGTTCCAGCAGAAGAGCCTGAGCGGGGACGAGGTGGAGCAACTTGTGCGGGCGCGACTCAGCCGGCAAGAACGCTTCCTCGACCCGGACGGGCCGCTGTTGATCTGCGTGATCGACGAAAGCGCGCTCCGTACCGTTGTTGGCGGTCCCCGCGTGATGCGCGATCAGTGTGCACACCTGCTAGCCGTGGGGCGGCAGCCGAACATCCGAGTGCAGGTTGCGCCAGCAGAAGGTGCGCATCTCATGCGCCCCAACACGCCAATGTCGCTGATCACGCTTCCCAGTGGGCGCGACTGGCTGTACTCGGAGTCGCTCGACAGAGGCCACTTCTCTTCCCATCCAGCAGTTATCGCGAAGCATGCGCGGGACTACGATGTGCTGCGTGCGGATGCCCTGTCCGCTGACGAGTCCGCCGCTCTCATCCGAGACGTGATGGAAGGGTATGGCCAGCA
This sequence comes from Streptomyces buecherae, assembly GCF_014295035.1. GTDB lineage: Bacteria > Actinomycetota > Actinomycetes > Streptomycetales > Streptomycetaceae > Streptomyces > Streptomyces youssoufiensis. Next base: position 5,837,458 of record NZ_CP060404.1, read on the forward strand.
TGAACACCCCCGAACTCAGCGCGGCGATGTGGCGCAAGAGCAGCTACAGCGGCAACAACGGCGGCAACTGCGTCGAGGTGGCCCCCGGATTCGCCGGCGTCGTTCCCGTGCGTGATTCGAAGGACCCCAACGGCCCGGCGCTTGCCTTCAGTTCGTCGGCGTGGGCGGCTTTTGTGGCGGGTGTGAAGGCGGGGGACTTCGGCGGGTAGGCGGATGCCCTGTCCGCCGACGAGTCCGCCGCTCTCATCAGAGACGTGATGGAAGGGTATGGCCAACATGTACACCCCCGAACTCAGCTCGGTGACCTGGCGCAAGAGCAGCTACAGCGGCAACGACGGCGGCGACTGCGTCGAGGTGGCCCCCGGATTCGCTGGCGTCGTTCCCGTGCGTGATTCGAAGGACCCCAACGGCCCGGCGTTGGCTTTCGACGCTTCGGCGTGGTCGGCGTTCGTAGCGGGTGTGAAGGCGGGCGACTTCGGGGCGTAGGCGATGAGGGGCGCGTCGGTTCGGCATTCGCCCCGCAGCCGGCGTTTCGCCGCCGCCGCGCTTACCGCCAGGCCGCCCCGCACCGCGCCAGTGGCCCCGCTCGTAAGGCGAGTTCGAGTAGGGCTGCTGGCGCGGGCCGGGCGTAACGTACCGGCTAGCGCAGGACGGTGGCCCGCACCGTCTCGATCGGCGCGCCGATGTCCCACCACTGCACCGTGCCCCGCGCGGTGTTGTAGGCGCCCGTGCCGCCGGTGATGGCCATCTCGACCGTCTTGGACCCCTTCACCGCGAGCGACTGCATGGTCAGCGAGCCGCGCTCGAGGTCCAGGGTGACCAGGCACTGCATCGTCATCTTGGCGCCGTCGAGGTGCACGCCCTGGCACGTACCGCCGCCCCGGCCGATCGTGCGGCCGTCCTTGACGAGCGAACCGGAATAGGAGTTCATGTCTCCCAGGCTGGGGCCCGACGGGGCGAGGTCGTTGTCCGCGTACTGCTCGTTGTGGAACGTGAAATCGATGATCTCGGCCTGCTTCTTGTCCGGGGCCTGCTCCGGGGTCTGCGCGCCCGCGGTGCCCAGCGTGCAGAAGCCGACCGTGGCGGCGGCCAGGGAAACGGCGACGCACTTCGCGAGCGTCGCTCGCCTCTTTCCGCGCTTCAGCGGATTTCCCTCCTTCCGCGAGTGCGCGGCAGCGGATTCCAGGTGACTGGCGACCATGATGGGACCTCCTCGGGTGTTCCCCTGTGTGAACACCCATGACGCTATGACCCGCCAGTCAGGGCGTCTAAGTCCAAAATCGTATGGCGTCATATTCGCGGGGGCATAAAGGAGTTGGGCGCGGGCGGGCGGAATTCCCGGGTGTGTGGGGGGCGCGGGGCAGGCCGCCTGGGAGGGGGCGGTGCGGCCCGTGGGCGGCGGGCGGCTCCGCGCCGCTGGCGGCTCGGGGCGGCCCCGTGCCCGCCGAGGTTCGCGCCCGACCCCGGCCGGGCTCAGACGTGCAGGGTGCCGTCCAGGACGGTGACGGCGTTCCCCGTGAGGTGGACGCGGTCGCCGTGCAGGGCGGTGCGGATCACGCCGGTGCGCGCGGAGACCTGGAACCCGGTGAGCCGCTGCCGGCCGAGCCGCGCCGACCAGTACGGGGCGAGGGCCGTGTGGGCGCTGCCCGTGGCGGGGTCCTCGCGGATGCCCTCGGCCGGCGAGAAGAAGCGGGAGACGAAGTCGTACGGCGGCCTGTCCTGGCCGTTCTCCCCGAACTCCCCGTTCCCGCTGGGCTCCCCGGCCGCCCCGGCCGCCCCGGCCGCCGCGTGCGCGCCGGCCGGTGGGGCCGTGATGATGACGCCGCGCAGCCTTTCCCGCCGGGTCAGTTCGGCCATGGCGGCCAGGTCGGGGGTCACGGCCCGGACGGTGGCCTCGTCGGGCAGGACGGTCAGCAGGTCGCCGAGCGCGCCCGTGCGGTACGTCGCCTCGGGCTCGGTCCCGAGCACGCCGACCAGCCCGTCCGGCACGGGCACCTCGGTGCCGGGAGCGGCGGGGAAGTCCAGGGTGATGCTGCCGCTCGCGTCGGCGTGCGTGACGAGGACGCCGCTCTGGCGGCTGGCGAACCGTACGGCGCCGAGAACGCCGTGTTCGGTCCGCAGCACGTGTGCCGTGGCCAATGTGGCATGCCCGCACAGGTTGGTCTCGACGAGCGGGGCGAACCAGCGGATGGCCCAGTCGGCCTCGTCGGACGCGGGCAGCGGCAGGGCGAACGCGGTCTCCGAGTGGTTCATCTCGGCGGCCACCCGCTGCATCCAGGCGTCCTGCGGCCATGGCCCGGCGGGCAGCAGGCACACGCCCGCGGGGTTTCCGGCGAACGGTCGGTCGGTGAAGGCGGTCACCACGTGTATGCGCATGCCTCGGACCGTAGCCATGCCAATCGCGGCCGTACCAAAGCCAATGAGGGGAGGGTGGTCTGGTTTGCGGCGGCTACGGGAACGCCACGCCCGGCTCGCGACTCCGGTAAGCGGGCTGTCACCGGTAGCGGCCCGGCGCGGGCGGGCGTCGCACGCCGCGCTGCCCCGGCCCTGCGCGGGGCCGGGGTAGCGCGGCGCGGACGGATCGCCGGTGGTGCGCCCGCCGGTGGGCGCCGGGTCGCGGCGGCGCGCCTGGCGTACGGGCGGTCAGCAGGGCGGGCAGAAGCCGAACTCGGTGAGGCACTCCCTGATGAGCTGGCGCAGGCAGTCCCGGCTGGGCGGGTCGCCCGGGTCGCCCTTGGGGCCTCGGCAGCCCCGGGGGCCGGCGGGTCCGGTCGGTCCGCACGGGCCCGGGACACCCTCGGGCCCGCGCGGCCCGACGGGGCCGTCGCGGCCGTCGACGCCGTCCAGCCCGGCGGGGCCGGGCTTGCCGTCCTTGCCGTCCCGGCCCGGTGGCCCCGGCGGTCCCATCGGTCCCGGGCAACCCTCGGGCCCGGGCAGCCCCGATGGGCCTTCGGGTCCCGTCGGTCCCTCCAGTCCGCGCGGGCCCGGCGGTCCTGGCGGCCCCGCTGGTCCCTCCGGTCCGGCCGGGCCCGTGGGGCCCGGGCATCCGGGGAGGCCGGGCGGGCCCTGCTTCCCCGGTGGTCCCTGCTTCCCCGGTGGCCCCTGGGGGCCGGGCGGCCCTGGGGGACCGCCCGGCGGGCGTGGCGGGCAGCCCTCGGGCGGTTGTGGCGAGCAGCAGCAACAGCAGCACTGCCTCGGCGGGCACGCGCAGGGCGGGTCGGCGGGAGGGCCACAGGGCGGGTCGGCGGGAGGAACGCAAGGCGGGTCGGCGGGAGGAACGCAACTGTCGCGAGAGGAGGCGTCCTCCTGGGTGGTGACGGTTATGGTCGGTGTCTCGGACGGTGGGGCCATAGCGCGCCTCCTGGAATTCTTGCCGGATGCAAGGGGGTAATCGGTGCCGGCCGGCCCTCTTCTCCCGGAAGCCGCGCCACCAGGCGAAAGAACGTCTTCCAGGCGCGTCGTGGAGGGTGGCGGCGACAGGAGTGAGATGGTGAATTCGCCGTACCGGATGGTGAGTCGAGCGCCTCGATAAACGTGCTCGCTACTCGCTCCCGTTTCTCCTGCCGAATATCCCCACCCCCCGCAATGGGTAACCCTTCTGCCGGAAAGGCACAAAATAGGACTCCGCCTCGACCGGAATTGAATTCTTCGAACCTTCTGCCCGTCGCGCATATGTCATGCCGAACACCCGGGGTAGTGCCGGTCGCCGGCCACCACATGAGCGCACCACCGCCCGAAGGTGCCCCGCGCGCTGGCATGGCGCCCCGCGGCCCGAACCCGCCGGCGCGCGCACGCGACCCCGCTCCGGCCCACCCCGACCGCGCACCCCGCGGGCGGGGCGCCGCGCCCCTGGCGGGGCGCGGCGGCTAGGGTCGGGCGCCGTGCTGCGACGATCTTCCCTGCTGTGGCTGCTCGCGCCCTACGTGCTGTACCTGGGCGCGCTGCCGCTGGTCAACCGGGTCCACCCGACCGTGTTCGGGCTGCCCTTCCTGCTGTTCTGGATGGTGGTGGCCACCGTGCTGACGCCGGTCGCGGTGTGGCTGGCCTGGCGGGGCGACCGCCGGCGGGGGCGGGCATGAGCGCCGACGCCGCCGTGGCCACCTCGATCTTCGCCGCGTTCATGGTGTTCACCGTCGCACTCGGGCTGCTGTCGGTACGCGTCGGCCGGAGGACGCGGAAGGCGGCCGGCGGCGAGCGGGGCGGCGGGCTCGCGGACTGGTCGGTGGGCGGGCGCAGCCTCGGGAGCGTGTTCATCTGGGTGTTGATGGCCGGCGAGGGCTACACCAGCTTCAGCTACCTGGGCGCCGCCGGCTGGGGCTACAACGTCGGCGCGCCGGTGCTGTACGTCATCGCGTACATGTCGTGCGGCTACGCCGTCGGTTATCTGGTCGGGCCGATGCTGTGGGGGTACGCGCGGCGGCACGGGCTGGTGGGGATCACCGACATGGTGGCGCACCGGTACGGGCGGCCCTGGCTCGGCGCCCTGGTGGCGGTCGGCGCGACCGTGTGCCTGTTGCCGTACATCCAGTTGCAGATCACCGGGATGGGCGTGGTGGTCTCCACCATCTCGTACGGGGCGATCAGCCTGAACTGGGCCTACTTCCTGGCCTTCGCGATCACCACCGGTTTCGTCGTGGTCAGCGGGCTGCGGGGCAGCGCGTGGGTGTCGGTGCTCAAGGACGTGCTGGTCATCGGCACTCTCGGCTTCCTGGCGTGTTACGTGCCGGTGCACTACTTCGGCGGGTACGGGGACTTCCTGGGCCGGTTGGTGGACGAGAAGGCGCAGTGGCTGACCTTTCCCGGGCACGCGTCGGGCGGGTTGGACCAGGGGTGGTTCGTCTCGACCAGCTTCCTCAACTCGCTGACCGTGGTGATCTTCCCGACCACCGTCGCCGGCTACCTCGGCGCGCGCAGCGCCGACACGCTGCGGCGCAACGCGGTGGCGCTGCCGATCTACAACGTGCTGCTCCTGGTGCCGATGCTGCTCGGCATGGCGGCGCTGTTCGTGGTGCCGGGCCTGGTGGGCGCCGAGTCGAACCTGGCGCTGTTCAAACTGGTCGTGGACTCGCTGCCGGCCTGGGCGGTCGGGGTGATCGGGGTGGCCGCCGCGCTGTCCTCGATCGTGCCGATGGCCGTATTCATGCTGGTGATCGGCACCATGTGGGGCCGCAGCGTGCTGGGCCTCGTACCGCGCCTGGCGAGCCGGCAGAAGCTCGGTTCGCAGGTGGTGGTCGTGGTGGCGGGCGCGCTGGCGCTGCTCCTGACGTACACCGCGCCGAACACGCTGGTGCGGCTGTCGCTGATCTCGTACGAGGGGATGGCGCAGCTCGTGCCGATGCTGCTGGTCGGCCTCGCGTGGCGGCGGATGACGCTGTACGGGGCGCTGAGCGGGCTGGTGGTGGGCGCCACGCTGGTGTCGGTGTTGGTCTTCACCGACCGCGATCCGCTGTGGGGCGTCAACGCGGGGCTGCTCGCGCTCGCCGTCAACCTGGCCGTCGCCCTCGCCGTCAGCCTGCTCGGCCCGCGCGACACGGACGAGCGGCCGGACGCCGAGGTGTTGGCCGACTGGGATCCGCCGGCCAGCGCGCCGGCCGGGGCGGCCGAGCCGGCCAGGTCAGTGGGGCCAGCCGGGCCGTCCTCGGCGGGCCAGGCGGGGGGATAGGCGGCGCGCCGACCGGGGGAGGCGGCGCCGCGCCCCGGCCGGTGCGCGCGGTCGCCGGCGCGCGCGGTCAGGGGGACTCGGGGGCCACCGCGCGGGACTCGGTCGCCGAGCGGCGGGCCGCCTCCAGGACGGCGAGGGCCGCGGCGGCCTGCGCGCCGGTGACCGGCGGCGGGCCGCCGGAGCGCAGGGCGCGCTCGATGGCGGCGTAGTACGCGGGGTAGTCGCCGGGCTCCGTCGGCACCGCCTCGCCGGGGTCGTCCAGCGGCGAGGCGCCCGCGCCGATCCGTCCCCAGGCGGACTCAGGTTCCACGCCCCAACCGGGGCCGTCACCGGGGCGGCGGCCCGCGCGCAGCGCGGCCTCCTGCGGGTCGAGCCCGTACTTGACGTAGCCCGCCGCGCTGCCGAGCACCCGGAAGCGCGGGCCGAGTTGGGCCGTGGTGGCGCTGGCCCACAGGTGCGAGCGCACGCCGCTGGCGTGGGTGAGCGCGAGGAAGGTGTCGTCGTCGGCCTCGGCGCCGGGGCGTCGTACGTCGCACTCGGCGTACACCGAGGTCACCGGGCCGAACAGGGTCAGGGCCTGGTCGACCAGGTGACTGCCCAGGTCGTACAGCAGGCCGCCGATCTCGGCCGGGTCGCCGGACTCCCGCCAGCCGCCCTTGGGCCGGGGCCGCCAGCGCTCGAACCGGGACTCGAAGCGCTGCACGTCGCCGAGCGCGCCCTGGCGGACGAGGCGGGCGACGGTGCGGAAGTCGTTGTCCCAGCGCCGGTTCTGGAAGGCGCTCAGCAGTAGCCCGCGCTCGTCGGCGAGCGCGCTGACCTCGCGCGCCTCGGCGGCCGTCGCGGCCAGCGGCTTGTCGACCACGACCGAGAGGCCGGCCTCCAGGGCGGCGCGGGCCAGCGGCACGTGGGTGCGGTTGGGCGAGGCGATGACGACGAGGTCCAGCTCGTCCGCGGCGGCGAACAGCTCGTCCGCGCCGGCCACGGCCCGCAGGTCCGGGTAGGCGTCCTGGGCCTCGCGCCGCCGCTCGGGGCGCGAGGTGACCACCGTGTGCAGGCGCAGCCCCTCGGTGGCCGCGACCAGCGGGGCGTGGAAGACCGAGCCGGCGAGCCCGTAGCCGATGAGCCCGACGCGTAGCGGCCCGCCGCGCGTCAGCGGCGGTCGCGGGGCGACGGCCTCGCCCGCCCGCCCGTCGTTCGGGCCGGTGCCCTCACCGGCCCCGCCGTCCGGGCCGTTTCCGCTGCTGACCTGGGCCTTGTCGGCCGTGCCGTGGGTGCCATCCATGCGGAGGACTCTGGCAACGCCGCCCCCGAAGCGCAAGCGGCGCGCACGGTGGCCGGGGCGTGCCGCGCGGGCGGTGTGGCCTGGGCGGGCGAGGGGTTACGGGGCGATGGCGCCCGCCGCCCGGCCCTCGACGAGCGGCGTCAGGCCGTCCAGGAGCGCGTTGAGGCCGGCCGCGAAGAGGGCGTCGAGTCGCAGGTCGTAGCCGTTCTCGAAGCTCCCGACCACCTTGGTGAAGGTCGGGAAGCGGCCGGAGTCGACCAACTCCGTCAGCGCCGGGGCCCGGCTGTCCATCCACTGGTCCTCGGACTGGCCCGTGGCCGCCTCGGCGTGCGCCTCCCACTCCAGGTGCACGGCCAAGCCCTGGATGTGGCTGTAGACGAGGAGGTGGATGTCGAACAGCGTGGTGGGGTCGAGCCCGTGCCCGTCGAGGGCGCGCAGCATCCACTCGCCGTGGCCCACCAGGTTGGGTACGAGCAACGGGCGGGTGAGGGAGCCGAGTTGGGCCAGCCACGGGTGCTCGCGGTACAGGCCCCACAGGGTGTGGGCGCCCAGTTCCAGGCGCGGGCGCCAGCCGGCGGGCGGGTCGGCGGGGTAGCCGCGCTCGCCGTAGGCGGCGTCGGCCATGAGCTGGATCAGGTCGTCCTTGCTGGGCACGTACCGGTACGGCGACATGACGGCGACCCCGAGCCGCGCCGCGACGCCGCGCATGGACAGGGCCGCCAGCCCCTCGGCGTCGGCGATCTCGATCGCGGTGCGCACGATCCGCTCCAGGCTCAGCTCCTGGTCGGCGGCCGGTCCGGAACCCGGGCCCGACCCCGACCCCGACCCCGGGCCCGGGGCCGGGGTCGGGGTCGGGCGGGCGCGGTCGGCGCGGCGGGGGTGGCGGGGGTGGCGACCACGGTGCCGGCCCGGGGGCGGGCCACCACGAGCCCTTCGAGGCGCAGCGTGGTCAGGGCCTTGGTGGCGGTGGCCAGCGCGACGCCCCATTCCCTGGCGATCTGCCGGGTCGAGGGGACCCGGTCGCCGGGGGCGAGTTCGCCCTCGGTGATGCGCCGCCGCAACTCGCCGACGATGCGCAGGTAGGGCGGCTGGTCGGGGGCGCCTGTGGGCTTCGTCACAGCGGGCCGCCTCTCTGTCCTGTACTAGCGCAGAGGCTAGCAGCGCGGACGCCGAGCGGAACGTAACTGCCCTAGTACAGTGCGGGCGTTCGGCCAGTTGAGAGCGGTGTGCGTGCGCCGTACGTTCAGCGCGTACGCAGCGAACTGGAGGCCCGAAATGCAGACCGTCCTCATCTCCGGTGGCGGCATCGCCGGATCCGCCCTCGCCTACTGGATGCACCGCCACGGCTTCGCGGTCACGGTCGTGGAGCGGGCCGCCGGGCCGCGCCCGGGCGGGCAGGCCGTGGACATCCGCGGCGTCGCGCTCGACGTGGTCGAACGGATGGGCCTGCTGGAGCGGGCGCGCGGCGCGCGCACCCGGATGCGCGGCATGTCGGTGCTCGACCCCGAGGGCCGGGAGGTCGAGCGCTCCACCGAGGTGGCGCTCAGCAGCGGCCGGCTCGACAGCCCCGACATCGAGCTGCTGCGCGAGGACCTGGTGCGGATGGCGTACGAGCACACGCGGGCGGACGTCACGTACCTCTTCGGCGACAGCGTCACGGCCCTGGCCGACGGCCCGACCGGCGTGCGGGTCGAGTTCGCGCACCGGCCGCCCGCCACCTTCGACCTGGTACTCGGGGCGGACGGGCTGCGCTCGACCGTGCGGCGGCTGGCCTTCGGGCCCGCCGAGCGCTACACCCACCACCTGGGCAGCTACCTCTCCGTCTTCAGCGCGGACAACTTCCTGGGCCTGGACGACTGGCAGGTCTGGCTGCGGGACGGTGAGGTGGGCTTCGTCGCCATGCCCGTACGCGACAACACCGAACTCCGGATCGCCTTCGGCTTCGAGTCCGCCCCGCTCGCGCCGGAGCTGAGCGACCCGGCCTCGCTGCGCCGGCTCATCATCGACAAGCTGGCCGCCCTGCGCTGGGAGGGCGACCGGCTGGCCAAGGCCGCCACGGACGCGCCCGACTTCTACTGCGATGCCATGGCCCAGGTCCGGATGGACCACTGGACGCGGGGCAGGGTGGCCCTCGTCGGTGACGCCGGCTACTGCCCCTCGCCGCTCTCCGGGCAGGGCACCAGCCTGGCCCTGGTGGGCGGCTACGTGCTGGCCGACTGCCTGGCCCGGGCGGGGGGCGACCACGCGGCGGCGTACGCGCGTTACGAGCGGCGGCTGCGCTCGTACGTCACCCTCAACCAGGCCCTGGCCACGGAGAACCCGGGCCAGCCGCCGACCGAGTCGTCCATGACGCACGCCAAGGGCGCGCTCGCGCTGGACGACTGACGGTCGCCGGGCGCGGCCCGCACGGCAGTCGCCCCGGACGCGCGGCCCGCACGGTGGTCGCCCGGGGCGCGCGGCCAGCTCGAACGAGTGGCCCCCGAACGGCGGGGCGTACCTAGGCCGATCGGGCGGGATCGCGGCCGGGCGGTGGGCCGGACCGATGACGCGGTGTGGGGCGCGCGGCGGCGCGGGGGATGTTGCTGAGACGAGGGAGCATCCCCTAGCCCCCGAGCAGAGGTCACCATGCGTTCGCCCAGCGCCCCGTCGTCGGAGCCCGCCACCCCGACCACCACCGCCACCCCGACCGCCTCACCCGCCGCCCCGCCCGTCGCAGCCTCGCCCGTCGCCGCCCCGGTGGTCGTCGTCGCCCTGGCGGCGGCCCTGCTCGGCGCGGCCCCGGCCGCCGCGTCAGCCGCGCCCGCCGCCGAGGCCCCGGCCGACCGGGTGGCCGCGCTCGCCCCCGAGTGCGGGGACGCCTCCGACGCCGACTTCCCGATCGGGACCACGCTGCACGCCGGGCCCGGCACCTACCGCGCCGGCGACGGCTGGCGGCATTGGCGGCTCGACCTGCGCAACACCACGCGGGTGGCCTGCGCCGCCATCCACCCCGTCGCCCTCTTCGCCGACCAGGGGCACGCGCTGCGCCCCGGCCACCTGCGGGTCGAGTTCCGCGACCCGTACGCCCCCGGCGGGCAGCGCTGGCGGCCGGTGCGCTTCGAGGCGACCGACCAGGACGAGAACGTCGGCGTCTTCGACGGCGGCAGCCGCCGCGTCGTCGACGGGGGGAGCCGCCGGGAGGTGCCCCGCTTCGAGGGGTTCACGGTGCCCGCGCGGGAGACGCTGACCGTACGGGTACGGGTCAGGTTCGCCGCCGACGCGCCGACCGGGCCCGCCTCCGCCGCCGTGACCGCCATGCAGCGCCAGCACCAGGACGGGGACTGGGTCGGCCAGTCGGGCACCTACCGGTTCACCATCGAGGCGCCCGCCGCCGCCGCCCGCCCGAGCGAGCCCGGCGACGCGGACGGGGCCACGGACGGGTCGGGCGGCGACGCGGACACGCGTCCGCCCGCCGACACCGACGCGTCCGAGACCGGCACTCGTCCTGGTGGCGGCGGCACCGGGGCCGGGAACGCGCCCGGCGGCCACCGTGAGGCGGGAGCGGGAGCGGGAGCCGGCGCCGGCGCCGGCTCCGGGGACGACGCGGCGACCCCGGGCGACGGGCCGGCCGGGGGCGGGGCGGGGGTCGAGCCGGGTGAGCCGCCGGCCGACGCTCCGCCGCGGCTCGCCGCGACGGGCTCGGGCCCGCCGTGGTGGGGCCTGTTGGCGCTGGCGCTCGGGCTGGTCGGCGCCGGCGTGCCGCTGGTGGCCCGCGCCCGCGCGGCCCGCCGCTGACCCGGTCCGGGAGCGCGCCCCGGCCGGGCGGCGGCCGGACGGCGCGGGCGCGCGGCGTCCTCTCGCCGGGTGGTGCGAGGATCACCGCGTGGAATACCCGAACGACCAGGCACCTGGCGCACCGATCAGGGCGGGCGTCCCCGAGCACGGGCGCATCCCCAAGTACTACGCCGTCAAGACGCAAGTCGCGGCGCTGATAGAGGAGTTGGGGGAGGGCGAGCTGCTGCCGACCGAGCGCGACCTGGCGGTGCGGTTCGAGGTCTCGCGCGAGACGCTGCGCCAGGCCCTGCGCGAACTGCTCCTTGAGGGGCGGCTGCGGCGGATGGGGCGCGGCACCGTGGTGGCCGGGCCCAAGCTGGAGCAGCCGCTGTCGCTGGCGAGTTACACCGAGGGCGTGCGGCGGCAGGGCCGCAGGCCGGGTCGTACGCTCATCACCCTCGACCAGTTCCCCTGCCCGCCCGGCCTGGCCGCCGAGTTGGAGCTGGAGCGGGGCGTGCCGGTCTGGCACCTGGAGCGGGTGCTGCTCGCGGACGACGAGCGGATGGGCCTGGAGAGCACGTACGTGGAGGTGGCCCGGGTCCCGAAGTTGGCCACCGACTTCGAGCCCGACTCGTCCTTCTACGGCTACCTGCACGAGCGGCTCGGCATCGGGTTCGGCGACGCGGACGAGCGCCTGGAGACGGTGTTGGCCACCCCGCGCGAGGCGTTGCTGATCGGCACCCCGCCCGCGCTGCCGATGCTCCTCATCCACCGGATCTCGCGGGACCAGCGGGGGCGCCCGCTGGAGCGCGTGCGCTCGCTCTACCGGGGGGACCGGTTCAGCTTCACCACCCGTCTGGGCCCGTCACCGACCTGAGCCCACGCGCCCGTCCGCGCCCGTTCTGAGCCGGCCGCGCCCGTCCGCGCCCCCCTCCCGGGTTCGCCGCCACGTAGGCGGCCGACCGCACCGGCAGTGGCTCCGGCACCGCTCGGCAGAACGCCCATCGATGCGCCAAGCGGGACGAACTGACGCGCCATAAGGTCACGGGAGGATAACGGGTCTAGGCCAGGTTTGCGCCCGTGTTCACCTTGTCGTCGCCGCCCAGACCCGTTTGGGTCACTCCGCGCCGCGACCGTCTGGGGCATGCGAGTGATAGTCGTCGGAGCCGGCGTGGTGGGCACCATGCACGCCTGGCAGGCAGTGGAACGCGGCCACGAGGTCGTACACATCGAGCGCGAGGCCGAGGCCCGCGGCGCCTCGGTGCGCAACTTCGGCCTGGTCTGGGTCGGCGGACGGGCCGGTGGCGCGGAGCTGCGCACCGCGCTGCGGGCCCGCGAACTGTGGGAGGAGATCGGCGCCCGGGTGCCGGGGCTCGGCTTCCGGCCGAACGGCTCGCTCACCCTGGTCACCAACGAGGCCGAGCTGGCCGTGGCCCGCGCCGCCACCGAGCTGCCGGACGCCGCCGAGCGCGGCTACAAGCTGCTCGACGCGGCCGAGGCCCGCGCCCTGAACCCGGCGCTGCGCGGCGAGTTCGCCGGCGCCCTGTGGTGCGAGCGCGACGGCGCGGTCGAGCCGCGGGTCGCCCAGCGCGCGCTGAAGGACGCGCTGCTGGCCTCCGGCCGCTACACCTTCGTCGGCGGCCGAGAGGTCCGCGAGGTCACCGGGCCCGGCGCGGTCCGCGACGACCACGGCACCACGCACACCGGCGACGCCGTGGTGCTGTGCACCGGCGCCTGGCTCGGCGGCCTGGTCCGCGAGCTGGCCCCTCAGCTACCGGTGCGCCGGGTGCGGCTCCAGATGATGCAGACCGCGCCGCTCGGCGAGGCCCTGACCACCTCCGTCGCCGACGCCGACAGCTTCCGCTACTACCCGGCCTACCGTGGCGAGGCGCTCACCGCGCTGGCCGAGGCCCAACAGCAGACCCCGATCGCCGCCGAACACAAGATGCAGTTGCTCATGGTGCAGCGCGCGGACGGCGGGCTGACCATCGGCGACACCCACGAGTACGCCGAACCGTTCCACTTCGACGTCGTCGAGGACCCCTACGAGCACCTCGGCCGCGTGGTCGAGGGCCTGCTCGGCCGCCCGCTACCGCCGATCCGCCACCGCTGGGCGGGCGTGTACGCGCAGTGCCTCGACCCCGGCCGGGTCGTGCACCGCGAGCGCGTCGCCGACGGCGTGTGGCTGGTGACCGGGCCCGGTGGCCGCGGCATGACCTGCTCGCCGGCGATCGCCGAGACCACCGCGAACGAACTGGGCTGGTGAACGACGTGACACAGCAGCACACCCCGCAGCAGACCACCACCGACGAGCGGGCCATCAGGCTCGTCGTCCTCGACATGGCCGGTACCACCGTCGCCGACGACGGCCTGGTCGAGCAGGCGTTCACGGCCGCCGCCCGCGAACTCGGCGTCGAACCCGACAGCCCCGAACACGCGGACCAACTCGGCTACGTACGCGCCACCATGGGCGAGTCGAAGATCTCCGTCTTCCGCCACCTGTACGGCACCGAGGACCGGGCCCAGCGCGCCAACCAGGCGTTCGAGGCCGCCTACGGCGCGCTCGTGGACGCCGGCCACTGCGCGCCGCTGCCCGGCGCCCGGGAGGCCATCGAGGAACTGACCGCGCAGGGCCGCACGGTCGCTCTCAGCACCGGCTTCGCCCGCGCCACCCAGGACGCCATCATCGCCGCGCTCGGCTGGCGCGACCTGGTCGCGCTCACCCTGTGCCCCTCCGACGTCGGCGGCCGGGGCCGCCCGTACCCGGACATGGTGCTCGGCGCGCTGCTGCGCACCCACGCCGCCGACGGCGTCCAGCAGATCGCGGTCGCCGGCGACACCGCGTACGACATGCGCTCGGGCCGCCGCTCCGGCGCGAGCCTGGTCGCCGGCGTGCTCACCGGGGCGCACGACGCGCGGCAACTGCGCGCGGCGGGCGCCACCCACGTCCTCGACTCGGTGGCCGCGCTGCCCGCGCTCATCACCGCGTACGAGGCCGACTCCGGTGCCGGTGCCGGTGCCGGTGCCGATGCCGGGTCCGCGGGGGCCGCGCCGTGAGCGCGCACTCCGCGCCGGCGGCGCCCGCCAGCGGCATCCGCTTCGAGCGCGTCACCGTCGCGTACGGCAAGCGCGGCGAGTCCGTGGCCCTGGACGCGCTCGACCTGACCGTCGAACCGGGCGAGGTGATGGCGCTGCTCGGCCCGTCCGGGTCCGGCAAGACCACCGCGCTGCGGGCGGTCGCCGGCTTCGTGCGGCCCGCCTCGGGCCGGGTGTTCATCGGGGACCGCGACGTCACCGCCCTGCCGCCGCACCGGCGCGGCATCGGCATGGTCGTCCAGCAGTACGCGCTCTTCCCGCACCTGCGGGTCGCGCAGAACGTGGCGTTCGGCCTCAAGGCGCAGCGGGTACCGCGCGGCGAGATCGCCGGGCGGGTCACCGAGGCGCTGGAGATGGTCGGCATGGCCGACTACGCCAGGCGCTACCCGCGCGAGCTGTCCGGCGGGCAACAGCAGCGCGTGGCCATCGCCCGCGCGCTGGCCATCCGCCCCGGCGTACTGCTCCTGGACGAGCCGCTGTCCGCGCTCGACGCGCAGTTGCGCTCCGGCATGCTCGCCGAACTCGCCCGGCTGCACCGCGAGTTGCCCGACGTGTCCATCCTGTACGTCACCCACGACCAGGTCGAGGCGCTCACGCTGGCCGACCGGATCGCCGTCATGGACCGGGCCCGGCTCCAGGACTGCGGCACCCCGCAGGACCTCTACCGGCGCCCGCGCACCGAGTTCACCGCCTCCTTCGTCGGCAACGCCAACCTGCTGCCGGTCACCGTCGGCGGCGCCACGCCCGGCTCCGTACGCTTCGCCGACACCGAACTCACCGTGACCGGCGTCGACGAGTCCGGGCACGGCCCGGCGCCCGGCGCCGACGCCACGCTGTGCGTCCGACCGCACCTGGTCGGCCTCGGCGAGGGCGAGAACACCCTGCGGGGCACCATCGCCGAGGTGCAGTGGCGCGGCTCCACGCACCGGCTGTTCGTCGACGTCGCGGGCCACCGCGTCAAGGCCGACGTGCGCGAGCTGCGCGAGACGCCGGCACTCGGCCAGCCGGTGGCGCTGCACTTCGCCGCGCACGACGCCGTCCTGCTCCCGGCCGGCACCGCGCCGCAGGCCACGGTCCCCGCCGCGACCCAGACCCCGGCCCCGGTGGCGACCTCCGCCCCGGTCCCCGCCCCCGCCCCGGGCCTCGCCGCCGCCGGCGTGGCCAAGGGCGTGGCACCCGGCGCGGGAGGTGCGACCGATGGCTAGCGCCAGCGCCTCCGCCCGCCCGGCGACCCACGCCACACCGGCCAGCACGGAACCGACCGGCACGCAGGCGAAACACGCCCAGCCAGCCACCACCGCGCCCGCCGACCGGCGCGACCCGGAACGGGGCGCCGGGCGCGGCGGGCGGGCGGCCGGGCTGACCCGGTGGCTGTGGGCGCTGCCGCCCGTCGCCGTCCTCGCCCTGGTCTTCCTCTACCCGCTCTACCTGGTCGTCGAGCAGTCCTTCAGCCCCGACGAGGGCGGCACCTCGCTCGCCCCCTACCGCGAGGTGTTCGCCTCCGAGGCGTTCCGCGAGGCGCTGTGGACGACGGTGTGGATCGCGGTCTGCGCCACCATCGGCTGCCTGGTCCTCGGCTTCGTCCTCGCGCTGATCATCGCGTTCGTCCCCTTCCCCGGCGGCAAGGCCGTCGCCAAGTTCATCGACGTCTTCCTCTCCTTCCCGTCCTTCCTGATCACGCTGGCGCTGCTGTTCATCTACGGCACGGTCGGCATGGCCAACGGCGTGTACACGGACGTGACGGGCGCGGCCAGCGGCCCGTTCGACTTCCTCAACACGCCCTGGGGCGTCCTCCTCGCGGAGATCACCTACTTCACGCCGTTCGTCATGCGCCCGCTGCTCGCCGCCTTCTCCGGCATCGAGACGGCCCAGCTCGAAGTGGCCTCGTCGCTCGGCGCGCGCCCCGCGCGCATCGTGCGGCAGGTGATCCTCCCCGAGGCGCTGCCGGCCCTGGCCGCCGGCGGCAGCCTGGTGCTCGTGATGTGCCTCAACGAGTTCGGCATCGTGCTGTTCACCGGCGCCAAGGGCGTCACCACGCTGCCGATGCTCGTGTACAGCGAGGCGATCCTGGAGTCCGACTACCCGGCCGCCTGCGTCGTCGCCGTCGTCAACATCGCCATCTCGGTGGGCCTGTTCGGGCTCTACCGGGCCCTGGTCGCGCGCACCGGGCGCGGCGGCGAGGGCGCGCTGCTCAAGGGGGCCCGCCGTGCTGGTGCATAGCCGAACCGGCCGCTGGACGGCCTGGATCGTCTTCTTCGCGCTCTTCCTGCCCCTGTTCGCGCTGCCGCTCCTGGTCATCGTCGCCGCGTCCTTCGCCACCCACTGGAGCGGCGCCTTCCCCTCCGGGCCGACCACCGAGCACTACGGCGCGGCGGTACGCGGCGAGTCCCTGGAGGCCCTCACCACCAGCCTGGTCACCGCGCTGACCGCCAGCGTCCTCGCGCTGGCCGTCGGCACCTGGGCGGCGCTCGCCGCGTCGGCGCTCGGCCGGCGCGCCAAGCGGCTCCTGGACGCGCTGTTCATGCTGCCGGTCGCGGTGCCCTCGGTGGTCGTCGGACTCGCCGTACTGGTCGCGTTCAGCCAGCCGCCGATGCTGCTCAACGGCACCCGCTGGATCGTCATCCTGGCGCACGGCGTGCTCGTCACCGCCTTCGCCTACCAGTCGGTCTCGGCCGCGCTCGCCCGCCTCGACCCGGCGTACGAGCAGGCCGCCGCCAGCCTCGGGGCCCGGCCCTGGCTGGTGCTGTGGCGGGTCAAGCTGCCCCTGCTGCTGCCCTCGCTCAACGCCGCGGCCGGGCTGTGCTTCGCGCTGTCCATGGGCGAGCTGAGCGCCACGATGATGCTCTACCCGCCGGACTGGATGCCGCTGCCGGTACGCGTCTTCACCGCCACCGACCGAGGCGCCCTGTTCACCGGCTCCGCCGTCGCCGTGGTGCTGATGGGCAGCACGCTCCTGGTCCTGCTGGCCGTCTCCCGCATCCGCACCCGCGCCAGCTACCGCTGACCCGCCCGCGCCGGGCCGGCCCCCGCCGGCCCGGCGCCGCGGCCCCCGTACGAACCCTCACCACCGCCCCCCAGACATCCCTCCCTCCCCGCAACCGACGTCCCCCCACGCGCACCCGCCACCCTCACCCGTTACGGAGACACCCCCGCCATGCGCACCCCCGTCCGCTACCGCAGGTACCTCAAGCCCACCGCCGCCCTCGGCGGCGCCCTCCTCCTCGCCGGGACGCTGTCCGCCTGTAGCGAGACCGCCGACAAGAACGCCAAGGTCGTCACCGTCTACAGCGCCGACGGCCTCAAGGGCGAGGACGGCAAGGGCTGGTACGACACGGTCTTCAAGGAGTTCGAGAAGAAGACCGGCATCGAGGTCAAGTACGTCGAGGGCGGCTCCGGCGAGATGGTGCAGCGCGCCGTCCGGGAGAAGTCCAACACCCAGGCCGACGTGCTCATCACGCTGCCGCCCTTCATCCAACAGGCCGACAAGAAGGGCCTGTTGAAGGCGTACACGCCCAAGGGCTCCGAGGCCGTGGCGCCCAGCGACAAGGACGCCGACGGCAAGTGGACCTCGGTCGTCAACAACTACTTCTCCTTCGCCTACAACAAGAAGGAGCTGAAGCAGCCGCCGAAGACCTGGGATGAGCTGCTTGAGGGCAAGTACAAGAACAAGCTCCAGTACTCCACGCCGGGCGTCGCCGGCGACGGCACGGCCGTCGTCATCAAGGCGATGCACGACTTCGGCGGCAAGGACGCCGCGATGAAGTACCTCGGCGACCTCCAGTCCAACAACGTCGGCCCGTCCTCCTCGACCAGCAAGCTCGCCCCCAAGGTCGACAAGGGCGAACTGCTCGTGTCCAACGGCGACGTGCAGATGAACTACGCCCAGTCCAAGTCCATGCCCAACCTCGGCATCTGGTTCCCGGCCAAGGACGGCGGCCCGCGCACCACCTTCGCGCTGCCGTACGCCGCCGGCCTGGTCAACAAGGCCCCGCACAGCGCCAACGGCCAGAAGTTCCTCGACTACCTGCTCAGCGAGGAAGCCCAGCGCCAGGTCAGCGCGGTCGGCGGCGGCTTCGCCGCCCGTACCGACATCGACGCCACCGACCCCAACGCCACCGCGCTCGCCGAACTCATGAAGGGCGTCGAGGTCTTCAAGCCGGACTGGAAGGACATCGACGAGCACTACACCGAGTACATCGACGCCTGGAAGTCCGCCACCGGCAACTGACGCGCCCCGCCCGGCCGTTCCCGTCCGGGCCCCACGCGCCCTGCCAAGGTAACGGGTCTGGGCCAAGCGCCGGCGCACCGCGCCGGCGCCTGGCCCGGGCCCGGTGTGCCGCCCGGCACGCCGCTCGTTCGACACCGTCCACCACGCCCCCACCCCCAGCGGAGGACCCCATGTCGCACACGCCCGCCCGCCCCACCCGCCGCACCCTGCTCACCGGCGCCGCCGCGACCGCCGCCGCGGCCGTGACCGGCACCGCGTCCGTGACCGGCACCGCCCACGCCGCCGCCGCGCGGCCGACGCCGGCCCGGCGGTCGGCCGCCCGCACCCCCAAGGCCCTGCTCATCGGGCTCGACGGCTGCATGCTCGACCGCGTCGCCGAGGCCGACGCGCCCCACCTGCACCGCCTCATCGCGGGCGGCCTGCGCGCCCCCGGCACCATCCCCTACGCCTTCACCCTCTCCGGCCCCGGCTGGTCCACGCTGGCCACCGGCGTCTGGCCGACCAAGCACGGCGTACGCGACAACACCTTCCGCGGCCAGCGCTTCGCCACCTACCCCGACGTCCTCACCCGCGTCGAGCAGGCCCGGCCGGCGCTGCGCACCTACGCCGTCTCCTCCTGGCCCCAACTCACCTCGGCCACCGGCGGCGGCCCGCTGTTCTCGCCGGCCGTCGACGTCCGCGTCGCCCCGCCCGGCTCCGCGTACGACGCGGGCACCACCCAGGACGCCGTGGCCCGCCTGTCCGCGACCGACGCCCCCGACGCCAGCTTCGTCCAGCTCGACAACATCGACCACGCCGGCCACGCCTCGGGCGGCGCGAGCCGCGCCTACCTGGAGGCCATCGCGGGCGCCGACGCCCAGGTCGGCCAGCTACTGACGGCCATCACCACCCGCCCCACCCACGCCGCCGAGGACTGGCTGATCATGGTCACCGCCGACCACGGCCACACCGACGCCGGCGGCCACGGCGGGACCTCGGCGCGCGAAAAGCAGACCTTCGTCATCGCCCACGGCACCGGCTTCACCCCCGGCTCCACCGGCACCTCACGCATGGTCGACGTCGCCCCTACCCTGCTGACCCACCTCGGCATCGCCATCGATCCCAGGTGGCACCTGGACGGGGCGCCGCTGCGCTGACCTGGGGGCGCGTGGCGCGGGAGCGGGCCGCACAGCCGTCCGCTCCCGCGGGGGTCAAGGTCACTTCCGGCTGATTAGGCTGTGGGGACGCCCGCCGTACAGCGCGGTTCGGCCGGCGTCCCGCACACGTCGTACGGCAGGAGTCCGGTAATGGCAGAGCGCAAGCCGATCGAGTCATGGCTGACCGACATGGACGGGGTGCTGATCCACGAGGGCACCCCGATCCGGGGGGCGGACGCCTTCCTCAAGCGCCTGCGCGACTCCGGCAAGCCCTTCCTCGTACTGACCAACAACTCCATCTACACCCCGCGCGACCTGCACGCCCGCCTGTCACGGATGGGGCTTGAGGTGCCGGTGGAGAACATCTGGACCTCCGCCCTGGCCACCGCGCAGTTCCTGGACGACCAGCGCCCGGGCGGCAGCGCGTACGTCATCGGCGAGGCCGGCCTGACCACCGCGCTGCACGACATCGGCTACGTGCTCAGCGACGCCGAGCCCGACTATGTCGTTCTCGGAGAAACACGCACGTACAGCTTCGAGGCGCTGACCAAGGCGATCCGCCTCATCAACGCGGGCTCCCGGTTCATCGCCACCAACCCGGACGAGACCGGCCCCTCGGCCGAGGGCGCGCTGCCCGCGACCGGTTCGGTCGCCGCCCTCATCACCAAGGCCACCGGCCAGGAGCCGTACTTCGTCGGCAAGCCCAACCCCCTGATGATGCGGGCCGGCCTGAACGCGATCGGCGCCCACTCCGAGACCTCCGCGATGATCGGGGACCGGATGGACACGGACGTCCTCGCGGGCCTGGAAGCGGGCATGGAAACGTTTCTGGTGCTGACCGGCCTCACCCGCCCCGAGGAGGTCGACCGCCACCCCTTCCGCCCGTCGTGGGTCGTGGACTCCATCGCGGACCTGGTGGACCGGGTCTGACACCAGCCCCGGCACGCGGCCACGCCGTGAGCCCCCCGTCTCGGCCCGTTCTCCCACGCGAACGGACCAACACGGGGGAGGAGCGGATGCGGGTGGGTGGGGGACGGCGAAGGCTGGGAGGCCAGGAGGTTCACCATGCGCTTCGTCCCCCGCACGTTGGGCGCCGCGGTGATCGCCGTCGGGGCGGTCGTCGCCGTGCTCGCCATCGGCTCGGCGGCCAACGAGTCACCGCGCCCCACGCTCGTCGTCAGCCCGGCCCACGCCCGGCCGGGCGGTGAGGTGGAGGTGCGGGCCTGGGGGTGCGAGGGGCGTGCCGGGGCCGTCGCGTCGCGGGCGTTCGTCGTGGACGGGCGGCTCGCGCCGGAGCCGAAGGGCGGGGACGGGCTCTTCGCGGAGGCGATGATCCGCGGCGCGGCCGATGGCGGCACCTACGACGTCACCGTGCGCTGCGACGGGCGCGCCGGTGTGGCCGTCGGCCGGGTGCACGTCGGCGCCGCGGGCCAGCGTCCCGACGACGCGCCCGCCGTGGCGCGGCCCGACCGGGCCGGCGACCACGCCCTGCCGCTGCCGGCCCGCTCGCCCGTCGCGCCGGTCCGCGCCGGGGGTGGCGGCACCGCGGGCGAGCCGCGCGCGGTGGCCGCCGCCGAGGAGGAGGTGCCGCGCGACGGTGACGTCGGGGTGGCGGAGGCGTACGGGTTGGCCCTCGCGGGCGGCACCGCGCTGACCCTCGGCGGCATGGCGTTGCACCGGCGCGGCCGGGCCGGCCGCCCCACCGGCTGAGCGGCGCGGCGCGGATGGGTGCGGCAGCCACGCCGGGCGCCGGGCGCGGCCGGTTGCTGGTCGGGCTGGCCTGGGCGGCGGTGTTGGTGGCGCTGTGGTTGTGGGGCAAGGACGGTGGCGCGGGCGTCGGAGCGGCGCCGACCACCGGCGACGTGGCGGCGGTGGGCCGCCCCGGCGGGCGCGCCCTGCCGCCGCCGCACCCGCCGCTGTCCGCCGCCGCGCCCCGCGCGCTCGACGCGCCGGACGCCGAGGTGCGCCGGGCCCGCGTCGTCGGCCGTGGCCTCGACGCGGCGGGCGCGGTGGAGCCGCCGCCGTACGACAGGCCGGGCGACGTCGGCTGGTACCGCGCGGGCCCGCACCCGGGCGAGGCGGGCGCCGCGGTGCTGGTGGGGCACGTGGACACCGCGTCCAGGCCGGCGGTCTTCCACGGCCTGAGCGCGTTGGAGCCCAGGGACCGGGTGCGGGTGGCGCGGGCGGACGGGGCGGTGGCCGAGTTCACCGTGGAGGACATCGCGGTCGTCACCCGTGACCGGTTCGACGCCCACCGGGTGTACGGGCCGCGCCGGGCGGGCCGGGCCGAGCTGCGCCTGATCACCTGCGGCGGCACCTTCGACCGCGCCACCCGTACGTACAGCGCCAACGTCGTGGTCTCGGCGTACCTGACGGCGGTACGCCACCCCGGCTGACCCGCCTGTGACGGTGTGTCGGGGGTGACGGGTGAGGTGCGTGGGCCGGGCGCGTACGACGGGTCTCGCCGGGGCGGCTCGCGAGGCCGGTGGGCGGGGTGGCCGGGTGGGGCCGTTCGGGGTCGGGCGGGTGTCGCGGGTGGGCCGGTCGTGGCGGTCGGCGAGGAGGACGGGCGAGGGGGCCATGTCGCCGCGCGCTCGCGGGGCGCCGTCGCGGTACAACAGGGTGCCTACGGACACGGCTCGGGCAGGGACGGTGTGCAGGCATTGAAGCGACCAAACGTGTCCCCCGGGGAGACCGGCGCGGCCCGGCGCGGCGCGGCGCGGGGAGCGGCGGGGGTGTGGCGCGGCGCGCGCCGGTGGGCGCGGTGGGGTCGTCGCGGTGGGCGCCGGCGCGCGGTGGCCCGCCTGGTGCCGGCCATCGGGGTGGCGTTGCTGCTGGTGTCGGCGTGCTCGGCGCCGGCCGACTCCGAGGGCGGCCAGCGGCGCGTGGCCGACGTCGCCAAGCCGATCGCGCAGCGGCCGGCGTCGGTCGTGCCGTACTGGGTCAACCCGCGGGGCAACGCGGCCCGGCAGCTCGCCGCCTACCGTGCGGACGACCGGGCCGAGGAGGCCGAGCTGATCGAGCGCATCGCCCGGCAGCCGGTCGCCGAGTGGATCGGCGTGGAGGACCCGCGGGGGCGGGCGCGCGGCTTCACGGAGGCGGCGGTGGCGGCCGGCCGGGAGGCGCTGCTGGTGCTCTACAACATCCCGCACCGCGACTGCGGCCAGTACTCCAAGGGCGGCGCGCCCGACGGCGACGCGTACCGGCGCTGGCTGGGCCAGGTGATCGCCGGCATCGGGGACCGCCCCGCGACGGTGATCCTGGAACCGGACGCGCTGCCGCACGTGGAGGACGGCTGCACGCCGAGGAAGTTCCACGAGGAGCGGTTCGCGCTGCTCGCCGAGGCGGTGCACCGGCTGCGCGGGCTGCCGCGTACCAAGGTGTACCTGGATGCCGGCAACCCGCACTGGATCACCGACCCGCGGCGGATGGCCGGGCCGCTCAGGCGGGCCGGCATCGACGCGGCCGACGGCTTCGCGCTGAACATCGCCAACTACCAGACCACGCGGGAGAACACGGAGTACGGGAAGAGGCTGTCGGACCTGGTCGGCGGCAAGCACTTCGTGATCGACACCAGCCGCAACGGCCGCGGGCCGGCCCCCGGCGCGGACGATCCGCAGGCGTGGTGCAACCCGGGCCAGCGCGCCCTGGGCGAGCCGCCCACCACGCACACCGACGACGAGCGCGTGGACGCCTACCTGTGGGTCAAGCGCCCCGGCGAGTCGGACGGCACCTGCAAGGGCGGCCCCCGGGCCGGCGCGTGGTGGCCGGAGTACGCCCTGGAGCTGGCCCGCAACGCGCGCCGGGGCCCGTAGCGCTCGAAGGGGCCGCCGGTGGCGCCGGGCGCGTTCCGTGCGGGCCCGCCGGGGCTCGTGACGCCGGGCGCGTTCCCGACTCGCCCGGCGGGACCCGGCAGGTCCCGTCTCCCGGCTTCTGTTCTCCGGTGCGGTGGCCGACGGCAACGATGCCGAGGAAGGCAGGGGCCGGGATCAGTCGGGTGCGGGGCGGGCGGCCGAGCGCAGTCGGGTCCTGATGTTGCCGAAGTGGTCGCGGATCGCGGCCTCGGCGCGCAGCGTGTCGCCGGCGCGGACCGCCGCCAGGATCTCGCGGTGCTGCTCGCAGGTGACCTGGGGATCGGGGGTGCCGTCCACCAGGTCGGTGCGCACCCGGTGGAAGGCGTCCCAGAACGCCTCAAGCACCTCGCTGAGCAACTGGTTGTCCAGGCCCCGGTAGAGCGCGGCGTGGAAGGCGCGGTCCGTCTCGGCGCGTACCGGGCCCCGCTCCGCCTCCGCCGCCATCCGCTCCACCAGCGCGTCCAGGGCGGCCAGGTCGGCGTCCGGGACCCGGCCGACCAGCCGGGTCAGCAGCCCGGTCTCCAGCGCTTCGCGCAGTTCCAGGAGCTGGAGCAGGCTGTCCTCGCCCCGGTAGTGCCCGGCGACGGTGCGAAAGGTCAGCCCCTCGATCATCGGGGCCATCGACATGGCGCCGACGTAGGTGCCGAAGCCGTGCCGGATCTCCACGATGCCCATGGCCTGGAGCGCCTTCAGCGCCTCGCGCACCGAGTTCCGGCTGACGCCCAGCAGCTCCATCAGCTCCGCCTCGGTGGGCAGCGGGGCCCCGGAGGGCAGGCGTCCGTCGATGATCAGCCGTTTGATGCGTTCCTGGATGTCGCTCGCCACTTTGCGACTGTGCACCGCCACCTCCGATTTGGCCATCCCCCGGACGCGCGGCCAGGGACCCGGCGCGGACGGCCGTGGTGACTGACGGAACGACTGTGGGCCTCCTCGTCGGTGACGAGGAGGCCCACAGTGTGACGTGCGCCGCCAGGGACTCGAACCCCGGACCCGCTGATTAAGAGTCAGCTGCTCTAACCAACTGAGCTAGCGGCGCGCGCTGACATCGAAAACCTTACCCGACGCCGGAGCGTGCTATCGACCGCCGTCGCGCCGTCCCGCGCTGGTCCGGGCTCCCGGGGTCGCCTGAGAGAGGCTTACGGCGGGCCGCCCGGATATCCCGAACGGCCGCCCGCCGCCGGGCCGTACGGGGACCGCGCGGGCGCCGGCCGCATTTCCCGTCGCCCGCGCTTTTGGGGGCGATCCGCCGGGCCTTGTGACGTGAAACACGTGCGCCCCAGCGGTCGCCCGCATTTCTCCGCGCTTCCTCGCCGCTCGCTTTGTCGCTCCCTTACCGCATGGCTGCGGTCGAGTTCTCGGGCCGAAAGTCCCGGGCTTTCGGGACTTTGGACTGCCGGTTGTCGGGTTTCGCTCTGTGAAGATCATTCCGTTGCTCATGTCACCAGTTACTCCGTCAACATGCGGTTTGTCCGAGTAGTTGAGAAGCTGAGAAGCGCGCGCAGCGCCGTGAAGTGTTCGCAGAACCTCGGAGGGGATGGGTATGCCAGCGCCGGTTTTCCACGAATACGAGCCCCCCGTCGACTGCCCGTGCGCGGGGTGTGTCGAGCGCCGCAGGACGTTGCCGAACGCGGCGCCCCCGCGCGCGGGCGGTCACCCGGCGGCCCACGGCGCGCGGCGGGCGATGGTCCTGGTGGCGGCGGCCGGCACGGTGCTCGGCACCGCGAGCCACGGGGTCGGGGCGGCCGACAGACCCGCCGGCCCGGGCGCGCCGGGCGCCCGCACGCCGGGCGCCGCGGAGCATCCCGAGGCGGCCGGGGACGCGGCGGCGGCCGACGCGGCGACGGCCGCCGCCGGGGCGCTGGCCCTGGTGGCGGGCGATGCGCCGCAGGGCGCGCCGGGCCCGCTGTACGGCGGCGGAGAGCCCGTGCCCGGCGGCGGGCACGCCGTCACGGCCGCGTCGAGCCGCACCATCACCCGCGCCGCGATCCTCGCTCGGGCCCAGCGCTGGGTGGACCAGCGGGTGCCGTACAGCATGGCCGGTTACGCGGCCGACGGCTATCGGCGCGACTGTTCGGGCTTCATATCCATGGCCTGGAACCTGGGCAGCAACCAGTGGACCGGCAGCCTTTCCGGCTTTGCCGTACGGATTTCCAAGAGCCAGCTCGAACCGGGGGACATGCTGCTCTTCCACAACGCCGCCAACCCCACGGCCGGTTCGCACGTGACGCTCTTCGGCGGCTGGGTCGACGCGGCGAGGACCCGCTACATCGCGTACGAGCAGACGCGCCCGCACACCGTCAGACGCTCGACGCCCTACGCCTATTGGAATAACTCCAGCAAATACGTGGCGTACCGCTATCGCGGGGTGCGCGACGGCGGAATGCCGGGAAATCCCGGCGGCGGCGAGCACGGCACCGCCTTTCCCGGTACGCGCGCGTTCGGGCCGGGCGCGCACAACGGCCATGTGACGGAACTCGGCCGGATGTTGGTGCGGCGCGGCGCGGGAAAGTACTACGCGTCGGGACCGGGGCCGCGCTGGAGCGAGGCCGACCGGCGCGCGACGCGGGCCTTCCAACTCGCGCAGGGGTGGCGCGGCGCCGAGGCCGACGGCATTCCGGGGCCGAGCACCTGGCGCTACCTCGTCACCGGCGGGGGCCGGGACATCGGCGCCGGCTCCGGCAGCGGCTCCGGTAGCGGCTCCGGCGGTACGGGCGACCACCGGGTGCCGGCGTTCCCGGGCGCGGGGGCCTTCCGGCCGGGCCAGGCCAACGCGCACGTCGAGAAGCTCGGCCAGCGGCTGGTGCGCAAGGGGTTCGGCCGGCACTACGCGCAGGGCCCGAGCCGCCGTTGGACGGAGAGCGACCGCCGGAACGTCGAGGCGTTCCAGCGCGCCCAGGGGTGGCGCGGCGCCGACGCCAACGGCTATCCGGGCCCGGAGACCTGGCGCCGGCTGTTCGCGTGAGCGCCCCGCGCGGGCCGTTCCGGCCGGCTCGGCCCTGCCCTCGGCGGGTGCGCGAGTGCCCGCCGGGCGGGTAGTCGCTGGCGTGGGTTCCGGCGCACGCCTCGCACGGGCGGCCCGCCCACCCGCGAGCCCGCGCGCCGGCTCGTCCGCGCCGGCGTGAGCAACGGCGCGACATGGGCGCGGGTACTCACGGGCAGGTGAGTGGTCCGAGCGGGAGCGGAGGACGGAGCGCGCGGCTGGGACGGAAGGGGCGGGGGAGGCGAAGCGGGCGGCCGTCCGCACCGTACGGGAGCCGGCGGCCGTACGGGCGGACGCCGGCGTGGGGCCGGTACGGGGGCTGACGGAGAGGTCTGACGGAGAGGTCTATGGAATCAACGACGCGGACACCCGGGGCGCGCGACGCACCACCGCACGCCCACCCGGCCGGCACCACCCGGCACCCCGACCCACTCGACGGGCCGGACTCAATTGACAGGCCCGCCCCGCTCGACGGGCCGGACTCAATCGACGGGCCCGTCCCGCTCGACGGGCCCAGCGCGCTCCACGCGCCCGACGCGGCCCCGCCCTCCGACGCGCCCCGCGAGCCCACCCCCGCGCGCGAGCCCGTCGCGACCCGGCACCCCGCCGCGACCCGGCACCCCGCCGCGGCGCACCGGCCCGACCCGGCCCAGCGCGCCGACCCGACGACCTCCCGGCCCGACTCGGCCCAGCGGCTCGACGTCAACCAACACCCCACCCAAAAGCGGCAGTTCGGCATGGTCCTGGGGGCGGACGCGGCCAAGGGGCCCGACGCGGGCGAGCCGGTGGTCGCGGGTGGACCGCTGTTGACCGGGAGACCCGGCGGCGTCGGCGATCCGTGGGGGCGGCAGGTGGTGGAGCTGGGCGCCGCGACCGGCGTGTTGCGCGAGGTGAGACGCGCGCCCGAACCGACCGTCACGGTGGGCGGAGCGGGACCCCGCACGGCGCGCGGCGCTCGCCCGACGCCGGGCGCCGCCGGCGCGCCACGGCGGATGGCGGCCGACGACGCGGAGTGGGACAGCGCCGTACGGGCGACGGCCCCCGACGCGTACGCGGACGAGCCCCGGGAGCGGCCGGGGCCCGCGCTGCCCGGCTGGTGCGCGGTGTCGGCCGGCCTCGTCGCGCTGGCCACGGGCGGCGCGCTGCTGTGGTGGGCCGGCGCACTGCCGGCGCGCGCGGTCGAGGCGTTGGGGCTGCCCGTGCACCGGCGGTCCGGCACCCCGCCGTGGCTGTGGGCGGCGGTCGCCGTCGGGGGCGCCGTCGCCCTGCTCGCCTTCGGCGGGCTCGGCCGAGGGCGGGTGGGCAGCGCGTGGGTGCTCAGCGCGTTCGGCCGCTACCGGGGGAGCGTGCGCAGAACCGGCCTGGTGTGGATCAGCCCGCTGGTGCTGCGCCGGCGCGTGGACGTACGGCTGCGGCACTGGCGCAGCGAGCCGATGCCGGTGGTGGACGCGCGCGGCGTGGAGTTGCGGGTGGTGGTGCTCGTCGTCTGGCGGGTGCGGGACACCGCCCGGGCGGTGCTCTCGGTGGACGACCACGTCGGCTACCTGCGGGAACAGGTCGAGGCCACGGTGGCGCGGGTGCTCTCGCGGCTGCCCGCCGACACCTACGGCGAGGCGCCGGGCGCCGGCGCCGCCGGGCAGGCGCACCCCGCCTCGGGCCCGGCCGACGGCGCGGCGCCGGCCACCTTGCGCGACGGGCAGGCGGTCGGTGACGCCCTGACCCGGGTGCTGGCGGCGCGCTGCGAACCGGTGGGCCTGACGGTGTACTCCGCCCAGCCGATCAGCCTCGCGTACGCGCCCGAGGTGGCCGCCGCCATGCAGCGCAGCCAGCTCGCCGCGATCGACGCGCGGCACCGCGACAGCGTGCTGACGACGGTGGTGGACGCGGTGGACGACACCGTGCACCGGCTCACCACGCGCGGCCTGGTGGAACTCGACGACTACGAACGCAAGGCCCTGGTCAAGGACCTCACGGTGGCCTTCTACACGGCGCGCGGCGCGGCGCCGGAGAGCAGGTGACAGGGATGCCCGGCAGGGAAGGGGAGACGGCGGTGACGGGTGTGACCGAAGCAGGTACGAAGCCCACGGCGGCGACCACGATCACGGGCGCGGGGGCGGGCGCGGCCACGGGCACCCCCGCCCCCGCGCCCGCGCCGGCGGTCACGCCCACGGCCGCTGGGCCCTCGGGCGAGCGGTGGGCGACGGCGCCGGGCGTGCCGCCCCAGCCGCGCGAGGGGTCGCGGGCGTGCGAGGCGTCGCAACCGTACGGGGAGCCGGCCGGCTCCCCGGCGCGGCCGGGCGGCGGCGCGGGGCCGGTCTCGTCGGCCGGGCTCGGGGAGCGCCTGGCGCACGGCTTCCTGCCGGAACGGCCGCCGGTCCGGGCCATGATCGGCACCTGGGTCCGGTTGGACGAGCTGGCCTCGTCGGTCGCCCTCGCGCCCTCGCGGGACGCCGCCCGCGAACTGGTCGAGCGCGCGGAGCGGGCCGGTGAACTGGCCGCGCTGCGCGCCCGCGTGACCCGGCTGACGCACCGGCACGCGGAGGCGGCGGCGATGCGCGTCGCCGTGCTGGCCGCGGCTTGCGACTGGGCGCACCTGGCCCCGACGAGCGCGGAGCCGGCGGAGGGGGCCGGCGAGGGCCTGGCCGACCTGTGGGAGGCGCTCGGGCACCGGCTCGACCAGCCGCACTTCGTGGCGCTGCCCGCGCTCGCCCTGCACAACTGGGCCACCGCCCGCAAGCCGCGCCGCCACATGCCGATCGACCAACTGGTGCGCGCGGAGGCCCTGGTGCCGGTGGTGCGCTGGACGCCGGCCGACGAGCCACTGGGCCGGCTGGACCGGTTCCTGCTGGCCACCACCCGGCTTGAGGCGCACGGCGTGTGGCTGTTCCGGCTCGCCGACGCGCTGGCCCACACGCTCGCCACCCAGGGCCCGGACGCGCCCGCTACGGCCACCGCCCTGCGCCGGCTGGCCCGGGTGCTGCACGCGCTGCGGGCCCAACTGCTGGCCGAGCAGCGGGCGGTGGCGGAGGCGCCGGCCAGCGAGCAGCAGCGTACGGTCATCGCCGCGCTCGCCCGCGCGGCGGCCTCGCCCGGCGAGCACGCCGGCCGGGCGCGCCCCCACTCCCCGCGCCTGGTGGGCCCGCGCCCGCCGGGCCCGCGCTCGGCCGACCCGCGCCCGGTGGGCCCGCGGGCCGCGCGCGACGGGGGAGGGGCGGTGGGGCGGGGCGCCGCGCACCTGCCGGCCACCCTCGAACCGCCCGTGCTCCAGGCGGCGGAGGCCGCGCTCGGCACGGGGGCGCGCACGGGCGAGGCGAGCCGGCAGGCGGTGCGCCGGCACCTGCCCGCCACCCAACGCGCCTGGCTGATCGCGCTGGAGCGGCAGTGCGCCCCCGTCCGCGGCCTGGCCCCGCGCGGCGGCCCGGTCTCGGCGGCGTACCACGAGGCCCGTACCTCCCTCATCGCCCTGCGCCACAGCTACGCCCACCTGCTGCACACGGCCCAGTCCCCGTCCCCCGAGACCGGGGAACGGCAGGTCGCCTGAGCCGCCGGCGCGCCCGGCGCGGCGCGGGCGTACGAAGGAGGCGGGGCGCGCCACGGCGTACGGGCGCGGCGGGCCGGGCACGGCGTACGGGACGCGGCGCGTGGGTGGGGTGGGTGGGGCGTGGCGGCGTCGAGAGCCTAGCGTGCCGTGGCATGGCTGACCTCCCCGTACCCGAGAACCCCGCACGCCCGGACCTCGCCGCAGGCCCGGACCTCTCCGCAGGCCCGCAGGGCCCCCTGCCCCCGGAGCGCCCCGAGCCTCCGGGGCACGGGGCCGCCCGCCCGGGGCGCGCCGCGCCGCCGTTGGACCTCGCCGCGCTCGCCGCCGAGGCATGGTCGCTCGTCGCCGACGACGCGGTGCGGCGCGCCGCGCCCGACGGGGCGACGGACACGGTCCCGCCGCGGCGGCTGTTGGGGATCGCCGGCGCGCCGGGGGCCGGGAAGTCGACGTTGGCCCGGGCCCTGGTCGCCGCCGTGCGGGAGCGGCACGGCGCGGGCAGCGCCGCGTACCTGCCGTTGGACGGGTTCCACCTCTCCAACGCGCAGTTGCGCCGGCTCAACCTGACCGACCGCAAGGGCTCGGAGCCCAGCTTCGACGTCTGGGGGTACGCCGCACTCCTGGACCGG
The DNA here is from genome assembly GCF_014295035.1 of Streptomyces buecherae. Taxonomy (GTDB): domain Bacteria; phylum Actinomycetota; class Actinomycetes; order Streptomycetales; family Streptomycetaceae; genus Streptomyces; species Streptomyces youssoufiensis. The sequence goes on from NZ_CP060404.1 coordinate 5,867,616, forward strand.
GTGCGACGGGAGGGGCGGCACGACATCTACGTACCCGACTACGACCGGACGCTGCACGAGCCGGTGGCGGCCCGGCACCTGGTGCCCCCGTCGGCCCGACTGGTGATCACCGAGGGGAACTACCTCGCGTGCGACGCCCCGGGATGGCGCGCCGCGCGCGCGTCGCTGGCCGAGGTCTGGTACCTGGAGACGGCGGACGCGGTACGCGAACACCGTTTGGTGAAGCGGCAGTTGGCGGGCGGCCGGGATGACGAGCGGGCCCGTGCCTGGGTGGCGGGCAACGACCAACCGAATGGTGAACAGGTCAAGGAATCGAGGCGGCGCTGCGACCGCGTTCTGGTTCCACTTGATATGGACATGTTCAGTTGGCAGGACTAGTCTCGAACTTGGTCTAGACCGCCCCCACCCCCTACGCGCACCAGCCTCAGCACCCACCCCCCGCGCACCACTTCACGCACGCCAGAACCGCCTCCACACGCACTCCCCACACGCTTGTCAGGAGCCAAGCATGCGTAAGAAGATCAGTGCGGCCCTTCTCGGGCTCGGCATCGCGGGATCGTCCGTCTTGATGACCGGTGGCACCGCCACCAGCCACGGCTACAGCGACAACCCCCCGAGCCGGCAAATCCTGTGCGCCCAGGGCAAGGTCAAGAACTGCGGCGACATCCAGTGGGAGCCACAGAGCGTCGAGGGCCCGAAGGGCTTCCCCACGCGCGGCCCCGCCGACGGCAAGATCTGCGCCGGCGGCGACGGTCGATGGGCCCCGCTCGACGACCCCCGCGGCGGCAAGTGGCCCGCCACCAAGCTCTCCTCCGGGCAGAGCATCAACCTCACCTGGCGGATTCCGGTGCCGCACTCCACCACCGACTTCCGCTACTACCTCACCAAGGACGGCTTCGACCCGACCAAGCCGGTCACCCGGGCCAGCCTGGACCTGACGCCGTTCCACACCGTCCCTTACAAGGGCAAGCAGCCCTCGCCCAGCACGAGCCACCCGGCCACCCTGCCGCAGCGCAGCGGCAAGCACGTGCTCGTGGCCGTCTGGACGATCAACGACACGGGCAACGCGTTCTACGCCTGCTCGGACGTCGAGTTCTAGACCCGCGCCAGCGCCGCCGGCCCCCGGCGACCCCTGTCCGTCCGGGACGGCGACGCTGACCGGCCACGACGGCGAACCCGCCGCCGCGACGACGGTCTTCGCCCGCGCCACCGTTCACCCGGGCGGCACGGAGCAGCCCCACGCTGCCCCGTGTCGCCCGCACGCGCCTGTGCCCGCCCCCGTGGGAGCGCGCCACGGCCCGCCGCCCGAGGGCACGCTCGGCGCACGCCGGCCGGCCCGGGACGAGGGCGCGCTCTCCGCCTGAGTCGGCCGGGCGCACACACGACAGCGGGCCCCCGGAGAACTCCGGGGGCCCGCTGTCTGATGCGTCATACGAAGTGCGCCGCCAGGGACTCGAACCCCGGACCCGCTGATTAAGAGTCAGCTGCTCTAACCAACTGAGCTAGCGGCGCGCGTTGACGAAGTCCATCTTACCCGCCCGTCGGGGGTGCTCAGAACCACCGCCCGACCCGCCCCCACCGCCATGACCTGCCCCGCTCGCCCGCCGCTGGCCGCCCGGCGCCCGCTCGCCCGCGGCGAGCCGCGCCCGGCCGCCGCGAGCCGGCAGACCGCCCGGCCGCCGCGATCCGCCGTGCCGGCGAGGCACCGCCAGGGCGCTCGTGATCAGTACAGCTAGAGCGTGAGCGACAGCAGCACGGGCGCGGCCTCGCGGTTCAGCGCGTACGCCGCCTGTCGGAGTCGGTGCGCGTGCTCCACCGGCAGCGACAGGGCCAGGCAGCCGACCGCGCGGCCGGCCGTGATCGGCACGGCGGCGCAGACGGTGCCCACCGCGTACTCCTGGAGGTCGAGCACGGGCACCGTCGCGGGCTGGCTGTCCAGGCGGCTGAAGAGCACCCGCTCGCTGGTGGTCGTGCGCGAGGTGAGCCGCACGATCTTGTGTCGCGACAGGTGCTCGCGGCGCTCGTTGTAGTCGAGCTGGGTGAGCAGGCACTTGCCGACCGCGCTCGCGTGGGCGGCGACTCTGAAGTCGACCCACTCGTTGACTCTCGGCGCGTTCGGGCCGTCCGCGTACTGGGTGATCTTCACCTCGCCGTCGATGTACCGGCTGATGTAGACCGCCGCGCCGACCGTGTCGCGCAGCACGGTGAGCGTGCGCTGGAGCTTGGCGTGCAGGGCCTGCTGGCGGTTGGCGCCGCTGCCGCCGAGGACGAGCAGCGCCTCCCCGCTGACGTAGGCCCCGTCGCTCGTCTGTTCCACGTACCCCTCGCGGCGCAGCATGGCCAGGAGTTCGGCGAGCTGGGCGCTGGAGGCGTCGATGCGACGGGCGATCTCGACGTCGGTGACGCCACCTGTGTGCTTGGAGACCATCTCCAGCACTCGGAGGGCATGCCGTACCGAGTGCTGTGGGGCGGTCGGCTCGGGCTTCGGCGCCACGGTTTCCCCCTACCAGGTTGTGACCGCTTGCGGTGTCGCTGTCGCTGCAGGTCACGGCCGATGGGTGGAGCGCGGCGCGACCTGGGGCAGCGGAGCTTCGTACCACGATAGCCGTCAAGCGGTTGCCATGACGGGGGTGTTGGGTGAATTGCTGTCGCCGGAGACCCGGCTCAACAGCGAGGCGCCACGGTGGCATATGTCAGCGTCATGGATCGGATCACCAGCTCGGGGGACCGCCGCGCTCGCGGCGCGCAGCGGGCCCCCACCGTCGCGGAGCCACCGACGGCGCTCCGGGCCCGGCACCCGGCCCGGCCCGACGCCTGGCCCGACGCCCGGCCCGGCCTGACGCCCGGCCCCGGAGCGTCGCGCTCAGAGCACGGCGCTCAGGAACTCGCGGGTGCGCTCGTGCTCCGGCTCGCTGAAGATCTTCTCCGGCGGGCCCGACTCGATGACGCGCCCCGCGTCGAACATCAACACGTCGTCCGAGATGTCCCGGGCGAAGTTCATCTCGTGCGTCACGCACAACATGGTGATGTCCGTCGTGTGCGCCAGGTCCCGCAGCACGTCCAGCACGCCCGCGACCAGCTCCGGGTCGAGCGCCGACGTCACCTCGTCAAGCAGCAGCACCTGCGGGCGCATCGCCAGCGCTCGGGCGATGGCGACGCGCTGCTGCTGGCCGCCGGAGAGCTGGGTCGGGTACGCGTCGTACTTGTCGCCGAGGCCCACCAGGTCGAGCAGGCCGCGGGCGCGCTCCTCGGCCTCGTCCTTGCTCATGCCGAGCACGTGCACCGGGGCCTCGGTGATGTTGCGTAGCACGCGCATGTTGGGGAACAGGTTGAACTGCTGGAAGACCATGCCGATCTTCTTGCGCACCTCACGGGTGTGCTTCTCGCCGGCCGGGACCAGCTTGCCGTTCTTCTCCTCGTGGGTGAGGTAGTCGCCGTCCACCATGATCGTGCCCTCTTCGGGCTTGAGCAGCGTCATCAGCAGCCGCAGGATCGTCGTCTTGCCGGAGCCGGACGGGCCGATGAGGGTCACGTGCTTGCCGGAGGCGACCGTGAAGTCGAGGTTGTCCAGGACGGTGTTGTCGCCGAACCGCTTGGTGACGTGGTCGAAGCGGATCAGCTCGGAGCCGTCCACGGCGGGGTTCTGGGTGAGGGGTTCAGTGGCCAAGACGACGCTCCAGGGCTCGCATCAACAGGGATGCCGGGTACGAAATGAGGATGAAGGCGATGCCGACCATCGTGTAAGGCTCGATGTACTGGAACGAGGTCGCGCCCTCCGACCGGGCCTTCTGCAACATGTCGGTGACGCCGATCAGCGCGATCATCGGGGAGTCCTTCAGCATCGCGATGACGTAGTTGCCCAGGGCCGGCACCACGCGGCGGATGGCCTGCGGCAGGATCACCACGAACCAGGTCCGCCCGCGCGCCATGTTCAGCGCGGTGGCCGCCTCCCACTGGCCGACCGGTACGCCGTCGATGCCGGCGCGGTAGACCTCGGCGACGTACGTCGAGTAGTGCAGGCCGAGCGCGATCACGCCCGTGGTGAGCGCGGAGAACTTGATGTCCCAGCTCGGCAGCACCCAGTAGAAGAAGAAGAGTTGCACCAGCAGCGGCGTGTTGCGGATGAACTCCACGAAGACGCCCACCGGCCAGCGCACGAAGCGCGTCGGCGAGCGCAGGGCCAGCGCCCACACGAGGCCGAGCGCGAAGGCGAGCACCGAGCCGAGCGCGGTGGCCTGCAACGTGATGAGCAGCCCGTCGAGCAGTTCGGGCAGGAAGTCCCTGGCGACGTCCCAGTTCCAGGTCACTTGGCACCTCCCGGAGCCAGGGCGTCGGCGGACTTCGGCGTGCCGGAACGGTTCGCCGCGGTCCTGGCCGGCCCCTTCGTCAGCTTGGCCAGCAGGCCGTTGCCCGGCGGCGGCGCCTGCCCGATGCTCGCCTTGGCCTTGCGCTCAAGGAGTCGCATCGCCCGGGTGAGGAGGAAGGCGAGCACGAAGTACAGGACCAGGATGATCGAGTAGATCTCCAGGCTCTCGCCGGTCGCCAGGCGCGAGAGCTGGGCGGCGAAGGTGATGTCCGCGACGCTCACGGCCGACACCAGCGCGGTCGCCTTCAGCAGCTCGATCAGCAGGTTGTTGAACGGCGGGATCATCTCGGGGATGGCCTGCGGCAGCACCACCCGCCGCATCCGCTGCGCCGGCGAGAAGCTGAGCGCGATGGCCGCCTCGCGCTGCGCCGGGGCCACCGCCGCCAGCGCGCCGCGCACGATCTCGGAGCCGTACGCCCCGTACGTCAGCCCCAGGGCCAGCACTGCGGCCCACATGGGTACGAGCTGGAACTCAAAGCCCAGCGGCATCACGAAGAACAACCAGAACATCAACACCAGGGCCGAGGTGCCGCGGAAGACCTCCACGTAGAAGCCGGTCAGGAAGCGGACGATCCACAGCCGCGAGGTGCGCGCGATGCCGACGCCGAAGGCCACCAGGGTGGCGAAGACCGCGCTGTAGAGCGTGAGCTGGATGGTGATCCAGATGCCGGGCAGGAGCCAGTGCTCCCACAGTCCCGCGGTCATGAACACAACTCCTTGGCCGTGAGATCGGTCATCTCCGTCTCGGTGAAGCCGAACGGCCGCATGACGCGCAGGAGTTCGCCGCTCTTCTTCATCTTGTGCAGCTCCACGTTGAAGGCGTCCCGGAGCCTGGTCTCCTCCGGGCGGAAGGCGAACCCGCCCGCGCCGATCGCCGGCTTGCCGTCGGCGTCCAGCGCCTGGAACGGCTCGGTCGCCTCGGCCTTGCGGCTGCCGCGCTGCTTGACCACGTTGTGCACGGTCACGGTGGTCCCGGCGAACACGTCCACGCGGCCCTGTTCCACCGCGAGCAGCCCCGCGAGCTGGTCGGGCAGCACGGTGATCTCCGAGCGCTTGACGCCCGCCGTGACCGCGTAGCCGATCTGGGCGTACGCGGTGCCGCTGGCCATCCGCGCGCCGGCGCGCACGATGTCCTTGTAGCTGCGCAGGTTCTTCGGGTTGCCCTTGGCCACGATGAACGCGTCGAGCATCTTGTAGTCGGGATCGGAGAAGATCACCTGCTCGCAGCGGACCGGGTCGATGTACATGCCGGCCGAGACCACGTCGAACTGCTGAGAGCGCAACCCCGGGATGAGTGAGGAGAACTCCGTCGGTACCGGTTGCACGCTGCCGACCCCGAGCCGCTTGAAGATCACCTTGGCGATCTCCGGCGCCTCCCCCGTGAACTCTCCGTCCTTGTCGATGTACCCGAAGGGGATCTCCCCCGCGATCCCCAGCCGCACCGTGCCCTGCGTCTTGAGCCGGTCCAGCAGATTTCCCCCGTCCTTGGCGTCCGCGCTGGAGACTCGGCTGCACCCGGCCGCCCCCAGCAGCCCCAGAGCCGCGCCGCCCGCGAGCAGCGAGCGCCGTGCCAGCCCTTTTCCCTTGTCGTTCCCTCGTGGTCGAGCCATGGCCGCGCGGCTACCCGAGTTGGTTGAAGTTATGCCGATCGTTTCCAGCCCTTGACGTAGCCCGTGGACAGGCCGTGACCTGGAGGAGCGCGGCACGATGGATTCCGGAAAGCGACGAGAGGAGCAGTCGGTGACCGACCGGTTCTTGGAAGTCTCGCTCGACGGGCGCGGCGTGCGCTGCACGGCGAAGCTGCTCGACGACCGCGCCCCCCGCACCTGCGACGCCGTGTGGAACGCGCTCCCGCTGGGTGGCGACGTCTACCACGCGAAGTACGCGCGCAACGAGATCTACACGCTCGTGCCGCCGTTCGCCCCACAGGAGCCACCCCTGGAGAACCCGACCATCACCCCCATCCCCGGCGACCTGTGTTACTTCACGTTCACCGACACCCAGTTGGGCACCGCCTCCTACGGCTACGAGGCGGCGCGGGCGGCCACCGCGCGCGGCGCGGGCACCGACCCCGCGCCGGCGCGGCCCATCCGGTCCCAGGTGGTCGACCTCGCGCTGTTCTACGAGCGCAACAACCTGCTGATCAACGGCGACGCCGGCTGGGTGCCCGGCATCGTCTGGGGCGCCGTGGTCGACGGGCTGGACCGCATGGCCGCCGCCTGCCAGGACCTGTGGCGCGCCGGCGCGCTGGGGGAGACCCTCAGCTTCCGCCGCGCGTGACGGCCGGCACGGCTCACGCCCCGGCCCCCGGCGCCGGCGGTCGTACCGCGTCGGCGACGCCCGCCCCGTACAGCGCGTGCGCGGCGCGCAACACCAGCGCGTCCGCGTGCCGCGCCGCCACCAACTGCACGCCGATCGGCAAGCCCCGGGAGGAGAGCCCGCACGGCACGGAGGCGGCCGGCTGCTGGGTGAGGTTGAACGGGTAGGTGAACGGCGTCCAGCCGGTCCACCGCTCAAGCCCCGAGCCTGGCGGCACCTCGACGCCGGCGGCGAAGGCGGTGATCGGCAGCGTCGGGGTGACCAGCAGGTCGTAGCGGGTGTGGAAGCGGCCCATCGCGTGGCCGAGCGCCATCCGCGCGTCCACCGCCGCCAGGTAGTCGAGCGCGCTGTATGCCGCGCCCCGCTCGCACACCTCGCGCAGCCCCGGGTCGAGCAGCGCCCGCCGCTCCTCGTCCAGCGGCTGCGCCACCCGCGCGGCCCCGCTGAACCACAGCACGTGGAACGCCTCCACCGGATCGGCGAACCCCGGCTCGGCCTCCTCGACCACGGCGCCCAGCCCGGCCAGCAGCTCCACCGCCCGCCGCACCGCCACGGCCACCTCCGGGTCCACCGAGACCCCGCCGAGCGTGGGGCTGTAGGCGACCCGCAACCCGGTCAGCGGCTCGTCGAGCCCGGCCCTGAACCCGTCGCCCGGCGCCCCGAGCTGCGACCAGTCCCGCCAGTCGGCGCCGCTGATCACGTCCATCAGCAACGCCGCGTCGGCCGCGTCCCGGGTGATCGGGCCCACGTGCGAGAGCGTCCCGAACGGGCTCGCCGGGTACAGCGGCACCCGCCCGTACGTCGGCTTCAGCGCGAAGGTGCCGCAGAACGCGGCCGGGATGCGCACCGAGCCGCCGCCGTCGGTGCCCAGGCTCAGCGGCCCGGCGCCCCAGGCCACCGCCGCCGCGCTGCCCCCGCTGGAGCCCCCGGAGGTGCGCGCGGGGTCGTACGGGTTGCCGGTGACGCCCTCGCGCGGCGAGTCGGTCACCCCCTTCCAGCCGAACTCGGGCGTGGTGGTCTTGCCGAGGAAGACCGCGCCGTGCTCGCGTAGCCGGGCCACCGCCGGCGCGTCCTCCGTCCACGGGCCCCGTTCGGAGACGGTGAGCGAGCCGCGCAGCGTGGGCCCGCCGCGCAGCAGCAGGATGTCCTTGATCGACACCGGCACCCCGTCAAGGAGGCCCAGCGGTTCGCCGCGCGCCCACCGCGCGGCGGACTCGGCGGCCTCGCGCAGCGCCGTCTCGGCGTCCAGCCGGGTGAAGGCGTGCACCAGGGGCTGGATCCGTTCGGCCCGGGCCAGCGCGGCCCGGGTGGCCTCGACCGGCGACACGGTGCGCGCCGCGTAGCTCTCGACGAGTTGAACGGCTTTCAGGTCGCACAGATCGGTCATCCGGCCCCTCCGGGTTCACTCGGGCGATCGGTGGCGCCGGCCGGCCCACCGGACGGTGGTGCGGTGACCTCGTGCGCGGTACCTCATCCGGGCACGTAGCCGAGCCGCTTGTCGACCACGTTGAACAGCGGCTCGCCCGCCGCCCACCGGTCGAAGTTGTCCTCGAACTGCCGGGCCAGGTCGTCCCGCCAGCCCACGGTGTCGCCGCTCATGTGCGGCGAGACCAGCAGCCCGGGCGTGTCCCACAGCGCGCTGTCCGACGCCAGCGGTTCCTGCTCGAACACGTCCAGGGCCGCCCCCGCGAGGCGCCGCTCCAGCAGCGCCGCGCGCAGCTCCTCGGTGACCACCAGCGGGCCACGGCCCACGTTGACGAAGTACGCCGAGGGCGCCATCCGGGCGAACGCCGCGCGGTCGAACATGCCGCGGGTCGCGGGGGTCAGCGGCGCGGCGCACACCACCCAGTCGGCGCCCGGCAACAGGTCGGGCAGCTCGTCCGCGCCCCGTACGCCCGCGCGCGCGGTGCGCCCCACCCACTCCACGCGCACGCCGAGCGCCCGCAGCAACTCGCCGATGGCCCGGCCGATCGGCCCGACCCCGACGACCACCGCGCGGGTGCCGGCCAGCCGCCGGGTCTCGCGGTGCCGCCAGCGGCGTTGGCGCTGGAGCTCCCAGGTGCCGGGCAGATCCTTGGCGAAGGACAGCACCAGCGCGCCGACGTACTCGGCGATCGGCTGGTCGAAGACGCCGCGCGCGTTGGTCAGCACCGTCTCGGACTCGACCAGGTCGGGGAGGAGCAGCCGGTCGACGCCGGCGCTGGCCGTGTGCACCCACCCGGGCCTGGGCCCCGAACCCGGCCAGGCGTCGCGCAACGCGTCGGACTGGAAGTCCCACACGAGCAGCACGTCGGCGCCTGGCAGCAGCGCGGGCAGCGACGCGTCGTCGCTGACCTGGACCCGGGCACGGCCGGCGAGCCGGTCGAGCCGTACGGGGGGAGTGTCGCCAAGGACCACGACGGTGTGTTCAGACATGGGCGGGAAACCGTTCCGAAACGTCGAGCGGATAGGAAGTTCCTCACGAGCGGGACATCGCTGTGAATATGAGGATTGACCACGCTAGGCAGCGGAAACTACCGTCGTCAACAACGGTTCCTTATCCCGACGTCCCGGCATTCACCGGTTCTCTTTCCCCTGGCCAATGGCCGCAGCCCGGCGTTTCGTATGGGGGCTCGACAATGGACGTCTCTTTTCTGGGCGGTCCGCGGCAGCAGCGCGGCGTGGGTGTCGTCGCTCCGTTCGACTTCGCGCTGGACCGCGAACTGTGGCGCTGGGTTCCGGACGAGGTGTCGCTGCATCTGACCCGCACGCCGTTCGTCCCGGTCGAGGTGAGCCTCGACCTGGCGCGCGTCGTCAGCGAGCACGAGACGCTGCACGCGGCGGTGCGGGCGCTGTGCGCCGTCACGCCCGAGGTGGTGGCGTACGCGTGCGCGTCGGGCAGTTTCGTCGGGGGCGTGCCGGGCGAGCGGGCGATGTGCGCGGCGATGACCCAGGCCGGTGAGGTGCCGTCGCTGACCACGTCGGGCGCGCTGCTCGCGGCCCTCGACGAGCTGGACGCGCGGCGGATCGCCCTGGTCACGCCGTACACGAAGTCGGTCACCGACGCCCTGGAGGAGTACCTGGCGGCGGCCGAGATCGCCGTCGTGGGCCGCGCCTACCTGGGGCTGACCAGGGAGATCTGGTGGGTGCCCTACCGGGACGTGGTGGACATGGCGCGGCTGGCGGTGGTCGGCTCCGCCGACGCGCTGTTCATCAGTTGCACCAACCTCCCCACCTACGACGTGATTCCGCAGTTGGAGGCGGAGTTGCGGATGCCGGTGCTGTCCGCGAACCAGGTGACGATGTGGTCGGCACTGCGGACGATGGGCGCCCGGGCCGTCGGCCCCTACCAGGCGCTGGTCGACCCCGCCGCGCGCTCGGGCCCGGTCGCGCTGGAGCCCGACCCGCCGCCGGAGGAGGCGTACGCCGGCTCGTCCGGCACCCCGGAGCCGGACCTCCCGGACCGCCTCGATCCGCCGCCGTTCCCGGACGAGTACGGCGGCCCGACCGGTTAGCCGACGGGCGGGCAGAGGGGCCGCCGCCTAACGCGGACACGTTCCGTTTCCGAGCCGCGCCGGCCCCGAAGCGGAACGCGGGGGCGGGGCGAATCGGCGGGATGGAAACAGCGGCCCGCGAACGCTCGGAAAGGGCCGAACGGCGTCATGGTCGGCTCCCGAGCGCGGGGCGTCGAACAGCGGACACGGGGCGGTACGGCGTGACCCGGTGAGAGAACAGCGAGAACAGCGATCGATCAGGAGGTGGCGCGTGGCGACGGTCGGATTTCTTTACCCCGGATACTCGGCGGAGGACGACTATCCGCGTCTGGAGAAGTCGCTCGGTGGTGATATTCGGCTTCCGTTGGTCCATACCGATATCGGCGAGGACGCGCACCGGGTGGACGCCCTGGTGGAAATGGGCTCGGCGGCCAGGCTCGCGGCCGGGGTGGGGGAGCTGCGCCGGCGCGGCGCGGAGGCGGTCGTCTGGGCCTGTACCAGCGCCAGCTTCGTCTTCGGTTGGGAGGGCGCCGGCGCGCAGGTGCGCGAGCTGGCGGCCACCGCCGGCACCCCGGCGTCCAGTACGTCCTTCGCCTTCGCCCGCGCGGCGCGCGCCATCGGCGCCGAGCGGGTGGCCGTGGCCGCCACGTACCCGCGGGACGTAGCCGACCGCTTCACGGCCTTCCTCAGGGCGGCCGGCATCGAGGTGGTCCAGGCGCGCGCCAGCGGCGTCATCACCGCGGCCGAGGTCGGCACCTGGGGCGAGGCGGAGGTGCTGGGCCTGGCCCGCGCCGGTGACCACCCGGGGGCGCGGGCGGTGCTGCTGCCGGACACCGCCCTGCACACCGCGGCCCACCTGCCCGCCCTGGAGGCCGCCGTCGGCAAGCCCGTACTGACCGCCAACCAGGTCACCGTCTGGGAGGGCCTGCGCCTCCTCGACCGCGCGGTGACCCGCCCCGGGCTCGGTCGACTGTTCGCGGCGGAGACCGAGCGCCCGGCCGCGTGAGGCGTAACAGCCGCTCTCCGTAGGGGAGTTGGGCGCGACCGGTGGCGGGCGCGGGGTCCGTGTCGGGGCCGTTGTCGTGGTCCGTACCGTGGTCCGTACGAGGAGACCCGCGAGGTCGCGTGGCGGGCCCCGGGAATAACCGGATGCCATCTCCGGTTAGGTCTTCCGCTACGTACGCGATCTCAGGAGGCACGACGCCGGTGGACACGATTCGAGGAACGGCGAGCGGCACCGCACCCGTACCGCTCTCCGTGCTGGACCTGGCGACCGTCGGCAGCGGGCTGACCGCGAGCGACGCGCTGCGCACCTCCGTGGAGCTGGTCCAGCTCGCCGAGCGGCGCGGCTTCCACCGGTTCTGGGTGGCCGAACACCACTCGATGCCGGGCGTCGCCAGCTCGTCGCCCGCGGTCATCCTCGCCCACCTCGCCGCCCACACCGACCGCATCCGGCTCGGCTCCGGCGGCGTCATGCTGCCCAACCACGCGCCGCTGGTCATCGCCGAGCAGTTCGGCACCCTGGAGGCGATGGCCCCGGGCCGGGTCGACCTCGGGCTCGGCCGCGCGCCCGGCACCGACGGGGCGACCGCCGCCGCGCTGCGCCGCTCGGACCGGCTGAACGAGGGCGCCGACGAGTTCCCCCGCCAGCTCGCCGAGCTGACCAGGTTCCTGGACGCGGACTTCCCCGACGGCCACCGGTACGCGCGCATCCACGCCATCCCCGGACCCATCCAGGGCAGCGTCCCCGGCGGCGTGCAGTCCGCCGACCGGCCCGCGATCTGGCTGCTCGGCTCCAGCGGCTTCAGCGCCCAGCTCGCCGGCGCGCTCGGGCTGCCGTTCTCCTTCGCGCACCACTTCTCGGCGGCCAACACCATCCCCGCGCTCGACCTCTACCGCTCCTCGTTCCGCCCGTCGGCCGTGCTGGACGCCCCGTACGCCTCCATCGGGGTCGGCGCGCTGGCCGCCGAGGACGAGCGGGAGGCCCGCCGCCAGGTCATGACCGGCGCCCTGTCCATGATCCGGCTGCGGCTCGGCCGGCCGGGCCTGATCCCGACGCCGGAGGAGGCCGAGGAGTACGCGTTCGCCCCGGCCGAGCGGGAGTTCGTGGACAGCCACGTCGCCAACGTGGTGCACGGGACGCCGGACGCCGTGCGCGACGGCCTCGACCAGTTGGTCAAGCGCACCGGCGCGGACGAGCTGGTGATCACGGCGAACGTGCACAGCCCGCGAGCCAGGCTGCGCTCGTACGAGCTGATCGCCGACGCGTACGGCCTGCCGGCGCCGACCGCGTCCTGACCACGGGCCGCCGCCGCGACCCCCGTCGTACGGGTCCCGCCCCGGCCGGGCGCGGGCCCGGGAAGGGGCGGGGCGAGCGATCGGGACGCCCCGCGCGACCGGGGCGCGCCGGCCGGCGGGCCGGCTCAGCCCTCCGCTGGCCCCTCGGCCGCGCCCTCCTCGCGGAGCAGGGCCGAGATCTGCTCGGGCGACACGGGGCGGGAGAAGAACCAGCCCTGCCCGGTGTCGCAGCCGATGCGCCCGAGCCGCTCGGCCTGCTCCGCGCTCTCCACGCACTCGGCGGTCACCGTGAGCCCGAGCCGGTGCGCGAGCTGCACCAACGCCTCGACGATCGTCTCGTCGGCCGGGTTCGGGTGCTCCTCGGCACGGAAGCCACGGACGAACGAACCGTCCAGCTTCAGCGAGGAGACCGGCAACCGGCTCAGATAGGCCAGGTTGGAGTAGCCGGTGCCGAAGTCGTCGATGGCGATGGTCACGCCCATGTCGCTGAGCTGCTGCAACGCCTGCAACGGGCGGCCGGCCGAGCCCATCACGGCCGACTCGGTGAGCTCCAGTTGCAGCAGCTCGGCCGGCAGCCCGGTCTCCGCGAGGGTCGCCGCCACGTCCGCGACCAGGTCCGAGTCCCACACCTGCCGCACCGCCACGTTGACGCTGACCCGCACCGGCCGCGTGGGGTGGGCCAGCTGCCAGTGCCTGGCCTGCCAGCACGCGGTGCGCAACACCCAGCGGCCCAGCGGCACGATGGCGCCGTTTTCCTCCGCCAATCCGATGAACCGATTCGGCGCCAGCAGCCCGAACTGCGGGTGCCGCCACCGCACCAGCGCCTCCGCGCCGCGCACCACGCCGTCCTCCAGGCCGACGAGCGGCTGGTACTCCAGCATGAACTCGCCCCGCTCGACGGCCTGCCGCAGCGTGCTGGACAGCGCCTGACGGGTCATCCGGTGCGCGTTGCGCTCCGGGTCGAAGAGCGCCCACCGGGCCTTGCCGTCCGCCTTCGCCCAGTACAGCGTGGTGTCGGCGGCCTGCATCAGGGCGGTGGTGTGCGTCCCGGCGGCCAGCCGCTCCACGACCCCGATGCTCGCCGAGACCGTCAGCCGGTGCCCGGCCACGTCGAACGGCCGCTGGAGGGCGACGAGCAGCGCGTGGGCCAACTCGGTGAGCTGGTCGGTGCCGGTCGAGTCGGTCACCAGGAGCGCGAACTCGTCACCGCCGAGCCGGGCCACCAGGTGCCCGTCGGGCGCGGCGCACTCGGCCAGCCGCTGCCCGACCGCGCCGAGCAGCTCGTCCCCGACCCGGTGCCCGAGCGTGTCGTTGATCGCCTTGAAGCCGTCGAGGTCGAGGTAGCACAGCCCGACCCGGCCACTGCGCCGCCCACCCGTGGCCGCCACCCCGGCCCCGCCACCGCGCTGGGCGTCGCCACCGCGCTGCGGGCCCGGCTCGCCACCGCCGCCGGAACCGCCATCGGCCGTGGGTCCGGCCCCCGTGCGCGGCGCGTCCCCGTCGCCGTGCGGCGTGGCCGGCCCGCCCGACGGATGCGGCACCTGGGCCGCCCCGGGCGCCACCGTGGCCGACTCCAGCGCGCTGGCCAGCCGCTCGAAGAACAGGCTCCGGTTGGGCAGCCGGGTCACCGGGTCGTGCATCTGGAGGTGGCGCAGCCGGGCCTGAAGATCGTGCTGCTCGCTCACGTCCACGATGGTCAGCAGCACCGCCCGCCGCTCGGCCGGCCCCTCCGGGTGCTGGTCGCACCGGTCGGCCCGGGCGGCGGCCCGCCGGTCGGCGCGCCGCCGGCGGCGCCGGTCCGCGGGCAGCGCGGCCGTCAGGTCGGCGGTCAGGTCGGCGTCCCCGGCCAGCGGGACCACGGTGACCTCGACCCAGCGGGCGCGCCCGTCGCGCTCCCGCAGCCGTCGCGTACAGCGCAGCCGGTCGTGCCGTCCGCGCAGCACCTCGCCGTACGCGGACCACAGCCGCGGGTCCTCGCGCAGGTCGGCGAGGTCGGCGGCGTTGGCGCCGCGCAACCGCTCGGGGTCGGCGCCGAGCAGCGCTCCGAGAGCCGCGTTCGCGGCGTGCACCACCCCCTCGTGGTCGACGACAGCCATCGCCACATGCGCGGCATGAAAGGCGGCGCGGTACTCACTCAGTGGTGCGTTACGTTCCGTCATCGTCGGCAGGGTCGCGCTAGGCGCGCCGCTGTGGCCGTCGAGAGATCCGCTCACCGCTCGCTCCCGCAAAGCGCTCGTCTCGTACAGGGTGTGGGTCAGTCGCATACCGGGCGGCGGGCAGCCAGGGCAGGCGGCCCGGGGAGGGAATTCGCGCTGGAAATGTGGCGATCATAGAGGTTTGCTCTTCGGCCGTTCCAGCGACGCCGCCGCGATCATCGGCATCACCTTGGGGCCCGGGTAAGAGAATGATTGCTTTTGGCGGACCGTGCACAATCCCAGCTTTCAATTGACCGGCTGTGACTTTCTGTTACATACCCGCCAGGCCGGCTTGTCACTCGACTGGTTGAGTGGAACAGGGCGTACCCCGACAAACCCGCACAAGGTGGTTGAGGTGTCCCCTCGTCCACCCGGGGAGGTCGTTGTGGCGCGTTCGCGTGCACCCGCCAGGGCCGGGCCCCTGCGCCGCACGGCGGCGGTGTTGACCTCGTTGAGCGCGGTCATCGCCACCACCGTGGTCACCGGCCCCGCGGTCGCGGTGGGCCCCGGCGGGCCGTGCGCGCTGGAGCGCACCGGCGCGCACCACTCCGAGGGCCTGGACACCTGGAACCCGGAGTATCCCCGCCCGCTCGGCACCCTCGACGCCGCGATGATCTTCCTGTCCTTCCCCGACGCACGCCCCACCCTCACTCCAACCGCGCTGGCCGCCGACCACTTCCCGGGCACCGCGCGGTTCTTCGCGCGCGCCTCGTACGGGAAGTTCGAGCTGCGGGTCCACCCCATGCGGCGCTGGCTGGCCATGCCGGCCCCCTCCACCACGTACGCCATCCAGCGCGACTGGGAGAGCGACCGGCGCGCCGCCTACCTGCGCGACGCGCTGGCCACCGCCGATCCCGCCGTCGACTTCGGCCGGTACGACCTGGTCTACCTGGTCGCCGACCCGGGCGCGCCGGGCGTGGACGCGGACGCCACCAAGGTCGTCAACCTCGACCGGCCGCTGACCGTGGACGGCACCAAGCTGCGCCGCCTGGTCACCGTCTTCGAGCAGCACCCGCCCGACCACAACGTCCTGGCCCACGAGACCGGCCACGTCTTCGACCTGCCCGACCTCTACCACCGCCCCAGCGACGGCAAGGGCGACTGGGACACCCACGTCGGCGACTGGGACCTGATGGGCAGCCAGTTCGGCATGGCGCCCGAGCCGTTCGGCTGGCACAAGTGGAAGCTGGGCTGGCTCGGCGGGCGCGAGGTCGTGTGCGTCCACCGCCCCGGCACCACCCTGCACACCCTCGACCCGCTCGGCGCCCCGCGCGCCCCCGGCGCCCCGGGCCACCCGCGCGTGGTGGTGGTGCGCACCGGCCCGGAGAGCGCGCTGGTCATCGAGGCGCGCGGGGCGTACGGCAACGACGCGGGCACCTGCTCCGAGGGCGTGCTGATCTACCGGGTGCGCAGCGGGACCGCCTCCGCCGAAGGCCCGGTCAAGGTCATCGACGGGCACCCGGACGCCGGGGCCTGCGAGAGCGCCTCGGTCTACCCGGACCTCGCGGACGCGCCGCTCGACGTCGGCGAGAGCTATGCCGCGCCCGAGGACGGCGTTCGGGTCAGCGTCGAGGACGCCACCGTCGCCGACGCGTACACCGAGGGCGGCCCCGAGGGACGGGGCGCCACCTGGACGGTGAAAGTCACCCACGACCCCGTGGGCTGACCCGGGCCGGCGAGCGCGCCAGGGACCGCACCCACCGGGCATGGCGAAGGGCCCCCGTACCGAAGTACGAGGGCCCTTCTTCAGGTGCGCCGCCAGGGACTCGAACCCCGGACCCGCTGATTAAGAGTCAGCTGCTCTAACCAACTGAGCTAGCGGCGCTCGCTGACGTGGAAAACCTTAACACCAGGGTCCGGCGGAATGAAAATCGGTTACGCCCGGCGTGATCAGCCGCGTCCGGACGGGCTCGCCCTGGTCACGGGCGTGTCGGCCCGCGCGCCGCGCGCCTGCCCACGGGCCGCGCGCACGCACGCCCACAGCAGTACGTCAGGGCCGGGCAGCCAGGGGTGCCGCACGTCGGGCGCCACCAGCCAGCGCGACCCGGCGCCCGCGCCGGCGGCCCGCCGCCCGGCGTCCGCCCCACCCGCCGCCGCCGACGCCACGGAGGCCAGGGCGCCCGCGTCCGGATCGGACGCCCCGGCGGACGAGCCCACCCCCCGCGCGCCGCACGCCCCCGCCGCGTACGCCGTCTCCGCGTGCGCCCCCTCCCGGTACGGCCCGCCCTCGACCCCCGGGCGCGGCGGGCCCGCGTGCCCGGGGTGGGGCAGTGCCGCGTCCGGGTACGGGGCGCCGGCCGGCAGGTCCAGCGGGCCGGGCCCCGGAACGCGCGGCTCGCCGGCGCCCGGGCGCCGCGCGAGGAACGCGCCGGCGAACGGGTCGGCCGCCTCCGGAAGGTCCCCGAACCCGGCCGGCTCGGGCGCGCGCAGCGGCGGGATGGTCACCGCGTCGCCGGCGCCGTGACACAGCAGCGGTGGCACCACCCCCGCGCCCCACTCCTCCCAGCTCAGCAGGGACGGCAGCCGCTGAGCCACGCCGGGCCTGGTGAACAGCAGCACCCGCCCGCGCTGCACCGCCACCGGCCCCGACCCCGGCCCCTCGCACCAGAGCCGATCGACCATCCGCCGCCCGAACAGGGCGGGCGCGCTGACGACGTCGAACGCGGTGCCGCACGGCAGCACGCTGGGCGCGGTCGGCCGGGCCGCCCACAGCGCGTGCACGCTGCGCGGGAACGCGCTCGCCGACGCGAGCCAGTCCGCCCCGGCGGGCGTCACCGAGGCCGCCCCGTACCGCGCCTCGCCCACCGGCCCGCGCCGCTCCCGGGCCACGGGACGCGGCGCGTCGGGCCGGGCGGGGGCGTCCGGGCGGCCGGCGCGCGCGGCCTCGGCCACGGTCGGCGCCACGCGCCGCGGGCCGCCGCCGGGGGCGACGGCGGCGGTTGCGCGGGACGCGCCGGACCGGACGGGGAGGCGAGCGCCCGGCCGCTCCGTCGGGTACTGCCGTGGGTCGGCCTGTCGCGCCTCGGACTGTCCCGCCTCGGGTTGCCGTGGCTCGGGCTGCCGTGGCTCGGGCTGTCGTAGCTCCGACTGCCGGGGCTCGGGCCGCGCGCCGGATCGCGCCGCCGCGGGTCGTTGGGCCGGTTGGGGCTGCGGGGCGGGCCGCGCGGGCGGCCTCGGGAGGGGCCTCGGAGCGATCTTCGGAGCGGGCCGCTGGGTGGGTGCCGGGGCTGGTTTGGGGGCGGTGCGGGTGGCGGCCTGCGGGGCGGGCGGGGCGGTGAGGCGGGGTGCCTCCGGGTGCGGGGCGCCGGTCGGGTGTGCGCGGGGGCCGGTGGCGGCGGGGCGGGCGGGCAGCGGGGCGCGGGGCTGCGCCGCCGCGGGCCGGGGCGGCGCGGCCGGGTGCGCGTCGGCGGGGCGCGGGGCGGGGGGCTCGATGGTGGCGGCGGCGTTGGTGGTCTCGTCGGCGGAGCGCGGCGCGCTGTCGCTGGTGGGGGCGGGGGTAGCGGCCGGGGCGACGGCATGGGGTTGACCAGTGCGCGGGTCGGTGTCGGGTCGGCCCGGGTGGCCGGTGCGCTCCGCTCGGGGGGCGTCGCCGGGCGGTACGTCCTCGCCGCCGGCGCCGCTCCCGGCTCCGTTCCGGGCGCCGCTCCCCGCCCCGCTGCGCGTCGCCCGCCCGGCCTCGCACCTCCGGGCCCGTCGCGTCTCGCTGCCGTGCCTGCCGCCGCTATGCGCGCTGTCGCTGGTACTGGTCATGGCGGACATACTTACCGGGCGTTCAGTTTCCGTTTTGGGTGAATTCCGGAAACCAGGACAGGGCGGGGCAGTACGGAGTATCTTGCGCCCCCGACTACCTGGCGGGCATGTGCCACTGGTGCATTCGAAACGGTGTCCGATCCGGCGAGGCCGGGGCCGGCCGGCGCCGGGCCCGGGCCGCCGCGGCGAGGAGCGGCCCGCCGGTCCCGGTCACGCCTCCGTGATGGTGCCGGCGCGCATCAGCTCGCGGCCGTACTCGACCATCTTCCGCGCGTAGTCCTCGGTCCAGTCCGCCCGTTCGGCGATCATGGCCGTGGAGAGCCGGTCGAACCGCTGGGGGTCGGCGAGTTGAGCCGCCGCCACCGCCTGGAACTCGGTGGCCCGGTCCGCCGCCGCCCGGAACGCGAGGGTCAGCTCGGTCGAGCGGGCCAGCAGCTCGCGCGGGTCCTCTATCGACTCCAGGTCGAAGAAGTGCTCGGGGTCCGCGGTGGCCTCGGAGGGCTCGAAGAGCAGCGGTGCGGGTTTGAGGCGCCGCCCCGGGCTGGTGCGGGGGTTGGTAGCCGAATGCGGCTCGGACATGTATCTACCTCCAGCGTTGAGTGCCGCGTTCCATTGTCCTGCCCCGCGCAAGAGCGCTCCGGCCCGGCGTACGGGCACGGCGCGCCGGCCCCGCGTACGGGGAGGAGGTGCGGCGATGGCCTGCGGAGGGGCGTACGGGTGTGGTGGGTGGGCTGGCGTGTGGGTGCGGCTCAGGGCGGCCCGTGGCCCCGGCTCGGAGCGGGCCGTGGCCACGGCTCGGGGCGGGGGCGCGTGGGTGTCCCCCAGGGGGCGGGCGGCTCACTCGGCGGCGGGGCGGGCCGGGCCGCCGCCGCGCAGGTGGGAGATGAGCGCGTCGAGGACCGCCTCCAGGTGGAAGGTGTCCCCGGTCGAACGGAGCACGATCACGCCGCCCTGGGTGCCGGCCACGAAGGCCGCGGCCGTGCGGTCCGCGTCCACGTGCGGGGCCACCTCGCCGCTCTCCTGCATGGCGAGGATGCCCCGCCGCAGGTGTTCCTGCCACCGCCGCAACAGCGACGCGGTCACGTCGGCGGCCCCCGGCACGGTGCTGACCTGGCCGATCAGCGCGGCGAGCGGACAGCGCGGGCCCTGGGCGCGGTACCGGCCGATGACCACCCGCCGCCACTGCTCCCACGCGTCCCACGAGTCGAGCGAGCCCAGGAAGGGCTGTTGGTCGGCCAGCACCCGGTCGGACTCGTACTGGGCCACCGCGAGCAGCAACTCCTCCTTGCCGTTCGGGAAGTAGTGGAAGAGCTGGCTCTTGCTGGTGCTGGTGGCCGCGCGGATGTCGTCGAGCGTGACGTTGCCCGGATCGTCGCTGCGCAGATAGCCGGCGGCGCCCTCGATGATGCGCTGTCGGGTCGCCCGCCCCTTGGCCGTGAACGCCATGCCGCGCAGCCTACGACGCGGTGGATCAGGCGGTCCACGACCGGACGGCTCGTGACCGGATAGCGAGACGGCGCCGGGCCGCGACCGGTTCGGGAGGGCGCGGTTTGGACTTGAGGGTCCAAAACCGACTCCGTACGTTCGCCGCCATGACACAGCGACTGGCCGGCAAGACGGCCCTCATCACCGGTTCGACCAGCAACATCGGCCGCTCAGTGGCCCGTCTCTTCGCGGCCCAGGGCGCGCACGTGATCGTCTCCGGGCGTGACGCCACGCGGGGGGAAGCGGTCGTGGCCGCGATCCGCGGCGACGGTGGTCGCGCCGACTTCGTACCCGCCGACCTCGACGGCGGCTCCGCCGCGAGCCGGGCGCTCGCCGCCGCCACCCGCGCCGCGCTCGGCCGCCCGCTCGACATCCTGGTCAACAACGCCGGCGTCTTCCCGCCCGCCACGACCCTGGAGACGGACGACGCGACCTTCGACCGGGTGTACGGGGTCAACGTCAAGGCGCCCTTCTTCCTCACCCAGGCCGTGGTGCCGGAGATGATCGACAACGGCGGCGGGGTGATCGTCAACCTCGGGAGCTGGGTGGCCCGCCTCGGGCTGCCGGTGGGCGGTCTGTACAGCTCGACCAAGGGCGCGGTGGAGACGCTGACGCGGGCCTGGGCCGCCGAGTTCGGCCCGCTCGGCATCCGGGTCAACGCGGTCTCGCCGGGCGTGATCCGGCCCCCGGACCTCGCGCCGGACGCGGCGTACCCCGGCGAGGACCTGATGACCGGCACCCCGGCCGGCCGCGCCGGCCATCCCGACGCCATCGCCGCCGCCGCGCTCTACCTGGCCGGCGACGAGGCCGAGTACGTGCACGGAACCGTCCTCGACGTGGACGGCGGCCGGACGGGGGTCGCCGTCCTGGCCGTCCCGCCGGGCGCCCGCCACCACGCCGGGTGAGCGACCCCGGCGGGCGCCCGGGCCCGGGCGGGACGGCTCGGGCTCAGGGGCGCCAGCGCACCCGGTGCTCGTTGAGGTGGGCCAGGACGGCGTGGTTGGCCTCCCAGCCGTCCGGAAACTTCATACTCACGCCGAGCCGCACCGGTTCCGTCGACGGGTGGTCGTCCAGCAGTTCGGGCACCCCGGCCCGGCACACGACGACGCACGCGTGCCGGTGCCGCGATGCGAGCACGCACAGCCGGCCCGTCTCCAGGTGGAAGGCGGTGGCGTCGGGCCGGCCCGACAGCGGGTGCAGCACCACCGTGACGTCGAACTCCCGCCCCTGGAGCCGGTTCGCGGTGTCCACCACCACGCCGGAGACGCCCAGGTCGGTCAGGGCCGCGCGGACGGCCGCCGCCTGGTCGCGGTGGGCCGTGCCGACCGCTATCCGGGCCGCCGTCAGCGGCACCGGATCGGGGGAGCGCTCGCTGGTCGCGGCCCCGCCCCGGTCCAACAGCCGGCGCACCACCAGGGCCACCGCGCGCACCGCCTCCGGGTCCGTGCGCGGGGTGTGCCGGGCGGGCAGCTCCAGCAGGCCCCAGCCCGCTTCGGCCGCCGCGTCCAGCACCCGGTCCACGCCCGAACCGTCCGACGCCACCCCGAACGACAGCCGCCGATCGCCGTGCTCGGTGCCGCTGCGGAAGGGCGTGTACGGGTAGAAGGCGGCCGAGACCAGCGGCGCGGCCGACGCGGGCAGCCGCCACGAGACCGGCAGCCGGTGCTGCGGCAGGTTGGGGTTGTGCGCCAGGAGCGTGGTGACGGCGCTGGCCGACGGGTCGTAGGAGAGCCCGGACCACTGCTCGGCGCCCACCACGCTGAACGGGTCGAGCTGCCCGGGGTCGCCGACGAACAGCGCCCGCTCGAAGAGTCCGGCGACGGCGAGCAGCGCGTCCGAGCGCATCTGGTACGCCTCGTCCACGATGGCGTGCTGCCACGGCTCGACGTTCTTGGTGTGCGCCCACTTCGCGGCCGTGGAGATCACCACGTCGAGCCCGGCGAGGTCGCCCACCTTCGCGGAGGTGCGCACCGCGGGCAGCGCGTTCAGCGCCGGGTCGTACGCCGTGGCGTCGCTGCTGTGCAGCCGGCCGATGGGCAGCTCGGGCTCCGCCTCGGCCAGCCGGATCACCAGGTCGTCCACCTGCGCGTTGGTCTGCGCGACGACCATCAACGGGCGGCCGGCGGCGGCCAGCTCGCGGGCCGCGCGCACCACCAGCGTCGACTTGCCCGCGCCGGGTGGCGAATCGACCACCACGCCGCGCTCAGCACCGGCCATCGTGTCCCGCAGGATGGCGGCCGTGGCCGCCGCGGCGGCGGCCCCGGGGTCGAACCCCGCCCGGCCGGCCGGGTCCGCGCGGCCGACGGAGTCGGCGTCGAAGGGGTCAGCGGGGTCAGCGGGGCCAGCGGGGTCGGCGAGGCGTGCGGGGGCGGCGGCGTCGGCGTCGCTCACAGGAAGTCCTCGTCAGTCACGGGGTCGGGTTGGTAGGCGGGGTCGAACGGCGGCGCGCCGGGGGCGCCGACCAGGGCCGTGGCGCCCGCGTCCGCGTCACGGGCCGTGTCAGCGGCGACGGCCGCCGGACGGGCGGCCAAAATGGCGCCGGGGGTGTCAGCCGAGGCCGTGGCATCACCCGAGGCTGTGGCGCCGGCCCCGGCCAGCGTGGTGCCGGCCCCAGCGAGTGGGGCGGCGGGCTCGGCCAGCGGGGCGCCGGGCTCGGCGCGTAGTGGTGGGCCGCCGTGCGTCCACGGGGTCTGTTCGGGGTCGGGCAGCTCCGGGCCGCCACGCGGGGCGTGCTCGAACAGCGTCCAGCACACCCGGTCGCCCTCCTCGGGCACCGAACCGGGCTCCGGCTCCTTGCCCCGCCCCATGCCCCCGGTCAGCCGCAGCACCACCAGCGGCGCCACGTCGCCACCCGCCGCCGGGTCGGAGCCGTGCGCCCCGCCCGCCTCGCCCGTCTCGTACGCCTCGTACGTCACGAACTCCGCCCTCTGCGTCCTGCCGTCGGGCAGCGCGCGGTAGACCTTGACGCCCTCGTCGAGCAGCGGGCGGTCGTCGGTGCGCACGGTGACCAGCGGGCGCGGGCGCGGGACCTTCGCCTGCGAGTACGCCATGACGACCTCGGTCACCTCGCCCGCGAACGCCTCGCCCGACAGCCGCCGGGCCGCCATGACCAGCGGGTCGTCCAGCGCCTCCTGGGCGTCGAGCTGGGCCTGCGCGGTCTCGCGGGCGGCCAGCTTCCGGGCGGCGGTCACCGCGTCGTCCCACTTCGGCTGCGGCGGCTCGCCGGCCCGCACCCGGTCCCGGTGGCCCGTGTACGACCAGCGGTCGCGCTTCCACCGGTCGGCGACCCTGCTCCCGGGCGGCAGCGCCCGCAGCAGGTCGACGCCGCGCCACAGCGCCTCCCAGGTCGGCCGGAGCTGGCTGGCGACCAGCTCCCGCACCTCGCGCTCGGCCGCCGCGACGTCGGCGGGCACGCCGCGGGTCCGCGCCGCGTCGTACCGGGCCATGGCCGGGGCCAGCAACCGGTTGTCGAACGCCGGATCCGTGGCCGGCCCGGCCGGCGGGCACAGCAACTGCCCCCGGTCGTCGCGGGCCGTCTCGGCGCGCAGCGCCGCCTCCGGGCCCGCGAGCCCGGCCGGCGGGTCGATCCAGGCAAGCAGCGCGCCCAGGTGCTGGTCCTCAAGCCGGCTCTGGCCGGTCGCCCAGTGCTGGCCCAGCAGGTCGGTCAGCGCGAGCAGCAGCGAGGAGCCGGGCACCCGCGCCCGCTCCCCGTAGTGCGTCAACCAGCGCCCGAGCAACGGCACCCGGGCCGGCGCGGCCCGCGGCACGTCAGCCTCGCGCGGCCCCCCGCCCGGCTCGGCGGCGCCCGGGCCCGACGCCGGCAGCGGGCCCTCGCGCGCGCCCGCGAGGTCCTCCGGCTCGTGCTCGGCCGCCCGGCGGAAGCGCATCGAGCGGCCGAGCAGTCGTACGAAGTCGATGCCGGGGCCGCTGGGCACGAGCAGTTGCGGGGCGTCGGCGCACAGCTCGACCTGGACCGTGACCCGCTTGCCGGTCTCGGGGTCGGTCTCCTTGCGCTCCTCCCACTCCACCTCGTCCGCGCCCGCGGCGAAGTGCGGCAGCATCTCCTCGGCCAGCGCGGCGAGGAAGGCGAAGCGCAGGTCGCGGTCGCGCGGCTGGGGCACCACCAGCAGGCGCGGCGCGTCCCGGTCCGTGCCCACCAGCGCGCCGAGCGGCGCGCCCGCCTCGCCCGCGGTGGTCAGCGGCACCAGGGCCAGCGGCCGGTCGGCCAGGTGCCGGTGTCGCACCGTCGCGGTCGGCAGCGCCCGCCCGCTCCGCATGGCCTCCATCCGCGCCAGCGTCGTCATCAGCGCCATGCGACCTCCCCGGACTCCGTGGCCCGGCCGGCTGGCCCGGGGTCCATGCCCGCCTCCGCCAGCGCCTGGGCGCGCAGTGCCGCCGCCCGGCGCAGGGCGCGCACGGCCGGGTCGGCTTCCTGGTCCGGGTCGGCTGGCTGGTCCGGGTCGGCTGGCACGCTCGACGGCTCTGCCTCGTCGCTCGCGGTCCGCTCGCCGAGCGCCGCCCCGAGCACGGCCTCCACCGTGGTCAGGCCGCCCAGCTCGCCCCGCACGCCGCGGCCGAGCACCTCCACCGCGCCCGCGGCCCGCGCCGCCTGCCGACAGTGGAAGGCCAGCTCGCACGAGGCCAGGCAGTCCGGTACGTACGCCGCCGGCACCGCGTCCACGGTGGCGGTCAGCTCCGCCGCCGGCCGCGTCGGCGTCTTGCCGTCGTCCGCGAGCCGGAGGTCGAACGTCGCGTCGCCCGGCAGCTCGGCGGCGATCTCCTCGATCCGGGTCAGCCGCGCGAGCTGGCGGCTGGTCACCGAGAGCTGCTTGCGGACGTCGATCAGCTCGGCCGTCGGGAGGTTGGAGAAGTCCTTGGGACATACGAGCAGCGCGCGCTGCCGCACCAGGCCGGCCGCCCCCACGGTGCCGTCCACCGGCCCGCTCAGCCCCGCGTCGGCCCCGGCCGGCGCGTCGTCCCGCGCGGCCGGCACACCCCGCGCCGGGCCGCCGTCGGCGGCCACCGCTTCGGCCAGCTCACGCAACGCCAGCACGTACACCGCCGCCTGTCGCGCCGCCGCGCCCACCTTCGTCGGGTCGGCCGAGCCGTCCAGCACCGGGAACGACTTGATCTCCACGACGGTCCAGCTCCCGTCCGGGTGCACCACCAGCGCGTCCGGCTCCAGATACGCGGGCGAGCCGGCCACCGCCACGCTCACCATGGGGTGCCGCAGCACGGCCCACCGGCCGGCGGCCGTGGCCCGCGCGAGCGCGAGCCGGGTGCGCTCCGTGCGCCCCGCGGGGCCGTCGGCCACCAGCTCGGGGGCGTCGACGCCGTCCCGTGGGGGAGGGGGCCCGGGGTCGCTCAGCCGCTCCCGCAGCAGGGCGACGAGCTGCTCGCCGCCGTCCGCGGTGACGCGCGCCTCGAAGACGTGGCCACGCTGGTGGGCGAACTGCGACTGGCCGAACGGCGCGGGCGAACCCAGCGCCCTGGCCAGCGCCGTCTTGTCCACTCCCGCGCCGTCGAGCAGCGCGCGGCGGCGGCAGCCGGGGTTGGCCGCGAGCGCCGCCAGCGCGCGGGCGTCCAGGGGGCGCGGGGCGACCCGTGGACCCCGCAGCTCAGCGAGCCGCTGCCGGAGCGCCGTCCGCTGGGGCGGTGGCGTTTCGGTCGGCATCTCGCGTCGACTGTTGAGGGATGTGCTCACCCGCCGAAGTCTCGCACCCACCACTGACACTCGGCGCGCTTACCCCGAGATCGGGACCGGCGGCAGCGTCGGCGGCGACCAGCTCGGCCCCGCGCACGTCAGCGGTCACCAGGTCGGCCACGGCCGGCTCGGACCCGGCCGCCGCCCCGAGACCCGCGTCGCCCGGCGCGCCGTTCGTCCGGCGCGCCGTGAACAGCGCCCAGACCCGGTCGGTCATCCGCAGCGCGGGCCGGGCGAGCAGGAAGCCGAGGCCCATCACGGCCGCGCCGGCCGCCGCGTCGAGGAAGTAGTGGTTCGCGGTGCCCATCACGATGATCGTGGTGAGCAGCGGGTACGCGACGCCGGCGGCCTTGGCCCAACCCGACCTGCCGTGCCGGTACAGCGCGATGCCGCACCACAGGGACCAGCCCACGTGCAGGCTCGGCATCGCCGCGTACTGGTTGGTCAGCCCGCCGAGGCCGCGCGGCGCACTCGCCTCGCCGCCCCACCAGCCGTACGACCCGTACTGCGCCATCGTGTCCACGAAGCCGTGACTGGCGTCGAGCAGCCGGGGCGGGCAGGTGGGCAGGGTGATGAAGCCGATGAGACCGATGAGCGTGGAGAGCATCAGCCAGGTGCGCATGACCCGGTACTGGGTGGGGCGCCGCTTCCACAGCCAGACCAGGATCGCGGGCGTGACGATGTAGTGCAGCGACGCGTACGCGAAGTCGGCCGGTATGCCGAGTGACGCGTGCTTCGTGAACAGATCGTTCAGCGGCGTCTCGAAGTCGATGTGCAGCGCCTGCTCGAACTCCAGGATGCCGAGGCCGTGGTCGACAGCGCTGGACACGGAGCCCCGCGCCAGGAGTCGGCCGGCCGAGTACGCGGCGTACACCATGGCGATCAGCGGCAGCTCGGCCCACCAGCGGGGCTGAGTGCGCTGTGGTGTCCCGGTACGGGGCGCGGTGTGGGGCATCCGGTCGGTCTCCCAAGTGTGATCAGGCGGCCAAAGGCGCGCAGTCAACCGTACGGTCTCCGTGCGGCAAACCGTGCACCACCCCCGGCGAGTGCGGCGAAACGCCACGTTTACCCGTTGTTGGGGTTTCCCTCGGTCGTGGTGCGCAGGGAACTAGACGCCACGGCGGCCCAGCGGGTTGCTCATCGAACTCGTAGGCGATGATGGGCGACGGGTCTCCGGCATGCCGGACCTGCCCCACTAACCCCCCGAACGAGCGAAAGGCTCCCCGCCATGCCAGCACGCATCCTGCTGGCCCGCCACGGACAGACCGCGTGGTCGCTGTCCGGGAAACACACGGGCCGCACGGACATCCCGCTCCTGGACGAGGGGCGCGGCGGCGCCAAGCTGCTGGGCGAGCGGCTGCGCCGCGGGCCGTGGAACGGGCTGCCGGGGGTCGAGGTGCGCACCAGCCCCCTGGCGCGCGCCAGCGAGACCTGCGAGCTGGCGGGCTTCGGCGACCGGGCGACGCCCTGGGACGCGCTCCTCGAGTGGGACTACGGCCCGTACGAGGGCATGACCCCCGACGCGATCAAGGCGGGCCGCCCCGACTGGCTGATCTGGCGCGACGGCGTGCCCACCGACGTACCGGACGCCCCCACCCGTGGCGAGTCGGTGGCCGACGTCACGGAGCGCGCCGACTCCGTCGTGGCCTGGGCCCGCTCCGCCGACCGCGACGTGCTCGTCTTCGCCCACGGCCACATCCTGCGCGCGCTGGCCGCCCGCTGGCTGGGCTTCGACCTCTCCTTCGGCGCCCGTATCCGCCTCGACCCGACCTCGCTGTCCGTCCTGGGCTGGGCGTACGGCGAGCCCGCCATCGAGCGCTGGAACGACACGGGCCACCTGGCCTGACGGCGACCATCTCGCCCGACGGCGGCCACCGGCCCGACGGCGCGCCGGGCCTCTCACGGGCGCCGGCGTAGCCGACATCGGCGCGGCGAGCACCGTCGCGCGCCGGCGCGCCGGGTCCCTCGCGGGCGCCGCCTGGGCGCCGGGCGTCAGCCGCTCACCGCGGGCTGGGCCTCGCGGTGGCGGGCCAGGAAGCGCGCGACGCCCGGTTCCCGGCGCCACGGCCGCAGTCCCTGGGCCAACGCGTCGACCATCGCCCGGACGCGGGCGGACCGCACCTGGCCCGACAGCGCGAGCACCCGCTCGCCCGCGGCGGCGGCCTCGTCGGGCGCCCGCCCGCCGAGCAGGTCGGTGGCCAGCTCCGCGGTGAACAGGGCCCGGTTGCGTACGAAGTGCGGTCCCTGGAGGGCCACCGAGCGCCGCGCGAGCTCCACCGCCCGGTCCCACTGCCGCAGCGCCGACCAGCACTGGGCTTCCAGGCCCGCCGCCTCGGCCTCGCCGAAGAACGACATCCACTCCGGATCGGCGTCCGATGGACCCCGGTCGAACAGCCGCTGGGCGCGCAGGAGCGCCCGTACGCAACCGGCCTGGTCCGCGAGGCCGGCCCGGCCACCGGCCTCGCGCAGGGCCAGCAGCGACAGCAGCCGGGGCGAGGCCAGCGAGCGCGCCGCGCGCTCGGCGGCCTGCGCGGCCCGCACGGCCTCGCGGGGCCGGTGCGCGTCGCGGGCGAGGAAGGCCGTGTTGCAGAAGGCGTGCGCCTCGAGCGCCGGGTCGCCCGCCAGCCGCGCGGTGGCCAGGGCCTCCGCGTAGTGCGAGCGCGCCCGCGCGATCCGGCCCGAGTCGTGGGCCAGCCAGCCGACCGAGATGGCCAGCTCGCCCGCGGCCTGGTGCAGCCGGTCGCTGACGGACTGCCGTTCGGTGCCGGCGTCGAGGAGTTCGTAAGCGGCGCTCAGCGGTTGGGTCGCGCCACGGTAGATGCCGTCGCCGCCGTGCTGGTCGTCCAGCAGCCGGATGTGCCGTACGGCCTCCTCCAGGGCCGCCGCCTCCGCCGTGCCGACGCGTCCCTGCGGCCGGGGCACGCGCGGCAGCGGTGGGATCGGCGCGCGGCGCGGCACCCGGGCCGCCCGCGCACCACCCGGCGCGGCGCCCGCGGCGCCCGCGCCCCGTGGCCCCGCGCCGTCGCCGGGCGCGGCGGCCCAGGCGGAGCCGAGTTCCAGGGAGACGGCGGCCACCGTGGCGGAGCCGATGGTCATGAAGGCGCGACGGTGCACATCGCTCTCCTCGTGGCGGTGGGGTGGGCCGCCCGCCGTCGGCCCGGCGGGGGAGTCGGGAGCCTCCGGCGTACGCGGGCGGGCGTACGCGGAGAGGGGGGCGGGGGCGGGCGGCGGCCCCGGTGGGCGCGCCGGCGGCTGCCCGGCGCGCGGCGCCGGAGCCTGGGTCGATGGCCGGGCCCGGGTCTGGGACGGGGGCTGCGGCTGAGCTTGGGTCTGGGGCCGCGGTGGGGCCTGGGCCGGTAGCCGGGGCGGAGCCGGGGGGACGGCCGGGGGCCGGGCCTGGGGCTGGGCTTGCGACTGGGTCGGCGGCTGGGCCTGTGGCGGGGTCGGAGGCCGGGGCGCGGGGGGCGGACCCGGGGTGCCCGCGTCCCCCGCTGCGGGCTCCTCGCGCGCGCCGGCGTCCGCGCGCCCCGAGGCGTCCCGTGGGCCGTGCCCGCGCACGCTCGCGCGCGGGGCGAAGCCGAGGTCCGTGAGGGAGCGGCCGGGGAACATGTGCCGGAACACCCGCTCGTACGCGTAGTTGGGACAGCGGATCGCGCCGGACTCGACGCGTCCGATGTAGCGGGCGTCGCAGGAGACCTGTTCACCGATCTCCCGGGCCGAGCGCCGCACGAGCGCCGCGAACTCGCCCGGCGACAGATGCCCGCGCAGGCGTCTGAAAGCCGCGTTCAGCCGCGGCGGCGAGGGTTCGGATGCCGAGGCCATGGTGGTGCCCTCCTGGCGATCTCCGCTGCGGGCGGCGCCACGAGCGGACCGGTGCCGTGATCGACGGCACGACCGTACCGACTGTGCTGACGCGATCACGTGCGGTTTAGCTACAAAACGGATATCTCACCCGTGATTTGCCATGAAGTGCCATCCTTTGCGGCGGCGTTGCGCCGTAGCTGTTGACGTTTTGTTGCGTTGGTTCCTGTAGACCATGGCAGTCACGCGGAGGAAGGGGTTCCCCTTGCCGGACGTCACACCAGCCACCGGGGCAGACGCTGACGGCTCACGGATGCCCGCACAGTTCCGCCACCGCCCCAGCGAGGAGCGCAGCGCGTCGCTGCCGGGCGCCCGGTCACACCCGGGAGCCGGCCGCGACGCCGTCGCACCGGGCGGTGACGTGACCGAGGACTACGGGGTCCGCGAGCTGAGCCCCGCGTTCGACGGGCCCGTCACGCACGAGGCCAGCCGCCCCGTCGAGGCGGACGAGCCCGCCGGCGCGACGCACGCGCGCGAGCGCGCCGACCGCACGCCCCGCGCCGCCGACACCGGCCCCTCGCCCCACTCCGAGCACACCGAGCAGCCGGGGCGCGCCGCGCCGCCGCGGGGTACGGCCGAGTCGGCGAGCGGTGCCTGCGACGTGGTCACCGTGCCCGCCCGGCAGGGCTTCGAGGTCGTGGACCTGCTGCGGTTGCGCGCGTCGGGTGGTATCGGGCCGGTCCTGCACGACGACGCGTGCCGCACCCTCGGCTTCGTCGTCCCCCCCGGCACGGCCGCGGGGTGGGACGTCCCGGGCAGCGCGTGTACGCGGGCGCACGGCCGAGGCCCGCGCTCCGGCGCGCGAGCGGCGCGGACCCTGGCCCCGTACGGCGCGCGGGAGGCGGTGGCCGAGGACGCCGCGCCCCCGGTGCCGGGCGCCGGCTGGCTGGTGCCGCCCGCGGAGGCATACCGCGACGCCACCGACCCCGCCGTGCTCCGCGCCGCGCTCGGCGAGGCCGCCCGGGTGATCGAGGTCATCGACCGCAGCCACTGACGCGCGGCCCCGCCCGCGCGGGGTCCACCGCTGACCGGGCCGACCGCCCGGCCAGCGGTGATCGATACTGATCGGATGGCACGAGGCAAGCGCGGACGGCAGGGCAACGCGGGTCGGAGCGGGCGCGCGGACCGCGCCCGACCGATCGCGGACGAGCGGGCCGACGAGCGCGGCGACGACGCGGCACACGCGCCCGACACAGCGGACACAGCGGACACGACGGGTGCGGCCGACGCGGCGACCGGCCGGGCGCGCGGTGGGCGCACGCGCGGGCGGGCCCGCGCCGGGGAGTCGGTCAGCGCGCGGGTGGACGGTGGCCGCGCCGAACTGGTGCCGGACCGGGACCGGCCGCGCGGGCGCACCCTGCTGATCGACGGCGCCCCGCAGTCCCACGTCGACCTCGACGACCCCGGCTACCTCGACTTCTCGTACCAGCGCCGGCTGGGCCACGTGGCCGACCTGGTCGCGCCCCCGGGGCGGCCGATCCAGGCCCTGCACCTCGGCGGCGGCGCCTTCACCCTGGCCCGTTACATCGCCGCGTCCCGGCCCCGCTCCACGCAGCAGGTGGTGGAGGTGGACGGCCCGCTGGTCGCGTTCGTCCGCCGCGAACTGCCCCTGGAGAGCGGCTGGCGCGTCCGGGTGCGCGGGGGCGACGCCCGCGCGGGGCTCGGCAAGGTGCCCGACGGCTGGGCCGACCTGATCATCGCGGACGTCTTCAGCGGCGCCCGCACCCCCGCGCACCTGACCAGCGCCGAGTTCCTCGCCGAAGCGCGCCGCGCGCTGCGCCCCGGCGGGTGGTACGCGGCCAACATCGTCGACGGCGCGCCGCTCGCCCACCTCCGGGCCCAGGTCGCCACCGCCCGCGCCGTGTTCGCCGAGACCTGCCTGACCGCCGACCCCGCCGTGCTGCGCGGCCGGCGCTTCGGCAACGCGGTCCTGCTGGCAGGCGACGGCGCGCTGCCCGTGGCGGAGCTGACCCGCCGCGCGGCCAGCGACCCGCACCCCGGACGCGTAGAACACGGCCGCGCCCTCGCCGACTTCACCGGCGGCGCGCGCCCGGTCTCCGACGCGGACGCCACGGCGTCCCCGGCCCCGCCCCCCGCCGCCTTCGACTAGGCCCTCCGCACGGGTACGCGCGTCCGCCGCGTCAGTCCTCCTCTACCGCCCCGCACCGCCCCGCACCCAGGCCCGCCCCACGGCCGGGGTCGCGGGGCGCACGTTCCCCTTCCCCGTACCTCGCCCCCGCGCGTACGCACCACCAGCCGCGCCGGCCCCACCCCGCCCGGCCCGCGCGCCGGCCCCACCGCGCCCCGCCCGCGCGCCGGCGCACCCCCGCGCCGCCCAACTCCCGTGCCCCGCGCGTCCGCTGGCAGGGCGCGGCACCAGCCGTCGGCCGGCCCTGCCGGGGCCCTCGTGCCGTGCCCTGTCGTGCGCCCGCGTGCGCCTCGGGCTGGCGGCGGGCGGAGCGGACACGTTACTGCCCGGTTACGTCGCGCGTGACCGGCCGCGAAGAGGGGAGAACTCGCGTACGGGTGGGCCCGCTGAGCGGGAGCGGACGAATGGGGCGTGGTGGTGGGTTGTGAACACACTCCAGGGTCCAAGCGGCCCCTTGCTGTGAGGAGTTGAAGCATTGGCGCAGATCAGGGCCGCGTGGGGCGACGCGTGGCGCGGCTGCCGACATCTGGCTGTTGTTGAATGTCCAGCGATCGTCGGCGCGGCGGAGGGGTCCGACGCATGAGGGGGGAGACGGGGATGGCGGCGGCCAGGCGGCGCGGTGCCGGGCGGGGCAGGCCCACCCTGGAGGAGGTCGCCGCACGCGCGGGCGTGGGTCGCGGTACGGCGTCCCGGGTGATCAACGGCTCGCCCCGGGTCAGCGACCGGACCCGGGCCGCGGTCGAGCAGGCCGTCGCCGACCTGGGGTACGTGCCCAACCGCGCGGCCCGCGCGCTGGCCGCCAACCGGGCCGACGCCGTCGCGCTGGTCATCCCCGAGCCGGAGACCAGGCTGTTCGCCGAGCCGTACTTCTCGGACATCATCCGTGGCGTGGCCTGCGAACTCGCCGACACCGACCTGCAACTGCTGCTCACCCTCGTCCGTACCGCCAAGGAGCGCCAGCGGCTGGCCGACTACCTGGCCGCGCACCGCGTCGACGGCGTCCTGATGATCTCGGCGCACGCTGCCGACCCGCTGCCGGACGTGCTGGAGCGGATCGACATACCGGCCGTGCTCGGCGGCCGGCGCTCGGCCCGCGAGACCGTCGCCCACGTCGACTCCGACAACCTCGGCGGCGCGCGGTCGGCGGTGACCCACCTCGCCGAGCGGGGCCGGCGCGCGATCGCCACCATCACCGGATCGCTCGACATGTACACGGCCCAGTGCCGCCTCGACGGCTACCGCGAGGCACTGGACGCCGCCGACCTGCCCCGGGACCCCGACCTCGTCGAGCGGGCCGACTTCACCGAGGAGGGCGGCCGGCGGGCGATGGCCGCGCTGCTGGCCCGCCGTCCCGACCTCGACGCGGTCTTCGCGGCCTCCGACGTCATGGCCGCCGGCGCCCGCCGCGTACTGCGCCAGCACGGCCGCAAGGTGCCCGACGACGTGGCCCTGGTCGGCTACGACGACTCGCCCGTGGCCCGTCACATGGACCCGCCGCTGACCAGCGTCCGGCAGGCCACGGAGGAGATGGGGCGCGCGATGGTGCGGGTCCTGCTGGAGCAGATGGCGACCCGCGAGTCCCCGGCCACGGTCCCGGGCGCCCGCCCCCACCTGGTGCTGCCCGCCGAACTCGTCCCCCGCGACTCCTCCTGACCACGCCTCCCTGCCCGGGCGCCCGCCCGCCCCGGCGAGCCCGCCCACCCCGCGCCCCCCGCCCCGCGAGCCCCGCTGCGCGCCGCGGAGGCCGGCCCCGGCCCCGGCCCGGGGCCCGATGTGCGACGGCGCGGCCCGGGGCGCACGCTGGAAGCATGGCTGAGCACCCGCCCGTGATCGTCCACCCGCCCACCGCGTCGGGTGGGCGCCGCGTCACGATCCGCGGCGTCATCGTCGGCCTGGCCCACGGCCGGGGAGACGTCGCCGAGTTCCTGCGCCGGGCCGGCATCGAGGACCCGGACGACCTGACGCTGGACAACCCCGACCAGATCGAGTGGCGGGGCGGTGACATGGACCACTGGCCCGCCCCCACCGACTGACGCGCCCCCGCGACCCGTACCGCGCGAGCACCGCGCACCCCGGGAGAGCCGACCAGACCCGGCGAGACGTGAGGCACCCGACGAGGCTCGACGAGAACTACGAGACGTGAAGCACCCGACGAAGCACGGCAGAACACGACGAAGCCCCCGGCCGCTTGCGCGGACCGGGGGCTTTCGATCATTCAGGGTGAGTAACGGGACTCGAACCCGCGACATCCTGGACCACAACCAGGTGCTCTACCATCTGAGCTATACCCACCATGACCGGCGCTTTCCTTGCCGGCCGAGAAAAAGTGTACAGGGTCCGAAGGGGTGCTCGCTCCCGGCTTGTGGAGAGCCGGGAGCGAGCCGCCTCACGCGTGCCGCGCGGGCAGGACGTGCTTGCTCGCGATCGCCTTCGCCGTGTCCGAGTCCGGGCCCGGCTGCGGCACGAAGACCGCCTCGCGGTAGTACCGCAACTCCGCGATGCTCTCCCGGATGTCGGCGAGGGCCCGGTGGTTGCCGTTCTTCTCGGGGCTGTTGAAGTACGCCCGCGGATACCAGCGGCGGGCCAGCTCCTTGATCGAGGACACGTCCACGATCCGGTAGTGCAGGTGGCCTTCCAGCGTGGGCATGTCGCGCAGCAGGAAGCCCCGGTCCGTGCTCACCGAGTTTCCACACAGCGGAGCCTTGCCGGGCTCCGCCACGTGGGCCTTCACGTAGGCCAGGACCTGCTGCTCGGCGTCGGCGAGCGTGGTGCCGCCGTCCAGCTCGTCGAGCAGCCCGGACGCGGTGTGCATCTCGCGCACCACGTCCGGCATGGTGGTCAGCGCCTCGGCGGGTGGACGGATCACGATGTCCACGCCGTCGCCGATGATGTTCAGTTCGGAATCGGTGACCAGCGCGGCCACCTCAATGAGCGCGTCGTCGGACAGCGAGAGGCCGGTCATCTCGCAGTCGATCCACACCATGCGATCGTTCATGACGTCACCCTACGGGGCGTTCCCGCTGGCCGGGCAGGCTGGCGCGGCCGGGGGCGCGGCTCGACTGTTCGGGTAGGCGAGGCGCGTAGGCGTCCGAGTCGGGCTTGCCGGAGTCGCGGTCGCCGTGCGCCGGCCCGCCGTGGTTCATGCCGGAGTGCGACATGCCGCCGTGCCCGAGCGCCGTGGCGCCGGACGGGCCGCCGTGCGCGCCCGCCGTGGCCATGGACCCGCGCCGGACCGGCACCGCATCGCCGGAGCGCTGTTCGATCAGGTCCGGCCGCTCGGCCCGCTCGTGCCGCTCCGGGCGGTCGCCGGGTCCACCCTGTGGCCTGCGGGCCCGGTACGCCGCCCGGTACGCCGCCGGCGACGAGCCGAGCTGTCGCCGGAAGTGCCCGCGCAGCGCCACCGGAGAGCGGAACCCGCAGCGTCCGGCGACCTCGTCCACGGAGTAGTCGGAGGTCTCCAGGAGCCGTTGGGCCTGGAGCACCCGCTGGGTGATCAGCCACTGGAGTGGAGCGCTCCCAGTGAGCGAGCGGAACCGCCGGTCGAAGGTCCGTCGGCTCATGTAGGCGCGGGCCGCGAGCGCTTCGACGTCGAACTGCTCGTGGAGGTGTTCCAGCGCCCAGGCCACGACCTCGGCCAGTGGGTCGGCGCCGATCTCCTCCGGCAGCGACCGGTCGAGGTAGCGCTCCTGCCCGCCCGAGCGGCGCGGCGGTACGACGAGCCGGCGCGCCAGCGCCCCGGCCGCGTCCGCGCCGTGGTCGGTGCGGACGACGTGCAGGCACAGGTCGATGCCGGCGGCGGTGCCCGCCGACGTCAGTACGTCGCCGTCGTCGACGAACAGCTCCCGGGGGTCCACGTGGACCGACGGGTAGCGCTTGGCGAGCGTCGGCGCGTACATCCAGTGCGTCGTCGCCGGCCTCCCGTCGAGCAGTCCGGCCGCCGCGAGTACGAAGGCGCCCGTGCACAGCCCGACGATGCGAGCGCCCTCCTCGTGCGCGCGGCGCAGTGCGTCGAGCGCGGCGGCGGGTGGCGACTGGGTGATCGACCGCCATGCCGGTACGACGACGGTGCCCGCCCGCGAGAGGGCCTCCAAGCCGTACGGCGCGGTCAGTTCGAGCCCGCCCGTGGTGCGAAGCGGTACGTCTTCGCCCGCGCACACCAGCAATCGGTAGCGGGGGACGCCGGCGTCCTGCCGGTCGATGCCGAAGACGGAGAGCGGTATGGAGCTCTCGAAGATGGGGCCGCCGCTGAAGAGCAGCACTGCGACGATCTCCCGGCGGCGGCGTCCGGAGAGCTTTCGGGCGGCCTCCGGTACGGTTGTGGAGTCCTGGCTCATGGAACTAAGCCCCCCTGGGTGGTCGCGTCCTCTCGGTCCTGCACGTTTCCCCTCGGTCCTGAACGGTTCCCCCGCCGGTCATGGCCAAGATCGAATCTACTGTGTCGCGTGTGGTCACCGTGACCAGTTCACCACTCGCCCGTAAGTCGACATGACAACTTGGCGTAAAGCATTCGATCACGAAGCGTTGCACTCGGAGCGCCTGTAGGGAAGTGCGCCTTTCGCCGATGCCCACTCCCCGTAGGGGGTACGGACCCCCAACACTCCTTTCCTAGCTGGTCAGACGCGGGTTTGAGGGGGTCTTCGGCAACAGGGACAACTTGTTCCGAAGTTGGCTGAAAACAGTTGGCCGCAAACGTACGATCGCGTCAGTCGACGGGCGTATGCGCTTCGGACGGGGCGTCAACAACGGGCCCAGCGGGTGCCGTACGGGCCCTTCCACGGCACGCCCCGCGCCGACGCTCATCGGTCATCCGCGCCGCCCGTCGCTCGGCCCGTCGCAGCAGCGCACGGCAGGTCGCGGTGACCGCGGCGAGCCCGAGCGCGGTGCCCGCCGCGCCGCCGAACGAGGCCCCGCACAGCAGGAGGGCGACCGGCACCAGTGCCCAGCAGAAGACGCCCCAGCCGCCCCGGTCGGCCGCGGCGACGGAAGCCGGCCGTTCGGCGCCCCGCGCGGCGCGCGCTCCCCGGCACGCGAGCCCGGTCGGCGCGAGGCTCCGCGCGCGCGGGGTGACGCGCGGCGCGGAGCGCGGGCCCGTGGTGGCGACCCGGGGCGCGGTGAACAGCCGCGCGCGCGTCGCCCCCGGCCCCGCCGTGGCCGGGCCACGGACGGGCCGCGCGGCGTCCGAGCGCGTTCCGGGGACCTGGCGCGCGACGGAGGAGGGGCGCGTTGTGGGGGAGGGGGCGGCCTCTGTGGCGCGTGGGTTGGTTGGGGCGGCGGCGTGCGCGGGGGCGGCCGGGAGCGCGGGGGCGGCGGAACGCGATGCCCCAGTCGCGCGGCGTAGCGCGTCGAGGGGTGCGGCGGAGGGGGTGGTGGGGGTGTACTCGCTGAGTCGGCGCACGAATTCTTCCCTCCTGGGGCGGAAGTCCCTCCGGGGGTGGCTAGCGGGTACTACAACGTCTTGTTTGCCGTCGGGTCACTGCACGGCGTACGCCGGGGGGCCACTTGGGGCATTGCGCTCTGCGCGGCCCTCCGGCATGCTCCGATGAAGCTCGCCTCGGCCGGCCCCTCCCGAGGTGGTCCCTGGGCAGGGGGCGAGCGGCGCCGTACCCTGGGGGGTGTGGGCTTGGATAGGTGAATCCCGGACGATTTCCCTCCGGGCCCGCCGGTCCGTTCCCACAATCCGTCTTTCCTCGCAAGTAGCCCCCCGCCGAACCCCTCCGCAACAGGACTTTCTTCGCCGAGACAACAGATGGCCGGTTACGAAATCCCCGAACCCGCGGACCGCAAGCGGGTCGCCGACTCGACGGCGCACCCCGAAGCGGCGGAAGAGACGCGCCATGCCTGCGATCCGGCGTTCCAGCACGGAGTGGTGGTCGGCTTCGACGGCTCCACCTCCAGCGAGCGCGCGCTCGCGTACGCGATCGGCATGGCCCGCCGCTCCGGCTCCGGGCTGATCATCGTGCACGTCGCCAACCGCCTGCCCACGACCGTCTGGGCGGGCTGTGAGCCCCCCGTCTTCGTGGACGTCCCCGACCACCGCACCGAGGTCCTCGGCCTCGAACTGGCCTGCGCGGACCACCTCTCCGAGGTGCCGTGGATCCTCGTCGAGCGCGGCGGCGACATCTGTCACGAGCTGGAGGAGGTCGGTCGGGAGTACGCGGCCGACGCCATCGTCGTGGGCTCCACGCACGGCCTGGTGGGCCGCATCTTCGGCTCCGTCGCCGGGCGGCTCGCGCGCCGCGCGCAGCGCCCGGTCGTCGTCATCCCGTAGCGCCCAGGCCGTCCGGGCGGCGGCGTCGCGGCGCGGGTGGTGCGCCGGATTCCGGACACCCGCGCGGCCCGCGTGGTTCCTCGCGTGGCCTCGGATGGTTCCGCGCGCAAGGTGCTCGCGCGCCGTCTTTCGGCTGGGCCCGACGGCCGGGCCCGCCGGCTCGCCCGTGAGCCGCCGAGCGGGCCGTGATCGGGGTCCGGGACGCCCGAGCGGGGGCGCGGCGGCGGGTGTTTCGGGGCGTGGGGCCGGGGCGCGGGGCGGGACGGTTTGCGCGGGCGTGAACGGTTGCGGTCGCGACGACGGGCGGCGCGGACGGGGTGGTGGGGATGGCGGGCGGTCGGCGCGTGGGCGCCCACTCCTTCGGGTGATTCCTCCCGGGCCCAACGCGCGAGAGTGGTGCGCCGTCTGACGGTGTGTGAGTACGTCGCGGCGCGGAGGTGGATTACGCGTGGCGACGGGTACACACCCCACACGCGGGGGAGCGACGTGCCGCCCTTTCGGGGAGTGACGGTCCCGGTCGGGGCGGCTGCCTGCCGACGCATGGGCGGCGTCGGCACCGGAGGGTGGCCTCCCGCGCGCGTGGTGGCACGCGCGGGAGGCCACCCTCCGTCCAGCACCGGTCGCGGGCCCGGCTACTCCACCGTCACGGACTTGGCGAGGTTGCGCGGCTTGTCGATGTCCCGGCCGAGCGCCAACGCCGTGTGGTAGGCGAGCAGTTGGAGCGGGATGCCCATGAGGATCGGGTCCAGCTCGTCCTCGTTCTTCGGGACGACGATCGTCTGGTCGGCCTTCTCCTGCTCCTGGTGCGCGACCGCGAGGATCTTGCCGCTGCGGGCCTTGATCTCCTCCAGGGCGGCGCGGTTCTTCTCCAGGAGGTCGTCGTTCGGGACGATCGCGACCGTGGGGAGCGCCGGCTCGATGAGCGCGAGCGGGCCGTGCTTGAGCTCGGAGGCCGGGTACGCCTCGGCGTGGATGTACGAGACCTCCTTGAGCTTGAGGGAGGCTTCGCGGGCGACGGGGTAGCCGCGTACGCGTCCGATGAAGAGCATCGAGCGGGCCTCCGCGTACTCCTTCGCGATCTTCTTGATCTCGTCTTCCTGCTTGAGGATCTCCGAGATCTGGCCGGGGAGCCTGCGCAGCCCCTCGATGATCCGCTTGCCGTCGGAGACCGACAGGTCGCGGATGCGGCCCAGGTGCAGGGCGAGCAGGCCGAAGGCGACGGTGGTGTTGGTGAAGCACTTGGTGGAGACGACGCAGACCTCCGGGCCCGCGTGGACGTACACGCCCGCGTCGGCCTCGCGGGCGATCGCGGAGCCGACCACGTTCACGACGCCGAGGACGCGGGCGCCCTTGCGCTTCAGCTCCTGGACGGCGGCCAGCACGTCGTACGTCTCGCCGGACTGGGAGACCGCGATGTAGAGGGTGTCGGGGTCCACGACCGGGTTGCGGTAGCGGAACTCGGACGCCGGCTCGGCGTCGGCGGGGATGCGGGCCAGCTCCTCGATCATCTGGGCGCCGATCATGCCCGCGTGGTACGAGGTGCCGCAGCCGAGGATCTTGACGCGGCGCACCTTGCGGGCGTCGTGCGCGTCGAGGTTCAGGCCGCCGAGGTGCACGGTGGAGAAGCGGTCGTCGATGCGCCCGCGCAGGACGCGGTCCACCGCGTCGGGCTGCTCGAAGATCTCCTTGTGCATGTACGTGTCGTGGCCGCCCATGTCGTACGACTCGGCTTCCCACTCCACGGTGGTCGGCGAGGCCGTCGTGCGCGAGCCCTCGGTCGTGTAGGTGCGGTAGTCGTCGGCCTTGATCGTGGCCATCTCGCCGTCGTCGAGGGTGACGACCTGGCGGGTGTGCGAGACGAGCGCGGCGACGTCCGAGGCGACGAACATCTCCTTCTCGCCGATGCCGAGGACGACGGGGGAGCCGTTGCGGGCCACAACGATGCGGTCGTTGAATTCGGCGTGCAGGACGGCGATGCCGTACGTGCCCTCGACGTGGCGCAGGGCCTCGCGGACCTTCTCCTCCAGGGTGTCGGCCTGGGCCCGGGCGACGAGGTGGGTGAGGACCTCGGTGTCCGTCTCGGAGAGGAACTCGACGCCGTCGGCGCTCAGTTTGGCGCGCAGCTCGGAGGCGTTGTCGATGATGCCGTTGTGGACGACGGCGACCTTGTCGTCGCCCGACATGTGCGGGTGGGCGTTCTCGTCGGAGGGGGCGCCGTGCGTGGCCCAGCGGGTGTGGGCGATGCCGGTGGTGCCCTTGAAGCGGGCGGGGACCTTCGCCTCCAGGTCGCGGACGCGGCCCTTCGCCTTGACCATCTTCAGGCCGGTGGCCTTGGGGCCGGTGACGGCGATGCCCGCGGAGTCGTAGCCGCGGTACTCAAGGCGCTGGAGCCCCTCAAGGAGCAGGGGCGCCACGTCGCGCTTGCCGATGTATCCGACGATGCCGCACATGGGCGGTTCCTTCCGTCTGGTGAGGGTGTCGTACGCGGTCGCCGGCCGGGGGCCGGGCGGGGTGGCATCGGCGCCGGTGTCGGCGCTGCCCCGCCGGCCCGTTGTCGGTGCCCGGCGACCGGTGGGGCGGGTCGCGTGGGGTCGCGGTCCCGCTCTCCGGTGTCGTTCGCGTCGCGGTCCCGTCCGCGTCGCGGTGGTGCTCGAGGTGGCGCTCCGGTGGTGTGCGGGCGCCGGGTGCCCCGCGGGTGGCGCGGGGCGGGTGGTGCTCGGGTGGCGCCGTGGCGCGGCGTCGGTCGCTCAGCCGTAGACGATGCGGCGGAGCTGGCGCGGGGAGAGCTCGGGCGGGGCCACCGCGCGGTGCGGTAGTTCGGTCCCGATGCGCTCGAAGATGTCCGGGTTCGTCAGGCCGGCCGACTGCAGTTCGCGGTGGCGGCGACGGACGAACTCCTCCGCGCTCTCGTCGAAGTACGCCAGCACGTCGAGCACCACCCGGGCCGCCTCGCCACGGCCCAGCGGTGAGCTGCGCACGAGGTGGTCGACGAGGTCGTCGTGGGTGGTCGGGCTGGCGTCGGTATTTCGGTTACGGCGATCGAGCACCCGTTGATACTGCGCGGCAACGGCCGGTTTCGCAAGAAATCTGCCCGATATCGGGCAGGAGAGAGGTGAAGGTGTGCGTCGGATGCGGAGAAGAGGTGCGGGAACGGCTCCGGGAGGGCCTAGAAGTGGCGCAGGAGTGCCTGCTTCGCCACGGTGAACTCCTCGTCGGTGAGTATCCCGTCCCGGTGCAGTTCGCCCAGCTCGCGCAGTCGGCGCAGCAGCGCGTCATGATCGCTGCCGCTGCCGCCAGCGGTGGCGGCCGGCGCGGCGGGGCCCGGCAGCGCGGCGGAGCCGGGAGCCGCGGCCACGGAGGGGGCCGGGGGCGCGGCCGGGGCGGTCACAGGCGGCGCGGCCGGGTGCGGCATGCGGGCGGTCACCGCCGCCGCGACCAGTGCCATCAGCGGGTCCTTCTTGAAGCCGTAGATCTCGACCGCGCGCGGGTCGTACTTCGGCGGTGCCTTGGTGGGCGCCTTGGCGATGACGAAGCGCAGGTAGCCGTTCTCCAGGCCGCCCGGCCACAGCCACTCCACGGCGTCCACGTCGGCGA
Organism: Streptomyces buecherae; assembly: GCF_014295035.1. GTDB lineage: Bacteria > Actinomycetota > Actinomycetes > Streptomycetales > Streptomycetaceae > Streptomyces > Streptomyces youssoufiensis. The sequence goes on from NZ_CP060404.1 coordinate 5,909,078, forward strand.
CGGAGAACACCTGGGTGCCGGCGGACTTCTTGGACTCCTCCGTCTTCCAGTTCCACTCCAGGCGGATGGTCTCGCCGTCGAAGGAGGCCGTGGCGTCGCCCGCCGAGGCCGAGAGCGGGACCGCCGGGCCGGGCAGCAGGTAGCGGTAGCACGGCGTGCTGGGCACCTGCTCGAGCAGCAGGGCGTTGCGCACCTCGTCCACGAAGTACTCGGCGACGCCCGAGCGGTCCGCCTCCACCGAGAGCTGGTACGGGTCGGCGGCGTCCGGCAGTTGCCCGCCGACGGCCTGGAGCAGCGGGTCCGAACCCTCGCGCAGCCGTAGCCGCAGCCGCCCCGACTTGCGCCCCGCCTCGAAGGCGATCCCGCTCAGCGCCGTCAGGGGCACCACCACTTCGCCGAGGGCCACTCGGGCCGGGCCGACGCTCTTGTCCCGCCCCGGCACGATGCGTACGGCCTCCCCGTCGAAGGTCCAGGTGCCGTCCTTTTGGGTGATCTCCGCCATGGCCCGGATTCTTCCATGCGGCCCGCCGGTGGTCGGCGGGCCGCGGGGTGGTGCTGCCGTACGGGAGGCAGCGGGGTGGTGCTGCCGTAGCGGAGGCCGGTCAGTCCTCCAGGCCCAGTTCGCGGGCGATCAGCATGCGCTGGACCTCGCTGGTGCCCTCGCCGATCTCCAGGATCTTGGAGTCGCGCCACATGCGGGCCACCGGGTACTCGTTCATGAAGCCGTACCCGCCGTGCACCTGGGTGGCCTCGCGCGCGTTGGTGACCGCCACGTCGCAGCTGTACAGCTTGGCCAGCGACGCCTCCTTCTTGAACGACTCGCCGTGCGCCATCCGCGAGGCCGCGTCCCGCCAGGCGACGCGGGCCGTGTGGGCGCGCATCTCCATGTCGGCGAGCTTGAACTGGATGGCCTGGTTGGCGCCGATCGGCTTGCCGAACGCCTCGCGGGTCCTGGCGTACGACACCGACTCGTCCACGCAGCCCTGCGCGAGGCCGGTGGCCAGCGCGGAGATGGCGATGCGGCCCTCGTCCAGGATGCGCAGGAACTGCGCGTACCCGCGCCCCCGCTCGCCGAGCAGGTTGGCGGCCGGCACCCGGCAGTCGTCGAAGGACAGCTCGCGGGTGTCCGAGGCGTTCCAGCCGACCTTGGAGTACGGGGCGGCCACGGTGAGGCCGGGGGTGCCGGCCGGGACGATGATCGAGGAGATCAGCGGGCGGCCGTCGGGCTTGTGGCCGGTGACGGCGGTGACGGTGATCAGCGAGGTGATGTCGGTGCCCGAGTTGGTGATGAAGCACTTGGTGCCGTTGATCACCCACTCGCCGCTCTCCTCGTCCAGCCGGGCCGTGGTGCGGGTGCCGCCCGCGTCCGAACCGCCGCCCGGCTCGGTCAGCCCGAAGGCGCCGAGGGCCGCGCCCGAGCACAGGTCGGGCAGCCAGGCGCGCTTCTGCTCCTCGGTGCCGAAGCGGAAGATCGGCATGGAGCCGAGCGAGACGCCGGCCTCCAGCGTGATCGCGACGGAGGAGTCGACCCGGGCCAGCTCCTCGATGGCCAGGCACAGGGCGAGGAAGTCGCCGCCCATGCCGCCGTACTCCTCGGGGTAGGGCAGCCCGAACAGGCCCATGCGGCCCATCTCGCGGATGATCTCGTACGGGAACTGGTGGTTCTCCCAGTACTCGCCGATCTTGGGTGCGACGACGTCGTGCGCGAACGCCTCGACGGTCTTGCGCAGCTCCTCGTGCTCGGCGGACAGGCGGTGGTCGAGGGACATGGCTACGACTCCTTGTGGGAGAGGGCACGAACGGTGCGGGAGGGGCTCGGGCGGCCCAACTGGTCGGCCATCCACACGCTGGTGTCGGTGAGTTGGCCGAGGTCGACCCCGGTGTCGATGCCGAGGCCGTGCAACATCCACACGAGGTCTTCGGTGGCGAGGTTGCCGGTGGCGCTCTTGGCGTAGGGGCAGCCGCCGAGCCCGCCCGCGGAGGCGTCGACGGTGGTGACGCCGTGCTGGAGCGCGGCGAGGGTGTTGGCCAGGGCCTGGCCGTACGTGTCGTGGAAGTGCACGCCGATCCGCTCGGTCGGCACGCCGGCCTCGTTCAGCGCCGTCAGCAGCGCCGTGACGTGCCCGGGCGTGGCCACCCCGATGGTGTCGCCGAGACTCAGCTCGTCGCAGCCCAGGTCGAGCAGGCGGCGGCTGACGTCCGCGACCCGCCCGATGGGCACCGGGCCCTCCCAGGGGTCGCCGAAGCACATGGACAGGTAGCCGCGCACGCGCACCCCGGCGTCCGCCGCCTTGGCGACCACCGGCGCGAACATGGCCAGCGCCTCGTCCACGGTGCGGTTCAGGTTGGCCTTGGCGAACGACTCGGTGGCGCTGCCGAAGACGGCGATCTCCCGCACGCCGAGCGCCAGCGCGCGGTCGAGGCCGTGCTCGTTGGGCACCAGCACCGGCAGTCGCAGGCCCGCGCCGCCGGTCTCGGGCGCGTCTCCGAGCCCGGCGAGCAGCGGCATCAACTGCTCGGCGTCGGCCAGTTGGGGCACCCACTTGGGGTGCACGAAGCTGGTGGCCTCGATGGTGGTCAGGCCGGCGGCGGCCAGGCGACGGACGAACTCCGCCTTGACCTCGACCGGCACGATCGCCTTCTCGTTCTGCAACCCGTCGCGCGCGCCCACCTCGTGGATGCGCACCCGCCGCGGCAGCCCCGCGGCCGGGACGCCCATCGGCAGTCCGTCGATCATCGCGTGCCCTCCTCAGCTCTTCGCGGGGGTGGCGGTGCCCGGACCGGCCTGTTCGGCCTCGGCCGCCTCGTGCGGGGTGACCACGGCCAGCACCTGGTCCATGGCGACCGTGCTGCCCGGCGTCACGTCCAACTCGGTGACCGTGCCGTCGTGGGCGGCGGCGATGACGTGCTCCATCTTCATCGCCTCCACGACGAGCAGCCCCTGCCCGGCGCTGACCCGGTCGCCGACGGCGGCCTTGACCACGGTGACGGTGCCCGGCATCGGCGCGGTCAGCGCGCCGGCCCCGGCGCCCGCGACCCCGCCGCGCAGCGCGGCCTCCACCGGGTCGTGGTCGGTGACCCGCCAGGCGTCGCCCTCGCGGGCCAGCCACGAGCCGGCCGCCCCGGCCTCGGCGGCGTGCGTGAACGCGTACGTCACGCCCGCCCACTCCACGAGCGTCCGGGACGCGCCGGACAGCTCGCCGGTCGCCGCGCCCGTCGGGAGCAGCCGGGCCGCGACGGGCTCCGCGTCGCCCACCGTGACCTCGGCGTCGTGCGCCCGGCCGCGCACCCGCACGGTCACCGGGTCGTGGCCCGGCACGCGCAGCGGATGCGCCGTCGGCGCGTCGCGCCCGCCCAGCCGCCAGCCGGTGGGCACCGAGAACGGGTCCGTCCAGGCGCCCGGCTCCGCCGCCGGCTCCAGGGCCGCCTGCCGCAGCAGCGCCGCCGCCCCGTACACCTCCGGCGGTATCGACGCCGGCGTCAGGGCGGCCGCCTCCCGGTCCACCAGGCCCGTGTCAAGGGCGCCGGCGACCACGTCGGGGTGGGCCAGCAGCCGGCGCAGGAAGCCGGTGTTGGTGTCCAGACCGAGGATCGTCGTCTCGGCGAGCGCCGACCGCAGCCGCCGCAGCGCGGTGGCGCGGTCCGGTCCGTACGCGATGACCTTGGCCAGCATCGGGTCGTACGCCGTGCCGACCTCGGTGCCGGCCGACAGGCCGGAGTCGACCCGCACGCCCTCGCCGGTGGGCTCGCCGAGGGCCGCCACGGTGCCGGCCGAGGGGAGGAAGTCCACCCGCTCGCCGTCGGCCGTGGCGCGCACGGTCTCGGCGCAGATGCGGGCCTCCACCGCGTGCCCGGTCAGCGTGATGTACCGCTGCGAGAACGGCAGTTGCTCGCCGGCCGCCACCCGGAGCTGCCACTCGACCAGGTCCAGGCCGGTGACCAGTTCGGTGACCGGATGCTCGACCTGGAGCCGGGTGTTCATCTCCATGAAGAAGTAGTCGCCCGGGCCCTGACCGTCCCCGCCGCCCGACCGCGCGTCGCCCGGCACGATGAACTCGACCGTGCCCGCCCCGGTGTACCCGCACGAGCGCGCGGCCTGCACCGCGGCCTGGCCCATCGCGGACCGGGTGGCCTCGTCGAGGAACGGGCTCGGCGCCTCCTCGATGATCTTCTGGTGGCGGCGCTGGAGCGAGCACTCGCGCTCGCCGAGGTGGATGACGTTGCCGTGCCCGTCGGCCAGGATCTGGATCTCGATGTGCCGGGGCTGGTCCACCCAGCGCTCCACCAGGAGCGTGTCGTCGCCGAAGGAGCCGCGCGCCTCGCGGCGGGCCGCCGCGATCTCGTCGGCCAGCAGCGCCTCGTCCCGCACCAGCCGCATGCCCTTGCCGCCGCCGCCCGCCGAGGGCTTGAGCAGCACCGGGGTGCCGATCTGCCGGGCCGCCTCGATGAGTTGCTCGTCGCTGAGGCCGCTGCCCGACGAGCCGGGCACGACCGGCACGCCCGCCGCCCGCACCGTCTCCTTGGCCCGGATCTTGTCGCCCATCAGCTCGATCGCGTCGGCCGGCGGGCCGATGAAGACCAGCCCCGCGTCGGCGCACGCGCGGGCGAACGCGGCGTTCTCGGCCAGGAACCCGTACCCCGGGTGTACCGCCTGGGCGCCGCTGCGCGCCGCCGCGTCCAGCAGCCGCTCGATGGACAGATAGCTCTCGGCCGCCGCCGCCGGGCCGATCCGCACGGCCGTGTCCGCCTCGCGCACGTGCCGGGCGTCCGCGTCCGCGTCGCTGTAGACGGCCACCGACCGCACCCCGAGTTCGCGCAGGGTACGGATGACCCGGACCGCGATCTCGCCTCGGTTCGCGACCAGCACCGTGTCGAACATCGCCGCTGTCACCCGCTCCGCCTCCCGCCCGGCCGCGCGGCCGGGGCTGTGGTGGGCCGCCACCTGACCGGCGGCCCGCTGTGTCGTCTGAGTGCCCGCCCGGGCGCCACCCGCCGGGGTCCGCGCCCCGCCCGTCGTCGGCGCGGTGCCGGCCGGGCCGGGGGCAGCGCCCGTCGTGGGGTCTGCTGTGGGCTCCGCCGTGGGGTCCGTACGCGTCATGACGCTCCCCTCACATCCGGAAGACGCCGTAGCCGGTGGCCGCGTCCGCGCTCGCGAAGCCGGGGGTGCCGGGCAGCGGCGCGTTGGCGCAGGCGGTCAGGGCCAGGCCGAGCACGGTGCGGGTCTCCAGCGGGTCGATGACCCCGTCGTCCCACAGCCGCGCCGTGGCGTAGTACGCGTTGCCCTGCGCCTCGTACTGGGCGCGGACCGGGGCGCGGAAGGACTCCTCGTCCTCCTGGCTCCACTGCTCGCCGCGCGCCTCCAACTGGTCCCGCTTGACCGTCGCGAGGACCGAGGCGGCCTGCTCGCCGCCCATCACCGAGATCTTGGCGTTGGGCCACATCCACAGGAAGCGCGGCCCGTAAGCCCGCCCGCACATCGAGTAGTTGCCCGCCCCGTAGGAGCCGCCGATGACCACCGTCAGCTTCGGCACCCGGGCGCAGGCCACGGCCATCACCATCTTGGCGCCGTGCTTGGCGATGCCGCCCGCCTCGTACTGCTTGCCGACCATGAAGCCGGAGATGTTCTGCAGGAAGACCAGCGGGATGCCGCGCTGGTCGCACAGCTCGATGAAGTGGGCGCCCTTCTGGGCGGACTCGGAGAAGAGGATGCCGTTGTTGGCGATGACGCCGACGGGGTGGCCGTGGATGCGCGCGAAGCCCGTCACCAGCGTCGTGCCGAACTCGGCCTTGAACTCCTGGAACTCCGAGCCGTCCACCGTGCGGGCGATCACCTCGCGCACGTCGTAGGGCGTACGCGAGTCCGTCGGCACCGCCCCGTACAGCCCCGCCGGGTCCACCGCCGGCTCCCGGACCGGCTCCACCGACCAGGGCAGCGGGCCGCGCTCGGGCAGCGTGGAGACGATGGAGCGCACGATGCGCAGGGCGTGCGCGTCGTCCTCGGCGAGGTGGTCGGTGACCCCGGAGGTCCTGGAGTGCGTTTCGCCGCCGCCCAGCTCCTCCGCCGTGACGACCTCGCCGGTGGCCGCCTTCACCAGCGGGGGGCCGCCCAGGAAGATCGTGCCCTGGCCGCGGACGATGACCGCCTCGTCGCTCATGGCCGGCACGTACGCGCCGCCGGCCGTGCAGGACCCGAGGACCGCGGCGATCTGCGGGATGCCCGCGCTGGACATCCGGGCCTGGTTGTAGAAGATCCGGCCGAAGTGGTCGCGGTCGGGGAAGACCTCGTCCTGCATCGGCAGGAACGCGCCGCCGGAGTCCACCAGGTACAGGCACGGCAGCCGGTTCTCCAGGGCCACCTCCTGCGCCCGCAGGTGCTTCTTGACCGTCATCGGGTAGTACGTGCCGCCCTTGACGGTGGCGTCGTTGGCGACCACCACCACCTCGCGGCCCGCGACCCGGCCCACGCCCGCGATGACGCCGGCGGCCGGCGCCGCCCCGTCGTACATCCCGTCCGCCGCGAGGGGCGCCAGCTCGAGGAAGGGCGAGCCCGGGTCCAACAGCGTGTCCACCCGGTCGCGCGGCAGCAGCTTGCCGCGCGCCGTGTGCCGCGCGCGGGCGCGCTCGCCGCCGCCCAGCCGCGCCGCCGCGAGCTTCTCGCGCAGTCGCGCCGCCAGCTCCCGGTGCGCCGCCTCGTTGGTCCGCCAGGCGTCAGACGTCGGATCGACGCTGCTGGCCAGCACTGGTGCCTGCCCCATGCCGTCGAGCTCCCTTGCTCGTGAGTGTGAGCCGTGGTTAATGAGCGTTAACTGTGCCTCTCAGGTTAACGGCCACTAACGTCGCTGTCTAGAATGGAAGGGTGAGCGAACCAGCCCTGACCACGCAGGCCCCCGCCCCCACCCGGCGGGAGCAGATCCTCGCCGAGGCCGCCCGGCTCTTCGCCGAGCGCGGCTTCCACGGGGTGGGGGTGGACGAGATAGGCGCCGCGGTCGGCATCAGCGGCCCCGGCCTCTACCGACACTTCGCGGGCAAGGACGCGATGCTCGCCGAACTGCTCGTCGGCATCAGCGAGCGGCTGCTCGCCGGCGGCAAGCAGCGCGTGGCCCGGGTGATGCGGTCGGCGGAGCCCCCGGCGGGGGGCGCGGCCGGGCCCGCGGCGGACCCCGCGGCCGTGCTCGACTCGCTCATCGACGGGCACATCGACTTCGCCCTCGACGACCGCCCGCTGATCACGCTGCACGACCGCGAGCTGGGCCAGCTCCGGGAGAGTGACCGCAAGCTGGTGCGCCAGCTCCAGCGCCAGTACGTCGAGCTGTGGGTGGACGTCGTCCGCGCGCTGCGCCCGGACGCCTCGGAGGGCCAGGCCAGGGCCGCCGTGCACGCCGTGTTCGGACTGCTCAACTCCACGCCGCACCTGGGCGCGGCCCACTCCCTGCCCGGCCGCTCCGCCACCGCCGCCCTCCTGCGCCGCCTGGCCCACGGGGCGCTGGGGGCGCTCTAGCCGCCCTGGCCGCTCCCGTAGGCTCGTCCCCGTGCGGGTGTGCCGCGTGGAGCGGCCGGGTCGTACGCCCGCCACCCGCCCCTCGTCCCGAATGTCGCGGGTTCGAGTCCCGTTACTCGCGCGCCCGGGGCGCTCCGTGGCGTGGGTGGCCGGGCGGCCCGATGGGCAGGATGTCGAGCCGCTCGAGCTTGGTGCCGGCGGCGCGCTGGAGGGCAGGGAGGGCGTGAGGCGGGTCCACGGCGCCGGAAGCGCATGCGGCGTCAACGCGGCGGCCCTCGCCAGTGTCGGCCAGGGGTTGTTGGTGCGTACCGTTTCGAATGCGACCACGAAACGGAGGGTGCCGCGAGTATGCCGTCCCAGCCTGCCCCCGATCACATCGGCGCGCGTGTACGTATCGCCCGCCTCGCCGCCGGCCTCACCCAATCCGCGATGGGTGACTTCCTGGACCGATCCGAGCACTGGGTGCAGGATGTCGAGGCTGGCCGGCTCGCCCTCGACCGGTACAGCTTGATCATCGCCATTGCCGACCTCACCGACGTCGACATCGTCTGGCTTCTCGGCCAGCCGTACCGGCTGCGCCACAGCCCCGAGCAGGCGCACGCCTACGTACCTGCCCTGCGCTCGGGTCTGCGTCGTTCGGGGCTCATCCTGTCCGGGCATCCGGGCCTGGCTCCGCAGGCCGTGCCCGCAGACACGCGGTCTTTACGTGAGCGCACCGTGACGGTGAACCTTCGCCGACAGGCCGCCGACTTGCCGGCGGTCGCCCGCCTCCTGCCGGCCCTGGTCGAGGACCTGAACACGGCGCTACTCGTGGAAGAGGGAGTCGGCCGGGCGAGGACGCTACGGCTGATGGCCGACGCCGCCCGCACCGCCCGCATGTGCCTCAACAGCTTGGGCTACCCCGATCTGGCATGGGTGGCGGCCGAGGTCGCCGCCGGCTGCGCCACCGCCCTCGACGACCCGGCCGTGAAGGCCGCTGTCGCCTGGGACCGGTGTGGCGCACTGCTCCACCAGGCCGCCATCCCCGAGACGCTGGCCGTCGCAGAGGCGGCCCTGCGTGACCTGGAACCGCTCGCCAGCCGCCCCCACCCCGAGCCCGCGGTGCTGTCCCTGCGCGGAGCGCTGATGCTGCGCGGCGCGATCGCCGACGCTCGCGGATCGCGCCCCGACGGCGCCTGGGCCCGCATCCAGGAAGCGTTGGCGGACGCCGACCGGCTCGGCCCGACCTGGCACGACATCGACGCGCAGACCGTCTTCGGCCGGGGAACGGTCGCCGTGCACGCGGCCGAGGTCGGCGTGGAAGTCGAGGAACCGGACCGCGGACTGACCGCCGTCCCGGAAGCCGACATCAGCGCGGTGCCGTCGAAGGAGCGGCGCACGCACTACGAGATCGACCGCGCCAGGGCGTACCGAAAGATGGGCAAGCTGTCGGCGGCGACGCTGACGCTCCGGGCTGCCGGCCAGGGCGCGCCCTACTACACGTACGCCGACCCCATGGCGCGAGCACTGGTCGCCGACCTCGCGCACGTCGGCGTGCCCTCCCAGGCGGCGGTCCTGTCCTCGCTGATCAGGAACATGGAACTGGTGCGCTAGCCGTCACTGAGAAGAGCCCCCGGGATTCCTGGGGGTCGAGTCGAGCCGGATACGCGAAGCTTCATATGTGAAGCACCACGCCGGACGATCACCATGGGAGACAGCATGGACGCGCTGCTACCGGCCACCTGTGACGCCATCACATACGCCCGCGCGTACACCGAACGCCTCGGGTGGCCCGTAGCGCCCGGGCATCGGTACCGCCCTCGCCGGGGCTGCACCTGCGGGGTCCCGGAGTGCCCCACCCCCGGGGCGCATCCGCCCGCGCGCTGGACCGTGGCCACCAGGGCCGACGAGCTGCCCGAGGAGGAGTTCGGTCAGCCGGGGGTCGGGGTGATCGCTCCCGCTCTCGGCTTCGGCGCGGTCACTCTGCCCCGGGCGATCGGCATGATGGCGATGGTCTCGATCGACCGGCGGATGCGGGCCCCGTGCCTTGTCGGTCCCGACTCCGTCACCCTGCTGGTGCAGCCGGGCACCGCGTCGGTGCTCGGCAGCGTGTCGGCGGCCACGGTGCTCACGGGCGCGGGCGAGTGGCTGGCCCTGCCGCCCTCGCACGGCATGCGCTGGGACACGCCCCCTTGGGACGAGCGCACCGGCCACCCGCTGGCACTCCCGCACGGGCACTCCCTGGTGCGGGACGTGCGCGAAGCAGTGCGCATCGGGAGTGGCGAGTGACGCGCAGCCCCCATCGCTACGTCGAGATGGTGATCGACACCGACGAGAGCCGCCCTCCGTCAGCAGTCCGCGCCGCGTGTGTCACATGCGGCGAGCGGTCACCGGAACCCGAGGAGGGGCAGGATCTGGAGCGGCAGTACGTCGCCGCTCAGGACTGGTGCGCACGTCACACGGGCCGCGATCACGCCGACGGCCGCCACACTCGGTTCACTGCGACCGCCGTCCTGCGCTGGGTCGTCACTCCCACGGAGGACATAGGCCCGCTCGCCGGCTCCTGAGCCGGCCGGCCATGGCGTGCGAGGCGCGCCCGCCCCGCCTTCGCCACAGCCGGCCCCAGGCCGCCGCCGCGCCCGCCCCGAGGTCGGCGGCGGCCGACCTACTCGCTGTCGCGTACGAGGTCGGTGAGCGAGACACCGAGGCCATCGGCGATGAGGGCGAGCACATCGATGGTGGCCGCGTGCGTCGCCAGCTCCGTCCGGTACATCGTCTGCCTGCTGATGCCGGCGCGCTCGGCCAGATGCTCTTGCGACCAGCGGCGCTCCTCCCGCAGGGCCCGGATACGCGCGCCGACCCGGTGGCGGGTGGCATGGGCGCGGGCGTGGCGGGGATCGTCTTGCACGCATGCAAGCCCAGGGCACCAAGATCGCTATGTCTGCATCACATATGAAGCAATAGTCGTCGTAAGGCAACGCAGGCTCCGTCGCAGGACGCCACCCTTAGGCGTCCCGCGGTGCTCCCGTACGCTCCCCCTCGCGGGGGGCGGGCGTGTCGGGCGGAACGGCCGGGCTTCATGTCCCGCAACCCCGTTGCGCCTCTCGTATGTCGCGGGTTCGAGTCCCGTTACTCGCGCGCCCGGGGCGCTCCGTGGCGTGGGTGGCCGGGCCGTCGCCACGGCACCCCCTGGACAGCCCCCGCAACCCGCAGGTAACTTTTCTGAGCGAGCGCTTAGTCAACCTGCGGGGCCGGCGACCGTGCCCGCGCGAGCCCCGGGCGGGTGTCGGCCGGGGGAGGGTTTTGCCGCACTGAGGAGGCAGCGTGCGCCGTACGGTGTTCAACGAGGACCACGAGGCGTTCCGGCAGACGATCCGCGACTTCGTCGCGGCCGAGGTCGTGCCGGTCTACGACCAGTGGATCGAGGCCGGCCAGGTCCCCCGCGAGTTCTACAAGAAGCTCGGCGAGCTGGGCGTCTTCGGCATCGAGGTGCCCGAGGAGTACGGCGGGGCCGGCGAGACCAGCTTCAAGTTCCACGCGGTCATCACCGAGGAGTGCGCCCGGGCCGGTGTCAGCTTCGGCGGCTCCAGCGTGCACACCGCGCTGTGCCTGCCGTACCTGCTCGCGTACGCCACCGAGGAGCAGAAGCGGCGCTGGCTGCCGCCGTTCGTGACCGGCGAGATGATGACGGCCATCGCCATGACCGAGCCCGGCACCGGCTCGGACCTCGCGGGGATGAAGACGACCGCCAAGCTGTCGGCCGACGGCACGCACTACGTGCTCAACGGCGCCAAGACGTTCATCACCGGCGGCGTCCTCGCCGACCGGGTCATCGTCTGCGCGCGCACCGCCCAGCCGACCCCCGAGGACCGGCGGGCGGGCATCACGCTGCTCGTCGTGGACGCCAGGTCGAAGGGGTACGCGGTCGGCCGCAAGCTCGACAAGCTGGGCCTGAAGACCTCCGACACCGCCGAACTCTCCTTCTCCGACGTCAGGGTGCCCGTCGAGGACCGGCTCGGCGAGGAGGGCAAGGCGTTCTCCTACCTCGGGCAGAACCTGCCGCAGGAGCGGCTGGGCATCGCCGTCGGCGCGTACGCTCAGGCCGCGGCGGCGATGGAGTTCGCCAAGCGGTACGTGCGCGAGCGCGAGGTCTTCGGCAAGCCGGTGGCCTCGTTCCAGAACACCAAGTTCGTGCTGGCCGACTGCAAGGCCGACGTGGACGCCCTGCAGGCGGTCGTGGACCGCGCGCTGGACGCGCACGACGCCGGCGAACTCTCCGCCGCCGACGCCGCGTCCGCCAAGCTGTTCACCACCGAGCGCGCGGCCGTCGTCATCGACAAGTGCCTGCAACTGCACGGCGGGTACGGCTACATGATGGAGTACCCCATCGCCCGCCTGTACGCGGACACCCGCGTCAGCCGCATCTACGGCGGTACCAGCGAGGTCATGCGCTCCATCGTGGCCAAGTCCATGGGCCTGTAGGCGGGTTCGAGCGACCGCCATGAGCGAAGCACTGGAGGACCTGCTCGCCCTGCTCGACCTGGAGCGGATCGACCGGGACATCTTCCGCGGCACCAGCCGCCCGTCTCTCGTGCCGAGGGTGTTCGGCGGGCAGGTGGCCGCCCAGGCGCTGGTGGCCGCGGGCCGCACGGTGCCGGCCGACCGCCCGCCGCACTCGCTGCACGCCTACTTCCTGCGCCCCGGCGACCCGGGCGCCCCGATCGTGTACACCGTCGACCGCATCCGTGACGGGCTGTCCTTCACCACCCGGCGCGTGGTCGGCGTCCAGCACGGGCGGCCGATCTTCCACCTCTCCGCCTCCTTCCAGCAGGTCGAGGACGGCCTGGAGCACCAGGCGGAGATGCCGGCCGCGCCCGACCCGCTGACCCTGCCGACCACCGAGGAGATGCTGGCCCAGCACGCGGACCGGTTCCCCGATCCCACGGTGCCGCCGCGCCTGGCGGCGGCCCGGGCGGCGGTGGACCTGCGGTACGTGGCCGACCCGCCGTTCGTCAGCGCCGGCCAGGTGCGCGAGCCGCGCTCGCGGGTGTGGTTCCGGACCAACGGCAAGTTGGCCGGCGCGCATGACGACCCGCTCCTGCACGTGTGCCTGGTCACCTACGTCTCCGACATGACCCTGCTGGACTCGATCCTGCTCGCGCACGGCCGGGGCGGCTGGGTGATCGGGGACGTGGTGGGCGCCAGCCTGGATCACGCGATGTGGTTCCACCGCCCGTTCCGCGCGGACGAGTGGCTGCTGTACGACCAGGAGAGCCCGTCCTCCTCCGGGAGCCGCGGGCTCGGCCAGGGCCGCATCTACACCGCCGACGGGCGGCTGGCGGTCTCGGTGATCCAGGAGGGGCTGATCCGCACGCCCCGCGCCCCGCGCCGGCCGTAACCCCGGGTCCGGGCCGACGGTGCCGCGCGGGGGCTGACGGGGTGCTGGTGGTTACGGGAGCGCCGCCAGGCCCGCCGCGTCGAGCAGGTAGGCCGTCATCGGGTCGTAGAAGCGCGGGTTGGTGACGTGGTCGTCCAGTGGCACCGTGACCGCCAGCGTGCCCTCGGCCTCGCCGATGAAGAGGGCCGGGTCGTTGCAGTCCGCGTAGCCGACGGCGTCGATGCCGCGCTGGCCCGCGCACCCGGCCCAGCCGTGGTCGGCGACCACCAGGTCGGGCAGCGGGCGGCCCTCCCTGGTCAGGCCGTCCAGGATGGCGGCCATCGGCTCGGGGGAGTGGGTGTGCCAGAGCGTGGCGCCGCGCTCCAGCATCGCCACGTCCGCGAACTGGAAGACGAACCCCTCGTCGGCCTGGAGCCCGCCGGGGATCTCCACGATCTCGCAGCCCGCCGCGCGCAGCCCCGCCGCGACGCCGCGGTGCACGTCGATGAGGCCACCCGGGTGACCGGTCGCGAACAGCACGCGGCTCTGGCTCTCCGCGGCCTTGCGCAGCACGGCCGCCTTGCGGTCCAGCGCGTCCACCGTGAGCTGCGGGTCGATGGTGTCCTGGCCCGTGCGGTACTCGGGGTCGTCGATCACCCCGCACCGCTCGGCCATCACGGCCAGCACGTCCTGTTCGTCGCTCCAGCGGTCACCGAGTTCCAGACCGAGCCAGTAGTGACGGTCGCCGTTTGCCAGCTTGCGGTAGTGGGAGAGGTTGTTCTCGCGTGGGGTGGCGACATTGCCCGCGATGCGGGTGCGCACCAGATGGTCGACCAATGCGGCCCGGTCGGGCACGGGGCTGGGTATCGGCATGCTGACCATTGTGCCGCGCGCGGCCCGAGATGGGCTGAACGTCTGATCAATACGCGGCCTCATCGGGCCGGGGCGCGCCCCGCGCCGGGCGGCGCCGGCGCTCGCATGACCGGCGTCATGGACACCGTGGCGTAAACGACCCGGGGCCCGCTTCGAAACGTACATGTCGGAGCGGAGCGCGCGGGTCGTACCCTCCAGAAGCCGCGCCGGTACGCCGGTGGGTCACCCCTCCACAGCGTCCGCGCGAGTCCGCCGGCGCGGACGCCGGAGGCACGCGCGCGGGGGCGCTGCGCGGGGGAGACCCGGGCCGGCCCGCGCGACCCGCGAGCTACGCCGTCCGGATGAGCCACGTCGCCGCAAGAGCCGCGCGCCCGACCGGGCCGCGCCGCCCCCAAGACAGGAGAGGCCGTCGTATGAGCAGCGCCACCCCGGAGCCCGTGGGCCCCGTCGACTCGTCCCGCGTGCCCCGTTTCGCCGGGCCCGCCACCTTCGCGCGGCTGCCCCGCCTCGACGAGGTGGGCGGCGCGGCGGACGTCGCCGTGGTCGGCGTCCCGTTCGACAGCGGGGTCTCCTACCGGCCCGGCGCGCGGTTCGGCGGCAACGCGATCCGGGAGGCGTCGCGGCTGCTGCGCCCGTACAACCCGGCGCAGGACGCGTCGCCTTTCGCGCTCGCACAGGTCGCCGACGCGGGCGACATCGCGGCCAACCCGTTCCACATCAACGAGGCCGTCGAGACCATCGAGGCCGCGGCCGACGACCTGCTGGCCACCGGCGCCCGGATGATGACCCTGGGCGGTGACCACACCATCGCGCTGCCGCTGCTGCGTGCGGTGGCCAAGCGGCACGGCCCCGTCGCGCTGCTGCACTTCGACGCGCACCTGGACACCTGGGACACCTACTTCGGCGCCGAGTACACCCACGGCACGCCGTTCCGGCGCGCGGTCGAGGAGGGCATCCTCGACACGTCCGCGCTCTCGCACGTCGGCACGCGCGGCCCGCTGTACGGCAAGAAGGACCTGGACGACGACGCCAAGATGGGCTTCGGCATCGTCACCTCGGCCGACGTGATGCGGCGCGGTGTGGACGAGGTCACGGACCAACTGCGGCAGCGCATCGGCGACCGCCCGCTGTACGTCTCCATCGACATCGACGTGCTCGACCCGGCCCACGCCCCCGGCACCGGCACCCCGGAGGCGGGCGGCCTCACCTCCCGCGAGCTCCTGGAGATCCTGCGCGGCCTGGCCGACTGCCACCTCGTCTCGGCCGACCTGGTCGAGGTGGCCCCGGCGTACGACCACGCGGAGATCACCTCGGTCGCGGCCTCGCACACGGCGTACGAGCTGACGACGATCATGTCCCGCCAGATCGCGGCGGGCCGCGCGGAGTAGCCGCCTGGCGGCGGGCGGGCGGGCGGTTCCCGGGCCGGGCCTGGGGGATTCCGACTGCCCGCCGCCTGGCCGTGCCCCGCTCGCCCACCGCGCCGCGCCGGCAGGCGGACCTACCTCGGGACCAGGTCGTCGTCCCGCGCTCCGCCCCAACGTGTCCCCGCCCCCGACGACCGGCCGATGGAATGAGGCGCCGCCGGCCCGGGTTCGCCGCGAAGGTGGAATTTCCCCGCGGCGTGGATCGGAATCGTACTTTCCCTTTAACGGGAAAACAGTGACGGGCGAATGGCAGAGCGATTCCGCGCGGGACCGGGCCGGAGGCCGGGCGGTGCGCGAGTCGGAGTCGGAGCGGTGCGCATTGCGGCACGCCTTCTTTCCGGTGGTCGGGCGATGTACCGTACGAGATCGGCCAGTGGCGGCGACATCGCTGCTCAGGACGGGTAACTCAGGGAACGCGGGGGCCACTTGCGTCACAGGGGGAACGTGCGCAACAACGTGCCAGTGATCGGGGCTTTTCCGTCGCCGCGCATTCCGCGCGCCCGGCGATAAGGTGGCCGCGAATGCGCGACAAACGCCCCACCGTAACAGCATGGTTACGTTCTTCGGCGCACTTCTCTGAGATCTCATAAGGGCGGTGCGAGTATGGGCGCTTATGACGCAGAGAAATGAGCAGCGGCGACCAGCGTTGCGGCTCCGGCTGAGTGGACCCGACACCGATCGGGAGACGGCCGCGCTCCGCGCGTGGCTGGAGCGGGAGCAGCTCCTTGAGCAGTGGACGCGGCAGGGCGCGGTCCGCATCGAGATGCGGACGGTTCCCGTCGAGGACGGCGACGGCCACCCGATGGGCGACGCGAACGAGTTGTTGATCGTGGCGCTGGGCCTGCTGGCCCAGCCGGCCCTGGCCGACCTGTACGACGCGGTCAAACGGGGCGTCAGGACCTGGAGCGAGAACCGCCATCAGGTGGAAGGCGGCACACCGCCCCAGGTCATCGACGAGTGGACGGACGACGCCTCGGACTCCGATGCGGAGGGCGGGGAGTAGGGCTCATGCCGGCATGCGACCCCCGGGGCGGGGGCAACCGGGCGCTGCTCGTAGGTGTGCCCGAGTACGCGCACAAGGCCGGGAAGTACCCCGGCGTGGTGCCGGGCGACCTGCTCGCGGTCCGCACCAGCCTCGTGGAGTTGGCCGCGACGCTGCGGGCCGGCGGCGTGTTCGCCCCGGGCGCTGGTCGCGACCGCCTCGACCACGTCGGTGAGGGCCACGACGGTGCCGGCTTCGCCGGTGAGGGCCACGCCGGTGAGGGTCACGACGGTGCGGGTCGCGACGCTCGCGACGGTGGGAGCGGTGCCGGTGGCGGCGGGTGGGGCGCCGGCGTCGTGTCGGTGGAGCCGTCCGGCACGGACGACTTCCACGTGCTGCTGGGGCAGGCCGCCGCCGAGACCCGGGGCGTGTTGCTGTTCTACTTCGCCGGGCACGGCGCCGTCCCGTTCTCCGGTGACGAGCTGTGGCTGCAACTGCCCGGGGCCCGCACCGTGCCGGGCGAGCAGCAGGTCTTCGTCGGTTCGGTCCCGCTGACCACGGTGCTCAGCGTGCTGGCCACCTCGCCGGCGCGGCAGATCGTGGTGATCCTGGACTGCTGTTTCGCGGGCAACGCCGCGCGCGTCCTGGAGGGGTTCGAGCAGCGGCGGCGGTTCTTCCTGGTGGCCGCGGTCCAGGCGAACCGACGGATCGACGCCGGGCCGGCGGAGACACCCACGCCGTTCACGGAGGCGCTGCTCGACGTGTTACGCGGCGCGGCCCCGGGGCGCCCCGTGACCTTCTCCACCCTCGGCCCCGCGCTGCGGAAGCGGATGGCCGGCCACCGCACCCTCTCGGGCGAGCCGTGGGTGCCGCAGCTCCGACAGGGCGACCCCGACGCGGACGTCGTGCTGGCCCGCGCCGACGACGAGCCCGTCCCCGCGCCCCCACCCGACGCGACCCGCCCACCCGCCGTACGACAGGACGCGCGCCAACCCGCGCCTTCGGCCCCACCGCCGCCCGACCTCGACCTCGATCCCGATCCCGATCCCGTCGCCGTCCCCGATCCCGGCCGCAATCTCGACCCCGATCCCGGCCGCGATCTCGACCCCGATCCCGGCCGCGATCTCGACCCCGACCCCGGCCGTGGCCTCAGCCCCGCCCCCGGGGCCTCCCCCCAGCCCGCGAGCGCCCAGCCCGCGGGCCCGCACCCCACGGGCGCCGAGCCCGCCCTGGCCGAGCCCGCGACCACCGGCCCCGCGACGACCGGCCCCGTGACCACCGGCCTCGCGACGACCGGCCCCGCGACCACCGGCCCCGCGACGACCGAGCCCCCGACAGCGGAACCCTCGCCAGCCGAGCCCTCGCCGCCCGGCGGTCGGACGCGCCGGCGCTGGACGCCCCGCCCCGCACCGCGCAGGGCGGGCCGCCGCTGGGCGGGCCGCCGCTGGTCGCGCCCGCGCTGGTCGCGGCGCTGCGCGGTGGCCACGTCGGCCGCCGCCGCGGCGCTGGCCCTGCTGGGGACGCTGCTGCACGCGGCCGGCGACGGCCCCGCCGCGCGGGCGTGCGCCCCGCCGCAGGAGTTGCGCGTGTTGACCGATCCCGATCTGCACCGGGTCGTGCGCGACGCCGCCCAGGCGTACACCCTCTCCCGGGCGAACCACCCGGACGGGGCGTGCGCCCGGGTCGGGATCACCGTGTACGCGGCCCGTACCTCGGATGTGATCACCGCCTTCCACGACCTGTCCAACGTGTGGCAGAAGCCCCCGGGCCAGGCCGCCCGCCCCACCGACGGCGCTCCGACCGACGGCGCCAGCGCCACGGGCGCGCCCACGGGCGGCGCCTCCGCCGGCGCCGCCGGTGAGGGCGCTGAGCCGTCCGCCGCGCCGCTGGACCCGCAGCGCGACGTGGGGGCCCAGCCCGACCTGTGGATTCCGGCGAGCGCGGCGGATGTGGAGCGCGCCCAGCAGGCCAGTCAGGACGTACGGTTCGGCAACCAGTCACGCCCCATCGGCTACTCGCCCACGGTCCTCGCCCTGCCCGCGCCGCCCGGCAGCCGCGAGACGGGCCCGCGGAGCGGCCGGCTGGCGGACCTGGTCGACGCGTTCCTGGACGGCGGGGACGGCCGGCACGTACGGCGGCCCGATCCCGAGTCGGCCGACGCGGCCCTGTTCGCGACGCGCGCGCTGTACGGGGTCCAGCAGGCGGGCGCCGTGGAGCGGCGGTTGACGCACGCCGGGCCGCTGGCCCCCGACGGGGCCGGGTTGCTGTGCGCGCTGGCCGGGGACCGGGAGGCGGACCGCCGCACCGCCGCGGTGGTGCCCGAGTACCTGCTGCGCTCCGGCGCCCTGGAGTGCGGGGCCCAGACCCGGGTGCCGCGCCGGGTCGTCTACCCGGACGACGTGCCGGCCCTGGCCCCGGTGACCGTCTCGCTCGCCTGGGAGGGGGCGGACCAGGACTCCGCTACGGCGGACGTTCGCGCCGCGGGGATCGGGAGCTTCAGCGACTGGCTGGTCGGCTCCGAGGGGCAGCACACGCTCCGGGAGGCCGGCTTCTGGAGCAAGGACGAGGAGCCGCCGCCCGGCGGCGAGCGCGTGACCGGCGGGCCGGGCGTGCTGCCGTCGCGCACCGGGCCCACCGGCGCGGACCTCGGCCGCGTCCTGGAGCGCTACCGCGCGGCGAGCGGCCCCGGGCGCGTCCTCTACCTGCTCGACACCTCCCCGTCCATGACCGGCGTGTGGGACGACCCGGACGGCGGGCCGGCGCTGCTCGCGCGCTCCATGGAGGGGCTCGGGCCCCGGGACGAGTACGGCGCGTGGCGGGTGGCCGCGCCCGACGGGGCCGAGCGCCCGTACGACACCGGCCTGTTGGCGTTCGGCACGCACGAGGACCGGGCCACCGCCGAGCGCGAGCTGATGGAGCGGGTACGGCCGACGGAGCACGAGGCCGACCCGTACGGGGCGCTGCGGGACGCGGTCGCCGAGGTGGCCCGGCGCGGCGCGGGCGACGAGCGGCCCGGCGTGGTCGTGCTGCTCACCGACGACGAGGACAACGGGCGTAAGGGCGCGCGGGTGGACCTGGCCGGCCTGTTGGCGGCGGTGCGCGAGCACGGGGTGCCGGTGGCGGTGGTCTCCTTCAGCAGTCGCGGCTGTGACGCGGGCCAGCCGGACCGGCGGATCGCCGACGCCTCCGACGGCAGCTGCCTCGACCAGCGCGACGACCAGATGGCGGGGCTGCGCGACGCGGTGGCGCAGACCGCCGAGGGCGATCAGGGGGACGCCGCATGAGGAGACCACGGCGCACGGGGCGCGGCGTCGGCCGGCCCGGCGCGGCGCGCGCCGGGCGCGAGGGGCGTGCGACGCGGGCCGGGCACGCCGGGCGCGTGGGCCGGCCGCGGCCGGTGGCCCCGCTCGCAGCGCTCCGGACGGTGTTGGCAGTGTTGGTGGTGTTGGCGGTGTTGGCCACGGTCGGCGGCTGCACGGCGGGGGACGGCGGGTCGGGCGACGGGGCGGACGACGGCGCCTTCACCAGCGACGGCGACCCCAACGCCATCGTCATCGCCAGCGGCCGGGACATCACCGGCCGTGGCGGGGTGCGGCAGCAACTGGTCGACGCGTGGAACGAACGCAGCCGGCGCTCGGGGTCCCCGTTGCGGGCCCGGCTCGTGGAGCTGCCGGGCACCGCCGACCAGCAGCGCAGCCAGTTGCTCGGCGCGCTCCAGTCGGGCAGCTCGCACTACGACGTCGTCAACCTGGACGTCACCTGGGTGCCGGAGTTCGCCGACGGGCACCTGGTGCGCGAGCTGGACGACGCGCTGCTGGACGGCGACGTGCTGCCCTCCGTCGCGGCGACCGGTCGCTGGCGGGGCTCGACGTACGCCGTACCGTTCAACAGCGACGTCGGGCTCCTCTACTACCGCCCCGACTACCTCAGGGCCGCCGGCGTCAACGTGCCAGGGCTGGGCCCCGAGCCCACCACCTGGGTCGGCTTCAGGAACCTCAAGCAGGCGGTGCTGCGCGCGCACGGCCGAGGCGAACTCCCCGCCGCGTACGCGATGCCGTGGACCACCCAACTCAGCTCGTACGAGGGGCTCACGGTCAACGGCATCGAGGCGTTCGCCACGGTGGGGGCCAGCGGCGGCGACGCCCCGTTGGTGGACGACGAGGGGCGCTACGTCGGCACCGAGGAACAACTCCGCCTCGGGCTCGGTGAGTTCACCCGGCGTATCGACCGCGCGTACACCCTGGACAGCGCGCAGGAGTCCGACGAGGCCCGGCTGCTGGCCGACTTCGCCGCCGGCAAGACGGCCTTCCTGCGGCACTGGCCGTACGCGTACGGGGTGCTCCACCAGGACCTGCGGGACGGGCGGCTCGGGCTGGCCGCGCTGCCGGGCAAGGCCGTGCTCGGCGGGCAGAACCTCGCCGTCACGCGGCACGCGCCGGCGCAGAACCTCGACGCCATCGAGGACCTGCTGCGCTTCCTGACCGGCCGGAACAGCGAACGGTGCCTGCTCGAAGCGGGCTTCGCCGCGACCCGGGCGAGCGCCTACGAGGAGGGCGGGGCGCGCTGTCCGCGCGGCCCGGCGCGTTCGGCCACGTCGTCCCCCACGGGCGAGGACGCCGACCCGATGCCGCGCACCGAGGACGGGCGGCCCCGGTCGTACGCCGTCGTGCGCAAGGCCCTGCACAGCGCGGTGCTCCGCCCCCGCACCCCGTTGTACGGCGCGTTCACCCAGGTGTTCGCCGACCACCTCAGCCAGCTGACCGGTGACGATCCGGACGCGCCGGAGAAGGTGGCGCGCGATCTGCACCGCGCGCTGCGACGCGCGCTGCCCGCCGACCGGTGAGCCGGCGCCCGCGCCGGGTGCGCCTCAGGGCAGGGTGAGGACGCGCGGCCCGTCGTCCGTGATGGCCACCGTGTGCTCGCTGTGGGTGGCGCGGCTGCCGTCGGTGGTGCGCAGGGTCCAGCCGTCCGGGTCGGCCACGTACGCGCCCGAGCCGCCGGCCAGGAACATCGGCTCCAGCGCGAGGACGAGGCCGTGCCGCAGCACGTAGCCCCGGCCCGGTCGGCCCGTGTTGGGCACGGGCGGGTCCTCGTGCATCTGGCGGCCGATGCCGTGGCCGCCGAAGTCGTCGGGGATGCCGTAGCCGGCGGCCCGGCCGACGCTGCCGATGGCGTGCCCGATGTCGCCCATGCGCGCGCCCGGCACGGCCGCCGCGATGCCCGCCGCCAGGGCCGCCTCGCCGGCCTCGATCAACCGCAGGTCGGCGGGGCGCGGGGTGCCCACGGTGAAGCTGACGGCGGCGTCGCCGGCCCAGCCGTCCACGATGGCGCCGCAGTCGATGCTGACCAGGTCGCCGTCGCGCAGCCGGTAGCCGTTCGGGATGCCGTGCACGATCGCGTCGTTGACGGACGCGCAGATCACGGCGGGGAACGGGCTCGGCGCGAACCGTGGCTGGTAGTTCAGGAACGGGGAGCCCGCGCCCGCGTCCCGCAGCACGTCGCGCGCCACCTGGTCCAGCTCGGTCAGCCGTACGCCGATCGACGCCGCCTTCCGCACGGCGCCCAGCGCCTGCCCGACGACGCGGCCGGCCTCGCGCATCGCGTCCAGCTCGCCGTCGGTCTTGATCTCCACCATCTCCGCAAGGCCCTTCATGAGTGGGTACGGCGGCCCGGCGCCGGGGCCCGCCCGCGCCGGCCCGGCCCGCTGTCGAGGAGCCGCAGGCACGACGGAGGGGGCGTCGCCGGTTCGCGGCACACCAATTTCAATACCGTTATAACTATACCGGCTAGCTTTACCGGTGGCGGTACTAGAATGGCCCGCATGGTGCGCACACCCCTCACTCCGCTGGAACGCGAGCGCGGTCGTCACCTCGGCGCGCTGCTGCGCCAGGCGCGCGGCGAACGCAGCATGACCGACGTCGCCGCCGCGGCCGGGATCTCCGCCGAGACCCTGCGCAAGATCGAGACCGGCCGGGCGCCGACCCCCGCCTTCTTCACCATCGCGACGCTCGCCGTGACCCTCGGGCTGCGGCTGGACGATGTGGCGGCGCACTGCGCCGCCGTGGAGCTGGCCGCCGACGAGTCGCCCGTGGGCGCCGCGGCGGCCTAGCGCCGCGCCGGCTCATCGCCCGTCCGCCGCCGGACGGCCCCGCCGGCGACCCCCGCCCGTGGCCGGTGCGCGGGCGGGGTCCTCGTGGCGCGCCCGTATGGGGGCGCGGCCGGGCGCGCGCGGGGGCGCGGGCGCGTTCATCGATCACTTGTGCGCCTCCCGTGCACGCGCCGCTTTGTAACGGCGGAATGAAATCCGCACGCCACGGCGTTGCAGCCTTCCGGTGATGACCATGAGACGGGGAGGCCGGGAGTGACAGCGACAGCCGCGACGACCAGCGCAGGGCAAGAGGGCTGGGCGCGCAGACTGACCCGTTACTGCTGGCGGTACCGGCGCAACGTGGTCCTCGCGCTCGGCGCGTCCCTCGCCGGAATGGCCGTCACGGCACTCGTGCCGCTCGTGCCGAAGCTGATCATCGACGACGTGATCGTCGCCGGCGACCGGCCGCTGGCCCCCTGGGCGGTGCTGCTGGTCGTCGCCGCCCTCGCGATCTACGGGCTGACCTACCTCCGCCGCTTCTACGGCGGCCGGCTCGCCCTCGACGTGCAGCACGACCTGCGGACCGAGATGTTCCAGTCCATCTCGCGCCTCGACGGCCGCCGACAGGACGAGCTGAGCACCGGTCAGGTGCTCGGCCGTGGCACCAGCGACCTGCAACTGGTGCAGGGCCTGCTGTTCATGCTCCCGATGATGATCGGGAACGTGCTGCTGTTCATCATCTCGCTGGTCGTCATGGTGGTGCTGTCCCCGCTGCTGACCGTGGTGGCGCTGGCCGTGGCCCCCGCCCTGTGGTTCATCGCCTCCCGCAGCCGCGACCGCCTCTTCCCCGCCACCTGGTACGCGCAGGGGCAGGCGGCGGCCGTGGCGGGCGTCGTGGAGGGCGCGGTCACCGGCGTCCGGGTGGTCAAGGGCTTCGGCCAGGAGGAGCAGGAGACCGGCAAGCTCCGCCAGGTCAGCCGCCGACTGTTCGCCGCCAGGATGCGCACCATCCGCCTCAACTCCCGGTACACGCCGGCGCTGCAGGCCGTGCCCGCGCTCGGGCAGGTCGCCATGCTCGCGCTCGGTGGCTGGATGGCCACCCGTGGCGAGATCACCCTCGGCACCTTCGTCGCCTTCTCCACCTACCTGGCGCAGTTGGTGGGCCCGGTCCGGATGCTGACCATGATGCTGACCGTGGGCCAGCAGGCCCGCGCGGGCGTCGAGCGCGTCTTCGAGCTGATCGACACCGAGCCCGGCATAGCCGAGCGGCCGGATGCCCGCCAGTTGCCCGCCGACGCGCCCGCGACGGTCGAGTTCGACCACGTCACCTTCGGCTACGGCGCCACCGAGGACGCCCCAGGCGAGGACGCGAGCACCACGGACGCCACCGCCGGCGCGGGCGCCGCCGCGGGCGACCCGGACGCCGCGAAGGAGACGGACCCCGACGCGCCCGGCCCCGGGCCACGGCCCGTGCTGCGTGACGTGTCGCTGCGCATCGAGTCCGGCGAGACGCTGGCCGTCGTCGGCGCGTCCGGCAGTGGCAAGTCCACCCTGTCGCTGCTGCTGCCGCGCTTCTACGACGTGAGCGGCGGCGCGGTCCGCATCGGCGGGCACGACGTGCGCGATCTGACCTTCGACTCGCTGCGCGCCGCCATCGGCCTGGTGCCGGAGAACAGCTTCCTCTTCTCCGACAGCGTGCGCGAGAACATCGCGTACGGGCTGCCCGAGGCCACCGACGAGCAGGTCCGCACGGCCGCGCGGGCCGCGCAGGCCGACGGCTTCATCAGCGAGCTGCCGGACGGCTACGCCACCAAGGTCGGCGAGCAGGGCCTGACCCTCTCCGGTGGCCAGCGCCAGCGCATCGCCCTGGCCAGGGCGATCCTCACCGACCCGAGGCTGCTGGTCCTGGACGACGCCACATCGGCCGTGGACGCCCGCGTGGAGCACGAGATCCACGAGGCGCTGCGCGGCGTGATGGCCGGGCGGACGACGCTGCTCATCGCCCACCGCCAGTCAACGCTGGCGCTGGCCGACCGGATCGCCGTGCTCGACCGGGGCCACCTGGTCGACGTCGGCACGCACGACGAGCTGACCGAGCGCTGTGCGCTCTACCGCCGCCTGCTGACCGACCCGGACGAGCTGGGCGACGTGCCACGGGACGCGGCCGGCCGCGGCGTGCCCGGCCCCGGGCCCGACGGCGCCGCCCCCGGCGCCCGTGGCTCCGCCATCGCCGGCGCCTTCGGCGGCGAGGCGGCGGCGGCCGGGCTGCTGCTGCCCGCCGACCGCCCCGCCGCCGGGGCCTCCGACGCGACGGGCCCCGACGGCGGCCTCGACGGTGGCCCCGACGGCGACCCCGACGGCCGGGAATCCGGCCGTCACGGGAGCCACCACCGCAGTGCCCAGCGGCGCGCGGCCACCGGCGCCTCGGCCGAGCGAATACCCGACGCCGACGCGGAGGCCGACTTCCGGCTGGCCGAGGAGATCGAGGAGATATCCGAGATATCGGCGGCCGAGACGGCGTCCGGGAACATCGCCGCGGCCCACGCCGACGCCGTCGGGCGGGCCCGCCAGGAGCGCGCCGCCGCCGGTTCCGTCACCCCCGAGCTGTGGGTGCGTAAGGACGACGCCCCGCGCACGGCCGTGGACGCCGACGCCCCGGCCACCCCCGGCGCAGGCAAGGGCGCCGCGCCCGCCGCCCCGCCCGCGGCGACCACCGCCGGCGCGATGGCCGGGATGCCCGCGACACCCGAACTGCTCGCCAAGGTGGCCGCCCTGCCGCCCGCGACCGACGCCCCCGGCGTCGACGAGCAGGCCGCCACCCGGGCGGAGAGCAGCTACGGGCTGCGCCAGTTGCTGCGCGGCTTCGGCAAGCCGCTCGCGCTGTGTCTGCTGCTCGTCTCGGTGGACGCCCTGGCCGGGCTGCTGCTGCCGGTGCTGATCCGACACGGCATCGACGAGGGCGTCCAGGAGATGGCGCTGAACGCGGTGTGGGCCGCCTCCGGGCTCGCGCTGTTGGTGGTGCTCGTGCAGTGGACGGCGCAGGTCAGCGAGACGCGGATGACCGGCCGCACCGGTGAGCGCGTGCTGTACTCGCTCCGCGTCAAGATCTTCGCGCAGCTCCAGCGGCTCGGCCTCGACTACTACGAGCGCGAGTTGAGCGGCAAGGTCATGACCCGGATGACCACCGACGTGGACGCGCTCTCCACGTTCTTGCAGACCGGCCTGGTCACCGCGCTGGTCAGCCTGCTCACCTTCTTCGGCATCCTGGTCGCGCTGCTGGTCATCGACCTGGAACTGGCCCTGGTGGTCTTCGCGACGCTGCCGCTCCTTGTCATCGGCACCGTCTTCTTCCGCCGGCAGAGCGTCAAGGCGTACGAGCTGGCCCGCGACCGGGTCAGCGCCGTCAACGCGGACCTCCAGGAGAACGTCGCCGGGCTGCGCATCGTGCAGGCGTTCCGGCGCGAGGAGAGCGGGCGCCAGCGGTTCGCCGAGCGCAGCGACGCGTACCGGCAGGCCCGGGTGCGCGGCCAGTGGCTGATCTCGATCTACTTCCCGTTCGTCCAGCTCCTGTCGTCGGTGGCCGCCGCGCTGGTGCTGATCGTCGGCGCCGGCCGGGTCAGCGACGGCACGCTCACGGCGGGCGCGCTCGTGGCGTACCTGCTCTACATCGACCTGTTCTTCGCCCCCGTGCAGCAGCTCTCCCAGGTGTTCGACGGCTACCAACAGGCCACCGTCTCGCTGCGGCGCGTCCAGGAGCTGCTGCGCGAGCCCACGACGACACCGCTCACCCAGGCACCGCGCGAGGTGCGGGAACTGCGCGGCGACATCGCGTTCGAGGACGTGTCCTTCCACTACGGCCCCGCCGACCAGCCCGAGAAGGCGCTGTCCGGCGTCAACCTGCGCATCCCGGCCGGCCAGACCGTCGCCTTCGTCGGCGAGACCGGCGCGGGCAAGTCCACCCTGGTCAAGCTCGTGGCCCGGTTCTACGACCCGTCGGCGGGCCGGGTGACCGTGGACGGCGTGGACCTGCGCCAACTGGACCTGGCCGGGTACCGGCACCGGCTCGGCGTGGTGCCGCAGGAGTCGTACCTCTTCCCCGGGACGGTGCGCGACGCCATCGCCTACGGCCGCCCCACCGCGTCCGACGCCGAGGTGGAGGCCGCGGCCCGGGCGGTCGGCGCGCACGAGATGATCGCCCTCCTCGACGGCGGCTACCTGCACGAGGTCACCGAGCGCGGGCGCAACCTCTCCGCGGGGCAGCGCCAGTTGATCGCGCTGGCCCGGGCCGAACTCGTCGACCCCGACGTGCTGCTCCTGGACGAGGCGACGGCCGCGCTCGACCTGGCCACCGAGGCGCTGGTCAACCAGGCCACCGACCGGCTCGTCGGGCAGCGCACCACGCTGGTGGTGGCCCACCGGCTGACGACGGCCGCGCGCGCCGACCGGGTGGTCGTGCTGCATGACGGCCGGGTGGTCGAGGACGGCACCCACGAGGAGCTGCTGGCCCTGGGCGGTCGCTACGCCCGGCTCTGGCACGCCTTCACGGGCAGCGACATGGCCACCGCCGGCGCGCTGGGCTGAGCCGCCGCCCCGGGTTCGGCCGACCGGGGCGGCGCGTCACCCCACTGGCGGACACGGCCGGCTACGGCTCCATGCCGCTGGCCCGCGCGATGGCCTCCACCTCGCGGCGGTCCGCCTCCCGCTCGGCGGCCTCGGCGGCCACCCGCTGCTTGTGCCGGCGCAGGAAATCGGGGTCGTCGGCCCGTTCGCGGGGGACGAGCACCTTCATGCCCTTCGCGTGCGGGCTGTCCCCCAGGTCGACCACGACCCGCTCGTCGTGCGAGGTCAGCAGGCCGAACAGCACGAGCAGTTCGGCCTGGAGGGCGGGCGTGAACAGCTCCCGCTCCTCGGGCCCCATGCCGAGTTCGTACGTGCCGCCGCGCACGGCCGGTGAGACACTCAGCTCGCGGAGCAGCCGCATCAGCAGTTCGAGGGAGCGCGGGTCGACGCGCTGCTCCAGCTCGCTCAGGTACCGCCGCAGTCGTTCGGCCCGTTCGCTCGGCTCGGGGCCGCCCGGCCCCTGGCTTTCCTCTCGGTCCATGCCGACCAGCATGAGTCATCTCATGCGAGGAGGGGAGGGGGCGGCGTGGCGCATCGGGTGTCGGGCGGGCGCGAAGGAGCCCCCGTCGATGGCATGAGCTGGGGCTAGCCCCCGGGCCCGACCGCTTGTAGGTTCACGGCGACCACTGCGAACTCCTGGGAGATCAGCATGCACAAGTCGCTCAGATCGCTGCTCGCGCTGGCGGTGCTCATCGGCACCGTGGGCGTGGGCAGCGTTTCGGCAGGGACGGCCACCGCCGCGCAGCCGGACGAACGGAGCACCACGGCCGCGCAGTCGGAGGACATAAAGGACCGCATCCTCCGCATACCGGGGATGAGCTTCATAGAGGAGAAGCCGTACGACGGGTACCGCTTCTTCGTTCTCAACTACGAGCAGCCGATCGACCACCGGCGCCCGTCGAAGGGGACGTTCAAGCAGCGGATCACGCTGCTGCACAAGTCCGTCGACCGCCCCTCGGTCTTCTTCACCTCCGGCTACAACGTGAGCACGACGCCGCGCCGCAGCGAGCCGACGCAGATCATCGACGGCAACCAGCTCTCCATGGAGTATCGCTTCTTCACCCCCTCGCGCCCGCAGCCGGCCGACTGGAAGAAGCTCGACATCTGGCAGGCCGCCAGCGACCAGCACCGCCTCTACAAGGCCCTCAAGCCGATCTACGGCAAGAAGTGGCTGGCCACCGGCGGCAGCAAGGGCGGCATGACCGCCACCTACTTCCGCCGCTTCTTCCCCAACGACATGGACGGCACCGTCGCGTACGTGGCCCCCAACGACGTGGTCAACAGGGAGGACTCGGCGTACGACCGGTTCTTCGCGCGGGTGGGCAACCGCGAGTGCCGCGCCAGCCTGACGGCCGTGCAGCGCGAGGCGCTTGAGCGCCGCGACCGGCTCGTGGCCCGCTACGAGAAGTGGGCGGACGAGCAGGGCCGCACGTTCAAGGTGATGGGCAGCGCCGACAAGGCGTACGAGAACGCCGTGATCAGCCTGGCCTGGGCGTTCTGGCAGTACAGCCTGGAGAAGGACTGCGCGGACGTGCCGGCGCCGACCGCCTCCGACGACGTGCTGTACAACTACATCGACAAGATCTCCGGCTTCGACTCCACCACCGACCAGGGCCTGGAGGGGTACACGCCGTACTACTACCAGGCGGGGACCCAACTGGGCTGGCCGACGGTGCGGTACGGCCAGTTGAAGGACCTGCTGCGCTACCCGGGCATCGACGCGCCGCGGCACGCCGTGCCGGCCGAGATCCCGATGACGTTCGACCCTCGCACGATGCGGGACGTGGACTCCTGGGTGCGCCACAACGGTGAGCAGATGCTGTTCGTCAACGGCCAGAACGACCCGTGGGGCGCCGAGCCGTTCCGCGTGGGCAAGCGCAACGACTCCTACGTCTACACGGCGCCGGGCGCCAACCACGGCGCCAACATCGCCGCGCTGCCCGCCGAGCAGAAGGCGAAGGCCACCGCGCGCGTCCTGGACTGGGCGGGCGTCCAGCCGGCGGCCGTGAAGTCCGGTGACCAGACGGCGAAGCCGCTGGCCCCCTTCGACAAGCAGCTCGACCGCCGGGACGTCTCCCGCGAGTCCCTGCTGCGCCCGTAGTCCCGTAGTCCCGTAGTCCCGTAGCGCCGGGCCGGTGGGCGGACGTCCGCTGTCGGCGTTGTGGGCGCTGTCGGGACCGAGGGGGCGCCCGGTTGATGCCGGGCGCCCCCTCGCGTGGTTCAGGCGGCGTCGCGACGCGGCCAGTGCTCCTGGAGGAGGCGCACCGCCTCGGTGATGGACGGGCGGCGGGCGGCGCCGGGGCGCCACAGCGCGTACAGGCGGCGCAGCGGCGTCGGTTCGAGCGGTACGACGGACACGCCGTCCGGCACCGGGCCGCGGCCGAGCCGGGGGACCAGCGCGATGCCGAGGCCGGCGGAGACCAGCGCCAGTTGCGTGTGGTACTCGGCGACCTGGTACGCGAGGTCCGGCTCGTGGCCGGAGGCGCGCAGCGTGCGCACCAGCCAGTCGTGGCACACGGTGCCCGGCGGCTGGCAGATCCACCGCTGGTCGGTCAGGTCCGCGCGGCCCAGCACGCGGCGGCCGGCGAGCGGGTGGTCGCGGGGCACCAGGATGTCCGACGGGTCGTCGCCGATCACGACCCGCTGCACGCCCTCGGGGGCCGGCAGCGGCGAGATGTCCCAGTCGTGCGTGACGGCCAGGTCGATCACCCCGCGGGCCACCAGGTCGGGCGACAGGTGCGGGTCCACCTCGGTCAGCCGGGCGTCCAACCCCGGGTGCCGCGCGGTGAGTTCGGCGAGCACGGAGGGCAGCAGGCCGCGCGCGGCCGAGGCGAACGCGCCCACCACCAGGCGCCCCGACGGCTGCCCGCGCCGCTCCTCCAACGTGGTCTCCGCGCGTTCCACGATGGCCAGCAACCGCTGCGCCGTGTCCGCCAACTGCTGGGCCGCGTCGGTCAGGGCGATGCCTCGGCCCCGCCGTTCGAGCAGCGTGGTCCGCGTCTCCCGCTCCAGCTTCGCTATCTGCTGCGACACCGCCGACGGGGTGTAGCCGAGGGCGACGGCCGCCGCGCTGACCGACCCGTGCACGGCCACCGCGTGCAGGGCCCGCAACCGGGCCAGGTCCAACATGGTTCTCCCCAGGGGCTCGGCGCCGCGACGACGCCGCGACGGCTGCGACGGCTGCGACGGCGGTGCGCCGCGCGCCACGGCGCGGCTCGCCCACGGCCGTGACGGCTGCTGCTTGTAGCACTGCTTCAACCAATCATGCAGATACTCGCGCTGGTGCTACAAGGTTCACTGCGTCGATGCTCGAACCCATGCGACCCGCTCACCTCGCCCTGGCCGTGCTGATCACCGCCGCCTGGGGCGTCAACTTCGTCGTCATCGAGGTCGGCCTCGACCACTTCCCGCCGCTGTTGTTCTGCGCGCTGCGGTTCACGGCCGCCGCGCTGCCCGCCGTGTTCCTCGTGGGCCGACCCCAGGTGCCCTGGCGCTGGGTGATCGGCGTGGGGCTGGCGCTCGGCCTGGCCAAGTTCGGCCTGCTGTTCGTCGGCATGAACCAGGGCGCGCCGGCCGGCCTCTCCTCGCTGGTGCTCCAGGTGCAGGCGGTGTTCACGGCCCTGTTCGCCGCGTTCGCGCTCGGCGAGCGCCCCGGGCCGGTGCGGCTGCTCGGCATGGGCGTCGCGCTGGGCGGCATCGCGGTGGCGGCCGTGGACGAGGGGACGTCGGGGCCGGTGCTCGGCTTCGCGCTGGTCGTGGCCGCCGCCGCGTTCTGGGGCGTCTCCAACGTACTGACCCGCAAGGCCGCTCCGCCCGACGGGCTGCGGTTCATGGTCTGGGTGAGCGTCGTCCCGGTGCTGCCGCTGCTGGGCCTGTCGCTGGTCTTCGAGGGCCCGCAGCGGGACCTGGAGGCGCTGCGCGGCCTCGACTGGAGCGGCCTGGGCGCCATCGCGTTCGTGGCCTGGGGCACCACGCTCTTCGGCTTCGGCGCCTGGGGCTTCCTGCTGCGCACCTATGACGCGTCGGCGGTCGCGCCGTTCTCGCTCCTGGTGCCGGTCTTCGGCATGTCGTCCGCGGCGCTGCTGCTGGGCGAGGGGATCAGTCCGCTGCGCTGGCTGGCCGCCGCGCTCCTGGTCGGCGGCGTCGCGCTGACCTCGTTCGCGGGCGCCAGGGGCGGCGGGCGCCCCACCGCCCCGCCCAAGGGACCGGACCCGACCCCGGAACCGGCCCCGAAGCCCGCCCTGAAACCGGGCCCGGATCCGGTCGCGGCACCGGACCCGATCGCCTCGACCCCGGCCCCGGCTACGGGTGCTGGCCCGGCTCCCGCCGCTGGCTCTCCCGCGTGACGGAGCCCGTGCCAGCGGCGGCGGCCAGCAGCCCGCGCAGGTGGTCCCGGCCCGCGTCGAGCAGCGTGGGCAGCTCGGCCGCCTCCGGGTGCCAACGCTTCTCGTACTCCCAGCTCACCCAGCCCTCGGCCGGCGCGTCCTGCGCGGCGTCGGCGAAGTTGGCCCGTACGAGCGCGGTCAGGATCGCGGCCAGCGGCAGCGCGCCCCGGCCGAGCGGCAGCGGGGACGTGTCCTCGGCCGAGGCGACGTCCTTGACCTGCACGTATCCCAGGTGCGGGGCGAGCGCGGCGTGTGAGGCCACCGGGTCCTCGCCGCCGAGCCAGGTGTGCAGCACGTCCCAGACGGCCCCCACGCTCAGGTGCCCGACCAGGCCGAGCACCCGGCAGGCGTCGGCCGCGGTGCGGTGCGAGTCGTGGGTCTCAAAGAGCAGCCGTACGCCGAGGTCGTGCGCGTACGGCGCGACGGCGGCCAGCCGGCGGGCGGCCGTGGCGTCGGCCTCGGCGGGGTCCTGGTCGCCGCCGCCGGGGAAGACGCGCACGTACGGGGCGCCGAGGTCGCGGGCGAGCGCGAGGTGCTGGCGCAGCGCGTCGAGGACCGGGCCGTCGTCGCCGGCCTCGGCGACCCGTACGTAGCCGGCGACGGCGAGCACGGTCAGCCCGGCGGCGCGGAACCGCGCCGCGACGTCGGCCCGTTCGGCCGCGCCGATGCCGACATGGACCGGTTCCTCGGGGTGGGCCCGCAGTTCGACGCCCTGGTATCCGTGGTCCACGGCGAGTTCTACGACGTCGGGGATCGGCAGGCCGGGCACGCCGAGGGTGGAAAAGGCGAGCTTCACGCGGGCTCCTGAGCGGTCGGTGCGCACGGGCGGGCACGGCGACGCTAGGCAGCGAACGCGACCAGGTCAAACCCGCCACGGGGGCCGGGCGGCCCCTTTTCCGGCTTCCCGCATTCCCGAGCGAGATGCCCTCTCCAAAGCGGGGTCCTTCGGGTGTCCTTCGTGCCCGAGGGGCGCCAGTCCCCTGCGACGCGGAGGACCCCCCTCCTGCCCGACAGGCGTCCTCGACCGTGGCCACCTGGGCGAGCGCCGCCCAGCGCCGCCCGTCGAAGGCACCCCCGCCCGAGGGCCGCCCTGGTCGGGCGCGGCTCAGCGGCCGGGGGCGGGGGGTGGTGCGGTCGAGTCGCGGATCATCAGCTCGGCGCGGATCATGGCCACCCCGCCCGGCGGCGGGGCCTCCCGCCCGAGCGCCAGCCGCCCCGCCCGCGCGCCCGCCTCGTACAGGGGCAGCCGTACGGTACTGAGCGCCGGGGCCGCGTCCGCGCTGAACGGCAGGTCGTCGAAGCCGGTGACCGACACGTCCCGGGGGATGCTGAGCCCCATGTCGCGCAGCGCGGCGCAGGCGCCGAGCGCGACCGTGTCGTTGGCCGCGACCAGCGCGGTGATGCCGGGCTCGCGGCGCAGGAGTTCGCAGGCCGCGTCGTAACCGCTGGCCCGGTCGTACGCCCCGTGCACGACCAGCGGCGGTTGTTCGGCCGCCGCCACCGGGTCCCCGTCCGGCTGGGCCTCCGGTGCCTGGGCCGGGAGGCCGTGCGCGGCCAGCGCGGCGAGGTGTCCCTCAAGCCGGTGGCGGGTGGTGGTGCGTTCGGCGGGGCCCGCGATGTAGCCGACGCGGCGGTGGCCGAGGGTGAGCAGGTGCTCGGTCAGCCGCCTGGCGCCGCCCCGGTTGTCGAAGGTGAGCGCGAGCGCCCCCGGCACCGGGGGCCTTCCGCACAGCACCACCCGGGTGCCGGCGGCGACCAGCCTGGCCACCTTGGCCGCCAGCCGCTCGGTGTGCTCGGGGCCGTCGGCCGCGCTGCCGGTGAGGACGACGGCCGCGGCGCGCTGGCGCTGGAGCAGCGTGAGGTAGGTGAGTTCGCGCTCGGGGGAGCCGTTGGTGTTGCACACGACGGCCAGCTTCTCGGCCGCCGTCGCCGGGCCGGCGGGACCCGTCGCGGCCCTGCCCTGCGGTCCGCCGGGCGCCTGGCCCGGCCCCCACGCGTCGGCGGCGGGCGGGGCGGCGGGGCCCATCTCGGACTGGATGGCCCCCGCCATGATCCCGAAGAAGGGGTCGGCGATGTCGTTGACGAGGATGCCGACGAGGTCCGAGTTGGCCGCCGCCAGCGCGCTGGCCGGCCCGTTGACCACGTAGTCCAGGTCGTCGACGGCCCGCAGCACCCGGGCCCGAGTGGCCTCCGCGACCGGGTAGTTCCCGCTGAGCACCCGGGAGACGGTGGCCGGTGACACCCCGGCGCGCGCCGCTACGTCGGCCAGGGTCACCGTCATCGCTTCCGCTCCATCCGCCGTCCTTCGCCCTCGCGAGCACCGCCGCCGCTGTTGGCTGGCGTCCGTCCGTTGGCGTCGCTGTCCGTCGCCGCTGTTGTTCGTCTGTTCGGTTCCGCTGCCGCCGTCGCCGAGGTGGTCACCGCGCCCCAGCCCGTTCGTAACGCCACCGCTCGCGCCGCCACCGTTCGTACCGCCGCGGTGGCTGTCGTGGACCGTTGGTGTTATGCCCCGGCGCAAACCGCCCGTCGCTGACGGCACCGCGCACTCGCGGCGGCGAACCGGGAGTCCGCCGACGCCGCCGCGGCAGCACGTCGGGGCCCGCGTACCCCGGGGCACCGCAGGGTAGCCGGGTCGGGCCCACGGGCGGGAACCGGGTCGGCCGGGCCCGCCGCGAGCCCCCGACCGCTCGCCACTCGGCACGGATGAAAAACAGCGGGAAATCGTGCAACCCTTCCCGCCCGCGACGGGTCGTATGTGTCATCGGGCTTCCGCGGAGGGGAATCTGGGGGGATTTCGAGCGGAGCCAGTGGAGGGGGAAGCCTGAGGGGCCCGGTCCGTGGACCGGGCCCCTCGTGGCGTACGGGCCCGCGCGCGGCGGCCGTCGCAGGGCGGACTTCGGGGGTGGGCGGCGAGCGTACGGCCCTTGTGGGGCGGCCCGTTCGGAGTTATCCACAGGCTCGCACGGGTGTCGGACGGCGGCGGTACGGTCGCCTCATGTTCAAGCTCGCGGTGGTCGAAGGGGTCCTGGAGCGGATCACCTACGCCAATGAAGAGAACGGCTACACGGTCGCGCGGGTCGACACGGGGCGCGGCTCCGGTGACCTGCTGACGGTGGTGGGCTCGCTGCTCGGCGCCCAGCCGGGCGAGTCGCTGCGCATGGAGGGCCGCTGGGGCTCCCACCCGCAGTACGGCAAGCAGTTCACGGTGGAGAACTACACGACGGTGCTGCCCGCCACCGTCCAGGGCATCCGCCGCTATCTGGGCTCCGGGCTCATCAAGGGCATCGGGCCGCGCATCGCCGACCGGATCACCGAGCACTTCGGCGTGGAGACGCTGGACGTCATCGAGCAGCACCCGGAGCGGCTGATCGAGGTGCCCGGGCTCGGCCCCAAGCGCACCAGGATGATCGGCGCGGCCTGGGAGGAGCAGAAGGCCATCAAGGAGGTCATGGTCTTCCTCCAGGGCGTCGGCGTCTCCACCTCCATCGCGGTGCGCATCTACAAGAAGTACGGCGACGCCTCCATCTCCGTCGTGCGCAACCAGCCGTACCGCCTCGCGGCCGACGTCTGGGGCATCGGCTTCCTGACCGCCGACCGCATCGCCCAGGCCGTCGGCATCCCGCACGACAGCCCGGACCGCGTCAAGGCGGGCCTGCAGTACGCGCTGTCCCAGTCCACCGACAACGGGCACTGCTACCTGCCCGAGGAACAACTGATCGCGGACGCCGTCAAGTTGCTCCAGGTGGACACGGGACTGGTGATCGAGTGCCTGGGGGAGCTGGCCGAGGACCCGGAGGGGGTGGTCCGGGAGGCGGTGCCCGGGCCCGCCGACGGCGAACCGGTCACGGCCGTGTATCTGGTCCCCTTCCACCGCGCGGAGCTGTCGCTGGCCGGCTCGCTGCGCCGGCTGCTGCGCGGCGACGAGGACCGGATGCCCGGCTTCCGGGACGTCGACTGGGACAAGGCGCTGGCCTGGCTCGGCCGGCGCACCGGCGCGGACCTCGCCCCCGAGCAGCGGGAGGCGGTCAGGCTCGCGCTGACCGAGAAGGTGGCGGTGCTCACGGGCGGCCCCGGCTGCGGCAAGTCGTTCACGGTGCGTTCCGTGGTGGAGCTGGCCCGCGCGAAGCAGGCCAAGGTGGTGCTGGCGGCGCCCACGGGCCGGGCCGCCAAGCGGCTCGCCGAGCTGACCGGCGCCGAGGCGTCCACGGTGCACCGACTCCTCGAACTCAAGCCGGGTGGCGACGCGGCGTACGACCGGGACCGGCCGCTGGACGCCGACCTGGTCGTGGTGGACGAGGCGTCGATGCTGGACCTGCTGCTGGCCAACAAGCTGGTGAAGGCCGTGCCGCCGGGCGCGCACCTGCTGCTCGTCGGCGACGTGGACCAACTCCCCTCCGTGGGCGCCGGCGAGGTGCTGCGCGACCTGCTCGCGCCGGGCAGCCCGGTCCCGTCCGTGCGGCTGACCCGGATCTTCCGGCAGGCCCAGCAGTCCGGCGTGGTCACCAACGCGCACCGGATCAACTCCGGGGTGCCGCCGATCACCGAGGGCCTGCCGGACTTCTTCCTCTTCGTGGAGGACGACACGGAGGAGGCGGGACGGCTCACGGTCGACGTGGCGGCCCGCCGCATCCCGGCGAAGTTCGGCCTTGACCCGCGCCGCGACGTGCAGGTGCTCGCGCCGATGCACCGCGGCCCCGCCGGCGCGGGCACGCTCAACGGGCTGCTCCAGCAGGCCGTGACCCCCGCCCGCCCGGACCTGCCAGAGCGGCGCTTCGGCGGCCGGACCTTCCGCGTCGGGGACAAGGTCACCCAAATCAGAAACAACTACGAGAAGGGGGTGAACGGCGTCTTCAACGGCACCGTGGGCGTGGTCACCGCGCTCGACAACGAGGAGCAGCGGCTGACGGTGCGCACGGACGAGGACGAGGAGGTGGGGTACGACTTCGACGAACTGGACGAGTTGGCGCACGCCTATGCCGTGACCATCCACCGCTCGCAGGGCAGCGAGTATCCGGCGGTGGTGATCCCGGTGACGACCGGGGCGTGGATGATGCTCCAGCGCAATCTGCTCTACACGGCGGTGACGCGGGCGAAGCGGCTCGTCGTGCTGGTCGGCTCGCGCAAGGCGTTGGGGCAGGCCGTCCGCACGGTTTCCGCGGGGCGCCGCTGCACCGCGCTCGACCATCGGCTCGGCGGCGAAGCCCCGCGTTCCGCTTCCGCCGGGTTTCCGGAATCGGCAGTAAGGGGGCAGGATGGACACGATGGCGGCACTGAGTGCCGCAATTAGGCCCGATGGCCGACCCCGAGTGCACGTTCATCGTCCAAATGGGGGAAGGTAGAGCTAGTCAGGGCACCTCGAAGAAGAGGCACAACGTCGGTGAGGGATGACGTGAGCGACAACTCTGTAGTACTGCGGCACGGGGACGGCGAATACAGCTACCCGGTGATCGAGAGCACCGTCGGCGACAGCGGCTTCGATATCAGCAAGCTCCGCGCCCAGACCGGTCTGGTGACCCTGGACTCGGGATACGGCAATACCGCCGCGTACAAGTCCGCGATCACCTACCTCGACGGTGAGCGGGGCATCCTGCGCTACCGCGGTTATCCGATCGAGCAGCTCGCGGAGCGGAGCACCTTCCTGGAGACGGCGTTCCTGCTGATCAACGGGGAGCTGCCGACCGTCGACGAGCTGGCTACCTTCCGTAACGAGATCACCCAGCACACGCTGCTCCACGAGGACGTGAAGCGGTTCTACGACGGCTTCCCCCGCGACGCCCACCCGATGGCGATGCTGTCGTCCGTGGTCAGCGCGCTGTCCACGTTCTACCAGGACAGCCACAACCCGTTCGACGAGAAGCAGCGCCACCTGTCGACGATCCGGCTGCTGGCCAAGCTGCCGACGATCGCCGCGTACGCGTACAAGAAGTCCGTCGGTCACCCGGTCGTCTACCCCCGTAACGACCTGGGTTACGTCGAGAACTTCCTCCGCATGACATTCTCGGTGCCGGCCGCCGAGTACGACCTGGACCCCGTCGTGGTCAACGCCCTGGACAAGCTGCTGATCCTGCACGCGGACCACGAGCAGAACTGTTCGACCTCCACGGTCCGGCTGGTCGGATCCTCGCAGGCGAACATGTTCGCGTCGATCTCGGCGGGCATCAGCGCGCTGTGGGGCCCGCTGCACGGCGGCGCCAACCAGTCGGTCCTCGAGATGCTGGAGAGCATCAAGAACTCCGGCGGCGACGTGGACACCTTCATCCGCAAGGTGAAGGACAAGGAAGACGGCGTGAAGCTCATGGGCTTCGGGCACCGCGTCTACAAGAACTTCGACCCCCGGGCGAAGATCATCAAGTCGGCGGCGCACGACGTCCTCTCCGCCCTCGGCAAGTCCGACGAGCTGCTCGACATCGCGCTCAAGCTCGAAGAGCACGCGCTGGCCGACGACTACTTCGTGGAGCGCAAGCTCTACCCGAACGTCGACTTCTACACCGGCCTCATCTATCGGGCGATGGGCTTCCCGACCGAGATGTTCACCGTGCTCTTCGCGCTCGGCCGGCTCCCCGGCTGGATCGCCCAGTGGCACGAGATGATCAAGGAGCCCGGCTCCCGCATCGGCCGCCCCCGCCAGATCTACACGGGCGTCGTCGAGCGCGACTTCGTCCCCGTGGAGCAGCGCTAACCGGAGGCAGTGGGGCGGCGGGGCGCCATCCGCCCGCCGCGTGCGGACGCGCACCCCGCCCGCCCCGACGCCCCGCCGACCCGCCACGCCGGGCAGGCCCCTTTGCGGCCCGCCCGGCGTGCCGCTGCCCGGCCCGCGCGGCGGGCGGGTCGGCCCGCGCCACCCGTCCGAGCAGGGCATCGTCCCACCCGTCCGAGCAGGGCAACGCCCCACTCGCCCGGCGGGGCAACTCCCTACTCGGGTGAGCAGGGCAGCAGCGCGCGCAGCATCTCGTCGAACTCCGTCACGCCGGGCGGGTCGTCGGTGAGCAGCGCCTGCAGCAGGAGGCCGTCGATGGCGCCGACGACGATGCGTACCCGCACCGGGTCGTCGGTGTACTTGCGGGCGAAGTCCGCCGCCGCGTCCAGCCAGACCTGGGTGACCTCGCGCAGCTCGGGGCGCCGGGCGGCCTGGAGGTAGAGCTCGTACTCGGCCAGGAGCCGACCGGGCTCGGCGGCCACGTCGGCCATGAGCTGGGCCAGCATGCGGCGGCTGTCGAGGCCGCCGTCCGTCGCGAGGGCCAGTCGGCGCATGCGGGCGGCGTCCTCGTGCATCACGCTGGTCAGCGCCGCGCACAGCAGGTCGTCGATGCTGCGGAAGTAGTAGGTGGCCGACGCGTTGGGCAGCTCGGCCTCGCGGGCCACCGCCCGGTGGCTGACGCCCGAGGCCCCGTCCCGCTCGACCACCCGCAGCGCCGCCTCGATCAGCGCCTGCCGCCGCCGCTCGCCCTTGACGCGCCGCCCGTCCGTCGCGGGCACGCCCCCCTCGGCCCGCCCGGCCCGGGCCCGCCCCGCAGCCGCCTTCCGCCGCGCACCATCTCCAGAGGCCGCGCTTTCTTCAGGGTCCGTACCTTCTCCCGGGCCCGCGTCATCCCCGGTCGCGGGGTCGCCGGGGCCGGCGGGCTCGCCCGATCTGGCGGCGCGGCTCGACCCGGCGGCATCGCTCGACCCGCCGGAGTCGTCCGGGCTGAGAACGCTGCCCGGGCCCGCGATGGCAGGGGGTTGGCCCGCCACCGCGGGGTCGGGCGACCGGTGGGTGTCGGCGGTGTCGTCGCCGTCGCCGGACTGGTGCGCGGCTTCACGCTCGTTCAGGGCAAGCTCCCGTGGCCCGGGCGGCCGGAACGCGGTGCGTTCAGCCGCAGTCGACGTAGCACTGCTGCCGCTCGTCCGCCTCCCGCGCCGCGTGCGCGCCGGGGTCGTCGGGCGACGCGGGGTCCGACGCGCCGGAGCCGGTGAGTACGGCGTCCGCGCCCCCGGCCCGGCCCGCATCCACGTGGCCCGCGACCTCCACGCCCTGACCAGGGAGGTCGGGGCCGTGGTGCGCGGCGGTCACCCCGTCCGAGAGGTCCGCGCCGCGCGGGGCGCTCCCCGGGCCCGAGTCGGTACGGTCCGTGGCGGCAGCCACCGTGACGGTACCCCCATCGCCTCCCGGCGCGGCGTCCTGGCCGGCCTTCGGCGCGAAGTCGCCGCCGGGCGGCGGCGGGACCGGCCTGGCGGAGACGGCGGCCACCAGCGGGCGGTAGCCCAGCGCCGCGACGGCGACGCAGAGGGCACCCGCCGTGATGGCCACGGCGAAGCCGCCGCGCGGGCCGAACGCGTCGACCATCGCGCCGGAGAGCGAGGAGCCCAGCGCGACGCCGATGGCGAGCCCCGTCGAGGCCCAGGTCATGCCCTCCGTCAGCCGGTGCGCGGGCACGATGCGCTCGATCAGGTTCATGATCGTGATCATGGTGGGCGAGAAGAAGACGCCCGCGAAGAAGACCGCGACCGTCAGCCCGACGACACTGTTCACCAGCAGGAACGGCAGCGTGGTGGCGGCCGTCCCGAGGATGCCGAGAACCAGCAGGCGCGGCAGCGGCATGCGCGGGGTCATGGCCCCGAAGGCGAGGCCGGTGGCGCAGGACCCGACGGCGTACACGGCCAGCACCAGCCCCGTCGCGCCGGGCTGTCCCTGCTCGTCGGCGAACGCCACGCTCACCACGTCCACCGTGCCCACGATCGCGCCACCGGCGACCAGCGCGAGCACCAGGACCCGCAGCGACCCGTCGCGCAGCGCCGACCGCTCCACGGTCTGGGCCGTGCCCCGCGCCGGCGGCTCCGTGTCGCGCCGCATGACGAACAGCGCGACGCCGACGGCCAGCAGACCGCCGGCGACCAGCGGTCCGGCCTCGGGGAACAACGTCGTGCACAGCAGCACCGAGAGCGCCGGGCCGGCGATGAACGTGACGTCCTCGATCACCGCCTCCAGCGCGTAGGCGGTGTGCAGCCTGGGGGAGTCGCGGTACAGCTCGGTCCAGCGGGCCCGGACCATCGCGGCCATGCTCGGCATGGAGCCCGCGAGCGCGGCGAGCACGAACAGCGTCCACACGGGCGCGTCGTAGTGCGCGCAGAGCAGGAGCAGTCCGAGCGCGACCACGCTCACGCCGGTGACGGGCAGCAGCACCCGGCCCTGGCCGTACCGGTCCACCAGCCGGGAGACCTGGGGGCCGATGAGCGCCATGGCCAGCGTGAACGTGGCGGCGACGGCGCCGGCGACGCCGTACTGACCGCGCAGCTCGGACAGCATCGTGATGAGGCCGATGCCGGTCATCGACAGCGGCATCCGGGAGACGAAACCGGCGGCCGTGAAGGCCCGTGCGCCCGGCGCGGCGAAGAGCGCGCCGTAGGGATTGGCCATCGCTACTCCTGACAGAGAAAGTGAGACGATCGTCCAAGTTTCTATCACGGACTCGGCCTTGGCGGGTGGGCTCGCGTGACGTGAGCGCGTCGCGGCGCCGGGTGTCGGGGTGGGCCCCGGGCGGCGTCGACGGGGCGCGGCGTGAAGAAACGGAAACCGGCCTGCGCGGGCGCGGTGTGGGACGCGTCGGGGTGCTGGCCCGCGCTCTGGCCTGGCCTCGCGCGGGGCTGCGGCTAGGTCTACGGGCGGCGCGGCGGGCCCGGATCAGGACGGGCCGGGCATGCGAAAGCGCCCCGCTACCGATCCCCCCACGGGTCGGAGCGGGGCGCCTTCTGTTCCCCGGTTCGGATTCCCCCCACGGGATCCGGCCGGGAGCCTTGCTGGCCACGAGGGCCAGGCGCCCGCGATCTGCCGGGACGCGTACATGCGGGAGGGCCGCTCAAAGCTCCCCGGTACGTCGCCCCGGCCACGCGCAGTCTGGAAACGTCCCCCAAGACGTCCCAGCACCACCCAGTTAGACTCGCGACCCCCGCGAATGGTTACCCCGCTTCTCGTGTGATCTGCGTCTCTTGCCATATAGGGGCGTAGTTGGGCAAGGGTCTCCATTTGAATTTCCGGGCGCTCGCGTATGGGTGTTGTGCACCCTATGAGGATTTCGTGAAGACGTTCGAGTGGATATCTCGCCGCAACCAGCCCCGAGGTCCGCGTCGCGTCACGATCCGGCGGCGGCCCGCATGTGTGAAGCGCTCCCGCGACCACCCGGCGGGGTGGCGGTCGCCGCGTCGGGAACCCGCCACGTCGGAAACCCGCCCGGGCGCGGACGCGCGGAGGCCGGGCCGCGCGGAGCGCCGCTGGGCGGCTCCGTGCGGCCCGGCCTCGGGAGGTGCCGGTGGCGCGGGGCGGCGGTCAGGCGGCCCGGCCGGTGAGCTCGTAGCCCGCCTCGTCGATGGCGGCGCGGACGGCCTCGTCGTCGAGGGCGGTGGTCGAGACGACGGTCACCTGGCCGCTGGCGGCCTCGGCCTTGACGGACGTGACGCCGTCCAGCGCCGAGACCTCTTCGGTGACCGCGCCTTCGCAGTGGCCGCAGGTCATGCCCGTGACCGTGTACACGGTGGTGATGCCGTCGGCGGAGTGGCGCGATTCGGTGGGCGTCTCGGAGGTCATGGGTTCTCCTTTGGGGAAGGTGGCCTGCTGGTGTCGGGGCCCCGGAGTCTCGTCCGGCGCCCCCACAAGCGTCATGTTATACCCCAGGGGGGTATGGCGACAGAGGGGCTCGCCACGGAAACGCGTACCGCCTCAGAGTGGCACCCGGTGTCGCCGCCCGCGCCCGCCGCCGGCCTCGCCTCGGCCTCGTGGCACCGCCCGCCGCCGGCCCCGCCTCGGCTCCGACTCCCCCCGCCGTCGCCCCGACTCCGCCCGCGACGCGCCCCCGGGGCGCCGCCTCCCCGCACGCGTCATGCGAAGGCCCCGCACGCCACGTGGCGGGGTGCGGGGCCTTGATGGGCATGGGCTTCGGTGTGGGCGTTCGGCGTGGGGCAGACCCGGGCGGCGGTGCGCGCCGGGCGTCAGGTGTCGCGGCGCGAGCGGTTGCCCGGCCGGCGCAGCACCCAGGCCCGGATGGTGTCCGCGAGCCAGTAGGGCTTGCCGCCCTCCACGACGTCGGGCGCCGGCAGCAGCCCGTGCTTGCGGTAGGAGCGCACGGTGTCTGTCTGGACGCCGATGTGTGCCGCGATCTCCTTGTACGACCAGAGCCTGCGATCAGTCATGTCTCGCGCCTCCCAGAGCACCGCGACCACGGCGGGGAAACCGTCGGGGGAGTCGCGGTGTAACTGTCGTTGATCACTTGAGCTGCGCCCGGTGAACGACCCTGAGTGACCGTCCGCGAACACCTGTTGATGGTCTGTGACAGAAGGGCCGGATAAGCGTGACGAATGTGACCAAGAGGCGACGGACGCTACGAAACGTCACGGACGCGCTCATTGATTTCGGTGAGGCGTACGGGACGGTGCTCCACGCGTGAGAGTTCACACGCCTCGGCCACCAGGAGGGCGTTGAGCGCCTCCTCACCCGAGCACGGGTTGGCCACCTCGCCCCGTACCGCCCGGACGAAGGTCGCCAGCTCCGCCCGGTAGGCGGCCTCGAACCGGTCCCAGAAGCCGGCCCACGGGCGGGCCGGGCCGCCCGGGCCGGCGGGTTCGGCGGAGGCGAAGGGGGTGCGGGCGTCGAGCCCGACCACGAGTTGGGCGCGCTCGCCCGCGAGTTCGGTGCGCACGTCGTAGCCCGCGCCGTTGTAGCGCGTCGCGGTCGCCGTGACCAGCGTGCCGTCGTCCAGGGTGAGCAGGGCGGCGGCGGTGTCCACGTCGCCCGCGGCGCGGAAGAAGTCGGCCCCGCCCGCCGAGCCGGTGGCGTACACCTCGCGCACCTCGCGCCCGGTCAGCCAGCGCACGGCGTCGAAGTCGTGCACGAGGCAGTCCCGGATCAGCCCGCCGGACAGCGGCAGGAACGCGGGCGGCGGCGGGGCCGGGTCCGAGGTGACGGCGCGGATGGTGTGCAGCCGTCCCAACGCGCCCGCGCGCACGGCCGCACGCGCCGCCAGGTACCCGGCGTCGAACCGGCGTTGGAAGCCCACCTGGAGCAGGGTGCCGGCGACCTCCACCGCGCGCAGGGCGGCGATGGTGCGGGCCAGGTCCGTGGCGACGGGCTTCTCGCAGTAGGCGGGCAGCCCGGCGCGGGCCGCGCGGGTGACGAGTGCGGCGTGCGACGCGGTCGCGGTGGCGATCACCACGGCGTCCGGCCGCGCCGCGAACACCCCGTCCACGCTCGCCGCCCGCGCGCCCACAACCTCGGCGAGCGCGCGGGCCCTGGCCTCGTCGGCGTCGCCGATCACCAGGTCGCCGACGCCGTCCAGGGCGGCCAGCGTCGCGGCGTGGAAGGCGCCGATGCGGCCGGCGCCGAGGAATCCGATGCGCATGGGGCAAGTTCCCCTCCGTGGGCGGCGGCGATCGTGACGGGGCCGGTCGCCGTGGTGCCGGGCGACGGGGCGTCAGGCGTACAGGGCCGGGCGCTCGATGAGTGCGGTGGTGGTGCGCCGGCCGGTGGCCTGGGCGGTCACTCCGGCCTCGCAGACGGCCGCCGCGGCGTACCCGTCCCAACTGCTCGGGCCCTCGACCGTGCCGCGGCGGGTGGCGTCCACCCAGCGCTGCACCTGGCGGTCGTACGCCTCGGCGAAGCGGGGCACGAAGTCCTGCGGGATCGTTCCGCCCCAGCGCCCCGCCGAGTGGGTCACCAGGCCGGCCTCCTCGCCGGTGCGGGCGC
Organism: Streptomyces buecherae; assembly: GCF_014295035.1. Taxonomy (GTDB): domain Bacteria; phylum Actinomycetota; class Actinomycetes; order Streptomycetales; family Streptomycetaceae; genus Streptomyces; species Streptomyces youssoufiensis. The sequence goes on from NZ_CP060404.1 coordinate 5,953,013, forward strand.
TGCCGGACTCGCAGACCGCCTCGCAGCGCACCTGGTAGCCGAAGCCGCAGTTGACGAAGATCTCGACGTCCACGACCGCGCCGCCCGAGGTCTCGAAGAGCACGAGCTGCGGGTCGCTCAGGTGCGCGGGGGCGGCGGTGGAGGGCGCGGGCCGCAGCACGGTGACGGCGGTGATCTCCTGGTCGAGCAGCCAGCGGGTGGTGTCGATCTCGTGCACCACCGAGTCGTTGATCATCATCTGGCTGGTGAAGCCGGGCGGCGTGCTGGCGTTGCGGTGCTGGCAGTGCAGCATCAGCGGGCGGCCGAACTCGCCCGCGTCCAGGACCGACTTGAGGCGCATGAACCCGGCGTCGTAGCGGCGCATGAAGCCGACCTGTACGCGGCGGTGGCCCAGGCGCTGTTCGGCCTCCAGGACCCGCAGGGCCGCCGCCGGGTCCGGGGTGAGCGGCTTCTCGCACAGCACGGGCAGGTCGTGCGCGAACGCCTGGAGCAGCGCCGCCTCGTGGGCCGGCCCCGGCGAGGCGATGAGGAGGGCGTCCACGTCGGGGGAGGCCATGGCCGCCGCGGGTTCGGTGTACGCGGCGCAGCCCTCGACGCGCCCCGCGACGGCCTTGGCCCGTTCCGCGTCGACGTCCACGACCGCGGCGACCCGGGCGCCGTGGATGACCTCGTCGATGCGGCGTACGTGGTCGGCGCCCATGCGGCCGGTGCCGATGACGGCGACCCCGAGCGGTGGCTGCTGCGGCATGTGCTGGTGCTCCTCTGTGGTGCGGGTGTGGTGCGAGTGCGGTGCGTGCGGGTGTGGGGGAGGTGTGGGTACGAGGGCGGGTACGGGCGCGTGCGCCGTGGCCCGCAGGCGCGTACGCGGGGCGGACGCGCGGGCGTACGGCGGAGGCGGCGGAAGCGGAAGCGGGGGCGACGGCGGGGGAGCGGGGCCGGTCAGGCGCCGCAGCCGCGGAGGTAGCGGCGGGTGCGTTGGGCGATGGGGAAGGGCTGGTCGGGCGGGCACGGGTACATGTCCTGTTCCACGATCGCGAACAGGTCGATGCCGAGCCCCTGGGCCGCGGTCAGCACGGGCTCCAGGGCGGGTACCCCGGCGGGCGGCTCGCACATCACCCCGCGCTGGACGGCGGGCCCGAACGGCACCCCCTGTTCGACCACGGTCGCCAGGATCGCCGGGTCGACCTGCTTGAGATGCAGGTAGCCGATGCGGTCGCCGTACGTCTCGATCAGCTTCACGCTGTCGCCGCCGCAGTAGGCGTAGTGCCCGGTGTCCAGGCACAGGCGGACCAGGTCGGGGTCGGTGGCGTCGAGGAAACGGGCCACGTTGGCCTCGCCGTCGATGTGCGTGTCGGCGTGCGGGTGGACGACGATCTGCAGGCCGTACGTCTCCCGCACCTGGTGGGCCAGGCGCTCCATGCCGGTGGTCAGGTCGCGCCACTGGGCCGGGGCCAGCTCGGGGCTCTCGATGAGTTCGGCGGTCTTGTCGTCGCGCCAGAACGCCGGGATCACGACCAGGTGGCGGGCGCCCATCGCGCGGGTCAGCTCGGCCACCTGGGCGACGTGCCGCCAGGTGGCGTCCCAGACGGCCGGGCCGCGGTGCAGGGCGGTGAAGACGGTGCCGGCGGAGACGGTGAGGCCGCGCCGGGCGGTCTCGTCGGTCAACCGCGCCGGGTCGGTGGGCAGGTAGCCGTACGGGCCCAGTTCGATCCACGCGTACCCGGCCTCGGCCACCTCGTCCAGGAAGCGCCGCCACGGCACCTGGCGCGCGTCGTCGGGGAACCAGACGCCCCAGGAGTCGGGCGCCGAGCCGACGCGGATGCGGTCCAGGGCGGTGGGGAGGGGCTGGTGGGCAGCGGCCATGGGCGCGCGCTCCTCTCGCCGGTCGGCGCTGACCGGACCGTGGGGTTCCCGGCGGGGCCGGGGCGTATCGGGGACGGACGGCCTCGCTGGGTAGCTTTCCCGCCGCCCCACACCCTGTCAAGGCTTCGTCCTGACATAAGGACGTCACGTCAAAACGACCCCGCGTCGCGCGTCCTCGGAGAAGACGTCAGTATGTCAGGACAAAATGTTGACAGGCTGCGTGAGCCGCCGTTAGACCTGTTGTTGAGTTTGCCGGCCGGAGCGGAAGGGCGAGCATGACGCAGCCGTACGACCTGATCACGATGGGCCGGATCGGAGTCGATATCTACCCGCTCCAGACGGGCGTGCCGCTGGCGCGCGTCGAGACGTTCGGCAAGTTCCTGGGGGGCTCGGCGACCAACGTCGCCGTGGCGGCGGCCCGGCTCGGACGCCGGGTGGCCGTGATCACCCGCACCGGGGACGACCCGTTCGGCACCTACCTGCACGAGGCGCTGCGCGACTTCGGCGTGGACGACCGGTGGGTCAGCGCGGTCGCCGCGTACCCGACGCCGGTCACCTTCTGCGAGATCTTCCCGCCCGACGACTTCCCGCTGTACTTCTACCGCCAACCCAAGGCCCCCGACCTGGAGATCCGGCCTGAGGAACTGGACCTGGACGCGGTGCGGGCGGCCCGGATCTTCTGGATGACCGGCACCGGCCTGTGCGCGGAGCCCAGCCGCGCGGCGACGCTGACCGCCCTCGCCGCCCGCTCCACCGACCAGCCGGCCGCCTCTCGACCGGCCTCCGGCCAGCCGGCCGCCTCCCGACCGGCCCCCGGCCAGCCGGCCGCTCCCGGCGCCGCCGACCTCGGCGGCGCCCACGCCCCGCGCGCCACGGTCTTCGACCTCGACTGGCGGCCCATGTTCTGGCGCGACCCGGACGAGGCCAGGCCGTACTACGCCAAGGCGCTCCAGCACGCCACGGTCGCCGTCGGCAACCTCGCCGAGTGCGAGGTGGCCACCGGCCAGCGGGAGCCGCGCGCGGCGGCCGACGCGCTGCTGGCCGCCGGCGTGGAGCTGGCCGTCGTCAAGCAGGGCCCGGCCGGCGTCCTCGCCGTGCACCGCGACGGCACCACCGCCGAGGTGCCGCCGGTCCCCGTCGAGGTGGTCAACGGGCTCGGCGCGGGCGACGCGTTCGGCGGCGCGCTCTGCCACGGGCTGCTGGCGGGCTGGGAGTTGGAGCGCGTCATGCGGTACGCGAACGCCGCGGGCGCCATCGTCGCCTCCCGCCTGGCCTGCTCGTCCGCGATGCCCACGCCCGACGAGGTGACGGACCTCCTCGCCACCCCGTAACGGCCCCCCGGGGCGGCCCCCTCACCCGCGCCCCCGCCCAGCCCCCGCGCACGCCCCACCCCTCGGCCCCGCACGCACGCCCCGCACGTACGCCACCCGCCCGCGGCCCGTTCTGACCAGTTGAGAGTGAGCGACCCCCTTGACCATTCGTATCTCCGACCTCGCGCAGGTGCGGGCCCGGCATCCCGAGGCCATCGCGGAGGCCGCCGCGCGCCGGGTTCGCAGGCCGCTCGTCGGGGCCGGCGGGCGGCTCATGATCATCGCCGCGGACCATCCGGCGCGCGGCGCGCTCTCCGTCGGCGGCCGTGAGCTGGCCATGGCCAACCGCAGGGAGCTGCTGGAACGGCTGTGCCTCGCGCTGTCCCGGCCCGGCGTCGACGGGGTCCTCGGCACCGCCGACATCCTGGAGGACCTGCTGCTCGTCGGCGCCCTTGAGGACAAGGTGGCGATGGGCTCGATGAACCGGGGCGGGCTGGCGGGGGCCGCGTTCGAGCTGGACGACCGGTTCACCGGGCACCGCGCCCAGGACCTGGCCCGGCTCGGCTTCGACGCCGGCAAGCTGCTCCTGCGCATCGACTACGACGACCCCGGCTCCCTTGACACGCTGCTCTCCGCCGCCCGCGCCATCGACGACATGGCCGCCCACCAACTGCCGGTCTTCGTCGAGCCGTTCATCTGCCACCGCACGGCGGGCAAGGTCGGCACCGACCTCTCCGCCGGCGCCGTCGCCCACTCCCTGGCCATCGCCTCAGGACTCGCCGGCACCTCCGCCTACACCTGGCTCAAGGTCCCGGTCACCGACGACCCGCGCGACATGGCGCGCGTCATGGAGACCTCCACGCTGCCCGCCGTACTGCTCGGCGGCGACGTCGGCCAGGGCGCGCGGGACCAGGAGCGGGCGTACGAGAAGTGGCGGCACGCGCTCAAGCTGCCCACCGTGCAGGGCCTGGTGGCCGGGCGCGCGCTGCTCTACCCGGTCGACGGTGACGTGGCCGCCGCCGTCGACACCGCCGTGGGGCTGCTGTGACCCCACCGCCGTCGCCCCACCGACGAACCCCCGCTGGCGCCGCCCCGCCGGCGACCCCCGTACGGCCCTCGCTCGATCCCCGTACGACCCCCGCTCGCCCCCCGTACGACCGCCGGAGGACCCGTAGCACCGTCGCCGTAGCCGCCGCCGCGCAGAGCCGCCGCACCCGTCGTACGACCGATGTACGACCCTCGTACGACCGCCGCCACCACCGCCTTCCGCAGGAGACGCCGAGCCCATGACCCCCACCGCCCCCCGCACCTTCCACCTGCCGGCCGGCAGCGCGGCCGATGGCCCGTACGCGCTGGCCATCGACCCCGAACGAGCCGGCTGGGGCTACTCGTCGCTGCGCGTTCTCGACCTGCCGGCCGGCGGCGAGCACGCGTGGGAGACGGGCGACAGCGAGTGGATCGTGCTGCCGCTGGCCGGCGCCTGCACCGTGGCCGTCGACAGTGACAGCAACGACAGCGGCGACAACGGCGACAACGGCGACAACGGCGACAACGGCGACAACAACGGCAACAACGGCGCACTCTTCACCCTGCACGGCCGGGAGAGCGTGTTCAGCGGCGTCACCGACTTCGCCTACCTGCCGCGTGACGCCCACGCCCGTATCACCAGCGCCGCCGGCGGCCGGTTCGCGCTGACCGGGGCCCGCTGCGAGCGCGCGCTGCCCGCCCGTTACGGGCCCGCCGCGGACGTGGCCGTGGAGCTGCGCGGCAGCGGCGCCTGTTCCCGACAGGTCAACAACTTCGCGGCGGCCGGGGCTTTCGCGTGCGACAAGCTCATCGCCGTGGAGGTGCTGACCCCCGGCGGGAACTGGTCCTCCTACCCGCCGCACAAGCACGACGAGTTCCGCCCGGGCCAGGAGTCCGAGCTGGAGGAGATCTACTACTTCGAGGTCGCCGCCGCGCACGGCACCCCGGGGCTCGGCTACCAGCGGGTGACGCCCTCCGGACCGGGCAGGGAGACCGACGTGCTCGCCGAGGTGCGCACCGGCGACGCCGTGCTCATCCCCGACGGCTGGCACGGCCCCTCCATCGCGGCCCCGGGGCACGATCTGTACTACCTCAACGTCATGGCGGGCCCCGGCGCCGAGCGCGCCTGGCTGATCTGCGACCACCCCGAACACGCCTGGATCCGGGACACCTGGCCCAGCACCCCCGTCGACCCCAGACTGCCGCTGTACGCCGCGCCCCACGCCGACGGCACGGGGCTCGCCACACCACCCCCGGGAGAGGCCCGATGAGCACCCGCCGGCTGACCGTAGCCCAGGCCCTGATCGCCTTCCTGGCCGCCCAGCACACCGAGCGCGACGGGCACACCCGCCGCCTGATCAACGCCTGTTGGGGCATCTTCGGGCACGGCAACGTCGCCGGCGTCGGCCAGGCCCTGCTGGAGTCCGGCCCGACCGCCATGCCCTACCTCCAGGGCCGCAACGAACAGGCCATGGTGCACGCCGCCGTCGGCTACGCACGGCAGTGCGACCGGCTCGCCACGCAGGCCGTCACCACCTCGATCGGCCCCGGCGCCACCAACCTCGTCACCGGCGCGGCGCTGGCCACCATCAACCGGCTGCCCGTGCTGCTGCTGCCCGGCGACACCTTCGCCACCCGCCCCGCCGATCCGGTTCTCCAGCAACTCGAAGTGCCCTACGCCGGCGACGTCTCCGTCAACGACGCGCTGCGCCCGGTCAGCCGCTACTTCGACCGCGTCACCCGCCCCGAGGCGCTGATGCCGGCCGCGCTGGCGGCCATGCGGGTGCTGACCGACCCGGCCGAGACCGGCGCGGTCACCCTCGCGCTGCCGCAGGACGTGCAGGCCGAGGCGTACGACTGGCCCGAGGAGTTCCTCGCCGAACGCGTCTGGCACGTGCGCCGCCCGGCGCCCGACCCCGCCGCGCTGGCCGAGGCCGCCGAGGCCGTCCGCCGGGCCCGCCGCCCGCTGCTCGTCGCCGGCGGCGGCGTGCACCACAGCGAGGCCGAGGACGCGCTGCGCGCCCTCGCCGACGCCACCGGCATCCCGGTCGCCTCGACCCAGGCCGGCAAGGGATCGCTGCGCCACGACCATGCGGCCGACGTCGGCGGCGTCGGCCACACCGGCACCGCCGCCGCCAACGACCTGGCCCGCGCCGCCGACCTCGTCATCGGCGTCGGCACCCGCTACTCCGACTTCACCACCGCCTCCAGCACCCTCTTCGCCGACCCCGCCGTGCGCTTCGTCAACCTCAACATCGCCTCCTTCGACGGGCACAAGCTCGCCGCGCTGCCGCTGCTCGGTGACGCCCGCGCGGGCCTTGAGGCGCTGACCGCCGCGCTGGCCGGGCACCGGGTGCCGGCGGCGTACGAGGCCGAGTACGCGGCCGGCAAGCGGCGCTGGGAGCGGGTGGTCGAGCGGGCGTACGCCGCGCCGGACGCGGCGGCCCGGCCCACCCAGACGCAGGTCATCGGCGCGCTGGACGCGGTCGTCGGCGACGACGACGTGGTGATCAACGCGGCCGGCTCGCTCCCCGGCGACCTGCACAAGCTCTGGCGCGCCCGCTCCCGGCGCCAGTACCACCTGGAGTACGGCTACTCCTGCATGGGCTACGAGATCCCGGCCGCCATCGGCGTCCGCCTCGCCGCCCCCGACCGGCCGGTGTGGGCGCTGGTCGGCGATGGTACGTATCTGATGCTGCCGACCGAACTCGTCACCGCGGTCCAGGAGGGCGTCGACATCAACGTCGTACTGATCCAGAACCACGGCTACGCCTCCATCGGCGGCCTGTCCGACGCGGTCGGCGCCGAGCGGTTCGGCACCGCCTACCGCTACCGGGCCGCCGACGGCTCGTTCACCGGCCCGCCGCTGCCGGTGGACCTGGCCGCCAACGCGGCCAGCCTGGGCGCCCGGGTGCTGCGCGCCGCCACGGTCGGCGAGCTGCGCGCCGCGCTGGCCACCGCGCGCGAGACGGCGGGGCCCACATGTGTCTACGTGGAGACCGAAACGACCGACACAGTGTCCAGCGCGCCCGGCACCCACGCGTGGTGGGATGTTCCGGTGGCCGAGACGGCGACCCGACCGGCGGCGGCCAGCGCACGCGAGGAGTACGACCGCCGGGCGACCGCCCGCCGCCACCACCTGTGACCCCGCCCCACCCGCCGCACCCGACCCGACTCGCCAGCCGTCCCCCCACAGCCCGCGCACCCGCGACCCACCCCCGACCCGCGGCGCCCCGCTCCCGCCCCGCGTGCCGCCTCACGAGAAAGGTCTCCCTGGTATGCAGACCATCGACCACTGGATCGACGGCAAGCCCGTGGAGGGCACGTCCGGCACGTACGGGCCGGTCACCGACCCGGCCACCGGCGTCCAGACCACGCGGGTGGCGCTCGCGTCGGCGACCGAGGTGGACACGGCCGTCGCCGCGGCCAAGGCCGCCTACGCCACCTGGGGCACCTCGTCGCTCGCGCAGCGCACCGCGGTCCTCTTCCGCTACCGCGAGCTGCTCGACGCGCACCGCGACGAGATCGCCGACCTGATCACCGCCGAGCACGGCAAGGTGCACGCGGACGGCCTCGGCGAGATGGCCCGTGGCCTGGAGATCGTCGAACTGGCCTGTGGCATCCCGCAGTTGCTCAAGGGCGAGCTGTCCTCGCAGGTCGCCACGCGGGTCGACGTGGCGGCGATCCGGCAGCCGCTGGGCGTGGTGGCCGGCATCGTGCCGTTCAACTTCCCCGCCATGGTGCCGCTGTGGATGTTCCCGCTGGCGATCGCGTGCGGCAACACGTTCGTGCTCAAGCCGAGCGAGAAGGTGCCGTCGGCGGCGTACCGGCTGGCCGAACTCGCCGCCCAGGCCGGCCTGCCGGACGGCGTGCTCAACATCGTCAACGGCGACCGGGTGGCCGTCGACCGCCTCCTGGAACACCCCGACGTGGCGGCTGTCAGCTTCGTGGGCTCGACCCCGGTCGCCCGGCACATCCACGCCACCGCCACCGCCAACGGCAAGCGCGTACAGGCCCTGGGCAGCGCCAAGAACCACATGCTGGTCCTGCCCGACGCGGACCTGGACGCCGCGGCCGACGCGGCGGTCTCGGCGGCGTACGGCTCGGCCGGCGAGCGCTGCATGGCCGTCTCCGCGGTCGTCGCCGTCGGCGCCACCGCCGACCCGCTCATCGAGAAGATCACCGAACGCGCCGCCAAGATCAAGATCGGCCCCGGCGGTGACCCGACCTCCGAGATGGGCCCGCTGATCACCCGGGCCCACCGGGACCGCGTCGCCTCGTACGTGCACGGCGCGAGCGCCCAGGGCGCCGAAGTGGTCCTGGACGGCACGGACTTCACGGTCGAGGGCAAGGAGGACGGTTTCTGGATCGGCCTGTCCCTGCTCGACAAGGTCTCCGTGGACTCCGACGCCTACCGCGACGAGATCTTCGGCCCGGTCCTGTCCGTGCTGCGGGTGGATACCTACGAGGAGGGCGTCGAGCTGATCAACGCCTCCCCGTACGGCAACGGCGTCGCGATCTTCACCCGCGACGGCGGCGCCGCCCGCCGCTTCCAACTGGAGATCGAGGCGGGCATGGTGGGCGTGAACGTGCCGATCCCGGTCCCGGTCGGCTACCACTCCTTCGGTGGCTGGAAGGACTCGATCTTCGGCGACCACCACATCTACGGCAACGACGGCGTGCACTTCTACACCCGCGGCAAGGTCATCACCACCCGCTGGCCCAACCCCGAGGACGCCGGCGTCGACCTGGGCTTCCCCAGCCACCGCTGACCCCACCCGAGCCCCGCTCACCCACCGGCCACCCCCGGCCAACCCCCGGCCACCCGGCCCGCCGCCGCAGCGCCCCTGCCGCTGGCGCGGGCCTCGCCGCCTCGCCCCGTCGACCCATCCCCCCGGGTCGGCGGGGCGAGGCGTTCCCTACGGGTGGAAGGACTTGAAGAAATCCGGGGTCAGCTCGTTGAGCCAGGCGTGGGTGACGCCGGTCCAACCGATGCGCAGGAAGTCGGCCTTGCCGTCGCCGTTGATGTCGGCGAGCTGGACGTCCTTCGTGGGGACCTCCGCGTCGCCGGCGATCCTGCCGATGTCCCGGTACTTTCCGCTCGCACCCGTGCCGCCCTCGTTGAGCCAGGCCCGTGCGCCGCCCCTGGCGGTGATCAGGACGCGGTCGGCGCGCTTGTCCCCGTTGATGTCGGCGTACCGGATCTGGCGGGGGTCCTGTAGGGCGTTACCGATCTTCAGGGGCTCGGTCCAGTCGAGGTACTTCTTGTCCTCCTTGACCTGGAAGCCCCGGTTCAGCCAGGCGGTCGTGGTGCCGTCCGCCTTGGTCAGCAGGTAGTCGTCGCGCCCGCCCCCGGTGACGTCGGCGAACCGGATCTGGGTGGTCGGGTCGATGGACGGCCGGTCGCCGGTGGAGCCCTTGGAGAAGACGCTGGCCACGCCGTCGTACTTGTTCATGCACATCCGCGAGCCCGCCGGGGCCTCGGCCTTCCAGGTGCTCAGGTGCACCTTGCCGTTCAGTTCGACCACCATGCAGTCGGGGAAGCCGTCGCCGTCGACGTCGCCGAACCGCAGCATGTTGCCGACCGCGCCGGGGCTCGGGGTGTAGGAGTTCTCCCCCTCCACGAAGGGCGTCCACGCGCGGCCCGACGGCCCGCTGTTCCACCAGAAGCGGATGTTCTGCTTGTCGTCCACCGCAACGAACTCGGCCTTGCGGTCCTTGTTGATGTCGACCATCCAGAACCGGCTGGAGGACGGGTACTGCTTGTTCTGGATGACGCCCCGGTCGTCCCAGCCCGCGCCCAGCCTGTTCGAGTCGTCGGCACCGCCCGGGTCCTTGCCCCTGCCGTGGTCCTCGAACCCGCAGGGGTGACTGCCCGCGTTGTCGGCCATGGCCTCGGGCCGGCTGGCTATCCAGCCGTTGCCCTTCGCCTTCCGGGCCGCACTGGCGAAGGCGTTGCCGAGCTTCTCGTGGCCCCCGTCGTTCGGGTGGATGCCGTCGTTGGCGATGTCCTCGGCGGTGAGGCCGCTCACGTCGGCGTACGCGACGTGCTTGCCGTCCGCCGCCAGCCGCTCGACCATCGCCGAGATCTGGGCGCTGAACGCCTTCCCGCGCACGTTCGTGGCGGCGTCGCGGAACTGCTGCATCCCGGCCACCAGCACGGTCGCCTTCGGCGAGTCGGTGATGACCTGCCGCACCAGACCTTCGAGCCGGCCGATCGCACCGCCCATCTGGTAGTCCTGAAGAACATCGTTGCCGCCGGCGAGCAGGGTGACGAGGTTGGGCTTGTACGTCTTCACCGCGCACTCCGCCTTGCCCGCGATCGTGTCGATCTTTGCCCCGGACCAGCCTTCGACGTCGCGGTCGCTCATCGTCCCCACCCGCACGGAGCCGACCCAGTCGACCCGGTCGACCTCTTTGCGGAACTCCCCGTCCGCCGTGTCCCGGTAGCCGTTGCCGTCCGAGCTTCCCTCACCGAGGGTGGAGGAGGACCCGAGCCCCATCACGCGCCACTCGGTGGGCTCCGGCGGATCGGGCGGGGCGATGCCGTTGTACGGGTTCCAGGTGTAGTCGAGGTCGGGCTGGGCGGGCTTACCGGGCCAGTTGAAGTAGTTGAACACCAGCTCGGCCGGGTTGGTGGCGAGGTAGCCCTTGCCGGGGAGGTCGGTCTCGTCGTCCCAGGCCCACGGCGCGCTGGCCGAGTTGATGCCGCAAACGTACTCGAAACCGCCGCACCTGACGCCGTGCGGGTTGTCGCTGAAGTCTCCGGCGAAATTGTTCGGCGTGGCGAACAGCGAGGTGTCGTTCCGCTTGTCCCACATGCCGTCCTTGGCGAACACGTCCGTCAGGGTGTACTGCACGTCCCGGTCGTTGGGGCCCTCGGGCTCCTCCGCCGTGCCGCCCGGCACGTAGAGCACCCCGTCCCCGTCCTCGTACTGCTCCCGCAACCGGTCCCGGGCGCCGAAGGACCACACGGCGTGGGTGTTCGCCTGTTGGGCGGTCCACGGGCGGCTGTGCCCGTCCCCGTGGGGACTGCTCTTCAGGGGAAGATCGCCGTCGACGCTCTCGGCCCCCGAGGTCCAGTCGCTGTCCTCGGGCACGTAGGAGTAGAAATCCGAGTGCGACACGGTGATCGCGGCCTTTAGCGTGCCGTGCCGGGAACTGTTGCGCTCCACGATGACGAGCACGCCCTCGGTGTCGTTCTCGTGCTCGCTCAGATCCTCTTGGTAGTCGTCCAGGGACCCGTCAGCCCAGTCGCGCGGATGGAAGAACGTGTAGAGCAGGTACGCGAAGCCCTTGGTCTCGACGACCGAGTAGTAGACGTGCGCGGGCAGCCTGGACTCGCTGGTGTTCTCCCAGTTGTTGCGCCCGTTGATGTCACCGTCGAAGTCATAGGAGGTGATGTAGTCGGACTTGCCGCCAAGCCCCGACTCACCGCTGGTGTCGACGTCCTGGAAGTGCACCGGCGCCCACCACTCGGCCAGTTCCTTCCGGTCCTGCGAGGGGGACGCCAGTGCCGCGGTGGGGCGGGTGATGGCGACACACCAGGTGGCGGCCAGCACGGTCAGCACGATTGCCACGCTGACGAAGGATCTCCGTCTGCCGGGTGGTATGAGCGAATAGCTCGTTGTCACTGTTCCTCCTGGAACCGTGGACAGGCACGCGTCCCGCCGGGCCCGGGAACTTCAGCGCGGGGCCGGCGGGCTGCGTAGGGGCGAGTCGGCCGCTCAACGCGACCAACCCTGCGGGAGCTTACGAGGAAGAAAGAGGGCTTTTCCCGCTGTGGGAAGGCAGGTAGTTGCAAGCTCAATGCGGTTGAAGTCGGTGACGGCGGGGCGGGTGCCGCTGCCGGTGGGCGCGCGCGTCGTACGCGCTGGTCAGCGCCGGCCCGCTGTCAGTGCGCCGGGTTAGGGTCCGGTCTCAAAGCGCGTACGACCCGGCCGTCCGCACGGCCCGCACGAAGGAGCCCGCCATGAGCAAAGCCGACAACACCTCCCACAACGCCTCCCACAACACCGCCGACGACGCCGCGCACGAGGGGTTCACGCCCGAGGAGCGGGCCGCGATGAAGGAGCACGCGCAGGAGTTGAAGAAGGCGTCGCGGCGCAGATCGCGGGCGGAGAAGGAGGCGGAGGCGGCGGCGGACGTGGTCGCGAAGATCGCCGAGATGCCGGACGCGGACCGCGTCCTGGCCGAGCGCGTGCATGCCATCGTCACGGCAAACGCTCCCACCCTGGCCTCCAAGCTCTGGTACGGGATGCCCGCGTACGCCCTCGACGGCAAGGTCGTCTGCTTCTTCCAGAGCGCGAGCAAGTTCAAGACCCGGTACGCGACGCTCGGCTTCAGCGACGTGGCCGCGCTGGACGAGGGCGCGATGTGGCCAGCCGCCTACGCCCTGACCGAGGTGAACGCCGAGGTGGAGGCGCGGATCGCGGAGTTGGTGCGCCGGGCGGTGAGCTGAGCCACGGCGCTGGTGGGTGAGGCGGGCGGCCCTGGCGAGCGGGGGCTCGTCCCGTGGTGGGCCCGAGCCGGGTGGGGCGGGGTGAGGCGGAGGGCGACGGGGTGGGCGCGCGCGGCTGTGGGCGCGCCCGTGGCGCCCGTGGGGGGAGTGCGGGGGAAACGCCCGCCTCTGGGGTGTGATGCGCCAACCGTCGCCCATGAACCGAATGCTGGCGTTTCCGCGTCCGGACATGCACCGCTGCGCACCATCGCCCGGGCACCAGGACGCCAGAGGGCGACGCACGGCGTAGCGGCAGGTAGCTCACCACGGAGGGGAAAGCTCATGTCCGCCGATGCACCAGTCGCCCCCACAGTCACCCGCACCCCGACCGCCGCTCCGACGACACCGGTCATAGCCGCCCCGCTGGGCACCTGGCGGTACACCCTGTACCTGCCGCACAGCCCGCTCGCTCCGAGCGTGGCCCGCGCCACGGTCCGCACCGTGCTCCGCGTCCACGGCCCGATCAGCCTCACCGACCGCGCTGAGCTGCTGGTTTCCGAGCTGGCCAGCAACGCCTTCCGGTACGCCCGAGGCCCGGCCTCGCTCCGGCTGGCCTGGCGGGCCGGCGTGCTGCGGCTCAGCGTGCGCGACACCAGTCCGGAACTCCCCGCCCCGCCGAGAACGGGCCCGTGGGACCTCACCCAGGAGGGTGGCCGGGGCTTGTGCCTGATCGGCGAATACGCCGACAGATGGAGTTGCTACCGGCTCGCGGGGCGCGGTCGGCAGGCGCGTGGAAGCGGCAAGGTCGTGTGGTGTGAGCTGATCGCCTAGCCGCCGCGCGGGCGCGAGCGGGGCCCGGGGGCGGCGCGCACGCGCACGGGCGGGCGCGCTCCCCGGGCCCCGCCCGCCGCGACCGCCGCCGCCGGGGCACACCGACGTGCGCCGGCGACGGGTGCCGGCCGTGTCGACCTGCGTCGTTCCGCCTTCCCGGTCGGTCCTTGCCGGCCCTCCCCGGCCCGTACCGGCCCCTCCCGGCCCGTGCCGTTCTGGGCGTTTCGTGGGGCCGATGCGGTCACGACGCGTTTGCGGAACCGGTTACGGGACACCCTCACTCTCACTCCGGCACACATCCACGTACCGCCCCCACCCGGGGGCGGCCTGGCCGGGAGAACCCGAGCTCAGAGACCTGTGAGTCCTGGGAGAGGAGCCATCATGTTCAAGGCCATCGCTGACGTACTGCGCTCGATCGGCGGCGCCATCGCCACCGTCGTGACCCTGCCCTTCCGCGCCATCGCCCGCCTCTTCGGCGGCGCGTCCGACAGCGCGCACGGGCGCCACTGACACCCCCCGCACTCCGCGCCCGGCGCGCTTCCGTCGCCCGCCACCCGGCGCCGAGCGCCCCACCCCGCGCGCACCTCGGGCCTCGCGCAAACCATGACACCCCTCACGCCACCACCAGTGTCGATCTGACATCGAGCGGGCCCGGCCGGGTACCCGGTCCCGACGCCGGCCTTACGGACACGCCGAGGAGGCGGAACGCATGCGGAAGACCGGAAGAACGAGGAAGTCGGGTGCGGGAACGCACGCCGACAACGCCGACGACAGGGAGCAGTGGTGAGCGGAAAGAACATCGTCGTGATCGGGGCGGACGAGGCCAACCTCCGGGTGCTACGGAACATGCCAGGCGCTGACGACCTCACGTTCCACGGCCTGTTCGAGCCGGACGAACTCCAGGGCGGCGAGGTGGACATGGCCAGCCTGGTGCAGAAGGCGATCGGCGCCATCGACGCCATCGACGGCGGCGTGGACGCGATCGTCGGCTACTGGGACTTCCCCGTCAGCGCGCTGGTGCCCCTCCTGAACGAGCACTACGGCACCCGTGGCACCAGCCTGGAGTCCATCGCCAAGTGCGAGCACAAGTACTGGAGCCGACTGGAACAGCGCAAGGCCATCGACGAGTACCCGGGCTTCGGCCAGGTCGACCTGGCGGCGGAGCGCCCCCAGCCCCCGGCGGGCATGAGCTTCCCGATGTGGGTCAAGCCCGCGGTGGCGTACTCGTCCGAGTTGGCGTTCGGCGTGGCCGACGAGCAGGAGTTCCAGGAGGCGGTCGGGCGCGTACGGGAGGGCATAGGCCGCGTCGGGCGCCCCTTCGACTACGTGCTCGACCGGCTGGAGCTGCCGCCCGAGATGATCGGCACCGGTGGCCAGGTGTGCCTGGCCGAGGAGTCGCTGAACGGCATCCAGGTCGCCGTGGAGGGTTACGTACACGACGGCCTGGTCACCGTCTACGGCGTACTCGACTCGATCGACTACCCGGACAGCCCCAGCTTCCTGCGCCACCAGTACCCCTCGACGCTGCCCGAGCCGGTGCTCGTCCGACTGCGTGACGCCTCGGCCCGCGTGATGCGGCAGATCGGCTTCGACAACGCGACGTTCAGCATCGAGTACTTCTACGACCCGCAGGCCGACGCGATCAACCTGCTGGAGATCAACCCCCGGCACTCGCAGTCGCACGCGCTGCTCTTCGAGTACGTGGACGGGGTGCCCAACCACCACTGCATGGTCCGCCTCGCGCTGGGCGAGGACCCGACCCTCCCGTACCGCGAGGGCCGGTACCGGATGGCGGCCAAGTGGTACTACCGCTGGTTCGCCGACGCCGAGGTGCGCGCCACGCCGAGCCAGGCCGACATCGAGCGCATCGAACGCGAGGTGCCCGGCGTGAGCATCGCCCTGGTCCCCACCCGGGGCGAGAACCTCTCCGACGCCCGCGAGCAGGACAACTACAGCTACGAGGTGGCCCACATCGTCACCGGCGGGGACAGCGAGGAGGAACTGCGTCAGAAGTACGACCGCTGCGTCGCGGCCCTGAACCAGCGGTTCGAGGTCACACCCCCCGAGGGCCCGGCCGAGCCGGGTCGCTGAGCGCCCCGCCAGCCGGACCGCCCGCGAGGCGACGCGGGCGCGAGGAAGGAGCGATCCCCACCCATGCGACACGTGAGCGACCTGCCGTACGCGACGAAGGAGGAGCAGCACCTCACCATCCGCATGTCCGACGGCGTGCGCCTGTCGGCACATGTCTGGCGACCCGTCTCCTCCGAGGACGAGCCGGTCCCGGCGATCCTGGAGTACATCCCGTACCGCAAGCGCGACCTGACCTCCGTACGCGACTCCGTCCACCACCCCTACCTGGCCGGTCACGGCTACGCCTGCGTCCGCGTCGACCTGCGGGGCACCGGGGACTCGGAGGGCGTACTGCGGGACGAGTACCTGGAGCGGGAGCAGGCCGACGCCGAGGAGGTGCTGGCCTGGCTGGCCGAGCAACCCTGGTGTGACGGCACGACCGGGATGATGGGCCTGTCCTGGGGCGCTTTCGCCGCGCTCCAGGTCGCGGCCCGCCAGCCACCGAGCCTGCGGGCCATCGTCATCGCGTCCTTCACGGACGACCGGTACGCCGACGACATGCACTACATGGGTGGCGCGCTGCTCTCCGACAACCTCGCCGAGGCGGGCACCATGTTCGCCTACGCCACCTGCCCACCCGACCCGGCCGTCGTCGGGGAGCGCTGGCGCGAGATGTGGCACGAGCGCCTGGAGAACACCGAGCCGTGGGTCCTGGAGTGGCTGCGCCACCAGCGCCGGGACGCCTACTGGCGGCGCGCGTCGGTCTGCGAGGACTACCAGGCCGTACGCTGCCCCGTGCTCGCCTCCAGCGGCTGGGCCGACGGCTACTCCAACGCCGTCACCCGGCTGCTCGCCAACCTGGACGTGCCCCGAAAGGGCCTGATCGGGCCCTGGTCGCACAAGTTCCCGCACCTGGGCGAGCCGGGGCCGGCCATCGGCTACCTCCAGGAGGTCGTGCGCTGGTGGGACCGCTGGCTCAAGGGCATCGAGAACGGGGTGATGGACGGGCCCATGCTGCGCACCTGGATGCAGGACACCGTGCCCCCCTCCACCTCGTACGCGGAGCGCCCCGGCCGCTGGGTCGCCGAGCCGGGCTGGCCCTCGCCGCACATCCGCCAGGTCACCCACCCCCTCACCCGACACCGCATCGGCACCCCCGAGGAGGCCCCCGGTGGCATCGGCCGGCCCGGCGCGGCCGGCTCGGCGCCGGGGCCCGCCGCCGACGCCAGCGTGAGCGCGGACGCCGAGGCCAGCCCCCCGGTGGCGGCGGACGACGCGGACCGGCGCGGGGAGCCGGGCGAGGCGATGACGGTGCGCTCGCCGCTGTCCGTGGGCCAGTTCGCCGGAAAGTGGGCCTCCTACAACGCGCCCCCCGACCTGCCGTACGACCAGCGCGAGGAGGACGGCGGCTCGCTGGTCTTCGACACCGACCAGCTCACCGAGCGGGTGGAGATCCTCGGCTCGCCCACCGTGGAACTCGACCTCGCCGTCTCGGAGCCGGTCGCCCAGGTCGCCGCCCGGATCTCCGACGTGGCGCCGGACGGCAGCGCGACGCGGGTGACGTACGGCATCCTCAACATCGGCCGCGGCGACGGCACCGCGGACCCCACCCCGTTGGAGCCCGGACGCCGCTACCGCGCGGTCATCCAACTCAACGGCGTCGCCCAGGCGTTCCCACCCGGCCACCGCATCCGGCTCTCCCTGTCCACCTCGTACTGGCCGCTGGCCTGGCCGCCCCCGCGCCCCGTGCTGCTCAGCGTGTACGAGGGGACGAGCACCCTGACACTGCCGGTGCGCCCGGCGGACCGGGACGAGGAGCCGGCGCGGCCGTTCGGGGAACCGGAGGGAGCCCCGCCGCTGCGCACCACCCGGCTCAGCCCGGTCGAGGAGCGCTGGGACGTCAGGCGTGACCTGGTCGACTACAAGGCCGAGTTGGAGATCGTGAAGGACCGGGGCCTGGTGCGCTACGAGGACATCAACCTGGACGTGGGCAGCCGTGCCTACGAGCGCTACACGTCCGTCGCCGACGACTTCACCTCACCCAGCGGCGAGTCGGCCTGGACCATGCGCTTCCGACGTGACGACTGGGACGTCCGCGTGGAGACCCGCACGGTGCTGCGCTGCGACGAGCACGAGTTCCAGGTCGACGCCACGCTGGACGGATACGAGGGCGACCGGCGGGTCTTCTCCCGCAGTTGGAACGAGACGGTGCCCCGCGACGGCCTGTGACCCACCCGGGGCGGCTGCCCGACCGCGCGCGGCCTCGGCCCCGCCCGCAGCCCCACCCCACGCGGGCCGCCGCGCGAACCGTACGGCGACACATGTCACCCGCGCGTCGTAAGACGGCCCGACCGGGGTACCCGAAGCACCTACCGACAGCCGCACACCCAGCACACCCAGGGAGAGACGCCACATGGCCGCCGCCAAGGGGTACCCGTCGAACACGACGACCGACCCCAAGCCGCCGCCCGGACCGCCGAGGAAGGATGGGCGTACGCCGATGACCACAGCCGACTCCCCGCACCCGCACGACCGCACCACGGAACCCGTGGGCGAGTTGGTCCAGCGGGCCTCCCAGCAGTTGTCCCAACTCGTACGCGACGAGATGCGCCTGGCGCAGGCGGAGATGGCCCAGAAGGGCAAGCGCTTCGGCAAGGGCGGCGGCCTGTTCGGCGGCGCCGGCCTGGTGGGCGTCCTCGCCCTGCAGGCACTGGTCGCCACCGCGATCGCCGCCCTGGCCCTCGTGCTCGACGTGTGGGCCGCCGCGCTGATCGTCACCGCCGTGCTGGCCGGTGTCGCCGCGCTCCTCGCGGCCCTCGGCAAGCAGCAGATCAGGCGGGCGGCCCCGCCCGTGCCGGAACAGACGGTGGACAGCGTCAAGGCCGACGTGGCCGAAATCAAGGAGAGGGCACACCGATGACCAAGAGCAAGCCGCAGACGAACGAGTCCAGTCCCACCACCGAGACCACGAAGACCACCGGCGAGTCCACCGCCGAGTCAAACGCCGAGACCAACGCCAAGCCCACCACCGAGGCGTTGCGCGCCAAGGCCGAGGAGACGCGCCAGGAACTGGGCGAGACGGTCCAGTCCCTCGCCGAGAAGGCCGACGTCAAGGCCCGCGCACAGGAGAAGGCCATGGCCGCCAAGCAGCAGCTCGACGAGAAGACCGCGCAGGCCAGGACCCAGTTGCAGGACAAGGCGACGCACGCCGCCCACCTGGTGCGGGAGAAGACGCCGGAGCCCGTACGCGCCAAGGCGGTCGCCGCCTCCGAGCAGATCCGCGACAAGGCCACCCAGGTCGGCCAGCTCGCCCGGGACAAGGCGCCCGAGCCGGTGCTGGAGAAGGCCAGCCAGGGCGTCAACCTGGCCCGAGCCAACCGCACCCCGCTGTTCGCGGTGACCGGCGTGCTGGTCGTCACGCTGCTCGTCGCCCGCCGGGTCCGGCGGTCCCGATGAAGCCGGTCGCACTCGCCTACAAGCCCGTGGGCTTCGCCCTGGGCGCTGCCAGCGGCATCCTCGCCGGCATGGTGTTCGACCAGGTCTGGAAGCGGCTCGGGCACGAGGACGACGCGCCTGACGCCACCGACGAGCACCGCGCCTGGGGCGAGGTGCTGGCGGCGGCCGTCGTGCGCGGCGCGATCTTCGCCGGCGTCAAGACCGCCGTGGACCGGGCCGGCGCCATCGCCACCCGCCGCCTGACCGGCACCTGGCCCGACTGACCCCCACCTGGAACCTGGCCGGCGCCGGGCCCGCCCTCACCGAGGGCGGGCCCGCCGTGCGTTCGGGGTGGCGCGGATCAGTTCGGGTGGCGCGGGGGTGGGGGTGGGCCAGTCGGTGGGGCGTGCCGCTCGCACCCTGACCTCACGCGCTTTGGCCTCACGGTCACGCGGGACGGGCAGCGGGTGTGGCTGGATGCCCGGAGAAATCTCTTCCGGTGTGAGCAGCGAGGCCACACACGAGGCACTCCGAGCCAGCGAGGCTATGGCTGTCGGGGCACCTTGCCCGGTGAATCGCCGCGCTCAGGCGTCCACGGTGTTGAGATGCTCCTGAAGGACGGCGGCGATCTCCTCTAGTGAGCCTTGCGCGGGCAGAGGATCAGGGCCATGCCCGATCTCCACCCCAAGGTCGCTGTAGAACTCGATGAGGTTGGAGGCTGGGACGAAGTTGTCGCGCAGCGAGACGGCGAGTACGGCCGCCTCGCGGGCGGTGGCGTCCATGACCGACACCGCGCCGGAGTCGGCGCGAACCTGGGTAGCCAGGCCGCGCAGCCAGGTGCCATCCGGCAGTTGGATCTCGAAGGAGAGCCCGTTCGCGCGACCCGGACCCAACTGCTGTTCTGGCTTTGTCCACGCCCCTGGGAACTCGCGTTTCAGGTGAGCTGCCAGGGTATCCAGCTTGAAAGCCCAAGCGGTCGCGTCATCTGACGGTGGGGTGAACGCGAAGGTGGTGCGGCGGTCGGTCCAGGTGGTCATAGCGCTCCTACGGTACGTAGCGGGCGTCGCCCTTGACGCCGCTCGTGCTCATCATGAACTGCCAGTAAGCAGCCGAGTTTTTGTCGTTGGTGATGATCTCAAGGCCCTTTAGCTGGCTATTTTGCGGATTCCCTAAAGCGGCCCGATAGCGGGCCAACTCCGCGCCTTCCTTGGGGTAGGTGAACTCTAGGTGGAAGTCAAATTTCATCTTCCCGTCAGCGGCGATCTTCGGTGGTTTCGCTAACGCCTTATCCACTGCCTGTAGGCTGCGAAACGTCTTCGGGTTTTCACAGTTCGGCTCCTTGACATATTTGGAGTCGATTACGTATCCATCAGCCGGACGCAGTCCATCGGCCATCATGCCCTTGCCGCTGGGTCCGGTTGCCCTCTCCGGTAGCGGGAGCTCTCGTTCCGGATATCCGGCAACGCGTAACTGGTAGGCATTGGCTGGCGTGGCTGTGTCTCCTCCTCCGGCGAAGCCTCCCGGGGTAAGAGAGTTCATCCAGGTGCGGAACTGGGTCTGTTCGGACGAAGTGAGATAGCGGTGCCCTGAAGCTGGGTCTGGGGCAATCGGGTCTTTGGTGGGGACCGACGGATCGATGGGAGAGGAGGCCAGCACGAAGGGAACTCGCAATGGCACCGGCACGGGTATCGGAAACGCGGGCAGACCCCAGCCCGGGTCGTTGTCGGTGCCGGGCAGCTTCACCCGAGCCTGGGAGGTGTCCAGAGCATGTGCGACGCTGCCCAGCGCGGCGATGTGTGGGTCGCCGTTGACGGCGCTGTTGAGGCCGCCGTCATTGCCGTTGCCTCCAAACATCGGTGGGGAGGATATCTCGATTCCGAAGAGGTCGATCCTGTCCAGCTCGATTTGGCGGATGGCATCGTCGATGTGCTCGGCGTACTTGTCACATGCCTTGGCTAGTTGGCTGCAAGCCGCAACCAGGTTTGCCATCAACGTTTCACTCTCGTTCGCTGTCTCCGGTGGTGATGCGAAACCGACGCTGCGACGAAAGTAACGGTCGAATGCCTGGGAAGCTTCTCCGCCGTGAGCGTTGTTCGCAGTCAAGGCGTAAGTTTGAGCGTCGCTCAGCATTCGTTCCAGAATGCTGGCGGCATGCCGCCAAGAGCCGGCTACGTCCCGCACTTTGTTGGCGTCGCCGCGGTATCGTTCGCCACCGCCGGGTGCGTACTGGCGATACCAGGCGGTGTCGCCCACCACTTCTGGCAAGTCTTGCCCCAAGCCAAGGTACGAGGAGCTACAGTCCTCTCCAGGGTCGCCCATACCGGATATGAGGTCCTGCTGCTGGCCCATTAACTGGGCTGCTCTCCGGCTGTCCTCAGCGAGCAACTCGCGGGCGGTGCGCATCAGCCCGCGGCCAGTCTCGCCGAGGAAATACGTGCTTTCACCCATCTGGTCCAAAGTGGTGGTTGCCGCGGGTTTGTACACCTTGCGGAAGGCGCGCCCGGCGTCGTCGTCCCCAGCCATACCCTTCTGCTTCTCAAGCTCCGAGCCTAGGGCGATGGCCGTGTCGCGTACGCCTCTCATGACCTCGATCAGGCCGAGCGAACTGAGGACCATATCGTGCTTCGAGATATGAAGATCCGGTGTCGCGCTGCCGGGAGGGCGCCCGATGGGGCCACGTCCCCCGGTTCCGTCGTCCAGGCTGTTGATGCGCACGGACGCCGACTCCTTCGCCGCGGACATGCACTGCGCCCATTCCCTGTCGAACGACATTCGTCCCCCCAACTAGGCCGCCGTCAAAGAGATTTGACACTAGCGGCCATGTCGCGGCTGCGTCTATCGCGTCAGCGGTTGTGACTATTCCTGTCGTTGAGTGGCTGGTGGAACGAGGAACGGGCGTGGCTGGATGCTCCGGGGAACTCCTGGCCGGTGTGAGGAGCGACACTACGCACGAGGCGCCCCGAGCGAGCCAGCCGGCCAGGCTGTGGCTGTCGGGGCGCCTTGCGCACTGGCTGGCCGGTTAGCCGGTGAAGTCGCCAGCCTTGACGGCGGTGATGAACGCGCTCC
Source organism: Streptomyces buecherae (assembly GCF_014295035.1). Lineage (GTDB taxonomy): Bacteria > Actinomycetota > Actinomycetes > Streptomycetales > Streptomycetaceae > Streptomyces > Streptomyces youssoufiensis. The sequence goes on from NZ_CP060404.1 coordinate 5,975,054, forward strand.
AGGCGGCCGGCTCGAAGGTGAGGGCTGGGCCGTGGGGGTCCTTGCTGTCGCGGACGGGGACGGCCCCGGTGGTGGCCGCCTGTGTGGGGGCCCATTCGACGCAGGCGTTCGCCTCGACGCCGCTGTACGAGGACTTCGCCCAGCCATCGAGCTGGGAGGAGTTGGAGATCATCGTTCGTACTCCTTCAAGTAGGTGCGGATCAGTGCCAAGGACGCGGGCTGAGGTAGCGCCTGAGCGCGTGCTTTGTCGAAACGCTGCTCCAGGTCGACGAGGTCGCGAGGTGTGTCGATCACTACCCCGGTACCAAAGCTTTCCACGAGGCTGGTCTTCCGAGAGCCGTCCTTCATGGTGAGCAGGGTCACGCTGCCTCCGGGGAAGGGATGCAACCCCCCGTCAAATGGCAGTACCTGGACCTCCGTGTACGGCTCCTGCGCGTATTGCAGGAGCCGTTTCATTTGGTTCGCCATTACGCTTTTGCTGGCGACCGACCGGCGAAGTGCCGCTTCATCGAAGATGGCCCAGAAGAAGGGTGGAGCGTCGCGTTCGAACATTTTCTGTCTTTCGAGCCGTGACTGAACACGTAGGTCGACCTCGTTAGCGAGGTCGGTAGGCAAGCTGGTCCTGAGTAGTTCCCGCGCGTAATCCTTTGTTTGCAGGAGCCCCGGGATGATCGAGCTTGTGAAGACCTCGATGCGCGCTGCACGCGACTCTTGGTCGATGAAGTTCTGTGAGTAGGCGGCGACCAAGGCTTCTTCGGCCATCGACCGCAGGTCCGCAAACAGCCCGAGCGTCCCAAAGTGTTCGTCCAAGGCGCGCGCGAGGGCTTCGGACGGCAACTGCTCATCGCGTTCGACGCGCGAGATGTACGAGCCCGGGTAGCCGATCGCATCGGCGAGTGCTCGCTGCGACAGGTTTCCGGCTGTCCGTCGTCGTCTGAGCTGCCGGCCGATCAGTGCTCTAGGGGTCGTCTTGTGGTCGTCCTCGTGCAACTCCACCCCTCGGCCCACCCTTCGTCTCTTTAGCCCCATACCAAGCGGCAGTTGGTCTCATGTCCAGCGTGGACCTTAAGGCATGACGCGGCAACGCTGTAAGCGAACGATCGCAATCCGTGATCGTCTGGTATGGCAGCAAGGACCGCGCATGAAACACACCATGACCATCAAGGTCTACCGCCAACGCCCCGGCGAAGAGCCGGTCCCCCTCGCCGCGCCGACGACCATCCGTGTGGACCCCGAGGCCATGACGCAAGGCGAGTGGGAGGCGCGGTTCTGCTCCACCGCCTGGGGGCCGTGCCGTTGCCCGCGCCACCGCGCGGCGGTGGCCGATGGGTGAGGTCGATCCGCGAGTCCGGGTGCTGACCGGGCAGCACACCGTACGGACCGTCTCCGGTGCCGTGTTGCGGTTCTTCCTCGCCGACGCGGTGCCGCTCGATCCCGCTGCGGCGCGGTGGAAGCCTGTCGCGGACGTCGAGTTCCAACTCGCGTACGAGGCGTCGCTGTTCGCGAAGGAGTCGAACGGCTCTGCCGCGCTCCGTCCCAACACCCAGCGCGTGCAGCTCACGCTCGACGCCCTCGCCGGGCCCGGCAGTTTCTTCTGGTCGGACGGGGACGCCGAGGCCGGCGTCATGACCACCAACGGCAAGACGCCCGACGCGTGCGGGATCGTGCCCGCCGCCCTGCCCGCGCACGCCTCGGGAGGTGCCTCGTGAGCACGCACGGCGTACGCGTCACCCTGCTGGTGTGGAAGCCGGTCAACGCCGACGCGCCCGGCGATGTGGCGGCCGGCTGGCCGCAGGTGCTCCAGGTGCGGGACGGGGCGGGCCCGTGGCAGGCGCCGAGCGTCGTACTGCGGGGCGGGGAGTTGGTGATGGGCGCGGCCGAGCGGGTGGCGCACGCCCTCGGCCTCACCCTGCCGAACGTGCACCGGGTGCTCGCCGTCGACCAGCGGCTCGCCACGCGCGGGCGGCCCGGCGAAGTGGTGCTGGTCGTGGACGGGGGATGGGTGGCGGGCGAGGACGCGGAGGTGACCGGCGGCGCCAACTCCTGTGCGCATCCGGGGCGGCATCGGCGGCGTTGGGCGGATGCGGACGCGCTGGCCGACGACCGGGAACTGGTCGTCGCCCTCGGCGCGGCCGTGGCCAAGCTCCCGCCGTTCGTCCTGGGCTAGGAAGCGCCGCCGAGGTGTGGCGAGCCGGCGCGGGCGGGTGCCTGCCCGTGCCGGGTAGGGGTGGTGTCGCAATGCATGAGGACATATGCGCCAACAAGCATGCATGGCGCGATAGTTCGTAGGCGGGCGCTCAGGCTCCGTGATTCGATGCGACGGCGCGACAGGAAGTCCCCATAAATGGCGATCTCTACGGGGTGCCCGAAAGCGGCCCGGGGCGAATGCGGCGACGTGCGTGGGGCATCCGCCCACACTCTGTGCCCCTCTATCTGTTCCGGGGCCGCCGCACCTCTCGATTGAACGGCGCGTTCCGTACCTGAGGCGAAGACTGGCGTGCGTTCCGCATTCCTCTCCAGCCATCGGCGTCACTTCCCGCTTTCGGCGAGCACGCGCAGTATCCGCCGTTTTCCCGCGTGGTGAGCGTCGAGGCGAGGAGAGCACAACCGGTCAGTGCGCCCACCTCTGTGGCCGTACGCCGTACCTCGGCGAGCCGATCAGTGTGGTGAACGACAGCACGTGCGCGGAAATGCAGGAAGCAGGAATTCAGGCATACGAACGGAATGAGACGGACATGAAGAAGAAGCTTCGCCTGCTCGCTCTGGGGATCTCCGGTATGACTGCCATGGGTATGACGTTGGCCGGGGTTCCCGCCTCGGCCGCTCCCAAGGCGGTAACGACGGGGGGATGCCAGGACAAGCACATCTGCCTGTACTACAACTCGGACCTCAAGGGAGCAATGTTCCAGCACCGCTACAACATCAGCAATTACGCGGGGTACGTGTTCACGGCCAGCGACGCCGGCAGTGCCGGCGCCGGTCAGCCCGTGAAGAACAACGTGGCTTCAGCGGATAACGCGGATGCGGGAAACGGGATCAGGATCTACGTGAACAGTAACTACGTGGGGGACTGGGACGGCGTCCCGCCTTGGACCTGGAGGAATCTCGACGTGGCCAAGAACAACAACGCGTCAGGCAAGTGGGACCACTGATTTCGAGTGTGGCTTTGTGCCCTGCCCGTCCGTCGGGCGGGGCACCTTCTATTGCTCTGAGAGATCGAGGTGGTCGCCCACATGCGAGCCCATATCCGGACAGCCTCCGCGCTGTTCCTGACGGCAACCGTGGCGACGGTCGGGTGTTCCGTCGATGCCACTCCTTCTGTCGATTCGCCCCCCTCCGTCAACAGCTCCGCGATTCCCGTGATCACGAAACCCGAGGACCGCCCCCTGCCCGCGGAGGCGTATGTGCTGACCAACCGGGAGGAGGACACTTTCGCGCGGGCCCGACATGTTCTGATCACACGGTGCATGGCTGGCTTCGGGTTCCGTTACGACCCTCCGCCCAAGCCCGGCTTTCGCCCACGTAACCGGACGCAGTACCGCTACGGCGTCAGCGATCCGAAAGTGACCGCGATGCACGGTTTCGCCCCACCGGGAAGCCCCCGTGGTGGAAAGCCGGAGCGCGAGACGCCGTCTCTTCCGGCTCGCATGTCCCTCGTGCTCAGCGGTACCGATGACCCCAAGGTCATGCCGGGTTCCGTCGAGGCGAAGGGTGGCCAGCGGATCAACGGGCGCACCGTTCCCAACGGTGGCTGCTTCGGGCGGGCGATGGACGCGCTCAAGGCTCGGGACGGTGACGGAGGCGGCGACGCCGAGTTGGCCAGACGCATCACCGCCAGGAGTTTCGACCGCTCGCGGCGCGACCCCCGGGTGCAGGAGGTCTTCACGCGCTGGTCCCGTTGCATGCGCGACCGGGGGTTCTCGTACGCCGATCCGGTCGCGGCCAGCAACGATCCCGCGTGGCGCACACCGACTCCGTCGGCGACGGAACGGCGCGCCGCGACGGCGGACGCGGTGTGCAAGCGGCAGGAGAACGTGATCGGCGTCTGGTGGACGGTCGAAGCCGCGTACCAGCAGCGCGAGATCGACCGACACCGCGGTGAACTGGCCGATATCCGAACGACGATCGACGAGCGCCAGCGCCTGGCCAAGGCGGCGGTGGCGGGCCGCTAGGGATCGCCACCGCTCCACTCCACTCCACTCCGCGCCTGACCGGGCCGGCGAGCGCCGGTCGGCCCGGGCGCCCGGCCCCGTGGCCCGGGCGGCGGCCCCCGTGCGCGCCCCGGCGCCGCTCTCGCGTGTCCCGTACAGACGGTGTGGTGCGACCCGTACGCGGTGCGGCGCGGCCCGCGCGACTGGTCGTGCCCGCCCCGTACGGCCCTACCGCGCACCCCCGCCGGTGCAGCGGTCGGACGCGGCGTTGCCGGTCAGGGGGGCTCGTCCGGGTGACGGCCCGTGTTGGCGGTCTCGCGCGCGGCGTTAGGGGAGTGCCACCGACGCCCGCGTGGGGTCGGTACCGGCGCGGAGGTCGGTCCCAGCGGACGGACTGTACGAAAGGCTGCCCCATGAAACGCCCCGCCGCTCCTCACCTCAGCCTCTACCGTCTCTTCACCGCCCTGGTGGCGGCGCTCTCGCTCGGCGTGCTCCTGCCGGGCCCGGCGACGGCCGTGGCCGGCGTACCCGTCGCGCCCGGCACAACCGCCGCGCCCGACGCGGCCCAGCGGTCCGCCGCCGAGGTGATCGTGATCATCGAGGACAACCGGTTCGTGCCGCAGACCGTCACCGTCAGACCCGGCGACACGGTGCGCTGGACCAACAACGACCGCTTCGGTCACACCGTCACCTCCGACGGCCCCGGCTGGGACAGCGGGGTCCTCACCCCCGGCCAGAGCTTCCGCCGGGTGTTCCCGGCGCGCGGCATGTTCCGCTACCACGACCGGCTCAACCCGATGATCACCGGCGTTGTCGTCGTCCGGTAATCCCCGACAGTCCCTTGGCCCTCGCTGCCCGGCCCGGTGCTCGCTGGGCCGAGCAGCGAGGTGATCGAGCACCGTCGCCGGGTGGGAGTGAAGATGTGGTCGGGCTCACAAACCGCTCAGCGAGCAGTGCAACCTTTCCGGCGACTTTCGTGTCTCTCCTAGTAACGCCACATAGGCGGGCTAATTGCCGCAAATCCGACACAGGGGTGATCGACATGTCGCACACTTCGCACACCGCGCACGGCTCGCGTACCTCGCACCGCACCAGGCGGCCGGCGCTGCTCGCCGCCACCTGCGTGACCGCCGTCGGGCTCGGGCTCGGCCTCGCCGCCGTGCCCGTGGCGGCTGCCGGACAGTCGGGCTCCGGTTCGGAAGCCGGCTCCGGGTCCGGGACGACCGGCCGCCAGTACGACGCCAAGGAGGTGCACCACTTCCTCAAGGGCTTCTACGGCAACCACGGCCCGAGCGCCTGGGAGCGGGAACACCTGGTGACCGAGGAACTCAAGGAGAAGGCCGCCCAGACGCCGGAGTACGACCTGCTGCTCTGCGCCCAGAACACCCCCGAGGCCATCGACATCGGACCGGTCACCACGGCCCAGTCGGCGGGCGTGGGGTGGGCGCCGGTGACGACCCACTGGGGCAAGGGGCAGGACACCCAGGTCTTCACCGCGTACGTCGGGCTCGACGCCAGCAAGCCGATGAAGCTGATGGACATCAGTTGCGAAGCCCCCAACGGGTGATCGCCTGCGGCGCGCCTCGGGTGGGTGGCTCGCCCTGTGGTGGGCCACCTGCCTGTGGGGGGCATCCCCGCGCGCGCGGGGACCAGATCGTCTCGCCCGGTGCCACGACCACTTCACCGGGACCATCCCCGCGCGCGGGGGACCAGAACTTGACGCTGGTGTCGGTGAAGCCACCGAGGGGACCATCCCCGCACGCGCGGCCGACCAGGTGCCGCCGGCGTGTTCCAGCACGCGGGCGAAGGGACCATCCCCGCGCGCGCGGGGACCAGAGCTGTCCGGGCAGCACGGAGGTCGTAACGCAGGGACCATCCCCGCGCGCGCGGGGACCAGAGCAATTGACCTGCGGGTTTAGCGCGGGCACACCCGGTTTTCTGCAACTTCTTGCGATCGCGACATAACGCACATCCCGCGCCTCCCTCCAACGCCCCATACCGCCAAGTCGCCCGGCGGCCAGCCCCCACCGTAGCGGCCGACCCCCGCACCGCGCGGCCCGCACCGCGCGCGGTTGCCCTCCCACCCGCGTACTCCGCGACTCGCGGACGCCGCGCGGACGGAGGCCGCACACGGGAGGCGGCGCGTGACAATGCGCCCGCTCCAGCCCGGCCCGAACTGCCCAGGGGGGCCGGCGCCGCCCGACCCGCCCCGGCCCAGTACGCGCAGGGCGCGTCGTCCCGACTGGCCCGCCGCCCAGGCGCCCCGTGGGCCCCAACACGTTTGCCGTGATCAGCGCCGTATTCTCGCCGTATGACCTGGTTGCGCGCCCTCAAGGAGACTGCCCGCACCGGACTGACCATCGAACGCACCAGACTTGAGCCGCTGGTGGCGCTGCGGGGCGCGTGTGGGGTCGCCATCGTCATCGGGCTGATCCTGTGGTGGGAGTCGCCGCCGCTGGCGGTGGCCTCCGCGTTCGGGGCGTTCGCCTCCGGCATCGCCACCTTCCAACGCAGTTGGCGGCCCCGCCCGGTGCTCGCGCTCGCCGCGGCGGGTGGCCTCGCGGTCAGTACCTTCCTCGGGTACGTGGCCGCGGCGCACCCGCTCGCCTTCGTCATCCTGCTCGGCGCGTGGTCGCTGCTGGCCGGCATGGCCTGGGCCGTGGGGCCGGTCTCGGGTCTGGTGGCCACCCAGATGGTGGCCGTCATGCTGGTCACGGTCACGCTGCCGACCTCGGTGCTCGGCGCCGTGCACCACGCCGCGCTCATCGCGTTCGGCGGCCTCGTACAGGCCGCGCTCATCGTGCTCGTACCGATCCGGCCGTGGGGCGCGCAGCGCGACGCGCTGGCCGACGCGTTCGCCGCCGAGGCCGACTTCGCGCGCCGGTTGCGCGAGGACCCGGTGGCGCCGTTCGACCCGCAACCGCTGATGGACGCCCGGCACGCCGCGTCCATGACGCCGCGCCAGGCCCGGCGCAGGCCGCGCCAGCTCCGCGGCTACCGGGCGCTGGCCGAGCGGATTCGCCCCGTACTCGCCTCGCTCGCCGACCCGGTGGTGGGCGCCCCGGCCACCGGGCCCGAACGCGAGCGGGTGCGCGACCTGCTCCAGGCGGCGGGCACGGTGCTGGACGCGGTCGCGCACGCGATCCGCTGGGGGAAACCGGTGCGGCTGCCCGTCGAGGCGATGGCGGTCCTGGAGGTGCCGGCGTCGGGGCCCATGTTGCACGGCGCGGCCCGCCGCTCCGCGCTGCGGCTGATGGCGCTCCTCGCGGAGGTGGTGGAGTCGGCCGACGAGCCGCTGGAGACCGTCGCACCGGCCCACCCCACGCCACCCCCCGCCGCGTCCGCGGCGGAGAGTCCGGCGGAGGATACGGCCGCCGCCCGGCCGGCCGACCGGGAGGCCGACCGGCCCGGCGAGCCGACCGGCGGCCAGCCGGTCGCCCAGGTCGCCCCCGCCCGGCACACGCTGCTGCGGCCCACCGTGCCGCGCCTGGTGCCCCTCGCACTGCGCGCGATCCACCGCGAGCTGCGCTGGGGATCACCGGTGCTGCGGCACGCCATGCGGCTGGCGGCCGTCGCCTGCGGCGGCTACCTGCTCGGCTCGCTGCTACCGCTCGGCCACGGCTACTGGGCGCCCATGGCGTCCGTGATGGTGATGCGGCCCGACTTCGAGCAGACGTACGCGCGCGGCGTGGCCCGGTTCACCGGCACGCTGGTCGGGGTGGTGCTCGGCGGCGCGGTGATGGCGCTGGCCCGTCCCGGTGAGTGGGTGAGCGCGGGCCTCGCGGTGGTGTGCGTGGGGCTGATGTACCTGCTGATGCGCACCGGCTTCACCGTCGCCTCGGCGTGCATCAGCGCGTACGTCGTCTTCCTGCTGGGCATCGCGGGGGAGGGCTGGTCGCAGACGGTGCAGGACCGGGTGGGGCTCACCCTGCTCGGCGGGTTGCTCGCGATGGCCGCGTACGCGCTGTTCCCGGCCTGGGAGACGCCGAAGCTACGGGATCGGCTCGCGGACTGGCTCCAGGCCAACGGCCGGTACGCGGTGGCCGTCTTCGGCGGCCACGCCCACCCGCTGGAACGCCGGCCCCGGCACGTACGCGACGCGCTCCTTGACGCCCGGGCGGCCCGGCTGGCCTGGGAACAGAGCGAGGCCCGCGCGCAGGCGGAGCCCGTACGCCACCGGGGGATCTCGCGCCGCTCGGCGGGCGCCGCCCAGACGGCGCTGTCCACGATGGGGCGGGTCACCATGCTCCTGGAGGCCCACCCGCCGGACCGGAGCGCGCCCGCCTCGCCGGCGGCCGAGGAGTTCGCGGCGGCGCTCCGGGTCGCGCTGCCGGACGCCGCCGACGCGGTCCGCGCGCGGCAGCCGCTGGACTGGACGGCGGTGCACGCCGCGCTGGACGCCTGGCGGACCCGCGAGGGCACCGAAGCGCTCCCGGTGCGCTGCGCCGAACTGCTGGTGGACGCGCTGGACGAACTCGCGGGCGCCCTCTCCCGAGGCCCCGGCGGCAAGAACCGGGCGCGGCGGCGGGTGTGAGCGCCGACCCGTCAGACCCGACCCCCGCGAGGTGCGGCCCCGTCAGGCTCCGGCGCCCGCGCCGGCGCGCGGTCGCACCCCCGTGCTGCGGTAGAAGAGTTCGGGGTCTCCCTCGTCGAGGCCGTGCAGCAGCCCGGCCGGCAGCCAGCCGGAGCGGCGCAGAAGGAGCTGCATGGGGTGGTTGGAGGCGTTGGTCGAGGTGAACAGCTTCTCCGTCGCGCACGCGGCTTCGACGGCCGCCAGGAGACGCGCTCCCACACCGCGTCGGCGGGCGCCGGGGGCGACCATCAGCATCGTGACGAAGCCCTGCTCGAAGAAGCCGTACTCCAGCACGGCGTAACCCAGCGGCTCGGAAGCGTCCCGCGCCACCAGCACCGTTTCCTCGGCGCACCAGCGCTGGACGCTGTCCCGTCGCGCGGTGTCGCCCGCCGCCGCGACGGAGTCGATGTCGGCCAACGCGGCCCAGTCGGACGGGTCCGCACGCCCCACCCGGAGCCCGTCGGGGTGCCGGGCACCCAGGTCCTCGCCGTCTCGGTTCGCTGCGTTCATGGGGGCAGCGTGGCAGGGCGAGGGCGGTGGGAGCTTCTTCTTTTTACGAGTTTTATGGGTTTTACGGGGCGGCGCCTTCGGTCGCCACCCGCGTACGGAAACAGCCCGGGGTCAGTACCCATGACCCCGGGCCGCGTGGGGGCCCGTGCCTCGCCCGCAGGGGCCGCCCACGTTCTCCGGTTGCCGCGACGGTGGCGGCGGGGGTGGTTCGGTCGTACGGGGCCGGGGGCCGGCCCGGCCGGTCGGCCCGTCAGCCGGTGCGGCGTTTGCCGCCCTTGACCGTGGCGCGCAGGTACTCGCGGTTCATGGCCGCGATCGTCGGCAGCGGGATGCCCTTCGGGCAGGCCGTGGCGCACTCGCCGGTGTTGGTGCAGCCGCCGAAGCCCTCCGCGTCCATCGTGCCGACCATGTCGAGCACCCGGCTCTCGCGCTCCGGGGCGCCCTGCGGCAGGACGTTGAGGTGGACCACCTTCGCCGAGGTGAACAACATCGCCGAGCCGTTCGGGCAGGCCGCCACGCACGCGCCGCAGCCGATGCACTCGGCGTTCTCGAAGGCGAGGTCGGCGGCGGCCTTGGGCACCGGCGTGGCGTGCGCGTCGGGGGCGCTGCCGGTGGGGGCCGAGATGAAGCCGCCGGAGCCGATGATCCGGTCGAACGCCGAGCGGTCCACCACCAGGTCCTTGACGACCGGGAACGCCGAGGCCCGCCAGGGCTCGATGTCGATGGTGTCGCCGTCGTTGAAGTGCCGCATGTGCAACTGGCAGGTGGTGGTGCGCTCCGGGCCGTGCGCCTGGCCGTTGATGACCATGCCGCACGCGCCGCAGATGCCCTCGCGGCAGTCGTGGTCGAAGGCGACCGGCTCGTCACCGCCGAGGATCAGCTCCTCGTTGAGGTGGTCGAGCATTTCGAGGAACGACATGTCCTCGCTGATGCCGTCCACCTCGTAGGTGGTCATGGCCCCCGGCTCGTCGGGGCCTGTCTGGCGCCAGATGCGCAGGGTGAGCCTCATGCGTAACTCCGCTGGGTGGGGTGGACGTACTCGAATTCCAGGGCCTCGCGGTGCAGCACCGGGGCGTTGCCGGGGCCGGTGAACTCCCAGGCCGCGGCGTACGCGTACGACTCGTCGAGCCGCTTGGCCTCGCCGCCCTCGGTCTGGCTCTCCTCGCGGAAGTGGCCGCCGCAGGACTCCTTGCGGTGCAGGGCGTCCAGGCACATCAGCTCGGCCAGCTCCAGGTAGTCCGCGATGCGGTTGGCCTTCTCCAGCGACTGGTTCAGCTCCTCGCCGGAGCCCGGCACCTTGATCCGGCGCCAGAACTCCTCGCGCAGCGAGGGGATGCGCTCAAGGGCCTTGCGCAGGCCGGTCTCGGTGCGGGCCATGCCGCACTCGTCCCAGAGCAGTTCGCCCAGTTCCCGGTGGAAGGAGTCGGGGGTGCGGTCGCCGTTGTTGGACAGCAGCGCGTACAGCCGGTCGGTGACGGTGGTGACCGCCTCGTGCACGGCCGGGTGGTCGCGGTCGACCTCGTCGTGCGGGTGCCGGGCCAGGTAGTCGTTGATGGTGGCCGGCAGCACGAAGTACCCGTCGGCCAGGCCCTGCATGAGCGCGGAGGCGCCGAGCCGGTTGGCGCCGTGGTCGGAGAAGTTGGCCTCGCCGATCGCGAACAGGCCCGGCACGGTGGTCTGCAGGTCGTAGTCCACCCACAGGCCGCCCATCGTGTAGTGGATGGCCGGGTAGATGCGCATCGGCACCTCGTACGGGTTCTCCGCGGTGATGCGCTCGTACATCTCGAAGAGGTTGCCGTACTTCTCCTCCACCGCCTTGCGGCCCATCCGGGCGATCGCGTCGGCGAAGTCGAGGTAGACGCCCTGCCCGCCGGGGCCGACGCCGCGGCCCTCGTCGCAGACGTTCTTCGCGGCGCGCGAGGCGATGTCGCGGGGGACCAGGTTGCCGAAGGCCGGGTAGATGCGCTCCAGGTAGTAGTCCCGCTCGTCCTCGGGGATCTGCGCCGGCGGGCGCGTGTCGCCCTTGGCCTTGGGCACCCAGATCCGCCCGTCGTTGCGCAGCGACTCGCTCATCAGCGTCAGCTTCGACTGGTGGTCGCCCGAGCGCGGGATGCAGGTCGGGTGGATCTGCGTGAAGCAGGGGTTGGCGAAGTACGCGCCCCGCCGGTGGGCCCGCCAGATCGCGGTGGCGTTGGAGTTCTTCGCGTTGGTCGACAGGTAGAAGACGTTGCCGTAGCCGCCGGAGGCCAGCACCACCGCGTCCGCCAGGTACGTGGAGACCTTGCCGGTGATCAGGTCGCGGGCCACGATGCCACGGGCCCGGCCGTCGATGACGATCAGGTCGAGCATCTCGGTGCGCGGGTGCATCTCGACGTGACCGGCGGCGATCTCCTTCGACAGCGCCTGGTAGGCACCGAGGAGGAGTTGCTGCCCCGTCTGGCCACGGGCGTAGAACGTACGGGAGACCTGCACGCCGCCGAACGAGCGGGTGTCGAGCAGTCCGCCGTACTCGCGGGCGAACGGCACGCCCTGCGCCACGCACTGGTCGATGATCTCCACCGACACCTCGGCGAGCCGGTGCACGTTGGACTCGCGGGCGCGGAAGTCGCCGCCCTTGACGGTGTCGTAGAAGAGTCGGCGCACCGAGTCGCCGTCGTTGCGGTAGTTCTTGGCGGCGTTGATGCCGCCCTGCGCGGCGATGGAGTGGGCGCGGCGCGGCGAGTCCTGGTAGCAGAACTGCACGACGTGGTAGCCCTGTTCGGCCAGCGTCGCGCCGGCCGCGCCGCCGGCGAGGCCGGTGCCGACCACGATGACGGTGTACTTGCGCCGGTTGGCCGGGTTGACCAGCTTGGCCTCGAAGCGGCGGGTCTTCCAGCGCTCCTCGATCGGACCCTTGGGCGCCTTGGTGTCCACCAGCGGCACGCCCACGCCGTACGCGGTGTAGTCGCCGCCGGGGGCCCGCTCGCCGGAGGTGGAGGAGTCGGCGGAGTCGGCGGTGGGGGAGTCGGCGGCGGGGGCGGTCCCGGTCCGCGTCGTAGCGGTCGTGTCAGTCATGATCAGTCCACCAATCCGAGCATCACGCTCACCGGGATGGAGATGAAGCCGCAGGTCAGCACCAGCGCCAGGCCGTTCGACGCGATCTTCAGGGCCCGGGTGCGGCGGGCGCTGGCCACGCCGAGGGTCTGCGCGGCGCTCCACAGCCCGTGCCGGACGTGCAGCCCGACGGCGAGCATCGCGGTGATGTAGATCGTGTTGCCGTACCAGGTGCTGAAGGAGGCCACGAGGTTCTCGTACGGGTGGCCCTCCTCGGCCCGCTCGTTCACGGTCAGCGTCGTGAGGTCGAGAATGTGCCAGATGATGAACAGGGTGAGGATGATCCCGCCCCACCGCATGGTGCGGGTCGCGTAGGACTGCTCCTTGCGCTGGTGCGCGTACTTCTGCGGGCGCGCGGCCAGGTCGCGGCGGCTGAGCTGGTACGCGGTGATGCCGTGCAGGATCACGGCGGCCAGCAGCACCGGCCGTACGAGCCACAGGAACCAGCCGTGGTGCAGGATCGGCTCGCCGATGGTGCGCAGCCAGTGCGCGTAACCGTTGAAGTCGTCGGCACCGAAGAAGACCTTGAGGTTGCCGATGAGGTGCGAGACGAGGTAGCCGAGCATGATCAGGCCCGAGACGGCCATGATCGTCTTCTTGCCGACGGTCGACCGCCATACGGAGCCGATGAGGGAAGGGGGACGGGGCGTCCGGGTCGCCAGTGCCATGACACACGACGCTAGAGACACCCCGTGCCATCAGTCCAAGACATGAAGGAGCTTGTTTCCATAGCGTCCGACTATCATCCGAGCATGCAGCTACAACAGCTTCGCTATTTCGCGGCCGTAGCCGATCTACGGCACTTCACGCGGGCCGCCGAAGCGCTGCACGTGGCCCAGCCGTCCCTCTCGCAACAGATCCGTGCGCTGGAACGGGAGCTGGGCGCCGACCTCTTCTACCGGGCCCGCGGCAACATCACCCTCACCGACGCCGGCGCCGCCCTGCTGCCGCTGGCCCGCCAGATCCTCGCCGACGCCGAGACCGCCCGCCGCGAGGTGCAGGAGGTGGCGCAACTGCGCCGTGGCCGGGTCCGTCTCGGCGCCCCGCCCAGCCTGTGCGCGAGCCTGGTGCCCGACGTGCTGCGCCGCTTCCACGACGAGTTCCCCGGCGTGGACCTGCTCGTGGACGAGGACGGCTCGCAGGACCTGGTGCGTACGCTCGGCGCCGGCGAACTGGACCTCGCGCTGATCATCAGCCCGCAACCCAGCCAGGGCCCGGCCCTGGCCACCACCGAGCTGCTGCACGAGGAACTGGTCGTCGTCTCCTCGCCCAGCTCGCTGCCCCCGGCCGGCGCCCGCCCCCGGATACGGGTCGCGGACCTGCGCGGCAAGCCCCTCGCGATGTTCCGGCGCGGCTACGACCTGCGCGAGTTCACGATGGCCGCCTGCCGCGCGGCCGGCTTCGAGCCGACCCTGACCGTGGAGGGCGGCGAGATGGACGCCGTACTCGGCTTCGTCCGCGCGGGCCTGGGCATCGCCGTCGTGCCCGGCATGGTGGCGGCCCGCTCCGGCCTGCGCGTCACGCCCTTCGCCGGCGCGACCATGACCCGCACCGTCGCGGTCGCCCACCGCAAGGACGTGGCCCCACCCCGCGCGGCCCGCGAGCTGCGCCGGGTGCTGCTCGAATACCTGCGGACGGCCGACCTGGGCGACGCGGCCATGCTGGCGGGCGACCGGGCGCGGTGAGGGGCGGCCGGGGGTGGTGAGGGGGCGGCGTCGGCCACGGGGCGTCGGCTGTGCGGCTTTGACCGTACGGCTTTGACCGTGGGGCGTCGATCACGCGGCTCTGACCACGCGGTGGAGGCTCGGGCGGGGTCAGGGACGGGGTAGCGGTTTCACCCAGCGCCGCCAGTGGTCCTCGCGGTGGTAGCCGGCGGCCCGCCAGGTGGGGTGGGCCCGCTCGTTCGCCTCCAGCACCATGGCGTCGGCGCGCCGGCCGCCCAACTCCACGAACCGTCGCTCGGCCGCCGCGAGCAGGGCGGTCGCGATGCCGCGCCGCCGGTGGGTCGGGAGGACGGCCAGCCGGTACAGGCTGCACCGCCACCCGTCGAAGCCGGCTATGACGGTGCCCACGAGCAGGCCCCCGGACTCGGCCAGCAACAGCGCTCCCGGGTCGCGGGCCACGAGCCCGCGCACCCCCGCCTCGTCGTCGCTGACGCTCGTCCCCTCGGCCGCCGCCCGCCAGAAGGCCAGCACGGCGGCGGCGTCGGACGGCTCGGCGGTACGGATCTCCAGATCTCTCATGATCGCAAGCGAAGCATCCGGCGACCGACTCCGGCCACGGTGTTTCGCTCCTCGACACGTGGCGGACGCGGCGGGGCGCGTAGCCGGCGCGCGAACCGGCCGCGTGGTCACACCACCGCACGGCCGCACCACCGCACGGGCACGCGTCCGCACCGACACAGGCGCGCGCCCGCCTGACCACGCGCCCGCGCGCGCCCGGGGAGCCTGTCCGCTTCCTGCCAGCCGGCGCACCGCCACGCCCGCCTCCCCTTCCGCAAGCGGCACTTTGGGCCATGTTGGCGCCGCCCCGACCTCGCGGTGGCGGCTCGGGCGCACAGTGGGTCGGGCACGCGCCGCCGGCGGTCCCCGATCGGCGGGGTCCGAGGGGGAACGCGACAGATGACCGAAGCAGCTACGGAAGCGGCTACGGAGCGGCACCAGGCCACGGTCGGCCCGGACGTATACCGGCGCCTGATGGGCGCCTTCCCGACCGGCGTCGCCGTCGTCACCACGCTGAGCGGCGGCATCCCGTACGGCTTCACCTGCACCTCGCTGTGCAGCGTGGCCCTCGACCCGCCGATGCTGCTGGTCTGCGTCAGCGACCGGGGGCGTACGGCCGGGCCCATCGCGGACAGCGGCCGGTTCGCCGTGAACCTGTTGCACCACCGGGCCAGGTCCGCCGCCCGTCTCTTCGCGGCCGAGGAACGCGAGCGCTTCGCGCGCGTGCGCTGGGCGCCCGCCGGGGTCGACGGGCTGCCGATGCTCACGGACGACGCCCTGGCCTTCGCCGCCTGCCGGGTCACGCACACGGTCCCGGCCGGCGATCACCGGGTGATCTTCGGTGCCGTGACCGAGGTGCGGTTCACCGCCCCCGGAGCCGGCGCCAGCACGGCGCCCCCCGGCGACGACACCGCTATTCGGCCGGCGGCGCACCCCGCCCCGCCGCCCTCGCCCCTCCTGTACGGCTTCCGCCGCTTCACGGCCTGGCCGGAGGCGACGGACGACTGAGTCGGCGGCGGCGGGGGCCGGGCTGGCGGCGCCTCGGGCAGACGGCCGCGCGCCGCGCGCGGGACCCTGCGGTCAGGCCCCGCACGCGGCGCGCCGTCGTGCCCGTGCTGGTGGTGCTGGTGGTTGGCTCAGCCGTTGAAGCAGAAGGCCCGGCCGCCCATGTCCCAGCACTGGATCTTGCGGGTGGCCGTGCCCGCGTTGCCTGCCCGGTCGGTCACCGTCAGCTCGGCCGTGTAGGTCTTCTGCCCGGCCGGGTAGGTGTGCTTGGCCGTCACCCCGGTACCGGTCTGCCCGTCACCGAACTTCCACGCGTACGAGGCGATGTCACCGTCCTTGTCACTGGACTGCCCCGCGTTGAAGTCACAGGCGTCGTACCAGCACGAGACCGAGAACTGCGCCACCGGCGGCTCACCCACCGGAGCGCCCACCGACACCTTCTTGCTCACCGTGCCGGTCTTCCCGCTGTCATCGGTGACCGTCAGCCTGACCTCGTACGAACCCGCCTTGGCATACGTGTGAGAAGGCTTGACCCCCTCACCCGTCTTCCCGTCACCAAAGTCCCACGCGTACGAGGCGATCGACCCGTCCGCGTCCCGCGAAGCCGACCCGTCAAACCCACACGAGAGCGCCGACTCCGAACACGAGGCCACGAACTCCGCCGTCGGGGCGCCCGGTTCGACGTTCGGGAGCTGGGTCTTCACCCAGGCGCCCATCTCACCGGTGAGCCGGCCCCAGGCGCCGTAGCTGCCGCAGCCGGTCTTGACCCACGAGGCGACGCCGACCACGACGTTGTCCACGACCAGCGGGCCGCCGCTGTCGCCCTGGCAGATGCCGTCGTGGCCGTCCGCGTAGCCGGCGCAGACCATGAACGCGTCGTTGAAGCCGCCGAACGAGCCGCACGTGTTGCGTCCGTCCACGATCGGCAGGTTGGCCTTCTTGAGCTGCGCGTACTGGTTCTCGCCGTCGCGGGTGCGGCCGTAGCCGATCGCGGTGCCGGTCTTGCCCGGCTTGGACAGCTCGCTGTCCGCCGAGGTCGCGAACCTGGCGTACTGCCCGCCCTTGACCGGGATCGTCTGCTTGGTCTGGACGACGGCCACGTCGTAGCCGGTCTGCCAGCCGTTCGGGGGCTCGTACTTGGGGTGTTGGGTGTACGACTCGACGTCGATGCGGACGCCGCCCTCGGGCTTGTTGAGGTCGTCGGCGCCGTAGTAGAAGGACTTGGCCCCGTCGCCGTCCTTGCAGTGCGCGGCGATCAGGATCGTCTTCGGGCCGATCACCGACCCGGTACACGTCTGCCCCATCGGACGCGGGCCGCCCTCGCGGAGCGCGGCGATGAGGTAGGGGTAGGCGGCGACGGTGGTGGGCTCGCCGCCGATGATCCGGGTGCTCGGTCCGCTGGGCCCGGGTGCCGTGTCGGTCGGGTTGACGGCCTGCGTGCGCTCGGTGGCCGTGGTGGGCACCGCCTGCGCGCCCCCGGCGAACAGGGGCGTGAACGCGAGAGCCGCCACCGCGAGACTGGCCGCCGTGGCCAGCCGGCTGGTTCCTTTCATGCCTTCCCTTTCCAGGTAGGAGCCCGCCGTGGGGCGGGCGGCTCCCGTCCGGACGACAGGCACGCGCCCTGATGGACGAGTGCATGACAGGTTGGGAGATGGGGCGACCGTAGGGGCGTGGGGGGAGGGGAACAATCCGCGTTTCGATCCGTAGGCGTCGCGTGGTTCTGGCCAAAGTCGGTACGGGGGGCCGAACTTGTCTCGGGCTGGCGATCCCACCGCCCGGCTGGCCGACGGAAGGCGGCCCGTCCGTCGAGCTGCCACCGAGAGCCCCGTGCGGCGCGCGCGGCGGCCGGCTTGGTCCGGACCGGAGTTCTCCGTTCCCGCCGTTGTCGCCGGTCATGGTGTGCGTTCCCTTGCCGCGACGGCCCGTGGAACGTAGCTTCACGGTCACCGCGGTGACCGAATGGCGATGTGCGCGCCACGCGTGACGGCAGGCTGACGAGGGGTCGGGCTCGGAGCAGCCCGGGAGGCCGGCAGCGGGCCGGCCGTCGGGCTCGGCCGGGTGACGAGGGCGCGCCCGGGTCGGCCGGCCACCACGGCCTCGGCCTTCCCTCGGGCACGGAGTTCCCTCATGACCAGTTCCGTCCTACGTCGCCTCGGCGCCCCGGTCCTCGTCGGGCGCACCGACGAGTTCCGTACGCTGCTCGACGCGCTGACCCGCCCGCCCTCGGTCGCCCTCGTCGAGGGGGAGGCCGGGATCGGCAAGACCCGGCTGATCCGCGAGACGCTGGAGGCGCCGGCCATGCGGGGCCGGCACGTGCTGCTCGGCGCCTGCCACCCGCTGCGCGAGCCGTTTCCGTACGGGCCGTTCTTCGACCTGTTGCGGCAGCTCGAAGGGCGGGTGCCGGGCCGGCTCGGCGCGGTGTGCGGCGCGCTGCGGCCCTACCTCCCCGAGTTGGCCGACGCCCTGCCGCCCGCACCGGAGCCCCTCCAGGACCACCGGGCCCGCCAGCACCGGCTGTTCCGCGCCGTGCGCGCGCTGCTCGCCTCGCTCGGGCAGGTGGTCGTGGTCGTGGAGGACCTGCACTGGGCAGACGACGGCACCCGCGACCTGGTCCGCTTCCTCATCGACGAGCCGCCGCCCGGGATGGCGACGGTGCTCAGCTACCGCCGCGAGGACCTGCCGGGCGCCGGCCTCCCGCTGGGCCGCGCCTACCGGCATCCGCCCGGCACCACCTCCGTCCTCATCCCGCTCCGGCCGCTGGACGTGTCGGCCGTGGGCAGCCTCACCGCCGCCATCACCGGGAGCACGGCCGTTCCCGCCCAACTCGCCGCCGAACTGCACGAACGCACCGCGGGCATCCCGTTCGTACTGGAGGAGGTGGTCCGTGGCCTGGCCGCCAGCGGCTTCCCGGCCGGCTGGAACGCCGGGCGCGACACGCTCGACGCGATGGAGGTCCCCACGCTGCTGCGTGAGGCGATGGCGGACCGGATGGCGGCCCTGACGCCGCCGGCGGTGGCGGTGGTGCGCGCGGCGGCCGTACTCCGCATCCCCGCCACGGAGGACCTGATCGCCGCCGTCGCGGCGGGCGAGCCCGGCCTCGACGGCGCCTCGGGTGACACGCCGTACGCCGACGGGGCCGGGCCCGGGGGCGAGGGCGGCGCCGACGCGGGCGGCGGGCCCCTCGCGGGTCGGGCCGACGCGGGCGGCGGGATCAGGGAGGCGGTGCTCGCGGGCGTGCTCTACGACGTCGGCGACGACCGCTACGGCTTTCGCCACCCGCTCGCCCAACAGGCGGTCTACGGCTCCCTGCCGGGCGTGGACCGGCGGCGGCTGCACCGGCGCGCGATGGCCCGACTGGCCGCCGCCGAGCCGCCGCCGCTCGTCCAACTCGCCTACCACGCGCGGCGGGCCGGCGACCTCGAAGCCTGGCTGCGGCACGGCTCGGCGGCGGCCGAGGCTGCCAGGGAACTGGGTGACACCGCCGTCGCCGTGGAGATCCTGGAGGGCCTGCTGTCCGACCCGGAGCTGCGCGCCGGCGACCGGGCCCGCCTCGCCACCCAGCTCAGCCGCGCCGCGGTGATCGGCCTCGCCTACCGCAGGGCCGTCGCCCTGCTGCGCCGTATCGTGCTCCACTGCGAGATGCCCGACACCGTGCGCGGCGAGATCCGGCTCAACCTCGGACTGCTGCTCTACAACCAGGCGGGCAACTACGAGCAGGGCCGCGTCGACACCGAGATCGCGGTCGAGGAGTTGCGCGAGCACCCGACGCTCGCCGCCCGCGGCATGGCCGCGCTGGCGCTGGCGAGTTGGGGCGAGCACCCGTACGCCGTCTACCAGCGGTGGATCGTCCGGGCCGAGCGGCTGCTCACCGACCGGTCGGACCCGGCCCTGCGGCTGGCGGTCCGTGGCAACCACGTCACCCTGCGCATGATGGCGGGCTACCCCGCGGCCTGGGCCGAGGCGGAGGAGTTGGTGGGCGCCGGACGGACCGTCGCCGAACGGCTCCAGGTCGCCCGGTTGTCCGGCAACCTCGCCGAGGCCGCCACCTGGCTCGGGCACTACGCGGCGGCGGAGCGCTTCCGGCACCAGGGGCAGCGGCTGGCCGCCGAGTGCGGCTCGCCGTGGCTCCAGGGGATCATCGACGGCACCTCGCTGCGCCTCGCGTGGAGCGTCGGCGACTGGCAGGGGCTGGCCGAGCGGGCGCGCCGGCTGATCGACATGGTGCAGGGCGTCTCGGGCATCTCCGCCGACGCGCACCTGGTGCTGGGGCTGCTCGCCATGGCGCGCGGCGAATGGGAGGAGGCCACCGAGGAGTTGGACGCCGCCGCGCTCGGCGATCCCGCCAACGCTCCCAGCCCCATCCTGGCCGCCGCCTCCGGCGCGATGATCCGGGTGTGGGTGGCCCGTGGCGAACTGGAGGCGGCCCGCGCCGAGGCGGACCGGGCCATCGCCCGGGTCCGGCGCAAGGACATCTGGGTGTGGGGCGCCGACCTCATGCCCATGGCGGTGGCCGCGCTCGTACGCTGCGGCCGGGTGGCCGACGCCGAGGCGGCGGTCGCCGAGTACGCCGCCGGCATCGCCGACCGCGACGCGCCGCTGGCCGCCGCCGCGCTGGCGGCGTGCCACGGCGTCCTGGCGTACGCGCGGGGCCGGTGCGCGGAGGCCGTCGCCGCCTTCGAGGCGGCGAGCGCGCGGTACGCCGCGCTGCCCAGGCCCTATTCGGCGGCCCGCGCGGCCGAGGCCGCCGTCCGCTGCCGGCTCGGCGCGCCGGGTCCCGGCCGGGCGGGCGCTGGCGGGGCGGGCGCTGGCGGGGCGGGCCCCACCGGGCTGGGTGACGCGGCCGACGGGGGCGGGGTGGGCGCCGCCGGTGGGGCGGGCCTGGCGGGTGAGTTGGCAGCGTTGGCCGAACAGTTCGCGGCCCTGGGGGCCACCCGCGACGCGGCCCGCTGTCGCCGGGTGCTGCGTGGCAACGGTGTCAGCACCCCGTCCCGGCGCGGCCGGCGCGGCTACGGTGACCAACTCTCCCCGCGCGAACAGGAGGTGGCCCGCCTCGTCGCGCTCGGGCACACGAACCGGGAGATCGCCGACGTCCTGTTCCTGTCCCCGCGCACGGTCGAGCAGCACGTGGCGAAGGTGCTCCGCAAGCTGAACGTCACCTCACGCGGCGAGGTATCCGGCGCGAGCTGACCCCCGGGCCGGGCGCGGGTCCGGGCCACGGGGCCGGGCTTCGGGTCAGGGCCCCCGGGCCCGGCCGGTCGGAGCGGCGGCGGCCCGCGCCCGCCACGGGCCCGGGGCCGCCCGCGGCTCTGCGTGCGCGCGTGCGCCGCGTGCGCGCGTACGCGGGGAACGCGGGCCCGGGCGGGGCGTGTCGGCCGAGCGAGGATACGTACCCCCTACCTACCGCACCACGGATTGTTTGCCGCCCCGTGCGCAACGAGGGTGGGCCCGTCACACGGCGTCGTGCTCTCTCCCAGCCAACCCCCCACGCCGGCGCCGGACCCCGGCGCCCGGCCCGACCGCACATCGGGCCGGGCGCCGTCTCCCCCTCAGAAGGAGCAGAGATGTCAGCACGACAGAGACGGTGGAGCGCGCTGTGTCTCGGCGCGGCCACCGCGACGCTCTTCGCGACGGTCGGCACGGGCCCGGCCGGCGCCGCCGAAGCCGCCGTCGGTGGCGACGCGCGGGGCACGGTCATCGGCGCGGGGCAGCCGGACGCGATCAAGGGCCAGTACATCGTCGCCCTCAGGGGCGCCCCCTCGGTCGCCGCCGAGACCCGCGCCGCCGTCGCGGCGCGGGCCGACGAACTGACCGACGCGCACGGCGGCACCGTCCGCACGGTGTACGCGGCGGCCTTCCGCGGCTTCTCGCTCCAGGCCACCGAGGCTCAGGCGGCGCGCCTGGCGGCCAGCCCCGACGTGCGCTACGTCCAGACGAACAACATCGTGCGGGCCGTGGGCACCCAGCCGAACCCGCCGTCCTGGGGCCTGGACGCGGTCGACGGCAAGCAGGACAAGACGTACACCTACCCGAACCAGGGCGACGGCGTCACCGCGTACGTCGTGGACACCGGCACCGACCTGCGGCACAGCAACTTCGAGGGGCGGGCCAGCAGCGGATACGACTTCATCGACAACGACGCGGACGCCAGTGACTGTCAGGGACATGGCACGCACGTCGCCGGGACCATCGGCAGCAAGGACTACGGCGTCGCCAAGCAGGCCAAGCTCGTCGCGGTCCGAGTGCTGGACTGCTCGGGCAACGGCTCCACCGAACAGGTCGTTGGCGGCCTGGAGTGGGTGACCAAGAACGCGGCCAAGCCCGCCGTCGCCAACATGAGCCTGGGCGGCCCCAGCGACCAGGCCCTGGACGACGCCACGCAGGGCACGATCGACGCGGGCGTCCCGGTCGCCGTCGCCGCGGGCAACGACTACGGCCAGGACGCCTGCGGCACCAGCCCCGCCCGGCTGCCCGCCGCCATCACGCTGGGCTCCACGGACCAGAACGGCAGCCGCTCCGGCTTCTCCAACGTCGGCCGCTGCCTGGACCTGTTCGCCCCCGGCGGCAACATCACCTCCACCAAGAACGGTGGCGGCTCGACGGGCATGAGCGGCACCTCGATGGCCACGCCACACGCCGCGGGCGCCGCCGCGCTCTACCTCTCCAGCAACAAGAACGCCACCCCGCAGCAGGTGCGCGACGCCCTGGTCAACAGCGCCGACTCCGGCGTCGTCACCAACCCGGGCAGCGGCTCGCCCAACAAGCTGCTCAACGTCAGCAAGCTCGGCACCCCGGCCGAACCGGGCGCCCCGACGGCGGAGTTCGCGGCCTCGTGTTCGGAGTCGGCGCTCTCGTGTGAGTTCGACGGGTCGGCGTCGCGGGACGCTGACGGGTCGATCGCGGGGTACGTCTGGGACTTCGGCGACGGCACGGCGGCCAAGGGTGTGAAGCCCGCGCATACGTATGCCAAGGCGGGTTCGTACGAGGTCAGGCTGACGGTCACGGATGACAGTGGGAAGACCGGGACGGTGTCGAAGAAGGTGTCGGTGGGTGCGCCTGCGGGTGAGCCGCCGGTGGCGCAGTTCTCGGTCTCGTGTTGGTACGACGCCTGTGACTTCAACGCGGGGCAGAGCACCGACAAGGAAGGTGACATCGCCTCGTACGCGTGGAAGTTCGGCGACGGGCAGACCGGTACCGGAGTCACGGCCAAGCACACCTACCCGGCCGGGCAGAAGACGTACACCGCTGAGCTGACGGTCACCGACCGGGCCGGCAACGCGGGTACGGCGACCCGGCAGATCCAGTGCTGGGACATGGGCGGCCGGGCCTTCTGCTTCAACGGCTGAGCCGGCGACAGGCCCAGCCGGTGCGAGTCCAACCCTGCGACCGGCGGCGGGGCGCACCCGGGGCGCGTCCGCCGCACCTCGGGCGCGCCACCTCCCACCGGTTGCGCCCGCCCCGCCGGCCGCGAGCGGCCCACCCCACGCCCGGGCCCGGGCACGCGCGCCACCCCGACGCGCCGCCCGGGCCCGGGGCACAGCCCGCGACACACAGCCTGAAACACCCCTGGCGCACACCCTTAGCGCACAGCCCGAGACACAGCCTGGGTCACAGCCCGGAACACAGCCCGGGTCACGCAGGCACCGAGGAGCACCACCCCCACCGGAGCGATCGGCTCACCGGAGCGATCGACCCACCGAGTCGGAGAGGCAGAGGCACACAGGATGCGAACCGCGAGGAAGACCTACCGCTGGTTGACGGCGTGTTGCACGGGGCTCGCCGCCACCGCCGCGCTGGCCATGGCCGGCGCACCCGCCCAGGCGACCCCGGACGGCGGCGCGGCCACCGAGGGCCGCGTCATCAACGCCGGGGCGCCGGGCGCCATCGACGGCAAGTACATCGTCTCGCTCAAGGGCGCGACCTCGCTCTCGGCCACGGCCGAGGCCCAGGTCACGTCCGAGGCGAACCGGCTCACCGACCGCTACGGCGGCACCACCGAGCGGATCTACAGCGCCGCCCTGCGCGGCTTCTCCGCCGAACTGACCGCCGCCCAGGCCAAGCGCCTGGCGGCTGACCCGGCGGTGGAGTACGTCCAGCAGTCCCTGATGGTGCGCGCGTCCGAGGGCGGCAGCCAGCCGAGCCCGCCGTCCTGGGGCCTGGACGCGATCGACGGCAAGCAGGACAAGACGTACGCCTACCCGGGCACCGGCGCGGGCGTGACCGCGTACGTCATCGACACCGGCGCCCGTTTCTCGCACAAGACCTTCGAGGGCCGCGCCTCGTCGGGCTACGACTTCATCGACGACGACACCGACGCCGCCGACTGCAGTGGTCACGGCACGCACGTGGCCGGCACGGTCGCCGGCAAGGAGTACGGCGTCGCCAAGCAGGCGAAGGTCGTGGCCGTGCGGGTGCTCGACTGCTCGGGCAACGGGCCCGACGCGGACACCATCGCGGGCATCGACTGGGTCATCAAGAACGGCAAGAAGCCCGGCGTCATCAACATGAGCCTCGGCTCCGGCGGTGCGAACGCCGACCCGCAGGGCATGCGGGACGCGACCAAACGGGCCGTGCAGGCCGGGTTCCCGGCGGCGGTCGCGGCCGGCAACGCCGGCACCGACGCCTGCGGCACCTCGCCCGCCGACACGCCCGAGGCGCTGTCGGCCGGCTCCACCGACAGCAACGGCGGCCGGTCCAGCTTCTCCAACTACGGCCGCTGCATGGACCTCTTCGCACCCGGCGGCAACATCACCTCGGCCAGCCACAGCTCGGACACCGGCAACGCCAACATGAGCGGCACCTCCATGGCCTCGCCGCACGCCGCCGGCGCGCTCGCCCTCTACCTGGAGGCCAACCCGGGCGCGTCCGCCACCCAGGCCACCGACGCGGTGATCGCCGCCGCGCGCGACGGCGTGGTCACCAACCCGGGCAGCGGCTCGCCCAACAAGTTCCTCGACGTGAACAAGCTCGGCGCCCCCGCCGACCCCGGCAAGCCCACGGCGGAGTTCGTGGCCTCGTGTTCGGAGTCGGCGCTCTCGTGTGGGTTTGACGGGTCGGCGTCGCGGGACGCGGACGGGTCGATCGCCTCGTACGCGTGGGACTTTGGTGACGGGAAGACGGGTGAGGGGGTCAAGCCTTCTCACACGTATGCCAAGGCGGGTTCGTACGAGGTCAGGCTGACGGTCACCGATGACAGCGGGAAGACCGGCACGGTGAGCAAGAAGGTGTCGGTGGGCGCTCCGGTGGGTGAGCCGCCGGTGGCGCAGTTCTCGGTCTCGTGCTGGTACGACGCCTGTGACTTCAACGCGGGGCAGTCCAGTGACAAGGACGGTGACATCGCCTCGTACGCGTGGAAGTTCGGTGACGGGCAGACCGGTACCGGGGTGACGGCCAAGCACACCTACCCGGCCGGGCAGAAGACCTACACGGCCGAGCTGACGGTGACCGACCGGGCCGGCAACGCGGGCACGGCCACCCGGCAGATCCAGTGCTGGGACATGGGCGGCCGGGCGTTCTGCTTCAACGGCTGAGCCACCACCAGCACCACCAGCACCACCAGAAGCATCAGCAGACCGGCGCGTCCCGCACGGAGTCCACGAGCCCGTGCGGGGCGCGCCCCGGCCGCCGGGCCGGTCGCCCGGAGCGGTCGGCCCGGCGCGGTGGCCGGGCGCGTGACCGCGTGGATGGTCGGCCGCTTTCCGGCGGTGGGCGGCGCTCCGTCGCTCGCCGCCGCGACGCCACCCGCGCACGGTGCGGGACCCTCCCCCAGGGGTCCCGCACCTTCGCGCGTCCGCTCGTACGCAGGTGGGCGCGCGTTTGTGATCGCGGGGCACGGGTACTCGGGTCGGCACCGCGCGAGCCCGGCCGGGCCGCGGGTGGCGGTGCCGTGCGGGTCCGGCCCGCGCACGGACCGGACCCGAAGGAGCGCCCATGACCGCCATGACGCCGCTGCCCGGCACCGACGCCTCGTACTGGATGGCCAGCACCCCCGACACCGACTACCCGGGCGCGCCCGAGGAGGCCAGCGCCGACGTCGTCGTGATCGGCGGCGGTATGGCGGGCCTGTGCACCGCGTGGGAGCTGGTGCGCCGCGGCCGGTCGGTGGTCGTCCTGGAGGCGGGGCGTATCGCCGCCGGCGTGACCGGCCACACCACGGCCAAGGTCTCCGCCCTGCACACGCTGCGTTACGCCTCGCTCCGCGACACCCAGGGCCGGCGCGCCGCCGCCCAGTACGCCACCTCGCAGCAGGAGGCCGTGCGCGGCATCGAGCGGCTGGCGGTGGAACTGGGCGTCGACTGCCAGTGGGAGCGGACCGACGCCTACACCTACGCCACCGACCCCGGTCGCGTCGGCACGCTGCGCGCGGAGGCCACGGCCGCGGCCGACGCCGGGCTCGACGCCACGTTCGTCACCGAGACGGACCTGCCGTTCCCGGTCGCCGGCGCGGTGCGGGTCGGCGGCCAGGCACAGTTCCACCCGCGCCGGTTCCTGCTCGCGCTGGCCGCCGGCATCGTCGCGCGGGGCGGCCGGGTGTACGAGCGCAGCCGGGTCACCGGGCTGCACGACGGCTCGCCGTGCCGGGTGACGACCGAGGACGGGGCCGTCGTACGGGCCCGGCACGTGGTCGTGGCCACCCACTACCCCGTCTTCGACCGGGCCCTGATGTTCGCCCGCCTCGAAACGACCCGCGAGCTGGTGCTGGCCGCCACCCTCCCCGCCGAGCAGGCGCCGCGCGGCACGTACATCACGCCGGACGAGGGCACCCGCTCGGTGCGCACCGCGCCCTGGCCCGACGGGCGGCGGCTGCTCATCGTGACGGGCGAGAAGTTCACCCCGGGCACCGGCGACGGGAACGGGGGCGCGCCCGACGCCGCGTCCGAGCGGTTCCGCCGGCTCGCCGTCTGGCTGCACCAGCACTTCCCCGCCGCGGAGATCACCCACCGGTGGGCGGCGCAGGACAACACCAGCACCGACGGCCTGCCCTACATCGGCCCCTTCCACCCGGGAACCCGGAACGTCTACGTGGCCACCGGCTTCGGCGGCTGGGGCATGAGCAGCGGCGCGCTCGCCGGAACGCTGCTCGCCGACCTGATCTGCGGCGAGCGCCCCGAACACGCCGCCCTGTACGACCCGCGCCGACTGCACCCGTTGCGCGAGGCGGGCCCGCTGCTGTCCCAGCAGGCGACGGTGGCCCGGCACTTCGTCGGCGACCGGCTGCGCCTCGCGTCCGCCGACGACGTGGCCGCCGTCGCGCCGGGCACGGGCGCGCTGGTCCGGGTGGGGGCCGGCCGGTGCGCGGTCTACCGCGCCCAGGACGGCACCGTGCACGCCGTCTCGGCCCGCTGCACCCACCTGGGCTGCCTGGTCCGCTTCAACGACGCGGAGCACACCTGGGAGTGCCCCTGCCACGGCTCCCGGTTCGCCGTGGACGGCTCGGTCCTCCAGGGGCCCGCGGTGCGCCCGCTGGAGCCGCGCCAGGTGCCGGGCGCCCCGGACGCCGACGCGCCCGGGACGGACGGAGACGACGCGCCCGAGGAGGGTGGTCGGTTTTGAGTCGGCCGCAGCGGCTACCCGACTCCCATGAGCACTGAGCAGAGTTCGGCCGGAGTGGGTGTACACGTCAGCGGTTGCGACTGGGACGACGCGGACGCGGTGTTCCGCGTGCTGCGCGCGGCGTTCCCGGCGACCGCCGCCGACGAGTGGCCCGACGCGGGCCGGCCGGTGGAGACCGAGACCGAGCGCCCCGTGGTCTGGTCGATGACCGTGGACACCCGCGAGCCCGGCGGCTCCACTCCCGACTCCGGCCTGGCCCAGTCGGTCAGCGTGGACCTCTACGGCACCGAGCCGCCCGTCCACCAGGTACGCGACGTCCTCCAGCGCCACTTCGCGGTGAGCGAGGAGAAGGCCGTACCCGGCGACCAGGAGATGGAGGTCCGGCTGCGCCTCGACCCGACGGCCTGAGCCCCGCCGCGTCCGCGACCTCGCCCGCTCGGCCACCCGGCCGTCACGGTGCGAGGCGGGCGCGCGCGCTCAGTTCGCCGAACGACGTACAGGAGAGATGGCGGGCCACGAGCGCGACGACTCCGTTCGGGTACGCACGAGCGCACGCAGCATCGCGGCGCCCGCCCCCACTGCGGCGAGGTGCAGGACCACCGCGACAGCGAGGTTTTCCGGCAGGGACGCGTCGGCCGGTCGGGCGATCGCCAGGTACAGGGTGAACGGGAGCTTCCAGCCGCTCCAGGCGAACAAGGAGCCCGAACCGAGCCAGCCGAGTGCCATCGGAACCCAGCGCGGGAGGCGCGCGGGCCGGCCCCGGACGGTGGCCCAGGTGGCGAGGGACGCCGCGAGCGCCCAGAGCCCGAAGGTCGCGGCCAACGCGTACCAGGCGGTGCCGCGCTCGTCGCGGTGGGCGACACCCAGGGTGCCGCCCACCGCCCAGTACAGCCAGACGAGGCCGACGGCGGCGCCCACCACGGCCATCCACGGCAGCGCCCCCGGCGCGCCCTCCCCGCGGTCCCCGAGCCGGCCCGCGAACACGTCCGGCCAGCGCCGCCGCACGTACGCGGGCAGCGCGATGGCCAGCCCGAGCCCCATCCCGACAAACCCGATCTGGATCAGCACGGCCTCCCAGACCGGCATCGACGGGTCCGCGTCATCCCCGCTCTTCGGACCACCATCCGAGCCCAGCAGCGAACTGAGCACGGCGTACGGCAACACCGGGACGAGGAACCCCGCCCCCACCCAAGCGCAGAAGGCCAACGGCGCTCCCGGTATGCGCATGCCCCACGGCCGCACCAGGGCGAGCGCCACCGCGATCCCGATCCCCGCCATAGCGATCGTCGCGCTGTTGAGCACCACCCACTCCGCCATGCCGAACCCGGTGCCCACCGGCAGCAGTCCCACGAGCGAACCGACCACCCACGACACCTTGATCAGCACATAGGGCGTCAGCGCCAGCGCCGCCCCGTACGCCGCGACGCGCCCGGCCCGGTCCCATCGGTCCACCTGAACTCCCATTCGTGGCTACGGGTGTTCAAGTCTCTGTCAGCGCTGCCCGCGCGGTCGTCAACCGCTGGGCGCATTCCTGTCATCACTCAGGAGGAGCCGGCGTCAGACCGCGGGACCACGGGCGACCAGGGGTGAGGGGCCGGACGCCTACGCCCCCGCGTCGGCCCGGACGGTGAAGCGCAGGGCGAAGGGGTTGAACTCCGCGGGCAGGGTGCCGTCCTGGTGGGGGCGCGGGGCGTGGGCCGGCGGCTGGAAGGTGTGCCCCTCCAGCAGCGCCGCCAGCCAGGTGCTCACCGTGAGCAGCACGAGGTTGCGGCCGGGGCACTCGGCGGGGCCGGCGCTGAACGGCACCAGGGCCGGCTGGTTCTGGGCGCGCCCGTCGAGCCAGCGCTCGGGCACGTAGCGGTCGCCGTCGGGGCCCGCGGTGTCCGGGGAGCGGTGGAAGTACGGGGTGTAGATCAGGAACGCGGTGCGGGCCGGGACCGACTGGCCCCGCCACTGCGTCGGCTCGGTGCTCTCGCGCAGCAGCAGCGGGGTCGTGGGCCACAGCCGCAGCGTCTCCTGGGCGCACGCGCGCAGGAACGGCAGCGTGCGCGGCTGGTCCGATCCGTGGCCTCCGACGGCGACCTCGGCGCGGGCCCGCGCCTCGTGCTCCGGGTGCGAGGTGAGCATCGCAAGGGTGCGCAGCGTGGTGATGGCCGCCGCGTCGTAGGCGAACAGCCAGTGCGGGATCTGGCCCACCGTGTCGGCGCGCTCGCTCGCGGGCCGTGCGGTCAGCGCGCCGGCCAGCGTCGTGGGCCCGGCGGCGACCGCGTGCTGGCGCAGCCGGCGCAGGAAGTCGTCCCTGACCCGCCGCCGCCGGGGCAGCAGCACCGACCAGTTGCCGGCCGAACGCAGCCGGTTCAGCAGGTGGGTGAGCGTCTCGTCGTCGCGGGCGGCGTCGCCGAGGACCAGCCTGCGCACCGAGCGCCACCACGCGGCCCCGAACTCGTCCCAGGTCAGCTCCCCGGTCCGGTTGGTCTGCCGGAGCAGGGCCGCGGCCTCGTCGCGGACGGTGGCGACGATCGTCGGCGCGAGGTGGTGCAGCGGCTGCGGGGTGTCCAGGGCCGCCTCGTTCACCTGCCGCCGCTCCGCGCGCTCCGGCCCCTCGCTGATGAGGGACCCGTGCGGCTGGAACTGGCTGAGGGCGCCGCGCTTCTCCCAGGTGGCGGGCGAGAAGGGGGTCGGCGTCCGGTCGAGGATGTCGCCCACGTCCTCGGGGACCAGCGGCAGCGCGACGGTGCGACCGGCGACGCGCAGCAACAGCGGCCCGTCGCCGTACGTGGTGCGCAACCCGGCCATGGTCCGCAGTCCCCGCTGGTCCCAGTGCACCCGCTCGGTGAACGCCATGCCCCCGGGTCGGCGCCTGATGACACCCGCGACCACGGCGGGCAGCAGCAGCGCGCCGACCACCCGGGCCGTGTCCGTCGGGCTCGCCTTCGGCAGGGCGCGCGCGGGCTCGGGGCGTGCCGGGGTGGGGGACGAGGACATGCGGGTCTCCTTACGGGGTGCGCGTGGTGCTGACGCGGTGTGCGCGTGGTGCGGGGGCGCGGCGTGGTGCGGTAGGTGGTTCGGCTGGCGTTGGTGAGTGGGGTTGTTGGAGTGACTGGTGTGACGGGTGATGCGCCAACGCCGTCGGGTACCCGGACGTAGGGGACGAAAACGCTGGCCGGCCGGGGTCCGCCCGATCGGCGCACAGCGGCGCGGCGGCGGCCGTGCCAGCTTCCTGCCGCCCCGCGTCGCCGACCGCCACGGACGGAGCCGTACCGGCATGCGAGACGGCCGCCGCCGGCGCGCGCCGGACCGCCCTACCGCCGGGCGCCGCGCGTCTCGCGCCCGTCACCGGACGCCCGCGCGAACCCGCGTGCCGAAGCCGTCAACTCCGCCGTGACCAGGGCTGATACGCCCGCGCCCGAGGAGTGGCGAGCGGCCGGCGAGCGAGGTCGCGGGGCTCGGACGGCGGCGGTGCGCGCCGGGTGCGAGCCCCCGGAGCGCGCCCGCGCGCCATGGCAGGGGCCTGTCAGCGAGGCGGATCGCTATTGAACAAGGGCGACGATCCTTTGTAGTTTGCTCGCCACGCCCAGCCGGGCGGATCTGTCCGCGCGCGGGCCCACCAGCCGGTGTGCGCGGTCGTACGGCGATGCCGCGCGCGGCGCCGCCCCGTGACCGGGGCGCCCGCGGCGCGTACGGGGGACACGAACACGCATGACGACGACGTCGGCAGCGGCAGCGCCGTGCGGCGCTGCCGGCGGCCCGCGCCGGTGGGCCCGGCCCCGCGCGAGCGGTAGCGGCGTCCCCCGACGGACCGGCGGGCCGTCGCCCGGCGGGCGCGCCGGCCGTGGTGCCATCGCCAGGCACCGCTCGGCCCACCCCTGGCGCCCGCCGCCTCGGCCCGCCAACTCGCCCACCCCGCAGCGGACTTACCCGACCACGTACCCGCCGACCCGACCGCACGCGACCGCACCACCCCGAATACGGAGCGCTGAAGTGACCCCAGGCATACCGTCGCCGGCAGGGCCGCCGCCATGGACGTGAGCACCGCCCGTGGCGCGCCGGCACCCCTGCCGCTCCTGGTGCTGCGCAGTTGCAGTTGCCGGTTCGCCGCCTACTACTGGATGGGGTTCCTCGCCGGGCTCGCCGCCGTGGACCACCTCACCGTGGGCCGCGCGCTGGCGGCCGTGCCGATGTGGCTGGCCTTCTGCGTCGGCACCGAGTCCGTCAACCGGATCGCCGACCGCGAGGCCGACGTCGTCAACCGGCCCGAGCGCACCGCCCTGTGCGAGGCGATCGGCTGGCGCCGGCTCACCCGTATCGCCGTCGGCGCCTGGCTGGTCTTCGCGGCCAGCGGGGCCGCGCTGTTCGCGCTGGACCCCGAACCGGCCTTCGCCGCGATGATCGTCGTGGACATCGCCATCGCCATCGGCTACTCGATTGGCCCGGCCTTCAAGCGTCACCGCGTCCTCGCGCTGCTCGTCCTGGTCCTGCCGCTGATCCTGCCGATGGTCACCGGCTGGGCCACCGCCCCGGACGCCGACGCGCTCGGCTCGCCGGTGCTGCCGGCCGCCGCCGTGCTCGCCACCTTCAGCCTCGGACTCGCCGGCATCAAGGACATCACCGACGTGGCCGGCGACCGGCTGCTCGGCTACTCCAGCCTGTGGCTGACCGTCGCCGGGTTCGGCCGTGGCGCGGCCGTCTACGCCCTGGTCGTGGCGCCGTTCGCGCTGGACGCCGTCTTCGTCGTGCTGCACCTGCTGCCGGTCGCCAGCCTGGCCGTGACGCCGTGCGTCGTGGTCTCGGCGTACGTGGTGCGCGGCGCGAGCGCGGCCGAGTCGACCGAGGAGCGGTCGGTGGCGCGCGAGGTGATGCACTCGTACACCTTCCTGTTCCTGGCGGCGTACCTGCTCGCGGCGATGGCCTCGCCCGGCATGGCCGCCGTCGCCGCGCTCGGCGCCTGCCACTGGCTCCTCGCGTCCCGACGCCTGCACTGGGCGCCGGCCATCACCCGGGCCCAGCTCCACCGGTGGGCCAAGACCGTTGTTCCGTCGTCTCGCGGGGGCACCGTTGAACGAGTCTGACATCCGTACCGGCGTGCGCGAGGTCTTCGCGCGGGTCCTGGCCACCTCGCCGGAACAGGTCCCGGTCGACGCCGACCTCTACGACGACCTCGGCGCCGACTCGCTGAACAAGCTGGAGGTCATCGCGCACGTCGAGGCCCGCTTCGGCTGTCGGCTCACCGACGACGAGGCGGCCCTCGGCAACTCCGTCGACAGCCTCGCGCGGTACGTGGGCGGCCATGTCGGCTAGCGCCACACCGAAGGGGCGGGCGGCGCCGGTGGCGCCGGCCGTGGTGGAGTCGGAGCGGGTGGTCGTGACCGGCCTCGGCGTCGTCTCGCCGCTCGGCTGCGACGTGGACCGGTTCTGGCACGCGGTGACCTCGGGGACGGTGGCGACCGGGCCCGTCACCCGGTTCGCCGCCGACGCCTACCCCACGCACCTGGCCGCCGAGGTGGCCGCGCCCCACCTGACCGCGCCGTACGCCGACGACGGCACGCTCACCCCGCGCTCCCTGCGCTACGCCGAGCACGCCGTACGCGACGCCCTCGACGCCTCGAAGGTGCTGCCCGCCACCGACCCGCGCCGCGTCGGCCTGGTCATCGGCACCGTCATGGGCACCCGCCCGCACCTGGAGGAGCTGCGCCGCCGGGGCGCCGACACCGCGACCGACCGCCGCTGGGACGCGCCCGCCCTGCTCGCCTCCTGGCCCGCCGAGCGCTTCGGGCTGCGCGGCCCGCGACACGTCCTCGCGGCCGGCTGCGCCGGCGGCAACACCGCCATCGGCCTGGCGGCCGACCTGATCGCCAGCGGGCAGGCGGACTGCGTACTGGCGGGCGGCGTGGACGAGTTGGCCGAAGCCGTCTTCCAGCTCTTCACCACCCTGCGCGCCGTGGAGCCGGAGGTCGTACGGCCCTTCGACCGCGACCGGCGCGGCACGATGCCGTCCGAGGGCGCCGGCATCCTCACCCTGGAGTCGCTGGCCCACGCGCGGGCCCGGGGCGCCACCGTCATCGCCGAACTGCGCGGCCACGCCATGGCCGCCGACGCGCACCACATGACGGCCCCCCACCCGGCCGGCGACGCCCTGCTGCGCTGCATGGACGAGAGCCTGCGCCGGGCCGGGCTGACCCCCGGCGACGTGGACTACGTCAGCGCGCACGGCACCGGCACGCCGGTCAACGACGCCACCGAAGCGGCCTGCCTCGCCGGCTATTTCGGCGCCGCCGGGGCCCGCCCGGCCACCTCGTCCATCAAGGGCATGCTGGGTCACGCGCAGGGCGCGGCCAGCGCCCTGGAGGCGGTGGCCTGCGTGCTGGCCATCGCGCGCGGCCGGGTGCCGGGCAACCCGACGCTGCGCACCGTGGACGACCGCTGCCGCGACCTGGACCTGGTCCGTGGCCCGGCCCGGGACCTGCCGGTGCGCGTCGCGCTCAGCAACGCGTTCGGCTTCGGCGGCAACACGGCGACGGTGGTGTTCGGCGCCCCCACGGACTGACCCACCCCGCCGCCTGGCCCGGCCCTCCCGGCCCAGGCCCGCGCGCCGACCCGGCCCGACCCACCCCGCCCACCGACGCCGACCGCCCCACCCCGTGGGCCGCGCACCGCCGAAAGACCCCAAGGAGTACGACGTGCCAACGCAGGACACGACCCGGACGAGCCCGGTGCCGGTCACCGGGGTGGGGGTGGTGAGCGCGGCGGGGACCTCGGTCGCCGCGCTGTACGAGGCCCTGCTCGCCGGCGCCCGACCGGTCACGGTGCGGGACGTGCCGCTGGTCGCCGGCGCCATCCCGGCCGGCCCGAACTGGCGGCCCGACCAGGACAGCGCCCACGCCGTCGAGGCCGCGCACGTCACCGCGCCGCTCACCCTCCCGCCCCATATCGACGCCCGGGCCAGGCGCACCATCGGCCGCGACACGGGACTGCTGCTCAGCGCCGCGCAGGCGGCCCTGACCACCACTCCGGCCGCTACGGCCACCCCGGCCACCCCGGTCACCCCGGCGGCCGAGCCGGACCAGGCGCCCCCGGCCACGTCGTCGCGCGCCGGCGCGGCGGAGCCCGTACCGGCCTCGTCGCCGCCGCCCGCGCCGCCGGTCCCGCTGCGCGGCGCCGACCCGGCCCGGATCGGCGTCTTCGCCGGCACGCTGCACGCCGGGCGCAGCGAGTACGTGGCCATCCACAACCGGGCCGGCGCCGACGCGGGCCCGGTCAACCCCGTCTGGGGCCCGCAGTCCAGCTACAACGCCCCCGGCGCCGCCCTCTCCATCCACCTCGGCCTGCGCGGCCCCAACCTCACCCTGACCTCGGGCGCGGCCGTCGGCCTCGACGCCATCGCGCTAGGCGTCCAGCACGTGCGGACGGGCCGCTGCGACGCGGTCATCGCGGGCGGCGTGGACTCGCTGTCGGCCGCGTGCCCGCCACCGGCGGCGGGCGGGGCAGCGGCGGACGCGACAGCGGCGAGCGGGCTCGCGGAGGCACCGGCCGGGGAGGGCGCGGCCGTCGTCGTCCTGACCGCCCCGGACGGTCCCGCGCACGCCCCGGCCCTGGCCCACGTGTGCGCCACGGCCCGTGCGTACGCCGCCGGGGGCGGGGCGGCTGGCGAGCCGAGCGGCGGGCGGGCGGACACCGGGCCCGCGAACACCGGGGCCGGTGCCGGGGCCGTGCCGGACGCGCCGGACCTCGCCGAAGTGGGCGCCGAGGCCGCGCGCGCGGCGTTGCGGGACGCGGGCCGCGCCGCGCACGAGGTCGCCGTCGCGGTGACCACCGCCGACCCGCACACCCCGACCGGCGCCGCCGAACGCGCCGCCATCGCCGCCGTGTTCGGGCCCGCCCTACCCCACCTGACCGCCGCCGGCACCACCGGCACCACGGGCGGCGCCGACGGCGCGCTGGCCTTCGCCCTCGCGGTCGAGGCGCTGACGAGAACCACACCCCCGCCCCCGACCCCGCCGGACCCCGACCCCAACCCCGACCCCGACCCCAACTCCGCCGCCCCGCTCGCGCTCTGCCTCAGCCTCGACCCGGACGGCGCGGCCACCGCCCTCCTCCTCTCCGGACCCACCCCCACACCCACCATCACGCCGACGGGAGCCACCCGATGAGGACCGGACCCGACAGGCTGGTGCTGCGCGAGGGCGGACCGTACCGCCTGGTGTGCCTGCCGTACGCGGGCGGCTCGGCCAGGTCGTTCACGCGGCTGGTGCGCCAGGTCACCGGGGACTGGACGGTCGTCGCCGCCCAACCGCCCGCCGCGCACGCCCACGGCACGCCGCCCGACCTGGACGAACTGGCCGACTTCTACGCCGACCTGCTCGCCACCGACCTCGCCGGCCCCGGCATCGTTCTCGGGCACAGCCTGGGTGCCGCGGTGGCACACCGGATGGCCCAGCGGCACGCGGCGAACTGGCCCGCCGACCTGCGGCTGGTCCTCTCCGCCCCACCCCGCCCCGGGCCACCCGGCTACGCGCTGGCCGGCCTCGACGACCACTCGCTGCTCTCGGCGGCCCGCGCCCGGGGCATCGTCCCGGAACTGGAGCTGCCCGACGAGTTGGTGATCCGACTGCTGCTGCCCGGACTCCGCCGCGACCTGGCGGCGCTCGGCGGCGCCGGCTGGACCCCGGAGCCGGTGAGCCCCCCGGTCCACCTGCTGGGCGGCATCGACGACGTGGCCTGCCCGCCGGCCGTCCTGACGGAGCTGGCCGACCAGTTGGCCGCGCGCGGGACGCGCTGGGTGCCGGGCGGCCACCTGTTCGTGATGGACCAGCCCGAGGCCACCTACGCGGCCCTCCGCAAGATCGCGGGCTGCGCCCCGCCGGCCCGCCCACGCCCCACCGCCCTGCCCACGGCCGCCCCGCCCACGGCGGTGGCGGGCACCGCGGGCACGCCAGCTCCGGCCGGCGCCGGACCGATCCCGGGACCCGGCTGACCCGCGTCACCCTCCGCGCGGCGGGCCCGACCCCGGACCGGCCCCGCCCCGCACGCGCGGGGCCGTCCCGCGCGGCCCGCCGTACGATGGGCGCATGCCGGTCCGCGAAGAGCCCTCAGTTGCACACCCTGCGCACCAGCGCACCCCGGGTGAGCGGCAACTGGACGTCGCCTCCACGGTGTTCGCGCTGCTCGCCGACCCGACCCGGCTGCACCTGCTGTGGCTCCTCGCCCAGGGCGAGGCCGACGTCACGACCCTGACCACGGCCAGCGGCGCGACCCGCACGGCGGTCAGCCAACACCTGGCCAAGCTGCGCCTGGCCGGCCTGGTGCAGGCGCGCAAGGAGGGCCGGCACGCGGTGTACGCGCTGCGCGACGGACACCTGCGCCGGCTGGTGGTCGAGGCCCTCCAACACGCGGACCACCAGGTCACCGGCGCCCCCTGGCACGCGTAGCGCGGCGGGCCAACCGGCCGTCCAACCCTGGGACTTCCGTGATCGGGCGTTGGGTACGGTCGACGGGGCCCGCCCCGGCGCGCGGGGTGGCCGAGAGGAGCGGAAGCGATGCTGGGCACGGTACGTACGTTGCGGCGCTATCCCGTCAAGTCGATGCTCGGCGAGGAGTTGGCCGAGGCCGACGTCACGCGGCGCGGCCTACGCCACGACCGACGGATCGCCCTGGTGCACCGCGAGACCGGCAAGATCGCCAGCGCCAAGAACCCACGGCTCTGGCGCGACCTGCTCACCCTCTCGGCCACGGTGGGGGACGCGGGCGAGGCGGGCGCCACCGGCGCCGGTGAGCCGCCCGTGCGCATCGCCCTCCCCGACGGCCGCACCCTGCTGGCCACGGACGAGAAGGCCGACGCGATCCTCAGCGCACTGCTCGGCGCACCGGTCCGGGTGGCCCACACCCCACCACCCGGCGCCACCCTGGAGCGCTCGAAGCCGGAGGAGGTGTTGGCGGCCGGCATCGACGCCGAGGTGGGCCACGACGAGACCGAGATCGGCACGGGCGCGCCCGACGGCACCTTCTTCGACTTCGCCCCGCTCCACCTCATCACCTCCGCCACCCTGGCCCACATCGCCGAACTGAGCCCGCGCGGCACGGTAGAGGTCGAGCGCTACCGCCCCAACATCATCGTGTCCGTCCCCACCGAACCCCCGACGCCGGGCGCCCCCACCCCATCGCCCGCCTTCCCGGAGAACGCCTGGGTCGGCCGCCACCTGCACATCGGCGACGAACTGACGCTGCAGATCCTGTCCACCACTCCGCGCTGCGCCATCCCCACCCTGGCCCACGGCCCCCTGCCCCGCGACACCCACGCCCTGCGCGTCCCCGCCACCCACAACCGCGTCGAACCCCACCCGGGCATGGGCCCCCAACCGTGCGCGGGCGTCTACGCGCGCGTGGTCCGCCCCGGGCACGTACGCCAGGGCGACCCGGTCCGCCTGGGCGAGACGGCGCCGACCGACGGTGAACTCAACTAGCTGGATTAGAAGGCTAGTTGGCGCTCGTCCCGCGATCCGTCCGAGCCTCGCCGATCAGCCGGTACTCGGTGACGACGCGGCGGAACCGGTCGTGCCCCGGGTGTCGCTCGGCATGGTCCAGGCACCAGGCGTCCACCTCCTCCTGCCGCTCCACCCCGCCGGACGTCGCCCGACAGTCGGCCGCCACACAGAACGCTTCACGAGACACGGGCCCTCCGGGGGAGTGGGGCGAACGGAACACCGCGGGCAGCGTAGGCCGAACGGCCCGCCGGGGTGGTGGGATACGCCCGATCTGTGCGGTGGGGGAGGGGTGTGTGGTACGGCGGGAAGGCGTGGGGGCCGGGCCGCGCGCCGGGTGGCTAGGCGACCGCCGGAACCCGGGGCTCGTCCGTCGCGACCGGGTAGTCGGTGTAACCCTCCGCCCCGCCCCCGTACACGTTCTCCGTCGGTGGGCCGGCGAGCGGGGTGCCGTTGGCCAGCCGGGCGGGCAGGTCGGGATTGGTCATGAACAGGCGACCGAGGGCGATCACGTCCGCGTGGCCGTCCCGCACCAGCCGCGCCCCCGCGTCGGGGCTGCTCGGCGCCGGGCCGTTCGTGTTGGCGACGAGCGTTCCCGACCAACGCGTCCGCAGGTCCGCGATGGCCGCGTAGGCACCGTTGCGCAACACGTGCAGATAGGCCAGGCCCAGCGGGTCCAGCGCGTCGACCAGCGCACGGTACGTGGTGCGGGCGTCGGTCTCCGCGAGCTGGTTCTCGGCGTTGTCCGGCGAGATACGCAGCCCCACACGGTCCGCGCCGACCTCGGCCACGACCGCCTCGACGACCTCCACGGCGAACCGTAGACGGCCGGTGACCGAGCCGCCGTACGCGTCCGTGCGCAGGTTGGTGTTGTCGGCGATGAACTGCTGGATCAGGTAGCCGTTCGCGCCGTGGATCTCCACGCCGTCGAAGCCCGCCCCGATCGCGCGTCGGGCCGCGGACGCGAAGTCCCCCACCGTTCGGGCGATTTCGCCGACCGTCAGCGCGCGCGGGGTGACGTGGTCCAGCAGGCCGTCCCGGGTGAAGATCCGACTCCCCTCGATGGCGACGGCCGACGGGGCCACCGGCAGCTCGCCGTCCGGGAGCGTCAGCGGGTGGGTCATCCGGCCCACGTGCCACAACTGGGCGAAGATCGTGCCGCCCTCGGCGTGCACCGCGTCGGTCACCTCCCGCCAGCCACGTGCCTGCGCGTCGGTCACCAGGCCCGGGATGCCGGGGCCGCCCTTGGCGAGCGCGTTGACGTACACGCCCTCCGTGATCAGCAGCCCGGCCCCGGCGCGCTGCCGGTAGTACGTCGCCGCGTGCGGGCTCGGCACTCCCGTCACGTCGTCGGCCCGGCCCCGCGTCATCGGGGCCATCGCCAGCCGGTTCGCCAGCTCCAGTCGGCCCGCCCGGTACGGCGTCAGCAACTCCCGCACGTCCCCACTCTCTTCCGTCACTCCCGCCCCCTGTGCCCGTCCCGTCACGACCCCGGCCCTCACGCGGCGCTCCGGTCCAGCGCGATGACCTCGACCTCGATCTGCCAGTCGGGCTGGGCCAGCGAGACGACCTCGACGAGGGTGTCGGCGGGGTAGGGCTCGGCCAGGAACTCGCCGCGCAGCGTGATCACGTGCGGGAGGTTCGTCGCCATGTCCCGTACGAAGATGCCGACCTTGACGACGTCCGCGAAGGTCAGTCCGGCCGCCTCCAGCACCCGCCCGACGTTCCCGAACGCCTGCCGCCCCTGCGCCAGGAACCCGCCCGCGACGGTCGTCCCGTCCTCCGTGAAGCCCGCCTGCCCGGACACGTACACGAAGCCCCCGGCCCGGACGGCCTGGGATATCCGGTAGGGCGCGTACCAGTCCGGGGTGGTCGCGATCTTCTCGATGTGTCCCGTGGTGGCGGGCGCGCCTTCGTTGCTGGACATCTCTCTCCCCTGTGCTGGCGAGGCTCGGCGACCTCGCGGGCTGGCGTTACGAAACGTTCCGTAACGTCAACCGACGCTAGATCACTCCAGGGGCCTTGTCAAAACGAAACGTAACGTAACGCGAGCGGTAGGGTGAGGCTCATGATTTCCGATCCGAACAGCGAACGGCGCAGCGAGCGCGCCCGCCGGGCGATCCTCGACGCGGCGTTCGACCTGGTGAACCGCAAGGGCTTCGCGAAGTTGACCATCGAGGCCATCGCCGCCCAGGCGGGCGTGGGCAAGCCCACGATCTACCGCTGGTGGCGCTCCAAGGGCGCGGTGGTGCTGGAGGCGATGCGCGAGGAGTTGGGCGACGACTTCCGCTTCCCGGACACCGGTGACATCGCCGCCGACCTCGCGACCCAGATCACCGCCGTGAGCCAGCGGCTGGTCACCGGCCGGATCAGCGAAGCCTACAAAGGTGTCATGGGCGAGGCGCAGAACGACCCGGAGCTGATGAAGGCGTTCCGCGAGACGATCCTTGAGCCCAGCATCGCGGAGTGCCGGGCCCGCCTGGAGTCCGCCGTCGCCGCCGGACAGCTCCGTTCCGACGTGCCCACCGACGTGATGGTCGACCTCTTCTACGCGCCGATCCACTACCGGCACTTCCTGGGCTTCGGCGAGGACGCGGTCAGGCGCAGCGCCGAACTCGTCCAGGACGTCCTGCTCGGCCTGCGGCCCCGGCCGGAAGCGGAGTGAACGAACCGCTTCCGTCGGCCCGTTGAGGACGCTGTTGGTCGATCCCGGCCGTGTCGCCTCGCCTCGCCGGCGTGTGGCGGGGCGGCGTGCCGGGCCGGCTCCCGCCGCAACGAGCCGACCCAGCCCGTCAACGCCCCGCGTCGCGCCCCGTCCCCACCAGGGGAACAGGCCGTTCGCCGCCCCGGCCCCGGGCGCCGCGTGAGCGGTAGCCGTCGCGTGGGCCGTGGGGGCCGTGCGGGCGGTGGCCACGGGCGCGGTAGATGACGTAGGGGCGGAAGAGGTAGCCGACGGGGGCGGTGAAGGCGTGGATCAGGCGGCTGAACGGCCACAGGGCGAACAGGGCCATGGCCAGCACGGCGTGGAGCTGGAACTGGAGGGGGGCGTCCGCCATGTGGGAGATGTCGGGGTCGAGGGTGAAGAGGCTGCGCACCCAGACCGAGACGCCGAGCCGGTAGTCGTAGTCGCTGGTCGCGGGGGTGACCATGGTGTTCATCAGGCCGGCGACCAGCGTCGCGGCCAGTACCGGGTAGAGCACCCGGTCGCTGCGCGAGCTGGCCCGGCGTACGGCCCGTACCCGGGTGCGCCGCCACAGCAGGATGGCCAGGCCGCCGGTCGCCATCAGCCCGGCCAGGCTGCCGGCCACCAGGGCGCCCGCGCTGTACTGGGCCTCGGTGACGTGCAGCCACTCGGTGAAGCGCTCCGGGACGAGCAAGCCCACGATGTGGCCCAGCAGGATCAGCAGCAGGCCGAAGTGGAAGAGCGGCGAGCCGATGCGCAGCAGCCGGTTCTCGTGCAACTGGCTGGAGCGGGTGGTGAAGCCGAACCGGTCGTAGCGGTACCGCCAGGCGGTGCCCGTGACCAGACAGGCCAGGACCAGGTAGGGCAGCACGCCCCACAGCGCGGTGTGTAGGTGGTCCACCAGCGGGCTCCTTCGCGGCGGCGTCCCTGCGCGGGGCAGGGGAGAAGACGACGGGTCGGGCGGGTCCGGGGAGTTGGCGGGGGTGGGGGCTGGGGGAGGTGGGGGAGTCGGGGTCTGGGAGGGGCGGGGCGCCGTGGGCCCGGGTCAGGACGGGGGGCGGGCGGCGAAGGGTTCGAGGCCGACGTGTTCGGTGGGCGGCCCGGTGCGGGCCAGCCGGCGGGCCGCGGCGCGGTCGGCGGGGCGCGGGCCCGGCAGGGTGGCGCTGACGGCGTCGAGTACGTGGGCGTAGAGCGTGCCGTGGGCTTCGAGGGCCAGCCGGAGGAGTTCGACGCCGGCGCGGTGGCCGCGCAGCAACCGGGTGCCGG
Source organism: Streptomyces buecherae (assembly GCF_014295035.1). GTDB lineage: Bacteria > Actinomycetota > Actinomycetes > Streptomycetales > Streptomycetaceae > Streptomyces > Streptomyces youssoufiensis. Next base: position 6,016,582 of record NZ_CP060404.1, read on the forward strand.
CGCGCGGGCAGCGGGCGGCGAACTCCAGCATCAGGGGCAGGTGGTCGGGCAGTTCGGCGGGGTCGGGCTCCCAGCCGGCGGCGCGGTAGACCTCCCGCAGCGCGACGAGCGCGCCGCCCCTGCGGCGGGTGTCGCCGTCGGTGTAGTACGTCAGGTGCAGGGTGCGCCGGTGGGTGCGGTCGAAGACGTCGGTGTAGTGCGCGGCGGCTTCGAGCACCGGGGCCCGCGCGGCCTCGGCACAGAACCGCAGCAGTGGCCCGGCGGCCGGGTGGCGGGTCGCGCGCAGTTGCGCGGCGACCGCGTCGAGCCGGCCGGGCCAGTCCTGGTCGGGGTAGTAGAGCAGCAGCGAGGCCGCCTGGTGGACGGCGGGCGCGCTCATGCGGCCGGTCCCGTTGGCGCGATGCGCGTGACCTGCGTGATCTGCGTGGTGTGCGCGATGCGTGTGTTCGGCGTGTGGGGCGCGGGCGGTGTGCCGGGTACGGACGGTGCGGCCGGTCCCGCTGGCGTGGTGCGTGGGCTTCGCGTGCCTGCCCCCGCCTGCCGGGCGCTCACGCGGTGGTCTCCGGGAACAGTCCGTCCGGGCGGCCGGCGCCGTCCCAGTTGAGGAGGTTGACCCGGCCGCGCAGGGCGAGCCCGGCGTGCTCGGGCTCGGGGCCCGCGCCGGGGGCGGTGTGGAACGCGTCGGCCTCGTACATGCCGGGCCCGCCCTCGCCGTCCAGGCTGCACCCGGTGTCCAGCGGGCTGCCGGGCTCGGCGACGTAGCTGGTGGGGATCACGTACCGCTCGTCGTACTTGGCCAGGGCCAGGAGGCGGTACATGGTCTCGATCGCCGTCGGGTCCATGCCCACGCTGGCCGCGATGGCGGGGTCGGGCTCCTCGCCGAGGTTGTGGTGGCGCATGTGGGCGCGCATGGCGCCGAGCCTGCGGAGCGCGGCGGCCACCGGCTCCACGTCGCCGGCGGTGAAGAGTTCGGCCAGGTAGGAGAGCGGGATGCGGAGCGTGTCGATGGCGCCGAACAGGTTGCCCGCGTCCTCGCCGTCGTGGCCGCCCTGGGACAGCGCGTCCACGATCGGCGACAGCGGCGGGACGTACCAGACCATCGGCATCGTGCGGTACTCCGGGTGCAGCGGCAGGGCCACCCGGTACTGGCTGATCAGGGCGTGTACGGGGGAGCGGCGGGCGGCGGTGAGCCAGTCGTGCGGGATGCCGGACGCCTCGGCCGCGCGGACCACCTCCGGGTCGCCCGGGTCGAGAAAGCACTCCAACTGGGCCTCGTAGAGGTCCTTCTCGTCCGGCACGGCCGCCGCCCGGTCCACCCGGTCGGCGTCGTAGAGGATGACGCCGAGGTAGCGCAGCCGGCCCACGCAGGTCTCGGAGCACACGGTGGGCTCGCCGGCCTCGATGCGCGGGTAGCAGAAGGTGCACTTCTCGGCCTTGCCGGAGGAGTGGTTGAAGTAGACCTTCTTGTACGGGCAGCCGCTGACGCACATCCGCCAGCCACGGCAGCGGTCCTGGTCGACCAGCACGATGCCGTCCTCGACGCGCTTGTACATCGCCCCGGACGGGCAGACGGCCACGCAGGACGGGTTCAGGCAGTGTTCGCAGATGCGCGGCAGGTAGAACATGAACGCGTCCTGGTACTCGAGCCGCACGGTCTCGCTGACGCGCTCCAGGAGCGGGTCCTTCGCGGTGTGCTCGGGGCCGCCGCCGAGGTCGTCGTCCCAGTTGGGGCCGGCGCCGATCGCCATGGGGCGGCCGTCGATGAGGGAGTGCGGCGGGGCGGTGGGCACGTCGTCACCCAGCGGCGCGTCGGTGAGGTTGGCGTAGTCGTACGTCCACGGCTCGTAGTAGTCGGACAGCGCGGGCAGCTCCGGGTTGGCGAAGATCCGCGAGAGCCGGCGCAGCCGGCCGCCCGAGCGCGGCACGAGCTTGCCGCGCCGCAGTTCCCAGCCGCCGCGCCAGGTCTCCTGGTCCTCGTAGCGGCGCGGGTAACCCTGTCCGGGGCGGGTCTCGACGTTGTTGAACCAGACGTACTCGGTGCCCTGCCGGTTGGTCCACGTCTGTTTGCAGGTGACCGAGCAGGTGTGGCAGCCGATGCACTTGTCGAGGTTCATGACCATGGCGACCTGGGCCATCACCCGGCCGATGGGCGCCTTGCGCGGGGGCATCAGTAGTCGACCTCCTGCGAGCGGCGGCGGATGACCGTGACCGCGTCGCGCTGGTTTCCGGTGGGGCCGTAGTAGTTGGGGGCGAAGGAGAGCTGGCCGTAGCCGCCGATGAGGTGGGTGGGCTTGATGAGCAGCCGGGTCAGGGCGTTGTGTACGCCGCCGCGCCGGCCCGTCGCCTGTGACCTGGGCACGTTCACCAGGCGTTCCTGCACGTGGTACATGAACACGGTGCCGGCCGGCATGCGGTGCGAGACGATCGCGCGGGCCACCACGACGCCGTTGGCGTTGACGGCCTCGATCCAGTCGTTGTCCGCCACGGCGATCGCCTCGGCGTCCTGCGGACTCATCCAGATGACCGGGCCGCCACGGGCCAGCGTCTGCATGAGCAGGTTCTCCTGGTACTCGGAGTGGATGGACCACTTCGAGTGCGGGGTGAGGTAGCGGACGGTCACCGAGCGCTCCCGGCCGCCGCCCTTGCGCGGGCGTTCGCCGAGCGCCGCCATGTTCAACGGCGGGCGGAACATGGGCAGTTGTTCGCCGAACTCGGCCATCCAGGCGTGGTCGAGGTAGAAGTGCTGGCGGCCGGTGAGGGTGTGCCAGGGCTTGGCGTGCTCGGTGTTGATGGTGAACGGCGCGTACCGGCGCTCGGCCCCCTCCTTGCCCGACCACTCGAAGCTCGCGCCGACCTGTACGGGGCGGGCCTGCGTGTCGGAGAAGACGATGCGCCGCTCGGCGACGGAGGCGGCCAGCTCGGCCAGGCCCGAGTCCGCGCCGACGCGTTCGGCCAGGGCGGTGAACCCCTCGGCGGCGAGGCGCCCGTTGGTGGTGCCGGACAGCGCGAGGATCGCCTCGCACATCTTGACGTCGGTGTCCAGCAGCGGGCGCCCGGCGGCCGGCCCCTCGGTCGCGGTGCCGCAGCGCTGGGCCAGCCAGCGGGCCTCCGGCTCCGGGCGCACCGTGATGCCCTTGACGACGATGCCGTCCCGCTCGGCCAGCGGCCCGAAGGCGGCCATCTTGTCGCCGATCGTGGTGTAGTCCCGCTCCACCAGGGCGAACTGCGGCAGCGTCTCGCCCGGTGGTGGCGCCTCGCCCGGTGTGTCGTGCTGGAGCGCGGTCGGCACCAGGTCGTACGCGACCTCCAGGCGGCCCCTGGCCAACTCGCTGAGCTTGCGGGCCAGGCCGTGGAAGATGTCGAAGTCGGTGCGGGCCTGCCAGGGCGGGTTGATCGCGGGCGAGAAGGCGTGCACGTAGGGGTGCATGTCGGTGCTGGACAGGTCGTGCTTCTCGTACCAGGTGGCGGCCGGCAGCACCAGGTCGGCGAAGAGCGTCGTGGACGTCATCCGGAAGTCGAGCGCCAGCAGCAGGTCGAGCTTGCCGCGCGGCGCCTCCGCGCGCCACCTGACCTCCTTCGGCCTGGCGCCCTGGGGCACCTCGTCGGCGTCCGCGTTGTCGGCGGCGCCGAGCAGGTGGCGCAGGAAGTACTCGTTGCCCTTGGCGGACGAGCCGATCAGGTTGGCCCGCCACACGGTCAGCACCCGCGGCCAGTTCTCCGGCGCGTCCGGGTCCTGGCAGGCGAAGCCGAGCCGGCCCGCGGCGATCTCGTCGGCGGCCCAGTCGGCGGGGGCGCGGCCCGAGGCGCGGGCGGCGGCCCCCAGGTCGAGCGGGTTGCCGGCGAACGTCGGGTAGGAGGGCATCCAGCCGCGCCGGGCCGACTCGGCCACCAGGTCGGCGGTGTGCCGCCCGGCGAACAGGCCCTGCCCGGCGGGCGAGGCGAGCGCGTCGGCGGGCGCGTTCTCGTACCGCCACTGGTCGGTGTGGACGTACCAGTACGGGGTGCCGGCCATCTGCCGCGAGGGGCGGGCCCAGTCGGCGGCGGTGGCCAACTGCTGCCAGCCGGCGTACGGACGCACCTTCTCCTGGCCGACGTAGTGCGCCCAGCCGCCGCCGTTGCGGCCCTGGCAGCCGGTGAGCAGCAGCAGCGAGAGGAACGAGCGGTAGATGGTGTCGGAGTGGAACCAGTGGTTGGTGCCGGCGCCCATCACGATCATGGACCGGCCGCGGGTCTGCTCGGCGGTGCGGGCGAACTCCCGCGCGGTACGGATGGCCGCCCGTGCCGGCACCGAGGTGATCGTCTCCTGCCAGGCCGGGGTGCAGGGCACCGACGCGTCCTCGTACCCCGTCGGCCACTGGCCCGACAGCCCCGCGCGGCGCACCCCGTACCGGGCCAGCAGCAGGTCGAAGACGGTGGTCACCAGGCGGTCGCCGATCCGGCGCACCGGGACCGCGCGGCTGAGCGAGCCGGCGTCCTCGGCGTCGAAGCGGGGCAGCACCACGCGGGCACTGGGCCCGTCGCCGTCCGCGCGGTGGAAGGTCAGCAGCGGGTCCACCTCGCCGAGGTCCAGGTTCCAGCGGCCCTCGCCGCCCTTGCCCCAGCGCTCGCCCAACGTGCCGTTCGGGACCACCACCTGGTCGGTGACCGCGTCCACCAGGACCGGCTTGTAGCGGCCGGTGCCGGGCCCGTCACCCTCGTCCAGGCCCAGGTCGGCGGCGGTCAGGAAGCTGCCGGGGGTGTGCCCGTCGGCGCCGTGCGGGGTCAGCTCCACCAGGAACGGCAGGTCGGTGAACCGCTTGCCGTAGTCGAGGAAGTACGGCACCTGCCGCTGGACGAAGAACTCGGTGAGGATCACGTGCCCCATCGCCATCGCGAGCGCCCCGTCGGTGCCCGGGTGCGGGTGCAGCCACTCGTCGGCGAACTTCGTCGCGTCGGCGTAGTCGGGCGAGACCACCACGACCTTCTGGCCCCGGTAGCGGGCCTCGGTCATGAAGTGCGCGTCCGGGGTGCGGGTGACGGGGACGTTGGAGCCCCACAGCATCAGGTACGCCGCGTCCCACCAGTCCCCGGACTCCGGCACGTCCGTCTGGTCGCCGAAGACCTGCGGGGAGGCGATCGGCAGGTCCGCGTACCAGTCGTAGAAGGAGAGCATCGGCGCGCCGATCAGCGCGTGGAAGCGCGCCCCGACCGCGTGCGAGGCCATCGACATGGCGGGGATGGGCGAGAAGCCGGCGATCCGGTCCGGGCCGTGCGCGCGCAGCGTGTGCAGGTGGGCCGCGGCGGCGATCTCCAGGGCCTCGTCCCAACCGACGCGCACCAGGCCGCCCTTGCCGCGCGCCGACTGGTAGCGGCGGCGCTTGTCGGGGTCGGTGGTGATCTCGGCCCAGGCGGCCACCGGGTCGCCGAGCCGCTGCCGGGCCTCCCGGTACAGCTCGACCAGCACCCCGCGCGCGTGCGGGTAGCGGACCCGGGTCGGCGAGTAGGTGTACCAGGAGAAGGAGGCGCCGCGCGGGCAGCCACGCGGCTCGTACTCGGGCCGGTCGGGGCCGGTCGTCGGGTAGTCGGTCGCCTGCGTCTCCCAGGTGATCAACCCGTCCTTGACGTAGACCTTCCAGGAGCACGAGCCCGTGCAGTTGACCCCGTGCGTGGAGCGCACCACCTTGTCGTGCGCCCAACGGTCCCGGTACGGGGCGTCGTTGACGCTCTGGTCCGTACGGAAGACCGCGCGGGAGTCGGGGCTGACCGGCGCCTTGTTCAGCATCTTCCCCATGGCCAGCAGGGCGCGCTCGGCGGCGTCAGCCGAACGCCCCACGCGCAGCCCGAACGTGTTCGAGGCCACCACGGGCCCCCTCTCAGCCGCTTGCCGATTGCTCAGCGCAGCGTGGACCAGCGCACGGAGCGTGCGGAAGCGGTCACTGCGGTTCTTGACGCGACCGCTCATCGAGCTTTGCTTGCCTTTTAAAACTGATTTTGGCCGGAACCCGGCGAGTTCGTTGGCGCGGACGGTGTACGACGCGTGAATCTCAGGGGGAGGCCCGCCATGGCCAGGGCGACCAACAGCCACGCGCCACCCGCCACCCAGGTCACACCGCCGCCCACCGCGCGCAGCGCGGCCACCCCGGACACCTCGGCCAGCGCGCGGCTGGCCACGGCGTACATGCCCAGCGGGAAGACGACGCACCACTGGGTGGGCTCGTAGCGCACGGGCACCCGATGCCGCCAGTGCCGCCAGTACCCGGCCGCGACCAGCACCGGAAGCAACAGCGTCGCCCAGCCCCACAGCACGAGCAGCGCCCCGACCAGCACCCGGCGCGGCCCGGCCGCCCAACCGAGCCCGACCACCTGCGCGCCCGCCAACACGCTGATCGCACAGGCACCCATAGCCACCCAGTACGCGGGCGTCAGGGCCGACGGCGGTACGGGATACCGGCGCAACCGCCAGCCGACGGCGCCGAGCACCGCCCCGTACAACGCGAGGCCGGCCACCCAACAGCCGAACAACACGCCCCGGACCCACGGCCCGTGCCCCAGCGCGGTACCGGCCACCACGACGGACTGGAGCCCGACGGCGCACAGGAACCAGGTGCCGTCGGCGGCCCGCGCGGCATGCGGCGAGCGACGCAGCGTGCGCGCCGCCCGCGCCGCGACACACCCCCAGACCACGGCCGCCACCAGGCACAACGCGAGCGCGACGGCCCGCGCGCCCGCGCCGGCCAGCCGCGCCGCGAGCACCTCGGAGCCGGCCACGAAGGTGAAGAAGCCGAACACCCTGGCCGGCGCGTCCGCGTCCGCCGCGAGCTGCGCGCGGTACGCGAGCAGCCGCCAGACAAGGGCCGCCGTCAGCAGGGCGAACCCCGCCAGGCCGAGCCCGAGCAGCGGCCACGAAAGGCGCCGCGCGCCGCTGGTCGCCACGGCGCGCGAGACGATCCCCGTGGCCATCACCGGCGCGAAACAGGCCGGCGCCAACCCGCGCACCCGCCCACTGACCCCCTGCGTCCCTGTCATGCCCGGCAGCGTCCCACCACCCCCGCACACCCCCACCCCACCGACCGCCCCGCGCCCCCCGCGCCCCATGAGAAACCGGCCACCCGGGAGGGGCCCCACGCGCCCCTCGGACATGGCCGACGCTTTACCGCCACGTGGGCAACGCTATTCCCGGGCCCGGGAGTTGGGCCCGCGTGTCGCCGCCGCCGCGCCCTCGGCGAACCGGACGACCGGCGCACGCGGGCGCGCACGGCCCGCCCCTGGCGGTCGGCTCGCGGTCTCCTGGGCGGGCCTGGTGTGGGCGGTTGGGGGCGCGTTGCCCGCGTTCGGCGGAGGGTCCGGCATCCGCTGCGTCACCGGCGCCGGGCGGCCTCGGTGCGGGCGTGCGCCCCCTGCTTCCGGGGGGCTGGATGTGGGCTGGTGTGGAGGTGGGGCGGGTGGCAGCCGGAGAGCGCTGGCGGCGCGGGCCGGTGGTGGGGTGGCGCGTCGCGGCGGGGAGGCGCCGGGCCCGGCCACGGACGGGAGCCGGGCCTGCTAGCTTCTACATCGTTGTAGATGGACCCATGGCGTCGCCGAGGGCGCCTCTGGCCGCCGCCGATGACACGAGGAGAAGTTACCGATGGCCCTGTGGGACAAACTCAAGGAGTCCGCGTCGTCGATGCAGACCCAGTTGATGGCGAAGAAGAACGACCTCAAGAGCGGCGCGTTCCGGGACGCCAGCATGGCCATGTGTGCCCTGGTCTCCGCCGCCGACGGGTCGGTCGACCCCTCCGAGCGACAGCGCGTCGCCTCGCTGATCGCCACCAACGACGTGCTCCAGAACTTCCCCGCCGACGATCTGCAGCGCCGCTTCAACGAGTACCTCGACAAGCTGGCCGCCGACTTCGAGTTCGGCAAGGTGTCCCTGATCCAGGACATCGGCAAGGTCAAGAAGAAGCCGGTCGAGGCGCGTGCCGTCATCCAGATCGGCATCGTCATCGGCGGCGCGGACGGCGACTTCGACCTGACCGAGCAGGCCGTCGTCCGCGAGGTCTGCTACGCGCTCGACATCGCGCCCGGCGAGTTCGACCTCTAGAGCCGAGCCGGCGGCCTCTGAGCGCGTTCGTGCGCTGAGAAGCCAGGCGCGCCGAGCGCTGAGACGGCAGGCGCGTACGAGCGGTGAGACGCCGGCGGTGGGGAAGCGGGTCAGCCCGCCTCCCCACCGCCGTCGTCCTTCCCCCAGGAAAGCCCGGGCGCGCGCGGGCGCGCCCGGACGGTTGGGTGTTCGGCCGCGCGCGGCCCGTGTGCCCCCGCCGAGGCCGGGCCGGCGTGCGGGCCGTGGTGGTCCGGCGGGGTCGCTCGCTCCGTACGACCCCGCCGGGTCACCGAGGGCCGCCCGGAGGGCGGCCCGCCCGCGCGGACCTAGTAGACGGTCAGCGCGAACTTCGGGGCCACGTCCCGCGCGTACACCTTGGCGCCGGCGAACTTCCGCTCCACCGAAGCCTTCTCCTGCGCGTTCGGGTACTGGTTGGTGCAGGACGTGCCGGCCGACGCGCCGGACATCAGGCTGGAGCACGGGCCCGGCTTCACGTCGGGCAGGCCGAGTATGTGGCCCAGCTCGTGCGAGGCGATGCGGACGGTGTTGTGGCCCTGGTTCACGGCCTGACGTCCCATCCACACCCGACCGTTGCCCAGCGAGGTGGGTTGGGCCCGTGGCCAGCCGTTGTCGGCGACGACGATGATGTTGGCGCGCTGCCCCGGCTGGACCGGCTTGAGCTGGACGTTCTTCACACTCTCGTTCCAGGCCGCGGCACCCTGGGTCACCGCGTCCTTGAACTCGGCGGCACCGCTGGAGTCGTACGTGACCACCCGGGCCGCGGCCTGCGCGCCGCGCTCGTCGGCCTGGCCGGTCGCGGACGCGACCTGCACGCCCGAGCCGAACAGCAGGCCCGTCGTGCAGAGCGCGAGCGATGCTCTCAGGATCTTCCGGGAATTCATACACATCTCCACTCGATGGATGGGACTCGACGGCGCCGCGAGCCGGCACGGCCAGGGGGGAGCCGACCGGTGAGCGGGTCGCTCGGGCGGTACGGGGAGACCGACCGTGGACCGGGTTCCGTAGGGGACCCGCCACGGGGGTCGTACGCCCCGCCATCGCGACCAGAACACGGGCGGACGCGGACCGTCGACGGCGAGCGCCGACGGTGCTCCGCCGCCCGGGGAGCCGGTGGATGTGGTGCTTCGTGAGGGCCGCCGTGTCCCGTGGGTGGGGGGTAGGGGGAGGGGCCGGGCGAGGCGATGGTGGCCCGGGGGTCACGGGTGGCAGCCGAATGCGACGGTACCGTTCCGCGTTGGCCGCGTGGAGATAGCAGTTATCTATAACACCGTGACGTGACGTGTCCGCTGGGCTTCTTCGCTGGTCAGGGGCTGTCTGGTGAGCCGAACGGGCCACCCGGCGCGACGTGCTCGCCCGCTTCCGCCGCCACCTCTGTTGCCGCCGGTTCCGCGTCCGTCCGGTCCGCCCGCGCCCCGTCCGGGCCCGCTCCGTCCGTGCCCGCCTCGTCCGGGTCCGCCCCGTCCGTCTCGGTGCCTACCGCGGCGGCGAACATGCCGGCCAGCGAGCGGTAGGCCGCGCGGTAGGTGCCGGGGGTCGTGCCGTTGTGGCGCTGGAAGTGGTGGCGGAGGTTGGCCGGGGTGCCGAGGCCGGTCTGCGTCGCGATCTGGCCGACCGGCAGGTCCGTACGCTCCAGCAGCCACTGCGCCCGGCGGACCCGGGCGCGCAGCAGGCACTGGAGCGGGGAGAGGCCGGTGTCCGCGCGGAAGCGCCGGTTGAGGCTCCGTACGCTCATGCCGGCGTGGTCGGCGATCTCCGCGAGGGTCAGCGGGCGGTCGAGCCGTGCCGCCATCCACCGCGCGACGGCCTCCACCTCGCCGGTCCCCTCGCTGCCTTGGGCGCGCTGAGCATCTCGGGTCCCATGGGCCCCATAGGACCCGTCGGCCCCCTGACCCCCCTGCGCCTCGATGTCCGCCCCGTAAGCCTCCTTCGCCCCGTACGCCCCACGCCCGGCGGCCCCCTCCGGCGCGGTCCGCCCGCGCGGCCCGGTGGCCGGTGGCGATCCGACGGCCGGTGGCGGTCCGGCGGCCGGTGGCGGTCCGGCGGCAGGTGGCGGTCCGGCGGCCGGTGATGGATCGGCGGGGTGGGGCAGGGCCAGGAACAGGTGCCGGTCCGCCTCGACGGCCGCCTCCTCACCGTGGTCCAGCCCGATGACGTGCAGGCACAGCTCCTTGCCGCCGAACACCCCGGCGGAGGTGAGGAAGGGCCCGTCGGCCACGAACGACTCCTCGGGGGTGACGGTGACGCGGGGGTGGCGGCGGGCCAGTTCCGCGGCGTGCCGCCACGGCGTCGTGGCCCGGCGCCCGTCGAGCAGCCCGGTGGCCGCCAGCAGGAAGACCCCGGTGCCGATCGCGCCGACGTGGCCGCCACGGTCGGCGGCGGCCCGTACCGCCTCCACCACCGCGGCCGACGGCTCCGCCCGGAACCCCGCGTGCCCCGTGACGATCACCGTCTCCGCGTCGGCCAGGCCGTCCAGCCCCCGGTCGACCGCGATCCGCACCGACCCCGGCCCCTCGGTCGCCACGCCGGCCGGGGCGCCGTCCGGGCTTTCGGACGCGGAGCACAACCGCAGGTCGTACGGCGCGTGCCGGTACGCGAGGGGGGAGGCGGAGCCGAAGACGATGCCGGCGGCGGTGACCTGGTGGGCGGGCACCCCGTCGAGGAGGAGCAGTGCGACCACGGGCATGGCCAGAATTTAACCAGGGGTGGCACCAGCGTCGGTTCTTCGGCCCTTGTCGTCTCGCGGAGGATGAGGAACGCGCCGCGGAACAGGGGAAACACCCCACCGCCCGGGCGCTCCACCAGCCCGCACGCGAAGGGACTTCGTCATGCCTCAGAACACCCCGCCGAGCCCCACCCCCCAGCCGACCCGCCGCTCCCGGCGGGCGCGCCGGCTGCTGACCAGCGCCGCGCTGGTCGGCGCGGCCACCGCGCTGTGCGCGACGACCGCCAGCACCAGCGCCCACGCCGTCATCAACGGCAAGAACTCCACCCAGGCGTACCCGTTCATGGCCTCGATCCCCATGGCCCTGGAGACGGGCGAGGGTGAGGGGAAGGACGTCGAGGGGGTGTGCGGAGCCGCGCTCGTCGCCCCGCAGTGGGTGGTCACCGCGGGACACTGCGCCCAGCAGCCGGGATCGGTGGGGGCGCACCCGGCGGGCACGGTGCGGATCGGCAGCGAGCACCGCACCTCCGGCGGCACGGTGCGCAAGATCGTCAAGAAGGTGGTGCACCCGGGCTACGACGCGACCAGCCCCGTGCGCTCGCACCACGACATCGCCCTCCTCAAGCTGGACCGCCCCGTCACCCAGCAGCCCATCCGGATGGCCGACCGCGAGGCGCGGGTGGGCGCGCCCACCCGCGTGCTCGGTTTCGGCACCGTCGTGGACGAACTGGACTTCAAGGACTGGGTGTTCCCCGAGCGGCTCCAGGAGCTGAACACCCGCCGCGCCCCCGCCTCAGCGTGCCAGGACATCGACGCCGCGACCGAGCTGTGCACCGCCAGCCGCGTCCCCGACGCCATGGCGTGTAAGGGCGACTCGGGCGGCCCGCAGATCCAGCGGGTGCACGGGCGCTGGCAGCTCGTCGGCACGACCTCCGGCGACGGCGACGCGGACCCGCACTGCGCGACCGGCCCGGGCGTGTACACCTCCGTGCCCGCGCACCGCGCGTGGCTGACCAAGGTGCTGGCCACCCACCGCTGACGCGACGACGCGACCACGCGACCGTGCGACGACCGCTGACCCGACGACCCGGCCCCGGCCGCGCGGCCAGCGCCGGCCGAGGCTAGGTTCGCGCCATGTCAGTGGTCGCGCTGCTCGCGCTCGACGGGATGCCCGCACACCAGCTCAGCACGCCGGGCATGGTGCTGGGCGCCGCCCGCGACAGCTCGGGGGTCGGCTACGAGCTGCGCGTGTGCGCCCCCGCGCGCACCTTCACCACCGGCGCCCCCGCCGCCATGACCGTCACCGCCCCCTGGGGCCTCGCGGGCCTCGCCGACGCCGCGGCCGTCATCGTGCCCGGCCGCGCGGACCCCCTCGGGGACCCGCCGGCGGAGGTGGTGGCCGCGCTGCGGGCGGCGGCCGAGCGGGGGAGCCGGCTCCTCGCGGTGGGCACGGGCACCTTCACCCTCGCGGCCACCGGCCTCCTCGACGGCCGCCGCGCCACCACCACCTGGCAGCACGCCGCCGAGCTGGCGGCGCGCCACCCCCGGGTGGTGGTGGACCCCGAGGGCGCCCCCGTGGCGGACGGCCCGTTCCTCACCGGCGCCGGCGTCCACGGCGGACTGGACCTGGTGTTGGCGCTCATCGAGCGGGACCACGGGCCCCGGGTCGTCGCCGCGACCCTCCGCCACCTCCTGCGGCCCCTGCTCGCGGAGGCCAGTTCCGCGCAGGAGGAGATCGATCGGGGCATCGCCGCGACCGCGGGCCTGGAGCCGACCGTACGGTGGCTGGAGGCGAACCTGCACCGCCCGCTGACCCTCACCGACATCGCCGCCCACGCCCGGCTGAGCGTGCGCAGCCTCAACCGGCGCTTCCGGGACCACACCGGGCACAGCCCCCTCCAGTACCTGCTGCACGCGAGGCTGGAGCGGGCCCGGCACCTGCTGGAGGACACGGACGAGCCCGTGGAGCGGGTCGCCGAACGCGCGGGGTTCAGCTCCCCCGAGAGCCTGCGCCGGCACTTCCGCCGCGCCACGGGCGCCGTGCCCCGCGCGTACCGCACGGCGTACCGGAAGGCGCGCCGTACCGCGAACCCCCGCCCCCACCAGCGCTAATTCCCGGGCGCCCGGCGCGCGTCGCCGCCTAACCTCCCCCCATGCCGACGACCTCAGAACTCCAGCGCAGCTACTCCTTCCTGGCCACCTTCGCCCGCCGCCAGGCCGCCCGTACCGTCGAACTCCCGGGCGGGTTCGCCGTGTACGACGACGCGTTCGCGCACTCCCGCGCGGACAACCAGGTCTTCGTCGACGCGGCCGTCGACCCCGATGCGCTGCCCGCCATCGCGGACGAGGCGCTGCGCCACCTGCCGCACCGGATGATCACCGTCCTGGACGACGCGACCGGCAGGGCCTGCGCCGAACCGCTGCTCCGGGCCGGGTACACGCACTCCCGCTACCTGGTCATGCTGCACACCGGCCCGGTGCCGCCCGCTGGCCGCGCGGAGGAGGTGGACCTCGACGCGCTGCGCGCCCCGCTCACCCGGCGCTGGCGGGGCTTCCTGCCGGACGCCGACGACGAGGTCGTACGCCACCTCGTGGAGCGCCGCGAGGCCCGCCGGCGCGGGGCCGACGTGGTGCGGTTCATCGGCGCCCGGACGCCGGAGGGGGAGGTCGCCTCCTGGGCCGACCTCTACCTGGACCCGGCCACGGCCCTGGCCCAGATCGAGGACCTGGTCACCTCGGAGGCCCACCTCCGACGCGGCCACGCCGACGCCGTCCTGGCCACGGCGCTGCACTGGGCCGCCGACGCCGACTGCGGCACCCGGTTCCTGATCGCGGACGCGGCGGACTGGCCGCGCGAGTGGTACGGGCGCCGCGGCTTCACCGACATCGGCCGCCTGCACTGCTTCGACCGCGACCGGTGAGGGGGCGGGCCGGGGCGGGTCAACTCCGGCGGCTGGACCTTCTGGGCGCACGGCGACGCCCCGGCCGGCACCCGCTTCTGTACCCACCTCAACGACCAGCCAGCCACCCCCTGGAACTGAGCCCGCCGCGCCGCCGCGTCCCCCTTCCCTCCGTTGCCGCGTCGCCGCGCGGCGGGGCAACGCGCGCGCCACGACGCCGAATCGACCCGCCGGCGCGGCCCGATCGACGGCCCTGACCAGGGGCGTGGCAGCGGCGGAACGTATCGTGTACCTCGTCGTGCAACGGGTGCGAGCCCCCACCTCCGGCGCGGCGTAAGGCTGCCCACGGGCCGCTGGCCGCCCCCGAGTTCGCCACCCGGCGGCTCCGTCGCGCGGCAGCGCGCCGCGACGGGACCTGACCCACCGGCTGCCCGGCCGGCGCCAGACGGAGCGGCCGGGGCCGCCCCGTCCGTTCTTGGAGTACGCCGTGACCACAGCCAGCCAGCAGCCCACGCCCGAGACGTCTCCCGCCTCCGCCTCCGACGCGCCCGACATGCCTGACACGTCCGTCACGCCTGACACGTCCGTCACCTTCATCAACGTCTTCGAGATCGACGCCGAGCACCTCGACGGCTTCCTCGCCCACTGGCAGGAGCGCGCCGCGCTGATGAGCACCAAGCCCGGCTTCCTCGACTCCCGCCTGCACCGCGCCCGTTCCTCGCAGACGCGCTTCCAGCTCGTCAACGTCTCCCACTGGGCGAGCGAGGAGGAGTACGCGGCGGCCGGCGCCGACCCCGAGTTCCAGCGGCGGACCAAGGCCGCCAGCGAGAGCACGCAGGCGCCGGTGGTGCCGAACCCGGGCCTGTACGACGTCGCCGTCGAGTTCGTCGGCCCGGCCGCGAGCCGTCCCGCCGCGAGCCAGGGCTGAACCCGGGCCCCGCGGGGCCGTGACGAGCGCACGGACGTTGGCCCGGCCCCGTGGAGAGGGGCCGGGCCAACGCCGTGTCGCTGGGCCCGGGTCGGTGCGTCAGCGGACCGGTGGGTCAGTCGCGCGGGGTGGGACGCGGGGTCAGAACTCCAGCTTCCAACCGTTGACGTAACCCGTGTCGTTGACCCAGTTGTCGCTCACCCGCAGCTTCCAGGTGCCGTCGGCCGCCTCGCTGGAGGCGTTGACGGTGAAGGTGCCCTGGACGTTGTCCGCGCCGTCGTCGCTGTTGTAGTCCTTGAGCAGGTAGGCGCTGCCGTCCGGGGAGACGAGTTCGACGCGCAGGTCACCGCGGAAGGTGTGCCGGATGTCGACCGTGACGGCCAGGTCGGCCGGGGCGTTGCCGCCGACGCCGGAGACCGTGACGGGGGACTCGACGGTGGCGTTGTCCTTGATCGTGACGTCAGCGGTGCTCTCGAACGTCTTGCCGGGGGGCGTGTTGTCGTTGCCGCCGGTGTGCAGCAGCTTGTTCGGCGAACCGGCGCGGGCGTCGGTGACCTTGTCCGGCGTCGCGTTGCTGACCAGCTTGTCGCGGACCTGCGCCGGGGTCCAGCTCGGGTTGGACTGGAGCAGCAGGGCCGCGGCGCCCGCCGTGTGCGGGGCGGCCATGGAGGTGCCGCTCATCGACTGCGATGCGGTGTCACCGGAGTTGGAGGTGGAGACGATGCTGTCGCCGGGGGCGAAGATGTCCAGGCAGCTCCCGTAGTTGGAGCCCTGCCCGTTGTTCCAGCCGGTGGCGCGCGCGTCCCGGCTGTTGGTGGCGCCCACGGTGACGGCGGCCGGGGTGGAGGAGGGGGAGTACGAGCAGGAGTCGGCGTTGTTGTTGCCGGCCGCGACGACCCAGGGGACGCCGGAGGATATGGAGGCGGCCACGGCGTCGTTGACCGACTGCGTCTTGCCGCCGCCGACGCTCATGTTGGCCACGGCGGGCCGGTCGCTCTTGGCCGCGTTCTTGGTGACCCAGTCGATGCCGGCGAGCACCGGCGCCCAGGTCTCACCCGAGTTGCCCTGGCAGTTGAGCACGCGGACGCCGATCAGCTTGACGTCCTTGGCGACGCCGTAGGCGCTGCCCCCGACGGTGCCGGCGACATGGGTGCCATGCCCATGACAGTCCGAGGCGTTGGAGTCGTTGTCGATGAAGTCGTAACCGCTCACCGCCCGCCCGACGAAGTCGCGGTGGCTCATCCGGATGCCGCTGTCCACGATGTACGCGTCAACGCCGGCGGCGGAGCCGTACGTGTATCTCTTGTCCACCGGCAGGTCGCGCTGGTCGACCCGGTCCAGGCCCCAGGACGGCGGGTTGGTCTGGGTCTCCACCGCGTACGCGGCGGCGTCCGCCTCGACCCGGGCGACGGACGGGTCGGCGGCCAGTTGCCTGGCCCGCTCCTCGCTCATCTTCACGGCGAAGCCGCGCAGCGCCGCCGTGTACGTGTAGCGCAGGTTGCCCGAGTGCCGCTTGGCCAGGGCCTTCGCCGAGGCGGGTATGTCGGCGCGGGCCACCGAGTCCTTGAGGGTGACGATGTACGAACCCTCGACCGACCCGGGGCGGTCGGCGCCCACGATGCGGCCTTCGCCGCCGGGCGGGGCGGGGGCCTGGGTGGTGGCGCCGGCGGTCGTGGCGGCCCCGACGAGCAGGGTGGCGCCGGCACCGATGACGAGCGCGTGCCGGATGGCACGGGCGTCGAACTTCATGGTTACTCCCTCGAAAGCTGTCCGGCCCGGCTCGGGTCCGGAAGGCGACACCCGCGGCTGTGTCGGGCGTTGCACCGCCGTGCGGTGGTCGGCGCGTCGCCGTGCGGTGGCTGGCGCGCCGAGGTGGCGGTCGCGGCCACCGCGGCGTGCCCGGGTCTCGGGGTCCGCGAGTGGTGGGGGGTGTGCCGCGCGTCGTGGGGTGACGCGCGGCACGGGTTCGACCCAGCCGGGCTGCGGGGAGCAGCCCCGTCGGTCGGTCCTGGGGTGTGAGGCCGTGGGGTACGGGATCGGCGAGTCGAACCGTCCGCAGCTTCGATCAGTCGCCCTGAGCGCAGCAATCCGTAGTGGCTACCCAAAGAGCGGGCGGCGGCGGAGGACCCGCTCCGCCCCACCCGTACCGGCGGTGAAAGCTATTTCTAGGTGGTCGCCCCCTATTGCTCCCGCGCACGCCGCCGGGTAGACCACCTGCTCACGGGCTCGAAAGCCCGCCCGGGTGGCAGGGCCCGTGGCGTGGAGGGGGAACTGTGAACGAGGGTGCCTTCGCCGCCGACGCGACCGGGACCGGGGCCGGGACCGGAACCGGGGCCGGGACCGAAACCGGGACTGGGACCGACGGGCCCCGCGCCGAGTCGGCCCGTACCAACGAACCCCGTAGCGACGAATCCCGCGCCGTCGCCACCCACGGCGATGACGCCGCTGCCACCACCGCCGGCGACGACAACCGGGCCGGCCCTGACGCCGCCCGGGCCGGGCTGGTCGGGCGGGGCGGCGAGCTGGCGCGGTTGCGCGCGGCGCTGCGGCGCGCGCCGTCCGTGGTGGTCGTGCGCGGCGAACCCGGCGTCGGTACCTCCCGGTTGGTGGCCGAGGCGCTGGCCGACCCCGCCGCCGGCGACCGGGTGCAACTCCGCGGCGCCTGCCCCGACCTGCGACAACCCGCTCCGCTCGGGCCGATCCTCGACGCGCTGGCCGGGTTGCCGTGCCGCCCGGACGTGCCGCTGCCGCCGGTGACCGGCGCGGTCGCCTGGGCGGTGCCCGAACTGGCGCAGTGGCTGCCCGAACCGCCCGCGCCCACGCCCCACCCGGCGGACCGTCCTGGCCTGCTGCGCCGCGCGATACGCGCCCTGCTGGCGGCACAGGGGCCCGTGGTCCTCGTCGTGGAGGACGTGCACGCGGCGGACGAGGCCACCCGCGACCTGCTCCACCACCTGCTGGCCGACCCGCCCCCACACCTGCGCCTGGTCCTCACCGAACACCACGCCCCCGGCCTGCCCCGCCTCGGGCTCCACGCGCCCGGACACGTCCCGGTCGAGGAGATCACCCTGCGCCCCTGGACGGTCGACGAGGTACGCGACGCCGCCGGGCGCTGGCTGGGGGAGCGGGCGGCCGAACCCGAACTCGTGGAGCTGCTGCACGCCCGCACCCGCGGGCTGCCCGGCGCGTTCGAGGCCCTGCTGCGCGGCGTCGGCGACCACGCCACGGCGCCGGACTCCCTCGTGGCCGCCGTACGCGAGGTCGGGGTGCCCGCGCGGCTGCGCCGCGAGCTGGCCCGACGGCGCGAGTGGCTCACCGACGACGCGCGACACCTGGTCGAGGCCGCGGCGGTGATAGGCCGGCCGGTGCCCGTCGACGTACTGGCCGAGGTGGCGGGCCTGACCCCCGACCGCGCGGAGCGGGCCGTCCACCTGGCGCTGCGGCGGTCGGTGCTGCGAGCGGAGGGCCCGTGTCCGGCGTTCCGGCACCCCCTGGACCGCCAGGCCGCCCTCGACGAGGTGCCCCCGCCCCGGCTGGCCCGGCTGAGCCTGCGCGCGGCCCGCGCCCTGCACCGCGACGGCCGCCTGGTGCCGCTCGCCGACCTGGCCGGCCTGTACCTGGCGGGCGGCAGGGCCCGCGAGGGGTTGCGCTACCTCACCGCCGCCGCCGACCGGGCCGCCGCCGACGGCGACTACGCCGCCGCCACGCACCTGTACACCCGCGCCATCGACCACGACCCGCGGCCCGCCGGCCGCATCCGCGCCGCCGCCAAGCTGGCCCGTACGGCCCAACTCGCCCGGGCCGACGAGCGGGTGGTGAACGCGGTGCGCCGGGTCCTTGACGAGGACGACCCGCCGCCCCAACTCCGCGGCGAGATCCGCCTCCACCTCGGTGTCCTGCTCCGCAACCAGAGCGGCGGCGCGCTCGACAGCCTGGCGGAGATCGCCCGCGCCATACCCGACCTGGAACAGACCGACCCGCAGACCGCCGCCCGCGCCATGCTGGTCGCCGCCATCCCCTCCATCAAGGGCTGGCCCATCGGCCGCCACCGGGCCTGGCTGGAGCGGGCCGAGACCTTCGCCGAGCAGGTCACGGACCCGGTGGCGCGCGCGGCGGTAGCCGCCAACCGCGCCACCGCGCTCATGCTGCTCGGCGACCACCGCGCGTGGGCCGCGGCCGACGTGCTGAGCCAACCGCCCGGCTCGGCCATGGAAGCCACCCAGTACGCCCGGGGTTGGACCAACCTCGCGCACGCCGCCACCGCCCTCGGCCACACCGCCCGGGCGTGGGAGTTCCTGGAGCGGGCCGCGGCCGGCCTCGCCGACTCCAGCAGCCCGTACGTGGAGGGCCTGACCCAGACCGCGCGGCTCGTGCTGTCCTGGCACGAGGGCCGCTGGGACGACCTGCACGCCGCCGCCGACCACACCACACGGCTCTACCGCGAGATCCCCGACCTGACCGCGGAGGCCATGCTGGTACGGGGGTTGGCCGCGCTGCACGTGCGCGGCGACGTCCCGCACGCCCGCCGCGACCTGGCCGACGCCGCCCGCATCACCTGCTTCGACACCGGCTTCATCCTCACCGCGTCGGCCGCCGCCCTGGCCCGCGTCCACTTGGAGGCCGGGCGCCCGGGCCAGGCGAGCGAGGCGGTCGAGGCCACCCTGCACCGACTGGAGCGGACGGGCGGCTGGGTGTGGGCCACCGAGGTCGTCCCCACCGCCGTGGAGGCCCTGCACGGCAGCGGCCAACCCGCCAGGGCCCGCCAACTGGTCGAGGACTTCGCGGCGGGCATCCACGACCGCGACGCCCCGGCCGCCCGCGCCGCCCTCACCGTCGCTCGGGCCCTGCTGGCGGAGGCCGACCACCGGTACGACGAGGCCGCCACCCTGCTGGCCCAGGCGGCGGATGACTGGCGCCGCCTCCACCGCCCCTTCGACGCCGCCCGGGCCACCGAGGCCAGGGGCCGCTGCCTGCTGCACGCGCGGCAGCCGCGCGAGGATCGGGAACGCTCCGCCGGACCCGGGCACGCCGACCAGGAGCGACAGGCCACGGGGCGGGCCACGGAGCGGGCCGCCGGGGAAGAGGCGGAGGGGCAGAAGGCGGCCGTCGGCATCATCCTCGGCGCCATCGAGGCGTACCGCGCACTCGGCGCCCGCTGGGACGTCGCCCGCTGCCACCGGCTGCTGCGCCGCCACGACATCGTCACCACCCACCGCCGCGGCCGACTCGGCTACGGCGACCAACTCTCCCCCCGCGAACAGGAGGTAGCCCGCCTCGTCGTCCAGGGCCGGGCCAACCGCGACATCGCCGAGAGCCTGGTCCTCTCGCCCCGTACCGTCGAACACCACGTGGCGAGCATCATGCGCAAGCTCAACGTCACGTCCCGTACGGGCATCGCCGCCGCCCACCTGGCCGCCCACGCCGCCCGGGAGGCGTGAGCGGCGGCCTGCCCGCCCGCGCCCCGGGATGCCGGGGCGCGCCTCCGGGAGCGGGTCCGGGCCGCTGGCTGGGCCCGCCGGCCGGACTCGTCGGCAGGACTCGCTGGGCCGACTTGCTGGTCTGACCTGCCGGTCGGGCTTGCCACTGACGCCAGTGCGAGCTTCTAGCGTGACGGGCGTCGGTGTCGGTCGGGGACGGCCGGCACCACCCCGATCTCACGCCCGGCCGGCCGAGACCGTCGCGTGGAAAGGCAGCACGTCATGCGCGCGGTCCGCTATCACGAGTACGGCGGTGCCGAGACCCTCGTGGTCGAGCAGGCGCCGACCCCCACCCCGGCCCCGGCGAGATCCGCGTCCGGGTGGCGGTGGCCATCGTCAACCCCGTCGACTGGAAGGTACGTTCCGGCGCGGTGCGCGACCTGCTCCCCGTGGACCTGCCCGCGATCCCCGGGCGCGACGCGGTGGGCGTGGTGGACGAGATCGGCGCGGCCGTACGGGGCGTGAGCATCGGCGACCGCGTCTTCGGCCTCGGCGGCGTCACCGGCGCCACCGCCGAACTGGCCGTCCTCTCCGCCTGGGCCCACGCCCCGGCCACCTCGAGGGCTGGGTGTCGTTGCGTGGCGGCTTCGCGCATGGGGGTGGGGATAGCCTGGGGAGTCTGGTGAGTGAGGGGGAGTGTTATGGGTGTTCTGCGGGACTTGGGTGGTAGGTCGAAGTTCGCGGAAGTTACAAGAAACCGGGGTGGCGCGCGGTAAAGGTGCAGGTCAGTTGCCCTGGTCCCCGCGCGTGCGGGGATGGACCCAACGCATGGTCGAACGACGGAACCCCCGCGCCCTGGTCCCCGCGCGTGCGGGGATGGACCCAGGAAGGACCCTCCCGCCGCCAGCGGGTGGAACTGGTCCCCGCGCGTGCGGGGGTAGACCCCTTGTCATGCCGACGGGTGCCCGCGTGGAACACTGGTTCCCCGCGCGCGGGGATGGGCATGCGAGAACCCGAGCCTGGCCTCCCGTATTCGCCCCCGTGCAGGCAGACCAGCGAACTACGAGCCCGAAACGAACGCCTTTGTCTCGGCAAGCGCCGCGTCCCACGGAAACGGACGCTTCTGGCCCGGCTCGTTGAGAACGAACCCGCCGTCCCCGTACAACACGCTGACCCCTACCGCACGCAGCTCCGCGACGGAGCGTGCGAACTGGGGATGCTGGGCGTACGCCGAGTTCACGCACGGCATCGTGATCAGCGGAATGCCCTTGCCGATGCCCTCGGCTACGACACCCACCGGAAATGACGAGGTCAACCCTAACGCCCAGGCGTTGATGCTGTTCATGGTGATCGGGGCGAACAGGATGGCATCGGCTCTGGGCCAGACATCAGCCTCACCCGGGCGCTTGTACCGAGACCGTACGGGGTAGCCGGTCAGCTCTTCCAGCTCCGCCGCCGCGTCCGCCAGCCAGTCCGCAGCGGTCGGCGTCAAGCCCGCGCACACGTCCCACCCGTCAGCCTGTGCGCGGTGCACGATCCGAGGGAACTCCGCTACGGGTGGGGCAGCCGCGCCGAACAGGTACAACACGCTCGTCATGCGGAGCAGTCCACCACGTACGCGCGCTCCCCGGCTCGCAGTTGGCGTAGGTGCCGCCCACGGGCTGGAGTACCGTTTCCGGTAGTAGCAGGTGCACGCGAGGAGTCGCGAGGAGTCGCAGTGACCGACAACGAATCCCTGCCCATCGGAGCACTGGTTCAGCGCGCTCGAAAGCAGCGCGGACTGTCGCAGCAAGGTCTGTCCGACGCGTCCGGCGTATCCCTCTCCCTCATCCGCAAGCTGGAGCAGGCAACAGTTACCGATACGCGCATGGAAACTGTGCGCCGTCTGGCCACTGCCTTGCGCATTTCCACCAACAGCCTGATCCCCCAGGAACCGCGCCCCTCGGAATCGACGTCAGAGCCCTGGCGTCCGCTCCAGCAGGCTATTGAATCGCCCCCCGCGCAGATCGATGAGGAGCCCTCGCTGTCGGGCATCACGGATTCTCTCGGCGAGGTCCGGGCAGCGTACTTCGGAAAGCAACTCGGGCAGTTGTCCACGCTTATCGGGCCGATTCTTCGGGACGCCGACGCGCTGGATGACACCGAGCACGAAGCGCGTGCGGCTCGGTCGTATCTCCTGCAGATCGCGGGATCAACGCTCACCCAGGCGCGGCAGTTCACGGCCGCGGAGACGGCACTTCGGCGAGCCCTTGACGACGCCCCCGACCGGCTGAGGGCCGCGTCGATCATCACCACCTGGGCCTGGTTGCTCGTACGACAGGGGCGCTTCACGGAATCCGCCGAGCTGGCGATTCGGTGGGCGGACGATATCGAGCCGCGCATGTCCCGGGCCACCCCGGACGAACTGGCGGCATGGGGCTGGCTGTTGGTGCAGGCGTCAGCCGCCAGCCTGCGGAACGCGCGCCCCGCCGACGCTCACGACACTATGCGACTCGCACGGTCAGCGGCCGTCCTGACCGGCCGAGAACTTCCGGCCGGCGATACGCGCCTCGCCACCTGGGGGCCATTCACCGTGGCCTACAAGAAGGCGGAAAAGGGAATCGTGACCGACAAGCCGGATGACGTACTCGCCACGGCTGAGCGTTTGGCCAAGGCGAATCCCCCCGCCGGGACCGAATACGACCGGCACCGGCTCGATGTCGCAAAAGCGCACCTCATGCTGCACCGTTTCGGCGAGGCATTCGATGTGCTGTCCGAGGTGCACCGACGGTCACCAGAATGGACCGCTGAACAACGGTACGCCCAGGACATCATGGTCGATGTCATCGACGGAAGGCGCACGCTCACGCCGGAGATGCGCACACTGGCCGTCGCCCTGCGCGTGCCGATGTAGCGCTCGTTGGCACATCGCTCGCGTGTTCTGAGGAGGTGACACTGAGTCACCTTCGCGTCGGGTCCTACGGTCGGTCATCACGCGATTACCCCTGATGACGCCGGAGGCTGCGCCATGCCCATCGGAGCCGAGTACACCTCTCCCTCGCCCTATGACTGGGTGCCGCCTGGGGGCGGGGTGCGGTGGACGCGGGTGGGTGAACTGGGTTGGCACGCGCTGTCGCTGCCGTGCTACCTGGGGAACCGAGTCTTGGCGGGGCTTGGGGAGGCGAGCGGGGCGGTCATCGAGGAGGACGTTCCGGCACGGCTGGTGTGGCTGATCGAGCCCAAGGCCCCGGCCGTGCAACACCTCGGCGACCACGAGGAGATCACGCTGGCCGGTGATGACGGGTCGTACCTGTTCGTGCCGGGCATGGCCCGTGCCCGCCTGGTCTGGTGGCGCATCCCCCCGAGCCCGAGCCGTCTCCTGACCGACGCCGGTCGGCTGGTCGAGGCCATCGCCGTACTGCGCCCGGGAGTTCGTCCGTGACCCACCCCGACTGGTCCCCGCCACCCAGCGACACCGTCTCGCTGCTGCCCGCCGGCCGGGACTGGGATGCCGTACGCGCCGACGCCGCCACCGCCCGCTGGGCCTTCCCCATCCTCAACGGACCGCACGAGAGCGCGGCCATCGTGGACCCCTACACCTGCTCCACCTACTGGCTCCTACCGCCGGGCGAGGCACACGACTTCATCCACTGGCAACGCCTACACCCCCACGTGGCCGTGCTCCCCGCCAGGCCGGGTGTGCATTACGTTGGCGTGCCGCCCGTGCATCGCCGTACGGGCCCGGGGTTGCACTGGCACGTCCCGCACAACTGGTCCGGCCGCTACCTCACCGAACCCGCCTACCTCGCCGCCGCCCTCACCCCCGCCGTCCACGCCGCCCACGGCCCCCACACCAACCGGTAACCGCCATGACCCACCGACGCCGCTACCGCTACGCCGAAATGAACCTGGCTCCCGATCCGGCAGCCGATCCGTACACCGCCCGCGCCACCTGCCTCACCTGCGCCGACCAGTCACCGCAACCCGAACCCTCGGAGTCCATCACCGGCCAACACCAGCGGGCTCAGCGCTGGTGTACCAGCCATGCGGCCCGCGATCACCCCGACGGACGCCACCTCCGCTACACCGCCCACGTGACCTTGCGGTGGCTGGTTACCCCCGCCGAGGACATCGGGCCTGTCGCACCGTAGGCGAGTGGAGGGGGCAGGTGATGAGGCGTGCAGGCGCGCGACTTGGTGAACCGTCCATCGATGGCCACGCTCCAAGAGGCTGCTGTTGGCGTCCGGCTCACGTGCGGAGCGGCTTGCGGATACGCTGCGAACACCGTCTTGCCGGGAGGTTGAGGTGGGCATTACGTCGAACTTGGGTGATAGGTCGGAGTTCGCGGAAGTTGCAAAAAACCGGGGTGCCGCGTGATAAAGCCGCAGGTCAATTGCTCTGGTCCCCGCGCGCGGGGATGGGCCCCGCATCAACCAGACGATCTTCGATCTCCTGGTCTGGTCCCCGTGCGCGGAGGTGGACCCCGCGCCGCGATCTCGCGTGGGCCTCTACAACCCTGGTCCCCGCGCGCGGGGTTGGACCCGTCGTCGCGACCACCTTGCCTTCGAGCCGCCCCTAGTCCCCGCGTACGCGGGGATGGGCCCAACTCCGCAGCATCATCCGAGACGGAGCCGACCTGGTCCCCGCGCGCGGGGGTGGGCCGCCCGCCGACGGTGGCGGCAGCAACAGGCACAGGAAGGCTGTCGATGGCCAGCCCGCGTGGGACGAGCCGACACACATGGCCGCTACCCTGCCCGCATGATTCGAGCGGTGGTCTTCGACGTCGGGGAATGCCTCGTCGATGAGACGCGGGAGTACGGCACCTGGGCCGACTGGATCGGCGTGCCTCGACACACCTTCGCGGCGACGTTCGGCGCGGTCATCGCCCAGGGCCGGGACTACCGGGAGACCTTCCGGGAGTTCCAGCCAGGCTTTGACCTCTACGCCGAGCGTGAGCGTCGTGCTCAGGCCGGCCAGCCGGAGCACTTCGGGGAAGAAGACCTCTACCCGGACGTACGGGTCACGCTGCGTCAACTACGCGCTTACGGCATGTGGTTGGGCATTGCGGGAAATCAAACCGTGCGAGCTGGCAAGATCCTGCGCCAGCTTTTCACCGATGACGTGGATCTCATCGGCACTTCGGACGACTGGGGTGTTTCAAAGCCCGCCCCGGCGTTCTTTCAGCGTGTCGGCGAAACCGTTCCCTTTGGCGCGGCGGAGATCCTGTACGTGGGTGATCGCGTCGACAACGACATCGCCCCCGCCCGGCTGAGCGGCATGCACACAGCCTTGGTGCGTCGCGGGCCCTGGGCCACCATCCAATGGATGAGCGAAGACGCGCGGAAACTCCCGACCCTTCGGGTCGAGAGCCTTCGCGAGCTACCAGGCGCGATCACCCGCTTCAACGCGCGAGAGCACTGACCGTCATGCCCCAGTCGTACAGGCGATCGTCAAGGGCGCGCACGCACGCCGCGTCCTTCCACGGCGCCAGCGCGCGGCGTGCTTCTTTGACGCGGTCCATGCCAGTCGCGTACCAGGCGAGCGCGAGTTGATCGAGCGCACGGCACGCCGCTTCGCACGCCTCGTCCGGGCGACCTGCCGTCGGAGTCCATCACCGGTCAGCATCAGCAGCTCAACGCTGGTGCACTAGCCACGCGGCCCGCGACCATCATGGCCGCCACCTGCGCTACACCGCCCACATCACCTTGCGGTGGTTGGCCACTCCCGGTGAGGGCATCGGGCCCATCGCGCCGTAGGCGGGCGAAGGCGGGGAACGTGAGGTGTCGTTCAGGCGCACGTCGCAGTGAACCGCCCATTGGTGGCGGGAAGTTGCGTGCCCCAAGAGGCTGGTGTTGGCGTCCGGCTCATGCGCGGAGCGGCCTGCGGATACGCTGCGAACACCGTCTTGCCGGGAGGTTGAGGTGAGCGTTATGCCGGGCTTGGGCGATAGGTCGGAGTTCGTGGAAGTTGCAAAAAACCGGGGTGCCGCGCGATAGACCCGCAGGTCAATTGCTCTGGTCCCCGCGCGCGCGGGGATGGTCCCCGCGCCCCGGCCGGGAAGCCGGGACGCGGGGCCGGTGCGGTTACTGGTCCCCGCGCGCGCGGGGATGGTCCCCCGCTCGATCAGCAGAGCCGTCCGCTCATCCTGCTGGTCCCCGCGCGCGCGGGGATGGCCCCCAGCCGCCGCCAAGCGCTGTCCAAGCCATCACACCCCCACCGCCCCCGCAGTTACATCGTGGCCCGGTCCGAGGTGGCATGCAGCGAACCAAGCAGACTGAGCGCCTGGGCGCTGGGGCTGGCGGGTTCGGCCTGGTAGACGACGAGTTGTTGGCCGGGGGCGTCGCGTACGTCGAAGGTCTGGTAGGTGAGGGTCAGGGCGCCGACATCGGGGTGGAGGAAGTGCTTGGCGTCCTGGGTCTTGCCGCGCACGGCGTGGGTGGTCCACAGGTGGGTGAAGTCCGTGCTGTGCTCGGTGAGGGTGTGGACGAGTTCCCGCAGCCGCGGGTTGTCCGGGTCGAGGCCGGCCGCCTGGCGCAGGTGGGCCACGGTGGCCTGCGCCGTGCTGTTCCACCGCGAGTAGACCTGTCGTCCCGCCGGGTCGAGGAAGACCATGCGGGCCAGGTTGTCCGCCCGCTCGAAGGGTGAGTGCAGGGCCTCGGCCAGGGTGTTGGTCGCCAGGATGTCCAGGGTCCGGTTGATGACGAACGCCGGGGCGCCCGGGTAGCCGTCCAGCAGTTGGCGTAGGGCCGGGGTGACCCGGTCCGTGGTGTGGGTGAACTGGTTGCTCGGCGTCGTCCCAGCCAACCGGTGCAGGTGCGCGTACGCGTCGGAGTCCAGCCGCAGCGCTCGGCCGAGCGCGTCGAGTACCTGGGCCGACGGGTGGCGTTCGCGGCCCTGTTCCAGGCGGGTGTAGTAGTCCGCGTTCACCCCGGCCAGGACGGCGACCTCCTCACGGCGCAACCCGGCGACTCTGCGGACGCCGTAACTCGCCATTTCGACATCCTCCGGCCGCAGTGCCGCTCTGCGTGCGCGAAGGAACTCTCCCAGGTGGTTGTCGGCCATGTGCTCAGGCTAGGCCGCAAGGGCGGTGTGTTGCCTGGGTGTGCCGCACCCAGGCAACACACAACCTGGTCGGCGCCCCTCGACCTGCCCAGACTCGGTCGAGCAGACAGGCCCACGGGCCATGGACGAGGGGAGTTCGTCATGACAGGGGACACGGCGGAGGGCGATGCCGACGTGGTCGGCATGTGGGTGACCGCCGATGGTCACATCCGCCAGGAGTTGCGGGCGGACGGCCGGTACGACGAGGCCCGAGGCGACCGCGACAGCGCGTACACGGGCCGCTACACGGTCACCAGCAGCCACATCGACTACGTCGACGACTCCGGGTTCACCGCGACGGGCGACATCCGTGACGGTGTGCTCTACCACGAGCACCTGGTGCTCTACCGAGGGGAATCACAGGCATGACACACGCAACCAAGGTCGTCGCGGTCACCGGGGCGAGCAGCGGAATCGGAGAGGCGACCGCCCGCCGGCTGGCCGCCGACGGGCACAACCTGTTCCTCGGCGCACGACGTACCGACCGACTCGAAGCCCTGACCAAGGAGATCACCGCCACGGGCGGCAGCGCGGCGTACCGGCGGCTGGACGTCACGGACGCCGCCGACGTACGGGCCTTCGTGTCCGCCACCCGCGAGCACTACGGCCGAGTGGACGTGGTGGTCAACAACGCCGGAGTGATGCCGCTCTCGCCGCTGGAAGCGTTGAAGACGGACGAGTGGGACCGGATGATCGACGTGAACGTGCGGGGAGTGCTGCACGGTATCGCCGCCGCCCTGCCCACGATGCGCGCCCAGGGTGGCGGGCACTTCGTGAACATCGCCTCTGTCGGCGCGTACGAGATTTCGCCCACTGCCGCCGTCTACTGCGCGACCAAGTTCGCCGTACGCGCGATCTCCGAGGGGCTACGCCAGGAGTCCACCGGCGACATCAGGGTCACTCTCGTCTCCCCGGGCGTGACCGAGTCCGAACTCGCCGACACCATCTCCGACCCCGTGGCCCGGGAGGCCATGCGGACCTACCGCGCCGTGGCCCTACCCGCCTCCGCCATTGCGGACGCCATCGCCTACGCCATCTCCCAGCCCCCACAGGTCGACGTCAACGAAATCATCGTCCGCCCGGCTGCGAGTGCACAGTGAGTCCCGGTGGTGGTGTTCGTGTCGCCCGTGGGCGATGTCGACCGCGCTGATGCTGGTCTGCACGGACTCGCCCCGGCCCGCCTTGTGACACGCGACTTTCTGAGGGACGGGAGCCTTGGCGCTACGTTGAGGCGGGTCCAGCCTCCTCGCCTCGGTCGCCGGTTCGTACGCCGTCCGGGTCTGCGTGCTGTGCCTGGCCTGACGCATGTCGCGTCAGCGGGCGGCCGAGTGAACCGGGCGCCATCGGCAAGCAGTTGTGTGCCTCTGGGGGCGCGGCTGGTGTCGGCAGTCGGGCTACTCGTGGGGTGGACTGCGGATAGGCTGCGAGGGTTGGCTCATCGAGAGATTGAGGTGAGCAATGTGCCGGACTTGGGCGATAGGTCGGAGTTCGTGGAAGTTGCAAAAAACCGGGGTGCCGCGCGATAAAGCCGCAGGTCAATTGCTCTGCTCCCCGCGCGCGCGGGGAGAGACCTTTCTGGCTCGGCGGCAAGGATCACTATCTCGCCTGGTCCCCGCGCGCGCGGGGATGGACCCCCGACTGGCCCCCGCACGAGGGCGCCTGACCCTGGTCCCCGCACGCGGGGATGACCCCAGGCCGGTGAGCCTCTGACCGTCGCCGACGCCCTGGTTCCCGCGCACGCGGGGCACCCCTCACCCATCCACCCCCTCCCGACACACATCCCGCACCTCGCCCAACGGCTGGAACCCGGCCGACGCGTACGTCGCCACCGCGCCGACGTTGGACGTCGGGGTGCTGACCAGTGCGCTGGAGGAGCCCAGCTCCCGCAGGGTGACCGCGGCGGCGAGGGTGATGGCCTTGCCGTAGCCGCGGCCTCGGTGTTCGTGGTGGACGCCCATCGGCTCCAGCACTCCGGGCTTGCCCGGGCCCGCCGACCAGACCGTCACCGTTGCCACCGCCTCGCCGTAGGCGTCGTACGCGAGCAGGCAACGGGCGTCGGCGTACGGCAGGCCGGCGGCCATCGCGCGCCAGCGGTCGGGCGTGAACGTCGACCCGCCGAACGACGCCCGCTGTACGTCGGCCCGTTCCCGCGCCCGTTCCGGGCCGACCACCTCGATCCGTACGCCCGGGTCCTCCACCGGCTCCGTGAGGTCGCGGCGCAGTGGTGTCCACGGCTCGTCGGGGTGCCAGTCCGCGTCGAGCAGCAGGTCCTGGAGCACCGCGTCCATCGGGGCCTCGACGCACACCCGTTCCGCCGGCAGGACGCCGCGTTCCGGCGTGGACAGGTCCGTGACCAACTGTCGCCCCAACTCCTCGTCGCCCCGTACGTCGGGCGCGGTCGTCATGCGCAACAGGGTGGGGCCGTCCAACAGGCCCACAGCGAGCAGCCGCCCGCCCCGTCGCCAGGTCCGTACGGCGGCGGCCGTGGCCTCGGCGCCGAACCGCCAGTACCAGCCCAGGTCCCCGGGGTGGAGTTGCATGGCCGCCCCGTCCTCCTGCCATTCCCGCAGCACGGCCACGGCCTCGCCCAGCCCGTCAACGTCCGGTGTGCCCAACTCGATCGCCATGGCGTCGATCCCACACCACCGCGCCGAGCGCGCGCACCTGGATATCGGCCGGCGAGTCTCGGTGCCGGCGTCACCATGGAACCGGCCCGACTTCCAGCCCGTGTCAGGCGGCCCGCGACCGGCCGAACAGTCGCGATCCGAGCGGGAGTTGGGTGTCGAAGCCGGGGAGGATGAGGAACGTCGCGCTGGCGGTCGTGGTGGTGAAGGGCAGCAGCGCGTCGGAGGTGTCCATGTGGGTGAGGGTGGCGGTGAAGGTCCGGAGTTCGTTCTGGAAGCTGATGAACAGCAACCCGGGGGCGGGGTCGTCGATGCCGTACGAGCGGCGGAGCATGAGGCCGACCCCGACCGCGGTGGCGTGCGCCCGGCGCGCGTGGGCGTTGGCGGGGACGAGGTAGCGCCCGTCCGGCGTCTTGGCCCCGAGGCGCGGGCCCGAGGCGGCGCTGCCGCCGGAGAGTGGGACGCCGCTGGCCCGGCGCCGGCCGAAGACCGCCTCCTGCTCGGCCACGGACAGGGCGGCGAACCGTGGCAGGTCCAGTTCCATCCGGCGCAGCACGGCGAGGGTGCCGCCGGCGACCTCGGGGGGCCCGGCCAGCCACAGGTCGCGTCGCCGCTCGGCGGCCGTGTGCGGGCCGATGATGCCGTCGACGAAGCCGAGCGGGTTGCGGGGCGCGGTGCGGCCCTCGCCGACAAGCACGTTCGCACCGCGGCGCGCGGACTGGCGCCAGCGCTCGCGGACGCGGTCACCGGCCTGGTCGGCGAGCGCGGCGGCGACGACCGGGAGGAGCGTCGGGTCGCTGGCGCAGATCTGGAGCAGCAGGTCGCCGCCGTCCGCCCCGGGGGCGATCCGCTCGCGGGAGAAGCGCGGCAGGTCGGTCGCGCCGGGCAGCGAGGCGCCGGCCGCGCGCACCAGCCGGGGGCCCACGCCGACGGTCACGGTGAGGTCGCCCGGCTCCAGGCCGAGGAGTCGCGGGTCGGTTCCCGTGGTGAGCGTGCGGATGGCCCGGCCGAGGTCGGCCAGGAGCGGGCCCGGAGCCGCGCCGGTGTCGAGGTCGGCGACCACGGCGAGGAGGTGGGGTTGGGCGGGCTCGGGGAGCGTGATGCCGGCCTGGTGGCGGCCCGTCGCCGAGACCGGCGCCGGCGTGGCCGCCGAGGTGGGGGCGTGCCGGCCCGGCTGGGCGGAGTCCGCCGTGCAGCCCACGGTCAGGCCGGCGGCCACCAGGGCGCCGGTGGCGTCGAGGAACGTACGGCGGGACGGCTGGCGGTCGGCTCGGCGGCGCATGGCGTGCACAGTGCCACACCCGGATCGCGCGCGCTGGTCAACCGGGCTTTTCCGGGGAGGAATTGGGGGCACCGTGCCAGACTGGGATCATGCCTCGATTAGCTTTTCGCGTGTGGGCGGCGGTAGTGGGCACGCTGACGCTGGTGGCCGGCTGTGGCGGTGGCGGTGACGGTGGTGGCGGCGACTCGGGCGAGGGCCGACGCCCGGCCGGCGCGCACGTGACGATCCGCGTACCGGCCGACGCCCCGACGATCTCGGCCGCGGTCTCCCTGGCCCGCCCCGGCGACCTGGTGCTGGTCGCCCCCGGCGTCTACCACGAGTCGGTGCGGATCGACCGGCCGCGCGTCACCCTGCGCGGCGTCTCGCGGGACAAGGTCGTCATCGACGGGCGGTTGCGGCAACCCAACGGCGTCCTCGTCTCCGCGCCCGGCGTGGCCGTGCAGAACCTGACCGTACGGAACAACACGCAGAACGGGGTCCTGATCACCGGCTCGGCGAAGGCCGCCGCCGGCCTGCCGGGTACGGGGGACGGCTACGACACCGGCGACGAGCCCGTCACCTTCCTGAAGTCGTTCCTGGTCTCGCACGTGACCGCGACCCGCAACGGCCTGTACGGCATCTACGCGTTCTCCGCCCAGAACGGCGTCATCGCGCACAGCTACGCGTCGGGCGGCGCCGACTCGGGGATCTACGTCGGCCAGTGCAAGCCCTGCAACATCGTGGTGCGGGACAACGTCGCCGAACTCAACGCGGTGGGTTACGAGGGCACCAACGCCAGCGAGGACATGTACGTGGTCCGCAACCGCCTGGTCGGCAACCGGGTCGGGCTCACCACCAACTCCAACCACCAGGAGAAGCTGCTCCCGCAGAAGGGTTCCGTCATCGCCGGCAACCTGATCGCCGCCAACCAGCAGGCGGCCACCCCCCAGCAGGCCGACGGCGGGTATGGCATCGGGATCGGCATCGACGGCGGCAGCGACAACCAGGTCGTCCGCAACCGCGTCGCCGGCCACCGCAACGCCGGGCTGGTGCTCACCGCGACCGCCGACATCCCCACGCTCGCCAACCGGATCGCGGACAACACGTTCACCGACAACGCCGTCGATGTCGGCTGGACGTTCCCCACCGCGACCCCGCGCCGGGGCAACTGCCTGCGCGGCAACGAGCTGCGCCGCACCGTGCCCGCCCGGCTCGCGACCACCGCGGCCTGCCCGGTGCCGGCCAGGACGTCCTCGCCGACCGGCACGTGGAGGGCGCCGACCGCGCCCGGCGGCATCCCGTTCACCGAGGTCGCGGCGCCCGCACCGCAGCCGCAGTTCCCCGACGCGACCACGGCGGGCGCCACCACCGTGCCGCCCGTCCCCGCCCTGCCGAAGACGGCGGACATCCCGCTGCCGCCGGTGTCCCTGCTCGCCGCCAACGCCCGGGTGCGACTGCCCTGACCGGCGGTTACCGGGTCGGGGCGGCCGTGGGCAGGGGCTTGACGGGCACGTACGGGTGGGTGTCGAAGTCGATGACGACCGGCTCCGGTTGCGACTCCACGGTGACCCGGACCCGGTGCGGGGTGCCGTCGGAGTCGATCCAGTAGCGCACGTTGCCCGCCGTGCCGGAGCGGTCGGGGGACGACGGCCCGGTCATGACGTCCACCCGTTCCCCGTTCACCCGCTCCCGCCCCCACCAGGCGGCCCCGTTCTGCGCCAGCAGTTCGGCGTTGTCGGGGCGGTCGCCGCCGAGGCCCAGCGCGATGGACAGGGCGGTGTCCAGCGCGCTGCCGGACGCCAGCGGCGGGCGGTCGTGCCAGCCCGAGCGGGGCGGCGACGCGGGGGCGTGCGCCGGGGCGTCCGCCATCGGGTGGACGCGCACCGAGGTGGGCGTCCACTGGATCAGCCCGTCACTGGACTCGTTGCGCCCGGTGCCGTGCACGACGCCGTAACCGACCTTGCGCCGGTAGTCGACGGCCCCGGTGACGGTCAGCTCGCCGGCGGCGCCCGGCACGGTGATCGTCACCGCGCGGCCCCGCGCCTCGTAGTTGCGGAACCGGGCCATCGCCAGCCGGCTCGCCTCCTCCGACGTCAGCGCGCGCGGGCCGTCGCCGCCGGAGTCGTCGTCGGCGAGCAGGAGAACGGCCACCGCGACCAGTGCGGCCACCCCCACCACCGCGACGCCGATGACGATCCAGGGCCGGCGCGACCACGGCCACCGACGCCGGCCGGCCGGACGCCCCGGAGAGACCCTGCGGGGGCGCGCGCTCCGCACGCGGTTCGACGCTGACACTTGCCCATTCACCCTTTCGATCACCCCACCGCCCTACCTCCGCGAGCACGCGGCGGGACGCGACGGTCAGGTGGCTGACGACATCGAGGCCGACCCTCGTGGACCGACGACATCGAGGCCGACCCTCGTGGGCCGACGACAACGAGGCCGGTCCTCGTGGGCCGGCCGGGACGTGAACCGCCCGCCCGCGCCTTTCGGATCGCGGACGGGCGGATCACTGATGCGTGGTGCGCTCAGTGCTGTCGGGTGCGCCGGTGCCGGGTCACGTACGCGATGACCAGGCCCGAGCCCACCAGCAGGCCGACGAGGCCGACCAGTTCCGGCACGCTGGACGCGCCGGTGTCGGCGAGCGAACCGCCGCCGCCGTCCTGGGCGCCGCCACCGCCACCGCTACCTCCGCCGCCCGGTCCGCCGCCGCCGTTCGGGCCCGGGTCGTTGCCGGGTGGCACGGGCGCGGGTGGCTTGGTGTCGGTGGGCGGAGTCGGGGTCGAGGTCGGGGGCGATGTCGGAGTCGAGGTGGGCTCCGGGGTCGGCGTGGGCGTCGGGGTCGGAGTGGGATCGGTCGGAGTGGGGGTCGGAGTCGGGGTCGGGGGCGGCGTGTCCTTCGGGATGTACACGCCGGCGTCGATCGTGTGGTCGACCCCGCCCGGCTTGTCCGGCGCCGTGACCGGCGCGTCGCCGGTGCACAACGGCCCGGTCTTCGGCGGGGTGACATTGGAGTCGTGCTTGCGGTTGGCCCCGGCGCGCGGGAGCGTGAACCTCAGCTCGTCGGCCGAGGGCTGCTCGGGCACCTCGCTGGTGTCCGCGGTGCACACGTCGAACCGCACCGTGTACTTGGCGCCCCGCGTGAGTTCGTACTCGGCCCCGACACCGCCGAAGTAGTACTCGCCGGCGTCGTTGGTCGTGGTCGTGGCGACCTGCTTGCCGTCCGCGTCCAGCAGGCTGACCGTCGCCCCCGGCAGCAGTACGTGCCCCGGGTCCTGGATGCCGTTGTGATCGCCGTCGAACCACACGACGTTGCCGATCTGGATCGGTGCGTTCGCCGCCGCGTACGCGATGTCACCGAGCCCGCCGGCCTTGCCGAAGCCGCCCTGCCTCCCGCTGACGAACTCGTACCCGTTGGCGTTCGGGGCGTTGCCCGGGCCTTGACCGGTCGTGATGTCGAAGTACCCGGTTCCGGAGGTCGCGACGTCGACGACCGGGTCGAACTCGGTGCTGGCCACCCACTGTTGCTGCGGGATGTAGGCCACCGAGCCCAGCGCCGTCTCCTGGTGGGCGGTGGTGTAGAAGTCGCCCGGGAAGTACTCGACCACGCCGGCCGCCTGACCGCCGCTGTTGGCGGCGGTGGCGTGGTTGGGGCAGCTTCCGGTGCCCTCCCACTGGTACTCACCGGTGGGCGTGGCGCAGACCATGGTGATGTCGCCACCGGACATGCCGTTCTCCGGCGTGTCGTCCCCCGGTCGGGGGTCGAGGCCGCCCCAGCCGAGTACGTCCATGAACCGGTCGCGGAAGCCCAGGATCATCGAGCCGTCACGGGCGAAGGCCATCGACGACAGCTCGGGCTGCGGGTCGATGAACACGTTGCCCTGCTTGCGGTCGTCCCAGGTGCCCAGGCTGGTGTTCCACGGGTTCCAGTGGGTGCCCTTGTCGTCGCCCGCGCCGAAGACACTGCCGCGTACGGCCGTGAGCGGGTGGCTCAGCACCGTGGAGAACCGCTTGCCGTCGTACGTGGCGACGACCGCCTTCAGGTCGGCGCGCTTCTGTGTGCTCTCCGCGCTGCACACGCCGCCGACGTACAACGTGTTGTTGTGCGTCTGGAGACCGAACGGCCGCCAGTCGTCGGCGCTCGCGCACCCGGGGTCCGGGATCGGGACCGTCGCCTTGGGCTTGTCGGCCGTCTCACCCGTCGCGTCGAAGCTCACCAGGCTGCGGGTGCGCAGGTTCACCGCGTACAGCGTCGAGCCGTCCTCCGACAGGGCCAGGCCGCCGATGCTCTCCTTGCCCGGCGCCTCGGTGAACCCGGGGTCCTTGATCATGTTGGCGCTGTCGTGCCGCGTCACCGCGGCGTCCGGTACCTCGGCGAAGAACTTCGGCGCGCCCGAGCCGTCGGCCGGCACCGTGTAGATCGCGCCGCCGCCCTTCGGCCCGTACGCGGCGTAGCGTCGCGCGAAGGCGCTCTGGAACAGCCGGCTCTTGTCCGTGTCGTACGCCAACCCGAACGTCGTGCCCACCTGGTCCTGCGTGGCCAGGGTGGTCGGGCAGGCCACGTTGGTGGGGCACGTGCCCCGGGACTTCGTCCCGAACGCCACCAACGCCCGGGTGTCCTTCCCGTTGGGCCCGTTGTGGACCGGCACGAAGTACCGTGAGTCCGGGAGCGCGTAGTCCGCCGGGTTCCACACCCCCGTCACCACCGAGGCGTCCTTGCCGCCCGACACGTTCACGAACGACGTGAAGCTGTCGAAGTGGTTCTCCGCCGTCGACGCGGGCGCCGCCCGCAGGTACTTGCTGTACGGGGCCGGAACGGTGACGTCGACGCGGTACCGACCGCCCTCCAGCTCCGTCGACCCCTCCACCACGACCTTCCCCGTGGCATCCGTGACGCCGTTGACGACGTGCCCGTCGCGGTCGGTGACCTGCACCTTCATGCCCCGCTGCGGCACGTCCATCGTCGCGTTGACCACGCCGGTGCCGAAGAAGTCGCGCAGCACCTGGACCGTGAGCGTGCCGTCGTCGGCCGAAGCGGCGGCGGGCCCCGTCGTCGCTCCCACGGCGCCGCCGGCCAGGAGGAGAACGGACAGACCGATGCGCGCCGATGGCTCTCTGAGCCTTCGGGCTAACCGGCGTGAGTCTCTGCCGACTCGGTTCATGGCATCACACTCCACACTTCTCTTGTCACTTCTCTTGACGTGACACTTCTGTCGTGAAAACGAAGCGCCCGCTTCTCGCTACGCATCCACTTCATGACCTCAGGCGCGGACGCCGGCCGCGAACATCAGGGCAGAAAAAAGGGCCCACTGACGTTGCGTGGACCGCTTTGTGATGACTGTCCGGGTGTATTGCGGACGGGATGTCAGCGTGGCAGACCCGGAAAAGCAAAACGCGCGTTCACGACCCCGGGCCGACCCGTCCTGGGTTGAGTCTTCCTGCAGCTCAGCCACGGTGCCCCCACCCCGCCCCCACCCTCACTGACCGCCATCGCGAGCAGCGCGCGACAGCTTATCCCCGGTTTACTGCCGCCACCAGCGAAACTCCTCTTTTCCGTCGGCCTCTTCGACGCTCTTGTGGGGGCGGAGAATGCCGCCCGGAAGAATGTGCGACGGTGCGGTGATGGCCGAATGTGAACCGGTCGGTCCGCGCCGCCCGACAGGCGCACTGAAAGCCCGCGCGCCACGCGAACACGGGCCCGGAGCCGTCTCCCCCGGAGGTTCGGCGACCGGCCGGCCAGCGGTTTTCCGCGTTACCCGCTCGACCGCGGGCGATGGATCGCCCGCGGGGTGGGCCTGTCGCGGCCGGCTGGTGGTGCCGCCATCCCGTACACGGACTTGCTGATTGTCGTGCGACGGCCGCCAACTTACCTCGTACCACCGGGCGTTGTGGCCGACTTTCGGACACGCTGTGCGGTGTGCATGCACGTTTCTTCAGTCGGGGCGATCGTTTCCGGGGGCGGTTGGGCGTGACGGCCCACACCGGAGGAGTGAGTGGTGAGGCGAGGCGCAGTCGAGGCAACATCCAGGGCGGCCACCGCCGACGTTGATCGGATCTCGTCCGGTCGACCAGGTTCGGTACGGCGGTGAGCGTCGGCCGTGGCGTTCTGGCCCGCCGTCCAGGGGGTCGCGTCAGCCCGCGATCAGGCGCAGTGCCCGCTCCGTGTCGGCGAGGTTCGGCAGCGTCTGCGTCGCGCCCGCCGCTGCCAGGTCGGCCGCGCTCGTGCGGCCGGTCGCTACGCCGATGACTCGTACGCCGTGGGCGAGTCCGCCGCGTACGTCGGCCGGGGTGTCCCCGAGGAGGACCGCGTGCTCGGCCGGGGTGTCGGAGCGCCGCAAGGCGACGCGTACCAGGCCCGGTCGTTCGTCGGCGTCCTCACCGAACGACCCGATGTCCAGGTCCAGTTCGCGCTGCAGGTCGAACGCCGACAGTTTCACCTCGGCGGCCGTGCGGATGTTGCCGGTCACGACCGTCTGCCGAACCCCCGGGCGCTGGGCCAGGGCGTTGAGGAGCTGGCGGGCGCCGGGCAGGGCCTGGCCGCGTACGCGCAGTTCGGCCGCGTGTCGTACGTGCGCCGCGCCCAAGGCGTGCGCGAACCTCTCGAACAACTCCCGGCTGTCACGCACTCCATGGAGCCGGGCTGTCTCGCGGAGGATGACGGGCTCGGTCAGTCCCTCGATGCTTGCCCGCTCGCGCAGTTCGACGCCTGTGACCTCGTGGAACGCGGTGGCCCACAGTTCGCGCCCCATGCCACGCGTGTCCACGAGAGTGTGGTCGATGTCCCAGAGCACCAGCAGTCCTGCGGGCATCGCCGCGTCACCGCCACGTCGTCGCGTCGGAGTACCGTTTTGGTGTCGAGTCAGAACGGAGCTCAGTATGCCCGAGGCCCCTGGCACCATCGGCCAACGACTGCGAATCGCCCGGAAAAGGCGCGGCCTTTCCCAGAGCGAACTGGCCAATGCCGCTGACCTATCCGTCTCCACCGTGCGCAAGCTGGAGCAGGGTGAGCGGACCGACGTGCGGTTGGAGACCGCTCACCAACTCGCTCGCGCGCTCGGCGTCACCACGACGCATCTGCTCACCGAGGCGCCGACACCCTGGCAGCCGGCGATCCCTGAAGACATCTGGCGCCCTACCGTCGCGGCGCTGGCGGCGCCACCCGCTCAACCACCCGAGCCGCCGACAACAGCGGGGGTCTCCGGTGCCCTGGCAGGCGGGCGGGCGCTGTTCGCGACAGAGCGGTACGACTCTCTCGGCGGAATGCTCCCCGCTCTCATTCGCGATGCTGGCGCACTCGACGATTCCCAGCCAGCGCGCCGGTTGCGATACCAGGTCATGCAGCTCGTCACGTCATTCCTCGCTCAACTGCGGCATGAGGTGGCGGCCGATGCCGCGCAACGCGCGCTGGAGCTCGCCACGGACGAACTCGACGGTGGCGCGGCGGTCGTCGCTGAGTGTGCGCCGATGCTACGACGGGGCCGGCTCGCCGACGTGGCCGAGTTGGCCACTCGATGGGCCGACGACATCGAGCCGCGGATCTCCCGTGCGAGGCCGGAGGAGTGGGCGGTCTGGGGCGGTCTCCAACTGCGCATCGGCGCCGCATCCGTACGTGACAACCGCAAGCAGGAGGCCGCCGACGCCCTGCAAATGGCGCACATCGCGGCGGTCGGGCTCGGTCGTGAGGTGATCAGCGCCCCGGACTACCTGCGGCACTTCGGGCCAGTGACGGTGACCCACCAACGGGCCGAGCACGCCGCCATCCAGCGACGGCCCGATCGCGTACTGCGGCTGCACAGCGCCGTACGGGAGTGGGTTCCCGCACAAGGTGGCGGGAAGAGCGGCAGGTGCCGGCATCTGCTGGACGTGGCCGACGCTCACCTCCGGCTGCGCGACGAGGCACGCTGCGTACGGGTACTCCAGCAGGTGCGGGCCGAGGCGCCACAGTGGATCGTCGCGCAGCGCTACGCGCAGGACATCATGGGGCGCGTCATCGAGCGACGGCGGACGCTCACTCCCGAAATGCGCGGACTCGCCGATGCGTTGGGAGTGCCGCTGTAACGCTCCGTGGCACAACGCGGTAGCACCTCGTCAGATTGCCCTTGAGGCCCCGGCCGCCGACTCCTTACGGTCAGTCATCAATCGATCACCGATGACACCGGAGGCCGCGCCATGTCCACCGAGCCGACCACACCCACCCCGCCCCACGACTGGATTCCTCCCGGCGGTGGCGTGCGCTGGACGCGGGTTGGGGAGCTGGGGTGGCACGCGTTCACGTTGCCCATCCATCGCGGTGACCGCGTCCTCGCCGAGTTGGGTGAGGACAGCGGTGCGGTGATCCAAATGGACGGCGAGCAGCAGCTCACCTGGCTCATCGAACCGTGGGCCGAGGCCGTACGTCACCTGCGGGAGCGGGAGGGCGTGACGCTGGCCGGGGACGACGGGAGCTACCTCTTCGTGCCCGGCATGGCCCGGGCCCGGCTGTGCTGGTGGCGGGTCGCGCCGGAGCCGGGGCGGTTGCTGACCGACGCGGGGCGGCTGGCCGAGGCGTACGCCGTCGTCCGGCGCCCCGGTGGGCGTACGGCGGAGCGTCAGGCCGACCGGGTTCGCGGAGGCGTCTGGTGAGGGAGCGTGCCTGGGTTCCGCCGGCGGGCGGGACGGTGACGCTGCTGCCCACGGGGGAGCGGTGGGACGCCGTACGCACCCACACCGCCATCGCCGCCCGCGCCTTCGACGTCCTGGACGGCATCGAGGGCAGCGCCGCGATCATCGATCCCCACACCTGCACCGCGTACTGGCTGCTCCCGCCGCGCGAGGCGGCCCGCGCGCCGTGGGAACAGTGGGAGCGGTTGCGGCCGTACGTCACCGTGCTCCCGGCCCGTACCGACACCAGCGCCACCTACCTCGGCGTACCGCCCGCCGGCCGGCACAACAGTCCTGGCCTGCACTGGCGGGTGCCGGGTGGGTGGTCGGGGCAGTACCTGAGCCGGCCCGCCATCCTCGCGGCGGCCCTGGCCCCGGCCGTGCTCGCCGTGCACGGGGCGGAGGCCCTCCCGTTGCGGTGTCAGGTCTGTGACCGTGCCGTTGAGCGGGATCGAGCCGTTACCGCCGTGGGCCGTCGGCATCCGGACGATCCCGTACGCCGACGGCTCACCGCGCACCGCGCGTGCGCCCGCCACGCCCACCTGACCATCAAAGGCCCAGCCCAGTGACCCGCAGCCACTACCGCTTCGTCGCCATGACCGTCGACATGGACCCGAGCCAGCCGCCCCCGCTCACCCGGGCGGTGTGCCGGACCTGCGGCGACCGTTCCCCCGAGGCCGACCCCGCGCACGACCTCGACGCCCAGTGCGCCCAGGCCCAGCGCTGGTGCAGCGCCCACACGGCGCGCGACCACCCGGGCGGCCGGCACTTCGACTACACCGCCACCATCACCTGGCACTGGACCGTCACGCCGGAGGAGGACATCGGGCCGTCGGCGTGACGGTGGGCATCGCCGTGTCGTGAGCGGTGGGCCGGTAGCGGTCGCCGCCCGGTCGCGCCTCGTGGATCACCGCAGGAGGCGAACCCGCATGCACTCGTCCGGCGTTCCGATGGCCCAGTAGTGTGCGGTACCCCGTGCACCCGCGTAGGCGCCCGTACCGCCGGTGATGGCCATGTCGAGCGAACTCCCTCCCTTTGGCGCGAGCGACTGCATGGTCACCGAGCCGCGCCCGATCTCCACCGTGATTACGCACTGCGTCGTGGCCTTGTCGCCCTCGATATGAACCGTCTTGCACGAACCGGCGCCAAGTCCGACCTCGCGGCCGTCCCTTATGGCCCGGCCGGAAAAGGAGTTGTAGTCACCCAGGCTCGGACCCGCCGGGCCGAGGTCCGTCACCGCGTGCTGTTCGTTCTTCAGCTTGATATCGACGACATCGACGCGGGCCTTTTCCGAGGCGGTGGTGCTGGTGTTGGTGCTGGTGCTCTGGCCGGTGCTGGTGTTGGCGTCCGCGCTGCCCACGGCGCAGACGCCCACGGCCGCGGCGGCCAGCGACACCCCGAGGAACTTCTTCAGCTTCGCCCGCCTCCCGCTGGCGTTCCGCCGGTTCCCCAGCCCCTGGCGATATGCGTCAGCGGTCCTCAGATTGCCGATGCCCATGGTGAATTCCCCTCGCTGTGATCTCCCCCTGCGGACACCCTTGACGCTATGACGGCGCGTTCGTCGCGTCTAAGGCCAATATCGCTATGGCGTCATGTTCGCGGAGGCATGGTGAATTCCTCCGCCCGCGCCCGCCCCTACGCCCGCGCCCCCGGATTCGCGGGCGGCCGTCGGTCGTGTTCGGCCGTGGGAGAGCGCGGGGGCGCGGGCGGGGTGCGCGCGGCTGTGCGCGGGCGCGGGGGCCGGCCGCTACACCAGGTCGTCCACCGCCTCGCCACGGTGGTCCGTGGCCGGCTTGGCCACCGGAGCCGGAGCCGGGTCCGGAGTCGAGACCGCCGGAGTCGGAACCAGGGACTCCGCCCCATCCGGGGGCCCGGCCGCCCCGACCGCCTCGGCCGGCGCCAGCGACTCCCGCTCCAGTCGCTCGTTCTCGTCCCGGACCCGGCCGCCCCAGCGGATCACGGGGGCCATCGCGGCCGAGACCGCGACGAACAGTCCGCCCAGCAGAATCCAGCCGGGGGCGCCCCAGTAGACGACGAGGCCGGTGAGCACCAGCGGGCCGAGCATCTCGGCGACGGTGATGCCGTTGCCGAAGAACGCCTGGTACTGGCCCGTCTTGCCCTTGGGGGCCAGCCCGAAGCTGACCTCCCACTCGCCGGCGGCCTGCATCATCTCACCGACGACCATCAGGCCCGCGGCGACGACGAGCAGGACGCCGGCCGTCCAGGCCGAGTCCCAGGTGCCGGAGAAGGCGAACGCGACGCACGCCGCGGCCAGCAGGAAGCTGCCGAGGAGGAGGAAGCGGATGGCGCTGGTGAGATCCTTGACGCCCTCGGAGACCCGGACCTGGAACAGCGCCACGACCACCGTGTTGAGCATCAGCATCACCGAAAGCAGCGACACCGGCGCCGAGGTGTGCTCGCTGATCCACAGCGGCAGGGCCACGGCGATCAGCGGTACGTACAGCAGCAGCACCGTGTTCAGGACGCTGATCACCACGTACGGGGCGTCCCGGAAGACCGACTTGTTGGCCGGCCTGCCGTCCGGGGAGGGCGGCGCCTTCGGGACCGGGGCCACGGCCGGCAGTCGGCGCAGGATGTACGCGGCGATCAGGAAGGCGATGCCGTTCAGCGCGAACGCGGCGTAGTACGCGCCCTGTCGGTCGAAGAGCAGCACGAGGCCGCCGAGGCCGGCGCCGATCGTCATGCCCGCGTTGTAGCTGGACTGGACGAACGCCCGCACCCGGGTCACCTGGTCCTTGGGCACCAGGCCGGCGAGCAGCGCCTGTTCGGCGGCCGAGCCGCCGCGCTGGCTCACCGCGTACGCGCACGAGGCGATGATGAACGGTACGAAAGCCGTGATGAAGATGAAGGAGGCCACGGAGAGGGCCGCGCAGACGAAGAGGGTGACTGCTGTTCCCCGCGGGCCCACCCGGTCGGCCAGGTGGCCCAGCGGGACGCTCAGTACGAGGGCGGCCGACCAGCCGATGGTCAGGCCCAGGCTCATCTGGAACGGGGACAGCCCGACGATGCGGGTGAAGTAGAGCGCGGCGCAGATGTGGTAGGCGCCGTCACCGAGGCGGCACACCAGTTGGGCGAGCGCCAGGCCGCGCGGCGGGCCCGGGGGCGGGATCAGATCCTTGAACACGTTGCTCCTTGAGACCTGGTTCGGGCGCGGACGCGTGGCGGCACGTCCGGAGTCCGACTCGGACGCGGTCGCGGCGGTCGGGCGCGGCCCGCGCCCCGCGACTCGCGGGTGCACGCGCGCACGACTGACCCGCGACCGGGAAGGCAGGGGGAGCGCCGCGGCGAGCGGTAGCCACGGCACGTCTTGGGCCGAGGGCGCGGCGCCCGCGCACAACGAAAGCCGGTGACCACGCCACCGGCACCGGACACCGGCGCGGCCCCCGCGACCCCGCCGAATTCTTCGGCTTCTGCCTGACCCACACCGGTCAGGCTCATCGGGCTGTGCGGTCGGCCTCGCTGCGGCCCACTAGACGGGCAGAAAGATATGCGCGGGCCACACGGCCACACAAGGGCGGCACACCCCGGGGTGTCGGCGCGGACACGTGGGCTGACCCGCGCGGGAAGGCCGGGACGCCCGGCGTGTCCTCGGCGCGAGGGCGGAGGCCGGCGTGTGGCGGCGGCCCGGGTTCACGTATGGGCGCGATCGGTACGCCCCGAAGGGCGTGGTCCCGGACATCGGGGACGCGGCAACTCGCCTGCGCGATTAGGCAAATGAGATCGCCGAGTCGGCCACGTACCCCGCGTGGCGTGGCCGATATGGCGTATCCGCCGCGCGGGATGGGGCGACCAAAGCCTCGTACCGGACAGTCGTTTCGAGCCGAATGACGGAAGCTGGGTCGCGGGGTGGCCGGAGCGGTCATCGGCCGGAAGGCGCCGACGACGGGCGGTGGAGGGGGGCGGGCTGGCCATCTGGCCGGTCGACGGGGGTGGGTAGGGGCGGCGAACTGGCCACCGGCGCGTGCCCGTGGTGCCACCGTACGTGCCCGAGTGTGATCGTGGTCATACTCGCCGCATGTCACTCGGTGGCAACCTGCGGCTGCGACGGCGGCGGCGTCGGGGTGGTACTCCCGCCTTTGCTCCGTCTTCTCCCCGGGCGTCAACTGCCGGCACTGCGTGGGGAGTAGCGAGGGGCCCCGGACCGTGGCAGAGTCCAACGCGAGCGGGGCGGCGAGGGGGTCGCCAAGCGATCGGGCGTCGGTCGGTGACGCCGGCCAGCCCCACCCAGCACAGGCACCAGAACCACCGCACGACCGGTGTTCGCAGATGACCGGGACATGACCGGAATTCCGTACGGCTCTCCGACGGAGGGCCGCCTTGGCTCGGGGGAGCCCATGAGTGACGACCAGCGCTTTCGCGTGGTGCTCAACGACGAGGAGCAGTTCTCCGTTTGGCCCGTGGGCGGCGAGCTTCCGCCGGGCTGGCGCGCCGAGGGGTTCGAGGGCGCCAAGCAGGAGTGCCTGACGCATATCGACGGGGTGTGGACCGACATGCGGCCGGCCAGCCTGCGCCGCGCGACGCCCCGCGCCTCCTGACCTCGGGCGCCGCCCCGTTCCGGGCCCGCCCCGCCGCCGTCCGACCGTCGTTCGCGACCGCGAGCGGCCGGACCCCGGTGCGGCGTCGGCCGCGATGCGAGGGCCGCCGTGTGCGCCAGCGGGGTTTCTCCACGGTGCGCACGCGCGGTGTCAACTTGCCATGTGTGAGCCCGAGTTGAGTCGCGCTCTACACCCAACCGGTGCGTCGTGAAAGGCAGGGGTAGACAGTGAGCAACGCCACGGTGCGACATCTGATTTCCACCAGGGACCTGACCGACGCGGACCTGCGCGCCCTGGTCGAGCGGGGCGCCGAGTTCTCCCGAGGCTCCGTCCGCTCCGGTGGCCAACTGGCCGGCCTGGTCGCCGGCATCCACTTCCTGAA
The DNA here is from genome assembly GCF_014295035.1 of Streptomyces buecherae. GTDB lineage: Bacteria > Actinomycetota > Actinomycetes > Streptomycetales > Streptomycetaceae > Streptomyces > Streptomyces youssoufiensis. The sequence continues at coordinate 6,061,112 of NZ_CP060404.1, forward strand.
GACCTCCACCCGTACCCGTACGTCCTTCTCGTCCGCCGCCCTGCGACTCGGCGCGCAGCTCGTCTCGTTCGGGCCCGGCGACCTCCAGACGAACACGGGCGAGACGCTGGAGGACACCGCCGAGGTGCTCTCGCGGATGCTGGACCTGCTGGTGGTGCGGACCGCGGGCGACCCGGCCGAGCTGCGGGCCTTCGCCCGGCAGGACCGGATGGCGGTGATCAACGCGATGACGGCCGACGAGCACCCCACGCAGGCCATCGCCGACCTGACCACGATGCTCACCCACTTCGGCCGCGTCGAGGGGCTGCGCGTGTGCTACGTGGGGGAGGGCAACAACTCGGCCGCCGCGCTCGCGCTCACGCTCAGCCGCTACCCGGACGTCCAGTTGGAGCTGCGGACGCCACCCGGCTACGGCCTGGACCCGGGGACGCTGCGCCAGGCCCAGCACAACGCGCGGGCCAGCGGCGCGCGCGTGAGCGAGACGCACTCCATGGCGAGCCCGCCGCAGGGCGTCGACGTCATCTACACCACCCGGTGGCAGACGACGGGCACCAGCAAGCCCGACCCGGGGTGGCGTGACGTTTTCGCGCCGTTCCAGGTGACGACCGCGCTCTGGGACCGCAGCCCGGACGCGGTCTTCCTGCACGACCTGCCGGCCCACCGCGGCGAAGACGTCACCGCCGAGGTGCTCGACGGCCCGCACAGCCTGGCCTTCGACCAGTCGGAGAACAAGATGTACGCGGCCATGGCCGTCCTCGAATGGTGCGTGGCGAGGCGGTGAACCACACCGTTCGCTGACTGCCCGGCGCCGAGCCGCCCGCACATCCCCACCCACCCCAGAAGGAAGAGTCGATGTCCCACTTCTTCGTCGTGCCCGGCGCGGCCGTCTCCACCGTCCTGGCCGGCGCGCACAAGGACGTCCTGCGCATCGTCGCCGACACCTACATCGCCCACGAGCGGGGGCTCTCGGTCAACCCCGACAGCTACTTCCTGCGCTTCCCGGACAAGCCCAACGCCCGCGTCATCGCCCTGCCCTCCTACCTCGGCGGCGACGTGGACACCATCGGCATGAAGTGGATCGCGAGCTTCCCCGACAACACCAAGCAGGGCCTGCCACGCGCCTCGGCGACGCTGCTGCTCAACGACTACGCCACCGGTTACCCGCTGGCCTGCCTGGAGGCCGCGACCATCAGCGCCGTACGGACCGCGGCATCGGCCGCCGTCGCCGCCTCCCGCCTGGTCACCTCGGCCGAACCGGTGCGGCTCGCGGTCGTCGGCGCCGGCGTCATCGCCCGCACCATCCTCGACTACCTGCACGCGGCCGGCGTGGCCGTGGCCGACGTGCTCGTCCACGACCTCGACCCCACCAGCGCCGGCCACCTGAGCGAGCACGCCACCACGCGCTTCGGCGTCCCGGTCGCCATCGGCACCCTGGACGACGCCCTCGACCGGGACCTGGTGGTCTTCGCCACCACCGCGGCCACCCCCTACGTCAGCGCGGACACCACCCTGCGCCCCAGCCAGGTGCTGCTGAACATCTCGCTGCGCGACATCGCCCCCGAGGTGCTGCTGCGCAGCAACAACGTGGTGGACGACGTCGACCACTGCCTCAAGGCGCAGACATCGCCGCACCTGGCCGAACAGCTCACCGGGGGACGGGACTTCATCACCGGCACGCTCGGTTCCCTGCTCCAGGGCAACGTCACCCTCGACCCCGCCAAGCCCACCGTCTTCTCCCCGTTCGGCCTCGGCATCCTCGACCTCGCCGTCGGCCACCACGTGCTGGGCGAGGCGCGCCGCCAGGGCACCGCCATCGAGATCCCGGACTTCATCGGCGAGACCAAGCGCTGGTAAGGCGCCACCGGCAGGAGGCACAGGCGGTGACGACCTCCCCGCACGACATCGACGCGACGGCCCTCGGGCCGGACGCGGCGCCGCACCCGCGCGCACCGCGCCCGGCCCCCTCCGCCGGCGCCGCGCCCCGGCGCGGGCGCCAGCCGGCACCCCAGGCGGCGTCGGCGGAGGCCGAGATCGAACAGTTGGCGTCCCTGACGCCGCTGGAACCCGCCGCACTCGAGGTCTACGCGCACGCGAGCCGTACCGCCAGCATCGGCCTGCCCGACCTCGTACGCCTCACCGGCCGCCCCGAGGAGGAGCTGACCCGCTGCCTCCAGGCGCTGCTGCGGCCGCGCCTGCTGCGGCCGGCGCGGGCGGAGCCGGGCCGGCTGACGGCCGTCTCGCCGGACTACGCGGAACCGCACCTCGTCGAGCCCGCCGCGCGCCGGATCACCGAGCTCCAGGAGACGCTCGGGCACGTGCGCGGCGAGCTGGCCGCCCTCGCCGACCGCTACCAGGAGGGCGTCGCGCACCGGCTGCGCGGGCAGGGCACCGAGGCGGTCACCGGCGCCCTGCCGGTCCGCCGCCGCGTGGCCGAGCCGCTCGCGCACGCCACGCGCGAGGTGCTCGCGGCCCAACCGGGCGCCGGCGGACCGCGGGAGGCGCCGTGGGAGCCGCTGGAACTCGCCGAGCCGGCGCGCGCCCACGGGCTGCGCGTCCGCGCGCTGAACCAGCACACGGCGCAGTTCCACCACGCCACCCTCGCCCAGGCCGAGCACCTGGCCGACCTCGGCTGCCCGGTCAGGACGCTGGGCGACCGGTTCGCCCGCGCGCTCGTCGTCGACCGCCAGGTCGCGGTCCTCGCGCTGCGCGGCGACCCGCGCGGCGCGGTCGTCGTCCGCGACCCCAGCACGGTCGACTTCGTGGCCGCCACCTTCGACCGGCTGTGGGACCAGGCCACGCCCTTTCCGGCCAAGCTGGGCCGCCAGCAGGCCATCGCCGCGTCCGACGCCGTCAAGTCCGACATCGTGCGGCTGTTCGTCGCCGGCGAGGACGACAAGGCCATCGCCCGCCGCATGGGCATGTCCGTCCGCACCTGCCAGCGCCACATCAACGAGATCCTGCGCCGCCTCGGCGCCCGCAACCGCACGCGCGCCGGCTACCTCATCCACCCGTACGAGACGGAGCACGGCACCACCTTCGACCCGCGCGCCGGACACGGCCCGGCGGGTCGGGAGCGGGCGGGTTAGCCCGCACGACCACCGGCCCGCCGCCACCCGCGTCGGCTCAGGCCGCACCGCCTCCACCCGGCGGCACCGGCGGCACCGCGGCCGTGCTCCGGGTGATGGCCTCCGCGTGCTCGGCCGCCTTCCGGGGGTCGCTCGCCCACAGCCGGTAGAAGTCGAACGGGCACTCCGCCAGGCCCGCCGCGCCCTCGCCGGCCGCCTCGGTGCCGGTGTAGCCCCGGTGCACGAGCTTGAACAGGTGGTTCTGCGACTGGTCGTAGGTCCGCGCGTCCCGGATGGCCGACACCGAGAGCTGCGCGTACTGGATGCCGTACGGCTCCTCGCCGGTCTCGCCCAGCGTGCGGCCGTCGAACCCGATGATCGCGGAGTGCCCGAAGTACGCGTACACGCCGTCGAACCCGGCGGCGTTGGCCACCGCCACGTAGCAGTTGTTGGCCCACGCCATCGCCTTGGACATCAGCACCTGCTGGTCCTTGGCCGGATACATGTAGCCCTGGCACCGCACGATGAGTTCGGCGCCCTTCATGGCGCAGTCCCGCCAGATCTCCGGGTAGTTGCCGTCGTCGCAGATGATCAGCGAGATCCTCAGGCCCTTCGGCCCGTCCGAGACGTAGGTGGACTCGCCCGGATACCAGGGTTCGACCGGACACCACGGGAGGACCTTGCGGTACTTCTGCACGATCTCGCCCTGGTCGTCGATGAGCACCAGCGTGTTGTACGGCGGCTTGTGCGGATGCTCCTCGTGCCGCTCGCCCGCCAACGAGAACACGCCCCACACCCGCGCCTCGCGGCACGCGGCGGCGAAGACGTCGGTCTCGTCCCCCGGTACGGACGCCGCGGTGGCCAGCATCTCGGACCGGTCGTACATGATCCCCTGGGTGGAGTACTCGGGAAAGACCACCAGGTCCAGGCCGGGCAGCCCGCTCTTCACGCCCACCACCATGTCGGCGATCGCGCGGGCGTTCTCCCGCACCTCTTCCCTGGTGTGCAGGCGGGGCATCTTGTAGTTGACGACCGCGACGCCGACCGTGTCCGGGCTCGACGAGATGTCACCGTGCCGCATCGCTCGCTCCTCCTCGTCCTCGTGTGGTGCGGGAACCACGCCGGACGCCCCGACGCGGTCGCGGCGCGCGGGTCCCGCGCGCCGGACGGGGCCCGGAGGCGTCGTACGGCGCGTGCTGAGTGAGGCCGGGGGAGGTGAGGGGACAGGGAGCGGCACACAGGACGCTCGCGTTCCGCGGGACTTCCAGCAAAGCGCGGACCCGCCCCACCCGCTACCCCCGCGGCGCGATCGCCGGCCTGTGGGGGACGCCTGGGGTGTGGGGGATGAGGGCGGGGGATGAGGGGCGCCTGGTGTCGGTGGGGGGGCGGGCGGTGGTGGAGGGGTCGGCTCAGCAGGCGTCCCAGCGCCAGGTGCCGTCCTCACGTGACCACGGTTGCGCCGTGCGCTCGAACTGCGGCACCCCGACGCCGTAGCTCACCCGCGCCATGTCGCCGCTGATCTGGTCCACTTCGAAGGTCTTGATCGTGAGCGCCCCGTAGTCGTGTCGTGCCTGCTGCGCCATGGCCGTGAACTGGTCCTGCGGCATCTCGCTCTGGCACCGCTTGGAGAGCAGGTCGTGCCCCTTCGGGTCGCCGCCGAACAGGGCTTTCGTGTACGCCCGCACGCTGTGTTCCAGCGCGGCCTTCCCATCGTCGCCGTTGGCGTCGGTGGAGTCGGTCACTCCGGTGGGCTCGGGAGCGTCGCTGTGCTGGCCAGGGCCCGTCGGCTTGGCATCGCTGTCGCTGTCGCCGCCACAGGCCGTGAGCGACAAGCCGAGCACCATGGCGGCGGCGACGGTGGCGGCGGTACGGATGTGCATGGGTCCCCCGAAGCGGATCACGTACGGACTGGTGGGCGTGGGGGGACCGGCATCGTAACTGGTCAGCCGACGAGACCAGGACGGAAGCACAGTCCGCGCCGGCCCCCGCCCGCTCAGTCCACGATGATGCCCGGGTAGCAGTGGTCGTGCTGCCAGTCCGGGGCGATGGGGTACCCGCAGTGGCACAGCGCGGGCTTGGCCGGCTTGCCGTCGGCGCGGCGGCGTAGGGCCACCAGGAGGGGCTGCCGGCGCAGCCACTGGGCGGCGCTTTCGTCTGGGCCGCGGTCCAGGGTGTCGGGCGCGACGCGCAGGGTGCGTACGAGCAGGTCGTAGACGGCGTCGGCCTGGCTCAGGATGAACCGTTCGACGTTGCGGCAGTAGCGCGGCGTCATGGTGTCGAGCAGGTAGCGGTGGTCCTGGGCGTCCTGCCAGACCTCGTCCTGGCCGAGGAGGGTGACCCAGTGCTCCTCGGCGGTCCAGTTGCGGTGCGGCTCGGGTGGGATGCCCTGGAGCTTGTCCCGTACCTCCCGCTGGGCCTCGCGCGCGTCCCGTAGCGGGCTGGCGAAGTCGGCGTGGGCCGCCGTGAGGTGCTCGTAGTGGGTGATGGCCTCCGCCACCTCGTGCTCGGCCTGGTGCACGTCGAGCCCGGAGCGCACGCGGCCTCGCGCGCACTGCACGAGCAGCCGGGCCAGCCGGGCCCGGGCCGCGTGGTCGTCCGCCGCGCGCTCGCGGGCGATGCCCATCGCCTCGTCGGCCACGGCCAGCCCCTCGCGCCACCGCTCGCCGCGGAACAGGAAGCCGCGCAGGTCGTTCAGGACCCGGACCAGCTCGGGCTCGAAGGCGGCCGGGTTGGCGCGCGCCACGCGCCGGTAGATGTTGGCCGCCTCCCGGGCGGCGGCCAGCGCCCGGGGGCGGTCCCGCGCGCTCCAGTACATGACCCCCAGGTTGCTCAGCGCCAGCGCGAGGTCGCTCTCGTCCACCGTCACCGCCCGGCCGAGCCCGGGCCCGCTCTCCGCGCCACCGGCGTCCGCGTCCCGGGCGTCTGCCTTCCGGACATCCGCGCCCCCGGCGTCCGGGTCTGCGTCGGCCGGTGGCCCCGCGTCCGCCGCCGGCGCCCCGCCGCCGGGTGTGACCAGGCGCCGGAACAGGGCGACGGCCCGCTCGGTGGCCTCCCGCGCCGCGTCCCACCGGCGGTGGCTCCACAGCAGCGAGCCCTGGTTGGCCAGAGCCATCGCGAGCCCCGGCTCGTACGCCACCGGGTTGGCGTCGACCAGCCGTCGGAAGATCTCGGTCGCCCGGTCCATGGCCCGCAGCGCCTCGCGGCCCCGCTGTTCGGTGAGGAGCCCCTGTCCGAGGTGGGACAGCGACACGGCGAGCCCCGGCTCGTGGGTCGCCGGGTCGCTCTGGGCCAGCCGGCGGTAGAGGTCCACGGCCTCCTGCGCCGCGACCCGGCTCCGCGTGCGGTTGCCCACCCGCCTGGCGTACTCACTCGCCTGCGCGAGCGCCGCCGCCAACTCCGTCTCCTGGTCGGACCGCCGAAAATCCGTGACCGCCCGCTCCGTCGCCGCGAGCGCGTCGTCCGGCTGGCCGGCCCGCCACAGCCGGAACCCGAGGTCGAGGTGGAGCCGCGCCCGCTCCAGCGGAGTACGGCTGGCGGCCAGCCGCAGCGCGCTCAGCCGCTCGGCGAACGGCGCGATGCCCGCGTCCAGGTCGAGCTGGCCGAGTTCCGGCAGGTGACCGTCGATGGCCTCCAACAGGGCGCGGTCCAGGTCGAGTTCGGCCAGCGCGCTCAGCGCGGCGCCCCCGGCGTCCACGGCGAGCGCCGGGTCGGCGCGCAGCACGCCCGCGAGCCCGTCCGTCAGGTGCGGCCAGCGGTGCGGCGCCGCCGCCGAGGCGAGGAAGGTCACCGCCCGGGCCGCGTACGCCGGCGGCTCGCCCCGCTCGTCGCGGGCCAGCAGCGCTCGGGCGGCCTCCGCGGCCCACGGCACGCTGCCGAACTCCGTGACTCCGTGCCCGGGGAAGCTCAACGCGAGGAAGTCCTCGGCCAGCCGGTCGGGGTAGAGCGGCTCCAGGACGGTGTCGCCCCCGGGTGAGGGGTAACAGGTGGCGTGGTCGGCGAGCAGCCGGTGCGGCTCGGCCACCTCCAGACGGCGCAGCACGGCGGTGCCCGCCCCGTGCCCGGTGGCGCCGGTGAGCGCCGCGGCGAACACCGCCTGCCGCATCTCCTCGGTGGGCGTCGCGTACTCCAGGCCCTCCACCCGGTTTTCGTACAGCCGGTTCCAGTGCTCGCGCTCGCGACGCAGCAGGTACGCGGCGAGTTCGGGCAACCCGCGCGGTACGCCGCCGCCGCGCGCGTGCGCGTCCACGGCCACCAGGGCGGCCATGTGCAGGGCCAGGGTGAGGCCGAACTCGGGCCGGTCCAGGTAGTCGGGCGGGGCGACGGCGTCCGGGTCGATCCGGTAGTAGGCGGCGAAGGAGTCGCGGGCCGTACGGAACATCTTCGCGCGCGCCCCCGGGCCCCGCGCGCCGCCGGCCCCACCCCCGCCCGACGGCGCGCCGGCCTCCGCGTCGAGCGGGCCGAGCGGCAGGTCGGCCGTCTCGGCTCCCAGGTCCGCCCGCTCCACCGCCCCGCACAGCGCCGGCCACGCCGAAACCCCGCGGGCCAGCAGCAACACCCGGGTGGGCACGTCGTGGTGCAGCAGTTGGTTGCTCAGCAGCAGGGTGAGGTGGGAGACCGGCCACCGGTCGGCGTAGTCCACGAGCAGCAGCACGCCGGCCGCCCCGGCCACGCTCAGATCATCGCCGCCCACCCCGGCCACCACCGCGCCCGCCCCGTGCGTCGCGGTCACCACCCGCCAGTTCGCCGCCGCGCTCTCGGCGGCGAACTGTGCGGCCAGCCGGGACTTGCCCTGCCCGCCCGGACCGTGCAGCCAGGCCAGGGCGAGCCGGGCGTCCGCACCGTCGCGCCAGTCGGCCAGCTTCGCCAACTCCCGCTGCCGTCCGGTGAACGCGACGACCTCGTACCGCGCGTTGAGCAGCCGGCTGGGCTGGGAGATCGGAACCTGCTCGGGCGCCACCGCGCGCGAGCGGTACGGCGCGAGCACGTAGACGGGCCCGCGGTCCCGGTAGACGTGCAGGTCGGCGCCGATGGCGCCGTAGACATGCCCGCTGGTGACGTGGAAGACCTGCTGCGGCGGCAGGTCACGGCTCACCGGTGATCTCCGTCGCCCGCTCCGCCGGGGTCCCGTGGTGCACGATGACGTTGCCGTTGATGGTGTTGTACTGCTGGCTGTTGTCCCTGGCGTAGTTGTGCTGGCTGACGCGCGGCTCGGCCTGCGGCGTGGCCGCCCTGATCTCGTCGATGAGCGCCTGCAACTCCTGCTCGAGCTCCGGGTGGCGGCGCACCAACGTCTCCAACTCCTCGGCCCACAACACCAGCAGCCGGTTCCGTACGCGCTCCGCGTCCTCGGCCCGCGCGACCCGCTCGGCGTCGCTGTCCAACTGGCGCTCGATGCCCGCGGCCTCCTCGTCGCTGCCGCGCCTGAACAGCCGCGTCACGCCGGTACGGGCCACCTGCCAACCGTCGGTGGCCATCGCCCCCACCACGGCGCCCCCGCCCGCCAGCACCAAGTCCTCCAACACCCCGACTCCCTCCGTCCGTATCCCACCCTGACGCCCGACAGCACCGCATCGGTTCCACGGCGTCGCCTGCGCGGTGGCGAGGTACGCCCCGCGCCCCGCTCCGGGTCGCGGTGCGCCCCGTGCGGGGGCGCGCCGTGCCCCTGCCACCGTCTCATGTCGAACGGGACGCGCGGCGTGGGCGGCGGTGGGGAGGTGGGGGAGTGAGGGGGCGGTCACGCCGGGCGGCTGGGGGTCCTGTGCTCGATTTCCGCGCGGGGCCCGCGCCCGCTCTCCTACGCGGCCCCGGGCCTGTCCCCCGGCCCCGCGCCCGCCCCCCGGCCCCGCACCCCCCCCGGCCCGGGGCCCGTCGTCACCGCGTCGGTCCCGGGGCCCGCCTCACATCCCGCCGGCGGCCACCACGTACCGCTCGCGCACCTGTCGGTAGCGCGCCAGCTCCGCCAACACCGCCTCCAGGACGCGCTCGCGCCCGCACTCCGCCACCCGCTCCCGCAACTGCCGCTCGGCCTCCTCGCCGTGCTGGCGGGCCGGGCCGCGCGCCGCCCACGCGCACACGTATGCAAGGGCCGGGCCGGTGACCCAGCCGGCCACCAACAGCGCCGTCGGCACCCACCACGCCCCGCCGACCAGCCCCGCGATGGCGGCCACCAACCAGCACAGGCCACCCAGTTGGGCCACCAGACACGCCTTCTGGGCCAGCTCCGCCACGGCCCACCAGCGCGGCCGGCGCAACGGCGAACCACCCCGCCCCGGGGTGTTCACCGCGCGGTCGGCGACCTCCTCCACAACCTCGTCCAACGCCTCCGCCAACCCCGTCGCCGCGCTCTGCGCCACCTCGCGCACGGCCCGGGCCCAGGGCCGGGGCAGGCCGGCCGCGGCATCGTCGGCCATGGCCCGTACGGCGTGCTCGACGGCGGGCCGCGCCACCGACGGAGGTGCCACCCGCTCCGCCCGTACGGGGGCGGGCTCGCCGGGCGCGGGGACGGCGTGCTGGGCCGGTACGGAAGTGGCGGGCTCGGCCGACAGAGGCGTGCCGGGCGCCGGCGCGGCGAGCCGGCCCCGGGGCACGGCGGCGGGGAACGCCTCGGGGCCAGCCGCCGGCGAACCGCTGCCCGAAGGGGCGGCGTCGGTGGCCGGTCCGCGCTGGGTGGCCGCGAGGTCGCTCGGGGCGATTCGGAACTCGGGACCGCCGCCTTCCGCCGCCGGGGGCCCGCCGCCTTCCGCCGTGGGGGAGGGGACACCCCGGGCCCCCACCAACTCCCCGGCCCCCGCGGCCTCGCTCCGCGCGCGCCGCTCCCACGCCTCACCTCGCCCCGCGATCCACCGGTCCGCGTCCGGCGCGTTCGGTGCGCCCGGCGCGAGGGTCGAGTCCGTCGCGAATGTCGGGTCCGTCGCGAACGGCGCGTCCACCGAACCGGTGAAGCGTGCGGAGCCCGCGAGGCCCGGTGCGACCATCGCGGCCACGGCACCGACCGCGCCTGCCGACTCCGCCGCAACGCTGGTGTTGCTGCGGGTGTCGCCCCCTGTGCTGCTGCGGATGTTGGCGCTGTTGGTGTCTCTGGTGCCCCTGGTATCTCTGGTGCCGCTGGCGCCGGACGAGCGAGCCGTCGCGGGCTCCACGGGCGCGGGGCGCGGGCCCGAGGCGCGGCGTTCGGCCAGCCGGGCCCAGGGCGAGCCGCAGGCGTGCGCCGCCGCGCGCAACCACGCGCGCTCGGCCGCCTGACCGAGCGCCACCACGCCCGCCGCGTCCGCGAGCCCGTCCTCGAACTCCTCACAGGCCCGTTCGCTCAGCCCGGCATGGTGCTCGGCCAGGTAGGTGGGGCGCAGCCGCAGGGTGGCCCCGTCGACGTCCGCGGTCAGCCGCCGCTCCGCCGCCGCGCAGTCGACCGCGAACCGCCCCAGCGTCTCCCGCAGCTCACCCACGCCCTCGCCGGTCAGTGCCGACAGGGCCAGCACCGTCGCGCCGGGCTCGCCGTGTTCGCCGAGCGCGACCCCGTCCTCGTCGAGCAGCCGCCGCAGATCGTCCACCACCTGTCCGGCGGCGTTCCCCGGCAGCCGGTCGACCTGGTTGAGCGCGACGACCATCACCTCGGCGTACCCGGCCAGCGGGCGCAGATAGCGCTCGTGCAACACCGCGTCGGCGTACTTCTCCGGGTCGACCACCCACACGATCACGTCCACGAGTCCCAGCAGCCGCTCCACCCGCGCCCGGTGCCCCACGCTGACCGAGTCGTGGTCGGGCAGGTCGATGAGGACGAGCCCGGCGAACGCGGGGTCGTACGGTCGGGCCGGGCGGTGGCGGTCGGCGACGAGGACGCCGAGCCGGTCGAGCAGCCCCTCGGCGTCCTCGCTCCACGAGCAGGCCAGCGGCGCGCAGGTGGTGGGCCGCTGCGTGCCGGCCGCCGCGAGCGGCGCTCCGACCAGCGCGTTGAACAGCGTGGACTTCCCGCTGCCGGTCGAGCCGGCGAGGGCGACGACGGTGTGGCCGTGCGAGTAGCGGTCCCGGGCCGCCGCCTGGTCGAGCACCTTCTCGGCCTCGGCGAGCGTCCGCCCGTCCACCCGGCTACGGGACAGCGCGACCACCTCGCGCAGCGCCGCCAGCCGGTTCCGCAACACCGCCGCCCCCAGGGTGCCGCTCGCCACGCCGTACCCCAGCGCCCCCCGCCGGTACCCGCCCCCGCCCCCGTACGCCGACGAGGCCCCGCTCCCCATGCCGTACGCCGACAAGTTCCCGTCTCTTCCGTGGCTCGGGAGGCTCACGGCGCGAGCGAGGGCGTACGCGTCAGCGTCGGCGCCCTCCCCGAGCGCCCCGTCGGCTACCAGCCCCCCGCCGGCACTCCCCGCGCCCCCGCGCACGGAAGCACCGTCCGCGACAGCGGCACCCCCACCCGCCCCCAGGTTCTGGCCCACTCCCGAGCCACCGGAGCCCCCCGAGTCGACGGCGCCCGTCCTGCCAGCGGTTTCCGCCCTGTCCGTAGGTGCCTCCGCATCCTCCGAGCCCGTTGCCGCGCCCCCCGAGCCCGCCGAGCCCTCCGCGCTCCCCGACCCCTCGCCGCCGCCCGCGCCCTCCGCACCCCCGCCGCCGTCGAGCGCGGCCGGCGCCTCCTGCACCTCCGTCTCCACGGGCTTGGGGGCCCGACGCGCGATCAACCCGTCGTCCCAGGAATGCCGCGGCGGGACCGCCCGAGCCCGGCCCGGAACGCTCAACTCCGGCGCACCGGACACCGCCTCCGCCGGCCCCCCGGCCGCCCCATCCGCCACCCCACCGCTCTCGGTCCCGCCGCGCCGCGACGCGTCACCGAAGCCACCATCGACGGCCTCAACGCCCGCCACCTCCGCCGCCGGAACGTTCGCCACCCGGAGGCCACCACCCGCAACCTCACCCTGTTCCGTCGCGTGGAGTCCCTCCGCCCCCTCCACGCCACCGACCACAGAAGTCACATCGCCACCGACACGGTCACCGTCACCGCCCTGAGCATCGCCACCGCTCGCGACACCGCCACCACCCTCACCAACGGCACCGACATCGCCATCGGAAGCGAGGCCGGGAACGGGAAGGGAGGCAGGCTCGGACGTGGGAACAAAGACAGGAACGGGCGCGGCGACAGACGTGGCGACGGGCGGAGGGGCGGGGACGACGACGGCCGCCTCGCCCCCGCCCGCAGGGCCAGCCCCAGGTCCCACCCCGGGCCCCTCTCCGTCGCCCGCCCCGGCGCCGCTCGTCGTGGTCGCGCGGTCGCCCTCGGACTCCGGGCCCGGCTCCATGGCCGTCATCTCGGTCACCTCTCTCTCCGCTCCGATGCGTGCCGTGCCGGCGGCCATGCCGCCGCGTGGGGGTGTTCCTTCCGCAGTACGGAAAGGGCGGCGATCAGGTCGGCCTGTTGCTCCGCCGTGATGTCAAGCGCGTCCAACGGTGCGAGCAACCGATCCTGCTCGGCGTCCAGGACGCGCCGTACGCACTCCTCAAGAAGCCGCCCGCCGCGCTCCCGCAACCGGAGCGCGCCGTGCACGCCGAGCAGGTCCGCGAGCGCCTCGCCGGCGGTGCGGGCCCGGCGCCCGCCGAGCAGCCCCGTGACCGCCAGGGCCGCGACCGCGTCCGGGTCGGGCAGCGTGGCCCGCTCGGCGACGCTCGCCTCCTCCTCGGCCAGTTCCTCGACGCAACGCCGCCAGTGCCGCGCGGCCACCCCTGCCCGGCCCGCGACCCCGGCCGCGTCCGGCGCCGGAAGCGTCGCCTCCGCCGCCGGGTCGCGCTGGCTCGCCAGGTCGATCTCCGCGTCGGCGGCGCTGACGACGCAGGTCAACAGGGTTGCCAGAGACGAGGCGAGGGCGTCCAGGAGCGCGTCGGGGGGCACGTCCCGTGGATAGCAGTGCCAGTGCGTGAGCGCGTCGCCGGCGAGCGGGGCACCCTGCGCGATCTCCCGCAGGGCCCGCTCCTCGGCCCGCGCGTACGCGTCGACCACCCGCTGGGCGACCCGTACGGCGGCGGAGTGCTGGGCCGCGGCGGCGGAGGCCAGCGCGGGAACCTGGGTACGCAGCGCGGCGACGGCGCCCTCGGCGGTGCGCGCGGCAGCCGCCGCGCGGGCCACCGGGTCCTCGGCGCGCCGCGCCAGCCAGTCCCGGAGCGCCGCCACCGCCGAGGCCGGCAACAGCCCGCTGCCGCCGCCCGCTGACTCGGGCAGCTCCGGAATGGTGAACCTCGGCACCCCGTCGAGCCCGGCCTCGTCCAACAGCGTGGCGTACTTGCGGGCGACCTCGACGGCGACCTGGTGCGGCACCCGGTCGAGCACGGTGATGAGCGTCACGTCGTACTCCTTGGCGGTCCGCAACAGGTGCCAGGGCACCGCGTCGGCGTACCGCGTCGCGGTCGTGACGAGCACCCAGATGTCGGCGGCGCAGATGAGCCGGGCGGCGAGTTCGCGGTTCTCGGTGACGAGGGAATCGATGTCCGGCGCGTCCAGCAGGGCCAACCCGCGCGGCAGCGCCGGGTCCGTCTCCAGCCGCAACGAGTCCACCAGCGCGTCGTACGGTTCGTCGGGCACGTAGTCGGCCGCCCGCGTCCCGGTGGCGCCGAGCCCGCCGAGCGCCGGGTAGTCGTCGTAGTCCGCGTAGCCGTCCGCGTACCTCCCGTGGCCCGCGCCGTCCGCGTAGCCGCCGTACTCCCCGTGGAACCCCCGGGCCGGGTACCCCCCGGCCACCCCGCCGCCCCCGAGCCCGAGCCCGGACCCGCGTCCCGGCCCGCCCCGTGGGCCGGGACGCGGCCCGAGCCCGAGCCCGGACCCGCGTCCCGGCCCGCCCCGTGGGCCGGGACGCGGCCCGAGCCCGGTCCCGCCCCCGACCCGCCCGCCCCCCATGCCGTACGGGCCGTCGTACGGCACGTCGTACGCCTCGTGGCCCGACCCCTGCGGGCCGTCCTGCACCGGCATCCACACGCGGGTCAGGTGCGGAAGCACGCGCCGGCCGGAGAACCAGTGGCGGTCCTCGGGGTGGCAGACCAGGACCGGGGTACGCGTCGTGGGCCGCAGCACGCCCGCCTCGGTGACCCGCCGCCCCACGAGCGAATTGACCAGCGTGGACTTCCCGGCCCCCGTGGAGCCGCCGATCACCGCGAGCAGCGGCGCTTCGGGAGCGCTCAGGCGGGGCACGACGTAGTCGTCGAGCTGAGCGAGGAGTTCGGCACGGCTGCGCCGGGCGCGTGCCGCGCCGGGGAGCGGGAGCGGGAAGCGAGTGGCGTCAACACGGTCACGCAGTGCGGACAGCGCGTCAAGCAGTCGGGGCCGTACGTCCAAGGTCGCCACATGGGAACAATGCCCAATTTTGCTTAGCTTTTGAAGCGTATACCCCCCTCTGCGCGCCGATGAGACCCGCCCGGATCACCGCAGAAGGGACAGGCGGGCGGCGTGGTGGCTGAGGCGCAGGCATAACGAGTGCACAACACCCGCCCGCTGTTGCGTGAAAACCCGTGCAGGATTCGCACCTGCCTGCGATTATCGGCATCGCTTCACGGAACCTCCACAACGTGCCACGGAGGTGAAGCAACCGGGATGAGGCGTACGGAGCCCTATCCTTGTCCCGGCAACGTCACGGTTCCGCCCCGCTCGGCCGTCGGCACAACGGCCCAACGGTCGGAGACGCAGGCGCCCGGGGCTTCACCAGCCGTTCGCGGCCACAACCGGCCCCCGTAGCTCAGTGGATAGAGCAGGCGCCTTCTAAGCGCTTGGCCGCAGGTTCGAGTCCTGCCGGGGGCGCACACGGCCTCTCACCTGCGCAAACGCGTGAGGGGCCTTTTCGGTGTCGCGCGCACATCGCTTGTAGGCCAAGCGCCTTGCCCCAGCCCTGCCCCACGGCCGTCGGCAGCCACCGTCGCGCCCCGGCCCCGCATCGCCCGCCGCGGCCTAGCCCGCCCGTCCCCGGAGAGGACCGGCTCGCCGACCACGGGCACGCTAACGAGCCGTGCGTAGTGCCGGCGTAAGCGGAAGCTGTGTCGGCTGCGTGGCGGGTGGTGAGCGGTGCCGGGCGGTGGGCCGGGTGAGGAGGGGGAGGGGCGGATTCCGTGCGGGGCGACGTGCTCAGGGACGGGGGACGAGCCGCAGCTCCGCCTGGGCCGCCGTGACGCCGGCGGGGTGGTCCGAGGAATGGCTCCGGGCCAGGGCGCGGTTCAGGTGGCGCTGGGCGGCGTCCCGGTCGTCGCGGAGGCGCGCGGCGCGGCCCAGGCCGATATCGGCGCCGATCTCGCCGCGGCTGTAGGCCCGTTCGGTCGAGACGGTCAGCGCGCGCTCGTACAGTTCCGTCGCCTGTCGGGCATGGCCGCCGGCCAGGGCGGTATGGCCGAGCCAGATCAACGTCTCGATCACCTCCGTCCACAGCCCGAGTTCCTCGGCCACCAGCAGGGCTTCGCGGTGCAGCCGCTCCGCTCGCGCGGGGTCTCCGTCGCGTTCGGCCGCGAGCGCCAGGGAGCGGGTGGCGCGAAGCTGCCCCCAGCGGTCGCCGGCCTCGTGGAACAGGGCGGCGGCCAGTTCCGCGGACGCCTGGCCATGATCGTGGGCGCCCTCGTGACTGGCCAGCTCGACCAGCGCCGCGGCCTCGCCCCAACGGTCCCGGGCGGCGCGCGCGCCGGTCAGGCTCGCCAGCAGCAGGCGTCGGCCCGCGTGGTGCTGGCCCTGGCCGGTCAGACCGGCGCCGACGAACCACCGCAACCGGGCCCGCAGCACCGGGTCGGCCAGGCCAGCGGTCGGGTCGTCGTCGGCCGGGAGCGGGACCGTGTCGGCCGACGAGGTGCGTAGTTCGATGCCGGTCAGCCAGGCCCGCGCCGCCAGGCGCGCGGACGGGGCACCGTCGCCCCCCGTGGCCAGCGCCGCCCGGAGCGCCCTGCGGGCCTCGGTGAGCCGGCCGCGCAGGAACCAGTACCACGTCAACGCGTTCACCAGCCGCAACGCGTCCTCGGCGGCAGCCCCGGCCACCGCCAGGTCGAGCGCACGGCGCAGGTTGACCGTCTCGGCGTCCAAGCGCTCCAGGCAGTGCCGCTGATCCGGGCCGCGCAGTCGCTCGTTCGCCCGCTCGGCCAACTCGACGTGACACCGTACGAACCGGGCGCGGACGGCGGTCACCTCGCCCGCCTCCGCGAGCCGCTCGGCCCCGTAGGCGGCCACCGATTCGAGCAGCCGGAACCGGTCCGCCGTGCGGACCACCAGCGACCGGTCCACCAGCCGCGACAGCAGGTCGGCCACCCACTCGGCCGGCAGTTCTCCATCGGAGCAGACGGCCTCGGCGGATGACAGGGTGCAACCGTCGGCGTGCACGGTCAGCCGGCGCAGCACGGTCTGCTCGTCGGCGCTCAGGAGCCGCCAGCTCCAGTCGAGCATGCCGCGCAGCGTCTGCTGCCGGGCGGGCAACCCGCGCGCCCGCACCTCGGGCAGGGGGAACTGGCTGGCCAGGCAGGTGGCCAGCTCGTCCGGGCTCAGCGTGCGCAGTCGCGGAGCCACGAGTTCCAGAGCGAGCGGAATGCCGTCGAGGCGGCGGCAGATGGCGGAGACGGCCGCTGCGTTGGCCGCGTCCAGGGCGAAGCCGGGCGCCGCTGCCGCCGCCCGCTCCACGAACAGCCTCGCCGCGCTGGACCGGCCGACGGCGCCCGGGTCGGTGTGCTCCGGCAACGTCAACGGCGGCACCGGGTGCACCACCTCGCCGGGGATGCCGAGGACTTCCTGGCTGGTGACCAGGAGATGCCCATCGGACACCGTGGTCAGGACGGCGCTGGCGAGCGCGGCGACCGGCTCGACCAGGTGCTCGCAGTTGTCGAGGAGGATCAGCAGCCGCTTGGCGGCCACCGCCTGGCACAGCCAGCCCACCAGGTCGTCGAGGTTCGGTTCGGTCGCCGCGGTGTCGCACAGCCCCAGCGTCGTGATGATCCGTTCGGCGATGTCGTCCGGGGTCGACGTGGCCCGCAGACCGGCCAGCTCGACCAGCCACACCCCGTCGGGGAACCGGTCGGCCACCTCGCGCGCCGCGGCGGTCGCCAGCCGCGTCTTGCCGACGCCGCCGAGGCCGGTGAGCGTGACCAGCCGGGTGTCCGCTCCCGAACCCAGCCATGCCCGCACCTGACCGACCGCCTCGCTCCGTCCGATCAGCGGCGTCAGCGGCGCGGGCAGATTCGTACGGCACGACAGCGACGCGACGGTCGGCGGCGCCAGGTGCGCGTCCTGGCGCAGGATCGCCTCGTGCAGGGCGCAGGCCGCCGGCCCGGGCGCCACTCCCAACTCCTCGTCCAACTGGCACCGCAACTCCTCGAAGCCGCGCAGCGCGTCGCCCTGCCGCCCGGACCGGTACAGCGCGCGCATGTGGGCCATGCGCAGTCGCTCGCGCAGCGGGTGCCGTGCCACCAGGTCGCCCAGCTCCGTGGCCAGCGCCGTGTGCTCGCCGAGCGTGAGTCGTACCTCGGCCTGATCCTCCAGGACGGTCAGCCGCAACTCCTCCAGCCGCGAGATCTCGCCACGGGCGAACAACGACTCGGCGACATCGGCGTAGGCCGGGCCCCGCCACAACGCGAGCGCGTCGGCGAACAGCTCCCCCTTGACCGCCAACTCCTCGTGCGCGCGGGCATCCTGGGTCAGTTCCTGAAACCGCAGGGCGTCGACCGTGTCGTCGGCCAGCAACAGTCGATAACCCGCGGGCTCGCGGACCACCTGTTCCCGGCCCAGCACGCGGCGCAACTGGGAGATCTTGGTCTGCAGCGCGTTGGCCGACCCACCCGGCGGGTTGCCCGTCCACAGGTCCTCGATGAGCCGGTCCGCCGGCACCGGGCCGCCCCCGTGGATCAGCAGATTCGCCAGCAGGGCGCGCACCTTCGCCTCGGGGACCTTGACCTGCCGCCCCTCCGCGTCCCAGACGGCCAGCGGGCCGAGCACCCCGTAGCGCATGGTCACAGCCTAGCTCCGGCGAACCATCAGGAAACCGTGCGCGCTCGTCGGCAGGGTGACGTCGCACGTCCTCGCAGCCTTCCCGCCACCTCGGCGGACGGTGACGAGAGCCGACGCGCGTCTCTCGACCGATCTCCACAGATCTCCGTCGACCTCCCTTGATCTCTACCCCCATGTCGTGCGGCGTCCCGGTACATCGCGCGGCGCACACGGAACGCAGGAGAGCACCATGAGCACACCGACCGCACGCAGAGCCGGCCCTCGGGAGTGGGGAGGGCTGGCCGTCCTCTCGCTGCCCACCGTGCTGCTCGGCCTCGACGTCACCGTGCTGTACCTCGCCCTTCCCTCGCTCGCGGAGGATCTGCACCCGAGCGCCACCCAAGAGCTGTGGATCATGGACGCGTACGGCTTCCTGATCGCCGGCTTCCTGATCACCATGGGCACGCTGGGTGACCGGATCGGCCGTCGCAAGCTGCTGATGATCGGGGCAGCCGCCTTCGGGGTCGTCTCGGTCGTGGCCGCGTACTCCGACAGCGTCAACGTGCTCATCGCCGCGCGCGGGGCGCTGGGCATCGCCGGCGCCACGCTGATGCCGTCCACGCTGGCGCTGATCAGCAACATGTTCGCTGACCCACGCCAGCGGTCGCTGGCCATCGGTGTCTGGGCGACGAGCTTCGCGCTCGGCATGGCGCTCGGGCCGGTGGTGGGTGGCGCGATGCTGGACCGGTTCTGGTGGGGTTCGGCATTCCTCCTCGCGGTCCCGGTCGCGGTCGTCCTCCTGGTGGCCGCACCGGTGTTGATACCCGAGTACCGGGCGCCGCACAGCGGCTGGTTCGACCTGCTCAGCGTGGCGCTGTCGCTGGTCGCGATCCTGCCGGTCATCTACGCGGTGAAGCGGGTCGCCGCAGACGGCTTCCAGCCCCCCACCGTCGGCGCCACGGTGATCGGCCTGGCGGGCGCACTGCTGTTCGTCCGCCGGCAGGGCAGGTTGGCGAGCCCGCTGCTGGACGTACGCCTCTTCGCCAATCGCACGTTCAGCGCCGCGCTGAGTGTCCTGCTCGTCGGGCTGGTCGGCGTGGGCGGCGCGATGCTGTTGATCACGCAGCAACTCCAACTCGTCGCGGAACTGCCGCCGATCGAAGCTGGCCTGTGGATGGGGCCGCCCGCGCTGATGATGCTCGTGGCCGCGATCGGGTCGCCGCTGGTCGCGCGCCACGTCCCGGCGGGGATCGTGGTGGCCACCGCGCTGGGTCTCGCGACGTTCGGATACGTCCTGCTCACCCAGGTCACGGCCACGAGCGGTGTCGCCCTGCTCGTGTCGGGCTTCGGGCTGGTCTACCTGGGGCTCGGGTCGATCGCGGCCCTGGGCACGGACCTGGTGGTGGGAGCCGCGCCTCCGGAGAAGGCCGGCTCCGCGTCGGCGATGTCGGAGACCGTGCAGGAACTCGGCCTCGCCCTGGGCGTGGCGACCCTGGGCAGCCTGGCCACCGCCGTCTACCGCGCCCGCGTCGACGACCAGCTCCCGGCCGGTACGCCGTCCGAGGTCGCCGACACGGCGGGTGGCAGCCTCGCCGGCGCGTCCTCGATGGCGGACCGGCTGCCCGCCGGCTGGCTCGACCAGGCGAAGGAGGCCGCGACCTCGGGGCTGCACGTCGCCATGCTGGTCGCCGCGGTGAGCACCCTGGTGCTCGCGTTCCTGTCGGCCGTTGTGTTGCGGCACGTCGGCACCATCGGCGCCGATGAGCCGGAGGGCGACGAGGCAGATACGGCGGAACCCGTTGGGCAGGAGGCCGAGCGGGGAGCCTGAGCGCGATGAGTCATCGTTCGTCTTCACGCTTTCGACGCTAGGGCTCCAGAGAGGCGAACAGCCTGTTCGAGGCGGCGAACAGCCCTTACGTGTGAGCGAGTTATCCACAGGCGTCGGTCTGTCCACATGCCCCAGCGAGATTCCCGGGCCGAGCGCACGATGGGACCACTCGCGGCGGCTGCGACCGACGAAGCACACAGAGCAGGCGGTAGCGCAGGAGCGGCGAGTGGCGGGGCGGCCCCGTTGTGCCACCGGGCGCGACGGGGCCGGCCCGGACAGCCGACCACCCAGCGGCGCGGGTCACACGCGCTGCCCGGGTGAGTGACTGACGGATGCGGGCCCGGCCGGGTGGCCAAGAGAGCGAGGAGCGAGATGAACGAGACCGAAGTGACGGTGGTGGGTAACGCGGCGACGCGGCCGGAGTACAAGGAGACGGCGGCGGGGGTCGCGGTGGTGCGGTTCCGGCTCGCCGTGACCGCGCGCCGCTGGGACCGTGAGCGCACGCAGTGGGAGGACGGCGGGACGAGTTTCTACACGGTGCGGGCCTGGCGGGCCCTGGCGGGGAACGTGGCCGCGTCGGTGACGCTCGGCGAACCCCTCATCGTGCGGGGCCGGTTGCGCATCCAGGAGCGAGAGCGGGACGGTAAGTGGTGGTTCTCGGCCGACCTCGACGCGTTCGCCATCGGCCACGATCTGGCGCGCGGCACGTCGGCGTTCCGGCGGGTGACCCAGGTGAGGCAGCCGGCATCCGGAACGCTTGAATCCTCCTCTTCGGGCGTGCCAACGGGAGTTGAACCATTCGTGGCGGCGGCGACCGGCGGGGGAGCCCGGGAAGCGGTGTCGGAAATCTCGGCTATGGGGGCAACGCCCCCATGAATCCACGGGGGATTTATCGATAATCGTGACCCGTGAACCGCGATGCGGATAACGATTCCGAGTCGGATCGGTGGCCAAGGCTGGCTACCAGGGGGTCAGGGTCTGGCCCGTACTTAGGATCGCCGTCCGTAGTAACGAGGGCTCCCGGGTTTTGAGTTCGCTGTCAGGGCGACGCAGGTCGGTGACCGCTCGCGCCTGCCCTGGAAGGGAAATCCATGCTTTCTGTCACGAGGCGGAGTACCGGCCGCCTTGCCGTCGCGGCCCTGACCTTCGGGCTGGTCGCCGCGGGTGCGATCGGCGTGGCGGGGCCGGCCGCGGCGGACGAGGTGCCCATGCACCGCGGGGGCGCGACGGCGACGCTCGGCGGCCTCAAGACCTTCGACCAGGCGGTCATTCGCGAGGGCGGCAAGACGGAAAAGATCGGCGCCGGCCTTTTCGAGATGTCCGTCGACAACGGCGGCACGCTGCAGAGCTACTGCATCGACATCCACAACCCGACCCAGGACCAGGCGAAGTACCAGGAAGTCCCCTGGAAGTCCTCGTCGCTCCACGACAACCCCGACGCGGGAAAGATTCGCTGGATTCTCCAGCACTCCTATCCGCAGATAAACGACCTCGACCGACTGGCCGAAGTGGCCGGCACGGGCACATTGAGTGAGAAGACCGCCGCAGCCGGTACGCAGGTGGCGATCTGGCGTTACTCCGATCACATCCGGGTGGACGCCGTGGACCCGCAGGCGGAGAAACTCGCCGACTATCTGTACAAGGCGGCGCGGAGCGTCGCGGAGCCCAGGGCGTCACTCACGCTCGACCCGCCCGCGATCGCCGGAAAGACCGGCAAGCGGCTGGGCCCGGTGACGGTGCGGACGAACGCCAGCAGCGTCACCGTCGCGCCGCCCACGACCACCGTGCCCTCCGGGGTGAAGGTCGTCGGCGGCAACGGCAAGCCGATCACGCGGGCGGTCAACGGCACCAAGCTCTTCCTCGACGTGCCCGCGGGATCGCCGGACGGCACGGCCGGGCTGACGGTGGAGGCGTCCGCCAAGGTGCCCGTCGGCCGGGCCTTCACCGGCGTCGGGCAGCACACCAAGAGCCAGACGCAGATCCTGGCGGGCTCCAGCGAGAGCACCGTCTCGGCCAAGGCCACGGCGGTCTGGGCCAGGAGCGGGGCCATACCGGCGGTCTCGGCCAGGCAGAACTGCGCCAAGGGCGGCGTGGACGTCACGGTGGCCAACAAGGGCGACGCGCCGTTCACCTACACACTGGCGGGGCGCGAGCACACGGTCGCGTCGTCCGCGACCAAGACGATCACCGTGCCGGCGCGGGAGGACCAGGCGTACCGCTTCACGCTCGTCGGCCCGGACGGCCTGGAGA
Source organism: Streptomyces buecherae (assembly GCF_014295035.1). Classification (GTDB taxonomy): domain Bacteria; phylum Actinomycetota; class Actinomycetes; order Streptomycetales; family Streptomycetaceae; genus Streptomyces; species Streptomyces youssoufiensis. Next base: position 6,083,163 of record NZ_CP060404.1, read on the forward strand.
AGACCTTCACCGGGGCGCTGGACTGCCAGACCGTGACCGAAGGTGGTCGCGCCGACGACGCCTTCACCGTCGCCGGCGGCGGGGCCCCACCGACCGCGCGGCCGAGCCCCGCCGCGGCGGACGGCCCCACCGGGGACGATGTGGCGGCGCCCGAGAGCGGTGACCTGGCCGACACGGGGAGCAGCAGTCCGGTCGCCCTGATCGCGGGCATAGCGGGTGGGCTGCTGGTCGTCGGCGGCGGTGCGCTGTTCCTCGTCCGCAGGAAGAGGACGACGCCGTCGAGCGAGCCGGGCGAGTAGGGGCCCGCGACCTGCGACCCACGGCCACGGAGCGGCCCTGCGTCGGCGGCGCGTACGGGGGGGCGAGTGCCGCTCGGTGTCTGGCAGCCGGTGGCCGTTGGCCCACAGGTGGCCCGTGGCCGCCCGGCAGCCGGCCGGGTGACCGAACGTGTGCGGTCGCGTACCGGCGCCGACTGTGGGGCCCGTCACTACCGCCGCCGCGTCGTAGGGGGCGGCCCGGGCCCAGCCGGCTTGGGCCGGGACGGCCCGCCCCGGGTAAGGAGCGAGCCCCCGAGGTGGTGGCGGGTGCGCCCGGAGCGGGGGAGGTGAGCGTGCGGCGGCGGGCTGGCGGGGCGCTCGACCGGATGACGTGTACAGCTCGTGCGCGGCCTACCGACAGGGTCGCGCGATGCCGGAGGAGACGGCTGGCGACCGGGGACCTTACTCGTTTTCGCCCAGCTCTACCCGTACGGCAAGATGGTTCTATCTGCCCACTCTCATGATTGCCGGACGGTTTCTCTTGGCTGAGTACATCTACACCATGCGCAAGGCCCGAAAGGCCCATGGCGACAAGGTGATCCTCGACGACGTCAACCTGAACTTCCTGCCGGGCGCGAAGATCGGTGTCGTCGGCCCGAACGGCGCGGGTAAGTCGACCGTTCTCAAGATCATGGCCGGTCTTGAGCAGCCGTCCAACGGTGATGCCTTCCTCGCGCCCGGGTTCAGCGTCGGCATGCTCCTCCAGGAGCCGCCGCTGGACGAGTCCAAGACCGTCCTGCAGAACGTGCAGGACGGCGCCGCGGAGCTCATGGGCAAGCTCAAGCGCTTCAACGAGGTCGCCGAGCTGATGGCGACCGACTACTCCGACGCGTTGATGGAGGAGATGGGCAAGCTCCAGGAGGATCTTGACCACGCCAACGCCTGGGACCTCGACACCCAGCTCGAGCAGGCCATGGACGCCCTGGGCTGCCCGCCGGGTGACTGGCCGGTCACCAACCTCTCCGGTGGTGAGCGCCGTCGCGTGGCGCTCTGCAAGCTGCTGCTTGAGGCCCCTGACCTGCTGCTCCTCGACGAGCCCACCAACCACCTGGACGCCGAGTCCGTGCAGTGGCTGGAGCAGCACCTCGCCAAGTACGCCGGCACCGTCGTCGCCGTCACCCACGACCGGTACTTCCTCGACAACGTCGCCGAGTGGATTCTGGAGCTCGACCGCGGCCGGGCCCACCCGTACGAGGGCAACTACTCGACCTACCTCGACAAGAAGGCCACCCGCCTCAAGGTGGAGGGGCAGAAGGACGCCAAGCGCGCCAAGCGCCTCAAGGAAGAACTGGAGTGGGTGCGCTCCAACGCCAAGGGCCGACAGGCCAAGTCGAAGGCGCGCCTGACCCGTTACGAGGAGATGGCCGCCGAGGCGGAGAAGACCAGGAAGCTGGACTTCGAGGAGATCCAGATCCCGCCGGGCCCGCGCCTGGGCAACGTCGTGGTCGAGGTGGAGAACCTCTCCAAGGCGTTCGGGGACAAGGTTCTCATCGACGACCTGTCCTTCACCCTGCCGCGCAACGGCATCGTCGGCGTCATCGGCCCGAACGGCGCGGGCAAGACCACCCTGTTCAAGATGATCCAGGGGCTGGAGACCGCGGACTCCGGCACGATCAAGGTCGGCGACACCGTCAAGATCTCCTACGTCGACCAGAACCGCTCCAACATCGACCCGAAGAAGACGCTGTGGGCCGTCGTCTCCGACGAGCTGGACTACATCAACGTCGGTCAGGTCGAGATGCCCTCGCGGGCGTACGTCAGCGCCTTCGGCTTCAAGGGCCCGGACCAGCAGAAGCCCGCCGGCGTGCTCTCCGGTGGTGAGCGCAACCGCCTCAACCTGGCGCTCACCCTCAAGCAGGGCGGCAACCTGCTCCTCCTCGACGAGCCGACCAACGACCTCGACGTCGAGACGCTGTCCTCGCTGGAGAACGCGCTCCTCGAGTTCCCCGGTTGCGCCGTGGTCGTCTCCCACGACCGCTGGTTCCTCGACCGCGTCGCCACCCACATCCTGGCGTACGAGGGCGAGTCGAAGTGGTTCTGGTTCGAGGGCAACTTCGAGTCGTACGAGAAGAACAAGGTCGAGCGGCTCGGCGCGGACGCGGCCCGGCCCCATCGCGCCACGTACAAGAAGCTGACCAGGGGCTGAGCTGCGATGGCACGGCACAAGTACGCGTGCGCGCTGCGCTGGTCGGACATGGACGCCTTCGGGCACGTCAACAACGTGGTCTTCCTCCGCTATCTGGAGGAGGCGCGCGTTGACCTGATGTGGCGGCTGGCGGCCGAGGCCGAGGGTGACGCGTTCTCGGGTGGCTCCGTGGTGGCCCGACACGAGATCGACTACCGCAGGCCACTCGTGCACCGGCACGAGCCGGTGCTCGTCGAGACCTGGGTGACGAAGATCGGCGCCGCGTCGCTGACCCTCTCGTACGAGGTCAAGGACGAGGAAACCGTGTACGTGCGAGCCTCCACCGTCGTCGTTCCGTACGACCTGGACGCCGGTCGCCCCCGGCGGCTCACGCCGGTGGAGGAGCGGTTCCTCACGGCGTACCTGGAGGAGGCGCCGGCCAAGGGCAGGCGCAAGCGCGACGACGAGTCGGAGGAGGCCGTCGCCGCATGACGGCGCCAGCGCTGCACTTCGCCGACGCCAGGGAGGCGGCCGACCTCGCCGCCTTCCTGGCCCGGTTGATCCACTACGACCGGGCCGCGGCCGTGCGGCTCCAGGCGAGCGTGCACAGTGCCGGCCCGCGGCCGGGCGGGGTGCTCGCGGTCTTCGGCCGCCCGGCCTCGTTCGAAGTGCTGGCCATCCGTACGGCGCTGCTGGCACCGCCCCCGCCAGCGGCTCAGCCCGTGCCAGCGGCGGCGGCGGACACCTCCGCAGAGGACGCCGGCGCCGCCGAGGCGAGCGCCGGAGACGGCGTGGCCGGTGTGCCGTGGGAGTTGGACGTCACGGTCTCGGCCGGGCAGTTCGCCGACGCGGTGGACGCGGCCCGACAGAGCGCCGGGCCCGTCATGGACGAGGCCGGCTCGGGCCGGGCCGCGCCCGGTGCGGGCGGGCCGCGCGGGCTGACCGTCGTGGTGCCGCAGCCGGTCACCGGTCCGCCGTGGGCCGGTGTGCTGCCGCCGCGTGGCGGCTGGCAGCGCGTGGCCGGGTTGCCCGACGCGCGGGCGGTGCGCGGGGCGGTGGCGGCGGCGGTCGCGGAGTTCCGGGCCCGGGACGAGGCGCTGGCACCCGAGCTACGCACACGCGCGGAGCGCGACCGGATCGGCCGTGAGATCTGGTCCCGCACCCTGGGCGAGACGGAACTGCCGTTGCGGGCCGCGCACGCGGCGCAGGCCCTGGGCTTCCTGCGTCCCACCCACCCCAGCGGTGGCGCGGCGACGGCCGCGCACCCGGGGTCGCCCACACCGCCCACCGCCGCGCTCGGCACCGGAACGGCCCGGCCGCCCGAGCCCGAGGTGGCAACGGTCGGCTCGCCGACCACGGCGGTAGCCGAAAGCCCGGCATCCGCGCTGGGCGCGGCGACCGCGCCGGTACCCCCGGCCGCGACGCCGGTGGCGCCCTCCGCCGCGCACGGCGCGGGGCAGGCCGGGGTGGCGCCGGGGGCGACGGAGCCACCGCTGGTGCTGTTCGCCGCCCGCGGGTGGTTGCGGCTGCGGACGCCGTACGGGTCCATAGCCGTGCGCACGGCGGGTCCTCCCGGCCTCTCGGTCACCCCGGCGTAACGGGCTCGCCCCCGCCGCACGGCCGCTGACCGCGCGCGATGGTGGGGGAGCGGTGCCAGGCCGGGGGCCGAGCACGCACGGCTGGGGTGCGCCCGCGTGGAGAGTGGTCGGGGTGCCGTGACACCGGTGGCCCGAGGGGGCCGGGGCGCCGTCGTGTGCCGGGGGTAGGAGTGCGCCGTGTGAGCGGCGATGCCGTGCGACAGCGGTGGGACGAACGAGAGGGCGGGTGTGGTGGACGGCGACCGGGTGACGGAGTTCGACCTGGAGTTGGGCGGGGGCCGCAGGCTGCGGGTGTATGACACGGGTGGCCCGGGTGACGATGACCGGCTCGCGCTGTTCTGGCACCACGGCACGCCGAACATCGGCGCCCCGCCCCGTCCCCTCCTGCCGGCCGCGGCCCGACTCGGGCTGCGCTGGGTGTCGTACGACCGCCCCGGGTACGGCGGCTCGACGCCGCGGCCGGGCCGGAACGTGGCGTCCGCGGCCGACGATGCCGCTGCCGTGGCCGACGCGTTGGGCATCGACCGGTTCGCGGTGCTGGGCCACTCCGGCGGTGGCCCGCATGCCCTGGCCTGTGGCGCGCGGCTGCCGGAGCGGGTGGTGGGCGTCGTCAGCGTGGCGGGGTTGGCGCCGCTCGACGCCGCGGGGCTCGACTGGTTCGCCGGCATGACGGAGTCGGGCGCGGCGTCGCTGCGCGCGGCCGTCGCGGGCCGGGCGGCGAAGGAGCGGTACGAGGCGAGCGCCGCGTACGACCCGGAGATGTTCGTTCCGGCCGATCACGCCGCCCTGGCCGGAGAGTGGGCGTGGTTCGAGGACATCGTGGGCCCGGCGGTGGCGGCGGGGCCGGGCGGGCTCATAGCCGACGACCTGGCCTACGTCGCCCCCTGGGGCTTCGACCCCGCGCGGGTCGTCGCGCCGACGCTGGTCCTGCACGGCGGCCTCGACCGCATCGTGCCCAGCTCACACGCCAGGTGGCTGGCCCACCAGATCCCCGCGGCCGAGCTGCGCCTGCGGGAAGGCGACGGGCACATCTCGGTTCTGAGCGGTGCCGAGGCCGCGTTGCGCTGGCTCGCGGAGCGCGCTACCTCCCGCTGACCCGAGCCCGTACGGCGTCTGGCGACCCGCAGCCCGTACGCCCCGGTTGACCCCGCTGCCCCGGTTGACCCGCGCCCGTACCACCGTGGGCCGACCCGCAGCCCGTACGCCTCGGTTGCCCCTGCACCCCGGCTGTCCCTGCTGCCCCGCCCGTACCACCGTCGGCCGACCCGCTGTCCGTACGGTCGCACCCGGTCAGGCGGCAATGGGCGGGCCGGGCGGGGCGGGGGCTTCCCGGCCGCGCCCCACCACGGGTGCCGCCGGGGCAGGTGGCTACGGCTGTGCGCCGCCCGCCTTGCCCGGGCCGCTCTGGTGGTCCTGGTCGCCCTGGCTGCTCTCGCCGTCCTCGCTGCCCTCGGCAGCCCCGCCGTTCTGGGGGGCGTCGGGGGGCGGGGAGTGGTCGGGCCAGACGGCTATGTGGTCGGGTTCGAGTTCGAGGAGGACGCGGTGTTCCATGCCGAGCGACTGCGTGTAGTCGGCCGGGAGTTGCAGCCGGCCGGCGCGGTCGAGCATCGCGTACTCGCGTGCCACCAGGGACTCCTGGCCCGTCTCGGCGTCCACCTCGGTGCGGCGCAGCACCTCCGAGGAAGTGCGGCCGTCGCGGATGGCGACCGTTCGGCGGACCTCGCTGGCCACGGTCTGGTCGTGCGTCACGATCACGATGGTGGTGCCGAGTTCGGCGTTGGCCGTGCGGAAGGCGGCGAAGATCTCCTCGCCGGTGGCCGAGTCCAGCTCGCCGGTCGGCTCGTCGGCCAGGAGTACGGAGGGGGTGTTGGCGAGCGCCACGGCGATGGCGGCGCGCTGCTGCTCGCCGCCGGACATCTGCTGCGGGCGCTTGTCCCGGCAGTGGTCGATCCGCAGCATCCGGAGCAGGTCGTCGGCGTGCTTCAGGCGCGCCGCGCGCTGCCGGCCGCGGCCCCGCAACTGCATGGGGAGGAGCACGTTCTGGATGGTGGTCAGGTACGGGAGCAGGTTGCGGGCCGTCTGCTGCCAGACGAAGCCGACGATGTCGCGGCGGTAGCGCAGCCGGGCCTTCGCGTCCATGTTCAGCAGGTCGCTGCCGGCCACCGAGGCCGCGCCGGCCGTGGGCACGTCCAGGCCGGCCAGGATGTTCATCAGCGTGGACTTGCCGCTACCGGACGCGCCCACCAGGGCCATCAACTCACCCTCGGAAACCAGCAGGTCGAGCCCCTGGAGCGCCTGCACCTCGACGCCGTCGGTGGAGAAGACGCGGACCAGCCGGTCGCAGGTGATCAGCGCGTCGTGGCCGAAGGCGGGGCGGTCGCGGTGCGAGGTGGCCCGGCGTTCCAGCTCGGCCAGCGACGGCACGGCCGGCCGGCGCCCGGCGCCTCCACCCGCAGCGCCGCCGCCCGCAGCGCCTCCAGCCGCCGCACCCCCGCCCGTGGCGGGCCCGTCCGCGACCGCCGTGTCTCCGGCCGCCCGGTCTGCCGCCGTGGCGGCGTCCGCCGCGGCCCTCCGCGTACCGCGCCCGCGCGTGCCGCCGTCGCCGTCGTGTCCGCCCGTGCCTGCCGCCGTCTTCGTCATCGGCTCTCTCCCGCCCTCAGCTCGGTGTTCTCCTTGCGGCGCCCGCTCCACCACGCCTGCGCCAGCACCACCACCAGCGTCAGCAGCACCACGCCCACCGCGGGAACCACCAGCGACAGTGCGTCGGCGTGCAGGCGTACGGTGCCGAGTTCGTCGAAGCCGGCGCGGGCGGACAGCGCCAGCCGCGTCAGATCGAGGCCGGGCGCCAGTAGCCGGATCGTGCCGTATCCGACGAGCACGCCGCCGCACGCGGCGAGCAGGGCCTGCGGCAGCGCCTCCAGGACGAGCAGCCGCCGGCCCTGGCGCCGGGTGAGCCCCATCGTGCGGAGCCGGGCCAGCAGCGCCGTGCGCTCCGGCGTGGCCTGGAGCAGCGAGAGGAGCACGGCCAGCGCCGCGTACCCGGCGCCCGCCGCCACCGCCGCCGCGTACAACCGCTCCGTACCGTCCTGGAGCGGTGAGTCGGCCAGCGCCGCGTACTCCTCGGCCCGCGCCTTCACGCGGACCGAGCCCTCGCCCCGCGCGGACGCCTTCCCGGCGTCGTCACCCTGCTGCGGCGTGAGGCCGGCCGCGCGGGCCGCGGCGTCCGCGCCCCGGTCGGCGCCCGACGCGCCGGTGCCCACCGCCGCGCGCACCGCGGCCATGTCGATGCCCGAGCCGTGCGAGCCGGAACCGGCCATGAGCATGGCGGTCGGGTACGGGCGGGCCAGCCGGTCCGCGTCGATCAGCAGGTACTCGCTGGTCTGCGTCGCCGGAGTGCCCTCGTGCACGGCGGCCACCTCGACCGTGATGTCGCCGCCGAGCGGGCGCAGCTTCTGCGGCCCGGTGCCCAGCCGCTTGGCGACCCCGGGCGAGGCGATGGCCGGCACCACGGCGCCCCGGTCCTCGCGCAGTGCCTTCGCCGGCACCTGTTCCATGCCCGCGTGGCGGGCCAGCCTGTTGTACGCGGCCGGGTCGATGGCCACCAGGGCGACCTGGTCGCCGTCGTCGTTGAGCCACAGGTCGTACTCGATGTGCGCGGGCACCACCTGTCGCACGCCCGACACCTCGCGCAACGCGGCGGCCAGGTTCTTCGGCAGCCCCTTGCTGTCGTCCACCCGCGCGTCGGCCCCGACCGCCAGGATCGAGGCGCGCTCGCGCGCGTCGTCGACGCCGGCGAGTACCGAGCCGCCGAACGACGCGGTGGACAGCGCGATGATCAGCGCCAGGAGCGGCAGCGCCCCGGTCGCCTGCGCGCGGCCGGCCCTGGCCAGCGCCAGGAAGCCGAGCACACCACGGCGCCGGGTCGCCGGGCGGGCGGCGAGCCGCAGCGGCAGCGGGTACAGCCGCACGAGCAGCAGCGCGGCGATCGCCCCGACGAGCACGGGCGCCGCGCTGACCAGCGCGTCCACATCGCCACCCGCCGTGCCGCGCTGGCGCAGGGCCGCCACCGCGCCCACCGCCAGGACCAGCGCGGTGAGTTCGGCGACCACGCGGCGGCGCGACGGCTTGGCCCGTACCACGTCGGTGCGCTCCATGCTGGTCAGCGTCCGGCGGTGGGCCGCGACCGCCCGCGCGGGCAGCGCGCAGCAGGCCAGCGCGGCCACCGCGGCGGCGGCCAGCAGCGCCGGCACCAGCCGCGCCTCCCGTACGAGCACGACGGCCAGGGTGAACCCGAGAGCCGCCGCGGGAAGCGCGACCACCGAGGTCTCGGCCAGCAGCCGGCGGCCGACGCCGACGAGCGAGCCGCCACGGGAGCGCAGCAGGGTCAGTTCGGCGCGGCGCCTGGCGGCGGCCAGGCCGCCGGCCATCAGCAACACGATCGCGGCGACGGTGCCCACGCCGAACGCGGCGACGGCCACCACCGGCGCCACCGCCTTCCGCATGTCGCCGAACTCGCCGACGATGGTGTCCACTTCGGTGCTGATCGCGGCGGTGGGCCCGATCGCCTCGCGCATCGCGACCAGCGTCGGCCCGTTCTCGAGCGCGGCGACCTGCTCGCGCAGGCGGGTCACGTCGCGTCCGGTGAGGTGGCTCGGGTCGTTGGCCAGCCGCCAGAAGGTCTGCGGGGTGCCGGTCGCGGAGAGCAGGGAAGGCCCGGCGTCGGGGGCCAGGAGCAGCGCCCCCACCCAGAAGCGCTTGGGCGTGTCGCCCGCCACCTTCTCCGTCGCGAGGCCGGGGGAGCGCAGCAGCGGCTCGATGGACCAGTACGTCTTCTGTGGGGCGCGCGGGTCGAGGACGCCCACGATCCGCGCGGAGAGCGCGGTGGTGCCCACCGCGTCGAGGTGGACGCGCGAACCGATCCGCAGGCCCAGCGCCTTCGCGGTCTCCCGGGTGACCGCCGCCTCGACCTCCAGCCGGTCGGCCACTCCGGCGCCCTCCGAGCCGCCGTCGTCGGTGGCGGGGCCCGTGCCGCGCGGCAGCCGACCCTCGCGCACGCGGCTGTGCTCGGCCAGGCCCGACTGGGCCGTCAGCGTCAGCTTGGGCGGCAGGCCGTCCGGGCGCGGCAGCCACGCGTCGCTGGCCACCAGCGCCTCGGGGGTGCGCACCCCGTACGCGGACTGCGCGGGGTCGTACCGCACCAGGTCGGGCAGGCGCTCACGCACCTCGCGGTACTGCTCGCCGAGCGGCCCCGGGGCCAGCGCGGCGGCCCGCTCGCGCTGCGGTCGCTGGGCGCCCGGCGGACCCGAGGTGACCTGGTAGGCGCTGCGGTCCGGCGAGGCCGCGCTGATCTGGTCGCGGATGGCGTGCGACTCGTACGCGTCGACCCCGCGCGGGAACGCGGCGGCCAGGAACGAGGTCAGCAGCACCAGTACGCCCAGCGCGAGGGCGGCGCCGGGCGCGGCGCGCAGCCGCAGCCTGACCCAGTTGGTCACGACCGGGGCGCGGCGGCCGGTGGTCGAACCGTCGCGGGCCGTTGACCGGTCGGGCCGGTCGGACCGGTCTTGCGCCGCCTCGTCGGCGGTCGGCCCGTCCTGTGTGGGCCGCTCGGGCCCCTCGTGGTCTGCTGTGGACGCGGGCATGGCCTACTCACCTCCCCGGTGGCGGAGTGTGGCGACCGGGTCGCCGCGTCGTAGCGCCACCGCCGCGACGATCAGTACGGGCACGGCGGCGACCGCCGCGAGCACCCCGCCGACCTGCCACAACGGCAGTTCGACCAGGACCTCGGGCACCGGCTGCGCCGCCTCGCCGGTCAACACGATGAGCGGCACCACCGCCCGGGTCAGCACCGTGCCGAGGGCGAGGCCCACGGCCAGCGCCAGGCTGATGAGCAGCGCCTGTTCCGCCGCGACCATGCGGGCGAGCTGGCGCCGTGGGGCGCCGAGGGCGCGCAGGACGCCGAACTCGGCGCCGCGTTCGCGTAGCGAGCCGGCCATGCTGACGGCGAAGCCGACCGCGGCGAGCGCCGCCGCGACCAGGGCCGCGGCGGCGAGCCCGGCCTGCGGGCCCGCGCCGAACGGGTCGTCGTGCAGTTCGTCCGCGATCTCCGAGCGGGCGATGACCTGCGCCGGGTCGGTGTCGGGCCGCTGCCGCAGCGCGGCCACGACCTGCTCGCCCTTGCCCGGCGCCGGCCGCAGCCACCACTCGCTGGGCGGCAGGGCGGCCGAGTCGCGGGCGGCGAGCGCCTGGTTGACGGCCCGGAAGTCGACGAGCAGCGCGCCACCGTCCGAAGTGGAACCGCCGGTGGCCGCCGCGTCGGCCGCCCCCTGGTCGCCGCCCGCCGCCGTGGCCACGCCGCTGGTGCGCTCGGCCGCGGCGCCCGTGGTGGGCAGCGCGCGCACGGCGGCGACGACGCGCACCGGCAACGTCTCGCCGGCGACGGGCACGCTGACCGTCGAACCCACCTTGGCGCCGCTGGAGTCAAGGAAGCGGTCGGTGGCCACGGCCGTCAACGGGCCGGGCTGCCGAGGCCAGGGGGCGGCGAAGGCGAAGGTGCTGGTGGGGCGCGAGGGGATGAGGTCGTCGCCGATGTGGTGGCCCGTGTCGTAGCCGGCGGTCAGCGGCCGGTCCGCCGTGTGCCGGGGGCGCTCCGCCCGCGGCCTGGCCCGGACGTTGCCCGGCACTTCCTCCGCGAACGTGGCCGTCGCCCGCCAGTTGAAGCCGTCCGGCACCGGCACCGCCTGGGCCGCGCCGTCGGCGCCGACCGCCCGCAGGCCGCTCACCTCGAAGGCGTGCCGCTCCGCGCGGGCCGACTGGAGCAGTTCCAGCTTGATCGACGTCAGCCGCAGCGGCCCGGCGGGCTTGCCACCCGGCGCGCCCGCGGTCCGCGCGATGTCGGCGACCAGGGTGCGGGCCTTGTTGTCGACGGGCAGTTGGCCGATCCGCAGCGGATACGGGACGCCGAAGCGGTCCTCGATGGTCACGGTGACGGCGGCCGAAGCCCTGCTGGGCGAGACGCCGCCCGGTGCGCCGGGCGCGCCGAGCCGGGCCGTCAGGCGCAGTTCGTCGGGCGTGCCGGGCAGCGCGATCCCGGGGCGTTCGACGGCCTCGCGCGGCGCGACGGTGTCCAACACGGCCCGCGCGTCCCGGTCGGCCAGGTCGTCGCGCATCAACAGCGAACCCCTGGCGTGCCGCGCGTCGAGCGCGAGCAGCGAGGCGCCGCGCCCGCCGGAGAGCCCGAACCGCACGCGGGCGGCGGGCGCCGCGGCATCCACCCCCGGCACCGACGCGTACGCGCCGCCCTGCCCGAGCTGGGGGATGCGGCTGGACAGGACGCGCACGTCGGTGCCGGCCGCGAAGTCCGCCTGGTCGTCCTGCGAGCGCTCCCAGGAGGCGCCCTGGCCGACCGCGAACATGCCCATGGCCACGGCCAGTACGAGCAGCAACACCGGCCCCGCGCCGCGCAGCGGGCGGCGGGCGAGCTGCCAACCGGCGAGCGCGGTGGGCAGGCCGCGCCCGCGCGCCGCGCGCCGCTCGGCGATCCTGGCGACCGGCGGCAGCAGCCGCAGCGTGAGCACCGTGCCGGCGAGCAGCGCCAGCGCGGGAGCCGCGACCAGCACCGGGTCCACGCCGAGCGCGCCGCCGTCACCGCTGAGCACGCCACCGCCGTCGCCGGACTGCTGGTCGAGCTGCCAGTACGCGACGCCCGCGATGACCAGCAGGCCCACGTCCGCGCCGGCGCGCAGCGGCGCCGGCAGCGCGTTGGCCCGCGCGCGCACCACGGACGGGCCGCTGCGCGCCCGGGCCCCGAGCAGCGCGGGCGCCACCACGGCCGCGGCGCACCCCAGCGCCACGGCGCCGCCGATGACGCAGGTCTGCCAGGTCAGCCCGGTGTCCAGGTCGAGGCCGATGCGCGCCAACGGGCCGTAGGCGGCGATGAGTTCCATCAGCGGCCCGGCGAGCAGCGGTGCCGCCACCGCCGCGGGCCCGGCCAGCAGCAGCGCCTCGACGGCCGCGAGCCGCGCGATCCGGGGCCCGGAGGCGCCACGGGCCAGCAGCAACTCCGTCTCGCCGGCCCGCTCCGTGCTGAGCAGCCGGGCCACGAGCAGCAGCGCGTACCCGGCGAGCAACACCAGTTGCAGCGTCACGATCAGCAGCGTCGAACGGGCTCCGAGCAGCGAGCGGTCGGCCTGGTCGAGCACGGTCGGCAAACCCGTGCTCACCTCCGCGCCGCCGAGCGCCGGGTCCTTCGCGAGCGCGGCCCGCCCCCGCTCGGCCGCCGACCGCAGCCCGTCCACGTCGTCCGCGCTCACCCCGGAGAAGTCCGCCGCCGCCAGCCAGGCCATCCCGGCCTGGGCGACGCGCCCGTCCCGGAAAGCCGCGTCGTCGGTCAGCAGCGGTCCGTACGTGGTGAACGCCAGCGTCCGCACGCCGCTGCCGCCCAGGTCGTCCAACTGCCAGTACGGGTCGGTGCGGTCCTTGGGCCGGTACAGGCCGGTGACCCGGATTTGCACGGGCGGCCCCGACAGCCGGTCGGTGAGGGTCAGCCGAGCGCCGACGCGCAGCCCGAGGCGGGCCGCCGCGGTCTCCGGGAGCGCGATGGGCAGCGCCGCCGCGCCCTTGCCGTGCTTGTCGCCCTCGCCGTCCTTGTCGTGCGCACCGCTCTTGCCGCTCCTGCCGGGTTCCTGGGGCGCGCCGCTCGGCCAGGCGCCGGTGGTCAGCGTGACGCGGGTGCGGTCGATCGCGGCGAACAGCGTCAGGTCCGGTTCGCCCTGCCGGGCCGCGGCGGACTGGAGTTCGCGGGGCAGCGCGTACGGGCCCGAGTGGGCCATCGAACGCAGCGTTACCGGCAGCCCGTCGAAGGTCCGCTCGGCACCGCGCCGCACGGCTCGCTCGGCCGCCGCACGCTCCGACTCCGGCAGGTCCGTGGCCACCCGCAGCGCGGCCGGCGCGGCGCTGCGCTCGCGCAGCGCGTGCCGCAACCCCGCGTCGCCGATGGCCGCGCTGAACGCGCCGAGCGTGGCCAGCACCGCGGTGGTCAGCAGCACCGTCAACAGGGCCGCCGACAACAGCAATCGGTGCGCACGGACACGCAGGAACACAAAGCCCGCCACTGACCCCCCCGCGCTGCTCCCCGCCCACCGGACCCGTCGCCAGCCAGCGACGGCGCGCGGTCACGGAGGTGACGGCGGCGTGTCGACTCGGCGGCGTGCCTGGATGTTGTCAGAGAAAGATGCGGTCTGAAAGCGGTTGCGGTCTGGGCTTGATCCGATTGTGACCGACATGCGATACCCAGTGTCCGCTATGCGATACGCAGGGTATGCGGGTCATCGCCGCCGTCGTCCGGAATGGCTGGTTCCTGGGTCGTCGAGGCCCGGCCGCCGGCCGCCGTCGGGCCCGCCGCCGGTTCGGGGCGCCGGGGGCTGCGCGTACCGGCGGCCCGGCCGTGCGTACTGGCCGCTCAGCCCGGGGTGTTGACCATCGAAGCGGCGGCGTACGTCAGGTACTTCCACAACTGCTGCTCGTGCTCGGGCGCGAGGTCCAGCTCGTCGACGGCGTCCCGCATGTGCCGCAGCCAGGCGTCGTGCGCGGCCTGGTCCACCGTGAACGGCGCGTGCCGCATCCGCAGCCGGGGGTGGCCGCGCTGGTCGCTGTACGTACGGGGGCCGCCCCAGTACTGCATCAGGAAGAGCACCAGGCGCTCCTCGGCCGGGCCGAGGTCCTCCTCCGGGTACATCGGCCGCAGCAACGGGTCCTCCGCGACGCCCTGGTAGAAGCGGTGCACCAGGCGCCGGAAGGTCTCCTCGCCGCCGACCTGCTCGTAGAAGGTCTGCTCCTGCAGCGTGCCGCGCGGAATCTCATTCACTCCTCCATGGTCGCAGATGCCGCGACGGAGGCCGGAAGTCGTAGGACCACCCCGGGCCGCCCCGGGCCACCATGCCGCCCGCCGCCGCGCGACCCGCCACGGGGCGGCCGGCGGGCCACGGGGCAACGGGGGTTGGCGACGCGAACGGGCCCGCCCCGGGATGGGGCGGGCCCGTCAGCGACCGGATGTCGCCGAGGCGGGGCCGGTCAGCCCCTGCGAAGGGTGATCGTCGTCCACGCGCCGACGTGCACCCGGTCGCCCTCCTGGAGGGGGACCGGCACGTACGGCTGGATCGGCTCGTCACCGCCGTTGATCGTCGTGCCGTTGGTCGAGTCCTGGTCCACGACCGCCCAGCCGCCGTGCGGCTGCGGCACCAGCACCGCGTGCTGGTGCGAGACGCCCGGGTCCTCCGGCGGGCGCGACAGGTCGATGTCGGGCGCCTCGCCCGTGCTGTGCCTGCGGCGACCGATGGTGATCTGGTTACCGGAGAGCGGCAACTGCTGCTCGGGCGAGTACGCGGGCAGGTTGAGCCCGGCGGCCTCGGGGCCGCTGCGCGTCATCATCGCCATGAAGTACTCGCGGTCCGGCGCGACGACGGCGACCCAGTTGTCCGACCCGGCCTGCCCGCCACCGGGAGGACCCTGCTGGTACGCGCCGTCGGGCCGGTAGCCACCGTCCTGCTGCTGCCCGTGCTGCGGCTGGCCCTGCTGCTGCGGCGGCTGGCCGTGCTGCTGCTGGCCGTGCTGCGCCTGCCCGTGCTGCGGCTGCCCCTGGTGGGGCGGCGCGGACGGCGGCTGGCCGGGGAACGCCGACTGCCCGTGCTGCGGCGGGGCCGCGCCCGGGAACCCGTCGTCACCCGGGAAGGGCGACCGGCCACCGGGGCCCTGGCCGGGCGCGTCCGGGAACGGACGGGGCGCGGCGGGCGCCGGAGCGCCGTGCGGCGGCGCGGCGGCCGACGCCTCCGGGGCGCTCGGCGGCGGGAGCATCCAGTCGTCGTCGCCCCCGAAGCCCTGACCGCTCGGCGGGCCCCCGGGCCGCTGCTCGCCCTGGCCGCCACCCTGCGGGCCACCGGCGTGCGGCGGCAGCGGGGACGGGTGCGACGGCTCCGGCGGCCGGTTCTGCTGCTGGTGGCCGCCCCGGTAGTCCTGGCCCGGCTGCGGCGGACCCTGCGGACCAGGCGGCTGGGAGGCGTCCGACCCGTGCGGGTGCGCGGGCTGGCCGTGCGGCGGGCCCTGGGGCGGCTGTCCCTGCGACGGGGGCGGCGGGAAGCCGCCCTGGCCGGACGCCGGGGCCGGGCTGTAGGGCGTGTACGAGGTGGCCGACTGGGTGATGAAGTTGTAGCGGCACTCCTCGCAGAACGGCGCCTGCGCCTCGCGCGGCGTACGGCACTGCGGGCACAGCTCCGACGGGAAGCCGGACTCGGGCTGCCCACCGGGGTAGCCGTACCCACCGGGAGCACCGTGACCACCCGGCCCACCGTGACCACCCGGCGCGCCAGGGCCACCGGGGCCACCAGGGCCGCCGGGCGGGCTGAACGGGCCACCGGAGCCCCCGGGGCCACCAGGTCCACCGGGGCCGTCGAACCCACCGGGTCCGCCGGGCCGACCGGGGCCGTCGAAGCCGCGCGGGCCGCCGGGGCCGCCCTGACCGTCGTAGCCACCGGGACCACCGGGACCGCCAGGCCCGTCGGGGCCGGGGCCGAAGCCGCCGGGTCCACCGGGGCCGGCCGGGCCGCCGGGGCCGAAGCCACCGGGGCCGCCCTGGTTGTCGAAACCGCCGGGGCCCGGGCCGTGGCCGGGAGGCCCGGGAGGTCCGGGCGGGCCAGCAGGGCCACCGGGACCGGGGGGACCGCCCTGGCCGTCGAAGCCGCGGCCCTGCCCCGGACCGCCGGGACCGTCGTACCCGCCCGGGCCGCCGGGCCCTGGCGGACCCTGGTGGCCGGGCGGCGGTGGCGGGTTGGGCGGGCCCATCATCCCGGGCGGCGGCGGAGGCGGGGGAACGGCGCCGGCGGGTGCTGCCGACATGCGGTGCCCGCACACCTCGCAGTAGTCCTCGGCCGACGACTGATGGCCGTTTGGGCAAGTCGGCATGTCGGTGATTCCCCCTCGTGTGCCGTTTCTTGGCGTTGGTGCTGTTTGCTGCTATTTGATGCTGTTCGCTACGGGTGTTGCTGGTGCTGCTGTGCACTACGGGTACTGCTGGTGTCGCTGGTGGAGCTGGTGGTCGGACGGGGCCGTGGCGGCCCGTCGTGACCCGCTGTGTGGCGGGCGACCCGGCCGGTCGCCCGGCCGCGCACCCGCGTTATTTCTTTACGCGAACGGTCTTCGTGGAGCGCGTTTCGAGGGTCATCTCATCCGCGTCCGCGACCTTCGCTTTCAGTCGCACAGTACCTGTCACCGCGTCCACGACGTCCACCACCTTCGAAAGCAGTTTCGCCGTTTCGGCGTTCCCCGAGGCGGCGGCGAGCTGCACCGCGCGGCCCAGTTTCGCGGTCGCTCCGTCCCAGTCGCCCGACTTGCGCGCGTCGAGCCCCTGCTGGATCACCTGGGCCAGCTCCGCCTGCCCCGTGTAGTGCGCGACCTGCGGGTTCATGGAGGTCGACGCCGCCAGATCGGCCGTCCACACGGCGCGTACGAGCCCTTGCGCCAGCGGTCGTGGCGGGGTGCCGTCCGGGCTCGGCAGCACCAGCGTCACCCGCGCGGCCAGCATTTCCCGACCCACCTCGGCCGCCGGCACCCGCACCGCCACGTGGTAGTCGCGCGACTCGTCGCCCCAGGAGCCGGTGGGGTAGTCGCCGAAGCGCGGCCCGGCGTCGGCGCGGCGGTGGGTGAGGTCCTCGACGGTGGGGGCGACCTGTTTCACGAATGTGACGTCCGTGCCCTGGGGAGTCCAGATACGCAGCGCGACATACGCGACTTCCTTCCCCATAGCGGACTCCATCACGCGCTGGAAGTCCTCGGCCAGTTCGGACGGGTTCGCCACGATATCGGCGGTGCCGAGGAGGGCCGAGGCGATCGCTGTGACCTCTTTCACCTCCCAGTCGGTGCCGACGCCGCGCGCGTCACAGGTGAAGCGCCCCGCGCAGGCGTCCAGGCTCGCGCGCAACGCCTCGGGGCTCTCGTGCTCGTTGCGGCCGTCGGTGAGCAGGATGCCGTGCCGTATCGCCGCGTCCTGGGTACGCAGCAACCGGTCCGCGAGCCGCAGCCACTCGCCGATCGCGGTGCCGCCACCCGCGCGCAGCGCGCGCAGGGCGTCCTTGGCCGCCGCGCGGGTGGCCGCGTCGGCGCGGGCGAGCCTGCCGCCGCCGGGGTAGACCTCGGCCGCCTTGTGGGTGCCGGCGATCACGGTGAAGGCCACGCCGTCGCGCAGCGTGTCGATCGCCGCGGCCGTCGCCTCCCGCGCGTGCCGCAACTTGGTGGGCGGGTAGTCCATCGAGCCGGAGCAGTCGACCATGACGGCCACGGCGGCGCTCGGCCCCCGCTGCCGCGCCGCGGCGTCGCGCGGGCCGACGGAGACGAGCGGCAGACGGCCGGTGGTGCCGCCGCCGGTGGCGGTGACGGTGACGATCGCGCTGACGTCGCGTCCGCCCTCGGGGAGGAACTCGTTCTGGTACACCTCGACCGAGAACCGTGGCACGTTCGACTTGGAGAAGTTGGCCATCTGTTCCGCTCCTTGACGTCCCTCAACGCTCCGCGTGGACTCATCGGCACATGGGCGGACGGGGGACGCGCTCGCCGACGGCTCCCTGACGGCCCGCCCGTACCCCGGTGATCCCCCGTGGCGCCACGGGAGCCCCCTCGCCCCCGTGACCTCGTGCTCTTCGGCGGCGGCCCGCTCGACCCGGCCGCCGCCTCTCCTCGCACCCCGCCGCCGCCCCGTGGAGCGTCGGCGGGCCCCGCTCTCCTCCCGCCGCCGGCGCCCCCGGCGCCGCCCCGTCGTCAGGCCGATCCTGCCCCTTCCGGCGGGAGCGGGAACGGGACCACCGCCACCGTTACGTTGTCGTGGCCCCCGCCCTCCAGCGCGTGACCGACCAACTTCCGCGCGCTGTCCATCGGTCGGACCCGGGCGTCCGGTGGCACGGCCGCCGCCATCTCGGGCGCGGACTCGGCGTAGTTCCACAGCCCGTCCGTGCAGACCACCACCACGCCCGGCCGGTCGGGTTTGAACGCGGCGGTGTGCGGCTCGATCTCGTACGCGTCCGCCCCCAGCCAGCCCGTGATGGCGTGCGCCCGCTCGTCCGCGTACGCCTCCTGCTCCGACAACAGGCCGGCCGCGACCATCTGCGCGGCCCACGAGTCGTCCTCGGTGAGCCGGGCGGCGGGCGTGGCGCGGTCGTCCGGAACCCAGTACGCGCGGCTGTCGCCGATCCAGCCGACGGTCAGGATGCCCGAGGCGACGACGGCGCTGACGATCGTGCAGGCCGGCGCGTTCTCGTGGCGATGCGGGTCGCGGTGGGCCGGGCGGGCCTCCTCGGCCAGCGCGTTGACCGCCTCGGCCGCGGCGATGATCGCCTCGTGCATGGCCTGTTGCGGATGCGTTCCCCGTGGCAGCGCGGTCAGCAGCCGCTCGCCGGCCACCCGGGCCGCGGCGGCCGACGCGTCGTCAGGGCGGGTGGCGGAGGAGACGCCGTCGCAGACGACGGCGACCACGGCGGGCGAACCATCCGGCAACTCCGCCTCCGAGAGGGCGAAGGCGTCCTCGTTGCGGTGGTGTCGCAGCCCGCGGTCGCTTGCCGCGGCGACGAACGCCAACTCCTCTTCCATGTGATCCCGTTCCCGAGGCTGAGCGTGCCCGCAGTTCTCGCAGTATCCGTCGTCATCGATGGCGCCGGCCCGACACTCGGCGCACCGGCGCGGCTCCGGCCGCGGCGCCCCGCCCCCCGGCGCGCCCCCCGCGGGCGCCGCCCCGCCGCCGGGCTGTGTTGGTTGCGCCGGTTGTACCGGTTCGGCCGGTGTGGCGTCGGGGGCCGGGGGCTGGCCGGCCGGCGCCCGGTCGGGGCGCGGCTCGTGGTCGTCGGCCGGGCCGGCGCCGGAGCAGATCACCAGGGTGGGCTCGTCGATGTCGGCCAGCGGGTCGAGGGCGGCCGACTCCCGTGGGTCGGGCGGCGCCGCCCCCGCGTCCGCCGTGGCCCAGGGCGCCGGGGCGGCGCTCCCGTACGCCGGGGCGGCGGCTCGCGGTGCCGCCGCCTGGCCCGGGGCGGGTTCGGCGCCCGCGATGGGCCGCACCGTCGGGGTCAGCGCGGGGAACGCGGGCCCGACCGTCCCGTCTCCGCCCGCCACCCCGGCGCCCGCGTCCGCCGGGCCGGCCTGCGGCACCGGCCACGGCGCGGCCCCGCCCGACTGCTGCGGGATCGGCGCCCCGGCCGTGGGGGCGCCCGCCGCGTCCCGGCGCGCCGCGCCGGCCTCCGCCGCGCCCGGCTGCGGTCCGACATCGGACTGCGGCGCGGAACCCGGCTCCGGTACGAAGTCGGACTGTGGTGCGAAACCGGGCTGCGGCGCGGACCCGGGCCGCGGCGCGAAGTCGGGCTGGGGCATGCCGCCCGCCGCGCGGGGTGCCGGCGGTACGGCGGTGTCGGCGTACGGGAAGCGGGCGGCGGCCCGCGCGTCCCACGCTCCGGGAACGGCGCCCGGCGCACCCGCGACGGGCGCCGCCGGGCCGACGTGTGGCGCGTAGCCGGGGGCGAAGCCGAGCGCGGGCTCGGCGGCGGGACCGGCGGCGCCCGCGTCCGCGCCGCGCGCGGGGGCGTCGGCGGGGCCGTGGCCCCGGCCGTCGCCCGCGCCGGCCGGCGCTGGGTGAGCCCCGCGCGCGCCAGGCGCCGCCGCTCTCGCGGCGTTGACACTGGTGCCACACGCGCCGCAGAAGTTGTCCTCCGCGTCAAGCGGCTCCGCACAGCTCGGGCAGGTTGACAGCCGAGGCTTCTGCGACATCGATCACACCCACGTCCTGGGGCGGAGCCGGTTGGCCCGCTCCACCCATTCGATCCTTTCCTCGCCCCGCTGCGCGAGCCGGGCGAGTACCCGATACGAGCGTTCCAGACCGAAGCGCAGCCCGCGCTCGTCCAGGCGGCTGCCGAGCAACACGGGTCGGGCTCCCGTCGCCGCTTCGGGTCCGGCGGCCTGGGGGATTCCGCTGCCGCTGGAGAGTACCCAGTCCAACGCGCTGCCGAGCACCTCGGTGTGCAGTCGCTCGCGCCTTACCGGGTCAAGTCCGAACTCCGCAAGGCGTTCCACCTGATCGGCCGCGGCCGTCAGTTCGGCGAGTCGCTCGGCGGGGGTGGCCCCGCCCGCCGCCTGCGCGCCCGGCCGCAGCCGCGCCCGTACGGCCGCCACGCGGGCCGCCGTGTAGTGGATGGACGCCTCGGGCACGGACTCCAGGGCCGCCACGGCGCCGGCCCGGTCGCCCGTCGTGAACCGCACCCGGGTCAGCCCGAACGCGGCACTCACGAAGCTCGGGTCGGTCGCCCACACGAGGTGGTAGTAGGCGGCGGCGTTGTCGAGCTGGCCGAGCGCCTCGGCGCACACGCCGAGCGCCAGCTTGGGCACGGTCTCGCCGGGGAAGGCGTCGTAGACCGCGTCGAAGGAGACCGCGGCCGTCACCCGGTCGCCGCTGGCCAGCGCGTGCAACCCGCGATACCAGACGACGCGCCAGTCGTCCGGGCGCACCGCCTCCAACGCTTCGATGAGCTGCCCGGCCGCCTGGTCGTCGCCGAGCGCCAACTCGGCCCGCACGCGGCGCAGCCGCAGCTCCGTCGAGTCCGCGGGGGCGGCGGCCAGGGCGGCGCTCAGCTCGGCCGGTGCCGCGGCGAGCAGCCCGGCCAGGAAGCCCGCGTTGGGATCGTCCGGATCGACGCGCGGCACCGGCAGCGCCAGCGCGGCGGCCCGTACGTCCAACGGCCGGACGGCTCCGCCGCCGGAGGCGGCCACAGCGGCGACCGCGTTCGGCTCGCCGCCGCCCGGCGCCTCGCCCGACCCGGTCGCGCTGGTCGCGCCGGCCGCCACGCCGCTCGCGGGTCCCGCCACCGCGCCCGCCGCACCCGACTCGGCCGTCCCCGAAAGCGGTACCCGTCCCCGGAGGTGCGTGGGTTGACTCGGCACGCCGGGCAGGCTGGGCAGGCCGCCCGGCTCCGGCGCGCCGCCGCCCGCCGGCGCGCCCGCGACGGCGGCCGGCCCACCCGCGACGGCGGGCGAGGCGGCGGCGGAACCAGCGGCGGCGGGGCCGGCGGTGGTCGGGCCCGGTGGCGCGAGGGGCGTGCGCGAGGCCGCCGCGACCAGCCGCGCACGCCGCCCGCGCCCGGCGCCGAGCCGCGCGCCGAGCCCGTCGGGCTCCGTGCCGTCGGCGAACACCTGGGTGTCCACGACCCGCGTCTCCGCCCCGAACAGCGTGGACAGCGCCGGCCGAGGCCGGCCCGACCGGAGGGCGACGACCTCCCGCAGCACGCCCGTGAGCTGGTCGGCCATCTCCTGCGCGGAGGCGAACCGGCGCTCCGGGTCCGGGTCGGTGGCCCGCGTCAGGAGCCGGTAGAAGGACTCGTAGCGGCGGAAGACCTCGATGTGCCCGGGGTCGGGGAAGCTGTCCGCGAAGACCGTGGTGTAGCCCTGGAAGTCGAAGGTGAGCACGGCCAGCGTGCGGGCCACCGTGTACAGGTCGGAGGCGACCGACGGGCCGCGCTCGGCGACCTCGGGCGCCTGGTAGCCGACGGTGCCGTAGATGGCGCTGTCCTCGTCGCCCATCCGCCGCACCGCGCCCATGTCGATCAGCTTGAGCTGGTCCCCCTGCTGGATCGCGTTGTCGATCTTGAAGTCGCAGTACAGCAGGTTGCGGCTGTGCAGGTGCCCGAGCGCCTCCAGCGCCTCGATGCCGTACGCGCACGCCCGCTCCACCGGCAGCGGATCGCGCCGCCCGTCGGGCCCCCGCCGCTCGTTGGCCAGTTGCTTGAGCGACTTGCCGCCCACGTACTCCATGACGATGTAGCCGTCGAGGCTGCCGGTCCGCTGGTCGAGGTGCTCGACGAAGTTGTAGATCCGCACGATGTTGGCGTGCTCGATCTCGGCGAGGAACCGCCGCTCGGCCAGCGCCACCGCGAGCGCGTCCTCGTCGCCGGTGTCCAGGAGGCCCTTGAGCACCACCCAGCGGTCGGCCACCGCCCGGTCCACGGCCAGGTAGATCCAGCCCAGTCCGCCGTGCGCGAGGCAGCCCACCACCTCGTACTGCCCGTGCACCACGTCGCCGCGGCGCAACTTGGGCACGAAGGAGTACGGGTGTCCGCACTTGGTGCAGAAGCCCTCGGTACGGCCCCGCCGCGCGCCGCGCGCCCGCCCCACCGGGGCGCCGCACTCCGAGCGGCTGCAGAACCGCTTCCGCTCGGGCACCTCGGGGTGGGCCAGCACGGCCGTGTGCGGGTCGGGGCGCGGCACCTGTGGCACGCTCACCAGGCCCGCGCCCAGCCGGCCGCGGCCCGAGGAGGACGCCGGCCCCGAGGACGCCGCACCCGAGGACGTCACCACCGAGACCGAGCGGCCCGACGCGTGCCCCGTCGTCCGGGACAGCCGGCCCGAGACCGAGCGGCGCGAACCCGTGGACCCTCCCGAGGCCGAGCGCGCGGAGTGCGTGGGCACCGAGGAGCCCGTCGCGGAGCCCGCGCTGCTCGAGCGGCCCGAACCGCCCGCCCGCCCCTCGGCGGCCACGCCCGTCGGCGGCGCGGTCAACAGTCCGCTGGGGGAGACCACCGGGGCCAGGCCGCACGTGTCGCAGTACAGCTCACCGCCGCCCATGTCCTCGTAGGCGCCCGAGCAGTCCGGGCGCTGGCAGTCGTCGGCGCTCACCCGCGCCCCCCAGGACCCGCTCGCCCCGGCCCACCGACCTCCGACTCCGGGGCGAGCCCGGCCGGCGGGTGGGGCGGCAGCGTCTCGGCCACCGCCCGCTGGTAGCGCAGCACGGCCTGCTCCGCGGCGCGCAGGTCACACGGCGCGCTCCACAGCAGCCGCCTGGCCGCGTCGTACCGCTCGACCAGCAGCGGGTCCTCGGCCAGGCCGTGCCGGACGACCTTCGCCCGGTACGCGTCGAGCCGGCCGCGCAGCTCCGCGCGGACCGCCAGCGGCGCGGTCACGGCCGTCAACGACTCGCGGGCCCGCAGCAGTTCGTCGTCCGCCCGCTGCTCCAGGCTCTCCAGGAGCGGCGAGAGGCGGTGCCACTGGGAGCGCCTGCGGTACTCGGCGGCCAGCGCCAACTGCTCGTGCAGCGCCGTGGACGGCCCGCTGACGGCGGGCACGTCGGACGCGGCGATCTTCGCCAGCACCTCACCGCGCGCCTGCCGGGCCTCGGTCAGCGTACGGTCCGCGCGCGAGAGCAGGTCGCGCAGCAGCATCAGCCGCCGCTCCGCGTCCTGCCGCACGGTCAGCACCGCCTCGATCTCGCGCCGCACGTCCTCCAGGGCGCGCGCCGCCCGGTCGTAGCGCTCGGTGTCGGGCCGGCCGCCGCCGGGCGCCGAACTCGGCGAGGCGCCGGACCAGAAGGCCAGCGGGTCGCGGATGACCTCCGCGCGCAGCGCGGTCAGCTCGGCGGTGATCTCCTCCAGGTCGTCCCCCGACGGGTGCTCGCCCGGCCGCACGCCCACCGAGTGCGCCAGCGAACGCGTGCGCTGTAACTCGGCGGCCAGCATGTCGATCCGGGCGGGCAGCGCCGACCAGACGGCGTCCGCGGTGACCACCACGTCCAACGCCCGCGCGTACCCGCTGTTCATGCGCTCGACCAGGGCCTCCAGGGAGAACCGCTCGCTGAGCCGGGGCGAGGGCGCCAACGCGTCGCCGGGCACGGTGACGTGCTCGCCGCGCAGCAGGTCGGTCAGCTCCGCGAGCTCGGCCTGACCCGGCCAGCGGCGCCGGGCCCGCACCTCGCGGGCCTTGGCGCAGGCCGCGGCGTACGCGTCGTAGTACGTCCACAGCTGGGAGATCGTCTGCTCGGCGGCGGCCCAGCGCACCTTGGTGGTGCCGGCGAGGTCGGCGCCCTCCAGGAGCCTGCGTCCGGCGTGGTCCTGCAACGCCAGCAGCGACGTCTCGATCGCCTCGTGCTCGGCGCCGAGGCGCGCGAGCGCGCGGTCCACCTCCTCCCGGTCCATGACCGGGAGCTGGGGCATCCCCGACGAGCTGGGAGCGGGTCCCGAGGCCGCCATCGATCACCTCTCCTGTGCGTGCGGTCAGTCCTTGTAGGCGGGCTTGGGCGGCGCCTTGATCCCCGGCAGGTCGTCCTGGAGCCATGCGCGGTACGCCCGCATCCAGGGGCTGTCCGCCCCGCCCCTGCGGTAATCCTCCAGCACCTTGTTCACCCGGCGCACCAGGTCGGTGTCGTCGCTGTGCATCGCCACACCGTACGGCTCCCGCGTGACCGGCTCGCCGACCAGCTTCACCGACGGGTCCTGCGCCGCCTGACCGGCGGCGAGCGCGCTGTCCGTGAACACCGCGTCGACCTCGCCGAGTTGGAGCCTCACCAGGCAGTCGAGCTGGTTGGGCACGGTGACCTTGGCGGCGCCGAGCGACCGCACGCCCCGCCGCTCGTCGTCGAGCCGCTGCTCGCCCGTCGAACCCTTGGCCGTGCACACCCGCTTGCCGCGCAACGTCGGCCCGTAGGAGGTGATGGGCGAGTCGCGGGGCACCAGGAGCTGCTGCCCGGCCTGGAAGTACGCGGTGGAGAACGCGACCTTGTCCTCGCCCGTGATGCGGTCACAGTTGATCGTCATGGTCCGTACGACGATGTCCACCTTGCGCTCGTGCAGCGCCGGGACGCGCTGGTTGGTGGGGATGGTACGGAAGATCACCGCGTCGCGGTCACCGAATATCTCCTCCGCGATGGCCCGCACCAGTTCGATGTCGAAGCCGGTGAGGTCGCCGGTGGCGGGGTCGCGGTACCCCCAGCGGTAGCTGTTCTGGTCCACGCCGGCGATCAGCTTCCCGGACGCGCGGGCCTTGATCCGGCGCACCGCGGGCCCGGAGTCGGGGGAGGGGCGCAGGCTGGCCTCCGGCCGCTCGCAGCTCTCGTGCGTGGCGCCCTCCGCGTCCCGCGCCGGGGCCGCGGCCCGCCGCTCGGGGGCCGGCCGGCTCCGCTCGCCCGGGCCGTCGAGGGCGGCCGGTGCCAGCAGCGCGGCCACCGCCGCCAGGGCGCAGCCCACCGCCGACAGCGCCACCGCGCGCCGCCGCCCCGGCGGGCATCGGCCCGCCGCGCCCTTCCCGCGTGTCGCCGTCCTCATCCTCGCGTCCCCTTCACCGGTACTCCGAGAGCCTGCGTCCCACGCCGAGCACCGTGCTCACGGCACCGACCAGCGCCAGCACCCCGGCGCCGACGGGCAGCTCGGCCACCAGGTCGCGCCCGTCGTCCGCGGCCCGCTCGAACTCCCGCTGCTCGTGCGCTATCGCCCGGGTCAGCGCGGCGTCCACCTGCTCGAAGGACTCACCGGTGCTGCCGCGCGGGCCGGTGACCATCTCCAACGCCGCGTCGTACGCACCCTCCTCGTTGGCCCGCCTGGCCCTCTCGTGTCGGTGCTGCCACTCGCGCGCCGCGCGGATCGCCTCGCCGACCGGCCCGCGCCCCGACGCGTCGTTGGCCAGCCGCTGGGCCCGGCCCAGCAGCCCGCCGGCCTCGGCGTCGGGGGCGTCCGTGGCCGGCGCCGTGCCGAGCAGCGCCCGCATGCGCTCGTCGTAGCCGACCTCGTAGGCGTCCTGGCCCTTCTCCGGGGGCGACTCGCGGACCACCGCGCCCCGCGCCACCAGCACCAGGTTCTCGTTGCCCCGCGCCTGGAGCACGGCTATGCGCGCCTCGCCCAGCACCCGCAGCGACCGCGCGCCGTGCCGGTCGGACTCGCCGAGCCCGGAGCGGACCACCGCGTGTCCCACCGCCAGCCACACCAGCGCCGCCGCGGTCGCAACCGTCGCCGCCAACAGGCCCAGGTTGAAGACCCGGTTGGTCCGCCGGTACGTGCGGTGCTGCGCCCAGGCCAGGGCGGCCAGCGCCAGCACGCCCGCGCCGAACGCCACCCAGGGCCAGGCCCGCGCCTCCGCGTAGTCGGCCGTGAGCTGGTCGCTCTGCGTGCGGTACAACTCGGCGGCCGCTGGCAGGAGTTGGGTGCTCATGAGCGTGTTCGCGTGCCGCAGGTAGGCGCCGCCGAGCGGCAGGCCCTGCCGGTTGTTGGCGCGCGCGGACTCCACCAGGCCGGTGTAGCGGGGAAGATCGCGCACGAGGCGGTCGATCTGCGCGCGGGCCGCGCCCGAACCCCCGCTGGACGCGGCGGCCTTGACCAGCAGCTTGGAAGCGTGCGCGAGGTCCCGGTCGAAGTCCTCGCGCAGGGCGGGCGGCTCGGACCCCTCGACGAGGAAGGCGCTGGCGGCGGTGGCGTCGGCGGCGGCCAGCGAGCGGTAGATCTCGGCGGCGTCGGAACTCAGCGGCTGGCTGCGCCCGGTGACGGCGTCGGCCGCGTCGCCGCGCTCGTCGACCTGCCAGGCGGCGAGCGCGCCGAACAGCACCACGAGGGCGGCCAGCACGGCCCCGATCGCCCGCAGTCGGCCTGGCTCGGTCACCGCCGCCGCGCGCAGGGTGTCCAGGCCCTCGCGCCAGGCCGGGCGGCGGGCGGCGGGCTCGGCGGGCGGCGCCGGTGTGGGCGGCGTCGGTCGGGCGGGGGAGGCGGTCGGCCGCTCGGGAGCGGTCGTTGGCGCGATACCGCCGGTCGGCGGGTGTGACACGAGACCTCCCCCTGGTTCGCTGGCGGTGGGCCCGAGCCCGGTGGACCGGGACGGTCGGCACCTGTCGGAAGCAGTATGGCGGCAAGCACTGACAACCACACCGGACATGGGCGAATCGTGCGCCGGGGGCCCGGACTGGCCGCCGCGGCCCGGCCGTTCCCCCCTCGCGCTCCCGCCTCCCAACACGCCCGTCGGCGCCGTTCGGTTCCCGCGCGGGCCCGGCCACCTGGTCCGCGCCGGCGCCTTTCGGGGAGGGGCTGGTCGCGGCGCCGGCAGCGCGGCATGGCACCCTGGGCGGCTCATGCTGCGGCACCCGGACCACGGCATGGTGAACGGCACCCCCGCGGGGCCGGAACGCGAGAGAGCGAGAGAAAAGCCGAAAGGAACGCGTATGCGCGTTTTCCAGCCACCTTCCGACTTCGGGCCCGGCACCCTTTTTGTCCGAGAACGGGTTCCGCCGGACACGGCCTCCTGGCTCCGCCTCCTCGCCCACTTCGGCCTGCCGCTGATCATCGCGGGCGCCATCGCGGAGCAGGTCGGACCCTGGGTCGCGCTGCCCGGCCTCGTCGTCCTCGGCCTGCTCTCCTTCCCGCCCGGACTGCGGGTGCTGCGGGAGGTACGCGACGACTACCTGGCGCCGGACGCCGTCGGCCTCGACGAGCGCGGCGTCATCGCCCGCTCCGCGGGCCGCACCACCTTCCGGGTGCCGTGGAGCCGCGTGCGGCGGCTGGACGCCGGCGCCGGGCGGGAGGCGGGCTGGCTGCGCCTGTGGGTCATCGACGACGCGATCGAGGGGGTCGACCGGCTGCCGAGGCGGCGGCACACCAGCGAGGGCGCGGCCCTGCTCGCCCGCTTCGGCCCCGGCATGGACCGGGAAGCCCTGCTGGTCGCCGTGGAGCGGCACGCCCCGGAGGGCATCCGGGTCCGCCTCTGAGCCGGTCGCCGGTCGCGGGTCGCGGGTCCGGCTCTGGGCGCGGCGCGCCACGGCGCCCGGCGGGCGCCCGCCCGCCGGGGCCCGCTCACCAGTGGCCGCCCATCCGGCCGGGCCGGCCCGCCAGGTGGATCCGAGCCCGGGCGTGCGAAGGCCCGGGCTCGCGGCGCGCGCCGGAGGTCCGGCGTGCCGTGGCCCGGGCCGATGGGTGGCTAGCGGCGGGGCGCCCCGTGCTGGCCGGGGACGAAGCGCCGGGGCGGCCTGGTCAACGTGATCTGGCGGACCAGTTGGTGGAAGCAGGTCAGCGCGGCGATCGCGGGCAGCGCGGCGACGGCGACGCCGCCCACCGTCCGTGGCGCGTGCGCCACGGCCAGCGCCACCGAGAACGCGCTGAACAGCACCACGATCAGCCACGCGTGCGGGGCCCGCTGGTAGTGCACCGCGTGTCGGATGATCGACAGCGAGGCGGCCAGCCAGGGCCCGTAGATGAGCACCGGCCACCAGGTCGTCAGGTGGTGCGCCACGTTCGGCGCCACCACCTGGCGCAGCGGCTCGTGCGCGCACATCCCGCCGAGCACGCTGACCAGCGCCACGATGACCGCGACGAGCACCGCGATCAGGCAGCTCAGCACCTCGGCCCGGGTCACCGTCCGCTCGGGCCGGGTACGCAGCGCCTTGCGCAGCCGGCGGAAGCGGCGGCGGCGGTGCGTGGTCGGCGGCTGGGGCAGCCGCGGCGCGGGGATGGCCCCGGTCGTCGTGAGCGGATCGAGGTGCTCGGTCTGGGCCGACTCCCGCAGGAGCTGGGTCAGTTCGGCCTCGGAGTCCCAGTGCCCGCCGAGCACGGCGAGGTCGGGGGCGGTGAGCGTTTCGGGCGTGGCCGTGAAGGTGTCGTAGGTGGTGAACCCGGTGGCCGGCTCGCGCCCGACGGGCGTCGAGTCGTACGCCGAGAGGCCGGTGCCGAAGGTCGACGTGAAGCCGAGCCCGGACTCGTGGCCCGGGCCGAAGTCGGGGTGCGGGAAGGTTTCGGGGCCACGCCCGCCGTAGCCGCCGTAGTCGTAGCGCTCATGCATGGCGGTCCAGGGGCAGCGGCGGGCGCTGGTCCGCGAACGGGGTCTCAAAGCGGCTGGCCGGCGCGCGGGCCGACTCGGCTCCGCCGGACGCGCGCAGCGCGTCACAGCGCCGGGCGAAGTCCGTCTCGATGCCCTTGATGGTCGCGGCCAGGTCGGTCAACTCGGCTTGGCAGTAGCGGAGTTGAACGCATTCGGCGCCGCGTTGCAGATGGGCGTGCGTGAAGCCTCGGGGGCTGCCTGGTGGCGTGGCCGTGAGAACCCAGTCCCCCATGCGATGAGACTCCGTGAGGGGCGCGGCCGGGACTGTCGGACCGGGAAGCGCGGTGGATGAAGTCACGTCCGGTTAACGACGGGATGGCCTGCTGGGGGGTGCTCCAAATGAGGGACAATAGATGGGAAGTTACTACTCGCGGCCTCTTGTTATGCAAAACGGACTAGCCGGATAAGCCGGGTGGCGAGCGGGTTCGCCGACCCGTCACGGCCGGCCCGCCACGGCCGGGCGCGCGGGCCCGCGCGGAGGCCGAGGCACGCGCCCGCGGGCGTGCGCCACCCGCGACCGCGTCGCCCACCGGGTGGTGCGACGAGCGGGGCGCTCCGGGCATCTGCCCCGAGCGCCCCACCCGACCCGTTCCGCACCGCTCCACCACGGCCCCGGCACGGCACGACCCGCCAAGGCCGCCCCGCACCACCGCGCGGGGCCCGCCACGGCGGGCCACGCCGCCTACCCCGGGTACTCCGCGCGCAGCCGCTCGTACAGCGCGGGCGCCGCCGCGATGTGATCCAGACCCAGCAGCGCGGCGCCCAGCACCGGCGGCGCCTGCACCACGCGGGCCAGGGCCTTCGGCGCGCGCTCGGCCAGCAGCTCGCGCACGCCGTCGTCCAGCAGCCGGTGCCGGGCCGCCAACACCCCGCCGCCGAGCACCACCGGCGCCTCCTCGCCCAGCAGATCGAGCTTGGACAGCGCGACCGTGGCCATGGTGACCACCTCGTCCGCCTGCCGGTCCACGATCGCCCGCGCGACCGCGTCCCCCGCGTCGGCCACCGCGAACAGCACCGGCGTCAGCTCGTAACGTCGACCGCGCTCCACGTCCCCCAGGTGTAGCGCGCTGATCAGCTCCAGCATGTCGGTGAGCCCGAAGTGCGCGGGCAGCGCGTCGGCGAGCGCCGTGCGCTCCCCCCGCCCGTCCCACGACCGCGCCGCCCACCACAGGGCCTCGTCCGCGAGGTGGCCACCGCCGCCCCAGTCGCCGGAGATCCGGCCGATCGCGGGGAAACGCGCGGTGCGCCCGCCGGGGGCCAGCCCCGCGCAGTTGATGCCCGCGCCGCACACGACGGCCACGCCGGCCGGCTCCCCCCCGTCCGGCAGCCCGGAGCGCAACAGCGCGAAGGTGTCGTTGGTGACCGTGACGGTACGCCCCCAACCCCGCGCCGCTATGGCCTCGGTCAGCCGCTCCTCCTCGATCGGCAGGTCGCAGTTGGCCAGGCACGCCGAGACGTGCTCGGCCAGCACGCCCGGCGCCTCGCCGAGCCCCGCGTCGGCCGCCGCCCGCGCGACGATGCCGGCCAGGCCCGCGATGGCACGCTCGATGCCCACCATCGGCGGCTGGAAACCCCCGCCACGGGCCGAGCCGAGCACCGATCCGTCCGCGCCGAGCAGCGCCACGTCGGTCTTGCTGTTGCCCGCGTCGACGGCGAGCACAGAACCCGTCAGGCCCACGCCAGGTGCTCCCGGTTGTGTGCGATGAGCGCGTCCGTGAGCTGGTCCGCGTACTCGATCTGGCCGATCAACGGGTGCGCGAGCAGCGCCTCGAACACCGCGCGCCGCCCCGCCTTCTCGCCCGCGTCGGCGCCCAGCAGCGCGGCCCGCAACGCGAGGTCCTCGTACGCCGTGACGTGCGAGGTCAGCCCCGCGTACAGCGGCTCAAGCGGCGCCACCGGCAGCGGCGTGGCACCGCCGGCGCCCACCGCGGCCGGCACCTCGATCACCGCGTCGTCCGGCAGGAACGGCAGCGTCCCCTTATTGAAGGTGTTCACGACCTGCACGTCGCCGGTGTCGCCGAGCAGCGAGGAGGTCAGCGACACGGCCGCCTCCGAGTAGAAGGCGCCACCACGCTTGCTGAGCAGCTCCGGCTTCTCGTCGAGCGCCGGGTCCCCGTACAGGCCCAGCAGCTCCTTCTCGATGGCCGCGACCTCGGCCGCCCGCGACGGCTTCGACTTCAGTTCGCGCACCACCGCGTCGTGCTCGTAGAAGTAGCGCAGGTAGTACGAGGGGACCACGCCGAGCCGGTCCACGAGGGTGCGCGGCATGTGCAGGTCGGCCGCGATCGCCTCGCCGTGCTCGGCGATCAGCCGGGGCAGCACGTTCTCACCCTCCGGGCCGCCGATGCGCACGCCCCGCTCCCAGGTGAGGTGGTTGAGGCCCACGTGGTCCAGGTAGACCTGCTCGGGGGCGACGTCGAGGAGCTTGGCGAACTTGCGCTGGAAGCCGATCGCCACGTTGCACAGGCCCACCGCGCGGTGGCCCGCCGTCAGCAGGGCGCGCGTGACGATGCCCACCGGGTTGGTGAAGTCCACGATCCACGCGTCCGGGTTGCGCCGGCGTACGCGCTCCGCGATGTCCAGCACCACCGGCACCGTACGCAGCGCCTTGGCCAGGCCACCGGCGCCGGTCGTCTCCTGCCCGACGCAACCGCACTCCAGCGGCCACGTCTCGTCCTGGTTGCGGGCGGCCTGGCCGCCGACGCGCAGTTGCAGCAGCACCGCGGACGCGCCGTCCACGCCCGCGTCCAGGTCCGAGGTCCACGAGACCCTGCCGGGGTGACCCTGCTTCGCGAAGATCCGCTGCGCCAGGCCGCCGATCAACTCCAACCGGTCGGCCGCCGGGTCGATGAGAACCAGTTCCTCCAGCGGCAGCGCGTCGCGCAACCGGGCAAATCCGTCGATGAGTTCGGGGGTGTAGGTCGAACCCCCGCCGACCACTGCGAGCTTCATAGCCAATTAGCCCTTTACTCCGGTGAGAGTGACGCCTTCGACGAAGGCCTTCTGTGCGAAGAAGAAAACGATGATGACCGGCGCCATGACGAGCAGCGTCGCTGCCATGGTCAGGTTCCAGTTGACGCTGTGCGCGCTCTTGAACGACTCAAGACCGTAACTCAGCGTCCAGGCTCCGGGATTCTGTGCCGCATAGATCTGCGGGCCGAAATAGTCGTTCCAGCAGTAGAAGAACTGGAACAGGGCGATCGCCGCGATGCCCGGCTTGGCCATCGGCACGACGATCGTCAGCAGCGTACGGATCTCCCCACAGCCGTCCACGCGGGCCGACTCCAGGTATTCCTTCGGGATCGTCAACAGGAACTGACGCAACAGGAAGATCGAGTACGCGTCGCCGAACGCCATCGGGATGATCAGCGGCCACAGCGAACCGGAGAGCCCGAACTGCTGCGCCCACACCAGGTACATCGGGATCACGATGACCTGCGGCGGCAGCATCATCGTGGAGATGACCAGGATCATGGCGCCGCGCCGACCACGGAAGCGGAACTTCGCCAGCGCGTACGCCACCGGAATGGACGAACAGACCGTGAACAGCGTGCCCAGACCCGCGTACAGCAGCGAATTGCGCCACCAGGTCAGAAAGCCCGGCGTGTTGAACACGTCCGCGTAGTTCGACCAGCGCCACTCGTGCGGCCACAGGTCACCGCTCATCGCCTGGCTGTCGCTCATCACCGAGGTGAGGAAGACGAAGACGAACGGCAACACGAAGAACAGCGCGGCGGCCAGCGCACCGGTGTGCACGGCTATCCAGTGCAGTACGGACTTGCGGCGCGCGCGGGCCGCCGCCTGCGCGGGCGTCGGCGTGGGCCGGGAGGCGCGCGTGGCGCGCGGGGGAAGTGCGGTGGTGGTCATGGATCAGTCCTCCGCCGTCAGCAGCCCGGCGCGCTTGCGCATCAGCAGGGTGGTCACGGCCATGGCGATGGCGAACAACACGAGGGAGAGCACGCATGCCGCGCCGGTGTTGAAGTTCTGGAAGCCCAGCGAATAGACGAGCTGCGGCACGGTGAGCGTGGAATGGTCCGGATAACCCGGCTGAATCGTCGTGCCGGGACCGACACTCACACCCGACGCGAGCTTTCCGGCCACCAGGGCCTGCGTGTAGTACTGCATGGTCTGCACGGTCCCGGTGACCACCGCGAACATCACGATGGGCAGAATCGAGGGCCAGGTGATGTAGCGGAACTTCGCGAAGGAACCCGCGCCGTCCAACTCCGCCGCCTCGTACTGTTCCTTGGGCACGTCCAGCAGCGCGGCCATGAAGATGACCATCAGGTCACCGATGCCCCACAGTGAGAGCATCACCAGCGACGGCTTGGCCCAGTTCGCGTCGTTGAACCAGTTCGGCGCGTCGATGCCCACCGCGCCGAGCATCTCGTTCACCGGCCCGGTGCCCGGGTTGAGCAGGAAGACGAACGCCACGGTCGCGGCCACCGGCGGCGCGAGGTACGGCAGGTAGAACGCCGTCCGGAAGAAGCCGACACCCGTCTTCAACTTCGTGATCAGCAACCCGATGCCGATACCGAAGACGACGCGCAGCGCCACCATCACCACGACCAGCCACAGCGTGTTCCACAGCGCGGGGCCGAACAGCGGCATCTGATCGAACACGTACTTCCAGTTCCGCCAGCCCACGAACGTGGCCGGCTCGATCTGGTTGTAGTGCATGAACGAGAAGTAGACGGTGGCGACCAGCGGATAACCGAAGAAGACGGTGAAGCCGATCAGCCACGGAGAGAGGAACCCGAGGGTGCGCAACCGGTCCCGCTGGTGCTTGCGGCGCAACGCCGCGGCGTTGTCCGACCCGCCGGACGGGACGGCCTCCACTGCTTTACGTGTTCTTGCCATGGTGGGCCCCGTCAATTCTGCGCTTGGAGAGTGTCGGCGTCTATCTGGTCATCGAGTTTTCGCAGCCCCTTGTCGAAATCGTCGATCTTTCCCGACTCCGCGTCGTAGGCGAAGTCCTGGAGCGCGAGCACGTACTGCCCACCGTTGATGGACGGCGGCAGCGCGACGCTGTCCGGGTGCTGGGCTATGCCGAGGAACGTGCGGAACGTCGGATCGGCGTCGAGCTTCGGCGAGGCGAGCGCCGCCTTCGTGGACGGCACGTTGTGGATCGCGTTGGCGAACGCCACCACCTGATCGGTGTCCGCGGTCAGGAAACGCACCAACTCCCACGCGGCGTTCTGGTGCTTGCTGCTGTGCGCGATCCCCGCGACGGTCCCCGTCAGATAGCCGCGACCGTACGTGTCGGCCTGGTCATCGGGGACCGGCATCGGCGCGGTGCCCCACTCGAAGTCGGCCTTCGCGTCGTTCAACATCAGGCCGCGCCATTCGCCGTCCATGTGCATGGCGAGCTTCCCGGTGAGGAACGCGTTCTGGGACGACATCTCGTCACCGAACGTCGTACGGAACTTCTCCAGCGCCCCGTACCCGCCCAGCGCCTTGATCAGGTCCCGCTGCGTGGTGAAGAAGTCCTTCGCGGCCGGCTCGTCCGCCAACCGGGCCTTACCGTCCTCGTCGAAGTAACGCGGACCCCACTGCGCGAACATCCGGTCCGGGCTGTTCTGGTAGAGCCGGAAATTGGGCATGAAACCGAGCTGCTGATAACCGTCGCCCTTGCGCTGCGTCAGCTTCACCGCGGTGCGCTTCAGCTCCGACATCGTGCGCGGCGGGCGCTCGATGCCCGCCTTCTTGAAGGCGTCCTTGTTGTAGTACATGCCGAACGCGTCGGCCAACAGCGGCAACGCGCACTGCTCGCCCTCGAACTGCGTGTAGTCCAACAACGTCTTCGGGAAGACCTTGTTCTTGTTCAGCCCCGTCTTCTTCATGAACGGGTCGAGATCGACCCACATCCCCGACGAGCAGTACTGGCCCACGTTGTTGGTGGTGAACGAGGACACCACATCGGGGGCATTGCCACCGCCGGCGCGCAGCGCCTGGTTCATGGTGACGTCGGTGACGTTGCCGGTGGCCTTCACCTTGATGTTCGGATGCAGTTCCTCGAACCGGTCAATGCTGTCATTGATGGCCTTGACTTCGTTCTTCTCGGCCCAGCCGTGCCAGAACTTCAGGGTCACGGGCTTGGTCGGGTCGTCGTTCGCGCTACCGGTGCTGGGATTGGCACACCCCGCCAGCAGTAGCCCGGTGGTGGCGAGCACGGCGGCGAGGACGGCCGGAGCGCGGTGCGTACGCGTTCGCGGCATGGCGGACTTCCTTAGCGGCGGGGAAAGGGATACGGGTGGTACGGGCGGTGCGGAGGGGCGAGCGGAGCGGCAGGGAATCGCGGGACTCGGCGGAGCCGGGGACTTCAGGAGCCAGAAGAGCTACGAGAACTGTTCGGAGCCACGGGAGCGAGGAACCGAGCGAGCTTCGGGAGGCCGGGGAACCGGCGGGGTCACGGGGCTAAGAGTCGTACGAGAGACATGGCGGCACACCGGGGTTGTGAGACGGCGCTGGGAAAGCGGCGCGGTGGGCAGACGGGGGAGGTCAGGAGACGAGGAGCGGGGGAGGGCGGTGGCGGAAGGGGCGGCGGTGCTGGTCGCGAGGGTGGCGGTGTGGTCAGCCGGTATCGAAGACGGTGTCACGGGCGTCGGCCAGCGCGGTGCGCAGCGCGCCGATCAGGATGGGGCTGCCGTCGAGCGCGCTCAGCCGCAACTGCGGCCGGGGCAGGGCGAGTCCGGTCAACTCCTCCTGGACCAGGGAGAGCAACCGCTCCCCGCCCGCCTGCGCGACCTCGCCGGAGAGCACGACCAACTCCGGGTCCACGACGGCGATCACCGAGGCGATGCCGGTGGCGAGCCGGTGGGCCAACTCGGCGAGAACCGCGTCGCCCGCGCCCGGGGTCGCCAGCGCCTCGGCCAGCGCCGCCGGCGCGTCCCGGGCCGAGATGCCGTGCGCCTCGGCCAGTGCGAGGACGGCGGGCGACGAGGCCAGGCGCTGGAACCCGCCGCCGGCGTCCGGTCGGGCGAAGGTCTCGGCCTCGCGGGCGAGCGGGGCGCCGGGCAACGGCATGTAGCCGATCTCGCCCGCGCCGCCGGTGGCGCCGCGCAGCAGCGCCCCGTCCAGCACGATCGCGGCGCCCACGCCCTCGTCGGCCCAGACCAGCACGAAGTTGTCGAAGTCCTGCGCGGTACCCCGGTCGTGCTCGGCCAGCGCGACCAGGTTCACGTCGTTCTCGATGACCACCGGGGTGCCCAGCGCGGCGGTGAGGTCCTCCCGCACCGTACGGGACTGCCACCCGGGCAGATGCGGCGCGTACCGCAGGGCGCCGGTGCGCGGGTCGAGCGCGCCGGGGGTGCCGATGACCGTACGGTGCAGCGCGTCGCGACCGAGCCCGGCCGCCCGCAGCGCGCCGTCCACGGCCTCGACGACCACGGTGGCCGTGCGGTCGCGCACGCCGTCAGCCATCGCGTCGGCCGGCAGGCGGTGTTCGCCGACGACCGTACCGGCCAGGTCGGCGACGACCGCGGTGACGCCGAGCGGGTCGACCGACAGCGCCGCGACGTGGGCGATGGTCGCGTTGATCTCGTAGAGCTGGGCGTTGGGGCCGGGGCGTCCGGTGGCGGTGCCGGTGGCGCGCACCAGGCCCGCCGCCGCGAGCCGGCTGAGCAACTGCGACGCGGTGGGCTTCGACAGGCCGGTCAGCTCGCCGAGCTGGGTGCGGGTGAGCGGCCCGTGCGCCACCAGGAGGTCCAGGGCCGCCCGGTCGTTCATGGCCCGCAACACGCGTGGCGTTCCTGGCGTACCGACCATGGCTGACCACCGCCCTTCGCTGCTCAGATGACGGGCCCCGTTGCCGCGCCATCTATTAGGAAAGTTTCCTAACGGTGAACAGGAAGGTAGGCGCCCATCCGCGCCTCGTCAATGGTTCGATCCGAACGTCCGTCCACGCCTGCCCAAAGCGTTATCGACGGCCCGCCCCCGAAGCACCTCGCGCAACGCCGAACCGCGCCGCGCCCGGACAGGCGCGGTGCGGCTCGGTGTGGGGGGAGTGGGTGGGGCGAGGTGAGTGAGGTGGGGTGAGTTGGGGTGGCCTTGGGGCGGGCGTGACGGTGTGGGTCTGGGGCGCGGGGGGCGAGTGGTGGTGGGTGGGTGGCGTTGGGTGGGCGCGGCCAGGGTGCGGAGGTGGGGCGGGCCGTGGGCGTGCCGAAGCTGGGGGGTACGGGGCGGGGGTGGCGGGGGAGGGGCTGGTTACTTCTGGAGGTTCGGGGGCGGTGGCGGTATCGGCGACGCCGCGAGGGACTGCGGCGAGGTCGGGCTGGCCAGGGCGGAGGGCGCGGAGACGCCGGCCGTCGGGTCGGGGGCCGGCGCGGCGCCCTCGCCGACCGGCGGCGGGCCGCCCACGATGCGTATGCCCTCCGCGTCCAGCGCCCGCTTGATCCGCCAACGCAACTCCCGCTCCACGCTCAGCGCCTTGCCCGGCATGGTCTTCGCGGAGACCCGGATCACCATCGAGTCCAGGTACACCGCGTCCAGGCCGAGCACCGCCACCGGCTCCCACAGCGCCTCGTCCCACGGCTGCGAGGTCCCCATCTCCTCGCCCGCGCGGAGGATGACCTTCTTCGCCTTCTCCAGGTCCTCGTCGTACCGAACCTGCACATCGACGCCCGCCGTGGACCAACCCTGACTGAGGTTGCCGATCCGCTTGACCTCGCCGTTGCGTACGTACCAGATCTCGCCGTCATCGCCGCGCAGCTTCGTCACGCGCAACCCGACCTCGATCACCTCGCCGGAGGCCACTCCCGCGTCAATCGAGTCGCCCACGCCGTACTGGTCCTCAAGGATCATGAAGACGCCGGAGAGGAAGTCGGTGACCAGGTTCCGGGCGCCGAAGCCGATGGCCACGCCCGCGACGCCCGCACTCGCGAGCAGCGGCGCGAGGTTGATCTCCAGGGCGGAGAGGATCATCAGCGCCGCCGTACCGAGGATCATGAACGAGGCGACGCTGCGCAACACCGAGCCGATCGCCTCGGACCGCTGCCTGCGCCGCTCCGCGTTGACCAGCAACCCGCCGAGCGCCGTGCCGTCCACGGCCTGCGCCGTGCGGTTCATCCGGGAGATCAACCGCGTGATCGACCGGCGAATCACCGAGCGCAGCACGAACGCGATGATCACGATCAGCAGGATGCGCAGGCCCAGACCCAGCCAGTCGGACCAGTTGTCCCCGAGCCAGCTCGCGGCGCTCTCCGCGGCCTCTTGCGTCTCGTCGAGCGCCGTGGCGCGTGGCGTGGCGTCAGCGGACGGAGCGGCGGACCGGAGCACGGCAAGTAACCCTTCTGTGGGGATATGCCTGGCAAAAGCGCCTCGGCAGACCCTCCACACTAACGGGGCACGCCAGGTGTCTCGTTGTGATGTTCGAACGACAACCGACGACAACTACGAGCAGCGCGGGGATGAACAAGAAGATGAACAGGCTGTGGTTGAAAACACTCTTGGTCCGTTACCTGGTGGTGGTGGCGCTCTCACCAGGGCTGCGTAGACACTAAGGGGAGATCGTCCCGGCGCGAGCCACGCGCCGCCGGCGTACAGGGAGGCACCCGTGCCGCATGTTCTGGTCCTCAACGCGTCGTACGAGCCACTCGGCGTCGTACCGCTCCGCCGCGCGCTCGTACTCATCCTCAATGACAAGGCTGTCAGCCTTGAGGAGTCAGGCGCCCTGATGCACAGCGCGACCCGCGTGATACCCGCACCGAGCGTCGTCCGCTTGAAGCGGTTCGTGCGGGTCCCCTTTCGGGCCCCCGTTCCGCTGACCCGCCGCGCCCTGTTCGCCAGGGACGGCGGTCGCTGCGCCTACTGCGGTGGCGTCGCAACCAGCGTCGACCACGTCATCCCGCGCAGTCGGGGCGGCCAGCACGCCTGGGAGAACGTGGTCGCGGCGTGTCGCCGCTGCAATCACGTCAAGGCCGACCGCCACGTGGCGGAACTCGGCTGGCGCCTGCGCCACCAACCCGCCCCACCGTCCGGCCTGGCCTGGCGCATCATCGGCACCGGGCATAGGGACCCGCGTTGGCTGCCATACCTGCAGCCGTACGGCGCGGAAGACGCGATGGCTCGGATCGACGGCGTATCCGCCTGAGAACCGGGCCATCGTCGTGTGTACGCGGCGCCGCGCACCACGTGCGCGGCGCGCCTCACGCCTCCGGCCGGGTGTGTTCGGGGCGGGTGTGGGTTCGGCCGGGTGCGGTTCGGGCTAGGTGCGGCTCTGGGCGGGTGCGGTTTCGGTAGGGGGCGTGGGTTCGGTCGGGTGCGGTTCGGGGCGGGTGTGGGTTCGGCCGGGTGTGGTTCGGGGTGGGTGTGTCTCTGGGCGGGTGCGGTTTCGGTAGGGGGCGTGGTTTCGGTCGGGTGCGGTTCGGGGCGGGTGTGGGTTCGGCCGGGTGCGGCTCGGGTTCCGGGGCGGTTTCGGCCGGGTGCGGTCCGCCGGTGGGGGGTGGGCCGCCGGGAGAAGTGGCCTTCCTGGGGGGCTCCCCCCCGCCCCCACCCCTCCCCCCTCCACCCCGCCCCCGGCACCCCCGCAATCGCCCACCACTTGGCCGGCGCCGTGCCTCGCGTGGTTACGGCGTGACCGCGTGGGCCCGTACCGACCACAGCGAGTACCCGAAGCGGGTCGCGCGCTCGTCGCCCTGGACCCGTACGAAGCGGGTGTTGGGCGCGTCCAGGTGGATCGTCTCCCGGCCGCCCGCACCGTCCTGGACCGTCGCCGCCGTGCGCCAGGTGCGGCCGTCGGACGAGACCTGTATCCGGTACCGGGCCGCGTGCGCGTCCTGCCAGTGCAGGTCGACGCGGCCGAGCCGGGTCGGGCGGTCCAGCTCCAGTTGAAGCCAGGCGTGCTCGGTGGCGGGCGATGACCAGCGCGTGGTCGGGTCGCCGTCGATCACGGCCGAGGCCGGGAACTCCGCCGTCTCGTTGGCCGACGAGGTGGCGCGCGCCGTCCGGGCCAGGTCCGGACCGGCGGTGCGCCGGTGGGCTCGTACGGTCAGCGTGACCTCCTCCGAACCGAAGCGGATCGGCAGCCGGTAGGCCCCGGGCTTGGTGCCCGCCGGCACGGCTATCTCGACCTCGGCGGTCGCCGTGCCGCCCCTCGGGGCCGTGACCTGGGACGGTGCCGTGACACGCAGCCCGTGACCGGCGCGCACCGTGAGGTTGCCACTGACGTCGCCGGGGCGACGACCCACCACCGAGACCTTCACCCGCGTCGGCCGGCCGCCTATCTCCGCGTCCGTCTCCGCCTGGGACAGGCGCAACTCGGCCGCCGGGGCGTCGGCGAACCAGGGCGTGACCTCCTGCACGGCCGGCGGTCGCACGCCCGCGTCCCAGCGCAGCCGCACCGCGTCGGCCCGCACTCCCTTGCCCGCCGCCTGGGTCCACCCGCTGGCCGACAGTTCGCCGATTCGCCGCCAGCCGTGCCCGGGCACGCGGGCCTCCACCTGGCCTATCGAGCGGGCGGTCCGGCCCGAGTCCCCGGGGGCGGGCCCCTCGGTGAGCACCGTCACGGCGCTGAGCGGGCGCCGCTCACCGAAGGTGATGGTGAGGGGTTCCGCTCGCTGGGCCTCGCCCGCGGGGTCGCCGG
This sequence comes from Streptomyces buecherae, assembly GCF_014295035.1. Lineage (GTDB taxonomy): Bacteria > Actinomycetota > Actinomycetes > Streptomycetales > Streptomycetaceae > Streptomyces > Streptomyces youssoufiensis. Next base: position 6,123,411 of record NZ_CP060404.1, read on the forward strand.
GGGCCCCGGCTGCGGGCGGCGCCGGGGGCCGGAACGCCGTCGTCGGGTCGCCGTCGGCGGCTCGCTCCGCGCCCGCGTCGGGCGACAGCTTCCGCGCCCGCTCCTTGCCGCCCACGGCGTCGAGCCCCCACCAGGCGTCCGATTCGGTGACCGCACGGGTGAGGAACTCCGGCAGGACGCCCTTGCCGACCGTGACCGGGCTGGCCGCGATCCGGGCCCGCCACGTGCGCAGTTCGCGCTGGGCCCGCCAGGCCGCCGCGCCGTCGCCGCCGGCCTGCGCGGTGAGGGCCGCGACGGCCTGCTCGCCGGCCGCACCGAACCGGCCCAGCTGCTCCAACCACGGCGCGGCCTCGCCGTCGAACGTGCCGGCCAGGAGCTTGGGCGCCGTGCGCAGCGTGTGGAACTCGGCGCGCAGCCGCTCGGCCGCCCGCGCGAACCGCTCCTCAGCGGCCCGGTCCGATGTCTCGGCGGCCCGCGCGGCGCGCGGGTGACCGCCGCCTTGGGCGGCTTCCCGCGCCGCCCAGAACTCGTCGAGCAGCGGGCGCAGGTACGCCGATTCGGGCACGGTCCGCGAGCGGTCGCGCCCCCAGCCGCCGAGGCGCGAGGAGGCGTCGTTGCCGGCGAAGGCGTTCAGGGCGGCGCGGGTGCGCGGATCGCCGCCCGCGAGGTCGTCGATCGCCGCCCGCCACGAGTCGCTTGGCCGGTACCCCTGTGGGTTCCAGGCGAAGTCGGCGGTGGTGAACAGGGGGATGCGGGAGGCAGTCGGCTGCTTCATCGCGTTGGCGAGCAGCGCCGACGAGCCGCTGGCCACGGCCGGGTCGCGGCCGGAGTAGGGGCCGAGGAAGAGGCGGTCCTGCGCGTAGTCGTTGATCGGGTAGTTGTCCATCGTGACCAGCGGATGGTCGAAGGCGGTGCGGGCCTCGGCCATCTCCTGGCCCGTGATCGTCCTGGGCACCACGCCCACCCCCGTCCAGGCCACCTCCACCTGCGGGGCCAGGGCGTCGGCGAGCGCCTCGCGGAACTCGGTCGCGCCCTTCTGGTAGTACTCGGTCGGCAGCAGCGACAGGGCCTCGGCGCCCGGGTGCCGACTGGCGAGGTGCGCGGCCAGCACGTTGGCCACCGTCGCCTGCGCCTGCGCGGCGGCCTCGGGGCCCGAGCCGAAGGCGTCCGCGTCGGCGTCGCAGTGCCACTCGCTGTAGCTCACGTCCTGGAACTGGAGCTGGAAGGAGCGCACGCCCAGCGCCCACATCGCGTCCACCTTGCGCTCCAGCGCCCGCAGGTCCTCGTTGGAGGAGAAGCACATGGCCTGCCCGGGGGAGAGTGCCCAGCCGAGCGTGACGTGGTTGCGCCGGGCACGGTCGGCCAGCTCCCGGAACTCGGCGCGCTGCCTCGCGGGGTACGGGTCGCGCCAGCGTGCCTGGCGGAAGGTGTCGTCCCCCGGCGCGTACAGATAGCGGTTCTGCTTCGTGCGGCCCAGGAAGTCGAGTTGGGCCAGGCGCTGGCGGTGCGACCACGGCGTCCCGAAGAACCCCTCGGTGATGCCGCGGGTGCGCGTGGCGGGCCAGTCGCGCACGCTCACGCCGGGCAGCGTGCGCGGCGCGCCGGGCTTCTCGGCGCGGTCGGCGGCGAGCTGACGCAGTGTCTGCGCGGCGTGGAAGAGGCCGTCGGGGCCGACTCCGGACAGGGCAAGGGTCGCGCGGCCCCGCACCAGCCCGGTCGCGAGCCGGTAGCCGCCGCTGGGCAGGTCGCCCCTGGCCGAGGCGCGCAGCGCCCGCAGCGCGTCGTCCGCGCTCGGGCCTCCGGCGTGGACGACCAGGCCGTCGGCGGGCAGCCGGTCGCCGGGGGCCGCGTCGGTCACCGTGCGGGCGCCGGCGGCACGCAGCACCGAGCGCAGCACGCCCAGCGCGTGCGGGTCCGCGTCGGCGGGGGCGACCAGCGTCACGGCGGTGGAGACCGGGACGGGCGGGCCCGCGGCGCGCATGGACTGGGGGCGCGGCCACACCGGGGGCAGCCCGTCGGTGGAGGTCTGGGACTCCGCGGCCTTGGGCACCTCCGACCGTCCCGGCGCGGGGGCGGCGACGGCGCTCGGCGCGGGGCCGAGCAGTCCCCCGATGATGGCGGCGGCCATGGCGATCGCCCCCGCGGCGCCCGTGGCCCGTGTCGCCCGCGCCCTGTTCCCCCGGAGCCGCACAGCCCCTCCTTAACTCTTCCAGCGCCTTGCGTCGTCCACGGCGGGAGCCGTGGGACGTGGCGGATACAGCGAATTGTGGTCGATGCGGGGAAGACGTGACGAGGGCTGTGGATAACTGTTGTCGGATAAACGGATAACGCGAATGGGGGTGTGGATGACGAGTCATCGCGCCCGCCCCAACGCGCTACGGTCGTGTCCTCGCTGCCCCGTACGCAGGCCCCGCCCCCAGATCCCGAGTGCGGCCCCGAACCCGCCCTGTGCCGTGCCCGCTGGCGGTTCCGTCGACCCTGTCGCCGTACGCGGCGCGCCCCCGGAGTCGACGGCGTCCGTGGCCGCGCGGGCGGGCGGGAGTGGGCGGGCGGGAGTGGGCTGAGCGGTGGCCGCACGGGCGGGCGCGGAGTGGCGTGTGGGCGCCGTGAGTTGATCGACTCGCCGAGCCCACCACTCGGCTGGTCGAGGTGTCAACGGCGGTGACTGAAGTGCCGCGATTGCCGGTTATCGGGGTGCTCCGATGGAGGATCGGCGGCGCGGATTACTCCGTAAATCCGTCGTCACAGTGCGCTGCTCGGGCCACATCTCGCTGTGAACGGCCGTGGGGAGCGAGGAATCGCCTGCCGGGGCGAGAATGTGACCTGGACCACGTTAGAGGGTGAGATGCGTCTGACCCGGCCCGCAATGGGTAGGGCTCGCCGTGTCTCACTGCCCACCGACATCAGGAGGCCCGTGTGGCCGCGCCCGTGCACATCTTCCCGCACACCCTCTCCAAACAGACGGAGCTGTCCCAGCCCGATCTCTACGAGGGCGTGTCCGACCCCGAGTCGGCGCTGGACGGCTCCGGTGCCTGCGGGTTCGAGCAGCCCCTGACCAGCGAACCGCCACTGTCCGACGCCGCGCCGCTGACCAGCGAGCCGCCGCTGGGCGCCGAGCGTCCGCTCACCAGCGAGCCCACGGCCGCCGCCTACCCCGTCGAGCGCGTCGACATGGGGCCGGCACCCGCGGCCTGCTGACCCGCCGCCGCCCGATGATCACAGCGCGCGCGGGAGAACGGGGGCCGGGTGCGCCGCGGGCACGGTGACCCGCCCGACGCGTGAACCAGCGCCGGCACCGAGACCCGGCCGCTGCAACCCGAGCACCGAGAACGAGCACGGACGACCCCAACCTCCGCGCGCGCCCCACCGGGCCCCGACCTGCGCGCCACACAGGGCTCCGACCCGCGCGCCGTACCGGGCCCCGATCTCAGCCTCCCTCGCACGCCGCACGCCGCACCACATCGCCCCGCGTCCACTCGCCGGCGGCGCACCCACCCGCGCCGCCCCCCTCGCACGCGTCACCCCGTGCCGCCCCCGCCCCCGCGTCACGCCGCCTCGCCTCCCGTCGCGCCAACGCCGCGGCGACCCGGCCCGGGCCGCCCGGGCCGGCTATCCCGTGCGAGTCCGGGCGGGAGTTACGTACCCCGGGCGCGCGGTGCCGGGACCCGTTGGGTAAATTGCTGCTGTGAGCACTAAGGCCAAGAAGAACGCCCTGCGCGCCGGTACGATCACCGCCGGGCTGACGTTGATGCTGCTGATGTCGTCCCCCGCGTTCGCGCTCACCCGCGACGACGGTGACGACCCGGGTCCGGGTCTGAGCGTCATGGAGACGCTCGGCCTCTACGTCGCCGCTCCCATCGTGTCGTTCCTCGTGATCGCGGGCCTCGTGATGATCGGCAGCAAGAGCGACAAGCAGACCACGAGCTGAAGCCCCGCTCCACCGCCAGGCGCTCGCGGCGCACGCCGTGAGCGCCTTTGGTGTGCCCGGGCGCCGGGACCGTATCCGCTAGCGCGCGCCGGACCGCCGCCGGGTCGCACACGTACGGCCCCCGACGCACCACACCACCGCGAGCCGCGGGCCGTGCCCGGCCAGTCGTCGGCCGGGTGGGGGAGGCGTTGGCCCCGGGCGAGCGCGGTGGGCTCCCCGTGGGGCCGGGCTGGGTAGCTTTTCCCCATGGCGGACTGGGATGTCAGAAAGCTCCGCGTGTTGCGCACCCTCGATGAGCTGGGCACGGTCACCGCGACGGCCCAGGCCCTGCGCATGACGCCGTCGGCGGTCTCGCAGCAGCTTTCGGGGTTGGCCAAGCAGTTGGACGTGCCGCTCCTTGAGGCGCACGGGCGGCGGGTGCGGCTGACGGACGCCGCCCGGCTCGTACTGCGACACACCGAGGAGGTATTCGCCCAGTTGGAACGGGCGGAGGCGGAGTTGGCCGGGTATCGGCGCGGGGAGAGCGGGCGGGTTCGGGTCGGCGCGTTCAGCACCGCCATCCCCGCCCTCGTGGTGCCCGCCGCCCAGCAACTGCGCCGCCGCCACCCCGCACTTGAGGTACGGGTGCACCAGGCCGAGGCGGCGGAGGCGTACGAACTGCTCGCTCGCGGGACCGTCGACCTGGCCCTGTCGCTGGCCGCGCACGCGCCGCCGGCGCGGGACCCGAAGTTCACGCGCGTGCCCCTGCTCGCCGACCCGCTGGACGTCGCGCTGCCCGCCCGGCACCCGCTGGCCGCCGCGCCCGACCTGCGCCTCGCGGACCTGGCGGGGGAGGGGTGGATCTACGGCAGCAGCGGGCCCTGGTCGGAGATCACCACCGTCGCGTGCCAGGCGGCCGGATTCGTACCCGAGCAGGCGCACGCCGCCGCCGACTGGCCCTCGATCCTCGCCCTGGTCGCCGCCGGGATGGGCGTCGCGCTGGTGCCGAGGATGGCCATGGCCGCGGAGTACGGCAGCGCTGACCCGGCGGTCGCCGTGCGGGTGCTGCGCGCCGACCGGCCCTGCCGGCACGTCGTGGCCGCCGTACGCAAGGGAGCCGAGGGGGCGCCGGGGCTTGCCCGGGTGCTGGACGCGCTGCACGCCGTGGCCGCTGCGCGGCCCGGTCGGCCGACGGCGAAACGCATCGAACCCATTCCGGGCGTGGCCCGCGCGGGCACGGACAAGAACGTTCAGCTCAACTGAAAAGTCCGGTCAGAAACTTTCGATGGACCGGCGAGGTCACGACTGCCACGCTCGGGAAGCGGATGAACACACCGCGCCCCCCCGCAGTCCGTTTGCCGCTGCTCACCCGCCGTCTGTTGTGCGTGTTCGTCCCTCCGCTCGGCGCGGGCGCCCGGTGACGGATCGCCCCAACGGCACGTCGCCCCCTGCCCGGCCACCGCGAGCCCGCCGATTCACCCACCCGCCGCGACAGGCGAACCGCCCCCCGCCGGGCGAACCACCCCCGCCATCGCCGAGCCTCGCCACGCCCACCAGGCGAACTCCTCCACCCGGGCCAGCGAACCCCGCCACCCTCGCCAGGCGAACCCACCCGGCGACCCCGCTCACGAAAGGCCACCCATGCCCACCAGCTCCGACGCGCGCCCCGACCCGACCCCCGCCACCTCCACCGCGCCGCCGCCCCCGCCACCCGCCACGGGCCCCGAATCCGCCGCCGGCCCTATAGCGGACACCGGAACCAGTCCCGAAACCGCCACCGCCACCGGAACAGGATCGGAAACCGCCACCGACGCCCGCCCCTACCGCGGCGGCGACCCGTACGCCGACTACCGAGGCGGCGAGTTCCCGTTCACCGCGCTCGTGGACCTCGCCGACCGGCGGCTGGGCGGCGGGGTCGTCGCCGCCAACGACGAGTTCTTCGCGGAGCGGGAGAACCTGCTGCTGCCCGGGCCCGCGGTGTTCGACCCGCGGGAGTTCGGCCACAAGGGCAAGGTGATGGACGGCTGGGAGACCCGGCGCCGCAGGGGCGCCGACGCCGATCACCCCTTCCCGGCCGCCGGGGACCACGACTGGGCGCTGATCCGGCTCGGCGCGCCCGGCGTCGTCCACGGAGTGATCGTGGACACCGCCCACTTCCGGGGGAACTATCCGCAGCGCGTCAGCGTCGAGGCCGCGGCCGTCCCGGTCACGCCGGGCACGCGGGACCTGCTCTCGGACGCGGTGCGCTGGGAGCCGCTCGTGCCGCCCACGCCCGTACGGGGTCATGCCGCCAACGGCTTCGCCGTCGACGCGGAGCGGCGCTTCACCCACCTGCGCCTGTGCCAGTACCCCGATGGTGGGATCGCCCGGCTGCGGGTGCACGGCACGGTGGTGCCCGACCCCGAGTGGCTGGGCCTGCTCGGCACCTTCGACCTGGCGTCGGTGGTGCACGGCGGGGTGGTCGAGGACGCGTCCGACCGCTTCTACTCGCCCCCCACCAACATCATCCGGCCCGACCTGGCCCGCCAGATGGACGACGGCTGGGAGACCCGCCGGCGCCGGGAGCGGGACGGCCACGACTGGGTGCGGTTCCGGCTCGCCGGGCACGGCGAGATCCGCGCCCTGGAGATCGACACCGCCTACCTCAAGGGCAACGCGGCGGGCTGGGCCGCGGTGTACGGCTGCGACGCCACGGCCGCCGACCCGGCCGACGCGGCGTCCTGGTATGAGATCCTGCCGCGCACCGCCCTGCGACCCGACTCCCCGCACCGCTTCCGCCTCGCGGCCCCCGCCCCCGCCACCCACGTGCGCCTCGACGTCTTTCCGGACGGCGGCATCGCCCGGCTGCGCGCCCACGGCACCCTGACCGCCACCGGCCAGGCACGCCTCGTGGAGCGGTACGCGGCACTCACCGACTGACCCGGTCGCCCCACGCGTCACGGAGGCGCGGCGGAGGGTGACGGCTTGGTGTTTACGGGCGCTTTAACCTACGTTGTCGTAACCTACGGAACCGTAGGTCGGACACGTCCCCAGTAGTCCGTTACTCCCCGTCCCCAGGAGTCTCCGCTGTGACCACCGCTATAACTCGTCGTACGGGAAAGGCCGCATGGAGCGACAGCCAGTTGTTGTACGCGCTCGAAGAGGTAGTCGAGACCGAACTCAACCGGCACCTGCGCGTCGCCAAGGAATGGATGCCCCACGAGTACGTGCCGTGGAGCGACGGCCGTAACTTCGACGGCGTGATGGGCGGCGAGGCGTGGGCCCCCGACCAGTCCAAGGTCAGCTCGGTCGGCCGGGTGGCGCTGGTGGTCAACCTCCTCACCGAGGACAACCTGCCCAGCTACCACCACGAGATCGCCACCCTCTTCGGCCGCGACGGCGCCTGGGGCACCTGGGTGCACCGGTGGACCGCCGAAGAGGGCCGGCACGGCATCGTGATGCGCGACTACCTGCTCACCTCGCGCGCCGTGGACCCGGTCGAACTCGAACGCTTCCGCATGTCGCACATGTCGGAGGGGTTCCAGTCCGACAACGCGCACAGCATGCTGCACTCGATCGCGTACGTCGCCTTCCAGGAACTCGCCACCCGCATCTCGCACCGCAACACCGGTCACCACTCGGGCGACCCGGTGTGCGACCGGATGCTGGCGCGCATCGCCACCGACGAGAACCTGCACATGGTCTTCTACCGCAACCTGCTCTCGGCGGCCTTCGAGATGGCCCCCGACCAGACCATGTGCGCCGTGCGCGACGTGGTGGTGGCCTTCCGGATGCCGGGCCACGGCATCCCCGGCTTCGAGCGGGCGGCGGCCCAGATGGCCATCGGCGGCATCTACAACCTGCGCATCCACCACGACGACGTGCTCCAGCCCGTGCTGCGCTACCTCAAGGTGCTGGAGATCTCCGGGCTCGGCCCGGACGGCCTCGCGGCGCAGGAGGAACTGGGCATGTACATGGGCGGGCTCGACGAGCAGGCGACCCGCTTCGACGAGCGACGCGAAGCGCTGCTCGCCCGCCGGGCCGCCCGGGGCCGCTAGGCCATTTCGTGTCGATCAGACGGTTGTTGGTCCGGGTGTGCCGTTGAGTGACGCGCAGTGGGCGCGGATCGAGACGTTGCTCCCGGACCGGACGCCGAAGCGGGGCGGGCGCTGGCGTGATCATCGTGAGGTGATCGACGCGATCGCCTTCACGTTCCAGACCGGTACTCAGTGGCGCGCCTGCCGGAGAGGTACGGCAACTGGCGGGGCGTCTACAACCGCCCGCGAACGGCAGCTCGTCCAGGAACAACACGGCGGGCGGACCTTCGAGGGCGTCGCGACCCGAGTCGCCCAGCGCGTCCGCGCGCTGGCCGCCGGTATCCGGCACAACAACAAGATCGGCGCACCAGTCACCCGGGTACTGCACCAGTCACTCGGGTACTGATCGCCTACGACCACCGACTCAGGTGTAGGCCGCCGTGTCGCGCACCTCACCGAACCGAGGAAAGATCTTTTCCACGGTGAAGTCGTGCTCGTCAGCAGCGAAGCCGGACATCGCGTCGGCGACGAACTCCAACTCGTAGCCGTGGTCGCTTGCGGCCCGCGCAGTGGACTCGACCCCCATGGTGGTAACCAGCCCGGCGAGTACCAGCGTGTCCACGCCCCGATCGCGCAACTGGTCGTGCAGGTCGGTGCCATGGAACGCACCGACGGTGCGCTTGACGACCACGACATCGCTGGGCTGGACCAGATCGACAGCGAAGCCGCTGCCTGGCGGCTGCTCGGTGGTGTTCGGCCGCTCCACCCGAACCAGCACCACCGGGCGATCGCTCGCCCTGAACACCTCAGCCAACCGCCGGCAGCGCGTCAGTACCTCTTCGCCGGAGTGCGGAGCGAGGGGTAGGGCGATGATGCGTGGCATCAGGTCGATGAGGATCAGCGCGGAGGTCACGGAGACGATGGTAGGCCAGGGTTCGTGGCCGCATCCTTCAGCTGTACCAACTGGTGAGCACTTCAGACTCATTCGTCCAGGCGCCTTTCCGGTGACGCCCCACAGGGATGGGCTTCCTAGTGGGGCCGCGCCTCTCCGGGCGACGCACCACGGCCAGAAACCCGGTTTCCCGGCCCCGCCCTGAACGTGATGAAGCCCCGTTGCCCTGGAGGCGCGGGCCCTCCCGTCCGCGTCGAGTTCGGCACACTGGCACGGGTCCCATCCGGCGCTGCGTGAGCCGCCGGTCCCGGTCGCCACGCTCCGAAAGGTGCTCGATGTACTCACCCCGCGCATCAGCCAACGACGCACCCGGACCAACAACCGTCTGATCCACACGACATGGCCTAGCCCCCACCGGGCGAGGCCACACGAGCCCACCCAGCACGCGATCGGCCCCCGTCCCCCACCAGGGAGGACGGGGGCCGACCCCTGTCAACCGACGACCACGGCTCGCCTCAGCCCACCGCTCCCGCGACTCGCCGTGATCCCACCGCTGCCGCGGCTGACTCAGCCCACCGCTGCCACGACTGCGCTATGCCGCCGCTGCCGCGACTGCGTTGTGCCGCCGCTGTCGCGACTGCGTTGTGCCGCCGCTGTCGCGGCAGCGCTACGCCGCCGCTGCCGCGTCGGCGTCGGCCCGCTGCGCCCGCAGCGCCCGCTCCACGCCCGAGCGGTTCTCCGTCACCACGCGGCGCAGCGCCGCGCTCGGCTCGGCGCTGGCCAGCCACGCGTCCGTGGCGTCCAGCGTGGTCTGCGAGATCTGCAACGAGGGATAGAGGCCCACCGCGATCTGCTGGGCGATCTCGTGGCTGCGGTCCTCCCAGACGCCCTTGACCGCCGCGAAGTACTTCTCCGCGTACGGCGCGATCAGCTCGCGCTGGTCGGCCTGGACGAAGCCGTTGATGGCCGCCTCCTGCATGGCGTTCGGCAGCGCGTCCGACTCCACGACCGCCGCCCACACCTCCGCCTTGGCCTCCGGCGTCGGGCGCGCCGCGCGGGCGCTGGCCGCGTGCTGCTCGCCGGCCGAGGTCTTGTCCCGCTCCAACTCGGCGTCGATCGCCGCGTCGTCGGCGCGGCCGGTGGCGGCCAGCCGCAGCAGCAGCGACCAGCGCAGGTCGGTGTCCACGGCCAGGCCCTCGATGGTCTGGCTGCCGTCGAGCAGCGCGGCCAGCAGGTCCAGGTGCTCGTCGGTGCGGGCGGTCGCGGCGAACGCGCGGGCCCACGCCAACTGGTGGTCGCTGCCGGGCGCGGCGGCCCGCAGGTGCTCCAGCGCCGCCTCGCCCCACTTCGCCAGCCCGGTCTCGCGCCAGGCGGGGGCCGCGTACGCGTCCAGGGCCAGCTTCACCTGGCGGTGCAGCGACTGCACGACGCCGATGTCGGACTCCTTGCCGATGCCGGAGAGCACCAGCTCCAGGTAGTCGCGGGTGGCCAGCTCGCCGTCGCGGGTCATGTCCCACGCCGAGGCCCAGCACAGCGCGCGCGGCAGCGACTCGGCGAAGTCGCCCAGGTGCTGGGTGACCTGGCGCAACGAATCCTCGTCCAGGCGCACCTTCGCGTACGACAGGTCGTCGTCGTTGAGCAGCACCACGGCGGGGCGCGGCTTGCCGACCAACTGCGGGACCGGCGTCAGCTCGCCGTCCACGTCCAGCTCGATCCGCCCCCAGTCCTCGCCGTCGGGGACGCCGGCGCCGCGCACCAGCTTGCCGTTCGCGTCCAGGTCGTAGGCGCCGATCGCGATCCGGTGCGGGCGCAGCGTCGGCTCGCCCTTGGCGCCGGTGGGCAGCGCGGGGGCCTCCTGGCGGACGGCGAAGGAGGTGATGATCCCGTCCGCGTCGGTCTCGATCTCCGGGCGCAGGATGTTGATGCCGGCCGTCTCCAGCCACAGCTTCGACCATGTCTTCAGGTCGCGCCCGCTGGTCTCCTCAAGGGCGCCCAGCAGGTCGCTCAGCCGCGTGTTGCCGTACGCGTGGCGCTTGAAGTACGCCTGCACGCCACGGAAGAACTCGTCCTGCCCGACATAGGCCACGAGCTGCTTGAGGACGCTGGCGCCCTTGGCGTACGTGATGCCGTCGAAGTTGACCAGCACGTCGTCCAGGTCGTTGATCTCGGCCATGATCGGGTGCGTGGACGGCAACTGGTCCTGGCGGTAGGCCCAGGTCTTCATCTGGTTGGCGAACGTGGTCCACGAGTGCGGCCACTTCGAGCCCGGGGCGTACGCCTGGCAGGCGGCCTCGGCGTAGGTGGCGAACGACTCGTTCAGCCACAGGTCGTTCCACCACTCCATGGTGACCAGGTCGCCGAACCACATGTGGGCCAGCTCGTGCAGGATCGTGGCGGCCCGTACCTCGTACGCCGCGTCGGTCACCTTGGACCGGAAGACGTACTGGTCGCGAATGGTGACCGCGCCCGCGTTCTCCATCGCGCCGGCGTTGAACTCCGGCACGAAGAGCTGGTCGTACTTGGCGAACGGGTACGCGTAGTCGAACTTCTCCTCGAACCAGTCGAAGCCCTGCCGGGTGACCTCGAAGATCGCGTCCGCGTCCAGGTACTCGGCCAGCGAGGGGCGGCAGTAGATGCCCAGCGGCACCGAGCGCCCGTCCTTCTCGTACGTGCTGTGCACGCTGTGGTACGGGCCGACGATCAGCGCCGTGATGTAGCTGGAGATGCGCGGCGTGGGCTCGAAGGTCCAGGTGCGGTCCTTCGGCTCGGGCGTCGGCGAGTTGGAGATGACCGTCCAGCCCTCCGGGGCCACCACGGTGAACTGGAACGTCGCCTTCAGGTCCGGCTGCTCGAAGGACGCGAAGACCCGGCGCGCGTCCGGCACCTCGAACTGGGTGTACAGGTACGCCTGCTGGTCCACCGGGTCGACGAACCGGTGCAGCCCCTCGCCGGTGTTGGTGTACGCGCAGTCGGCCACCACGCGCAGCTCGTTGCGGCCCGCGCGCAGGTCCGGGAGGGCGATCCGGGAGTCGGCGAAGACCTCGGCCGCGTCCAGCGCCGTGCCGTTCAGCACCACCTCGTGCACCGCGGGCGCGACCAGGTCGATGAACGAGGAAGCGCCACCCTCGGCGCTGTCGAACCGGACCGTGGTCACCGAGCGGTACGTGCCGCCTTCCTGCGCGCCGGAGAGATCGAGCTCGATCTCGTACGCGTCGACGGTGAGCAGGCGCGCCCGCTCCTGCGCCTCTTCGCGGGTCAGATTCGTGCCAGGCACCTGGGCATCTCCTAACTTTTCGACGTACGTGAGCCGTAGTGACCAGCCATCCTTCCACGCCGCGCGGGGCGGCCCCGCTGAATATCCCGGTCGCCCCGTGGCCGGTCCCGACACGGCGCGGCGGGGCGAGCCGATGGCGTCGGCTCGCCCCGCCGGGTGTGGGGCCGGCCCCGCCGGGCCGCCGCCTGTCGGGCGACGGTCCGGGGGGCCGGCCGCGTACTACCGCGTACCGCTACGTACTACGGAATGACCTTGGCGATCTGCACGCTGCCGCCGCCGGTGCTGGTGCCGGCCTGGTTGACCAGCGACAGCTCACCGAAGAACGTGCGGCCCTCCGGAGCCGGGCCCGCGACCACGACATCGGCCGTGACCTGCGTCGACTGCCCGTTGGCGAGGGTGATCCGCTTGCCGCCGTCGGCCTTCAGCTCGCCGAGCGACGGGGCGAAGAACAGGTCCCGGTAGTCGTAGGCGGTGCTGCCGGCGGGCACCGCGTAGCCGGCCACCTCGATGGTGTAGACGCCGGCCTTGGGGGAGCGCAGCGACACCTTCTCGTCCGAGCCGGACGACGTGGACTCGCCCACCACCTGGCCGTTGAAGACGACGGCCAGGTCGAGGTCGGCCTTGCCGTCGGCCGCGCCGCCGATCGCCACGTCCAGGCGCGAGGCGCCCTCGGCGACCGTGACCTGGCTGGTGTGCGTCTCGCCCTGCTTGATCGTGGGCCGCTCGGTGCGGGCGGAGCCCAGCGGGCCGCCCTGGAGCTTGCCGTCGATCGGGCCGAACCCGTTGCTGACCTTCCACTCCACCGGAGTGGCCTGGCCGACCTTCGCCTCCGCGAGGGTCTGCGTCTCGGGCGAGAAGGTGCTGCCCAGCGCGTTCACGGTGAGCTGGTACGGGTTGTCCAGGACCGGCGAGGTACGCCGCGACTCGACCTCGATCTCCCACACGCCCGGGATCGGGTTCGGGTAGGCGCGGCGGTCGGGCCGGCAGGTGTTGGCCGGGTTGTCGTAGTTCGGGTAGCAGGCGATCGACGAGGTCGAGTCGACCGGCACGCCGTACGGGTTGATCGCGACGAACCGGGTCTGGCTCTTGTCGCGCAGCCCGCCGAGCGCCACCTCAAGCGTCTTGGCGCCCTTGGGCACGTTCACGAAGTACGAGGTCGGCGCGTTGCGCTGGACCGAACCCGACTCCTTGACCGCGTACGACGGGCCCGCCAGCGGCTTCGCCACCACGACGGTGTTCAGGATCTGGTGGTCGACGCCCTCGGTGCGACGGTCGTTGACCTCCAGGATGGCGCTGTGCACGCCGGCCGCGCCGGGCCTGGCCACCACCTTGACGGTGACCGGCTTGTTCAGCGGCAGCGACACCGTGCCGCTGCCCGCGAGGCGGAACGCGCCGCTGTTGTTGCGCCACTTCAGGGTGTGCCGCACGGCGCGGTCCGGGCCCGTGGTGCGGGTGATGGTCACGTCGTACGTCCTGGACTGGCCGGCCTTCAGGCCGCCCTCACGGTCGTAGACGCCGGTGCCGAAGCCCGGGGTCTTCAGGTAGTCCGACAGCGCGGTCTTCACCGGCGCCTTGACCGTGTACGCGTGCCCGTGCGCGCCCCGCCGGATCGACTTCCAGGCGTCCACGATGTCCATCCGGCCGGCGCCCTGCTCGTACGCCTGCACGCCGGGGATCTTGTGCGCGGTGCTGGTCAGCGCGGTGCGCAGGGTGGCCGGGGTCAGCTCGATGCCCCGCTGCTTGGCCGCCGAGAGCAGCAGCGCGGACGCGCCGGCCGCCTGCGGAGAGGCCATCGAGGTGCCCTGCAGCATGCTGTAGCCGACCGGCAGCTCGTAGCCGGCCTCCTTGACCGGCGAGCCGGGTATCCAGGTCTGCGTGGTGTTGATCGACGCGCCCGGGGCGACCAGGGTCGGCGTGAAGCCGCCGTCCTCACGCGGGCCGCGCGAGGAGAAGGGGAAGAGGTTGTACTTCCGCTTGACCTGCGAGCCGTAGTTGGCGGCCCAGGTCTCCTTCGAGACGCCGGCGCCCACGCTGATCACCTTGTTGGCCAGCGACGGGTCGCCGATGGTGTTGGCGCCGGGGCCGCTGTTGCCCGCGGAGATGACGAGCTGCACGCCGTAGGTGTCGATGAGCCGGGTGTACAGCTCCGAGCGCGCGTTGTTGCCGTCGTTCAGCGGCGGCAGGCCGCCGATCGACATGTTGACGATGTCCACGCCGCGCTGGGTGACGAGGTCGATCATGCCCTCGGTCAGCGCCACGTTGGTGCAGCCGCCGCTCCAACTGCACGCCCGCGAGGAGACGATCTTGGCGCCGGGGGCGGCGCCGTTCATCTTCCCGCCGAAGAGCTTGTTGGCCGCCGTGATGCCCGCCACGTGCGTGCCGTGCTCGGACTCGATGATGCCCACATTGACGAAGTCGGCCTTCTTGCCGACGTTGGAGCCGCCCAGCGGGTCGAGCGGCACGCCCTTGCGGATCTCCACGACGAACGGGGAGCGCTCGGCGACCGGCGTCTTCGGGTCGTCCGTGCCGAAGTAGCCGACCTGGAACCCGTCCCGGTAGGGCTTCATCGGCGTGTCGTCGGTGAAGTCGCCGTTGTCGTTCAGGTCGACGCGGACGGTGCCCTTCGCCGCGTCGTACAGCAGCGCCCAGGAGTCGGTGGTGTCACCGTCGCGGTTGACGTCGCCGTGGTAGTCGCTGCCGTCCGGGCCACCGTCGGTGATCTTCTCCTGGAAGCGGCTGACCTGGTACGCGCCCGCCGGGGCGGTGTAGGTACGGCCCTGGTAGGAGAAGGACGGGCCCGAGACGTTGGTGGTCATCGGACGCCAGGTGCCGTCGTTGTCGGTGATCGGGTCGGTCGCCGTCACCCAGTCCACGATCTTGCGCTCACCGGTGGTGGTCTTCTGCAGCGCGGGGTGCGCGAGGTCCACGCCGGAGTCGATCACGCCGATCGTCACGCCACGGCCGTCGGCCCGCGGGTTCTGCTGCACGAAGTCCACGGCGCCCGTCTCGTGCGCCGGCTGGTACGGGTTCCTGGCCGGCGTGTTCCGGCCCGGCGCCGGGTACGAACCGGACTTCGCGGACGCGCCGCCGCGCACCGCGTCCGCTCCGGGCGTCGGGTCCGGGAGCCTGATCTCGTGCTTGAGGTCGATGCCGTGGACGTCGGCCATTCGCTTGGCGGCCCCGATGGCCTGGTCGGCCCGGGCGATCGGCACGGTGGCGCGGACGTAGCCGAGCTTGTCGTAGGTGCGGCCGACGGACGCGCCCTTGACGGCGTCCAGCGTGTCGGCGACGCGGTCGGTCGAGCCGGGCTGGGCCGCCACCATCATCGTGATCGTCTTGTCGCCCTCGGCCTTGGCCTCGGCGAGCAGCTTGGCGTCGGCCGCGCCGAGCTTGTCCCCCGCGGGCTTGGCCGGCTTGGCGGAGGCGGGCGGGGCGCCACCGGGGGTGGGCTCGTCCGCGAGGACGGGCGCCACGCCGGTCGCGGACAACGCCGCCACCAGACCCGCGGCGAGCACGACCCGGGCCGTGCGTCTTTTGCGTCGGGATATGTCTTCAGGTGATCGGGACATGGGCATCCTTGTTCGGAATACGGAGCCAATAGACCGTTCACCCTTGTGTAAGGACGCGTTGTTTGGGGAGTGCTGCCCGAGCCAGAGATGCCGATTGGCATATTCCCGCCAACGCGCAATGAGCGGCGAAGCGTACGCAATGCCACGAAGCGGACGTGGGCGCCGATGTGGTTGCGGATGCGGGCGCCGACGTGGGTGCGGGGTGTGGGGTGTGCGGTGTGGGTTGCGGGTGCGGTCGAGCGTGCGGGCGTGGGGCGGGGCCCGTGGACGCGCTTGGTTGGCGCGCGGGCGGGAACGCGGGCGCGCTCCCCGGCCCTGTCGGGAGGGCGGGGAGCGCGGGGTCGCGGGGGTGGGGCCCGCTGGGCGACGGGTGGGCGCGTGGGCGGCGGGGCGGGCGTGGGGCGGCGTGAGCGCTCAGTGCCCTGCCGGTCGCGCGTACGCCGGCGGTCCGTCGCGGGGTGGAGGGTGGCGCTCCGGGCGCCTACTGGTCGTCGCCCGCTCCTTGGGGGCGTACGCGTCCCGGCGTACGTGCGCTGCTCACGTACGGACGCCTCGCGCGGCAACCTCGCTCGGCGCGCTGATCGGGCCCGGGAGCCGCCATGCGGCGGGCGATCACTGACCGCTCGCTGACCGATCGCCGGCCGATCGCCGGGCGGTCGGCAAGCGTCAGCTCGCGGTCGCCCGAGGTCAACACTCGGTCGCTCGGCCTCAGGTTCCGGTCGCACGGCGGCAACCCCGGTCATGCGGTGGCAGCCGCGCTCACCGGGCGCCCGGAGGTCGCGCCGGCGTCTGCCTGTCTCCGGTGCGCCGGCTGCCAGGGTGGGCTGGCCGTCACACCCGGAGGTGGTCCACCGGCTGGCGGGTATGCGCCTCGATGTCCTCCGCGGCGTTGTGGAGCAACTGGTGGCTGAGGTCGGAGAAGGCCCGGGCGGCGGCCAGTTCGTCGCCGATCGCGGGGACGTTGGCATCGGTCACCTTGCAGGTAGCGCTGCCGTAGCCCACCAGCGAACCGCTGTTCTCCCCGCGCAGCCTGGCCTCCGCGGTCACCTCGCGGCCGACCTCGGTGATGGTGATCTCGGTGGTCCACTTCTTCGTGCCAGTCACGGGAGGCTCCTCACACACAGCGCGTCGCTTTACCCCCTATCTCCCCATGCTGGCACCGCTCCCGGACCCCCGCACGCGGGGCCGCGAACCCCGCCGGACGCCCCCGCGCCACCCGCGCCCGGAGCCCCCGGCTTCGCCCCGCCCGTCACCGACCTCCGTCCTGCCCGGGGCCGCCGCCCCGCCCGCCGGCGGGTCAGCCGGCGCCCGCCTCGCTGGCCCGTGACTCCGGCCCGTCCCCCGGTCCGGTGAACGGGCGGTGACCGGCATGACTCCCGTGGGCGAGCGGTCCGTGGCCGGCGCAGGGAGGGGTGATCCACGTGCGGAGATGGGCGTCGCACGTTGCCGTCGCGTTCACGCACAGGCCACCCCCGCTGCCAACGATCCAACGTGACGGCGGTGACCGGTCCCCACACCGGCCAGCCCGTCGCCCGTACGTCCGCACCGCACGAACCGCACCGCAGGTCCGCACCGCTTCCGCGCATCGAATCGGGGAGAGCGCGCATGTCCCGTATCGCCCGGTCCCGTATCCGCTCCGCCGCCGGCGCCGCCACCTCGGCGGTCGCCGCGGTCAACCGCCGCACCCTGCTGACCGCGGCCGGGGGCACCGGCGCCGCCGTCGGGCTCGGCCTCGCCTTCGGGCCGCACTCCGGGTCCGCCACCGCCTCCCCGTCCCCGGCGCCGCCCGCCCCGGGCGTCGAGCACCGCGCCGCCCCCGCGCCCGCCGCCCCGACGCGACCCTCGGCCGCGGGCACCACGCTGCACAGCGTCGCCACCCCGCGCGGCACCGGCGCCTACCGGCGGCTGGGCGACGGACCCGGCTGGGCCCGCACGGTGCGCGGCGAGTTGGCCGCCGCCAAGGCCGGGCGCGCCGACCGGCGCACCACGCTCGCCTCCTTCGTCCAACTCACCGACCTGCACCTGACCGACGTGCAGCACCCGCTGCGGTACGAGTTCCTGCGCGCGGGCCGGGTCAACGCCTGGCGCCCGCACGAGGCGCTGACCGTCGTCGGCGCCGTCTCGCTCGTCGAGCGGGTCAACGCGCTGCGGCACGGCCCGGTGACCGGCGCCCCGCTGTCCTTCGCGATGACCACCGGCGACAACACCGACAACAACGCGAAGGTCGAGCTGGACTGGTTCCTGACCGCCATGAGCGGCGGCCGGATCACCCCCAACACCGGTGACCCGCGCCGCTACGAGGGCGTCCAGGACAGCGGACTGCGCGAGTTCTGGCACCCGGACAGCGCGCTGCGCGACGCCGACAAGAAGCTCGGCTTCCCCCGCGTCGACGGCTTCCTGCGGGCCGCGCTGCGCGACGTCAACAGCCCCGGGCTGCGCATGCCGTGGTACTCCACCATCGGCAACCACGACGACCTCAACGGCGGCTCCTACGCCTTCGGTGGCAGCTTCCTCGCCGACTTCGCCACCGGGCGACGCAAGATCCAACTCATCCCCGCCGCCGACGCGAAGAAGCTCGCCGAGGCCGAGAAGGCGGGCGCCGACCCCACCGGCAAGCGGATGCGGGAACTGCTGCGCACGCACGCGAAGGGGTTGCGCACCGTCACCCCCGACGAGCGGCGCGCGCCCTTCACGCCCCGCGAGTACCTGGCCGCCCACCTCGACCCGCGGCACGCCGGCGCCGGCCCGGTCGGCCACGGCTACACCCGCGCCAACCTGGAGGCGGGCACCCTCTACTACACGTTCCGCATCTCCGCCGGCGTCATCGGAGTCAGCCTGGACTCCACCGACCCGGGCGGCCACTACACCGGCTCCGTCGGCACCGCCCAACTGCGCTGGCTGGAGCGGACCCTGAAGGCGCACCGCGACGAGCACGTCATCGTCTTCAGCCACCACTACAGCCGCAGCATGAAGAACATGAACCGCGACCCGGCCCGGCCGAAGGAGGCCCGGCACAGCGGCGCGGAGCTGGTGGCCCTCTTCCAGCGCCACCCGCAGGTGGTCGCCTGGATCAACGGGCACAGCCACAAGAACGAGATCACCCCGCGCAAGACGTTCTGGGAGATCACCACCGCGTCCCACGTCGACTTCCCCCAACTGGCCCGCGTCATCGAACTGGTGGACAACCGGGACGGCACCCTGTCGCTGTTCACCACCCTCATCGAGTCCGCCGCCCCGTACCGCGCGGACCACACCGACCTCTCCCAGACCGGCCTGGCCGCCCTCTACCGCGAGCTGTCCTTCAACGCCCCGGGCCGCAGCACCGCGCTCGCCGGCGACCCGCACGACCGCAACACCGAACTGCTGCTGCGCAAGCGGTAGGTGGAGCACCGCGCCGGGGCGGGCGAGCCGGTGGCGCCCCGGCGGGGCGCGCGGGCCGTGTGATCCGGCGCACGGCGCCGACCAGTTGATCAACCCGCCCAGCTCGCCCGACGTCATGTCCTCACGACAGCGAGAACACGAGTCGGGCGACGCGCGGTGACGCGCGGAGAAGAGGGTGATCGCGGATGCGGGCACGAGCGATACGGACCGTCGTGGTGGGAGCGACCGCGGTCGCCGCGCTGGGGGCCGCCGTGCTGACGGCGCCCGTCGCGGGCGCGACCGACGGCAGCCGAGGCGACGCGGCGCGGGACACCGGGCACGCGGCGACGCGGGCCGCGCTTGAGGCCCAGGTCGACGAGGCCGGCGTGCCCGGGGCGCTGGCGCAGGCGCGCGACGGGCGCGGGGTGTGGAACGGCGACGCGGGCGTGGCGAACCTGCGGACGGGCAAGCCGCGCGGCGAGCACGACCGGTACCGGATCGCCAGCATCACCAAGACGTTCACGGCCACCGTGCTCCTCCAGTTGCAGGCCGAGGGCAAGGTCGACCTGGACGCGTCGGTCGACACCTACCTGCCGGGTGTCGTGCGCGGCAACGGCCACGACGGCCGCGCGATCACGGTCCGCCAACTCCTCAACCACACCAGCGGGATCTTCAACTACACCGCCGACCCGGACTTCGGCGAGACCTACCTGGGCGTGGGCTTCCTCAAGCACCGCTACGACACGCTGACGCCGCGCGAGGCCATCGCCATCGCCATGCGCCACCAGCCCGACTTCGAGCCCGGGGCCGGCTGGAACTACTCCAACACCAACTACATGCTGGCCGGCCTGATCATCGAGAAGGTGACCGGCACCCCGTACGCCACGCAGGTCAGGCAGCGCATCATCAAGCCGCTGGGGTTGCGCTCCACCACCCTGCCCGGCACCAGGGCGGGCATCCCGGGGCCGCACGGGCGCGGGTACAGCAAGTTCCCCGACGACCCGCGGGGCAAGATCCACGACACCACCCTGCTCAACCCCTCCTGGGGCTGGGCGGCCGGCGAGGCCATCTCCACCTCCGCCGACCTCAACCGCTTCTACGCCGCCCTCCTCCAGGGCAGGCTGCTGCCCCGCGCCGCGCTGGCCGAGATGAAGACCACGGTGCCGGTCGGTGACGACGTGCCGCTGCGGTACGGGCTCGGCGTGGCCGAGCTGCGCCTGTCCTGCGACACCACGGTCTGGGGCCACGACGGCGGCATCCCCGGCTCGTCCTCGTACGCCTTCTCCAGCGAGGACGCCCGCCACCAGATCGCGCTGAACCTCAACGCCGACTGGACGGGCCAGGGCATGGCCGTGGTCGACGCGGAGTTCTGCGCCACCACCGACGCCGCCGCCACCGACGCCGCTACCGAAGGCGCCACCCGCGCCGACGCCGCGCGCGGGGCCACCCCGAGGGGGAGCGAGCACCCGGTACGCACCGTCGAGCGGGGCCGGCACGGCAGCCTGGCACCGCGGGTCAACGCGGCAGGATGACGACGGAGGCGGCGGGCTCGCGGTCGACGGACGCCATCAGCGCGGTCCGCACGATCGCGGCCTGCCGCTCCAGGCCGCCCCGCAACCGCCGCGCGGTGACCTGGATGGCCGTGATGCCAAGGCCCGCCAGGTGCTCGCGGCGGCACGCGTCGCGCGGCCAGGGCGCGCGCCCGTCCGCCTGCGGCTCGCGCGCCACCAGCTCGACGGCCACGGCCTGCCGCGGCCAGTAGGCGTCGACGCCGGCCAGGTACGCGCCACCGGGCAGGCACAGCCCCACGTTCCACAGCGGCTCCGGCAGGCGGTACTCGCGCACCATCCGGTAGAGCAGCCCCTCGGCGACCGCGCGGCCCTCGGCCATCAGGCCCTCGATCGCGCCCGCCACCTGCGGCTGGTCCAGCAGGCGGGCCAAGGCCAACTCCCGTACCAGGGCGCCCGCCTCGCAGTGTTTGCCGCGCACCGCCTCCACCAGCACCGCGCGGACCTCGTCGGCGCTGCGCAGGCTGCCGACGAGGTCCGCGAGCGCGCGCGGCACCGGGGCCACCGGCAGGCCGGCGACGTGTTGCGGGCGGGGGAGCGCGGCCGTGCGCAGCAGGTGGACGAAGGCCGTCGAGCGCGGTCGCCACGCGTGGTCCACCAGGACGTCGATGCGGTCGAGGCCGGCCAGCGGCGGCAGCGTGGTGAACCCGTGCAGCGCGAGCGCCGCCGCCCCGGTCACCACGGCCGGCGGGCGCGGCCCCGGCCCCGCGCCCGGTGGCGCCGCGTACAGCAGCGCGGCCTCCGCCCGCTCCTCGCCGCTGGGTCGGCCCGGATGCAACAGGTAGACGCCCGGCAGGAGTTGTTGCCAGGGGCCGCCGGCCCGGCCGCGCTCGGCGACCAGGGCCGCCGGCACCCCGTGCTCCCGCAACTGGCGCTCCGTCAGGACGCGGCGCTGGGTGGCGGACAGGTGGCCGAGGGGGCGAGGCGCGGCGGAGTCGCGCGGGGCGGTGAAGTCAGCAGTCATGCCCCGCAGGTTCCCGCGCCCACGGCGGCGGGTCAGCGCCGTGACAGAACTGACGGAGAATTGGTACAACACTGCACCAAAGCGCAAAAGTTCGAGCATCGCTGACATATTCGGGCGGGCGCGGCGGGGGACGCCGTACGAACCTCGTCCGCCGCGCCGCGCGACGCCGGCCCGCCAGCCGCCACAGGCCACAGGCCACAGGCCGCGCCCGCCGCCCGTCACCCGCCATAGCGACCCTCCGCCACGGCGACGACCCGCCACGGCGACCACCCACCACACGCCACGGGGCCGGCCGGGGAAGGATCCCCGGCCGGCCCCGACCGACCAGCGGCGGCACGCCGCGCGCGGCTACGGCACTTGCGCTACCCGCGCCACCCGCGCCACCCGTGCCGCGCTCAGGCGGCGTCGCAGGACTGGGCGCGCACCGCGCGCGCCAGGTCGTCGCGGCCCTCGGCGACCAGCCGGCGCAGGGCCGGGGCGGCGTCCGGGTGCTCGGTCAGCCAGCCCTCGACGGCGTCCAGCGTGGCCTGATCGCCCTGCTGGATCGGGAACAGGCCCGTCACGATGGACATGCCGATCTCGATGGACCGCTCCTGCCACACCCGCTCCAGGGCCGCCAGGTACCGGGGCGCGAACGGGGCGAGCAGCGCGCGCTGGTGCGACTGCCCGAAGCCCGCGATGGTGGCCTCCACCAGCGCGTTGGACAGCTCGTCGCGCTCCACGACCGACGTCCATGCCGCGGCCTTGACCTCGGCCGACGGGCGCGCGGTCAGGCAGCGCACCTGGTGCCGCTTGCCGGACGCGGTGTCGTCGCGGGCCAGCTCGGCGTCGATGCGCTCCGCGTCGGCGGCGCCGTGCGCGGCGAGCTGGGCCAGGAACGTCCAGCGCAGCTCCTGGTCCACGTCCAGGCCGTCGATCTTCGCGTTGCCGGCGAGCAGGCCGTCCAGAAGTTGGAGGTCGGCCTCGGCGGAGGCGGCGCCGGCGAAGAAGCGGGCCCAGGCCAGTTGGTGGCCGCTGCCCGGCTCCGCCTGCCGCAGCTCGCGCAGTGCGCCCTGGGCCAGCGCCTGCCCGGCGGACTCGCGCGAGGCGGGCGCCGTGTAGTGGGCCAGCGCCGAGCCGGCCCACGACTGCACCATCTGCAACACGCCGATGTCGGTCTCGGTGCCGGCGAACGCCTCGACCAGGGCGAGGAAGTCGCGGGCCGGCATGAGCGCGTCCCGGGTCAGGTTCCACAGCGCGGACCAGCACAGGGCGCGCGCCATGGGGTCGGTCAGCTCGCCGAGGTGCCCGCGCAGGGTGGCGAGCGACCCCTCGTCGAAGCGAATCTTGCAGTACGTCAGGTCCTCGTCGTTGACCAGGATCAGGTCGGGCCGCTCCAGGCCGGCCAGCTCGCCGACGACGGTGCGCGGGCCCGCCACGTCCACCTCGGCCCGCGCGTACCGGGTCAGGGCGCCGTCCGCGCGCCGGTAGAGGCCGACGGCCACGCGGTGCGGGCGCAGCGTCGGGTGCGCGTCGGCGGCCTCCTGGCCCACGGCCAGCTCGGTGATCGTGCCGTGGGCGTCGTAGGTGGCCTGCGGGGTGAGCGCGTTGACGCCGGTGGTCTGGAGCCAGGCCGCGGACCAGGCGGCCATGTCCCGGCCCGAGGTCTCGTGCAGCACCGAGAGCAGGTCGCCCAGGGTGGTGTTGCCGTAGGCGTGGCGCTTGAAGTAGCGGCGGGCGCCCTCGAGGAACGCCTCCTCGCCGACGTAGGCGACCAGTTGCTTGAGCACCGAGGCGCCCTTGGCGTACGTGATGCCGTCGAAGTTGAGCTTGGCGTCCTCCAGGTCCCGGATGTCGGCGGTGACCGGGTGCGTGGAGGAGAGCTGGTCGGCCCGGTAGGCCCAGCTCTTGCGGCGGTTGGCGAAGGTGATCCAGCCGTCGGTGAAGCGGGTGGCGCCGACCAGCGCGTAGGCGCCCATGAAGTCGGCGAAGGACTCCTTGAGCCACAGGTCGTCCCACCACTCCATGGTGACCAGGTCGCCGAACCACATGTGGGCCATCTCGTGCAGCAGGGTGTTGCTGCGGGCCTCGTACGACGCCTGGGTGACCTTGCCGCGGAAGATGTACTCCTCGCGGAAGGTGACGCAGCCCGGGTTCTCCATCGCGCCGATGTTGTACTCGGGCACGAACGCCTGGTCGTACTTGCCGAACGGGTACGGGAAGTCGAACCGCTCGTGGAAGAAGTCGAGCCCCTGCTTGGTGACGGTGAAGATGTCGTCCGCGTCGAAGTGCCTGGCCAGGCCCTTGCGGCAGAGCGCGCCCAGCGGGATCTCCAGCGTGCTGCCGTCGGGCAGGGCGCGGCTGTAGTGATCGCGCTCGTAGTGGTACGGGCCGGCGACGACGGCGGTGATGTACGTGGAGATCGGCTTGGTCGGTACGAAGCGGGTGTGCGTGCCGCCGCCTTCGGCCGGCGTGCTCTCGCCGTCCCGGTCGCCGTTGCTGAGCACCGTCCATCCCTCGGGCGCGGTCACCGCGAAGGTGAAGGGGGCCTTCAGGTCCGGCTGCTCGAAGTTGGCGAAGACCCGGCGCGAGTCGGCCGGCTCGAAGTGCGTGTAGAGGTAGACCTCGCCGTCCTCGGGGTCCACGAAGCGGTGCAGGCCCTGCCCGGTCTTGCTGTACGCGCAGCGCGCGTCCACGGTCAGCGTGTTCTCGGCTGCCAGGCCGGTCAGCGCGATCCGGGAGCCGTCGTAGACCTCGGCCACGTCCAGCGCGCGCCCGTTCAGGGTGAGGGAGGTGATCGAGGGAGCGAGCAGGTCCGCGAAGGAGTCGGCGCCCTCGGTGGCGCAGCGGAACCGGATGGTGGTGACCGAGCGGAAGGTGCGCGGCCCGTCGCCCTCGTGGGCTCCGACAGCGCTGCGCACGTCGAGCGCGATGTCGTACGCGTCCACGGTGAGCAGGTCGGCCCGGATACGGGCCTCTTCACGGGTCAGGTTCTCACCGGGCACGACGGGACTCCCTCGTCTTCGTCTCATGTGTAGGTCAGCAGGAATCATTTCATGCGTGATGCACAGAGGTGATAAAGGGAGGGAATGGAAGCTGGTGACGCCCGGGGGGCGCGCCGCGGCGGTGCCGTGGACGGGTGCGGCGGGACCCGTGGGACGTGTGGGAGGGTCGGGCACGACAGGGCCCCCACGCGCGTCGATCGCGTGGGGGCCCTGCCTTTTTCCGCCCGCCTACGTGAAGGGTGAGAAGACGATCACGTCAGCAGGAGGTCGGGGGCGGCCGGTGCGCGTCAGCCGGCGGCGTGCCGCCCGCGCTTCCGCCTCGGCCGCGGCTCAGGGGGCGAGCAGCAGGTTGCCGGCCCGCTCGGTGGCGGAGCGGTAGCGCTTGGCCACGTCCTGCCAGTTGACGACCTGCCACATCGCCTCGATGAAGTCCACCTTCTGGTTCTTGTACTGCAGGTAGAAGGCGTGCTCCCAGGCGTCGAAGACCAGGATGGGCACCGAGCCCTGGCCGACGTTGCCCTGGTGGTCGTAGACCTGCTCGACCACGAGCCGGCCGCTGACCGGCTCGTACGCCAGCACGCCCCAGCCCGAACCCTGGGTGGTGGCCGCCGCCTTGGTCAGGTGGGCCTTGAACTTCGCGAAGGAGCCGAAGGACTCGGTGATGGCGTCGGCCAGGTCGCCCACGCCGTCCTTGTCCAGCGGCTCGCCGCCGCCCTCACCGGTCATGTTGTGCCAGTAGATGCTGTGCAGGATGTGCCCGGACAAGTGGAAGGCCAGGTTCTTCTCCAGGCCGTTGATCGCGCCCCACTGGTCCTTGTCCCGCGCCTCCGCGAGCTGCTCCACGGTGTCGTTGGCGCCCTTGACGTAGGCGGCGTGGTGCTTGTCGTGGTGCAGCTCGATGATCTCGGGGCTGATCACCGGTGCCAGCGCCGCGTAGTCGTACGGAAGTTCAGGAAGTGTGTAGATGGCCATGCCGAGCCCTCCGACTGCTTATTGCAATTAACTTGCAGGTGCACGCTACCAGCAAGACCATTTCACGCCACGGACCGGCGTTGACCTGGTCCAAAAGACGGAGGCGGGGTGGTCCCCCGGTCTGAGGGGCCGTCCCGCCTCCGGCGTACGCCACCACCTCGTCAGGCGGGGCCGCGCACAACGCGCCGGCGCCGTCCGGGCCCGCTTCGAGCGGGCCCGGACGGCGCCGGGATGGATCAGTCGAAAGAGTGCCGCGCTAGCTGTTCGGCGCGTCCTTGGGCGCCTCGGTGGTGCCGTCGCCGGAGCCGCCGGAGCCGCCGGAGCTGCCGGAGCTGCCGGAGCTGCCGGTGGTGCCGACGGGGTCGTTGTGGTCGGCCTTGGCGGCGGCCACCACGGCGGCGGCGTTCACGCCCCCGGCCTGGCCGGCCGCGCGCTGCCGGACGTAGCCGATGATGGCGAAGACCACCGCGAGCCCGGCGGTGAAGAAGAGCTGCGTCCGGGTGTCGTCCTCGCGGAGCATCAGCAGCAGCACGCCGACCGTGCCGATCAGCGCCACCCAGGTCAGGTACGGGAAGAGCCACATGCGCACGATGAGCTTGTCCGGCGCCTCGCGCTCCAACTGGCGCCGCATGCGCAGTTGGGCCGCGGCGATGAAGCCCCACACCACGAGCACGGCCGCGCCGACCATGTTCAGCAGCCACTTGAAGATCGTCTCGGGCCACCAGTAGTTGAACAGCACCGCCAGGAAGCCGAACGCGGCCGAGGCGACCACCGCGCGGCGCGGCACCCGGTTGCTGACCGTCTTCAGGAAGCGCGGCCCCTGGTCGCGCGCGACCAGCGAGAACGCCATGCGCGAGGCGCCGTAGATGTTGGCGTTCATCGCCGAGAGCAGCGCGATCAGCACGATGACGTTCATCGTGTCGCCGGCCGCCGGGATGTCGATGTGGTTCAGCACCGCCACGTACGGGCCGTCGTTGACCACCGCCATGTCGTCCCACGGGATGAGCGTGACGATGACCAGCATCGAGCCGACGTAGAAGAGGCCGATCCGCCACATCGCAGTGCGCACGGCCTTGGCGACGCCCTTGCGGGGGTGCTCGGACTCGGCGGCGGCGATGGTGACCGTCTCCAGGCCACCGAAGGCGAACACCGAGGCCAGCAGGCCGACGACCAGGCCGTCCACGCCGTTGGGCAGGAAGCCGCCGTCGCCGGTGAGGTTGTCGGTGCCCGGCGCGTCGGTGCCGGGCAGCGCGCCCATGATGGCCAGGACGCCGAGGATCAGGAAGGCGGCGATCGCGGCGACCTTGAGGGCGGCGAACCAGAACTCGAACTCGCCGAAGTTGCTCACCGCCGCCAGGTTGGTGCCGGTGAACACCACCATGAACAGGGCGACCCACATCCAGGACTCGGTGTCCGGGAACCAGCCCACCATGATGTCGGCGGCGCCGATGGCCTCCGCGGCCACCGCCACGCACAGCAGCATCCAGAACATCCAGCCGGCGGTGAACCCGGCCCAGGGGCCGAGCGAGCGCTCGGCGTGCACCGAGAACGAGCCGGACGCCGGATTGGCCGCGGCCATCTCGCCCAGCATCCGCATGACCAGCATCACCAGCAGGCCCGAGGCGGCGTACGCCAGGACGATGGCCGGCCCCGCCGCGCGGATGCCGGCACCGGAGCCCACGAACAGGCCCGCACCGATGACGCCACCCAGCGCGATCATCGACAGATGTCGCTGCTTGAGACCGTGGCCAAGATTGACACTGTCGGTCGCGGCGGCTTCGTTGCCGTCCGTTACCTCTTTGGTTGGCTCGCGCTCCGATGCGGGGAACGCGGGGGTCCGCTTCATGGTGATAAAGGTCCAGTCCGTGAGAGCCCTGACGTGCGCATGAAGCTGCCAGTGTGGGGCCGGTGTCCGCTCAGGACAACAGTTCGGACAGCCCTGTCCGATATGCAGACGGCATCGTTACGTTGCGTGCCCGACCGATCGTCAGGTTGGCGGCACTTCGGCCGCTTCGCGCCGCTTGACCACTTCTCGTACACCCGCGACGGCCAGCACGGCGGCGGTCGCGCCGGCCGACCACAGCAACTGCGGGCGGGCGCCGTCGTCGGTCAGCATGAGCACCAGGACGCCGGCCATCGCGACCAGAGCCGCCCACGTCAGCCACGGGAAGGCCCACATGCGCAGCGGCAGCGCGGCCACCGTGGCCGGGTCCATCCGCGAGCGCAGCCGAAGCTGCGACGCGGCGATCAGCGCCCAGACGAAGAGCAGCACCGCGCCGACGGCGTTCAGCAGGTACTGAAAGATGGAATCCGGCCACTTCAGGTTGAGCAGCACCGAGACGAAGCCGAAGGCCACCGACGCGAACACCGCCCGCCGCGGCACGCCGCCGGACCCCACCCGCAGCAGCGCCCGCGGCGCCTCGCCGCGCTCCGCGAGGGAGAAGATCATCCGCGAGGAGCCGTAGAGGTTGGCGTTGAGCGCCGACAGCAGCGCCACGAACACCACGACGTTCATGACCTGCCCGGCCGCCGGCACGCCGACGTGGTCGAGCACCGCCACGTACGGGCTCTTGCCGGGGGCCATGTCCGTCCACGGCAGCACGGTCACGATGACCAGCATCGAGCCGATGTAGAAGAAGACGATGCGCCACACCGCGCTGCGCACCGCCCGGCCCACCGCGCGCGCCGGATCGTCCGACTCGGCCGCCGCGATCGTCACCACCTCGAGGCCGCCGAAGGCGAAGACCACCGCGAGCACGCCGGAGACCACGCCGCCCCACCCCTCGGGCAGGAACCCGCCCTGCCCGGTCAGGTTGGTCAGGCCCACCGCGTCGGTGTCCGGCAGCACCCCGAGGATCGCCAGCAGCCCGAGCGCCAGGAACAGCACGATCGCGCCCACCTTGAGGGCGGCGAACCAGAACTCGAACTCCCCGAAGTTGCGCACCGCCGCCAGGTTGGCGGCCGTGAAGACCACCATGAACAGCAGCACCCACGCCCACTGCGGCACCTCCGGCACCCAGCCGTGCGCGATGCCCGCCGCACCCGTCGCCTCCACCGCCA
Organism: Streptomyces buecherae; assembly: GCF_014295035.1. Taxonomy (GTDB): domain Bacteria; phylum Actinomycetota; class Actinomycetes; order Streptomycetales; family Streptomycetaceae; genus Streptomyces; species Streptomyces youssoufiensis. The sequence goes on from NZ_CP060404.1 coordinate 6,151,977, forward strand.
ACACGACGACCAGCAGGAACCAGTACAGCCACCCCACCGAGAAGCCGGCCCAGCGGCCGAGGGCGCGCTCGGCGTGCACCGAGAAGGCGCCCGAGGCGGGCATCGCCGCCGACATCTCGCCCAGCATCCGCATCACCAGCATGGCGAGCGCGCCGGCGAGCAGATAGGAGAGCACGATGCCAGGGCCCGCCACCGCGATGCCCGCGCCCGAGCCGACGAACAGGCCCGCGCCGATCACCCCGCCGAGCCCGAGCATCGTCATGTGGCGCTGCTTGAGCCCACCGGCCAGCGGTTCTTCCGTACCGGCCGCGCCGGACGTGGGTGTGTCGTGCATCGCGCTCGTACTCTCGTATTGGTGGGAGCCCACAGTCTCGCCGTCGCATGCGAGGAACCGCAAAACGATCCATCCGCCGCCCGCCGCTTCGTGACGAGCATCACGCGACCAGCCGAAACGGCGAACGCGCAGCGTGCCGCCGGGCCGCGGGCCGAGTGTCGTATCCGCCAGGAGTCGGCCCGCGGCTTTGTACCGGGTACACGGTGGGCGGGCGGTAGGGGCTGCGTTAACGTCGCAGTGTCTTTGCCGTTCTTACCGTTCTTATCGTTCCTACTGTTCTCGCTGTCACTACAGGCTTCACCTGTGTCCGGCACTCTTCTTCGGGGAGAAACGTTGAGCACTGTTTCCACCGCCGCCCGGCCCGGCTCGGTCCTGGCCGACCTGCTGCACGCCTCGTCCGACGGCCGCGCCCGCGTCCGGGACGCCGCCCTGGTCGTCGGCGGCGCCGCGCTGACCGGCGTCGCCGCGCAGATAGCCGTCCCCGTGCCGGGCTCGCCGGTGCCGGTCACCGGCCAGACCTTCGCCGCGCTGCTCGTCGGCGCGTCCCTCGGCGCGGGCCGCGGCCTGCTGTCGCTGCTGGTGTACGCCCTGGTCGGGATGGCCGGCATGCCGTGGTTCGCGGAGGGCGAGTCGGGCGCCGCCGCTCCCTCCTTCGGCTACGTCATCGGCATGATGCTCGCGGCCACCGCGGTCGGCGCGCTGGCCCGGCGCGGCGGCGACCGGGGCATGGTCCGCACGGTGGGCACCATGGCCGTCGGCTCCGCGATCATCTACGCCGTCGGCGTGCCCTACCTGGCGCTGGCCACGAACATGTCGCTGACCGACGCGGTCGCCGCCGGCCTCACCCCGTTCCTGCTCGGCGACGCGCTCAAGGTGGCCCTGGCCATGGGCCTGCTCCCCGCCGCCTGGCGACTCCTGGACCGCCGCTCCTGACCTCCGCGCCCGGCCCGCCCCCCGGGACCGGGCCAGGACCACACGCCAGCGCCCCACCAGCCCAGTCGGGCGGGTGGGGCGCTGGCGTGTCAGGGGGCCGCCGCCGGGCGACCCGGCCCGGTCAGGCGCGCTGCTCGGGCACCTCGGGAGCCTTGGCCGCCTCCGGCGCGTCGGCCGGCCCGGCCGCCGCCGCGAGCGCGGCGCGCCCCCGCCTGCGGTCCAGGACCAGGCTGGTGACCAGCACCAACGCGCCCACCACGAGCGAGAGCACCATCATCTCGCGGCCCTCGTCGTCGTAGAGCATGTAGCCGAGGATGAAGATGATCAGCGCGATCGTCGCGTACGTCAGGTACGGGTAGAGCCACATCCGCACCGTGTGCCGCTCGGGCATCTCGCGCTCGATGATCGGGCGCATCCGCAGCTGCGAGAAGCAGATCACCAACCACACGAACAGGGCCACCGCGCCGGAGGAGTTCAGCAGGAACTCGAAGACCGTGTCCGGCGAGGTGTAGTTGAAGATCACGGCGACGAAGCCGAAGGCCACCGAGGACCAGATCGCGGCGGCCGGCACGCCCCGCTTGTTCACCCGTGCGAACGACGCGGGCGCGTCGCCGCGCTGGCCGAGCGAGAAGGCCATCCGGGAGGCCGTGTACAGGCCCGAGTTCAGGCAGGACAGCACGGCCGTCACCACGATCACGTCCATGATCGTCCCGGCGTGGGCGATGCCGATCTCGTTCAGCGCGGCGACGTAGGGGCCGTCGTCGAGGAGGGCCTGCGAGTTCCACGGCAGCAGCATCACCACGAGCAGGATCGAGCCCAGGTAGAAGATGCCGATCCGCCAGATCACGCTGTTGGTCGCCCGGCTGACCATCTTCGCCGGCTCCGCGGACTCGCCCGCGGCCAGCGTGACGATCTCGCTGCCCATGAAGGAGAAGACGACCAGGAGCATGCCGGAGAGGATGGTGCCGGGGCCGTTGGGCAGGAAGCCGCCGTCGCCGGTCAGGTGCGAGGTGCCCACCGCCTCGGTGTCCGGCAGCACGCCGAAGACCGCGAGCCCGGCGATGACGATGAACGCGGCGATCGCCACGACCTTGATCCCGGCGAACCAGAACTCGAACTCGCCGTACGAGCCGACCGAGGCCAGGTTCGTCGCGGTCAGCACGACCATCACGAGCAGCGCCCACGCCCACTGCGGGATCGGGGACACCCACTCGGTGAGGATCGCCGCCGCCGCGGTCGCCTCCACGGCGAGCACCACGACCCAGAAGAACCAGTACAGCCAGCCGATCGTGAACCCGGCCCAGCGCCCGAGCGCCCGGTCCGCGTAGGCCGAGAACGACCCCGAGGTCGGATCGGCCGCCGCCATCTCGCCGAGCATCCGCATCACGAGGACGACCAGCAGGCCGGCGATGGCGTAGGAGATCAGGATGCCGGGGCCGGCCTTGGCGATGCCGGCCCCGGAGCCCACGAACAGGCCGGCGCCGATCACGCCGCCAATGGCGATCATCGACAGGTGGCGGTTCTTCAGGCCGGCCTTGAGGCCATCGCCGGACGCGTCGCCGGGTGTCCCGGGTGCGTCCTTGGCCCCGTCGACCCTGACGGGGGGCGGCTGCGTACTCATGCACGATCCTTAGCTTTGGTGGTGCGCTGTGCGGCTCCGGCATTCAAACTCAGGGTGAAGCCGAGCGGAAGAAGCGATTCCAAATCGTTGCGCGCGGAAATTCGGTGTTCAGGACCCGTCCGCGCCTACCCGCCGCCGCTCGTGCCACACTCAGCACATGCGCGTGTACCTCGGCTCCGACCATGCCGGCTATGAACTCAAGAACCACCTCGTGGAGTGGCTCACCGCCAGCGGCCACGAGCCCGTCGACTGCGGCCCGCACATCTACGACGCCCAGGACGACTACCCGCCGTTCTGCCTGCGCGCCGCCGAGCGCACCGTCGCCGACGAGGGCAGCCTCGGCATCGTGATCGGCGGCTCCGGCAACGGCGAGCAGATCGCCGCGAACAAGGTCAAGGGCGCGCGCGCCGCGCTGGCCTGGAGCGAGGAGACCGCCCGCCTCGGCCGCGAGCACAACAACGCCAACGTGCTCAGCGTCGGCGCCCGGATGCACACCCTGGACGAGGCCACCAGCTTCGTCGCGGCCTTCCTGGACACGCCGTACTCGGGCGAGGAGCGGCACACCCGCCGCATCGACATGCTCTCGTCGTACGAGCTGACCGGCACCCTGCCCGCCATCCCGGCCCACCACCCGCAGCCCTGACGCGCGGCGGGTCGTAGCGCCCCGCGCCCGGCCCGGCGACGCACCGCCCCGTCCGGCCGGCCGCGGGGCGCGCCCACCCAACCCGATCCGTGGGGCCCCGCACCCGGCCCCCGACCAAGCGCGGCCCGGGCCGGACGGCGAAGCGCCGCCACGGCCCGCGGCAGCCGGAGGAACCCAGCCGTGCCTGAGGGGCATACGATCCACCGCCTCGCGGCGGACTACCGGGAGCGCTTCGCCGACCGACCGGTGCGGGCGAGCAGCCCGCAGGGCAAGTTCGCCGACGGCGCCGCGCTCGTCGACGGCCAGCCGCTGACCGCCGCCGACGCGCACGGCAAGCACCTCTTCCTCGGCTTCGCCGCCGCCGGCTGGGTCCACATCCACCTCGGCCTCTTCGGCAAGCTCACCTTCGGCCCGGCCCCCGCGCCGCCGCCCACCGACACCGTGCGGCTGCGCCTGGCCAACCCCGACGCGTACGCGGACCTGCGGGGGCCGACCACCTGCGCGCTGATCACCGACGAGGAGAAGCAGGCCATACACGAGCGCCTCGGGCCCGACCCGCTGCGGGCGCGCGGGCCGGCCGACCGGCCGGTGGCGGCGGACCCGAGCGGGGACGGGGAGGTCGCCTGGCGGCGGATCTCCCGCAGCCGGTCCACGGTCGCCGCGCTGCTGATGGACCAGAAGGTCATCGCCGGGGTGGGCAACGTCTACCGGGCCGAGGTGCTCTTCCGGCACGGCATCGACCCGTACCGCGCCGGCCGCGATCTGACGCGGACACAATGGGACGCCATCTGGGCCGACTTGGTCGCCCTCATGCGCGAAGGCGTCCGGAACAACCGCATCGACACGGTGCGGCCCGAACACCTCCCCGAGGCCATGGGGCGTCCGCCGCGCGTGGACGACCACGGGGGAGAGGTGTACGTGTACCGCAGGGCCAGGCAGTCCTGCCACATCTGTGGCGGCGAGATCCGCACCGCCGAACTCGCCGCCCGCAACCTCTTCTGGTGCCCGGGGTGCCAGCCCCGCTAGCTTCCGGTGCCCGGGTGCCAGCCCCGGTAGCGCCCGCCGGGCCCGACGCGCCGCGGCACTCCCCGCGTCGCGTGCCGCCCGCGCGCGGGGGCGCGGCGCACCGGGCGGGGTCGGTGCGGTACTCGACCCGCGTACCGCCCGCGCGCGGGCGCGCGACCCCGTGGGCCCGGCGGTGATCTTCGCGACGTACCCGCACAGGCGATCGCATTTCGCTTAAGATTCCCTTCTCGGCCAGCGGCCCGAGGCGCGCCTTCGGTGGCCGCGCCGGGGGGCGACCATGCGAAGCGTCGGATGCGGCGTCGGAGTCGGAGAAACGTGCGGAGCATGGTGGAGGGTGGATAAGGTCCCGATGCGATGAAGACCGGAGGTGTGGAGTCCGCGACGGCCCGGATGCGCAAGGCGCTCCACCGGGCACGCACCAACGTGCGCAAGGCCGGTGTGGACTACTTCCGCGGCGACGGCTCCGACTGGCTGGCCCTGGCCGTGCTGCTCGCGGCCGTGCCGGCCATCGCGGCCAGCACCATCGCCCAACCCGACTGGTGTGACCCCTCCGTGCTGGTCCTGCCGATCGTCGCCGGCGGACTGCTGCTGCGCCCGGCCAGCCTGCTCGCGCTGTACGCGGCCTCGGCCACCGCGCTGATCATCGAGGCCGCGGTCCTTGAACCATACGTCGGCGGCGAGGACCGGATGACCCCCGGCACCATCCTGGTCGTCGCGGCGGTGGGCTTCTTCGGGCTGGTGATCGCCCAGTTCCGCAGCCGGGTCGGGGTGCCCTGGCGCGGCGGCGGGACCATGCTCTTCGACCTGCGCGAACGCATCCGGGTGCAGAGCAAGCTGCCGACGCTGCCGCGCGGTTGGCACCGCGAGATGTCGCTGCGCCCGGCCGGCGGCCAGTCCTTCTCGGGCGACTTCGTCGTCGCGGCCCGCACGAACGGCGGGCGCAGCCTCGAAGTGGTGCTCACCGACGTCTCCGGCAAGGGCATGGACGCGGCGTCGCGGGCGCTGTTGCTGTCCGGCGCGTTCGGCGGGCTGCTCGGCTCGCTGCCGCCGCACGGCTTCCTGCCCGCCGCCAACGGCTACCTGCTGCGGCAGGACTGGGACGAGGGCTTCGCCACCTCCATCCACCTGGTGCTCGACCTGGACAGCGGGGACTACGAGTTGTACTCGGCCGGCCATCCGCCCGCGCTGCAACTGAACGCGGGCTCCGGGCGCTGGGACGAGATGGCGGCCGAGGGCCCGCTGCTCGGCGTGTACGACGGGGCGACGTTCGACCCGATCAAGGGCAGCCTGCGCCCGGGCGACGTGCTCATGCTGTTCACCGACGGCCTGGTGGAGACCTCCGAGCGGGACATCGGCGACGGCATCGACCGGCTGACCGGCGAGGCGGACCGCTACGTGGCGAGCGGCTTCCAGGGCGCGGCCTGGCACCTGATCGAGTCGGTGGCCAAGGACGTCAACGACGACCGGGCGCTGCTGCTGATCTGCCGCGAGTAGCCGAGCCACGAGTAGCCGAGCCAGGAGGCGCCGGTGGGCGGCGAGGGGCTGGTGAACGACGAGGGCTGTTGAACGACGAGGGGCCGGGCGCGTGCGGTACGCGCCCGGCCCCTCCTACCGGTTCGGCCGGCGCCGTTCAGCCGGGGTCGGTGCCCTTGCCGCCGCCGACACCGCCGGCACCGCCCGAGCCGCCGGCCCCGTTGCCCTGGAGCGCGGCCTGCCTGGGCTGCCCGGGCTGCTCCGTGTCTCGGCCGCCCGGGAGGAAGCGGGCCAGCCAGTGGGAGCTGCCGGCCGCCAGCGGGCTGAGCACCGCGAGGATCAGGACGTAACCGGCGATGAACGGGGACAGCCGCTCGTCGAGCCCCGCGCCCGCCGCCATGGTGGCCAGGATCAGCGCGAACTCGCCACGGGCCAGCAGCGCGGTGGCGATGTTGGCCGCGGGGCCGGCGCCGAAGTCGTAGAGGCGGGCGGCCACAAGCCCGGCGAACACGTTCATCACGATCGTCAGCGTCACCGCGATCAGCACCGGGACCAGCACCGTCGGCAGGTCGCCGGGGTCGATGGACAGGCCGAAGGCGAAGAAGAAGATCGCGCCGAACGCGTCCCGCAGCGGGTGCACCAGCTTCCGGATGCGGTTGCCGGAGGTGGTGCTGCCCAGCATGAGGCCGACCATGAACGCGCCGATCGCGTCCGCGACCCCGAACCACTCGGAGACGCCCGCCACGAAGACGGCCGCGCCCAGGAAGGAGATCACCAGCAACTCGTTGTCGCGGGTGGAGATCAGCTTGTCGATGACGCCGATGCCCCAGCGGGCGATCGCCGCGAGCAGCAGCAGGAAGCCGAACGCCTTGCCGGCGTCGCCCGCCGCGGCCGACATGCTGTCCGCGCCGGAGATCACCGGCTGGAGGGCCGCCAGGTACAGGGCCAGGAAGATGTCCTCGACGACGATGATGCCGAGGATGGGTTTGGTCTCCGGGTTGCCGAGCCGCCCGAGGTCCACCAGCACCTTGGTGACGATCGCCGACGAGGAGATGCCCAGCACCCCGGCCAGGACCAGCGCCTCGGACGTGCCCCAGCCCACCAGGAAGCCGAAGGCGAGGCCGGCGCCCACGTTGAGGGCGAGGTACGAGCCGCCCGCGAGCGCCATCTTGCGCCCGCCGGTCTTGAGGTCGTCCATGTGGAACTCGAGGCCGAGGTAGAACAGCAGCAGTACGAGGCCGAGCGCGGAGAGCATCTCCAGCTCGTGCGGGTCGTCGACCAGGACGAAGCCCGGCGTGTTCGGCCCGAGCAGGATGCCGGCCAGGATGAACAGGGGAATGGTGGGCAGCCCGATCCGCGCGCCCAGGCGGGCGAGCACGGCGGCGGCGAGAAACGCCCCGCCCATGGCGATGAGGGTGTCCGCGTGTCCGATGGCTCCTCCAGAGGTTGGCCCGACGGTGAGGTCAAGGGGGAGTCAAGAAGTCGTATGTAATTAGTTTACCAAACGACTTTCCGACGCCCGGGCCGACCCGGAAGGCTCCCCTCCACAACGCGCGCCCGGCAGGCGTGCGCCGTGGACGGAAGCCATCCGGGAGCCCAGCACCCGCACCGGCCATCGGGTTTTCCCCACCATGCATCCGCCAGCAACCGCCATGGTCGCGACGCGCCTTCACTCCGTACGTTCGAGGTGCTGAAAGACCACGTGAGGCGCAGACCGACGGCGCCCACGCCAGCACACCGACGGCGCTCCACCGCGCCACGACCAGCGAAGGACGGAACAGGCGATGGGGCTGCGGAACAGGCGTCGCACCAAGCGGACCGAGGGGCACGCCACACCCGGCCCGGCCGGCACCGACCACCCCGCGGGCGAGCCGTACGGCCCCGGGTCCGGCGGCCCGTACGCCGCGCCGGAGCGGCCCCGGGGCGCGACCGCGGCCGACGCGCCGCCGCCGTACCCGCCCGGCGCGCCGGGCGGCGAGTGGGCCATCGAACTGCGCGGCGTGCGCCGGCAGTACGGGCGCGGCTCGGGCGCCGTGCACGCCCTGCGCGGCATCGACCTCGCCCTGCCCCGTGGCAGCTTCACCGCCGTCATGGGCCCCTCCGGCTCGGGCAAGTCCACCTTCCTGCAGTGCGCCGCCGGACTCGACCGGCCCACCGCCGGCTCCGTGCGGCTCGGCGGCACCGAGATCACCGGGATGAACGAGAACAAGCTCACAGCCCTGCGCCGCAGCCGCCTCGGCTTCGTCTTCCAGGCGTTCAACCTGCTGCCCTCGCTGACCGTCGAGCACAACGTGCTGCTCCCCATGCGACTCGCGGGCCGCCGCCCGGACCGCGAGGCCGCCGCCCGGGTGCTCGCCCAGGTCGGCCTGGAGGCGCACGCGAGGCGCCGCCCGGGCCAGCTCTCCGGCGGCCAGCAGCAGCGCGTGGCCATCGCCCGCGCCCTGGTCACCCAGCCCGACGTGGTCTTCGCCGACGAGCCCACCGGCGCCCTGGACACCGGCACCGCCGCCGAGGTGCTCACCCTGCTCCGGCAGGCCGTGGACACCCTGTCGGCCACCGTCGTCATGGTCACCCACGACCCGACCGCCGCCAGCTACGCCGACCGGGTGCTGTTCCTGGCCGACGGCGCCATCACCGACCGGCTCGCCCGTCCCACCGCCGACCAGGTCGCCGCGCGCATGACCGCCCTCACCGCCCGCACCCGCCCCGCCGCGCACCACCCGATGGCGGGTGCGGCGGCATGACCAGACGCTCCCTGACCAACGGCCTGGCCCGCGCGGCCGTCCGCTTCAAGCCCGCCGCGTTCGCCGGCACCTTCGTGGCGCTGATGATGGCCGCGTTCATCGTCTCCGCCTGCGGCATCCTGCTGGAGAGCGGCGTACGCGCCTCCGCGCCGCCCCAGCGCTACGCCGACGTGCCCGTGGTCGCCGCGGCCGACCAGCACGCGCGCCTCACCGACGGGGGTGGCGACGACGGCGACGACGGCAGCGAGCTGCTGCCCGACGCGGCCCGCCTCGACGCCGCCCTCGTCAGCGAGATCGCCGCTGCCCCCGGCGTCGCCACCGCCATCCCCGACGTCAGCTACCCCCTGCGCACCAGCACGGGCGCCGTCACCGCCCACGGCTGGGGCTCCACCGCCTTCACCGGCAACAAGCTCGCCCAAGGCGCCGCGCCCCGCACCGCGCACCAGGTCGTGCTCGACCAGGCCACCGCCCGCGCCCAGCGCGCCACCGTCGGCGACCAGGTCACCCTCACCGCCGCCGACGGCGCGCACCGCTTCGAGGTCTCCGGCATCGCCGAGCCCGCGGCCCGCGCAGCGCTCCGGGCACCCACCGCCTGGTTCACCGACCAGCGGGCCGTCGCACTCTCCGGGCACCCCGGCAAGATCGACGCGGTGGCCGTGCTCGCCGCGCCCGGCACCGCCACCGGCGACCTCGCCGACCAGGTCAGGCGCGCCGTGGAGGGCAAGGCGAAGGTGCACACCGGCGACGGCCGTGGCGGCGTGGAGGAGCCCGGCGTCGCCGAGGCCAAGGAACTCCTGACCGGACTCGGCGGCAGTTTCGGCGGCGTCGCCACCATGGTCGCCGTCTTCACCGCGGCCGGCACGGTCGCCCTCTGCGTCGGCCAGCGCTCCCGCGAGTTCGCCCTGCTGCGCGCCATCGGCGCCACCCCGCGCCAACTCCGCCGCTCCATCGCCACCGAGGCCCTGCTGATCGCGCCGATCGCCGGCGCCGTCGGCTGCCTGCCGGGCATCGCCCTGGCCCACTGGTGGTTCGACCAACTCCAGGACAAGGGCGCCATCCCCGAGGCCGTGCGCCTGCACGTCTCCTGGATCCCGCTGGTCAGCGCGGTCGGCGCGGGCGTGCTCGCCGCGGTGCTCGCCGGGCTGCTGGCCGCCCGCCGCCCAGCCAGGACCAAGCCCGGCCAGGCCCTGAGCGAGGCCGCCGTGGAACGTTTCAGGCCCGGCGTCATCCGTACGGTGCTCGGCGTCGGCGCCCTGGTCGGCGGCATCGTGCTGGCCCGCGTCGCGGCGGGGGAGAGCGGCGACGACGCGGCCAACCTCGCGCTCGGCGTGGTGATGCTCTTCATGCTCTCCGTCAGCCTGCTCGGCCCGATCATCGCCCGGCTCTGCGCCTGGCTGATCGGCCTGCCGCTGCGCGCCGGCGGGGCCCCCGCCGGTCTGGCCGCCGCCAACACCCGGGCCAACTCGCGCCGACTGGCCTCCGCCATCACCCCGATCGTGCTGGCCATGGCCTTCTCCTCGACCCTGGTGTTCCTGCACACCAGCGAGGACCACGCCCGCGACGACCAGCGCCGCGCGGGCATCGTCGCCGACCACATCGTCACCGACCCCGACGGCCTGCCCGCCGACACCGCCGCCCGCGCCGCCCGCACCCCGGGCGTGCGGACCGCCGTCGGCCTGCTGCGCGCCGGCGTGCTCGTCCCGACCGGCTCCGGCGAGACCCGCATGCTCACCAGCGCCGCGGCCCAGGGCGTCTCCGGCACCGGCGACGCGCTGCGCACCGTCCAGGACCTGGACGTACGCGCCGGCGACCAGTCCGCCATCGGCCGCCCCGACACCGTCGCCGTGGACGCGCTGCTCGCCGACTCGGCCGACGCCGAGGTCGGCGACCGGCTCCAGATCGTGCTGCCCGACGGCTCGACGGCAAAGCCCAAAATCGTCGCCGTCTACGGCCGCGGCCTCGGCGTCGCCCAGCTCACCCTGCCCCGCGCCGCGCTCGCCCCCCACGTGACCGCCGCCTTCGACACCGACGTCTTCGTCCAGCGGACCCCGGGCGGCGACCCGGACCGGGTCGCCGCCGCGCTGGCCCCGCTCGGCACCGTCACCGACCGCGACGGGTACGCCGAGGCACAGGACAAGGACCGCGAGATCAACGTCTGGGCCAACACGACCATGGCCGCCGTACTCGGCGGATTCGCCGCCGTGGCCGCCGCCAACACCCTGGTCATGACCGTCCTCGACCGCCGCCGCGAGCTGAGCACGCTCCGCCTGATCGGCTCCACGAGGCGCCAGGTGCTCGGCATGATCCGCTGGGAGGCGCTGCTCGTGGGCGTCGCGGGCGTCGCCATCGGCACCGCCATCGCGCTGATCACGCTGAACCCGATGACACGCGGCATCACCGGCACCAGCCCGTACATCCCCCCGGGCCTGTACGCGGCGTTCGCCGGCGCGGCGCTCCTCATCGGCCTGCTGTCCAGCACGCTCCCGGCCCGGCTCGCGCTGCGCCGGACGAGCATGGTCGGCGCGGGCGAGAAGCAGTGACGACCGGCTCCGGCGCTCGACCGACAGGTGTGACCGGCGAGAGTGGGTACCCGAACCGCCGCCACAGGTCACAGGTCACAGGTCACAGAGTGAGGACACGAGATGTCGGTGCTGACACTGGAGGAAGTCGAGGCGCTCGCCCGCGAGGCGCACGCGGGCCAGACGGACAAGGCCGGCATCCCGTACGTGGAGCACCTGGCCGCCGTCGCGCACGGGGTCCGCGAGCGCGGCGGCGACGACGAACAGATCGCGGCGGCCTGGCTGCACGACGCCATCGAGGACGACGTCCTGTCCCGCGACTGGCTGGCCACCGCCCCGCTGACGCCGCACACCAAGGAGCTGGTCGACGCGATGACCAAGCGCCCTGGCGAGCCCCTTGAGGCGTACGCGGCCCGGCTGCGGGCCACCCCGGGCGCCGTGCTCATCAAGGCGGCCGACGTCGCCCACAACGCGGACCCGGCCCGACTGGCCCGGCTCGACCCGGCGACCCGGGAGCGGCTGAGCGCGAAGTACGCCCGCACCCGGCAACTCCTCGGCCTGCCGGACACGGAGGACCGGCCGGCGGCCGAGGGCTGACCGGGCCGCGCGCCCGGGCCCACCCCGCCCGGGCGCGCGACCCACCGCCGGGCGCCCCCTGGACACCGCGTCGCTTCAGCCACCCGCGCGCGGTGGCCGCCGACGGGTCTCGGCCGGGTCGGCGCGGAACGCCCACGCCATCGTCGGTTCCATCGCAAAGCGGAACCCCCGTCGCACCGGGGGCGTGCACAACGCCGTGACCACCAGCGCGGCCACCGCCGTCACCACCACCTCACCCAGCGGCTCCCGCAGCCACGGATGAACCTCCGGCCACCCGCCGACAGCGCGCCCCTGGCGAGGAAGCCGCGCGGCAGACCGCCGTACAACGTGCCGCCGCCCAGTGCCGTGCACCGCGTCCTACGCCGCGGCACCCAGGCGAGGAAGTAGACCGCCAACACCCGTCGAGCACCCGAACAGACCGGGCGTCAGCACCGGCCCGGTTCACGGAGCGTCGCCCAACTCCTGGACGCTGTCGCTGTGGTTGAGCCAGGCCGGCCGCACCCGCGGGGCCGCCCAGGAGGCCAAGCCGAGCGCGCAGCCGAAGACGGGCACCGCGACCAGCCGCACCCAGGCGCGTCGCACCCGGTGGAACTGGTCGGCCCGCCGGTGCGGCCCGAGGCCCAGGGAACGGCAGCGGGCCGGGACGCGGGCGCGCGGGTCGGCGGGAGGGGGACCGGAGCTGGTCGCCCGGGTACGCGGTGGGGTGGTCACTCACGGGCGGACCCGCACCCCGTCGGGGCCGGCGGACCGCGCTCGCACTGCGGGGAGGTGGGGGGAAGCGGTGTCGAACATCTGCGGCACCATAGTGGCCACCCCAGGAATGGGTAAAACTTTGCTCGGCATTTCCGCTGCGCATTGTTCACCCGCGTACCATCCCCGCCCTGCCCGGGCGGGGCGCCAACCGAGCGCGCGTGGAGGCCCTCTCCGGCCCGGCATGGACAGGGCAACTCGCGCTGGAGCACGTGGCATTGGCCCTCTTGGTGAGGGATGTCCGACGCTGGCGAAAGAGGCGGGAATTTCGCCGCTTTGTTGGTGATTTGTCCGCAGGTCCGGGGTGCGTCGAAGATATGCAGAATTCCCGTTAGCAATGTTGTTGTAAGGGGCACCAGGGTAGGAGATCCGGCCGAATTTATGCGGTGTCTATCGGACACCCGATGCCCGCCGGACCGCCCGGTACGCCCGAAAACCGGGCCTGCCATCACTCCCGGAGGCGATTCGGGCCCCCGGACCGGAGCCCGGAAAGGCCGTCCGAGCAGCATGCGCGGTTGGCCAATGATTCGTCACCTGGCTCCAACCATCACTCACTTGGTGGCACGATGGTTCAGGTGGGGGTGTGCGGGGCCGTGCTCCTCCCCGGGCCGGAGAGACGTGTTGCGACCGAGGGCGAGGGATCAGTCGTGGTTATTTCCCTGTCTGTTGTGCTGCTGGTTGGCATAATTTTGGCGTTTATCTTCAGGGCTGGGAAGATCAAGGCAGGGCCCATGCTCGTCGCCATGCTCTTCGGCTTCCTCCTCGCCTCGACCGATGCCTCCCCGGACATCCAGGAGTTCCTGGACAACGTGGCCGAGGGCATCAGCGACATCGAGTTCTAGCCGGGCGTCCCGCGTCCGCCGTGTGCGCCCGCGAGGGCGTGACGCGGCGGAGCGCGCGGCCGGCTCGGCGTACGTCACCGGCGTGCGCCACGGCGCGAGCGGGCCGCCCCCGCGTCCGGTGCTGGTCCGCGCACGCGGACCGGCCGGCCGGGGAGTGTCGGAGTACGGGGGAGTCTCCCCACGTCGCGCTCCCGGCACAAGGGGCAGCACACGGGCAACTGGCCCGCCCGTCTCTCCGGTGTCCCGATTCCTCGGTTTCGCGCCCGCCGGGCCGCGTCGTCACCTCGCGCACCGGGCCATCCCTCCCGTGGGCCCGCCGCTCCGCGAGCCGTGTCACGCCACGTCGCCGCGGCCGAGTCCCCCGCCCCACGCGGCCCAAACGCGGCGGAGCGCCAGCGAACCCGGCGCGGACACCGTCGCCCCCTCGTGACCGGTCGCCTGGACTGCGGCGGCCCGCATGACGCGCACGGCCCTCCGCCCGGCCGGAGGGCCCGCGCGGTGAGCGCGACGCCAACGGCCCGGCGGCGGAGGATCCGCACGCCGGGCCGTTGGGCAGGCAGTGGAGCGGGCGACGGGAATCGAACCCGCGTAGCCAGTTTGGAAGACTGGGGCTCTACCATTGAGCTACGCCCGCGCGCCACCGGTGAGGTGGGGTGATCGCCGCGGCGACCGCCGAAAACACCGGCCCGTACGAGCCCTCGCGGGCCCGGCCGTGGCACGAGGTGCATCGTAGCGGGTCAGCCCCGCCCCGCGCACACTTCGCCTGATCGCGGGAATAAGTGGCAGCCGACAGTCCGATCGGCATGTACCCTACGTGTCGCACCGGCGGGGTGTGGCGCAGCTTGGTAGCGCGTCCGCTTTGGGAGCGGAAGGTCGTCGGTTCGAATCCGGCCACCCCGACCAGCATCACCTCGAACGCCGCCCAGGCCACGGTCCGGGCGGCGTGTCGTTCGTACGGCGCAGCCCGTCGGCGCCGATTCGCCCGCCTCGCCGCGGGTCCGACCGGGGGTCGGGCGGTGGCTGTGAACGGGCATGATCCCGTTAGGGGGCTGCTCTCGCTTGCGGTTACTATGCAAGCTGCGCGCCTGTGTCTGTGATGACGGGAATGGGCCCGCCCCTGGTATCCCCTGGTAATACGGCGGGCGCTTCGCCAAGGGGCGCGATCCGCAGCGTCGCCGCGCCAACCACACGTCGCAGCACGCGCAGGCACGCACATGAAGAGCCACACTCAGAAGAACCCGAAGACCCCAAGAAGTCAGCCCCAAGGAGACCGAACCGTGAAGAGCGCCGTGGAGACCCTGAACCCGACTCGGGTTCGGCTCACTGTCGAGGTGCCCTTCGAGGAGCTCAAGCCCAGCCTCGACGCGGCGTACAAGAAGATCAACCAGCAGGTCACGGTGGCGGGCTTCCGCAAGGGCAAGATCCCGGCCCGGGTCATCGACCAGCGGTTCGGCCGTGGCGCCGTGCTGGAGGAGGCCGTCAACGACGCGCTCCCGAAGTTCTACACCGAGGCGGTCAACGAGGGTGAGCTGAACGTCCTCGGCCAGCCCGAGGTGGACATCACCGAGCTGAAGGACGGCGAGCTGCTGGCCTTCACCGCCGAGGTGGACGTCCGCCCCGAGGTCGAGATCCCGGACTACTCCGGCATCGAGGTCACCGTCGACGCGGTCGAGGTCTCCGACGAGGACGTCGACAAGTCGGTCGAGCAGCTCCGCGACCGCTTCGCCACCACCTCCGTGGTCGACCGCCCCGCCGCCGAGGGCGACACCCTCACGATCGACCTTGAGGCCAGGGTCGACGGCGAGGTGCTGGAGGACGGCGTCGCCTCGGGCGTCTCGTACACCATCGGCTCCGGCCAGCTCCTCGACGGCATCGACGAGGCCGTCACCGGCGTCTCCGCCGGCGGCACCGCCACCTTCACCTCCGAGCTCAAGGGCGGCTCCGCCGAGGGCAAGGAGGCCGAGGTCAAGGTCGAGGTCACCGAGGTCAAGTCCCGCGAACTGCCCGCGCTGGACGACGAGTTCGCGCAGCTCGCGAGCGAGTTCGACACGCTGGAGGAGCTGCGCGCCGACAGCCGCAAGCGCCTTGAGCAGATGAAGAAGTACGAGCAGGCCACCCAGGCCCAGGAGAAGGTGCTCGACGCCCTCCTGGAGCTGGCCGAGATCCCGATCCCGGAGAAGCTCCTCCAGGACGAGATCGAGACCCGCAAGCACAACCTGGTCAACCACCAGCTCGGCCAGATGGGCCTCGACCTCAAGAAGTACCTGGAGATCCAGGGCAAGACCGAGGAAGAGTTCGACGCGGAGACCAAGGAGCAGGCGGAGAAGGGCATCAAGACCCAGTTCCTCCTGGACGAGCTGGTCAGCAAGGAGGAGCTGCAGGTCGGCCAGGAAGAGCTGACCGAGCACCTGATGCGCCGCGCGCAGTCCTCCGGCATGAGCCCCGACCAGTTCGCGCAGGCCGTGGTCGAGGGTGGCCAGGTGCCGATGCTCGTCGGCGAGGTCGCCCGTGGTAAGGCCCTCGCGGTCGTGGTCGAGGCCGCCAAGGTCACCGACAGCAACGGCGAGGTCGTCGACCTGGAAGACGAGGACGACACCGACGAGACCGCCGAGACCGTCGAGGCCGGTGGCGAGGAGGCGGCCGAGGGCGCCGACGCGCCGGAGGCCAAGGCCGACGCCAAGGCCGACGAGAAGGCCGAGGAGAAGACCGAGGGCTGAGCCCCGGCCTGATCCCCGGCGAGGGACACCACGGCACGGGTCCGGACGCACACGCGTCCGGACCCGTGTCCGTCCCCGCCCGCGCGGGCCGGCCCGCGATCGACACACCGGGTCCCCCGGCGCACACCCGTACGACCGCCTCCGAGCGGGGCCACGGGCGGGTGCCGGAAGCCGGCCGGGCGGGGCTGTGCGGCCGTCCGCCGGCCCGTCGGGGCCCGTTCGCCTTTCCCGGCCGGCGCGCGGGCCGACCGGCGCTCCACCGGGCGCACAGCGCCCCGTAGCCTGCGCTCACAGCGAACAGTTCCGGATGCGGGATGGCGTTGTCCGACCTGCGCGTTAGGGTCCGTAGATACGAGGGCAGGGGTGGCGCCACGGAAAGCCCCGGAGGGTGTGGGGCGGGCTCCATGCGCCGCTTGATCCCTGTCCGCACGAAGACGCTGAGACGGCTCGCGGCCGTCGAATCAACGAGCAGGTGGATACGTGACGAATCTGATGCCTTCCGCCGCCGGCGAGCCGACCGTCGGCGGCGGCCTCGGCGACCAGGTCTACAACCGGTTGCTCGGGGAGCGGATCATCTTCCTCGGCCAGCCGGTCGACGACGACATCGCCAACAAGATCACCGCGCAGCTGCTCCTGCTCGCCGCGGACCCTGACAAGGACATCAACCTCTACATCAACAGCCCGGGCGGCTCCATCTCGGCGGGCATGGCGATCTACGACACCATGCAGTTCATCCCGAACGACGTGGTCACCATCGCCATGGGCCTCGCCGCTTCGATGGGCCAGTTCCTGCTCAGCGCGGGCACCCCGGGCAAGCGGTTCGCGCTGCCGAACGCCGAGATCCTGATCCACCAGCCCTCCGCCGGCCTGGCGGGTTCGGCCTCCGACATCAAGATCCACGCCGAGCGGCTGCTGCACACGAAGAAGCGGATGGCGGAGCTGACCGCCTTCCACACCGGCCAGACCGTCGAGCAGATCACCCGCGACTCCGACCGCGACCGCTGGTTCTCCGCCGAGGAGGCCAAGGAGTACGGCCTGATCGACGACGTCATGGCCTCCGCCGCGAGCGTTCCGGGCGGCGGCGGCACCGGGGCCTGAGCGGCACCCGAGCTTCCCCTTCCAGCCCACCGAACGCCATCAGGATGGTGAACACGCAGATGAACATCAACGCCGGTAGCGGTCTGTACCAGGGCCCGGCCGCCGAGTCCCGGTACGTCGTCCCGCGCTTCGTGGAGCGCACCTCGCAGGGCGTGCGCGAGTACGACCCGTACGCCAAGCTCTTCGAAGAGCGGGTCATCTTCCTCGGCGTCCAGATCGACGACGCCTCCGCCAACGACGTCATGGCGCAGCTGCTGTGCCTGGAGTCGATGGACCCCGACCGCGACATCTCGATCTACATCAACTCGCCCGGCGGCTCGTTCACCGCGCTGACGGCTATCTACGACACGATGCAGTTCGTCAAGCCCGACATCCAGACGGTGTGCATGGGACAGGCGGCGTCCGCCGCGGCCGTGCTGCTCGCGGCCGGCACGCCCGGCAAGCGGATGGCGCTGCCCAACGCCCGCATCCTGATCCACCAGCCGTACAGCGAGACCGGCCGCGGCCAGGTCTCCGACCTGGAGATCGCGGCCAACGAGATCCTGCGGATGCGCTCGCAGCTCGAGGAGATGCTGGCCAAGCACTCCACGACGCCGATCGAGAAGATCCGCGACGACATCGAGCGCGACAAGATCCTCACCGCTGACGAGTCGCTGGCGTACGGTCTGGTGGACCAGATCGTCTCGACCCGCAAGAGTTCCGTTTCGGTTTGATCCCGCCGCGTCGGGAGCGGTCCCTCTTGGCGTGCACTCGATGCCGTGTGGATCGAGTCGCGCCAAGGGGGGCCCGCACGGGGGCCCCGGCAAGGTACCGTCGATAGGCAAGCACCCGGGTCTGCGCAAGCGTTGCAGATCCCAGGCGAAGGGGAAGCACCTCGTGGCACGCATCGGTGACGGCGGCGACCTGCTCAAGTGCTCGTTCTGTGGGAAGAGCCAGAAGCAGGTGAAGAAGCTCATCGCAGGCCCCGGTGTGTACATCTGCGACGAGTGCATCGATCTCTGCAACGAGATCATCGAGGAGGAGCTCGCGGAGACCTCCGAGGTCCGCTGGGAGGAACTTCCCAAGCCGCGCGAGATCTACGAGTTCCTCGAGGGCTACGTCGTCGGCCAGGAGGCCGCGAAGAAGGCGCTCTCGGTGGCCGTCTACAACCACTACAAGCGCGTTCAGGCGGGCGAGGCGGCCAGCAGCCGCGACGACGGCATCGAGCTGTCGAAGTCCAACATCCTGCTGCTCGGCCCGACCGGCTCCGGCAAGACGCTGCTGGCGCAGACGCTGGCCCGGATGCTCAACGTGCCGTTCGCCATCGCCGACGCCACCGCCCTCACCGAGGCGGGGTACGTGGGCGAGGACGTCGAGAACATCCTGCTCAAGCTGATCCAGGCCGCTGACTACGACGTCAAGAAGGCCGAGACCGGGATCATCTACATCGACGAGATCGACAAGGTCGCCCGCAAGAGCGAGAACCCGTCGATCACCCGCGACGTCAGCGGCGAGGGCGTGCAGCAGGCGCTGCTGAAGATCCTGGAGGGCACCACGGCCTCCGTCCCGCCGCAGGGTGGACGCAAGCACCCGCACCAGGAGTTCATCCAGATCGACACGACGAACGTGCTGTTCATCGTGGGTGGCGCGTTCGCCGGCCTGGAGAAGATCATCGAGTCCCGGGCGGGCGCCAAGGGCATCGGCTTCGGGGCCACCATCCGCTCCAAGCGCGAGATCGAGGCCAGCGACCAGTTCCAGGAGGTCATGCCGGAGGACCTGGTGAAGTTCGGGATGATCCCCGAGTTCATCGGCCGCCTCCCCGTCATCACCTCGGTGCACAACCTCGACCGCGAGGCGCTGCTCCAGATCCTGGTCGAGCCGCGCAACGCGCTCGTCAAGCAGTACCAGCGGCTGTTCGAACTCGACGGCGTGGAGCTGGAGTTCGACCGCCCGGCCCTGGAGGCCATCGCCGACCAGGCCATCCTGCGCGGCACCGGCGCCCGTGGCCTGCGCGCCATCATGGAGGAGGTCCTCCAGTCGGTGATGTACGAGGTGCCGTCCCGCAAGGACGTGGCCCGCGTCGTCATCACCGAGGAGGTCGTCCACTCGCACGTGAACCCGACCCTGGTGCCGCGCGAGCCGCGCATCGTCGGCAAGGACGAGCGGCACGAGAAGAGCGCGTAGCGCGCGCTGTTCACTCAGCGACGCGCGAGGGGCGCCCGGCCAACTGGCTGGGCGCCCCTCGCGCGTGACGGCATGTCAGGTGGGAGGTCGGTGCCTCACTTCGGCGCGCGGGCGTCCTTGTAGACCTGGGCGGTGACGTCGGCGACGGCGCTGAGGTCGGCGGCGCCGGGGTTGGTGACGAGGGCCGGATCGCCGTAGATGACGGAGCCGAGCGTGCTGGAGTCGCCCCAGGCGCACGTCTGGATCGGCACCGAGTTCGACTTGACCACCTGACACTTGACGACGACGCCGTCGAGGCCGGCCGGGGTGAACTCCTGTGGAGTCCCCTGCGGCTCGGCGCTCCCGCTCGTGCGCATCTTCTGGAAGTACCAGTCGACGCTGCCCTCCGGGTCGGTGGACGTGCCGTACGCGCCGACGAGCGTGAGCCTCTTGGCGTTTCCCTGGTGGTACTCCGCCGAGACCGACCCTTCGGTGGTGAAGCCCGTCGGCTCCTCGCCGTCCCGGCCGGTGCTGTTCTTCGGTTCGCCCTTGCGCTGGAAGTCGCCCGCGACCGTCAGCGGCGTCGTCAGCTTGTACTGCTGGGCGGGCTCGGTCACCGGCGGCTGCTCTTCATCGGTGCCACCCGTGCCACCCGTCCCGCCCGAACCCTGCTGGCCGCCGGTGTCGCCGACGACGGTGTCCTTCTTCTTGTCCTTGGCCGAATCGCCGTCGCTGTCGCCCCCGTTGAACAACAGCACCCCGCCGACGACCGCCGCGCAGGCCACGACCGCGCCCACGACGATGCCGACCGTCTTGTTCCCGCTGCCCCCACCCCGCGGCGGCATCGGCGGGCCCGGCTGCTGGTACGGGCCCACCTGCCCGTACGGCCCTGGCTGCTGCTGCGGGTAGCCGTAGCCCTGCGGGGGCTGGCCGTACGGGCCGGGCGGGGGTGGCTGCTGCGGGTAGCCGTAGCCCGGGTCGCCAGCCGCGCCGCCCTGGCCGTAGGGCCCCGGCTGTGGGGGCTGCTGGGGCTGCTGTCCGTAGGGGCCGGGCTGGTGGTAGCTCATGGGTTCCCTCGTTCTGCTGCGTACGGTGTCGCGGCTGGTAGGAGCGGTGGCTGGGCACGGCGTGGGAGGGGCCGGGGCCGCGCGGGAGGGCGGGCCTCGGCTGCCGTGGTGCCGACGGGATCGCGCGGAACCCGCTGACGTGAGCCGGTCAGCCGGCCTCGACGCGGGCGTCCGAGCGGACCTCGGCGGCGAGCCCCGCCGCCTCGTTCAGCGTCATACCGGCGCCGGTGACCAGGGCCGCCGGGTCCGCCATGACCGTCACGCCGACGGTGCTCTCGTCACCCCAGACGCAGGCGGGGGCCGTGATGGCTCCCTTGGGAGAGGTGAATTTCAGCTCCTGGCACTTGAGCACGTCGCCGTCGAAGCCGTCCGGGGAGAACTTCTGCGGGCTGCCGACCGTTTCGGCCGTGCCGTCCTCGACGAGTGCCTTGGTGATGACGGCGAGCGCGAGGTCCGCCGCCCGGTTCGGGTCGGTCACCTTCCCCCACACGCCGCTGAACTGGAGCTTCTTCTGGCCGGGCGTCTGGTAGTTGGCCGAGACCGGGTGCGCGTCCTCGACCACCGGCATCTCCTTGAGCTGCGCCTTGCCCGCGGGGGTCAGGTTGCTCTCGTCCTTGCCCTCGCCGACGCGCTGGTAGTCGCCCGCCACGGTCTGCGGCGTGCTCAGCTCGTACGCGGTGTCCTCGTTGTCGGCGAAGAGCAGGTAGCCGCCGACCGCGGCGGCCACCACCGCGAGGGCCGCGCCGATGGCCAGCCCCGTCTTCCGGCGCCCACCCCCGCCGTTCCCACCCGGGGTCGGCGGCCCGTACGGAGCGGGCTGCGGCTGCATCGGCTGCACCGGCTGCATCGACTGCGTGGCCTGCATCGGCTGCTGCGGGAAGGCGGGCTGTGGCTGGGCGTACGGGCCCTGCGCGTACGGCGCGCCCGGCTGCGTGTACGGGTTCGGGTTCGGCTGGGGCTGGGGCTGCTGGGGGGCCGAATGGCCGTAGCCGCCCTGGCCGTAGCCGCCGCCCTGGGCGTACGGGTTCGGCTGCTGCTGGGGCGCGGGGTGGCCGTAGCCGCCGGGCTGCGCGGGTGGGGCCGGCTGGGCCTGCGGGCCCAGGGCGGCGGGGTAGCCGTAACCCGGCTGGCCCGCGTACGGGTTGGGCGCCTGCGGCTGGCCACCAGCGTTGCCGTACGGCCCGGGTTGCTCGCCGTAGGGGCCTGACTGCGGCTGGTGGTGGCTCATAGGGCGTCTCCCCGGTGTGTCGAAGGCCACGCGCGACAGTCGCGCCTCACTCAGCATCCTCCCGGACGCCGTGAGGCGCCCTCACCCCGGGGCGCGCAACGGGTTCGTAACAGCCTGCGGTGGGACCGTAGAATCGGCTCGTGACCGACAACACTCAGCGCCCGCACGACGGGCACAACAGCCCCGCCCCCGAACTGCCGACCCAGTACGCGCCGGCCGACGTAGAGGGGAAGCTGTACGAGCGCTGGGTAGAGCGTGGCTACTTCGAGGCGGACGCGGCGAGCGAGAAGCCGCCGTTCACGGTCGTCATCCCGCCGCCCAACGTCACCGGCAGCCTGCACCTGGGCCACGCCTTCGAGCACACGCTGATCGACGCCGCCACCCGCCGCAAGCGGATGCAGGGCTTCGAGACGCTGTGGCAGCCCGGCATGGACCACGCCGGCATCGCGACGCAGAACGTCGTGGAGCGCGAGCTGGCCAAGGACGGCAAGTCGCGGCACGACCTGGGGCGCGAGGCGTTCATCGAGCGCGTCTGGCAGTGGAAGGACGAGTCCGGCGGGCAGATCTCCGGCCAGATGCGCCGCCTCGGCGACGGCGTGGCCTGGTCGCGCGAGCGCTTCACGATGGACGAGGGGCTCTCCCGCGCCGTCCAGACGATCTTCAAGAAGCTCTACGACGACGAGCTGGTCTACCGCGCCGAGCGCATCATCAACTGGTGCCCGCGCTGCCTGACGGCCATCTCCGACATCGAGGTGGAGTACCAGGAGGACGACGGCGAGCTGGTCTCCATCCGGTACGGCGAGGGCGAGGCGTCCGTCGTGGTGGCCACCACCCGCGCCGAGACGATGCTCGGTGACACCGCCGTCGCCGTCCACCCGGACGACGAGCGCTACCGCCACCTGGTCGGCACCGAGATCGAGCTGCCGCTGACCGGCCGCCGCATCCCCGTCGTCGCCGACGCGCACGTCGACCCGGAGTTCGGCACCGGCGCGGTCAAGGTCACCCCGGCCCACGACCCGAACGACTTCGAGATCGGCCAGCGGCACGGCCTGCCCATGCCCGCCGTCCTGGACGAGCGCGGCGTGATCACCGCGCACGGCCCGTTCCAGGGGCTCGACCGCTTCGAGGCCCGCAGCGCCATCGTCGGCGCGCTGCGCGCCGAGGGCCGTGTCGTCGCCGAGAAGCGCCCGTACAAGCACTCGGTCGGGCACTGCTCGCGCTGCAAGACCACCATCGAGCCCAGGCTCTCGATGCAGTGGTGGGTCAAGGTCGGCCCGCTGGCCAAGCCCGCCGGCGACGCGGTGCGCGACGGCCGGGTCGCGATCCACCCGGAGGAGATGACCAAGCGGTACTTCGACTGGGTGGACAACCTGCACGACTGGTGCATCTCGCGCCAGCTCTGGTGGGGCCACCGCATCCCGGTCTGGTACGGGCCGAACGGCGAGATGGTCTGCGTCGGGCCGGACGAGGAGCCGCCGACGGGCGAGGGCTGGCACCAGGAGACCGACGTCCTGGACACCTGGTTCTCCTCCGGCCTGTGGCCGTTCTCCACGCTCGGCTGGCCGGAGCGGACCGAGAGCGTCGAGAAGTTCTACCCGAACTCCATCCTGGTCACCGGCTACGACATCCTGTTCTTCTGGGTCGTGCGGATGATGATGTTCGGCATGTACGCGATGGACGGCACGCCGCCGTTCCAGACGATCGTGCTGCACGGCATGGTCCGCGACCAGTTCGGCAAGAAGATGTCCAAGTCCTTCGGCAACGCGGTCAACCCGCTGGACTGGATGGACACCTACGGCTCCGACGCCGTCCGCTTCACCCTGGCCCGTGGCGCCAACCCCGGCACCGACGTGCCGATCGGCGAGGACTGGGTGCAGGGCTCGCGCAACTTCGCCAACAAGATCTGGAACGCGACGCGCTTCGCGCTGATGAACGGCGCCACGGTCGACGGCCCGCTGCCGGCCCCCGAGGAGCTGTCGGCGGCCGACCGGTGGATCCTCTCCCGGCTGAACACGGTCGTCGCCGAGGTGGACGCGTACTACGACGACTACCAGTTCGCCAAGCTCTCGGACGCGCTGTTCCACTTCGCGTGGGACGAGGTCTTCGACTGGTACGTGGAGCTGTCCAAGACCACCTTCCAGGCCGGCGGTCCGGCCGCCGACGTCTCGCGGCGGGTGCTCGGTGAGGTCCTGGACGTGACGTTGCGGCTGCTGCACCCGATCGTCCCGTTCGTCACGGAGACCCTGTGGACCGCGCTGACCGGCGGCGAGTCCCTCGTCGTCGCGCAGTGGCCGGCCGACGGCGGGTTCCGGGACGCGGCGGCCGAGCGGGAGATCGCGGTGGTCCAGGAGCTGGTCACCGAGGTCCGCAGGTTCCGCGCCGACCAGGGTCTCCAGCCGGGCCAGAAGGTGCCGGCCCGGCTCGACCTGACGGGCACCGCGCTCGCCCCGCACGAGGCGGCGATCCGCTCGCTGCTGCGGCTCCAGCCCGAGGGCGAGGGCTTCACGGCGACCGCGTCGCTGCCGGTCGTGGGCGCCACGGTGGCGCTCGACCTGTCCGGCACCATCGACGTGGCGGCCGAGCGCAAGCGGCTGGCCAAGGACCTGGCCGCGGCGGAGAAGGAGAAGGCGCAGGCGACCGGGAAGCTCGGCAACGAGGCGTTCCTCGGCAAGGCGCCGGAGCCGGTGGTCGACAAGATCCGCAAGCGGCTCGCCACGGCCGAGGAGGACATCGTCCGCATCACGGCCCAGCTCGCGGCGCTGCCCGAGGCGTAACCGCCCGGCCGGCCGAACGGCGCGAGCACGGGCAACCCGTACGAGGGGTCCCGCACCGAACACGGTGCGGGGCCCCTCGCGCGTGCGGCGACGTGCTTCGGCGGCGGGGCCCGGCTCGCGACGGGGGCCGGGCCCGGCCGCGCTCGGCCCCCGGCCCGCACGTGGGTGGCCCGGCGCGCGCCCGGTGTCCGACCCGCCTCGTAGACTGGCGCCGTGAGTGAGCGCCCCCCGAGTGACGAATCCGAGCCCGACGGGCTCGACGCCTTCGACGAGATCATTGAGGCCGAGACCGAGCGCGACCCCGACCTCGCCGTGATCGAGGCGGGCAGTCGCACCCTGCGTGCCCAGGCCGGCCCGCCCCAGGACGACGGCGTGCCGTCCCGACCCCAGGATCCCGAGCTGGACCGCGCGCTGCGCGAGGTCGAGACGGAGCTGGCCAGCCGCTGGGGTGAGACCAAGCTCGACCCGTCGGTGCAGCGCATCAAGGCGATCCTGGACATCCTCGGCGAGCCGCAGCGCGCGTACCCGGCGATCCACATCACCGGCACCAACGGCAAGACCAGCACGGCCCGGATGATCGAGGCCCTGCTCGGCGCCTTCGAGCTGCGCACCGGTCGGTACACCAGCCCCCACGTGCAGTCGATCACCGAGCGGATCAGCCTGGACGGCGCCCCGATCTCCGCCGAGCGGTTCATCGAGACGTACCGGGACATCCAGCCGTACGTGGAGATGACCGACGCCCAGCAGGAGTTCCGGCTCTCCTTCTTCGAGGTGCTGACGGCGATGGCGTACGCGGCGTTCGCCGACGCGCCGGTCGACGTCGCGGTGGTCGAGGTCGGCATGGGCGGCACCTGGGACGCGACCAACGTCATCGACGCGGCGGTCGCCGTCGTCACCCCGATCTCGCTGGACCACACGGACCGGCTCGGCAGCACGCACGAGGCGATCGCCACCGAGAAGGCGGGGATCATCAAGGCCCGGGAGGGGGCCGACGGCGCCGCAGGGGCGACGGTGGTCCTCGCCCAACAGCCGGTGGAGGCCGCGTCGGTGCTGCTCAAGCGGGCCGTCGAGGTGGATGCCACGGTGGCCAGGGAGGGCATGGAGTTCGGCGTGCTGAACCGGGAGGTCGCGGTCGGGGGCCAGCTCCTGACGCTGCGCGGCCTCGGCGGCGAGTACCCGGACCTCTTCCTCCCGCTGCACGGCGCGCACATGGCGCACAACGCGGCCGTGGCGCTCGCCGCCGTCGAGGCGTTCTTCGGCATCGGCTCGCAGCACGCCAGGACGCTCGACCTGGACACGGTGCGGGCGGCGTTCGCGGGCGTCAGCTCGCCCGGCCGGCTTGAGGTGGTGCGTCGCAGCCCGACCGTGGTGCTGGACGCGGCGCACAACCCGGGGGGCGCGCGGGCCGCGGCCGAGGCGGTCACCGAGGCGTTCGCCTTCAGCCGGCTGATCGGCGTGGTCGCGTGCAGCACGGGCAAGGACGTGCGCGGCCTCCTGGAGGCGTTCGAGCCGCTGTTCACCGAGATCGTGGTGACGCGGTACGCGCACGACCGGGCGCTCGACGTGGACGAACTGGCGGCCGTCGCCGTCGAGGTCTTCGGCCCCGACCGGGTGCAGGTCGAGCCGCGCCTGGACGAGGCGATCGACGTCGCCGTCACGCTCGCCGAGGAGGAGGGCGAGTTCTCCAGTGCCGGCGTGCTGATCACCGGCTCCGTCATCACCGTGGGCGAGGCCCGGCTGCTGCTCGGAAGGGAGTAAGAGCATGCGAACGCTGCGCACCCTGTGTGCGTCCACCCTGATCTGTGAGTTCTTCGTCATCGGCTTCGCGGGCCTGGTCGCCATGAAGCTCTCCGACCTGTCCATGGGCACGGTGTGGACGGTCAGTGGCATCGCCATGGGTCTGTGCGTGCTGCTGTCCGGGATGCTGCGCTGGCCGTGGGCGCTCCAGGTCGGCTGGGTGTTGCAGATCGGGCTGGTGCTGAGCGGCTTCGTGGTGCCGGTGATGTTCTTCCTGGGCCTGGCGTTCGCCGGCCTGTGGTGGGCGTCCATCCACTACGGGCGGCACATCGACGAGGCCAAGGCGCGCTTCGCGGCGATGGACGAGGCCGCCCGCGAGCTGGCCGAGGCGCGCGCCGCGGCCGGCGGGACCGGGAACGTCGACGAGGCCGGCGGCGCCGACGCGGCCGACGATGCCCGTGAGGCCCGTGAGGTCAGCGAGCCCGGTGCGGCCGGCGGGGCCACGGCGCCGCGGCAGCGGGCGGCGGCGGACGCGGACGCGACGCGCCCGGCGTCCGACCCCGCGTAGCGTCGGGGCGCGTCGCGCGTGGCCCGGCCGGCCGCGCGCGGCGCGTCGGCGTTGGATCATGGCCGGGCCCGGTGCGGGCCCAGGGCGCGCCCCCTGTAGCCTCGGGCCCACCAACCCCCGTTCACACTGCCAAGGAGCCGCGATCATGAGCCAGCGCACCCTCGTCCTTCTCAAGCCCGACGCGGTCAGGCGCGGTCTGGTGGGCGAGATCCTGGGCCGCGTCGAGAACAAGGCCGGGTGGCGGATCGCCGCGCTGGAGCTGCGGACCCTGGAGCGCGAGGTGTTGGAGCAGCACTACGCCGAGCACGTGGGCAAGCCGTTCTACGAGCCGCTCATGGAGTTCATGACCTCCGGGCCGGCCGTGGCCCTGGTGGTCGAGGGCGAGCGGGTGATCGAGGGCGTGCGCACGCTGGCCGGCCCGACCGACCCGATCGCCGCCACCCCCGGCAGCATCCGGGGCGACTTCGGCACCATCGTGCGCGAGAACCTCATTCACGCCTCCGACTCCGAGGAGTCGGCCGAACGGGAGATGAAGATTTTCTTTCCCGGTCTCGCCTGACGAGACGTCGGATATCCGTCGGGTCTCTTCGCCCGACCCACATGGGTGAGCCCGGTTGCCCAGGGGGCGATCGTATTTTTCCGGTTGTCCCCTGGCATATGCCCATCGTTTGAGGGAACGCATCGCCGCGACACGACGTCTCCATAAGTAGAGGACGGACCCGTGTTCCGCCGACAATGGCGGTGACTCCCTCGCGCTGTACCGCGGCGAGCGAGACTACGATGGAACCTTCCGCGCCTCGTAAGCGCACACATCACGCCTACCTCAAGCAAGCATTCGCTCAAGTTGGGAAGGCCAGACGCATCCTCATGGGGAACAAGATGTCGTTCATCGGCCGTGACATGGCTGTCGACCTCGGGACCGCCAACACGCTGGTTTACGTCAGAGGCCGCGGGATCGTCCTCAACGAGCCTTCTGTTGTCGCGATCAACACCAACACCGGTGGGATTCTCGCGGTGGGCGCGGAAGCGAAGAAGATGATCGGCCGTACGCCGGGGAACATCGTCGCCGTGCGGCCCCTGAAGGATGGCGTTATCGCCGACTTCGAGATCACTGAGCGGATGCTCCGCTATTTCATTCTTAAGATCCACAAGCGCCGTTATCTGGCCCGGCCGCGCGTCGTGGTCTGCGTGCCGAGCGGAATCACCGGAGTCGAGCGGCGCGCCGTCATCGAGGCGTCCACCCAGGCCGGGGCGCGCCAGGTGCACATCATCGAGGAGCCGATGGCGGCGGCGATCGGCTCCGGCCTCCCGGTGCACGAGGCCACCGGCAACATGGTCGTGGACATCGGCGGCGGCACCACCGAGGTCGCCGTCATCTCGCTGGGCGGAATCGTCACGGCGCAGTCCATCCGGGTGGCCGGCGACGAGCTGGACAACGCGATCATCCAGCACATCAAGAAGGAGTACAGCCTGCTCCTCGGCGAGCGCACCGCCGAGAGCATCAAGATCACCATCGGTTCGGCGTACGAGTCCGACCAGGAGGAGCACACCGAGATCCGTGGTCGTGACCTGGTCAGCGGGTTGCCCAAGACGGTCGTCATCTCCGCGACCGAGGTGCGCAAGGCCATCGAGGAGCCGGTCAACTCGATCGTCGACGCCGTCAAGACCACCCTCGACAAGTGCCCGCCCGAGCTGTCCGGCGACGTCATGGACCGCGGCATCGTGCTCACCGGCGGCGGCGCGCTGCTGCGCGGGCTCGACGAGCGGCTGCGCCGCGAGACCGGGATGCCCATCCACATCGCCGAGGACCCGCTGGACTCGGTGGCCCTCGGCTCGGGCAAGTGCGTCGAGGAGTTCGAGGCCCTCCAGCAGGTCCTCGACTCGCAGCCGCGACGCTGAACCAACGGTTGGGTGAACGCGTTCCGCCGCGCGGGTAGCCGCGTCCCGGCGCGGCGGAACCCCCGCATAATGGGTCGCACAAGCCCGTGGGTCGCACAAGCCCAGCCCCCCAGCACACGCCTCGTATCACCGCACCACCGCACCACCGCACCGCCCATCACCGGTACCTCGCGCCCCGCGTCATCCGTACGCCGGAGACCCGCGCGGTACGTACCAGGACCACTCCAGCTCATGACGCGGTCCGTACGGACAGCGTTCGCACTGAGGTAGGACGCCCCGACCGGCCGCCGACCCGAAACCGGCCGGTCCGACGAGGAAGGCACGGCCGCCGTACGTGAGGGACACCCGAGAGAGCCGGCTGCTACTAGTGCTGCTGGTCGCCATCGCGTTCGCACTGATCACTGTGGATATCCGCGGTGGCGAGGACTCCCCGCTCGACCGACCGCGCACGGCGGCCCAGACGGTCTTCGGCCCGGTCGAGGACACCGTGGCCACCGCCGTCGACCCGGTCGGCAACGCGATCGCCGCCATACGGGACTCCGACGAGCGACACGATCGCATCAGCACACTGGAGCGTGAGAACGCCGCACTGAAGCACAGACTCGGCAGTGACGACCGCAACCGCGCCCGCGTCGCCGAGCTCGACAAGATGCTCAAGACCGCCGGCCGAGGCCAGTACGGCATCAAGGGCGCCGAGGTCATCGCGATAGGGGCGGCCCAGGGCTTCTCCTGGACCGTCACCATCGACGCGGGCAGCAACGACGGCATCGCCCGCGACATGACCGTCATCAACGGCGACGGCCTGGTCGGCCGGATCACCACGGTCGGCCCGTCCACGTCCACCGTGCTGCTCGCCAACGACCCCGACTTCACCGTCGGCACCCGGTTGGAGAAGAGCGGCGAGATCGGCTTCGCGAACGGCCAGGGCGACCGGTCGTTGCGCGTGCAACTCCTCAACGGCAAGGCCAAGGTGAAGAAGGGCGATCGCATGGTCACCTTCGGCTCCCGCGCCGACCGCCCGTTCGTGCCCGGCGTCCCGGTCGGCGAGGTGGTCCGGATCGACCCCTCGCGCGGCGATCTCACCCGCACGGTCCAGGTCCGCCCGTACGTCGGCTTCACCAAGCTCGACATCGTCGGCATCGTGGTCAAGCCGCCGCGCACCAACCCGCGCGACGAGGTGCTGCCGCCCAAGCCCGCCAAGAAGCCGACGCCCAAGGTCACCGTCACCGTCACTCCCAGCGCGAACGCAACGCCCGGAGGCGTAGCCCAGTGAAACGCATCGTCCTCTCGGCCTTCCTGGTGGTCGTCGCCCTGATCATCCAGGTCACCGTGTTGGCCCGACTCCAGTTGCCGGGCGCCGTGCCCGACCTGCTGCTCCTGGTCGTCCTCGGGCTCGCCCTCGGCTACGGGCACACCGCGGGCGCCCTCATCGGCTTCGGCGCCGGCCTCCTGGTCGACTTCGCCCCGCCGGCCGACCACGCCGCTGGGCGGTACGCGCTCGTGCTGTGCGTCATCGGCTACCTGGCCGGGCTCGCCAAGCCGGAGAAGGGCCAACCCCGCTCGGCCACCGGGCCGATGCTCGTGGTCGTCGGCGCGGCGATCGGTGCCACGCTGCTGTACGCGGCCGTCGGCGCGCTCGTCGGCGACGACGCGGCCCGCCATGTCGGACTCGGCAAGCTGCTGTTCACCGCCGCCCTCTACGACCTGCTGCTCGCGCCGTTCGTCGTACCGCTGGTGATGGCGATGGCCCGGCGCACCGAGAGCCACCCGCTCAGCGACGGCGGCGGCCCTTCGTCCGGCGGCACCGGGGATCGGTCGCTGAGCTGGCTCTCGCCGGGTTCCGGCGCGGGCGGCGGCTCCGGCGGCTGGGGCAAGGCGGCCCGTTCCGGCAAGCCGGCCCGTATCGGCAAGACCATCCGGCTCGGCAAGTCGGCGCGGATCGCCAGCCCGCGCAGCGACCTGCTGGCCAAGCCCGGCAAGGGCAAGCTCGCGCGCATCAAGGGGGTCAAGCGACTGTGATGCGGCAAGCGTCCGTGCGGGCCGCGCAGGCGGGCCCGCACGAGGACCCGTACCGGCCGCGGGGCCCGAAGCGCGGGGAGTGCGCGGGAGGCGCGGAGAGCGCGGAGAGCGCTGAGAGCGCGGAGAGCGTGGAGAGGGGGACACGATGAGCAACATCCCGGAGACCGGGCGGACCACCCGGGTCACCATCCGCCTGGTGGCC
Source organism: Streptomyces buecherae (assembly GCF_014295035.1). Classification (GTDB taxonomy): domain Bacteria; phylum Actinomycetota; class Actinomycetes; order Streptomycetales; family Streptomycetaceae; genus Streptomyces; species Streptomyces youssoufiensis. Next base: position 6,182,910 of record NZ_CP060404.1, read on the forward strand.
ATTCAGATCCTGGTCTTCTCGCTGCTGCTGACGCTCGGCGGACGGCTGTGGTACCTCCAGATCCGCAACGGCGACGAGTACAGCAACCAGGCCAGCAACAACCACGTACAGCAGGTGGTCGAGCCCGCCGTGCGCGGCTCCATCCTGGACGCCAGGGGCGTGCCGCTGGCCGACAACCAGACCCGCCTGGTGGTCTCCGCCAGCCGCACCGAGCTGATGAAGATGGCCGACGACGGCCAGGCCGTGCTCACCCGGCTGGCCGAGGTGCTGGACATGGAGACCAAGGACGTCACCGACAAGGTGCGGCTGTGCGACTCCAAGACCCCGCAGCCCTGCTGGAACGGCTCCCCGTACCAGCCCATCCCGATCACCGACGAGGCCACCACCCAGCAGGCCCTGCAGATCCGCGAGCGGGCCGAGGACTTCCCCGGCATCAGCGCCGAGCCCACCGCCGTGCGCCGCTACGCCGCGCCGGGTGACGCCAACACCGCGCAGGTGCTCGGCTACCTCTCGCCGGTCACCGACGAGGAGATCAAGAAGGCCGAGGACAGCGAGTCGCCGCTGCTGCGCGCCGACCAGATCGGCCGCTCGGGCCTGGAGCGCACCTACGACAGCCAGTTGCGCGGCAAGGCCGGGGTCACCCGGTACGAGGTGGACAACCTCGGTCGCGTCATCGGCAAGGCCAAGAGCGACCGGGCCGTGCCCGGCGCCAACGTCGTCACGAGCATCGACGCCCGCGTGCAGGCCATAGCGGAGAAGGAGCTCGACGCGGCGATGAAGGCCGCCCGCAAGGAGCACGACCGCAACACCAACCAGAACTACAAGGCGGACGCGGGCGCCGTGGTGGTCATGGAGTCCAAGACGGGCCGCATCGTGTCCATGGCCTCCAATCCGACGTACGACCCCAACGCCTGGGTCGGCGGCATCTCCGGCAAGGACTACCAGCGCCTGACCGGCAAGGACTCCAACTACCCGCTGCTCAACCGGGCCATCCAGGGCCAGGCGGCGCCCGGCTCGATCTTCAAGGTGATCTCGGCGACCGCGGCGGTCAACGCGGGCTACGACTTCGACGACAAGTACAACTGCAGCAGCGCCTTCAACATCGGCGGCCAGGTCTTCAAGAACTTCGAGTCCAAGGGCTACGGGCCGATCGACATCGGCCGCGCCCTGGAGGTCTCCTGCGACACGGTCTTCTACGACCTGGCGTACAAGCAGTGGCAGAAGGACGGCGGGAACAAGCCGAAGGACAAGCCGGCCGACTACTTCTACAAGACGGCGCACCAGTTCGGGCTGGGCAAGGAGACCGGCATCGACCTGCCCAACGAGGTCGCGGGCCGGGTGCCGGACCGGAAGTGGAAGAAGGACTACTACGAGGCCAACAAGGACGCGTGGTGCAAGCAGGCGAAGTCCAAGAAGCGGGACTACGTCACCCAGATCGCCCGCGAGAACTGCGCCGAGGGCATGAAGATGCGCGCCGGTGACAACGTCAACTACTCCATCGGGCAGGGCGACACGCTCGTCACGCCGATACAGATGGCGACGATCTACAGCGCGATCAGCAACGGCGGCACGCTCTACGACCCCAGCGTCGGCAAGGCCGTGGTCAGCCCCGACGGCAAGCACGTCAAGGAGATCAAGCCGACCACGCACGGCAAGCTGCCGATGCGCGGCGACACCCGCGACAAGATCGACAAGGCGCTGGCCGGCGTGGTCACCAACGGCTCGGCCGCCTGGAAGTTCGGCGGCTGGCCGCAGGACAAGATCCCGATGCACGCCAAGACCGGCACCGCCGAGGTGCACGGCAAGCAGACGACGTCGTGGTTCGCCTCGTACACCAAGGACTACACGATCGTCATGACGATCTCCCAGGGCGGCACCGGCTCCGGCGCCTCCGGGCCGGCCGTGCGCAACATCTACAGCGCGCTGTACGGCGTGGACGCCAAGGGCGGCATCGACCGCAAGAAGGCACTGCTGCCCTCGCCGCAGAGCAAGCTGCCCACGATCGAGAAGGACGGCACGATCGAGGCGCCGCAGATCAAGCCGCCGAAGAAGGCCGAGCCGGTCGAGACGGCGCCGGTGCTGGCGGCGGGTGAACTGGACCCGCTCGGCCAGCGGCCGATCGCCACGCTGGACGCGGGCGAGAGCCCCGTCTCCGCGCCGACCGCCCTCACTCCGCCGCTCGCGGCGACCGGGAGGCGGGGCCAGTGAGTGCTTCCGACGGTTTCTCCGTCCGCCGCTTCAGCCCGGAACCGGGCGCCTGGGGCAAGCTGACGGCGCGGGACTCGATCGTGCGGCGGCTGGACTGGACGCTGATGATCTCGGCGCTCGCGCTGTCCGCGATGGGCGCCGTGCTGGTCTACTCGGCCACCCGTAACCGCACCGAGCTGACCGGCGGCGACCAGTACTCGTTCCTCTTCCGGCACACCCTCAACACCAGCATCGGCCTGGCCCTGATGGTCGTCACCATCTGGCTCGGCCACCGCACCCTGCGCGGCGCGGTGCCGGTGCTGTACGTGCTGTCGGTGGTCCTGGTGCTCGCGGTGCTCTCGCCGCTGGGCTCGACGGTCAACGGCGCGCACTCCTGGATCCAGCTCCCGGGCGGCTTCTCGCTCCAGCCGTCGGAGTTCACCAAGGTCACCATCATCCTGGGCATGGCGATGCTGCTGGCCGCCAAGGTGGACGCGGGCGACCGGGAGTACCCCGACCACCGCACCGTGCTCCAGTCGCTGGCCATCGCGGCCGTGCCGATCGCGATCGTGCTGCTGATGCCGGACCTCGGCTCGGTGATGGTGATGGCCGTCATCGTGCTGGCGGTGCTGCTGGCCTCCGGCGCCTCCAACCGCTGGATCGCCGGCATCCTCGGCACCGGGTTGCTGGGCATCGTGCTGATCTGGCAGCTCAACATCCTGGACCAGTACCAGATCGACCGGTTCGCCGCGTTCGCCAACCCGGCGCTCGACCCGGCCGGCGTCGGCTACAACACCAACCAGGCCCGCATCGCCATCGGCTCCGGCCAACTGACCGGCTCCGGCCTGTTCAAGGGCAGCCAGACCACCGGCCAGTTCGTCCCCGAGCAGCAGACCGACTTCGTCTTCACGGTGGCTGGCGAGGAACTCGGCTTCCTCGGCGGCGGGCTCATCATCCTGCTCGTGGGCGTCGTGCTCTGGCGCGCCTGCCGCATCGCGCGTGGCGCCCCCGAGCTGTACGGCACGGTCGTCGCGGCCGGCATCATCGCCTGGTTCGCGTTCCAGTCCTTCGAGAACATCGGCATGACGCTCGGCATCATGCCGGTCACCGGCCTGCCGCTGCCCTTCGTCTCGTACGGCGGCACGTCGATGTTCGCCGCGTGGATAGCGATCGGCCTGTTGCAGTCGATCAAGATGCAGCGGCCGATATCGGCCTAGCGGCCGGCCCGCCGCGCGGGCCCGTCGCACCGTCAGCCGCCCCGGCGGCCGTCCCCCGTGGACGGCCGCCGGGGCGGTGGCACGTTGGGGGGCGCCGAGCCGCGAGCCGACCTAGCGGTACGGCGGGGGAGCGGCCGGGGCCGGGTCAGTGCGGCGGCGTGGGGCGGACCGCGAGGACGGCGAGGTCGTCGGCGCTGTCGGCGCCGAGGCCGATGAGGAGTTCGTCGCAGAAGACCTCGAGCGGCTCGCGGGCCAGGGCCGCGGTGTGCCGGCGCAGCCTGGTCATGGAGTGGTCGAGGGGTTCGTCGCGGCGCTCGATGAGGCCGTCGGTGTAGAGCAACAGGGTCGAGTGGGCCGGGAGTTCGCTCCATGCCTCGGTGCGGGCCACGTCCGGGTCCATGCCCAGGAGCAGGCCCGCGCCCTCTTCGAGGAAGCGGGTCTCGCCCTCCGCGGTGGTCAGCAGCGGCGGCACGTGCCCGGCGGAGGAGTAGCGCAGCTCCCAGGGGCCGCCGGGTGGGCCCTTGACGAGGCCGTAGAGGCAGGTGGCGGTGGGCTCGTGGGAGAGGCTGTGGTTGGCCAGGTCCAGGCGGCGCAGGACCACCTGCGGGGGCTCCTCGCGGTCGATGGCGATGCCCCGCAGCATGCTGCGGAGCTGGCTCATCGTGATGGCCGCGTCGAGGTTGTGCCCGGTGACGTCGCCGATGACGACGGCCGTCCCGCCGGAGACGCGGAAGCTGTCGTACCAGTCGCCGCCGACCTGCGCCGTGGTGGAGGAGGCGACGTAGCGGGCGGCCAACTGGAGGTGCTCGACCTCCGGCAGCCTGGGCAGCAGGGAGCGCTGGAGGCGTTCGGCGACGTTCCGGGTGTCCTGGTAGAGCCGGGCGTTGTCCACGCCCAGGGTGAGGGTGCGCACCACGTCGTCGACGAGCGAGAGCACGCCCTTGGTGAAGGGCCGGTCGGGATCGGTGCGGGCCAGCGTCAGCGCCCCGAAGACCTCCCGGCGCGAGCGGAGCGGGGCCACCACGGCGCTGGAGGCCCCCAGCCGCTCGAACAGCTCCCGGTACTGGGCGTCCAACGGGCTGTCGGCTAGACCCGGCGGGAGCGCCTCGGTGAGCAGCAGCGGGCCCGCGCCGCGCAGCACGCGGGCCAGCGGGCCGCGCTCGACGTCGGACAGCGGCGGGAGGCTGCCCTCGTACGCCCGCGGCGTTCGCCCCGGGGGCGGATCGCGGTGGACGACGCAGACCCGGTCCACCCCGGCGTGCTGGCCCAGCAGGTCGACCACGCACCAGTCGGCCAGTTGCCGCGTCACGATGCGGCCCGCCTCCTGCAGACCCTCGCGCAGGTTCGCGGTGTTGCCCAGCGCGCTGCTCAGGCCGGCCAGCAGGGTGAACCGCTCCAGGTCGGACAGCTCGGTGACGGGCTCGGCCGGCCGGGCCTCGGGTCGCGGCGCGGCCGGGGCGGGCGGCCCGCCCGCCTCCGGCGGCGGCGAGGGCAGGCCGCGGGCGGAGGGCTCGCTCGGACTGTCGACAGGCGCGGTCGCCCGGGGGGCCAGTTGGGCGACGAACACGGTGCTGCCGTCGGCCATCTCCTGGGTCTGGATGATCAGCCGGATGGGGACGAGGTGTCCGTCGTGGTGCAGCGCCGGGAGCGGCACCGAGCGGCCCAGGATGTGCGCCTGCCCGGTGAGCAGCAGCGAGGTGAACGCGGCCACGTGGCGCTGGCGCAGGTGCTCGGGCATGAGGGCGGTGAGCCTGCGGCCGATGAGGTCGTCCGCGGACCAGCCGAGCATGTCGGCGGCCGGCCCGTTGGCCGCGATGATGTGGTTGCTCTCGTCGGCGGCGATGGTCGGCACCCTGCTCGACTGGAGGAGGCCGGCGTCCCACGGCACCATCTCGGACGGGCTGAAGCCCGGCCCGTGCGGGACCAGCGTCCACGCGGTGGGCGGCTCGCCGGCGAGCTGGTCGGCGATCTGGTCCAGCAGCCACTGCTGGAAGGCGCGCCGGCGCGGCAGGGCCGGCAGCGTCAGCAGGCGCTCCGCGCGCGCCGCCTCCTCGGCCAGGTCGAGTACCCGGCGCAGGGTCGCCACCGCGGGGCCGGCGTCCGCCGGCACGGTCAGGGGCAGCGAGTGGACGTCGGTCAGCGGCGGGTGTCGCTCCAGGGCGGCGGTGACGCAGGCGCTGACGACGTTGTTCATGTCGTGCGCGACGGCCAGCTCCTCGGGCGGCACGCCGAGGTCGGTCCCGGCGGAGGCCGCGAGGTAGAGCTCGCGCAGCAGCGCGTGCCGGTGCCGCTCGGAGGCCGCGTACAGCGTCCGGGGCAGGTCCACGAGCATCACGGTCTCGCGGGCCGCCACGGGCGGCGGGGCGGTGGGCCGCCACCCGAAGGGCGGCGACGGCGAAGCGTCGGTCCGCAGCTCGAACCAGACCGTCTTGTGGTCGTCCCCGATCTCCACCCCGTGCCGACAGGTGAGCTGCTCGACCACGGCCAGGCCCTGTCCCGTACCGGCGTACGGAGGGCAGGCCCGGGGAGCTAAGCCACGGCCCGGCCGCTGGTCGCTGACCCGCACGCACACCCGGCTGCCCACGGCCCGCACCGACACCTCGATCTCGGTGGCCGCGTGCACCACCGCGTTGGTCACCAGCTCGCTGACCAGGAGCACGGCGGTGTCGACCAACGGCGCGTACGTGCCGTCCAGGGCGCCGCGCACGAAGCGCCGGGCCGTCGCGACGGACTCCGGCCGCTGCGGGAAGCGCCGAACGTGAGCCTGCGGCGGTGCTGGCTTGCCCATGCGTCCACCCTGCCCCACGGCGCGCGTCCCCGCAGTGCGCCCGGCCGCCGCGCTCCGCTGTCGGAAGGACACCGGCGGCATGAGGGGTGGGCGGGCGCTGGATGGATGGGTGGGTGTCGGTGGGTGGGCGGCGCGGTCTACGCGTCCGCCGGCGGCCGGTCGGCGGTGGCGCGGTCGGGGGCGGGGCGGTCGCGGGGGCGCACCAGGAGGTCGCCGAGCGCGGTGCGGCGGTGCCGCACCGCGCGACCGGCGCGGACCGTGGTGATCAGGCCGGCGCCGCGCAGCGCGGCGGCGTGCTCGGACGTGGTGGCGTCGCTCAGGCCGAGGCGGCGGGCCAGTTGGCCGGTGGTGTGGGCCTCGGCGAGCACCAGCAGGGCCTCGTACCGGGCCCGGCCGAGCACCGCGGACAGCGCCCCGGCGCGGTCGCCGGCCGTGGCGGGCGACGGGGGCACGCCGGGGCCGGCCGGGTACGTCACGTACACCGGCTGGCCCGGCAGGTCGGCGACGAGCGGGGCGCCCGACCAGTGGAAGGTCGGCAGCAGCGTCAGGCCGCGGCCGGCCGGGCGCACGTCCGCGTCCCGGTGCGCGGCCAGCTCCCACACGTCCGCGCGGAGCGCGGAGTCGGGCACGGCGGCGCACAGCGCGGCGCCGACGCCCGCCTCGGCCGCCGTCACGGCGTACCGGGTGAACTCCGCCCGGTGCAGGTCCTGCACCAGGGACCAGGCCGGCCGCAGGACCGCCTCGAACGCCGCGTGCTGCGCCTGGCGCAGCACCCGCCAGGCGTCGGGGTCGCCGCGGCGCAGGTCGCGCACCCAGGGCGGGGGCGGCGCGGGATGGGTGGCGTACACGCGGGCCAACTCCGCGCGCACCACGGCCTCGGGGGTGGCGCGCGGGGCGGCGAGGCCCTCGCGCAGGTCGTCGGCGAACACGTCGAGGAAGCTGGGCGCGCGGGCGGCCGGGACCAGGTCGCGCAGCGGGCGGACGGCGTCCGGCAGGCGGTGCAGCAGCCGCTGCCGCCAGGGCCCGTACCGCAGCGCGTCGCCGGGCTGGCACAGCGTCAGCAGCGCGGTGTTCAGCTCCTGGAGCGGGGCGGGGCGCGGCGCGAACCGCACCCGGGCCAGGTCGGCGGCCGTGAGGTGGACCCGGATCACTACTTCCCCCAAGGGCCGCGCGCCAGCTTTTCGGCCAGCGCCGCAACGATCGCCCGCGCCGCCGGCCCGCCACCAGTATTCCGGGCGTGCCGCCGCGTGGCGGCGGGGGTTCGCGCGAGATGCGCGGCGATCGAGCACGGAAGGGTGCGACAGACCATGGCGGACAGGGACAGGGACAGGGACAGGGACAGGGACACGCACGGGGTGAAGGCCGGGACCGGGGCCGGGCGCGGCGGTGCGGGGCGTGCGGGGGTCGCGGGGCGTACGGGGCCCGGGGGCGGCGTCGGCCGGCGGGCGGTCGCCGCGGCCGTGCTCGGCGGCGCGGTGGCGCTCACCGGCCGGGGCCCGGCGTGGGCCGCGCCGCGCCCGGGTTCCCCGGTGGGTGCCGGCGCGGCGGGTGGCCTCCGGCTGCGGCTGCCGGCGCCGAGCGGCCCGTACCGGATCGGGGCCAGCGTGCTGCACCTCGTCGACCGGGAACGCCCCGATCCGTGGCTCGGCGCCGGCAGCGTACGGCAGGTGATGGCGACGGTATGGTACCCGGCCGGCGACGTGCGCGGCCGGCCGCGGCTGCCGCACATGACGCCGCGGGCCGCCGGATCGTTCGCGTCCTGGGCGCCCCGGACGCACCCGCAGGTGCCGCCGACGGGCGTGGACTGGGCCGCCACCGCGACCCACGCCTACCTGGGCGCGCCCGTGCTGGCCGGGCGGCGGCGGCCGGTGCTGCTCTACAGCCCGGGCGGCGGCGACCCGCGCACCCTGGGCACCTGCGTCGCCGAGGAGTTGGCCAGCCACGGCTTCGTCGTGGTCACCGTCGACCACCCGGGCGACGCCAGCGAGGTCGAGCTGCCGGACGGCACGCTGCGCGAGACGGTCTTCGTCGGCGATCCGCGCGCCGACCCGAAGCTGTTCCGGACCGTGATCGAGACCCGGCTCGCCGACGTCCGGCTCGTCCTGGACCACCTGGTCAGCCTGGCTGGCTTGGCTGGCCTGGACGGCCTGGTCAACCGGGTCGCCGGCCGACGCCGTGACCAGCCGGGCCGCGCCCTGCCCCGTGGCCTCGCGCGCGCCCTGGACCCGCACCGGGTGGGCGTCTACGGGCACTCGGCGGGCGGCACCACGGCGGCGCAGGCCCTGTACGACGACCGCCGTATCGCGGCGGCGGCCAACCTGGAGGGGTACCTGAGCCACCCGGGAACGCCGACCGGCCGTCCCGGCCCGCTCTTCCCCGTCGCCCGCGACGGGGTGGACCGGCCGCTGCTCCTGCTGGGCACGGACGGGTTCCGGGACGCGGAGTTCGACCGCACCTGGTCGGCGGCGGTGGCCCGCTCACACGGCCACGCCACCTGGCGGCAGATCGCCGGCGCCACGCACGCGACCCTCACCGACTACGCGGCCCTGGCGCCCCAACTCCAGGCCGCCGGCCTGATCACCGCCGAGGCCCGCGCCGGCCTGGTCGGCACCATCGACCCGGCGCGCTCGGTGCCGCTGCTGCGCCACCTCGTCCGCACCTTCTTCACCCGCCACCTCGGCAGGCCGTGACCTCGGCACGCTCTGACCTCGGCACGCTTCGACGGTGCCGCGCGCGACTCCGCCCGAGCCCGGCCGGGCGCGACCCCAACCGCCCGAGGCCGGCCGGGGCGGGGTCGCGCCTGGCGGCGGGGCGGCGGCACGCGGCGCCCACGCGGTCGGCCACCACGCCGCGCGGGGTGTGACCGAGCCCGTCGAACCGCTCGCCGCGCGCACCGCCCGGGCGTACATTGCGGCCATGTCACGCACCGTACGAGAAATCGAACGGAAGTACGAGGCGGCGCCCGGCGGAGCGCCACTCGACCTCGCCGCGCTGTCCGCCCTCGCCGAACTGCCCGGCGTCGACTCCGTCGTGGACGACGGCGTCACCGCGCTCGACGCCACCTACTACGACACCGCCGACCAGCGGCTCGCGGCGGACGGAGTGACGCTGCGCCGCCGCACCGGTGGTTCCGACGAGGGCTGGCACCTCAAGCTCCCCGTACGCCCCAAGGGCGCCCCGCGCACGAGCGACGGCGGCGACGTGGTGCGGGACGAGATCAGAGCCCCGCTCGGCGACGCGGTACCGCCCGAACTCGCCGCCCTGACCCGTTCCCGCACCCTGGACGCCCCGCTGCGCCCGCTGGTCGAACTGCGCACCCGGCGCACCGTCTGGCGCCTGGTCGACGCGGCCGGCGAGCCGCTCGCGGAGATCAGCGCCGACGAGGTCAGCGCGCGCCGCGCGGGCTCGGCCGGCGCGCCCGTCCGCTGGAGGGAGGTCGAGGCCGAACTGGGCGCGGGCGGCGACCCCGCGCTGCTCGACGCGGTCGAGCGCCACCTGGCCACCCTGGGCCTGCGGCCCGCCGGATCGACCTCCAAGCTGGCCCGCGCCCTGGCGGAGACGGCCGCGTCGCACGTCGAGTCCGTGCCGGCCACGGAGGCGCGCCGGGAGGAGCGCCGCGCCGCGCACGGTGACGGCGACGACACACGGAAGAAGCCGAAGGAGTCGAAGAAAGCGAAGAAACAGAAGAAATCCCGGCCGCCGAAGAAGGCCCGCCGGCGCGAGGGCGCGGACGCCCTGCTCGGCGGCGGGGACCCGACCGCCGAGCTGACCGCCGGCGACGTGGTGCTGGACGCGGTGCGCCGGCAGGTCGCGGCGATCGTCGCGCTCGACCCGGCCGCCCGGCGCGAGGTCCCCGACGCCGTGCACCGGATGCGGGTCGCCACGCGCCGCCTGCGCAGCGTCCTGCGCTCCTACCGCAAGGTCCTTGACCGGGAGGTCGCCGACCCGGTGGGCGCCGAACTGAAGTGGCTGGCCGGCGAGTTGGGCGTGGACCGGGACCGCGAGGTGCTGGCCGAGCGGCTGACGGCCGCGCTCGACGCGGTCCCCGAGGAACAGCGGCTCGGCCCGGTGCGCGCCCGGCTGACCATCTGGGCCCGGGCCGAGCACGCCGACGCCCGCCAGCGGCTCATCGCGGCACTCGACGGCCCGCGCTACCTGGACCTGCTCACCACGCTCGACGCGCTGCGCGCCGACCCGCCGCGAACCCGCGAGGGAGCGCCGCCGCTGCTGCGCCCGGCCGCGGCGAAGCCGCCGCACAAGGTGGTCCGCGCCGCCGTACTGGCCGAGACGGACCGGCTCACCCGCCACGTGGACGCCGCCCTCGCGCTGCCCCCGGGGCCCGAGCGCGACGACGCGCTGCACGCGGCGCGCAAGGCCGCCAAGCGCGCCCGGTACGCGGCCGAGGCCGCCGAGCTGGGCCTCGGCAAGGGGGCCCGGGAGCTGGCCGGCCGGCTCCAGGGCGTGCAGCAGCTCCTCGGCGACCACCAGGACAGCGTGCGGGCCCGCGAGACGCTGCGGGCCATCGCGGTGCGGGCGCACGCGGCGGGCGAGAGCACGTTCACGCTCGGGCTGCTGTACGGCCGCGAGGAGGCCGCCGCGGCGGCCCGCGAGCGCGAACTGCCATCCGTGTGGGCCGCCGTCCTGGACCCGCCACCGCGCCGACTGCTGTGACCGACCCCGCCCGGGCACGCCCACGCCCGTCCCGGGAAGCCCTCCGGGACGGGCGGCGGGCGGGAAGGTCCCGCCGGGCGGGTTAGGCTTGAGGGTCACCCGTCCCTCGCCGTCGGCGGTGGGGCGTGTCCTCCGTCAGCTCACGAAGGTTCCCGGGTATGTCTGCCGAATCGGTCTTCCCGCAGCTCGAAGCTCTGCTCCCGCATGTGCAGAAGCCGATCCAGTACGTGGGTGGAGAGCTGAACTCCACCGTGAAGAAGTGGGACGAGTGTGACGTCCGCTGGGCGCTCATGTATCCCGACGCGTACGAGGTCGGCCTGCCCAACCAGGGCGTCATGATCCTCTACGAGGTGCTCAACGAGCGCGAGGGCGTGCTCGCCGAGCGCACCTACAGCGTCTGGCCCGACCTCGAGGAGCTGATGCGCGAGCACGACGTGCCGCAGTTCACCGTGGACAGCCACCGGCCGGTCAGCGCGTTCGACGTCTTCGGCCTGAGCTTCTCCACCGAGCTGGGCTACACCAACATGCTCACCGCACTCGACCTCGCGGGCATCCCGCTGGAGGCCGCGCGGCGCACCGAGGACCACCCCGTCGTCGTCGCCGGTGGGCACGCGGCGTTCAACCCGGAGCCGATCGCCGACTTCATCGACTGCGCGGTCATCGGCGACGGCGAGCAGGCCGTCCTGGAGATCACCGAGATCGTCCGCGGCTGGAAGGCCGAGGGCCGCCCCGGGGGCCGCGAGGAGCTGCTGCTGCGCCTCGCCAGGACCGGCGGGGTCTACGTGCCCGGCTTCTACGACGTCGAGTACCTGCCCGACGGGCGCATCGGCCGCGTCGTGCCCAACCGGTCCGGCGTGCCGTGGCGGGTCTCCAAGCACACGGTCATGGACCTGGACGAGTGGCCCTACCCCAAGCAGCCGCTGGTCCCGCTCGCCGAGACGGTGCACGAGCGGATGTCGGTCGAGATCTTCCGCGGCTGCACCCGCGGCTGCCGGTTCTGCCAGGCGGGCATGATCACCCGCCCGGTGCGCGAGCGCAGCATCACCGGCATCGGCGAGATGGTGGAGAAGGGACTGAAGGCCACCGGCTTCGAGGAGGTCGGCCTCCTGTCGCTGTCCTCGGCCGACCACACCGAGATCGGCGACATCGCCAAGGGCCTCGCCGACCGGTACGAAGAGGACAAGATCGGCCTGTCGCTGCCCTCGACCCGGGTGGACGCGTTCAACATCGACCTGGCCAACGAGCTGACCCGCAACGGCCGCCGCTCGGGTCTGACCTTCGCGCCCGAGGGCGGCTCGGAGCGCATCCGCAAGGTCATCAACAAGATGGTCTCGGAGGAGGATCTGATCCGCACCGTCGCCACGGCGTACGGCAACGGCTGGCGGCAGGTGAAGCTGTACTTCATGTGCGGGCTGCCCACCGAGACCGACGAGGACGTGCTCCAGATCGGCGACATGGCGGTCAACGTGATCGCCAAGGGCCGCGAGGTCTCCAGGTCCAACGACATCCGCTGCACCGTCTCCATCGGCGGCTTCGTGCCCAAGCCGCACACGCCCTTCCAGTGGGCGCCGCAGCTCTCCGTCGAGGAGACCGACGCGCGCCTGGAGAAGCTGCGCGACAAGATCCGCGGCGACAAGAAGTACGGCCGCTCCATCGGTTTCCGCTACCACGACGGCAAGCCCGGCATCGTCGAGGGCCTGCTCTCGCGCGGCGACCGGCGGGTGGGCGCGGTCATCCGCGCGGTGTACGAGGACGGTGGCCGGTTCGACGGCTGGCGCGAGCACTTCTCGTACGAGCGCTGGATGCGCTGCGCCGAGAAGACGCTGCCGGACTTCGGCGTGGACGTGGACTGGTACACCACGCGCGAGCGCACCTACGAGGAGGTGCTGCCCTGGGACCACCTGGACTCCGGCCTGGACAAGGACTGGCTCTGGGAGGACTGGCAGGACGCGCTCGACGAGACCGAGGTCGAGGACTGCCGCTGGACCCCGTGCTTCGACTGCGGCGTGTGTCCTCAGATGGACACCAGCATTCAGATCGGCCCCACGGGCAAGAAGCTGCTGCCGCTGACCGTCGTCGGGGGCGGCGGCAACTAGGCCACACAGGCCGGTCAGCCCCGCGCCGCCCGGCCCCACAGCCCCGTCCACTCCGAGGTCAGTCGGGGTGGACGGGGCTGTGGTGTGCGCTCGCGCGGCCCGGGTAGGCTCCCGCACCGGGCTACGGGGAGGGCCGGTGCATGAAGCCGCTGGAGGCGGGTGATCCGCGGTCGGTGGGTGGTTACGAACTGCTCGGGCGGCTCGACGGCGGCGGCATGGGCGTGGTCTTCCTCGGCCGGGCCGCCACCGGATACATCGCCGCCCTCAAGGTGGCGCGCGCCGAGTTAGCCGACGACCCGGAGTTCCGGCGCCGCTTCGCCCGCGAGGTGGAGGCCGCCCGCCGGGTCGACGCCCGCTTCACGGCCGCCGTCCTGGACGCCGACCCGCACGCGCCCCGGCCCTGGCTGGCCACCGAGTACATCGCCGGCGTCCCGATCAACGCGGCCGTCGCCGACCGCGGGCCGCTGCCGGAGGACGCGCTGCGCGCCCTGCTGGCCGGGACCGCCCGGGCCCTTGAGGCCATCCACGCCGTCGGCCTCACCCACCGGGACCTCAAGCCGTCGAACGTCCTGCTCGCCGACGACGGCCCCCGCGTCATCGACTTCGGCATCGTCCGCTCCACCGAGCACACCCAGATCACCCGGACCGGCGAACTCTCGGGCAGCCCCGGCTACATGGCGCCCGAACAGTTACGCGGCGACGCCGTCGGGCCGCACACCGACGTGTACGCGCTGGGCGCGACCCTCGTCTACGCGGCCACCGGCCGCGGCCCGTACGGCGAGGGCGACGTGTTCGCGATGGTCTACCGGACCGTGGAGCAGGACCCGGACCTGTCCGGCGTGCCCGTCGCGCTGCGGCCGACGCTCGCCCGCTGCCTGGCCAAGAACCCGGCCGAGCGGCCCACGGTGGCCCACTTGCGCGCGGAGTTCGCCGTGCCCGACACGGTGCGCGAACGCCGCTGGCTGCCATCCGACATCAGCGCCACCCTCGCGCCCCCGCCGCCCGCCGCCCGACCCGCGCCGCCGGGCGCGGCCCCGCCCGTGGGACCCGCCGCCCCGCCGCCGGCCGCCACGCCCGGGTTCGGCCCGGCCGCCTACGGGCCGCTGCCCCCGCCGCCGATACCCCCGGCCCCGTCAGCGGCCCAGCCGGCGGCCGTGCCCGCCGCGCGTCGTACCGCCTCCCGGCGGGCCCTGCTGGTGGCGGTCGCGGGCGGCGGCGCCACGGTGGCCGTCGGCGGGGCGCTCACCCTCTGGCGCGGCCTCGGCGGCGACGCCGACGACGGGGCGAAGGGCCACCGGCCGACGCGCGACCCCAGCGGCGCCGGGGCCGGAGACCGAACGAGCGAGCACCCGACGCCGAGCGAGCCGGCCGGCCACGACGAGGCGTCGACCGGGCCGAGCACGCGGGCCCCGCACGGGAGCGGGGACGGGCGACTGCCCGAGATCATCGCCGGCACCGCGTTCGGCGCGAAGCCCACGATGGCCGCGCCGACCGGAGCCCCGCCGCACGGGCTCGTGGTCGAGATGCTGATCGAGGGCAGCGGACGCGCCGCGGACAAGGGCAGCAGCGTCTCCGCCCACTACGTCATGCAGGTCTGGGGCGAGAGCCGGATCGTCGACTCCTCCCACGCGCGCGGCCGACCCGACACCTTCTTCATCGGCACCGGCCAGGTGATCAAGGGCTGGGACGAGGCGCTGGTCGGCAAGCAGGCCGGCAGCCGCGTCCAACTCGCGGTGCCACCGGAGAAGGCGTACGGCGCCAAGGGCCTGCCGTCGGAGGGGATCAAGGGCACGGACACGCTGCTGTTCGTGGTGGACCTGATGAGCGTCCCGGCCACCCGCGACGACCGCTGACCCGCGAGGCCCGCCTCCGGTGTCGGGGCAGGTCGGAGCGGGGCCCGAGGCGGTCCGCCGGCCCCCGGGGAGCACTCGGGGCGCGGGCGACGCGTACCCTAGGGAGAAGGTCCGTGCGCCGACCACCGCTGTGCGGCGGGGCGCTGGACCGGACGACACGGGCAGGCGACAGCCGGTGCGGCCCCCACTGCGCGCGGGCTGACGACCTGGCCGGCCCTACGCAAGGAGACGTCACCCTGGGCAAGCGACAGCCCGAAGGCCCACCGCCCGCTCCCGCGGTGCAGCGCATCCGACTGCGCTACACCAAGCGCGGTCGCCTCCGGTTCACCAGCCACCGTGATTTCCAGCGCGCCTTCGAGCGGGCCCTGCGCCGCGCCGAGGTGCCCATGGCGTACTCGGCGGGCTTCACCCCGCACCCCAAGGTGTCGTACGCCAACGCCGCGCCCACGGGCACCGGCAGCGAGGCCGAGTACCTGGAGATCCAGCTCGCCGAGCGACGCGACCCGGAACAGCTCCGGACGCTGCTCAACACCTCGCTCCCGGACGGCCTCGATGTCACCGACGCGGTGGAGGCCACCACGTCGGGACTGGCCGACCGGCTCCAGGCGTCCGTGTGGGAGCTGCGGCTCGACGGGGTGGAACACGCCGCGGCCGAGCACGCCGTCGCGGCCTTCCTCGCGGCGGAGACCGTGGAGGTGCAACGGCGCACGAAAAACGGGTTGCGCAGCTTCGACGCCCGTGGAGCGGTCGTCGGACTGGAAGCGCTCCCAGGTCAGGCCGATAGGCCGGGCAATGGTGGCTGTGCGATACTGCGCCTGGTTGTTCGGCATGTGACACCTGCCGTGCGACCCGACGACGTCCTGTCCGGTCTCCGCGCTACGGCCGACCTGGCGCCGCCGGTCCCCGCTGCGGTGACCAGGCTGGCGCAGGGGCTGCTCGATGAGGAGTCCGACACGGTGACCGATCCGCTCGCACCCGACCGCGAGGCAGTCCAGGCCGCCCCACCCACGGCGCCGGAATGACCGCCGTACCGGGGGCAACGCCCGCTCGCGGGGGAGCGCCGGAGGGTCCCGGCTAGGGATGGTCGTCGACGCGCCGCCGCTTCACGGGCATCCGCCCGGCCGCGGCAGGCGCACTGACCAGGAGACTTTCGCCGGTGCCCAGAACGGGACCCGGCGAGCGAGACAACAGCTCCCGTGCGGCGCCCGCGCCCCGGATGGCGGTACCGCGCACATCACGCGGTGCCGCGGCCGGAATCAGGCGCGGCGCCCGGGAGCGTGACGGGAGAACCGCCCGCATGCTCGAACCAATTGAGCCCCACGAATCCACGCAGGCCCAGCAGGTGGCCGAATCGGCCGACCGGCCCGGCGCCGAGGGCCCGCTGGGGGACAGCCCCAGCGGCACCCTGCCGCCGCGCCGCCGGCGCCGCGCCGCCTCCCGGCCCGCCGGCCCGCCGGTCGCGAAGGCCGACACCGCCGCGCTGAGCGGCGACGACGCGGCGTCCACGGAGCTGGCGTCGGCCGCCCCGGCCGCCGCCTCCGTAGCCGCCGTCGCGGCCTCCGGCGCCGCCGACGAGCCGCGCGCCACCGCCGCCGACACCCTTGCCTCCGACACCGGTGAGGCCGGCGACACGGAGGCCGCCCCGCGCGGCCGTACCCGCCGCCGGGCCACCCGCAAGGCCACCGCCCCGGCCGGCGCGCCCGCCGCCACCGAGGCCGCCGCCCAGCCCGAGCCGGTCGCCGCTGCCGCCCCCGTCGCGACCGCTGCCGACGCCGACGAGGCCGCTGCCGGCGCCGACGAGGCCGCCGCCGAGGAGTCCGCGCCGCGCGCCCGCAGCCGTCGCCGCGCGACCCGTAAGGCCACCGCCCCGGCCGGCGCCCCGCAGCGCGCCGCCGACGAGGCGCCCGCGGACGAGGAAGAGGAGGAGCCGGTGGCCGAGCAGGCCCCGGCCGCCGCCCTCGCCCAGCCCGAGCCCGCCGCCGCTGCCGCCGCCGCGACCACTGCCGACGCCGGCGCCGACGAGGCCGCCGCCGAGGAGTCCGCGCCGCGCGCCCGCAGCCGCCGCCGCGCGACCCGTAAGGCCACCGCCCCGGCCGGCCCCGCGCGGGGCGTCGAGACGCCCGCCGCCGAGGTGGCCGCCGACCACGCCGCCGCCCCGGAGCCGGCTGCCGAAGCCGTGTCCGAGACCTCCACCGAAGCCGGCGCCGAGCCGGCGGCGGAGGCCGAGCCGGCGCCGAGGTCGCGCACCCGGCGCCGCGCCGTGCGCAGGACGGCCACCGCCGAGCCGCAGGAGACGGCCGCCGACGAGCGGGAGGCCGCGGCGGAGCCCGCGCCCGCGACGCGGCGCACCCGCCAGCGGGCCGCCAGCGAGCCGGCCGCGCCCGCCGCGAGCGCCCCGGAGGCCGCGGCCGAGCCGCGGGCCGCCGAGACCACCAACACCACCCCGACCCAGGAGCCGGTGCGGGGGCGGCGGCGTGCCGTGCGCCCGCCGACCGCCGTCTTCCAGGCGCCGGTCTTCGCCGAGCCGATGTTCCAGACCCCGGAGACCGCGGCGGCAGCCGCCGCGGCTGCCGGACGACAGGACGACGGGTACGAGGAGGAGGAGCCCGCCGCGGAGCGGGCCACCACCAGCAGCCGGCGCCGCCGCCGGCGCCGGGCCGTCGAGGACGAGCCGGCCGCCGAGCGGGCCGTGCCCGAGACCAGGGCCCCGAGCGAGGCCGGCCAGCCCGCGACCGAGCCGGCCGACGAGGCCGACGAGGCGCTCGCCGACGGCGCCGCCGAGCCGGAGCACGACGCGGAGGCCGAGGACGAGGGCGGCGACCGCCCCTCGCGCCGTCGCCGTCGCGGTGGCCGCCGCCGTCGCCGGGGCGAGGCGCTCGACGCCGAGGGCGCCGACGAGCACGCCGATGGTGAGCGAGCCGACCAGCCCGAGCAGGCCGAGCACGCGGAGCAGGCTTCCGCGCCCGAGCCCGCCGACGAGGAGCAGCACGCCGAGGACGACGAGCCCGGCGAGGACGACGCGACGGGCGGCGGCTCCAGCAGCAGCCGGCGTCGTCGGCGCCGGCGCCGGCGCAGCGGCGACGGCGCGGACGCCACCGGCGGGGACGACCCGGAGCGTACGGTCGTCAAGATCCGCGAGCCGCGCGAGCGGCGCGCCAAGGACGTCGAGCCCTCCGACGAGGTGCAGTCCATCAAGGGCTCCACGCGCCTTGAGGCCAAGAAGCAGCGCCGCCGCGAAGGCCGCGAGCAGGGCCGGCGTCGGGTGCCGATCATCACCGAGGCGGAGTTCCTGGCGCGCCGCGAGGCCGTCGAGCGCGTGATGGTCGTCCGGCAGAGCGGCGAGCGCACCCAGATCGGCGTGCTGGAGGACAACGTCCTCGTCGAGCACTTCGTGAACAAGGAGCAGGCCACCAGCTACGTCGGCAACGTGTACCTGGGCAAGGTGCAGAACGTGCTGCCGTCGATGGAGGCCGCGTTCGTCGACATCGGCAAGGGCCGCAACGCGGTCCTGTACGCCGGTGAGGTGAACTTCGAGGCGCTCGGCATGGGCCACGGCCCGCGCCGCATCGAGACCGCGCTCAAGTCCGGCCAGTCCGTCCTGGTCCAGGTCACCAAGGACCCGATCGGCCACAAGGGCGCCCGGCTGACCAGCCAGGTCTCGCTGCCCGGCCGCTACCTGGTGTACGTGCCCGAGGGCTCGATGACCGGCATCAGCCGCAAGCTCCCGGACACCGAGCGGGCGCGGCTGAAGCAGATCCTCAAGAAGATCGTCCCCGAGGACGCGGGCGTCATCGTGCGCACCGCGGCCGAGGGCGCGAGCGAGGACGAGCTGACCCGCGACGTCGCCCGCCTGCAGGCGCAGTGGGAGGAGATCCAGCAGAAGGCGAAGAACGGCGGCAGCTCGCACGCCCCCACGCTGCTCTACGGCGAGCCGGACATGACCGTCCGCGTCGTGCGCGACATCTTCAACGAGGACTTCTCCAAGGTCATCGTCAGCGGTGACGGCGCGTGGGAGACCATCCACGGGTACGTCTCGCACGTCGCGCCCGACCTCGCCGACCGGCTCCAGAAGTGGACGTCGGACGTGGACGTGTTCGCCACGTACCGCATCGACGAGCAGCTCATGAAGGCGCTCGACCGCAAGGTCTGGCTGCCCAGCGGCGGCTCGCTGGTGATCGACCGGACCGAGGCGATGGTCGTGGTCGACGTCAACACCGGCAAGTTCACCGGCCAGGGCGGCAACCTGGAGGAGACGGTCACCAGGAACAACCTGGAGGCGGCCGAGGAGATCGTGCGTCAGCTCCGGCTGCGCGACCTCGGCGGCATCATCGTGATCGACTTCATCGACATGGTCCTGGAGTCCAACCGGGACCTGGTGCTGCGCCGCCTCCTGGAGTGCCTGGGCCGCGACCGTACGAAGCACCAGGTGGCCGAGGTGACCTCGCTGGGCCTGGTGCAGATGACCCGCAAGCGCGTCGGGCAGGGGCTCCTGGAGTCCTTCTCCGAATCGTGCGTGCACTGCAACGGGCGCGGCGTCCTGGTCCACATGGACCAGCCGACCTCCGTCGGTGGCGGGGGCGGCGGCAAGCGCGGCAAGAAGAAGAAGGGCGGCGCCGACCAGCACGAGCACGTCCACGTGCCGGCCGAGGCCGAGCGCCCGGCGATCCAGCCCGTGCCGGCCGAGACCGCCCCGGCCCCGGTGGCGGAGCCCGTCGAGCCGGCCGTCGCCGAGGCGGAGGAGGAGTGGTTCGGCAGCGCCGCCGAGGCGCAGGCCGCCGCCGAGTCGGGACGCGGTTCGGCCGCCTCGCGCCGCGGTCGCCGGCGCGCCAGCCGCAAGGCGTCGGCCCCCGCGGGCTCGCCCCGGCAGGCCGAGGTGAGCGTGGACGAGCAGGTCGCCCCGCCCGCCGCCGAGACCCCGGCCCCGGCCGTCGCCCCGGCCCCGGCGGAGCCGACCCCGGCTGCCGCCGAGCCAGTCGCCGAGCCGGCCGCGCAGCCGATCCCGGAGCCGGCCGCACAGTCGGTCCCGGAGCCGGTCGCACAGCCGACCCCGGAGCCGGCCGCGCCCGCCGCGCCGCCGCGCGCTCGCCGTCGGGTGACGCGCAAGGTCACCGCGCCGGCCGGGTCGCCGGCCGACGCGGAGGCGGCCGTGGTCGTGGTCGGCCCGTCCGGCACGGACCGCGTCGCGGACGAGACGCCGGCCGAGCCCGTGGCGGAGCCGGCGGTCGCCGGTACGCCGGAGCCGGTCGCCGCCCCCGACGCGCTGGTCGAGGCGGCGGAGGAGGAGGCCGCGTCGGAGGAGGCGGCCCCGGTGGCGAAGAAGGCCGCCAGGAAGGCTCCGGCCAAGAAGACCGCGGCCAAGAAGGCCACCGCGAAGAAGACGGCCGCGAAGAAGGTCCCGGCCAAGAAGGCGGCGGCCAAGAAGGCGGAGCCCGAGGCGGCGGCGTCCGACGCGGCCGAGGCCGAGGACGCGGCGGCCCCGGAGGCGGACGAGCCGACGACCGCCAAGAAGGCCACCGCGAAGAAGACGGCCGCCAAGAAGGCCCCGGCCAGCAAGGCAGCCGCCAAGAAGGCCCCGGCCAAGAAGGCGGCGACCAAGAAGGCCACCGCCAAGAAGACGGCCACCAAGAAGACCGCCGCGGCGGAGCAGTCGCCCGCCTCGGCCGTGTCGGCCACCACGGAGGACTGACCGCCCCGCGCAGGCACCCGGCCCCACCGAGCGCCGCTCCCCGGACCCGTCACGGGCCCGGGGAGCGGCGCGTCGGGGGTCCCGTGAGCCTGCGCGGCGGATCCCGTACGAGCGATCCCGTACGAGCCGCCCCGGGCGGGGGCGCGGGTGGCGTCATGGGACGGAGCGCTGTGGCGGGTGCGGCCCGTGGTGCGGCCGGTGCCTCAGCGGGGCCGGTTTGACCCTGCGGCGCGGCACGCCGTAATCTTGACTGTCGGCGTCTGTACGCCAAACCCCTGAGCAACTCCCTTCCGACGCGGGCCCTCGGGCTCCTCGGTAGAGGCCGCTCGTCCACTCGGATCTCATGAGCCCTCGGCCCATGTGAGCGGCTGGCATCAGGGGTCCCGTTTACTAGCGAGAGAGCGAGATCCGCGTGTACGCCATCGTGCGCAGCGGTGGTCGCCAGCACAAGGTTGCTGTCGGCGACATCGTTGAGGTTGACAAGATTTCCACCGCCAATGTTGGCGACACGGTAGAGCTCTCTACCCTGCTCGTTGTCGACGGCGACGCGGTCACCAGCGACCCGTGGGTGCTGGCCGGGATCAAGGTGCAGGCCGAGGTCGTGGACCACCACAAGGGCGCGAAGATCGACATTCTTCGCTACAAGAACAAGACCGGCTACCGGCGTCGTCAGGGCCACCGCCAGCAGTACACGGCGATCAAGGTCACCGGCATCCCGACGGCCGCGAAGTAAGGGACTGAGGAGAGATGGCACACAAGAAGGGCGCATCGTCCACTCGGAACGGTCGCGACTCCAACGCTCAGCGGCTCGGCGTGAAGCGCTTCGGCGGTCAGGTCGTGAACGCCGGTGAGATCCTGGTCCGCCAGCGTGGCACCCACTTCCACCCGGGCTCCGGCGTCGGGCGCGGCGGTGACGACACCCTGTTCGCGCTGAACGCCGGCGCGGTGGAGTTCGGCACCTTCCGCGGCCGCAAGGTCGTGAACATCGTTCCGGTCGCCTGATCACCCTGATCACGGCGGACCGCGCGTAACGGTTCTTTCGCGGAGGCGGACCTCCCTTCTCGTACGGACTCCGACGGAGTCCCGATGCGGGAAGAGGGTCCGCCTTTCGCGTGTTGTCCCACCAGACAGCACGCAGTAGACATCTTTGTATGCAGGTAACTGGAGGCACATCCCATGACCACCTTCGTGGACCGCGTCGAACTCCATGTCGCCGCGGGTAACGGAGGCCACGGCTGCGCCTCCGTGCATCGCGAGAAGTTCAAGCCGCTCGGCGGGCCCGACGGCGGCAACGGCGGACGCGGCGGTGACGTGATCCTGGTCGTCGAGCAGTCGGTCACGACGCTGCTCGACTACCACCACTCGCCGCACCGCAAGGCCACCAACGGCAAGCCCGGCGAGGGCGGCAACCGCTCCGGCAAGGACGGCGGCGACCTCGTGCTGCCCGTGCCCGACGGCACCGTCGTGCTCGACAAGAACGGCGAGGTGCTGGCCGACCTGGTCGGCCAGGGCACCACGTACGTGGCCGCGCAGGGCGGCCGTGGCGGCCTGGGGAACGCGGCGCTGGCCTCCGCGCGCCGCAAGGCGCCCGGCTTCGCGCTGCTCGGCGAGCCGGGGCACGCCGGGGACGTGGTCCTGGAGCTGAAGACCGTCGCCGACGTGGCGCTGGTCGGCTACCCGAGCGCGGGCAAGTCGTCCCTGATCTCCGTGCTGTCGGCCGCCAAGCCCAAGATCGCCGACTACCCGTTCACCACCCTGGTGCCCAACCTCGGCGTGGTGACCGCCGGCGCCACCGTCTACACGATCGCCGACGTGCCGGGGCTGATCCCGGGCGCGAGCCAGGGCCGTGGCCTGGGCCTCGAGTTCCTGCGCCACGTGGAGCGCTGCTCGGTCCTGGTGCACGTGCTGGACACGGCCACGCTGGAGTCCGAGCGCGACCCGCTGAGCGACCTGGACACCATCGAGGCCGAGCTGGCCGCGTACGGCGGCCTGGAGAACCGGCCGCGGCTCGTCGTCCTCAACAAGGTCGACATCCCCGACGGCAAGGACCTCGCCGACATCATCCGGCCCGACCTGGAGGCGCGTGGTTACCCGGTGTACGAGGTCTCCGCGGTCTCGCGGACGGGCCTGAAGGAGCTGTCCTTCGCGCTCGCGGGCATCGTCGCCGAGGCCCGTGCGGCCAAGCCCAAGGAGGAGGCCACGCGGATCGTCATCCGGCCCAAGGCCGTGGACGACGCCGGCTTCACGGTCACCGCCGAGGGCGACGACCTGTTCCGGGTGCGCGGCGAGAAGCCGGAGCGCTGGGTGCACCAGACGGACTTCAACAACGACGAGGCCGTCGGCTACCTGGCCGACCGGCTCAACCGGCTCGGCGTGGAGGACGCGCTGCTCAAGGCGGGCGCCCGGGCCGGCGTCGGGGTCGCCATCGGCGCGGACGAGAACGCCGTCGTCTTCGACTGGGAGCCGACCATGGCCGCGGGCGCCGAGATGCTCGGCCGCCGTGGCGAGGACCACCGCCTTGAGGCCCCCCGGCCGGCCGCTCAGCGCCGCCGGGACCGCGACGCGGCCCGGGACGAGGCGGACCAGGAGTTCGACCAGTTCAAGCCCTTCTGAGCGGGCGGGAGCCGCGCGCGCCCGGTCGGCTCAGCCGAAAGGCCCTGAGAAGCAGCCTGCTTCTCAGGGCCTTTCGCGTGCTCGGCGCGGTCACCGCGTCCCCGCCGGCCGGGCCGTGACCCGGCCGGCGGGTGGCCGGGGTCAGACCCCGGCGGTGGTGTCGCTGCTGGCGCCGTCGGACTCGCTCTGCGCCGGGTCGAGCGCCGGCAGGCCGTCGTCCGCGTCGGCCGCCAGGGCCGCGGCGGCGTCGCCGTCCGTGGGCTGCGCGGCACGCGCCGCCACCCGGGCCCGGCGGGCGTCGGCCTCGGCGCACAGGGCCTGGGCCGCCTGGTTGAAGCGCACGATCGACGGCGGGTCGGACGGGCCGAGCAGGTGCACCTTGAGCGCGGCGCGCTCGGCGGCGTACGGGTCGCGCTCCGGGTGGCGTACCGCGTCGAGCAGCGCCGGCACGCCGTCCGCCTCCGGGGTGAGGATCGCCGCGGCGCGCACGGTCGGGAACCCGGCCCGGAACTCCTCCTCGGACAGCCCGCTGGTGTTGGCCACGGCGTACGGCTTCTCGCTGCTCAGGTAGTCCGAGACCACGCTGGAGACGTCGGAGATCAGCAGGTCGGCGTGGTTGAAGCAGGAGAAGATCGCCGGTCGCGGGCCGGTGATGACCTGGTGCTCCCACTCCGGCAGCGAGGCCCAGAAGGCGTCCTCCCAGGCGGCGACGGCGGCGTCCACCGCGGCGGCCCGGTCGCTGTCCGGGGCGCCCTGGAGCAGCATCCGCTCCAGTTCGTCGCTGTCGCGCCGGAAGGAGGTCGTGGTCACGCTCTGCAGGGCCTCGGTGCACCGCGCCAGCTCGGCCGCCGCCTCAGGGCCCGGCCGCGCGCCGGAGCGGCGGGTGTTGGCCTCGGCGATCATCGCCTTGATGCGCTCGTTGGCCAGGCCCGCGCGCGGGTCGACCGAGCCCGTCATCGGGTGCGGCTTGTAGAGGAGGCGCACGCCGGGGTCGGCCAGCAGCGCGCGGACGATGTTCTCGCCGGCGAGGATGACCGAGGTGTTGCCCGGGTTGCCGTCCCAGCCCTCCCACGTGGGGGCGTACAGCACCTGCGTGTACGCGCCGGTGGGGGCGCCGGCGTACGGGGCGATCGGGGCGAGCTGCGGGCGGCCGACCTCGACCACGTCCCGGTCGTCGACGCCGATGTCGGCGAGCTGGTAGCGCTCGCGGGCGGCCGGCCCGGCCACCCAGACCTCGTCGTACGCCTTCGCGTACGGGTTGCAACTGGAGAGCTTGTCGCTCTCGCCGTGGTTGGTGAACGCGTGCTTGATCGAGGGGATGCGCAGCACCTGCGAGGTCTTGCCGGAGTTCGCCGGGTGCAGCAGCACCTTGAGCGTGCTGTGTTCGAGCCGCATCAGGTGGACGACCTTGGGGATGCACACGATCGGGATGTCCGTGGCGTCGATCTTCTGCACCATGAACCGCTCGCGGAGCACGATGATCGGGTTGCCGTCGAGCGCGGCGAGCGTGGAGAGCCACATGTTCGCCTGGTACGCGGACGAGGTGCCGCCCGAGAAGTACATGCCGACCGTCGGCTGGTACTCGGCCAGCCACTGGTCCAGCCACTCCAGGGCCTGCTGCTCGCTCACGGCCCGCTTGCGCGGCAGCAGCCAGGTGCTCAGCCAGGCGACGCTGCCGAGCGAGAGGGCGAGCGCGATGCCGAGGCCGGCCCAGCCCCAGGCGGCGTCCTCGGTGGCCGCGGTGGCGAGCAGGCCGGCGGTGGCCGGCACGGCGAAGCGCAGCAGCCGGCGGGCGGGCTGGCGGGCCAGCAGGCGCGGCGGCGCGGCGGTCAGGTGCAGGGCGCTCGCGTCGATGTTGCGGGTGACGAACGGCAGCAGCCGCCGGCGCTTGATGAGTATCGCGATCGCCTGGCAGGCGAAGTGCGCGATGTAGAAGACGAGCAGTCCCACGGTGAGCGGCGCCTGCTCGTGCGTGGGGTCGACGCCTTCGACCCGGAGCAGCCCGACCATGATCAGCATGTCGCGCAGCAACTGCCGAACCGTGGCGTCGAAGCGGACCTTGCTCAACAGCGACAGCAGACCCGGCTGCTTGTGCTGGAGATACAGGTCGAGGGCGAGCCCCGCCGCGGACGCGCCGATGAAGAGGGGCACGTTGGGGAGCAGGGCGCCGATGAGCTGAGTGGTGAAGAACACCATCATCGCGAGCAGTGCCGCCAACTGGACGAGTCGGCGGGGGGCGATTCCGGCAGAGGGCACGGGGTGGGCTCCTGGCAGAGGAGAGCGACGGAAACGAGGGGAACGAGCAAAACGGCCACACGTTGGCCGACCGTTCCACGCGCCGTCACCTGAGCGACAGCGTCTGGATACGGTTTGACCAC
Source organism: Streptomyces buecherae (assembly GCF_014295035.1). Classification (GTDB taxonomy): domain Bacteria; phylum Actinomycetota; class Actinomycetes; order Streptomycetales; family Streptomycetaceae; genus Streptomyces; species Streptomyces youssoufiensis. The sequence continues at coordinate 6,208,399 of NZ_CP060404.1, forward strand.
CGAAGGTATGCCGTGGCCAGGCCCGGTGACAATCCGCTGCGGGGACAAGAGCCGCGAACTAGGGCAATTGCCTGGTGTTCGACGGATGATCGAGGCTCGCCACCCGCCCGCCGGCGCGTCGGCCCACGCCCGGCCCACGCCTTGGGGCCGCCCGCCCCCTCACCGTAGGACGCCCGCCCCCGCGCGGCGAACGGACGCCCGCCCCCGGCCGGCGCGGGCCCGTGGCGGAATGGCCGAAAGCGGCGCCCAGGTCGTGCCTCCGGGCTCCGGCGGGAGCCTAGCCCCGGCGGCAGCCAGTGCCCGGCCGGCGGCGCGGGCGGGGGCGTGACCCCACGGGCGGGGCGTACGCGCGGGCCCGCCCGGTCGAGCGGAGCGGCCCGGCGGGGCGGCGGTGCGCGGGCCGTCCGGCTGGCGAACGCCCGCCCGGCCGAACCGCCCGCTGCCGTACATTGCCCACGAACGTGGGCAGCGATGAGTGCGGTACGGAGGGGCAGGTGGCAACGGCCGTGGCAAGCCAGGACGGCTCGGCGCGAGCGGGCGCGCGCACGTCGGCGGGCGATCAGGCGGGGGCGAGCCCGGCGGACGGCGCGGCGCGCGACGAGGTGACCTCCGCGCGCCGGATCGTCGTCAAGGTCGGCTCCTCGTCGCTGACCACCGCGGCGGGCGGGCTGGACGCCGACCGGGTGGACGCGCTGGTGGACGTGTTGGCCGCCGCGCACGGCGAGCGCCGGGAAATCGTGCTGGTCTCCTCCGGCGCCATCGCGGCCGGCCTCGCACCGCTCGGCCTCGACCGCCGCCCCCGCGACCTGGCCCGCCAACAGGCCGCCGCCAGCGTGGGCCAGGGCCTGCTGGTCGCCCGCTACACCGCCTCCTTCGCGCGGTACGGGCGACGGGTCGGCCAGGTGCTGCTGACCAGCGACGACACCAGTCGCCGCGCCCACTACCGGAACGCCTACCGGACCCTGGACCAGCTCCTGGCCATGGGCGCGATCCCGGTGGTGAACGAGAACGACACGGTGGCCACCGACGAGATCCGGTTCGGCGACAACGACCGGCTCGCCGCGCTCGTCGCCCACCTGGTCCGCGCCGACCTGCTCGTGCTGCTCTCGGACGTGGACGGGCTCTACGACGGCGACCCGAGCACCCCCGGCACCTCCCGGATCGCCGAGGTCGCCGGCCCCGCCGACCTGGAGGGCGTCTCCATCGGCAGCGCGGGCCGGGCGGGCGTGGGCACCGGCGGCATGGTGACCAAGGTGGAGGCCGCCCGGATCGCCGCGGCGGCCGGCGTGCCGGTCGTGCTCACCTCGGCGAGCCGGGCGGCCGACGCGCTGCTCGGCCGGCCCACCGGCACCTTCTTCCACCGCACCGGCCGCCGCTCCACCGGCCGCCTGCTGTGGCTGGCCCACGCCTCCGCGCCGCGCGGGGCGCTGGTCCTTGACGAGGGGGCGGTGCGGGCCGTGGTCGACCGGCGCACCTCGCTGCTGCCGGCCGGCATCAGCGCCGTGGAGGGCGAGTTCACGGCGGGCGACCCGGTCGAGCTGCGGGACGCCACGGGCCGCCCGGTGGCCCGTGGCCTCGTCAACTTCGACGCCCGGGAGATGCCCAAGCTGATCGGCCGCTCGACCCGGGACCTGGCGCGCGAGCTGGGCCCGACGTACGAGCGCGAGGTCGTGCACCGCGACGATCTGGTCGTGCTGGCCCCCTGACGGGCGTCACCGGCGCACTGTGAGGCGAAGCGAACCGAAGGGAAAGCGGCAAAAGAGCCACCTTTCGCCGAGGACCTTCCGTAAAACCGCCACATCATCCGCCGCGGGCTGGTCAACTTTGTTGAACGGGGCCGCACGGGGAAAGCGGTCTCCCAGCGAGCACCACACGGCTTCGCTCGGGGGTGAGCGGAGCGGCGAGCAACAGGAGGCCGCCGGTGAGACGAGGGCGCCCAGTGGCGCAGTCCCGGGGCGGGGGAGCCTCCCCAACCCGTCGGACGATGACCGAGGAACGCAGACTGACCAGCGTGAACACGGGGGAGCAGCACGCGGGCGAGGCCACGGAGGCCGGCGCGACGGCGGCGGACGGACAGGCCCCGCGAGAGCGCGAGACCACCAGGATGTGGCACATCACGCTGAGCGTCTCCGGCCCCGTGGTCCCGCTGCCCGAGGTGCGGCAGGCCCTGGAGCAACTGGCGCACGACCACCCCTTCCTGCTGACCAGCCGGTACGCGGGCGACCACGCGGAGATCCGCTACTGGGAGGAGGCCCGCGACCTGCACGACGCGGCGGCGCTCGCGCTGCGCCTGTGGGGCGAGCACCGCTCGACGGCGAAGCTGCCGCCCTGGGAGATCGTCGGCCTTGAGGTCATCGACCGCGGGACGTACCACCACCGCATCACCCAGGGGCACGGCCTGACCCCGACGACGCCGGTGGGCGTGCACCCGTACTAGGCCGTCCCGGGGCGCCTGGGAGCCGTCGCCGCCCGGGCGGGAGCCGCCCGGGCGGGAGCCGCCGGGCGGCGAGGGCGGCGGGCCGGCGCGGGGCGGGCGGGCGTTTCGCAGGGCGAGATGGCCCGGGGCCCGCGCGGCGGCGCCGCTAGGCTGCCGCGCATGAGCAGCAGCGAATCCGCACCGTCCCCCGTCGTCCAGTCCGCCCACCGGGCCCGCGAGGCCGCCGCCACGCTGGCGCCACTGCCGCGCGCGGCCAAGGACGCGGCGCTGCTCGCGATCGCCGACGCGCTGGACGCCCGGACCACCGAGATCATCGAGGCCAACGCCGAGGACGTCGAGCGGGCGCGCGCGACCGGCACCTCCGACGCCCTCGTGGACCGGCTGACGCTGACCCCCCAGCGGGTGGCCACCGTCGCCTCCGACGTACGGGACGTGGTGACGCTCCCCGACCCGGTGGGCGAGGTGGTGCGCGGCTCCACCCTGCCGAACGGCATCGACCTGCGACAGGTCCGGGTGCCGCTCGGGGTGGTCGGCATCATCTACGAGGCCCGGCCCAACGTGACCGTGGACGCCGCCGCGCTGTGCCTCAAGTCCGGCAACGCGGTGCTGCTGCGCGGCTCGTCGTCGGCGTACCGCTCCAACACCGCGCTCGTCGCGGTGGTGCGCGACGCCGTCGCCTCGGCCGGGCTGCCCGCGGACGCGGTGCAGTTGGTGCCGGGTGAGGGCCGGGAGGCGGTCGGCGAGTTGATGCGGGCGCGCGGCCTGGTGGACGTGCTCATTCCGCGCGGCGGCGCCTCGCTGATCCGCACCGTCGTGGAACAGTCCACGGTGCCGGTCATCGAGACCGGGACCGGCAACTGCCACGTGTACGTGGACGCGGAGGCCGACCTCGACACGGCCGTGGAGATCCTGCTGAACTCCAAGGCCCAGCGGCCCAGCGTGTGCAACGCCGCCGAGACCCTCCTGGTGCACCAGGACATCGCGGAGGCGTTCCTGCCGCGGGCGCTGGACGCGCTCGCCAAGGCCGGTGTGACCGTGCACGGCGACGCGGCGGTACGCGCGGCGGCCGAGCGCGCCGGGTCCGCGGCCACCGTGACGGAGGCCACCGACGAGGACTGGGCCGCCGAGTACCTCTCGTACGACATCGCGGCCGGCGTCGTGCCCTCGCTCGACGCCGCGATCGCGCACATCCGCCGCTGGTCCTCCGGGCACACCGAGGCGATCGTGACCACCGCGCAGGCCGCGGCCCGCCGGTTCACGCAGTTGGTGGATTCCACGACGGTGGCCGTCAACGCCTCGACCCGGTTCACGGACGGTAGCCAGTTCGGGTTCGGCGCCGAGATCGGCATCTCCACCCAGAAGCTGCACGCCCGCGGGCCGATGGGGCTGCCGGAGCTGACCTCGACCAAGTACATTGTCACCGGCGACGGACACGTACGGTAACCGCCTCCGGGTGCCGGTCCGGCCGTGCGCCAGGGCCGGGGTCGCGGGGGCCCGGAGGGGATGACCCGCCCGTCGCGCGGCCGGGCCGCCACCCGGACGGCTCCGGACGGAATACCCCGGACTTTCCGTCCGCCCTGCCCAAATCGACCTCCCAGGGCTAACCTGGACGCGTGCCGGACGACGTGGGGGGCAAGCCGTTCCCGGACGGCGACGAGCCCGACGACCACCACCACGGGGCTGCCGAACTGGGTCCGACCTCGCCCTCGGCGGGCGAGGGGGACGCGTTCGCCTCCGTGGTCTTCGACGAGGACTTCGTGCGGTCCGCCGAAGTCCATGAACCCTCCGCCGTCGAGCGGATGCTGGCCGCCGCCCAGGCGCGCGCGGAGGCCGAGGCGACCCGCGGCGGACGCCGAGGCGCCCGCGACGACGATCCCTACGACGAGGGGTACGGGCCGGACGGAGAGTTCGGCCACGACCCCGACGACCCGCGCCACGACGGCCGGTACGGATACGGCCACGCGGGTGACGACCCCGACGCGGACGAGGAGTTCGGCCCGTACGGCGAGTACGGCGACGCGGGCCGCCCCTACCGTGGCCACGCGCACTGGCAGCGCCCGGTGGCCTGGGTGCTGGCTGTCCTGATGGGCATCGGGGTGGTGGCCATGGCCTTCACCGCCGTCTACCGGGGCGCGTCCGGGGGCGGCAACCGCCAGGACCCCAGCCCGCCGCCGGCCAGCTCGGAGGTGGACGGCGCGCCGGGCGCGCCCGGCGACGAGCCGGAGGCGGCCTACTCCGAGACGGTGCGCCGGGGCGCGGACACCCGACTCCTGGACCTCGACCCGCCCGACGTACGCGACGCGCGGGACGCCCCCGCCCTCCCGAACCCGCCGATCGCCTCTCCCGGACCCACCGCCTCCGCCGACGCCGTCGAATCCGCCCACACCACTCCGCCACCGGCCGCCGCCGCACCCCGGCTCCCGTGACCGCGTGCGCTTCCGTCCGAACTTGTCATGGCCGTGGGACGTTTATCCACGGCCCCGCCGGCCTACTCTGGTGATATGACCGGGCCTGGAGACCCTCCCGAGGGGACACCTGAGAGCGCCCCGGGAGGCGGTGACGACGAGTACCGCTCCGTCGTCTTCGACGAGTCGTTCGTCCGCGCCGCCCCCCTGCAAGAGTTCTCCGCCCAGGAGCGCATCGGCGACCACACGCCGGCCGTGCGCAGCCGGGGCGGTCCCCGACGGCGCGAGCGCGGCTCGCCGCAGCAGGCCGTCATCCTGGTCCTGCTCATCGCCGTCGCCTTCGCCACCGCCGTCTACATGGGCATCCAACGCCCGTACCAGAAGCCCACGACGCGCGCCGCCGAGCCGCTGCGCAGCACGCTGGTGCCGCTCACCCCGCGCGGCGAGGTGCCCGGCGGCGCCGCGGCCGACCTGTACGCGAGCAGCCCGGCGCGGAAGTTCCGCATCGGCGCCGAGGGCATCACGCTGCCCGCGGTGGAGCGCACCGCGCACTTCTCCGACGACCAGGTGCGGGAGGCGCTCGGCACGGCCAAGGAGTTCCTGGTGCACTCCGCGCTCGACGCGGACACGCTGGCCGGCGGCGACGCCCGCGCGGTCCGGATGCTGATCGACCCGGACCAGCTCGGCCAGTTCGACGCGAGCCTGTCCCGCCCCGCCGACGACGGGCGGCACGCGGCCACCGGCTGGGTGATGCGCTTCGACCCGGAGCGCGTCTCGCTGGCCAAGGAGCCGGTGCGGGTGCGGGGGAGCATGCGGGTGACCGAGGTGAACTCCACGGCCCTGGAGGTCGTCGCCGATCACACGTACGTGTACGCCGTACGCCGCGCCGCGGCGCACGCCCCGCGCACGGACACCCCGGCCACCGGCTCGGCCGGTACCGGGAACGGCCGGGACCTGGCGGAGCCGGTCACCGTGCCGGGCACCGGGCCGCACTCGCTGTTCACGGTGCGGCGCGAGGCCCGGCTCCGCTTCGACCGGGAGGACCTGCGCGACCACCACGTGGAGGTCGTGGAGAGCGCCCTACAGGCCGGGCCGCAGGCGTGCGCGACGGACGCCGCGACCTACCTCCAGCCGTTGTTCGCGGGGCAGCGCGCGCCAGCGGACGCCTCAGCCGGTACGAACCCGTACGCGACCGGGCGCCCCACCGACTCGCTGTGCGGCGTGCTGGCGCCGGACGCCCAGCCGTCTGGCACGGGCCGCCGCTAGCCCGGCGGGGGCCGTGCGGGCCCCGGGCGGGCCGTCGCGGGGCCCGTGGGGCCCCGGCGCGGGCCCGCCGGGGCCTTGCCGCTCGCGACGGCGCCTAGCGGCTCGCGTCGCCGCCCGTCGGGCCGGTGCCGCCGTCGCCCGTGGAGCCGTTGGAGCCGGTGCCGCCTCCGTCGCCCGCCGGGCCGCTGCCGCCCGCCGGGCCGCCGCCGGTCGGGCCGCTGCCGCCGGTGGGTCCCTCGCCGGCGGCCGGGCCGCCGGCGTCGGAGCCGCCGCCCCGACCGCCGCCGGTGAACCTGTCGCGCAGCTTGCCGCCCAGGTCGCCGGCGCCGCCCGCGATGTCCCGGACCAGGCCCATCAGCGGGTCCTTGCTGCTGCGCACGGTGTCCGCGTAGTGGCTCGCCGACTCCCGGAACGACTCGCTGACCGAGGTGTCCTTGTCCTCGTCCCGGCGCGGGTAGTGGCCGTCCATGATCCGCTGGTAGTCGCGGCTGGCCGCCCACTTCTTCAGCTCGGCCGCGCGCACGGTGGCGAACGGGTGGGTACGGGGCAGCACGTTGAGGATCTTCAGCACGGAGTCGCGCAGGTCGCCGCTGGCCTCGTACTCCTCGGCCTGCTCCAGGAACGCGTCCACGTTCATCTCGTGCAGGTGGTTGCCGCCCGCCAGCTTCATCAGGCCGCGCATCGACGCCCTGAGGTCCTGGCCGACGAGCAGCCCGGCCCGGTCCGCCGACAGCTCCGACTTGCGGAACCACTCGCGCAGCGCCGTCACGATCGCCATCACGGCGATGTTGCCGAGCGGGATCCAGGCGACCTTCGTCGCGAAGTTGGTGAGGAACAGCAGGATCGTGCGGTACACGGCGTGCCCCGACAGGGCGTGCCCCACCTCGTGGCCGATGACCGCCCGCATCTCCTCCTCGTCGAGGAGTTCGACCAGGCCGGTGGTCAGCACGATGATCGGCTCGTCGAGCCCGATGCACATGGCGTTCGGGTTCGGGTCCTGCTGGACGTACATCAGCGGGATCCGCTCCATGTCCAGCACGTAACAGGCGTCCCGCAGCATGTCGTTGAGGTGCGCGAACTGGCGGTCGCTCACCCGCACCGAGTCGGACAGGAACAGCAGGCGCAGGCTGCGCTCGGGGAGCAGGCCGCTGAGTGTCTTGAAGACGGTGTCGAACCCGCTCAACTTCCGCAGCGCCACCAGCGCGGACCGGTCGGCGGGGTGCTCGTAGGCGCGGGAGGAGATCCCGGGAAATCGCCTGCGCTCGCGGCTCGGTACGTGCTCGTGCCCGTGAGTGTTGCTGTCGCTCATCGTGCCCCCTCGTGTGACTGCCGGTCGTGGCCCCTGACGCCCCTTGGCCCCACCCCACCCTAGGACGTGCGGATGACGTGGCTACCGTGGAGTGATGCACTACCTCACTGGCCTGCACGACGTCGTCCTCGCCGTCCCCACCCCCACCGCGACCCCCGGCGGCGGTGGCTCGCACGGCGGCGGCGCGGGGCCCGTCCTGCGCACGGTGATCGTCGTCGGGGTGGTGGGCGCCGTCCTCCTCGCCTGGTTCCTGCTGCGCGGCTACCGGGGACAGGGCGGGCAGGACTGAGCCCCCGTCGGGCCCCGCCCCGGGCCTGCCAGTCGACAAGACGTGCGGAGTCGGCGTGAGGTTGCGCGAGGTCGCCGCATACGATGTGCCGGAAGTCTTCTGCCCGACCCTCCCCGAGCCGCGTGGCCTGGGGACCGCCCCGGATAGGTCCTGCTGACGATGACCGCATTCCACACCGCACACGCGACCCTGGCCACGCTCGCCTCCGAGGGCGGCGGCGAGCACAGTGGCAAGCACGACAGCCTCAACCCCTACCTGACCGGTGGCGGAGCCTTGCTCTTCCTGCTCCTGCTGCTGTGGATCACCACGCGCTTCAACCGGGACCGCTGACCTCGGCGCCGGGGTACGAGCGCGCTTAGTAGGGTCTGCACGCATGGGAGAACAGACAGCGTCCGTGAAGCGGCGACTCGGCGTGATGGGCGGGACCTTCGACCCGATCCACCACGGACACCTGGTCGCCGCCAGCGAGGTGGCCGCGCAGTTCCACCTGGACGAGGTGGTGTTCGTGCCGACCGGACAGCCGTGGCAGAAGAGCCACAAGACGGTGTCCCCGGCCGAGGACCGCTACCTGATGACGGTGATCGCCACCGCGTCCAACCCGCAGTTCTCCGTCAGCCGGATCGACATCGACCGCGGCGGCAAGACGTACACCGCGGACACCCTGCGCGACCTGCGGGCCGAGAACGCGGACGCGGACCTGTTCTTCATCACCGGTGCCGACGCCCTGTCGCAGATCCTGACCTGGCACGACGCGGCGGACCTGTTCTCGCTCGCGCACTTCATCGGGGTGACCAGGCCGGGGCACATACTGACGGACGCGGGCCTGCCCGAGGGCGGCGTCTCGCTGATCGAGGTCCCGGCGCTGGCGATCTCCTCGACGGACTGCCGAGCACGCGTCGCGCAGGGCGATCCGGTCTGGTACCTGGTGCCCGACGGCGTGGTGCGCTACATCGACAAGCGCGAGCTGTACCGCGACGACGGCTGAAGGGGCACCGGTGAACGACCGACAGGACCCGCCTCCTCCCGACGACTGGCCCGGGGACCGACCGTACGACCCCCACCCCCCGGGCGACCCGTACGGCACCGGCGCCGGGTACCCATCCGACGCCTCCTACCAGGCGCCCTACCAGCCCCCCTACCCCGCCGACGGTGGTTACCCGCAGGGCGGCTACCAGCAGAGTGGCTACCCGCAGCAGCCCCAGGGCTACGGCTACGACGCCTACCAGCAGCCCGACCAGCCCCACGAACCCCACCAGCCCAGTCAGGCCGGCTACCCGGCGCAGGGCCAACAACAGGGCTACCAGGGCTACCCGCAGGCGCAGGACGAGGGCTACGACCCGTACGGCGGCCCCGGCACACAGGGGCCCGGCCAGGGCCCCCGCCATGGCCAGGGTCACGGCCAGGCGCACGGTGACGCGTACGGACAGCAGCAGCCCGGCGTGGGGCAGCCGGCGTCCTACGATCCGTACGGCGGCAGCCAGCACCAGCGGTACCCGGGGCAGGACCAGGCCCCGCAGGGCCAGCACGGTTTCCCGGACGCCTACGGCGCGCCGCGGGCGTACCCGGGCCAGGGCCCCGACGGCTCGCGGTCGCCCGAGGCCGGCCAGCCCTACCCGACCGGCCGGCACGGCCACGCGGCGCCGACGGCCTCGCACGCGCCGCCCCAGGCGACCCAGGCACCCTCGCAGGACGGCTACGGCTACGACGCGTACGGCCAGCCCGCGCCCCAGGCGGCCACCCACCGCCGGGTGCCACGCCAGGGCCAGCCCGACCAAGCCCGACCCGACCAGGGACCAGCCCAGGCCGGGCGAGCCCAGGCCGGGCAGGCCGCCGACGGCGCGTGGCTGCCACGGCAGGCCGAGGCGCGGCAGGCACCGCCCGTGCCCGCCGGCAGCGCGCCGGGCCGGGGCTCCGACGAGGCACCCGGGCGATCCGGGCCGACCCGGGGCGAGGGTGGCGCGTCGGGGCGGGAGGGCGCTGACGGGGCGGACGACGACTACCGGACCGAGCAGTTCTCGTTCATCGAGGAGCCGGACGAGGAGTCGGAAGACGTCATCGACTGGCTGAAGTTCGCCGAGACCCGCTCGGAGCGGCGCGACGGGCGCAAGCGGCAACTGCGCACCCGCCTGATCGGGCTCATCGCCGCGCTCGCCCTCGTCGCCGGCTGCGGCGTGGGCTACCTCTGGTACGCCGACAAACTCCCGGGCGTCTCCAGCGGTGGGGACGACGAGGCCGCCGCGGGCGGCCCGCAGCAGCGCCAGGTGATCGTCGTGCACCTGCGCGAGACCAAGGGCGGCGGCAGCTCCAGCGCGCTGCTGGTGGACAACGAGACGACCAGGAAGGGCAGCACCGTCCTGCTGCCCAACGCGCTCGCCGTCGCCGGCGAGAACGGCACCACCACCCTCGGCAACGCCGTGGAGGACGAGGGGGCGGGCGGCACCAGGGACGCGCTGAGCACGCTGCTCGGCTCCGAGATCCAGGGCACCTGGCGCCTGGACACGCCCTACCTGGAGAACCTGGTCGAGCTGGTGGGCGGGATCACGCTCGACACCGACGTCACCGTTCCGGGCGCCAGGAAGGGCGACGACCCGCTGGTCAGGCCCGGCAAGGACGTACAGCTCGGCGGCCAGGGCGCCGTCGCGTACGCCACTCACCAGGAGCCGGGCGAGGACCAGGCCAAGCAGCTCACCCGGTTCGGCCAGGTGATGGAGGCCGTGTTGGAGAAGGTCTCCACCGACCCGGGGAAGGCCACCACCACCGTCGAGCAGCTCTCCCAGATCCCCGACCCCTCGCTGTCCGAGAAGCAACTGGGGGCCTCGCTGGCCGGGCTCGCCCAGCGCGCCCAGGACGGCTCGTACGCCACCGACCTGCTCGCCGTGCAGAGCGACGGCACGCTCAGCGAGGAGGCCACCGAGAACGTGGTCAAGGACGTGCTCGGCGGCTCGGTCAAGAAGCCGGACGACGCGGCCGACAGCCCCGCGCGGGTGAGCGTGCGCGACGCGACGGGCGACGACCAGAAGGCGAGCGCGGCACAGGTCGCCCTGGTCAACGGCGGCTTCACGGTCCTCGGCGGCGGCACGGGACCCGCCGAGTCCACCTCGCGCGTCAGCTACGCGGACGCCGCACAGGCCGGCCAGGCCAAGGAGGTCGCCGCGACGCTCGGGCTGCCGGAGAGCGCGGTACGCCAGGGCAAGGGCGCGGCCAACGCCGACGTCACGGTCGTCCTCGGCCGCGACTTCAAGGGCCAGCAGGGCTGAGGGACGCTCTGGCCCGGGACCGAGCCAGAGCCGAGCCCGGGCCCCGGCGGTGCGCCGGGGCCCGGGCCGCCGGCGCGTAAAGGGCTGGCGGAAGTGTCGGTGCGGCGTGAGACCCTTGAGGCACGCGCCCCCGGTCCTACCACGGGGGTTACCACCAACCGGAAAGCCCTGCTTGTGACCGCCACGGACCGCTCCACCGAGCTCATCAAGACCGCCGCTCAGGCCGCGGCCGACAAGCTCGCGCACGACATCATCGCCTACGACGTCAGCGACGTGCTCGCCATCACCGACGCCTTCCTGCTCGCCTCGGCCCCCAACGACCGCCAGGTCAAGTCGATCGTCGACGAGATCGAGGAGCGGCTGAACAAGGAGCTCGACGCCAAGCCGGTGCGCCGCGAGGGCGACCGCGACGCCCGCTGGGTGCTGCTCGACTACGTCGACATCGTGGTGCACGTCCAGCACAGCGAGGAGCGCGTCTTCTACGCCCTTGAGCGGCTGTGGAAGGACTGCCCCCAGCTCGAACTGCCCGCGGACGCCGTCGCCACCCAGGGCAAGGGTGCCGAGCACGCCAAGGCGCAGGCCGCGGCGGACGAGGGCGAGGGCGACCTGGACGGTGAGCTCCGCTGACCGGCACCGAGCGCGGCCGTGGCCGCCGCATCGTCCTGTGGCGGCACGGCCAGACCGCGTGGAACCTCGAACGCCGCTTCCAGGGCTCCACGGACATCGAGCTGACCGAGACCGGCGTGGCCCAGGCCCGCCGCGCCGCCCGGCTCCTGGCGGCGCTCAACCCGGACGCGATCATCGCCTCCGACCTGCGCCGGGCCGCCGCCACCGCCGCCGAGCTGGCCGCCCTCACCGGGCTCGACGTCACCCACGACCCGGCGCTGCGCGAGACGTACGCCGGCCAGTGGCAGGGCCTCACGCACGACGAGATCATGGCCCGCTTCGGCGACCAGTACACCGCGTGGAAGCGCGGCGAACCGGTCCGGCGCGGTGGCGGGGAGCTGGAGACGGAGGTGGCCGACCGGGCCGCGCCGTTCGTGTTGGCCATGGCCGACAAGCTGCCCGACGACGGCACCCTCGTCGTCGTCAGCCACGGCGGCACCATCCGCACCACCATCGGCCGGCTCATCGGCCTGGACCCGCACACCTGGGAGTCCCTCGGCGGCCTCACCAACTGCTGCTGGTCCGTGCTCGGCGAGGGCGCGCGCGGCTGGCGCCTCCTGGAGCACAACGCGGGCACCCTGCCCGAACCCGTCCTCGGCGACGACGACTGAGCCCAGCCCCCGACCAGCGCGGCCCAGCCCCACCGCCGCCCCCGGATTTCACATTCGGCCAGGTCACGGGTTAGAGTTCTACTCGTTCACGGCACGGAAGTGAGCCCCACCCGATGGGTTCACCTCCGAGACGGAACAGCGGGGCTATAGCTCAGTTGGTAGAGCGCCTGCATGGCATGCAGGAGGTCAGGAGTTCAATTCTCCTTAGCTCCACGAAGGCGATAGGCGACCCATGTCCGCGGAAAGCGCGGACCGGGTCGCCTTCGTCGTTTCTGCTCGGCTTCGCCTCGCGGGGCGGGGGCTTCGCCACCCGCGGCCCCCGCGGGGTGGCCTCCTCGGAGTGGGTGAGCCGGGTGCTCGGCTTCGCCATCGCGGGTGCTCGGCTTCGCCGGAGCGGGGTGGGGGTGCGCGGCTGCGCCGGCGCGGGGGTGAGGGTGCGCGGCTTCGTCGGCGCGGAGTGCTCGGATTTGTTGTGGCGGGGGGCGGTGCCGGGGTGCGCGGCTTCGTCGGCGCGGAGTGCTCGGGTGCGCGGTAGCGGGTCGGGTGGGTTCGTTGTCGGGTGCGCGGCTTCGCTGGTGCGGGGTGAGGGGTGCTCGGCTTCGCCGGAGCGGGGTCGGGGTGCGCGGCTGCGCCGGCGTAGTTGGGCGGGTGGCTTTGCTGGTGGGGGTGGCTCGGGGGGCTCGGGGTCGCCGGTGTGGGTGGGCTTGGGGCTCGGTGTGGGGGCAAGGGCGGGGCGGTGCCCGGGGGGTGGCGGGGCGTCAGGTGGGCGGCGGGGGGAATCGGTTCGCGGGGGCTGGGCGCGGGTGCGAGGGAGATCGCGCTGTGACCAGGCGCTGACCCGCACGCCTTCGCATGACAGAATCGAGATCGCCGCGAGGGGACGGTGCCGATGGGAGGGGCGGTGCGATGCCGACCAGCGTCCTGGAGGAGGTCAACGACCTGCTGGAGATCGCCGAAGCACAGGGATATGACTGGCTGCCGGAGTACGCACCGCGCGTCACGTGCCCCGTCGGTCCCTGTGGTGCGATGCCCGACGGGCCGCGGTCGACGAGGGACGTCACGGTGTTGCAGTGTCCGGCCTGCGGCTCGGCGCACGTGGCGCAGGTGCTGGGTGACAACGGCGGGATCTCCTATGTGTGCACGTCCTGCGGTCATAGCTGGAGCTGATTGATGGGTGCGCACAGCCGTAAATGCGACTGGTGTGGCAGCGGGACGCCGATCGTCCGCGACATGGAACCGCTCAACGCCGACTATCAGTACTGGTGCGTCGAGTGCGCGCGGGCGCTGATCATAAAAGGCGACCCCATCGAGACGTACCGCGAGCTTGAGGGCGAGCCGATCTACGGGCGTCTGCTGGACGAGCACTGCACCCTGAAGCGGTTCTACTCGTTCGCCACGGCATAGCCGTGGCAGTCGCCCGGAGAACCGATTTGGCGAAAGCCCAGCCGGTCCGTGTAATGTAGGCGATGCCGCCGAGGGAAACCGAAGCGGGAAACACTTTGGGGCTATAGCTCAGTTGGTAGAGCGCCTGCATGGCATGCAGGAGGTCAGGAGTTCAATTCTCCTTAGCTCCACAGAAGAACCCCTCAGTGGAGTTCCCGAGATCCCGTCCGATCGCATCGGACGGGATCTTCTGGTTTCCCCTGCTCTCACGCCGAGTTCAGCGCCACCGTCGGGTGCAGGCGGGAGGCGCGGATCGCCGGGTACAGGCCCGCGACCACGCCGATCGCCAGCGTGGCGGCCAGGCCGCCCGCCAGGGACCAGGGTGGGACGACCGTCGCCCAGCCCCGGGACCGCGCGAAGCCGTGCGTGGCCGCCGTGCCGAGCAGCGCGCCCGTGCCGCCGCCGAGCGCCGAGAGCAGCAGGGACTCGGTCAGGAACTGCAGCCGGATCGCGTTGCGCGTGGCGCCCAGCGAGCGGCGCAGGCCGATCTCCTGGCGGCGTTCCAGGACCGAGATGACCATGGTGTTGGCCACCCCGACCCCGCCGACCAGCAGGGCCACCGCGCCTAGGCCCAGCATCAGGTGGGTCAGGCCCTCGTTCGTGGCGGCCTTGGCGGCCAGCGCGTCCGAGGGGCGGGAGACCTTGACGACCGCCTCGTCGCCGGGGTTGACGGTGCGGGCCAGGACCGCCCGTACGTCCTCGACCGAGGCGTCCGTGGAGCGCTCGAAGACGGTGCTGGGGTGGCCGTCGAAGCCGAAGTAGCGTTCGGCGGCGGGGAATCCGACCATGGCCACCCGGTCCAGCGTGGGGACCAGTTCGATCGGCTTGAGGATGCCGACGACGACCACGCGCGTCTCGTTCATCATGATCGCCTCACCGGTGCGGGTGATGCCCAGCCGCTCCGCCGCCACCGCGCCGAGCACCGTCGTCGGCAGGCGCTCGCCGGCCGGGGTCAGCCAGGTGCCCCGGGCGACCTCGCCGCCCAGCGTGGTCAGCAGGTCGAGGCGGGCCGCCTGGGTGGTGACGCCGGCGGTGCGCTCCTGGGGGACCACGTCGCTGCGGCGAATGCGCGCGTCGACGTTGGCGGTCGCCGTGGCGTGCCGCACCGGGCCGATGCGCTCGACCATCGCCACCGCGTTCTTCGGCAGCTTCACCTCCTGCCCCGTGACGTCGTCGCCGGCCTCGGCCGTGAGCAGGTTGGTGCCGAGCCGATCGAGCTGGGCCATCAGGTCGGCGCGGCTCGACTCGGCGAGGCCGACGACCGCGACCATGGTCGCGATGCCGATGGCGATGCCGAGCGCCGAGAGCACCACGCGCGCGCGGCGTGCGCGCAGGCCGACCGCGCCGACGCGGAGGATGTCCCGTGGGGCCAGCCGGGCGGGCTTGAGGTCCCTCGTCATGGCCGGGCCCCTTCCGCCGGGGTGCGCGAGTCCGCGACGATCTCGCCGTCCCGGCAGCGCACCCGGCGCGGCAGGGCGTGTGCGATCTCGTTGTCGTGGGTGATGACGCAGATGGTGGTGCCGGCCGCGTTCAGCTCGCGCAGCACCTCCATGACGACCTCGCCGGACGCCGTGTCGAGCGCCCCGGTCGGCTCGTCGGCCAGCACCAGCCGGGGCTCGCCGACCAGGGCGCGGGCGATGGCCACGCGCTGCTTCTCGCCGCCCGACAGTTCGTGCGGCCGGTGCTCGAAGCGGTGGTCGAGGCGCACCCTGGCCAGCGCTTCGCGCGCCCGCGCGCGCCGCTCCCGCAGTGGCACGCCCGCGTACAGCAGCCCGTCGGCGACGTTGGCCACCGCGTCGCGCCCCGCCGACAGGTGGAAGTGCTGGAAGACGAAGCCGATGTAGCGGGCGCGCAGCGCGGCGAGCCGGGAGTCGGAGAGCGTGGCCACGTCGTACCCGGCGACCCGCACGGTGCCCGAGGTGGGCCGGTCGAGCGTGCCGATGACGTGGAGCAACGTGGACTTGCCGGAGCCGGACGGGCCGACGACGGCCAGCAGTTCGCCCGCGTCGACGGTGAGGTTCACGCCGCGCAGCGCGTGCACGCCGCCGGGGTACGCCTTGCTGGCGTCCCGCAGTTCGATCACCGGCGTCATGGCTTCGCCACCCCGACCCGCATGCCCTCGCGCACGTCCGGGCCGCTGACCTCGATCTGCCCGTCGGCCGTCATGCCCGTCTCCACCCGCACCACGGTGCTGGTGCCGTCCCGTACGACCTGAAGTCCGTAGCCGCCGTCCGCGCCGCGCAGGGCGATGACCGCCTCTACGGGGACGGCGAGGACGTCCTTGTGGGCCTCGCTGACGAATCTCACGCTCGCCGACGCCCTGGTGTCCTCGCCCGACGCGATGGCCGAACCGCCGTCCAGGACGACTTCGACGGTGATGCCCTCCTCGGCCGCGCCGCCCTCGGCGGCGGACTCCTCGGGGCGTACCGTCCCGGCGACCCGGCCGGGCACGGTCCTGCCGCTCGGCAGGGTGACCTCGACCTTGGTGTCGCGGGCGGTGAGCGCGCTGTCGCCGAGTTCCAGCTCGGCCCGTACGACGGGTTTGGTGGAGGCGACCGTGAGGACCGGGTCGCCCGGGCCGACCTGGTCGGCGAGTGCCGCGTCGGCCGCGACCACCTTGACCCTGCCCGGCTGGAAGACGACGTCGCCCCGGCCGACCCGGCCGGTGGGGACGCGGTTCAGGGACTTCTGCCACCGCTTGACGGCGGCCTCGGTGTCCTCGTCGTACCGCGGGTCGATGTACAGGCCGGCGCCGAACCCCAAGTCGCGCAGGTTGCGCTCCAGTTGCAGCACGTCGGTGCCCCGGTCGCCCACCTTCATCTCGCGGAACATCGGGGCCGGCCCGTACAGCAGCGTGACCGGTTTGTCGTCCAGCTCGTACAGCGCCTGGCCCTGGGACAGTGACGCGCCCTGGACGGCGGCCACCGTTACGGTGCCGTCGACGGCGGACTTGACGGGGCGGCGCTGGGCGAAGTCGAGCGTGCCGTCGACGGTCTTGGCCCGCACGAGGTCGGTGCGCACGACGGTGGCGGTGGCGGGCGGCAGGTCGCCGCCGCGCCCCGGGTTGCCGCCGTCACCGTCGTCGCCGAGGAGCAGGACGCCCCCGGCGGCAGCGGCGACGACGGCCACCGCGCCGCACGCGCGGATCGCGGTGCCGCGCCTCACTGCATGCCGTCCAGGCCCTCGAGCAGCTTGCCCTTGCACGCCTCGCGGGCCTGTTCGTACGCCGGCGACTCGGTGTCGATGACCGGGGAGCCCGGGTTCGGGTCGCCGCCGGGCTGGGCGTTGCCGCCGCTCATGGTCGGGTTGGTGAACCGCGAGACGCCGTTGTCCCGCATGCACTTGGCGTGCGCGAGCATCGACTCGTAGTCCTTCTGCTGGTCGCGCTTGGGTTCGGCCGTCATGGTCTTCCGGAGTTCGGGGACGCAGACGCCGTTCTTGCCGCCCTTGATGCCCTCGTTGCGGCCGGGTTGGGAGCCGATCGCGTTGACCTTCTTCCAGTCGAGGTAGCCGCTGAGCTTGGGGTCGGGGAAGTCCGGGTAGCCGCCCTTGGCGCGCATGCACTGGACGTACGCCAACTGCGCGTCGTAGAAGGCGCTCTTGCCGGCGGTCCGGCTGTCCGGGGCGCGTGTGTCCCGCGCGTCCTGTGTGGACTGCGAGGCCGACGGGGCTTGCGGCACCGAGGCGATGTCGTCGCTCGACCGCGTGCCGTCGGAGTCGTCGCCGCCGCACGCCACCGAGAGGGCGAGCACGGGGGCCGCGACGAGCGCGGCCAGCCGCAGTCGGGTGGGGCTCGGGGAGATCGTTGGGGAACTCATGGCCGTAACCCTCGGCAGGGCACGTGATGGCCGTTCCATGGCCACATGATGAGAACGTAACAATGCCCCCGACCTGCGTATCCGCCACCGTCCGGGGCGGCGGACCGGCCCCTCACATGCTCATAATCATCCGCATGCCGCACGTGCTGCTCATCGAGGACGACGCGTCCGTACGGGACGGAATGGAGCTCGTGCTGCGCCGGCACGGGTACGACGTCGACGTGGCCGCCACCGGCGAGGAGGCCCTCGCCCTGCTGGACGGCCCGGGCAGCGGGCGGATCGAGTTGGCCGTGCTCGACCTGATGCTGCCGGACCTGGACGGCTTCGAGGTGTGCCGCCGCATCCGCGCCAGGACCGCCGTGCTGCCGGTCATCATGCTGACCGCGCGCGGCGACGACCAGGACATCGTGGCCGGCCTGGAGGCGGGCGCCGACGACTACGTGGTCAAGCCGGTCACCGCGCCCGTCCTGGAGGCCCGCATCCGGGCCGCGCTGCGGCGCGCGGAGCCGTCCGGGGCGGCGCAGCAGGCGGGCACCGACCTCGCGGGGCTGGTGATCGACCGCGCCGGCCTGACCGTCACCAAACACGGGGTGCGGCTCGCGCTGCCCCCCACCGAGCTGCGGCTCCTCCTTGAGCTGTCGGCCTCCCCCTGCCGGGTGTTCAGCCGGGAACAACTCCTGGAGTCGGTCTGGGACCACACGTTCCTGGGCGACTCCCGGCTGGTGGACGCCGCGGTCGGACGGCTGCGGGCCAAGCTGGAGGACGTGCCGGCCAAGCCGCGGTACATCCAGACGGTGCGCGGCTTCGGCTACCGCTTCGGGCCGCTGTGAACGGGGCTGTTGTGAACGGGACCGCCGGCGGGCTGCGGGCCGCTGTCGGGCGCCGGGCTGTCGTCGGACGTCGGGTTGTCGTCGGGGTTCGGGCCTGGGGTGTGTGCCGGAAGTGGGGCGTACGGCGGGCTCCGGGTGTGCGCCGGGTCGGGGGTGCGCGTGGGGCTCGGGGCGCGGTCGGAGTCGTCGGGGGCGCGCGGGGCGCGGCGCGGCGCGTGGGAGGTGGCGTGGGGCGTACGTGGAGTGCCGGGGCGCTGGCGGGTGGCGTGCTGTGAGACGGGTGTGGGGTGGGGGAGTGAAGCGGCGCTCCCGTCGGCTCGTCGGCGGGCTGCGTACCCGGCTCGTCGTCACGTTCGTCCTGGCCACGCTCATCAGCGCGGCGACCGCGACCGCCCTCGCCTACCGGGACGCGCGCACCGCCGTGTTGCAACGCGCCCAGAGCGCGGCCGTGAGCGACCTCCGGGAGCGGGCCACCGTCGTCGCCGCCGACTTCGACGTACCGCCCGACCAGCGGTCGCTGTCCCGGTTCGCGGCCCGGGTGTCGGAGGGCATCGGCGCCCGGCCCGTGGTCGCCCGCTACCAGGACCTGGTCGCCGTATCCGACGCGCGCGCCGAGACGGCCGGCCGGATCACCGCCGAGCTGCGGGCCGCCGTGCGCGCCGGTGAGCAGGCCCAGTTCCAGCGCGTGGCCTGGCGCGGCGAACCGTACCTGGTCGTCGGCATGCCCGTGCGGTACGCCGACGGCGACCGCCGTACCTCGGGGCTTGAGGTCTTCGCCATCGCCGACCTGCGGGCCGAACGGGACGACACGGCCGCGCTGCTGGACTCGGTGCGGGCGGGCATCGTGCCCGTGGTGGTGCTGGCCGCGCTGCTGGCGCTGCTGGCCGCGGGCACGGTCCTGCGTCCGGTACGCAAGCTCAGCCGGGCCACCCGTGAGCTGGCGGCGGGCGACCTGGGGAGCCGGGTCGCCGTTCGGGGGCACGACGAACTCGCCGACCTGGCCCGTACCTTCAACGAGACCGCCGACGCGCTCCAGGCGTCGGACGCGGAACTGCGCGAGCAGGAGGCCAAGGCGCGCCGCTTCGTGGCGGACGTCTCGCACGAACTGCGGACCCCGCTCGCGGCCATGACCATGGTGGCGACGGTCCTGGAGGAGGACGCCGACCAGCTTCCCCCGGACGTGGCGCGGGCGGCCCGCACCGTCGGCGCGGAGACGGCCCGGCTGTCCCGGCTGGTCGAGGACCTGATGGAGATCTCCCGCTTCGACGCGAAGGCGGCGCACCTGAACGCGGCCGAGACCGACCTCGCCGAGACGGTACGGGCCACGCTGGCCCTGCGCGGCTGGACGGACCGGGTGCACACGCGCCTCGACGAGGGCGTGCGGGCGGTGGTCGACCGGCGTCGCGTCGACGTGATCGTCGCCAACCTGGTGGGCAACGCGCTGCGGCACGGGGCCCCGCCGGTGATCGTGACCCTGGCCACGGACGGCGCGGCGGACGGGGAGTGGGTGACCCTCACGGTCGCCGACCACGGGCCCGGGCTGCCGCCGCGGGCCCGGGAGCGGGTCTTCGACCGCTTCTACAAGGCGGACGCGGCCCGCACGCGCGGCGCGGCCGACGCGAGCGGTCAGGGCAGCGGCCTGGGCATGGCCATCGCTCTGGAGAACGCGCGCCTGCACGGCGGAACCATCGAGGTGGCGGATGCGCCGGACACGGCGGCTGGGACTGATAGGGCTGATGTGGTGGGTGGGGCGGATGGGGTGGGCATGGCGGCCGGGGTCGGTCGGGGCACGGGTGTCGGCCGGGGCGCGGAGGGCGGCGCACCGCCGCGCGGTGCGGTCTTCACGCTGCGGCTGCCGCTGCGACGCGCGGGAGACGCGGAGCGTTCGGATGAGACGGAGCGCCTGAGCGGCGCGGGGCCTACGGGGCCTACGGGGCGTACGGGGCACGCGGGATCTACGGGAGGGGTGGCGGAGTGAGCGACGGGCGAGGGGGCGCGGGCATCGCCGCATCGGGGACCGACGCCGCGCCGGGGATGCGCACCGCATTGGGCACCGGCGCCGCGCCGGGGATCGGCACCGCGCCGCAGCGCGCCCCGCGACGCCGCGCGCGGCCGCTGTCGCGGCGGTGGGGGCCGGGGCCGGCGCCGGCTCGGGCGCTCGGGCTGGGGCTCGGCCTCGGTCTGGTGCTCGGGCTGGCGGGCTGCGGCGTCCAGCCGACCGGCGTGGTGGACGCCGGCGAGCCCGCGTCCGGGCTGACGCGCGGGATGCGGTTGTACTACGCGTCCGAGGGCGGACTGCGCGCCGTGCCGCTGCTCGACCGGGAGGTCACCGAGCTGAACTCGGTGATCAAGCTGCTCGCCCAGGGCCCACCCGCCGCCGAGCAGCGCGACGGGCTCACCTCGCTCGTCCAACTCAACGGCGCCTCGGCGACCGGTTCGGGGTCGCGGGTCACCGTGCGCTACGAGGGCCCCTACCCGGCGGACGGGCGTGACCTGGGTACCGGGCAGTTGGTGTGCACCATGGCGCGCGCCCAGGCCGTGCTCGACCCCGAGGTCAGGACCGACGACGTCGAGGTCACCATCCGCCCGTCCGACGGCGACCCGCTGGGCCCCTACCGGTGCGCGGAGTTCCGCAACGGCTGAGCGGCGGCCGGCGCGCCGGGCCGTGGGGGCGGACGTCGCGGGCGTGCGGCGTCGGGCCCACGGCGGGTGACGGGCCGCGGGCCGGTCGGTCGGTCGCGGGGGGACCGTCGATCGCGGGTGGTCGGCGGGCCCGGACGGGCCGGGTCCGGGGCGGCGTACGGGCGGGCCGGGGCCAGGCGGCGTACGGTGCGGGTGCTTGAGCCGCTGCGGTAACCTGACCCCATGCGTGCCGTACGCCTTCTGCTTAGCGAGCCGCGCTGATCAGTACCGACCGAAGCGATGAGCCGGTCGGCATCGGCGCGGCGTCCCCTCCTGTGCGAGGGGATTTTTCGTTTCCGTACGTACCCGCTGGCAGAGACGATCGATGGAGCTTTGAGGACGATGAGCGAGACCCACACCGCGGCCGAGACCGCAGCCGCGTCGCCGCACCGCTACACGGCGGCGCTGGCCGCTGACATCGAGGCACGCTGGCAGGACTTCTGGGACGCCAACGGCACGTACGAGGTCCCCAACCCGACCGGTGACCTGGCCGGACGCGCCGGCGCCGGTGAGCCGGGGGCGGTGCTGGAGCGGCCCAAAAAGTTCATCATGGACATGTTCCCGTACCCGTCGGGCGCGGGGCTGCACGTCGGCCACCCGCTGGGCTTCATCTCCACCGACGTGTACGCCCGCTTCCACCGCATGACCGGCTACAACGTCCTGCACACGCTGGGCTTCGACGCCTTCGGCCTGCCCGCCGAGCAGTACGCGGTGCAGACCGGCACCCACCCGCGGGTCTCCACCGAGGCCAACATCGCGAACATGCGGCGCCAGTTGCGCCGGCTGGGCCTGGGCTACGACAACCGCCGGTCGATCGAGACGATCGACCCGGAGTACTACAAGTGGACCCAGTGGATCTTCACCCAGATCTTCAACTCCTGGTACGACCCGCGGGCGGGTAAGGCGCGGCCGATCGACACGCTGGTCGAGCAGTTCGCGTCCGGCGAGCGCGCCACCCCGGACGGGCGCCCCTGGAGCGAGCTGAGCGCCGCCGAGCGCGCGGGCGTGCTGGGCGACTACCGCTTGGCCTACGCCTCGGACGCGCCGGTCAACTGGTGCCCCGGGCTCGGCACCGTGCTGGCCAACGAGGAGGTCACCGCGGACGGCCGTTCCGAGCGCGGCAACTACCCGGTCTTCAAGGCCAAGCTGCGGCAGTGGAACATGCGCATCACCGCCTACGCCGACCGGCTGCTGGACGACCTGGACGCCCTGGACTGGCCGGAGGCGATCAAGCTCCAGCAGCGGAACTGGATCGGCCGCAGCGAGGGTGCCCGCGTCGACTTCCCCGTCGCGGCCGACGGGGACGCGCGGATCACGATCTTCACGACGCGCCAGGACACGCTGTTCGGCGCCACGTACATGGTGCTGGCGCCCGAGCACGAGCTGGTGGAACGAATCGTTCCGGCCGCCTGGCCCGAGGGCACGCACGACGTGTGGACCGGCGGCTTCGCGACCCCGGTCGAGGCCGTCGCGGCCTACCGCAAGCAGGCGGCGGCCAAGTCCGACGTGGAGCGGCAGGCCGAGGCCAAGGACAAGACCGGCGTCTTCACCGGCGCGTACGCCACCAACCCGATCAGCGGCGAGCGGGTCCCCGTGTTCATCGCCGACTACGTGCTGATGGGCTACGGCACCGGCGCGATCATGGCCGTACCGGCGCACGACAGCCGCGACTTCGCCTTCGCGCGCGCCTTCGAGCTGCCCATGCGCTGCGTGGTCGAGCCGAGCGACGACCGCGGCACCGACCCCAGCACCTGGGACGACTCGTTCGACTCGTACGAGGCGAAGATCATTAACTCGGCGAGCGCCGAGGTCACCCTGGACGGCCTGGTCGTCCGGGACGCCAAGGCCAAGGTGACGCGGTGGCTGACCGAGCGCGGCATCGGCGAGGGCGCGGTCAACTTCCGGCTGCGTGACTGGCTGTTCAGCCGCCAGCGCTACTGGGGCGAGCCGTTCCCGATCGTCTACGACGAGGACGGCGTGGCCCACACGTTGCCCGAGTCGATGCTGCCGCTGGAACTGCCCGACGTCGAGGACTACTCGCCGCGCACCTTCGACCCGGACGACGCCGACACCTCGCCGGAGACCCCGCTGTCCCGCAACGCGGACTGGGTCAACGTCGAACTGGACCTGGGCGACGGCCCCAAGCGCTACCGCCGCGAGACCAACACCATGCCCAACTGGGCGGGTTCGTGCTGGTACGAGCTGCGCTACCTGGACCCGCACAACAGCGACCGACTGGTCGACCCGGAGGTCGAGCAGTACTGGATGGGCCCGCGCGAGGGCCAGCCGACCGGCGGCGTCGACCTGTACGTCGGCGGCCAGGAGCACGCCGTACTCCACCTGCTGTACGCCCGCTTCTGGTCCAAGGTGCTGCACGACCTGGGCCACATCTCCTCGTCCGAGCCGTTCCACAAGCTGTTCAACCAGGGCATGATCCAGGCGTACGTCTACCGCGACAGCCGGGGCATCGCCGTGCCGGCGGCCGAGGTGGAGGAGCGCGATGGCGCGTTCTACTACCAGGGCGAGCAGGTCAGCCGACTGCTGGGCAAGATGGGCAAGTCGCTGAAGAACGCCGTCACCCCGGACGAGATCTGCGCCGAGTACGGGGCGGACACGCTGCGCCTGTACGAGATGGCCATGGGTCCGCTGGACGTCTCCCGGCCGTGGGACACGCGGGCGGTCGTCGGCCAGTACCGGCTGTTGCAGCGGCTGTGGCGCAACGTCGTCGACGAGGCGACCGGCGAGGTCACCGTCGTCGACGCGGAGCCGGACGAGTCGCTGCTGCGCGCGCTGCACAAGGCCATCGACGGCATCTCGCAGGACCTGGCCCAGTTGCGGTTCAACACGGCCGTCGCCAAGCTCACCGAGCTGAACAACCACGTCACCAAGGTGCGCGAGGTGCCGCGGGCGGTGGCCGAGTCCCTGGTGCTGCTCACCGCGCCGCTGGCCCCGCACATCGCCGAGGAACTGTGGCGCAGGCTGGGCCACGAGACGTCGGTCGTGCACGCCCCGTTCCCCGTCGCCGACCCGGCCTACGTCCAGGACGAGGCCGTGACCTGCGTCGTGCAGCTCAAGGGCAAGGTCAAGGCGCGCCTGGAGGTGCCGCCGACCATCTCCGACGAGGAACTGGAACAGCGCGCCCTGGCCGACCCCGCCGTCATCGCCGCCCTCGGCGACGCGGGCATCCGCAAGGTGATCGTCCGCGCGCCGAAGCTGGTGAACATCGTCCCGGCGTGATGCGTGTGGCCGGCCTGTTGGACAGCGGACGTGCCGGCCGGTGGGCGGGCCGGCCGGCGGGCCGGTGGGCGGCGTGCCGGTAGGGCGGGCGGGCCTGGCGCCCCGGGCTGGGGTGTGGTGCGTGGCCTGGGGCGGTGGGTGTGCCGGCCGGTGGACGGGCGGGCCTGGCGCCCCGGGCTGCGGTGGAGTGCGTGACCTCGGGCGGTGGGTGGTGTGCGGTCTGGTCGTGGGTGAGACGACGACCGGTGGGTGATGTGCGGCCGAGGGGTCCGCACGGCCGTGCGTCCTCTTGCTGCTCAGCGCGCTCTGGGGCCGGCCGTGCCGGGTTGGGATCGGCTGTGCCCGGTCGGATTCGGTTGGGACCGGTTCGGTTCGGTCAGGTCCGGTTGGGTCCAGCCGGGTTCGGTTGGGTTCGGCCGGGGCTTGGCGGGGCCTGGTTGGGGCTCGGCACGGAGCTGCGTTGCGGGGCAGCGTTGCGGGCCAGGTCTGTCGTGACCTGTCGTCGATGTTGTCCCCGCGCTTCGTCGAGCTGACCAGCACCCGTGAAGGCGGCGGGCCGTCCTGGTCGTGGGTTCCGCTGGATGCCGGCTGACGGCTTCGGGGTGCTGGCGCGTGCGGGCCGGGGCGGCGTGCGGGGTTGCTGCTCTGGAGCGGGGGCCTTGCTGGGTGGTGGCGTGCGGTGCGGTGGTGGTGAGTGGGTGATGAATGCGGGGTAGCAGCGGTCGGCTGCTGTGCTGGTGGTTGAGTTCTGCTGTCTGCTGTCTGCTGTCTGCTGTCTGCTGTCTGCTGTCTGCGGGTTGCCTGCTGCGGGCTGGGGGTTCCGCTGTGCGGCGGTGGCTGCTGGGTGTCTTTGTGCGTCAGTGGTGTGGCCTGTGGCCTTGGCCGCGGGTGGCCTGGTGATTGACCGTGATGGGCTGGCTGCTGGGCGTCGCCGTCTTCTGGCTGCCTTTGTTCGGCGGACTGTCTGGGTGGACTGCCGCTCTCCGCTGGTGGTGATGGCTGGTGCTGGGCGTAGGCGTGGGCACAGGGCTGTTCTTGTGCGCTGGGTGGCTGCCCACGCCGCACGCGGCTGTGCTGCTGCCCGCGCTCTCGCTGTTGCCTCGCCGCGCTGCCTACGGTCATCCCGGGCGGTACTGGCTACTGGCTTGCCGCTACGGGTCGGCCGTACCCAGTGCCCGGTACCCGAGGGCTGGCCCTGACCAGGGCTCGCGCCGTGGCGAGACCTGGCAACAGGCCGGCGCACTGGTACGGGGCGTGCGCCTCGGGGATGGCACCTAGGGGCGGGTTGCGGGTTCACGGGGAACCCACAGGCCGCCCGCGCGGTTTACGGTAGGAGGCGATGGCCGTCGTCGTCGGGCCCCGTGCGCGGGAACCCCGGCCGCGACGTCGTCGCGGTGTTGCTGACCTCCGAGACTCGCGGGAGCGCGATGGAAGCCGTAGTGGCAATCCTGGGGCTGTTTTTCCTGCTCTGCGTCTTCGCCGGCGTGTACGCCACCGTGAAGGTGGTCAAGGCGGCCAAGCGGGGTGTCGATCGCACGGTCAGCCAGGCCCGGCGCACGGTCGAGGACACCAAACTGCGCGCCAAGCAGTACACGCAGCTCGGCCCCGTGGCGGAGATCGCCGAGCTGCGGATCTCGCTGCGCACGTCGATGCGCGCGACCCGGGAGGCCCTGGACGCCGCCGCCTCCGAGGACGCCTCGCTCTCCGAGTCGCTGGCCCTCTTCGAGCGGCTCAGCGCACACGGCCACGACGTGGACGACGACCTGCGACGTCTGGAGGCCGAGCCCGACCGCAGCCGCATCGCCGCGCGCCTGCCGGAACTGCGCGAGCGTACGGAACGAGTGACGCGCTCCGCCGACTCGCTGCGCTGGGCGATCCAGGACCGAGCTGGCCGCTTCGCCGAGGACGACCTAGCCGACCTGGACGGTCAGATCCAGATGGAGGCCGCCGCCCTGCGGCACTGGCGCTCCGAGCGCCTCGCGGAGGACATCGACCGAGCGGCCGACGCCGCTACCGGAACCAGCACTCCCTCCGGAGTGAGCGGTCCGGCCGGCCCCGCGGGCACGCCTGGCGCTTCCGGCGGGGCACCGTCCGGCGCGGGAGCGACAG
This sequence comes from Streptomyces buecherae, assembly GCF_014295035.1. Lineage (GTDB taxonomy): Bacteria > Actinomycetota > Actinomycetes > Streptomycetales > Streptomycetaceae > Streptomyces > Streptomyces youssoufiensis. The sequence continues at coordinate 6,234,758 of NZ_CP060404.1, forward strand.
CGGCCGGGCCGTCGAGCGAGCGGCCCGGGAAGCAGTCCGGCACGACCGCCGCGGCCAGCGCGGGGCCGGGACCGGAAGCTGGGGCCGGGGCACATGCTGCGGACGGTCACGCTGGGGGCGACGGCGTGGAAGAGACGGACGCCCCTGGCCCACGGGCCCTGACGGCCGACGATCCCAGGCTCCGGAAGACCTACCCCTGGCAGCAGGCCGCCCGTCCGGAGAACACCACATGAGCAGCGGAACCATGCCCGACGGGACCAACGCACCCCGCGTCGGCTCCGCCCGCGTCCTCTCTCGCAACCCGGCAGCGGAGTCGTGACCGGCGCCGATCACCCCCAGCTATCGGCACTGGCCAGCCACCGATAGCCTGCGAACCATGTCCCGCCATGTCGCCATCATCACCGATTCCACGGCCTACTTGCCGCAGCAGGCGATGGAGCGACATCACATCACCGCCGTCCCCCTGACAGTGGTGCTCGGCAACGAGGCGTTGGAAGAGGGCACCGAGATCTCCGCCCGCTCCGTTGCCCACGCACTCCAGAAGCGGACCTCGGTCACGACTTCCAGGCCGAGCCCGGCGACGTTCGCCGCCGCATACCAACGGGCCGCCGACGCCGGCGCCCACGGCATCATCTCCCTTCACCTGTCATCCGAGATCTCCGGCACGTACGACGCGGCGCTGCTCGCCGCACAGAACGCGCCCGTTCCCGTGCGCGTGATCGATACGGGCATGGTGGCCATGGCGCTCGGCTTCTGCGCCTTGGCCGCTGCCGAGGCCGTGGCGGCGGGCGGCACCATGAGCGAGGCAGTGGCCGCAGCCGAGAAGCGAGCGGTTGGCACCTGCGCCTACTTCTATGTCGATACGTTGGACTACCTCCGCAGGGGCGGTCGCATCGGCGCCGCCCAGGCCCTGCTGGGGTCGGCCCTGGCCGTCAAGCCCCTGCTCCAACTCGACGCAGGGCGCATCGAGTTGCGCGAGAAGGTGCGCACCGCCTCCAAGGCCATCGCCCGCCTGGAGGAGATCGTGGTGGAGCGCTCGGGCGTGCAGGAGGTCGACATCGCCGTGCACCACCTGGCGGCCAGCGAACGCGCCGAGCAACTCGCGCAACGCCTGGACGCACGGGTGCCCGGCTTGGTGGAACTGCACGTCAGCGAGGTAGGCGCGGTGATCGGTGCCCACACGGGGCCGGGTCTCCTCGGCGCGGTCGTCTCGCCACGCTGAACCCGGTGGCCGGGGCCCGGTGGGCGATGGCCGTGCCTCGGGGTGGTGGCCCGGAGTCGGGGTGTGCCCGGTGGCCGGTGCCGGGTGGTCTGGGGTGGTGACCGGTGGCTGGTGGGCATGCCCGGGGGCGGGGGCCAGGGCGGTGACCGGTGGCTGGCCGGGCGGAGGCGGCAACGAACTCGCGATGACGGCGCTGGGTACGCGGCAGCGGATCAGCCAGCCCTTGCCCACGTGCCGGCTGCTGCCTCGTGTGTTGACGCGTCGCAAGTCGTATGACGTCTCTACCCCCTGGCCCACCGCGCGGCGACCACCTGGCCAGTGCGGAGCTGGTTCCCGAGTCGGTTGTGACCTTGATAGTGGCCTCCCTGTCCCAGAGCTGTGGTGTGCGATCTCTGCTGATGCCGGCGAGGTGGCCCGCCTCGCCGGTGTCAGTACCGAGTACGACGCCCGTCTTGAACAGGGCCGTGCTGGCTCTCCCTCTCCCTGGAAGTCATCGAGTCCCTGGCCCGCAACCTCCAATTCGACCCCGCGGAGCGCGAGCACTTTGCCGACCTCCTCGCGCGCCCCACCCCGTCTCACCGTTCCTCCACGGGGCCCCAGCGAGTCCGCCCCGACCTGCACCTCATGCTCCGCGCCCTGGACCACGTCCCGCCTTCATCCTTGGTCGGTGCACCGATGCGCTGGCCGCTCACCGGCTGGCACGCGACGTGCTGACCGACTTCGACACCCTCGCCGCCCCTCAACGCAACCTTGCTCGCTACTACCTGCTCGACCCGTAAGCCCGGTGCCGTGTGGCGGACTGGGAGCAGGTCGCTGCTGAGACGGTCGCCGTACTCCGCTCCGAAGCCGGACGCCATCTCACGATCGACGGCTCGCCGATGTCGTGGAAAACTCGCCCTGCACTGCACGGAGTTCACGGCTTGGTGGTACGACCATCGTGTCCTGCGTCGCACCCGTGGTACCAAGCCCTATCGGCACCCCGTGGTCGGTCACCTCCCTTCTCATGCGAGTCCTTCCAAACCCCCGGCGATCCAGACCAAACCCTGTGCGTCTACAACGCGGAGCCCGGCTCGGTCACAGCCGAAGCCCTGTGCCTGCTGAGTAGTTGGACCACCCCCGGCCCACAGGCGCACCCCTCGCCCGCAGACGCACGGTGAACGCCTCCTCCCTCGCTCTCATCTCTCACTCACTGTGATCGGGTCGCGCTGCGTGGCCGGCTGTGAAGTCGACGAATGATCGCGTGTGCGGGCCGAGCGCCCGCCCATGGCCACCCACCGCTCGCCGTCGCCAGCTCCGCAGACCTCGGCGCCGTGCCACGTCACGAGTAAAGCAACACGCCTGGTCCCAGCGGAAGTTGTCGGACCTATGTGCGCTCGCACGGGTGACCGTGTTTTCCACAGGGCCTTGGTTATCCACGGATTGCGGGAAGTCTCAGCGGGATCGCTGGCGGGTCTTTACCGTCGATCGACATGAGCAACCGAACACGGACAGTGAGCACGGGACTTGTGGCGGGACTGCTCGGCGGCTCCGGAACTCACGGTGCGCCGAAGCGGCGCCTCGGCCTCGGGCCGCGCGGGCCAGCGCCGTCTACCGGTATCGCTCGCGGCGAGCGTGGCGGCCAACGGAAGCGGGCGCCGGGCAGCGGAGTGGTGCGCGCACGGGCCTCCGGGCTGCTGGGACCGAGTGAGCCTTCACAGGTGTCTGGCGAGGCGAGACAACCAGTTGATGGACGGCCGGCGCCCGGTTGGGAGCGGACAGAACCAGCGCGAACCCTGACCGGTGGTCCGGGGCGCGCCAGCCCCTCCGCGACCGAGACGGCGGCGGGCCTCAGGCCGTCAGGGACGGGTGAAGAGGCCGGAAGCGGGCTACCTCGCACGAGCGCGGTGGCTGGGTCGCCTGGAGGTGAGCCGGCTCCTCACGCCGCGAGCGCCGTGCCACCGATGGCGGGGTCGTTCGGAGTGCGGGCTGAGACGGATGCGCGGCGTGGGGAGGAGCCGATGCACAGGAACGCGTCGTCCGGGGCGACGGCGGTGACCACGACGGGGCCAACCCCGTGGGGGCCCGATGCGCGAGCGAGGCGACCGATCGCGGACGACCTCGGCATCTGGGGAACGGCCGATGATGTTGACGGGGCATTGTCGGGGCGGCACGCCGCCCCAGCGGGCGCCCGCGTCGTGGCCCGAATGAGGACCCCAGCTCCGTCGGGTGAGACGGGAGACGGGACCGTAACTCCGGAGGACGCGGAAGGTACGGCCACGCGGCGTGCCGGCGAGGGCGACATGGGGCGCGACGATGACCTCACCCACGGCGCTCCCCGCGATGGCGACCTCCATGGCGACGGCTCGGCCCGCCGGGCCGTTGCGGGGAGGGTCCCGAATGCCGGCGTCGGAGACCCGCCCGCCGAGCGCGGCGGACGCGCGCCGTATGAGCGCGGCGACCGTGCGTCCGCTGAGGAAACCGAGTCCGACGGACGGGTAGGCGGGGAGCAGCGACCGGCCACCCCGCCGGGCCGTGCCAGCCCCGGTTCGCGCCTGCGTGACCTGCGTCTGGCGGTCTTTGAACGGCTGCCGTTGTGGCTCCAGGAGCGGTGTGCCGTTCGCCCCAAGGCGCTGGTCGCGGTGGTCGTGGTTCTGCTGGCGGCGGTGGCCATGGCTGTGCACCACTTCTGGACCGGACGCCCGGAAACGGTGAGTGCGCCTGCCGAGCAGCCGCCCGCGAAGCCGGTGTCGGGCCGGCAGCAGCCGGGCGCGGAGACGAGGCCCACGGCGGCGCGCCGCGCGGGCGCGGACCGGACCGTTGTGGTCGATGTGGCGGGCAAGGTGCGCGCGCCGGGTGTGCGCCGACTCCCAGCCGGCTCGCGCGTGGCCGACGCGATCGAGGCGGCTGGGGGAGCCGAACCCGGTGCGCGACTCGGCGAGTTGAACCGCGCGCGGGTGCTCGTCGATGGGGAACAGATCGCCGTCGGCGTCAGGCCAGGCGCAGGTGGCGCGCCGGTGAGCGGCGCGTCATCTGTCGGCGGGAACGGCATGCCCAGCACCGGTGTGCCGGGTCTCTCGGCGGGTTCCGGCGTCGGCGCCGCGGTCGGAGGAACGGCGGGGGCTCCCGTCAGCCTGAACACCGCGACGGCCGAGCAGTTGGACGGCCTCCCCGGGGTGGGCCCCGTCCTCGCGCGCCACATTCTCGACTACCGGGATCAGCACGGTGGGTTCGACTCCGTTGAGGAACTGCGCGAAGTGACCGGTATCGGCGACAAGCGGTTCGCCGACCTACGCCCCCTCGTCCAACCATGACTGGCCATGAGACCCGGGAGGCGGGTTCCTCGCACCCCCACGGCAGGTCAGCCCGCAGGGGGCCTGCCACGCCCAGCGGCCCGTCCCGTGCGGTGGCCAGCGCGGTCTCCGTGCCGACTGCGGGGCCGGAAGCCAACGTGACGGCCGCGACGACCACCGCTGCGGCGGGGAGGAGCGGAGCGGCAGACCGTCGTGGGTTTCTAGCCGGTGCGCGGGACGTTGAGGGGCCGGCCGACCTTCGGCTGGTCCCGCCTGTGTTGGCGGCTTGGCTGGCCGCCGCCCTGGCACTTGAGGCAGACCCGACGTCGGTTGCGGCCTGCTGCGCAGGTGCCCTCACAGCCGCGGCGGTGTTGCTGGCCGTTACCTGGCGCCTGGTCCGGCGGTCGGACGCGCTGAGCCAGGTGGGGGTGGCAAGGGTTCGCCGTCGGGCGGGAAGTGCGACCGCGGTGGTGATCGCCTTGTTGTGCGCTACCGCGACGGCCGCCGTCGCGGCTCTCCACGCGGCGGACAGCCATCGAGGGCCCATCCCCAAGCTCGCCCGAGAACATGCCGAGGCAGAAGTCGACCTCACCGTCACTGGCGATCCGCGCCTGATCAGACCCCGGGTCCGCGGCCCGGCGCCCACCCCACCGGCCCTCGCCATCGATGCCGTGGCGACCACGGTCAGGGCAGCGGAGCACACACCAACCCACCGGGCAGGCGGTGGCCCTGCCCAGCGCGTGGTGCGGACGCGTACGCCGGTGCTGCTGATCGTCGACCTGCGTGGCATGGCCCGGGCGGGTGAGGCATCGGCGGCGTATGGCGGAGCCGAGGCGACGCTCGGCGGGCGTTCGCGCCAGGGCGGTTCCCGCGGCCCCGGTGAGCCATACGCGACGGTGGACGCGCGGTGGCGGGGCCTCCTGCCCTCGACGCGGCTGCGGGTGCGCGCACGAGTGGTGCCACCGACCCGTGACGGTGATCGCGTTGCCGCTGTGCTGCGCACCGACGACGAGCGCCCACCCATGGTGCTCGCCGGGCCGAGCGACCTCCAGCGCACGGCGGGGCGGCTGCGCGCCGGTCTCCGGGCCGCCTCCGACGGGCTGAGTGCCGACGCGAGAGCGCTGCTGCCGGGCCTCGTCGTAGGCGATACCTCGCGGGTGCCACCCGACCTCGACGAGGCGTTCCGGGCCACCGACATGACGCACCTGCTGGCCGTTTCCGGAAGCAACCTGTCGATCGTGCTGGCGCTGCTCGTCGGGCCGCCACACCTGGCGGCGAGGGCCGAGCGGCGCGGACTCGCCGCTCGGCTCGGGGTGCCGCTCCGGCTGACCGCGCTGCTCGGCGGCGTGTTGACCCTGGGTTTCGTGGTGGTGTGCCGCCCCGAGCCGAGCGTGTTGCGGGCCGCCGCCTGCGGCCTGATCACTCTGATCGCCATCGGGACGGGACGCCGCCGGACGCTGCTGCCGGCGCTTGCCGCTGCCGTACTGGCTCTGTTGCTGTACGACCCGTGGCTGGCCCGTAGTTACGGTTTCCTCCTGTCCGTCCTGGCCACGGGTGCGCTGCTCACCATCGCCCCGCGATGGAGCGCCACGCTGCGGGCCCGCGGCGTGCCGGGGCGGCTGGCGGAGGTGTTGGCCGCGGCGGCTGCGGCGCAGGCGGTGTGTGCCCCGGTGGTCGTGGTGTTGGCGGCCCGGGTAAGCCTGGTCGCGATCCCCTGCAACCTGCTGGCTGAGTTGGCGGTCGCGCCCGCGACCGTCCTCGGCTTCGCCGCCTTGGCCGTGGGGCCGCTGGCTCCGCCGCTCGCGGTGGGCCTGGCCTGGTGTGCGGGGTGGCCGGTGGAGTGGCTGGCCTCGGTGGCCCGCACGGGCGCGGGGTTGCCGGGCGCGGGCGTGAGGTGGCCGGGCAGTTGGGGCGGCGCGCTGCTGTTGGCCGGGGTCACGGTCGTCGTCGTGTCGCTGGCCCGACGTGCCCTGCGCCACCCCTGGTTGTGCGCGGTCTGCGCGCTGCTGCTGGTGGTGGCTGTCGTGCGCCCGGCGCCCCTGGTCCGGGTGATCACCGGTTGGCCGCCGCCCGACTGGCGGATGGTGGCGTGTGACGTGGGGCAGGGCGACGCGCTGGTGTTGGCCGCCGGTGAGGGCACGGCGGTGGTCGTCGACGCGGGGCCGGACCCCGGCGCGGTGGACCGCTGCCTACGGGACCTGGGCATCGTGCGGATTCCGCTCATCGTGCTGACCCACTTCTTCTTTCCGCTGTTCAGATCTGTCTCATGAGATCTGTGGTTCAGTCTCGATCCGTTGTGGCGGTACGAGACAGGTGAGCCGACGGGAGTTCCTCTCCGGGTCCCTGGGGAGGGGCCAGAGTGGATCTTGCCTTTGTACAGTCCGGGCTGCTGGAGAGGTTCCTGGATAGTGACGTCATCTCCGCGGCGGAGGTGGAGGCGTTGCTGAAGCGGAGGGGTGTGCTCGATGGGACGCCGGTGTTCCTCGACGAGGAGACGCAGATGCCGGTGCCGCCCTTGTGCGAGTACGGCAGGTATCTGTCGACGGCGTTGTTGGACGAGACGACGCTGAAGGACTACGGACGGGCGGTCGGCCGCCTGGATGACCACCTCGCGGGCCTGGGCAGCGACGTGCTGTTGGCCGTGGAGTCTGATCTCGTTTCGTACCGAGACCAGAGGACCCGGTGGCAGAAGAAGCCGATCGGCTGGTCGGCGTGGGGCAAGGAGTCGTTCGTCCAGGACGACCTCTACGGGTTCCTCGTCGACCGCAAGATCCTGACGCACCGGCCGGCTCGGGTGGCGGCACGAGGACGCAACGCGCTGGCGCCGCAGGTCCGCTCCAGCATGGACATCCGGCATCTGAACTTCGAGCAGTACCGGTACTTCCGGGACGTGGGACTAGGAGGACAGCTGCCCGACGCCACTGTTGACCAGCGCTTTCGCGGATGGTCACCGCTGCGTGGCCGGGCCGGCTCCGATCTGGCCCTGGGAACGGGGGGACGGTGGCGGGAGTGGTCGACGGTGCTGCTTCCCGAAATGGGGCTGTGGCCCGGGATGCCGGGCGGGGCCGCAGAATACACGGTTCAGGCTTGCGCGAAGTATGGCAAAGCCCGCACCGTCTACGTCCCCGAGGACGCGGTCGCCTCCGCAGACCTGTTCTGCCTTCTGGAGCGTCCGGACATCGTCCGCAGGGCCGCCCGAGGTCTGGAGCGCAAGGCACGTGACTTGTTTGTCGTCGGTGAGGTCGACGTCGCCGGCGGGAGAGTGCGGGGCATCCTGGACGGCGTCGTGCGCGAGTTCCAGATGTCCGCCATGCCTGCCAAGCTGCGGCGGATTGCCGTGCATGAGGGCGAGTTCGGCCTGGAGGCGCTGTCCTTGTTCGTCTGCCGCGGCGGGCTCATGCCGGGGGCGGACGCCTGGAAGGGCTACCGCCACCGGGCATGGACGCGCATGACCGAACTCGCCGACCGGACCACCCCGCACCTGCCCACCCGGCGCTGGAGATGGCACGACCTGAGGCACACGTACGCTCTGCAGTTGCTGACCTATCTGGAGAACGCCATGGACGGCGAGGAGCCGGACATGCAGGCTCGCCGCCGTCGGCACCGCTCATACCTGACGGGGCATATCCGGCACAATCCGCTCTTGATCGTCAGCCGTCGGCTCGGTCACTCCAACCCGGAGACCACCTATCAGTACCTCCAGTACACGGATGACCTGATCAACGAGTTCGAGGCCGCGTTTTCCAGCTGGGTCGGCGACGAGGAGGCGACCTACGCTGAGATCGCCTCCCACGCCTTGGCCGGCACGAAGGGCGTTCGCTGATGTCGAAGCCGCGCCGGAGGTATTGGAACAAGCAGGAACGCGAGCGCCTGCTTGCGGCTTTGGCGGATCCTGTTCCGCCCGGTGGAGTGGGGCCCCGAGTGATCATGCTCCCCAGCGGGCTGTTGTCAGTGGACCCGTCCGTCTTCCGCTGCACACGACTGACCATGCAGTTGGCGGACGAGTGGGTGGAGTATGTGGCCGCCACTGCCATCACGGCTCACGCGAAGGTCTACGTCATGGCGATCCACCACTTCTGCGAGTACGTCGACGAGAAGCTCGGGCCGGAGGCAGAGGCGGTGAGTCTGGCCGATCACGGTCTATTTGACCTGCTGATCGGCTGGGAACTGTCCCTGCCCGAGTCCTACGCTCCGAGCTCGACCTATCCCTCGGTGCTGGCCGCCGCGCTGCGACTGCTGATCGTGCGTCGCGATGACCACTCCGATCGTGCTGTTGCACCGGACCTGGCCAGGTGGGCCCGCGGGCCCGCACTTCTCGCAGCCGGCAAGAAGACTGAGCGGGACGAGTTCTCGCGGTCGGAGAAGCAGGCTCTGGTCCGCACCGCATGGCAGAGTGTTCACGCGATCCGCAAGCGGTTGGACGAGGGCTGGGCTTTGGCCGAGCAAGGACAGCACCCCGACGTGGGCAGCTGGACCAGCATCGCCGACCTGCTCCACGGGCTGGCCAACGAGCAGATCACCCCCGACGACGTTCGCCGGCATATACCTCCGTCCCGCGAATGGCCACCAGAACTGAAGGCGTTCGCCACCCGCCCCGGCCAGGACCTCGTTCCGCAGTCGGCGCGACAGCAGTTGGTGAGACAACTGTTCGCGAGGTTGTATCCGCATACCTTTGACCTGCATGCCTTCCGTGTCCTGCTGATGGACGCGACCGGCTACACCTCGGAAGAAGTCACCGGCTTCGGCGAGAATCAGGTGGAGTTCCTACCGAAGGGAGTCCGGCTCACTCTCCTCAAGAACCGAGCCGGACTGCTGCGGCACAGGGCCTTTCGAGACCAGCCCGCACCCGCCGACGGGCCGCAACCGCAGAGCGCGAATGCTGACCAGGTCACCATGGACCGGCCCCGGCGCGAGGCCAGTGCGGTGGTCCGCCAGCTCCTGGACATCACTGCCCGGACCCGCGCCAAGGCGCCCCACGTCACCGACACGCTCTTCGTCGCCGCCGCAGTCTCGTCCCGCTTCACAGCCGAGTTCGGCAAGTGGGATCCTCAGTCCCGGGTCAACTTCAGCCACTGGCTCGATGCCATGGGCGTCGCGATCAAGGGCGACCGGCACATCGGCCGCCTTCGGAAATCGGTCAAGGTCGAGAAGGCCATCGTGACCGAAGGCCGCATCAGCGACGCAGCAGACGATCACACCGAGGAAGCCTTCGCCATCCATTACGCGCAGGGCACCACCCTTCGGATCCTGTCCGGCCGGACGATCGCCACGGCTCAGCAGCACTGGTTCGACAACGCACTCGCCCGCGTCGACGGCCCGACAGTCGTCCCCGACTCCTCCACGGTCGTCGACCACGACCTGCTCAAGGACACCGGCCTGTCCGCCGAGGAGGCCGAGGCCATCCTGGCAGGCCAGCTCGATATGGGTGTCTCTCACTGCAAGGACCCCTACCAGGGCCCCTACAGTCGCCCCGGTGAGCTCTGCGCCGTCGCGCCGTTGCGCTGTCTGGAATGCCGCAATGCCTGGGTCATGCCTTCCAATTTGCCTCAACTTCTGCTCTTCCAAAGGCACTTGGAAAGACTTCGCACCATCCTGACCCCGCCGGTCTTCGCCCGGCTATGGGGGCAGAGCTGGGTGAACCTCCGAGCTGTTCTGGAGGACCGCACACCCGAGGAGATCGCCCTTGCCCTCAAGCACATCGAGGCCGGCCAGGCCGTCCTTGACCTGCCACTGGCCGCGAACACGGAGTTCGACGCATGATCGTCACCCTGCCCCTGCAGCGACGCCCGTCCTTGTTCCGGGACGACGAACCAGTTGTCACAGCCCGCTCGCTGTTGCCCGGCGCCAACGTTCCCAGGTTCGGTGATACGCGCTGCTGGGACTTCAACGGAGTTCTCAAGAAGGCCGCCAACATCGCCGCCAGTGGCTGGAAGATCAATTTCAGCCTGGAGCTCGAGGACCCGTACTGGAATCTGCTGGCTCGTGAGTTCATCATGCTCTCCTTCAACCCACGGCATCGCCAGGTCCTCAAGAGCGGTGTCGTCCTGGAGAGGGCCGGTGACCCGCGAACCCTGAACCACATCGCCTCCCGCCTTCGAACGGCAGCACGTTGGGGCCGTGAGCGCGGGCTGTCGGCATACCCCGACAGATGGAGGGTGGAGGACCTGCGGCAACGCATCGCCGACCTGGCTGCCACGGGCATCGCCGAGGGAACGGTCAAAGGCCATGTGGGCACTTTCAAGGGCCTGGCGGCCGCCGGGTCGGCCCTCAGTCTTCCCTGGCCCGCTGAAGATCCGTGGCCGGGCCGAAGCGCCCGCAGTGTCGCCCGTGATACCCGGAACAGGTCGGTGGCGAAGCTCTCCACCCCCGCTGTTCCGCCGCAGACCTGGTTCCCGTTGATCAGATCCGCCTGGGCCTACATCCACGAGTTCGCCCCTGACGTCTTGCGCGCTGACCGTCGCGTCAGTGAGCTTCTGGCCGTCGCGGGCTCGTCCACGGTCGGCATCGACGCACGACTTGAGGAGTGGCTCGCCGACCTCCGAAACAAGGTCCCAGTCCATCCCGTGACATCGAAGAGGCAGACCCCGCAGGTGAACTGGAACCTGCTGCTACTACTCCTGGGCATCGACGCATCCACCAGCGCGAATGCCTTCTCTCGGGGCTCCCACGCATCGAAGCGACGCCGGGTGCTCGTCCTGGACGCGGCGGCTGCGGGACGGATCACAACCCATGCCCTGACCGGGGAGCTTCGCCAGGTCACTCGGCCGGACGGCAGCACCGGAGGATGGCACCCCGGCCTCGAACGCCGGGCCCTGAATGACCTCAAAACGGCACTGCGAGATGCGGCATTCGTGCTGGTCGTGGGCCTGTCCATGATGCGCGACTCTGAGATTCACGAGATCCTGCGAGATCCCGTCGTCGAGCACTACAGCACCCCCGCGATTGCCTCCACCAAGATCAAGGGCACCACCCAGCGCCCCGGCAAGCACTGGTGGATTACCGAGCCCGTCGTCGAGGCCCTCGCAGTCGCCGAAGCGATCTCCCTGCACCCCGAACGCATCTTCTCCCCGGTCACCGCCAGCAAGCAGGACGGCACCATCCTCGGAGTCAGGATGCTGGCCGCGTTCGTGGCCTTCTCGAACGCCAACCGCGCCAGGACCGGGCTCGATGAGATCCCCACCACCTACATCCGGCCTCACATGTTCCGCCGCACGATGGCCATGCTCACCGACCAGTTCCCCGGCTCCGAGATCGCCACCGGCATCCAGCTCAAGCACATCGCCGCACGGGCTTTCGCCAACGCGACCACACAGAGTTACGCCGCATCCGACACCGAGTGGGTCAAATACCTCGAAGGCGCCCTGGACAACGTCAAGTTCCGCAAGATCAAAGATCTCTACCACCGTCATACAGAAGGCGAAGAGATCGGGTTCGGGCCTGGCGCCGAGCGCGTCAAGGACGCCTTCGACCAGATCGCCGCGACCGTCAAGGCCCGCAACGGCGACGCCCGCACCGCCGAGACCCTTCTGCGAACGACCAGGATCCACATCCGCTTCGGCATGCTCAACAACTGCACCGCCGACCACGCCAACCCGGTCGGCGCCGTCTGTCTGGAGAACGCGATCGTCCCCGAAGGGCACGTGGGCCCTCTCGACGAACGATGCCGGCCGGACCGATGCGCCAACAGCATGATCGGCCCCGAACACCTGCCGATCTACGACTCCCACCAGCGCAAACAGCTCCAGATCATCAACAGTCCCTCCACGCCCGCCTGTCGCAGAGACCTCGCCGAACGCGAACTGGAGATCACCCGCAACGTGCTCGATCTGGCAGGCCAGCCCCAGTGACCCACGCCACCGACATGCCTGAAGACCAGGTCAGCCCCAAGACCGCCGCAGCCCTGCGGGCGGCGATGACCCGCCTTTTCGAGGGACGTCCGCAGCGGACCGACGGCCGCCTCACGAAGGAGAACCTCTACAAAGAGGCTCAGGTCAGCCGCGCGACCATGAACCGAGCGCACGCGATCCTGGCCGAATGGGACGCGCACCTCGCTGCCCACGGCAAGGCCACCCCCGGCGAGGCCAAGCGCGACGCGACCATCGCCGACCTCAAGAAGCGCCTGACCAAGAAGACCCAGGAATGCACGCTCCTCGAGAAGAAGCTCAAGGCCGCCCACACCGCGATCGCAGCCCTCTTCCACGACAACGAAGCCCTGCGGCAGCAGCTCAGTAGGGACGTCTCAACCACCGTCACGCCTCTCCGCCCACGCGGCCCCCGCCAACGCCGCTAACCTGCCGACTTAACCTGACCCTCCAGAGGAGTCCAATGCCCAGCAAGGCTCGCAACGCCTTCGACGCGAACCGCAAGGACATCGACCGTCTGCTCGAAATCCATGCCGACATCACCCCCAAGGGTCCAGGCCGCAAGTGGCAAGTCGACTCGCTCCACAAGGCATCGATCGTCCTGCTCTCGGCTTTCTGGGAAGCATTCTGCGAAGACCTTGCCGCCGAAGGGCTGGAGCACCTGGTTACCCACGGGGCAGACGCGCAGGCACTTCCGCAGCCGCTCCGCAAACGCGTCTCCAAGGAGCTGGATCCCAAGAACCAGCTCGCCGCATGGGACCTGGCGGATGGCGGATGGCGCACGCTCCTCCGCACACGACTTGCTGACCTGCAAAAGGAGCGGAACAAGGGGTTGAACACGCCGAAGACCTGGAACATCAAGATGCTCTTTGGCGACGCCATAGGCCTCGAGGACGTCCCGGACCACTGGGCTTGGCAGGGAATGAGTGCTGAGAAGGCCGAACAGAAACTCGACGCCTTGGTCACCCTTCGAGGAGACATCGCTCATCGTGGCTCTTCGCTGACAGCACCCACCAAGCCCAAGGTCGAGACCTACTACACCCACGTTCAGAGGCTTGTCGACGCGACCGAAACCTACATCGGCTCAGAGCTGCAGAAGGCGACCGGCGTCCCTCTCTGGACATAGCGGTGGTGCGGGAGCGGCTGTCTCATGAGACAGCCGCGATCCGAAGAACACGCCCACGCGGATCACGTGGCGGGTCTGCCAGGTGTGTTGCGTGGCCGGGCCGTAGGCGCTGTGGAGACCACGAGTCTGCGGGAGCCGCCGGGGCAGGCCGCGTTTGTCCGCAGGGCGGTGTCGGAGGCCGGCGTGCGGCACCTCGAAGCGGCACCGGGCGAGCGCCGTCGCACCAGCGGCCTCTCCTGGCAGGTGCTGTGGCCCCCGCGCGTGGCACCCGGGCCCGTGGTGTCCGGACCCGTGACGTCCGGGCCCGTGGCGCCGACGGGCGACCCCTCGGGCGCCCCCTACACCGCGAGCCCGGGAGGCACCCCGGCCCTTTCCGACAGCGCCGGCACGGTGGACACGAGTGCCGTCACCGGAGCAAACGACGCCAGCGTCACCCTGCTCGTGCGCACGGCTGGGCTGACCCTGCTGCTCCTCGGCGACCTGGAACCGACGGCGCAGCGCGCACTGTTGGCAGCCCACCCAACCCTCGGTCCGGTCGACGTGCTGAAGGTCGCGCACCACGGATCGGCCCATCAGGATCACCAGTTGCTGCGCAGCCTTCGCCCGCGACTGGCACTCATCTCGTGCGGCGCGGACAACCCGTACGGCCATCCCGCCCCGCGCACCGTGGCCGCGCTGCGCGAACAGGGGGCGCGGGTGCTGCGTACCGATGTCGACGGCGCGGTGGCCATCACCGGAGCCGGTGGTGCGCCGAAGGCGTCGATCAGAGGGCGCAGGCGTGGTGGTAGGAGTTTGCCTTCGCGGAGCAGGGGAGGTGTTGATGCGCCCTCAGCAGCACTTCGGCGTTCGCGCCGTTCATGAAGGACAGGAACTTGGCGGTCAGGGAGCCGTCACGGGGCTCTCGGTAGGTGTAGAGGCGCTCGGTCGCCCAGAACGGGTAGCTGTCCGGCTTGTTCAGTACGATTTCCGGCGCCTTCCCGTTGAGTTGAACGGCGGTGAGAGCACGGCGAGAGCTCGCGGAGTACGTCTCCGCGTAACCGATCGCCCCTGGCGCCCCCTCGATGGCGTCCAAGGCGGACTCCGTGTCCGAAGCCTCGCAGTGCCGGGAGCGGGAGGACGGCTGGTTGTTCCTGGTGGTGCAGTCGGAAAGCCCGATGAGCTGGCCGGTGGGTATGCCCTCCAGCACCTCCCGTTCGAAGGTGATGCGGGTGCCGGACTGGGAGTCCCGGGTGATCAGGCTGATCGGCAGGTTCTTGCCGCCCACGTCTTTCCAGTTGGTGTGTTTGCCGCTGAAAATCCCGCGCAGTTGTTCCGTGGTGAGGTCCTTGACGCCGCTCCCACGGTTGACCACCACGCTGAGCGGGACGACGCTGACCGGCCGGTGTGCGGTCAGGCCCTTGTAGCTGTTGGTCTCTGGGGCCCGTACATCCGACATGGCGATGAAGGCGGGCTGGCGGTCGGGGTCTTCGCGGCCGGCGTGACTCAGGTTCCTGAGCCCGTTCAGGCTGCCGTTGGCGCGCACTTCGATCTCGGCCCCTGGGCACTGCTTCTGGTAGTCGTTGGCGATGGCCCTCATCGGCTTGGCGAAGGCGGTCGAGCCGTCGATGACCAACTCGCCCGCGGCGCAGACCGGATCGGCTGGTGCGTCGCTGGAGTTGCGGATGAGCAGTCCCCCGAGCAACCCCATCAGGATGATGAACACCCCACCCAGGGCGAGGCTCAGCTTGCTGGGTCCGCGACGCTGCGCGTTGCGTCGGATGGAGCCGCCGCTGAGGAAGCCGCCCATCGTCACCCGATCGCCGTCCCCGGTCAGCAGGACCAGAAGTTTGAAGTGATCCCTGCGGTTGAGCGGCACTTTCGGCAGGGTGAGTCGGTCGCCCGCCACGCGCAGCCCGTTGTTCCGCGTCAGCATCGAACGCAGCGAGGCGTCGGTCTCGGTTACCGTCACCGCCTGGATCGTGCGCCCGGGGAACTCGACGACGAGGGGCTCCTGGTAGTCGTGGCGCATGATGTCCTTGCTGCCGTCGTTCTCGACCCGCAGCAACGCCACGGTCGCGTCCGTGACCTCCTGCTCGTTCAGCAGCAGCCGAAGCTGCACGATGTCGTGAGCCGCCTGAGGGTTCATGCTGACCGCGGTGTCCATCTGCACCCGGTAGCCGATGCGTTTGCGACCCGGGAGGAAGCGCTCGACCGCCCAGACCGCGCCAGTCAGCACCAGGCCGGCGGCTGCCAGGATCGTCTCGGTGTCAGGGACCGCCACAGCAACCTCGCACACATGGTCGTACAGGGATGCGAGAAATCTACGAAGGACGTTCGTACTCCGCGCCCGCTTGGCTGGGCCAGCACCAGAGATTCATCTACTGGCCGCCAGGTGTCGTCCATTTGGTATGCGCATGACCCCTGTACGGGCCGTGGTAAAGAAGTCTTTCTAAAACTAGCTGCAGAAGATGCCAGAACGCGGCGAAGGTGCCACCCAGGGATCAGCACGATCCGCCGCCTCACACCCGGCACAACACACGGCACGCGAGACACCGTTGACCGACGCCCGCGCCCTGCGCGCGTACGCGCATCCCACGCGGATGCGTCTGGTCGGCCTGCTCCGCGCCCAGGGGCCCCGCACCGCGACCCAGGCGGCCGATCTGATCAACGAGTCCGTGGCCAGTTGCTCCTACCACCTGCGGATGCTCGCCAAGTACGGCCTGGTCGAGACGGCGGCGGGCGGTCGAGGCAGGGAGAAGCCGTGGCGTGCCACGGCGCGCCTCACGCAGTGGCCCACTCACTCTCCGGAACCGGCCGTGGCCGAAGCGGCGGAAGCGGTGGAACTCGCGGCTGTGGAGCGGTACTCCGAGCTGCTCAGCGCCGCGATCGAGACGCGCCGCACGCTATCGCGGGTCTGGCAGGAGGCCGGTGGGATCAGCGACGTCCTGCTGTACCTGACCGCGGGCGAACTGTCCGCCATCCAGCAGCAGATCGACGCGTTGCTGCGCCCCTTCGAAGCGCGCGAGACGCGACCGGACTCCCGACCGCCTGGGGCCCGACTCGTGCAGGTCATCCGGGCGGGCTTCCCGGTGCCGCAGGTGACAGCGTCGGGGCCAGCCCAGGAGGCGAGCCGGGCCACCGACGTGGCAACGACAAGGAGTGGAGCAGTGGAGGCCACACCGGCGGTGGACAGCGGCGGGCCGCGGCTGGGCAACTCCGCAGGAACGAAGCCGACAGAGGCGAACCCGGCAGCGACGGGCACGGCAGCAGTGAGCGACATTCCGAACCCGGAGGGCACGTGAACATTGCCGGAAGAGTGCCCGCGCTGCTGCGCCAAGGCCCGTTCCGCCGGTACTGGGTTGGCCAGAGCGTCTCCCTGGTCGGGGACCAGATCTCCCTGCTGGCGCTGCCCCTTGCCGCGGTGATCATCCTGCATGCCGACGCGGCCGAGATGGGGTGGCTCGCCACCGCGCAGTTGCTGCCCGCGCTGCTGTTCTCCCTCGCTGCCGGGTCCTGGGTCGACCGGCGCGCCAGCCGTCGTCGGATCATGATCGTCTCCGATCTCGCGCGAGCCGGGCTCATCGCGTCCCTGCCCGTCGCGTACGCCTTCGACCTCCTCAGCCTCACCCAGCTCTACCTCACGGCCTTCGCCGTCGGCTCGCTGACCGTGCTCTTCGACGTCTGCAACGCCACGCTGTTCGTCGCGCTGGTCCCCGGTACGCGCTACGTCGAGGCCCACTCGCTGATCAACGGCAGCCGTTCGCTCGCCTACGTGGCGGGGCCGAGCGCCGGCGGCTTCCTCGTGCAGCTGCTGGCCGCTCCCCTCGCGCTGGTCGCCGACGCGTTCACCTACCTGTTGTCGGCGCGGTGCCTCACCAGGATCGACCCTGTCGAACCGCCGCCCTCGGCGCCGGCCAAGGGGCACTTCACGGCCGGGTTGCGGTGGATCATGCGCTCACCCGTCATGCGCGCCACCTTCGCCGCCTCCTCCACCATCCAGTTCTTCAACTTCATGTTCCACACCCTCTTCGTCCTCTACGTCACCTCAGAACTCGGGCTCGGTGCTGGCCTGCTCGGCATCGTGCTCGCGGTGGGGGCGGCCGGCGGGCTCGTCGGCGCGGCCACCGCGGGACGGGTGACCCGCCGCCTGGGCATCGGCCGCGCCGCCGTCCTGGGGTACACCCTCTTCTCCGCTCCGCTGCTGCTCGTGCCGCTCGCGGGCGGGCCGACGCCGGTCGTCCTGGGACTGCTCTTCCTCGCGGAACTGGGCTCCTGCGTGGGCGCGATGATCGCCGACGTCTCCGTCAGCTCACTGCAGGCCGCGCTCATACCGGACGCGCTGCGCGCCCGGGTCACCGGCGCCTACCGCACTCTCACCCACGGCGTTCGCCCCCTGGGCGCCCTCACCGCAGGCGCGCTCGGGACGGCCATCGGACTGCGCCCCACCCTGTGGATCGGGACAGCGGGTGCCCTGCTGTGCCTGCTGTGGGTCCTGCCGTCGCCGGTGCCGCACATACGCGAGTTGCCCACACCCGAAGCCGAGGTTGTCGCCGGCTCCGCCACCACGGCCGAGGCGCGGGGTGAGCACGGGCTCGGGACGGATTCCGAGGCCGAGTCGCGGACCGGGGGAGGGCTGGGAACCGAGGCCGGACCGGGGAGGGAAGCCACACCGGAGACCAAGGCCGGGCCGGGGAACGGGACCGGGGCCGAGGCAGGAGTGGAGCCCGGGGTCACGACGGAGGCCATGGCGCCCCCGGAGAGAGAAGGGCTCCCACGGCAGAAGGGGTGACCAGAAGCGAGGCCCGGGGCGAGGTAGCGGCGGAAGCCGGACCGAGGCCGCGGAACCCCGCCGCCCGAGGCAGCGGGCGCCCCCGCCGCCCGACGCCACCTTCACCCCGCCTCGTGCCACCCGTCGTACTCCGCGGCGAAGGCGTCGAGCGCCGGCACGGCGAGGGCCGCCTCCGGGTCCTCGATCACGACGAGCCACTGGGCGTCCTCGGCGTCGTCCTCTCCGGCCAGCGCCTCCCGTACGACCTGCGGTTCCTCGCTGAGCCCGAAGCGGTCGACGACCTCTTGGGCCGCGTCCTCGGCGGCGTCGCGGTCGGGGAGAACCAGCAGGTGACGGGTCGCGGGTTCGGGCTGCTCGTCGGTCAGGGGTCGTGCGCTCACCGGCCCATTGTGCGCGACGGCGGACGAGCGCTCCGGACCACCCCGCGAGACGGACCACCCCGCGAGACGGGCGACCTCGCGAGACGGCCCCCCCCCCCGCGAGACGGGCGACCCCGCGCGAGCGCCTATCCACGCGCCCTCGCGAGCGCCGCACTGTGGCTCGACCTGAAGGCGACGACGGCCGGCCCCCGGGCCCGAGCGAGGGGCGAGCGGGGGCCGACGCGGGCCGCGTACCCAATGGACGAGCGAAGGGCGTAGGACGGAGAGGGACAGCCGTAGGCGTGGGGGAGAGGAGGGGCAGGGACGTGCGAGAAGGGGTGAGCGTGGGCGGGAGTGGGAGCGGGCTGGTCGTCCGGTGTGTCAGTGGCCCGTGGGATGCTGTGAGCGATGGCCAAGAAGACGACGACCGACGATCCGCTCGCCCCCGTGACGCTGGCCGTGGGCCAGGAGGACCTGCTGCTCGACCGCGCCGTGCAGCAGGTGGTGGCGGCTGCGCGTGCCGCCGACCCCGACACGGACGTGCGCGACCTCGCCCCGGACGCGTTGCAGCCGGGCACCCTTGCCGAGTTGACCAGCCCGTCGCTGTTCGCCGAGCGCAAGGTCGTGGTGGTCCGCTCCGCGCAGGACCTCTCCGCCGACACGATCAAGGACGTGAAGGGGTATCTCGCGGCGCCGGCCGAGGAGATCACGCTCGTTCTGCTGCACGCGGGAGGGGCGAAGGGCAAGGGGTTGCTCGACGCGGCTCGCAAGGCCGGGGCGCGCGAGGTCGCCTGCCCCAAGATGACCAAGCCGGCCGACCGACTGGCGTTCGTACGGTCGGAGTTCCGCGCCATCGGCCGTTCCGCCACGCCGGAGGCGTGCCAGGCCCTGGTCGACGCCATCGGCAGCGACCTGCGGGAGCTGGCCAGCGCCTGTACCCAGCTCACCGCCGATGTCGAGGGCACCATCGACGAGGCGATCGTCGGGCGCTACTACACGGGCCGGGCCGAGGCGTCCAGCTTCACCGTGGCCGACCGCGCGGTCGAGGGACGGGCGGCGGAGGCGCTGGAGGCGCTGCGCTGGGCGTTGGGTACGGGGGTGGCCCCGGTGCTCATCACCAGCGCGTTGGCGCAGGGGGTGCGCTCCATCGGCAAGCTGGCCTCGGCCCCGCGCGGTGCGCGCCCCGGCGATCTCGCCCGCGAGCTGGGCATGCCGCCGTGGAAGATCGACCGGGTGCGGCAGCAGATGCGCGGCTGGTCAGCGGATGGCGTGGCCATGGCGCTGCGGGCGGTGGCCGACGCCGACGCGGGGGTCAAGGGCGGTGGCGACGACCCGGAGTACGCGTTGGAGAAGGCCGTGGTCGCCGTGGCCCGGGCCGCCCGTTCCGGCCGCGGCTGACCCCGCCCCAGGGCCCGTCGGCACGCGCGGGGGCCGCGCGGTGCGCGGCGGCGCCGGTGGTGGGCGCGCCCACGGGGCGAGTTCGGCCATCCGGAACGCCGTGCCGCGCGATGCCGCCCGACGTGGCCGCCGACACGCGGCTCACGGCCCCTCACCGCGCCCGGCGCCTGACCTCGCGTGTCGCGTCCTCCCCGAAGCGCCGCCGCGAGGCGGTCGCTCCAGGGAGGCCATGCGTACGCGAAACCCTCCGGAGGAGGTCAGGGGCGCACGGAACCCTCCGGACCGGCGAGGGCGGGCCTCGGCTACCGCCGGGTCGACGGAGCCGGGGAGCAGAGGCGGGAGGGTTACTCCGACTCGTCCTGCGGCAGCGGTTCCTGCTTCTGCCAGTGCTCCATGGTGGACTTGGCGCTCTCCGAGAGCATCTCGGTCACCTTCTTGCTGTCCGGCGGGGTGACGCTGGAGCTGCTGGAGATGTAGTTGGACCAGGACAACTGGTACGTCATCCAGCCGTCGCGGACCCCGAGGATCACGTAGCTGCCGTCGTCCTCACCGTCCTTCTCCACCTGCGTGACCACGTACGCCTCGTCGCCGAGGTCGGGAACCGGGGCGACCTTGTACGTGTACGTGGTCCCGCGCTGGTTCTCGTAGGCGCGGTACTGGGCCTCGAACTCCGGCTCCGGGTCGGTCTCGCGGTGGAGCAGGGCCGACGTGGAGAGCCAGGTCGAGGCGTAGTCGGAGCTGCTGGTGTTCTCCGCCTCCAGGTCGGTGTTGCACTGCATCGTGTCGAGCGCCTCGTGCTCGGTGCCGCTCGCCAGCGGGTTCTTCTTCTCCCCGGTCGACTCCTCCTTGCTGAACCCGGCCTTCTTGATCGGGGCGTAGTCGGTGTAGCTGCACAGATTGCCGGTGTAGGCGTAGCTACCGAGTTCGGGCTCCGGGTCGCCCTCGAAGCCGCCCGTGGCGAAGGTGACGCCGGCCCAGACGGCCGAGGCCACCACCGCGCCGCCCAGCGCCCACAGCGGTCCGCGCTTCTTCGCGCCGCTGGAGGGCGCGGCGGGCGCGGGAGCCCCCGGGCCGTAACCGGCCGCGACCTGACCGGGATACGGGCTCGCGGGCTGTCCCAACGGGCCGGGCGTCTGACCTGGCGGCTGAGTCGGCACGCCGCCGGGCATCGTCGGGTGCGCCGCGGCGGACTGTCCTGGCTGCCCGGGCTGCGAGCCGGCCGGAGCGGGCGGATACGCGTACGGATGGGGCGCTGGTTGGCCCGGTTGTTGCCCGCCCGGCTGCTGCGCTGGGACGTTTCCGTACGGGTTCGACGGTGGCTGGGCGTACGGATTGGGCTGATCCCCCGGTGTCGACATGGCGTGCACATTACCCGACCCCCCAAGCCCCGCCGGTGCCGTCCGCGGCATCGCTTCCGGACCGCGACATTCACCGCGTCGCGCCCCCCCTATACCCCCCACGGCGCGCCGCACGCGCCCCGACAGCCGCCCCCCGGGCACCGTTCGCACGCCACCACGACGCGGGCCACGGGGCCTCGCACCCCACCACCTCGTACGCTCCCCGGCACCCGCCACCACCTCGTACGCCGGCTCGCAGAGGCATCACCGCCGGGTACGCCCCCGGTGCGCCGGGCGGTCGGTTCCCCGCGCGGGCGGTAGGGGGAAGCTCCGCCTCCGGAAGGGGCGGGCCGGGCGGCCGTGGTGGGAAGGACAAAGGGCAGCGTCGATCGCGGCCTGGCGGCGCGCGGTAGGGCACCCTGTCGACCCGCTCACGGAGGAGCGCACCACCCATGACGGAACTGGTCACCACCCCCCTCACACCGGCCATGCTGCGCGGCGCTCTCCACGTCGAGGCCACCGTCGACGGCCTCCTCCCGCGCAGACTTCCGCCGCACGCCATCGCCCAGGCGCACGACGACCACCTGGCCCTGATGGCATCCCAGTCCGCCGGCGTACGCCTGGCCCTGCGCGGCGCCGCCACCGTGCTGGAGTTGGACGTGCTGGCCACCCGCACCGTGCAGCCCGGCGCGGTCGCGGGCCCGGCCGGCCAGTACGACCTGCTGGTCGACGGCCGGCTGGTCGCGCAGGCCGCGCCGTCCGGCGGAGCCATCGTCACCGTCGACCCGGTGACGCGGGCCGTCGCGTACGCCTCCGGCACGCCGGGCACCGTACGCTTCACCGGCCTGCCCGCCCGCGAGAAGGACATCGAGATCTGGCTTCCGCAGACGGAGGTCACCCACCTCTGCGCGCTGCGTGCCGACACCCCCCTACGGCCGGCCCCGGAGTCCGGGCGGCGGGTGTGGTTGCACCACGGCAGTTCCATCAGCCACGGCGTGCGGATCGCCAGCCCCACCCAGACCTGGCCCGCCATCGCCGCCGCCCGCGCGGGCGTCGAGCTGATCAACCTCGGGCTGAACGGCAACGCCCTGCTCGACCCGTTCACGGCGCGCGCCATCCGGGCCGCGGCGGCCGACCTGATCAGCGTCAAGGTCGGCATCAACCTCGTGAACACCGACCTGATGCGCCGCCGCGCCCTGACCCCGGCCGTCCACGGCTTCCTCGACACCGTGCGCGAGGGCCACCCGGACACCCCGTTGCTGGTCGTCTCGCCGATCCACAGCCCGCTGGTCGAGGACGCCCCGGGGCCCACGGCGCCCGACCCCGACGCCCCCGTGCCGCGCTTCAGGACCTTCGGCGATCCGGCGGATCTCGCCACCGGGCGACTGAGCCTGCGCGTCATCCGCGACGACCTGTCCCGCATCGTCACCGAGCGCGCCGCCACCGATCCGTGGCTGTACTACCTCGACGGCCGCGACCTCTACGGCGAGCGGGACTTCGCCGACCTCCCCCTGCCCGACCTGCTCCACCCCGACACCGGCGGCCACGCGCTGATCGGCGAGCGCTTCGCCCGCGCCGCCTTCGCCGCTGGCGGCCCGTTCGCCCCGCACTAGCGCCGCCGCACGCCACCGCCCGAGGGGTACGCCAAAGGCCCCGCGCCCTCCGGGGGAATCGGAAGGGGCGCGGGGCCTTGGCGAAGAATCCGCGAGCTAAGCGCACAACACCCGCGTGGCGAACGCAGGCCGCGTGTTGTGCGATGCCGTCACCGGCCTGCGGAGCGTGCGCTCCGGGGCTGACGGGACGACTGCCGTACGGCGCGGGAGAGAGGGTCCGCGGAGTCCGTATCGACGTGGAGAACGAAGCTCGGTCAAGCACCGTGGGGTGACGCGTGGAACGCGAGCGAGGTGATCGCTCCGCGGGCGCCAGCTACGGTTCGCGGTCGGCCATCGCTGGCCGTATCCGCTGGTGAGGCGGTGGATCAGGCGCTCAGGGTGGAAACCTGGGCGGCCAGCGCCGACTTCTTGTTGGCGGCGGCGTTCTTGTGGATGACGCCCTTGCTGGCGGCCTTGTCGAGCTTCTTGGACGCCTCGCGGGCGGCGACGGTGGCCTTCTCCAGGTCACCGCTGGCCACGGCCTCACGGGTCTTGCGGATCGCGGTACGAAGCGAGGACTTGACGGCCTTGTTGCGCTGGCGCGCCTTCTCGTTCGTCTTGTTCCGCTTGATCTGGGACTTGATGTTCGCCACGAAAGAGCCTTTGCAGGTTCGTCGGATTTCTCGGTTTTTCTGGAGCGGCCCCGAGGGGCGTTTCCCCAGAGTGCCGCGTACAGGAGAGGTCACGAGGCACGGTCGTCCAGATTACCAGCAGGTGCTGTGGCCTCCCAAACCAGACGGCGGCTGCCACTCGTGGGACGATGGGCGGGACTGTCACCACGTCCCACTAGCTGCTAGCTGCGTTCAATCACCGAATGGACCCCTGCGTGCCCGCGATCCCTACCCACGTGCCGGAGCCGAGCCGTACCGATCCGGCTCTCATCCGTAACTTCTGCATCATCGCGCATATCGACCACGGCAAGTCCACGCTCGCCGACCGGATGCTCCAGCTGACGGGTGTGGTGGAGCAGCGGCAGATGCGCGCGCAGTACCTGGACCGTATGGACATCGAGCGTGAGCGCGGCATCACGATCAAGTCCCAGGCGGTCCGGTTGCCCTGGGCGCCCACCGAGGGCGAGTTCCAGAGCTCCACCCACGTCCTGAACATGATCGACACCCCGGGCCACGTGGACTTCACCTACGAGGTCTCCCGCTCGCTCGCCGCGTGCGAGGGCTGCATCCTGCTCGTGGACGCGGCCCAGGGGATCGAGGCGCAGACCCTCGCCAACCTGTACCTGGCGATGGAGAACGACCTCACGATCATCCCGGTCCTCAACAAGATCGACCTGCCGGCCGCGCAGCCCGAGAAGTTCGCCGCCGAGCTGGCGCACCTCATCGGTTGCGACCCGAGCGAGGTGCTGAAGGTCTCGGCGAAGACCGGCGAGGGCGTGGCCGAGCTGCTGAACCGCGTGGTGGACACGGTGCCCGCGCCGGTGGGCGACGCCGACGCACCGGCCCGCGCGATGATCTTCGACTCGGTCTACGACTCGTACCGCGGCGTCGTCACCTACGTCCGCGTGATCGACGGCCAGCTCAACCGGCGCGAGCGCATCCGGATGATGTCCACGGGCGCCGCGCACGAACTGCTGGAGATCGGCGTCTCCTCGCCCGAGATGACGGCGTCCGACGGCCTGGGCGTCGGCGAGGTGGGCTACCTGATCACCGGTGTGAAGGACGTCCG
This sequence comes from Streptomyces buecherae, assembly GCF_014295035.1. GTDB lineage: Bacteria > Actinomycetota > Actinomycetes > Streptomycetales > Streptomycetaceae > Streptomyces > Streptomyces youssoufiensis. The sequence goes on from NZ_CP060404.1 coordinate 6,259,431, forward strand.
CCAGTCCAAGGTCGGTGACACGATCACGGCGTTCAGCAAGGGGGCCACGGAGCCGCTCGGCGGCTACAAGGACCCCAAGCCGATGGTGTTCTCCGGCCTGTACCCGCTGGACGGGTCCGACTACCCGGAGCTGCGGGACGCGCTCGACAAGCTCCAGCTCAACGACGCCGCGCTGGTGTACGAGCCGGAGACGTCCGCCGCGCTCGGGTTCGGCTTCCGCGTCGGCTTCCTCGGCCTGCTGCACCTGGACGTGATCCGGGAGCGGCTGGAGCGCGAGTTCGGCCTCGACCTGATCGCCACCGCCCCCAACGTGGTCTACCGCGTGATCATGGAGGACGGCGCGGAGCACACGGTCACCAACCCGAGCGAGTTCCCCACCGGCAAGATCGCCGAGGTGTACGAGCCGGTGGTGCGGGCCACGGTGCTGGCGCCCAGCGAGTTCATCGGGGCGATCATGGAGCTGTGCCAGACCCGTCGCGGCACGCTGCTCGGCATGGACTACCTCTCCGAGGACCGCGTCGAACTGCGCTACACGCTGCCGCTGGCCGAGATCGTCTTCGACTTCTTCGACCAGCTCAAGTCCAAGACGCGCGGGTACGCCTCGCTCGACTACGAGCCCACCGGCGAGCAGACCGCCTCGCTGGTCAAGGTGGACATCCTGCTGCACGGCGACAAGGTGGACGCCTTCTCCGCGATCACGCACAAGGACAAGGCGTACTCCTACGGCGTGCGCCTGGTGGCCAAGCTGCGTGAGCTGATCCCGCGGCAGAACTTCGAGGTGCCCATCCAGGCCGCGATCGGCAGCCGCGTCATCGCCCGTGAGACGGTGCGCGCGATCCGTAAGGACGTGCTCGCGAAGTGCTACGGCGGCGACATCTCCCGTAAGCGCAAGCTCCTTGAGAAGCAGAAGGAGGGCAAGAAGCGCATGAAGATGGTCGGCAGTGTGGAGGTGCCGCAGGAGGCGTTCATCGCGGTGCTGTCCTCGGACTCCGACGGCGGGGACGCCAAGGCGAAGAAGTAGCGACACCGCCCCACCCGGGCCGGCCCGCCCCCGAGGGCGCCCCGTCCGGTCGTGGGGCACCGGGGCCCGTGGCCGCGCGCCGCGGGCCTCTCGCATGCCCGCGCGCGCAAAGGCGCCGGTCACTGTTTTAACAAGGAGGTTGCAGCCCCTTACGCGCGGGGGCGCGGCCATCTACTCTGATCACTGCTCGAAGGTTACTCATGAGTCACTAGCGCTGAGGCGGGCCCGGGAGGAAGCCGTGACCGACGACACCCAAGCCTTGCTCGACAACCGGCCGCCATCGATGGCCACGCTCTTCGTGGAGCGCGTCGCGGCCACACCCGAGAGGGAGGCGTACCGCTATCCGATCCCGCCCGCGTCGGGCGAGGGACCATCGGACTGGGGGTCGATGAGCTGGGCCGAGACGGCCGACCGCGTGTACGCCATCGCGGCCGGCCTCATCGACCTGGGGCTGGGTTCGGAGGAGCGGGTCGCCCTGGCGAGCAGCACCCGGGTCGAGTGGATCTTCGCGGACCTGGCCGTCCTCTGCGCCGGCGCCGCGACCACCACGATCTACCCGTCCACCAACGACGGGGAGACGGCGTTCATCCTCTCCGACTCGGGCAGCCGGGTGCTCATCGCCGAGGACGCCGAACAGCTCCGCAAGGCCCGCGCGAGCCGCGCCGACCTGCCCGCGCTGGAGCACGTGGTGGTGATCGAGGAGGCCGACGCGGTGCCGGCCGACGGCGACCCGGAGGGCTGGGTGCTCTCACTCGCCGAGTTGGAGCGGCGGGGCGCGAAGTACCTGGCGAAGCACCCGGACAGCGTGCGGGACCGGGTCCGGGACCTGCGGTCCGACCAGCTCGCCACGCTCATCTACACCTCCGGTACCACCGGGCGCCCCAAGGGCGTACGCCTGCCGCACGACGCCTGGTCCTACATGGGCCGCGCTATCGAGGCCATCGAACTCCTGGAAGAGGAGGACATCGGCTACCTCTGGCTGCCGCTGGCGCACGTCTTCGGCAAGGTGCTGGTGGCCGGGCAGCTCGCGGTCGGGCACACCACCGCGGTCGACGGCCGCGTCGACAAGATCATCGAGAACCTGCCGGTGGTCAGCCCGACGTACATGGCCGCCGTGCCGCGCATCTTCGAGAAGGTCTACAACGGCGTCGCGGCCAAGGCCCGGGAGGGCGGCGCTGCCAAGTACAAGATCTTCAAGTGGGCCGCCGAGGTCGCGCGCGAGTACGCCAAGGTCTCCCAGGACAACTTCCGGGCCACCGGCACCGCCACCGTCCCGCTCGGCCTGCGCACCAAGCACGGCATCGCTGACAAGCTCGTCTACGCCAAGCTGCGCGCGGCCTTCGGCGGGCGGCTGCGGGCCTGCGTCTCGGGCTCGGCCGCGCTCGCGCCCGACATCGGCTTCTTCTTCGCGGGCGCCGGGATCAACATCCTGGAGGGGTACGGGCTCACCGAGTCCAGCGCCGCCAGCTTCGTCAACCCGCGCGACTACCGCACCGGCACCGTCGGCAAGGCGCTGCCCGGCCTGGAGGTCCGCATCGCCGACGACGGCGAGATCCTGCTGCGCGGCCCGGGCATCATGGCGGGCTACCACGGGCTGCCGGAACGCACCGCCGAGGTGCTGGAGCCGGACGGCTGGTTCCACACCGGCGACATCGGCGAACTGTCCCCGGACGGCTATCTGAGCATCACCGACCGCAAGAAGGACCTGATCAAGACGTCGGGCGGCAAGTACATCGCGCCGGCCGAGGTCGAGGGGCAGTTCAAGGCCGTGTGCCCGTACGTCTCCAACATCCTGGTGCACGGCGCGGACCGTAACTACTGCACCGCGCTGATCGCGCTGGACGAGCCGTCGATCATGGACTGGGCCAAGGAGAACGGCCTGGCCGGCAAGGACTACACCGAGGTCACCGCGGCGCGCGAGACGCAGGAGCTGATCGACGGGTACGTGCGCCAGCTCAACGAGGGCCTCCAGCGCTGGCAGACGATCAAGAAATTCCGGCTGCTCCCGCGCGACCTCGACATCGAGCACGGCGAACTCACGCCGAGCCTCAAGCTCAAGCGCCCGGTCGTCGAGCGCGAGTACAAGGCACTCATCGAGGAGATGTACGCCGGCGCGCGCGAGGCGTAGCCGGCGCCGGCGCACTCCGCCGGCGCGCGAACGGACGGGAGGCCGCGCGGGCGGTCGACCCTGCGGGCGGTCGGGGCTCTGCCCCGACCGCCCGTCGCCGTTTCCGCCTCCCCCGGCGGGCCGGGCGCGGTCAGCCGAGTCCCAGGCCGCAGGCCGGGCGCGGTCGGCCGAGTCCCGGGCCGCGGGCCGGGGAAGCGCTGCCCACGCCGGCGATCCCGGACGCCTGACCGGATCGGCTGGCCACGGGCCCGCGCGCGGGGTGATCGCGTTCCGGCCAAGTCGCCGACGCGGTCGGCGCGCCGGCCCGTTCCGTACCCGGTGGCGCCCCAGGCGGGCTAGTGTCACTTCGAGCCCCGGCCCCGTTCACCACCCGTTGGGGAAACGGGGGCCGAGTGGGGCGCAGTTGTGGTCGTACGCGTCATATCGCGGCTCATGGCAGCCCATTTCCGTAACTCGGCGCATGTGAACGCGAGCGTTCTGCCACGCTGTCGGTACTGGACATTGAGCCACGCGGTGGGCGAACACCGCGTGACGCACGCCCCTCCGGCCCGCGCGGACGCCTCGCGTCCCCATGTCGCGGGCCGGGCCCGACGGGGGTCGGGTGGCGTGCACGAGAACCCCCGGGGGAGTGCATGGGCACGGGTGTGAACGCGCAGTGGGGCGCCCGCGGCGCCGAGGCCGTGGGGGCGTACGAGGGTGACGGTGCGGCGGTCCCGAGACGTGCCGCCCCGGTCCCCGGCGCCCCGCCCGGCAGGGTCGCCGCCACTGGTCCGGCCCCAGGGCGCATCTGCCGTACGGTCCTGCCCGGCAACGTGCTGGCGCCGGCCGCGGCGCGGCGGTTCGTACGGGACGCGCTGGCCGACTGGGCCGCGCACGGGATGCCGCAGGGTGACGTGATCACGGAGCAACTACGGGACGACGCCGTGCTGTTGGTGAGCGAACTGGTCACCAACGCCGTGGTGCACGCCGGCACCGGAGTGGTCGTGCGCTGCGCCCTGGAGCCGGCCGAGGCGCCCGAGCCCATGGCCACCCTCTACGCGGAGGTGACCGACCACCACCCGGCCCGCGCCGTCCGTGGCCAGCCGGCGCTGCGCGAGGCGGCACCCGAGGCCGTCGGCGCGGCGGTGGCGTCCGAGGCCGGCGGCCCGGCCGACGGGTTGCCGCGCGCCGGCGCGGTCGGGGCCGGCGTGGGTACGGACGCGCGCGGGGGCGCGCGGGCCGTCGTGGGCGGCGGCGATCGGGCCGGCAGCGGACTGCGGCTGGTCGGCACCATCGCCGACTCCTGGGGCACGATCTACCGCCGGACCAGCAAGACGGTGTGGTTCCGGCTACCGATGGGGCCCGTGCCCGCCGAGGGCCCGACGCCCAGCGCGGAGAGCGCGTGCGCCGAAGGGGGCGCTGCGCCGGCGCACGAGGCGGGCCGCGGCGACCGGAGCCCCGGCGACCGGACTCCCGGCGCCGACCTGCGGACCGCGGACGTGTTGGCCCCCGCGCCGCGCGAGGCGGCGCAGGACCGTGGCGCGCCGGGACTGCTCAGCCACGGAGGCCTGTCCTTCCTGGCCGAGGCGTCCGACCTGCTGGCCGGCCAGTTCGACGCGGACAAGGTGGCCCTGCTGGCGGGGCAGCTCCTGGTGCCGAGGCTGGCCGACTGGTGCGCGGTGTGGCTGGAGACCGCGGACGCCGGGCCCGCCGCCCCCTGGGTCTGGCACGCCAGCGAGAACCAGATGGCCGAGCTGCGGCGCCAGGTGGGGGAGCGCCCGCCGCCTCTGCCGGCCACCGCCAGGGGCCGCGCGGTGCCCTGGCCGTGGCCCGGCGGCGGTGCCGAGGCGGGGCCCGGCGGCGCGGCCCTCGCGTGCGCGCTGGTCACCGGCGGCCGGACGGTGGGCACGCTGCTGATCGGCCGCGGCGGACTGAGCCAGCTTCCGGACGAGGTGGCGCGACTCTTCGAGGACCTCGCGCGCCGGGTCGCGCTCGCGGTCGTGGCGGCGCGCCAGTACACCCGACAGGCGCAGATCAGCGAGGTGCTCCAGCGCGGGCTGCTGCCCAGCGGGCTCGCCGCGATCCCCGGCATGGACACCGCGGTGGTCTACGAGCCGGCCGGGGGCACCTGTGCGGGCGGCGACTTCTACGACGTCTTCCCGGCCGGCGACGGACGCTGGTGCTTCGCGCTCGGCGACGTGTGCGGCAACGGCCCGGAGGCGGCCGTCGTCACCGGCCTGGCCCGCCCGGTGCTGCGCCTGCTCGCCCGCGAGGGCTACGGCGTGACCGAGGTCCTGGACCGGCTCAACCGCACCCTGGGCGAGAAGGCCGTCGAGGCGGCGGCCTCCGCCATCGCGGCCGAGGGGCCGGGAGAGTCCCGGTTCCTGTCCCTCCTCTACGGCGAACTGGTGCCGTACGACGGGCTCGACGAGTCGGCGCCGTACGACGGGCTCGACCAGCCTGTGCCGCACGGCGAGCCGGTGCCGGGCGACGGTCCGATGCCGTACGGGGAGTCCCGGGGCGAGGGCCGGAGCGGCCCGGCGGGGGAGGGCGCGCGGGGCGCGCGGGGCGGCGTGCGGTGCACGCTGGCCAGCACCGGGCATCCGCTGCCGTTGCTGCTGCGGGCCGACGGCGGCGTGGTGGCGCGCGCGGCGCCGCAACTCCTGCTCGGGGTGCTGGAGGGCGTGCGGTACGAGAGCGAGACCTTCGACCTGCTGCCGGGCGAGACGCTGCTGTGCGTCACGGACGGCGTGACCGAGCGCAGGTCGGACCGGGCACAGTTCGACGACGACGACGGCCTGGCGCGGGCGCTGGCGATGTGCGCCGGGCTCACCGCGCAGGAGGTGGCCCAGCGCGTCCGCACGGCCGTGCACGCGTTCGGGGCGGCGCCGCCGAGCGACGACCTGGCGATGCTGGTGCTCAGGGCGGCGCCCTGACCCCGGCCGCCGCCCACGGCCCGAGCCGAGACCGCCCGCCGGCGCGCGCCCCGGCCCGCGCGCCCGCCCCGTCGCGCGGGCCACCACGCGACGGCGGGCCCGGTCACCCGGGCGATGCCGGAGAATGGGCACATGCCTTCTGCACTGCCCGACGGTGAGCCCATGCCCGACGACGGGGCGCTGCCGCAGCACGCCCTGGAAGGGGCCGGGGCGCGACCGCTCGGGTTCTACCTGCACGTTCCGTACTGCGCGACCCGCTGCGGATACTGCGACTTCAACACCTACACCGCCAGCGAGCTGCGCGGCTCCGGCGGCGCTCTCGCCTCCCGGGACAACTACGCCGCGATGGTCGCCGACGAGGTGCGGCTGGCGCGCAAGGTGCTCGGGGACGACCCGCGCCCCGTCGAGACCGTGTTCGTCGGCGGTGGCACGCCGACCCTGCTGGACGCGGCGGACCTGGTGCGGATGCTGGCGGCGATCCGCGACGAGTTCGGCCTGGCCCCCGGGGCGGAGGTCACCACCGAGGCCAACCCGGAGTCCGTGGACGAGCGCTACCTGGCCACGCTGCGCGAGGGCGGCTTCAACCGCGTCTCGCTCGGCATGCAGAGCGCGCGGCAGCACGTGTTGAAGGTGCTCGACCGCACCCACACCCCCGGCCGCCCCGAACGCTGCGTGGAGCTGGCCCGCGCGGCGGGGTTCGAGCACGTCAACCTCGACCTGATCTACGGGACGCCGGGGGAGAGCGACGACGACTGGCGGGCCTCCCTCGACGCCGCGCTCGGCGCCGGCCCCGACCACGTCTCGGCGTACGCGCTGATCGTGGAGGAGGGCACCCAGCTCGCGCGCCGCATCCGACGCGGCGAGGTGCCGATGACCGACGACGACGTGCACGCCGACCGCTACCTGATCACCGAGGAGACACTCACGGCCGCGGGGTTCGCCTGGTACGAGGTGTCGAACTGGGCCACCACCGAGGCCGGCCGCTGCCGGCACAACGAGCTGTACTGGCGTGGCGCCGACTGGTGGGGCGCGGGCCCCGGGGCGCACAGCCACGTGGGCGGCGTGCGCTGGTGGAACGTGAAGCACCCGGGGGCGTACGCGCAGGCGCTCACCGAGGGGCGCTCGCCCGGCGCGGGCCGCGAGATGCTGAGTGCCGAGGACCGCCGCGTGGAGCGCGTCCTGCTGGAACTGAGGCTCGCGGACGGCTGCCCGCTGGACATCCTCGCCCCCGCCGGCGCACGCGCCGCGGCGCGCGCCCTGTCCGACGGCCTGCTGCAGCCGGGCCCGTACGAGCGGGGCCGCGCCGTGCTGACCCTGCGCGGCCGGCTGCTGGCCGACGCGGTGGTCCGGGACCTCGTCGACTGACGGACGGAGCGGCTGACTGACGGACCGAGCGGCCGGCGGGCTGGCCGCTCGAACGGGTGAACGCGTACGGACGCCCGCCGCTCCGATCCCGGCCGTCTCTACGCTGGCCCCGCACGTCGCGGCGCACAGGGGGAGGTCCACGGAGATGAGCGGTGCGAGCGGTGCGAAGGCCCGTCTGGTGACCGACATCAGGGAGATCTTCGCGACGCTGGAGGCTCCCGGCGAACTCAGGGCGGAGCTGCTCCGCGGGGAGATCGTCATGACGGGCGGGCCCGACTGGGCCCACAACATGATCGTCACGCGCGTACGAGACCAGGTCCCGCAGAACCGCTGGTATCCGGTGGCGACGCAGGACATCGCCATCCCCGGCGAGGTCAGCGAGCCGCAGCCGGATCTCGTCGTCATCGAGCACGGCGCCTTCGACGGTCGCTCCCGGCTCGTGCCCGCCCCGGCGACCACCCTCCTCCTGGAGGTCGTCTCCAAGACCAGCAAGCACCGGGACCACGTCACCAAGCGCTCGATCTACGCCGCCGGGCAGGTCCCCGCGTACCTGATCATCGACCCCTACGCGGCCACCTGCGTGCTGCTGACCGAGCCGCGCGGCTCGGGCGAGGCGGCCGACTACCGGACCGAGCGCACCAGCGAGTTCGGCGAGCCGGTGCCGATCGGCGCACTCGGCATCGACCTTGACACCTCGGAGTTCGGCACCCTGCCGGCGGGGGCGTAGCCCGTCACCCCCGGGCCGTGGCGCCGCCCGTCACGCCGGGGCCGTGACGAAGTCGATCAACTCCTCGACGCGGCCGAGCAGTTCCGGCTCCAGGTCCTTGTACGAGCGGACCCAGCCCAGGATCCTCTGCCAGGCCGCGCCCGTGTTCTCCGGCCAGCCCAGGGCGCGGCACACGCCCGTCTTCCAGTCCTGGCCACGGGGAATCACCGGCCAGGCCGGAATGCCCAGCGACGCGGGCTTCACGGCCTGCCAGATGTCGATGTACGGGTGCCCGACGACGAGCACGTCGCTGCCGCCCGCGCTGACCTCCGCCGCGATGCGGGACTCCTTGGAGCCGGGCACCAGGTGGTCGACCAGGACGCCGAGCCGGGCGTCCGGGGCCGGAGCGAACTCGCGGACGATGGCGGGCAGGTCGTCGACGCCCTCCAGGTACTCCACGACCACGCCTTCGATGCGCAGGTCATCGCCCCACACCCGCTCGACCAACTCGGCGTCGTGGCGGCCCTCCACGTAGATGCGCCCGGCGCGGGCGACCCGGGCGCGCGCCCCGGGGACGGCGAGCGAGCCGGACGCGGTGCGCGGCTTCCCACCGCCCCCGGCCGCCGGCCGCCCGCCCGCGCCGGGCCGTGGCCGTACGAGGGTGACCGGACGGCCCTCCAGCAGGAAGCCGGCCGGGCTCAGTGGGAACACCCGGTGCTTGCCGAAGCGGTCTTCCAGGGTGACGGTCGGGCCTTCGGCGGTCTTCTCGCAGCGGATGACGGCGCCGCAGAAGCCGGTGGCCACCTCCTCCACCACGAGATCCACCTCGGCCGCCACCTCGGGCACGGACGTGGGCTTCTTCCAGGGCGGGGTCAGGTCGGGCCCGTACTGTCTGCTGCGCATGCGGCAGACGATAGCTTCCGCCCGGCGCTCGCCCCGCGCACCTATCGCGTCCCGCGCACCCAACCGCCCCCGCGCACCCGGCGTGCGCGGTGCCGCGAGCCGCCACCGCGTGCGTCGTAGCGCGTACGCCCGCCCCGTCCGGGCCCACTTGCCGCCCGGCCGGCTTACCGCCCGGCCCGCTCGCCGTCCAGGTTCGCCAGCGCGTGCCCCACACGTGGTTCGGCCAGCGGGCGCCGGCGCGTGCCCCGCGCGTGGTGCGACCGGTGGGCGTCGGTCAGGGCGCCGTCGCGTAGCGGCGGGCCAACTCCGCGCGCTGCGCGCGGACGTACGCCGCGTCCACCACCGCCCCGTGCCCCGGCACGTACACCGCGTCCTCGCCGCCGAGGGCCAGCAGCCGGTCCAGGGCCGCCGGCCACCGGGCCGGGACCGCGTCCGGGCCCGCCTGCGGCTCGCCGGACTCCTCGACCAGGTCACCGCAGAAGACCACCTCGGGCCGGCCCGGCACCAGGACCGTCAGGTCGTGCCCGGTGTGGCCGGGGCCGACGTTGGCCAGCAGCACCTCGCGTCCGGCGCCGAGTCCGATGGTGACCTCGCCGCTCACCGAGTGCCGCGGGCAGACCAGCAGGTCGGCGGCCTCGGCGACCGCCTCGGGGTCGGCGCCGTGGCGCACCGCGTCCGCGCGCAGCGCCTCCCGCCCCCGCTCCAGCACGTCCGCGAGCCCTGCCGCCCCGTAGACCCGCACGCCGGCGAAGGCGGCCGTGCCGAGTACGTGGTCGAAGTGCGGGTGGGTGAGGGCGACGTGGGTGACCGGGCGGCCGAAGAGGGCGCGCACCTCGCGGCGGATCTCGGCGCCCTCACGCAGCGTCGCCCCGGTGTCCACCACGAGGACGCCCTCCGGGCCGGCCACGGCCCCGACCGTGGCGTCCCAGCCGGGCAGCCGGCGCCGGGCGACGCCCGGCGCCAGCACCTCCCAGCGCTCACGCACGCGCTCTTCCGTCACGCTGTCCATGGGGAGACGCTAGCCCCCGGCGGGGCGGAGCGCCCGGTCGGTGCGGCGGCGGTTTCCAGCCCCCGCCCCCCAGCGGCCGGGGCCACTCTTGCCCGGACCGCGGTGACCGGCCGTACACTGGCTCAGGGGATTTGGCACTCGGGCGGGATGAGTGCCAGGAAAAGTCCCCTGATAGACGGTTTGACTGGAGGTGTGCGCGGTGCTGAGCGAACGCAGACTTGAGGTTCTTCGCGCCATCGTCCAGGACTACGTCGGCACGGAGGAGCCGGTCGGCTCCAAGGCGCTGACCGAGCGGCACCAGCTCGGCGTCTCGCCGGCCACGGTGCGTAACGACATGGCCGCGCTCGAGGACGAGGGCTTCATCGCCCAGCCGCACACCAGCGCCGGCCGCATCCCCACCGACAAGGGCTACCGCCTGTTCGTGGACCGACTGGCCGGTGTGAAGCCGCTCTCACCGGCGGAGCGCCGGGCCATCCAGAACTTCCTGGACGGCGCGGTGGACCTCGACGACGTGGTGGGGCGCACGGTGCGGCTGTTGGCGCAGCTCACCCGCCAGGTCGCGGTGGTGCAGTACCCGTCCCTGACCCGTTCCACGGTGCGCCACGTCGAGTTGCTCGCGCTCGCGCCCGCGCGCGTGATGCTCGTACTGATCACCGACACGGGCCGGGTCGAGCAGCGGATGGTGGACTGCCCGGCGCCCGTGGGCGAGACGGCCCTGGCGGACCTGCGGGCGCGGTTGAACAGCCGGGTGGTGGGGCGCAGGTTCGCCGACGTGCCGCAGCTCGTGCAGGACCTGCCGGAATCGTTCGAGCAGGAGGACCGGGGTACGGTCTCCACGGTCCTGGCGACGCTGCTTGAGACGCTGGTCGAGGAGACCGAAGAGCGGTTGATGATCGGCGGCACGGCCAACCTCACCCGGTTCGGCCATGACTTCCCGCTCACCATCCGGCCGGTGCTTGAGGCCCTGGAGGAGCAGGTCGTCCTCCTGAAGCTGCTCGGCGAGGCCAAGGATTCGGGCATGACCGTGCGAATCGGTCATGAGAACGCTCACGAGGGCCTGAACTCCACATCCGTGGTCGCTGTCGGCTACGGTTCGGGCGACGAGGCAGTCGCAAAACTCGGCGTGGTCGGACCGACCCGCATGGACTACCCCGGAACGATGGGAGCGGTACGCGCAGTGGCACGATACGTCGGACAGATCCTGGCGGAGTCGTAAGTGGCGACGGACTACTACGCCGTCCTGGGCGTGCGGCGCGATGCCTCTCAGGACGAGATCAAGAAGGCGTTCCGCAGGCTCGCGCGTGAGCTTCACCCGGACGTCAACCCCGATCCGAAGACGCAAGAGCGCTTCAAGGAGATCAACGCCGCCTACGAGGTGTTGTCGGACCCGCAGAAGAAGCAGGTCTACGACCTCGGCGGCGACCCGTTGTCCAACGCGTCGGGCGGCGGCCAGGGCGGCTTCGGCGCCGGCTTCGGCAACTTCTCCGACATCATGGACGCCTTCTTCGGCACCGCGTCCCAGCGCGGCCCGCGCTCGCGGACCCGGCGCGGCCAGGACGCCATGATCCGGCTCGACATCGAGCTGGACGAGGCGGCGTTCGGGACCACCAAGGAGATCCAGGTCGACACGGCGATCGTGTGCACGACCTGTAGCGGCGAGGGGGCGGCGCCCGGCACCTCGGCGCAGACCTGTGACATGTGTCGCGGTCGCGGCGAGGTCTCCCAGGTCACCCGCTCCTTCCTCGGGCAGGTCATGACCTCGCGGCCGTGCCCGCAGTGCCAGGGTTTCGGCACCGTGGTGCCCACGCCGTGCCCCGAGTGCGCGGGCGACGGGCGGGTGCGCTCGCGCCGCACGCTGACGGTCAAGATCCCCGCGGGCGTGGACAACGGCACCCGCATCCAGCTCGCGGGCGAGGGCGAGGTCGGCCCGGGCGGCGGCCCCGCCGGCGACCTGTACGTGGAGATCCACGAGGCCGCGCACCCCGTCTTCCAGCGCCGCGGTGACGACCTGCACTGCACGGTCACCATCCCGATGACCGCTGCGGCGCTCGGCACCAAGGTGCCGCTGGAGACGCTGGACGGTCTGGAGGAGATCGACATCCGGCCGGGCACCCAGTCCGGTCAGTCCGTCCCGCTGCACGGACGCGGCGTGACGCACCTGCGCGGCGGCGGCCGGGGCCAGCTCATCGTGCACGTCGAGGTCACCACCCCGAGCAAGCTCGACCCCGAGCAGGAGGAACTCCTGCGCCGGTTGGCCAAGTTGCGTGGCGAGGAGCGTCCGCTGGGCGAATTCAAGCCAGGGCAGCAGGGGCTGTTCTCGCGGCTCAAGGACGCGTTCAACGGCCGCTGAGGCCCGGCCCGGCTGACGCGGGCCGAAATCGCCGGTGGGCGCCGATCCCGTTGCGTGCGGGATCGGCGCCCTTCGCGTCGGCGTCCCTTCGCGTCGGTGTGCCGGCGCGGGAGCCGGCGGTGCGCCGGGGTACGGGAGCGCACGGCGCGGCTTGTGTACGTGTGGGCGGCGTGCGCATCGGGTGAACAGCGGGTGCCTGATGGGTGGGGAGTGCGTGGCGGGCGTCCACGCAGTGGACGCTCGGGGGCGTTACCCGGTGCTGTGGAGGGCGTGACACGATGTGGTCATGTCCTCCGCGTTGACCGGTCTCTCCCGGTATCCGATCGTGCAGGCCCCCATGGCGGGCGGCGCCTCGCGCCCGCAGCTCGCAGCCGCCGTGGGCGCGGCCGGCGGGCTCGGCTTCCTCGCCGCCGGGTACAAGACGCCGGCGGCGATGTACGAGGAGATCAAGCACCTGCGGGCGCAGAGCGACATGCCCTTCGGCGTCAATCTCTTCATGCCGCAGCCCGCGACCAGCGACCCCTCGGCCGTGGCCGTCTACGCCGAGCAACTGGCGGGCGAGGCCGCCTGGTACGAGACGCCGCTCGGTGACCCCGACTCGGGCAACGACGACGCCTACGAGGCCAAGCTCGCCATCCTGCTCGACGACCCGGTGCCGGTGGTCTCCTTCACCTTCGGCTGCCCGACGCGTGCCGTGTGCGAGGCGTTGGCCCGGGTGGGCACCGTCACGGTCGTCACCGTCACCACCGTGGAGGAGGCGCTGGCCGCGCACGCCGCCGGGGCCGACGCCGTCTGCGTCCAGGGCATCGAGGCCGGCGGCCACCAGGGCACGCACCGCGACGACCCGCACGCCCAGGGCATGGGCGCGGGGCTCGGGCTGCTGGCCCTGATCGAGCTGGTGCGCGACGCGGTGCCGCTGCCGCTGATCGCCGCCGGCGGACTGATGCGCGGCTCGCAGATCGCCGCCGTGCTGGCGGCCGGCGCCAGCGCCGCGCAGCTCGGCACGGCGTTCCTGGTCTGCCCCGAGTCCGGCGCGCACGAGCTGCACAAGCGGGCCATGACCGACACCACCTTCACCCGCACCGAACTCACCCGCGCCTTCTCCGGCCGCCCCGCGCGCGGCCTGGCCAACCGCTTCCTGCGCGAGCACGGCCCGTACGCCCCCGTCGCCTACCCCCAGGTGCACCACCTCACCTCCGGGCTGCGCAAGGCCGCCGCCAAGGCCGGTGACCCGCAGGGCATGGCGCTCTGGGCGGGCCAGGGGCACCGGCTGGCCCGGGAGATGCCGGCGGGGCACCTGGTGGAGATCCTCGTCGACGAGTTGGAGGCCGCCCGCGCGGGGCTCGCCGCGCGGGCCGGGCAGGCGCCGCAGCCCCGGGCGGGCGCCGGGGACGTGGCGTGAGCGCCCCGGTCTTCGTCGCCGACACCCTGGAGGGCGCGGCGGTCGGCGCCGCGCTCACGCTGACCGGCCCGGAGGGGCGGCACGCGGTCGCGGTGCGCAGGCTGCGGGTCGGCGAGGAGGTCGTGCTCACCGACGGGGCGGGCCGGGGCGTCTCGGGCACCGTGGCCGCCGTCGAGGGCAAGGACCGGCTGACGGTCGAGGTGGACGAGGTACGCGGCGAGCCGGCGCCGCAGCCGCGCATCACCGTCGTGCAGGCACTGCCCAAAGGCGACCGCGGCGAACTCGCCGTGGAGACCATGACCGAGACCGGCGTGGACGCGGTGGTGCCGTGGGCCGCCGCGCGCTGCATCACCCAGTGGCGCGCCGAGCGGGGCGCCAAGGCGCTCGCCAAGTGGCGGGCCACCGCGCGCGAGGCGGGCAAGCAGTCGCGCCGGCTGCGCTTCCCCGAGGTCGCCGACGCGATGACCACGCCGCAGGTGGCCGAGCTGCTGTCGCGGGCCGACTTCGCCGCCGTCCTGCACGAGGAGGGCTCCCAGCCGTTGGCCACGGCCGAGCTGCCGACGCGGGGAGAGGTCGTGCTCGTCGTCGGGCCCGAAGGCGGCGTGTCCCCGGAGGAGTTGGCCGCCTTCGCCGCCGTGGGAGCCCAGCCCTACCGGCTCGGGCCCAGCGTGCTGCGCACCTCCACCGCGGGCACGGCGGCCCTCGCGCTGCTGCTCGGCCGCACGGGTCGGTGGGGTTAGCCGCCCGCGACGCAACGCGTTCGGCGCGGTACGGGGCGGGGCATGGGGGGTCGGTCGGGCGGCCGTGACGCCGAGCGAGGGGCGCGCGTGTGTCGTCTGGGGCGCGCGTGGGGTGCCCGCGCGCGTACCGATGTCTTGCCTGTTCAGGCCCGTACGGCCCGGTGATTGCGCGAAGCGTGCCCCACACGGGTGACGGCGTGCCCAAACGAGTGGCCGACGGTGCCCTTTCGAGCACGTGGGAGGGGGTGGCAGGCTGCATCCCATGGGGGCACCAACACGAGTACGGCGATGGCGGCACACGGCCATCGCACTGGGCGCGGTCGGCGCGGCACTGGGCACGCTGGCGGCGTGCGACGACGTCGAGGGCGGGCTGCGGGCATCCACGGTCGCGGTCACCACGGACAAGGTGGGGACCCGGGCGCTGGAGCGCGGCGGCATCGACGTGCAGTGGCTGACCTGCACGGCACAGATCAAACGGGAGGACAACGACGCGACCGGCAAGCCACGTTCGCGCAACACGGGCCGCGCGCAGGTGAGCTGCCGGGGCAAGACCGAGAAGAGCCAGGACCTGGAGATCGGCGGGACCGTCACCTACGTACGCGAGGACCGCTGCGTGCGCGGCGCGCTGACCGGCAAGTTGGCCGGTCGCGTGGTCTTCGAGGCGGGCCTGATCGGCGAGTGCGGAAGTGGCAGATCCGCCTAGCCCGGCCGGCCAGCCCGCGACCGGAGCTGGCCCGGCCGACACCCGAACCGCCCCCCGCCCGCCGCGCGACACCGGCGGGCGGCCCCGGCGCGACGACCTCGGGGTACGGGCGGCGGGGGCAGCGGCCGGGCCCGCGCCACCGGGCCGCTAGCATGCGACGTATCCCAACGGACGGTGCTAAGGAGACGCGGCGATGGCGGGAGAACCGCAGGCCGACTGCTTGTTCTGCAAGATCGTGGCGAAGGAGGTGCCGGCGACCGTGGTGCGTGAAACCGCGACGACCCTCGCCTTCCGCGACATAAACCCGCAGGCCCCGACGCACGTCCTCGTCATCCCCAAGTCCCACCACCCGGACGCCGGGTCGCTGGCCGCCGCCGAACCGGAGGCCGCGGCCGACGTGCTGCGCGAGGCCGGTCTGGTCGCCGTCGACGAGAAGATCGCCGACAGCGGCTACCGCATCGTGTTCAACACGGGCAGCGGCGCCGGCCAGACCGTCTTCCACGCACACGCGCACGTCCTGGGCGGTCGCGGCCTCAACTGGCCCCCCGGATAAGCCAGTTGTCCGTACGTGAACTGGTCGTCCTGGGTACCGCGAGCCAGGTGCCGACCCGGCACCGCAACCACAACGGCTACGTGTTGCGCTGGGACGGCCAGGGCATCCTCTTCGACCCCGGCGAGGGCACCCAACGGCAGATGCTGCGCGCCGGGGTCGCGGCCCACGACCTGCACCGCATCTGTGTCACGCACTTCCACGGCGACCACTCGCTCGGCCTGGCCGGGGTGATCCAGCGGATCAACCTCGACCGGGTGCCGCACCCGATCACGGCCCACTATCCGGCCAGCGGCCAGCGGTTCTTCGAGCGGCTGCGGTACGCCACGGCCTACCGCGAGACGGTCGACATAGCCCAGGAGCCGGTGCGCGGGCCGGGCGCGACGCTCGCCGTCACCCCCGCGTACACGCTCGCGGCGCGGCGGCTCTCGCACCCGGTCGAGTCCTACGGCTACCGCCTGGTGGAGCCGGACGGCCGTCGCATGCTGCCCGACCGGCTCGCCGCGCACGGCCTCGCCGGACCGCTGATCGGCAGGTTGCAGCGGGAGGGCGCGGTACGGGTGGCCGGGCGCACGGTCGCGTTGGAGGAGGTCAGCGAGGTCCGCCGGGGGCAGCGCTTCGCCTTCGTGATGGACACCCGGCTGTGCGACGGCGTGTACGCCCTCGCCGAGGGGTGCGACCAGCTCGTCATCGAGTCGACGTTCCTCGACGAGGACGAGGCGCTGGCCCGCGAGCACGGCCACCTGACGGCCGGTCAGGCGGCGCGGGTGGCGGCGGAGGCGGGCGTACGGCAGTTGGTGCTCACGCACTTCTCGCAGCGCTACGGCGACCCGGTCGAGTTCGAGCGGCAGGCCCGTGCGGCGGGCTTCGCCGGCGAACTCGTGGTGGCCAGCGACCTGATGCGGGTGGCCGTGCCATCCCGGGCCGGCGTGGGCGGCTAGGTACGAGGGGTGCTCGCGGGGCGGCCCGCGAGCGTGAGCGGCGGTGGCGCGGGCCCCGAACGCGCGCCACTGCCGCCGTGCGGGGTGTCGGTCAGGCGACGACGCGGAACCTCTGGTTCGCGTTGGCACCCGACGCCTTGCACCGGTACTGGATGAGGGGTGCGCCGACCGCGGTGCTGGCGCCCTTCACGTCGAAGCACTTGCCGGCGAAGGTCTTGACGACGACCCTGTCGCCGCCGTCGGCGACGATGCGGAACCGCTGGTTGGCGTCGCTCCCTCCGGGCTTGCAGGAGTACTGGATGATCGGGGCCTCGTCCCGCGTGCTCCTGTTGGCCACGTCGAGGCACTTGCCGCGGGTGTGGGTGGTGTGGATCTTGTGCAGGCCGCCGCCGACCGGGATGAAGGCGAAGCGTTGGTTCGCCTTGCCGGCGCCGCAGGTGTACTGGATGATCGGCGCGCCGTTCGCCTGGCTGCCGCGGTGGACGTCGAGACACTTGCCGGCGAACGTTCTGATCGTGCCCTCGCGGGGCAGCATGGCCGAGCTCTCGGCCGCCTGGACGCTGGCCGGCAGGGCGGTCGCGGCGGCGGCCGTGACGGCGATGGTGGACAGATAGCGCAGAACCTTCGCGCGAACGCGCATGTTGGTGCTCCTTGTTTCGAAATGGGCCCCTTTAGCAGGATTAGCGCGGTATAAGTATGAGAAACGCCCAATAGTCGGCGTTCATCCGTTTGCTGCGCCGCCGCCGGAGACCGGAGTGCTCAGCCGGTCGGCGACCCGCTCCGATGGGCACAGCTTTCGGCCTACGTAGGGGAGTTGCTCGGAAAGCGCACCCCTCGCGTTCGGTTCCGGGCGGCCCTGGTCGACCCTCGTCAGTCCCGGTCGGTTCTCGTCGGCTCTGGCCCGTCTCCGCCGGCTCCGGTCGGTCGCGGGCGGTGAGCCTGGCGGACGGCGCCCGGAGCCTCAGTCGGTCAGTGCCGCGGCGGTGGCGCGGGCGAAGGCTTCCGGATTGTCCAGCATGATGTTGTGCCCGCAGTCCGGGACCGGGACGACGGCGACCCCGGCCGAGGTGAGTTCCGCGGCCCCGGGCAGCGGGCCGTCGGCCTCGGGCAGCAGGTAGGCGCGCGGGATCGGCAGGTCCCGCAGCAGCGCGCGCAGCGTGGGCTCGGTGCCGCGGGCGAGGTGGACCGCGCTGCGGTGCAGGGCGCGGCGGTCGGTCAGGCGCATGGTGGCCCACCAGTGCGCGCCGGCCCGCTCGCGCGCCTGCCGCCAGCCGCCCGCGAGGAAGTCCGCCTCGGAGTGTGCGGCGATGCCCGCGCTGCCCGCCGACGCCGGGTCGGGGGCGAGGGCATCGAGGTTGGCGTCGACCAGCACCAGGCGGGAGACCAGGTGCGGGTGGCGGGTCGCCAGGACGATGGCCACCGAGCCGCCCATGCTGTGCGCGACCAACTCCGCGCCGGCCACGCCGGCGTGGGTCAGCGTCGCGGCCAGCGCGTCGGCGTGCGACTCCAACGCGTAGTCGAAGCCCTGGGGCCGGTCGCTGAGGCCGTGCCCGAGCAGGTCGACGAGGAGCGAACGGTGGCCGGCCAGCAGCGGATGCGCCGCGCTCGCCGTGAAGTAGGCCGGCGACGAGGCGCCCAGGCCGTGGACGTAGACGCGCGCCGGCTGCCGTCCGGGCAACTCGACCCAGCGCATCCGGTCCCCCTCGGGCGTCACTGCTGCCTCACGCACGGTCTGCTCCCTCGCGGCGGTGGACGATGGACGAAACGGACGGGGGAGAAGCGTAGACACCCGCGTTCCGCGCCCCCGCGCGGCCCCCTTCGCGCGGCGCCACGGTGACCCGGAGCGCGGACCCGGGAGCCGCCCGGTCGGCCGGGTGCGTACGGGGCGATCGGGCACACTGGCCCCACTCGCACCGTCGGCGTACCCGCAGTACGGCAGGGCACCCGGGGCTGGGCCGTGCGAGGGCAGTACAGCGAGGTACGGCAAGGGAGCGACACCGTGACACGGCGAGACGGAGACGGCACCACCCGGGCGAACGGCGACGACCGGGCCCGCCACGAGCCGCCGGCGCGGCCGGCGGAGGCCGGCGGGCCAGGCACGGCGCCCGGCGAGCGGGACGGCGGGGCGCGCACCGAGCCGCGCGCCGGGTCTCGGGCGGGCGAGGCGCGCGCCGAGCCGGGCCCCGGGGCGCGCGCCGGGCGGCCGGGAGCCGCGCACGGGGAGATGCCCGCCGGCGCACACCGGTGGACGCCGGCGGACGGCCCACGACCCGGGCCCGGATCCGAAGCGGGGGCCGGGGCCGGTCACCGGGAGGGGCGGGGGCCGCTCGGCGCGCCGGGCCTCGGGGAGGGCGGGGTGCGTCCGGTGCTCGACCCGTTGGCCGCCGTCCGCCGCCCCGACGACCCGGCCTGCGACGTCTACCTGACCGGCCCCGTCTTCCTCGACATCGTCTTCACCGGCCTCGACTCGGCCCCCGTACGCGGCACCGAGTCCTGGGCCCGGGGCATGGGCTCAAGCCCCGGCGGCGTGGCCAACATGGCCACCGCGCTCGCCCGGCTCGGGCTGCGCACCTCGCTCGCCGCGGCCTTCGGCGACGACATGTACGGCGACTACTGCCGGGACGCCCTCGACCGTGGCGAGGGCATCGACCTGTCGCTGTCGCGCACGGTGCCGGGCTGGCACTCGCCGGTCACCGTCTCCATGGCGTACGAGGGCGAGCGCACGATGGTCTCGCACGGGCACGAGGCGCCGCCGACGCGGGCGGGGGCGGCGGAGGGGGCGTTCGACGGGGAGCCCGCCCCGGAGTGTCCGCCGCCGGCGCGCGCCTGCGTGGCCTCGCTGGTGCCCGGCAGCCGCGAGGAGTGGATCGCGCACGCCGCGCGCCGGGGCAGTCGGATCTTCGCCGACGTGGGCTGGGACGACACCGGACGCTGGGACCCGGCCGACCTCGCCGACCTGGAGCACTGCGAGGCGTTCCTGCCCAACGCCGTCGAGGCGATGCGCTACACGCGCACCGACTGCCCGCGCGCCGCGGCCCGCGCGCTGACCGAGAAGGTGCCGGTGGCCGTCGTGACGCTGGGTGCCGAGGGCGCGTACGCCGTGGACGGCCGCACCGGCGAGAGCGCCGAGGTGCCCGCGATCGCGGTCGAGGCGCTGGACCCGACCGGGGCCGGGGACGTCTTCGTGGCGGGGTTCATCACCGGCACTCTGGCCGGCTGGCCGCTCGCCGACCGGCTCGCCTTCGCCGGCCTGACCGCGGCCCTGTCGGTGCAGGAGTTCGGCGGATCGCTGTCCGCGCCGGGCTGGGTGGAGATCGCCGCCTGGTGGCAGCACGTGCGGGCCTTCGACGACCAGAGCCTGGTCGCGGGGCAGGGCAGCGCGCTGCGCCGGTACGCGTTCCTGGACGGCCTGCTGCCCTCCGCGCCCCGCCCCTGGCCGCTGCGCCGGGCGGTACCCACCATCGGCTTCCGGCAGTCCTGAGCCGGCCCCCTCCCGACCCCGAACCGGCCCCCACCAAGCCCCGACACCGGCCGTGCCCCGACCCTGACCCGGTCCCGACCCTGATACGGGCCCTGGCGCGGCCCTGATCCAGCCCTCATGCCGCCCCGGCCCCGGCCGCGCGCCGGCCCTGAACTTCGCCCGGGGCCGACCCGGACGCCCACCCGCGCACCGACGTCCCCGTGGCCTCGCGCGCGGGCCGCGGGGACGTCGGTGCGCGTTCACGTCGTGGCAGGGTGCCGGGCACCGGCCGGCCGCGGCCCTCGATAAAAGGCTCTGGTCTTGTCGGTGCGGCGTCGTACGCTGGGTATCCCAAGCCGCTGAACCACGGAAAGAGGGATGAGCAGGCCCCAGAGCCGGCCCATGACGCAGACACCCACAGCCCAGAGCCCCGCGCAGGGGCAGGCACGCGCCCACTTCACCGTTCCGGCCAAGCACCCGATGGTCACGGTCCTTGGCTCCGGAGACTCCCTGCTGTGCGTGATCGAGAACGCGTTCCCGGCCACCGACATCCACGTCCGGGGAAACCAGATCAGCGCGATCGGCGATCAGCGGGAAGTCGCTCTGATCCAGCGTCTTTTCGACGAGATGATGCTGGTGCTGCGCACCGGTCAACCGATGACGGAGGATGCGGTGGAGCGCTCGATCGCCATGCTGCGCGCGGCGGAGAACGGCGGCGAGCAGGCGGAGACCCCCGCCGAGGTCCTCACGCAGAACATCCTCTCCAACCGGGGTCGCACCATCCGCCCCAAGACCCTGAACCAGAAGCGCTACGTCGACGCCATCGACAAGCACACGATCGTCTTCGGCATCGGCCCCGCCGGCACCGGCAAGACCTACCTGGCCATGGCCAAGGCGGTCCAGGCGCTCCAGTCCAAGCAGGTCACCCGCATCATCCTGACCCGGCCGGCGGTCGAGGCGGGCGAGCGGCTCGGCTTCCTGCCCGGCACGCTCTACGAGAAGATCGACCCGTACCTGCGCCCGCTCTACGACGCGCTGCACGACATGCTCGACCCCGACTCCATCCCGCGCCTGATGGCCGCGGGCACGATCGAGGTGGCGCCGCTGGCGTACATGCGGGGGCGCAGCCAACCTGTATTCACCAACGTCCTCACACCGGACGGGTGGCGTCCCATTGGAGACCTGCAGGTTGGCGACCTGGTCGTCGGCTCGAACGGTGAGCCGACGCCGGTCCTCGGTGTCTATCCGCAGGGCGAGCGGGACATCTACCGCGTCACGGCCCAGGACGGTTCCTGGACCCTATGCTGCGGTGAGCACCTGTGGACCGTACGGACGGCTGCGGACAAGCGCCGCAACAAGCCGTGGCGGGTCCTGGAAACCCAGGAGATGATCGGCAACCTGCGGGCGGCGCACGCACGCCGATACGAGCTGCCACTGCTCACCGCGCCGGTCTGCTTCCCCGAGCGCGAGGTCCCTGTCGACCCGTACGCATTGGGGCTCCTGCTGGGCGACGGGTGCATCACGGGGTCCACCACCCCGTCGTTCTCGACCGAGGATCCGGAGCTCGCCGCATCGCTGGAAGCCGCGTTGCCGGGTATCCAGGCGCGCCCCAAGGGAGGGCCCGACTACGTCCTGAACCGGATCAAGAAGCCTGGTGACGTCGTCACGCTCGAAAATCCGGTGGTGCATGCGCTGCGCGAGTTGGATCTGCTCGGCTGCCGCTCGCACACCAAGTTTGTTCCGGACGCCTACCTGCACAACTCCGCCGAGGTCCGGCTCGCGGTGCTCCAGGGGCTCCTCGACTCCGACGGCGGGCCGGTTGCGCAGGCCGACCGCACCTGCCGCATCCAGTACGGGACGACGTCGATCCTGCTCCGCGACGACGTGATCGCCCTGGTGCAGTCCCTGGGCGGTGTCGCATATGCCAGGCGTCGGGCCGCTGCAGGACGCAAACCCGGTGCAGTCAAGGGCCGCGAGGTGCACCACCGCCGCGACACACACGTCATCGACATCCGCCTCCCCGAAGGCATCGAGCCCTTCCGTCTCGCCCGCAAGGCCGAGAAGTACCACACGGCCGGAGGCGGCGGACGTCCCATGCGCTTCATCGACAGCATCGAGCCGGCAGGTCGCGAGGAGACGGTCTGCATCCAGGTCGCCGCAGAGGACTCGCTGTACGTCACCCAGGACTACCTGCTGACGCACAACACGCTCAACGACGCCTTCATCATCCTGGACGAGGCGCAGAACACGAACCCCGAGCAGATGAAGATGTTCCTCACGCGGCTCGGCTTCGAATCCAAGATAGTGATCACCGGTGACGTCACCCAGATCGACCTCCCGGGCGGCACCAAGAGCGGTTTGCGGCAGGTGCAGGACATCCTGGAGGGCGTCCAGGACGTCCACTTCTCGCGGCTCACCAGCACCGACGTCGTCCGACACAAGCTCGTCGGCCGTATTGTCGACGCGTACGAGCAGTACGACAGCCGCACCGGGCAGTCGGGTTGAGCAGGCCATCGGCCGTGCCCGCGCCCGCCGCGACCCGGTGGTCGCGGCGTGGTGCGGCACGACGAGCTAACCGGCATCGGTAATCGGAGAGATCAACAGCCCCATGGCGATCGACGTCAACAACGAATCCGGCACGGACATCGACGAACAGGCGGTGCTGGACGTCGCCCGGTACGCCCTGGCCCGGATGCGCATCCACCCGCTTTCCGAGCTCTCGATCATCGTCATCGACGCCGACGCCATGGAGCAGCTCCACCTCCAGTGGATGGACCTGCCAGGCCCCACCGACGTCATGTCCTTCCCGATGGACGAGCTGCGCCCGCCGGGCAAGGACGACGACGAGCCGCCCCAGGGCCTGCTCGGCGACATCGTGCTCTGCCCCGAGGTGGCGAAACAGCAGGGCGCCCAGGCGCCGACACAGCACTCGATGGACGAGGAACTCCAGTTGCTCACCGTGCACGGCTGCCTGCACCTGCTCGGCTACGACCACGAGGAGCCGGACGAGCGGGCCGAGATGTTCGCCCTCCAGAAGGCGATCGTGGACGGCTGGCGGGCCGAGCGCGGCATGACGGGCCCGTCGCCGGCCCCCACCACCAGGTGAGCGCCGCCTGATGACCGCACAACTGATCACCTCGGCCGTCCTCCTGGTCGTCGTCGCCTGGCTGGCCGCCTGCGCGGAGGCCGGCCTGGCGCGCACGACGCGCTTCCGCGCACAGGAGGCGGTGCGTTCGGGACGGCGCGGCAGCGCCAAGCTGATGGCCGTCGCCGAGGACCCCACCCGCTACCTCAACGTGGCACTGCTGGTCCGGGTGGCCTGCGAGGTCGCGGCCGGCGCCGTCGTCACCTACGTGTGCGTGCGGGTGTACGACGAGACCTGGGAGGCGCTGGCCATCGCGATCGGCGTGATGGTCCTCGTCTCCTACGTCGCGGTCGGCGTGTCGCCCCGTACGATCGGCCGGCAGCACCCGCTCAACACGGCCACGGCCGCCGCCTACGTGCTGCTGCCGCTGGCCCGCGTGATGGGCCCCATCCCGCAACTCCTCATCCTCATCGGCAACGCCCTCACCCCCGGCAAGGGCTTCCGCAAGGGCCCCTTCGCCTCCGAGGCCGAGCTGCGCGCCATGGTGGACCTCGCCGAGCAGGAGTCGCTGATCGAGGACGACGAGCGCCGCATGGTGCACTCCGTCTTCGAGCTGGGGGACACGCTGGTGCGCGAGGTGATGGTGCCGCGCACCGACCTGGTCGCCATCGAGCGCTTCAAGACCATCCGGCAGGCCCTGACCCTCGCGCTGCGCTCCGGGTTCTCCCGCATCCCGGTCACCGGGGACAGCGAGGACGACGTGGTCGGCATCGTCTACCTCAAGGACCTCGCCCGTAAGACGCACGTCAACCGGGACTCCGAGAGCGACCTGGTCTCCACCGCCATGCGTCCGGCGACGTTCGTGCCCGACACGAAGAACGCGGGCGACCTGCTGCGCGAGATGCAGCAGGAGCGCAACCACGTGGCCGTCGTCATCGACGAGTACGGCGGCACGGCCGGCATCGTCACCATCGAGGACATCCTGGAGGAGATCGTCGGCGAGATCACCGACGAGTACGACCGCGAGCTGCCGCCCGTCGAGAGCCTCGGCGAGGACCGCTACCGCGTCACCGCCCGCCTCGACATCGGCACCCTCGGCGAGCTGTACGGGCTGCGCCTGAACGACGAGGACGTGGAGACCGTCGGCGGGCTGCTGGCCAAGTCGCTCGGCCGGGTGCCCATCGCCGGCGCGGTGGCCGACGTCGACCTGAGCGAGGACGCCACCGACCCGGACCTGACGGCCCTGCGCCTGACCGCCGAGTCCTCGGCCGGCCGGCGCAACCGCATCCTGACGGTCCTGGTCGAGCCCGTACGCGAGACGGGCGACCCGGCGGAGCCGGAGGCGGCAACCCGGGGCGCGGAAGCGGACCGCTAGCCGCGCGGCCCTCGGGGCCTGCCCCGAGGCGTCGCTTTCCCGCCCCCGGCCCTGGCCCCGTCACGGGTCCAAGGCGGTCAGTTCGCGCAGCTCGGTGCGGGAGGTGACGCCCAGCTTGGGGAAGATCTTGTACAGGTGGTAGCCGACCGTACGCGGGCTCACGGTCAGCCTGGCCGCGATCTCGCGGTTGGTCAGCCCGCGCGCGGCGAGCCGCGCCACCTGGCGTTCCTGCTCGGTCAGCCGGTCCGGCGCGTCGTCGGCCCGTCGCCGCGCCGAGCCGCCCGCCGCGCGGAGTTGACCGAGGGCGCGGTCGCGCCAGACCACGGCGCCGAGCCCGTCGAAGAGGTCCGCCGCCTCCCGCAGCGCCGCCCGCGCCTCGCTCGGCCGGCGCGTGCGCCGCAGGTGCTCGCCGCGCGCGAGAGCGTACCGAGCCCGGACGAACGGCTGGCCGCCGGCCGCGTCGCTCGCGCCGGGCGGCCGGCTGGCGTCGCCTATGTCGGCCGGGGACCTCGCGGCGGCGCCCTCGTACGCTTCCTGCGACTGCGACTGCGACTGCGACTGCGACTGCGACTGCGACTGCGACTGCGACCCGGACCCGGCGTCGCCGGTCGCGGGTTCGGCCGGGGCGGGGGCCAGCAGCCGGCAGCGGTCGGCGTCCACCCACGCCCACGGCATCCCGCTGGTCTCGGCCCAGGCGGCGAATCGCGCCGCGACCCGACGCGCGCCGGCCGGCTCACTCGTCGCCCGGTACGCCTCCACGAGGTCGGCGCTGGAGCGGCGGGCGATGCGCGGATGCGCGTACGGGGAGCCGGGGCGGTGCACGTCGGACAGGTGCTCGCGGGCCTCGGCGTACCCGCCGCGGGCCAACGCCGCCTGGGCCAGGGCCCAGCGGGCCTCGGCCGCGGCGGCGCGGTTGCGCGACGGCAGGGCCAGGGCCGTCGCCGCCCGGGCGTGCGCGTGGCAGGCGTCCTCGTCACCGCGCAGCGCCGCGAACCGGGCGAGCACGGCGAGCGCGTCGGCGCGACGTACCGGCTGGTCCGCGTCCCGGCTCAGCCGCACCGCCTCCGTCGCGTGCTCCACCCCCTCCTCGGTGAGGCCCAGTTCGTAGGCCAGGCCCGCGCTCCACACCAGCGGCAGGGCGAGCAGCGCCAGGGTTCCCGAGGCCCGCAGCGCGGCGCACGCCTGGGTGGCGAACCCCCGCACCCGGCGCGGGTGCGGCCCGTCGCGGGTGATGGCCAGCGGCCACAACCAGCGGTGCACGCTGCTGGTGCCCAACTCCTCCGGCGCCCGGCGCAGGATCTCCCACGGGTCGATGCCGGTGGCCTCGGCGTCCCCGGCGAGCGAGGCGGCGAGCCACCGCCCGTACCGCTGGTACCGGGGCGCTCCGTCGAGCCCGGCGATCCGCAGCGCGGCGGTGCGCGCCGGCGCGTCGAGCCCGGCGTGCTCGGCCGCGTCGCACGCCATGAACAGCAGCGCGGCGGCGTGCGGCGCCGAGTGTGTGACCAGCGCGTCGGCGCCACGGGACAGCTCCTCGTACGCCGCGTCCTGCGGCCCGCTCGCGTGTGCCAGCAGGCCGCTGAGGCGGGCGAGGGCGACCGGGGGCGCGGGGTGGGCCGCGTCGTGCGGGCCGGCGGCTCCGGCGCGCGACGCGTCCGCCGGAAGGGCGTGGGAGGCCGTGGCCCGCGCGGAGAGTTCGCGCGCGGCCTCCGTACGGCCCGACTTCCACGCCGCGTGCGCCGCCTCCGCGAGCCGCCGCAGCCGCCCCTGCGGGCTCTCGCTGAGGTCGGCGGCGCGGCTGAGCGCCGCCGCGACGGCGGCGAGCCCGCCGCGCTCGGCGAGTTCCCCGGCCCCCCGTTCCAGCGCGGCGGCCACCTCCTCGTCGGGCCCGGTGCTGGCCAGGGCGCGGTGCCAGACGGCGATGTGGCCGGCGCCGGGCGCCGCGAGTGGGCCGGGGGCGGCGCCGGAGGCAGTGGGCGGGGTGGGGGTGGTGGGATGCGGCGCCGGCGCGGCGGTGGGGCGCGCGGCGCGTTCCTCCCACTCCTCGGCGAGCGCCAGGTGCGCCGCCCCGCGTTCCAGGAACGGCGCGTCCGCGTACACCGCGGAGCGCACCAGGGGGTGCCGGAAGCGCAGTTCGGGCCCGCTGACGTGCAACAGGCCGGCCCGTTCGGCGACGTCGAGCGCGCCCGCCGGAACCCGCAGCCTGGCGGCGGCGCCCAGCACGACGTCGGTGCGCCCGCGCTCGTCGGCCGCTGCGACCAGCAGCAGCGTGCGCGCCGGCGCGGGCAGGCGGCGTACCCGGCCGGTGAACGCGGCCCGCAGCCGCGCACCGAGCGGCGGCCCGGCGGGCAACGGGGCGCCGTCGACCAAGGGTTCGCCGCCCGGGCCCGATCCGGGCCCCGGATCGGTCGGCGACCGCGCGGCGTGCGGTGCGGAGAACTCGAGGAGGGCCAGCGGGTTGCCGCCCGTCGCGGCGTGCAGCGCGGCCGGGTCCGGGCCGCCCGACGCCCCGCCACGGTCGGCCAACAGCGCCCCGACGGCCTCGACGGACAGCCCGCGCAGCCGCAGCGTGGGCAGATCGCGTACGAGGCCGCCACCGCCCAGGCCACTGCCCACGCCTCCACCCACGCCACCGCCCCCGGCCGACCCGCCCTCACCCCCCGCCGCGTCCCCGCCCCGTTCGGAGCCGTCCCCGTTCCGTACCGAGCCGTCCTCGTCCCATCCGGACCCCGCCTCGCCGCGTGGGTAGCCCTCCGTATCCCGTACCGGGCCGTCCTCGTCCCGTACGGCGATCAGCGCGGCGACGCCGGCGCGCAGAGTGGTGAGCCGGCGCGCGGCGAACAGCACGGCGGTCTGGGTGGCCGGGTCGAGCCACTGGAAGTCGTCCACCAGGAGGAGCAACGGCCGCTCGCGCGCGGCCCGTTCGATGAGGGCCAGGGTGGCGGTGCACACCAGGAGGTCCGTGGCGCGGTGCGCGGCCAGCCCGAGGGCGCCGTGCAGGGCGGCGGTCTGTGCGGCCGGTAGGCCGGCGGCGCGGTCGAGGACCGGCGCGAGCAGTTGCTGGAGGCCGCCGAAGCCCAGCGTGACCTCGGACTCGACGCCCGCGCAGCGCAGCACGGTGAGGCCGGACCCCGGGGCCTCCGCGCGCCGGTGCGCGTCCGCGAGGAGCGCGCTCTTCCCGATGCCGGCCTCGCCCCGTACGAGCAGCGCGCGCCCCCGACCCGCGAGCGCCTCGTCGAGCACCCGGCGCACGGCCGCGCGCTCGGCGTCGCGCCCGTGCAGCCGCGCCCCCGCCCCCTGTGGGTCATCCATGGCCAGAGGCTAACCGGCGCCCCGACCAGTCGATGTGACAGATGCCCGGGCCCGGGGCCGCGCCGGATGCTCGAAGCGGCACATCGGCGCGGCCGTACGGGCGCCGCGCGAGGCCGAGTCATCAGAGCGAAGGAGCCGGACACGTGAACACCACACCGCCCACGGACCAGCCCGCACCGCGCCGCCGGGGCGTCCTCGCGGGCGTCATCGCCGGGGCCGCGGGCGCGGCCGGGCTGACCGCGACGGGCGCCTCGCCCGCCGCCGCTGCCGGCCGCACCAGCCGGGGCAAGGGACGAGCCGGGGCGGGTGCCGGGCGCGGGTTCGCCGGCAAGGTCGTCCTCATCACGGGCGCCACCTCCGGGATCGGCCGCGCCACCGCCAAGGCGTTCGCCGCCGAGGGCGCGAGGGTCGGCTTCTGCGGACGGCGGAGCGAACTCGGCCGCACCGTGGAGCGCGAGATCCGCGCCGCCGGCGGCGAGGCCAGCTACCTGCGGGCCGACGTGCGCGAGGCCGACCAGGTCGAGGCGTTCGTGAACGGGGTCGTGGGGCGGTACGGCGGCCTCGACATCGCGTTCGCCAACGCGGGCGTCGAGTTCTCCCGGCCGCTGCACGAGACGACCGTCGCCCAGTGGGACGACATCACCCGCACCAACGAGCGGGGTGTCTTCCTCGCCATGAAGTACGCGATACCCCACCTCATCAAGCGCGGCGGCGGCGTCATCGTGTGCACCTCCTCCAGCGGCGCCGAGCGCGCCCGCCCCGCCCACGCCGGCTACTGCGCCAGCAAGCGGGGCGTCGAGGGCATCGTGAAGTCGGCCGCGCTGGACTACGGGGCGCACGGCATCCGGGTCAACGCCGTCCTGCCCGGCACCACCGACACCCCCCTGGTGCGCCCGCCCGGGCTGAGCGACGAGATGTGGGCGTCGTTCAAGAAGGCGTGGGGGCCGCTCAACGTCCCGGGGCTGCGCCGGATGGCCGAGCCGACCGAGATCGCGGACGCCGTCCTGGCCCTGGCCTCCGACCAGTTCGCGTTCATGACCGGCGCCTCGGTGACGGTGGACGGCGGCAGCACCGCCGGCGGTGCGATGGTCTGGCCGGAGGGCTTCCCGAAGCCGCCCGGACAGTAGCCGCCGCGCGCCGACGGGGGCGCGCGCCCACCGCGCGCCCCACCCCGTCGCGCGCGGTCCGACCCGCGCTCCCGCCTGGGGCCGAGGCCGCCACCAGCGTCGCCGTATCCTCGTGCACATGAGCGACACGACGGCGTTGGCCCCGGAAGACCAGAAGATCATCACGCTCGCCCGTGCCACGCGGGCGCGCAACGGCGTGCCCGAGGGCGCGGCCGTCCGCGATGAGACCGGACGCACCTACGTCGCCGGCACCGTCGCCCTGGAATCGCTCCACCTGAGCGCGTTGCGCACCGCCGTCGCGATGGCCGTGGCCAGCGGCGCCACCTCGCTGGAGGCCGCGGCGGTGGTCAGCGACGTGGCGGCCGTCTCCGACGAGGACCGGGCGGCGGTGCGCGACCTGGGCGGGCCGCTGACCCCGGTGATCCTCGCGGGCCCGGACGGCGCGCCGCGCGCCACGGTGACCGCCGGGTGAGCGCGCGCGACCTGCCCGAGCGCACCTCCGTGACCACCTCATCCGACGCCACCCCCGACGCTGCCGGCGCCGACGAGCCCACCTCCCGCCCGCAGCCGCCGGCTCCCGAGCCAACGGGCGGCTCGGCCGTGGACTGGGCGCTGCTCGTCTGCGGCTCGCTGTTGTTGCTGGGCGTCGTGGTGGACGTGGTGGAGGGCGAGGGCCTGGCCTGGGTCACCCTCGCCTGGACGCTGATCCTGATGCCGGAGGGCGTACGACGGATCTTCGCCGGCCGTGGTCACACGCGCCGGGCCGAGCTGATGGGCCCCGTCGCGGGGTTCTGCACGGCCGCGGCCACCGCGATCTGCTGGGCGGGCCTGGCCTACGACTGGTCCCGGGGCAACGGCACGAGTTGGCTCGTGCTGATCGGGACCGTGCTGCTGACCGTGGGCGGCGTGGCCTGGCTGGTCCGCAGGCTGCTGGAGCGGCGGTAACCACCGCCGAGCCGAGGCGTACGTCATGGACCGACTGCCGCACCTGGACCGCACGCTCGACGAGTCGGCCTCGCCCCGCTGGGCGTCGCCCGCCGCCGACGCGACCCACCTGGTCCGCACCGTGCACGCGGCGCGGCGCCTGCCGCTGGGCGAACTCGGCTCTGTGGAGTCGCGCCTCCTCGTCAGCCAGCAGGTGGCGCTGCCGTACGTGCTGCCGCTCGCGGTGCGCCTGCCGCGCGCGGTGCCGCTGCTCGACGCCTTCTTCTCCCCGGGCGACCTGCTGCTCGCCACCGTCTGCGTCCCCGCGACGGCCTGGGCGCCGCTGCCGGACGTGGCCGCTGAGCTGCGCGCCCGTGGTGGCGGCGTTGCCGGGGGCGGCGGTCGCCGAACTGCCCCGGGGCGCGGCCGAGCGGCTCGTCCGCTTCGCCGCGCCACCCGCCCCACCAGGCCGATCCGGCGGCGGACCGACCACGCCGACGCCCCCTCGGACGCGGTAGTGGCGGGCCCGGCCGGGCCCACCACGGCCCCGGTTGGTCGGGGCCGGCGCCCCGATCGGGGAGAATGGCCCGCATGAGCGCTCGTACTCCTTCTTCGGAAGCCCCCCATCGCGCGGGCTTCGCCTGTTTCGTCGGCCGCCCGAACGCGGGCAAGTCCACCCTGACGAACGCTCTGGTCGGTACCAAGGTGGCCATCACCTCCAACCGGCCGCAGACCACCCGACACACCGTGCGCGGCATCGTGCACCGCCCCGAGGCGCAGCTCGTCCTCGTGGACACCCCCGGCCTGCACAAGCCGCGCACGCTGCTCGGGGAGCGCCTCAACGACGTCGTACGGGCCACCTGGGCCGAGGTCGACGTGATCGGGTTCTGCCTGCCCGCCGACCAGAAGCTCGGCCCCGGCGACCGCTACATCGCCACCGAACTGGCCGGCATCAAGAAGACGCCCAAGGTCGCGATCGTCACCAAGACCGACCTCGCGGACTCCCAGCAGCTCGCCGAGCAACTGATCGCCATCGACCAGATCGGCCGCGACCTCGGCATCGAATGGGCCGAGATCGTGCCGGTCTCGGCGGTCGCGGACACCCAGGTCCACCTGCTGGCCGACCTGCTCGTGCCGCTCCTGCCGGAGAGCCCGCCGCTCTACCCGGAGGGCGACCTGACCGACGAGCCGGAGCAGGTCATGGTCGCCGAGCTGATCCGCGAGGCCGCCCTGGAGGGCGTACGGGACGAGCTGCCGCACTCCATCGCGGTCGTGGTCGAGGAGATGATCCCGCGCCCGGACCGCCCCAAGGACAAGCCCCTCCTCGACGTGCACGCCAACGTCTACATCGAGCGGCCGAGCCAGAAGGGCATCATCATCGGCCCGAAGGGCGCCCGCCTGAAGGAGGTCGGCATGAAGTCCCGCAAGCACATCGAGGCCCTGCTCGGCACCCCGGTCTACCTCGACCTGCACGTCAAGGTCGCCAAGGACTGGCAGCGCGACCCCAAGCAGCTCCGCAAGCTCGGCTTCTGAGCAACGCCCCGAGCCACCCCCGCGACGTGAGCCAGGAGTTCTTACGCTCCGGAGTGCGCCCCGGCGCGAGCCTGCCTCGGAGCGGTCCCGGCGCGGGCCTGCCCCGGAGTGCGCCCCGGCGCGGGCCCGCCCCCGAGCGGTCCCGGCCGGTGCCGGGCGACCGCCCCGGGGTCGGCGCTACGCCGGCGGGCTCGCGACCAGCGCCGTGCCCACCCGGACGAAGCCGATCTGCCCGTACAGCCGCTCCACCTCGGCGTCGGACGCGGACAGGAAGACGGTGCGTATCCCACGGGCGCGGGCGTCCGACGCCAGTGCGGAGGTCACCGCGAGGGCCAGCCCGCGGCGGCGCGCCGCCGGCAGCGTGCCGACGCCGACGATCTCGCTGACGTCCGCGACCACGTGCCGCTGGCCCGCGCACAGCGCGAGCCCGCTCTCGTCGTCCACGGCCGCCGCGACCGCCGTCCGCCCGGCCCTGATCCCCTCCACGGTGGCGTGCACCGCCGGCTGCCCGCCGTGTCGGGGCAGCGCCGCCACCAACTCCGCGAGACCCGTCGCGCCGACCCGGCCACCGGGCTCCGCGAACGCGAGGTGCGGCACGGTCAGGGCGCTGGGCAGCGCGGGATCGGCCGGGGCCACCATGCGCACCGTGACGCCGTCGGGCCGGTGGCGCACGACCGGCAGCAGCGCGCCGGCCCCCAGCACCAGCAGCGGGTGCTCGCGCACCACGAGCCCGGACCGCTCCGCGGCGGCGCGCAGCGTGGGCGTGGTCTCCGCCACCCACTCGAAGCTCTCCGGGAGGCCGAGCGCCCGCTGTCTGGCCCGCACCCGGTCCACGTCACCCGCGCTCACGTCCGCCGTCAGCCCCAGCGCGGGCCGCGCGTACAGCGGCCAGCCGGCCCCGTCGCGGACGAACAGGGTCAGCGGCCCGACGTCCTCGGCCCGGGCGAGCGGGCGTAACACCGCGTCGTAGTACCGCTCCAGGCGATCCAGCGTGGGTTGGTGAGAGATCATGCCGCGATCCAAGCAACACCCCGCGGCGCGGGCCAGTGGTTTGCACGCTGCGTAGTCGGCCGGGGCGTGCCCGTTACGCCCCCTCCCGCAGCACCGTCCTGATCAACTCCCGCTGCGCCGCGCTGAGTCGCGGGTCGGCGCAGTAGACCGTGGCGCCGTCCACCTCGATGCCGTACTGGAAGCCGTCGGGCACGCCCGCCGGTCTGTCTGGCGCCCCGTCGGCCAGCGCGGCGCGGGCCAGCTCCTCCAGGTGGGGGGCGTCGGCCCGGCCGGTGCTGTCGAGGCCCGCCCGGCGCGTGATGCCGGCGAAGCCGCCGGTTCTGGTGACGGTAATCCGCATGGTCCCTCTCTACCGGGCCGAGGGGGCGCCCCGCTACCCGCCCCGCCCCGCGGGTGTGCCCGAGCCGGCGCCACCGGCCCGGGCACGGCTCGGCGCGACGGCTAGGCCGTCTCCACCCCCACGCGGGACCATGCCTTCTGGAGCGCCCGCTGCTCGTCGCCGGCCCCGAACCTGCTCTCGGCCGCCGCCAGGGTCAACCGGGCGAAGTCGGTGAAGTTGGCGTCGGCGGCCAGCTCGCCGCCGGTCAGCACGTCGTACCAGATCTGCCCGGCCCGCTCCCACGCGTAGCCGCCGAGGTCCGTCGCGGCCAGGTAGAACGCGTGGTTGGGGATGCCCGAGTTGATGTGCACGCCGCCGTTGTCGTCGCTGGTGTCGACGTAGTCGTCCATCGTGGCGGGCTGCGGGTCCTTGCCGAGCACGTCGTCGTCGTACGCGGTGCCCGGGGCCTTCATCGAGCGCAACGCCTCGCCGGTCACCCGGTCGGTCAGCAGCTCCGCGCCGATCAGCCAGTCGGCCTGGTCGGCGGTCTGCCCCAGGGAGTGCTGCTTGATCAGCGCGCCGAAGACGTCGGAGACCGACTCGTTGAGCGCGCCCGGCTGGCTGAAGTACTCCAGGTTGGCGGTGTACTGCGTGACGCCGTGGGTCAGCTCGTGGCCGATGACGTCGAGCGGCAGCGTGAAGTCCCGGAAGACCTCGCCGTCGCCGTCGCCGAAGACCATGCGCTCGCCGTCCCAGAACGCGTTGCCGTAGTCCTGGCCGTAGTGGACGGTCGCGTCCAGCGGCAGGCCGCCGCCGTCGATGGAGCGCCGGCCGTAGACCTTGAGGTACAGGTCGAAGGTGGCGCCGAGGCCGGCGTAGGCGCGGTTGACGCTCGCGTCCTGGCCGGGGTCATCGCCCTCGCCGCGGACCTTCTCGCCGGGCAGCTCCTCGCGGTTCCCGGCGTCGTAGATCGTCCGCTGCGGCTGGTCCGTGGCCTCCCGGTCGGCCGCGGTGGCGCGGATGCCGCGGACCGTGGTGATGCGCCGCCTGGTGCGTTGCAGGGCGTCCCGCTCCAGGGTGCGGCGGGCCGGCTCGTGCAGCGCCGGGTCGTCGGCGCGGGCCAGCCGGTCCAGGACGTGTGGGGGGACGATGGTGCAGAAGACGCCGTGGTGGTGAGTGTGGTGGGAGGTGATTCGGGGCGCGTGGGCGGCGGCGGGCGGGCGGTTGCGCGTGCGTGAGTCGTCCATGGGGGCAATGTGGCACCGGCCGGTGGTCGTGTCATGGCGTGGCGTCGCGATTACCGAGATTGAGTGGTTGCCCGCGTACAACGCGTGACAGCGCCCATCCCGCATAGTGATACGGGATACGGCATCCCCTCGCCGCTCGGTTACGCTGCTGCGCATCATGCGTTTCGGGCTGCTTCTCCTTAGCTGCCGCGGCGAGGGCCTGTAAGTCGTAGGCCGACCCCCTCCCCGCGGTGATTCGGCGTTGCGACATTCGCGCCCCGTCGGCCGGTCCCAGCGGACAAGAGGAGCCCCCGCACCATGTCGAACGCATCGAACACCTCTCGCACCGGCGAACCGTCGAGCCCCACACACCACGCCTCCTCCGGCCGCCAGGCCCGCCCGGAGAACGCCGTGGGCCGCCCCACGCCCCTGACGGCCGCGACCCTCACCCAGCGCCCGTCCGGGATGCCCGTCCACCGCTACGGCGCGTACGAGGCCGTGGACATCCCCGACCGCACCTGGCCCGAGCGGCGCATCACCAGCGCCCCCCGCTGGCTGTCCACGGACCTGCGGGACGGCAACCAGGCCCTGATCGACCCGATGTCGCCGGCGCGCAAGCGGGAGATGTTCGACCTGCTGGTGCGCATGGGCTACAAGGAGATCGAGGTCGGCTTCCCCTCGTCGGGCCAGACCGACTTCGACTTCGTACGCTCGATCATCGAAGAGGGCGCGATCCCCGACGACGTCACCATCTCCGTCCTGACCCAGGGCCGCGAGGAGCTGATCGAGCGCACCGTGGAGTCCCTGCGCGGCGCCCACCGCGCCACGGTGCACCTGTACAACGCGACGGCGCCCGTCTTCCGCCGGGTGGTCTTCCGCGGCAGCCGGGAGCAGGTCAAGCAGATCGCCGTGGACGGCACCCGGCTGGTCGTGGAGTACGCGGAGAAGATCCTCGGCGACGAGACGGTCTTCGGCTACCAGTACAGTCCGGAGATCTTCACCGACACCGAGCTGGACTTCGCGCTTGAGGTCTGCGAGGGCGTCATGGACGTCTGGCAGCCCGAGGACGGCCGCGAGATCATCCTCAACCTGCCCGCCACGGTCGAGCGCTCCACGCCGAGCACGCACGCCGACCGCTTCGAGTGGATGAGCCGCCACCTGTCCCGGCGCGAGTTCATCTGCCTGTCCACGCACCCGCACAACGACCGGGGCACCGCCGTCGCCGCCGCCGAACTGGCGG
This sequence comes from Streptomyces buecherae, assembly GCF_014295035.1. GTDB lineage: Bacteria > Actinomycetota > Actinomycetes > Streptomycetales > Streptomycetaceae > Streptomyces > Streptomyces youssoufiensis. Next base: position 6,294,773 of record NZ_CP060404.1, read on the forward strand.
TCATGGCGGGCGCGGACCGCGTCGAGGGCTGTCTGTTCGGACAGGGCGAGCGCACCGGCAACGTCGACCTGGTCACCCTGGGCATGAACCTGTTCAGCCAGGGCGTGGACCCGCAGATCGACTTCTCGCAGATCGACGAGGTGCGCCGGACCGCCGAGTACTGCAACCAGATGGAGGTCCACCCGCGCCACCCGTACGCGGGCGACCTGGTCTACACCGCCTTCTCCGGCTCCCACCAGGACGCCATCAAGAAGGGCTTCGAGGCGATGGAGGCCGAGGCCGCCGAGCGCGGCGAGCCGGTGGGCGCCATCGAGTGGGCGGTCCCGTACCTGCCCATCGACCCGAAGGACGTGGGGCGTTCCTACGAGGCGGTCATCCGCGTCAACTCGCAGTCCGGCAAGGGCGGCGTGGCCTACGTCCTGAAGAACGACCACAAGCTGGACCTGCCGCGTCGGATGCAGATCGAGTTCTCGAAGATCATCCAGACCAAGACCGACGCCGAGGGCGGCGAGGTCACCCCGGACCAGATCTGGACCGTCTTCCAGGACGAGTACCTGCCGACCGAGCCCGGCTCCGACAACCGCCCCTGGGGGCGCATCCAGCTCCGTAACGGGCAGACCACGACCGACAAGGACGGCACGGACACGCTGACCGTGGAGGCGGTCGTGGACGGCGCCCCGACCGTGCTGACCGGCTCGGGCAACGGCCCGATCTCCGCCTTCTTCCAGGCGCTGCAGGCCATCGGCATCGACGTACGGCTGCTCGACTACCAGGAGCACACGATGAGCGAGGGAGCCAGCGCCCAGGCCGCCTCGTACATCGAGTGCGCGATCGACGGCAAGGTGCTGTGGGGGATCGGCATCGACGCCAACACCACGCGCGCCTCGCTGAAGGCGGTCGTCTCCGCGGTGAACCGCGCCGCACGCTGACCCCGGGGGCACCTCCCGTCCCGCTGGCCCCACCGGAACCGCCGGTCACCTCCCGGCCGCCGGTTCCGGTCCCGCCCCCGTCGCCGACCGAGCCCGGGCCCCGCACGCCGTTTCGGCAGGCAGGGCCCGGGCTCGCGGCGTCTACCCCGCGTACGCCCCTGGGAGCAACCACAGTTGTCTCCGCACGGGGTACTGACGCCGCGTCTCGGATGTGGCTAACATCACGTCAAGGCGGCGGCTCTGCTCTCAGATGCGTAACGAATGCGCAGAGGCGTGTCGAAGCAGCGCAACGGAGCGGTGCGAAGCGTCAGGGAGGTGCCACGCGATGTACGCGCGAGAGCCACGCGAACGGAGCCTGTGCGTCATCGGCATCCGCACGAGCTGGCGCACGGTCGACGACGGGGAGTTCTTCTGCCCCACCTGCGGCGGCGACCGCAACTACCGGCGCCGTACGGGACGCCGCAGAGTCGTCCTCCTCGGCCTGCCCCTGCCCCTGCCCCTGCTGCCGCGCGGCGCCGTGGCGCCCGTCGTCGAATGCTCGGCCTGCCACGCGCACTTCGGCACCGAGGCCCTGGACCACCCCACCACCACGCGGCTGTCCGCCATGCTGCGGGACGCCGTGCACACGGTGGCGCTGGCCGTCCTCGCCGCTGGCGGCACCGAGGCCCGCCCGGTGCGCCAGGCGGCCGTCGGCGCGGTGCGCGCGGCGGGGTACGCGGACTGCGACGAGGACCAACTGCTCGACCTGATCGCGGCGCTGGCCGCCGACACCGGCCGGCTGCCCGGCATCGGCGGCGACGCGCCGGCCGTCTTCTTCGGCCTGGGCGACCCGAGCACGACGCTGGCCATCGAACTGCACGAGGCCCTGGAGCCGTTAGCCCCGCACCTGGCCCCGACCGGCCGCGAGAGCGTCCTCCTGCAGGGCGCGCGCATCGCGCTGGCGGACGGCGCGTACTGCCCCGCCGAGCGCGCGGTGCTGGAAACGGTGGGCCGCGCCCTGTCGCTCAACCCCGACGACACGGCACGCCTGCTCCTCGCCGCCTCCCACGCGGCTCCCTGACCCCGCCCGGCGGTCGCCTGGCCTTGTCTTGCCCCACCGGATGCCCTGCCCCCGCTTGACGTCACCCTGGCGCGGGGAGCTTTCGCCGTGCCAGCGAGGGGAGTTCGGCGCCGGCGCCCGTGGGCGTGACGTGGGGGCGCGGGGTGCCGGACCGGTACGGGCGTGCTCGCGGCCGACCTCGCACGTCCCCTCTCCGCGACCGCCTCCGCGTCTCGTACCCGTTCAGACCGGTAGGCGGCACGCGCGCGACGTGCGGCGCGGGGCAGGGGGCGCTGCCGGGTGTACTCCCCGGGGAGTAGCGCCGGGGTGCGGCCCTCCGACGAAGTACCGGACATCTCCCTCCCCATGGCGACGATCACCGCCCCTCGACGCGGAACCCTGGACGTGTCAGCACATCAGGCACAGGAGGGGAGGCCCGCATGGCGGTCGCACGGACCACCGGGGGCAGCGGGTTGGCGGGGGACGCGCCAGGCCCGGACGGCGGGAGAGCGGGCGCCGCGCCCGGCGGGGGCGGCGCGCGCGGCCACGGCGAGGGGGCGGCCCGCGAGAGCGGACCGGTGCGGGAGCACGGGCCGACGGGCCCCGCCGCGAGCAAGCGTCAGCGACGGGGGGTGCCCTGGGCCGTGGTGGCCCTGTGGATCGCCATCATCGCCGTGGCCATGCCCTTCGCCGGCAAGCTCGGCGACGTCCAGGACGACACGGCGGTCAACTACCTGCCGGCGAGCGCCGATTCGACGCGCGTGGCCGAGCTCCAGGAGAGCATGCCGGGCGGCGACACCACCGACCTGATCCTCGTCTACCACCGTGACGGCGGGCTGACCGAGGCCGACCGGGCGAGCGCCCGCGAGCACATAGCCGGGCTGGCCGACGCGTACCAGTTCAGCGGCGGTCAGCAGCCACGGGCGGTGGACTCCAAGGACGGCGCCACGGTGATGTACGGGGTGTCGCTCGCCGGGATGCCGGACGAGGAGGACCAGAACAAGGCGGTCGACGACATCCGCGAGGCCGTCGACGACCACCCCGAGGGGCTGAGCGTGGAGGTCGGCGGCTCCGGTGGTCTCGGCGCCGACGCGAACAAGGTCTTCGAGACCGTCGACGGCACGCTGATGTTCGCCACCGCGGCCGTCGTCGCCCTGCTGCTGATCCTCACCTACCGCAGCCCCTTCCTGTGGCTGGTGCCGCTGCTCGTCGTCGGCGCCGCCACGGTGGCGGCCATGGCCGTGGTCTACGGGCTCTCGCAGGCGTTCGACGTGACCGTCACCGGCATGAGCTCGGCCGTGATGACGGTGCTGGTCTTCGGCGCCGGCACCGACTACGCCCTGTTGCTCACCGCCAGGTACCGGGAGGAGCTACGCCGCTACCCGCACCCGTACGACGCGATGGTGGCCGCCCTGCGGGGTTGCGGCGCCGCCGTGCTCGCCTCGTCCGGGACGGTGGCCGCCGGCCTGATGTGCCTGCTCGCCGCCGACCTGAGCAGCAGCAAGGGGCTCGGGCCGGTGGGCGCGGCGGGCGTTGTGTGCGCGCTGGCCGCCATGCTGACGCTGCTGCCCGCCATCCTGGTACTGCTCGGGCGCCGGGTGTTCTGGCCGCTGATCCCCGCGTACGGCAGCACGCCCGCCAAGCGGCGCAACGTGTTCGCGGCCATGGGCGGTTCGGTCAGCCGGCGCCCGGTCACGTTCCTGGTGGGTGGCGTGGCGCTGCTCGGGGCGCTCGCCCTCGGCGCGCTGACCGCGCCCGGCGACCTCAAGCAGGAGGACACCTTCACCAACAAGCCCGAGTCGGTCTCGGCCATGCAGACGCTGGCCAGGGCATATCCCGAGCAGGGCAGCCAGCCGATCACCATCATGGCCCGCACCGCCAACGCGGACGCCGTGCTGCGCGTGACGCAGGACCACGACGGGATCGTCAGGGCCGAGCGCGGTCGCAGCGGCGAGGGATGGACGGAGATCAGCGCGTTCGCCAAGGACGCTCCGGAGTCGGCGGGTGAGGTCAGGACCATCAAGGGGCTCCGCTCCGAACTCGCCACCATCGACGGCGGCAAGGCCCTGATCGGCGGCGCCAGCGCGGAACAGATCGACCTGGAGAAGACCAACGCGGACGACCGCAAGGTGGTCATTCCGCTGGTGATGCTCGCGGTGTTGCTGATCCTGATAGCCCTGCTGCGGAGCCTGATCGCGTCGGTGATGCTGGTGGCCGCCGTGGTCGCGGTCTGGGGCGCGGCGACCGGACTCGGCGGGCTGCTCTTCGAGCCGGTCTTCGACCTCAAGGGCATCGATCCCGGACTCCCGTTGATCACCTTCGTCTTCCTGGTGGCCCTCGGCGTCGACTACGGCATCTTCCTGATGCACCGCATGCGCGAGGAGGCCATCAAGGGCGCGAGCACGCCGCAGGCGGCCCTCACGGCGCTACACACCACGGGCGGCGTGATCGCCTCGGCCGGACTGGTGCTGGCCGCGACCTTCGCGGTGCTGGCGACCATGCCGATGGCGATGATGCTGGAACTCGGCTTCATCATCGCGGTCGGCGTACTCCTCGACACTTTCCTGGTCCGCACCTACCTGGTCACGTCGGCGAGCCTGCTGCTCGACCGGTGGATCTGGTGGCCCGGCAAGCTCTTCCGCCGCCAGGCGCCGCGACCGGCGGCGGCCCCGGCGCCGGAACGGACGGCTGAGCCGGTCGGCTGACGGCCCGCCTGGCCGCCCCCGGGCGACCGGCCGAGCGGCCTGACCGCCTGGCCGGCTGCCGACCGGCCGCCGCGACCGCGTGACGGCTCGCCGGTGACCGGCGAGCCCCACCCGCCTCCGCGCACGCCCCTCCCGGCGTGCGCGGAGGCGCGGCCATGGCCGGTCCGCACGCACCCGGCCGCGCCTCGCTCACCAGGTCAACGGCCAGGTCCAGCGGGCGTGATCGAGAGTTATCCACAGGGATGAGCGGGACGGAGCGAAAGTCGGGCCCGTACCGCACGATGGGACCGTGCAGATGACCGAATTCACCGCCGCCCTGCGAGAGGACCGGCGCCCGCCCGCCAGGACGAGGGCGCGGCCGTCGGCGTGGGACGTGGCGCTCGCGTTGGCGGTGCTCGTCGTCCAGAGCCTGCTGGCCTTGAGCGTGCGCAACGACGGCAGCCGCCCCGACGCCTTCGGCTGGGCGCTGCTCATCGTGAGCGCCCTGGCGCTGGTGCCCCGCAGGACCGCTCCGACGGCCACCACGGTGGTGGTCGTGCTGGCCGTCGGCCCCTACCACTCGCTGGACTACGCCCACTTCGCCACGGTGCCCGCGGGGCTGGTCGCGTTGTACGCGCTGGCGGTCGGCGCGCCGGCGCGCAGGTCGCTGCTGGCGCTCAGCGCCATAGTCGGCGTCATGGCGGTGGTGATGTCCAACTCGCCTGACGACCAGGCGCTGCCGGAGATGATGCGCAGCTCCGGTTGGCTGTTGGCCGTGGTGGTGATCGGCATAGCGGTCAGGACGCACCGTAACTACGTGGCCGCCATCGTGGAGCGGGCCGAGCGCGCCGAGCGCACCCGCGAGGAGGAGGCCGCGCGCCGGGTCGCCGAGGAGCGCCTGCGGATCGCCCGTGACCTGCACGATCTGTTGGCCCACAGCATCACGCTGATCGGCGTGCAGACCTCGGTGGCGGCACACGTGTTGGTCGCTGATCCGGACCGGCTCGACCGGGACGCGGTCGCCAAGGCGCTGGACTCGATAGCCGACACCTGCCGGGACGCCCGGGCCGAACTCCGCACGACACTGCGGGTGTTGCGGGCCGGGGAGGCCGAGCCGGCGGCCGACTCCACCCGCCCGCCGCCGGGTCTCGCCGGCCTGTCCGACCTGGCGAGTTCGGCCGAGGCGGCCGGGGCCCGCGTCACGTTGGACTTCCCGCTGACCCCGTCCGCCGCGTCCACGGTCCCGCCGGCGGTGGGGGCGGCGGCGTACCGCATCGTCCAGGAGGCGCTCACCAACGCGGTGCGGCACGCGGGCCCCGACGTCCGCACGGTCGCGACCGTGCGGAAGGTCCCCCACCCCTGGGCGGAGGGCGAGGCGTTGAGCGTCACGGTGACCGATGACGGGCCCCCCTCGGCACGGGTGCCCGGCCAGCGTCGCGGCGGCGCCCCGGCCGACCCCGCCACGCCCACGCGCGAGTCCGCCCCCAGCGGGCTCCGCACCGCCGGTGCGGTTGGCGCGGCGGGCCGGCCGAGCGCGGGCGGCGCGGCCCAGGGCCACGGGGCCTCGGCTGGCGCCGGCCTGGGGCCTGGCGCCGGCCCGGGGCCTGGCGGCGGTGCGGGGCCTGGCGGCGGCGCGAGCGCGGCCGGGTCCGGCACGGACGGCCAGGGCGCCGCGAGTTCGGGCGGTGCCGGCGGCTCCGGTAGTCCGGCCGGCGCTGGCGGAGCCGGCGCGATCGGGGCCGAGGGCTTCGGCATCGCCGGCATGCGTGAGCGGGCGCGGAGCGTCGGGGGTTCGGTCACGGCCGGCTGGCGGGCGGATGGCCCGGGGTTCGTCGTACGGGCGATCCTGCCGCTGGCCAGCACGCCGCGCGGTGGGCCGGCCGCGCCGCGCGGCGAGGCCACGGCCTTCGGTTGGAAGGGCGCCAGGAGCGCGACCGCGGGCGAGAAGGCCGCGGCCAGGGAAGAGGCCCGTCCCGAGGCGGAGCCCGCGGACGGCACCACGTCCCGGCCCGAGTCGCAGCCGGTCCCGTCACCCGAGCCGGGGCCGGCCCAGCCTCCCGAGTCGAAGGCGGCGCGGCCTCCCGAATCAAGGTCGGCCCTGCCTCCCGAGCCGCAGGCCGGGCCACGGTCCTCCGGAGCACAGGCGGCGGCGCGGTCCGAGATATCCGTGACATCCGAGACGTCCGAGACTTCCGAGGCAAGAGGACAGACAGAGGAGGACGCGTCGTGACTGCGTCGCAGCCCATTCGGGTACTGCTCGCCGACGATCAGACGCTGGTGCGCGCCGCCTTCGCGATGCTCGTCGAGTCGGCCCGCGACATGCGGGTGGTCGGCCAGGCGGGCAACGGCAGGGAGGCGGTCGAGCTGGCCCGCGCGGTCGACGTCGACCTCGTCGTGATGGACATCCGCATGCCGGAACTGGACGGGATCGAGGCGACGCGGCGCATCGCGGCTGACCCGGAGTTGGCCGATGTGAAGGTGCTGGTCCTCACGACGTACGACACCGACGAGTACATCGTGGACGCCCTGCGCGCGGGTGCCTCCGGGTTCCTGGTCAAGGACACCAAGCCGGCGGAGCTTCTGGACGCGATCCGTACCGTGGCGGCGGGCGAGGCCCTCCTGTCGCCGGGCCCCACGGCCCGCCTCATCGCCCGCGTCCTCCGTCTGCCCGCCCCGCTGCCACCGGCCCCCGCCGTCCCCGACGCGCTGGCCACGCTCTCCGACCGGGAGCGCCAGGTGCTCACCCTCGTGGGGCGCGGGCTGAACAACGCGGAGATAGCCGAGGCGTTGGGCCTGAGCCCGCTGACGGCCAAGACGCACGTCAGTCGCATCATGGGCAAGCTGATGGCGCGCGACCGGGCCCAGCTCGTGATCGCCGCGTACGAGTCGGGGCTGGTCTCGCCGGCGGCCCGGACGGACACGGGGTAGCGGGCAGGGGTGCCCGAGCCGCCGGGAAGGCCCGCCCCCCCGGGCTCGGCAGGCCGTGTGGTGCGCCGAGGTCCGACGGTCAGCCGGGCGAGGGTGAGCCCGGGAGGCGGAAGGGACGTGAGCGGGGGTTGGCGTGGCGGGTCGGGGCGTCGGCTACCGTGGCCGCATGCCCACGCACGCCCGAGACCGACTGCTGACGGCCGCCGCGGAGTTGTTCTACGTCGAGGGCATCCAGGCGGTCGGGGTCGAACGGTTGCTGGCCGTCTCGGGGGTGGGCCGGGCGTCCTTCTACCGACACTTCGCCGGCAAGGACGCGCTGGTCGCGGCCGTACTACAGCGCCAGGGCGAACAGTGGCTGGCGTGGCTTGAGGCGGCTGTCGCCGAGCACGGCGGCGGGCCGCTGGCCGTCTTCGACGCGCTGGCCGACCGCGCGCGGAGCCACGGGTTCCACGGGTGCGCGTTCGTCAACGCGATGGCGGAGACAGCCGACCCGAGCAGCGAGGTGTACCGGCTGGCGGAGGCGCACAAGCGCCGGGTCACGGCGTACGTCGAGCAGTTGATCAAGGCGGCGGGATGTGAGCGGCACGAGGCGCTGGCCGAACAGTTCGTCCTGCTGATGGACGGGGCGACGGTGACCGCGATGCGGGAGCGCACCGGCGCGCCGGCGCTGCGGGCCCGCGAGATGGCACAGCGCCTGCTCGGCTGAGCGGAGCGACGCGCGAGGAAGGCCCCGAGCGGCGGGCGGGGCCGACCCCGCACCAGGCCGCCCGCACCGAGCCGCTCGCTTCCGCCATGTCCAGTCGCCCGCGCCGAGCCGTCCGCGTCCACCCGCACCAGACCGTTCGCTTCCACCCGCGCCCGCACCGAGCCGTCTTCCACCCGCACCGCGCCGCCCGCATCCGCCCCCCCGCGCCCGTCCCCACGCCCCCGCGCGCACTCAGCCGCCCGTGGCCGCCACGCGTGCTCGCAGTGTTCTGACCTCCTCGTCGAGGGCGGCGTTCCGCTGCTCCAACGCGGCGTTGCGCCGGGTCAGTTCGGCATGGGCGGCCAGCAGGCGCTCGTTCTCCCCCTCCACCTCGGCGATGTGGGCGCGTACCGTCGGAAGTGCGCTGACCAGTTCGGACTGGGTGAAGCGCGGGGTGATGTGCTGGGGGCAGTTCCAGTTGAACCCCTCGACCCGGATGGTCACCAGCCGCTCCACCCGCCCGTCGGTCCGAACGCGGCCGAGCCGTTCGGCCAGCGCGGGGTGTTCGTCCAGCGCCCTGATCTCGGCCCGCCCGAAGATCTTGAGCCGGGCCTGTCGCGCGTAGTCCATGAGGAAGAGGGCGACGCGCCCGTTGGCTCGTACGTTTCCGGTGGAGATGTACTGCCGGTTGCCCCGCACGTCCGCGTAGCCCAGGGTCCCTTCGTCCAGTACGTGCAGGAATCCGGGCGGACCGCCGCGGTACTGCACGTACGGCCATCCCGTCTCGCTGACGGAGCCCAGGTAGAAGCCGTCGCGTGAGGCGATGAACGCGGCCTCCTGCGCGCCGATGGGGTCGGCCGCGCCCTCCTCGGCGCCTGGCCGGGCCAGCGCGCGGGCCGCCGCGGACGCGCTGCCCTGCTCCCGTTGCACGCGCCGGACACTGTCGGTGTAGGCCAGATGGGCATAGCGGCTCATCGCGGATTCCCCTCGTCCCGGGCGTGAGTTGGCACCCTCCCGATGATGAAATGGTACCAATCGGTTCCGTCTTGGGTCGGTGGTGACCGCCGCACGGGCGAGCGAGCGGCGGCGTGGTCGGGCGGTGGCACGGCCGACCCGTGGCGCGGACGGGGTGTGGGCCCGACCCGGCGGGCAGCGCCTTCGGTCCCTTCGGTCCCTTCGGCGACCTCAGTCCCCCGAGGCTCCGGCGGCTCCCGTGCGCGGGGCGGTGAGGTGGTCGGCGCCTGGAAAGTGGGGAGGATGCCAGGGCGGTGCGGCACGCCGCGTGTGCCGGAGGCGGTGGGCGCGCTCAGGTGGTCGATCGGGCCCGCGGCGGCTTCCGTACCCTCGTACGCCGAACGTAAGGAACGTGATGCTGAACAACATATGGTCCCCATCGCCACGCCTCGGTCGGCCAGCGACAGCTCTGGTCCACGACGCGCCCTCACCGACGCGGATGGGCGCCGCGGCGCACGCCGGCGCATGGGACGGGCTGGGGCGCGCATGACGGCGATCGTGACGTACGAGGACGTCCAGGCCGCCGCCGAGCGGATCGCCGGGCACACCCGGCCCGTCGCCGTGGCGCGGGCGGACACCGACGTGTGGTTCGCCCTCGAGTACCTCCAGCACACCGGGAGCTTCAAGGCGCGCGGCGCGGCCAACTTCGTCGCGGCGCACGCCCTGGCCGGGACCATGCCGGAGGCGGGGGTGGTCATCGCCTCCGGCGGCAACGCGGGCCTCGCCATCGCCTGGGCCGCCGCCCGGCACGGCGTACCCGCCACCGTCTTCACGCCCGCCACGTCGCCCGCCGTCAAGGTGGACCGGATCCGCGCGCTGGGCGCGGACACGCGGCTGGTCGGCACGGAGTACGACCAGGCGCTGGCCGCCTCCCGCGAGCACGCCGACGCGACCGGCGCGCTGCTGTCGCACGCGTACGACCACCCGCTGGTGGCGGCCGGCGCGGGCACCCTCTTCGAGGAGATCCACCGGGCCCGGCCGGGGCTCGACACGGTGCTCGTCGCCTGTGGGGGCGGCGGACTCTTCGCCGGGGTGGCCGCCGCCGCGCACGCGCGCGGCGTGCGGGTCGTCGCCGTCGAACCCGTCGGCTGCCCGACGCTGCACGCCGCGATCGAGGCGGGCGAGCCGGTCGAGGTCGGCGTGGACTCGATCGCGGCCGACGCGCTCGGCGCCCGCTTCGTCACCCCCGCCGCGCTGCACTGGGCCCGCGAGAGCGACGCGTCGGTGCTGCTCGTGCCGGACGCGGCGATCACCGCGGCCCGCCGCGCGCTCTGGGAGGAGCGTCGCATCGTGGTGGAGAACGCCGCCGCCGCCGGGTACGCCGCCCTGCACAGCGGGGCGTACCAGCCCGCGCCGGGCGAACGGGTCTGCGCGGTGCTGTGCGGAGCCAACACCGACCCCGCCGACCTGGTGGCCCGCGCGTAGCGCCGCCCGCCCGCCGCGCCGCCCGCCGGCGGCGCGGAAGCGGGCCCACCGACCCCGGCTCGGTGGGTCCGCCGCGTACGGGACAATGGGCGCATGAGTCTGTTCCGCGACGACGGCATCGTGCTGCGCACCCAGAAGCTGGGGGAGGCGGACCGGATCATCACGCTGCTGACCCGGGGCCACGGCCGCGTGCGGGCGGTGGCCCGCGGGGTGCGGCGGACGAAGTCGAAGTTCGGGGCGCGCCTCGAACCGTTCTCCCACGTGGACGTGCAGTTCTTCGCGCGCGGCAGCGAACTCATCGGCCGCGGACTCCCGCTGTGCACGCAGAGCGAGACCATCGCCCCCTACGGCAGCGGCATCGTCACCGACTACGCGCGGTACACGGCCGGCACCGCGATGCTGGAGACCGCGGAGCGGTTCACCGACCACGAGGGCGAGCCCGCCGTCCAGCAGTACCTGCTGCTCGTCGGCGGCCTGCGCACGCTCGCCGCCGGCGAGCACGAGCCACACCTGGTGCTCGACGCGTTCCTGCTGCGCTCGCTCGCCGTCAACGGGTACGCGCCCAGCTTCGAGAACTGCGCCAGGTGCGGCATGCCCGGGCCCAACCGGTTCTTCTCGGTCGGCGCGGGCGGCGTGGTCTGCACGGAATGCCGCGTCCCCGGCAGCGTCGTACCCTCTGCGGAGTCGCTGGCGCTCCTCGGCGCGCTGCTGACCGGCGACTGGGCGACCGCCGACGCGTGCGAGGCACGCCATGTGCGGGAGGGCAGCGGACTGGTCGCGGCGTACCTGCACTGGCACCTGGAGCGGGGCCTGCGCTCGCTCCGGTACGTGGAGAAGTGAGCCGCGGCGCGTGCGGGAGCGGGCTACGGCACGCGAGGTGGTGCGCCGAGGAACGGTGGGAGCAGGAGGTTTCGCGCCCCACGGCGTAGCGCACGCCGCGCGGGGCGGCGCGGAAGATGACGGCGTACGGCAACCGTACGCGCGAGGCTGACGGCGCACAGGCGTCGCACGAGCGAGATGTGGGAGACGTGGCAGGCATGGCAGGACGCGGTTTCATGGGCCGGGCACGACGTGAATACCGGGCTCCGGACCCGCATCCGTCCGGTGCGCGACCGCCGAAGATCCCCGGCGAACTGGTGCCCAAGCACGTGGCGATCGTGATGGACGGCAACGGCCGCTGGGCCAAGGACCGTGGCCTGCCGCGCACCGAGGGCCACAAGGTCGGCGAGGGCGTCGTGCTCGACGTGCTCAAGGGCTGCCTGGAGATGGGCGTCAAGAACCTGTCCCTGTACGCCTTCTCCACCGAGAACTGGAAGCGCTCGCCGGACGAGGTGCGCTTCCTGATGAACTTCAACCGCGAGGTCATCCGCCGCCGCCGGGACGAGATGGACGAACTGGGCATTCGCGTCCGCTGGGCGGGGCGGATGCCCAAGCTGTGGAAGTCGGTGGCCAAGGAGCTCCAGGTGGCGCAGGAGCAGACCAAGGACAACGACGCCATGACCATGTACTTCTGCCTGAACTACGGCGGCCGGGCGGAGATCGCCGACGCCGCCGCCGCTCTGGCGGCCGACGTGGCGGCGGGCCGGCTCGACCCGTCGAAGGTCAACGAGAAGACTCTGGCGAAGTACCTCTACTACCCGGACATGCCGGACGTGGACCTCTTCGTCCGCCCCTCCGGCGAGCAGCGGACGTCCAACTACCTGATCTGGCAGAGCGCGTACGCGGAAATGGTCTTCCAGGACGTGCTGTGGCCGGACTTCGACCGCCGCGACCTGTGGCGCGCCTGCCTGGAGTTCGCCCAGCGCGACCGGCGCTTCGGGGGCGCGCTGCCGAACGTGCCCGCGAACGGGTCGTCCTCGACGGACGGTGGCGCGGGAGCCTGACCCACGGGCCCGCGCCGAGCCGCCGGCCTCTGGCCTGGCTGTCCTGGCCTGGCCTGATCTGGCCTGACTGGGCCTTGGGTGGGGGTCGGCGTACCACCGTTCGCCATGGCTCGCTCGCGCGCTGGCCGGCCGTTCGTCGCGGCCGGCCGCGCTCAGCCCTCGGTCGTCGCGCTCGGCTCCGGCGCGGTGGCGTGGGCGTCGCGGTGCCAGCCCTGGGTGGCGTCGATGTTGGCGGCGGCGCTCCGCGCGGCGCGCGCCGTGTCGCCCGCGCGCAGGGCGTCGAGCAGGTCCTCGTGCCCCCGGTGGTCCGCGCCGTGGAACCCGCGCTCGTCCCAGTGGGCGGCCATCGAGCGGCGCAGCGCCGGGCCGAGCGCGGTGTACAGGTCGCTGAGCAGCGCGTTGCCGCTGGCCACGGCGACGGCCTGGTGGAACGCGTGATCGGCGCGCACCCAGGCGTCGCGGTCGCGGCGCTGCCAGGCGTCGGCGCGCTCGGCGAGCAGCCCGTCGAGCGCGGCGAGCCCCTGCGGCGTGATCCGTTCGGCGGCCAGCCGGGCGGCCTGGGCGTCCAGGGCCTCGCGGACTTCGAGCACGTCGGCGAGTTCGCTGTCGAGCCGCTGGATGGCGCCGGCGAGTTCGTTGGTGGCGCGCACGTAGGTGCCGTCGCCCTGGCGGGCCTGGAGCAGGCCGGCGTGGATGAGGGCGCGGGTCGCCTCCCGCAGTGTGCCGCGCGCGACGCCGAGCTGCTCGGTGAGCGCGGTCTCGGTCGGGATGCGGCCCCCCACCGGCCACCTGCCCGAGGTGATCTCGGCACGCAGTCGCTGGATGACGTCGTCGACCAGTACCGAGCGGCGTACGGAGGGGAGCGTCACGGCGGTCCTTCCTGGCCCGGGAAAAGTGGCAGGCCCCAGCCTAGTGCTAAAGATTGGACGTTAAAGGTCAGACGTTTTATGTCTCTGCTCATGTCGCGCCCGCGCACCCGAGGCCCCCTCCGCCGCCACCCCGCTCCCGCCACCACCGACCCGCCGGTGCCGCGCTCTCCCGCTCCGGCGCCGCCTGGCTGACCGCCGCCGGCATCGTGTTGATCGCCTTCAACCTGCGGCTGGCGATCAGCTCGTCCTCCGCGCTGCTGGAGCAGGTGCGGGCCCAACTCGGCTTCGGCCCGCTCGTCGCCTCGCTCGTGCCGACGCTGCCCACGCTGTGCTTCGCGGCCGTGGGCTCCACCAGTGCCCTGCTGGCCCGGCGCGTGGGCGCCGAGCCCGCCGTCTTCCTGGCCCTGGGCGCGCTCTGTGTCGGACTCGCCCTTCGCGGGGTGCCGCACACCGGCGCCCTGCTGGCCGGCACGCTGCTCGGCGCGGCCGGCCTGGCCGTGTGCAACGTCCTGCTGCCGGCCGTGGTCAAGGCCCACTTCCCCGCCCGTGTCGCCCTGCTGACCGGGGTCTACACGACCACCATGGCCCTCGGTTCTGCCGTGGCCGCCGCTGCCGCCGTCCCCGCCGCCGACCTGCTGGGCCGCCCGTCCCTCGGGCTGGCCGTGTGCGGCGTACCCGCCCTGCTGGCCCTCGTCCTGTGGTCGCTACGGCCGGACTCCTGGCGGGCGCCGGCGCGCCGCGCCGAGGGCGGCGCGGCCTCCGCGTGGCGCGTCGGGCGTACCCGGTTCGGCCTGCTCGTGACCGCGTTCTTCGCCCTCCAGTCGCTGAGCGGCTACGCGGTCATCGGCTGGCTGCCGACCATCCTGACCGACCACGGCATGAGCCCCGACCGGGCCGGCCTCATGCTGGGCGTGGCCCTGGTCGTCGGCGTCCCCTCGACCTTCGCCCTGTTGCCGCTCACCCGTACCGGCCCGCGTCTGCGGCTGGCCTTCGTCGTGCTCGGGGCGTCCCTGACGGCCGGTTACCTGGGCCTGCTGTGCGCGCCGCTGGCCGTGCCCGCCCTGTGGGCCGTACTGACCGGGATCGGCCTCGGGGCCTTCCCGCTGGTGCTGGCGATCATCGGCAGCAGCGGTCACAGCCCCCAGGAGACCGCCGCGCTCTCGACCTTCGCCCAGAGCGTCGGCTACCTCCTCGCCTCGGCCGGTCCCCTCAGCCTCGGGCTGGCGCGCTTCGCCACCGGCTCCTGGGCGCTACCGCTGCTCATCCTGCTCGTCCTCGCGGCCCTGCAACTGCTCGTCGGGCTCGCCCTGACCGCGCGCCGAACGCACTGAACCGCGGCGCCGGCGGTGCGGCTGCGCGGGGAGGGATACGCGGGAGGGGGAGTCGCGCCAGCGCGGGTCGCGCACCCTTGCAGGCGACGGGGCGGCCGGGCGTGGCGTACGGGAAGGAGGCGTACGGGAAGGTGGGCGTGGTCGGGCGGTTCGAACCGCCGCCCGTACGCCGTGTGCGGTGCGGCGCGGTCAGCCCTTGGCCGCGGCGCACTCGCCGCAGGTGCCGAAGATCTCGATGGTGTGCGCCACGTCCACGAAACCGTGCTCGGTGGCGATCGAGTCGGCCCACTTCTCCACGGCCGGGCCCTCGACCTCGACGGCCTTGCCGCACGAGCGGCAGACGAGGTGGTGATGGTGGTCGTCGGTGCTGCATCGCCGGTAGACGGACTCGCCCTCGTCCGTACGCAACACGTCCACCTCGCCCGCGTCGGCGAGGGACTGGAGGGTGCGGTAGACCGTGGTCAGGCCCACCGAGTCGCCGCGGTGCTTGAGCATGTCGTGGAGTTCCTGCGCGCTGCGGAACTCGTCCACCTCGTCCAACGCCGCCGCCACCGCGGCGCGCTGCCTGGTGGCCCGGCCGCGTACTGGGGGACCCGCGGTCGCCACAGCTTCCTCCTCAGTTGCCTGCTCGTCGCCTGTCCGGCATCCGGCTGGACATTGTGCCAGTCTGCCAGGTGACGCGGCCGGCACGAGAGTTCCTTCTCGCCCCACCCGTCACACCCGCGCGTCGCCGGTGGCCGATACGCGATGGGTCGCCACCTCCAGCGCGCAGCGTTCCTCCTCCAGCGCGGCCCGCCGCGCTCGGCGTCGGGTGAGGGGCGCGGCCAGCGCGGTGACCACGGCGAAGACGGCGATGGCCAGGACGACGATGCTGGCGCCGGGCGGCACGTCCTCGTAGTACGAGTAGCTCGTGCCGGACAGGGTGACCAGCACGCCGATCGTGACCGAGAGCGCCATGGTCATCCCGAAGCTGCGGGTGGCCTGCTGCGCCGCGGCGACCGGCACCACCATCAGCGCGCTCACCAGGAGCAGCCCCACCACGCGCATGGCCACGGTCACGGTGACCGCCGCGGTGACGGCCAACAGCAGGTTCAGGAACCGCACCGGGAGCCCGGTCACGCGCGCGAACTCCTCGTCCTGGCATATGGCGAAAAGCTGACGCCGCAGGCCCAGTGTGATCAGGATCACGAAGGCGGCCAGCACGCAGATGGTCCGCACATCTGACTCGGAGACCGTCGTGATCGAGCCGAACAGGTACGAGGTGAGGTTGGCGTTGGAGCCGGTGTCCGACATGTTGATCAGCAGCACGCCGCCGGCCATGCCGCCGTAGAACAGCATCGCCAGCGCGAGGTCGCCGCGGGCCTTCCCGTACCAGCGGATCAGCTCCATCAGCACCGCGCCGAGCGACGCCACCGCGACGGCGGTCCACACCGGGTTGTTGCCGGTGAGGAAGCCGAGCGCGACGCCGGTGAGGGCGACGTGCCCGATGCCGTCGCCCATGATCGCCTGGCGGCGCTGGACCAGGTAGATGCCGACCGCCGGGGCCGTGACGCCGACCAGGACGGCGGCGAGCAGGGCCCGCTGCATGAAGGCGTAGTCGAGCATTTCCATCAGATCAGCAGCCCTGTCCGGATCGGCTCCGCGGCGTCCGCGGCGTGCGGGTGGATGTGGTCGTGGCCGGGCAGCGCGTGCTGACCGACCGCCTTGGGCGGCGGCCCGTCGTGCGCCACGCAGCCGTCGCGCAAGACCACGGCCCGGTCGATCAGGGGCTCGAGGGGCCCCAGCTCGTGCAGGACGAGGAGCACCGTGGTGCCCCGCGCGACCTGCTGGCGCAGCGCGTCCGCCAGCACCTGCTGGCTGGCCAGGTCCACGCCGGCCATCGGCTCGTCCATGATCAGCAGCTCCGGCTCGCCGGCCAGCGCGCGGGCGATCAGCACCCGCTGGTGCTGGCCGCCGGAGAGCGCGTTGACCGAGTCCTTGGCCCGGTCGGCCATGCCGACCAGCTCCAGGGCGCGGTCCACGGCGGCCCGGTCGCCCCGGCCCGGCCAGCGCAGCTTCGTACGGGCCAGCCGGCCGGCGGAGACCACCTCGCGCACGGTGGCCGGAACGCCGCTGGCGGCCGTGGTGCGCTGCGGCATGTAGCCGACGCGCGCCCACTGCCGAAAACGCCGTCGCGGGGTGCCGAACAGCTCCAACTCGCCACCGGTGAGCGGCACCTGCCCGACCAGGGCGCGCACCATCGTGGACTTGCCCGAACCGTTGGCGCCGAGCAGCGCGACCACCTCGCCGCGGCGGACCGTCAGGTCCACGCCGCGCAGCACCGGCCGCGAGCCGAGCGAGGCACGCGCCTGGCGCACCACCACGACAGGCTCTCCGCGCTCGCGGGCCGCCGCTTTCGTGTCGCCCGCCGCGGGTCCCGACGCGGGTCCCGGCTCGTCGCCCGGGCGCGCGGCCTCGGGGCCCGTGGCCGACGGGCCCGCCGGGTCCGACCGCTGGGTCGTGGACCGTCCGGCCGCGCCGGGTATGTCCCCGGCGGGCCCTTCGCTTCGCTCGCTCGCCACGCCTGCCTCCGCTTTACTCGCTGGTCGTACTGGTCGCCGTAGGGGTGCGCGCCGGGTGACGCGCCAGGGTGCGCGGGACGCGCCTCACGCGGCGGCACGGGCGCCGGTGGCGCCCGGCGCGCCGGGGGCGTGCGGGACGCCCCGGGGAATCGCCTCGCCGGGCCGGCGGTCCGGGCGGCTCATCGCGCGCCGAGCGCCTGCTTGAGGGCGGCGAGGTTGGCCCGCATGACCTCGAAGTAGTCGTCGCCCTTGGACTTGTCGTTGATGCCCTCGATGGGGTCGAGGACGCCTGTCTTGAGGCCGGTGTCCTCGGCGACGGTCTTGGCGCCCTTGTTGCTGGCGAGCGTCTCGAAGAAGACCGTGCTGACCTTCTCCTCCTTGGCGATCTCCTGGATCTCCTTGATGCGGGCCGGGCTGGCCTCGGCCTCGGGGGAGACGCCGGAGATCCCCTCCTGGTCCAGGCCGTAGCGCTCGGCGAGGTAGCCGAAGGCCGCGTGGGTGGTGATGAAGGTGTCGGTGGTGCGGTTCTTGAGGCCGGCCGTGAACTCCTTGTCGAGCGCGGTCAGCTTCGTGACCAGCGCGTCGGTGTTCTTCTGGAAGTCGGCTCGGTGGTCGGGGTACGCCTCGGCGAGCTTCTTGTTCAGGCCCTTGGCGACCTCGGCGTACTTGGTGGGGTCGAGCCAGACGTGCGGGTCACCGCCGGCCTCGCCGCCGTGGTCGTGGTCACCCTCGTGTTCGTGCCCGCCCTCGTGCTCGCCTTCGGCGTGGTCGTGGCCCTCGTCGCCGTGGTCGTGGCCCTCGTGGTCGTGGCCGTGCTCACTGGCGCCGTGTTTCTCCAGCGAGGTGAGCGTGGCGGCGTCCACCTTGTGCTTGGCCTCGGACTGGCCGACCGCCTCGTCCACGGCGGGCTGGAGCCCCTTGAGGTAGACGACGACGTCGGCCTTGCTCAGGTCGCCGACCTGGCGGGGCTTGAGCTCCAGGTCGTGCGGTTCGACGCCGGGCTTGGTGAGGGTGTCAACGCGGACGTCCGCGTCGCCGATGATCTGCTTGGCCAGGAACTCCATCGGATAGAACGACGCCACGACCTGCGGCTTCCCATCCTTGTCGGAGGCGCCCGAGCAGGCGGAGAGCGTGCCCAGCGAGAGCGCGGTGGCGCCGGCTATCGCGGTACCGGTCAGGAGGCGTCGTCGTACGTTCATGACAGTCATTTTCAACTAAACTGGAAACGATTGTCAACAAGACTGGTTGAAGGTTGTCAGACCCGGAACCGATTTGATCCCAGGGGTGTCGCCGCCGGTAATCTGGGGCTTTCGCTGGGGCGCGCGGGCGAGTACCCGGCGGACCCCGCACTGACCGCTTCGTCGTCGTAATGAAGAGAGCACCGTGGCCGCCGACAAGATCGACACCATCGTCAGCCTGAGCAAGCGCCGTGGCTTCGTCTATCCGTGCAGCGAGATTTACGGCGGTCAGCGGGCCGCCTGGGACTACGGACCGCTCGGCGTGGAGCTGAAGGAGAACATCAAGCGCCAGTGGTGGCGCGCGATGGTCACCTCGCGCGACGACGTGGTCGGCCTCGACTCGTCCGTGATCCTCGCCCGTGAGGTGTGGGAGGCATCCGGCCACGTCTCCACCTTCACCGACCCGCTCACCGAGTGCACCTCCTGTCACAAGCGCTACCGCGCCGACCACCTGGAGGAGGCGTACGAGGCGAAGCACGGTCAGCTCCCGCCGAACGGCCTCGCCGACCTCAACTGCCCGCACTGCGGCAACAAGGGCGGCTTCACCGAGCCCAAGCTCTTCTCCGGCCTGCTCTCCACGCACCTCGGCCCCACCCAGGACGCCGGCTCGCTCGCGTACCTGCGCCCCGAGACCGCGCAGGGCATCTTCACCAACTTCGCCGCCGTGCAGCAGACCTCGCGCAAGAAGCCGCCGTTCGGCATCGCCCAGCTCGGCAAGTCCTTCCGCAACGAGATCACGCCCGGGAACTTCATCTTCCGCACCCGTGAGTTCGAGCAGATGGAGATGGAGTTCTTCGTCAAGCCGGGCGAGGACGAGCAGTGGCACGAGTACTGGATGGAGCAGCGCTGGAACTGGTACACCGACCTCGGTATCCGCGAGGAGAACATCCGGTGGTTCGAGCACCCGGCGGAGAAGCTGTCCCACTACTCGAAGCGCACCGCTGACATCGAGTACCGCTTCAACTTCGGCGGCACCGAGTTCTCCGAGCTGGAGGGCGTGGCCAACCGCACCGACTACGACCTCAAGGCCCACTCGAAGGCGTCCGGCCAGGACCTGTCGTACTTCGACCAGGAGGCCGGCGAGCGCTGGACCCCCTACGTCATCGAGCCGGCGGCCGGCGTGAACCGCGCGATGCTCGCGTTCATGCTCGACGCGTACATCGAGGACGAGGCGCCCAACGCCAAGGGCAAGCTGGAGAAGCGCACCGTCATGCGGCTCGACCCGCGGCTCGCGCCGGTCAAGGTCGCGGTGCTGCCGCTGTCCCGCAACCCGCAGCTCTCGCCGAAGGCCAAGGGCCTCGCCGCCGACCTGCGGCGCAACTGGAACATCGAGTTCGACGACGCCGGCGCCATCGGCCGCCGCTACCGCCGCCAGGACGAGATCGGCACGCCGTTCTGCGTCACCGTCGACTTCGACACGCTTGAGGACAACGCGGTGACCGTGCGCGAGCGCGACACCATGAAGCAGGAGCGGGTCTCCCTGGACCAGATCCAGAGCTACCTGGGCGGGCGCCTGCTGGGCTGCTGAGCCCCGCACACCCCTTTTCCGGTCGTGCGACCGTGACGCCGGGCCGACCCTCTCGTCGGCCCGGCGTTTCGCGTGCGGGGAAGGGTGGTCCGGGACGAGATATCGGGTGCGATCACATGTGGGTCGCACGTGCGCCCATGGGACCACGGTGCGCGCGATTGATTTTCGCCGCTCCCTCGCGTGGGCCCTTACGGTCGATAGCAAGGGAAGCCGAAATCTCCTCGGCAGACTCCTGGGATCGGAGACCGGTGGCGCACTGCAACCAGACGCCATCGAAGTCCCCGACAGCCGCACATTGTTCACCTCAATCGCCCGAGCCCTGACTTGGACGTCCTCACGTCCGTACTGAGCCCAGCCATCGCCGTCCCCGACGAAGGGGGCTCGCCCACGCGAAACCGTGAGGGGGACGCGAATGCGGACCCGCTGCGCACCGCGTACTCGGATCGTTTCGAGATCGACGAGAGCGGGGCGCGCTCGCGCGTACGGAACGCGCCGTGACGGGCGGCGGCTCCGACCAGCAGCCCGCCCGGAGCCCCGGCGCTCCGGAGGCAGCCGCGCCGCGCGGGCGCGCTTGCCACCCCCTCACCGCACCACCCGCGGCAACCGCAGACTCAGCACCGCGGTGACCGCGATCGTGGCGAGTTGGACCAGCAGCGTGGTGATCAGGGCGTCGCGCATGCCCACCGAGGCCGCGCGGGAGAGGAAGAGGGTGCCGAGGGTGGCGACGCCCAGGGCCAGGGCGGATTGTTGGGTGGTCACCATGACGCCGCTGCCGACGCCGGCCCGGTCGCTCGGCACGTCCGCGAGGACGATGCGGAAGAGCACCGGCAACTGGAGGGCCTGGCCGACGCCGGCCAGGACGAGGCCGGGGGCGAGGGCCGGGATGCCGGTGTCCGGCCAGCCGCGGGCGACGGTCAGCAGGAAGACGCCGATGCCCAGGCCCTGGATCAGCGCGCCGACCGTGATCACCCGGCTGCCGTACCGGCCCACCAGGCGCGGGCCGGCCAGCGAGACCGCGAAGAACGCCACCGCCATGGGGACGAGGGCGAGCCCGGCGGCCACCGGCCCGTAGTCCATGCCCTGCTGGAGGGCGACCGCGATGACGAACATGAAGCCACCGAAGCCGATCGAGAAGGGCACCACCAGCACGAGGCCGCGGCTCAGGCCGGGCAGCGCGAACAGGCTCGGCGGTACCAGCGGCACCTCGCCGGCCCGGTCGGCCCGGCGTTCGACGGCGTAGAAGACGGCGGCGACCACGGGGAACGAGCCGAGCAGCAGCCACGTCCACAGCGGCCAGCCGGCCGCCCGGCCCTCGGTCAGCGGCAGCAGTAGGGTGATCAGGGAGAGGGCGAGCAGCAGGGTGCCGGGGATGTCCACGGTGGTGGGCCGGTCCGAGCGGGTCTCGGGCACCGTACGCACGGCCAGGGCGAGGCCGATCAGCGCGACCGGCACGTTCACCAGGAACACCATGCGCCAACCGGTGCCCCAGAGGTCGGCGGCGACCAGGACGCCGCCCAGGATCTGCCCGGCCACCATGGACAGCCCCGCCGTCGCCCCGTACAGGCCGATCGCGCGGGCGCGGCGCTGGCCGGCGGTGGTGGCGTGGATGGTGGCCAGCACCTGCGGCAGCATGAACGCGGCGGCGGCGCCCTGTGCCACCCGGGCCGCCACCAGGCTCCACGCGCTGGGGGCGAGGCCGCAGGCCAGCGAGGTGATACCGAAGGCCGCCATGCCCGCGATGAAGAGCCTGCGGCGGCCGAACATGTCGCCGAGCCGTCCGCCGAGCACCAGGAGCACCGCGTAGGCGACGCCGTATCCGGCGACGACGAGTTCGAGGACGGCGGGGCCGGCGTGCAGGTCGTGGTCCATCGCCGGCAGGGCGACGTTGACGATGAAGAAGTCGATCAGCGGCAGGGCCGCGCCGAGCAGCACGGTGAACAGCCCGAGCCCGCTGAGCGCGGCCGGGCCTGCGCCGGGGCCCGTGCCGGCCGGCCGTGGCGGGTCGGCCGTGGCGGACGCGGACGCGGAGGCGGAGGCGGGAACGGGGGAGATGAGGTTGGCGGATCGCACTCGGGTCAGGTTCACGGGTACGACGATCGCGCGGCCCGTAGCCAGGTACCAGAGTCTCCTTATCCTGGTATCGACAGTACCTGGAAAGTGGATCTCCCATCCCGCACCCTGGAGACATGATGACGACCGGGCGGGCCGAGCACCACGACGTACGGCGCGGCGAACTCGCGGCCTTCCTGCGGAGCAGGCGCGAGCGCGTCGTGCCCGAGCAGGTGGGGCTGCCGCGCGGCCGTCGGCGGCGCACTCCGGGGCTGCGCCGCGAGGAGGTGGCGCAGCTCTCGGCGGTGGGCGTGACCTGGTACACGTGGCTTGAGCAGGGACGCGACATCCACGTCTCGGCGCAGGTGCTCGACGCCATCGCGCGGGCGCTGCTGCTCGACCCCAACGAGCGCGAGCACCTGTTCACGCTCGCGGGGGTGGCCGACCCGGCGCCGGGGACCGAGTGCGCCACCGTCTCCGACCCGATCCGGACGTTGCTGCGGCAGCTCGAACCCATCCCGGCGTGCGTGCAGAACAGCCGCTACGACCTGCTGGCGTACAACCGTACGTACGGCAATCTCCTGTGTGACCTGGACTCCCTGGCCCCGCAGGAGCGCAACTGCATGTGGTTGGCCTTCACGCACCCGGGCTGGGAGCGGGGGCTGGTGGACCGGGAGGAGGTGATCCGGGCGATGGCGGCCAAGTTCCGTTCGGCGATGGCCGAGCACATCGCGGAGCCGGCCTGGAAGCACATGCTCGGGCGGCTCCAGGAGGCGTCACCCGAGTTCCGGGAGATCTGGGAGCGGCACGAGGTGATGCGCACGACGCCGGGCCGCACCAAGCGCTTCCTCAACACCCACGTGGGGCTGCTGCACCTCGACTACCAGATCATGTGGCTCGGCCCACGCCAGGGCCCGCGCATGATCACGTACGTGCCGGCCGACGCGGAGTCCCGGGCGCGGCTGGAGCGGCTCCACGAGCTGACGCTCGCGCGACAGGTCGCGACGGCCTGACCGGACGGATCGGCCCGACCGGCCTGTTCGCCCTCGGTGGCCCAAGCGGCCCGGGCCGCCCGGATGGCGGTGGCGCGGGGGAACCCGCGCGGTCGTCGGGCACGGACGCGGGCACCGCCGGCGGACCGGGGTCGGCGGGCGGGATGGTCGGGCGCCGCGGTGCCGCGCGCCGATGGGGGACAATAAGAGGTCTGCCATCCGCTGCCCGAGTACCCGCAGCGCCCCCGGCACCCTGAGCACCACGAGAACCGGAAGGACGCGTCCTAGATGACCGCCGAGACCCAGCCGCTGTACGTCGGTACGCACGCGGTGGTGCCCCCGGTGATCCTCGCCCCCATGGCGGGTATCACCAACGCGCCCTTCCGCACCCTGTGCCGGGAGTTCTCCGGCGGCAAGGGCCTGTTCGTCAGCGAGATGATCACCACGCGGGCGCTGGTCGAGCGGGACGCGAAGACGATGCGGCTGATCCACTTCGACGGCACCGAGAAGCCGCGGTCCATCCAGTTGTACGGCGTGGACCCGGCGACCGTCGGCAAGGCGGTCCGGATGATCGTGGACGAGGGGCTGGCCGACCACATCGACCTGAACTTCGGCTGCCCGGTGCCGAAGGTGACGCGCAAGGGCGGCGGCTCGGCGCTGCCGTACAAGCGCAACCTGTTGCGGGCGATCCTGCGCGAGGCCGTCGCCGGGGCCGGCGAGCTGCCGGTGACCATGAAGATGCGCAAGGGCATCGACGACGACCACCTGACCTACCTGGACGCCGGGCGGATCGCGGTGCAGGAGGGGGTGCGGGCCGTCGCGCTGCACGGCCGCACCGCCGCGCAGCACTACGGCGGCGAGGCCGACTGGTCGGCCATCGCGCGGCTCAAGGAGGCGGTGCCGGAGATCCCGGTGCTGGGCAACGGGGACATCTGGTCGGCGGATGACGCGCTGCGGATGATGCGGAAGACCGGCTGCGACGGGGTCGTCGTGGGGCGCGGCTGCCTGGGGCGGCCATGGCTGTTCGGCGACCTGGTGGCCGCCTTCGCCCAGCCGACGACACCCGGTGCCACCTTGGGCGGCGACGGCGCCGCGCAGGCGCCTTCCGAGGCCGGCGGCGGCGCCGCGTGGGCGGCCCTGACGCGGGGCCCGCGGGGGTCGGCCGCGCCCACGTTGCGCGAGGTCACGCGGGTGATGCTGCGCCATGCGGAGCTGCTGGGGGAGTGGCTTGAGGACGAGTCGCGCGGCGTCATCGACTTCCGTAAGCACGTGGCCTGGTACACCAAGGGCTTCTCGATCGGCTCGGAGCTGCGGAGGCGGCTCGCCGTCGCCTCCTCGCTGGCCGAGTTGGCCGCTCTGATGAGCGAAATGGACCTCGACCAGCCCTGGCCTGCGGGTGCGGACGGTCCCCGGGGCCGTACGTCTGGCCGAAACCGCGTGGTTCTGCCGGACGGGTGGCTCAATGATCCCTACGACCGGGCCGAAATCGGGGCCGAGGCCGAATTGGATACCTCCGGTGGCTGACGAGCCCCGGTTTGGGGGCGTGATTCTCGCCACGTGTGATCGGTAGTTTGCTCAAATGAGCATGCTCATTTGAAGATCCATTTACCCTTCTGAGCGCGCACACCTCTCCAATGCGTGGCACTGAGTGCCACCCCTGCTGTCTTCGACAGTCATACGGATGGCGGCTCTCCGCTTGTGGCTCCTCGCTGCCCGTGTCCAGAATCGATCCACGCGGGAGTCTTGTGTTCGGAACCTGAACGCGGAACCACGGCTTTCGGCATCCCGATGGATCACAGGTCTCGTGGTGTGGATCACTTTCGATCTCGTGGCGGCCGGCCAGTTACGGCCGAATGTCCGCCGAGTGGACGTACCCATGCACCTTCGATCTGGGTACGCTCCCCGCCGTCAGGGCAGCCGTCCTCCGGGCCCACATCCCGGGGGTACCTCAGCGAGGTGTCGAGAACCGTGTCGGAAAACAACGATCCCCAAGCACAGCCTGCTTCCCAGAAGTTCGTCTACGACTTCACCGAGGGCAACAGGGACCTGAAGGATCTGCTGGGCGGCAAGGGCGCGAACCTGGCCGAGATGACGAATCTCGGGCTGCCCGTCCCGCCCGGGTTCACCATCACCACCGAGGCGTGCAAGGTCTACCTCGACAGTGGCGAGGAGCCGGCGGCGCTGCGCGACGAGGTGAGTGCGCACCTGGCCGCCCTCGAGACCACCATGGGCAAGAAGCTGGGTCAGGCGGACGACCCGCTTCTGGTCTCCGTGCGCTCCGGCGCGAAGTTCTCGATGCCCGGGATGATGGACACCGTCCTCAACATCGGGCTCTCCGACGACTCCGTCGTGGGCCTCGCCGCGCAGGCCGGCGACGAGCGGTTCGCGTGGGACTCCTACCGCCGCCTCATCCAGATGTTCGGCAAGACCGTCCTCGGCGTGGACGGCGAGCTGTTCGAGGAGGCGCTGGAGAGCGCCAAGCACGCCAAGGGCGTCACCGTGGACGTCGACCTGGACGCCGGCGACCTCCGGAAGCTGGTGGACGAGTTCAAGGGCATCGTCGCCAAGGAGACCGGCCGCGACTTCCCGCAGGACGCCCGCGAGCAGATGGACCTGGCCGTGCGCGCGGTCTTCGACTCGTGGAACACCGACCGGGCCAAGCTCTACCGCCGCCAGGAGCGCATCCCCGGCGACCTCGGCACCGCCGTCAACGTCTGCTCCATGGTCTTCGGCAACCTGGGCCCCGACTCCGGCACCGGCGTCGCCTTCACCCGCGACCCCGCCAGCGGCCAGCAGGGCGTCTACGGCGACTACCTGCAGAACGCGCAGGGCGAGGACGTCGTGGCCGGCATCCGCAACACCGTGCCGCTCGCCGACCTGGAGGGCATCGACAAGCCCTCGTACGACGAGCTGATGCGGATCATGGAGACGCTGGAGACGCACTACAAGGACCTGTGCGACATCGAGTTCACCATCGAGCGCGGCAAGCTGTGGATGCTCCAGACCCGGGTCGGCAAGCGCACCGCGGGCGCCGCCTTCCGCATCGCCACCCAGCTCGTTGACCAGGGCCTGATCGACGAGGCCGAGGCGCTGCAGCGGGTCAACGGCGCCCAGCTCGCGCAGCTCATGTTCCCCCGCTTCGACGAGAGCGCCGCCGTGGAGAAGATCGGCCGGGGCATCGCCGCCTCGCCCGGCGCCGCCGTCGGCAAGGCCGTCTTCGACTCGTACACGGCCGTCAAGTGGTCGCGCTCGGGCGAGAAGGTCATCCTCATCCGCCGCGAGACCAACCCGGACGACCTCAACGGCATGATCGCCGCCGAGGGCATCCTCACCTCGCGCGGCGGCAAGACCTCGCACGCCGCCGTCGTCGCCCGCGGCATGGGCAAGACCTGTGTGTGCGGCGCCGAGGAGCTCGAGGTGGACACCAAGCGCCGGTGCCTGACCACCAAGGACGGCACGGTGGTGCAGGAGGGCGACGTCGTCTCCATCGACGGCTCGTCCGGCAAGGTCTACCTCGGCGAGGTGCCGGTCGTGCCCTCGCCCGTGGTCGAGTACTTCGAGGGCCGCATGCACGCCGGCGCCGACGACGCCGACGAGCTGGTCAAGGCCGTGCACCGGATCATGGCGTACGCGGACCGGGTGCGCCGGCTGCGGGTGCGGGCCAACGCGGACAACGCCGAGGACGCCGCCCGCGCCCGTCGCTTCGGCGCGCAGGGCATCGGCCTGTGCCGCACCGAGCACATGTTCCTCGGCGAGCGCCGCGAGATGGTCGAGCGGCTGATCCTCGCCGACACCGAGGCCGACCGCGACGCCGCGCTCGGCGGCCTGCTGCCGTTGCAGAAGGCCGACTTCACCGAGCTGTTCGAGGCGATGGACGGGCTGCCGGTGACGGTGCGGCTGCTCGACCCGCCGCTGCACGAGTTCCTGCCCGACATCACCGAGCTGTCGGTGCGCGTCGCGCTGGCCGAGGCCCGGCAGGACGCCAACGAGAATGACCTGCGCCTGCTCCAGGCCGTGCACAAGCTGCACGAGCAGAACCCGATGCTGGGCCTGCGCGGCGTGCGCCTGGGCCTGGTGATCCCCGGCCTGTTCGCGATGCAGGTACGGGCCATCGCCGAGGCCGCGGCCGAGCGCAAGAACGCCAAGGGCGACCCGCGCGCGGAGATCATGATCCCGCTGGTGGGCACCGTCCAGGAGCTGGAGATCGTGCGCGAGGAGGCCGAGCGGGTCATCGCCGAGGTGGAGCAGGCGCACGGGGTGAACCTCAGGCTGACCCTGGGCACCATGATCGAGCTGCCCCGGGCCGCGCTGACCGCGGGCCAGATCGCCGAGTCGGCCGACTTCTTCTCGTTCGGCACCAACGACCTCACGCAGACCGTGTGGGGCTTCTCCCGGGACGACGTGGAGGCCAGCTTCTTCACCGCGTACCTGGAGAAGGGCATCTTCGGCGTCAGCCCGTTCGAGACGATCGACCGCGACGGCGTGGGCTCGCTGGTGCGCTCCGCCGCCGAGGCCGGTCGCGCCACCCGCCCCGACCTCAAGCTCGGCGTGTGCGGCGAGCACGGCGGCGACCCCGACTCGGTGCACTTCTTCCACGAGGTGGGCCTGGACTACGTCTCCTGCTCCCCGTTCCGCATCCCGGTCGCCCGGCTTGAGGCCGGCCGGGCCGCCGCGGAGTCCGTCGGCAGCGACAGCCGCTGACCCCCTGAGCGGGCCCGTTCCGCGGGCCCAAGCCGTCGGCGGCCGGTGCACGAACACCGGCCGTCGACGGTCACCAGCGACGAGCACACGCACCACAACGTCCTCGCGGGCCAGGCCAGGCGAGGGCCACATACCACCGGAAGCCGTCCCCGTCGTAGCGGGGAACGCGTCGGGGACACCCACCCTCACCCCCCGGCGCTCGCTCTCCTCGCCGTAGGCGGACTACGGCGGGGGCACGGCTCCGGCATACGAAAGGGGGCGGCGCCTTGTGCGAGGCGCCGCCCCCTACTACTCCCCCCACGGGAGCCGTTGCCGCCGACCAGATGTGCGGCGGCAACTGATGCTCAACGGCCTTGCGGCGCCCGTTACCCCCCACGGGAACGAGCAATCCGGCCTGAGCACCCACCGGGAAAATGCCCCTGCCTTTTCCCACGTCCCAGCATTCCGGTTGGACATGTTGGAGCGCGACCCGTTTCAACTCTGGCCAAAAGGGCGTGGTAACTGCTCGTGTTGGGGTGCATACTCAGGGATTGGGGGAACTACGGATGCCACATGTGGGGGTTTAGTGCTGCGCGTCCATTTCACAAGCGTGGACCTGGCACGGCTGCGGATGGCCGCTCGCCCGGACGCACTCTGGGAAACTATTTTAAGTTTCCATCGACTTCGCGAGAAACAAGCGGAGAACATCTTCGGCGAATGGCGCTCGCAAACGCGGGCGCGGCTCCATTCCGAGCCCCGGTTGCTGGCACCCCTGGTGCCGCAGCGGGGCTATTTTCCCGACTTCCTGACGCCGTCCGAGGGCGTCATCGGCGTCGAGGAGGCGATGGAGGCGGTGCGGGCCACGCCGGCCGAGAGGTTACGTACCGAGATATCCCGGCTCCCGGCGGGCCGCGCCCTGCCGGCGTGGATGCGCCCGATGGCCGACGGCGAGGGCACCGACCGGGCCCTGGCCCGCCTCGTGGACACGCTGCGGGACTACCACCGGGCCGCCATCGCGCCGTACTGGCCGCACCTGCACGCCCGCATCGAGGCCGACCGCGCCGCCCGCGGCCGGGCCCTGCTGGACGGCGGCGTGGACGGGCTGCTGACCTCGCTGCCCGCCACCATGCGCTGGCGCCCGCCGGTGCTCGAAGTGGACTACCCCGTGGACCGGGACCTGTACCTGGACGGGCGTGGCCTGCTGTTGCTGCCCTCGTTCTTCTGCCGGCGCACGCCGGTCACCTTCCACAACCCGGCGCTCACCCCGGTGCTCGTCTACCCGCTCGACCACGCCGCGGGCCCTGCCCTGGTCACGCCCGCGCGCTCGCTGGTCAAGCTCGTCGGCTCCACCAGGTCGGCCGTGCTCCAGGGGATAGGCGCCGGCTGCACCACCAGCGAACTCGCCCGCCGGGTCGGCGTGTCGCTCGCCTCCGCCAGCCAGCACGCCACCGTACTGCGCGACGCCGGGCTGCTGGTGACGCTGCGACAGGGCAGCGCCGTGCTGCACACCCTGACCCCGCTGGGCATCGCCCTGCTGCGCGGCGGCAGCCCCGGGGAGCGGCCACCAGGGCCGGGGCCCGGCGGGCCCGGGGCCGGCGGGTCATGGGCCGGCCGGCCCGCCGCCGGGCACGCGACGGACCGACCCGAGCCCAGACCGGTGGCTACGAGCGGAACGGGCCCGTCACCTCGTACGTGATGCCGCCGGACGAGCTGCCCGTCGTGCCGCGCTGGCTGGAGAAGTAGAGCCGCTGCCCGTTGGGCGAGAAGGCCGGGCCGGTGATCTCCGAGCCCGACTGGCCGTTGATCCGCAGGAACGGCGCCACCACGTCGTCCGGCGTGATGATGCAGATCTCCATGTTGCCGCCGTCCTCGGCGATGAACAGGTCGCCGGACGAGGAGCCGGTGACGTTGTCCACGCCGGAGAGCGGGGCGGAGCCGCTGACCAGCGAGTCGTCGTAGGCCAACTCGTAGGTGTTGGTGGTCAGGTTGAGCTGCCACACGCGGTTGTCGCCCTTGGTGGTGAACCAGACGGTGTCGTTCGCGTAGTGGCAGCCCTCGCCGCCGTTGAACCGCTTGGCACCCGAGACCTGATCGCGCGTCACGGTCGGCGCCCCGTCCGGGTCGGGCACGTTGGCCCAGGTGAACGAGCCGGAGGTGGCCGTGCCCGCCTTCAGCACCTGGAGCGTGCCCGAGGACAGGTTGCCCCAGGTGGAGGGGACGAAGCGGTAGAAGCAGCCGTTGGACTCGTCCTCGGTCAGGTAGATCACCTTGCGCACCGGGTCGGCCGCCGCGGCCTCGTGCTTGAAGCGGCCCATCGCGTCGCGCCGGGTCGCCGCGTTCACGCCCCACGGGTCGGTCTCGTACACGTAACCCAGGCTGACCTCCTCGCAGGAGAGCCAGGTGTTCCACGGGGTCTTGCCGCCGGCGCAGTTCTGCCGGGTGTTGGACAGCACGCGGTGCGCGCCGGTGATGGTGCCGGAGGAGTTGAACTTCACGGCGCCCACGCCACCGTTCGGGCTTATCTCCGAGTTGGAGACGTAGATCCAGCCGGTGCCGTCCGCGAAGCAGGCGCCGCCGTCGGGGGCGTTGTGCCAGGTGTACGAGGTGCCGGCGACGGTCTGGCCGGAGCGGGCGATGATCCGGCTGGTGAAGCCGCTGGGCAACTGGATGCCCCGGGCGTCGGCGGCGCCGAGCGCCCCGTACGGGCCGGGGCCGGGCTGGGCCGGGGCGGCGTAGGCGGCCCCGCGCATCAGGGTGCCGCCGAAGGTCGCTACTGAGGTGCCGATGACTGCGCCGCGCAGGAAGGTGCGTCGTTCCACGGTCCACTCCAGAAAGGTGAAGACAACCGGCGGCCGGGTGGCCTGCCGGGCGGACTCCGCCCAGGTCACAGGGCGTCGCACCGGGCGGTGCCCGCAAGCCGCGGAGACTATAGGGCCGGTTTTGACGGGGCAGCAACAACTGGTGGCGCGGGGTGGGTGCCGCGATGGCTGAAGTTCGCCCGGCCTTCCCCGTCCCACCCCTTCCGGCGGCGCCACCGCGCCTCCCACCGCTCACGGCCCGCGATACGGCCTGGTGAGAGCGGTGCGCCGGGGCCGGTCCGGGGCGCGCGGCCCGCGCCGGACGGCGTCGGCGGCCGGGCCATGCCCTGTCCCAGCGGCGCGGCGCCCGGTCGGCGCGGCGCGAAGTCCGGGGGGCGCGGCGGTCGTTCGCGGGGGCGCGTGAGCGGCCGTCGCACCCCTCGCCGGCTGACTATCGCCCCTCGCGCTGGCCGAACCACCCCACCCCGGGCCGGCCGAACCACCGCACGCCCGACGCGGCCGCCGACGCGGGGCGTGGGCTGGTGAGGCGGGTGCGGAGCCGGCAGATGACGGCGTCGGTCTCGCGGTGCACGGCGTGGGCCACCACGCCACCGCGCCGGTTGTGCAGCAGCCGGTGCCACGGCCGGGCGGGCTCCACCTCGGGGATCAGCACGGTGATCCGCCAGTCCGGCCGGTCGGCACTCACCTCCCGTACGTAGGCGGCGACCGGCCGGCCCACCTCGCGCCGGGCCCAGTCCAGGGCCCCCAGCGGTACGCCGGGGCGCCACAACTCCCAGTCGCGACGCAGCGCCTCGACCGCCCGCCGGTCCTCGGCGTCGCCGTGGTGGACGGTCACCGCGACCACCTCGTCGCCCAGCGAGACGGCCGCGGCCAGTGCCTCGCTGGTCAGCGCCGACAGGCCGGAGACCGGCACCACGACCAGCGAGGGGGCGCGGTGCGGCGGATCGGGAATCCGGCCGAGGCCGAGCTGCCGCCCGATCCGCTCGTACGCGCGGCGCACCGCCTCGAAGGCGAGCACGATCAGCGGCAGCGCGACCACGACGAACCAGGCGCCGTCCGCGAACTTGGTCGCGGTGACCACGACCGCGCTCACGCCGGTCAACAGCGCGCCGAGGCCGTTCAGGACCATCCGCGCCCGGCGGCCGCGTATCCCGGGCCGGCGGTGCCAGTGCAGCACCATCCCGGCCTGCGCGAGGGTGAAGCCCACGAAGACGCCGATGGCGAACAGCGGCACCAGCGTGTTGGTGTCGCCGCCCGAGCCGACCAACAACAGCGCGGCGACGGCGGCCAGGGTGAGCACCCCGTACCGGTGCACCTGGCGGTCGGCCCGCAGGCCGAAGACGTGCGGCAGGTAGTTGTCCCTGGCCAGCAGCTTGAGCAGGACCGGGAGGCCGCCGAATGAGGTGTTGGCGGAGAGCGCCAGCAGGGTCATGGTGGCGAACTGCACGACGTAGAAGCCGAATCCGTGGCCCAGCGAGGCGTCCGTGAGCTGGGCGAGGACGGTCACGCCCGCCACCGGTCGCAGCTCGAACCGGGCGATCAGCACCGACAGGCCGATCAGCATCGCCCCGAGCACCACCCCGAGCACGACCTCGGCCCGCTGGGCCCGCCGCGCGGCGGGCGCGCGGAAGGACGGTACGGCGTTAGCGATGGCCTCGACGCCGGTCAGCGCGGAGCAGCCGGACGCGAACGCCTTGAGCAACAGCAGGACGCCGACGGTGGTCGCGTCGTCGGCGAGCACCGCCGCGTGCCCGGCGGACGCCTCCGTGGACAGCGGGGCGTCCCGGAGGAGACCGGCGGTGATCACGGTGAGCACGGCGCACACGAAGATCGCAGTCGGCACCAGGAAGGCGCGCGCCGAGTCCACGACGCCGCGCAGGTTCACGCCGGTGACCAGCGCCAACACCCCGAGGCACAGCCACAGCCGGTCGTCGTGCAACCCGGGGTAGGCCGAGGTCAGCGCGGCGACACCGGCGGTCACGGCGACCGCGGCGTTCAGGACGTAGTCCAGGACGAGCGAGGCGGCGGCCACCAGCGAGGCGCGCCGGCCCAGATGACGCCTGGCCACCGCGTACGCCCCGCCGCCGTCCGGGAAGGCCGCGATGACCTGCCGGTAGGAGGCGACGAGCACGGCCAGCAGGGCCGCGATGGCCAGGGTGACGGGCACGGTGTACCCGAGCCCGCGCGCCCCCGCGGCGGCCAGCACCAGGACGATGGCCTCCGGTCCGTACGCCACCGAAGCCATGGCGTCCAGCGACAGGGCGGCCAGGCCGGTCAGCGCGGTGAGGCGGTGCCGGTCGGCGGGGTCGGCCCCGGCGTCGTCCTCGGCCCGGAAGGTTTCGGCGGCCGGCGCGGGCGCGGTGGTACTCGGGGGGCTGACGGCGGCGCGAGCCGCGCCGGGCGCCCCCGTCCTCCTGGCGTCACTGAACATGGCTGGTCTACCTCCGCTGGTGCCGTCGATGGGCGGGCACCAGCGTGAGTGCGGTCTCTCCCGCGCGCGCCCCGTCCTGGCACGCCCTTGTCGCCGCGCGCCCCGATCCTCACGCGACCTTGACGCCCGCGCTGACCAGGCACGATGTGGCCGATGGCGACGCTCCGCGCGGCCGGGGTCAGCGGCGCGTCAAGGTGCGCCGCGCGCGCGTCAGCACCCCGTCAACACCCCGCTCCACTCGCCCGCCACCGCCCTACGGTCGCCGTATGCGAAGGCGACGAGAGGGCGACGGGCCGCCGGGCGAGGGGCCCACCACGCGCCGGCGACGAGGGGGCGCGGGGGTGGTGCGGCAGCGCACGGCGAGCGGGGGGAGCCCGCGCCCGCGCGCGCCGGTGGCCTCCGGCGCGGCTGCCCCGGCGACGCCCGCCCCGGCCCCTGGCCGTCCGGGCGTGCCCCACGCGGGGCGGGACCCGCGGCGGCCAACCCCCGTGCCGCGCCCGGCCGCCGCGCCGGCCGGGGGCGGGGCGCCGCCCGCGCGGCACGTGACCCGGGGCGCGCACTGGCGCGGCGAACTGCGGTTCGCCGTGGGGCTGGCCCTCCCGCTCCTCGCCGCGCTGCTGCTCGTCGACCTCGCCAACGGAACGCTGGACGCGGCGCGCGGCCTGTGCTGGACGGGCCTGTCCCTGCTGCTCCTGGCCGTCCTGGTGCCGCCTCGGGTCACCGCGGGCGAGGGCTGGCTGGCCACGCGCGGGGTGTGGCGCACCCGGTCGGTCCGTACCGATCTGCTGGTGACGGTGCGCCTGGTGGGCGGGGTGACGCCGCGTCTGTTGCTGCGCGACGCGCGCGGGGCGACGGTCTGGGTCGACCCGCGCGCGCTGGTCACCGACCCGGCGCTGTGGCTCCAGGTGGAGCGCGGCGCGCGCACGGCACAGCGCCGGCGCGTGTTGCGCGGCGGTGCCTGGCTGCTGGCCGAGTTGGGGCGGCGTGCCGCCGAGCACCGGCCGCGCGCACCCGGGCCGGGGAGCGCGCGGCCCTGACACCGCGCCGCCGCGGTCGGGGGCGCGGTGCCGGGCGCGTACGGGGCGGGCCGGGCCGGTGGCCGGGGAGTCAGTCGCGGTCGACGTGTTCGCCGACGACCTTCCCGGTCACCGCGTCCACGGCGAAGGTGGTCTTGTTCCAGTCGCGCGGCGTGACGACGTCCACGGACCAGACGAGGGCCCCGGCGTCGTCGTCGCCGAGTTCGACGGAGGTGACCGTGCCCGGCTTGGCGTCGGTGGCGGCCTTGGCCGCCTGTTCGGGCGTGCGCCGGGCCTTGCTGAGCTGGGCCGCCAACTCCCGCTTGTCGTCGCCGTCCTGGTCGGCCTCGGCCGTGGTGTCCAGCACCTTGCCGGAGCCGGCGTCGACGCGTACCCGGTGCGCGGTGCCGTCCTTGGTGGCGACCTTGGCGATCCACTCGGCGCGCCGCGCCCGCGGGCTCGCCGTCCCGCTCGGGCCGGCCGCGCGGGCGTCGGCCGCGCCCGCGTCGCCCGGGGCGTCGTCCGTCCCCTTGTCGTCGCGGTCGCCGCCCGTGCCCTTGAGCTCCAGGTCGACCAGGCGTCCGCCGGGCACCTTGGCCACCGCCGTCCTGGCCGCCTTGGCGTGGTCGACCCGGGCGAGCGGGAGCAGCGCCTTGCGTTCGGCCTGGTCGTCGGTGAGCCGGCCGGAGGCCGACGGGCTGTCGCCCGGCTGGCTCGGGCTCGATGGGGCCTTGGACGCCTTCGTG
Source organism: Streptomyces buecherae (assembly GCF_014295035.1). Classification (GTDB taxonomy): domain Bacteria; phylum Actinomycetota; class Actinomycetes; order Streptomycetales; family Streptomycetaceae; genus Streptomyces; species Streptomyces youssoufiensis. Next base: position 6,329,620 of record NZ_CP060404.1, read on the forward strand.
GCGCTGGCCGTCGGGGACGCCTGGTCGCCGCCGTCGCCGTCGCCGCCGTCGTCTCCGCAGCCGGCCAGCAGCGCGACGCAGGCCGCCAGGCAGGTCGCGGTCAGGGCGAGGCGGGCGGGCCGGGGGCGCCGGTCCGGGGTGGGCAGGGGGCTGTACGCACGACTCATGTGTTCACCCCTCACCGGTCGTCGGCCCGAACAGTCGGCCCGCGCGCGGATTCGCCCGATCGGACGCCGAAGGCACCCGGCGCGCGCCGGCGCGCACACGCTCGCGGCGCCGCCATGGACCATGGCGGCGCCGCGTGCCGTGCTGGCTGTGCTGGTTGTTCCGGTGGTGCTGGTTGTTCTGGTGGTGCTGTTGCCACTACCCGTGCCTGGTGTCCGTGCCGCTCAGCCGCTTGTCAGCCGGCCCGCCGCGCGGGGTGTCGGGTCAACACGGGGTGTCAGGTCAGCATCGGGTGTCAGGTCACCTTCAGCGTCACGTCGTCCACGACGAAGCTGGTCTGCAGGTAGGCGTCCTCCACCGAGGTGAACGTCACCGTGATCCGCTGGCCCGCGTACTGGCTCAGGTCCACCGAACGCTCCTGGTAGCCGCTGGCCGCGTCGGTGTTGTCCAGCGTCTCCACCGTGGTGCCGTTGACCTTGATGGTGAACTGGTCGTACGGCGTGTTCTCCGTCTCGTCGGTGTCCACGTGCAGCCAGTAGCCCAGCGTCGCCGACGTGCAGCCGGTGGGCACGGTCACCGTCTGGCTGATGGTGTCGCTGGTGGCGTTGCCGTAGCCGCCGAGCCAGGCGTACCGGGTGCCGGTGTGCGCGGTCTGGCCCGCCTGCGAGCCGATCGCCCCGGTGGAGCCGGTCCACGGCGCGCTGCCGTTCTCGAAGCCGCCGTTGACGATGAGCTGCTCGTCGCAGCCCGGGGTGCCGCTGCCGACGGTCAGCGTGTAGGTGGCGCTGTGCGTCGCCGTGCCGGTGCCCGTGATGGTGATCGGGTAGGTGCCGGCCGGGGTCTGTGCCGACGTGGCGATCTTCACCGCGGCCTTGCCGCCCGAGGTGACGGTCTCCGGGTCAAACGTGGCCTGCGCCCCGCTCGGCAGCCCGGCGGCCGACAGGCGCACCGACTGGGCCGAGCCGTTCGTGGTCGCGGTGATGACGGTGGCGCTGGCGGTGGCACCCGGCTCCACGGTGCCCGAGCCGGGCTCGACCGACAGCGAGAAGTCGTCGACCGGGGCGGTTTCGGAGACGGCCTGCTTCCACAGCGTGTAGGCGATGCCGTCCACGCCGCGGTTGAGCGCCGTGGCGTTGATGTTGTTCGTGGTGTCGCACGCCTGGTGGTAGCAGGGGTCGTACGCGCCACCCGAGGTGCCGCCCCACTTGGCCGCCTGGGCCGCGGTCTTGCGGTAGCTGGCGCCGGTCGCGTAGCCGGAGCTGGCGATGCCCGCCTGCTCGAAGGAGTAGTCGTCCGAGCGGCCCGCGCCCTCGGTGTTCTCCTCCGGCTGGAGCTGGAGCGAGTCCCAGTACTCCTTCATCGGCTTGGCGGCGGCGGAGGTGATGTGGTTGATGAAGTAGCCGCCGTTGACCGAGCCGATCATGTCGAAGTTGTAGTACGCCTTGATCTGCGACCGCTGCGTCGAGGAGAGCGAGCGCACGTAGAAGTCCGAGCCGTTGAGGCCCTGCTCCTCGTCCGTCCACCAGCCGAAGCGGACCCGGTTCTTCATGTTCGGGTTCTTCTCGGCCAGCGCCAGGGCCGTCTCAAGCAGCGCGGCCGAGCCCGAGGCGTTGTCGTTGATGCCGGGGCCGGCACCCACGCTGTCCAGGTGCGCGCCGAACATGTACGTGTTGGCCGCGTCGCCCTTGGGCCACTCGGCGATCAGGTTCGGGCCCGCGCCGGAGGTGCACCCGGAGGTGCAGGGCTGCTCGGTGACGGTGTAGCCCGCCGCCTGGAGCTTGCCCTTCACGTACGCGACGGAGTCCCGGTAGCCCTGGCTGGTCGAGCGGCGGTTGCCGCCGTTGCGGCTGGCGATGGACTGGAACTCGGTCAGGTGCGCCCGGACCTTGGCCACGTCGATGTCCGGGGCGCCGGTGCCGGGCCCGCTGCCGCCGACGGTCAGCGTGTACTGCGCGGTGTGCGTCGCGGTGCCCTTGGCCGTGATGGTGATCGGGTACGTGCCCGGGGCGGTGCTGGTGGAGGTCGTCACCTTCATGGTGGAGCTGGCGCCGGAGGTCACCGTGGCCGGGGTGAAGGTCACGCTCGCGCCGGCCGGGGCGCCGGTCGCCGACAGGGTGACGGACTGGGCCTCACCGCTGGTGGTCGAGGTGCCGATGGTCGCCGTGGCGGCCGAACCCGGGTCCACGCTGCCCGCCGACGGGCTCACGGACACCGCGAAGTCGCCGCCCTGGCTGGTGCAGGTCGGGTCGCCGGGCTGGGCCGGGACGCTGATCGCGTCCCAGGCGGCCTGGGTCTTGCGGAACAGGTCACAGGAGGCGTCGAGGCCCTTCGCCGCGGTCAGCGTCGCGGTGCGGTAGCGCTTGTGGGTCATGCCGCTGGTCTTGAGCAGCATGCCGCCGTAGAAGACCTTGCCGGCCGTCTGGATGCCGACGCCGGTGACCGTGGAGTTGTTGCAGGTCGGGCTGGTCGGCTTGGAGCCACCGGGGTTGGAGCCCTCGGAGAGCAGGTAGAACCAGTGGTTGAGCGGGCCGGCCGCCGCGTGCACCTCGGTGTTGGGGATCGAGGAGCTGTAACACCGCGGGTGGTTGCTCACCTTCTGCGGGTCGTACATGTTGCGGATCGGGCCGCTGCCGCTGAGGTTGATCATCTCGCCGACGAGGTAGTCGCCGGGCGTGTCGTACGGGGCGGGCTCGTTGGCGTACGCCTCGGTCAGGGCGCCGAAGATGTCGCCGGTGGCCTCGCCGAGGCCGTTCTCGTTGTTGGCGCCGCCCGGCGTGAACTGGTCGATGCCGTGGCCGTACTCGTGGCCGATGACGTCCATCGCCGAGATCCACTCGTTGGCCCGGTTGTGGCCGATGGTGATCCGCGAACCGTCCCAGTACGCGTTCATCTCGTTGAGCCCCACGCGCACCGGCCAGCTTCCGCCGTTGCCGTTGTGCCCGTTACGGCCCAACCAGTCCTTCAGCATGTCCCACTCTTTTTGAGCCCCCCACATCGCGTCGACGCAGCCGGTCTCCTTGCTGGTGGGGTTCCCGTTGCCCCAGCTGTCGCTGGACTTGGTCATGACGCTGCCGCCGCTGTAGTCGGCGCAGCTCAGACCGGGCCGCTTCGGGTCCTTGAGCTGGAACTGGCTGCCGCTGGCGGTGGTGTCGATGGTCAGCGGGTTGGGGCCGTTCCACTTGCTGTTGCCGGTGCCGGCGCGTACGTCGTCGTACGAGTCGACGACCTTGCCGCTGATCGCGTCGACGAACACGTGCAGCCGGCTGGGGGAGGTCGCGGTCGCGCCGCTGAGGACGGTCTCCCAGGCCAGGTGCGCCTTGTTGTCCTTGACCCGGACCACGAGCCGGCGCGACTCGCGCTTGTCCACCTTCTTGAGCCGCGCGCGGCTGGTCTTCTCCGCCGCCGCCGCGGTGATCTTCGCCGTGGTGGAGACGTTGATCCGCGCCTTGGTGGCCGACTGGGTGCCGCGCACCTTGCCCTGCGCGTCCGCGAGGACGACGGCGTCCCCGCCGACCACGGGCAGCCCGTGGTAGGTGCGCTCGTACGCGACCGAGTACAGGCCGCGCAGCCACGGCGTGACGCCGCGCCGCTCGTACTGCTCGTTCGGGCCCTTGGCCAGCGCGTCCAGGCCGCTCGCGGTGGCCTGGTCGGCGGCGGCGACGGCCCGGTCGGCCGGCTTGGGCTTGGCGGTGGCGGTCCGCGGGTTCTCCGCGGGTGCCGCCGTCGCCGTGGATACGGCGGGCAGCGCGGCTATGCCGAGGGTGACGGCCAAAGACACGCCGACCACCGTGATTCTTCGTAGCACGTTGGCTCCTTGGGGATCGCGAGCTGCACGATTCGTGGGGTTCTGTTGAGCCGCCCGGTCAGGGCCACGCGCAGGGCGTACGCCGACCGCCAGGGGCCCGGCCGCATCGCGTCGCACACAACATGTCCATGACTAAGCCGCCGCACCGTCACACCTGGGGGCGTGCGGCGTCAACGGATCGCCGGGCCGGCGGGGCTTCTGGCAACAACCGGAAAGGTCCGCCCGATATCCGGACGCGGCGGGGCGGGGCGTCCGCCGAGCGCGCCACGACGTGCCCGCGCGGCCCCGCCCGGCGCCGGTGAGGCCCCGCGACCTGGAGGCCGGGCCGCGCACCGCTGGGGCGTGGGCCGTGCGGCGATGGGGCGGAGGCCGTGTGGCGACGGGGTACGGGCCGTGCGGCGGTCGGGCGTGGGGCGTGCGCGGGCGCGCGCGGGTCCGGCCGCCGGGCCGAGGCGGGACGCCACGCCGTGACAGGGGCGGGCCTGGCGGGGGCGAGCCTGGCAGGGCTGGCCCCGCCAGCGGGCACCCCGCCGCCAGGCGACTCCAGGTCCGGCTCCGGCCCCGGGTGGTCAGCCCTCCAGGGCGCGCAGCCGGTCGCCGAACTCGCGTACCGCGTGCAGGTCGCCCCAGCGCCCGACGAGGCGGGCCGCCAGGCCGCGCAGCTCGCGGGAGATGGTCATCTGCCGGGCGCGGCCCGCCTGTTCGAGGACCGGGCCGACCAGGGCGAGGGCGCCGTCCGGGTCGCCGGCGCACGCGTGGCAGTCGGCCAGGCGCACCGTCAACAGCAGGCGTGCCAGGGCCATCCGGGGCGGCAGGTGCGCGAGCGAACTGGCCGTCGCCCGCGCCGCGTCCCGGGCGGTGGCCGGGTCGTCGGTGGTGGCCGCCAGGTCGCGCAGCGCCCCGCCCACCGCCGACTCGACCCGTAACAACCCCTCCGCGCCGCACAGCCACGGCGCCTCGGCCTCGTCCCGCGCGTCCAGTGCGGCGAGTCTGCGGCGGGCGAGCGCGGCCTGTCGTCTGGTCTCCGCGCCGTCGCCGAGGACGGCGTACGCCCGCGCCTGGTAGGCGTGCGTCAGTGTCATCACCCAGCCGCGGCCGGAGTCGACGGCGGCGATGTTCTGGGCGTAGCCCAGGGCGGCCGTCGGGTCGCCGTCGACCCGCGCCAGGGTGCTCAGGTCGCTGGGCAGGATGCCGCGGGCCACGACGTCGTCGGTGCTCTGCGCCCAGCGAAGGCCGTGGCAGAACCAGGCCATGGCGATGGCGCTCTGCCCGCGCTCCATCCGCAGCCGGCCCGCCAACTGCGCGTAGTCGGCGGCCAGTCGGAGCTGCGCGGTGGGGAAGGTGCCCGTGACGTGCACCGCCTCGGCCCAGGCCACCACGGAGCGCAGTACCCGTTCCACGGTGCTCACCAGGGTCGCCGTCGGCGTCGCGGTCGTGCTCAGCCGTACCTGCGCGCTGAGCAGACCCGCCAGGCCGTGCACGGTGTCCGGGTCCGAGGCCACCGGCAGCCGGTCCTCGGCGGCCCGCTGCACCCGCGCGAGCAGCGCGCGGGTCTCACCGAGCGCGGGCACCGCGCAGTCCACCCGCTCGTGCAGCGGACAGCGCGGCCCCTGTACGGAGAGCCGGGTCGGCCAGTCGTCCACGGCCAGCGGCCCCAGCAGACGCGGCTGCCGCCCGCCGGGCACCGGCCAGAACAGCGACGCCGCGTCCCAGGGCGAGCCGCCCGGCCAGCTCATCGGCGAGCCGTGCGCGCCGGCCGCGATCGCCGACAGCTCGCCCCCGGCGCCGAGCACCGCGTCGAGCCGGCGCACCAGGCTCGCCGGCAGCTCCCGCTTCCCGCTCTCCCACTTGCTGACCACGCTGTGGTGGTAGCCGAGGCGCAGTCCGAGTTGGTGCTGGGTCAGCCCCGCGCGCCGCCGGCAGTGCCGAAGCTGTCGTCCGAACTCGGTCCACACTCCCGACACCGGGGCGTCCTTGACGGGCATGGCCAACTCCTGTCCGTGACTGCGCGCCCATCGCCCGCTGGCGACGGCGGCTTTCGCAGGGCCCACCTACCGGATGCTGCTGCGTCGGCTGAGCCCGGAGATTAACGGTTCAGGGATTGCGGCGTATATGCGCTTTACCCAAAGCTGACGTGTTGCCCCGAGCTTGACGTGCGGGCGACCCCGTGGCGGCCGGGAACCGGCCGTCAGCCCGCCCCGCCGCCCGTGAGCCGGACCGGGAGGGTGTGCGTGCTGTTGCCGATGAAGCTCGGGTGCGGCGGCAACTCGGCCTCCGGCACCGCCAGGGCGAGGTCCGGGAACCGCTCGTAGAGCATGCTCAGCGCGAGGGTCGCCTCCATCCGGGCCAGCGGGGCGCCCAAGCAGTAGTGCGGGCCGTGGCTGAACGCCAGGTTCCGCACGTCGGTCTCGCGCGTGACGTCGAACCGGTCGGCGCTTCGCCCGTACGCCAGCGGATCGCGCCCCGCCGCCGTGTACGAGGCGAGCACCGGGGCGCCGCGCGGGATGACCGTGTCGCCGACGGTCAGGTCGGTGGTCGGGTAGCGGAACGGGAAGTAGCTGACCGGACTGTCGTAGCGCAGCGTCTCCTCGACCACCGCGTCCCAGCCGACCTCGCCGGCGAGCACGCGGGCCAACTGGTCGCGGTGGGCGCACAACGCCCGTACCGCGTTGGTGATCAGGTGCAGGTTGGTCTCGTGCCCGGCGATGACGACCAGCAGCAGCGTGGCGGCCAACTCCTCCTCGCTGAGCCGGTCCCCGTCCTCCTCCCGGGCCGCGATCAGCGCGCTGGTCAGGTCGTCCCCGGGGTCGGCCCGCCGGTCGGCGGCCACCCGGGACAGGACCGCGTACATCTCCTCGGTGGCGGCGCGGGCCCGCCGCGGGGCGGTGGCGGTGCTGACGATGTCGTGCGACAGCTCGTGCAGCCGCCGCTCGTACGCCGGCGCCACGCCGAGCAGTTCGCAGATCACGCCGAGCGGCAGCGGCAGGGCGAAGCGCTCGCGCAGGTCCACCACGCCGTCCGGGTCCCGGGCCGCCGCGTCGGCCACCTGGTCGAGCAGCGCCCGGGTGCGCTCCCGCACGCGCGGGCGCAGCGCCTCCACCCGGCGCGGCGTGAACGCCCTGCTGACCAGGGCGCGCAACCGGCGGTGCTCGTCGCCGTCCGCGGTGGTCATGCCCCGGACGGTGGCGAACGCGGTCAGCGGCCAGCCCGCGGGCAGGTCGCCGGCGTGCAGCGCGGCGAAGTGGCGGGAATCCTTGGCGACGGCGGGGTCCTGGAGGAACTCCGCCAGCTCCGCGTGCCGCACGACGGCGTACGCGCACACCTCACCCGGCAGTACGAGCGGGACCGCCGCGCCGCGCTCGCGCAGGGCGGCGTTGACGGCGTGCTGGTCGACCCCGTGCGGGTCGAGCCGGTGTGGGAGGCTGACAGGGCAGCGCTGGGGGTCGCTCATCGACCATCTCCCCGTGGAGGGCGGACCGTTGCGGGTCAGGGTAGCCACGGAATAGCAGATTCCCCCGGGGGCGGGAAGGCGCCGAAGCTCAGAACTACCTCAACAATCAGCCAGTTCGCGGACGGGCCGGGGTTCGGTTTCCTAGGCTCGTGATCATGACCGCTACACCGGCGCCCGGGCCCCTCCGCAAGCGACGGCCCGCCGCGAGCCCCCACCCGCCGGCAGGCGCGCCGGACCCGGCACACCACCACGCGCCGGCCGGCCCCCACGCCACCGCGCCCACGCCGCCCCGGCCCACACCGGCCCCCTCCACCTCGGCCCCGTCCACCTCGATCCCGTCGCTGCCGCGTGCCGCCGCGCCGCTGCCCGACGAGGACCCGCGACACTACCTGGAGCACGGCGCCCGGCTGCTCCGCGAGTGCCTGCCCGCCGCCACGTTGGAGCGCCTCGCGCGCTGGCGCGCCGCCCCCACGCCGTGGCTGGAACTGACGGGGTTGCCGCGGCCCGAGACCGAGGTACCGACCCCGCGCACCGGCTTCTGCGACGAGTCGCTGCTGACCGTCCCCAACCTGGTCCACTTCGGGCTGCTGCACCTGCTCGGCCTGGAGCCGATCGCCTACCGCTGGGAGAACCACGGCCGCCTCTTCCGCAACGTCGCCCCGAGCCCCGGCGCCGCCCGGAGCCAGACCTCCTGGGGCTACGCCACCGGCCTGGACTGGCACACCGACGACTCCGTGCTCGACCACCGCGCGGACGGCGCGGCAGCGGAATCCATTCCGCACTTCCTCTCCTTCTACGGCATGCGCAACACCGAGCGCGTCCCGACCTGGCTGCTCCCCGTCGACGAGGTCCTCGCCGGCCTGCCCGCCGCCACCGCCGACGCGCTGCGCCTACCGGACTTCGACGTCACCGCCCCCGAGTCGTACGCCCCCACCCACGCCGACACCGCCGGCAGGCCGCCGCTGCGCACCGGCGTGCCCCTGCTGTGGACGCTGCCGGGCGGAGCGGTCGGCCTGCGGTACGGGCCGGGGCGGGTCACCGGGCGTACGCCGGCGGCGCGCGAGGCGCTGGCGCGGTTCGAGGCCCGGATCGCCGCCTGCGAGGGCGAGCCGGTGATGGTGGAGGCGGGCGGCTTCCAGATCTTCGACAACCGTAGGGTGATGCACCGGCGGCTCCCGTTCGAGCCCGCCGCCGCGGACCGCGCACGCTGGCTGCGCCGCTGCTACGCGCGGAGCACCGCGGCGGCCTGACCCGGCGCCACCGGGGCCACGCCGCACGGGCCGGCGGCCCGCGGCCGGGAAAGGGGCGGCCGCGGCCCGATGCGACGGCCTGAGAGGCGACGATGCACGACATATCCCTGCTGACGCTGGCCCTGCTGTGCCTGGCGGCGGCCATGGCGGGCTGGATCGACGCGGTGGTCGGCGGCGGCGGGCTGCTCCAACTCCCCGCACTGCTCGTCGGCCTGCCGCACGTGCCGGCGGCGCACGTCCTCGGCACGAACAAGGCGGTCGCGGTCGTCGGCACGTCGGCCGCCGCGATCACCTACACGCGCAAGGCCCCGGTGGACGTGCCCACGGCCATCCGCATCGGCGTCGCCGCGGTCGCCGGCTCCTTCGGCGGCGCGTTCTTCGCCGCCGGCATCAACAGCGCCGTCCTGCGCCCGCTGATCATGGTGGTGCTGCTGGCGGTGCTGGCCTTCGTCCTGCTGCGCCCCACGTTCGGCGCGAGCCCCGGCGCGGGCCCGGTCACCCGCAACCGCGTACTGACCGCCATCCTCGTCGCGGGCCTCGGCATCGGCTTCTACGACGGCCTGATCGGCCCCGGCACCGGCACGTTCCTGGTCATCGCCTTCGCCGCGATCCTGCACATGGACCTGGTCACGGCGTCGGCCACCACGAAGGTCGTCAACACCTGCACCAACCTCGGCGCGTTGGCCATGTTCACCGCCCAGGGCGCCGTCCTGTGGTCCATCGCCGCACCCATGGCCCTGTTCAACCTGGCCGGCGGCATGCTGGGCGCCCACATGGCCCTCAAACGGGGGAGCGGCTTCGTGCGCGTGGTGCTGGTCGTGGTCGTCGTCACCCTGGTCTGCAAGCTGGGTTACGACCAGTGGGTGGCCTGAGCCCGCTTCGGTCCCTCGCCGGGCGAGACGATTCTTCGCGATCTTGGCGTGCAAGTTCCCGCAAGTCGGTGGCAGTGACGCTGAGTTGTCGGCAAGTGTGGTCTCGGTAATCACCGATCGAGCGGGAGGCTTGCGCGATGACTGGCGTTCCCACCTTCCAGGAACTGTTCACCGCCTGCCGGGAGTCCGCACTCCACTTGGAGATGCGCGACGGATACATGCGCAGCGACGCGAACTTCCGGGCGTGGCAGAAAGGGGAGTACGGCGCGAAGGAAGCCACCGACCCCACGCGTCCCTGGCTGAACCTCATGCGTGAGGTGACGGGGCGCGGTGTGGCCGTGCGCAGGGCCCGCATCGTGTCGGAGCCACTGAGTGACTACGTGCGCTACGAGTACGACGTGACGGCGGGCAACGTGGCCGGCGGTGAGCAGGTCCGCTGGCTGCCCAGGCGCCGGGCAACGGATCTGGCCCTGCCCGGCAACGACTTCTGGCTGTTCGACGGGGAAACGCTGCTGATCAACCACTTCGATGGGGAGGGCGAGCTGACTCCGCAGGGCGACAAGGAGCTGATCACCGACCCCGCGGTGATCAAGTTGTGCGCGTCGGCATTCGGAGCTGTGTGGGATCGGGCTACGCCACATGAAGATTACCGACCAGCCTGATTCGTGTGCTCGTCCGGGAAACTGATGCCGTGCCTTCGCCGTCATCCAGTGCCCAGGAAGCCAGAAGAGCCCTTGGCCAGCGCCTCCGGGAGATCCGGAAGGAAACTTCGCTCACCGCGAGAGCGCTGGCCAAGCGTGCCGGTTGGCACGAGTCGAAATGCTCCCGTCTTGAGAACGGGAAGACCCGGCCCTCTGAGGAAGATCTGCGCGTATGGACACTGCACTGCGGAGCGCTTGATCAACTCGATGATCTCATCGCCTTTGTCCGCAACATGGATGGCATGTACGTCGAGTGGCACCGCGTCATGCGCGGTGGTCTGCGCAGGCTGCAGGAGAGTGACGTATCGCTCTACGAGGTGACCCGGAGATACGAGCCAGGCGTCATCCCGGGGCTGCTGCAGACTCCTGGCTATGCGGCTGCGCTGATGGGCGACATCATTGACTTCCATCAACTGCCGGATGAACACCAAGGCCGCGGTCGCCGTTCGGATGGAGCGTCAACGTGTCCTTTGCCGCGGTGACCACACCTTCGCGATGGTGCTTGAAGAATCCGCGTTGCGGACCCGCATCGGGGGAGCTGAAGTCATGGCGGCGCAGCTCGGTCATCTGTTGGTTGCGGCGTCGTTGCCGCGCGTCAGTCTGGGGATTATCCCGGCGAGCGTCGATCGGCGCATGTGTCCGGCAGAAGGGTTCTGGGTATTTGACGACGACCGCGTGAAGGTTGAGCTCGTATCGGCTGAAGTGACCGTTACGCAGCCTCAAGAAATCGAGCTGTACGCAAGGACTTTTGCGGGAATGAGTGCACTGGCGGTTCATGGTGGGCCCGCCCGGAATCTCATTACTTCGGCAATCAATTCGCTGTAGTTGAGACGAGGCGCTACGTGAAAGACGAAACTTATGTCCCTTGGTCGCTCATGACGCAGTCGGGCCTGCGCCCGCTGCAAGACGCCATGAACCAAAAGGAGCGGAGCACGAAAGTGTTTCGCTGCTACCAGTCACATCTCGTGCCTGGCCTGCTGCAGACTCCCGCCTATGCCGCCGCCGTGATGGGAGCGATCATCGCCTTCGAAGCGATGCCCGACGACACGGAGGAGGCCGTCGCGGCCCGGATGCGGCGCCAACACGTGCTCCACGAAGACGGCCTTACCTTCATGTTGGTGATCGAGGAGTGGGTGTTGCGAGCGCAGATCGGGGGTGCCACGGTCATGGGCGAGCAACTGGATCGACTTGACCAGGTAATGGCTATGCCTCGCGTGTCGCTCGGAGTGATCCCCATGAACGCCACTCGTCCGATGCGCCCGGTTGCTGGGTTTTGGATCTTCGACGATGCCGAGGTGACGCACGAGTTGTGCGCGGGCAGCGTCAGGATCACCACCCCCGCCGAGATCGACATCTACGCCCGCACCCACGCCGAACTCGCCGGGATGGCGGTCTACGGCGAGCAGGCCCGTGCGCTGATCGAGGACGCCCGCGCCGCGCTCGGGTGAAGCGCGCGCAAGTTCGCGCACATCCGTGGAGGGCCGCTGACCCCGCTTCGTAGCTTCCTGCTCAGCGCGGCGCTGCCGAGCGTCGCCGAACAGGAAGGACGAAGCCGATGGCCTCAGTCGACCTCTACGAACTCGACCTCGGCGACGCGCGGTTCAGCCCGCCCCTCGCGTGCGGTGGCAACCCGCCGGACGCCCCGGAGACCTGCGTGACGCTCGCGCCGATCCCGGGCGTGGCCGGGGCGTACGCGCTCGGCGACAGCAAGCGGCCCGGCGCAGAGCCGTTGCGGTTCACCGGGGCGGAGTTGCGGCGAGCGGGGATCGATCCGGCGCGGTTTCGCCCCTCCGCGTGAGCGGTGGCCGGCCGCCGCACTTCCACGCGTACTCCTGGATCGGGCCCAAGCCCGACGTCGACCGGGAGCGCGACCGGCGGCCCGAGAGCCCCGGGTTCGCGGCCTCGGAGTTGCCGCCGCTCCAGGTGGCGCACTGGCTGCGCAAGCCGGGGCGGTTCGTGCGGGCCACGTACGAGGGACCGGGAGAGGCGGCGGCGTGGCTGGCCGAGCGGGTGGGGGAGAGCGTGGCCGCCGAGCGGCTACGCCCGCCCCTTGACGCTCAGGTCGCGCTGGCCGTCCAGACGCTGGGCTGGGGTGGCGACATCGGCTGGGGCGCCTATCTGACCGGGACGCGGTTCCTGTCACTCGCGGTCGTCGCCTGCCCCAACCGGGCCGATCCCAGCGCCCGCTGCCCGCTTCGTTAGCCCAGCGACGTGGGCCGGCGGCCTCGGCCGGGGACCGCCCCGCACGTGTGCGGGGCGGTCACGGAGCGGCATGCTCCGCCACAAGCGGCTGAAACGGAGGTAATCGGTCCGCGCGCGAGTAAAAGGATCAGCCGCGTGGCACTACTTTCCGTAGTTGATCGCTCGCGCGGCGACCGGCCGGGTCGGAACTCCGATCGGCCGAGTTGACGTGCGCAAGACCGTTCTTCCTGGAGGTGTGTGGTGACCTTGGCGCCCCAAGGCCCGTCCGGTCTAGCTGGCGATACGGATCAAGCCGCCGTAGCGTACGACCGCTTTGATTACACGCCGTATCCGAAAAGCGTATTGCGGGCCCGTAAGCGCGCCGCGCGGCTCGTCGCGGAGTGGGGGCTGCCGGACCTCGCCGACGACGTGGCGTTGGTCGTCTCGGAGCTGGCGAGCAACGCCGTGCTGCACGGCGCGTTGCGCGGCCGGCTGTTCCGCGTGCAGCTCACGCTCACCGAGGCGGTGCTACGGATCGCCGTCAGCGACCCGAAGGGCGAGCGGTTGCCGCGGACCAGGCAGCCCGGGCCCGACGACAAGTTCGGGCGGGGACTGCTCATCGTGGACGCGCTCGCGGCCCGGTGGGGCGTGCGGGAGCGCACGATCGGCAAGGACGTGTGGGCGGAGTTCGACGTGGCACGGGGCGCGCGACCCCGCGGCTAGACCACGGCAACGGGCCCCCGCCGAGCGGCGGGGGCCCGCCCCTTTCCCCGCCGCGTCCCGCCCGGACGCGCGGGCGCGGCCCCCGGCGCCGCGCCGGGCGGGCGTGCGGGGACCGGGTCACGCCGCGGGCTTGGCCCATGCGCCGGAGGCGGCCGTCGCCTCGATGTAGCCGGCGATGTCGCGCGGCTCGCGCCCGAGCACACGCTGGACGCCGTCCGAGAGATGGGCGTTCCCGCCGTTCCGGATCACCGCGAACAGCCGACTCAGCACCTCGACGAAGTGCGGCTCCACCCCCGCCCGCACCGACTCGGCGGTGAACCGCTCCTCGTCGAGCGCGGTGTAGTGGATCTCCCGGCCGGTGGCCTTGGCGATCTCCGCGACGACCTCCCCGAACGTCAGCAGCCGTGGCCCCGACAACTCGTACGTCTGCCCCGCGTGCCCGTCCTCGGTCAGCACCGCCACCGCCACGTCGGCGATGTCCTCCACGTCGATGAACGGCTCCCGGCCGTCCCCGGTCGACAACCGCACCTCACCGGCCAGGACCGCCGGCAGGAAGAAGTCCTCGCTGAAGTTCTGCGCGAACCAACTCGGCCGCAGCACCGTCCACTCGGCCACCCCGGACTCCCGGACCGCCCGCTCGCCGTCGATCACCGCCTCCTCCTCGCGCGCCGACAGCAGCACGATGCGCCGCACCCCGGCGGCCACGGCGCGCGCCGCGAACGCCCGTACCGCGTTGGCCGACTCCGGGCTCGTCAGCTCGCCGGGCGGCACGAGGTACACCGCGCCCACCCCCGCGAGGGCCGGGTCCCAGGTCTCCTCCTCCTCCCAGACGAAGCGCTGCCGCCCGCCCTCGGCGGACCGTGACGCCACCCGTACGGTCAGGCCACGCTCCCGCAGTCGCTCCACCACGCGGCGACCGGTCTTGCCGGTACCGCCCAACACCAGAAAGTCGCTGTCCCGCAGCAGACCGTTGTCCGTCATGCCGCCCAGTCAACCGGCGCGCGGGACGGGCGACCATGGTCGAAAGGCTCGCCGGCATGTCCGTTCGTCCACCCCGCGCGCGGAAATCCGTCCGCACCGCGCACAGACGTGCGTTTACGCTGACGCCATGGACGCGCTCGCTGATCTCCTGAACGAGGCACGGGCCCGCGGGGCTCTCTTCCACCAGTCCATCCTGGCCCCGCCCTGGTCGTTGCGGTTTCTGCACGGCGCGCCCCTCGCGCTGGTCACCATGGTGCGCGGCGACGCCTGGATCACGCCCGGCGGCGCGGCCCCGGTGGCGCTGCGGGCCGGCGACATCGCGATCGTGCGCGGCCCGCAGCCGTACACGGTCTCCGACCGCCCCGGCGTCCCGCCCCAGGTGTTGATCCACAACGACGACCACTGCACCACGCCGGCCGGCGAGGACGTCAGCCAGGCGCTGACGCTGGGGCTGCGGACGTACGGCAACAGCCGGGCGGGGGAGGGGCTGTTGCTCAGCGGCGCGTACCAACTCCCCAGCGACGTGGGCGAGCGGCTGCTCGCCGCGCTGCCCCCGCTGCTCGTCCTCGCCGAGGAGTGCTGGGACTGCCCGCTGATGCCGTTCGTCGCGGAGGAGGTCGCGCGCGACGAACCGGGCCAACAGGTCGTCCTGGACCGGATGCTCGACCTGTTGCTCATCTCCACGCTGCGGGCCTGGTTCGCCCGCCCGGAGGCCGAGGCGCCCGCCTGGTACCGGGCGTACGGCGATCCGGTGGTGGGGCGCGCGCTGCACCTGCTGCACGACAACCCGGCGCACCCGTGGACCGTCGTCGAACTCGCCGCCAAGACCGGCGTCTCGCGCGCCGCCCTCGCCCGTCGCTTCACCGGACTCGTCGGCGAGCCGCCGATGACGTACCTGACCGGCTGGCGCATGGCGCTCGCCGCGGACCTGCTGCGCGAGCCGGACATGACGGTGGAGCGCGCGGCGCGCCGGGTCGGGTACGCCAACGCCTTCGCGCTCAGCGTGGCGTTCAAGCGGGTACGCGGCGTGAGCCCGAGCGCCCACCGGGCCCGCGCCCAGCGCGCCCAGCCCGCGCCGCCACCGCGTACCACCCCGGCAGCCCTGCCCGGGGTCGCGTCCCCGGCCCCGAGGTCCCCGGCCCCGAGAACACCGGCGCCGACCTCGCCCGTCTGACCCGCGCCGCCCGCACCGGCACCGGTACCGCGCCCCGCCACCTGGGCCCGCGCGCGCCACCTGGGCCCGCGCCCGCCCCGTGCTCCCGTGCGCCCCTCCGTGCCGCTCGGCCGGCCGGCGGCTTCGCGCGGGCGTGCGCGGGTGGTTACAGCCAGCCTCGCCGGGCCGCCTGGAGACCCGCCTGGAAGCGGGTCTGGGCGCCCATCAGGGCCATGAGCTGGGCGACGCGGCGGGTCATGGTGCGCTGCGTGATGCCCAGCGTGCGCATGATCGACGCGTCCTTCATGCCGCTGGCCAGCATGCTCAGCAGCTCGCGGTCCCGCTCGTCCAGCGGGCTGTCGGGCGGGGCGCTGACGCCGATCGGCGCGGCCCGCTCCCACATCAGGTCGAAGCACGTGACGATGGCCGTCAACAGCGGCGACGGGCGCACCACGATCGCGGCCGAGGACTCGCTCGCCTCCAGGACCAGCGGGATCACGGCGCTGGCGCGGTCCGCGATCAGCATCTTGAGCCGGGCCACGGGCAGGCTCCGCGCCTGCTCGCCCTTGGCCACGCAGGACCAGACGAACTCCATCCGGCCCGGCATCTCCAGCGCCGCCGCGTCGTAGATGACCCGACACTCGACGCCGCGCCGCAGCAACTGGTCCTCGATGGGGTTCTCGTTGGCCGTCGCGCTGAAGTACGGCGGGCAGTCGACCACCAGCATCTCCCGCTCCGCGCCGAGCTGGAGCTGCTCGACCCGGTCCCGCATCGCGAGCGGGCCCTCGACCAGCTCGATCAGGTCCCCGGGGCTGCTCGCGGTCGCCCCCTGGTAGCGCACGGCCAGCTCCCGCAGGTGCCCGCGCAACTCATCGAGCTCCTGCTGCCGCCGCTCGGCGAGGGCGTCGAAGGCCGCGCCGGGTGGGGCGGCGGTGTAGCGGGCGGGCCGGCCCCCGATCCGGGCGATCAGTCCCGACTCGACCAGTCGCCGCAGGGCGGGACGGACCTGGGCCGGGGTCGCCCCGACGGCGTCGGCGAGTTGGGTCGTGGTGCAGCGAGGGGTGGACAGCACATGCAGATACAGGGCGCTCTCGGTGGCGCCGAGACCCACGGGTTCCAGCAGCGCATCCGGCATCGGCCCAGCATAGAAAGGGCGAGCGCGGGCGGCTAGTTGTGGCCATCGGCCACCTTTCGGCATTCCGGCCGATGGGTATCCACGCTACGGTGCACCAGATTCCACCTGCCCGATTCATCCTGGCCAACGAAGTCTGGGCCAACCATTTGGCCACTGGTCTGGACCGATGACGCGGAGCCACTCGCACCACCCGATGACGTTCGACCCGACACCCGCGAGCCGCCCGCCAGACGCCTGGCGGACGCCGACCGTACGCGGGAAGGACGCGTGAGGGACCTGATGCCGATGTGGACCACGTGGGGGACGTGAAGGATGTGAACCCGGCGTTATGACCGCCACGACAGCGCCCAGCCTCGCGCAACGGCGCTTCACCCTGCCCACCGTCCCCGCCTCCGTGCCCCTCGCGCGGCGCGAGGCGCGGAAGCTGCTGGCCGCCTGGCTGACCGAGGCGGAGGAGACGCTGGCCGACGCCGCGCTGCTCACCCTCAGCGAACTGGTCACCAACAGCGTCCGGCACGCCGCGATCACCTCGCCGCTGTCCGACATCGCCCTCACCCTCACGCCCGACGTGCTGATCATCGCCGTGCACGACCGGCACCCCGCCATCCCCGCGCCGCGCTCGAAGGCCCATGCCGACGGCAGCGGCGGCCGGGGCCTGGCGATCGTCGCCGCCCTGGCCGAGGAGGCGGGCGGCGAACTGCGCGTGGTGGCCGACGAGGACGCGCTCGGCAAGACGAGCACGGTCCGCCTGCCGCGCTAGACCTCCCACGTCACACGCCCACCCGGCGGCCGGCCGCCACGCCCGCGCCCCGTGCGCCGCCGCGGCAGGGTCCGACCGCCGCGCTCAGTCCCGCGTCGCGGCCTCCTCGGCGACCCCGGCCAACTGGTCGAAGGTGCGCGCGAGCACCGCCCGCCGCCGCTCCTTGAACCCCTCCGACGGGCCCAGCCCGTCGATGGTCCGCTCCCAGACGGCTATGAAGTGGTCCTTCCACCCCTCGATCACTTCGGGAGCTGGCAGGCGCCGGGCCCCGTAACCGGCCCGCGTGAGGACGTACAGCAGCTCCAGGTCGCACGGCACCGTGTTACCCCGGTACTCGTCCGGCTCCAGCTCCACGGGATCGCCGGCCATCGCGTCGGCCACCTCGCCGACGAGCCGGTCGATGACCTCCGACAGATGGTCGGCCGACGTGTCGTTCTCGAAGTTCCCACTGCCCCACGTGCCCATGAGGGCCCTCCCCGTTCGAGCCGTCCGTGCCCCGGTACGACTCCAGCTCACCACGGGGGTCTGACAATCCCGCGCTCGGTCAGGGTCCGAGCGCGCACTCCGGGGTCGCGGTCACCGCCGTCAGCAGGACCACCGAGTCCTCCACGGCGAGCAGCGAGTTCCGTTCGTGCGGGATGGCCTGCATCTGGCCGGCGATCAGATCGCAGTCACCGCTCTCGTTGCCCGTCAGCCGCACGTGGCCGTGCAACACCTGGAGGCTGGCCGCGGGCGGGGCGTTGTGCTCGTCCAACTCCGTGCCGGTGACCAGCGCGATCAGGCTCTGCCGCAGCGGTCCGTCGTGCAGGAACAGGTGCGCGCTGCGCCCGTGCGACTCCATCCGTGCCCGGTCGAGATGGTCACGGGCCAGTGCGGTGAGGTCGTCCATGGACCGTCCTTTCGCTGCGCTGCGCGTACCGCTTTGGTGGTATTTGACCGTACCGCGAGCCCGAATGACCCGCGCGGCTACCGTGGTACCCCGCGTGTGCGCCCGCATGCCATGTTTCCGGCCGCCGCTCTTCGGGAGTGCGGCCGAGGGGCGGCGGGTAGCCGGACCGTCAGCCCGAGCCGAAGGAGCCGTACCCGTGGCCCACCACCCCACCGATCCCGCGGCGACGCCCGTCGCCACGCCCGCCGCCGCACCCGACTCCGCCGCCGTCCTCACCGTCCTGACCACCACCGACGCCGGCGAGAAGGCCGACGCCCTGGCGCGCGGCGCGGTGGCGGCTCGGGTGGCGGCCTGCGCGCAGATCAGCGGGCCGGTCACCTCCGTCTACCGGTGGCGGGGCGAGGTGGTCACCGAGCGGGAGTGGCAGGTGCACTTCAAGACGACGGCCGCGCGGTTCGAGGCGCTGGCCGAGTACCTGCGGGCCGAACACGACTACGAGACGCCGGAGATCATCGCGACCCCGGTCACCCACGGCGACCCGACCTACCTGGCCTGGGTCGTCGACGAGACCCGCCCCGAGTAGCCGCCCGATGACCGACCCGCCGCGCCCGCGGGCCGCGCCCCCGCTCCCCGCGCCCGCCGCCGGGTCGCCGGAGCGGCTGCCGTTCTTCGTGTACGGCACGCTGCGGCCCGGCGGCCGGCACCACGCCTGGGCGCTGCGGGGCCGCACGCGCGCACAGGAGCCGGCGCGGATGCCGGGCCTGGCGCTGTACGAGGGGCCGGGGTACCCCTACGCCGTCGAGACCGGGACGATCCGGAGCGAGACCGCCGCCCACGCCGCACCGCCGGCCGACCGGACCGAAGCGGGCCGAGAGCACGGCGACCGTACCGACGCCGGCCGGCCCCACGTCGACCAGGCCCACGTCGACCAGGCCCACGCCGACCGGACCGACGCCGACCGGCCCCACGCCGACCGAGACCACGGCGCCTGGGTTCACGGCGACCTGGTCTGGCCCACCGACGCCGCCTACCCCGACGTGCTCCGCACGCTGGACGCCCTGGAGGAGTACCGGCCGGGCCATCCCGACAACCTGTACGAGCGCGTCGTGCGGCACGCGCGGCGCGCCGGCGGTGAGTCGGTGCGGGCCTGGGTCTACCTCGCCGGGCCCGCCCTCGCGGCCCGGGTGCGCGCCGCGGGCCCGGCCATAGCCGGCGGCGACTGGCACCGCCGTGACGTTACGCTGGGAGCTTCTTTCCGCAGCTCAGAGCGAGATTAGGTGCCATGCCCGACCCGTCCGACCCCACCGCCTGGCCCGCCGGCCCCGCCCGAGCTGCCCAGGCTGGCGGCTGCGCCCCGCACGCGTCCGCCCTCCCCACCGCGGAGCTTCACCTCCACATCGAGGGCACGTTGGAGCCGGAGCTGGCCTTCGCGCTGGCCCGGCGCAACGGCGTCGCGCTGCCGTACGCCTCCGAGGACGAGCTGCGCGCCGCGTACTCCTTCACCGACCTCCAGTCCTTCCTCAACCTCTACTACGCCCTGATGGACGTCCTGCGCACCGAGGAGGACTTCGCCGAGCTGGCGCACGCCTACCTCGCGCGGGCCCGGGCGCAGGGGGTGCGGCACGCCGAGATCTTCTTCGACCCGCAGGCCCACGTTGCGCGCGGGGTGCCGATCGGCACGGTCATCGACGGCCTCGCCCGCGCGCTGGACCAGGCGCCCGGGACGTACGGCATCACCACCCGCCTCATCATGTGCTTCCTGCGCGACGAGAGCGCCGAGTCGGCGCTGGCCACCTTCGAGGCGGCCCGCCCCTGGCTGGGGAGGATCACCGCGGTCGGGCTCGACTCGGCCGAGGTGGGCAACCCGCCGTCGAAGTTCCGCGAGGTCTTCGAGCGGGCCCGTGCCGCCGGGCTGAAATGCGTGGCGCACGCGGGCGAGGAGGGCCCGCCCGGCTACGTGTGGGAGGCGCTCGACATCCTCGGCGTGGATCGGATCGACCACGGCGTGCGCTGCCTGGAGGACGAGGCGCTGGTGGCCCGGCTGGTCGCGGACCAGACGCCGCTGACCGTGTGCCCGCTGTCCAACGTGCGGCTGCGGGTGTACGAGGACCTGGCCGACCACCCGTTGCCCGCCATGCTCGCGGCCGGCCTGCGGGTGTGCGTCAACTCCGACGACCCGGCGTACTTCGGCGGCTACGTCGGCGACAACTACACCGCCGTCCGGGAGGCGCTCGGCCTGGACCCCACGGCGCTGCGCACGCTCGCGCGCAACTCCTTCCTCGCCGCCTTCCTGGACGAGGAGACCCGGGCCGGCTACCTGGCCGAGGTGGACGCGCACGAGTTCTGAGGCGCGTCGGTTGACTTCAACAATGGTTCAACTCCTACCGTCGTCGTCATGGAGTTCTCACACAGCGACGAAGAGTTGGTCAAGCAGCCGATCGGCTACTGGAGTTGGGCCGCGAGCCAGGCGGTCGTCACGTACATCAGGGCGGGCCTGTCGGGGGTCGGGCTCACCCAGCCGCAGTGGTGGACGCTGCACCAGGTGGCCGAGCACCCGGCCGGGCGCACCCGCGAGGAGATCACGGCCGTGCTCCAGGGATACCTGGACATCGGCGCCGACCTGGAACCGGAGATCGACGCGACCCTGGAGCGCGGCCTGCTCGAATCCGACGACGAGGAGCGGCTGCACTTCACCGAGGCGGGCGAGGCGCTGTACGCGCAGGCCGCCGAGATCCAGCGGGCCAGCAGGGAGACCGTGCACGAGGGCGTCACCGACGCGGAGTTCCTGACCACCATGAAGGTGCTCCAGCGGATGATCCACAACACGGGGGGTGAGGCGTGGCACCACTGACCGGCGCCCGCGACGCGCCCGCGCCCGCCACCCGCCCCGGGGCGCCACACCCCGGGGCCCGGCGGCGCGGGGCGCGCCCGATCAGGGCCACCCGCCCCCCGGCGGCTACCGTCGGGGTATGAACGGCACACCACCGCCTTCCACCGGGCGACCCGGGCGACCCGGGCGATCTGAGCAATCTGGGCAGTCGGGGCCATGCGGCCAGCCCGGACGGATAACCCCGGCGGGCCGGCCCACCCCGGGCGGTCCACCACCCCAGCCTCCCGCGTCGACCGCCGCCGACCGGACCTGCGGGGTGGCGGAGCCGGGCGTGCCCGGCTACTCGGGCGCCGACCTGGAACGCTGGGAGCCCGAGCCCGACAAGCGCCCCGGCCGCACCGCCTTCCAACGCGACCGAGCCCGACTGCTGCACTCCGCCGCGCTGCGCCGGCTCGCCGGCAAGACCCAGGTGGTCACGCCCGGCGTGAGCGGCCAGGCGTGGGACGCGAGCCCCCGCACCCGGCTCACCCACTCCCTGGAGTGCGCCCAGGTGGGCCGCGAACTCGGCGCCGCGCTCGGCTGCGACCCCGACCTGGTCGAGGTCGCCTGCCTGGCACACGACCTCGGCCACCCCCCGTTCGGACACAACGGCGAACGCGCGCTCGACGAGGTCGCCGCGGACTGCGGCGGCTTCGAGGGCAACGCCCAGTCGCTGCGCCTGCTCACCCGCATCGAGCCCAAGCGCTTCCGGACCGACCCCGAGACGGGCGAGCCGACCAGCGTCGGCCTCAACCTCACCCGCGCCGCCCTGGACGCCGCCACCAAGTACCCCTGGCCACGCGGCGGCCACCCCACCGACCCCACCTCGCCCAAGTTCGGCGTCTACGAGGACGACCTGCCGGTCTTCCACTGGCTGCGGCAGGGCGCCCCACCGGCCGGCACCTGCTTCGAGGCCCAGGTCATGGACTGGGCCGACGACGTCGCGTACTCCGTGCACGACGTCGAGGACGGCCTGCACGCCGGGCACCTGGACCCGGCGATGCTGCTCGCCGAGCCCGAGCGGCGCGAGGTCTTCGCCGTCGCCGCCAGCCGCTACGCCCCCGGGGCCGACCCGGCGGAACTGGCCGAGGCCCTCGACCGGCTGCTCGACCAGGAGTGGTGGCCGCACGGATACGACGGCTCCGCCCTCGCCCAGGCCCGCCTCAAGGACGCCACCAGCCAACTCATCGGCCGCTTCTGCCAGGCCGCCGAGGAGGCCACCCGCGCCGCGTACGGCACGGGCCGGCTCACCCGGTACGCGGCCAGGCTCGTCGTGCCAGGACCCGTCCGCCTGGAGTGCGCCGTCCTCAAGGCGGTGGCCGACCGGTACGTGATGCAGCGCGCCGACCAGGAGCGGCTGCGCGCCGAGCAGCGCGTCGTCATCGCCGAACTGGCCGACGCGCTGATCGCGCGCGCCCCGCACGGGCTCGACCCGCAGTTCCGCGCGCTGTTCGCGACCGCCGCCGCCGACGGCGACGATGCCGCCAGGCTGCGCGTCATCGTGGACCAGATCGCCTCGCTCACCGACGCCTCCGCCCGCTCGCTGCGCGCCCGCCTGACCGCGCCCCGCTGAGCCGCCCGCCGCCCGGCCCGGCCGGCACCGCCTCGCGCGGCGGTGCCGCGCCGGCCTGGCCTCCGGCTGGCCCGTCCGGCGTAGTGCCCCTTCCCGCGGGCCGCTCGGTGCGGGACCCTCCTCCCTGTGGTGGGACGGCCGGGGTGTACACCAGACGTTCATGCTGGGTGTACGCGCGGGCACACATCCGCACAGGCGAACCGGGGCACCCCGGGCGCAGGCGTACCGCGCGCGAGCGAGGAGGCGACAAGTGGTCGACGCACATCGGACGTTCGTCATCGTCGGAGGAGGGCTTGCGGGGGCGAAGGCCGCCGAGACGCTCCGGGCCGAGGGCTTCACCGGCCGGGTGATCCTCATCTGTGACGAACGCGACCACCCCTACGAACGCCCGCCACTGTCCAAGGGGTTCCTCAGCGGCAGCCAGGAGCGCGACAGCGTCTTCGTCCACGAGCCGGGTTGGTACGCGCAGGCCCACATCGAACTCCACCTCGGCCAGCCCGCCGTGCGACTCGACCGGGAGGCCAAGTCCGTACGCCTGGGCGACGGCACCCGCATCCACTACGACCGGCTGCTGCTGGCCACCGGCGCCGAACCGCGCCGCCTGGAGATCCCCGGCACCGACCTGGCCGGCGTGCACCACCTGCGCCGCCTCGCCCACGCCGAGCGGCTGCGCGGCGTGCTGGCCTCGCTCGGGCGCGACAACGGGCACCTGGTCATCGCCGGGGCCGGCTGGATCGGCCTCGAAGTCGCCGCCGCCGCCCGTGGCTACGGCGCCGAGGTGACCATCGTGGAGCCCGAGCAAGGGCCGCTGCACACCGTCGTCGGGCCCGAACTCGGCGCGCTCTTCACCGACCTGCACGGCTCGCACGGCGTCCGCTTCCACTTCGGCGCCCGGCTCACCGAGATCACCGGCCAGGACGGCATGGTGCTGGCCGTGCAGACCGACGACGGCGAGGAGCACCCCGCGCACGCCGTGCTCGCCGCGATCGGCGCCGCGCCCCGCACCGCGCTCGCGGAGGCCGCGGGGCTGGAGATCGCCCCGCGCACCGGCCCGGCCCGCGGTGGCATCGTCGTCGACGCCGGCCTGCGCACCAGCGACCCGGACATCTTCGCCGCCGGCGACGCCGCCGCCTTCCCGCTGCCCCAGCTCTCCGCCGGGCTGCCCGCGGGCGAGCGGCTGCGCGTCGAGCACTGGGCCAACGCGCTCAACGGCGGCCCGGTCGCCGCCCGCGCCATGCTCGGCCAGGACGTGACGTACGACCGGGTGCCGTACTTCTTCTCCGACCAGTACGACGTGGGCCTGGAGTACTCGGGCTACGCGCCGCCCGGCAGCTACGCGCAGGTGGTGTGCCGGGGGGACGTCGGCAAGCGCGAGTTCATCGGCTTCTGGCTGGACGTCCGGGGGCGGCTGCTGGCCGGGATGAACGTCAACGTGTGGGACGTCACCGAACCGATCCAGGCCCTCATCCGCTCCGGCGCGCCGCTCGACCCGGAGGCCCTGGCCGACCCCTCGGTCCCGCTGGCCTCGCTGCTGCCGTAGGGCGCGGCCGGCCGCCCGGGCCCGCTCCCGTAGCGTGGCCGTATGCCGATCGTCACGTCCGTGGTCCCGGTGGCGGAGATCTTCGACCTGCGCTGGTCGGTCCTCCGCCCCGGGCAGCCCCGCGCGAGCGCCGTCTTCCCCGAGGACGACGCGCCCGGCGTCTTCCACCTCGCCGCCTACCCGGACGCCGACGCCACGGCGCGCCCGCTGGCCTGCGCGACGTTCTTCCCCGACCCGCTGCCGCCGGCCGCGGCCGACCTGGCCGGGCCCCGGGGCAGCGCCGGGAGCGCCTACCGGTTCCGCGGCATGGCCAGCACCCCCGCCGCCCGGGGCCAGGGCTACGGGGTGGCCGTGCTGCGCGCCGGGCTGGCCGAGGCAGCGGCCCGTGGCGCCCGCTGGACCTGGTGCAACGGGCGCACCTCGGCCCGTGGCTTCTACGAGCGCCACGGCTTCGCGGCCGTGGGGGAGGAGTTCGACGTCCCCACCATCGGCCCGCACCTGATCTTCGTCATCGAGTCCCCGTGACCGTGCTGGCGGTCCCGGCGGTCCTGGCGGACGGGAGTGTCGGGGGCCACCCGTAGAATTCACGCGTGGCAGGACGGATCAATGACGACGACGTGAAGGCGGTCCGGGACGCGGTCCCGATCGACGCCGTCGTGTCCGAGTACCTCCAGTTGCGCAACGGGGGCGGCGGCAACCTCAAGGGCCTGTGCCCCTTCCACGACGAGAAGTCCCCGTCCTTCCAGGTCAGCCCCAGCAAGGGCCTCTTCTACTGCTTCGGCTGCCAAGAGGGCGGCGACACGGTCGACTTCATCATGAAGATCGACCACCTGTCCTTCGCCGAGACCATCGAGCGCCTCGCCGGCGTCGCCGGCATCACGCTCCGCTACGAGCAGGGCGGGTACACCCCCGGCCGCCAGCAGGGCGAGCGCACCCGCCTGGTCGAGGCGCACAAGGTGGCCGCGCAGTTCTACGTCGAACAGCTCGCCAGCCCCGAGGCCGAGATCGGCCGCGCCTTCCTCGCCCAGCGCGGCTTCGACCAGGCCGCCGCCGAGCACTTCGGCGTCGGCTACAGCCCCGCCGGCTGGGACCACCTGATCCGCTACCTGCGCGGCCGGGGCTTCAGCGACAAGGAGCTTCTGCTGTCCGGGCTGGCCCAGGAGGGCCGCCGAGGGCCCATCGACCGCTTCCGGGGCCGCCTGATGTGGCCCATCCGCGACATCACCGGCGAGGTCATCGGCTTCGGCGCCCGCAAGCTGCGCGACGACGACAACGGCCCGAAGTACCTGAACACCCCCGAGACCCCGCTCTACCGCAAGTCCCAGGTGCTCTACGGCATCGACCTCGCCAAGAAGGAGATCGCCAAGACCAACCGGGCGGTCGTCGTCGAGGGCTACACCGACGTCATGGCCTGCCACCTGGCCGGCGTCACCACCGCCATCGCCACCTGCGGCACCGCCTTCGCCGGCGAGCACATCAAGATCCTGCGCCGGTTGCTGATGGACAACTCGGGCTCCGAGGTCGTCTTCACCTTCGACGGCGACGCCGCCGGCCAGAAGGCGGCGCTGCGCGCCTTCGAGGACGACCAGAAGTTCGCGGCCGAGACCTCGATCGCCATCACCCCGGGCGGCATGGATCCCTGCGAGCTGCGGCTCGCGCAGGGCGACGCGGCGGTGGCCGACCTGGTGGACAGCCGCACCCCGCTGTTCGCCTTCGCCATCCGGCACGTCGTCGGCCGGCACAACCTGGACACCGCCGAGGGCCGCGCCGCGGCGCTCGAAGCCGCGGCGCCCATCGTCGCCAACATCAAGAACAGCTCCATCCAGCACGAGTACGCGGTGACGCTGGCCGGCATGCTGGGCATCCTAGACACCCAGTTCGTGGTCCGCCGCGTCTCCCAACTCGCCCGCTGGAACCGCGAGCGCGGCCAGCGCGGTGGCCCCTCCGGCGCCCGTGGCAACGGCTCGTACGGCCGTGGCGACGGCCCGGCGGGGCGTGGCGAGCCGCACGGGCCGGCGGGGCAGCGGAGCGCCGCGCCGCCCGGGCTGCGCGGCCCCGCGCTCAACCTGCGCAGCCCCGCCCACCGCGTCGAGCGCGAGCTGCTCAAGCTCGCCCTCCAGCGCCCCGAACTGGTGGCCCCGGCCTTCGACGCGTACGGCGCCGACGAGTTCACCGCCCCGCCGTACGCGGTGGTCCGCGAGGTCATCGAGCAGGCCGGCGGGGTCTCCATGGCCGACGCGGACTACGTGGCGCGGGTGCGCGAGGCCGCGCCCGACGACACGGTGCGCGCGCTGGTCACCGAGTTGACCGTGGAGCCGCTGCACACCCGCCGCGACGCCGACGAGGTGTACGCGGGCGTGCAGCTCGTCGCCGTCCGGCTGGCCGCCGTCAACCAGCGGATCACCGAGATCCGTGGCACCCTCCAGCGCCTGGGCCAGCAGGCGGACCCGGCCCACCTGGCCGCCGTGCAGAACGAGCTGTGGGTCCTCCAGCAGTACGGGCAGTCGCTGCGCGAGCGCGGCGCCGCCGCGCTGTAGCCGTCCGGTCACGCACCGGACGCAGAAAGTGCCCGCACGCCCCTCGTGGCGGAAGTGTGTCGTGCCCCACACTGGAGCCGGTGCCTGAGCTTTCGGAGCGCGGCGGTGGTGGCCGGACGGGCACACGTTCCCCCGCGCGTCCACTCACGACGTACGGGACGGGTGGCGGTCAGCCCGCGGCCGCCCCGCTGCCGAACGCCGCCCCCGATCCGGCGGCGATCACCCTGGAGGTCGCCCGCGTGCAGACCCGGACCCGCACCGCCGCGGCGAGCGTCGTGCCGCCGCAGAGCCTGCCGCCCCGCCACCCGGAGGACACGACCGAGCCCGCCGCGCCAGAGCCCGCCACTCCGGAGCCCGCCACGCCGGAGTCCGTCGCGGCGGATGCCGCCCAGCCCGCCGCGCGGGAGGAGCCGGAGCCTGCCGTCGCCGTGCCCGCGCCGCGGCTGGACGCCACCGGCCCCTCGTCCGACCTCTTCCGCCAGTACCTGCGCGAGATCGGCCGCATCCCGTTGCTGTCGGCGGCCGAGGAGGTGGAGCTGGCCCGCCGCGTGGAGGCCGGCCTGTTCGCCGAGGAGAAGCTGGCCGGCGCCGTCGACCTGGACTCCCAACTCGCCCTGGACCTGGACCGGTTGGTGGTGCTCGGCCGCATGGCCAAGCGCCGTCTGATCGAGGCGAACCTACGGCTGGTGGTCTCGGTGGCCAAGCGGTACATGGGGCGCGGCCTGACCATGCTCGACCTCGTCCAGGAGGGCAACCTCGGGCTGATCCGCGCGGTGGAGAAGTTCGACTACGCCCGTGGCTACAAGTTCTCCACGTACGCGACCTGGTGGATTCGCCAGGCCATGTCCCGCGCCCTCGCCGACCAGGCCCGCACCATCCGGGTGCCGGTGCACGTCGTCGAGCTGATCAACCGGGTGGTACGGGTGCAGCGCCGGATGCTCCAGGAGCGCGGCCAGGAGCCCACCGCGGCCGAGGTCGCCGAGCACCTCGGGGTGCCGGAGGAGCGCGTCAGCGAGGTGCGGCGGCTGGCCCAGGAACCCATCTCGCTGCACACGCCGGTCGGCGAGGAGGACGACGTGGCGCTCGGCGACCTCATCGAGGACGGCGACGCCACCTCGCCGGTGGAGTCCGCCGCCTTCCTGCTGCTGCGCGAGCACCTGGAGGCGGTCCTGTCCACCCTCGGCGAGCGCGAACGCAAGGTCGTCCAACTGCGCTACGGCCTCACCGACGGCCGCCCGCGCACCCTGGAGGAGATCGGCCGCATCTTCGGCGTCACCCGCGAGCGCATCCGCCAGATCGAGTCCAAGACCCTGGGCAAGCTCCGCGACCACGCCTTCGCCGACCAACTCCGCGGCTACCTGGACTGACGCCGCCCCGCCGACACCTCACCGGCGGGCCGGCACCCGCCTCAGGCGTTGGGGTTCCAGCCGAACGCCTCCGGGTGGATCTGGTCGCGGACCGCGCCGAACTGCTGCCGCACCGACTGGCCCACTGTCAGCTCGTCGCCCGGCTCGAAGACCTGGCTCGCCGCGGCCGGCCAGTGCGGCGGCGTGTGCGGCGCCAGGGTGCCGTGCGCGACGCCGAGCGCCCACGCGGCCTGCCGGGCCGCACCGATGGCCGCGTAGTCCGCCGGCTCGGGCACCACGATCTGCGCGCCCAGCAGCGACGGCGCGATGGCCTGCACCGCCGGCAACCCGGCCGCGGGCCCCAACAGGAACACCCGCCGCACCTCGACGCCCCGCCCGCGCAACACGTCCAACGCGTCCGCGAGCCCGCACAGCATGCCCTCGAACGACGCCCGGGCCAGGTGCTCGGGCCTCATGCTCTCCCGACGCAGACCCGACAGCGTGCCCGCCGCGTGCGGCAGGTGCGGGGTGCGCTCGCCCTCCAGGTACGGCAGCAACACCAGGCCGTGCGAGCCGGGCGTGGACTTCACCGCCAGCTCGGACAGCCCCTCCAGGTCCGTACCCAGCAGCTCGGCGGTGCCGCGCAGCGCCCGGACCGCGTTGAGCGTGTGCACCACGGGCAGGTGCATGCCGGTGGCGTCCGCGTACGAGGTGATGGTGCCGGTCGGGTCGGCGAGGGCCTCGTGGTGCACGGCGAACACCGAGCCCGAGGCGCCGAGCGAGACCACCGCGTCACCCAGGGAGACCCCGAGCCCGAAGGCGGCGGCCATGGTCTCGCCGGTGCCGGCCGAGATCAGCAGCCCCTCGGGCGTGTGCCCGGCGGGCTCGGCGGGGGCGATGACCTCCGGCAGCCGGACGGGATGGCCGAGGGCCAGCTCGGCGAGGTCCGGCCGGTACTGGCCCGACGCGGCGGACCAGTAGCCCGTGCCGGACGCGGCACCGCGGTCGGTCGTGCGCCGGCCGGGCCGCCCGAGGAGCTGCCACACCAGCCAGTCGTGCGGCTGGAGCACCTCGGCCGCCCGCCGCGCCGCCTCCGGCTCCGCGCGCGCCAGCCAGCGCAGCTTCGCCACCGCCTGCCCGGCGTGCGGCACGGAACCGACCGCCTCGGCCCAGGCCGGCCGGCCGCCCAGCGCGTCCACCAGGTCGGCGGCGGCGGTCTGCGCACGCTTGTCGTTGCCCAACATCGCGGGCCGTACGAGCACCCCACCCGCGTCCAGGACCAGCAACCCGTTCTGCTGGGCGGAGACGCCGATGGCCTGCACCCCCTCCAGCAGCCCGCCGTCCGCGGCCTCCCCCAACGAGAGCAACCACGCCTGCGGGTCCACATCGACCCCGGTGGCGGGGTGCGGCGCGTAACCCTGCTTGAGCACGGCGCCCGTGTCCGTGTCGCAGACGACGACGCGCGTGCTCTCCGACGAACTGTCCAACCCGGCGACTATCCCCATGGGCCCCGATAATGCCTCATCGCCCGCCACCCACCGCGCCACGGTCGACCACACGCCCCCCGGCGCCGCCCCGCGCGCCGCCCTGACCTGCCCGGATCGCCGACCGCCGGGCGCGGGCCGGCCACGGGCCGGACGCATGCCGGCCGGGGGCGGGCCGTGCCACGGGCCGGACGCATGCCGCCGGGGGCGGGAGGGGGCCCGCGAGAGCGGCCGGTGAGGGCGCCGGGTGAGGGAGGACACGAGGGCGGCCGGCGAGGATGGTCCGCGACAGCGGCCGAAGCGGGCGGCTGGCGAAGGCTTGGAGAGAGCACGACGGGCGGGCCCGGGGGATCTGCCCCGGGCCCGCCCTCCGCCGATGAGCGGCTGCCCTAGGTGTTGCTCGTGCCCCAGTCGTCCCCCGCGCCGTTGCGCTGCTCGCGCAGGGACTGGACGCGGGCCGACACCGAGTCGGGGAGCCGGTCGCCGAACCTCGCGCTCACGACGTCGAACGCCTTACCGGCCGCCTCGCGCCCGCTGTGCGCGGCGGCCTCGGCCGTATTGCGGACCGCCGGGTTCTGGGAGACCCGCTGCGCTTTCTTGCGCAACTGCTCGTACCGTTCGCGCCCGGCCCGTGCGCCGAGCACGTAGCCGACGGCGACTCCGGTGATGAACGTCAGCCGGTAGCGCATCACTCCACCTTTCCTGGCTTCTCCGCTGCCCCTTGAGCGAGCGGAACACAACAGCCCCGCTGGGTTGTGCTGCCCGCCTACCCGCCAGGGCTGGTGATCATCCTCCGATCACTCCCTGATCATCCAGGGGGAACCGATTGGCGAAGCACCCCCCTGCTTGCGCTAATGTATGTGTCGCAGCGAGCGCGCGCCCCCCGGGAAGCCGGAGGGAGGCGCAATCGAGGCACACGGAGCAATCCCCTGTAGCTCAATTGGCAGAGCAGCCGGCTGTTAACCGGCAGGTTACTGGTTCGAGTCCAGTCGGGGGAGCTCGGTCCCCTGTAGCTCAATTGGCAGAGCATTCGGCTGTTAACCGGAGGGTTACTGGTTCGAGTCCAGTCGGGGGAGCTGAAGAAAGAGCCCCGTAAGGGGCTTTTTTCATGCCCGTTTCAGGCCCCCGGCACGGATTCCTCCGCCCCGGGAACCGCTCACCGGTGCTCCACAGTCCTCATCATTGCGCGATGCGGACCCTCAGGGGCAGCAGATCGTATGAGCGGCTATGCTGCGGCAGACGACGCGCACAGTTGTGCGCGACGCGCCGTTACGGGGCGGTAGCTCAGCCGGTTAGAGCAGCGGACTCATAATCCGTCGGTCGTGGGTTCGAGTCCCACCCGCCCCACTCGGCGCTTCCTGTGCAGGATCGTTCTGAGCTGCGGGAACGTGGGCTGCGCGGCGGGTTTCCGTGCGGTTCTCGCCGCGCGCCGTGCGGTACCGAACCGCTGTCGCCTTGTGGCAGCGCACTACAGGTGCGTCTGACCTGGCCTTTTGTGGCGATCACTTGAGAAAGTGTTGGGGAATACTCCCACGGTCCATCTGCACGCCCTAAGACCTTGGCGCCGTCCTCGGGTGGTGCACAATCCAGGCAAGGCCTGCTGGACGTTGCCCTCGCGGTCGCGCTGGGCGGGGACTGCCTCGCGGATCCTGCCATGCTGCGGGCCGAGCCAGCCGTGTTCGGTCCGGTGGCCTCCGACCCGACGGTCTCCCTTCTCATCGCTCTCGCGGCGGCCGGGCCGAAGGCCCTGCACGCGATCCGGGCCGCGCGGGCCGAAGCGCGCGAGCACGTCTGGGATCTGGCCAAGGACGCGGCCCCGGACGCCACAGGTCAGGTGATCGTGGACCTGGGCAGGGCGCTGGTGCTGGCCCATTCCGAGAAGCAGGGTGCCATCGCAACCTGGAAGAAGTGCCTCGGACATCATCCGTTGATGGCCTTCGTCGACACGGAAGCGGTGGCAGCGGGGAGCCGGTGGCCGGCCTGCTCAGGCCGGGCAACGCAGACAGCAACACCGCCGCCGATCAAATCACCACGGCCGTCCCGATCGCCGCCCTCGAACTACGACACCGTCAACGCGTACGGGCCGAGGACCGCATGAGGCTGACCCCGTGGAATGGACACCCTGACAATGGATCTTGATGGTCCAGGGAGGGATGTCCAGGTGGGACGCAGGTCTCCATATTCGGAGGAGTTCAGGAAGGGTGCGGTCGCGCTCTTTCGAGCTGCGGATGGGAAGCGGACGTACGCGGCGGTGGCGGCGGATCTCGGCATCACTGCGGAGTCGCTGCGGACGTGGGTCCGCAAGGACGCGGCCCGAGCGGTGCCCGGACGCCGTGACGCGGGCGGGAGCGGGGCGGACGAGCTGAACCGGTTGCGGGCGGAGAACGCCCGGCTGCTCAAGGCTGAGCAGGAGTGGCGCCTGGAGCGCGAGATCCTGCGCCGGGCAGCCGCCTATTTCGCTCGAGAGATGAAGTGAGATTCCGCCGCTGGGACTTCATCTCCGAGAACCGCGCCGATTTCGGCGTCCAGCGGATCTGCCGGGTGCTCGGAACGTCCCGCGCCGGCTACTACCGGTACCTGGCCACCGCACAGGAACGTGCGGAACGCCGGGCCGAAGAGAAGCGGACCGTGGCCGAGATACGCGCCATCCATGCCGAACACCAAGGGGCATAGGGTGCGCCGCGCGTCCATGCCGAGCTGCGGGTGAGGGGGCGGAGTATCAATCGAAAGCAGGTGACTCGGCTGATGCGGGTCAACGACATCGTCGGCCGGCACCTACGGAGAAACAAGCGGACGACGATCGCGGACAGGGCCGCGCCGCCCGTGCCGGACCTGGTGATGCGCGACTTCACCGTGGACACGTTGAACACCAGGTGGTGCGGCGACATCACCTACCTAGCTGTCCTGTCCGGGGAGGTTGTGGACAGGTGAGCCAGGTCTCGGTTGTGGGTTGTTGAATGGGTGAGGGCCTTCCGGTTCGGTGTGGACTGCGACGTCTACACCAACAGAAAGGCCCTCGTGCCCCACCGTAATGCACCCCTGACCGAGACCGGACGCCTGCGCCTGGCCCGCTGCGTGGTCGAGGACGGCTGGCCGCTTGGGCGGGCCGCCGAACGCTTCCAGGTCTCACCCACCACCGCCCAGCGATGGGCCGACCGCTACCGCACGCACGGAGAAGCGGGCATGGCGGACCGCTCCAGCCGGCCCCACCACAGCCCTGGCCGCACCCCGTCCCGCACCGAGCGACGGGTCATCAAGGTCCGCCTGCTGCGCCGATGGGGACCGGCCCGCATCGCGCACTTCCTGCACCTGGTGCCCTCGACCGTGCACCGCGTCCTGACCCGCTACCGCCTGGCCCGCCTGTCCCATCTCGACCGGACCACAGGCCGCATCGTGCGCCGCTACGAACGCGAGCGGCCCGGTGAGCTCGTCCACGTCGACATCAAGAAGCTGGGCAACACCCCCGACGGCGGCGGGCACAAGGCCCACGGCAGGGCCCAGGGCAGCCGCAACAGCTCCGCCCACCGCGACCCCACCCGGCCCCGCAGGCGCCATGGCCGCCCGAACCTGGGCTACAGCTACCTGCACACCGCCCTCGACGACCACTCCCGCCTCGCCTACAGCGAGATCCACACGGATGAGAAGAAGGAGACCGCTACCGGCTTCTGGCAGCGCGCCCACACCTTCTTCCACCAGGCCGGGATCACCGTGGAGCGGGTACTGACCGACAACGGTTCCTGCTACCGCTCACGCGACTGGCGCGACGAGCTGGCCCGGGCCGGCATCACCCACAAGCGCACCCGGCCCTACCGACCCCAGACCAACGGCAAAGTCGAACGCTTCCGCCGCACGCTGCTGGACGAGTGGGCCTACGCCCGCCCCTACCACTCAGAGCAGGAACGACGCGACGCCTTCCCCGGCTGGCTGCACACCTACAATCACCACCGCGGACACACCGCACTCAAAGGCCAACCACCCACCAGCCGCGTCCCCAACCTCACGGGTCAGTACACCTAGCCGTCGGTTCGACGTAGCTCTACCTCGCCACGGTGATCGACATTTGATCGAGGAAGGTCGTGGGTGGTCGATCGCGAACCACATGCGGACCTCGCTGGTCACCGACGCGATCGAGATGGCCGCGGCTTCCCGCGGTGGCCGGGTCACCGGCGTCGTTTTCTACGCCGACAGGGGCACCCAGTACAACGCGGCCGCCTTCGCTGATGTCTGCCTGCGGCACGGTATCCGCTGCAGCATGGGCCGGGTCGGCTCAAGTTACGATAATGCCCTCGCCGAGTCGTTCTTCCAGGGCCTCAAACGCGAACTGCTGCACGGACGCCGCTGGACCTCGAAGGCACAGACCCGGCTCGAGCTGTTCCGCTGGCTGTCGTACGACACCCGGCGTCGTCGCCACTCCGCACTCGGCTACCGAACACCGGCCGAGTTCGAACAACAACTGATCACGACACGTACGCTGTCGCTTGTCACATGAAACCCGGTGTCCACTCCCAGGGGCAACCTCAACGCCGACCTCAACCCCGACCGCGGCCTCACCCTCACCCCACCGTGCCTCACCACACCCCGCCACTCATCTACGATGTGACGGCGGAACCGTGCATGAGCCAGCTCCCGACTGAGTGGCACGTTCACATGGCCGGTGCACCTGGGCACGGTAGTGGTCAGTCGGCATCCGCGCTCGACTCGTCAGACCCGTGGCAGGGCAAGGAGTGTTCATGCGGCCTCCCGTGATCGAGGCGATCAAAATTGAGAACTACCGAGTTCTCCAGAACGTGGAAATCAAGAAACTCAAGCCCTTCACGGTGCTCGTGGGTCCCAATGGCAGCGGGAAGTCGACGCTTTTCGACGTCTTCGCCTTTCTGGAGACCTGCTTCACTCGCGGTGTCCGCAGCGCCTGGGATCGCCGGGGCGGGGCACGAGAGCTGCGTTCGCGTGGCGCGGACGGGCCAGTGGCCATCCAGATCTCCTACCGTGAACACCCGAAGGAGAAGCTGCTGACCTATCGGCTGGAACTGTCGGAGTCCAAGGGCCGTCCGATGGTCAGTCGCGAGCAGTTGCGCTGGACGCGGGGCGCGGCCCAGGGAAGGCCCAGCCATATCCTCGACTTCCATTCCGGCCATGGCTATGTGATGGACGAGGAGACCGGAGCGAAAGCAGTAGAGGACCTGGACAGTCCTGACACCCTTGCGGTGAACGCGCTGGGTCAGTTCCGGTCGCATCCACGTGTCATGGCTCTGCGCCGCTTCATCTCCGGATGGTACCTCTCCTACCTCTCCGTCGCCGAGGAACGTAAATCGCCCGCCGCTGGCCCCCAGGAACGGCTCTCCCAGTCGGGCGATAACATCAGCAACGTCCTCCAGTACCTCAAGGAAAACCATCCGAGCCGGCTGGCCACCGTCATCGAGGCACTGACCGAGACCGTCCCCACACTGGAGAGCATCGGCTACGAGAGCTCGCCGGACGGCCGACTCATCTTGTTCATCAAGGACGCTCCTTTCGAGAAGCCGGTGCTTGCCAGTAACGCCTCGGACGGCACGCTTAAACTCCTCTCCTACCTCACCCTCCTCTATGACCCCGATCCGGCGCCCTTCATCGGCATCGAGGAACCGGAGAACCACCTCTACCCCACAGTCCTGCCCGGCCTCGCCCAGCAGTGTCGGATGTCCAGCGGTAAGTCGCAGGTCGTGGTGACCACGCACTCACATGAGTTCATCAACTCCTGCAAGGTCGACGAAGTGGTGGCGCTCTACCGTGACGAGTCCGGCTACACACGAGTGATCCGCCCGAACGAACTCCCAACGATCGTCGACATGATGGACAACGGAGCACAGTTGGGAAACCTCTGGCAAGAGGGCTACTTTGACAGCCTGCCCGAGCCGAGGACGTCCGTGAACGACCCGGGGGCTGAGGAGTGAAGCGCACCAAGGACCGGCGGGCGCAGAAAGCGGACTCGCGTCCGAGGGTCGAGCTGGAGGTGCTGGTCGAGGAGGAGTCCGCGAGCGAAGCCCTCAAGCCGTTACTCGCCAGAGTTCTCCAGGGCAGCGATGTGCAGTTGCGGATACGAAGGTTCCAAGGGAAGCCCGACCTGCTGAAGAAGCTGCCGGACCGGCTGCTCGGTTGCGCTGCCGCCCGCCGCCGCGGTAGCGATGTCCGGGTGGTCGTGCTGGTGGACCGGGACAACGACGACTGCGCCACGCTCAAGAAGGATCTGGACCGCTTCGCACGACAGGCCGGCCTCACGCCGCGTGTGGACGCGTATAACGCTGGGTGCTTCGACGTACTGAACCGGATCGCGATACGTGAGTTGGAGAGCTGGTACTTCGGCGACTGGGACGCCGTGCGCAAGGCGTTCCCCAAGGTTGCCAAGGAGGCACCTAGGGCATACCGGGCCAACCCGGATCTGCCTGCGGGCAAGGCATCCGACGTCTTCGAGAAGATACTGAGTTCCAGTGGCGTGAGGATCGCCTCCAAGCCGGAATGGGGACGTCGGATCGGACCCAGGCTGAGTGTCGAGGAGAACAGGTCTCCCAGCTTCCACGCCTTCCTCAGTGGCGTACGGGCACTCATCGCCTAGCCTTAGCTTGACTCTGTCGGGGATCTTGGGTTTGCCGAGGTCAGGTGCCCAGGGTTCGCCAGGACTTCGACCGGGGTATCTCGCGCTGATCGAGGTAGTCCTGGAAGGCCGTGGGTCGGCGGGGTGTGGAAGGTGCCTCGGCCGGTGACTTCCGCTGAGGCGCTCGATGTTGACGGCAATGGCCGTCAGGACATGCCATCCCCGCCCTGAGCGAAGCCTTCAAGGACCCTCGGCGGAAGCTGCCCGACCTGTGGGGATGGCACGAAGCGGAGAGAATGTATTGGCTGATCGAGGTCAAGGGCGACAACGTCGGCGTCGGCACGCTCCGCAAGGGGTGGGCACAACTGGAGGCCGGCAGCAAGATACTCGGCTCGTACGCCCACCGCACCGTCCTGGTCAGAGCGTCCGTACGGCCCGGAGATGACCTCTTCCTTACCATCGACCACGACCTGCACCCCGGCCAGCCGTCGCTCAGCCCGGACGGGCCTGGCACCGACGACGAGGCTGCGGCGAGCCCAGGCAGCCTCGAAGACCACCTCGGCGACAACGACGACGCGCTCATCGGCGCGGCCCGCGCCCAGATGCTCGCCTACCTGGCGCTGCGCTCTGCTCCCGCCTCTCATCTGCGCACGGTGCCGGTACCGGCCGACCGCGCTGCCCGCCAACGGCGCTCCGGGTTGACCACCCCCCTCGAGGACGACGGCCTCACCCTCGCCTTGCGGGCCGACGCCCGCGGAGCAGCGCCCCACGTCGAGCAGCACGCCCTGCGCGCGGGCATCCGCACCATGGGGCTCGACGACTTCCTCACCTGTCGAATCCCCGGAACCGAGGTCCACCTCGCCATGTCCGGGAAGCTGTTCGCCGCTTGCGAACGCCTTCACGAGGAAGACCTCGCCATCGCCAGGCGCACCCCGGGGCTACGCGCCGAGGATCAGATGGCCGTCGACCAGGGGCTCAGCGAGGACGCTCAGGAAGTACAGCGACTCACCCAGCGGCGGATCTTCCACGAGCAGCAGGAGGCTCGTCCCCAGCTGCGCCCTCTTATCCGGGACGCCTACGAGCGGGGTGCGATGATCGACTGGAGCGACCTGCTGCACCGCCCGCAGGAACCGGAGCTCGATCTAGAGGGCGACAAGGGTCTCCTCGAGGCGGCGACGCCTGAGACATATCTAGCCGTCAGCCGCTACGACCTGCCCCCGATCCGCGCCTAAGCTGGCAGCGGGCCGAGATCGGTACCCGCGCGGTCTGCGTTCCGCAGCATGTGCGCGCCGAGGACCGCGTGGGCGAAAGCGCTGTCACAACGTTCTATGTCAGGCGAGGATGAGTGGCCCGCCGGTCAGATATGAGGCCAGCGAGTCGGTCGTCTGCAACCGCGCCGGCGGGTGCAGAGCCAGCCCAAGGGCGCCAGTGGCGAGGTGACCGACCTCGTCAGGGTCCAGGGAGCCCAGGCTGCCGGTCAGTTCAACCGCGCGGGGGGCCACCCGGGAGATGGTGTCCTGCACGCCGTAGCGTACATACAGCGAGTCGGCGAACGTCGACTCGTCCGGGCCGCTGTCATCGATCCGACGGGCGATGTTCTCCGCAGACGACATCGCGCCCTCGATCTCCACGACCGACCGAACCCTTTCGGACTCGGGCACCTGGTCATCGGCCAGCACCCGCTCGATGGTCTGACGGTGCCAGACCGCAGCGGCTCAGGACATTCGTGGCGGACGTCTTGCTGATGGGGCACAACGACAGCGGCGACCAGGGTGCATAGGCATGGTGGTCCGCTTCAAAATGAGGCGGACCACCACATGCGCCATCGACGGGCCTTAGCCAACAACGCCTTCGTGCGGGGATTCGCTTCGTAGGTGTTCGCCGATTGCCGGCTCCGGGGCCCCGGGCCGACGCCGTCGACGGACCAACCACCCTGCCGCCGCCACGAGGGCCGCAGCAATCACGGCCCCGATCACCTCTACCAAGACCTCCTTGCCCATGGCCTGCCAGGAGAATGCCAAGCCCAACACCGGACCTCCCACCGCTCGACAACGCGTCGTAGACCAGCGTGCGATGGCGGTCGGCTCCCCAGACGTCGATGGACGCTTGATGGCAGCGTCAGACAAGATTGGACGGAATCGGACGCTATGACGCGGGGGACAAACGAGATGGCCCACCTGAGAAGGCCTGACCTGCCTCAAGGACCTCTGAAGGAGCTGAACTCAGCTCTGCACAATCTGCATCTAAGAGCTGGACTGCCATCCATTCGCGACCTGGTGATCAGAATCGGTGTTGGCGTAGCCAGTAGGAGCCGGGTCCATGACGCCTTCAGCAGCACCCGTGTTCCGACATGGGGCCTCCTGCAAGTCCTGGCAGCCGCCCTCGTCGAGACCGCACCAGGGGCCGACCTTGTGGCCGAGGAGGCGCGACTGCACTCCCTCTGGTTAGCCGTCACTGCAACAGATTCGGATCCAGCACTGCAGGGGGAGCCCATCACGATGGGTCAGAATGAACACTCCCTTCCCCGTGTGGAGCCGATTCTGGTTATGCGCGTTGCCTGGGCGTCGCCGCCCTCTATGGTCGACGTGCCGCGGAGGCGAGCTCTGCGGCGATGTGTCACCGCGGCGCTGGAAGACACCGGATACCTCACCCCCACATATCGCCGCGACGGAGGCGCAGGCTGCACTGTCGCGCTCTTGGCTACGCATGAAAGGCCAAGCCTTACCGCCTCGGTATTTCTTGACGCTGTGGACTACGGATTCGCCGAACAGGGGCTGGAACTGCGGTTCTTGGCGCACTTGGCTCAACCAACCGGCCAGCAGCCGCAGAGCGTAAACGAGACCGTGGCGGATCTTGATACGTACTGTGGGGCCGCCCGGGTGAAAGACTGCTGGGATCTGGTGCGCATGGAGGACGCCTATATCGACTCGCGGCCGACTGCCGCGATTGTGCATGGGATTGATCCCAATGCGCACCACGACCTTCGGGGTGTCTGGAGCAAGGCAGATCTGGAAGTTCCCTGGCGTAAAGGGGCGGAAATCGAAACCTTCTGGTACCGCACGAATAGTAGTGCTCCCTTCTAGGTACACACTCCTGCAGGTCAGCATGATCGGTGGTCTCAGGTGACGGCCAGCTGAACCACGACGGGCCGCGTTACTCGGAGCCCAGGCTCGAGGGCTCGGGATGTCACTGGTCCAGTAAGGCACTCCGCTGCGCCCGGATATTCGCGTCCCGGCTCCCTGCCTACGCAGATGAGGCTCGCTACCCACGTGCTCTCAGGCGGCCAGCCTGCCGTTGTCCCCTCAGGAGACGCGCAAGGGACGGAAGGATCGGGAAAGGCCCGGATTCGACCGGTCAGACACGGCAGACCGAGAGGCCGGGTAGAGCGCCTGACCTGCAGCAACGGGAAGACCGCTGCAAGATCGGGAAGGCTCGAAAAGGACTCACAATCCGTCGGTCGTGGGTTCGAGCCCTAACCGCCCCACTCGGCCCTGTGAAGGATCGTTCTGCGCTGCGGGAATGCGAGTGTGAGGGGCGCCACTTCAGGTGGTGCCCACGGTTCAGGTGTGGTGGAGCCGCTGGCTCGCCGAGGTGGCCCACACCCCCGGCGGGTCTTTCTGACTCGGCAAGCTATCCGGCAGGCTTCGTGGCGGCGTCGAGCCCAGCGTTTACAGATCGTCGGGCAAAAGCCGGAAAGCCTTGTGGCCGGTCAAGGGTCGGGCCATGCGGAAGTGGTGGCCCGTGGTGGACATGGCGTCGGTTCGGTACGCGGCGGCCAGGACCATGCTCGTCGCATCGGCCAATCCAATGCCCTTTCCGCCGTCAGCGTCTGCCTACCCTTCGGCGACAGCGATCGCCGCGCTCAGGTGCTCGGCGACTAGGGAACCTCGTATCGGTAGCGCGCGCCGCTGGTTAGAGACGCGCGGACCCGACCGCACGGTCACGCCGCCGTATTCTCGCCAGGGGACACGGAACGCGAAGGGCGATGCGGATGGCGGGCGGCGGGGCGGGTCTGGTGGGGGAGCCCGTGGAGGGGCGGGTGTCGTTGAGCGCGCGGGCGCGGGAGGCGGTGCGGCAGCGCATCGTGGACCGGCGCTACGCGATGGGCTCGCGGCTCGTCGAGCGCGAGGTGGCCGAGGAACTGCGGATGTCGCGGGTGCCCGTGCGTGAGGCATTGCGCGCCCTCGTCTCCGAGGGGCTGCTCGAACTGTCGCCGCACAGCGGGGTGCGGGTGCGCACGCTGGAGCCGGTCGACGTGCGGCACCTGTACGAGGTGTGGGAGCCGCTGGCCGTGCAGGCGTCGCGGCTGGCGGCGCGACGCGTGGCCGCGACCAAGGAGCCGGAGGGGCTCGCCGCGCTGCGCGCGTTGCTGGAGCGGGCCGAGAGCGCGGCGGCCGGGGAGGCCGACCGGGAGGTCGGCGCGCACACCGCGTTCCACGAGCAGATCGTGGCGCTCGCCGGCAACCCCCTGTTGGCGCGGACCATGGAGCAGTTGAGCTGGCAGCTCCAGTTGTTGTTCGGGCTGCGCGAGGAGCCGGCCCAGATGCGGGCGCAGCACGCCGAGATGTTCCGGCACATCGCCGCGGGGGACGAGGAACTGGCGGCGGCCAGCACGCTGCTGCACGTGCGGGACAGTCGCACGGTGGCCCTGCGCTCACTCTTCGGCGACACGTAGCCACCCACCGGCCGTGTATACCGAGGGCACGCGGGTTGCTGCCCGGCGGGTCGGCAGGTGGGGATTCGAGTCGGATCGCTCGCCTGGAACGGCGGGCAATGGGGAGATTTCGTCGCGAAGGGGACCGGCGAGTCCGGGGTGATCTTGTCCCGCTCCGGGGCTTGGTATACAAAATCTGGAGGCGGGGTCCGGGCCCCGCGCGGTGTCGCGCCGCATGCCGCCGCCCCCTCGACCCAAGGAGACCGGTCATGGTTCCCCCTCCGCTGTCCCGCCGTCACGCCCTCGCCAGCGCCGCGCTCGCGGGCGCCGGCACCGCGCTCTCCGCGTCCGCCGGTCAGGCGTCCGCTTCCGACGCGCCCACCTCGCAGGCGGCGGCCGGCCACGGCAGCCGCGGGCGTCCCGGGAAGGCGGTCGTCTTCCGTGACGTACGGCCGTTGGGGGCGAGGACTCCCGTGGACCTGACGGTGGTCGACGGACGCTTCACCGACGGCCCCGCGCCCGCGGGCGCGCGGATCATCGACGGCGGCGGTCGTATCGCGCTGGCCGGCCTCGTCGACGCCCACATCCACCCGGACAAGACGACCTGGGGCGGCGACTGGGTCTCGCGCCAGCCGGCCTCGGGTATCGCCGAGTACTGCGAGCAGGACGTCGCGTTGTTCCACGGCCAGCGTCGCCCGGTGGCGGAGCGCGCCCACGCCCTGCTGGCCCACGCGGTGACGCGGGGCACCCGCGCGATGCGGGCGCATGCCGACGTGGCCCCGGCCTACGGCCTGCGGGGGCTCGAAGGCGTCGCCGAGGCCCGCGAGCGGCTCGCGCACGCGCTCGACGTACAGGTCGTGGCCTTCCCGCAGCACGGGGTGGTACGCACCCCCGGCACGGCGAAGCTCCTTGAGGAGGCGGCGCGCAGCGGCCTGGCCGATCTGGTCGGCGGCATCGACCCGATCAGCTTCGACCACGCGCTCGACGAACAACTCGATCTCGTCTTCGGTCTCGCCGACCGCTACGGCGTGGGGGTCGACATCCATCTGCACGACCGGGACGAGGAGGGCGTCCGGGTGCTGCGCGGCATCATCGAGCGCACCAGGGCGCTGTCGCTGCGCGGCAAGGTGACCGTCAGCCACGTCTTCTGCCTGCCGTTCCTCGACAGGGGCGAGTTGGAGACCATGGCGAGGGACCTGGCGGAGCAGGACGTCGCCCTGACGACCGTCGCCCCGAGCGGCTCCCTGGTCCTGCCCCTGGCGACGCTGCGCGAGCACGGGGTGCGCGTGGGCCTGGGCTCGGACGGGGTGCGCGACGCGTGGAGTCCCTTCGGCAACGCCGACATGCTGCACCGCACGCACATCCTGGGCTGGGTCACCGGGGTGCGCCTCGACGACGAACTGGTGGGATGCCACACGCTTGGCACGCACGGCGGCGCCGACGTGCTGGGCCTGGACCGGGTGGAGTTCAAGCCGGGCGACCCGGCGGACTTCAACCTGCTGCGCGGCGAGTGCGTACCGCAGGTCGTGGTGGACATGCCGCGCCGGGACATGGTCGTCCACGGCGGCCAGGTCGTCGCCCGCGACGGCGAACTCGTCTGAGGGGACCGCCCGCGCGGCGGGCTCGGACGGCGCGGGCGGGCCGGCCGCGCCGTCAGGAGAGCAACCGTTGTTCCTTCGCCACGGCTACCGCTCCCGCGCGGGTCTCCACGCCCAGCTTGTCGTAGATGCGGCCGAGGTGGGTCTTCACCGTGGCTTCGGAGACGAACAGGGCGCGGGCGATCTCCCGGTTGCCGAGCCCGCGCGCCAACTGGCGCAGGATGTCCAGCTCGCGGGCGGTGAGCGTGGGCCCGGGCGCCCGCATCCGGGCCATCACCCGGCTGGCCACCGGTGGCGAGAGCGCGGTGCGCCCCCGCGCCGCGGCGTGGATCGCGGCGAACAACTCCTCGGGCCGCTCCGCCTTCAGCAGGTAGCCGGTGGCGCCGGCCTCGATGGCGCGCGTGATGTCGGCGTCCGTGTCGTACGTCGTCAGCACGAGCACCCGCACCCCGGTTCCGGAGATCTGCCGGGTGGCCTCGATGCCGTCCATGCCGGGGCCGAGTTGGAGGTCCATCAGGACGACGTCGGGGGTGAGCTTCGCGGCGAGCGCGACCGCTTCCGCGCCACCGCCCGCCTCTCCGACGACCTCGATGTCGGGGGCGCTGCCGAGCAGGGCCAGCAGGCCCGCCCGTACGACGAGGTGGTCGTCGCAGACCAGGAGACGGACCGGGGCGTTCATGGGTTCTCCAACGGGATCGCGGCGGACAGGACGGTGCCCTCGCCGGGTGCCGACTCGATGGTCAGGGTGCCGCCCAACTGCCGTACCCGGGCGTTGATCGCGGGCAGTCCGTGGCCGCGCATGCCCGCGGCGGACACGGCGGCCGGGTCGAAGCCCCGGCCGTCGTCCGCGACGTCGAGGGCGACCAGGTCACCGAGGTGGGTGAGGGTGAGTTGGGCGGTGTGGGCACCGGAGTGCTCGCGTACGTTGGCGAGGGCGCCCTGTGCGATCCGTAGCAGCGCCGACTCCACCCGAGCGGGCAGTTCGGTCTCGGTCCCCTCGACCCGGCAGCGTACGGTCAGCTCCTCGGTGGACTCGCGTGCGGCGAGCAGCCGCAGCGCCGCCGGGAGGGAACCGCCCTCGTTGAGGTCGGCGGGGGCCAGGTCGTGGACGAAGCGGCGGGCCTCG
Organism: Streptomyces buecherae; assembly: GCF_014295035.1. GTDB lineage: Bacteria > Actinomycetota > Actinomycetes > Streptomycetales > Streptomycetaceae > Streptomyces > Streptomyces youssoufiensis. The sequence continues at coordinate 6,372,981 of NZ_CP060404.1, forward strand.
GCCAGGTTGTGCTCCGCGATGCCCGCCGCCGCGCGCAGGTGGCCCCGGGCGGTGGCGGGGTCGGTGTCCCAGATCCGCTCCGCCGCCTGGAACAGCATGCGCTGGCTGGACAGGCCCTGCGCGAGGGTGTCGTGGATGTCCATGGCGAGCCGCTGCCGCTCGGCGAGCATGCCCTCGCGCCGTTCGGTGGCGGCCAGGTCACGGCGGGTGCGGACCAGGTCCGCGATCAGGGCTTGCTGCCGGGCGGCCTGCCGGTCCATGTGGACGAAGACCGCGATCGCCAGCGCGGCCACGGCGGGCGGGGCGATCAGCAGGTTGGGGTCCAGGCCGGATACCAGGCGCTGCTGGGCGACCACCATGAACGTGGTCAGCAGCGCGGCCAGGCTGAGCGCGGCGCGCGGCGGCAACGTACGCAGCCCCGTGTAGAACAGCGGCACCGCGCACCACCCGAAGCTGGGAGCGAGCACCACGAGCACCACCCAGACGGCCACTTCGGCGCCGAGCCACAGCAGCCTGCGCAGGGTGGGACGGGAGCCCATCGCGGGGCCGAAGGCGTAGAGCAGGCCGAGGACCGCGCTGAGCGCGACGATCCACACCGTGTGCGGCGACCCCGGGTGCCGGATGAGGTAGCGGGTGAGGGAGGCGGCGAGCAGCAGGAAGAAGGCCGCGTGCATGACCGCCGAGAGCCAGCGGGAGTCGCGCTCACCCGCGCTGGTCGGCTCGTCGGGGCCGACCCGGGTCGAGCTCACGGCCGTGCCCCCGCGAGGTCCCTGGAGGCTGTGCCCACCCGTGCGCTCCGTTCTGGTCGCGTGCGCGCCGCACGAGGCGTGCGGCGCCGTTCCTCACCGTGCACCGCGCGGTACGCGGACGGATCGACACTGCCCGGACCTGCGCGGATGCCCTCATTGTCCGTCGAGGCGTCGTCCGCCGGGTCAACCGATCGGATGACCCGGGGCTCCGCCGTCCGGCGCCGGGGACGAGGCCGATCCGCCGAGCCGCGAGGGCGGACACGGACCGCAGGCTTGGAGCACAGCACGTCACCGAGGAGCAGGAGACACCCGAGATGAAGAAGCTTTCCCGTGGCGCCCGCGCCCTGACCGGCACCGCCGTCGCCGCCACCCTCGCGGCCGGCACCTTCGGCGCGCTCTCCGCCAACGCCGCGACCCCGGAGGCCGCGCCCGTCGCCGCCGTCGCCAGCGCGCACACCACCCAGTCCACGCACCTGTCCGTCGAGGCCGCCACCAAGGCCGCGAGGGCCGCCCTGGACGAGGCGCGGAAGCACAACGAGCGGGTGTCCGTCGCGGTCGTCGACCGCAACGGCAACACCGTGGTCACCCTGCGCGGGGACGGCGCGGGCCCGCAGTCCTACGAGTCCGCGGTCAGGAAGGCGTACACCTCGGTCTCCTGGAACGCGCCCACCTCCGAACTGGCCGACCGCCTGAAGAAGGCACCGAACCTGAAGGACATCCCGAACACCCTGTTCCTGGCCGGCGGCGCCCCGATCGCCGTCAAGGGCGCCCCGATCGCGGGCATCGGCGTGGCCGGCGCCCCCAGCGGCGAACTGGACGAGAAGTTCGCCCGCGCCGGCGTCGCCGCCCTGGGGCGGTAGCCGCCCCGTACGGTGTCCGTGCCCGGCACGTGCCGGGCACGGACACCGGCCCACCACACCCGGGCACCACCGGGGGCGCCGACGGCACGGTGCCACCTCACCACGGGTTCACAGCACCGCTCGCAGGTCGACCAGCACGAAGGGGCCACGCGGCTGCCCCGAAGGCCCGCGCACGGTAGTCGCGCCGGCCGGTGGGGGCCGGGTGGTGTCCTGGGATACTGCGGCGATGGTGTCGCTGGAGAGGGTTCCCGAGCCGATAACGGCCGACCCGCCGCACGAGGCGGAGTACCCGCTGCTCACGCAGTCCTGGCTGGACCTGGCCTTCCTGCACTGGGCCGCCGAACCCGCCGTCGTCGCCCCGCTGTTGCCCGTCGGCACCCGTCCGGACACGTTGGACGGGCGCACCTACGTCGGGCTGGTCGCCTTCCGGATGCACCGGGTGGGCTGGTTCCGTCTTCCCGGCGTTCCCTACCTCGGGACCTTCCCGGAGACGAACGTCCGCCTGTACTCGGTGGACGCCCATGGCCGGCGCGGGGTGGTCTTCCGTTCGTTGGACGCGTCCCGACTGATCCCCGTCGCCGTCGCCCGGGCCGCGTTCCGGCTCCCCTACCTCTGGTCGAGGATGAGTGTGCGCCGGGCCGGGGACACCGTCACGTACACCAGCCGGCGGCGCTGGCCCGGGCCGCGGGGCGCGTACAGCCGGATAGCGATCCGGATCGCCGGGCCGGTCGAGGAGCCCACCGAGCTGGAACACTTCCTGACCGCCCGCTGGGGCATGCACAACACGTTCTTCGGGCGCTCGACGTACCTCCCGAACACCCACCCCCGCTGGCCCCTGCACCGTGCCGAACTCCTGCGCTGCGACGAGAACCTGATCGCCGCCGCTGGCCTGCCGGCGCCGGTGGCGCGGCCGGTGAGCGTGCTGTACTCGCCGGGCGTTCCGGTCCGCTTCGGGCGCCCGCCGCGCGCCCCGGCGGGCATTCCCACGCCGTAGCCGGGCCGTCGCTGACAGCGGGTCAGCCCAGGAGCCTGGTCACCACGCGGTCGAGCGCCTCGATGTCCTCGCGGGGGAGGGCGAGCAGGTCGTCGGGCGGGGTGGCGAGGATCGTGGCGGCGCGGTGGGCGGCGGCCTTGCCCTCCTCGGTGAGGCGGACCAGCTTGGAGCGCCGGTCGACGGGGTGCGTGACGCGTTCGGCGAAGCCGCGTCGTACCAGGTCGTCGACGATGACGGTGGTGTACGGCGGGTCGGTGCTCATCCGCTGTGCCAGGTCCCGCAGCGTGAGCGGGCCCGGGGCGATGCGGCGCAGGGCGCGGATGCGGCTGAAGCTCATGCCGAGCGCGTCGGCGACCTCCTTACGACGGTTGTGGCGCTCCAACAGGAGGGTGTGCAGCCCCTGCCAGGCTCGGGTGGCGGCCTGAGTGGCGGCGTCGTCCACCGGTCGGTCCGTCTCGCGTGGGCGTTCCATCAGGCCTTCACTGTCGCTTGGGTCTCCTCGTCGGCCAGCCGCCGCGCGGTGCGCCGGGCCGTGGACTGCGCCCAGCGGCCAGAGGTGAGCGTACCCACCAGCAGGATTCCGCCGCCGCACCCGGCGATCAGCCACCAGGCCGTCCGGCTGGCGTCGATGAAGGCCGTCGGGTCCGGGTGCGGGCCGGTCGCCGCCGGGTCCAGGTGGGCGCCGGTCGCCAGCAGCGCGCCGATGACCGCCACCCCGAGCGCCTGGCCGAGCTGGCGGCTGGTGGAGGCCATCGCGGCGGCCACACCGGCCCGCGAGCGCGGCAGCGAGGCCACGGCGGTGTTGGTGATCGGGGCGTTGACCATCCCGAAGCCGACGCCGAACAGCGCGTAGGCGGCGAACAACGTGGCCACCGAGAGGTGCGCGGAGTAGGTCAGCGCCTGGAGGGTCGCGCTCGCGCCCAGCGCGGCCCCGGCCACCAGGAGCGGCGCGCGGGGCCCGCGCGATCCGACGATCCGCCCCGACAGCGGCGCGCTGACCAGCGCCATCACGGCCATGGGCAGCATGAACAGGCCGGCGTGCAGCGGGTCGAAGCCGCGTACGTGCTGGAGGTAGAGGGAGCTGATGAACAGGAAGCCGCCCAGCGAGAAGAACGCGGCGACGGCGGTGACGGTGGCCCCCGAGAACGGCACGGAGCGGAACAGTCGCAGGTCGACCAGGGGATCGGCGCGCCTGGGCTCGTACCAGAGGAGCCCCAGGAGCGCGCCGAGGGCGGTGAGCGCGCAGGCGACCACGAGCGGCGAGTCCCCGCCCCGGGCCGGCGACTCGATGATCGCGTACGTCACCGTCGCGAGGAGGACGATGACCAGGAGCTGGCCGATCGGGTCGACGCGGCGGGGACGCGCGGCGCGGGACTCCGGTACGTAGCGCCGGGTCAGCGCGAGCGCGGCCAGGCCGATGGGGACGTTGATCCAGAAGATGGCGCGCCAGCCAGCCGCCTCCACGAGCGCGCCGCCCATGATCGGCCCGGCCGCCATGCTGATCCCGACGACGCCGCTCCACACGCCGATCGCGCGGGCGCGCTCGCGGGAGTCGGTGAAGACGTTGCTGATGATCGACATGGCGACGGGGTTGAGCATCGATCCGCCGACGGCCTGGAGTACCCGCGCGGCGATCAGCCAACCCAGGCCCGGCGCGAGGCTGCACAGCAGCGAGGCCGTGGTGAAGACGGCCAGCCCGGCCTGGAAGACGCGCCGTCGTCCCACCCGGTCGGCGAGCGACCCCGAGAACATCAACAGACTGGCCAGCACGAGGGTGTAGCCGTCGACCGTCCATTGCAGGCCGGAGACCGAGCTGCCCAGGTCGCGCTGGATGGACGGCAGCGCGACGTTGAGGGCGGTGACGTCGAGGCTGACGATCAACAGGCTCAGGCAGCAGATGGCCAGCACCAACCAGCGCCGGCGCGGAGCGAGCTGGGCCACGGGACCTCGATTCGTTGTGTGGCTACAACTATTGCGTCCACACAACTAAAAGTCCAGGGGAGCCTGGCCGCCCCAGGCGGTGGCGGGTGGTGCCGGCCAGGGCCGGAAGGGGGTGGGAAGCGGCGAGCCCGCCCCGTCGGCTCGCCGCTCGGGGCGGGCTCGCCGATGGGGCGGGCGGGTGGTGCGGTTCAGATGCCGCACTTGGGGGCGGACCAGAACGGTGAGGGGTCGAAGGCCACGTGGGTGTGGTCGTCGTGGCCGGTGTAGCCCGGGCCGAGGATCTCCGAGAAGCCGTGCGTCCTGGACTGCTGCGCGAGGCGGCACAGGGTCGGCGAGCCGACGAGGTCGGCGGCGTCGCCGTACAGGTGGCGGCTGCTGGACGCGCCGCCGACCGCGTCGTTGCAGGCGTGGGAGCGGAAGCCGCTGGAGATCTGGATCGGCACGTCGCCGAGCGCGTGCCGCATCGCCTCCAGCTTCCACATGGTCTTCAGCGCGTTTGCCTTGGCGGTGGTCGCCGAGACCGCGCCGCCGGACCAGGTGGAGTTGCACTTGTTCAGCTCGGCGTACGTGAAGTGGATCGGCGTGCAGTCCGCGTCCTGGAGCGAGTAGATCTTGCTGAAGGTCTTCGGGCCCGCCACGCCGTCCGCGCTGAGCCCGTACGCGGCCTGGAACTTCTTCACGGCGGCGGCGGTCCGCGCGCCGTAGTTGCCGTCGTACGAGAGGCGTTCGCCCGAGGTCACCCAACCGGCCACGCGGATCTGCAACTGGGTCACGTCGCTGCCCGACGAGCCCTGGGAGAGGGTGCGGTTCCAGGTGTAGCACGAGGCGGCCTGTGCCGTGCCCGACGTCGTGCCGACGCCGATCACGGCACCCGCCATGACCATGACAAATGAGACAAGCAAGCGTGTGGTGCGTCTGAGCATCCCGGCCTCCCGACCGTCAACCGTCACATCGCGCACGGGAGCCGACGGCCCCCGGCTGAAGTGGCCCACGCCAACGGCTCGTTGGCAGCCGGCATCTAGCCTGTGGCCGGCACGCTACGCGCGTCAACCGCCCGTACGCGGGCCGCCGAAAGTTCGCCTCGCCGTTGCGCGACGGCAAGGGGCGTGGCGCGGGGCGGTGCGGGGCGCGGCGCAGGGGGGCGCGGCGCTCCGGCGGGTCGGGCCGGTGTCGCGGAGGCGGTCGTCGGGGCGGCCGGTGGTGCGGGCAGGATCGAAGGTCCGCCACCACCGACGGATCAGGAGCGCCAGGACGTGACCGCCAAGCCACCCACGACGCACACCACCACCTACGGGGCCGCCGCCCTGGCCATGGATGTCCACTACCCCGACGGGGCCTGGGCGGCGGCGCCCGTCGCCCTGCTGTGGCACGGCATCGGCCCCGAAGAACGGGACGTCCTGCGGCCGTTGGCGCGCGAGGTCGCGCGGCGCGGGCTGCTCGTCTACGTACCGGACTGGCGCTCCGACGCCGCCGACGGCGGGCGCGCGCACCTGCTTGAGTCGCTGCGCTTCGTACGGGAGCACGCCGGCGCGCACGGGGGCGACGTCGATCGGTGCGTGCTCGCCGGCTGGTCGGCCGGGGCCGGGGCCGCGGCGGGCCTCGCGCTGCGGCCCGCGACGAGCGACGGGTGGCGGCCGACCGCCGTCGTCGGCATCGCGGGCCACTACGGCCGGCCCGCCCGCACCACCGGCGCCAGCCCGTCGGCGGAGTCGGCCACCACGTCGGCCGGGCCGCTGCCCGTGCGGCTGGTGCACGGGACGGCGGACGACATCGTGCCGGCCGAGCACACCCGCGAGTTCGCCGCCGCCTTGCGGGGGCGCGGCTGGCCCGTGCGGCAGGCGGAGTTGGCGACCGACCACGCGGGCGTGGTCATGGCCGAGTTCGACGCGGAGCGCGGGCGGTGCGTCCCGGCCCGGGCCGCGCACGCGGTGGCCGGCGGGCGGGCCACGGCCGAGGTCATCGCGCACGCGGCCGGCCTCGCGCTGGCGGAGGACGGCTCGGTCGAGGGTGGTTCGGGTGCGGGTGGTTCGGGTGCGGGTGATGCGGGTGGGGAGGGCCCGGCCGGGCGGTGAACGCGGCGCCGCGTCGGCGGGCGCCGGGCTGACCCGCGTAGGCGGCGAGCATCCGCTCCGTCGGCAGTCGACATGCGTACAGCGGTCAGTGGGACACGCGGGCGCGCGGTCGGCGGCAGGGCCGGGTGCGGGCCGGACCCGGGTGGGTCCGGCCCGGTGTCCGCATCGCGCAGCAGCCAGCAGCGTGGATAGGGACGACTCACACGCTACGACCGACCACTGACAACGCCCGGCCACCGGCCACGCCCCCGGCCGTCGCCACGGCGCACGCGCCGGGCGGTGATCCGCGCACCGCGCGCCGGCCGGTACCGGCCCGCGCTGGCCCGCCCCGTTCAGGGCTCCCCGAACGGGGCGTCAGGCCGCGCGGTCAGGGCTGCCCGCCCGGGGGCGCGTGACCAGGCGTGTACGTCAGCCGTGTACATCAGGCACGTACGTCAGCCGCGTACGGTCAGGGCGTGTGATCAGGGCGCGTGACGTGCGTGGGGCGCTGGACCAGGTGGGCGAGGGCGTGCTCGCGGAGGGTGCGGGGCGGGCGGCCCGTGACGCGCAGCACGGTGTCGGTGACGCGGTCCTCGGCGCCCTCGGCGATGGCACGGTCGAGCCCGGCCAGGAACGCGGCGTACGCCACGGGCAGTTCGGCCGCCAACCGGTCGCGCAGGTCGGCGAAGCCGACCGGGGCGTGGCGGACGGGGCGGCCCGTCACCGTGCTGAGCAGGGCGGCGACCTCGTCGTAACTCAGCGCCTCGGGGCCGGTGATGACCAGGTCGCCGGTGGGTGGCGGATCGTCGGTCAGGGCATGTACGGCGACCGCGGCGATGTCGTCGGCGTCCACGAAGCCGACGCGGCCGGTGCCGGTGGCGGTGGTGAGCACGCCGTCGCCGCGGACGCTGTCGGCGTGCGGGTGGTGGCCGGTGAAGTTCTGCATGAACCACGACGGCCGCAACACGGTCCAGGTGTCGAAGAGGTCGCCGAGCGCGGCGTGCACCTGCCCCACGCCCGGGTCGCCGGCGCGGACGGCGGACGAGCTGAGGAGTACGACGCGGCGCACGCCGGCCGCGCGCGCCCGGCGCAGGAACGGCAGGACGACCGGCGCGGGATCGGGGTCGCTGACCGGCGGGACGACGTACAGCCGGTCCGCGCCGCGCAGGGCGTCGCCGTGCGTGGCGGGGTCGTACCAGTCGAAGCGCGCGCCCCGGGCACCCGCCGGCGCGGTGGCCCCACGGCTGGCCGCGGTGACGGGCCGCCCGAGCGAGACGAGCCGACGGACGATGCGCCCGCCGGTGGTGCCCGTGGCCCCGGTGACCAGGGTGGTTCCCGTGATCTCGGTGGGCGGGGCGGTCGGTGCGGTCGGTGCGGTCTCGTGCTCGGTCACGGCGCGCTCCTCGCGGTGGTCTGCTCGGCGGCCATCGAGTCCGGGATGGCGAGCGGGTTCCAGTAGTCGCGGTAGCGCGTGAACCGCCCGTGGTGGGCGGTCGCGACGACGACGTACGTCATGTCGTAGGGCGCGCCGGTCGCCACGACGCGGCCGGTGCCGCGCCACTCGGCGACGATGGTCGTCGGGTCGGCGGTCTCGTGGATCTCCAGGTGGGCGACGTCGCGCAGGTCGATGTGGGCGGGGTAGTCCCGCAGGTACGCGGCGAGTTCGGAGCGGCCCGTCAGCCGCCGGGGGTAGCCGGGCGGGGCGTACGGGAACTCGACCAGCACCCGCTCGTCGCTCAGCGCCACCCAGCCGTCGATGTCCTTGGCGAGCGGCAGGCGCAGCCCGTGGCGGAAGAGGTCCGCCGGTGTCATGGGGTCGGTCATCGGAAGTGCTCCGTCCGATACGATGCGGACCGATAGTCCGCTTGTGCTCGTCGGCAATATACGGACCGCCGGTCCGCATCGCAAGAGGAGGGTTTCGTGACCGTACGGAGGGAGCGCGCGGACGCCGCGCGCAACCGCGAGGCCGTGTTGGCGGCGGCCGACGCGCTGTTCGCCCGCAGCGAGCGCCCGCGCGGCGTCTCGATGGACGACGTGGCGGCGGCGGCCGGGGTCGGCAAGGGAACCCTCTTCCGACGGTTCGGGGATCGGACGGGGCTGATCCGCGCCCTGGTCGAGGCCCGGATCGAGCCGCTGCGACAGGCCGTGGAGGCCGGGCCGCCGCCGCTCGGCCCGGGTGGCGCGCCCCGGGAGCGCGCCCTGGCGCTGCTCGACGCCGTGCTGGAGTTCAAGCTCGCCAACCGGCACCTGACGCTGGCCCTGGAGGACGCCGGCGGCGGCAGCCCGTACCAGGCCGGGCACTACGTCGGGTGGCACGCGACCCTCCGCGACGTGCTGCGGGACCTGCCCGACGTGCCGGACGCCGACTACGCCGCCCACGTCCTGCTGGCCGCGACCCGGGCCGACCTCGTGGAACACCTGGTGGGGGTCGAGGGGTTGACGGGGGATGAGGTGCGGCGGCGGTTGGCGGACCTCGCGTCCGCGATGCTCGGTTAGCGAGGCGGCGGCGCCCCGCCCGCCGGACGCTGTGGGGCGCCCCAGGGTGGCCCGGTGGTGTCTTCGGTGCTGGTGTCACTTCCGTGGGGTTGCCGGGCCGCGCCACCCCGGGCATTGCGCGCTTTCGGGACGCTCGCATTCCCTGTCGCGCGCGGTGGGAGTTCGGCGCGGGGGATGGCGTCCGGGCACCTTGGCTCGTCGGGTGCGTGAATGGCGGAAAGGCCGTTGCCGTACGGGATCTGGCGTACGATCAGGGGCGCGGTGATATGCGCGACGCGGTGAAGTCCGGGTAAGACGCCATGAGTTCGGGGCGGCGCCCATGGGGGCGGTTCGTGCTGGGTGCGCGTCGTGTGCTGGGTTGGAAATACGGGCCGGAGAATGGGCCGGTGCGGCGTGGCCGCTTCGCGGGCTTCCCCGTCCGGCGTCGCCCGTAACGCGTCAGCCGGAATTCACGAAATGTGCCGGGGAAACCGGGGTTTCTGGGGTGCCTGGTGGGTGTTGCGAGGGGTTGGCGGCGATAGCGCATTTCGCCGCACCAGGGTTGCTGGCGCCGCGCATTCTGCCGCCCGGCTCCCGTTTACGGACCGGTAATGACGGGCCGTGAGGAAAGGCCCGGTGCATACCCGGCCAATCGGTGCGGATTTCGCGCGCGCGGTGTGCCCGCCGGTGCTGCGGGTCGAGGCCCCGGAGCCAGCCGCGTGACCGGGGTGGGTCGGCGCCGGCCCGCGACGGGTGTTCCGACGTGGTCGCCGGGCGCCCGAGGCGTGGCATGTGCCCTGGTGGGGCGGCGGGTGCCGGGCGTGGCGGGCCGGTCGGTGGCTCGGTGCGGGGCGGCCCGCGCGACCTGGCCGGTGGTCGGGGGCGGCGTATTTCGCGACGGCGGGCACCGGCCAGTCGTCGGTACGGGCCGCGCGCGGGCCTGCCGGATGCCGGCGCTGTGCCGATGCTCACACCAGTGGCCGCCGAGGGATGGCAGTCATATGGCGCGGCAATGAACAAGGCGTTGATCGGCGCGAAGGGGGAACGGCGCCTCGGAATCACCATGGAAATCCGGCCGGGTCCTATGCCATGATTCACCGGCGCGACGCACTGGATGCGACCCAACTGGCCACGTAGCTACTGGGATCGCTGGGAAAACTCGTCAGCATGAGACATGGAGGGTCCAGGGATGCGTGTCGCCGCACCGAGCGGTCACCGTTCTCATTTCTCTCTTCCACTATCCCGCGCGAGGGTCGGCGCCGCCGCCCGTAGCGCGGATCGAGCGGGCGAATCCGCCACTTCCGTCGACGGTGGGAACCGCCCCGAACCGGGCGGTACGGGCGTGCGCGGCAAGCGCGTCCCGCATTTCTGTCAGTCGTTTCGTTCGCCCAATGACAAGGCCGCCGAAGACAACGGCAAATTCCTGCTAGTCACCCGATCCCGGTGGTGCTACTGCGCTGATTCGCGGCGCGCCGTACGGTCAGCCCCATGAGCACCCGGCCACCTCGTCCGCGGTTAGCGGCCCGCACCCGGGCGGTAAGCGGTGGATCGCCCCGTCCCCGGTGCGGCACGGGGTCGGCCCCCGGCCGGGTGCGCACGACTCGCCCGCGCACCGCGCAGCTCGCTACCACCGCAGGACCGCTCGCGACGCCCGCCGGGCCGCTCGGGAGACCCGGCACGCCCGTGGCACCGGCCGTCACGCCACCCGTGGCAACGCTGTCGCGGGCCGCCCCGCCGGCGCGTACCACCGCGCGGTTCCGTGGCGCCCCCGGCCGAGTGGGCGCACCTACCCAGGTGGCCGCGCGCGCCGCCATCCCGTACGCCACCGCCTCTCCCACCACCGCCTCACCCACCACCATCCCGTCCGCCGTCGGGCGCCTCGCCGCCCCGACCCGCCGCCGCCGGCCCGCACCGGGCGAGCCGTGGCGGCGCTCGACACCCGATGCCCGCGCCGCGACCGCGGCGGGCGCCCAGCGCCGCGGCCCGGTGCCCGGCCCCACGCCGGACCCACTGGCCGGCCGAGCCCCACCCCGGTGAGCCCGCGGGGCCCACTCGCCCCGCGAGTCGTCGGTGGGAACCATGCGCGATGTGACAACGCAACACGGGGGAAGACATGAAGGACGGCGCGTTGCCCTATGCGGGCACACCCGATACCGAGCCGACGGCCCTGCGCATCGGGGTGCTCGGACCGATGGAGGTCAGAGAGCGGGGCGAGAGCCGCACGCCATCGGCGCCCATGGCCCGGCGCGCCCTGGCCGTGCTGCTCATCCACGCCAACCGGCTGGTCACGACGTCCGCGCTGATCGAGGAGTTGTGGGAGGACGAGCCGCCACGGCTCGCCCGCAAGACCGTACAGACCTACGTCTACCAGCTCCGCCGGGCGCTACAGAGCGCGTCGGGCCCCACCAACCGGCTGGAGACGTGCCCCAACGGCTACCGGATCAACCTGCTGGTGGACGAGCTGGACCTGTGGGAGTTCGAGCGCCGGGTCACCCAGGCGCGGCGGGCCCTCGGCAAGGGGGACGCGCTGAACGTGGTGGCCACGCTGCGCTCCGCGCTGGCGCTGTGGCGCGGCGACCCGTTCGCCGGCCTTGAGGCGGGGCCCGTGCTCGCGGCCAGGATCACGCAGATCTCCGAGGCCCGGATCAGCGCCCTGGAACTGCGCATCGAGGCCGAGCTGCAACTCGGCCGGCACCGCAGCCTGCTGGGCGAACTGCGGCAGCTCACCGCGGCGCACCCGGTGCACGAGGAGTTCACGGCGCAGCTCATGCGCGCCGCCTACCGGGCCGACCAGCGCAGCATGGCGCTCGACGCGTTCAGCCGGCTGCGCCGCAACCTCGTCGAGGACCTGGGGATCGACCCGTCGGAGCGGTTGCAGAAGCTCCAGTGGGACGTGCTCAACGAGACCCTCGAACTGGACCAGCCCGCGGTGCGCGCCGAGCCGGTGGTGCTGACCGCGCCCACCGGTGCCGCACAGCCCGAGCCGGCCCCGCTGTCGCCGGCCGTGCCCGCGCCGGCCGCCACCCTCGCGGCCCACCCGGTGGCGGCTCACCGACCACCGGCCCAACTCCCGGTGGACACCGCCGACTTCACCGGGCGCCGCGCCGAGTTGGCGCGCTTGGAGGAGTTGGCGCAGCCGGCCGCCGGCGCGCGCTCCGCGCCCCGTATCGTCACCGTGCTCGGCGGCGCCGGCGCCGGCAAGACCGCGCTGGCCGTGCACGCCGCGCACCGGCTGCGCGAACTCTTCCCCGACGGGCAGTTGTACGCGCGGCTGCACGACGACGACGACCGTCCGGTGCGCCCCGCGTGCGTGCTGCGCGCGCTCCTGCGCGACCTGGGGCACCCGGTGGTCGACCTGCCCGACGACACCGAGGAACTGGGGCGCATCTTCCGCAACTGGAGCGCGGAGCGGCGGCTGCTGGTCCTGCTCGACGACGCCACGTCGGCCGACCAGGTGGCGCCGCTGCTGCCGGGCGGCCCGGGCAGCACGGTGCTGGTCACCTCCCGGGTGCGGCTGCCGGGCCTGCCGGGCGCGGCCACCGTGGAACTCGGCCCGATGGAGACCGACGAGGCGGCCGAGCTGTTCGCGTCGCTGGCCGGCCGCCACCGGGTCGGCGCGGACTCGGCGGTGGCCCGCCAGGTGGTGCGGCTGACCGGCAACCTGCCGCTCGCGGTGCGCGCCGCGGGCGAGAAGCTGGCGGCGCGGCCCATGTGGTCGGTCACCGACCTCGCCGCGCGGCTGGCCGAGGAGGACCACCGCATCGCCCAGTTGCGTACCGGTTCCTTCGATGTCCTGGCCCGCCTTGCCAGCGCTTGCGCGCGCCTTGACCAGACCGCGTACGAGGCGCTGACGCTGCTGTCGGCCGCCGGCGGCGAGCCGTTCACCATCGCGCGCGCCGCGACGCTGCTCGGCGTGGACGCCTGGAGTGCGGAGATGCTGGTCGGACAGCTTCTCGACCACTGCGTGGCGGAGATGTGGCGCGAGGGCCCGGACGCCGTGCCACTGTTCCGTATCCCCGTGTTGATCCGGCTGTCCGTGCCCGTACACGCGCCGGCGACCGCCGCGTTGCACGTCCTGCCCGGAGCGCGCGAGCGAGCCGTGCCGGCCGCGGCGGGCACCTCCGCGTAAGTCAACCCCCGTTCCCTGGGCACCCCTTTTCCACGCCTTGAACGCGCCTTGGCCGCCGGCCAGCAGGATCGTTCCCGGAGCGTTCGAACAACGCTCCGACATGCCTCCCCACCGGCCGTGCGCCGACCGCGACGAAGCGGCGAGCCCACGGTCGGCGGGCGAAGCAGACAGGGGGTGCCCCATGGGACACAGCGGATGGCCGCTGGTGCCCGCAGGGCTTGACGTGGAGGTCGTCGCAGCGGGCCATGGTGACATCAGCGGATGTCGCTTCGAGGTGCACTGCGCGGCCGAGCGCGCCGCGGACCCGGGACCGCACGCCGGGGTCGGCACCGACCCGGCCCACGGCGGTCGGGAGTCCCGCCGCTGACGGCCACGACCCCGCCCAGGCCCACCACGCCGAGCGCACCTACGCACCCGCGCAGTCGTGCGATGACAACGGAGGACGAACCAACATGGCAGACCTGGAGTTCGGACAACTCGACGTCCGGTACGCCGACCACGAGACGCTGGCGCTCGGCGGCGGTGTGGAGCTGAGCTACGAGGTGCGCGGCGAGGGCCCCGCCGTCGTCATGCTCAACAACTTCGCCATGGTGAGCCCCTTCTGGCACGGCTTCACCACCCAGTTGGAGGGCGACTTCCAGCTCATCAACTACGACCTGCGCAACCAGGGCAACTCCAAGCCCGGCCCGGAGAAAGTCCGCTTCGTGGACCACGTCGAGGACCTCAAGGCCCTCCTCGACCACCTCAAGGTGGACAGGACGTACCTGATCGGCACCTCGATCTCCACCCTCATCGTGCGCGACTTCGCGCTCAGGTACCCCGAGCGCGTCGCCGGCCTGGTCCTGGTCGGCCCGGCGTTCTCGCCCAACGGCGGCCTGCGCCGCGAGCTGGTCACCCGCTCCTGGGTGGCGAGCCTGGACTCGGGCGGCATCCCGCAGTTCTTCAACCACCTGTACGCCATGTCCTTCTGCGACCAGACCATCAACGGCGGCGGCCTGCCCGCCTACCTGGCGCTGCGCGACAGCTTCGCCTCGCTGTTCACCGCCGAGGGCATCAAGGAGAACTTCCTCGCCTCCCTCGAACTGGACGACAATCCCGAGCTGCTGTCCCGGATCACCGCGCCCACCCTGCTCATCCTCGGCGACGGCGACTTCTCCTGGAGCGAGTCGGTCGTCGAGGACGCGCTGGCCCGCATCCCGGGTTCGCGCGCCGTGACGTTGGCCCGCGCCGGCCACGTGCCCTTCTTCGACGACCCGGACGGCTTCCAGAAGGCCACCGGCGAGTTCCTGCGCGAACTGGTGGCGGCCGGCCAGCACGTTCCGGCCTGATCCACCACCCGGCGGGGGAGCGGGCCGGCGCGAACCGCCCGACCGCCCGGCGCGCGTCGGCCGCCACCCCGTGCCGGCGCGCCCCCGAGGCCCGCCCCCGCCGCACCCACGCGACCGACCGACAGTCACCGCCGCCGCGGCGAGCGGACTGACCGCGCTGTCACCATCCCCTGGGAGAAGCACTGATGACGATCCGTCTGCTGACCGGGGCCACCGGCTTTGTCGGCGGCACCGTGGTCCTGGAACTGCTGGAGCGCACCGAGGGCGTCATCTACGCCATGGTGCGCGGCAGCGACGACGAGGTAGCAACCAAGCGCCTGCACGAGGCGCTGAACGGCCTGGCCGAGGGCTACGGACGCCCCGAGCTGGCCACCGCGATCGCCGAGCGCACCCGGGCCATCCGCGGCGACATGACCGTCGCCGGCGGCGGCGTCGACCTGGCCACCGCCCCCCGGATCGACGAGCTGTGGCACTGCGCGGCGTCCCTGCGGTACGAGGAGGAGTACCGCGACGAGATCGAGGCGCAGAACATCGGCGGCACCCGCAACATCCTCCAACTCGCCCAGGACCTCGGCGCCACCACGTTCAACTACGTCAGCACCTCCTACGTCGCCGGCGCCCGGCGCGGCCTGATCCGCGAGGTGCGCGCCACCGACACCTCGGTGGCCAACAACAGCTACGAGCGCTCCAAGATCCAGGCCGAGGCGCTGGTCCTGGACGCCGCCGACCGGATGCGCGTCCGCGTGCTGCGCCCCAGCATCGTCATCGGGCACAGCGTCACCCGGCACGGCATCAACTGGTCGGGCATGTACGGTTTCGCCCGACAGGTGCTGCTCTTCAAGCGCGTGGCCGGCCGCCGGCTCGGCGTCGAGATGCTGCCCGACACGCCGGTGCGGCTGCTGGCCGACCCCGAGTCGCGGCTGAACTTCGTACCGGTGGACATGGTGGCCCGCAACGCGGTCTCCATCGCGCTCTCCGACTCGCCGGAGACCTTCTTCCACCTGGCCAACTCCGAGCAGCCCACCACCAGCGACGTGATCACCACGGTGATGGACCTGGTCGGCCTGCCCAGCCCCATCTGGGCCTCGGACACCACCGACTTCACGCCCGTGGACGACGTCTTCGACAAGGGCATGGACTTCTACCGCCCGCACATGAAGAACAGCAAGACGTTCGACCTGACGCACACCGACGCCGTCTGCGGCGCGGACGCCTCGCGGGCTCCGATGGGCATCGATGACCTGGCCGAGTACGTCCTGTACTTCCTGCGCCAGCAGCGGGGGTTCGACGAGAGCGCCGGCCTCGGGCGCGTGGTCAAGCCCGCCACCGAGCGCCTGCGCGTGGCCTAGGCCGCGGCGGTCGCGGCCCGCACCCGGCGGTCGCGACCGCCGCACCTCCCGTACCGCCCGCACTTCCCCGTATCGCCCGCACTGTCCGTACCGACCGCACCACCCCGAGCCTGCCAGCACACGCGGGCAGTGAATGGAGGACCCCAATGCACAGCCCGGAAGCAGTAGCGGAGAAGCTGCGCGCCCTGCTGGAGGACATAGTCGGCGGCGCTGTGCCGCTGGACGAGCCGGGTGCCCGCACGGTGCCGCTGTGGAACCTCGGCCTGACCTCGACCGGCTTCATGCGCCTGCTCGACGCCATCGACGAGACGTTCGGCGTCGAGTGGGACCTGCTGGACTCGGTCGACGCCGTCTCCTCGTTCGACAACCTGGTGGCGCACATCGCCGCCGAGCCCGACACCCGCGCGGCCGTGCGCGAGGGAGCCGACCAGTGAGCCGGCGCACCATGGCGCTGGCCACCGCGCCCGCGGAGGCCGCACGCCGCCACCCGGGCGCCTCCCTCTACCTGGACCGCCCGCTCGACCTGTTCCCGGCCGCCGGCACCGAGCTGAGCTTCGTGGACTTCCGCGACCGCGTCGACCAGGCCGCGGGGCTGCTCGCCGCCGCCGGGGTCAGCGCCGGCGGCCGGGTCGTCATCGTCAAGCGGCCCAACTTCGACGTGCCGCTGCTCGCCTTCGCGTGCGCCCGGATCGGCGCCGTGCCCGTGCTGGTGCACGACGCGGTCGGGGCGGCCTCGCTCGGCGCCCTGGTGCGCACCGCCGAACCGGTCGCGATCGTCACCGACGCCGCCATCGAGGCCGGCGGCACCCTGGCCGAGGTGGCGGCCGACGCCGCGCCCCGCTGGTACGTCGGCGCCGCCGGCGCCCACGGCCGCTCGCTCGGCGACCTGAGCCCGGCCCCGCTGCCCGCGCTGGCCGTGCCGCCGCAGGACTCCCCGCAGTTGGTCACGCACAGCTCCGGCACCACCGGGGTGCCCAAGCTGGTCGTGCACTCCGTCAGGAGCTTCGCCGGGCACGCCAAGCCGCAGGTCATGATCGGCCGGGTGCTGCGCGTCAACGACCCGCTGCTGATGTGCCTGTCGCCGGTGCACGCGCGCAGCATGTCCGGCATGCTCGCCATCCTCGCCCTCGGCGTGCCGCTGGGCTTCATGGTCGACCCCGAGCCGGCCAACGCCGCCGCCATGATGGCCCGGGTCCGCCCCGGCCTCCTGGAGACCGTGCCCAACGTGTTCATCCGCTGGGAGGAGGTGGCCGAGCAGCGGCCCGAACTCTTCGCGGGCGTACGGATGTTCCTCAGCTCCTTCGACGCCGCCCACCCCAGGACCATCAACACGCTGCTGCGGGTCGCCAAGCCCAAGGCCCGCTACCTCCAGGCGTACGGCCAGTCCGAGACCGGCCCCGTCACCGTCAAACTGCACCGGCTCGGCGGCGGCTGCGAGGACGGCCGCTGCGTGGGCAAGCCGGTCTTCGGGCACACCAGGATTCGCATCAGCGACGAGAACGGCGACACCCACCTCGGCAAGCAGACCCCCGGCGCGATCTTCGCCCGCTCCGGCGGCATCACCCCCAGCTACATCGGCTACCCCGACCAGCGGAAGAACGGCTGGTGGGCGATGGGGGACTACGGGATGATCAGCAAGAAGGGCTGCCTGCACCTGTACGACCGGCTGGTGGACCGCGCCAGCGGCGTGGACAGCCTGCTGGCCACCGAGGACCACATCCTGGAGAGCATCCCGCAGCTCACCGAGGCCGTGCTGATCCCGGTCGAGGACGGGCCGCCGGTGCCGCTGGTGTGCACGCGCGGCGACCTGCCGCTCGACCCGGTGGCCTGGGCGGCGGCGACCAAGGAACTGCCGCCGCTGGCGGACCCGGTGCACTGCCGCTGGGACGACATCCCGCACACCGCCACGTGGAAGGTCAAGCGACTCGAGGTCGCGCGCCGGCTCGCCGCCGGCGAGCTGACCCGGCTCGCGGAACGGTAAAAGGCGACAAGGAGCCCGGAAGATGACGACCGATCACCGGAACGCGGCGGGCGACCCGCCGGCCTCGCGGCTTGAGGCCCTGAAGCGCGGCGTGGAGAGGATGATCCCGGTACCCGCCGGGCACCGGGACGCCCGGCTGGACGTGGACGAGGCGGCCCATCAACTCGGCTGCGACAGCGAGCTGGTGGAGCTGCTGGTGGCGGCCGGCTTCCCGGCCGAGGAGACGCCGCGGGGTCCGCGGTTCGACTACCACGACGTGATGAACCTGGGCCTGCAGTCCGGCACCGGCAAGTCGGTGGCCGAACTCGGCGAGCGCTCCTGCATGCGACTGGCCACGGGCAGGCCGGAGAGCTGGACGACGGCCCGCACCTGGCGCGTGCGGCTCGCCGCCTCCGTCGAGGGCTCGCCCGAGACCGTGGTCGCCCCGCTGCCGCCGGAACCCAAGGTGCTCGGCGGCGAACTCCTCGCGTGGCAGGCGGACGTCGACGGCCCCGGCACCGCCGAGGCCCGCCTGACCACCCGGGGCCTGGTGGACAGCCCGCGCACCGACGCCGTGCGCGACATCCACGACCAGCTCCTGGACGAACTGGCCACCGGCGTCTACCAGTACGGCTGGATACCCGGCACGCTGCGCGCCGAGCCGCGCACCGCGCTCGCCCACCGGATGGCCGACTGCGTGGTCTCCGCCTGGCTGATGCGCGAGCGCGCCGAGGAGGCCGGCCTGCGCGCCCGCACCCGCAAGGGGTTCCTGCTCGGCCTCATCGGCGTCGAGCACGCCTGGACCGAGGTGTACGAGGAGGGGCGCTGGCTGGTGCTCGACCCGGTGCTCGCCTATCTCGGCGGGCGCCAGCGCAATACCGCCCCCGAGTTCGCCGACTTCTGCCGCGGTTCCATTCACAATCGCGTACTCGCCTGGGACCGAACGGCCGAAGAGCCACTGGCCGATCACGTCTCTGCCAATGGCGAGCGAATTCTGGTCGATTGCCGCCCGCTGCCACTGGCCGACTGATCTGATCATCTCCGACACGCCCTCGTCGGAACCGAATCGGCCGGTTCCGAAAGCTCCACACTGGAGGATCTGATGTTCAACAAGCTGGCAGCGCTGGCGACCGGACGCAGAAAGCTGGTGCTCATCCTGTGCCTGCTTTTCTGCGTGGTCGCCGGAGGGCTCGGCGGCAGCGTTTCGAGCAAGCTGTCGTCGGGCGGGTACGAGGTGCCGGACGCGGAATCGACCAAGGCGAGCAAGGCGCTGACCGACCGCTTCGGCACCGGCGAGCCCAACCTGGTGCTGCTGGTGAGGACCCCACAGGGCGCGGACCAGGCGCAGACCGCGCGCAAGGGCGCCGAGCTGACCAGGAAGCTCGGCGACGAGCCCGGCGTCCAGTCGGCCGGCTCCTACTGGACGCTGGGCAAGGACCCCTCGCTGCGCAGCGAGAAGTCCGACTCCGCGCTCGTCCTGGCCCACCTGGAGGGCGACGAGGACGAGGTGGAGGACAACCTGGAGAAGCTGCTCCCGCACTACGAGGACGGCTTCGAGGGGCTCGACGTCCTCTTCGGCGGCCGGGCCGAGGCGTACCGCGAGCTGAACGTCCAGACGCAGGACGACCTGCTCCTCGCGGAGACCATCGCGCTGCCCATCACCCTGGTTCTGCTGATTCTGGTCTTCCGCGGCGTCATCGCCGCCCTGTTGCCGCTCGCCCTCGGAATTGTCTCCATCATCGGCGCCATGCTGGTGTTGCAGATCCTCGTCTCGTTCACCGACGTCTCGGTGTTCGCGATGAATATGACAACGGGGCTCGGACTCGGTCTCGGTATCGACTACAGCCTCTTTGTCGTCAGTCGATACCGCGAGGAACTCGGAAAGGGCGCGACGGTCGAGGAAGCGGTCGCCACGAGCGTCAAGACCGCCGGTCGTACGGTGCTCTACTCGGCCATCACCGTCATTCTGTCGCTTTCCGCCCTGCTGCTGTTCCCCATGTACTTCCTGCGGTCCTTCGCCTACTCCGGCATCGCCGTCGTGGCCTTCGCCGCGCTCTCCACCCTGGTGATGCTGCCGGCGCTGCTGGCCGTCATCGGGCCGCGCATCAACAAGTGGTCGTGGACCAAGCAGCGGACCAGGTCGGTCGAGGACGGTTTCTGGCACAAGGTCGCCACCAGGGTGATGCGCCGCCCGGTCCCGTTCGCCTCCGGCGTCATCGTCGTACTCCTGGTGCTCGGCGGCCCGTTCCTCGGCATCAGCTTCAACCTCGCCGACGAGCGCGCGCTGCCCAAGGACGCCGAGGCGCACCGGGTCAACACCACGCTCTCGCAGGACTACACGGCCCGCGAGATGGAGCCGGTCATGGTCGTCGCCGAGGGCCTCGGCGACCCCAGCGCCAGGACGGCCGAGATCGGCGACTACGCCAGCGCGCTCTCCCAACTCGACAACGTCGCCCGGGTGGACGCGCTGACCGGCTCGTACGCCGAGGGTCGCCAGGTCACCCGGGCCAACAAGGAGTCGGCCCGGTACGCGGGTGAGGACGGCACCTGGCTGTCGGTGGTGCCCAGCGTCGGCTCCTACAGCGACGAGGGCCAGGACGTGGTGCGCGACGTCCGCGCCACCAACGCCCCCTTCGACGTCAAGGTGGGCGGCACCGGGCCGGCGTTCCACGACACCATGGACTCGCTCGGCGACCGACTGCCGTACAGCATCGCGCTGATCGCCGTCTCCACCTTCGTCCTGCTCTTCCTGCTCACCGGCAGCGTCCTGGTGCCCGTCAAGGCGCTGGTGCTCAACCTGCTCAGCCTGACGGCCACCTTCGGCGCCATGGTCTGGATCTTCCAGGACGGGCACCTGCAGTGGCTGGTGGGCGACTTCACGGTCACCGGCGGCATCGTGGCCACCACGCCGATCATGATGTTCTGCGTGGCGTTCGGCCTCTCCATGGACTACGAGGTCTTCCTCCTCTCGCGGATCAAGGAGGAGTACGACCTGACCGGCGACAACACCCGCTCCGTCGCGCTCGGCCTGGAGCGCACCGGCGGCATCGTCACCGCCGCCGCCGTGCTCGTGGCCACGGTCTTCCTGTCCTTCGTCGTCTCCGGCATCACGTACATGAAGATCCTGGGCCTCGGTATGGCACTGGCCGTGATCATGGACGCGACCCTGGTGCGGGGCGTGCTCGTGCCGGCCTTCATGCGGCTGGCCGGCAGGTGGAACTGGTGGGCCCCCGGCCCGCTGGCCGGCCTCCACCAGCGCTTCGGGCTCAGGGAGGGCGGCGAGACCGCCCCCGCTCCCGCCCCGGCCCCGGCGCGCAAGGACTCGGAGGTCGGCGGCTAGACCACGGCGCCCACGCGCACCCGAGCGGCGGCGGGGCCCACGCCACGGCCCACGGCCCCGCCGCCCACGTCGGCGTACGACGGCGCCCGCCGCCCCGCCACCGCTCCGCCGAGGCCGCCACGTACCCAGCGCCCGCACCACCCGCACCACCCGCACACCACGAGGGGAAGCCGAAGCCGTGACCGACCAGATCGCACCGGGTCACCGACCGCTGCCGGAGCCCAGCCACCTGCCGCGACCGCTCGACCGCGCCGCCCACGCCACGCCCAGCACCGCCGGCCGGGAGGCCCGCTGATGTGGGTGGCCCACCTCGTCCGCCGCCACCGCCAGCGGCGCCCCGACGCGCTGGCGGTGGTGGCCGGCGCGCGCGAGCTGACCTGGCGCGAGCTGGACGCCCGCACCGACGCGCTGGCCAGCGCGCTGCTCGACCGGGGCGTACGGCGCGGCGAGCGGATCGCGGTCAGCTCGCCGAACCGCGCCGAGGTCCTTGAGCTGTACGTCGCCGCGGCCAAGGCGGGCGTCATCGTCTGCCCCGTCAACCACACCTTCCCCGGGCCCGAGGTCGCGTACGTCATCGACACCGTCGAGCCGGTGGGCGTCTTCGTCGAGCGGTCCGTGCTCGACCGGCACGGCGACGTACTCGGCGACGGCTGGCGGGTGACGCTCGGTTCGCCCGCGTACGAGGCGATGGCCACCGGGCCCGTGCGGACGCTGCCGCTGCCCCGGCAGGACGACATCCACGCCATCCTGCACACCTCGGCCACCACGGGCCGGGCCAAGGGCGTGACGGTCACCCACCGCTCCCTGTCCGCCTGTTACACCGGGATGGCCGCCGAGCTGGGCTTCGGCCCGGGCGATGTCATGGTCAACCCGTGCCCGCTGTTCCACGGCAGCATGGTCATCGGCCTCGCCCTGCTCGCCGCCGGCGGCACCCTCGTCCTGGAGCCCGAGTTCACCCCGGAGCGGTTCCTGGCCGACGTGGCCCGACACCGCGCCACCCGCGCCTTCCTGGTGCCCGCCATGGTCCGCGCCGTGCTGCGCGCGGCGGCCTTCGACGCGGCGGAGTTGGCCACCCTCACCGAGGTGATGTGCGGCGGCGCGCCGATCCCCGACGAGGTGTTGCGGGAGGCGCTTGAGCGCTTCCCGTGCCCGCTGCGCAACGTCTACGGCATCACCGAGGGCGGCGGGCCCATCGCCGCCATGCTCTTCGACCGCGCCCAGGTGACCGGTGGTGCCGCCGGCATCGCCGACGCCACCGCCGAACTGCGGCTGCGCTCGGCGGGGCGGATGCTGCCCGGCTGCCACATCGAGATCCACGACCGCGCGGGCCGCCGGGTGCCGCCCGGCGAGATCGGCGAGCTGTGCGTGCGCGGCGACGGGCGGATGCTCGGCTACTGGGGCGACGAGGCCGCGACGGCCGAGGTGCTGCGCGACGGCTGGCTGCGCACCGGCGACGCCGCGTACGCCGATCCGGACGGCTACCTCTACCTCGTCGACCGGCTCCGCGACGTCATCGACCGGGGCGGCCGACACGTCTACCCGGCCGAGGTCGAGCGGGTGCTCGCGGCCCAGCCCGGGGTGGCGGACGTGGCCGTGGTGGGCGAGCCGTGCGCGCGGTGGGGCGAGGTGCCCGTCGCGTTCGTCGCCGCGGCCGAGCCGGCGCCGAGGGCCTCCGCCCTGCTCGCCGCCTGCGTCGCCGAACTGGCCGGCTACAAGCGCCCGGCGCGCGTGGTGTTCGTCCCCGAGGTGCCGCGCAGCACCGCGGGCAAGGTGCTGCGCCGGGTGCTGCGCGCTGGCCTCGGCCAGCCGGCCACCGACACCCACGGCGCGCCCGACCTGACCACCGGCGCCCGGCCCGCGACCACCGAGGCCCGGCCCACCGGCGCGCCGAGCGCCGACACCGGGGCAACCGACACGCCGACCACCGACGTCCAGGCCACGGGCGCCGAGGCCATCGACGTCCAGGCCACGGGCGCCGAGGCCACCGGCGTCCAGGCGGCCGGCCCGGCGCCGGGCGGCGAGCCGGCCACCGGCCCGGGCGAGGGCGGGCCGGGCGCCCGGCCGAGCGGTGCCGACGCCGCTTCGACCAGCACACAGGCGCCGACCGACGGCGCCGCACAGGACACCAGCGGGAGTGGCGAGGCGGACCTTCCGCCCGCCACCCCGGCCAAGGGGGTATGAGGACGATGCGAGTTGCGTGCGTGGGCGCCGGTCCCGGCGGGTTGATGCTCGCCCTGTTGCTGCGCCGGCTCGGCGACCACGAGGTGGACGTCTTCGAGCGCAGCCCGGCCGACGCCACCTTCGGCTTCGGCGTGGTCTTCTCCCGGCTGAGCCTGGCCCGGCTGCGGCAGGCCGCGCCCGACGTGGTCGCCGCCCTCCTCGACCAGGGCGCCCGCTGGGAGGACGTGGAGGTGCGCCGCGACGGCCACGCCGTGCGCTCCTCGGGCCACGGCTTCGCCGCCGTCGAGCGGCGCGCGCTGCTGCTGAGCCTGCAGAAGCTGGCCCGCGAGTCCGGCGCCCGGCTGCACTACCGCACCGAGGCCGACGCCACCGACCTGCTGGAGCGCTACGACGTGGTGGTCGCCGCCGACGGCGCCGGCAGCCGCACCCGCGCGGCCAGGTCCCAGGAGTGGGGCGCCCGCCAGGTCACCGGCGAGAGCCGGTACGCGTGGTTCGGCGTGGAACGCGCCTTCGACGCGATGACCTTCCTGTTCGCCGACGGCGGGCACGGCCCGGTCGGCGCGCACGTCTACCCGTACACCCGGGACAAGTCCACCTTCCTGGTGGAGATCAGCGCGGAGACCTTCCGGGCCGGCGGGTTCGTCGACGGACACACCCAGCCGCCGGGGTGGAACGACGAGCAGGCCATGGAGTACTGCGCCAAGGTCTTCGCCGCCGACCTGGAGGGCGCGCGGCTGATCGGCAACGGATCGCGCTGGCTGACGTTCTCGCACGTCGACGCCGACCGCTGGTCCCACGGCCGCCTGGTCGGCATCGGCGACGCCGTGCACACCGCGCACTTCTCGGTCGGCTCCGGCACCACCATGGCCCTGGAGGACGCCACCGAACTCGCCCGCCGCCTGCACGACGCCGCCGCGAGCGGCCCCGACGCGCTGGAGGAGGCCCTGGTCGCGTACGAGAAGGCCCGCCGGCCGATCGTGACGGGCATCCAGCGGGCGGCCTGGGCCAGCCGCCGGATGTGGGAGCACCAGGAGGACCACGCCGACCTGGACGTCGGCACGCTCATGCTGCGCCTGCTCAGCCGCAGCGGACAGTCCCCGGCCGACCTGCTGCTGCGCCTCGACAAGGGGCTCGCCGAGCGCTGCGGGCACGCGTGGACCCCCAAGCCCACCGAGCCGGTGCCCACCCTGGTGGGCGTGGGCGAGCCGGCCGAACCCGGCGACGCGGTGCTCGTGAGGGCGGTGGACGAGCCCCTCGCGCCGATGCGGGACGCGGACACCGTGGTCGTCGAAGTCGACGCGACGGGCGGCACGTTGGACGCGTTCCTGAGCGGCGCGACGGCCCGCCTGCGGCAGGCGCGCGCGGCGGCGCCCGGCGCCCGGGTCGGCGTGCTGGTGCGCGCCACCGCGCCCGCCGAGGAGCCGGTGGCCACGGCCGTGGCGCGGGTGGCCGCACTGGTGCGGGCCGAGACCGTGGACGTGGTGGCGGTGGCCCCGGGCGAGGGTGACGCGGCCGACAACCGGGCCGCACAGATGGCGCTGAGCGAACGCGTCCGCGCCGTCACCGGCGCCCGCACCGCCTACGTCTGCCCGCCGGCCGAACTCAGCCAGGGCTGGACCCACGTGCAGTCCGCCCGCGCGGACCTCCTCTGGACCACCACCGCGTGACCCGGTGATCGACACGGGGTGCCCGCGCGGCACCCGGGCTTGAAAGGAGCCGGGAGATGACCCTGCTGGAAGCCGCCGAACCGCCCGCCACCCGGGCGGCACAGACCACGCGGTGGACCACGCCGGCCGGCGTGCGGGTGGTGCGCACCACCGAGCACGTCGGCAGCGCCACGGCCCTCCGCGGCGTCCTGGAGGACGCGCTGTGCGAACGCCGCGGGCTGCTCCAGTTCCGGGACGGTGACCGGGCGATCGGCTACCTCGACCCGCCCGTCGAGGTCACCGCGTCCGGCGCCCAGGTCACCTTCCGCGCCCTGAACGACCGCGGCGGGCTGCTGCTCCCGGTGCTCGGCGCGCTCCTGGACGGGGTGCCCTCGCTCACCCGGATCAGCGGCCTCACGGGGGCCGACGGCACCGCCCGGGGCGGGGACAGCGTGCGGGTGCAGGGCGCGCCTCCGGCCGGGCTGTTCGCCGAGGAGGACCGCACCCGCCAGGTCGGCGTCTTCGCCGCCGTCCGCGCCCTGGTCGAGGGCATGGCCGGGCCCGACCCGCTGCTCGGCCTGTACGGGGCGTTCGGCTACGACCTGATCTTCCAGGTGGACCCGATGGAGCAGCACCAGCGGCGTACGCCAGGCGACCGCGACATGGTGCTGCACCTGCCGGACGCGCTGTACGAACTCGACCTGCACAGCGACGAGGCGCTGCGGCACGCCTACGAGTTCCGGGTCCCGGCCGGCAGCACCGAGGGGCTGGAGCGCACCACCCCCGCCTGCCCGTTCGCGCCCGGCCGGCGCCCCGTCAGGGAACGGGACCTGGAGCCCGGCGAGTACGCCCGGGTGGTGGACGCGGCCATGCCGCTGTTCCGCTCCGGGGCCCTGTTCGAGGCCGTGCCCGGACAGGTCTTCCGGCGCGCGGTCAGCGGCGGCCCGGCCCAGCTCTTCCGCCGGCTGCGGCACCGCAACCCGGCCCCGCGCAGCCTGCTGATGAACCTCGCCGACGGGGAGTTCCTGGTCGGCGCCTCGCCCGAGATGTTCGTCCGGGTCCGCCGCGACGCCGGCGCCGACGGGACGCGCACCCTGGTCGAGTCGTCGCCGATCAGCGGCACCATCCGGCGCGGCGGCAACGCCCTGGAGGACGCCGAGCACATCCGTACCCTGCTCAACTCGGCCAAGGACGAGAACGAGCTGACCATGTGCACCGACGTGGACCGGGGCGACAAGTCCCGGGTGTGCGTGCCGGGCACCGTGCGGGTCACCGCCCGGCGCCGCATCGAGATGTACTCCAGCCTCATCCACACCGTCGACCACGTCGAGGGCGAACTGCGCCCGGGCCTCGACGCGTTGGACGCGCTGATGGCGCACCTGTGGGCGGTCACCGTGACCGGCGCGCCCAAGCTGGCGGCCGTCGAGTTCATCGAGCGGCACGAGCGCTCGCCGCGCCGCTGGTACGGCGGCGCCGTCGGCCGGGTCGGCTTCGACGGCGGCCTGGACACGGTGCTCACGCTGCGCACCATCGAGCTGCGCGACGGCGTGGCCACCGTGCGGGTGGGCGCGACGTTGCTGCACGACTCGCGGCCCGAGGACGAGGAGCAGGAGACCGAACTCAAGGCCAGGACGCTGCTTGAGGTGTTGGAGGACAGCGTCGACCGGCCGGCCGCCGGCCGGCTGCACGTGCGCGAGGCGCCGGGCGAGGGGCGCAGCGTGCTCATCGTCGACCACCGCGACTCCTTCGTGCACTGCCTGGCCGGCTACTTCCGCGAGACCGGCGCCCAGGTGGACACCTACCGCAGCGGCGGACACCTGCGCCTGCTTGAGGAGCGGCGGCCCGACCTGGTGGTGCTCTCGCCGGGCCCCGGCACCCCGTCCGACTTCGCCACCGCCGCCACCATCGCCGAGGCCGAACGCCTGGCCATCCCCGCCTTCGGGGTCTGCCTGGGACTCCAGGGACTGGTCGAGTACTTCGGCGGACGCCTGGCCACGCTGCCCGCGCCCGTGCACGGCAAGCGCTCGCGCGTCCTGCGCACCACCACCGACTCGCTCCTCCTGGACGGGCTGCCGCCGGCCTTCGACGCGGGCCGCTACCACTCGCTGTACGCGGTGCCCGAGCTGCTGCCCGAGCAGCTCAAGGTCACCGCGACCACGGAGGAGGGGCGGGTCGCGATGGCCGTGGAGATGCCCGAACGCGGCTTCGCCGCCGTGCAGTTCCACCCGGAGTCGATCCTGACCGTCGCCGGGCACACCGGCCGGACCGTCATCGGCAACGCCGTGACCCACCTGATGCGCCGCGCGCCGCGCGGGGCCGGCCGGTGAACGGGCCCGTGGGCCGCCCCGCCCACCCACGCCGCCCGCCGTCAGCGCCGCCGCCGGCCCACTGAACCCGCCAGCCCTACCGGCACCTCCCCCCAGCAGTCAGCACCACCCCCACCGTCACCTCACCACCACTTCTACCGCCACCTCTACCGGCAGGACGGACGCGCATGACCTCCAGGCAGCAAGCCGTGTGCGTAGTAGGCGCGGGGCCACGTGGCCTCTCCGTGCTAGAGCGCCTGTGCGCCGCCGCGCGCGGGACCAGCCGCGACACCCGGCTCCACATCCACCTCGTCGACCCCCATCCGCCCGGGCCCGGCCGCGTCTGGCGCGTCGACCAGTCCCGGCAGTTGCTCATGAACACCGTCGCGGGACAGATATCCCTGTTCACCGACGACAGCGTCGAACTCCAGGGACCCCTCGAACCGGGCCCGAGCCTCTACCAGTGGGCCCAGGCGCTGCTGGCCCCGGGCGGCGCGGCCGACTGCGGCGACCCGGCCTACCGCGACGTCACCCTGGCCGAGGCGCGCGATCTCGGCCCCGACTCGTACCCCACCCGCGCCTTCTACGGCCAGTACCTGACCTGGGTCTTCGACCGGATCGTCGCCGGCGCCCCGGCCCATGTGCACCTCACCACGCACGCCGCCCGGGCCGTCGCCCTGGACGACGCGCAGGCGCGGCCGGGGCACGAGGTGCCGCTCCAGCGGGTGACGCTGTCCAACGGCACCGTGCTGGACGGACTGGACGCCGTGGTACTCGCCCTGGGCCACCTGCCCGCCGATGCCGGCGCGGGGGAGCGCGCGATCGCCGAGCAGGCCAGCGCCCACGGCCTCGGCTACCTGCCGCCGGCCAACCCGGCCGACGTCGACCTGAGCGCGATCGGCGCCGGCGAGCCGGTGCTGCTGCGCGGCCTCGGGCTGAACTTCTTCGACTACCAGGCCCTGCTGACCGCCGGCCGCGGCGGCGTCTTCGAGCGCGTGGCCGGCCGCCTGGTCTACCGGCCCTCCGGCCGCGAGCCGCGCCTGTACGCCGGCTCCCGCCGCGGCATCCCGTACCAGGCGCGCGGCGAGAACGAGAAGGGCCCGCACGGGCGGCACGAGCCGCTGCTGCTCACTCCCGAGAAGATCGCCGAGCTGCACCGCAGGCCCGAGGACAGCCCGGGCGTGGACTTCCGCGCCGAGGTGTGGCCGCTGGTCGCCAAGGAGGCCGAGACGGTCTACTACAGCGCCCTGCTGGCCAGCCGCGACCGGGCCGCCGACGTCGAGGGGTTCCGCAAGGAGTACCTGGACCGGCCCTGGAACAGCGCCGAGGAGTCCCAGGTGCTCGACGCGTACGGGATCGCCGGGGCCGACCGCTGGGACTGGGACGGCCTCGCCCATCCCTACCGTGACCAGGAGTTCGACGGCCCTGCCGACTTCGAGCGCTGGCTCCTGGACCACCTGCGCACCGACGTCGCCCAGGCCCGCCGGGGCAACGTCAGCGGCCCGCACAAGGCCGCCCTCGACGTGCTGCGCGACCTGCGCAACGAGATCCGGCTCGTGGTGGACCACGGCGGGCTGCACGGCGACAGCCACCGCGAACACCTGGACCGCTGGTACACCCCGCTCAACGCCTACCTGTCCATCGGCCCGCCCGCCCGGCGCACCGAGGAGATGGTGGCCCTCATCGAGGCCGGCGTGCTGCGCGTGATCGGCCCCGACCTACGCGTGGACGTCAGCGCGGACGGCTACCGCGCCACGTCCCCGTACGTCCCGGACTCGACGGTGCGCGCGCGGTTCCTCATCGAGGCCCGGCTGCCCGACATCACGCTGCGCCGCACCGGCGACGCGCTGCTGCGCCACCTCCGGGACAGCGGGCAGTGCCGCGCGCACCGCGTCGCCACCCGGGACGGCGGCTGGTACGAGACCGACGGCCTGGCCGTCACCGCCCGCCCGTTCCACCTCCTGGACGCCGCCGACCGCCCGCACCCGCGCCGCTTCGCCTTCGGCGTGCCCACCGAGGCCGTGCACTGGGTCACCGCCGCCGGCATCAGGCCCGGCGTGGGATCGGTGACCCTCACCGACTCCGACGCCATCGCCCTGGCCGCCCTGGCCTGCGGCGCCGCGAGCGCCCCCGACCCGGAGCCGGCCCGCACCGAGAGCGCGGCCTGACCGCGCCCGGGTCGCCAGCCCAGTCCCACTCAGCCCACCCGCTCCACCGAACCCCACCCACCCACGAAGGCCCACGAAGGGACGCGAGTAACGAGATGACAGCCCACCGCAGTGAACCCGTCGGGTCGTTGGACGCGGGACTGCTGTCCCCGGTCAGAGCGGCCACGCCCGTCGAGGCGGAGGTCGACGACCAGGCGTGGCTGCGCGCCATGATCGAGGCGGAGGTCGCCCTCGCCCGTGCCCAGGCCCGCCTGGGCACGGTTCCGGCCCAGGCGGCGGAGGTCATCGCCGCCGTCGGCGCCGACGCCGAACTCGACCTGGTGGCCCTCGCGCACGCGGCCCGGGAGACCGCCAACCCGGTCGTCGGCTTCGTCCAGGCGCTGACCTCGGCCGTGGCCGACCGGGACGCGCTGGCGGCCGACTACGTCCACCGCGGCTCCACCAGCCAGGACGTGCTGGACACCGCGGCCATGCTGGTCACCCGGCGGGCCGTGCGGCTGATCCTGGCCGACCTGGACCGCTGCCGGGCCGCCCTCGAACGGCTGGCCCGCGACCACCGGGACACCCCGATGGCCGGCCGCACCCTCACCCTGCACGCGGTGCCGACCACCTTCGGGCTCAAGGCGGCCGGCTGGCTCGACCTGGTCCGCCAGGCCATCCACCGCCTCCAGACGCTGGCCGACACGCTGCCGGTGGAACTCGGCGGCGCCGCCGGCACGCTGGCCGGCTACCTGGAGTACGCGGGCCACGGGGACACCGGGGACGGGGCGGTCCGGGAGCGGCGGCGGGCCGAGGCCGCCGCGTACGGCGAGGCCCTGACCGCCGCGTACGCCGACGAACTCGACCTGGCCGTGCCGCTGTTGCCCTGGCACGTGCTGCGCACCCCGCTGGCCGACGTCGCGGCGGCCACCTCGTTCCTGGCCGGCGCGCTCGGCAAGATCGCCGTGGACGTGCAGTCGCTGACCCGCACCGAGGTCGGCGAGGTCAGCGAGCCGGGGCCGGCCGGGCGCGGCGCGTCCTCGGCCATGCCGCACAAGCGCAACCCCGTCCTGGCCACCCTGATCCGCTCGGCCGCCCTGCAACTGCCGCAGTTGGCCGCCGGGTTGTACGGCTGCATGCTCACCGAGGACGAGCGCTCCGGTGGCGCCTGGCACGCCGAGTGGCAGCCGCTGCGCGAGTGCCTGCGGCTGGCCGGCGGCGCCGCGCACACCGCGGCCGAACTCCTGACCGGCCTTGAGCCGCACCCGGAGCGGATGCGCGCCAACCTCGACCTGACCGGCGGGCAGATCGTCTCCGAGCGCGTCGCCGCCGTGCTCACCCCGCACCTGGGCAAGGCGCGCGCCAAGGCCGTGCTCGGCGCGGCGGCCCGCACCGCCGCCGAGCGCGGTTGCGGGCTCGGCACGGTCCTGGCCGAACTGCCCGACGTCACCGCCCACCTCGACGAGGAGGACATCAACGGGCTGCTCGACCCCGCCCGCTACACCGGGGCGGCGTCGGCTCTCACCGATCGGGCCCTACGCGCCTGAGCGGGGCACCACTGACACACCGAGCCGGCCACGCGCCGGGCCTCTAGGGAGCACCACACCATGACCCCCACGCACCATCGCACGTCCCGCCTGCCCTCGCTGACCGGCATGCGCTTCATCGCCGCGCTGATGGTCTTCGCCTTCCACGTCGCCTGGGAGCGCTTCTTCCGCGACGCCGAGGTGCAGGGCGACTACGCCGACGTCGTGAACAAGGCCGGCTGGATCGGCGTCTCGTTCTTCTTCGTGCTCAGCGGGTTCGTCCTCGCCTGGTCGCGCCGCGCGGGCGACAGCTCACCCCGGTTCTGGCGCCGCCGGATCGCCAAGGTCTACCCCGGGCACTTCGTGACCGCCCTGGTGGCCTTCTGGCTGATCTCGCGCACCGACGGCATGCTGGCTGCCGCGGGCACGGTCGACGCCGACGAGGCGATCACCAACCTGCTGCTGATCCACTCCTGGTGGCCCGAGTACGACGTGTTCCTCAGCGGCAACGCCGTCAGCTGGTCGCTCGCCTGCGAACTCTTCTTCTACCTGGCCTTCCCCGTGCTGTGGAGGGGGATCTCCCGCATCCGCCCCTCGCACCTGTGGCCCGCCACCGTGGTCGTGACCGCCGCGATCGTCTGCGTACCGCTGGTGGCCAAGCTGGTCACCGCGGAACCGGTGATGATGCTTCCCGACGGCACCGCGAGCCTCAAGCAGTACTGGTTCGTCTACATCTTCCCGCCGGTGCGCGCCCTGGAGTTCGTGCTCGGCATGCTGCTGGCCCGGGTGCTGGCCGAGGGCAGGTGGTTCCGGCTGCCGCTGATCGTGCCGATCGCGCTGTTCGGCCTCGGCTACTACCTGGCCGCGCGGGAGGTCCCGTACCTCTACAGCCTGGTGGCCGCCACCATCATCCCGATCGCGCTGCTGATCCCGGCCGCCGCCGACGCCGACATCCGCGGCCGGGGCAGTTGGTTCGCCAGCAAGCCGATGGTCTGGCTCGGCGAGCGCTCGTTCGCCTTCTACCTGGTGCACCTGCTGGTCCTGCTGTACGGGCACGACTGGCTGGGCCGCGGCAAGAACTGGGAAACCGGCCAGGCCGTCCTCGTCATCATCGGCTTCCTGCTGGTCAGCCTGGCGATCTCGGCCGTGCTCTACGAGGCGGTCGAGAAGCCCGGCATGCGCTACCTCAGCGACTCCCGGCCGACGCGGTCCGCCCCCGGCAGCGGCGGCGCCGCGCGGGAGGCGGGCATGGCCCCCGGCACGTCGGAACCCGCCGGGCCGGACTCTGTCGCGCCGGACTCCGCCGAGCGGGCCCGCGCCGCGCGGTCGAGCGGCGACAGCGACGAGCGGGTGCCGAGCAAGACCTGAACCGGTCGTCGCCGGCCACCTCCGGTCGGCCTCCGGCCGGGGTCGGCCGGCGCCGGCTGACCGACCCCGCGTCGGGGGCGCCGACCGGCACGGCGGCGCCCCGGGGCGGCCCGCTCTCGCGGCGGGCCGCCCCCGCGCCCGGTGCCGCGAGGCTTCAGTCCGCGGCCCGCGAGACCAGGGTCAGGTAGACGGTGACCACGTGCTCGCCCTGGTCGGTGCCCACCTCGCCGCGCAGGTCCACCACGTCGTTGCCGGCCAGCGCCTTGATGCCGTCCACGTGCACGACCACCGTCAGCCGGTCGCCGGCGTAGATGGGCCGGCTGTACTCGAAGCGCTGGTCGCGGTGGACCACGCGGCTGTAGTCCAGGCCGAGTTCGGGGTCGTGCACCACCTGGTCGGTGGCCCGCTGGGCGAGAGTGAAGATGAACGTCGGCGGGGCGATCACATCGGCGTGCCCGTGCTCCCGCGCTGCCTGGGGATCGGTGAAGACGGGGTTCGCCTCCCCCACGGCCGTCGCGAACTCGCGGATCTTCTCGCGGCCCACCTCATAAGGCGCAGTGGGCGGATAAACCCGTCCGACGTAAGAGGCGTCGAGAGGCATGCGGTGCTCCTAGCACATGAACTTGCGGATATCTTGCGGAGAGTGAGTGCGGCAGAACTGGCGGCACCGTAGACGGCCGGAAACGAAAGCGTCGGCCACCCGGCGCCCACGGTCCGGGCGCGATCGGTGGTACGTGCGCGCCGCTCGCGAACCGAGCGGAACAAGGCCCCCCGTTTCGCCTCGCGCGGTCAGTCGCCGCCGTCCCTCCCGGTAATTCCCGGGCCGATAAGCGACCTTGGCGGCGGCCCTCCGC
The DNA here is from genome assembly GCF_014295035.1 of Streptomyces buecherae. Classification (GTDB taxonomy): domain Bacteria; phylum Actinomycetota; class Actinomycetes; order Streptomycetales; family Streptomycetaceae; genus Streptomyces; species Streptomyces youssoufiensis. Next base: position 6,406,185 of record NZ_CP060404.1, read on the forward strand.
ATTGTGCCACGGAACCACGCCCAGGGGACTGCGAAAGAGGCCACACTGACGCGGCGACAGAACACTCGGCCCACCCGGTGAGCGGAATTCACCCCGCGACGATTGGCGGCCACCGGCCGACCAATTGCGCCATGAAACCATCCCCCCGCACCCGGCCCCCACCTCCCGGCCCGCGCCCCGGCCGCCGCCCCGCACGCCCGCGACCTTCGGCTCGTACCTCCCGCGACCCTCGGCTCGTACGCCCGGCCACCCCGCTCCCCGCGCCCGGGCCCCCGGGACCCGAACCGGAGGCGGAGGGAACTGCCGCCGCGGCACGGGACTCTCTACAGGTGTGTCCTCACTCTCCCCCTCCACCCAGGCTGATCCGTCCACGGCGCTGACCGGGCACATGATCGTGTCCGGCGACGACGCCCTGGCCCACCGGCTCGCGGCCGAGTTGCGCGGCGTCTACGGGGAGCGGGTGACGCTCGTGGTGCCGCCCGCGCGGGAGGCCACGGGGCGGCGCGCGCGGGGACGTGCCGTCGTGCGCGCCACGGCGCTGTTCGGGCGCGTGACCGCCGCCATGGCCCGCGCGACCACGACCGGGAACGGCGCCGACCCCGCGACCGGCCCCGCCGACGACGCGCCAACGACGCTGGAAGCGGCGGAACTTGACGAGAGCGTGCTGATCGAGGCGGGCGTGCGGCGGGCCGCCGCGCTCGCCCTGGTCCACGATGACGACGAGGCCAACATCCGGGCCGCGCTCGCCGCCCGCCGCCTCAGCCCCCACCTGCGCCTGGTGATCCGGCTCTACAACCGCAAGCTCGGCCAGCGCCTGGAGGAACTCCTCGACCAGGCGGCGGCCGTCGTCGACCCGGGGAGCGCCGGCGGGGCGGGGGCCGCGCCGGAGGCGGTCACCACCGTGCTCTCCGACGCGGACACCGCCGCCCCCGCGCTCGCGGCCACCGCCATCGCCGGGACCAGCAAGGTCGTCCAGGCGGACGGGCTGATGCTGCGCGTGGTGGAGCGGGCCCCGGCGTCCGGCGGAGCGGACGCCGATCGCGGACTCGGCGTCCTCGCGCTGCTCTCCTCGACCGAGGGCGACCCGGCCGGCTCCGACGGCTCCGACAGCAGCGGCGACGAGGGCCCGCGTCTGCTGCCCGACGAGGCCACCGTACGGGCCGCCACGGGCCGGCGCAGGCTGGTCCTGGAGGCCGTCTCGCACGACGTCCCCGCCCGCTCCTCGCGCCGCGTCGGCGGACGGAGGGCGCCGCTGACCGCGCTGCTGCCCACCCGACTGCGCTGGTCGATCGCGGGCGTGAGCGCCGCGGTGCTGGCACTGGCCGTGACGTCCTGGCTGACCACCGGCGACCACCCGCTGCACGCCGCGTACCTGACGCTGCTCGACCTGTTCGCCATGGGCGACCCGGCGGTGGGGGAGCGCACCAGCCGCCAGGCGATGCAACTGCTGACGGGGTTGATCGGGTTGCTGCTGCTGCCGGTCATGGTCGCCGCCGCGCTGGAGGCGTTCGGCACCTTCCGTACCGCCTCCGCGCTCCGCCGCCCGCCGCGCGGCCTCTCGGGCCACGTCGTGCTGCTCGGCCTCGGCAAGATCGGCACGCGGGTGCTGGTCAGACTGCGGGAGCTGGACATTCCGGTGGTCTGCGTGGAGAACGATCCGGAGGCCCGGGGCATCGCCCTGGCCCGCCGCCTGCGGGTGCCCGTGGTGCTCGGCGACGTCACGCAGGAAGGCGTCCTCGAAGCGGCCAAGATCCACCGCGCCCACGCGCTGTTGGCCCTGACCAGCGTGGACATCACCAACCTTGAGGCCGCCCTGTACGCCCGCTCGGTCCACCCCGGCGTGCGCGTGGCGCTGCGGCTGTACGACGACGACTTCGCCACCGCGGTCTACCGCACCCTGCGCGCCGCCCACCCGCAGGCCCTCACCCGCAGCCGCAGCGTCTCGTCGCTGGCCGCGCCCGCCTTCGCCGGTGCCATGATGGGGCGTCAGGTCCTCGGTGCCTTCTCGGTGGAGCGCAAGGTGCTGCTGGTGGCCGCCGTCGAGGTGGCGGGCCATCCGCGACTCGCGGGCCGCACCGTCGCGCAGGCGTTCCAGGCCGGGGCCTGGCGGGTGCTCGCGCTGGACACCTCGGCCCCCGGCGACCGGTCGGCCGACCTCAGCGCGGCCCCGCCACCCGAGGGCGAGGCCGGCGCCGACGCCCCCCGCCGCCTGGTGTGGGACCTGGACCCGACGTACGAACTGCGCGCCGCCGACCGCGTCGTCCTGGTCGCCACCCGCCGCGGCCTGGCCGAACTCCTCGGCCGCCCGCAGGCGCGCCGCACCGGATAGCACGCCGAACCCGCCGCGATTCCCCGCCCTTTCGCACCGCGGGCAGCCCGCACGTCGTACGCGTTTCTCACCGCCCGCACCGCCACCGCCTAACCGCCCAACGGAGTCCGAGAAACGCGAAACCCGGCAAGTAACTGTCACATCGCGGTGGCTTCACCACGAGAAGAACGCCCACGCTCATGCGCCCTCACGCCATCGGAGGAAACGGCCGCCGAGTGGTACGGAATACGCGACGCGCAGTGCTTGCGTAAGGGCGTCGAAAGGGCGAGTCCGGGCGCTGTGACGGCGAGAGGAAAGGCGGCGGAAACGGGCAGTGCGACGGGCATTGACCGCCCCGCGAAAAAAGGCGAGTGTCCCCTGCGTGACGCGCCCGGTGGGTGAATTCCCCGGTCAGTGCCCCGCCACGCATCTCCGGTGGCCGTCCGCCCGTGACGCCGCCTGGAACCACCACCGCGCGCCGCCGAGCGGCCACCCCGAGCCGGGGGGGAAGCGGGCGGTCCGCGACGGCGCTGGCGCCCGCGAGGGCCCCGGGCGACGGGATGGCCTGCGGGACGCCTTCTCGGTGGGGCGGATGAGCGATAGGTTGCCGGTCCTATGGAACTGGAGTTGCGTCACCTGCGCACACTGGTGACGATCGCGGACACCGGCAGTCTGACCAGGGCCGCTGCCACCCTCCTGCTCTCCCAGCCCGCGGTCTCCACCCAGCTCAAGCGCATCGAGGCGGCATTGGGGCGCCCCGTGTTCATCCGCGAGGCCACGGGCGTGCGGCCGACACGCTTCGGGGACGAGGTGCTCGCGCACGCGCGCAACGCCGTCGCCAGCGCCGACCGCATCCGGGAGAGCAAGCGCATCGCGGCGGCCGAGACGGTGACGGTACGGCTCGGCGGCTCGCCCGGGCCGGTCTTCTCGCACCTGGCGACCAAGCTGTCGGGCCTGATCGACGCGCCCGTGGTCTCGCACCAGTTCCCCTCCGCCTCCTGGGCGTTGGACCGGCTTGCCAATGACCAGCTCGATGTCGCCGCCATCACCGACGTGCCCGGCTACGAGTCCAGGCCCCAGGCCGGCATCGTGCACGCGGTGATCGGTATCGAGCCCGCGCTGGTGCTGCTGCCGCACGCACACCCACTGGCCGAAAAGGAGCGGGTGGACCTGGCGGACCTGGCCGACGAGAGCTGGACCATGTCGCCCCTGGAACGCGACGGGGGCGACCGCGCGGCGTTCATCGCCACCTGCATGGCGGCCGGGTTCACGCCCCGTATCGACCACGACATCGTCGACGCCGGGACCGCCTTCGACCTGGTGATCCAGGGGGCCGCGATCGCCCTGGCCCAGGGCGGGGTGCGGATGCGCGAGGGGACGGTCGCCAAGCGGCTCACCGGCGATCCGATACGGGTGCGCCACGTGCTGGCCTGGCGGGACCCCGGGCGGCTCGCCGACTGCCAGCACACGCTGGTCACGGCCGCCGAGGAGGGCTTCGCCGGTCGACGGCGCGCGGCGGACCTGGAGTGAGGGCGGGCGCGCCGGGTGCGCGAGCGCGCGCCGGCGCCCTTGGGCCAGCGGCCGACAGGCGTGTGGAGCCACGGCTGCCGGCCGCTGGAGTCTTGCGTGGGGGGTGGCAGCACCGGCCCCGGAACCCGGCGACCGGCACGGGCCGGGCCACCGCTCCCCAGAAGCAAACGGCTTGCGAACGACCCGGCCGTGGCTTCACTATCCCGCGCCGCTCGCTGTGCGGCCAATGTCAAAAGCCCATAACGTCAGGTGTTATGGCGGCCCGGGACTGGGCAGCAGACGCCCGTCGAACCTCCGACCACGCCCGGCGGCGGACGGCTCAAAAATACCCGGCGCTCGCGGGAATAGCGCGCGTGCAGGGACCGTTAGGGTTGCCGGAACCACCGCCGAGACGGAAAGCAGGGAGCCGCACATGAGCACGGTGGAACTCACCAAGGACAACTTTGACGAGATCGTTTCCGGGAGTGAATTCGTCCTGATCGACTTCTGGGCTTCCTGGTGCGGCCCGTGCCGCACGTTCTCCCCAGTCTTCGAGAGCGCGTCCGAGCGCCACGACGACCTGGTCTTCGCCAAGGTCAACACCGAGGCGCAGCCGGAGTTGGCGGCGGCCTTCGAGATCCAGTCCATCCCGACGCTGATGATCGTCCGGGACAACATCGCGGTCTTCGCCCAGCCCGGCGCGCTGCCGGCCACCGCGCTGGAGGACGTCATCGGCCAGGCGCGCGCGCTGAACATGGACGAGGTGCGCGCCTCGGTCGCCGACGCGGCGGCCAAGCAGCAGGGCGCGAGTGACTGAACTGCTGTTGGTGCGGCACGGCGAGACGGACTGGAGCCGTTCGGGCCAGCACACGAGCTGGACCGAGCTGCCGCTCACGGAGCGGGGCGCGGAGCAGGCGCGCGCCCTCCGTCCGCTGTTGGCGACCAGGACCCTGGCGAGGGTCCTGGTCAGCCCGCGGAGGCGGGCGCGGGAGACGGCCCGGTTGACCGGTCTGCTCGACCGCGCCGAGGTCGAGAGCGACCTGACCGAATGGGCCTACGGCGCGTACGAGGGCCGGACCACGCCCGACATCCACCGCACCCGCCCCGACTGGGACCTGTGGACCGACGGCGCCCCACAGGAGTCCCCCGAGCGCCCGGGGGAGAGCCCCCAGCAGGTGAGCGCCCGGGTCGACCGGCTGCTCGCCGGGCTCGCCCCGCTGCTGGACGCGGACGCCGAGGACGCCGGTGACGTGCTGCTCTTCGGGCACGGGCACATCCTGCGGGCCGTCGCGGCCCGTCGGCTGGGCCTGCCGGTGGCGGCGGGCGCGCTCTTCCGGCTGGACACGGCCACCGTGAGCCGCATCGGCACCGAGCACGGCCGCCCCGCGGTCACCGGATGGAACGTCCCCGCCGGCTAGGACCGCCGCCCACGAGCGTCCCGCGCGCCACCGACCCCCCCCTCGCCACCAGCACGCGCCACGGACAGCCCCACTCGCGGCACCCAGCCGCGCGAGCCTCACCCGGCCTTGGTCACCCGCTGGAGCAGCCCCCAGGTGAACTCCGCGACGTACGACTCCGGCGCCGGGTCGCCGTCCCCGCCTGGTTCGGCGGGCCCGGCGGGGGCGGTGAAGGCCAGCCGCCAGCGGGTCGGAGCCGTTCCCTCCAGGGGTCGGGCCGGGGCGAAGGCCCGCGCCACCTCGTCCACCGTGCACGACCAGGGCGCCAGGTCGGCGGCGGTGCGCAGGGTGGGCCCCGCCGCCCCCGGGGCGCGCACCAGCCACTCGTTCCAGACCGCCCCGCCCGGGCCGGCCAGCACCTCGAACCGCAGCGTGGGCCACAGCGGCACCGGCCAGCTCAGCGCCTCGCAGGTCAGATCCCCGATCCGGCGCCGGCCCACCGCCTCGGGCGGCCCCAGCACCGACCGGTAGCGCCGCACGGCCCCCTGCTGTCGCGGCGAGCGCACCATGGCCTGCCAGCGGCGGTTCGCCTCACGCAGGTCGGCACGGCTCACCCGCAACGCCCGTAGCGCCTCCGCGACCAGTTCCCCCTGGTGGTCGGCCATCCGTCGGAGCAGCACGAGCTGGAAGTGCAGCGGCCCGAAGGCCGGCCCGAGCCCCTGCGCACCGGACGCGGCGAGCAACGACCTCCCGGCGCCTTCCTCCCCGGCGCCCTCGCCGCCCTCGCCCCCGGCCTCCTCTGCGGTCACCCCCGGGTCCCCGTCCTCGGGCTCGGCGGCGGCGCCGGGCTCCGCGGGATCGGCGTCCGCGTCGGGCGGGCCCGGCGGCCGGCCGGGGGCCGCTGGACGCGCGGAGGGTGCTGGACGATCGGGGTCGGGCGAGACGGCGGCGGGGCTCATGCCCCCATCGTGACGCACCCGGCAGAACGCGGGGGCCCGGGTCCAACGCCTCGTGCGCGTGACGTACGCCGGCGCGCTCGGCCAGCCGCCCTCGGAAGACGTCAGGAGTGCTCTACGAAGGTCAACACGCGCCCCACGTAACGGAGTTGGCGCCGTGCTGGCCAGGTGCCCGGTGGCCGGGCGGTCGACCGGTGGGGAGTCGTCAGGCGCTGGCGCGGACGAGCTGGGCCAGGTGTTCCGCCGCGAGGTGCAGCGGCTCGTCGTCGCTGGAGACGCGGCTCAGCAGCTCGGCGCCTTCGAGGGTGGAGAGGATCGTGCAGGCCAGGGCCGTGGCCTTGACCTCGGGGATCGCGCCGTCCTTGAGCTTGGAGGCGATCAGTTCGCGCCACTGGCGCAGCGCCTCGTCGGAGGTGCGCTGGATGACGGGGGAGCGGCCGATGATCTCCAGCGCGGTGGCCGCGACGGGGCAGCCGTCGGTCCAGTTGGACTCGCGGAGCGTGTCGGCCAGCAGGTGCGCGCAGTTCGCGACGGCCTCGGCGGGCTCGTCGGCGCTGGAGAGCCCCCGGCGCAGCAGGTCGGTGAAGTCGGCGGCGCCGAAGCGCAGCGCCTCGGCCGCCAGCTCCTCCTTGCCGGCCGGGAAGAAGTGGTAGAGGGAGCCGTAGGTGGCCTCCGCCTCCCGCAGGATCTGCTTGACGCTGGTGCCCTCGTACCCCTGGCGTTGCAGCAGCGTCGCCGTCGCCACCACGAGCCGGGTTCGGGTGTCACTGCGCGCTTCTGGCTGAGCAGTCGTCCGTTCCGTGGCGTTCATGCCACTCAGGCTACCGGATGGATCGATCGATCTACTCTGCTATCGTACGGACTAGAGCGATCGATCCATCTAGGGAAGGCTGATGTCATGAGTGACGCGTTCGTACGTGATGCGCACCCCGGTTTCGCGCGCATGTTCGGCGAGGGGAAGCTGACGGTCGGTCTCTTCCTGCCGCTGTGGCAGTACGCGGGTGACATGAAGGCCATGGCCGGCCAGGCGGAGGCCATCAAGCGCGCCGACGAGGCGGAGTTCTCGGCCGTGTGGGTGCGCGACGTGCCGCTGTTCGACCCCGGGTTCGGCGACGCCGGCCAGGTCTTCGACCCCTGGACCTACCTCGCCTGGCTGGCCGCGCACACCAAGCGGGTCTCGCTGGCCGCCGGCAGCGCCATCTTCACCCTGCGCCACCCCATCGACCTGGCCAAGCAGGCCGCCTCGATCGACCACCTCAGCGGCGGGCGCGTCGTGCTGGGCGCCGCCTCCGGCGACCGCGCCTCCGAGTTCCCCGCGTACGGCATCGACCACGCGACGCGCGGCGAGCGCTACCGCGACGCCGTGACCTGGTTCCGCGAGCTGACCGAGGCCAAGAACCCCTCCATCAGCTCCAGCCTGGGCCGCTTCGGTGGCGGCGTGGACGTGCTCCCGAAGCCGGTGGCCGGGCGCATCCCGCTGCTCGTCACGGGCTCCTCGCAGCAGAAGCCGCAGTGGATCGCGGAGAACGCCGACGGCTGGCTGGTCTACCCGGGCGCCACGGCCACCCCGGCCGGCCCGAAGGCGCTGGGCCAGAAGGCCGCCGCGTGGCGCGAGCTCATCCCCGGCGGCCAGTTCAAGCCGGTGGCCACCAACGAGTGGATCGACCTGGTCGAGGACCGGAAGTACAAGCCCACGCCGCTGCGCGGCGGGTTCGTCCTGCGCACCGGCTCCGACGGCCTCATCGAGCTGCTCCAGCGCTGGCAGGACGCCGGCGTCAACCACGCCGCGCTCGGCGTGCAGCACGGCCGCCGGCCGGCCGCCGAGGCCGTGGCCCAACTGGCCGAGGAGGTCGTCCCGCACTTCCCCGCCCTGGCCGGGCCCGCGCCGCACCAGCCGACGTGGTGACCGAGTCCGTCACGCGTACCGCGCCCGAGGTGCGAGGCGCTGACGCCGAGGAGTTCCGTGCCGTGATGCGGCACTTCCCCACCGGCGTCACCGTGCTGACCACCATCGGGCCCGCGGGACCACACGGCATGACGGCGAACGCGGTGATGTCGCTGTCGCTGCACCCGCCCACGGCGCTGGCCGCGGTCAACCACGAGACGAACACGTACGCCATCCTGCGGAACGCGTCGAGCTTCGCGATCAACTTCCTGGCCGCCGACCAGGAGGAACTCGCGGTGCTCTTCGCGCGCTCCAACCCGCGGGAGGACCCCTTCGACCGGGTCGCGTGGCGGCCGTCGCCCGAGACGGGGGACCCGGTGCTCGCCGCGAGCGTGGCCGTCCTGGAGTGCCGCCTGGAGCAGCGCATCCCGGTGGCGGACCACAGCCTGATGGTCGGCGCCGTCGCCGGCTCGTACATCCACCGGCCCGACGCCGCCCCGCTCGTCTTCACCCGGGGCGGCTTCCGGACCGTGACCGGGTCACCTCTCCAGCACGAGGAAAAAGATGCCTGAGCCCCAACGGAAAACGCTGGGCGAACTCGACCTCTTCACCGGCGCCCCGCAGCACGAGCGCTTCAGTCGGCTGCAAAGGCTCCTGCCCACGAGCGAGTTGACCCCCGCCGCCCGGCCGTACACCTGGCCGCACGGCGAGTCGCTCAGCCTGCCGGAGACCTTCGCGTTCGACGGCACCGAGCTGTCGTGCGAGGAGTTCCTCACGGACACCGACACCGCGGCGCTGCTGGTGCTGGTGGACGGCGCGATCAGGTACGAGCGCTACACCCTCACCGGCGGCGTGGACGCGCAGTGGCTGTCGATGTCGATAGCCAAGAGCTACGTCTCCGCGCTCGTCGGGATCGCCGTCGCGGACGGGCACATAGCCGGGGTCGACGACCCGATCAGCTCCTACGTGCCGGTGCCGGCGGGCTCCGCGTACGACGGGGTGTCGATCAGGGACGTGCTCCAGATGTCCTCCGGCGCCCGGTGGAACGAGGACTACAGCGACCCGTCCTCGGACTTCAACCGGCTCACCGGCGCCACCCTGGAGGGCTTCGCCGAGGGCCTGGAGCGCGAGAGCGAGCCCGGCACCGTGTGCCGCTACAACTCGGCCGAGACCCAGTTGCTGGGCACCCTCCTGGCCCGGGCCACCGGTCGCTCGCTCACCGCGTACACGCAGGAGAAGCTGTGCGAGCCGCTGGGCATGGAGGCGCCCGGCTACTGGCTGGTGGACCCCGCGGGGACCGAGCTGGCCTACGCCGGGCTCAACCTGACCGCGCGCGACTACGCCAAGTTCGGCGAGCTGTACCGCAACGGCGGCGTGTGGCAGGGGCGGCGGATCGTGCCCGAGCAGTGGGTGCGGGACTCGGTCACGGTCGCTGCCGACCACCTGGCGCCCGGCGGCCCGATCATCGCCGACCACGCCGTCGACGTCGGCTACGGCTACCAGTGGTGGCTCCCCGAGGGCGACCAGGGCGAGTTCAGCGCGATCGGCGTGTACAACCAGTTCCTCTACGTCGCCCCCGCTCACCGGGCCACCATCGTGAAGCTGTCCGCCAACCGGCGGTACGGCACCACGACCGGTGAGCAGAGCAACCGCGAGATGGAGACGGTGGCGTTCCTGCGCGCGGTGGCGCGGCACGCCGCCTGAGGCACGCGGCCCCGCGACCGACGGCTGGGCCGACGGTCACGGGGCCAGGCTCTCCCGGGCGGGGCGCGCGTGCCGGCCGCCGGTGCGGCGACCAGCGCGCACGCCCCCGCCCGGCCGCCGCGCTGGCGCGCCGACCGGGCGGGTGGGCCGCGGCGGCCGTGGCCGCGCGGCCCGTGGCTGGATCAGGCGGTCTCCCGGATGGCGCGGGCCAGGATGCGCAGGCCCTCGTCCAGTTGCTCGGTCGAGATGGTCAGCGCCGGCAGCAGCTTGACCACCTCGCTCTGCGGCCCCGAGGTCTCCACGATCAGCCCCAGCTCGAAGGCGCGGGCGCACACCTTGGTGGCCCGCTCCTTGTCGGCGAACTCCACGCCCCACACCAGGCCACGGCCCCGGACGCTGACGATGGAGCGCCGGTGCTCGTCGGCCATGGCCAGCAGGCTGGTCTCCACGACCTCGCCGCGGGCCAGGGTCTGCTTCTCCATCTGGCCGTCGGCCCAGTAGGTGTCGAGGGTGGCGGCGGCGGTGACGAAGGCGGGGTTGTTGCCGCGGAAGGTGCCGTTGTGCTCGCCGGGCTCCCAGATGTCGAGTTCGGGCTTGAAGAGGGTCAGGGCCATGGGCAGGCCGTAGCCGCTGATCGACTTCGAGACCGTGACGATGTCCGGGATGATGCCGGCCTCCTCGAAGGAGAAGAAGGCGCCGGTGCGTCCGCAGCCCATCTGGATGTCGTCGACGATGAGCAGCATGTCGCGGCGCTTGCACAGGTCGGCCAGTTCGCGCAGCCACTGCGCGCGGGCGACGTTGATGCCGCCCTCGCCCTGCACCGTCTCCACGATCACGGCCGCCGGGTAGTTGAACCCGGAGCCCGAGTCCTCGAGCAGCCGCTCGAACCACAGGAAGTCCGGGGTGCGGCCCTGGAGGTAGTTGTCGAACGGCATCGGCGTGCCGTGCACCAACGGCACCCCGGCGCCGGCGCGCTTGAAGGAGTTGCCGGTGACGGCCAGCGAGCCGAGCGACATGCCGTGGAAGGCGTTGGTGAAGGAGACGATCGACTCGCGGCCCTTGACCTTGCGGGCCAGCTTCAGCGCGGACTCCACCGCGTTGGTGCCGGTCGGGCCCGGGAACATCACCTTGTACGGCAGGTCGCGCGGGCGCAGGATGATGCTCTGGAACTTCTCCAGAAAGCTCCGCTTGGCCGTGGTCGACATGTCCAGGCCGTGCGTGATCCCGTCGCGTTCGATGTAGTCGATTAACGCGCGCTTGAGCACCGGGTTGTTGTGGCCGTAGTTGAGCGATCCGGCCCCGGCGAAGAAGTCCAGGTAGGTGTGGCCGTCCTCGTCGTACATGCGGCTGCCCTGCGCCCGGTCGAACACGGTGGGCCAGCTCCGGCAGTAGCTGCGCACCTCCGACTCCAGGGTTTCGAAAACGCTCAGGTCAGGGGGCGTGATGGTCACAGCATCCTCCGAGGGGGAACAAGGGGAAGGATCGAGAAGCCGTGTGGTGTGCGGGCTGCTGCGCAGTGCAGTGGGTCGCGGTCGCGGAGGCGGCCCTGGGGCTTGTCGACGAAGGGACTTCGGTGGCGGCCCCGGTCGTCCGACCGGCGCCGCCACCCGTGGTGCAGCAAGGGGACCGGCACGTGGTCCGCGCACGCCCCCGGCGGTGTGGCAGGTGGTGGCACCCCTAGGCGCCGCGCGACCGACGGGCGGCCGACACGGCGAGCAGGGCGTAGATGGAGGCCGTGGCCGTGCCAGGGCCGAGCAGCAGGAGGGCGACGCTCCAGTCGAGCGCGGCGGCCAGGCTGAGGGCGGCCAACGCGATGACGGCCGCCACCGCGATCCCCCGCCGCTCGGGGCCTCGGGCCGCCCCCGCCCCGGTGGCTCCGGGACACAGGTGCCGCCAACGGGCCCCCACGGCAAGCAGGTTGGTCAGACAGTAGGAGGCGAGGACGAGGGCGGCGAACCACCCGATGACCGTCTCGCCGGCCTGGCCCCCGGGCGGCGCGGCGTCCCGGGGAGACAGCAACACGACGTACAGCAGGGTCGGCGCCGCGAGGCCCAACACGATTCCCAGCGTGCCGGCGGCGGGGGAGGAGCGCAGGGACGGCACCGTCGACTCGAGACCCACCCACGCGAAGAGCAGCGGTACGACGAGCAGCAGCGCCCCGCCCGGGAACGAGTCGCCCGTGTCGAGCGACAGCGACCGGGGCGAGAGCCACCACAGCGCGGCCAGCGCCAGGACCACCACCGTCCGCGCGCTCCGCACCGCGGGCGACGGCGTCACCCCGGCCCAGGCCAGCACCGCGGCCAGCAGCAGCACGGCCACCCCGAGGACGTAGGCCGTCGGGCCGGAGCCGGCGAACTCGCCGGCCGCACCGACCACGACGGCCTGTCCGATGGCGAAGCCGCCGAAGTACAGGCCGTGCACGACGTACGCCACGCCCGGCCCGGCCCGCTCCCGCACGAACTCCGCCGCCCCCAGCCCGCGCGTCCCGCCGGCGGCCCCGACCCACAGGGCCCAGGCCAACAACGCCCCGGCGAGGACGAGCGAGGCCGATCCGCTCTTCGACACGGGTGCCAGTGCCGCGGGTACCAGCAGTGTTCCCGCTCCCAGAACCGCGGTCGTGCTACCGAACGCGGTGCGCACGACACTCATGCCGGCCCAGCTCACCCGAGCTTGTGGAAGACGTCCGGCAGCGGGGTCCTCACCTGCCGGCCCGCGGGCACCAGCAGCAGGTCCGCCAGCTCGGGCCAGCTCGGCATCCGCGTCGCCACGTCCACCGGGATGTCCAGGTGCTTGGCGATCAGGTGGGCCCACCCCGGCATCAGCGGCGCGGCCAGCACCGACACCAGCGCCAGCGTCTCCACGTGCGTCACCAGGCGCGAGGCGTACGCCCGCTGACCCTCCTCGGAACCCTCGGCCGCGCCGCGCGCCTCGTTCAGCCGCGGCAGGTCCTTCACGGCCCGGTCGATGGTGGCCGCCAGCTCACCCGCGGCGCGCTGCGGCGAGAACGAGTTGGCCGACAGCGAGACGGCGATGGCCTTGGGGAGTTCCAGCAGCGAGATGGTCAGCGGCTCGGTCAGGCCGTCGTGCTCGGGCACCGTCGAACCGAAGTCCTCGGCCAGCAGCGAGAACACCGTCTGCGCCCACCGCTGCAACCCGTCGACGAGGATCGTCTCCACCGAGTTGACGAGCTCCTTCATCGCGAAGTTGCCCTGCTCCCGCTCCGGCCCGGTCAGGCACAGGTGGAAGCGCAGCGCGTCCGCGTTGACCTGGTGCAGGAACTCCCCGCCCCAGATCGCGTGGCCCCGGCTGGTGGAGAACTTGTCGCCCTCCAACCGGTAGAACTCGTTGGTGATCACCTGGCTCGGCAGCGTGTAGTCGCCGTGCGCCAGCAGCAGCGCCGGCCACAGCACCGCGTGCGAGAAGGAGCAGTCGAAACCGAGGAAATTGACGATCCTGGTATCCGGGTCGGACCACTGTTCCTGCCACAGCCCCGGCTGCCCCTGGGCCTCGGTCAGGCAGGCGGTCCCGGCCAGGTAGCCGCAGATGCCGCTGAACCAGGTGTCCAGGATGTGCCCCTCCCAGCCGTCCAGCGGCACCGGGATGCCGTAGTCGGCCTGCCGGCTGATCGGGGTGAGCGGCAGCTCGTTCTCGAACAACGTGTCAAGGTAGGCGCGCAGCCGGGGCCGCCACTGGCCGCCGTTCTCCGCGTAGTAGGCGAGCAACTGCTCGCGGTACTCGTCCAACGGGAAGACGATGCGCTGGAGCGTGGTCAGCTCCGGCGTCTCCCAGCAGGCCGTGCACTTCGCGGCGCCCAGCGCGCCGGACTCCTGGGCTAGGCCGCACGCCTCGCAGTAGATGCCGTCCGACGGCGCGGCGCAGAACTGGCACTCGCCGCGGACCTCGGCCTCGTACAGGTAGCGCTCGCACCGAGGGCAGTGGAACACCGGCAGCTCGACGACCTTGAGCTTGCCCGCCTCCCAGAGCCGGGTGAAGAAGCTCTGGACGATCTCGGTGTGCTTGGGCGTCATCAGCGGACGGGTGAACCAGTCGTGGTGCATCGAGCCCAGCGAGAGGGTCTCCTCCATCCGGTTGCCGAACAGCAACGCGGTCTCGTGCGGAGTGGACCCGATCTCGGCGGCGCGGCGCGGCACATAGCAGGAGTGCTCGTCCGAGTAGCCGACGTAGCGCACCTCGTGGCCGCGCTGGCGCAGGTGCCGGCTCAGCACGTCCGCGCCGAGGAAGGGACCGGATATGTGACCCAGGTGCAGGTCCCCGTTGGGGTTGGGCGGCGCGCTGGTGACGATGTAGGTGTTCACGAAACGCTGCTTCCTTCCGCGATACGGAGGGCGGAGACGACGTCGTCCGACGCATGGGGGTACGTGATGCCGGCCCCGATACGGGCGTCCGGCGGCAGATCGTCCAGAATCACGGCGTGCGCGCCGATCCGGGTGTTCACGCCGATGCACACCGGGCCGAGCACGCTGGCCCCGGTGCAGATGATCACGCCGTCCTCCACCACCGGGTGGCGGCGCGAACGGGCGGGTCGCTTCAGGTCCTTCCACCAACCCACCGAGCCGAGGGTGACCTGGTGGTAGAGCATCACATCGTCGCCGATGCGGACCGTCTCCCCGATGACCACGCCGGTGCCGTGGTCGATGAAGAAGCGCCGGCCGATCGTCGCGCCCGGGTGGATCTCGATCCCGCTGACCGCCCGCGCCATCAGCGACAACGCGCGCGCCAGGGTGCGGTTGCCGCGCTTCCACAGGCGGTTGGCCAGCCGGTAGGTCCACAGGGCGTGGATGTGCGGGTACAGCAGGACCTCTCGGTTGCTGCGCGCCGCCGGGTCCTTGGCACGAACGGTGGCGAGGTCCTCGCGCAGCATCTCTAACACGGACTTATATGTGGGCATACGGAGCCTCCGGCGTGATCAGGTTGCCGTTCGCGAAACGCTGCGGTCGGTAGGGCTCCAGCAGCGGCTCGCCGGCCTTGCCGATGACGGCCTCGCCCTCGCTTATCTCTCGTGCGGCCAACTCGGCCACGGCGGGCGCCAACTTGAAACCGCCGCCGCTGAAGCCGAGGGCCAGGTACAGCCCGTCGGGCCCGGCCGGGCCGATCACGGGTCGCTTGTCCGGGGTGTAGCCGTCGTAGCCGGCGCGGGTGCCGACCAGCGGGGCGTTGGTCACGGCCGGCACCCGGCGGGAGACCGCGGCCACCGCCGCGTTCACCTCGTCACCGGTCAGCGGGGCGGCGCCCTGCTCCAGGTCCACGTCCGGGTGGCTCTGCACACCGAAGAAGAACCGGTCCGTGCCGCCGGGCCGGAAGTAGCTGCCGATGGTGTCGTCGATGCAGGTCGGGAGCTGGTTGTCGGAGCCACGGCGGCCGGCGCCGGGCAGCGCGACCTGGGCCAGACCGATCCGGCGGGGCACCACCGGGACCTCGACCCCGAGGTGGGCGGCCGACTCGGCCCCCCAGGCGCCGCTGGTCAGCACGACCAACGGCGCCTCGATGCGGCCCGCCGAGGTCTCCACCCCGGTCACCGCGCCCTCGCGCTCCAGCACCCGGACGACCCGCGTGCCCTCGGCCTCGCTGACCCCGATCCGGCGCGCCGCCGCGATCAGCGAGGTGGCCGTGGCGGCCGGGTCCGCGTAACCGCCGGAGGGCTCGTACGCCACGGCGGCCACGCCCGCCAGGTCCAGGCCGGGAAAGAGGGTCCCGGCCTGGTCCGGGTCGATGACCTCGACCCGCTCGTAGGACAGCGCCTCGGCGGCGACGGCGGTGTTCACCCGCAGCGCCGCCACGTGCTCCTCGCCCACCAGCATCGCGAAGCCGGTGCGCCGGTACCCGCAGTCGCCCCCGATGACCTCGCCCCACTGCTCGAAGGTGGGCAGGCTGAGCGCGGTCAGCCGGGTGTCGCAGGCCGTCGTGTGGTGCAGGCGCAGCAGCCCGCCCGAGCGGGCCGTCGCGCCCTGGGAGGCGATCCGGCTCTGCTCGCACACGACGACCCGTTCCAGGCCGGCGAGGGCGAGGTGGTAGGCGATGGCCGCCCCGATCACGCCGCCGCCGACGATGACGGCGTCCGCGCTCCGGGTAGCGGTCACTGACTCGGCCCGGTGGCGTCGTCCTCGATGCCGAACTCGGCCGCCCACTTGGCGCGCTCGGCGGCGATGGCCTCCGCGCTGCCCCACCAGATGGTGACGAACCGCAGTCGGGTGTCGCCGTCGTTGGTCAGCGCGTGGTCCTTGAACGGCGTCATCAGGATCGTGTCACCGGGGCTCACCCGGCGCTCCTCGTCGCCGAGGCGCAGCACGCCGGTGCCCTCGGTGATGAAGAACATCTCGTACTCGTCGTGGTTGTGCGGCGTGGAGGTCGCACCGGGCGCCACATCGACCCAGGCGCCGCCCCAGAACGGGGTCTCCGGGACCGCCTCCTCCCACGGGAAGATGCGCCGGCCGCTGACGTTGAACTTCTCCTCGAAGGTCATGTCTTCCGGGCGTGTGGTGAAGAAGTGCACGATTGATTCCTCTCCTGAGCAGTGCTGTTCCGACGGTGCTAGACGACGAGGGCGGCGGAGGCGGCCTGCTGCTGGCGCGCGATGGTGGCCCGCAGGTCGCGGTGGACGGTGTCCGCCTTGGTCGCCATCTGACTGAAGGACGTCGCGCTGGCGATGCCGTGCCGCCACTCGGTCATTCCGTCGAGGTAGATGCCGACCGTGCAGCGGTCGCTGTTCTCGGCGCGGTAGGCGCGGGTGACGTTGAGGAGTCCGTCGGCGTCGTGCGACAGGTGGGGGGCGAAGGGCTCAAGCGCCGTCGGGAACTGCGGCTCCGTGTACCCGGTGCACAGGATCACCGCGTCGGCCTCGATGGCGCCCGCCTCCTCCGTGTACACCTCGGAGGTCGTCAGCCGCACCCCGCTCTCGGAGACCGCGAGGTCGGTGACCTCGACGCGGCGGTGCATGTGCAGCCGGTTGGTGCCGGACAACCGGTCCTGGTAGGCCGCCTGGTAGAGGGCGGTGGACACGTCGGGGTCCACGGCCGAGTAGTTGGTGGCGCGGGCGTGCGCGAGCGCTCGCTCCCGGGCGTCGCCCTCCAGGCCGTAGAAGTAGTCCGTCTCGGCGGGGAAGTACGCCTCGTTGCTGAAGTGGCCGAGTTCGTACATCTTGAAGCCGCCGTGCCGCACCAGCGAGTGGATCTGCGCGTCGGGGTGCGCGTTCGCCAGGTACAGGATGATCTCACCCGCGGTCTGGCCGGCACCGATGATCGCGAAGCGCGGCGCCCGGCCCAGGTTCTCGCGCAGCGCGGTCATCCGGGGCAGGAACTCGCTGGCGTGGAAGACGCGCTCGCCGACGTGCTTCTGGAAGGACTCCGGCACGTACGGGACGTGGCCGGTGGCCAGCACCACGTTGCGGCTCAGGTGCTCGTGGGTGGTGCCGTCCCGGGGGTCGCGGCTGATCACCCGCGCGGTGCGGACGGTGCCGTCGGCGTCGGTGACGGGCTCGACGCGCAGCACCTCCCGGTGGTACTCGGCCTGCCTGCGCACCTGGGCCGCGGCCCACTGCACGTACTCCGACCACTCCAGGCGGCTCACGTACCCGCCCAGCAGCGTGAACGGGTAGAAACGCCCGCTTTGCATGAGGAAGTTGGTGAAGGAGAAGCGGGAGCGGGGGTCGCGCGGGGTGGCGAGGTCGCGCAGGAAGTGGTGCTGGATGTCGGTGCCCGGCAGGACCTGGTTGGGCTGCCAGGCCGACGTCGCGCTCCGTTCCAGGTAGACCGCGTCCAGGGGGCCGGTTCCCTGATGGGCGTCGTCGTGGTCCTCGATAGCGGCGGCGAGCGAGATGCCAGAGGGGCCGAATCCGGCCACCACAACGTCGTGGATGTGCATGTTGGGGTTTCTCCCGTCGAAGGTCGCGGTCCGGTGGATCAGAGGGCGATCGGGACAGAGTCCGAGGGGTCGTCCAGCTTCTCGCCCAGCCGGGCGGCCAGTCCCTCGGCGAGGGTCCCGGTACGCAGCGACAGCAGGCTGAACGAGCCGGCGTCGCCGATGCCGTGGCTGGACTCGCACAGGCCGTTGAGGAACAGCGGCGGGAGCGCGTTCTCGTCCTCGTTGGAGACCAGCGCGTAGTCGCGGCTGACCTCGAGGCGACCGTCCAGCTCCTTCTTGAGGTGCTGCGCGACGGGGGCCAGCAGCGGCGGGAACAGCTCCTCGTGCGGACCCGGACCCATGTTGCGGAAACCGGTGGCCAACACCACGAAGTCGACCTCGTCGCGCACCTGCTCGCCGGTGTGCAGCTCCTCGAAGTCGATGACCACGCTCTTGTCGTTGGGCACGACGGAGGTGGCCTGGAGGTTGCCCTTCACGAACAGCCGCTGGTCGCCGTCGAGCTGCTGCTCGTAGATGGCCAGGTACAGCTCCTTGAGCACGTCACCGTCGGCCGACGAGTAGTTGGTGGGCTGCATGTACGCGTCCAGCGCGCGGCGGCTCTCCCGCGAGGCGTTGAAGTAGTACTCGGTGAACTCGGGGAAATAGCCCTCTTCGCTGAACGGGCTGGTGTCCTTGAGCCGCAGCGAGTACGAGCGCGGATAGGTCATCACCCGGGTTCCGGGGAATTGCCGGTGCAGGTCGAGCGCGAGCTCGACGGCGCTCTGACTGCCACCGATCACCGCGACGGCCTTCGGCGGTTCGTCGGCGGTGAGTTCCTTGAGCCGCGGCAGGTACTGGGTGAGGTGGAAGACGCGGTTGCTCTCCGCGGCGGCGGCGTCGTACGGGGTGGGCACATAGGGCGTACGACCGGGTGCCATGACCACGGAGCGGCTCAGGTACCTGCGGCCGGAACCGGTGGTGACCTCCCAGACGCGCTCGCCGGCGTTCTCCACCACCTCGATGCCGACGGCGTACTGACCGCAGTCCACCTGGTGGGAGAAGAAGCTCGCCGCCCAGCGGATGTAGCCGGCGTACTCCTTGCGCAGCGGGAACTCGATCGGGAGGTTGAAGTGCTTGAGCAACCGCCCCTGTTCGTGCAGGTAGTTGATGAAGCTGTAGCGGCTGCGCGGGTTCCGCAGCGTCACCAGGTCGCGGCTCGGGTGGTTCTGGATGTCGGAGCCGTCGAGGAGCATGCCGGGCTGCCAGTCGGGCGTCGGGCGAGCCTCAAGAAACCGTATGTCCAGGCTTGGATACTTCTCCTCTAATGCGATTGCCAAGGCAAGGTTGGCAGGGCCGAAGCCAACACCGAGAACGTCGTGCACACGCGCAGGAAAAGACATGACAATTCTCCTCTTACTCGCATTGAGTTCAAGCCTAACGCTGAGGGCGTCGCGAATTGAGAACAAGCCCTGCAGGTGAGTCAAACCGTATGCAGCTTTGGCGCGACATGCAGACAGGTTGCAGCGCAACCTGTCGGTACTTTCCTGGGCAGCCCAAAGGCTTCTCCGGGCTGTACTAAAGGGGGCGCTGTAGCGGCTCTCGGGCCGGCGTCAGATGCCTTCGAAAACCCGTAGAGAGGGGCGGGTTCGAGAGGCGCGTCGATGCCGGATTTGACCGAGAATCAAGAGTTCCGCTTATCCACTCTTGCGGCAGCGAAGCTCCGCAGTCAAAGGGATTCACTGGTAACCGATAGCGACGATCACAGGCTGACGCCCGTCAGAAGGCGGCCGACGGGACCTTCATTGTTGGGCGCTGGAATTACTGTACCCCAAGGTCGCTAGCAACTGACGCTAAGTCCTTGTTTTTTGCGCATGGGTTGTAGCATGATCAACCACCATGGACAGAATTGATCGCATGATCCTCCATGAGCTTGAACAGGACGGTCGGTTAACCAATGCTGATCTTGCTGCCAAGGTGGGATTGACCCCGACGCCGTGCCTCCGGCGCGTCAGGAACCTGGAAAGAATTGGGGTCATACGCGGTTACCGAGCGGATCTGGATGGCAGTTTCCTGGACTCGGGATTCCAGCCCTTCGCCACGGTGGCGCTGAAACAAGGGGATTGGCATCTTATGACCGAATTTGAGGCCAAGGTGGCGGCCCTACCCCAGGTACTGGAAGCGCACCGGCTCTTTGGTGACCCGGACTACCTGCTGCGTATCGCGGTGGCGGACATCACGGCCTATGAGCGGTTCTACGCCGAAACCCTGTGCCGGTTGCCCGGAGTCGCGCAAGTGACGACGCACTTAACCATGAAGGTAGTCAAGGGCAACCGGGGGCTACTCGCGGGACATGAGTGATATCACACCCGGTGCCGAGGCGAACGCTTGCTTTCGATGAGGGCGAGATCGCCGCATGGAGACGTTTGAAGCCCTGGGAGCGATACGACATCGCTCCCGGGCGATCCATCCGCGGGCAGCTCGACCACGGCCTGGCGCCGCGTCGATTCGCGCTTGAGGTGACTATGTCAAGACTGCGAGATCGGTGAGGAAGCGCTGGTCACAGCGGGTATATGGGGGCCGGGCCGGCGTATGGCGCGTTCGGCCCACAATTCATTGATAAGCGTGGAAATAGGGTTGGCCAAATCGAGCGCGGCCGGGCTCGGTTGGTGCCGTCGATAGCGATCACAAAGCGCACGCACAGCGTACACTCACCGTTCATGACGGTTGATCTACGGCAATTCCGCTACTTCATAGGCGTCGCTGAGGAAGGCAACTTCACCCGGGCGTCGGGCCGGCTCAAAGTCGCCCAACCATCGCTCTCCCGGCAGATCCGCCAGTTGGAGCGGGAACTTGGGTTACAACTCCTGATCCGACATCCGCACGGCGTCACTCTGAGTGCCGCCGGGGCGGAGTTCCTCGTGAACGCCCGCGTTGCGGTTGCGGCGTTCGACGAGGCAATCGGCGCGGCGCAGCTCGCGGCCGAAGGCAAGAGCGGTCGTCTCAAGGTGGGCTTCCTGGTTGCCGCGGCCCTTGAATTCACTCCGCTCGTGCTACAGATGTTCCGCAAGCGCTTCCCCGATGTCAAGGTCGAGGTGCGTGAGTTTGACTTTAATGACACATCGGCGGGGCTGGCGGATCGCGCGACAGACGTTGCCTTCCTTCGCCTCCCGCATCAGACCTCGGGTTTGGATCACTTGGTCTTCACTGAGGAACGACTGGTTGCCGCCATGCCGGTCGATCACCCGCTCGCGCACAGCGTCGAGGTCAGTGTTGCCCAGTTGCTCAAAGAACCACTCATCGCGCCACCAGGAAATGGGGCGTGGCGAGATTTTTGGATGTTCAACGATCAACGCGGTGACGCTCCGGAAGTCGTGGGTGTCGAAGCCGCTTCTTTCGAAAGCGAGCTGCAAGCCGCAGCGGCCGGTCACGGGGTCAGTATCACCACCGAGGGCGCGTGCCGCTTCTATAATCGGCCTGACCTGGTGTTCGTCAGCATCCGCGACGCTCCCATGTCCACCATCGCCCTGGCCTGGCGCGCGGACAGCCTCTCGCCGCCCCTGCGGCAGTTCATCGCCGTCGCGAAAGAGGCCATCGAGCAGCAGTCGGGCAGTACGTAACCCCCGGACATCGTTGCCTGTACAGCACGCGTGATGTGTCCACCCGCTGCCCCCTCCACGCCCTTCGCTTCCCGGCACGGATCCGGTGTGACCTGCGACGCTCGCCGCTCCCCACAGCGTGAACCCGCGTCGACGTCATGACCGCCGTGACCCTCCTGCCCCTCCTGACACCATCCCGGCCCACACGACCAGCCGCAACACCCCCTCGGCCCGCTCGTGGGCACCTGCGTCCCGTCAGCCACTTACATGGCCAAAACGCATGGGTCGGCACGGTCGCACCCGCATCATCGGGCGCACCCGCCACCCTTGGAAGGGGGAAAGCGGGGCATAAGCGCGATCGCGTACGACAGCTCGGTGGCTCGTACGGCCCCTCGCGCTGGCGCCCGGCGAACCCGCCGGGCGAGGCCCCGCCGCGGCACCCCGTCGCGGCCCGCCCGCACCCGGCCTGGCCAGCGCCTCCGGTCGAGAACGGGCGACGGTTCCGCGATGCGCCCCGAAGCCGCCCCGAACCGTGGAAGGATGAGGTCCTTCCGGTTCCGGAGCAGGTCAGCGCGCTGCGGAGGGTCACGGGTTAGTTACGTCACAGAGTCGTCCGGAGTCCGGCGGCAATGG
The DNA here is from genome assembly GCF_014295035.1 of Streptomyces buecherae. Taxonomy (GTDB): domain Bacteria; phylum Actinomycetota; class Actinomycetes; order Streptomycetales; family Streptomycetaceae; genus Streptomyces; species Streptomyces youssoufiensis. Next base: position 6,428,030 of record NZ_CP060404.1, read on the forward strand.
AGGCGCTAAGCGGAACCCGTTCAGCTAATCGCTCCAAGGCCACGTGAAATACGTTTCCGGTATATCTCTATTCAGATTCGCTATACCTGATCCCGCAGATCAGCGCCGTGAAGTTTCTGATAGCGTCACGGAGAGCCGACCTTTCTACGCGGGAAGTAGGTATATCCGGGATGGACCTCACGGACGAGCATCCGGGTTTTCTCAGGATGTTCACCCCGGGCAAGCTGACAGTCGGCCTGTTCCTGCCGTTGTGGCCCTACACCGGTGACATGAAGCGGATGGTCGGGCAGGGCGAAGCGGTTCGACTGGCCGACCGGTCCGGCTTCGCGGCGATCTGGGTGCGGGACGTCCCCCTGTCCGATCCGAGCTTCGGTGACGTCGGGCAGGTCTTCGACCCCTGGACGTACCTGACCTGGCTGGCCGCGCACACCAGCCACGCTTCGCTGGCCGCGGGGAGCGTCGTCTTCACCCTGCGGCACCCGATCGACCTGGCCAAACAGGCCGCCTCGATCGACCAGTTGTCCGGCGGTCGCCTGGTCCTGGGCGCGGCCTCCGGCGACCGGCCGGCCGAGTTCCCGGCCTACGGGATCGACTTCCCCACGCGGGGCGAGCGTTACCGGCAGGCGGTGGAGATGTTCCGGACCGTCCTGGAGTCCGAACGCCCCACCGTCGCCTCCCCGCTGGGCCGCCTGAGCGGCGGCGTCGACGTACTGCCGAAACCGGTCAGTGGCCGTGTTCCGTTGTTGGTGACGGGTTCTTCGCAGCAGGACCCGGAGTGGATCGCGGAGCACGCCGATGGCTGGTTGACGTATCCGGGGGCCATGGTCAACGCGGCCGGACCGCGGGCCCTGGGAGAAAACGCGGCAGCATGGCGAAAACTCATTCCGAGTGGCCGGTTCAAGCCGGTAGCGACGAATGCGTGGATTGACTTGGTCGAGGACCGGCGGCACGAGCGCACGGCTCTGCGGGCCGGATTCATCCTGCGGACCGGAACCGACGGCCTGCTGGAGCTGCTGGGGCGCTGGCAGGACGCCGGCGTCAACCACGTGGCCCTGGGGGTCCAGCACGGTCAGCGACCGGCCGCGGAGGTGGTGGCCCAGCTGGCCGAGGAAGTCGTACCGCACTTCCCCGCGCTCGCCGGGCCGACGCCGCAGGAGCCCACGTGGTAGCGGAACAGTGGTAATGGAGCAATGGAAACCCTAGGCAGCGAAGTGCTGGACACCCCCGTCGGGCCGTTGGTGATTGTCAGTCACGAGGACGGCGCGGTAGCGGTGTGTGGATTCTCCCGTACGTCCGAGGAACTGTTCGACTCCTTGCGGATACCGCAGGAGCCGACTTCACCGCGGCGCGAGCCGACCGTTGCGGCGGCGGCATTGCGGGCGTATTTCGACGGAGATCTCACGGCCATTGACGCCGTCGAGGTACGTCAACCCGGTACGACCCTTATGCAAGAAGCCTGGCAACGTCTGAGGGATCAGCCCGCGGGGGTGACGATGACCTACAGCGAGATGCTTCCCAAGGCGCCGCGCGCGGCCGGTCGCGCCTGCGCGGTGAATCGGGTGGGAATTCTCGTGCCCTGCCACCGCGTGCACCGCACCGACGGCAACCTGGGGGGCTATACCTGGGGACTGGACATCAAGCGCTGGTTGCGCCACCACGAAAACCAAGCTGACTCCCTCTTCTAGGAGAGCGCCCGATGACTGCTGCCTCCCCCAAGCAGCGATGTTTCACCGATGAGGAGTACCTGCGCCTCATCGAGGCGTGGACCGCGGAACTCTTCGACATCTCGGCGCACCACCTGGACGTCACCGTGCCCAGTTGCCCGGGATGGCGGCTGCGCGACCTCGTACACCACGTGGGAAACATCGCGTACTTCGTCAACGCCGTCATCGACGCGGCCGGCCCGGAGCCCGAGTTCACCGACGCCACCCCGCGGCCCGACGCCGAGGTCACCGGGTGGGCGGCGGACCAGACGCACGCCATGGTCAAGCAGTTGCGCGCGCTGGACCCGGCGACCCACGTCTGGAACTGGTCGCGCGAGCCCCAGCGACTCGACTTCTGGCCGCGCTGCATCGCCCACGAGGCGCTGGTGCACGCCTGGGACGCGCACCACGCGCTGGGCCGGGAACGCGCCCTGCCGACGCGGGCCTGCCTGGACGGCATCGGCGAGATCCTGGACATCCAACTGCCGCTGCGCACCGAGGAGGTCGCCGACGCCCGCTGGACGGCGGTCGTCCGTGCCACCGACGAGGAGGCACAGGGGGCGCGGTGGTCCGTCACGATCGACCACGGCGCCGTGGCCACCATGCTCACCACCGGCCACCAGGCCGCCGACGACCATGCCGACGTCCTGCTCAGCGGCCCGGCCGACCGCCTCTACCTCGGCCTGTGGCGCAGGGTGCCGCTGCCCCTCACGCACGGGGCCCCGGACCGGGTGCGGGTCCTGTGTACGGACTGAACCCACCACCGCGATCCGGGGCCGGGAAGACGCGCACCCCGAAGGCTTCCTATCGTCCTAGCCCGGCGGGGACCTTCGGCTCCGAGACAGCCGGGAGTTGAAAGGCCGCACTGAGCGCGCGCACTGCCTCGGTCAACCGGGAATCGTGGCAGACCGCCGAGATCTGGAGCTCCGAGGTGGTGATCAGATCGATGCTGATCCGGTGACGTGCCAGCGTCTCGCAGAACTTGGCGAGCACGCCGGGGTCCGCCCGCATACCGAATCCGCGCAGCAGCACCCTGCCGATGTGGTCGTCGAAGAGAACGTCGTCGAAACCGAAGGCGGTCCGCAGATTCGTCAACTGCGTCATCGCCCGCCAGCCCCACTTGTTCGGGACGGTGAAGGTGATATCGATACGATCGTCGGCCGATCGGTTCGTGTTTTGGGAAATCGTGCCAACGACGAGCCCGGAAACAGCGAGGGCTCGCAATATCTGACCAGTCACGCTCGGCTTGGTCGGAACGCCGATGAGGGTTATCTTCGCCTCGGACCGGTCCTGTGCGATGTCGGTGATCTTGGCCTGCTCCACTGTGCTCCCTTTCGCCGTGTCAGCAACCGCGGTGCCTGGGTCGAAAATGCAGGGGACTTGAGCTGGATGAATGCGCCACTCCTTCTGCCGCATTCGACCGATGAGGGTCACAGGATACCTACCCCGCTTCTCGTCATTTCAAGTGCTGGGCCGAGTAAATTCTCCTGAACCCTCCGGCGGCATAGAGATGTCGGGAACGTCGGATGCGGCGCTCCTTTTGAAAGCCACCTCTTGGCAGCAGCCGTTATTGGTTGTAGATTTTCGGTGCCGGGGAATATCCCGTGCCACTTTCCGCGCGATTCGCGCGACCTCAAGACGAGATAGGCGATGATGAGTGATCTTATTTCTGCCGACCTAATGGAGTCCTGGCTCCGCAAGCCGAGCCCCCTGGACATCGGGCCGGAGCAGGTGGACGAGTTACTGGAGACCACCGTCACCCTGGTGCGCAAGCACGCGGACGGGGTGGCCGACGGGCCCGTGGCGCCCGTGGCGTTCGACAGCGACCAGATCCGCAAGTGGGTGGGCGAGTACGACTTCTCCACGCCCCACTCCGCCGAGTCGGTGCTGGCCGACGTCGCCACGGGGCTGACGCAGTGGGGCGTCCACACCACCCACCCCCGCTACTTCGGGCTGTTCAACCCGACCCCCCACTGGTGGGGTGTCGCGGGCGAGTTGCTCACCGCGGCGTTCAACCCGCAGCTCGCCGCGTACAGCCACGCGCCGGCGGCGGTCGAGATCGAACAGCACGTGCTGCGCTTCCTGGCCGACCGACTCGGCCTGCCGTCGCCGGTGGCCGGTTCGTTCACCACCGGGGGCGCCGAGGCCAACCTGAGCGCGGTGCTCATCGCGCTCACCCGACACTTCCCGGAGTACGCCGACCGCGGCCTGGCGGCCATTCCCGGCCAGCCGGTGCTGTACGCCTCGGCCGAAAGCCATCTGGCCTGGCTGAAGATCGCGCACATGACCGGCCTCGGTCGGGACGCGGTGCGACTGGTTCCGGTCGACGACAGCTACCGGATGGACATCGACGAACTCCGCCGGCTGCACGCGGCCGACGTCGCGGCCGGCATGCGGCCGTTCCTGCTCGTCGGCACGTCGGGCACCACCGGCGGCGGCGCCCTCGACCCGCTGCCCGAGCTGGCCGCGTGCGCCGCCGAGTGGAACACGCACCTGCACGTCGACGCGGCCTGGGCGGGCACGGTCGCCTTCTCCGACGAACTGCGCCCCATGCTGGCCGGGATCGAGCGGGCGGACAGCGTCACCGTGGACGCGCACAAGTGGATGTCCGCGCCGATGGGCGCCGGCATGTTCCTGAGCAAGCACCCACAGGCGGTCGCGGAGAGCTTCCGGGTCAGCACCTCGTACATGCCCGCGGACACCGTGGGCAGCGACCCCTACACGAACAGCGTGCAGTGGTCGCGCCGGCTGATCGGTCTCAAGGTCTTCCTCGGGCTGGCGGTGACCGGGCAGGACGGTTACGCCACCCAGGTCGAACGCGACACCGCGCTCGGCCGGTTGCTCGCCGTCCGCGCCAAGGAGAGCGGCTGGCACCGCATCAACGACACGCCGCTGCCCCTGGTGTGCGTCGTGGACCCGGCGGTCGACGCGCGGCTGAGCCCGGCGGAGAGCTGGGCCTGGCACTCGGCCGTCGCGGACAAGGTGGTCGAGCGCGGACAGGCGTGGATCAGTCCGGTGCGCCTCTCCGGCCGCGCCGCGCTGCGGCTGTGCATCACGAGCTACCGCACCGAGGCCGCCGACGTCGCCGCGTTGGTGGAGGAGATGGACAAGGCCCGTACCGCCGTCGGCATCCCCGGCTGACGAGCGGGCACGACGACGAGCCGGACCGGCACGCTCCGGTCGCCGACCGCCCCGCCGTCGGCCCGCCGTTCCGGTGTCGGACCCGCGGCCTGCCGGTCGCGGCGGGCGCACGATGAGGTACGCGGTACGCACGCCGCACGCGACAGGACGCCGCCGGTGGGGAGTCGGCGGGCGTCAGCGGCGTGCGGGGGCCGGGCCCGCGGGCCCGGCGAACGAGAGCGGGCTGCGGTCGCGGCCAGCGTTGTCCCACGCGCCGGAGGGCATCCCCGGCGCGCATGACCGCAGCGAGTGCCGTGCGATCGGGCCGCGGAAGCCACTTGGTCGAGAACGCGGCCCGAACGAAACCCACAGGCTCAGCAGCCGAGCGCAACGACGCGCCCTGCGACAGACATGCGACGGACCCGCGATGGACCCGCGCCGGAAATGGTCGGCGCGACGCGGCCGGAAGCGGTCCGCCGCGCCGTCGAACGCGCGGTGAGCGGCCCGACGCGGGCGCGCTCGCCGCGACCGCGGCCCGAGGCGACCCGTTGTCGCGCGGCGGTGGGACGCCGCCGCCCGCGCGTACATCGCGACCGCGACGGCCACGGTCAACCGGCCGCCACCCGCACCACCGCGCGAGCGAGTTCACGCCTGCGGGCAGTCGGGAGCAGGTCAGGCGACGGCCAACCGCCCTCGCCTGAGCCGGTGTTGGGGCGCGGCGTAGGCAACCGGGCCGGCGAGGTAGGGATACGGCGCGCGGGGCGGTGGCGTGGTGGCTGGATCGCCGCTGCGCCACCGCCCCGCGCGGCGGTCTCAGGAGAAGTCCAGCTCCCCGGTGCGGGAGCGCTTCAGCTCGAAGAACTTCGGGTAGCCGGCCAGCAGTCGGGCCCCGTCGAAGACCCGCAGGGCCTCCTCGCCACGGGGGATGGCGGTCAGCACGGGACCGAAGAAGGCGACGCCGTCGATGTGCAGCGTCGGCGTGCCGACCTCCTGGCCCACCGGGTCCATGCCCTCGTGGTGGCTCTTGCGCAGCGCCTCGTCGTACGCGGTGGAATCCGCGGCGTCCGCCAGCTCCGTCGGCAGGCCGGCCTCCGCCAGCGCCTCCTCGATGAGCTTCCGGTCCACCTGGCGGCCCTCGTTGTGGATGCGGGTGCCCAGCGCCGTGTACAGCTCGCGCAGCACCCCCTCGCCGTGCTGCTGCGCCGCGGCTATGCAGACCCTGACCGGGCCCCAGTTGCGCGCGAGGGACTCCTTGTAGCGCTCGGGTATGTCCTCCCGCCCCTCGTTGAGCACGGACAGGCTCATGACGCGAAAGCGCAGGTCAAGGTCGCGGTGCTGCTCGACCTCCAGGATCCAGCGGGAGGTGATCCAGGCGAAGGGGCAGGCCGGGTCGAAGTAGAAGTCAACGGAGTGGCGTGTGGTCTGATCGCTCATGGTCCGAACCTAACTATTCAGCGGGCTCTTCCGGGGTGATCTCCAGCATCCGTTGCAGAAGATCACGTAGCACCATGCGTTCCTGGTGCGAGAGGCCGGCCAGGGGCTCTCGCGCGAAGTCGAGCGAGCCGCGCAACCGCACCGCGGTCTCCATGCCCGACTCGGTGGTGGCGGCGAGCTTGACCCGACGGTCGGTCGGGTCGGGGCGGCGCTCGACCAGGCCCCGGCCTTCGAGGCGGTCCACGATGCCGGTGACGTTCGACGGCTCGCACTTGAGCTGCTGCGCGATCCGGCGCATCGGCATCGGCTCACGCGCGAGCAGCCCGAGCACCCTGGCCTGCGCGCCGGTCAGCGCGTGCTGGGCCGCCGCGTGCTCGTACTCCTCGTGGTAGCGCGCTACGACGGTGCCGATGAGCTCGATGACCTCGAAGGTGAGGGGGTCGATGCGTGGGGCCATACGAGTCAGGGTACCGCGTTGCTTGACATCATGAAATATCGATGTGCATGGTTGTTTCACCACCTGAAGTAACTGGAGGTTCCGCCGCATGTCCGTCACCCACCCGTCCGGCCTCCCCGCGACCAGCCGCGCCTGGCACCTCGTCGCCCGCCCGAAGGGCTGGCCCACGCCGGACGACTTCGCGCTCCGCGAGATCCCGATCGACGAGCCGGGACCGGGCGAGATCCTGGTGCGCAACACGCACATGTCGGTCGACCCCTACATGCGCGGCCGTATGAACGACGTCAAGTCGTACGTGCCGCCCTTCGCGCTGGACGAGCCGATGGACGGCGGCGCGGTCGGCGTGGTCGTCGCCGTCGGCCCCGACACCCCCGAGTATCGGCCCGGCGACCACGTCACGCATCGCCTGGGCTGGCGCGAGTACGCGCTGGTCGCGGCCAAGGACACCGGCGCGGTCAACCCGGACGCCGCCCCGCTCTCCGCCTACCTCGGCGTGCTCGGCATGACCGGCCTCACCGCCTACGCCGGCCTGCTGCGCTCCGCCGCGTTCCAGGAGGGCGACGCGGTCTTCGTCTCCGGCGCCGCGGGCGCGGTCGGCAGCCAGGTCGGCCAGATCGCCCGGCTCAAGGGAGCCTCGCGGGTCGTCGGCAGCGCCGGCTCGGACGAGAAGGTGCGACTCCTCCTCGACGAGTACGGCTTCGACGCGGCCTTCAACTACAAGAACGGCCCGGTCGCCGAGCAGCTCAGGGAGGCGGCCCCCGACGGCATCGACGTCTACTTCGACAACGTCGGCGGGGACCACCTGGCCGCGGCCATCGACTCCCTCCACGTACACGGCCGGGTCGCCGCCTGCGGGATGATCGCGCAGTACAACGCCACCGAGCCGAGCCCGGCCCCGCACAACCTGCCGCTGATCGTCGGCAAGCGGCTGCGCATCCAGGGGCTACTCGTCTCCGACCACTTCGACCTGCGTCCCCAGTTCCTGAACGAGGTCGGCGGCTGGCTGCGCGACGGAAGCCTGCGCCACCGCGAGACCGTGGTGCCCGGCATCGAGAACGCCGTGGACGCCTTCCTCGGGATGCTGCGCGGCGAGAACGTCGGCAAGATGATCGTCAGCCTCGGCGACTGACCCCCCCCGCACGCCTGCCCGGGCCCACCGCCCGGGCAGGCGCCCGGCCCCGCACGACCCCCGCGTCGCGGCGTGCGCCGCGACACCCCCAGAAGGAGCACCCATGTCCGTCCAACTCGTCGAGGTCGCGTACACCGCCGTCGCCACCGCGGAGAACGGCCGTGACGGCCGCGTGGCCACCGACGACGGCAAGCTCGAGGTCACCGTCAACCCGCCGCGCGAGATGGGCGGCAGCGGCGCGGGCACCAATCCGGAGCAACTCTTCGCCGCCGGCTACAGCGCCTGCTTCCAGAGCGCGCTGGGCGTCGTCGCCCGGCGCGAGAAGGCGGACGTCTCCGGCTCGACCGTCACCGCCAGGGTGGGCCTCGGCAAGACGCCCGACGGCGGCTTCGGCCTCACCGTCGAGATCTCGGCCCACATCCCGAACGTGACCGCCGACGCCGCTCGGGACCTGGTGGAGAAGGCCCACCAGGTCTGCCCGTACTCCCGGGCCACCCGAGGCAACATCGAGGTGTCGCTCGCGGTCCACTGACGCCACGGCCCCGGCGGGCGCGGGGTGCCAGGGCCCTGGTGGGCGCGGGGTGCCAGGGCCCCCGACGGTCTTCCGACCGGTCACCGCCTAAGCTGCGCCCATGCGAGATCTGGCGGCCGGCTTGGGCTATCTGATGAAGGGTCAGCGTTGGGTGGCCCGCCACCCCCGCTCGTGGGGGCTGGGCATGGTGCCGGCCCTGATCACCCTGGTGGGGTACGTCGCCGCGCTGATCGCGCTCGGTTGGTGGACCGACGACGTCATCGCCTGGCTGACGCCCTTCGCCGACGACTGGGGCACGCCCTGGCTCGGCCTCTTCCGTGGCGCGCTGGCCGTGTTGTTCTTCGGCGGCTGCCTGCTCCTGGCGCTGATCACCTTCACCGCCGTCACCCTCCTGGTGGGCCAGCCGTTCTACGAGTCGCTCTCCGAACGCGTGGACGCGGCCATCGACGGCCAGGTCCCCTCGTCGGGGCTGCCGCTCTGGCGCGAACTGCTCATCTCCGCGCGGGAGAGCACGGCCGTCCTCGTGCGCGTCGCGCTGTGGGGGACGGTGCTGTTCGCGGCGGGCTTCCTGCCCGTGATCGGGCAGACCGCGATCCCCGCCATCGGCTTCTGCGTCTCCGGCTTCTTCCTCACCGAGGAACTGGCCGCCGTCGCCCTCGCCCGCCGTCGGGTCCCGCTCGCCGAGCGGCTGCGGCTGCTGCGCTCCCGCAAGCTGCTCGTCCTCGGCTTCGGCGTGCCGCTGACCCTGCTCTTCCTGGTGCCGCTGGCCGCCGTGATCGTGATGCCCGGCGCCGTGGCCGGGGCGACGCTGCTCGCCCGCGACCTGCTCGGCGAACCGACCTCCGAGGAGGGACCGGCCCCGGGCGAGGCCACGGCGGGCACGGGCGGCGCCGGTACGGGCGGTACGGGTACGGGCGCGCCGCACGGCCCCGGGGGACCCACCCCGTACGGCTGAGTCGCGCGGCGCGTCCGGGCCACACGACATGACCCGTACGGCTGACCCTGCCGCGCCGCCCCGCGCTGACCCGGTACGGGTGGCGCGCCCGCCCTCGCTGGGGCGTCCGCGCTCGGGGTGGGGCCGGGGGAGCGGGGCAACTCCCTTGTGTCGTACGCCCGCTGGGGTGGTTCGGGGCGGCCCCGGGGCCGGGCTAGGCGCCGCCGTCGCGGCGGGTGATCTCGGTGTAGGCCAGGGTGGCCAGCTTCTGCTGGCCCTCCTTGCTGGGGTGGAACCAGTCCCACTTGCTCAGCTCGTCACTCGTGAAGCGGTAGTCGTGCACCGCCTTGTCGTAGCGGCAGAGCACGACCTTGGCGCACTCCTCGCGCAGCACCTGGTTGTAGTCCCGCACCCGTTGGTGTACCTGCTCGCGCCGGTCGTTGGCCCGTTCGTGGGTGGACTGCGCGTCGCGCAGCATCGAGGGGCAGATGCCCAGCTTCCACACCTGGCGCCGGACCGCGTCCTTGCGGCCCTCGGACCACAGCCGCTTGAGGTCGGGCACGCTCGCCACGTACACCTGCGTCTTGGGCAGCGCGCGGCGCAGCGCGCCCAGCGAGGCGGCGAAGTCGGCCCGGAAGTCGGCCACCGGCGTCATCTGGGCGACCGTGTCCTGGCAGGCGTCGTTGGCGCCGATCAGCACGGTGACCAGCTCGGGCCGCTTGGCCGTGGCCGCGCTGACCTGGGCCGGCAGGTCCGCCATCACCGCGCCGGTCTTGGCGTAGTTCCAGGTGCGCCGCTGCGGGTTCGGCAGCAGTTGCCGGGCCAGGCTGTCCACGTCCATGCCGGTGGACCAGGACGCCTCCGGGCAGTCGGAGAGCACCGAACAGGCGTCGAAGCCGCGGCTGATCGAGTCACCGACCGAGGCGATCGAACTCGGTCGGGGGTCCCACGTCGGAGTGGGTTTCGCGGCGGGGCGGTTGGCCCCCGACCGGGCGCTCTTGGCGCCGGCATCGCCGGAGTCGCTCGTACACCCCGCGAGCAGCGCCGCGCACGCCAGCAGGGCGGTAGCTGCGGTGGAGCGCCGCAGACGAGTTGACTGAGCGTGATCCCGCACCGCTGTTCCCCTCTCGGGCCGCGCAATGATATGTATCCGAGACCGACGGTACGTCATCCCCCCGGTGTCGCTGCGCGGTAGCTTTGCCCGTGTGAGGTGGGCGCCAATCGTGGGAGCATGCGTTTCCGTGCCGGCAGATTACATCGCGTCATTTCCTGTCCCATTTCGAGAGAATTACCCCCAGTAGTGTTTACTGCAGGTAGCCTCGGGGGCTGGTGCGGGTGTGATCATTGGGGCAGAATGGCTGCTGTCCTGGGCTCAGGCCGGTACGGAACGCGAGGCCGCTGGGGAAGGCGAACCTCGAACCGCACTGGAGGTCCCGGTGACGACACGTGGAGTTCTGTACGTTCACTCCGCCCCGCGCGCGCTGTGCCCGCACGTCGAATGGGCCATCGCGGGCGTGCTCGGCGTGCGCGTCACCCTGGACTGGATCAGACAGCCCGCCGCGCCCGGCACCTGGCGCGCCGAGTTCTCCTGGCAGGGCCAGGCCGGCACCGCGTCCAAGCTCGCCTCCGCGCTGCGCGGTTGGCACCTGCTGCGCTTTGAGGTGACCGCCGAGCCGTGCGCCACGGCCGAGGGTGAGCGCTACAGCTCCACGCCGGAGCTGGGCATCTTCCACGCCGTCACCGGCATGCACGGCGACATCCTGATCCCCGAGGACCGGCTGCGCGCCGCGCTCGGCCGCGCCTCGCGCGGCGAGAGCGAACTCGCCGCAGAACTCACCCGACTGCTGGGCAAGCCGTGGGACGACGAGCTTGAGCCGTTCCGGTACGCCGGCGAGGGCGCCCCGGTGCGCTGGCTGCACCAGGTCGTCTGAGCCGGCACGGTCCGCGACACGGGCCGACGGGCGGGCGTGGCGTCGCGCTGTGCGGGGCGCGCGCCGCGGGCCGCCCGGGGCGGGGGCGCCCGCCCTTCCCGCCGTACGCCCCGGACACCGTCCGTGGGACGTTCGCCGCGTGTCACCTGCCCGGTACGCCGAAACGCCGAAGCGCCCGTCCGGTCGTCGAGACCGGACGGGCGCTTCGGCGTACGCCGTCGAGCGGGGCCGCCGCCGTCACACAGGGCCGTTGCCGCGGGGTCGCCGTCGAGCGGGGCCGCCGCCGTCACACAGGGGCGGCGGCGGGGTCAGACCGTGCGGAAGGCGAGCGCCACGTTGTGGCCGCCGAAGCCGAACGAGTTGTTCAGCGCCGCGATGGTGCCCTCGGGCAGCGCGCGCGGCTCGTCGCGCACGATGTCCCCGTCCACCTCCGGGTCGAGTTCGGAGATGTTGATCGTCGGCGGGGCGGTCCGGTGCTTGAGCGCCAGTACCGTCGCGACGGTCTCGATGCCGCCCGCGCCGCCGAGCAGGTGGCCGGTCATCGACTTGGTCGCCGAGACGGCCATGTGGTCGACGTCGTCGCCGAACACCTTGCGCAGCGCCTTGAGCTCCGCCACGTCGCCCAGCGGCGTGGAGGTGGCGTGCGCGTTGATGTGCGTGATCGTGGCGGGGTCGAGGTCGGTGCCGTCGAGCAGGTTCTGCAGGGCGTTGGCGATGCCGCTGCCGGAGGGCTCGGGCTGCGCGATGTGGTGGCTGTCGGCGGACAGGCCCTGCCCGACGGCCTCGCAGTAGACCGTGGCGCCGCGCTGCGCGGCGTGCTCGGCCGACTCCAGGACCACGACGCCGGCGCCCTCGCCGAGCACGAAGCCGTCCCGGCCCGTGTCGTAGGGGCGCGAGGCACCCTCGGGGTCCTCGTTGTTCTTGGTCATCGCCATCATGTTGCCGAAGGCGGCGATGGGCAGCGGGTGGATGGCCGCCTCGGTGCCGCCCGCGACGACGACGTCGGCGCGCCCGCTGCGGATCATCTCGATGGCGTAGCCGATGGCCTCGGCGCCGGAGGCGCACGCGCTCACCGGGGTGTGCACGCCGGCCTGCGCGTTGACCTCGAGTCCGACGTTGGCCGCCGGGCTGTTCGGCATGAGCATGGGCACGGTGTGCGGGGAGACCTTCCGCACGCCCTGCTCCCGCAGGATGTCGTACTGGCCGAGCAGGGTGGTGACCCCGCCGATGCCGGACGCGATGACCGCGCCGAGCCGGTCGGGGTTGACGGCCGCCTCGGCCCCGGCCTTGCCGGTGTACCCGGCGTCCGCCCACGCCTCGCGGGCCGCGATCAGCGCGAACTGCGCCGACCGGTCGAGCTTCCTGGCCTGCGGCCGGGGGATGGACTCACCGGGGTCCACGGCGATCTGCGCCGCGATCTGGACGGGCAGCTCGGCCGCCCAGTCCTGCGTGAGGGGGCTGACGCCGGAGCGCCCGGCGAGCAGACCCTCCCAGAATGACGCGCTGTCGCCACCCAGCGGTGTGGTTGCGCCGATACCGGTGACGACCACCGTGCGATTGGTCGCGTTCACAGGAATTCTTTCTCCACGGGTAGAGGTGCGGAATACGCCACCGCTCGGGTGGCGACAGGCGGTGCCTCAGGACTGGTGCTTGAGGATGTAGTTCGTCGCGTCGCCGACGGTCTTGAGGTTCTTGACGTCGTCGTCCGGGATCTTGACGTCGAAGCGCTCCTCGGCGGCGACGACGACCTCGACCATGGACAGCGAGTCGACGTCCAGGTCGTCGGTGAAGGACTTGTCCACCTGGACGTCCTCGGCCGGGATACCGGCGATCTCGTTCACGATCTCTGCGAGACCGGCGACGATCTCTTCCTGAGTGGCGGCCATGTTGGCGCTCTCCTTCGATGTTGTGCGATGAGGTGTGCAGCCCCGAGGGTTCCGGGCTGCGGTGAAGCGGTGGATCCGCGGGTCGATCGTACGGACCTAGGGGAGGGTAACGACCGTGGCGGCGTAGACGAGACCCGCCCCGAAGCCGATGACGAGAGCGGTGTCGCCGCTCTTCGCCTGGCCGGTGGCCAACAGCCGCTCCATGGCGAGCGGGATGGAGGCTGCCGAGGTGTTGCCGGTGGACTCCACGTCACGGGCGACCGTGACGTGCTCCGGCAGCTTGAGAGTCTTGATCATCGAGTCGATGATGCGCATGTTGGCCTGGTGCGGGATGAAGACGTCGAGGTCCTCGGCCTGCACGCCGGCCTGGTCCAGGGCCTGCTGGGCGACCTTGGCCATCTCGTAGACGGCCCAGCGGAAGACCGCCTGGCCCTCCTGGGTGATGGCCGGGTAGCGGACCTCGTTGCGGTCCTGGGCGTCCTTGAAGACCTCCCACGACTCGGTCTGCATGATGGTGTTCGACTTGTCACCCTCCGAGCCCCAGACCGTGGGGCCGATGCCGGGCTCCTTCGCCGGGCCGACCACCACGGCGCCGGCGCCGTCGCCGAACAGGAACGCCGTCGCGCGGTCCGTCAGGTCCGTCAGGTCGGACAGCCGCTCCACGCCGAGCACCAGCACGTACTCCGCGCTGCCCTCGACGATCAGGCCCTTGGCCAGCGTCAGGCCGTACCCGAAACCGGCGCAGCCGGCGGAGATGTCGAACGCGGCGGGCTTGCCGGTGCCCAGGCGGTGCGCGATCTCGGTGGCGATGGCCGGGGTCTGCTTGAAGTGCGAGACCGTCGAGACGATCACGGCACCGATCTGGTCCGGGGTTATTCCGGCGTCGGCGATCGCCTTGCCGCCGGCCTCCACGGACATGGCGGCCACGGTCTCCTCCGGGCCGGCCCAGTGCCGGGTGGCGATGCCGGAGCGCGAACGAATCCACTCGTCCGACGAGTCGATGTGCTTGAGGATCTCCTCGTTCGGCACCACCCGGGTCGGGCGGTAGCCGCCGACGCCGAGAATGCGCGCGTACGGGTGGCCCTTGGCGGGCTTGATCTTCGACGTCATGCTCTGAGGACTCCTATTCGGCCGGGACAGCGTGCTCGGCGATCAGCGTGCGGGCCGCTTCGAGGTGGTCCGGCTTCTTCAGCGCCACGTGCCGCACGCCGGGTAGCGCGCGCTTGGCCAGCCCGGTCAGGGCTCCACCGGGCGCCACCTCGATGAGGGCGGTGGCGCCGAGTGCGCTGAAGGTCTCCATGCACAGGTCCCAGCGCACGGGGCTGGCGACCTGTCCGACCAGCCGGTCGATGACGTCCTTGCCATCGGCGACGAGCTGGCCGTCCTTGTTGGACACGTATCGGGTGTGCGGGTCGGCGGGCACGAGCTGGGTCGCGGCGGACGCCAGGGCGTCGACGGCGGGCGCCATGTGCCGGGTGTGGAAGGCACCGGCCACCTTGAGCGGCACGACCTTGCGGGTGCCCTCCGGCTTGTCCGCGGCGAGCGCGGCGAGCTGCTCGGCGGTGCCGGCGGCCACGATCTGGCCCGCGCCGTTCACGTTCGCCGGCGTCAGGCCCAGCTTCTCCAGGTGCGGCAGGACCACGTCCTGGTCGCCGCCGAGCAGGGCGGCCATGCCGGTCTCGGTCACCGCCGCGGCCTCGGCCATCGCCAGGCCGCGCTTGCGCACCAGGCGCAGCGCGTCCACGGTCGACAGCACGCCGGTCAGCGCCGCCGCGGTCACCTCGCCGACGCTGTGCCCGGCCGCCACGCCCACCTTCGCGGAGAAGTCCTCCGCGGTCGGGAAGAGCTGCTGGGCCGAGACCAGCGCGGCGGCCACGAGCAGCGGCTGCGCCACGGCGGTGTCCCGGATCTCGTCCTCGTCGGCCTCCGTGCCGTAGTGGACGAGGTCGAGGTCGAGGACGGTGGACCAGGCGCGGAGCTGGTCCTCAACGCCGGGAAGTTCGAGCCAGGGGGTGAGGAAGCCGGGCGTCTGAGCGCCTTGGCCGGGAGCGACGAGTACGAGCACTCTCACACTCTCTCTTGTGCGGGGTCCCGAACGCCCGTGGGGACAGGGACGAAGAACCGTGTGGGGAATTGTGGGGCTTGGACAAAACCCTGGACTCACGTTCCGGCGTCGGTCAGCCGCCCCAGGATGAGCGCGATACGCAGCGTGAACGCCGACCGCACGTCAGACGGGGACCATCCGGTGACGTCGGTCACACGTCGGAGCCGGTAGCGCACGGTGTTGGGGTGCACGAACAACATCCGGGCGGCGCCCTCCAGGCTGCTCGCCTGCTCCAGGTACACGCTCAGCGTTTCCAGGAGTGCCGAGCCCGCCTCGCTCAACGGTCTGTAGATCTCCTCCACTAGCTGTTCACGAGCGGCAGGGTCGCCCGCCATCGCTCGTTCGGGCAGGAGATCGTCCGCGAGAACCGGTCGCGGAGCGTCCGGCCAGGCCGCGCTCGCCTTCAGGCCGGCCGCTGCCGCCCCGGCCGAACGGGTCGCCGACACCAGGTCGCCCACCACCGGGCCGGCGACCACGGGGCCGGGCGCGAACGGGCCGATGAGGGCCTTCGCCGTCTGGAGCGGATTGTCCGATCCGCCCGCGATGACCACCAGCCGCTCGCCGAGCACCCCGGTCAGCACCTGCACCTTGGCGTGCCGGGCGGCGCGCCGGATGGCCTCCACCGTCAACTCGCTGTTGCCGCTGGGGGCCGTGCCGAGCACCACGCACACCGACTCGGGCGAGGTCCAGCCGAGCGCCGCGGCCCGCGAGAGGGCGCCCTCGTCCGCCTCGCCGGAGAGCACCGCGTTGACCACCAGCGATTCGAGCCGGGCGTCCCAGGCGCCCCGGGCCTCGGCGGCCTGCGCGTACACCTGGGCCGTCGCGAACGCGATCTCCCGCGCGTAGACCAGGACCGCCTCGCGCAGCACCGACTCGTCGCCGGGCGCCGCGACCTCGTCGATGGCCGACTCCATGACCTCGATGGTCGTACGGACCATCTCCACGGTCTGCCGCAGCGTGATCGCCCGGGTCAGCTCCCTGGGCGCGGTGCCGAACACGTCGGTGCTGATGGCCTGCGGCGTCTCGGGATGCCGGAACCACTCCGTGAACGCCGCGATACCGGCCTGGGCGACCAGACCGATCCAGGAGCGGTTCTCGGGTGGCATCGCCCGATACCACGGGAGCTGCTCGTCCATGCGGGCGATGGCGACCGCCGCGAGCTTGCCGGACGACTTCTCCAATCGGCGGAGCGTTGCGGGATGCGGGTGCGGAGTAGCGGATGCGGGTTCAGGCACGGAGACAAGCCTGCCTTATCGGGTGGGGTGCGCGGGGGCACGGGGTCCGCGCAGGGGCTACCGTGGGCCGATGACGTGGGTGCGACGGGCTGACGAGCGCTACCGGGGCGGAGCCGAACCGGGTGTCGAGACCTGGCATGCCTTCTCCTTCTCGGGTTTCTACGACCCGGACAACGTGCGGTTCGGACTGCTGGCGGCGTGCAACGAGGAGCACCTCGCGCCCGGCGCCGGGTTCGACGAGCACCCACACCGCGACCTGGAGATCGTCACGTGGGTGATCGAGGGAGAGCTCACCCACGAGGACTCCACCGGGCACCGGACGGTTGTCCGCCCCGGCGACGTGCAGCGACTGAGCGCCGGCAGCGGCGTACGGCACAGCGAGCGCAACGAGGGCAGCCGGCCGCTGCGGTTCGTACAGATGTGGCTGACGCCCGCGGCCTGGGGCGGCGAACCGGAGTACGAGGTGGTACGGGGCATCGCCGACGCGACCCCGTACGCGTTGGAGCGCACCGAGGCGGTGCTGCACCCGCGCCGGCTCGCGGACGGCGCGCACACCGAGTTGCCCGACGCGCCGGCGATCTACGTCCACGTGGTGCGCGGCGGCCTGCGGCTGGCGGGCGAGACGCTGGGCCCGGGGGACGCCGCGCGCCTGTTCGAGCGGCCCGGGTTGCGGGGCACGGCGGTGGGCGAGACGGAGTTCCTGGTCTGGGAGATGCACGCGGAGCCCGACTACGGCTTCTAGCGCCGGCGGGTACGGCCGCGGTGGCGGGTGGGGTTGGGCGGCGCCTGCCGGTGCTCGCGCGCTGGGCTTGTGCGCCGGGGCGTCGAACGCCGGGGCTTCGCGTGCGGCCGGTCGTCGCGTGTGGCGCGTGTGGCGCGAGTGGCGGTGTGTCGGGCGCGGGCGGGTCGGCAGGTCGGAGGGTTGGTGTTCCGGGGGCCCGGGCCTGGGGCCGGTGGCGGCGCGCCCTCCTGGAGCGGCGGCCGTCACCGGCCCGTGCGTGAGCGCGTGGCGTCAGGCCCGTGCCAACTCGGCGAGCACCGCGTCGGTGAGGACCGGCCACGCCTCGATGGCCCACGGGCCGAAGGCCCGGTTCGTCAGCGCCACACAGGCCGCGCCGGCCGCCGGGTCCACCCACAGGAACGTGCCGGCCTGCCCGAAGTGGCCGAACGTGGCGGGCGATGAGGCGGAGCCCGTCCAGTGCGGCGACTTGTGCGCGCGGATCTCGAAGCCGAGGCCCCAGTCGTTCGGCCGCTGGTTCCCGTAGCCGGGCAGCACGCCGCCGAGGTCCGGGAAGACCACGGACGTCGCGTCGGTGAGGGTCTGCCGCGCGACCAGGCGGGGGCGTTGCAACTCGGCGGCGAGGGCGACCAGGTCGGCCACGGTGGAGACCGCGTCCTTGGCCGGCGAGCCGGCCAACTCGCTGTCGGCCATGCCGAGCGGCTCGAACACCGCCTGCCGCACGTACTCGGGGAACGGGATGTCGGTGGCCGCCGCGATGTGCTCGCCGAGCACCTCGAAGCCCGCGTTGGAGTAGATGCGCCGCTCGCCGGGGCCGGCCATCGTACGGTGCTCGTCGAAGGCGAGCCCCGAGGTGTGCGCGAGCAGGTGCCGCACCGTGGACCCGGCCGGACCGGCCGGCTCGTCCAGCTCGACCGCCCCCTCCTCGACGGCGACCAGCGCGGCGAGCGCCACCAGCGGCTTGGTGACCGACGCGAGCGGGAAGCGGTCACGGATCGGGCCGTGCGTCCCGACCACGGTGCCATCGGCGCGTACGACGGCCGCCGCCGCGGCGGGGACCGGCCAGTTATCGATGATCCGCAGGCTTTCCATGGCAGCGAGCCTACGACCCGGCCCCCGCCGCACGACGCACAGGGCCCGCCCTCGCCGGCCCGCTCGCCCGCTCGTCCGTCCACCCGCCGGTTCGGGTTCGGCCGGCCGGTCCGGTCGGCCCGGCGGGGGAGGCCGGGGTGCTCGACCGGCCCGCGGGCAATGACTTCGCAATATCGGCGCTTGCTTGGAGTGCACTCCAACTCTCTAGCGTTGAAGACGCCGCGAGGGACAGGCAACCTGCGAAGGGTGGACGGCATGACCGTGACGGACAGCGCATACGCCACGACGGCTCCCGCAGCCGCGGTGACGACGTGTGCGCAGCCGCTGGTACATCCACGGCCGACCGGCCAGGACCGCTACACGATCAGCGAGGTCGTCGCCGCGACCGGACTCAGCGCGCACACGCTGCGCTGGTACGAGCGGATCGGCCTGATGCCACACGTGGACCGGTCACACACCGGCCAGCGCCGCTACAGCAACCGGGACCTGAACTGGCTCGACCTGGTCGGCAAGCTCCGACTGACCGGCATGCCGGTCGCGGACATGGTCCACTACGCCGAACTGGTCCGCGCCGGCGAGCACACCTTCCCCGACCGCGAGGAACTGCTCACCGCGCACCGGGAGGACGTACGGCGCCGCATCGCCGAACTGCAGGGCACCCTCGCGATCCTCGACCACAAGATCGACATCTACGCTGACGCCCGTCGGGCGTCGGAGAGGGCCTGAGCGCCATGAGCAACGAGAAGATCGCGGCCGTCACCCTCGGCACGGACGGCCCCCTGGTCGGCGTGCAGGGGCTGGGCTGCATGGGCATGACGCACGCCTACGGCCCGACCGACGAGGCCGAGGCCCGAGCCACCCTGGAGCACGCCCTGGAACGGGGCGTCACGCTCTTCGACACGGCCGACATCTACGGCTTCGGCCGCAACGAGGAGTTCCTCGCCCCCTTCGTCACGGCCCACCGCGACGAGATCACGCTGGCCACCAAGTTCGCGATCGTACGCCGCGAGGACGACCCGTCGTACCAGGAGATCCGCAACGACCGCGACTACATCCGGCAGTCCATCGAGGGCAGCCTGCGCCGGCTCGGCGTGGACCACGTGGATCTCTACTACATGCACCGCCGTAACGTCGACGTGCCGATCGAGGAGACCGTGGGTGCCATGGCCGAACTCGTCACCGAGGGCAAGGTCAAGCACCTCGGGCTGAGCGAGGTCTCCGGCACCGAACTGCGCGCCGCGCACGGCGTGCACCCGATCGCCGCGGTGCAGTCCGAGTGGTCCCTGTTCAGCCGCGACGTGGAGGAGGGCGTGGTGGCCGCGGCGCGGGAACTCGGCGTCACCTTCGTGCCGTACTCGCCGCTCGGCCGTGGCTTCCTCACCGGCGCGTTCGTCCACGCCGACCAGGAACTGGCCGAGGACGACTGGCGCCGCACCCAGCCCCGCTTCACCGGCGACAACGCCGCCGCCAACGCCGCCCTGCTGGAGCCCGTGCGCGGCATCGCCGAGGAGCGCGGGGTGACGCTCGCCCAGGTCGCCCTGGCCTGGGTGCACCAGCGGTCCCGGGTGCACGACCTGGCGGTGGTCCCGATCCCGGGCACCCGCAAGCGCTCCCGGCTGGACGAGAACCTCGCCGCCGCCGACCTCACCCTGGACGCGGCCGAACTCGCCGCCCTGGAGCCGATCGCCAGCCGGGTCACGGGCGGACGCTACGCGGACATGACGTTCACGGCGGTCGGTCGGGAGTAACGGCGTTCGGCCGCGAGTAGCGGCCACCCCTCGGTGGGGGGCCGGGTGCTCGCGGGGCACGCCGGTCCGGCCTCTGACGGGGAGCGGGCCGGGGGCGGCCTGGCAGGCGGCCGGCCGGAGCCGGAGCCGGATCCCCACCGGGACGCGGCGCGGGTCGGGGGCCGGTGTTCGGGCAGCGACGTTCGGGCGTGGGTCTTCGGGCATGGGCGTTCGCGTCGTACGGGTCGTGGGTGAGGTGACGGCCGGCACCGGGACTACGGCCGGCGCGGCCGGCACGGTATCGCCTCGCGCTCGGGTGGCGCGGACCGTCTGGCCTGGGCCGGCAGCGGCGTTCGCGGGGGCGGCAGCGCCGTTCGCGGGGGAGGCGTTCCCCCGGTCCCGTGCGTCGGCTCTGTCGGCTCTGCGGGTTGCCCCGCCTGGGCGGGTTGCGCCGCCTGGGCTGGCGGCGTCGGCCGGGCCGGCGGCGTCGGCGCGGCCTCCCGCGTGGAGGGCGCACCCCTCGCCTCCCGCCCGGGGCCCGGGCGCCGCGCCGGCCCGGCGGCCTGGGCGGCCGGGCCTCGCTCGAACTGGCGGGCCCACCGCGCCAGGACCAGCAGGACCGCGGCGAACAGCGGAAGCCAGGCACCGCGCAGCAACAGCCAACCCATCGAATCCGGCGCCGCCACCAAGCCCGGCACTTCACCGAGCCACGCGGCGGGCACGGCGAGCACCAGCGGCGCGCACTGGTGCCAGCAGAGCACCGTCACCGCCGAGAGGTTGATCAGCGCGACCGGGGCCCACAGCAGCGGGCGTCGCAACAGGCGGGCCAGCGGCCCGCGCAGCAGTATCGCGGCCCCGCACTGCGCGGCGGCCAACGCGAGCACCAGCAGGGAAGGCGGATGCGAGTTGGTGCGGTCGGCGCCCGGCACGCCGACCATGCTCGCCGGATAGCCGCACCGGCCGACCAGCACCGCGAACAGCGCCGTGCCCCCGACGAGCAGCAGCCAGCCCCCGCGCCGATCCAGCCGCCCGCGCCCCCAGGCCACACCGAGCTGGTAGCCGAACAGCCAGCCAGGCAGCATGTTGAGCAGCCCGACCGAGGAGGGCACGGACTGCGCGTACGGCCCGTACCGCAGGAGGTCAACGGCGGCCACGCACAGCAGCAGCGGCACCGCCGACCAGGCTCCGGCGCGGCGCACCGCGCGGTCGCAGTACGGGGTGAGCGCGGTGAGGACGGCGTAGAGGGCCAGGAACCACAAGGGTTGTGCCACCAGCGTGAGGGCGGTGCGCAGCGTCTCGCCGGGCACGCCCACGGCGTGTAGCTCGGCCACCAGAACCGCACAGGCGACCGCGAGCGCGCCCACCGGCCGCCCCAACCGCACCAGCCGGGCCCACAGCCACTGGCCCGTGCGCACGCCACGGGCCTCCGCCCGGCGCCACGAGCGCACGGACGCGTACCCGCCGACCAGGAAGAACAGGCCCAGGAGCTGAAGGACCCAGCTCAGCGGCGCGAGCTGGCCCAGCGATGCCAGCGGGCTCGCGGTCTCCAGCGCCCCGCCGTCACCGCGGGTCAGCCCGCCCAGCAACCAGTGCCCGAGGACGACGGCCAGCAGCGCCAGCGCCCGCAGCCCGTCGAGGGCCCGGTCGCGGTCGGTCGGCGTACCGGCATCGATGCGGCGCGCGGCGCGGCGGGCCCGCGCCAACGGCCGGCCGGCGTCCCGCCGCGCGTCGGCGCGGGCGCGGCCGGAGCCGCCCGTACTCGGGCCCTCCGCATCAGGCTCGTCCGCACTTCGCCCCTCGGCACCTGGCCCCTCCGCACCTGGCCCCTCCCTGTTCGTGCCCTGCGCGCCCGGGCCCTCCGCACCCGGCGCGTCCACACTCCGCCCGTCCGCACCTGGCTCCTCCCTGCCCGAGCCCTGCGGGTCCTCCGCCTCCAGGCCGTTCCCACCAGGGCCCTTCTCACCGGGGTCGTCCGTGCCCGCGTGGTCCGTGTCCCCATGTCCCGCTGCGGTGGGCGTTCCGCGGTCAGAGCAGATCACTGACGCACCCCCGAGCGTCGGCGGCGGTGCTGTCGGAGTCCACCGCGCAGCGGACCGCGTCGAAGTCGCCCAGCGTGATGCGGGCGAAGTTGCGCACCGACTCGGTGTTCGGCGCGAAGTACCCCGCGTGGCCGTCGACGCGCGCCGTGGACAGCCGGCGGGCGCCGAAGCCGCCATCTGCCGGGTCGGCCCCGTGGCCGAGGCCGAACAACTCGACGTGCGGGATCTTGCCGATCCAGTCGGAGCCGTCCTTGGCGGCCCACACCCTGGCGTTGGTCTCCAGGTCGGCCGCGCTGTCCGCGCGGGTGCCGGGGCTCCCCAGGACGACCAGGTCGGACGCGTCGGGGCCGATCCGGTGCGCGGCGAGCCCGCAGACCACCGAGCCGTAGCTGTGGCAGAGCACGGTCGGCGGGGCGGCGGGCGCGCCGTCGGCGGCTGCCAGCCCCGCCAGGAACCGGTCGAGCCGGGGTGCGCCCGCCCGCGCGAGCCGGCCCGTCGCCGCGTCCAGGCCGAGGCCCACCGGCGTGGAGTAACCGGTCCAGGAGATGACGGCGGTGCCGGTGTGCGGGGCCTGGCGTGCCAGTTCGGACCGCAGTGACGTGGCCATCCCGATCGGTGTCGCAGCCGCCTCGGCATCGGCCGGCGGCGTGCTCGCCCCCTCGCCGGAGCCAGCGTCTGCCCGGTCGGCGGTGGTCGTGGCCGCGCGGGATGGCGTGGCTGGAGCCGTCGGGGTGGCGTACGAGCCGAGGTCGATGTCCGAGCCCGGCACGATGACGGCCGTGCGGCGGGCCCGGGTCAGGTCCCCGTAGACCTCCGCGACCTGGCCTCGGTCGCGTGGGTCGAACGCGAGGATCTGCCGGTCACCGACCAGGAGCGCGGCATAGCGCTCGGCCCGGTCGCGGGCCCGGTCGCGGCCTTGCGAGGTCAGCCCGTCGTCCCGGGCGCGGGCCAACTCGCGGTCCCGCTCGACCGCGAGGGCGCGCGCGTTCGCCGCGTACCGCAGCGTGATCGGGGCGCCGTCCAGGTTGCCGGTGATCAGGGGGTGTCGCTGGGCCAGCGTGTGCTGCTCGGCGGTGGTGAGGCCGGCGAAGAAGCGGGCAACGGTGGTGGGCGAGGCGGTCGCCGGGTCGGGCAGCGGGCGGCCCAGCGAGTCGTCCGCGCGCCAGGCCGCGGCGCCCGGTGGCGGGCCGGTGACGGCGGGCTGCTCGTGCGCCACGGCCCAGCCCGCGGTGCCGGTCACGGTGGTGATCGCGAGCGCCACCGCCACCAGCGTCCGTCTGCCCCGCCCCGCGCGGCGCCGCCTCCCGCGCCGCCCGCCCGGGGCGAGAGTGGCGCCAGCCGTGGACGACGGGGACGCCGCGGCGGCGGCCGGCCGTGCCTCGGCCGTCGCGTCCAGCACCTCCGCACCCCGCGCGTACCGCTTCCGCTCGTCGTGCTGCCCCCGCTGGGCCATCGCCGCTCACTTCCCTCGTCCGTGGCCGCGCGCCGTCCTGGCGGCCTGGCGAGGGGAAGGTAGGAAGCAAAAGGGTCGCGACACCTCGTGCCTCGGAGCCAACTCGCGGTTGGCTCCGGGGTATTGCCGGGTGCTACTGGGGTAGGGGGTCGCTCCCGTACACCCAGGTCAGCGGGGCACACCTGAGCACGGGGCCGGTCGCCGGGCCCGGCGCGGGGGAGTAGGGAAAGGGGGTGTGGAGGTCGCCCGTACTGGGCGGGGGCGCGCGATCAGGCCGGAGCCGGCCCACGAGGCCGGCCCGGCACCGGAGGACGCGACGGGCCGATCGAACCGCCCGCCACGGGCTTTCGCCGCCCGGGCCCGCCGCCCGCCACACCGCCGTCCGGCCAGGTCAGGGGGCGTCGCCGGGGGCGACCAGGCCCGACTCGTAGGCGAAGATCACGGCCTGCGCGCGGTCGCGCAGCCCCAACTTGGCCAGCACCCTGCCGATGTGGCTCTTCACGGTCTGCTCGGCCAGCACGAGGGACGAGGCGATCTCCGCGTTCGACAGGCCCCGGGCTATCAACTCCAGGACCTCCGTCTCGCGAGGCGTGAGCCCCTGGAGGCGCAGCGCGGGGTCACGTCGCGGGGCCGGGCGCTGCCGGGCGAAGTCGGCGATCAGGCGGCGGGTCACCGACGGCGCGAGCAGCGCCTCGCCCCGCGCGACGATCCGTACCGCCGAGATCAGGTCGGCCGGCGGCGCGTCCTTGAGGAGGAAGCCGCTGGCGCCCGCGCGCAGCGCCTCGTACACGTAGTCGTCCACGTCGAACGTGGTCAACATCAACACCTTGGGCCGGTGCACGACGCCCGGCGGCGGCGACAGGAGTTGCCGGGCCGCCTCCAGCCCGTCCATCTCGGGCATCCGGACATCCATGAGCACCACGTCGGGGTGCGTGGACCGGCTGACCTCGACCCCCTGCTTCCCGTCCGGGGCCTCGCCGACGACGTCGATGTCGCTCTGCGTGGCGAGGAGCGCGGCGAAGCCCGCCCGCACCATGGCCTGATCGTCAACGATGATCACGCGGGTGGTCATGGATTCCTGGGGTCCTTTATCTCGCGGGCTGCTCTGCCGGGCGCGGCCCCGCCGGGGGCCCGTGCGGAGACTAGCCGTCCGGGGCGGGCGGGGAGGGAGTCCGCGGGATCTCCACCTCTTCGGGGCCCGCGGCCGAGCGGTCCGACCCGGACTCCGCCCCCGCGCCGTGTGCCGATAGCGGCAGGCGGGCCGCCACGCGGAACCCCCCGTCGGGCAGCGGCCCGATGTCCACGGTGCCGCCGACGAGCCGCACGCGTTCGCGCATGCCCACCAGACCGTGGCCGGTGCCCGCGGTCTCCAGCGGCACCGACGCCGGCTCGGGCGGCGCGTAGTTGATCACCAGCACGCCCAGATGGCTGCCGGTCGTGGTCAGCGACACGTGCGTGGGGGCGCCCGGCGCGTGCCGTACGACGTTGGCCAGCGCCTCCTGCACGATCCGGTACGCCGACAGCTCCACGGCCTGCGGGAGCGGACCGAGCCGGCTCACCGCCTCCGGGATCTCCCACTCCACCGGCACCCCGGCCCGCAACGTCGCCTCCACGAGCTGCGGCACCCGGCTCAGCCCCGGCTGCGGCATGCGCTCGGGATCGTTGCCGGCGCCGTCGCTGCGCAACACGCCGAGCAGCCGACGCATCTCGGTCAGCGACTCGCGGGCCATCGCCGCGATGGTGCCGAACTCCTCGCGCGCCTGCGGCGGCAACTCCTCGATGCGGTACGGAGCGCTGTCCGCCTGCACGGTGATCACCGACATGTGGTGTGCCACCACGTCGTGCAGCTCGCGGGCGATGCGCGCGCGCTCCTCAAGCAGCGTGCGGCGGGCGCGCTCCGCCTCGCTGATCGTCTCCACCTCGGCCAGTCGCCGCTGGGCGTCGCGGCGCTCCCGCACCGTGCCGCCGATCAGCAGCATGATGCCGCCGAGTACGAACAGCAGCACGGGCGAGCCGTCGCTGCGGTCCTGCGAGACCAGCTCGAACAGCGCGCCGACCGCCCCGCTCAACAGCCAGACGGTGACCAGCGTGCGCCGCCCCTCGCGCAGCCCCAGCGCGAGCGCCAGCGCCAGGTAGCCGATGATCACCATCGGCGTCCAGGGCCAGGGCTGCTCCTGGCCGGGCACCGCCAGCAGCGCGAACCCGCCCACCACGTCGGCCGGGAAGATGATCCACCACGCCTGGAGCGGTCGGCGCACCGTCAGCAACAGCGGCGTGACCTGCGTGACGGCCAGCACCCCGGAGGCCGCCGGATGCAGGCCGTAGTTGTTGGTCAGCACCGTCCCCGTGACCGGCAACAGGATCGCCGTGAGCACGCCGAGGAGGAAGTAGGGCAGCCGGTGCGGCCAGCGCCGTTCACCGGGCGCTGGCCGCGCCGGCGGCGGTTCGGCGGGCGTGGTCAGGTCGTGCACGACGTCACGCAGCACACGAAGCGCCGCGGCACGCGCTCGCTGCCACGGCGGCGTGCGCGGCTCACCGCCGGACGGCGGTACGGGGGAGGGGGGTGCGGTGGACATGACGTGCCCAGCGTATGGCCTGACCATCCGGGGTCGCGCGGCCCCACGTGCGGTGACGCCCGATACGTCCGTGAGGTCGGCCCGCCGGGGCGCGGCCCCCGCGACGGGACGACGCCGCGGCGCGCCCGACCCCCCGGCCGAGACGCGCCGCGCACGCCGTCACCGCTGCTCGGTGCCGCCGGCCACCGCCCGACACGGGCTAGCGCCGGAACGCGGGCCACCGCTCGACGTGGGGCGGCGCACGACGTGCACCCTCGTACGACGTGAACCGCCGCGCGCCACGGACCGCCGCACGCCGTGTGTCACCGCGCGCCGTCACAGCTCCGCCAGCAGCTCCGCCTTCTTCGCCGTGAACTCGTCGTCCGTCAACAGCCCCGCCTGGTGCAGGTCGCCCAGATGTCGGATGCGGTCGGCGATGTGCCCCGGGTCGGGGCGGGCCGCGGCCTGCTGGGCCTCCACCGGGCTCGGCACCGGCGCGCCGTGCGGGTGCAGCCCGCCACCGTTGCTGGTGGACGCGGCGCGCACCGCCTCCAGGACGGCCGCCGCGAACGGCAGCGAGTCATGCACCAGGCCGTATCCCATGCCGAAGACGACCGCGGCCGGGTTCTGGTCGGCGGCACCCGGTTCGCCCCCGCCCGCGCCGCGCGCCACCAGCCGCAGGTGCCCGTTGAACACCTCGGGTGACCGCCACTCGACCCCGGCCAGCTCCGAGATCGGGAACCGCTGGTCACCGGCCTTCCACTTGGCGGAGGACGCACCCGTCCAGAACCACCGGAAGATCACGGACGACCCGTCGAAGGACGCCTTCCCGTCGTACGCCTTGAAGGCCAGCGGTGGCGCGGGCGCCGCCACCAGATGGGTGTCGGCCGGCGCCTTGGCATCCGGGCCCAGCGCGGCCCGTATCTCGTCCGCGTAGTACTCGGCGAGCGTCTCCCGCTCGGCGGGCAGCACCAGCCGATACGGGTCGTAGTTCTCCTTGAGCTGCCCGTCCGCCGCGTCCATCAGCGGATCGGCGCCGGGCCTCGGCACCGCGCGCAACACCACCGTGCCGCGCTTGCCGGGCGTCAGCTCCACTCCTGCCAACGCCTCGTAGGGGATGCGGCGTTCACCGAGCGCCTGGAGCAGCTTCGGTGTGCGAATCCCCCGTTCGAAGCGGATGAGCACGGAGTCAGCGTCGAACTCCCAGACCGTGTGAAAACCGGCCAGCACATCACCCATATGGCTCATCGTATGTTGCGGTCGCCCGCCCGTCCCCCTTTGGTGCGCTACGCGCGTCAAACCTCTGCTTGGCGTTCCTTCGTCTTCCGCCGCGGTCAGATCAGGCCCGCGGTGCAGGCGTCACCACCCCCGCAGCTCACCGACGTCACCGCGCCGACGCCGACCTTGGCGAAGTTGGCGAGGCTCGTCGTCCCCGGTTCGAAGTATCCCGCGTGTCCCGCCGCCCCGTCAGCAGACAGCACGCGAGCGCCGAAGTCCGGCTCCACCGGGTCGGCCCCGTGCCCGAACCCGGCGATGTCCAGATGGGGCACGTCGGCGATCCAGTCGCCGGAGTCCCGCGCGGCCCACACGCGCGCGGATGTGCCCAGGTCGGCGACGTTCTCGGCGCGCATGCCGGGGCTGCCCGAGACGGCGATGTCGGTGACCGCGCGCGGCAGGTCGTCGGCGGCGACCCCGCACACCACGGAACCGTAGCTGTGACAGAACAGGGCGACCTCGGCCCGCGACCGCCCGGGCAGCCCGCCCAGCGTGGCGCGCAGCCGCCGCGCGCCGTCCTCGGCCCGCGCGCCGGTCGCGGCGTCGATGCCGATGCCGGCCGGGCTGGTGTAGTCGGCCCAGGCGATCACGGCGGTCCGGCTCGCGGGACCCGCGGACCGCTCGGCCGCGTACAGCGCACGCGCCATGCCGACCGGCGCCCGGTAGGGCTGGCGGGTCCGCTCGAACGTCAGGAGGTCCGTGTCCACGCCAGGTACCACGACCGACACCCGCCGCGCGGTTGCCAGGTTCCCGAAGACCTCCGCGACCCGGCCCGATCCCGCGGGGTCGAAGGCGAGAATCTGTCGCCCCCGGCTCAGCAGCGCCTCGTAGCGATGCATGCGCCGCCCCGCCTCGCGCTGCCCGTACGGCGTGAGCCGGTCGTCGCGCGTCCGCTCCCGCTCCACCAGCCTGGCCTGGCGCAGCGCCAACCGGTTGGCCCGGTAGCGCAGCGCGACGGGGGCGCCGTTGAGGTTGCCCACGGCCAGCGGGTAGCGCCGGACGAGACGGGTGAGTTGGGCGCCGGTGAGCGAGTCGAAGAACCGCGCCAGGCGGCGGGGCGAGGAGTCCGTGTCCGGCAGCGGGCGCCCGGCGATGGCGCCCTTCCCCCACGCGGCCAGCGAGGCGCTCAACGGGTCGGGCCCGGCGCCGAGCCGCCTGCCCACGGCCCAGCCGCTGGTGGCGAGCAGCACGAAGACCACGACCAGCGCGAGCGCGGTGCGCCAGGCGGTGGCCGTGTGGACCCAGGACAGGGAGGAGCGGGAGCCAAGCTCCGGAAAGGAAGTCACCGCGAACCACCCTAGGAGAAGCGGGGCAACGGCCGCCAAAACGCGTGAGTCATCTCACGTTTGAATGCGGACAATTGAACTCAGGGGGTGATTTTCCTTCGCCCTTCCGGCGCCTTCCGAACGCTCGTCCGGACCGTTTATCGGCACTTTCCAGCGCTTTCCAGAGGTTTGGGGCACTTCGTCCCTGTTGTGTCATGGTGCACGACGCGCCGGTGGCACGGGCTGACCGCCGCGCCCGCCACCACGAGCGGCGCGCCTACCCCGTCCAGGCGGGGCCCCATCGCTTCCGGATGTCGGCTACGCGCGGCACACGCCGTCCGCGCCGGCCACGGTGACCGTGTGGCCACGGCCGTGGCTGTTGGGGTTGGGGTTGGGGGTGTTGGGACTGCTGGGTCTGGCCGGGCGTGGGCGGTGCCAGTCCTCGGCCAGCGCCGGGGACAACTGGTCCAGATACGACTCGGTGAGGTCGCGAATCGCGGCCACCGTGCAGTCGTCGCCCTCGCTCCACACCTTGGCCGCCACCCGCATCACGCCCCCGAACGCCGCCACCAACACCCGCGGCCTGGGGTCGGCCTCCAGGTCCACTCCCTCACGGCGCGCGATCTCCTGCGCGAACCGCGCCTCAAGCTCGGCATTGCGACGCAGGTGGACGGCGAGCAGGGCGGGGGTGGACTCGATCATCCGGTAGGCGCGCATGTGGAGTTCGAGCGGCACCACCTCCCGGATGGCCTCGTCGATGCTCTCCCAGGCCGCGGAGACGCTCCGACGCAGCGCGACGAGCGGCGCCTCGTGCGCGGGCCGATCCAGCACCGCCGCGTAGAAGTACGCCTCGGCCAACTCCTGTACGGAGAACGCCACCTCCTCCTTGTTGGCGAAGTAGCGGAAGAAGGTGCGCTGCGAGACGTCGACCGCCTCGGCGATCTCGTCAACGGTGGTGTCCTCGTACCCCTGCTCCACGAAGAGTTCGAGCGCCGCGCGGGTCAGGGCGTCGCGCGTCCGTTGCTTCTTGCGCTGCCGCAGGCCGATGGGGGGTGTCACCTGGTCCGTCATCACCTTCCGGCTCTCTCCTCGCGAGGGCGGGCCCACGCGCCGTCCGCACGCCACCCGACTGGATCCGTACGCCCTGCGGCCTGGCCGCCGGCGCTCGGTGCTCGGCGGTGTCCTGTCGTACGTCTCCCGCCGCACCGCACGTCGTACGAGGTGCCTGCGTGTCGTGCGAGGCGCCGCGTGTCGTACGGCGTGCGCCCGGTCGTGCGCTCCGGTGGCACGGGCGTGCCCCCGGGGCAGTTCACCCTACCCAGCGCCTACCGTGACAGGCTCCGACTCTTGAAACTGTTTGTCACTTGTCAGTGGCTGTCATTAATCTCATTTAATGACTTCAGAGACCACCGTCGCCGGCGCCGCGCCGGAGCAACAGGAGCCGCTGCCCCAGTCCGGAATGCGGGGCCACCCCTGGCTCACCCTCATCTCCGTCGCGATCGGCGTCATGATGGTCGCCCTCGACGGCACGATCGTGGCCATCGCCAACCCCGCCATCCAGCACGACCTCGGCGCCTCGCTCGCCGACGTGCAGTGGATAACCAACGGCTACCTGCTCGCCCTCGCCGTCGCCCTGATCACGGCGGGCAAGCTCGGCGACCGCTTCGGCCACCGGCAGACCTTCCTCGTCGGCGTCAGCGGCTTCGCGCTCGCCTCGGCCGCCATCGGACTCTCCGGCAACGTGTCGGCGGTGGTGACCTTCCGCGTGCTCCAGGGCCTGTTCGGCGCCCTGCTGATGCCCGCGGCGCTCGGCCTGCTGCGCGCCACCTTCCCGGCCGAGAAGCTCAACATGGCGATCGGCATCTGGGGCATGGTCATCGGCGCCTCCACCGCGGGCGGCCCGATCGTCGGCGGCCTGCTCGTGGAGCACGTCAACTGGCAGTCGGTGTTCTTCGTCAACGTGCCCGTCGGCGTCATCGCGCTCGCCATCGGCCTGCTGATCCTGCGGGACCACCGGGCCGAGAACGCCCCGCGCTCGTTCGACCTCCCCGGCATCGCGTTGCTGTCCGGCGCGATGTTCTGCCTGATCTGGGCGCTGATCAAGGCGCCCGAGTGGGGCT
Source organism: Streptomyces buecherae (assembly GCF_014295035.1). Lineage (GTDB taxonomy): Bacteria > Actinomycetota > Actinomycetes > Streptomycetales > Streptomycetaceae > Streptomyces > Streptomyces youssoufiensis. The sequence continues at coordinate 6,458,760 of NZ_CP060404.1, forward strand.
GGGGCGACCCGGCGACGCTGCTCTTCCTCGGCCTCGCGGTGGCCGCCTTCGCCGCCTTCGCGTACTGGCAGACCCGGGCCGCGGAACCGCTGCTGCCGCTCGGCCTCTTCCGCTCCGTCCCGCTGTCCGCCGGCACCGTCCTCATGGTCCTGATGGCCTTCGGCTTCATGGGCGGGCTGTTCTTCGTGACCTTCTACCTGCAGAACGTGCACGGCATGAGCCCCGTCGACAGCGGCCTGCACCTGCTGCCGCTGACCGCGATGATGATCGTCGCGTCCCCGGCGGCCGGCGCGCTGATCACGCGGGTCGGGCCGCGTGTCCCCCTGGTCGGCGCGATGGTGCTGACCGCGGTCGCGCTCTACGGGCTGGCCGGCCTGGACGTCGACTCGGGCACCGGACTGATGTCGCTGTGGTTCGCCCTGCTCGGCCTCGGCCTGGCACCCGTCATGGTGGGCGCGACGGAGGTCATCGTCGGCAACGCGCCGCTGGAGTTCTCCGGTGTGGCGGGCGGCCTCCAACAGGCCGCGATGCAGGTCGGCGGCAGTCTGGGCACGGCCGTGCTGGGCGCGGTCATGGCGGGCCGCGTGGACCGCGACCTGCCCGCCAACTGGGCGGAGGCCGGCCTGCCCGCCCCCTCCGGGCACGAGCTGGACCAGGCCGCCGACGCGGTCGCCATCGGTCGGCCGCCCATCGACCCGGACAACCCGCCGCCGGCGGACGTCGCGGAGAAGATCACGCACGTCGCGCACGAGACGTTCGTCTCCGGCATGGGCCTGTCCTTCACGGTCGCCGCCGTCGTCGCGGTCGGCGCGGCCGCCGTCGCGACGCTCGCCAAGCGGGGCGCCCAGTCCGATGCGAGCACCGGAACGCCGCACATCTGAACGCTTTCCGTCCTCCGTTCGGGTGACTCTCGGGCGCCCCGCGCGGCGGCCCCGTCGTGGGTCCGGCGGGGCCGCCCGGGCCGGTCAACACCCCTCTGAGCTTGGACGCAAGGCTCAACCCTGCCCTTTACGCAGCGTCAACACCGCACGTCAACGAGGGCCGTCGTGGCCAAACCGACGCGAGCATCCCCTATCTGGGTCGCGTCCCTCCCTCGCCCTTGGCGCACCCCTTCGCAACCCAGCAAGCTGCGGTGACGGGGAAGCGGCGCCGGCCCACACAGGGGCCGCGCCGACGCCTTCCCCGGGGCGTGCCACCAGGCCCGGCCCGAAACCGAGCACACGGGGAGTAACAGGACATGCGTACGACGACGAAGCGGGGCACCACGGTCCGGGCGCTGACGACCCTCGCGACGGTGGGGGCGGTGGCGGCCATGACCACGGCCCTGGCACCCCCGCGAGCCAGCGCGCAGCCGACCGCCCCGCACGCCAGCCGGTCGGGCGCCTGCGCGGCGGGCCAGCTCTGCCTGTGGGAGCGACCCGACTTCAAGGGCCCGCGCCACACCTACGAGCTGTCGAACACCGACATCGAGAGCTGCGTCCCGCTGCCGGCCGGGGCGAGGGCCGAGTCCCTCGCCAACCGCACGGGGCGCCCGGTCACCACATACCAGAGCGCCGAGTGCGGGGAGACCGGCGAGTTCGACACCTACCCGGGCAAGGGCAGCGGCGCCCGGCTGTCCGAGTCGCCCTACCAGATCGGCGCGATCAAGATCTGGGAGCGCTGAGAACGCCGCCGGGCCGGACGGGAAGCCCCGTCCGGCCCGGCGGTTCGCGCCTCGTTACGCGGTACGGCTCACGCGTCGCCACCCGCCGCGCCCGGGTCGGCCGCGGTGGCGTCCAGGAGCTGGTAGCGGTCGATGGCCTGCTTGAGGGCGGAGCGGTCCACCTTGCCCTCCTGGGCGAGCTCCGTGAGCACGCCGAGGACGATCGACTGGGCGTCGATGTTGAAGAAGCGGCGGGCCGCTCCCCGGGTGTCGGCGAAGCCGAAGCCGTCGGCGCCCAGCGACTGGTACCGGCCGGGCACCCAGCGGGCGATCTGGTCGGGGACCGCGCGCATCCAGTCGGAGACGGCCACGAACGGGCCCTGCGCGTCGGCGAGCTTGCGCGTCACGTACGGCACGCGCTGCTCCTCCTCCGGGTGCAGGAGGTTGTGCTCCTCGACCTCCACGGCGTCGCGGCGCAGCTCGTTCCAGGAGGTCGCCGACCAGACGTCCGCCTTGACGTTCCACTCGTCGGCCAGGATCTGCTGGGCCTCGAGCGCCCACGGCACGGCCACGCCGGAGGCGAGGATCTGCGCCGGGATGGCGCCCTTCTCGCCCGACTTCAGGTGGTAGATGCCCTTGAGGATGCCCTCGGCGTCCACGTCGGCGGGCTCCGCCGGGTGCTGGATGGGCTCGTTGTAGACGGTGAGGTAGTAGAAGACGTCCTCGCCCGGCTGGCCGTCCGCGGTCTCGCCGTACATCCGGCGCAGGCCGTCCTGCACGATGTGCGCGATCTCGTACCCGTACGCCGGGTCGTAGGACACGCACGCCGGGTTGGTCGAGGCCAGGAGCTGCGAGTGGCCGTCGGCGTGCTGGAGGCCCTCACCGGTCAGCGTCGTGCGCCCGGCGGTCGCGCCGAGGACGAAACCGCGCGAGAGCTGGTCGGCCATCTGCCAGAACTGGTCACCCGTGCGCTGGAACCCGAACATCGAGTAGAAGACGTAGACCGGGATCAGCGGCTCGCCGTGCGTGGCGTACGCGGAACCGGCCGCGATCAGCGACGCCGTGCAGCCCGCCTCGGAGATGCCGTCGTGCAGCATCTGGCCGGTGGGGGACTCCTTGTACGCCAGGAGCAGGTCGCGGTCGACGGACTCGTACTGCTGGCCCAGCGGGTTGTAGATCTTGGCCGACGGGAAGAACGCGTCCATGCCGAAGGTGCGGTACTCGTCGGGGGCGATCAGCACGAAGCGCTTGCCGATCTCCTTGTCCCGCATCAGGTCCTTGAGGACCCGCACGAAGGCCATGGTGGTGGCGATCGACTGCTGGCCGGAGCCCTTCTTGGCCGCCGCGTACAGCTTCTCGTCCGGCTGCGGCAGCGGCTTCGCGCGCACGACACGGGTCGGCACGTAGCCGCCCAGCGCCTTGCGGCGGTCGTGCATGTACTGGATCTCCTCGGAGTCGCGACCCGGGTGGTAGTACGGGGGAAGGCCCGACTCCAGTTCCTTGTCCGCGATCGGCAGGTGCAGCCGGTCACGGAAGCGCTTGAGGTCCTCGACCGTGAGCTTCTTCATCTGGTGGGTCGCGTTGCGGCCCTCGAAGTTCGGCCCGAGCGTCCAGCCCTTGACGGTCTGCGCGAGGATCACGGTGGGCTGGCCCTTGTGGGCCTTGGCCGCCGCGTACGCCGCGTAGATCTTGCGGTGGTCGTGGCCACCGCGGCCCAGGTGCAGGATCTGGTCGTCGGTCATGCCGTCGACCATGGCGCGCAGCCGCTGGTCGTCGCCGAAGAAGTGCTGGCGGATGTAGGCGCCGGTCTCGGTCGCGTACGTCTGGAACTGACCGTCCGGGGTCGTGTTCAGCTTGTTGACCAGCACGCCGTCCCGGTCCTGCGCGAGCAGCGGGTCCCAGCTCCGGTCCCACACGAGCTTGATCACGTTCCAGCCGGCGCCGCGGAACTGCGACTCCAGCTCCTGCATGACCTTGCCGTTGCCGCGCACCGGGCCGTCGAGGCGCTGCAGGTTGCAGTTGACGACGAAGGTCAGGTTATCCAGGCCCTCGCGGGCGGCGATGGAGAGCTGGCCCAGCGACTCGGGCTCGTCCATCTCGCCGTCGCCCAGGTAGGCCCAGACGTGTGAGGCGGAGGTGTCGGCGATGCCGCGGGCCTCCATGTAGCGGTTCATCCGCGCCTGGTAGATCGCGCCGAGCGGGCCGAGGCCCATGGAGACGGTCGGGAACTCCCAGAAGTCCGGCATCAGCCGCGGGTGCGGGTAGCTGGACAGGCCGTAGGGGGCCTTGGACTTCTCCTGCCGGAAGGCGTCGAGGTGGTGCTCGTTCAGCCGGTCGAGGAGGAAGGCGCGGGCGTAGATGCCGGGCGAGGCGTGGCCCTGGAAGAAGATCTGGTCGCCGCCGTCGCCCGCGTCCTTGCCCCGGAAGAAGTGGTTGAAGCCCACGTCGTACAGGGAGGCCGAGGAGGCGAAGGTGGCGATGTGGCCGCCGACGCCGATGCCGGGGCGCTGCGCGCGCGAGACCATGACGGCCGCGTTCCACCGGGTCGCGTTCAGGACCTTGCGCTCGATCTCCTCGTTTCCGGGGAAGAACGGCTCGTCCTTGGTCGCGATGGTGTTGACGTAGTCCGTGCTGCGCATCTCGGGCACGGCAACCCGCTTTTCGCGGGCGCGCTCGATCAGGCGGAGCATCAGGTAGCGGGCGCGTTCCCGGCCTCGCTCATCGACGGCTGCGTCGAGCGAGTCGAGCCATTCCTGGGTCTCTTCGGGATCGAAGTCCGGGACCTGGCTGGGAAGGCCGCCAATGATGATCGGGTTGCGATCTGATCCGGAAGCCACGCTGTTCCTTCGCTGTTCTGTCGTGTCGTGCTCGGCACGTGAGTGCTGCTGCGCACGCGGTCTTCGTATCTGGTCCTGCTTTCGCGCCGTCCTCCATCGTGTACCGCGGTGTGCGAGTACGTCATCTCTACTCAGCGGTAACCACCACAGGGTGAGACGGGCGCCAGGGAGCCCAGCGACTGGCGACGGCCAAATCGCAACCATACGCCCACTATGGAAGTCGCTCGTGTACGGCCGTTCGACCCCGAATGCCGCAGTGTCGGGAAAGAACTTCGCAAGCCGGACATAAGCCTGTGTCTTGAATCACTTACGCCCGTGGCGTCAGGATGTGAGTTGCGGCGAGTCGTCAACGTTTGGGCGGGATCGGCAGCCGGGTACTTGCGCGAACCGCCCGGCACGTGTGGACTACGCCCAATGCCCCGCGTACGCGCGAGGCGATCAAGACAATTTCTGCAGGATGACAGGAGGCAATCCGTGAGCGCGACCGCGGACCACGCGGAGGAGCGGACCAATCCGGCCGCCAGGCTGGGTTTCGAGCCCGGGCAGGTGGTCCAGGAGATCGGCTACGACGACGACGTGGAGCAGGAGCTGCGTGAGGGCATCGAGGAGCTCACCGGCACTGAGCTTGTCGACGAGGATTACGACGACGTGGCCGATGCCGTGGTGCTGTGGTTCCGAGAGGACGACGGCGACCTGACCGACGCGCTCGTGGACGCCACCACGATGATCGACGAAGGCGGCTCGGTCTGGTTGATGACCCCGAAGACCGGTCGCGACGGGTACGTGGAGCCCAGCGACATCGGTGAGGCGGCGACGACCGCCGGTCTGTCCCAGACCAGGAGCATCAGCGCCGGGAAGGACTGGAGCGGCAGCCGCCTGGTCACCCCGAAGACGGCTCGCTCCGCCAAGCGCTGAGACCGTCGGTGGCCTTGCCCCGAGGTCGCTGCGAGAGCCCCCATCCGACGACGGTCGGATGGGGGCTCTGCGCGTAGGGTGGACGCGATCTGTCGAGATTCTTCGAAGGGACGTCCCCCATGGCCGTCGAGGTCGGTGCGCAGGCCCCGGACTTCGCGCTGCGGACCCAGCATGGCGAACAGGCCACGCTCTCCGAGTTCCGCGGAGAGCGGAACGTCGTCCTGCTCTTCTACCCGTTCGCCTTCACCGGCGTCTGCACCGGCGAGCTGCGCGCGCTCCGCGACGAACTCCCGACGTTCGTCAACGACGACGTGCAGCTCCTCGCGGTCTCCAACGACTCGCCGTTCAGCCTGCGCGTCTTCGCCGAGCAGGAGGGGCTTGAGTTCCCGCTGCTCTCCGACTTCTGGCCGCACGGCGAGGTCTCCCGGGCCTACGGGGTCTTCGACGAGGAGAAGGGGTGCGCCGTGCGGGGCACCTTCGTCATCGACAAGGAGGGCGTGGTGCGCTGGACGGTCGTCAACGGCCTGCCGGACGCCCGCGACCTGAACGACTACGTCAAGGCGCTCGCGGAGCTCTAGGCGTGGCCCGCGCCCCGCGTCGGCCGAGCGGGCCGGCGGAAGCGGCGCGACACCTCGTCCCGGCGGTGCACGGTCGTACCGCTCGGGGGGAACCGCTCACTAGGATCAAAACGTTGATCCGATGGCAACCGTATGACGGGGGCACGCTGTGCTCCCTGACGAAACTCACCTGGGAGGACTCGTGGGAGTCAGCCTCAGCAAGGGCGGCAACGTCTCGCTGACCAAGGAAGCCCCTAACCTGACCGCCGTTATCGTCGGTCTCGGCTGGGACGCCCGTACGACCACGGGCACTGACTTCGACCTCGACGCCAGCGCGCTGCTGGCCAACGCCGAGGGCAAGGTCGCCAACGACTCGAACTTCGTCTTCTTCAACAACCTGAAGAGCCCCGACGGCTCCGTGGAGCACACCGGTGACAACATCACCGGTGAGGGCGAGGGCGACGACGAGCAGATCAAGGTGAACCTGGCCGCTGTTCCGGCCGATGTCGCCAAGATCGTTTTCCCGGTCTCGATCTACGACGCCGAGACCCGCCAGCAGAGCTTCGGCCAGGTGCGCAACGCGTTCATCCGCGTCGTCAACCAGGCCGACAACGTCGAGCTGGCGCGCTACGACCTGAGCGAGGACGCCTCGACCGAGACCGCGATGGTCTTCGGCGAGCTGTACCGCAACGGCGCCGAGTGGAAGTTCCGGGCCATCGGTCAGGGGTACGCCTCGGGCCTGCGCGGCATCGCGCAGGACTTCGGCGTCAACGTCTGACCCTCGCGTTCGTCGTAGCGCGTCCGGCGCCGCACACCCCCGACCTTCCGGTGGGGGCCCGACTCAACCCCGGGAGTGCGGCGCCGGACGTGCTCCGGGGCCCGGTCGCGTGACCGCGGCCGGAGGTCCGGCCGGGGGCGGGCCACGCGCCCGGGCCCCGGGTCGGCGGCGCGCGCGGGGCGTGCGCGCCCGAGCGGCTCGACGTCGGCCCGCGCGGGCGCGGAAACGAGCAGAACGAGCAGTACGCGCTGTACTGGCCTGGCTGGTGGGGCGTGCAGTACGAGTAGTGCGGTGGTGCAGCGCGAGCCGTACCCAGCGCCGTGACTTTGGGGAGGACACAACAACATGGGCGTAACGCTCGCCAAGGGAGGCAACGTCTCCCTCTCGAAGGCCGCGCCGAATCTCACCCAGGTGCTGGTGGGGCTCGGCTGGGACGCGCGCTCCACCACCGGTGCGCCGTTCGACCTCGACGCCAGCGCGCTGCTGTGCCGGTCGGGCCGAGTGCTGGGGGACGAGTACTTCGTCTTCTACAACAACCTCAAGAGCCCCGAGGGCTCCGTGGAGCACACCGGCGACAACCTCACCGGCGAGGGCGACGGCGACGACGAGTCGCTGATCGTGGACCTGGCCAAGGTGCCGACCGAGGTCGACAAGATCATCTTTCCGGTCTCCATCCACGACGCCGACGCCCGGGGCCAGAGCTTCGGCCAGGTGAGCAACGCGTTCATCCGCGTGGTCAACCAGGCCGACGGCAGCGAGCTGGCCCGGTACGACCTGAGCGAGGACGCGTCGAGCGAGACGGCGATGATCTTCGGCGAGGTGTACCGGTACGGCGGCGAGTGGAAGTTCCGTGCCGTCGGGCAGGGGTACGCGTCGGGTCTGCGGGGCATCGCTCTAGACTTCGGGGTCAACGTTTCGTAAAACCGCGCACTAGCGCGCGGGGGACCCCTCACACACGATTGGGTGGCCAGTGCTCCTGAGAACCTTCGGCTGGTCTTTCGGCGTCACCGCCGCGGGACTCGCCTGTGCTGCGATCTTCTGGGGCTGGGAGGCCTTCGCGATCGTCGCGATCCTCTCCGTCCTGGAGATCTCACTCTCCTTCGACAACGCGGTCGTCAACGCCGGCGTGCTGAAGAAGATGAACGCCTTCTGGCAGAAGATCTTCCTGAGCGTCGGCATCATCATCGCCGTGTTCGGTATGCGACTGGTCTTCCCCGTCGTCATCGTCGCCGTCACCGCCCAGATGGGGCCCATCGAGGCCGTCAGACTGGCGATGAACGACGCCGACAAGTACGAGCAGCTGGTGACGGACGCGCATCCGGCCATCGCCTCCTTCGGCGGCATGTTCCTGCTCATGATCTTCCTCGACTTCATCTTCGACGACCATGAGCACAAGTGGATCGGGTGGCTGGAGCGCCCGCTGTCGCGGCTCGGCAAGATCGACGGGTTCTCGGTGTGCGTGGCCCTCATCGTGCTGCTGACCGCCGCCACCACCTGGGCCGAATCGGCCGCGCAACACGGCGGCGGACACGTGGACAAGGCGGCGACGGTGATGCTGTCCGGCATCGCCGGCCTGATCACGTATCTGATCGTCGGCGGACTCTCCGGACACTTCGAGAACAAGCTCGAAGAAGAGGAGGAGCGCGAGCACGAGGCGGAGGAGGAGGCCAAGAAGGCGGGCAAGGAGCCCACCATGATCGGCCTCGCCGGCAAGGCCGCGTTCTTCATGTTCCTCTACCTCGAGGTGCTGGACGCGTCCTTCTCGTTCGACGGCGTGATCGGCGCCTTCGCGGTCACCAACCACATCTTCTGGATGGCGCTCGGCCTCGGCATCGGCGCCATGTACGTCCGGTCGCTCACGGTCTACCTCGTTCGCGAGGGCACCCTGGACGACTACGTCTACCTGGAGCACGGCGCCCACTACGCGATCGGCGCCCTGGCCGCGCTGCTGCTGGTCACCATCAAGTGGCACATCCACGAGGTCATCACCGGCGGCATCGGCGTCGCGTTGATCGCCGGTGCGTTCTGGTCCTCGGTCGCCCGCAACCGTCGCATCGCGGCGGAAGAGGGCGGCGCGGGTGGCTCGAACGAGAAGTCCGAGGTCACCTCCGGAGTGTGACCCGGGCTCGGATGCGGAACCCTTCTACGGGGCGGGCCGCGAGGTTGCACCTCGCGGCCCGCCCCGCTTCGGTGTGGGTGTCTTCTCGGACATGGGGGTGTGCGCAATGCCGTTGTGGAGCGGTTGGCGACGCGGCGCGGGACAGGACTTCGACAGCGGCGGTGCCTCCGGGGCCGTCGAGCTGACCAAGCGACATCCGACCGTCTCGCTCACCAAACAGGGCGCGGCCAGCGGGAACCTACGGGTCAACCTCTCCTGGCAGATGCGCACCACCGACTTCAACGCCAAGCCGAACAGAGGGCTGTGGCGCAACCCGCTCCAGATGTTCAAGCCGCAGATGGTGCAGACCCAGGGGCCCGCGATGGTCAACGTGGACCTGGACCTGGCGTGCATGTACGAGATGCAGAGCGGCAGCAAGGGCGTGGTGCAGCCGCTGGGCAACTTCTTCGGGTCGCTGAACGAGCCGCCGTACGTGCACCTGAGCGGCGACGACCGGTTCGGCTCGGCCTCCGGCGAGACCGTCTACATCAACCTCGACCACAAGGACGACTTCAGCCGGCTGCTGATCTTCGTCTACATCTACGACGGCACGCCCGCCTTCGACCGGACACACGGGGTGGTCACGCTCTACCCCAGCAGCGGGCCGCGCATCGAGATCACCCTGGACGAGCGGGCCCCGCAGGCGCGCTCGTGCGCCGTGGTGCTCATCGAGAACATCAAGGGCGAGATCGTGGTGCGCCGCGAGGTGAAGTACGTCTACGGCTTCCAGGCCGAGCTGGACCGGCTCTACGGCTGGGGGCTCCAGTGGGGTCGGGGCTACAAGAAGACCAAGGTCTGAGCCGGGGGCCGGGGGCCGGTCGGCCGACCGCCACCCAGCCTAGACGACCCCGCCAGCTTCGACGCCCTACCCGGCTTCGGCGATCCGCGCGGCGGCGGCCACGACCCGCCCGGCCCCGGCCGACCCCGCGCGGGGGCGGGGCTCAGCGGCGCCGTTGGAACTGCGGGCCCTGCGGGGGCAGTTGGAACTGGTGCGGTGGCGGGGCCACCGGCTGTGGGTGCTGGGGGTAGCCGTACGCGGGGTGCGGCGGATAGCCGTAGGCCGGCTGCTGCTGCGGCGGCGCCGGCGGCTGCTGCGGGTGCCCGGCCCACTGGGCGTCGCGCCGCGCGCCCGCGGCGTACGCGGGGGCGGTCGCGGGCTGGGGCGGGACGGCCGGGGGCGCGGCCGGTGGGGCCGTCGGGGGCGCGGGCGGTGGCGGCGGGAAGCCGTAGCCGCCCACGGGCTGGGCCGGGACCGGGCCCGGGGCGGGGCCGGTCGCGGGGCTCGGGGCGCCGGGGCCCGGAGCGCCGGGGCGCGGGACGTGCGCGGTGGGCTCGGAGGCCGGGGGTGCCTCGGAGTCGTCCACCGAGATGCCGAACTCCGTGGCGAGGCCGACCAGGCCCGAGTCGTAGCCCTGGCCGAGCGCGCGGAACTTCCAGCGGTCGCCGCGCCGGTAGAGCTCGCCGCAGATGAGTGCCGTCTCCTCGCCCGTCTCGGCGACGACGTTGAAGACGGCGAAGGGCTCCCCGCCGTCGGCCGCCGCGCTGTCGTACAGCCGCAGGCGCAGGTCCCGGACCAGACCGAAGGGGCCGCCGTCGGCGGAGGCCGCGAGCACCACCCGGTTCACGCCGGCCTCCAGGGAGCCCAGGTCGGCCTCGATGGTGTCCGTGAGCCCGTCGGCGAGCCGCTGCTTGGGTAGGTGCCGCACGAGGCCGGAGGGGTGGCGGGGCTGGTTGTAGAAGACGAAGTCCTCGTCCGAGCGCACGTGTCCGTCGGCGGCGAGCAGCAGTGCCGAGGCATCCACGTCCGGCACGCCGGACCCCGGCGTCCACTGCAGCACCGCCCGTACGGCCGTTGCCGGCAGCGGGATGTTCGACCCCTTCGACATCGCGTGCGTCATGGTCGCAATCCTGCCCTCCCGAGGGGTGCCGGAACAACGTGGGGGTTACACGCCGGCCATCTGGGAGATACGGGGAGCGAGTGCACCCTGCGTACGCATGTGAGTTACCGGACTTTCACGTACTTGGGGAACTCTTGACCCGCATGGGTCGTACGATTATCGGCCACGCTTCCGGCCAGTCGGGCCGTCGGAGGGCTGCGGCAGCTTTGGGAGTTATATGCGTCATTTCGGATACCTGTCGGCGGCGGCGCGGAAGGATCTGTTCCACCGCGAGCCCACCGAGTTCACGCCGGACGCACCGGCCAGCACCCTCGCCGTCGCGCTCGGGGCCACCCTCTACAGCCCCGCGACCCGCCAGGGCCTCGCCGACGCCATCGTCAAACAGGCAGGTCGGGGCGTGGTTTCGATGGTGCTGTGCCTGGAGGACTCGATCGATGACAGCGAGGTGACGCAGGCGGAGGAGAACCTGGTCCGCCAGTTCGCCGCGCTGGCCGCGCGCACGGACGAGGTGCCGCTGCCGCTGCTGTTCATCCGGGTGCGGACCGCCGAACAGATACCGGACCTGGTGCGGCGGCTCGGCGCCTCGGTCCGATTGCTGTCTGGTTTTGTACTTCCCAAGTTCACCGAGGAGCGTGGCGTACCGTTCCTGGAGGCGCTGACCTCGTGCGGCCCGGCCCTGGAGCGGCGGCTGTACGCCATGCCGGTCCTGGAGTCGCCGGAGCTGCTGCACCTGGAGACACGCGGGGAGACGCTCGGCGGCATAGCGCGCACCGTCGACAAGTACCGGGACCGGGTGCTGGCCCTGCGCCTCGGCGTCACCGACTTCTGCTCCGCCTACGGGCTGCGCCGGGCGCCCGACATGACCGCGTACGACGTGCAGTTGGTCGCCTCCGTCATCGCGGACGTGGTCAACGTCCTCGGCCGCGCGGACGGCACCGGGTTCACCGTGACCGGCCCCGTGTGGGAGTACTTCAAGCCGCACGAGCGGATGTTCAAGCCGCAGCTTCGGCGCAGCCCCTTCATCGGCGAGGCCGAGGCGCTGCGTACCGCCCTCATCGAGCACGACATGGACGGCCTGCTGCGCGAGATCGAACTCGACCGCGCCAACGGCCTCCAGGGCAAGACCTGTATCCACCCCACGCACGTGGCCCCGGTGCACGCGCTGTCGGTCGTCAGCCACGAGGAGTTCAGCGACGCGGCCGACATCCTCGCGCCGCAGCGCTGCGGCGGCGGCGTGCTGCGTTCCGCGTACACGAACAAGATGAACGAGGTGAAGCCGCACCGAGCCTGGGCGGAGCGGACCATGCTGCGCGCCGAGGTGTTCGGCGTGGCGCGCGAGGGCGTGGGCTTCGTGGAGCTGCTCTCGGCGGGGCTGCCAGCGGCCGACTGACGGCGGTCCGGTGTCCGGCGGTCGAGCCGGGCGCGGCCGGTCGTGGTGGCCGGTGGTGGTGGCCGGGGCGTGCGGGTGGCGCGGCGGGCAGGGGCGATGATGCGTGAAAGGTGCGGGAGTTGACGGTTGACGAGGGAGCGGGGCAGCGCGTGATGTGGTCGGGGCAGTGGGTGGCGGATCAACTCGGCATCGCTCTGGAGGACGCGCCGGAGGCGTCGGAGGCGGTGGCCGCAGTCGGCGCGTCCGACGCACCGGCCGACCAGGCCAGCCGGGCCGACCAGCCCAGCCACGCCGGCCCGGACGGCGCCGGTGACGGGCGGCTGCGGGAGTTGCTCGGGCTCGCGTTGCGCCGCAACCCGCGCCGGGCGCACCTGTTGGTCTCCAACGTCCTCGGCAAGCACGTGCCGCAGCGCCCCGCCGTCGTCTACGGGGCGGGGGTGCGGCTCGGCGAGCGGGTGCGCGCGCTGCTCGGCGACGCGGACGCGGCGCGCGCGGTGGTGCTCGGCTACGCGGAGACGGCGACCGGGCTCGGCCACAGTGTCGCCGACGGCCTCGCGCTCGCCCCGTACCTGCACTCGACCCGCCGGCCGGTGGACGGGGTGCGGCCGGTGGGCGGCTTCGAGGAGGAGCACAGCCACGCGACCTCGCACCTCCTGCTGCCCGAGGACCCCGCGCTGCTGGCCGGGGACGGGCCGCTGGTGCTCGTGGACGACGAGTTCTCCACCGGGCGCACCGTGCTCAACACCATCCGCACGTTGCACCGAAGGTTCCCGCGCGAGCGGTACGTGGTCGTCGCCCTGGTGGACATGCGCTCCGCCGCCGACCGCGCCGACCTGGACCGCTTCGCCGCCTCGCTGGGCGCCCGGGTCGACCTGGTGGCGCTCGCGGCCGGCACGGTGCGCCTGCCAGCGGACGTGCTGGCCCGCGGCCAGGCGCTGGTGGCCGAGCACGAGACGGACCCCGCCGCCGCCCTCCCGGACGAGACGCCCGAGCACGCCGGGCCCGAGCACCCGGCCCCCGTACGCGTCGAGCTCGACTGGCCGCGCGGGCTGCCCGACGGCGGCCGGCACGGCTTCACGCCCGCGCACCGCCGGGCCCTGGACGCCGCGCTGCCCGAGATGGCCCGCCGCCTGGCCCGGGCCGTGCGCCCCGCGCGGCTCGCCCCCGGGGCACGCGTGCTCGTGCTCGGCTTCGAGGAGCTGATGTACGCGCCGCTGCGGCTGGCCGAGGCGTTGCAGGCCGAGTTCGACCACACCACGACCGACGGCGCCAGCGGCGCGGGCGGGGCGGGCGGCGCGGCCGGTGGCGTCGAGGTGCGGTACTCGACCACGACCCGCTCGCCGGTGCTGGCCCTGGACGACCCCGGGTACGCCATCCGCACCCGACTCACCTTCCCCGCGCACGACGCGCCCGCCGACGGCCCCGGCCCGCGCTACGCGTACAACGTGGCGCCCGGCGGCGACCCGGCGCGCCGCTTCGACGCGATCGTGGCCGTCGTGGACTCGGCCGCCGACACGCCCGCCCTGCACGCGCCCGGCGGGCTGCTCGACGCGCTGGCCGCGCAGACGCCGTGCCTCGCGTACGCCGTCGTACCGTCCTACGTGCCCGCCGGCGCCGTCGACGAGCCGGCCACCGCCGCCGGGCCGGCCCCCGTCGAGGCCGCCGTCCCCGCCCGCCGCGCCCCGCAGGACCCGCCCACACCCGCTACCGCCGCACCCGCCGGCCCGGCGGCTCCCGCCGAACCGGCCCAGGCAGCCGGCCCCGCCGGTCCCGCACCCTCCCCCCGCACGCCCGCCGGCGTGCCCGACCGACAGGCGTCACCCATGCAAGAGCCGCTCCGCGGGCCCGACTTCTCCTCGTACGCCGCCGACGAGGTCGGCTGGCTGCTCCAGGACTTCTCCGAGGTGACCCTGGAGGCGCCGATCGAGGAGCGGGAGGAGGCGATCCAGGGCGGCGGGGCGCACTACGCCGAGTCGCTGCCCATCGAGTACCAGCCCAGCGACGCCTACCAGGACCTGTTCCGCTCCGCGCTCCAGACCTCCGCCGCGCGCATCGCGCGGGCCGTCGGGGCCGTCACCGAGACGCTGCTGGCCGAGCACCAGGACCGCCCGGGTCGCGGGCCCGACTCGCGCCCGGTGCTGGTCTCGCTGGCCCGCGCGGGCACGCCCGTCGGCGTGTTGATGCGCCGCTGGGCCCAGCACGCGCACGGCATCGACCTGCCGCACTACGCGATCTCCATCGTGCGCGGCCGGGGCATCGACACGGCGGCGCTGCGCTGGCTGGCCCGTCACCACGACCCGGTCGACGTCGTCTTCGTGGACGGCTGGACCGGCAAGGGCGCCATCACCCGCGAACTGGCCGCCGCCATCGAGGAGTTCGAGGCGTCCGAGGCGGCCGGTGGCGTGCGCGGTTTCGACCCGCGGATCGCCGTACTGGCCGACCCCGGCGGGTGCGTCGCGACCTACGGCACCCGGGACGACTTCCTCATCCCCTCCGCGTGCCTCAACTCGACGGTCTCCGGGCTCGTCTCGCGCACCGTGCTCCGCGCCGACCTGGTGCGGCCCGGCCAGTTCCACGGCGCGAAGTTCTACCGCGAGCTGGCCGACGCCGACCTGTCCGCGCTGTTCCTCGACACCGTCACGGCGCGCTTCGCCGAGGTCGCCGACGCCGCCGCCCGGGACGCCAAGGAGTTGCTCGCCACCCCGCACCGGGCCCCCACCTGGGAGGGCTGGGCCGCCGTCGAGCGGATCAGCGAGGAGTACGGCATCCACGACGTGAACCTCGTCAAGCCGGGCGTCGGCGAGACCAGCCGGGTGCTGTTGCGCCGGGTGCCCTGGAAGGTCCTCGCGCGCTGTGGCGCCGGCCCCGACCTGGATCACGTGCGCATGCTCGCCGAACAGCGCGGGGTCCCGGTGGAGGAGGTGGACGACCTGCCGTACTCGTGCGTCGGGCTGATCCACCCCCGTTACACGCGCGCCGCGACCGGCGCCGACGGCCGGGCGGTGGCCCAGTGAGCGCCTCCGTCGCGGGTAGCCCGGTGAGCGCCTCCGTCGCGGGTGGCACCGCCCCCGTCCTGGTGGCCAGCGACCTGGACCGGACGCTCATCTACTCGGCCGCCGCGCTCGGGCTCGACATGCCCGACGCGCGGGCGCCGCGCCTGCTGTGCGTGGAGGTCTACCAGGCCAAGCCGCTGTCGTACCTGACCGAGACCGCCGCCGGGCTGCTCACCGAGCTGGCCTCGGCCGCCACCTTCGTGCCGGCCACCACCCGCACCCGCGAGCAGTTCGGGCGCATCCGGCTGCCGGGCCCGCCGCCGCGCTACGCGGTCTGCGCCAACGGCGGCCACCTCCTGGTGGACGGCGAGAGCGACCCCGACTGGCAGCGCACGGTGGGCCGGGCGCTGCGCGGCGAGTGCGCCTCGCTGGCGGAGGTGCGCGCCCACCTGGTGGCCACGGCCGACCCGGCCTGGCTGCTCAAGGAGCGGGTCGCCGAGGACCTGTTCGCCTACCTCGTGGTCGAGCGCGCGCTGCTGCCCGACGGCTGGGTGGCGGAGCTGACCGACTGGGCCGACCAGCGCGGCTGGGGCGTCTCGCTCCAGGGCCGCAAGCTGTACGTGGTGCCGCGCCCGCTGACCAAGAGCGCCGCCGTCGCCGAGGTGGCGCGGCGCACCGGGGCGCGACGGGTGCTCGCCGCCGGCGACGCCCTGCTCGACGCGGACCTGCTGCTCGCCGCCGACCAGGGCTGGCGCCCGGGCCACGGCGAGTTGGCCGCCGTGGGCTGGTCGGCGCCGCACGTCAGCGCCCTCGCCGAACGCGGGGTCGCCGCCGGCGAGGAGATCCTGCGCCAGTTCCGCAAGGCGGCGGCCGACGGCGGCTGAGCGGAGCGGCTGGCCGGGCCGGTGGCTGGAGCAGCCGGTTCCGCGCCCCGGCCTGGCCACCCGGACCGGGTCGGTGGCCGGAGCGGTTGGGCCGGCCGGGGCCCGCGCGCTGGCGGGCTCGCCCGCCCCGTCCCCGTCCCGGCTCAGCCGCGCCGCTTCCCACGGCCCGGGCGGGCCAGCCGCAGGGTGACGAAGGCGAGGACGGCCAGGAGGGCGGCGGCGAGCACGCCCTTGGAGTAGACCGAGACGTAGTCGGAGACGTCCTCCCAGTTGTCCCCGAGGGCGTAGCCGGCCAGCACGAACGCCGTGTTCCACAGCAGGCTGCCGAGGGTGGTCAGGAGCGTGAAGGTGGGCAGCGGCATCCGCTCGACGCCGGCGGGCAGGGAGATGAGGCTGCGGAAGATGGGGATCATGCGGCCGAAGAAGACCGCCTTGGTGCCGTGCCGGACGAACCAGCGCTCCGTCCTGTCGATGTCGGCCGGCTTGACCAGCGGCAGCCGTCCGGCGAGCGCGATCACCCGGTCCCGGCCGAGCAGCGCGCCCACCCAGTACAGGGCGAGCGCCCCCACCACGGAGCCGGCGGTGGTCCAGGCCAGCACGGCCAGCAGGTTCATGTCGCCCTGGCCGGCCGAGAAGCCGGCGAGCGGCAGGATCACCTCGCTCGGCAGCGGCGGGAACAGGTTCTCCAGCGCGATGGCGAGCCCCGCGCCCGGCGCTCCCAGGGTGTCCATGAGACCGGTTGCCCAGTCGGTGATGCGATCCGTCATGCCCGAGACGCTAGAAACGCCGCCGCCCCCGGACCATGGTGTGCGCCGCCCACCCCACCTGCCGTCCGCCGCAGCCACCACCTGCGGAAATCCTCAGTGTGCCGGCCCCGGTGGGGCGGCTAGCGTGCGGGGCATGGTCATGTGGGTGCGGCGTGGGCTGCGCATATCGGTGGGGCTGGTGATCGGTGGTTGCACGGCCGTGGTCAGCCTGGTGTACGCGGCGCTCAGCGGCCTGGCGCTGCTGTGCGTGTTCGTCTGGCCGCGGGTACGGCAGGCGGTGCTGCGGGCCGTGGCCCGCGGGGCGCGCCACCTGGCCCAGGTGGAGCGGCGCCGCCTGGCGTACTTCCTGGACGTCGAGATCGGCTCCTCCTACGGCGGCAGCCGGGCGCTCGGCTACCTGGCCGTGCGTTGGCTGCTCGCGCCGCTCGGCTGCCTGGTGGTCTTCTCCGCGCTGATCGGCGCCCTGTACGGGTCGCTGATCATCTGGGGCTGGCCGATGTTCCACTCGCACAACCGCGACGAGCAGGTCTACTCCTCCGTCGCCGGCATGTTCCTGCTCTTCCTCGCCGCCCAGAGCCTGTTCGGCGTCGTCGCCCTGGAGCAGCGGCTCGCCTGGCACTTCCTCGGCGCCGACCCGCGGGACGAGTTGCGCCGCCGCATCGAGGAGCTGGCCAGCAGCCGGGCCGGCGTGGTCGCCGCCGTGGACGACGAGCGCCGCCGCATCGAACGCGACCTGCACGACGGGGTGCAGCAGCGCCTCGTGGCGCTCGGCATGCTGCTCGGCCGGGCCCGCCGAGGCCAGGACGCGGCGCGCACGCGAGCCCTGTTGGCCCAGGCGCACGAGGAGAGCCGGCAGGCGCTGGACGAACTGCGCGAGGTGGCCTGGCGGGTCTATCCCACGGTCCTGGACGAGGCGGGGCTGCGGGCCGCCCTGGAGACCGTCGCCGAGCGCGTCGGGCTACCCGTGCGACTCGACTACGGCCTCACCGCCGAGCCCGCGACGGAGGTGCGCACCGTCGCCTACTTCGTCATCAGCGAGGCCGTGACCAACGCCGTCAAGCACTCCGGGGCGCGGCGCGTGCACATCGCCGTGACCCGCGCCCCGGCCGAGCCCGCCCCGCCCGCCCCGGTGCCGGTGGCCGCGGGGCCGCCCGGCGCGCGCGACGGGCAGCCACAGCCGGCCCCGCCCCGGCCCCCGGCCCGTACCGCCCGTGGCGCCGACCGCGCCCCGTCCTTCGTCCTGCGGGCGCGGGTCACCGACGACGGTGCGGGCGGCGCCGACCCGACGGGCAGCGGCCTGCTCGGGCTGGCCCGCCGCGTCGCGGCCATCGACGGCACCCTGCGGGTGGACAGCCCGCCGGGAGGCCCCACCACCATCACCGCGGAGTTGCCGTGCGCGTAATCCTGGCCGACGATTCGACACTGCTGCGCGAGGGCCTGGTGCGGCTGCTCGCCGAGGAGGGCCACGACGTCGTCGCGGCCGTCGGCGACGCGACCGCGCTGCTGGCGGCGGTGGACGAACACCCCGCAGACGCGGTCTGCGTCGACGTACGCATGCCCCCCACGCACACCGACGAGGGGTTGCGCGCCGCCCTGGAGATCCGCGGTCGCCACCCCCGGCTCGGAGTGCTCGTGCTCTCCCAGTACGTCGAGAAGCGCTACGCCACCGAGTTGCTGACCGGCGAGATGACCGCCGGCGGCGGGGGCGTCGGCTACCTGCTGAAGGACCGGGTCATGCAGGTGGACGAGTTCCTGGACGCCCTGGAGCGGGTCGCCGCGGGCCAGGCGGCCTTCGACCCCGAGGTGGTACGCCAGCTCCTGGCCCGCAGCACCCACACGGACCCGCTCGCCCGGCTCACCGAGCGCGAACGCGAGGTGCTCGGCGAGATGGCGCAGGGGCACGCCAACGCCGCCATCGCGCAGCGGCTGCACGTCTCCCGCAGCGCCGTCGAGAAACACATCAACGCCATCTTCGACAAGCTGGAGCTGACCGGAACCACCGGCTACAGCCGCCGGGTGCTTGCCGTGCTCCGGTACGTGGGTAGTTAAGCCGGGATCGCCCCGCGCGGCATGGCGTGCCGCACGGGGCGCTCACTCATGGCGGCCACACCGTTCGGAGAGCGGTCGCCGCTTTCGGAGACATGCGAGGAACGAGGAACGCCGTCGCTCCGCGGGAAGTGAGAGGGAAGGGTTTCCATGGCTGATTCCAAGCGTCCGGCACCGTCCAGCGCGCTGCACGCCTACGTACTGGCACACAACCCCCCACCCGACGCCGTACAGCGCGAACTCGTCACCCGGACCAGGGCCGCCCTGCCGGACCACGCGGGGATGCAGATCGCGCAGGAGCAGGGGCCGCTGCTCGCGTTCCTGGTCCGCCTGGTCGACGCCCGCCACGTCGTGGAGATCGGCACCTTCACCGGCCTGTCCACCCTGTGCATGGCCCGGGCGCTGCCCCCGGAGGGAAAGCTCGTCGCCTGCGACGTCTCCGCCGAGTGGGCGGCGTACGGCCGCGCGGCCTGGGAGCGGGCCGACGTCGCCGACCGCATCGACCTGCGCATCGCCCCCGCCCTCCAGACGCTGCGCGCGATGCCCCCCGAACCCCATGTCGACCTGGCCTTCATCGACGCCGACAAGCAGGGCTACCTGGCCTACTGGGAGGAGCTGGTGCCCCGGATGCGCCCGGGCGGGCTGATCGCCGCCGACAACGTCTGTTACGGCGGCGAGGTCGCCGACCTGCCCTCCGCGTCCCCCAACGGCGCCGCGATCCACGCCTTCAACGAGCACGTGCTGGCCGACTCCCGGGTCGACTCGGTGATGCTGGAGGTCGCCGACGGCCTGACGCTGGCCCGCCGCCGCTAACCGCCGGCCCGGCCGCCCCGACCCCACCGATCCGCGGGCCCACCGCCCGCGCCGCTCGCCGCGCCGCCCCGGCCCTCGGGGGCGGCCGGCGAGCGCGCCGCGCGCGGCTAGGCTCCCATTCCAGGACGCGCGCGGCGCCGGCAACCGGCGCGACGGACATGCCGGGCGCGGGGCGCTAGCGAGGCGAGGGCGCGGGAGACGTGGAGGAGAGGCAGTGGTGAACGGCGCGACCGCGGGCGACACCGCGGAGGGCGGTGCCGTGGCGGGCGGCGCGACCGGGGGCCGGCAGCGGACGATGTACCAGCGGGTGGCCGCCGACCTGCGGCAGGCGATCACCGACGGGGCCTACGGATCGGGCGGCCGGCTCCCGGCCGAGGGCGACCTGGCGCGGCGCTACGGCGTCTCGCGCGGCACCGTACGACAGGCGCTCGCCGTGCTCCGCGCGGAGGGCCTGGTCACCTCGCGGCGCGGCACCCGCCGGGTCGTCCTCGGCTCCGAGGGCACGCAGAGCTTCGGCGAACTCCTCAGCTTCACCCGCTGGGCCCGCTCCGTCGACGAGGAGCCCGGCGGCCGGGTCATCTCGATCGAGCGCCACCCGGCCGACGCCACCGAACGCGAGCAGCTCCGGCTCGACAGGCAGGCCACGGTCTACCGGATGCTGCGGGTCCGTACGCTCTCCGGCCGGCCGGTCATGACCGAGCGCACGGTCTACCCGGAGCCCGTCGGCGCCCTCGTCGCCGCGCTGGACCCGGACACCGTCTCGCACACGGTGCGGCTTGAGGAACAGGGCGTCATGATCGCCGACGCGCACCACACCATCGACCTCGTACGGGCCGACGCGGACGACGCCCGGCTGCTCGGCTGCCGCCCCGGCGACCCGCTGCTGCGCGAGCGCCGCCGCAGCACCGACCCAGCCGGCACGCCCATCGAGTGGTCGGACGACCGGTACGTGCCGGGCACGATGGCCTTCACGGTGCACAGCTCGGCCGCCACCGGCTCACTCGCCCGGCGCCGCGCCACCCCCGAGGAACCGGGCCAGGACGCGGACGCGAACCCGGGCCAGGCCCCGGCCTCGCCGCCGGCACGCTGAGCGCACGGGCCGGCGGGCGGGTGGGCCGGGACAGCCTGGCGGGGACGGCGCGCACGTCCCCGGCGGGCGCTCAGCCGCAGCAGCCACCGCCGCAGCAACCGCCCCCGCCCCCGCCGCCCGTGGCGGGCGCGGGACCGCGCGAGGCGGCGCTGGTGCCGACGGCGACCGTCGACAGCAGCTTGACCGTGTCGCCGTGCCCGTCGGGGCAGGTGGCGGGCGCGTTGGAGTCCGCCATGGGCCGGCTGAGCTCGAAGTTGGCGCCACAGGCGCGGCAGCGGTATTCGTAACGAGGCATGCCCGCAGCCTAATCGCGATCCGCCGCCGGCCGGGCCTTCGTTCGCAACCCCGTTCGCGACCCCGTCCCGACCACGTCCCCGTCGCCTTGGCGCGGGGCGCGCGTCGCGGCCGGGCGCCGGGGCGGGTCAGCCGCCGGCCGCGCCGCGCTCCTCGCGGATCTCCTGCACCACCCGGGCCGCGGTCTGCCGCACGGCCTCGGTCTCGGTGAGGAAGTGCCACCAGTCGGGGTGCCGTCCCTCCAGGCCGGCGATCGCGCGGTCCAACCGCGCGACGGCGTCGTCGAGCGGGCGCGCGTGGCGCGGATCGGGGGTGTTACGCCCCGCCATGGCCAGCCGCTGCGCGTCCCGCACGGCGAACCGGGTGCGCTCCACCTCGTGCGCCTGGTCGTGGGAGACCTCGTCCAGCCGGCGCAGCCGCTCGCCGGCGGTGGACACCGCCTCGTCGGTGGTGTTGAGCAGCGCCCGCGCCGTGGACAGCAGGGCCAGCGCGTCCGGCCAGCGCTGCTCGTCGCGGGCCGCCCGCGCCTCGGCCAGCTTGGCCTCGGCCTGCGCCACCGCGTGCGCGGCCTGCTCGGGCACGGGCTGGAGGTCCTGCCAGCAGGCGGCGCTGTAGCGCCGGCGCAACTCGCTGAGCACCGGCTCGACGCCCGCGGCGCGCGTGGTGATGGCCTCGGCCCGGGTACGCAGCGAGACCAGCCGCTTGTCGATGTCGGCGGCGGTCGCCGGCAGCCGCTCGGCCTCCCCGCGCACGGCCTCGGCCGCGCGCAGCACGTGATCGGCGCGCCGGATCGTCTCCTGTACGCCGTGCTGCCCGGCGCCCTGGTTGAGCTTGGTCAGCTCGGGCGAGAGCGCGGCGAGCCGGGCCGCCAACTCGTCGGCCCGCAGCCCGGAGGCCCGCACCGCGTCCAGCGCCTGGGTGGCGGCCAGCAGCGCCTGCCGGGCCCGCTCGACGGCCGGCGCCAGCCGGGCCAACTGCGTCTCGGCCGTACGCAACAAGGGCGCCAGACCCTCGGCGAACCGGTCGAGGTCACCCTTGGCGCGCTCCAGCTCGGCCTTGGCCCGCGTCAGTTCGGCGCGGGCGCGGGAGGCGGCGGAGGCTTCCAGGTCGTCGCGGTCCAGGTCGTGCGAGTCGACGGCGTTGATGTAGTCGTGGCTGGCCTGGTCGATGCGCTGGCCGAGCGCCGCGAAGTCGCTGATGGCCCGGCGCGCGGCGGGGGAGTCGTCCACGGCCGCGATCGTCTCGATGGAGATCCGCAGGTCCCGCTGGGCGGTGTCCAGCTCGTAGAACGCGGCGGCGGCGGCGTCCTTCGCCGCCTGCGCGTCGGCCCGCTGGCTCTCGCCCCGCCCGAACCAGCGCCGCGTCCCACCCCCGGTGAACGACCCGGCCAGCGCAGCCAGCACCAGCGGCACCGGCAGCGCGACGAGCACGAGGACGTCCCCGGCCGCGCGACGGGTGGTGGTGGGGGTTACGGCGGCGGGGGCCCCGGTGGCCGGGCTGGTCACGGAGGTCGGGGCGGCGGCGCGGGCGGGCGGCCGGCCATGAAGCAGGCGACGTACTAGCCGTACAGACTGCGCGGTGGTCGCCGTCACTACCCTCTCCCGATGAATCGCCCCAGGCCCGAATGCCATTCTCCCACCCGTTAGGGACGAACACACGGGTCGGATAGTTCGCGCCCCACCACGCCGATCTGAGCCCTCCAGGCCGCTCGCTTCCCTCCCCGGCCCTCGGCCTCGGCGCCCCCGCCGCCCCACCGACCGGAGCCCGCGTCCTCAGGGGCACGAGTTTGCGAGTACGGGGCCGGGTCGGGGTAGGCTGTCGGCGCGTACCAGGGCGCATAGCTCAGCGGTAGAGCGCTGCCCTTACAAGGCAGATGTCACAGGTTCGATCCCTGTTGTGCCCACCCAGCCGGCCTGGTCCTTCCTCGCGAGACCGCGAGAGGGGCCGGGCCGTCAGTGTTTTCCGGGCCCGGTGGCGGGGCACGTCGGCCGAGGTGTCGGCGGTCGGGTTCGACGGCGCCTGCGAGCCGCCTCCGCTAGGCCCCGCCGGGGCCCTCCGGAACCGGGCTCCGAGGCGGCGTCGGACGGCCCCGGTCGGTCGCCGGGATCGTCCACGGAGCGCATACTTCAAGCCCACTCGCGCGGAGCATGTTTGACGCCACGTCAACAACAAGAGTGCGGGGGCGTCTTCACTCGTACGAGTGTTCTTCGGCGCCCAAGAATCGTTCTTGCATGCTGTCTCGGCACGGCTCGCCGCTAGCGTGGCCCGTCTGTCACCCCAGTTGCCGATGGCGTGAAATCGACGTCGGCGAGCACCAGGCACCGGCACCAGGCGTACCCGTGCCAGGGCGGCAGGTCAGGCGGACATGGGGACCTCAGCATGGGCTGTGACCATCAACGAAGGACGGCGGCGGTGGAGCACGGGGAGACCGCCCTGTCCACCCGCACGCCACGGGCGCTCGGGCCGGCGGCGGCCGGGACGGTAGGTGCCCGCGTCGGGCACTCAGGGAATCTGGGGGAGACATGCGGTACGGGGGATGTGCGGGACACGGGAGTGATCAGGGGAGCAGGGGGTGCGGGGGCTGTGGGGGAAACGGGGCCGTGTGGCGGGTGTGGGGTGAGCGCGAGCGGTGCCGCCTGGGCGAGCGAGCGGGCCGACGGCGAGCGGCTGGCACGGTCGTACGACGTACGCGGCTGCACGGTGGTGGAGCTGTCGGGGGATGTGGATCTCGCCACCGCCGGGGAGATCCGGGTCGTCCTTGACGAGGCGACGGCGCCGAACGGGACCCCGCACGTCGTCGTCGACCTGCGGCGTACGACGTTCTTCGACTGCACGGGGCTGGCCCTGCTGGTGCGCGCCGAGGAGCGCATGACGCAGCGCGCGGGGCGGCTCGGCCTGGTCTGCGCGCACGCCGTCACCCTGCGGCTGATGGAGATCGCCAACCTGACGGGGCTGCTGCGGCCCGTGCCGACGTTGGAGCAGGCCCTGGAGCGGGCAGCGTGACCGGTATCGGCGCCAGGCACGAGGCGGCGGCCGAGGACGGGCGCGCGCCGGGCGCGGCCTCGTCGGAGCGCAACAACGGGCTGTTGTGACGCAGCAGCCACAGCCGGTACGCCGCGTTCGCCCAGGCCAGCTCCAGGTAGGACGCCTTGAGGTCGGCGTAGAGGGCGTCCGCGTCGGGGGCGCAGGTGGTGTGCGGCCGGGAGACCATGAACAGCCGTACGGTCAGCGGGTCGTCCCGGAGCGGGCGGATCACGATGCCCTCGCGGGCGCTCGTGGTGGGCTGGCAGGGGGTGACGGCCTCGCCGGAGGCGACGAGTTCGGCGGCCGTGGTGTTGTCGCGTACGTGCACCAGGCGGGGGTTGAGGCCGGCGTCGGTGAAGGCGCGGCGCAGCGCGGCGCACTCGTCCTCCACGGTCAGGTCGACCACCCAGCGGTCGTCGGCCAGGTCTGCGAGCCGGACCACGGGGCGTTCGGCCGCCGGGTGGCTCGCGGAGAGGGCGATGAACTGCGGCTCCCGGGCGACCAGGACGCGCCGCTCGACGCCGCTGGGCACGGGCAGCGGGAAGCCCGTGAACTCGTGCACGAACGCCACGTCGAGCTGCTGGGTGGCCACCATCTGGAGCAGCATCGTGGCGGAGACGTCGACGTGGATCGTGGTGTCCGTGTCGGGCAGCCGGGTGTGCAGCCTGCGCAGCCAGCCGGCCACGGCGCGGTTGCCGGTGCTGCCGATGCGCAGGTGCGCCTCGCTGATGTTGGCGGCGGCGTCCTTGGCGGCGCTGACCAGGGCGCTCATGTCGGCCACGATCGGCCGGGCCCGGGCCAGGATGGACCGCCCGAGTGGCGTGGGTTGGCTGCCTGACTGTTCGCGGGTGAACAGCAGGCCGCCGATCGCCTTCTCGATGCGCCTGAGCTGTGTGGTGAGGGACGGTTGCGTCATGCCCAGTTGCAGCGCGGCCTTGCGCACGCTGCCCGCGTCGGCAATAGCACAGAGCGCACGAAGGTGTCTCACGTCGAGCTCCACGGCCGGAGCATAACGGCGCACGCGGGGCGCACACCAGACACACCATCCGATCGTCCGCTTCGACGTCCGGACAACGGCGCGTCGCTTCGCGTTGCCCTTCCGGCCCCACGGCGGCGGCACCTTGCCCTAGTGTGAGTGGATTTGTGCTGTTCCCGGCTTCCTGGCCCCATAGCGCCGTGCTATCGCCACTTGGCATCATCCGCGCCGCGCGATGTCTCCCTGACACTCGGCGGGACACGTTCCGGACGGCCCGACCGCTACCCCACGGCGGTCGCTGGGGCCCCCGGACGCACGAAGGAGTCCCCCACATGAAGCACTCCAGGATATTGGTGTCGGTTTCGCTGGGCCTCGGCCTGGCCACCATGAGCGCGCTGCCCGCCTCGGCCGCCACCAGCACGGACGCCGTGCAGCGCTCGACGCCGGCCAGCATCGCCGCGTACGAGGCGTCCGGTGAGAACGCCGCGGCCACCAAGGCGTTCTTCACGGCCGTCATCGAGTCGGCCAAGGCCAAGCAGGCCAGGACCGGCGAGCGGGCCGTCACCGTCACCTACGACGCCAGCCAGGCGCCCACCTTCGCCTCGCAGATCGCGCGGAGCACGCAGATCTGGAACTCGCACGTGTCCAACGTGAAGCTCCAGGAGGGCTCCGGCGGCGACTTCGAGTACCGCGAGGGCAACGACCCGCGCGGCTCGTACGCCAGCACCGACGGGCACGGCAGGGGCTACATCTTCCTGGACTACCAGCAGAACCAGGAGTACGACTCGACCCGGGTCACCGCGCACGAGACCGGCCACGTCCTCGGCCTGCCGGACAACTACTCGGGCCCGTGCAGTGAGCTGATGTCGGGCGGCGGCCCCGGCCCGTCCTGCACCAACCCGAACCCGAACGCGCAGGAGTCGGCCCGCGTCGACCAGCTCTGGGCGGGCGGGATCACCAGCCTGAGCGCCTTCGACAAGGGCGCGTTCCTCAAGTGACGCCTCCCGCCGCGGCCTGACCCCGCCAGGGCCTGACCCCGCCGCGGCCCGTCGAGCGGGCCGGCGCGCGACCGCACACCCCCCACGGCAGCCGCGTTCCGCGCCGGCGCCCGCCCGTGGCCGCGACAGCACGACGGACCGGCCGTCCCCGCACGACCCGTGCGGGGACGGCCGGTCCGCTGCCGTACGGAGCGGGAGCCCGGCCCGTGAGGTCGGGCCGTGACCAGTCGTGTCGAGCCGGGCCGGGGATCAGTAGAGCTTGTTGACCGCGGTCGTCGTGGTCTTCTTGAAGTCGGGCACCTGCGCGTGCTGGAAGTTGCCCATCTGGCCCCACTTCACGACCGTGACCGTCCGGCCGTCCCGGCCCACCGAGAACATGTTGATGTCGGACGAGCCCCAGGCGTGGGCCGTGTGGATGCCGTAGACGTTGGCGCCCTCCTCGACGTTGATCGAGCCGAAGTCCCGGAACTCCGCCGTCATGTCGGGGTCCTCCTGCTCGACCTTGTCCGCGCAGGCGCGGATGGTCTTGTTCCACAGGGCCGCCAACGACTTGGCGCTCGTCTCGTCCCGCTCGACGACGGTCACCTGGACCGCGCCGGTGTCGTACTCGGTCCAGAAGTCGCGGTGTACGGAGGTGGCGCCCGGCAGCGCGGGGCCGACGCAGAACGGCAGCGGGTCCGGCGTGCCGGCGGTGACGGGGCTGGCGTACCAGGCGGAGGAGGCGTGCGGGGGCAGCTCGTTGGGCGCCAGGAACGCGGGCTCGGCCGCCTGGGTCGCCCGCGGGGCCGCGGTCGCCGTCGGAGCGAGGACGGCGGTGGTCGCCGCGGTGGCCAGGACGGCCAGGCCGATGGCGCCGGCCCGGCCGAGCTGGGCCCGGACGCCGGCACGGGTGGTGCTGACGGTGCTGGCAGTGGTGGCAGTGGTGCCGGTGCTGGCGCTGTTGTCGTGGTGCGAGTGCGTGTTCATGGGGCAACTTCGCCACGGCCGCGCCCGGGCCGGCAAGGCCATGGCGCCCATGCGGGACGCTGGAACGCCGAAACCCCCGCTCACCTGCGCATATGCCAGGTGGCTGGAACGCCGGCGCGGAACGCGGGAACGGCGCTGGCACTAGGATCGGGCAGCGTGTCGACCCCATCGCCCCCACGGCGCCGGAAGCCGCGCGCCGACGCCGAGCGCAACCGGGCCCGTGTCCTGGCCGCCGCCCGCGCGCTGTTCACGGCCCGCGGCCAGGACGTGCAGATGCCCGAGGTGGCCCGGGCCGCGGGGGTCGGCATCGGCACCGTCTACCGTCACTTCCCGAGCCGGGCCGCGCTCATCGAGGCGGCGGGCGAGGCGCGCCACGACGACATCGTCGAGTTCGGCCGCACGGTGTGCGTGCCGTGCCCGGACGCCGCCGACGGGCTCGCCCGCTACATCGGCTACATCGGCGAGGTGCTGGCCAGCGACCGCGGGCTGACCGCGTCGATCGAGGCGACCCTCGGATCGGCCAGGCCCGAGGGCGCGGCGGCGGAGCGGACCGAGGCCATAGCGGCCGAACTCATCGCCCGTGCCAGGACGCAGGGGACGATCCGGCCCGACGTGGAGGTCGCGGACCTCAGCATGATCGTGTGCGGGCTCGCGGCGATCATCCGCAACGGGACCGGGGACTGGCGCCGCTACCTGGACATCAGCCTGGCCGGCCTGCGCGACGTGTCCGCGGGCCCACTCGACGCGGCCCCCGGCGCCGCCGCCGTGCCCCGGCCGAGCGGCGGGCCGCGCGACGGCGCGACCTCCGGCGAGCACCACCAGGCGGCGACCTGACGGCCCGCCGGACCAGCACCGCGACCGGGCCGCCACCGAACGCGCCGCCGGGCGCCGCCCCGGGGCCCCGACGGGCGCCCGCTACCCCGAGATCGGAGCAGCCGACCGAATCCCGACAGGCGCGACACGACCGACCCCACCCGCACCGACCCCGCCCGCACCGACCCCACCCGCACCGGATCCGCCCGGCGCGCCGGGCGGGCACACGGCGGGAGCCCGGCCCGCGGACTCGCGGGGCCGGGCTCCTGTCGTACGGCGTGGGCGGCGTGCGTGCGGCGTGGCCGCGGGCGTTACGCGGACTCGGCCGCCACCAGCTCCGCGAGCTGCACGGCGTTGAGCGCCGCGCCCTTGCGCAGGTTGTCGCTGGCGCAGAAGAAGGCCAGGCCACGGCCGTCGGGAACGGTCTCGTCCGACCGGATGCGGCCGACGAACGTCGGGTCCTGACCGGCGGCCTGGAGCGGCGTGGGGATGTCGGAGAGCGTCACGCCCGGCGCGTCGGCGAACAGCTCGGCGGCCCGCTCGGGGCTGATCGGCGCCGCGAAGCGCGCGTTGACCTGGAGCGAGTGGCCGGTGAAGACGGGCACCCGGACGCAGGTTCCGGAGACGAGCAGCTCCGGGATGCCCAGGATCTTGCGGCTCTCATTGCGCAGCTTGCGCTCCTCGTCCGTCTCACCCGAGCCGTCGTCGAGCAGCGACCCGGCCATCGGCAGCACGTTGTACGCGATGGGCCGGGCGTACTTGCGCGGCTCGGGCAGGGCCACGGCCGAGCCGCCGTGGGTGAGCCGCGCCGCCGTCCCGGCGGTCTTCTGGATCTGCTCCTCCAGTTCGGCCACGCCCTCCAGGCCGCTTCCGGACACCGCCTGGTAGGAGGCGATGACCAGGCTCTCCAGACCGGCCTCGGCGTGCAGCGGGCGCAGCACGGGCATGGCCGCCATGGTGGTGCAGTTGGGGTTGGCGATGATGCCCTTCGGGCGCTTCGCGACGGCGTCCGGGTTCACCTCGGAGACCACCAGCGGGACCTCGGGGTCCATCCGCCAGGCCGACGAGTTGTCGATCACCACGGGTCCGGCGGCGGCCACCTTGGGGGCCAGCGCCCTGGAGGTGGCGCCGCCCGCCGAGAACAGCACGATGTCCAGGCCGGAGTAGTCGGCCGTGGCCGCGTCCTCCACGGTGATCTCGGTGTCCTGCCACGGCAGGGTGCGCCCCGCCGAGCGCGCCGAGGCGAACAGCCGCAACTGCTCCACCGGGAAGCCACGCTCGGCGAGTATGCCGAGCATCACCCCGCCGACCTGGCCGGTGGCACCGACGATTCCGATTCTCATCCTGCTCCTCCACTCACCCGCGCCCGCCGGGACCGGCGGACGCACCGCCACCCCCGGTCGTGCTCCGTCATCACGTCGTCACCCCGTCCGCACGCGCCCTCGCCCCGTGGGCGACCCGCCGCCGACCCGCTGGCCGGGCGCGTACGACCGTGTGCAGTATCTCCCGCACCTTCCCGTCCGCCGCCCCGGTGTAAGCCCGATCCGCGGGTGAAGCGGGTCACGCGGACCGGCGGGTTCCGATCGCGGGTGTGATCTCGGACCGAGGCGACGCGGCCGGTGGCGGCGCTACGGACGGGGGTGGCCGGGGTCCCGCCCAGGCGACGCGGCAGGCGGCGGCGCTACGGACGAGGGTGGCCGATCCGGCCAGCCACCTTGCCCGGGCGCCGCGTTGCGGCCACGGTGATGCCCTGTGGGTGTGCCAGGCACCCGCGTCCACCCGTACCGGAGGCGCCGTGGCATCCCTCGCTCCCTTCGTACCACCGCACGAGGTCATCGGAGAGGGCCCGCACCGGGTCGTGGCCATCCACGGCTGGTTCTCGGACCGCTCCGCCTACACCGCGCTGCTCCCGCACCTCGACCGCCGGGCGTTCAGCTACGCCCTGCCGGACCTGCGCGGATACGGCAGGGCGCGCGGGGTGCCCGGCGAGTACACCACCAGCGAGGCGGGCCGCGACCTGCTGGCGCTCGCCGACCACCTGGGGTGGGAGCGCTTCTCCGTCCTTGGCCACTCCATGGGCGGCGCGGTGGCCCAGCGGCTGCTGGCGGCGGCCCCGCACCGGGTGCGCCGGCTGGTGGGCGTCTCGCCGGTGCCCGCGAGCGGGGTGCCGATGGCGGGCGAGCAGTGGGAGCTGTTCGCCTCGGCCGCGGACCGCCCCGACAACCGGCGCGCGATCATCGACCTGACGACGGGCAACCGGCACCCCGACGCCTGGCTCGACCTCATGGTCCGGCACTCGGTCGAGCACATCGACCCCGTGGCGTTCCGGGCCTGGCTGGACTCCTGGGCCCTTGAGGACTTCCACGAGCAGATCGAGGGCCTGTCGCTGCCGGTGCGGGTGGTGGTCGGCGGGCACGATCCGGCGCTGTCGGCGCGGGTCATGCGCGAGACCTGGCTGCGCTGGTACCCGGCCGCGGAGTTGGTGGAACTGCCGGCCG
Source organism: Streptomyces buecherae (assembly GCF_014295035.1). Classification (GTDB taxonomy): domain Bacteria; phylum Actinomycetota; class Actinomycetes; order Streptomycetales; family Streptomycetaceae; genus Streptomyces; species Streptomyces youssoufiensis. The sequence continues at coordinate 6,489,097 of NZ_CP060404.1, forward strand.
CGGGGCACTACGCGGCCGACGAGACTCCCCTCGAACTCGCCCGCGTGGTCGAGGACTTCCTCACCCCGGACGCGGGCTGAGCACGCGGGGCCCGCATCGGGCCCCGCCGCCGCCCCGCCCTCGCGCGGCCGGCAACCGCCGCCAGTCCCCAGCGGTTACGGCTGTGGCTGTGGCTGTGGCTGTGGCTGTGGTTACGGCTGCGGCTCGACGGCGCCGGTCGCGTCGATCGGGCTCGCGTCGGTGGGGCTCGTGTCCGTGGGGCGCGCCGCCGTGGGCGTCGGGTCCTCGCCCTCGGGGCGCGTGGCCCCGGCGCTTTCCCGCAGCTTCTCGCGCCGCTCCCGCTCCGTCTGCTCGTAGTCGGGCAGCAACCGCTTGGTGATGCGGTCGACGTAGCCCCGGGTCTCGTTGAACGCGGGGATGCCCCGCGCCCGCAGAACCGCGCCCGGGCCCGCGTTGTAGGCGGCGAGCGCCAACTCGGTGCGGTCGCCGGGCACGTCCTTGACCGAGTCGTACAGGTGGCACAGGTAGCGGGCCTGCGAGGGGATGGCGTCCCTGGGGTTCCAGACGTCGGCCTGGCCGTCGCCGTCCCCGTCGCGGCCCCACTCGGTCCAGGTGACCGGCGCGAACTGGGCGATTCCGTCGGCCTTGCCCGAGCTGGCCCGCGGGTCCCAGCCGCTCTCCGCGTCGATCTGCGCGGCGAGCAGCGGCACGCTCAGCGGCGCGCAGGTGCGGGCGGCGGCCTCCAGGGTGGCGCGGTGTTCGTCCGGAACCGTGGGCAGCGGGTCGGGTCCGTCCGTCACCAGCTCGCGTACGGCGAAGACCCCGGCGCCCAGCAGCGCCGCGCTGACCACGATCCCCAGACCGGAGCGAGCACGACGGGTCACCATACGGAAGCGGAAGGTGGGGAGAAGAGCATGGGAGGGACGATAACCGGATTTACCCAGGCGCCCGTAATCGGACGGTGACGTGCGGCGGTTGATCCGTATTCGCGTTCTCACCTCGTGCGGAGGTGCCCCACCGTGGCCGTGCCGCCGGACGACGTACGGGCCCGCGCGAGTGCTCGCGCGGGCCCGTAGCGGAAGCGGTACGGCGGCAGTTGGCCGCTGTAACGGTCAGGCGGTCTGCTGGGCCTTCTGGTTGCTCGGCCGCCGGCTCATCACGAATCCGGCGATGGTGCCCACCGCGAACAGGGCGAGCACCGAGACCGCGGTGCTGAGCCACGTGGCGCCGAGCCACTGGCTGCCGAGGTAGCCGAGGCCCACGCTGTACGCCGCCCACATCAGCCCGGCCAGTGCCGACCACGGCAGGAACTCGGCGACCTTGCGGTGCGCGGCGCCGGCTCCCAGGCTCACCACGGAGCGGCCGGCGGGCGCGAACCGGGCGAGGACCACCAGCGTGGCCCCGCCGCGCTCCAGCGCGGCGCCCAACTTCTGCTGGGCCGCGGTCAGTCGGCGGGAGCGGGCGATGGCGCGGTCGAGGCGTTCGCCGCCGCGCCAGGCCAGCCGGTAGGCGACCAGGTCGCCGAGGACGGAGGCGGTGGCGGCGCACAGCACGAGCGCGAGCATCTCGGGGACGTCGGCGTCGGGCTTGACGCCCCGCGCGGCCCCGACGGCGTCGGCCGTCGTCGTGCCGGCGGCGGCGGTGGCCGCGGCGATCACCAGAATGCCGCTCGGTAGTACGGGCAGGAAGACGTCGAGGACCACGGACGCACCAATGATCACGTAGATCCACGGGGTGTCGACCAGCGACCCCAAGGTTTCCAGCAACGTCTCTCCCGGTCCCGTTCCCCCGCCGCGACGTCGCAGGGGAGCGGCAGGAGCGGCCTCTTCAGCACAGCCATACAGCGTATGCCTGTGCTGATAGAGCATACCGAGCCGAGGGCGGTCACCGCGGCTGCATAACGCCCAGATCACGGCGTACGGCCGCCTGTGGCGCGGGTGACCGGGCGGTCGCCGGTCGATCATGCGCCCAATGCCCCGGTGCACACCATGAGCAACGGCCCATAACGGCCCACCGGCGCGGGCGGGTCTCGGTATCTCGATATGTCGACTCGTCATCACGTCGTTACATCCGCAGGTCGGCGAAGTCACGGGAAACGCGGCTGCCGGGGCCGTGGGGGCTGCCGTTCGGGCCCACGCGGACGGGCCCGAACGGCACCCGGCAGCGCCCCGATCGTGATCGGGGCGCGGCCGGGTGGAGGCTGCGCGGACGGTGCCGGGTGCCGCCCGGTGGAGACGGGCGGCGGGCCGGCGGTCGGCCGGGCGGCGTCAGACGCGGGTCGGCTGGCGGTGCGGCTCGGCGACGCGCCGCTCGCCGAGGAGCCGGTCCAGGGCCCAGGGACCGGGGCCGGTGAAGACGATCATGAGGAACGCCCAGCAGAACATCGCGGACGCCTCGCCGCCGTTCTCCAGCGGCCACAGCTTCTCCGTCTGGTGCTCGGTGAAGTAGGCGTACGCCATCGAGCCGGAGGATATGAAGGCCGCGCTGCGGGTGAACAGGCCGGTCATCACGAGGATGCCGCCGACGAGCTGGATCACGGCCGCGTACCAGCCCGGCCAGGTGCCGGTGTCCACGGTGCCGCCGGCGCCGTCGACGCCGCCGAAGCTGCCGAAGAGCGACGAGGCGCCGTGGCAGGCGAAGAGCAGGCCGACGACGATCCGGAAGAGCGAGGTGACGCGCGGTCGCGCGGCGTCGAGCTGCTCGGTGAGCGAGGTGGGGGTCGACATGACAGGGGACTCCTCGTTTCGGGGACGGGAAACAACGAGGGGGCCAGGTTAGGGACGCCTAAGACTTTGTTGCAAGTTCAAGTTCTGCCAGATCTGCTCGTCCCGTGCCGTGGCTCGCGGATCGGCGGGAGTGGCGGGGGTCACGCGGCGGCGCGGCTGCCCGCTTTTGTCCATCGTCGCTGCCCGTGGCCGTGCGGTGGCCGGGGCGCGCGCGTTATGCAAGGTCATTGCGTGTGAGGCGGGGATCGCCCCACGGTGGGCGGGGTGTCGTGAACGGGCTCGGCCGCCGCGTCGAGCGTAAAGCGACATGGGCATGACCGTCAGGTGGTCTCGACCAGTTGGTATGGACTTTTTGCGGGTAGCCGCCGACCCGCCTCTCGGTGTCCCGGACGGCCCGGCCCATGAATGGCCGAAATGCATCGCCCTGGTCGGGGTGTGGCCCTCCATTCCGCATATGCCGGACGCGGCAGGTCCCGCCCGTCGGGGTGGGGTGTCGGTCGAGCCGGTCGCGAGGCGCGGTGCGTACCGGCGTGGCGCGAAGGTGTCGCGCCGGGGGCTTGGTGCATATCAACTGTCAACCTCGGGTTGACGAGTGGAGGTTGTCAACCTACGGTTGACGCATGACGAAGCCCTTGGACATCACGCCCCCCGTGCGGCTCGACGAACTGATCGAGGCCATCAGGCGGGCCCACCCCGACGCGCTCGACCAGCTCTCCGGCGCGGTGGTCGCCGCCGACCACCTCGGCGACCTCGCCGACCACCTCATCGGCCACTTCGTGGACCAGGCCCGCCGCTCCGGCGCCTCCTGGACCGAGATCGGCAAGAGCATGGGCGTCACCCGGCAGGCGGCCCAGAAGCGGTTCGTGCCCAAGGGCGCCGCCGAGGCGCCGGCGCTCGACGCCCAACAGGGCTTCAACCAGTTCACCACCGCCGCCCGCAACGTCGTGGTGAGCGCCCACAACGAGGCCAAGGCCGCGGCCAGCCCCGAGGTCGGCCCCGCGCACCTGACGCTCGGCTTGCTGAGCGCTCCCGACACGCTGGCCGCACAGGCCATCCGCGCGCAGGGGGTGCCCCTGGAGCGGGTGCGCGAGGCGGCGCTCGCCGCGCTGCCCGCCCCCGCCGCCGGCGAGGCCCCCGAGCTGATCCCGTACAGCGCGGGCGCGCGCAAGGCGCTGGAGCTGACCTTCCGCGAGGCGCTGCGCCTCGGCCACCGCGAGATCGGCACCGAGCACCTGCTGCTCGCGCTCCTGGAGCACGAGGACGGGGCGGGTGTGCTCACGGGCGTCGGCGTCGCCAAGGACGCCGCCGCGGCCCATGTGGCGCAGGCGGTCGCCGACAGCGCGCCCACCGACGAGCCGGGGTAGCCCGCGCGGCCCCGGGCCCGGCCGGCCGCGCGTAACCGTACGGTCCGAGGGCCCGGGGGCGGGGCCCGGCGCCGGGGCCGCTGGCCGCGGGGCCCCCGGTCAGCCGGGCGTCAGGTCCCGCTGCTCCGTGGTGACCAGGCGCGCCGCCCCGGGGTCGGTCCCGCGCGCTTGGTCGAGGCGGAGCCGGGCGTGCCTGCCGCGCAGCGTCAGGGTCATGAGCTGGTTGCCGAACCAGGGCCCGCCCGTGCGGCGCCAGCTCAGCTTCGCCCGCCCGGCCCTGGCGTGCCGGGCGAAGAGGCGGCCGAGCAGCCGCGCGGGCTGGCTCCAGCCGAACCGGAAGCCGATCCGCATCGAGGCCGGGATGCTGTTGTGCACCGGCGAGCAGGTCAGTTGCAGCACCCGGCTCACGGGCGGCCGTGGCCACCGCGACCAGTCCGGCTCGGCGACGTAGGCGTGGTGCACGTCACCGGAGAGCACGCTGATCGTCGCGGGCGCGGCGGGCCCGCTGCCCACCTCGGCGATCAGCTCGGTCAGCGCGTCGAACGAGGCGGGGAAGGCCGCCCAGTGCTCCAGGTCGGCGCGTTGGCGCAGGTCCTCGGCGAGCCTGGCCCAGCGCTGGCCGCGCTCGCCGGCGCACAGCGCCGCGTTCCAGCCCTCGACGTCGTGCACGAAGGGCGGCAGCAGCCACGGCAGCGAGGCGCCGACGAGCAGGTGGTCCACGGTCTCGGGAGCGTCGTGGAACTGGTCGCGCAACCAGCTCAGCTCCTCCTTGTCCAGCATCGACCGACTGCCCTCGGTCAGTACCCGCGCCGCCCGGTTGTCCACCATCACCAGCCGCACCCGGCCGAAGTCGCGGCGGTAGCTCCAGCGGGTGAAGGTCGGATCGGCGTCGGCGCGCGACACGAAGTCCCGGAGCAGCTTCGTGGCCCCGTCCGGCCCCTCCCGATCGGCCGCGCGGACGGCCGCGTACAGCTCGTCGGCCGCCAGTTCGGCGGGGGAGAGGTTGCCCAGGTGCTGATAGACCCAGTACGACATGAGGCCGCCGAGCACGCGCTCGCGCCACCACGGGACGGCGCGCATCCGCGCCTGCCAGGCGGCGCTGGTGTTCCAGTCGTCGATCACGTCATGGTCGTCGAAGATCATGCAACTCGGCACCGTCGACAGCAGCCAGCGCACCTCCGGGTCGAGCCAGGACTCGTCGTAGAGGCGGGTGTACTCCTCGTAGTCGGCGACCTGGTCCCACGGCGGCTGGCTCAGGTTGCGCCGCGTGGCCAGCCAGTCGCGGGTGGCCGCCGAGGTCTCGTCCGCGTACACCTGGTCGCCGAGGAGGACGAGCACGTCCGGGCGCTCGCCGTCCGGGTCGCGGGCGATGCGGGCGGCCAGCGCGTCGAGGGCGTCCGGGCCGATCGGGTCGTGCGCGCCGGCCCCGGGGGCGGGCGGCGCGGCCCACCGACACGAGCCGAAGGCGACCCGCACGGCGAAGTCGCCGGTGGCCCCCTCGCCCGCCTCGGTCCGTACGGGCGGGGTGCGGATCGTGGAGGCGGGGAAGCGGGAGTCGGGCAGCGGCCACACCCGCTCGCCGTCGAGCAGCACCTCGTAGCCGACCACGCTGTCCGGGCGCAGCCCCGCCACCTCCACCAGGGCGTAGTGGTGGCCGGCGAGCTGCCAGGTGCGGGCCGCGCCGCCGGGCCCCGGCGCGGGGTCGCCCGCCGCGCGCGCCGGCGCGCCCGCCGGGGGCGTGCAGCGCACCTCGACCTCGCACGGCGCGTCGGTCTCGACCCACACGGTGGCGCGCTCGCCGGTCTCCCAGTCGATCTGACGTAGCAACGGCCCCACTCGCAACCCGGCCATCCGCGCTCCCTCCATCGCCCTCACCCGCCGACCCGCGGGCGTTCGCCGGTGGCCGCCGGCGGGTGCCGTGCGGCGTCGCGTGCCGTGGGGCCCGGCGTACCCGTGTTCGTACGGTACGGAACGGCGGGGCCGGGCGGGGTGGAACGCCGCCGGGGAGGCGCGGCCGGAGGCGGCGGGAGGCGCCGGAACGGCCCCGGACGCGGCCGATCCGCCGCCCCGTCGGTCGGGTGCGGCGGATCGGCGCGGCGCCTCGCGGGCGGTGGGCCGGCGGTCGACCTGGGCGTCAGCAGCCGTTGAGGATGCGGCTGAGGGCGCTCTTCTCGGGGCTGTCGACGGACAGGTCGTAGTGGTGCTTGACCGAGACCCACATCCGGGCGTACGTGCAGTGGTAGCTCTTGGTGGGCGGCAGCCACTCGCCCGGGTCTTTGTCGCCCTTGGCCTGGTTGACGTTGTCCGTCACGGCGATGAGCTGCGCGCGGCCGAGGTCGTTGGCGAAGCCCTCGCGGCGGGAGGTGGTCCACTTGCTGGCGCCGGACTTCCACGCCTCGGACAGCGGCACCACGTGGTCGATGTCCACGTCCGACGCGGCGCTCCAGGTCTGCCCGTCGTACGGCGAGAACCAGGTGCCCTTGACCGCGGCGCAACTGCTGTTCTGCTCGACGTTCCTGCCGTCGCGCTTCAGGACGACCTCGCGGGTGTTGCAGGCGCCGCTCTGGGTGCTCCAGTGCGGGAACTTCTCGCGGCTGTAACCGTCGGACGAGCCCTCGGACTTGACGGTGAGCTGGGAGAGGTAGGTGCGCGCGGTGTCGGCGCTCGGCGGGGTGGGCGGCGCGGCCTGCGCGCTCGGACCGCTCAGCACCAGCGTGCCGACCAGCGTGGCGAGACCGCCGACGGCGGTGGCTCGACGCGCGTAGATGCCGCGACGTGTCGAAGTCGTGTCCGTACGGGACATGGCGAACTCCCTCTGCGGTGGGGGGATGCGGGCGCTGTGGCCCGAACATGGTCTCGGCGTCCGGTTTCCGTGGGGTGGGCGCCAGGTAACAGCGTGACGACGCGGTCATGTCAAAGCAAGGGGGCGTGGCGGGTCGACGCGCCTCGAACCGAGGTCGTGGCCAGCGCTTTGACGCCCCGTAAGGTGTGGTGGTGCCTGCCACCGTCCCCCTCGCGGGCGCCGCCCTGCTCCCCGTCGGGCCCGCGCTCGGGGTGCTGCTCGCGGTCCTGTTGCTCGCCGCCGCCACCGTGGGCGCGCTCGCCCACCTCACACACGGCACCGGCCGCCCCGGCGGCGGGGCCCGGTCGGCCGGCGGCGGGCACGGCCACGCGCGCGCCGTGCTGAGCGCGGGGCTGCGCGCCGTCGTCCAACTCGCCGCCGTCTCCCTGCTGATCGGCTGGGTGGTGCGCGCGGTGCCGCTGCTGCTCACGTTCATCGCCGTGATGTTCGCGGTCGCCGTGCGCACCGCCGGCCGCCGCATCACCCCGAACCGCTCCTGGTGGTGGGCGGCGGCGCCGATCGTCGCGGGCGTGCTGCCGGTGGTCGCCGCGCTGCTGCTGACCGGGCTGGTTCCGGTGCGGGGCATCACCCTGATCCCGGTCACCGGCATCCTCATCGGCGGCGCGCTCACCGCGACGGTGCTCGGCGGCCGGCGCGCCCTGGACGAGCTGGAGGCCCGGCGGGGCGAGGTGGAGGCCGGGCTCGCGCTCGGCCTGCCGCCGCGCGACGCCCGACTGGAGATCGCCCGCCCGGCCGCCTCCGACGCGCTGCTGCCCGGCCTCGACCAGACCAGGACCGTGGGCCTGGTCACCCTGCCCGGGGCCTTCGTCGGCATGCTGCTGGGCGGCGCGTCGCCGGTCCAGGCCGGCGCGGTGCAGCTCTTCGTGCTGGTGGCGCTGATGGCGGTGCAGGTGGTGGCGGTCGCGGTGGTCCTTGAGCTGGTCGCCGGGGGACGGCTGCACCGCGACGCGGACCCTGACGTATCCTCGACGGCAGCAGAAGGGGAGTAGCTCTTCGCCGGATCGTCGACATACTGCTCACCCGCCTCCCGGCCACCGCTCGCGGTGGAGGTGCTCGCGCACTCGGGGGAACGGGGAGCCGGCGCCCGGAGGCCGGTGGGTGCGGACCGGGCACATCTACGCGATGTGCCGATGGGTCCGTCACGTACCACCGTGCCAGCGAGACCTTCGGCCGCAGTGTCCGACGCTGCCGTGCCGAAGCGATCCCTGAGCAGGGCCCTCTCGGCGCGGACGCCCGACCGAATGAGGGACCAGACCCCGTGTTCAGCCTCACCGTCGCCGCCGTGACCTTCGGCGTCGTCTTCCTCGCCGAGCTGCCCGACAAGACCGCCCTGGCCGGCCTCATGCTCGGCGCCCGCTACCGCGCCTCCTACGTCTTCGCCGGCGTCGCCGCCGCGTTCGCCGTCCACGTCGCGCTCGCCATCGCCGCCGGCAGCGTGCTCACGCTGCTGCCGCAGCGGCTGCTCCAGGCCATCGTCGGCGTGCTCTTCCTGGCGGGCGCGGCGATGCTGCTGCTCAAGAAGGACGAGGGGGACGAGGAGATCGCCAAGCCCGCCGACCAGAGCTTCTGGAAGGTCGCCGGCAGCGGCTTCATGCTGATCCTGGTCGCCGAGTTCGGCGACCTGACGCAGATCATGACGGCCAACCTCGCCGCCCGCTACGACAGCCCGCTCTCCGTCGGCGTCGGCGCGGTGCTCGCGCTGTGGGCGGTCGCGGGCATCGGCATCGTCGGCGGCCGGACCCTGATGAAGTACGTACCGTTGCGGCTCATCACCAAGATCGGCGCCTGCGTGATGCTGGTCCTCGCGGGCTTCAGCCTGTACGAGGCGGTCGCCGGCTGACCCGCGCCCGGCGGCCCGGCCGGTCTCGGCGACGGCCTGACGGCGCGCCCGCCGCCCGCCTGCCGCCCACCCTGCCCAGGTACGGAGCGGCCGATGGGGCCCGTGCCCCGCGCCCCGCGCCGTCGTGGCCCCCGCCGGCTGATCCGCGCGGCGGGCCGGCGGGCGGCGCCGTCAGTGGTACGGGATCGGGCGCGGTGGGGCGGCGGCCAGCGCGCGGGAGGTGCCGCGCGCCGACGGTACGCGCCCGTGCGGCGCGTGCCCCGGCGTGTGGCGGCGTACCTGCTCGGGCTCGACCGTCCACTCCACGCCGCCGCGCTCCGGCCGGATGAAGACCAGGAACGTCGTGCGTCGGGTGGTCGGCGAGGTGTACGGGCCGGCGTCGGTCAGCACGCCGACGCGGCCCGTGGTCAGGTCCTCCACGGCGTCGCCGATCGCCTCGACCGCCTCTTCCTCGGTCACTTCCCCCACCGCCCGTTCACGATCGCGATCCGCGCGCTGAGCCGCTCCCGGGGCGTGGGCAGCCGTACCGCCGCCGCCTCCGCCTCCCACCGGTCGCCCCCGGTGAGCGCGCGCAACGCGACGCGGCCCGCGCCGGGGCGCAGCACGACCCCCATCCGGCCCGACGACTCGTCCATGGCCAACTCGCCGCGTGCCGGCCCCCGCTCGGGGTCCATCGGCCACGGGCCACCCGACCCGTCCAGCGCTGCCGGAGGCTTCCCCATGGAGGTCATCGGTCCGTATCCCTTCCTCAAGGTGTGGGGCCCACGTGCGCCCGCGCGGAGACCAGCCCAGAGTGGGCCAACCGGCGGCGTGTGGCGGGGAAGGCGGGATGTGCGGCGCGTCAGGTAGGAAATCAGCCTGTACCACCCGGGCGGTTGACCCGGCGGTACGCGGGAGACCACGCGTGAGGGCACGCGCGCCCCGGCGGCGCCGAGGCGGTGGAAGTCGACGCGTCGGCGGCCCCCGTCTTCTTCCGTTCGCGGCGAGGCCGCTTAACACGTAGCCGCTCGGGTCGGTCAACGGCGCACCTGGTAGCGCAGGTGGAGCACGCGGTCGCCCTGAACCACCAGGTCGGGTCCCTCCAGCAGGTGCTGTGCGTGGACCGACCCGAAGTAGCGCTTGCCGGAGCCGAACACGACGGGTACGACGTCCATGCGCACCTCGTCGACCAGACCCGCGGCAAGTACCTGGCCACCGACGTCGCCAGCGGCGACCTCGACCAAGCGGTCACCCGCGAGCTCCTGCGCCTTGGCCACGGCTGCTTCGACGCCGTCGACGAAGTGAAAGGGTGCCTTGGGGTCCCAGCCCTCGGGCTGCGGCCGGTGCGTCACGACGACCATGTGGTCCATCCCGCCCGGCGGCTTCCCGTCCCAGCCGTCCGTCAGGTCGAAGACGTGGCGGCCGACGACCGTGACGCCGATCTGGTCCCAGTACGGTCGGATGTAGTCGTAGGACGCCTGCGACACCTTCAACGCGCCGCTCTCGTCCAACGGGACGTCACCGCTCAGCAACCAGTCGAACAGCGGTCCAGGCTGGTCGTTCTCGTCCGCGACGAAACCGTCCACCGACACCGAGCTGTACATGACGACCTTGCCCACGGGGCTCTCCTCCGCTTCGGGGTGCCCCAAGTTAGCGTGTGCGGGCTGGCACTTCGCATGGCAGGGCTACGGATCTCCCCGTGGCCGGGTCGAGGCGGCCCGAAGCCGGCTACCGGGCCGCCCGGCTCACGGGGCGATGTGCAGGGTGAGGCCGCCGTCCGGCAGCGCCTCGACGCGGACCTGCGTCAGGTCGCGCACGTGGGCCGTGGGCGCGTGGGCCGCCGCGCGGGGACCGACGCCGACCACGCGCATGCCCGCCGCGCGGGCCGCGGCGATGCCCACCTCGGAGTCCTCGAAGGCGACGCAGTCGGCGGGCGCGAACCCCAGCTCCGCCGCGCCCTTGAGGAACCCCTCCGGGTCGGGCTTGCTGGCGCTCACGGACTCGGCGGTGACCCGCACGCGCGGCATCGGCAGCGCGGCGGCCTCCATCCGGGCCTGGGACAGGCCGCGGTCGGCCGAGGTGACCAGGGCGTGCGGCAGCCGCGCCAGGGAGGCGAGGAACGCGGGCGCGCCCGCGATCGGCACCACGCCGTCCACGTCGGAGGTCTCCCAGGCGAGCATGCGGGCGTTGTCGGCGAGGTTCTCCTCGTGCGGGCGGTCGGGGAGGAGCACGGCCATGGTGGCCTGGCCCTGCCGCCCGTGTACGACCTTGATCACGCTGTCGCCGTCGAGGCCGTGCTCCGCGGCCCAGCGCCGCCAACAGCGCTCCACGACGGCGTCGGAATTGACGAGCGTCCCGTCCATGTCGAGGAGCAGCGCCTTGACGGCGCCGATGGTCTGGGGGGTGCTCGTGGGAGCCATGGGGCACTCCTGGGCTCGGCGTGGGCGCGCGGTGCGCGAAGGAAAGCGGCCCCGCCCACGGTCAGGGGTGCGGGCGGAACCACTTTGTTTCTCAAACATACAAAGAGTCGTCCCGCGACGCCAGCGCCCCCGGTCATGGCCCGGATGAACACCTCATATCCGCCGTGTGACGGACCCGCGCGCGGGTCCGTCACACGTCCGCGCCCCGCCGGCTCCGGCGGCACGCGCGGCCCCGCCGGGTCACGGCTGGTCCGTGCGGGCCTCCAGGTAGTCGCGGGTGTGCGGGCCGTAGACGCCCTCCGGGTCGGCGGTGATGTCGTGGCGGCGCTGGTAGGTGCCGACCGCGTCCGTGACGCTCGCGTCGTACTCGCCGTCCACCGTGCCGACGTAGGTCCAGGTCTGGCGCAGCCGGTCCTGGAGTTCGGCGACCTCGGTGCCGCTGTCGCCCTGGCGCAGCACGGGCGGGCCCGTAGGTTCGGTCGGTCGCGGCGGGTCGGCCGGGGCCGAGGTGGAGGGCGTGGGCCGCTCGCTCGGCCGGTCGGGAGCGCCGGTCTCGGAGGGGCGCGCCGAGGACGCGGAGGGCGAGGCGCTGGGCTCGCGCGTCCGCGACGGCGTCGCCGACGGTGTCGCGGACGGGCTCGCGCCGCCCGAGCGCGAGGCGCTGGGCGAGGGGGTCGCGGTGCTGCTCGGCGGTGGCGTCGCGCCGTCGGTCATCCGCCCGTCCCAGGTGGGCAGGGCCGCGGAGGGGGTGGCCGCGCGGTCGTCGGTCAGCGCGCGGTCGTCCGACCCCTCGCCGCTCCGGCCGCCGAGCAGCCCGGTGCCGAAGGCGACGGTGCCCACCACGGCGACCAGGACCGCCGCCGCGATCACGATCGCCAGCGGGCGCCGCCGCCGGTGCCGTGCCGGTCTGCCCCCCGCCCCGGTGTCGCCCCCGTCCGGTCCGTCCCCGTGCCCCGCACCGCCGGCCGGCGCGGCGCCCGTGGCACCCCCGGGCGCCCCGCCCGCCGCTGCCGAGCCGGCGTCCGCCTGGTCGGCGTCCGCCTGGTCGGCGTTCGGCGGGTCGTCGTCGAAGAGGCGCAGGTCGTCGGGGTTGGGGCCGGTCTCGGGTGTCTCGGGCAGCGCGGCGGTCGTCGCGAGGTCCGGCAGGCCGGCCCCGCGCGCCGCGCAGGCGCATCCCGGTCGCCCGTCCGCGCGCGGCGGTGCGAAGCAGTGCGGGCAGAGTTCTCCCGTCACGTTGTTCCCTCCCTCGTACGTCGCTGGCGATTATGCAGACCGGACACGTGTTCGCGCAGGCGGACGTCCGCGGTGGGGACGGCGCTCGACAGGCCGTAACCGGGCAAACGGGTGAGGATGGGATGAGCGGCCGGCCGCCGTCGGCGGCCAGCGGCACCACGCGCAGCCGACCCACGGACAAGGAGACGCCACATGGCCGAGGACGCACGTTCGCGGGGCCCGCTGCCCGGCGGGCCCGCCGCGTCCGCCGCCGGCGCCGCCAGCCACCCGGCCGCCCACCCGGACCGACACCACGACCACGAACGGCGCACCGTGCTGGTGGCGATCGGCGCGCTGCTGCTCGGCATGTTGCTCGCCGCCCTCGACCAGACGATCGTCTCGACGGCGCTGCCCACCATCGTCAGCGACCTCGGCGGCCTGGAGCACCTGTCCTGGGTGGTGACGGCGTACCTGCTCGCCGCGACCGCCGCGACGCCCCTGTGGGGCAAGCTCGGCGACCAGTACGGGCGCAAGAACCTCTACCAACTGGCCATCGTCATCTTCCTCATCGGCTCGGCCCTGTGCGGCATCGCCCAGGACATGCCCCAGCTCATCGGCTTCCGCGCGGTGCAGGGGCTCGGCGGTGGCGGGCTGATCGTGCTGTCCATGGCGATCGTCGGCGACCTCGTGCCGCCCCGGGAGCGGGGCCGCTACCAGGGCCTGTTCGGCGCCGTCTTCGGGGCCACCAGCGTGCTCGGGCCGCTGCTCGGCGGCGTCTTCGTGGACCACCTGAGCTGGCGCTGGGTGTTCTACATCAACCTGCCCGTGGGCGTCGTGGCCCTGCTGGTGATCGCCGCCGCGCTGCACATCCCGCGCCACCGCACCCGGCACACCATCGACTACCTGGGCACCTTCCTCATCGCGGCCGTCGCCGCCTGCCTGGTCCTGGTGGCCTCGCTCGGCGGTGTCACCTTCGGCTGGGACTCCTGGCAGATCACCGGCCTCGGCGTGCTGGCCATCGCGCTGCTCGCGGCCTTCGTCCGCGTCGAGCGGCGGGCCGTGGAGCCCGTGCTGCCGCTGCGGCTCTTCCGCAGCCGCACCTTCGCGCTCTGCTCGGCCATCGGCTTCGTCATCGGCTTCGCGATGTTCGGCAGCATGACCTACCTGCCGACGTTCCTCCAGGTCGTCCACGACGTCACGCCGACCATGTCCGGCGTGCACATGCTGCCCATGGTGCTCGGGCTGCTCATCGCCTCCACGGCCTCCGGGCAGATCGTCAGCCGCACCGGCCACTACCGCGTCTTCCCCATCGCCGGCACCGCCGTCACCGCGCTCGGCCTGCTGCTGCTCCACCAGCTCGACCGGCACAGCGGCGTGGCCGAGATGAGCGCGTACTTCTTCGTCTTCGGCCTCGGGCTCGGCCTGGTGATGCAGGTCCTGGTGCTAATCGTGCAGAACGCGGTGGACTACGCGGACCTCGGCGTGGCCACCTCGGGCGCCACGTTCTTCCGCTCCATCGGCGCCTCGTTCGGCGTCTCCATCTTCGGCACGATCTTCGCCAACAAGCTCGGCCCGCGCATATCCGACGCGCTCGCCGGACAGCCGCTGCCACCCGGCGTGAACCCCGACTCGCTCAGCGCCGACCCGCGCGCGGTGAGCGGACTCCCGCCCGGCGAGCGCGCCGGCGTGCTCGACGCGTACGCCGCCTCCATCACCGACGTGTTCCTGTACGCGGTGCCGCTGGTGCTCGTCGCGCTGGCGCTCGCCTGGTTCCTGCGGGAGGAGCCGCTGCGCGCGTCCGTGACCGCCCCGGAGGCGAGCGAGGTGCTGGCCAGCAACCCCGTCGAACGCACCTCGCGCGACGAGGTGGCCCGCGCGTTGTCCACGCTCGGCAGCCGCGAGGGCCGCAAGCACGTCTACGCCGAGATCGCCGAGCGGGCCGGCGTCGAGCTGCGGCCGGCGTCCTGCTGGTTGCTGCTGCGGATCAACTACCACGGCTTCGTGGAACCCGCCCTGCTCGCCGAGCGCGCCGACCTGCCCCTCGGCGTGGTCACCGCCGCCGCCCGGCAGGTCGAGGAGCGCCGCCTCGCGGAGCGCGAGGGCCTGTCGCTGGTCCTCACCGAGCGGGGCCGCGAGGTCGCGGCCCGCCTCGCGCACGCCCGCGAGGAGTCGCTCGCCGCACTGCTCGGCGACTGGTGGGGCCCGGATCGCCCGACCGACCTGGTGGCCCTGGTCCACGAGCTGACCGGCGAGCTGTGCGGCTCCGACGGCGAACGCCCGCACAACGGCGACGCCTACCGGCCGAAGGCCGGCGTGCGCCGCCGTCCGGTGTGAACCACGGCCCCCGCGCCGTTCCCGTCAGACCAGGCCCTTGGCGAACCAGTGCTCCGCGTACGGATCGTCGTTGTAGCGCTCGATCTCGACATAGCCGTGTCGCTTGTACAGCGCCCGCGCCTCGACCAGGTCGTTGCGGGTGTCCAGGATGAGACGCCGGGCGCCCAGCTCCCGCGCGCTCGCGTGCGCCGCGGCCAGCAGCGCGGAGCCGCCGCCCGTGCCGCGCTCGGCGGGCCGCACGTACAGCCGCTTCAGCTCCGCCGTCGCCGCGTCGCGCAGCCGCACCCCGGCACAGCCCGCCGCCGCGCCCCCGTACCGCCCGACCAGGAACACCGCGCGCGGCGGTATCAGGTCGTCGCTGTGGTGCTCCAGGAGACCCGACTCGATCTCCTCGGGGGTCGATCGTCGGTTCTCGTGCCGCAGGTAGTAGCGGTCGCTCACTTCGACGAAGTACGCGCGCAGCAACGCGGCCGACTCCGGCGTGTGTACGGGTCGCGCGGCGACCTCCCAGGTCGCCCGCTGGGTGAAGGCTGATGTCATGCGGGTCATTGTGAGCACCCGCCGCGGGCCGCCGCAGCCGCGTTTCGCCGGGTCAGCGGGGCGCGGGCCTCAGCCCTTGGGCGACGCCTGCTGCACGACCTCGAAGGACCACAGCGTGGCGCCGGTGGAGGCCGGCTTGGGCCGCTCGCCACCCTCGCCGCCGTGGCTGCCCTGGCCGCCCTGGCCGGCTTTCATGGTGCTCTCCATCCACGCCGCGAAGTCCTCCTCGCTGCGCCAGCGGGTGTAGACGAGGTACTGGTCGGTGCCCTCAACGGGGCGCAGCAGCTCGAACCACTCGAAGCCGTCGGAGCCCTCCACGGCGCCGGCCCGGGCGGCGAAGCGCTGCTCCAGCACCTCGCGCTGCTCCGCCGGAACCGTCAGTACGTTGATCTTGACGACGCTCACTCGACACCTCTCACACCCGGAGGCCACCGCGCCGGCGACCTCGCCTCGGTCCTGTGCGAGCAGTCTCCTACATCGCCCGGGGCGCCGGCCGAGGCGGTCGGCGCCCCGGCCGGCGTGGCCGCCCCGCCCGCCCCCGCCCGAGCCGGGCTACTTCGGCAGCTCGACCGTGAAGGAGGGGGACTCGCCCCCGGCGTTCGCGTCGTAGTAGTGGACGACCCCACCGCGCCGCACGACGTCGAGCACCAGCCGCCCCGTCACGGACTGCCCGGGCTTGTACGTCGTGTCCAGGTCCGCCCCCTCGCCGACGCCCTCCAGCGTGGTGGCGTCCTGCGCGGCGGTCTTGGCGTCCTCCCACTTCATCATCCCGTAGGCGGCGAAGTCGGCCGGCGCCCCGCCGGTGTTGCGCACGGTGAGGGTGAGGGCGACGTACTGCCCCTTCTCGGGCTGGTTGGTGGTGTTGACCTGCGCGGGCGTCACGTACTCCGCGCTGACCACCGTCACCTTCATCCGGGAGGTGACCTTGAAGTTCTCGCCGTACTCGTCGGTCTCGCCGACCTCGTACGTGCCCGACTCGCCGACCGCGAGCGACGGGGCCTTGGCGGCGGGCGCGGTCTTCGCCTCGGTCGTCTCCTCGGGCACGTCGAGCGGGGCGTCGCCGGCGGCCTCGGCGTCCGTACCGGTGGCGGCCTCGCTGGCGGCCGGCCGCGTCGCCGATGCGGCCGGGTCGGCGGCGCCCTTGCCGTCACCCCCGTCGTCGGAGCAGCCGGCGAGTACGGCGCTCAGCAGCGCCGCGGACGTCAGGACAGCAAGGGCGCGGGACACGCGCATGGGACCCCCCGAATGGCCACCAGCGGCCCGAGCGCCGCTGGTGCGGGCTCAGTATGCACCGAACGGTTCCCTTTGGGCGCATGGCGTATCTCACCCGCTTAGTTCTCCGCGGCCGACCGCCCGAGGGCCGCCGAGTGATCAGGTCGCGGTCAGGTACGCCGGTCGGGGCGGGGGCGCCGGCCAGACGGCGGCGGCGGCATCGGGGCCGGAGACGCCCACGGCGTCGATCAGCCGCAGCGCGGTGACCACCGCGAGGTCGTACTCGTGCGCCGCCAGCAGCCCGTCCGCGTACGGACCGGGCCGAGCGTTCTGGATGAGCGCCCGACCGCGCTCCCGGCCACGCTCGATGCGCTCGATGTTCGACTGACGCTCGGCCTTCGTCATGGCGAGTGCGGTTGCGATATCCACGCGTGTCCTTCCACGGAGAGAGTTGCCTGCGCCGACCATGGTGGCCAACGCGCCCCGGCCTGTCCGGGAAACATTTCCGGTCCGGGGCGTGCACCCGGGCCCGTCGGCGCCCGTGGCACTCCGCGCGCCCCGTACGCGCGCGGACGCAACCCCCTGGCGTGCCGGTCAGTCGTGCATCCGCAGCCCCCGGACGACCTTGTCCACGGCCGCGCGGGGGCCGCGCACCGCCAGGCCCGCCAGGTCGAGGTCCGGGGCGGGCACGGCCAGTACGGCGGCGCGGTTGTCGTCGTCGTTGTCCGTGGCGAACAGCTCCACCGGGTACAGCGCCGTGCTCACGCCCCGGTTCAGGGCGCGCTGGTGCGTACGGAGCAGGGTGGCGGCCTCGGCCGCGTAGACGAGGACGGGCTCGCGGAACATCGGCAGGTACCCGTTGCCCGAGCCGTCCTCGTAGGGCTTGCCCACGACGTCAGCCCCGGCGTGAGCGATGCCACTGGAGAGGAACGCGGTTACGTTCAACTTCTGCCAGGCGGCGAGGTCGCTCCGGACAATTACCGCGATCTTGGTGTCAAAGCGCATGTCAGCACGGTGCCGGGGGTCGGGGGCGGCGTCTTGGACGCTGGTGCGCGGCGCCGGCCCGCCGCCGCCCCGGCGCCGCGTCGACACCGTGTGCGGCCGGCTCGCGGAGCGGGGGTACCCGAGAGCGCGGCACAATGACGTGATGGAGGCAGCGAGCGGAGCGGCGACGTGGGCGGACCCGTCGGCCCGCCACGGAACCGGCGGCCGGCGCTCGCCGGGTTCGGCGCACGCCCGGTCGCACCGGCCCGCGCGCGGTCGGCGCTCCCTCGAACGGCGTAGCCGCGCGGTGCCCCGTCGTACGGTGGCCACGGCCGGAGCACGGCGTTCCGGGCGCCCCGATCGGGCGTCCACGCCGGCGTGCGGGCGACCGCGCGCTCGCGCCGCGGGCCGGCCGGCGGGTGGCGGGTGCCCCCGGCCACCCAGTGATCAGACGGCTCACGGGAAAGTGGTGAAATTACTCCTGGCGACGTATGCGCGTACATGGTCACCCCGGCGAACGACAGGCGACTTCCAGGCAACCCGCGGCAGCGGTCAGGTGACGCGGGGGTTTTCCGCGTCTTTTCTGCGGGCTCAGTAAGGTCTCGAACATTGGATACGAGTGACACGGCGAGTGGGGGAGCAGCAGGGCGTGACGGACGTCGAGCGGAGCGGACTGGGCAGATCCGCGGGCACCCGGCCGGAGCCGGCCGCCCGCTCGCGGATCGGCATGGCGCTCGCCGGGCTGTGGGTGGTGGCCGGCCTGCTGGCCGCCCGCCAGGCGGCGGCGGTGCTGCGACTGCCCCCGGACCAGCGCCTGACCGATCTGGAGACGTGGATCGGCGAGCGGGGCGTGCTGCACGTCCGGGGCTCGCTGTACGACACTGACGCCTTCACCGGCACTCCCTTCGCCGGCCTCGTCCTCAAGCCACTGACCCGGGCCGCCGAGCAGAGCCTCGGCGTCGCCTGGACCTTCGGTACCCTCGCCCTCGTCGCCATCCTCGGCCTGGTCGCCGCCCGCCTGCTGCCGAGCCCGGTCTCCCGGCGCACCGCGCTGCTCGCCGCCCCCGTCGCCATCAGCCTGATCGTTCTCTCACTCCCGGTACGCAACGCCTTCACGCTCGGCCAGACCAGCATCATCCCCGTCCTGCTGGTGTTGCTGTCCCTGCTGCCGAAGACCTCCGCCCGCCAGTCGGCCCTGCTCATCGGCGTCGCCGCGGCGCTCCAGCCCGCCCTGCTGCTGTTCGCCGGGCTGCTGTGGCTCACCGGCCGCCGCCGGGTCGCCGTCCTGACCGGCGCCACCTTCGCCGCCTGCTCCGCGCTGGCCTGGGCCGTGATGCCGCACGACTCATGGACGTACTGGGTGCACCACATCGGCGGCGCCGGCCTCGGCGAGAGCCCCGACAGCCTGTCCAACCAGTCGCTGCACGGCCTGCTGCTCCGCGCCGGGCTGCGCGGGCCGCTGGAGCTGACCCTGCTGGCCGTGCTCGCCGCGGCGGTGGTCTGGTGGGGCCTGCGCCGCGCCACGCACTACGCCAGGGACGGGCAGTTGCTGCTCGCCGCCGCGATCACCGGCTGCGTCGCGCTGGCCGTCTCGCCCACCTCCTGGCAGCACCAGCTCCTGTGGATACTGCTGGCCGTCGTCGGCCGGGTCGGCAGGCGGCAGGCGGACCGGCTGGTGTGGCCGGTGCTCGTGGTGCTGGTCATGACACTCAACCGGCATGCCCTGATGCCGGGCGGCCTGGAGGGCCTCGGCTTCATCGGCGACAACGCCCAGCTCTTCGCCGCGCTGGCCGCCGCCTGCCTGGTGCCCTTCCTGACGCGCGACGCCCCCGAGTGGGACCGGCCGCAGCCGAGCCCGACGGCGGAGCCCGCGCGGACGCCGTACTCGTGGGTGCCGATGCTGAAGTTCTGGCGGCGCCCGCTGTCCCGGCCGAACCTGGTCCTGGAGCTGATGCTCATCCGCGTCGGCTACTGGGGCTACTCGTTCATCCGCGCCCACGCGCCGGACGAGCGGAGCCTGGCGGAGGGGCACGGCCGGCAGATCCTCAGCATCGAGAGCTGGCTGCACATCGACGTGGAGTACTGGTTCAACCACTTCGTGGCCGACACCCCGTGGCTCGAAGCGAGCATGAACTACTACTACTCGACCTTCCACTTCCTGGTCCCGCTGTCGCTCCTTGCCTGGCTGTACGTCTGCCGCCCCGCCACCTACCGCTGGGCGCGCACCCCGCTGGCCTTCGCCACGCTGCTCGCGCTGTTCGGCTTCTGGCTGTACCCGCTGGCGCCGCCGCGCCTGATGGACATGGGCTACATCGACACGGCGCACGGCCCGCAGGACCTCAACGACCCGGACTTCGGCGCGCTGACCAAGCTCTCCAACCAGTACGCGGCGATGCCCTCGCTGCACGTCGGCTGGTCGCTGTGGTGCGGCGTGGTGATCGCCCTGGTGGCGCCCAAGCTGTGGATGAAGGTGCTGGGCCTGCTGTACCCGGTGCTGACCACCGCGGTCATCGTCGGCACGGCCAACCACTACCTCCTTGACGCGGTGGGTGGCGCGGCCGTCGTCGCGGCCGGCTTCGCCCTCCAGTACGTGCTGACCGGCGCGGGCCGCGCCCCGATCGAGCCGGCCAGGGCCACGGAGTCCGCGGCCATCGAGGCGCGCGGCCGGGTGGCCGCCCTGTGGGCCAGCGCCCGGGCCAAGCTGCCGGGAGCCGACCCCGCCCGGGCCTCCGCCACGGCGCCCACCGCCGTACGGGACGACGCCGGTGCCGCCGAGCCCACCGACTCCCAGCCCGCCTCCGTAACGCCCGAAGCCGTGAAGCCCGACCTCGGCAAGCCCGGTCCAGGCAAGCCGGGCTCCGGGAAGTCCGAGGGCTCCGACGCGGGCCCGGACGACCAGCCAGCCCCGGCCGACGCGGCCCGCTAGCGGCGGCGCGCGACGGGCAGTCGCGCGCCGCTCAGGCGTCGGGTGGGGGCGGTGGGGCGTCCGGGGCGCGTTCGCTCCGGGGGCCGGCGGCCGGTGTGTCGGGGGTGGCCGGCTGGTTCGGGGCCCGGTCGCCGTGGCCGGGCCACCACGCCTTGTGGCCGATCAGCGCCGTGAGGCTCGGCGTGAAGATCATGGCCATCACGAACGCCGCCACCACGATGCCGAAGGACAGCGCGAAGCCCATCTGGGACAGGGTGGCGTTGCCCGCGAGCATCAGCGTCGCGAACGTGCCGGCCAGGATGACGCCGGCGGCGGCGATGGTCGGCCCGGAGTGGCGTACGGCGGTGCCCGCCGCGTCGCGCGGGTCGCGGCCCTCGCGGGCCTCCTCCCGCAGCCGGGAGACCATCAGGATGTTGTAGTCGGTGCCGAGGGCGACCACGAACAGGTACATGATCACCGGCAGCATGAACATCAGCCCCGGCTGGGTGCCGATCTGCTGGAAGATGATGGACGTCGCGCCGAGCGTGGCGCCGAAGCCGAGCGCGACCGAGACCATCAGGTACCAGGGCGCCACCAGGCTGCGCAGCAGCAGGCCGAGGATGATCATGATGCACAGCGCGGCCACCGGGAAGACCACGGCGTAGTCGCGGTCGACCGCCTTGTTGATGTCGACGTACACCGCCGTGGTGCCGCCGACCAGGGCCCGGGTGCCCTGCGGTGCCGCCTCGTCCGCCGCCGGGCGCAGCCCGCTTCGTACCGTGTCGAGGGCGTCGTCGGAGGCGGGCGGGTCCGCGAGCACCACCTCGTAGGACGCCGTCCGCCCGTCCTTGCTGAGCTTGGCCGGATCGACCGAGCCGACGCCGTCCACCTGGCGGAGCCGGTCGCGGAAGGCCGTCGTCTCGGCGCGGCTGAGCCGGCCGCCGTCGGGGGCGTCCAGGTAGATGGAGGTCGGGTCGGTGGTGCCGGCCGGGAAGCCCTTCTCCATGTCGCGCTGGGCGACGATGGACTCCTTGGTCTTGGGCAGCGAGGAGCCCGCGAGGTCGAAGTTGGCGCGGTAGCCGAGCGCTCCCACCGCCAGCGCCCCCATGAACACGGCGGACGCCACGGCCCACACGGCCGGCCGGCGGGCGAGCGCCGCCCCGAAGCGGGCGAAGCCGGTGCCGGACGGCTCGGCCCGCCAGGAGCGCGAGGGCCAGAAGACGCGGGTGCCCAGCAGCGACACCACGGCGGGCACCAGGGTCAGCCCCGCGAGCAGCGTGACGAAGACGGCGATGGCCAGCGCCGGGCCCATCGACTTGAGCATCCCGAGGGTGGACAGGGCGAGCGCGGCGAAGGCGACGATGACGGCACCGGCGGCCGAGGCGATGGCCTCGCCGACCCGCTCCACGGCGTGCACCATGCCGCCCTTGGCGTCCTCGCCGGCGCGCAGCGCCTCGCGGTAGCGGAAGAGCAGGAACAGGATGTAGTCGGTGCCGACGCCGAACAGCACGACCGTCAGCAACTCCTGGATGGAGCGGTCCGCCTTCATGTCGAAGACGTCGTTGGCGCTGGCGATCAGGCCGGTGGCCATCGGCGAGATGAGGCCGATGAGTACGACGGGCAGCAGCGCGATGATCGGGCTGCGGAAGATGGCCACCAGCAACACGATGATGATCACGACGGTGCCGACGGCCACCAGCGTGCCCGCCCGCTCGGAGGACTCGCGCTCGTCCAGGGACTGGGCGGCCGAACCCGTCACGCCCGCCGTGAGGTCGGTGCCCTTCAGCGTCGTGGGCAACACGTCCCGCAGGGTCTGCACCGCGTCCTGCTGCGCGGTGTCGTCCGGGTTGGCCACCTCGGGCATGGCCACGGTCGCGGTCTGCACCCGCTTGTTGGGCGACACCGCCGCCGCGCTGACGTCCTGGACCTCGGGGATGTCCCGCCCGGCCAGGTCGGCGGAGACCTGTCGTACGCCGGCGGAGTCCGCCGGGGTCAGCCGGGCGCCGTCGGAGCGCTGGAAGACGATGATGGCGGCGATGTTCTGCTGCTGCGGGAACTGGGCCTCCTGGAGGTCCATCGCCTTGATCGACTCGTACTCCGACGGCAGGAAGCTCGCCTCGTCGCTGGTGGCGGTGAGCTTGGGGGCGAACGAGAGGACGGCGGCGGCGGCGATGACCCACGTCGCGATCACCCACCACGGGTGGCGCACCACGAAACGGCCCAGACCTGCGAACATGCCTGCCCTCTCGCTCGCCCCCGTTCGGATCGTCGCGTTCAGCCAGCATCCGCCGGCGCGCCACCGCGCGCATCTCGGAGACGCCCATGGGGCGGGCCCCGCCCACCCGGGCGCGTGGGGTCAGGCGGGGTGGCGGTCGTTGAGGACGCGGTGGAAGAGCAGGTGGTCCCGCCAGGCGCCGTCGATGTGCAGGTAGCGCTCCGCCCTGCCGAACTGCTCGAAGCCGCTCTTGGCCAGCACCCGCTGCGAGCGCGTGTTGTGCACCAGGGTGCCGGCTTGCAGGCGGTGCAGGTCGAGTTCCCCGTCGGCCGCCTGGCACGCGGCGCGCACCGCGGCGGTGGCCAGCCCCCGGCCGAGGTGTCCGGCGGCGATCCAGTAGCCGAGGTGCGCGTTGCGGAAGGGGCCGCGGACGATGCCGGAGAGCGTCAGCCCACCGACGACCGCCTCGCCGTCGGTCAGCAGCCACGCCGCGACCCGGCCGGCGCGCTGCTCCACGGCCTGCTCGCGGAGCCGGGCCCGTTGACCCTCGGTGGTGAAGAAGCTGTCGGGGCGCCGCGGCTCCCAGGGCCGCAGGTGGTCGCGGCTGTGCCGGAAGGCCGCAGCCAGCGCCTCGGCGTCGGACTCGGCGGCGGGGCGTATCAGTACGCCGCCTGGGAGCGGCACGGCCTCGGTGAGCGAGGCGGGAGCGAGGGGAGTGGCCATGGCGACACCGTAAGCCAGGCCCGGGTCCCGGAGCACGGGAGAAAGGCGTGGTCGGGCGGGTCCGGCGGGGCCGCCGCCCGGACTGGCCCGGCCCGGGCGGCGGCGGGCGGCGCGCCGGGGTGTGCCAAGACCCCACCCCGGCCCGGGCGTTGTCGCGCCGGGCCGGGGCGGGGAGAGTGGGCCGGATCAGGCGGTCACGGCGAGCGTGGCCGACGGGTCGGTGACGTCCGAGACGTCGTACGCGGCGCTGAGCGAGGCCGAGGTGACGTCGGTCGGGCAACCGGCGCCGCCCGTGATGGTCACCGGGACGGTGGACTCGGCGTAGCTGAGCTTGGCCGGGGAGCCGTTGGTCCAGGTGCCGGGGACGTTCGCGGCGCCGGAGGTGCCGGTGCAGGTGAGAGCACCGGTCAGGCTCATGACCAGGCCGCCCTGCGGGGCGGACAGGTTGGCCGCGATCGTGGTGCCGTGCTGGATGGAGATGCCCCAGGTGCCGGAGGTGGCGATGGAGACGTTCACGCCGGGCACGTTGGTGGTGCAGTCCTCGAAGGTGGGCGCGGTGATGGTGCCGGACACCGGGCCGCTCGGGTTGGTGTTGTTCGGCGCCGCGGGTATCTGATTGGCGCTGCCGCTGCCGGCGGGCTGCGAGGTGGAGACCTTACAGGTCACGGTCATGGCGCCGGCCTTGAGGACGATGTCGCCCGACTGCTTGGCGCCGAAGTAGTGGCCCGCCGGGGTCACCGTGGTGGACCCGGCCGCCGCCGTGGTCCGCGACTCGGCGGTGGCGGTGCCGGCGAGCGAGAGCGCTACGGCCGCGGCGGCGGCGACGCCGGCGGCGGAGGTGGTCAGAACGCGGGAGCGGTGCGTGCGGTTCGTCATGAAGGGGCTCCTTGAGAGCGGCGTTGCGGAAGCGGTCTCCGCGCACAACATGAACCGAGCTGATTACCTGACGTAACGGGGCCCGATCCTAAAGCTGCCAATGGCCATTGAAAAGATCAGCCAGGGCGTTTTTCGGCCGACCCGGCAGGTTCTGATGAATCGTCGGATCAACGATCGATGCCCGGCCGCGCCAGCGAAGTGCAGGTATGCCGTCGTTGTCAGCCATGGGATGGAAGCCGTACTTGGCGGAATCGCACCCCGGGGTGCGGCGCCCCGGCGGGTCGTTCCGGGTCTGGGCCCGGCCGGATCCGAGGCGGCCGAGCCGGTCAGCGCGCGGGGTCGGCGTCGCCCCGTACGGGCCGCCGTGCCGCGCCGTACTCCGCCGCCACCGCGCGGTCCACCGCCCGCGCGAACTCGGCGCCCAGCGCCTCGCCGGCCAGCGGGCGCAGGGTGGCCACCGCGCGCGCGAGCCGCCGCGCCGCGGGCTGCGGCCCGGCGGCGCCCGGCGGCTCGGCCCCGGGCGGCTCGGCGGCGGGTGGGCCGGTGTCGGGCGGGCTGGTGTCGGGCGGGCTGGTGTCGGGCGGGTCGGTCTCGGGTCCGGGTGGCCGGGGGGCCGGCGCGTGGCGAGGGTCGGCGGACGCGGGGGCGCCGACGGCGGTGACCAGGTGGCGGGCCAGTCGCGCGGTGTGGTCGCGGACCATGGCGCCGGCGGTGAGCAGCGCGTCGAGCGGTACTCCGGCGCGCACCAACTCCGCGGCCAGGTCGACGAGTTCGGGGCTACCGTGGGTGATCGTCTCGCCCTCGACGCGGAGGTAGCCGAGTTCCGCGGCGCGGCGCAGGTTCTCCTCGGTCACCTGGTCGCCGAACCGCTCGCGCAACTCCTCGCGGCAGGTCACCACCGGCGTGCGGCGTTCGGCCACGGGCCGGCACCCGCGCGCGGGGTGCTCGTAACCCAGGAACTCGGCGAGGCAACTGCCCTGGTCCCAGGCGGCGAACAACTCGGCGATGCCGTTGACCGGGTAGCCGCGCGCGAGCAGGTCGCTGATCAGCCGCAGCCGCGCGAGGTGCGCCTCGGAGTACAGCGCCACCCGGCCCTCGTAGCGCGGCGGCGGCAGCAGCCCGCGGCCCTGGTAGTAGCGCAGATTGCGCACCTTGACGCCCGCCGCGCGCCCCAGTTCCGCCACGCGGTACTCCCGGCCGTGCCCCGATGCCTGGTCCACGCGAGCGAGTGTAGGGTCCCGACATCTCCGCCGGGTGACATGGCGGCGACCCGACGGCGCCTGGCAGCAACCTGCCCGCCACGCGGGCGCGTTCGCCGCCGGACCGGGCTCGTACCCGCCCGGCCGCGAACGGTGACGGCCGCGCCCCGGGCCGCGCGGGGACGCCCGCCGACCGCCCAGCGCGCCCCTCCTGCACGACTCTTGCGCCCCCGTCGCGTCCTCCGCAGACTGAACGCCCGTCACAGATACGCGTACCAGTCCCGACTCCGGGGGGGGGCACGCACACCGGTTCGCCCCGCGCGTGGACGCGAGAGAGGACGAGCCATGGCCCGGGAACCCGTCATCGTCGAGGCGGTGCGCACCCCGATCGGCGCCCGTGGCGGGGCGCTCGCCGGCCTGCACCCGGCCAGCCTGCTCGGCGAGACGTACGGCGAACTCCTCTCCCGCACCGGGCTCGCGGCCGACTGCGTCGAGCAGGTCGTCGGCGGCACCGCCACGCCGGCCGGGGAGCAGTCGATGAACGTGGCCCGGCACGCGTGGCTCGCCCGGGGCCTGCCGTACGAGACCGCCGCGACCACCGTGGACTGCCAGTGCGGCTCCTCGCAGCAGGCCAACCACATGGTGGCCAGCATGGTCGCGAGCGGGGTGATCGACGTGGGCATCGGCTGCGGGGTCGAGGCCATGTCGCGGGTGCCGCTCGGCAGCAACAGCCGGCAGGGGCCCGGCCGGCCGTGGCCCGACCCGTGGCACGTGGACCTGCCGGGGCACTTCGAGGCCGCCGAGCGCATCGCCCGCCGCCGGGGCCTGACCCGGGAGCGGGTGGACGCGGTGGGCCTCGCCTCGCAGCAGCGGGCGGCGCGGGCGTGGGCGCGGGGCCGGTTCGCGCGCGAGACGTTCGGCGTGCGGGTGCCGCCGCCCAGGGGCGGTCAGGCCGATCCGGCCGGCGACTGGGCCGGCGCGGCCGGGGAGTGGGACGGTGCGGCCGGGGGCTGGGACGGCCAGGCCGCCGGCGCGGCCGACTGGCGGCTGGTGGAGCGTGACGAGGGGTTGCGGGAGACCAGCCTGGCGGCGCTGGGCGAGCTGCGGGCGGTGATGCCGGCCGCTGTGCACACGGCGGGCACCACCGCGCCGGTCTCCGACGGGGCGAGCGCCGTCCTGTGGGCTGCCCGGCCGGTGGCCCACGCCCTCGGACTGCGCCCGCGGGCGCGCGTCCTCGCCCAGGCCCTGGTCGGCGTCGACCCGCACTTCCACCTCGACGGCCCCGTCGACGCCACCCGGGCGGTGCTCGGCCGGGCGGGCATGACCCTCGCGGACGTGGACCTGGTCGAGATCAACGAGTCCTTCGCGTCGGTGGTGCTGTCCTGGGCGCAGGTCTTCGAGCAGGACCTGGAACGGGTGAACGTGAACGGCGGGGCCATCGCCATCGGCCATCCGGTGGGCGCCACCGGCGCCCGGCTGATCACCACGGCCCTGCACGAGCTGGAGCGCCGGGACGCCGAGATCGCGCTCATCGCGATGGGTACGGGCGGCGGCCAGGCCACGGGCACCCTGCTGCAACGCCTGTAGGCCCCGCCCCCGCGCCCCGTCCGGGCACGCGCCGCGCGCCGCCGCCCGTGCCCCGGGTGCGCCGGATCACGCCGCGCACGGCTGGAGGCCCACCACCACGCGTAATAGTCTGTGGTCCTAGTGATCTATTACGCGACGGGCGTGCGTCGGGCCCGGCCCGCGCGCGACGGGCGCGGTCAGGGCGACGGGAGCGGTGTCATGCGCGGAACGGACGTCACGATCCGACGGGCCACGGCGTCGGACGCGCGCCGGCTGACGACGCTGGTCCGGCGCTCCTCCGCGTACGAGGGGCGCTACGCCGCGATGGTGGCGGGCTACCGGGTCGGCCCCGACTACATCGCGACCCACCGGGTCTTCGTGGCGGTGGACGCGACGGATCGGCTGTTCGGGTTCTACTCGCTGGTCCTTGACCCGCCCGAGCTGGACCTGATGTTCGTGAGCGACCTCGCGCAGGGCTTGGGCATCGGGCGGCGGCTGGCCGAGCACATGAAGGCACAGGCGCGCGCCGAGGGCATCGCCAGCGTCCGCGTCGTCTCCCACCCGCCGGCCGAGGGCTTCTACCGCAGTGTCGGCGCGCGGCGCGTGGGCACCCTGCGCGCCAACCCGCCGTCGGTCGCCTGGGACCGGCCGGAGCTGGCCTTCGTCCTCGACTGAACGGCGCGCGCGACGGATCGAGGCAGGGCGGCGCCGAACGAGTGTCGGCGGCGATCCGGCCACGTCTACGGCGTTCGGCCGGGGCGCGGCGCGCCCTCGTGCGGCCGGAAGGCGACCGGCGCGTCGAACGCGGCCCGCCGGGTGGCGCGGCGCAGCGCCGCCAGGATGGTGCCGCCCAACGTCAGCACGAGGACGACCGTCAGGACGGCGCGCGGCAGGTCCCAGCCGAGCGAGGTGGCCAGGTGGTAGGCGAGGAAGCGGGACAGGTTCTCCGGCAGCGGGTCGCCGGGCACGAAGGAGACGCCGGAGCCCAGGCCGCCGATGTACGGCCAGCCCTGGAGGTTCATGATCAGGCCGTAGAGCGCCGACGACAGGGCCCCGTACGCGGCGAGCAGCGCGAGTTCCCCGCGGCCCCGCAGCCGGTGGGGGCCCGGCAGCAGCCCGGCGCCCATCGAGACCCAGCCCATCGCCAGCATCTGGAACGGCATCCACGGGCCGACGCCCCCGGTCAGCAGGGCGGACGCGAACATCGCCACCGCGCCGAGCACGAACCCGAAGCCCGGCCCGAGCACCCGGCCCGAGAGCACCATGAGGAAGAACATCGGCTCGATGCCCGCGGTGCCCGCGCCCAGCGGGCGTAGCGCGGCGCCGGCCGCGGCCAGCACGCCGAGCATCGCGATGGCCTTGGCGTCCAGGCCGGTGTCGGCGATCGTCGCCACCACCACGGCGAGCAGCAGCGGCAGCAGCGCCGCGAACAGCCAGGGCGCGTCCCGCGAGTGGGCGAGCCCCGACTCCGAGTCGGCCAGCAGCGGCCAGCCGAACGCGGCCACGCCGATCGCGCTGACCAGCACGAGCGCGGCCACCGAGCGCGGGCCGAGGCGGATCGGCCGGGACTGCCGCTGGGCGCGCGGCGGGTGCGCGGCGGCGCCGGCCGTGGGCGCGTCGCCGGGCGCTGGCAGCTGGCCCGTCACGCGCCGGCCCCGAGGGCGTGCGCGACCTGCGGGACGGTGAGGTAGGGCAGCGGCGCCAGCACCTTGGCGACCTGGGGCGCGAAGGCCGGCGAGGAGACGACGACCTCGGCCGTCGGCCCGTCGGCGACCACCTCGCCGTCGGCGAGGATCACCACCCGGTGCGCCAGTTCGGCGGCGAGTTCCACGTCGTGGGTGGCCAGCACGATGGCGTGGCCGTCGGCCGCGAGGGCGCGCAACACCTCCACGAGCCGGGCCTTGGCCGCGTAGTCCAGGCCCCGGGTGGGCTCGTCGAGCAGGATCAGCGGCGGGCTCGCCGTGAGGATCACGGCCAGCGCGAGCGCGAGCCGCTGCCCCTCGGACAGGTCGCGCGGGTGGGTGGCGTCGGCGACACCCGGCAGCAGCCTGGTCACCAGGGCGCGGCAGGTGCCGCGCGGCGCGTCGGCGTCGCGGTCGGCGGCCTCGCACTCGGCGGCCACCGTGTCCGCGTACAGCAGGTCGCGCGGCTCCTGCGGCACCAGGCCCACCCGGCGTAGCAGGTCGGCCGGGCGGGTGCGGTGTGGGACCGCGTCGCCGACCCGCACCGTGCCGGTCGCCGGCTCGTGCAGCCCGACGAACGCCGACAGCAGCGTGGACTTGCCGGCCCCGTTGCGGCCCATCAGGGCGACGCTCTCGCCGGGGCGCACCGCGAGGTCGACCCCGCGCAGGGCGTCGGTCCGGCCGCGGCGCACCGTCAGCCCCTCGGCCCGGCCGACGGGCGGCGCGACGGCGTCGGGCGCGGCCGGCTCGGCCGCGCCGTCCGGGGCGGGCTCCGGGGCCAGCCGGTCACGCAACGTCTTGGCCCTGCGGCGCGCGTCGCGCACCGAGAGCGGCAGCGGCGACCAGCCCGCCAGCCGGCCGAGCGCCACCACCGGCGGGTGCACCGGCGACGCGGCCATCATCGCGGCGGGCTCGCCGACCAGGGGGGCCTCGCCCGGCGCGGGCAACACGATGACCTGGTCCGCGTACTGCACGACCCGCTCCAGGCGGTGTTCGGCGAGCAGCACGGTGGTGCCCAGGTCGTGCACGAGCCGCTGCAACACGGCCAGCACCTCCTCGGCGGCGGCCGGGTCGAGCGCCGAGGTCGGCTCGTCGAGGACGAGGACCCGCGGGTGCGCGGTGAGCACCGAGCCGATGGCCACCCGCTGCTGCTGGCCGCCGGAGAGGGTGGCGATGGGCCGCTCGCGCAGCGCCGCGAGGCCCAGCAGGTCCAACGTCTCCTCGACGCGGCGGCGCATGGTGTCCGGCGGCAGCCCGAGCGACTCCATGCCGTACGCCAACTCGTCCTCGACGGTGTCGGTGACGAAGTGCGCCAGCGGGTCCTGACCCACGGTGCCGACGACGTCGGCGAGTTCGCGCGGCCGGTGGGTGCGGGTGTCGCGGCCGGCCACGGTGACCGTGCCGTGCAGCGTGCCGCCGCTGAAGTGCGGAACGAGCCCGGACACGGTGCCGAGCAGCGTGGACTTGCCGACCCCGGACGGCCCGACGAGCAGGCACAGCTCCCCCTCGTCCACGGTCAGGTCCACGCCCGTCAGGGCGGGCCCGGCGTCGTCGTCGTAGGTGACGGACACCTGGTCGAAGCGGATCACCGCTCGCTCTCCTTCGCTGGTGGTTCGGTGCTCGGGTGCGCCGCGCGGGACGCGGGCGGCGGGCCGGCCGCGTCCCGGGGCCCGGCCGCCGTGCGGCGCCGGCCGCCGCCAGGGGCGCTCACCGGGCCCCGCCCGGCCGCGTCGGACCGTACGGCCGCGCCGGAACGCCGGGCCGGGCCGGGGCGTGCGGCCGCGTCCGGCGGTACGGGGGCGACCAGTGCGGGCAGCAGCCCGAGCAGCACCGAGGCGGCCGGCCACAGCGGGAGCGTCGGCGCGGTCAGCGGGACGGCGGGCGGGTGCAGCGCGGTGGGCGCGTACGAGCCGGCCCAGATCATCAGGCCCGCCACCGCGACCCCGGACCCGGAGACCAGCCAGGCGCGGGCGCCCCACCGGTCGGGCCGGTAGCGGCTGCGCGCGGAGCGGCGCCCGCCGAGCCACAGGCCGCCGAGGGCGGCGGCCAGCCCGGCGAGCAGCACGGGCAGCGCGTAGCCCGCGCCCTCGGCGGCGAGCAGGCCGTATGTGCCGGCGCACACGCCGAGCAGGCCACCGACGCTGAGCGCCGTCGTGGTGTGCCGCACGGCGCGCGGCACCCGCGCCGTGCGCCCGTAGCCGCGGGCGTCCATCGCGGCGGCGAGCGCCACCGAGCGCTCCAACGCGCCCTCCAGGACGGGCAGCCCGACCTGCAACAGGGCCCGCAGCCCCCGGTCGGCCCGGCCGCGCAGCCGCCGGGCGGCGCGCAGCCGCTGCACGTCCGCGACCAGGTGCGGCGCGAACGTCATGGCGACGACGACGGCCACCCCCGCCTCGTACAGCGCCCCCGGCAGCGACTTGAGCAGCCGGGCCGGGTTGGCCAGCGCGTTGGCCGCGCCGACGCAGATCAGCAGCGCGGCCAGCTTCAACCCGTCGTACAGCGCGAACACCAGCCCCTCCGCCGTCACCCGACCACCGAGCCGCACGCCCTTGGCCCACTCGGGGAGCGGCACCTCCGGGAGGGTGAACAGGGTGTGCGTGCCCGGGATCGGCGAGCCGAGGAAGACCGCGAAGACCAGCCGGATGCCGATCACCACCAGGGCGATCTTGACGAACGCGCCGTACGAACGGGCCCACGGCGCCTGCGTGCGCCGCACCGCCACCACGTACCCCGCGACCGCCACCAACAGGGCCAGCAGCAGCGGGTTGGTGGTGCGGGACGCGGCGACGGCGAGCCCGAGCGCCCACACCCACCACGCACCGGCGTGCAGGGCGTCCGCCCGGGTGGCCACCGGCGCGCGGGCGGCGCGCCAGACGCGGGCCGGGCGCCCCTCGCGCGGGGCGGTGGCGCGCTCGGCGCCGCCCCGGCCCAGGGCGCGCTCGCGGGCGGCGGCGGGGGCCTCGCCGTGCGGAAGGTCGCTCATCGGGGAGTCGTCGGTGCTCATCCGCGACGGCGACGGGCCTGCCACAGCGCCGCCGCGCCCAGCGCGGCGACGGCGACGGCGCCGCCGATCAGCCCGGCCGATGGCCCGCCGTCGTCCGTGCTGTCATCCGCGCCGTCCCGCGCCGCTTCGCCCTTCGCCGGGCCGCCCTCCGCCGTCTCGCCCGGGCCGGGGGAGTCCGCCCCGTCGCCCACCTGCTCGCCGCAGCCCGCCCTGGGGTAGCCGGCGATGGCGCACAGCAGGGCGGTGGAGTCGTAACGCAGCGGCTTGGCCACCCGGGCGAGCGCGTCGGCGGCCGTGTCGTCGTCGCCGATACGCGCGCACGCCGTGCGGGAGCGGGGCGGCCGGTCGCCGCCCGGCGCATCCCGCACCGTGCCGAAGTCGAGCACCACCGCGACCCGCTTGCCGTCGCCGTCGTCGGGCGTACCGGCGCAGATCGCGGCGAAGTCGGCGGCGCCGCGTGGCCGCGCCGCGTCCCGGGTGTCCTGACTGACGGCGAACCGGAAGCCGATGGTGTCCCCGTCGCCCGGCCGCGCGGTCGCGGGCCCCTGGGTCGCGTACGTCCACTCGCCGCCGTCGCGCTCCCAGAACGACCAGTAGCGGTAGCCGTCGGCGGCGGCCGGCGCCGCGCCCCACAGGCCGAGCAGCGGGGCCGCGAGCGCGAGGGCCACCAGCGTGGCGAGCCTCCCGCGCCGCGTCCGGGGGCGGGCGGGGCGCCGCGAGCGCGCGCCGGTCGGCCGCGCCGACCGTGCCCCGCGCGCCGCCGGCGCCCCGTGGCGGGCCGACCCGGTCGCGGGCCGCTCCGTCGCCTCCCCCGCGCGCATCAGAGCCGCTGCTTCTTACGGCCGCTCAGCAGGAAGCCGATCCCGATGCCGGCCACCAGGCCCACGCCGACGACCCACCAGACGCCCGTGCCGCCCCCGTCGTCGTCCTTGTCGTCCTTCTCGCCCTTGCCGTCCTCGCCGTCCTCGCCCTCGCCGTCCGAGGAGACGGCGGCGGGGGTCGGGCCGGTGGCGTTGAGCTGCTCGACCAGGTCCGCGCCGCCGAACGCGCGCGGGTCGGCGCCGCCCGCGTGCGCGGCGAGCACCAGCTTGGCCAGCGCGCCCGGGTCGCCCTTGGCCCAGGTCAGCGCGCCGCTCTTGGACGCCTGGAGCCACTTGAGCGGGCCCTGTGCCGCGTCCTTGTGGCCGCCGGCCGCGAGCGCGATCACCGCGTCGGCGGTGCTGCCGTAGTCGGGCTGCGGCTCGGCGCCGGGCATCGCGGACGTCAGGTGCTGGTCGCCGGCGGTCAGCGTCGCCGCGAGGTACGCGGCGGCGGCGTCCGCCGTGCCCTGGCGCCCCGCCGCCTTCGCGGCGTCGCCCTTCGCCCCGTCGTCACAGGCCAGCGGCTTCGGCTCGGCATCTGACCGCTTCGCCGGCGCCACCAGGAAGCCCCGCCCCTGCGCGGCCAGCGCGCCGTCCGCGGTGGCCAGCCCGTTCGGCGACAGCTTGCCGTCCTTGTCCGGCAGGTAGCCGAACGCGCCCCGCTCGCCCTGCTTCGCGTCGCAGCCGAGCTGGAAGTTCCGCAGCGCGTCGTACGGGTTCTTGCCGCTCCGCGCGGTGACCTTGCCCGGGTCCTTGTCGGCGGCGGCGAACGCGCCGATGACCACGGCCGTGGAGTTCGGGTCGCTCGGGCTGCCCGGGTTCATGCCCCAGCCGCCGTCCTTGTTCTGGTGCCGGGTGAGCCAGTCGAGCCCCTTGGCGACGTCGGCGCCGCGCCCCTCGACGGCGGCCAGTGCCTGCACGGCGGCCCCGGTCGCGTCGCTGAACTCGCCCTTCTTCGGGTCGCACGACTTCCTGGTGTCCGGTCGGAAGGCGGGGAACCCACCGTCCGCGCACTGCTGCTGGGTCAGCCAGTCGATGGCCTCGGTGGCCGGCGTGACGCCCACCGCGTCCTGCGCGAGGAACGCCAGCGACTGCCGCCACACGGCGTCGAACTTCGGGTCCTTGGCCCCATACAGCCCCTTGGGCAGCTTCTGCGCCCCGGGCGCCGGGGCGGAGGAGGACGCCGCGGCGGACGGGGCCTCGTCGGCGCCCGCGGCGTTCGCGAGGGGTGCCGCGGCCGCGCCCACGGCGACGGCGCAGGCCAGCGCCACGGCGCCGCGGCGCGCGTGGACGGCGAAGGAGGGGGCCATGGTCGGTGCCTCTCGGTGGGTAGCGTCGCGATGTCCGTCATCGCGGCGTCGGTCGTCGCGCCGCGCAGCCGCGCACGCCGCCCTCCGCGCGCTCCGCGCGGTGGCACCGGGCTCAGCTCCGCAGACCTCGACGGGTGCCGGCGACCGGCCGGCGCCCATACGGGCCCGGCCGGCTCCGGGAGCCTGTCGCCCCGGTGCGGGTGGTCCGGCTCGCGCGCTCGCGCCACGGGGCGCGCCGCGCTCACGGTTGCGGGTCAGCGCCGGTCTTCCACCGGCTTTCCCCGACGCGGGGCGGGATGAAGTTGTCCGCCACAGCTTATCCGCCGCCCCCGCGCCCCCCGATATCAGCCGCCCCCGACCCCAACCCCGGCACCGGCCCCGACCCCGCCTCCGGGCCGCGTACGCCGTGCCTCGCCCGTACGGCATGCCCCGCACGCCGCCCCGTCGCCCGTACGGCCGCGCCAGCACGTCGGCCCCCACCGCCCGCGAGGGGAGGTGAAGGCCGACGGGGGCGTCGCTCCGGCTGGGCCGGGCGTCAGGTCAGCACCAGTGCGGGGCCGCGCCGATGTTGACGATGTAACGGGCCGCGCCCCACGCCCACTTGCCGTTGCTCAGCAGGTACCAGCGCGGGTTGCCGTCGATGTTCTGCCCGTTGACCTTGCACACGATGTTGACGACCGTGCCGTGGGGGAGGGCGCCGACGACCTTGTGCTTCTGGCTCGGGCCGCTCCGGATCAGCAGGCCCGACTTCGCGATCACGCGGCCCTTGTAGCGCGGCGCCTCGGCCTTGGTGGAGGCGTTCTTCTCCGGGGCGGCGGTGGGGGTCGCGGCGAGGGCGGGGGTGGCGGCGGTGGCGAGCGCGAGGGCGCCCGTCGCCGCCGTCACGGCGAGCTTGCTGAACGTGGACTGCAGGAACATCTGTTTCTCCAGAGAGGTGAAAGAGCGGCTCCCCAGCGGGGAGTGCGCGGAGCCAGCGAAAGAGTGCGACTGAGTGCGACGCCGGGCGTTCGGCGACGCCGGCGACCTCACCGGCGCCTCAACGGGCACCCGACAGCGACCAGGCAGATCTGATGCAAACCCACCTAACCGCCACAAAGCACGCTAAGTAGGTCACAGAAACTTCGCAACTCATCACATTCCGTAACTCCCGCCGGCCTGCCGGCCCGCCTGCACCGGCCCACACCTGTCTGCCCGCACCGGCCCCCACCGGCTCTGTCCGCACCGGCCTGCCGGCCGGCCCGCCGCTCGCCCCGTACGCCGGACCGCCCGGCGGCCGGGCCTGCCCCGTGGGCTCGCGCCCGGAACGGAGCTGGATGGGGCGGCGCCGGTACGGGGCGAATGGGAGCCGAACGGGGTCGGTTGGGGCTGAGCGGGGCCGGGCCGGGTCGGGACGGACGGGGCGTTGGGGTGGGGTGGGGCCGCCGCGTGGGGCGGCCTATCGTGCGCGGGGAATGATCACGTGCCCTCGGGGCGTACGCGGAAGGCGGGACGGCATGGCGGAGCGCTGGCAGATCGAGGTCGACCAGGGCCGGTGCATCGGCTCGGGGCTGTGCGTGGGCGAGACGCCGGACGTGTTCCGGCTGGGGGCGACCCGGCGGTCCGAGCCGATCGCGGCCGAAGTGGACGCCGGTGAGCGGGTGTTGGACGCCGCCGAGAGCTGCCCCGTGGAGGCCATAACGCTGCGGCTCGGCAGCGGCGAGCCCGTCTTCCCGCCCGTGGACTGACCCGGCGGCGACCTCCCCGGGCGCGCGGCGGGCGGGCCGGGGCGCCCGGGGTTCGCCGCGTGGGCCCGGGCCGTGATGCGGCGGCAACCGCTCAGTCCCGGCGGCGAGTTGCGGGGCGACGTATGGCGGGCCACGCCGGCGTCGTGCCGGGCGCGGCTCCAGCGGGGCGTTCCGCCCCCTCCGCCCGACCGGCGACGCCCAACCGCGCGCCGTACGCGTCGAGTTGGGCGGCGTGATCGGCGATGAGGCGCGCCCGTACATCCCCTCGGCGCCGGCGGGACGGCCCGCCGCGCCGGTGGGACGGCCCGCCGCGGCGACGCCGGTGACGCCGCGCGCCCCCGTGTGGGTCAGGCGGGGTTCGGGGGGTCGATCAGGCGGCAGACGGTCTCGATGTCGATCTTCACCTGGGCGATGGAGGCCCGCCCCGAGAGCCAGGTGATGAGCGCGGAGTGCCAGGTGTGCTCGATGACCCGGACGGCCGAGAGTTGGGCCGGGGTCGGCGTGCCGGTCAGGCCCATCGCGTCCAGGATGATGGCCGTCGTCAGCCGGGAGACCGTGTCCACCTCGGGGCTGACCGAGCGGTCGGCGAAGGTCAGGGCGCGCGCCATCGCCTCGGCGAGCTGCGGCTCGCGCTGCATGGCCCGGAAGGCCCGCATGAGCGTCTGGGCGACCCGGGCCGCGGGCTCCTCCTCGGTCGGGGGGCGCTTGCGCAGCGTCTCGTGCAGCCGCTGCAACTGGTCCTGCATCGTCGCCACCAGCAGGTGCACCTTGGACGGGAAGTAGCGGTAGAGCGTGCCGAGCGCCACCCCCGAGGTCTCGGCCACCGCGCGCATCTGGACGGCCTCGAACCCGCCCCGGCTGGCCAGTTGGGCGCTGGCGTGCAGAATCCGACGGCGGCGCGCCTCCTGCCGCTCGGTGAGCGGCGCCGAGGTCGGCTTCGAGACTGCGGTCATCTGTCCTACTTCGGTGCGGGTGCCGGTGCGTCCGCCGGACGGCTGCGAACACCGTGCATGATGACAGGGCCCACGAGGCCGCGCGAGTGCTGGAACCTGTTTCACTTTGACGCGCCTCCCGGGCTCCGGACCGCTCCGCGCCCGCCCGCCGGCGCGCGGCTCGCCGGTCGCGGCCGGCCCCCGGCAGACCGCCGCGACCACGGTTCACCCAGTGGCGCGAATCACCCGGCCCCGCCCCGGGGCGCCCTGGCGCGGCGGGTATCTTCGAGACTTCCCGCACGTTCCGATGGTGGAACTTGTTCTAAATCTCAGCGAGCGGTTACGCTCCCGCTGAACTCCGTCGAGAAGGGGGCCGCGAGTGACCGCTGAGGCCGTACAGGCGACCGGGCCCGAACCGCTCCGGGCGGCACCCCCCGCCGCCGAAGGCGCCCCGTTGCGCATCGCCCTGCTCACCTACCGGGGCGACCCGTTCTGCGGTGGCCAGGGCGTGTACGTGCGCCACCTCTCCCGCGAGCTGGCCCGGCTCGGCCACCGCGTCGAGGTGCTCGGCGCCCAGCCCTACCCCGTCCTGGACGGCGCGGACGGGCCCGACTACCCCGCGGGCGGCGGCGTCCACCTCACCAAGCTGGCCAGCCTCGACCTCTACCGGCAGCCCGACCCGTTCCGCACGCCCAGGGCGCACGAGTTCCGCGACTGGATCGACGCCCTTGAGGTCGGCACCATGTGGACCGGCGGCTTCCCCGAGCCGCTCACTTTCAGCCTCCGTGCCCGCCGCCACCTCGCGGCCCGGCGCGGCGCCTTCGACGTCGTGCACGACAACCAGACCCTCGGCTACGGCCTGCTCGGCCTGGACCGCGTCGGCTTCCCCCTGGTCACCACCATCCACCACCCGATCACGGTGGACCGCAAGCTGGAGCTGGACGCGGCCACCGACTGGCGCCGCCGCGCCTCGGTGCGCCGCTGGTACGCCTTCAGCCGGATGCAGAAGCGCGTCGCCAAGCGGCTGCCGACGGTGCTCACCGTCTCCGGCTCCTCCCGCCAGGAGATCGTCGCCGACCTCGGCGTCTCCCCGCGCCGCGTGCACGTGGTGCCCATCGGCGCCGACGCCACCCTCTTCTCGCCCGACCCCGCCGTCCCCCAGATCCCCGGCCGCATCGTCACCACCTCCAGCGCCGACGTGCCGCTCAAGGGCCTCGTCTACCTGATCGAGGCGCTCGCCAAGCTGCGTACCGAACAGCCCACCGCCCACCTGGTCGTGGTCGGCAAGCGCGCGGACGACGGGCCGGTGGCCGCGGCCATCGAGCGGTACGGGCTCGCGGACGCCGTCCAGTTCGTCAAGGGCATCAGCGACGCGGAGCTGGTCGACCTGGTCCGGGGGGCGCAGGTGGCGTGCGTGCCCTCGCTCTACGAGGGGTTCTCGCTGCCCGCCGCCGAGGCCATGGCCACCGGCACCCCGCTGGTGGCCACCACCGGCGGCGCCATCCCCGAGGTGGCGGGCCCGGACGGCGAGACCTGCCTCGCGGTGCCGCCCGGCGACGCGGGCGCGCTCGCCCAGGCCATCGGCCGGCTCCTGGACGACCCCGCGCTGCGGGCCCGGCTCGGCGCGGCCGGGCGGGAGCGCGTGCTGCGCCGGTTCACCTGGGAGCAGGCCGCGCGCGGCACCGTCGAGCACTACCGCGAGGCCATCCGCGTGCGGGCCGCCGCCGCCCGGCGCCGCTGACCCGCCCGCCCCGTACCCGCCGCACCACCTCGCCCGCCGAGCCCGCCCCCGATCCCCGCGGCCCGCAACCCCGCCCGCCGCCGCCCCGCACCGCCTCCCCGCCCCGGCGCCCCCGCCGGTCTCCGGGAGGTGCCCCCACCGCCTGATGGAAAGAGAGGGCAGACCCCCGTGCTGACCGTCGACTTCTCCCGCTTCCCGCTCGCCGCAGGCGACCGGGTCCTCGACCTCGGCTGCGGCGCGGGCCGGCACGCCTTCGAGTGCTACCGGCGCGGCGCGCACGTCGTCGCGCTGGACCGCAACGGTGAGGAGATCCGCGAGGTCGCCCGGTGGTTCGCCGCCATGCGGGAGGCGGGGGAGGCGCCCGCGACGGCCACCGCCACCGCCCTGGAGGGCGACGCGCTCGCGCTGCCCTTCCCCGACGACAGCTTCGACGTCGTGATCATCTCCGAGGTCATGGAGCACATCCCCGACGACAAGGGCGTGCTCGCCGAGATGGTGCGGGTGCTGCGCCCGGGCGGCCGGATAGCGGTCACCGTCCCCCGGTACGGCCCGGAGAAGGTCTGCTGGGCCCTCTCGGACGCCTACCACGAGGTCGAGGGCGGCCACATCCGCATCTACCGCGCCGACGAACTGCTCGACAAGCTCCGCGAGGCCGGCCTGCGACCGTACGGCACCCACCACGCGCACGGCCTGCACAGCCCGTACTGGTGGCTCAAGTGCGCGTTCGGCGTGGACAACGACAAGGCGCTGCCGGTCCGCGCGTACCACAAGCTGCTCGTCTGGGACATCATGAAGAAGCCACTGGCCACCCGGGTCGCCGAGAGCGCGCTCAACCCGCTCATCGGCAAGAGCTTCGTGGCGTACGCGACGAAGCCGCACGCCCCCGCGCGGCCGCTGCCCGACCCCGCGCCGGACGCCCCCGCCACCGCCCAGGCCCCCGCCCGCGCCGCGGCCGAGGAGCGGGCGTGACCGTCGCGGGCCGCGGGCCTGGGCGTACCGAACGCCTGGTGCTGCCCGGCGTGTTGACCGCGGAACAGGCCGCCGAGACCGTCGCCGGCATCCTCGCCGTACAGCGCGCGGACGGCGCCATCCCCTGGTTCCGCGGGCACCACCTCGACCCGTGGGACCACACCGAGGCCGCCATGGCGCTGGACGCCGCCGGCGAACACGAGCGCGCCGAGGCCGCCTACCGCTGGCTGGCCCGGCACCAGAACTCCGACGGCTCCTGGTACGCGGCCTACCCCGACACCCCCGACGGCGTGGCCGCCGACCGGCCCACCGACCGAGGCAAGGAGACCAACTTCTGCGCCTACGTCGCCGTCGGCACCTGGCACCACTACCTGGCCACCGGCGACGAGACCTTCCTCGACCAGCTCTGGCCCACCGTCTACGCGGCCATCGAGTTCGTCCTCGGCCTCCAGCAGCCCGGCGGCCAGATCGGCTGGAAGCGCGCCGCGCCCGACGACGGCGGCGCCCTGGTCACCGACGCGCTGCTGACCGGCTGCTCCTCGATCCACCACGCCCTGCGCTGCGCCCTGGCCATCGCCGAGCACCGCGAGGACCCGCAGCCCGACTGGGAGTTGGCGCTCGGCTGGCTCCGGCACGCCATCCAGCACCACCCCGAGCGGTTCCTCGACAAGAGCCGCTACTCCATGGACTGGTACTACCCGGTTCTCGGCGGGGCGGTGACCGGCGCCGCCGCCAAGGAGCGCATCGCGAGCGGCTGGGACCGCTTCGTCGTCCCCGACTACGGCGTGCGCTGCGTGTCCCCCAACGCCTGGGTCACCGGCGGCGAGAGCTGCGAACTGGCCCTCGCGCTCTGGGCCATGGGCGAGAGCGACCACGCGGTGCGGGTGCTGCGCTCCATCCAGCACCTGCGCGCCGCCGACGGCCTGTACTGGACCGGCTACGTCTTCGACGACGACGCCGTCTGGCCGCGCGAGCTGACCAGTTGGACCGCGGGCTCGCTGCTCCTCGCGGTGGCCGCGCTCGGCGGCGACGAGCCCACCGTGCGGATCTTCGGCGGCGAGCGGCTGCCCACCGGGCTCGCCCCTGACTGCTGCTGACCCCGCCGGGACCGCCCCGGCCGCGCGCCGCTGGGCGACGCGCGGCCGGCGGGTCCGCGGTCACGGTCACCGCCGTCTCGACCGGCCCCGGCCGGGGCGGAAATACCGAGGCGGGCCGCGCGGGCCGGCCATACGGTAAGCCCATGACCGACCTTGGATACGACCGCTACCGTGCCGCGTTGGCCACGGAGAGCGAACTGCTGCGCGCGGCCGTCGCCGACGCCGACCTGTCGACGCGCGTACCCACCTGCCCCGACTGGACCCTGGCCGACCTGCTGCGCCACGTCGGTCGGGCCCACCGCTGGGCCGAGTCCCTGATCGTCGCGCGCGCGACGGAGTACGTGGAGGACGAGCGGCCCGCGTCGGCCGGCCCCGACGGGAGCGACCCGCGCGCCATGGACGCCTGGCTGGCCGAGGGGGCCGCGATGCTCGACACGGCGCTCGCCGAGGCGGGCCCCGCCGCCCCCGTGTGGACCTGGGGCCAGGAGCAGAGCCCGGCGTTCTGGGCGCGCCGCATGACGCACGAGACGGTCATCCACCGCGCGGACGCGGTCTCCGCCACGGGCACGGAGTACGCCGTGGCCCCGGACGTCGCGGCGGACGCCGTCGACGAGTGGTTGGAGATCGTCGGCAACCCGATGGCCGCCCACTTCAACCCCAAGCTCGCCGAGTTGCGGGGCACCGGCCAGGCCATCGGACTGCGGGCCACGGACACCTCGCCGGAGTCGGCCGGCCACTGGACCATCGAACTGACCCCGGAGGGCGTGCGCTGGGACCGTACCGAGGGCACCACCGAGGTCACCGCCAGCGGCGCCCTCACCGACCTGGTGCTCCTCTTCTACCGCCGGCTGCCCCGGGACACCGACCGCGTGCGGCTGACCGGCGACCGCGCGCTGCTGGACTTCTGGCTGGACCGGGCCAGCTTCGAGTGACCGCCGCGCGCCGGCCCGCGGCCGGCGCCGGGCACGGCGACGGCCCCCCGTCCACGAGGGACGAGGGGCCGTGACGCCGCGAACGGCCGGCTGGATCAGCTCAGCCGC
Source organism: Streptomyces buecherae (assembly GCF_014295035.1). Taxonomy (GTDB): domain Bacteria; phylum Actinomycetota; class Actinomycetes; order Streptomycetales; family Streptomycetaceae; genus Streptomyces; species Streptomyces youssoufiensis. The sequence continues at coordinate 6,530,414 of NZ_CP060404.1, forward strand.
GCTGGATGCCCGTGGTGTCCTGCAGCACGCCGCGACGGCCGTCCTGCGTCTGCGCCACGAGCGCCTGCCCGCGCTGCTCCACCGCCAGGTACCAGGTGCCCGGCGCCAGCTCGGCGATCGGCGTCGCCGAACCGTCCTCGGCGTAGAGCGGACGCGCCACCGGAACGGCGAACCAGAACGGGGCGAACTCCCCGGCACCGGCGCCCGCCGCGGCCGGCGCCGCGCTCGCGCCACCCGGCTGCCCGCCGTACGAGGGCTGGCCACCGGCCGGCGCGCCGTACGGGGACGGGGCACCCGGCTGCTGACCGCTCGGGTATCCGTAGCCACCGGCCGGCTGGCCGACCTGACCCGGCTGGCCGCCGTAGGGGGAGGGGGCGGGCTGCGGCGAGGCCGCGCCCATGAGCGGGGCCTTGAGGGCGGGCACGCGCGGACCGGCCAGGACGGCGCCGGCCAGCAGCAGCAGGGCGATGAAGCCCAGGATCTGGCCCACGCCCTTCTCCATGCCGTCCGGGTGGCTGAAGAGCATCGTCCAGGTGGAGGTGAACGCCGCGGCCACCGCGAGCGCCGTCCCCCACTGCTCCAGCGTCAGGCCGACCAGGTTGCGCTGCGGCAGCAGGTGCGACAGGACGACGAGAGCCGCCCCGACCACACCGAGGATGAAGATGCCGGCCGTGTTGGAGGCGAAGTCGGAGCTCCAGCCGTTCCACGACGAGCACTGCGACGACGGCACGCCCGACGGGCATTCGATGGCAAGGAAATCGAGGAACGAGGCGACGAACAGCAAAACCGCTGCTCCGATCACCACGCCATCGCCTCGAGTGAGGGAGCGGATGTTCACGTAAGGTCCTCTATCGGTCTCGTCTGTTTTCGTCGCTGTCGCCGGACGCGAAGTGCGAGGGCGCGGGGGTGGCCCCCCATCGTACGGGTGAATCTATCGCCGGAACGGCCGGGTGCGCCCCTTCGGGAGCGACCGTTACGGCTGCTCAACCCGGCCGTTATCGCTTCCCACGCAAGAAGTCCGTAATGCCGTCGGCAATACCACGCGCGGCCCGCTGTCTCCAGCGCGCATCGGTCAACAACGCCGCATCCTTCGAGTCGCGCATATTGCCACACTCGATGAACACCTTGGGAACCGTGGAGAGATTGAGTCCGCCCAAATCGTCGCGGACCGTCAAGCCCTCGCCGCCACCCAGGTAGTTGGCGGGAGCGCTCCCGGTGGCCTCGGTGAAGCGGCGCACCAGCGAATCGCCCAGGTGGCGCGAGGGGCCGGCGATGGCCGACGTGTCGGCCTCGCCGCCGCGCACCGACGCGGGCAAGATCACATGGAAGCCGCGCTGGCCGGCGCCCGCCCCGTCCGCGTGGACGGAGACGGCCGCGTCCGCGCGCGCCGTGTTGCCGATCGCCGCCCGCTCGTCCACGCACGGCCCGTAGGGACGGTCGTCGTCCTGGGTGAGCTTCACGGTCGCGCCGCGCTCGCGCAGCAGCGTGCGCACCCGCCGCGCCACGTCGAGCGTGAAGGCGGCCTCGGCGTACCCCGCGTTGGTCGCGGCACCCGTGGTGTCGCACTCCTTGCGGTGGGTGCCGACGTCGACCAGCCGGGCGATCTCGGCGGTGTGGTCCCGGTTGCGCGGGTTGTGCCCCGGATCGACGACCACGACCTTGCCCCGCAGGGCCCGTTCGTCGGACGTGCGCCCCGGCGCCGGGGGCCGGCCCGAGCCGGCGGTGTCCCCCCGCCGCCCGTCGTCCCGCGTCGCGGACGGCCCGGCCGACAGGGGCGGTGGGCCCGGCGCGCCGGTCGCCTCCGCGTCGCCCTCGTCCATGGAGCGCCACACGAGCCAGCCCGCGAAGCAGACCGGCGCGAGCACGGCCAGCACGATGACGAGGGTGCCGCCGAGCCGGCGCGGGGTGGGGGGAAAGCTGCCGTTCGACACGCGGGCGATCGTAGTGCGCCGCGCGCCGGCCAGTGCGCTCCGGGGCGCGTTCCCGTGGCCCGCCGCCGCAGGACGGCGCGCGAGCGGGCGTGCGAGTGCGGCGTAAGCGGGACGTAGGCGGCAGGGCGTACGAGACGGGCGGTACGCGGCGCGACGGCCGATACGCCGCGGAGCGGAACAGGGGGCGGCGGGGCGTCAGACGCCCGGGGCCGTACGGCGCAGGACGCGGAGCGAGCCGGTGTCGGAGACCTCGGTGAACGCGCCCGACTCCAGTGCCCGCCGGTAGACGCGGTACGGGGCCTGGCCGCCGTCGGCCGGGTCCGGGAACACGTCGTGGATCACGAGCAGCCCGCCCTGCGCGAGGTGCGGCGCCCAGCCCGCGTAGTCGCCGCTCGCGTGCTCGTCGGTGTGCCCGCCGTCGATGAACACCAGGCCGAGCCGGCCACCCCACACCGCGGCGACCCGCGGCGACTTCCCCACCACCGCGATCACGTGCCCTTCGAGCCCGGCCGCGTGCAGCGTGCGGCGGAAGGTGGGCAACGTGTCCATCAGGCCCACCCGCGGGTCGACCAGCGACGGGTCGTGGTACTCCCATCCCGGCTGCTGCTCCTCCGAGCCGCGGTGGTGGTCGACCGTGACGACCACGGTGCCCGCCTCGCGCGCGGCGGCGGCCAACAGGATCGTGGAGCGTCCGCAGTACGTGCCGACCTCAAGCAGCGGTAGCCCACGCGCGCCCGCCTCCTGTGCCGCCTCGTACAGGGCCAGTCCCTCGTCGAGCGGCATGAATCCCTTGGCCGCCTCGAAAGCGGCGACGATCTCCGGCTTGGGCGACATGGTCGGTTCCTCTGCTCTCTGACGATCTCTGGGTGCTCCCGGCCACGCGGTGTGGCCGGTTGTCGGGCGGGGGTATGAAATTTTCCGCGATGTGCGGCCATTCCGGGACTTAAGGCGTCCCTTTCGCTCCCCGGAACGCTGCCCGGGGGCCGTACACCGCAATTCCCGAACGGTCGGATTTCCCACCGCATTTCGGCCCGGATTTCCCGCCGCGATACGGGCCACGGTCCACCGCTCGGACCGCGCCGCACGGGATCGCCGCACCGCCCGCGCCGCGCCCCGGCGCGGGCGCCCGCGCGCGCCCCGCCGCCCGGACCGGCCGGCCGTTCATCGTGCCCCATGCGCCGGCCCCGCGCACGCGCGGGGTGACGCCAACGGCACGGCCCGCGACCGGAGGTGGAACACGCGACCAGGGGCGGGCGGCCCGCGACCGGGGTGGCTGCCCCGCGACCGGGGCCGGGGCGGAGCCCGTACGGGGCGCGACGGGGCGCGCGGCGACCGTTCGCCAGCCGGCACGCGTGGCCGCGCGGGGCGTGCGGGGCGTGCGGGGCGTGCGGGCGTAGGGGAGGGATGGGCGCCCGGGGCGCGGTGCCGGCGCGAACACGGACGGGCACACGCAGACCCAGGCGCACTCAGGCGCGCCCAGGCAGACGCAGGCAGACGCAGACAGGCGCAAACAGGCGCAGACAGACGCAGGCAGATGCAGGCAAACACATCCGGACACAGGCGGACACGGAGGGGTGCGGGGGTCGGGGGAGCGCCCGGAGTTGACCCCTAGGCGGGCGAGCGGAGCCCCTAACTCGGCCGGGTGGGGCCCGGTACGCGGCGAGCGGGCGGCGGCGGGGCGGCGCCCCGCTGCCAGCATGGCTGTCATGTCGCAGACAGATGCTGGTGGGCCCGCCGCGGCCGACGCTCCGGCCCCCGCCGCCGCCCGGCCCACGCCGTTCGCCTGGGCGGTGATCCTCGCCGCGTGCGCCGGGCAGTTCCTCGTCGTCCTCGACGTGTCGGTCGTCAACGTGGCCCTGCCCTCGATGCGTACCGGACTCGGCCTCGACGAGAGCGACCTGCAGTGGGTGGCCAACGCCTACACCCTCACCTACGCCGGCTTCATGCTCCTCGGCGGCCGGGCGGGCGACCTCTTCGGGCGCAAGCAGGTGTTCCTGGCCGGCCTCAGCCTGTTCACGCTGGCCAGCCTCGCCGGCGGCCTGGCCCAGGAGCCCTGGCAGATCATCGCGGCCCGCGCCGCCCAGGGCGTGGGCGCCGCCACCCTCGCACCGTCCACGCTCACCATCATCACCTCCTCGTTCCCGGAGGGCCCGGAACGGATGCGGGCCATCGGGCTGTGGATGGCCGTCGGCATCGGCGGCGGCGCGGCGGGCGGGCTCATCGGGGGCGTGCTGACCGACGCCCTGTCCTGGCGCTGGGTGCTGCTCATCAACGTGCCGATCGGCGTGCTGGTGTGTGTCGTCGCCGCCACCTCGCTCACCGGCCAGCACGCGACACCGTCGCGCCGACCGCTCGACCTGCCGGGGGCGGCGCTGGTCACCGTCGGCGTCGGCGCCGTGGCGTACGGGATCGCGCGCACCGAGGAGTACGGCTGGGGCGGGGCCGAGGCCCTGGTGCCGCTGGGCGGCGGGCTGCTCGCGCTCGCCGGTTTCGTGGCCGTCGAGTCCCGCTCGGCCGAACCGCTGGTGCCGCTGCGGCTGTTCCGCGTCCGCGCCGTCTGGTCGGCCAACCTGGTGCTGGTCGTCTGCGGCATGGGCTTCTTCTCGATGTGGTACTTCCTGTCGCTGTATATGCAGAACATCCTGGGCTACAACGCCGTCCGGGCCGGCCTCGCGTTCCTGCCGCACACCATCGCGATCGTCGTCGGCGCGCAGGTCGCCCCCAAGTTCATGGCCCGTGGCGTGGAACCTCGGCTGCTCACCTTCGCCGGCGGCGCCATCGCGTCGGCGGGCTTCTTCTGGCAGAGCGCCATGGACGTGGACGGGACGTTCCTGACCACCCTGCTCGGCCCCGGCGTCCTCATGTCGTTCGGCGCCGGCCTGATGATGACCCCGCTCACCGCCGCGGCTACTTCGGGTGTCCCGCCCACCGACGCCGGCGTCGTGTCGGGCCTGCTCAACACCGCGCGGACGATCGGCGGCGCGCTCGGCCTGTCGCTGCTCGTCACCGTCGCCGCGGACCGCACCGACGCGCTCGGCAGCCGCTCCGCCGACGCGCTGACGCAGGGGTACGCCCGGGCCTTCCTGGTCGGCGCCCTGGTACTGGTCCTCGCCACCGCCCTGGTGGCCCTGCTGCCGACCCGCCCCGCCCCGCAGCCGGCGGCGGACGGCGCGAAGCCGGGGGCGGGGCCGGAACCGGGCCCGGAGGGAGTGGACGCGTCGCACGCGTCGGCCGCGCAGGACACGCCCGGTAGCGCCACGACGGGCCCGGACGGAGCCGGCACGGGCCACGACGGAGGTGCCCCGGGGCAGCGAGCCGAGACCGGAGGCTGAGAACACCGGGGGCGCGGGACAGCGGGGCGCGGAAGGCACGGGGCATGGAGGCGCGGGGCATGGAGGGGGCGCCGGGGCGCGCGGGCGCGGCGGCATAGGCTGGCCGCGCCGGCCGCGAGGCCCGCGCGGAGCCCGCGCACCGCGCGGAGCCACGCGGGACCCGTGCGATCCCGCGCGGAGCCTGCCGGAGCCCATGCGACACCGTGAGGAGAGAGCACACCATGGCCAATCCCGCACCGCCCACCGCCGATTCGCCACCCGGTTCGGGGTTCGCCGCCACCGGGCGGCGGGTGCTCGTCAGCGGGGCCTCGCGCGGCCTCGGCCGGGCGGTGGCCGCGGCCTTCGCGGCCCACGGCGACCGGGTGGCGGTGCACTACGGCACACGCCGCGCCGACGCCGAGGCCACGCTCGCCGCGCTGCCCGGCACCGGGCATGCCCTCGTCGGCGCCGACCTCGCCACGGCGGAGGGGGCGCGGGAGTTGGTCCAGGACACGGTCGCGGCGCTCGGCGGCATCGACGTCCTGGTGAACAACGCCGCCGTCAACACCCCGCACCCGCCGGCGGACACCACCTACGCGGAGTGGACCGCGGCCTGGCAGGCGCACGTGGCGGTCAACCTGCTCGGCACCGCCCACCTCAGCCACCTCGCCACCCGGCACATGATCGACCAGGGCACCGGTGGCCGCATCGTCAACATCGGCTCGCGCGGCGCCTTCCGCGGCGAGCCCGACCACCCGGCGTACGGCGCGACCAAGGCCGCCGTGCACGCGCTCGGCCAGTCGCTGGCCGTGGCCCTGGCGCCGCACGGCATCGCCGTCGCCTCGGTGGCGCCCGGCTTCATCGACACCGACCGCGTCGCGCACCGGCTGACCGGGGCCGAGGGCGAGGCGATCCGCGCCCAGAGCCCCTTCGGCCGGGTCGCGGAGCCCGCCGAGATCGCGGCGGCGGTGTTGTGGCTGGCCTCACCCGACGCGCAGTGGAGCTCCGGCACCGTCCTGGACCTCAACGGCGCCTCGTACCTGCGCACCTGACGCTCACGGCCCCGGCACCCACGGTCCCCGCGCGCGCCCGCGCACCGGACGCGCTGGCGGGCGCGTCCGGCGCGCGCGCCGGGCCGCTCACAGCCAGCCGTTCTGCCGGGCGGCGCGGACCGCCTCCATGCGGTTGCGGGTCGCGGTCTTGCCGATGGCGGCCGAGAGGTAGTTGCGCACGGTGGCGGGGGAGAGGTGGACCCGGCCGGCGACGTCCGCGATGGTGGCGCCGTCGGCCGCCGCGGACAGCACGTCCCGCTCGCGCGGCGACAGGGGGTTGGGCCCGGCGCTCAGCGCCGCCGCGGCCAGCGCCGGATCGATGACGCGCTCACCCGCCAGCACCCGACGGATCGCCACCGCCAACTCCTCCACGGGCCCGTCCTTGACGAGGAACCCGTACGCCCCGACCTCCATCGCGCGCCGCAGGTAACCGGGGCGACTGAAGGTGGTCAGGATCAACACGCGGCACTCCGGCAGCCGCTCCCGTAGTTCGGCCGCCGCGTCAAGCCCGCTGCGACCCGGCAGCTCGATGTCGAGCAACGCCACGTCCGGCCGCGCCTCCAGCGCCCGCGCCACGACCGCGTCCCCCGTCGCCACCTCCGCGACCACCGCGATGTCCGGCTCAAGCCCGAGCAACAGCGCCAACGCGCCGCGCAGCATGCCCTGGTCCTCGGCGAGCAGGACCCGAATGCGCGGCGCCCTCTCCTCGCTCCCGGCCTCGGAGGTCTGCTGGCTGGCGGAGTCGGTCATGCGCGCAGCCTAACGAGGGCCCGGCGAGCGCCGGACCAGCCCTGACCCGCCACCGCGTGCGGCCCGCTGCCCGTGCGGCCACTCGCCCCCGCGGCGGCCGTACGCACCGGGCCGTGCCCGCCCCGCCCGCTGGCCAGCCCACCCACCCGCGAGAAAACGCCATGCGGGTGTGCCGCCGCGCAGGTAGCGTCACCGGCCATGACGACACCACCTCGCGAGCGCCCTCCCTACACCGCTGACGAGCGGACCCAGTTGGTCGGCTGGCTCGACATGCAGCGTGCGGTCGTCCAGTGGAAGTGCGCCGACCTCAGCGACGAGAACGCGCACCGGGCGCTGCTGCCCACCTCGCCCCTCATGACGATGGCCGGCCTTGTCGCCCACCTGACATGGGTCGAGCACCTCTGGTTCGAGCACGTCTTCCTCGGCCTGCCGGAGCGGGGGCCGCGTGCCGCCGCCGACGCTCCCGACAGTGCCGAGATGCGGGTGGAGGGCGTACCGCTGGCCCAACTCCTCGCGGAGTACGAGCGGCAGTGCGCGGTGTCGAACGAGATCATCGCGGGGCACGCGCTCGACGACACCGGCCGGGCGCCGGGAGTCGCCGCCCGTGAGGCGAGCCTGCGGTGGATCCTGTTCCACCTGCTCGAGGAGACCGCCCGGCACGCCGGGCACATGGACACCCTCCGGGAGTCGCTGGACGGCACGAAGGGCTACTACTGACGGGCCGTCGCGCCCGCGCCGTTCCCCGGCGTCATCTCGGCTTCGGCCGGCGGCCCGTCGAGGTCCACGGGCAGCGCGGCGCTGAGCCGGAAGCCGCGCCGGCCGTCCGGGCCGGAGCGCAGCGTGCCGCCGGCCGCCGCGAGCCGTTCCGTGAGGCCCGCGATGCCCGTTCCGCCGCCCGGCCGCGTCGCACCGTGCTCGCGCGGACCGGCGGGCCGTTCGCCCGCCGCCCCTGCCGCCTTTGCCGCGCCGCCGGGCCCGTCGTCCACGATGGTCAGCCGCACCGCGTCCGCGTCCGTGCGGAGTTCGATCTCGCACCGCGTGGCGCCGCTGTGCCGGACCGTGTTGGTCACGCCCTCCCGTACCACCCAGCCGAGCAACGCCTCGGTCTGGGCCGGTAGCGGCGGCCCCGACTGGCGGACGACCGCCGTGATGCCGGCCGCGTCCAGCAGCGAACGGGCCCGGTCCAACTCGGTGGCCAGGCTGCCCTCGCGGTAGCCGGTGACGGCCTCGCGGATCTCGGTGAGGGCCTGCCGGCCGATCGCCTCGATGTCCGCCGCCTGGGCCAGGGCCGCCTCCGGGTCGCGCGGGCCGAGCCGCCGTACCGCCTCGGCCTTGACCACCACGACGGACATCGTGTGGCCGAGCAGGTCGTGCAGGTCGCGGGAGAAGCGCAACCGTTCCCGCTCGACGGCCGAGCGCGTCAACTCGTCCCGGGTGTCGTGGAGTTCGTGGACCGTGACGATCAGCCGCCGGATGATGGCGACCACCGCGCCGGACAGCAGCGAGGAGTACGCCACCGTCAGCACCTCGTCCGGGTGGCCGCCGAGCGCGGCGCTGAGCACTCCCACGGCCACCACGCCGAGCAGCGCCAGCGGCACCACCGGCGCGCGCACCGTGACCCCGGTGGCCAGCGACAGCAGCGAGAACAGGGTCAGCCAACTGCCCCCGTACGCGCTGCCGAGCGCGCAGGCCAGCGCCGCGGCCGGGAGGAGGAAGAGGACCGCGACGCGACGCCGGGCGGGGACGCTGCCGACGAAGACGGCGGCGAGATAGCAGGCGACGAACGCGGCCAGACCCGCCGCCGCCCACCAGCGCTGGGCGACCTCGCCCTGCCACACGTCCACCGCCGCCCCGCTGGCCAGCAGCAGCCAGGGCACGAGCACCCACTCGCTCGGCCCCTCGTCCCGCGCCCCGGGTGCCCCGTCGGCGCCCCGCGCCACCCGACGCCTGAGCCGCGCGCCGATCCGCTCCCACCACGCCATCACACCCACCCTCCGCTCACCGCTCACCAGACCACTCCGCCCACCGGCCGGTGCCCCGCCCGCGTGGCCGTGGGCGTCGGTTTCCGGCCAGTGCGTACCGTACGCGCCGGGCTCGGACGCCCGTCCCCGGACTGTCGTGGGCGGTGCGCACCGGTGGGGGGTGGGCTGGTTTCGGCCGCGCGTCATGCCGTACGGGTGCACACGCGGTACGAGTGCAGGGCGTAGCCGGCGAAGAGGGCGAGCCAGCCGGCCAGCGCCAGGGCCGTCGCCAGGTGCGGCGCGTGCCCGTCGGCCACGCTCCAGCCCAGTTCGGCGAAGCGGTGGGTGGGGGCCCAACCGGACAGGGCCCGCAGCCAGCCGGGGAAGGAGTCCGTGGGCACCCACAGGCCGCCGACCACGGACAGGCCCAGGTTGCAGACGAGGTTGACCACGCCGGTGGTCTGCGTGCTCAGCCGGTAGCCGTTGCCGAGACCCAGCAGCGTGAAGGGCGCGCTGCCCAGCCAGAGCAGGCCGAGGAGGGCACCCCACTGCCAGGGGGCCAGGGCCACGTGGTTGACGAGCCGGCCGGCCAGCAGCACCGCCACGATGGCGGGCAGCACGATGACCGAACCGGTGAGGGCCCGGGCGGCGACGACGCGGGAGGGCGCGAGCGGGGTGAGCCGCAACTGCCGCAGCCAGCCGAGCGAACGGTCCTCGGCGAGCCCCGTACCCACGCTGAGCGCGGAACCGAGCGCCCCGTACGCGGCCATGCCGACCATCAGCGACACCGTGGTCTCCGGCCGCTGACCGCCGCCGTCCAGAACCAGGTTGGAGAAGAGCAGGTACATCGCCACCGGCATGCCGACGCCGAAGATGACGAAACCGACGTCGCGGAGCGTGCGGCGTACTTCGAGCCGCAGGTAGGCGATCACCGGGCCACCGCCCCCACCGCGCCGCGCCCCGCCGCATCCCGTCCCGCCGCGCCGTCTCCCGCCGCGCCGTCTCCCGCCGCACCGTCTTCCGTCGCACCGTCTTCCGCCGCACCGCGCGCCGTCGCGGGCGCGGCGGTCAGGGCCAGGAACGCGTCGTCGAGGCTGGCCGGGACGACCTCAAGGCCACGGACGGCGCCGCGCTCGGCCAGGGCCAGGACGGTGGCGTCGGAATCCACGCTGCGCAGTCGGGCGCGACCGCCGTGCACCCGCACGGCCGTCACGCCCGGCAGCCGGGCGAGGTCCGCCCCGGACGCTCCCGCCAGGTCGAAGGCGACCAGGTGGCCGCCCACGGAGCGCTTCACCTCGGCGCCGGAGCCGTCGGCGACGACGCGCCCGCCGTCGATGACGACGATCCGGTCGGCGTTCTCGTCCGCCTCCGGCAGGTAGTGCGTGGAGAACAGCACGGTGTTGCCCCGCCCCGTGTAGCGCCGCATGGCCTCCCAGAAGGCCCACCGCGCGGCCACGTCCAGGGCCGTGGTCGGCTCGTCCAACACGACCAACTCCGGGTTTCCGGCAAGCGCGAGCGCGAACCGGACGCGCTGCGCCTGGCCCCCGGAGAGCCGGTCCACGCGCCGGTCGGCGAGCGCGTCGAGCCCGGCGAGCGCCAACGTCTCCGCCACGGGCAGCGGGGCCGGATAGCTGGCGGCCACGAACCGCACCAACTCCCGTACCGTCACGCGCGGGATGGGCCGACCGTCCTGGAGCATCGCCCCCACCCGCCCCTCGCGCACCGCGCGGCGCGGCGGCACGCCGAAGAGCGCGACCTCGCCCGCCGTCGGCGGCAGCAGGCCGAGGAGCACGTTCAACGCGGTGGACTTGCCCGCGCCGTTGCGGCCGAGCAGGGCGACGGTGGAGCCGCGGGCGATCTCCAGGTCGAGTCCGTCGACGGCGCGGACCGTGCCGTAGTGGCGCCCCACGCCGCTCAGCCGCACGGCCGGCGCGGCGCCGCGGTGGCCCGGCCCGTCGAACGGGCCACCCGCGCCGACTGGAGTGGCGGGGCTGACCGGAGTGGCGGGGCTGACCGGGGTGGTTGGAGTGGTGGGGCTTTCTGGGGTGGCTGGGCCGGTGGCGCCGGATGCGGCCGGCGCGTGGGGGCCCGTGCGGGCTGGTCGCGTCATGCCTCAGACGCTACGAAGCCCGCCGCTGACCTGGGCAGATGTAAATGTCAGCGGCTCGGCGGGACAAATGTCACGGGTGCGGGGGAGGGGCGGGAGGAGAAGGGGAGGGCCGGTGGCGAGGGGGCCCGCACGCGACCGCCGAGTGCCCCCCTCACCGCGTCCCGCCCCGACCGCCCGGGTGACGCTTTTCTCCGCGCGCGGTGGGTCGTCGTTATTGGCCCGAGGGGCGTCGGTGCTTGCCGTGCGGCTGTTCCTGGCCGCTTTCGGCGGCGGCCGGGCCGCGGTGTTTGCCGGCGCCCGCGGCGTCGGTGGACGCGGCATCGCCCCGCTGCGATGCGGGCGATCCCCATTGACGTGTATCGGGGGAATCCATTCGGACATTGGCCATGAGGGAAGTCACTCCGTGAGATATCGCTGATGTCGTGCGCGCGGGGGGTCACTGTCCGTGCACGCGAGCTGTGACCAGCGTCAACACGCCACCAACGACAGACCGTTCGGCGCACGAATACGTGCCCCGCCCACGGCTTGCGTAGCCCCCACTCAAGTCTAACCAGCCCGTGGATCACGCGCCGACTGCATAAGGCGCCGGATTTCGACTCCCTTTCGCCGCGGCCTTCTCCGCCGGCGAGCACGCGTCGAACGGTGCGTATTCCCCCGCGATTTCGCAGACGCTCCCGCTTTGCGCTGCTGAGGCGGATATAGCGGGAGATGCAATGCGTTGTGCGGCCCGGGAGTTACGCCGAGGCGCCGACCGGTCGAGGGGAATCGACCGGTCGGCGCCGACGCGACATCGACGAACCGCCCGCCGGCGTCCGCCCTACGCCGGCCGCTCCAGCGGAGCCTGCTGGAGCGGCACGGGGCGGGCCGCGCCCGTGGCGCGGTGCGGATCGGCGGCGGGGCCCCAGGCGGCCGGGGCTTCGTACCGGGTCTCGTGGTGCGGGCTCGCGCGGTACTGGCTCTCGTAGTGCCGGCCCGGGCCCCCGTGCCACTGCCGCGTGGCGTCGAGCGGGAGCGCCCCGCCCCCGCGCGGGGCGGCGGGGTGCGCGGGCGGCTCGGCGCACCGCTCGTGCGTGGGCAGCGGCGCCTCGTAGGCGGGCAGCGGCGCGCGGAAGCGGGCCGCCTCGTACGGGGCCAGCGAGTGGCCCGGCACCCTGGGCCGGCCGGCGCCCGGCGCGCGCCCCTGTCCCGCGCCGTCGCGTACGCCACGGCCGGCGGGCCCGGCCTGCGCGGGCGGGACGTAGGCGGGCTGCGCCCGTCGCCTGGCCGGGGGCTGCGCGGCGAGGTCGGCCGCGCGCAGGCGGGCCAGGCCGCAGGTCGTCTGCGCGGTGGCGTACGGCAGGCGCAGTTCGCCGTCCCGGGTCCACAGGCCCGTGCCCGGCAACCAGCCGGACGGCGCGGACAGGTGGCGCAGCCGGCGGTCCGTGGGGCGCCACACGGCGACCCAACTCGCGCCGCCGCCCGGGTGCACCGGCGTCATCCGGAACGCCACCGCGCAGTTCTCCGGCGTCAGCGACTGGCCCGGCTGGGCCGCGAACGGCGCCAACGTGACCGCCGGGTGCGCCGTGCCGCCGGTACGCGGGTCGGTGGGGCGCGGGTCGAGGCAGTCGGGGAAGCGCACCGGGAGCGCGCTGCCCAACACGCCCCAGCCGAGCCGCTCCCGGCCCGGCGCGTTGGACCGCACGAGCAGCAGGCCGCTGTCCGGGTCGGCCAGGACGAGCCGGTCGTCGCTGTCCTCGGCGATCTGGAGCAGCGGCGTGGTCTCACCGCCCCGGCGCAGGTCCACGACGACGGACTTGACCCGCCCGCCCCACTCGCGGTCCAGGGCGAGCAGCCGCCCGGTGCGGTCCAGCCAACTTCCCCCCGAGCACCGCCCGGGCACCTCCGCGACGTGCTCGGGCCCGAACGAGCCGCCGTGCACCAGCCACACGTGCGTGGAGTGCTCGCCGGGCGCCAGCGCGTACGCCAGCGTGCCGCAGGGCGCCGGCGGCAGCAGCGACAGCTCGTCGCACTCGACGTAGCCGAGCGGGAGTTCGCCGGTGCCGGGGCCGGCGGGGTAGAGCAGCGAGAGCGCGTGCCGCTCGGCGACCTGACGGCGGATCAGCACGCGCCCGTCCGCCAGCGGCAACACCTCGCTCTCCGGCTCCTCCGGCTGCCGCGCGGGCAGCGGCACGGCGTACGGCTCGGGGCCGCTCAGCGTCCAGCGCTCCGGGAAGCGCTCGCCGGTCGCGCGGCAGACCGCGAGCCGGGCCGCGTACGAGCCGTCGGCGGCGAGCGTGAGGGCGGCCGGGCCGGGCTGCGCCGCGGCGGCTGCGGTGGTGTGCTCGGCCGGGCCCCGTACGGCGTCGCCCGGGCCCCGTCCGCCGTCGCCGGGGGCGGGCCCCGGGACGGTCTCGGGGTGGGTGGAACGCGTGGTGCGGTCAGTCTGGGGAGCGGTCTCGATGGCACAGGCCGTCATGGAACGGTCACCTCCAGTGCCTGAACGTAGTTTTGTCGACCCCGTGAGGAGCGGAGACCGGTGCGCTACTTCACGCGAAAGGGTGGCTAGCGCCCGGATTTCCGGCATGTGCGGGGTTGGTGTGCTTGGCCCGACTGGGCGGCCGGCGCGGCGCGACCGCGAACAGAGCGCCGTGGCGGCCCGGCCCCGCCCGCCGGGCGCGCCGGGCAGGAGACGGGGCGGCGAGGGACTGCGGCTCACAGGGGGGATCGTGGACCGGCTTAAGGTAAGGGTCGCCTCACCAAGAGACTGGTACGCCGCCAGGGCCCGCCCCGCGCGGCGCCACGCCCCCGTGGGCCCCCGCACCACCCTCGTAGAGCAGGAGCACGTCATGCCCCCACGCCGTCGCGCCACGGTGCCCGCCCTCCGGCGGCGCACCCTCGCCGCGGTCTCCCTCACCCTCGCCGGCGCGCTCGCCCTGTCGGCCTGTGGCACGTCGGACGACGACGGCGGGTCGGGCGGCGGCTCGAAGTCCGTCGCGCAGGGCGGCAAGGACTTCGGCAAGGCCGCCGAGGAGACCGCGCGGATGGGCACCGACGCGCGACCCGGCGCCTTCCCGCGCACCGTCACGCACGCCATGGGCGAGACGGAGATCAAGTCCGCGCCGCGGCGCGTGGTCGTGCTCGATGTCGGCGAGCTCGACAACGTCGTCTCGCTCGGCGTGCGGCCGGTCGGCTACGCCGCGTCCGAGGGCGACGCCGGCATCCCCGACTACCTGAAGAAGGCCGCCGGGAACCCGAAGAGCGTCGGCACCATCAACAGCCTCAACCTGGAGGCCATCCACGCCCTGCGCCCGGACCTCATCCTGGGCAGCAAGCTGCGCGCCGAGGGCCAGTACAAGAAGCTCGCGGAGATCGCCCCGACCGTCTTCTCCATCCGACCGGGCTTCACCTGGAAGGAGAACTACCTCCTCAACGCCTCGGCCCTGGACAAGACCGAGACGGCGCGCGAGGAGCTGGCCGCGTACGAGGCGGCGGCCCGGAAGCTCGGCGCCGACATCGGCCCCGACAAGCCGACCGTCACGATGCTCCGCTACATGCCGCAGTTCACCCGGCTCTACGCCAAGGCGTCCTTCATCGGCACCATCCTGGCCGACGTGGGCCTGCCCCGCCCGAAGAACCAGCAGGTCAACGACCTGGCCACGGAGATCAGCCCGGAGCGTGTCGACGAGGCGGACGCCGACTGGATCTTCACCGGCGTCTACGGCGACCCGAAGACCACCAAGCGCGACCGCGCCGAGGACAACCCGCTGTGGAAGAAGCTGGGCGCGGTGCGGGCCGGGCAGGCCAAGGACGTCCCGGACGAGACCTGGTACCTGGGCCTCGGCGTCACCGCCGCCCGCAGCGTGCTGGACGACCTGCGCGGCCACCTGGCGCCGTAACGCCCGCCCGCCCCGTCCCGTCCCCCCTTCGTACGGCCACGACGTCGGCCGCCCGCTCCCGCCGGTCCGCCCGCGCCGGCGGGACCGGCGGGAGGCGGGGTGCCACAGCTCAGGGGCGTGGGGGCGGGGCGGGCAGGTAACCTCTGACCCGTGCCCGCACTCGCTGAAGTCCTCACCGCGCTCGACGCCCTCTGGCCCCCGCAGCGGGCCGAGGAGTGGGACGCCGTCGGCACGGTCTGTGGAGACCCGGACCAGCCCGTCACCCGCGTCCTGTTCGCCGTCGACCCCGTGCAGGCCGTCGCCGACGAGGCCGTACGGCTCGGCGCCGACCTGCTCGTCACGCACCACCCGCTCTACCTGCGCGGCACCACCTCCGTCGCGGCCTCCACGTTCAAGGGGCGCGTGGTGCACACCCTGATCAAGCACGACGTCGCGTTGCACGTGGCGCACACCAACGCCGACCGCGCCGACCCCGGCGTCTCCGACGCCCTCGCCGGGGCGCTCGACCTGCGCGTCACCGCGCCGCTCGTGCCCGACCCGAGCGACCCGGCGGGCCGCCGCGGCCTCGGCCGGATCTGCGAGCTGGACGCGCCGCTGAGCCTGGCCGCCTTCGGCGAGCGGGTCGCGGCCCGGCTGCCGCGCACCGCGCAGGGCGTGCGGGTCGCCGGCGACCCGGAGGCCACCGTGCGCACCGTCGCCGTCTGCGGCGGCTCGGGCGACAGCCTCTTCGACGCCGTGCGGGCCGCCGGCGTGGACGCCTACGTCACCGCCGACCTGCGCCACCACCCGGCCTCCGAGGCCCGGGAGACCGGCCCGCCGGCCCTGGTGGATGCCGCGCACTGGGCCACCGAGTGGCCCTGGGTCGAGCAGGCCGCGGCCCAGCTCGACGAGATTTCCGACCGGAACGCGTGGGGCCTGCGTACGCACATCTCGCACACGGTCACCGACCCGTGGACCGCGCACGCGTCCGCCACATCCCCAGCCCACACGACTCAGCCCTCTGGAGCCCCGAACTGAACGCCGCGCCCGCCGACCAAATCCGCCTCCTCGACGTCCAGGCGCTCGACGTACGGCTCTCCCAGCTCGCCCACAAGCGCGCGAGCCTGCCCGAGCACGCCGAGATCGAGACCCTCAACGCCGACCTGACGCAACTGCGCGACCTGCTCGTCGCCGCGCAGACCGAGGAGAGCGACACCGCCCGCGAACAGACCAAGGCGGAGCAGGACGTGGACCAGGTCCGCCAGCGCGCCGCCCGCGACCAGAAGCGCCTCGACTCCGGCGCCGTGACCTCGCCCAAGGACCTGGAGAACCTGCAGAGCGAGATCGCCTCGCTCGCCAGGCGCCAGGGCGCCCTGGAGGACGTGGTCCTGGAGATCATGGAGCGCCGCGAGTCCGCCCAGGCCCGGGCCGCCGAACTCACCGGGCAGGTCGCCGCCGTCGAGGCCAAGACCGTGGACGCCACCGCCCGCCGGGACGCCGCCACCGAGGGCCTCGACGCCGAGATCGCGACGGCCACCAAGGAGCGCGAGGTGGTCGCCGGCTCCATCCCGGCCGACCTGCTCAAGCTGTACGAGAAGCTGCGCACCCAGCAGGGCGGCGTCGGCGCGGCCCGGCTCTACCAGCGCCGCTGCGAGGGCTGCCGCCTGGAGCTGAACATCACCGAGATCAACGAGGTCAAGGCCGCGAAGCCGGACGAGGTCGTGCGCTGCGAGAACTGCCGCCGCATCCTGGTCCGCACGCCCGAGTCGGGGCTCTGAGCCGGATGCCGCACCGCTTCGTGGTCGAGGCGGACGGCGGGTCCCGGGGCAACCCGGGGCCCGCCGGCTACGGCGCCGTCGTCCTCGACGAGGAGACGGGCCAACCCCTGGCCGAGGCCGCGGAGTTCATCGGTACGGCGACCAACAACGTGGCCGAGTACCAGGGCCTGATCGCCGGCCTGCGCGCGGCGTACGCCCTCGACCCGGCGGCGCACGTGCTGGTCCGCATGGACTCCAAGCTCGTGGTGGAGCAGATGTCGGGCCGCTGGAAGATCAAGCACCCCGACATGCGCCCGCTGGCCGCCGAGGCGGCGGCGATCTTCCCGGCCGGCCAGGTCAGCTACGCCTGGGTGCCGCGCGAGCGGAACAAGCACGCGGACCGGCTGGCCAACGAGGCGATGGACGCGGCCGGGCGGGGCGAGCCCTGGCGCCCGGCCACGGCCCCGCCGGCGGCCGGCCCGGCGAACCCGTCGGGCACCGGCGCCGGGGCGAGCGTGGTCCCGGCCCCGGACGCCGACCCGGGCGCGAGCGCCGCACCGGACGCGACCGGCGCCACCGAGGCGCGGCCGGCGACCCGGCCCATGGGCTGGAGCCCCGCCCCGGACCTCGGCCCGCCGACCACCTTCGTACTGCTGCGGCACGGCGAGACCGCGCTCACCCCGCAGAAGCGGTTCTCCGGCAGCACCGGCTCCGACCCCGAACTGTCGCCCGCCGGGCTCCGACAGGCCGAGCACGCCGCGGCGGCGCTCGCCGCCCGGGGCACCATCGAGGCCGTCGTCACCTCACCGCTGCGGCGCTGCCGACAGACGGCGCGGGCGGTGGCGGACCGGCTCGGCCTCGATGTCCAGGTGGACGCGGGGCTGCGGGAGACGGACTTCGGCGCGTGGGAGGGGCTGACCTTCGCCGAGGTGCGCGAGCGGTACCCGGCCGACCTCACCACCTGGCTGGACTCGCCCAAGGCCGCCCCCACCGGCGGCGGCGAGAGCTTCGCGGCGGTCGCCCACCGGGTGGCGGCGGCCCGCGACGCGCTCATCGAGCGGCACCCGGGCCGCACGGTCCTGGTGGTCACGCACGTCACGCCGATCAAGACGCTGGTACGGCTGGCGCTCGGGGCCCCGCCGGAGTCCCTGTTCCGGATGGAACTCTCGGCGGCCTCGCTGTCGGCCGTGGCGTACTTCGGCGACGGCAACGCCTCGCTGCGCCTGCTGAACGACACCTCACACCTGCGCTGACCCGCACCCGCACCCGCGCCGACCGGCCCGGCGCCGCGCGCCCGGCCGGCCCGCCCTCCGGGGCCACGCCGCCGGGCTACGCCACGGGGACCACGCCGCCGGGCTACCCGACCCGGCTACGCGACCGGACGAGGCGGTCGGGCTACGCGGCCGGGGCCAGCGCCGCCGCCTCGCGGGCCAGGTGCTCGACGCGCGACCAGTCCCGGGCCCGCAGCGCGTCCGCCGGCAGCATCCAACTGCCGCCCACGCAGGCCACGTTGGGCAGGGCCAGATACGCCGGCGCCGAGGCGAGGCCGATGCCGCCCGTGGGGCAGAAGCGCGCCTGCGGCAGCGGGGCGGACAGCGCGCGCAGGTAGCCGGCGCCGCCGGCCGCCTCCGCCGGGAAGAACTTCATCTCGTGCACCCCGTGCTCCAGCAGCCCCAGTACCTCCGAGGCGGAGGAGACGCCGGGCAGGAACGGCAGCCCCGAGCCCTGGAGCGCGCCGAGCAGCCGCTCCGTCCAGCCCGGGCTGACCAGGAACCGCGCGCCGGCCGCCACCGAGGTCCGCACGTCCCGCGGGCTGAGCACGGTGCCCGCGCCGACCACGGCGTCCGGGACCTCGGCGGCGATGGCCCGGATCGCGTCGGGCGCCGCCGGCGTACGCAGCGTCACCTCGATCGCCGGCAGCCCGCCCGCCACCAGGGCCCGCGCGAGCGGTACGGCGTCGGCCGCGTCGTCGATGACGACCACCGGGATCACGGGCGCGAGGCCCAGGACCGAGCCCGGCGAGCCGGCCGCGGGCGGTGGAGCCGTGGCGCCGGCGGTGGGGGAGGAGGCGGCGGAGGCCGCGGCGGAGGAGGAAGCAGCACCAGTCACCCGGCCATCCTCCGCCCGTACGGCACTATCCGCAATGCCCGTTGCGCATAACGCAATGCGCTGCTCGGAAAGGCCGCTTCAGAGCTCCGTCACGATCACGTCCAGCGCCCAGGGGGCGCCCCGTCGCGCCGGCGGCGTGGCCTCCACGGCGTAACCCAGCTCGCGCAGCGCCTCGACCAGCTCCCGGGGGTCGCGCGGCGCGCTGCCCGAGGTCAGCAGGTCGCGCACCATGCGGCCCTTGGTCGCCTTGTTGAAGTGGCTGACCACCGTCCGCTTCTCCACGCCGGCGACCACCTTCGACTGCAGGACGCGCACCGTCGCCGTGCGCTCGGCGACCTCGCCCGCCGGCTTCCACGCCGTCGCGTACGCCGCCGAGCGCAGGTCGAGCACCAGCCCCTGGCCCGCCGCCGCGGGCAGCGCCTCGCGCATCGGGCCGCGCCAGTGGGCGCCGAGCGCGCCGAGGCCCGGCAGCTTGACCCCCATCGAGCAGCGGTAGGAGGGGATGCGGTCGCCGATCCGCACGGCGCCCCACAGCCCGGAGAACACCAGCAGCGAGCGGGCCGCGCGGCGCCGGGCCGCCGGGTCAAGGGTGGCCAGGTCGAGCGCGTCGTACAGGACGCCCGTGTAGATCTGGCCGGCCGGCCTGGTCCCCGCGGTGCGCAGCTCCGCGTTCTTGGCGATCTCGCCGCGCAACCCCGGGCTGAGGCCGAGCACCTCGGCGGCCTTCTCCTCGTCGCTCCCGTCCCCCGTACACAGCGCCACCAGCTCGTCGAGGACCGCGGCCCGCGCCGCCCCCAGCTCCGGCAGCGACAGCCCCTCCAGCTTCAGGGCGGCACCCGACCCGCTGGGGGCCTTCCCCTCGGACGGCGGCAACAGTACGAGCACGGTGGTTCTCCTCATCCGGACCGACGACGCGGGGGACGCGGTGTGTCGGGGCCGCGTCGGGACGCCGGGTCCGGAACGGCGACCGGCAGGCGGCCCCGCCGCAGCCTATGCCGGCCGCGCCGGTGCGACGAAACCGCCCTTTCCGCCCCGGCCGTCAGCTCCGCCCCGCACCGGCCCAGCGACTGCGCACCCCGTACGAGAGCGCCCCCGCCGCCAGCACGCCGGCACCCACCAGGACCGAGGTCAGCGGCAGGGCGAAGGCGAGCACGACACAGCCGGCGAGGCCGATGACGGGCACCACGCGGGGCGGCCGGGACTCGTCGGCGGTCAGCGTCCAGGCGCTGGCGTTGGCGATCGCGTAGTAGGCGAGCACGCCGAAGGAGGAGAAGCCGATCGCCCCGCGCAGGTCCGCCGTCGCCGCCACCACGGTCACCACCGCGCCGACCGCGATCTCCGCCCGGTACGGGGCCGCCGTACGCGCGTGGACCGCCGTCAGCGGCGCCGGCAGATGCCGGTCGCGCGCCATGGCCAGGGTGGTACGGGAGACGCCGAGGATCAGCGCCAGCAACGAGCCGAGCGCGGCGAGCGCCGCACCGGTCCGTACGAAGGGCGCCAACCACTCCGCGTCCGCCGCCCGCACCACGTCGGTGAGCGGCGCGCTCGCGTCCGCCAGGGCGCCCGGCCCGAGCACGGCCAGCGCGGCAGAGCCGACCGCCGCGTACACCACCAGGACGATGCCGAGCGCCAGCGGGACGGCCCGCGGGATGGTCCGCGCCGGATCGCGCACCTCCTCGCCGAGGGTGGCGATCCTGGCGTACCCGGCGAACGCGAAGAACAGCAGCCCCGCCGCCCGCAGCACCCCGCCCACCGTCACGTCCGGGGCCGTCGCGTCCGCCGCCCACGGGGCCCGGATGCCGTCCCCGCTCCACGCGGCCACGCAGACGGCGGCCAGCACGAGGAGCACCGCCGCGACGATCGTCCAGGTGAGCCAGACGGCCTTGCGCACCCCGAGACAGTTGACCACCGTCAGCGCCACGACGGCGGCGACCGCCACCGCCCGCTCGTGCTCCGGCCACGCGTAGGAGCCCACCACCAGGGCCATCGCCGCGCACGACGCGGTCTTGCCGACCACGAAACCCCACCCGGCCAGGTGCCCCCAGAACGGGCCGAGGCGCTCCCGCCCGTACACGTAGGTGCCGCCGGAGGCCGGGTAGCGGGCGGCGAGCCGGGCCGACGAGGTGGCGTTGCAGTACGCCACGATCGCGGCCAGGCCGAGGGCGAGCAGCAGCCCGGCGCCCGCCGCGTCGGCGGCGGGCGCGAAGGCGGCGAACACACCGGCGCCGATCATGGCCCCGAGCCCGGTCATCACGGCGTCGAAGGTGCCCAGCTCGCGGCGGAGCCCAGCCTCGGTCGTCATGCGGTTGATTGTGTCGCCCGCCGCGCCGCGCCGCTACGGCCGCCCACCCCGGACACCCCACGCCCCGCGTCCGGCCACCGGGCCGGGACGCGGGGGCGGGGCCATGCTTCCGCCCTCGGCCTCCGCCGGTGTCCCCGCCCGCCTACGCTCCTCTTCCCTCCCCTGCCTCCGGCGCCGGCCGCGCGACGACCGGCGGGTAGCATGGTGCGCACGACGGACGAGTCGGCTGGGCGGTCGCGTCGGGCGGCACCACATTCCTCGGAGTGTGGACGCTGCCCGCCGAGGAACGTCCGGGCTCCACACGGCAGGGTGGTGGGTAACGCCCACCCGGGGTGACCCGCGGGACAGTGCCACAGAAAACAGACCGCCGAGGGCCGTCAGGCGCTCGGTAAGGGTGAAACGGTGGTGTAAGAGACCACCAGCGTCCGGGGTGACCCGGACGGCTAGGTAAACCCCACCCGGAGCAAGGTCAAGAGGAACCGCCGACTGGCGGTTCTGCGCGAACGCCTGAGGGCTGCCCGCCCGAGTTCGCGGGTAGACCGCACGAGGCTGTCGGCAACGGCAGCCCTAGATGGATGGCCGCCTCCCCCGCGCGCCGCAAGGCCACGGGGAGACAGAACCCGGCGTATATGGCCGACTCGTCCGTCGTCCAAACGGCCCCTGACCAGCGCGCACGCTGATCAGGGGCCGCTTCGGTAGGCGAAGGTGCCGGCCGGGCCGGTCAGCGCGGCGGCGTGTCCGCCGTCTCCAGTCGGTACAGCTCCGGCACCGAGACCTTGATCGGTTCCTGCGTGGTGCGGGCGATGACGACGACCGCGGGCTCGTGCGGGTCGGGGTTCTCCTCGCGGTGCGGGACGAACGGCGGTACGAGGAAGAAGTCGCCGGGGTGGCCCTCCAGGCGTACCTCCCGGGTGCCGTCGTGGTAGACGAACACCGGGTGGCCGCTGACCACGTAGACGCCCGCCTCGGAGTCGCCGTGGTGGTGGTTGTCCGTCGAGCTGAGCGGCGGGTTCTCCACCAGGCCCATCCAGAGCCGCTTCGAGCCGACCGTGCCGCCGCTGATGGCGGTGTAGCCGTCCAGTTCGCCGCTTCCGACGCGGTGGACGCGGTCGTTGAGCGGGGTGTCCGCCTCAGAGGGGGTCGCGGGGGCGGCGTCGTGTGGAGTCGTCATGGTGCGGCCTCTCGGGTGTGGTCGTCTCGGCTGGCACCAGGCTGCGACTCCCTTCCCCGGACGGGCAATTGTCGTTGCTGTTCCGGCAACGTGGGTCCGCTGGCGCGGAGCGGGTGGGTGACACGCCGGGGCGCTCGACCAGGTGAGGCGGCTGTCTCCGGGAGTACCCGCCGCCGGGGCGTCAGGGCGCCAGCCGCGACCGCGGGTCGCGTCGGGTGGCGGGGGCTGGCCGGGCCCGCTATGCGGCGGCTGACTGATACCGCCAGACGGCGTGTTCGAGCCCGGCCTGGTCGTGACCGAGGAGAGTGGCGGCCTCCTCGTACGCGGCGCGTAGCCGCTCGTAGCGCAGGTCGGACAGGCCGGCCTGGGTGGCGAAGGCGCGTAGGTGGACGTCGACGGCGACCTGGGAACGGCCGACGAGGTTGCCGACGTAGCCGACGCTCTTCACGCCCACTCCCCGCACCGTGCGCAGCAGGGCACGGTGGGTCGGGTCGTCAAGCCAGGTGCGGAGGTCGTCGCGGGTGTCGACGCCGTGGGCGGTCAGCAGGTCGGTGAGGGCGTGGGCCGTCGCGACCTTCCGGGGGGAGTTGAAGCTCATGGCCACGGCCAGGTCCTCGACGGCGAGCCGCCGCTGGAAGCCCTGGACCGTCGCCGCGTCCGGCCAGTTCGCCTGGAGTCGGAGCAGTCGCGGCCGGAGCGTCGCCTCGTACCGGCAGCGGGCCTGGAAGCTGACGTCGCAGATGACGGCGCCCATGTGGGCCCATCCACCGGGCGGGATGAAGGGCCCCTCGCCCAGGAGGCGTTGGACGTGGTCAGCGAGCCGCTGGGCGGGATCGGGTGGAGTCATGCAGCGATGATGCCGCTGTGCGCTGATGATCGGGGCGGAAAGCCCGGCGTCTCTCGCGCGGGCCCGGCCCGGCGCGGTGGCGGACTCCGGAGTCCTTTGCCGCCCCGCGCGGGCTCGCGGGTTCCCGGTCGTGGTCGGTCAGCGGGCCGTGAAGCCGCCGTCGATGGCCAGCGCGGCGCCGGTCACGAAGCTGGCCTCGTCGCTGAGCAGGAACGCGGCGAACGCGGCGATCTCCTCGGGCTGTGAGATCCGGCCCAGCGGGTGCAGGGCCGCGATCTGGGCCACGGCTTCCGGGGTGGTGCCCATCGTGCCGCGGAACAGCGGGGTGTCGACGCCGCCGGTGATCAACGCGTTGACCCGTACGGCCTGTTCGGCGTTCTCCAGTGCCGCCGCCCGGGCCAGGCCGACGACGCCGTGTTTGGCCGCCACGTACGGGGCGACGCCCGGCATGCCGACGACGCCGAGGTTGGAGGCGTTGACGACGACGGAGCCGCCGCCGGCCGCCACGATCGCCGGGAGCTGGTGCTTGAGGCTGAAGAAGACGCTCGTCAGGTTGTGTTCCAACTCGGCCGACCACCGCTCGGTCGCCGTCTCCTGGAGCGGACCGAAGGAATTGACGCCACCGGCGTTGTTGAACGCGCCGTCCAGCCGACCGAATTCCCGTACCGCCGTTTCCACCAGGTGGGCCATGTCGGATTCCACGGTGACGTCGGTCGGTACGAAGAGGGCGTTGCCGCCGTTGGCCCGGATGCCCGCCACCACCTCGTCACCGACGTCCTTGCGGCGCGCCGCGAGCACGACCGACGCGCCTTCGGAGGCGATCCGCTCGGCCACCGCCCTGCCCATTCCCGAGGTGCCGCCGGTGACCACGATGACCTTGGATTCCAGTCGCGTTGACATGACGGATATTCCTTTCCTCACTACTGTGCTGGCCTCCGAATTCGTTCGGCGAATTCGGCGATGAGGAAAGCTTCGCCCGCGGTGTCGTGGCGTGCTGGCGGTAAACGGACAGGCAGATCGGGGCCGGTCGCGCGCGGTGGTGAGCGCGGTGCCGGGCGGCGACCGCCGCCCGGCACCGGTGCCGCCCCGACGCGGGGTCAGGGGATGCGCGTGGCCGCCCCCGTCACCGCGATCCGCGGGTCGCCGGCGGCGATCCGGACCTCGAGGAGGCCCGGCCGGCCGAGGTCCTCGCCCTGGTGGAGGGTGAGCGTGGCCGGCGCCGTGGTGATGCCGAGGGCGCGGGTGTAGGCGCCGAAGGCCGCCGCCGCCGCGCCGGTCGCCGGGTCCTCGACCACCCCGCCGACCGGGAACGGGTCGCGCACGTGGAAGGTGGCCGACCGCTTCGTGCCGCCGGGCGCCGCCCACGCCAGTTGCAGGGTGGTCAGGTCGTGGGCGCGCATGAAGGTGGCGAGCCGGTCGAAGTCGTAGTCGAGGTCGGCCAGCCGCTCCCGGGTCGCCACGCCGATGACCAGGTGGCGCGCGCCCGCGTACGCGATGCGCGCGGGCAGTCGCGGGTCGAGGTCGGCCGCGGCCCAGCCGAGCGCCGCCAGTGCCTCGGCGAGGTCGGCGGCGGCGACCTCGGAGACCTTCGGCTCGACGCTGGTGAGCGTGGCGTACGCGACGCCGTCCCGCTCGGTCACCGCCACCGGGACGGTGCCGGCCCGGGTGGCGAACAGCAGGTCCCCCGGGCCGATCCGGTCCGCGAGCGCCACCGCCGTGGCCACCGTGGCGTGGCCGCAGAACGGGACCTCGGCCAGCGGGCTGAAGAAGCGCACCGTGAACGCGCGGCCCGGCTCCCCGCCGAGCCCCGGCGGCGGCGCGGTGAGGAACGCCGTCTCCGAATAGCCGAGTTCGGCCGCGATGGCGAGCTGCTCCGCGTCGGTCAGACCGGTCGCGTCCAGCACGACCCCGGCCGGGTTGCCGCCCTGCGGATCGCGGGAGAAGGCCGTGTAGCGCAGCACCTCGGGTCGGTCGGCCGGCGCCGGTGCGGGTGCCGACGCCGTCTCGGCGAGGTGGGGTTCGGGATCGTGTCGCGTCGTCATGTCCCCACCAACTGACCAGGTCAGCGACGTATTCCGGGCCATGACCAGGGCATCACCCGCCCGTGCGCCCCGACCGGACGGCGCGTGCTCCGCGCCCCCGGGCGGCAGGCCCCCGCGCGTCGAGGACAGGGCCGCGTACCGCTGTGACGGCGGCCAGCCGTCACGGAATGCCTCAAACGCCCGTTACGGGGAGGGAACTCACGCACCCGACATGTGTGGGTCGTACACGGGTCAGCGTGCGGCCGTCCGTCACCGCTCCAATCGCCTGCGACCCACACGAGCCCAGGAGGGGCAGATGACGCACTCATCGTATGACGACCAGGTGGAGCGGGAGATACGGGCCGCGGCGGCGCACCTCGGTCGCCGGCGGTTCCTGACGGTCACCGGTGCCGCCGCCGCGCTCGCCTTCGCCACCAACCTGCCCGGCACCGCGCAGGCCGCGTCGAGCACCTACGATGCCGCGCGCATCGCGGACGACCCGTTCACCCTCGGCGTCGCCTCCGGCGACCCGCGCTCCGACTCGGTGGTGCTGTGGACGCGGCTCGCCCCGCGCCCGTTCGAGGTCGGCGGCGGCCTGCCGCGCAAGAAGGTCCAGGTGCGTTGGGAGGTGGCGCACGACGAGCGGTTCCGCCGGGTCGTGCGGCGCGGCACGACCAGCGCGTACGCCGAGTTCAACCACACCGTGCACGTCGAGCCGGCCGGGCTCGAGCCGGGTCGCACGTACTACTTCCGCTTCCGGACCGGGAAGTGGGTCAGCGAGGTCGGCCGCACCCGCACCGCGCCCGCCGCCCGGGCCCGCGTCTCCGACCTGAGCTTCGGCCTCGTCTCCTGCCAGGCGTACCACGACGGCTACTTCACGGCCTACCGGCACCTGGCCGACGAGGACCTCGACGCCGTCTTCCACCTCGGCGACTACCTGTACGAGTACGCGGTGAACTCGGTCGGCGGCGCCCGCGAGTACACCGACCGCACGCTGCCGGAGGTCTTCAACCGGGAGACCGTGAAGCTGGAGGACTACCGGCTGCGGTACGCCCTCTACAAGACCGACCCGGAGCTGCGGGCCGCGCACGCCGCGCACCCGTTCATCGTCACCTGGGACGACCACGAGACGGAGAACAACTACGCGGACGACACCCCCGAGAACGACGTGCCGCCGGCCGAGTTCCTGATCCGCCGGGCCGCCGCGTACCGCGCGTACTGGGAGAACCAGCCGCTGCGCGCCCCGCAGCGCCCCGACGGTCCCGACATGCGGCTCTACCGGCGACTCCAGTACGGGCGCCTGGCACAGTTCGACATCCTGGACACCCGCCAGTACCGCTCCGACCAGGCGTACGGCGACGGCTGGCAGGTCCCGGGCCCCGAGTCCACCGACCCGTCGCGCACGATCACCGGCGCCGAGCAGGAGCGCTGGCTGATCGACGGCTGGCGGCGCTCGAACGCGGTGTGGAACGTGGTCCCGCAGCAGGTCACCTTCGCCGAGCGGCGCAGCACCGACAAGCCGGGCTACAAGCTGAGCATGGACTCCTGGGACGGTTACCCGGCCTCCCGCGAGCGGGTGCTCGCCGGTGCCGAGTCCGCGGGCGTGGACAACCTGGTGGTCCTCACCGGCGACGTGCACGTGCACTACGCGTTCGACATCAAGCGCGACTTCGCCAAGCCCGACTCGCGCACCGTGGGCGTCGAGTTCGTCACCACGTCGGTCGCCAGCGGCAAGGACGGCGTGGAGAAGCCGGACAACTGGGACCGGTACATGAAGGCCAACCCGCACCTGAAGTTCTACAACGGCAAGCGCGGCTACGTGGCCCTCACGCTCGACGGCGAGCAGGCCCGCGCCGACTACAAGACGGTGCCCTACATCACCAGGCCGGGGGCCCCGATCCAGACCGTGGCCTCCTACGCCACCGAGGCCGGCAACCCGGGCCTGCACCAGGTCTGACCGGCCGGTCGAGCTGACCCGGGCCGCGGGGCCCGCCCCCGTGCCCCCGCGACCGGCTCACCCGTTCGGCGGATGCCCGTTGGCCGTGCCGCCGGCCTGCCACTGTGCTGGAGGTATGGACGTGAACCCCATCGAAATGCAGAAGTGCCTGGGCGGGGTGCACTACCCCGCCTCCAAGCGCGAGATCGTCGACCAGGCCAAGGAGCACGGGGCGGGCAAGGACGTCATGGGCGCCCTGAAGTCGCTTCCGGAGAAGGAGTACGACTCGCCCGCCGCCATCAACAAGGAAGTGGGTCAGCAGTAGCCGACACCGGCCGATCCCGGCCGGGCGGAGCGGGTGCCGGTGTCGCCTCACGAGGCGACACCGGCACCCGCTCGTGCTCCCGCCACTCCCGCCCCGCCGCGAGCCCGTCCCGTGTCGGCGGCGCGGCGGGTCGCGCGCCGCGCGGCCGGCCCGGCTGAGCCGGGAATCACGTACGGAAGGCGGCGAATGAGGCGAGGCCGGCGGCGTCCTCGTGACAACATGGTTAGGCCATCAAACGACTATGGAGTCACGCATGACGGACCCCGGCCCCCGCGCGGCCGAGCCCACCACCGACACCCCGACCTCCACTCCCGTCACCGTTCCCGACGCCCCCGCCGGCGTCGCCGACGCCCCGGCCGCCACCGCCGACCCCGTCATACCCGGGCGGCCGGCGCGCCCGGACCCCGCCACCCCCACCCTGCCCGGCCAGCGCTCGTCCGGCCCGCACGGCGGGACCGCGGACGCCAAGGCCGCGGCGGCCAAGGCGGCGGACGCCAAGGCCACGGGCGGCACGTCCGCCGGTGCCGAGTCCGCCGCGCCGCACCTGGTCGCGCAGCGCCGCACCGGCCTGCTGGTCACCCTCATCCTCGGTGGCCTCACCGCGCTGCCGCCGCTGTCGATGGACATGTACCTCCCGGCGCTGCCCGAGGTCACCGACGCCCTGCACAGCCCGGCCGCCACCGTGCAGCTCACGCTGACCGCCTGCCTGGCGGGCATGGCCCTCGGCCAACTCGTCGTCGGCCCCATGAGCGACCGCTGGGGCCGCCGCCGGCCGCTGCTCATCGGCATGGTGATCTACGTGATCGCCACCGCCATCTGCGCGTTCGCCCCCAACGCCGAACTGCTCATCGCCTTCCGGCTGCTCCAGGGGCTGGCCGGCGCCGCGGGCATCGTGATCGCCCGGGCGGTCGTGCGCGACCTGTACGACGGGGTCGAGATGGCCCGCTTCTTCTCCACCCTGATGTTGATTTCGGGCGTCGCGCCGATCATCGCGCCGGTGATCGGCGGCCAGGTGCTGCGGCTCACCGACTGGCGCGGGGTCTTCGTCGTCCTCACCGTCATCGGCGTCCTGCTCACCGTGGTGGTCTGGCGCCGCCTCGACGAGACGCTGCCGCCCGAGCGGCGGCACACCGGCGGCCTCCCGGAGACGATGCGCACCATGCGCGGGCTGCTCGCCGACCGCGTCTTCACCGGCTACACGCTGGCCGGCAGCTTCGCCTTCGCCGCGCTCTTCGCGTACGTCTCCGGCTCCGCCTTCGTCATCCAGGAGATCTACGGGGCCTCGCCGCAGACCTTCAGCCTGCTGTTCGGCCTCAACTCGATCGGCCTGGTCGCGGTCGGCCAGCTCAACGGCAAGGTGCTCGTCGGCCGGGTCAGCCTGGACAAGGCCCTGTCCGTCGGCATCGCGGTGATCATGGTGGCCTCGGTGGCGCTGCTGCTCATGGCCTGTGGCGTCTTCGGCGAGGTGGGCCTCGTACCGATGGCCACCGGACTGTTCGTGCTGATGTCCGCGATGGGGTTGGTGATGCCCAACACCAACGCGCAGGCCCTGATGCGCACCCCGCACGCCGCGGGCTCCGCCTCGGCGCTGCTCGGCACCACCTCGTTCCTGGTCGGCGCCATCGCCTCGCCGCTGGTGGGCATCGCGGGCGAGGACACGGCGGTGCCGATGACGGTGGTCCAGGTCGGCTGCACGTTCGCCGCCGCCGCCGCTTTCATGGGACTGTGCCGCCCATGGCAGCGCGCGACCAGCGACAACGAGACGGTGCGGGTCCAGCCGCCCCCGGCACCGGGCGGCCAGGGCCGGAGCTGACCGACCCGCCCGCCCGGGCCGCGACCCCGGACCGGGGCCAGCTCACGGCGCTGGTGCGCGAGGTGGCCGCGCTGCCGGCGGGCGAGCGGCCCTGGTGCGCGGGCGTCGTGGTGCTCGCCGGGCAGGGCGACCGCACGCTGGTCCACGAGGCGTTCGGCTGGGCGGTGCGGTACGCGGCGTACGACGAGGCGACCGACCGGGGCGTCGAGCTGCCGGTGGGGGAGCGGGTGCCGATGCGCGCCGACACCGTCTTCGACCTCGCCTCGCTGACCAAGCTGTGCACGGCCCTGGTGGCGGTCGGCGCGGCCGAGCGGGGCGCCATCTCGCTGGAGCGACCGGCCGCCGCGTACGCCCCGGAGCTGACCGCCGCCGCGGCGCACGGCATCACCGTGCGCCAGCTCCTCACGCACACCTCGGGGCTGCGGCCCGAACTGCCGCTGTACGCGCTGCCCGCGGGCCCCGCCGACGACCCGGCCGCCGCCCGGTGGGCCGCGGTGGCGCGCGAGGCGCCGCTGACCGCGCCGGGCGGCCCGTACCGCTACTCGGACCTCAACATGCTGCTGCTCCAGCGGGTCCTGGAGCGCGCAACGGGGCGCCCGCTGGACGCGCTGGTCCGCGAGATGGTCACCGGGCCGCTCGGCATGCGCCGCACCCGCTTCGTCCCGCCCGCCACCTGGCGGCCGAACATCGCCGCGACCGAGGACCAGCGCGCACCGTGGGGCAAGCTCGACCGGGGTCCGGTGCACGGCGTCGTGCACGACGAGAACGCGTACGCGCTCGGCGGCGTGGCCGGGCACGCGGGCCTCTTCGCGCCGGCCGGGGACCTGGAAATCCTGTGCCGGGCCCTGCTGGCCGGCGGCGTCCACCGGGGTACGCGCGTCCTGGCGCCCGAATCCGTGGCCGCGCTGCTCGCGCCGCCGGGGCTCGGCTTCGCGGTGGACCAGCCCTGGTTCATGGGGGAGCTGGCCGGGCGCGGCGCGGCCGGGCACACCGGGTTCACGGGCACCAGTCTGGTGCTCGACCGGGCCACCGGCGGCTACCTGGTGCTGCTGGCCAACACCGTGCACCCGCGGCGCCGGCCGGCCGACAACGGGCCGCGCGCCGCCGCCACCACCCGCCTGGCCCGCGCGCTCGGCGCGCGGCCGGCGACCGGGCACACGGACTAAACTCCACCGGATGCACGCCCCCCGCCCCGCCGCCCGCGCCCCCCTCGCTGGCCCCGCCGACAGCCCCGTCGACAGCGCTGGTGACGCCTCCGACGGCCCCGTCACCGGCGAGAGCCTGCGCACCGCGCTCGCCACCCTCCTCGACGGGCTGCCGCCCAAGCAGGCCGCCCAGGCCGTCGAGCGGCTCATCGCCACCTACCGGGGGCGCACCCCGACCGGCGCGCCGGTCCTGCGCGACCGCTCCGACGTGGCCGCGTACGCCGCGTACCGGATGCCCGCCACCTTCGAGGCGGTCCGGCACGCCCTCGGGGCACTGCGCGCCGCCGCCCCGCACTGGGTGCCCGCCAGCCACCTGGACATCGGCGGCGGTACCGGCGCCGCGACCTGGGCCACGGCCGCGACCTGGGCCGACGAGCGGCGCGCCGGCACCGTCTACGACTGGGCCGAGCCCGCGCTCGCCCTCGGCCGCGAACTGGCCTCGGACTCCGGGTCCGCCGCGCTGCGCGCCGTGCGGTGGGAACGCCGCCCCATCGGCGCCGGCTTCACGCTGCCCGAGCCGGCCGACCTGATCACGGTCTCGTACGTGCTCGGCGAGCTGACCGAGGCCGACCGGGAGACCGTGATCGGCGCGGTGGCGGAGAGCGGGCGCGCCGTCGCGGTGGTCGAGCCGGGCACGCCGGAGGGCTACCTGCGGGTGCTGCGGGCCCGGGAGCGACTCGTCGCGGCGGGGCTGCGGGTGCTCGCGCCGTGCCCGCATAGCGACGCCTGCCCGATCGCCCCGGGCAGCGACTGGTGCCACTTCGCGGCCCGGGTCAGCCGCTCGTCGCTGCACCGCCAGGTCAAGGGCGGCTCGCTGGCGTACGAGGACGAGAAGTTCAGCTACGTGGTGGCGGCGCGGCCGGACGTGGCCGGGCGGGCGTCGGAGCACCGGGTGGTGCGGCACCCGCAGATCCGCAAGGGGCAGGTGTTGTTGGACCTGTGCGCGGTGGACGGCGAGCTGCGCCGGGAGGTGGTCACCAAGCGTCGTGGGTCGCTCTACCGGGCCGCCCGCGACGTGGCGTGGGGCGACGGCTGGCCGCCGGCGCGCGAGCCGGAGCCGGAGTCAGGGGCCGAGCCGGAGTCGCGGTCGGGGGAAGCCTGACCCACGTGTGCTGACCCGACCCGCCGCGCGCGGTGCGGTGTCGCGGCGGGTCGGTCGCCGGGCGGGCCTGACGCGGGTACGCGAGGGCGCGCCCGCGCGCCAGGCCAGCGGGGTCAGCGGGGTCAGTGGGGCCGGCGGATGGTGGTGAGGGTGGGGATCAGCGGGAGAGGGCCCGCTGGGGGTGCGCCGGACCGGTGGCCGGGCGGCGCGGACCGGTGGGCCGCTACCGCAGCTCCTGGGTGCAGCACTTGACGCTGCCGCCGCCCTTGAGGAGTTCGCCGGTGTCGAGTCCGATGGGCTCGTAGCCGCGCTCGCGCAGTGGCTCGAACAGGCCCACCGCCTCCTGCGGGAGCAGCACGTGGCGCCCGTCGCTGACGGCGTTGAGGCCGAACGCCGCCGCGTCCGCCTCGCTGGCGAGCAGCGCGTCCGGGAACAGCCGGGCGAGCACGGCCTGACTGCCGGCGGAGAAGGCGCCCGGGTAGTACATGATGTCGGCGTCGGTGGAGTCGTCGAGCACGGCCAGCGCCGTGTCCAGGTGGTAGTAGCGGGGGTCCACGAGGTCGAGGCCGATGACCGGACGGCCGAAGAACTCCTGGGCCTCGGGGTGGGAGAGCGGGCTGCTGCGGAAGCCGCGCCCGGCGAGCAGCAGGGTCGCGGTGACGGCGAAGTCGCCCTCGCCCTCGTTGATGTGCTCCGGCTCGTAGACGTCGGTGTAGCCGTGCGCGCGGAACCAGGCCGCGTGCGCCGCGGCCTCCGCCGTGCGCTCCGGGTGCGCGAAGCGGGCGCCGAGCACCCGCCCCTCGACCACGAGCGCGCCGTTGGCCGCGAACACCATGTCGGGCAGCGCGGGATCGGGACTCAGCTCCTCGACGGTGTGCCCGAGCGCGCGGTACCGGTCGCG
Source organism: Streptomyces buecherae (assembly GCF_014295035.1). Taxonomy (GTDB): domain Bacteria; phylum Actinomycetota; class Actinomycetes; order Streptomycetales; family Streptomycetaceae; genus Streptomyces; species Streptomyces youssoufiensis. Next base: position 6,562,872 of record NZ_CP060404.1, read on the forward strand.
CAGCACCTCCCACTGCGTGCGGGCGAGCGCGAGGTCCACGGGCTTGTCCGGGTCCATCCAGGGGTTGATGGAGTACGAGACCTTGAAGTGCGTGGGTGGGCACATCAGGTAGCGGCGCGGAGTCGCGCGGCGCTCAGACGTACGCAATGAGGGCTCCTCCCGGTGGGGTGGCTACGCACGGATCGCGTGCGCACCAGAATCGTCCATCCTTATGGACCGCGGTACATGGACCGAACGGGCCATTTGCTGCTAGCCCGGGCTGACCCCTTGAGCAGCCGCTATGCACCGGTATCACACCGAACGCAACCTTCGCGCGCGGGCGGTCGTCAGGCGGTCACCGACGACCGAGTGCGCCGGCGTACGCAGAGCGCACTCACCGTACCCGGCTGAGCCGGGCGCGGCGGGCGCGGCGGGCGCGGCGGGCGCGGCGGCGGCGCCCGGCTCGGCCGGGCGCGAGCGGCCCGTGACGCGCCACGGGCCCGCAGCCGATGGTGGCTACGGGCCCGCGTCCGGTGCGGTGCGTGTGGGGTGTCGCGGTTGGTGCTGGTGCCGGTGCTGGTGCCGGCGCCGGGGGAGTGGGCGCCGTGTCGGCCGCCCGGTGCCGCGCGGCCGGCGGCGGCGTGTGGCCCCGCCGGCGGCCCGCGGGTCACGCGTCCGTGGTCCGGTTCTTCTCCTGGAGCTTGCGCAGCAACTCCCGCTTCTGCGCCATCGGGTCGAGGTCGCCCTGCGCGCCGCGTCGCCCGCGCCCGCCGCGCAGGGCGGAGCGGGAGAGGTTGGCGCGGGTGCCGCCGACGCCGAGCATGCTTCCGGAACGTCCCTTGCTCATGGGGTCTCCCTTGGGGTGCGAGGTGGTGAGGTACGAGATGAACGAGACGAGGCGTCTCGCATGTCGTCGAGTCTGCGCGAGACGTATCGTCTTGTCAAGACGATACGTCTCGCCTCGTGGTTGGTAGATTGCCCCCATGACCCAGAACATGGCCCGTAAGACGGCCCCCGACTCAAGTCGCCGCAGCGAGCGCTCGCGCCGCGCGATCCTGGACGCCGCCCTCGAACTCGTCGGCGAGGTCGGCTTCGGCAAGCTCACCATCGAGGCCATCGCGGCCCGCGCCGGGGTCGGCAAGCAGACGATCTACCGCTGGTGGCCCTCGAAGGCCGCCGTGCTCTTCGACTCCTTCCTCGAACAGAGCGGCGGGGCCGGGGCGGAGATCACGCTGCCCGACACGGGCGACATCGTCGCCGACGCGAAGGACGTGCTGCGCGCCACCGTGGACACCATGGACGACCCCAAGTACGCGCTGCCCACTCGCGCGCTGATCGCCGAGAGCCAGAGCGACCCCGAACTCGGCGCGGAGGTCAACGCCCGGGTACTCGAACCGCAACTCGCCGCCTGGACCGGTCGGCTGCGCGCCGCGCAGGAGGCCGGCCAGATCGCTCCCGACGCCGATCTGCGGGTGGCCGTCGAGATGCTCGTCGGCCCGATCTTCCACCGCTGGTCGCTGCGGACCCTGCCGATGAGCCACGCGTACGCGGACGCCATCGTGGACCAGGTGCTGGGCGGCATCGCCACGCCGCCCGCCCCCGCGCCCGCCCCCGTCGCCACCTCGGGCCCGACGGACTCCTAGCCCGGACTCCTGGCCCGGACTCCCCGCCCGGCCCGCCGGCCGCCTTCCTCGTCTGAACTCCGATCCGCGTCCCGGCCCGAACCGGTCGGGACTGAACCGGTCCGGTCCGCGGACTGAACCGGTCCGATCCGAACTGGTGTGAAGCGGCCCGGTCAGGGATGGTCCGAGACGGCCCGGTCCGTCGCGTGCGCCCGCCGCCTCCCGTGAGCGGCGGGCGCCGCCGGTGCGTGCGGAGCCGGCCCGTCCCAGGGTGGCGGAACGCTCAGGGATGGCGTACGGACGGCCAGCACAACGCCCCGAGTGATCATAAGCAAAACGCTAGGGCCAAAAATCGGGATTTGCCCGCTCTCCGCACCGGGCACCGGGATAGTCTCTGCCGCCCCGGCTCCGCACTGCGGTCACCTGGGGCGCAGGATGGTGGCAGCATTGATCTCAGGACAGCGGCGAAGCGAGGGGATAGATGGAACGCAAAAGCAGGTTCTCCCAGTGGCTGCGCCGACCCCGGGGCGGTTCGGACCCGGCCGCGAGTGCCGGGGGCACGCGTGAGGATCTGCTGCTGGCCGCGGCGAGCGCCGGCCTCCCGCTCGCCCCCGCCGCGCACCCCGCCGGCTACCGGTGTTCCTGTGAGCGCGTCGGCTGTCCCACCCCGGCCCGACATCCCCTCTCGTTCGCCTGGCAGACCCAGGCGACCACCGACGTGGAGCGCGTCACGCACTGGCTGCGGACCCAGCCGGAGGCCAACTTCATCACCGCGACCGGCATCGCCCACGACGTGCTCGACGTGCCGGTCGACGCCGGTCGGCACGCCCTGGAGCGGCTCGGCGCCGCGGGCGTCGAGGTCGGCCCGGTCGCCACGTGCGGCCCCGACCGGATGCTGTTCTTCACCGCCACCCGTGGCACCCCGGACGACGAGGACGAGTGGTGGCCCTGCGAGCTGGACTGCCACCCCGAGACCATGGACGAGCACCCCGGGCTGCGCTGGCACTGCCGCGGCAGCTACGTGCTGGTGCCGCCGGCCCGGCTGCCGGGCGACGGGCACGTGGCCTGGCTCCTCGGCCCCGAGCGTCCGCTGCCCGACCCGCTCAGCCTGCTGGAGACGCTCACCGACGCGTGCGCCCTGTACGCGAGCGACGACGCGGACCACGAGACGGCGGCCTGGCCGATCGGCCACTGAGCCCGCGCCGACCGCCGGCCCGGGCCACCGGTCCCACCGGCCCGGGCGCGCGTCGCCCCCGCCGCGCTACTCGCCCTTGGCGGCCGTGACGCCCTCAAGACGGTTGAGGAAGACCACCTCGCGCTCCGCGGCGCCCTTGGCCGGGACGCGCACGGAGGACTCGAAGACCCGGGTCAACGTGATCGCCTTGCGCACCTCGCCGGTCATGACCGCCTCCACGCGCTTGGGCGGTGTGGGCCGGAAGCCCTTGGCGGCGGTCTGCTTCTGGCGGTGGTAGGAGGCGAAGAAGACCACGCCCCCGCCGTCCTTGGTGCGCAGCCCGACCGGGGCGAAGTCACCGCCGTGCGCGGGGGTGTCGATGTACTCGGTCCAGTACTTCGGCGTGCGCACGTGCTTCTGGCGCTCCGCCCGCAGCCCGGAGGTGGCCGGCCCGTCCGCGAACTCCGTGCCCTCGCCCGTCATCAGGTAGTTCACGTACGAGGAGCTGAGCCGGTCCGGGCGTACCGCGAGCCCCGAGTCGGCGCCGGTGGGCACCGGCTTGGCGAAGCCGTCGGCGTCCAGGGCGAAGTCGGGCACCTCGTCCTTGCTGAGCAGCGACAGGTAGGCGGCCCGCCACGGCTCGTCGGGCCCGCCCCGGGTGAACATCAGCATCCAGCGGTCGGTGCCGCGGTTGCTGTCCGCGTCGGCGACGAAGAACTTGGGCCAACCCGCCTGCTTGGGGATGGTGAAGCGGGCGTCCTTGAGTTCCAGCGCGCCCACCTGCGGATTGCCGCCCGGGTGCTCCGCCCGCTCGGCCGTCAGGTCCGCCTTGCCGATCGCGAGCAGCGGCCCCGTCTCGGCCTGGGCGATCAGCTTCGGATCGGCCGCGCGCCACGCCTTGTTGTACGTGTCGGTGAAGTGGCGGAGGACATCCGGGGCCTCTTCCTGGCTCACCGCCGGGATCACCTCCCGCTCACCGTGCACCGTCATGCAGCCGGTCAGCGTCAGCAGCGCCGCGGTGGTCAGCGCCGTCAACCGCAGGCGGGGCAACCTTTCCTTCATGGTGCTCCTGCTCCTTCGGGTGCGCCTCGCTCTGCACCGAGGACGCCACGAACGGCGCAACCCTATACGGGGCGGGCCCGGGCCAGGCTCCGGGGACCGGCCCGTCAGCCGAGCCGGGCGGGCGCCTCGGTGCCCCGGCCGTCGCGGCGGGGCACCACCAGCGGCACCCCGGTGCGCGGGTGCGGCAGCACCTCGACCGGCTGCCGGTAGACGGCCGACAGCAGTTCCTCGCCGAACACCTCGTCCGGCGGCCCGTCGGCCGCGATCCGCCCGCCGTGCAGCACGGCGGTGCGGTCCGCGTACGCCGCGGCCAACCCCAGGTCGTGCAGGACCACGACGACGGCGTCCCCCGCCGCGGCCCGCTCCCGGCACACCCGCAGCACCAACTCCTGGTGCCGCAGGTCCAGCGCGGCCGTCGGCTCGTCGAGCAGCAGCAGGGCCGTGCGCTGGGCCAACACCCTGGCCAGCGCGGTACGGGCGCGTTCGCCGCCGGAGAGCGCGCCGAAGGGGCGGTCGGCGAACGCGGCCACCTCCGTGGTGACCATGGCCGCCGCCACCGCCGGATCGTCCTCGTCCTCCGCCGGCGTGCCCACCCACGGGGCGCGGCCCATCCGTACCACCTCCTCCACCGTGAACGGGAAGGACAGCGCGGCGGACTGGGGCAGCACGGACCGGCGCAGCGCCAACTCGCCCGGGCTCCAGTCGGCCACGGGGCGTCCGTCGACGCGTACGGTGCCCGTGGCCGGGGTCAGGTCGGCGGCGAGCGCGGACAGCAGCGTGGACTTGCCCGCCCCGTTCGGCCCGACCAGCGCCAGCACCTCGCCCGCGGTGACCCGCAACGACACGTCGTCCAGCACCGTCCGGCCGCCGAGGACGACCCGCAGGTCGGCCACCTCGGCCGCCGCCTCGCCCGGCGCGGGGCGGCCCGGCAGCCGCCGGGCGCGGCCGGTCAGCCGGCCCGTCAGGGAGCGCACGCTCATGCCCAACCTCCTTGCTTGCGACGGGTCCTGCGCAGCAGCCAGAAGAAGAACGGGCTGCCGAACAGCGCGGTGAGCACGCCGAGCGGCAGTTCGGCGGGTTGTGCGACGGTGCGCGCCGCGAGGTCGGCCGCGACCAGCACGACGGCCCCGCCCAGCGCGCTGCCCGGCACCAGGAACCGGTGGCCCGGGCCCGCGGCCATCCGCAGCAGATGCGGTACGAGAAGGCCGACGAAGGTGATGATGCCCGCGACCGCGACGGCGGCGGCCGTCAGCAGCGCGACCAGCACCACGACGGCGACCCGCAGCCGTTCCACGTCCACGCCCAGGTGCCGGGCCGGGCGCTCGCCGAGGGCGAGCAGGTCCAGTTGGCGCGCGTACACCGGCGCGAGGACCAGGCCGGCCACGGCGCACGGCAGCACCGCGAGCACCTTGGGCCAGGTGGCCTGGGAGAGGCTGCCGAGCTGCCAGAAGGTGATCTGGGTGATCTGGGCGTTGTCGGCGAAGAAGATGAACAGGCCGATCAGCGCGCCGGCGAAGGCGTTGACCGCGATGCCGGTCAGGATCAGCGTCACCACCTCGGTCTTGCCGTCCGACCGCGAGAGCGCGTACACGACAAGCACGGTCAGCAGTCCGGAGCCGAACGCGCAGGCGGTCACGGTCCAGTCGCCGAGGAAGGTGAGGCCGAGCGCGATGGCGCCCACCGCGCCCACGGCGGCGCCCGCCGAGATGCCGATCACCCCGGGCTCGGCCAGCGGATTGCCGAACCCGCCCTGCATCAGCGCTCCCGCGCACCCCAGCGACGCCCCGACCAGCAGGGCGAGCACGACGCGCGGCAGCCGCACGTTCCACAGCACGCTCTCGCCGACCCGGTCCAGCGGCGCCCCGCCGAGCCCCACCCGGTGCAGCGCCGAGCGCGCGACGTCGCCGATGGGGATGTCGTACGCGCCGGTGCCCGCGGCCACCAGGCACAGCGTGACCAGCGCGACGACCAGCCCCCCGGTCAGCGCCGCGGCCCGCGCGCGCCGCCGCCCGGCCACCGTGGGGCTCGGCGGCCGCGCGGCGGCGGACTCGGCCGGCGACTCCTTCAGAGGCTCCGAAGCCGCCACGGCCTCCGAAGCCGCCACGGCCTCCGAAGTCCCGGGGAGCGGGGCGGACTTCCCGTCTTGCGGGGACTCGGCCGCCCCCGGGGGCCGTGGGGCGTGCGGGGGCTGGGACGGCCCGGTGGAGAGCGTCACGGCGCGTCCTCGTACAACTGGTCCACGAGCGAGCGCAGCACCTGGTCGGTGCGCGGGCCGTAGTTGAGCAGCTTGCCGTCCTCGATGGAGACGACACGGCGGTCCATGCCGGCCGGTGTCTCGGCGACGCCAGGCAGTTTGAGCAGGCCGTCCACGCCGCCGACCGAGTCAAGTCCCTTGGACATCACGAGGATGGCGTCCGGCGCGGCCTTGGCCAGCGCCTCGCTGGTGATCGGCGTGAAGTCCTTCGTCAGGCCGGACTCCTTGCCGGCGTCCCGCGCGCCGGCCGCCTCAAGCAGCGAGCCGGCGCCCGAGTCGCGCCCGCCGAGCAGGTAGACCGCGGCCGAGCCGCGCAGGTACAGGAACGCCACCCGTGGGCGCTTGCCGTCGGCCGGGCGCTTGATGTCGGCGCGGACGGCGTCGATCCGGCGCTCGGTGCGCTCGCGCAACTCCCGGCCCGCGTCCGGCACGCCGAGCGCCGTGGCGACCGCGTCGATGCGGGTGCCGACGTCGGCGAGTTCCTTCGCCGGGGCGAGGATGATCAGCGGTACGCCCGCGTCGCGGATCTGGTCGATGGCCTCGGCCGGTCCGGTGCTGGTGTCGGCCAGGACGACGGTGGGTTTCAGGGAGAGCACGTTCTCGGCCGACACGTCGTGCGCCCGGGTGACCACCGGCAACTTCCTGGCCTGCGCGAAGTCGGCGGTGACGTCCCGCCCGACGACCCGGTCGCCGAGCCCGAGGGTGAACACGATCTCCGAGAGCGAGCCGGTCAGCGGCACGATCCGGTCGGCGCTGGTCACGGTGGTGCGGTGGCCGTCGACCGAACTGACGGTGGCCGGGAGGCGCGGGCTCGGCTTCCCCGCGAGCGGTTCCAGCGCTTCCGCTTGTGTCGCGGAGGCGCCCCCGCCCCCGTTCTTCCCGCCGCCCGAACCGCCGTCGGACCCGCCGCACCCGGCGAGCCCGAGCGCGAGCGCGAGGGTGGCGGCGAGGGCGGTGACGATGCGTGGAACGCGGGCGGGTGGCCTCGCCGACTGCCGTTGCTGCACGTTTTCGCCTCTCTGTCGTCCTGCCGTCCACGGGGGCGCCGGCCCCGGGGTTCCGACCAGGCCGAGCTGTAGCTTAGGTTAGCCTTACCTGCATCGCTACGTTCCGGGAGGGGCATCTGATGCTGCCAGCCAGACCCACCCGCGCCGGTGTGCTCGTGCTTCTCGCCGGGCTCCTCGGCGCTCTGTCACCGGTCACCGCCGCCCACGCGGCGGACCGCACGGTCGCCGGCGGGCGCCTGGACTGGGGCCTCAAGTCCTCCTTCCAGCGCTACGTCACGGGGCCGATCGCCCAGGGCAGTTGGAGCCTCCAGCAAGGCGCCGCCACGGTGGGCGAGAGCCAGTTCCGCTTCCACTCCGCCAAGGGCTCCTACGACCCGGACAGCGGCTCCTTCAGCGCCGCGTTCTCCGGCGGGGTGCACTTCGTCGGGCACCGCAAGCCGAGCGGCACGTACGAACTCGACCTGAGCCTCAGCCGCCTGACGGTGCGCACCCCGGGCAACGGCACCGGCACCCTGTACGCGGACATGGTGAGCCGGGCCAAGGGCACCGGCAAGGTGACCAGCGCCAGCCAGGTCCCGTTGGCATCGCTCGACCTGTCCCGCGTGAACATGCGCGGCGGCGGCACCGCCGTCGTCCTCCAGTCCATCCCGGCCACCCTCACCGCCCGGGGCGCGCAGGCGTTCGCCGGCTACTACACGGCCGGCACCCCGCTCGACCCGCTGAACCTCTCGGCCGACATCGCGCCCGGCGCGACGGACGACAAGGGCGGCGAGTCCGACCAGGACAAGCCCGAGGACGGTGCCAAGAACGGGGACAAGGACGGCGTCGAGAACGGGGACGAGAAGGGGGACAAGGACGCCGACCGGGCCAAGGGCACCGGGAAGGTCCAGGACGCCGTCGTGGACTGGGGCGTGCGCCGCACCTTCCGGGAGTACGTCACCGGCCCCATCGCGAAGGGGCGTTGGAGGCTCACCGAAGGGGCGCAGGACGGCGGCGCGCTGTTCCGCTTCCCGGCCGGCAAGGGCAGCTACGACCGCCGCACCGGGGCCCTGGACGCCACGTTCACCGGCCGTACGCACTTCACCGGCGCCCGCCTCGACCTCGCGCTGAGCGGCGTACGGATCCAGGTCGCCGACGGCCTGGGCACCCTCGCGGCCGACGTCACCACCGACGGCGCCACCCGCCGCGACGTTCCCCTGGTCACCTTCGACGCCACGGCCCTCAAGGCGCCCACGGCCAAGGACGGCCTGGTCACGGTGGCGGAGGCGCCGACCAAGCTGACCCGGCAGGGCGCCGAGGCGTTCGGCGGCATGTACCGGGCCGGCACCGCGATGGACCCGCTCTCGCTGGCCGTGGCCACCGACGCGGACGCCACCCTGCCGCCCCTGCCCGACCTGGGCAGCGAACCGACGGCCACGCCGGGGCCGGAGCGCTCCGCGACGGCGGTCGCGGCGCCGGCCGACTCCGACGGAGGACAGGCAGCCGACGACTCGGACGGGCCCTCCACGCCCGCTCTGGCGACCGGCGGCGCCGCGCTGCTGGCCGCGGTCGCGGCGGCCACCGTGCTCGTCGTCCGCAGGCGCCGCACCGCCGCGGTCAGCACGCCCACCGACACCGACGGCGCACCCGCCGGCGGTTGACCCCGGCGCCCCACCAGCCCCGGTCCGCGCGGCGCCGCCGCGCGGGCCCCGTACCCCCCACGCGAGAGCCCCCGAGCGGGGCAGCCGCGCGGCGGGCGACCGGCCCACACCGGCTCGCCCGCCACACGGCCCAGGCCACCCCGGCCCGTGCACGACGGGCGCCGCGCACCACGCAGCGGGCCCGGCCGCGTCCCCCCGGCGGCCGGCCCCACCACCCATTCGAGGAGAGATCTGACGATGTCCGCCACCCACCCCGCACCTCGCGGACCGCGCCGTACCACGGTCGCGCGGACCGCCGCGATAGCCACCGCCGCGGCGCTCGGCGCCGCCGCGCTGAGCCTGCCGGCGTTCGCCGCCGGCGACGGCGGCGACAAGCCGGCCGGTCCGCCGAAGCTGGAGCTCAAGAACGGCACCCTGGACTGGGGTGTGAAGGAGAGCTTCCGCAAGTACGTCGCCGGGCCCATCGCCGGCGGCAAGATCACCGTGTCGGACGGCGCGAAGCAGGCGGCGGGCAACGGGCCGTTCACCTTCGTCGACGGCGCGGGCACCTACGACACCGGCACGCACGCCGTCAACACCGCCTTCAAGGGCGCCGTCCGCTTCACCGGCCACGAGGAGAAGCTCGACCTCAGGCTGAGCGACCTCAAGCTGAGCACCGAGCGGACCAAGGGCGCGATCACGGCCGACGTCAGCTCGAAGGACATGAAGACCGGCAAGGTCACCAACAGCGACGACGTGCGGCTCGCCGACCTGGACCTGAGCAGCGTCCGGCCGGGCCAGGGCGCGGGCGGCGCGATGGTCTTCGCCAACATCCCGGCCAAGCTGACCGAGGACGGCGCCAAGGCGTTCAGCGGCTTCTACGCGGCCGGCGACGACCTCGACCCGGCCACGCTCACGGTCACCCCCGGCGGCCCGGTCAAGCCGGAGCCGACGGACAAGCCCACCGACAAGCCGACCGACAAGCCCACGGACAAGCCGACCGACAAGCCGACGAACAAGCCCACCGACGAGCCCACCAACCGGCCGACGGACAACCCGACGGACACCCCCACGAACCAGCCCACCGACCAGCCCACGTCCAAGCCGACCAGCGACCCCACCGGGCAGCCCGGGGTCAGCGGCGAGATCCACTCCGGCAACCTCGACTGGGGCGTCAAGGAGAAGTTCCGCACGTACGTCACGGGCCCGATCGCGAGCGGCAAGGTCGAGCTCTCCGCCGGCGCCAAGAAGCAGGGCGACGTCTACCGCTTCCCCAAGGGCAGCGGGAAGTACGACGCGGACGCCAAGTCGCTGGACGCCAAGTTCGCCGGCGCGGTCCGCTTCACCGGCCACCAGGGCAAGCTGGACCTCAGGATCAGCGACCTGAAGGTCAGGGCGAACGGCGCCCGGGGCACCCTCGTCGCCGACCTCTCCTCCAAGGACATCAAGACCGGCAAGGTCACCAAGAGCGACGACCTGACGCTGGCCGACCTCAAGCTGCCCGCCGGCGGGCTGACCGGCACCGACAAGGTGATCTCCCTCAACAACGTCCCGGCCACCCTCACCCCGGGCGGGGCCAAGGCGTTCGCGGGCTACTACCAGGCCGGTGAGGCGCTCGACCCGATCAGCCTCGCCGTCTCGCTGGACAAGGACGCCAGCCTGCCGGGCGGCACCGCCGGCTCCGGCGGCACCTCGGGCTCCGGCACCGGCGGCGCGGGCGGCACCGGCGGCACGGGCTCCGGCACCGACGCGTTCGGCACCGGCGGCGTGACCGGTGGCGACGGCGGTGGCGGCAGCACGGGCGGCTCCGGCTCGCTGGCCGCCACCGGCGCCGACGTGCCCACCGGCGTGCTGCTCGGCGCCGCTGGCGTGCTCGTCGCCGGCGGTGGCGCGGCGGCCTTCGCCGTCCGCCGCCGGGCGGCGGCCACCCCCGCCCAGGGCTGACCCCGCACAGCGCCCGGCGCGCGCGAACCCACCCCCCACTCCGCGCCCGCGTCCCCGGCCCCGGCCGGTGGGCGCGGGCGCGCGGCTGCCCCCGCCCCGACCACCGCCGCGAAGCCACTCGCCCGAGGGCGGTCGCGGCGGTAGGGTTTTACCGACAAGTCGTCGGGAAGTCATTGACTTAGGCAAACCTAAGTAGACAGAATTGCCGGTGGGGCCGCCCGCGAAGCGGGTGTATCCCGTGTTCTCGGCTTTTCATGTCGCTTTTCGGCATGCACGGCCCGCTCGCTCTCGTCCCATCGGCACCCGGAGGTCCGTCTTGGACGCCGCACCCGCACCCGAGCCGTTCTCCACGGTCATCCGCACCGCCTCGCACGCGCAGCACACCGAGGCCGAGACCTCGATGTTCATGAGCGCCATGCTCGGCGGCCAGCTCGGCGTGACCGCCTTCCGGCGGTACACGGAGCAGCTCTGGTTCGTCTACCGGGCCCTGGAGAGCGGCCCGGCCACGCTGGCCGACGACCCGGTGGCGGGCCCGTTCATCCGGCCCGAGCTGGCTCGTACGGCCGAGCTCGAACGCGACCTGGCCTTCCTCGGCGGCCCCGACTGGCGCGCGGGCCTGGAGCCGCTGCCCGCCACCGCGGCGTACGTGGCGCGGGTCGAGGAGTGCGCGCGGCGCTGGCCCGGCGGGTTCGTCGCGCACCACTACACGCGCTACCTCGGCGACCTCTCCGGCGGCCAGATCATCCGTGGCACGGCCGAGAAGACCTGGGGCTTCGAGCGCAAGGGCGACGGCGTGCGGTTCTACGTCTTCGAGGAGATCGGCAACCCGGCCGCGTTCAAGCGCGAGTACCGTGCGCTGCTCGACGCGCTGCCGGTGGACGACCTGGAGAAGCAGCGCGTCATCGAGGAGTGCAAGCGGGCCTTCGCGCTGAACACCGGGGTCTTCCGGGAGCTGGGCGAACTCTTCGGCACCGACGGCCCGGGCGCCCTCAGCGCCTGAGCCCCGCCGCTCCACGACGCGAGCCCGCCGCCCCGGAAGTGGGGCGGCGGGCTCGCGTCGTGGCCGTCGTCGCGGTGGTGGCAACGGGCCGTCAGGCCGGTGTCCGCGTCAGGGCAGGGTGAGGATGTCCGCCCCGGTCTCGGTGACCACGAGCGTGTGCTCGAACTGCGCGGTGCGCTTGCGGTCCTTGGTGACCACGGTCCAGCCGTCGTCCCACATGTCGTACTCGTGCGTGCCGAGGGTCAGCATCGGCTCGATGGTGAACGTCATGCCCGGCCGGATCTCGGTGGTGTGGTGCGGGCTGTCGTAGTGCGGCACGATCAGGCCCGAGTGGAACGACGTGTTGATGCCGTGCCCGGTGAAGTCCCGCACCACGCCGTAGCCGAAGCGCTTGGCGTACGACTCGATGACGCGCCCGATGATGTTGATCTGCCGGCCGGGCTTGACGGCCTTGATGGCCCGCGCCAGCGACTCCCGGGTGCGCTCCACGAGCAGTCGCGACTCCTCGTCCACGTCGCCGCACAGGTAGGTGGCGTTGTTGTCGCCGTGCACGCCGCCGATGTACGCGGTGATGTCCAGGTTCACGATGTCGCCGTCGCGCAGCACGGTCGAGTCGGGGATGCCGTGGCAGATGACCTCGTTGACGGAGGTGCACAGCGACTTGGGGTACTTGCGGTAGCCGAGCGTGGAGGGGTACGCGCCGTGGTCGCAGAGGAACTCGTGCGCGACCCGGTCGAGTTCGTCCGTGGTGGTCCCCGGCACGATGTGCCGCGCGGTCTCTTCCAGCGCCTGCGCGGCGATGCGCCCGGCGACCCGCATCCGCTCGATCGTCTCGGCGTCCTGCACCTCGGGGCCGGTGTACGGGGTGGGGGCGTCCTTGCCCACGTACTCCGGCCGCGGAATGGCGGCGGGGACGGTGCGGAGGGGGGAGAGCTGCCCCGGGACTAGAAGCGACTGGCCAGACATGCGAGCGAGTGTATCCAGGACCCATCGGGCACCATGGCGGCAAGTGAGCCAGCACACGTGAATGCGGTGCGGTGGAGACATCTGAGGAAGGCGAGGCACAGATGGCGCTGTTCTCGAAGGGCACGCCCGGCAAGCCCGGCGAGTGGTACTACTGCGTGCGCCACGGGAGCGTGGAAGAGGGCCCCGAGTGCCGGGCGGCCGACCGGCTGGGCCCGTACGCCACCCGCGAGGAGGCGGCCCAGGCGATCGAGCACGCCCGGGACCGCGAGCGCGACTGGCAGGACGACCCCCGCTGGAACGACTAGCGCGGCGCGCGGCGCTCAGCGGGATGCCGGCCGCCGGCCGTCGGTACGGGGCTGGTCAGCGCGCCGACCACGCGCCCGGCGCCCGCGACTTGGCCCGGGATTCCGGCCCGGATTTGGACCACGGAGCGGGCCAAGGGCGCGACTAGCGTCGCCCTCGTGAGCAGCGCGGAGACGGGCTCGGCTGCGGGGGAGGAGAGTGGCCATGAAGGCGATCAGGGTGCGCGACCGGGCGGCCGGGACGGGCGGGCTGGTGTACGAGGAGGCCCCGTACCCGCACGCGGCCGAGAACGACGTCATCGTCCGGGTGCACGCGGCCGGCTTCACACCCGGCGAACTGGAGTGGCCGGGCACCTGGACGGACCGCGCCGGCCGCGACCGCACGCCCTCCGTCCCCGGCCACGAGGTGTCCGGCGTGGTGGCCGAGCTGGGGTACGGCACCACGGGCCTCACCGTCGGCCAGCGGGTCTTCGGGCTGACCGACTGGACGCGCGACGGGACGCTGGCCGAGTACGTGGCCGTGGAGGCCCGCAACCTGGCGCCACTGCCGGCGTCCGTCAGCCACCTGGAGGCCGCGGCGCTGCCGATCTCCGGGCTCACCGCCTGGCAGGGGCTCTTCGACCACGGGCGGCTGGTGGCCGGGCAGAGCGTGCTGGTCCACGGCGCGGCCGGCGGGGTCGGCAGCATCGCGGTCCAGCTCGCCCGCGAGGCCGGGGCCCGCGTGGTCGCCACCGGCCGCGCCCGGGACCGGGCCACGGCCCTGGAACTCGGCGCCGACGTCTTCGTCGACCTCGACGGCGCGCGGGGTGGCGACGCGGGCGGTCAACTGGCCGACGCCGGCCCGGTGGACCTGGTGCTCGACGTGATCGGTGGTGAGGCGCTCGACCGCTCGGCCCGCCTGGTGCGGCCCGGCGGCACGCTCGTCACGATCGCCGCGCCGACCACGGTCCGCCCCGAGGACGGGCGGTCGGTCTTCTTCGTCGTCGAGCCCGACCGGCACCGCCTCGCCGACCTCGCGCGACGGGTCCAGGACGGGCGGCTGCGACCCCTGGTGGGCACGGTCTACCCGCTGGCCGACGCCCCCACCGCCTTCACCGCCCGCCGCCACACCCCCGGAAAGCCCCTGATCCAGGTCGCCGACGCGGCGACGGGCTGAGGCCGCGCCGCGTGGGCGGGGCCCGGCGCAACCGCTCGGGGCCGGCGCGCCGGAGCGGAGACCGGGGCGTGCCCCCGGACGTACGCGCCGAGCGGAGGCCGTAGCGCGCCGAGCGGCGGGCCGGAGCGCTCTGACACGCGGCGGGGGCCGCTCCCCGCACGGAAGTCCCCGTGGGAGGAGTGGGAGGAGCGGCCCCTTGGCGCGCCGTCGCGCGCGCCGGCGCTGTCGGCTTCGGCAGCGCCGTGCTCCGGGCCTCCTCGGCCACCGACGGGGCCCGCGACCCGTCCCACTTCCTGGCCGCGTTGGCGTACGCGTACATGTTCCGCTGAGCTTCTGCCGACCTCAGGTCGCGGCGTGACGAAGGGCGGGGACGGTCTTCACGGTGGCGCCGACCGGCTGAGAGCTACCGCGGAGTCGCGCACCGACCGGTGCGCGGTCGGTGCGGACCCGGGCTACGGGTTCGCGGCCTGGCGAGAGGTGACCCGGTTCGTGTGACCGACGGCGCGGCCCACCGCGTTGCGCACCGCGAGGCCCGGCCGGGTGCGGGGCACCAGGAGCCTGGAGAGCGGTCCGACGCGTCGCTGCCGCGGGCCCACCTCGCGGCGGAGCCGCGACTCGTAGGCGGCGAAGGCGCGGGCGTGGTCGCCGGGATGGGCGGCGAGCTCTTCCGCGAGGGCGTACGCGCCTGCCATCGCCAAGCTGGACCCGTCGCCCAGCAGGGCTGTCGCCGCCGCCGCGTCCCCGAGCAGTACGACCCGTCCACGGGACCACGAGGGCATCCGGACGCTGGTCAGGCGGTCGAAGAACGGAGCCGGGTGGTCGCGGAACGCGGCCACGAGTTCCGGTGCCCGCCACCGCACGTCGGCGTAGGCGTCGGCCACGGTCTGCTTGTGAAGGGCGGTGTTCTTGCGGTCGTGGGACGCCAGTCGTGCGGCCCGGAAGGTGAAGATCGCCAGCGGGGTGGTTCGCGAGGGGTGGACGACCAGCATCCGGTTGGGCACGGTCAGCATGGTCATCTCGCTCGGGTCCTCGACGGCGTCGGGTTCCAGCGGGACGGTCGCGCTGTACAGGCCCAGGTCGCTCGCGAACTGCCGCTCGGGTCCGAACACCAGGCGCCGTACGGTGGAGTGCATCCCGTCGGCGCCGACGACCAAGTCGAAGCGCCGTGGCGGGGACCGCCGGAAGGTGACGTCGACTCCACCTCCGTCCTGGTCGAGAGCGGTGACCGTGTCGTCGAACAGGAGCTCGGCCTCGGCCTGCGCCGACCGGTGAAGCACCTCGGACAGGTCGGCGCGGGTCACCTCGACCGTCGGCGCCTGGTCCGAGGCGAGCGGGAGTCGCAGAACGCGCCTGCCGCCGGGGTCGAGCAGGATCAGTGACCGACTGCGGGTGGCGAGCCCGCGGAGCTGCGGAAGGATGCCCATGCGGTCGGCGACCGGGATCGCGGGCCCCTTCACGACGATCGCGCTACCACCGGAGCGCAGTTGCCGGGCGTGTTCGACGACCGTCGGCCGGTAGCCGTTCCGGGAAAGCCAGTACGCGAGCGCGGGCCCCGCGATTCCGGCACCGACTATCAGCACCTCGGGCTTCTGCATGACGATGACCTCTCAGAGGGTCGATGACCAGGCCCCCTCGGCGAGTGCCGGCCCCGCTTCCAGGGAGCGGCGGCACGGGGTAGCGCGAGCGGACCAGGTACGAAGAATTTCGTACCTCAGTGGAGCACGTCTTTCAGGTACGATGCAAGTCGTACCTGAAGGAGGTGTCACGTGGCCGGGAAGAACCTGGTCGGCCCGGAGGCCGACGCACTCGACCTGGGCGCGGTGTTTCGCGCCCTCGCCGACGAGCACCGTCGTTCGGTGATCGCGCGGTTGGCCGCCGACCACAGCGACAGCGAGCGGGGCTGCAACTCGTTCGATCTTCCGATCTCGAAGCAGACCCAGACCCACCACTTCCGCGTCCTGCGCGAGGCAGGTCTCGTCGACGAGATCGACTACGGCAACCGCAAGGGCATCCGACTGCGACGCGCGGACATCGAGAGGAGATTCCCCGGGCTGCTCGCGCTCCTGGGAGCGGAGCCCCCGGGTGGTACCGCTCCTCGCTGAGTGCAGACGGGCACACCGGAGGGGAGTCCGGGTCGGCTCTGAGCCGCGAGCTCGACCGCCCAGCCCGCGCCCGGTTCGCGGGTAGCCGAGCACGACGCGGAACTGGATCGCGTCCGATCGGACAACCCGGCCCCGAACGCCTGGCTTGAGTCCCGGCGCCGGGCGTTGTCCGAGTGGGCCGAACGGCACGGCGACGACCGGGACCTCAGCGTCGAATCCCGGACCCGGGCGGGGAACTGGTACGCGCGACGTATGCCGACAGCGCCGACCGTCGCGCCGCCGACCCCGGTCGCCCGCCGCCGCGCACGCGGCGGGGCGTGGCGTGGCGAGGCCGGGCGTGGCGCACCCCGACCCGCCACGAGCCCCACGCCTCACGGCGCCGTCGGGCTCGCCTCACGCGCCTCGCGGGCCGCGCGCATCTTGAGGGCGTGCGGGTTGGTCCGGGAGTCGTACGCCATCAGCTTCGGCAGCGAGGCCGCCAGCAGCCCGACCGCCGCCACGCACGCGACGCCGCCCGACCACACCGAGGTCCGCACGCTCGTCAGCGCGGCCATCGAACCGGCCCTGACCTGGCCGAGCTGCGGGCCCGTCATGTACGAGAGCAGCTCGATGCCGGCCAGCCGGCCGCGCAGCTCGTCCGGGATGGTCTGGTTCCACAGCGTGGACCGGAACAGGCCGCTGATCATGTCCGCGCCGCCCGCCACCGCCAGGCACAGCAGCACGAGCCAGATGTTGGGCAGCGCCCCGGCCGCGGCCATGGCCAGTCCCCACAGCGCGGCGCCGGCCGCCACCATGCGGCCGTGCCGGTACACCCGCGAGGTCCACCCGCTGGTCAGGCTGACCAGCACGGAGCCGACCGAGCCCGCCGCGTACATCAGGCCGAGCGCCCAGGTCGCGTCCAGGTCGTCGGCGAGGAAGGGGAAGATCGCGTTCGGGTACGCGAAGAACATGGCGACCATGTCGACCGCGTAGGTGCCCAGGAGTTCCTTGCGCTGCCACGCGTAGCGGGCGCCGGCCCAGATGCCGGCCAGCGAGGGGCGCTCCGCGTCGTGCGCGGGCGGCGCCGCCGCGAGCCGCACCGCGAGCAGCGTGGAGACGACGAAGGTCAGCAGGTCGAGCCCGTACGCCACGGGCAACCCGGCGAACGCGACGATCAGTCCGGCGACCGAGGGCCCGACGATGGCCGAGAGCTGCCAGCGGATGGAGTTGAGCGCCGCGGCGGCGGTGAGCTGGTCGTGCGGGACGATCCGGGCCATCAGGGCGTCAAGGGCCGGTTGCTGGATGCCGGCCAGCGCGCTGGTCAGCCCCGCCACCACGTAGAGCAGCCACAGCATCGGGTGCGGCAGCAGGCTGTTGACCAGCAGCAGGACGGTGAGGAGGCCGAGGCCCAGCTCGGTGAGGAGGATGAGCGTGCGCCGGTCCATGGCGTCGGCGAGGGCGCCGCCGTACAGGCCGAAGACGATCAGCGGTACGAGTTGCACGGCGCCGATCGCGCCGACCGCGAAGGCCGAGCCGGTCAACTCCTTGACCTGCAACGGCAGCGCGATCATGGTCAGGAAGCTGCCGAAGGAGGTCACGGCGCCGGCCATCCAGATCAGCCGGAAGTCCCGCGAGGAGCGCCACGGCGACAGGTCGGGCAGCAGCGCCCGCACGCGCCCGCCGGAGCGCGGCGGCTTCCCGCCCGCGGCCTGGCCGCCCTCGCCCGTGGCGGCGCCCGGGTCGCCACCGGCGGGCCGGGGGATCTCGGCGGCCCCACCGGTCCCGACAGCCTCGACGGGGGAACGGTCAGCATCTGCCACGTCGGGCTGTTCGGGATGGGTCACGAGAGGTCATCGTCCGCCGACCAGCGAACACGGGCAAGCGAATATCGATCGGCCTCGCACACGGCCGGCGCGAGGTCGGGCCGCCCTCGTGCCACAGGCCCCCGCCGCCGCTCCCGCGACGCCGCGTCCCCGCCCCGCGCCCCAGCCAGCGGTCGCCCCGCGCCTCGGCGGTCGCCGCGCGCCTCAGCGCCTGTCGCGCGCCGAGGCCCCCACGTACGCGCCGTAGAGAAGCTGGGCCGCGCCGACGAACATCAGCACCACGCCGACCTTGCGCAGCGTGATGACCGGGGTGTGCACGTCCGCGGTGAACAGCCACAGGGCCAGACCGACCACGGCCGTCGCCGCTCCCTCGACCAGGTGCTTGACCACCGGCCGGCCGCCCTCGCGAGCGCTCCGCCACTTCTCGTCCATCCGTACGCCCCTCTCCTCGCCGGTCTGTGCCGGCACGTATCCGTGGTGCGCCGCGCGAACGGCGCTCGCCGAGGGGCGCGCGTCACCCGTTCGCGCGCCGTCTGGCGGCCCTTCGGGCGAGCCGCGTCGGCGACTCGTTCGCGGCACGCGCCGACCGGTCGCGACCGGCGTCGGGCCGGGTGCGCGCTCGCTCCCTTCACGCCGTTCACGCTAGGTCCCGGCGGGCGCCCGCGCCTCGACCCAGGGCACGAGAAGACGACCGGTATGACTGCATCCTTTGGCGGAATCGCTCAGGCTGCGTTGCTAACTGTTCATGTGCCGTGTCTTGACGCTCTGTAAGGCGCTCCTTATGGTCACCGCACACAAGGGACGTCCTACGTCCTGTCGTTGGCGCTCGATTGCACCGGGGCATCGGGAGGGTCTGATGGCAAGCGATATGACGGCGTACAAGACCTACGAAGTGTCCGTCCCCTTCCGCGCCGGCACCGATGGGTACGCGAGCTATCGGATTCCCGCGCTGGTCGTCACGGACCG
The DNA here is from genome assembly GCF_014295035.1 of Streptomyces buecherae. GTDB lineage: Bacteria > Actinomycetota > Actinomycetes > Streptomycetales > Streptomycetaceae > Streptomyces > Streptomyces youssoufiensis. Next base: position 6,581,827 of record NZ_CP060404.1, read on the forward strand.
GGGCACGGTGCTCGCCTTCGCCGAGGGGCGGGTGGCCTCGTCGGCCGACTGGGGCGACATCGACCTGGTGCTGCGGCGCTCCGCCGACGGCGGGCGCACCTGGGGCCCGCTCCAGATCGTCAGCCGCAACGGCGACGGCACCGCGGGCAACCCCGCGCCGGTGGTGATCGACGGTGGCCGGATCGTCCTGGTGCAGGTGCACAGCGCGGCCGGCGCCACCGAGGACCGCATCCGCCGCGGCGAGGTCTCGCCGGCCGACGGCCGGCGGGTGTGGGTCCAGCACAGCGACGACGACGGCGCGACCTGGTCGAGCCCGCGCGAGATCACCGAGCACGTCAAGCGCCCCGAGTGGCGCTGGTACGCCACCACGCCCGGGCACGCCCTCCACCTGCGCCACGGAGCGCACGCCGGGCGCGTCGTGGTCCCGGCCAACCACTCGCTGCCGCCCTCCGGCGCCGACAGCGGCACGGAGGGCAAGTACAACGGCGGCCACGACCTGCTCAGCGACGACGGCGGCGCGACCTGGCGGCTGGGCTACGTGGACGACAACCCGGACGGTTACGTCAACGTCAACGAGACGACCGCCGCGCAGCTCCCGGACGGTCGGGTCTACCTCAACACCCGCACCGACGCCGCCGCGCCCGGCAACCGGGCCGACGCCTACTCGACCGACGGCGGCGCCTCGCTGGTCAAGCCGTTCCGCCCGCAGGCCGGCCTGGTCACGCCCGTCGTCCAGGGCAGCGTCCTGCACCTGGACCGCCCCGGCGCGCCCGGCGGCGGAACGTTGCTGTTCTCCGGGCCCGCGACGCCGGACTACCGGGCCCTGATGACCGTGCGGGCCAGCGACGACGGGGGCGTCACCTGGCGCACGGCACACACCGTGGACGGCCTGCCGGCCGCCTACTCCGACCTCGCGCGACTGGACGACGACACCGTCGGACTGCTCTACGAGACGGGCGACTTCAGCGCCTACTCGACCCTCACCTTCCGCCGCGTCCCCGTGGAGGACCTGACATGAGCCCACGGGGACCCGGTCGGCGCGCCGTCGTGGGCGCGGCAGCGGCGGCGGCCGGGGCCGCGCTCGCGGGCTGCGGCGACGACGGCCACGAGGTCAGGGAGCGCAGGAAGGGCGAGAAGATCACGCTCAACTTCTGGTCCTGGGTGCCGGGCATCGAGAACCCGGTGGCGCTGTGGAACGAGCACCACCCCGAGGTGCGGATCAACCTGGAGAAGGTCTCGGCGGTGGGCGGCGCCCAGTACGCCAAGATGCACGCCGCCGTGAAGGCCGGCGACGCCCCCGACCTCGCCCAGATAGAGTATTCGGTCGTCCCCAGCTTCCTCCTCGACAACGCCCTGGTCGACCTGTCGGCGTACGGCGGCGACCGCTACCGGTCCCGCTTCGTGGGCTGGCAGTGGCAGCAGTCGGTGTACGGCAGGTCCGTGTACGCCATCCCGCAGGACTCGGGCCCGATGGGCCTGTTCTTACGTCAGGACCTGTTCGACGAGTGGCGGATCAGGACGCCGCGGACCTGGGCCGAGTACGCGGACGCGGCCCGGGCGGTGCGCAAGCACGGTGCCTGGATCGAGACGTTCTCGGCCACCAACGGCAACCGCTTCGCCGCCCTGGCCTGGCAGGCCGGCGGGCGCTGGTTCGGCACCCGGGGCGACACCTGGACCGTCGCCATCGACGACGCGCCCTCGCTCAGGGTCGCCGACTTCTGGAGCAGGCTCGTCGACGACGAGCTGATCAAGACCATCCCGGACCGGCAGAACGCCTGGTACAAGGACATCCAGACCGGTGACATCGTCTCCTGGCTGGGCGCGAGCTGGGGCGACGCGCTGCTGACCGGCAACGCCCCCGACACGGCGGGCAAGTGGCGGGCCGCGTCGCTGCCGCAGTGGAAGCGGGGCGAGAACGCGCAGGCCAACTGGGGCGGCTCGACCACCGCGGTGTTCACCGACTGCACCTACCCCAGGGACGCGCTGGCCTTCGCCGTGTGGCTCAACTCCGCCCCGGAGGCCGTCCAACTGCTGATCAAGGGCGGCTACGGCTTCCCCAGCGCCGTCTCCGGCTACAGCACCGCCGACCTGGAGGGCCGCCGGGAGTTCTTCGGCGGCCAGCACTACAGCCGGATCTTCATCGAGGCCGGCAAGGCCGTGGACACGAGCTGGAAGTGGGGCCCCACCGTGGACACCCTCTACCAGCGGCTCGGCGACGCGTTCCTGGAGGCCATCGGGGACGGCACCGCCTTCCGCTCGGTGCTCAGGAAGGTGCAGGGCGAGACCATCGAGGACCTCAAGGACAAGGGGCTCAAGGTCGAGGCCGGCCAGAGCTCGGCCAGCGGGTGACCCACCGGCGCGCGGGGTGCCACCGGCGCGCGGGGCGCCCACCGCCGGGCCCCCGCCGCACCCGCCAGGCCCGCTCCCACGCGCGTGACCCCGGCCGCCCGCGCGCCGCCCGCAGACCCCGCCGGACTGCCGGTCGTTAGGAGTACCGCAACGTGAAGCGACCCACCCGCACCGAGGCCCGCAACGCCCGCGCGGCCTTCGGCTTCCTGCTGCCGTTCCTCGCGGTGTTCCTGCTCTGCTTCATCGCGCCCATCGGCTACGCCATCTACCAGAGCCTGCTCAAGGTCGAGCGGCCCGCGCCGCTGGGCATCGGCGGCCCGACCAACGAGGTGTGGGCCGGCCTGTCCAACTACAGCCACGCGCTGGAGGACGAGCGGTTCATCAACGGCTTCGGCCGCGTGCTCCTGTTCGGCATCGTCCAGGTGCCGGTCATGCTCGTCTTCGCCACCGCGCTCGCGCTGCTGCTCGACGCCGCGTCCGCGCGCTGGGTCGGCTTCTTCCGCACCGCCTTCTTCCTGCCGTACGGCATCCCCGGCGTCATCGCCTCCATCCTGTGGGGCTTCCTCTACGTCCCCGGCATCAGCCCGCTGGTGGAGATCGCCGACTCGGCCGGCTGGCAGGTGGACTTCCTCGGCCGGGACGCCGTCCTGTGGTCCATCGCCAACATCGTCACCTGGCAGTTCACCGGCTACAACATGCTCGTGCTGATCGCCCAGCTCAAGGCTATCCCCGGCGACCTGTACGAGGCCGCGCGGATCGACGGGGCGAGCGCCTGGCAGATCGTCCGGCACGTCAAGCTGCCGCTGATCAAGCCGGCGCTGGTGCTCACCACCGTGTTCAGCATCATCGGCACCCTGCAGCTCTTCGCCGAGCCGATGGTGCTGCGCCCGCTCGGCACCTCCATCGACTCCGGCTACACGCCCAACCTGCACGCCTACAACGAGGCGTTCACCAGCAACAACCAGCACATCGCGGCGGCCGAGGCGGTCCTGCTCGCGCTGGTCGCCTGCGTGTTGTCGTTCGGATTCCTCAAACTCGTCGGCCGGGGCCCCCGGGACGGGAGGGACGGCAAGTGAGTCAGCAACCGCCGCTGCGGCACCGCATCATCACCCTGTCCCTGCTCTCGGTCGCCGCCATCTACTTCCTGGTGCCCGTCTACTGGCTCACCGTCTCGGCCACCAAGGACACCGGCGACCTCTTCGGCACCTTCGGCTTCTGGTTCGCCAACCCACACCCCGTCGACTACCTGCACGACGTCCTCACCTACGACGACGGCATCTACGTCACCTGGATGCTCAACAGCCTGCTGTACGCCGGCGTCGGCGCGCTGGCGGCCACCCTGCTGTCGGCCGCCGCCGGCTACGCGCTGGCGAAGTTCGTCTTCCGCGGCCGAGAGGCGATCTTCAACGTGATCCTGGCCGGCGTGCTCATCCCCGGCACCGCGCTGGCCCTCCCGCTCTACCTGCTGTTCAGCGAGGTCGGCCTCGCCAATACGTACTGGGCGGTGCTCGTGCCGAGCGTCGTCAGCCCCTTCGGGGTCTACCTCTGCCGGATCTACGCCTCGGCCGCCGTGCCGGACTCGCTCCTGGAAGCCGCCAGGATCGACGGCGCGGGCGAGACGCGGATCTTCGGCACGGTGGTGCTGCGGCTGATGAGCCCGGCCCTGGTGACCGTCTTCCTCTTCCAGTTCGTCCACATCTGGAACAACTTCTTCCTGCCGCTGGTCATGCTCAACGACTCCGACCTCTACCCGATCCAACTCGGCCTCGTCGGCTGGCAGGGCTACGCCGACCGGGCGCCGGAGCTGTACCAGTACACGGTCGGCGGCGCGTTCATGTCCGTCATCCCGCTGATGGTGCTGATGGGCGTGCTCCAGCGGTACTGGCGCACCGGCCTGGCCGAGGGCAGCGTCAAGACGTGAGCCGCGACACTACCGGTCAGTAGGGTCTGGCTGGCGCGCGGCTGGCAGGATCGCCGTATGACTTCTCCTGATGACACGAGCAAGGCCCCGGCACCGGCCGGCGGCAAGGCGCCGGCCAAGGACCCGTGGGACCTGCCCGACGTGTCCGACCTGGTGGTCGGCGTCCTCGGCGGCACCGGCGACCAGGGCCGCGGCCTCGCCTACCGGCTGGCCAAGGCGGGCCAGAAGGTGATCGTCGGCTCCCGCGCCGCCGAGCGGGCGCGGGCCGCCGCCGAGGAACTGGGCCACGGCGTCGAGGGCGCCGACAACGCCGAGTGCGCGCGGCGCAGCGACATCGTGATCGTCGCCGTGCCGTGGGACGGGCACGGCAAGACGCTGGAGGCGCTGCGCGCCGAACTCGCGGGCAAGCTCGTCGTCGACTGCGTGAACCCGCTCGGCTTCGACAAGCAGGGCGCCTACGCCCTCACGCCCGACGAGGGCAGCGCCGCCCAGCAGGCCGCCGCGCTGCTGCCCGACTCGCGCGTCACCGCCGCCTTCCACCACCTGTCGGCGGTGCTGCTCCAGGACCCCGAGATCGCCGAGATCGACACCGACGTGCTGGTCCTCGGCGAGCGCCGCGCCGACACCGACATCGTGCAGGCGCTGGCCGCCCGCATCCCCGGCATGCGCGGCGTCTTCGCCGGCCGGTTGCGCAACGCGCACCAGGTGGAGTCGCTGGTGGCCAACCTCATCTCGGTCAACCGCCGCTACAAGGCGCACGCCGGCCTGCGGGTCACGGACGTCTGAGCGCCCCGCCCGCCCCGCGCGCCGTACGGCCAGCGCGCGGGGCGGCGCACCCGGCCCCGGCGCGGCGCGCGGGTGGGGGACAATGGCGGGGACACACCCCCGCCCCGCAGGAGCCACCGCATGTCCGCCCAGTCCAAGCCCGACCCCGCCCGGCGCATCGCCCTGTACGCGCTCGTCGTGTGTGCCTTCGCCACCGCCGCGGCCGTCGTGTCCTTCGTGAAGGGGAGCTGGCTGGGGGTCGTATGGGTCCTGTTGGCGGGGCTCACCAGCAACCTGTGGTGGATCTACCTGCGCAAGGTGCGCACCGAGCGGGCCGCCGCCCAGGGCGGGCTCGGCGGACCGCTTCCCAAGTAGGCGCTCACGGCAGGCAGGCACTCACGGCAGGCAGGCGCTCACCGCGTGGGCTGCTGCCAGGTGGGGGACCAGTCGTAGGTCTCCTGCTGCTCCTGCCAGAAGCGGAAGCTGTCCAGGCCGTACCGCGTCTCGAACTCCGTCACCCCCAGCGCCCGCAGGATCGCGTCCACCGCGTCGAAGAACGCGTGGTTGACCTCGGGAATCCACAGCAACCCGAAGGCCATCAGCAGCCCGAACGGCGCGAACGGCGCCGCCTGCCGGCGCACTCCGGACGAGAGCCACGGCTCGATCACCCCGTAGCCGTCCAGGCCCGGTACCGGCAGCGCGTTGATGATCGCCGCCGTGACCTGGAGCAGCGCCAGGAACGCCAGCGCGGCCCGGAACACCGGCGGCGCGCCGTCCAGCCAGCCGAGCCAGAACGGCGCGGTCAGCACCAGCGCGCACAGCGCGTTCGTCAGCGGCCCGGCCGCCGAGATCAGGCTGTGCCGCCACCGCCCCCGGATGCGGTGCCGTTCGACGAAGACCGCGCCGCCCGGCAGCCCGATCCCGCCGAGCACCACGAACAGCAGCGGCAGCCCGATGCTCAGCAGCGGGTGCGTGTACCGCAGCGGGTTGAGCGTCAGGTAGCCCTTCGCCCCGATCGACAGGTCGCCGCTGTGCAAGGCCGCGCGGGCGTGCGCGTACTCGTGCAGGCACAGCGAGACGACCCAGCCGGAGACCACGAACAGGAACACCGCGAACCCGGTGCTGCCCGCGGCCTCGGTCCACACCGCCCAACCCGAGACCGCCATGACCGCCACGATCGCGAGGAAGACGGGGCTGACACGCAGGTCATGGCGGGTGGCTGGCGCAGTCATCGGACGCGGCTCCAGGGATGCGGGCGAGGGGTGCGGGCGGGTCGGTGCCGGACGGGGTGGCGCGGGGCCCGCGCGCGGCGGTGCCCCGGGCGACGGTAGCCGCGGCCGGGGCACCGCCGCAGCGAAAACGACGCGCGACGGGCACGGGGTTCCAGGCAGAGTGGGCCCGTGGGTACACGCAACGGGGATGTCGGGGGCGCGGGGTGCGGCGCCCGGCCGGCGCGGCGGCGGGTCGCGCCGTGCGCGGGCCGAGGCCGAGGACGGGAACGAGGACACGGGGAGCGCGCCGCGAAAGTGCTCGCGGGAGGTTTCGGAGGAATGCGACAACGCCCCGGCGCACAGCGCCGCATCCAAGCCGACGAACGAGGACCCGTGAACGTCGACAGTTGGCCGTCGACCACAATGGACGGCGTGCGCTACGGCATACTCGGCACCACCCAGGCCCATCACGACGACGGCACCCTCGTCGCGCTCGGCGGCGCCCGGCTGCGTGCCCTCCTCGCGGCGCTCGCCCTGCGCCCAGGCCGGGTGTGCTCCGCCGACGCCCTGATCGCCGAGGTCTGGGACGCGGAGCCCGGCGCCCCCGGCAGCGCCCCGCGGCAGGCCAGCGGCGCGCTCCAGGCCCTGATCGGCCGGTTGCGGAAGGCCATAGGACGCACGGCGATCGTCTCCGTGGACGGCGGCTACCTGCTGCGGACCGACCCGGACTCCGTCGACCTGTTCCGCTTCGAGCGGCTCGCCCGGGACGCCTCCGGCGCGCTGGCCGACGGTGACCCCGGCCGGGCCTCCGCCCTCCTCGACGAGGCCCTGGCGCTGTGGCGCGGCCCGGCCCTGGCCGACCTGCCGAGCCGTACGGCGTCCGCGGCGCGGGCCGAGGCGCGGCACCTGGACGCGCGGCGCGACCGGGCCCGGGCCGACCTCGCCCTCGGCCGCGCGGCCCACGCCCTGCCCGCCCTCACCGAGCTGTGCGGGGCCCACCCGCTGGACGAGCCGCTGCACGCGCTGCGCATCCGCGCCCTGCGCGACACGGGGCGCGCCGCGGAGGCGCTCGCGGCCTACGAACAGGTACGCCGCGAACTCGTCGACCGCCTCGGCACCGACCCCGGGCCGGAACTGCGCGCGCTCCACGCCGAACTCCTCACCCCGGACGCCGGCCGCGCCCCCACCGACGGGAGCTGGCCGGCCGGCCCCGGTGGTTCGCCCGACCGCGCCGGCCGGCCCGTCCCCGGCGGCCCGGCGGGCGCGTCCGGGGCGTCCGTACCGCCCGATCGGAGCGGACCCACCGGCCAGGCCAGGCCGGTCGACGTGCGTGGCACCGCCGGCCAGAACGGCTCGCCCGTCCGCGCCGCCGACTGGCCCGCCCCCGACCAACTCACCGGCCCCACCCCGCTGACCAGCTACGACCCGCTGCCCGGCCCCGGGGGATCGGGCCACGGGGAGCCGTCGGGCCGCGTCGCATCGACGGGCCGCGCCACTCCGGCCGCGAGCGCGGGCCCGGACGCGGGTACGAGCACCAGCACCAGCATGAGCACGAGCACGGCCGCGCGGACGGACCCGCGCCCGCACGCGGCCGTGAGCGCGGGCCCGAGCCCCGGGCCCACCGGCTATCCCGCCGTGCACGGCACCGTGGACCGGCCCGTGGCCCCCGCCGCGCCGACCGCCCCCGCCGCGCCCGGCGTCTCCGCCGCCCCCGGCGCCGCCCGACCGGTGGGCAATCTGCGGGCGTCGCTCACCAGCTTCGTCGGGCGCGAGCGCGACCTGCACGCGCTGCGCGCGGACCTCGGCGCGCACCGGCTCATCACGCTGCTGGGGCCGGGCGGCTCCGGCAAGACCCGGCTGTCCAAGGTGGCCGCCGCCAGCGTCGCCGACGACTGGCCGGACGGCGCCTGGCTCGCCGAACTCGCCCCCGCGCACGACCCCGACACCGTCGTGGAGACGGTCCTGACGACGCTCGGCGCGCGGGAGACCGTCATCCGCAGCACCGCGGCCGAGGGGCTGCACGCCGCGGCCGACCGGGCCGCGCTCGATCCGCTGACCCGGCTCACCGAACACTGCGCGGCCCGCCGCATGCTGCTCGTCCTCGACAACTGCGAGCACGTCATCGAGGTCGCCGCCCGACTGGCGGAGACGCTCCTCGCGCACTGCCCCGGCGTCACCGTGCTCGCCACCAGCCGCGAGCCCCTCGCCGTCCCCGGCGAGGTCGTACGCTCCGTCGAGCCGCTGCCGCAGCCCGTCGCGCTGCGGCTGCTGGCCGACCGGGGCGCGTCGGCCCGGCCCGGGTTCCGGGTCGAGGACGACCTGGCCGCGTGCGCGGAGATCTGCCGCCGCCTCGACGGGCTGCCGCTGGCCATCGAGCTGGCCGCGGCGCGCCTGCGGCTGCTTTCGCCCCGGCAGCTCGCCGACCGGCTTGACGACCGGTTCCGGCTGCTGACCACGGGAAGCCGCACCCTGCTGCCGCGGCAACAGACGCTGCGGGCCGTCGTGGACTGGTCCTGGGACCTGCTCGACGCGCGGGAGCGGGCCGTGCTGCGGCGCCTGTCCGTCTTCGCCGGCGGCTGCGACCTGGCCGCCGCCGAGGCCGTGTGCGCCGACGACCCCGCGGGGACCGACGAGCCTGCGGGGACCGGCGACCCCGCCGGGGCCGGTGTGCCGGGCGGGACCGGTATGCCGGGCGCCGCCGCGAACGGCGGCGTGGACGCGGGCGTCGACCCGCGCGACGTCGCCGCCCTGCTCGGCTCCCTGGTGGACAAGTCGCTGGTCGTCGCGGCCCCCGCCGAGGCGAGCGGGCCGGGCGTGCGGGAGCCCGGGCCGCGTTCCCCGACGGGCGGGCGCGGGGCGCCCCGAGACGCGGGAGCGACCGGGGCGGGCGCCGGCGGGCCGGCCGATCCGGCGTACGACGACGGGATGCGCTACCGGCTCCTGGAGACGGTCGCCGAGTACGCGGCCGAGCGGTTGGACGAGGCGGGGGAGCGGGCGGCCGTGGAGCGGCGACACCTCGTCGCGTACCGCGAACTCGCCCGCCGCGCCGATCCGCTGCTGCGCGGCGCCGCGCAGGGCGGCTGGCTGTGGCGGCTGGAGCTGGAGCACGAGAACCTGCGCACCGCGCTGCGCCGGGCCGTCGCCGCCGGCGACGAGCAGGAGGGGCTGTGCCTGGTGCTGTCCCTGAACTGGTTCTGGCACCTGCGGGATCACCGCGCCGATCTGCGCACCTGGGCGGCGGCCGTGGCGGAGCTGGGGCCCAACCCGTTCCAGGCGCCCGTCACGCCGGCGCCGCCGCTGCTGGCGCGGGCCACCGACGCGCCGCCGCCCATGCCGCCCGACCAACTGTGGGAGGCGCGGCGCAGCGTGCGTCTCATCGGGCTCGCCCTCCTGGAGGGTGATCTGCGCGGGCTCGAAGACCCCGCTTCCCGGGGAGAGTTGCGAGGCGTGGTCGCGGCGTACCGGCCGGGTCTGCCGCAGACCTGCCGGCTGCCGGGCCTGCTGTGGTTCATCGCACCGCTGGTCGTCGGCGACTCCACGAGCCTGCGCGAGATCGTCGACGCCTCCGTGCGGGTCGGCCGGGAGATCGGCGACCCGTGGGAGTTGGCGTTCATGCTGCAACTGAGGGCCAAGGTGCTCGCCGCCCAGCACTTCGACCCCACGGGCCTGGACCGGGACATCGGCGAGAGCCTGGAGATCTTCGCGCGGCTCGGCGACTCGTGGGGCGCGGCCGAGGCGTTGTCCGGCCGTGGCGCGGCGCGCGAGGAGCGCGGCGAGTACGCGGCGGCGACCGACGACTACCAGGAGGCGATCGGCTACGCCGAGCGACTCGGCGCGCAGACACAGGTGTGGCTGCTGCGGGCGCGGCTCGCCGGCGTGATGATCAAACGCGCCGCGAGCCCGCGGGAGACCGAGCAGGGCGTGCAGATGCTCATCCAGATCATGACCGATGGCCAGCGCATGAACACCGAGGCCGTGTCGTACGCGCGCCTGCACTACGCCGTGTGGTGCGCCGAAGCGGGCCGCTACGCCGAGGCGCGCGCCCATTTCGAGCACCAGCTCACCGAGTTCGGCGGACGCAGCCACGAGCTCTTCCAGGGAATCATGGAGGGCCTGTTGGCCTGGCTCGACACGTTGGAGGGCCGGCCGGCCGAGGCCCTGCGGCGGCTGCGGGGCGCCCTGGACAAGACCCGGTCGGCGGTGGGCTGGCTGGTCGCGCCGCAGGTGCCGATCGCCCAACTGGTCACGGGCGCGCACGCGTTGACCGCGCTCGGCGGCACCGACCGGGCGCGCGTCGCCGCCCGGCTGATCGGCGCCCACGACGCGCTCTTCCCGCCCGGTGTGTGCCTCGCCCGGACGCACCAGTTGGAGCGCGCCGAGGCGGAGCGCTCGGCCCGGGCCGAACTGGCCGCCGCGCGCTACGAGCAGGAGTACGCGGCGGGCCGCGACCTCTCCCTCGCGGAGGCCGCGGCCCTGATCTGACGCGTCGCTGACCGGGGCAGGCCACCGGCTCGGCCCCCGCACCGCGGTGTGCGGCGGGCGGCGCCCGACGTCTCCCGTGTGGCCGCCGGGTGCCCTACCCCCGCGGTCGCCGATCGGGAGACCGGCCGGCCCTGCCACGGCTCAGACCTTCGTGCGGAACTTGCGCACCGCCAGCGGCGCGATCACCACGGTGATCCCCACCGACCAGGCCAGTGTGGCCAACACCGGGTCGGCCACCGCGCCCTCGCCGTTGAGCAGGGCGCGGACCGCGTCCGCGAGGTTGGACAGCGGGTTGTAGTCGGTGAACGCCTGCAACCAGCCCGGCATCGTCCCGGTCGGGGCGAACACCGAGGACCCGAACTGCAGCGGCATCAGGATCAGGAAGCCGATGCCCTGCACCGCCTGCGGGGTCTTCATGGACAGGCCGAGCAGCATGAAGATCCAGGTGAGCGACGTGCCGAAGGCCAGCGCGAGACCGGCGGCGGCCAGCAGCTCCAGCGGGCCCGTCTTCAGGTCGAAACCGATGATGAACGCCACCAGCAGCAGGATGGTCGAGGAGACCAGCATCCGGCCGCCCTCGACTATCAGCTTGGCCACCAGCACCGAGGAGCGGGCTATCGGCATCGTGCGGAAGCGGTCCATCACCCCCTTGCTGAAGTCGTCGTTGATGCCGGTGCCCACCGACATGGCGATGTTCAGGCCACCCATGGCCAGCAGGCCCGGGATGACGTAGTTGGTGTACACGTCGCGGTTGCCGCCGAGACTGCCACCCACCGCGCCGCCGAAGACGTACACGAACAGCAGCGTGAAGATGATCGGCATCAGCATGGCGTCGATCATCGACCCCGGGTCCTGCTTGATCTGCATCACGTTGCGGCGCGCCAGCGCGCCGATGTGGCGCAGGTTCCCGCGCAGGCCGATCCGGACGTCGTCGGACGTCCCGGCGACCTGGCCGCGCTGCTGGTCCGGAGCCTTGTCCGGAGCCGTCATGGTTGCCGCGCTCATGCGGCGACCTCCTCAAGCTTGGTCTCGTCCTGGTCCTGCTCGGCGTCCGAGGTCTTGCGGCCGGTGATGGCCAGGAACACCTCGTCCAGGCTGGGCAGATGGGTGTCGATGCTGGAGATGGTGAAGCCGCGCTGGCTGAGCAGCCCGACCAGCGCCGTGAGCTGCTCGTCGCTGACGATCGGCACGCTGACCAGGCCCTCGGCCTCGTCGGCGCGCGCGCCCGCGACGCCCTCAAGGCCCGCCTGGGCCACGGCACCGACCATCCGGTGCAACTGCTCCGGGTCGGCCGGGCGGATCTGCAGGGTCCGGCCACCGACCTTCGCCTTCAGATCGGCCACCTGGCCACCGGCGATGACCTGGCCGCGGTCGATGACCGTGAGCTCGTTGGCGAGCTGCTCGGCCTCCTCCATGTACTGCGTGGTGAGCAGCACCGTGGCGCCGTCGCCGACCATCCGGCGCACCTCCTCCCACACCTCGTTACGGGTGCGGGGGTCGAGGCCGGTCGTCGGCTCGTCCAGGTACAGCACCTGGGGGTTGCCGATCATCGACGCGGCGAGGTCGAGCCGGCGCCGCATGCCGCCCGAGTACTGGGCCGCCGGCCGCTTGGCGGCCTCGGTCAGCGAGAACCGCTCCAGCATGTCGTCGGCCCGCTTGCGGGCCGCGCGGCGCGGCAGGTCGAGCAGCCGCCCGATCATGTAGAGGTTCTCCCAGCCGGAGAGCTTCTCGTCCACCGACGCGTACTGCCCGGTGAGGCCGATCGCCCGGCGGAGCTGTCGCGGCTGCCGCCGCACGTCGAAGCCGGCCACCCGGGCGCTGCCGGAGTCCGGCTCGACCAGCGTGGAAAGGCAGCGCACGAGCGTGGTCTTGCCCGCGCCGTTGGGACCGAGGACACCGAGCACGGTGCCTTCCTTCACGTCGAGGTCGACGCCGTCGAGCGCCTTGGTCGTGCCGTAGTGCTTGACCAACCCCCGTACCTCGACCGCGTTGCCGCGACCGGGACTTGTCTCGTGTGGTGAGTTTTGCGAACGCGTCATGGCGTAACGCTCTCAGACACCACTGACAATCGACCTACAGGCCACCGACGGCCAGCCGACATACGCGTGTCGGCAGGCCGTCGATCACCCCTCCGCCCGCCTCTGACCTGCCCCTTACGCGCACTGTCGGGGCGATTCCGGGCGCGGCCCTCCCGATCAACTTCGGCCACTCCGGGGCCGGTCGCGCGCCGCGCCCCCCGGCCGACGCGCACCCTACGGCGCACCCACGGCGCGCACGGGCCCACCCCACGGCGCGTACGGCCCACCCCACGGCGCGAACGGACCCCCGTGCGCTCTCCCGTCCACGGCCGACCGGCCTCACACTGCCCCCGTCGGCGTCGACAGGGCGTCGACAGGGAGGACCGATGGGTACGCACGGAAAGCCACCGCAGCCCAATCCGCAGCCGAAGCAGCCCTCGCCGCGCGATCAGGACGGACAACACCCCGACGTCCAGAAGCCGGGTGGCGGCACCCACCGGAAGTGAGGACCCCGAGGTGACGGCGTACGGAGATGGACTCGCGTTCCCCGAGCCGTGGATCGAGCGGGGTTGGAACGCCGTGTCCCGATCCGACTTCATGCCCGACTCGGTGTGGGTGCTCGACGGCGCGCGGTACCGCGAACTCCACCGAGCCAGCGAGCCCGAGCGATGGGCGCACCTGGTGCGCGATCCCACCCAGCCCGTGGTGACCCAGGTGGACGGCGGGGCGCCCGACCCCGCCGGCGGCGACCTCCCCACCAGCTCGGTCTCCGCGTCGACGGCCGTGGTGGACATGCTGGCCGACCTCGATCTCCACCCAAACCAGCGCGTCCTGGAGATCGGGACCGGGAGCGGCTTCAACGCGGCCCTGCTGGCCACCCGGGTGGGGGCCGAGCGTGTCACCAGCCTGGAGATCGACGCGGACGTGGCGGCCGGAGCGCGCCGTGCTCTGCGGCGGGCGGGGTACGGCGGCGTCACGGTGGTGGAGGCGGACGGCGAGCTGGGGTGGGCGCCGGGCGCGCTCTACGACCGCCTGGTGGCCACGGCCTCGGTCGCGTCGGTCCCGTGGGCCTGGGTGGAACAGGTGCGCCCGGGTGGGCTGATCCTCTCCCCGCTGCGGACCGCCTTCTGCTCCCACGGGCTGGTGCGGCTCTCGGTGTCGGAGGGGGCCGCCGAGGGGCGCTTCACGGGTGCCACCACGTTCATGTCCGTGCGCGGCCAACGTGGTCGGCCTCGTATCGACGCCGTCTTCTCCGCCGCGCGGTGGGAGACCAGTCGGCGAAGCCGTGCCACCTTCGACGTCGGTCTGCTGAGCGACCCGCACGCCGAGTTCGCGGTGGGCGCGCGCCTGGCCGACGTGGCGCACTGGCGGCAGGGTGACGCGCACTGGTGGTGCGGCTACGACTCGTGGGCGTACGCGGCCGGCGACGGCACGGTGTACCAGTGGGGACCGCGCGACCTGGCCGGCGAGACGGCGGCGGCGCTGGCGTGGTGGGAGGGCGCGGGGCGGCCGGAGTTGTTCGACTTCGGGTTGACCGTCACGGCGCGGGAGCACCGCGTGTGGCTCGGCGATCCGGCGCGCGGGTGGCCGCTGGCCCGCGCGTAGGCAGCCGCCTGTCGCGCGCGGGTCGGGTGGGTGTGCCCGGGCCGTGGCGCGCCACGGCCCGGGCAGGGGGCCCGAAGGCCCGGTAGGACGGGACCGCCCTACCGGAGGGCCTACCGGAACGCGTGCTCAGGCGCCGGGTAGGTGCCGCCGACGACCTCGTCGGCGAAGGACCTCGCGGCGTCGCCGAGGGTCTGGCGCAACTGCGCGTACTGCTTCACGAAGCGCGGCACCCGGCCGCCGGTCAGGCCCGCCATGTCCGTCCACACCAGCACCTGCGCGTCGCACTCCGCGCCCGCGCCGATGCCCACGGTCGGCACGTGCAGCGAGCGCGTGACCTCGGCGGCCAGCTCGGCCGGTACGAGTTCGAGCACGACGGCGAACGCCCCCGCGTCCTGCACGGCCTTGGCGTCCCGCAGCAACTGCGCGGCCGCCTCCTCGCCACGGCCCTGGACCGGGTAGCCGCCGTAGGCGTTGACGGACTGCGGGGTGAGGCCGATGTGCGCCATCACCGGGATGCCGGACCGTACGAGCAGCTCGATCTGGTCGGCCGAGCGCTCGCCGCCCTCCAGCTTCACCGCGCCCACGCCCGCCTCCTTGACCAGCCGGGTCGCGCTGCGCAGGGCCTGCACGGGGCCCTCCTGGTACGCGCCGAAGGGCAGGTCGCCGACGATGAGGGCGCGCCTGGTGCCGCGCACCACGGCCGCGGAGAGGATGGTGATCTCGTCCATCGTGACCGGCACGGTGGACTCGTAGCCGAGGTGGCAGTTGCCCATCGAGTCGCCGACGAGCATGACGGGGATGCCCGCCTCGTCGAAGACCGACGCGGTCATCGCGTCGTAGGCGGTGAGCATGGGCCACTTCTCGCCGCGCTCCTTGGCGGCGGCGATGTCCCGGACGGTGATCCGCCGGGTCCCCTTGCCGCCGTACAGCGCCTTGCCGCCGTCGGGCGCGCCGGCGCCCGGTGCGGCGGCGGGCGCGGCCGGTGTGACGGGTGTGGCTGGCGTGGCTGGTGTGGTGTGTGCAGCCTGTTGCGAGGCATGCGTCGTCATGACATGGCTCCGATTTCGTCATCTCAAGGCGCCCTCACGGCGTCCCTGGACCGCCTCCATGCTGGCACGCTGCCTACCTGCTGCGGAAGGGTCGTCCACCCTCGTTCGTCCCACGGATCACGCCCGCCATCTGGACAGCCGCCGTGCCCCCGCCCGCAGCGCCCCGGGTCCCGCGCCGGCGCGGGACCCGCGCGACCGCCCGGGCCCGGCTGGGCCGCGCCCCCCGCACCCGCGCCGCAGCGTGGCCGGAAAGCCGGCCACGGAGGTCGATCATCCGCTCGAGGCGCTACGTAAAGACTTTCCAATACGAGACGGTTCCGTATCGGAATAGTCGTAGTCTGGGCGCCATGGCAACACCTTCCGACATAGACACGGTCCGCACCGTGCCCGAGGCGATCCACCGCAGGCGGTGGGCGATCCTCGTCGTCCTCATGTTCAGCGTGCTGATCGTGGTGCTGGACAACTCGATCCTCAACGTCGCCATGAAGACCATCTCGTCGCCGGAGCCGACCGGCCTGGGCGCCACCCAGAGCGAGCTGGAATGGGCGATCAACTCCTACACCCTCGTCTTCGCCGGGCTCCTCTTCACCGCCGGCCTGTGCGGTGACCGGTACGGCCGCAAGAAGGTCCTGCTCGCCGGCATGGTGGTGTTCGGCATCGGCTCGGTGCTCGCCGCGTTCTCCGGATCGCCCGGCGAGCTGATCACCTACCGGGCCGTGATGGGCCTCGGCGGCGCGCTGGTGATGCCGGCCACCCTGGCGATCCTGATGAACGTCTTCGAGCGGGACGAGCAGCCCAAGGCCATCGGGATCTGGGTCGCCGCCGTCGGCCTCGCCATCGCGATCGGCCCGATCACCGGCGGCGTCCTGCTCGACCACTTCTGGTGGGGCTCGGTCTTCCTCGTCAACGTCCCCGTCGTGATCGTGGGTCTGATCGCGATGGTCGTCCTGGTGCCCGACTCGCGCGACCCCAAGCCCGGCCGGCTCGACCCGATCGGCGTGCTGCTGTCCATCGTGGGGCTCATCGCGCTCGTGTACGGGATCATCAAGGGCGGCCAACTGGCCGACTTCACCGACCCCGAGGTGCTCGGCACCATCGGCCTGGGCCTGGCCGTGCTGGCGCTGTTCGTCTGGCACGAGAGGCGCAGCGACCACCCGGCCGTCGACGTCAGCTACTTCCGCAAGCCGGCCTTCTCGGCCGCCATCGCCGCCATCGCGCTGGTCTTCTTCGCCCTCATGGGCGTGACGTTCTTCATCGTCTTCTACACCCAGAGCGTGCGCGGCTACACCCCGCTGGAGTCCGGCCTGTTGCTGCTGCCGCTCGCCGTGGCGCAGTTGCTCTTCGCCCCGCGCTCGCGCCTGGTGGTCGAGCGCTTCGGGGCGCGCGCCGTGTGCACCGGCGGCATGGTGGTCATCGCGGCGACCCTCGCCGGCTTCCTGCTGCTCGACACCGACAGCCCCATCTGGGTCCTCGAGGTGCTCTTCTTCCTCCAGGGCGCGGGCATGGCGCACATCATGCCGCCCGTCACCGTCGCGATCATGCAGGCCCTGCCGCGCGACAAGGCCGGCTCCGGCTCCGCGCTCAACAACACCTTCCGGCAGGTCGGCGGAGCGCTGGGCGTCGCCGTGCTGGGGTCGCTGCTGTCGACCACGTACCGTAACGGGATCGACGACGACCTCGCGGCCGTACCCGGTCTCTCCGCCGCCCAGCGGCACACCGCCGGCGAGTCCATCGAGGCCACGCTCGGCGCGGTGCAGCGGATGGGGGAGCGGGGCAAGGCGCTGGTCGAGCCCGCGCACGACGCGTTCATCCACGCCATGCACGTCACCGCCCTCAGCGCGGCCGGCGTCGCACTGCTCGGCGCGCTGGTCGTCGCCGTGTTCCTGCCCGGCAAGGAGGCCGGCGCGGGGCCTGGCCAGGGGCCCGGCGAGAAGGCCGGCGAGGAGCCGGCCGCGCGGGCGGGGTCGGACGGCGCGGGCGCGGCCGGCGGCGCCACGGAGCACGGACAGGACGAGCCGAACACGCTGGAGGCACACCGGTGATCCCCACGCCATCCGACGTCGAGCAGGCGTCCGACCGGCCCGACCCCGCACCCGGGGAGGGGCCCGCCGACGCGGCGTCCCCCGCGGGGGCGGGCGGCGCCGCGCGGGCCACGGCGTCGGATGGCGGGGCGCCGTGCGGTACGACGCCCTCGGCCGACTCCGCCGCGACGGGCTGCCCCGCGGGCGTGCCGGCTCCGGTGCCGGGGGAGCGGCGGGGTCGGCCGCGCAGCGCCGCGGCCGACACGGCGATCATCGAGACGGTGCTGCGCCTCCTCGAAGAGGGCGTCACGATCGGCGAGTTGTCCATGGAGCGCATAGCGCGCGAGGCGGGCGTCGGCAAGGCCACCGTCTACCGCCGCTGGTCGGGCAAGCCCGCGCTGCTGCTCGACGTGATGCGCGCCCTCGACGCGGACCCGCCGGCTCCCGCGGGCGAGTCGGTCCGCGACGACCTGGTGCGGTTGTTGGAGTTCCTCCGCCGGCGCGGCCTGGCCAAGCGGCACTCGGCGCTGCTGCGCACGGTGGTGACGCAGGTGAAGGCGCACCCGGAGCTGTGGCGGACGTACCACGAGACGGTGGTGCACAAGCGGACCGAGGTCCTGCGCGCGGTCCTGCGACGCGGCGTCGAGCGCGGCGAGATCCGCACCGACCAGGACGTGGACTTCCTCGCCGAACTCTTCGTCGGCCCGATGCTCTCGCGGATGCTCCTGCACGAGTGGATGGACCTGCCCGAGGGGCTCGCGGAACGCATCGTCGACACGGTGCTGGACGGGGTTCGCCCGCGCGGCTGAACGGACGGGCCGGCGGGCCCGGGTCGCGGGTCCGAAGTGCGGGCTCAGGAGTACGGATTCGGAGTGCGGGCGCGGGAGTACGGATTCGGGAGTACGGGCGCGGGCCGGCCGGCCGGCTGACCGTACGGTCCGGCGGGCTGATCGGTACGCGCGCGCTCGCGAGGCATCAGCAACTGGGGGCTGGGGCCCGTGGCCCGGCACTGCCGGGTGGGGCCGGTGGGGCGCGAGTGACCCTCCGCGTTGAGTTGGTTTCGGCCAGCCATGACGGTGGTCGCGAGTCGGGTCAGCGACCGCCCGTGTGTGCCCGCGCGCCCGCGACCGTACGGCACGGGCCGGTGCGTACGCCGATTTGTGCCTGTCGTGTCACAGCGCCTGGCTCAGGCCCGTGCGGCGGAACCCGGGCCCGCCCGTCACTCGTCCTCCCTATCGAGACGCCCACCCAGGGCGTCGGGAAACGACCTGGTCATCGCCTATGGTCTAGGCGGTGGCGGGCCGGTGAGCTAGTGAGGACGACGCATGGCGCAGGCGTACGCGGAAGAGACCGGGCACGACCGGGACGAACCCGGCCCGGTCCGCTCTCGGGTGCGCCGCCTGATTGACTCCCGGGGGCGCCGCCTGATCAACGGCTGGCGGGGACGCGACGTCTGGCGGCGCGGTCTGGTGGTGGCGGGATGCGCGGTGCTGCTGGCGCTGTTGATGATCCTGCACGCGCAGGTTCCCAACGACGTCGGCAACCTCGGCAGCCTGCTGGAGACGTTCCTGCCGTGGATCGGCATGGTGACCATTCCGGTGCTGCTGGCCTGCGCGCTGTTCCGCAGGTCGGCCAGCGCGTTGGTGGCGCTGCTGCTGCCGGTGATCGTGTGGCTGAATCTCTTCGGCGGCCTGTTGACCAGCAAGTCCGGTTCCGGCGGGGATCTCACCGTCGTCACGCACAACGTCAACGCGGACAACTCCAACCCGGCCGGCACGGCCAGGGACGTGGCGGCGTCCGGCGCTCACGTGGTCGCGCTGGAGGAGCTGACGGCCGACGCGCTGCCCGCCTACGAGCGGGCGCTCAAGTCGGCGTACCCGTACCACACCGTCAAGGGCACGGTCGGCCTGTGGAGCGCGTACCCGATCAAGGACGCGCGGGCCGTGGACATCAAGATGGGCTGGACCCGCGCGCTACGGGCCACGGTCGCCGCGCCCAAGGGCGAGGTGGCGGTGTACGTGGCGCATCTGCCGTCGGTGCGGGTCAAGTTCAACGCGGGGTTCACGGCGGGCCAGCGCGACGACAGCGCGGAGGCCCTCGGCAAGGCCATCTCCCACGAGCGCCTGGCGAACGTGATCCTCCTCGGCGACCTGAACGGCACCATGAACGACCGCGCGCTCGCCCCCGTCACCTCCCAACTGCGCTCCGCGCAGGGCGCGGCGGGCGACGGCTTCGGCTTCAGTTGGCCCGCGTCGTTCCCCATGGCCCGCATCGACCAGATCATGGTGCGCGGCGTGGAACCGGTCTCGGCGTGGACCCTGCCGGAGACCGGCAGCGACCACCTGCCGGTCGCGGCGTCGGTCAACCTGTAGCGCCGGCCTCCTCGACCGCCGGGCCGAGCCGGGCCGGTCGCGCGGGCGAACCGGGCGCCGCGCGGGCGGCGCGGCTGCGCGGAACGCCCGCGCCGCCCGCCCCGCGCCGCCGCCCTCGCACCGCTCAGTCGCGCGGAACCTCGCACGCGTCGCCCTCGCACGCGGCGCCGCCCTGGCCCGCCTGGCCCGCGCCGGCGTCCTGGCTGGCGGCGGCGGGTGCCGCACCGGCCGTCTCCCGGGCCACCTGCTCGAAGACGCGCAGGAAGGTGTCCGCCTCCTGGCCGCCCTGGACGGCCCACTGCCCCTCGAAGACGAAGGTGGGCACGGCGGTGACGCCACGGGCGCGGGCCACCTCGATCTCGTCCAGCACCTCGTCGTGCAGGTCGTCGCCGTTCAGGAACTCGGTGATCGGGTCGCGTTCGAGCCCGACCGCGACGGCGGCGTCGGCGAGCTGCGCGCGGTCGCCGATGTCCATGCCCTCACCGAAGTGTGCGGCGAGGAGGCGCCCCTTGAGCCGCGCCTGGGCCTCGCTCCCATACGTGTCGAGCACGTACCGCAGCAACCGGTGGGCCAGCAGCGAGTTGTTCTCCACGACCGTGTCGAAGTCGAAGACGAGGTTCTCGGCCGCGCCCAGCTCCGTGATCCGCGCGTCCATCTGCACGGACTGCGGCCCGTACTTGGCCGCCAGCACCTCACGGTGCGGCAGCGGCTCCTCCGGGGCGCCGGGGTCGAGCTGGAACGGCCGGTAGACCACCTCGACCTGGTCCGCCTGCGGGTACGCGGCCAGCGCCTGCTCGAAGCGCGTCTTACCGACGTAGCACCACGGGCATGCGATGTCGCTGTAGATCTCGACCTTCACCGGGCTACTCCTTGTCGCTGCGTCGTCATTCGACATACGCTTGAATCTTCAAGCGTTCCCGGTGTCAACCAGGCCGTGCGACCGAGTATTCCCGCCCGGTAGTGCGGGCGCCCGCCGGGGGCAGGCTGTTCCTTGCGGGCCCGAAGGGACCCGGCCCCTCACCCGAAGTCCAAGGGACCCGCACACGCGATGCCGGCGAGGTGCGTCAGCGCGTCCCGCAGGCTGGGAGGCGCGTTGTCGCGCCCGCGCCTCTGCTCCGCCGCCCGCCCGAGGGCGGAGCGGACGCGCTGGGAGGAGCGCATCCGCACGGCCGCGATGACCCGGTGGGTGAGCGCCTCGGCGTCGGACCAGGCGCGCTCCCGGAGCAGACAGTCGAGCAGGCGGGCGTCACTCATCCCCGCGTGGCCGACCGGCACGGTCGCCGGGCGGTTCACCACGCCCTGGAGAACCTCGATGGCCTCGCCCGTACGACCGGCCTCCTGGAACACGTGCCCCAGGTGCCCGTCGATCTCCTCGGGCGTCACCCACCACGCCCAGTACGGATCGCTGTCGCGCGTCCCGTCGTCCAAAAGGGAACGGGCGAGCGCCAGAGCCTTGACCGCCTCCGTGGTACGCGCCAACCCGGCCAGCCCCTTGGCCTCCCGAACGCGAAAGATGGCCTCCACGCGAGGCGAAAGCGCACCCTGTGCCAGCACACCCCGCGTGACGGCCAACGCCTCGGGATGGTTCCCTGTCCATTCGCTGCACATCGCGATGTTCTGCCGGATCAGCAGTTCCATGCTCGCGTCGCCGGCCTCTCGGGCCAGAGCCAGGGCCGTCTGGTTGGCCCGCCGCGCGGCGGCGTGTTGCTCGACGTCGAACAGCGCCCACCCGGCCACCTCGGCCAACTCCGCTGCTGCCGAACGGATGTCGCGCCCGTGTCGTGGGTCGTAGTCGGCACGGTCGAGCCGGTCGCGCACTATCCGGAACGCTCGCACGGCCGGCTCGGCCACGGGCACACCGAGCGGCCCGTTGTCCAGCGCGACGAGTTGCTGGGACGCCTGCCGAACGGCGTCGGCGAAGTCGGCTCCCCGGGTGTCACTGATGCGGAGGGGGGAGTCGGTGAAGGGTGGGGGGCCTTCGGTGGGTAATGCCATCAGCCGTTCCTCCTGGCCCTGCTAATCCGACCCACGCGGTACGTTCTCCACAAGGAGGAAGATGCCCCGTGGTCATGCCCATCCTCACCACCACCGGCGCTCGCATCGCACACGAGCGAAAGATTCGCGGTCTGACGCAGCATGCTCTCGCTGATCTGTCCGCCGTCAGCTACTCGACGTTGACGAAAGTCGAGCAGAACCGCATGCCCGCCAGTCCCTCCGTACTGGGGGCCTTGGCGCGAGCCCTGTCGGTTCCTGTGACGGCGCTGACGGGTCAGCCCTACCTGGAGGAGCTGCGCAAGGACCAGCTTGACGCGTTGATACAGCCCATTCGCGAAGCCCTCAACATCTACGACCTGGGCCCCGACCCGGATGTCGCTCCCCGCCCCCTGGCTGAGCTGAGCGAGGCCGCCGACCAGCTCTGCGCGCTGGTCCGCGCTGCGGAAATCAAGCGTGTGGCAGCGGATCTCCCGATCCTCCTGCATGAGACGACGACGACCGCCCACACGCATGCGAGTGCGCAGGCGTGGACGGTGCTCGCGAGCCTGTACCGCACCGCGTACGACATCACGACCAAGCTCGGCTTCCCGGACCTGTGCGGTGTGGCGCTTGACCGGTTGGAGTGGGCGGCGCAGCGGGCCTCTGATCCGGTACTCAGCGGGATGCGGCAGTACCTGCGCGCCCTGGCCTATTTCCGGGCCAGTGACTACCGAACTGGCAAACGGCTCATCGCGCTTGGTATGGGCGTACTGGACCAGGCGGAGCCCGGGCGAGTGAAGGACGTGCTCCAGGGACAACTGCACCTTGGAGCGGCGGTCCTCGCGGGGCGCGACAAGGACCAGGACGCCGCGGAGGGACACCTGACGGAGGCGAAGCGCATCGCCACGCGGACCGGCCACGCGGAGAAGGTCCACTGGCTCTCCTTCGGGCCGACCAACGTCGAAGTGCACCGGGTCAGCGTGCTCGCCGAACTGGACCTGTACCCCGAGGCCGTCACGTCGGCCAAGGCCGTGGCGTTTCCCGAGGGCTGGCCACCGTCGCGGCTGGCACACCACTACGCGGAACTGGCTCGGGCGCAGATGTGGACCGGACAGGCGGATGCCTCGTTCCAGAGCCTCGTCAAAGCGCGCAAGCTAGCTCCGCAGCAGACGCGATACCACCCGACGGTGCGTGAGACATACGCGGGGCTCGAAGCGGCGAAGCGTCGGATGTCGAACTCGTTCAACAACTACGGGGCTTGGCTGGGTTGGTAGCCGTTCACGTTGTGTTACGGCTAGGGCCAGAACTGTCATCGGGATGTGGCAGTTCTGGCCTTATGTGTCAGCAGTCTCAAGGCGGGACTCCATCCAGCCACGTTTTGAGGAGCTGACTCACGCATGATCGACCACGTTGGTGCCCGGCCACACTGCCGGGGAGCGGCTCGATGAACCAGACCCCCGCCCTCGCCGCAGGCGCCACACCCCCAACCCTCGCCGGAAGCGCCACGCTGAAACACCTCGTCTTCGAAGGCACGCACCGCGTCATCGTCAAGGGGGTGGCGCTGCGGTTCTTCCTACGGGCCGACGGCGTGTGGGCGCCGGCCACCGACACCGACTTCCAACGCGCATACGAACTCGCCCTTTTCGACCCCGACGCGCTGCGCAAGGACGTGCTGTGCCCGAACGCGCGGCGCGTCGAGCACACCACGGTCGAGGGGTGGTTCTGGTCCAACGGGTGTAACTCGGCGGGGCTGTGCACCTTCGATGACAGAAGCCCGGAGGAGTGCGCCGGCATGGCTCAGGTCGCGCGCGGGACGGCGACGCGCTGATGCCACGGCAGACATGGGTCAACCTGCTCGTGTGGCACCCGGAAGACCCGCTCAACTCGCTCAACCCACGTGACCTCAGCGGCCGTCTGCCTCGCGTACTCCAGGTCGTACGGGACGGTGAGGCGGGCCCGCCCGGAGTCATCCTGCGCCCCGACGAGCCACTGCGACAG
The DNA here is from genome assembly GCF_014295035.1 of Streptomyces buecherae. GTDB lineage: Bacteria > Actinomycetota > Actinomycetes > Streptomycetales > Streptomycetaceae > Streptomyces > Streptomyces youssoufiensis. The sequence continues at coordinate 6,605,592 of NZ_CP060404.1, forward strand.
GCTGCGGCACGGGTGTCGGCGGCCCTGGGGTTACGGGCCCCGGCGCAGCCGGCCCCGCTCCTGGCCATCGACCAGCGGCCATCGGGGCGCGGGGGCGACGTGGAGCAGATGGTGCTGGTGCTCGACGGCGGAACGCTGCCCACGGAAGAGCTCCCGCCGTGCGGCGGATGCGGCCGGTCCCACCTGGTGTGGACGCCACTGGAAGAGGCCGAACAGCCGACTCTGGTGCATGCTCTGCGCGCCCGCGTACAAGGCGGGCAGCCGCCGACGTTGTGGTGTGGCGAGCCCGTTGGCGGGGGCTGAGGTCCGACTGCACCGCGCGTGGCCCCGCCCGTACGTCTCCTTCGAGCGCGACGGGCGGGGCCTGACGCTGCCGTACGCCCGCTGCCTGAGCTTCGGCGCGAGCGTCAGCCCGACGGCGGGCCTGAGGCCCTCAACAAAGCCGTTGAGCATCATTCACTTAGGAAAGTCCAGCAATGGCAAGTGCGGCGACAGTCAACGCGGCAACGTGTGCGACCTGGTCGATATGAGCGGCTCCTCCTTTCTCGAAAGACTTCTCCTGGAGGTTGCTTTTCATCCACCGCTCCACTGGCCACCCGCGGTCGATAAAGGAATGGCTGGCGCCGATCCAGACCAGAGCGATCGCAGAGATGGGAACGCTGTAGCGGAGGTCGAGTACGGCCGCGCCCGTGGCGAGGAGGGTGGCTGACGTTCCCACATGGATCAGAGCGTGAGTGGCGTTAGCGCGCCGCCCGATCGCGGTTTGCTCTCCTTTGTGTGCTGTTTGATGGTCTGTCTGGAATGGGTAGTCGGCTAACAAATGGGCGACGTATAACAGAACAAAGAGCGATGCGAACACGCGTAGTGCCTCCCAGGGGGCATGGTGGTGGGCGATGCTGCTAGCGGGCCCCGCGAGTCGGCAGCTTTCCACGTCTCTCGCGGTGTCTGACGGCTTCAGGTCACCTCGGGGCGCCCGCCCGCGCACGCGGCAACGGCAACACCCTCGCCGTCCCGTGGCAGCGGGCCGCCGCCGGCGACTGAGTAGCCTGTGCCACCGAAGTCAGCCACCGCGCCTCAACACCGGAGGACAGCAGATGACCGGCCACGACTCCCTCGCCGACGGTGAGGTCTGGGACCCGTTCGGCACATTGCGCCGCGCGTTGTGGATCGGCGGTGGCCAGTGGGCCGGCAAGTCAACTGTCGCCCGGATGTTGGCCGTTCGGTACGGCGTCACCGTGTACCACTACGACTACCACGACGCCCGCGGCCACAACGACCGCAGGATCGCCCGTCGTGTCGCTCTCGGCGAGCCGGCCACCGAGCCTGACCCGGACACGGTGTGGGTCCACACGGGTCCGGAAGAAATGGCCGCCGAGACCCTGGCCGGCTTTCCGGTCCGGTTCGACTGGGCTCTCGACGATCTGCGCGCGCTCGTGTCCGGCCACTCCGTCATCGCCGAGGGCTGGGGGCTGCGACCCGAACTCGTCGCACCCATCGTGGACTCACCGCGCCGGATGGTCGTGATGGTTCCCACGCCCGAGTTCCGTGACCACCAGGTCCGTGAGCTACCCCGAGCCGCCTCGCTCGGCCACCACGTCAGTGATTCCGCCCGCGCACAGGCCAACCGGTTGGCCCGCGATCAACTCGTCGCCGAGGACGCCGTCCGTCAGGCGCACCAGCTCGGTATCCGCGTCATCGAAGTGGACGGCTCTCGCGATGCCGGGGCGATGGCGGAGATTGTCGCCGATCACTTTGGCCCCTACCTTCCCGAGCCCGATCGCACGTCTTGATCGGCGGAGGCATTGTGATCGGCGGAAGCATTCGAGCATGTCCGCGTTCGACGTCGCCGTGAACTCGGCTGGCCTGCGGCCCCAGGCCGCTTTCCCGTTTGTGGGCCGTGATGGGGAAGATCGAGAGTGCGCTGGCCGAGGGCCTGGTCGTCTGGCCCGTGTACGGTCCCGACGCGCGGATCGATACGGTGCTCGCCCATGGACAGCCGGGGACCCGAAGGCGCTGAGTGATGATCGAAGAGAGCGAAGCAAGGGCGTTGGCGGCGGAGTTCGCCAAGGGGAAATCGCTGGAGATGGAACTCGCTATCGCGCCCGAGCCTCCCGTGCGGCGGGGCACCGTGGCATATTTCGCCTGCCAGTCCGCCGAGTTCTTGCGGACCGGTAACTGGCGGGATATGGCCATCGGAAACGGCCCGGTCGCTGTGGATCTCGTGACCGGGGAGTGCCACATGCTGGGCGCCGATGAGGCCGCGGAGATGGAGCTCTAGCGCGGCCCAACCGCCCCCGCGCTCACGACGGCCCGCCGGAACCCACCGGCGGGCCGCTCGCACGCCACCCTGAGCCGACCCGCGTCAGCCATACCTCACCCGACCCGCGCCAGCCACCCCCCACCCGACCCGCGTCAGCGCCCCGCTCAACCCGACTCGCGCCACCGGTTGGTGATGGGCAGGCGGCGGTCCTTGCCGAAGCCCTTGGCGGAGATCTTGGTGCCCGGCGGGTACTGGCGGCGCTTGTACTCCGCCGCGTCCACCATGCGCAGTACCCGGGTCACCGTCTCCGGGTCGAAGCCGGCGGCGACGATGTCCGCGCTGCCCTGGTCGCGGTCGACGTAGCGCTCCAGGATCTGGTCGAGCACGTCGTAGTCGGGCAGCGAGTCGGCGTCGACCTGGCCCGGGCGCAGTTCGGCGCTCGGGGGCTTGGTGATCGAGTTCTCCGGGATCGGCGGCGTCTGGCCGCGTTCCTCGGCCGCCTGGTTGCGCCACCGCGCCAGGCGGAAGACGCCCGTCTTGTAGAGGTCCTTGATCGGGCCGTACGCGCCGACGGAGTCGCCGTAGAGCGTGGAGTAGCCGCAGGCCAGCTCCGACTTGTTGCCGGGGGCCAGCACGATGTGGCCCTCCTGGTTGGAGAGCGCCATCAGCAGCGTGCCGCGCAGCCGCGCCTGGAGGTTCTCCTCGGCGAGGCCGGTCAGGTCGAGCGAGCCCATGTACGCGTCGAACATCGGGACGATGGGCACCGTACGGAAGTTGAGGCCGGTGCGCCGGGCCAGCTCGGCGGCGTCCTCCTTGGAGTGGCCGGAGCTGTACTTCGACGGCATGGACACGCCGTACACGTTGCGCGCGCCCAGCGCGTCGCACGCGATGGCCGCCACCAACGCCGAGTCGATGCCGCCGGAGAGGCCGATGAGCACACTGCGGAAGCCGTTCTTGGCCACGTACGCGCGCAGGCCCACCACCAGGGCGGTGTAGATCTCCTCCGCGTCGCCGAGCCGCTCGGCCTCGCCGCCGGCCAACTCCCGCTCGTACGCCGGCACCGGGTCCTGGCTCAGGGTGACGTGGTCGACGCGCAGCCCGTCGTCCACCACGCCCGACGGGGGCTCGGGCGCGGCGGCCGGCAGGTCCAGGTCGACCAGGACGCAGCCCTCGGCGAACTGCGGGGCCCGCGCGATCACCTCGCCCTCCCGGTCGACCACGATCGAGTCGCCGTCGAAGACCAGATCGTCCTGGCCGCCGATCATGGCGAGGTAGGCGGTGGTGCAGCCGGCCTCGCGGGCGCGCCTGCGGACCAGTTCGAGGCGGGTGTCGTTCTTCTCGCGCTCGTACGGGGAGGCGTTGATGGACACCAGCAGGCCGGCGCCGGCGGAGCGGGTGGCGGGCACCCGGCCGCCCTCCTGCCACAGGTCCTCGCAGATGGCGAGGGCGACGTCGACGCCGTGGACGCGGATGACCGGCAGCGTCTCGCCGGGCACGAAGTAGCGGAACTCGTCGAAGACGCCGTAGTTCGGCAGGTGGTGTTTGGCGAAGGTGAGTGCCACCTGCCCGCGGTGCAGCACGGCCGCGGCGTTGCGCGGCGCGCCCGCGGGCTGGCCGTAGCGCGGCTGCTCCTTGTCGCTGCGGTCCAGGTAGCCGACGATCACCGGCAGCTCGCCGAAGCCCTCGGCGCCCAGCCGGGCGGCGAGCGCGGTCAGCGCGGCGCGGGACGCCTCGACGAAGGAGGCGCGCAGCGCCAGGTCCTCGACGGGGTAGCCGGTCAGCGCCATCTCGGGGAACGCCACCAGGTGGGCGCCCTGTTCGGCGGCGTGCCGGGTCCATTGGACGACGGCCTCCGCGTTGGCCGCGAGGTCACCGACGGTGGAGTCGATCTGGTTCAGAGCGAGGCGAAGTTGAGGCACGCCGGCCAGTGTAATCGTCTGTTTGACGCGATGGGGTGGTGAGGGCGGCCACACCGCGCCGGGCGTCACCCGGCGGGCTCCACCGGCTTCGCGGACTCCGCTCGCTCCGGGGGTTCCGCCGGCTCCGTGGGCTCCGCCGGCGGTGCGGCGCCGCGCGGCGCGCCCGGGATGGTGCCTGGTGGGCGCTCCGTCGCGCGGCCGAAGTCGGTGGTCAGCCAGTGCTCGATGGACGTGTCGGGGAACGGGCGTGGCGGGAAGCTGCCCGCCACCGGGGTGATGTCGGCGATCCGGTCGAGCCGGAAGGTGCGCCAGTCGTCCCGGTCCACGTCGAAGGCCACGAGGTACCACGCGCCGGCGCGCAGGTAGTGGCGGTACGGCTCGACCAGTCGCGTCGAGCGCCGGTCGTGCTGGTCGGTGTAGCGGAAGCGGAGCCGGCCGCCCTCGGCGACCGCGTCCGCGATCACGCCCACGGTCGCCGCCGCGACCACGGCCCCGGGCTGCTGGAGCACCTCGGTGGCCAGGTCGGTCGCGGCGGCGCGGCGGCGCAGCGGACGGGGCAGCACTTGGTCGAGCTTGAGCAGCGCGCTGGAGGCGACCGCCTCCTCCGGGAGCCAGGCGCGGATCAGGTGCAGGCCGGCCACCAGCGCGGTGATCTCGTCGGCGGTGAACAGCAGCGGCGGCACCTTGACCCCGGGGCGCAGCCGGTACGTGCTGCCGGGGCCCGGGCGGGCCTCGACCGCGTAGCCGAGCCGGCGCAGCCGCCGGGCGTCGCGGCGCACCGTGCGCGTGCTCGTGCCGAGCCGTTCGGCCAGGTCGGCGGCGGTCCACTCGCCGCCGGACTGCAACAACGTCAGCAGGGCCAGGGTCCTGGTCGTCGGGTCGTGGTCCATCTACGCAACCTCTCAGAAGAGGAGGACGGGTTCCGGCCGGCTCTCCTCCTAGCCTGCGGGCAGAGCCACCGAAGGAGAAAGACCATGCGGAGCGAGACAACCGTGCAGGACCAGGCAACCCCGCGGATCGCCGTGACCACCCCCACCGGCAACGTCGGCCGGCACGTCGTCACCGCGCTGCTGCGCGCCGGGGTGCGACCCCGCGTGCTGCTGCGCGACCCCGATCGGCTCGCCCCCGACCTGCGGGAGGCGGTGGACGCCGTACGGGTCGACCAGTTCGACGCCGACGCGGTGTCGGCGGCCACCACGGGCGTGGACGCGCTGTTCTGGGTGGACCCGACCACCGGCGGCCCGGACCCGCTCGACGAGTACGCGCGCGCCACCCGCAGCGTGGTCCGCGCCGTCACCGACAACTCGATCGGCCGCGTCGTCTTCCAGAGCAGCGTCGGCGCCGAGAAGCGGCGGGGCGCCGGCGACATCGACGGCCTGGCCCACACCGAAGTGGCCCTGGACGACACCGGCGTCGACGTCACCCACCTGCGCTGCGGCTACTTCTTCAGCAACCTCGAGTTCCAACTCGACGCCCTGCGGGCGGGCACCCTCCAGGTGATCCTGCCGCTCGACGCGCCCATGCCCTGGGTGGCGCCGCGCGACATCGCCGAGGTCGCCGTCGCGCGGCTGCTGTCGCCCGGCTGGTCCGGGCGGTGTGTGCGGGCGGTGCACGGACCGGCCGACCTGACCTGGCGACAGGTGGCCGACATCCTCAGCGAGGCCACCGGTCGGCCCGTCGGCGTCGAGCGGATCACCGACGACGCCATGCGTGCCCAGCTCCGGGGGTTCGGGATGACCGACGCGGCGGTCGAGGCCGTGCTCGGCATGTCGACCGGCCTGCGCGAGGACTTCGTCCCCGAACAGCCCCGCACCGTCCACACCACGACCCCCACCACCCTCGGCGCCTGGGCCTACGACCACCTGCGACCCCGGCTCACCGACGCGCCGTGAGGCGGCCCGGGCCGACCCGACCCGGCCTGACGCGGCCTGGCTCGCCCGGCCTGGCGCGGCCCGCCTGACCTGGCCCGACCTGACCTGACCTGGCCCGACCTGACCTGACCTGGCCCGGCCTGAGCCGGCCTGGCCTGACCTGGCCCGGCCTGAGCCGGCCTGGCCTGACTAGCGCGCGGGTGCCCGGGCCGGGCCCATAGCCCCGCGCCCGCGGCCCGTCGCGGGGCTACGGCGGACCCGCCGTAGCCCCGCGCGCCGGGGCGTTACTTCCGGTAGCCGAGGACCGTCATCATGCCCGACTCCGCGTGGTAGACGTTGTGGCAGTGCAGCATCCACAGGCCCGGGTTGTCCGCGTCGAAGTCCACGTCGAGGCGGCGGCCCGGCAGCACGATGGCGGTGTCCTTGCGCGCCCCACCGCCCGCCGCCGCCCCGGCGCGCGCGCCGGGGGGCGAGGCCAGCGCGAAGGTGTGCCCGTGCAGGTGCATCGGGTGCCACATGGTCGTGTCGTTGACGAACGACAGCCGCACGCGTTCGCCCGCCCGCACCGGATAACGCTGCTTCGGGCTGTAGCGCCTGCCGTTGATCGCCCAGTCGTAGCGCGCCATCGAGCCGGTCAGCCGCAGCCGCACCGTACGGTCCGGCGCGCCGGCGGCCAGCCGTACGGGCTCGGCCGCGCGCAGCTTCTCCGCGGTCAGCAGCTTGCCTGACAGCTCGCGCGGGCGGACGTCCGAGGCCGGCGCGGCACCGCCGCCGGTGCGCAGCACGGCGAGCGCGGCCTGCCGCTTCCCCTCGGCGACGGCGGTCAGCGGGAACACCCCGTCGCCCACCGTGACCAGCACGTCGTAGCGCTCGCCCATGCCCAGCAGCAGCGCGTCCGTGCGCGCGTGCTCGACGGGAAAGCCGTCGGTGTGCGTGACGGTCATGGCGTGCCCGCCGAGCGCCACCCGGAAGGCGGTGTCCCCGCCCGCGTTGACGAGCCGGATGCGCACCCGGTCCCCGGGGCGCGCCCTGAACGTGTGCGGGTCCTTGGCCGTACGCCCGTTGACCAGGTAGTACGGGTACGCCACATCGCCCGCGTCGCCGCCCAGGAGCTTGCTGGTCGCGCCCATCATCATCCGGGGCGGCCCGGAGCGCGCCGGCCCCGTCGGCGTACCGCTGGGGCTCGCGCCCCCGTGGTCCATCTCCCCGTGGTCCATGCCGCCGTGGCCGCCGGCGCCCGCGTCCCCGTGGCCCATGCCCGAGCTGAGTTCGGCGAGCACCGCGTCCGGGGTGCTGCCCTGGACGCCGTCCACCCAGTCGTCGAGCACCACGACCCACTCCTTGTCGTACGCGAGCGGCTCCTTGGGGTCCTCGACGATGAGCGGCGCGTACAGGCCACGGTCCTGTTGCACGCCGGCGTGCGGGTGGAACCAGTACGTGCCGGGGTGCGGCACCGCGAACCGGTAGGTGTGCGAGGCGCCGGCTCGCACCGGGCGCTGGGTGAGGCCGGGCACGCCGTCCATGTCGTTGCGCAGCGCGAGGCCGTGCCAGTGCAGCGAGGTGGCCTGCGGCAGGTGGTTGGCGAGGGTGAGGGCGAGCGTGTCCCCGGCGGTGATCCGCAGCTCGCGCCCCGGCAACTCGCCGTCGTACGCCCACGAGTCGACGCTCACCCCACCACCCAGGTCGAGCCGGGCGCGGGCGGCGGTCAGGCTCACCTCGCGTACCGGACCCGGGCGGCGCCGGCGCTCGGCGGCGGCGACCTCGGGGTCGTCGGGGGCGACGTAGTCGCCGGGGGCGGCGTCCTTGCCGTGGCCGCCATGGGAGCCGGAACCCGAAGGGGAACCCGGGTCGGAGTCGGAGGAACAGGCGGCGAGCAGGCCGCCGCCGGCCAGCGCGGTGGTGGCGGCCAACAGGGCACGCCGGGAGGTTGTGCGCATGACGAAAGCACCTCGATCGGTGTCGACGCGTAAGGGTGGGCTCGGCCGCCGCTCGCGGGCACCGCGCGGCACCCGGCCGACGCCCGGGCACACGCGCGCCGGGGCGATCGAGCGGGATCGCAGCGAGGTGGTGGGGGAGCGGCGCGGGCCGTCCTACAGGCGCAGCACCGTGGTACGTGTCGGGGGCGCGGGGCGGGGCGGCGGAGCGGGCCACGGCGCGGCGGCGTACGCGGTGCCGAGCGTGGCCACGGGGGCACTGGCCCGGCGTCGGGCAGCCGCGCTCAGCAGCAGCACGACGGACCACGCCGCGAGCACCGCGAGGCAGACCGACAGTGGGTCCATTCCGCCATGCCCGGGCGCGCCGAGCTGACGCGGATCGCCGAGGCCGACCGCGTCACCTGACGCGAGGAGATCGGCCGAGGCGCGGACGTCGTCCGGGGTGAGGGTGTCGTCCGAGGTGAGGGCGGGGTGGTCGGCGGCGTGGGCGGCCGGGGCGTGCGCGGGCGGCGGTGGGTCGGCTGGCGGGGCGTCAGCCATCGGCGGGTGGCCGGGCGCCGCCCCGCTCGGCCGCGTGTGTCCGGCCGTACCGCCGTGCTCCGTGGGATGACCGAGCGTGTGCATGGTGACGATGCCGAACAGCAGGGCCGTGAACAGCAGCAGCCGGGCACCCCAGGCGGTGCCGCCTCGCTGCTGGTTCGGCGCCGTGCGCTCCCGTACGGTCATCGCGGGCCAGCTTACCCCCGTGGGGTATGACCGCAGGAGGCTGGGTCGCGGGCCGCGCACCGCCGCCCGCCGCCACGCGACCACCCGCGCACCCGCGTACGCCGTGCACCCGCCCGCACGCCTACTCCGCCCCGCCTCTGTCTCCGTCCCCGCGCTCATCCCCGTCCCCGTCCCCGTCGCCGTCCTCGCCCTTGACCGGTGAGGACCACAGCGAGCGGACGTGGCCCAGGTGGCGGCGCATGCACTCCTGGGCACCTGCGGCGTCGCCCGCGATCATCAGGTCGAGGAGTTCCAGGTGCTCCTCGGCCGAGGCGATCAGCTCCCCGTTGCGGTCGAGCCGGGCGAGGCCGAACAGCCGGGCCCGTTTGCGCAGGTCGCCGACGACCTCCACCAGGCGGACGTTGCCGGCCAGGCCCACGAGCTGGAGGTGGAACCTGCGGTCCGCCTCCAGGTAGCCGATCAGGTCGTGCCGGCCGGCGGCGGCCACGATCTCCTGGGCCACCGGGCGCATCGACTCCAGGTCCTCCACGGAGACCGTGCGGGTCACCCGCCCGATGGTGGGCACCTCGATCAACTCGCGGATCTCGCTGTACTCGTCGAGGTCGCGGTCGGACAACTCGGTGATCCGAAAGCCCTTGTTGCGGACCGGCTCCACCATGCCCTCGCGGGCCAGGGCGAGCATGGCCTCGCGGACTGGCGTCGCCGAGACGCCCAGTTCGGCGGCGAGCGCCGGGGCGGAGTACACGGTCCCGGCCTGGAGTTCGCCGGCGATCATGGCGGCGCGCAGGGCGTTCGCCACCTGGTCGCGCAGCCGCTCCTGGACCAAGATCAGATTGCGTTGCCGCAGGTCAGCCACGTGGGCCTCCGTCCTAGGTTCGGCCCGGAGAGTATAACTTCACATGTCATCAAGCCTTCGGCCCAACCGGTAGCACCCACGGCGTGAGGGGCCGCCGCCCCCGGCCCGAGTGGGGTCCGGGCCGGGGGCGGCGGGGCGTGGCGGCGAGGCCGGCTTTGTGGGTGGCCGGGTCCCGCGGGGCGTGCGTCAGGCCGTCCTGGCGCAGCCGCCGGCCGCGCACTCGGTCAACCAGGCGTCCCAGTCGGCGTCGTAGTCGCTGCCGATGGTCCGCGTGAGGTGCTGCCGCGCGGCCCGCCAGTCGCCCGCGCGGTAGTGCCCGAGCACCGTGTCCACGTCGTCGCGGTGGCGTTCGAGCAGGTAGCGCACGGCGAGGTAGCCCCAGCGGTAGACGCGGGTGGTGTCGGCGTTCTCGTACGTGGTGTCGAAGAGCGTGCTCAGCGGGTAGGTGTGCTTGCCGGCCTCGGCGGCGGCCTCCTCGTAGGGCAGGCCGCGGTAGGAGTACGAGACGTACTCGGCGAAACCCTCGATCCACCACACGGTCGGCGTGCTGACCCCGGCCGCGAAGTCGCCGTGCATGTTGAACCGGCCATCGAGGTAGTGGGTGTACTCGTGGTTGAGGTTCCAGATCGCGAAGTCGGGCCGCAGCCACTCCGCCTCGTAGGCGATGAACCGAGGCTTGTTGCCCTCCGCCGACGGGTCGCCCTCCAGGTACATGCCGCCGTTGTTGGTGTCGATGCCGAAGATCGCGCCGGCGTACGTCTGGTAGTCGGTGCTGGAGTCGAAGGCGGTGACCTCGATGGTCTCGTTGTGGTCGTCGGCGACCGGGCCGCTGTCCCGCGCGATGTCGTGGAAGAAGGCGTCCTGGCCGGTCAGGCTGGCGCAGGTGGCGGCCAACTGCTCCGCGTTGATCTCCTGCGCGCGGATGTCGATGCTCGGCCCGCACGCGTGCCGCACCGGCAGCGCCGCCTCGGTCAGCCGCTCGGGCAGGTCGCAGGTGCCGTACGTGGCGCAGTTGGCCCCGTCGTACGCTGCGATCATCTCGGCGACGCCGACCCACAGCGGGGCCGTGCGGCCGGTGATCTCACTGCGTCGCAGCAACCCCCTGGCCAGCGGGGTGACCTCGGGCCGCAGCGCGGCGTGCTGGAGGAAGCGGCCGAGTTCGCGCCCGGCGTTCGAGGTCAGATAGCTCTGCTCGCCGCCGAGCAGGTCCAGGTGCTGCGCGGCGAAGTCGGAGAGCGTGCGCAGGATGCTCGGGTCCCGCTCGACGGCGCTCACGAACTCGGGCACCTGGTGACCGCGGAAGAGCACGGTGTACACGTTGTTGACCGCGTTGAGCATCCACCAGGAGTCGTCGTACGAGGCGTCGTACCCCTCCAACAGCCGCTTGACCACCGGCAGGTAGCGGGCGTTCTCCTCGGCGCTGTCGATCAGGGTGACGGCCTCGGCCAGGGTCTCGCCGTTGGCGTCCGTGACGTCGCCCGCGTGCGCGGAGTCGAAGAACGCGTCGAGGCCGCCCTGGATCGCCGCGCGCAGCGCCGGCCCGTACTCACCGACGTCGTCCGGGTTGTACCAGTGGACGAAGTACCCGGCCCGCAGGAACAGCACGATCTGTGGCATGCCGGTCGAGCCGTCGCCCGGGTAGTCGGCGGAGCCGGCGCGCAACGCGTCGGCCACGGTGACCATCTGCTCCTCGCGGAAGGCGCCGCGCGCGTCGGCGCCGGTGAGGTTGAAGAGGGTGTTGACGCAGTCCGGGGCCGCGCCCCTGACCTTCTCGACCAGGGCCGCGCCCGTGTTGCCGGTGAAGTCGCCGACGTCGCACGCCGCGCGCGTCCTCCCGCGTGCCGGGGGGCGGCGCTGCTCGGGGGAGAGCGTGTCGGGCGCGACGGGCATGTCGTAGTCCTGCCGCAGCGCGTCCCGGTCGGCCGACAGGGGCGGGCGCTGGTCGAGCGGGGTCCGCGCGTCGCGTACGTGCTCGGCCTCGACGGGCCGCGCGGCGGACGGCGCCGGCCCGAGCGGCCCCGCGCCGTCCGGGCCCTGCGCGGTGGTGGGCGCGGCGCTGGGCGTGGGGGGCGCGGCGGCGGGGGCCGCCTGGCTCGGGGCAGCGAGCAGCCCGCCGCCGAGGCACAGGGATATGGCCAGGGCCGCCAGTGGGCCGGTGCGCCGTCGCACCGGGGTCCTTCTCATCGCAGATGCCTCCTGTGGGGGTGGAGTGGCCGTGCGCGGGGCGCACGGGAAGCGCACCTCGTCGTGTCATGAACACGTACGGGGCGTGTGCCATGTAAAATTTCACACGTCACCTCACGCAGGGAAGAGTCGAGCGCGAACGAGTTCCCCGGGCGTGTTCCGGCCCGCGCCGGGCACCCGCGCGCGACGTGAGAGGGGGCCGGCCCGCCGGGCGCGGGCCCGGTCCCACGCCAACGCGCACGCGCCGGCGCGAAGCGCCGGCACGGATGCGAAACTCAACGGAAACCCGGTGGCGTGATACTGAGGTGTCACCGGATCTGCCAAGCACCCCAGAGCAGCCGTCTGACCTGCGAGGATAGGTACTATGGATAAGCAGCAGGAGTTCGTGCTCCGCACGCTCGAAGAGCGCGACATCCGCTTCGTACGGCTGTGGTTCACCGATGTGCTCGGCTTCCTCAAGTCCGTCGCGGTCGCTCCCGCCGAGTTGGAGCAGGCGTTTGACGAGGGCATCGGCTTCGACGGCTCCGCCATCGAGGGCTTCGCCCGGGTCTACGAGTCGGACATGATCGCGAAGCCAGATCCGGCCACCTTCCAGATCCTGCCCTGGCGCGCCGAGGCCCCCGGCACCGCGCGCATGTTCTGCGACATCCTGATGCCGGACGGCTCCCCGTCCTACGCCGACCCGCGCTACGTCCTCAAGCGCATCCTCGCGAAGACCTCCGACCTCGGCTTCACCTTCTACACCCACCCCGAGATCGAGTTCTTCCTGCTGAAGAACAAGCCCGTCGACGGCACCCGCCCGGTGCCCGCCGACTCCTCCGGTTACTTCGACCACACCCCGCAGAACGTCGGCATGGACTTCCGCCGCCAGGCGATCACCATGCTCGAGTCCATGGGCATCTCGGTCGAGTTCTCCCACCACGAGGGCGCGCCGGGCCAGCAGGAGATCGACCTGCGCTACGCCGACGCGCTGTCCACCGCCGACAACGTCATGACCTTCCGCCTCGTGATGAAGCAGGTCGCGCTGGAACAGGGCGTGCAGGCCACGTTCATGCCCAAGCCGTTCTCGGAGCACCCCGGCTCCGGCATGCACACCCACCTCTCCCTCTTCGAGGGCGACCGCAACGCCTTCCACGAGTCCGGCGCCGAGTACCAACTCTCCAAGGTGGGCCGCTCCTTCATCGCCGGGCTGCTCCGGCACGCCGCGGAGACCTCGGCCGTCACCAACCAGTGGGTCAACTCCTACAAGCGCATCTGGGGCGGCTCCCAGCGCACCGCCGGCGCCGGCGGCGAGGCCCCCTCGTACATCTGCTGGGGCCACAACAACCGCTCCGCGCTCATCCGGGTGCCGATGTACAAGCCGGGCAAGACCGGCTCCACACGCGTCGAGGTCCGCTCCATCGACTCCGGCGCCAACCCCTATCTGACGTACGCGGTGCTGCTCGCCGCCGGCCTCAAGGGCATCGAGGAGGGCTACGAGCTGCCGGCCGGCGCCGACGACGACGTGTGGGCGCTCTCCGACTCCGAGCGGCGCGCCATGGGCATCGAGCCGCTGCCGCAGAACCTCGGCGAGGCGATCGCCCTCATGGAGCGCAGCGAACTGGTCGCCGAGACGCTGGGCGAGCACGTCTTCGACTTCTTCCTGCGCAACAAGAAGCAGGAGTGGGAGGAGTACCGCTCCGAGGTGACCGCCTTCGAACTGCGCAACCTGCTCCCGGTGTTGTAGGGGCTGGTCAGCGGCACAGGGAACGCCAAGCGGGCGGGCCGTCTCGCTCGGCGGAGGCGGCCCGCCCGCAGTCATGATCAGTTCTGGGCCGTCCAGGGGCCGGCCGTCGAGCCCGGACGCCCCCCGGCACGCCTTGTCCGTGGTGACGCGGGCCCGCCCCTCACCGCTCGCAAGCAGGTGGGTACAGGACCGCGGGGCGAACCCGGTGCGTCGCCGCCCGCGGGCTGGTTGGGGCGTGTGTGGGGTGGGGTGAGTGGTGGACGAGGGCACTCCACTGGGTCACCCATTCGGCCGTACGGCCCCTGCTGGGCGCAGCGCCCGGGAGAGGGGCTCCACCGCCCTTCAGCGGGAGTTGTCGCGCCTGCCTGAGTTGCGCGCCTCTCCGAAGCCGTTCCTATGGGGAGCAAGGCCCACCTTTGGGTTATCCAAGGAGGAACTATGCGTCGCATGACTATCGGTGCTCTCCTGACCGCCGCTCTCCTCGCGGGACCCGCTGCGGTCACGGCGGAAGCGCAGACACCGGTGGTGGCCCAGGCGGCCACCGTGCAGGCCACCCAGAGTCAAGCGCAGGGTGATGACAAGGACGACGACAACGGAGGCTGGGGCCTTTGGGGTCTCGCCGGCCTTCTGGGTCTGCTCGGCCTCATCCCGCGTCGGAACAAGACTCACGACACGGGAACCCGTCGCGGCACAGGGACCGGTGGCGCGCACCCGAATGATCGTCTCTGAGTCAGACGCACGTCAGGACTGTCCTGCGGGTGACATCAGTGTCTGACACCGACAAGGGCGAACCGAACCGACTGACGACGTCTCTCCGCGTACCGCCCTTACCAGGTGGCTCAGGTCGGTTACGGCGGCGCCAAACCGCCCCCGTAACCGACCTGATGAGGACGCGGCCACAGGGTCGAATCCGTCAGTCAATGGTGTCGAGGTCCCCGGCCGGCGCGGTCGGGGACCTCGGTCGGTACGGGTCTTCCTTCCCGCGCGACAGGAAGCAGGAGTGCGAGGAGCACCGCTCCGAGGTGACCGCCTTCCAACTGCGCGAACGGCTGCCGGCGTTGTAGGGGCTGGTCGGGCGGGCCCTCCGGGCGGTGGGCCGCCTTTCGGCCGGCGCCGTCTCCCTCTGTCCCCTCCGTTCCCTCTGTTCCGCACGTTCCTCGACGCCCTCGGCTCGCGACGGGTGGCGGGCGTACCGAAAAACGCATACGCCCGCGATATGCGTCGCCGGCTTCGATGGGCGCGTGGACCGCCGCGCACCTGTGGGCGGTCCGTCGATCAGGAATGGAACGTGATCATGGACTCGGATTCCGTACGCGGCATCGACCGGCGGAAGCTGCTCGGATGGGGCGGGTTGACGGCCGCCGGGGTGGCGGCGGGCGGCGCGCAGTTAGTTGGTGCCCGGCCCGGCCACGCCGCCCCGGCCGCGACCGACCCCGACGCCATTCCGCCGGACGCCCGGCCCGGCGGGGCCTACGACCGGTATGTGGCGAAGCTGGCCGCCGAGGACAAGTTCTCCGGCGTGGTGCTGCTGTCGCACCGGGGCCGCACGGTGCTCTCGCGCAGTTACGGCATGGCGGACAAGGAGAAGGGCGTACGCAACCACGAGGGGGTCGCGTTCAACCTCTCGTCGGCGGGCAAACCGTTCGGGGCGGTGGCCATCCTGCAACTCGCGCAACAGGGCAAGCTACGCCTCTCGGACCCGGTGGGCGCGCACCTGACGGGCTTCCCCACGGAGATCGCCGAACAGGTCACCATCCACCACCTGCTCTCCGGCACCTCCGGCTTGAACACCCCGGAGGAGGACCTGGAGCGGATCTTCCAGAGCAGGGACGAGGTGCGCGAGTACTACGAGCGGTGGGCCCGCCAGGCCAAGCTGATGTCCGCCCCCGGCACCCCCACCGACCACGCCGGCGCCGAGGTCGCCATCCCCGCGCTGATCGTCGAGGCCGTGTCGGGCACGACGTACTGGGACTACGTCGAGGAGAACGTCTTCCGGCGGTGCGGCATGACCGGCACCGCGTTCTACACCCGGCCGCAGTGGCTGACCGACAAGCACATCGCGCACTCGTACATGCGGGTGGCGGACGGCAGCCGGGTGGACGCCGTCCGCAATCTGGACAAGGGCAGCCCTGACCCGTACCAGTTGGGCAAGAACCCGGCGCGCAGCTTCATCGACTTCCCCGGCGACGGCGGCTTCGCCACCGCGCCGGACCTGGTCCGCTTCGCGCACGGGCTGCGCGACGGCACGCTCCTCGACCGGCACTACGCCGAGCTGTTCTTCGGCCCCAAGGTCCCCCTTGCCCCCCAGGGCGGCGGTCTGGCCCGCAAGGCCCACAGGTCCGTCCCCGCGGACGCGGCCTTCGGGACCTACATGATGCCCGTCAGCCTCACCAACGGGCAGTGGGTGAACGGCCGCGCCGGCGTCAACCCCGGCAGCTTCGCCAGTTGGAACATCTATCCCGACACCGGCTGGGTCGGCGTCATCCTCGGCAACTCCGACGACGTGCCCTTCTTTGACGTGGTCCAGCGAGAGGTGGAACTCCTCACCGGCTGACGCGGCGACACCGGCTGACGCGGCCCGCCCCGCGCCCCGGCGGCCCGGCCGCGCCACCCGCCCCCTGAGCGGCGGCTCGACGTACACGTACCCCGTACGGCACCCGGTGTAGGGCAGCCGCGCAGGGCAGCCGTGTACGGCACACCGAGCCTCCCGCCCGCGCCCCGTTCACCCCACAGGCCACGCACATCACGCACGCCACGCACGTCACGTACGCCCCGCGACCACGGCCCCGGGCACGCCGCCCCGCGTGTCACCCCGCACGCCGTCCCCGTCCCCACCCCCGCGCGCGGGCCGGAGACAGTCGGTCTCCGGCCCGCGGCACCCCGTGCCGTGCGGGTATAGGGCACAGTGGACACGGCCGCCCGCGCCGGCGGGCCCCCGCTGGGCAGGTACTAAGCTCCCTCGCGGACCAGGGCGAGCGGTCGTGGCCAGGGCGCCGCGCCGTAGGCGCCGGCACCGGGTGACGACCGCGCGGAAAGGCGGGTACGCCGTGCTGCAAGGGCGACGGGACAGCCGGTTCGGCCGGCTGCTGCGCAATGGATTCACCGACCCCGCGGCGGCCGAGCGGCTGCTCGACGCGCCGGAGCTCGCCGCCGTGCGGGCCGATCCGGTGCTGCTCGACGCGCTGGGCGTCACCGCCGACCCCAACCTGGCCCTGATGGGCCTGGTGCGGCTGGCGGAGGCGCTGCCGGAGGACGAGCGGCAGACGCTGCTCACCACGGTCACCACGGCCAAGCCGCTGCGCGACCGGCTGCTCGGGGTGCTCGGCGCGTCCGAGGCGCTCGGCGACCACCTCGCCCGGCACCCCGACGACTGGCGCTCGCTGGCCACCTACGAATCCGCCGACCTGCATCCGAGCATCCCCGAGTTCGAGCAGGCCCTGACGCACGGCGTGTGGGGCGATCCGGCGGGCGAGCTGAGCAAGCCCGACGCGCTGCGCGCCGCCTACCGCAGGTGCCTGCTCGGCATAGCGGCCCGCGACGTGTGCGGCACCACCGGCGTGGCGCAGACCGCGGCCGAACTCGCCGACCTGGCCACCGCGACCCTCCGTACCGCCCTGCGGATCGCCGCCGAGGAGGCGCCCGAGGACGCCGCCGCGTGCCGGCTGGCCGTGATCGGGATGGGCAAGTGCGGCGGGCGCGAGCTGAACTACGTCTCCGACGTGGACGTCATCTTCGTGGCCGAGGCGCCGCACCGCCCCGCCACCGCGAGCCCCGACGCGTCCGGCGATCCGGCGCCCCCCGGGTCCCGGCGCTCCGGCGCGGCGGCCGACGACGAGTCGGCCGCGCTGCGCGCCGCCACCCGGCTCGCCGCCCGCCTGGTACGTATCTGCGGCGACGTCACCGCCGAGGGCACCATCTGGCCGGTGGACGCCAACCTGCGCCCGGAGGGCCGCAACGGGCCCCTGGTGCGCACCCTCGCCAGCCACCTCGCCTACTACCAGCGGTGGGCCAAGACCTGGGAGTTCCAGGCGCTGCTCAAGGCCCGCCCGGTGGCCGGGGACGCCGCGCTCGGGCAGGCGTACGTGGACGCGCTGGCCCCGCTCGTGTGGCAGGCCGCCGAGCGCGAGAACTTCGTCGCCGACGTCCAGCAGATGCGCCGCCGGGTCGTGGAGAACATCCCGGCGGCCCAGGTGGACCGGGAGATCAAGCTGGGCCCGGGCGGCCTGCGGGACGTCGAGTTCGCGGTGCAGTTGCTGCAACTCGTGCACGGCCGCAGCGACGCCTCGCTGCGCAGCGGCAGCACGCTGGACGCCCTCGCCGCGCTGGCCGCCGGCGGCTACGTGGGGCGCGCGGACGCCGCCGCGCTCGACGACGCGTACCGCTTCCTGCGCACCATGGAGCACCACATCCAGCTCTACAAGCTGCGCCGCACCCACCTGGTCCCCGAGGACGAGGCGGACCTGCGGCGCCTCGGCCGCTCGCTGTCGCGACCCTTCGACTGGCCGCGCACCGAGCCGGTGACCCGGCTGCGACAGGAGTGGAAGCGGCACGCGCGCGAGGTGCGCCGGCTGCACGAGAAGCTGTTCTACCGGCCGCTGCTCGACGCCGTCGCCCAGCTCGAACCGGGCGAGACCCGGCTCAGCACCAAGGCCGCGGGGCAGCGCCTGGAAGCGCTGGGGTACGCCGACCCGGTCGGCGCGCTGCGCCACCTGGAGGCGCTGGCCTCGGGCGTCACCCGCAAGGCCGCCATCCAGCGCACCCTGCTGCCGGTGCTGCTCGGCTGGTTCGCCGACTCCGCCGACCCGGACGCGGGCCTGCTGGGCTTCCGCAAGGTCTCCGACGCGCTCGGCAAGACGCCCTGGTACCTGCGGCTGCTGCGGGACGAGGGCGCCGCGGCCGAGAACCTGGCCCGCGTCCTGTCCGCCGGCCGGCTCGCCCCCGACCTGCTGCTACGCGCCCCGGAGGCGGTCGCGCTGCTCGGCGACCCGCAGGGGCTGCGCCCGCGCACCCGGGCCCACCTGGAACAGGAGGTGCTCGCCGCCGTCAGCCGCGCCGACGGGCCCGAACAGGCGGTCGCGGCGGCGCGCGGCGTGCGCCGGCGCGAGCTGTTCCGCACCGCGGCGGCCGACCTCATCGGCGCCTTCGCCCCCTACCACGAGCACCCGGGCCACCCCGGGTACGCCGGCGGCACCACGGCAGCGGCGGGGGCCGCGACCGGGAGCGGCGCCGGGGGGACGGGGCCCGCCGCGACCGGGCCGCTGCCCAGCGCGCCGCTGCCGGCGCGCGGCGGCTCGGGCGAGCCGGCGGCGCACGGCCCCGGCGCGGCGGCCGGCGGCGAACCACCGGCCGGGCTGGACGCGGGCGCCGCGGCCGACGCCGTCGGCGCTGCCCTCTCCGACCTCAACGCGGCCACCATCGCCGGCGCGCTGCGCGCGGCCGTGCGCGACACCTGGGGCGAGACCCTGCCCACCCGGTTCGCGGTCATCGGCATGGGCCGCTTCGGCGGCCACGAGTTGAACTACGGCTCCGACGCGGACGTGCTCTTCGTCCACGAGCCGCGCCCCGGCGTCGACGAGCAGGAGGCGGCCCGGGCCGCGTTCGCCGTCGCCAACGAGATGCGCCGGCTGCTCCAGCTCCCCACCGCCGACCCGCCCCTGCTCATCGACGCCGACCTGCGCCCGGAGGGCAAGTCGGGACCGCTGGTGCGCACCCTCGCCTCGTACGCCGCGTACTACCGGCGCTGGGCGAAGGTGTGGGAGAGCCAGGCCCTGCTGCGGGCGGAGCCGGTCGCGGGCGACGCCGACCTGGGGGAGCGGTTCATCGAGCTGATCGACCCGCTGCGGTACCCCGTCGACGGCCTCGGCGAGGACGCCGTACGGGAGATCCGCCGGCTCAAGGCGCGGATGGAGACCGAGCGGCTGCCGCGCGGCGCCGACCCCACCACCCACACCAAGCTCGGCCGGGGCGGCCTGTCCGACGTGGAGTGGACCGTGCAGCTCCTCCAGTTGCGGCACGCCTGGGCGGAACCCGGGCTGCGCACCACCCGCACCCGGCCCGCGCTGGCCGCCGCGCACGCCATCGGCCTGATCGACACCGACGACGCGCAGACCCTGGACGAGGCGTGGGTGCTGGCCACCCGGGTGCGGAACGCGGTGATGCTGGTACGCGGCCGGCCGGGCGACACCTTCCCCGCCGACGGCCGCGAGCTGGCCGCCGTCGGCCGCTACCTCGGCTACGAGCCGGGACACGTCGGCGAGATGGTGGACGACTACCGCCGCACGACCCGGCGTGCCCGTGGGGTGATGGAGCGGCTGTTCTACGACTACCCGGGCTGATCCGCCGGGCCCGGGCCTCGTCCGGGCCGGCCGGTCAGGAGCGGCGCGTCGCGGAGCCGGGGCGGCCGGCCGTCGGGCCGCCGGTGGCGGCGGGGTCCGCGTCGGCGGTCTCCGCCGGGCCCGACGCGAGCGGGGTGGCCGGCGCGGGGGCGGCCTCCGGGGCGGCGGCGCGGTCCGCCGCCGGTGGCTGGGCGGTCCGGCCGGGGACGGAGCGCCGCGCGACGGGGCTCGCGATGTGCCGAGGCAGCCGGTACGGCGAGGCCGCGTACCACAGCGCGGCGACCGCGAAGCCGAACGACAGACAGATCAGCCCGCCGACGGCGTCGAGCCAGAAGTGGTTGGCGGTGGCGACGATCACCACCAGCGTGGCCACCGGGTACAGCACGCCGAGCGTCTTGACCCAGCGCGGCCGGGCCAGCGCGGCGATGGTGATCCCGCACCAGGTCGACCAGCCGATGTGCATCGAGGGCATGGCCGCGTACTGGTTGGACACCTCGGCCAGGTTCCCCGAGGCCAGCGAGCCCCAGGTGCGGTGGACCAGCACGGTGTCGATGAAGTCCATGTCCGGCATCAGCCGGGGCGGGGCCAGCGGGAAGAAGAAGAAGCCGACCAGGGCCACGCCGGTGGTGGCGAACAACACCAGGCGGATCGCCGCGTACCGCCCGGGATGCCAGCGGTAGAGCCACACCAGGACGCCGATCGTCACCACGAAGTGGAGCGTGGCGTAGTAGTAGTTCATGCCGACGATCAGCCAGGTGACCGAGTCGACGCCGTGGTTCACGCCGCGCTCCACGGCCAGCCCGAGGGACTGCTCGGCGTCCCAGATCCAGTGGGCGTTGCGCAGCGCGGTGTCCTTGTGCGCCGGCACCGCGTTGCGGATCAGCGAGTACGTCCAGTAGCTCACCGCGATGAGCAGGATCTCGAACCACAGCCGGGGCCTGCGGGGCACGCGGAGCCGGGCCAGACGGGTGCGCGCGACCGGCGGACCGGCCTCTTCCGCGCGCTCCTCGATGGGTGGCGGGAGAGCTGCCGTCCGGCCTTCCGGAGTCCTCGAAATCGCTTCACCCATAGAAGAACAGTCTGCCAGACTTGTCTGCTCGGCAGATCACCCGCACGTCGGGTATCCGCCTCACCCGAGGGGCGGACATCCGCCCCTCACGCCCCCTGGGCGGGGCGCGTGGGGGCGGCCGGTGTGGCGCCCGGCGCGGAAGCGGTCGACTCCCGTACGACCAGCTCGGGCAGGAACACGAACTCGCTGTACAGCGGGGCCGAGGCGGCGCTCGCCGCGTCCGCCGAGTGCGCCCCGCCGATCTCCTCCAGCAGGGCCCGCACCGCCGCCTGGCCCATGGCGCGTACGGGCTTGCGCACCGTGGTCAGCGGCGGGTCGGTGAAGGCGATCAGGGGCGAGTCGTCGAAGCCGATGACGGACACGTCCCGTGGCACCCGCAGGCCGCGCTCGCGGGCGGCCCGCACCGCGCCGAGGGCCATCGTGTCGCTCGCGCACACCACCGCCGTACAGCCCCGCTCGAGCAGCGCGCCGCCGGCCGCCCGGCCGCCCTCCAGGGTGTAGAGCGAGTGCTCGATCAGCTCCGCGCACGCCTCGGGCGCGACGTCGAGCCGCTGCCGCATGCCGCGCTGGAACCCCTCGATCTTGCGCTGGACCGGTACGAACCGCGCGGGCCCGAGCGCGAGGCCGATCCGGTGGTGCCCGAGCGCGGCCAAGTGGGTGACGGCCAGCTCCATCGCGGCCCGGTCGTCGGGCGAGATGAAGGGCGCGCGCACCTGGGGCGCGTAGCCGTCCACCAGCACGAAGGGCATGCCAACGGCGCGTAGGCGCGCGTAGCGGCGCACGTCGGCGGTGGTGTCCGCATGCAGCCCGGAAACCACGATGATGCCGGCCACGCCCCGGTCTACCAGCATCTCGGTCAGCTCGTCCTCGGTCGGACCGCCCGGCGTCTGGGTGGCCAGCACCGGCGCGTACCCCTGCCGGGTCAGGGCCTGCCCGATGACCTGGGCGAGGGCGGGGAAGATCGGGTTCTCCAGCTCGGGCGTGATCAGCCCGACGAGCCCGGTGCCGCGCCGGCGCAGGCGCAGGGGACGTTCGTAGCCGAGCGCGTCGAGCGCGGCGAGTACGGAGGCGCGAGTGGCCGTGGCCACGCCGGGCTTCTCGTTCAGCACCCGGCTCACGGTGGCTTCACTGACCCCCGCCTGGGCTGCGATGTCGGCGAGCCGTGCGGTCATGGAGTGGGACCCTACCGGTCGCCCGCCGCCCTGCCCACCGTGGCCGGGACGGGCCCGGCCACCGCCCGCGCGCCACCACGGCCGGGCGTCGGGCGAGCGGCGCGCGGCGGGTGCGTGTCAGTGGAGAAGCCCGCTCTTGCAAGAGTTTGCAGCCGCTGGTCGGCGCGGTGCGAGAGTGGGGGATCTGTTGAAGACCCTCGGTGAGCTGGCTGTCAAGGGCGGGTAGTGGCTGGTGGGCCGGCGCGTGGGGGCGGTGTTCGGGGGGCGCGGTGGAAAACTTTCGCAAGCTCTTTCCGTGTCCTTGCAACCCTGTTACGTTCCTCGGCAACCCAGCCAGCCCGCCGTGGCCCGCCGCCGACCGGCGAGCGACCACGCCCCCGCCGCGCCCCACCGTGGCGCCGCACCGGCCCCGTGGGCCGGCGCCGCCGCTCCGTATCCGAGCACCCCAGGGATGACATGACAGAGCACCTCGCCGCCCCCACCGGCACGGCTCCGACGGACCACCCCGCAGCCACCCCGACCGCCCCCGCCCCCGCCGGCGCGGTGGCGCCGCGCGCCGACCACCGCCCCGCCGACGACCGTCCCGCCGAGGACCACGCCGCCGGCGGACCCCGCACCGCCGCACCCCACACCGCCGACCGTCGCGCCGAGGCCGGCGCGCGGCACTCCGAATGGTGGCGCGAAGCCGTCATCTACCAGGTCTATCCGCGCAGCTTCGCCGACGGTGACGGCGACGGCATGGGCGACCTGGCCGGGGTCCGCCACCGCCTGCCCCACCTGCGCGACCTCGGCGTCGACGCCGTCTGGCTCAGCCCCTGCTACGCCTCGCCGCAGGCCGACGCCGGCTACGACGTGGCGGACTACCGCGCCATCGACCCCATGTTCGGCACCCTGGCCGACGCCGAGGCCGTCATCGACGAGGCCCACCGGCTCGGGCTGCGGGTGATCGTGGACCTGGTGCCCAACCACTGTTCCGACCAGCACGCCTGGTTCCGGCGGGCGCTGCGCGAGGGGCCGGGCTCCGCGCTGCGGGACCGCTTCCACTTCCGGACCGGCAAGGGGGCGGACGGACACCTGCCGCCCAACGACTGGGAGTCCATCTTCGGCGGGCCCGCCTGGACCCGCACCACCGACCCCGACGGCACCCCGGGCGAGTGGTACCTGCACCTGTTCGCGCCGCAGCAGCCCGACTTCAACTGGGACCACCCCGCCGTCCACGACGAGTTCCGCACCATCCTGCGGTTCTGGCTCGACCTCGGCATCGACGGCTTCCGCATCGACGTGGCGCACGGCCTGGTCAAGGCCGCCGGGCTGCCCGACATGGGCCAGACCGGGCAGCTCAAGCTGCTCGGCAACCAGCCGCTGCCCTTCTTCGACCAGGACGGGGTCCACGCGATCTACCGGAGCTGGCGCAAGGTCCTCGACGAGTACCCCGGGCAGCGCATCGGCGTCGCCGAGGCGTGGACCCCCAGCGCCGAGCGCACCGCGCGCTACCTGCGCCCCGACGAGCTGCACCAGGCGTTCAACTTCCACTACCTCACCACCGGTTGGGACGCCGCCGCGCTGCGCTCGGTCATCGACGCGTCGCTGTCCGCCATGCGCCCGGTCGGCGCGCCCACCACCTGGGTGCTGTCCAACCACGACGTGGTGCGGCACGCCACCCGGTTCGCCGACGCCGGCCCGGAGCAGGGGCTCGCCCGCGCGCGGGCGGCGGCGCTGCTCATGCTGGCGCTGCCCGGCTCCGCCTACCTCTACCAGGGCGAGGAACTCGGCCTGCCCGAGGTCACCGACCTGCCCGACGAGGTACGACAGGACCCTTCGTTCTTCCGGGGCAACGGCCAGGACGGGCTGCGCGACGGCTGCCGGGTGCCGCTGCCCTGGTCGGGCGACGTCCCGCCGTACGGCTTCGGCCCCGAGCCCGGCGGCCCGAGCTGGCTGCCGCAGCCGGCCGCCTGGGCGCGGCTCAGCGTGGCCGCGCAGACCGGCGACCCGCACTCGACGCTGGAGCTCTACCGGCGGGCGCTCGCGGTGCGCCGCGAACAGCCGGCGCTCGGCGCGGGCGACGCGGTGCGCTGGCTGACGGCCCCCGACGGCGTGCTCTCCTTCCGGCGCGACGCGCCACAGGGCGGCGTGCAGTGCACGGTCAACACGACCTCCGCCCCCGTGCGCCTGCCCGAGCCCGGCCCGGTGCTGGTGGCCAGCGCCGAACTCGGCCCCGCCGAAGGGGGGACGCGCGAACTGCCCGCCGACACGGCGGTGTGGTGGGCGGTGTGAGCCAGGGCCCGGGGCGGGCGGGCCCGCCCGCCCCGGGCCGCCGCGAGCTGGCTCAGCCGCGTAGCCGCACCCCGTACCGGGAGCGCAGCCGGCTGATCTCCCAGCACGAGAGGGCCGTCACCGTGGCCGGGCCGCCGACAAGCAGTACGTACGCCAGGGCGGGCGGGCCGCCGGGCAGCCCGCCGATGGCCGCGATCTCCCAGACCAGGACGCTGGTCAACAGAGCCGGGGTCGCGGGGTGCACGGCCGCCGTGCCGAAGCCGGTGCGGACCACCGTGACCGACGCGAACAGGAACAGGAACACCGACCACCCGCCCGCCGCCAGGCTCGCCAGGACCAGCAGGGTGCCGAGGTTGCCGCCCGCGTGCGAGGGGTTGAGCAGGTCCACGCCGTAGAACAGGGCGGGAATCAGGGCCAACGAGCCGAAGAACAGGCCGAGTTGGCGCAGCGGACCGCGCAGCGCGGCCCGCATCGTGGCGCGGCGGGCGGGTGGCGCGAGCCAGATGAGGACGCCGAGGACGACCGGTCCGCTGGCGATGAGCAGCCAGGGCGCGAGGAGGAGCGTGGCCCACTGCTCGGTGAGGTGCTGGCCCACGTCCTGGGCGTTGCCCAGGGCCACGACGACCGCGATCGTGACCGCGACCGCCGCCCACGTCCGGAGGGTCTTGAGGCGCGCCACCCGGGGGTCGTGCACCGGGGCGGGGGCGCTCCCGCGTACGAAGACGCGCCAGGCCGCGAGGCGGGCGCTGCGGGCGAGCGCGTACAGCGCCACCAGCGGCGAGAGCAGCAACAGGACGGGCAGCAACACCGGGTACAGGCCGGCGGGCACGGGCCGCAGCATCCGCAGCACCGATGGCCAACCCCGGGGCCGGGTGGGGGCGTTCGGGTCGCCCGGCGGCGGGACCGGCGGCGCCGGCGGTGGGGTCGGCGGGCCCGGCTGTGGCGGCACGGGACCGCCGCCCGGTGGGCTCGGTGGGGGCGGGTCGCCTCCCCAGCGGATGGTCGTCATCTCCGCGCACCTCACTCTCCGGCGCTCCCGCACCGCCCGGGACCCTACCGCCCGCCAAGACGCCCGCGCGGGACGGCGCGGTTGCCGGACCGACGTGTCACCTTCCTGGCGGCAACCGATGCGAATCCGTGTCCCGACAAGCGAGTTGCGGGTCCGGTGAGGGCTCACCCCGGCCCGCGCGCGAGCGGGCCGGGGTGAGCCGTCACGGCCCGGTCAGTCCCACCAGAACGACCAGTTGTGCTTGCCCACCAGGTGCTCCCGCGCGTACCGCTCCAGGGTCTCGCTGTCCTGCCAGATGTTGTCCGGGCAGAACGCGAAGTGCTCGGCGGCGATCGGCAGCGCCTCCTCCAGGGTGCGGGGCGGGTGGGGCACCGACACGTGCAGCACGTCGAACTCCAGCGCCACCACGCGTATCCCGAACCGGTCCTCCCAGGACCGCAGCACGGCGGAGAACGGGGCCGCGTCCTCGTCGTAGTTCAGCGGGCCGAGCCAGCCGATCGCCGCGAGGACGTCCGCGCTGCGCTCGGCCGGCACCAGGGCTATCCGGGGCGCGGTGAGGATGTCGTACTCCACCAGGGCGGCGGCCACCTCGGCGGCGCGCTCGTCCGGGTCCACCACGGCCGGGCAAGCCGGCGCGAGGCCGGGCCACGCGGTGCCGTACGGAGCGAGCGCCACGGCGTCGTCCAGGTCCGCGCCACCCTCGCGCGCCGGCTGGCCCGGGGCGTGGGCCGCGCGCCAGGAACCCTCGGCCGCGCCGTCCGCCAACTCCTCCTCCGGGCCCGGCTCCAGCCCGTCCGCCAGCTCGACGCCCCCATCGACCACGGCGGCGCCCCGCTGGTCGGCGACCGCCGCAGCCTCTTCGTCCTCCGCCGGGGCGGTGTTGTCGGCCCACCACTCGGCCAGCAGCGCGCCGGCCTCGAAGTCGTCCGGGTCGGACGCCAGGTCCGGGCCCAGCTCCTCGTTCCACGGCTGGTCGCCATCGCTCTCGCGCTCCCCGCCGAGCAGCACCGGGCGCAACCCGGCCGCCTTCAGCGCGGGCAGCAGCCGCCCCCAGGAGTCCTCCGTGGCCGGCTCGGTGGCGCGCCACAGCAGCGGCTCGTGCCACAGACCGTCGAGGGTGAGCCGGTGCAGGGTGCCCGGCGGCAGGTCGAAGTCGAGTCCCAGGGTGCGTCCCGTGGGGTCGGCGGCCAGGATGTGGAGGGGGTTCGGGGGTGTCGCGTGCGTGGTCACAGGGGTGACGCTACCCCCAGTGTCTGACAACTCAGCGTCGAACAGGCGTCGGGCGATCAACGTCCCGGGGCGCAACAGCCGGCGACCCACCGGCCAGCACGCGGCGACCACCCGCCACCGCCCGTCCCGCAGGTGGGACGTAGCCGTAGAACCCGGGCATCCCGGGCCCGCGCGTCCCAGCCCTCGGGAAGCCCGGACGTGGGGAGTCCTCAGACCCGAGGGGCCTCGGGCGCCCGGGGAGCGTGCGGGAGGTGCGGGGTGTGAGAGACGTGCGGGGTGTGGGAGCTGTGGGGGCCCTGCGGAACCCGGGAGGCCGCAGATGCCTCGGGGGCCGCAGGTGCCGCAGGTGCCTCGGGTGCCGCGGGCACCAGCGTGACCAGCCGTGTCAGCAGGTCGGCGAAGAGGCCGTCCGGCGGCTCCTGCGCGAGCAGGTCCCGCACCAGGTCGGCCAGTTCCGGGTCCGCCACGGCGCCCACGGCGGCCAGCGCCACGAAGTCGTGCACGAGCTGCGTCTCAAGCTCCGCGCGCGCGACCGTGCGTCCGTCGAGCCACAGCAGGGCGGTGGTCTCGGCCAGCGAGACCCACGAGCGCACGATCAGCGCGAGGCGCGCGGAGGGCCGCTCGACCCCCAGGTGCG
Source organism: Streptomyces buecherae (assembly GCF_014295035.1). Lineage (GTDB taxonomy): Bacteria > Actinomycetota > Actinomycetes > Streptomycetales > Streptomycetaceae > Streptomyces > Streptomyces youssoufiensis. The sequence goes on from NZ_CP060404.1 coordinate 6,632,794, forward strand.
CCAGGATCTGCTCGTACGCCGCCTGCCGCACGTCGTCGATGGTCGCGCGGGCGCTGCCCGTGGCGTGCGGCACGTCGCCGCCGCCGACCACCGCGGCCGGGCCGCCGCGCATCAGGGCCGAGAAGCCGGGCCCGTGGTCCTCGACGAAGTCGAAGAAGCGGCCCATGACGCGCAGCAACCGCTCGCCCAACGACCCCTCTCGCGGCTCGACGAAGCGGGCGCTCAGCTCGTCGGCGGCCCGCCGCAGGGCCGCCTCGTACAGGCTCTGCTTGCCGGGGAAGTAGTGGTAGACCAACGGCCGGGAGATACCGGCGCGTTCGGCGATCTCGTCGATCGAGACGTCCTCGGGGGAACGACTGGCGAAGAGGTCGAGCGCCACCGTGATGAGCTGTTCGCGTCGTTCCTCGACGCCCATTCTGCGGCGCGCGCTCTTGGCCATGGCCTCATCCTAGTTGGCCGCCACACCGCCCCGACCGGCTCAGAGGTCGAGCACGAGCCTGTCCCCGTACGCCCGCGAGACGCAGATGAGCATCTGGTCGTCGCGCTCCGCGTCGGTCAGCAACTCGTCGCGGTGGTCGATGTCGCCGGCGACGACCCGTTGCAGGCAGGTGCCGCAGAAGCCCTGGGCGCAGGAGTACGCCAGGTCGGGCAGGGCCTGTTCGCGGATGGCGGTCAGCACGCTGGTCTTCGGCCCGACGCTGACCGTGGTGCCGGTGCGGCGCAGCTCCACCTCGAACGCCGTGTCCACGCCGCCGCGGTGCCTCGCCCCGCCCGGCGCGAACCGCTCCATGTGCAGCCCGCCGCCGGGCGGGTCGGCCGCGCACAGCTCGGCGACCGCGTCCATCAGCCCGTCGGGCCCGCAGCAGTAGACCGCGGCCCCCTCGGGCGCGCCGGCCAGCACGGCCGCCAGGTCCGGCCGGCCCCGCTCGTCCTCGGGCAGCACGCTGACCTTCTCGGGGCCGCCGAGCTTCTCGACCTCGGCCACGAACGGCATGCTGGCCAGCGATCGCCCCCCGTACACCAACCGCCACGGCACGCCGGCCGCCTCCACGGCGCGCAGCATCGGCAGGATCGGCGTGATCCCGATGCCGCCCGCGACGAAGACGTACGCCGGAGCCTCGACCAGCGGGAACCGGTTCCGCGGCCCGCGCACCTCGACCTCCTCGCCCTCGTGCAACTGCTCGTGGACCTCCCGCGAGCCGCCCCGGCCGTCCTCGATGAGCCGGGTGGCGATGGTGTACGAGGTGGTGTCGGCCGGGTCGCCGCACAGCGAGTACTGCCGGATCGTCCCCGAGGGCAGCACGAGGTCCAGGTGGGCCCCGGGCTGCCAGGGCGGCAGCTCGGCGCCGGTCAGCCGCAGGCGCACCACGCCGTCGGCCGCCTCCTGCCGCTCGGTGATCATCATGCGCAGGGCAGCGCCGCCGCTCCCGGCCCGGCCGCGCCCGGATATCGGGTCCTCAAGCGCGGGCATGGGCCACAGCGGGGACCGATCGGCCCCGCGGCCCAGGGCGTGCCGGACGACGAGCGCGGCGGCGGCGAGCGCGATGACGGTGCGGGGGCGGGGCAGCGGGACGCGGGCCATGGTCAGGCACCTCCGGTCGAGCGGGTGGGGGTCGGCTTGGCCTCGGCGGCCGTCGCGGCGGGGGAGTTGGCCAGGTAGGCCAGGGCCTGGGCGGTGCTGCACTCCCGCGAGGGGTGGTAGCCGGGGCTCAGGTACGCCGGTATGGAGCGGGCGATGGCGCCGGGACGGGGCAGCAGGCCCTGCCGCCCGGCCCGCACGAACTCCCGCAGGCTGGCCTTGCCGTCGCGCAGCGTCGGGTCGTTGGCCATGAAGAACCTGATGCCGCGCTGCCAGAGGAAGACCAGCGCGGTCAGCGCCGCGCCCCAGGTCCGCACCCGGCGCCGGTAGCCGCCGTCCACGTGCAGGAACAGGTCGAACGCCACCGACCTGTGCTCGACCTCCTCGGCGCCGTGCCAGCGCAACAGGTCGAGCATGACCGGGTCGCAGCCCTTGCGGTCGAGCGCGTCGGCGCCGAGGACCCAGTCCCCGAGGAACGCCGTGTAGTGCTCGATCGCCGCGATCAGCGCGATCCGCTCAAGGAGCCACCAGTCGCGCGCCCGGCCGGGCGGCAGCGTGCGGTCGCCGAGCAGCTTCTCGAAGAACCAGTCGACCTGTGCCGTGTACGGGGTGGGGTCGAGCCCGAGCCGCGCCAGGTGCGGCAGCACCTGGTCGTGCGCCTGGGAGTGCATGGCCTCCTGGCCGATGAAGCCGAGCACGTCCGCGCGCAGCCGCTCGTCCCGGATGAGCGGCAGAGCCTGCTTGTAGACGTGCACGAACCAGCGTTCGCCGGCGGGCAGGAGCAGGTGCAACACGTTGATCGTGTGCGTCGTGGCGGGGTCGCCCGGAACCCAGTGCAGGGGGGTGCCGGACCACTCGAAGTCCACGTTCCGTGCCGTGAGCGGGGTGTACTCCGAGGCCACGGGGGCGGGCCGCGCCTTGGCCTTGTTAGACATGGCGTCAATGTACTGGCGGGTAAGTAGTTGGCAACAGGGGTGCGCACCCGCGAATTTCCACCGCCGCCGGCCGCCCCCCGGCCCCGCGACCCGCGCTCGCCGCCCGGCTCCGCCCGGGTCCCTCCGCGAGCCCGCCGACCCGCCGCCCCCACGCGAACCGGCCCGGTCCCGGGGGCGAGTCCGGGACCGGGCCGGCCGGTCGGGTGCGGGGTGGGGCGAGTGGTCAGCGCAGCGCCGCGAGGCGCTCGCCGTTCGCCAGGGTCGCGCTGAGGTCGGGGCGGGTGCCGGGCTCGGTGGGCAGGGCCAGCAGGTTGCCCGGGGTCGAGCCGGTCAGCTCGCCGCTCAACGTGATCGAGGTGACCTCGGAGTCGCCCGCGGCCAGCACGTACCACTGGCCGGCCGGGGACTTCCACAGCACTCCGGACAGCACGTGCGGAGCGCGTGGCCCGCACGCCGCCGAGTCCTCCGCGCGGGCGGCGGCTGTGCCCGGCGTGTCGGGGCGGCGCGCGGGCAGTTGGAGTTGGGCCAGCGTCCTGGCGCCCGCGCCGCGCCACGTCTCCGCCCTGGCACACACCCAGGCGGCGCTGCCCGCGGCCTCCGGGAGCGGCTGGATGGCGAACTGCCAGGCGTTCACGCTGCGCACGCCGGCCCCGCGGAGCGCCGGCAGGTGGCAGGCGGTACGGGCGAGGCCGCGCAGCGCCTCCGCGCCCGTCGCGTCGGTGCCGGTGGTGCTGGGCGACCCGTACGTCAGCCGGGCCGGGACCAACTCCCCGAGGTCCGTGGCCAGGTGCGGGCCGAGTTGCAGGGCCGGCCAGGACGTGCACTCCCTGGCCTCGGCGGGGCTGCGCACCGGGGCGGTCACCCCGTCGGCGCCGCGCGTGACGGGCCGCGCGTCCTCCTGCGGCGCCAGCAGGTTCCGCACCGCGACCGAGCGCACCCAGGGAGCCGTCAGGTAGCGCACGTTGCCGTCGACGCGGCCGAGGACCAGGGCCGTCGCCGACGCCTGGTCGGCCGCGTCGGCGCGCCCGAGGTCGAGCAGCGCGCCGCCGCCGTCGCCGCTCCCGGCCTCCGCGTACCTGACCACCCGCAGCCCGTCGTGGAAGAGCACCACGGCGTCCTGGTCCACGGTGCCGGCGAACAGCAACTGGGGCGGCCCGGCGGGCGGTCCGGGCAGCGTGCCGGGGGTGGCCGAGACCCGCACCGAGCCGCCGGGCCGCGCCCACACGGCCAGCGCCCGCCGCAGCAGTTCGCGGTCGCCGAGCCGGTCGCCGCGCGCGGGCCAGGTCGCGAAGTCGCGCCGGCTGGCGGTGCGCCAGGCGTTCGGCTCGGCGCGGGTGAGCCGGTTGGGGTCGAGCGCCGCGTCGGCCGCGGGGTTACGGGCGTAGGAGGGGGCCGCGGCGCCGTCCGGGCCCCAGCCGTCGCCGGGCATCCCGAGCAACACGGCGCACACCGCGAGGGCCGCCGCCGCCGCCAACGCGGCCCGGCCGTGCTGGCGGCGGCGCGCCAGGTCCGTCGGCCGGGCGCGCAGCGCGCACGGGTCGAACGCCGGCGAGTCCAGCCGCGGCCGGTCGGCGCCGTCGACCCGGGGGACGCCGTCGGCCTCGGCGACGGCCGCGGCCGCGTCCGCCACGCCCGCCTCCGCGAGGACCCGCCGCAGCGCCGGCCCGTCGAGCCCGTCGAGGTCACGCAGCGCGAAGGCGGCCCGGCCGGGCCCGGAGAGGGAGGCCAGGGTCTGTTCCAGGGCCAGCGCGGCGGCCCCGTCAGAGCGGGTGGCCAACCGCAGCCCCCACACCTGCGGCAGCAGCGGCGGCAGGGCGGCGCGGGACGGCAACTCCCAGCGCCGTCGCGGTCGCGCGGCATCGAGGGCGGCCCGCAACACGCGCAGCCGCAGCGGCGCGTAGCCGCCGGCCGTCTCGCGCGCCCCGCGCTGCCCCGGCAGCCCGGCCGGGCGGGTCGCGACCGGCTCGGCGGCGGGTGTCGCGCCGCGCGGCAGGGCGCGCTGGGCCAGGGCGTGCGCGGTCAGGACGCGGCGGGTGCGGCCGAGGTCGGGCGGCAGGACGACGTAGCCGAGCCGCACCAGATGCGGATAGTGCTCCGCGAGGGCGGCTTCGGCGGCCTCCAGGTCGAGGGGGCCGGGGGGCTCGCTGGGGGGCGCTGTCGCCTGCTGCTGTTCCACGGCCCGTAGAACGAGCGAGGCAGGCGATGGTCACCTGCGCGGCAGGGTCGCGGGGCCCGCGCCGATGGCCCCGCGACCCGTGGCCTACCGCGTCTGCCAGTCGGCGAAGTCGACCAGCCCGTGGGCCCCCGAGCCGCCGTGCGTGGCCGTCATGAACAGGCCCGCGTCCTGCTGGTCGGCGGCGCCGGGCACGCTCACCGTGCCCACCGTGCGCCAGGTGGCCCCGTCGTCCGTGGACAGCGCACCGGTGAACGCGCCGGACGGCTCGCGGGTCAGCCGCAGCAGCACGGGCGCCCGCACGCCGGTGACGCGCCGGTAGGTGTCCACGGTGCCGTCCCCGTTGGCGTCGTAGGAGAGCACGACGCCGTTGCCGGGCGTGACGGCCAGGTTGAGGAAGCCCGGGGAGCCGGCGGTGGACAGGTCGTTACGGACGATGATGCCCGCGCGCGCCCACGGGCCGGTCGCCGGCTGCTGGGTCACGCGCACGCTCACCGCGCCGCCCGTGGCCAGCGACCGAGGCCGGTAGACCGCGCCGAACTCGGCCGTGGCCTTCCACAGGTCCCGGCCGCCGCCGGCGATGGCGTACCGGTCGCCCAGTTGGCCGAAGACCGCGTCGTTGGTGGTGACCGTGCGCAGCCCCGCCTCCAGCGGGCCGGCGACGTGCAGGGTGCCCCGTCGCACGTCGGTGATCCGGTCCTCGCCGCGCGGCCCGTAGACCGTGCTCAGCTCGTACGGCAGCGGCTCCAGCGGCGCCGCCAGCGGCGTGCTCGGCGCCGTCGCCCGCCACTGTGCGGTGGCGTGGCCGGCGGCCGGGACGCTGGGCACCGAGGTGGGGCCCTGCGGGGTGGCGTCCGGGCCGGTGAGGCGGAAGTCCACGCGGCCGGTGGGGGCCAGGCCGTTGATGTTGTGGAAGTCCACCGTCACCAGCGCGTCGCCGCCGGGCTCCAGCGCGGTCGGGTCGGCGCTGACCTCGATGGCGCCCTGGTAGGGGGCGCGGGCCAGCACCTCGCGGACCCGGCTCGCGGTGCGGTACGCGTCGTGCGTCGGCCGCTGCGGGTAGCTCTTGCGCTCCCGGGTCCACGGCTCCTCGATGGCGTACCAGTCGAACGTCTTCGGCTCGCGGCCCTCGGCGAGCGCGTCCTCCAACTCGTCCAGGTAGAGCCGCCACTGCGGCAGGTGGAAGTCGCCGATGAGCCCCTGCCAGTCGCGGTTGCCGTAGTTGGCGAGCCGGCCCGTGTCGGCGGTGGCGCGGTCGGCCCAGGTGGTGATCAACGCCCGTGCGGAGTGCTCCAGTTGGGCCTGTTCGGCCTCGCTGGACGCCATCCGCTTCGCGTCCTCGAGCCACGGGCCGAGCAGGAACCCGCGGTGCGCCGCCGACATCTCCTCGCTCAGCGCCATCAGTCGCAGCCACAGCCGGGACAGGGCGCGGAAGGCGGCCAGGTCGCCGCGCTGGTAGGCCGACTTGAGCTGGGGCTGCAACTGCCAGGAGCGGTTGGCCAGCACCTGCCGGCCCAGGTCCGTGATGTCGTACCGGTAGGCGTCCGAGCGGCGCAGCGCGGGCCGCACGCCGAGCAGGGCGGCGAAGGCGGTGTCGAAGACGGCCAGGTCGAAGGCGGGTTCGCGGGTGGCGTAGTAGGTGCCCGAGCGCGCGCCGAGGTTGGGCCGCGCCGCGAAGATCGAGTCGTGCGGCCGCCCATCGGCGCTGCTGATCTCGTACGCGCTCTCGCGCAGCGCGTCGAACGCCTCGTGGGCGTGCCGGTCCCGGCCGCCGTAGCGGGCGTCGGCGTACTCGCGGAACCAGGCCGTGCGGTCCACGGCCGCGTCCCGCCAGGCCAGCTCGCTGAAGAGTTCGAAGGCGGCCGGGTCGCGCTCGGCGGCCTCGGGCATGTACGCGGTGCCCACCAACGCGCTGTCGGCTTTGTCCCGCCAAACGGTGAAACGGTCCGCCCACATGTGGGTCTTGGCGCCGATCGTGGTGCGCCCGCCGAAGTTGGGGATGGTGCCGAACGCGTACGGCGTGCCGCCCCAGTCCCGCTCGCGGTCGCCGATCCGCTCCAGGTCCGAGAGCCCGTCGACGACCAGCAGCCGGCTCTTGTCGACGGCGTCCAGCAGCTCCCGGCGCGGGTTCTCCTGCCAGCCGAGAATCACCCAGACGGCCTCCGGCCGGGCGGCGGCGAGCGCGCCCTGCACGGCGCGCGCCGCGTCGGCGACCGGCACGTCGCCCGGGTTGCCGCCCTCGTGCAGCAGGTCCATCTTGTAGCCGACGGCCGGCCCGAACAGCTCCTCCTGATGGCGGTAGAAGGAGGCGGCGACCCGCTCGAAGACGGGCGTGCGCGGGTCGAGCCACTCCGGGCGCGGCAGCCCGTTCCAGGTGCCCTGCTCGATGGTGCGCGCGCCGGGGTTGCGCTCGGCGAAGCCGCCCGGGACGGTGCCGAAGTAGCCCGGGAAGATCGGCGACATGCCCAGCTCGCGCAGCCGGTCCGCGATGCGCTGGCCCAGCGCGGTCCGCTTGGCCAGCAGCTCGGGGCTGACCGGGCCCGCGTACTCGCTCATGTTCTGGAGCATCCACCAGGGCTGGTGGGACGGGGCGGGCAGCCAGGTGCGCAGCTCGGCGTCGGAGTAGCCGAACTCCTGGAGGAAGCGGTGGTAGACCGCCTCCTGGCCCGCGGTGATCAGCACCTCGTTGCAGCCGTGCAGCGCGAGCAGGTCGATCATCCGCTCCCAGCGGCCCCAGTCGGCGTACGGCGCGGTGTAGCCGTCGTGGGTGTCGTTGAAGGCGAAGCGGTGCGGGAGGGCGGTGGAGCGGCGCAGCGGCTCGCGCGGGGCGGGCAGCCGTTCGGGCAGGTCGAGCTGGTTGCCCGACCACGACAGGTGCGCCCGGCAGGTGTACTTGAGGTACCAGTGCACGCCGGTGAGGATCACCGCGGGGCTGGTCCCGGCGACCTCGACGCGTCCGGTGGAGCCGGTGACGGTGAAGCGCTCGCGCCGGTCGCGGTCGTGCCGGCCGCCGGGTCGCCGCCCGGCGCCGTGGCCGGGGCCGTCGGCCAGCAGCCGCAGCCGGAACTGGTCCACGTGGTCGGGCAGCAGCCGGGCCAGGGCCGCGCGGGCCGGGGCCAGGGAGTACGGCTTGCCGTCGCGGGCCGCGCCGGCACCGGCGTGCGGGGCGGCGCTCGCCCCGCTGCCGTGCGCGGCCAGCGCGGCGGTGACGCCGATGGCGCCGGCGGTGCCGAGGACGGTGCGTCTGGTCAGGTCACTCACGGATGCCCCCACGGTTCGTCAGGATCGGTGGACACATGCGAGGGCACCGTAACCGCTGCCAGACCCCGGGTCGAGACGCCTTGCGGGCCGGTGTCGTCAGCCCCGGTCGAGGTAGGCGAGGACGGCCAGAACGCGCCGGTTGTCGTCGTCGGACGGCGGCAGGTCGAGCTTGCCGAAGATGTTCGAGGTGTGTTTGGCGACCGCCCGCTCGGTGACGAAGAGCTGCGCGGCGATGGCCGCGTTGGACCTGCCCTGCGCCATCAGCTCCATCACCTCCTTCTCACGGGGCGTCAGGTTGCCCATCGGCTTGTCCTGCGAGCGCCGGGTCAGCAGTTGCGAGATGACCTGCGGGTCCATCGCGGTGCCGCCGGCGGCCACCCGGCGTACCGCGTCGATGAACTGGTCGGCGTCGAAGACCCGGTCCTTGAGCAGGTAGCCGATGCCGCCGCTGCCGTCGGCGAGCAACTCGCGCGCGTACAACTGCTCCACGTGCTGGGACAGGACGAGGATCGGCAGGCCCGGCTTCGCCCGGCGCGCGGCGAGCGCGCACTGGAGTCCCTCGTCGGTGAAGGACGGCGGCAGCCGCACGTCCACCACGGCCACGTCGGGCTCCAACTCGGCCAGCGCGCGCGCGAGTTCGGGACCGGACTCCACCGCGGCGGCGATCTCGAAGTCGTACGCCTCCAACATCCGCACCAGACCGTCCCGGAGCAGGAAGAGGTCTTCGGCCACGACAGCGCGCACGGCGTACTCCAGCGAAGGGGATCAGGCGCCGCCGGCGTTCCGGCGGCGGATGCCCTGGCACTCTACCGAGCGCGCCCCACCCGCCCGCCACGGAGTGGGCGGTGCCAGGTCGGCGCGGGGCGCGGCCCGGCCGGCGTACGCGCCGGACGACCCGGCGCGGCTCAGGCGGAGGAGGACCCCGCCGCCGCGGGCCCCTCCAGCCAGGCGGCCGGCCCGCCCGCGGGCAGCCGCTCCGCGACCGGCGTCCAGAAGTCGTCCCCCGGGTCGGCGGAGACCGTCACCCGCTCGCCCCCCGCCCACGTCGCGTCGAACGCCAGCCGCCACGAGTGCAGGCAGGTCCGCTCGCCACGGGCGGCGGCCTGCTTGTCGAACAGCGGGTCGCCCACGATGGGGAACCCGATCCACGCCAGGTGCACCCTGATCTGGTGCCGGCGCCCGGTCACCGGCTCGATCGCCAGCAGCGTGTGCCGCTCGTCCGCCCACAACCGGGTGAAGTGGGTGATCGACGGATACGTCTTGACGTGCGTGAACACCTTCTCGTCCGGCACCCGCCAGCAGCCGTGCGCCGCCTCCGTCGCCGCCGGCGCTTTGGTCATGATGTCCTCGCGCTGCGCCCCCACCCGCACCCGGTTCTTGCGCCCCACGCTCAGCGGCAAGTCGATGGTGCCGCGCTCCGGCAGCCCCCCGGGCCGCCCGTCGGTGGGCACCAGGGCCAGGTACGCCTTGTCCACCGTGCGCTTGTTGAACTGCCGGGTCACCTCGGACTGGATGCGCTGCTGCTTGGCGAAGAGCACGACGCCCGAGGTCGCCTTGTCGATCCGGTGGCACGGGATCAGCGTCTCGCCGACCTCCTCGGCCATCCGGACCAGGTCGCTCTCGTGCCGTTCGCCCATCACGGAGATGCCGGCGGGCTTGTTCACCACGAGGAACGCCGCGTCCTCCCGCACGATGGAACCCGCACGGTCCCGGATCTGGGTCCACTCGTTCATCTGCATCCATCTCAGGTCCCGGGCGCGGCGGTGCGCCAGCGCTCGGCCCATGCTCCCAAACCGCGCGGCAGGCGCGAAATCCAGCCGACCGCCCGAGCCCCCAGCCCGCCCATGGTCCCGGCTCCGGCCCGCCCACGGACCCGGCGCGCCCACGGCCACGGGCCGCGCCCGCTCACGCCCGGCGCGGCCCGACCGGGTCCCGTCCCCACCGCGCGGGCAGGCTCACGACCTGCGGGAGGAGACGGGGTACGGGTCGCACGGGATCTCCATGGTCACCATGGTCGGCCCGCCCACCGGGCTGCTGACGGCCAGCACCCCGTCGAAGGCGCCGAGCCGCCGCTCGATGCCGGTCAGGCCCGTGCCGGCGGTGGTGTCCGCCCCACCCTGACCGTTGTCGGTCACCGCGATCCGCAGCGTGCCGTCCGCGTGGTGCACGTCCAGCCACACCCGCTCGGCCCGCGCGTGCTTGGCCGCGTTCGTCAGCACCTCGCTGATCGCGAAGTACGCCGCCGACTCCACCGGCTCCTCGAACCGCCCGGGCAGCTCGACGTCCACCTCCACCGGCATCGCCATCCGCAGCGCCAGCGCCCGCACCGCGTCGCCCAGGCCGCGCTCGGCCAGCACCGGCGGGTGGATGCCGCGCACCAGGTCGCGCAGCTCGGCCAGCGCCTCGGCCGAGTTCGCCCGGGCCATCGACAGCATCTTCTTCGCCTGCTGCGGGTCCTTCTCGATCAGCGCCTCGATGGTGCCCAGGCTCATGCCCATCGCCACCAGCCGGGCCTGCGCGCCGTCGTGCAGGTCGCGCTCGATGCGGCGCAGCTCGGCGGCGGAGGTGTCCACCGCGTCATGCCGGGTCGCGGTCAGCCGCTCCACCCGGGCGGTGAGCGCCATCTGCGGGGTGGGCGCCAACAGGCTGCGGGCGACCAGGAAGTGGGCGCGCTGGAGCGCGGGGTTCACGAACACGGCGAGGACCAGGAAGCCGAGGCCGAGCAGCGCCGCGAGGTTCGCCGTGGACTGCGAGGAGACCGGGATGAAGGCGTACCACTCGTTGCCGCCCGAGTTCACGATCGGTCGCCAGACGCCCGCCGCCAGCACCGAACCGTAGATGCCGTACGGGATGAAGATGAATGAGAAGAGCGAGGTGACGTAGCCCGCCGTCATGTCGGTGAACAGCCACAGCAGATCCCGCCAGGTCGCCGGGTCCTTGAGCAGCAGGGTGCACCGCTCGACCAGGCCGGTGAAGCCGGGACGCAGGTCGGGCGGGAAGGGCCGGTAGGGCACGGGGATCGTCACCCCGGCCCAGTCGCCCGCGATCCGCCGCCGCCAGTTGGCGAAGCCGCGCACGGCGGCCAGCACGTACGGGGTCGTGATCAGGCCGATGCCCAGCAGGATGAACACGATCGACAGCACCGTCGCCACGAACAGGGTGATCGAGCCCGCGAGGGTGACGAACCCCAGCGCGAACCCCTGGGCGGATACGCGCAGCGCGTTGCGGACTCTCATATGTGCTCTCCCCGTCGTGGGCCGTACCGCCCGTACCTCGGGCACTGTCCAGTCTGGCCGCCCGACCATTGTGCGGCACTGGCGCCGGACCCCGAGCCGGGGTGTACCTAGCACCACCCCGCCGACCTCGCCTTTTGCTTCGGGCGTTGGGTGCCTTGGCGGCTGGGGCGCGGACCTGGCGATTCCTAGGTTGAGGACGTGACTTACTCGGTCCTTACCTCAGGGGGAGAAACGCCATGAAGCAGAACCTCGCGGCCCGGCTCGGCGGGTGGAGCACCCGCCACCGCAAGACCGCGATCTTCGGCTGGCTGCTGTTCGTCGTGCTGCTCGCCGTCGTCGGTGGCGCGTCGGGCATGGTCGAGATGACCAATTCGGAGGACGGCGCGGGCGATTCGGTCAAGGCCGAGAAGATCCTGGAGGACGCCGGCCTGACCACCCCCGCGGGCGAGATGGTGATGGTGCGCAGCGCCGAGCCGGACGGCTGGCGCGCCGTCGCCGACCAGCTCGCCGCCGACATCGAGAAGACCGGAGAGGTCGACGACGTCAAGGACCCGGTCCGCTCCGACAGCGGACGGGAGGGCCTGATCAGCTTCGACATGAAGGGGGACGCGGACACCGCCGGCGACCGCGTCGACCCCGTCATGGACCTGGTGGACAAGGCGGCCAAATCCCACAAGGAACTGGAGGTCTACCAGTTCGGCGAAGCCAGCTCCGCCACCTGGCTGGACACCGTGCTCGGCGAGGACATGAAGAAGGCCGAGTTCACGGCCGTACCGCTGGCGCTCGGCATCCTCTTCGTCGTCTTCGGCGCCGCGGTCGCCGCGCTGCTCCCGGTGATCCTCGCGCTGACCGCCTGCGTCGCGACCTTCGGCGTGCTGGCGCTGGTCAGCCACCAGATGCACCTGACGCCCACCATCAACTCGGTGATGTTCCTGGTCGGCCTGGCCGTCGGCGTCGACTACTGCCTGTTCTACCTGCGCCGGGAGCGGGACGAGCGGGCCGCTGGCCGGGACGCGGAGACGGCGCTGCGCATCGCCGCGGCCACCAGTGGGCGCACCGTGCTGGTCTCCGGCTTCACGGTGATGGTCGCCATGGCCGGCATGTTCTTCTCCGGGCTGCTGCTGTTCAAGGGCTTCGCGGTGGCCACCATCGTGGTCGTCTTCATCGCCATGCTGGGCTCCGTGACGGTGCTGCCCGCGATGCTGTCCTGGCTGGGTGACCGGGTGAACAAGGGCCGGCTGCCGTTCCTGGGCCGCCGGGCCGAGCGTCGGGCCGCGCGGCCCGAGAAGACCGGCCTCGTCACCGCGCTGATCAAGCCCGTCGTGGCCCGGCCGAAGGTGTTCGCCGTGCTGTCCGCCGTCGTGCTGGTGGCGCTCGGAGCGCCGGCCTTGGGCATGAAGACGGAGCAGCTCGGCCTGGAGAAGCAGTTCGGCAAGGACGCCGGTATCGCGGTCGCCTTCCGCCAGATCACCGACACCTTCCCCGGCGGCCCCTCCCCGGCCCAGGTGGTCGTCAAGGCCGACGTGACCGCGCCCGGCTTCGTCAACGCGGTCGCCGACTTCAGGAAGAAGGCCGCGGCGAGCGGCGAGTTCGGCACCGTCGAGGTCGTCACGCACCCGGAGAAGGGGGTCGCGGAGATCGACGTACCGCTGGCCGGCAACGGCTCGGACGAGAAGTCCAAGCACGCCCTGACCACCCTGCGCGAGGACGTCATCCCCAGCACGCTGGCCGACGCCACCGAGCAGGCGTACGTCACCGGTGACCTGGCCGGCTCGGTCGACTTCAACGCACAGCTCAAGACGGGCATCGTGCCGGTCTTCCTGTTCATCATCGCCATGACCTTCGTGCTGATGCTGGTCTGCTTCCGCTCGGTGCCCATCGCGCTGGTGTCGATCGTGCTCAACCTGCTGTCGGTGGCCGCCGCGTACGGCGTGATGGTCGCGGTCTTCCAGCACGGCTGGGGCGCCGGAGCGCTCGGCATGGAGAGCGTCGGCGCGATCGAGTCCTGGATGCCGCTGTTCGTGCTGGTCATCCTGTTCGGCCTGTCGATGGACTACCACGTCTTCGTGGTCTCCCGCATCCGGGAGGCGCACGACCGTGGCCGCTCCACCCGGGCGGCGATCGTCGAGGGCGTCCAGGCCACCGCCGGCTCCATCTCGGGCGCCGCGGCGATCATGGTGGCCGTGTTCGCGGTCTTCGCGATGCTGTCCATGCAGGACATGCAGCAGATGGGCGTCGGCCTGGCGGTCGCGGTCCTGCTTGACGCGACCCTGGTCCGCATGGTGCTGCTGCCCTCGGTGATGGCGCTGCTCGGCGAGAAGAACTGGTACCTGCCCCGCTGGCTCGGCTGGCTCCCGCACTTCTCGCACGGCGAGGAGCCCGTCGAGCCCACCACCCGCCCGCTGGCCCACCAGCCCGCGATGGCCGCTGCCCCCGGCCCGTACGCCCAGCGGGCCGGCCACGACCAGGACTTCGGTCAGGGCCACCACTCCGGCTACGGCGCCGGCCCGGGCCAGCGGCCCGGGAGCGGCCAGGGGTACGACGGCCACGGCCGGCCGTACGACGACGGGGGACGCCGCCCCTGACCCCGGCGGCCCGGCGGATGCCCCCGCCGGGCCACGGGCCCTCGGACTTCGGGCCCGTACCAAGGCCCGGCCCACACCACGCGCCGCCGCCGGACACGGAATGCCGTGTCCGGCGGCGGCGTACGCGTGCCCGGTGAACCGCGGCGCACGCGAGCGGGCGAGCGGCCGAGCGGGTGGGCGGCGCGGTGGCGCCGTGCGCCGTCAGGCCGCCGCGGCGACCGGCTCGACCCGCCGTGCGACGGCCTGCAACATCTCCAGCCGGACCAGCCCCGCGCCGCCCGCGCGGATCGCCAGCCAGTACGCCCCGAAGATCAGCCGGGACCGCTCGTCCGTGCAGCGCACCCGGGTCTCGATCGTCATGAGGCTGCCGTCGCCGTCGGCGACCACCCGGGCCCCGGTGACGGTCTTGGCCCAGCCGGGCTCGGTGAAGTCGCGGAACGCCGCCGGGTCACCGTCCGGGATCGGGGCCACCTCGGGCCGCACGTACCAGAACTTGGCGATCTTCCCGCGCACCTCGGCCAGCTCGTCACGCGCCAACAGCGGCACCGGCGCCGTCTCCGACACCCGCCCGCTGAGCCGCAGTGTGCCCAGCGAGCGGATGCCGGTCAGCATCTGCGTGATGTGGAGTTCCTCGACGGTCAGTTCCTGGAAGGCGCGCCAGGCCGTCGCGGGATCGGCCGCGATCCGACGGCTGTAGACGGACCGGAAGTCGTGCTCGGGCATGAAGCGGTCGAGTTCCATACGGGCACGCTATACCGCGACCCGCGCCCGTGGAGGGCCGCCCGCGGTACGTGAGTTAGCCGATGGGCGCGTACTTGTAGCCGACCCGGCGCACGGTGACGATGGCCGCCCGGTGTTCCGCGCCCAGCTTGCGACGCAGCCGGGCGATGTGGACGTCGACGGTCCGGCCGTCCCCGACGTGCCCGTAACCCCACACCGTGGTCACCAACTGGTCCCGGGTGTGCACCCGGTGCGGGTGCGCGACCAGGTGGGTCAGCAGCTCGAACTCCAGGTAGGTCAGGTCCAGCGGACGGCCGGCGACCTGGACGGCGCGCTGCTCGGGGTCGATCTGGATCAGCGCGTCGCCGTGCGTGGCGGCGGCCGGCGCCGGCGCCACCGGGGCGGCCCCGGGCCGCCGGTCGGCCGGGACCAAGACCAGGTAGCCGACCATCGGCGGCTGCCCGGGCAGCGTCGGCAGGCTGTGCGCGGGAGCGGGCAGCCAGGTGGCGTCCGCGTGCAGCAGGTCCGCGACGGGCGGCAGTTCGTCGGGGGCCACCGCCCGCAGCCGCTGCCGGGGCGGCTGCGGGCGCGCCGCGCGCAGCGGCGTGGCGGCGGACGCGGCGGAGACGGGGGAGCCGGCGGCGCTGGGGGACAGGCGCGCGGCCGAGGGTGCCGAGGAGACGGACGAGACGGGAGGCACGGAAGCCACCGAGGAGACCGGAGAAGCGGAGGTGGCGGGCGAGGGGGACAGCGAGCGTGCGTGGGTCATGAGAGGTCAGCTCTTTCGCGCAGAGGGCGTCATGGACGTCGTGCGCGCGGGCAGGGCTGGCGGCCGGAGAGCCGACGTCCCCGGGGGGCGTCAGGCGTCAGCGCAGTGAGCGGGCCCGCGCGTCAGAGCGCGCGACAACACTCGCGGTCGAAGTGATGCCCCTGGCGAGAAGGCCAAAACGGCTCAAGGTCGCTGCGACCTGTCGCGGTGCTGTGGAGGCTGGCCATGCCCCTATTGAAGCAGACAATCCGACGGGGGTCCCGGCTCGGTCGCAGGTCACATCCCCGCCCCGGCCCCGCCCGGCGCTTTCGTGTGCCGCACCGGACGGCGCGCGCGGAGCGCGGCCCGGCCACCGCCCGGCCCGCTCGCGCCGCCCGGCCCGCACGGAGTCGGCCCCGCCCGCCCCGCGCGCGGCGCCGGCCTCCGCTCGCCCGGCCCGGCCCGCCGCCTGTGCCGGCGCACCGCCCCGGCCGAGCGGCCGGCTTCCGGTGGGCCCGGCCGTGCGCCGGGAGTCGACGCCCGCGGGCGCCCGGCCGTCGGCGACGACGCGCGGATGCGGAGGGGACGGACCGGGTGCCGGCGGGGGCGTCGGCGCGGGGGAGCGGTTCCGAGGGGCGGAAGAACGGTTCGGTGATGGCGGTCGGGCCGTGACCACCGCAGTGTTTCGGACATGCCGACGCTGCGCCGGATCATGGAAGGCGGCAGTCCACATTTCCGTCGACGGATCGTCAAAACCCCGTCTCACCAGGCTGGACAGACGGTTAGTCACAATATGCGTTCGTGTCATGAACGTGTCGATCGTGGGCAAAGTTTCCCCTTGGTCTGCACCACTTGTCAGTGCTGGCTGGCAACATGTCGACTATGACCATTGGGTTGGCGTCCCGCGCCATACGAGCCGCGACCTTCGCGGCCGTGTGCGTCGCCGTCGCCGCCGCTGGTCACTCACTCGCTTCCGGCACGGGCGTGTCACCGCTCGCGCTGGGCAGCGCGTTCGCCGGGACGGCGTCGGCCGCCTGGTGGCTCGCCGGGCGCGAGCGGGGCGCGTTCGCGGTGACGGGGGCGACCGTCATGTCCCAACTCGCGCTCCACGTGCTGTTCTCCCTGATGGACCGGTCGGCGTCGATGACGGCGCACGGCCACGCGGGCCACATACCCGGGGCGGCGTACGAGGCGCGTGCCGGGCTCTCCCCACCCACGGGGCGACCGGGCGCCGCGGACGCCGCCGAACCCCTCGCCCGACCCGCCGCCGGCCCGCAGGGCGCGGGCCCGGACGGACTGGAGGGCCTGACACCCTTCTGCCACGGCTGGGGCATGCTGCTCGCGCACGTACTGGCGGCCCTGGCCTGCGGGCTGTGGCTGTGGCGCGGCGAGCGCGCCGCCTACCGGCTCGGCCGCGCGCTGGCCGCCGCCGTCTTCGTTCCCCTGCGCATCGCCTACCGCGGTCTGGTCGCCAGCCCGCGCCGATGTCCACGGCCACGCCTGACCCGCACCTCGCGCGTCCGGCGTCCGCGCCGACTCTTCCTGCGCCACGTCCTGGCCGGCCGCGCGCCGCCGCACCGCCTCGCCCTGCGCTGAACGCACCGTCACCCGCGCCCCGTCGGGCGCCCATGCCGTGGTGGCGGGCGCAGTTCCGATGCCGGTGGTCGTTCCCGCGAAGACGGCCCCGCAAGGCGTCGGCTCCAGGCCCCGCGGTCCCTCGCTGTGCCCCGCGCCGAAGACGTCGGTGCCCTTGCCGGCGCCGCGGCCACCGGCGTGGCCGAGTGAGGCGTGCGGAGCTGTCATCGCCGGGCCGTGGTCACCCATGGCGCGGCACACAGCCCCCAAAAGGACTCCGTTGCGATGATTCCTGCCCTAGTCCGGGCCTGCCCCGGACCGTCCCGCCCCGCGGACGACGAGGAGGTGACCGACTGGGCGCTGGCGGCACGGGATGGCAACCCCGCCGCCGTCGAGCGCTTCGTACGCGCCACCTACCGGGATGTCTGGCGGTTCGTCACCCATCTGAGCGCCGATGTGCACAGCGCGGACGACCTCACCCAGGAGACGTTCCTGCGCGCACTCAACTCCCTGCCGCGCTTTGCTGGACGCTCCTACGCGCGTACCTGGTTGCTCTCGATCGCCCGCCGCGTGGTCATCGACCGCTACCGGTCCGCCGCCGCCCGGCCCCGCGTCGCCGACGCCCCCAACTGGCAGTCGGCCGCCGAGGGGGCGCAGCCGTCGGGGCTGCCCGGCTTCGAGGAGGGCGTCGCCCTGCTCGACCTGCTGAACACCCTTGAGCCGCACCGGCGCGAGGCGTTCATCCTCACCCAGCTCCTCGGACTGCCCTACGCGGAGGCCGCCGCCGTCGTCGGCTGCCCGGTCGGCACGGTGCGGTCCCGGGTGGCCAGGGCGCGCGAGGACCTCATCACGCTGCTGCGCACGGCGGAGGTGTCCGGGGTCGCGTTCGCGGCCTGACCGGCGCACCGCCGTCGATATCGAGCCCGCGCGCCGGTCGTCGGGTGGCGCGCGGGGGAGGCACGCCTGTGCTCGACAAGATCCGGCCACCCCACGTGGCCGGATCGAGCGAGCTTCTGTATCCGGCCATCGGGGTATGCCCCGGTTGTCCGGACCGCGGCGGGACGAGGCCGCGCGGTCCCCGTCGCCGCCGCTGTTCCCCGCCCTGTTCCACGAGTGCCATTCCCCCCTCTTACGCTTTCTCCCCTAACTTTGCCTCACCTTTTCTCTCACCATCAGGAGAATTCAGTGACACCGGAGATTGAGAACGCCTTCGCCGCGATCCGGAGTGAGTACGGCTCCGACTCCATCGAGCGCGTGGAGGAGATGCTCGACAGCAAGAAGCAGGAGCGCCACCCGTTGCAACAGGGCGCCAAGTGGATCATGCCGGGAATTTCCCAGCAGCCCTGGCACGATCCGTACGGACATGCCGAGCACACGCCCTTCATAGCCGCCCTCGAGGAGCAGCACGGAGCGATCAAGTCGGAACTGGAGACGGCCTGGGCCGCGCGACGCGAGGCTTTTTCCAACTACGAGCACTACCTGACGCCGCAGGATGACTGGCAGGCGCTCTACCTCTACCGCAAGGGGGGCCTGGTCGCGGAGTCGCAGCCGACGGCGCCGACGGCGTACAAGGTGCTCAAGGAGTTCGCCGTCGACACCGAGAAGATCTGCCCGCTCCTCGAATGCCATTTCTCCACGCTGCTGCCCGGCGCCGCCATCAAGCCGCACTCCGACCTGTGGAACTTCAGCATCAACCTGCACCTGGCGGTGGACATCCCCGAGGGCTGCGGGATCAAGGTCGCGGGGGAGACCCGCTCCTGGGAGGAGGGGAAGTGCCTGCTCTTCGACTACTCCTTTGAGCACGAGGCGTGGAACTCCGGGACCCGCCCGCGCACCTGCCTGCTGGTCGACCTGTGGCACCCCGACACCACCGTGCCCGAGCGCGCGGCGCTGGTGGCGCTCATCACGGAGATCCGGAAGTTGATGGGCGAGGACTGACCGAACCCGCGCTCACCAGGTACGACTGCCGCCGTTCGTCGTTCGCGACGGACGGCGGCAGTCGTGTGTCCGGAAGCGGATTCCGGTGAACGCCAGGTGGACACTGGGCGAGGAGATCGCGACGCACCGTAGCCGTATATGCTCCCCCGACTTGGCGGGCGCTATCGCGGGTGCGGGAGGAATGCGTCGGGCCCGGCGGCGAACGGGCGGCTTTGAGACGCCTCATACCGCGGGTTCCCGGTCGCCTCCCGTTGGTCCAGTGGGCTTTCGGGTGAACGGCGGTCGGCATCGTCCTATGCGGGCGCAAATCGCTCGTCAACCGCCCAACGTCTAGACAGCTTGGTCTATGCCAAGGCAGCATGTGATGAAGAACTTCGGGTCTGTCGGGAACTCGATGTCTTTCTCGTCCGACTACCGAAAAAGGCCCTTCCTGGCACCCCGGAACGGCTCCCTCCGAATGACGGTGGGAATGCTTCCCTGGTGCCCGCATTTCGGCTGCCTAGCCGCTTGAATCGGTCATCCCTGCCCCTGTACGCTCACCTGGCGGTGGCCGAAAAGAGTCTGTTCGGAGCGGTCCACGGGACCCCTGAACCGGGCAAAAAGCGCGAAGTTCAACGGTGTTTCGCTCACTCTTTCGCGGGGTAACGCCCTGGCCCGCCGGATGTTCCTGTGGAGGGAGAGAGGGGAACGCGCCACTCCGAGTGGCTGAATCCCACTTGTCATGAAGACGCTCAGTGACGCCTTAACCAGAACTGCAACCGGAATCTGAGCCAGGCCGAAAAGAAGGCCAATTGCTTGCCGTGCCGATGGGGGTGAGCAAGCATCCAGGGCGAGTCGCCCAATGACGTGTGGCCAGGTGTTCACGGGCTGGGGAGGCCCGTCGCCGGGGCCGGTCATTCAGTGTCTGGTGCAGCATTTCGGCACCCAGCAATGATTCGCCGTACGCATCGCAGTGATGATCCACCGCACGAGGCATGGGGAACCGCTGTCGTGATTTCAGCAGGTTCCTAAGGGGGAATGTCCGAGGATGTCCGCAATAACGTCGTCACCCGCACCACCTCGTCAGCGGCTTGGGCTGTCCCTGTTCGTACTGGCCGCCGCGCAGCTCGTCATCGCACTCGACTTCAACATCGTCTACGTCGCCCTGCCGAGCATCCAGGAGGGCCTCGGCTTCTCCGAGCAGGACCTGCAGTGGGTGGTCAGCGCCTACGTCGTGGCCACCGGCGGGTTCCTGCTCCTCGGCGGCCGGGCCACCGATCTGCTGGGCCGCCGCCGGATGTTCGTGCTGGCCGCGGGGTTGTACGCCGGCTCGTCGCTGATCGGCGGGCTGACCGACACGGCCTGGCTGTTGGTCGCCGTGCGCGCCGTGCAGGGCATCGGCGGTTCGCTGCTGTTCCCCGCCACGCTCTCGCTGATCACCACGATCTACGAGGAGGGCCCGCGCCGTAACAAGGCGCTGGCCGTGTGGGGCGCGGCCGGTGCCGGCGGGCTGTGCTTCGGCTCGCTGCTCGGCGGCGTCCTGGTCGAGGCGTTCGGCTGGCCGTCGGTGTTCATGGTCAACGTCCCGCTGGCCGGGGCCATCGCGGTGGCCGGGTGGCTGCTCTTCCCCGCCGACCCGCCGCGTTCGCGAGAGCGCGACTTCGACGCCCTGGGCGCCGTCACCGCGACCGCGGGCATCACGCTCCTGGTGTTCCTGCTGGTCCGCGGGCCCGAGGTCGGCTGGACCAGCAAGGCCACCGTGCTGTGCGCGCTGTGCTCGGCGCTGCTGCTCGCGGCGTTCGCGGTCATCGAGTCGCGCACCCGCGATCCGCTCACCCCGGTGCGGCTGCTCACGCACCGCTCCCTGGTGGCCGGAATGGCGCTGGCCGCCGTGTTCAACGCGACCTTCGCCTCCGTCCCCTACTTCCTCACCCGCTACTTCCAGCTCGTGCACCACTACAGCGCGCTGGAGACCGGGTTGGCGTTCCTGCTGCCGGCCGTCATGGTCGCGGCCGGAACCCAGGTCGGCGAGCGGGCGGTCGCCGCCTTCGGCGTGCGGGTCACGCTGCTCGGCGGGTTGCTGCTCGGCGCGGCCGGCGCGGTCGCGCTCGCCGTGGCCTTCACCGACAGCGGCTCCTACGGGCGCCTGGTGCCCGGACTGGTGTTGCTGAGCCTGGGTCAGGGCGCGGCCTGGACCGCGCTGTGGATCGTGGCCGCCTCCGGCGTCGCCCCGAGCGACCAGGGCATCGCGTCGGGTCTGGCCTCCACGACGCTCCAGGTGGGCGGCGCCGTCGGGCTCGCGCTGCTGGTCGCCGTGGCCAACCCGCGCAGCGACGGGCTGACCGGTGACGCGCTGCGCGACGGGCTGGTCGACGGCGTACGCCTGGTCAGCTACCTGATCGCGGCCGGCATCTGCTGCGGGGCGCTCGTGCTCCTCGCGCTCAGGAGGACCCCGAGCCGGTAACGGTTCCGCCAACCGGTCGGCCCCCCGCCACCGCCCGTCGCCGGTCGGGCCCCCACCCCCACACCAGTACCCGACCGAACCCGCTGCCCCTGCTTGCCGACTTGCTCGCCGACTGAGGAGACCGCCGTGCCCAGCGATGCCGCCCCACCGCCCGAACCCGACGAACGAGCCCTCGCACACGCCCCGCGTGCGGCTGGCGCGCGGCCGGCGCGTGCCGCCGTGTTGTGCGGGCTCGCGGGTTGGCTGCCGCCGCGCATCGTCACCAACGACGAGTTGTCCACCTACCTCGACACCAGCGACGAGTGGATCGCCACCCGCACCGGGATTCGCCAGCGCCACTTCGCCGACCCCGGCCAGGCCACCTCGGACCTCGCCGTCGAGGCGGGCCGGCGCGCGCTGGAGTCGGCCGGCATCGGGCGGGTGGACGCCGTGGTCGTGGCCACCACCACGCCCGACCGGAGTTGCCCGGCCACCGCGCCGCTGGTGGCCCACCGGCTCGGCCTGGCCGGCGTCGCGGCCTTCGACGTCAGCGCCGTGTGCACCGGCTTCGTCTACGGTCTGGCCACCGCCGCCGGCCTGATCACCGCGGGCGTCGCCGAGCGCGTGCTGTTGATCGGCGCGGACACGTACACCTCCATCATCGACCCGCTGGACCGCGCGAACGCGATCATCTTCGGCGACGGCGCCGGGGCGGTCGTGCTGCGCGCCGGCGACGCCGACGAGCCCGGCGCCATCGGCCACTTCGACCTCGGCAGCGACGGCGCCGAGGAAGAGATGATCATGGTGGCGGCGGGCGGCTCCCGGCAGCGCTCGCGCCGCGACGAACAACCCAGCCACGCCGACCGGCACTTCTCGATGCAGGGCAGGGCGGTGTTCCGGCACGCGATCACGCGCATGTCGACCTCCGTCCGCGCCTCGCTCACCGCCGCCGACTGGAAGGTCGACGACGTCGACCACCTCGTGCCGCACCAGGCCAACCAGCGCATCCTGCGCGCGGTCGCCGACGATCTCGGCCTCCCGCGTGAGCGCTGTGTCTCCAACGTCGAGTCGGTCGGAAACACCGGTGCCGCCTCCATCCCGCTGGCGCTCGCGGACGCGGCGGCCGGCAACGTTATCGAGCCCGGGGACCGCGTGCTCCTCACCGCCTTCGGCGGTGGCCTGACCTGGGGCTCCTGCGTGCTGCGCTGGCCCGACCTGACGCCCCGTACGCCGACCGCATCCGCGGCAGCCGCACCCGTAACCGCCCAAGAGGGAGGACCTCTCGCACCATGAGCGCCACCTATGACCGACTCATCGCCCTGCTGACCAAGCTGCACGAGGCCCCGCCGGAGGACACCACCCCGGACGCGACCTACGCGGAGCTCGACGTCGACTCGCTGACGCTCGTGGAGATCGTCATGCACGTCGAACGCGAGCTGGGCGTGACCATCGAGGACAGCGAGCTGCACCCCGACCTCAGCCTCGGCGCCACGGCCAAGCTCATTGACGAGCGGCTTGCCGGACAGCCGTAGACGCCCTCCCCGAGCCAATTTCGACAGATCCGGTTCCATCCTTATTTCCCGAAAGGCAGTCACCATGGAGATCGTCCCGCAGGAAGGCAAGAAGCTCGGCGCGGCCGTGCACGGGTTCGACTACGCCAGCGCTTCTGAGGAGGACATCCAGAAGCTCAAGGAAACCGTCTACACGAAGAAAATCGCGGTGCTCAAGAACCAGGATCTGGACCCCGCGCAATTCCTGGAGCTGGGCAAGCGGCTCGGCCGCCCCGAGACGTACTACGAGCCGATGTACCAGCACCCCGACGTGCCCGAGGTGTTCGTCTCGTCCAACGTTCCGAAGGACGGCAAGCAGATCGGCGTGCCGAAGACCGGGAAGTTCTGGCACGCGGACTACATGTTCATGCCGGACCCGTTCGGCATCACGCTGATCTACCCCCAGGTCATTCCGCAGAAGAACCGCGGAACGTACTTCATCGACATGGGCAAGGCGTACGAGGCGCTTCCGGAGGAGCTCAAGAAGGCGGCCGAGGGCACGCGCTGCCGGCACTCCGTCCGCAAGTACTTCAAGATCCGCCCGCACGACGTCTACCGCCCGATCTCCGAGATCATCGAAGAGGTCGAGACCAAGACCCCGCCGGTGGTGCACCCCACGACCTTCACCCACCCGATCACTGGTGAAACGGTCCTCTACATCAGCGAGGGCTTCACCGTGGACATCGAGGACGCGGAGGGCAAGCCGCTGGAGACCGACCTGCTGCACGACCTGTTCCAGGCCACCGGGCAGCTGGACGACACCTTCTCCAACGACAACATCCACCTGCAGAGCTTCGAGAAGGGCGACCTGCTGGTCTGGGACAACCGCAGCCTGATCCACCGCGCCCTGCACACCTCAGCGCCCGAGCCCACCTCCTCGTTCCGGGTCACCGTGCACGACGAGCACAAGCTCTACGACGGACTCACGGTCTGATGGCGACCCACACCGCCGAACGTGCCGTCGGGGACAAGCCGTCGGCACCCGAGTGGTACGCCACCGACCGCGAGCTGCTCCCGCCGGTGCTGCGCCCCTACAAGGAGAACTGCAAGTACCTGCTCTCCGCGGAGGTCAGCGCCAAGGCGGGACTCGGCACGGCGCGTTGTGAGTTCGCCATTCCGGAGTCGTGCTACATCGACGACACCGGGCATCTCAACGCGGTCGAGGTGAACATCTGTTACAACCAGATGATGTATTACCTGGTCGCCAAGTCCGTGCAAGAGGGACTGATGCCGGGATTCGCCTCGTGGGCGATGGAGGATTACTGGCGGCACCAGCTTCCGGATATCCTCATCGCCCGCTTCGGCAGCAATTTCCGGCGACCGATCAATCCCCGTTCGTTCTCCGGTGAGATGACGTTCCTCTCGCTCACCCGGCGTACTCCGGGCGGCGGCGATCCCATGCTGCTCGCCGAAACGTCGTACCGGTACTGGGACGCCGACGGCGGACGCTGCGACGGCGAGGCCACCCTCGCTTTCGTGGGTGTCGCTTAGCCGTCACCTTCACACAGCGACAACACCTGCCGTGGTGCGGGCCGCCGAGAAAAGGGCGGCGGCCCGCACCACGGACCGAATGCGGAGGCGCAGGACATGGCCGATTCCACGATGACGCGTACAGCCGACGGCAGGCTCTACCACCCGAACCTGCACACCCTCGACGAGACGGCGCGCTTCCACGCCGAGCGGCAGCCGGACGTGCCGGCGGTGCTGTGCGAGGGCCGCGTCCTGACGTACGGGGACCTGCACCGGGAGAGCAACCGCATCGCGCGCGCCATCGAGGCCGCGGGGCTGGCGCCCGGCGCGCGCGTCGCCTACCTCGGCAAGGAATCCGAGCACTACTACGAGATCCTCTTCGGCTGCGCCAAGAGCCAGACCGTGCTCGTGCCCATCAACTGGCGCCTGACCGCGCCCGAGGTCAGCCACATCCTGCGGGACTCCGGCAGCGAACTGCTCCTGCTGGAGGAGGAGTTCGCACCCGTCATCGACCGGGTGCCGGACGCCGTGCCGACCACGGTGGTCCGGCTGAGCACCGGCGCGCGCCCCGCCACCGCCGGCGAGGACGCGCCCAGCGCCGCGGCCGTCGACTTCGCCGCCTGGAAGGGCGCCCAGCCCGACACCGAGGTGAACCGCCCCGCGACCCCCGACACCCCCGTCGCCCAGATCTACACCAGCGGCACCACCGGCCTGCCCAAGGGCGTCGTCCTCGCCCACCGCAGCTTCTTCGCCATCCGCGACGCGCTCGCCTCCCAGGGCCTGGACTGGATCGACTGGCGCGCCGGCGACATCGCCCTGATCGGCATCCCCGGCTTCCACGTCGGCGGCCTGTGGTGGGCCACGCAGAACTTCAGCGCCGGCGTGACCGTCGTCGCCATGCGCGCCTTCGCGCCGCACCAGGCCAACGCCCTGATCAAGGACCTGGGCATCACCACCGCCTGCGTGGTGCCCGCGATGCTGCGCATGATGCTGGCCGAACCCGGCGTGAGCCCGGCGGACTTCAGCACCCTGCGCAAGATCGTCTACGGCGGCTCGCCCATCTCCGAGGCGCTGCTCGAACAGAGCCTGGCCCTCTTCGGCTGCGAGTTCGCCCAGATCTACGGCCTCACCGAGACCGGCAACACCGCGGTGTGCCTGCCCCCGGCCGACCACGTGCCGGGACACCCCCGGATGAAGGCCGCGGGCCACCCGTACCCGGGCGTGCGCGCCAAGGTCATCGACGGGGACGGCAAGGAGCTGCCCGTCGGGACGGTCGGCGAGGTGTGCCTGGCCACCCCGGCCCGCATGGTCGAGTACTGGGGCCTGCCCGACAAGACCCGCGAGACGCTGGTCGGCGAGTGGATCCACACCGGCGACGCCGGCTACCTCGACGCCGACGGCTACGTGTTCATCAGCGACCGCATCAAGGACGCCGTCATCGTCGCGGGCGAGAACGTCTACCCCGCCGAGATCGAGGGCGCCCTGGAGGCGCACCCGGGCGTGCGCGAGGCGTGCGTGGTGGGCGCGCCCGACGAGCGCTGGGGCGAGACCATCCACGCCTTCGTCGTCGCCGTCCCCGGCGAGCAGCCGACCCCCCGGGACCTGCACCGCTTCCTGGTGGACCGGCTCGCCAGCTTCAAGCTCCCCGCCAAGTACGAGTTCATCGACCAGGTGCCGCGCAACCCCAGCGGCAAGATCCTCCGCCGCGAACTGCGCGACCGCTTCTGGAAGGACGCGGACCGCAAGGTCAACTGACCGCCGTCGCCGCAGCCCCTGCCCCGCTACCCAAGAGAGAACGACATGTCTGAGCCCTTGACGCTGGCGACCTTCCGCGCCGACCTCGCGGAGGTGCTGCACCAGCAGCCGGATGAAGTAGACCTCGACGAGAACCCCCTGTACGCGGGCCTGGACTCGCTGCGCATCGTCACCCTGGCCGAGCGCTGGCGCTCGGCCGGTGCCGAGGTGAGCTTCGTGGAGCTGGCCGAGCGCACCTCGTTCGCCCAGTGGTGGGACCTGATCGCCGAACGCCAGGCGGGAGTCGAACATGCCGAAGCCTGACGGCACCCAGAGCGGCACCGCGACCCCCGCCGGCCTCGGCGCGGACGGCGCGGGGGAGCGGCACCCGCTGCTCGCCGCGCAGGAGGGCATCTGGACCGGTCAGCAACTCGACCTGGACAGCCCCGCGTTCAACACGGCCGAGTACGTGTGCGTCGCCGGCCCCGTCGACACCGAGGTCTTCGTCGCCGCGCTGCGCCAGGTGGTCGCCGAGACCGAGGCGCTCGGCGTCCGCTTCACGGTGGAGGACGGCAAGCTCTGGCAGGTCACCGCGGACGCCACCGACTGGCAGCCGCACGTGGCCGACCTGACCCCGGAGGCCGCGCCGCGCGCCGCCGCGCTGGCCTGGATGGCCCGCGACATGGCGCGCCCCGTCGACCTGGAGCGCGAACCGGTCTTCGGACACGCCCTGTTCCGCGTCGGGCCGGAAGAGTACTGGTGGTACCACCGCGTCCACCACATCGCGCTCGACGGCTTCGGGCTCTCGCTCGTCGCCCGCCGCGTCGCCGACGTGTACACCGCGCTGGTCGCGGGCCGGCCCACCGGCGACAGCGGCTTCGGCACGCTGCAGTCCGTGCGCGACGAGGAGCACGCGTACCAGAACTCCGCGCGGCGCGACAAGGACGGCGCGTACTGGGCGGCGCGGTACGCCGACCGGCCCCCCGTGCCCAGCCTCACCGACGACTCCGCGCTGCCCGCCCGCACCTTCCGGCGGCAGATCACCGACCTGGCGCCGGCCGAGGTGACCACGCTGCGCCAGCGGGCCGACGAACTCTCCGTCACCTGGTCGGACGTGCTGCTCGCGATCACCGCCCGCTACATCCAGCAGGTCAGCGGCGCCCCCGAGGCCGTGCTGAGCGTGCCCGTCATGGGCCGGCTCGGCTCGGTGTCGCTGCGCGTGCCGTGCATGGTGCGCAACGTGCTGCCGCTGCGGGTCGCCTCCGGCCCGGACGACAGCCTCGCCGACCTCGCCCCGCGGGTGGCCGCCGAACTGCGCGCCGGCCTGCCCCACCAGCGCTACCGCTACGAGCACCTGCGGCGCGACCTCAAGCTGGTCGGCGGCAAGCGACGCCTCTCGGGCCCCGGCGTCAACATCATGCCGTTCGAGTACGACCTGCGCTTCGCCGGCCACGCCAGCACCGTGCACAACGTGTCCGCCGGCCCCGTCGACGACCTGTCCGTCAACGTCTACGACCGGGCCGAGGGCGCGGGCCTGCGCTTCGCCTTCGACGCCAACCCGGACCTGTACGACGCGAGCGACCTGGCCACCCACCAGCGCGGGCTGCTCGCGCTGCTGCGCGCCGCGCTCGCCGAGCCCCACCGCCCGCTGTCGCAGCTCGCCGAGAGCCCCGCGCCGGCCACCACCGCGACCGGCCCGGCAGGCGGCACCACGGCGGCCGACTGGCCCGTCGTGGACGGTGGCCCGCTGCGCGCGGCGGCCCGCCCCGTGCTCGACCAGATCGCCGAGCGGGTCGCCACCCGGGGCGACGCCACCGCCGTCGAACACGGCGACCAGCGCGTGAGCTACGCCGAACTGGACGCCGCGGCGCGCCGGCTCGCCGAGCGGCTCACCGCGCAGGGGCTCGGCCGTGGCGCGCTCGTGGCCGTCGCCCTGCCGCGCGGCATCGATGCCGTCACCGCCATCCTCGGCACGCTCTACGCGGGCGCCGCTTACTGCCCGATCGACCTCGGCGCGCCCGCGACCCGCACCACCGCCCTGCTGGCCGCCGCCGACGCCGCGGCCGTGCTCACCACCGCCAACCAGGTGGCCAAGCTGCCCGGCGGCGGCGCGGGCGCCGGCGGTTCGGCGGGGCTCGCCGTGGCACTGCCGGACGGTAGGGGCACCGTCCCCGTACTCCTCCTGGACGCCGCGGCCGACCCGGAGCCGGCGACCGCCGCCCAGCGCGCCGACCGCGCAGCCGCCGAGCGGGCCGCCTCCGACGAGTTGGCGTACGTCATCTACACCTCGGGCTCCACCGGCGAGCCCAAGGGCGTGGAGATCGGGCACGGCGCGCTGGCCCACTTCGTCGCCGGCGCCACCCAGCGCTACGAGCTGGGCGCGGACGACCGGGTCATGCAGTTCGCGCCGCTGCACTTCGACGCCAGTGTCGAGGAGATCTTCCTGACCCTGTGCGCCGGGGCCACGCTGGTCGTGCGTACCGACGACATGACCGAGTCCGTCGCCACCCTCACCGGGGCCTGCGAGCGGTTGCGCGTCAGCGTCCTCGACCTGCCCACGGCGTACTGGCACGAGGTCGCGTACGCGCTCGCCACCGGCTCCGCCACGCTGCCCGCCTCGGTACGTACCGTCATCATCGGCGGCGAGGCCGCCGTGCCCGAGCGGGTGGACGGCTGGCGGCGCGCGGTCGGGTCGTCGGTGCGCCTGTTCAACACCTACGGGCCGACCGAGGCGACCGTCGTCGCCACCGTCGCCGACCTGCACGACCCCGGGCTGGCCGCGGGCGACGTGCCCATCGGCCGCCCGCTGCCCGGCACCCGGGCGGTCCTCGTCCCGGTGGACGGGGGGACGGACCAGGGGGCCGGCGCCGGCTCGGGCGAGGGCGGCACGGTCGGCGAACTGCACCTGCTCGGCGACGCGTTGGCGCGCGGCTACCGCGGCGCCCGCACCGCGGACGCCGAGCGGTTCGCCCCGCTGGCCGACCTGCCGGGCGCGCCCCGCGCCTACCGCACCGGCGACCTGGTACGGCTCGCCGACGACGGGCTGCTGCGGTTCGTCGGCCGGGTCGACGGCGAGTTCAAGATCAGCGGACACCGGGTGCACCCCACCGAGGTGGAGGCGGCGCTGCTGCGCCAGCCCGGTCTGCGCGAGGCCGCGGTGATCGGGCAGATCCTGCCCGACGGCACCCGCCGGCTCGTCGCCCACCTGGTCGCCGACGGCACCGCGCCGCAGGCCACCGAGGTACGCGAGGCGCTGCGGGCCGTGCTGCCCGCCGCGATGATCCCCTCCGCGCTCACCTTCCACGAGCGGCTCCCGCTGACCGGCTCCGGCAAGATCGACCGCAAGGCGCTGGCCGCCCTCGACGCCCCGGCCCCCGCCGCCCAGGACGCCGACGCCGCCCCGGCCGACGCCCCGGGCGCCGCTTCGGCCAACCCGTTGGAAGCGGCCATCACCGGGGTCTGGGCCCAGGTCCTGGGCGCCGACCACATCGCCCCGGGTGACGACTTCTTCGACCTCGGCGCCCAGTCGCTGCAGGCCATCCAGGTCGCCAACCGGCTCGGCGTGGAGCTGGCCCGCGAGGTCAAGGTGGCCTGGCTGTTCCAGTACCCGACGGCCGCCGACCTCGCGGCCCATCTCGCCCAGCAGGCGGGCCCGGCCGGCTCCGCCACGCCGGCCGACGCGCGGCCGGCCGCCGCCCAGGCGACCGGCACGCCGGCCGCCGACGCGACGGAGGTGGCCGAGAACGGACTGCCGGCCGCCGTCGCCGCCGTGGCGCGCGACGCGGAGCTGGAGGCCGACATCGCGCCCGGCACCGGGACCCGGGTCGATCCGACGGCACCGCCGCGTCAGGTCCTGCTCACCGGCGCCACCGGCTTCGTCGGCGCCCACCTGCTGGCCGAGTTGCTGACCAGCACGGACGCCGAGGTCGTCTGCCTGGTACGGGCGGCCGACCGGGAGCAGGCCACCGCCCGGCTGCGGCAGGCGCTGGACGAGCAGCAACTCGCCGTCGGCGAGGCCGCCCGGCGCATCGTCGCCGAGCCGGCCGACCTGGGCCGCCCGCACCTGGGCCTGGCCCCGGAACGGCTGGCCGAACTCGCCGCGAGCTGCGACGCGATCTTCCACAACGCCGCGACCGTCAGCATCATGCGCGAGTACTCCAGCCTGCGCGGCGCCAACACGGAGTCCACCCGGGAGCTTCTGCGCCTGGCGGCCGACCGGAGCATCCCGTTCCACCTGGTCTCCACGCTCTCCACGGCCCCGCCGTACAGCCGCAGCCCCGAGGTGCCCGAGGCGTTCCTGCCGCCGCACCCCGGTCTCATCTACGGCTACCAGCAGAGCAAGTGGGCCTCCGAACGACTCCTGGAGCAGGCGGCGGAGCGTGGCCTTCCGGTCACCCTGCACCGGCTCGGCCGGGTCGTCGGCGCCCCCGACACCGGCTTCGTCAACGACCGCGACTTCGTCTGGAGCGTGCTGCGCGCCGGCATCCCGGCCGGCATCGTGCCCGACCTCTTCGAGGCCGAGGTGTGGACGCCGGTGGACTACGTCGCCCGCGCCGTCGTCCGGCTCGCCCTGCGCCACGAGGGCGGCACCGACGTCGTGTTCAACCACGCGCCGGCGCCGCAACTGAGGCTGGACGACCTGTACGACTGGATCGCCGCGTACGGCTACCGGGTGCGCCGGATGCCGCTGTCCCAGTGGCGCGCGGAACTGCCACGCGCCGCGGACGTGGCCACCACCACGCTCGCCTTCTTCGACACCTTCGACGGCCCGGGCGACGCGGACCACGGCTCCGACGCGAACGGCGCGCGGAGCGGCGACGGCGCCACCCCCGTACCCGAGGCGGCGGCCGAGCCGGAGCTGAGGCTCGGCCACATCCGCGCGGACAACGTGCTGCGCGGCCTGGCCGACACCGGCATCACCTGCCCGACCATCGACCGGTCGCTGGTCTTCCGATACCTGGACCATTGCGTGAAAACCGGCAGCCTGCCCCGCCCCACGGGAGGTGACCGGCCGGAACCCGTCACGGCGGGTTGAGGCATCTCGGGAACTGGGTCGGACTCCGCCACGACTACTGAGGCGGAGTCCGACCCACCCCCGAGGAGCCCGCATGCATAGGAAACGGCCCGCCATGGCGGTGCTGGCCGGAGCGCTCTGCCTGGTCACGGCGGCCTGCGGCGGAAGTTCGACGTCCGCCACGACCGAGAACGCCGCCAAGGGCGAACGCTCCGGCGCCGGCTACCCCGTCACGCTGAAGAACTGCGGGCGCAGCACCACGTACACCAAGGCGCCCAGCCGTGTCGTCGTCATGAACGGCGCCTCCGTCGCCGAGGTCTCCACGCTGCTCGCGCTCGGCCTCGGCGACCGGATCGTGGCCAACCAGCAGTCGTACGGTGCCTCCGAGGTGAAGGGTCGCGCCGAGGCCATCGAGAAGCTGCCCGACGGCGGCGTCAAGCCCAACGACGCCTTCGACATCCCGCGCGAGGCGATGCTGGGCCTGCGACCCGACCTGGTGCTCTCCACCACCGCGTACGGCTTCTCCTCGGGCAACGGCTTCGCCACCCGGGACGACCTGGCCTCCGTCGCGGCCAACAGCTACGTCTCGCCGCAGGGTTGCGACGAGGACACCTCGAAGATGACCATCGAGGACAGCTACCAACTGCTGCGCGACCTGGGCAGGATCTTCCAGGTCGAGGCGCGCGCGGAGAAGCTGATCGCCGACTCGAAGCGGAAGATCGCCGCCGTCTCCGACAAGATCAGGGCCAAGGGCGGCAAGCAGCCCCGCGTCATGGTGGTCTTCTCCAACATGTCGATGGGCGCCAACGACTTCAGCTCCGTGGCGGCCAACGGGATCTGGAACGACATCCTGAACAAGGCCGGCGGCACCAACGCCTTCGCCTCGGTCACCAAGAACACCTTCGCCGACCTCAGCAAGGAGAAGGTCGCGGCCGAGCCCGTGGACGCGCTGGTGGTCATCGGCTACCAGGACAAGAACCCGGCGGCCTTCGCCCGCAAGCTGCTGCGGGACTTCCCGCAGTGGCCCGCCGCCAAGAACAACCGGTACGTCACCCTCTCCGACTCGGCCTACCTCGGGCCCAGCAACGACCTGGCCGTGACGAAGATCGGCGAGATGCTGCACCCTGAGGCGCTGGGGGAGCGGTGAGCGCGCAGGCAGCGGAGGAGCCCTACCCGCCCCGGACACCGCACGCGAGCGCCGCCGGCGCCCCGCCGGGCCGGGTCGCCCGCTCGCTGGCCGGCGCCCTGCCGCGCGCCTTCGCCGCCCGTGGCGCGACCGACAGCGCGGTCGACGCCGGGACCAGGCCCACCCCGACGGCCAAGCCCCGCACACCGCGCCAGGCCAAGGGCCCGCGCATCCTCAACGTGCCCACCGGGCCGCTGCTCGTCGGCCTGCTCGCGGTGCTCGTCGCCACGATGATGGTGGCCATCAGCATCGGCTCGGTCACCATCCCGGTCGTCGACGTGTGGCAGATCGTCTGGCACCACCTCACCGGCGCGGGCGCCGCCGCGGACCCCGCCCTGGACCAGATCGTCTGGAACTTCCGCACCCCGCGCGTGGTGCTCGCCGCCCTGGTCGGCGCCGGTCTCGCGGTCGCCGGCGTGGTCCTGCAAGCGGTGGTGGCCAACCCGCTCGCCGACCCGTACGTCCTCGGCGTCTCCTCCGGCGCCTCGCTGGGCGCCGTCATGGTCATCACCATGGCCGGCGGCGCGCTGGGCGGGCTCGGCGTCTCGGCCGCGGCCTTCGCCGGCGCCATGGTCGCCGTCGCGCTGGTCTTCGTGCTCGGCCTGACCCGGGGCCGGCTCGCCCCCACCCGCCTCGTGCTCTCCGGCGTGGCCGTCGGCTACCTCTTCCTCGCCGGCACCAGCTACCTCCAACTCCAGGCCACGCCAACCGAGTTGCGCTCGGTGATGTTCTGGATGCTGGGCAGCGTCGCGGGCGCCAAGTGGAACCAGCTCGGCCTGGTCAGCACCGTCGTCCTGACCAGCACGGTCTTCCTGGCCCTGTTCGGCCGCCAGCTCAACGCGCTGCTGGCCGGCGACGAGTCGGCCACCGCGCTCGGCGTGGACGTGCACCGGCTGCGGGGCGCGCTGCTCGTGCTGTCCTCGTTGCTCACCGGCACCGTGATCGCCGTCGCCGGCGGCATCGGTTTCGTTGGCCTGATGATTCCCCATCTGGTACGGCTGGCCGTGGGCGCGGATCACCGCAGGCTGCTGCCGTTGGCCGCGGTCGTCGGGGCCATCTATCTCGTCGTTGTCGATCTGTTGTCACGCACCGTTAACCGGCCAAATGAGTTGCCGCTCGGCATCCTCACGGCACTTTTCGGGGCACCCTTCTTCTTGTGGCTGCTGCGTCGCAACAAGACGCTTGATGCCTCGTGAGTAGCGTGATGCGGTCCCGGGCCGCCCGCCCGCCCCTGGCGTACGCGCCCGTGACCCCGGCTCGGCCGACCGCCGCGCGGCGGCGCGAGGCACGGGCCCCGGAGACCGGGAGCCACCAGCTTGGACACCGCATGAACAGCGTGAACCGCGTGAACCCCCTGAGGAGCGTGACGACATGAAGCTCACCGTGGACGGGCTCCACGTCACCCTCGACCACCAACCCATCCTGCGCGACGTCAGCCTCGACGCCGCCCAGGGCGACATCGTGGGCCTCATCGGCCCCAACGGCAGCGGCAAGTCCACGCTGCTGCGCGCCGTCTACCGCTCGCTGCGCCCGGCCCAGGGCGTGGTGCGGGTGGCCGGCGACGACGTGTGGAAACTGCCCGCCCGCACCGCCGCCCGGCGCACCGCCGCCGTCCTCCAGGACAGCAACAGCAACGCGGTGGGCCTGTGCGTCCAGGAGATCGTCGCGCTCGGCCGCACCCCCCACCACGGGCTGCTCGGCCGGGACGGCGCCGAGGACCATCGCGCCGTGGCGGAGGCCATGGACGCCTGCGGCGCCCGCCCGCTGGCCGAACGGGACTTCGCGTCCCTCTCCGGCGGCGAACGTCAACGGGTGCTGCTGGCAAGGGCGTTGGCGCAGAAGCCGAAGCTCCTGGTGCTCGACGAGCTGACCAACCACCTCGACATCCGCGCCCGCTTCGAACTGCTCGACCTGATCCGCGGCACCGGCACCACGACCCTGGCCGTGCTGCACGACCTCGACCTCGCCGCCCGGCTCTGCGACCACCTCGTGGTGCTCGACGAGGGCGTGGTGGCGGCGGCCGGCAAGGTGCTCGACGTGCTGACCCCCGACGTCCTGCGCGAGGTCTTCGGCGTGCGGGCCGTCGCGGAACGGCACGCCGACGGCGTCATCCGCATCACCTACGGCGCCGACCCGCTGGCCCTCCACGACACGACGACGGACCCGGCCGCGTCGGCCGCGTCGGCTGAACCGTCCGACCACACGCCCCCGGCGCCGGTCCCACCGGCGCACCCCACCCCCCTGACCCCCACCGCACACGAGGCCCAGGCCCCGGTACCGGGCTGACCGCCCCGCCCCGCGAAGCGCGACCACCCGCCCGACCCGCACGCCCCGTACGAGCGCCCGACCTGCCCGGAGGCCCGGCCGCCCGACCCCCGGGCCGCACGGCCACCGTGACCGCACCACCGGAACCACCCGCGCCACCGCACCACCCGCACGCCCCCGCTCCACCCCCGCACGTGCGCCCGTGCGCCCGTTCATCCGGGCACGAGTGCACCCGTGGTCCGGTCCGACCGCGCGTCCCCACGCGCGGCCCCCGGCCGACCGCGGCGTACCACCAGCACCACAGCACGTCGGCACACCGGAACCCGCCGCTCGGTTCATGCTCCACTGCCCCACCGCGCGGTGTCGCCCGGCTCGTGCCCCGCTGTGCGCGCACGTCCCACCGCACAGCACCTGTCCCACGGCTCCACCGCTCGGCCCGCACCATCGCACCACCCGGGTGATGCCCCGCCCGTGGTGTTCGTCTGCCGCGAGCCCTCACCCCCTGGCCGGTTCCCCGGCCCGCGTGCGCCCTCGTGCGCCCGCACCGCACCACAACCGCACCATGCGCACCATCTGCACCCCCTACCGTCCCCCACATCACGAAAGCTGGTCACTCTCCATGAACACCGTCACGCCCGTGAACGTCGGAGTGCTGTTCTTCGAGGAAGTCGAGGAACTCGACGCCGTAGGACCCTGGGAGGTCCTCGGCTACTGGGCCCACCACGTCGCCTCGTTCCCCGTCCGGATCTTCGCGATCGGCCGCGAGGCCGGCGTCGTCCGCTGCTCCAAGGGGCTCGGCCTCACGATGGACTACGACGTGGAGCACGCCCCGCGGCTGGACTTACTGGTCCACCCCGGCGGTGACGGCACCAACGTCCTCCAGGAGGACGAACACCACCTCAAGTGGCTGCGCGAACTCCACGGCGAGGGCACCCTGTTGGCGAGCGTGTGCACCGGCTCCCTGGTGTTCGCCGCCGCCGGCCTGCTGGCCGGCCAGCCCGCCACCACGCACTGGCGCTACGGCCAGTTCTTCGCCGACATCGACACCTCGGTCGACGTCCGCGTCGAGGAACGCTTCGTCGACAACGGGACCGTCGTCACCAGCGCCGGCGTCTCGGCCGGCATAGACATGGCGCTGCACCTGGTCGGCCGCATGGACAGCCCCGAGGCCGCGGAGACCGTGCGGCAGGGCATCCAGTACGCCGCCTGACCCCGGCGCACCCACTCAAGCGGGGGCCGGCCGTCGTACGGTACGGGCCATCCGGCGCCGTACGCCCCGGCCCCCAGCACCACCTGACACCGCACCGCACCACCGCCCCCGGCCGAGCACGCCACCGGCCGGGGGCGGCGGCCCCCCGTGCGACGCGGGTCCGTGCGTGGGACACAGGCGTCGCGCCCCCGGCCGGCGGGCTCAGCCCCGGGAGCGGGCGACGGCCTCCCGCACCGCCTCGTCCGTACGCCCCACCACGGCCGAACCGTCGTCCGCCGTGATGATCGGCCGCTGGATCAGCTTGGGGTGCTCGGCGAGCGCCGCGATCCAGCGCTCGCGCGCGCCGGCGTCGCGCGGCCACTCCCGCAGCCCCAACTCCTTGGCCACGGCCTCCTGGGTGCGCGCGATGTCCCACGGCTCCAGGCCCAGCCGCTCCAACACGGCGCGGATCTCGTCCTGGCTCGGGACGTCGTCGAGATAGCGGCGGACGGTGTAGTCGACGCCCTCCGCGTCCAGCAGGGTGAGCGCGCCGCGGCACTTGG
Source organism: Streptomyces buecherae (assembly GCF_014295035.1). Classification (GTDB taxonomy): domain Bacteria; phylum Actinomycetota; class Actinomycetes; order Streptomycetales; family Streptomycetaceae; genus Streptomyces; species Streptomyces youssoufiensis. The sequence goes on from NZ_CP060404.1 coordinate 6,668,937, forward strand.
AACAGGCCGGATTGATCCAGATCTCCATGCCCGCCACGGTACCCCCTCCCGCCCGCTCCGACCCCGGTCAAACCCCGTCTGGCCTGGGGCGATTGTCAGTGCCCTGACGTAAAATAAGGGAGTAAGAGAGAGGGCAAGCGACCGATCTGGAGGACGCCGATGGCCGTTGCCGCAACACCTCTTCCGTACCTGCCGGACCTGCCCAGTTTCCCGACGCTACCGAAGAAGCGGGTGCCAGCCGGCCACCCGCGCGAGTGGTACGAGTCGCACCACCGCCGCCTGAAGGCCATGCGCCTGGCGATCGCCCTGCTGCACGCCGGGGTGTACCGCCCAGAGCAGGCGTCCAACCGCAAGATACGCACCACCGCGGCCCGGATCGGCGTGCACCCGCCGTCCGACACCACCTGCCGCATGGTGCGCTCGCTCATCCACTACGACGACTGACCGAGGCGACGGACCACCCCACCGCCCCGCGGCTTCGGCCGCGGGGCGGCGGGGTGCGCGCGGGGCGTCAGGGGCGGGGTATGGACGGCGCGGGTAGGGCAGCGTGTGACGTGTCACAGGCAAAGACGTCACCATGGCCGTCACCAACTGCGTTACTCGCCAGTAGAGTTGCTGCCGCTGAGGCGGTGGGCCGCAGGGCCCGTCAGTCGTGCCCGGGTGCCGCGGGGCGCCCAGGGGCGGGGCCGGGCGCGCGCCGGTTCGCCGCATTCGCCGCCGGCTCGCAACGGCCGACCCGTACCTGGAGAGGACCCCCATGGGCACTGCGGAAGCGACGTCGCTCGATCAGGTGGTCAACACGGCCCGATATCCCCTGCTGGACCTCGCGGGGCCCGTCGGGCGGTCCGTGGTGGACCGGGCGCGGCGCGAGTTGGCCTCGCTCGGCTGCACCGTGCTGCACGACTTCGTCCGCCCCGAGCTGCACGAGGCCCTGCGCCGGGAGTGCGCGGCGCTCGCGCCCCGGGCGTACGCCGACGTCGAGACGGTCAACGTCTACAACATCGCCGAGACGGCCGACCTGCCGGCCGACCACCCCGGCCGCACGCTCTTCGAGCGCGGCAACGCGTTCGTGGCCCGGGACCACATCCCGGCCGATGCCCTCATCAGCCAGCTCTACGCGCACCGGGCGTTCCAGCGCTTCATCGCCCGCTGCTTCGCACTGCCCGAGCTGTACGAACTCGCCGACCCGCTCTCCGGGTTGGTGCTCAACGTCGTGGAGCCGGGCAAGGGCCACCCGTGGCACTTCGACACCAACGAGTTCACCGTGAGCATGCTGACCCAGGCGCCACGGGAGGGCGGCCTCTTCGAGTTCTGCCCGCACATCAGGTCGGCGCGGTCCGAGAACTTCGACGACGTGCGGGACGTGCTCGCGGGCCGAGGCGAGCGGCTCATCAGGCGCCTGCGGCTCGGCCCCGGCGACCTCCAACTCTTCGCCGGCCGCTACAGCCTGCACCGGGTGAGCCCGGTGCGCGGCTCGGGCGCCCGGCACTCCGCGATCTTCGCCTACAGCCAGCGCCCCGGCGTCGTCGGCAGCGTGGCCCGTACCCGTCAACTCTTCGGCCGGGTGCTGCCCGCGCACCTGGCGGCCGACGCCGTACGCGGCGACAGCCTCCTCGACTAACCGGCGCACCCCCGCCGCCCGGGCCGGCGCACCCCGCCACCCGGGCCGGAGCACCCCCGCCGCCCGGGCCGGCGGAGCGCGCCGACCGGGCCGCTGCCCGTACGGTGGGCCCCACCTCGCCCCACCTCGCCCCGCCGTCCGGTCGGCGCCGGCCCTAGCCTCAACGCGCGGGCGCGCTCACGCTGTTGACCGCGCGCCCGGGCGCCCCGCCGTACCCTCGCCCCACCCAGGCCGCCCGTCCCGCGCACGCCCCTTCCCACCCCCGCCCGCGCCCTGAACAGCCACACCGGAGCCGCCCGCTCCGCCCGTTCGGGCGGGCCGGGGGAGCGGCCCGGTCGCCGTCCGTACCGTCCACCGCGCCCGAAGGAAGCAGCCCCATGCACACCAGCCAGGAAACGGACCTCACCTCGACCGGCCGAGGGGCGGCAGGTGCCCACGGCGCCGCCGCGCCGGCCCCCGACCCGGCCGGCGCGTCCACCTTCGCGCACGAGGACGTCCTCCCGCGTGTCCCGCTGCCCACGCTTGAGGAGAGTTGCGAGCGGTTCCTCGCCTGGTGCGCGCCGCTGCTGACCGCCGAGGAACGCGCGGCGACGGAAGCCGAGGTGGCGGCGTTCGCCGCGGAGGGGGGCGTGGGTCGGACCCTGCAGGCGGCGCTGGCGGAGTACGACGCGAGCGAGGGCGTGCACAGTTGGCTCGACATCTTCTGGCCCTACCGCTACCTGGGGCGACGCGACCGCATCGCGCTCAACGCCAACTTCTTCTTCCTCTTCCAGGACGTCGAAGGTGTCGAGGGTGCCCAGGGGGTCCAGGGGGTCCAGGACGACCAAGGTGTCCAGAACGGCCAGGGTGGTCAGGACAGCGAGGTGCGGGACTCCGACCAGCCGCAGGTGGAGCGGGCCGCCGGGCTCATCGCCGGGGCCGTGCACTACAAGCGGCTGCTCGACCAGGAGCAGGTGCCGCCGCTCGTGCAGCGCGGTCAGCCGCAGTCGATGGAGCAGAACAAGTACCTCTTCTCCACCACCCGCATCCCCGGCCCCGAACAGGACACCGTCCGCGCCCCGTACACCGCGCAGTGGCCCGGCCCGTCGCGGGCCCGGCACATCGTGGTCTTCCACCGAGGCCACATGTTCCGCCTCGACGTCATCGGCCCGGACGGGACCCCGCACAGCCTGGCCGACCTGACGGCCGGGCTGCGCGCCGTGCGGGCCGCCGGCGCGCAGCCGCCCGCCCCCGACACGTCCGTGGGCCACCTGACCACCATGGCCCGCGCGGAGTGGGCCGCGGCCAGGGACGCGCTGCTCGCCTGCCACCCGCGCAACGCGGCGGCCCTGGACGACGTCGAGACGGCGCTGTTCTGCCTCTGCCTGGAGGACTTCGCGCCCGCGGACACCCAGCAAGCCTGTGACGAACTCCTCTACGGCGACCGGGGCAACCGCTGGTTCGACAAGGCCCTGTCCCTGATCGTCTTCGCCGACGGCCGGGCGGGCGTCAACGTCGAACACTGCGAGCTGGACGGCACGACCATCCTCAGCTTCGTGGACGCCGTCCTCGGCACCCCGGCGTCCGAACACGCCTCGCGCGCCGGCGCGTGCACCCAGGGCGCGCCCACGCCCCGCCCGATCCACTTCGAGCTGGACGCGGCGCTGCGGGCCCAGGTGCGCTCGGCCGCCGACGCCTTCGCGGAGTACGGCGAGAACACCGCCACCCGCACCGTCTCCTTCGACGACTTCGGCGCCCAGCACGCCAAGTCGCTGGGCGTCTCGCCGGACGCGTTCGTACAGCTCGCCTACCAACTCGCCCACCAGCGCGCCAAGGGCCGGCTCGGCGCCACGTACGAGTCGATCGCCACCCGCCAGTACCGGCGCGGGCGCACCGAGGCGATGCGCGTGGTGACCCCGGGGATCCAGCGGTTCGTGGCGGCGATGGAGGACCCGGCGGCCGACGCCGCCACCCGCCGCGCCGCGCTGCGCTCGGCCGCCGAGCAGCACGTGACCCGGGCCAGGGAGTGCCAGCTCGGCCAGGCGCCCGAGCAGCACCTGTGGGAGCTGGAGCTGATCCAGCGCCGCCGAGGCGCGGAGCTCGGCGTCGCCGAGCAGCCCGCGCTCTACCGCAGCCCGGGATGGGTGATCATGCGGGACGACTACCTGAGTACGAGTTCCGCGCCCTCGGCCCACATCCAGTACTTCGGCTTCGGCTCCACCAGCCCCCGCTGCATCGGCGTCGCCTACGTCCTGCTCCCGGACCGCTTCCACGTCTACCTGAGCACCCCGCGCCCGGTGGCCGACCAGATGCACGCCTTCGCCGCCGAGTTGCGCACGGCGGTCGCCGAGATGCGCGCCCTGCTGGACGCGCCGGAGTGAGCCCGCCGACCGCCCGGCTCTGACCCGCCACACCCCTGCGCCGCCGCGCCCCGGACCGGCCCGCCACCCTGGGAAACGGCCGGTTCCCGCCCCGTCTCGCCGTCGCGCGAACCGGCCCGCTCCCCGTCCGGGGGGCGGGCCGCCGCGCGTACGGCCCGGCTCACGCGCCCCGCCCGCGTGCCCGGCGCGCGGCCCCGCGCGCCGCGCCCGAGGAGGGGCGTGCGACGGTGGGAGCAGGCAATTCAGCCGCGAGATGACGGGCGAACCAGCTTTGGGTTAATTTTGCTCCCGGAATGCCACGCATCCGATCATGCTCGTGCCCTTCGGCGGTTGCGAACCCCAGCGGTTCCGGGCCCCAGCGGTTCCGAACCCCTGGACGAGGGGCTTTCTCTGGCCGGACGAGGCCAGGGGTCCAACAGTCCACGACCTCACGGACGGGCCGTGACGACAGAAGCGGTGGGAGCCCCACAGTGAAGATCGTTTTCCTGATCCACAACGCGTACGGCATCGGGGGGACCATCCGCTCGACGGTGAACCTGTCCACCGCGCTGGCGGCCCGACACGACGTCGAGGTCGTCAGCGTGCACCGGGTCGCCGACGAGCCGCAGCTCACCTACGGCGCCGGGGTGCGGCTCAGCTCCCTGATCGACATGCGCGAGGACAGCCCCGGTTACGAGGGCGAGCACGAGCTGACGAAGCGGCCCAACACGATGTTCCCCGACAAGGGTGTCGACTTCGGCCGGCTGCACTACACCGCGCTGCACGACGAGCGCATCGCCGGTTTCCTGGCCCGCACCGACGCCGACGTGGTGATCGCCACCCGCCCCATCCTCAACGGCTACCTCGCCCGTTACGGCAAGCCCCACCAGGTGCGCATCGGCCAGGAGCACCTCTCGCTCGACGCGCACAGCGACCAACTGCGCACCGACCAGAACACCGCCCTGAGCGACCTCGACGCCTTCGTGACCGTCTCCGAGGCCGACGCCGCCCAGTACCGCGCGGCCCTCCCGGACATCACCACCACCATCCTGGCCATCCCCAACGGTGTGCCGAGGGCGCAGGTCGAGCCCTCCAACCTGGCCACGCGGGTCATCGTCTCCGCCGGCCGGCTGGTCGCCGTCAAGCGCTACGACCGGCTGATCAACGCGTTCGCCGCGGTCGCCGACGAGTTCCCCGACTGGACGCTACGGGTCTACGGCCGCGGCCCCGAGAAGGCCAAGCTGCGCCGGCTCATCGACCAACTGGGCCTGTACGACCGGGTGTTCCTGATGGGCGCCGTGTCGCCGATCGAGACCGAGTGGGCCAAGGGCGCGCTGGCCGCGGTCTCCTCGGACATGGAGTCCTTCGGCATGACCATCGTGGAGGCCATGCACTGCGGCGTCCCGGTCGTCGCCACCGACTGCCCGCACGGCCCCGCCGAGATCATCAGCGACGGCCAGGACGGCCTGCTCGTCCCCCTCGCCCCGGCCACCGGCACGGACGTCTCCGCGTACGCAGCCGCCCTGCGCTCGCTCATGTCGGACGACGCGCTGCGCCGCAAGCTGGGCGAGGGCGCGCTCGCCAAGGCGGCCACCTTCGCCCCCGACGTCATCGGGCGCCGCTACGAGGAACTGTTCACCACCCTCGGCAAGGGGCGCACCCCGGCCCGCGGCCAGCAGGCCGCGCGCGGCCAGGGCGCCGACCGCGCGCCCGAGCGCAAGCCCGCGCGCCCTGGCCTGTTGCGGCGCGTGCGGGCGGCGCTGCGCGGCGACGAGGCGACGTCGGCGCCGGCCGGCGACACGGCGGCCCAGGGCGCGGCGTCCGAGGCGCCGCGCACCGTGGCCTTCGCCCGATCGAGCGCCAACGGCGACATCACCATCCGGCTGGCCGACGTCCCGCCGGGCCCCCTCGACTTCGTCGCCCGGCTGCGCCGCGACCCGCAACGCCGGGAGATCCGCGTCCCGGTGCCCGAGGGCGAGGCCGGCGTGCTGCTGAGCCACCGCGACCACGCGCTCGCCGAGGGCCGCTGGGACTGTTACGTCGCCCCGCGCGACACCCACAACCGCACCCGCCTGACCGCGGCCATCACCGAGACCGCCCGCCTGATCGGCGAACCGCCCGCCCGCGACGCCGAGGGCATCGCCGCCTGGGTGCCGTACGCCACCACCGACGGCTTCCTCGCCCTACGGAGCTGGCAGCGCCCCGCCCACGCCGAGGTCACCAGGGTCGCCGTCGACCACGACGCGGCCACCCTCACCGCCCGCGTACTGGCCCCCACCGACCTCCCCCTGACCTCGGCCACCGTGCACGCCGCGGCCCGCGAGGACTCCGCGTACGACTTCGACGTCCCCGTCACGGACCTGGGCGACGGCCGCTTCAGCTTCACCCTCCCCTACACGGAGGCCCTGCGCCGCCGCTCCGTGGAACACGACCTGTGGGACCTCACCGTCCGCACCCCGGGCCGGGCCCCCGTCCCGGTGGGCCGCATCACCGGCGACATCGTCGACCGCAAGAAGACCGACTACGCACCCCCCGCCCACCACGAACACCCCACCCGCGGCACCACCCGCATCAAGCCGTTCTTCACGGCTACGAACAACCTGGCGCTGAGCGTGCGGGATGAGGGGGAGGAGGGGGAGTAGGGAGGGCTCCTCGGGGTGGGCGTGGGCGCAGACGTGGGCGGGCGTTCGGGAGCCCGTGGTGAGGGAGGTGACCGCTGTCGCGTGCGCGACGGCGGAGAGCACCGCGAGTACCCGCCAGCGCGCAAGGCGGGTTGACTGTGCACGCCCACACCCTGACGTGTTCACGTGGCAAGGGAGCTTGCGTCGGCTGCCGCGCCCCCAGCGCGCTCCAAGGCTCCGACCGCCCGCCCTGTGTCCTGCCACGGTTGTGCCACGCGCTCGTTGTATCCAGGTCGGCAGCGCCCCCGGACGTACTCCCCAACCAACCCACCATGCCCCAACCCCGCCCGCCCCTGGACCACTTGGGCGGTTTCAACCCGGCCACCAACCCACGTCGCTCACAATGTGCGCATGGTTGATGACTGGAAGCGACAGCTCGACGCCCTGCACGCAGCGCTGGTCCGCCGCGACGACCCGGTCGCCTGGGTGACGGAGGCCGACGCGGTGACCGCCTCGCGGCGCTACCCGAACCCGGCTCTGCGGGGGCCCGTCTTCGGGGTCGCCGCGCAGGACCCCGCCGTGGGGCCGGGCTGGCGAGTGCTGTTGCCGGTGACGGACGGCATGCCCCAGCAGTCCCGGGACGCACTCAACTCGCACCTGTGGTTCAAGGCCAAGGACGACACCGACGATCCCGCGGTGCGACGCGAACTGCTGGCCGCCGTTGCCGTGCTCGAACGCGAACCGGTCAACGAGATCGAGGTCCTCGGCGTCCGCTACCGGGTCGTACGCGGGGACGAGTTCGCGCGCAGCGGCGAGGACGGGTTGGAGCCGCCCCGCCCCACCGACCGGGAGCCGGCCGACCGGACCTGGGGCGTACCCAGCAAGGAGCCCTCGCCTGACGTGGCCTTCGCCATCGACCCCGACCAGGACGACGGCCTGATCGCGGGCGCCACGAAGCTGGGCATGCGCGACTTCGCCTACACCGGCTCCCGCTACCCCGCCGCCGTACGCGCGGACTCGCAGCGGGCAGCCGCCGCCTACCCGGACATCGCGCTGCTGCCCGTCGGCTTCCGCGTGGCCGAACGCAACGAGAGCGGCTGGGAGCCGCACGGCGCCATGATGGCCACCCCACACGAGGCCCGCGACCTGCTACACGGCGCGATGATCGAGTTCTGGCCCGTGCTCTACGAGTTCGACGAGCGGGAGAAGGCCGCGTACGTCGAGGCGGCCGAGAAGTTCAAGGCCGCCGGCAACGCCAACGACGTGTGCGTGGGCGACCGCCACTACCGCATCTGCCGCATCGAGCGCCTCATCCGCTGCGGCCCGGACGGCCCGGAGCCCCCGCGCCGCACCGACGTCGACGGGTACGGCCCCATGAAGCTCCACCCGACCATGGACGAGGACGGCAACATTCATCACGACCATGACCACGACGACGACTGAGCGCCGAGACCGCGACGGGACACGGGGCCATGGTCGAGCCCCGGTCGGCTTGAGTGGTCATGGGAGTGGGGGCGGCCGACGCGGCGAAGGCCCGCCGCACGGCCTGGCGCGCGAGTACGAACGTGATGGGGAGCCTGGTGCGTAACGGGTGCCCACTGTGCACGAGCCAGAGGCCGTAGACCGGAGGGGGCGCCGCCGGAGTAACAACTCGCCTGCCGGGAGCCTCTCTGGGAGTTCATGCGCACTTGCATGCGCCGGCTCCCCCCTCCGTACCGTGACACACCATGTCGGTACCTGCGGAAAGCACCCTGGCACTACTGCGCCATCGGATCCCTGTACGCGTCAACTCGACAGCCTCCCTGGTGATGGACACCGACAAGGCAGCCACGGCCATCGCCCGCAAACGTGCACGCGCGCACGGCGAGGAGGAACAAGTTCCTCGCAAGCCTGGACTGGAACCGCTGCAAACGGCCGAGCGCGAGGACCTCGCGAGCACGCCCTGGGAGTTGCTCGGCGTCTTCGCACGCGCCACCACTCTGGCTCGTCATGGGCGCGGCAGAGGCTTGGCTGAACACTGGCAGGCCCTGAAGTACTGCCAGGCTCTGGGGCCTGGTACCAGCGGCTATCTGGCCCTCACCGAGGAGGGGGAGAATCCAGAACTCTCCTACAGGGCGATGCAGGCTCGGGAGTTGGGGCGCGCGCTGGGGCTGGCCATCGCAGAACGCACGGTGCGGGCCCGCTTCCCGGATCACCTGATCTCGACCGTCGATGCCGAGGCGGTACTGCTCGCCGGATTCGCGCGCCCCGGCTCGCGGCCCTCCCTGGGGGCTCGACCACGGCCTGACTTCTTCATCGAGGCATGGAAGCCCGGCGAGCCCTCCCGGGTGTTCGTGGTGACGGTCAACGGAAATCACCAGAAGACGACCAAGCGCACAGGGAAGACCGACCGCTCGGCGTTCAAGCAACTAGCGAGGGCCAGCGAGCGTGCCGAGAACTTCCACCTCGCCGAGTGGAACGCCACTCCCTGCCTGCTGATGTCCACCGAGCTGCTGGCTCCAGGAGGCATCACTGTCAATGTTCTGCAGGCACCGGGACCGGGTCTGTTGCCTGAGCGGCCAACTACGGGAAGTGGTAGCGCGGATGCCGTGCCACCGAAGCGGAACCCTCCCTACGTCAACGCCGTCAGAGTCCCTGGAGTCGCAGGCAAGGAGAGATTCCACGACGGCTTTCTCATTCCACGGAAGGAACGCGCATGGTTCGGTCAAGTGCTCGCCCGAACCGGCGCCGCAGGACAACTGGCATTCGCTGGCGCCGGTACGGAGATCGCTCAATATCTCACCAGCGAACAGGGCCGAAAGCACTACGAACAGCGAACATTCGCCGGGTCGTCCAGCGTCCGGGACGCGGAGTACCGCTTTGGTGCGACACGCTTCTTCGGCACCGACCAGGTTTTCAGGTTGAACCGGACTCGCGTGGAGGCGTTCACAGGGCTGGCAGAGGACCTGTACCAGCTTCTGATTGGAGGGGAGGTCGAGGCGTACCGGGAGCGCGCATATGAGCTCCGTCCCACGCTGCCGAGTGGTGTGACTGCGCCGGGGTGGGGCCCGGTCTCCTTCGGTGAGGACGGCACTGTCATGGCTTTGCGAGTCTTCGCGGAAGAAGGCAGACGACCAGCTACGTGAGTCAGGACCGGCCTTCCGCGCGCTGGGGCAGTAGGCATTGCGCGTGATCTGTCAGGGGACTGTCCGTGGCGCTGTAGAAGCTGACTCACTTCACGCTGCCACTGCCGTACGGCTGCCGCATCCCTGACGAGCACATCGAGCGTCTACCTCCAGCATGGTGCGCTGGAGGTAGACGCTTGGTGAGTCCTCGGCCAACTAAATTGCCGAGTTCAAGCTCCACTTTCTACAAGTCGAAGTACAGCTCGAACTCGTGCGGGTGCGGCCGGAGCTGGATCGGGGCGATTTCCTGGGTGCGCTTGTAGTCGATCCAGGTCTCGATCAGGTCGGCCGTGAAGACGCCACCCTGTTGCAGGTACTCGTTGTCGGCCTCGAGGGCGTCCAGGACGGCCGGCAGGGAGGTGGGGACCTGGGGGACGCCCGCGTGCTCCTCGGGGGCCAGCTCGTAGAGGTCCTTGTCGATCGGCTCGGCCGGCTCGATCTTGTTCTTCACGCCGTCCAGGCCCGCGAGGAGGAGCGCCGAGAACGCCAGGTACGGGTTGGACGACGGGTCCGGGGCGCGGAACTCGACGCGCTTGGCCTTCGGGTTGGAACCCGTGATCGGGATGCGCATCGCGGCGGAGCGGTTGCGCTGCGAGTAGACCAGGTTGACCGGGGCCTCGAAGCCGGGGACCAGGCGGTGGTAGGAGTTCACCGTCGGGTTGGTGAAGGCCAGCAGCGACGGGGCGTGCTTGAGGATGCCGCCGATGTAGTAGCGGGCCATGTCCGAGAGGCCCGCGTAACCCTGCTCGTCGTAGAAGAGGGGCTCGCCGCCCGCCCACAGCGACTGGTGGACGTGCATGCCGGAGCCGTTGTCGCCGAAGATCGGCTTGGGCATGAAGGTCGCGGTCTTGCCGTTGCGCCAGGCGACGTTCTTCACGATGTACTTGAAGAGCATCAGGTCGTCGGCCGCGGCCAGCAGCGTGTTGAACTTGTAGTTGATCTCGGCCTGGCCGGCGGTGCCGACCTCGTGGTGCTGGCGCTCGACCTGGAGGCCGGACCGCTCCAGCTCAAGGGAGATCTCCGCGCGCAGGTCGGCGAAGTGGTCCACCGGCGGGGCCGGGAAGTAGCCGCCCTTGTAGCGCACCTTGTAGCCGCGGTTGTTCTCCACCGCGCCGGTGTTCCAGGCGCCGGCCTCGGAGTCGATGTGGTAGAAGGACTCGTTCGCGGCGGTGCTGAAGCGCACGTTGTCGAAGACGTAGAACTCGGCCTCGGGGCCGAAGAACGCGGTGTCCGCGATGCCGGTGGAGGCCAGGTACGCCTCGGCCTTCTTGGCGATGTTGCGCGGGTCGCGGCTGTACTGCTCGCCCGTGATCGGGTCGTGGATGAAGAAGTTGATGTTGAGCGTCTTGTCCCGGCGGAACGGGTCGACGCGCGCCGTGCTCAGGTCCGCGCGCAACGCCATGTCGGACTCGTGGATCGCCTGGAAGCCGCGGATCGAGGAACCGTCGAAGGCGAGCTCTTCGGAGGGGTCGAACACCGTCGCCGGAATGGTGAAGTGCTGCATCACGCCAGGCAGGTCGCAGAAGCGGACGTCCACGAACTTGACGTCCTCATCCGCGATGAACTTCTTGGCGTCGTCGCCGTTCTGGAACATCCCACTCCTCCTAGCCCGGCCGGGAGCGGTCGGGGTTGCTTCGATAGCGCTGACCTGTGCGGTGGTGCGCCGGGCCCGACCATAGGTAGCCGGGATTTCCCGAGCATGACCCATTTGTTTCGCTCAGGTTAACCGGTACGCGGGGCCGGAACGCGTGCTCCGCGCGCTGCCCGTGGCCGGCCACCGCCCCTCGCCGGGCCGTTCCTCGCCCCCGAGGGGCCGGGACGGGGCACTGTCGCAGTACCGTGGTGGGGTGGATAACAGGCAAGTAATCGGCTCGTGGCTCTCCGGGCCCCGCGCGGCGGCCGAGGAGATGGGCGTCGACTTCGGCTACCGGGGTGAACGGCTCGGCCTGCCCCGCGACGGACGGGGCGCCGTCGCGCCGCCCGGCCGGCGCATGCTCGCCCTCCTCGTCGACTGGGGGCTGTGCCTCCTCATCGCGTACGGGCTGATCGCCGACCGCGACGCGGCGTCGGCCGGGAACTGGGCGCTGCCCGTCTTCCTGGTGATGTCCCTGTTCACCGTGGGCACGCTCGGCTGCACGCCGGGCAAGATGCTGCTGCGTATCCGCGTCGTCGACCTGAACGGCAACCGGCTCTCGCTGCCGCGCACCCTGATCCGCTGCGTCCTGCTCGGCCTGGTCGTCCCGGCCGTCATCTGGGACCGCGACTCCCGTGGCCTGCACGACCGGGCCGCGGGCGCCGTCCAGGTCCGCCTGTAGTCCACGCCCCGCAGTCCACGCGGCGCGCGGCGCGTCGTAGCACGCGCGGTATCGGGCGCGGCGTCCGTCGCCCAATACCGACTCACCGCCGCTCGCGGGTCTTCGCGTACCGGCGGTTACGGCTGCCGGTGCGGTGCCTGCCACGCCTGTGTCTGCCGGCGTCCGCGTCCGCGTACGGCGCCATACGGTCCCGCCCGTACGCCCTTGCTCCACCCCCGCGCCCCTCGCGGTCTCACCGGCCCGCCAGGGGCGCGCTTCGTTGTCGTACGGCGGGCGTAGCGGGGGCGCACGGCGGCTCGCGCCCAGGCCCTCGCGTACGCGGCCCGCATGCGCCCGCACGTGCGAAGGGCGGCCCGAACGGGAGGGTTCGGGCCGCCCTTCGTGGGAGGCTCTGGGGCGCGCCGCGCCGGTGGTGGGGGACTAGCGACCCTTCGGCATGCGCACGTTCTTCGGCATGGGGCCCTTGGGGATCGGCATGTTGCTCATCAGGTCGCCGAGCGCCCTGAGGCGGTCGTTGACCGCGGTGACCTGCGCGCCGGGGAGCACGCGCGGCAGCTTCAGCAGCTTCGTCCGGAGCTTGCTGATCGGCACCTCGCCCTCGCCGTCACCGACCATCACGTCGTGCACCGGCACGTCGGCCACGATGCGGGCCATGCGCTTCTTCTCGGCCGCCAGCATCGACCGCAGCCGGTTCGGGTTGCCCTCGGCCACCAGCACGATGCCGGCCTTGCCGACGGCGCGGTGGATGACGTCCTGGTTGCGGTTCATGGCCACGGCCGGCGTCACCGACCAGCCACGGCCCACGTTCTCCAGTACGGCCGCCGCCGCGCCCGGCTGGCCCTCCATCTGCCCGAAGGCCGCCCGCTCCGCCCGACGGCCGAAGATGATGGCCATCGCGAGGAAGGCCAGCACGAAGCCCAGGATGCCCAGCAGGATCGGATGGTCGATCCACAGGCCGATCGCGAGGAAGACACCGAACGTGATGATGCCCACAGCCGCGACGACAAGACCGACCTTCGAGTCGACCTTCTTGGTCATCTTGTAGGTCAGGGCGATCTGTTTCAGCCGCCCGGGGTTCTCGGATGTTTCCTTCCTCGCCATGTACCGCAGTTTACGTCGCCTGCGGCGTGCGGGTCGCCACGGCCTCCAGCACGTGTTCGGCCTCGTGACGGGCCTTGGCGCGACGCCGGTCCTCCAGGACCGCCGTCCAGGCGTTGCGGCGCGCGGTGCGCTGCCCGGCACCGAGCAGCAGGCCCTCGATCGCGCGCAGGGCCACGGCGACGGTCGGGCGCACGGACGGGCGGGTGGCGGGGCGGGCGGGCGCGGCCAGCATGGTGGCGGTCTCCTCGGGCGAATCGCGGGTACGCGTGGGTGGGCTGTGCCGGGGTGTCGCTACGTCTCCATGGTCGCCCTCCGGCGTGAGCCGGGGGTGTCGGCCCGGTCAAGCCTCCGTTACGGGCCGAGCCCCGGCAAACGCCGGCGCGGCCCGCACGGACCGCGCGGTGTCGCGGGTGGTGCGGGCCGCGCGGGGCGTGCCGAAGTCGCTCACCGGCCGGGAGCGGGGCGGTGCCGCCGCGCCTGACCGGTGGGGTCAGGCGGTCTTGGCGGGGACCGCCGCGTTACGCCGCTCGATGGCCTGCTGGTAGAGCCGGCCGGCGCGGTAGGAGGAGCGGACCAGCGGGCCGGACATGACGCCGGCGTAACCGATCTCCTCCGCCTCTTCCTGGAGCTCCACGAACTCCTGCGGCTTCACCCAGCGCTCCACGGGGTGGTGGCGGGGGGTGGGGCGCAGGTACTGGGTGATGGTGATCAGCTCGCAGCCCGCCTCGTACAGGTCGTGCAGCGCCTCGCTGATCTCCGCGCGCTCCTCGCCCATGCCCAGGATCAGGTTGGACTTGGTGACCAGGCCGGCCTCGCGGGCCTTGGTGATGACCTCGAGGGAGCGCTCGTAGCGGAAGCCGGGGCGGATGCGCCGGAAGATGCGGGGCACCGTCTCGACGTTGTGGGCGAGCACCTCGGGGCGGGAGGAGAAGACCTCGGCGAGCGCGGCGGGCTCGGCGTTGAAGTCCGGGATGAGGAGCTCGACGCCGGTGTCCGGCATCGCCGCGTGGATCTGGCGCACGGTCTCCGCGTACAGCCAGGCGCCGCCGTCCTCCAGGTCGTCGCGGGCGACGCCGGTGATGGTGGCGTAGCGCAGCTCCATCTGCTGCACGGACTCCGCGACCCGGCGGGGCTCGTCGCGGTCGAGCGCCTGCGGCTTGCCGGTGTCGATCTGGCAGAAGTCACAGCGCCGGGTGCACTGGTCGCCGCCGATCAGGAACGTCGCCTCGCGGTCCTCCCAGCACTCGAAGATGTTGGGACAGCCAGCCTCCTGGCACACCGTGTGCAGGCCCTCGGTCTTGACCAGCTTCTGCAACTGGTTGTACTCGGGACCCATCTTCGCCCGGGTCTTGATCCACTCGGGCTTGCGCTCGATGGGGGTCTGGCTGTTCCGGACCTCCAGGCGCAACATCTTGCGTCCATCGGGTGCGACTGCGGACACGTCCGGCACTCCACTTCGCTTGGCGCGGCTTTCGAATCTTCGGCGAACACCAGGGTACGCCCGTACATCGCGTGCTCTTCTGTCGAGACCAACCCGCGAGCTGCGGGGTGCATTCCTCAGACAGCGCGGGGCAGCGGCACGCTCTCGGCCAGCACGTCCGTCAGGTGCCGCTCGACCAGCGGGAGCACCTCCGCGACGGGGACGTCGCGCCCGAGCTCGTGGGAGAGGGAGGTCACGCCGGCGTCGCGGATGCCGCACGGCACGATGCGGTCGAACGACGTGTTGTCCGGGTTGCAGTTCAGCGAGAAGCCGTGCATGGTCACGCCCTTGGCGATGCGCACGCCGATCGCGGCCAGCTTGCGGTCCTCGCGGCGCTGGCCCGCGTTGGACGGGGCGTACTCCGGGCCGTTCAGCCGGGCGTCGAACTCCTCGTCGGTCAGCCGCGGGTCGAAGTCCAGGTTGAGGCCGCCGATGGCCGGGCGCTGCTCGACCGGGTCGCCGAGCACCCACACGCCGCTGCGGCCCTCGATACGGGTGGTCTCCACGCCGAGCTCCGCGCAGGTGCGCAGCAGCGCCTCCTCAAGCCGCCGGACGTGGGCGATCACGTCCACGGGGCGCGGCAGCTTCAGGATGGGGTAGCCGACGAGTTGTCCGGGGCCGTGCCAGGTGATCTTGCCGCCGCGGTCCACGTCCACCACGGGGGTGCCGTCCAGGGGGCGTTCGTTGTCGGCCGTGCGCCGTCCCGCGGTGTAGACCGCGGGGTGCTCAAGGAGCAGGCAGGTGTCCGGGATCTCGTCGGCGAAGCGTGCCGAGTGCACCCGGCGCTGCTCTTGCCAAGCCTCCTGGTACTCGACCGCGTCCGCGCCGAATCCCAGGTGGACGAAGCGCAGCTCGCTCTGATCTCCGTGTGGCTGGGGAAGCCCCATGGCAGCTCCTTCGAACAAACTCGCAACCGTTCCGCCTCCGCCACTGTACGGCGGTGCCGCGACCTGCTGGCACGCGGCCGTCGGATGCGCTCGCCCGGCGCGGCTCGCGGGGCGCGCGAGCCGCCCCGACGGCCGGCCGCGCGACGCCCGGGAGCCGACCGGCGCGCGCGATGGGGACGGCCAAGGGAGCGCCAGGAGGCGGGCCGGAGGACGGGCGGGGGGCGGCCCGCGCGGTGGGCGGGACAGGGGCTCGCCGGCGTGGCGTGAGGGGAGTGGCGGGGACGAGTTCGAGCCGTGGCCGGGGCGGCGATCGGCCGGGTTTCGACCGTGCCCGGATGGGGGTGGGGGCGAGGCCGTGCCAAAGCGTGAGGTGGGGCCGTTGCCGGTGGTGGGAGGCGGGCGGGCCCGCGCCGGAGGGAACGGGCGTGAGCTGGGCGTTACGTATCTCATCGCTTCTCACACGATCGGATGAATGTAGGGCGAAGCTGGCGAGCAGCGCACTGTCAACCGCTAAATTCACGCCGTTCCACAGAGCGATGCGATCAGGGAGACCGGCAGGCTGATGACGGAACGATCCCCGCAGCACACCCCCAACCGTCAGCTCGCCGCGCTTATCGCCGAGGCCGGTTTCTCGCACGCGGGCCTCGCCCGGCGAGTGGACCAGCTCGGGCTTGAGCACGGCCTTGACCTGCGATACGACAAGACGTCGGTAACGCGCTGGCTACGCGGGCAACAGCCGCGTGGCACGACCCCGGCACTGATCGCCGAGGTCTTCACCCGCCGCCTCGGCAGGCGCCTGTCCGCCCAGGACCTCGGCCTCGACGCGTGCGCCCCGGTCTACGCGGGACTGGAGTTCGCGTCCTCGCCGGAGGAGGCGGTGGACATCGTCAGCGGACTGTGGCGGAAGGACTCCGGCAGCCACAGCGAACTACGGAAGATCGCCTTCACCCCGGCCGGCCTGGTGGTCCCGAGCCGGGACTGGCTGATCGGGCGGGCCGACGACCGGGTGGCCCGCGGCGTCCCCGCGCCCACCAGGCCGGGCCAGCCAGGGCCCGAGGGCGCCGGCCGACCCGGCGTCGGGGCACCGCGCGCCGGCGGGCCCACCCCCAGCGGGGTCGGCCGCGGCGGCGCACCCGGCGGCCCCGGCGCGGGCGCGGGGCAGCCGGCGGTCGCCGGCGCCGCGGGCGCCGTGGCGGGCGTCGGCAACGCGCGCGTGCCGCTGCAGAACCGGGTGGCGGTGCCGCGCCAGCGGCTCACCGACCGCACCGACCGGGGCCCGGGGCACCGGGTCACCGCCGGCGACATCGCCGCGCTGCGCTCGGTCGGCGAACTCTTCCGGGCACTGGACCACGCCTACGGCGGCGGCCACGCCCGGCAGGCGCTGGTGCGCTACCTGGAGCACGAGGGCGAGCCCATGCTGCGCGGCAGCTACGGCGAGACCATCGGGCGCCGCCTGTTCGCCGCCATCGCGGACCTGACCCGGCTGGCCGGCTGGACCTCGTACGACATCGCCGCGCATGGACTGGCGCAGCGCTACTTCGTGCAGGCCCTGCGGCTGACCCAGGCCGCGGGGGACCGGGCGTACGGCAGCTACGTGCTGGTCACGATGAGCCGGCAGGCCGTCTACCTGGGCCACGGCCGGGAGGCGGTGCAGCTCGCGCGGGTGGCGCAGCAGGGCGTGGGCTCCGGGGCGCCGCCGGTGGTGCAGGCGCTGTTGCACGCCGCCGAGGCGCGCGGGCACGCCGTCCTGTCCGAGGCCCGGGCCTGCACGGCGTCGCTGGCGCGGGCGGAACGGGCGCTGGAGACGGCGCGGCCGGGCGACGACGTGCCGTACTGGGCGCGCTTCTTCGACGAGTCGCAGCTCGCCGACGACTTCGGGCACTGCTACCGCGACCTCCAGCAGTACCGCGCCGCCGCCCAGCACGCGGAGCGCTCGCTCCAGCTCCGTGGGGCGGGGTTCGCGCGCAGTCGGGTGTTCTGCCGGGTGGTGCTGGCGACGGCCCGGCTCGGGCTCGGCGAGCTGGAGCAGGCGTGCGCGCTGGGCGCGGAGGCGGCCCAGCAGGCGGCGGAGATGCGCTCGGCGCGCGCGGTGGAGTACGTGCGCGATTTCGAGCGCCGGCTCGAACCGTATCGGGACGCGGCCCCGGTGCGCGGGTACCGGGAGCGGGTGGCGGCCCTGGGATGAGCCGGGGCACCTCGCTCGCGGGGGGAACGTCGAACGGGTGTCGTACACCCGGTTCCGCGTTCGAGTGCGGCACGGGCGCGAGTGGGAGCGGTTGCACGGCCCGCCCGGCGCGCGCGTGCCGTACGTGGCTCCCGCGGGCCGGCCGCCGCCTCCCCGGCCGGCCCGCGGGCGGTCAGGCAGCCGCGCTGAGCGGCGTGGCGTCACAGCCCGGGGTCAGCCCGAAGTCGCGCAGGACCTCCCAGGCCGCGCGGCGCCCGGAGTACAGCGCGCCCTGGGCCGAGCTGGTGTCGCGGTGGTCGCCGCACACGTACAGGCCGTGCAGCAGCCGCACCGGGCGGCGCAGGTCGTGGGGCGCGGGCATGGCCGGCACCGCGTAGGGGTCGGGGAAGGCGGCGAGCAGCCGCCAGTCGCGGGTGGAGGTGGCGTAGACGCGCGCGAGCTGGCCGCGCGCGGCGCCGTCCAGCGTGCCGGCCGGCGCCGTCGCCGCCGCGCCGAGCGCGACCGCGGTGATCAGCGCCTGGCCCGGCCGGCTGCGCGCCGGGTCCACCTCGCTGGCCACCATGGTGTACGCGACGGGACCGCGCCGGTCGCCGGCCAGCACGAGCGCGGGCTCGCGCAACGGCGCGCTCGGCGCCGCGTAGTGCAACACCGTCACCGGGTGGAAGGCCGGCAGCCGCAGCCCGGGCAGCAGGTCGGCCGCGGCCTTGGCGCCGGTGGCCACGACCACCGAACGGCAGCTCAGCTCGCCGTGCTCGGCGGTGGCCACCCGGGTGGTGGAGGCGGAGACGGCGCGTACGCCGGTGCGCACCGTCCCGGGCGGCAGCAGGTCGGCCAGCAGTTCCGGGACCGTGGCGGCGCCGCCCGCGGCCAGCGACAGCCGACCGCGCGCGTATCCGCGCAGCGCCAGATCGGCGCAGCGGCTCGAAGTGATCAGCTCCGGGTCGGAGAGCAGCGCGGTCAGCAGGGGGCGCAGGAAGCCGTCGATGGTGCGCGAGGGCAGTCCGCGGACCGTCAGGGACGCGGCGGCCGGGCGCTCGGGGCGCGCGAGGAGCCGGTGCGTGGGCACCGCCGCGAGCCGGCTGAGGGCCGCGCCGAGCCGGGCCTGGTCGAGCCCGCCGGCGCGCGGCGCGCGGGCCGCCGTCGCCAGCGCGCGCGCCGTGGTGAACGCGCCGCCGGTGCCGCGCGGCTCGCCCATCCGGTGCGTGCGGCCCTCGCCGTGCACCAGCACGCCGGGCGACAGCGGGCGCAGGGGCAGTTCCCCGAGCCCCGGCGTGCGCCGCAGCTCGGGGAAGGAGGTGTTGAGGAACTCGCCGGTGCGGTCGAGCCGGAAACCGTCGATGTCGTCGGTGGTCATGCGCCCGCCGACCCTGGGTTCGGCCTCCAGGACCGTCACCGTGAGCCCGGCGTTGATCAGTTGGTGAGCCGCGGCGAGGCCGGCGAGACCGGCCCCGACGATGACGACGTCCGTGTGGCGTGCGCTGCCGAGCACGTGCCCCTCCCCGAGGTCGCTGCGATGTTTCTGGGGCCTGATGCCCTCAACTGGCTAGGGGGATGCGTGAACCGGACTCGACGGTAGGAAGAAAGCCGGGCGACGGCAGTCGCGCATCGACCGAGCACGGTCGCACGACGGTCGCACGCGCGTCGGGTGGGACCGGCGGGCGACGCGGGCACCGGTGGTGGGGCCGGGGGCGCGAGGCCCGCGCGCGTGAGCCCCGCGCCGCCGGCACGCGGCACGGCGGGCACGCGGCACGGCGGGTACGCGGGCGCCGAGGCGCGGGCGCCGGCGGCGCGGGTGGCGCCGGGGCGGGCGGGGTGATGGCGGGCCGCGTCAACGGTCGCCGGCGGCGGGCGAGGCCGCGCCGGTGGCGTGTCAGGCGGCCCGGATCGCGTCGTCGATGTGCGGGAAGTCGAAGCGGAAGCCGGTGTCCAACAGGCGCCGGGGCAGGACGCGTTGGCTGCTCAGGACGTCGGAGGACAGTTCACCGAGGGCCAGGCGCAGCGCGGGCCGGGGCACGGCCAGCTTCGTGGGTCGGCGCAGCACGCGTCCCATGGCGGCGGTGACCTCGCGGTTGGTGACCGGCTCGGGCGCGGTGAGGTTCACCGGGCCCGAGAGCGACTCGGTCGCGATGATGTGGCGCAGCGCCGCCACCTCGTCCCGCAGGGCGATGAAGCTCCAGAACTGGGCGCCGGCGCCGAGCCGGCCGCCGAGCCCCAGCCGGAACAGCGGGAACATCCGCCCCCAGGCCCCGCCGCCGCGCGCCACCACGAGACCGGTGCGGGCGTACGCGGTGCGGATGCCGGCCTCGACGGCGGGCTCCGCCGCCTCCTCCCACTCCTGGCACAGATCGGCCAGGAAGCCGTGTCCGGGCGGGGTGTTTTCGTCCACCGGGCGGTCCCCGGTGTCGCCGTAGACGCCGATGGCGCTGCCCGAGACCAGCACCGCTGGCGGGGTGTCGAGCGACGCGACGGCCTCGGCGATGGCGGCGGTGCCCAGCACCCGGCTGTCCCGCAACTCCCGCTTGCGCGCCGCGCTCCAGCGCCGGTCGCCGATGCCCGCGCCGGCCAGATGGACGACGGCCTCGCAGCCGATCAGCCCGCTGGCGTCCACCCACTGTCGGTGGGGGTCCCACTCCACCTCGTGGTCGGTGCGCGGGGCGTGGCGTACGAGGCGTACGACGTGATGGCCGTCGCCCCGCAACGCGTGGGCGAGCGCGGAGCCGATGAGGCCGGACGCACCGGTGACTGCAATACGCATGCCCGCCATCCTGCCCCCGATCGGCCCGGGGATGTGCCCGGACAGGCGGGGTGGGCACCGCACGGCGGACAGGCCGGGCCCACTCGCTGGTGGCCCGTGGGCGGCCCGTGGGTGGCCGGGGGTGTCGGGGTGGCGGGGCCCGGTGGCACAGTGATCCACATGTGCGAACCCGCGCCCGCCGCGCGCCCGGCCGACCCGTCCGTATCCGCCCACGTCGAGCCCGCCGTGGCGGCCCCCGCCGCGCCGACCGGAGCCGACTCGGCCGAACCCGTCGCGTCGGCCGGGCCGGCGCCCGTGGGCGGTGTGGTGGTGCGGCCCGCGCGGTGGGCCGACGGGGAGGCGCTGGCCGCCATCGACCGGCGCGTGTGGTCCCCGGTGCACTCGCCCGCGCCCGAGCCCGCGCCGTCGACGGACCCGGCCCGGCCGTTCCTCGACGAGCAGGGTCCGCCGGCGCAGTACCTGGTGGTCGAGGTGGACGGCCGGGTCGCCGGCTACATCCGGCTGGGCCCGCCGACGCCGCTCGCTTCCAACGCCCACGTACGCCAGATCCTGGGGCTCGCCGTCGACGACGGGGCCCGGGGGCGCGGTGCGGCGCGCGCTCTGCTGCGCGCGGCGTGCGCCCAGGCGCGTGCGGAAGGTGCCACGCGGATCACGCTGCGCGTGCTCGGGCACAACGACGCGGCCCGGAAGCTGTACGCGTCCGAGGGGTTCGCCGTGGAGGGCGTGCTCCCCGGGGAGTTCCTGCTCGCGGGCGCGTACGTGGACGACGTGCTGATGGGGCGCGGCCTGTGAGGCGGCGGGCCCGCCCCCCGGGGGCCGGGGCGCCGCGTCGCCAGGTCAGCCGCCCGTGCCCCGGAACCGGTCCCACAGCAGCGGGAAGCGGTCCGCCAGCGCCTTGTCGTCGCGGAGCGGGAGGGCGGGGCCGGCCGGTTCGCCCGGCGGCTCGGGAAGGCCGAGGTCGGGCGTTTCGAGGCCGGTGAGCTGCTCGTACGCCTCGTCCGCCGCGTACCCCAGATCCTCCGCGTCGCCGTCCGCGCGCGGGTCGAAGTCGTCGAGCAGCCGCGCCAGGTCGTCGGGCTCGTGCAGCGCCCCCTCGAAGACCTCCCGGCCCTGCCCGATCAGCCAGCAGCGGAAGTCGTCGAACATGTCCTCGCTCGTGTCGTCCAGCAACACGGTGGCGGCGCCCCACAGGTCCCAGCGGTAGGCGCGGTGGTAGCGCGCCTCGAAGTGGCGGGCGAAGTCGGCCACGGAGTCCGGGTCGAGTTGGAGCAACCGGTCGATGAGCAGGTCCGCCTGGTACTCGGGGTCGCCGTCCGCGGCCTCGCGCGAGGCGTCGATCAGTGCCCAGAACTCCGTCTCGTCCATCACAGGGACCAGCATCGGCCCTGCGCCATGGCCGTGCACGCCGAGTGCCCCGGATGCGGCTGTGTCGTTACCGCGCGCGGGGTCGGCCCGTTATCCCGCTGTTCGTACGACTGCCGCGCGCCCGCCGGTCGCGTCGGCCCGAACGGCGGGCGCGCGATCTTCGACGGCCGCGAGTTCCTCGGCAATCACGACAGGAGATGACTCCTTTCCCCGACACAGTCGTCGGCGGCAACACCGTGAGGCACCGATGAAGGGACGAGGACACGTGAACACCCAGGGCGGGCGCGCACTGTCGGACAAGATCGCACTGGTGGCGGGGGCGACCCGCGGCGCGAGCCGGGCGATCGCCGTCGCGCTGGGCGAGGCGGGCGCGACCGTGTACGTCACGGGGCGCACCTCGCGCGGCGACGACGGGGCCGGGGCCCGGCTGAGCGAGGTGGGCCGGGCGACTGAGACCATCGAGGAGACCGCGGAGCTGGTCACGGCGGCCGGCGGCACGGGCATCGCCGTCCGCACCGACCACCTGGAGCCGGAGCAGGTATGTGCCCTCGCGCGGCGCATCGACGACGGGCACGGGCGGCTCGACATCCTGGTCACCGGCGTCTGGGGCGGCGACCGGCTGATCGAGTTCGACACCAAGGCGTGGGAGGTGGACCTCGACAAGGGGTTGCGCATGCTGCGGCTCGGCATCGACTCGCACCTGATCACCCACCACCACGTGCTCCCGCTGCTGATCCGGCGGCCCGGTGGCCTGGTGGTCGAGCTGACCGACGGCACCGCCGACTTCAACACCACCTACCGGGGCAACCTCTTCTTCGACATCGCCAAGAACGTGCCGATCCGGGCCGCGTTCGGGATCGCGGAGGAGCTGAAGGAGTACGGCGGCACGGCCGTCAGCATGACGCCCGGCTTCCTGCGGTCGGAGGAGATGCTCGACCACTTCGGGGTGACCGAGGAGAACTGGCGCGACGCCATCGCGCGGGAGCCGCACTTCGCCATCGCCGAGTCCCCGGCGCTCATCGGCAAGGCGGTCGCCGCGCTCGCCGGCGACGAGGACCGGGCCCGCTGGAACGGCGCCTCGCTCTCCAGCGGCGAACTGGCCAGGGTCTACGACTTCCGCGACACCGACGGCTCCCAGCCTGACTGCTTCGGCTACTTCCGTGACCTGGTCTTCGGCAAGAAGGAGGGGTCGGTCGAGGACTACCGGTAGGGCGCGCGGGGGCCGCTTCGGGGAAGGGCCGTGCCGCCTTTCCCGGGGCGGGCGGGGCGGCGCGGCCCGGGCCCAGGTACGTCCCCGAGTCGTGGCCGGATGCTGCGGGGGAGCGGGGACGGGAGCGGGAGCGGGAGCGGGGGCGAGGACGGGATCGGGGGCCGGAGCGGGGGGCGCCGGGCCGGCGTCAGGCGTAGAGCGCCGCCGCCTGGGCCAGGGCCTCGGCCATGCGTGCGCGCAGCGCGGGGGGCTCGATGACCTCGCACTCCGGGCCGAGCCCGAGGAGCTGCTCGTAGGCGACGTCCAGCGTCTCGACGGGCAGGGTGACCGTGATCCAGCCCCGCGGGTCGGGGTTGGCCGCCGCGGCGATCGACTCCCGGGCCGTGCCGGGGTCCGTCCTGCGCGGCAGTAGCCGGGCGCCGCGCTCCGACAGGCGGAGCACGACCTCCGCGTGCAGGATCGAGCGCCGGAAGTCCGCCGCGCGGTCCGCCCAGAAGGCGGGCAGCTCGAAGGAGGCGTCGCGCTCGAAGCGCTCCCCGGACGGCTCGACGGCCGTGAACCGGTCGACGCGGTAGACCCGCCACGAGGCGTCCACGCGCGCCGCCAGATACCAGACCCCCGCCTTGAGCACGAGCCCGTACGGTTCCAGCTCGCGCTCCACCTCGCCGCCGCCCCGGCGGTAGCGGGCGGTGAGCCGGCGGTCGTCCCACACCGCGTCGGCGATCACCGGGAGCAGCTCGGGGGCGCTCGGCGCGTGGAACCAGCCCGGGGCGTCCAAGTGGAAGCGCTGGGCCGCCCCGTCCGCCGCGTCGCTCAGCTCGGGCAGCAGGGCGGCCGACACCTTGAGCCGGGCCGCGGAGGCGGCGTCCGCGAGGCCCATCTCGCGCAGCGCCGACGGCACCCCGGACAGGAAGAGCGCCTCGGCCTCCGTGCGGCCGAGGCCGGTGAGGCGGGTGCGGTAGCCGCCGATGAGGCGGTACCCCCCGGCCCGGCCCCGGTCCGCGTAGATCGGGACGCCGGCCTCGGACAGGGCCAGTACGTCCCTGGCCACCGTCCGCTCCGAGACCTCCAACTCCTCCGCCAGCTCCGCCCCCGTCATCAGGGCCCGGGACTGGAGCAGCAACACCATCTTGATCAGTCGGGCCGCGCGCATGGGCTCATGATGCACGCGGCCACTGACAGTCGCGGCTGCCGCGCCCCACCGACCCGGGGGAGCGGGCCGGTGGCGCGGTCAGGAGGGGAGCGGGTCGGCCCGAGGGCGGTCCGTACGGGAGAGCCGCCCAGGGAGCGGCCCTCCGGGGAACGGCCTTCGAGGGAACGGCCACCGGGGCGGCGGGCGGGCCGATGGCGCTGGCCGGCCCGCCCGCCGCGAACCGTCAGAGCCCGTACCGCTCCGCGGCCTCGCGCACCGTCTCCGGCTTGACCTCCCCGCGCTTGGCCAGCGCGGCGAGCGCCGCCACGGTCACGGACTGGGGGTCGACGCCGAAGTGGCGGCGGACGGCCTCGCGGGTGTCGGAGAGGCCGAAGCCGTCCGTGCCGATCGAGGTCCAGTCCTGCTCCACCCAGGGCGCTATCTGGTCGGGAACCGACCGCATCCAGTCACTGACAGCGAGGACCGGGCCCGGTGCGCCGGCCAGGGCACGGGTGACGTACGGGACCCGATCCTCGCCCTTGAGCTGCGCCGCATCGCAGGACAGGGCGTCGCGGCGCAACTCGGTCCATGAGGGTGCCGACCACACGTCGGCGGCGACTCCCCAGTCGTCGGCCAGCAACCGCTGGGCGTCCAGGGCCCAGTGGATGGCGGTGCCGGAGGCGAGGAGTTGCAGGCGCGGCGGGCCGCCACCTTCGGTGGTGGGCGCGCCGGTGTTGGCTGCGGCCGATGCCGCCGCGGCCTGTTCGTCGGCCGGCCGGTAGCGGTAGAGGCCCTTGATGATGCCCTCCTCGACGCCCTCCGGCATCGGCGGCTGCACCTTGGTCTCGTTGTAGACCGTCAGGTAGTAGAAGACGTCGGGGTCCTCGCCCGCCTCGGGGCGGTACATCCGGCGCAGCCCCTCCTTGACGATGACCGCGACCTCGTAGGCGAACGCCGGGTCGTACGAGAGCGCCGCCGGGTTGGTGGAGGCGATCAGGTGCGAGTGGCCGTCCGCGTGCTGGAGCCCCTCGCCGGTCATCGTGGTGCGGCCGGCGGTCGCGCCGATGACGAAGCCGCGGCCCAACTGGTCGGCCAGTGCCCAGAACTGGTCCGCCGTGCGTTGCCAGCCGAACATCGAGTAGAAGATGTAGAACGGGATCATCGGCTCGGCGTGCGTCGCGTACGACGTCGCCGCCGCGGTGAAGTCGGCCAGCGAACCCGCCTCGGTGATGCCCTCGTTGAGGATCTGACCGTTCTTGGCCTCCTTGTAGTACAGGAGCTGATCGCGGTCGACCGGGTCGTACGTCTGACCGACCGGCGAGTAGATCCCGGCCGACGGGAACAGCGACTCCATGCCGAAGGTGCGCGCCTCGTCCGGCACGATCGGCACCCAGCGGTGTCCGGTCTCCTTGTCCCGCATGAGGTCCTTGACCAGCCGGACGAACGCCATCGTGGTGGCGATCTCCTGGGTGCCCGAGCCCTTGTACAGCGCCTCGAACGGCTTCTGCGCGGGGGCCGGCAGGGGCCTCGCGACCACCTTGCGGGCCGGGGCGGGGCCGCCGAGCGCGGCACGGCGCTCGTGCAGGTAGCGCACCTCGGGGGAGTCCTGGCCGGGGTGCCAGTACGGCACGAGGTCGCCGCTCAGCGCGCTGTCCGGAATGGGCAGCTCCAGCAGGTCCCGCATGGCGCGGAACTCCTTGCCCGTGAGCTTCTTCATCTGGTGGTTGGCGTTGCGGGACTCGAAGCCCGGGCCGAGGGTGTACCCCTTGACGGTCTGCGCCAGGATCACCGTCGGCGCCCCGCGGTGCTCGACCGCCGCCCGGTAGGCCGCGTACACCTTGCGCGGCTCGTGCCCGGCGCGCGAGGTCTGGAACAGTTCGAGGAGCTTGGCGTCGGTCAGCTCGCGGCCGAGCGCGGCCAGCGCGGGCTCGCCGTCGAAGAAGTGCTCGCGCACGTAGCTCGCGTCCCGCGTCGCGTACGTCTGGAACTGGGCGTCCGGCACCTCGCGCAGCCTGCGCAGCAGCGCGCCCTCGGTGTCGCGGGCCAGCACCTCGTCCCACGCGGCGCCCCACAAAGCCTTGACGACGTTCCACCCCGCGGCGCGGAACTGCGCCTCCAGCTCCTGCACGATCTTGAAGTTGGGCCGCACCGGGCCGTCGAGGCGCTGGAGGTTGCAGTTGATGACGAAGGTGAGGTTGTCCAGCCCCTCCCGGCCGGCCAGCGCGAGGGCGGCGGTCGACTCGGGCTCGTCCATCTCGCCGTCCCCGAGGAAGGCCCACACCCGGGAGGCGGAGGTGTCCTTGATGCCACGGTGCTCCAGGTACCGGTTGAACCGCGCCTGGTAGATCGCCGAGAGCGGGCCGAGGCCCATCGAGACCGTGGGGAACTCCCACAGCCAGGGCAGCCGGCGCGGGTGCGGGTAGGACGGCAGCCCGCCCGCGTTGCCCGCGGCCTCCTGCCGGAACCGGTCGAGCTGCGCCTCGCCGAGCCGGCCGTCGAGGAACGCGCGGGCGTAGATGCCGGGCGACGCATGGCCCTGGAGGTAGAGCTGGTCGCCGGACTGGTCGCCCTCCTTGCCGCGGAAGAAGTGCTGGAAGCCGGTCTCGTAGAGCCAGGCGGCGGAGGCGAAGGTGGCGATGTGCCCGCCGAGGCCGAACCGCGCGCCACGGGTGACCATCGCGGCGGCGTTCCACCGGTTCCACGCCGTGATCCGGGCCTCCAGCGCCTCGTCGCCCGGGTAGGCGGGCTCGGCGGCGGTGGGGATCGTGTTGACGTAGTCGGTCTCCTGGAGCGGGGGCAGGCTCAGGCCCCGCGGGGCGTCCGGGCGCGCGGCGTGCTCCAGCGTGCGGCGCAGCAGATACGCGGCGCGGTGCGGGCCCGCCGCCTCGGTCACGGCGTCGAGCGACTCGCGCCACTCGGCCGTCTCCTGCGGGTCCCGGTCCGGGAGCTGGTCGAGCTGGCTGTACGGCGGGCGTACGGCGTCGGGCATGGGTGGCCCCTTTCCGGACGAGTGAAGGCAAGAGCGGCAGGCAGGGGTCGCACCCCGCGTTCGACGATACGACTGTGATCGATGATCGATCAATGGTTCTCGGGCGAATGGGCAAAAGTCGGCACGCGGTGTCGCCATCGCCGGCACTGCGTGCCGCAACTGGGCGATGGCGAGACGCCGTTCGCGCTCGCGCCGGAGGGCTCGGGGGAGGGCCCGTGGGCGCCGTGCGGGACCCCGCCGGGCGCACCCCCGCCCGGTCCCACCGAGCCCGTCACCGATCCCCGTACCGCGCGCCGAACCGCCGGCGGATGGCACCCGCGCGGGCAGGCCGCCGCGGTGCGGTGGCGCGGCTCAGCGCGTCGGGGTGACCAGGCCCGCCTCGTACGCGGCGATGACCAGGTGCACCCGGTCGCGGGCGCCGAGCTTGGTGAACAGCCGGGCCACGTGCGCCTTGGCGGTGGCGACGGCGATGCACAGCTCGCCGGCGATCTCCGCGTTGGACAGCCCCCGGCCGACGAGGGTCAGCACCTCGCGCTCCCGGTCGGTGATGCCACTCGGCGGCGGGGGCGGCGGCGCGGGCTCGGGGCGGCCCGCGAACTCCTCGATCAGCCGGCGGGTCACGCTCGGCGCGATCAGCCCGTCCCCGGCGGCGACCACCCGGATGGCGTCCAGGATTGCCTCCAACGCCATGTCCTTGACGAGGAACCCGCTGGCCCCGGCCCGCAGCGCGGCGTACACGGAGTCGTCGTCATCGAAGGTGGTGAGGATGAGGCTGCGGACGTCCGGCTGGTCGGCCGTGAGCCGCCGGGTGGCCTCGATGCCGTCCAGCTCCGGCATCCGGATGTCCATCACCACCATGTCGGGCGCGACCTCGGCGGCCAGTCGCACCGCCTCGGCGCCGGTCGCCGCCTCGCCCACCACGACGATGTCCGGCGTGTCCGCCATCAGCACCCGCAGGCCGGTCCGCACCAGCGGCTGGTCGTCGGCCAGGACGACGCGCACGCTCATCCCGCCACCCCCGTCGCCACCGCCGCCGCACCCGACCCCGAACTCGCGGCCACATCGGCCTCCTCCGCCCCGTCCGGCACCGGCAGCACGGCCGCCACCGTGAACCCGCCCTCCGGCCGCGGGCCCGCCGTGAACCGGCCGCCCAGCAGCGCGGCCCGCTCCCGCATGCCGACGATCCCGAGGCCGGCGCCGGGCGGGATCGTGCCGCCGCGCCCGGCGTCGACCACCTCGACCGCCACCGCCGTCGTCCGGTAGGCGACGGTCACCCGGCACGCGTCGGTCCGCGCGTGCCGGATGACGTTGGTGAGGGCCTCCTGCACGATCCGATAGCCCGCCAGGTCGATGTCGGCCGGCAGCGGCCTGCGCGCACCCTCCCAACACACCTCGACCCGCACGCCCGCGTCCGCCGTCGTCGCGGCGAGCTTGCCCAGGTCGTCCAGGCCGGGGGCGGGCTCGCGGGAGCCGGCCGCGCCCGCCCCGTCCGACTCGTCGCGGCGCAGCGCGACCAGCGTCCGGCGCAGCCCGGCGAGCGTCTCGCGGCTGGTGGCCTCGATGACGGACAGGGCCTTGCGCGCCTCGGCGGGCTGGGAGTCGATCACCCGGCCCCCCACGCCCGCCTGGATGGCGATGACGCCGATGCTGTGCGCGATCATGTCGTGCAACTCGCGGGCGATGCGCAGCCGCTCGGCGGTGACGGCCCGGGCGGCGGCCTGGTCGCGGAGCGCCGCGGCGTGCTCGCGGCGCTCGCGCAGCGTCCGCCCGCTCGTCCAGGCCACCAGGGCGGTCAGCGCGAACAGCACGGAGGCGTTGAGGGCGTCGTCGTTCGCCCGGGCCCCGGTCGATACGACGGTGACGTGCGTCAGCAGGGTCAGCGCCGCCATCGACAGGCTCACGCGGCGCGACCGGCGCGCCGCGAGGTAGCCGAGCGCCACGTCGTCCACCAGGGCCAGCAGGTAGACGACCTCCCAGGTGATCTCCGGCGGGGTCGACGCGGCGAGCGTGCCCGCCAGCATGAGCGGCAGCGCCGCCACCGGGCTGCGTCGCAGCAGCGACACCGGCAGCATCGTGGCGATCACCAGGAGCATGATCTGGACCGCCACCGCCTGGCGCGGCTCCGCCTGCACCGCCGCGAACAGGGCCACCGGATACACCAGGGCCCCGCCCCAGGCCAGCGCCGTCGCCGCGACGGACCGGGCGCGTCGCAGTGCCCCCGAGGGCGCGGCGTCGGACGCGGCGCCGGGGGCGGGGGTCGGCCGGGGTGGGCGGACGCGCCCACGGCGCGCGGTGTCAGGCATGGCCGGATCGTACGGCCCGCCGCCGCGCCGGGGCATCGGCCCGGGGGCGTACGCCCGTGGGCTACCTCCGGCGCCCCGCGTTGTCGCCGCCGGCCCGATGCCCCGTGGGTGGCGGGCGCGGCACCGTGGACCCGTGACCACGCACCGGGGCCCGCCGCCCGAGCGCGGGCGGCGCTCCGGCGCGTGCCCGACCCAGCGGCGCGCGCCGGGCGCCGCCGGCCGGGGCGCCGAACCCCACCGGCGCGGCCCGCGCCCACCGCGAGCCACCCCCCTGGGGGCGGCGGCCGGAAGACCGGTCACACCCCGTACTCCCGTAGGAGGAAACGTGCCCATGGTCTGGCTGCTGCTCGCGGTGATCGTCGCCATGGCCTTCGCGTCCGGACGCCGCCTGTGACCGACCGCGCGCCCGGCCACGACCGAACCGATCACCGCCGAACGGAACTGATCCCGGCCGAACCGGACCAGACCGAAGCAGCCCCAGCCGAACCGGTCATCACCGGCCCGAACCGGTCACAGCCGAACCGGCCCGGCCGACCCGACCCGGTCACAGCCGGGGCGCGCAGCTCAGCACGTGCGTGCGCAGCAGTTCGCCGATGGCCGGGTCGCGGCGGCGGAAGGCGTCCACGAGTTCCTGGTGCTCCTGCGCGTGGGAGCGCGGCTCGGGGCTCAGCCAGCGGATGGAGAGCGTCGTCCACACCTCGACGCCCAGCGACTCCCAGGTGTGCAGCAGGACGCTGTTGCCGGAGGCCAGGACGATCTCGCGGTGGAAGGCCACGGTGTGCCTGACCTGCGCCTCACCGTCCGGGGCCCGGTCCGCCTCGCACAGCGCCGCCACCTCGCGCTCCAGCGCCGTCGTGTCGGCGGCCAGCTTGCCGGCGGCCAGCTCCGCCGCCACCTGTTCGAGCCCGGCCCGTACCGGATAGCTCTCCTTGAGGTCGGCGGCGGTCAGACTGCGGACGCGTACGCCCTTGTTCGGGGCCGACTCGATGAGACGCAGCGACTCCAACTCGCGCAGGGCCTCGCGCACCGGGGTCTGGCTGACCTCGAGTTCCACGGCGATGTGCCGCTCCACGATCCGCTCACCCGGCTGCCATCGCCCGCTGATGATCCCTTCCAGGATGTGCTCGCGGATCTGCTCGCGCAGCGAGTGGACGACTGGCGGGGTCATGAAGGTGCTCCTCGGGGTCGCGCACCGCGCACCGTACGGGGCACGCGGAAACGTCGGCCATTATCCCGGTATCGCGGCCACCGGCCGAGCCCCGTCACGCGCCCGGCGACGGCTCGCACCGCGTGGGGCCGGCCCGCCACGGCCGGATGGCGCGGGCGCGCGCCGGCGCGCGGACGGCAGCGGCCCCGGTTCACCGAGGTGAACCGGGGCCGCCGGGCTACCGCGTCAGCGCGGCGTCGTTCACAGGCCGAGCTCGACCTCGAACTCGCCGGCCTCCAGGATCGCCTTCACGGCCCCCAGGTAGCGGGCGGCGTCGGCGCCGTCCACCAGGCGGTGGTCGTAGGAGAGCGTCAGGTAGGCCATGTTGCGGACGGCGATGGTCTCGCCCAGCTCCGGGTGGTCGATGACCACGGGGCGCTTGACGGTCGCACCGATGCCCAGGATCGCCACCTGGTTCGGCGGCACGATGATCGTGTCGAACAGCGCACCGCGCGAACCGGTGTTGCTGATCGTGAACGTCGCGCCCGCCAGGTCGTCCGGGCTGATCTTGTTGGCCCGGACGTTGCCCGCCAGCTCCGCCGTCTTACGGGCGATGCCGGCCAGGTTCAGGTCACCGGCGCCCTTGATGACCGGGGTCATCAGGCCCTTCTCGGCGTCCACCGCGATACCGACGTTCTCGGTGTCGAAGTAGGTGATCGTGCCGTCGGCCTCGTTGATCCGGGCGTTGACGGTCGGGTACGCCTTCAGCGCCTGGACCGCGGCCTTGACGAAGAACGGCATCGGCGAGAGCTTGACGCCCTCGCGCTGCGCGAACGCGTCCTTGGCCCGGGCCCGCAGCTTCATGATCTTGGTGACGTCCACCTCGACCACGCTGGAGAGCTGCGCCTGCTCGTGCAGCGCCTTCATCATGTTGTCGCCGATGAGCTTGCGGATGCGCGGCATCTTGACGGTCTGCCCGCGCAGCGGGGAGACCTCGAGGGCCGGAGCCTTCGGCGCGGCGGCGGCCGGAGCCGCGGCCGGGGCGGCCTGCTGGGCGGCCTTGGCGGCGGCAGCGGCGTCCACGACGTCCTGCTTGCGGATGCGGCCACCGACGCCGGTGCCCTTGACCGTGGACAGGTTGACGCCGCTCTCCGCGGCGAGCTTGCGCACCAGCGGCGTGACGTACGCGCCCTCGGCGTCGCCACCGGCCGAAGCGGCCGGGGCCGAGGCGGCGGGGGCGGCGGCCGGGGCCGGCGCGGGCGCCGGAGCGGCCGGAGCCGGGTCCGGGGCGACCGGGGCCGGCGTGGCGGCCTGCGGGGCCGGAGCCGACGGCGCCTGCGGAGCCGGGGCGGGCTGGGCCGGAGCCGCCTGCTGAGCCGGGGCGGGCTGGGCCGGGGCGGCGGCCGGGGCCGGAGCCTCGGCGGGCGCCGCCGGAGCGGCGGCCGGGGCAGCGCCCGCGGCACCGATGACGGCCAGCTTGGCACCGACCTCGGCGGTCTCGTCCTCGCCGATGACGATCTCCAGCAGGGTGCCGGAGGCCGGCGCCGGGATCTCGGTGTCGACCTTGTCGGTGGAGACCTCGAGCAGCGGCTCGTCCTCCTCGACGGAGTCGCCCACGGACTTGAGCCAGCGCGTGACGGTGCCCTCGGTCACGGACTCGCCGAGCGCCGGCAGCGTGACCGCGGTGCCCTCGGCCGCGCCCGACTCGGCCTGCGGCGCCTGCGCCTGCGGGGCCTCGGCCTGGGCCGGCTCGGGCTGGGCGGCCGAGGGCCGGCTCCTCGGCGGGGGCCGGGGTCTCCTCGGCGGCGGGCTCCTCGGCGGGGGCGCCGGAGCCGTCGTCGATGACGGCCAGTTCGGCGCCGACCTCGACGGTCTCGTCCTCGGCCACCTTGATGGAGCTCAGGACACCGGCCGCGGGGGCCGGGATTTCGGTGTCGACCTTGTCGGTCGAGACCTCGAGCAGGGGCTCGTCGGCCTCGACGCGCTCACCCTCGGCCTTGAGCCAGCGGGTGACGGTGCCCTCGGTGACGCTCTCGCCGAGCGCCGGCAGGGTTACGGAAACCGCCATGGTTTCGGTTGCTCCTAACGATCTTGCGGATGTGGTCGCGCCCGGGACTACTAGTCGTGCGAGTGCAGCGGCTTGCCGGCCAGGGCCAGGTGGGCCTCGCCGAGGGCCTCGTTCTGCGTGGGGTGCGCGTGGATGAGCTGGGCCACCTCGGCGGGCAGCGCCTCCCAGTTGTAGATGAGCTGGGCCTCGCCAACCTGCTCACCCATGCGGTCACCGACCATGTGGACGCCGACCACGGCGCCGTCGCGCACCTGGACGAGCTTGATCTCACCCGTGGTCTTCAGGATGCGGCTCTTGCCGTTGCCGCCCAGGTTGTACTTCAGGGCCACGACCTTGTCGGCGCCGTACAGCTCCTTGGCCTTCTCCTCGGTGATGCCGACGGAGGCGACCTCGGGGTGGCAGTACGTGACGCGCGGCACGCCGTCGTAGTCGATCGGCACGGTCTGCAGACCGGCGAGCCGCTCCGCGACCAGGATGCCCTCGGCGAAGCCGACGTGCGCGAGCTGCAGGGTGGGGACCAGGTCGCCCACGGCCGAGACGGTCGGCACGTTGGTGCGCATGTACTCGTCGACCAGGACGTAGCCGCGGTCCATGGCGACCCCGGCCTCCTCGTAGCCCAGACCCTGCGAGACCGGGCCGCGACCGACGGCGACGAGCAGCAGCTCGGCCTCGAAGGTCTTGCCGTTCTCCAGCGAGACCTTGACGCCGTTGGCGGTGTACTCGACGCCGGAGAAGCGCGAGCCGACGGAGAACTTGATGCCGCGCTTGCGGAAGGCGCGCTCCAGGAGCTTGGAGCTGTTCACGTCCTCGACCGGAACCAGGTTCGGCAGCGCCTCGACGATGGTCACGTCGGTGCCGAAGGACTTCCAGGCGGAGGCGAACTCGACGCCGATGACGCCGCCGCCGAGCACGATCGCGGACTCCGGCACGCGGTCCAGGGTCAGCGCGTGGTCCGAGGAGATGACGCGGTTGCCGTCGATCTCCAGGCCCGGCAGCGACTTCGGCACGGAGCCGGTCGCCAGCAGGATGTGCCGGCCCTCGTAGCGCTGGCCGTTCACGTCGACGGAGGTCGGCGAGGACAGTCGGCCCTCGCCCTCCACGTAGGTGACCTTGCGGCTGGCGATCAGGCCCTGCAGGCCCTTGTACAGGCCGGAGATCACGCCGTCCTTGTACTTGTGCACGGCCGCGATGTCGATGCCCTCGAAGCTGGCCTTCACGCCGAACTCGGCGCTCTCCCGCGCCTGGTCGGCGATCTCGCCGGCGTGCAGCAGCGCCTTGGTGGGGATGCAGCCGTTGTGCAGGCAGGTGCCGCCGACCTTGTTCTTCTCGATCAGGGCGACGTCCAGGCCAAGCTGAGCTCCGCGCAGGGCAGCGGCGTAACCACCGCTGCCGCCCCCGAGGATCACTAGGTCGAAAACAGTGCTGGCGTCGTTCGCCACGTCACGTCCTCCATGCATGGGTACGCCGGAGCCGGTCACTCCGCTGCGCTTCGTTTCTCGGTTGTCTCCAACAGAGCCTACGGAAGCAGAGCCCGTGACCGGGCGGCGGCTGTTGTTCGGCCGCTGTGTAATCGGCCCTGCGGTCTGGCTCGTGTCCGAGCCGGGGCCCTGTCCTGCCGAGACAACATCTTCGCACTTGTTCGCGGACGGCGGGACGCCGGGCCGGTCCGTGAGGTGGTGGAAAGCACCACGTACGGCCCGAATCCCGGGCGGGCGCGGCGCTCGGCGCCGTTCGTACCGGCGAGTAGATCGCTGTGAGCGAACGCGCCACGGCCCCGCGCGCGCACGCGCGGGGCCGTTGGTCACGCTCCGGAGTGGGCCGCGTTCATCCGGGGGTCGGCTGCTCGACTGCTCAGGTGGTGGACGCCCGAGGCGGGCGACCGAGCCCCCGGATCACGCGGCGCCGGGCGCTCAGCCCAGGTCGCCCGCCGCGGTGCGCTCGGCGAGCCGCACCAGGGTGCGCACCGCCGAACCCGTGCCGCCCTTGTGCGTGTAGCCGTACGGCGCGCCCTCGTGGAAGGCCGGACCCGCGATGTCCAGGTGCGCCCACGTGATGCCCTCGCCCACGAACTCCTGCAGGAACAGGCCGGCCACCAGGCCGCCGCCGGCGCGCTCGCCCATGTTGGCGATGTCGGCGATGGGGGAGTCCATGCCCTTGCGCAGCTCGATCGGCATCGGCATGGGCCAGGACTGCTCGCCCACCTCCCGCGAGATCTCGTGCAGCGCGGCGCGGAAGGCGTCGTCGTTGGCCATGATGCCGAAGGTGCGGTTGCCGAGCGCGAGCACCATGGCGCCGGTCAGCGTCGCCACGTCCACGATCGCGTCCGGCTTCTCCTCCGAGGCCCGGGTGAGCGCGTCCGCGAGCACCAGGCGGCCCTCGGCGTCCGTGTTGAGCACCTCGACCGTCTTGCCGCTGTACATCCGCAGCACGTCGCCGGGGCGGGTCGCCGAGCCCGACGGCATGTTCTCGGCGAGCGCCAGCCAGCCGGTGACGTTGACCTTCAGGCCCAGCCTGGCGGCGGCCACGACGGCGGCGAAGACGGCGGCGGCGCCGCTCATGTCGCACTTCATCGTCTCGTTGTGGCCGGCCGGCTTGAGCGAGATGCCGCCCGAGTCGTACGTGATGCCCTTGCCGACCAGCGCCAGCGTCTTGCTCGCCTTGGAGTGCCGGTACGCGATCTTGACCAGCCGGGGCGGGTTCTCCGAGCCCTGGCCGACGCCGATCAGGCCGCCGTAGCCGCCCTTGGCCAGCGCCTTCTCGTCCAGCACCTCGATGCTGAGCCCGAACTCCTTGGCCGCGGCCTGCGCCTGCGCGGCGAAGGACTTCGGGGTCAGGTCGTTGGAGGGGATGTTGACCAGGTCGCGGGCGCGGTTGACCTCGCCGGCCAGCGCCTCGGCCCGCTCGATCGCGGCCTTGTACGCCTTGTCCCGCGGCTTGCCGCCGAGCAGGGTGACCTCGGCCAGCGGGGCGTTCTTGCCGGCGTCGCCCTTGGCGGCCTTGCCGTCGCCGCCCCGGTAGGCGGTGAACGCGTACGCGCCGAGCAGCGCGCCCTCGGCGACCGCGGCGGCGGACTCGACGTCCGCCAGCGGCAGCGCGAACGCGGCCTTCTTGGTGCCGGTCAGCGCGCGGGCGGCGGAGCCCGCGGCCCGGCGCAGCGTCTCGGCGTCGAAGTCCTCGCCCTTGGCCGGGGCGTCGCCGAGGCCGACCGCGAGCACGACCGGGGCCTTGATCCCGGACGCGGACGGCAGCTTGGTCACCTCGCCCTCGCCGCCGCTGGCGCCGAGGGTTTCCAGTACGGCGGCCAGCTTGCCGTCGAACGCCTTGTCGATGGCCTCGGCGCCCAGCGCGACGACGGGGCCCTTGGCGCCCTTCGCCACACCGACGACGACGGCGTCCGTACGCAGTGTGGTCGCACTCGACGTGCTGAGAGTCAGAGCAGTCACGGTGGTGGGGTCTCTCTTCCGTTGAGGTAAGGCCGCCTGGTGGGCCGGCCGCGCCGTGGGCATCGTATGCGCCGGCCTGGGGGCGGGCGCGGCCCGGTGCGGTGGTCGTGGCGGCCAGCGCGAGCCTAACTCGCGCTGTACGGGGCGTGTTGTGCGAGCATCGGCCGACCTGGCCGATGGACCAGGGCAGCGGCGGCGCGCGGCCGTCGGCCCGGCGCGCGCGGGGTCCCATCTGCCGCCCGCCGCCCGGCCGTTGACCCCGACCGCCCCTCCGACCAGCACTTTCGGCAAGCCGTCCGGTGCGGCGGGCTGGCCGAATCCGTAACGTGCGTGGTGCTCAGCCGAGCGTGAGGACAGCGTGCGCGGTGCTCAGCCGAGCGTGAGCGCGGTGTGTGTGGTGCTCAGCCGAGCGTGAGTACCACCAGCGCCGTCGTCGCCGCCGTCTCCGCCAGGGCCCCGAACACGTCGCCGGTCACCCCGCCGAAGCGGCGCCGGCAGTGCCGCAGCAGCGCCTCGGCGACGGCCAGCGCGGCGAGCACGGCCAGGCCGCACCGCAGCGCCCCGTACGGCCCCGTCAGCGCGCCCGCGCCCGCGCAGCACCCGGCCGCCACCACCGCGACGGCCAGCGCGGCGCGCGCCGGGACGACGCCGGCCACCGCCGCGCCGAGCCCCGTCGGGCGCGCGGCCGGCACCCCGGCGCGGCTGGCCAGGGTGAGGGCGCAGCGCGCGGCCAGCCCGGCGACGGCCACCGCGAGCGCGCCGGTGGCCCAGTGGTCCGCGTACAGCTCGCGCACGGCCGCGACCTGGGCGAGGGTGACGAAGAGCAGCGCGAGCACGCCGAACGGGCCGATGTCGGAGCGCTTCATGATGTCTAGGGCCCCCGCCGGCGGCTTGGCGCTGCCGAGGCCGTCGGCGGTGTCGGCGAGGCCGTCCAGGTGCAGGGCGCGGGTGAGGACGGCCGGCACCGCGACGGTGGCGACGGCCGCCAGCAGCGGACCGGCGCCGGCCAGCAGCAACAGACCGCCCGGAACGGCCGCGCACAGCCCCACCGCGAGGCCGACCAGCGGCGCGCACAGCATGCCCGCGCGCGCGGCGTGCCGGTCCCAGCGGGTGACCCGTACCGGCACCGCCGTGAGCGTGCCGAAGGCGAACCGCAGGCCGTGCGCGAGCGCGGCGGCGCGGCCCGGACGATCGGGGTCGGTGGCCTCGGCGGAGGCGTCGGCCTCGGCGGGGGCGTCGGCCCCGGTCGGGGCGTCGGGGGCGTCGGCGCGGTCGGGGCCGGGCGGGCGTGCGGGGGACGGGGGCGGCGTGGTGTCCATCGCGCCGCAGGTTATCGCGCAGGGTGAGGAGCCATGGGGCACTGGTGGCAACGCGACATCGTGGAGCCGGGCAAGCTGCCGCTGCTGCTCGCGCTCGCCTCGTTCGTGCTGGCCTTCGTCGCGGCGCGGCTGGTCACGCGGCTGATCCGGGCGGGCAGGGGGCCCTTCCGCAACGTGACGGCCGGCGGGCTGCACGTGCACCACGTGGTGCCGGGCGTGGTGCTCACCGTCGTCGGCGGCTTCGGCGCGGTGGCCAGCGGGCGGCAGGGGGCGGGGGCCGCGGTGTGCGCGGTGATCTTCGGTCTCGGGGCGGGGCTCGTCCTGGACGAGTTCGCGCTCGTGCTGCACCTGGACGACGTGTACTGGTCGGAGCAGGGCCGCAAGAGCGTGGAGGTCGTGGTGTTGACGGCCGCCCTGGTGGCGTTGCTGCTCGGCGGCTTCCTGCCGTTCGGGGTCAACGACCTGACGGCGGCCGAGCGGCACGACCGGCGGCTGGTCGCGGCCAACGTGGCGGTCAACTTCCTGTTCTCGCTGGTCGCCCTCGCCAAGGGCAAGCCACGGATGGCGGTGCTCGGCGTGCTGGTGCCGCTGGTGGCCCCGTTCGGCGCCGTGCGCCTGGCCCGCCCCGGCTCACCCTGGGCCCGGCGCTGCTACCGGAACCGGCCGCGCGCCATGGCCAGGGCGCGGCGCCGGGCCCTGGCTCACGACGCCCGGTGGAGCCGGCTGCGCCGCAGGGTCCAGGACTGGCTGGGCGGCTTCTCGCACTCGTGAGCCCCGCCGTCGCGCGGGGCGGGCGCCGCCGCGCGCCCGGGGCGCTGGGCGTGCGGGCGCAGCAGGCGCGCCGTGCGCAGCACCCGCAGCAGCGGCGGGCCCGGGTAGCCGTGCGGGCCCCGTAGCCCGTCGGCCGCCCGGACGAGCCACTCGCGTGGTCCGGCCCGGCCCGGGCGCGCGGCGCGCCGCCGCTCGGCCCAGGTGCCCACCGCGCACACCACGAGGATGGCCCCGATCGCCACCAGGTGCTCCCGGCCGGCCAGGTTCGGCTTGGCGTGCACCTCGACCACCATCGAGGCGATCGTCAACGCGCCGGTCAGCCAGGCGCGGTGGCGCCAGCACACGTACACCGAGAGCCCGACCACGGCCGCCGAGGGGCCGGTGTCGTGCACCTGAGCGGTCTCCGGCGGCAGCCCGAGCGGGCCGCCGGGGCCGAGCGCGATGCCGATCCGCGCGTACGTCGTGCCCGCCAGCGTGGCCACGTACGCGATGACCAGCGTGCGGCGCCAGCCCAGCGCGCACTCGCAGATCGCGAAGACGACGAAGATCTGGAGGAGCCCGCCCCACACCGGCAGGTCGGGGGCGGGCACGAACAGCGACAGCGGGGTGCGCAGCAGCGCGCCCCACCAGGGCTGGTCGGCCTGGACGTAGCCGAGGAGCGCGATGGGCTCGCGGCCCCAGGGCTGGTTCTGCACGTACTGGCAGGCCACGATCAGGAACACGGCCGTGATCGTCACCGTCAGCGCGGCGAACCGGCGACGGACCAGGCCGTCGCGTACGGCCCCGGCCAGCGAGCCCCACTCGGCGCGCACCAGCCGGCGCACCGGCGCGGGCACGAGGCCGAGCGGCGTCGGGGGCGTCATCTGTGGGTCTCCAGGTGTTTGCGGTTGAGCCACTTGGGCAGCCCCGGGGCCTCCAGGAAGCCCTCGGCGCGGGCGCTGGCGAGGCCGATCCGCAACAGGTCGGTGCTCTTCTCGAAGAGCAGGTAGCGCGGCTCCCAGATGGGTCGGTACTTCGCGTTGGCCCGGTACAGCGACTCGATCTGCCACCAGCGCGAGCAGAAGCTGAGCAGCGAGCGCCACAGCCGCAGCACGGGGCCGGCGCCCAGCCTGGCGCCCCGCTCGAAGACCGACCGGAACATCGCGAAGTTCAGCGAGATCTGGCGGACTCCCACCTCCTCGGCGCGCTGGATCAGCTCCAGGACCATGAACTCCATCAGCCCGTTGTCGGAGTCGCGGTCCCGGCGCATCAGGTCGAGCGAGAGGCCGTGCGGCCCCCAGGGCGCGAAGCTGAGCAGGGCCCTGGGCGTGCCGTCGGCGTCGAAGCACTCCAGCATCACGCAGCGGCCGTCGTTCGGGTCGCCGAGGCGGCCGAGCGCCATGGAGAACCCGCGCTCGGTCGCGCCGTCACGCCAGTCGTCGGCGAGGCGGACCAGCTCGGCCATCTCCGCGTCCGGAATCTCCTCGTGCCGCCGGACGCGCACGGTGTACCCGGCCCGCTTCACGCGGTTGTACGCCTGCCGCACGGTGCGCATCGCGCGCCCTTCGAGGGTGAACTCGGCGGTGTCCACCAGCGCTTCGTCGCCCAGCTCCAGCGCGTCCAGGGCGTGCCGCGCGTAGACCGTGCCGCCCTCCTCGCTGGCGCCCATGACGGCGGGGGCCCAGCCGTGCTCGCGGGCCTCGGCCAGCCAGCGGTCGATCGCGCCGGGCCACGCCTCGGGGTCGCCGATCGGGTCGCCGGAGGCCAGGGAGACGCCGCCGACGACGCGGTAGGTGACGGCGGACTTGCCGGACGGGGACCAGATGACGCTCTTGTCGTGGCGCAGCGCGAAGTAGCCGAGCGAGTCCCGCTCGCCGTGCCGGGCCAGCAGGGCGCGCAGCTTCTCCTCGTCGCCCGGCGTGATCGGGTCGACGGCGCGCCGGGAGCGGAAGGCGACGTACAGCACCAGGAGCAGCAGCAGCGTGCTCATCATGTTGATGATCACGTCCGCCCAGCCGGGGGTGGCGATGCCGGCGAACCGGTCCTCGTCGGCGGCGAGCGAGATCAGTCGCATGACGCCGTACCGCCAGCGGGTGAGGAAACTGGAGCGTTCGTCGTCGGTGGCGGTGTTGGCGACGGTGACCAGGCCGGCGGCGAGCAGCGAGCCGACCAGGAGCCCGCCCACCGCGACGACGGCGGCGAGCTTGGGGTTGGAGCGGTCGCCCTTGGCGTAGAACTCGCGCCGGCCCACCAGGAGCGCCGCCACGAACAGCGCGGTCAGCAGCAGCGAGACCCAGTTCTGCGCGTGCTGGCGGAACTCCTGGAAGGGCATGGCCAGCGCGAAGACCGCCAGCAGCAGGCCGCTGAGCACCAGGTTGAGGATCCAGGCGGCGCGCTTGCGGCGGCGCATGGTGACGGCGAGGAAGAGGGAGAGCGCGGCCGAGAAGAAGCCCGCCGTCAGCAGGTAGGGCGTGAAGTACTCGTCGACGTTGTGGCGGCGCACGTCGTTGCCGAAGGACACCCACACGGCGCTCAGCAGGTTGACGAACGTGACGGCGCGCAGATACCAGACCGCGAACGCCGCACTCCGCTGAGCCCAAGGGCCGCGCTGCTTGCCTTCATCCGGACTCAAGCGGACTTCTCCCATGAAAGTAGAGCATATGAGGGAGAAGCGTTTTATCCGAATTTTGGGCCGTTTTGCCCGATTGGATCGCACCGGGACCCGGCACGTCCCCGCGGCGCGAGCGCGCGCCGCGGGGTGCCGGGCCAGCGGGCCCGTACGTCAGTCCCGCAGCGGAAGCTCCGCCGCCAGGGCGGCAGCCGCCTGCACCATCGGC
Source organism: Streptomyces buecherae (assembly GCF_014295035.1). Classification (GTDB taxonomy): domain Bacteria; phylum Actinomycetota; class Actinomycetes; order Streptomycetales; family Streptomycetaceae; genus Streptomyces; species Streptomyces youssoufiensis. Next base: position 6,709,968 of record NZ_CP060404.1, read on the forward strand.
AGGGCGAGCAGCGCCCCGGTTCCCTCACCCACACTGACGCCGTGGTCGAGCAGAGGGTTGAGCGCGGTCCGGTCCAGCGCCTTGGCCTGCGCGGGCTCGCCGCTCGCGTGGCCGGCCAGCCACCAGTCCGGCGCCCGGAACGCCACCCGCTGCGCCACCAGCGCGCACGCGGCCGAGACCACCCCGTCCAGGATCACCGGGGTGTGCCGCACGGCGCTCTGCAACAGGAACCCGGTGATGGCGGCCAGGTCCGCGCCGCCCGAGGTGCGCAGCAGCTCCAACTGGTCACCGAGGACCGGCCGGGCCCGGCGCAGCGCGTCCCGGATCGCCGCGCACTTGCGCATCCACGCCAGGTCGTCGATCCCGAACCCGCCGCGCCCGGTCACCACGGAGGCGTCGGTGCCGCACAGCGCCGCGACCAGGGTGCTGGCGGCGGTGGTGCCGCCCACGCTCAGATCGCCGAGCACCACCAGGTCGGTGCCGGAGTCGGCCTCCTCGTCGGCGATCGCCATTCCGGCCCGGAACGCCTGCTCGACCTCCTCCGCGCTGAGCGCGTCCTCGATGTCGATCCGGCCGGAGCCCCGCCGCACCCGGTGCCGGGTGACCTCCTCGGGCAGCTCGGCCGGGTCGCAGTCCACCGCGAGGTCCAGCACGCGCAGTCCGACGCCGTAGCGGCGGGCCAGGATCGCCACCGCGCTGGTGCCGTCCAGCGCGGCTCGTACGAGGTCCTTGGTGGTGCCCGCCGGGCGCCCTGAGACGTCCAGCTCGGCGACGCCGTGGTCGCCGGCGAACAGCAGCACCCGCGCCCGTTCGATGGGCTTGACGGGCACGCTCGCCTGCGCGGCGGCCAGCCACTCGCCCAGCTCGTCCAGCCGCCCCAGTGCACCGGGTGGCGTGGCGAACCGGGCGCGGCGCTCCTCGGCGTCACGGCGTACGCCGCCGTCGGGGCGCTCGATCAGGTCGACGAAGTCATCGAGGTGTAGACCGCTCATCCGCCGCACCCTACCGTTCCCGCCCCTCCCGTAGGGCCCCCAGCCCCGCCCCGTGGAACGGGGGGCCCGGCCGCGTGCCCGGCGGACCCGTGGCCACCGGCGGGCCCGCTCAGCGCAGCGTCAGCGGCTGGCCCGCGACCACCAGCAGGACGTGCTCGCACTCGGCGGCGACGGCCGCGTTCAGCCGCCCCAGCTCGTCCCGGAAGCGGCGGCCGGAGGCCGTCGCGGGCACGATGCCCGAGCCGACCTCGTTGCTGACCGCCACCAGCGGGCGCCGGGTGGCCCGGACCGCGGCGACCAGCGCCGCCACCCGCTCGCGCAGGGCGTGCTCGCCGCCGTCGGCCCAGCGCTCGTCCTCCCACGCCCCGACCGTGTCCATCGCGTCCGTCAGCCACAGCGACAGGCAGTCCACCAGCAGCGGCGGGCCCTCGTCCGCCAGCAGCGGTTCCAGGTCGCACGTCTCGGCCGTCCGCCAGCTCCCCGGCCGCCGCTCACGGTGCGCGGCCACCCGCGCCGCCCACTCCGGGTCGCCCGCGCGGCGCCCACCGGTCGCCACGTACAGCACCTCGGGGAACGTCTCCAGCCGCCGCTCGGCCTCCAGCGACTTCCCGGACCGCGCGCCGCCGAGCACCAGCGTGCGCCGCGGCAGGTCGGGCACCGCGTGGTACTCGCCGACGACCAGCGTCCGCCCGTCCGCGACGGTGCGCGCGCCCGCGGCGGCGAGCCGGCGGTGCAGCTCGGGGCCCGACGGCACGGTGTGGTCGATGTGCACGGCCAGCACGTCCGTGGTGGGCGCCACCAGCCCCGCGGCCCGCAGCCTGGCCAGCGCGTCGGGCCGGCCCAACACGTCGAGCAGCACCATGTCGTACGGCCTGCCGGGACGCGCGGGCACCGGGTCGGCCAGGCCCGCGGGCGCGGCGTCGGGCGGCAGGTACAGCAGCCGCTCGCCGTCGGGTCCGGTCACCTCGTACCCGGTGCCGGGGGCGTCCAGGGCGATGGCCCGCACCCGGTGCCCGCTGAGCAGCGCCAGCTCCCGCCCGTCCGCGGCCCGGCCGGGCGCCGGCAGCCCGGGCGGCACCTCGACCGCCGGCCCGTTGTGCGGGTGCGAGAGCAGCACCTGCCGCACGCCGGCCAGCGTGCGCCCGGCCCGCGCCGCGGCCAGGGCCGGGCCCGGGGTGAGGTCGAGCAGCAGCGCGTCGTCGATGAGCAGCGCCGTCGCGGCCCGCGCGGCGGCGCCCACGGCGGTGGCGCAGGCGGCGCAGGGGCAGTCGGGCCGGGGCAGCCCACCCGGGGCTCCGGTGCCGAGGAGAGTCAGTTCCACGCCCTGATCGTCTCGCGTCCACGGTCGGCCAGCGCGCGGGGCCACCTCCGATGGGGTGTTCGGCCGGGCTACGCTGCGGTCACCAGGCCGTACCGGCACGGCGCGACCGCCCCGCGCGGCGGCGTGACGTGCCGGGCGCGCGGGGCGCGGCGCGTCGCCAACGGGCGGGCGGCGCGGCCCGGGCGGTACGGCGAGACGGCGGCAGAGACGGAGCGGACATGGCGTGGACGTGGCGGTTCGAGAAGGCCGATGGGACGCAGACGGCTCCCCCGGTGGAGCCGGAGGACTTCCCGACCCAGGGCGACGCGGAGTCGTGGCTCGGCGAGGTGTGGAAGGAACTGGCCGGCGGCGGCGTGGACCAGGTGCACCTGTATGAGGACGACACCAAGATCTACGGGCCGATGAGCCTGCACGCGGACCAGGCCGAGTCGACCGGCTGAGCACCCCGCCGTGCCGTGGCGCCCGCCGAGTACCGGGGCGGGCGCCACGGCACGTCAGGCCCCGTTCCACCGACCGGCGACGCCCCGGCCCCGCTACAGCTCGCCCAGCCTGACGGACACGGTCCGTTCCCGCCCGCGCCGGTCGTACGTCACCTCGACCCGGTCGCCCGGCTGGTGCCGGGCCAGCACGTCGGTCAGGGCCGACATGGTCGCCGTCGACGTGTCGTCGACGCGGACGATCCGGTCGCCGGCCCGCAGCCCGGCCCTGGCCGCGGCGCCGCCCCGGGTGACCGCGACGACCGCGATCCCGGCCGGCTCGTACCCCGGACCGAGCACGGTGCGCCCGCTGATGCCGAGCGCGGCCTTGCCCGACTGCGTCACCCGGCCGTGCTCGATCATCTGGTCGGCGATGTGGGTGACGGTGGAGGCGGGGATGGCGAAGCCGATGCCGGCGGCCTGAGCGCCCTGCTCGGGGTCGGCGGCGGCCAGCGTCGGGACGCCGATGACCTGGTGGTCGAGGTTGACCAGGGCGCCACCGCTGTTGCCCGGGTTGATCGCGGCGGACGTCTGCACCAGGTTGCCGATGGTGGCCCCGGTGCCGCCGCCGCGCCGGCCCTCGCCCACGGTGCGGTCCAGGGCCGAGACGATCCCCTGGGTGACGCTGCCCGACAGGCCGAGCGGGCTCCCCATGGCCAGCACGAGCTGCCCGATGCGCACCTTCCCCGAGTCGCCGAACTCCGCGGGCTTGAGGTCCTTCGGCGGGTCCTCCAGCCTGATGACGGCCAGGTCCTGCGGCGGGAAGCTGGCGACCAGGCGGGCCGGCAGCGTCGCGTTGCCGGTGGCCAGGGTGACCTCGAACGCGCGCGCGTCGCCCACCACGTGCGCGTTGGTGACGATGTGGCCCCGCCGGTCGTAGACGACGCCCGAGCCGAGGCCGCCGTCGGTGGTGATCTGGACGACCGACGGCAGCACGGCCCGCACCGTCTCCTCGTACGCGCGCTGCACCTGCGGCCCGTCGCCCCCGCCGCCCAGTTCGCTCGCGCCGGACGCCCTGGTGGCCGGCCCGGACTCCGCGCCGGTGGCCGACGCGGTCTCAGGGCCCGGGGTGGAGCCGGAGTCGGAGCTGCACCCGGCCAGCAGGGCCAGCACGCACCCGACGGCGGGCGCCGCCCGGCGCAGCCGCCGCGGGAGACCGTACGCACGAGGAAGGCTCATGCCGGAAGTCTCCCGTGCCGGCCGGCCGTTGGCCCGTGGACGCCGCCGCTCGGGTCACCCTCACGGCCCCGCCCCGGGGCCCTCGCCGACCGCCGTCGCCGGGCCGCCGCCCGTCGTGGGTCTGACCGCGCCGCCCGCTACGGGCCCGTGGCCAGGAGCTGGGCCGCCGCCAGTTCCCCGTACAGCGGGTCGGCGGCCACCAGCTCCGCGTGGGTGCCCACCGCGCGCACCCGGCCGCCGTCCATCACCACGATGCGGTCGGCGAGCGTGACCGTCGACAGCCGGTGCGCGACGACCAGGATCGTCGTCTCGCGGGCCGCGAGCGCCACCGTGTCCCGCAGGGCCATCTCGTTGACCGCGTCGAGCTGGGACGTCGCCTCGTCCAGGAGCAGCAGCCGGGGGCGGCGCAGCAGCGCCCGGGCGATCGCCACCCGCTGCCGCTCGCCGCCCGAGAGCTTGCTGCCCCGGTGGCCCACCAGCGTCTCCAACCCGTCCGGCAGCCGCTCCACCAGCGCGTCCAGCTTGGTGCGCACGAGGGTCTCGCGCAGCTCCTGTTCGCTGGCGGTCGGATGGGCGAAGAGCAGGTTGTCGCGGAGCGTCCCGGCGAGCACCGGCGCGTCCTGTTCGACGTACCCGATGGCGGCCCGTAGCTCGTCCAGCGGCCAGTCCAGGACGGACCGCCCGTCCACCAGCACCCGGCCGCCGGTGGCCTCGTAGAAGCGCTCGATCAGCCCGAAGACCGTGGTCTTGCCGGCGCCGGACGGGCCGACGAACGCGGTCAGCCCGCCGCTGGGGATGGTGAAGCTGACGCCGTGGTGGACGTGGGGCAGGTCGTCGCGGTAGCGGAAGCTGACGTCGTCGAAGACGACGGTCGCGGGGCGGGCCGGCCCGTTCCCGCCAGTCCCCTCGGCTTCCTCGGCTCCGCCAGCGCCCTGCCTGGCCGGCGCCCCGACCCGTGGCCGGGCCGACCCCACCGGCTCGGTCGCCAGTTGCTCCGCCTCGCTGATCCGGGCCACGGCGGCGGCCCCGACCTGGTACTGGGAGACGGCCTCGACCAGGCGGCTGACCGGGTCGATCAGATAGAAGAGGAAGAGCAGGAAGGCGATGAGCGTGCCCACGTCGGTCGCGCCCGACGCCACCCGCGCGCCGCCCACGCCGAGCACCGCGAGGAAGGAGACCTGCACCGCGAACCCCACCGACGACCAGGCGAGCGCCCGCCACTTGGCGGCCCGTACGCCGTGTCGCCAGGCGTCGTGCGCCGCCGCGTCCACCGCGGCGTTCTCCCGGTCCTCGGCGCCGGACGCCTTGATGGTGCGCAGGGCCCCGAAGGAGCGCTCCAACACCGTGGAGATCGCCCCGACCGCCTCCTGGGCCGCCTTGCTGGCGAGGGCGATCCGCGGCATGACGAGCCCCACCGCGCCGCCGATCAGCACCATCACGCCCAGCGTGACCATGAGCAGCACCGGCTCCATGAGCCCCATCAACACCACGGTCGCGATCAGCGTGAGCGCCCCGGTGACGGCCCCGACCAGCGATTCCGTGGCCACCGAGCGCAACAGCGTGGTATCGGAGGTCACCCGCGACATCAGGTCACCGGGCTGGGTGCGCTCGACCTCGGGCACCCGCAGCCGCAACAACCGTCCCACCAGCCGGCGCCGGGCGGCCAGCACCACGGACTCGGCCGTGCGCTCCAGCAGGTAGGCGCCGAACGCCTCGATGGCCGTACCGAGCACCACCAGCAGGGTCAGTACGACCAGCATCCCGGCGATCGACTCGTCGTCCCCGAGCCGGTTGACCAACTCCTTGGCGGCCAGCGGCTGCGCGAGCCCGGTCGCCGCGCCGATCAACGCGAACACCGCGGCGAGCACGATCGTCCAGCGGTGCGGCCGGATGTGCTCGCGCAGGATGGCCCACGTCTGACGGGCGGGCAGCTTGGTCGGCGGCGCCGACCCCGCCGCCGGGTCCGATCCGCCCCCGGGCGGCTGGGCCATGGGCGTCGACGGCGGCGCGGCGTCCTGCTCGGCGGGCACGTTCTCTCCTGGGCTCCGGGACCATCTGGCGAAGGACAGGACGCGGTACGGACACCCTTACCTGACCCGAACACCCGGCCGATCTCGCCCCGCGCGGCACCGGAGGGCCGCCCTTCCCGGACAGGGGAGCTAGCCGCGCACCCCACACAGGTGCAGCAGCGCCGCCAGGGACCGGTACGGGTCGGTGCGGCCGGCGCGGTCCTCCGCGTCGAGCAGCCGGGCCAGCTCGTCGGCGACCGGCGGCGCCGTGCCGTCGGCGGCGGCGTCGGTGAACAGCCGCACGCCGTACCAGGCGTGCACCGGAGCGCCGATGCCCGCCAGCGTGGCCGTCAGGTCCGCGCGCCGGTCGGCGCGCACCGGCAGGCCGAGCCGGTTGGTGTACGCGGGGGAGTCGAAGGCGGCCAGCGCGCCCGCCCAGTCGCCGGCGAGCCCGGGCCGCAGGGCGAGCGCGTCCGCGTTCCGCACGACGAGCGAGAGCAGCCCACCGGCGGCCAGCACGCGGGCGAGGCCGGCGAGCATCGGGTCCGGGTCGGGCACGTACATGAGCACGCCGTGACAGAGCACGACGTCGAAGGCGCCCGGCAGGAAGTGCGCGCCGGTGTCCCGGCCGTCGCCCTGGATCAGCCGCACCCGCTCGCGCACGAACCGCGGCTCACCCTCCAGGGCGGCGCGCAGCGCCGCGAGCATCGCCGGGTCCGACTCCAGGCCGGTCACCTCGTGCCCGGCGCGCGCCAGCCGCAGCGCCTGGGTGCCCTGCCCGAGGCCGACGTCGAGCACGCGGAGCTGCTGCCCGGCGGGGTAGCGCCCGGCGATCTGCTCGTCGAGCTGTCGGGCGACCAGCTCCTGGCGGACGGTGTCGCGCAGCCCGCCGAGGCCGCTGAGCCAGTTCTGCGCGCCGCGGGCGAAGGCAGCGCTCCCGGTCAGGGCCGCTCTCCGCGCTTGACCTGCGGCTTGGGCAGCCGCAGCCGGCGCATCTGGAGGCTGCGCATCAGGGCGTAGGCCACGGCGCCGCGCAGGTTCTCGTCGGGGAAGCGCTGGCGCAACTGGCGCTTGAGCGAGATGCCGATGACCACCGAGTTGATCACGATCAGGAAGATCACGACCATCCACAGCAGCAGCACGTACTGCTGCATGGCGCCGGCCTGCACCAGGCTCAGGATCAGGATGATCACCGCGAGCGGCAGGAAGAACTCCGCGATGACGAACCGGGAGTCCACGTAGTCCCGGGCGAACCGCCGGATCGGGCCCCGGTCGCGCACCGGCAGGTACCGCTCGTCGCCGTTGGCGAGAGCCTCCCGCTGCTTGGCCAGGTCGGCCCGCCGGGCCTCCCGCTGCCGCCTGGCCGCGTCCTTGCGGGACGTCGGCGTGTTGGCCAGGCTGCGGCGCTGCGACTGTGCCTGGCTGCGCTTGGGCGTGGGGCGGCCCTTGGGCGCCTGCGGGTCACGGGGCTGCTGCGGATCGTCCGCGCTCACCCGTGAGGGCGCGGACTGCTCATCCTTCGAACGGCTTCGGAACACAAAACCCAAGGGTACGGGGTGGCGGGGGGTGGACCACAGCCTCGGGGGGAACGATCCGGCAACGGCGGTACGTCTCATGAGTGAGGCACCCGCGTGTAGCGGTGTTTCCCCGGGCGCCACCTACTCCTCGCGCCGGAGGCCGGTCGCGCCCGATCGTCCTTCAGGAGGAGTCCGAAGGCGCCCGAACAGTGCGGTAATAGATGTGGGGCCCGTACGCTGGGTCTGTAGAGGGTGCTGGAGCCGAAGTCCGTCAGAAGGGGGCGCGCGAGGCCCATGAGCGGTGTCATGAAGCGTATGGGAATGATCTTCCGCGCGAAGGCCAACAAGGCCCTGGACCGGGCCGAGGACCCACGAGAGACTCTTGACTACTCGTACCAGAAGCAGCTCGAGCTGCTGCAGAAGGTGCGGCGCGGGGTCGCGGACGTGGCGACCTCCCGGAAGCGGCTCGAACTGCAGCTGAACCAGTTGCAGGGCCAGTCGTCCAAGCTGGAGGAGCAGGGCCGCAAGGCGCTCGCGCTCGGGCGCGAGGACCTGGCCCGCGAGGCGCTCTCCCGCAGGGCCGCCCTCCAGCAGCAGGTCACCGACCTGGAGACGCAGCACCAGACGCTCCAGGGCGAGGAGGAGAAGCTCACTCTGGCGGCCCAGCGACTCCAGGCCAAGGTGGACGCCTTCCGCACCAAGAAGGAGACCATCAAGGCCACGTACACCGCCGCCCAGGCCCAGACCCGCATCGGCGAGGCGTTCTCCGGCATCTCCGAGGAGATGGGCGACGTCGGCATGGCGATCCAGCGCGCCGAGGACAAGACCGCGCAGCTCCAGGCGCGGGCCGGGGCCATCGACGAACTGCTGGCCTCGGGCGCGCTCGACGACCAGTCGGGGCTCGCCGCCAAGGACGACATCGCGGCCGAGCTGGACCGCATCTCCGGCGGCACGGACGTGGAGATCGAACTCCAGCGCATGAAGGCCGAGCTGGCCGGCGGCAGCGGGGCGCCCGCCATCGAGGGCGGGCAGGCCGCGCCCGGCGGCCAGGTCCAGCCCGTGGACCGGCAGAAGCCGCGCTTCGAGAAGTAGCCTCGACGGACGCGACGTCGTGCGCGACGTGGCGAGGACACCGGCGCCGGCCGCTCGGCCGCGCCGGGGAGACCGTGAGCTGAGGAGGCCATCGTGATCGTACGGATCATGGGGGAGGGCCAGGTGGAGCTGGACGACGTCCACTTCGCCGAACTCAACCGCCTGGACGACGAGTTGCTCGCCGAGATACAGGGCGGCGACCACGACGGCTTCCGACGCACGCTGGCCGCGCTCCTCGACGCCGTGCGACGCCTGGGCAAACCTCTGCCCGACGACGCGCTCCAGCCGTCGGAGTTGATCCTCCCCGGGCCCGACGCCACCCTCGAAGAGGTCGAACAGATGCTCAGCGACGACGGACTCATCCCGAACTGAGCACCGCCCGACCGCTCCAGCCACCCCACGCGCCCGGCCCGGACCGAGTGCGCCCGCCGCCCCCGGCGCCCGGAGGACGCCCTCCCGGCGCCGGGGGCGGCGCGTGCTCCACGGTGACCACCGGCCCTCGCGCCAGCCCGTACCGTTGGATGCCGTGACTCCTCCCGCCACCGGACCGAGCACCCCGAGACCGGGGCCGATCCGCGACTGCTGGCTCCGTGCGCGCCCGCTCGCCGTGGACGCGGTGATCGCCGCCGGCGTCTTCGTCTGCATCCTGGTCAGCTCGGTGACCGGGCCGTCCGAGAACAGGCCCGACGTCGGCCCGCTGCTCGTCGGCCTGGCCGGGCTGTGCAGCGCCGCGCTCGTGCTGCGCCGCCGGCGCCCGCGGACGGTGCTCGCCGTCACCACGGTGCTGAGCGTGCTGGGCATCGCCGGCTCGCGGGACGGCGTCGTACCCCCCTCCCAACTGGCCATCAGCGTGGTCATCGCGCTCTACACCGTCGCGGCCTCCACCGACCGGCACACCACCTGGCGGATCGGGGCGGCCACCGTCGCGCTGCTCACCGGCACCGTGATGATCTTCGGGGTCCAGCCCTGGTACGCGCAGGAGAACCTCGGCATCTTCGCCTGGACCGGCATGGCCGCGGCCGTCGGCGACGCGGTGCGCAGCCGGCGGGCCTTCATCGCGGCGATCGAGGAGCGCGCGGTGCGCGCCGAGCGCACCCGCGAGGAGGAGGCCAGACGCCGGGTGGCCGAGGAGCGGCTGCGCATCGCCCGCGAGCTGCACGACGTGGTCGCGCACCACATCGCGCTGGTCAACGTGCAGGCCGGGGTGGCCTCGCACGTCATGGACAGCCGCCCGGACCAGGCCAAGCAGGCCCTGGCGCACGTGCGCGAGGCCAGCCGCTCGGCCCTGGGCGAACTGCGCGCCACCGTCGGCCTGTTGCGCCAGTACGGCGACCCGAAGGCCCCCACCGAGCCGGCGCCCGGGCTCAGCGTCCTCGACCAGCTCATCGACGGCTTCGTCCGCACCGGGCTGCGGGTCACCGTGGAGGCGGCGAGCGAGGGCGAGCCGGGTACGCGGGTGACCGACGCGGCCGGCGTCGCCGAGGTCTCCGGCGCCCTGCCGACGGCCGTCGACCTCACCGCGTACCGCGTCATCCAGGAGGCGCTGACCAACGTGCACAAGCACGCGGGGCCCAGCGCCACGGCCTCGGTGCGCATCGTGCGGCAGCGGGACGAACTGGAGATCACCGTCGTGGACGACGGCGGCGGCACCGGCGAGCCTGCGGCGCAGCCGGCCGCCCGCGTCGGCGCGCTCCAGGGCAAGGCGGGCCCGGCGGCCGGCAAGGGCCAGCCCGCGACACGGGGTGGCGACCGGGGCGCGCCGCCCGCCGCCCGGGACCTCGACGGCGCCTGGCGGGAGGCGGCCGACGGCGGCGGGCACGGCCTGATCGGGATGCGCGAGCGGGTCGCCGCGCTGCGCGGCGACTGCGAGGCGGGCCCCCGGCTCGAGGGTGGCTTCCGGGTGCGCGCGACACTTCCCGTACGGGGCCGCACGGGAGGGGACGAGAGCGTATGACGATCAAGGTGGTGCTCGCGGACGACCAGGCGCTGTTGCGCAGCGCGTTCCGCATCCTGGTGGACTCCGAGCCCGACATGGAGGTCGTCGGGGAGGCGTCGGACGGCGCCGAGGCCGTGCGGCTCACCCGCGAGACCGGCGCCGACGTGGTGCTGATGGACATCCGGATGCCCGGCACCGACGGGCTCGCCGCCACCCGGCTGATCAGCGCCGATCCCGCCCTCGCGGACGTGCGGGTGGTCATGCTGACCACGTTCGAGGTGGACGAGTACGTGGTGGAGTCGCTGCGCGCGGGCGCCAGCGGCTTCCTGGGCAAGGGTGCCGAGCCCGAGGAACTGCTGGCCGCCATCCGGGTCGCGGCGGCGGGCGAGGCCCTGCTGTCCCCGGTCGCCACCAAGGGGCTGATCGCCAAGTTCCTCGCGCAGGGCGCCGGTTCGGGCGACAGCGCGGCCGACGGCGGCTATGAGGCGGCCCGGCTCGAAGCGCTGACGGTGCGCGAGCGCGAGGTGCTGGTGCAGGTCGCGGGCGGGCTGTCGAACGACCAGATCGCCGAGCGGCTCCAGGTCAGCCCGCTCACCGTGAAGACGCACGTCAACCGGACGATGGCCAAGCTCGGCGCCCGCGACCGGGCCGGGCTCGTGGTCATCGCGTACGAGACCGGCCTGGTGCGCCCGCGCTCGGAGTAGCTGGCGTGCCCCGTGAGGACGGGGGCGCGGCCGGCGGTGAGCGGCCGGCGTGCTGCGGGGCGTGGTGCGGGGCGTGGTGTGCGAACGCCCCGCGCCGCGTCGGTGGGACGTCGGGCGGGGCGTGCGCGCGGCGGGCCCCGGCGGCCCCGCTGGAAGGGGGGGCTGCCGGGGCGCGGGACGGCTACGGCAGGGACAACATCCGCTCCAGGGCCAGCTTGGCGAAGCTCTCCGTCTCCGGGTCGACCTCGATGCGGTTGACCACCTTGCCGTCGGCCAGCGACTCCAGGGCCCAGACCAGGTGCGGGAGGTCGATGCGGTTCATCGTGGAGCAGAAGCACACCGTCTTGTCGAGGAAGACGATCTCCTTGTCCTGGTCAGCGAACCGGTTGGCCAGCCGCCGCACCAGGTTCAGCTCGGTGCCGATGGCCCACTTGGACCCGGCCGGGGCGGCCTCCAGGGTCTGAATGATGTGCTCGGTCGAGCCCACGTAGTCGGCAGCCGCCACGACCTCGTGCTTGCACTCGGGGTGGACCAGCACGTTCACGCCGGGTATGCGCTCGCGCACGGCCCGCACCGACTCCAGTGAGAACCGGCCGTGCACCGAGCAGTGGCCGCGCCACAGGATCATCTTCGCCGCGCGCAGCTCCTCGACGGTCAGGCCGCCGCCGGGCTTGTGCGGGTTGTAGACGACGCAGTCCTCCAGGGACATCCCGAGGTCCCGCACGGCCGTGTTGCGCCCCAGGTGCTGGTCGGGCAGGAACAGCACCTTGGCGTCGCCGGCCGGGCCGCCCTGCGCGAAGGCCCACTCCAGGGCCCGCCGCGCGTTGGACGAGGTGCAGATCGTGCCGCCGTGCTTGCCGGTGAACGCCTTGATGTCGGCGGAGGAGTTCATGTACGAGACGGGCACGGTCGCCTCCGCCACCCCGGCCTCGGTCAGCACGTCCCAGCACTCGGCGACCTGCTCGGCCGTGGCCATGTCGGCCATGGAGCAGCCGGCGGCCAGGTCGGGGAGGATGACCCGCTGGTCGTCGCCGGTGAGGATGTCGGCGGACTCGGCCATGAAGTGCACGCCGCAGAAGACGATGAACTCGGCGTCCGGCCGGGCGGCGGCGTCCCGGGCGAGCTTGAACGAGTCCCCGGTGACGTCCGCGAACTCGATGACCTCGTCGCGCTGGTAGTGGTGGCCGAGCACGAAGACCCGGTCCCCGAGCCGCTCCTTGGCCGCGCGGGCGCGGGCCACCAGGTCGGGGTCGGAGGGGGCGGGGAGGTCGCCCGGGCACTCCACGCCGCGCTCGCTCCTCGGGTCGGACTCGCGACCCAGGAGCAGCAGGGCCAGAGGCGTGGGCTGGACGTCGAGAGGTTGGGCGGTGGTCACAGCACGCACCCTTTCTGTTTCCGCAGACAAGCCTTTTCGTCTGATTGACGCTATTTATCATAACCGCTTCGCGTCACGTTGACGATGCCCATCGCGTCGATGTGACGCATGCCCGGTTCGGCGGCCCGTGTCCGGGCGGAGCCCGGTGTGCGAGCATGAAGACGGAAGACGCGCGCCAGACCCGGAATGAATTCGGCACGGCGTGGGTTGCAGCCGAGGGCAAGCAGTCCGTACAACCCGGGAGAGAAGCAGATGACGGTTCAGGACGACACCACCACGAGTGACGGCATCCTCCTGTCCGATGCCGCCGCGGGCAAGGTCAAGGCGCTCCTTGAGCAGGAAGGCCGCGAGGACCTCGCGCTGCGCGTCGCAGTTCAGCCTGGTGGCTGCTCCGGCCTGCGCTACCAGCTCTTCTTCGACGAGCGTTCGCTCGACGGCGATGTCGTGAAGGACTTCGACGGGGTCAAGGTCGTCACCGACCGCATGAGCGCCCCGTACCTCGGTGGCGCCTCCATCGACTTCGTGGACACCATCGAGAAGCAGGGCTTCACCATCGACAACCCGAACGCCACGGGCTCCTGCGCCTGCGGTGACTCCTTCAGCTAAGGCCCCCGCCCCTCCGCGGGCGCACCCGCCCGCGGGGCCGAGGGTCCGACACGGCGGCCGACGGCGCACCGCGCCCCGGTCCCACGCCCGCCGGACCGCCGCGCGCTCCGGCCGCGCCGACACCCGGCTCGCGGCACAGCACGACAAAGGCGGCGGCCCCCGCCCCATGGCTTCCAGGCCATGGCCGACGGGGGCCGCCGCCTTCTTCGCGTCCGCCGCACTGCCGACGCTCTGACGCTCCGGCGCCAGGTGCCGTACGGGCCGCGCCGCGCTCGCGCTACTTGTCCCGCTTCGCGCCCTCACCCTTGGGCACGGACTCGCCGGTCGCGGCGTCCACCACCTCGCGGTCGCCCAGCGGCTCGTCGAGCGTGATCTTCTTCTCGAACTCCTCGGCGACCAGGACGCACTTCGCGCCCGGCTTCTTCTCCTTGCCCGTCACCCGCACGGTGACCGCCGAGTCGGAGGCGTCGGCGGTGGCCTGGTACGTCGAGCACACGCCGCCGTAGAACCGGACGGTCAGGCTCCTGCCGTCCGCGCTGTAGGACTCGATGTGCTTGCCCGGGCGGGTGCCGTTCCCGGACTCCCGGCTCGAGTCCCCGTCAGCGGGCGCGCCGGGGCCGGTCTTGGCGCCGATCACGTACTTCGGGTCCACGGCCGGGTGCGTGACGGTGAAGTCGGACTCGCCGTCCTTGGCGTCCGCCGGGCGCACCGTGAAGATCCACGAGGGCACCAGCACCTGCCGGCCCTCCTCGAACCGCATGCCGAGCCCGAACGTGGCCTCACGCACCTCGTGCGCGGCGGACTGCTTGCCGCCGGCCGGCGCGCACGGCGCGATCTCCCGCTCGCCGTCCCCGGCGCCGCTCGCGCCGTCGGTGCCCTTCTCGGCCTTGGCGCCCTGGTCGCCCTTCTCCGCGTCGTCCGCCACGTCGGGCGCCCCCGGCTCGGTCCGCGCGCAGTCGCCGACGGGGGCCCGGCCCGCGTTGCCCGGGCCGGCGTTGAGCGCCTTGACGGCCTCGTCCGCGTCGATCAGCGGGTACTCGTCACCCTTGGCCAGCTTGTTGAGGAAGCCGTTGGCCCCGTCGACCCCGCCGTCCACGCCGACCTCCAGCGTGGTCTGCCAGCCGTAGCTGGGCAGCCCGTCGAAGGTCGGGTCGGCGGTCACGGCGCGGACCGCCCCGTAGGAGCGGCTCGCGTCCAGCTTCGCGTCGGACTGGCCGAGCGCGTTGAGTACGGGCTGCGCGGCCTTCTTGGCCTCGGCGACGGAGACCGGCCGGGAACCGCCGTCGGGCACCGCCGGCGCGTTCTTCGGGCCGCGCGCCTCGCGGCCACGCCCGGCGTCCTTGGTGCCGCCGCCGGAGGTGCCGTCCCGCAGCGAGCCGCAGCGCGGGCCGGCCGGGCCGGACTGGGTGGCGTCGTCGGCGTCGCCCATGGTGTGCGGCGGCTCCAGGCAGCCGTCCCCGCCCGGCGCGCCGAACTTCGTGTACGACCAGCCGCCGGCGCCCGTCTCCTTCACGCGCAGCGTCGGGCTCATCCGGTCCGGGGTGCCGCCGACCTTCCACACGCCGCGCTCCAGCCGGGGCTCGCCGGCCACGCGCAACGCCTTGGCCAGGCGCTCCACATCGGCGCGGGAGACCTTCGGGGCGGTGCGGTAGACCGGGGCCGCCTCCCGTGGCGCGGCGGGCAGTTCGCCGGGTGCCTGGTAGTGCGCGCGGCCGGGGTCGGGCTCGCCGGGGGCGATGCCCTCGCGCGACCCGTCCGCCTCGCGCTCGTCGCTGGCCCGGTCGCCGATGGCCAGCGGCGCCGGGTCACTCGACCGGCCGCCGTCCTTCGATCCGCCGTCGTCGGAGGCCGACGACGCCCAGTAGGCGCCGCCACCGCCGACCACCATCACCGCCGCGGCCACCGTGGCGATGGCCCACGGGGAACGGCGCCTGCTCGCGGTCTTCGTGCTGGTGTGGCCGGAAGTCTCCTCGGAGAGGTCCTCGGGGGTGTCCTCGGTGCTCACGGTGTTACTCCTTCGGCTCCGCTCTTTGGTTCGGCTCCATCCCCGGGACGGGGACGCCGATGGGACGGAGCGGGGGAGCGGTCGGTTCCACCGGGCCGCTTCCACCGGGTCGGCGCGGCACGGAAACGGGCCGCCGCGCGCCCGGGTGGCACGCGACGGCCCGATGGCCCGATCGGCGGGGACGCGGCCGGAGTCGGTCGCTCCGCGCGCGGCGGTCAGTCGCCGTAGTCGGCCATGCCGTCCACCAGGTGAGCGGAGGCCGAGGGCACCCGTACGCCGCGGATCTGGGCCGGACCCACCGGCGGCACGGCGTCCGCGGCGCCGCTGGCGCCCCAGCGCGGCGCCATCCGCGCGCAGTCGGCCCGCAGTTCGGCGAACGACTCCGGCTCGGCGGCGTGTACGGGAAGGTCGGGGGTGGCGTCCTGTGGCATGGGCTCTCCCGGTCCGTGGGGCGGCTGGCGCACACCCCGGCTAGGGGAACCGTAGGCACGTCGTACGCTGCGAAGAAAGCCCTACTATCGGGTAGTTTTGCCCGTTCGGCGCGGGGCGGCGGAGCCGGTAGCGTGAAGCGACCGTCCTCACCACCGTCCTTGTCGTCGCCCGCAGGAGCAGACTCGCCGTGCGCATTGCTGTCACCGGCTCTATCGCCACTGACCACCTGATGACCTTCCCCGGCCGTTTCGCCGACCAACTGGTCGCCGACCAGTTGCATACGGTCTCGCTGTCCTTCCTGGTCGACGCCCTCGACATCCGCCGCGGTGGTGTCGGCCCCAACATCTGCTTCGGGATGGGCGCGCTCGGCCTGCGTCCGGTCCTGGTCGGCGCGGCGGGCGAGGACTTCGCCGAGTACCGCGCCTGGCTGGAGCGGCACGGCGTCGACACCGAGTCGGTGCGCATCTCGGAGCTGCTGCACACCGCGCGCTTCGTGTGCACGACCGACACCGACCACAACCAGATCGCCTCCTTCTACACCGGCGCCATGAGCGAGGCCCGCCAGATCGAGCTGCAGCCGGTCGCGCAGCGCGTCGGCGGACTCGACCTCGTGCTGATCGGCGCCGACGACCCCGAGGCGATGGTCCGGCACACCGACGAGTGCCGTGCGCGCGGCTACGCGTTCGCCGCCGATCCCTCGCAGCAACTCGCCCGGATGGAGGGCGAGGACATCCGCCGTCTGGTGGACGGCGCCACGTACCTGTTCACCAACGAGTACGAGAAGGCGCTCATCGAGAGCAAGACCGGCTGGAGCGCCGAGGAGATCCTCGCCAAGGTCGGCACCCGGGTGACCACGCTGGGCGCGCAGGGCGTGCGCGTCGAGCGCGTCGGCGAGCCCGCCATCGAGGTGGGCGTGCCCGAGGAGAAGGCCAAGGTCGACCCGACCGGCGTCGGCGACGCCTTCCGCGCGGGCTTCCTCGCCGGCCTGTCCTGGGAGCTGACCCTGGAGCGGGCGGCGCAGGTCGGCTGCATGCTGGCCACGCTGGTGATCGAGACGCTCGGTACGCAGGAGTACGAGCTGCGCTCCGGCAACTTCGTCGAGCGGTTCCAGAAGGCGTACGGCGCCGAGGCGGCCGCCGAGATCACCCCGCACCTGCCGGCCGACCTGGTCTGAGCACCCCGCTCGGAGCGACCCGCTCCGAGCACCTCCAGCGAGCGACCTCCGCTGAGCGCTTCGGGCGCGGGCGCGCCCGGCCACCGTGCCGGGCCCCGCGCCCGACCCGTGCGCGCGCCCCCGCGCACCAGAGCCCGCGCCCACCCGTCCGTCCCGCCGCGCGAGCCAGACCAGCGGCGGCGGGCGGCCGGGACGGGCCCGAACGGCCCCCTGGCCGGACGTGACGGAAGCGGTACACGGCACCGCCCACGGCGCTCCGGGTACGCGGCGCTGCCCACGGCGCACCCGGTAACGGCGCCGCCCACGGGGCCCGGTGCGGGGCGCTACCTGCGGCGCACCCAGTACGCGGCGCCGCGCTGCGCCGCGCGCTCGCCCACGTACTCCTGCCCCCGCATGTCACACCAGGCCGGGATGTCCAGGCGCGCCGCGTCGTCGTCGGCCAGCACCGCGACCACCGCGCCGACCGGCACGTCCTCGATCACCTTGGCCAACTCGATGACCGGCAGCGGGCAGCGCTTGCCCAGCGCGTCCACGGTCAGCGCCGGCGCCTCCTCGCGCGCGTCGGCCCCCGCCCCGCCACGGCTCTCGACGCCACCGCCGGCCCCGACCCCGCCCTCGTCCTCGGCCCCGCCCCCGGCCGCGTCCGCGGCGGCCGAGCTCTGGGCGCCGGGCGCGTCCGCCACGCCCGACGGCGCCGCGCCGTCGGCGCGCGGCCCCCGTACCGAGGCCGACTCCCGCCCCGTCGGCGCCCCCAGCTTCGCGCGTACCGCCGACACGATGCCGGGCAGCAGCTCCAGGAACAGCTCCACGTCCGCCTCGGTCGTCCCCACCGGGAGCGACACGCGCACGTTGCCCTCCGACAGCACCCCCATCGCCCGCAGCACATGGCTCGGGGTCAGCGTGCTCGACGTGCACGAGGAGCCGGACGAGACGGCGAACTCCGCCCGGTCGAGCCCGTGCAGCAGGCTCTCCCCGTCGACGTACAGGCAGGAGAAGGTGACCAGGTGCGGCAGTCGCCGCGTCGGGTCCCCGACCACCTCCACGTCCGGCACCAGCTCCGGCACCCGGGTGCGGATGCGATCGACCAGGCCGCGCAGCCGCAGCGCCTCGGACTCGGCCTCCGCGCGCACGGCGCGCAGCGAGGCCGCCGCAGCGACGATGGCCGGGATGTTCTCGAACCCCGCCGACCGGCCCGACTCCCGCTCGTCCACCGGGCCCTGCGGCGCGAACCGCACGCCCTTGCGCACCACCAGCAGCCCCACGCCCGCCGGCCCGCCCCACTTGTGCGCGCTCGCCGTCAGCAGCGACCAGCCGCCCTCGACCCGGCCCCAGCCCAGCGACTGCGCGGCGTCCACCAGGAGCGGCACGCCCGCCGCGCGGCAGACCTCCGCGACGTCGGCCACCGGCTGCTCGGTGCCCACCTCGTGGTTGGCCGACTGGAGACAGGCCAGCGCGACGGGCTCGGCCGACCCGCGCAGCGCGTCGGCGTACGCGGTGGGCGCCACCCGACCCGTGCGGTCCACGCCGACCTCGGTGACCGTGCCGCCCGCGACCGTGTGGGCGGTGGCCGCGTGGAGTACGGACGAGTGCTCGACCGCCGAGACGACCAGACCCCGGCCGACCCGCCGCCGGCCGGCGAGGGCGCCCGCGATGCCCTGGTGCACCGCGCGCGTCCCCGACGCGGTGAAGACCAGTTCGTCGGGGCGGCAGCCGACGGCGTCGGCCGCGGTCTGCCGCGCGGCGTCGAGCAGCAGCCGGGCCCGCCGCCCCTCCCGGTAGAGCCGGGCCGGGTCGCCCCACCCCTCGTCCAGGGCGGCGAGCAGCGCCTGCCGGGCCACGGGGTGCGGGGGAGCGGAGGAGGCCGCGTCGAAGTAGGGCACGCGACGACGCTAGACGACCGGTGCGCCCGGCGCCGTAGCGCGGCTCACGCGGCGTCGCCCGGGCGGACCAGGGAGCGCCGGGTGACCGGCCGCCCCGAGGCGGGGCCGAGCGGACCCGGCCGCGCCCGGCCGCGCCCGGGCGGTCCCGGTCAGGCCCGTTCAGCCCCGGTCAGCCCCGGTCGGGCCCGCCGCCGAAGCCGGGCCCGGGCCCGCGCGCGGCCGGCGGCGCACGCCGTCCCGACCCGGCGTTCGACCAGGCAGCCGCCCCTTCGGCGGGCCGCCACAGGGCGCCGTCAGCACACCGTCAGATGCCGTCCGGAGCCGGCTGTTCCACCCCTTCGGGGCCCGGACCGGCGCGTTGGGCACCCTCCCCGCGCGACCTCAAATAGCGTCCAGTAGGGTTTGGTCCGCATAAACATCCAAACCCCTGCCCGCAGCGGGCCGGCGACCGACCAGCGAGACGGCCGCAGCCGGCCGCACGGGCGAGACTCTCGGGAAGGCGCTACGTGAGTCCCAACGGCTCCGACCGCTCGTCGCGGCGCCCGATGCGGCGGAAGCTGCCGCAGGCGCTGGCCGCGGGCCTGGTCCTCGCGACCGCTACCGGTTGCACATCCAAGGACTTCCCCCGCCTCGGAATGCCCACCCCCGTCACGGAGGAGGCGCCGCGGATTCTCTCCCTGTGGCAGGGCTCCTGGGCGGCAGCACTTGCCACAGGCGTGCTGGTCTGGGGCCTGATCCTGTGGAGCGTCATCTTCCACCGGCGCAGCAGGACCAAGGTCGAGGTTCCCCCGCAGACGCGGTACAACATGCCCATCGAGGCGCTGTACACCGTCGTGCCGCTCGTCATCGTCTCGGTGTTGTTCTACTTCACCGCGCGCGATGAGAGCGAGCTCCTCAAGACTTCCAAGAAGCCCGACCACGTCATCAACGTCGTGGGCTACCAGTGGAGCTGGGGCTTCAACTACATGGAGAACGTGGACGGTGATCTGTCCACACCCGCGAAAACCCCCAAGGAGGTCGCCGGCATCCCGGACCGGATGCTGAAGGCCGTGCCCAAGGGCGCCGAGGGCGTGTACGACCAGGGCATCCCGGGCGACCGTGACCCGGACAAGGGTTGGCCGGGCCCGACGCTGTGGCTGCCGAAGGGCGAGACGGTCCAGTTCGTGCTCACCTCGCGGGACGTCATCCACTCGTTCTGGGTGATTCCGTTCCTGATGAAGCAGGACGTCATCCCGGGCCACACGAACCGATTCGAGGTGACTCCGAACAAGGAGGGCACCTTCATGGGTAAGTGCGCCGAGCTCTGCGGCAAGGACCACTCCCGGATGCTCTTCAACGTCAAGGTGGTTTCCCCCGAGGAGTACCGGAAGCACCTGAAGGACCTGGCGAAGAAGGGTCAGACCGGATACCTCCCGGCAACCATCAAGCAGACGGACGCCGCCAAGAACGCGGAGACCAAGAACCAGTGAGCATCCTCAACGAACCTCAGGGTGCCGCCGCCGACACGGCAAAGGCAGCACCACCCGAGTACCGGAAAGCCCCCGGCAGTGCCGTGGTGAAGTGGCTGACCACGACCGATCACAAGACGATCGGCACGATGTACCTGGTCACCTCGTTCGCGTTCTTCTGCATCGGCGGCGTCATGGCGCTGTTCATGCGCGCCGAACTCGCTCGGCCCGGCACGCAGATCATGTCGAACGAGCAGTTCAACCAGGCGTTCACGATGCACGGCACGATCATGCTGCTGATGTTCGCGACGCCGCTGTTCGCCGGATTCGCCAACTGGATCATGCCGCTGCAGATCGGCGCGCCCGACGTGGCGTTCCCGCGGCTGAACATGTTCGCCTACTGGCTGTACCTCTTCGGCTCGCTCATCGCGGTCGGCGGGTTCCTCACCCCCAACGGCGCGGCCGACTTCGGCTGGTTCGCCTACTCCCCGCTGTCGGACGCGGTCCGCTCGCCGGGCGTCGGCGCTGACATGTGGATCATGGGTCTGGCCCTCTCGGGCTTCGGCACCATCCTCGGCTCTGTCAACTTCATCACCACGATCATCTGCATGCGCGCTCCCGGCATGACGATGTTCCGGATGCCGATCTTCACCTGGAACGTGCTGCTCACCGGTGTTCTGGTGCTGCTCGCCTTCCCCGTGCTCGCCGCCGCGCTGTTCGCCCTCGAGGCGGACCGTAAATTCGGGGCGCACATCTTCGACGCGGCCAACGGTGGCGCACTGCTGTGGCAACACCTCTTCTGGTTCTTCGGCCATCCAGAGGTGTACATCATCGCCCTGCCGTTCTTCGGCATCATTTCCGAGGTCATTCCGGTCTTCAGCCGCAAGCCGATGTTCGGCTACATCGGTCTGGTGGCCGCGACGATCGCCATCGCCGGTCTCTCGGTGACGGTCTGGGCGCACCACATGTACGTCACAGGCGGCGTGCTCCTACCGTTCTTCTCCTTCATGACCTTCCTTATCGCGGTGCCCACCGGTGTGAAGTTCTTCAACTGGATCGGCACCATGTGGAAGGGCAGTCTGAGCTTCGAGACGCCCATGCTGTGGGCGGTCGGCTTCCTGATCACCTTCACCTTCGGTGGTCTGACCGGCGTCATCCTGGCCTCGCCGCCGATGGACTTCCACGTCTCCGACTCGTACTTCGTCGTCGCGCACTTCCACTACGTCATCTTCGGCACCGTGGTCTTCGCGATGTTCTCCGGCTTCCACTTCTGGTGGCCGAAGTTCACCGGCAAGATGCTGGACGAGCGGCTCGGGAAGATCACCTTCTGGACGCTGTTCATCGGCTTCCACGGCACGTTCCTGGTGCAGCACTGGCTGGGCGCCGAGGGCATGCCCCGCCGGTACGCCGACTACCTGCACGCGGACGGCTTCACCACGCTCAACACCATCTCCACCATCAGCTCGTTCCTGCTGGGCCTGTCCGTGCTGCCGTTCTTCTACAACGTGTGGAAGACCGCGAAGTACGGCAAGAAGGTCGAGGTCGACGACCCGTGGGGCTACGGCCGTTCGCTGGAGTGGGCGACCTCCTGCCCGCCGCCGCGGCACAACTTCCTCACGCTGCCGCGCATTCGCTCCGAATCCCCGGCGTTCGACCTGCACCACCCGGAGATCGCCGCGCTCGACCAGCTTGAGAACGTCGGGCACACCGAAGAGAAGGCCCTCGCGGGTGGCAAGGAGGCAGGCAAGTGAAGATCCAAGGCCGGATGTTCATCTGGCTCGCCGTCTTCATCCTCGCCATGGCGATCGTCTATGGCGTCTGGTCCAAGGAACCGGTCGGCACGACCGCGCTGTTCCTGTCCTTCGGCCTGAGCATGATGATCGGCTACTACCTGGCGTTCACCGCGCGCCGGGTGGACGCCGGAGCGCAGGACAACAAGGACGCTGACGTCGCTGACGACGCCGGTGAGCTGGGCTTCTTCAGCCCGCACAGCTGGCAACCGCTGTTCCTCGCGGTGGGTGGCTCGTTCGCCTTCCTCGGCGTGATCTTCGGTTGGTGGCTGATGTACTTCTCGGCCCCGATCATCATGATCAGCATCTTCGGCTGGGTCTTCGAGTACTACCGGGGCGAGAACCGCACCCAGTAGGCACACCCGTCCGCCGTACGGCCCGGACGTCCCCCACGGGGGCGTCCGGGCCGTACGCGTGCCGGGCCCCGTCACCGCCGTGGCCGACCCTCGTTTGGCCCGCTGCGCGCGCCGAAACCGGCCGCCGTTCTTAGCGTGTGGTCATGAGCCACACCTCTCGCTCCCGAATACCCATCCGCTGCGCCCTCCTGGTGACGCCGCTGGCGATAGGCGCCGTGGCCTGCGCGGGCTCCCCCTCCGACCCGCTGGCTGACAAGCCGTACGACGCCGCCGAACAGGTGGTCTTCAACGGCGACCCGCACGGCCGCCAGGCCGACCCGGACCGGCCCCTGGAGGTCACCGCCAAGGGCGGCGGCAGCCGCATCACCGACGTGACCGCCACCGACGCCACCGGTCGCTACCTGCGCGGCGAACTCACCGCCGACGGCAAGCGGTGGCGCTCCACCGCCCCGCTCGCGGCAGGCGCCCACTACACGCTCCGGGTGAGCACCGAGAACGCCGACGGCAGGCCGGGCCGCAGGACCATCAGCTACGACACCGCCCCCGCCGACACGTTGCTCCGCGTGCGCTTCGGCCCGGACAGCGGCACCTACGGGGTCGGCCAGCCGGTCACCGCCGAGCTGAGCGCCCCCGTCAAGAACCGCAAGGACCAGGCCACCGTCGAGCGTGCCCTGCGCGTCAGCTCCCGGCCGGCCGTCAAAGGCGCCTGGCACTGGGTGGACGACCGGAGCCTGCACTACCGCCCGCGCGCGTACTGGCCCGCCAGAGCCACCATCACCGTGCGCAGCCACCTGGACGGCATCAAGGTCGCCGGCGGCCTCTACGGCGGCCCCACCAAGCCCCTCACGCTGCGCACCGGCGCCAGGATCGAGGCCGTCACGGACGCGGCGGCGCACCGGATGACCGTACGGCGCGACGGCAGGACGCTGCGCACCATCCCCGTCACCACCGGCAAGCCGGGCTTCGACACGCGCAACGGCGTCAAGGTCGTGCTCGCCAAGGAGTCCTTCGTCCGCATGCGCGGGACCAGCATCGGCATCGCGGAGGGCAGTTCCGAGTCGTACGACCTGCCGGTGCACTGGGCCACCCGGGTCACCTGGAGCGGCGAGTACGTGCACGCCGCGCCCTGGTCGGCGGGCTCGCACGGCGCCGCCAACGTCAGCCACGGCTGCACCGGCATGAGCACCGCCAACGCCCGCTGGTTCTTCGACACGGTGCGCCCCGGCGACCTGGTGACGGTCACGGGCAGCGGCGGCACCACGATGACGCCGTTCGACAACGGCTTCGGCGACTGGAACCTGTCCTGGGACAAGTGGCGCCAGGGCAGTGCCCTCACCGCCGGTCTGCGCGACGGCGGCGACGCGGCCGACGCGGCCCGGCTGCGCCCGGCGATCTGAGCCGCGACCGGTCCGAGCCGCGGCCGGTCCGAGTCACGGCCGGTCCGAGTCACGGTCGACCCGGGTCGCGACCGCTCCGAGCCACGGTGGCCCGCCGCCCAGGCGGCCCACGACACGCCGAGCCGGCCCACCACATGCCGAAGGGGGTCCCGACCGCTCCCGCGGACCGGACCCCCTTCGCCGTCGACCGGCTGTGCGCCGCTCTCAGGCGCTGACGGCCCGCCGCTGGCGCAACAGCCCGGCCAGCGCGTCGGCGAGCGCCACCGGGTCCACCGGGAGCGTCACAGCGGCCTCGGCGCGGCTCCAGGTGGCCAGCCAGGCGTCCTGCGGGCGGCCCATGAGCAGCAGCACCGGAGGACAGGCGTAGATCTCGTCCTTGATCTGCCGGCACACGCCCATGCCGCCGGCGGGCGCGGTCTCGCCGTCCAGGACGCAGACGTCGATCCCGCCGGCCTCCAGGGCCTCCAGGACGGCGGGCAGGGTGGCGCACTCCAGGTACTCGACCTCGGGGACGTCCGCCGCTGGTCGCCGCCCGGCGGCCAGCCGCACCTGCTCGCGGGTGCCCGCGTCATCGCTGTAGACCAGCACCGTGGCAGTGGGCCGCATCTTTCCTCCAGGCAGGTGGACGGCACGGAACGGACTGGGTCCGTGGGGCGGATGCTACTGCGCCGGGGCCCGCGGCGAGGAGAGGTTGTACGGATCTTCCCCGGGCTCGACGGGGCGTCAGGAGGGCTGGCGCGCGGAACGCGTTGCGGAGCCCCGGATACCGTTTCCCTCCTTCGAGGGACCGCCGCAATAGGCCGTACGAGCCGCTTGAACAGCCTTGACACTCCGAACGGGACCCCCCGAGGTGAGGGCGGGATAAGCGACCGACATAATGTCGGTCGTGGCGACAGCAACAGCAGTAGATACCGGGCACGCGCACCCGTCGGTCAACCGGCCGAACCTCACCAGCGTCGGAACCATCATCTGGCTGAGTTCCGAGCTGATGTTCTTCGCGGCCCTCTTCGCGATGTACTTCACCCTCCGATCGGTGACCGGGGCAGAGCACTGGAAGGAAATGGCCGATGCGCTGAACTTCCCGTTCTCCGCCACGAACACCACGATCCTGGTGCTCTCCTCCCTCACGTGCCAGCTCGGCGTCTTCGCCGCCGAGCGCGGTGACGTGAAGAAGCTGCGCATGTGGTTCGTGGTCACCTTCGTGATGGGTGCGATCTTCATCGGCGGTCAGGTCTTCGAGTACACCGAGCTGGTCAAGCACGAGGGGCTCACGCTCTCGTCCGACCCGTACGGTTCGGTGTTCTACCTGACCACCGGCTTCCACGGGCTGCACGTGACGGGCGGACTCATCGCGTTCTTGCTGGTCCTGGGCAGGACGTACGCGGCCAAGAGGTTCACGCACGAGCAGGCGACGGCGGCCATCGTCGTGTCGTACTACTGGCACTTCGTCGACGTCGTCTGGATCGGCCTCTTCGCCACGATCTACATGATCAAGTAACCGGTCCCGCACCGGACCCGCGTTTCACCCGAGACGCAGCCAAAAGCATCGACGCTGAAGATCCTGACACCGGGGTAATCCGTGAAAAAGCTCTCCGCACGACGGCGCCATCCGCTGGCGGCGCTCGTCGTCCTACTCTTCGCGCTGGCGGCCACGGGGGGGCTTTACGCCGCGTTCGCGCCGGCGGACAAGGCCAAGGCCGACGAGGCCCAGACCTCCCTCGCCATCGACGAGGGCAAGAAGCTCTACGCCGTTGGCTGCGCAAGCTGCCACGGCACCGGCGGCCAAGGCACATCTGACGGTCCGAGCCTGGTCGGCGTCGGCGCCGCCGCCGTGGACTTCCAGGTGAGCACCGGCCGCATGCCGGCCCAGCAGAACGGTGCCCAGGCCCCGAAGAAGCCCAAGGTCTACACGGCCGCCGAGACCGAGCAGCTCGCGGCGTACGTCGCCTCGCTCGGCGCCGGCCCGGAAACGCCGACCAAGAGCCAGTACAGCCTCAACGGCAAGGAGGACGCTGCCAACGGTGGGCAGCTCTTCCGTTCGAACTGTGCCCAGTGCCACAATTTCTCAGGCAAGGGTGGCGCGCTGAGCAACGGCAAGTACGCGCCCGCTCTTGACGGTGTGAGCCCGAAGCACATCTACGAGGCCATGCAGACCGGCCCGCAGAACATGCCGTCTTTCCCCGACACGGTCATGCCGGAGAAGGAAAAGAGGGACATCATCGCCTACCTGAACAAGGTCAACAGCGAGGACACCGAGAGCCCCGGTGGTTTCCAACTGGGTGGCCTCGGCCCGGTGGTCGAGGGCTTGTTCGCCTGGGTGTTCGGCCTGGGCGCTCTGGTCGCCATCACCATTTGGGTCGCAGCCCGGACCACGAAGGCCAAGAAGTCATGAGCAGCCAAGACAACTCAGAAGAGAACCTGCCACAGCAGCAGGACGACGCCGACGGCGGCGTGCTGGCGACCCGGGACAACCCGTTCGCCAACCCGGGGCTGCCGCCCCACGAGCACCGTGTGCAGGACATCGACGAGCGGGCCGCCAAGCGCTCCGAGCGCGTGGTCGCCGGGCTGTTCACGCTGTCGATGCTGTCGACGATCGGCTTCATCGCCTCGTTCGTCGCCTTCCCGGTCGACAAGATCGTCTACGTCTTCCCGATCGGGCGTGTCAGCGCGCTCAACCTCTCGCTGGGCCTGACCCTCGGCCTCGCACTGTTCTGCATCGGCGCCGGCGCCATCCACTGGGCCCGCACGCTGATGACCGACGTCGAGGTGCCCGAGGAGCGGCACGACATAGAGGCCACCCCCGAGGTGCGCGAGGAGGTGCTCGCCGGGTTCCAGGACGGTGCCCGCGAGTCGGACCTCGGCCGCCGGAAGCTGGTCCGCAACACGCTGATCGGCGCGATGGCCATGGTGCCGCTGACCGGCCTGGTGCTGCTGCGCGACCTCGGCCCCATGCCGGGCACGATGCTCCGGCACACCAAGTGGGCCAAGGGCAAGATGCTCATCAACGAGAACACGCACGAGCCGCTGCGTCCCGAGGACATCGCCGTCGGTTCGTTGACGTTCGCCATGCCCGAGGGTCTGAGCGAAGAAGACCATGACTTCAACAACCAGATCGCCAAGGCGGCGCTCATGATCGTCCGGCTGCAGCCGGAGAACATCAAGGACAAGCGCGAACTGGACTGGTCGCACGAGGGCATCGTCGCGTTCTCGAAGATCTGCACGCACGTGGGCTGCCCGATCAGCCTCTACGAGCAGCAGACGCACCACGTGCTGTGCCCGTGCCACCAGTCGACCTTCGACCTGACCGACGGCGGCCGAGTCATCTTCGGCCCGGCGGGCCACGCCCTGCCGCAGCTTCGGATCACGGTCAACGACAAGGGCTACCTTGAGGCGATGGGCGACTTCGCGGAGCCCGTCGGTCCTGCCTACTGGGAGCGCGGATGAGTACTGCAACCGACACTCGGCGCAAGAAGGCTCCAGCGGGCGAGCGCGTCGCCGACTGGGCCGACAGCCGGCTGGGCATCTACAGCCTGGCCAAGGCCAACATGCGCAAGATCTTCCCCGACCACTGGTCGTTCATGTTGGGTGAGGTCTGCCTCTACAGCTTCATCATCATCATCCTCACGGGCGTCTACCTGACGATGTTCTTCAACCCCAGCATGGGGGAGGTCGTCTACGACGGTCCGTACGTCCCGATGCAGGGCATCCGGATGTCGGAGGCGTACAAGTCGACACTGGACATCAGCTTCGAGGTCCGCGGTGGTCTGCTGATCCGGCAGATCCACCACTGGGCCGCGCTGATCTTCATCGGCAGCATGTTCGTGCACATGATGCGCGTCTTCTTCACCGGTGCGTACCGCAAGCCGCGTGAGATGAACTGGGTGTTCGGCTTCCTGCTGCTGGTGCTCGGCCTCTTCACCGGCCTCACCGGCTACTCGCTGCCGGACGACCTGCTCTCCGGCACCGGTGTCCGCTTCACCCAGGGCGCCATCCTGTCGGTCCCGCTGGTCGGCACCTACCTGTCGATGTTCCTCTTCGGAGGCGAGTTCCCCGGGCACGACTTCGTCGGCCGGTTCTACTCGATCCACATCCTGTTGTTGCCCGGCATCATGCTCGGCCTGGTCGTGGCGCACCTGATCATGGTGTTCCTGCACAAGCACACCCACTGGGCCGGGCCCGGCAAGACCAACACCAACGTGGTGGGCACGCCGTTCCTGCCGGTGTACATGGGCAAGGCCGGTGGCTTCTTCTTCCTGGTGTTCGGTGTCATCGCGGCCATCGCCGCCGTGGCCACCATCAACCCGGTGTGGGCGATCGGTCCCTACCGACCAGACCAGGTCTCCACCGGTGCCCAACCAGACTGGTATCTCGGCTTCGCCGAGGGGCTGATCCGGGTGATGCCTGGCTGGGAGATCAACATGTGGGGCCACACCCTCGTCCTGGGTGTGTTCATCCCGCTGGTGATCTTCCCGCTGATGCTGGTGTCCATCGCGGTGTACCCGTTCATCGAGTCCTGGGCCACCGGCGACAAGCGCCACCACCACCTGCTGGACCGCCCGCGGAACACCCCGGTCCGCACGGGCTTCGGTGTCGCGTGGTGCGTCAGCTACCTGACCATGCTGGTCGCCGGTGGCAACGACATCTGGGCCACGCACTTCCACCTGTCGATCAACGCGATCACCTGGTTCTCGCGCATCGCGTTCTTCGTCGCACCGGTCGTGGCGTTCATCGTCACCAAGCGGATCTGCCTGGGTCTGCAGCGCCGGGACAAGGAGAAGGTGCTGCACGGCCGCGAGTCGGGCATCATCAAGCGGCTGCCGCACGGCGAGTTCATCGAGGTGCACGAGCCGCTGTCGTCGGACCAGCTGCACACGCTCACGGCGCACGACCAGTACCAGCCGCTCGAGCTGGAGCCCGAGGTGGACGAGAACGGCGTGGTGCGCAAGCCCACCCGCTCCGAGAAGCTCCGCGTCAAGCTGTCGAAGGGCCTGTACGGCGAGGACAGCCAGATCGCCAAGCCCACCGTCGAGGAGTACAAGGAGATCACGAGCGGCCACGGTCACCACTGACCCCTCCTGATCACCTGCTGATCGCCACACGAAGAACCCCGTCCGATGGTTGGACGGGGTTCTTCGTCTGTTCCCGGCCCTGGATAGGCTGGCTCCACACCTCACCCACCACCAGGAGCGTGGACCATGAACGTTGTGACCCCGGCAGGCGGCGACAGCGCGACGGCCCACACCTGGCCGGGCATCCTGCGCAGCCTCCTCGCCGGACAGGACCTCGGCGCCGACGCCTCCGCCTGGGCGATGGACCGCATCATGACGGGCCAGGCCAGCGACACCCAGATCGCGGGGTTCGCGGTCGCCCTGCGGGCCAAGGGCGAGACGGTCGACGAGGTCGCCGGCATGGTCCGCACGATGTACGAGCACGCCAACCTGATCGACGTCCCCGGGCCCACCGTGGACATCGTGGGGACGGGCGGCGACGGGGCCAGGACGGTCAACATCTCCACGATGTCCTCGATCGTGGTGGCCGGCACCGGCGCCCGGGTCGTCAAGCACGGCAACCGGGCCGCCTCCTCGGCCAGCGGCGCCTCCGACGTGTTGGAGAAGCTCGGGGTCAACCTGGACCTCACGCCGGCGCGGGTGGCCGAGGTCGCCGAGCGGGCGGGCATCACCTTCTGTTTCGCCGTCAAGTTCCACCCCTCGCTGCGCCACGTGGCGGCGGCCCGCCGCGAACTGGGCATCCCCACCACGTTCAACTTCCTCGGCCCCCTCACCAATCCGGCCAAGGTCGCGGCCCAGGCCACCGGGGTCGCCGACCCGCGGATGGCGCCGATCCTGGCGGGGGTGCTCGCCGGGCGCGGCACCAGCGCGCTGGTCTTCCGTGGCGACGACGGCCTGGACGAGCTGACCACCACGGCGACCTCACGGGTGTGGGAGGTGCGCGACGGGACCGTACGCGAGCAGAGCTTCGACCCCCGCGACGTCGGTTTGGAACTGGTCCCCGTGGAGGCCCTGCGGGGCGCTGACGCCTCGTACAACGCCGACGTGGCCCGCCGGCTGCTGGCCGGCGAGCGCGGGCCCGTACGGGACGCCGTGCTGCTCAACTCGGCGGCGGCGCTCGTCGCCCTGGACGCGTTGAGCACGACGTCGGCGGCGGAGTCGGCCGCGCGGTTCGAGGCGGGGGCTCCCGCGCCGGAGCTGCCGCCGCTCACCGAGCGGATCGGGGCGGCGATGGGGCGCGCGGCCGAGGCCATCGACTCGGGCGCGGCCAAGCGCACGCTGGAGCGGTGGGTGGCGGCCAGCCAGGAGTAGCCGCGCGCCGCGACGGAGCGGGCCAGGCGGCACAGCACGCAGCGGTACAGCACGCGGCGGTACAGAGCGGCACAGGGCGAGGGCGCGTCCCCGGGTGGGGGCGTGCCCTCGCGCCGCGTACGGGGTCCGTCAACGGCCCCCGCGGACCGAGCGCGTGGCCGATTCGCCACCCCGCGCGCTGCCGTCGGGAGAGGTCGGCGGTTGCGGTGTGGGCGCGGTATGGCATGATGCTTCGCAGGTCACGAGTGACAGCGACACAGGCCCCGGCCCGCTGTCCGGCAACCCTCCGTCCGTGGCGGGGTGCCCCGGGTGATGACCAGGCCGTAGGCAGCGAGGTCTACGGCAAGCGCGGACCCCTCGCACTCGTTTCCTCGAGTGAGACATCCAGGGGTCCTGGTGGTCGAGGGAGAAGCTCCGTGAGTCAGCGAATGCGATAGGGCCGACCGGCCCCGTTCCGCACGCTCCGGTTTTCCGGACATTCCGGTCCATCCGATCCGCGCCAGCGCGCGGGCACCCCCGGGCCGTTTCCCGCACCCACCGACGGGTCAGCCGTCGGCCGTGCGTATCCCCAAGCCCTGTTGCTTCCCTCGTGTGAAGCCCTGCCCTGCCGGGAGATCTCGCCATGTCCACGCGCCCCTTCACCACCGCCCCGTCCGCCGCCACCGCCGCCCCGTCCGCCACCGCCGACACCGGGGTGGCGGCCGAGCCCGCCTGTGCCGCCCCGTCGGCCTCGCTGCCGCTGCCCGTGCTCGGGGCGGACGTGCGGGTGCCGTTGGTCACCGGGGGCGAGGTCAGCTACGCCGCGCTGGACTACGCCGCCAGCGCCCCCGCGCTGCGCCGGGTGTGGGAGGACGTGGCCGCGTACGCCCCGTACTACGGCAGCGTGCACCGTGGGGCGGGCTACCTCTCGCAGTTGTCCACCGACCTGTTCGAGACCAGTCGCGCGGACGTGGCCGCGTTCCTCGGCTGCCGCGCGGACGACCAGGTCGTCTTCACCCGCTCCACCACCGACTCGCTCAACCTGCTCGCCGCCGTGCTGCCCACCGGCACGCGGGTGTACGTCTTCGAGACCGAGCACCACGCCGCGCTGCTGCCCTGGGAGCGGCAGGAGGGCGTGTCGGTGACCTACCTCAGCGCGCCCCGCTCGCCCGCCGCCGCCGTGCGGACGTTGGAGGCGGCGCTGGCGGGACAGGCGACCGACGGGCCCGCGCTGGTCTGCGTGACCGGCGCGTCGAACGTGACCGGTGAGCTGTGGCCGGTGCGCGAGTTGGCGGCGACGGCGCACGCGCACGGCGCCCGGATCGTGCTCGACGCCGCCCAGTTGGCCCCCCACCACCCGGTCGACATCGCCGAGTTGGACGTGGACTGGGTCGCGTTCTCCGGCCACAAGCTGTACGCGCCGTTCGGCTCCGGCGTGCTCGCCGGCCGCGCGGACTGGCTGCGCGCGGCCGAGCCGTACCTCGCCGGCGGCGGCGCCAGCC
Organism: Streptomyces buecherae; assembly: GCF_014295035.1. Classification (GTDB taxonomy): domain Bacteria; phylum Actinomycetota; class Actinomycetes; order Streptomycetales; family Streptomycetaceae; genus Streptomyces; species Streptomyces youssoufiensis. Next base: position 6,741,458 of record NZ_CP060404.1, read on the forward strand.
GCACCGTGGTGCGGGCCGCAGACGGCGGCGTGGACGTGGCCTGGCACACCACCGCCGCCCGGCACGAGGCCGGCTCGCCGAACGTCATCGGCGTGTACGCCATCGCCTCGGCGTGCCGGGCGCTGACCGAGGCCGGCTTCGACGCGCTGGTCGAGCGCGAGCAGGAGCTGATCGCCGCCGTACGGGCCGGCCTCGCCGACATCCCGCAGGTGCGCGTCCTGTCGCTGTTCGGCGACGACGCGCCCCGGGTCGGGGTGCTCTCCTTCGTCGTGGACGGCTGGAACAGCTCGCACTTCGCCGCCGCGCTCTCCGCCGAGTACGGCATCGGCGTGCGGGACGGGCTGTTCTGCGCCCATCCGCTGGTGCGCACCCTGCTCGACAGCGAGGCGTCGGAGCCGGGCGAGTGCGGCGCGCCGGACCAGGCGCCCGGCGGCTCCGGCTCGCTGAACGCGATCCGGGTCAGCTTCGGCGCCGGGACGCCCGACGAGCACGTCGAGCGGTTCGTGCGAGCGGTACGGGAGTTGGTGCGCGACGGCGCCCGCTGGAGCTACCGCACCGAGGACGGCCGCTGCGTGCCGGACCGCGGGGCGGCGGCGCACTGACCCGTGGCGTCGTAGCGCCGTAGCCCCCGCACGTCGCCGCGCTCCCGCCACGGGCCGGCGGCGGGCGGGGCGCAGCGCGGTGCGGCGGGCGGTCCGGGCAGCGGCACGAGTCGGCCGGGGCCCGGGGGGCGAGCCGGGCCAGGGCCCGGCCGCCGGGCGGGAGTTCGCGGTCGTCCGCGTCGAGCAGCCGGGCGCCGAGGGCCTGGAGCGCGCCCGCGCCGCCGTCGGAGGTGCCCGAGTCGCCGCAGCCGACGAGGATACGGCGCGCGCCGAAGTCCAGGGCGGCGCGGATGAGTTCGCCGACGCCTCGGGTGGTGGTGGCGCCGGGGTCGCGCTGGTCCGGCGGCACCAGGGACAGCCCGGCGACGGCGGCCATCTCGACCGCCACGGTCCGCGTGGAAGGCGACCACGAAGGTGCCCTCGGGGCCCGCGCCGCCCGGCCGGATGGCGACCTTGGCCCAGCGCACCTCGCCCCCGTCCTGATCGAGGGTGCCGGTGTGCCGGTCGGAGCGGGCGATGGCGGCCAGCGCCCGGTCGTCCCGGTACAGCGGCAGCCGCACAGGGATGTCGCGCTTCTGCCGGACCAACGACGGCGGCTTCGCGTCGTGCACCAGGCCGAGCAGCTCCTCGTACGGGTCGGCGTACTGCCGCTCCAGAAAGACCTTGAGCAGCCGGCGCGGCTCGGTGAACGGGGCGCCGGTGCGCGGGTCCTGGCCGCGCTCGACGAAGTTGGCGAACTCGCCGGCCTCCTGCGCGAGGAGTTCCGTGGTGCGCTGGTCGACGTCGCGCAGCAGGATCGAGCGGGTGGTGGTGGCGACGGCGGCCAGCGCGACGGCCATCACCAGGAGCAGCCACAGCAGGATCCGTACCCGGGCCGAGATCCGGCGCCCCGGCGCGGGGGGCGCGTCAGCCGTCGTCACCGGGTCCGTCGTCGCCCGCGTCGTCGTCGTGCTCGGTGGTGTCGTCTGCGGTGTCATCGGCCATACCGTCGGTCGCTGGCGGTGGGGGTACGGCCTCGTGGCTCGGGGAGGCGGGCCGGTCGGACGCCGGGGGCGGCCCGGTGGGCGTGGCGTCCGGCGGGGCGCTCGGGTCGGGCGCCGGGGTGCCGGATTCGAGCTCGACCTTGGAGGGGGCCTTGGGCGAGTCGGGGCTGTCGGTCAGCAGGTAGCTCGTGACGGCTATGCCGAGCGGGATCGCGACGACGGCCGTGAGGGTGGCGAGCCGGTGGGAGAGGGCCATGGGCCCACGGTGTCCCGCCGACCCGCTGGCCGCGATGAAGACACCATGAGGGCTTCTTCATCCTCGCTGGTCGCGCGGTGCGCCGACGGCGCGGACGGGCCGCCGCGCGAGCGGGCCCGCGGGCCGGCCGTAGCGCGCGCGGCGGCCCGCGCCGGCTCCGCGCGCGCCCGCCGCGCGGCCTTCGTTACGCGTCGAGCCCGATCGCGAACGCCGCCTCCAGGTCGTGCTGCGAGTACGTGCGGAAGGCGATGTGCGTCTCCGTGGAGGCCACGCCGGGCACCTTGCTGATCTGGCCGGGGATGACGTCGGCGAGGTCGTCGTGCCGGGCCACCCGCACCATGGCGATCAGGTTGTGCGCGCCGGTGACCGAGTAGACCTCGCTCACCCCCTCCAGGGCGGCGATCTTCTCGGCGACCTCGGGGATCTGGTCCACGCTGGTCTTGATGAGCACGATTGACGTGATCACGGCTGGCTGTCTCCCTCGGTGGCCTGAACGGGCTCTTTCACTCTAGCCGGCGGCCCGGAACCCGCCCCGGGGCCCGTCCGCCCACGCCAGCGGAGCAGGGCGTACAGGAACCCCACGCCGAAGCCGATCAGATGGGCGAGGTAGGCCACGCCGGGGCGGGGGCCGCCGTGCCGGGCCGCCAGCCACTGGAGCGCGCACCACAGCGGCAGCACGAACCAGGCGGGGAAGCGCAGCGGCAGGAAGAACAGGAAGGGGAACAGGCTGGTCACCCGGGCCCGCGGCAGCAGAAACAGGAAGGCGCCGAGCACCCCCGAGATCGCCCCGGACGCCCCGACCAGCGGCTGCGTGGAGTCCGGGTACGCCACGGCGAAGCCGACCAGCGCCAGGTAGCCGGCGGCCAGGTAGCAGGCCAGGAACCGCAGCCGACCCATCCGGGCCTCGGCCAGCGAGCCGAAGACCTGGAGGAAGAGCATGTTGCCCAGCAGGTGGAGCCAGGTGCCGTGGACGAACAGCGCGGTCAGCGGGGTCAGGGCGGCGCGGACGGGGCCGGCCCACAGGTCGGCCGGGACCACGCCCCACCGGGCGAAGTGGTCCTGCCGCGCGCGCAGGAGTTCGGTGCGGTCCCCGTCCGGGGGAGCGAGCCCGGCGGCGGGGCTGAGAAGGAAGAGCAGACAGCAGGCGGCGATGAGCGCATATGTCACCAGAGGGCCGTCGGACGCCGTCGCCTTCTTGAACATGTTCAGATCATCCCGTACCACACGGAACCCCGCAGATCCCCGCACCGGCCGCGGGTGCCGCCGGGGCCCCACCCGGCGACCGTCAGGCCGTAGGGTTACGCCCAGCACTCCCGCAGTCCGACGGCGCACCGCGGAGGGCCCGGGCCCTCCCGGGGGCAGGTGGCAGCCGTGTGCGGCGTACCGCGCTCGGTGCGACGCGCGTGGTCGCGGCGTACCGGGTGCACCAGGCCGGGCGGAAGGCCGCGTGGACCGCGAACGAATGCGAACGAAGACGTGAAGGACGACACGATGGCCGCTCCCCAGCCCACAGCCGACACCCGCTGGCGCTGCACCCTGTGCGGAAACCTCACCCGTTTCGACGTGACGCGCTCGACCAAGGCCGTCGAGTACGTGCACCTGGACCTGGCCGGGGAGCCCAGCACCGAGGAGCGCAAGGTGGTCAGTGAGACCATTGAGTCGGTGCGCTGCCGCTGGTGCAACGCGGTCGACCAGATCGAGCTCGTCGACCGCCCGGGCGCGAGCGCCTGAGAACGGAGCGGTGACAGGTGGAGGAGCGGACGAGCGGCCCGGGCGCCGTGGACGGCGCCGACGGAGCTGACGGCGTCGCGGGTGCCGTCGGCCCCGACGGCACCGACGGGCCCGACGGCGGCACCGGCGAGGCCGCCGAGGCGCTCGACCGCCCCCTGCCCGAGGGGGTCAGGCACCGGGTGGTGGCCCTGGTCGCCGACGCCTTCGGTGCCCTGACCGTCGGCGAGCTGCCGCCCCAGTTGCGGCAGTACGCCCGCTTCACCCCGACCCGACGGGCCAAGTTCGCGGGCAACGCCATGGCCGCCGCCATCGCCACCGCCCCCGCCTTCCGGCAGCGGATCGCCGCCCGGCTGCGCGAGACGCAGCCCGAGCTGGCCGAGACCGTCGAGGCCGGCTCGCCGCCCGCCGCGGCCGACCCGGTGGACGTCGCGGCCCTGGCGTACGTGCTGCGCCCCACCGGCTGGGTCAAGCTCGTCGAGGCCGCGGGCGAGGAGGCCCAGCGCGCCAACGCGGAACGCGCCGGCGCGCGCGCCCTGGACGAGATGCGCCGGCTGCGCGAGGAGCTGGACCAGGTACGCACGGCCGCGCGCGGCGACGCCGAGCGCTCGCGCGCCGAGCTGGAGGCGGCCCGCAAGGAGGCCGACGCGCTCCAGCGCAAGCTGCGCAGCGCGCTCAGCGACGTACGCCGGGGCGAGGCGGCGCTGCGCAAGTCCGCGAGCGAACTGGAGGCGCAGCGCGCCGCCGCGGCGGCCGAGCAGACCAGGGCCGAGGGGGAGGCACGGCGGCTCAAGACGCGGCTTGCCGAGACCGAGGCGGCGCTTGAGGCCAGCCGCCGCGCGGTGCGCGAGGGGCGCAGCGTGGAGGACATGCGGCTGCGGCTGCTGCTCGACACGATGCTCGACGCCGCGCAGGGGCTGCGCCGCGAACTCGCGCTGCCGCCCGCGTCGATGCGTCCGGCCGACACCGTGGAAGCCGTCGAGCCCGGCAAGATGACGCCCAAGGACATCGCCACCCGCGCGCTGTCCGACATGGACCCGGCGCTCCTGGACCAACTCCTGGCCCTGCCGCAGGCCCACTTGGTGGTCGACGGTTACAACGTGACCAAGACCGGCTATCCGACGATGCCGTTGGAGAAGCAGCGGTTGCGCCTGCTCGGCGGGCTCGCGGTGCTCGCGGCGCAGACCGGCGCGGAGATGACCTGCGTCTTCGACGGGGCCGAGCTGGCCGCCCCGGTGCTGCTCGCGCCGCCGCGCGGGGTGCGGGTGATGTTCAGCAAGCCCGGTGTGACGGCGGACGAGTTGATCCGGCAACTGGTGCGGGCCGAGCCGCCAGGCCGTCCCGTCGTGGTGGTCTCCACCGACCGCGAGGTGGCGGACGGCGTCGCCAAGGCCGGGGCCCGCCCGGTGGCCTCCGCCCTGCTTCTCAAGCGCCTCGCCCGCACCTGAGGCCCCGCCCGCGTCCGCGCCGGAGCCCCACCCCCGTCCGTGCCGGGGCCCGCTCCCGTGGCCGCTGGCGGCCCCGTGCGCGCCCTCGTCCCGTACGGCGTCGGCGGACCCCGTGCGGGCGCGGCGGGCCGGTGCGCGCGAACGCCCGCCCGCCCTCGCGGGTTTGTCCCTCGGGGCCCGCAATGTGATCAACGCCTCGGTCAGCCGCGCCATCGCATCTGACCTGATAGTCGCTCATCTGCCGCTATCCCCGGGCGGATCGGTCAGGTCCCGTCATAGGGCGATCAAGAGCGGCAAACTCATCGCCTCCTCATGAGCTGTGTGTCAATCCGGGGTGACAGATTGTGTGATGTTGGTAAAGGATGGGCTCGTGAGCCAAGTTTTTTCCCTGTGGGTTTGAACGGATCACGGCGAGGTCACTAAGGTCAGGCCCCGAACCTTCGCGCGGTTGATCACTCATCCGGAGTGGCAGCGGAGGTACCGCCGAGTCCGTGTTGGCGGCCGTCCGCCCTGGGCGCTCGCGACGCGGAGCCGGGGTTAGCGCCCCCCGCCACCCGGTAGGCGGCTGGAGGAAGAAGGAGCTCGCCCACTGTGGCGTCCCACCGTCGACCCAAGCAGCCGAGCCGCACTCGGGTAACCGTCCTCACCGCGACCGCCGCCGCTGCCGTCGCCCTCACCTCGCAGGCCGCCCAGGCCGACCCGAAGCCGACCAAGAAGGACGTCAAGGCTCAGGTCGACAAGCTGTACGAAGAGGCGGAGGTGGCCACCGAGAAGTACAACGGGGCCAAGGAGAAGCAGGACACCCTCGAAGAGCAGGTGGACGGCCTCCAGGACAAGGTCGCGCGCGGCCAGGAGGAGCTCAACAAGCTGCGCAACGGCCTCGGCTCGATGGCCACCGCCCAGTACCGCTCCGGTGGCGTGGACCCCTCCCTCCAGCTCATCCTCTCCTCCGACCCGGACGACTACCTGGACAAGGCGTCCACGCTCAACCAGGTCACCAGCAAGCAGGCCGGGGCGCTCAAGAAGATCGCCGACAAGCAGCGCACCCTCAAGCAGCAGCGCGAGGAGGCCGGCCTCAAGCTCAAGGACCTGGCCGACACCCGCAAGGCGCTCGGCGACAAGAAGAAGGAGATCCAGGGCAAGCTCTCCAAGGCGCAGTCGCTGCTCAACTCGCTGACCGCGCAGGAGCGCGAGCAGCTCGCCAAGGAGGAGCGGGAAGAGCAGGAGCGGGCCAACCGCTCGGCCAACCAGCGCGAGGACCTCGACGCCGACAAGGGCGGCGAATCCGACCCCGCCAAGGACGTCCCGACCTCGGGACGCGCCGGCATCGCCCTCGCCGCCGCGAAGACCAAGATCGGCTCCCCGTACGTCTGGGGCGCGACCGGCCCGAACTCCTTCGACTGCTCCGGCCTCACCGGCTGGGCCTACAGCCAGGCCGACGTCTCGCTGGACCGCACGTCGCAGGCGCAGGCCAACAACGGCACCCGCATCGGGCAGAGCGAACTCCAGCCCGGCGACCTGGTGCTCTTCTACAGCGACCTGCACCACATCGGCCTGTACGCCGGCAACGGCCAGGTGCTGCACGCGCCCAAGCCGGGCGCCAACGTGCGCTACGAGTCGATCAACAACATGCCGTTCCAGTTCGGCGTCCGCATCTGACGCCTCACCCGCTCGCTCCGTCGGCGCCCGTGGCCCCCTCCGGCCCGGGCGCCGCGGCGTACCCGAAGCCCTCGCTGGCCCGCCCCGGCGGCGGCGCGCCCGCCAACTGCCGCCCGTAAGGCCGTGGTTGGCCGCCAGTCGGGCGACCCGCCCCCTCGCCGCGACCGGGCCGCGGCGCGCGGGCCACCGGGCCGCCCCATCGGCCGAACCCCGGCGGCCACCCGTACGAGGGAATCGCCCGGTCCCCGGTTGACCGGCCACCCGGCCGGTGACCTGCGCCTGAGGCGACGGCGCCGGGCGCGGACGGGATGCGGCGCGGCGCACGGTCTTTGGACCCTCCGTGTCCGTACGGCTACTCTCTGCCGCGCGCGGTCACGCCCTGTCGTACGCCTGTCCGTGGGCGCGGGGGACCGCCGCCAGCGGAAGGGAATGCGGCCTCCAGTGGCGTCCCATCGCCGTACCTCGCCCTCAGCTCATGACCGGCCGGCCCGAGTGGCCATGCTGTCCGCCGCGCTGGCCGCCTCGGCGGTCGCGCTCACCGCGGTCCCGGCCGGCGCCGACCCGGGGGCCCCGCCGTCCGACGCGCACAGCAGCGACGCGCACAGCAGCGGTCCCAGCGGTCAGAGCAGCGGCCAGAGCACCAGTTCCGCCCGGCGCACCGTGGAGCGCCTCTTCCACGACGCCGAGCGGGCCACCGAGAAGTACAACCTGGCCAAGGAGCGGTCCGACCAACTCCGCGAGCGGGTCGGCGCGCTGCAGAGCAGCGTGGCCCGGGGTCAGGACCGGGTCAACCAGTTGCGCGGGGCGCTCGCCGGGCTCGCCGGCGCCCAGTACCGCTCCGGCGGCGTCGACCCGAGCCTGACCCTGCTGCTCACCGAGGACCCGGACGGGTTCCTCACCAAGTCGGCGGCGCTCGACCGGATCTCCAACCGTCAGGCGGGCCAACTCCGCGTGTTGCACGCGGCGCAGCGCGCCCTGCGGCAGGAGCGCGCCGAGGCCACCGGCAAGCTCGTCGAACTCGAACGCAGCCGGGAGGCGGTGGCCCGGCACAAGCGCGAGGTCACCGCCAAGCTCGCCGCCGCCCGCACCGTGCTCAACGGGCTCACCGAGGCCGAGCGCGCCGCCCTGCGCCGTAGCGAGCGCGCCAAGGAGGAGGACCGCCGGGCCGCCGCGCGGCACGAGCGGCAACAGCCCACGGGCGGGGCCGCCGCCTCCCCGCGCGCCGCCGCCGCGGTGCGCGCCGCGCAGAGCGCCGTCGGCGCCCCGTACGCGTGGGGCCAGAGCGGGCCCGGCTCCTTCGACTGCTCGGGGCTGACCCAGTGGGCCTGGCGGCAGGCCGGGGTGGCCGTCCCGCGCACCTCGCAGGGCCAGGCCGGTGTCGGGCAGCGGGTGCCGCTGAGCCAGGCGCAGCCGGGCGACCTGGTGGTGTACCGCGGCGACGCCAGTCACGTCGGCATGTACGTGGGCGGCGGCCAGGTCATCCACGCCCCGCACCCCGGCGCCAACGTGCGCTACGACCCGGTGGGGATGATGCCCGTGACGTCCGTCAACCGCCCCTGACGGCGGGCCGCGTCGTCCGGTGTTCGCCTGCTGCCGCGCGCGCTCACCCCGTACGATCGACGGCGTGGCGGGCAGGTTGCGACGGGGTGGACGGTGGGCGGTCAGCGGTGTGGTGGCCGCCCTTGTGGTGTTCACGGCGCTGCTCAGCACGCTGGCGGCGATGGCCGGCTGGGGCGGCGAGTCGGACGGGCCTGACCCGGACGCGCGGGCCATAGAGCGGCTGTTGGAGCGGCGCGCCGACGCGGTCCGCGAGCGGGACGAGGGCGCCTTCATGGCCACCGTCGACCGCGCGCCCGGGCGCTACCGCGCCCAGCAGCAGCGGACGTTCGACAATCTGGCGGAGGTCCCCCTCAGCTCCGTGCAGTACCGTTTCATCCGAAAGGGCGGTTTTCCGCCCGTCGACGGCACCGGCCGAAGGGTCACCGCCCAGGTCGAGATGCGCTACCGGCTCGCCGGCTACGACACCGCGCCCGTCGTCGCCCCCCAGCGGCTCACCCTCGCCCAGCGCGGGCACCGGTGGTACGTGGCCGCCGTCCAGGCACCGACCCGCACCGCGCCGGGGGCGGCGGAGCGCGGCGCCGCGCAACTGTGGGACCAGGGCCGGGTCTCGGTGGTCCGCGGCGAGCGCAGCCTCGTGCTCGGGGTCGGGCAGGACCGGCGCTACCTCCAGGGCGTCGCCGCGACCGCGGACAGCGCCGTGCCGAGCGTGCACCGCGCCTGGCGCGGGCCGTGGGCGGGCCGCGTGGTGGTCCTGGTGCCGCGCTCGCTCGCGGACATGGCGGCCCTGCTCGGCGGCTCCGCCTCCGGCTACCGGGGCATAGCGGCGGTCACCACCGGCGAGATCGGCGGCTCGGGTACCGTCCCCGCGGACCGCGTGATCATCAACCCGGAGGCGTACGACGCGCTCGGCGACCTCGGCCGGCAGGTCGTCATGACGCACGAGGCCACCCACGTCGCGACCCGCGCCCACACCTCGGCCAGCACGCCGCTGTGGCTCTCCGAGGGCTTCGCCGACTGGGTCGGCTACCGCGACACCAAGACCTTCCCGCGCCAGGTCGCCCCCGAGCTGACCCGCGCCGTCGAGGGCGGCGACCTCCCCAGCGACCTGCCGCGCGACGCCGACTTCGGCTTCGCGGGGGACGGCAACGTCCTGGCGCAGGCGTACGAGCAGGGTTGGCTCGCCTGCCGGATGATCGCCGAGCAGTGGGGCGAGCGGAAACTGGTCGCCTTCTACCGCGCGGTCGGCAGCGCGCCCGAGCGTGAGGCGGGCGTGCGGGAGGCGCTCCGCGACGAACTGCGGGTGGGCGAGGAGGAGTTCGTCCGGCGCTGGCGGGCCTACCTCAGGAAGCAGCTCGCCGCGCCCGCCCTGCCACGGGCCGTGTCCTAGCACGGACGCGCGGACCCGGCTCGCCTGCCGACGTGCGGCGGGGGCGCCTTGGGTACTGTCGGCGGCGATGGACAAGACCCTGATCGTCACGAACGACTTCCCGCCCCGGCCCGGCGGCATCCAGACCTTCCTGCACAACATGGCGCTGCGCCTCGACCCCGACCGCCTCGTCGTCTACGCCAGCACCTGGAAACGCGGCGCGGAGGGCGCCCGGGCCTGCGCGGCCTTCGACGCGGAACAGCCCTTCACCGTGGTGCGGGACCGCACGACCATGCTGCTGCCCACGCCCCGGGTCACCCGGCGGGCGACGGAACTGCTGCGCGCCCACGACTGCTCGTCCGTGTGGTTCGGCGCCGCCGCCCCGCTCGGGCTGATGGCGCCCGCGCTGCGCGCGGCGGGCGCGCGCCGGCTGGTGGCCACCACGCACGGGCACGAGGCCGGCTGGGCCCAGCTCCCCGCCGCCCGCCAACTCCTGCGCCGCATCGGCGACGGCACCGACACGCTCACCTACCTGGGCGAGTACACCCGCTCCCGGATCGCCGGCGCGCTCTCCGGGCCGGCCGCGGCCCGCATGGTCGAACTCCCGCCCGGCGTGGACGAGAAGGCGTTCCACCCCGGATCGGGCGGCGACGAGATCCGGGCCAGGCTCGGCCTCGCCGACCGGCCGGTCGTGGTGTGCGTCTCACGGCTCGTGCCGCGCAAGGGGCAGGACACCCTGATCCTCGCGCTGCCGCGCATCCTGAGCCGGGTGCCGGACGCGGTGCTCCTGATCGTCGGGGGCGGCCCGTACCGGGGGGAGCTGGAGCGGCTGGCCCGGGAGACCGGGGTGAGCGATTCGGTGCGCTTCACCGGCCCGGTGCCCGGCGCCGAACTGCCGGCCCACTACGGGGCGGGCGACGTCTTCGCCATGCCGTGCCGCACCCGGCGCGGCGGGCTCGACGTCGAGGGGCTCGGCATCGTCTACCTGGAGGCGTCGGCGACCGGACTGCCGGTGGTGGCCGGCGACTCGGGCGGCGCGCCGGACGCGGTGCTCGACGGCGAGACCGGCTGGGTCGTACGGGGCGGCTCGGTCGAGGAGAGCGCGGACCGGATCATCGCGCTACTGGGCGACCCGGAGCTGCGCCAGCGGATGGGCGAGCGGGGCCGCGCCTGGGTGGAGCAGCGCTGGCGCTGGGACCTGCTGGCCGAGCGCCTGACCGAGCTGCTCTGACCGGGCTGCTCTGCCGGGCTGTCCTGGCGGAGCTGCTTCGGCCGGACTGGTCGGGCCGATGTGACCGGCTGACCGGGCTGCTCTGCCGGGCTGTCCTGGCGGAGCTGCTTCGGCCGGACTGGTCGGGCCGATGTGACCGGCTGACCGGGCTGCGCTGACCGGGCTGTCCCGGCGGAGCTGCTGCGGCCGGGCTGGTCGGGCCGCTGCGACCGGCTGACCGGGTTGGCGCGGGGCGCGGGCCGTTGGCGCGCTGGTGGTACGCGGGCGTCCGGGCCCGCCGTGGGCCCGGACGGGGCGGATCTCAGGTGCGGTAGATGGCCTCGATCTCGTCCGCGAAGTCCTTGGCCACCACGTTCCGCTTGAGCTTCATGGACGGCGTCACGTGGCCGGAGTCCTCGGTGAACTGGGTCGCCAGGATGCGGAACTTGCGCACCGACTCGGCCTTGGAGACCGCCGCGTTCCCGTCGTCGACCGCGCGCTGGATCTCGGCCAGCAGCTCCGGGTCGGAGCGCAGCTCGGCGGCGGGCGCGTCGGCGGGCCTGCCCCGCTCGGCCGCCCAGCGCGGCAGGAACTCCTCGTCCAGCGTGATCAGGGCGCCCACGAACGGCCGCGCGTCGCCCACCACCATGCACTCGGCGACCAGCGCGTGCGCCCGGATGCGGTCCTCGATGACGGCCGGGGCGACGTTCTTGCCGCCCGCCGTCACGATGATCTCCTTCTTGCGGCCGGTGATGGTCAGGTAGCCGTCCTCGTCCAGCGAGCCCACGTCGCCGGTGTGGAACCAGCCGTCGGAGAGCGCGTCGGCGGTGGCCGCCTCGTTGTTCCAGTAGCCGCTGAACAGGTGCTCGCCGTGCAGCAGCACCTCGCCGTCGTCGGCGATGCGCACCACCGAGCCGGGCATCGGCTGGCCGACCGTGCCGATCTTCTGCCGGTCCCAGGGGTTGAACGTGGTGGCCGCGCAGGACTCCGTCAGCCCGTAGCCCTCCAGGACCGTGAAGCCGATGCCGCGGTAGAAGTGCCCGAGCCGCTCGCCCAGCGGCGCGCCGCCGGAGATCGCGTGCGTGGCCCGGCCGCCGAGCACGGCGCGCAGCTTGCGGAAGACCAGCCGGTCGAAGACCTTGTGCTTGAGCCGCAGCCCGAGCGGCACGCCGCCCGGGGTGTCCAGGGCGCGGCTGTACGCGATGGCGCACTCCGCGGCCTTGTCGAAGATCTTGCCCTTGCCGTCGGCCTGGGCCTTGGCGCGGGCCGAGTTGTAGACCTTCTCGAAGACGCGCGGCACGCCGAGGATCAGCGTCGGGCGGAAGGCGGCGAGTTCGTCGGTGAGGGTCTTGATGTCGGCGACGTGGCCGAGCTTGATCGGCGCGAGCACGGAGGCGACCTGCACCAGGCGCCCGAAGACGTGTGCGACGGGGAGGAAGAGCAGCACCGACGACTCGTTGGTCTGGAAGATCGGCTTGAGTCGCTCGACGGCGTTGCCGCACTCGGCGAAGAAGCTGCGGTGGGTCAGCACGCAGCCCTTGGGCCGGCCCGTGGTGCCGGAGGTGTACACGATGGTGGCGGGGGAGTCGGCGGTCGCCGCCGCGCTGCGCTCGTCCACGGCCTGGTCGGTGACGCCGTCGCCGGCCGCCGCCAGCGCGCCCACCGCGTCGCCCTCGATCTGCCACACGGGGCCCAGGGAGGGCAGCCGGTCGCGTACGGAGTCCACGACGGCCTCGTGCTCGGGGGTCTCCACCAGGCAGGCCACGGCGCCCGAGTCGCCCAGGATCCACTGCACCTGCTCGGCCGAGCTGGTCTCGTACACCGGCACCGTCACCGCGCCGGCGCTCCAGATGGCGAAGTCGAACAGCGTCCACTCGTACCGGGTGCGCGACATCAGCCCGACCCGGTCGCCGGGGCGCACGCCGGAGGCGATCAGTCCCTTGGCCGCGGACCTGACCTCGGCCAGGAAGGTCGCCGCCGTGACGTCCTGCCAGCGGCCGTCGACCTTGCGTCCCAGCACGGGAACGTCCGGGTGCTGGGCGGCGTTGCGCCGGATGAGGTCCGTCAGATTGCCGTCGGCCGGTACTTCATAGAGGGCCGGGAGGCTGAACTCGCGCAAGACTGCTGCTCCTCGTCGGGCGCCGGCGCCACGTCGCTGTGGCGTGCTGCGTCGGCTGCGGTCCATCAGGCAGAGGTGTAGGACTGCCCGGACGTTACCCATCGGTACGGCTAGGGGATAGGGGTCACGCCTAGATGTTTGATGCGTCACACACTTGGAAGCTGGCTTCGCGCACAGTAGTCCCAAACCCGGGTGACGCGGAAGTAACCGCAGGTGGGGGCCCTTCCGGCGAGCTGCTTAACGGGCATAAGGTGAGCCGCATGCGAGTTCACGTGGTCAGTGATGTGCATGGCAACAGTGCCGACCTCGGCAAGGCGGGGGCCGGCGCCGACGCCCTGGTGTGTCTCGGGGATCTCGTGCTCTTCCTGGACTACGCCGATCACTCGCGCGGCATCTTCCCGGACCTGTTCGGGGTGGAGAACGCGCACCGCATCGTGGCCCTGCGCACCGCCCGCCGCTTCGACGAGGCCCGCGACTTCGGCCGCGCGCTCTGGGCGGACCTGGAGGAGCGCACGGGCGGCAGCCGCGAGCAGGCGATCGAGACCGCGGTGCGGGGGCAGTACGCCGAACTCTTCGCCGCCTTCCCCACCCCCACGTACGCCACGTACGGAAACGTGGACATCCCGGCCCTGTGGCCCGACTACGCCGGCCCGGGCACCACGGTCCTCGACGGCGAGCGGGTGGAGATCGGCGGCCGGGTCTTCGGCTTCGTCGGCGGCGGGCTGCGCACCCCGATGCGCACCCCGTACGAGATCGACGACGACGCCTACGCGGCGAAGATCGCCGCGCTCGGCGAGGTGGACGTGCTCTGCACGCACATCCCGCCCGACGTACCGGAGCTGTGCTACGACACGGTCGCCCGGCGCTTCGAGCGCGGCAGCTCCGCGCTCCTTGAGGCGATCCGCGCGACGCGTCCCGCGTACGCCCTCTTCGGCCACGTGCACCAGCCGTTGGCGCGCCGCATGCGGGTGGGCGCGACCGAGTGCGTGAACGTCGGCCACTTCGCCTCGTCCGGCACCCCCTGGGTGTTGGAGTGGTGAGCCGGCGCCGGGCTCATGGGGCGGTCGGTGCGGCGGGCGGCGCGCGATAGCCTTCACCGCAGGCGCACCAGGCGGCGAACGGGTACGGAGGAGCCACGGCGATGGCGGAACACACCAGCTCAAGCATCACGATCGAAGCGGCCCCGGCCGACGTGATGGGGGTGATCGCCGACTTCGACCGCTACCCCGAGTGGACCGGAGAGGTCAAGGAAGCCGAGGTCATCGCCAGGGACCCGCAGGGCCGCGCCGAACAGGTGCGCCTGCTGCTCGACGCCGGCGCCATCAAGGACGACCACACCCTGGCGTACACCTGGATCGGCGAGCGCGAGGTGAGCTGGTCGCTGGTCAAGTCCCAGATGCTGCGCTCGCTCGACGGCTCCTACCGGCTCGACCCGCTCGACAGCGGCGCCCGCACCCTGGTCACCTACCAGCTCACCGTGGACGTCAAGATCCCCATGCTCGGCATGATCAAGCGCAAGGCCGAGAAGGTCATCATCGACCGCGCGCTGGCGGGCCTGAAGAAGCGCGTGGAGAGCGCCCCCACGGGCTGACCCGCATGCGCACCGTTCTGATCACCGGCGTCGGCGGCAGCGGACGCACCACCGTCGCCGCCGCCACCGCGCTCGCCACGGCCCGCTCCGGGCAGCGCACGCTGCTGCTCAGCACCGACCGCGCCGGCGCCCTGGACGAGGTCTTCCACCCCGCGGGCCCGGCCCCCGCCGCCGAGCCGACGGCCGAGACCGCGCCCGCGCCCTGGAGCCCGCCCACCGAGCTGGCCCCCCGGCTGTGGGTGGCGCGGATCGCCACGCCGGAGTACTTCCGGTCCGAGCTGGCCTCGGTACAGGAGCGCGCCCGAAGCGTCCTCGACTACCTCGGGGCCAACGCCGTGGCCGCCGAGGAGGCCACCGAACTGCCGGGCGCCGACGCGTTCGCCCTCATGGCCACCCTGCGCGCGGTCCACCAGGCCGCGGACCGCGCCGCCGCCGCCCGCGCGGCCGGCGGGCCCCCGCGCGGCTGGGACGTGCTCGTCGTGGACCTGCCGCCGGCGCCCGAGGCGATCCGCCTCCTCGGCCTGCCCGAGCAACTCGGCCGCTACCTGCGCCGACTGCTGCCCGCCGAGCGCCAGGCGTCCCGCGCGCTGCACCCCATGCTGGCCCAGCTCGCCGGCGTGCCCGTGCCCGCGCAGCGGCTCTACGAGACCTTCGGCCGCTGGCAGGAGGACCTGGCGGCGGTGCGGCAGATCATCGAGTCGGACGCGGTGACCGTACGGCTGGTCGCCGAGCCGGGACCGCTGGCCGCGCGGGCGCTGCGCGCCGCGCGCGCCGGGCTCGCCCTGCACGGCTGCCGGGTGGACGCGGTGATCGCCAACCGGCTGCTGCCGGTCGGCTCCGCCGATCCGTGGCTGGCCGCGGCCTCGGGCCAGCAGCAGGCCGCGCTCAAGGAGCTGCGCGAGGCGTGCGGGCGCGGCCCGGCCGCCCCGGAACACGGCGCCGCCGCGGAGGCCACCGGCGGCGGGCCGGCCGGCATCCCCGTACCCGGCATCCCCGTACCCGGCATCCCCGTACCCGGCATCCCCGTACGCGAGGTGCCGCACGCCGGCCGCGACCCACGGGGCCTGGCCGACCTCGGGCCGCTCGCGGACGCCGTCGGGCCCGTCGACGCGCGCCCCGACCGGCCCGCCGCCGAGCCGTGGACGGTCGAGGACCGGCTGGCGGACGAGGGGCTGCTGGTGTGGCGGCTGCCGCTGGACGGCGCCGAGCGGGACGACCTGTCCCTGGTGCGGCGCGGCGACGAAATCGTCGTCACCGTGGGCGAGTTCCGCCGCGTGCTGCCGCTGCCCTCCGCGCTGCGCCGGTGCACCGTCGCCGGCGCGGGACTGCACGAGGGCGCCCTGCGCGTGCGCTTCGCCCCCGATCCACGGTTGTGGCCCCGCGACCACTGAACGGCACACCGCTGTTCGGGTACCGTCGAAAGAGCCGACCAGACCAGGCCGGGCCGATCGCGCCGGACGGACCGACGGCCCCGCCGCACCGCAGGAGCCCGCCATGAGCGATGCCACCGAGCGCCCGGACGACGCCGCCAGCGCGCCCGGGCCCGCCTCCCGACCCGGCGCCGACGGCCCCGCCGGCGACCGGCCCCGCCCCGACGACCAGGACACCCGCGACAGCGAGCCGCGCCAGGCGCCCGACCCGGGCGCCTGGGAGCAGGCGTGTGCCGAGGACCTCGACGCCGAACGCGCCAGGCGACGCGACCGCTACGGACCGCAGCAGGTCAGTGCCGCCGAAGAGTTGCGTAAGTTGGCGGAAACAGTGACCAACAAGCTCTCTTCGCTTCAAGGCCCGATTGCTGGCGCCGCCGCCCAAACCGTCGTACGCCAACTGATCGGACAGGCGAAGGCGGTGGTCGAGCCCGTCATCGAGCGCAACCCCGACGTCTTCGACCACCTGGCAACTGCCGGTACAGAGCTGCTCGCTGCTGCTCGGGCCGCGGTCAGCGGACAGGAACAGCGCTGGACCCGGGGCGACGACGAGGCGGCGCGCGGGGCGGCGCCGGGGGCGGCGACGGAGCGGGAAGACGACGACCGCCGAGACGATACGCCTCCAGGAAGTGAACACATCGACCTCGACTGAGCCCGCGCTCCGGTACGGTGGGCCGCAGCGGGGTTCGACCGGAGACTGAGGGACACATGGGACTCACCATCGGCGTCGACATCGGCGGCACGAAGATCGCAGCGGGCGTGGTCGACGAGGAGGGCGCGATCCGGGACACCTGCAAGGTGCCGACCCCGCCCACCCCCGAGGCCGTCGTGGACGCGATCGCGGAGGCCGTACGCACGGTCAGCGCGCACCACGAGGTGGAGGCGGTCGGCATCGGCGCGGCCGGCTACGTGGACGACAAGCGGGCCACGGTGCTGTTCGCCCCGAACGTCAACTGGCGCCACGAGGCGCTCAAGGACAAGGTCGAGCAGCGCGTCGGGCTGCCCGTCGTGGTGGAGAACGACGCCAACGCCGCGGCCTGGGGCGAGTACCGGTTCGGCGCGGGCCAGGGCCACGAGGACGTCATCTGCATCACGCTCGGCACCGGCCTCGGCGGCGGCGTCATCATCGGCAACAAGCTGCGCCGCGGCCGGTTCGGCGTGGCGGGCGAGTTCGGGCACATCCGGGTGGTCCCGGACGGTCTGCTGTGCGGCTGCGGCAGCCAGGGCTGCTGGGAGCAGTACGCGTCCGGCCGCGCCCTGGTCCGGTACGCGCGCCAGCGCGCCGCCGCGACGCCGGAGAACGCGACGGTCCTGCTCGGCCTCGGCGACGGCACCCCCGCCGGGATCGAGGGCAAGCACGTGAGCCAGGCCGCCCGGAGCGGGGACCCGGTGGCCATCGACTCCTTCCGTGAACTCGCCCGGTGGGCGGGCGCCGGCCTCGCCGACCTCGCCTCGCTCTTCGACCCGTCGGCGTTCATCGTCGGCGGCGGCGTCTCCGACGAGGGCGACCTCGTGCTCGACCCGATCCGCAAGTCCTTCCGCCGCTGGCTGGTGGGCAGCCAATGGCGGCCCCACGCCCAGGTGTTGGCCGCCCAGCTCGGCGGCAAGGCGGGGCTGGTCGGCGCGGCCGACCTGGCCCGCCAGGGCTGACCTCACACCGACGGCGCGCTGCCCCCCCCCCGCCCACCCGCGCGGGCCGGCACCGCGCCGTCGCGTCGTACGCGGCACGCCGGTGCGCCGCGGGCGTACGCTCGCCCCGCGGCCCGGCGGTGACACTGCCTCGCGCGCGGCTCGAACGGGCCGCCGCCGACGGGAACTTCCGTCACACCAGCATCGTCGGCACCATGGGGCACGCATCACCAGACTGCCTCAGCACCACCAGCGTGACCCAGCACCACGGAACAGCGCACAGCAGATCATCGAGTCCGGTCCCAGTTCTGGAGTGGCGAAGTGACGTTCGCGGCCGTACGGAGTCAACAGCACGACCTGCCCGCCTCACGCAGGGAGCCGGACGGCTCCGTCGTGGTGCGGGTGCTCAGCTACAACGTCCGCTCGCTGCGCGACGCGCCCGGCCAGCCGTCCGGCGCCGCCTGCCGCGCGGTGGCCCGGGTCATCCGCGCCACCGCCCCGGACGTGGTGTGCGTCCAGGAGGCGCCGAGGTTCTTCCGCTGGCGCAAGGCGCTCGCCCGGCTCGCCCGCGAGGCCGGCCTGGTGCACGTGACGGGCGGCGCCACCACCGCGGGGCCGGCGATCTTCAGCACGCTGCGGGCCCATGTGGAGCGGACCGAGGAGATCCTGTTGCCCCGCACGCCCGGCGTGCGGCGGCGCGGCGTGGCCGCCGCGGTGCTGCGCTTCGGCGACGTCCGGCTCGGCGTGCTGAGCTGCCACCTCGGCCCGGACGCCGGGGAGCGCCACACCCATGCGGGGGCGTTGCTGTCCCGACTCGACGGGCTCGACGCGCCGTACGCGGTGCTCGCCGGCAGCCTCGGCGAAGCGCCGGACGGCCGGGCCTTCCGGCGGCTGACCGACGACCGGTTGCGGGACGCGTGGGCCGAGCGGCCGTGGGGCGGGGAGCACACCGCGCCGCCCGCCGGGCCGCGCGAGCGCGTGGACGCTGTACTGACCACCGGTGGCGTGGAGATCCTCGGCTGCGGCGTGCCGGCCGAACTGCCCGCCGTACGCCCCGCCGACCTGCGCGCGGCGGCCGACCACCTGCCCGTGCTGGCCGCCCTCCGGCTGCCGCACCCCGCGCCGCCCAAGGGCTGACCCGCCGGCACGCCCGGGCCCGGGCGAGGCCCGGCGGGCCGGGTGCGCTCCGTCGGGGAGGAACAAGCCCGCGGGCCGGTCGCGGGGCGAGCCGGCCCGCCGGGAGGTCGACGGGCGGGCCGGATCAGACCGGCCCGTCCGTCGCTCAGACGACCGCGCCCCGGCCGGGGTCCTCGTCCTCGTCGTCCTCGTCGCCGCGCATCCGCATCACCAGCGTGGCGAAGCCGCCGAGGAAGCCGCCGACCCCCAGGGTCGCGATCCACCAGGTGATCTCCTGGCGCAGCACCACCATGAGCAACAGCAGCAGTGGCCCGCCGAGCACGGCCAGCCAGGCGAAGCGGGCCGTGGTGTCCGCGTGCGGCAGCGGCGGCGGCTCGGGCGGTACGAAATGGCCCTCGTCGCTCGCGTCGAAGTCGTCGTCGGAGGGTTCGGCCGGGGACCAGTCGCGCGGGCCGACGCCCGGCGCGAAGATCACGGAGCCGCCGAGCGCCATCGCCGGCTCCGCCGGGGGCTCGTCCGCCTCCCGGCCGGAGCCGCCCGCCGTGCCGAGCGTCTTGTCCGGCTTGCCCGGCGCGATCTCGCGGGTGGGCCCGTTCGCCGCCCGCTCCCGCGCGTCGGCCGACGACCAGGGGGCCACGCCCGGCGGGTCCGGCGGCTCGTCCCCGTAACCCGCGACGATCTCGGCCCACGCCGCCTCCTCGGCCGAGCGCCGGGCCGCGTCGTGCTCCGGCTCCGTGGCGGTCGCGCCCGCCCCGCCGCCGCTCGCCGCGCCGTCACCCGTCGCGCCGTCGCCCGTCGGCTGCTGTGCGGCGGCCGGGCCGGTGGTGGTCTCGGGGCCCGGCGCTCCGTCGCGGGGGGCGAGGTCGCCCGTGGCGCGGTGGGTGTCGCCGGGCGGCCCGTCCTGCGGCTCGGTCGCCCCGGACGCGGGCGCCTCGTCGGCCGCCCGCGCGGCCTCGGCCTCGCCGGCCGGGCCCGGTGCGCCCAGCGCGCGGTCGGTCGGCGCGTCGACGGTGGGTTCCTGGGCGCCGGGGGTGGCCGGCCGCTCGTCGGGGGCGCCGGCGTCCGCCGGGTCGTCGGTGTGTGCGTCGCGCTCGGGCACCGGTCCCTGTCCTGCCTCTCCCTCAGCCCGCGGCATGGCTCAACCCACCCGGTCCGGGCGCGGCGCGTCGGCGGGCGACGCCAGGCGGCTGATGAACGCGTGCGTGTCGGCGAAGATCAGTTCCGCGTCGTGGTCCAGCGTGGCCACGTGGAAACTGCGCTCCAGCAGCCGTTCGGTGATGTCCGTGGACGAGACCCGGGCCAGGATGCGCGCCGAGTCCACCGGCGGCACCACGTGGTCCTGCGGGCTGTGCAGCACCAGCAGCGGCTGGGTGACCTGCGCCAGCTCCGCGTCCACGATCCGGAAGAACTGACGCAGCGAGTGCGCGGCGTGCAGCGGCACCCGGTCGTAGCCCAGCTCCTGGCTGCCCGGCTTGGCGATGTCGCTCGCGATGCCCTTGGTCGAGGGGACCAGGTGGCGCACCACGGGCAGCGCCCTGGCCGCCACGTCGTGCATCTTGTTCGCCGGGTTGACCAGGACCAGGCCGCTGATGGTGGCCCCGTGCCGGGCCGCGAGCCGCAGCGCCAGCGTGCCGCCCATGGACAGGCCGCAGACGAAGACCCGCGAACAGCGCGCCGCCAGCCTGCCGAGCTCCCGGTCGACCTCCGCGTACCAGTCCTGCCAGCCGGTGAGCGCCAGGTCCTGCCACCGGGTGCCGTGGCCGGGCAGCAGCGGGAGCGAGACCGCGTACCCGCGCTCGGCGAGCGAGGTGGCCCAGGGCCGAACGGACTGGGGGGAGGCGGTGAAGCCGTGGCAGACGAGGACACCGACGGAGTTGCCGGGGTTTCCTGGGTGGTGGAACGGCTCGGCTCCGGGGGACAGCGGCACCGGGGTCTCCGTTCGGTCAGGGGCCGGGCGCGGCCGGACGGTTGGGACCTCAGCCTACGCGGAGCGCCGCACGTGGGATAGGCCGATCGGTGCCCCGCGCGCGGGCCGTACGCGGGGCCCGGGGGGAGCCGGGCCACGGACGCGGAACCGGGCCGGTTCCGCGGCCCGGCCCGCCGGCCGCCGCCGAACGCGGGCGAGAGGCGTGCCCCGCGGCGGGTTAAGGTCTCCTCGTCGGATACAGGAGGTCCTCGGTTGTTCTACGGCGCAATGAAGCTTTCCATCGGTGGGTCGCTGAAGCTTGCCTTCCGGCCCTGGGTGGAGGGCCTGGAGAACATCCCGGCCGAGGGGCCCGCGATCCTGGCCAGCAACCACCTCTCCTTCTCGGACTCCTTCTTCCTGCCGGCGATGCTCGACCGCAAGGTCACCTTCATCGCCAAGGCGGAGTACTTCACCTCGCCCGGCCTCAAGGGCAGGATGACCGCCGCCTTCTTCAAGGGCGTCGGCCAGCTCCCGGTGGACCGCTCGGGCGCGCGCGGCGCCGGCGAGGCCGCGATCAAGAGCGGCATCGAGGTGCTGGAGCGCGGTGAACTCTTCGGCATCTACCCGGAGGGCACCCGCTCCCCGGACGGCCGGCTCTACCGTGGCAAGCCGGGCGGCCTGGCCCGGGTCGCGCTGGCCACCGGCGCGCCGGTGATCCCGGTCGCGATGATCGACACCGAGAAGATCCAGCCGCCGGGCAAGGTGATGCCCAAGCTCATGCGGCCGGGCATCCGGATCGGCAAGCCGCTGGACTTCAGCCGCTACCACGGCATGGACGGCGACCGGTTCATCCTGCGCTCGGTCACCGACGAGGTCATGTACGAGATCATGAAGCTCTCGGGCCAGGAGTACGTGGACGTCTACGCGACCGCCGCCAAGCGGCAGCTCGCCGAGGCCGCCAAGCAGGAGAAGGAAGAGAAGGCGGCCAAGGCGGCGAAGGACGAGGCCGCGAAGGCCGGCAAGCCGGGCCGGACGGGCCGGGCCGGCACGAAGGGCCCGGACGCGGCGGGTCGTAGCGAGGCGGAGTAGGCCGGGGATCGCTGCCGAGTGGGCTGGGCACCGCAGCCGACTCGGTCGGGATCGCTGCCGAGTGGGTCGGGTCGCTGTCGACTAGGCCGGGCCGCTACGGTCAACGGGGGAGCGGTGCCCAGCGGGGGGTGGCAGATGGCTCAGCAACCGGTGCGCGAGCGTCCGGTGCGCGAGCGCGTGGTGCGGATGTCGGTCGAGCAGCCGCTGTGGCGAGCCCTCACCGGCTACCGCATCCTGACCGCGCTCTACGCGATCGCCCTGTACGTACACGCCTACGGCGAGTACGCGCACCCGCTCGGCGCCGGCGCGTACATGCTGCTGCTGGCCGGCTGGATGGTGTTCAGTTGGCGCATGGTCAGCTCCGCCGAGCGGTGCACCAAACGGTTCCTGATCGCGGACCTCTCCGTGGCGATCGTCGGCATCCTGCTGACCCCGCTGGTCGACACGGACCAGCGGATCATCGACGGCGGCCCCACGCTGCCCTCGATATGGACCGCGGGCGCCGTGCTCGGCTTCGCCATCAAGGGCGGCTGGCGCTGGGGCGCGGTGGCCTCGGCCATAGCGGGCGCGGCCAACATTATCGAGCGCGGGGCCTTCGCCCAGAACACGGTGCACAACGTGATGTTGGTCTGGGTGGCCAGCGTGGCGATCGGCTACGTGGTCGAGGTGGCCCGCGCCAGTGAGCGCACCCTCGCCCGGGCCCTGCAGATCGAGGCGGCCACCCGGGAGCGGGAGCGGCTCGCCCGCGACATCCACGACAGCGTCCTCCAGGTGCTGGCCATGGTGCAGCGGCGGGGCGTGGCCATCGGCGGCGAGGCGGCCGAACTCGGCCGGATGGCCGGCGAGCAGGAGGTCGCGCTGCGCACCCTGATCACCAGCGGCCTGGACCGGTCGAGCCCCCCGTCCGGCGCCCGGCCCACCGACGCGACACCGTCCGCCGGCCCGGCGGCGCCGTCCCCCCTCGCCACCGCCCGGGACGTCGCGGGCACCGCCCGCGAGGCGGCGGACGCGGGTCCAGCGTCCGAGCCGCGGGACCTGCGCACCCTGCTCGCGCCGTTCGCCGGGGCCTCGGTCTCGCTCGCCGAGCCGGGCGCCCCCGTGCTGCTGCCGGCGCACGCGGCGACGGAGTTGGCCAGCGCGGTCAGCGCCGCGCTGGACAACGTGCGCCAGCACGCCGGCGAGGGCGCCAAAGCCTTCATTTTGGTCGAGGACGAGCCGGACGCCGTGCTCGTCACCGTCCGCGACGACGGCCCGGGCATCCCGGAGGGCCGACTCGTGGACGCCGAGCGCGAGGGGCGGCTCGGCGTCGCCCAGTCGATCCGGGGGCGGCTGCGCGACCTGGGCGGCAGCGCCGTCCTCGACTCGGTGCCGGGGCAGGGCACCGAGGTGGAGTTGAGAGTCCCACGGGGGAGGAAGGACGCGTCATGAGCGAGGCAGCGGCCGTACGGGTGATGGTGGTGGACGACCATCCGATGTGGCGGGAGGCGGTCGCCCGTGACCTGGCGGAGGCCGGGTTCGACGTGGTGGCGACCGCCGGCGACGGGCCGCAGGCGGTGCGCCGGGCGACCGCCGCGCGACCCGACGTGCTGGTGCTCGACCTCAACCTGCCGGGGCTGCCCGGGGTGCGGGTGTGCAAGGAGCTGGTGGGCGCCGACCCGGCGCTGCGGGTGCTGGTCCTGTCGGCCAGCGGCGAGCACGCGGACGTGCTGGAGGCCGTGAAGTCGGGCGCCACCGGCTACCTGGTGAAGTCGGCGTCGACCGCCGAACTCCTGGACGCGGTGAGCCGCACGGCCGCCGGCGACGCGGTGTTCACGCCCGGTCTCGCGGGCCTGGTGCTCGGCGAGTACCGGCGCCTGGCCACCGACCCGACCCCGGCCAGCACCGACGAGCCGGGCGCGCCCCGGCTGACCGACCGGGAGACCGAGGTGCTGCGGCTGGTCGCCAAGGGCCTTTCGTACAAGCAGATCGCCGAGCGGCTGGTCATCTCGCACCGCACCGTGCAGAACCACGTCCAGAACACCCTGGGCAAGCTGCACCTGCACAACCGCGTCGAGCTGGTGCGCTACGCCATAGAGCGCGGCCTGGACGGCGACGCGTAGCGCGCGAGGCCGCCGAGATCCGTCCGCCGCCGCTCGCCCGCGCCCCGCGCGCCCCTCGTACGAGTGAACGCGCCGGCCCAACTTCCGCGCGGTGCGCGGCACTTCGCCCCCTATCCCCACTCGTGTGACCTGCGTCACCATTAGCGTGGCTGCCATATCGGGTCATTCACGGGAGAAGGGAAGATGCGATGCGGGTCGGAGTGCTGACCGGTGGTGGTGACTGCCCCGGTCTCAACGCGGTCATCCGCGCGGCCGTCCGCAAGGGCGTCCAGGAGTACGGATACACCTTCACCGGGTTCAGGGACGGCTGGCGCGGACCGCTGGAGGGCCAGGTCGTACCGCTCGACATCCCCGCGGTGCGCGGCATCCTGCCGCGCGGCGGCACCATCCTCGGATCGTCGCGGACCAACCCACTGGGGGCGCCGGACGGTGTCCGCCGGATCAAGGAGAACCTCGCCAAGCACGAGGTGGACGCGCTGATCGCGATCGGCGGCGAGGACACCCTCGGCGTCGCGGCGCGCCTGTCCGACGAGTACGGGGTGCCGTGCGTCGGCGTCCCCAAGACCATCGACAACGACCTGTCCGCCACCGACTACACCTTCGGTTTCGACACCGCCGTCAACATCGCCACCGAGGCCATCGACCGGCTGCACACCACCGCCGAGTCCCACATGCGGGTCCTGGTGGTAGAGGTGATGGGCCGGCACGCCGGCTGGATCGCCCTGCACTCGGGCCTCGCCGGCGGGGCCAACGCGATCCTCATCCCCGAGCAGCGGTTCGACGTGGCCGAGGTCTGCGGCTGGGTGGAGTCCCGCTTCAAGGTCCGCTACGCGCCCATCGTCGTCGTCGCCGAGGGCGCCATGCCCAAGGACGGCCAGATGGTCCTCAAGGACGGCTCGCTGGACTCCTTCGGCCACGTGCGGCTCTCCGGCGTCGGCGAGTGGCTGGCCAAGGAGATCGAGCGGCGCACCGGCAAGGAGGCCAGAACCACCGTCCTCGGCCACGTCCAACGCGGCGGCACGCCCAGCGCCTTCGACCGCTGGCTGGCCACCCGCTTCGGCCTGCACGCCATCGAGGCCGTACGGGACCAGGCGTACGGCGCGATGGTCGCGCTGCGCGGCACGGACGTGGTGCGCGTGCCGCTGGCCGAGGCCACGGCCAAGCTCAAGACCGTGGACCCGCGCCTCTACGCGGAGGCCGGGGTCTTCTTCGGCTGAGCGACCGGCGGGCCCGCCACGCACCCGCGGCGGGCCCGCCCGGCCGGGGCCCGGCGGGGCGCGCGACACCCCGCCGCCGGGGCGACCGGCCACCGCGCCGGCCGCCCCTGGGCCCGCCCCGCTACGCCTGCGGCACCGTCTGCCGGGCCAGCGCCAACTCCTGGGCCACCAGCGCCGCGCCGCCCAGCGTCAGCACCGACTCCGGATGGAACTGGAGCCCGCCGAACCCGGGCCCGCGCAGCGCGTGCACCTCGCCGCTCACCGTGTCCCGGCTCAACGCGACCCGGTGCGGCGCGAGTGCCGCCTCCGCCTCCGCGTCGCAGCGGGCCGTGAAGGTGTTGTAGAAGCCGACCGTCTCCGGCCGGCCGAAGAAGTCGATCCGCTCCTGGGCCCCCTGGGCCGGCACCCGCTTGCGGACGATCTCCAGGCCCAGCTCCGCGGCGATCAACTCGTGTCCCAGGCACACCCCGAGCAGCCCGTGCCGGTGCTCGCGTAGCAGGTCCGCCGCCAGGCCGCGCAGCAGCCGCATCCTCGGGTCGGCCGCGTCCGACGGATCGCCCGGGCCCGGACCGAGCACGATCGGCCCCGGGTGCGCGAGCGCGGCCTCCCGCAGCCCCGGCTCGGCGAACCCGCGCACCTCGACCCGCAGCCCCGAGGTGGCCAGCAGGTGCGCCAGCATCGAGGTGAACGTGTCCTCGGCGTCGATGACCAGCGCGTGCCCCGCGCTCCCCGCGTCCGGCCCCGGCGCGTTCATCCGCAGCCAGAACGGCGCCAGGTCCGCGCGCCTGGCGTCGAGCGCGGCCCGCACCCGCGGGTCGTCCGCCAGCCGGCCGGCGCCCGTGCCGGCCACCCGGGCCGGCTCCGCCCGCACTCCGAGCGCCGTCAGCACCCCGGCGGCCTTGGCGTGCGTCTCGGCGACCTCGCCCGCCGGGTCGGAGTGACGCACCAGGGTGGCCCCGACCGGCACCCGCAGCCGCCCGCGCCCGTCGATGTCGGCGGTACGGATGAGGATCGGCGAGTCCAAGGTGCGGGCCCCGCCGGCGTCCCGGCCGATCAACGCGAGGGCCCCCGCGTAGTAGCCGCGCCCCCGGCCGTCCGTGCCGCGCGGCTCGTGCCGGGCGATCACCCGGCACGCGTTCTGTACGGGCGAGCCGGTGACGGTCGCCGCGAACATCGTCTGCCGCAGCACCTCGCGCACGTCCAGCGTGCTGCGCCCGCGCAGCTCGTACTCGGTGTGCGCCAGGTGCGCCATCTCCCGCAGTCGCGGGCCGACCACCACGCCGCCCCGGTCGCCGACGGCGCACATCATCTTCAGCTCCTCGTCCACGACCATCGACAACTCCTCCACCTCCTTGCGGTCGCCCAGGAACGCCAGCAGGCCCTCGACGCTCGGGCCCTGCTCGGGGTAGCGGTAGGTGCCGCTGATGGGGTTCATCACGACGGTCTCGCCCGACATCCGCACGTGCACCTCGGGGCTGGCGCCCACCAGCGTCCGCTCGCCGGTGTGCACCACGTACGTCCAGTACGCGCCGCGCTCGCCGGCCAGCAGGCGGCGGAAGAGCGCGAGCGCGTCGCGGGCGGCGAAGCCGGGGATCTCGCCCTCGAAGGTGCGCCGGATCACGAAGTTGGCGCCCTCGCCGGTGCCGATCTCCTCGTCGATGACGCGCCGCACGATCCGCGCGTACCCCTCGTCGTCGACGTCGAAGGCGCCACCCGTCACCCGCACCTGGTGCGCGGGCAGCGCCGCGAGCAGCGCGGGCAGCGGCAGCGCGTACGCCTCGTCGGGTCGCAGCACCGCCAGCGGGGTCCCGTCGTCGTGGGCCTGGAAGCCGCGCTCGCGGATCTGCCGGAAGGGCACCAGGGCCAGCGCGTCCCACGCCGGCCGCCCGGCCCGCGCGGGGTCCGCGCCCGGCTCGGGCAGCGGGATGTCGGCGAGCTGGTCGACCTCGGTGACCGGCCCGATCAGGACCTCGACGGTGTCCGCGTCGTGCCCGGGCGCCCGGCGGCGCAGCAGCGCGTACGGCGGGCAGTCGGCGGCGAGGAGGCGACGGACGAGCGCGGCGGCGCCGGGCTGGGCGCGCTCTGGCCCGCCGGGCGGTGGCGTCGACTCGGCCCGCCGCGACCGCTCGGCCCGCTGTGACTGATCTGACGGCTGTGACTGCTCTGGCTGGTCTGGCTGCTCTGACATGGGGTCCTTCCGTCCGGAGGGGTCCACGGGTCAGGTGGACCTACGGGGGAGGGACGGCCCGCACACGCAGCGAAGGCCGCCCCTCGGGGCGGCCTTCGCGTGGTGTTGAGGACAACGCGCGCTAGTGGGCCGCCGAGTGAGCGGTCCACCACCAGAATCGGTTGAGCTGCGTGTGCATGGGCGGCACCCTACCCGAAGCGGGACGGGCGGCGGCCGTGCCGCGTCCACGGGTTGGGCGGCGCCGGCAGCGGCGCCCCGGAGCGCGCGAAGCGGACGGGCCACAACCGGTCGTGAAGCCCTCCATCGCAGGTCAACAAGGTGTCGGCATCGAGCCAGGAACCGGTCGGAAACCGTCTCAACCCGTGGGCGGCGGCATGGACGCCCGGAGAGACCCCGTAATGTTGACAACGTGACCGTGAACGCTGAAACCCACGCCGGTGGACACACCTGGCGCTCCCTGCCCGCGGCGCAGCAGCCTGACTGGCCGGACCACGAGGCTCTGCGCGATGTGATCGCGGAGCTCGAGTCCTATCCGCCCCTCGTCTTCGCCGGCGAGTGCGACCAGTTGCGTGCCCGGCTGGGCGCGGTGGCCCGCGGTGAGGCGTTCCTGCTCCAGGGCGGCGACTGCGCGGAGGCGTTCGACGCCGTCGGCGCCGACCAGATCCGCAACAAGCTCAAGACGCTGTTGCAGATGGGCGCCGTCCTCACGTACGCCGGCTCGGTGCCGGTGGTCAAGGTCGGGCGGATCGCCGGCCAGTACAGCAAGCCGCGCTCCAAGCCGACCGAGACCCGCGACGGCGTCACGCTGCCGACCTACCGGGGCGACTCCGTCAACGGTTTCGAGTTCACCGAGGCCGCCCGCATCCCGGACCCGCAGCGGCTCAAGCGGATGTACCACGCGTCGGCCGCCACGCTGAACCTGGTGCGCGCCTTCACCACCGGCGGGTACGCCGACCTGCGCCAGGTGCATGCCTGGAACCAGGACTTCGTGAAGTCGTCCCCGTCCGGGCAGCGTTACGAGGCGCTGGCGCGCGAGATCGACCGCGCGCTGAACTTCATGAACGCCTGCGGCGTGGACCCGGAGGAGTTCAAGACCGTCGAGTTCTTCGCCTCGCACGAGGCCCTGGTGCTCGACTACGAGTCGGCGCTGACCCGCGTCGACTCGCGCACCGGCGACCTGTACGACGTCTCCGGGCACATGGTGTGGATCGGCGAGCGCACGCGGCAGCTCGACGGCGCCCACATCGAGTTCGCCTCCAAGATCCGCAACCCGATCGGGGTGAAGCTCGGCCCCACCACCACGGCCGAGGACGCCCTCACCCTGATCGAGCGGCTCGACCCCAACCGCGAGCCGGGGCGGCTCACCTTCATCACCCGAATGGGCGCGGACAAGGTCCGCGACAAGCTGCCCACGCTGGTCGAGAAGGTCACCGCCTCCGGCGCGCAGGTCGCCTGGATCTGCGACCCGATGCACGGCAACACCTTCGAGGCGGCCTCCGGCCACAAGACGCGGCGCTTCGACGACGTCCTGGACGAGGTCAAGGGCTTTTTCGAGGTCCACAAGGGCCTGGGCACCCACCCGGGCGGCATCCACGTCGAGCTGACCGGCGACGACGTCACCGAGTGCGTGGGCGGCGGCGACGAGATCTTCGTGGACGACCTGCACCAGCGCTACGAGACGGCGTGCGACCCGCGGCTCAACCGCAGCCAGTCGCTTGACCTGGCGTTCCTGGTCGCGGAGATGTACCGGGACCAGTGATGGACGGGGCCTGAAACGGCGTGTGGGGCGCGGATCTGTGATCCGCGCCCCACTGCTGTGACCCCGACTGTTATCCCCGTGGGGTGCCGGGTAAGGTAAGGGTAACCTCAGCGATCAATGGCGATGGGGTTTCCCTATCAATCCCGTACGGGGGTGACCGCGTGTACGTCTGCTCATGCTTCGGCATCACCGAGCAGCAGGTACGGGAGCATGCGGAAAGCGGCGCGTGCACCCCTCGCCAGATAGCCTCCGCCAGCAAGGCGGGCACCGACTGCGGCTCGTGCGTGCGCCGCATCCAGGCGCTCCTGGGGCGGGGGGCGGGCTGTCCCCGGCGCTCGGTCCTCGACCAACTCGGTCCGGACGGTGCCGCCGCCGCGCTGGCCGCCGAACAGCCGGCCGCTCCCGCGCCGCTGTCCACCGCCGAGGCCGCCTGACGCCACGCCCCGCGCGGTCTTCCGCGCGCACGGGTGCCGCCCCGGGGAACGCGGGATCAGCTGTCGGGCTGCTCGATGAGTTGCGCGATGTACAGCGGCTCGCCCAGTTTCTCGATCAGCTCGAGCTGGGTGTCCAGGTAGTCGATGTGGTGTTCCTCGTCCTCGAGGATGCTCTCGAAGATGTTCGCCGACGTGATGTCGCCCTTGGCCCGCATGACCTCGATACCGCGCCGCAGGCGATCGATCGCCTCCACCTCGACCTGCCGGTCCGCCTGGAACATCTCGGTCACCGTCTGCCCCACCCGCACGTGGAACAGCCGCTGGTAGTTGGGTAGGCCGTCCAGGAACAGAATCCGGTCGGTCAGCACCTCGGCGTGCTTCATCTCGTCGAACGACTCGTGCCGGGTGTACTTCGCGAGCTTGGTCCAGCCGAAGTTCTCCTGCATTTTCGCGTGCAGGAAGTACTGGTTGATCGCGGTGAGCTCACCGGTGAGCTGCTCGTTGAGGAATTCGATGACCTCGGGGTCGCCCTGCATCGCAGAGACTCCTTCCAATCCAAGCGGGAACGTGAGTTCGCGCGCATCCTCGCACCGCGCCGGCGACACCGTCCAGTAAGTGCATGCTTAGTGTGAGTTGCCCGAATAGCAGAGCCGCTGGTCACGACCACCCCCGAAGGTCTGACACCATGGAGGCATGGGTCAGCCGGAAAGCCGCGAAGGGGAGCAGGGACAGCTACCTCCGGGGCAACGGCTACAACGGGGCTGGCCGGTCACCCACTACGGCCCGGTGCCCAGGTTCCGACCCGACCGCTGGGAGTTCCGGGTATTCGGCGCGACGGCCGACGGGGACAAGCACTGCTGGACGCACGAGGAATTCGCGGCCCTTCCGTACTCCACGGTCGTGGCCGATCTGCACTGCGTGACGAAGTTCAGCATGTTGAGCGCGGAGTGGGGCGGCGTGCCCGCCCGATTGTTCCTCGAACTCGCCCCGCCGGCCGAAGACGTCACCCATGTGATGGTGTGGGCGGAATACGGGTTCAGCTCGAATCTGCGACTCGCGGATTTCGCGGCCGAGCGGACGATTTTCGCCACGCACAAGGGCGGCGAGCCGCTGACGGCGGAGCACGGATTTCCGGTCCGCCTCATCGTTCCCCAGCTCTACGCGTGGAAAGGCCCGAAATGGGTGCGCGGCGTGGAGTACATGACCGCCGACCGTCGCGGCTTCTGGGAAGAGCGGGGCTATCACAACCTCGGCGACCCCTGGCGCGAGCAGCGCTACTCCTACCAGG
The DNA here is from genome assembly GCF_014295035.1 of Streptomyces buecherae. Lineage (GTDB taxonomy): Bacteria > Actinomycetota > Actinomycetes > Streptomycetales > Streptomycetaceae > Streptomyces > Streptomyces youssoufiensis. The sequence goes on from NZ_CP060404.1 coordinate 6,772,153, forward strand.
AGGAGCCGGGCGACGGCCCCGAGCTCTAGTCGGCGCCCCGCGACGGCCCGCCCCGGCGGGCGCCGTCAGGCCCCGCGCAACTCCTTGAGTCGGGCCACGTCCGCGGCGTGCCCCTCCTTGCCGCCAGGGGTCTCGATCACCAGCGGCACGCCGGCCGTGGCCGGGTGCGTGAACAGCTCGCCGAAGGCGTCCGCCCCGATGTGGCCGGCGCCGATGTTGGCGTGCCGGTCCTTGTGGGCGCCGACGACGTCCTTGGAGTCGTTGGCGTGGATCAGTCTCAGCCGCCCCTCGCCCACCACCGCGACCAGTTCGTCGAGGAGCGCCTTGGTGCCCCCGGCGGCGGCCATGTCGTGCCCGGCGGCGAACGCGTGGCAGGTGTCCAGGCACACGCCGAGCCGTGGATGCCGGTCGAGCACGTCGAAGTAGGGGCCCAGGTCCTCGGCGAGCGCGCACAGCGACGCGCCCTGCCCCGCGGTCGGCTCAAGGAGCAGCCAGGGGTCGTCGTCGTGCGTCAGCTCGTCGAGCAGGGGCAGCAGCCGCTCCCTGACCTGCGCGAGCGCGGTCGCGCGGGGTCGGCCGCCGGTGGCCGAACCGGTGTGCACGACCACCCCGAGCGCGCCGATGGCCCGGCCCCGGCGCAGCGAGTGCCGTAGCGACTCCACGGACTTCTCGGCCGTCACCTCGGTGTGCGAGCCGAAGTTGATGAGGTACGGCGCGTGCACGTACGCCGGCAGCGACTCCGCCGCGCAGGCCGCGCGGAACTCCTCGTCCTGGCGCGGGTTGCCGGCCGGCGTGGCCCAGCCGCGCGGATTGGCGACGAAGACCTGGAGGCTCTCGGCGCCGAGGTCGCGGGCGTAGGACAGGCCGACGGAGGCGAGCCCTCCGGCCACGGGTACGTGGCCGCCGATGGGGTTGCGGGTGCGGATGGCAGACGTGCTCACGCACCAAGGGTGCCAGCCGGGCACCCCGTCCGGAGCGCCGGCCCGGGTGGCGTCGGCCACCCCGCCGCCCCGGGCGTGCCGGCCCCCGGGGCGGCGGGGGCCAGCGGGGTCGAGGGCTCGGTACGGCGGCGTCGGGTCAGCGCACCCGCAGGGTGATCTTGCTGCCCTTCGGCGCCTCGTCGCCGCCGTCGACCGACTGGTCGAAGACCGTGTCGCCGAAGAAGAAGCGGTTGACGCCGACCTTGAAGCCCGCGTCCTCCAGCTTCCGCTTGGCGTCGTCCAGGTGGTTGCCCTCGACGTGCGGTACCTCGATCATCTCCTTGCCCTTGGACGGCGTCAGGGTGATCGTGTCGCCCTCGGCGACGCGCGACCCCTCGGGCGGGTTCTGCAGCGCGACGGTGTCCTTGTCCTCGTCCGAGAAGACCGGCTCGGCGATCCGCACGTCGAGGCCGGCGTCCCGCAGCTCGCTCTCGGCGTCGTCGAGCGCGTCGCCGACGACGTCCGGCAGGTCGATGGGGGCGCCCTTGCTCACGGTGACCGCCACGGCCGAGTCCGGGCGCCGCTCCGTACCGGCCGCCGGCTCGGAGCCCAGCACGTCGCCCCGGGGGGTCTCCTCGCTGAACCGCTTGGTCACCTTGCCGAGACTGAGCCCGGCTCCCTCGATCTTCTTCTTGGCGTCCTCCAGCGACATGCCCGCCACGTTCGGCACCTCGGCCATCTCCGTGCCGCGCGAGACCGTGAGCGTGACCGTTCCGGTGTTGCGGATGCGGGCGTTGCTCTCGGGATGGGTGGAGATCACCCGGCCCTTCTCCACGACGTCGCTGAAGCCGTGCTTGATCTTGACGTCGAGCCCCGCGTCCCGGACCTTCTCCTCGGCCTCGGCCTGCTTCATGCTCAGCACGGCCGGCACGTGCGTGAACTGGCCGGAGTTGATGTACCAGATGCCGAGCCCGACGCCGAAGACCAGCAGCAGCGCCGTCACCGCGGTGAGCACCGGACGGCGCGGCATGCGCAGCCCGCCGGGGCGCCGGCGGACGGGCTGCGGCGGCGGGTCGTCGTTGACGGGGCGCTCGGCCAGCAGCGGCGGGCCCAGCACGCTGGTGCGGTTCAGCTCGTCATCCGCCGCCGCGCCATCGGCCGCGGGGCTCGGCGCCGGCTGCCGCCGGGTGGCCGAGGCGCGCGCCGCGGCGGCCCGCGGGATCACGCTCGTACGGTCGTCGGGGCCGCTGCCGGAGCGCGGCACCGGGGCACCGAGCGTGCCGGCCTTGGCCCGTGGCGGGGCCACGTCGAGCTGCGCGTCGGTCAGGCCCGAGCGGGCGGTGCGCAGCAGGCCGAGGAGTTCCACGGCGCCGGCCGGGCGCTGCTCGGGGTCGCGGGCGGTGGCCTCGGCCACCAGGTCGTCCAGCGCGGGCGCGAGCCCCGGCACGCTGCGCGAGGGCGCCGGGACGTCCTCGTGCAACTGCTGGTAGAGCACCTGGGCCGGGGTGGTGCCGGTGTGCGGCTTCGCGCCGGTGAGCATCTCGTACAGGACCACGCCGCAGGCGTACACGTCCGCCCTGGTGTCGGCCGTGCCGTGCTCGATCTGCTCGGGCGCCAAGTAGGAGACGGTGCCGAGGACGGCGCCGGTGGAGGTGTTGGTCGCCGCGTCCACCGCCCGCACCAGCCCGAAGTCGGCGACCTTGACCCGGCCGTCGTCGCCGATCAGCACGTTCTCCGGCTTCATGTCGCGGTGCACGAGGCCGGCCAGATGGGCCGCGCCCAGCGCGGCGAGCACCGGCTCCGCCACGTCCAGGGCGATGCGCGGCTGGAGCGCCCCGCGCTCGCGCAGCACGTCGCGCAGCGTGCAGCCGGCCACGTACTCCATCGCGAGGTAGACGTACGTGCCGTCCGTGCCCTGGTCGAACACGCCCACCACGTTGGGGTGGTCGAGCCGGGCCACGGACTTGGCCTCGCGGATGAAGCGTTCGACGAACGCGTCGTCGGTGGCCAGCGTCGGGTGCATCACCTTGAGCGCGAGCACGCGGTCGAGTCGGGTGTCGACGGCCCGGTAGACCGTCGCCATACCGCCGATGGCGATCCGCGCCTCGATCCGGTAGCGGCCGTCGAGTACCTGCCCGACGAGCGGGTCCTGCAGGGTCGTATCCACGACAGAGGAGTCTACGAGCCGTGCCCGACACCCGGACTCACCAGCGCTGGCGCCGGCCGCGACTGAAGCCGAACGGTGACCGGAGGGTGGCACTCCCGTGCGAACCACCCAGCCGGGCCCGGGCCGGCCGCCCCGCCGGCCGGCCCACCCGCGCGGCCGGCCGGCCCCGGGCCGCCGCCGGCGCCCCTTGGGCGTGGCTATTCGAACGCGGGCCGCTCCGGGTCGAGGTGCGCCCTGCCCTCGTCGGGCGAGGAGGCCAGCGCGAAGTGCCGGCGCGGTATGCGGCCCGCGCGGCTGGCGAGGCGGCCCGCCGAGACCGCGTACCGCATCGCCTCGGCCATCAGCTCGGGCTCCTGCGCGCGCGTCACCGCCGAGGCGAGCATGACCGCCGCGCAGCCCAGCTCCATCGCGAGCGCGACGTCGGACGCGGTGCCGGCGCCGGCGTCGAGGATGACCGGCACCCGCGCCCGCTCGGCGATGAGCTGGAAGTTGTGCGGGTTGCGGATGCCGAGCCCGGAGCCGATGGGGGAGCCGAGCGGCATGATCGCCGCGCAGCCGACGTCCTCCAGCTTCTGCGCGAGCACCGGGTCGTCGTTGGTGTACGGCAGGACCGTGAACCCGTCGTCCACCAGCGTCTCGGCCGCGTCAAGCAGCTCGATGGGGTCCGGCAGCAGCGTGCGCTCGTCGGCCACCACCTCCAGCTTGACCCAGGCCGTGCCCAGCGCCTCGCGCGCCAGCCGGGCGGTGAGCACGGCCTCGCCCGCGGTGAAGCAGCCCGCGGTGTTCGGCAGCACCTGGATGCCGAGCCGGTCGAGTACGGACAGGACCGAACCCTGCACGCGCGGGTTGAGGCGGCGCATGGCGACGGTCGTGAGCTGGGTGCCGGAGGCGATGAGCGCGCGCTCCAGGATCTCCAGGCTGGGCGCGCCGCCGGTGCCCATGATCAGCCGGGAGGCGAACTCCCGGTCACCGATGGTCAGCGGGTCCGCGCTGGGCAGGAAGCCGGGCGCGGGCGCCGCGCCCGTGGACACGGGCGGGTCGGACGGGGTGCCGGGGGAGTGGTGGTGGTCGAGTGCGGGGTGGGACATGAGGGACGGATCAGCCTCCCTGTACGGCGGTGAGCACCTCGACGCGGTCCTCGGCGGACAGCGCGGTGGCGGGCCACTGCCCGCGCGGGACGACCGCCTCGTTGACGGCGGCGGCGACGCCGCCCGGCGCGGTGGTGAGCGTGGCGACGAGCTGGTCGAGCGTGGTGCCGTCCGGCACCTGCCGGGGCTCGCCGTTGACGGAGACGGTGAGGGTGACGGGAGGGGAGACGGTCATGGCTTACGGCTCCTGGGGTGCGTCGGTCGGCCGAGTGGCCGGGGCGGGCCGGTCGGGCGCCGGGGCCGGCGCGGGCCCGGCGGGCGCGACCGGTGACGTGGCGTACGGCGGCGGCGTGGCGTACGGCGGCGGCCTGCGGGCGCCGTTGGCCTCCGCGCGTGCCGGCGCGGTCGCTGGTGCCGGTGCCGGTGCTGGTGCTGGTGAGAAGCGCAGGGGCGTGAACGGGCGGGCGTGCGGGGGCAGCTCGCCGGTGGTCAGCACGTCGGCCAGGACGTCGCCGGTCACCGGGGTGAGCAGCACGCCGTTGCGGTGGTGGCCGGTGGCCAAAACCAGGCCGGGCAGTCGGCTCGGGCCGAGCAGCGGCGCGTTGTCGGGCGAGCCGGGGCGCAGCCCGGCCAGTGTCTCGACGAGTTCCAGCTCCGTGACGCCCGGCAGCACCTCGTGCGCGTCCCGCAGCAGCTCGTACAGGCCGCCCGCGGTGACGGTGGTGTCCCAGCCGAGTTCCTCGGTGGTCGCCCCGACGATCAGCTCGCCGTTCACCCGGGGCACCAGGTAGATCTGCCCGCCGCGCACCACGGCCCGTACGGTGCGGGACAGGAACGGGCCCGCGGCGGCCAGCGGGGCCGGCACCCGCAGCCGCAGCAACTGCCCCTTGACCGGCCGCACCGGCGGCACCACGTCGGCGGGCAACCCGGCGAGCCGGCCGCTGAGGCTGCCGCCCGCGAGGACCACCTGGCCCGCCGCGACCCGGGCGCCGTCGGCCAGCACGGCACCGGTCGCGCGCCGGCCGTCGACGTGCTCCGCGGCCTCCCGGGTCTCCCCGGCGCCGGCCAGCGTCAGCCGCCGCGCCCAGGAGTGCCGGAAGGTGACCCCGGCGCGCCGGCAGGCGGTCAGCAGGGCGGCGGCGAGCAGCCGAGGGTCAATTTGGTGGTCGCCCTCGACCCATACGCCACCGCGCACGCCGGGCGCGAGCAGCGGCTCCAGGCGCCGGCACTCGCGCCCGGTCAGCCACCGCGCGTCGAGCCCGCAGCGCTGCTGGAGGGCGTGCAGGTCGCGGAGCTGGGCGCGGTCGTCGCTGTCGAGCGCGACGGCGAGGGTGCCGCAGGCGCGGTAGCCGGTGGGCTGGCCGCTCGCCTCCGTCAGCTCGGCGGCGAAGTCGGGGTAACGGCGCGCCGACGCCAGGTTCAGGCCGAGCAGCGTCTCCTCACCGAAGTGCGTCTCGGTGACGGCGGCCAGCATGCCCGCCGCGACCTGGGCGGCCCCGCCACCGGGCGCCGGGTCGGCCAGCACGGTGCGCAGCCCGCGCTGGGCGGCGCGCCACGCGGTGACCAGGCCGATGATGCCGCCGCCGATGACCAGCACGTCACACCGGACGTCGGAGGCCGCGGCCCCGGCGCCGTCGGGCCGGTGCTCGGCGACGCTGCCGGGCGCGGGTGCGGGCGCCGCGGTGGTGGGCGGCGGGCCGGCCGTGCGGGGCGTGGCGCCGGTCGTAGGCGCCGCTCCGTCCGACGCGGGCTGCGACATGGCCACGGTCGGGTCCTCGGGGATCACGGCCTCGGGGCGCGCCCCGTGCGGGGGACGGTGTGGGTCGTCGTGGTGCGGGGACGCGGTCGCGGTGGTCCCGTCTTCGGCAGACGCGTGCATGGGCGTCCAGCCCCTCCCTTCGCCGGAATGACCCGGATCAGGTTCGTACGGTCGGGGGCCGCCAGCCCCCCTCTCAGCCCGGTGCGTCCGGGCTCCCGCGAGTGGTGTGCACCCGCCACCCTAGTACGCCCCCCGAGGACCCGAAACGGAGCGGGGCCGGCATCCGTGGTCAGGCCACCGACCCGGGCCCGGGGCGCGGGCGCGCGGCGTCACGGCGGGTGACCTTGTGTCGGAGATCTCCCCGCACGGCGCTGCGGCCCGCGACACGCGTCGTCCTACAGTGATCGCGTGAGCGAGGACACCGAGGAGACGCGCAACGGCGGCCAGGGCCGCGCCGTGACCGGTGGCCCGAGCGGCGACGACCGCAGGGTCGTGATCGTCGGGGCCGGCATGGCCGGGGTACAGACCGCGGTCGCCCTGCGTGAACAGGGTTGGCCCGGCACCATCACGCTGCTCGGGGCCGAGCCCCACCAGCCCTACGACCGGCCGCCGCTGTCCAAGGCGGTGCTGCTCGGCAAGGCCGAGGGGTCGGCCTTCGACGTGGACTTCGCCGCGCTCGGCATCGACCTGCACCTCGGGCGCCGGGTGTCCGGCGTGCGACCGGCCGAGCGCCTGGTGGACACCGACGCGGGCCCGGTGCCGTACGCGCACCTCGTGATCGCCACCGGCGCCGAGCCGATCGCGCTGCCCGGCAGCGAGGGCGTGCCCGGGGTGCACCTGCTGCGCACCCTGGACGACGCGGAGCGGCTGCGGCCCGTGCTCGCCGGCCAGCACGACATCGTCGTCGTCGGAGCCGGCTGGATCGGCGCCGAGTTCGCGACCGCGGCCCGCGAGGCGGGCTGCGCGGTCACGGTCGTCGAGGCCGCGGACCGCCCGCTGGCGGGCGCGCTGCCGGCCGAGGTGGCGGCGCACATGGTCGGCTGGTACGCGGACAGCGGGGCCGTGCTGCGCACCGGGGCGCGGGTCGCGGCGGTGGAGCCGGGGGCGGTCTCGCTCGCCGACGGCACCCGGCTGCCGGCCGACGCCGTGGTGGTCGGCATCGGGGCCAGGCCCGCGACGGGCTGGCTGGCGGACTCGGGCATCGCCCTCGGACCCGACGGCTCGGTGCTGGCCGACGGCGCGCTGCGCACCTCGGCCCCGGACGTGTACGCGGTCGGCGACTGCGTCTCCTTCCCCTCGGCCCGCTACGACCAGCGGCTGCTCGTGCATCACTGGGACAACGCGCTCCAGGGCCCGCGCACGGTCGCGGCCCACATCGTCGGCGGCGACGCCGCGCACTTCACGGGGCCGGTCTACGACCCGGTGCCGTACTTCTGGTCCGAGCAGTTCGGCCGGTTCGTGCAGTACGCCGGGCACTACACAGCCGCGGACACGATGGTCTGGCGCGGCGACCCGACGAGCGCCGCCTGGAGCGTGTGCTGGTTGCGCGACGGTGCCCTGATCGCCCTGTTGGCGGTGGGCCGCCCGCGCGACCTGACGCAGGGCCGCAAGCTGATCGAGCAGGGCGCCCACCTGGACGAGGCCCGCGCGGCCGACCCGTCGGTGCCGCTCAAGTCCGCCGTCCGCTGACGCGCGGGTCACGGCGGCGGGGCGGCGGCGTCGGCGGCCGGGGCTTGCGGGCGCACCGCGCGGGGCCCGCCGCGCCCCGCGGGCGGCTGTCGCACGGGCTGGGCGGGGTGGCCGCCTGGCGCGTACGCGGCGCGGCGGTCGGGCACCCGCGCCGGCTGCGAACCGGCCGGAGGGGGGTCTGACGGCGGTGCCGTCCGGTGGCCGTCACGGATCGCTTCTCAGCGTAAACCCGCTGGTCAGAGCGGGTGGGAGGGACGTGAGGGGGAGAAAGCCGGCCGCTTTCGGCTACCGGGTGTCAGTCCCAGATGGCAGGCTTGTCCCGTGACCGAGATTGACGCAAAGACCGATGCTCTCGTCCCTGCCTGGCTCACCCTCCCCGACATCGCCGAACTGCTCGACGTCGAGGTAACCCGGGTGCGGCAGTTGGTCAAGGAGGGCCAGTTGATCGCGGTGCGCCGTGGCGAGAACCGGGCGCTCCACGTGCCAGCCGAGTTCATCGGCGACGGCCGCATCGTCAAGGGCCTGGTAGGCACCCTGACGCTGCTGCGGGACGACGGCTTCACCGACGAAGAGATGCTGGAGTGGCTGTTCACCGCAGACCCGACACTCCCCGGCACCCCAGCGCAGGCGCTCCGCGAGAACCGCGGCACGGAGGTGAAGCGCCGGGCGCAGGCGCTCGCGGTGTAGGGCGCACACGCGGTGCCGGGGCGCCGTCGCGGGCCACCGGCCCACGGCGCCCGGGCACGCGCGATCCCGCGCGACCCGCTTCGCGATCCGTTTCGTAGTGCCCACAGCACGTAACCGTCCGGCGTACGGGCCGGGCCGGCGACCCCGCGCCCGGCCCGTACGCCGCTGATCTGGGGGGAGGCCATCCCATGGCCGCCGCAGTCACCGCAGCCGCCGCTCGCGAGCACCTCGCCGACGCCCGGCTGTACCTGTGCACCGACGCCCGCAAGCGCCAGGGGGACCTGCCGGAGTTCCTGGACGCGGTGCTCGCCGCCGGCGTGGACATCGTGCAGTTGCGCGACAAGGGCATGGAGGCGGCCGAGGAACTCGACCACCTCGCCGTCTTCGCCGAGGCGTGCCGCAGGCACGGCGCGCTGCTGGCCGTCAACGACCGCGCGGACGTCGCCTTCGCCACCCGTGGCGCCCACCAGCCGGGAGCCCACGTGCTGCACTTGGGCCAGGGTGACCTGCCGGTGCCCGCCGCCCGCGCCATCCTCGGCGACCAGGTGCTGATCGGGCGGTCGACCCACGCGGAGGCCGAGGCCCGTGCCGCCTCCGTCGAGCCCGGCGTGGACTACTACTGCACCGGCCCCTGCTGGCCGACCCCGACCAAGCCGGGCCGGCACGCCCCCGGGCTCGACCTCGTGCGGTACGCGGCGTCGCTCGACTCCGACCGGCCGTGGTTCGCCATCGGCGGCATCGACGCCGGCAACCTGGACGAGGTCCTGGACGCCGGGGCCCGCCGGGTCGTGGTGGTGCGCGCCATCACCGAGGCCGCGGACCCGGCCGAGGCCACCGCCCACCTGGCCAAGCGGGTGCGGGAGCGCTCGGCGTAGCCGCCCGGAGCGGCCCGCCCATGAGCGGGCCGGTGTCCGAAAACCCTGGAGCGATCCGTGCTATTCGGGCATAACGCAGCGGATGGTTGGGGGCCTCGGGCGCGGCTCGATAACCTGCTGGTATGGCCCTTGGCACAGCATCCACCCGGACCGATCACGCCCGTACGGTGCGCGAACTCCTCGCATCCGGTGAACAGTCGTATTCGTTTGAGTTCGCGGCCCCGAAGACGGAGAAGGGCGAGCGGACCCTGTGGAATGCCATTCGCCGCATTGAGGCCGTCGCTCCGACCTTCGTGTCCGTGACGTACGGCGCGGGCGGCTCCTCGCGCGAGGGCACCGTCCGCGCCACCGAGCGGATCGCCACCGACACCACCCTCACCCCGGTCGCCCACCTCACGGCCGTGAACCACTCGCTGACCGAGTTGCGCAACGTCATCGGCCAGTACGCCGACGCGGGCATCCGCAACATGCTGGCGGTCCGCGGCGACCCGCCAGGCGACCCGATGGGCGAGTGGGTGCGCCACCCCGAGGGCGTCTCGTACGCCGCCGAACTCGTCGAACTGATCAAGGAGTCCGGCGACTTCTGCGTCGGCGTCGCGGCCTTCCCGGAGATGCACCCGCGCTCCCAGGACTGGGAGACCGACATCCGGCACTTCATCAACAAGTGCCGCGCGGGCGCCGACTTCGCGATCACCCAGATGTTCTTCTACCCGGAGGACTACCTGCGCCTGCGGGACCGGGTCGCGGCGGCCGGTTGCCCCACGCCGATCATTCCGGAGATCATGCCGGTCACCAACGTCCGCCAGATCGAGCGGTTCGCGCAGTTGAGCAACGCCGCGTTCCCGCCCGAACTCGCCTCGCGCATCCTGGCGGTGAAGGACGATCCGGCGGCTGTACGCTCAATCGGAATCGACTACGCCACCGAGCTGTGCGCGCGGTTGATGGCCGAGGAGATCCCCGGGCTGCACTTCATCACCCTGAACCACTCCACGGCGACGTTGGAAATCTACGAGAACCTGGGGCTGCACCAACGGCCCTGACCGCGGTGACGGCCGCGCACCGGCGGCCGGACGAGAGGGGCGTACATGGGCATGGCGGTCCTCTACTGCGCGTTCGGCATCGTCGCCCTGTGGCTGCTCGGCGAGGTGCTGTTGCAGCACAAGGCGCGACTGCGCTGGCGACTGCTGGCCTTCACCGGCTTCCTCGGCGTCGTGCTCGGTGTCGTCCTCGGATCGGTGCCGCTGATCGCCGCGGGTACGGCGGCCTTCGCGGTCGGCCAGACCTACGTCACGCTCTCCTTCCGGCGCGGCTTCGCCACCGGCTGGTCGCTGCGCGGCCCGGGCGGCGCGGGGCGCGCCACCGGCGGCGGGAAGGGGCGCCGCCGCGGCGGCGCCCCCGCGGCCGAGCCGACGCTGCGCGTCTCCGACCTCCAGGCCGAGCCGGAGACCCCGCCGGCCCCCGCCGAGGCGCCCGTCCCGCCGACCTACCAGCCGGAACCGCTGCCCGACGACACCGACGGCTACGGCATATACCGCACGGACTCCGCCGACACCCCGTTCGCCGCGGCGCCGAGCGGCCCGCCCCCCGCCGGCGACGCCGCCGCCGGTCCTGGCGGAGCCGGCGGGTACGAGGCGTACGCGGCCTACGACGGCCAGGGCGCGGGCGACGGCCAGCACGGCTACCCGCCCGGCGGCTACGACGGCTACGCCGCGGACCCGTACGCCGGCTACCCCGAGCAGCCCTACGGCACCCCGCCGCCCCCGCTCGCCGACGACCCCTACGCCCACACCGGCGACCCGCTGGGTGGCTACGGCCCGGACCCCCTCGGCGCGCCGGGCCCGTACGACCAGGGCGGTCACGGCCAGGCCCCGCACGACCCCTACGGCCAGCCCACCGCCGCCCCGAACGCCTTCGCCCCGACCGGCTTCGCTGCGGGTGACCTCGCTCCGCACGACTACGCCCCGGGCGGCTACGCCCCGGCCGCGGGCTACTCCGAACCCGCGGGCTTCCCGGGCGAGGCCGCCGGCGGCTACGGCACGGGCTACAACCCGGGCGGCCTCGGCAACGACGGATACGACCCGGCGGGCTACCCCGCGTCCGGCTACGGCGTGCCGCAGCAGTTCTCCCCGCAGGCACCGTCCGAGGGCGCGTGGGTCCCGCAGCAGCGCGACGGCGAGACCCCGCCGATCGCCCCGCCCCCCGGCGAGCCCGACCCGTACTACCCCGGCCACCACGACCCGGACGGCCAGTACCGGTACTGACACCGCCGCACCGCACCGCTCCTGACGCCGCCCGCGACCGCCTGAGCGCGGGCGCGGGACGGGGAACGCGCCGCTGTGCGGGCACCGGCTACCGGGCGGTAGCCGACGCGTGCGGGCCCGCCGCGTACGAGACCGTCGCGCGCTGGGCGGCGGTCGCGCGCCGGACGGGGCGGCGCACCGGCGAACCGGGGCCGGGAGCCGGCCCCCCGGGCGGGGCGGCTACTGGGAGCCGCGCCAGTCCGCGCCGTCGACGATGAGCCCGGCCACCATGGCGCCCGACATGCCCGCGTGCGCGAGGCCGCCGCCCGGGTGCGACCAGCCGCCCACCCGGTACAGCCCGGGCAGTTGGCCCGGGTTGGCCGGGGCCAGGTACCGGCCGCCGGCCCCCGCGAGCGCGGGGACCGGCACGCTGCCGGTGGCGACGCCCGTGTCCCGAGCCGTGTCGTACGGCGTGCGTATCTCGCGCCACAGCAGTCGGTCCCGCAGGTTCGGTACGGCCGCCTCGGCCGCCGCGACCAGCCGGTCCGCCGACCGCTCGGCCAACTCCGCGTCGGCCCAGTCCACCGCCGTGTGCGGGCGCGCGGCAGCCGTGAGCGTCACCGCCTCGTGGTCGCCGTCCGGCACCAACTCGGGGTCGGCGGGCCGCAACACCGTCACCGTCGGCGCCGTGGCCACCCCCGGGCCGGGCGCCGGAGCCGCCCGCCGCCGGCCGGGGCGGGTCGGGAACAACTCCGCGTACTCCGCGTCGGGGTCCGCCGGGTGCACCACCGTGCGGTGCGGCGCGTCCACGGGGCGGGCGCCGCGCAGCGCCAGCAGCACGGAGAACCGGCCGAGCGGCGCTTGCGGCCCGCTCTCCTCGCCGCCCGCCACGGCCGGCGCCGAGCCGGCGACGGCGGCCTCCGGCGGGAGCAGGCGCGCCAGTCGCTCCGGGCTCACGCCGGCGACCACCGCGTCGGCGGCGACCGTGGTGCCGTCCGCCAGCTCGACGCCCGCGGCGCGACCGTCCTTGGCGAGCACGGCCGTGGCCTCCGCGCCGAAGGTGAACTCCACCCTGCGGGCCAGGCAGCGTGCGTGGAGCGCGTCGGCCAGCGCGCGCATCCCACCCCGCGCGTACCAACTCCCGAAGGTCTGCTCCAGGTAGGCGAGCACGCTCGCGCTGGCCGGCGCCGCGCGCGGATCGAGGCCGTACGCCAGGGCCTGGCTCTCCAGGAGCGCGGCCAGCCGGGGGTCGGCCAGCTCGCGCCGGGCGACCTTGGCCAGCGGGGCGGGGCCGCGCTGGAACCAGCCGCGTCGCAGCGCCGGATACGGGTCGTCGGCCAGCGCGGCCCGGTCGGCGCGCAGCGGCTCCTCAAGGAGCGGGCGCCGGGTGGCGTCCCAGACCTCGCGCGCGCGGTTGATCAGATCGCTCCACCGCTCGCCCGACCCGGCGCCGAACGCGGCGTCCAGCGCGCTGACCACGCCGGCCCGGGACGCGTTGGGCAACGTGACCGTGGTGCCGTCGGGGAAGACGTGGGCGCCGGCCGGATCGACCTGGCGCAGCTCGACGCACTGCTCCAACGGCTCCTTGCCGGTCTTGACGAACAGGTCGCGGTAGACGGCGGGCAGGTGCAGCAGGCCGGGGCCGGTGTCGAAGGCGAAGCCGTCCCGCTCAAGCCGCCCCACGCCGCCGCCATGCGTCGCGCCGCGCTCGTACACCGCCACCCGGTGGCCCGCGACGGCCAGCCTGGCGGCGGCTGCCATCGCGCCCATCCCGGCGCCGATCACCGCAATCCGTGCCATGCCCGCGACTTTATCCGCCCCCTGTGACAACGCCGCCGACCGGCCCCGACCTGGGCGCGGTCACTCACGCGGTAGGTACACGTACTCAGTCACCCAGATGAGTAGGTGCGCGGATGGGGCTCCACCTGCGGAGACGGGAGAGTGAGGGCGCGGCAGGGACGCGGGCGTCACACCGCCGACACGGGGCGGCGGAGGGCGCGGCGACCCAGCCGAGCACGGGGGGCGGGTTGGCTCGGGGGGCCACCGCGACGCGGCGGCCCCCCGGGGCCGCCGGACACGGGGGGACGGGGGTACGGGGGTAACGGGGGGACGGGGGAACAACGGGGGAGTACGGGGGAGGCGCTGTTCTGGGGTCGGTCGAGGGGGATCGATCGACGCCAGGACAGCGCCTTCGCGTGCGCTCCGGGGCGCGCGGCGCCGGCGCACCCGCCGGCCCCGGCCCCGTCCGACGCCCGTCCCGCTACGCGGCCGGGCCCGGGGCCCTGGTGCCGCCCACCCGGCCCTGGACCAGCAGCGACAGCGCGGCGTGCACGTCGTCGATGCTGCGCTGCGGCTGGTACGACTTCCAGTCGACCCCGGCCACCAACACCATCCCGAACAGGGCCGACGCCGTCAGCCCGATGTCGATCTCGGCGCTCAGCTCGTCCCTGGCCACGCCGTCCCGCAGGACGGCCTCGATGACGGCGAGCACCTGGGCGCGCACCACCATCAGGGTCGACTGCCAGGCCCGGTTCGTGCGCCACAGCTCGGCCGCGTAGAGCTGGGTCAGCGCCGGGTAGCGGTCGATGAAGGCGAGCCCGGAGCGGATCATGGCGTCCAGCGCGTCGACGCTGCCACCACCGCGGGCGGCCACCGTGTCGGCGGCCTCCTGCAACGCGTCCCGCAGCAGCTCGATGCCGTGCCGCAACAACTCCTCGAAGAGCACCGACTTGCTGGCGAAGTTGTAGTAGACGGTGCCCTTGGCGACCCCGGCGCGCTCGGCGATCTCCTCCACCGTGGTGGAGGAGAAGCCCTGCTCCGCGATGAGCGTGACCGCCGCCTCGAAGAGCCTGCGCCGCGTGCCCTCGCGGCGCTTGTCGGCGGGTGGCCCCGGGGGCGTCTTCGGGGCGGACGCGGCACTGGTGTTCATGCCCCCGATTCTGCCCGTCGGCGGGGTCGGCCTGCTCGCGCCGTTCACAGAGTGAGCTCCGGGTGCAGCCGGTCGATGGTCCACACCTGCTTGCGCCGGGCCGTGAGGGTGGTCAGCGCGAGCGCGCCGACGGTGAAGGCGAGCAGCACCAGGCTGCCCTGCCACACCGGCTCCAGGCCGCCGCCGGTGATCAACCTGCGCAGCGCCTCCACGACGTAGCTCATCGGGAGCAGCGGATGCAGCGCGTTGAAGAACGCCGGGCTCGTCTGCACCGGGTAGGTACCGCCGGCCGACGTCAACTGCAACATCAGCACCGCGAGGACGAGGATGCGCCCGGCGGGTCCGAAGCGCGCGTTCAGCCACTGCACGATCGCCGCGAAGCAGCAGGTGACCAGCGCCAGGAAGGCCACGGTGCCGGCGGCGCGGGTCATCTCCAGGCCGAGCCCCCAGTGCAACACGGCCATCAGCGCCGCCGTCTGGAGGGCGCCGACGGCCGCGACCGGCAGCCACCCCGCCAGCGTGATCCGCACGGGCGAGGCCCCGGCGGCCAGCGCGCGCCGGTTCAGCGGCTGGATGAGCATGTACGCCACCATCGCGCCGACCCACAGGGAGAGCGGGATGAAGTACGGCGCAAAGCCGGTGCCGTAGTTCGGTGCCGCGTGCATCGACTGGGAGGCGAGTTGGACGGGGTCGGCCATCACCTCGGTACGGGCGTCCCGCTGCTTCTTGTCGTAGTCGGGGATCTTCCGGACGCCGTCGTGCAGGCCGCCGGACAGCTTCTCGGAGCCGTCCACCAGCTTGAACAGGCCGCCGTTGAGGGTGCCGGCTCCGGTGTACAGGTCGTCGACGCCGGTGTGCAGGGAGGTGGCTCCGCTCTTGGCGCTGGTGAGGCCGGTGTGCAGGTCGACGGCGCCGGTGGCGACCTTGTGCGCGCCGTCGTTGAGCGCGTTGATCTTGGCGACGGCGGAGTCGATGTCCCGGCTCAGGTGCGGGGCGCGCTCGGCCAGCCAGACGGCCTTGTCGTGGACGTCGTCCAGGTTCCGGGCCAGCTCGGCAAGGCCCTTGGTGTTGCCGCGTACCAGCGTGTCGAGGTCCCGCGCGACGTCGGCGGCGCGCTCCGCGGCGTCCACGGCCTTGCCCAGCGAGGCACACACCGAGCCGGGCGGCGTGCCGGGCGTGCCGGGGCGCTGGGTGGGAGTGGCGGGAGTGGTGCCCGGAGCGGGGGTGGCGGCCGTCGGGGGCGTGGGGTTCGCGGTGGGGCTGGGCGCGCCGCCGCTCGGCGCTCCCGTGGGCGGCCCGGCGTCCGTGCACTGCTCGCGGTACTCGGTGGCGAGGTCGTCGGCCGCCGTGCGGGCCTTGCGGGCCGCGGTGCCGGTGGACTCGGGGAGCGTGTCAAGGTTGTCGCCGACGCGCTGCGATGTGTCGGCGACGAGCCGGGCGGCCTCGCCGATGTCCTTGCCGTGCTCCTTGAGGAAGGCGCGCGCCTTCGCGTTGTCGCGGTAGGCGCCGTTGACCTTGTCGGCGAGCTGCTGGGTGCCGTCGGCCACGTCACCCGCACCCGTCTTGAGGCGGCCGGCCCCGGAGTGCAGTTTCGTCACGCCGCCCTTGAGGGAGCTGCTGCCCTTCTCGGCCTTGTCGAGGCCCTGGTGGAGCTTGTCGGCCCCGTTCTTGGCGTCCCCGATGCCCTTGCCGAGCTTGTCGGCGCCCTTGGCGGCCTCCTCCGTCTTGCCGTGGATGTCGGAGAAGCTCACGAAGATCTTGTCGTAGAAGCCGCGTGACGCCTTGGCCGAGGCGGCGGCGCGCACCTCGGAGAAGACGCTGCGGGAGATCTGGCCCACGATGTAGTTGTTGGCGTCGTTGGTGCGCACCTTCAGCGCACCGGTCTCCGGGGCGTCGCCGGAGCTGGACGCGAGCTGGCCGCTGAAGTCGGCAGGGACGGTCAGCGACAGGTAGTACGTGCCGTTCTCCACCCCCTCGCGCGCCTGCTCGGCGCTGGTCTCGTGCCAGTCGAAGGTGTCGCTGTCCCGCAGCCCGCGCACGAGGCCGTCGCCGACTACCCGCTTCTCACCGCCCACCGAGGCGCCCTCGTCCGCGTTGACGAGCGCGACCGGGATCTTGTCGAGGCGGTGGTACGGGTCCCAGAAGGACCACAGGTAGAGCGCCCCGTACAGCAGGGGAAGCAGCGTCATCGCGGCGAGCGCGGCGCGCGGGAGCTTCCCCCGGCCGAACCGCTTCAGCTCAAGCGCGGCCAGCTTCGGCGATCGCATCGAACGCCCCTCCCTCGTACTCGCGGGCGTCGTGCCGCCCGTCGCCCTGCTCGTTGCCCTGCTCGTCGTTCTGTCCGTCGCGCTGCCCGCCGGCCCCGTCCGCGCCGCGCGGCGCGGACGCCGTCTCGGACGCCGCATCGGACGCGCCGGCCGTCGGCGCGGGCCGCTGGGGGGTCGGCCCGCTCGCCGGGGCGTCGCCGGCCTCCTCCCGTTCCTCCCGCTCCTCCCGCGCGTGCGCCGGATCGTCCGTCCGCGGCCGGTCGTGCGGGCTGGTCGACAGCACCACGGCGTCCGCCGGCGGCTCGCTGCACACCGCGAGGACCGTCGTGCCGCCCTCCGCGATGCCGCGCAGCATCGACCAGGCGTGCGCCCGGTCGGCCGGCGACAGCTTGAGGTCCGTGTCGTCGACGGCCAGCAGGCGCGGGGCGCCGATGAGCGCGAGGGCCACCGAGAGCCGCAGGACCTCAAGGCGCTCCAGGTCGCGCACGGCGGTCCTGGCGCCCTTGGGCAGCGCGTCCACGTCCAGACCGGCGCGCTGGAGCGCGTCCTCGATCCGCGCACGCGACTCGGCCGCACGCGCGGAGCGCGGCCGGAACAGGCCACGCAGCGTCCCGCCGAACCGTCGCGTGAGGAGGGCGCGTTCCCGCAGGTGCTCGGCGACGGTGAGCGCCGGTTCGAGATCGGTCACGCCCGGCACGGGGCCGAGCCCCGTGCTGCGGCGTACGGCCGTCATATGGCGCGGCAACCGGTGGCCGCCCACCTCCGCGTGGCCGGCGGCGACGCGCATCCGGCCGGTGAGCGCGAGCAGCAGGCAAGTGCGGCCGGACCCGGACGGGCCCGTGATCGCGATCAGCGCGCCGGGCTCCGCCGCCACGCTGATGTCGCGGAAGGCCCAACCGCGCGGCCCGCGCACGCCCAGCCCCTCGGCCGTGACGGCCGCCCCGGACGGAGAGTGAGCCTCCTCGGCAGGACGAGGGGATCGCACCACGAGACTCCTTTGCTCTGACTGGTCAGTCTAAAAAGTATGCACACGGAGGGCGTCGCGACACCACCCGGGTGACGGGAGGGGGAGCGGGGGAGGGTGGTTCGGGGTTCGTGCGGCGGCGGTACGGGGCGGCGTCGGGCGGCACCGGGCGCGGGCGCGCACGGCGCTCGGAGGCGTGCGGGGCGCGGAGGGGCGTGCGGGAGCGGTGGCTGGTCGCCGCGGAATTGGCTCGATGCGGTGGGTACCGGGGCGGGCGGAGGCGCGGGGCCGGCGAGGGCGCCCGGGCCGGCTGGCGGGAGGGGAGGGCCGGCACCCGGGACGGGCGGCGTCGCCGGGGCGCACGAGGGGCCGCCGGACCCCCGCGTATCGGGCGTTCGTGCAGGTCAGCGCCGATTGTCAGTGGTGTGCCCCACGATGGACACATACGGCGGCCCTTTTACCACACGGGCGGGCCGCCCGACGACGACAGGAGGTTCGTCATGGCCAGTACCGCCGCCGCACGACGGCACCGTGCCGCCGCTGCCCCCTCGTTGACCGGTCCCGCGAGCGATGTCCACCCCGTCATCCGCCGTGCCACGGCCCCGCCCGCGGCCCTCGACCTGCTCACCCAGGCCCACCAGGGTCTGGAGGAGGCCGCCGCGCTGGCGGCGCCCAACGAGCGGTTCGCCACCGCCCACCTCGCCGCCCTGCGCACGGCCGCCGCCGTGCTCGCCGTCCACGGCCGCCCGGAGACCAACCCGCGAAGGCGGCAGCGCATCCGCAGCGCCTGGGAGGTACTGCCCGAAGTCGCGCCGGAACTGACCGAGTGGAGCGCGCTGTTCGCCTCCGGCGCCGCCCGCCGGGCCCGGGCCGAGGCGGGCATACGCGGCGCGGCCAGCGACCGCGACGCGGACGACCTGCTCCGGGACGCGAGCATGTTCCTGCGCATCGTCGAGCGCATGCTGGTGCTGCAACCCGTGCTGCCCCGGCAGGCGCCACACGACGACGCGGCGCACGGCTGACCGCACCGCCGCGGCCGGCCGCGGCGCCGGAGGCAATAGGCTGGGGCTTCACGACGTCATTTCCCGCCGACCCCGCCACAGGCCGAGTCGGCGCCGCGCCGAGGAGCCACCCGCTGTGTCAGACCCGTTGCGCCCCCGCGCATCCCTCCGTACCGCCGTGGTCTGGGATGTCCTCAAGGACGCCCTGGACCGCCGGGTCAAGGCCGAGCAACAGGGCGGCGATGGTGCGCGCGACGCCCTGGACGTACTCGACACCGGCGGCGGGACCGGCAACTTCGCCGTGCCCGTCGCGCGGCTCGGGCACCGGGTGACCGTGGTCGACCCGAGCCCCAACGCGTTGTTCGCGCTGGAGCGCCGGGCCGCCGAGGCGGACGTGGCCGACCGGGTGCGCGGCGTGCAGGGCGACGCGCACGGCCTGTTCGACGTGGTGGAGCGCGGCGGCTACGACGCGGTGCTCTGCCACGGTGTTCTGGAGTACGTGGACGACCCGGCCGAGGGCGTGCGCAACGCCGTCGCCGCGCTCCGCCCCGCGGGCGTGCTCAGCCTGCTCGCGGCCGGGCTCGGCGGCGCCGTGCTCGCCCGCGCGCTGGCCGGGCACTTCACCGAGGCCCGGCAAGCGCTCACCGACCCGGCCGGCCGCTGGGGCGAGGGCGACCCGGTGCCGCGGCGCTTCACGGCCGACCAGCTCTCCGACCTGGTGACGGCGGCCGGGCTGCGGGTGGGCGCGGTGCACGGCGTCCGCGTCTTCGCCGACCTGGTCCCCGGGGTCCTGGTGGACACCGAGCCCGGCGCCATGGACGCGCTGCTGCGGCTGGAGGCCGCGGCGGCGGAACAGCCCGCCTTCCACTCCGTCGCCACCCAGTTGCACGTACTGGCCGAGCGGCCGTGATGCCGCGGCGTGCGCAGCCCCATCCGTCACTCGCGTGGGCTAGCGCGTGGCAATGGCCGTGGGACCGGCGTGCAGTCGACCACAGGCCACCCGATCAGCCCGTTCCCCCCGTATGATCGAAGGCACACGGTCCGGCATGGCGGGTCGGTGGGTGGGGAATGGACGTCTCAGAGCTATCAGGCACCACTGCGGTTCTGGTGGGTGAATTGGCGCAGAGGGGCGGGTTTCACGGGGGCGATTCCCTGCCTATCCTGGAAGGGTCGCACCCCGGTCGCCCCCCGCGACCGACGAGTAGGAGGACTCCGTGCCGCTCTCGGAGCACGAGCAGCGCATGCTCGAGCAGATGGAGCGAGCGCTGTACGCCGAAGATCCCAAGTTCGCGACAGCGCTTGAGGGTAGCGGCCTGCGCACGTACACCCGGCGACGGGTCTACCAGGCGGTCGCGGGTTTTCTGGTGGGCATCGCGCTCCTTATGGCTGGGATGGTCGCCCAGCAGATCTGGATCAGCGTCGTAGGCTTCCTCGTCATGCTGGGCTGTGCCGTGTTGGCCGTGACCGGCTGGCGCAAGGCGCCCAAGCCAGGCGAGCAAGCGCAGGCGACGGGTGGTGGCGGGGCGGCGGCGCCGCGCAAGCCAAGCCGCCACCAGCGTCGTTCGATGATGAATCGCATCGAGGAGCGGTGGCAGCGCCGCCGCGACGAACAGGGTCACTAGGGATTCACCGCACTCCGTCAGCGCGACGGCGCGGGTGTCCTGGACGACGAACCCTCGCCGACGCGGAGTCGGGCCCTTCGACCCGACTCTCGTATCACCACCCCTGAACACCACGTTCACCAGCGAAGAGCTGTGGGCGGAGCACCGCGTGTTGGCGGTTCCCCCACAGCTCTTTCGCGTGCCGGCGCGGCTTGTCCGCGACGCGGGGTTCCGCCGCAGTGTCGCACCGGGACGGGTCGCGCCCGTGAGCCGTACGCCGGGTGGGCGGAGGCCGTGTGTCACGTCGCGTGCCGCCGCGTCGCGTGCCGTGGCGAGAGGCCGAGCGCGGGCGGGCCGGCGCGGACCGCCCGGACACGAGCGGCGTCCGGGGCCCGCGCGCTCCACGCGGGTCCGCGAGCCACCCGGCCAGTCGGCAATCGACCAACCGGCCAGCGGGCCAGTCACCAACCGGCCAGCGGGCCAGTCACCAACCGGCCAGTCGGCCAGATCGACCCACAGCCAACCGCCGGGGTTGGTCCGGGGCGCCCGGCCGGCGAACCACCCGCCGGGCGCTCCGCGTCAGCCGCGCTGCCGGCTCGGGAAACGCAGGTTGGTGAGCCTGCGCCGCCAGGCGGAGGTGCGCCAGCGATCGAGCACTTCGGCCCAGCGCCGGGCGGCCTGCTCGGTGATCCGCGAGGCCGAGCGGGGCAGCAACAGGGCGCGCAGCCGCGCGGGCTTGGTGGCCGCCTCGCGCAGCCCCGCCGCCACCAGTCGTACGTCCTCCGTCAGGCCCGCCGCCGGCCGTGGCCGGGGTGCGTACCAGGTCTCCTCCACCGCCGCCGCCACGCGGTGCGCGGCCTCCGCCGGTGGTCCGGTCAGCTTGCCCACGCCGACGACGCGGGCCGCGGCCTTGCGTGGGGTCAGCGAGTCGTCGGGGGGTATGCCGTAGTCCCAGCCGGTGTCCAGCAGCTCCTGCCAGGCGGCCACCGTGCGCGCGGTGGCGGCCTCCGGGGTGCGGCCGGCCGTCTCGCCCAGCCGTCGCGACCGCGTCCGCACCCGCCAGAGCAGCGGCAGCAGCGGGATGGCCACGGCGGCCAGCGCGCCCCCGCTGATCAGCGTGACCCTGACCCAGGGGAACCCGCTGTCCTTGTCGTCCTCGTCCGGCTCCTTCGGGGCGGGGCCGCCGCACTCGCCGAGCCGCTTCATGTCGACCGTGCAGCTCTCCGACGGCGAGGGACGGGTGGACGGCTCGGTCGAACGGCTCGGCCGCGGCAGCGGCTGGGCCGAGCCGTCGTCCGAGGGAAGCTCCTCGATGGTGTAGTCGGGTTGCGTACCCCGGCTCGGGGTGGGCTCGAAGCGCGTCCAGCCGATGCCCTCGAAGTACAGCTCGGGCCAGGCGTGCGCGTCCCGCAGGCCCACCGACATGGAGCCGTCGGTCTGCGCGGTCCCCGGGGTGAAGCCGACCGCGACGCGCGCGGGGATGTTCAGCGTCCTGGCCATGGCCGCCATGGAGAAGGAGAAGTGGACGCAGAAGCCCTCCCGGTCCCGCAGGAAACGGGCGATGGCCTTGCTGCCGCTGCCGGTCTCCACCTGGGTGTCGTAGCGGAAGCCGCCCTCGAGGGAGAACCAGTCCTGGAGCTTGACGGCCTGTTCGTAGGCGTTGCTCGCGCCCCGGGTCACCTTGTCCGCCGTCTGGGCCACGACCGACGGCAGCGAGTCGGGCACCTGGGTGTACTCGCGGAGCAGCTCCGGGGGTGGTGGCGGGGCCTGGGAAAGCTGTGCGGCGGTGGGGTCCACGGCCAGGCTGGACACCGCGTACCGGATGCCGCGCGTGGTCTGTCCCCGGTCACCGACGATGGTGCGGCCCTCGGGTTCGAAGCGCCAGCGCCCGTCCAGGCGCACCTCGGAGACGGGGTAGGGGAGCGGGAGCCAGTTCTGCGCGTACCAGTCGGCCGCCTGGAGCTGGGTCTCGACCCGGTTCGTGCGGATGTCGGGGCCCAGTCCGGCGGGGGAGGGGAGGATGTCGGGGATGTCCCGCACCGGGCGCTCGGACGGCTTCCACGAGGAGCCGTCGAACTTGTCGAGCGCCACGATGCGCAGGTACATGTCCCGGGTCTCGGGGCTGGAGGTGCGGTAGCGCAACACCTCCTTGTCCTCCGGCTGGTTGAGGCTCTCGCGCAGCGACACCGCGGGATCGACGGCCGAGACCGTGCCGCCGGTGCCGTTGCCCCGCGCGCGGTTGCCGGCCTGCTGGTCGAGCAGCCCGCCGTCCAGCGACGGGAGCACGGCCGGCACGGCCAGCGCGATGCCGAGCGCGAGGACGCCGATCCTGCGCCCCGTGCGCACCGGCGAGGGAGAGGTGCTGCCCACGTCCAGGCCCGAGGACGCCCGGCCCTGGCCGCGCGGGCCCGTGCCGCCGGTGAAGACGCGGCCCCACTGCGACAGCCGGTCGCGGCCCTCGGCCAGCAGGAGCAGCAGGTAGCCGGCGCCGGCGGCCAGGAACCACAACCAGTCGGAGCCGCCTTCGGACAGGCCGGCGGCGATGGAGAACAGCGCGAGCAGGGGCAGCCCGGCGGGGGCGGCGCTGCGGAACGTCACCGCGAGCGCGTCCACCACCAGGCCGACCACGAGCACGCCGCCGATGAGGAGCAGCTCGATGCCGGTGGTGCCGGGCGCCGGGATGGCGTACCGCTCGACGTCGTCGACGCCCGTGCTCAGCAGCCGGCCCAGCTCGCGGAAGGCGGCGGGGGTCGGCAGCACGCCCGCGATGGCCTGGTCGCGCGCGAAGGCCAGGGTCAGCAGCAGCAACCCGGCCAGGGCCTGGGCCGCGATGGTCAGCGGGCGGGCCAGCGGCACCCGGCGGGCCAGCACCCCGATCACGGCCTGGACGCCGAGCAGCACCATCGCCTGCAGGAGCCAGCCGGAGTCTTCCACGAGCGGCAGCAGGGCGCAGCTCGCCGCCAGCGTGGCCAGCGTCGCACACAGCGCCAGCCGGGCGCTTCCACTCATGCCCAGCCTCCGTCCGCCGCGCCGGGCGCCGTGACGCCACCGTGCTGCGCTCGATACTGATCGGCCTGCCGCCACAGCTCGGGCAGCGGCGTCCCGGGGGCGACCGGCAGCGCCGCCCAGCCGGCGTCCCGCAACAGGCGCAGCCGCTCGTCCAGGTGCCGCGGTCGCGTCCACGCCCCGCCGCGCGCCCAGGCGGCGCCGTCGAGGACGAACGCCACGGCCACGCCGCTGCGCTGCCGCATCCTGGCGACGAGCATCGCCTGCTCCTCGTCCAGCTCGCCGAGAAAGGCGACGAGCAGGCCCTCGTTGCCGCCGCGCAGCACGTCGTGGGCGCGGGAGAACCCGGCGCCGTCCGAGTGCCGCACGACCGAGAGGGTGTCCAGCACCAGTCCGGCCGCGTCCGCCGAGTCGTGCGCGCTGGCGTGGCCGCCGGCGCCGTCGTGGCCGGGCACCGAGCTGCCGGTGTCGGTGAGCAGCCGCACCGAGTAGCCCCGCTCCAGCAGGTGCACCGCGGCCGATGCCGCGCCGGAGACGGCCCACTCGAAGGGGGAGTCGGGGCCCGCGCCCTGGTGCGCCACCCGGCGGGTGTCGAGCAGCACCGTGCAGCGGGCGCGCTGGGGTTGCTCCTCGCGGCGCACCATCAGCTCGCCGTAGCGCGCGGTGGAGCGCCAGTGCACCCGGCGCAGGTCGTCACCGTGCCGGTAGCCGCGCGGAATCACGTCGTCCTCGCCGGCCAGCGCCAGCGAGCGGTGCCTGCCGTCCCCGTACCCCGCGCTCTCGCCCGACAGCCGCACGGGGGGAAGGGGCTCGGCCCGGGGCACCACCGTGAGCGTGTCGTAGCCGCTGAAGGCGCGGGTCAGCTCGCACATGCCGAACGGGTCGGTCAGCCGCAGTTGCAGGGGCCCCAGCGGATAGCGCCCGCGCAGGTCGGAGCGGACCCGGTAGGAGACCTCGCGCCGACCGCCCGTCTCGACGCGGTCGAGGACGAAGCGGGGCCTGGGACCCAGCACGTACGGCACCCGGTCCTGGAGCATCAGCACGCCCGTGGGCAGCCGGGACACGTTGTCGATCCGCAACTGCACCCTGGCCTCCGAGCCCGCCGGCACCCGGCCCGGGTCGAGCCGCCGGCTGCCGGCCACCCGGTACCTGGTGCGGTAGACCACGGCCACGCAGACCAGCGGCAACGCGATGAGCAGCAGCCCCACGCGCAACAGATCCGCCTGGCCGAGCACGAAGCTGCACAGCGCCGCGGCCACGCCGGCGGCGAGGAAGGACCTGCCGCGCGTCGTCAACCCGGCGAGCGCCGCGTGCACACCCCCCAGCCCGGGGTCCCGATCCACCGACGTCCCCCCGGCGGACATCACGCCCTCCGGGCGCCCGGAGGCTGCTGGCCGTACGGCGAAGGCACCGGCGTGCGGTGCAGTATCTCGCCTATGACCTGCTCCGAGGTACGGCGGCCCAGCTGGGCCTGGGCCGTGGGCAGCAGGCGGTGCGCCAGCACGGGGGTGGCCAGGGCCTGCACGTCGTCCGGGAGCACGTACTCCCGGCCGGCGAGGGCCGCGGCCGCCTTCGCGGCGCGCACCAGGTGCAGCGTGGCCCGAGGTGACGCGCCCAGCCGCAGCTCCGGATGGTGTCGCGTGGCGCCGACGAGCTCCACGGCATAGCGCCGCACGGGCTCGGCCACGTGCACCGTGCGCACCGCGTCGACCAGCTTGACGATGTCGTGCGCGTGCGCCACCGGCCGCATGTCGTCCAGCGGGGAGACGCCGCCGTGCACGTCGAGCATCTGGAGCTCCGCCTCGGGGTGCGGGTAGCCGATCGACACCCGGGCCATGAAGCGGTCCCGCTGCGCCTCCGGCAGGGGGTACGTGCCCTCCATCTCGACCGGGTTCTGTGTGGCGATGACCATGAAGGGGCTCGGTAGTTCGTACGTCTCGCCGTCCATGGTGACCTGCCGCTCCTCCATCGATTCGAGGAGGGCCGACTGGGTCTTGGGGGAGGCGCGGTTGATCTCGTCGCCGATGACGATCTGCGCGAAGATCGCGCCCGGCTTGAACTCGAACTCCTTGCGCTGCTGGTCGTAGATGCTCACCCCGGTGATGTCCGACGGGAGCAGGTCGGGGGTGAACTGGATGCGACGCACCGAGCAGTCGATGGAGCGCGCGAGCGCCTTGGCGAGCATCGTCTTGCCCACGCCCGGCACGTCTTCGATCAGTAGGTGCCCCTCGGCGAGCAGCACGGTCAGCGAAAGGCGCACGACCTCGGGCTTGCCCTCGATCACTTCCTCCACCGACCTGCGGACTCGATCCGCTGTGGCGGTCAGATCACTGAGGCTCGCTCGATCGTCATAGGTCGTCACCCGGCCCTCCTCGGCCCGTTCCCCGAGCCGCGTCCACGCTGTGGAGCGGCCCACCCCAAACACCGACACCACTCCACGGTGGCGGGGCGTGATGTCACGTAGGCATTCTTGCCGCCCTTGCCACTCCCCGTCACTCGCCTGTGGATAACTCGGGGCGAAATGCCGGACGCGGGAGTGTTGCGGCGGATTTGACTGTGCTGTTGTGGTGCTCTCACCGCGACCGCCGCCCGTGGCGGCCCGGCGCGCGCGGCCCGGTCGACTGGCGGGCTCGTCATGATCGCAGGTTCCCCGCGCGACGAGGTGGTCGGGTGGGCGATGCTCAGCCGGCCGGGCTCGGGCGGTCGGCTCAGGAGCGCGGGGCGATCTCCCGCAGCAGCCCGGTGGTCACGTCGAAGACGAAACCGCGCACGTCGTCGGTGTGCGGCAGGAACGGCGAGGTGCGGACCCGCTGCATCGACTGCCGCACGTCCGCGTCCAGGTCGCGGAACGCCTCGACCGCCCACGCGGGGCGCTGGCCGACCTCTTCCTCGATCTCGTGCCGGAAGTCCTCGGTCAGGGTGAGCAGGCCGCAGTCGGTGTGGTGGATCAGCACCACGCTGCGGGTGCCCAGCGCCCGCTGGCTGATCGTCAGCGAGCGGATGATGTCGTCGGTGACCACACCGCCCGCGTTGCGGATCGTGTGGCAGTCGCCGAGTTCGAGACCCAGCGCCGCGTGCAGGTCGACGCGGGCGTCCATACAGGCGACCACCGCGACGCGGCGCACCGGGCGGGCGTCCATGCCGGGATCGGCGAACGTGGCGGCGTAGCGCTGGTTGGCGGCGACGAGGGCGTCCGTCACCGTTCCCACGGCGGCACTGTCACTGTCCGGGGGAGGGGGCACCGGTGAGGGCGCAGAGGTCGACATGGCACGACCGTAACCGGCGCCGGCCCGAAACGCGGCGAGAGGACGGGGTAAAGCCGATCAACCAGGCCCTATGTGAGGTAACCCACAGGGAGTGGTTGGCTGCGCCGGACGGGTGAATCAGGCGGCGAAGAACAGGCGGGAGACGCGCTGGCCAGTTGGTTGACCGAAGGGACGAGTGGACTAAAGTGACGCGAAGTGGGAGACGTGGCGCTCCCCTTTTCACATCGACAGACCTCCCGCGTGTGCGGCGTGTACGTGCCACTCGGCCTCCTCCCGCTCCCGGCCGCCTGACGTCACTTCCCCGGCGCCAGTAGGCCGCTTCCCCTTCAGCGAGCGGGCGGGGACCCGGCGGCACGCGACCCCCTCACCCTCCCTGGAAGGGCGCATGAGCAGCAACGCTCTCCACGTTCCCGTGATGCTCCAGCGCTGTCTGGATCTGCTCGCTCCGGCGCTCGCCGAGCCAGGGGCGGTGGTGGTGGACTGCACGCTGGGGCTCGGCGGGCACAGCGAGGCGCTGCTCACCACCTTCCCCGCCGCCCGGCTCGTCGCGCTCGACCGCGACCCGGCCGCGCTCAGGCTCGCCGGCGAGCGGCTGGCTCCGTACGGCGACCGCGCCACCCTGGTGCACGCGGTCTACGACGAACTGCCAGAGGTCCTCGACCGGGTGGGCGTCCCGCGCGTGCAGGGC
Source organism: Streptomyces buecherae (assembly GCF_014295035.1). Classification (GTDB taxonomy): domain Bacteria; phylum Actinomycetota; class Actinomycetes; order Streptomycetales; family Streptomycetaceae; genus Streptomyces; species Streptomyces youssoufiensis. The sequence goes on from NZ_CP060404.1 coordinate 6,799,300, forward strand.
GTCCTCTTCGACCTGGGCGTGTCCTCCATGCAGTTGGACGAGGCCGACCGTGGCTTCGCCTACGCCCAGGACGCCCCGCTCGACATGCGGATGGACCAGAGCACCGGCATCAGCGCCGCCGAGGTGCTCAACACCTACCCGCCGGGCGACCTGGTGCGGGTGCTGCGCACGTACGGGGAGGAGAAGTTCGCGCGCAAGATCGTGGAGGCCGTGGTGCGCGAGCGCGCGAAGGAACCCTTCACCAACAGCGCCCGGCTGGTCGAGTTGATCCGCGACGCGCTGCCCCAGGCGGCCAAGCGCACCGGCGGCAACCCCGCCAAGCGCACCTTCCAGGCGCTGCGCATCGAGGTCAACGGCGAGCTGCGGAGCGTCGAGCGGGCCATCCCGGCCGCCGTGTCCCGCCTCGCCGTGGGCGGCCGGATCGCCGTACTCGCCTACCACTCCCTCGAAGACCGGCTGGTGAAGCAGGTGTTCGCGGCCGGAGCCGCCAGCACGGCGCCGCCCGGGCTGCCCGTCGTGCCCGAGCAGTACCAGCCGCGCCTCAAGCTCCTCACGCGCGGGGCCGAACTGCCCTCCGAGGAGGAGGTGGCCGAGAACCGGCGCGCCGCCCCGGCCCGACTGCGAGGTGCGCAGCGCATCCGCGAGGAGGCCCCGTGAGCGGCCCGCGGCAGCGCACCGGCGACGGCCGGATGAACCGGCTGGTCCGACTGCGGCCGACGGGCCGGGGCTCGGCCCGGCGGGCCCCGTTCGTGCTGCTGGTCGTCGTTCTCCTGGGCTCCGGGCTGATCACGCTGCTGGTGCTGAACTCCTCGCTCAACCAGGGCTCCTTCGAGCTGAGCCGGCTGGAGCGGCAGACCGACGACCTGACGGACGAGCAGCAGGCGTTGCAACAAGAGGTGGACGAACTCGCCCAGCCGAACACCCTGGAGCGGCGGGCCCGCGAGCTGGGCCTGGTGCCGGGCGGCGGCCCCGCGTTCCTGAACCCGGACGGCACCGTGCGCGGCGTGCCGGCGCCGGCGACGAAGGGGCCGACGACGCGGAGCGGCTCGACGGCCGCGCTGCCGCCCGCGCTCCAGCCGCCCAGCCCACCGGCCACCCCGACCCCCGCCCCGTTCGGCCGCACCCTCGGCCCGGGCACCACGACGCCCACCCGGCCGGAGGCCGCGCCAGCCCCCGTCACCCCGGCCCCCTCGTCCATCCCCGGCACCCCGACGCCCACCCCCTCCGGCCCCACGGTGGGCCCGGGGGCCGCCGCGCCCGCCACCGGCCACGCCGCCCCGGGCGCCGCGCCCGTCGGCCAGCCACCGGCGCCCGGCGCCGCACCACCAGCGAACTCCACCCCGACCTTCGGCAGGTGACGTTGTGCCGCACATCGACGACGGAGGCCGCGGATGACCGGCCGGGAGCCGCGAGACCCCCGCGAGCCGGGCGACCGGCGCGCGCCCCGCGACCGTCGTGGCGCCGGCGGCGCCGGCGGTGACCGTACGCCGAGGGAGCCGCGCGACGGCGGACCCCCACGGGGCGCGCGCGAGTGGGAGGAGCGCCGCGCGGCGCGCGAGGCCCGCCGGTCGCAGGGCGCGCCCGGCGGCCCGCGCGAGCCGGGCCGGCAGGACGGCGGCGCGGGTCCCGCGCGCCCGCGCGGCGCCGCCCGGCGCGACGACGGACGCCCGGCCGACGGCGCGGGGCGCGGACGCCCGCTCCCGAGGGACGAGCGGCCGGAGCGGGCCGGCCCGCGCGAGAGCGGCGGCCCACGTGAGCGCGGTGGACCGGACGAGCGCGCGCGCCGCGCGGACGGCGCGCCGCGCGGCCCGCGCGGCCCACGCGGCCCCCGTGACGCGGCGCCCCGACGCGACGGCGCACGCCCCTACGCCAGCGAGCCCCCGCGCCGCGCGGAGCGCGCGCCGGGCCAGGCGCCCGGGGCGCGCCCAGGCGCGCGCGGCGTCCGCCCGCCGGCCGCCGGCGCCCCGCAGGGGGACGCGGAGCGGCTGCGCGCGCGGGGCCCGTACGGCCCGGCCGGCCGGCCCGCCACCCCGCGACCGGGCGATGAGGGCCGGCCGCGCGGCGTGGTCCGGCCCCGGGACGAGGAACGAACCGGCGGCGAGCGGCGCGCGGCGGCCCCCGGCCGAGCCCGCCCCCGGCCGCCGTACGCGGACGGGGAGCGGGGCGAGCGCGTGGGCGCGCGCCAGCGGCGCGAGGGCGCCGGCGCGAACGCGGCGGGCCCCGGCCCGAGCGACGCGGGCCGGCGCGACGCGGGCCGGGCCGGGGCCGAGCGCGCGCCCGGCAACCGGCGAGAGGCGGAGCGCGAGCGCCCCGCACGCCCCAAGGCGCCCGCCGCGGGGCGCCGCACCCCGGAGCGGCCGGGCTCCGGGCGGCCACGGCCGCCCAGGCCACGCGGCGGTTCGGGCGGAGCGGGAGGCTCGGGCCGTCCGCCGTCGCGGCTGCGCAACCCGCGCCCGAGGCTGCGCCTGGTGAGCCTCGCGCTCACGCTCGTGATGCTCGCCTTCGTCGTACGGCTGCTCCAGGTGCAGGCCGTGGACGCCAACGCCTACACCGCCAAGGCCAACGTCAACCGCTACATTCCGGTCACCCTCGCCGCCGAGCGCGGGTCGATCACCGACCGTACCGGCGTCGAGCTGGCCACCACCGTGGACGCGTACGACATCACCGCGGCGCCCGACCTGCTCACCCCCGAGCGCGCCAAGGTCGACGACGCGCCGCAGCAGGCCGCGGCGCTGCTCTCGCCGATCCTGGGCGTGGGCGAGCGCGAGCTGGTCGGCAGGCTCACGGCCAACCCCACGTCGAAGTACGCCGTGCTCGCCCGGCAGCGCACGCCGCAGGTGTGGAACCAGATCAAGGACCTCAAGAGCGCGCTCTCCGACAAGGAGGCCAAGGGCCGGGGCGTCAACGTGCTGGCCGGAATCAACCGGGAGCGGCACAGCAAGCGGGTTTACCCCAACGGCGACCTCGCCGCCGGCGTGCTGGGCTTCGTCAACGCCCAGGGCAAGGGCAGCGCCGGCATCGAGCAGATGCTCAACACCGAGTTGGCCGGCAAGGACGGCAAGCGTGTCTACGCCCAGTCCGGCGGCCGGCAGGTGCCCACCGCGGACGTGAAGGAGCAGCCCGCCGTGCCGGGCTCGGACGTCGAGCTGACCATCGACCGCGACCTCCAGTGGGCCGCGCAGAAGGCCATCAGCGACCAGGTGCGCGAGTCGAAGGCCGACGGCGGCTACGTCGTCGTCCAGGACACCCGGACCGGCGAGATCCTCGCGCTGGCCAACGCGCCGGGCTTCGACCCCGCCGACGTCTCCGCCGCCGACCCGGCGGCCCTCGGCAACGCGGCGCTCACCGACGCCTACGAGCCGGGCAGCACCAGCAAGCTCATGTCGCTGGCCGCCGTCCTGGAAGAGGGTGCCGCGACCCCGCACACCCGGGTCGTGGTGCCCAACCGGCTGCCCCGGGCCGACCGCGCGTTCGCCGACGACATCGACCACCCCACCTGGTACCTGACGCTCAACGGCGTGCTCGCCAAGTCCAGCAACATCGGCACCATCCTGGCCACCGAGCAACTGGGCGAGAACCAGCCCGAGGCCAACGAGGTCCTCTACTCCTACCTGCGCCGGTTCGGCCTCGGCCAGCCCACCGGGCTCGACTTCCCCGGCGAGACCGCCGGCATCCTGGCCAAGCCCAAGGACTGGAGCGCCTCGCAGCAGTACACGATCCCCTTCGGGCAGGGCCTGTCGCTCAACGCCGTCCAGGCCGCCTCGGTGTACTCCACCATCGCGGGCGGCGGCGAGCGGGTCGTACCGACGCTGGTGCGCGGCACCAAGGGGCCCGACGGGCGGTTCACGCCCGCGCCCGAGCCGCAGCGCACCCGGGTGGTCAGCGAGAAGACGGCCAGGACGCTCGCCCGGATGCTGGAGTCCGTCGTCGACGACGAGGAGGGCACCGGCGCGAAGGCCAAGATCCCCGGCTACCGCGTCGCGGGCAAGACCGGTACGTCCAACCGGGTCGACCCCAAGACCGGCCGCTACCACGGCTACACCGCCTCCTTCGCCGGCTTCGCGCCCGCCGACAAGCCACGGGTGACCGTCTACTGCGCCGTCCAGAACCCCACCAAGGGCAGCTACTTCGGCGGCCAGGTCTGCGGCCCGATCTACAAGCAGGTGATGGAGTTCGCGCTCAAGACCATGCGGGTGGCCCCCACCGGCAAGCAGCCCGCCCGGCTGCCCGTCACCTACCAGCCCGGACAGTGAGCGCGGGCCGCCGTGAGTACGATCACCCCCGGCCCCGGGAACCACGGCTCGCGGCCCCCGGCGCACCCCCCGTTCGGCCCACGGGAAGACCCCCGCGACGCCTCGTCCGTCGCGGGGCGCCCGGCGGCGTGCCCGGGCGCCCCGCGACCCCCGCCCCGTCGAGGTCCGCCGCCGTCCGCCCGGGCCCCGCGAGCGCCGGGCCCCGGCCCCCCTCATTTCGCGGCGGACCCCATGGGCCCGGTACGCTCACCGCCGTGCCACACGCTGATCAGTCTCAAACCACCCAGAAGGACGCCGCCCCGGTCTACCCGGGTCCGCCCCGCCCCGTACGGGTCCGCCCCACCCCCCTCGCGGAGCTGGCCGGTCAGCTCGGAATCGAGGCCCCGGCGGCGACCGAGGAGGGCGCCGAGGCCACCGGCATCACCCACGACTCCCGGGCGGTACGCCCCGGTGACGTCTACGCCGCGCTGCCGGGCGCCCGCGTACACGGCGCCGACTTCGCGGCCCAGGCCGCCGACCTCGGAGCCGTCGCCGCGCTGACCGACCCGGCGGGAGCCGAACGGGTGGCGGCGGCCGGCCTCCCGGCGCTGGTCGTGCCGGACCCGCGGGCCAGAATGGGCGCGCTGGCGGCCACCATCTACGGCGAGCCGGGCGAGGACCTGCTGCAGATCGGCATCACCGGCACCTCGGGCAAGACCACCACCGCGTACCTCATGGAGGGCGGCCTGCGCGCCGCCCTGGCGGCCGACCACGCGTCGGGCGCGCCCGAGGAGCGGAACGAGGGCGCCCAGGCCGCCGAGCTCACCGGCCTCATCGGCACCGTGGAGACCCGCATCGGCGACGACCGGATCAAGTCCGAGCGCACCACGCCCGAGGCCACCGACCTGCAGGCGCTGTTCGCGGTGATGCGCGAGCGCGGCGTGCGCTCGGTCGCCATGGAGGTCTCCAGCCACGCGCTCGTGCTCGGTCGCGTCGACGGCTGCGTCTTCGACATCGCCGTCTTCAACAACCTCAGCCCCGAGCACCTCGACTTCCACCCGGACATGGAGGACTACTACCGGGCCAAGGCGCAGTTGTTCACCAAGGCCCGCAGCCGGGCCGCGGTCATCAACCTCGACGACGAGTACGGGCAGCGGCTCGCCCGCGAGACCCAGATCCCGGTCACCACGTTCTCCGCCGAGGGCCACCCGGACGCCGACTGGCGCGCCGCCGGCGTCGAGATCGGCCCGCTCGGCTCGACGTTCACCGCGCTCGGCCCCGAGGGCCAGGCGGTGCGCGCCGCCGCCCCGCTGCCCGGCACCTTCAACGTCGCCAACGCGCTCGCCGCGATCACCGCCCTGGTCGTCGCCGGGATCGACCCGCAGACCGCGGCCGACGGCGTCGCCGCGGTGCCCGGTGTGCCTGGCCGCCTGGAGCGCGTGGACGCCGGCCAGCCCTACCTGGCCGTCGTCGACTACGCGCACAAGCCCGACGCCGTCGAGTCCGTGCTGCGCGCCCTGCGCAAGGTCACCGACGGCAAGCTGCACGCCGTACTCGGCTGCGGCGGCGACCGCGACCCGCACAAGCGCCACGCCATGGGCGCGGCCCTGGCCCGGCTGTCCGACACCGCCGTGCTCACCTCCGACAACCCGCGCTCCGAGGACCCGTTGGCGATCCTGGCCGCGATGCTCGCCGGCGCCGCCGAGGTGCCCACCCACGAGCGCGGCACGGTGCTGGTCGAGGAGGAGCGCGCCGTCGCCATCGCCGCGGCCGTCGCCCGCGCCGAGCCCGGCGACACCGTCGTCGTGGCGGGCAAGGGCCACGAACAGGGCCAGGACATCGCCGGCGTGGTGCGCGCCTTCGACGACCGCCAGGTGCTGCGCGAGGCCATCGAGGCGGCCCGCCAGCACCCGGGCCACCCGTACTACGCATCCGCAGCGCCCAGCGCCTCTCGTACGCAGCACCACGACGACCAGGGATGACCCACCGCCATGCGCGCATCACCCTCTCCAAGGCAGCTCACGGGAACCGCCGGAGGTGACCTGTGATCTCGCTGTCCCTCGCTGAGGTCACCGCCATCGTCGGCGGGCAGCCGTACGACATACCGGACCTCGACCAGCGGGTCGCCGGGCCCGTCGTGATCGACTCCCGTGAGGTGCGCCCCGGCGGCCTGTTCGCCGCGTTCGCCGGCGAGCGGGTCGACGGGCACGACTACGCCGAACGCGCCGTCGCCGCCGGCGCGGTGGCGGTCGTCGCCACGCGCCCCGTCGGGGTGCCCGCCATCGTCGTGGACGACGTGGTGGCCGCGCTCGGGGCGCTCGCCCGCGCCGTCGTCGAGCGACTCGGCGCCCGCGTCGTCGGCCTCACCGGCTCGGCCGGCAAGACCAGCACCAAGGACCTGATCGCCCAACTCCTGGAGCGGCTCGGGCCGACCGTGTGGACGCCGGGCTCGTTCAACAACGAGATCGGCATGCCGCTGACCGCGCTGCGCGCCGACGACGCGACCCGCCACCTCGTCCTGGAGATGGGCGCGCGCGGCATCGGCCACATCCGCTACCTGGCCGAACTGACGCCCCCGCACATCGGCCTGGTGCTCAACGTCGGCACCGCGCACATCGGGGAGTTCGGCGGCCGGGAGCAGATCGCCCAGGCCAAGGGCGAACTCGTGGAGGGACTCCCGTCGGCCGAGGCGGGCGGTGTCGCCGTGCTCAACGCCGACGACCCGCTGGTGCGCGCCATGAGCGCGCGTACCAAGGCCGAGGTCCTGCTGTTCGGCGAGGGCGCCGACGCCCACGTACGCGCCGAGAATGTCCGGCTTACCGACCTCGGTCAGCCCAGCTTCACGCTTCACACACCCACCGGGTGCGGCGACGTGACCATGCGCCTGTACGGTGAGCACCACGTGTCGAACGCGCTCGCCGCTGCCGCCGTCGCCCATGCGTTGGGCATGTCCGCCCCTGAGATCGCCGAGGCGCTCTCCGAGGCGGGACAGCTCTCCCGCTGGCGGATGGAGGTCACCGAGCGCGCGGACGGCGTGACGATCGTCAACGACGCCTACAACGCGAACCCCGAGTCCATGCGAGCCGCGCTGCGCGCGCTCGTGGCGATGGGCACGGCCCACCGGGCGCAGGGGGGACGCACGTGGGCGGTGCTCGGTCAGATGGCCGAACTCGGCGAGGAGTCACTCGCCGAGCACGACGCGGTCGGACGGCTGGCCGTCCGGCTCAACGTCAGCAAGCTCGTGGCGGTCGGCGGCCAGGAGGCCGCCTGGATCGACATGGGCGCCAAGAACGAGGGTTCGTGGGGTGAGGAGTCGGTGCACGTGTCCGACGCGCGGGCGGCGGTCGAACTGTTGCGCAGAGAGTTGCGCCCGGGAGACATCGCGCTGGTGAAGGCGTCTAGGTCGGTCGGCCTGGAGCAGGTCGCGGCGGAGCTGTTGGGGGAACCGAGCACGGCCGAGGGCGAGGGTGCCGGGCGATGAAGCAGATCCTCTTCTCCGGAGTGATCGGACTCTTCCTGACCTTGGTCGGCACGCCGCTGCTGATCAAGCTCCTCGCCCGTAAGGGATACGGGCAGTACATCCGTGACGACGGCCCCCGCGGCCACCACGGCAAGCGCGGTACGCCCACCATGGGTGGTATCGCCTTCATCCTGGCCACCATCATCGCGTACGCGCTGACGAAGGTGATCACCTCAAGCGAGCCGACGTTCTCCGGCGTGCTCGTGCTCTTCCTCTTCGCCGGCATGGGTCTGGTCGGCTTCCTCGACGACTACATCAAGATCGTCAAGCAGCGGAGCCTGGGCCTGCGGGCCAAGGCGAAGATGGCCGGCCAGCTCATCGTCGGCGTCGCGTTCGCGATCCTCTCGCTCAACTTCGCGGACGCCCGCGGCCAGACCCCGGCCTCCGACAAGCTCTCCTTCACCCAGGACTTCGGCTGGCAGATCGGCCCCGTGATCTTCGTGATCTGGGCGCTGTTCATGATCCTGGCGATGTCCAACGGCGTGAACCTCACCGACGGCCTCGACGGCCTGGCCACCGGCGCCTCGGTGATGGTCTTCGGCGCCTACACCTTCATCGGCGTCTGGCAGTACCAGGAGTCCTGCGCCAACATGCCCACCGCCGGCCAGGCGTGTTACGAGGTCCGCGACCCGCTGGACCTGGCCATCGTCGCCTCCGCGCTGATGGGCGCCTGCTTCGGCTTCCTGTGGTGGAACACCTCGCCGGCCAAGATCTTCATGGGTGACACCGGTTCGCTCGCCCTCGGCGGCGCCCTCGCCGGCCTGGCGATCTGCTCGCGCACCGAACTCCTGCTCGCGCTGCTCGGCGGCCTGTTCGTGCTGATCACGATGTCCGTGGTCATCCAGGTCGGCTCCTTCCGGATGACCGGCAAGCGCGTGTTCCGCATGGCACCACTCCAACACCACTTCGAACTGAAGGGCTGGAGCGAAGTGCTGGTCGTGGTCAGGTTCTGGATCATCCAGGGCATGTGCGTGATCGTCGGCCTCGGCATCTTCTACGCGGGCTGGGCGGCGGCCAAGTGACGAGCCAGTACGCCGGACGCCGCGTCACCGTCGCCGGCCTCGGCGTCTCCGGGGTCCCCGCGGCGCGCGCGCTGCGGGGCCTCGGCGCCCTGGTGACCGTCGTCAACGGCAGCGACGGCGAGCGCCAGCGCGCCGAGGCGGCCGAACTCGAAGCGCTCGGCATCACCGTCCGCCTCGGCGACGGCGCGACCCTGCCGGAGGGCACCGAACTGGTCGTCACCACCCCCGGGTGGAAGCCGACCAGCCCGCTGTTCGAGGCCGCGGCCCAGGCCGGCGTCCCGGTCGTCGGCGACGTGGAGGTCGCCTGGCGACTCCGCGCCGAGCAGGACCGCCCCGCCGCCCCCTGGCTGGCCGTCACCGGCACCAACGGCAAGACCACCACCGTACGGATGCTCGCCGCCATCCTGGAGGCCGCCGGACTGCGCACCGCGGCCGTCGGCAACATCGGCGTCTCGCTCTTCGACGTCATCCTCGGCGAGACGGAGTACGACGTGCTCGCCGTCGAACTGTCCAGCTACCAGTTGCACTGGGCACCCTCGCTGCGCGCGCACTCGGCCACCGTGCTCAACCTGGCCCCCGACCACCTCGACTGGCACGGCTCCATGGAGGCGTACGCCGCCGACAAGGGCCGCGTCTACGAGGGCAACCAGGTCGCCTGCGTCTACAACGTGGCCGACCCCGCCACCGAGGAACTGGTCCGGGCCGCCGACGTCGCCGAGGGCTGCCGCGCCATCGGCTTCACCCTCGGCACGCCGGGCCCCTCCCAACTCGGCCTCGTGGACGACATCCTCGTCGACCGCGCCTTCGTGGCGGACCGGCAGCGCCAGGCCCAGGAGCTGGCCGAGGTCAGCGACCTGGCCTCGCCGGCGCCGCACAACATCGCCAACGCGCTCGCCGCCGCCGCGCTCGCCCGCGCCTACGGCGTGCCCCCGGCCGCCGTCCGCGACGGGCTGCGCGCCTTCCGGCCTGAGGCGCACCGCATCGAGCACGTGGCCACCGTGGACCGGGTCGACTTCGTGGACGACTCGAAGGCCACCAACACGCACGCGGCGCAGGCGTCGTTGGCCGCGTACGAGCCGGTCGTGTGGATCGCGGGCGGCCTCGCCAAGGGCGCCACCTTCGACGAACTGGTCAGCGCGTCGGCCAGCCGGCTGCGCGGCGCCGTCCTGATCGGCGCCGACCGCGCGCTGATCAGGGACGCCCTCGCGCGACACGCGCCGCAGGTCCCGGTCGTGGACCTCGACCGGACGGACACTGGGGCGATGTCCGCGGCGGTCCAGGCGGCCGTCGGACTCGCGGAACCGGGCGACACCGTGCTTCTGGCCCCCGCGTGCGCCTCGATGGATATGTTCACCAACTACAACAAGCGCGGCGAAGCGTTCGCCGCCGCCGTGCGTGCGCTCGCCCCCGGACGAGCCGCGCACGAGTAGCCGTTGGTCCCCGTGCCGTGGACCACGGCGCCGCACACCAGTGGAGGGGACACCGAGATGATGGCCGACGACTCCGCGCGCCCCGCCACCCGCGGCACCTGGCGGGCCCGATGGCTCCGCCCCGGCCTGGCCGCCGCGCGCCCGGCGCTGGCCGGCGGCGCGGGCCCACTGCCGGGTGACGGCCTCGGCATGGGCCTCGCGCTCCGCGGGAAGGCCACCGCGCGCCCCCCGCGCGCCGCCGCCCGGCCCGGGCCCGGCGGCGGACCGCCCGGCCGCGCGCCCCGGCCGCGCCCCGCGCGGCGCAGCCCGCTGGCGGCGCTGGCGCGGCTGCGTGAACGGGCCCGCCGCGCCTGGGACCGGCCGCTGACCGCCTACTACCTGATCCTCGGCGGCAGTGTGCTGATCACCGTGCTCGGCCTGGTGATGGTCTACTCCGCCTCGCAGATCAAGGCCCTCCAGTCCGGGCTCGCCCCCTCCTTCTTCTTCCGCAAGCAGTTGCTCGCGGCCGTCATCGGCGGGCTGTTGATGCTGGCCGCCGTACGCCTGCCCATCAGGGCGCACCGGGCGCTGGCCTATCCGCTGCTCGCCGTCTCCGTCTTCCTGATGTGCCTGGTCCAGGTGCCCGGGATAGGAGTCGCGGTCAACGGCAACCAGAACTGGATCTCCGTCGGCGGCCCCTTCCAGCTCCAACCCAGCGAGTTCGGCAAGCTCGCCCTCGTGCTCTGGGGCGCCGACCTGCTCGCCCGCAAGCACGACAAGAACCTCCTCGGCCAGTGGAAGCACCTGCTGGTGCCGCTGGTCCCGGCCGCCTTCGTACTGCTCGGGCTGATCATGCTGGGCGGCGACATGGGCACCGCGATCATCCTCACCGCGGTCCTGTTCGGGCTGCTGTGGCTGGCGGGCGCACCGACCCGACTCTTTGTCGGCGTGCTGGGGGCAGCGGCCGTCGTCGGGCTCGTCCTCATCAAGACCAGCGCCAACCGCATGTCGCGCCTGGCCTGCATCGGCGCCACCGACCCCGGCGCCAACGACCAGTGCTGGCAGGCCGTGCACGGTATCTACGCCCTGGCCAACGGCGGCTGGTTCGGTTCCGGGCTCGGCGCCAGTATGGAAAAATGGGGTGAACTCCCCGAGCCGCACACGGACTTCATCTTCGCCATCACCGGCGAGGAACTCGGCCTGGCGGGGACACTGTCAGTGCTCGCCCTCTTCGCGGCTCTAGGCTATGCGGGTATCCGCGTGGCCGGACGCACGGAGGACCCCTTCGTGAGGTATGCCGCGGGAGGTGTGACCACCTGGATCACGGCGCAGGCCGTGGTCAACATCGGTGCGGTGCTCGGCCTGCTGCCGATCGCCGGTGTCCCCCTGCCGCTGTTCTCCTACGGAGGTTCAGCCCTGCTCCCGACCATGTTCGCCATCGGTCTGCTGATCGCCTTCGCGCGTGCGGAACCCGGTGCCCGAGCTGCGTTGGCCATGCGGCAGCCTGGGGTGAGATGGAAGACGATGAGACGGCGCGTCAAGAAACGTCCGTCCGGAGAGCGGTGAAATTCGGTGCATGTCGTACTCGCCGGTGGGGGGACCGCCGGCCACATCGAGCCAGCGCTCGCCCTCGCGGACGCCCTGCGTAGGCAGGACCCGACCGTGGGGATCACAGCGCTGGGCACGGAGAAGGGCCTGGAGACCCGACTCGTGCCCGAGCGGGGTTATGAGCTCGGGCTCATCCCCGCCGTGCCGCTGCCCCGTAAGCCCACGCCCGAGCTGATCACCGTGCCCGGACGGCTGCGCGGCACCATCAAGGCCGCCGAGCAGATCCTGGAGCGCACCAAGGCCGACTGCGTCGTCGGCTTCGGTGGCTACGTCGCGCTGCCCGGCTACCTCGCCGCCAAGCGCCTCGGCGTGCCGATCATCGTCCACGAGGCCAACGCCCGTCCCGGCCTGGCCAACAAGATCGGTTCCCGGTACGCGAAGTTCGTCGCGGTCAGCACCCCGGACAGCAAGCTGCGCAACGCGCACTACGTGGGCATCCCGCTGCGCCGCACCATCGCGACGCTGGACCGGGCCCGGGTCAGGCCCGAGGCCCGCGCCGCGTTCGGCCTCGACCCGGGCCTGCCGACCCTGCTGGTCTCCGGCGGCTCGCAGGGCGCCAGGCGGCTGAACGAGGTCGTGCAGTCCGTCGCGCCGTTCCTCCAGCGCGCCGGAATCCAGATCCTGCACGCGGTCGGCCCGAAGAACGAAATGCCGCGCGTCGACAACATGCCCGGAATGCCGCCCTATATCCCGGTACCGTACGTGGACCGGATGGACCTGGCGTACGCCGCGGCCGACATGATGCTCTGCCGCGCGGGCGCCATGACCGTGGCCGAACTCTCCGCCGTCGGGCTGCCGGCCGCCTTCGTTCCGCTGCCGATCGGCAACGGCGAACAGCGGCTGAACGCCCAACCGCTCGTCAAGGCGGGCGGCGGGCTGCTCGTCGACGACGCCGAGCTGACGCCGGAGTGGGTGCAGAACAACGTGCTGCCCGTACTCGGCGATCCGCACCGGCTGTTCGAGATGTCGCGCGCGGCCTCGGAGTTCGGCCGCCGGGACGCCGACGAACTCCTCGTCGGGATGGTGTACGAGGCGATCGCCGCCCGCCGGGCCGGGTAGCGGCCATAACAGCAGGAGGCTTGGGAGCGTGGCCGGACCGACGACCGCCCAGCGCGGCAGCGCGCACCGTGAGAACCGTTCGTCGTCCGGCCCGCCGCCGCCGCCCGCGCGCGGCGGGTTCCGGCTCCCCAGCCGCCGCACGCTGGTGCTGATCCTCGTCGCCGCCGTGCTCGTCGGTGGCGGCGGGACCTGGCTGCTGTACGGCTCCTCCTGGCTGCGGGTGGAGAAGGTGCGGGTGCGCGGCACCGAGGTGTTGCGCCCCGGTGAGGTGCGCGAGGCGGCGGCGGTGCCGATGGACTCGCCGCTCGTCTCGGTGGACACCGACGCGATGGAGCAGCGCCTGCGGGCCAGGTTGCCCCGGATCGACGCCGTACACGTTGAGCGCTCCTGGCCGAACACAATCAGCCTCAATGTGACCGAGCGTCAGCCGGAACTCGTACTGGAAAAGGCCGGAAAGTTCATCGAAATGGACGCCGAGGGAGTGCGATTCGCCACGGTGGCCAAGCCGCCGAAGGGCATTCCCCGACTGGAAATGGAAGCGGAACGCTCGCCCAGTCTGCGGAGGTTCGGTGAAGAACGGCTGCGCCGCGCCGCGGTCGAGGTGGCCACCAGCCTGCCGCCCGAGGTCCGCGCCCAGACCCGGGTCCTCCGCGTACGCTCCTACGACGCCATCAGCCTTGAGCTGTCCGGCGGCCGTTCGGTGCGCTGGGGCAGCCCCGAACGGGGTGAGGCGAAGGCCACCGCGCTGCTCGCGCTGATGAAAGCGGAGCGCGAAGCGGAGCACTTCGACGTCAGCGTGCCGGGTGCCCCTGCGGCGGCCGGGAGTTGACCGGGATTTATCGCCGAGTTGACGCCCGTCGCGGCGGGCCAGCCCCCTGGCTGGCTAGCCCCCTGGGTGATCACATAGGGTGAAAAGAAAAACGGGAGGTTCGGCGTGTTCGTTGAACGCGCGCCACTTGTCGACTTAGTGTCCTGTCCCGAAGACTTCAAGGAACAGGCACACGGATAACCCTAAACTTCAGGGTTAGGGTTTGGGTCGGCAATGAGGACCGCCCTATCGGCATCCGTCGACGCACCGCGACAACAGCGGGGCGGCGACACGTAAATCGAGGCGAGAGGCCTTCGACGTGGCAGCACCGCAGAACTACCTCGCAGTCATCAAGGTCGTCGGCATCGGCGGCGGTGGCGTGAACGCCATCAACCGGATGATCGAGGTCGGGCTCAAGGGCGTCGAGTTCATCGCGATCAACACCGATGCACAGGCCCTGCTGATGAGCGACGCCGACGTCAAGCTCGACGTCGGTCGGGAACTCACCCGTGGCCTTGGCGCGGGCGCCAACCCCGATGTCGGCCGCAAGGCGGCCGAAGACCACCGCGAGGAGATCGAGGAGGTCCTCAAGGGGGCCGACATGGTCTTCGTCACCGCGGGTGAGGGCGGCGGCACCGGCACCGGCGGCGCTCCCGTCGTCGCCAACATCGCGCGCTCCCTGGGCGCCCTGACGATCGGCGTGGTCACCCGCCCGTTCACCTTCGAGGGTCGCCGCCGCGCGAACCAGGCGGAGGACGGGATCGCCGGCCTGCGGGACGAGGTCGACACCCTGATCGTCATCCCCAACGACCGACTGCTGTCCATTTCGGACCGTCAGGTCAGCGTTCTTGACGCGTTCAAGTCCGCCGACCAGGTACTGCTGTCCGGCGTGCAGGGCATCACCGACCTGATCACCACCCCCGGCCTGATCAACCTGGACTTCGCGGACGTCAAGTCCGTGATGTCGGAGGCGGGCTCGGCCCTCATGGGCATCGGCTCCGCGCGCGGCGACGACCGCGCCGTCGCCGCCGCCGAGATGGCGATCTCCTCGCCCCTGCTCGAGGCGTCCATCGACGGTGCCAGAGGCGTGCTGCTGTCCATCTCGGGCGGCTCGGACCTCGGTCTCTTCGAGATCAACGAGGCCGCACAGCTCGTCAGCGAGGCGGCACACCCGGAGGCGAACATCATCTTCGGCGCCGTCATCGACGACGCGCTCGGCGACGAGGTCCGCGTCACCGTGATCGCCGCCGGCTTCGACGGCGGCCAGCCGCCGGCCAAGGGCAGCCGCGAGAAGGCGCTGGGCTCGTACGGCGGCCGCGACGACGGCGCCACCGCCGGGCAGTCCGCCCGGCCGGCCACCTCGGCCGAGCCGCGCCCCTCGTACGGCGGCCTGACCAGCGTCTCCTCGCGGGAGAGCGTGCCGGCGGCCGAGCCGGTCGAGCCCGAGCCGGCCCCGGTCTCCGAGGCGCCGAGCGGGTACCCGAGCCAGACCCCGGCCCCGCCCATCAGCTCGCCGCAGGTTCCCCCGGCCCGCCCCTACCAGGACAGCGCGGCCGAGGAGCTCGACGTGCCGGACTTCCTGAAGTAGCCGGCCGCGTGAGACGACTGAAGTGATCCACACACCGTGATAGGCCAGCACGAGAAGACGAGCGGCGCGCACTTCGCCTTCACCGACCGGTGGGGCGGGGTGAGCGCCGCTCCGTATGACCGGCTCAATCTCGGCGGCGCGGTCGGCGACGACCCGGCCGCGGTACGGGCCAACCGCGTCAGCGCGGCGCGGGCGCTCGGCATCGACGCGGAACGCGTCGTGTGGATGCGTCAGGTGCACGGCCGCGAGGTGGCCGTCGTCGACGGTCCGTGGGGCGACCGCGAGATTCCGGAGGCCGACGCGGTGGTGACCGCCCGTCGGGGCCTGGCTCTCGCGGTGCTCACCGCCGACTGCACCCCGGTGCTCCTCGCGGACCCGGTGGCCGGCGTCGCCGGCGCCGCGCACGCCGGGCGGCCGGGGCTCGTCGCCGGGGTCGTCCCGGCGACCGTCGAGGCCATGGTCGCGCTCGGCGCGGAGCCCGCCCGGATCATCGCCCGCACCGGCCCCTCGGTCTGCGGCCGTTGCTACGAGGTGCCGGCGGCGATGCGTGCCGCGGTGGCGGACGTGGTGCCCGCGGCCTGGGCCACCACGAGTTGGGGCACGCCGGCGGTCGACGTGGCCGGCGGCGTACGGGCCCAACTCGCGGCGCTCGGCGTCGAGGTGACGGTCTCGTCCGAGGTCTGCACCCTGGAGTCGACGGACCACTTCTCCTACCGGCGCGAGCGCGACACCGGGCGGCTGGCGAGCTACGTGTGGCTTTCGGAGGCGGCTGACCAGGACGGGGAGGCGGAGCGGTGACCGATCGTAGAAGTGAGTTGGCGGACAACCTGGCCCGGGTCGAGGAGCGCATCGCCGCCGCGTGCGCCGCCTCCGGGCGCAAGCGCTCCGAGGTCACCCTGATCGTGGTGACCAAGACCTACCCGGCCAGCGACGTACGGCTGCTGTCGGAACTCGGGGTGCGCGAGGTCGCCGAGAACCGGGACCAGGACGCCGCGCCCAAGGCCGCCGCGTGCACGGATCTGCCGCTGCGATGGCACTTTGTGGGGCAATTGCAGTCGAACAAGGTTCGTTCCGTGGCCAGTTACGCTGACCTCGTACAGTCCGTTGACCGGAAGCGGTTGGTCAACGCGCTGTCAACGGCCGCCGTACGCGCCGGCCGCGAGCTCGACTGCCTGCTCCAGGTGGCCCTTGACGCGGAGTCGGGGGACGCCGGGGGCCGGGGCGGCATCGCGCCCGACGGCGTGGCCGACCTCGCCGACGCGGTGGCCGAGTCCGAAGGGCTGCGGCTGCGTGGGCTGATGACGGTCGCTCCGCTCGCCGGACCGTACGCGGGCAGGCCGCGGGCGGCTTTCGAGCGGTTGAGGGAAATCTCATCGAGCCTGCGCGTGGCTCATCCGGCTGCGACCATGGTCTCGGCGGGGATGAGTTCAGACCTCGAGGACGCCGTGGCCGCTGGTGCGACACATCTACGCGTCGGCACTGCGGTGCTCGGAGTCCGACCCCGCCTCGGGTAACGTCGCCAAGCAAGTCGGACCACAGTAGAAAATATGGTCATTCCCGCCAAAAGGTGGGCAGGCCGCGTGGATTCAAGGCATCTGGTGGCGGAAGCGATCCACCACAGAGCGGAGGACGCAGAGAATGGCCGGCGCTATGCGCAAGATGGCGGTCTACCTCGGCCTCGTGGAGGACGATGGGTACGACGGCCGGGGGTTCGACCCCGACGACGACTTCGAGCCCGAACCCGAACCGGAGCGTGCGCGGCGGCAGCACCAGCCGGAGACCGAATCGCGACCGGAAATGGACGAACCGGTGCGAGTCGCCCACCCGCCAGCGCAGCGTGAACCCGCTCCGCTCGTAGCGGAAACCGGGCGTCCCGCCCGCATCGCCCCCGTGGCGTCTATCACACCCGAACGTCAAAGCCTGGAGAAGAACGCACCGGTGATCATGCCCAAGGTCGTGTCCGAGCGGGAGCCCTACCGCATCACCACGTTGCACCCTCGCACCTACAACGAGGCCCGTACCATCGGGGAACACTTCCGCGAGGGCACACCCGTGATCATGAATTTGACTGAGATGGATGACACTGACGCGAAGCGACTCGTCGACTTCGCGGCCGGTCTAGTCTTCGGTCTGCACGGAAGTATTGAGCGGGTGACGCAGAAGGTGTTCCTGTTGTCGCCTGCTAACGTCGATGTCACGGCGGAGGACAAGGCCCGTATTGCAGAGGGCGGGTTCTTCAACCAGAGCTGAGACGCAATACCTGGCAATCACGGCCGCAAGGCCACGTACGAGCAAGGGGAGAGGGACGCGCGGGGATGGGCATCGCACTGGACGTGATCCACGTCGCGCTGTTGGTTTTCCTGGTCGTGTTGATCTTCCGGCTGGTGATGGACTACGTGTTCCAGTTCGCCCGCTCATGGCAACCCGGCAAGGCGATGGTGGTGGTCCTTGAGGCCACTTACACTGTCACCGATCCGCCACTCAAGCTTCTGCGGCGGTTTATCCCGCCGCTGCGTCTCGGGGGCGTGGCGCTCGATCTGTCCTTCTTCGTACTGATGATCATCGTTTACATCCTGATCTCCGTCGTGAGCCAGTTGTGAACGATACGGTCTTGCCGATTGCCGACGACAACGTTGAGGTGAAGAAGAGATGCCGTTGAGCCCCGAGGACGTGCGGAACAAGCAGTTCACGACCGTCCGCCTCCGAGAAGGCTATGACGAGGACGAGGTCGATGCCTTCCTCGACGAAGTCGAAGCGGAACTGACCCGACTGCTGCGCGAGAACGAGGACCTCCGGGCCAAGCTCGCCGCCGCGACGCGTGCCGCCGCGCAGAACCAGCAGCAAGGCATGCGCAAGCAGGAGCAGCAGGACCGACCCGGTGCCCCCGTGCCCGCCGCCATATCAGGTCCGCAGCCGGTGCCGCCTCAGCAGCAACAGCAACAGATGGGCGGACCGCCCCAGTTGCCCGGTGGCGCACCGCAGCTTCCGGCCGGCCCCGGCGGCCACGGCCCGCAGGGTCCGCACGGCCCCGGCCCCATGGGCCAGGGTGGCCCGGGCCCGATGGGCCAGCACGGTCCGATGGGTGGCCCCATGGGCCCCGGCGGCCCGCAGCTCCCGCAGCCCGGCCAGGGCCCCGGTGGCGACAGCGCGGCCCGAGTGCTCTCGCTGGCGCAGCAGACCGCCGACCAGGCGATCGCGGAGGCCCGTTCCGAGGCCAACAAGATCGTCGGCGAGGCGCGCAGCCGTGCCGAGGGCCTGGAGCGCGACGCGCGTGCCAAGGCCGACGCGCTGGAGCGGGACGCGCAGGAGAAGCACCGCGTGGCGATGGGCTCGTTGGAGTCGGCCCGCGCGACGCTGGAGCGCAAGGTCGAGGACCTGCGTGGCTTCGAGCGCGAGTACCGCACCCGTCTGAAGTCGTACCTGGAGAGCCAGCTCCGCCAGTTGGAGAACCAGGCCGACGACTCGCTGGCCCCGCCGCGCACCCCGGCGACCGCCTCGCTGCCGCCGTCCCCCTCGATGAGCGGCTCGATGGCCGCGGCCGGTGCCAGCTCCATGGGCGGTGGCGGTGGCCACACCATGGGCGGCAACCAGAGCATGGGTGGCAACCAGGGCATGGGCGGCAACGGCGGCGGCCCCTCGTACGGTGGGCAGCAGCAGATGTCCCCGGCGATGACGCAGCCGATGGCGCCGGTGCGACCGCAGGGTCCGCAGCCGATGCAGCAGGCCCCTTCGCCGATGCGGGGCTTCCTGATCGACGAGGACGACAACTGATCACCCCGACCGGGCGCCACTAGGCGCCAGTTGTCGGCGCACGTACGGGCCGGGCCCCTGGGACTTCCCAGGGGCCCGGCCCGTTGTGCTGCCGGCGCACGCCGGAGCGGGCGCGCTTCCCCCGTGCTGCTGAACCCGACGCACGGTGCGGGGGGTCCCCTGCGCGGGTGAGGCGCGCCGCGGTGCGGGGGAGTGGTCGCGGGAGCGGCGGGGTGGCGCGGGTGTCGTACGGCTCGGCGGTGCTCGAACGCGACGGCGCCCCCGGTTCGCGGGGTGCGCGGACCGGGGGCGCCGTCTGGGGCGGGACCGGGGTTACACCTTGCGCAGCCGGAAGGTCAGGCCCAGCGGCTCGTCCGTGAACGGCTCGCCGTAGCTGTCGTCGGCCTCGCCCTCGGCGAAGTCGGTGCCCAGCACCTCGTCGGCGATGAGCGCCGTGTGTTCGGCGACGGCCGCGGCGGTCTCCTGGTTCGAGGCCGACCAGCGCACCGCGATCCGGTCCGCGACGTCGAGCCCGGAGTTCTTCCGCGCCTCCTGGATCAGCCGGATGGCGTCCCGGGCCAGGCCCGCGCGGCGCAGCTCCGGGGTGATCTCCAGGTCGAGGGCGACGGTCGCGCCCGCGTCGGAGGCCACCGACCAGCCCTCGCGCGGGGTTTCGGTGATGATGACCTCGTCGGGCGCCAGCTCCACGCGCTCGCCGTCCACGGTCACCGCGGCGGTGCCCTCGCGCAGCGCCAGCGAGAGCGCGGCGGCGTCCGCCTCGGCGACGGCCTTGGCCACCGCCTGCACGCCCTTGCCGAACCGCTTGCCCAGGGCGCGGAAGTTGGCCTTCGCCGTGGTGTCCACCAGCGAGCCGCCCATCCCGGACAGCGAGGCCAGCGACGTGACGTTGAGTTCCTCGGCGATCTGCGCCCGCAGCTCCTCGGGCAGCGACTCGAAGCCCGCGACGCCGATCAGCGCCCGCGACAGCGGCTGCCGGGTCTTGACGCCGGACTCGGCGCGCGAGGCGCGGCCCAGCTCGACCAGCCGGCGCACCAGCAGCATCCGCTCCGAGAGCAGCGGGTCGATCAGTGCCGGGTCCGCCTCGGGCCACGTCGCCAGGTGCACCGAGTCCGGGGCGTCCGGGTCGACCGGGACCACCAGGTCCTGCCAGACGCGCTCGGTGATGAACGGGACGAGCGGGGCCATGAGCCGGGTCACGGTCTCCACCGCCTCGTGCAGGGTGCGCAGCGCCGCGGCGTCGCCCTGCCAGAAGCGGCGCCGGGAGCGGCGCACGTACCAGTTGGACAGGCCGTCCACGAACGCGGACAGCAGCTTGCCCGCGCGCTGCGTGTCGTACGCCTCCAGGGCGGCGGTGACCTGGTCGGTCAGCGCGTGCAGTTCGCTCAGCACCCAGCGGTCGAGCAGCGGCCGGTCGGCCGGCGCCGGGTCGGCGGCGCTGGGGGCCCAGCCGGACGTGCGGGCGTACAGGGCCTGGAAGGCGACGGTGTTCCAGTACGTGAGCAGGGTCTTGCGCACGACCTCCTGGATCGTGCCGTGCCCGACCCGGCGCGCGGCCCACGGGGAGCCGCCGGCGGCCATGAACCAGCGGACGGCGTCCGCGCCGTGCTGGTCCATCAGCGGGATGGGCTGCAGGATGTTGCCCAGGTGCTTGGACATCTTGCGGCCGTCCTCGGCGAGGATGTGGCCGAGGCAGACCACGTTCTCGTACGAGGACCTGTCGAAGACCAGGGTGCCGACGGCCATCAGCGTGTAGAACCAGCCGCGGGTCTGGTCGATCGCCTCGGAGATGAACTGCGCCGGGTAGCGCTTCTCGAACAGCTCCTTGTTCTGGTACGGGTAGCCCCACTGCGCGAAGGGCATCGAGCCCGAGTCGTACCAGGCGTCGATGACCTCCGGCACGCGCTCCGCCGTCAGCGCGCACCCCTCGTGCGGGCAGCCGAAGGTGACCGCGTCGATGTACGGGCGGTGCGGGTCGAGGCCCGACTGGTCGGTCCCGGTCAGCTCGGTCAGCTCGGCGCGGGAGCCGACGCAGGTGAGGTGGCCCTCCTCGCAGCGCCAGATGGGCAGCGGGGTGCCCCAGTAGCGGTTGCGGGACAGCGCCCAGTCGATGTTGTTGTTGAGCCAGTCGCCGAAGCGACCGGTCTTGACCGAGTCGGGGAACCAGTTGGTCCGCTCGTTCTCCTCCAGGAGCCGGTCCTTGACCGCCGTGGTCCTGATGTACCAGGACGGCTGCGCGTAGTAGAGCAGCGCCGTGTGGCAGCGCCAGCAGTGCGGGTAGCTGTGCTCGTACGCCACGTGCCGGAACAGCAGGTCGCGCGCCTGGAGGTCGGCGACCAGGGCCTCGTCGGCCTTCTTGAAGAACTGGCCGCCGACCAGCTCGATCTCTTCCTCGAAGGTGCCGTCCGGGCGGACCGGGTTGATCACCGGCAGGCCGTAGCCCCGGCAGGTCTTGAGGTCGTCCTCACCGAAGGCGGGGGCCTGGTGGACCAGGCCGGTGCCGTCCTCGGTGGTGACGTACTCGGCGCAGACGACGAAGTTGGCGTCCTCCAACTCGACCAGCTCGAACGGGCGCTGGTAAGTCCAGCGCTCCATCTCGCGCCCGGTGAAGGAGTCGCCGGTCGCCTCCCAGCCCTCGCCCAGCGCCTTGGCCAGCAGCGGCTCGGCGACCACCAGCTTCTGTCGGCCGTCGGTCGCGACGACGTAGCGCACGTCCGGGTGCGCGGCGACGGCGGTGTTGGACACCAGCGTCCACGGCGTGGTCGTCCAGATCAGCAGCGCGGCCTCGCCGGCGAGCGGCCCCGAGGTGAGCGGCAGCCGCACGTAGACCGACGGGTCGACCACGGTCTCGTACCCCTGGGCCAGCTCGTGGTCCGAGAGGCCGGTGCCGCAGCGCGGGCACCACGGGGCGACGCGGTGGTCCTGGACGAGGAGTCCCTTGCCGAAGATCTCCTTGAGCGACCACCACACGGAGTCCACGTAGCTCGGGTCCATGGTGCGGTACGCGTTGTCGAGGTCGGTCCAGTACCCCATGCGCGTGGTCAGCTCGGCGAAGGCGTCGGTGTGGCGGGTCACCGACTCGCGGCACTTCGCGTTGAACTCCGCGATGCCGTACGCCTCGATGTCCTTCTTGCCGTTGAAGCCCAGCTCCTTCTCGACCGCCAGCTCGACGGGCAGCCCGTGGCAGTCCCAGCCGGCCTTGCGGGCGACGTGGTAGCCGCGCATGGTGCGGAAGCGGGGGAAGACGTCCTTGAAGACGCGGGCCTCGATGTGGTGGGCGCCCGGCATGCCGTTGGCGGTGGGCGGGCCCTCGTAGAAGACCCACTCCGGCTTGCCATCGGACTGTTCGAGCGACCGGGCGAAGATCTTGTTCTCGCGCCAGAAGTCGAGCACGGCGTGCTCCAGGGCAGGCAGGTCGACCTGGGCGGGCACCGGGCGGTACTGCGGCGGCTGCGACGACTGTGGCGTCATGAGGGTGTCTCTTCCTCCGGCGGAACGGCTGCTGCGTGGTCCGTCGGAGGGACGAGAGCAGGGCTGCTCCCGCGGTACCACCCTCCTTGGCCGTGAGCGGTGCTCACGGCCCCCTCATTGGGGTCGCGCTGTCGGTTCTACTCGCATCCGTCTCGCGGAAACTTTCTTCCGACGACTCCGGGGTGATCTTCACGCCGCGCTGACCCTCGGGCTCACACCGTCCCCGAGTCGCTCGTGGCCGCCTTCGGCGCTACTCGTCCCCTTCCACGCCTCTCGCTGCGCACAGTGTACGACCCGTCTGCCGCCCGGCCGACCGCGTTTCCGCGCCGGGGGAGCCCGGCGCGGGCCGGTTGGGGTTACCCCCGCGTACACGCCGGCGGGTGGCGGGCGCCGTGGACGTCGGTGGCGTTGGCGTGGCCGGGGGCCGGATTACCGCGCGTGCGGCGGGGCACAACGGATGAGACCGGCCTGCCAGGTAGCGGGCCGATTACCGCGTCTTCTCGGGTGGAGGTGCCCGGGCCCCGGAGGTCGGCGTGCCCTGTTGCCGCGTGGTGGGAGTCGTTTTATCGTTCCGGCACGATTCGCGCGCAAGGTCACCATATGTGAAGGGGTTGCGGCCATGGTGGCGAAGAAGACCGCCGTGCGGCACTCCACGGCCCCGGCCCCAGCGGCCCCGTCCGCGCGGCACAGCACCTCCGTCGCGCCTCCCCCCACGGGGGACGGGGCGCCTACGGGAGGGGAGGAGACGGCGGCTGGCGGAGCCGCGCCGGCGGCGGGGAAGCCGGTGAGGAAGCGGACCGGGCGACCCGCCACGCCATCCGCCGGGCAGCCGGCGGCGAAGCGGGGCGCGACGAGGCAGGGCGCGACCAAGCAGACGGCGCACGACCCGAGCGCAGCAACGGAGACCGCGCCGAAGAAGGCGGCGGCGAAGAAGGCCACGACGAAGAAGAGCGCGGCGAAGAAGAGCGCGGCCAAGAAGACGACGGCCACGAAGGCCCCGGCGAAGAAGACGTCCGCGGTGAGGAAGGTCGCACCGAAGACGACCACCGAGCCAGACACCGCGGCGGCGCCGGCCACGAAGGCCCCGGCCGACAAGCCCGCGCGGAAGGCGGCGGCCACGCCGCCAGCACCGTACGACCAGGAAACACCCGGTCCCGACGTGTCGGGGCCCGGGGGCACGACCGCACCACAGGGCACGACCGCCGCGCCCGCCGCGAACACCGTGGCCGCCCCGGCGCTGAAGAGCACGGCCAAGAAGGCTGCACCTGCCGAGAAGGCGGTGCCCGCGAAGAAGACGGGAGCCAAGAACGTGGCTGCTAAGGAGACTCCGGGTGGGGCGTCGACCGCCAAGCGGGCCGTGACGGAGGTGGCCGCGCTGCCGGGAGCGCGCGCGGCCACCGCCGCCGAACCCGGCGAGCTGGCCGTTCGGCCGGGCGAGGACCCCTGGTCGCCCGAGGAGGCGCGACAGGCGCGCACCGCGTTGCAGGAGGAGGCCGAGCGGCTGCGCGCCGAGATCCAGGCGTCGGAGGAGGCGCTCAGCGGTCTGATGCGGGACTCCGGCGACGGGGCGGGCGACGACCAGGCCGACACCGGCACCAAGAACGTCACGCGCGAGCACGAGATGGCGTTGAACAGCAACGCCCGCGAGATGCTGCTGCAGAGCGAGCGCGCGCTCGCCCGGCTCGGGGCCGGCACGTACGGGCTGTGCGAGAACTGCGGCAAGCCGATCGGCAAGGCCAGGATGCAGGCGTTTCCGCGGGCCACCCTGTGTGTGGAGTGCAAGCAGCGGCAGGAACGCCGCTGACGGCGCTCGCTCGCGGTGTCGTACCCTCGTGCTCTACCGGGCGTGGCGTGGCGCACGGGGAGCGACGTAGAGGGACTTACGTGACAGAGGCGGAGCAGGCCATCGGAACGCCAGAGCCGGAGCGGCCGGAAGAGGCCGACAAGGCGGCGCAAGCCGATGCCGCGGCGGAGCCGGGCACGGACGGCGGGCGGGGCCAGCGGCGGATTCCCGTGCTGCTGGTGGTCGCCGCGTTCGCCTATCTGCTCGACCTGGTGACCAAGATCGTCGTGGTCTCCGAGCTGGAGCACGAGGGCGCGATCGAGATCCTCGGCACCTGGCTGCAGCTTGAGGTGATACGCAACCGCGGCGCCGCCTTCGGCTTCGGCGAGGCCATGACCATCGTCTTCACCTGCATCGCCGCCATCGTGGTCGGGGTGATCGCCCGGATCGCGCGCAAGCTGTACAGCGTGCCGTGGGCGATCGCGCTCGGGCTGCTGCTCGGCGGGGCGCTCGGCAACCTCACGGACCGGCTGCTGCGCACGCCCGGCGGGTTCAAGGGCGCGGTGGTCGACTTCATCGCGCCCGCGCACTTCGCGGTCTTCAACCTCGCCGACTCCGCCATCGTCTGCGGCGGCATCCTCATCGTGATCCTGTCCTTCCGGGGCCTGGACCCGGACGGCACGGTGCACCGGGACTGACCCCGCGCGGGGGCCGACCCTCCCTCGTCCCCCACCGATCCCCGACCGACCTCCACCGATGCCCGGCCGGGCCACGGCGCCCGGCCGGGCATCGGCGTTCCCCGCGCCGCCGGGCCCGGAGGCGGTGGGCCGTGCCCCGGTGCGGGACAGGGCGTACGGGGGCGTGTCGCTCGTCCGGCATACTCGTCGGGTGAGCACGCTTCCCGAGATCCGCACGCTGCCCGTACCCGATGGCCTGGAGGGCGAACGCGTCGATGCCGCGCTGGCCCGTATGTTCGGCTTCTCCCGCACCAAGGCGGCCGAGCTGGCCGCCGCGGGGAAGGTGCGGGTGGACGGCTCGGAGGCCGGCAAGTCCGACCGGGTCTCCGGCGGCGCCTGGCTGGAGGTGGAGATGCCACGGGCGGCGCCGCCCGTGCGGGTCGTCGCCGAGCCCGTCGAGGGCATGGAGATCGTGCACGACGACGAGGACATCGTCGTCGTGGTCAAGCCGGTCGGCGTCGCCGCCCACCCGAGCCCCGGCTGGACCGGCACCACCGTCATCGGCGGCCTCGCCGCCGCCGGCTACCGCATCTCCACCTCCGGCGCCGCCGAGCGCCAGGGCATCGTGCACCGGCTGGACGTGGGCACCTCGGGCCTGATGGTGGTCGCCAAGTCGGAGCGCGCCTACACGCTGCTCAAGCAGCAGTTCCGGGAGCGCACGGTCGACAAGCGCTACCACGCGCTGGTGCAGGGCCACCCCGACCCGATGAGCGGCACCATCGACGCGCCGATCGGCCGGCACCCGAGTGCCGACTACAAGTGGGCGGTCACCGCCGAGGGCAAGCCCAGCGTCACCCACTACGACCTCATCGAGGCGTTCCGCTCCGCGAGCCTGCTGGACATCAAGCTGGAGACGGGGCGTACGCACCAGATCCGGGTGCACATGGCCGCCCACCGCCACCCGTGCGCCGGCGACCTCACCTACGGCGCCGACCCGACGCTGGCCAAGCGGCTCGGGCTGACGCGGCAGTGGCTGCACGCCATGCGGCTGGGGTTCGAGCACCCGGCGGACGGGCGCTGGGTGGAGTTCGAGAGCGGCTACCCCGACGACCTCCAGCAGGCCCTGGACCGGGTGCGGGCCGACAGCGCCTGACCCACCGCGCCCCGAGGCTGCCGCACCACCCCGCCGTCGTACGCCGCGCCCAGCCGGCCCTCCGCGCGCCCGCGCCGTGACCAGCCCGGCCCCGGCGGCTCACCCGGCCGGCCGAGCCGCCGGGTCCGGGTCATCCGCTGGGCGCGTCACGGCCGGGGCCGCGCGCACCCGAGCCGCCCCGCGTACCCGCCCCGCGTGCGCCGCGCGCACGTCCCGCGCGGGTGCCGTGGGTGCCTCGGCGCCGTGCCGGGGCGCGGTGTCGGGTGCGCCGGGTGACCGGGCCCGGAGCGAGCGCGGCGGGTGGCGTGCGGAAATGGCACGCTGGAAGCCGTGATCACCTGACCGTCATCGGAAGGTTCGGCCCGTGGACCAGCTCGCCCTGCTGCTCCTGCTGCTGCTCGGGGCCGTGGTGATGGTCCCCGTCGGGGAACGGCTCAGCCTGCCGCCGCCGGTGCTGATGACGCTGATCGGGGTGGGTCTCGCGCTGGTGCCGTGGGTGCCGAACGTGCGGGTGCCGCCCGAGCTGATCCTCCCGCTGGTGCTGCCGCCGTTGCTGTACGCGGCCGTGCAGCGCACCTCGTGGCGACAGTTCGCGGCCAACAAGCGGGCCATCTTCCTGCTCGCGGTGGCGCTGGTCTTCGTCACCACCGCCGCGGTGGCCGCGCTCGCGCACGCCATCGTGCCCGGGCTGCCGCTCGCCGGCGCCGTCGTGCTCGGCGCGCTGGTCGCCCCGCCGGACCCGGTCGCGGCCACCGCGGTGGCCGGCCGGCTCGGGCTGCCGCGGCGCATGGTCTCCATCCTGGAGGGCGAGGGCCTGTTCAACGACGTCACGGCCATCGTGCTCTACCACGTGGCCCTGGCCGCCGCGGTGAGCGGCAGCTTCTCGCTGCCGGCCGCGCTCGGCACGCTCGCGCTGTCGGCGGTGGTGGCGGTGGCCGTAGGGCTCGGTCTCGGCTGGGCGACGGCCCGGCTGATGGGGCGGCTGGAGGACCCGACGCTCCAGATCGGGCTGACGCTCCTCGTGCCGTTCGCCGCGTACGTGCTCGCCGAGGAGTTCCACGGCTCCGGCGTGCTCGCGGTGCTGACCACCGCGCTCTTCCTGACCGAGCACGCGATGGACGCCGACGACGTGCTGGGGCGGCTCGCCGGGCGCACCTTCTGGGAGGTCGTGGACACCCTGGTGACCGGCGTCGCCTTCGGGCTCATCGGCCTTGAGCTGCACAACGTGTTCGGCACCGTGTCCGGGCGCTGGGGCGAACTCCTGGGCACGGGGGCGGCCGTCGTCGGCGTCGTGGTCGGCGTGCGGCTGCTGTGGCTGCTGCCCGCGGCCTGGCTGGCCCGGCGGCTGCACCGGCGCCGGGACTACGACGAGGACATCCCGATGAGCTGGCGGGAGACGGTGATCATGTGGTGGTCGGGGATGCGCGGGGTGGCCTCGGTCGCGCTGGCGCTGGCCATCCCGTTCACCGTGGACGGCGGGGACGCGTTCCCGGCCCGGGACGAGATCCTCTTCATCGCCTTCTCGGTCGTGCTGGCGACCCTGGTCATTCAGGGCCTGACCCTGCCGTGGCTGGTGCGGCGGCTGCGGGTGAGCCCGGACGCCAAGGCGGAGCAGGCGTTCGAGCGCGAGCTGGCCGAACGCGTCCTGCGGGCGACCCGCCGCCGGCTCAAGGAGATCCAGGAGGAGGAGGAGGACCTGCCCGACGAACTCCTGGAGCAGGTCGCGCGCCGGGCGTACGACCTCGGCGTGCGGATCTACCCGGACATCCTGGAGGAGGACCGGCGGGAGGGGCACGAGAAGCGGGTGGCGCGCCTCAAGCGGCTCCAGCGCGTCAACGGCGAGCTGTTGTCGGCCGCCCGGCACGAGGTGCTGAGCGCCCGCAGCGAGCCGGGCGCCGATCCGGAGATCGCCGACCGGGTGCTGCACCAGTTGGACATGCGCAGCCTGCGCGGCGCCCCGCCGCCCGAGCAGAGCTGAGCCCGACCGGGGCTGAGCCCGCCAGCGCCGCGCCCGGTCAGGGCCGCGGCGCGACCTCGGCCGGCTCCGGGGACGGGCCCTGCGCCGGCAGCTGGGCGGGGTCCTGGCCGGGCGCGGGCGCGGTGAGGACGCGCGGCAGCGCGTACGGGTGCTCGTCGCGCAGCCAGATCAGCAGTTTCTCGCGGACCTCGCAGCGCAGCGTCCACAGGTCGTCGGCGTTGCGCGCGGTGGCCAGGGCCCGTACCTCCATGGTGGTCGGCGTGGAGTCGGTGACGACGAGGTTCCAGGCCCGGCCGTCCCAGGCGGGGCACTCGTCGAGGATCTCGCGCAGCCGCTCGCGCATCTGGGCCACCGGCGTCGCGTGGTCGAGCTGGAAGAAGACGGTGCCGGTCATCTGGGCGCCGCCACGGGACCAGTTCTCGAAGGGCTTGCTGGTGAAGTAGGAGACCGGCATCGTGATCATGCGCTCGTCCCAGGTGCGGACGACCAGGTAGGTGAGCGTGATCTCGTGCACCGTGCCCCACTCGCCCTCCACGACCACCGTGTCCCCTATGCGGACGGTGTCGCCGAAGGCGATCTGGAGCCCGGCGAAGAGGTTGCCCAACGTGGACTGGGCGGCGATACCGGCGACGATGCCGAGCACACCGGCCGAGGCCAGCATCGAGGTGCCGAACGCCTGCATCGCCGGGAACTGGAGCAGCATCACCGCGGCGGCCACCACGCCCACCACCGCCGTGACCACCCGCTGGATCAGCGTCAGCTGGGTGCGCACCCGCCGGGCGCGCGCGGGATCGCGCCGTCCCGTGGCGTAGCGCGCGTAGCTGGACTCGATGACGGCGGCCGAGACGCGCACTATCAACCAGCCCACCATGACGATGCTCACCAGGGTGAGCACCAGGCCCACCGCCTCCCAGTGGTTCTCGTCACTGAGCAGGTGCGTCTCCCGGTACGAGCCGTGGATGACGCTCGTACACAGCGCTACCTGGAACGGGAAGCGGCAGCGCCGAAGCAACCCCCACAGCGGTGTCTCCGGGTGGCGCTGGTCGGTCCTGCTCAGCAGTCGATCGGCCAGCCAGCCGACGACGACGGTGAGCGCGACCGAACCGCCGATCACGATCAGCGGTCGCAGCACGTCCTCCATGGACTACTCAGCTCCTCTTCGGGTCCTCTTCGCGGGTCACCGCCCGCCACCGTAACTGGCACGATGGGGTGCGAACGAAACAGCGACAGGGATGTGACAGCGGTGGCCCCGACATCGACGATTGTGCTCTTCCACTCCGCGTACGGGCTGCGGCCGGCAGTCCACGCGGCTGCCGAGCGGCTGCGCGCCGCCGGGCACGAGGTGCATGTGCCCGACCTGTACGAGGGCCGAACCTGCGAATCCGTCGAGGACGGCATGGCGATCAGGGAAGAGATCGGCACGGACGAGCTGCTGGTGCGCGCCGTGCGCGCGGTGGCCCCGCTCTCCGACCGAGGTGTGGTCTACGCGGGCTTCTCGCTGGGCGGCTCGATCGCGCAGACCCTGGCGCTGGGCGACGCCAAGGCGCGCGGCCTGCTCCTGCTGCACGGCACGTCCGACATCGCGGAGGACGCGGCGACCGACGGGCTGCCGGTGCAGCTCCACGTCGCCGACCCGGACCCGTTCGAGCCGCACGACTGGCTGAGCGCCTGGTACCTGCGCATGGGCCGGGCCGGAGCGGACGTGGAGGTATACCGCTACCCGGGCGCGGGCCACCTGTTCACCGACCCCGAGCTGCCGGACTACGACGCGGAGGCCGCGGAGAACACCTGGAAGGTGGCGCTGGCCTTCCTGGACGAGGTCGCCTGAGCCGCCCTCGCCCCGCTGGGCGCCCACCCCGCTCGGCGTGCACCCCGCTCGGCGCCCGCCCCCGCCGCACAGGCCGGGGCGGGCGCCGAGCCGCGTGCGCTAGCGCACCGGCTGGTCGGCGCGCTCCACGCGCTGGGTGCCGGACCGGGTGCGGTACGAGCGGGCCCAGGAGGCGGTGGCGTTCGGATCGGTCCGGTCGGAGAGGGTGAAGTAGTCCATCTGCGTGCGCTGTTCCGTCACGTCGAGCACGCCGTAGCCGTGCGAGTCCATGTCCAGCCACTTCACGTGCCGGTTGGCGGCCTTGATCGCGGCGACCGCGGCCAGCGAGACCGTGTGCGGCGCGACGTTCAGCAGGTCGTCGATGTTGTCCGAGGTCACCGACGTGACCACGAACTCGGTCGCGGCCGAGGGCGAGAGCGGGTACGTCGCCGCCCTGGTCGGCACGTCGTTGGCCCAGGCCATGTGGATGTCGCCGGTGAGGAAGACCGTGTTGTCGATGCCGCGCTCGCGCAGGTGGGCCAGGAGTTCGCGGCGGTCGTCGGTGTAGCCGTCCCACTGGTCGACGCTGGGCGCGACGCCCTCCGTGGGCAGGCCGAGGAGTTCGACCAGCGGCTTGAGCAGGTGCGCGGGGAGCGACCCGAACGCGAACGGGGAGATCATCACCGAGGTGCCGACCAGCTTCCAGCGCGCGTTCGAGGCCGCCAGCCCGGACTTGAGCCAGTCGAGCTGGGCCCGCCCGGTGATGGTGCGCTCCGGGTCGTCCACCGCGCCGCTGCCCGCCTTCGCCTGTGCCGAGCGGAACGAACGCAGGTCGAGCAGGTGCAGATCGGCCAGCGAGCCGAAGCGCAGCCGGCGGTAGGTGGTGCCCTCGGTGCTCGGCCGCACCGGCATCCACTCGAAGTACGCCTGCTTGGCCACCGCGACCCGGCGCGCCCACTCGCCCTCGGCGCCCGGGGTGTGGTTCTCCGCGCCGCCCGACCAGGCGTCGTTGGCGAACTCGTGGTCGTCCCAGATCGCGATGACCGGGTGCGCGGCGTGCACCGCCCGCAGGTCGGTGTCGGTGCGGTAGTGGCCGTGCCGCGCCCGGTAGTCGGCGAGGGTGACGATCTCGTGCCGGGGCGAGTGCTGGCGCACCACGTCCTTGCCCTCCGGGTAGGTCCCGGTCCCGTACTCGTACAGGTAGTCGCCCAGGTGCAGCACGGCGTCCAGGTCGCGGCGCGCGGCCAGGTGCCGGTACGCCGAGAAGTACCCGGCCTCCCAGTTGGCGCACGAGACCACGCCGAACCGCACGTTGCCGTCCGAGGCGTCCGCCGCCGGGGCGGTACGGGTGCGCCCGACCGGTGAGCGCACGTCGCCGACCGCGAACCGGTAGTAGTACGCGGTGGCCGGTCGCAGCCCGCGCACGTCGGCCTTGACGGTGTGGTCGCTGTCGGCCGTGGCCCTGACGCTGCCGCGCGCGGTGGGCGCGGCGAAGTCCTGGGACTCGGAGACCTCCCAGGTGACCTCGACCGCCGCGCCCCGGCCGGAGCCGGGCACGGCGTCCGGGCTCGGCGTCACGCGGGTCCACAGCAGCACGCCGTCGGGCAGCGGGTCGCCGGAGGCGACGCCGTGCGCGAAGGCGGGGCCGGGGTCGGCGGCGTGCGCCGCGGGGAGCCCGAGCGGGAGCAGGGCCGCGGTGGTCGCGGCGGCCGTGACGGCGGTGCGGCGGGTGATGCCGGTCGCGCGGCTCGCGGGGGAGGTCTCGGTTGCCTGGGATATGGCGTCTGGGGAGGTCACGGCCGTTGACCATACTGGCCAGTAGCCGATGGGGTAAGAGCGGCGGGCGGGCGGACACCGAGTGTTCGCCCGCCCGCCGCTGTCAGGTCGCCGGTGCGCTGACTACTTCTTCAGGTTCTGGTCGACCACGGCGGTGAACTCCTCGGGCGACATGGGCGGGTTGTCCTTGCCCACCGTGAGCTTCTTGCCGTTGAGCTGGAAGGCGGGGGTGCCGGTGATCCCCTCGTCCTTCGCCTTGTCGAAGACCTTCGACATCTCCAGCGCCCACTTGTCGTAGGTGCCGTCCTTCACGGCCTTCTCGAAGTTCTTGTTGTCCTTCAGCGACTTCACGTCCTGGGCCAGCTCGACCAGGCGCTTGTCGTCGGAGTACTCGTCCTCGCGCTCGTCGGGGTGGTTCTTCGCGTCGAAGAGGACCTTCTTGTACTCCAGGAACGCGTCCGGGCTGACGTTCAGGGCGGCGCCGAGCGCGCTCAGCGCGTTCTTCGAACCCGAGCCGCTAATCTGCGGCACGTCGTCGAGGAAGGTGCCCATCTTGAACTGGGCCTTGTACTTGCCGTCCTCGATGTCCTTCAGCAGCGTCTCGCCGGTGCTCTGCTCGAAGGTGGAGCAGACCGGGCACCGCATGTCCTCGTAGACGGTGAGGGTGTTCTTGGCGTCCTTCTTGCCTATGACGACCTCGGTGCCCTTGTCGCCCGCGCTGTTGGCCGGCTTCGCGAACGCCTTCTTCTTGGCCTCGCTCTTCCACTCCTTGTTGCTGACCTTGGTCTCGGCGCCCTCGTTCATGTTGGCGATGGCCACGCCGATGCCGCCGGCCACGGCGAGGACCGCGACGATGGAGCCGCCGACGACCAGTTGCCGCCGCGTCTTCTCCTTCTTCGCCTGCTTCTCCCGCTCGGCGCGCAGCCGCTCACGGGCCGCCTGCTTGTTCTGCTGGTTGTTTCGCTTGCTCATGGCTGTGTCTTCTCCGTCGTCGTGGGGCTGGGGGTTCGACCGCGGGCGGCCTCGTGAGCACCGCGGGAGCCGGCGTACGCGGGCGCGCGGCGTACCGCGGCGTCCGGTGTGCCGGCTTCGGCGCGCTGGGCGTTAGGCCCCGCGCGAGGGCGCTGGCCGCTCGCGGCGGGCGCTGGGCTCAGGCCGCGAGGGCGAGCGGCGGACCGCGCCTGACGACGGAGTGCAGGAGGAGTGGCAGGCCCCGCGCGGGCAGGGCGCGGCGCGCGGGGCGACCCGGTGCGCGGGGCGGCGGGTTCGCCGCGGCGGCGAAGGCCACCAGGAGCGGGCGGAACGCGAAGGCGGCGAGCGCCCGCAACAACTGGCCGAGCGCGGCCTCGCCCCGGCGCAGCCACGCGGCGGCGACCAGGCCGATCGCCACGTGCGCGGCGAGCAGCAGCCACGGCGCGGCCGAGTCGGTGCCCGACCCGACCGTGACGGCGGCGCTGTTGCCGTCGGCGGTCATCTGGGCCAGCGGCGAGCCGACGTCACCGCCGTGGCACAGCAGGTCCACGCCCATCGAGCGCAGCGGACCGGCCACCGGCCCGCCCGCCTGTCCGTAGCACGCGTGCTGGCCGGCGGTGAAGACGGTGTCGGCGGCCAGTTCGAGCGGTACGAGCAGGGCGGCGATCGAGCCGTAACCGCGCTCGCGGCCCGCCAGCGCGTAGGCGATGCCGAAGACGGCGACGCACAGCAGCACGACGGTCGTCAGGGGGAGCGGGGCACGGGAGAGCAGCACGTGGGAAGCAGCGGACAGCGTCACGCACAGCGCTGTGAACAGCGCCGCGCGTACCGCTCGCAACCGTGCCGCCGATATGTCCATCGCCGGAGAGTGTGCCACGGCCGCGGATAAGTGGCGTGTCAAGATTCGGCATCTCCCCCTCCGGTCCCGCGCCGCCGCCGCTCAGCCCGCCGTGTGTGACTCATGTCACGTACGTGGGCTGTCCGGCCGGCCGCCCCACACGCGCGGCCGGCCGGGCCCGGGGGCGGGGTGGCGGCCGGGGAGGGGCCGCGTCCGGCCCGTGGGCTCAGAGCTGTTCGTCCACCGCCTTGGTGAACTCCGGGGCGGTCGTGGGCCTGTTCACGCCGTCCGTGGTCAGGTCCTGGCCGTTGAGCTTGATGGTCGGCGTCGACGGCACCCCGCTCGCGTCGAAGGCCGCGGACATCTTCTTCGCCCAGGCGTCGAAGGTGCCGGCGCGCACGTGGTCCTGGAACTCGGAGTTCGAGCCCAGCGCGGGGACCTGGCCGGCGACCTTGAGCAGGTAGGCGTCCGACGCGAAGGAGTCCGCGCCCTCCTGGGGGTGGTTGCGCTCGTCGTACAGGGCCCTCTTGTAGTCCAGGAACGCCTGCGGGCTGACGTCCAGCGCGGCGCCCAGCGCGCTGAGGGCGTTGTGGGAGCCGGAGCCGCCCATCGTGTTGTCGAGGAAGGTGCCCATCGTGAACCGCGCCCTGTACTTGCCGGCCTTGATGTCCTTGATGACGGTGTCGCCGATGGTCTGCTCGAACTGCGCGCACGGCGGGCAGCGCAGGTCCTCGTACAGCTCCAGGGTTCCGGTGGCCTTCGGCTCGCCGATCACGACCGTGGTGCCGTCCGGGCCGGCGCTGTGCGCGGGCTTGGTCAGCTCGCCGGTCGGCTGCCGCCCGCCGCCCGTGCCCCCGCTGGCACCCGTCGAGCCGGAGCCGCTGGTTCCACCCGTGGACTCGCCGGTGCCGCCGTCCGTGCCGCCGCTGGTGTCGCCGGCGCCACCGGTGGCGCCGTCCGCGCCCTGTCCGTCGCCGCCCCCGACGAAGCCGTCCTTGGCGACGGGGCCCGCGCCGTCCTTGGCGCCGTCGCCGCCCTTGCCGCCGAGCACGAGGACGCCGGTGACCGCCAGCGCGATCGCGGCCACCGAGGCCACGACCGTCAGCGTCGCGCGCCGCTTCGCGTCACCGACAGCCGGTCGCGGCGCCTCGGGCGGGCCCCACGCGCCGCCGACGGGGCCGGCCGGCGACCCCACGGACGGGAGTCCCGCGGCTGCGCCCGGCCGGTCCGGCTGGCCCGGCTGGGCGTACGGGTCCGGCTGCGGGGGCTGGGCGCCGGGCTGCGGCGGGTACGGGGCGTGGGGCGGCGGGCTGGAGGGCGGGCCCTGTGCGGGCTGCTCGCCCTCGGGCCGCTGCTGACCTGGCTGCATGGCCAGTCACATTAGCCGGGCCGGACAGGCGTTCGGCGGCGTGTGCGGCCCCGCCGCACTCCGGCCGGCGCCGGAGTGGGGGAGGTCACAGTCCGGGGATCGCTCCGTTGCGGAAGAGGTCCACGAAGATCTGGTGGTCGGCCCGCGCCCGGGCGCCGTAGGAGTGCGCGAAGTCCACCAGCAGTTCGGGGAAACCGTCCTCGTCGGCGGCGATGGCCGCGTCGATGGCCCGCTCGGTGGAGAACGGCACCAGCGAGTGGCCGCTCTCGTCGTCGGCCGCCGCGTGCATCGTCGCGGTGGCCCGGCCCAGGTCCGCGACGACCGCGGTGATCTCGTCCAGGTCGTCGATGTCGGACCAGTCCAGGTCCACGGCGTACGGCGAGACCTCGGCGACCAGTTGCCCCGCGCCGTTCAGCTCGGTCCAGCCCAGCCACGGGTCGGCGTGCGCCTGGAGCGCGCGCTGCGAGATGACCGTGCGGTGCCCCTCGTGCTGGAAGTAGTCGCGCACCCGCGCGTCGGTGATGTGCGAGGCGACGGCCGGGGTCTGCGCCTGCTTGAGGTAGATCACGACGTCGTTCTCCAGGGCGTCGCTGTTGCCTTCGAGCAGGATGTTGTACGAGGGCAGGCCAGCGCTGCCGATGCCGATCCCGCGACGGCCCACCACGTCCTTGACCCGGTAGGAGTCGGGCCGGTCCAGGCTGGACTCCGGCAGCGTCTCCAGGTAGCCGTCGAAGGCGGCGAGCACCTTGTAACGGGTCGCCGCGTCCAGCTCGATGGAGCCGCCGCCGGGGGCGAAGCGGCGCTCGAAGTCGCGGATCTCGGTCATCGAGTCGAGCAGCCCGAACCGGGTCAGCGAGCGGGCCACCCGCAGCGCGTCGAGCAGCGGCCCGTCGGCGGTGTCCAGCGTGAAGGGCGGCACCTCCTCGTCCTTGGCGCCGGCGGCCAGGGCCGCGACGCGCTCGCGGTAGGCGCCCGCGTACGTGCGCACCAGGGAGGTGATCGCCTCGTCGCTGAGGGCCTTGGTGTAGCCGATCAGCGCGACGGAGGCCGCGAAGCGCTTGAGGTCCCAGGTGAAGGGGCCCACGTACGCCTCGTCGAAGTCGTTGACGTTGAAGACCAGGCGGCCGTTGGCGTCCATGTAGGTGCCGAAGTTCTCGGCGTGCAGGTCGCCGTGGATCCACACCCGGCTGGTGCGCTCGTCCAGGTAGGGCCCGCCCTCGCGGTCGGCCTCCAGGTCGCCGTAGAACAGCGAGGCCGTGCCCCGGTAGAAGGCGAACGCCGAGGCGGCCATCTTCCGGAACTTGACCCGGAAGGCCGCCGGGTCCGCGGCGAGCAGCTCGCCGAAGGCGGTGTCGAAGACGGCGAGGATCTGCTCGCCGCGCTGTGCGGCCTGGCCGTGCTCGGTCGCCATCGCTGGGTCCTCCTGGGATGCGTCGCGTGGAACAGTCGTTCCGGCCGGTCCAACGCGCGGCGCCCGCCGCGAGTGCCCGCCCGCTGTCAGTAGCCCGAAGTAGACTTCGGAGCCATCTTTCCCTCCTGGCTCACCCCGCGGGGAGGAGGGGACCGCATCCGTCACCCACTGTTCGCCGGAGGTCTTCCACCGTGGCCAAGCCGCCCTTCACGCATCTGCACGTGCACACTCAGTATTCGCTGCTCGATGGTGCGGCGCGGCTCAAGGACATGTTCGAGGCGTGCTCCAAGATGGGCATGTCGCACATCGCCATGACCGACCACGGAAACCTGCACGGCGCCTACGACTTCTACCAGCAGGCGACGAAGGCGGGCATCACGCCGATCATCGGTATCGAGGCGTACGTGGCCCCCGAGTCGCGGCGGAACAAGCGGCGTATCCAGTGGGGCCAGCCGCACCAGAAGCGCGACGACGTCTCGGGTTCCGGTGGTTACACGCACAAGACGATCTGGGCGGCCAGCAAGACGGGTCTGCACAACCTCTTCCGGCTCTCGTCGGACGCGTACAAGGAGGGGTGGCTGACGAAGTGGCCCCGTATGGACAAGGAAGTGATCGCCGAGCACGCGGAGGGGCTGATCGCCTCGACCGGGTGCCCCTCCGGCGAGGTGCAGACCCGGTTGCGGCTCGGCCATTTCGACGAGGCGCTCAAGGCGGCGGCCGAATACCAGGAGATCTTCGGTAAGGGCCGGTATTTCCTGGAGCTGATGGACCACGGCCTCGACATCGAGAAGCGGGTCCGCGACGGTCTTCTGGAGATCGGCAAGAAGCTGGGCATCCCGCCGCTGGTGACCAACGACTCGCACTACACGTACGCGCACGAGGCGTCGGCGCACGACGCACTGCTGTGCATCCAGACCGGAAAGAACATCTCGGACCCGGACCGGTTCCGTTTCGACGGCACCGGCTACTACGTCAAGTCCACCGAGGAGATGTACGCGGTGGACTCCTCCGACGCCTGGCAGCAGGGGTGCGCCAACACCCTTCTGGTGGCGGAGCAGATCGACACGACGGGCTGGTTCGAGAAGCGCGACCTGATGCCCCGGTTCGACGTGCCCGAGGGGTACAGCGAGGTCACCTGGTTCCAGGAGGAAGTCAAGCGCGGCATGGGCCGTCGCTATCCCGGTGGCGTTCCGGAGGACCGGCAGAAGCTCGTCGAGTACGAGATGGACATCATCATCCAGATGGGGTTCCCGGGCTACTTCCTCGTGGTGGCCGACTTCATCATGTGGGCCAAGAACAACGGGATCGCGGTGGGCCCGGGCCGTGGCTCGGCGGCCGGCTCGATCGTGTCGTACGCGCTGGGCATCACCGACCTCGACCCGGTGGAACACGGGCTGATCTTCGAGCGGTTCCTCAACCCCGAGCGCGTGTCCATGCCCGATGTCGACATCGACTTCGACGAGCGTCGGCGCTCCGAGGTGATCCGGTACGTGACGGAGAAGTACGGCGCCGACAAGGTCGCGATGATCGGCACGTACGGCACGATCAAGGCGAAGAACGCCATCAAGGACTCCTCCCGCGTGCTCGGCTACCCGTACGCGATGGGCGACCGCATCACCA
This sequence comes from Streptomyces buecherae, assembly GCF_014295035.1. GTDB lineage: Bacteria > Actinomycetota > Actinomycetes > Streptomycetales > Streptomycetaceae > Streptomyces > Streptomyces youssoufiensis. Next base: position 6,837,169 of record NZ_CP060404.1, read on the forward strand.
AGGCCATGCCGGCCGACGTGCTCGGCAAGGGCATCAACCTCGACGGCATCACCAACCCCAAGCACCCCCGCTACAGCGAGGCGGGCGAGGTGCGGGCGATGTACGAGAACGAGCCCGACGTCAAGAAGGTGATCGACACCGCGAAGGGCGTCGAGGGCCTGGTGCGGCAGATGGGCGTGCACGCCGCCGGCGTGATCATGTCCAGCGAGACGATCACCGACCACGTGCCGGTGTGGGTGCGGCACACCGACGGCGTGACGATCACCCAGTGGGACTACCCCACCTGCGAAGACCTCGGTCTCCTCAAGATGGACTTCCTGGGTCTGCGCAACCTGACGATCATGGATGACGCGGTCAAGCTCATCAAGCGCAACAAGGGCATCGACATCGAGCTGCTCTCGCTGCCGCTGGACGACCCGAAGACCTACGAACTGCTGTGCCGAGGCGACACGCTCGGCGTCTTCCAGTTCGACGGCGGGCCCATGCGCTCCCTGCTGCGCCTGATGAAGCCCGACAACTTCGAGGACATCTCCGCCGTCTCGGCCCTGTACCGGCCGGGCCCGATGGGCATGAACTCGCACACCAACTACGCCCTGCGCAAGAACGGCCAGCAGGAGATCACCCCGATCCACCCGGAGCTGGAGGAGCCCCTCAAGGAGGTCCTCGGCATCACCTACGGCCTCATCGTGTACCAGGAGCAGGTGCAGAAGGCCGCCCAGGTGCTCGCCGGCTACTCGCTCGGCCAGGCCGACCTGCTGCGCCGGGCCATGGGCAAGAAGAAGCAGGAGGTCCTCGACAAGGAGTTCATCCCCTTCCAGAAGGGCATGCGGGAGCGCGACTACTCCGACGAGGCCATCCAGGCCGTGTGGGACGTGCTGGTCCCGTTCGCCGGCTACGCCTTCAACAAGGCGCACTCGTCCGCGTACGGCCTGGTCACCTACTGGACCGCCTACCTCAAGGCCAACTACCCGGCCGAGTACATGTCGGCGCTGCTCACCTCGGTGCGCGACGACAAGGACAAGTCGGCGATCTACCTCAACGAGTGCCGCCGCATGGGCATCCGGGTGCTGCCGCCGAACGTCAACGAGTCGGAGGCGAACTTCGCCGCCCAGGGCGACGACGTGATCCTCTTCGGCCTGACCGCCGTGCGCAACGTCGGCCAGAACGTGGTCGACTCGATCATCCGCAGCCGCAAGGCGAAGGGGAAGTTCGCCTCCTTCCCCGACTACCTCGACAAGGTCGAGGCGGTCTGCTGCAACAAGCGCACCACCGAGTCGCTGATCAAGGCCGGCGCCTTCGACGAGATGGGCCACACCCGCAAGGGCCTGACGGCGCACTACGAGACCATGATCGACAACGTGGTCGCGGTGAAGCGCAAGGAGGCCGAGGGGCAGTTCGACCTCTTCGGCGGCATGGGCGACGACAGCGCCGACGACACCCCGGGCTTCGGGCTCGACGTCGAGTTCTCCGACATCGAGTGGGACAAGGCGTACCTCCTCGCCCAGGAGCGGGAGATGCTCGGCCTCTACGTCTCCGACCACCCGCTGTTCGGCATCGAGCACGTGCTGAACGACAAGGCGGACGCGGCCATCGCGCAGCTCACCGGCGGCGAGCACGCGGACGGCGCGATCGTCACCATCGGCGGCATCATCTCCGGCCTCCAGCGCAAGATGACCAAGCAGGGCAACGCCTGGGCCATCGCGACGGTCGAGGACCTGGCGGGCTCGATCGACTGCATGTTCTTCCCCGCGACCTACCAGCTCGTCTCCACCCAACTGGTCGAGGACACGGTCGTCTTCGTCAAGGGCCGGCTCGACAAGCGCGAGGACGTGCCCCGGCTGGTCGCCATGGAGATGATGGTTCCCGACCTGTCCGAGGCGTCCGTCGACGCGCCGGTCACCATCACCATCCCCACCGTCAAGGTCACCCCGCCGCTGGTGGAGAAGCTCGGCGAGGTGCTCACGCACCACCGCGGCTCCACCGAGGTGCGGATCAAGCTCCAGGGCGCCCGCAAGACCACCGTGCTGCGCCTCGACCGGCACCGCGTCACGGCCGACCCGGCGCTCTTCGGCGACCTGAAGGTGCTGCTCGGCCCGTCCTGCCTGGGCGCGTAGGCGACTCCCGCCTGGGCGCGTAGCGACGCACGCGGCGGGCGGGGCCGCGCGGGACGGCGGAGCGGCGGGCGGAAAGAGCGGCGAGTGCGACGATAAAGGGGCGCGTCCCACGCGGGACGCGCCCCTTTTGTGCGTTCGCCGCTTCTCTGGCGTGAATTCCGCACCGTTGGAGTTCTTTTGGGTCTGCTGTGCTTACCGCGCTTCTTGTGTGCGCTGTGCCTGTATCGGTTTGCTGTGGCTACTGTTTCGGCTGAACGTTCGGATTGCCCAGAGGTGTTCGTACGGCGGCGTGACGGCCGCCGCGGGCGCGGTTCCGCTTCCGGTCGTGGGCCCGGCGCTCGGCGGTGCCAGGTGCCCGGGCGGGCGTACGCCGAGGGGCCGCGGGGCCGGGGCGTCGGTGCCGGTGAGGGGCGCGTCAGTTGTGGCCGAAGCGGCGCTGGTGCTTGCGGGCCACGTCGGTCGGGCTGCCCTGGGCCTGGCCCTGGTGTTGGTTCTGTGCCTGGATGGCGGTCTTCTGCGCCTCCTGCTGGCCGCGCTCCGCGTCGCTGGCCTTCTGCCGCTGATTCCGGTCGCGCTTGTGCTTGCCCATCGTCGTGCCTCCAGTGCGAGGGTTTCCCCCGGAAAACACCCTGGCACGACTATGGGGAGCCTGCATGTCGGGCAATTACCCCGCGTAAAGGGCGGGATGGGCTGGGCCGTTCCGTATCCGCCACGCCGATGATCGAGTTCCGGCTGATAACCCTCGTACGGTCGGGCAGACTCAATGGAAAGCCAAAGCAAAAAGCCGGGGCAGTACCGCGTCGGGCTGCCGCGCATGGACCATGAGGAAAGAGGGTGGAACGTGGACCGCTGCGTCGTCCTGGTGGACGCCGGGTACCTGCTGGGCGCCGCCGCGAGCCTGCTCGCCGGCGAGCCCGCCCGCTCCCGCATCACCGTCGACCACACCGCCCTCATCAAGGGGTTGCGCGACCGCGCCGAGGCCGACACGCAACAGCCGCTGTTGCGCATCTACTGGTTCGACGGCGCCCCCGACCGAGTGCCGCAGCCCGAGCACCGCAGGCTGCGGGTGATGCCCCGGGTCACCGTCCGGCTCGGTGCCCTGACCCGCAGCGACGGGCGCTGGGCACAGAAGGGCGTGGACGCCGCGATGCACGCGGAGCTCACCGAACTCGCCCGCAACCGGGCCTGCTCCGACATCGTCCTCGTCACCGGGGACGGCGACCTGCTGCCCGGGCTGATGTCCGCCAAGGAGCACGGGGTCGCGGTCCACCTGTGGGCCGTCCAGGCCGCCGACGGCGACTACAACCAGTCCGAGGACCTGGTGGCCGAGGCCGACGAGCGGCGGGTACTGGACCGGGCCTGGATCACCCAGGCGGTACGGGCCAAGGAACTGTCGGGACCCTGCGTGCCCAGCTCCGTGCCCCGCCCCGAGATCGCCGCCATCCTCTCCGCGCCGCTGCCCGAGACGGCCGCCGCCGCGGCTGCCGCCGGCGCCCAACCCAGCCGCCCCGCCGCGCACAACGGCACGGCGCGCACCGCGCCCGCCGCCGAGGAGCCGGCCGCCCAACGGGAGGCCGATGAGCGCCCCGCGGCGGCCACCGGCGAGGGCGGCGCGGGCAACGGCACCAGGACCGTCCCCACGCCCAAGGACCTGGCCGGCCTCGGACGGCCCGGCGTCGTGGCGGCCCAGGCGTCGGTGGCCCCGGCGGCCGTGGCCACCGCGACGCTGCGCTGGTCGTCCGACAAGGGCTGGGTGGAGCGGGGCCCGGCCCCCGCCACCGGCGAACCCCCTGAAACCGCGTCGCTGCCCATGCTGGCCCAGCTCACGACGGCGGAGCAGCGCTGGGCCGACCGCGAGGAGGACATCACCGCCGTCAGCGGCGACCCCTTCGAGGTGGGCCAGGTCTTCGCCCGGCGCTGGATCGCGCGCCTGTCCGACCCCGCGCACGTGCAGCAGCTCTCCACGGAGTACCCGCGCATCCCGCACCGCATCGACGGCGAGCTGCTGCGGTACGCGGCCCGCTTCGGCCTCCTCGCGCACAAGGACGACCAGATCGACGAGCACGACCGGTACGCCATCCGCGCCGGCTTCTGGCGCGAAATCGACACCCGGATGGCGGCCGACCACGCCCCCGCGCGGGACTAGTGGCCCATTCGTCCGACCTGGCGCCCGCCGCGCGGAGCCGACCACGGCCGATTCGGGCCACCGCACGGGCGTCCCGCGAGGCCGGGGAAGCCGCCCCGGAGCAGGGCGGCGGGGGCGGGGCGCGTACCCTCGTAGCTCGTGAGGACGGGCGCGAAGCAGCCGGAGCGCGACTCCGGGACCAAGGGGGCGGGCGGCGGCGCGGTGTGCGTGGTCCGCGGCCTCGTCAAGACGTACCCCGGCGCCCGGGCCCGACGCGGTGCCCCGCAGGGGCCCGCGATCCGCGCCAGTGACGGCATCGACCTGGACGTGCGGCGCGGCGAGATCTTCGGACTGCTCGGGCCCAACGGCGCCGGCAAGTCCACCCTGGTCCGCCAGCTCACCGGGCTGCTGCGGCCCGACGAGGGCAGCGTCGACCTGCTCGGCCACGACTTGGTGCGCCACCCCGACCGGGCCTCGCGCCTCGTCGGCTACCTGGGGCAGGAGTCCACCGCCCTGGACGATCTGACCGTCGCGCTCGCCGCCGAGACCACGGGGCGGCTGCGCGGCCTGGACGCGCGCCGGGCGCGCGCCGAGCGGGACGCGGTACTGGACGAACTCGGCCTGGCCCCCATCGCGGGCCGGGCCATCACGAAGCTCTCCGGCGGCCAGCGCCGGCTGGCGTGCGTGGCCGCCGCGCTGGTCGGCGAGCGCCCCATGCTGGTGCTCGACGAGCCGACCACCGGCATGGACCCCATCGCGCGGCGCGCCGTGTGGGCGGCCATCGACCGCCGGCGGGCCGCGAGCGGCACCACCGTGCTGCTGGTCACGCACAACGTCATCGAGGCCGAGACGGTCCTGGACCGGGTGGCGGTGATGGACAACGGCCGGGTCATCGCCTGCGACACGCCGTCGGGCCTCAAGGCGCTCGTCGCCGGCGACGTGCGGGTCGACCTGGTGTGGCGCGACCAGCCGCCGTTGGACGTGCCCGAGGTCGCGGCCCTCAAGGACGTGGCCCGCCCGACCGGGCGGCGCTGGACGCTGCGGCTGGCGCCCGACGAGGCGCGCGCGGTGATCGCCGCGGTGACCGGTGGCCCGGCCTTCGCCGCCCTCGACGACTTCACCCTGGCCACGCCCAGCCTGGAGGACGTGTACCTGGCCCTGGGCGGGCGGGCCGAGGGCCCCGACGGGCTGGTGAAGGCGTGAGCCGCGCACCGAGCTTCCGGCGCCCGGCGGGCCCGCGCGCCCGCCCGGGCCGCGCCGGCGCCGGCCGGCCCCGGCGCGGCGGCGACGCGCGGGCGGTTACCCGGCCCGCGCGGGCGCCTCGTACGCTGGTGGGCCGGGCGGCCGGAACCGACGCGGACGCCGGCCCTTCGGTCGGAGGCCGCGACCGCGCGCCGGGCGCCGGTGCCGGCTCGGGTCCGCGCCGGCGGAGCGCGGGCGCGCGACCGGGAGCGCGGCCCACCCGCCGCGGGGCACGACCCGCCGGGGCACGGCACGGCGGGACAGGGAACGAACGGGGCCGGGCGGCGGACCGGGAGGCAGGTCGCATGACATGTTGCGGGGGACGCCGCAGCGATCGGGGCCGCGGGGCCGCGCGTGGCGCCGTGGCAGGTCAGCTCGTACGGAAGAGGAGCAGCACAACGTGAGTGCCGTGTCCGCGGCGGCCGTGCCCGCCCGTGCCGCCGCCGTGCCGAGCGAGGGTGCGCGCGACGGCCAGAACGCCCAGAACATCGAGGACGCGGTCGGCGTCCGGGAGCCGGCCCCGCTCGCGGCGCGGGCGCGGCTGCTGCCCTCGCTGGCCGCCGTGTACCGGGCCCAGCTCTCGCGGGCCCGGGTGGCGCGCATTCCGCTGCTGTTCGTGGCCACCTTCCAGTCCATCGGCATCATGATCCTGATGCGCGGCGTCGTGGACGGCGGGAGCGAGGCGCGCGCCGTGGTCTCCGGGGCCAGCGTCCTGGTCGTCGCCTTCGTCGCGCTCAACCTGCTCGCCCAGTACTTCGGAGCGCTGCGCGCCAGCGGCGGCCTCGACCACTACGCGACGCTGCCGGTGCCACCGGCGGCCGTGGTGCTCGGCGCGGCCGGCGCGTACGCCTCCTTCACCGTGCCCGGCACCATCGTCACGGCCGTCGCCGGCAGCGTGCTGTTCGGGCTGCCGATGACCCATTTGTGGGTGCTGCTCGCGGTGATCCCGCTGGCCGGCGCCGCGCTCGCCGGCCTCGGCGCGGTCCTCGGGCTGCTCGCGCCGCGCCCCGAGCTGGCCACGCTGTGCGGACAGCTCGGCATGTCCGCGGCCCTGCTGCTCGGCGTGCTGCCGGCCGAGCGGATGCCCGCGCTGGTGGCGTACGCGCGCGACCTCCTGCCCTCCACCTACGGCGTGGAGGCGCTGACCCGCTCCTTCGACGCGCACCCCGACTGGCTGGCCGTCGGGGTGAACCTCGGCGTGTGCGCGGCGGTCGGGGTCATCTCGCTGGCCGCCGCCACCTGGGCCTACCGCAGGGCCGCGGTGCGGTGACACGGGCCCAGCACGCCGCCTGCCGCCGCACACCCCCCGCCCACCTGGCACGATGACGGAGTGACCGCACCGTTGACACCCTCAGACCAACCATCTGAACCCCCCGCGTCGGGCTCCGGCGCACAGCCCCACCCGGCGTACCCGACCCCCGCCCCCACCGCGCACGGTGCCGGGCGGCACGGCGCGGGGCCCGGACTGCGCGCGGAGCTGCGGGACGCGGCCGTGATCACCGGTGCCCTCACCGCCGCCGGGGCGCTGCTCGGGGTGTTGTGGGTGTGGCTGGCGCCGCGCGTGCAGATGGTCCTCATCGGCAACGCGGTCTACCCGAAGAACTCCGAGAGCGAGGAGGCGATCGGCGCCGACGGCACCTTCGTGCTGATCGGCCTGGGCGCGGGCCTGGTGACGGCGGCGGTCGTCTTCTGCTTCCGCCGCGCGGCCGGCGTGCCGGTGGTGCTCGCCCTCGCCCTCGGCGGCCTGCTCGGCTCGTGGCTCGGCTGGCGGTTCGGGGTCTTCCTCGGCCCCGACACGGACATCGCCGCCAGCGCGCGCGAGGCCGGCGAGCGGGTGACCTTCGACGGCCCGCTGGAACTGGGCGCCAAGGGCGCGCTGTTGGCCTGGCCGGTGGCCGCGATGGTCACGCAGCTCATCCTCACCGGCCTGTTCGGCCCCCGCGACCCCGAGCCCGACGACCTGCCGTACGCCACGAGCCAGCCCGCCGCCGCCCCGCACCAGGCCGACGAGAACCCGCCAGGACCGGCCGCGGGCCGGGGGCTCGACAAGGGGCAGGGACAGCCGCAGGGACAGCCCGAGCCCGGCCACGGCGCGTCCACCCGGCAACCGCCCGGCACGTCGGGCCCGCCCGCGGAGGGCCGGTAGCCGACCGGCGCGCGGGTCACGTCGTACGACCCCGTGCGAGGACCCCGTACGGGCACGCGTGCGAGGGCGGCGTACGGGCGGGGGCCGCGTGGCCGCAACGTTGAGCGGACTGAGAGGGCGGGGCGGAACCGGCGGGCCGGTCCCGCCCTCGTGCGTGGTGCGGTCGGGCCGGGCGGCGGCCGTGGTTCGCCCTGGTCTTCCGTAGCCGCCAGCGGCGCTTGCGGGTGCGCTTGGACATGAGCGACTCCCGGGCGCGGGGCGCGCGAACGGCGGCCCGCACCGCCTGTCGTAGCGCGGGGACCGGCCGCCGTCCAGAGGTCGGCCGCCGCCGGGGCTCAGGCGCGGGCGATCGGGGCCAGCACCGCGTCGGTGAGGGTCGCGAGGTCGGTGGGGGACAGCTCGACCTCAAGGCCGCGTCGGCCCGCCGACACGCACACCGTGGCGTGCTCGGCGGCCGAGGCGTCGATGACCGTCCGAAGCCGCCTGCGCTGGCCCAGCGGCGAGATGCCGCCCCGCACGTACCCGGTGGCCCGCTCGGCGGCGGCCGGGTCGGCCATCGCGGCCCGCTTGCCGCCCACCGCGGCGGCCAGCGCCTTGAGGTCAAGCGAGCCCGAGACCGGCACGACGGCCACGGTCAGCGCCCCGTCCACGTCCGCCACCAGCGTCTTGAAGACCTGTTCCGGCGCGACTCCGAGGGCCCGGGCCGCCTCTTCGCCGTACGAGGTGTAGGCGGGGTCGTTCGGGTCGTGTACGTACGAGTGCAGCGTGAACTCGACACCGGCGTCGGCGAGGGCGACGGTGGCCGGGGTGCCACCGGACGGCTGCTTCCCGGCCTTCGCCGCCTTCGTGCCGGTTTGCGACTTCTTTCCCACGAGGGCGCTCTCCCGCTGGGTCGGGGCGTTCGGTCGCCCTACGGGCCCCCCGGCGGCCCGTGCTACCGCGTGGGTCAGTTGGGGCTGGTGGGGCGCCGGGTCAGGTCGACCATGGGCAGGGAGGGGAGCTTACCGATCACCGCGGCCTCGGCGCGCAGCAGTTTCAGCTCCTCCGCCAGCCGGCTGGCCGTGTCCGGGGCCTGCAGCAGCCGCTGCTTGGCCGGCACGTCGAGCACCGCGGCGGCGGCCACCAGGTAGGAGAGCACCGACGGCTCGTCCGGCAGGTCCTGGGAGGTGGCGACCGAGCGCTCACGCGCCCCGGCGAGCCGCTTCTGGTACGTGCGGAACGCCCGGATGACCCCGGAGGCCAGCGCGCCGGCGCCGTCGCCCGCGCTCTCCTCCAGCGGCTCGACCTCGGCCGTCAGGTAGGGGCCCGAGGCGTCGACGGACAGCAGCTTGAAGCGGGTGGTGCCGGTGGCGACCGCCTCGTACGTGCCGTCCTCCTGCTCGCGGATGGTGGCCGCGTCCGCGATACAGCCCACCGTGTGCAGGGCGCGCATCGGGTCGTCACCGAACCCGGCCGCGGCCCCCAGCTCCGGCTCGGCGGTCGGGTCGGGCAGGCCGGGGGCCGTCGGCGCGACCTCGCGACCGTCGCGGATGGCGACGACGGCGAAGTTGCGCGGCTCGTCCGACGGCAGGGCCGCGAGGTCGCGCATCAGGGCGCGGTAGCGCTGCTCGAAGATGTTGAGCGGCAGCACGAGCCCGGGAAACAACACGGTGTTCAGCGGGAAGAGCGGCAGGCGGGCGGCAGTCACGACGGGTAAGCCTAATGGCCCGCCCCGGCTGTGCCGATCGCGGCGTGACACGGCGGGCCCGAACGCCGCCGGGCGGGGACCACCACAGGGGGCGCGCACCGCCCCGCGCCGGGCCGCCGGGACCCGGTCGCGCGGCCGGTCAGTTGCGGCGCAGCAGGCGCGAGGCGCCGGCCGCGACCGTCGTGGCCAGCACCCAGCCGAGGAGGACGAGCACGGCCGTCACCCACTGGGCCGTCCCGTTCGGCGTCCAGAAGTTGGCCTGGCCGAGGTCGATCACGGGTAACAACACGTCCAGCGTGTACAGCGCCGCGTTCCACTCCGGGCCCTCGCCCTCCTTGATCGGCTCGGGCCGGTGGCGGGTGAAGAAGACCGCGCCGACCGCCCACAGCAGCGCGATCCACACCGCCGCCCGGCCCGGCCGGTAGCCGTAGGCCACCATCCAGTCCTGCAGAAAGCCCCACGCCTTGCCGGCCAGCGGCAGCGTCTCGCGGCGGCGGCGCTGCTTGGCGAGCAGCACCTCGCGGGCGGACTCCTCCTCGCCGCTGCCCCGCAACGCGGTGGCCAGCATCTCGTACGGCTCCGGCGCGTACTCCGGGGTGGCCGCCGCCACCCATTCGAGGCGCCGGGCGAGCGGGAAGTGGCCGCGCGGGATCAGCGAGTCGTAACCGAACCCCGCCATCGCCAGGCCGCCGGGCCCCGGCCAGCTCGTGGACTTGTCGACCAGGTTGACCACCTTCGCGCCGGACAGCACGACCCGCCCGCTCTGCTGCCGCTCGCACAGGAACCGCAGCTCCGGCGTCTGCACCCGGCGCATCGACAGCTCCTGGTCGCTGGCCATGACGAAACGCGCCTGGTCGAGGTCGACCGCGTCACCGAACCGGCCGTCGTCCAGGCGCACCCCGCCCTCGCACTCGAAGCGCTGCGTGCGCGGGCCCCCGGCCGGCAGCGTCGTGCCGTACGGCGGGGTGGTGCCGGTCGAGAACGGGGAGCCGGTGTCCCCCGCGGGCGTCAGGTACAGCGTGCGCTCCACGCTGAGCTGCGGGGCGTTGAGCGCGCGGCGGCCGTACGGGTTGCGCAGCTTGCTGCCGCGCAGGCTGAGCGAGACGCCGATGTGCGCTCCGCGCATGGTCAACTCGCCGTAGGACTCGATCAGTTCGGCCTGGAAGTCCTGGGCGACGCTGAGCCCGTCCGCGGTGATCGACCTGCCGAACCGGTCCTTGCGCACCACGAGCTGGTTGAGCAGCAGGTCCGTGCCTATCTGCGCGTCGGTCAGCCGGATGCCGCGGTCCACCGTGCAGCGCGGCAGGTGCAGGTCGCCCTCGGTGTGCAGCCGGGCGGCCTCGATGCGCGGGATGGCGCAGCCGACCAGGCGGAGCGTGGTGAACCGGCTCTCCGGCAGCAGGATCTCCTGCTCGAAGCGGCAGTTGCTCAGTTCGACGAAGGGGGCGATGGTGCCGCCGGCCAGCCCCAGGGTGCCGGTGACGTACGCGCCGTCGAGCTTGAGCGCGGCGACCCGGCCCGGCTGCGCCGGGGGCGGCTCGAGCAGCAGCATCGCCAGCACCCGGGCCCGCACGCTGCGCTCGGGGCCCCAGGCGTGCGGGCCGGTCGGGTCGTTGCGGTGCTGGTTGGGGGAGCGCAGGTCGAAGGTGCTGCCGGTGCGGAACGCCTGCCACATGCCCCACTCGGCGGGAGTCAGGTCCAGCCCGTCGGGCGGGTCCCCCTCATGTGGTTCCGTCACCGCTGCCGCTCCTTCCGCGCCCGTACGTCTGTACGGGTCCCATGCCCGTTCCGTGACCGGTTGAACACCACAGGTCAGGGCCAACCTGGGAGGCGTGTATCAGCGTTTGGTACGCCGCGACGGCGCTCGGGACACGTCTGAGACAATTGACCGCGTGATCTCCCGAATCGATCTGCGCGGCGCCGCCCTCCCCGAGGGCGCCGCCCTGCGCGCGTTGCTGCCCCGAGCCGACTTCGACGTGTCGGCCGCCCTGGAGAAGGTGCGGCCCCTGTGCGAAGACGTGCGTCATCGCGGTGACGCGGCGCTGATCGAGCTGGCCCAGCGCTTCGACGGCGTGCGCCTTGAGCGGGTGCGGGTGCCCGACGAGGCGCTCGACCAGGCCCTGGCCGACCTCGACCCTCAGGTGCGCGCGGCCCTGGAGGAGTCCATCCGGCGGGCCCGCCTCGTCCACCGCGAACAGCGTCGCGACCCGCACCGCGTCCAGGTCGTGCCCGGCGGCAGCGTCACCGAGAAGTGGGTGCCGGTCGAGCGGGTCGGGCTGTACGCGCCCGGTGGCCGCTCCGTCTACCCGTCCTCCGTGATCATGAACGCGGTCCCGGCGCAGGAGGCCGGCGTCGCCTCCATCGCGCTGGCCTCGCCGCCCCAGGCGGAGTTCGGCGGCCTGCCGCACCCGACGATCCTCGCCGCCTGCGCGCTGCTCGGCGTGCGCGAGGTGTACGCGGCCGGCGGTGCCCAGGCCGTCGCCATGTTCGCCTACGGCACGCGGTCCTGCGCCCCCGCGAACATGGTCACCGGGCCCGGCAACATCTGGGTCGCCGCCGCCAAGCGCTACTTCACCGGCCGGATCGGCATCGACACCGAGGCCGGCCCGACCGAGATCGCCATCCTCGCGGACGACAGCGCCGACGCCGAGCACGTCGCCGCCGACCTGATCAGCCAGGCCGAGCACGACCCGCTCGCCGCCGCCGTGCTGGTCACCGACTCCGCCCGGCTGGCCGACGCGGTCGAGAAGGAACTGGCCACCCAGGTCGCGGCCAGCAAGCACGTCGAGGACCGGATCGCGCCCGCGCTGGCCGGCCGGCAGTCCGCGCTCGTCCTGGTGGACGGCGTCGAGGAGGGGCTGCGGGTCGTCGACGCGTACGGCGCCGAGCACCTGGAGATCCAGACCCGGGACGCCGCCGCCCTCGCCGAGCGGGTGCGCAACGCCGGGGCGATCTTCGTCGGCCCGTACGCGCCCGTCTCGCTCGGCGACTACTGCGCCGGCTCCAACCACGTGCTGCCCACCGGCGGCTGCGCCTGCCACTCGTCGGGCCTGTCCGTCCAGTCCTTCCTGCGCGGCATCCACATCGTGGACTACACGCGGGACGCGCTCGCCGACGTCGCCCGCCACGTGGTGACCCTCGCCGAGGCGGAGGACCTGCCGGCGCACGGCGCGGCGATCAAGGCCAGGTTCGGCTGGAAGGTACCGGAGACCACCACGTGAGCGGCATCGACGACCTGCCCGTCCGGGACGAACTGCGCGGCAAGAGCCCCTACGGGGCGCCGCAGCTCGACGTCCCGGTGCGGCTGAACACCAACGAGAACCCCTACCCGCTGCCCGACGAGCTGGTGGCCGACATCGCCCGGCGCGTCGCCGAGGCCGCCCGGAACCTCAACCGCTACCCCGACCGGGACGCGGTCGAGCTGCGCACCGCCCTCGCCGCCTACCTGACCCGCACCGCGGGCCACCGGGTGGAGACGGCCGGCGTGTGGGCGGCCAACGGCTCCAACGAGATCCTCCAGCAGCTCCTGCAGACCTTCGGCGGCCCGGGCCGCACCGCGATCGGCTTCGACCCCTCGTACTCGATGCACGCCCTGATCGCCCGCGGCACCGGCACCGGCTGGGTCTCCGGGCCCCGGCGCGCGGACTTCACCATCGACGTGGCCGCCGCCACCGCCGAGATCGCCCGGCTGCGCCCGCACGTGGTCTTCGTCTGCTCGCCGAACAACCCGACCGGCACCGCCGTGGCCGCGGACACCGTGCTCGCCCTGTACGAGGCGGCGCAGGCCGCGCGCGAGCGGGGCGCCCTGGTGGTGATCGACGAGGCGTACGGCGAGTTCAGCCATCAGCCCTCGCTGCTGCCGCTGATCGCCGGCCGGCCACGGCTGGTGCTCAGCCGCACCATGTCGAAGGCGTTCGGCGCGGCCGGGCTGCGCCTGGGCTACCTGGCCGCCGACCCGGCCGTGGTGGACGCCGTGCAGTTGGTGCGGCTGCCCTACCACCTGTCCGCCGTCACCCAGGCCACCGCGCTGGCCGCCCTCGACCACACCGATACGCTGCTCGGGTACGTCGAGCAGCTCAAGGCCGAGCGGGACCGGCTGGTGACCGAGCTGCGCGCCATCGGCTGCCCGGTCACGGACTCGGACGCCAACTTCGTGCAGTTCGGCATCCCCACGGCCCTCACCGGCCGCTGGGGCGACCCGGCCGCCGACTCGCACGGCATGTGGCGGGCGATCCTCGACCACGGCGTGCTGGTCCGCGACAACGGCGTGCCGGGCTGGCTGCGGGTGAGCGCCGGGACACCGGCGGAGAACGACGCGTTCCTGGACGCGGTCCGGGCGGTACTGAAGGAGAACGAGTGATGACCCGCGTAGGACGCGTGGAGCGCGCCACCAAGGAGACCTCCGTCCTGGTCGAGATCGACCTCGACGGCACCGGGCGGACCGAGATCTCCACCGGCGTCGGCTTCTACGACCACATGCTCGACCAGCTCGGCCGGCACGGCCTCTTCGACCTCACCGTCAGGACCGAGGGCGACCTGCACATCGACACGCACCACACGATCGAGGACACCGCCCTCGCGCTGGGTGCCGCGTTCCGGCAGGCGCTCGGCGACAAGGTCGGCATCTACCGGTTCGGCAACTGCACGGTCCCGCTGGACGAGTCGCTGGCCCAGGTCACCGTGGACCTGTCGGGCCGCCCGTACCTGGTGCACACCGAGCCCGAGAACATCGCCCCGATGATCGGCAGCTACGACACGACGATGACCCGGCACATCCTGGAGTCCTTCGTCGCGCAGGCCCAGATCGCGCTGCACGTGCACGTGCCGTACGGGCGCAACGCGCACCACATCGTCGAGTGCCAGTTCAAGGCGCTGGCCCGGGCGCTGCGGTACGCGAGCGAGCGCGACCCGCGCGCGGCCGGCATCCTGCCCTCCACCAAGGGCGCGCTGTGAGGCGCCGCACGGCCGCCCCGTACCCGGCGACGCCCGCCGCGCGCCCCGCGGCCCGGCCCGCGCCGACCATCCCCGGAAGGAACCTGTGAACGGCCTCTCCACCGTCCTCATCGTCGTCGGGCTCTTCCTGCTCGGCGGCGTCATCTCCTTCGCCAAGCAGGGGATGCCCAGGGGCGTGATCGTGCTGCTCGGCATCAGCGCCGCGTTGTGCCTGGTCGCCGGCGTCCTGCGGATTGATGGGTTGTACTGATGAGTGGACGCAAGCCCTCGGTGGTCGTCTTCGACTACGGCTTCGGCAACGTGCGCTCCGCCGAGCGCGCGCTGGCCCACGTCGGGGCCGACGTGGAGATCACCAGCGACTACGAGCGGGCCATGACGGCCGACGGCCTGCTGGTCCCCGGCGTCGGCGCGTTCGCCGCCTGCATGCGGGGACTGCGGGCCGCGCGCGGCGACTGGATCGTCGGCCGCCGGCTCGCCGGCTCCCGGCCCGTGCTCGGCATCTGCGTCGGCATGCAGATCCTCTTCGAGCGCGGCATCGAGCACGGCGTGGAGACGGAGGGCCTGGACGAGTGGCCGGGCACGGTGGAGCCGCTGAAGGCGCCCGTCGTACCGCACATGGGCTGGAACACGGTCACCCCCGCCGAGGACTCCGCGCTCTTCGCCGGCCTGGACGCGGACGCCCGGTTCTACTTCGTGCACTCCTACGCGGTACGCGAGTGGTCGCTCGAGGTCGCCAACCCGGCGATGCGCGCGCCCCAGGTCACCTGGACCACGCACGGCGAACCGTTCGTCGCCGCGGTCGAGAACGGCCCGCTGCGCGCCACCCAGTTCCACCCCGAGAAGTCCGGCGACGCCGGAGCACACCTGCTGACCAACTGGCTCGACACCCTCTAGGCACCGCCCGGCGGCCCCCTCGGGGAGCCGCCGGCGGACGCCTCCCACGACCTTGTCTGTGCACGTCCCTGACCCGAAAGACTGACACCAGATGAGCAAGCTCGAACTCCTCCCCGCCGTCGACGTACGCGACGGTCAGGCCGTCCGCCTCGTGCACGGGGAGTCCGGCTCCGAGACCTCCTACGGCGACCCGCTGGCCGCCGCGCTGACCTGGCAGCGGGCGGGGGCCGAGTGGCTGCATCTGGTCGACCTCGACGCGGCGTTCGGCACCGGCGACAACCGGGAGCAGATCGCCGAGGTCGCCCGGGCCATGGAGCTGAAGGTCGAACTGTCCGGCGGCATCCGTGACGACGCCTCGCTGGCCGCCGCGCTGGCCACCGGCTGCACCCGGGTCAACCTCGGCACCGCGGCCCTGGAGTCTCCCGAGTGGGTCGCCAAGGTCATCGCCGAGCACGGCGACCGCGTCGCCGTCGGCCTCGATGTCCGCGGCACCACGCTGCGCGGCCGGGGCTGGACCCGCGACGGCGGCGACCTGTTCACCACCCTGGCCCGGCTGGACGCCGAGGGCTGCGCCCGCTACGTCGTCACCGACATCGCCAAGGACGGCACGCTCCAGGGCCCGAACCTGCAACTCCTGCGGGACGTGTGCGCCGCCACCGACCGGCCCGTCGTCGCCTCCGGCGGCGTCTCCTCCCTTGACGACCTGCGCGCGCTGGCCAGTCTGGTACCGGAGGGCGTCGAGGGTGCCATCGTCGGCAAGGCGCTCTACGCCAAGGCGTTCACCTTGGAAGAAGCGTTGGAGGCCGTATCCGTATGACCACTCCCGAGCCCGCCCGGCACCAGGGCACGATCGAACGGCGCCAGAGCGAGAGCCCCTGGGAAGAGACGATCGGCTTCGCGCGTGCCGTGGCGGCCGGGGACCGGGTCCTCGTCGCCGGGACGATGCCGCTGGTGGACGGCGTGCTCCAGGGCGAGGGCGACCCGTACGAGCAGACCCGGGCGGCCCTGCGGCACGCGCTGGCCGCGCTGGCCGACTTCGGCCTGGACGCCACGTCCGTCGTACGCACCCGCCTCTACCTCACCCACGCCCGCGACGTGGACGCCGTCAGCCGCGCCCACAAGGAGTTCTTCGACGCCGCGCGCCCGGCCACCACCCTGGTCGTGGTCTCGGGCTTCGTGGACTCGCGGGTGCTGGTCGAGGTGGAACTCGAGGCGTTCCGCCCCACCGCGACGCCCCCGGTCGGCCCCGAAGGCCCGGCCAGCACCACGCGAGCCAGCACCACGCACGCCAGCACCACCGAAGGACGAACCCCATGACCCTCGCGGTCCGAGTCATCCCCTGCCTCGACGTGGACAACGGCCGCGTCGTCAAGGGCGTCAACTTCCAGAACCTGCGGGACGCGGGCGACCCGGTCGAACTGGCCAGGCTCTACGGCGAGCAGGGCGCCGACGAACTCACGTTCCTGGACATCACGGCGTCCTCCGGCAACCGCGAGACCACCTACGACGTGGTCCGCCGCACCGCCGAACAGGTCTTCATCCCGCTCACCGTCGGCGGCGGCGTCCGCGCCCCCGACGACGTGGACAAGCTGCTGCGCGCGGGCGCCGACAAGGTCGGCGTCAACACCGCGGCCATCGCCCGCCCGGAGCTGATCCGCGAGATCGCCGAGCGGTTCGGGCGCCAGGTCCTGGTCCTGTCCGTGGACGCGCGCCGCTGCCCGGAGGGCACCGAGACCGACTCCGGCTACGAGGTCACCACCCACGGCGGACGCCGCGGCACCGGCCTGGACGCCGTCGCCTGGGCCCACCAGGCGGCCGAACTCGGCGCCGGCGAGATCCTGTTGAACTCGATGGACGCCGACGGCACGAAGGACGGCTACGACACGGCGATGATCAAGGCCGTCCGCGCGGCGGTCAGTGTCCCCGTCATCGCGAGCGGCGGCGCCGGCAAGCTCGCCGACTTCCCCCCGGCCATCACGGCCGGCGCGGACGCGGTCCTGGCCGCCTCCGTCTTCCACTTCGGCGACCTGTCCATCGGCGAGGTGAAGGGGACGCTGCGCGAGGCGGGCCACCCGGTGCGGTAGCGCGCCGGGGGCGCGCGGGCGGGCCCGACCTCGCGAGGTCGGGCAGCTCGCGTACGCGGTCAGGCGTCGAAGTCGTACTCGAGGATGTACGAACTCGCGTCCAGTGTCATCTCGTTGACCTCCACGGCCCGGCCCTCGGCGGTGAAGGCGGTGCGGCAGACGAGGACGACGGGCGTGCCGCTGGAGAGCTGGAGCTGCTTGGCCTCGGCCGTCGTCGGCATGCGGCAGCGGATCTCCTCCCGGAAGTGGGCAGGCGCCTGTCCGAGTTCGGCGAGCCGCGCGTAGATCCCACCGGGTCCGCTGTCCTCCTCGGCGATGGCCGTTCCGGCGACCAGGGACGCCGGGAGGTGGGAGACGGAGAGCAGGACGGGTTTGCCGTCCAGTACGAAGCGCCGGCCGCGCACGCAGACCGGGTCGCCGGGCTCCAGGCCGAGCACGCTCGCCACACCCTCCGTCGTCGGTTCCTGGCGCACCACGACGCTGTCCACGACCAGTTCTCGCCCTGCGCCCACGTCGGCTTCCCACACGGACTGGCCCGTGCCCCACCCGTCGCGCGCCAGGCGCTGGATGCCGTGCCGCCGAATGGGGCGGAAGGTCCGGACGAACACGCCGGCGCCCTTCCGGGCTTCCGCGATGCCCTCGCTGCGCAGTACGCCGAGTGCTTGGCGCGCAGTCATGCGGGCGACCTGGTACGTGGCCATCAGCTCGTTCTCGCCGGGAAGGCGGTCGCCCGGCCCGTACTCGCCTGACGCGATCGCCGCTCTGAGTGCATCGGCGATGCGCTGGTACTTGAGCTGTCCGTCACCCTGGGCTGCTGTCAACGCTCGTCCTCCGTCCTCTCTAGAGACACCCTAGGCCGCTTCGTGCTGCGGTGATCGGTTGGGGTGATCCCGCGCCCGATTGACTTCTCTAGAGAGATTCCGCTTCACTGGCTGCGCCTAGATCTCTCTAGAGAAGTCTCTTGTGGGGGTTGCTCGATGGAGCCTGAACGGCGAGTGCGGCAGAGCGACGGTGATCTGCGATGGATCGGCGCCATAGTGCTGCGCCCGGAGCCCGCGTCTGTCGGGCGGGCTCGGCGCTGGTTCCGTACGCTCGCCGCGCACGAGCGGTTGCGGTGCCGGCTGCCTGACTGCGAACTGATGCTCTCGGAACTGGTCACCAACGCCGTCAAGTACGGCAGCGCGGAAGGCGAGTGGCGCATCCGGGTGGACTGGTACCGAGTGGGCGGGACCCTGCGCGTCGCGGTGCGCAATCCAGGGGCTTCCGCCGCGCCCCTGCCCGGCAAGGCCAGCCCCGAAGACGTAGGCGGTCGCGGGCTGATGATCGTGCGTGCGCTCGCCGATGACTGGTGGTCCGAGCCTGACGGACACGATGGCGTGCTTGTTGTCTTCGACGTGGACAAGGCATGGGTGTCGTCGGATGAAACGTGAGATGCGCACGGGTGAGGCCGCGCCCGAGGAATCGCTCGATGCCGGGCAAGAAGCGGCGACCTCTCCGCGGCCTCGGCGGTTCGTCGGCAGGGCTGACTTCGTGGCGGCGCCGGCAAGCTCGCCGACTTTCCCCCGGCCATCACGGCCGGCGCGGACGCGGTCCTGGCCGCCTCCGTCTTCCACTTCGGCGACCTGTCCATCGGCGAGGTGAAGGGGACGCTGCGCGAGGCGGGCCACCCGGTGCGGTAGGCGCGCCGGGGGCGCGGGGCGGGACGCGGACGCCTCGACGGTACAGGGGTGCTACCGCGTAGCACCGGGTGCTGCGCCTTACGCTGGTTGACATGACAGCGCGACCGGAGATCACGTAACGCGACCTGCGGAACCGGTCCAAAGAGATCATGGACGCTGTTCAGCACGGCCAGTCCTTCACTGTTACCCGGGACGGGCACCAGGTCGGAGAGCTGGTGCCCCTGCGGCGGCGCAGGAGGTGCGTTCCTCGGGAGAAGTTCGCGGGCATGTCCCGCACCGCGTCGCGGATCTCGCTGGACGCGTTCCGAGCGGACCAGGAAGTCGCGGTGGAGCAGGAGACGGACGATCCGTATGCCCGCTGAGTTTCCACAGGAGCTGCTCGACACGAACGTCGTCAGTCTGCGTGACTGGATCGATCCCGAGGAACTGCCGGCGGAAGTGGCGATCAGTGCCGTCACGTTGGCCGAACTGTCCGCGGGGCCGCACGAGGTGCGACGCGACGGAGAGCAGGACGCCTACAACGAGCACATGGAGCGCGCCCGCCGCCTCGGCATTCTGCAACGCACTGAGAACGAGTTCGACCCGCTTCCGTTCGATGCGGAAGCCGCTCGTTTGTACGGCATCGTGTGCGCGGCCGTCGTCAGCGTTGGTCGAAAGCCGAGGCGACGACTGGCGGACCTCATGATCGCTGCCACGGCCATGGCCCATGACCTGCCGTTGTTCACCACCAACCCGGACGACTACCGGGGGCTGGGCGGCCTCCTCGACATCGTCCCCGTCACCCGGCCCGTGGTTCCGCGCGACCGGTAGACCGCGTGCCCTTCGTGCGTACGCCTGGGAACGGCGCACGGCGCCTTGGCTCAACCCGCCATCTGATCATCGACGCCCGAGCGCTGCGCCGCGCGGCGTACGGGGCGGCTGCCTGCCAGGTCACAGCCCCAGCGACGCCTCCCGGGCGCGGGCCACCGCGTCCGCGTCGCCCTCCGTGGTCACGCGGGCCACCTGCTGGCGGCCGTAGAGGAAGAGCAGCGCCTCGCCGGGGTCGGCGGTGACGGTGACGACCGGGGTGCCCTTGCGGGCGACGACCGTGCGGCCGTCGGGGGTGCGCACGACGAGGCCGACCGGGCTCTTGCGGGCCAGCGCCCGCGCCGAGCGCTCGACGCGGCTCCACAGGGCGTCGGAGAAGACCGGGTCGAGCGAGCGCGGGGTCCAGTCGGGCTGGGCCCGGCGGACGTCCTCGGCGTGCACGTAGAACTCGACGACGTTGGCGGCCTCGTCCACCTGCTTGAGGGCGAACGGCGAGAGTCGGGGCGGGCCGGTGCGGATGAGCTGGAGCAACTCCTCGTACGGCTTCGCCGCGAACTCGTCCTGCACCCGTGCGAGCCGGGCCGCCAGGGGCTTGAGCACGATGCCCGCCGCGGCGTCACCGCGTCGCTCGCGCACCACCAGGTGGGCCGCCAGGTCGCGGGTGGTCCAGCCCTCGCAGAGGGTGGGGGCCTGCGGACCCGCCGCCTCCAACAGGTCGGCGAGCAGCAGTCGTTCACGCTTCGCGTACGTAGACATACCGCCAGCCTACGGCCGGTGGCCACACCCTGCCACGACTGGCGGGCCGAGTGGCGTGGCCGCGCCGCCGCTCGCGCGCGGCGCGGCCGTGCCACCGTCGGTCACTGCGGCGCGGGCCCCTCCGCCGGCCCGCGGTGTGCTACTTCGGCAGCTTCTCCGTCAGCTTCGGGCCGTCCGGAGTAGAGCTGAGCGTCAGGGAGCAGGAGACCTGGTCCTGGCCGCGAATGCTGTACGTCGGCTGCGACGGGTACAGCGCGTAGTAGTAGTACGTCTTGGTGGCCGGGATGGTCTTCATCCGGCTCTTGGCGGCGCTCTCGCACAGCGACAGGGCCTTGGTCTGGATCTCCTTCTCGGTGCTGAAGGTGCCCGTGAGCGTCGCGTTGGAGATCACCTCGCCGTCGTGCGGGCCGCTGCACGAGCGCTTCTCGACCTTCTTCACGCTGGTGTCGAGCCCCGGGTGGTCGAAGCAGGTTCCCGGGCTGAGCACGACGTAGGGGACCAGGTCGGAGGGGGTTTCCGAGGCGTCGGCTGACGGGCTGCTGCTGGGCGTGTCGGTGCCGCCCCCGACCGGGGCGCCCTGGCCCGGAGAGCCGGACGGCTTCGGGATCTCGATCGACGGCATGCCGCTCGGGACCCGCGGGGCGGAGGCGCTCGGCTGCCCCTCGGTTGGCTTGTTCTTGGCCTTGTCGTCCTTGCTGTCGTCACCGCCGGTCGCGGCGACCACGATGCCCGCGACGACGGCGACCGCGAGCACCGAGACCACGGCTATGACCGCGGTCTTCGTGTTGTTGCGCCGAGGCGGCGGGGGCGGGGGCGGTGGGTACGCGCCGTACCCACCGGGCGGCATCTGCCCGCCGGGCGGCATGGGGGGCCCGCCCATGTGCGGCGGGCCTCCGTGCTGGGCGGGTGGCCCGAAACCCTGCTGCGGCGGGCCGAAGCCGCCGTGGTTTCCTGGCTGATGAGGGTCGTTCGGCGGCGGAAACGTCATAGCGAAAGCATGCCGCATGCGCCACCGCGCATCGCCATCGGGCCGGCCCGAGCGGCAGGCGGGGCCCAGGCTACGCCCAGAGTGGCACGCAGCGGGGCAACTCACCCCGGGGGCGGCGGGGGAGGGGAGGACGCTGCGGGGCAACTGGGGCACAGGTGGCCGGAAGTCGACCGTCCGGTGGGGGCGCGGCCGGGGCTGATGTGGCTGAAATGTGGCCGTCTGCGGAGGGAAGTGTGTGTGCCGGGGCGCGGGTGCGAGGAGGCGGCGACGCGGGGGGTTCGCGCGCGGGGGTTGACGGGGATCGGGGAGCCCGGGCCGCGCGGCTGTCCACGATGTGAGCGGTCGCGCGACCCCACGGGGCCCTGCGGCCCCGCGCGCGCCCCGGGCCGGTGAAACGGGCCCGTCCGGGCCCCGTCCGCTGGGCATAATGGGCCCATGCCCAGCCCCGATTCCCCTCCCGGCGCCCCGGCCGACCGTGCCGGCGGCAGCGCCCCGGCCGACCGTGCCGGCGGCAGCGCCCCGGCCGACCGTGCCGGCGGCAGCGCCCCGGCCGACCGTGCCGGCGACGGCGCCCCGGCCGACCGTGCCGGCGACGGCGCCCCGGCCGACCGTGCCGGCGACGGCGCCCCGGCCGACCGTGCCGGCGGCCTCGATCCCGCCATCGCGGGCCGGCTCAAGCGCAGTGCCGACGGCCTCGTGCCCGCCATCGCCCAGCAGTACGACACCGGCGAGGTGTTGATGCTCGGCTGGATGGACGACGAGGCCCTCCACCGCACGTTGACCACGGGCCGCTGCACCTACTGGAGCCGTAGCCGTCGGGAGTACTGGGTCAAGGGCGACACCTCGGGGCACGTCCAGCACGTCAAGTCCGTGGCCCTGGACTGTGATGCCGACACCCTGCTGGTCAAGGTGGACCAGGTCGGCGCGGCCTGCCACACCGGCGACCGCACCTGCTTCGACGCGGGCGGCCTGCCGCTCGGGCAGTAGGCTCCGCTGCCGAAGCGACCACCGGCTTCCCGCGCGGACGCCGAACGCCGGAGGCCGAACGGGGCGCGGCCATCGACCGGGGCCTCGGCCGCGGCGCCGGGGGCGAGGCCCGGTGGCGGCCCCACCCCCATGCGAGAGCGAGGCCGGCTCGGGCCAGACCCGGGGCCGGCCGCTGACCACCACGACAGTTGATGCGTACGACACGACGGGCGATGCGGGTATGACGGACGCGACGGGCACCATGGACCGCGAGACCTTCCGGAAGCTGGCGGCGGACCGCCGCGTCATCCCCGTCAGCCGCAGGCTGCTGGCGGACGGCGACACTCCGGTCGGCCTCTACCGCAAGCTGGCGGGCTCCCCCGACGAGGCCACCAGCGGCCCCGCCGGCGGGGCGGGCGGCGCCGACGAGGCGAGCTGGGTCGGCCGGCCCGGCACCTTCCTCCTGGAGTCCGCGGAGAACGGCCGCTCCTGGTCCCGCTACTCCTTCATCGGCGTGCGCAGCGCCGCCACCCTCACCGAGCGCGACGGCCAAGCGCACTGGCTCGGCGCCCCGCCGGTCGGCGTCCCCGTCGACGGCGACCCGCTCACCGCCCTGCGCGCCACCGTCGAGGCCCTGCACACCCCCCGCGACCTGGGCGGGCTCATCCACCTCCCGCCGTTCACCGGCGGCATGGTCGGCTACCTCGGCTACGACATCGTGCGCCGGTTGGAGAAGATCGGCGACACCGGCCGGGACGACCTGCGCCTGCCCGAGCTGACGATGCTGCTCACCTCGGACCTCGCCGTGCTCGACCACTGGGACGGCACGGTCCTCCTGATCGCCAACGCGATCAACCACAACGACCTGGCCACCGGCGTCGACGAGGCGTACGACGACGCCATCGCCCGGCTCGACGCGATGACCGCCGACCTGGCCCGCTCGGTGCCCACCAGCCCCACCGTGCTGCCGGCCGCCGAACTGCCGGAGTTCACCGCGCTGTGGGGTGGCGAGGCGTACATGGACGTGGTGCGCGACATCAAGGAGCGCATCCACGCCGGCGAGGCGTTCCAGGTGGTGCCCTCGCAGCGGTTCGAGACGCCCTGCCAGGCCAGCGCGCTCGACGTGTACCGGGTGCTGCGGGCCACCAACCCGAGCCCGTACATGTACCTCTTCCGCTTCCCCGACGCGAACGGCACCGGTGCCTTCGACGTCGTGGGCTCCAGCCCGGAGGCGCTGGTCAAGGTCGAGGACGGGTACGCGATGCTGCACCCGATCGCCGGCACCCGGCCGCGCGGGGCGACGCCGCAGGAGGACGCCGCGCTCGCCGAGGAACTGCTGGCCGACCCCAAGGAGCGGGCCGAGCACCTGATGCTCGTCGACCTCGGGCGCAACGACCTGGGCCGGGTGTGCGAGCCGGGCAGCGTGGAGGTCGTGGACTTCATGTCGATCGAGCGCTACAGCCACGTCATGCACATCGTCTCCACCGTCACCGGAACCCTGGCCCCCGGCCGCACCGCCTTCGACGTGCTCACCGCCTGCTTCCCCGCCGGCACCCTCTCCGGCGCGCCCAAGCCACGGGCCATGCAGATCATCGAGGAACTCGAACCCACCCGGCGCGGCCTGTACGGCGGGTGCGTCGGCTACCTCGACTTCGCCGGCGACTCGGACACCGCCATCGCCATCCGGACCGCCCTGCTCCGCGACGGCCGGGCGTACGTGCAGGCGGGCGCGGGCGTCGTCGCCGACTCCGATCCGGCGGCCGAGAACACCGAGTGCCGCAACAAGGCGGCGGCCGTGCTGCGCGCCGTCAGCACGGCGGGCCGGCTGCGGCGGGCGTAGATCGGGCCGGCCACCCCGTCGCCCGCGCGGCCGACGCGGCGGCGCCGGCCCAGGTGAGCGGGCCGGCCACCCCCGCGCGACCTGCCGCACCACCCGGTGAGGGATAGTGGTAGGCGTGAGTACAGCCGCCGTACCCCAGCCCCGTAGCCAGGCCGAGGCCGCCGCACGCGCCGGACGCGGCGCCGCCGCGGGCAGGCTAACCAAGCTCAGCCTCGCCGCCGGGCTGCTGTTCGCCGCGCTCGGCGCCGCCCTGGTGCTCCTCGCGTCCGGCCGCACCTGGGCCGAGGGGAACGCCGCCTTCGCCCAGGGCGACCTGCGCCGCACGGTCGACGGACAGGACATCACCGGCCTGCCCGGGGCGCTGGCGATCGTGGGCCTGGCCGCCCTGGTCGCGGTGTTCGCGGTGCGCGGGCTCGGCCGGTACGCGGTCGCCGGCATCCTCGCCCTGTGCGGCGTCGGCACCGCCGTCGGCTCGCTGCTGGCCCTGGACGACACCGCCGCCCTGGAGGCCAAGGCCGCCGAGACCACCGGCATCACCGACACCGCCATCCACGGCGTCACCTACACGCCCTGGCCCTGGGCGGCGTTCGCCGGCGGCGTGCTGATCTTCCTGGCCGGCCTCCTCGCGCTGGGCTACGGCCGCGCCTGGCCCGCCATGTCGGGCCGGTACGAGCGCGCCGGCGGCGACCGCCCGCGCCCGCGCCGCGGCCGGCCCGCGCCCGACCCCGACCGGCCCGAGGAACTGTGGAAGGCCCTGGACCGGGGCGAGGACCCCACCGGCCGCGAGAGCTGAGCCCGCGCCGGCGACGCCGGCCCGCACCCGGGCCGAGCCGCCCCGGCATCCCGCCGCGTCGGACGCCGGCGACCCTGCGTAGCCCCGGCCGCCGCCAGGGTGAGCGGGGCCGCGGGCCCCGGCCCGTACGCCGGCCTCCCACTCGGCCCACCCCAGGCTGATCTCGCGGCGACGCGTCAGCGACAATGGACGCACGAGCCCCATGCCCCGATCCCGGGGGCATCTCCCCGTCAACCCCGCTCAGGCGGCCTCTGGTCGCCCGGCGCGGTCGGGGGGAGCGACACAACGAACGAGGAGAACTCATGGCGGGTACCAGTCACGGACACACCCCGGCCGCCTGGACCGGCGTCACCATCGCCTTCATCGGCTTCTGCATCTCCGGTGCGTTCACCGTGATGGCCAAGCCGGTGGGCTTCTGGGCGGGGCTCGGTGTGGTCGTGCTCGGCGGCATCGTGGGCATGGGCATGTCGGCCGCCGGCATGGGACAGCCGAAGCGGAAGCAGCCGCACGTGGTGCAGCACGGCTCGCAGTCGTAACCGGTACCGCACCCGAGCGCGCCGCGCGCGCCGGCGTGCGGCCCACGGGCCCGGGGCGCCGCCCCGGGCCCGACCCGTTCCCAACGCGCCTGTTCCCGGCGTTCCCAGCGCCTTCCAGGAGACCCCGTCATGCCCGCGCGCACCGTCCTGATCCTCCAGCACGTCGAGGTCGAGAAGCCCGGCCTGATCCTCGACGCCCTGCGCGGGAGCGATCTCGACGTGGACGTACGGAACCTGGTCGAGACGCCCGGCGCCGCGGCGGACGACCTGCCCCCGGTGGCGGAGCTGGCCGGGCTCGTCGTCATGGGCGGCCCCATGAACGCCGACGACCTGGCGGGCCACCCGGCGTTGAAGCTGGAGCGGGGCCTGCTGGCGGACGCGCTGCGCGCCGGCGTGCCGACGCTGGGCGTGTGCCTGGGCGCCCAGCTTCTGGCCCGCGCCCAGGGCATCCCCGTACGGACCGGTGCCGAACTCGGCCGGGAGAGCGAGATCGGCTGGGCTCCGCTGCGCGACGTGGACCGCGCGGACCCGGTCGTCGGCCCGCTGGTGGAGGCGCCCGCGGTGCTGCACTGGCACGGCGACCGCATCGAGCCCGGCCCGGGGACCCGCGTCCTGGCCAGCACCGACAGCACCCCGTGCCAGGCGTTCCGGGCCGGCCCGGCCGCCTGGGGCCTCCAGTTCCACCTGGAGGTCACCCCCGAGCTGCTCGACGACTGGCTCGCCGAGCCCTCCTTCGCCGCCGAGGCGGCGGGCGCCCTCGGCCCGGACGCCCCGGACCGGCTGCGCCGCGACGCCCGCGCCACGGCGTCGGCTCTGCGCCCGCTGGCCGAGCGGAGCCTGGCCCACCTGCGCGGCCTGTTCGAGGCCCGCGCCGCCGGCTGACCCGACGGGGCGCCCCCTGCGTAGGGCTGGCACCCCTCCGTTCGGCCGCGGCCGGCGCCGGCGGGGCTGCGCGCGGGCCCGCCCGGGCACAGACTCGAACCGTGTCCGAGCAACTCCGCCCCGTCAGCCACCGCGACCTCCGCGGCGCCGCGCCGCGCCGCCTGCTGGCCCCGCTCGCCGTGCTGGCGGGCGTGGTGACCGCCTTCGCGGGGGTGGCCACGGTCGACCCGTACGAGCCGGGGCACTACCCCGCCTGCCCGATGCTCCAGTACACCGGCCTGCTCTGCCCGGGCTGCGGCGGGCTGCGCAGCGCCCACTCCGTCGCCCACGGCGACCTCGCGGCGGCGCTCGGCGCCAACGCGCTCGCGGTGGCCGGATACGTCGCCTTCGCCACCGTGTGGACCTGCTGGTTCGTCCGCCGCGCGGCCCGGCCCCGGGCGGTCGGGCCGGGGCGCGGTGCGCGAGGCGCGCTCGGGGGGTTCCGGGGCGGGGCCGCGCGCCCCCGTGGGCGGCGGTACCTGTGGTGGGCGGTGGGGCTTGTGGTGCTCGCGTTCACCCTCGTCCGCAACCTGCCATTCGGGACGTCGCTGGCCCCCTGACCGCCCGTCCCGGGCCCGTCGGAGGGTCCGGATGGTGGCGCTGTCGTCAACCGGATGCGCGACCTCCCTCGCTCGGCAGATACCATCGCCCATGTCTGGTGATGCGATCGTCCGCCGCACCGGCGCCGACCACCAAGCTCCATCGGAAGGGGGCCGCTCGCGTGAGTGTGCTCGATGAGATCATCGACGGAGTCCGTGCCGACCTCGCCGAACGGCAGGCGCGAGTCAGCCTCGACGAGCTCAAGGAGCGCGCCGCGAAGGCACCGCGGGCCAAGGACGGCGTGGCCGCGCTCAAGGGCGACAGCGTCAAGGTGATCTGCGAGGTCAAGCGCTCCAGCCCCTCCAAGGGCGCGCTCGCCGCCATCGCGGACCCGGCCGGCCTCGCCGCCGACTACGAGGCGGGCGGCGCGGCGCTGATCAGCGTGCTGACCGAGCAGCGGCGCTTCGGCGGCTCGCTGGCCGACCTGGAGGCCGTGCGGGCCCGGGTGGACATCCCCGTGCTGCGCAAGGACTTCATCGTCACCTCGTACCAACTGTGGGAGGCGCGGGCGTACGGCGCCGACGTCGTCCTGCTGATCGTCGCCGCCCTCGACCAGGAGGCGCTGGTCTCGCTGATCGAGCGCGCCCAGTCGATCGGGCTCACCCCGCTCGTGGAGGTGCACGACGAGGACGAGACCGAGCGGGCCGTGGCCGCCGGCGCGAAGATCATCGGAGTCAACGCGCGCGACCTGAAGACGCTTGAGGTGGACCGGGGCAACTTCGCCCGGATCGCCCCCGAGATCCCCTCGCACATCGTGAAGGTCGCCGAGTCGGGCGTGCGCGGGCCGCACGACCTGATCGCCTACGCGAACGACGGCGCGGACGCCGTGCTCGTCGGCGAGTCGCTGGTCACCGGCCGCGACCCGAAGACCGCCGTGGCCGACCTGGTGGCCGCGGGCGCCCACCCCGCGCTGCGGCACGGCCGGAGCTGATCCCCGCCGTGTCCGTCGCCCCCGCCGAGCCCGACCGCCGCGCGTTGCCCCCCTGGCACCGCGGCTGCCGGGCGCCCGCGCGCCGGGTGCGGGGCCGTCGGGTGCGCTACCACATCGGCAGCGAGCCGGGCCAGATCAACGGCCGTCGATGGCCGGGGGCGCGCACCGGCCGCTGAGCCGCACCGCGCCCCGCCACCGCACGCACACGCCACCTACGCCCCGCCCTCCGGCGGCCACCGGCCCCGGGCGGCGCGCCCGTGGGCCGTGTCGCGCGCTGGCGCCACCGGTCGGCGCGGCGCCGGCGGGCCGTACGCCCCGGCACGCTCTCCCGCGCGCCACGGCACCGGCGTGCGACCCCCGCGACCTTTCGTGTCCCCACCCTTCCCGCCCCGCCGCCCGGCGAGCGGCGCGCCGCCCTCCCGCGATCCCGCGGCGAGGGTGGGCCGCCCGCGTGCCGTGCCGGCCGTGGCGTGACATCCACGGGGTGCCAGCCCCGTTCGAGGAGCACACCGAAATGACTTCCGAGTTCTTCATCCCCGCCCCCGAGGGTCAGATCCCGAGCGCCGACGGCTACTTCGGCGCCTACGGCGGCACGTTCATCCCCGAGGCGCTGGTCGCCGCGGTGGACGAGGTCGCCGCCGAGTACGAGAAGGCCAAGGGCGACCCCGCGTTCGCCGCCGAGCTGGGCGAGCTGATGGTCAACTACACGGGGCGGCCCAGCGCGCTGACCGAGGTGCCCCGCTTCGCCGAGCACGCGGGTGGGGCGCGGATCTTCCTCAAGCGGGAGGACCTCAACCACACCGGCTCGCACAAGATCAACAACGTGCTGGGGCAGGCGCTGCTCACCAGGCGCATGGGCAAGACCCGGGTCATCGCCGAGACCGGCGCCGGCCAGCACGGCGTGGCCACCGCCACCGCGTGCGCCCTCTTCGGCCTCGAGTGCACCATCTACATGGGCGAGGTCGACACCGAGCGCCAGGCGCTGAACGTGGCCCGGATGCGGATGCTCGGCGCCGACGTCGTCGCCGTGAAGTCCGGCAGCCGCACCCTCAAGGACGCCATCAACGAGGCGTTCCGCGACTGGGTGGCCAACGTGGACCGCACCCACTACCTGTTCGGCACCGTCGCCGGGCCGCACCCCTTCCCGGCGCTGGTCCGCGACTTCCACCGGGTCATCGGCGTCGAGGCCCGGCGCCAGCTCCTGGAGCGCACCGGGCGGCTGCCGGACGCCGCCGTGGCCTGCGTCGGCGGGGGCTCGAACGCGATCGGCCTCTTCCACGCGTTCCTCCCGGACGAGGGCGTGCGCCTGGTGGGCGTGGAGCCCGCGGGGCACGGCATCGACAGCGGCGAGCACGCCGCCACGCTGAGCGTCGGCGACCCCGGCATCCTGCACGGCTCCCGCTCCTACGTCCTCCAGGACGACGACGGGCAGATCACCGAGCCGTACTCGATCTCCGCCGGGCTCGACTACCCGGGCGTCGGGCCCGAGCACGCCTACCTCAAGGACGCGGGGCGGGCCGAGTACCGCTCCGCCACCGACGACGCGGCGATGCAGGCGCTGCGGCTGCTGTCGCAGACCGAGGGCATCATCCCCGCCATCGAGAGTGCCCACGCGCTGGCCGGCGCGCTGGACCTGGGCCGCGAACTCGGCACCGAGGGGCTGCTGTTGGTCAACCTCTCCGGGCGCGGCGACAAGGACATGGACACCGCGGCCCGCTACTTCGGGCTGTACGACGAGCAGGCCGACCAGCGGTCCGACGCGGCCACCCACGAGGGGGACAAGTGAGCGGCAACATCACCCTGCTGAGCGACGTGCTCGCGCGGGCCAAGGCCGAGAACCGGGCCGCGCTGGTCGGCTACCTGCCGGCCGGCTTCCCCACCGTGGACGACGGCGTGCGCGCCATCTCCGCGATGGTCGAGGGCGGCTGCGACCTGGTGGAGGTGGGCCTGCCGCACAGCGATCCGGTCCTGGACGGCCCGGTCATCCAGACCGCCGACGACATCGCGCTGCGCGCCGGCGTCAGAATCGTCGACGTGATCCGCACGGTCCGCGAGGTGCACGCGGCCACCGGCGCGCCGGTGCTGTGCATGACGTACTGGAACCCGGTGGACCGCTACGGCGTCGAGCGGTTCGCCGCCGAGCTCGCCGAGGCGGGCGGCGCCGGCTGCATCCTGCCCGACCTGCCGGTGCAGGAGTCCGGGGTGTGGCGGGAGGCGGCCGAGCGGCACGGTCTTGCCACCGTCTTCGTCGTCGCGCCCAGCAGCCGGGACGAGCGGCTGGCCAAGATCACGGCGGCCGGCAGCGGCTTCGTGTACGCGGCCTCGCTCATGGGCGTCACCGGAACCCGCGAGTCGGTCGGCCGCGAGGCGCAGGAGCTGGTGGAGCGCACTCGGGCCAGCACCGAGCTGCCGGTGTGCGTGGGCCTCGGCGTCTCCAACGCGGAACAGGCCGCCGAGGTGGCCCAGTTCGCGGACGGCGTGATCGTCGGGTCGGCGTTCGTCAAGGAGCTGCTCCAGGCGCCCGATGTCGAGACGGGCCTGGCCGGCGTGCGCGCGCTCGCGGCCGACCTGGCCAAGGGCGTGCGCCAGCGCGCCTGACGCCACCGGCGCACGGCCGATCCCACCCGCACCCCGGGCAGCCCCGCTGCCCGGGGTGCGGTCGTTCCGGAGCGGGTCGGGGCGGGGCCCGGTCGCCGCCCGGCGGTGTGGTGCGCGCGCCCGCCGTGTCAACCATGGTTGACATGCGTCGAGTGTCAACGTAGGTTGACGTCATGACTGAGGCAACCGATCTCGCCCAGCAGGCGGGCGACCGTGACCCGCGGGTCGGGCTGCGCGCGGTGGCCGCGCTGCGACGGCTGGTGGAGCAGTTGGAGGCCGTCCAGGTGCGCAGTGCCCGGGCCCGGGGCTGGTCGTGGCAGGAGATCGCCAACGAACTCGGGGTCAGCCGGCAGGCCGTGCACAAGAAACACGGGAGGCATTGACGATGTTCGAGAAGTTCAGCCAGGACGCCCGCGCCGCGGTGGAGGGCGCCGTCGGCCACGCGGAGCGCGCCGACGCGCGCACCATCACCGAGGAGCACTTACTGCTC
This sequence comes from Streptomyces buecherae, assembly GCF_014295035.1. Taxonomy (GTDB): domain Bacteria; phylum Actinomycetota; class Actinomycetes; order Streptomycetales; family Streptomycetaceae; genus Streptomyces; species Streptomyces youssoufiensis. The sequence goes on from NZ_CP060404.1 coordinate 6,868,319, forward strand.
GCCCTGCTCGACCTCCTCGACCCGGGCGAGGCCCCCGGCGCCCGCGCCCTGCTCGCGCTCGGCGTCGACCAGCGGCGTACGGAGCTGACCACGGCGCTGCGCGAGGCCCGGCGGGCGGGTGGGCTCTCGCGCGCCGACATCGCGGCCCTCGCCCGGCTCGGCATCGACGTCGGCGAGGTCGTCGCCCGGGTCGAGGAGGCGCACGGGCCCGACGCGCTGGCCGCCGAGCGCGGCCCGCGACGGTGGTGGCCGCGCGGGCACCGACCGTTCTCGCGCGAGGCCAGGTCCGTGCTCGTCCGCGCGCTGCGCATCGCCCAGGGCCGCGGCGACCGCGCGATCGGCGACGAGCACCTGTTGCTCGGGCTCGCGTCGGGGCCCGGCGTGGTGGCGGACGTGATGGCCGAGCACGGGGCGTCGTGGGCCGACATCGAGCGCGCGCTCGCCGTGCCGTGGCCGGGACGCGCGGCGAGCTGACCCGGCCGCGCCACCGGGCGGGCGGCCCCCGTCGTGGGGCCGATCCCGCCGTGGCCCACGCCGTGAGATTCGCCCGCCCATCGCTCGATCGGGCGAATACCGGGCGCCGGAGCGCAGCCCCGCCCGGTCGTCTCGTTGTGCACGGGCGTGAGTCACAACCGTAAGGACAAGCGCAGCGCTCGCGAGCGACTGCAGGAACAGCGCGCGAAGGACGAGGCGCGACAGAAGCGGAAGCGCACCTACATCGCGGCCGGGGTCATCGTCGTGGTGCTCGGCGCGGTGGGCGGCATCGGCGCCCTGATCGCCAGCCAGAGCGACGACGACGAAGCGGACGCGCGGGGACCGGTGGTCGACCCCAAGGGCGCCACGGGCGAGAAGCGGGTGGCCATCCCGGCCGGCGCGGCCGACGCGCCCGCGACCCTCACCGTGTTCGAGGACTTCCGCTGCCCCGGCTGCGCCGGCTTCGAGAACGGCTTCCGCAAGACGATCACCGAACTGCGCGAGGCGGGCCAGCTCAGGATCGAGTACCACCTGGTCCGCCTGATCGACGGGAACCTGGGCGGCAGCGGCTCGCTGCGCGCGGCCAACGCCGCCGCCTGCGCCCAGGACGCCGGCAAGTTCTCCGCGTACCACGACCTGCTCTACCAGAACCAGCCACGCGAGCAGGACGACGCGTTCGCCGACCGGGGCTACCTGATCGAGCTGGCGGGGAAGGTGTCGGGCCTCGACACCCCGGCCTTCCGGGCCTGCGTGAACAAGGGGACCCACGACAGCTGGGTGCAGAAGGTGGACAAGGCGTTCGAGAAGTCGGGCCACGGGGCCACGCCGACGGTCCTGCTCAACGGTGAGAACGTCTACGGGGACCAGGACGACCCGCTGACCCCGGAGAAGCTGAAGAAGGAGGTGGCGGAGGCGGCCAAGGAGAAGGGCCGCTGACCGAGGTCGGACCGGGCCCCGCCCGTGGCCCGTTATGCAGCCGTTGTGCCGGGTGGGTTGCCGCGCTTCCCGCCCGGCAGGGTAGCGTCACCCCTGTCATGGACCTCGCTTACATCCCCAGCCCCTCATCCGGCGTGATCGACCTCGGGCCGATCCCGCTGCGCGGCTACGCGTTCTGCATCATCATCGGCGTCTTCGTCGCCGTCTGGTACGGCGGGCGGCGCTGGGTCGCCCGTGGTGGCCAGGTCGGCACGGTGGCCGACATCGCCGTCTGGGCCGTGCCCTTCGGCCTGGTCGGCGGCCGGTTGTACCACGTCATCACCGACTACCAGTTGTACTTCGGTGAGGGCGAGGACTGGGTCGACGCCTTCAAGATCTGGCAGGGCGGCCTCGGTATCTGGGGCGCCATCGCGCTCGGCGCGCTCGGCGCGTGGATCGGCTGTCGCCGCCGGGGCATCCCGATGCCGGCGTACGCGGACGCGCTCGCCCCGGGCATCGCCTTCGCCCAGGCGATCGGCCGCTGGGGCAACTGGTTCAACCAGGAACTCTTCGGCAAGGCGACCGACCTCCCGTGGGCGCTGAAGATCGACGCGGACACCGACACCGGCACCGTGGCGGGCACCTACCACCCGACGTTCCTGTACGAGTCGCTGTGGTGCGTGGGCGTGGCGCTGCTGGTGATCTGGGCGGACCGGCGCTTCACCCTCGGCCACGGCCGGGCCTTCGCGCTGTACGTCGCGGCGTACACGGTGGGCCGGTTCTGGATCGAGTACCTGCGCGTGGACGACGCGCACGAGGTGCTCGGCCTACGGCTGAACAACTGGACCTCGATCGTCGTCTTCCTGGCGGCGGTGGCCTACATGGTGCTCTCGGCGCGGCACAGCCCGGGCCGCGAGGCGGTGGTCGAGCCGGCCGCGGTCGGCGACGGCGGCGCGTCGGACGGCGAGCCCGCCGCCGCGAAGGCGGCACCGGCCGCGTCGTCTCCGGTCAGCACGGTGAAGGAGCCGCGGGGGGCGCGGGCGACGTCGGCGGACGAGGACGGGGCGACCGGCGGGGCCGGGGACGCCGCGCCGTCGAAGAAGGGCTGAGCCCCGGGCGGGAGCGCCCGCGGCGAGCGACACGGAGGCCGTCGGACCGAGGGGTCCGGCGGCCTCGCGCGTGTGCCGTGCCCCCGCGACGGGCTCCCCGCGCCGCTCACCCCCGCGTGACGGGGCGCGCATCCGTGCAGGTCAGCGAGGTAAGTTCGGCCTTCCTTGCTGGCGGCGGCGGGGAATTCGAGCGTACCTTCGAGGCGTTGGCGGCGGATGAGTCCTCCGTCGCCGTGTGAAGGGAGAGCTCTACCCCATGTCCGTCATCGCCGCCGCGGAACCGCCCCACGTCGCCCACCGTGACAACCACACCCACCGCGACGTCAACGGCGGCTGGCTGCGGCCAGCGGTCTTCGGCGCCATGGACGGCCTCGTCTCCAACCTGGCCCTGATGACCGGTGTCGCGGGCGGCGCCGTCACCCAGCAGACGATCGTGATCACCGGTCTCGCCGGGCTCGCGGCCGGCGCGTTCTCGATGGCCGCGGGGGAGTACACGTCGGTGGCCTCGCAGCGCGAACTCGTGCTGGCCGAGTTGGAGGTCGAGCGCCGCGAGCTGCGCAAGCACCCGGGCGACGAGATGCTGGAGCTGGCGGCCCTGTACGAGTCGCGCGGGGTCGAGCCGGTGCTCGCCCGCGAGGTGGCCAGGCAGCTCTCGGCGGACCCGGAGCGGGCGCTTGAGGTGCACGCCCGCGAGGAGCTGGGCGTGGACCCGGACGACCTGCCCTCGCCGCTGACGGCGGCGCTCTCCTCGTTCGGCGCCTTCGCGCTGGGCGCCCTGCTGCCCCTGCTGCCCTACCTACTCGGCGCTTCGTCCCTGTGGCCCGCCGTCCTGCTGGCGCTGGTCGGGCTGTTCGGGTGCGGCGCCGTCGTGGCGCGGGTGACGGCCCGGACGTGGTGGTTCAGTGGCCTGCGGCAACTGGCGCTCGGCGGGGCCGCGGCCGGCGTGACGTACGCCCTCGGCGCCCTGTTCGGGACGGCCGTCGGGTGATCTCGGAGGCGGCCTCTGCCGGTGAATCATGCAGGCTTGCGCATAATATGCGGATTACCGCGCGGTTTCGGCTCGCTCGCGAACGGGCATACAGCCCGAGCGTCGCGGGCAACGTCGCTCGCTCCGCGAACCCAGCGGGCGCGCCCCGTTCAGCCCCTCGCCCCGCTCCACCACGCTCTTGCGGTGTCCGCATGCTGGAATGAAGTATCCGCTTCTTGGGCAGCGGGCCATCATGTAGCCTGCACCAAATTCACAGAGGGCCAACGTCGTCCCTCGGTATCAGCACTTGCCACCGACGACGACGGGAGAGCCGATGCGTTCCGCGCACCCCCGGCCCGTGCCTTCCGTGACCGGCAGCGGCGCCACTGCCGCCTGGTCACCGCTGCAGGGGCGCCCCGCCCGCCAGGGCCTGTACGACCCCCGTAACGAGCACGACGCCTGTGGCGTCGGCTTCGTCGCAACCCTCACCGGCGAGCCCAGCCACGAGCTGGTCGAACAAGCCCTCACCGTCCTGCGCAACCTGGAGCACCGCGGCGCCACCGGCTCCGACCCGGACTCGGGCGACGGCGCCGGCATCCTGCTCCAGGTGCCGGACGCCTTCCTGCGCGAGAGCGTCGCCTTCCCGCTGCCCGAGCCCGGCGCGTACGCCGTCGGCATCGCCTTCCTGCCCGGCGACGGTTCGGAGGCCGCGGCGGCCGTCACCCGGACCGAGGCCATCGCCGCCGAGGAGGGGCTCGCCGTCCTCGGCTGGCGAGTCGTGCCCGTCGCCCCCGAACTGCTCGGCAGCACCGCCCGGGCCACCATGCCCGCGTTCTCACAACTCTTCGTCGCCGACGCCGAGGGCTCCCTCAGCGGCATCGAGCTGGACCGCAGGGCGTTCGTGCTGCGCAAGCGCGCCGAGCGGGAGGCCGGGGTCTACTTCCCCTCCCTGTCCGCGCGCACCCTGGTCTACAAGGGCATGCTCACCACCGGGCAGTTGGAGCCGTTCTTCCCCGACCTGTCCGACCGCAGGTTCGCCACCGCCATCGCGCTGGTGCACTCGCGCTTCTCCACCAACACCTTCCCGTCCTGGCCGCTGGCGCACCCGTACCGGTTCGTCGCGCACAACGGCGAGATCAACACCGTGCAGGGCAACCGGAACTGGATGCGGGCGCGCGAGTCGCAGTTGGCCAGCGAGCTGCTGGCCGGCGACGGCCGCTCGATCGACCGCCTCTTCCCCGTCTGCACCCCCGGCGCCTCCGACTCCGCCTCCTTCGACGAGGTCCTCGAACTGCTGCACCTGGGCGGGCGGTCGCTGCCGCACAGCGTGCTGATGATGATCCCCGAGGCGTGGGAGAACAGCGCCTCGATGGACGCCCAGCGGCGCGCGTTCTACCAGTACCACTCCACGATGATGGAGCCCTGGGACGGCCCGGCCTGCGTCACCTTCACCGACGGCACCCAGGTCGGCGCCGTCCTGGACCGCAACGGGCTGCGCCCGGGCCGCTACTGGGTCACCGACGAGGGCCTGGTCGTGCTCTCCTCGGAGGTCGGCGTCCTGGAGATCGACCCGGCCCGCGTCGTACGCAAGGGCCGGCTCCAGCCCGGCAGGATGTTCCTGGTCGACACCGCCGAGCACCGCATCGTCGAGGACGACGAGATCAAGAGCGCGCTCGCCGCCGAAGCGCCCTACCAGGAGTGGCTGGAGGCCGGCGAGATCGAGCTGGAGGACCTGCCCGAGCGCGAGCACATCGTGCACACCCACGCCTCGGTCACCCGCCGCCAGCAGACCTTCGGCTACACCGAGGAGGAGCTGCGGCTCATCCTCGCGCCGATGGCGGCCAACGGCGCGGAGCCGATCGGCTCGATGGGCACCGACTCGCCCATCGCCGCCCTCTCCGACCGGCCCCGCCTCCTCTTCGACTACTTCACCCAGCTCTTCGCACAGGTCACCAACCCGCCGCTGGACGCCATCCGCGAGGAGTTGGTCACCTCGCTGATCTCCTCGCTCGGCCCGCAGGGCAATCTCCTGGAGCCGACCGCGGCCTCCTGCCGCAGCGTCACCCTGCCCTTCCCGGTGATCGACAACGACGAGCTGGCCAAGCTCATCCACATCAACGCCGACGGCGACCGGGACGGGCTCGGCGCCGCCACCCTCTCCGGCCTGTACCGGGTCGGCGGCGGGGGACCGGCGCTGGCCGCGCGGATCGCCGAGATCTGCGCCGAGGCCGACTCGGCCATCGCCGACGGGGCCCGCCTCATCGTCCTCTCCGACCGGCACTCCGACGCCGAGCACGCCCCCATCCCCTCGCTGCTGCTCACCTCGGCCGTCCACCACCACCTCATCCGCACCAAGCAGCGCACCCAGGTGGGGCTGCTCGTGGAGGCCGGCGACGTGCGCGAGGTGCACCACGTCGCGCTGCTCATCGGCTACGGCGCGGCGGCCGTCAACCCGTACCTGGCCATGGAGTCCGTCGAGGACCTGGTGCGCGCGGGGACCTTCCTGTCCGACGTCGAGCCCGAGGCGGCGATCCGCAACCTCATCAGGGCGCTCGGCAAGGGCGTGCTCAAGGTGATGTCCAAGATGGGCATCTCCACCGTCGCCTCCTACCGCGGCGCGCAGGTCTTCGAGGCCGTCGGGCTCGACCAGGCGTTCGTGGACACGTACTTCCACGGCACCGCCACCAAGATCGGCGGCGCGGGCCTGGACGTGGTGGCCACCGAGGTCGCGGCCCGGCACGCCAAGGCGTACCCGGCCAGCGGCGTGCCCTCCGCGCACCGCGCCCTGGACATCGGCGGCGAGTACCAGTGGCGCCGCGAGGGCGAGCCGCACCTGTTCGACCCGGACACCGTCTTCCGGCTCCAGCACTCCACCCGCGCCCGCCGGTACGACATCTTCAAGCAGTACACGGAGCGGGTGAACGAGCAGTCCGAGCGGCTGATGACGCTGCGCGGTCTGTTCGGCCTCAGGTCCGAGCGGCCGTCGATCCCGCTGGAGGAGGTCGAGCCCGTCTCCGAGATCGTCAAGCGCTTCTCGACCGGCGCCATGTCGTACGGCTCCATCTCGCGCGAGGCGCACGAGACGCTGGCCATCGCCATGAACCAGCTCGGGGCCAAGTCCAACACCGGCGAGGGCGGCGAGGACCCGGAGCGGTTGTACGACCCGCAGCGGCGCTCGGCCATCAAGCAGGTGGCCTCCGGCCGGTTCGGCGTCACCAGCGAGTACCTGGTCAACTCCGACGACATCCAGATCAAGATGGCCCAGGGCGCCAAGCCCGGCGAGGGCGGCCAGCTGCCCGGCCACAAGGTCTACCCGTGGGTGGCCAGGACCCGGCACTCCACGCCCGGCGTCGGCCTCATCTCGCCGCCGCCGCACCACGACATCTACTCCATCGAGGACCTCGCCCAGCTCATCCACGACCTGAAGAACGCCAACCCGCGGGCCCGCATCCACGTCAAGCTGGTCAGCGAGGTCGGCGTCGGCACGGTCGCGGCGGGCGTCTCCAAGGCGCACGCGGACGTCGTGCTGATCTCAGGCCACGACGGCGGCACCGGCGCCTCCCCGCTGACCTCGCTCAAGCACGCCGGCGGTCCCTGGGAGCTGGGCCTGGCCGAGACGCAGCAGACGCTGCTGCTCAACGGGTTGCGCGACCGCATCGTCGTGCAGACCGACGGCCAGCTCAAGACCGGCCGCGACGTGGTCATCGCGGCGCTGCTCGGCGCCGAGGAGTTCGGGTTCGCGACCGCGCCGCTGGTGGTCTCGGGCTGCGTGATGATGCGCGTGTGCCACCTGGACACCTGCCCGGTCGGCATCGCCACCCAGAACCCGGTGCTGCGCGAGCGGTTCACCGGCAAGGCCGAGCACATCGTCAACTTCTTCCAGTTCATCGCCGAGGAGGTCCGCGAACTCCTGGCCGAGCTGGGGTTCCGCACCCTGGAGGAGGCAGTCGGGCACGCCGAACTCCTGGACACCTCGCGGGCCGTGGAGCACTGGAAGGCCAGCGGCCTGGACCTGGCGCCGCTGCTGCACGTACCGGACCTGCCGGCCGGCGCCGTCCGCCACCAGATCGCCGAGCAGGACCACGGCCTGGCGAAGGCGCTGGACAACGAGCTGATCAAGCTGGCCGCTGACGCGCTGGCCGCGCCGGACGCCGCCGCCGCGCAGCCGGTGCGCGCCCAGGTCGCCATCCGCAACATCAACCGGACCGTGGGCACCATGCTCGGTCACGAGGTGACGAAGAAGTTCGGCGGCGCGGGCCTGCCCGACGACACCATCGACATCACCTTCACCGGCTCGGCCGGCCAGTCCTTCGGCGCCTTCGTGCCGCGCGGCATCACGCTGCGCCTGGAGGGCGACGCCAACGACTACGTCGGCAAGGGCCTGTCCGGCGGCCGGATCGTCGTCCGCCCCGACCGCGGGGCCGACCACCTGGCCGAGTTCTCCACCATCGCGGGCAACACCCTCGCGTACGGGGCCACCGGCGGCGAGATGTTCCTGCGCGGCCGGGTCGGCGAGCGGTTCTGCGTGCGCAACTCGGGCGCGACCGTCGTCTCCGAGGGCGTGGGCGACCACGGCTGCGAGTACATGACCGGCGGCCGGGCCGTGGTGCTCGGCGAGACCGGGCGCAACTTCGCCGCCGGCATGTCCGGTGGCGTCGCGTACGTCATCGACCTCGACCCGGCCCAGGTCAACCGCGAGCTGGCCGCGGCTGTCGAGCCGCTGGACGAGGCCGACACGCGGTGGCTGCACGACGTGGTGCGCCGCCATCAGGAGGAGACCGGCTCGACCGTGGCCGCGGCCCTCCTCGCCGACTGGGAAGCCGCGGCACGCCGCTTCAGCAAGGTCTTCCCGCCCACCTACAAGGCCGTGCTCGCCGCCAAGGACGCCGCCGAGCGAGCCGGACTCTCCGAGTCCGAGACCACCGAGAAGATGATGGAGGCGGCGACGCATGGCTGACCCCAAGGGCTTTCTGACCACGGACCGCGAGGTCGCCGCGACCCGCCCCGTCGGCGAGCGCGTCAAGGACTGGAACGAGGTCTACGTCCCCGGCTCGCTGCTGCCGATCATCAGCAAGCAGGCGAGCCGCTGCATGGACTGCGGCATCCCGTTCTGCCACAACGGCTGCCCGCTCGGGAACCTCATCCCCGAGTGGAACGACTACGCCTACCGCGAGGACTGGAGCGAGGCCAGCGAGCGGCTGCACGCGACGAACAACTTCCCGGAGTTCACCGGGCGGCTGTGCCCGGCGCCGTGCGAGGCCGCCTGCGTGCTCGGCATCAACCAGGCGCCGGTGACCATCAAGAACGTCGAGGTCACCATCATCGACAAGGCGTGGGAGTCGGGCGACGTCACCCCGCAGCCGCCCGAGCGGCTGTCCGGCAAGACCGTCGCCGTCATCGGCTCGGGCCCGGCCGGCCTCGCCGCGGCCCAGCAGCTCACCCGCGCCGGCCACACCGTCGCCGTCTTCGAGCGGGCCGACCGCATCGGCGGGCTGCTGCGCTACGGCATCCCCGAGTTCAAGATGGAGAAGCGGCACATCAACCGCCGCATCGAGCAGATGCGCGCGGAGGGCACCAAGTTCCGTACCGAGGTGGAGATCGGCCGCGACATCGACGCCGCCGACCTGCGTCGCCGCTACGACGCGGTGGTCATCGCCGCGGGCGCCACCGTCTCCCGCGACCTGCCGGTGCCCGGCCGCGAGCTGAACGGCATCCACGCCGCGATGGAGTACCTGCCGCTGGCCAACAAGGTCCAGGAGGGCGACTTCGTGGCGCCGCCCATCACCGCCGAGGGCAAGCACGTGGTCGTCATCGGCGGCGGCGACACCGGCGCCGACTGCGTGGGCACCGCCCACCGCCAGGGCGCGGCCTCCGTCACCCAGCTTGAGATCATGCCGCGGCCGAGCGAGGAGCGCCCGGGCCACCAGCCCTGGCCCACCTTCCCGATGCTCTACAAGGTCACCTCGGCCCACGAGGAGGGCGGCGAGCGGGTCTACTCCGTCTCCACCACCCACTTCGAGGGCGACGCGGACGGGAACGTGAAGTACCTGCACCTGGTCGAGGTCGAGTTCAGGGACGGCGGGTTCGAGCAGAAGCCGGGCACCGAGCGCAGGATCCCGGCCGAGCTGGTCACCCTCGCGATGGGCTTCACCGGCATCGACCAGAGCAACGGTCTGGTCGAGCAGTTTGGCCTGGACCTGGATGGACGGGGTAACGTCGCCCGGGACGCGAACTTCGCCACGAACGTGGACGGGGTCTACGTCGCCGGTGACGCGGGCCGAGGCCAGTCGCTCATCGTCTGGGCCATCGCCGAGGGCCGCTCGGCGGCCCGCGCGGTGGACGCCTACCTGACCGGCGCCAGCGCCCTGCCCGCACCGATCCGCCCCACGGACCGGGCCCTGACCGTCTGACCCACGGCCCGCCCGGCCCCCGCACTACCGGCCTGTGCCGGAGGTGTCCCGTACAGCGCCGTGCGGAACACGCGGCGCCTGCCCGTCCCCGACCGGATGGCAGGCGCCGCTTTTTCGTCTCCGCGACGCGGTGAGCACGGCCTGCGCCCGCGGCGTCCTCGCGCGGGGTGACCGGGCGGCCACGGGTGGCGGTACGGTGGTCGCGGCATCGTGCCGTGCCCGAACATCGCCTGCGGAGCGAGGAGTTGAGGACGGGTGGCCGAACGGAGTCCGCACACGCGCCGAGACACGGTGGGCCAGCTCACCGACCTCGGGACCGAGGACACGAACCCCGCCCGGCGCCGGCTCCTCGCCGCCAGCCTGTACTCCGCGACGCTCGCCGTGCCGGCGTTCGCCGGTCCCGCCCGGGCCGAGGGGGGCGAGGGGCGGGCGCGCTCCGCCGGGCGGATCGGGCCGGGCGAGGTGGCCACGGTGCGCACGATGACGGACCGGATCGCGGCCATCCTGGACGAGCTGGGCGGCGGTCACGCCCGCCCGATGGCGGCGGCCTTCCTGGTCAACACGGTGGCGCCGTACCTGCGGGCCCAGGCCAGCGAACCGGTCCGCCAGGGCATGCTCTCCGCCGCCTCCGACCTCACCTACCTGACCGGCTGGATGGCGATGTACGAACGCCGGCAGGGCCTCGGCCAGCGGTACTACGTCACCGCCCTGGACCTGGCCCGGGAGGCCGGCGACCACCTCACCTACTGCCGGACGCTGCGCGGCATGAGCCTCCAGGCGTCCCACCTCGGCCACGGGCGGCGGGCCCGGGACCTGGCGGACGCGGCGGCCGAGGCCGCGCCGCGGGCCGGGCCGCGCCTCGTCGCGTTCCTGCGCGGCCAGCAGGCACACGCCGCCGCCATGGTCGGCGACCGGCGGCGGGCGCGGGCCCGGCTGCGGGAGGCGGAGTCGGCGCTGTCCAGGGCGGACGCGCGGCGCGACGCGGTGGGCGGTTACGACCGGGCCGCGTACGAGTTCCACGTGGCCCACGTCCTCGCCGAGGGCGGCGACCTGCCGGGCTCCGTCGCCGCGCTCCAGGCGTCCCTGCGGGCCCAGCCGGAGCGGCAGCGGCAGGGCCGGCTGCACGCGCACGCCGTGCTGGCCAAGCGGCAGTTCGCCCTGGGGCACCTGGACGCCGGCTGCGCCACCTGGTCGGCGTTCCTCGATGACTACCAGACGCTGTCCACGGCGCGCGGCGACGAGCACTTCGCCACCCTGCGCGGCCATCTGCGCGCCCACTCGCGGGTGCGCGCGGTGCGCCAGTTGGCGGGCCGGGCCCGTGAGGTCGCGGCGCTCAAGGGGTCGACGGTGCGCTGACCCAGCCCCCAGTCGCACGTCGTGGGCTGCGTGGAGCCGTCACTCCTGCCCCACGTGCGTGATCCGGTCGTCGCCGAGCCGCCGCTGCACATCGCTGAGCAGCAGGCGCAGCAGTTCCGTCAGCTCCCGCTGTTGCGCGTCGGTCAGGCCCGTCAGCAGGTCGGCCTCCCGGGTCAGGACCTGGTCCACCGTGGATTCGACCAGCGCGTGGCCGGCCTCGGTCAGGGTGACCTGGACCGTGCGGGGGCGGCCGGCGCCGGGGGCGCGGGTGACCAGGCCCTCGCGCTCGGCCCGGGCCACCCGCTGGGAGACGGCGCCGGCCGTGACCAGGGAGCGTTGGCCGAGTTCGCGGGTGCTCAGGGTGTACGGCGGGCCCTGCCGGCGCAGCACGCTCAGCAGGTCCAGCGTCGCGGCGTCGATCCCCGCCCGGGCCAGGACCCGCCGGCGGTCGTCGCCGAGCAGCTTCGCCAGCCGCCAGATCGGGGTGACGATCCCGATCGAGGAGACCGGCGTGCCGGGCCGCTCGCGCTCCCAGGCGGCGGCGATGGCGGCGACCGGGTCGGCGGGGGCCGCCTGTGGCGCGGGGTCCACGGGGCGGGCGGAACGGTCCGGTGGCTGGTCGGCCGCGGTCATGGTTGTCCTCCGGCGTCGAATGCGTTTAGATCTAAACGTAGTCTGCGTTTAGAGCTTAACGAAAGCTTGTGGAGGTCACTCTATGCCCCGCACCATCCTGGTCACCGGCGCCGGCACGGGCATCGGCCGGGCCGTCGCCCGGCACTTCGCCGCCGCGGGTGGCGCCGTCTTCCTCACCGGCCGCCGGCGCGACCCGCTGGCCGCCACCGCCGACGCGGTCGGCGGCACGCCACTGGTGTGCGACCACACCGACCCGGCCCAACTCGCCGCGCTGCTCGACGCGTTGCCGGACCGCGTCGACGTGCTGGTCAACAACGCGGGCGGGAACACCGACTTCGGCGCCGACGGGGAGCCCGGCGGCGCCGACCCGTCCGCCGCGCTGCGCGCCTTCGCCGCCCGCTTCCGGGCCAACCTCGACGCCAACCTGGTCAGCGCCGCGCTGACCACCCACGCCGTCTCCGACCGGCTGGCCGGCGGCGGGGCCGTGGTGCACATCGGCTCGATCGCGGCCGACCAGGGCGCCGGCTCGTACGGCGCCGCCAAGGCCGGCCTGGCCGCCTGGAACCTCGACCTCGCGGCGGAGCTGGGCGCCCGGGACATCACGGCCAACGTCGTCTCGCCCGGCTATATCGCCGAGACCGAGTTCTTCGGCGACGTGCTGACCGCCGAGCGGCGGGCCCAGCTCGTGGCCGCCACCGCCGTGGGTCGCGCCGGGGTGCCGGACGACGTGGCGGGCGCGGTGGCCTACCTGTGCTCGCCGGCCGCCCGGCACGTCACGGGCCAGGTCCTGAACGTCAACGGCGGTGCGCGGATGACGCGTTGAGGTCGCCCCGCGCGGGGACGCCCGACCGGTAGGACGCCGTCGGCCGACGGCGCGCGACGCCCGCCCCACCCGGGGCCGGCGTCGCGCGCCGTCGGCGTTTCTTGACAGGGTGCCGTTCGCACTCCACCATCATTCCACTAACGGATTAGTGAAAGGGTGATGCGGGTGATCGAGTACCGCATCGACCGGCGTGCCGGCGTCGCCACGTATCTGCAGATCGTCCAGCAGACGAAGCAGGCGCTGCGCCTTGGTCTGTTGCAGCCGGGGGACCGGTTGCCCACGGCCAAGGAGGTCGTCGCGGCCACCGCGATCAACCCGAACACCGTCCTCAAGGCGTACCGCGAGCTGGAACGGGAGGGCCTGGTCGAACCCCGGCCGGGCCTCGGCACCTTCGTGCGGCGCTCCCTCGCCCGGCCCGAGTCCGCCGCCGGGTCGCCGCTGCGCGCGGAGTTGGCGGCGTGGATGGACCGGGCGCGCGAGGCCGGGCTCGACCGGGAGGACGTGGCGGCGCTGTTCGCCTCGGTCCTCGACGAACGCCTCGGCGACGCGCCGCCGACGCCGAACTGACCAGGGGAACGAAGATGACGAGTGGGGGCAACGGGTGACCAGCGAGTACGCGGGGGACCCGGGCGCGGCCATCGTGGCGCGCGGACTGGGCAAGAGGTACCGGCAGACCTGGGCGCTGCGCGAGGTCACGCTACGGCTCCCCGCCGGGCGGATCTGCGCCGTGATCGGCCCGAACGGCTCGGGCAAGAGCACGTTGCTGGCCATGGCCGCCGGGCTGCTGGCGCCGACGACCGGCAGCCTGAGCCTGTTCGGCGAGGCGCGCTCGACGTCCGCCACCCGGCGCCGGGTGGCCTACGTGGCACAGGACAAGCCGTTGTTTCCCCGGCTGACCGTCGCGGAGACGCTGCGGTTCGGCCGCGAGCTGAACCCCGGCTGGGACCAGGCCGTGGCGGAGCGGGTCCTGCGGGATGTCGACATACCGACGGGGGCGCGGATATCGACCCTCTCCGGCGGCCAGCGCACCTGTGTCGCGCTGGCCCTGGCGCTCGGCAAGCGCGCCGACCTGTTGCTGTTGGACGAGCCGATGGCCGATCAGGACCCGCTGCGGCGCAGCCGCATGATGGGCGCCCTGATGGCCGAGGCCGCCGAGCACGGCACCACCGTGGTCATCGCCACGCACGTGCTCGCCGAGTTGGACGGCGTCAGCGACCACCTCTGGCTCTTCGGCGCGGGTCGACTCCGACTCGCGGGCGACACGGAGGCCATCCAGTCCGCGCACGCCCTGGTGACCGGGGCGCGCCGGGACGGCGAACGGGCCGGGGATCGGGCGAGCAACCCCGGGCTGCCGCCCGAACTCGCCGCCCACGCCGTCGTCGAGGCCCGCGCCACCGGCCGCCAACTCACCGTGCTGGTACGGCCCGGCGGCACCGAGCTGGAGGGCGAGTGGATCACCCGCGAGCCCTCCGTCGAGGAGATCCTGCTCGGCTACCTCCGCAACCCCACCGCGCCGCCGCTGCTGCTCGACGGCGGCCCCACCGATGCCCCGGAGGTCGCCGCGTGAAGGGCCTGACCTGGGTGGTCTGGCGCCAGCACCGAGCCACGGCCTGGACGGTGCTGGCACTGACCGCGATGGCCGCCTGCTGCGTCGGCTACTGGTTCCACCAGCAGTACGCCTTCCAGCAGGATCACGGCATCGCGGGTTGCGACATCCTGCTCCCCACTTGTCACGGCCAGCGGCTCACGGACGGCTCCCTGGCTGACGTGGTCAGAGTGCTCGACACCGACTACCGCGACGTGCTCGTTCGCGCGGGCTACGCGATGCTGGCCCTCCCCCCGCTGCTCGCCGTGTTCCTCGGCGCACCCCTGTTCGCACGGGACTTCGAGAGCGGCAGCCACCGGTTGGCGCTGACCCAGTCGGTCAGCCCGCGCCGTTGGATGGCCGCCAAGCTCGCCTTCGCCGTGTCCCTCACCCTGGTGGTCAGCCTCGTCCTCACGGCGCTGTACGGCTGGTGGTGGCACTCGACCTGGCGCGACTTCGGCGACCTGGTCTGGGACACCCCCACACCGTTCCTGACCGCGGGACCGGCCGGGGTGGCTCTGGCCATGTTGGCGGTGGTGGTCGCCGCCGCCGTCGGCCTGGTCCTCCGCAGGACCCTTCCCGCCATGGTCATCTCCCTCGCGATCAGCGGCGGAATGCTGTACCTGCTGCGAGCGTGGCGCCCGGCCGAGCACTTGTGGCCGCTGAGCACCGCGCGGTCCACTCCCACGCACTATCCCGACCTACCCCGCTACACGCTGCACGAGCGTCTGCGCTACGAGACGTCCTCGGGCGAGCGCATCTCCGACCGGGTCTGCCCGGACCTGAGCGTGGAGGCGAACCTGGCTCGCTGTCTGCGCGAGCACGACGTGGTCAGTTCCCTCGTCGAGTACCACCCCGCCAGCGCCTACTGGCCCACGCAGTGGGTGCTGGCCGGCATCTGCCTGACCGTCGCCGCCGCCCTCGTCGCCGGCTGCCTGTGGTGGGTCGGTCGCCGGACGGCCTGACCGTCGACGCCCCCGTGGCCCCTTCGACAACGGAGTTCCGCCGACCCATGGCCCTGACCCCGCCGCGCGCCCGCGCCGCCGTCCCGACCACCGCCGCTACCACCACGACCACGGCAGCCGAGCCCGCCGAGCCGCGCCCAACCGACACCCGAACCGCCCGCCCCGCCGGCGCCTTCGCCAGGCGGCTGCGGACACGACTGCCGCGCCGGGCCCGCCCGTACGCGCTCGTCCTCCTCCCGGCCGTGCTCACGCTCGCCACCGGGTTATGGGGGCTCGAACGCGAGCACAGCATGTGGCGCGACGAGTCCACCACGTACCAGGTGGCCCACCGCGACCTCGGCGCGATGCTGCGGACGCTCGGCACCGTCGACGTCGTGCACGGCCTCTACTACCTGCTCATGTACGCCGTGTTCGCCTGCTGGGACGGCGGCCTCTGGGCGCTGCGGCTGCCGTCGGTCCTCGCGATGGCCGGCGCCGCCGCCGGCGTGGCGCTCATCGGCCGCCGACTGGCCGGCCCCGGCGCCGGGTTGGCGGCCGGGCTGGTCTTCGCGCTGCTGCCGCCGGTGCAGCGGTACGCGCAGGAGGGCCGCTCCTACGCGCTGGTCTGCGCCTGCGTCGTGTGGGGCACGTACCTGCTGCTGCGGGCGGTCGCCGGGCGCACCCGGCGGGCGTGGTGGGGGTACGCGGCGACGATGGCGCTGGCCTGTCTGCTGCACGAGTTCGCGGTGCTCGCGCTCCTCGCGCACGGCCTCACGCTGCGCTGCGCGCGGGTGCGCGGCGACACGTTCTGGTCCTGGGCGCGGGCCGCGGCGGGCGCCGCCGTGCCGCTCGCGCCGCTGGTCGTGGTCAGCCAGCAGCAGGCGCAGCAGGTCGCGTGGATCTCCGCGCCGGACGTCGGTCAGGTCGCCGCCTTCCTCGGGCTCGCGCTCGCCGCCGGCGCGCTGGCCCGGGTGGTCGGGGAGCGGCACGGGCGGATCGGGCTGCCGGCGCTGGCGCTGCCGTTGTTCGTCGTGCCCACGGCGCTGCTGATGGCCGCCTCCGCCCTGCACCCGATCTACGTCGACCGGTACGTGCTCTACGGCTGGCTCGGGTTCGCCCTGCTGCTCGGTGCCGCGCTCGACCGAGGGGTGCGCGCCGCCCGGGCCCGTGGTCCGGCCACCGTCGGCGTGCTGTGCGGCGTGGTCGCGGCGCTGCTCGTCGCGCAGGTGCCGTACGCGCTGACGCTGCGCACGCCGGACAGCCGGCTCGACGACACCGTGGCCGCCGCGCGCGCAGTCGGCGAACTCTCCGAGCCCGGGGACGGGCTGCTGTTCCTGCCGTTCCACCGCCGCGAGCCGCTGATGTCCGCCCCGGGCGAGTTCCACGGGCTGCGTGACCTGGCGCTGGCCCAGGACGCGTCCTCCACGGGCACGCTGTGGGGCACGGAGTTGCCGCCTTCGGCCATCCGGGCGGGCATGCTGCGCGTGGACCGCGTCACCGTCATCACCGACCCGCGCCCGTCCGCTCGCCCCAGTCCGCAGGAGGCGGTCGAACGCGCCGTACTGCGGGACCACTTCACGGTCTGCGAGCGGCGCCCGGTGCGGGGCATGCGCGTCGTGCGCTACGCCCGACCGGGCACCTGCTGAAACCCGGCGGACCGGGGCGGCGACGGCGCGGGCCGCGCCGTGTCCCGGATCGTAGACAGTCGCGGCGGGGGGCCTGTCGCGTGACGGTAAGTTGAGGCGGCTACGGTTCCGCGGACGACCGCCGGCCGCGCTGGTCCCCGTCGCGCCAGGCCATCGGCCCAGCGCGGTGGGGTGGCGCGGCCCGGGGGCGACGCATCCGGAGCGGACGAGACCGACGGGGGTGTGGGATGCGACATCACCGTGCGTACGGACGGGAGAGGCACCATCATGCGGCTGCACACGCGGGAGTGGGGCGCGGGGGATCGGATCGCGCTGCTCATCCACGGGATCATGTCGGACCACCGCACCTGGCGGCGGGTCGGCCCGGCGCTGGCCGAGAACGGGTACCGGGTCATCGCGGTCGACCTGCGCGGGCACGGGGCGAGTGAGCGCGCCGCCGAGTACAGCATTCCGCTGTTCGCCGCCGACCTGGAGGAGAACCTGCCGGTCGGCGCCGACCTGGCCATCGGGCACTCGCTCGGCGGCCTCTCGCTCTCCTTCGCGGTGGAGCACCTGCGCCCCAAGCGGGCCGTCTACAGCGACCCGGCCTGGGCCCTGGAGACCGGCGAGCGGCCCACCAACCCGGAGACGCTGCGGGCCCTGCGCAAGGCCACCCGCAGCATGATCGCCAACTTCAACCCGCACTGGGACGAGGGCGACGTGGACGCGGAGGTCGCCGGCATCGCGGCCTGGGACCCGGCGACGGCGGACGCGGTGGGCGGCGAGCACGCCATCGACTACATACCCGAGCGGCCCGTCGTGCCCTCCCTGGTACAGGCCGCCGACCCGAGCCACGTCGTCTCCGAGGCGCACAAGGAACAACTCCGCGCGGCCGGCTTCACCGTGCACACGGTCAAGAACACGGGCCACTCGATCCACCGCGACGACCTGGACGGCTTCATGCGCTCCGTCCTCGGCTGGGTGCGCGGCGAGGAGCCGGTCGGGCTCGTGTGAGCCGGCTCCCGCCACGGGCGGCCGGTCGCGAGCGCCTGCCGCGACCGGCCGCCCGACGCGGCGCGGGCCGCGCCGAGCGCTACGTGTCGCACTCCAGGACCGTCCCGCACAGCCCGCACCGGGCCCGCAACCTGCCCCGGACCGGCACCCGGATGCGCTGGTGGCACACCGGGCAGGGGAAGCGCACCTGGAGCGGGGCCCGCCCCTCGAAGGCGTAGCCGGCGCCCGGCTCGACGCTGGGGCGCGCGCCCCCCGCGCGCGGGTGCTCCCGCGCATGCCGTCGGTCCTTGGCGTACCGGCGGCGGCTGGCCCAACCGCTGCCGGCCAAGGGGGGTTGCCGCTCGTCGCGGCGCGCCCGCGCCAGGCCGTCGGCGTACGCGTCGTACCCCTGCGGGCTGGTGAACCACGGCGCGATGTCCTCGCCGAACACCTGGCCCCGCTTGGCGAGTACGTAGCCGAACTCCTCCGGCGTGAGGTAGCCGAGCTTCTGCCGGGAGACCGAACTCTCCCGGTAGGCGTCGAGCAGCAGCCAGCCCGCGCCGAGGTAGGCGGCGGCGGTGTCGGTGAGGATCTCGTTGTCCCGGGTGCCGGGGAAGGAGAGGTCGAGCCGGTGCAGGTAGACGTGCATGACCTCGTGCGCGAGGGCGGCTCCGATGTCGCGCCGGTGGGTCTTGAACCGGGCGTTCAGCTCGATGAAGTACTCGGGGCCCGCGGTCAGTTCGACGTTCCCCGCGTGCTCCATGTCCCGGAAGCTGATGATCATGCGTGCGTCGGGCAGGCGCAGGTGGCGCACCATGACGCGGGCGATGCGCTGCACGCCGAGGTAGAGGTCGTCGTCGTCCGGGAAGGCGACGTCGGCGGGGGGCACGCTCAACGCGAAGGTGCGCACGGTGTCGTGGGACAGGCGCCGGTAGAGCGCGGTGATGGCCGCGCGCACCGTCTCCACGTGCGGATATCCGTGCTGGATCTCGCCGCCCGTCGTCGCCACGTCCCACCCCCGCGCCGTCAACCCCGCTGACCTGGCTCAACCTTACGGATGGCGCCGGGTGGCGTCAGCGCATCGGGCCGGGCCGCGCGGATCGCGCCCTCAGCTGGCCGGTAGGAAGCCCTTGTCACGCGGATCACTCTCTACACATAATCACAGGGCGCTTTGCGGGCTCACCCCACGGGGTCCGGACGCTTTACGGCTCAACGCCTGGTCTGCACCAAGTTTCTTTGGTGGATCACGGGCGAGGGGCGCCGGATTTCTTGTGTGGACGGGTCCGCCAAACGCGGTCAACCCCCCACGAAAGGAACCCCGTTGTCCCTCCTCAAGAACGTGAAGAGAGGCGCCGCGTTCGGCGCCGTCGCCCTCGCCGCCTTCAGCCTCACCCCCGGCACCGCCTTCGCGCAGGCCACCTCGGACGCCTCCGAGGGCCCGCGCACCCGGATCGTCGGCGGCACCCCGGCCGAACAGGGTGAATTCCCCTTCATGGTCCGGCTGTCGATGGGCTGTGGCGGCGCCCTGTACGCCCAGGACATCGTGCTGACCGCCGCGCACTGCGTGGACGGCAGCGGCCCGAACACCGACATCGGCGTCACCGGTGGCGTCGTGGACCTGGACGACCCGGCCGCGCAGAAGGCCACGTCCACCGAGGTCCTCCAGGCCCCCGGCTACGACGGCACGGGCAAGGACTGGGCCCTGATCAAGCTGGACAAGCCGGTCGACCAGCCGACGCTGAAGATCGCCGACACGGACGCGTACGACAACGGCGAGTTCGACATAGCCGGTTGGGGCGCCGACCGCGAGGGCGGCAGCCAGCAGCAGAAGCTGCTCAAGGCCAAGGTGCCCTTCATCGACGACGCCACCTGCAAGGCCGCGGGCGGCTCGTACAGCGGCCTGGTCGACGCCGAGGAGATCTGCGCCGGCATCGAGGCGGGCGGCGTCGACAGTTGCCAGGGCGACTCCGGTGGCCCGATGTTCCGCAAGGACGACGCGGGCGAGTTCATCCAGGTCGGCATCGTGAGCTGGGGTGAGGGCTGCGCGCGCGCCGGCAAGCCCGGTGTCTACACGCAGGTGAGCCACTTCGCCCAGGACATCAAGAGCGCTGCCGACCAGCTCGGTAGCTGATCCCGGCCGCCACCGGACCCGCCGACGCGCGGGCCCGGTGGCGGTGTCGCGGGTGTGAGTGCTCGTACGGGGCGGCGCCATGTCGCCCCGTACGGCGTGCCCGCCCTGGCGCTGTCGGGTGCCCGCCGTGCGGTGCGGGGCGCCCGTCCGCTGCCCGTTTCATTCCGCGTGCGCGCACCGGGCGGACGCGGAATTCCGCATGCCCGGAAACAGGTCGGGAGGTTTTTACCGGCGCCCCGCCCGAGACCGTGTTTCGCGCCCACCGCATTTCCGATACGGCCCCGCCGCGACCCGCCGCCACATTGCGGGAAAGCGCCTTTACGCGTCGCGTTGTCGCGTCCGCGGAGGATGGGTGCTCCGGCCCGGGTGAGGTGTCAGTGCCCGCGGCGCGGTCGCTCCCGCTCCTCGATGTCAAGGCCCTGAGCTGCGCCGTTCGCGCGGAACGCGGTTATCCGGTCGGCTGGGCCGGCCTCGCGCTGGCGCGGCGAATGGCGTGCGGTGCGAGCGCGCGTCCGTTTATCGGAATTCCCGGTGGCGCCGATCGATGGGCATGCCCCGCAATCCGTGGGAATCACGCACGCCCTCTCGGAACTGTCCGGAAGATCTTCTGCGGTGTCCGGAACTCAGCCCTTGCCACCGTGTCTCAAAGCTCCACATAATTCGAGCGGCACTTTCACGGTCTCACTCCATTGAGTCCGGATGTTGTGCGGTCCGCTGCTCTGTCTCAACGGATGTTCTATGGCAGCGGTGTCCGGATTCTGGTTGTCATGATTCTGCCAATTGTGCGCTAACCACCCACGAGAGGACATCCGTTGAAGATCTTCAAGCACGTCAAGAGATGCATCGCCGCGGGCGCCGTCGCCCTCGCCGCCATCAGCATGAGCCCCAGCACCGCGATAGCCCAGAGCGACCCGAGCGGCCCGAGCACCCGGGTCGTGGGCGGCACCCGCGCGGCCCAGGGCGAGTTCCCGTTCATGGTCCGCCTGTCGATGGGCTGTGGCGGCTCCCTGTACGCCAAGGACATCGTCCTGACCGCCGCCCACTGCGTGGACGGCAGCGGCCCCAACACCAGCATCACCGCCACCGCGGGCTCGGTCGACCTGCAGAGCACCAGCGCCATCAAGGTCAGGTCCACCCACGTGCTCCAGGCCCCCGGCTACAACGGCAACGGCAAGGACTGGGCCCTCATCAAGCTGGCCAAGCCGATCAACCTGCCGACGCTGAACATCGCCACCACCACGGCGTACGACAACGGCACCTTCGACATCGCGGGTTGGGGCGCCAACCGTGAGGGCGGCGCGCAGCAGCGCTACCTGCTCAAGGCCAAGGTGCCCTTCATCAGCGACGCCACCTGCAAGGCCGCCGGTGGCTCCTACAGCGGCCTGATCGCCGCCGAGGAGATCTGCGCCGGCCTCCAGCAGGGCGGCGTGGACACCTGCCAGGGTGACTCCGGTGGCCCGATGTTCCGCAAGGACGGCGCCGGTGCCTGGGTCCAGGTCGGCATCGTGAGCTGGGGCGAGGGCTGCGCGCGCGCCGGCAAGCCCGGTGTCTACACGCAGGTGAGCCACTTCGCCACGGCCATCAAGAGCGCCGCCAGCCAGCTCGGCTAGCGCCCTCCCGGCGCCGGGCGGCGCCGCGTACCCAGCGCCCACGGGCCCGCGCGACGGGCACCACCAGACGGCGCGCGACGCGGCACCGCACGGACCGGCGGCCCCTTCGGGCCAGTGAAACGAGTAACCCGCACCACCGCACGGGCCGCGCCGACGGGCGCGGCCCGTGCGCGCGTGGCGGGGCCGGCCGGACCTCACGCGCCGCGCGCGTCGCCGGCCGCGTCCAGCACGCGCGGGCGCGCCTCGTCGCGCTGCCGGCGGGCCGGGAGCCGGCGCGGGCCGGCCGCGTTACGGGCGGCGGGCCGGGGCCGGGCGCAGCGTGGGCCAGTGCGCGAGCATCCGGTCGCGCAGCTCGGCGCAGAGCGCGGCCAACCCGCGCACCTCCGCGCGCCCGCGCGCCAGTTCGGCCACCACCGCCAACCGGTGCGCCAGCCGCTCCCGGGCCGAGACGGTGCCCCACGTCCAGTCCTCGTACGGGAGCCGCGCCAACTGGTCGACGGTGCCCCGGTGGGCCCGCTCGACCAGCGCGTCGCCCCTGATGAGCCAGCCGGCGCAGGCGTCGGCGAGGTCGACGCGCAGGTCGGTACCGGTACGGGCGCGCCAGGTCGCCGCGTAGGCCCGCTCCGCCCGCTCCAGCAGCGCGGGGGAGGCGGAGGTGACGCACCAACAGGTGGGGAAGCCGACGCGCAGGTACGCGAGCTCCACAAGGCCGCTGCCCCAGGACGCCCCTTCGAGGTCGATGAAGGTCACCCCGTCCGCCGTGTGCAGGTCGTTGCCGGGGCACGGGTCGCCGTGCAGCAGCGCCCGCCCGGGGGCCTCGGCCAGCCGGCGGATCAGCGCGCGCAACTCGGCGGCCACGCCGGGGTCGGCGCGGGCCCCGAGCGTGTCGGCCAGCGCGAGGAAGGAGTCGACGTCGGCGTCGTCCGGGCCCTGCCAGCGGGGCAGCGCGTCGACGACCTCGGGCCCGCCGCTGGCGTGCAGCGCGGCCAGCGCCCTGGCGTAGCGGACGATCCAGCCGGCGGCCGGCCGCCGGTGCGGGACGTGCGCCATGACCAGCACCCGCTCGCCGGGATCGGTGCCCCACACCGCGGGCACCACGGGTTCGTCGGCCGCGCCGGCCAGCTCCAGCGCGGCCACCTCGCGCGCGTACCGCTCGTCGGCGTCGGCCTCGTCGACGACCTGCTTGACCACCGCGGGCCCGGCGGCCAGCTCCACGCGCCACACCCGCGACCGCGGGCTGCTGTCCAGCAGGCGGGGGTCACGGGGCTGGCCCAGCGTGGCCCGTAACCCGTCCCCGAACGACAGTTCCGACTCCATCGGCGCATCGTCCCACGCCGGCGTGCGCCCCGTCCGGGAGTTGTCGGGCGGCCCCGATGGGGCGGCCCCGATGGGGCGGACCTCGGGCGCGGTCCGCGTGGGGGAGGGCTGGAACGGGGCGGTCGGGGTACGCACGGTCTCGGACCGGCGCGGTCGGGCGTGGCCCGGCGGACGGGAGCGCGCGGTCGTGGACACTCGGGTGCGTTGACTACGCGGAGGAGGCGCCGTTGTCGACCGGCGACAGGCTGATGACCGTGGGGGATCGGCTGCGAACGGAGGTGGAGGCGGCCTGGCGCAGCGCGCGCCTCGCCGTGCGGCAGTCGGGCCCCGAGCGGGACACCATGACGCAGGCGCTCAAGGCGGCGGGCGCGGCCATCGCGGCGTGGGCGCTGACGGGCTGGTGGCTGAAGGCCCCGCTCGCGCTGCTGGCCCCGTGGACGGCGTTGGCCCTGGTCGAGGCCACCGTCTACCGCTCCCTGCGGTCGGGCGTCCAGCAACTCGGCGTGATCATGGCGGGGACCCTGTGGGCGTCGGCGGCGATGGCCATGACCGGCGGCAACACGCTGGGCGCCATGGTGATCGCGCTGCCGGTGCTGGTCCTGTTCGGCACCTACCGCCGGCTGGGGGCGCAGGGGCTCTACGGCGCCACCACCGCCCTGTTCGTCATCACCTACGGCGCCTACTCGCTGGACGAGGTGGGCCACCGCCTGCTGGAGTGCCTGATCGGCGCCGTCATCGGCATCGGCGTCAACGCCCTGGTGCTGCCGCCGGTGCACCTGCGCAGCGTGCACGAGCGGCTGCTGCGGCTGATGCGCGAGAGCGCCGAACTCCTGGAGACCATGGCCGGTTCGCTGCGGGAGGAGTGGTCCGCCGCCGACGCCGCGCAGTGGCACGACCGCGCCCGGCGGCTGGAACAGCTCTCCCGGGAGCTGGCGGAGGCCCGGCAGTGGACCGCGGAGAGCGCGCGGGCCAACCCCGGCTGGCGGCTGCGGCGCGTCGGCGCCCCGCCGCCGGCCGAGGAGGACGTCCGCTGGACGCGCGTCGCCGGCCACCTGACCGCCATCACACGCTCCCTGGAGGGCACGGCGGGCGAGGAGCCCCGCCTCGTGGTGCCGGAAAGCGCGTTCCTGAGCCGGTACGCCGATCTCGTCGCCGAGGTGGCCAGCCTGTGCGCCGTCGCCGAGCGCTCGCTGCGCGGGGAGCGGCCCGATCAGGCGGAGGCGCGGCGCAGCCGCGACCGGGCCTGGGCCCTGTACGACCAGTTCGTCGACGACTTCCAGCACCACCGCTTCGGGGCGACCACGGTCAGCGGCGCCCTGCTGGTGGAGAGCAAGCAACTGCTGTACGAGCTGGCTCCCGACACCGACCGGGGCGACGCCGCGCGGGACGCGGGGGACGACCGCGACCAGCCGGGCCGCCCGTGACCACCGGTCCCGCTGGCCCTTGGCTCCGCTGGCCGTCGGTCCCGCTGACCACCGGTACCGCGGGCGCTCGGGAGCGCCCGCGGGACCGGCCCGGGTGGGTCGGCGTCAGTCGTGACCGCCCGGCAGCATCTCCTGCACCTTGGCCTTCAGCCCCTGCCGCAGCACCGCGCCTCGGTCGCTGTCGCCCTTGACCAGGGAGGCCGCGGCGGCCTCGATCTGGTCCAGCGTCGCGTGCGGCGGGATCGGCGGCACGGCCGGGTCCACCCGGAAGTCCAGGACGAAGGGCCGGTCCGCGGCGAGCGCCCGCTGCCAGGCCGTGGCGACCTCGGCCGGCTCCTCCACCCGCGCCCCGTCCAGGCCGATGGAGCGGGCGAAGTCCGCGTACGGCACGTCGGGGATGGCCTGCGACGGCAGGAACTGCGGGGCGCCCGACAGGGCGCGCATCTCCCAGGTGACCTGGTTGAGGTCCCCGTTGTTGAGGACGGCGACGATCAGTCGCGGGTCGGACCAGTCCTGCCAGTACTTGGCGGCGGTGATCAGCTCCGCCATGCCGTTCATCTGCATCGCCCCGTCGCCGACCAGGGCCAGCGCGGGGCGGTTCGGATGGGCGAACTTCGCGCCGATCGCGTACGGCACGCCGGGGCCCATGGTCGCCAGCGTGCCGGAGAGCGAGCCGCGCATGGCCCCGCGCAGCCGCAGGTGGCGCGCGTACCAGTTGGCGGCGGAGCCCGAGTCGGCGGTCAGGATCACGTCGTCCGGCAGCACCGCGTCCAGGGCGTGCACGACGTGCTCCGGGTTGACGGGATCGGCCTCCACGGCCGCCCGCCGCTCCATCACCTCCCACCAGCGGGCGGTGTTCTTCTCGATCTTCTTCCGCCACGCCCCGTGCTTCTTCCGCGTCAGGCGCGGCAGCAGCCGGGCGAGGGTCTCCCGCGCGTCGCCGACCAGGTTGACCTCGAACGGGTACCGCAGCCCGACCATGAACGGGTCGATGTCGATCTGCACCGCCCTGGCCTGGTCGTACTCGGGCAGGAACTGGCTGTACGGGAAGCTCGAACCGATCACCAGGAGCGTGTCGCACCCCTGCATCAGCTCGTAGCTCGGGCGGGTGCCCAGCAGGCCGATCGCGCCGGTCACGTACGGCAGGTCGTCGGGCAGCGCGTCCTTGCCGAGCAGCGCCTTGGCCACGCCCGCGCCGAGCGCCTCCGTGACCTGCTCCACCTCGGCCCGCGCGCCCCGGGCGCCCTGCCCGACGAGGATGGCCACCTTCTCGCCGGCGTTGAGCACCTCGGCCGCCCGGTCCAGCTCGGCGTCGCCCGGGACGGGCGCGTACGAGCTGAGACCGAGGCTGGAGGGGACCATCTTGAAGGCGTGCCGCGGCGGCGTGTAGTCCAGCTCCTGCACGTCGGCGGGGATGATCACGGCGGTCACGGTGCGCTTGGCGTAGGCGGTGCGCATCGCCCGGTCGAGGACGTTCGGCAACTGCTCGGGAACGGTCACCATCTCGCAGAACTCGGCGGCCACGTCCTTGTACAGGCTCAGCAGGTCGACCTCCTGCTGGTACGAGCCGCCCATCGCGCTGCGGTCGGTCTGCCCGACGATCGCCACCACCGGCACGTGGTCCAGCTTGGCGTCGTAGAGCCCGTTCAGCAGGTGGATCGCCCCCGGCCCCGAGGTCGCGGCGCACACCCCGACCTTGCCGGAGAACTTGGCGTACCCCACGGCCTGGAAGGCGGCCATCTCCTCGTGCCGGGCCTGGATGAACCGGGGCTGGTTGTCGGCCCGCTCCCAGGCGGCCAGCAGGCCGTTGATGCCGTCGCCGGCGTACGCGAAGACGTGCTCCACCTCCCACGCGCGCAGCCGTTGCAGGACGTAGTCGGACACCTTGATGGACACGAAACTCCTCTCCGAGTGGTGCGTTCTGGGGCGGCGGTTACGGCAGGGGAGTTCCGCCGGTGGCGTTCACGACCTCCGCGGTGATGTAGCTGGCCCGGTCGGAGGCGAGGAAGACGTAGGCGGGCGCCATCTCGGCGGGCTGGGCCGGCCGCCCGAGGGGCGACTGCTTGCCGAACTCGGCCGTCTCCGGCAGCGTCGCCGGGATCAGCGGCGTCCACACCGGCCCCGGCGCCACCGCGTTGACCCGGATGCCGCGCTCGGCGACCATCTGCGCCAGCCCCTGCGTGAAGGTGACGATGGCGCCCTTGGTGGTGGCGTAGTCGAGCAGGTGCGGGCTGGGCTTGTACGCCTGCACGGAGGTGGTGTTGATGATGGAGCCGCCTGCGGGCAGGTGCGGGAGCGCCATCTTCGACAGCCAGAACAGCGCGTACAGGTTGGTGCGCAGCACCCGGTCGAACTGCTCGGTGGTGATCGCCTCGATGCCGTCCGGCTGGCTCATCTGGTAGGCGGCGTTGTTCACCAGGACGTCGATGTGGCCGAACTCCGACAGCGCGCGGTCGATCACCGCCTGGCACTGCTCCTCGTAACGCAGGTCGCACTCGACCGGGACGGCCCGCCGGCCGGCTTCCGTCACCAGCTCGACCGTCCGCTCGGCCTCCGACCGTTCCTCCGCCAGGTGGGTGAACAGCACGTCGGCGCCCTCGCGGGCGAAGGCGAGGGCCACCGCGCGGCCGATCCCCGAGTCGCCGCCGGTGATGATCGTCACGCGGTCCGTCAGCAGGGCGCTGCCCTGGTAGGAGTCCTCGCCGTGGTCGGGCGGCGGGTCCATCGGACCGGTCCAGCCCGGGTGGGCCTGGTCCTGCTCGGGGAATTCGGGACGGGGGTGCTTCTGGACTGGATCGCTCACGGGTCCTCCTGACCGCCGGGGCGCCTCGCGGCGCCCCGGGTACGGGCAACAACAGCCCACGGGTTCCCACCGAAGGCCCCGGAACACCCGGTACGTCGCCGCTCCCCCTGGTTGGCCCACGTAACTCCCCCGGAAGCCCCGGCCACCGGGCCCGCGCCGGTGCGGCCGGGACCCGTACCCGTGCGGGCGGGGAGTTCGTATCCGTGCGGGCGGGGCCCGGCCGGCCTGTGGGCGGGCGCGGCGGGGTGGCCTCCCGGGCCGTGCCGGTCTCCCGGGTAGCGCCGGTCTCCGCGAGGCGCGGCGGCCGGACCCGGAGCCGGAAGTCCGGAGAAGCCCAGGGCCCCGGAGCGAAAACCCGTTGGCCGGCCTCGGCGGTCGTTGCTGGCCTCCCGGCGACCGCCCCCGGTCCGCCGCCGACGAGCGGGCCCGCGCCGACCTGCGGCGGGCGCTGCGAGCCGGCGAATCGGCCGACGCGATCCTCGAATCCGTCGTCGGCCCGCTGGTCAAGAACGCCGTCCCGGAGTGGCGGTTCACCCTGGACGCCCTCTCGGAGCTGCCCGAGATCGACGGCCCGGTCGGGTACTCCGGCGGCTGGGCCGCCCTCGGCATCGCCCTCGCCGTGGCCGAGCCGCGCGTCGTGGCCGCCGGCCTTTCGCCGGCGGCTACGTGCCCCGGGCCCAGCGCGAGGAGGCCCGGCGGCTCACCATCCCGCTGCTGTTCCTGCTCCAGTGGGACGACGAGGGCAATTCCCGGCAGCGGGCCCTGGACCTCTTCGACGCCTTCGGCGGCGAGGAGAAGACGCTGCACGCCAACCTCGGCGGGCACACCGGCACCCCGCCCTTCGAGCTGGAGGACGCGTGCCGGTTCCTGGACCGGCACCTGAGGTGAGGCCCGGGCCGGCGGCCGGGTGACGGGCGCTGGTCCGGCACCGGCCGCGCGGCCGGCGCCGGGGACGGGCCTCGGCCTCCCCGACGACGGTCGCCCGCCACCAGCGCCCGGGCGCGCGCTCGTACGCCCCACGGCCTTAGTCCAACAGTCGCCCCGGCTTTGTCCATCGCGACCCCCACGGGTGCGGCCCAGAGTGTCCCCACACCAGGAACCGGCGACGTGAGGAGCACACCGTGGCATCGGAGAGCGCACGAGAGCGGGGGACGGGGCGGCCGGCCAGGAGAACGCTGGTGGCGGGGACGGCACTTGTCGGCGTGGGCACCGCGCTCGCGCCGCTGGGCACCGCCGCGCACGCCGCGCCCGGCGCGCCACGGCGCCGGCCGCGCGGTCCGTTGCGGCTGCGCTCCGCGGCCCTGGAGGTGCGGGTGGACGCCGGTTTCCCGCGCGTCGTGGCGTACGTGGACCGCGCCACCGGGGCCGTCCTGCACGGCCAGGAGGACCCGGTCGCCACCGTCCTCGTCGACGGGGTCGCGCACACGCCCACGGTGACCTGCGTGGCGGGCGCGGACCGCGCCGTCTACACGCTGGCCTTCGCGGCGGGTACCGAGATCACCGTGGAGATCCGGGTCACCGACTGGCGCGTGGACTGGCGCGTCACCCACATCGCCGAGGCGCCGGCGCTGCCCGTGGGCACGCTGCGCGTCCCCGATCTCGCGCTGCTCAGCGTGCGCGGCGACCAGCCGGGGGCCACGCTGCTCGCCGCCCGGATCGAACTGGACCGGGCGAAGAGCGGCGACACCCTGATCGAGGTGAGCGACGCGACCCCGGTCGACCCCGAGCCGGTCGGCTGCGCGTACGCCGTCGTGGCCACCGACCGCATCGGCGCGGCCATCGAGACCAACACCGTCTTCGACCTGCCGGCGGCGACGCCCGGCGCCACCTGGGACAACGGCCGGCTGTGGCGGCAGACGGTGCGCCGGGACGGTTACACCAAGGCCCAACTCGCCTGCGGCCAGTGGACCTACCGCGCGGCGGGCGCGCCGGCGCGGATGACCGAGCCGCTGCCGTACGCCACCGTCATCGTCACCCGCGACCGGGGCGGCGACGGGCGGGTCGACTGGCAGGACGCGGCGATCGCCCTGCGCGACATCATGGTCAACCCGCTGGGTGCCGACGAACAGCACCTGCGGGTGGTGCCGCACATCCCGTTCAACTTCGCCAGCCAGGCCACCAACCCGTTCCTGGCGACCCTCGACAACGTCAAGCGGATCGCGCTGGCCACCGACGGGCTGCGGCAGTACACGCTGCTCAAGGGGTACGCGTCCGAGGGCCACGACTCGGCGCACCCCGACTACGGCGGCAACTACAACGAGCGCGCCGGCGGTCTGCGCGACCTGAACGCGCTGCTGCGCGAGGGCAGGCGGTGGAACAGCGACTTCGCCGTGCACGTGAACGCCACCGAGTCGTACCCGGTGGCCAACGCGTTCTCCGAGACGCTGGTGAACAAGGACGACGAACAGTGGGACTGGCTCGACCAGTCGTACCGCATCGACGCCCGCCGCGACCTGGTCTCCGGCGACATCGCGCGCCGCTTCCGGCAGTTGCACGAGGAGACCGACGCGGGCCTGAACACCCTGTACATCGACGTCTTCCGGGAGTCCGGCTGGAACTCCGACCGGCTCCAGCGCGAGCTGCGCGCGCAGGGCTGGCACGTGACCACCGAATGGGGCCACGGCCTGGAGCGCTCGTCCCTGTGGTCGCACTGGGCCACCGAGACCGACTACGGACCCGACACCTCGCGCGGCATCAACTCCCGGCTGATCCGCTTCGTCCGCAACCACCAGAAGGACGTCTTCGCCGACAGGGAACCGCTGCTCGGCATCCCGCGCACCGGCAACTTCGAGGGCTGGGTCGGCAAGGTCGACTGGAACGCCTTCTACCAGCAGATCTGGACCGACAGCCTGCCCGCCAAGTACCTCCAGGCGTACCCGATCAAGTCCTGGCACGCGCACGAGATCACCTTCTTCGGCCCCGGCGCGACCACCGTCTCCGACGCCGAAGGCCAGCGGACCATCACCACCGCGGGCCGCGTGGTCTACGCGGGCGGCGCCTACCTGTTGCCCTGGGAGCCGCGCGACGCCGCCGACCCGGCCAAGCTCTACCACTACAACCCGCGGGGCGGCAGCACCACCTGGCACCTGCCGCGCGGCTGGTCCCACGCCCGACACGTCACCCTCTACCG
This sequence comes from Streptomyces buecherae, assembly GCF_014295035.1. Classification (GTDB taxonomy): domain Bacteria; phylum Actinomycetota; class Actinomycetes; order Streptomycetales; family Streptomycetaceae; genus Streptomyces; species Streptomyces youssoufiensis. The sequence goes on from NZ_CP060404.1 coordinate 6,898,568, forward strand.
TCTCACCGACCAGGGCCGCGCGCGCGTGGGTCGGCTCCCCGTACGCGGCGGCGAGGTCACCGTGGCCGCCGAGGCCGCGACGCCCTACGTCGTCTACCGCGACGCCGCCCCGCGCCAGAGCGCACCGAACTGGGGCGCGCACACGCCCGTGCACGACCCCGGCTTCCACGCCGGCACGCTGGCCGGCTGGCGGGTCAGCGGCCCGGCGCGGGTGGCCCGCAGCGAGCGCGGCGACTACGAACTGGTCATCGACGCCGGCGGGCCGGCCGCCGTCGGGCAGCGGCTGGGCCGCCTCGCCCCCGGCGAGTACGCCGCCTCCGTGCAGGTCGAGGTCGGCGCGCGGGCCGGCGAGCGGCGCCGGGCCACCCTGGAGGTACGGACCGCCGACGGCATCACCGCCAGCAACTGGGCCGACCGCTCGACCGCCGTCAACCACGTGGCCGCCGACCGCAAGAAGGACACCCGCTTCCAACGCCTGCTCACCCGCTTCACCGTGCCCGAGGGCGGCGGACCGGTGGAGCTGACGCTCCGCGCGGCGGCGGGCGCGGCCCGGGTCCGCTTCGACAACGTGCGCGTCGTGCCCACCCGCCACCCGCGCGGCCACGACCGCGACGTGCTCGTCCACGAGGACTTCGAGCACGTTCCGCACGGCTGGGGCCCGTTCGTCAAGGGCGACGCGGGCGGCACCAACGACCCGCGCACGCACATCGCGCAGCGGCACGCCCCGTACACCCAGCGCGGCTGGAACGGGAAGGCCATCGACGACGTGCTCGACGGCGGCCAGTCCCTCAAGTCCCGTGGCGAGAACCGCGGACTGGTCTACCGCACCGTCCCGCACACGGTGGGCTTCCGCCCCGGCCGCCGCTACGAGGTCACCTTCCGCTACGCCAACGAGCGGGCCGGCCAGTACGCGTGGGTCACCGGCGTGGACGAGCCTGCGCCGCGCGAGCTGAGCCGCGCGCCGCTGCCGGTGGCGACGGCGCCGACGCGCTGGCGGCACACCTTCACGGCACCGTCCGACGGCGACGCCTGGGTCGGGCTGCGGAAGGTGGGAGACGACGGCAAGGCGGAGTTCGTCCTGGACGCGTTCACGGTGCGCGAGCTGGACTGAGACCGGACTGAGACCGGACTGAGAGCGGCTTGGCGCCTGCGGCCGGCCGGGGCGCGCAACTGGCCCCGGCTGGCTGGCCGGGGCCCGTAACTGGCCCTGGCCGGCCGGGCGGCGTGCGTTCAACGTGCCGGAGGAGGCGCGGGCATGGTGGGGGTCCACGGCGTCGGACCGGAGCGGGCGCTCACTCCGCCGAGCTGGCGTTGTGGCGCCGGCCCGCCTGGAAGCGCGCCTTCTTCTGGCGGTTCCCACACGTGTTCATGTCGCACCACCTGCGGGTGCGGCTCCGGCTGGTGTCGAAGAAGGCGGCGCGGCAGGTCGGGGAGGCGCACAGGGCCAGCCTTCCGTCGCGTTCGCCCGCGATGACGCTGATCGCGTCGGCGGCGATCACGCCGAGGGCGTCCGCCACGCGGGACGCCGGGCTGAGCCGCCATCGGTGCTCGCCCTCGGGTGTCAGGACCGCCGAGGCCCGCCCCCGCGCGCTGCGGTCGTTGATGACCTGGACGGCGGACGCGGGGAGCGCGTCCTGGAGCGCGGCGGCTGTCGCGGCGGCGTGGATCGACTCCCGCAGCTCCCGGGCGAGGTCGAGTTGGGCGGGGGTGCAGGAGTCCACGGCGAGTCCGTACACCGCCAGCCAGTCGACCAGCCGGTGCGGCGTGGGGATGCGCTCCACCGGGTTTCCGTGACGCTCCGAGAGGGTGCCCGTGAAGCTGGTGGCCAGCACGCTGCCGAGGCGGAAGTCAGGGAACGCGGCACTCATGGAACCACCTTAGCCGGTTGCTACCTGGCTCGGCGGGCTGCTAGAACCGTTATAGCCGGTTCACGCGTGTCGTGGCCGGTCCCTCGACGGCCAGGAGGTCCCATGCCCCCGCCCACCAGCGACGTACGAGCCTTCACGGCCCGCGCGGCCGACGCCGACCTCGAAGACCTGCGCGCCCGACTCACCGCGGCCCGGCTGCCGGAGGCCGAGACGGTCCACCACGCCGCGCCCGGCCCCGGCCGGTGGGGGCAGGGCGTTCCGCTCGCCGACCTCACCGACGTCGCGCACTACTGGCGCACCGGGTACGACTGGCGGTCGTTCGAGGCGCGCCTGAACCGCATCGGCCAGTTCGGCACGGTCATCGACGGCCTGGGAATCCACTTCCTGCACCGCCGCTCCCCGCGCGCGGACGCCACCCCGCTGGTCCTGACGCACGGCTGGCCGGGCAGCGTCGCCGAGTTCGTCGACGTCGTGGACGAACTGGCGGAACCGGCCGGTCCGGACGCGCCGGCGTTCCACGTCGTGGCCCCGTCGCTGCCGGGCTTCGGCTACAGCGACAAGCCGACCACCACCGGCTGGGGAACCGAGAAGATCGCCGCCGCCTGGGTGGAGCTGATGGGGCGGCTCGGCTACCGCACGTTCCTGGCCCACGGCGGCGACTGGGGCGGCAACATCACCACGGTCCTCGGTGGCAGGTTCCCGGCGCACGTCCTCGGCATCCACACCACGTTCGCGCAGGCCCCGCCCGGGGTGACGACGGAAGGGCTGACGCCGGTCGAGCGCACCTGGGCCGAGGAGACCCGGCGGTTCTGGCGCCACCGCGCGGCGTACGCGAAGCAGCAGGCGACCCGACCGCAGACCATCGGCTACGCGCTCGTCGACTCACCGGTCGGGCTTCTCGCCTGGATCCTCGACAAGTTCGCCGAGTGGTCGGACACCGAGGACAGCCCCTTCGAGACCATCTCCCGGGACCGCGTTCTCGACGACGTCACCCTGTACTGGCTGACGCGGACCGGCGCGTCGGCGGCCCGCATCTACTACGAGAGCCACGACTCGCTGGACCCGGACCTCCGGGTCGACGTCCCGACGGCGATCACCATGTACCCGCGCGACGTGGAGAAGTGCCCGCGCCCCTGGGCCCAGCAGCGCTACCGGCACCTCGTCCGATGGCGGTCACCCGAGAGCGGGGGTCACTTCCCGTCCCTTGAGGTCCCCGCGTACTTCGTGCGGGACCTGCGCGAGGGCCTCGCGGCGGTGCTGGCCGCCCGTCGGTGACCGTGGCCGACCGGCGGCCTGGCGCACGGGCCGCCGAGGCGTGCCGGGCCGGGCGGGTGCCCACCGTCGGGTACGGGAACGGCTCCGGGCGCCCCGCCCGCGTGCCGGCCTGGCCGCTTGGCCAGGGCCCCGCACCGCTCAGGACGGTTCCTCAAGCCCCAGCCCCTGCCCGTAACACAGGCAGAAGGGGTGTCCCAGCGGGTCGGTGAAGACGCGGAAGCCGGAGCGGGCGCCGCCGGTGTCGTGGACGAGCGTGGCGCCCAGCGCCTCCACCTCGCGCTGGGCCCGTTCGACGTCGTCCCGGGTCTCCACCTCCAGGTCCAGGTGGAAGCGTTGCGGGTGGTTCGGGTCGGGCCAGCGCGGCGGCCGGTAGTCGGCGACGCGCTGGAAGGCGAAGCGCTGGCCCTCCGGCGAGGTGAGGGTGACCCAGTCGGGGTCGTCGGCGTTCCGCCGCCAGCCCAGGATGGCGCCGTAGAAGCCGGCCAGGGCCGTCGGGTCGGGGCAGTCGATGACGGTGTACTGAAGTTTCGCGATCATGACGGCAGGGTGCCGAAGCGGGGCCCCCGCGTCCACCTCCCGCGCCCGGGCCCGGCCCCGCCGGCCCCCGCGCCGCTCAGCTCAGCAGCGCGGGCCCGACGGGCTGGGCGTCGGCGTCGGCGGGCGTGCCCTCCAGTTCCAGGAGCAGCAACTCGTTGTGGCCCGCCCGCAGCCAGGGACCCGGCACGTACAGGCCGCGCTGCGGGCCGCGCGACCAGTAGCGGCCCAGGCAGCGGCCGTTGACCCAGGCGAAGCCGCGGACCCGGCCCGGCAGTTCGAGCGTCGCGTCGCCCGGCGCGGCCACCTCGAAGGAGCCGGCGAACAGGCCGGGCTCCGCGCCGCTTGGCGCCGGCCCGTACGCGATCCGCGCCAGCGCGCCGGGCCGCTCGACCGCGTCGAGCCGCAGCGGCCTGGCCCGAACTCCGTGCAGGTACTGCCGCTCGTGCAGCACGCCGCCGGTGATGCCCTTCGGCTCGGCCAGCCGCGGGCCGTAGTTGACTCGGCCCAGCGACTCCACCCACAGTTCTACCGTCGCCGGCCCGGCCACCTCGCCGAGCAGCGCGTCCCGCTCGTCGAGCACGCCAGCGCGCACCCCGTCCACGGTGACCAGCGCGCGGTCCCGCAACCCGAGCACGCGCAGCGGGTAGGGCGCGCGCGGCCCCGGCACCTCGAACCGGTACCGGACGACGCCACGGTCCACGTCCAACTCCTCGAAGGTGGGCGGCGTCGCGGCGTGCGTCTCCGGCCCACCCAGCGCGTCGAGCACGCCGTCCAGCGGCGCCCAACGGTCGAGCCGCACGGTGACCGGTCGGCCCAGCGACGGGGGAGCGGGCGGCGGCGCGGGCAGCGGGCCCGGCGTGTGGTCGGCGAGCACCTCGCGGAAGCGCCAGAACTTCTCCGTCGGCGCGCCGCGCTCGTCGATCGGCGCGTCGTAGTCGTACGAGGTGGTGGTGGGCCGCAGCGCGCCGTCGTGCAGCTCGCCGGCCCGGTTGGCGCCGGCCCAGCCGCCGAAGTTGGTGCCGCCGTGTGCCATGTACAGGTTGACCGACGCGCCGCACTCCAGGACCTCCCGCAGCGCCTCGGCCGCCTCCGCCGCGTCCCGGGTCGCCGGCTCGGCACCCCAGTGCGTGAACCAGCCGCACCAGAACTCCATGCACATCAGCGGGGAGCGCGGCCGGTGCCGGCGCAGCGCGGCGAACGCCTCGCGCGCGCCCGCGTCGAAGTTCACCGTCGCCAGCACCCCGGGCAGGCAGCCGCCGGTGAGCATGTGGTCCTCGGGGCCGTCCGAGGTGAACAGCGGCACGCTCACCCCGCACCGCCGCAGCGCGTCGGCCAGGTGCCGCAGGTAGCGCTGGTCGCTGCCGTACGAGCCGTACTCGTTCTCCACCTGCACCATGACCACCGGTCCGCCGCGGTCCGCCTGCCGGGGCACCACCTGCGCGAGCACCCGCTCGCACCACGCGCCCACCGCGGCCAGGAACTCCGGATCGCGGGTCCGCACCCGGGGGCCCAGCGGCCCGGTCAGCCAGTGCGGCAGCCCGCCGTTCTCCCACTCGGCGCAGATGTAGGGGCCCGGGCGCACGATCGCCCACAGGCCGGCCGCGTGCGCCGCGTCCAGGAACCGGCCCACCGCCGCCACGTCGCGGAACTCCCCTCGGCGCGGCTCGTGCAGGTTCCACGGAACGTACGTCTCCACGCAGTTCAGGCCCATCGCACGGGCCATCGCCAGCCGGTGCGCCCAGTGCTCCTCGGGCACCCGGAAGTAGTGCACGGCCCCCGAGAGCAGCCGCACCGGCCGCCCGTCCCAGGTGAACCCCTCGTCCGTGACCGCGAACTCCGCCACGCCCCGCACCGCCTCTCGCACCCCGGCCCGCCAACGCCCACACCCTCGCCCGCCGGCCGGCGGCCGGTCCATGGACAAAGGTCGGCGCTGGGTGGACGGAGCGGGGCGCCGCGCGGGCGGCGGTGGCCACCACGGGCGGCGCGCGGTCGCCGGGTGAACGGGAGTTGGCGACGGGGTGGCGGACGGGCGCTCTCCGGGTGTGCGGTTCGTTCGGGGCCCGCCATGGGGCCCGGCCCGGCCGGGCGACGGGGGCATCGGCCAGCTTGGCCGGATACCGTCGACCACGTGGCGCAGAAGATCTTGGCACCCCGAGGACCGGTCATCCAGCGACGGAACGAGAGGCAGGCGGTGGAGGAGCGCGCGTACCGGACCTGGATGCGGTACTTCATGCCCACCCCGGTCCACCACCAGCTCGGCCTGGTCTGCCTCGGCGTCGGCCTCCAGCACGGCGCGCTGCCCACGGTCGGCCCGCGCGTCCTCGACCACCACGTGGCGGTGGTGGTGAGCGCCGGCAGCGGCTGGTTCGAGGCCGCCGACGGGGTGCGCCGCCCGGTCACCGCGCCCGCCCTGCTCTGGCTCACGCCCGGCGTGCCGCACCACTACGGGGCGAGCCGGGACGCCGGCTGGGACGAGAGCTTCGTCGACTTCACGGGGCCGGCCGTCGCCGCGTACACCGAGCTGGGCTACATCGACCCCGACCGGCCCGTGGTCGCCCTGACCGACACGGTCACCGCCCGCGCCGCCATCGGCCGCATCACCCGCGCCGCCCAGCCGGGCAACCCGCTGCTCGAAGTCGAGACCTCCGCCGCCGTCCACGAACTGCTGGTCGCGCTGCGCCGGGCGCGCGCGGACACCGCGGGGGACACCGATCCCGTGCTGCGCGCGCTGGCGCGCGACGCCTTCCTGCCGCTGTCGGTCGCCGAACACGCGGCCCGGCACGGCATGACCGCGGCCGAACTGCGCGCGGTGGTACGCCGCGCGGCCGGCGCGAGCCCCAAGGACTACCTGCTCGGCATCCGGCTCGGCCGGGCCAAGGAACTGCTGGTCGGCACCGAACTGTCGGTGGCCGCCGTGGCCCGCCGGGTCGGCTACGACGACCCCGCCTACTTCAACCGGCTGTTCACCCGCCGGGTCGGCATCGCGCCCGGCCGCTTCCGCGAACAGCAGGGCCGCGCCGCCCCCGGCGGCTGGAGCGACGCGATCCCCGACCCGCGCCACCCCCCGACCATCCGCTCCACGCCGCCCGCCGTGACCTGACCGGGGGTGGGACGGGACCCTGCGGGGGCGCCGTGACCCTGGTGGTTGGTGGGGCCATCCCCGCACGCGCGGGGACCAGTCGGCGACCCGTCTGACGTGCGTCGTCAGGAGGGGGCCATCCCCGCACGCGCGGGAACCAGAGCAATCGACCTGCAGGTTTACCTCATCACACAATGTCAGCCCAGATACGGCGAGGTTCGATGTTTCAAGTAGTGCCGAATGCGTAGTTGCTGTGTGTGGTGCATCGGCAGATCTTCTACCGCTTCGGAAGCCACGAAGCGCAACTCTGTTGACTCGTCGGAGATGGTCAGTGTTCCGCCAAGCACGCGCGCGGTGAAACAGATATTGAATTGCCGCCGTACCTCGCCGTCCGTGTACGCGATGACGTGGCGTGGGTCGGTGTACGTGCCCACCAACCCGGTGATCTCTACGTCAAGGCCGGTTTCCTCCTTGACCTCGCGTACCGCGCACCCGGGCAGGGAGTCGCTCATGTCCATGCCCCCGCCGGGCAGTGCCCACAGCTCGTTATCCCGGCGGCGCTGGAGCAGAATGCGCCCCTCATCGTCGGTTACCACGGCGGAGGCCGCCACGACCATGCTGTTCGGTGCAGGGGCGGTCGGATCGTCGTAGTACTCGGTACGGGCCAAAGCTAACCTTCCTGACGGAGCGGAACGGCGGACTTCCAGATGGCCGCGAAGCTGTCGGCGTACGTGTCGAATATGCCTGCCTTGCCGGCGCCGGTCTGGTACGAGCGCCGGGCCATCCCCCCGCGCGGGGACCAGAAGAAGACAGACTCGAAGTCTCGGAACATCCAGGGACCATCCCCGCGCGCGCGGGGACCAGAGCAATCGACCTGCGGCTTTATCTCGCGGGGGCCCTGTTTTCTGCAACTTCCACTGATCGCGACCTATCGCCCAAACTCGATGAATCGCCCCATGCTGGTCCCTTCTAGCGGGAAGGCTGTTCAGCCTAGCGCTGTGATGCAGACCTCGATGAGTAGTGCCATGGCCATCGTGATGGTGAGCCGACGCGGGTCGAGAGCTGGGCCCAGCACTAGTGAGCGACGCCGGCGTGGTAGGCCCGTTTCCCGGTGGGTGATGCTCCCGCCGCCGAGCGGAGTAGCGTCTACAGCATGGCAGTTGAGCATCTGGGCGATCGAATCGCGCAGCTCCGCCGCCTCGCTGACCTCACCCAAGAAGGACTGGCCGAGCGTTCAGGTGTGTCCGTTGACGTGATGCGGAAGCTGGAGCAGCACCGTAAGCACGGCGCTCGCCTACCCACCCTGCACGCCCTCGCGAAGGGGCTCGGCGTGGAGCTGACGGGTCTGCTGGGTGATCCGCCCGGGGTCCCGTCAAGCGGGGATGTCGAACCCCCGCAGTTGGTAGCCGTGCGTCGTGCCATCATGCCCCCGCTGTTCGCCCCGCCCCCGAAGTCGTCGGCCGTTGAGCCGCTGTCGCTCCCGCTGCTGCGCGCCGAACTGGCGGCAGGGTGGACGCTCTATCACGCGGCGGAATTCGGCCGCGTCATGGAGCAACTCCCAGGCATCATCAATGATGCCCGGCTCCTGGCCGCCGTGGGCGATCCCGACCAGCGAGCGGCCGGACAGGCGGCGCTTGGCAAGGCATTGCAACTCGGCGGGCATCTCGCCCTTCGGCTCGGGAAATCTGACCTGGCCTTAGCCGCGTTGGAACGCGCCATAGGCGCCGCCCAACAGTCGTCTGATCCGCTGTTGGCGCCGACGATTTCGGGGTCTGTGGCGTGGGCCTATCAGCGACAGAATCGCCTGTGCGACGCGAAAGACGTGGCTGTGTACGCCGGTGACGAGGTGGAACGGAGGCACGCGCGGACCGCCGAAGGCATACGAGTCTGGGGCGGCCTTCTGATGTCAGCGGCCACCTCGTACGCCCGGAGCGACGACTACGACACGGCTGACGAGATGATGCGGACCGCTGAAGCAGCAGCCCAACGGCTGGCCCGACTCCCGGCGCCTGCTGACGGCAAGTTGCTCTCGATGTTCAGCACGTCGTCCGTACGTATCGAGCGCGTGCGTCTCGCGGCTGAACACGAGCGGCCTGCCGAGGCGCTTGATATCGCTCGCGGGATGCGCCTGAACGCACACGTCCCTCCGTCGTGGCGCTCGTGGCTGTTGCTCGACGTTGCCCGCGCGTATACGGACGTCGGAGATGCTGCCGGGGCCGTGCGTACTCTCCAGACGCTGCACCGAGTTGCTCCGGCATGGCTGCGTCACCACACGCTCGCCGTGTCCATTGTCAGCGATCTGCGGGCCGGGCCGAATCGCCCGCCTGGCCTGCGAAAGCTTGCCGTATTCCTGGGGGTGGCTGACTAAGCCTTCAGAAGTGGGACGGTTCCGTCCCTGGTCCGCTGCTGTCGGTCGCGGTTCGCTGACGTAGCGCAAGACCCCCGCGACCGTCTGACCAGTCCGGGGGCGTGGACCACCTGGAAGGTAGGCAGCCATGTGCCAGCGTACGCGCCCGAGCGGCCGTGTTGGCAGCGAACGACAGGGGGCCCGGTGAGCGACACCCCCGCCCCAACTCCCGCCGACGCCAAGCTCGCCGCGCTGATCGACAAGCACGACCGGGAAGCGCGGGAAGACATCGCGGCCACCGGCCGGGAGTCCTGCGCCAAGTGTCGTGCGCTGTGGATCGTCGCCGAGCGCGCGAAGGCGCTGCGCGACTTCACGCAGGCCCGGTCCGCGGCTGAGGCTTGGCGAGCGCACGAGAAGCGGGACCACGCGGCCGGGGGTGACTCCCCTGGCGCCGAGTAGTCGCGGGAACTGCCCCCAGTGCCGGTCTCTCGCCGCCCGCCGGCAGCGTGCCCGCGCGGGGCGACGCGCGGCCGAGTACCAGCGGCTGGGCCAGGAGCTGAGGCAGCACGTACTGGAACAGCACACGCCGTTCCCGCCGGTCGGGAGTGCTGTCTGATGCGCTGCCGAATCGATGAGGGTGGGTTGTGCGTGATCGGGGCGCGAGAGCGCCGGCAGCGCGCGGCCCCCGCGCACCGCAAGCCCCGGGGCCGCGCTCGGACCCACGACTTGGGCCCCCGACCCGGACCCCGCAGGCGCCGAGCCCGTACCCCGCCCGCGCCCTGCTCGTACGCCGTCCGCGCCCCCCTCCGTGTCCCCGTCCGTGCGCCGCCCGCGCTCCAGCGCGCCGCCGGACGGCGCGGGCGTGGTCGCGGCCGGCCGTTCGGCACCGGGCGCGTCCTGTTAGCGTGGCGCCGTTTGCCGCCCGTGACCGCATCGGGAGACCCACGCGATGAACGACCAGCCCGACCTGCCCGCACGCTCCGCCGAGCGGGCCACCTCCGTGCCGCCGACCGGGGAGACGGACACCGGAGAGACGGACACCGCAACCCCGGGTGACGCGGCCGTACGCGCCGAGCTCTCGCGGCTGCGGGACAGCATCGACAACATCGACGCGGCCGTCGTCCACATGCTCGCCGAGCGCTTCAAGTGCACCCAGCGGGTCGGCCGACTCAAGGCCGACCACAAGCTGCCGCCGGCCGACCCGGCGCGCGAGGCCCGACAGATCGCCAGGCTGCGCGAGCTGGCCGAGAGCGCCAAGCTCGACCCCGGGTTCGCCGAGAAGCTGCTGAACTTCATCATCGCCGAGGTGATCCGGCACCACGAGCAGATCGCCGACGACGTCGTGGCCAACGGCGGCGGCACCCCGTAGGAGGGGGACCGGCGCGTCGGGTCAGCCGTCCGCGCTGCTCGTCGCGCCGCCCACGCCGGCGGCGCGCAGGTCGAGGTAGTGCGCGCGGCGCTCCTCGTCGGCGGCGAGCGCGATGCCCGCCCAGGCCATGGCGCGGGCCCCCGCGAGCACCGCGTCGTCGGCCGCGGCGCCGCCCGTCCACTCGGCGAACTCCCTGGTGTGCGGCGTGCCGCTGGAGCCGATGAGGCCCAGGTGCGGGTGGATCGCGGGCAGCGCGCGGGTCACGTTCCCCATGTCCGTCGACGCGCCGATGCGCCGGGGCGGGCCGGCCGGCTCGGCGGGGGAGCGGCCGGCCGCCGCGCGCAGCCCGTCCGCGTACCGGGCCATCAGCCAGGCGTCGTTGCGCAGGTCGAGGTAGTCCGGCTGGGTCGCCGTGATGGCCACGGCGCACCCCGTGGCGAGCGCGGCGCCGCGGAAGCAGTCCGCGACCCGCTCGCGCAGCGCGGCCAACTCCTCCGCCGTGGGCGTGCGTACCTCGAAGGAGAGCACGGTCCGCTCCGGGATGATGTTCGACTGCGCGCCGCCCTCACGGACGATGCCCGCCACCCGGTAACCGTCCGGCAGTTGCTGCCGCAACTGCCCCACCGCCACCTGCGCCACCACGGCGGCGTCCCCGGCGTTGATCCCCGACTCCGGGGCGAGCGCCGCGTGCGAGGCGCGCCCGGTGAACGTCACGTCGAAGCGCGCGACCGACGTCGTGGACGAGCGCGGATCGACGTCGTCCGCCGGCCCCGGGTGCGCCATCATCGCCACCGTCACGTCGTCGAAGGCGCCACGGTCGAGCATCAGCACCTTGCCGCCGCCCGTCTCCTCGGCCGGGGTGCCGAGCAGCCGCACCGCGAAGCCGAGTTCGTCGGCGGCCGCCGCCAGACCGATGGCGGCCCCCGCGCTCGCCGCGCAGATCACGTTGTGCCCACAGGCGTGCCCCAGCTCCGGCAGCGCGTCGTACTCGGCGCACACCCCGATCGTCAGCGGGCCCGTGCCGTACGAGGCGGTCAGCGCGGTCGGCAGGTCGTACGGGCCACGGCGGACGGCGAACCCGGCCTCCTCGAGCAGCGCCGCCAGCCGCCCCGCCGCCCGGTGCTCGGCGAAGGCCAACTCGGGATCGGCGTGCAGGCTCCGGCTCAGCTCCGTGAGCCGGCCGGCGAACGCGTCGATCCGCTCCAGCGCCCGCCGCCGCGCGGCGACCTCCACCGGCCGCTCCCCGCCGGCCCCGGCGCCCGCCACCCCCGTCATCGCGTGCCCCCGGCGGGGCGGCGGGTCACGGCCGGCGCGGCCGGCGGCGCGGGACGGGAAGCGGTCCCGGGCCACGCCGGGAGCGGGGGACGCGGGGTGCGTACGGCGATCGTCATGCCCCCACCCTGCCACCGCGCCCCGGGACGCCACCGACCCACCCGGCCGGCCGCGCCCGTGGACGTCCCCCGGCCCGCTCGCCGGCCCGCCCGCCGCGCCGCCCGGGGCCGGGCTCCGGGCGCCCGGCGCGCGCCCGGCACCCACCGCGGCCTGCACGGAACGCGAGCCGTACGGCAGCATGTCCCCATGTCCGTACTCACGCGCGACGAAGCGCAGAACCGTGCCGCCCGCATCGGCCTCCGCCGCTACACCATCGACCTCGACCTCACCCGAGGCGCCGAGGTGTTCGGCTCGACCACCTCCGTACGCCTGTGCGTGCTGGCGGCGGGCACCGACACCTTCATCGAGCTGGAGGCCGCCGCGCTGCACCGGATCGCGCTCGACGGCGACGAGCTCGACCCCACGCTGTACGCCGACGGTCGCTACCCGCTGACCGGGCTCGGCGAGGGCGAGCACGAGGTGCTGGTCGAGGCTGACATGCACTACTCGCGCACCGGTGAGGGCATGCACCGCTTCACCGACCCGGCCGATGGCGAAACGTACCTCTACACCATGTGCTGCATGTCCGACGCGCCCAAGGTGTTCGCCTGCTTCGACCAGCCCGACCTGAAGGCGGTCTTCGAGGTCACGGTCACCGCGCCGCCCGAGTGGACCGTGCTCGGCAACGGTGTCGCGACCCGCGTCGGCGACACCGCGGACGGCCGCTGGCAACTGGCCCCCACCCAGCCCATCAGCACCTACCTGATGGCGGTCGCCGCCGGCCCCTGGCACTCGGTGCGCACCCGCCACGCGGGGCTGCCCTTCGGACTGCACGTACGCCGCTCGCTCGGCGCCTACCTCGATGCCGACGCCGACGAACTCCTCGACATCACCCGGCGCTGCTTCGACCGTTACCACGAGATCTTCGACGAGCCCTACCCGTTCGACTCCTACGACCAGGCGTTCGTGCCCGAGTTCAACTCCGGCGCGATGGAGAACCCCGGCCTGGTCACCTTCCGCGACCAGTTCGTCTTCCGCTCGGCCGTCACCGAGGGCGAACGGCAGAGCCGCGCCATGGTCATCGCGCACGAGATGGCCCACATGTGGTTCGGCGACCTGGTCACCATGCGCTGGTGGGACGACATCTGGCTGAACGAGTCGTTCGCGGAGTACATGGGCTTCCAGATCCTCACCGAGGCCACCGGTTACACCGACACCTGGGCCGACTTCGGCGTCCGCCGCAAGAGCTGGGGCTACGACGCCGACCAGCGCCCCTCGACCCACCCCGTCGCCCCCGAGCCCGACGGCGTGCCCGACACGGCCGCCGCCCGGCTGAACTTCGACGGCATCTCGTACGCCAAGGGCGCCTCGGCCCTGCGCCAACTCGTCGCCTGGCTCGGCGAGCAGCACTTCTTCGCGGGCATCAACGACCACTTCACGCTGCACCGCTTCGGCAACGCGACCCTCGCCGACTTCATCGACGCGCTCGCCCGCGCCTCCGGCCGCCCGGTGCCCGAGTGGGCCGACGCCTGGCTGCGCACCACCGGCGTGGACACCCTCACCCCCCAGGTCAGCGAGGGCCCCGACGGCTGGGAGCTGCGCCTGCTGCACGAGGGCAGCCGCCCGCACCAGCTCACCATCGGCTGCTACGACCTCGACGCCGCCACCGGCCGCCTCGTCCCCCGTACGCCGCTGCGCTGGAACGTCCCCGAGGACGCGACGCACACCGGCGACGGCCGCCGCCCCGACCTCGTCCTGGTCAACGACGGCGACTACGGCTACGTCAAGATCGGCTTCGACGAGCGGTCCTGGCAGACGATCGCCGCCGCACTGTCCGGGCTGCCCGACGCGCTCTCCCGCGCCGTGGTCTGGAACGCCGCCCGGGACCTGGTGCGCGACGGGAAGCTGGCACCCACCGACTACCTCGACGTGCTGCGCGCCCACCTCCCACGGGAGAGCGACGTCGTCATCGTGCAGGGCGTGCTGGCCTTCGCCCGTGGCCAGATCGCCGACCGCTACCTGCCCGCCGAGCAGCGCCCCGCGGCCCTGGCCACCCTCGTGGACACCTGCCGCGAACTGCTCGCCCGCACCGCCGACGGCTCGGCGCCCGGGCTGCGCCTGGCGGCCGTGCAGACCCTGGCCGACAGCACCGCCGACCCGGCCGAACTCGGCGACTGGCTCGCCGCGGGCGCCGTGCCCGGCGGCCCCGAACTCGACCCGGAGCTGCGCTGGCGGCTGCTGCTGCGGCGCTCCGTGCTCGGCGCCGTCACGCTCGCCGACATCGAGGAGGAACTCGCCCGCGACTCCAGTGCCACCGGCCAGGAGGGCGCCGCCCGCTGCCGCGCCGCGCTGCCCGACGTGGCGGCCAAGGAGGCGGCCTGGGCCGAACTCTTCGACAAGGACGACCTGTCGACGTACCTGGCCACCGCGACCGCCGAGGGCTTCTGGCAGCCGGAGCAGCACGAGCTGCTCCGCGCCTACCTGACGCGCTACTTCCCCGCCGTCGCCGACCTCGCCGCCCGGCGGGGTCCCGCCATCGCCCAGGCCGTCGGCCGCTTCGGCTTCCCGTACCACGCGGTGGACGAGCAGACGCTGCGGCTCGGCGAGGACTGCCTGCGCGAGGCCAACCCGATCCCCGCGCTGCGCCGCCGCTTCGCCGACGAACTCGACGACCTGCGCCGAGCCCTGCGGGTCCGCGCCGCGCAGGCCACGGCCACCCCGGCGACCGCGGGCTGACCCGGAGCCACCCACCCGCCCGCGCCCGCCCGCGCCCGCCCGCGCCCGGGAGTCGCCCGGTGCTTGGCAGCCGCCCCGGCGCCTGGCAGCCGCGCGCGAGCGTGCCGGGGCGCCGGGCCGGGCCGTGGGGCGGGGCCTGGAGCGAAGGGCTGCGCCGCGGCGCACGCCGGGCGTGCGGACAGCGAACGAGTGCACCCCTCGGCGCTCATCGCCCGCCCGGTCCTAGGTCTCCGGTCGCAGGCGGACTCCGCCTAGTTGGCGATCCGGAGGGGGCATCCGGTTAACTAGTCTGGCGCGTGCCAACCAGCAGTCCAGACCCCGGCGTACCCCGCCGGACCCCCAACGCCCCGCCCCGCGCGGGCGGTTCGCCACCGGCCAGCACGCCTTCGGGCGGCGCGGCACCGGTCGCTTCGACCTGCTCGACCGTTGCTCGGGCGACCCGGGCCGGCCGGGGCGTGGGCCAACAGAAAGGCGGCACCGCCGTGATCGTCGTGACCGGAGCCACCGGCAACGTGGGGCGCTCGCTCGTCTCCCAACTCCTCGCCGAGGGCCAGCCCGTACGCGGCCTGACCCGTGACCCCGACCGTGCCGCGCTGCCCACGGGCGCCGAGGCGGTACGGGCCGACTTCGCCGACCCCGCCGCCCTATCCGCGCTCTTCGCCGGCGCCACCGGCCTCTTCGTCAACCTGAGCGCGGTCGGCGAGCACACCCCGGCCGTGCTCGCCGCCGCGATCCCGGCCGGCGTCCGGCGGGTGGTGATGCTCTCCAGCGGCGCCGTCGACGACGACCCGGACGAGACCAACCCGCTCGTCGCGCACCATGTCGCGCCGGAGCGCGCGGTCATGGCCAGCGGCGCCCAGTGGACGCTGTTGCGGCCCAACGGATTCGCCGTCAACTCCTTCCAGTGGGCACCCCAGATCCGCGCCGGCGACGTCGTGCGCGCCCCGTTCGCCGGGGCGCGCAGCGCGCCGATCCACGAGGCGGACATCGCCGCCGTCGCCGTCCGCGCCCTCGTGGACGACGGGCACCACGAGGCGATCTACCGCCTCACCGGGCCCGAGGCGTTCAGCAACGCGGAGCAGGTCGGCATCATCGGCGCGGCGCTCGGCCGCGAGCTGCGCTACGAGGAGATCCCGCGCGCGGAGGTCAAGCCGGAGCTGTTCCCGCACGTCCCGCCGGGGCTGCTCGACACGGTCCTGGACGCGTTCGCCGCCGCTGCCGTCGAGGAGCCCGAGGTCTCGACGGCCGTCGCCGAGGTCACTGGCCGCCCGGCGCTGACCTTCGCCCAGTGGGCGACCGACCACGCGGCGGCCTTCACCCGCCCCGGAGCCTGACCCGCCCCCGTCACGGGCCCACCTCCACCGGCCGCGCCCACAGCGCCCACAGCGCCGCCAGCCTCCCTCGCCCCGGCCCCGCGCCCCCGCCCCACCCGGGTCGGGGGCGCGGGGCCGTCGCACGCCGTGCCCGTCGCGCCCCGGGGGCAACGGGCGGGAGGGAAGCCCCGCCCGCCCCACGGACAGCCCCGGTACCGCCCCGCGGTCAGTTCACCCCCGACCCGCGTGGCCGTACGCCGTGTGGTCGGCCGAGGGGGCGTGATCCTCGTCGGGAACGCGCGTCACCCGCGGCCCGCGCATCCCTCGTACGAGCACGTGGCTACCCCTAACGGGTGGTGTCCGGGCAAGGGCCGTCGCGGCCCGTGGCGACGCCAGTAATTTAGGCCAACCTCAAACCTGCGACTGCCTATTGGAGGGCACATCCGTGCCTGTGCCCGTTGCCGACGCCGAACCGCCCCTGCCGCCCCTCGCGGGCGGTGCCGCGGGTCCGCGCGCGCTGCGCCCGCTGCTCGACGCCGTCCTGGACACGCTCGCCACCGGCGCCCGCGACCGCGCCGGACCGCTGCCCGCGGGCGGACCCGAGGCCGTGGCGCGGGCCGTGCGCGACGCCGTGGGGTGCGCCATTCCCGCCGAGGGCACCGGCGCGGACGAGGCCCTGCGCGCCCTGGTGCACGCCGTCACCGTCGGCGCCGCGGACCCCGCCGACCCGCACTGCGTCGCCCATCTGCACTGCCCGCCGCTGGCCGTCGCCGTGGCCGCCGACCTCGCCGCCAGCGCGCTCAACCCCTCGCTCGACTCCTGGGACCAGGCCCCGGCCGCCTCCGAGCTGGAAGCCCGCACCAGCCGGGCCCTCGCCGCCCTGGTCTACCCGGCCGCCCCGGCCGCCGACGCCCTGGTCACCACGGGCGGCACCGAGGCCAACCAACTCGCCCTCCTGCTGGCCCGCGAGGCGGCGGCCGGCCGCCCCGCCCGCGCTGCGGCACCCCCCACCGCCAGGCCGGCCGACCGCTCGGCGGCCCACGTCCCGGCCCGCGCCCCCGGGGCCCCCGGCGACCGCACGGCGGCCGACCCCGCGCCGGCCGGGCCCGCCCCCGAGCGCCCACCGGCCGACCCGTGGCCGGGCCCGTACGCCCTGCCGCACCCCCGCCGCCACTCCGACGCGCCGCACCCCGGCCCGCCGTACCCGCACCGGCCGGCGCACGGGCCGCCGGCGCTCCGGGTGGTCTGCGGCGAGAACGCGCACCACAGCGTGGTGCGCGCGGCCTGGCTGCTCGGGCTGCCGGACCCGGTCGTGGTCGCCACCCCCCGTGGCGTGCTCGACCCCGCCGCCGTGGCCGCCGCCCTCGGCCAACTACCCGACGAAGCACCGCAGTTGATCGTGGCCACCGCGGGCACCACCGACAGCGGCGCCATCGACCCGCTGCCCGAGCTGGCCGACGTGGCCACCGCGTACGGCGCCCGGCTGCACGTCGACGCCGCGTACGGCGGACCGCTGCTGTTCAGCGACGTCCACGCGGCCAGGGTGCGCGGCATCGAGCGCGCCCACACCGTCACCCTGGACCTGCACAAGCTGGGCTGGCAGCCGGTCGCGGCCGGGCTGCTGGTCGTGCCCGACGCCGCCGACCTCGCGCCGCTCGGCCACCGCGCCGACTACCTGAGCGCCGCCGACGACACCGCCGCCGGCTTCCCCGACCTGCTCGGCCGCTCCGCGCGCACCACCCGCCGCCCCGACATCCTCAAGGTCGCCGTCACGCTACGGGCCCTGGGCCGCAAGGGGTTGGCCGAGCTGATCGACCGCACCTGCGCGGCGGCCCACCACCTGGCCGACCTCATCGAGGCCACCCCCGGCCTGGAACTGCACGCCCGGCCCACCATCAGCACCGTCCTCTTCCGCCCCACCGGCGCGGACCCGCCCGCCGTGGCCCGGGCGCGCCGCCGGCTCCTCGCCGAGGGCCGGGCCGTCCTGGGCCGCGCGGCCCGCCCCGACGGCCTGTGGCTCAAGGCCACCCTCCTGAACCCGCACATCCAGCCCAGCGACCTCGAAGCGCTGGTGAAACTCGTGGAAGGCCACCGCACCGGATGAGCACCACCGCCCCGACCCCGCGACACGAAGCCCAGCCGCAGGCGCCCGCCACCACCCCGGAACAGCCCTACGACCTCGCCGGCGTCGGCATCGGCCCGTTCAACCTCTCCCTGGCCGCCCTGGCCTACGGCGTTCCCGGCCTGCGCACCGCCTTCTACGAGGAGCGGCCCGCCTTCCGCTGGCACCCGGGCCTGCTCATCGAGGGCACCACGCTCCAGGTGCCCTTCCTCGCCGACCTCGTCACCCTCGCCGACCCCGCCAGCCCCTGGACGTTCCTGAACTACCTGCATGACCAGGACCGGCTCTTCCCCTTCTACTTCGCCGAACGCTTCCACATCAGACGCGCCGAGTACGACGCCTACTGCCGTTGGGTCAGCGAGCACCTGCCCGGCCTGTACTTCCGCCACCACATCGACACGGTGCGCTGGAACCCGGACCGCGAGCTGTTCGAGGTGGACTACGCCCACTTGGACGCCGACGACGAGGTGGTCGCGCTCGGCCGCGCCTACGCGCGCCACCTGGCGCTCGGCGTCGGCACCGCGCCGCACGTGCCCGAGCCGCTGCGCCCGCTCGCCGACGCGCACGGCGTGCCCGTGCTGCACTCGGCGCACTACCTCGACCACCGGGCCGAGCTGCTGGCCGCCGACCACGTCACCGTCGTCGGCTCCGGCCAGTCGGGCGCCGAGGTCTTCCTCGACCTGCTGCGCCGCCGCCCGCACGGGCGCGAGGGCCTGCACTGGCTCACCCGTACGGCGGCGTTCGCGCCCATGGAGTACAGCAAGCTCGGCCTGGAACAGTTCACGCCCGACTACACGCGCTACTTCCACGGGCTCAGCGAGTCCACCCGCGACGCGCTGCTGCCCGGCCAGTGGCAGCTCTACAAGGGCATCGACCAGGCCACCATCTCCGCCATCCACGACGAGCTGTACGACCGCACGCTCGACGGCGGCTGGCCCGACGCCGTACTGACCCCCGGCGTACGGGTGCGCACCGCGGGCCGCGTCGGCACTTCCACCATCGAGCTGCACGTCGAACACGAACACCAGCACACCCGCAGCAGGCTCACGACCAACGCGGTCGTGCTGGCCACCGGCTACCGCGAGCGCTCCATCGACACGCTCCTCGCCGACCTGCACCCCCAACTGTGCCGGGACACCGCCGGCCGGCCGCTGGTGGACGAGCAGCAGCGGCTGGTCCTCGACCCCGCCATCAAGGGCTCGATCTACGTGCAGAACGCCGAGCGGCACACCCACGGCGTCGGCGCGCCTGACCTCGGGCTCGCCGCCTGGCGTGGCGCCGTCATCCTCAACTCAGTCACGGGTCGGCTGGCGTTTGCGCTTCCGCGCCGAACGGCGTTCACCACCTTCGGCCTCGACCCGGCGGTCTGCGGCGGTGGTCAGCGTGGCGGCAAGCTCCCCGATCAGCGCGACCGTCACACCGTCGCGCGGACATGACCACACCGCCTGACCGTGCAGGACGACCGGCGCCAGCGGGTGCGCGTTGGGGTGCGCGGGACACTCGGGCCACACCGCCGGCATCGTGGCCGCGCACAGCGCCTCCACCGCCCACTCCTGCACCTGGTCGGCCAGCTCCGCGACCTGCTGCGCCCGCGGCTGGCCGAGCATCGTGGAGATGCCCATCCCGGTGCCGTCCGGCTCGTACAGCATGACCCCCGCGACCCCACCCACGCCCGCGAGCTCCTGAGCCCACGCATCCTCGGCGAAACGAGGTCGCACGGCGCATGAGGCAGCTAGATCCCGGCGCACGGCTTCGAACGCGGCGGCGAACTCCTCATTCATCCTTTCATTGTGCTGACCCGGACCGGCGGGTGTCAGATTTATTGACACCCTTTAACGGTTGTTGACGCCCTTTAACGCTTCCTGACTGACGGCACGTCACACCGGCATGTGCCCCGCCCGGCCCGACCGACCGCCACCCGGCCGGCCCGGCCCGACGCCGCGGCCACGGGGCGTCGGAACCGGCTCGGTCGAGCGTTCGGCGGTCACCTCAGCCGCAGCAGGGGCACTGCGCGTACGGCCGGTGCTCCAGCGGCGAGTAGAAGACGGGCGCCCCGTCGCGGGTCAGCTTCCAGTCCTGGGTCGCGAACTCCTCGGGATCGATCGTCCCCTTCGCCCGCACCCAGGCGATGATCGTGTTCCGGATCTCCTCGGACGTCGACCACACCTGCCTGGCCGTCGCGACGTGCGGGAAGTTGCCGCCGCCGCTGGCCCGGTAGTTGTTCACGGCCAGCACGAACCGGGCGTCATCGGCCACCGGCCGCCCCTCGAAGCACAGCTTCGCGATCCGCCGCCCCGGCTCCTTGGCGATGTCGATCTCGTACGTGACGCCGCTGACCGCGTCGTAGTTGTAGTCCGGCGTACCGTTCGCGTTGGTCAGCTTCGCCGGATCGACCCCGCCCCCGGCCGGCGTCCGCACGTAGTACCGCGCCGAGTGCTCCAGGTACTCCCGCAGTTGCGCGCCGGTCAGCAGCCGCGCCTCCAGGGTGTTCTCGAACGGGTACAGGCCGGCCACCTCGCGGATGGTGACCTCGCCCACCGGCACCACGGCCGTACGCGAGAAGCACGACGCCTGCGAGAGCACCGGCACCTTCGCGTGCTCGGTGCCCGCGAGCGCCGCCCGCACCGTCTGCGCCTGCACGTGGTTGATGAGGTCGATGATCGGCGTGTCCTTGTACGGCGCCTCGTCCGCCGCCATCCGCCGCGCCGAGGTGCCGATCACCTGGTTCACGTACGACACGACCTTCTCGTGCTCCCCGGTGAGCAACCGGACGATCTCCGGGTCCTCGGCGACGGTGTTGGAGTTCAGCACCTTCGAGGTCACCGACTCCACCTGCCACCGGCCGCGCTCCCAGACCAGGCCGAAGTCGAACACCGTCAGCCGCTGGCCCCACTTCAGCGGCTCCGAGAGGACCACCTCGCGGCCCGTCTCCTCGTTCACCACCCGGTACTCCGGGATCTCGGCGTGCGCGTGCCCCACCAGGATCGCGTCGATGCCCGTCACCCGCTGCGCCACCTGCGCCGCCGCGTTCTCCACGTGCGGCAGCAGGTCGCCGTAGGAGGAGGTGCCGCTGGTGCCCGAGTGCGCCGAGACGATCACCACGTCCGCGCCCATCGACCGCAGCCGCGGCACGTACTTCGCCGCCTGCTCGACCAGCCCCGGGAAGGTCAGCTTGCCCTGGACGTGCGCCTTGTCCCACAGCGCGATGCCGGGGTTGGTCAGCCCCAGGACCGCGACCCGCACCGGCCGCCCGAACGGCGTCCGCAGCCGCGTCATCCAGTACGGCGCGAACGCCGGCCGGGCCGTCCGCGCGTCCAGCGCGTTCGCCCCCAGCAGCGGGAAGTCGCACTGCTCGGCGAACTTCCGCAACACCGGTATGCCGTAGTTGAACTCGTGGTTGCCCAGCGCCGCCGCGTCGTACCCGATCGCGTTCATCGCCCTGGCCATCGGATGCACCGGGCCGCCGGGGCCGGTGATCGGGTCCACCTTGGCGTAGTAGTACGACAGTTGGGTGCCCTGGATGGTGTCGCCGGCGTCGATCAGCAGCGTGTCGCGCGCGCCGCGGTCCGCGCGGACCTGCTTGACCAGCGTGGAGATCTTGGCGAGCCCGATGTCGTTGTGGTCCTTGTCGTCGAACTCCGCGTCGGTGAAGTAGTCCCAGTTGAAGACGTTGCCG
This sequence comes from Streptomyces buecherae, assembly GCF_014295035.1. Lineage (GTDB taxonomy): Bacteria > Actinomycetota > Actinomycetes > Streptomycetales > Streptomycetaceae > Streptomyces > Streptomyces youssoufiensis. Next base: position 6,920,261 of record NZ_CP060404.1, read on the forward strand.
TGCAGGTCGGTGGTGCCCAGGACGCTGAACTCGTACCGCCTGCCCGGCCGGCGCCCGGCGGCGGGCGAAGCGGCCACGGTCGCCGTGCCGGCCAGCGCCACGGCGGCGCCCGTCGCGGCGGAGCGGCCCAGGAACTTCCTACGGTCCAGCGGCATGTCGTTGTTCTCCGTGTTCTGGCGGCGATGCGCGGCGTGTCCGCGTCGGCGTCACGCGCGAGGATTCTGCACCCGCGTCGGTGGGTGCGACACCCCGGGCGGGTTTCGATCACATGACTACCTGATGTGCGGGCCGACTGCGAGAGTGAGCCCCATGACAACCACCACACCGCTGTCCTACGGAACGCCCGAGACCCCGCGCGTCGCGGTGCGCGGCGAGGCCCGGCTCGAGGTCGACCCGGAGATCGCCCGCGTCGGTATCACCGTCAGCGCCCGCGGCACCGACCGGCGCGGCGCGCTCGACCACCTCACCCGCCGCAACAACCAGGTCCTCGACCTCGTCCGGTCGTACGGCGACGCCGTCGAGGAACTGGAGACCGGCGCCTTCAGCATCACCCCGCAACTCGCCGACAAGGGCCGCCACGAGCGGGTCCGCGCCTACCACGGCCGGGTCTACCTGACCGCCACGCTCGCCGACTTCAGCGCGCTGGGGGAGCTGAGCACCCGCCTCGCCGACCTGGAGCTGACCAGCGTCGACGGCCCCTGGTGGGCGCTGCGCCCCGACTCGCCGGCGCACCGCGAGGCGCGCCAGGAGGCCGTGCGCGAGGCGGTCAAGCGGGCCCGCGAGTACGCGCAGGCACTCGGCGCGGAACTGGCCGCCATCGTCGAACTCGCCGACATCGGCGCCGAGAACGCCCCGCTGCCCCCGCCCGCCGCCAGCATGCGCGCGGCGGCCCCCGGCTACGGCGGCGCGGCGGAGCAGCCGCCCGCCCTCGACCTGGAACCGCGGCGGCAGACCGTGTACGCGCACGTCAACGCCAGGTTCACGATGACGCGTCCCGCACTGTGAGAAGGGTGGGCGAGGCCGCCGGAAATCGCTCATAGGAGCGGACCCGCGCACGTTTCATTAGTTGTCAAGAGCCTTTCATGCAAAGGTCGTTGGGCTGTAGGGAGTTCACGGTTCTCTACCCGCTGGTAGGTCATAGGCTCGACCCATGCGCCGAGCAAAAATCGTCTGCACCCTGGGCCCAGCCACCGACTCGTATGAGCAGATCAAGAGGCTTGTCGAGGCCGGCATGGACGTCGCCCGCCTCAACCTCAGCCACGGTTCGTACGTGGAGCACGAGGAGCGGTACCAGAGGGTGCGCCAAGCCTCCAAGGAGACCGGCCGCAGCGTCGGTGTCCTCGCCGACCTTCAAGGTCCGAAGATTCGCCTCGGTCGATTCCGCGAAGGACCCGTACTCCTTGAACGCGGCGACGAGTTCACCATCACCGTCGAGGAGATCGAGGGCGACCGCCACCGCTGCGGGACGACCTACGAGGGGCTGGCCGCCGACGTCACGCGCGGCGAGCGCATCCTCGTCGACGACGGCCGCGTCACCCTGGAGGTGACCTCGGTCGACGGCCCGCGCGTGCACACCACCGTCATCGAGGGCGGCATGGTCTCCGACCACAAGGGGCTCAACCTGCCCGGCGTCGCGGTCTCGGTCCCCGCCCTGTCCGGCAAGGACGTCGAGGACCTGCGCTGGGCGCTGCGCACCGGCGCGGACGTCATCGCGCTGTCCTTCGTCCGCAACGCCGACGACGCCCGCGAAGTCCACCGGATCATGGCCGAGGAGGGCCGCCGGCTGCCGCTGATCGCCAAGGTCGAGAAGCCGCAGGCGGTGGAGAACCTGGAAGCCATCGTGGACGCCTTCGACGGGATCATGGTGGCCCGCGGCGACCTGGGCGTCGAGATGCCGCTGGAGGCCGTGCCGATGGTGCAGAAGCGCGCCATCAAGCTGGCCAAGCGCAACGCCAAGCCGGTGATCGTGGCGACCCAGATGCTCGACTCGATGATCGACGCCTCCCGGCCGACCCGCGCCGAGGCGTCCGACGTGGCCAACGCCGTCATGGACGGCACGGACGCGGTGATGCTCTCCGGCGAGACCAGCGTCGGCAAGTACCCGATCGAGACGGTCAAGACCATGGGCCGCATCGTCGTCGCGGCCGAGGAGGACGTGCTGGCCAAGGGGCTGCCCCCGCTCACCGAGCGGAACAAGCCGCGCACCCAGGCCGGTGCCGTCGCCCGGGCCGCCGCCGAGATGGGCGACTTCCTCGGCGCGAAGTTCCTGGTGGCCTTCACCCAGTCCGGCGACACCGTGCGCCGCCTGTCCCGCTACCGCTCGCCGATCCCGGTCCTCGCCTTCACGCCCGACCCGGACACCTACGCCCAGCTCAACCTCACCTGGGGCGTGGAGACCTTCCTCGGCCCGCACGTGGAGTCGACGGACGCCATGGTGGCCCAGGTGGACGAGGAACTGCTGCGCATCGGCCGCTGCCAGCGGGGCGACGTCGTCGTCATCACGGCCGGCTCGCCGCCCGGCGTCCCCGGCTCCACCAACCTGGTCCGCGTCCACCGTATCGGCGACGACCCGGGCCAGTAAGCGTCGGACACGTCGACACGGACACGTCGACAACGGGGCAAGTGATCCGCTCAGCGGGCCGGGAAATTCGGCTCGCTGGGCGTCTGCGCGTGGTGACCCATTTCGCGGCCGTGCGCGCCGCGACCCCTTTCGTCGCGCGGAATCCGTATTCACGCGCCACGTGTGAGATGTGCCCTTCGGGACGCGGATGCGTGGCCCGGCCACGCGGGCGTCGGGGGAGGGGAGACGCGAAAGGGAAACAGTAAGACGCGGCTCCCCGTGCATTCACCGTGCGTACGCTTCGCCGCTCGCCAGAGCGGATATCGGTCGGCGTACTCGCATTCGGCCGGGACGAGGCCGCGACGTTCACCACGGCGAATGAATCGCGCCTGTGCTGAACGAACCTTTAAAGCGAAGACAAGTGCCCTGGGTGGGATTCGAACCCACACTGAATACTGTTTGAGAGTATCGTCTCTGCCATTGGACTACCAGGGCTGGCCTCAGAAACAGAGGTTAGCGGAAAGACGCTGTGCGTCAAACATACAGGAGCTAGGTAGGCTCGTGGGGCACCACCTGCCTGATTCGAGGAGTCCCGTGAGCGACGTCGAGCCTGAGCCCGTCGATGAGCAGCAGTCGCACGTCCCGCCGTTGACCACACGTGTCGTCATCGCCGAGGACGAGGCCCTGATCCGCCTCGACTTGAAGGAAATGCTCGAAGAAGAGGGGTACTCGGTCGTCGGTGAAGCCGGAGACGGCCAGCGGGCCGTCGAGCTGGCCCGGGAACACCGTCCCGACCTCGTCATCCTCGACGTGAAAATGCCGATCCTGGATGGCATCTCCGCCGCCGAACAGATCGCCGCGGACAGCATCGCCCCGGTGCTCATGTTGACGGCCTTCTCCCAGCGCGAGTTGGTCGAGCGGGCCCGCGACGCGGGGGCGATGGCCTACCTGGTGAAGCCGTTCAGCAAGAGCGACGTGGTCCCCGCCATCGAGATGGCCGTCTCCCGCTTCACCGAGCTGAAGGCGCTGGAGAAGGAGGTCGCCGACCTCTCCCAGCGCCTGGAGACGCGCAAGCTGGTGGACCGCGCCAAGAGCGTGCTCCAGACCCAGTACGGGCTGACCGAGCCCGCCGCGTTCCGCTGGATCCAGAAGACGTCGATGGACCGCCGCATGTCCATGCAGCAGGTGGCCGAGGCGGTCATCGAGGACGCGGAGGAGAAGAAGGCGGCCAAGAGCTCCAAGGAGCCCTGAGCCGCCGACCGGCGGCGGGCCCGGCGCCTGTCCGGCAGCCCCGCCCGCCGCCGGTCACCGGCCCCGGCGCTCAGCCCGCCGCGGACGCGTTCGCGGCGGCGGGCACCTCGACCTCCCGCAGCAGACAGGTCAGCCGCGCGGTGCACACGCGCCGGCCCTCCTCGTCGCTGATGACGATCTCGTACGTGGCGGTCGAGCGGCCCCGGTGCACCGGCGTGGCCACCCCGGTGACCAGCCCGGAGCGGGCGGCACGGTGGTGGGTGCAGTTGAGGTCGACGCCCACGGCGATCTTGTGCGGGCCGCCGTGCAACATGGAGCCGACCGACCCCAGGGTCTCGGCCAGGACCGCGGACGCGCCGCCGTGCAGCAGCCCGTACGGCTGGGTGTTGCCCTCCACCGGGAGGGTGCCCACCACGCGCTCGGGCGCCGCCTCGACGATCCGCAACCCCATGCGCTCGCCCAGGTGACCGGCCGAGAAGAGGGCGGGCAGATCCAGCCCCAGCCCCTCGTACTGGTCGATGATCTCCTGCGGGAACGTGGTGGTGGTCTGCTCACCCATGCTGTCCGGCTCCGATCCGCGGCGCTTGTTCGGTCTGTGCTCCGTCTTACCTATCAGCTGACTGAGCGAACGCTTATACGGGGGCCGTCTGTTCCAGGCGGATGACCACGGACTTGCTCGCCGGCGTGTTGCTGGTGTCCGCCGTCGCGTCCAGCGGCACCAGGACGTTGGTCTCCGGGTAGTACGCGGCGGCGCAGCCCCGGGCCGTCGGGTAGTGCACCACGCGGAAGCCCGGCGCGCGCCGCTCGCTGCCGTCCCGCCACTCGCTGACCAGGTCCGCGTACGCGCCGTCCGCCAGTCCCCGCTCGCGCGCGTCGTCGGGGTGGACGAGGACCACCCGGCGGCCGTTCCTGATGCCGCGGTAGCGGTCGTCCAGGCCGTAGATGGTGGTGTTGTACTGGTCGTGCGAGCGCAGCGTCTGGAGCAGCAACCGCCCCTCCGGCACCTCGGGGTACTCCACCGGCGCCGCGGTGAAGTTGGCCTTCCCGGTGGCGGTGGGGAAGCGGCGCTCGTCCCTGGGGCCGTGCGGCAACACGAACCCGCCGGGCGCGCTCACCCGCGCGTTGAAGTCCTCGAAGCCGGGGATCACGCGCGCGATGCGGTCCCGCACCAGCCCGTAGTCCCGCTCGAACTCCTCCCACGGCGTGCGGCTGCGCTCGCCCAACACGCGCCGGGCCAACCGGCAGACGATGGCCGGCTCGGAGAGCAACCGCGCGCTGGCGGGCTCAAGGCGGCCCCGGGAGGCGTGCACCATGCCCATCGAGTCCTCGACCGTGACGAACTGGTCGCCGCTGGCCTGGGTGTCGCGCTCGGTGCGCCCGAGGGTGGGCAGGATCAGCGCCCGCGCCCCGGTCACCACGTGCGAGCGGTTGAGCTTGGTGGAGACGTGCACGGTCAGCCGTGCCCGCCGCATCGCGGCCTCGGTGACCTCGGTGTCCGGCGTCGCGGAGACGAAGTTGCCGCCCATCGCGAAGAAGACCTTGGCCTGCCCGTCCCGCAACGCCCTGATGGCCCGTACGACGTCCAGGCCGTGCTCGCGCGGTGGCGCGAAGCCGAACTCCGCCTCCAGCGCGTCCAGGAACGCGGGCGCGGGCCGCTCGAAGATGCCCATCGTCCGGTCGCCCTGCACGTTGCTGTGGCCGCGCACCGGGCACACCCCGGCGCCCGGCCGGCCCACGTTGCCGCGCAGCAGCAGGAAGTTGACGACCTCCCTGATGGTGGGCACCGAGTGCTTGTGCTGGGTGAGCCCCATCGCCCAGCACACGATGGTGCGCCGGGAGGCGAGGACCATCTGAAAGGCCCGCTCGATGTCGGCGCGGGCCAGCCCGGTGGCGCGCAGCGTCTCGTCCCAGTCGGCCGCGCGGGCGGTGGCGGCGAACTCCTCGAAGCCGTGCGTGTGCGCGCGGACGAACTCCTCGTCCACGGCGCCGTCGGCCTCCAGGATCATCCGGTTCAGGGCGCGGAACAGGGCCTGGTCGCCGCCCAGCCTGACCTGGAGGAACAGGTCGGCCAGCGGGGTGCCGCCGAACGCCAGGCCGCGCGCGGTCTGCGGGTTCCTGAACCGCTCCAGGCCCGCCTCGGGCAGCGGGTTGACGGTGATGACCCGCGCCCCGTTCGCCTTGGCCTTCTCCAGCGCGCTGAGCATCCGTGGGTGGTTGGTGCCGGGGTTCTGCCCGGCGACGATGATCAGATCGGCCTGGTACAGGTCGTCGAGCAGCACGCTGCCCTTGCCGACACCGAGCGTCTCGGTCAGTGCGGAACCGGACGACTCGTGACACATGTTGGAGCAGTCCGGCAGGTTGTTGGTGCCGAACTCGCGGGCGAAGAGCTGGTAGAGGAACGCGGCCTCGTTGCTGGTGCGGCCCGAGGTGTAGAAGACGGCCTCGTCGGGGGAGTCGAGGGCCCGCAACTCGTCGGCGACGAGCGAGAACGCGCGCTCCCAACTGATCGGCTCGTACCGCTCGGCGCCCTCGTCCAACAGCATCGGCTCGGTGAGGCGGCCCTGCTGACCGAGCCAGTACCCACTGCGCGTGGCGAGGTCGGCCACCGGGTGGGCGGCGAAGAACTCGGGCGTGACCCGGCGCAGGGTGGCCTCCTCCGCGACGGCCTTGGCGCCGTTCTCGCAGAACTCCGCCGTGTGCCGCTTGTCCGGCTCGGGCCAGGCGCAGCCGGGGCAGTCGAAGCCGTCCTTCTGGTTGACCTTGAGGAGGGTGAGCGCGGTGCGGCGCACACCCATCTGCCGCTGGGCGGCCAACAGCGAGTGCGCGACGCCGGGCAGCCCGGCCGCGGACCGCTGCGGCGGGCTCACCTCGGGCGCGTCCTGTACCGGGTCCCCTGCGGGCGGCTTGGCTGCCATGACGCTCCCCTTTGCGCGGTCGGTCGCGACTGACGTGCGCCGTCGGTCGCCGCGAGCGGACCCGTGGCGCGCGGTCCGCCGCGTACGGTGGCTGGTCGCCGCCCGGCCGTCGGCGAGCCGGGGCCGGGCGTCCGGTGCTGGACCGGTGCGGGTGAATCCTGTCACGAGGCACTGACAGCGGGTCCGCGCGCCCGCCCGGGCTCCCGGCCCGTGGCCCGGGGCGGGGGCCGGCCGCAGCCCGGTGGCTCGGGATTGTCAGTGGGGCGTGGCAGGATCGGGGACGTGGCAGAGAAAGCATCGAAGACGACAGCGACACAGCCCTCCGGCGAGCCGGCCGAGCACCCGCGCCTGCTCCTGCTGGACGGGCATTCCCTGGCCTACCGGGCGTTCTTCGCCCTGCCCGCGGAGAACTTCAGTACGAGCACGGGCCAGACGACCAACGCCATCTACGGCTTCGCCTCGATGCTGGCGAACACCCTGCGTGACGAGCAGCCCACGCACCTGGCGGTCGCCTTCGACGTCTCCCGCAAGACCTGGCGCTCCGAGGAGTTCCCGGAGTACAAGGCGACGCGTTCCAAGACCCCCGACGAGTTCAAGGGGCAGGTGGAGCTGATCGGCGAGATGCTGGACGCGATGAGCGTGCGCCGCTTCGCGGTCGAGGGCTTCGAGGCCGACGACGTGATCGCCACCCTGGCCACCAGAGCCGAGGCCGACGGCTTCCAGGTCTCGATCGTCACCGGCGACCGGGACTCCTTCCAGTTGGTCAGCGACCGGGTCACGGTGCTCTACCCCACCAAGGGCGTCTCCGAGCTGACGCGCTTCACCCCCGAGAAGGTGCAGGAGAAGTACGGGCTGTCGCCGCAGCAGTACCCGGACTTCGCGGCGCTGCGCGGCGACCCGTCGGACAACCTCCCCGGCATCCCCGGCGTCGGCGAGAAGACCGCCGCCAAGTGGATCAACCAGTTCGGCTCCTTCGACGCGCTGGTCGAGCGGGCCGACGAGGTCAAGGGCAAGGCCGGGCAGAACTTCCGGGACCACCTGGAGTCCGTCAAGCTCAACCGCCGGCTGACCGAGATGGTCCGCGACGTGGAGCTGTCCTGCGGCCCGGCCGACCTGCTGCGGGCGCCGTACGACCGGCAGGCGCTGACGGTGGTGCTGGACGCGCTGGAGTTCCGGCACCAGAACTTCCGCGAGCGGCTGCTGGCCGCGGACCCGGGCGCGGTCGAGGAGACCGTGGCCCCGGCGGCGGGCGTGGCGGTGGACGGCGTGGCGCTGGGCGCCGGCGAGCTGGCGCCCTGGCTCGCCGAGCACGGCGGGGTGCCGCTCGGCGTGGCGACCGTGGACGCCTGGGCGCTCGGCAGCGGCAGCGTGAGCGAGGTCGCGCTGGCGACCGCGGCCGGCCCGGCCGCCTGGTTCGACCCCGCCGAGCTGGACGCGGCGGACGAACAGGCTTTCGCCGCCTGGATCGCCGACCCCGAGCGGCCCAAGGTCATGCACGACGCCAAGGGCGCGATGCGGGTCTTCGCCGAGCACGGCTGGACCATCGCCGGCGTGCGGATGGACACCGCGCTCGCCGCGTACCTGGTCAAGCCCGGGCGGCGGTCCTTCGCCCTGGACGCGCTGACGGTCGAGTACCTGGGACGCGAGCTGGCCCCGGCGGCGGCCGACAGCGGACAGCTCGCCTTCGGCGCCGACGACCAGGCCGAGCAGGACGCGCTGATGACGCAGGCGCGGGCCGTGGTGGACCTGAGCGAGGCGTTCGAGGGACGGCTGACCGAGGTCGGCGCGGCCGAGTTGCTGCATGACATCGAGCTGCCCACCTCCGAGCTGCTGGCCCGACTTGAGCGGGCCGGGATCGCCGCCGACCGTGGCTGGCTGGAGTCGATGGAGCAGCAGTTCGCCGCCGCCGTGCAGCAGGCCGTGCGGGAGGCGCACGCCGCGGTGGGCCACGAGTTCAACCTCGGCTCGCCCAAGCAGCTCCAGGAGGTGCTGTTCGGCGAGCTGGGCCTGCCCAAGACGAAGAAGACCAAGACGGGCTACACGACGGACGCCGACGCCCTGGCCTGGCTCGCCGGCCAGACCGAGCACGAGCTGCCCGTCATCATGCTGCGCCACCGGGAGCAGGCCCGACTGCGCTCCACCGTCGAGGGCCTGATCAAGACGATCGCCCCCGACGGCCGCATCCACACCACCTTCAACCAGACGGTGGCGGCCACCGGCCGACTGTCCTCCACCGACCCGAACCTGCAGAACATCCCGGTGCGCACGGACGAGGGCCGCGCCATCCGCCGCGGCTTCGTCGTCGGCGAGGGGTACGAGTCGCTGATGACGGCCGACTACAGCCAGATCGAACTGCGGGTGATGGCCCACCTCTCCGAGGACGAGGGCCTTATCCAGGCGTTCACCTCCGGCGAGGACCTGCACACCACGGTCGCCTCCCAGGTCTTCGGCGTCGCCAAGACCGAGGTGGACCCGGAGATGCGCCGCAAGATCAAGGCGATGTCGTACGGGCTGGCGTACGGGCTGTCCGCCTTCGGCCTGTCCCAGCAGTTGACCATCGCGCCCGACGAGGCGCGCAAGTTGATGGACACCTTCTTCGAGCGGTTCGGCGGGGTGCGCGACTATCTGCAGCGCGTGGTGGAGGAGGCGCGGGCCACCGGCTACACCCAGACCATGCTGGGCCGCCGCCGCTACCTGCCGGACCTCAACAGCGACAACCGGCAGCGCCGCGAGATGGCGGAGCGCATGGCGCTCAACGCTCCCATCCAGGGGACCGCGGCCGACATCGTCAAGATCGCCATGCTGCGCGTCGACCGCGCCCTGCGCGAGGCGCGGCTCACCTCCCGGATGCTGCTCCAGGTGCACGACGAAATCGTGCTGGAGATCGCGGCGGGGGAGCGGGAGCGCGTGGAGGAGCTGGTGCGGCGCGAGATGTCCGGGGCCGTGGAACTCAGCGCCCCCCTCGACGTCTCGGTCGGCGCGGGCAGCGACTGGGAGTCGGCGGCGCACTGAGCCCCCGACGCGGGGGCCGGCCACGGAGCGGGCCCCCGCGCGTCCGCCCGTGCAGCCGCGGGGGACCGAACGAGCAGCGGCCGGGCCCGAAGGCGCAACGGTCACCGGCGGGAAGGGCAGCGCGCCGGGTGGTCCGCCACCCCGGTGGCCGCTCGCCCTCCGCCCCGCCACTTCTCGGGCCCTTTCGGCCAGCGGAACTCCCGGTAAACATCGCCCGACGTGGGAACGCCTGGCCGGCGGGCGTCGTCCTCGTCACCGACGGAACTCCGCGAGAACACCGCGATCACCACGGCCAGAGCCCCCTGTGTACCCGTTCAAAAAGGAACATTGTGTGTCAGTAGATGCGGACCACAAGTTGCCGTAGGGTCACCAGCGTTGTCGCGCGGGGGAGCGCGGCACGGTCGATCGGGAGGGATGGACGATGGCAGCGCACATCAGTCGGCGGCTGCGCAAGGGGGCGGCGACGACTGCGGTGGCAGCGGTCGCGATGGCCGCGCTGACCGCCTCTCAGGCCCCGGGTTTCGCGGGCGGGCACTCGGAGAAGACCAGAGACCGGGACAGAGACGTCGCGGGCGAGGCGCCTTCGAGCGCGGACGACGCGATCAGTGGCGACTCCTCGTACCACACCGACCTCCCGCCGCTGCGCAGCCCGAAGCACCCCACCCGGCCGAGCGACCGGCCGAGCGGCGCCAACGAACCCACCGAGATGGGCGGTGCCGACTCCGGCATCCCGGCCACCGTGCTCGACGCGTACCGGAAGGCGGAGTCGTCCGTCGCGGACAGCCGCGCCCAGTGCCGACTCCCGTGGCAGTTGCTCGCCGCCATCGGCCGCGTCGAATCGGGCCAGGCCCGCGGCGGTGCCGTGGACCGCGAGGGCACCACGTACAGCCCGATCCTCGGCCCGGTTCTGGACGGCAACGGCTTCGCGCGGATCACCGACACGGACGGTGGCGCGTACGACGGCGACACCACGCACGACCGGGCCGTCGGGCCGATGCAGTTCATCCCGTCCACCTGGGCCGCCTGGGGCCAGGACGGCAACGGGGACGGCGAGCGCAACCCCAACAACATCTACGACGCGGCCCTGGCGGCGGCCCACTACCTGTGCGCCAACGACCGCGACCTGTCGGTCAAGGCCGATCTGGACAAGGCGATCCTCGGCTACAACCGTTCACAGGAGTACCTGCGGACGGTCCTGTCCTGGTTCGAGTACTACCGGTCCGGCACGCACGAGGTGCCGGACGGCACCGGCGCGCTGCCCGAGGACGACGGCCCCGGCACTCGCGGCGACCAGCGCCCCGACGACGACGGCGACCCCGCCCGCAAGCCGGGTGGGCACAAGGGCCGCGGCGGGGACGAGGGCGGCAAGCAGCAGGCGCAGCACCCCGGCGGCACCGAGCGGCCCACCACGCCGCCGCGGCCCGAGCCCCCGCACAAGCCGGGCAAGCCGAACAAGCCCACGCCGAAGCCCACCACGCCGCCGACGCCCCCGACCAAGCCGACGCCGCCGTCCAACCGCCCACCACTCCGCCCACCACGCCTCCGACGACGCCCCCGCCGACCACGCCACCCGCCCCCAAGCCCGAGAAGTCCCTGACGCGGGTCGGCGCCCAGCGGTTCACGGCCACCGAGGGCACGTCCTTCGACACGTCGCCCGAGGTCCGGGCGGTCGACAGCAAGGGCAAGCCGCTCGCCGGGGTGCGCGTGCGGTTCGAGATACGTGGCGAGACCGAGGCCCGTTTCTACGGCCTCACGGACCAGGTCACCGTCTTCTCGCGGTTGGACGGCACGGCACAGGCCCCCAAGATCATGGCCGGTAAGAAGGTCGGCACGTTCACCGTGCGGGCCACGCTGGTGGACGAGCCCAGGGGCGCGGTCGACTTCACCGGGGTCGTGGCGCCCCGCCCCGCCCCCACGCCGACGGCCGACGCGGTGACGCGGACCGACACGCTGCCGCTCACCGCGAAGCCGGACGCCTCGTTCGTCGAGCCGATCACGGTGCGGGCCACCCACCGGGGCAAGCCGGCCGCGGACGTGAAGTTCACCGCGACCATGATCAGCTCTGCCGCTGACGCCGCCCCGAACGACAAGGGCCCCTACTTCAAGGACGCCCAGGGCAAGCCCGTGCGCACGCTCGACGGCCTGAGGACGGACGCCAAGGGACAGCTCGTCCTGCCGCAGGTGTTCACCGACGGCACCTCGGGCACCTTCCTGCTCCGCCTCACCACCGCCGACGGCGCCGCCTTCACGCTCACGCTGACGGTCGCCTGAGTCAGCTTCACACCGGGCGCCGACGGGAAACCCTCCCGCCGGCGCCCGGTCCGTCGCGGCCCGAGCGCCCGTCCACGCGACGAACCCCACGCTTCGCGGCGCGCCCGCCGCCGGCCCGGGGCGTCACCCGCCGCCGCGGGCCCCGCCCCGCCCCCGCTACCCCCACCGTGCGCGTGCCGCGGTGTGCCGGGTGGGTTCGGCCGCCGACGGGTCCTGTGGCCAGGGGTGCTTCGGGTACCGGCCGCGCAACTCGGCCCGTACGGAGCGGTAGCCCTCGCGCCAGAACGACGCCAGATCGGCGGTGACGGCGGCCGGGCGGCCGGCCGGCGACAGGAGATGCACGACGACGGGCACCCGTCCGCCGGCGATCCGGGGCGTCTCCTGCCAGCCGAACAACTCCTGGAGCTTCACCGCGAGCACCGGCTGCTCCTCCGCGTAGTCCACCCGTATCCGCGATCCGCTCGGCACCTCGATCCGCTCCGGCACCAACTCGTCGAACCGCGCCGCGTCCCCCGTGGCCCACGGCAGCAGCCGGCTCAGCGCCTGGCCGGCGTCCACCCGCCCCAGGTCAGCCCGGCCACGGGCGCGGTCCAGCACGCCGGCCAGCCACGCGTCGGCCCGATCCAGCAACGCCGCGTCGCTCACGTCGGGCCACGGCTCGCCCAGCACCCGGTGCGCGAAGGCCATCCGCTGCCGGAGCGAGCGGGCGTCGGCCGACCAGCGCAACAGCCCGAGCCCTTCGCCGCGCAGCCCGTCGAGCAGCCCCTCCCGCACCCGCTCCGGATCGGGTCTCGCGAGCGGCTTGACGCGCACCTCGATACGTCCCAGCCGCTCGACCCGGCGGGCCACCAGATCGCCGCGGTCGACGGACCAGCCGACCTCGTCGGCGGTGGTGTGGAGCGTGGCCGCCGCCGTCCGCGCCGTCTCCTCGTCGATCACCGCGGCGAGCCGCACCCGCGCGGACGCGGCGGCGACCGGCCGGTCGGCCACCGCGATGGCCAGCCACTCCGCCTCCCGCAACCCGGACCCGGCCGCCAACTCCGCGCCCGTGCCCGACGCCATCAGCAGCGCGCCGCCCCCGCGCGCCCGTGCCACCCGCTCGGGGAAGGCCAACGCGGCCACCAGCCCGGCGACCGCGTCGTCGAACCCCGCCCCCTGCCCGCCACCATCCCGCGACGCGCCGCTCCCCGTACCGCCGCCTCCCGGGCCCGCGCCCGCACCGTCGCCCCGCACCTCGCCCAATGCCCCCGCCAACCGGCGCGCCTCCGCGCGCCAGCGCCCGGCGTAGGCGTCACCGCCGCGCCGCGCGGCGCGCAGGGCGGCGCTCAGATCGTCCCCGTACTCCCGTGGCGGCTCCTCGCTCAACAGGGCCACCACCTCGGCCGCCGGGCGCGGCCCCACCTCGCGCGCGCCGTCGACAAGCGCCCGCGCCAGTCGGGGGTGCAGCCCCAGCCGCGCCATGCGCGCCCCTCGCTCCGTCACCCGGCCCGCGTCGTCGGTCGCGCCGATCGCCACCAGCACCTCCCGGGCGGCGGTCATGGCCCCACCCGGTGGCGGGTCGAGCAGCGCGAGGCCCGAGGCGTCGGGGTCGCCCCAACACGCGCAGTGCAGGGCGAACGACGCCAGGTCGGCCACCGCGATCTCCGGCGCCGGCCAACGCGGCAGCCGCGCGTCGTCCGCCTCTGACCAGCAGCGATACACCACACCGGGCGCCTCGCGTCCAGCCCGGCCAGCCCGCTGCCGCGTCGCGGCCCGCGAGGCCCGCACGGTCGTGAGCGCGCCGAGCCCCCGCGCGTGGTCGGTGCGCGGCTCCCGGGCCAGCCCCGCGTCCACCACCACCCGCACCCCGGGAACCGTCAGGCTCGACTCGGCGACCGAGGTGGCCAGGACCACCCGACGCCGGCCGGTACCGCCCGCCAACACCGCGTCCTGCACCGCCGCCGGCGCCCGCCCGTGCACCTGCAGCACCTCGGCGCCCAGCCGCTCCCCGCCCCCGAGCTGCCCGGCCACCCGGCTGATCTCCCCGACCCCCGGCAGGAAGCAGAGAACGTCACCGTCCCGCTCCCGCAGGGCCCGCCGCACCACGGCCGCGACGTGCTCCAGCAGCACCGGATCGACCCGCATGCCGTGCGCCGGCCGCACGGCCCGCTCCGGCGGCGCCCACACCACGTCCACGGGATGGGCCGTGCCGTGCGCGGTCACGATGGGGGCGCCGCCGCCCCCCGCGCCCCGAACCTGGTCGCCCGCGCCCCGAACCCCCGCGCCCCGGCCCTCGTCCGTCGCGTCCCGCGCCGCACCGCTCGGCCCGCTCGCCGGGTCCCCGCCCGCCTCGCCGCCCCCCGTTGCGGTAGCGGGGACGGCGAACCCACCGTCGGCCGACCCCGGAGCGCCGCCGGCCGGCACGCCGCCCGCCGGCGTGGTCGAGCCGGCGGCGGCCCCGCCGAGCAGCGCGGCCCAGCCTTCCGCGTCCGTCGTCGCCGAGGCCGCCACCAGCCACAGATCGGGCCGCAGCGTGGCCCGTACGTCGAGCAGGAACGCGGCGGCGGTGTCCGCGTCGAGGTGCCGCTCGTGGCACTCGTCCAGCATCACGACGGCCACGCCGGCCAATTCCTGATCGCGTTGCAGCCTTTGCAGAAGCACGCCGGTGGTCACCACCTCGACCACGGTCCGCCGCCCGACCCGCCGCTCGCCACGCACCGTGAAGCCGACCCGCTCGCCGACCTCCTCGCCCAACAGCCAGGCCATCCGGCGCGCCGCCGCCCGGGCCGCGATCCGCCGCGGCTCGGCCACCACCACCCGCCGCACCGGACCACCGGGACGCAGCAGCCCGGCCAGGGCGAGCGGGACCAGCGTCGTCTTCCCCGTACCGGGCGGCGCGCACAGCACGGCGGTCCCGCGCGCCTCGAGGGCGTCCCACAGCGCGGGCACGGCGCTGCGGACGGGCAGGTGGTCGAGCACGTCAGTACGGATCGTCACGCGTCCTATCCTCGCAGCGACCACTGACATCGCCACGGCGTGGCCGTCCGCTCGCCACGGGGCCCGAGCCCACCCCAAGCCAGGGTCCGCTCAGCCAGTCAGTCAGTCAGCCCGGGCGACAACCCCCGGCCGCGACGCGCGCGGGCGGAACGATCAGTCCCGCTCGCACACGAAGATCGCCGTGCCCGGGATGAGCTGGCCGCGCAGCGGGGACCAGCCGCCCCACTCCTGCGTGTTCCAGTGCGGCCACTCGGGCTCGACGAGGTCCACGAGCCGGAAGCCGCCGCTCACCACGTCCCTGACCCGGTCGCCGAGCGTCCGGTGGTGCTCGACGTAGACGGCGTGCCCGGCCGCGTCCTGCTCGACGTAGGGCGTGCGGTCGAAGTAGGAGGCCGCGACCGAGAGCCCCTCCGGGCCCGGCTCGTCGGGGAAGGCCCAGCGGATCGGGTGCGTCACCGAGAACACCCAGCGCCCGCCGGGCCGCAGCACGCGCCGCACCTCGCGCATCACCCGCACCGGGTCGGCCACGAAGGGGACCGCCCCGTACGCCGAACACGCCAGGTCGAAACTGCCGTCGGCGAAGGGCAGCAGGCCCGCCTCGGCCTGCACCAGCGGTACCGACGCGGCCGGCGAGGCCCCGTCCGCGATCCGCAGGGCGTGCTGGAGCTGGCGGTGCGAGAGGTCGAGCGCGACCGGCCGCGCGCCCCGCGCGGCGAGCCAGCGCGAACACTGCGCGGCCCCGGCCCCGATCTCCAGCACCCTGCGCCCCCTGAGCCCCGCGACCGGGCCGAGCAGCCCGGCCTCCTCCTCGTCCAGGCCCTCCGGGCCCCAGACGAACCGGTCGTCGCCGAGGAACGCGCCGTGTTCGTCCTGGTACTCGTCGGCGTTGCGGTCCCACCAGCCCCGGCTGGCCCGGTTGCTCTCGTCGTCCCCGGCGCGGCGCCGGGTCGCGGTGACGTCGTCCTCGTCCCCGTCCGCACGGTCCCGCGCGGCGGCCAGCACGTCGTCCACGGCGTCCCGCGCGACGCCGGCCGCGGCGCGCGCAGGGGCGTGGGGAGGTGCGGATGACGGGCCGGGTGGGCCACTTTCGGGCGCTGTGGAGGCGTCGGGCGCGTCGGTCGGCCGGCGGTCTTGGCTCATCGTCGGTGTCGTCGTACTCTCTGAATCGACCTGCGGCCGCGAACACCGTGAGTGACCCCCGATGGCGGCCCGGACCACACGTACGCCGGGCCACTGGCGTTTCGCTTCCCACGTGCGCTCTTCGCGCATTGACCCTGCCCGGCTGCCCCCGTATGCTACAAGTTGCGCTGCGAGCCTGCGTACCTCAGACGGAGCAGGTTGCGCTTGCATCTGTTGTATGTCCCCTCGGTTGTCGAGGCGCTTGTGGCTTTCCCTCCGGGGAGACCGCGAAGCTCACGCCTCCAAGGCTGGCCGACTTCGGCAGTGCGATACGGGCTCCCGGCGTAGCAGTACCTACGACTTCAATGTCCGTACCGGAGCCCTTTCCCACATGACGAGCAGCACCGAGACCACCGCCACCACCCCGCAGGTAGCGGTCAACGACATCGGTAACGAGGAAGCCTTCCTCGCCGCGATCGACGAGACGATCAAGTACTTCAACGACGGCGACATCGTCGACGGCGTCATCGTGAAGGTCGACCGGGACGAGGTCCTGCTCGACATCGGTTACAAGACCGAAGGTGTCATCCCGAGCCGCGAGCTCTCGATCAAGCACGACGTCGACCCCAACGAGGTCGTCGCCGTCGGTGACGAGATCGAAGCCCTTGTTCTCCAGAAGGAGGACAAGGAAGGCCGCCTGATCCTCTCGAAGAAGCGCGCCCAGTACGAGCGTGCCTGGGGCACCATCGAGAAGATCAAGGAAGAGGACGGCATCGTCACCGGTACCGTCATCGAGGTCGTCAAGGGTGGTCTCATCCTCGACATCGGCCTCCGTGGCTTCCTGCCGGCCTCCCTCGTGGAGATGCGCCGCGTCCGCGACCTCCAGCCCTACGTGGGCAAGGAGCTCGAGGCCAAGATCATCGAGCTGGACAAGAACCGCAACAACGTGGTCCTGTCCCGCCGTGCCTGGCTGGAGCAGACCCAGAGCGAGGTCCGCCAGACCTTCCTCACCACCCTGCAGAAGGGTCAGGTGCGCTCGGGCGTCGTCTCCTCCATCGTCAACTTCGGTGCCTTCGTGGACCTGGGTGGCGTGGACGGCCTCGTGCACGTCTCCGAGCTCTCCTGGAAGCACATCGACCACCCCTCCGAGGTCGTCGAGGTCGGCCAGGAGGTCACGGTCGAGGTCCTCGACGTCGACATGGACCGCGAGCGCGTCTCCCTGTCGCTCAAGGCGACCCAGGAAGACCCGTGGCAGCAGTTCGCCCGGACCCACCAGATCGGGCAGGTCGTCCCGGGTAAGGTCACCAAGCTCGTCCCGTTCGGCGCGTTCGTCCGCGTCGACGAGGGCATCGAGGGCCTGGTGCACATCTCCGAGCTGGCCGAGCGCCACGTGGAGATCCCGGAGCAGGTCGTCCAGGTCAACGACGAGATCTTCGTCAAGGTCATCGACATCGACCTGGAGCGCCGCCGCATCAGCCTCTCGCTGAAGCAGGCCAACGAGTCCTTCGGCGCCGACCCGGCCTCGGTCGAGTTCGACCCGACGCTGTACGGCATGGCCGCCTCGTACGACGACCAGGGGAACTACATCTACCCCGAGGGCTTCGACCCCGAGGCCAACGACTGGCTGCCGGGCTACGAGAAGCAGCGTGAGGAGTGGGAGGGCCAGTACGCCACGGCCCAGACCCGCTTCGAGCAGCACCAGGCGCAGGTCATCAAGTCCCGCGAGGCCGACGAGCAGGCCGCTGCCGAGGGCGCTGCCGCTCCGGCCGCCGGCGGTGCGAGCGGCGGGGGCAACGTCTCCGGTGGTTCGTACTCCTCCGAGTCGGACGACACCTCCGGTGCCCTGGCCTCCGACGAGGCGCTGGCTGCCCTCCGCGAGAAGCTGGCCGGTGGGCAGAGCTGAAGCTCTCCCCCTGCTGAGCACTAGCTGACGGCGAAGGCCCACCCCTCTACGCGAGGGGTGGGCCTTCGCTGTTTCCCGTTGCCGGGACCCCCACGTTCGCGGGGCCGTCGCGAGCGGTTCAGTCGCGCACGGGGACGCCGGGGTTGGTCAGGCCCCTGCCGCCGGAGACGGTGTTGTCGCGGGTGACCGTGACGGGGCAGCTTCGCGCGTCGTAGTTGGTCACGTTGATGGCGTACCGGTCGGGCCCGGTGGACCCGGCGAGGTCGGACTTGTTGCCGCGAAACGTGGCGCGACAGCCCCAACCGTCCTGTACCTCGTGCGTCTGGTAGCCGTCGTTGGTGGTGCGCTTGCCGACGTTGTTCTCGACGAGGACGTCGTTCCCCTTGATGTCCACCCATGAGTCGTCGTAGTTCGCGCCGGTCAGGCCGCCGCCGTCGAAGGTGTTGCCGATGATCCGGGCGCCGGTGGTGCCTTCTTTGATGTCGATGTTCTCGCCGCCGATGCCCGGGCCCAGCGTGTTGTTCTCGATCAGGATGTTGTCGCTCCTGTCCGAGGTGCCGCCGGCGCTGCCCACGTAGACGCCCTCGCCCATGCCGCGACCGTTGGTGCCGGTGTTCCGGATCGTGGAATTCCTGATCGAGCCGTCGGAGCTGGACGTGCGCCAGTGCACCCCCTCCATGTCGAGGTCGTGCACGGTGACGCCATCGATGTGCACCTCGTCGGCCTCGTCCAGGACGATGCCCTTCTGACCGCCGGTGACCGTGAAGCCGCGCAGGCTCCAGCCGTCGGCCCCGTTCAGGTGCAGGCCGTAGCCGCCCCCGGCGGTCAGGACGGCCCGGGCCGAGCCGATCAGGGTGATGGGGGAGTCGCGACTGCCGGCGCGCGTGGTCTTGAAGTTCCCGCGGTAGGTGCCGTCGGCCAGCTTGATGGTGTCGCCCGGCTTGGCGGCGGCGAGCGCGTCCTTGAGCTGCTGGGCGGAGGAGACGGGAATGGTCGCGGCCGAGTGGACGGGCGTGGCGTGGGCGGGGCCCTGGAGGGCGGACCCAGCGGCGAGCAGCCCGCCACAGGCGAGCGCCGTGATGGACAGCGAGAGCGGGCCGCGCGAGCGGCGGGGGCGGCTGGGGCGGACGGGGCGAGTGCGCATGGGGGCTGCCTCTGGGCCGGGGGTGGTGTGTGGGGCTGCTGGCGCGTGGGGCGTCGTGTCGGTGGGGTGGGCGCGTGTGACGCGTACGCCGGGACGGGTCGGGAACGTAGGGGCATTACGTGAACGCGTCAACAGGGGGCGGGGCCGCGGCGCATCGTCGCGCGATCCGACCTCGTCCGGTCCGACCTCCTCAGGCGTGGCTCGACCCGGCGCGGCCCGGTCCGTCGCGAACCGTGTCCCGGCTCCGGCCCGGCTCGTCTAGCCTGGCCTGGCGTTCGCGCCCCGGTCCGTACAACGAAAGTGATCACCGGGAATGCGGGCGGTGACGGCGGCGTTGGCCTCAACGAGAACGAGGAGGAGCGCTCACGGTGTTGGAACCCCAGGACTTGTACGCATGGGAGCCGAGCGGGCTCGCGGCGGTGGACGCGATATCGTCGCGCGACTCGGCCGGGCTGGTGCTGCTCTACCACTTCGATGGCTACATCGACGCGGGTGAGACGGGCGCGCAGATCGTGGAGAAGCTGCTGAAGGGCCTGCCACACCAGGTCGTTGCGCGCTTCGACCACGACCGGCTCGTGGACTACCGGGCCAGGCGTCCGCTGCTCACCTTCGAGCGCGACCGCTGGACGGCCTACGAGACGCCCGTGATCGAGCTCCACCTCGTGCGCGACGCCACTGGCGCGCCCTTCCTGTTGCTGTCGGGCCCCGAGCCGGACGTGGAGTGGGAGCGCTTCGCGGCGGCCGTGCGTCAGGTCGTGGAGCGGCTCGGCGTACGACTCACGGTCAACTTCCACGGCATACCCATGGGCGTGCCGCACACCCGGCCGGTCGGCCTGACGCCGCACGGCAACCGGGTCGACCTGACGCCGGGCTACCAGGGCCTGTTCGACGAGGCCCAGGTGCCGGGCAGCGCCGAGTCGCTGATCGAGTTCCGACTCGGCGAGGCCGGGCACGACGTGCTCGGCGTGGCGGCGCACGTACCGCACTACGTGGCCAGGTCGCCCTACCCGGACGCGGCGTTGACGGCGCTTGAGGCGGTCACCGCGGCAACGGGCCTCGTGCTGCCGGGGGTCGCCCACAGCCTGCGGACCGCGGCCCTCCGTACCCAGGAGGAGATCGAACGACAGATCTCCGAGGGCGACGAGGAGTTGGTGTCCCTGGTCCGGGGCCTGGAGCACCAGTACGACGCGATAGCCGGCGCCGAGACGCGCGGCAGCCTCGTCGCCGAACCCGCCGAGTTGCCGTCGGCGGAGGAACTCGGCGCGGAGCTGGAGCAGTTCCTCGCCGAGCGCGCGGAGCGCGACGGCGACGTCTGAGCCAGCCCTGTGGCGTGGCGTCGGCGGTGCGCCGCTGCGGCGATCTGGAAGCGCGGCGGCGACGTGTCGTCGAGGCGAAGGGCGGTGCGGCGGTGTGGCAGGGGAGCGATGCGCGGTCGAGGTCTGCGGGGCGTTGCGGCGGCGAGCGAGGGCTGCGGCCTGTGTGTGGTGTGGCCGGCGGGCCGCGCCGGGGTGGGCCCTGTTCGCGCGAGGCTGGCCGCATAGGCTGAGCGCATGCTGAAGCTGGGGCTGACGGGCGGAATCGGTGCGGGCAAGAGCGAGGTGTCACGGCTGCTCGCCTCCTACGGGGCGGTCGTGATCGACTCCGACAAGATCGCGCGCGAGGTGGTGGAGCCGGGGACTCCCGGACTCGCCGCGGTGGTGGCGGAGTTCGGCGAGGAGATCCTGGACAGCGAGGGGCGGCTTGACCGGCCGAAGCTCGGCTCCGTCGTCTTCGCCGATCCGCAACGACTGGCGGCCCTCAACGCGATCGTCCACCCGCTGGTGAGAGACCGTTCCGCCGAGCTGGAGAGCGAGGCGGGAGCCGATTCCATCGTCGTCCACGACGTACCGCTCCTCACGGAGAACGGTCTGGCGCCCCTCTTCGATCTCGTGTTGGTCGTGGACGCCTCGCCGCAGACGCAGCTCGACCGACTGGTGCGGCTGCGCGGCATGACCGAGGAAGAGGCGCGCTCCCGGATGGCGGCCCAGGCGACACGGGAACAGCGTAAGGCCGTAGCCGACCTGATCGTGGACAACGACGGTCCGCTGGAGGCGCTGGAGCCACAGGTCAGGAAGGTGTGGGAGCAGCTCAAAGAGCGAGCGGCCTCCGCATAGCGGCGCCCCGGCCGCGCGGGACGCTGAGCGTGCCGGGTCAGTGGCGCGTGAGCGACACCGGTCCCGCCGATCCGCTGAGCTGACGCGCGCCGCGCCGGCACCGTGCAGCGGCGCGCTCGGCGCCAGCGCGGCGGCGCAGCGAGGTTGGGGAGCGACGGGGTCGCGGGTCGGGGGCGTGCGTGCGGGGCGCGCGTCGCGAGCGAAAGCGAGGGGGAGGGCAAGCATGGCGTACGGGCCTGCCTCGGTGGTGGGGCTGTTTGCGGTCGTCGGCGGCGCGGTGTCCCTGGTGGCCGGGTTGGCCGGCCTTCGGCACGTGTGGCGCCTACGCGGCGGCGGGGTCGCGGCCTGGGCGTTGATCAAGCCAGCGCTCCAGACGTCGGGCCCGGCCGGTGCGGGGGACGGGCAGGCCGAGGGGGAGCGGACGGTGCGGTCGCACGTCGGGGGGCGCCCGCGGTTGCAGTTCACCACGGAGGACGAGCGGGTCATCGAGGTCGTCTGCCCGGTGCCGCCGTCCCGTCAGCAGCCGTTGACCATCGGCAAGCACGTCCTCATCCGCTACGACCCGGCTGATCCGCGCACGCTCGTCATCCACCGTCGGGAACGCCTCGTTTGGGATTACGGCTTCGCCGGTGCGGGGGTGGCCTGGATGTTCCTCGGCCTGCTGGTCCTGGTGTTCGCCCCGTGAGCGGGAGCGCTGCCGCGCGCGACCGAGCGCGTGGGGGCGGTGTGGCGTGCGGCGGCGGGGCCAACAGGGCCGCCGTTAGGGGGAGCGTGCGCGCGTGAGCGGCTGACGGCGCGGGAATACAGTTCCGGGGCAGACCGTTGTGGACCTCGTTGGCACCATCTCGCGAGGCCGCGAGAGTCTGCGATCTCGCATCGCGAGGCGCGCGTTGGCACGCAGCCCGACGGGCTCGTACGGCGGCGCGGGGTGCCAACGGCACCTCATCGCCCATGAGTGAGCCGGCGACCAGTGACCGGGAGAACCGGGAGAGGAGACGGCAGTGACCAGGCAGCCCACGCCCGAGACGCATGTGATCGACTACCGCGCGGCGGAGCAGTTGCTCGCGGCGCGTGACCCGCGGGGTGCCGTGAAGCTGCTGGACTCCGTCATATCCGCGCACCCGGACAACACCGCGGCGCGACTCCTGCGGGCCCGGGCGTTCTTCCTCGGAGCCCAACTACGAGCGGCCGAGCTGGAGTTCCAGCACGTCCTGGAGCGCGAGCCCGACAACGCCTTCGCGCACTTCGCGCTGGGGCGCACGCTGGAGCGTGCCAGTCGTCCCGACGAGGCCACGCGTCACTTCCGGCTGGCCGCGGCCCTCGACCCCCGCCCGGACTTCATCGCGGCGGCCCGGTTCGGGGACGCTGGCTGACAGGTGTACGCGGCCGCGCGGCGGCCTCCCGCTCCCCGGGAGGCCGCCGCGCGGGGCGCCTGCCCAGCCGCGGCGCGGAGGAGTGCGGCACGCGGCGGCACGCCCTACCGAGCACCGACGCAGGCGACCTTCCCTGACGTTCGACTCCCGGTCAACGCGCGCGGCGGCGGTGCCGCCAGGCGGCGCCATCGTTCGCGTGGCGGGCTCCGACGGCACCGTCGCTGAGGGGTTCGTACGGTGGCACGTCTCGGCCGGGTTGGTAGTGCGGCCCCTGCCGGAGGCGCCGCAGGACGCATCCGACATCGAGCGCCGCCACGCCGGCGATCACCGTGCAGGCCGTGGCCCAGCCGGGCCTGCCGACGCCGGCGAAGGCGACGGCGCCCGCGACGGCCCAGGCCAGACCCCACAGGGCCAGGCCGAGGCGCAGCCGTAGGGGGCTGCGCGCGTGGAGGGGCTCATCGCCGGTACGGAGCATCGCAACACATCTCCCACGATCCAAAGTACTCCTGCCAACGGGGCGCCCGGACGGTCGTCGCGCGCGGTGGCGGAGGCGTGCCGGCCCGCCGCCGGCGGCGTGAGCGAGCCACGCCCATCGCCGCCGCTCTACGTGGTCGATCCCGTATGTGCCGCCGGTCCTCGCGGGAGCCGTCCGCGACGGGCGGACGCCTCCTCCGCATGGCGTGGGTGTTCCGCTGCGTGGGCGCGGCGGGTCCGCCGCCGACCAGTGGGCGCGGGGGGCTCGCGTTCGCGGCGCGCGGAGGGCCTTCTTCGGCGACGCACCGCGCACGGGCCCGGACTTGGAGCGAACCCTACGGGCCCGAGCCGAAGTGGCGGGCCCGGCCGCCGAGTCGGCGCACGGGGGTGCCCTCGGGCGCCGGCCCCGCTCCATACTTGCCGCTGTCGGCGCCACGCGTGTGGCGGACCTCCGCCGGTTCAGCGCAGCCAAGGATGCCCTGCTCGCCCGACCTGGGAGGAACCATGAGACCTCGCCCCTCCGCCGCCCGCGCGCCGCGCCCGATGTGGTTAGGCGTACTGCTCGCCGTGTGCGCGCTGCTTCTCGCCGGGGCCCCGCCCGCTGCCGCCGCGGACCGGCAGACCGTCGTCGCGGGCGGGGACGTGATCTACGCCGGCAGCGGCGGCACCTGTGTGGTGGGCTTCAACGCGGAGAAGAGCGGCAGCCCGTACGGCATCGTTCCCGGGCACTGCGCGGAGACGGACACCACCTGGTACGCGGACTCGGCGCGGACGATATCCATCGGACGCACGGAAGGCGCGGGCTTCCCCACCTCCGACTACGGTCTCATCCGCTACACCAACACGGCCGTTTCGTTCCCCGGCGAGATCCGGCTCAGCACGGGCAAGCTCGTGGACATCACCGGTGCCGCACGTCCCGTCGTCGGGCACTCGATGTGTCACATCGGGCGAGTGACCCTCTACGGGTGCGGCATCGTGCAGTCGGTGAACGTCTCGGTGAACTTCCCCGAGGGGCTGGTGACCGGCCTGTTCACCTCCAACGCGTGCTCGGAGCGTGGGGACGTCGGCGGCCCCGCGTTCGCCGGTGACAAGGCGTTGGGCTTCATCTTCCACTCGGGTGGCGGTTGCCGCACCGCTGGCCGGACGTACTACAAGCCGATCATTCCGGTGCTGGCCGAGCACGGACTGGTGTTGCGCTGACCCGTTGGCGCAATTCCGCCCCCGGTTACCGCCGCGGGCGATGACGCGCCCCCGCTCGCCGCATCCGAGGCGCCCGTTGTTGCGCCGCGCCGGCCAGGGGTAGGCGCGGCCGGCGCTCTCCCGGGCCGGCCAGGACCCGCGCTCACGGCACCCAGCGCCGCGCGGGCTAGCGTGTCCGGATGACCTCAGCACCCAACGCTCCGCACGGCACACCCGACAACCCCGGACGGCTGGGGCCGTCGGCCACGGTCGAGGCTCGCCCAGAACAGGTCGGCCCGGTGCGCACCGAGTACGCCCCCGACCCGGACGGCGAACCAGACCCCGGGGAGATCGTGTGGACCTGGGTGCCGTACGAGGAGAACGACGGGCGGGGCAAGGACCGGCCGGTGCTGGTCGTGGCGCGGGAGCAGGCCGGCACCCTGCTCGCCGTACGGCTGTCGAGCAAGCGGCACGACGAGGACCGCGAGTGGGTGCCGATCGGGTCGGGGCCGTGGGACAGCGCCGGGAGGGAGTCGTGGGTGGACCTGGACCGGGTACTGCGCGTGCACCGCGACGGCATGCGCCGCGAGGCGTGCGCACTCGCCCGCCCGCTCTTCGACCGGGTCGTGGTCCGGCTGCGGCGCCGCTACGGCTGGCGTTGAGGGGCCCGTCGCTGCGGCGCCCCGTGCGCCGCGTACCGGGGCGCGGGTGGGCGCGCCGGGGACGGCCGGCATGATGGGAGTGTGCGGCTCGAAGCGATCTCCTGGGAACGGCTGACCGACGCGCTCGCCGACCGGGTGACGCGGACCGAGGCCGCGGACGGCGGCCCCTGGCCGCGAGTGGCGGTGGACGGCGCGCCGGCCGCGCACGGCGACGCGCTCGCCCAGCGGCTCGCCGACGCCCTGCGGCTGCGCGGCCGGTCCGTACTGGTGGTGGCCACGGCCGGGTTCCTGCGTCCCGCGTCGCTGCGCTACGAGTTCGGCCGGCAGGACGTCGACGCGTACTACGACGGATGGACCGACGTCGGCGCCTTGTGGCGCGAGGTGTTCAACCCCCTCGACGCGGGCGGTTCCGGGCGCGTGCTGCCCGACCTGTGGGACCCGGTCACCGACCGTGCGACGCGCTCGCCCTACGTGTCGCTGCCGCCCGGTGGCGTACTGGTGGTCCACGGGCCGCTGCTGCTCGGCCACTGGTTCCCGTTCGACCTCTCGGTGCACCTCCGGTTGTCTCCGGCGGCCCTCGCCCGGCGGACGGGGCAGGACCAGCAGTGGACCCTGCCCGCGTTCGCCCGCTACGAGGCGGAGGTGTGCCCCGCCGAGAGCGCCGATGTGGTCGTACGTGCCGACGACCCCCGCCACCCGGCGTGGAACGGCGGGGATACCCCGTGACCGGGCCTCCGCCGGCCCCGCGCGCGCCGAAGCGGCCACGCGACAGGGGCCGAGTGGCCTAGAACAGCGGCTGCGGCAGCACGCCCTCCAGCGCGAGCAGCGTGCGCTTCATCTCCAGGCCGCCTCCGAAGCCACCTATGCCGCCGTCGCTCTCGACGACGCGGTGACAGGGCACGACGACCGGAATCGGGTTCGCCCCCATGGCCACGCCGACCGCGCGGGCGGCGTCCGGCTCACCCGCCCTGACGGCGAGATCCTGGTACCCGACCACGGTGCCGTACGGGACGTGGGCCGCCAGCTCGCGCAGCACCCGGCGGTTGAAGCCCGAGATCAGCGACCAGTCCAGGGGCAGGGTGAAGTCCCGCAGTTCGCCGTCGAAGTACGCCTCGAACTGCCGGACCGCCGCGGCGACCAGCGGGTGCTCGGGCGAGGGGGAGGAGGGCACGGCGATCCCCAACCGGCGGCCGAGTCGGTCGAGGGCGTCGGCGCTTCTCGCCGCGTTGGCGTGGAAGACCACCTGGATCAGGCCCTGCTCCGTCATGGCGAGCAACAGGGGGCCGATCGGTGTGTCGATGGTCTGCCAGGCCACGGTGCGACCGCCCGCCCGGGCCGCCCCGCCGTCCGCCTGGGCCGACTCCCGGTCCGACGCCCGCTCGGGCGCCGTGGCCGCGGGGCGGGCCGCGCGCGTTGCCGGCTCCGCCTGCTCTGAGATGTTCACGCGTTCAGCGTAGATCGCCGTACTGACAATCGCCGTTGACTTGCGAGAACGCGGAGCGCGGGGACCGGATGCGCGGGCGCGTCGGCGGGGCGAACCTGGCGATGTCGGACGCGCGGACCACGTCGTACGCGTGCGCGGCGGGCCCGACCGCCCCAGTCGAGGACGGTCGGGCCCGCCCGCTTCGCGGAGCGGCGCTCCGTGCCGGGGTCCGCGACGGCCGTGGCGGGCGGGTGTTACGCCGCCGCGCTCGCCGTCGGTACCGCGTTCCGGCCGGCGGCGGGCTTGGCCTTGTGCCCCACCGCGTCACGGATGACGTCGGGGTAGTTGGTGATGATCCCGTCCACGCCCATGTCGGCGACCTTGACCGCCTTCGCGGCGTCGTTCACGGTCCAGGTGTAGACCTCCAGCGGCCTGCCGTGCGCGCCGCGCAGCGCGTGCACGGCGGCGACGTAGTCGGAACTGACGGTCGTGTGGCTCGGGTTGATCTGGTCCGTGAACTTCGCGTACTTGGGCAGGTCGGCCACGGCCGGCGTGCCGAGGAAGCCCGTCTTCACGTCGGGGCGCAGCTCGTGCGTGGTCTTGACCGAATCGGCGCTGAAGCTCTGGATGATCAGCCGGTGCTTGACGTGCTGGCGGTCGAGCCACCCCTGGCGGCGCAGCTCGTTCAGCGTCTGGCGCTCGATGCCGGGGTACAGCTCGGGGGCCTTGAGCTCCATCAGCAGCTTCTGGTGGTTCCTGCTCACCCGGTTCATGTACTGCGCGAGCGTCGGCACGCGCTCGCCGGCGAACTCGGGGCCGAACCAGCTTCCCGCGTCCAGCCGCTTGATCTCCTTGAGCGTGAACTCGGAGACCTTCCACGACGTGCGGTCGGGGAAGACCTCTTCGACGTTGGTGGTGCGGTTCAGCGTGGTGTCGTGGATGATCACCAGCTTGCCGTCCTTGGTGCGCTGGACGTCGTTCTCGACCCAGTCGATGTCCCGGTCGGCGGCGGCGTCCACGGCGGCGAGCGTGTTCTCCGGCGCGTAGGCCGACGCGCCACGGTGGGCGACGGTGACCGGTCTGTGCGGGTGGTCAGCGGCCTGGGCCGACGCTGCGGGCAGGAGGAGGGCGGACGCTCCCAGGAGTATGCCGGAAGCTGCGGCGACGGAACGGATGTGCATGGGGACTCCTCGCGTCGGGTGACTCTGAGACGGGCAGGACGGGCAGAGAGTCCCAGTCATTCCGTACCGAGAGATAGGTGTGGGATGGACAGGAACTGAACGAGAGGTGCGCCGTGTCCTTCGCGGACATACCGCTTTCGGGGCGAATCAGGACAGTCGTCGGGCAGGCATGGGGGGTCGAACTCGGTGGTGACGCGCGTCGCCTCTACGGCGGCGAGGAGTCTGCCGCCTATCACGTGAACGATACGAGCGGTGCCGGCTCGCCGCGCGCCGTGGTGGTGCGCGTCGGGCCGCACCGGCGCACGTCCGAGGAGGCCGAGTGGTGCCACGCGGTGGCCCGGTGCGCGGCGCGGGGCGGGCTGGCCGAGGCCGTGGTGCCGCTGCGTACGCCTGATGGCCGTACGGTCGTGTGGGCACAGGGCAGGCCCGTCTCGCTGTGGCCGTACGTGGAGGGCGGCTGGGCCGGCGAAACGGACGCGCGGCAGGCGGAGCAGGCGGCGCGGTTGCTCGCCCGGCTGCACCGGGCGCTGTCCGGGGCGGTCGTGCCCGGGCGCCCGGTGGTCGCGGACCTGGCGGTCGGGCTGCGTGGCGAGGTGGCGTACGCGCATCCCGCCCTGCGCGACCCGGCGCTCGACGCCTGGTTGGCCGCGTTCTCCCGCGAGGCCCGGCGGGAGCATCCGTTGCACGGCGACTACTACCACGGCAACCTGCTGGTGGACGCCCACGGTCGGCTGGTGGCCGTGCTGGACTGGGACGAGGCACTGGTCGCCCCGCCCGAGGTGGAACTGGCGGGCGCGGCCCTGGAGTTCGCCGGCGAGTTCGGCGATGACTGGGCCGCCTGCCGTCGGTTCGTGGACGCCTATCTGGCGGAGGGCGGCACGGTCGACAAGCTGGACGACACGGACATGGCGCAACTCATGCGGCACCGGTTGCGGCGGGAGGCGGCAGCCTACGCGTCGGCGGTCGCCCGTGGGGTGTCGCACGACGCCGAGGACGTCGATTACCACGAGCGGCGGATGGCCGCCTTCGCGTCGCTACGACCCTGACCGGCCGGATCGCCCGCTCCGCGGAGGGCCGGACCCTACGGGCGTGACGTGCGCTCCGTGCCCGCGCCGCGACTGTCCGTGCCGCGCGCTGTCGGCCGTGACGGGGCGGAGGCCGCGTGCGCGCCGTCGGGGCGTCGCGCGGTCCGCGCGAGGGGCCGGCGCGCGCTGTCGGCCCCGGACCGGCGGCTCGCGCGGCCCGTCCGGGGCCCGGCAGCCCGACCCGGGGCGTCAGCGGCGCGGGCGCTCGAACGTGACGAGCAGCCCCTCCACGCCGCCGGGGCCTATGCGCCCCTTCACGTCGGCGGCCGTCATCGCCTTGAGCTGCCACCCGTCGGCCGCGTGCTTGTTCAGCAGATCCTCGATCTTGTCGGGCGACATCTTGCCGCCGATCAGCTTTTCGCGAATCTGGATCACTTTGTACTCGTACATGGTCGATGGCCTTTCGTTCGTTGCGCCCGTGCCGTGAACTGGCTGTCTGGGGCTCCTGGCATGTTCGGAATGATGCGAAGAGTGATCGATCCGACGCGTAACGCCATTGCCGTGGGCTGGCGAGACGCCAGGCTACGGGGCTGTGCCGAGGCCGTTGTCAGTGGTGAGCCGTACGGTAGTTCCATGCGGCCCGTATCCCAGATCCAACGCAAGGTGGCGCCCTTCGAGGTCGTCAGCCCCTACCAACCGAGCGGCGACCAGCCGGCGGCGATCGCCGAGCTCGAGCGGCGCATCCGAGCAGGTGAGAAGGATGTCGTCCTGCTCGGCGCGACCGGTACGGGCAAGTCGGCCACCACCGCGTGGATGATCGAGAAGCTGCAGCGGCCCACGCTGGTCATGGCGCCGAACAAGACCCTGGCGGCCCAGCTCGCCAACGAGTTCCGCGAGCTGCTGCCGAACAACGCGGTGGAGTACTTCGTCTCGTACTACGACTACTACCAGCCGGAGGCGTACGTACCGCAGTCGGACACCTACATCGAGAAGGACTCCTCGATCAACGAGGAGGTCGAGCGACTGCGCCACTCCGCGACCAACTCGCTCCTCACCCGCCGTGACGTGGTCGTCGTGGCCTCCGTCTCCTGCATCTACGGCCTGGGCACGCCGCAGGAGTACGTCAAGGGCATGGTCCACCTCAAGCTCGGCGACGAGGTCGACCGCGACCGCCTCCTGCGGCGCTTCGTGGACATCCACTACACGCGCAACGACATGGCGTTCACCCGGGGCACCTTCCGGGTGCGCGGCGACACCATCGAGATCTTCCCGGTCTACGAGGAGTTGGCCGTCCGCATCGAGATGTTCGGCGACGAGATCGAGGCGCTGTCCACGCTGCACCCGCTGACCGGCGAGGTGATCTCCGAGGACCAGGAGCTCCACGTCTTCCCGGCGAGCCACTACGTGGCGGGTGCCGAGCGCATGGAGAAGGCCATCACCCGCATCGAGGCCGAGCTGACCGACACGCTCGCCCGGATGGAGAAGCAGGGCAAGCTGCTGGAGGCCCAGCGGCTGCGGATGCGTACCACGTACGACATCGAGATGATGCGCCAGATCGGCACCTGCTCGGGCATCGAGAACTACTCGCTGCACATCGACGGTCGCGAACCCGGCTCCGCGCCGCACACGCTGCTCGACTTCTTCCCGGAGGACTTCCTCCTGGTCATCGACGAGTCGCACGTGACCGTTCCGCAGATCGGCGCCATGTACGAGGGCGACGCCTCCCGCAAGCGCACCCTGGTCGAACACGGCTTCCGGCTCCCGTCCGCCATGGACAACCGCCCGCTCAAGTGGGAGGAGTTCCTGACCCGCATCGGTCAGACCGTCTACCTCTCGGCCACCCCCGGCAAGTACGAACTCGCCCGTGGCGACGGGTTCGTGGAACAGATCATCCGCCCCACCGGTCTGGTGGACCCCGAGGTCGTGGTCAAGCCCACCGAGGGCCAGATCGACGACCTGATCCACGAGATCCGCCTGCGCACCGAGAAGGACGAGCGCGTCCTGGTCACCACGCTCACCAAGAAGATGGCCGAGGACCTCACCGACTACATGGTCGAGCTGGGCATCCAGGTCCGGTACCTGCACAGCGACGTCGACACGCTGCGCCGCGTCGAGCTGCTGCGCGAACTGCGCGCCGGCGAGTACGACGTGCTGGTGGGCATCAACCTCCTGCGCGAGGGCCTCGACCTGCCGGAGGTCTCCCTGGTGGCCATCCTCGACGCCGACAAGGAGGGCTTCCTCCGCTCGGGGACGTCGCTGATCCAGACCATCGGCCGCGCGGCGCGCAACGTCTCGGGCCAGGTGCACATGTACGCCGACAAGGTCACCCGCGCCATGGCCATGGCCATCGAGGAGACCAACCGGCGCCGCGAGAAGCAGATCGCCTACAACACGGAGCGCGGCATCGACCCGCAGCCGCTCCGCAAGAAGATCAACGACATCGTCGCGACCATCGCCCGCGAGGAGGTCGACACCGAGGAACTGCTCGGTACCGGCTACCGCCAGCCCGACAAGGGCAAGGGCAAGGCCCCCGTGCCCGCGCTGGCCAAGCAGTCCACGCGCGGCAAGGCCGCCAAGGGCAAGGACACCACGCCGACGGACCGCCCGGCGGCCGAACTCGCCGGGATCATCGAGGAGATGACCGAACGCATGCGAGCCGCCGCGGCGGACCTCCAGTTCGAGATCGCGGCGCGGCTGCGCGACGAGGTGGGCGAGCTGAAAAAGGAGCTGCGACAGATGCGTGAGGCCGGGCTGGCCTGACGGGGCAGGCGGGCCGAGCGCGCCGCCAGCGCGTGCGGAGACGGTCGGCGAGGGGGCGGCTCCGGCGGTGTGTTGCAAGAGCGACACAAAGCCGCACGTGGGTGGTCAGAGCCGCGGGCGCAGTGCATAGGGTTCGAACAGGCCGTACAGACGGGCGGCCGGGGAAGCAGCGAGAGAGGTACAGCGCGTGACGGTCAACATGTCCAAGGGCCAGGCCATCAGCCTTCAGAAGGCCGACGGCGCCACTCTGACCGCCGTTCGGATGGGCCTGGGTTGGCAGTCCGCGCCCCGCCGTGGCCTGTTCGGGTCGCGGACCAAGGAGGTCGACCTCGACGCGTCGGCCGTGCTCTTCGCGGACAAGCAGCCGGTGGACGTGGTGTTCTTCCGGCACCTGACGAGCGACGACGGCTCGGTCCGGCACACCGGCGACAACCTCGTCGGCGGCGCGGGGCAGGGCGGCGACGACGAGTCGATCCTGGTCGACCTGCAGCGTGTTCCGGTGCACATCGACCAGATCGTGTTCACCGTCAACTCCTTCACCGGCCAGACCTTCGCCGAGGTCGCCAACGCCTTCTGCCGCCTGGTGGACGAGACCAACGGCCAGGAGATGGCGCGCTACACGCTCACGGGCGGCGGGCAGTACACGGCCCAGATCATGGCGAAGGTGCACCGCGCGGGCAACGGCTGGCAGATGACGGCCCTCGGCACGCCGGCCAACGGCCGTACGTTCCAGGACCTGATGCCGTCGATCGTCCCGCACCTGTAAGGACCGGCACCGGGTACGTCCGATCGCCGCGCGCCCCTGCCGGCCCGGCCGCTCGACCGGGAGGGCACGGGGCGCGGCGCGTACCCGAACCTGCCGCGCGGCCGAGCCGCGCGCGGGCAGCGGCGACCGGCGCGTACGACAGCCGGCCCCCGCGACGCGGCACCCCGAGCACGCGGGACCCCGTCGCATCGGCCCGGTCCCGCCGCCCCACCCGTACGACAGCCAGGCCGACCGCGCGTCACGGCGATTCGGCGCACCCAGCACACCACCAACGAGAGGGCGCAGTGATGACGGCCGAGCTGGTCCGGGGGCAGAACCACCCGCTGCCTCAGACCCGTTTGGAGGTCCGGATAGCGGCGGGCAAGCCCGTCGTTGCCGGAGCGACACTCGGAGACGACCAGGGAAAGGTGCGGAGCGCCGACTGGGTCGCGCATCCCGCCGCTCCGCAGATGCCGGGACTCGAGGTGTCCCGGCAGGCCGCGGCCGACCACCGCCTCGCGGTCGATCTCGGCGCGATGCCGGAGGCCGTCCACACGGTCACCGTGCTGCTCGCGCTGCCCACCGGGGTGGGCGGGCCGGTGCGGTTCGGCGGCCTGGTCGCCCCGTTCGTCGCGGTGACCGACCTCGACGGGGACGAGATCGCCACGTTCACCATCACCGACCTCGACGCGGAGTCCGCCGTCACGGCGCTGGAGCTGTACCGCAGGAACGGGGCCTGGAAGGTCCGAGCCGTCGGCCAGGGGTACGCGGGCGGTCTCGCGGCCATGCTCCACGACCAGGGGCTGCCCGAAGCGGCCACGCTGGCCACGGAGATCAACGACGCGGTGGCGCGCGGCATGGCCAGGTCGCTCACGCCGCCGGCGCGGACCAACGGCGGCGACGGCCGGGTGCGGACGGCCACCACGGGGGGAGAGCCGACGCAGGGAGCGAGCGCGCCCGGCCCCGCGGCGGCCGGCGCGACTCCCGCCCCGATCGGCGCGCCGGACCCGAGCGGCGCGGACGCCTCGGCCGCGCGATCCGGCGGCCCCGTGAACTACCAGCACCCGGGCCGACGGACCACCGCGCCGACCCCGCCCCCGGCCGCCTCGCAGCCCGGTCCGCAGGGCCAGCCGCCGCGACCCGTGGCGGGCGACGCCGCGGGCTGGACGATGGAGGAGCGGCTGTACAACCAGGTCTGGGGCATGTTCGAGGACCTGGCGCGGAGCACGGCCGCCTATCGCAGCGCGGTCGACTTCGCGGACTCGCGGATGGAGAAGGAGCTCGACGCGGTCCTCTCCGACCCGCGGACGCGTGTCGGGCCGCTCGCGGACGCCGCACGCACCGAGGCGCGCGACAAGCACACGCGACTCGTGGAGCAGGCCCGGGCCGTGCTGGACCGCGACCTGGCCCAGCTCGTCGCCGAGGCTGAGGTGGTCGAGCCGGCGCTACCACCGGCCTACGCCCGCTGGAGCAGCCCGGTGTGGCAGGCGTACGAGGTGCCGATGGAGATGCCCATGGCGTTGCGCCTGGGCGATCTGCACCTGCCCGAGCGCACGGACCTGCGCATACCCATGATCGTCCGGCTGCCGTTGGAGCGCGGGCTGTGGGTGGACAGCGGACGTGGCGGGTCCTCGGACGCGGCCATGGTGGATTCCACGGAGATGCGCCGGCTGGCCATGGAGAGCGCCGTGGCGCACGCGGCACGGTTGATCGCCGTCTACCCGGCGGGCGAGTTCACGGTGCACGTGATCGACCCCGCGGGGGCGGGCGCCGCCGCGCTCACCCCGCTGACCAGCACGGGCGTGCTGCCCGAGGCGCCGGCGCTCGGGGCGCGGGGCGTGGCGGCGGTGCTGGCGAAGCTGACCCAGCGGGTCGACCTGGTGCAGATGGCGGTGCGCAGCGGCGCCGTCGACGCCCTCCCACGGGACCTGGACACCGCCCAGCAACTGCTGATCGTCAACGACTTCCCGCACGGGTTCGACGACCGGGCGGTGAACCAGTTGCGGTACCTCGCGGACGAGGGGCCGTCCGTCGGGGTGCACCTGATGATGGTGGCCGACCGGGAGGACGCGCGGGCCTACGGGCCGGTGCTCGACCCGCTGTGGCGCGCCCTGCTGCGGGTCACCCCGGTAGCCGACGACCACCTCGCCGATCCCTGGGTCGGCCACGCGTGGACGTTCGAGCCGTCGTTGGCGCCCCAGGGCAGCGAGGTCCTGACGCGCGTGCTGAGCCAGGTGACCCGGGCCCGGGAGTCCTACGGGGAGCACGACATCGCGGACTGACGGCAGCCGCGCGCTGACAGCCGACGGGCGCCCCGGCGCCTCGACCCCGAGCCGGTGGTCGAGGCGCCGGGACGCCCCCGCGTTCTGCGCTTTTAGCTCTCTCTTTACTCTCTTTACTATTCCTTGGCTTTCCCTGTACTCTCTTGGTGCGGAGGGGAGTACTCCCTACGGCGACGTTCCCGTCATCACGGACCTCGGTCCCGGGGCGTCGGCCTGATCCGTCGGCAGCACGCGCTGCCGACTCAGGCGGAAGAGACCTCCGGCAGCGACAACGCTGGAAGTTGCCGTACGCAATCTGCCGGAGGAGCAGTGGACGTTTCCTTGACCCTGTGGGTGCTGACCATCGTTGGTCTGTCCGCCCTGATCGCCATCGAT
The DNA here is from genome assembly GCF_014295035.1 of Streptomyces buecherae. GTDB lineage: Bacteria > Actinomycetota > Actinomycetes > Streptomycetales > Streptomycetaceae > Streptomyces > Streptomyces youssoufiensis. The sequence continues at coordinate 6,955,044 of NZ_CP060404.1, forward strand.
TTCTTCATCGGTGGCCGCAAACCGCACGATGTCTCCATCAAGGAGGCCGGTACCTGGACCGTGGTGTGGATCGTCCTCGCCGGTCTCTTCGCGCTCGGACTGTGGGTGTTCGGAGGTGGCCAACCGGCCGGTGAGTTCACCGCGGGCTACATCACCGAGAAGTCGCTGAGCGTCGACAACCTCTTCGTCTTCGTCCTGATCATGTCGAAGTTCGCGGTGCCGTCGATATACCAACAGCGGGTGCTGATGGTCGGCGTGCTCATCGCGCTGGTGCTGCGCGCCGTCTTCATCGGTGCGGGCGCCGCGATCATCGCCAACTTCGCCTGGGTCTTCTACATCTTCGGCGCCTTCCTCATCTGGACCGCCTGGAAGCTCATCCAGGAGGCGCGGGCCGAGGAGCAGGACGAGGAGTTCGAGGAGAACCGCTTCCTGAAGCTCGTGGAGCGGCGCTTCCCGTCGACCGACCAGTACCACGGCACCAAGTTGTTCATCGTTCAGAACGGCAAGCGGCTGATCACGCCGATGCTGATCGTGATGCTGGCGATCGGCACGACGGACGTCCTGTTCGCCCTGGACTCGATTCCCGCGATCTTCGGCCTCACCCAGGACCCGTACATCGTGTTCACCGCGAACGCCTTCGCTCTGATGGGGCTGCGGCAGCTGTACTTCCTCATCGGTGGCCTGCTGAAGAAGCTGGTCCACCTCTCGTACGGCCTGTCGATCATCCTCGGCTTCATCGGCGTGAAGCTGGTGCTGCACGCGCTGCACGAGTCGGGTGTGCACGTTCCCGAGATCAGCATCCCGGTCTCGCTCGGCGTGATCTGCGCGGTGCTCGTCGTCACCACGATCACGAGCCTGCGCGCGTCCAAGAAGCAGGCCCAAGCGGACGCCGAGAAGGACAGCGTCGACGTCTGACGGGTCGACCCGGAGGGGCGCGCTACGGGCGAAGCGTCGCTCGGCGCCCCTCCGGGATATCGAGCGAGAAGCCGCCGTGCGCGGCGGCACACAAGACGGTGCCCCTGACGTCCGATGTCAGGGGCACCGTTGTGCGGGCGACGCCCGCGGCGAGCCGACTACCAGCCGCGTTCCCGCCACTCGCCGAGGTGCGGACGCTCGGCGCCGAGCGTGGTGTCCGCCCCGTGGCCCGGGTAGACCCAGGTCTCGTCGGGCAGGACGTCGAAGAGCTTGCGCTCGACGTCGTCGATGAGGCTCGCGAACGAACGCTCCTCGCCCCAGGTGTTGCCGACGCCGCCGGGGAAGAGGCAGTCCCCGGTGAAGACGTGCGGGTGCCCGTGCGGGTCGTCGTAGATCAGGGCGATGCTGCCCGGGGTGTGTCCGACCAGGTGGCGCGCGGTGAGCGCGACCCGCCCCACCCGGATCGTGTCGCCGTCGTCCACCAGCACGTCGGTCGCGACGGGGATGCCCTCGGCGTCGTGCCGGCCGGCGTGGGTGCGCGCTCCGGTCACCCGCACCACCTCGTCCAGCGCCTGCCAGTGGTCGCCGTGTCGGTGCGTCGTCACGACCGAGGCGATGCCGTCGTCGCCGATGAAGTCGAGCAGGCGCGCGGAGTCGTTGGCCGCGTCGATGAGGAGTTGCTCGTCGGTGGCCCGGCACCGCAGCAGGTACGCGTTGTTGTTCATCGGGCCGACCGCGATCTTGGAGATCATGAGATCGGTCAGTTCGTGCACGTCGGCGGGGCCACCGACCTCCACCGCTCCGCTGTACGTCATGGCCTCAGCCTAGTGGCGGGAGGGTGGGCAGCGGAGCGTTCGCGGCGAGGTCGGAGCCGTCGGAGCGACCGGTGAGCCAACCGAGCAGCGCGACGGGCGTACCCTCGACGGTGGTGGGCTCCTCTCCGGTACGACCGGTGTGCCAGGTGTGCCCGCCGGGAACAGTCAGCGTCAGCGCGGGCACGTCCGCGTGGCCGGCGAACTTGCCGCTGGTGAGGAATTCCACCTCCCGCTGCACGAAATCGGCCGGGAGATCGGTGAGCTCGTAGCCGACGTCCAGGTCGACATGGTGCAGCTCGACCTCGATGAGGCGGCGGAAGGGGAGCCGGGCGGCGCGTTCGGTGACGGCGTTGCGCATGGCGACCACATAGTCCCACCGGTCCTTGGGGAGGGCCGCGGCTGCTGAGTTGAAGCGAAACGCGCTGGTGCGGAGGTCGTCGAGGTGCACGAGCATCGGACGGTTCGCGTCGCGAGCGATATCGGCGTTGCGCGCTTCGTCGTTGGCGTACATCAGGGTCTCTTGGCCGGTGCGCGCCCAGGTGAGGAGGTTCACGATGGCGTCGGCGTTGCGGGAGAGGTGGGCCAGGATGTGGCCCCGGGTCCAGCCCGGCAACCGCGACGGACGGGCGGCTGCCGCATCGTCCAGTGGGGTCACCGCGGTCAGCAGGCGATCGGTGGCAGCCTGCACGGCAGCCGCGTCGTGCGCGAAGTCAGTCATGATCCAACGTTAGTGCGCGCCACTCGATCGGGTGAAGGTGGCAGACTCTCGCCGTAATTCGAATGTGCGTGCTATACGCTCGTGTGTGGCATCGAACCACCATCTCTCTGGGGCGCCCCCCATACCCTGGGTTCCGGGGCACCGCTCCGCTCCGCCTCTCTCAAGAAAGGTGCCGACCGGCGTGGCCGACCGTCTCATCGTCCGTGGCGCTCGCGAGCACAATCTCAAGAATGTCTCGCTCGACCTCCCGCGTGACTCCCTCATCGTCTTCACCGGGCTCTCGGGGTCGGGCAAGTCGTCTCTCGCGTTCGACACGATCTTCGCCGAGGGGCAGCGCCGGTACGTCGAGTCGCTCTCCTCCTACGCACGCCAGTTCCTGGGCCAGATGGACAAGCCCGACGTGGACTTCATCGAAGGTCTCTCGCCGGCTGTCTCCATCGACCAGAAGTCCACCTCGCGCAACCCGCGCTCCACGGTCGGCACCATCACCGAGGTCTACGACTACCTCCGTCTGCTGTTCGCCCGGATCGGCAAGCCGCACTGCCCGGAGTGCGGGCGCCCCATCGCCCGCCAGTCGCCGCAGGCGATCGTGGACCGCGTCCTGGAGCTGCCCCCGGGCAGCCGCTTCCAGGTCCTGTCCCCGCTGGTGCGCGAGCGCAAGGGAGAGTTCGTCGACCTCTTCTCCGACCTCCAGACCAAGGGGTACAGCCGGGCCCGGGTGGACGGGGCCACGGTGCAGCTCTCCGAGCCGCCGAAGCTCAAGAAGCAGGAGAAGCACACCATCGAGGTGGTCGTGGACCGCCTCACCGTCAAGGAGAGCGCCAAGCGGCGGCTGACGGACTCGGTGGAGACCGCCCTCGGCCTCTCCGGCGGCATGGTCATCCTGGACTTCGTGGACCTCGACGAGGACGACCCGCAGCGCGAGCGGATGTTCTCGGAGCACCTCTACTGCCCGTACGACGACCTGTCCTTCGAGGAGCTCGAACCGCGTTCCTTCTCCTTCAACTCGCCCTTCGGCGCCTGCCCGGACTGCACCGGCATCGGCACCCGCATGGAGGTCGACCCGGAGCTGATCATTCCGGACGAGGAGAAGTCGCTGGACGAGGGCGCGATCCACCCGTGGTCGCACGGTCACACCAAGGACTACTTCGCGCGCCTCGTGGGCGCGCTCTCGGACGCGCTGGGGTTCCGCACCGACATCCCGTGGGCCGGACTGCCGCAGCGGGCCAGGAAGGCCCTGCTCAACGGGCACAAGACGCAGATCGAGGTGCGCTACCGCAACCGGTACGGGCGCGAGCGCGCGTACACCACGGCCTTCGAGGGAGCGGTGCCGTTCGTCAAGCGGCGCCACTCCGAGGCCGAGAGCGACGCCAGCCGGGAGCGCTTCGAGGGCTACATGCGCGAGGTGCCGTGCCCGACCTGTGAGGGCACGCGGCTCAAGCCCATCGTCCTCGCGGTGACCGTCCAGGACCGGTCCATCGCCGACATCTCGGCGATGTCGATCAGCGAGTGCGCCGAGTTCCTGCGCGCCCTCAAGCTGAGCGCCCGCGAGAAGACCATCGCGGAGCGGGTGCTCAAGGAGGTCAACGAGCGGCTGCGCTTCCTCGTGGACGTGGGCCTCGACTACCTCTCGCTCAACCGGGCCGCCGGCACCCTCTCCGGCGGCGAGGCCCAGCGCATCCGGCTGGCCACCCAGATCGGTTCCGGCCTCGTCGGCGTGCTGTACGTGCTCGACGAGCCCTCCATCGGCCTGCACCAGCGCGACAACCACCGGTTGATCGAGACCCTGGTGCGGCTGCGCGACCTCGGCAACACGCTGATCGTCGTGGAGCACGACGAGGACACCATCAAGACCTCGGACTGGGTGGTGGACATCGGCCCGGGCGCGGGCGAGCACGGCGGCAAGGTCGTGCACAGCGGACCGCTGGCCGAGCTGCTGGCCAACGACGCCTCGGTGACAGGGCAGTACCTGGCCGGCAAGAAGGCCATCCCGACCCCGCAGGAGCGGCGCGCGGTCGACCGCGACCGGCAGTTGACGGTGCACGGCGCGCGGGAGAACAACCTGCGGGACATCGACGTGTCGTTCCCGCTGGGCGTGCTGACCGCGGTCACCGGTGTGTCCGGATCGGGGAAGTCGACCCTGGTCAACGACATCCTGTACACGCACCTGGCGCGCGAGCTCAACGGGGCCCGCTCGGTTCCGGGCCGGCACACCCGGGTCGACGGCGACGACCTGGTCGACAAGGTCGTGCACGTGGACCAGTCGCCGATCGGTCGGACCCCGCGTTCCAACCCGGCGACCTACACCGGTGTCTTCGACCACGTCCGCAAGCTGTTCGCGGAGACCATGGAAGCCAAGGTCCGCGGGTATCTGCCGGGCCGCTTCTCGTTCAACGTCAAGGGCGGCCGGTGCGAGAACTGCTCCGGTGACGGCACCATCAAGATCGAGATGAACTTCCTGCCGGACGTGTACGTGCCGTGCGAGGTCTGCCACGGGGCGCGCTACAACCGCGAGACGCTGGAGGTCCACTACAAGGGCAAGTCCATCGCCGAGGTGCTGGACATGCCCATCGAGGAGGCCCTGGACTTCTTCGAGGCCGTGCCGGCCATCGCGCGCCACCTGCGGACGCTCAACGAGGTCGGACTGGGCTATGTGCGGCTCGGCCAGTCGGCGCCGACCCTCTCCGGTGGCGAGGCCCAGCGCGTCAAGCTCTCCAGCGAGCTGCAGAAGCGGTCCACGGGTCGCACGGTCTACGTCCTGGACGAGCCGACCACCGGGCTGCACTTCGAGGACATCAGCAAGCTGATCCGGGTGTTGTCGGGGTTGGTCGACAAGGGCAACACCGTGATCGTCATCGAGCACAACCTCGATGTGATCAAGACGGCCGACTGGGTCGTGGACATGGGCCCCGAGGGCGGCAGCGGCGGTGGGCTCGTCGTCGCGGAGGGCACGCCGGAGCAGGTGGCGTCCGTGCCGACCAGCCACACCGGCAAGTTCCTCCGGGACCTGCTGGGCGACCGGATCAGCGACGCGGACGCGGCCCCGGCGCGGAAGCGAACCGCGAAGAAGGCGGCGCCCGCGAAGAAGACCGCGGCAGCGTCGGCGACGGCGGCCAAGAAGGCCGGCGCGGCGAAGAAGGCCACGGCCAAGAAGACCGCGACGAAGCGGACCGCGCGCTAGGCGGCGCACCGCACGAGGCCGCGCCCGCCCGTTTACCCGCCGGGCGTGGCCTCGCGGCGAAGCGGGCCGGCCCCGCCACGGAGGGGCCGGGCGTGGCGGGCCCGGCCCGGCCGGCCCATGCCGCACGTACACGCGCGGGCGAGGGCGATGGCCGGTACGGGCGGCAACCCGCCGCGTCCCCGCGCCGCAGGGGAGGGGCTGGGGATCAGGCCAGCTCGGCGGCGAAGGGGGGCTCCGCGCCGGCGCGGGAGCAGGTGAGGGCCGAGGCGCGGGCGGCGAAGGTGAGGATGTCCCGCCAGGTGTCGGGCGTGAGGTTGGCCACGGCGGCTCCGGAGAGCGCGTCGTGCGCGGCGAGCCGGTGCAGGAGCGCGGCGTTGACCGTGTCGCCAGCCCCGATGGTGTCCACCACGTCGACCCGTACCCCGGGCACCCGCAACTCGGCGGCGTCCCGGGTGTGGACGCCGAGCCCGTCCGCGCCATGCGTGACGACGACGGCCGCGGGGCCCGCCGCGAGCCAGCCCCGCGCGGCGGCGGCCACGTCGGGCGAACCGGCGAGCCACGTCGCGTCCTCCACCGAGAGCTTGAGGAGGTTGAGGTGCGGCAACCAACTGGCGAAGCGGGCCCGGTAGGCGTCGGGGTCCGCGATCAGGTCGGCCCGGATGTTCGGGTCGAGCGCGGTGAACACGCCGCGCCGCGCTTCCCGCCGCAGCAGCGCCTCGTACGCGGTGGCGCCCGGCTCCAGGACGAGTGAGCACGTGCCCAGCGAGAGCGCGGTGGTGCCGGGTGGCAGGGCGGCCGGGAGTTCGAAGAGGCGGTCGGCCGTGCCCTCGACGTAGAAGACGTAGCCGGCCGAGCCTTCCTCGTTGACCTCGGCCACGGCCAGCGTGGTGGGCTCCGGGCCGCGTTGCACCGGGGCGGTGTCGACGCCGGCGGCGTGCAGGGCGTCGAGGAGGGCTCCCCCGTAACCATCGGTGGAGACACGCGAGCAGAACGCCGTCGGGGAGCCCAGCCGCCCCAGGGCCAGGGCGGTGTTGTACGGCCCGCCGCCCCGGCGGGGGACCAGCGGCGTCAGCCGTGCGTCGGCCTCGGGAGGCGTCGCGGTGCTCGGTACGAGGTCGATCAGGGCTTCTCCGGCGACGACGATCACGGGTCGGAGTCCTTTCCGTGGGGTGAGGCGGCGGTCATGGTGAGGGCGCGCCGGCCAGCGGCGTGCGGGACGGTGAGGTGCGCCCGCTCAGGGGTCGGGCGCGGGTGCGAGGCGATGGGCTCCCTGGGGCGGCCGGTCGGGAGCGGGCGCGGCCGACGTGTGCGGCGCGTACGGGCGGAGTGCGAAGCCGGCCGGCCGGCGCGGATGGCGGGGCGGACGGGCCGGGTCGCGTGCAGCACGTGGGAGGCGGTGGCCACCGAGACGTCCGCGTCTCGCGCCACGTCGTGCATGGTCGTCACGTCGGAGCCTTTCGACGGGCGTGCCGCGGCCGGTTCGCCACGCCGCCCGGGCCGTGGACCGGGAGCGCGACCGGCGGTGCGCGCACCGGGGCGAAGGGGCCCCTCGGCGCCTCGGGCCGGGCCGAAGCTACCGTACGAGAGCGGGGCGCGTAAACGCTCGCGTGGGCGCTGGCCCGCAGCTCCGGCCGGGTATCGTCGGCGGTGCTCATTTCGTGATCCAGTTCCCTGAAACATCCCCGTGGAGTTCCCATGAGTTGCCAGCCCGCCAGCCGTCGGACCGTGCTGCGAGGGGCGGCACTGGCGGGGGTCGCGGGGCTCGGCGTAGCCGCGTGCTCGGCGGGCGTCGACGGGCCCGGGCCGGCGACGCCGACCGCCCCGGTGGACCTGGGGGCTCCCGAGGCGGTTCCGGTGGGCGGTACGAAGCTCTACCGCGAGGACCGGCTGCTGGTCGCGCAGCCGGCGAAGGGACAGTTCACGGCGCGCAGCGCGGTCTGTACGCACTCGGGGTGCACGCTCAGCAAGATCGAGGACGGCGAGGCCAAGTGCCCCTGCCACGGCAGCAGGTTCGACCCGGTGACGGGCAAGGTGCTCGACGGCCCGGCCGGCGCGCCGCTGCCCGCGGTGCCGGTGCGCCTGGAGGGCGGGAAGCTGGTGGCGGGCCCCAAGGCGTAGCGCCCGTGGCCCCGCCGGCGGCGACGCGAGGCGTCTGTCGGTGAACGCCGGCGGGCTGGGGCAAGGCGCCTCGGTGACGGGGGAGTTAGGCTCGCGGTGTGATCGCTACCTGGGAGCCCGAGGCGGCCGGAGTGCTGCGACTGCCGTCGGGCAGGCTCGTGCGCGGACGGGGGCTGCGGCATCCGCTGCCGGCCGGGCCGCGACCGGACTTCGCCCTCTACCTGCGGGGCCGTAGGCCGCCTCCCGTCGCGTGGGAGGCCCGGTGGGTGCGCTGGCCGGACTTCTGGCTGCCGACGGACCGCGCCGTCTTCGGTCAGGCGCTGCGGCAGGCGTTGGCGCGCGCCGAGGCCGAGCGCGTCGAGGTCGCGTGCGGCGGCGGGGTCGGCCGCACCGGCACCGCGCTGGCCTGCCTCGCCGTACTGGACGGGGTGCCCGCCCGCGAGGCCGTGGCGTACGTCCGGCGGCACTACGCGCCCCGGGCCGTGGAGACGCCGTGGCAGCGGCGCTTCGTGGCCGAATTCGGGTAGTCGGGAGCACCGGCGCGCCGGCCGCGAGCGGACGCGGCGGGTGCGGGCGGACGTGGCAGATGCGGGGACGCGGGTTACGACCAGTCCCAGGCGATGCCCAGGATGCCGGGGCGGACGCCCTGCTCGGCCAGGTGGACGGAGCGGTGTTGGCCGCTCAGGGTGAGTTCCCGTTGGCCGCTGCGGGCCGCGCCCGCCGAGCCCTGCGCGAAGCGGTGGCACCGTACGGGCAGGGCGGCCGGGTCGAAGCGGACCTGGAGCACGTACTGGCCGCCCGCGAACGGGAAGCCCCGCACGTACTCGGTGCTCTGGCCGCCCGTGCCGTCCTCGACGACGTAGCTGAACACGTGCGTGTCGCCGGCGCGCAGTCGGGTGTCGAAGAGCAGCTCGGTGACCAGCACGCCCGTTCCCGAGTGCCAACGCAGCCGGCCCACGCGGCAGTTGTCCGTGGCCCGCACCCGTACCTGGCCGGGCTCGCAGCCGTGGTCGCCCTGGTGGATGGCGAGGTACCGGTCCACGCCGTCCCGGTGCGCCCGGACCACGTGCTGTGAGTCGCGGGCCGCCAGCTCCCGGCGGGCGCCGATGTGGATGCGCTCCAGATGGCAGACGGTGTGCAGGCCGCCGTCGAGGGGGGAGCCGAGGTCGGCGATCAACAGGGCGACGGACTCGGCCTGTTCGTGCAGCGTGCGGTAGGAGCGGGCGGCGGGGCGTTCGGCCTCGGGGCGCAGCGCCGGTTCGAGGAGTCGGGTCAGGGCGTGGCTGGGGAGGTCCAGGACGTCTTCGAGGGCGCGTACGGCGCGTAGCGACTCCGCGCGGCGCGGGGTCCTGGCGCCCTGCTGCCAGTAGCTGAGGCTGGTGACGCCGACCTTGACGCCGCGCTGCGCCAGCCGGTGCTGCACGCGGTGCAGCGCCAGCCCGCGCGCGGCGAGCGCGGTGCGCAGGGCGAGGTGGAACGGACCGGTGCGCAGGGCCTGGGCCAGCTCGGCCTCGGCCACATCCGACTGTGCGGCGGTCTGTCGCATCGCATGCCTCCCCTGAGCCATGTCAGACCGGATATTCACACACCGGTGCCCTACGTGAACATTCACGATCGGAATCCGCCGATTCGGCGCCTTGCGTGCCGTGATCCAGCTAGCGGGGCGCAGGGGCGTTCACATGTCGCGCCGACTGTTCACGTCGATTATCACCACGCATTGAAGCGTGTTGACTGTGCTCGGACAACACCTGATGCTCCTCGCAGCGTCCGGACGCGCTCCTCCACCCCACACCCCTCGCTCGCTGGGAGGAACGCCATGCCCCTCACCCTTCGACAGCGCCGCGCGCGCCGTCCCCACCCCAGACGGCTGACCGTGACCGCGCTCGCCGCGGTCGCCGTGTTGGCCGTGCCCACGGCCACGGCGACCGCGGCCACCGACGACACGCGGGACACCCGCGTGGCGAACCGGCTGAACATCACCATGCAGGCGCAGCAGAAGACCAACTGGTGTTGGTCGGCCGCGGGCAACACGATCGCCACCTGGATGGGCAAGAACTACAGCCAGAACCAGTTCTGCAACGCCGCCTTCAACCGGCAGCAGGGCCTCGACTGCCCCAACAATCAGGCTACCCTCGGTAACGTGCAGACTGCGCTGCGTTGGGCGGGCATCAGGCCGGGCTCGTACATCAACGACTGGCTGCAGTACGGCGCGATACAGAACGAGATCAACGCGGAGCGCCCCATTGAGACCCGCATCCAGTGGTCATCGGGCGGAGGCCACATGCACGTCATCTACGGTTACGACAACGCCAACGGCTTCGTCTACTGGGGCGACCCCTGGCCCTCCAACAACCGGTACAACTGGGCCTCGCACGGCTGGTACGTGGGCAACAACGAGTTCTCCTGGACCCACTCGCTCTACCGGATCGGAGCGTGAGGTCATGACCGTCGAGCGCACCCTCAGGTCGGTCACGACCGCCCAGCCGTCGCGCGCCCGCTCCACCGTGGGCGCGGCCACCCTCGCGACCGCGATCGCCGTGCTGGTCGCCGGCGCCCCGCAGGCCGCGGCCAGCGAGTCCCCGGCGGCGCCCAAGGCCCCCGCGGCCACCGCCGTCAACGCGGCCCGCGCCGCGACCACCGCGCCGAGCACCCTCGACAGCCTTGCCCGGTTCTTCGCCCGGGACGGCGCCGTCGCCAGGGCGAAGGCGCAGCCGCGGATCGAGGGGGCGACGGTGCCCGTCTACACCCTGGCGCCGGGCTTCGTCGCCGACGCCTCGGGCGCCGACCGCGCGCCCATCGCCAAGCTGGACTTCCTGGCCAGCAAGGCGCTGTCGGCGGACGGCCAGGTCGCCTCGGTGTGGACCGCGCACACCGGCGGCTCCTGGAAGGTGGTCAACATCGCCACCGGCGGGGACGAGACGTACTACGTGGCCAAGGGCGCGAAGAAGCTCGCCGGCGGCACCGTCTTCCGCGAGCCGCAGATCGACGCCTGGTACGTCCAGCGCGGGGCCCGCGTGCTGCCCCTCGACGCCGACGCCGAGCGGGCCGTCGGCGCGCGCGGCACGACCGTGGACGCCTACCGCGAGCGCGTCCACAAGGCGTACGCGGACAAGCTCCCCGGCTCCCAGTACGCCAAGAAGGGCGAAGCCGGCGGCTACGGCCCGCGGTCCGACGCCGCGCCGCCGACCGACGCGCGACCCGCCGACGGCGCGCGGGACGCCGTCCAGCACAGCGCCACCGCGTCCGCCGGCGACGAGGGCCTGCTGACCGCCACCTCCGCGCTCACCGCGCTGGCGGCGCTCGTCGCCCTCGGCCTGTCCGGCGCGGTGGCCCTGCGGCTGCGCCGGCGCTAGCGCGCCCGGCGCACCACGCCGAGGCGTACGCCGCTCCTGCGCGCCGGGTCCGCCCCGTGCCGTACGCCGCCTCGTCGCGGCGCGCCGCCCGCCGTGCCGCACCGGTCCCACCGGACCGGTGCGGCACGGCTTCGCCGTCGGCGGGCTCGCGACCGGCGCCGGGGCGTGCGCCCCGGTGACGCGGGCGGCGCGCGGCGCGCGAACCGGCGGCCAAAGGCCGTCCTGGGGTGGCCGGCGCCCGGCCCGAACCGGCGCCGCACCGAGGACGGACTGTCACTGCCCGCCAGTAGGGTGGTGACCATGGCCGACCCCAGCAGCTACCGACCCAAGCCGGGACAGATCCCCGACTCGCCCGGGGTCTACAAGTTCCGGGACCAGCACGCGCGCGTGATCTACGTCGGCAAGGCGAAGAGCCTGCGCCCGCGGCTGTCCTCGTACTTCCAGGACCTGGCGAACCTCCATCCGCGCACCCGCACCATGGTCACGACGGCCGCCTCCGTCGAGTGGACCGTGGTCTCCACCGAGGTGGAGGCGCTCCAGCTGGAGTACGCGTGGATCAAGGAGTTCGACCCCCGGTTCAACGTCAAGTACCGCGACGACAAGAGCTATCCGTCGCTGGCCGTGACGTTGAACGAGGAGTTCCCCCGGGTGCAGGTGATGCGCGGCCCCAGGCGCAAGGGCGTGCGCTACTTCGGTCCGTACGGGCACGCGTGGGCGATCCGCGAGACCGTGGACCTGATGCTGCGGGTCTTCCCCGTGCGGACCTGCTCCGCCGGGGTGTTCAAGCGCTCGGCCCAGATCGGCCGGCCCTGCCTGCTGGGGTACATCGGCAAGTGCTCCGCCCCCTGCGTGGGCCGGGTGAACGCCGAGGAACACCGGGCGCTGGCCGAGGAGTTCTGCGACTTCATGGCCGGCCGCACCGGCGCCTACATCCGCCGCCTGGAGACGCGCATGCGCGAGGCGTCCGAGGAGATGGAGTACGAGAAGGCGGCCCGACTGCGGGACGACATCGAGGCGCTCAAGCGCGCGATGGAGAAGAACGCCGTCGTCCTCACCGACGCCACCGACGCCGACCTGATGGCGGTCGCCGAGGACGAGTTGGAGGCCGCCGTGCAGATCTTCCACGTGCGCGGCGGGCGCGTGCGCGGCCAGCGCGGCTGGGTCACCGACAAGGTCGAGGCCGTCGACACCGCGGGCCTGGTGGCGCACGCGCTCCAGCAGTTGTACGGCGAGGAGAGCGGCGACGCGGTGCCCAAGGAGGTGCTGGTCCCGGTGCTGCCCGAGGACACCGCCGCGCTCAACCAGTGGCTCACCGACCGCCGCGGCGCCGCCGTGTCCCTGCGCATACCCCAGCGCGGCGACAAGAAGGACCTCATGGCGACCGTCGCCAGGAACGCCGAGCACGCCCTGGTGCTGCACAAGACCAAGCGCGCCTCCGACCTGACCACCCGCTCCCGGGCCCTGGAGGAGATCGCCGACGCGCTCGGCCTGGACACCGCGCCGCTGCGGGTCGAGTGCTTCGACATCTCCCACCTACAGGGCGACGACGTGGTCGCCTCCATGGTGGTCTTCGAGGACGGCCTGCCGCGCAAGAGCGAGTACCGGCGCTTCCAGATCAAGTCCTTCGCCGGCCAGGACGACGTCCGCTCGATGCACGAGGTGATCAGCCGCCGCTTCCGCCGCTATCTCCAGGAGAAGCAGAAGACCGGCGAGTGGGACCTCGCCGAGGCGGGCGACACGCCCGACGGCCCGGACACTGTGGAGGTTCCGGACGCCCCGGGCGCTCCGGGCCAGGTGAGCGTCGAGGAGCTGACCCCCGCCGGCGTGGTCGCCTCGGGCTCGGTGGCCGACTCCGGCCGCGACGAGGACGGCAGGCCGCGCCGCTTCGCCTACCCGCCGCAGCTCGTGGTCGTGGACGGCGGGCAGCCGCAGGTGGCCGCCGCCCAGCGGGCCCTGGACGACCTGGGCATCGACGACGTCGCCGTGTGCGGACTGGCCAAGCGGCTGGAGGAGGTCTGGCTGCCGGGCGAGGACGACCCGGTCGTGCTGCCCCGCAGCAGCGAGGGGCTGTACCTGCTCCAGCGGGTGCGCGACGAGGCGCACCGGTTCGCCATCCGCTACCAGCGCACCAAGCGCGCGGCGAGCTTCCGGGCCGGACCGCTGGACGCGGTGGCAGGCTTGGGGGAGACCCGCAAGCGTGCCCTGCTGAAGCACTTCGGGTCGGTCAAGCGGCTGCGCGCCGCCACGGTCGACCAGCTCTGCGAGGTGCCCGGCATCGGTCGCAAGACCGCCGAGACCGTCGCCGCGGCCCTGGCACAGGCGGCTCCGGCCGCCCCGGCGGTGAACACCGCCACGGGAGAGATCATTGAAGATGACGCCGCACCCACGGCGGCGGCATCGGAACGGGGGGACACGGCATGAACGCGATCGATGGAGATGAAGCACAGGTGAGTACGGGCATCACGGGCGAGGCCGCCGAACCGGTGGCCATCCCCGAGCTGGTGATCATCTCTGGCATGTCGGGCGCCGGCCGCAGCACGGCCGCCAAGTGCCTGGAGGACCTCGGCTGGTTCGTGGTCGACAACCTGCCGCCCGCCCTGATCCCCACCATGGTGGATCTCGGCGCGCGCTCGCAGGGCAACGTCGCGCGGATCGCCGTCGTCGTCGACGTGCGGGGCCGCCGCTTCTTCGACAACCTGCGCGAGTCGCTGGCCGACCTGGAGGCCAAGCACGTCAAGCGCCGCGTGCTGTTCCTGGAGGCGTCCGACGACGCCCTGGTGCGGCGCTTCGAGTCGGTGCGCCGACCGCACCCCCTCCAGGGCGACGGCCGCATCGTCGACGGCATCGCCGCCGAGCGCGACCTGCTGCGCGAGCTGCGCGGCGACGCCGACCTGGTGATCGACACCTCCAGCCTCAACGTGCACGAGCTGCGGGCCAAGATGGACGCCCAGTTCGCCGGCGACGAGGAGCCGGAGCTGCGGGCCACGGTCATGTCCTTCGGCTACAAGTACGGGCTGCCCGTCGACGCCGACCTGGTGGTGGACTGCCGCTTCCTGCCCAACCCGCACTGGGTCCCCGAGCTGCGCCCCTTCACCGGCCTCAACGAGGAGGTCTCCGGCTACGTCTTCAACCAGCCGGGCGCCAAGGAGTTCCTCGACCGGTACGCGGAGCTGCTCCAGCTCATCGCGGCCGGATACCGCCGCGAGGGCAAGCGGTACGTGACCATCGCCGTCGGCTGCACCGGCGGCAAGCACCGCAGCGTGGCCATGTCGGAGAAGCTGGCGACCCGGCTGGCCGCCGAGGGAGTGGAGACCGTGATCGTGCACCGGGACATGGGGCGCGAGTGACCGTCCGCTCCCGACGGTTCCGGCGCCTGGTCGGAGCCCGTACCAACCGGGGCACGCAGCCCAAGGTCGTCGCGCTCGGCGGCGGCCGGGGGCTGTCCGCCTCTCTCGCGGCGCTGCGCCGCATCACCGGCGACCTCACCGCCGTCGTCACCGTCGCCGACGACGGCGGCTCCAGCGGCCGGCTGCGCGACGAGCTCGGCGTGCTGCCCCCCGGCGACCTGCGCAAGGCGCTGGCCGCGCTGTGCGGCGACGACGACTGGGGCCAAACCTGGGCCCGGGTGATCCAGCACCGGTTCGCCAGCGAGGGCGAGCTGCACGGGCACGCGGTGGGCAACCTGCTCATCGTGGCCCTGTGGGAACAGCTCGGCGACCACGTCAAGGCCCTGGAGTGGGTGGGCCGGCTGCTGGGCGCGCACGGCCGGGTGCTGCCGATGTCGGCCGTACCGTTGGAGCTCCAGGCGCTGGTGCGCGGGCACGACCCGGGGCGGCCCGAGGAGATCAGCACCGTGCGCGGGCAGGCCACCGTGGCCCTCACACCCGGCGAGGTGCAGTCGGTGCACCTGGTGCCGAACGACCCGCCGGCCGTGCCGGAGGCGGTCAGCGCGGTGCTCGACGCCGACTGGGTCGTCCTCGGCCCCGGCTCCTGGTTCTCCTCGGTGATACCGCACCTGCTGGTGCCGGAACTGCTGGAGGCGCTGATCGAGACGAAGGCCCGACGGGTCCTCTCGTTGAACCTCGCGCCACAACCCGGTGAAACCGACGGCTTCTCTCCGCAGCGTCATTTGGAGGTTTTGGCCCGACACGCCCCTAAACTCGCCCTGGACGTGGTGCTGGCCGACGAGGCTGCCGTGCCCGATCGAGACACCCTCCGAGAGGCCGCGGCGCGGCTCGGCGGCACGGTCGAGCTGGCGCCGGTGGCCGTGCCTGGAAGCTGTTCCCAGCCCGAGGCTGGGGAAGGCTTGGCCAGGCACGACCCCGAGCTGTTGGCCGCCGCGTATGACCGTATTTTTCGGATGCATGGAAGGATCGGCCCATGGCGATGACGGCTGCGGTGAAGGATGAGATTTCCCGGCTTCCCGTCACCCGGACGTGCTGCCGCAAAGCGGAGGTCTCCTCGATCCTGCGCTTCGCCGGCGGGCTGCACCTGGTCAGCGGGCGGATCGTGATCGAAGCCGAACTCGATACCGGCATCGCGGCCAGGCGGCTGCGCAAGGACATCCTCGAAATCTTCGGGCACGCCTCCGACCTGGTGGTGATGGCGCCGGGCGGGCTGCGCAGAGGCAGCAGGTACGTGGTGCGGGTGGTGGCGGGCGGCGACCAGCTCGCGCGACAGACCGGGCTGGTCGACGGCCGCGGCCGTCCGATCCGCGGCCTGCCCCCGCAGGTGGTCTCCGGCGCGACCTGCGATGCCGAGGCGGCCTGGCGCGGCGCGTTCCTGGCCCACGGCTCGCTCACCGAGCCCGGCCGCTCGTCCTCGCTCGAGGTGACGTGCCCCGGACCGGAGGCCGCCCTCGCGCTGGTCGGCGCGGCGCGCCGACTGCAGATCGCCAGCAAGGCGCGCGAGGTGCGCGGCGTTGACCGGGTCGTCGTCCGGGACGGGGACGCGATCGGCGCGCTGTTGACGCGGCTGGGCGCGCACGAGTCGGTGCTGGCCTGGGAGGAGCGCCGGATGCGGCGCGAGGTGCGGGCCACCGCCAACCGGCTCGCCAACTTCGACGACGCCAACCTGCGCCGCTCCGCCCGTGCGGCCGTGGCCGCGGGCGCCCGGGTGCAGCGCGCCCTGGAGATCCTGGGCGAGGAGGTGCCCGAGCACCTGGCCGCGGCCGGCCGGCTGCGCATGGAGCACAAGCAGGCGTCCCTGGAGGAGTTGGGCGCCCTCGCCGACCCGCCGCTGACCAAGGACGCGGTGGCCGGTCGGATCAGACGGCTGCTGGCCATGGCGGACAAGCGTGCCCAGGATCTGGGCATCCCGGGCACCGAGTCCAACCTGGCCGACCTGGGCGAGGAGATGGTGGAAGGCGCCGTCGGCTGACCGCCGCGCCGCGCCGGCCGACGCGCGCCGCCCGACGCGCGCGGGCCGTGCCCACCCGCCGGCGTGACGGCCCTGGCCGGGGGCGCGCCGAGGGTGTGCCGGGGGTCGTGACCGGGTACCCGAGAGGCCCGGCGGCCCGGGCTCTGCCGGGCGCGCGCGAAGGCCCGTTCGGCCGCTTCCCACAAGGGCTGGAGCGGCCTCGCGGGCCCTTGGTGGCGGCGCCTGTCCGGCCCCGGTCAAATGTCACGTACGGGTCGCGTACGCGGTAGGGTCGAGGGCGGTCGGGGACATCCCATACAGCTCGCCGGCGTCCAGACCGGCACACCAACGAGGAGATCGGTTCGTGACGATCCGCGTAGGCATCAACGGCTTTGGCCGTATCGGTCGCAATTACTTCCGCGCGCTCCTGGAGCAGGGCGCGGACATCGAGATCGTCGGTGTCAACGACCTGACCGACAACGCCACCCTGGTCCACCTGCTGAAGTACGACTCGGTCCTGGGCCGGCTGAAGCAGGACGTCAGCCACACCGACGACACCATCACGGTGGGCAACCAGACCTTCAAGACGATGGCCGAGCGCGACCCGGCCGCCCTGCCCTGGGGCGAGCTCGGCGCCGACATCGTCATCGAGTCCACCGGCATCTTCACCAAGCGCGACGACGCCGCCAAGCACCTCGCCGCCGGCGCCAAGAAGGTCCTGATCTCCGCGCCCGCCAAGGACGAGGACATCACGATCGTCATGGGCGTCAACCAGGACAAGTACGACCCGGCCCAGCACAACGTCATCTCCAACGCGTCCTGCACCACCAACTGTGTGGCGCCGATGGCCAAGGTCCTCGACGAGAGCTTCGGCATCGTCAAGGGCATGATGACCACGGTGCACGCGTACACCAACGACCAGCGCATTCTGGACTTCCCGCACAAGGACCTGCGTCGCGCCCGCGCCGCCGCGGAGAACATCATCCCGACCTCGACGGGCGCCGCCAAGGCCACCGCCCTGGTCCTCCCGCAGCTCAAGGGCAAGCTGGACGGCATCGCCATGCGCGTGCCCGTGCCCACCGGCTCCGTCACCGACCTGGTCATCGAGCTGAGCCGCGAGGTCTCCAGGGAAGAGGTCAACGCCGCCTTCCAGAAGGCCGCCGACGGCGAGCTCAAGGGCTACCTGGAGTACACCGAGGACCCCATCGTCTCCTCGGACATCGTCAACTGGCCCGCCTCCTGCACCTTCGACTCCTCGCTGACCATGGCGCAGGGCGCGCAGGTGAAGGTCGTCGGCTGGTACGACAACGAGTGGGGCTACTCCAACCGCCTGGTCGACCTGACCACGTTCGTCGGCGGCCAGCTCTAAGATTCCCCAGCCGCACTGCCCGGCGCGCCCCCGCGATCACGGTGGGGGCGGGCCGAGGGCACGGGGGCGCGGGGTGGTGTCCCCGGCCACCGGGTCACCGAGATGTGTTGCGGACAGGGCTCGGGAGACGCGACGGCGCGTCGTCCGGGCCCTGTCCCATGCAGGCCCACCGTGGAGACTCAAGGAGTCCAGGAAGCAATGAAGACGATCGACGACCTCAGCAAGGACGGCCTGGCGGGCAAGCGGGTGTTCGTCCGCGCCGACCTCAACGTGCCGCTTGAGGGCGCCACCATCACCGACGACGGCCGTATCCGGGCCGTCGCCCCCACGATCGCCAGGCTCGCCGACGCCGGCGCCAAGGTGATCGTCGCCTCGCACCTCGGCCGCCCGGCCGGCGCGCCGGACGAGCGGTACTCGCTCGCCCCGGTCGCGACCCGGCTCGGCGAGCTGCTCGGCAAGGACGTCGCGTTCGCCACCGACACCGTGGGGGACAGCGCGAAGGCCACCGTCGCCGCTCTGGGCGACGGCGAGGTCACGCTGCTGGAGAACCTCCGCTTCAACGCCGGTGAGACGAGCAAGGACGAGGCCGAGCGGGCCGCCTTCGCCGACCAGCTCGCCGCGCTCGCCGACCTGTACGTCGGCGACGGTTTCGGCGCGGTGCACCGCAAGCACGCCTCGGTCTACGACCTGCCGGCCAAGCTGCCGCACGCCGCCGGCGACCTGATCGCCACCGAGGTCGGCGTGTTGCGGAAGCTCACCGACGACGTGCGGCGGCCGTACGCGGTCGTCCTCGGCGGCGCCAAGGTCTCCGACAAGCTCGGCGTCATCGACCACCTCCTGGAGAAGGCCGACCGCATCCTCATCGGCGGCGGCATGGTCTACACCTTCCTCAAGGCGCAGGGCCACGAGGTCGGCTCCTCGCTGCTCCAGGAGGACCAGCTCCCGGCGGTCCGTGAGTACCTGGCGCGGGCCGAGGAGCGCGGCGTGGAGTTCGTGCTGCCGGTGGACGTGCTGGTCGCGCCCGCCTTCCCGGACCTCGCGACCAAGGCCGCCACCCACCCGGAGACGGTCGCGGCGGACGCCATGCCGGCCGGCAAGATGGGCCTGGACATCGGCCCGGAGACCCGCAAGTTGTACGCATCGAAGCTCGCCGACGCGGCCACCGTCTTCTGGAACGGGCCGATGGGCGTCTTCGAGCACCCCGACTACGCCGACGGCACCAAGGCCGTCGCCCAGGCGCTCCTCGACAGCTCGGCCTTCTCGGTGGTCGGCGGCGGAGACTCGGCCGCGGCCGTGCGCATCCTGGGCTTCGACGAGAACGCTTTCGGCCACATTTCGACCGGTGGTGGCGCCAGCCTCGAGTACCTCGAAGGCAAGACGCTCCCCGGCCTCGCCGCACTGGAGGACTGAACACCGTGAGTGACCGCACCCCGCTGATGGCGGGCAACTGGAAGATGAACCTCAACCACCTCGAGGCCATCGCGCACGTCCAGAAGCTCGCCTTCGCGCTCGCCGACAAGGACTACGACACCGTCGAGGTCGCCGTCCTGCCGCCCTTCACCGACCTGCGGTCGGTGCAGACGCTGGTCGACGGCGACAAGCTCAAGATCAAGTACGGCGCCCAGGACATCTCGGCGCACGACTCCGGCGCGTACACCGGTGAGATCTCCGGCCCCATGCTCGCCAAGCTCAAGTGCACGTACGCGGCCGTCGGGCACTCCGAGCGCCGCCAGTACCACGGCGAGACCGACCAGGTCTGCAACGCCAAGGTCAAGGCCGCCTACAAGCACGGCATCACGCCGATCCTGTGCGTGGGCGAGGGCCTGGAGGTGCGTAAGGCCGGGCAGCACGTGCCGCACACGCTCGCGCAGGTGGACGCGGCGCTGGAGGACCTGCCGGCCGAGCAGGCCGAGTCCATCGTCATCGCCTACGAGCCGGTTTGGGCGATCGGCACCGGCGAGGTGGCCACGCCCGAGGACGCGCAGGAGGTCTGCTCGGCCATCCGCAAGCGCCTGGCGGAGCTCTACCACAAGGACCTCGCCGACAAGGTGCGCATCCAGTACGGCGGCTCGGTCAAGGCGGCCAACATTGCTGCGATCATGGCCAAGCCCGACGTGGACGGCGCGCTGATCGGCGGCGCGGCGCTCGACGCGGACGAGTTCGTCAAGATCGTCCGCTTCCGCGACCAGTAGCAGCTATGACGACGGGGCTACCCCGTCGTACCCTGTCGGGGCCGGGACCGGCGTTAACGCGCTGTCCGGCCCCGACGGCGTTCAACGGTTCCATCAGTTTCATCAGATCGTTTTCAGAATTCTTGCATCCGAGAGAGTTGGTCCAGCCGTGGAAACTGGGTTCTCAATCGCCCTCATCATCTTCAGTGGGCTGTTGATGATGCTCGTGCTCATGCACAAGGGAAAGGGTGGCGGCCTGTCCGACATGTTCGGTGGCGGAATGCAGTCCTCTGTCGGCGGCTCTTCTGTCGCCGAGCGTAACCTTGACCGGATCACCGTTGTGGTCGGTCTGCTGTGGTTCGCATGCATCGTCGTGCTTGGCGTGCTGATGAAGCTGGATTAACTGACACACCGTCGTAAGCGCAGCCTATTATTGGGCTTGCGTCCTCGGGGGCGGGGTGTAACTCCTGTCGCTGGACGCGCGTTGGGCCTTACATAGACTGGGGCGCCCGGCAGCGGAGCCGCCTATCGGATGCTTCGCGGCACCATCACGCAGGGAGTTACAACCGTGGCAAGTGGCAACGCGATCCGAGGAAGTCGGGTCGGAGCGGGGCCGATGGGGGAGGCGGAGCGAGGCGAGTCAGCGCCGCGCCTCCGCATTTCCTTCTGGTGCTCGAACGGGCACGAGACTCAGCCGAGCTTCGCCAGCGATGCGCAGATTCCCGAAACGTGGGACTGTCCGCGCTGCGGCTTCCCCGCCGGAAAGGACCGGGAGAACCCGCCGGACCCGCCGCGCACCGAGCCGTACAAGACGCACCTCGCCTATGTGCGAGAGCGGCGCAGCGACGCGGACGGCGAGGCGATCCTCGCGGAGGCGCTGGCCAAGCTCCGCGGCGAGATCTGACGGACCGCAGGGCCGCCCCGTACGGACCCCGTCCGGCACCCGGGTCGTGACCGCCACGCAGCGCACGTCCCCTCCGGCATGACAGGGCCCGGCAGCACTTCCCCCGCGGGAGGCGCTGCCGGGCCCTTGTCGCGTGCCGGGACGCGATGTCGTGCGTCGGGTCGCGATGAGGACGTACCCACCGCCCTGATCAACTAGGTTGGGCGACGCTGGCGCGCAATGACGAGAAGAATAGGGCTGATGTCCGAGATGAACGCTGAAGGCCGAACCCGGCTCGACCAGATGCCGGAGTGGATCGCGCTGGGAGAGCACCGAGAGCAGCTCGGGGAGGTGCGCCTGCGCGAGGTGTTCGCGGCCGACCCCACGCGCGGTGAGCGCTACGCCCTCCAGGTCGGCGATCTCTACCTGGACTACTCCAAGCACCTGGTGACCGACGAGACGCTGCGGCTGCTGCGGGCGCTGGCCGCGGCGAGCGGCGTCGCCGAGCTGCGGGACGCGATGTTCCGCGGCGACAGGATCAACGTCACCGAGGGCCGCTCCGTGCTCCACACGGCGCTGCGGGCCCCGCTGTCGAAGGTCGTCGAGTCCGACGGCGAGAACGTGGTGCCCGCCGTGCACGCGGTGCTCACCAAGATGGCGACCTTCTCCGACCGCGTCCGGTCGGGTGACTGGACCGGTCACACCGGTAAGCGGATCAGGACGGTCGTCAATATCGGTATCGGCGGCTCCGACCTGGGCCCCGCCATGGCCTATGACGCGCTGCGCGCGTACAGCGCGCGCCACCTGGATTTCCGTTTCGTATCCAATGTGGACGGCGCCGATCTGCACGAGGCAATCCGTGATCTGGACGCGGCCGAGACGCTGTTCATCGTCGCCTCCAAGACCTTTACCACCATCGAGACGATCACCAATGCGACGTCCGCCCGCGACTGGCTGCTGAGCGAGCTGGGGGCCGGCCAGGACGCGGTGGCCAAGCACTTCGTCGCGCTGTCCACCAACGCGGAGAAGGTCGCCGAATTCGGCATCGATCCGGCCAACATGTTCGAGTTCTGGGACTGGGTCGGCGGGCGTTACTCGTACGACTCCGCCATCGGGCTCTCCCTGATGATCGCCATCGGTCACGACCGGTTCCGGGAGATGCTCGCGGGCTTCCACCTGGTCGACGAGCATTTCCTCAGCGCGCCGCCCGAGGAGAACGTGCCGCTCCTCCTCGGCCTGCTCGGCGTCTGGTACGGCGGCTTCCACGACGCCCAGTCGCACGCGGTCCTGCCGTACAGCCACTACCTGTCCAAGTTCACGGCCTACCTCCAGCAGCTCGACATGGAGTCCAACGGCAAGTCGGTGGACCGCGCGGGCCGGCCGGTGACCTGGCAGACCGGGCCCGTGGTGTGGGGCACGCCCGGCACCAACGGCCAGCACGCCTACTACCAGTTGCTGCACCAGGGCACCAAGCTCATCCCCGCTGACCTGATCGGCTTCGCCAAGCCGGTGGACGACCTGTCGCCCGGCCTCGTGGACCAGCACGACCTGCTGATGGCCAACCTGTTCGCGCAGAGTCAGGCGCTGGCGTTCGGCAAGACGGCCGACGAGGTCAGGGCGGAGGGCGTGGCCGAGGAACTGGTGCCGCACAAGACGTTCCACGGCAACCGGCCGACCACCACCATCCTCGCCAGCGAACTCACGCCGTCGGTGCTCGGCCAGTTGATCGCGCTCTACGAGCACAAGGTCTTCGTGCAGGGCGCCATCTGGAACATCGACTCCTTCGACCAGTGGGGCGTCGAACTCGGCAAGGTCCTGGCCAAGCGGGTCGAGCCGGCGCTGCGCGCCGACGAACAGGTGCCGGGCCTCGACAACTCGACGGCGACCCTGGTGGCCAAGTACCGGGCCCTGCGGGGGCGTTGAGCTCGTCGCGGCCGATGCGGTAGCCAGACCGCGCGGCTGCGAAAACGCCCGGCCGCCACCCCGCGCAGGGGACGACGGCCGGGCGCTTTCGCGTCGCTCGCGCGGCGGCCGGGCGGAGGGCCCGAGCCGTCCCGAGCGACGCGGTCGCTCAGGGCGACGACGGTGGGTACAGGCCGCGAGGCAGCTCGGCCGCCGCGCTCTGGTCGAGGAGCCACAGGGTGCGGCTCTGCCCGCGCGCGCCCGCGGCCGGGGCCTGCACCTCGCCGGCGCCCGACAGGGCTATGGCCACGGCCTTCGCCTTGTCGCCGCCCGCGGCGAGCAGCCACACCTCACGGGCCGCGCGGATCGCCGGCAGCGTCAGGGAGATCCGGGTGGGCGGCGGCTTGGGCGCGCCGTGCACGCCGACCACCGTCCGCTCGGTCTCCCGCACCGCGGGCAACTCCGGGAAGAGCGAGGCCACGTGCGTGTCCGGGCCGACGCCGAGGAGCAGCACGTCGAAGGCCGGTACGCCGCGACCGCCGGCGCCCGCCGGCGGCGACGCGGTCTCCCGCGCGGCGGCGGTGGCCAGCTCCGCGGCGTACGCGGCGGCCGCCCCGTCGGCGTCCCCGGTGTAGGTGCCGTTGGACGCCGGCATCGGGTGCACCCGGGCCGGGTCGAGCGGCACCGCGTCCAGCAGCGCTTGGCGGGCCTGGGTCACGTTGCGCTCCGGGTCGCCCTCGGGCAGGAACCGCTCGTCGCCCCACCACAGGTCGAGCCGCGACCAGTCGATCGCGTCCCGCGCCGGCGACTCGGCCAGCGCAGCCAGCAGCCCGTTGCCGTTGCGGCCACCGGTGAGCACGACCGAGGCCGAACCCCGGGCGGCCTGCGCGTCGACCACCCGGGTGATCAGCCGGGCGGCTGCGGCCCGGGCCATCAGCTCCTTGTCGCGGTGGACCACGATCTGCGGCGCGCTCACGTGGACGCCGCCTTCCTGGCCGTGGCCGAGGACGCCTTCTTCTTACCGGACTTGGCCGGGGTCTCGGCCCCGCCCTCGCCCTCCGGCGAACCGTCCGACGCACCCTCCGACGCGGCCTGCGTCGGCGCGGCGGGCGCGGCCGACTCGCCGCGCGCGGCGCCGGCCTTGGCGGCGCCCTTGGTCGCCGAGGCGCCCGAGCCCAGCCGCTGCACGCCGTACTTGACGGCCGCAGCGTACGTCTCGTCCGGGTCCAGGCGCCGCAGCTCCTCGGCGATCAGCTCGGCGGTGTCGCGCCGGTGCAGCGCCACGTGCCGGTCGGGCTGGCCCGGCATCGCCAGCTCGGCCAGCGAGCCGTCCGCGCGGTCGAGGCAGATCGTGCCGTCGGCCGTCTCCAGGCGCACCGCCGTGAGGCCGGGCCCCTCCGAGACGGTCCGCTCCACCGGCACCCCCAGCCGATCGGCGAGCCACAACGCGAGCAGCTCGCTGCTCGGGTTGTACGCCTCGCCCTCGACCGAGGCCGAGGTGATCGGCGCGTGCTTCTGGTCCAGGGCCGCCGCCAGCACGCTGCGCCAGGGGGTGATCCGGGTCCAGGCCAGGTCCGTGTCGCCGGGGGTGTAGGTGCCCGCCCGCAGGGCGAGCGTCGCGACCGGGTCCTCGGTGGCCTGGGCGTCGGTGATGCGGCGCGCGGCGAGCTGGCCGAGCAGGTCGTCGCTCGGGTGCTCCGGCGCGTCCTCCGGCCACCAGACCACGACCGGCGCGTCGGGCAGCAGCAGCGGCAGCACGGCCGAGTGGGCGTGGCTGGCCAACTCGCCGTGCAGGCGCAGCAGCACCGTTTCGCCGGTGTTGCTCTCGCCGCCCACCCGGACCTCGGCGTCGAGCCGGGCGATCTTGCGGTCGCGTGGCGAGCGCCCGGGCCGGCGGATGACGACCAGGATGCGCGAGGGGTGTTCCTTGGACGCCTCGCTCGCGGCCTTGAGCGCGTCGTAGTGGTTGCCCTCGTCGGTGACGATCACCAACGTGAGCACCATCCCGACCGCCGGCGTCCCGCTGGCCCGGCGCGCCCGCACCAGTGCGGAGTTGATCTGGCTGGACGTGGTGTCCGTGAGATCGATGTTCATGGCCGCCGCCAGCTCCGTCCGTCTCGTGCGAGCATCTCGTCCGCCGCCTTGGGACCCCAGGTCCCGGCGGTGTACTCCTCCGGCCTGCCGTGCCGGTCCCAGTACGCCTCGATCGGGTCGAGGATGCGCCAGGACTCCTCGACCTCCTGGTGGCGGGGGAAGAGGTTGGCGTCGCCGAGCAGCACGTCGAGCAGCAGTCGCTCGTACGCCTCCGGGCTGGACTCCGTGAAGGACTCGCCGTAGGCGAAGTCCATGGTCACGTCCCGGATCTCCATCGAGGTGCCGGGCACCTTGGAGCCGAACCGGATCGTCACGCCCTCGTCCGGCTGCACCCGGATAACCAGGGCGTTCTGCCCCAGCTCCTGGGTGTCGGTGGTGTCGAAGGGGGAGTGCGGGGCGCGCTGGAAGACCACCGCGATCTCGGTGACCCGACGGCCGAGGCGCTTGCCGGTGCGCAGGTAGAACGGGACGCCCGCCCAGCGGCGGTTGTCGATGCCCAGCTTGATGGCGGCGTACGTGTCCGTCTTGGACTGCGGGTCGATGCCCTCTTCCTCGAGGTAGCCGCAGACCTCGGTGCCGCCCTGCCAGCCGTGCGTGTACTGGCCGCGCACGGTGTGCCGGCCCAGGTCGTGCGGCAGCTTGACGGCCGTGAGCACCTTGAGCTTCTCGGTGACCAGGGCCTTCGCGTCGAAGGAGGCCGGCTCCTCCATGGCGGTCAGCGCGAGGAGTTGGAGCAGGTGGTTCTGGATGACGTCGCGCGCGGAGCCGATGCCGTCGTAGTACCCGGCCCGGCCGCCGATGCCGATGTCCTCGGCCATGGTGATCTGCACGTGGTCCACGTACGAGCGGTTCCACAGCGGCTCGAACATCGTGTTGGCGAAGCGCAGCGCCAGGATGTTCTGGACCGTCTCCTTGCCCAGGTAGTGGTCGATGCGGAAGACGTCGCTCGGCCGGAAGACCTGGTGCACGACCTGGTTGAGCTCCTGCGCGCTGGCCAGGTCGTGCCCGAAGGGCTTCTCGATGACCGCGCGCCGCCAGGAGTCGCCCTGGCCCTCGGACAGGCCGTGCTCCTTGAGCTGCTCGACGACGGTGGGGAAGAACTTGGGCGGCACCGACAGGTAGAAGGCGAAGTTGCCACCCGTGCCGCGCGCCGCGTCCAGCTCCTCGATGGTGGCCTTGAGCTGCTTGAACGCCTCGTCGTCGGAGAACTCGCCGGAGACGAAGCGGAAGCCCTCGGCCAACTGCTGCCAGACCTCCTCGCGGAAGGGCGTCCTGGCGTGCTCCTTGACCGCGTCGTGCACGACCTGGGCGAAGTCCTCGTCCTCCCAGTCGCGCCGGGCGAACCCGATGAGGGAGAAGCCCGGGGGCAGCAGTCCGCGATTGGCCAGATCGTAAACGGCTGGCATCAGCTTTTTACGCGACAAATCGCCCGTGACGCCGAAGATGACCAGGCCCGACGGCCCCGCGATGCGCGGGAGCCGTCGGTCCTGAGCGTCACGCAGCGGGTTGTCGCCGCGTGCGGGTTGAGACAAGGTCAGTCCTTTGCCGGAGTGAGGCGCTTGAGCTCCGCCTCGGTGGACTTCAGCAGGTCGGTCCAGGACGCCTCGAACTTCTCGACGCCCTCCTCTTCGAGTACCCGCACGACGTCGTCGTAGCTGACGCCGAGGCCGGCGAGGGCGTCCAGGTCGGCCTGCGACTGCTCGTAGGTGGCGCGCACGGTGTCGCCGGTGATCTCGCCGCGCTCGGCGGCGGCCTCCAGCGTGGCCTCCGGCATGGTGTTGACCGTGCCCGGGGCGACCAGGTCGTCCACGTACAGCGTGTCCTTGTACGCCGGGTCCTTCACGCCGGTCGACGCCCACAGCGGGCGCTGCCGGTTGGCGTGCGCCTTGTCCAGCGCGGCGAACCGCTCCGACGGCGCGATTGAGCCGTCCACGGAGCCGAAGACCTCCTCGTACGCCTGGTAGGCGAGCCGGGCGTTGGCGAGGGCGGCCTTGCCCTTGAGCTTCTTGGCCTCCTCGGTGCCCAGGCCGTCCAGGCGCTTGTCGATCTCGGTGTCGACCCGGGAGACGAAGAACGACGCCACCGAGTGGATCTTGGCGAGGTCGAGCCCGGCGGCCTTGGCCTTCTCCAGGCCCGCCAGGTAGGCGTCCATGACCTCGCGGTACCGCTCGAGGGAGAAGATCAGGGTGACGTTGACGCTGATGCCGCGGCCGATGGTCTCGGTGATCGCCGGCAGGCCCGCCTTGGTGGCCGGGATCTTGATCAGCGTGTTCGGCCGGTCCACCAGCCAGGCGAGCTGCTTGGCCTCGGCGACGGTGGCGTCCGTACGGTGCGCCATGCGCGGGTCCACCTCGATGGAGACCCGGCCGTCCTGCCCCTCGGTCGTGTCGAAGACCGGCCGCAGGATGTCGGCGGCGTCCCGGACGTCCGCCGTGGTGATCATGCGGACGGCCTCTTCGACGGTCACCCCGCGCACCGCGAGGTCGGCGAGCTGCTGCTCGTACCCGTCGCCCTGGGAGATGGCCTTCTGGAAGATCGACGGGTTGGTCGTGACGCCGACGACGTGCTGCTGGTCGATCAGCTCGGCGAGGTTGCCGGAGGTGATCCGCTTGCGGGACAGGTCGTCCAGCCAGATCGCGACGCCTGCGTCCGAGAGGCGCTTGAGTGCGTCTGTCATGGGAATTGCAACTCCTACTAGTCGTATACGAGCGTCAGCGCGCGGCGGCGTCGAGGGATTCCCGCGCGGCCTGGACCACCGCGTCCGCGGTGATGCCGAACTCGTGGAACAGCACCTTGTAGTCGGCCGAGGCGCCGTAGTGCTCGAGGGAGACGACGCGCCCGTGGTCGCCCACGAAGCGGTACCAGGTCAGGCCGATCCCGGCCTCGACCGCGACCCGGGCCTTGACGGTCGGCGTCAGCACGCTGTCCCGGTACGCCTGGTCCTGCTCCTCGAACCACTCGACCGACGGCATCGACACCACGCGGGTCGGCACGCCGGCCGACTGGAGCTGCTCGCGCGCCTCGACGGCGAGCTGCACCTCGGAGCCGGTGGCGATGAGGATCACCTTGGCCTGGCCGCCCTCGGCCTCACGCAGCACGTACCCGCCCTTGGCCGTGTTCTCGTTGGCCTCGTAGGTGGGGACGTTCTGCCGCGTCAGGGCGAGACCGTGCGGCGCCGGCTTGTCGTGGTGGCGGCGCAGGATCTCGCGCCAGGCGATCGCCGTCTCGTTCGCGTCGGCCGGACGGACCATGTTCAGGCCCGGGATGGCGCGCAGCGCGGACATGTGCTCGACGGGCTGGTGGGTCGGGCCGTCCTCGCCGAGACCGATGGAGTCGTGCGTCCACACGTAGGTGACCGGCAGCCTCATCAGCGCGGCGAGCCGCACCGCCGGGCGCATGTAGTCGGAGAAGACCAGGAAGGTGCCGCCGTAGACACGCGTGTTGCCGTGCAGCGCGATGCCGTTCATGGTCGAGCCCATGGCGTGCTCACGGATGCCGAAGTGCACCGTGCGCCCGTACGGGTTCGCCTCCGGCAGCGGGTTGTCCGCCGGCAGGAAGGAGGACGAGGCGTCGATCGTCGTGTTGTTCGAACCGGCGAGGTCGGCGGAGCCGCCCCACAGCTCGGGGATGACCGCGCCCAGCGCCTTGAGCGTCTCGCCGGACGCCTTGCGGGTGGCCACGTCCTTGCCGACGGGGAACGACGGCAGCGACTTCTCCCAGCCCGCCGGCAGCTCGCCCGCGCTGATCCGGTCGAACTCGGCGGCCCGCTCCGGGTTGGCCTCGCGCCAGGCCAGGATCCGCTTGTCCCAGTCGCCGCGGGCCGCGCGCCCGCGCTCGATGACCGCGCGGGCGTGCGCGAGCACCGCCTCGTCCACCTCGAAGTGCCGCTCCGGGTCGAAGCCCAGCACCTCCTTGGTCGCCGCGACCTCGTCCGCGCCGAGCGCGGAGCCGTGCGACGCCTCGGTGTTCTGCGCGTTCGGCGCCGGCCAGGCGATGATCGTGCGGGCCGCGATGATCGAGGGCCGCTCCGTCTCGTCCTGGGCCGCCTTCAGCGCCGCGTACAGCGCCTTGACGTCGAAGTCGCCGCTGGGCGCCTGCTCGACGCGCTGCACGTGCCAGCCGTACGCCTCGTACCGGGCCAGCACGTCCTCGGAGAGCGCGGTCGCGGTGTCGCCCTCGATCGAGATGTGGTTGTCGTCGTAGAGCGCGACCAGGTTGCCCAGCTTCTGGTGGCCGGCCAGCGAGGACGCCTCGGCGGAGATGCCCTCCTCCAGGTCGCCGTCGGAGACGATGGCCCAGATGGTGTGGTCGAAGGGGGATTCGCCGCGCGGGGCCTCGGGGTCGAAGAGACCGCGCTCGTAGCGGGCGGCCATGGCCATGCCCACCGCGTTCGCGATGCCCTGGCCGAGCGGCCCGGTGGTGGTCTCCACGCCCGTGGTGTGCCCGACCTCGGGGTGCCCCGGCGTCTTGCTGCCCCAGGTGCGGAACGCCTTGAGGTCCTCCAGCTCCAGGCCGTAACCGGAGAGGAAGAGTTGGATGTAGAGCGTGAGGCTGGTGTGGCCCGGGGAGAGAACGAACCGGTCGCGGCCGGTCCAGTTCGCGTCCGTCGGGTCGTGCCGCATCAACTTCTGAAAGAGCAGGTACGCAGCGGGAGCCAGGCTCATGGCCGTGCCAGGGTGGCCGTTACCGACCTTCTGCACGGCATCCATGGCCAGGACGCGGGCGGTGTCCACGGCCCGCTGGTCCAGTTCGGTCCACTCAAGATCTGTGGTGGTCGGCTTGGTGCTCACCCTGAGTCAGGGCTCCTCTCCACAAGGTCGAATGCCGGTGAGGGTTCTTCACGCCGGGCAGGGCCGAGCCTACCCCCGCGACAGCGGTCATCCATTCGACCGCTACAGCCTGTGGACAACCGCGCTGAGCCGCTGGCCACGCGGATTCCCCGGGGTGTCGCCCGTGCGTCGTCGCCGGGGCCGTCGGCCGGTACCGCGGCCCCCTTCCACCCTGCCCGGGTACCCGGAGAAGCGCCCGTCGAGCGCACGGAGCGCAGCGGATCCGCGCGTTCCCGGCGGCTCGCTCCGGTCGCCAACACGACCCCACCCCGGCGACGGGCGGGAGAGCGGCAACGTCTAGAGTGGCGTGGTACGCGCAAGTCTTTACCGGGTCTTCATGTCCGGTGCTTGCTGGTCTCCCCGCGGCTCACCGCCGCTGATGTCACTAAACCAGGGGTGTGCGTGACGGCCGTCGAATCCCGTCCTTCGGGGTCGCTCTCTACCCAGAGCACCAGTCACCGGCCGTTCGGGGCCCGTGCCAAGGCGTTCCTCGCGTTGACGAAGCCGCGCGTCATCGAGCTGCTGCTGATGACGACCGTTCCGGTGATGTTCCTGGCCGCCGAGGGCGTTCCCGACCTCTGGCTGGTGCTCGCCACGTGCGTGGGCGGTTTCATGTCCGCCGGCGGCGCCGGTGCGTTCAACATGTATATCGACCGGGACATCGACGCGCTGATGGACCGCACGTCCCAGCGGCCCCTGGTGACCGGGATGGTCTCGCCACGCGAGTGCCTGGTCTTCGCCTACACGCTCGCCGTGGTCTCCACCGTGTGGCTGTGGGTCCTGGTCAACCCGCTGTCCTCGATGCTCGCGCTGGGCGCCCTGCTCTTCTACGTCCTCGTGTACACGATGCTGCTCAAGCGGCGTACCGCGCAGAACATCGTCTGGGGCGGCATCGCCGGCTGCATGCCGGTCTTCGTGGGCTGGTCCGCCGTGACCAACTCCGTCTCCTGGGCCGGCGTGGTCCTCTTCCTGGTCATCTTCTTCTGGACGCCGCCGCACTACTGGCCGCTGTCGATGAAGGTGAAGGACGACTACGAGCGCGTCGGCGTGCCGATGCTGCCGGTGGTGGCGGGCAACAAGGTCGTGGCCCGGCAGATCGTGGTCTACAGCTGGGTGATGGTCGCGGTCTCGCTGGCCCTGTGGCCGCTCGGCTACACCGGCTGGTTCTACCCCGCGGTCGCCGTCCTGCTCGGCGCGTTCTGGCTCAAGGAGGCGCACGCCCTCCAGTCGCGGGCCAAGTCCGGAGTGACGGGCGCCAAGCTCAAGGAGATGCGCCTCTTCCACTGGTCCATCACCTACGTCTCGCTGCTGTTCGTGGCCGTGGCCGTGGACCCCTTCCTGCGCTGAGACCCCGCGCGGGCCCGCCGCCCGCCCCCCACCGCTGCCGTTCGGGGCGGCGCCCGCACCCGGGGCGCCGCCCCGAACGCGTGGCGCAGGCCACGCGACCGCCCCGTCGCCAAGGTGATCTACCGATCGGTAGCATCCTGGGCATGGCAGACACCGAACAGGCCGAAGACACCCAGCGGGCCGACGCGAGCACGCCGGCGGCCGACGAGGCCGTCCGCGACGCCAAGGTGGAACGGCACGCGGCCCGACTGGCCAAGCAGATCGACGCCTTCGCGCGCGCCCACGGCGGGAGCGCCGAGGGCCAGCTCGCGCACATCGCCCGCGGCTCCGTACGCATCGCCCTGGTCGGCGCCAACGGCGAGTGGGGCAACCTGGTCGCCCCCTCGTACGCCATCGCCCAGCGCGCCGTCGAGCTGGCCGGGCTGACCGTGCACGACGACTTCGGGGGCGAGTTCGCCGCCCAGGTGCGCACCGGCCCGTACGAGTGGTCGCGGATGGCCGGTATCCAGCTCGGTGGCCCCCGCAACCCGTAGCCTTCCCCGCACCGACACCTCAGGCGGTCCCGCGCGCGTCAGACCGCCCGGGATCGGCACGGGCAGGGAGACGCGGATGCTGCTGGACGGCCCTGAGCGGCGACGATCCGTCCCGCCGGGGCCTCGGCACCCGCGGCGAGCGGGGGCGGACCGGCCCCTCGCGGCTTCCCAGGACGAGCCCGGCTCCGTCGCGGACGAGGAGCCGGGCTTCGTGGTGCCCCCCTTGGTGGACCAGTTCGGCCTCGGTGTCTCGCATGCTGACATCGGGCTCGGCGCATTTGAGTCACATCTGGCCACTGCCATCGGCTCGCGCGGGCCCGCCGCGCCCGGCACCACCTTCTTCGACAGTTGGCTCGGGCTCGCCGTACGCCGCTGGTGCCCGCCGCTGCTCGGCGTCGAGCCGCACTGCACGCCCGCGCACTACCTCGCCGCGCGCCGCGCCCTCGGCGCCTACCAGACGACCCGGCTGCTGCTGCGCGGCTGCGGCGTGGGTACGTACCTGCTGGCGGCGGGCGCGGTGGAGGCGCCGCTGTCGGCCGCCGAGCTGGCCTCGGCCACGGGCGCGCCCACGTACGAGATCGTCCCCATCCAGGCGCTCGCCGGGCAGGTCGCCGACGGCTCGCACACCGCCCGAGGCTTCCTCGCCGCGGCGGCCGACGCGCTGGCCGGGGCGCCCGCGCGGCGGGCCGTGGCCTTCGCCATAGCGCCCGGCCCGCTGCCCGCCGCGCCGCCGGACGCCCGCGCGGTGCGGGAAGCGGCGGAGCGCTGGCTGCGCGCCCGCGCGCGGGGGGCGCGGCCGAGCGACCCGGTGCTCCTGCGCCACCTGCTGTGGAGCGCGCTGACCACCGGCCTGCCGATCCAACTGCACTGCCCCGAGCCCGACCGGGTCGCCGACTTCCTGGCCGCGACGGTCGGCCTCGGCACGGATCTGGTGCTGCTGCCCGGCCACGGCGGGCACCGGAGCGCGGCACGCCTCGCGGCGGCGTTCCCGCACGTGTACGCGGACGTCGGCCCCGCGCCGTGGGAGACGCTGCGCCTCGCGCCGTTCGGGAAGCTGCTGTTCTCGACCGGCGCCCGGGGCCTGCCGGAGCTGTACGTGGTGGCGGCGCGCCAGTTCGCGGCGGCGATGACGCGCCTGGCCGCCGAGTGGTGCGCCGAGGGGGTGTGCACGCCGCCGCAGGCGCAGCGGATCGCCGACCTGGTGGCCTTCGGCACCGCCCGCCGGGTCTACCGGCTGCCGGCGGAGGCCGGCTCCTCGGCTCCCGCGCCCTCCTCGGCCCGGGGCTGAAGCGCCTCGTGCTCACCGGAGGGGGCGGGGACGGCCGGCGCCTCCGAACGCTCGCGCAGCGCGAGGAAGACCCGCAGCACCGCGATCCACACCAGGCACGAGCCGAACATGTGCATGCCGACGACGAACTCCGGCAGGTGCGTGAAGTACTGGACGTAGCCGACCACGCCCTGGGAGAGCAGGACGACGAACAGCTCGACCACCGTGCGCGAGGTGGCCCCTGGGGCCTTCACGGCGCGCAGCGTGAACCACAGCGCGACGGTGAGGCCGAAGACGATGTAGACGAAGTCCACGTGGAGCTGGGTGATCTCCTGCCAGTCCAGCGGGATCCGGTGCACCTTCGTCGCGTCACCGGCGTGCGGCCCGGACCCGGTGACCACGGTGCCGATCACGATCAGCGCACCGGTGGCGACCACCAGCAGCCACGACAACTGCCGCACCGCGGGCGCCACCAGCAGCCTGGCCGGGCCGTCGCCCTCACGGGTGCGCTGCCAGGTGATCACCGCGACCGTCAGCAGCGCGGTGGAGATCAGGAAGTGCGAGCTGACGATGTACGGGTTGAGGCCGGTCAGCACCGTGATGCCGCCCACCACGGCGTTGCCCATCACGATCCAGAACTGCAACCAGCCGAGCCGGGTGAGCGGGCGGCGCATCGGCTTGGCGGCGCGGGCGACGATGATGAAGAACCCGATGACCGCGCACAGCGCGTACGTCAGCAGCCGGTTGCCGAACTCGATGACGCCGCGGATGCCCATCTCCGAGGTGGGCGTGAGGCTCTCGTCGGTGCACTTGGGCCACGTCTCGCAGCCGAGCCCGGACTGGGACAGCCGCACGGCGCCCCCGGTCACGACGATGACCACGGCCATCACCACGGTGATCAGCGCTGCCAGCCGCACCAGGCGCGTGGACGGCGTCCAGCGGCGGGCGATCAGCTCAAGGGGATTCCACGAATTCGGCACGACATCATGGTAGGCCGCACCTTGTGCACCGATTCACGAGGGGTGCCCGCCCGGCGCGCGTCCCGCCCGAGCCCCCTCCGTACGGCGGGCACGGGCGCCTGTGGCGGGCTACTCCCAGCGGAAGAAGCGGCCCGCCGCGCCCAGGCCGAGCACGGCCCACGCGGCCAGCACGCCCAGGTCCGACCAGGGCACCCCGGCGCCGTCCCGCAGCACGTCGCGCAGCCCGTCGGAGAGCGCGGCGACGGGCAGCAGGTGCAGCACCGCCTCGACGCCGCCGGGGAACTTCGACAGCGGCACGATGACGCCGCCACCGAAGAGCAGCAGCAGGAAGACCAGGTTGGCCGCGGCCAGCGTCACCTCGGCCTTGAGCGTGCCGGCCATCAGCAGCCCGAGCCCGGAGAAGGCCGCGGTACCGAGCAGGAGCAGCAGGGCCACGGTGGCCGGGTTGCCGTGCGGTGACCAGCCGAGCGCGAGGGCGACCGCCGTCAGCAGCGCGATCTGGAGCACCTCGGTCACCAGCACCGCGCACGTCTTAGCGGTCATCAGCCCCCAGCGCGGCAGCGGTGAGGCGCCGAGCCGCTTGAGCACCCCGTAGCGCCGCTCGAAGCCGGTCGCGATGGCCTGCCCGGTGAACGCCGTGGAGAGCACCGCCAGCGCCAGCACCCCGGGCGCCAGGAAGTCCACGGCGTCGCCGTCGCCGGTGTCCACGATGTCCACGCTGCTGAACAGGGTCAGCAGCAGGGTCGGGATGATGATGACGAGCAGCAGTTGCTCGCCGTTGCGCAGCAGCAGCCGGGTTTCCAGCGCGGCCTGCGCGCGGATCATCCGCCCGAGCGGCGCGGCCCCGGGTCGCGGCGCGAAGGTGCCTGGCCCGCCGCCGGGCTCCGTGGTCTCAGCGGTGTCGGCCATCACGCGCGCAGCTCCTTGCCGGTCAGCTCCAGGAAGACGTCCTCCAGGGTGTGCCGCTCCACCGAGAGCCGGTCGGGCAGCACCCCGTGTTGGGCGCACCAGGAGGTCACGGTGGCCAGCAACTGCGGCGTGACCTTCCCGGTGATGCGGTACGAGCCCGGGGCCAGCTCGACGGCCGTGCACTCCGCCGGCAGCGCCGTGAGCAGCGAGGCCACGTCGAGCCCGGGGCGGCCCGAGAAGCGCAGCGAGTTCTCCGCGCCGCCCCGGCACAGCTCCTCCGGGCTGCCGGAGGCGATCACCTTGCCCGCGTCGATGATGTGGACCTGGTCGGCGAGCTGCTCGGCCTCGTCCATGTGGTGCGTGGTGAGGACGACGCTGACGCCGTCCGCGCGCAGCTCCCGCACCAGGTCCCAGGTGGCGCGTCTGGCCTGCGGGTCGAGGCCGGCGGTCGGCTCGTCGAGGAAGACCAGTTCGGGGCGGCCGACGACGGCCATGGCCAGGGCCAGCCGCTGTTGCTGCCCGCCGGAGAGCCGGCGGTAGACCGTGCGCCCGCAGCTCTCCAGGCCCAGCCGTTCGATGAGCGCGTCCACGTCCACCGGGTGCGCGTGCAGGGACGCGGTGTGCCGGAGCATCTCGGCGGCCCGGGCGCCGGGGTAGACGCCACCCGACTGGAGCATCACGCCGACGCGCGGGCGCAGCCTGGCCGCGTCGGCCCGCGGGTCGAGGCCGAGCACGCGCACGGTCCCGGCGTCCGGCCGGCGGTAGCCCTCGCAGGTCTCGATGGTGGTGGTCTTGCCGGCACCGTTCGGGCCGAGCACGGCGGTGACGCTGCCGCGCGCGACGGACAGCGTGAGGCCGTCCACCGCGGTCTTCGTCCCGTACCGCTTGACCAGGCCGACGACCTCGACCGCCGGCGCCTCCCCGGTGACGTCCCCCGGCGCGGGCCTGGGGCGGGGGCTGGGGGAGGGCTCGTCTCGCATGGGCGGAAGTCTACGAAGCTCCCGGGGCCCGCCGGCCGGCAGGGCCGGGCTCGGGCGGGGGCTGGGCGGGCGCTCGACCAGCGCTCAGGGGGCGTGCGCGGAGGTGCGGTCGTCCCGGCGGCGCGCCCGGGCGCGGGCCGGGGTCGGGCCACGGGCGCGGAACGGGCCCGGTACCTGGCCGTGCGCCCGTACCGGCGGCGTGCCGACCCGCGGGTGGGCGGCGGATGGCTGGTTTGCGGGCTCGCCTTCGGGCGCGCGGGTCGTCTCGGTCCGCCGCGGTCGCGCGCCGGTGCTGAGCGGCGGGCGCCGGCCCCTACCCGCGCGCCCCGGCGCGCGAGGCGGCTCCGATCGATGCGGGTCATCGCCTGCCGCGCGCCCATCCCCGCAGGTCAGGATCTGCGGGCGGGGAGGGGGCCGGCCGCATCCGGCCGCACCCGCGCGACCTGCGGAACGAGCCGGTGGGACCGCGCCGACGTGATCGTTTACGCAGGTCAACTTAGGTCTCCCTAAGTGACGCACCCCACCGAGGCCGCCTGGGGAGCGGGTTGTATCGGCCTCGGGAATTACGCAACAATGGCGTTGTGAAATACGCGAGCGACAACCAGGGGTCCGCGGCCAAGCCGGCCGCGGCGGCTGGCATGCCTCCCGTATCCACCCACGACGACCTGCGCGGAACCCGTAACCGGGTGGCGCGCTCCATTCTCGACCACGGCCCGTCGACGGCGGCGGCGGTCGCCGAGCGGCTGGGGCTCACCCAGGCCGCGGTCCGCCGCCATCTGGACACCCTGGTCGCCGAGGGCATCGTCGAACCCCGCGAGCAGCGGGTGTACGGCGCGCGCGGGCGCGGCCGTCCGGCCAAGGTCTTCGCCCTGACCGACTGCGGCCGGGACGCCTTCGACCAGGCGTACGACCAACTGGCGGCCGACGCGCTGCGCTGGATCGCGCAGTCGGCCGGCGGCGGCGTGATGGGTGAGGCCGCGGTGGCGGCGTTCGCCCGCGCGCGGCTGGCCGCGCAGGCGGCGGGGTACCGGGAGGCGGTCGAGGCCGCGGCCCCGGAGTCCCGTACGGAGGCCCTGGCCAAGGCATTGACCGCCGACGGGTACGCTGCTACGGCGCGCAGCGCGCCCAACCCTCAGCAGGGTGAACAGCTCTGCCAGCACCACTGTCCGGTTGCGCATGTCGCCGAGCAGTTCCCGCAGCTCTGTGAGGCGGAGACCGAGGTCTTCTCCCACCTGCTCGGGACCCATGTGCAACGTCTGGCCACCATCGCCCACGGCGACGGGGTGTGCACGACGTTCATCCCCAAGAAGACCACCACAGCATCCGCAAGCACGTCCGGGAGGAAACCCGCATGACTCTCCCCACGGAGACTGCTCACCCCGAGCTCGAGGGCCTGGGCACGTACGAATACGGCTGGGCCGACTCCGACGTCGCCGGTGCCGGTGCCAAGCGCGGCCTCTCGGAAGAGGTCGTGCGCGACATCTCGGACAAGAAGTCGGAGCCCGACTGGATGCTGAAGCTCCGGCTCAAGGGCCTGAAGCTGTTCGGCAAGAAGCCGATGCCCACGTGGGGCTCGGACCTGTCCGGCATCGACTTCGACAACATCAAGTACTTCGTGCGCTCCACCGAGAAGCAGGCCGCGAGCTGGGAGGACCTGCCGGAGGACATCAAGAACACCTACGACAGGCTGGGCATCCCGGAGGCGGAGAAGCAGCGCCTGGTCGCCGGTGTCGCCGCGCAGTACGAGTCGGAGGTCGTCTACCACCAGATCCGCGAGGACCTGGAGGAGCAGGGCGTCCTGTTCCTGGACACCGACACGGCGCTCAAGGAGCACCCGGAGCTCTTCCAGGAGTACTTCGGCACCGTGATCCCGGCCGGCGACAACAAGTTCGCCGCGCTGAACACGGCCGTCTGGTCCGGTGGCTCGTTCATCTACGTCCCGCCGGGCGTCCACGTCGACATTCCGCTCCAGGCCTACTTCCGTATCAACACGGAGAACATGGGCCAGTTCGAGCGGACGCTGATCATCGTCGACGAGAACGCCTACGTGCACTACGTCGAGGGCTGCACCGCCCCGATCTACTCCTCGGACTCGCTGCACAGCGCCGTCGTGGAGATCATCGTCAAGAAGGGCGGCCGGTGCCGCTACACGACGATCCAGAACTGGTCGAACAACGTCTACAACCTGGTCACCAAGCGCGCCGTGGCCTACGAGGGCGCGACCATGGAGTGGGTCGACGGCAACATCGGCTCCAAGGTCACCATGAAGTACCCGGCCGTCTACCTGATGGGCGAGCACGCCAAGGGCGAGACGCTGTCCATCGCCTTCTCGGGCTCGGGCCAGCACCAGGACGCGGGCGCCAAGATGGTGCACATGGCGCCGAACACCTCC
Source organism: Streptomyces buecherae (assembly GCF_014295035.1). Lineage (GTDB taxonomy): Bacteria > Actinomycetota > Actinomycetes > Streptomycetales > Streptomycetaceae > Streptomyces > Streptomyces youssoufiensis. Next base: position 6,993,158 of record NZ_CP060404.1, read on the forward strand.
TCGAACATCGTCTCCAAGTCGGTGGCCCGGGGCGGCGGTCGCACCTCCTACCGCGGTCTGATCGAGATCGGCGAGGGCGCGCACGGCTCGAAGTCGAACGTGCTCTGTGACGCGCTCCTGGTGGACACCATCTCGCGCTCGGACACCTACCCGTACGTGGACGTCCGCGAGGACGACGTGTCCATGGGCCACGAGGCGACCGTCTCCAAGGTCAGCGACGACCAGCTCTTCTACCTGATGAGCCGCGGTCTGTCCGAGGACGAGGCGATGGCCATGATCGTCCGTGGCTTCGTCGAGCCGATCGCCCGCGAGCTGCCGATGGAGTACGCGCTGGAGCTCAACCGGCTGATCGAGCTGCAGATGGAGGGCGCGGTCGGTTGATGCCGACCCGCGCACCACTGGGGCAGCACCTGTTTTCTGACGCAGAGAGAGAGCACCACGACAGCCATGGCTGAGAACACTCCCGCCGGCAGCACCACCGACGGCGCCATTCAGGTCGGGGGGCCGCAGCAGCCCATCGACGCCCGGGTCAGCGCCCCCGCCTCGTATGACGTGGCGGACTTCCCGGTGCCGCACGGTCGCGAGGAGGAGTGGCGGTTCACGCCGCTGGAGCGCCTGCGGGGCCTGCACGACGGCACCGCCGAGGCCAAGGGCGGGCTGCGGATCGAGGTGAGCGCCCCCGAGGGCGTCACCGTCGAGACCGTGGACCGCGAGGACCCGCGGCTGGGCCGGGCCGGCAAGCCGGTGGACCGCGTCGCGGCGCAGGCGTACAGCTCGTTCGAGAAGGCGTCCGTGATCTCCGTACCCAAGGACACGGTGCTCACCGAGCCGGTGCGGATCGCCGTGCACGGCGAGGGCGGCGTGGCCTACGGCCACCAGGTCATCGAGGTCGGCAACTTCGCCGAGGCGCTGGTCGTCGTCGACCACACCGGCGACGCGACGCTCGCGGCCAACATCGAGTACGTGATCGGCGACGGCGCCAAGCTGACCGTCGTCTCCGTGCAGGACTGGGACGACGAGGCGGTGCACGTCGCGCAGCACACCGCGCTGGTGGGCCGCGACGCCACGTTCAAGTCCGTCATCGTCACCTTCGGCGGCGACCTGGTCCGACTGCACCCGCGGGTGATCTACGGCGGTCCCGGTGGCGAGGCCGAGCTGTACGGCCTGTACTTCACCGACGACGGCCAGCACCAGGAGCACCGGCTGTTCGTGGACCACGACACCCCGCACTGCCGGAGCAACGTGGTCTACAAGGGCGCGCTGCAGGGCCAGGACGCGCACGCGGTGTGGATCGGCGACGTGCTCATCCGGGCCGCGGCCGAGGGCACCGACACCTACGAGCTCAACCGGAACCTCGTGCTCACCGACGGTGCGCGCGTGGACTCGGTGCCGAACCTGGAGATCGAGACCGGCGAGATCGTCGGCGCCGGCCACGCCTCGGCCACCGGCCGGTTCGACGACGAGCAGCTCTTCTACCTGATGGCGCGCGGCATCACCGCGAATGAGGCCCGTCGCCTGGTCGTCCGCGGCTTCTTCGCCGAGCTGGTCCAGCAGATCGGCATCCCGGACGTCGAGGAACGCCTGCTCAGCAAGATCGAGGCGGAGCTGGAGGCGTCCGTCGGATGAGCGCCCCGTTCGTACGGGCTTGCGCGCTGAGCGAGCTCGAAGAGGACACCCCCAAGCGCGTCGAGCTGGACGGCGTGCCCGTCTCGATCGTCCGCACCGAGGGTGAGGTGTTCGCGATCAACGACATCTGCTCGCACGCGAACGTCTCGCTGTCCGAGGGCGAGGTGGAGGACTGCTCCATCGAGTGCTGGCTGCACGGATCGAGCTTCGATCTGCGCACCGGCAAGCCGTCCGGGCTGCCCGCGACGCGCCCCGTACCCGTATACCCCGTCAAGATCGAAGGGGACGGCCCAGACGCTTCTGTGCTCGTCTCCGTCACCCAGGAGTCCTGAGGCACCCATGGCAACGCTTGAGATCCACGACCTGCACGTCTCCGTCGAGGCCGACAACGGCCCCCAGGAGATTCTGCGCGGCGTCGACCTGACCGTGAAGCAGGGCGAGACGCACGCGATCATGGGCCCGAACGGCTCCGGCAAGTCCACCCTCGCGTACTCGCTCGCGGGGCACCCGAAGTACACCATCACCGGCGGCACCGTCACCCTGGACGGCGAGAACGTCCTGGAGATGTCCGTCGACGAGCGCGCGCGGGCCGGCGTCTTCCTCGCCATGCAGTACCCGGTCGAGGTGCCCGGCGTCTCCGTCTCCAACTTCCTGCGCACCTCCGCCACCGCCGTCCGCGGCGAGGCCCCCAAGCTGCGGCTGTGGGTCAAGGAGGTCAAGGAGGCCATGGAGCGGCTCTCCATCGACCCCTCGTTCGCCGAGCGCAACGTCAACGAGGGCTTCTCCGGCGGCGAGAAGAAGCGCCACGAGATCCTTCAGCTCGAACTGCTCAAGCCCAAGATCGCGATCCTCGACGAGACCGACTCGGGCCTGGACGTCGACGCGCTGCGCGTCGTGTCCGAGGGCGTGAACCGGGTGCGCGAGAGCGGCGAGGTCGGCACCCTGCTGATCACGCACTACACCCGCATCCTGCGCTACATCAAGCCCGACTTCGTGCACGTCTTCGCGCAGGGCCGGATCGCCGAGTCCGGCGGCGCGGAGCTGGCCGACAAGCTGGAGAACGAGGGCTACGAGGCGTACGTGAAGGGCGGCGCGCACTCGTGACCCCCGCACGCGAGGCCATCGGCCCGCGGAAGATCCACGACCCGCGGGCCGTGCCTCCTCGCCCATCCGCGAGGAGGGGCCCCGCGGGCCACGCGACGACCGAAAGGGGAGGGGCGTGACACCGCTGCCGGGCCTCCTCGACACCGAGGCGATCCGCAAGGACTTTCCCGTCCTGGACCGTGTGGTCCACGACGGCAAGAGGCTCGTCTACCTGGACAACGCGGCGACTTCGCAGAAGCCGCGCCAGGTGCTCGACGCCCTCAACGCGTACTACGAGCGGCACAACTCCAACGTGCACCGCGGCGTGCACGTGCTCGCCGAGGAGGCCACGGCGCTCTACGAGGGCGCCCGTGACAAGGTCGCGGCCTTCATCAACGCGCCCAGCCGCGACGAGGTGATCTTCACCAAGAACGCCTCCGAGTCGCTGAACCTCGTGGCGAACATGCTCGGCTGGGCCGACGAGCCCTACCGCGTGGACCACGAGACCGAGATCGTCATCACGGAGATGGAGCACCACTCCAACATCGTGCCGTGGCAACTGCTCTCGCAGCGCACCGGCGCGAAGCTGAAGTGGTTCGGGCTCACCGACGAGGGCCGGCTCGACCTGTCCAACCTGGAAGAGATCATCACGCCCAAGACGAAGATCGTCTCGTTCGTGCTGGTCTCCAACATCCTGGGCACCGTCAACCCGGTCGAGGCCATCGTGCGCCGCGCCCAGGAGGTCGGCGCGCTGGTGCTGATCGACGCCTCGCAGGCGGCCCCGCACATGGTGCTCGACGTGCAGGCGTTGCAGGCCGACTTCGTCGCCTTCACCGGTCACAAGATGTGCGCGCCGACCGGCATCGGCGTCCTCTGGGGCCGCCAGGAACTCCTGGAGGACCTGCCGCCGTTCCTCGGCGGCGGCGAGATGATCGAAACCGTCTCGATGCACTCCTCGACGTATGCCCCGGCACCGCACAAGTTCGAGGCGGGCACGCCGCCGATCGCCCAAGCCGTGGGCCTCGGCGCGGCCGTGGACTACCTGTCGGCGATCGGCATGGAGCGCATAGAGGCGCACGAGCACGCGATCACCGAGTACGCGGTGCGCCGCTTCCAGGAGGTCCCCGACCTGCGCATCATCGGCCCGACCACGGCCGAGGACCGGGGCGCGGCGATCTCCTTCACGCTCGGCGACATCCACCCGCACGACGTGGGGCAGGTACTGGACGAGCAGGGCATCGCGGTGCGCGTCGGACACCACTGCGCGCGCCCGGTCTGCCTGCGGTACGGAATTCCAGCGACCACGCGAGCGTCGTTCTATCTGTACTCCACGCCGGCCGAGGTCGATGCCCTGGTCGAGGGGCTGGAGCACGTACGGAACTTCTTCGGGTAGGGGCTGCTGACTCGTGAAGCTTGATTCGATGTACCAGGACGTCATCCTGGACCACTACAAGCACCCGCACGGCCGGGGGCTGCGCGATGGCGACGCCGAAGTGCACCACGTCAACCCGACCTGCGGGGACGAGATCACGCTCCGCGTGCGGCTGGACGGCGACACCATCGCCGACGTGTCGTACGAGGGGCAGGGCTGCTCCATCAGTCAGGCGAGCGCCTCGGTGCTCAACGAACTGCTGGTGGGGAAGGAACTCACCGAGGCCAGCAAGGTCCAGGAGACGTTCCTTGAGCTGATGCAGTCCAAGGGCAAGATCGAGCCGGACGACGCGATGGAAGAGATCCTGGAGGACGCCGTGGCGTTCGCGGGCGTCTCGAAGTACCCGGCACGCGTGAAGTGTGCGCTGCTGAGCTGGATGGCCTGGAAGGACGCCACGGCCCAGGCACTGGGCGAGGGCACCGGGAGGAAGACCGCATGAGCGAGAACGCAACGATCACCAAGCCCGCCAGCGAGGAGGAGGTCCGCGAGGCGCTGTACGACGTGGTCGACCCCGAGCTGGGCATCGACGTCGTCAACCTGGGCCTGATCTACGGCATCCACATCGACGACGCCAACATCGCCACCCTCGACATGACGTTGACGTCGGCGGCCTGTCCGCTGACCGACGTCATCGAGGACCAGGCGAAGTCGGCCACCGAGGGCATCGTCAACGAACTGCGCATCAACTGGGTCTGGATGCCCCCGTGGGGCCCGGACAAGATCACCGACGACGGCCGCGAGCAGCTTCGGGCGCTCGGGTTCAACGTCTGAGCCATCTCGCCCGGCCCCGACCGGGCCCGGCGTCACCCGCCGGGTCCCGGTCCGGTCGCCGAGCGGGTCGCGCGCGGGGACGACGCCTCCGTGACCTGAGGTGATCTCCTGACACAGCCATGCCCGCCAGGCAGACTGGCGGGCATGGCTGTCTCTCTTTACACCGTCGCCGTCGACGCACACGACGTCAAAGCTCTCGCCGACTTCTGGACCCAGGCCCTCGACTGGCAGATCGTCTACGAGGACCCCGAGGAGATCATCATCGGCGCGGACGCCTCCGCGCTGCCCGGCATCGTCTTCCTGCGCGTCCCGGAGGAGAAGACGATCAAGAACCGGCTGCACCTCGACCTGAACCCGGACGACCAGCAGACCGAGGTGGACCGCCTGATCGCGCTCGGAGCCCGCCCCGTCGACGTGGGGCAGGGCCCGGAGGTGACGTGGCGGGTACTCGCCGACCCCGAGGGCAACGAGTTCTGCGTGCTGCGGCCCAAGCAGACGCTGCTGGGCTGAGCGCGCTCTCCCTTGGTGTCGGGCCGGCCCGTGCGATCGGGGCCGGCCCGCTGGTGCGCGGCGGCGGTGTTCCGTGGCGCTGGCCGGGTGGTCGCCACGGTCACCTTCGACTTCGACGCCACCGGGCGCGTTCTCGCCATCCACAACGTGGCCAACCCGGACAAGCTCGGGGCCGTCGCCACCGGCGCCGTGCCGACGTGGGCACGCGGTAGCGCCGACGGGCCAGCGTCCCGGCGGGCCAGCGCCCCGGCGGGCCGTGGCCGCCGCCCCCGCCCCCGTCGGGGCGCGCGGTGGGCGCGGCCCGCGCGAGCGACGGGCGAGACGGGCGAGACGGGGGAGTCAGCCGGCGTCGGGGGCGTCGCCCAGTTGGGCCGTGGTGTTCGCGCCGTCCAGGCACTCCCGGATGATGTCGGCGTGCCCCGCGTGCTGGGCCGTCTCGCGCAGCATGTGCAGCAGGGCCCGCCGCGCCGTCCAGGTCTCCGGGGCGGCCTCGGGGTCCCACGGGACGGGCGGCAGCGGCACCGCGACGTCCAGGTCGGGCAGGGCGCCGACGGCGGCGTCCATGGCCGGGGTCGCCGCCGCGTACGCCGCGCGCAGGTCGGCCAGCGTGTCGTCCGCCGTCAGGTGGTACTGGCCCATGTCCCACATGCCGTCCGGCGTCTCGCCGCGGCGCTCGCTGATGAGCTGTGCCCACACCCGCTCGCCCTGGGCGAGGTGCTTGAGGATGCCGCCCAGGGTCAGTTCGCTGGCCGTGGAGCGCCGCCCGGCCTGTGCGTCGGTGAGCCCCCGCAGCGCGATCAACAGCGTGGCGCGCTGCTCGCCGAGCGCGCGCAGCAGCGCGTCGCGCTCGGCGTGCGGATCGCGCTCGGTGGCGCGGGCCGGCGGCGAGGTCGCGGGTGCGGTCGTCATGGGGTCGTCCTCCGGTGATGTAGGGCGCCGGGCTCGTTCCGTGCGGCCCGACGACAGTGACGCTAGCCAGCCTTGAGGTCAGCCTCTGTCCGCGAGAGGAACGGGTTCGTGCCGGCCCGGCGAGGTTGTGTACGTTCGTACGCAACGATGTGTACGCTCGTCCGCATGGTGTATCTGACGCTCGCCGGGGCGATCTCGGCGGAGATCGTGGCGACCATCGCGATGAAGTACAGCGACGGGTTCAGCAGGCTCTGGCCCTCGCTCGGCACGCTGGTCGGCTATCTGGTGGCCTTCGCGCTGCTCGCGTACACGCTCAAGACCATGCCGGTGGGGACGGCGTACGCGATCTGGTCCGGCGCGGGGACCGCCGTCGTCGCGCTGATCGGCATGGTCTTCCTCGGGGAGGCGGCGACGGCGGCCCGGATCGGCGGGGTGCTGCTCGTCATCGCCGGGGTCGTGGTGCTCAACCTGGGGGGTGCGCACTGATGGCCCGCCGGTACGACCCGGATCGCCGGCAGCGCATCATCGACGCGGCGATCCGCGTGGTGGCCGAACGGGGCATCGAGGCGCTCAGCCACCGCACCGTCGCGGCGGAGGCCGACGTGCCGCTCGGCTCCACCACGTACCACTTCGCCACCCTGGACGACCTCCTGGTCGCCGCGTTGCGGCAGGTGTGCACCGAGCCGGGGATGGCGGTGCCGACCTGGCGGCGGGCCGTCGAGGGGCCGGCGCCGCTGGCCGACGCCATCGCCGACCTCCTGCTGGACGCGGCGCGGGACGACCACGGCGAGGTGCGGCTCGCCTACGAGCTCTACCTGGCGGCGCTGCGGCGCGAGGCGCTGCGGCCGGTCGCCGCCGAGTGGCTGGAGGCCGTGGTGGCGGTCCTGGTCCCGCGCACCGGGGACGAGGCCAGCGCGCGGGCCCTGCTCGCGCTGGCGGACGGGCTGATGTTGCAGGCCCTGCTGAGTGGGCGGCGGCTGGACCGGGCCGAGGTGCGCGAGGCGCTGGCCCGGGTGGCCGGGTAGCCGGGGGCGGCCGGGGCGCCTGGGGCGGCGGGAGCGGCCGGGTGGCGGGAGTGCCCTGAGCGGTCGGTTGGTCAGGTCGTCGGGTGCGGGCGGCCGGCGGGCGGGTGCGGTGGCGGCCCGGGGAGTGGGACCGGTTCGCCTCGACGGGGCGCCTCCGGTTAGCGTTCGAGCATGACCGAAGCAGCAACTCACCGCACCACCGGCGCCGTCGCCGCCGGGCTCGCCACCCTCAGCGAGGACGGGACCGTCCTGGACACCTGGTTCCCGGCCCCCGTCCTGTCCGCCGAGCCCGGCCCGGCCGGCACCGAGCGCATCACCGACGGCGAGCAGGTCGCCGAACTCCTCGGCCCCGGGGCGCCCGCCGCGCTCGGCACCGACCTCCGCCGTGGCGTCGAGGTCGTGGCCGTTCGCACGGTCATCGCCTCGCTCGACGACAAGCCCCTGGACGCGCACGACGCGTACCTGCGGCTGCACCTGCTCAGCCACCGGCTGGTCCGCCCGCACGGCGTCAGCCTGGACGGCCTCTTCGGCCTGCTGGCCAACGTCGCCTGGACCTCGCTCGGCCCGGTGCCGGTGGATCAGGTGGAGCGGGCCCGACTCGCGGCGCGCGCCGAGGGGCTGCACCTCCAGGTGACCAGCGTGGACAAGTTCCCGCGGATGACCGACTACGTGACGCCCGCCGGGGTCCGGATCGGCGACGCCGACCGGGTGCGGCTCGGCGCCCACCTGGCGGCCGGCACCACCGTGATGCACGAGGGCTTCGTCAACTTCAACGCGGGCACGCTCGGCACCTCGATGGTCGAGGGGCGCATCAGCGCGGGCGTCGTCGTCGGCGACGGCTCCGACATCGGTGGCGGCGCGTCGATCATGGGCACGCTCTCCGGTGGCGGCAAGCAGGTCGTCTCCATCGGCGAGCGCTGCCTGCTGGGCGCGGAGGCCGGTATCGGCATCGCGCTCGGCGACGACTGCGTGGTGGAGGCCGGCCTCTACATCACCGCCGGCACCCGCGTCACGCTGCCGGACGGTGAGGTCGTCAAGGCCCTGGAGCTGTCGGGCGTGAGCAACCTGCTCTTCCGGCGCAACTCCACCACCGGACGCGTCGAGGCCCTCCAGCGCTCGGGTTCCTGGGGCGGCCTGAACGAGGCGCTGCACAGCCACAACTGACGCTCCACGGCCTCGGCCGGACGGCCGCCCGGCCCCCGCCTGCCCGGTGACCCCGGCCGGTGGCTTCCCCCGTTCCGCCCCGCCCCTGCCCGTCGGCAGCGGCGGGGCGGAGCCGTACGGCCACGGTCGTACGCGTGCGGTCGTACCGTCACGGTCGTACGGGCGATCCGCGCGGGGGCGAGGCACCTCGGGTTCGGGCGCGTCCGGCCCACAGGTGTGGCCTCGGGCCGGGCGGCGCGGGGTGGCTAGTAGCGGATGCGAACGACCTGCGGGTCGTGGTCGCTGGCCTGGTCGGCGAACTCCGCGTTGACGTGCACGATGTCGTACTCGGCCCGGCGCGCGCCCTTGCTGGTCAGGATGTGGTCCAGGACCTGCGAGTTGCCGTTGTAGACGTAGCCGTAGCGCTCCCGCTTCGGCAGCTTGTTCACCAGGTCGGTGAGGGCCCCGCCATCGGTCAGGGCGTCCAGGGCGGGGGAGAACTGGAAGTCGTTGATGTCGCCCGCGACCACCACGCTCGCCCGGGGCTTGATCTCCAGCACGTCCTTCACAAACGCGTTGACCGCCTTGGCCTGCGCGATCCGCTGCACCTCCGAGCCCCGGCGCGGCGGCTGGAACCGGCTGTCCAGGCCCTGGTCGCCGCCCTTGCTGTTGAAGTGGTTGGCCACCACGAAGACCGGCTGGCCGCGGAAGGTGAACTCGCCGACCAGCGGCTTGCGGCTGGCCCGCCACGCCTCGTTCGCCGGGTCGATCCGGCCCGGTGACGCCGACAGCGCGGGCTCGCCGTCGCGGTCGACGACCCGCACCGGCGTGGTGGCGTCGCCGCCCGCGGTGTCGGTGAAGGAGACCCGCTCGGGGTTGAAGAGGAACGCGTTGCGGATGTTGCCGCCGGGCTGGCCGCCGTCCTGGTCGTCGGCGGGGTCGATCTGGCGCCAGGAGTAGGAGGGCCCACCCGCCGCCTTGATGGCCTCGGTGAGCTGGCGCAGCGTCGCGTCGGCGGAGACGACGGAGTCGTTGGTGGGGCCGTTGTCGTCCTGCACCTCCTCAAGGGCGACGATGTCGGGCGAGGCCAGGTCGCGGACCAGCCCCTCGGCCAGCCGGTCGAACTTGGCCCGCGGCGTCTTCGGCGACAGGTTCTCCACGTTGTACGTGGCGATGGCCAGCTCGCGGGAGTGCTGCGGGCGGGTCCGCTCGCGCCGCAGCCCGCCGTCCACCAGCTCGCCGAGTTCGGTGGCCTGGATCTCGTACCCGCCGAACTGGTCGTAGTCGAGCGGCCCCGAGGTGACACCGGCGAGCCGGTCGCGCACGTTCGCGATCGGGAACGGGCGCTCGGCGTACGGGATGAGCGAGGCGACCTTGACCCGGCCCGAACCCGGCTTCCGGTACGAGTCGTAGAGCACGCCGCCGCGCGCGGTGCGGTCCTGGTACGGCTCGGCGGTGACCCACAGCTCCTTGTGCTCGCTGGTCGCCCCGACGACGGGGGCGTTCCGCACGGCCACCCGCATGCCCTCCAGCGACTCGTACCGGTCGAGCGCGTAGCGGCCTGGCCGCAGCGGCAGCGACTCGATGCTCTCGCCCTCGCCGGCGGTGGGCGCGTAGCGCCGCGGGACGGCGGCGGAGCCGAGCGTGAACGCGGCGGGCAGCGGCTGGCCCGAGGCGCGCACGGTCCACGTCGCGCGGGTGAGCTCGGTCACCGACTGGAGCCCCGCGTCCGCGCCGCCGGGGTAGTACTCGGTGACCGTGCCCGAGACCTCGACGGCGTCGCCCACGGCCACCTTCGGCGTGCTGGAGCCGGTGAAGACGAAGACGGCCTCGCTGGTGGCCGGGGAGCGGTCGGGCCTCGGGTCCTGGACCCAGAAGCCGCGCGCGGAACCGAAGGCGCGGACCGCCGTGACGACGCCCGGCACGCCGGTGACGTCCTTGCCGGCCAGCGGAGAGACGCGGGTGGCGCCCTGGATGTCGTGCACGCGTATCTCGGCGGCGGACGCGGACTGCGGGACCGCGAGCAGGCCGGCGGCCAGCGCCGCCGCGACGACGGCCGTGACGGCAGCGGAACGGCGCCGGGCGCGGGAGGCCAGGGGCGGGACCGGATGCGGCGACGAGGGGGACAGCGGCGACATGGCGGAGCCTTTCGGGGAGCGGGAGCGGGAGCGGGAGCGGGAGCGGGAGCGGACGGCGGCACGCGGCGGACGCCGCGTGCCGGGTGGTACCAGCGGGTCGGCGCGGGGCCGTGGGCCGGACGTGCGAGGGGACGGGCGGAACGAGCTGCGGGCAGTGGACGGGGCGGCGGAGGCCCACCGAGCGGCCGGGCGCCCGGGACGCCAGGCCCACGGACGGGTGCGCGCGGGCGTACCAACCCCTCTACGCGCGTCAATCTCGTGTGCGCGTCAGGGTGTTGTCAAGGCTCGCCGGATGGACGGCGGCTGACGGATACGTGAACCGGATGACCCCCCGCGAATCCGTCTACGCTGGGACACCGTGCCGTCACACGACTCGTACGGCCGCAACCCCCGAGGAGATGACCCAGCAGATGCCCGAAGACCGCCCCACCATGCCGCCGGTCATGCTGCACACCGAGGCAGAGCTCGCGCGGGACGCGCTGAGCGCACCGCTGTTCGTCCGCGCGGTGCGGCTCGCCCGCTGGGCCGATCCGCACAAGCCGGTGGGGGCGGGCGGCGAGCTCCTGGCCGACGAGTTGCGGGAAGCGGTCAAGGAACTGGGCCTCGACGACGACGAGGACGGCCCCGGCTACGCCGCCGAGGCGTGGCAGCTCGCCCTGGACATCGGGCTCGTCGAGGTGGAAGGCCCCGCAGGCCCCGAAGACGCAGCCGAGACAGCCGAGGCGGTCGACGCCGACGGCGCCCCGGCCGACGGGACGCCGCTCACCCCCGGCGCGGACGCGCCCGAGCCGGCCGGCACCGCGCGCCCGGGCGAGGAACTGCCCCGCTTCGCCGGCGGCGCCCCGCAGGAGGTGCTGGAGCTGTGGCTGAACGGGCTCGAGACGGTCCTGGCGGACGCGGCGGCCCCCGACCTGGCCGACATCATCGACCAGTTGAGCGAGGGCGACGAACTCGACCTCGACGCGCTCGACTGGAACCCCGAGGAGGAGGCCGACTTCCTCGACGGCGTGCTGGGCAACCTCTACCTGCTGACCGCGCTGGACGAGGAGACCACCGACCGCGCGGTGCCGCTGCCCGCGCTCGCCGCCTCCATGATCGTCCCGGACGACATGGACGAGCCGACCGACGCCGTCCTCGAAGAGGTCTCCGACGCGATGATGCGGCTGGACGAGCAGTTCCGCATGCTCGCGCCCACCGGCATCGTGGACTACCGGCCGGTCGACGAGGAGTTGATCGAGGAGGTCGACGGCGAGGGCCGGGTCTCCGAGCCCGAGCGCGGCATCGCCGAGACCGAGGTCGACGAGGAGGATGTCGCCCGCTACGGCATGGTCAGGCTCACCCCGCTCGGCCTGTACGCGGTGCGCTCGCGGATGCTGGAGGCGGGCGTGCACGCCCCCGTCGTCGGCGAGCTGGCGCCGGCCGACGCGCAGACGCTGCTCGCCGCCCTGCCCGGCTTCCCGGACGCCGCCGCGCGCGCCGAGGCCGAGCAGTGGTTGGCCGGGCGCACCGCGACCGACGCCGCGGCCGAACTGCTCGCGGCGGCCCGCGGCGACGACCCCGAGGCGCCGCTGCGCCGCCTGACCTGCCAGCAGACCCTGACCCTGGTCGGCCCGGAGGCGGAGCCGGCGCTGCGCGCGGTGCTCGAAGACCCGCATCTGGGCGGGCTCGCCCGCGTGTGGCTCGCCGAACACGGTGTGGACCAGGTGCCCGAGCCGTCGGAGGAGATGGTCTTCTGGCTGACCGTGGACACCATCGCGGCCCAACTGGCGGCCGGCGGCGACTCGGAGGAGCTGCGGGAGCTGGTGCAGGGCCTGGTGGACCGCAGCGCCGGCTTCTTCGACTCGGTGTGGCGCGTCGAGCACCCGGCGACGGCGGAGATCCTGGAGGCGATGGGCCGGCTGCACCCGGACAAGAAGACCGCCAAGGAGGCGCGCAAGGCCGCGTTCAAGGCCCGCTCGCGACACTGAGCCGGGGTGATCGGCGGCCGACGTGACCGACGGCCGGTGTGGCCGGTCCGGCCGGTGAGGCCGGTCCGGCTGGTGCGGCTGTCGAGGAGGGCTGGCTGTGCCGTCGGCCGTCGGGTGGCCTGTGGTCGCGCGGCCTGATGTCGCCCGCGCGCGGGTGGCCGCCGGGCGCGCGGCGGCGTGCGGTGCGGCGTGCGTGGCGGGTGGGTGCGCCGTACGGCGGCGGGCGGTGCGGCGGCGTGCGGTGTGCCGTGTGGTGGGGCCGGGCGCGGCGTTCGACCGCGCGCCGGGCGGGACGATCCGGGCGTACGGTACGGCCAACCGGTCCTCCCGATGTCGCACCGCGTTCAACTGGTGTTCGGCCGGGCGCGGCAGCCTGACCGCGGCACGTCAGGCGGACAGTTCCGGCCACCAGGAGATGAAGATGCCGCTTACTCGCAGGGATTTCGCGAAGCAGTCCGCGTACACCGGGGCCGGTGTCGCGCTGGTCGGCACGGTCGATGTGCTCGCCACCGCCCCCGGGGCCCTCGCGGCGGAGGGCGTGGATGAGCGGGGGCACCGGCCCTCGCTCGGCTACGGGCCGCTCGTCCCCGACCCCAAGGGCCTGCTCGCGCTGCCCGCGGGCTTCTCGTACCGGGTGATCACCCGCACCGGCGAGACGACGCTGGAGTCGGGCGAGTCCACCCCGTCCAACCACGACGGCACCGCCACCTTCGAGGGCCCGCGCGGGACGACGCTGCTGGTCAACAACCACGAGCTGAGCGGCCCGCGGTCGAAGTGGGCGCACCCGGTGCCGCTGGTGGAGGGCCTGGTCTACGACCCGGCCGCCTCCGGCGGTTGCACCGTCGTCGAGGTCTCCCGGCACGGCGACCACGTCAGCGAGTGGGTGGGCATCGCGGGCACCGCCACCAACTGCGCGGGCGGTCGCACCCCCTGGGGCACCTGGCTGACGTGCGAGGAGACCGAGGACAAGGCCGGCGAGAACGGCATGACCAAGGACCACGGCTACGTGTTCGAGGTCGACCCGCACGACCGACCGCGCGGCCACCGCGGCGCGGCGGAGGCGGAGGGCGCACACGCCCAGCGGGGCCCGAAGCCGATCAAGGCACTCGGCCGGTACGCGCACGAGGCGGTCGTGGTCGACCCGCGGCGCGGGCACTTCTACCTGACCGAGGACGCCGACGAGCCCAACGGCCTGTTCTACCGCTGGGTCCCGCCGCGCGGCTTCACGCCGGGGCGCCGCGCGCTGCGCCACCTCGCCGACGACGCGGGCGTGCTGCAGGCCCCGCAGTGCTACGACTCGGGCGGCCGGTTCGTGGACGACCTCTCCCGGGCGCGGAAGGTGGGCACCGTCTACGGCGTGGACTGGATCGACGTGCCCGACCGCGACGCCCAGCGGGTTCCGGTGCGCAAGCAGTTCCGGGACCACCAGGTCACGCGGGCGCGCAAGCTGGAAGGCATGTGGTGGGCCGACGGCGGTGCGTACATCGTGGCCTCCTTCGCCCGCGACGAGAGCCCGGTCGCGCACGACGGCCAGGTCTGGTTCTACAACCCGCGCCGCCGCACGCTCACCCTGAAGGTGCTGCTCGGCGTGAACCAGGACCCGGACAAGGACGGCGCCTTCGACGGCCCGGACAACATCACCGTCTCCCCGTACGGCGGCCTGATCATCGCCGAGGACGGCGACGGCATCCAGCACCTGTTCGGGGCGACGGACCGGGGCGAGACCTACCCGATCGCCCGTAACGAGCTGAACATCGGCACCGCCGAGAAGCCCTCGTACAGCGAGTTCACCGGCGTGGTCTTCTCGCCCGACGGGGACACCCTGTACGCGAACATCCAGGTGCCGGGCATCATGCTCGCGATCACCGGCCCGTGGCGGCGCCAGCCCCACCGACCGCACGGCCACGGCCACGATCGTGCGCAGGAGCAGAACAGCTAGCCGCCGCCCTCACCTCCGGCCTCGCCCGCCCGGCGCCCCGCGCGCCCGGGCGGGCGCTGTCGTGAGGGCGCTGCCCGGGTGACCGGCGGCTCCGGGTGGCCCGGGGCGGGGGTGGGGGAATCCTGGCCGGCGTGAGGTGTTGACATCCATGTGACCCCACGCGTGACGAGCACCCCGTTCTCCGTCCTCGACCGCTCCCGCACCCGGCAGGGCCGGGCGGAGGGCGAGGCGCTGCGCGACACCGTCGCCTTCGCCCGCCTCGCCGAAGAACTCGGCTACCACCGGTTCTGGGTCTCCGAGCACCACAGCGTGCCCGGGGTCGCGGGCTCGGCGCCGACCGTGCTGGCCGCCGCCGTGGCCGCGGCGACCGACCGCATCCGCGTCGGCACCGGTGGCGTGATGCTGCCCAACCACCAGCCGCTGGTCGTCGCGGAGCAGTTCGGGGTGCTGGCGGCGCTCCACCCGGACCGGATCGACATGGGCCTCGGCCGCTCCGTCGGCTTCACCGACGGCATCCGGCGCGCGCTCGGCCGGGACAAGGAGGCGGCCGGCGACTTCGGCGCCCAGTTGGCGGAGCTGCTCGGGTACTTCACCGGGCGGCAGCAGGTGCACCCGCAGGTGCACGCGCGGCCGGCGGAGGGCCTGCACGTACCCGCGTTCGTGCTGGCCACCGGCGCGGGCGCGACGGTGGCCGCCGAGGCGGGGCTGCCGCTGGTGATCGCCGCCGTGGTGGGCGAGGACCGGATGCTGGAGGCCATCGAGCGCTACCGGGCCGCCTTCCGTCCCTCCGCGCAGGCCGAGCGCCCGTACGTGGTGGTGGCCGGGACCGTCGCGGTCGCCGAGACCACCGAGCGGGCCCGCCGGCTGTTGGTGCCCGAGGCGTGGTCGAGCGCCTACTCGCGCACCCACGGGGTGTTCCCGCCGCTTGAGCCGGCCGAGGAGATCGAGGCGCGGACCATGTCGCCGCGCGAGCGCGAGCGGTACGAGGAGTCGATGCGCGGCCACATCCACGGCACCGAGCAGGAGGTGACCGCTGCCCTCGACGCCCTCATCGAGCGCAGCGGCGCCGACGAGATACTGGTGACCACGAGCACGTACGACCGCGCGGGGATGCTCGACTCCTACCGTCGGCTGGCCCGCGTCGCCCACCTGTCCGACGCGCGGGGGACGCGGGGGAGCGCGGCGGGCCCGCCACGCGGCTCGGCCGAGTTGGCCGGCACGCGCTGAGCGCACCGCGACGGGGGTGGACCGCGCCCGAGCCGACAAGCGGAGGCGGTTGCCGCCTGCCGGAAGCGGCCTGACCGAGCTGGCCCGACCGGGTTGGCCCGACCGAGCCGGCCCGACTCCGGCCTGAGGGAGCCCACCCGAGCTGTTTCGGCTGAGCCCGCCCGGGGCGTCCCGGGATGAGGCCGCCTGGGTGTGCCCCGGTGAACCCCGCCTGACTGGATTGGGCCTTCCGGGGGGCTGGCCCGGAGCGGCCGGCGGGTGTGCCGGCGGTCGGGTGGGGGCCGGGCGGCCGGCGCGTTGGGCGGCGGTACGCGGCGGGGGCGGGGCCCGGGCGGTGGGGCTCAGGCCGCCGTGACGACCTCTTCGCGTATCGCCTGCCACCACACCGCGCGCAGCCGGTCCAGCTCCCGCAGCTCCGCGGGGGACCAGGATCGCTTGCCTGCCACATACGCCCGGATGGCTTCGTTGGCGAGGGCGGCGGGCGAACGGGGGCCGGTGGATGGAGGGTTGGTGGGAACCATGCACACCACCATAGGGCCGGGGACTGACAACGGACTCACGGCGGGTGTCGCGCAGGCGTCGGCCACATGAGCTGACCGCCGCGCGCGCCCCGTACGCACCGCCCGCCCCGTAGACACCGCACGCACCACGCCACGCCCGCGCTCGCGTCCACACCCCGCCCGCGCCACGGTCACGCTCGCGCGCCGCCCGCCACCGGTGTCGGCGCGGCCGGGCCGGGCCGGTCCCACATCGGGTGCCGCGACCGCCGCCCGCGCCCGGAAACAGGGGCGGGGGCGGCGGCGCGGGCCGTCAGGGTGGGCCGTCAGAGCGCGGCGCCGCCGGGCTTGGCCATGCCGCGGACGGTGCGCGCGTCCACGTACTCGCCCAGTGCCGTCATCTCCCACTCGCCGCTGAACTGGCGAATCATCTTCGCCATCAGCACGCCCGTGCGCGGTTCGGCGTTGGTGAGATCGAAGCGGACCAGCTCCTCGCCGGTGCCGGCGTCGATCAGCCGGCAGTACGCCTTGGCGACGTCGGTGAACTTCTGGCCGGAGAAGGAGTTGACCGTGAACATCAGCCCGGTCACCTCCGGCGGCAGGCCGCCCAGGTGCACCGTGATGACCTCGTCGTCGCCGCCGCCCTCGCCGGTCAGGTTGTCGCCCGAGTGCTGGATCACGCCGTTCAGGATGGAGAGCTTGCCGAAGAAGCAGGCGTCGATCTTCTTGCGGTTGGCGCCGTACGCGATGACGGACGCGTCCAGGTCGATGTCCTTGCTGCGGAACGCGGGCTCCCAGCCGAGGCCCATCTTCACCGAGGTCAGCAGCGGGCGACCGCCCTTGACCAGCGACACCGTCTGGTTCTTCTGCAGGCTGACCCGGCCCTTGTCCAGGTTGATCTTCCCGCCGCCGGCCGGCGGCGGCGGGGGCGCGGCGGGGGCCGTGTGCGGCGCGGGCGGTGTCTGCGGCTGGGGGGCGGCGGCCGGCGGCGCGGGCGGCGCGGCCGGGAAGCCGGTGGCGGCCGGGGCGGCGGGCGGAGCCGGGGCCGCGGGGGCGGCGGGCTGCGGGGCGGGGGCCGCCGGCTCCTCCACGCTGACGCCGAAGTCGGTGGCGATGCCCGCGAGGCCGTTCGCGTACCCCTGGCCGACCGCGCGGACCTTCCAGGCGCCCGCCCGCCGGTAGACCTCGACGACGACCAGCGCCGTCTCCGCGCCGAGCTGCGGCGGCTTGAAGGTCGCGATGACCGAGCCGTCGTCGGCGCCGCGCACCGTGGCCGTCGGCTCCGTGCCGGCGAAGGTCGCGCCCGGGGCGTCCAGGCTGGCCGTCACCACGATCTTCTCGATGTCGGCGGGGACGGCCGCGGTGTCCACGGTGATCGAGTCGCCGGTGCCGCCCGCCGCCGCGCGGTGGCTCACGCCGGGCCCGGTGGGCTGGTTGTAGAAGACGAAGTCGTCGTCGGAGCGCACCTTGCCGTTGGCGGTGAGCAGCAGGCCCGACACGTCGAGCCGCGCCGGAGCGGTGACGTCCACCGTCACGCGCGGGACGGAGAGAGGAAGATTCGAGCCGGGTGTCATAGCGGTCATGTCCCGGGTAACGACCGGGCCCGCTTTACGGTTCCTTGACCAGCGCACCCGGTCAGGACCGGGAACGCGGGCGTCGGGCGGTGGCCGCCCACGGCCGGGCCGGCCTCTCCCGCCGGGTGCGGCGGCTGTCTCGATCTCGCCCTCGTCGGCCGGGCGGGGAAATAGCCGCGCCCGGCGGCGCGCTGGCCTCGGTGTGCGTGTCGGCCCGCGAACCGTCGGGCCCGGGGCGCACCGCCAACAGCGCCCCGCACCCCGTGGCGCGCCCCTGGCACCGGCGCCGCCGCGCGCCGGTGCCGCGAACGCGAGGAGGACGCGGATGCCCCTGTCCCTGTCGGAGCGTCAGGACTTTCTCGCCGAGCCGCACGTGGCGGCCCTGGCCGTCGCCGAGGCCGGCCGCGCGCCGTTGACCGTGCCCGTGTGGTACGCGTACGAGCCGGGCGGCGACGTGCTGGTGATGACCGAGCGCGACTCGCGCAAGGCGCGGCTGATAGCGGCGGCGGGCCGGTTCTCGCTCCTGGTGCAGCGGACGGAGCCGACGTACCGGTATGTCGCGGTGGAGGGGCCGGTGGTGGCCGTGGAGTCCGCGACGGAGGCGGAGCTGCGCGCGCTCTCCGCCCGCTACCTGCCCGCCGAGCGGGTCGACGACTACGTGGCGGGGATGGTGGCCGGCACGACGGATCTGGTCAACCTCCGACTGCGCGTCGAGCGGTGGCTGTCGGCCGATCCGGGGACGTGACCGGGTCGGCGCCGGTGTCCGCGGGCCGACCGGCCTCGGCGGTGGTGTCGGTGGTGGGCGCCGGGCGGGGCCGGTTGCCGAGCGTGGCAGCCGCCACGCCGGCCACGCAGACCGCCATGCCCACCAAGCCCAGCGCCGCCGGCCGCGTGCCCCACATCGCGTACGCCCACAGGGCCGTCGTCGGCGGGGTGAGGTAGATGAGCGCGCTGGTGCGGGTGATGCCGTCGCGGCGCAGGCTCAGCCAGTAGAAGCCGTAGCCGCCCAGCGTGGAAAGCAGGACGACCCAGCCGACGGCCACCCAGAAGGCGCCCGTGGCGGGCGCGTCGGCGTGGCCGGCGCCGCCGGCCACGGCGGAGAACAGCAGCGCGCTGGTCACGCAGTGCAGGGGCAGGGCGTCGGTGGGCGAGAGCGGCGCGCGGGCCCGGCGTTCGAGGAAGCTCGCGGCGAGCAGGGCCGCCATGCCGGCGAAGGGCAGCGCGTACGCCCACGCCGGAGCCGTCGCGCCGGACAGGTCGCCGCGCACCACCAGCGCGACGCCGACCAGCCCGACACCGAGCCCCCACCACTGCCGCGCGGTGACCCGCTCGCCGAGGAGCCGGCCGGCCAGCGCGCCCACGGCCAGCGGTTGCAGGGCCGCGATGAGCGCACAGGTGCCCGAGGGCACGCCGAGCCCGACGGCCCACACGATGGGTCCGACGTAGCAACCCTGCGAGAGCACGCCGATCAACGACTGCTCGGCCACCGCGCGGGCGGGCAGCCGCCTGCGGCGCAGCGCCAGCCAGGCCGCGCCGAGCAGCGCGGCGGCGACGGTGAACCGCCACATCAGCAGGGTGTCCACGGGGGCGTGCCGGGTGCCGAGCTCGGCCCCGACGAAGCCGGAGCTCCACATCACCACCAGGCCGCTGGCCAGGGCCGCCGAACCGATCGCGCTGGATGCGGGCATGGGAGTTCCCCTCGTCGGTCGCGGGCGCACGCCGGCGACGCACCCGGCGTGCGGAGGTAAACCGATCGGTTTACCTGACTCTCCCACTACACTAAACAGATCGGTTTACCGTCAAGCGGTCAACGCGTCGCGGGTACGACGAGCGGGAGGCGAGCGCGATGGGCTCTGGGGCCACGGGAGCGGCGGCGCGGCGCGCCGCGCTGACGCCCGGGGCGCGGCGGGTCCTCGACGCGGCGGCCGAGCTGTTCTACGAGCGCGGCATCAACGCGGTCGGCGTCGACCTCATCGCCCAGCGGGCCCAGGTCACCAAGAAGACGCTCTACGACCGGTTCGGCTCGAAGGAGGCGCTGGTCGCCGCGTACCTCCGGGAGCGCGACGAGCGCTGGCGCCGCTGGCTGCCGGCCCGCCTCGACGAGGCGGCGCGGGCGGGCGGGCCGGACCCGGAGGCCGTCGCCATCGCCCGGGTGCTGGCGACCTTCGACGCGCTGGAGGTGTGGACGTGCCGCGAGAACCCGCGCGGCTGCGGCTTCGTCAACGCCGCGGCCGAGCTGCCCGACCTCACGCACCCGGGGCGCGTGGTGATCGCCGAGCAGAAGCGGTGGTTCCGCGACTACCTGCGCGAACTGTGCCGCGCCACCTCCGCGAGCGACCCGGACGACCTGGCCGACGAACTCGCGCTGCTGCACGAGGGGGCCATGGTGCTCGGCGGCCTCGACGCCGTGGCGGAGCCGGTGCCGCTGGCGCGCCGGCTGGCCGTACGGGCCCTGACCCAGCGCGGCCTGCCGGCGGCGTGACCCGGGGCGGGCGCGCCGGGTACGGCCCGGCGAACCCACGGCCCGACAACCCCTCGGCGTACGCGGCCGACTCGGCCTTGGCCCCGCCCGCGACGGCCGCCGACCGGCGCCCTTGACCCCCCGGAAACGACGGCCCTAGAGTCCCCGGAGATTCGCCGTCGCGGTGGGCGAAAACGGAGCGGGAGCGGCCCCGGCGGGGCGCGCGCACGAGGGAGGGAGCCCGCCGTGCCGGTACCAGTGTGGAGCGTCGACCCGCGCACCGGGCAGCGGCGGGAGCAGGCGGCCACCGAGGCCGACGCCGCCGCCGTCGACCGGGCGGTGGACGCCGCCCACGCGGCCAGCGCGGCCCTCGCCGACCGGGCGACCCGCGCCACCTTCCTGCGCGCCGCCGCGGCGCTCTTCGAGGAGGAGGCCGAGGCCGTGGTGGCCGTCGCCGACGCGGAGACCGCGCTCGGCCCCGGCCGGCTCAACGGCGAACTCGCCCGTACCGCCTACCAGTTGCGCTCCTTCGCGGACGTGGTGGACGAGGGCGAGTACCTCGACGTGACCATCGACCACGCCGCCCCCGAACTCACCCCGCCCCGCCCCGACCTGCGCCGCTACAAGCTGCCGCTGGGCGTCGTCGCCGTCTACAGCGCCAGCAACTTCCCGCTGGCCTTCTCCGTGCCGGGCGGCGACACCGCGAGCGCCCTGGCGGCCGGCTGCCCCGTCGTCGTCAAGGCCCACCCCGACCACCCCGCCACCTCCGAGCTGTGCGCCGCCCTGCTGCGCCGCGCGGCCGAGCGCGGCGGCCTGCCCGCGGCGGTGCTCGGCCTCGTGCACGGCTTCGACGCCGGCGTCGCCCTCATCAACCACCCGCTGGTGCGGGCCGCCGGGTTCACCGGCTCCGTGCGCGGCGGCCGGGCGCTGTACGACGCCGCCGCCGCGCGCCCGCACCCGATCCCGTTCTACGGCGAACTCGGCAGCCTCAACCCGGTGGTGATCACCGAGGCGGCGGCGCGGGAGCGGGCGGAGACGATCGGCAAGGGGCTCGCGGGCTCGATGACGCTCGGCGTCGGCCAGTTCTGCGTCAAGCCCGGCCTGGTGCTCGCCCCGGCGACCGAGGCCGGCGACCGGGTCCTCGCCAGCCTGACCGAGACGGTCGGCGCCACCCCGCCCGGCGTGCTGCTCGACGCCCGGATGCGGGACGCGTTCGTGGCGGGCGTGCGGGAACGCGCCGCGCTCCCCGAGGTGCGCGCCGACCTGCCGGGTGAGGGCGCCGGGGAGCCGGGGCAACGGTCGCCGGACGGCTCGGTCCGCGCCGGGGTGCTCACCGTGCCCGCCGCCCACCTGGCCGCCGAAGGCCCGTACGACCTGCTGCTTGAGGAGTGCTTCGGCCCGGTCACCGTCGTCGCCCGCTACGCGCGGGAGGAGGAGATCGGCGCGGTGCTGCGGCGGCTGCCGGGGAACCTCACCGCCACCGCGCAGCTCAGCGCCGCCGAGTGCGGGGCCGACGAGACGGACGGTGCCCGGGCGGCGGAAGAGCCGGATGAGGCGCGGCGGCGGGCGGCTCGGCTGCTCGAACAGCTCACCCCGCTCGCCGGGCGGCTGCTGGTCAACGGCTGGCCCACCGGCGTCGCCGTCGCGCCGGCCCAGCACCACGGCGGCCCGTACCCGGCCACCACCTCCACCACCACGTCCGTGGGCACCCGGGCCATCGACCGCTGGTTGCGCCCGGTCGTCTACCAGGACACCCCGCCCGCCCTGCTCCCGCCCGAACTGCGCCCGCACAACCCGCTGGGCCTGCCCCGGCGCGTGGACGGACGCTTCGAGCCGCGCGCCTGACCGCGACGCCCGCCCGCGCGCCCGAGACGACTCCCGAGACGGCGCGCGGGAGCGCGGCACGGGCCGGGCAGCGGCGCGTACGGCGTGGTGGGGAGTGGCGATGCGGCATGGACGCGCCAGGCGCACGCCCCGCATAGTGAGGTCATGGAGAGCCTGGCAACGGATCGCACGGTCCGCGAGCAGTTCGCGGCGGAGACCACCTACCTCAACACCGCCTCCCTCGGCGTCCTGCCCCGGGACGCCGCCGACGCCGTACGCACCGCCATCGCCGAGTACAGCGTGGGGCGGCCGTACGTCCGCGAGGGCTTCGAGGCGGTGCAGGAGGCCCGCGAGTTGTTCGCCCGGCTGGTCGGGGTCGACGCCTCGCGGGTGGCGGCCGGCGCCTCGGTCGCGGTGTACGCCGGACTGCTGGCCACCGCGCTGCCCGCGGGCGCGGAAGTGCTCGTCGCGGACGACGACTTCAGCTCGCTGGTCAACCCGTTCGCCGTGCGCGGCGACCTCAAGCTGCGCAGCGTCCCGCTGCCGGAACTGGCGGACGCCGTGCGGCCCGGCACCGCGCTGGTCGCCGTGAGCGCCGTGCAGTCGGCGGACGGCCGGATCGCCGACCTCGCCGCGATCCGGGACGCGGCCCGCGCGCACGGCGCGCGGACCTTCGTCGACGCCAGCCAGGCCGTGGGCTGGCTCCCGCTGCGCGCCGACGACTTCGACTACCTGGCGACGGTGGGCTACAAGTGGCTGCTGGCCCCGCGCGGCGCGGCCTTCCTGGTCACCCCCGACGACCGGTCCGACGTCACGCCGGTCTTCGCGGGCTGGGTCGCCGGCGAGGTGCCGTACGACTCCTGCTACGGGCCGGTCACCCAGCTCGCGCGGTCCGCGCGGCGCTTCGACGAGAGCCCCAGCCTGCTCGCGTACAGCGCGGCCCGGCACACGCTCGCGCTGATCGAGCGGCTCGGCCCGCAGCGCATCGGCGCGCACAACGCCGCGCTCGCCGACCGCTTCCGCGCCGGGCTCGCGCGGCTCGGGCACGAGCCGGTGGCGGCCCCCGGTTCGGCGATCGTCGCGGTGCCGGGGCTCGGGCACGCGGCGGAGCGGCTGGCCGCGGCGGACGTGCTGGTCTCCAGCCGGAACGGCTTCCTGCGGGCGGCGTTCCACCTGTACAACACCGACGCCGACGTGGACCGGGCGCTGGACGTGCTCGGCGGCTGAGGCGCCACGGCCGAAGGCCGCACACCGCGGCCGCACGACACGACCGCACCACGCACCACACACCACGCGCCGCGGGGCGGCGGTGGCCCAAGGCCACCGCCGCCCCGCGGCGCTGCCGCCGGTTGCCTAGCGCACCGGCGTGAACGGTGGACGCGCGCCGATGAACTCGGGGCGCGGCACCGGGGCGGCGAACGGATCGGTCGCCGGGTTGTCCATGCTGTTGAAGACGATGAACACGTTGCTGCGCGGGTACGGGGTGATGTTGTCCCCGCTGCCGTGCATGCAGTTGCAGTCGAACCAGGTCGCCGCGCCGGCCTTGCCGGTGAACAGGCGGATGCCGTGCGCGTCGGCGAGCTTCGTCAGCGCCTCGTCGGACGGCGTGCCGGCGTCCTGCATCTGGAGCGACTTCTTGTAGTTGTCCTTCGGCGTCGCCCCGGCGCAGCCGAGGAACGTCTTGTGCGACCCGGGCATGATCATCAGGCCGCCGTTGGTGTCGTAGTTCTCGGTCAGGGCGATCGAGACGGACACCGTCCGCATGTTGGGCAGGCCGTCCTCGGCGTGCCAGGTCTCGAAGTCCGAGTGCCAGTAGA
The DNA here is from genome assembly GCF_014295035.1 of Streptomyces buecherae. Classification (GTDB taxonomy): domain Bacteria; phylum Actinomycetota; class Actinomycetes; order Streptomycetales; family Streptomycetaceae; genus Streptomyces; species Streptomyces youssoufiensis. The sequence continues at coordinate 7,017,101 of NZ_CP060404.1, forward strand.
AGCCGGACGCGCCGAAGCCGGGCTTGACGTTGATCCGGCTCTGGTGGACGTAGACCTCGGAGCCGAGGATCTGCCGCGCCCGGCCGACCACGCGCGGGTCGCTGACCAGCTTGGCGAACACCTCGCTGATCTTGTGCACCTCGAACACCGACCGCACGTCCTGGGACTTGGGCTCGATGATGGAACGCTCGTCGGCCCTGATCGCGGGGTCCGAGACGAGCCGGTCGAGCTCGGCGCGGTAGGTGGCCACCTCGTCCGGCGTGATCAACTGATCCACCGTCAGGAAGCCGTCGCGCTCGTAGCCCATCAGGTCCGCGTGGTCGATGGGGCCCTGCGCCCATTCGCCGTCCGGCATCGCCCACACCACCGGGTCCTGCCGCGGGGTGGACACCTCGGTGGTCCCACGGGTCGGGTACAGGTCGGCGGTGCGCTCGGGTGCGGTGGTCATGGTGTTGCCTTCCTCTCCTCTCGTACGGTCCGTACGTGGCGGGCCGCAGCGGCCGGCAGCAAGCCGGCGGGCGGCCGGTCGCCGCCCGTGGCTCAGGCGTCCGCGGGCTCCGTGAGCAGCGGGTACACGCCGTTCTCGTCGTGGTCCTCGCGGCCGGTGACCGGCGGGTTGAACACGCACACGCAGCGGAAGTCGGTCTTCGGCCGCATCGTGTGCTTCTCATGGCCGTCCAGCAGGTACATCGTGCCGGGCGTGATCCAGTGCTTCTCGCCGGTCTCGTCGTTGGTGAGCTCGGCCTCACCCTCCACGCACAGCACGGCCTCGATGTGGTTGGCGTACCACATCGACGTCTCGGTGCCGGCGTAGAGGATGGTCTCGTGCAGGGAGAAGCCGACGCGCTCCTTGGCGAGCACGATGCGCTTGCTTTCCCAGGTGCCCGACGCGGCCTTCACGTGCCGGTCGGTGCCCTCGATGTCCTTGAACGAACGGACGATCACGGTGAGTTGATGCCTTTCTCTCGCGTGCCCGGGGGCACGGATGGCCTCCGCGCGGCGGCCTGCCGCGGGGGTGAAGGGGTCAGGCGGTCTCGCGGACGGCGCGCGCCAGCGTGCGCAGGCCCTCGTCGAGCTCCTCCGGGGTGATGGTCAGCGCCGGTAGCAGCTTGACGACCTCGCTCTCCGGGCCCGAGGTCTCGATCAGCAGGCCCAGCTCGAAGGCGCGGCGGGCGATGGCCGAGGCACGCGACTTCTCGGTGAACTCCAGGCCCCAGACCAGGCCGCGGCCCCGGTACTCGGCGCCGAGCCGGGTGTGCTCGTCGCAGATGGCGCGCAGCGCCTCCTCGACCTGCTCGCCGCGGGCCAGGGTCTGCTTCTCCATCTGGCCGTCGGCCCAGTAGGTGTCGAGGGTGGCGGCGGCGGTGACGAAGGCGGGGTTGTTGCCGCGGAAGGTGCCGTTGTGCTCGCCGGGCTCCCAGACGTCGAGTTCGGGCTTGAAGAGGGTCAGGGCCATGGGCAGGCCGTAACCACTGATCGACTTCGAGACGGTGACGATGTCGGGGACGATGCCGGCCTCCTCGAAGGAGAAGAAGGCGCCGGTGCGTCCGCAGCCCATCTGGATGTCGTCGACGATGAGCAGCATGTCGCGGCGCTTGCACAGGTCGGCCAGTTCGCGCAGCCACTGCGCGCGGGCGACGTTGATGCCGCCCTCGCCCTGCACCGTCTCCACGATCACGGCGGCGGGCTGGTTCAGGCCGGAGCCCTGGTCCTCGAGGAGGCGCTCGAACCACAGGAAGTCGGGCACCCGGCCGTCCAGGTAGTTGTCGAACGGCATCGGCGTGCCGTGCACCAGCGGGATGCCGGCGCCGGCGCGCTTGAACGCGTTGCCGGTGACGGCCAGCGAGCCGAGCGACATGCCGTGGAAGGCGTTGGTGAAGGAGACGATCGACTCGCGGCCCTTGACCTTGCGGGCCAGCTTCAGCGCGGACTCCACCGCGTTGGTGCCGGTCGGGCCCGGGAACATCACCTTGTACGGCAGGTCGCGCGGGCGCAGGATCGTCCGCTGGAAGGACTCCAGGAAGGCGCGCTTGGCCGTGGTGGACATGTCCAGGCCGTGCGTGACGCCGTCGCGCTCGATGTAGTCGATCAGGGCGCGTTTGAGGACCGGGTTGTTGTGGCCGTAGTTGAGTGATCCGGCCCCGGCGAAGAAGTCGAGGTAGGTGTGGCCGTCCTCGTCGTACATGCGGCTGCCCTGGGCGCGGTCGAAGACGGTGGGCCAGCTTCGGCAGTAGCTGCGCACCTCCGACTCCAGGGTCTCGAAGACGCTCAGGTCGGGTTGGGTGATGGTCACAGCGTGCTCCTGGAAGTTCAGTGGCGAGGGGTGACGAGTGGGGGAAGTGGTTCGGGGTGGGCCCGGGCCCGGGTCAGGGGCGCTCGGCGGGTGGGGCCAGCGGCCCGATGCGGTACAACACCTCGGGTTCGTGAGTCCCCTCGGGGAACATCTGCCCGTCGAACAACACCTCACGCTCCACCGTGGCTCCATGCCGCTCGGCGAACGACGTGAACAGCCGGTTCGAGGCGGCGTTGTCCGGCGTGATGGTGGTCTCCACGCGGCGGACGCCGCTCTCGGCGGTGACCCGCGCGGTCAGTCCATCAAGCAGTGCTCCCGCGAGCCCTCGGCCTCGGCAGGCGTCGTCGACGGCGACCTGCCAGACGACGAGAGTCTGCGGGCGCTCAGGGCGGATGTATCCGGTGACGAAGCCAACCGGCTCGCCACCATCGGAGCGGGCCACCACGGAGGTGGAGGCGAAGTCCCGGCACCACAGGAGGTAGCTGTACGAGGAGTTGAGGTCCAGCGCCTTGGAGTCGCGGGCGATGCGCCAGATCGCGGCTCCGTCTTCGACGCCTGGGGTGTCGAGCTCCAGGCCCTCCGGAATTTCCAGGAATTCGCTGTGGGCACGTGCAAGGTCTGCTTGTGCGGCGGTCATGCAAATTGAATTTACCCAGCTGAATCGAAAATTGCATCGCGAGATGGGGTTACGTGGGAGGGGGGATCTGTGGTATCACGCGGGGACGCGCGGGCGCGCAACCGGTCGGCGGAAGGTCCCGGTTTGACCCGTATTTACGGGGCGAAACGGGCGCGCTATGCGTTACGTCACAGATGCGTAACGGCCTTGAGGTGCCGCGGAATTGCCTACTCACCGCTAGCGAAACCTTGGCGTTTAGGGTCCGGGAAAGCGGGCAGGAGAATATGGGTTGCTGAGCTGAATAAGTATCTTCGCGGTGCTGGGAATTCATTAGCATAAGCGCAGAGTGGATGCTTCGGTTGAGTGTTCATCGGTCTTTTGGGAGCCCCCGTCGCGGCTGGGACGGAGCCTGTCCGGGCCGGTTCGCGGGGCTCGTAGAGTTCCGTCCATGAGTGAGAGCGCGGTGCTGCACATCAAGGGGCGGGTACTGGCCGGGCCGGTCGCCGACGACGATGTCCATGACGAACTCTGGGTCGTCGACGGAAAGATCACCTTCGACCGTCCGACCGGGGCCCGGGACGTACGGGTCGTGGAGGGCTGGGCGCTGCCCGGCCTGGTCGACGCCCACTGCCACGTGGGTCTCGACGCGCACGGCCCGGTGGACGCGTCGACCAGCGAGCAACAGGCGGTGACGGAGCGGGACGCGGGGGTCCTGCTGCTGCGGGACGCGGGCTCGCCGTCGGACACCCGGTGGATCGACCATCGAGACGACCTCCCCCGCATCGTGCGCGCGGGCCGCCACATCGCCCGTACCCGCCGGTACATCCGGAACTACGCACACGAGATCGAACCCGCCGATCTGGTCGCCTACGTGGCCGAGGAGGCGCGCCGCGGCGACGGCTGGGTGAAGCTCGTCGGCGACTGGATCGACCGGGAGAGCGGCGACCTGTCGGCGTGCTGGCCTCCCGGCGAGGTGGCGGCGGCGATAGCCGAGGCGCACCGGCTGGGCGCCCGGGTGACCGCGCACTGCTTCGCCGAGGAGTCGCTGGCCCCGCTGGTGGAGGCGGGCATCGACTGCGTCGAGCACGCCACCGGGCTCACCGAGGACACCATCCCGCTCTTCGCCGAGCGCGGCGTGGCCATCGTGCCCACCCTGATCAACATCGCCACCTTCCCCAAGCTGGCCGAGGGCGGCGAGGCCAAGTTCCCGCGCTGGGCGGCCCACATGCGCCGGCTCCACGCGCGCCGCTACGACACCGTACGGGCCGCCTACGACGCGGGCGTGCCCATCTACGCCGGCACCGACGCGGGCGGCTCGCTGGCCCACGGACTGATCGGCCAGGAGGTGGCCGAGCTGGTGAAGGCGGGCATTCCCGCCGTCGACGCGCTGTCCGCCGCCACCTGGGGCGCGCGCGACTGGCTCGGGCGCCCCGGCATGACCGAGGGCGCCGCCGCCGACCTGGTGGTCTACGACGCCGACCCGCGCGAGGACGTGCGCGTGCTGTCCGCGCCGCGCCGCGTGGTGCTGCGCGGGCGCGTCGTCGGCTGAGTCGCGCTGCGCCGAACGGGTGAGCCGGGCGGATGGGCCGGACGGGGGATCCATCCGCCGTCCGGGTCACCCGTGGGCGGGTGCGGGGCGGCATCGCGGGTGAGCCGCGTGGGGCGGAGGGGGAGGACGGAAGAAACAGGGACCGGATTCACCCGATGCGGTGAACGCGCAACGGGTAGCCGTCCGTTCACCCTTCGTGCGCCAGCATGGCGGAGCCAAGGTCGTCGGCGTGCGCGCGTCCTGCCGACCGCGACCGGCGACTCCGTGTCTGCCGTGGGGGTTCCACACGTGTCCCGTTCCAACGATTCCCTCTTAGCCGTCTCCGCGCGGCGCGCCGCCACCCTGGCCGCCTGCTGCGGCCTGCTGTGCGCCGCCACCGGCGCGCCCGCGCGGGCCGGCGACGGCGACGGGCGCGCCGACACCGGCGCGGCGAGCGCCGTGGTGCTGCGCGCCGGGCTCGACGTCGCGCTGCTCGACGGCGCGCTCGGGGTGCCGGTCACGGCCCCCGTCAACGAGGTGCGCGCGCCGCTGAGCGGGGAGAAGACCGCGCTCACCGTGCTGCTCGACGGCGTGGCGGAGGGCCGGCCGGTGACCGTCCTGCGCGCCGACGCCGTCACCGCCCGTACGACCCGTACGGCGCGCGCGGCGACCGGGTACGCCAGCCTGAGCCAGGCCCGGGTGTACGTTCCCGGCCTGCCGGCGCTGCCCCTGATCGAGGCCGAGCAGGTCGCCTCCCGCGCGGTGTGCGAGGTCGGCGCCAGGCCGGTCGCGACGTCCGCGCCGCTCGGCACGGTCACCGTGCTCGGCAAGCGGGTCACGCTCGGCGCCAGCCGTACAGGGAAGGTCACCGTGCCGGGCGTCGGCGAGGTGCGGCTCGCGGTGGCCGAGACCACCACCACCTCGCGTACGGCCGCGTCGGCCGCCCTCGACCTGCGGGTCACGGTCAACCCGCTGCGGCTGAACGTGGCCTCGGTCACCGGCCGGATCACCCTCGCCGAGGCGACGTGCGCCACGCCCGGCAGCCGCGCCGCCGCCCGCCCCGACGCGGGCGGGCCCAAGGCGCCGGGAACCCGCTCCGCGACGACCTGACGGGTCCGGTCGGTCTCATCGGCCTGGCAGGTCCGGACAGGTCGGACAGGTCCGACAGGCTTGACCGGTCAGACCTGCCCGACAGCCTGAACTGGCGTCCCGGGCCAGCGCCCGGGACGCCATCCGCCCGACCCACCACGCCCGCCGGCGCGGCGGCCCTCGCCGCCCCGGCCGTACGCCTCGGCCCGTACGCCCCGATCCGTACGTCCCAGCCCGACGCCTCAGTCGTCCGTCCCCAGCCCGTACGCCTCAGTCCGTGTGTACTCCCGGCAGGGCGCGGGCCAGAGCCGTCACGAAGCGGTCGGTGGTGGCCCGGTCCCGGACGGCGAGCCGTAGCCAGTCCAGGCCCAGGCCCGGGAACGTGTCGCCACGGCGGACCGCGAAGCCCAGCTCCCGCAGCCGCGCGCGCACCGCGTCGGCGCCCGGCAGGTGGATCAGGACGAAGGGCCCGGCGGCCGGCTCGCACACCCGGATCGACGGGAACTCGGCCAGCCGGGCGATCAGATGGGCCCGGTCGGCCGCGATGCGGTGGGCCGCGTGGGCGGCCTCGGCGCGGGCCGGCGGGGCGCTGCACGCCTCGGCCGCGGCCAGAGCCGGCGAGGAGACGGGCCACAGCGGCTGGGCCCGTTCGAGGGCCTTGACGGTCGGCGGGTCGGCGATGACGTAGCCGATGCGCAGGCCCGCCAGCCCCCAGGTCTTGGTGAGGCTGCGCAGCACCACCAGGCCCGGCACGTCGGTGCGCTCGGCCAGCGACGCGCTCTCGCCCGGCACCGCGTCCATGAACGCCTCGTCCACCACGAGGGTGCGCCCGGGGCGGGCCAGTTCGGCGATCGCCTCGGCGGGGTGCAGCACGGACGTCGGGTTGGTCGGGTTGCCGATCACCACGAGGTCGGCCTCGTCGGGCACCGCGTCCCGGCGTAGCCGAAAGCCGTCGGCCGACTCCAGCAGCACCCGCCGCACGGCGCGCCCCGCGTCCCGCAGCGCGGCCTCGGGCTCGGTGAACTGCGGGTGCACCACCACGGGGTGGTGGCCCGGCAGCGCCCGGGCGATCAGCACGAATGCCTCGGCCGCGCCCGCGGTGAGCAGCACCCGCTCCGGGGCGAGGCCGTGCCGCTCGGCCACCGCGGCGCGTGCGGCCGTCCCGTCCGGGTAGGCGGCCAGGGTGTCGATGGAGGCGGCGATGCGGGACCTGAGCCAGTTCGGCGGGGTGTCGGCGCGCACGTTGACCGCGAGGTCGGTCAGCTCGCCGGCGGCGCCGCGCACCTCGGCGTCACCGTGGTGGCGCAGGTCGGGCGCCGGGTCCGGCGCGGCGTCGGGGCGGTCGGCGGTGGGACGTTCACTGTCGGGGCGGTCGGTGGCGGGGCCCCGCGCGGTCGCGGCGCGCGACATCGGCATCGTCACGCTCCCCACGCCCCCGCCACGGCGGACCGACCAGCCGGTCGCCGACCTGGTACGCCACGGCCTGGTAGGCCACGACCTGGTACGCCACGACCTGGTACGTCACGACCTGGTACGTCACGGCCTGGTACGCCCTGGCCTGCGGGCCGCGGCGCTGGCGGGCTCATCACGCGATCTCCTCCGTGCTGGTGCTGGTGCTGGTGCTCGTGCTGGTGTGCCGGGTGGTGCTGTGCGGTGGGGGTGCCCGCGCCAGGCGCCCGGGCGCGGGGTGTCGCGCGCGGGGGCGGGTTCCGTCGTACCGGCGCCGCTGTTGGGCCTCGCGCGCGGGGCGGGGTGCGTCGCGCGCGGGTCGGTGGGGCCGTGGCGGGTGGCCGGGCGGCGCTCGTGACGTTACCGCTGGTCGCTCGGGTGCCGTCGGGCAGGTCCGGCGCCGGGCCGCCGCGGGGCGGGTGGCGGCTTCCGGCCGCCGGTCGGCGCGTCGGCCGGCGGGGCCGGGCCCGGCCCCGGCAGGGCCAGCGCGCAGGTCGCGGCCGGTGGGCCGCAGGGCGGGGCGGACTTGCGCTTGTCCACGACCAGCCAGGCGCCCGGGCCGGCCGCGAGGAGCGCGGCGGCCTCCGCGACGCTGGGCGTGCCGACGGCGGCGAGCGCGGCGCGGGTGGGGTGCGGCACCGCCACCGCCGCGAGGGCGGCGGCCGGATACGTCCACAGCTCCACCCCGAACCGCTCGGCCGCCTCGCGCAGCGCGGGCTCGTCGGCCTTGACGTCCACCGTGGCCAGGGCGGCGACGGCGGCGGGCGCGCGGCCGGCCTCGGCGAGGCAGTCGACGATGAGCCCGAGCACCTCGTCCACGGGCGCGTCGCGACTGGCCCCCACGCCGACGAAGACCGGCGCCGAGGGGCTTTCGGCGGTGGGTCGCGGGGCGGTCATGGCATCGCCCGCGAGCCCCGCGTACGCTGCGTGTCCGTCGTGGCACGCTGTGGCACCGGCGACCAGGCCGGGGCCGGACGCCGCGAACGGTGCCGTGGGCTTGGCGGGTGGGGGCGGGGACGCACCGTGGCGAGCACGGGGCGTCGCGGGCGGCCCGGGGGCGTGGTGAGCGTGAGAGGAGCGAGTCCATGCCGGTGGTGATCGCGCTGGGCGCGTTGGTGATGACGCTGCTCGGCGGCTGGACCGCACACCGTGTCACCGACCGCAGGCACCTGATCCTGGGCCTGGCGGGCGGCCTGATGCTCGGCGTGGTGGGGCTCGACCTGCTGCCGGAGGCGCTGGAGGTCGCCGGGGACGAGGTGTACGGCGTGCCCGCCGCCCTGCTGTGCTTCGTCGGCGGCTTCCTGCTCGCCCACGCGGTGGAACGCCTGTTGGCCGAGCGCGTCGCGGCCCACCACGTGGTGGAGCCGGCGCCGGTGGCGACGGGCGGGGCCGGGGTCCGTGCCGAGGCCGGGGCCAGCGCCGCCGGCCGGCCGTCCGCGCCGGCGAGCGCGCTGCCGGGGCGCGCGCCGCAGGTGGGGCTGACCGCAGCCGCGGCCATGGTCGGCCACAGCGCCATGGACGGCGTCGCGCTGGGACTGGCCGCCCAGGTCAGCGACGAGATGACGCTGGCCGTCGCGGTCGCCGTCATCGCCCACGACTTCGCGGACGGCTTCAACACGTACACGCTGACCAGCCTGTACGGCAACGCCCGGCGCAAGGCCGTGCTGATGCTGGGCGCCGACGCCGTCGCGCCCGTCGTGGGCGCCGCGTCCACGCTGCTGTTCACCGTGCCCGACCAGGCGCTCGGCATCTACCTGGGCTTCTTCGGCGGCGTCCTGCTCTACCTCGCCGCCGCCGACATCCTGCCCGAGGCGCACCACGACCACCCGGCGCTGTCCACGCTGGGCTGCACCGTGGCCGGGGTGGGGTTCGTGTGGCTGGTGGTCGGCGTCGCGCACTGAGCGGTGCGCCGGCGCGCACGGGCCGGGCCCGGCGCCGGGGCCCTGTCGCCCCGCGCCGGATGGTGCGCGGCTCACCGCGCGCAGCTCCGTACGAAGGACGCCGCGATGCCGGGTGTGGCCGTCCAGTGCACGTGCAGGTACGAGGCGTGCACGCCGCCGCGTACGAAGCCCTCGACCTGCCGGGTGGGGCGTACGACACCCCACGCGGGCAGCGCCGCCGGGCCACCCCCGGCGCCGTCTCCGGGCCCGTCGGGGCCCTCGCCCGCGCCCGGCGTGATGACCGTGCGGTGGAACTCGTGCCCGCGCACCCGGGCGCCGACCGGCAGCAGCGGGCTCGGCGACAGGGCCACCGCCTCCCGGTAGCCCAGGGTCAGCCGGCCCGACATGCGCGCGTCGGCCGGCAGCACGCCGCACATGGGCAGCGGCGCGGCCCTGGTCCCGGCTTCGGCGTCCGGCTCCGGGGTGAGCGAGCGGGCCAGGTAGAGCAGGCCGGCGCACTCGGCGGCGATCGGGGCGCCGGAGGCGGCGAGCGCGGCGACGGCGGCGCGCAGTGGCTCGTTGGCGGACAGCTCGGCCGCGTACACCTCCGGGAACCCGCCGCCGATGACCAGCCCGCGGGTGCCCTCGGGCAGCCGGGTCTCGCGCAGCGGGTCGAAGGTGACGACGTCCGCGCCGGCCGCGGTCAGCAGCTCGGCGTGTTCGGCGTACGAGAACGTGAACGCCGAGCCGCCGGCCACGGCCACCACGGGCCGCGCCCCGCGCCCGGAGCCCGACTCAGGGCCCGTACCCGACTCCGCATCCGGCTCGGCCGCGTGGCCGGCGTCCGCCGACCGCGCCTCGCGCAGGCTGTGCGCCGGGTCCCAGGCGGGCCCGGGCAGCGGGGGAGCCGAGCGGGCCAGCTCCAGGAGGCCCGGCAGGTCGCAGCCCGCGCGCACCCGGTCGGCCAGCGCGGCCACCGACTCCACGGCTTCCGCGTGGCGCTCGGCCACCGGGACGAGCCCCAGGTGCCGGCTCGGGGTGTGCACGGCGCCCACCCGGCGCAGCGCCCCGAAGACCGGCACGCCGGAGCCCGCGAGCGCCTCGCGCAGCAACTCCTCGTGCCGGTCCGAGCCGACCTTGTTGAGGATCACCCCGGCGACCCGTACCTCCGGGTCCCAGGACGCGAAGCCGTGCACCAGCGCCGCCACCGAGCGCGACTGCGACGCGGCGTCCACGACCAGCACCACCGGGGCCCGCAACACCTTGGCGACCTGGGCCGTGGAGGCCAACTCGCCCTGGTGCGCGGCCCCGTCGTACAGTCCCATCACGCCCTCGACCACGGCCAGGTCCGCGCCGCGCGCGCCGTGCCCGAACAACCCCGGCAGCGCCTGCGGCCCGCACAGGTACGCGTCCAGGTTGCGGCCGGGGCGGCCGGTGGCCAGCGCGTGGTAGCCGGGGTCGATGTAGTCCGGGCCGACCTTGTGCGGCGAGACGGCCAGGCCGCTCGCCGCGAAGGCCGCCATCAGCCCGGTCGCGACGGTCGTCTTGCCGCTGCCCGACGAGGGCGCGGCGATGACCAGGCGGGGGACGGAGGTCGTGCCTGTCACCACTCGATGCCCCGCTGGCCCTTCTGCCCGGTGTCCATCGGGTGCTTGACCTTGGACATGTCGGTGACCAGGTCGGCGAAGTCCACCAGCGGCTGCGGGGCGTTGCGCCCGGTGATCACGACGTGCTGGGTGCCGGGCCGGTCCCGCAGCGTGGCGACCACCTCGTCGACGTCCACCCACCCCCAGTGCATCGGGTACGCGAACTCGTCCAGCACGTAGAGCTGGTACGTCTCGGCCGCCAGGTCCCGCTTGACCTGCTCCCAGCCCTCGCGCGCCGCCTCCTCGCTGGAGGCCAGGTCGCGCTGGACCCACGACCAGCCCTCGCCCATCTTGTGCCAGGCGACGGTGCCGCCCTCACCGGAGTCGCCGAGCACGCGCAGCGCCCGCTCCTCGCCCACCTTCCACTTGGCGGACTTCACGAACTGGAACACCCCGATCGGCCAACCCTGGTTCCAGGCGCGCAGCGCGAGCCCGAAGGCGGCCGTCGACTTGCCCTTGCCGACGCCGGTGTGCACGAACAGCAGTGGCCGGTTGCGGCGCTGGCGCGTGGTGAGCCCGTCGTCGGGCACCATCGAAGGCTTTCCCTGTGGCATTTACGCGACCCTCTCCGTGATGTCGGTCCGTCGCCCCGGCCGCGCGCCCCGGTGCTGGGGCCCGTGCTCGGTCGTGGTTCGTTCACCCTGCCGGGCCCGTGCGGGGGCGCCGTCGCGCGCCGCACGCGCCCCGCGGACGAGCGCCGTGACGCTGTCTGCTCGCAGCTCCTCCAAGGTCACCGCGGGTCCGCGCAGTTCGCCGGCGAGCTGCGCCGCGAGGCCCAGGCGCACCATCCCCGACTCGCAGTCCACGACCACCGAGGCCACGCCGTCGGCCGCGAGCAGCCGCGCCGCGCGGGTGGCCTGGGCCACCGGTTGGCTGCCGCCGGTGGCCCGGCCGTCGGTCACCACCACGAGCAGCGGGCGCCGCGAGGGGTCCCGCAGCCGCTCGACCCGCAGCACCTCGCGGGCGCTGAGCAGCCCGGCGGCCAGCGGCGTGCGGCCACCGGTGGGCAGTTTCTCCAGGCGGGCCGCCGCCGCGTCCACGGACGACGTCGGCGGCAGCGCCAACTCCGCGCCGCGTCCCCGGAAGGTGACCAGGCCGACCTTGTCCCGCCGCTGGTAGGCGTCGAGCAGCAGCGAGAGCACGGCGCCCTTGACGGCGCTCATCCGCTGCCGCGCGGCCATCGACCCGGAGGCGTCCACGACGAACAGCACGAGGTTGCCCTCGCGGCCCTCGCGCACGGCCTCGCGCAGGTCGTCGCGGCGCAGCAGCAGGCCGGCGCCGGTGCGCCCCCGGGCCCGCTGGTGCGGGGCCGCGGCCCGGACCGTCGCCGACAGGTGCAGCTTGCCCAGCGCCCCGTGCGGGCGGCGCGAGCCGGTGGTGCGCCCGTGCGCGGTGCGGGCCCGCGAGCGCCGGCCGGCCGCGCCCTCGCCGAGCCCCGGCACGTTCAGCATGCGCGCGGCGAACGGCTCGCCGGCGGCCACGGCGGGCCGCTCCGGCGCCGCGCCCCGCGCGTCCACGCCCTGCCCCTCGCCGCCCTCGCCGGTGGCCGGGGCCTGGCGCGGGTCGGCCTCGGGTGCCTCCGGCCGTGCCGGGTCGTCCGCGCGCTGTTCCGGCACCGGCGGCTGCTCGGCGGGCTGTTCGGGCCCGGAGCCCTGGCCGTCGCCGTCCCGTGGCGGCCCGTCGTCGGGGGAGCGACCACCGCCGGGGCCGTCGGGACCATCGGGATCAGTGTCGTCGTCGCCGCCGTCGCCCTCGCCGTCCCCGTCATCGGGCGCCTGGCCCTCGGCCTCCGGCTGGTAGGCGTCGAGGATCTCGTCGAGCCTGTCCTCGTCCAGGCCCGGCGCGTCGAAGGGGTTGCGGCGCCGGCGGTGCGGCAGGGCAAGCAGCGCGGCCTGCCGTACGTCCTCGGTGGTCACCTCGGTGCGGCCGGCCCAGGCGGCCAGCGCGGTGGCGGTGCGCGCCGTCACGATGTCCGCGCGCATCCCGTCGACCTCGAACGCCGCGCACACGGCGGCGATCTGGCGCAGCGCCCCGTCGCCGAGCACGACGCTCGGCAGCAGCGCGCGGGCCGCCGCGATGCGCGCGCGCAGCTCGGCCTCGTCCTCGGCCCAGCGGGCGGCGAAGCCGGCCGGGTCCTCCTCGTAGGCGAGCCGGCGCCGCACCACCTCGACCCGCTCGTCGGGCTCGCGGGAGGCGGCGACCTCCACGGTCAGCCCGAACCGGTCCAGCAACTGCGGGCGTAGCTCGCCCTCTTCCGGGTTCATGGTGCCGACAAGCAGGAACCGCGCGGCGTGCCGTACGGAGACGCCCTCGCGCTCCACGTACGAGGAGCCCATGGCGGCGGCGTCGAGCAGTAGGTCGATCAGGTGGTCGTGGAGGAGGTTGACCTCGTCGACGTAGAGGATGCCGCGGTGGGCGTCCGCGAGCAGGCCCGGTTCGAAGGACTTCACGCCGTCCGCCAGCGCCCGCTCGATGTCGAGCGCGCCGACCAGGCGGTCCTCGGAGGCGCCGACGGGCAGCTCGACCAGGCGCGAGGGCCGGGTGGCGCCGGTGCCCGGCTCGTGCGGGCCGTCCGGGCAGCCCGGGTCGGGCGCGGCCGGGTCGCAGGAGAATCGGCAGCCAGGGACGGTCTCGATGGTGGGCAGCAGCGAGGCGATGCCGCGCACCATGGTCGACTTGGCGGTGCCCTTCTCGCCGCGCACCAACACCCCGCCGATCGCGGGCGATACGGCGTTGAGCAGCAGGCCGAGCCGCATGTCGGCCATGCCGACGACGGCGGTGAACGGGTAGGTGGCCGAGGTCATCAGCTGGTGCCCCTTTCGCGGGTGGTGCTCTGGCGGGGTGCGCCGTCGGTGGCGGCCCGCGCCACCGGATCGGCCTGGACCCCGCGCTCGCGGGGGTGCTCGACGGACGGCGCGGCCTGCGGCGCGCGCGGCCCGGGTGGTGCTGGTGGGACTGGTGGGGTCGGTGGCGCGGCGGCCTGACGCGGTGCGGGCATCCCGCCGTCAGTGCGGCCCGCACGGTCAGCGCGGCCGGCGCCGCCAGCGCGGTCGGCGCCGTCGGTCGGCAGGGGAGCGGGGGACGCGGGGGCGCCAGGTGGGACGAAGGGCAGCTCGGCGGGCGGCCCGTGCTCGATGAGGCGCAGCAGGGCGTCGGTGTCGGCGTGCTCCTCGATCAGGTCGCCGAGCCGGTCGAGCTGCTCCTCGCGCAGCGCCCCGAAACAGGTGTCGGGCGCCGGGACGAAGCGCCGGCCCGCCGCCTCGGCCACCTCGCGCAGGAACGCGCGCCGGAAGCCGTCGCTCTCCAGCGAGCCGTGCCAGTGCGTGCCCCACACGGAGCCGACCCGGCAGCCGTCGAGGAACGCCGTGCCGCCGCCGACCTCCGCGACCCCGTGGTGGATCTCGTACCCCTCCACGCGTTCGCCCAGGGCCTCGCCGACCGGCCTGGCCAGCGTCTTCTCGCGCGCGAAGCGCACCCGCACCGGCAGCAGCCCAAGCCCCGTGACGGTGCCCGCCCGTGACTCGACCTCGTCCTCGATGCGTTCGCCCAGCGCCTGGAAGCCGCCGCAGATGCCGAGCACGGGCCGGCCGTCGGCGGCGCGTCGGACCAGCGCGTCGGCGAGCCCGCGCTCGCGCAGCCAGGCCAGGGCGCGCACGGTGCCACGGGTGCCGGGCACCACGACGAGGTCGGCGTCGGCCAACTCGGCGGGCCGGTCGACGAACCGGACGAGCACGCCCGGTTCGGCCGCGAGCGCGTCCACGTCGGTGAAGTTGGACATCAGCGGCACGGCGCACACCGCGACCCGCAGCACGTCGTCGCCGACCGGCGGGGCGACGGGCGCCTCGCGGACGGCGCCGCGCAGCGAGACCCGCAGCCCGTCCTCCTCGTCGATGCCGAGGCCGGACGCGTACGGCAGGACGCCGAAGGTGCGGCGGCCGGTGAGCCCGCGCAGCATCTCCAGGCCCGGTTCGAGGAGGGTGACGTCGCCGCGGAACTTGTTGACCAGATAGCCGGCGACCAACTCCTGGTCCTCGGGCGCCAGCAGCGCGGTGGTGCCGAAGAACTGGGCGAAGACCCCGCCCCGGTCGATGTCCCCGACCACGACCACCGGCAGGCGGGCGGCCCGGGCGATGCCCATGTTCACGATGTCGGTGCGGCGCAGGTTGATCTCCGCGGGGCTGCCGGCGCCCTCGCAGATCACCGCGTCGTGCGTGCGCCGCAGCTCCTCGAGGCAGGCCACGACCGGCTCGAAGAGTGCCTGCCGCCCGCCGGGCACCGGGCTCGGGTCCTGGGCGCCGGGGGCCCGCTCGCCGAAGAAGCCGCGCGCGCTCAGCTCGCCCACCGGCTTGCCCAGCAGCACGACCTGGCTGGAGCGGTCGCTGCCGGGCTTGAGCAGCACGGGGTTCATCAGCGCGGTCGGCTCGACGCGGGCGGCCTGCGCCTGCATCGCCTGCGCCCGCCCGATCTCCGCGCCGTCGCGGGTGACGAAGGAGTTGAGGGACATGTTCTGCCCCTTGAACGGCGCGACCTTGACGCCCCGGCGCGCCAGCCAACGGCAGATGCCCGCCGTCACGACGCTCTTGCCGGCGTCCGACGTCGTCCCGGCGACCAGCAACCCACCGCCCATGCGTCCCGTCCCCCTCATCGGTCCCCCTGGTGCGTGCCCATGGTGGCGGCGCCGTACGCCAGTCGTCCGGCGACGGTCACCGCGAGAGCCAGCGCGCTCACCCGGCGCGAGAGCCGTACGGCACGCTCGATGTCGGCCACCTCGACCGGCCGGTTCTCCGCGCCCAGCACCGGCCGGTGCTCGACGCGGCCCGCGTACGCGAGGGTGCCGCCGAGCCGCACGCCGAGCGCGCCGGCGAACGCGGCCTCCACCGGGCCCGCGTTGGGGCTCGGGTGGCTGCCGGCGTCGCGCCGGGCGACGGCCCAGGCACCGCGCGGGTTCGGCCCGGCGAGCACGGCCAGCGCCGCCGTGAGCCGGGCGCCGGGCCAGCCGACCACGTCGTCGAGCCGGGCCGAGGCCCAGCCGAACCTGCGGTAGCGCGGCGAGCGGTGCCCCACCATCGCGTCCAGCGTGTTCACCGCGCGAAAGCCGAGCAGCCCCGGCACGCCGCCGGCCGCGCCCCACACCAGGGCGCCGACCACCGCGTCCGAGGTGTTCTCGGCGACCGACTCCACGACCGCCCGCGCCATCTGCTGGGTGTCCAGGGCCTGCGGATCGCGCCCGCACAGCCGCGGCAGCGCGTCCCTGGCCGCGTCGACGTCCGCCGCCGCGAGCGCGGCGCCGATCACCCGGGCCTCCCGCCCGAGCGTGGTGCCGCCGAGCACGGCCCAGGTGGCGGCGGCGGTCAGCGCCGTCTCGGTGGCGAGGCCGCCCAGCGTCGTGGCCGGGCGCGCGGGCCGACCGGTGACCGGGCGGCGCGCGGCGCGCGCCAACAGCGCCCCGGCGAGCACCGTGCCGCCGGCGCACACGGCGGTGTGCAGGGCCCCGCGGCCCCGGTCGTCGCGCCACAACCGTCGTTCCACGGCGCCGGCGGCGCGCCCGAAGGCGGCCACCGGGTGGCCCCGGCGCGGATCGCCGACGACACGGTCGCCCAGAAAGCCGAGGACGGCACCGCAGGCGTACGCAACATGATCGGTACGCATCGGTCAGTTCGCCGTCGCGCCTCGGAGGGGGAGGGCCGCGCCGGGTTGCCGTGGCCCGATGGGGCGGCGGCGACGTGGCGACGGGGGCAGGGCGAAGGGCGCTGGACGGCAGCAGGCCATGGCGGTGTGTCCTCACTCAGGGTCCGCGCCCTGGTTCGACGTGATCGGCGGCGAGAGTCTCCTGGCTCCCGGATCGACGCCGCACCCCGGCCTTCCAGCCCGCCGTGTGCGAGCCGTGACCATGCGCTGGGGGAGCGCTCCCCGGTGACAGTGGCGGGACCGCGCCGGACTCACACCGGCTTCCTCTGCTGTCGCCGTTTGGCCCCGGCAGTCCACCACGGCCCGGGAAGACCCGTCAACTCGCCGTTGACCTGCGACGGGACGGCCCACCGCGCGCGGCGCGCCCGAGCCGAGGGGCGCCCGGTGCGCGCGCCGCACGCCACGCACGCGCCCCGGGCGGGCGCCGCCGTGTCGACACGGCGCCGCCCGCCCGGGGCGAGGTGCCCGCGGCGGCGACCGCCGCAGGCGAGAAACTACGAGCTACGCACCACGGGCTCAGGCGACGATCAGATAGATCCCATACGCCACCGCCGCCGCGCACAGCGCGAAGCAGGCGTACGCGCCGGAGCGGGCCAGCGCGCCGGAACCACCGGCCGTGCCGGCGGCGCCCGTGGCCGCGTCGCGGGAGGGCTTGGCGGAGGTGCCGACGATGCCGAGCGTGAAGACGCCCACCATGGCGACGGTCACCACCAGGCTCACGCCGAAGACCTGGCCGAGTGCGGCCCAGTCGATGTTCATGGCACTGCTTCCTTGTCGTCGGGGCGGTTGCGCCACGTCGTACGGGGCTCGGGCGCGCGGCGCGTACCCGTGCCCCGTACGGAGGGGCGGGGCCGGCCGCTGCTAGACCGTGGCCTTGGCGGGCGCGGCGGCCGAAGTGACGGGTGTGGCGGCGGCCGGCGCGGCGCCGCGTGCCTCGCGCTCGGCGCCGATTGGCCGCGCCGGCAGCGAGTCGGCGGCGGTCGCCGACGGGGCGGCCGGGGCCGCGTCGCTGGCCGACTGGGCGAGGGCCGCGTCGGTGGGCGGCGGGGCGACGCTGCGCACCGCGGCGGTCACGATCCCGACCGGCTCGGCGGCGTCCGCCGTGGCGGGGGCGGTCGCGTCCGCGGCGACGGCCGCGACGGCCGGGGTCGGGGCGCCGTCGACGTCGTTGACGTTGGTGTGGTCGACCGGCTTGCGGCGCGAGGCCAGCCAGATGGCGCCGCAGGCGATGACGGCCAGCACGGCGACCGTGGCCACGCCCCAGTCGCCCTGGTCGGCGAGGAGGGCGGCGGCGCCGGCGACGAGGCCGGCGGCCGGCAGCGTCAGACCCCAGGCGATGACCATCCGGCCGGCGGTGGACCAGCGCACCACGCCGCCCTTGCGGCCGAGACCCGAACCCATCACGGAGCCGGAGCAGACCTGGGTGGTGGAGAGCGCGAAGCCGAGGTGCGAGGAGGCCAGGATGACGGTCGCGGCACCGGTCTGGGCGGCGAAGCCCTGCGGCGGCTGGATGTCGGTAAGGCCCTTGCCCATGGTGCGGATGATGCGCCAGCCGCCGAGGTAGGTGCCGAGCGCGATGGCCACACCCGCCGAGACGATGACCCACATCGGCGGGTCGGAGGCGGGCGCGACGACGCCGCCGGTGACCAGGGCCAGGGTGATGACGCCCATCGTCTTCTGCGCGTCGTTGGTGCCGTGTGCCAGCGAGACCAGGGCGGCCGAGGCGATCTGCCCGGCGCGGTAGCCCTTGGCGGTGTCCCGCGGGTCGCGGTCGCGGGCGATGCGGTAGGTGAGCCGGGTGGCGACGAGGGCGGCGACGCCGGCCACCAGCGGGGCGGCGACCGCGGGGATGAGGACCTTCATGACGACCGCGTCGCCGTTGACCCCGTCCATGCCGACGGAGACCAGGGTGGCGCCGATGAGGCCGCCGAAGAGGGCGTGGGAGGAACTG
Organism: Streptomyces buecherae; assembly: GCF_014295035.1. Classification (GTDB taxonomy): domain Bacteria; phylum Actinomycetota; class Actinomycetes; order Streptomycetales; family Streptomycetaceae; genus Streptomyces; species Streptomyces youssoufiensis. Next base: position 7,035,241 of record NZ_CP060404.1, read on the forward strand.
GAGGGCAACCCGGCGAGCCAGGTGAGCAGGTTCCAGACGATTGCGCCGACCAGACCGGCGAAGATGACTTCCGGTTGGATGCCGGACCCCTCGTCGATGATGCCGCCGGAGATGGTCTTCGCGACCTCCACCGACAGGAACGCGCCGACGAGGTTGAGCACCGCCGACATGGCCACCGCGGTCTTGGGCCGTAGCGCCCCCGTCGAGATGGTGGTGGCCATGGCGTTGGCCGTGTCGTGGAAGCCGTTCGTGAAGTCGAACACCAAGGCCGTGATGATCACGATCCCGATGAGAAGCGTGATGTGTTCCATTCACCCAGGCAATCGTTGAGGGAGCAACGTCCCGGCGACCGTAGGTACGAAGAGTGAACGGAAGGTGAACTGGATAGGGCATCGTGGTGACGCGGCCCGGGGGGTGTGGCGGGGACATGCTCACGCCTCCGCGTTGGCCGCCCAACGGCGCAGGTCAGCGGCGTGCGAGCGGCCTGCGGCGGACCTCAATCTGTTGTACATGTGACGGACATCCGATCTCCCGTTTCTGTTCTCCCGTCACCCGTATAGAGCACCCTTCCGCACCGTCCGTGACGACCCGGCGGAACGGCTCCGCCGGCCCCCTCGCCCACCGGCCGGCGCGCGGGGCGAGGGGGCCTGACAGGATCGGGCCCGGAGGTGGCCCATGGCACGGGAGACGGACGAGCGAGGCGTCGGGGACGAGCGGCACGAACGGGACGAGCGGCGGGCCCCGAGCGCCGTCCCGGACCCCGCGGCGCTCGCGCCGGCCTGGCGCGAGGTGGTGGCCACGGCCCGGCGCAGCACGCGCGACGGCCTGGTCGTCGGCACGTCGGGCAACGTCTCGGCGCGGGTGGGCGACACCGTCCTCGTCACCCCGAGCGGCGTGCCCTACGACGCGCTCGGCCCCCGGGACATGGTCGCCGTCGACCTCGACGGCCGCGTCCGCGTCGGTCACCTGCGCCCCACCAGCGAACTCCCGCTGCACCTCGCGATCTACCGCGCCACCGACGCCCGCGCCATCGTGCACACGCACGCCGTGCACGCCACCGCCGTCTCCACGCTCGTCACGGAGTTGCCCGCCGTCCACTACATGGCCGGCGCGCTCGGCGGCCCCGTCCGCGTCGCCCCGTACGCCCTCTACGGCAGCGACGAACTCGCCGGGCACGTGCTCGCCGCCCTCCGCGACCGCACCGGCTGCCTGCTGCGCAACCACGGCACGGTCGTCTACGCGGACACCCTGCGCCGGGCGTACGAGCACACCGCCCAACTGGAGTGGATGTGCCAGGTCTGGCTGGCCGCCGCCGCCGTACCCGGCCGCGCCCCCGCGCTGCTCACCGCCGCGCAACTCGACGAGGCCACCGACCGCCTGCGCGGCTACGGCCAGCCCCCCGGACCAGCCGGCGCGCCGCCCGCCTGACACCCTCCCGGCCGCGCGGCCCACGCCCGGCACCGGCGCCCCGGGCGGCGGGGCGGCTCACCCGGCGGACGGGTGCCCACTGGCCGGCGGGCCGCTCCCCGCCCACACTGGGGAGGATGCGCCCGCGTACCGCGGCGGCCGTCGCCGCCACCACCGTGCTGGGTGCCGGGACGGCCGTGCTGGCCGGCCGGTACGCCAGCGGTGCCGCCCTGACCCCCGGCCGCCCGCTGCCCGGCGAGCCCAGGCTCACCGTGCACTCGACCGCCGCCGGCCAGGTCACCCTGACCCGCACCCTGGCCTCCCAGCGCCCCGGGACGTACGGGCTGACCGGCGACGGCTGCCACGCCGCCGTCGGCCCCGTCGTCGAGGGGGCGCCGCACCCCGCCGACTGCGTCGTGCGCCGCCTGGAGTCGGTCACCCGCGGCACGCTGGAGCCGGGCGCGCGCGTCTGGTTCACGCCGCAGGTGTACGCGGGCGACCCCGGCCAGGCGCTCGGCCTCGCCTACGAGGACGTGGAGGTCCCGGGCGAACTCGGCGCGCTCCCCGCCTGGTACGTGCCGGCCGCCCGCGACACCTGGGTGATCACCGTGCACGGCCTGGGCGGCACCCGCGAGCACCCGCTGGTCGTCCTGGGGTTCCTGCACGACAAGCAACTCCCGGTGCTCGACGTGTCCTACCGAGGGGACGCCGGGGCGCCCCCGTCACCCGACGGGGTGAGCCACCTGGGCCACACCGAGTGGCGCGACCTCGACGCGGCCGTCGCCTACGCGGCACAGCGCGGCGCGCGGCGCGTCGTGCTCCACGGCTGGTCCACCGGCGCCTCGATGGCCCTGCGCACCGCGGCGCACTCGCCGCTGCGCCACCTGATCAGCGGCCTGGTCCTCGACTCGCCCGTGCTCGACTGGCAGGCCACGCTGCGCGCCATCGCCGCCGCCCGTGGCACGCCGGCCCCGCTGCTGCCGCTCGTGGTGCGCGCCGCGCAGGGCCGCGCGTCCCTGCACGCGGAGCACTTCGCCGAGTTGGCCGACGCGGGCCGCCTTGAGGTCCCCACGCTGATCGTGCACGGGCCCGACGACCACCTGGCCCCCTGGGCCGGCTCCCGCGCCCTCGCCGAACGCCGCCCGGACCTGGTCACCCTGCGGAGCGTGCCGCGCGCCCCGCACGCGGCGATGTGGAACGCCGACCCCGTCGGGTACGAGGAGGCGCTGCGCCGCTTCCTCACCCCGCTGGTCTGAGCGCCCCCTTACTCCGACGGGCCCGTCGGCCGCGCGCCCCGCCGTGGGCCTCGGCAGGGCGCGCCCGAGCGCGGCCGACGCCCGCCCTTCACCTGGCCGCCATGCCGCGCTCGCCCGACTTTCGCGCCACGGCCGTGTTCGGCTCGCGCGGGCGTTCGGATCGGCCGCCGCCCATACGGCCCAGGGAGGCGGCTCATCCGCCCCAACCGCCACACCCGTTGCGGGAACGCGGCCGGATGACCACCGATTGGGTTTTCGGGCCGTCAGGGGCAAGACTGCTCTTGTGACGTCCCGTACCCCGCGCGACTCCCGACTCCGACTCGTCCCCCACCGGCCGATCGCCGGTGCCCGCCGGGCAGTGCCGCAGCGCGGCACCCGCCCCGCTCCACGACCACCGGAGGGCACCCCGCCACCCGCGGAACTTGCCCGCCAGGCACGGGCCTCGCTCGCCGGTGCCGCCCGCGTCGCCCGCTGGGCCGCCGCCGAGCCGAACGGTGACGCGGCGCTGCGGCCAGGGGCGTACGGCGCCCTGTCCGACGTGGCCGCCGACCGCGCGGCCACGGCCCTCGGCCTGACGCCCGCTCAGGTACGTACCGACTGGGACCGGGCCCGGCTCGCCGGCCTGATCGAGTTGCACGGCGGCGCCGCCCGGGCGGGCTGGCGGCTGCGCGCCTGGGACCGCGACGACTCGGCCGTGCTCCGCGGCTGGGTCGCGCTCTTCGACGCCTGGTCCATCGCCCACCCCTGGCTGCCGGACGACCGGAGCCCGCGCGGCCGGACCGACGCGGAGGCCACCCCGGCCGCCGTCGCCGAAGTCATCGAGGCCGTGCCGCAGTTGCTCTCGCTGTTGCAGCTCTCGGCGGGCCCCGTGGGCTTCCCCGCCCTGCTCGACCTGTTGCGCAAGCGGGTCGCGGAGCTGCGTACGGAGCGCTGCGAGGTCCCCTACGGCCAGCGCGCCCCGCAGCGCGGCGCCGCCGAGCCGGGCCCTCGCCTGGCCGCCCCGCCCGAGCCGCTGCCCGGCCCGCACGCCGGCCTCGACCTGGCCACGGCCGCGCCGCCGAGTACCGCGGCGGCGGGGGAGCGGGCCGGCGCGGGTGCGTCCGCCTGTGAGGTTCCCGAGTCGCTGCTGACCTGGGCGCTGGGCGGGCTCGCCGAGGTCGACGCGCTCGTCGTGCGCGACGCCGACGCCGTGGAGGACCGCGAGGCCGAGCTGACCGCGCTCGGCAACTGGGCGGTGTGGGTCAAGCTGGAGCAGATCTGCGTCGCCGCCCAGAGCCCCGCCGGCAACATCGAGCAGCCCGCCGAGGACATGCTGCGCGGCTGCGCCCAGCTCACCCCGGGCCCGGCCCGCGCCGAGTACCGCGCCTGGCTCGCCGCCCGCCCGGTGGGCAGCGCGGTCACCGAACTGCTCGACGCGGCGCGCGGCGACGACGCGCTGCTGCGCGGACTCGCCTTCGAGGCGCTGCGGGTGGTCGGCGCCCCGGCCGAGCCCGCGGTGCGCGCTGCCGTGGACGAGTCCCGGCTGCGGCCCTACGCCCTGCTCTGGCTTGCCGAACAGGAGGGCGCCGACCCGGAGGACACCCTTGAGGTGCTCACCCGCGAGGAGGCCACCTGGCTCTGGGTGGACACGGCGGCGGCGATCGCCGACCACGGCGAGATAAGACTGTTGGTGCGCCACCTCGAATCGGCCGTCCAGGGCACGGTTCCCGCGCTGCTGGCCGAGGTCCGCGAGGTCGGCCACCCGCGCACGGTCCAGGTGCTGGTGGCCCTGGCCGCCGCCCACCCCGACCCGGCCCTGGCCAAGGCGGTGCGGCGCGCCGCCTTCCAGGTGCACACGGGCGGTACGTGAGGGGGCCGGCCCGGGCCCGTCAGCCCCACCGACCGGGCCCGCGCCCGGCCATCCCGGCTCACGGCTCACGCCCGGCCATCCCGGCTCACCGCCCGGCTCTGGCCACCCCGGCTCACCGCCCGCGCCCGGCCGTGCCCAGGCACGGCCGGGCGCGGCCCGGCGGCTCAGCGAGCCGTGAGCCGTAGGCCGCCCCGAGAACCGCGCCCGCCCGCCGACCAGTCCGGTCGGCGGGCGCTTCGCGTTGCCGCGCCCCTGCGCGCGGCGGCTGCTAGCGGTCGGTGGCGTCGCCGGTGAGGCCGCTCGCGATCAGGTCGGCCAGCGCGGTGGTGGCCTCGGCGGCGGTGGTCCGCCCCCGGTTCAGCTCGGTGGCCAGCGCCTCGGCCGCGCCCAGCAGGCCGACGCAGCGGAGCTGGATCGCCTCCGGGGCCAGCCCGGAGTGCGGGGCGAACGCGTCGGCCATCGCCCGCGTGTAGCTCTCCAGCATCTCGTGCCGCGCCGCCTCCATCTCCGGGTCGCCCTTCAACGCGGCGGAGACGGCCGCGAACTCCGGCATGTCGGTGGCGCAGGCGAAGTACGCGGCGCTCAGGACGTCGGCGATCGCCTCGGCGGTCGGCGCGGCGGCCGCCAACGCCCGGGTCGACGCCGCGCGATGCCGTTCGTCCAGCCGCCGGTAGAGCGCGAGCAGCAGCCCGGCGCGGGTGCCGAAGTGGTCGTACACGATCGGCCTGCTCACCCCTGCCGCCTCGGCGAGGGTGACCAGCGTCAGACCGTCGGCGCCGCGGGCGCGTACGAGCCCGAGCGCCGCGTCGAGCAGTTGCTCCCGCCTGGCCTGCTTGGACAGCCGGGTCGGTGATGTGGCCATGGCTCCCTCCTTGCGTCTGCGGCCCAGTCTAGCTACAAAATGTAAGCTACGAAATGTAACTTAGGGCTTGGAGGCCACTGATGGAACAACGATCGGTGTTGATGCTGGGCGGATCGGGGCAGGCGGGGACGGAGACGGCCGCCTTGTTGCGGCGGTGGTACCCGACGCTGCCGCTGACGATCGCGGGCCGGGACCTGGACCGCGCGCGGCGGGTGGCCGACCGGCTCGGCGCCGCCACCGCCGGCCGCGTCGACCTGACGCGCGGCGACCTCGGACGCCCGGCCGACGAGAGGTACTCGGCGGTTGTCGCCGCGCTGTGGGACGAGCGCCTGCACGGGCTGCGGTACGCCCAGCGGCGCGGGCTGCCCTACCTCAGCGTCTCCAGCGGCCCGGTGGACATCGCGCCGGAGGTCGTCATGGGGGCCCAGAACGCCGGTGCCGCGCCCATCCTGCTGGCCAGCCACTGGTGCGCCGGCGCCCTCACGCTGGCGGTCTCCCACCTGGCCCGGGAGTTCGAGCGGGTCGACGCCGTCCGGATCGGCGCCGTACTGGACGAGCGGGACACCGGCGGGCCGGCCGGCATGGCCGACCTGGAACGCTGGTCCGCCACCACCTCCGCGGCCCTGGTGCGCCGCGACGGCGTGTTCACCTGGCTCCCCGCCCCCGACGCGCGGGCGGAGGTGATCGCCTCCGACGGGACCGCCGTGCCCGGCGCGTACATCGCCATCCTCGACGTGCCGAGCATCGCCCACGCGACAGACGCGCCGAACGTCCACTTCGCCTTCGCCGTCGGCGTCTCCACGAGCCGCCGCCGCGGCGGCCCCGCCTCCCTGGAGGTCCGCATCGACATCGAGGGCGCCGCCCCGGGCGGCGCGCCGCTCCGCGCGGGCCGCTACCTCACCCACGCGGCGGGGCAGCGCCCCCTGACCGCGCTCGGCATGGCGCTCGGCGTCGAGCGGCTGCTCGCGCTGCGCGGCGCCCCCGTACCGCCCGGCATCCACACCCCGGAGGCGCTGGTGGACCCGGCCCACGCGGTCGAACGGATGCTGGAGGGCGGGGCCGTCCTCACCGACGCGCCCGGCGCCGGGTAACCGCGCGGGCCGCCGGCCCCGCTCGCGCACGACCGGCCCGGCCAGGGCAGCCCGACCCGGGCGGCCCGACCGGTCGTGCGCGGGCGCGGGCGTCAGCCGGCCGTGGCCGGGGCGTACGTGCCGAAGCTCCAGACGTTGCCCTCGATGTCGCGCGCCATGTAGTCCCGCGAGCCGTGCGCCTGGTCCGTGGGCGGCATGAGGATCTCGGCGCCGTGCTCGCGGGCCCGTGCGTGGTGCGCGTCCGTGTCCTCGACGACCACATAGATCCCGGCCGGCCCGGCGTCCGCCATCGCCCTGGCGAACGCGCCCTCGGTGCGCCGGGAGCCGAGCATCACCGTGCCGTTGCCGTAGGCCAGTTCGGCGTGCAGGACCACGCCGCCGTCTTCCTCGTACACCGCCTGTCTGGTGAAGCCGAAGGCCGTCGTGAGCTGTGCGATGGCGGCCTGGGCGTCGCGGTAGAGGAGGGTCGGGTAGGGCGTCGGGCGGCCGGTGGCGGTGCCTGCCATGGTGATCACCTTCCGGGTGCTGGTGCTTCCGGGGCGCTGGGGCGGCGGCGCGAAGCGCCTCATGACTGTGACTCGCTTCACAGTCTGGCACCGGGGTACGACAACGCCGGGAGCGGCGCGTTCCCGTCCTACCCCCGGTAAAGCACTTGCCGCGCACCGCTACAGTGGACGGCATGGCCATTCTCCTTGCGCACTAGACGGCTTCCGCCCGGCCCCGCCCTCGTCGCTGGGGTGCGCCGTCCGCCGCCGTCGCCCGGAGCGCCGCGTGCGGTCGTGGTTGCGCGCCTGTCCCTTCCGCCGTCCGTATTCCGCCCTGGAGTCTTCCCCGTGATCACCGCCACCGGCCTTGAGCTGCGCGCAGGCGCCCGAGTTCTCATCGAGTCCGCCTCGTTCCGTATCGCCAAGGGCGACCGTGTCGGCCTCGTCGGCCGCAACGGCGCTGGCAAGACCACGCTCACCAAGTGCCTCGCCGGCGAGGGCACCCCCGCCGCCGGCACCATCACCCGCTCCGGAGACGTCGGCTACCTCCCGCAGGACCCGCGCACCGGCGACCTGGACGTGCTCGCCCGCGACCGCATCCTCTCCGCCCGCGACCTCGACGTCGTGCTGCGCAAGATGCGCGAGAACGAGGAGCGGATGGCCGGCGGCCAGGGCGCCACCCGGGAGAAGGCGATGAAGCGGTACGAGCGCCTGGAGACGGAGTTCCTCACCAAGGGGGGCTACGCCGCCGAGGCCGAGGCCGCCACGATCGCCGCCAGCCTCGGGCTGCCCGACCGCGTGCTCGGCCAGCCCCTGCACACGCTCTCCGGCGGTCAGCGCCGCCGCGTCGAGCTGGCCCGCATCCTCTTCTCCGACTCCGACACGCTGCTCCTGGACGAGCCGACCAACCACCTCGACGCCGACTCGATCGTCTGGTTGCGCGACTACCTCAAGACCTACCGCGGCGGCTTCATCGTCATCTCGCACGACGTCCAACTGGTCGAGACGGTCGTCAACAAGGTCTTCTACCTGGACGCCAACCGCGCCCACATCGACATCTACAACATGGGCTGGAAGCTCTACCAGGCCCAGCGCGAGGCCGACGAGCGGCGCCGCAAGCGCGAGCGGGCCAACGCCGAGAAGAAGGCCGCCGCGCTCAACTCGCAGGCCGACAAGATGCGCGCCAAGGCGACCAAGACGGTGGCCGCGCAGAACATGGCCCGCCGCGCCGAGAAGCTGCTCGCCGGCCTCGACGAGGTGCGGGTCTCGGACAAGGTCGCCAAGCTCCGCTTCCCGGACCCCGCGCCGTGCGGCAAGACCCCGCTGACCGCCGAGGGCCTGTCCAAGTCGTACGGGTCGCTGGAGATCTTCACCGACGTCGACCTGGCCATCGACCGTGGCTCGCGGGTGGTGATCCTGGGCCTCAACGGCGCCGGCAAGACCACGCTGCTGCGGCTGCTCGCTGGCGTCGAGAAGCCCGACACCGGCACCGTCACCCCCGGCCACGGCCTCAAGCTCGGCTACTACGCGCAGGAGCACGAGACGCTGGACCCGGACCGCACCGTCCTGGAGAACATGCGCTCGTCCGCGCCCGACCTGGACCTCGTGGACATCCGCAAGACGCTGGGCTCGTTCCTGTTCTCCGGCGACGACGTGGACAAGCCCGCGCGCGTCCTGTCCGGCGGCGAGAAGACCCGGCTCGCGCTGGCGACGCTCGTGGTCTCCTCGGCCAACGTCCTGCTGCTCGACGAGCCCACGAACAACCTCGACCCGGCCAGCCGCGAGGAGATCCTGGGCGCGCTGCGCACCTTCACCGGCGCGGTCGTGCTGGTCACCCACGACGAGGGCGCGGTGGACGCGCTCCAGCCCGAGCGCATCATCCTGCTGCCCGACGGCGTGGAGGACCTGTGGGGCCAGGACTACGCCGACCTCGTGGCCCTCGCCTGACGCCCGCGAGCTGGCCCCTCGGGTCGCGTGCCGCCGCTTGATCCAGATGTTCTGGATCATTCGGCCGAGACGTGATCCTTCATCTGGGTGAGAAGGGCTCATCTCCCGGCGTGCCGGCGCCACCCGCGCGTGCGCACGCAGAGTAGCGCTCGGCGATCGTCGGGAGCCCCGTTGGTGCCCTCCCTGACCTGCCGCTTCGCCGCGCACTCCGAATGGCCGCACGCGCGCCGACATCCGGAATTCCGCCTTCCAGCGGCCTTTCGGCCGCTCGCCGCCGGCAAGCCGGTCACGCGGACCTTGTCGAATGGGTGGCCAGGAGCGCGGCTAGGGGTGATCATGAGAGTCCCATAGCGCACTTCCCATGAGGAGGCACGGGTGGCCGAGACTCTGAAGAAGGGCAGCCGGGTGACCGGCGCCGCGCGCGAAAAGCTCGCGGCAGACCTCAAGAAGAAGTACGACTCCGGTGCGAGCATTCGAGCGCTGGCCGAAGAGACCGGCCGTTCCTACGGCTTCGTCCATCGAATGCTCAGCGAGTCCGGAGTGACGCTGCGTGGTCGCGGCGGAGCGACAAGAGGGAAGAAAGCCGCCTCGACCTGACTCATGCAGCGCGTGTCCGTCCCAGGTTCGAGCGCGCGTCACGTCGCCGCGGCGTACCGGTCACGTCGTCGGCGGCACCCGGTCGGTGGTTCGGTCGGCACGCTGGTTACTGTGCAGTTAACTTAAGGCCGCAGTGACCGCTGCCGACCGACCGGAGGCTTCAGTGACCCTGCTCGACACGGACGGCGTACGCCTGACCGTCGATGACGCCATCGCCACGGTGACCTTGACCAACCCGGCCAAGCGCAACGCCCAGACGCCCGCCCTGTGGCGGGCCCTGATCGAGGCCGGACGGTTGCTGCCGGGCACCGTGCGCGTCGTGGTGCTGCGCGGAGAGGGCAGGTCCTTCTCCGCGGGGCTCGACCGGCAGGCGTTCACCCCCGAGGGCTTCGAGGGCGAGCCGTCCTTCGTCGACATGGGGCGCGGCCCCGAGGCGGAACTCGACGCGACCATCGCCGCCTACCAGGAGGCGTTCACCTGGTGGCGGCGCAACGACATCGTCAGCATAGCCGCGGTCCAGGGGCATGCCATCGGTGCCGGATTCCAGCTCGCGCTCGCCTGTGACCTGCGCATCTGTGCCGACGACGCGCAGTTCGCGATGCGCGAGACGAGCCTTGGGCTGGTGCCGGACCTCGCGGGCACCCACCCGCTGGTCTCCCTCGTCGGGTACGCCCGCGCGCTGGAGATCTGCGCCACCGGTCGGTTCGTGCACGCCGAGGAGGCGGAGCGGACCGGGCTGGCCAACCTCGTGGTGCCGGCCGCCGAGCTGGACGCGACCGCGCGGGACCTGGCCGCCGCGCTGCTGGCCGCGCCGCGCGACGCCGTCATCGAGACCAAGGCGTTGCTGCGCGGCGCGTCGGACCGCACCTTCGACGAGCAGCGCGCGGCCGAGCGCGCCGCCCAGGGCCGCCGCCTGCGAGACCTCGCCCAACCGGCCGAGTAGCCCACAGCCGCCGCGCCGGCCGCCCGACGGCCGCGCTCGCGCTCGCGCGGTACGGGCCTCGGTCTCGCCTCCTCAGGCGCGGTCCGCCGTGCGCTCGGCGCTCGTAGCGCTCCCAGCGCTCTCGGTGGCCTCGGGGTTCTGCGGGCCCCGCCCGTCCTCCGGGCGCTCTCGGGTCGCCGTATCCGCCGCGTCCACGGCCGTGACCAGCACCGCGACCGTCACCGTGCCCGGGGCCTCGGCCAGCAGGGCGGCGCGGGCCCGTTCGCGTACGGCGCGGGCCACCTCGACCGCCCGGTGTCCCGCCGCCACGGCCACCTGCACCTGCGCGTGGCGGGCCGGCGCGGGGACGGTCGCCGTCGGGGTCTCGGCCTCGGTGGCGGCGCGCGGGCCCTCGATCCGTACCGGGCGGGTCAGACCGCCGAGCGCGGGCGCGAGCCGGGCGACCCCCGGCACAGCCGCGACGGCGCCGGCCACCCGGCCCTCGACCGTGGCGTCCGAGACCGGGCGGGCGGCGGACGGGGCCCGCCCCGCGCGCGGTCCGAGGCGGCCCTCCGCACCGGCCGGGCCGGCGCCGCCGGGCGCCTCGCCCGCCGGCCCGGCCCCGCCTGGCGGCTGCGTGGCGTGCGCCGCCCGCGCCTCGTCCAGCAGGCCCGTGACCTGGAGGTCCACCGCGCCGACGACCAGGCCGAGCCGGTCGGTGGCCACCGCGTACAGGGTCGCCCGCAGCCGCTCCGCCGACGTGGGCAGCGGTTGCTCCGCCGCCGCGAGGAACTCGCCCGCCACCCGCAGCGGCCCCGGCCGCAGCGCGGTCGGCGGCGCCGGAACGGTGGGCTCCGCCGCCTGGTCGGGGGCCAGCAGATCGATGTGCAGCGCGGTCACGCGGACCTCGGGAAGTTCCGCCGCCGCCGCGCGCAGCACGGCCGTGGCCGCGTGTTCCGTCACCCATGCCCCGTCGTGTTCCGTGCCGAGCGGCAGCAGCCTGCCGAGCCCCAACTGCTGCCGTACCGCCTGTGCCAACGCGTCTGCCACCACGGCCCGCCACCCTTCCCGCCGTACGGAAACTCCGTCACCCGCTGCCGCTCACCCTGCCGTACCGTGGCGCGCCGGCCGACCGCGACCCACCCGTCGCCGGCGCGTTCCCGCGACTGCCACGTCCCGAGCGCGGTTCGCCGCGCGCCCGCTTACGGTGACATGAGGAACGGTCAGGCCGCTCCCCTGAGGCTCCGCAGGAAGGGACATGGGCGATGACGGACACGACACAGAAGCAGCAGGCGGGAGGCGCGACTGCCCCGGGAGCTTCGACTCCCCGAGGTGGCGGGCCCCCGGCGTCCCGAGGCAAGACGACGATCGCCGACGGCGTGGTGGAGAAGATCGCCGGCATGGCGGCCCGCGAGGTGCCCGGCGTGCACGCCATGGGCAGCGGCTTCGCGCGCACCTTCGGGGCGGTGCGGGACCGGGTACCCGGTGGCGGGCGCTCCGTCACGCGCGGCGTCAAGGCCGAGGTCGGCGAGGTGCAGACGGCGCTGGACCTGGAGATCGTGGTGGATTACGGCGTCTCCATCGGCGACGTCACGCGCGGCGTGCGGGAGGATGTCATCTCCGCGGTCGAGCGGATGACCAGCCTTGAGGTGGTCGAGGTCAACATCGTGGTAAGTGATGTGAAACTGCCTGACGAGCAGGACGACGAGTCCGACTCGCGGCTCCAGTAGCCGGAGTGGACCGACCGGGCGCGGTGGAGGCAAGGGAGTACACGATGAGCATGGCCGTGGTCGGCCTGGCCGCCGGGATGGCACTGGGCTTCGCCGGATACTTCGGCGGCTTCGGGGCCTTTCTCCTGGTGGCGGCGCTGGGCCTGATCGGGTTCGTGGCAGGCAAGTTCCTCGACGGAGATCTGGAGTTGGGCGATTTCTTCCGCCCCCGCGAGCGCGACGGCCGACGGCGGTGAGGCCGCGTGGTGCGATCGGGTGAACGCGGCTCGACGCGGATCGCCGACCGGGTCATCGCGAAGATCGCTTCGCAGGCGGCCCGGGAGGCGCTCGGTGACGCGCGGGAGGTACGCGGGGCCGGTGGCAAGCCACCGCAGGCCGCCGTCGCGGTGCGCGACCGGCCGGCCCGCGACGGGCTGCGCGGCGAGGCCCGGGTGCGGGTCGCCGTCGAACTCGGCTACCCCTCGGACATCGGCGCCCAGTGCGGCGCCGTGCGTCGTCAGGTGAGCGGACGGGTAAGGGCGTTGGCGGGCATGGACGTACGGGACGTGGCCGTCACGGTCGAGCGCTTGCACGCGCCGGAGCGGACGGGCGTCGGCCGGGGGAGGACGCGGTGAGCAACGAGGAACCAGCCGCCGGCGAGGGCTCCACCGGCGGCGAGGGCGAGGACACCGCCGCGCGGCGGCCCGGCGGCGCCCCGGGGCGCACGCCCCCCGGCGGCACTGACGCGGCCAGCGACGCTGGTAGGTCCGGTGACGCGGGCCCGGTGGGCGAGACGCGTGCGGCCAGCGGCGCCAGCGCGGCGGGTGGCGCGGGCGCGGAGACCACCCGGCGACTGCCACTGCTGGAGAAGGACCCCACGGGCGGCGGCGCCACGCTCGCCAGCCCGGACGGTGACGCCGACGCGGACGAGGGCGGTGGTACCGGGCAGGAGCGGCGCGCCTCCGCCGCCAGGTACACGCCCGCGCGCGGCGAGCACGAGCGCGCGCGGCGCTTCTGGGCCAGCCGCCGGCTGCCCGCCGCGCTGCTCGCGCTGGTCGTGCTCGGCGCCGCCGGCCTGCTGCTCTACGACGTGGCGGCGGTACGGGCCGACCGGAGCGCGATGCGCTGGCGGCGCCGGCTCAGCGACGAGTTGGCCACCCGCCCGCTGGACGACCCCTGGATCGTGGCCGGAGCCTGCGTCGCGGTCGTCCTCGGCCTGTGGCTGATCATCCTGGCGCTCACCCCCGGCCGGCGCGGCGTGCTGCCGATGCGCCCCGACCCGCGGGTGCGCGCCGGGCTCGACCGCTCCGCGGCGGCGCTGGTGCTGCGGGACCGCGCCATGGAGGTGCCCGGCGTACGGACCGTCCGGGTGGACGCGGGGCGACGCCGGGTCAGGGTGCGGGCCCAGGCGCACTTCCGGGAGCTCGACGAGGTGCGTACCGACCTGGACCACGCGCTGGATGATGGCATCCGACAGCTCGGCCTGGCGCGCCGCCCCGGGCTGCGGGTCCAGGTCCGCCGGCCGACGAGGAGATGAGGCGGAAGATGGCGGCGAAGCCGGTACGGGTGGGGCGTTCCAGGGTGCGGGTCGTCAACCGGGTGCTGCTCGGCCTGGCCGGGCTGCTCCTGCTGGCGCTGGGGGCCGCCGTCCTGGTCGGCGGGCTCGACCTGCCGCGCCGGTGGAACTTCGGTCTGCCCGGGAGCTGGCCCTTCGACGGGCCCGACGACGTGTTGCTGACCCATGACGATCGGCGGCGTTGGCGGGACGAGGGTTGGTGGTGGCCCACCGTCATCGCCGCCCTCGCGCTGATCGTCCTGCTCACGCTCTGGTGGCTGCTGGCCCAGGCGCGGCGGCGGCGCCTGCGCGAGGTGCTGGTCGCCAGCGGCGAGGGGGAGGGCGCGGTGTTGCGCGGCCGGGCCCTGGAGGGCGTGCTGGCCGCCGAGGCGGAGGCGATGGACGGGGTGGACCGCGCGCGCGTCACGCTGCGCGGACGCCGCACCGCCCCGGAGGCCCGGGTGCGGCTCGTGCTCGCCGCACACGCCCAACCCGCCGAGACGCTGGCCCGGTTGCGGGCCGAGGCCCTGGAGCACGCCCGGGCGTCGGCGGGCCTCGACCGGTTGCCCGCCGAGGTCAGGATGCGCGCGGTGCGCCACCGGGCGGAACGGGTGAGCTGACGCGCCCCGCTCGCGCGCCCGGAGTCCACGGGCTCGGAGCTGACGTGCCCGGGCTCCGGGTGCCCGGCGCCCGCGCACCCGGAGCCCGGGCCGTCGGGCCGTCGCCGGGGCCGCCGCTCCTCGCCGCGAAGCGAGAAAGCGGCGGCGTCGTCGGAGCGGCGATCCCGGCCGGGGTTACAGGCCGCGTAGCGCCCCGCCGTCCACCGGCACCATGAGGCCCGTCAGGTAGGAGGCGGCCGGCGAGAGCAGGAACGCGGCGGTGCGGCCGAACTCCCGCGCGGTGCCGTAGCGGCCCAGCGGGATGTTCGCGACGTTGCGCTCGCGCGCGGCGTCCGCGTCGCCCGTCGACGCGTCCAGCTCCCGCACCCGGTCGGTGTCGATGCGCGCGGGCAGCAGGCCCACCACCCGGATGTCGCGCGGGCCCACCTCGTCCGCCAGCGACTTCGCGAAGCCGGCGAGCCCGGGGCGCAGCCCGTTGGAGATGGTCAGGCCCGGGATCGGCTCGCGCACCGAGCCGGAGAGCACGAGGCCGATCACGCCGCCGGCGGTCAGCTCGGCGGCCGCGGTGCGGGCCAGCCGCACCGCGCCGAGGAACACCGACTCGAAGGCCGCCTGCCACTGGTCGTCGGTGTTCCCGGCCGCCGAGCCGGCGGGCGGGCCGCCCACGCTGATGAGGATGCCGTCGAAGCGGCCGAAGCGTTCCCGGGCGGTGGCGATCAGCCGTTCGGCGGCGCCCGGGTCGGCGTTGTCCGCCGGCAGGCCGTACGCGTTCGGCCCCAGCTCGCGCGCGGCGGCGGCCACCCGGTCGGCGTCGCGGCCGGTGATCACGACCTTCGCGCCGTCGGCCACCAGTTCGCGTGCCGTGGCGTTGCCGAGGCCGCGCGTGGCACCCGTGACGACGTACACCCGGTCTTTGAGTCCAAGATCCATGGCCTCAGTCTGCCGTGGCCCGCCCCGACAGCGCGAGGGCGGTACCCACCAGGCCGATGTGGCTGAACGCCTGGGGGAAGTTCCCGAGTTGCCGACCGCGGTGGACGTCGTACTCCTCGGCGAGCAGGCCGACATCGTTGCGCAGCGAGAGCAGCCGCTCGAACAGGGTCGTGGCCTCCTCCGTACGGCCGATCAGGTACAGCGCGTCCGCCAGCCAGAACGAGCACACCAGGAACGGCGCCTCCGTGCCGGGCAGCCCGTCGACCGACGTGCCGTCCGTGCTGTAGCGGAGCAGCAGGCCGTCCTCGCACAGCTCCTCGCGGACCGCGTCCACCGTCCCGACGACGCGCGGGTCGTGCGGCGGCAGGAACCCGACCCGGGGGATGAGCAGCGTCGCCGCGTCCAGCTCCGTCGAGCCGTACGACTGGGTGAAGGTGTTCCGCTCGGCGTCGAAGCCCTTCTCGCACACCTCGCGGTGCACCTCGTCCCGCATGGCGCGCCAGCGGTCCGGATCGCCGGGCAGCGAGGGGTCACGCTCCATGGTGCGCACCGCGCGGTCGGCCGCGACCCAGGCCATCACCTTGGAGTGCACGAAGTGCCGACGCGGGCCACGCACCTCCCACAGCCCCTCGTCGGGCTCGCGCCAACGCGATTCCAGGAACTCCAGGAAGGCGTTCTGCAAGCTCCACGCCGTGGGCTTGTTCCGCAGCCCGAAGCTGCGGGCGAGGGCGAGGGAGTCGATGACCTCGCCGTAGATGTCGAGCTGGAGTTGGTGGACCGCGGCGTTGCCGATCCGTACCGGTGCCGAGCCCGCGTACCCGGTCAGCCAGTCGAGTTCCGCCTCGGGCAGCCGGCGTTCGCCGCCGAGCCCGTACATGATCTGCAGGTCGGCCGGGTCGCCGGCGACCGCGCGCAGCAGCCAGTCACGCCAGGCGCCGGCCTCCTCGATGTACCCGGTCCGCACCAGCGCGCTCAGCGCCAGTGTGGAGTCCCGCAGCCAGCAGTACCGGTAGTCCCAGTTGCGCACGCCGCCCAGCTCCTCCGGCAGCGAGGTGGTCGGCGCCGCGACGATGCCGCCGGTCGGGGCGTAGGTGAGCCCCTTGAGCGTGATCAGCGAACGCATCACGGCCTCGCGGTAGGGCCCCTGGTACGTGCACTTCGCGGCCCACTCCTGCCAGTCCTCGCGGCTCTGTTCCAGGGCCTCGTACGGGTCGACCAGGTCGGGCTGCGACTCGTGCGAGGGGTGCCAGGTCAGCACGAACGCCACCCGCTCGCCCGCCGCGACGGTGAACTCGGAGCGGGTGCTGAAGTCCTGCCCGTACGTGTGGACCTCGGGCACGCTCCGCAGCCAGACCGAGTCGGGGCCGGCGACGGCGACGCGGTGCCCGTCACACCGGCGCATCCACGGCACCACGTGCCCGTAGTCGAAACGCAGTCGCAGCACGCTGCGCATGGACACGTGGCCGGTGACGCCCTCCACGATGCGCATGACGTCGGGGGTCCGGTCGCGCTGCGGCATGAAGTCGTACACCCGGACGGAGCCGGTGGCGGTCTCCCACACGGTCTCCAGGATCAGCGTGTCGGGCAGGTAGGAGCGGCTCGCGCAGCGGGCGGGTACGCCGTCTCCGTCGTCGGTGGCGTTGGTGCCGTCGGAGCCGTCGGTGCTTGTCGTGTTCTCCGTGCCCTCGTCGGGGGCCGGCGCCAGGGTCCAGTGACCGTTGTCGCGGTCGCCGAGCAGCGCCGCGAAGCAGGCGCCGGAGTCGAAGCGGGGCAGGCAGAGCCAGTCGATCGAACCGTCCCGACCGACCAGCGCGGCGGTCTGGAGGTCGCCGATCACGGCGTAGTCCTCGATGGGTTGGGCCATGCCCGAACTGGTTCCCGCTGAGCTGGGCCCTAGTCCGAAGCCGCAGCCGACCGGGCCACGGACGCGGTGTGCTCGGCGGGCGCGACGGGCTCGGCACCCGGTTCCATGTCGGCCTTGGCGTCGGGCCCGGCGTCGGACCTCGCGGCCTCGGCTCCGGGCTCCGCGGTTTCGGCTTCGGGCTCCGCGGCGTCAGCCTGGGCATAGGGGCGGGAAGTGGTGTCGGCGCCGGCGGCGGCCGGGGCGGCGTCGCTGGCGCCAGGGGCCTCGGGCTCGGCCGCCGCCTTCTCCCTCGCGGCCTCCGCGTCCTTGGCCGCCTTGGCGGCTGCCGCCGCCTGGTCCCGCAGCTCCCGACGGAAGAGCACCACCCAACCGACCGGCACCGCCGCGGTGAACAGCCACCACTGGACGGCGTACGCCATGTGGGAGCCGATGCCGCTGGTGTCGGGGGCCGGGACCGGCTCCGGCTGGTGGGCGCCACGGGGCTTGGAATCGGTCAGCTCCACGTAGCCGCCGAGCAGCGGCCGGCCCACCGTCTCGGCCTGGCGCTCGCTGTTGATCAGCATGACCTGGCGCGGCGGCAGGCCCTTCTTGTCCTTGATCCCGCTGCTGCCGGTGGTCTCGTCGGCCTTGAGCCGCCCGGTGACGGTGACCTCGCCGGTCGGCGGTGCCGGCACGTCCGGGAACTGGGTCAGGTTGCCGGGCGCCGGAATCCAGCCACGGTTTACCAGCACCGCGTTGCCGTCGGCCAGCAGCAGCGGGGTGACGACGAAGTAGCCGATGGACTGGTCGTCGGAGCCGGTGCGCTGGCGGACCACCACCTCGTGGCGGGGGTCGTAGGTGCCGGAGACCGTGACCTTGCGCATGGCGGTCTGCTTCGGCACGTCGCGGCCGACGCCGGTCAGCTCGCCGATGGGGACGGCCGGGGCGTCCAGGCTCTTGGACACCCGCTCGTTGTGCTCGACCCGCTGCTCGTGCCGGCCGAACTGCCAGAAACCCAGCTCGATCATCACGGGGATGAGGACGAGACCCACCAGCGTGAGGATCACCCACTGCCGGGTCAACAGAAAGCGGTACACCCCATGACCGTACAACTCGGTCGCGGGGCGGCGGTGAGCGGGGCGACCCCGTGGCCGGCCAACGGCGTCGGTGATCTTCGCCCGCCGAGCCACGGCCCGACCGGCACCCGGCCCGCGTCGACCGACGCCCGACCGACGCCCGACCGGCACTCGACGGCGCCCGGCCGAGGGTGCGCGCTCCCGCGCGGGGCCCGGTGGCGCGCCGGTCAGCCGCAGCCGGTCGGGGCCGGCGCCACGTCCTGGAGCAGTTGCATGAACGCCGCCTCGTCGACCACCGGTGTGCCGAACGAACGGGCCTTGACCACCTTCGAGGTGGGCGAGTCGGGGTCGTTGGTGACCAGCAGGCTGGTGAGCCGCGACACGCTGGTCGCCACGTGCATCCCGGCCTCGACGGCCCGGTCCTCCAGGAGTTCCCGGTCGACCGAGGTGTCGCCGGAGAACGCCACCCGCATGCCCTGCGCCAACCGGCCACCGGGCTCGTACCGGCCGGGGTTGGGGTACGGGCAGGCGGGCCGCTTGCGGCTGGGGCGCCAGCTCGTCTGGCCGAACCCGGAGCGCTGCCCCGGCGGGCGGGCGGTCGGCGCGTCCGACCACTCGGTGAGCGGCTGGCAGGCGAGCAGCGGCAGGCGGATCTCGGCCGCCGCCGCCAGGTGCAGGCTGGGCCGGAAGGTCTCGGCGAGCACGCGCGCGTCGTCGAGCGCGTGGTGGGCCCGCTCCTGGACGACGCCGTAGTGCGCGGCCAGCGACTCCAGCTTGTGGTTGGCCAGCGGCAGCCCCAGCTCCTTGGAGAGGGCGATGGTGCACAGCCGCTGGCGGACGGGGGCGGCGCCCCTCGCGCGCGCGTACTCCCGGGCGATCATCGACCAGTCGAAGACGGCGTTGTGCGCGACGAGGACCCGGCCGTCGAGGCGCCGGGCGAACTCGTCGGCGATCTCCGGGAAGAGCGGGGCCCGCGCGAGCTCGGCGCTGGTGAGCCCGTGGATCCAGACGGGGCCCGGGTCGCGCTGCGGGTTGACCAGCGTGTACCAGTGGTCCTGCACCTCGCCGCGCGCGTCGAGCTGGTAGACGGCGGCCGACACTATGCGGTCATCGCGGGCGAGTCCGGTGGTCTCCACGTCAACGACCGCGTACCCGTCGGGGTAGGCGGTCGGCCACGGGGGTGGCGGGGCGGACTGTGGGGGAATCCGCGGAGCGGCGGCCGGTCGGTCTTCAAGCATGGTTCACGAGGATACGGGCCACCCCTGACACTCGGTCGCGGCGGGCGGGCCGAGCACCTGTCAGGGGCCGCGGCCCCCGGGCCGGTCGCGGCGACCGGGCCCCGTGCGACCTGGGCCAACCTCCTTGGCGGGCGGGCTCGCTGGGGATGTGGTGGCGTCAACTGATCGGCCGAAAAGCGCGGTTGCCCGGCGCCCGGCCCGCCGTTCACGCCCCGACGACCCCGACGACCCCGACGACCCCGACGACCCCGACGACCCCGACGACCCCGACGACCCCGACGACCCCGACGGCGTGTGGGGAGCCGGGGGAGTGGCGCGGGTGGCGGCGGGGGCGCGCGCGTCGGGCGGGTCCTTCGGCACCGGGGTGGCCGGACGACGCGCTGGCGCGACGCGAACGCCGTGCCGGGGCGCTTACTTACCGAGTTTCGAAACTCGTCAGTAACAACATCTGTTCATCGCCTCGGGACCGCCCTTATCGTGCGGACATGCCGCACCTACCCGATGCCGTGCTCTGGTCCATACCGGCGTTCGTCCTGCTCACCGCCATCGAGATGGTGAGCTATCGGCTGCGCCCCGACGAGGACGCCGCGGGCTACGGGGCGAAGGACGCCGCGACCAGCGTGACGATGGGCGTCGGCAGCGTCTTCTTCGACCTGCTGTGGAAAATCCCGATTGTGGCGATTTACACCGCCCTGTACGAACTCACCCCGCTGCGCGTGCCCGTGCTGTGGTGGACGCTGCCGCTGATGCTGCTGGCCCAGGACTTCCTCTACTACTGGTCGCACCGGGGCCACCACGTCGTCCGCGTCCTGTGGGCCTGTCACGTGGTGCACCACTCCAGCGAGAAGTTCAACCTCACCACGGCCCTGCGCCAGCCGTGGACCTCGCTGACGGTCTGGCCCTTCTACGTGCCGCTGGTGCTGTGCGGCGTGCACCCGGCCGCGGTGGCCTTCCTGTCCGGGGTCAACCTGGTCTACCAGTTCTGGGTGCACACCGAGCGCGTCGGCAAGCTCCCCAGGCCGATCGAGTACGTCTTCAACACCGCCTCCCACCACCGCGTCCACCACGCCTCCCAGGGCGGCTACCTGGACCGCAACTTCGGCGGCATCCTCATCGTGTGGGACCGGATGTTCGGCAGCTTCGTCGCCGAGACCGAGCGGCCCGTCTACGGCCTCACCAAGAACATCCACACCTACAACCCGTTGCGGGTCGCCACCCACGAGTACGCCGCCATCGGCCGTGACCTGGCCGCCGCCGCCGACTGGCACGAGCGCGCGGGCCTCCTCTTCCGCGGCCCCGGCTGGCAGCCCGAACGCCGCCGCGCCGCCCACGCGCCCGACGACACGGCGCGCACGGGCCCCGTCGCCACGCGCACGGACCCCGTCGTCCCGGGCACGGACCCCGTCGCCACGCGCACGGCCGACGACGCCTCGCCGGCGCCCCCGCCCCCCGCGACCGGCGCCCAACCCGCGGCGGAGCCCGCCCAACCCGCCGCCGAGCCTGGCCGCCGCGTCAAGCGTGCCGCATGAGCGGCGAGGCGGCCCGCGCGCCCGGGTCCGCCCGGCCCGCCCGGTTCGGCGGTCACCTGACCGGCGGACACCGGCACGGCCGGGCCGTGTTCTCCTGTGCCGTCCTGTTCGTCCTGCTCGCGCTGGCGCACCTGACCGCGCTGCTGGTCCCGGCCGTCTCCGGCGCCTCCGCCGAGCCCGTCGAGTACGCCACCAAGCCCGCGTTGATGCCGGCGCTCGCGGCGTACGCGCTGCTGCGGGGCGGGCCGCGACCGCTCGTGGGCGCCCTGCTGTTCGGCTGCGGCGGCGACACCCTGCTGCAAGTCGGCGGCGAGCCGGCCTTCCTCGCCGGCATGGCCTCCTTCGCCGCGGGCCACGTCTGCTACCTGGTCCTCTTCGCCCGCCTCGGCACGAACACCGCGCCCCGCCGCACGGTGGCGCTCATCGCCGCCGGTTACGCGACGGCCTGGCTGGGCACGGTGGCCCTGCTGTGGCCGGGGCTCGCGGCCGACATGCGTGGGCCGGTCGCCGCGTACAGCCTGCTGCTGACGGCCATGGCCCTGGCGGCGTTGCGCCTCGGCCCGTGGGCGGGGGCGGGCGGGGCCCTGTTCCTGCTCTCCGACACGCTCATCGCCACCGGTATCGCCGACTGGCCCCAGCCCCCGGCGCCGCAGTTCTGGATCATGCTGACGTACGGGGGCGCCCAACTGGCCCTCACCGTGGGGGTGTTGCGCGCGTCGGGGGAGGCCGGGGCGCGCGAGGTCTCCGGCGCGGGCGTACCGGGCCCAGGCCGCGCGGCCCGGCGCGGCGCGTAGCGCGGCCGGGCTGCCGGGCTGCCGGGCACCGACGCGTCCCGGACGCACGAGGGCCGGGCCGCCGACGATCGGCTGCCCGGCCCCGCGCGCGTCCGCTGACGCCTCCAGCTCGCCGTTACTGCGTGACGGCCTTCAGCGCGTTGACGATGCCGTAGCCGTAGAAGCTGTTCACGTGCTTGGTGCCGGTGCAGGTGGCGTCGGCCTTGCCGTCACCGTTCGGGTCGTACGGGGCGGTCGGGCAGCCCGGGTTGTCGGCCTGCTGCTTGAGGAGCCACTGCACCTCCTGCGGGCTGGCGTTCGGGTGCGTGCTGCGCACGAGCGCGGCCACGCCCGCGACGTGCGGGCTCGCCATCGAGGTGCCCTGGAGGTAGGCGTAGTCGCCGCCGGGCATGGTCGACAGGATGCGGCCGTCCTTGGCGGGCAGCTCGGGCACCTGGTTCCGGTCGCCGCCGGGGGCCGCGACGTCGATCTGGCCGGAGGCCACCGACGGGTTGAGGCCGTAGTTGGAGTAGTACGACTTCAGCGACTTGACGCCGGTCGCCGAGACCGTGACCACGCCGGGCAACTGGGTCGGCGCGTCCAGGCACGTGGCCGGGTCGATCTCGCGGTCGACCTCCTGGGAGTCGTTCGGGCTCGACGTGTCCTTGATCGACTTCCCGCCGAGGTCGAAGTTGGAGTTGCCAGCGGAGGCGACGTTGACGGCGCCCTTGTCCTGCGCGTACTTGGCCGCCCGGCCCACCGCGTCAAGGATGGCCCGCTGGTCGGCGTCGTTCTTGCAGTTGAACATCCACGGGTCGACGTAGTAGCTGTTGTTGGTGACCTCGACGCCCTTGTCGGCCGCGAAGACGAAGGCGCAGACCACGTTCTCGGCGTAGAACAGGCCGGTCTTCTGGTCGCTGACCTTGATGGCGGAGACCTTCACGTTCGGCGCGACGCCGGCGACGCCGACCCCGTTGCGCGCGGCGGCGACCGAGCCGGCCACGTGGGTGCCGTGGTAGTCCGCGTCCGCGTCGTACGGGCGCCAGGTGCCCTTCGAGGTGTCCAGGACGCCGTTCGCGCAGTTGGCGGACGCCCGCCGGTCGAAGTTCGGGGCCAGGTCCGGATGGGTGTCGTCCACGCCGGTGTCGATGACCGCGACGGTGACGTTCCTGTCGCCCGGGTCGACCTTGGCCGCCTCGTCCGCCTTCATCGCGGGCAGGTGCCACTGCAGGGGCTCCAACGGCTCCTGACCGGCCGCTCTCGCCTTCGCCGCGCCCTGCGCGCTGGCGCGCGGGGCCTTGACCTTCTCCGGCTTGCCGACCTCGGTGGTCGCGGCCTGCGTCAGCGGCGAGGTGCGGGTCGCGCCCGCGGACTGCACGCCCTTGACGGACCGTATCTGCGCCGCGAAGTCGGGCGCCGACGCGTGGGCGACGAGCACCCCGATCTTCGGGTAGCTGGCGACGATCGTGCCGCCCGCCTTCGCTATCTCCTTCTTGACCTTGCCGACGGTGGCCTTGTCGGGGGCCGTGTTCACCACGTACGACAACGCCGGGCCGGCCGCGCGCGGGGCGCTGGCGGAGGAAGGCGCGTCCTGCGAGGAGGCCGAGGCCGCGCCGGGCAGGAACCCGATGGACGCGGTGAGCGCGAGTCCTGCGGGCACCGCGAGCAGGGCGCGCCGGCGTCTGGATCGCAGATGAGCCATGGGTTCTCCCCATCAGTCGTCAGGGCCGTCCGGGCGCGGAGCGCGACCGGACCGGTTATATGACGAGTGAAGCTAACGCCGAGCGAGGCCGTCCATCAATGGCTGACGTGGAAAAACTCGTTACGGCCAACGGAGTGACACACGGCGTCACCATCCCGAAATGGATCTTCTCGGATTCCGTCGCCTGCCCCCCTGTTCGGCGGCGCTACCTCGGCCTACGATGCGTGACCCGGATCACTCACCACCCGCCCGACGCCCCGTCCCCTCCACCCGCCACCCCCGACCCGCTGCCCGTCCCCGCCCCGCGCCCGGCGGCAACGCCCTTGCCCAGCACGCCAGTCGCCGCCCCCGTCGCCCCGCTCACCGCTTCCGCGCCCGCCCGTGATCCGTCCCCAGCCAGTCGCCACGTCAGGAGAGACCGTGGACCCCGCACCGCCCCAAGGTCCGGACCGCAAGGCCGGACGACCCGACTACATCAAGGTGCAGTCCAGCGAGGAATTCGCCGAACTGCGCCGCGCCCACCGCTCGTTCGCCTTCCCGCTCACGATCGCGTTCGTCAGTTGGTACCTGCTCTACGTACTGCTGTCGAGCTACGCGGGCGACCTGATGGGCAAGCAGGTCGTCGGCAACGTCAACGTGGCCCTCGTCTTCGGCCTGCTGCAGTTCCTGTCCACCTTCGCCATCGCCTGGTGGTACGCCCGCCACGCCAACGCCAAGCTCGACCCGCGCGCCAGCGCGATCAAGGCCCGCCTGGAGAGTGAGTCGTGACGGATACCCTCCACCTCGCCGCCGAGGGCGTCAGCGACCACCGGCCGCTGATTATCTCGCTGTTCGCGACGTTCGTCCTGGTGACCCTCGGCATCACGGTGTGGGCCGGCAAGCAGACCAAGGACGCCACCGACTTCTACGCGGGCGGCCGGCAGTTCTCCGGTTTCCAGAACGGCCTCGCCATCTCCGGCGACTACATGTCCGCCGCGTCCTTCCTCGGCATCGCCGGCGCCATCGCCCTCTACGGCTACGACGGCTTCCTGTACTCCATCGGCTTCCTCGTCGCCTGGCTGGTCGCCCTGCTCCTGGTGGCCGAGCCGCTGCGCAACTCCGGCAGGTTCACCATGGGGGACGTGCTGGCGTACCGCATGCGGCAACGCCCGGTGCGTACCGCGGCCGGCATCTCCACGATCGTCGTGTCGATTTTCTACCTGCTGGCCCAGATGGCCGGCGCCGGCGTGCTGGTCTCGCTGCTGCTCGGCATCACCAGCGAGGCGGGCAAGATCCTCATCGTGGTGCTGGTCGGCGTGGTGATGATCCTTTACGTCTCGATCGGCGGCATGAAGGGCACCACCTGGGTGCAGATGGTCAAGGCGGTGCTGCTGATCGCCGGCACCCTGCTGATCACGTTCCTGGTCCTGCTGAAGTACGACTTCAACATCTCGACGCTGCTCGGCGAGGCCGCGGACAACAGCGGCGCCGGCAGCGCCTTCCTCGAACCCGGCCTCAAGTACGGCATCGACGCGACGACCAAGCTCGACTTCATCTCGCTCGGCATCGCGCTGGTGCTCGGCACGGCCGGCCTGCCGCACATCCTGATCCGCTTCTACACCGTGCCCACCTCGCAGGCCGCGCGCCGCTCGGTGAACTGGGCGATCGGCATCATCGGCGGCTTCTACCTGATGACCATCGCGCTCGGCTTCGGCGCCGCGGCGCTCCTGAAACGCACCGACATCATCAGCTCCAACAAGGCGGGCAACACCGCGGCGCCCCTGCTCGCGCAGGAGATCGGCGGCGGGCCCGACTCGGCGGGCGGGGCGATCCTGCTCGCGGTGATCTCGGCCGTGGCGTTCGCCACCATCCTCGCCGTCGTCGCCGGGCTCACCCTGGCCTCCTCGTCCTCCTTCGCGCACGACCTGTACGCCAACGTCATCCGCAAGGGCCAGGCGACGCAGAAGGAGGAGGTCTCCGCGGCCCGCTGGGCGACGGTCGGCATCGGCATCGCGGCCGTGGCGCTCGGCGTCTTCGCCCGCGACCTGAACGTCGCCGGCCTGGTGGCACTGGCCTTCGCCGTCGCCGCCTCGGCCAACCTGCCGACGATCCTCTACAGCCTCTTCTGGAAGCGCTTCACCACCCAGGGCGCCCTGTGGTCGATCTACGGCGGGCTGTTCTCCTCGGTGTTCCTGGTGCTCTTCTCGCCGGTGGTCTCCGGCAAGGCGTCGTCGATGTTCCCGGACGTGGACTTCTACTGGTTCCCGCTGGAGAACCCGGGCCTGGTCTCCATCCCGCTCGGCTTCCTGCTGGGCTGGGTCGGCTCGCTGGTCTCCAAGGAGCCGGTGGACAGGGAGAAGTACGCGGAGCTTGAGGTGCGGTCGCTGACCGGCCACGGGGCGCACTGACCCCGCTGCTCCGCCCCCGCCGCGCGGGCCCGACGCCACCCGGCGCCTGGCCCGCGCCGCGCCTGGCCGCTCCCCGCAATCGCACGTTCTGTTGGGTTACGGGGAGATCGCGTACGCTGCGAGACACTTGACGCGGGGCCCCTCCGGCACAGGAGACCCGCCGGCAACGTCAGGTCGTGCGTCACGCGAGAAGGGTCGCCACCATGCTGCTCGATACCTACGGTCGGGTCGCGACCGACCTCCGGGTGTCCCTCACCGACCGCTGCAACCTCCGGTGCACCTACTGCATGCCCGCCGAGGGCCTGAACTGGCTGCCCAAGCCCGAGCTGCTCACCGACGACGAGATCGTCCGGCTCGTCTCCATAGCCGTCACCGAGCTGGGCGTCACCGAGGTCCGCTTCACCGGCGGCGAGCCGCTGCTGCGCCCCGGCCTGGTCGCCATCGTCGAACGCTGCGCCGCCCTCACCCCCCGCCCCCAGATCTCGCTGACCACCAACGGCATCGGCCTCGGCCGCACCGCCACCGCCCTGCGCGAGGCCGGCCTCGACCGGGTCAACGTCTCCCTCGACACGCTGCGGCCCGACGTCTTCCAGACCATGACCCGGCGCAAGCGGCACCAGGACGTGCTCGACGGCCTCTCCGCCGCCCGCGCCGCCGGCCTCGTACCCGTCAAGGTCAACGCCGTCCTGATGCCCGGGCTCAACGACGACGAGGCCCCCGACCTGCTGGCCTGGGCCCTGGAGAACCGCTACGAGCTGCGCTTCATCGAGCAGATGCCGCTCGACGCCCAGCACGGCTGGAAGCGCGAGGGCATGGTCACCGCCGGGGACATCCTGGCGAGCCTGCGCACCCGCTTCGCGCTCACCCCCGAGAACGAGGACGAGCGCGGCTCCGCGCCGGCCGAGCGCTGGCTGGTGGACGGCGGCCCGGCGCGGGTCGGCGTCATCGCCTCCGTCACCCGCCCCTTCTGCCGCGCCTGCGACCGCACCCGGCTCACCGCCGACGGCCAGGTGCGCACCTGTCTGTTCGCCCGCGAGGAGACCGACCTGCGCGCCGCGCTGCGCTCCGGGGCGCCGGACGCCGAGGTGGCCGAGCGGTGGCGGCGCGCGATGTGGGGCAAGAAGGCCGGCTCCGGCCTCGACGACCCGTCCTTCCTCCAGCCGCAGCGGCCGATGTCAGCTATCGGGGGCTGACCACTCGGCCAGCGGCACGGTGTCCTTGAGGAAGCCGCGGATGCTGAGGAACCGCGAGAGGTACTCGCGGTGGGCCGGGCACGCCAGCCACGTCTTGCGGCGCTCGGGCGTGTGCAGCTTGGGGTTGTTCCAGGCGAGCACCCACACCGCGGGCTCGCGGCAGCCCTTGGCTGAGCAGATGGCATCGGAGGTGTCGGACGCGTTCACGACTGCGACCCTACGCGACGGCAACCGGGGTGATCGGCGGCCCCGATATTGGTCTGGACATGACGACGCCGGGCAGCCACGGGGGGAGCCGCCCGGCGTCAGTCCGTCGCTCCGACGGGGGATGCGGAGCGCCTACGAAGTATGTCACGCGGGACCCAGTGCGGTGCAGCGGAACCGCGTGATTGATCTGAGGTTTTCCTGAGGTTGCCGCGCCGTCCCAGGTCAGCCGCGGTGCTCCCGGGACTCGCCCGGAGCAGGCGCCGCCTTCTCGTGTCCGGATTCCGGTGCGGAGGGCCGATTCGGAGCCATCAGCACGGGCCGGGCGGGGGACGGAATGAACGTGGACGGCAGCCGCGGCGCGTTCTCCCGCCCCGCGTTGGCGATCACCACGGAGAAGTACGGCAACAGGATGCCGAGCGCGAGGGCGACGAAGGCGACGTGCCGCTCCACGTTCCACAGCACGGCCGCCAGGACGACGGACAGCGTACGCACGGACATCGAGATCACATAGCGTCGCTGCCTGCGCCGCACGTCATCGGCCAGGCCCTCCCTGGCTCCAGTGATCCGGAAGACCTCGGGGCCGTTGTGCTTCCGCATCTCGCTCCACCACCTACCTGACGGGTCGAACGTACCCGGCTCCGGACACCGTCAACGGTACGCCGCGGCCGGTCCCGGTACGAGACCGGGGCACACCCAATGCGCCCGCTCAGCCGACGCCGGCTTGCCCCGAGCCCGTCTCCTGACATGCGGCGTGGGCGAACCGGTCGGACACTTGGACCGGGATGCGCACACCACGCCGACAGAGGAGGCGACATGAGCTGGTTGTGGGCCATCATCGTGGGTCTGGTCCTGGGCCTGCTGGCCAAGGCCATTCTCCCCGGCAAGCAGAACATCCCGATCTGGCTGACGATCATCTTCGGCATCATCGGCAGCATCATCGGCAACGCGGTCGCTGCCGGGATTGGAGTGGATGACACCAAGGGGATCGACTGGATTCGGCATCTGCTGCAACTGGCCGGTGCCGTGCTCGTCGTCGGCGTCGGCGACCGGCTCTGGGCATCGATCAAGGGCAAACGCCACGCCTGACCCGGTCGGCGACGACCGGGCAGCCCCGTCGGGGGCCGACCACGCGCCGCGCGGCCGGCCCCCGACGGCACCCGGTCAGTCGGCCACGACCTCGATCGCGGCCAGGTTCTTCTTGCCGCGCCGCAGCACCAGCCAGCGGCCGTGCAACAGGTCCGCCTCGTCGGGCACGGCGTCCTCGGAGGTCACCTTGGCGTTGTTCACGTAGGCGCCACCCTCCTTCACCGTGCGCCGCGCGGCTGACTTGCTGGCCACCAGGCCCACGGCGGCGAACAGGTCCACCACCGGGGCCAGCGTGCCCATCCGGGCGTGCGGCAGTTCGGACAGCGCGGCGCTCAGCGTCGCGGCGTCCAGCTCGGCCAGGTCACCCTGCCCGAACAGGGCCCGGGAGGCGGCGATGACCGCGGCGCACTGGTCGGCGCCGTGCACCAGCGTCGTCAGCTCCTCGGCCAGCGCGCGCTGGGCCGCCCGCGCCTGCGGGCGCTCCTCGGTCGACTTCTCCAGCTCCTCCAGCTCCTCCCGGCTCCGGAAGGAGAGGATGCGCGCGTACCGGGTCACGTCCCGGTCGTCCACGTTCAGCCAGAACTGGTAGAACGCGTACGGCGTGGTCATCTCCGGGTCGAGCCAGACGGAGCCGCCCTCGGTCTTGCCGAACTTGGTGCCGTCCGCCTTCGTCATCAGCGGCGTCGCCAGCGCGTGCACCGACGCCCGCGGCTCCAGGCGGTGGATCAGGTCGATGCCCGCCGTGAGGTTGCCCCACTGGTCGCTGCCGCCCTGCTGGAGCGTGCAGCCGTGGCGCCGGTACAGCTCCAGGAAGTCCATGCCCTGGAGCAACTGGTAGCTGAACTCGGTGTAGCTGATGCCCTGCTCGGACTCCAGCCGGCGGGCGACCGAGTCCTTGGTGAGCATCTTGTTCACCCGGAAGTGCTTGCCGATGTCCCGCAGGAACTCGATCGCCGACAGGCCCTCGGTCCAGTCCAGGTTGTTGACCAGCACGGCCGCGTTCTCGCCGTCGAAGGTCAGGAACGGCTCGATCTGGGCGCGCAGCCGGGTCACCCAGTCCGCGACCGTCGCCGGGTCGTTCAGCGTGCGCTCGGCGGTGGGCCGCGGGTCACCGATCTGCCCGGTCGCCCCGCCCACCAGCGCCAGCGGCCGGTGCCCGGCCCGCTGGAGCCGCCGCATCGTGAGCACCTGCACGAGGTGCCCGACGTGCAGCGACGCCGCGGTCGGGTCGAAGCCGCAATAGAAGGTGACGGGACCGTCCGCGAGGGCCTTGCGCAAAGCGTCCTCGTCCGTGGACTGGGCGAAGAGCCCACGCCACTTCAGGTCGTCGACGATGTCCGTCACGGTTCTCGTATCTCCTTGTATGGCTTGTTCGTCTGGAGCGTCCGCGGGCCGGCCCGATCCGCTGGGGCGAGCCGGCTCGCTCCGGTACGAGGTTATACGCCCTGGCTGACCGAGCTCATGTGGAAGTCGGGCACGCGTAGCGCCGGCATCGCGGTCCGGGGGAAGTAGTCGCCCCACTCGCGCGACAGCGTCCGATCGGTACGCCCCGCCTCGCTGGCCCGGGAGAGCAGGCCCACCGGCGACTCGTTGAACCGGAAGTTGTTCACCTCGCCGACGACCTCGCCCCGCTCCACCAGGTAGACGCCGTCCCGGGTCAGCCCCGTCAGCAGCAGCGTCGCCGGGTCGACCTCGCGGATGTACCACAGGCAGGTGAGCAGCAGCGCGGGCCCGTCCTGTCCGGCGTCGGCCACCAGGTCGGTGAGGGAGCGCGAGCCGCCCCCGTCCAGGATCAGGTTGTCCACCGCGGGGGCCACCGGCAGGCCGGTCAGCGCGGCGCTGTGCCGGCTGGTCACCAGGCGGGACAGCGCGCCGTCCCTGATCCACTCGGTGGGGCCCAGCGGCAGCCCGTTGTCGAAGACCGACGCGTCGCCGCCCGAGCTGTGCGCCAGCACGAACGGCGCCGCCTCAAGGCCGGGCTCGCCCGGGTCGCTGCGCAGCGTCAGCGGCAGCCTGGCCAGCCGCTCGCCGATCTTGGTGCTGCCGCCCGGCTTGCTGAAGACCGTACGGCCCTCGGCCGCGTCCCGCCCCGACGACGACCAGAGCTGGTAGATCAGCAGGTCCGCCACGGCCGTCGGCGGCAGCAGCGTCTCGTACCGCCCGGCGGGCAGCTCCGTGCGGCGCCGCGCCCACTCCAGGCGCTGGGCCAGCTCCGCGTCGAGCGCCAGCGGGTCCACGTCCGTGAAGTCGTTCGTGGCGCGCCCGGCCCAGGCGGAGCGCGGGACGGCCGCGTCGCCCACCCCCGGCGCCTTCGCGTTCAGCTCCAGCGTGCCGCTGGGCTGGTCGTGCCGCAGCCGCAGCCCGGTGGAGGTGCCCAGGTAGCTGGAGACCAGCTCGTGGTAGGCGAAGCCGTACAGGTCGCGGCCGGCCGCGCGGGCCCGGCCGAACGCCTCGCCGAGTGCCGGCGCGAACGCCGCGAAGACCTCGGACGAGGTCTCGGCCGGGGCCTGGTTGAAGGTCGCCGACGGCGTGCCGCCGCTCACCAGCGGCCCCGCGTCCTCGGCGGGGCCGGCGCCGCTGGCCGCCGCCTCGGCCGCGCGCACCAGCGGCTCCAGGTCGTCGGCGGTCACGGCGGAGCGGGAGACGACGCCGGAGGCGGTGCCCTCGCGGCCGTCGACCGTCGCGATCACCGTGAGCGTGCGGTCGCGGGTGACGCCGTTGGTGGTCAGCGCGTTGCGGGCCCAGCGCAGGTTGGCGCTGGAGCGCTCGTCGGCGATGACCACGCAGCCGTCGGCGCGGGACAGGTCAAGGGCGCGCTCGACGATCTCGTGCGGCGCGGTGGTGCGGTGCGTGGCGGCGCTCATCGCCCGGCCTCCTGCGTGGTGTTCAGGATGTTCACGTTGCGGAACAGCGCGGAGGGGCAGCCGTGCGAGACGGCGGCGACCTGACCGGGCTGGGCCTTGCCGCAGTTGAACGCGCCACCCAGCACGTAGGTCTGCGGCCCGCCGATGGCCGACATGGAGCCCCAGAAGTCGGTGGTGGTCGCCTGGTAGGCGACGTCGCGCAGTTGGCCGGCGAGCCGGCCGTTCTCGATCCGGAAGAAGCGCTGGCCGGTGAACTGGAAGTTGTACCGCTGCATGTCGATCGACCAGGACCGGTCGCCCACGACGTAGATGCCCCGCTCCACCTCGCCGATCAGCTCGTCGGTGCTCGGCCCGTCCGGCGCCGGCTGGAGCGAGACGTTCGCCATCCGCTGGACGGGCACGTGGCCGGGGGAGTCCGCGTAGGCGCAGCCGTTGGACCGCTCGAACCCGGTGAGCCGCGCGATGCGGCGGTCGAGCTGGTAGCCGACCAGCGTCCCGTCCTTGATCAGGTCCCAGGACTGGGCGGCCACCCCCTCGTCGTCGTAGCCGATGGTGGCCAGGCCGTGCTCGGCGGTGCGGTCACCGGTCACGTTCATGATCCCGGAGCCGTACTCCAGCGAGCCGAGCTGGTCGAAGGTGGCGAACGAGGTGCCCGCGTACGCCGCCTCGTAGCCCAGCGCCCGGTCCAGCTCGGTGGCGTGCCCGATCGACTCGTGGATGGTCAGCCACAGGTTGGACGGGTCGACGACCAGGTCGTACGTGCCGGCCTGTACGGAGGGGGCGCGCATCTTCTCCGCGAGCAGCTCGGGCATCCGCGCCAGCTCCGCGTCCCAGTCCCAGCCGGTGCCGGTCAGGTACTCCCAGCCCCGGCCGACCGGCGGCGCGAGCGTGCGCATCGAGTCGAACTCGCCGCTCTTCGGGTCCACGGCCACCGCCGTCAGCGTCGGGTGCAGCCGCACCCGCTGCTGGGTGGTGACGGTGCCGGCGGTGTCCGCGTAGAACTTGTTCTCGTGCACGGTCAGCAGCGACGCGTCCGCGTGCGCCACGCCCTCCGCGGCCAGCAGTCGCTCGCTCCACTGCGCCAGCAGACCGGTCTTCTCCGCGTCGGGCACGGTGAACGGGTCGATCTCGTACGCGGAGACCCAGGTCCGGTCCGCGTGTACGGGCTCGTCCGCCAGGCGCACGGACTCGGTGCTGCCGGCCGCCTCGATCACCTTCGCGGAGAGCCGGGCCATGGCCACCGCCTGCCCGGCCACCCGCGCCGCCGCGTCCATGGTCAGATCGACGCCCGAGGCGAACCCCCACGCCCCGCCGTGCACCACCCGCACCGCGTACCCCAGCTCGGTGGTGTCCGACGAACCCGCCGGCTTGGCGTCACGCAGGCGCAGCGACGCGCTGCGCACCCGCTCGAAGCGGAAGTCCGCGTGCTCGACGCCCAGCGCGCGGGCCCGTGCGAGCGCGGCATCGGCCAGCGCGCGCAGCGGCAGCGCGAGGAAGGTCTCATCAATCTCGTGCGCCACGGGCGCCTCACCTTCTCGATGACTCGATTCGTCCCGGCAGTGAATCATGTCGCCGCACTGGTCCGGCATGGTTTTGTGCCAGCGCGACGAGCCGGGCGGGGCGGCGGCCGGGGCCTCTCCTCCCGGCCGCCGTCGCGACCCGTGACGCCCGCCAGCGGCCGGGCACGCGCTGGTGTGCGCCGATCCACGCACCGTAGCCGTCAGCGCGCGAAGCGGGCCCTTGGCCGGTCGGATGGCCGGTTCTGTAGGGACCCGACAGCGCGCGCCGTACGCCCCTGTCGGAGGCGGCTTCTCCGTCGGGACCGGGGGACCGATAGCTTTCGGGTATCCAGACCGCTTATCGAAAGGGTGGACCCTTGAGCCGCTCGGTTCTCGTCACCGGTGGAAACCGGGGCATCGGCCTCGCTATCGCTCGCGCGTTCGCCGACGCGGGGGACAAGGTCGCCATCACCTACCGCTCCGGCGAGCCGCCGGCCGGATTCCTCGCCGTCAAGTGCGACATCACGGAGCCGGAGCAGGTCGAGCAGGCGTACAAGGAGATCGAGGAGAAGCAGGGCCCGGTCGAGGTGCTGATCGCCAACGCCGGCGTGACCCGTGACCAGCTTCTGATGCGCATGTCGGAGGAGGACTTCAGCTCCGTGCTGGAGACCAACCTCACCGGCACCTTCCGCGTCGTCAAGCGCGCCAACCGCGCCATGCTGCGCGCCCGCAAGGGCCGTATCGTGCTCATCTCCTCGGTCGTGGGTCTGCTCGGCTCGGCGGGGCAGTCGAACTACGCCGCGTCCAAGGCCGGTCTGGTGGGCTTCGCCCGCTCCCTCGCCCGCGAGCTCGGGTCGCGCAACATCACCGTGAACGTCGTCGCCCCCGGCTTCGTCGACACGGACATGACCCGGGTGCTCAGCGACGAGCAGCGGGAGAGCATCGTGAAGCAGGTGCCCCTGGGCCGCTACGCCCAGGTCGAGGAGATCGCCGCCTCGGTCCGCTTCCTGGCCTCCGAGGAGGCCGCGTACATCACTGGAGCCGTCATTCCCGTCGACGGCGGATTGGGCATGGGTCACTGAACGACATGAGTGGAATCCTCGCAGGCAAGCGCATCCTGATTACCGGCGTCCTGACCGATCACTCCATCGCCTTCCACGCCGCCAAGGTGGCGCAGGAGGAGGGCGCCGAGGTGATCCTCACCGGCTTCGGCCGGGTCACGCTGGTGCAGCGGATCGCCAAGCGGCTGCCCAAGCCCGCGCCGGTCATCGAACTGGACGTGCAGAACCCGGAGCACCTGGCCTCGCTCGCCGACAAGATCCGCGAGCACTCCAGCGACGACACCGGCCTCGACGGCGTGGTGCACTCGATCGCCTTCGGGCCGCAGGGCGCGTTCAACTTCCTGGAGGCGGACTGGGAGGACGTCTCGACGGCGCTGCACGTCTCGGCGTACTCGCTCAAGTCGCTGACCATGGCCTGCCTGCCGCTGATGGAGAAGCGCGGCGGTTCGGTCGTGGGCATCACCTTCGACGGCTCCATCGCCTGGCCGAAGTACGACTGGATGGGCGTCGCCAAGGCCGCCCTGGAGTCCACGGGCCGCTACCTCGCGCGCGACCTGGGCGCCAAGAACATCCGCTGCAACATGGTCTCGGCCGGCCCCATCAAGTCGATGGCCGCCAAGTCCATCCCGGGCTTCGAGGAACTGGCCGACGTGTGGAACCACCGCGCCCCGATCGGCTGGGACCTGTCCGACCCGGAGCCCGCTGGTCGCGGCGTGGTCGCGCTGCTCTCGGACTTCTTCCCGAAGACCACCGGCGAGGTCGTGCACGTCGACGGCGGCGTGCACATGATGGGTGCCTGACCCCGATGGGTGCCTGACCCACCGCCACCGCCACCCGGCGCCCACCGGGCGCCGCACGCGCGCGTAGGGACGACGCCCGCTCCGCCAGAACGGCGGGGCGGGCGTCGTCCGTCGTCAGCGCGGTCAGCTCCGGTCTCCGTCTCGGGCGCCCTTCTCAAGCGGCCCTCCCGAGTCGTGCGCCGGGGCCGTGCCGGCGACACTGTGAGGGAGTCGGGGGAGACCCCTCGGCAACGCGCTAAGAGAGGTGTCGGCGTGCGCATGTCCCGTCGCCGAATAGCCGCCCTGGCGATGGCCGCGGCCGGCCTCGGCCTGTCGCTGACGCCGCCCGCCGACGCCGCGCCCACCGAGGCGGACTGCCGCACCGCGGTGCGCGGCAGCATTGGAACCGCGACCTGCTTCAACCCGGACGCGGACGCGGACCACGTCCGACTGCACATCGAGTGCCGCCGCTGGTGGGACCCCGACGTCGACGGTCGCCCCGTCGAGCTGGGCCCGACCCAGGGCGTGACGCTGGCGGACCGCTGCTGGAAGGAAGTCCAGAGCGTGTGGATCACGCACGGCTGACGAGCGCCCCAGCGCCCGGGGCACCCCCGCGCTCGTATCCGCGCGCGGACGCGGCGCACCCGAGCCGGGCGCGGGCCCCGCTCCCCTGATCCGGCCGGCGCCAGGTGCTGGCTCCCTGGCGCCGGTCGCACCGCCCTGGACGGTCGCACCGCCCCCGGACGCGCGCCACGGCGCGCGGCGCGGCGGATGCCCGACCGGGGGCGCCGGCCTCACGCCTCCACGAACCGGCATCCGAAGGGGTGCGCCGACGCCTCCGCCGCGGCCCGCTCCTCGTCCCGGTCCCGGATCGCCGCCACCAGCCGCGCGTGGTCCACGTACGCCTCCGGACGCAACCGCTCGCCGACGTTGGCGCGCAGGAACTCGCGCAGCACCATGCCGAGGTCCGCGTACAACTCGGCCAGCACGTCGTTGTGCGAGGCCGCCACGACCGCCATGTGCAGCGTGCCGTCCGCCTCGACGAAGCTCGCCGCGTCCCCGGACTCCCAGGCCCGCTCGCGCCGCTCCAGGAGGACGCCGAGCTGGCGCATGTCCGGCTCCGTCCGCCGCCGCGCGGCCAGCCGGGCCGCCTCCGCCTCCAGCGCGCTGCGCAGCTCCGCGATGTGCTGCGGGTCGGCTCCGGCGAACCTGCGGTTCATCACGCCGGCCAGCTCGCTGGTGGCCACCACGTACGTCCCCGAGCCCTGCCGGATGTCGAGCAGGCCGTTGTGCGCGAGGGCGCGCACCGCCTCCCGCACCGTGTTACGGGCCACCCCGAGCTGCTCGACGAGCTCGGGCTCGGTGGGGATGCGCGAGCCGACCGGCCACTCGCCGGTGGTGATCTGGGCGCGGAGCTGGGCGATCACCTGGTCGGCGAGTGCGGAACGCCGGGGCGAGGTCAGCGGCATGACTCTCCTGGTCGGGGGCGGCCGAACCCTCCTGGGCGGGGGCGTCCGACGGGCTGGCGAAGTCCCCATTCTGTCGCCCCGCCGCGGCCCCGCACACGGGGCGGCCGGCCGTGGCGCGCGGAGGACGGCGCGGACGCGACCTCCGAAGCACGGAGTGGACAGGGATTCATCCCATGATTCTATGATGGCCGCATGACAGAAGACCACCTTGCGGAGGCCGGGCGTACGCCCGCGCGCGACCGGTCCACGGCCGAGCACGGCCGCACGCCCGCCGCGGGCGACAGCGCGGCGCGACACACGGGAACCGTCGCGCCGCCCGCGCCCGCCGTGCGCGAGAGCGCAGGCGAGGGCGCCATCGCGGGCAAGGGCGCACCGACCGCCGCCGGCGAGCGGCCCAGGACGGCGCTCCCGGGATCGCCCTGGCAGCGCCGGCTGCTGGTCGCCGGGCTGGTCCTGGCCGCGCTCAACCTGCGGCCCGCGATCACCAGCCTCGGCGCCCTCCTCGAAGAGGTGCGCGACGGCCTCGGGATGAGCGGCACCGTCGCCGGAATGCTCACCTCCATGCCCGCCCTGTGCTTCGCGATCTTCGGTCTGACCGCGCCCCGGCTGGCCAGGAAGTGGGGCCAGGAGACCGTCGTCTGCGCCGGCCTAGTGGCCATCGGCCTCGGCGTCCTGGTCCGCCCGTTCGCCGGCGGCACCGTCGGCTTCCTGCTCGCCAGCGCCCTCGCGCTCGCCGGCATAGCCGTCAGCAACATCCTGCTGCCGGTGATCGTCAAGCGCCGCTTCCCGGACCGGGTCGGGCCGATGACGGGCGTCTACACCATGGCGCTGGCCCTCGGCACCTCCATCGCCGCGGCCAGCACCGTGCCCCTCACCGACGCGCTGGGCGGCGACTGGCGCACCGGCCTCGTGCTGTGGACCGTGGTGGCCGCCGTCGCGGTGCTGCCCTGGGTCGTCATCGCCAGGTCCAGCCGCGCCGCCCGCCCCGCGGTGCCGGCCGGCCCGGCCGACGCGGACGGCTCAACTCCTACGGCTGGCCCGGCCGGTCCGGGCGGTTCGGCTGGCGCGGACGATTCGGCCGAGCCCGCGCGGGAGGCCGCGAGCGTGCCGGCCTCGCAGGGCCAGCCCGCCGCGCAGGGTCAGCTCGCCGCGCGGGGGCGGTCGGCCGCCGACGGCGACGCCGACGCCGGGCCGCAGGCCACGCCGGGGCGACGGATCACCCGCAGCCCCACCGCCTGGGCCCTGGCCGTCTTCTTCGGACTCCAGGCCACCGGCGCGTACATCACCATGGGCTGGATGCCGCAGATGTTCCGGGACGCCGGCGTCTCCGCGTCCACCGCGGGCGTCCTGCTCGCGGTCACCATGGCGCTCGGGGTGCCGTTGTCCTTCGTACTGCCCCGGCTCGCGGCCAGGCTGCCCCACCAGGGCGGGCTCGTCGTCGCGCTGGGGGCGTGTGGGCTGGTCGGGTACGCGGGGCTGTGGAGCGCGCCAGCCGGCGGCGCCTGGGCCTGGGCCGTGCTGCTCGGCCTCTCCAACTGCGCCTTCCCGCTCGCGCTCACCATGATCGGCATGCGGGCCCGCAGTAGCTCCGGGGTGGTGCGCCTGTCGGCCTTCGCGCAGAGCACCGGCTACCTGATCTCCATCCCCGGACCGCTCCTGGTCGGGGCGCTCTACCAGCACACCGACGGCTGGGACCTGCCGATCGCGTTGATGGGCGGGCTGCTGGTGTTGCAGATCGGCGCGGGTGTGCTGGCCGGGCGCGACCGCATCGTCGAGAACGAGCTCTGACCCCGACGCGCCCCGCGATCCGGCAGTGGGACACTGGGCCACATGTCTGTTCTCGACCCGAACCCCCAGAACGGTCAGAAGAAGCTGCTGACCATCCTTGGCGTCATGCTCGGCATCACCGTCGTCATCGGCATCATCGCGACGATCGCCTCCCCCTGATCCACCCGCCTCCGGGCGCCGTCTCCGCCAGAGCCTCGCCAGGCCCGGCGCCCTGAGGCACGCCGTCGACCAGTGGTACCGCGTCCGCGCCGAGCGGCCCGCGCGCAGGTCGGGGCCCGCCCGCGCGCGGCGCGGAGCCCGCGCGGCCGGGCGCCGTGGTGGGGCTAGCACCACCATCCCCTAGGGGGTCAGGCTCAGGGGCAACTGGGTGGATCACCGGATGGGCGCGGGGGCCGCGCTTTCGTAGGTTCGATGTACACCGCGCACAGCGGTGGGCGTGGCCGTGGCAGGCGGTCGCGCCGCCCCATCGTTCCCCGGAGGCGATCCCCATGGCAGCCCCTGCGTACAGCCACGCCGGACGGTCCGACCGCGCGCGGGCCACCGGCGCCGAGCAGCCGGCCGTACGGGAGGTGGAGCTTCCCTGGTGGGCCATCGCGCTGCCCGCCGTGGTCTTCGCCGCGCTGCTGTTGCTGCTCGCCGGCCCCTCCGACGCGCAGGCGGCCGAGGGGAGCACGGGACACGTGACGCGGTTCGTGATCCTGCTGCGCGACTCGATAGTCCAGCTCCTGTCCTGAGCCGGCGCCGCCGGCCGGCGGTGGAGCCCCGCCCCCCGCCCCAGCCCAGCCCAGTGCCGCGCCGGACCCGGGCCGCCCGCGCCCCGCGCCGCGACGGCCAGCCTCCGCGACGACCGGGCCGCGTGCCGGGAGCGGGCCTCGCGGGCCGCGCACGCCCGCGCGAGGAGCCGCGGAGCGCACGACTCCGCACATCGGTGGTGTGCGGTCCCGTTGAACCTGCCCCCGCCCCACCGCCGAGCCGATCCCGCCGCACGTGGCAGCCGGTTCTGTCCCCGCACCCGCCTCGTACCAGCGCGCATGCCCGGTAACACGGGGTCCTGGGCGCCGTCCCCCGTACCGAGTGCGCGTCCCAACACCCCGCGCCTTACGGCGCGTTTCATGCGAAGCTGGACGACATGAGCGTCGATGTTCCCCGCAGGATCGTCATTTTCCGACATGCGAAGGCCGACTGGTCCCAAGAATCCGATCATGAGCGGCCCCTCGCGGAGCGTGGCCGCAGGGACGCCCCGGCCGCCGGTCGCTGGCTCGCCTCGGCCGGCATCGCTCCGGAACTTACCCTCTGCTCCAGCGCGGTTCGTACCCGTGAGACGTGGAAGCTCGCGGTGCACGAGCTGCCGCAGCGCCCCAGGACGGTCTACGAGGACCGGATGTACGAGGCGTCGCTGGGCGAGCTCATCGCCCTGGTCAACGAGACCGCCGAGGACGTCAACGAGCTCCTGCTCGTGGGCCACAACCCCGGCATGCACGCCCTGGCCGACGCGCTGGCCGGCGACGCCGAGGGCGACGCCCTGGCGCGGATGAACCGTGCCGGCTTCCCGACCGCGGCCATCGCGGTGCTGACCTTCCAGGGCACGTGGAAGTCGGTCGAGCACGGCGTGGGCCGCCTCACCGCCTACTGGTCGCCGCAGGAGTAAGGACCCGCCGCCGCCCCGACGCGGTGCGCGCGGCCAGCCCGACGCCGCCCACCGCCTCGGGCCCGCCCCCGCCGGGCGGGCCGCCGGGCGGCGCTGCCCACCCCGCCTGAGCGAGCGGCCTCACGAGCGAGCGGCCCTCCGCCGCCGGACCACCGGCTGGCGGAGGGCCGCAGCCGCCTCGTATCCCGTACGTGACGGGGTGGGCCCGGTGCGTAGCGGAGGGTTACGCGTCCTCGGGCGAGTGCGTCTCCGCGGCCTCGACCTCTTCGCGGGTGATGCCGAGCAGGTAGAGAACGGTGTCCAGGAAGGGCACGTTGACGGCGGTGTGTGCCGCCTCGCGGACGACCGGCTTGGCGTTGAAGGCGACGCCGAGCCCCGCCGCGTTGAGCATGTCCAGGTCGTTCGCGCCGTCGCCGATGGCCACGGTCTGCGCCAGCGGCACCCCGGCCTCGGCGGCGAACCGGCGCAACAGGGCCGCCTTGCCCGCCCGGTCCACGACGTCGCCGATGACGCGCCCGGTGAGCTTGCCGTCCACCACCTCAAGGGTGTTCGCCGCGGCGAAGGCGAGTCCGAGCCGTTCCTTGAGGTCGTCGGTGACCTGCGTGAACCCGCCGGAGACCACGCCCACTTGGTAGCCGAGGTGCTTGAGCGTACGGATCAGGGTCCGCGCCCCGGGCGTGAGGCGCACCTCGGCCCGGACCTTGTCCACCACGGACTCGTCGAGCCCGGCGAGCAGCGCGACCCGCTCGTGCAGCGACTCCTCGAAGTCCAACTCGCCGCGCATCGCGCGCGCCGTCACCTCGGCGACCTCGGCTTCACAGCCCGCGTGCGCCGCGAAGAGTTCGATCACCTCGTCCTGGATGAGCGTCGAGTCCACGTCCATCACCACCAGCCGCTGCGCGCGTCGCTGGAGCCCGGAGGCCACCACGGCGACGTCCACGCCGAGCGCCGCGGCCTCCAGTGCGAGGGCCGTGCGCAGCGGCTCGGTCTCGGTGCCGGACACCGCGAACTCCACGGCGGTCACCGGGTACTTGGCGAGTCGGAAGATACGGTCGATGTTGCCGCCGACGCCGGTGATGCGGGCGGCGATGGCCGCGGTCGACTCGGCGGTCAGCGGGTGGCCGAGCACCGTGACGTGCGAGCGCCCGGTGCCGCGTGGCCGGTTGTCGCCGATGCCGGAGATGATCTCGGCCTGGAGGCGCTGCGCGTCCGCCCAGCTGTGCACGGTCGAGCGGAGTTCGCCGGCCGTGGCGCCCTTCTCGTCGGGAGCTGTGACGAGCGCGCACAGCACTATCCGGCCACGGGTGACGACCTGCTCCAGATCGATCACATCAACGTCGAAGGCGGCGAGCGTGTCGAAGAGCCCGGCGGTGATGCCGGGGCGGTCCTTGCCGAAGATCTTGACGAGGAGAGTGGGCACGTCGTCGCCGGTAACGGACGTGACGGGGGTGGTCTGCGGTGTGCTCATGGTGTTTCCACGGTAGCGGGCCAGGGACATCTGTCGTCCGCCTGTCCGGACCGCGGACAGTCGTACGGCCACTGGTCGCCGGACCGTTACCAGTGTGTGAGGTTCCGTTTCGGTACGGTCTGACCCCGTCTGCGCGGTGACGTAGACGGGGTACGCCAAAGATCGCCCCACCGCTCGCCGGGTCCGACACCCCGTGCTGCGACGCCTGGGCCACACGTGACGGAGGGGCGGGCCCGGGGCCGCTGGTCCGTTCCGCGCGGGCGGACCTGGACGCTCCGGAGCGTCCAGGTGGCAGGTGGCAGGTGGCAGGTGGCAGGTGGCAGGTGGCAGGGGACGGTGACAGGCGCCCGGCGACGGATGGCGAGCGGTGTGGGGCGGGTGCCACGTGAGCGAAGTCGGGAGGCGGCGGAGCATGTGCCGTCGCGCGCGAGCCCGGGTCGGGGACACGGCGGATCGGGGGATAGTCGACGGGCCGCGGTACGCGACGTGGCGGGGGATTCGATCATGTGGGTCCGCGGTCAATATCGCCGAAATCGGCGGCGACCCGGAGTTCACGCGGCGCGCCCTTTGCCGGGGATTTTGCCGACATCGCCTTCGGCGACTGCGCGGAAATCATCACGCGTGCCTCACGCGTCTTACGCGCGTAACACACGACGTCGATCGTGACCGTATCGTTGCGCCGTCGGACGCGAGGGGACCGCGTCGGTGGAAAACGCCGCTGTTACGGGCGCGATGCCCGCCGGCGCCGATGCCGACGTGCTTCCCGACCCGTGCCGGGCGCCCGGCCCCGCGTGGCCGCGCCGGGAGGCCGTGGGCCGCGGCGAGTCGGGCCGCCCGCCACCCGTCGCCCGGTGCTCGGCGCCGGTTCGGCCCGCGCGACAACGGCCGGGCCGGGCCCGCCAATTGCCCGGATACGTATGGTCCGTACGCATCCGTGGGTTCTTATTCCTCTCCGGGGGTCTTTCTCCGTACTGGGCGTCACCCGTTACAGGGCCGTGGCAAGGCCCGACTTTCCGTTGGGGGACCGAGCCTGAAATAGTTCCTCACGATGTTCGCCATCCCTAGACTCCCTGCCACAGGGGGTAACTCGGGGGACAAGTAATTGGGGCATGGAGTGCCGGAAGTCGTACTGGAATTGAATGGACAGACCTGGACGCTGGACCCGTCCAGGTCCTATAGCCTCGGGCGCGATCCGCAGGGCGACGTGGTGCTGGAGGACGCCCGGGTCTCGTGGCGGCACGCCACCGTGCACTGGAACGGGCGCGGTTGGGCCATCGAGGACCACGGCAGCACCAACGGCACCTACGCGCAGGGCCAGCGCGTCCAGCACCTGGAGATCAGCCCGGGTACGACCATTCACCTCGGAAACGCCTCCGACGGGCCGCGGTTGAACTTCACCGGCGCGGCCATGGCCGCCGGGCCCGACGCCCATCC
This sequence comes from Streptomyces buecherae, assembly GCF_014295035.1. Lineage (GTDB taxonomy): Bacteria > Actinomycetota > Actinomycetes > Streptomycetales > Streptomycetaceae > Streptomyces > Streptomyces youssoufiensis. Next base: position 7,077,515 of record NZ_CP060404.1, read on the forward strand.
GGGAGCCGGCGGCTACGCCGCTCAGCACGGGATAGCCGGGCAGCAGCAGGCCGCCGCGCCGCAGCAGCCCGCGGGCTGGCAGTCCGCCGGGCAACAGCAGGGATGGCAGCAGGCCCCGCAGCCCCAACATCCCCAACAGGCCGTTCCGCCCCAGCACGCGGCCCACCACCAAGCGGTCCCGCCGCAGCAGTTCCACGGGCAGCAGCAGACTCCGCACGCACAGCCCCCGCAGGCGCCGCAGCACCAGCACCCCGCGCAGCAGGCGCAACAGCACCAGCAGGTGCCACCGCAACACCAGCAGCAGGCGCCACACGCACAGTCCGCTCAGCCGCAGCAGCACCCGGTGCAGAAGGTCCAGCACCCCCACCAGCAGGCGCCGCAGGGCTTCCCCGGCCAGTCCGGGCCGGGCGCGGGGGGCGCCCCGGTGCACGGGGACCGCAGCCCGACCACGTTCCACCAGATCGCCGTCGGCCGCGTGATGCGGATCGGTCGTGCGCTGGAGAACGAACTCGTCGTCTCGGACCTCCAGGTCTCCCGGCACCACGCCGAGTTCCGGGCCATGGCCGACGGCCGGTTCGAGATCGTCGACCTCGGCAGTCACAACGGCACCTACGTCAACGGTCAGCCGGTCCGCCGCCAGATCATCGGCCCCAGCGACATCGTCGGCGTCGGTCACTCGGCCTTCCGGCTGGTCGGCGACCGCCTTGAGGAGTTCGTCGACACCGGCGAGGTCTCCTTCTCGGCCCGCCACCTGACCGTGACGGTCGACGGCGGCAAGCAGATCCTCAAGGACGTCACCTTCGGCGTTCCCGAGAAGTCGCTGGTCGCCGTCATCGGCCCGTCCGGCTCCGGCAAGTCCACCCTGCTGCGGGCGCTCACCGGCTACCGCCCGGCCGACCAGGGTGACGTCCTCTACGACAACCGGAACCTGTACAAGCAGTTCGCCGAGCTGCGGCAGCGCATCGGACTCGTTCCGCAGGACGACATCCTGCACAAGGAACTCACGGTCAAGAAGGCGCTGCGGTACGCGGCCAAGCTCCGCTTCCCCGGCGACACCGCCGAGGCCGAGCGCGAGGCGCGGATCGGCGAGGTGCTGCGCGAGCTCAAGCTCGACATCCACGCCGACAAGCGGGTCACCTCGCTCTCCGGCGGTCAGCGCAAGCGCGTGTCCGTCGCCCTCGAACTGCTGACCAAGCCGTCGTTGATCTTCCTGGACGAGCCGACCTCGGGCCTCGACCCGGGCATGGACCGCGACGTGATGCAGTTGCTGCGCGGCCTGGCCGACGACGGCCGTACCGTGCTCGTCGTCACGCACTCCGTGGCCGAGCTGGCGCTGTGCGACAAGCTGCTGGTCATGGCCCCCGGCGGGTCCGTCGCCTACTTCGGCCCGCCGGAGGAGGCGCTCAACTTCTTCGGCTACGAGACCTGGGCCGACGTCTTCTCGGCCTTCGAGAACTACCGCGACTACGACTGGGCCGGCCGCTGGCGCGGCTCGCAGCACTTCCAGATGTACGCGGCCGACATCGACGCCGTCGCCCCGCAGTCGGTGCACGTCCAGCCGCCGCCGGCCCGCACGCAGAAGCCGCAGAGCTGGGCCTCGCAGTTGTGGACCCTGATGCGCCGCTACGTGTCGGTGATCGCCTCCGACCGCGGGTTCATCGGCCTCATGATCATCCTGCCGGCGGTGCTCGGCGCGGTCAGCGTGGTCATCCCCTCCGACTACGGTCTGGTCGCCGGGCCCAAGGGCCAGTTCAACCAGGACGCTGGCACGATCATGCTGATCCTCGCGGTCGGCATGTGCTTCTCCGGCGCCGCCAACTCCGTACGAGAGCTGATCAAGGAACGGGTGATCTACGAGCGGGAACGGGCCGTCGGCCTGTCCCGGTCCGCCTACCTGATGTCCAAGGTCATCGTGCTGGGCCTGATCACCGCGCTCCAGGGCGTGATCATCTGCGCGATCGGCTTCTCCACCCGCGACCTGCCGGACGAGGGCCTGATCTTCCCGCCCGCCGTCGAACTGTGCCTGGTGATCATCGCCCTCGGCTTCACCTCGATGATGTTCGGCCTGGTCATCTCCGCGCTGGTGAAGACGGCCGAGAAGACCATGCCGCTGCTCGTGATGTTCGCGATCGTGCAGGTCGTCTTCACCGGCGTGCTGTTCAAGATCTTCGGCTCGCTCGGCATCGAGCAGTTCGCGTACCTGATGCCCTCGCGCTGGGCCATCGGCGCCTCGGGCGCGACGCTGGACCTCTCGCACGTCATGGCGCCCTGGGACCGCAAGCAGCCGAACGACCTCGACCCGCTGTGGGAGCACTCGGTCGGCCAGTGGACCATCGACATGCTCGCGCTGATCGCGCTCGGCGTCGCCTGCGGCTTCGCCGTCGCCCGGCTGCTGCGCCGCCACGAACCGGAGGTCATGCGCAAGTAGCGCCCCGGCCGCCGGCTCGCGCGGGCCATACGAACGCCGCAGGGCGGCACCCCGGGGAGGGTGCCGCCCTGCGGCGCGTGATGGAACAGGTGCCGCCTGCTGGCGCGGGCCGTGAGCGGTGGGCCCGCGCCGCCGGATTCGGCGGGTGGCCGAACGTCGGCTCAGTACGCCGAGTCGACGTTGTCCATGGTGCCGTACTTCTGGGCCGCGTAGTTGCAGGCGGCCGTGATGTTGGCGACCGGGTCGTAGATGTCCCAGGACGTGCCCTCGACGTGGAACGCCTTGAAGGTCGGCGGGATCACCTGGAGCAGGCCCTTGGAGGGAATGCCGGCGATGGCGTTCACGTCCCAGTCATTGATCGCCCGCGGGTTACCGCTGGACTCACGCATGATGTTGCGGTGAATGCCCTCGTAGGTGCCCGGAATACCGTTCTTCTTGAGAATGGCCAGCGATTCCTTGATCCAACCGTCGAGGTTGTCGGAGTAGGTGACCGGAGCCGCCTTGCGGGGCGCCGAACGGCTGGCGGTCTTGCCGGAGCGCTCCTTGGCCGCGCTCTGGGTGGAACGCTCCTTGGCCGCACTCTGCGCCGCGCTGCGCTCCCTGGCCGTCTGCATGTCGGCGGCGGCCCGGGTCTGCTCGGAGCGCACCGCCTCGGCGGCGGCCTTCCTCTTGTCCTGGGCGGCCTTCTGCAGGGCCTCGACGGCCGCGGTGCGCGGCAGGTCGGACTGCGCCTGCTGCGGGACGCCGGAGGACAGCGCCTTGCCACCGAAGGCGGCCTGGTTCACGGCGACGCTCTGCACGGACGGGGTCGCGTTCGACTCGGCGTGGGCGTCGCTGGGGACGGCGGCGAAGGCGATGGCGACGACACCGGTAGCGGCGATGCCGGCGGCGGAAAGCTTATGGGCCTTGGGCAGGCGGTGATAACCACGAATGCTGGGGACGAGCATGCGGAGAAAACCTCTTCCAATCGCGGGGGTCGCAGTCGCCGTGACGTCGGCGCAGAAGAAGAGCGCCGCGTCTGATGACGGCGCCGTGCGACTCCGCAATTGTTAGCGGTTGGAAAATCCCCTGGCAAAGGTGTGACGTACTATCTGGCTTCGTGGCAAAGGGGGGTTATCGAGAGCCCTCGATCGCGGCTATTTTCCCCGTGCGAGGCCATGGGAATTCAACTAATCCCATTCGTAGGTGATCTCGGTCCTATGCGCGGGCTCACACCGGACCCCCCGTGAGGTGGCCCGGTGTGAGCGGGCGCGTACCGAAAGTGGACGGTCTAGATCTCGACCAGGACCTGGGACAGCGACTTGCGCACCAGGTCGGGCACCGCGCAGTCGTCAGCCGGGTAGCCGACCGGGATGACGGCGAACGCCTTCTCGTTCTCCGGCCGCCCCAGCACCTGGGACAGGAACCGCATGGGGCTCGGCGTGTGGATCAGCGCGGCCAGCCCCGCCAGGTGCAGCGCGGACAGCAGCATGCCCACCGCTATGCCCACCGACTCGTCCACGTAGTAGTGCTTGCGCTTGGTGCCGTCCTCGCCCAGCCAGTAGCGCTGCTGGAAGACGATGACGAGGTGCGGCGCGTCCGTCAGGTGCGGCTTGACCTCGTCCGTGCCGAGCGGTCGCAGCGCCGCGAGCCACTCCTCGCCGAGCCGCCCCTCGTAGGAGCGGCGTTCCTCCTCCTCCGCCGCCTCCCTGATCCTGCGCCGCACCTCCGGGTCCTTGACCAGGACGAACGTCCAGGGCTGCTGGTGCGCCCCGGAGGGCGCGGTGGCCGCGCAGGCGATGGCGTCGCGCACCACCTGCTCGGGCACCGGATCGGTGGAGAACTGTCGTACGGTCCTGCGCTCGTCCATCCGGCGCCGCAGCTCGGCGGCGCGCTCCAGGGACTGTGCCGGGTCCATCCGCGCGGGGCGGTAGGGGACCGGCTGGTAGGGGTCGCCGTGGGTGGGGGTCCAGTTCCGCGTAGGTACAGACATATGCCGAGTCTGACTCCGCCCCGCCCGGAATGCGGGCCGGATACGAGAATTCGCCGCCCCACCCGCCCCTCGAACCCCGTACGACCCCGCATCCCGCTCCAGCGTCCGCCGCCCGGCCCCGCCCGGCGCAGGGTCCAACGGCCTAGGTCCCACGGCCTAATCACCGGCCGCCGCCGGCCCGATACGGCCCGCTGATCACGCCGGTACGGTGAAGCCATGACCAAAGGACCGGGAATCGGCCCCGGAACCGGGCTGGCGGCCGTGAGCACCGCGCTGCTCGCCATGAACCGGCAGTTGGAGGTCCGCGACGTCCTCAAGACGATCGTCGTCTCCGCCCGCGAGCTGCTGAACGCCAGGTACGCGGCGCTCGGGGTCCCCGACGACCACGGCGGCTTCGCACAGTTCGTCGTGGACGGCGTCAGCGAGAAGCAGTGGAAGGCCATCGGCCCGCTCCCGCGCCAGCACGGCATCCTCGCCGCGATGCTCAAGGACGCGACGCCGCAGCGCCTCGCCGACGTCCGCACCGACCCCCGGTTCGAGGGCTGGCCCGACGCCCACCCCGAGATGTCCGACTTCCTGGGCCTGCCCATCGCCGACGGCGACGAGGTCCTCGGCGCCCTCTTCCTCGCCAACAAGCAGTGCCCGAGGCCCACCGGCGGCTGCGGCTTCACCGCGGAGGACGAGGAACTCCTGGGCATCCTCGCCCAGCACGCCGCCATCGCCCTCACCAACGCCCGGCTCTACGAGCGCAGCCGCGAGCTGACCATCGCGGGCGAACGCGCCCGCCTCGCGCACGAGCTGCACGACGCCGTCGCCCAGAAGCTGTTCTCGCTGCGCCTGACCGCCCAGGCCGCCACCGCCCTCGTGCACCGCGACCCCGACCGCGCCAGGAGCGAGCTCCAGCAGGTCACGGCGCTGGCCGCGGAGGCGGCCGACGAGTTGCGCGCCGCCGTGGTGGAGCTGCGCCCGGCCGCGCTCGACGAGGACGGCCTCGTCGCCACGCTGCGTACCCAGACCCAGGTCCTCGACCGCGCCCAGAGCACCCGGGTCACCTTCTCCGCGCACGGCGTGCGCGCGCTGCCCTCCGCCCAGGAGGAGGCGCTGCTACGGGTCGCCCAGGAGGCCCTGCACAACGCGCTCCGGCACGCCGGGGCCTCCCGCGTCGAAGTCACGCTCGCTCGGCACGGCGCCAGCGGCGCGCTGCTGTCCGTACGCGACGACGGGCGGGGCTTCGACCCCTCGGCCGTCCGCCGCGCCGGCCGTCACCTCGGCCTGGTCTCCATGCGCGACCGGGCGGCGGCCGTCGGCGGCGCGCTCACCGTGGAATCCGCGCCCGGCAAGGGCACCCTGATCGAGATGGAGGTGCCCGGTGGCTGAGCCGGAGAGCACAGAGCAGACCGCGGCGGCCCACCCACCGCGCCCCGAACGCCAGCGCATCTCGGTGCTGCTCGTCGACGACCACCAGGTGGTACGCCGCGGGCTGCGCACCTTCCTCGAGGTCCAGGACGACATCGAGGTGGTCGGCGAGGCGTCCGACGGCGCCGAGGGCGTGGCCCGCGCCGAGGAACTGCGCCCCGACGTCGTCCTGATGGACGTCAAGATGCCGGACACCGACGGGATCGAGGCGCTGCGCCGGCTGCGCGAGCTACAGAACCCGGCCCGCGTGCTGGTCGTGACCAGCTTCACCGAGCAGCGCACCGTCGTCCCGGCCCTGCGCGCCGGCGCGGCCGGCTACGTGTACAAGGACGTGGACCCCGACGCCCTCGCCGGCGCCATCCGCTCGGTGTACGCCGGGCACGTGCTGCTCCAGCCGGAGGTGGCCGGGGCGCTGCTCTCGCAGGAGGAGGCGGGCGGCGGCCAGGGCCGCGGCGCCTCGCTCACCGACCGGGAGCGCGAGGTGCTGGCCCTGATCGCGGACGGCCGCTCCAACCGGGAGATCGCCCGCGCCCTGGTGCTCTCCGAGAAGACCGTGAAGACCCACGTCTCGAACATCCTGATGAAGCTCGACCTCGCCGACCGCACGCAGGCCGCCCTGTGGGCCGTCCGTCACGGGGTGGGCGACTGAGAATTTCATACGGTCGTGTGATCGACGGAGCGCAGGCGCAACTCCTCCGGCGGTTGGCCGTTCTCCAGTGCACGCCGCGGTGGTTCGCCGCGGCGAAAGCCGAGAAGGGTTCAGCAGTGAAGAACATCAAGAGGGCCGCCGCCGTAACGATCATGATGGGCGGCCTCGCCATGGCCGGGGCGGGCGTCGCGTCGGCCGACTCCGCGGCGCGGGGCGCGGCCACGGCCTCGCCGGGCGTGGGCTCCGGCAACCAGGTCCAGGTCCCGGTGCACGTGCCGGTCAACGCCTGCGGCAACTCGGTGGACGTCGTCGGGGTTCTCAACCCCACCTTCGGGAACTTCTGCACCAACATCTGATCGCGGAACCGCGGCACTTCGGCGCTCCTGGTACGGGTCGATAACGGCCCGACCAGGGGCGCTATCCACGCCCGCCGCCTTCCGCGCGCTTCTCCCAGCACCACCGGCCCCGCGGCGACCGTCGCGGGGCCGGACCGCTTCGCCCGCCGACCGCCCCGACGGGCAAGGGGTGACCGGCCGGCGCGGCTACGCCTGCCGCAGCCGCTGCTCCACGTACGCGTTGTACGCGGCCACCTGGGCCCGGCGCGCCGTGCGTTCCACCGGGCGCAGCGCCTCGGAGCGCGCCGCGATCTCGGACGCGCTCACCGCGCCGCCGTGCTCCGGCCCGTACGCGATGTCCACCAACGCCCCCACCCGCTGCGCCAGCTCCAGCACGCGCACCGCGCGCGGCGGATAGCCCGGGGCCAGCACCTCGCGCCCCCGCTCGGCGCGCGCCCGGTACGCCTCCAGGGCCGCCGCCGCGACCGGACCGGACCCCGCCACGTTCAGCCGGGCCAGCGCCTCCGTCGCCTCCCGCAGCGCCTCGGCCAGCTCCCGCTCCGCCTCGCCCAGCGACGGCACGTCGGCCGGCGGCGCCTCGCGCACCGGCAGACAGCGCCAGAGCACCTCGGTGTGCACGTCGCTCTCGGAGACCGGGCCGCCGTCCACGCCCACCTCCCGCGGCCCCGCCCGGTGGACGTCGGGCACCAGGCCGAGGCCCACGCCCACCGCGATGACCGCCTCCCCGGCCTCCAGCGCCCGCGCGTTGAACTCCGGCGGTCCGCTCAGCCCGAGCGGGTGCCCCGCCACGGGCAGCGCCACGCACAGGCCGGTGGCGCCCAGTGCGCGCAGCCGCCCTATCGCGAGGGTCAGGCCCACCGGCGCGGGGTCCGGCGCGGCGCCGGGCGGGGCGGATCTCTCCGGCAGGTCCACGACGCGGTGTGACGCATCCGTGCCGGTGATACGGTGCGCCGCGTCATCAGGTGAGACAAGTCCGGCAAGCAGGGCGTTTCCCCACGCGGCCAGGCGTCCTGAGCGAGGTTCGTCGAGCATGCCACCAGCCTAAGGACTGGCACCGACAACGGGTGGCGTAGGTTTTGACTGCGAGCTGTGCCCGCCGGCACACGCGACATGACGAGACTGCAATGGGAGACAACGCGCTCATGAGCGATGTTCTGGAGCTGGTGGACGTATCCGTGGTCCGCGACGGCCGGGCTCTGGTGGACCATGTCTCGTGGTCGGTCGCCGAAGGGGAACGCTGGGTGATCCTCGGCCCCAACGGCGCGGGCAAGACGACGTTGCTCAACATCGCCTCCAGCTATCTCTTCCCCACCACCGGCGCGGTGCAGATCCTCGGCGAGAAGCTCGGCGGCGTCGACGTCTTCGAACTCCGCCCGCGCATCGGCATGGCCGGCATCGGCGTGGCCGACAAGCTGCCGCGCAGCCAGACGGTGCTGCAGACGGTCCTCACCGCCGCGTACGGCATGACCGCCTCCTGGCGGGAGAGCTACGAGGCCGTGGACGAGGACCGCGCCCGCGCCTTCCTCGACCGGCTGGGCATGAGCGAGTACCTCGACCGCAAGTTCGGCACCCTCTCCGAGGGCGAGCGCAAGCGCACCCTGATCGCCCGCGCCATGATGACCGACCCCGAACTCCTGCTGCTCGACGAGCCCGCCGCCGGCCTCGACCTCGGCGGGCGCGAGGACCTCGTACGCCGCCTCGGCCGGCTGGCCCGCGACCCGTACGCGCCCTCCATGATCATGGTCACGCACCACGTCGAGGAGATCGCCCCCGGCTTCACCCACGTCCTGATGATCCGCCAGGGCGAGGTGCTGGCCGCCGGCCCCATGGAGACCGAGCTGAACTCCCGCAATCTCTCGCACTGCTTCGGGCTGCCGCTCGTGGTCGAGCGCCGGGGCGACCGGTGGACCGCGCAGGGCCTGCCGCTGAAGTGACCCGACGCCGGTAGCGGCCCCGTCGCCGCGGCGGAGCGCGGGGCCGAGGTCCGTGCACCGGACAGCGGTCGACTCACGATGGCGTGGAGTGAGCGGTCCCCTGTCCCCGGTGCGGGCCGAGAACTACCATGAACCACGTGGACGCATGGGTGTGGTGGCTGATCGCCGCCGTCGGACTGGGAATTCCTCTCGTACTGACGGCGATGCCCGAGTTCGGGATGTTCGCCGTGGGCGCCGTCGCTGGCGCGATCACCGCCGCGCTGGGTGGTGGCATCGTGCTCCAAGTCGTCGTCTTCGTCGTCGTCTCGGTCGCCCTCGTGGCCGTCGTACGCCCGATAGCCGCGCGCAACCGATCCCAACGCCCCGCGCACGCCAGCGGAATCGACGCCCTGAAGGGTCGTCAGGCCGTCGTGCTTGAGCGCGTTGACGGTGACGGGGGACGCATCAAACTCGCGGGCGAGGTCTGGTCCGCCCGTGCCTTCGACACAGGTCAGGCGTACGAGCCGGGCCAGCAGGTCGATGTGGTGGAGATCGACGGAGCAACGGCCGTCGTGATGTGAGCCGTACGCGTGGGGCGGAGGCCGCCGTCAGAGCGGCGGCGAAGCTGCGCGGCGGTGCGCTGATCTGACAGACTCACCTATCCAAGATCGACCGACAACCGAAGGGCACGGGGAGCCACTGTGGAACCGATCATCATCGTCCTGATCATCCTGGTGGTGCTCGTGTTCATCGCCCTGATCAAGACGATCCAGGTCATCCCGCAAGCCAGCGCGGCCATCGTCGAACGCTTCGGGCGCTACACGCGGACCCTCAACGCCGGGCTGAACATCGTCGTCCCGTTCATCGACTCCGTCCGCAACCGCGTCGACCTGCGCGAGCAGGTGGTCCCCTTCCCGCCGCAGCCGGTGATCACCCAGGACAACCTGGTGGTCAACATCGACACGGTCATCTACTACCAGGTCACCGACGCCCGCGCGGCCACCTACGAGGTCGCCAGCTACATCCAGGCCATCGAGCAGCTCACCGTCACCACGCTGCGCAACATCATCGGCGGCATGGACCTGGAGCGGACCCTGACCTCCCGCGAGGAGATCAACGCGGCCCTGCGCGGCGTGCTCGACGAGGCCACCGGCAAGTGGGGCATCCGCGTCAACCGCGTCGAGCTCAAGGCGATCGAGCCGCCGACCTCCATCCAGGACTCGATGGAGAAGCAGATGCGCGCCGACCGTGACAAGCGCGCCGCGATCCTCCAGGCCGAGGGTGTCCGGCAGTCGGAGATCCTCCGCGCCGAGGGTGAGAAGCAGTCCTCCATCCTCCGCGCCGAAGGTGAGGCCAAGGCCGCCGCGCTGCGCGCCGAGGGTGAGGCACAGGCGATCCGTACGGTCTTCGAGTCCATCCACGCCGGCGACCCGGACCAGAAGCTGCTCTCGTACCAGTACCTCCAGATGCTGCCGAAGATCGCCGAAGGCGATGCCAACAAGCTCTGGATCGTGCCCAGCGAGATCGGCGACGCCCTCAAGGGCCTCGGCGGCGCGCTCGGCAACTTCGGCCCGGGCGGCGGTGGCAACGGCGGCGGTGGCGGTACGGAGGCCGCGCCCGCCCCGCGTCGCGAACAGCCCAGGATCGACTGACCGGCGCCCCACGGCAGTGGGGACACGAGGGACAGTGAGGCGCGGGGCCCCGGCGTTCGACGTCGGGGCCCCGCGCCATGTCGCGCGCCATGTCCGCACTCTGGGCGCGGGCTCAGGCAGGCACCGGCAGCCAGTCCGGCAGCGCACCCCGCCCCGTGCCCCCGAGCGCCAGCACCAGCGCGTCCGACGGCGACGGCTCGTACGGCGTACGCAGCAGCCGCATCCCCGCCTGCTCCGGCGTACGGTCCGCCTTGCGGTGATTGTCCTCCGCACACGAAGCGACGGTATTCAGCCAGGTATCACCGCCCCCGCGCGACCGTGGCACCACATGGTCCACGGTCGTCGCCCGGCGACCGCAGTACGCGCACCGGTGCCGGTCCCTGACCAGCACCCCGCGCCGCGACCACGGCGCCCGTCTTCGAAACGGCACCCGTACGTACCGGCTCAGCCTGATCACCCGCGGCATGGGCAACTCCACCGTGGCGGCCCGCACCCGCAGCTCCGGGTGGGCCTGCTCGACCACGGCCTTCTCCTGTAGCACCAACACCACCGCACGCCGCAGCGTCACCGTCGACAGCGGCTCGAAGCTGGCGTTGAGCACCAGAGTCTCGCGCATCCCCCACACCTCCCGCGTCCGGCCTGCCCCCTTCGGGCACGGCACAACTCTGGACGCGCGAGCGGGGGAGGACAACGCAATTTCACGCGCGATCCCGCGCGCGAGGGCCGCTCGGCACCCGCCCCGACCTCCCGAACTCCCGCACACCGCCCCGGAGATGGGCCACCGCACCCCCGGCCCACCGCACCCTGAGCCCGCTCGCGTGGCGCGGGTCCGGGACACGCGAGCGGGGCGGACCCACCCGGGCCCGCCCCTCACACCGCTCACCGCCCGCCCCGGTCGGCCGAGCGACTCCGCGCCCGGCCCACTCCCGCGGGGCGGCGTCACTCAGCCCTCGGAGGGCGCCTCGTACTCGCCGATCAACTGGGCGCGCCCCAGCGTGTGGAAGCGCAGGTTGAAGCCCACCACGGCCGGCGACGCGTCCGCGTCCGGGCCCAGCTTCTCGGTGTCCACGGCGTACACCGTGAACACGTAGCGGTGTGAGCCGTCACCCGGCGGCGGCGCGGCGCCACCGAAGTCCCGGGTGCCGTAGTCGTTCCGTACGTGCACCGCCCCCGCCGGCAGCCCGGGGAAGCCTTCGCTGCCCGCGCCGGCGGACAGCTCGGTCACGTCGGCCGGGATGTCGAAGAGCGACCAGTGCCAGAACCCGCTGCCGGTCGGCGCGTCCGGGTCGAAGCAGGTGACGGCGAAGCTCTTCGTCCCCTCGGGAAAGCCCGACCAGCGCAGGTGCGGCGAGCGGTTGCCGCCGCTGAACACCTGGTCGTCCTTCAGCACACCGCCGTGGGTCACGTCGTCGCTCTGCACGGTGAACGAGGGCACCGCGGGGTGGAAGTCATGGGGGAGCGGGCGCCGGTTCTGCTCGGACACGTCGAATCCTCTCTGCTCGGCTCACGCGACTGTGCGATCACGGCCAGCGTAGCGAGATCGTCCGCCGCGGGCGGGCGCGCGGGCTGCGACGATGTCCCACATGACCGCATCTGAGCCCGGCACCCCCAGCACCGGCCCGCACCGTGCGGAACTCGACCTCGACGGCGTGCGCGACGAGCCGACGTTCCTCGACCGCTGCGCCCGTGACCTGGCCCTCCCCGAGTGGTTCGGCCACAACTGGGACGCCCTCGACGACTGCCTGCGCGACCTGTCCTGGTGGGGGCGGCCCAACGGCTACGAGATCCGGATACGCGGCTGGCAGCGGTTCCGCGCCGCCGCCCCCGAAACGGCCCGCACCGCGGCCGACGTGCTGGCGGACGCCATCGAGTACTGGGCGCCCGGGGACACGCCGCTGACGGTGACCTTCGACGACCAGGAGTAGGCCGGCCCCGGAAACCGGCGCGCACACGACGCGCGGGGCGTGCCCCGACCCGGTCGGCGCACGCCCCGCGCGACACCCGGACAACGGGCGCGTCGCCGACGTCAGAGGCTCACGGCCAGCACCGTGGCGACGTCAGAGCCAGTTGCGCTTGCCGCCCACGTCGGCCAGCCACTGGTTGAGGTAGGCCGCCCAGTCGGTGCCCTGGTAGTTGGACAGCTCCACCGTGAAGGCGCGGTAGGAGTCGCTGCCCTCGGTGAACAGACCGGGCTTCTTGTCCATCTCCAGTACGACGTCCATCGACCGGTCGTCGGCGATGAAGGTCAGCTCGACCTGGTTCAGCCCCCGGTACTGCTGCGGGGCGTAGAACTCGATCTCCTGGTAGAAGGGGAGCCGCTGCCGCGTGCCGCGGATGTGACCGCGCTCCAGGTCGGCACTCTTGAAGCTGAAGCCCAGACTCCCGAACGCGTCGAGAATGGCCTGCTGGGCGGGGAGCGGGTGCACGCTGATCGGGTCGAGGTCGCTGCTGTCGACGGCCCGGGCGATGGCCAGCTCCGTGGTCACCCCGATGTTCATGCCGGTGAGGTGACGCCCCAGGAACGTCGTCACCGGCGTCTCCCACGGGACCTCCAGCGCGAACTGCACGGCGTGCACCGCGCCGGGCTGCACCTCGAAGGCCCCGCCGAGGGTCTGCTTGGTGAACTCGATGTCCTGCTTGGTCTCCTGGTCGTTGCCCTCGACCTCGACCCTGGCCTGGAGCCCGACGGAGAGCCCCTCGATCTGCTGAGCCGCGGAACCACCCTGGATGCGGACCTCGCCCTGGACCACGCCGCCGGGTACGACGTTCTCCTCGGTGAGCACCGTCTCCACCGAGGCGCCGCCGGCCCCCAGGCTCGCGAGCAGCTTCTTGAAGCCCATGTTCTTCCTCCCCAGGACGCGACGGACTCTCGTCGCCTCATCGTGATGTGTATCGATCGGCTCGATCGGTACTCACGCGAAACCGTGTCGGCCGGTTCCGCGCCACACACCCTGGCAGCTCGCCGCGCGCACTCCAAGGTTCGCACCGCGGTCCCGTACCCTCGGAGCGCGTGACTGTGGGATGTGACCGTACGCCGCTCGACCGTTCCTTCTTCGACCGCCCCGTGCTCCAGGTGGCCCCCGACCTGCTCGGCCGGATACTCGTCCGCACGACGCCACAGGGGCCGATCGAGGTGCGCCTCACGGAAGTGGAGGCGTACGCGGGGGCCTCCGACCCCGGCTCGCACTGCTATCGGGGGCGCACCGAGCGCAACGCGTCGATGTTCGGCCCGCCCGGCCACGCCTACGTGTACTTCACGTACGGCATGTGGCACTGCCTCAACCTGGTGTGCGGTGCCGAGGGCACCCCGAGCGGCGTGCTGCTGCGCGCGGGCGAGATCATCCGTGGCCAGGAGCTGGCCCGCCCGCGACGTGCCGCCGCCCGCAAGGACCGAGAGCTGGCCCAGGGCCCGGCGCGGCTGGCCACGGCGCTCGACGTGGGCCGCGTACTGAACGGCACCGACGTCTGCGCCGGGCCACAGGCTCCCCTGAGCGTCCTGCACGGTGACCCGGTCCCCGCCGACCACGTGCTGAGCGGCCCGCGTACGGGAGTGGGAGGGGAGGGAGCGACCCATCCCTGGCGCTTCTGGATCGCCGACGACCCGACGGTCAGCCCCTACCGCGCGCACGCTCCCCGACGCCGCAATCGCTCAGCATCGGCGACGAAGCTTGACGCGAGGCGGCCGGGCGCCTAACGTAGCCCGAGCCGCTTGAGAAGGGCAGCGCTGTCGGCGCGATCGTAACGATCATGCAGACGCCACCTGAGCGGTAAAAAACCACTACTGCACGGCTCCCCAGACTGGGATGGATTTCGGCATGCCGGAATTCGATTCGAAAGCTTCGATTATGAGGCTCGGGGGAAATCCGCTAACGTAGTGGACACGCCGGAAGGCGCGAAACAAACCCCGCTCCAACAGGGGACCGGAAACAAATTCCCACCGGAAACGGCAGGAAAAAGGATCTGGTAAGGTTGGAAGCACCGAAGGGAAGCGCCCGGAGGGCCCGGTGAAACGGGACCGAAGGAAGCGTCCGTTCCTTGAGAACTCAACAGCGTGCCAAAAGTCAACGCCAAATATGTTGATACCCCGTCTCCCAACACTGTTGGGGACGAGGTTCCTTTGAAAAGTCCTCCCGACACCTTCAACGGGTTGGGGGGCGACACAGCGAGGACGCTGTGAGCATCGATCTTATTCCGATCGGTGTTCCGCTCTTATCGTGTGTGTGTGCCGGGATATCCCGGAGGCATTCATGGAGAGTTTGATCCTGGCTCAGGACGAACGCTGGCGGCGTGCTTAACACATGCAAGTCGAACGATGAAGCCGCTTCGGTGGTGGATTAGTGGCGAACGGGTGAGTAACACGTGGGCAATCTGCCCTGCACTCTGGGACAAGCCCTGGAAACGGGGTCTAATACCGGATATGACTACCGATCGCATGGTTGGTGGTGGAAAGCTCCGGCGGTGCAGGATGAGCCCGCGGCCTATCAGCTTGTTGGTGGGGTGATGGCCTACCAAGGCGACGACGGGTAGCCGGCCTGAGAGGGCGACCGGCCACACTGGGACTGAGACACGGCCCAGACTCCTACGGGAGGCAGCAGTGGGGAATATTGCACAATGGGCGAAAGCCTGATGCAGCGACGCCGCGTGAGGGATGACGGCCTTCGGGTTGTAAACCTCTTTCAGCAGGGAAGAAGCGAGAGTGACGGTACCTGCAGAAGAAGCGCCGGCTAACTACGTGCCAGCAGCCGCGGTAATACGTAGGGCGCGAGCGTTGTCCGGAATTATTGGGCGTAAAGAGCTCGTAGGCGGCTTGTCACGTCGGATGTGAAAGCCCGGGGCTTAACCCCGGGTCTGCATTCGATACGGGCAGGCTAGAGTTCGGTAGGGGAGATCGGAATTCCTGGTGTAGCGGTGAAATGCGCAGATATCAGGAGGAACACCGGTGGCGAAGGCGGATCTCTGGGCCGATACTGACGCTGAGGAGCGAAAGCGTGGGGAGCGAACAGGATTAGATACCCTGGTAGTCCACGCCGTAAACGTTGGGAACTAGGTGTGGGCGACATTCCACGTCGTCCGTGCCGCAGCTAACGCATTAAGTTCCCCGCCTGGGGAGTACGGCCGCAAGGCTAAAACTCAAAGGAATTGACGGGGGCCCGCACAAGCGGCGGAGCATGTGGCTTAATTCGACGCAACGCGAAGAACCTTACCAAGGCTTGACATACACCGGAAACGGCCAGAGATGGTCGCCCCCTTGTGGTCGGTGTACAGGTGGTGCATGGCTGTCGTCAGCTCGTGTCGTGAGATGTTGGGTTAAGTCCCGCAACGAGCGCAACCCTTGTTCTGTGTTGCCAGCATGCCTTTCGGGGTGATGGGGACTCACAGGAGACTGCCGGGGTCAACTCGGAGGAAGGTGGGGACGACGTCAAGTCATCATGCCCCTTATGTCTTGGGCTGCACACGTGCTACAATGGCCGGTACAATGAGCTGCGATGCCGTGAGGTGGAGCGAATCTCAAAAAGCCGGTCTCAGTTCGGATTGGGGTCTGCAACTCGACCCCATGAAGTCGGAGTCGCTAGTAATCGCAGATCAGCATTGCTGCGGTGAATACGTTCCCGGGCCTTGTACACACCGCCCGTCACGTCACGAAAGTCGGTAACACCCGAAGCCGGTGGCCCAACCCCTTGGGGAGGGAGCTGTCGAAGGTGGGACTGGCGATTGGGACGAAGTCGTAACAAGGTAGCCGTACCGGAAGGTGCGGCTGGATCACCTCCTTTCTAAGGAGCACTTTGACTGCCAGGTTCTGCTTGGTGGTCCAAGAGCCAGTTCGTCGGCGAGTGTTCGACGCTGGTTGCTCATGGGTGGAACGTTGACTATTCGGCATGGGGTCTTGTGATGGTTGCTAGTACTGCTCTTCGGAGCGTGGAACGCGCCAGAGCGGTGACCTTGTGTTGGGCGCGCTGTTGGGTGTCTGAGGGCATGGCCGTGAGGCTGGGTCTTCGGTTGCCGGTCCCAGTGAACTCGCCTGTTGAGGGTGGGGTGGTGGGTGGCTGGTCGTTGTTTGAGAACTGCACAGTGAACGCGAGCATCTGTGGCCAAGTTTTTAAGGGCGCACGGTGGATGCCTTGGCACCAGGAACCGATGAAGGACGTGGGAGGCCGCGATAGGCCCCGGGGAGCTGTCAACCGAGCTTTGATCCGGGGGTGTCCGAATGGGGAAACCCGGCAGTCGTCATGGGCTGTCACCCGTACCTGAATATATAGGGTATGTGGAGGGAACGCGGGGAAGTGAAACATCTCAGTACCCGCAGGAAGAGAAAACAACCGTGATTCCGGGAGTAGTGGCGAGCGAAACTGGATGAGGCTAAACCAGTCATGTGTGATACCCGGCAGGGGTTGCGTGGTTGGGGTTGTGGGATCGTACTTCGATGATCTGCCGGTCGTCGGGTGAGTCAGAAACCGTAGGTGTAGGCGAAGGGCATGCGAAAGGCCCGGCGTAGAGGGTAAGACCCCCGTAGCTGAAACATCTATGGCTTGCTTGTACGACACCCAAGTAGCACGGGGCCCGAGAAATCCCGTGTGAATCTGGCGGGACCACCCGCTAAGCCTAAATATTCCCTGGTGACCGATAGCGGATAGTACCGTGAGGGAATGGTGAAAAGTACCGCGGGAGCGGAGTGAAATAGTACCTGAAACCGTGTGCCTACAAGCCGTGGGAGCGTCGCTATGTGTGTTTACATGCATGGTCGTGACTGCGTGCCTTTTGAAGAATGAGCCTGCGAGTTTGCGGTGTGTTGCGAGGTTAACCCGTGTGGGGGAGCCGTAGCGAAAGCGAGTCCGAATAGGGCGTTGGAGTAGCACGCTCAAGACCCGAAGCGGAGTGATCTAGCCATGGGCAGGTTGAAGCGCGGGTAAGACCGTGTGGAGGACCGAACCCACCAGGGTTGAAAACCTGGGGGATGACCTGTGGTTAGGGGTGAAAGGCCAATCAAACTCCGTGATAGCTGGTTCTCCCCGAAATGCATTTAGGTGCAGCGTCGTGTGTTTCTTGCCGGAGGTAGAGCACTGGATAGGCGATGGGCCCTACCGGGTTACTGACCTTAGCCAAACTCCGAATGCCGGTAAGTGAGAGCGCGGCAGTGAGACTGTGGGGGATAAGCTCCATGGTCGAGAGGGAAACAGCC
Source organism: Streptomyces buecherae (assembly GCF_014295035.1). Lineage (GTDB taxonomy): Bacteria > Actinomycetota > Actinomycetes > Streptomycetales > Streptomycetaceae > Streptomyces > Streptomyces youssoufiensis. Next base: position 7,095,078 of record NZ_CP060404.1, read on the forward strand.
CAGAGCATCGACTAAGGCCCCTAAGCGTACGCTAAGTGGGAAAGGATGTGGAGTCGCAGAGACAACCAGGAGGTTGGCTTAGAAGCAGCCACCCTTGAAAGAGTGCGTAATAGCTCACTGGTCAAGTGATTCCGCGCCGACAATGTAGCGGGGCTCAAGCGTACCGCCGAAGTCGTGTCAATCCAGCATGTACCTCCAACGAGGGCTGGGTTGGGTAGGGGAGCGTCGTGTGCCGGGTGAAGCAGCCGCGTAAGCGAGTTGTGGATGGTTCACGAGTGAGAATGCAGGCATGAGTAGCGATTCACACGTGGGAAACGTGTGCGCCGATTGACTAAGGGTTCCTGGGTCAAGCTGATCTGCCCAGGGTAAGTCGGGACCTAAGGCGAGGCCGACAGGCGTAGTCGATGGACAACCGGTTGATATTCCGGTACCCGCTTTGAAGCGCCCAATACTGAATCTTCTGATGCTAAGGCCGTGAAGCCGCCCTGATCTCTTCGGAGTTGAGGGGAGTGGTGGAGCCGCTGACCCTAGGGGGTAGTAGGTAAGTGATGGGGTGACGCAGGAAGGTAGTCCAGCCCGGGCGGTGGTTGTCCCGGGGTAAGGGTGTAGCCCGTTGTCCAGGTAAATCCGGATGACATGAGGGTGAGACCTGATGCCGAGCCGATTGTGGTGAAGTGGATGATCCTATGCTGTCGAGAAAAGCCTCTAGCGAGTTTCATGGCGGCCCGTACCCTAAACCGACTCAGGTGGTCAGGTAGAGAATACCGAGGCGTTCGGGTGAACTATGGTTAAGGAACTCGGCAAAATGCCCCCGTAACTTCGGGAGAAGGGGGGCCATTTCTGGTGATCACTTTTGCAGTGTGAGCTGGGGGTGGCCGCAGAGACCAGCGAGAAGCGACTGTTTACTAAAAACACAGGTCCGTGCGAAGCCGTAAGGCGATGTATACGGACTGACGCCTGCCCGGTGCTGGAACGTTAAGGGGACCGGTTAGCTGACTTTCGGGTTGGCGAAGCTGAGAACTTAAGCGCCAGTAAACGGCGGTGGTAACTATAACCATCCTAAGGTAGCGAAATTCCTTGTCGGGTAAGTTCCGACCTGCACGAATGGCGTAACGACTTCTCGACTGTCTCAACCATAGGCCCGGTGAAATTGCATTACGAGTAAAGATGCTCGTTTCGCGCAGCAGGACGGAAAGACCCCGGGACCTTTACTATAGCTTGATATTGGTGTTCGGTTCGGCTTGTGTAGGATAGGTGGGAGACTGTGAAGCATGCACGCCAGTGTGTGTGGAGTCGTTGTTGAAATACCACTCTGGTCGTGCTGGATGTCTAACCTGGGTCCGTGATCCGGATCAGGGACAGTGTCTGGTGGGTAGTTTAACTGGGGCGGTTGCCTCCTAAAGGGTAACGGAGGCGCCCAAAGGTTCCCTCAGCCTGGTTGGCAATCAGGTGTTGAGTGTAAGTGCACAAGGGAGCTTGACTGTGAGACTGACGGGTCGAGCAGGGACGAAAGTCGGGACTAGTGATCCGGCGGTGGCTTGTGGAAGCGCCGTCGCTCAACGGATAAAAGGTACCCCGGGGATAACAGGCTGATCTTCCCCAAGAGTCCATATCGACGGGATGGTTTGGCACCTCGATGTCGGCTCGTCGCATCCTGGGGCTGGAGTCGGTCCCAAGGGTTGGGCTGTTCGCCCATTAAAGCGGTACGCGAGCTGGGTTTAGAACGTCGTGAGACAGTTCGGTCCCTATCCGCTGTGCGCGTAGGAGTCTTGAGAAGGGCTGTCCCTAGTACGAGAGGACCGGGACGGACGAACCTCTGGTGTGCCAGTTGTCCTGCCAAGGGCATGGCTGGTTGGCTACGTTCGGGAGGGATAACCGCTGAAAGCATCTAAGCGGGAAGCCTGCTTCGAGATGAGGGCTCCCACCCACTTGATGGGGTAAGGCTCCCAGTAGACGACTGGGTTGATAGGCCAGATATGGAAGCCTCGTAAGGGGTGGAGTTGACTGGTACTAATAGGCCGAGGGCTTGTCCTCAGTTGCTCGCGTTCACTGTGTGGTTCCCGGACTGCGAACAGTCGCACCGGTGCACCACTTAATAACCTTGTTGTTCAAGGCATTAAGTTACTCAATTGAAGAGTGTGCTTGTTCGCTAGAACCCAAAAGGGTTTCGGTGGTCATTGCGTTAGGGAAACGCCCGGTTACATTCCGAACCCGGAAGCTAAGCCTTTCAGCGCCGATGGTACTGCAGGGGGGACCCTGTGGGAGAGTAGGACGCCGCCGAACAATCTTTGACAGGACCTGTGGTCCCAGCGTTCACGCTGGGACCACAGGTCCTTTTTGTTTTGCCCGAAGCGCGCCGCCAAGTCCGGTGCGCGAGAATGATCGCAGTACCCAAAGACAGGAGTCACGCCGATGTCCACCAACTCTCCCGACGATCGATCGGATCGCGGGCCGCGCCGACGGGACGGCGGAGACCGGCGGGATTTCCGTGCCCCTGGCGGTGCGCGGCGGGACGACCGAGGAAGCAGCGGCCCGCGACGGGACGATGAGCGCGGTGGGCGTTCTGGTGGTGGCGGGTTCGCGCGGCGTGATGACCGGCCGCCGTTCCGTCGTGATGACCGGGACCGTGATCGGGACGCGCGTGGGCGTGGCGACCGGCCGCGTGGGCCGCGTCCGGACGACCGTGACCGTGGGCCCCGTCGCGACGACCGCGACCGTGGACCGCGCCGCGACGACGGACCGCGCCGTGACGACCAGCGCGGCGGCTTCCGGCGGGACGGGGACCGGCCGCGACCGGTCGGCCGGCCCGACGACCGCCGTGATGCCCGGGGCGGAGACCAGCGGCGCGATGACCGCAGCCGTGGTCCGCGCCGGGACGACGAGCGTGGCGGCTTCCGACGTGAGGGTGGTGGCGCTCGGGAAGGCTTCCAGCGCGACGACAACCGCGGTGGCTTCCGTCGGGACGACGATCGCGGTGGGTTCCGTCGCGATGACAACCGTGGTGGGTACCGCCGGGACGACCGCGGCGGGCCGCAGCGCGGCGACGACCGTGACCGTGGCGGGTTCCGCCGGGATCGGGACGACAACCGCGGTGGGTTCCGCCGCGACGACGACCGTGGTGGCTTCCGTCGGGATGACGACCGGGGTGGTCGGCGCGATGACCATCGCGGCGGGTTCCGGCGCGATGACGACCGTGGTGGCTACCGTCGGGATGACCGTGGTGGGCCGCAGCGCGGCGACGACCGTGCTCGCGGTGGCTTCCGCCGGGACCGGGATGACGAGCGTGGTGGGCGCCCTGGTGGTGGCGGGTTCGCGCGGCGTGATGACCGGCCGCCGTTCCGTCGTGATGACCGGGACCGTGATCGGGACGCGCGTGGGCGTGACGACCGGCCGCGTGGGCCGCGTCCGGACGACCGTGACCGTGGGCCCCGTCGCGACGACCGCGATCGCGGACCGCGCCGCGACGACGGACCGCGCCGCGACGACCAGCGCGGCGGCTTCCGGCGCGAGGGCTTCGACCGGGGTGGCCACGGTGGCGGGCAGCGCGACGACCGTTCCGGCGGCGCGTACCCGCGGCGTGACGACCGCTCCGGTGGCGGCTACGCCCGGCGCGATGACCGGGCCGGTGGCGGTGGCAGCGGCTACGGAAGGCGGGAGGAGCGCTCCGGCGGTGGCGGCGGCTACGGGCGGTACCGGGACGGGGAACGCTCGGGTGGCTCAGGTGGCTCGTACGGGCGGCGTGACGACCGGGCCGGTGGCGGGCACGGGCGGCGCGACGACCGGGGCGGCTTCGGCGGCCGGCGGGATGAGCGCGAGCGGGAGCCCGTACGACGGTTGCCGATCCCGGACGAGGTGACCGGCGACGAGATCGACAAGAGCGTGCGGCAGGAGCTGATGAGCCTGCCGAAGACCCTGGCCGAGGACGTGGCCAAGAACCTCGTCATGGTGGCGAAGCTGCTGGACGAGGACCCGGAGCAGGCGTACGCGTACTCGCGGATCGCGCTGCGTCTGGCCTCGCGGGTGGCGGCCGTGCGGGAGGCGGCGGGGTTCGCCTCGTACGCGACCGGGAAGTACGCGGAGGCGCTGGCCGAGTTCCGCACCGCGCGTCGGATGACCGGCTCCGCCGAGCTGTGGCCGGTCATGGCCGACTGCGAGCGGGGCATGGGGCGGCCGGAGCGGGCGCTGGCGATGGCCGGTGAGCCCGAGGTGCAGAAGCTGGACCGGGCCGGGCAGGTGGAGATGCGGCTCGTCGCGGCCGGCGCGCGCCGCGACATGGGCCAGACCGATGCCGCCGTGGTGACGTTGCAGAGTTCCGAGCTGGCCTCGTCCGCCGTCCACCCGTGGACCGCGCGGCTGCGGTACGCGTACGCCGACGCGCTGCTCGCGGTCGACCGTGCGGACGAGGCGCGCGAGTGGTTCGCGAAGGCGCTGGAGGCGGACCAGGGTGGTACGACGGACGCCTCGGACCGGCTCGCGGAGTTGGACGGCGTGGAGTTCGTCGACGTCCTGGAAGGCGAGGACGCCGAGGTGGCGGGCGAGCCGGCCGAGCGCGGCCGGGAATCGTACGAGGTCGCCGAGCGGGACGTGCCGGAGCAGGATGGTGCGGAGCGGGACGCCGCGACCGACGTGGACGACGAGCGCGGCGACGTGAGCGGTGAGCGTGGCGCGGACCTCGACCCCGAGTCCGTACCGGCCGAGGAGGCCGAGGCGGAGAGCGCTGACCGTGGCACCGATGCCGATGCCGATGCCGATGCCGATGCCGAAGCCGGTGCCGGTGCCGGTGTTGACGGTGATGTCGCGGCGGGTGAGGACGCGCCGGGTGCGGGTTCCGCTGAGGCGCGTGGCGTCGATGAGGAGGCCGCGGAGCGGCGGTCCGACGACATCTGATCGTTCGCGTGTGCGCCCGAGGGCGGAACCCATGGCGGGTTCCGCCCTCGGGCGTTTGTGGTGTGGGGCGCGGGTGGGGTCGCGTCAGGCGGTGCGGCGGATGAGGAGGACGTGGTCGGTGACCTCGGCGGTGCGTCCGTCCGGCCCGGTCGCGGTGCGGCGGGGCGTGTCGGCCCGCTCGATCCGCCAGGTGTCCGGGGCCAGGCCGATGCCGGCGGCGACCTCGCGGGGGCTCGGGAAGTGGTGGTCGGGGTCCTGGTTCCACGACCACGGCGCGGTCGAGCCGTGGTCGACGACCAGCAGCAGTCCGCCGGGGCGCAGGGCGTGCGCGGCCGAGCGCAGGACGGCCGCGCGGTCCAGGGTGTACGGGGTGTGCAGGTAGTGGGCGGAGACCAGGTCGAAGCGGCCGGGCGGGAAGGACGCGTGCAGGTCGACCCGGGCGGCGGTGACGCGGTCGCCCAGGCCGTACGAGCGGGCCAGGGTGGCCAGTCGGTCGACGGCCACGGTCGATATGTCGACGGCGGTGACGCGCCAGCCCAGGCGGGCGAGGGCCAGGGTGTCGCCGCCCTCTCCACAGCCGAGGTCCAGCGCGTCGCCGGGCGGCAGGTCGGGCACCGTCTCGGCGAGGCGGACGTTGGGCTGCGGGCCGCTGGCCGCCGGGCGGGTCGCGTAGACGTCGTCCCAGAAGGCGAGCGCGTCGGTGGTGGTGTCCATGGAGGCTCCTCGTGTCGGGGGTGCTCACTCTCGCCGGGGGTGTCGCGGTCTGGCACGGAAACTTGCGGTTCCGGCAAGATGGCGCGATGGGCGACGAGCGGGACGACGCGGTACTCGACGCGGTGGGGCCGAGGCTGCGCGCCTTGCGGCGGGCGCGTGGCCTGACGCTCGCCGGGGTCGCGGCGTCGATCGGGGTGTCGGAGAGCACGCTGTCCCGGTTGGAGAGCGGCCAGCGTCGGCCGAGTCTGGAGCTGCTGTTGCCCCTGGCGCGCGGCTACGACGTGCCGCTGGACGACCTCGTCGGCGCGCCGCGTACCGGCGACCCCCGGATTCATCTCACGCCGATCAGCCGGTTCGGGATGACTTTCGTGCCGCTGTCCCGGCGTCCGGGTGGGGTGCACGCGTTCAAGATGATCATTCCGGCCCGGCCGGCGCCGCTCGAACCGACGCCGCAGACCCACGACGGCTTCGAGTGGCTCTACGTGCTCAGCGGGCGGCTGCGGCTGGTGATCGGCGAGCGCGACCTGACGTTGCCGCCCGGTGAGGCGGCCGAGTTCGACACGTCCCTGCCGCACTGGCTGGGCAGCGCCGACGGCGGCGCGGTCGAGTTGCTCATCCTGTTCGGCCCGCAGGGCGTGCGGGCGCACGTGCGCGCCCAGACCCAGCGGTCGGTTCGGGCCGGGGGCCGGCCGTGAAGCGGGCGCGGGTGCGCCTCGCCCGTTTCACGGCTCGGCGCGCACGCCCTCAGCGGCCCGGGTGGTTGCCCGCCCACACCGTGGGGGTGCGGTCGGCCCACGGGCTGGCCTGTTCGAACTGGCCGGCGAGGCGGAAGAGGCGGTCCTCGCGGCCGTAGTCGGCGGCGAACTGCATGCCGACGGGGAGCCCCGTCGTGGGGTCGGGCGGGGCCGGCACGGACATGGCGGGGGTGCCGGCCACGTTGAAGGCCGCGGTGAACGGGGCGAGGTCGAAGAGGCGGCGGAGCCAGCCGAGGCCGTCCAGGGTCTCGGCGTCCTTGGCGTACGTGCCCAGCGGTACGGGGAGTTCCGGCAGGGTCGGGGTGAGCAGGATGTCGTGGGTCTCGAAGTACCGGGCCACGGCGCGGGAGAGGCGGTTGCGCAGCGCGAGGGCCGTGACGAACTCGGTGCCGGTGACCTGCCGGCCGTAGTGGTAGCTGGCCAGGATGGGCGGCTCCAGGGTCGAGGAGTCGATGGGGCGGCCGGTGGCGGCGGCCAGCTCGTCGATCGAGACCGCGAGGTTGGCCGTCCACTGTCGGGCGTTGGCCAGCAGGAACTCCTCCCAGTCCACCCCGAGATCGACCGTCACCTCCTCCACCCGGTGGCCGAGGGAGGCGAGGAGCCGCGCGGTGCCGGCGAGCGCGTCGGCCACCGGCGGCGCGGTGCGGTGGCCGCCCCAGGCATGGGTGAGGACGCCGACGCGAAGCGTGCCGGGGTCGCGGGTGACCTCTTCCGCGTACGGCCGGGAGGGCTGTGGGGCGACGTAGGGGTCACCGGGCTCCGGGCCGCGCATCTGGTCGAGCAGGGCGGCGCTGTCGCGCACGGTGCGGCTGACGCTGCCGTGTACGGCCAGGCCGTTGAAGATCTCGTCGAAGGCGGGGCCCGTCGAGACCCGGCCACGGGTGGGCTTGAGGCCGAAGAGGCCGTTGTACGCGGCGGGGACGCGGATCGAGCCGGCGGCGTCGGTGGCGTGGGCGATCGGGACCACCCCGGCGGCGACGGCCGCGCCGGCGCCGCCGCTGGACCCGCCCGCGCTGCGTTCCAGGTCCCAGGGGTTGCGGGTGGCGCCGTAGAAGACGGGTTCCGTCGTGGTGCTGTAGGCCAGCTCCGGGGTCGTCGTACGGCCGAACGTCACGAGGCCGGCCCGGCGGAAGCGCCGCATCAGGCTGGAGTCGGCGGCGGCGACGTGGCCGGCCGCCAGGCGGCTGCCCAGCTCCATGCGCTTGCCGGCCATGGCGACCGCGATGTCCTTGATCAGGAAGGGGACGCCGGCCAGCGGGCCGCTGCCCGGGCGGGGCGGGTCGTCGGCTTCCCAGGTCTCCACGATGGCGTTGATCCGCGGGTTGACCGCCTCGGCGGCCTCGCGGGCGGCTGCTTCGACCTCGGCGGGGGTCAGTTCGCCGTCGGCCATCAACGCGGCGAGCCCGACCGCGTCGAAGGTCACGTACTCGGTCACTCTCATCGGACACTCCCAGCAGGCAGAACGATACCGTTGCGTCCCGAGTGATACCCGACGGTATCGCTCGGGACGGACTGGTACCGTAGCAGGGCGTGGCGCGGGGCCCGCACCGGATCGGACGTCACGGAGCAGTCATGGCAGCGACCACGAGTAGGCCGAGCAGGGTGGCCAAGCTGCCGCCTCGGGAGCGCATCCTCGACGCGGCGGAGGAACTGTTCCAGCGCGAGGGCATCCGGCGGGTGGGGGTGCAGGCGATCGCGGAGCGGGCCGAGACCACCAAGATGGCGATCTACCGGCACTTCGAGACCAAGGACGCGCTGGTCGCCGAGTGGCTGCGGATCGTCGCCGCCGACTACCAGGCGGCCTTCGACCGGGTCGAGGTCGAGCACCCGGACCGGCCCCGGGAGCGGATCCTGGGCCTGGCCCGTTTCATCGCCGAGGGGCTGCCGTCGCTCTCGTACCGGGGCTGTCCGTTCATCAACTCCCTGGCCGAGCTGCCCGACCGGGCCCATCCCGCGCGGCAGGTGATCGAGGAGCACAAGGCCCGGCAGACCCGCCGACTGGTGGGCATGTGTGCCGATGCGGGGTTGCCCGATCCCGAACAGGTCGCGGCCGAGATCACGTTCGCGCTCGAAGGCGCGCAGGTCAGCATGCAGAACGGCAGCATCGACCGGGTGGGGGAGCGGCTGCTGCGGATCGTCGCGGGGATCGTCGACCGCCACCGCCCCCCGCGCGGCGCCGCCCGGCCGGCCACCGACTGACCGCCGCGCACGCGGGGCCTGGCCGGGTCAACCGGCCGCGCGTGCGCCCCGGTTGGGCGCGGCGGCCGGCCGTCGGGGCCGGGGCCGGATCAGCCCAGTTCGAGGCTGCGCAGGACCAGGCCGGTGGCGGGCTTGGGCCCGAACGACGTGGACTTGTGCGGCATGGCCACGCCCTGCCGCGCGAGGTCGCGTACGACGCCCTCCTCGACGGGGCGCATCAGCACCGCCGTTCCGCCGTGCCGCTCCGTCTGTTCCACGGCGGCGGTGGCGTCGTGGATGTACCCGATGTGCTCCGGGGCGTCGGAGATCCGCCAGACGCGGTCGAGCAGCAGCGCGTGCAACACCGTCGCGTCCAACGTGCGCCACGCCTCCGGGCGGTCCCGTGGGACGGCCGCGTCCAGCAGGGCCGGGTCGGGCCGGTCCAGGAGGTGGAAGCGGCCACCGCCCGCGAGGAGGAAGGCGTTGCGCGGGGCGCCGGCCCGCGCGGCCTCGTCCTGGGCCGTGGCCAGGGCGTCGAGGGCGGCGGTCAGCGGGCCGGCCACGGGGCGGACGCGGAAGGCGTCGCCGACGGCGGCGAGGGCGTCGGCGGGGGACAACCGCCGCAGCAGCCGGTGGATGGCGCGGACCCGCAACGGGTAGCGGGCGCTGTCCACGAGCAGCACTAGGCCGAAGTCCCAGGGCCCGGGATCGCGCCGCTCGTCCCGCAGCCGCAGGTAGGTGGCCCAGCGGTGGTGGCCGTCGGCGATCAGGGCCTGGCGCTGGCGCAGGTCGGAGGTGGCCTCGGCGATCTCGGCCGGGTCGGCGATCCGCCACAGCCGGTGGGCGACCCCGTCCTCGGTGGTGGTGGCGAGCAGCGGCGGGCGGCGCACCGCGCGGTCGATGACCGCGCTCGCGCCGGGCGCGGCCTCCGGGACGTGGCCGCCCGACCGGGCCCCGCCCCCGTTCAGCGCGTCGGCCCCGTGCGCGCCGGCCTCGTGCCCGTCGTAGGAGAGCAGCAGCGGTTCGAGGTTGGCCGCGGTCGCCCGCATCAGGGCGGCCCGGTCCTCGACGACGTGCGGCATGACGTTCTCGTGCGGGAGGACGACGCCCTCCCGTGGCGGGCTCAGCCGCAGGGCGCCGATCAGCCCGCGCTGGAGCAGCCCCTGGTCGCGCTGTTCGTAGACGTACAGTGCCGGCTCCGGATCGGGGGTCAGCACGCCCTCCGCCTGCCAGCGGCGCAGCGTCTGCGCGGCCTGCTGGTGGCGGGCCGTGGGCTCCCCGGTCTGCGGGAGGATCAGGCGGACGATGTTGTACGGGTCGGCCGTCTCCAGATGCCGCAGACCGTCCGGCCGCACGACGACGTCGTAGGGCGGCGAGGTGACGGCGGCAAGGCTGCTGACTCGCTCCGAGGCGTACCGCAGGCCACGGAACGGGGCGAGCTGAAGACCTTGCCCGACAGGTCCTGGAGTGCTCATTGGGGAATGCTATGCCGCTCCACAGGATGCGCGATGATCGGGGGACAAACATATGAGCCTATGAGGAGCGACGACCCCATGAGCGAGAGCACTCGTACTCGACCTGGCGACAGCGCGCGACCGCTACACGAGGCGTATGACACTGCACTCCTCGACCTGGACGGGGTCGTGTACGCGGGCGGGGAGGCCATCGCGCACGCGGTGGAGTCGCTGGACGTCGCTCGGGCGGCCGGGATGCACCTGGCGTACGTCACCAACAACGCGCTGCGCACCCCGCAGACCGTCGCCGAGCACCTGACCAGCCTGGGCGCGCCCGCGCAGCCCGATGACGTGATCAACTCGGCGCAGGCGGTGGCCCGGCTCATCTCCGAGCAGGTGCCGGCGGGCGCGCAGGTGCTGGCCATCGGCGGCGAGGGGCTTCGGGTGGCGCTGCGCGAGCGCGGCCTGGTGCCGGTGGACTCGGCCGACGCGGACATCGCGGCGGTGGTGCAGGGGTACGGCGGGCCGCAGCAGCCCTGGGAGCGGCTGATGGAGGCGGGGTACGCCGTGGCGCGCGGCGTGCCGTGGTTCGCCTCCAACACCGACCTGACCATCCCCACGGCCCGGGGCATCGCGCCCGGCAACGGCGCGGCGGTGGAGGTCGTACGGTTCGTCGCCGGCGGGGCCCCGCAGGTCGCGGGCAAGCCGCAGCCGCCGATGCACCGCGAGACCATCCTGCGCACCGGGGCCAAGCACCCGTTGGTCGTCGGCGACCGGTTGGACACCGACATCGAGGGGGCCAACGGTGGGGGCGTGGACTCCCTGCTCGTGCTCACCGGGGTGACCGACGCGGCGCAGCTCCTGGCCGCCGAGCCCGTGCACCGGCCGACGTTCGTCGCCGCCGACCTGCGCGGGATGCTGACGGCACACCCGGAGGTGCGGGCCACGGACGAGGGGTTCGCCTGCGGCGGCTGGACCGCCCGGGTACGGGACGCGCGGGCGGAGATCGACGGTGCGGGCGACCCGCTGGACGGGCTGCGGGCGCTGTGCGCGGCGACCTGGACCGCGAACGACGCGGATCGCGAGCGCACCGGTGAGCCGGCCAGGCGCGCGGGCGGGGCCGGGCCGGGCCTGAGCGCGGCCCACCGGGACGGCCACCGGATCAACGCCGACAAGGCGCTGGCGAAGCTGGGCCTGTGAGCGCCGCCGCGCGTTGAGGCCGCGCCGGGCCGGGCGCGCCGGCGCCCGGGGTCGGGCGCCGGCGCGTGCCAGCGGGGGCGGGGCCTGGCGTCGAAGCGGGCCAGCGGGGCGGCCCCGGGGCGGGGGCCACGGGCCGCCCCGACGCTCGGGCGGTGTCGCCTTACTCGTCCCCGGCGTCCGCGACGTCGTCCGTCTCGTCGGCCTCCTGGTCGAGGAGCTGGTCCTCGCTGGTGCCCTGCCGCCAGTAGCCGGTGAACTTGACCGCCCTGCGGTCGAAGCCGCGCTCGCCGACCAGGTGGCGACGGAGCGCGCGAACGGTGCTGGACTCGCCCGCGACCCAGGCGTACGGGGTGCCGTCGGGCAGCTCGGCGGCGCGCACCGCGTCCAGCGTGCGCTGGCCGTGCGCGAGCTGGACGTCGGCGGCGGCCGGTTCGGGCGCGGGGGTCTCGTCGCGCACGAGCCAGGTGACGTCCGCGTCGGCCTTGGTCGGGAGGGCCTGGCGGTCCTCGGCGTGCTGGACCTCGATCCACACCTTGGCGGGCGTGCCGGCCGGCAGCCAGGCGAGGGTGCTGGCCACGGCGGGCAGCGCCGTCTCGTCCGCCGTGATCAGCACCCAGGTGGTGGCCGGCCGCGGGTTGCCGCGCGCGTCGGTCGCGGGAACGCCGCCGAGGCCGGGGGGCTGGAAGTCCACCCCGCCGTTCTCCTCGGCACTCGGGCCGAGGAGGGTCACCCGGTCGCCGGGGGCCGCGGTGGCGGCCCAGCGGGAGGCGGGGCCGGTGTCGCCGTGGAGGGCGAAGTCGATGTCCACCTCGTGCGGGTCGCGGCGGTGTTCGCGCACGGTGTAGGTGCGCATGACGCCGCGTACGGCCGGGTCCATCGCGCGCCACTCCGGGTACCAGGACAGGTCGGCGGAGCGCGGCACCACCGGGGCCTCCTGGCCCGGCTGCGGCAGGAAGATCTTGAGCCGCTGGTCCCGCCCCCCGTTGACGAAGGAGGCCAGCTCCGGGCCGCCGAAGGTGACGCGCACGAAGCTGGGGCTCAGTCGCTCGGCCCGGACGACCCGCAGGTCAAAGAAGCTGTAGGGCGTGTTCGCCATGGTGGTTCCCTTCGGTCATGGGGTGGGGCTGCTGCCTGCGGGCAGGCGGTGCTGGGTGTGTCGCGTGCTGGGTGTCCTGCGTGCTGCGTCTGCGTGTCCTGCGTGTGCGCGCCGGGCGTTCGGCGGCTGGTGTGGGGGCTGGGGTCGCGGGGGTGAGGCCGCGCGGTTCCCGGCGGGCCGCCCGGGCCGGGATGCTCGGGTGCCTCAGCCGCCCTTGACCTCCCTGGCCTCCCGTACGGCCTTGGCCAGTGCCTCCAGGTGGGGCGCGAAGCCGGCGTAGGAGAGGCGGGGCTCGTAGGCCCACGGGACGACCTGGCCGGCCCTGACCGCCGGCAGTCGCCGCCAGGTGGGCTTGGCCTTCAGGTCGGCCGGCTGGAGGGACTGGCTCCGGTTGTCCAGGAGGATCAGGTCGGCGTCGTAGGCGTCGGCGTTCTCCCAGCTCAGGTTCTCGAAGAAGCCCTGGCCGCTGACCTTGTCGGGCGTGACGAGTTCGACGCCCAGCTCCTTGAAGTAGGTGAGGTCGGCGTACACCTTGGGGTCGGAGACGTAGAGGAGGTCGTTGCTGGCGGAGACGGCGAGGACCCGCAGGCCGCGCCGTTCCCGGGCGGCCCGGCGCAGGCTCTCGGAGGCGCGCTCGAAGCGGGCCTTGGCGTCGGTGACCCGGCGCGACCCCAGGTCGGCGCCCAGCGACGCGGCGAGCGCCGCGTACCGCTGGACGACGGCGGGCAGCGAGGTGTGGGACGCGGCGAGGCCGACGACGTTGGGGGACAGGTCGAGGATCTTCTCGCGGCTGTCCTCCGGGACGAACCACAGGTCGTCCTTGGCGTACATGTTGGTGACCAGCAGGTCCGGCCGGAGGGCCGCGTACTTCTCGATGCTGAACTCGCCCCAGGTGTCGCCGATGACGGTCGTCTTGTCGACATCGAGTTCGCCGGCGAGCACCTCCGGCCTGCCGTCCTCGCGCTTGGTCGGGCCGAAGACGCCGACGCACTCCACGCCGAAGTCGTGCAGGGCGGCGGCGGTGCCGACGTAGGCGACGATGTTCCTCGGCGTCGTCTCGGCCTTGGCGGTGACGCCACGGTCGTCCTTGAAGGCCCACGGGCCGCGCTGGCCGCCCGGGCCCGACGGGTCGTCGGCGCGGTTTCCGGCGCCCTTGTCGCTCTTGTCGTCCTTGCCGCAGGCGGCGAGCAGGGCGCCGGCGCCGAGCGCGCCACCGAGGGCGAGCAGGCCGCGGCGGGACATCGACGGTGCGGTGCGAGACGGGGTCATGGGATTCCTTTGGCCGGTCGCGTGCGGTGCGCCGGGCGCGGTCGGCGCACCGGGTCCGCTCCGGGGCTGGTCGGGGGCGGCGCGGGGCCGCCGCGGGGCGCCGGGCGGGTTCTTCGGTGGGGGTCGCGGGACGGCGTGTCGGCGTGGTGGTCGTGTGGCCGCGGCGAGTTGGGGGAGCCGGGCTGGTGAGGGTCGGGGACGGGGTACGGCGTACGCGGCTCGACAACGTACGCCAAACGAGGGTTAGGCTAACCTAACCTTCTGTGGGGTGGCGGGTCTGGTCGCCCCGTTGTCCCAAGAGGTGGAGTTCCGCGTGACCGTGGTGAGCCCCGTGACGGCCGCGGCGCCGACGGGGGCGGAGACTCCCGAGCCCCCGCCTCGCCGCCGCCGCGCGGCCCGGGCGGCCGGACTGGCCGTCGCGCTCGGCGTGCTGCTGCTCGTGCTCGCGGCCAGCGTCGCCGTCGGCGCCAAGCCGCTCGCCCTCGGTGAGGTGTGGCACGGCCTCGCGCACTACTCCGGAACCGACGCCGACGTCGTGGTCCGCGACGTGCGGCTGCCGCGCACGCTGCTCGGCCTGCTGGTGGGCGTCGGCCTCGGCCTGGCCGGCGCGGTGATGCAGGCCCTGACCCGCAACCCGCTCGCCGAGCCCGGCATCCTCGGCGTCAACGCCGGCGCCAGCGCCGCCGTCGTCTCCGCCATCAGCTTCCTCGGCGTCACCTCGCCGACCGGGTACGTCTGGTTCGCGTTCCTGGGCGCCGCGGTCGTCTCCGTGCTCGTGTACGCGCTCGGCGGCAGCCGCGGCGCGACGCCGGTGCGGCTCGCGCTCGCCGGGACCGCGGTCACCGCCGCCCTCTTCGGGTACGTGCAGGCCGTGCAGCTCCTGGACTCGGCCGCGCTGAACACGATGCGCTTCTGGACGGTCGGCTCGCTCGCCGCCGCCAACGAGGACGTGCTGAGCCAGACGGCGCCCTTCCTCGCGGCCGGCGCCCTGCTCGCGCTCGCCCTGGGCCGACCCCTGAACGCCATCGCGCTCGGCGACGACGCGGCCCGCGCCCTGGGCGCGCGGCTGAACCGCACCCGCGTCCTCGCCGTGCTCGCCATCACCCTGCTGTGCGGCGCGGCCACCGCGGCCTGCGGCCCGATCGCCTTCGTCGGCCTCCTCGTACCGCACCTGGTCCGCGCGCTCACCGGCCCCGACGTGCGCTGGACGCTGGCGTACGCGGCCGTGCTCGCGCCCGTCCTGCTGCTGGGCGCCGACATCGTCGGGCGCGTCATCGCCCGACCCGGCGAACTCCAGGTCGGCGTCGTCACCACGCTCATCGGCGGCCCGGCCTTCATCTACCTCGTACGCCGCCGAAGGCTGGCCCACCTGTGAACGCCGACGACCAGCCCACCGCCCGCACCACCGCCGACCAGCCCACCGGCGGCGGCAAGCCGCGCCCCGGCGGCGCTGCCCAGGGCACGAGCGCTGCCCAGGGCACAGGCGCTGTCCAGGGTAGACACGCCCCGGCGGGCCGCCGTGCCCGTGGCCCGGCTCCGGCCCGTACGCCCGCCGCCGGCGCGCGCCCCGGCAGCGGGTCGGCCGGGCGCGGCCACCGGCGGAGCGCCACGCTGCGCACCCGGGGCGGCCTCTCGGTCCGGGTGGACGTGCGGGCGAGCCTGGTCGGGCTGGCGCTGACGACGCTCGCCCTGGCCATGGGCGTGGTGCTGATCGGCACCGGCGACTACCCCATCGGCTTCGCCGACGCGGTGCGCACCCTGCTCGGTGACGGCACCGTCGCCCAGGACTACATCGTGCGCGAACTGCGGCTGCCCCGCGTGCTGGTGGCGCTGCTGGTCGGCGCCGCGCTCGGGCTCGCCGGCGCCGTCTTCCAGAGCCTGGCGCGCAACCCGCTGGGCAGTCCGGACGTCATCGGCTTCGGCCAGGGCTCGGCGGCCGGCGCGCTCACCGTGATCGTGCTCTTCCAGGGCACCAGCGCCCAGGTCGCCGCCGGCGCCGTGCTCGGCGGGCTGCTCACCGGCCTGGCCGTGTACGCGCTGGCCTGGCGGCGGGGCATCCAGGGCTACCGGCTGGTGCTGGTCGGCATCGGCGCCGCGGCCATGCTCAGCGCCGTCAACGGCTATCTGCTCACCAAGGCGGAGCTGGTGGACGCCGCGCGCGCCGTCGTCTGGCTCACCGGCTCGCTGGGCGGCCGCGACTGGGACCAGGTCTGGCCGCTGCTCCTGGTGTGCGCCGTGCTCGTGCCGGTGGTCATCGGCCACGCCCGGGCCCTGCGGATGCTGGAACTGGGCGACGACAGCGCGTACGCCCTCGGGGTACGCGTCGAGCGCACCCGGCTGGTCATGCTGCTGGCCGCCGTCCTGCTCACCGCCGCCGCGACGGCCGCGGCGGGCCCGGTCGCCTTCGTCGCGCTGACCTCGCCGCAACTGGCCCGCCGGCTGACCCGGTCGCCGGGCCCGAACCTGCTGCCCGCCGCCTGCATGGGGGCGGCCCTGCTGGTCACGGCCGACTGGGGCACGCAGCGGGCGTTCGGCGCCGACCAGCTCCCGGTCGGCGTGCTCACCGGGATGCTCGGCGGCACGTACCTGCTGTGGCTGCTGGTGGCGGAGCGCCGGGCGGGCCGGGTATGAGGGGCGGCGGGGGCGCACGGGCGCCCGGCGAGCCCGGCGGCCCCGGCCGCGCCGCGAGCACTGGCACCGACGACGACAAGGACACCGAGACCACCGTGGCTTCCTCTTCCGCATCCCCCGTGGCACCCGACGCGCGACAGCGGCTCACCGGGCAGGACCTCACCCTCGCCTACGACCGGCGCACCGTGGCCGAGCACCTGTCCGTGTCGATACCCGACCACTCCTTCACGGTCGTGGTCGGGCCGAACGCCTGCGGCAAGTCCACGCTGCTGCGCGCCCTGTCGCGGATGCTCAAGCCGACGGCGGGCTCGGTGCTGCTCGACGGGCAGGCCATCTCGTCCCTGCCGGCGAAGAAGGTCGCCAGGACCCTGGGGCTGCTGCCGCAGTCGTCCATCGCGCCGGACGGCATCACGGTGGCCGACCTGGTGGCGCGGGGCCGCTACCCGCACCAGGGGCTGCTGCGGCAGTGGTCGGAGACGGACGAGCGGATCGTCGACGAGTCGATGGCGGCCACCGGCGTCGCCGAACTGGCGGATCGCTTTGTCGACGAACTCTCCGGCGGGCAGCGGCAGCGGGTGTGGATCGCGATGGCCATCGCCCAGCAGACGCCGCTGCTGCTGCTGGACGAGCCGACCACCTACCTCGACATCCAGCACCAGATCGACGTGCTCGACCTCTGCGCCGAGCTGCACGAGGAGCAGGGCCGCACGCTGGTGGCCGTCCTGCACGACCTCAACCACGCGGCCCGGTACGCCACGCACCTGATCGCCATGCGGGACGGCGAGATCGTCGCCGAGGGCGAGCCGGGCGAGATCGTCACGGCCGAGCTGGTGGAGCGGGTCTTCGGCCTGCGCTGCCAGGTGATCGAGGACCCGGAGAGCGGCACGCCCCTGGTCATCCCCGCCGCCCGCCGCCCGCGCCGCCAGGCCACGGCCGTACCGGAGCCGGCCACCGGGACGAAGGACGCCCAGGCCCCCGAGCGGGTGGCGGCCGGGGAACCGACGCCGGGTCGCTGAGCACCGGGGCGCTGGCCGCGCCGCCGCCCGCGTGCCCCGCGATCCTGCTGCCGACCGTTCCCGGGCGCGGCCAGCGGGCCGCCTTGGCGAGGGCGTGCCGCACGGTAGCGTCGGGGCCATGGATGAGCCGATGTCCAGCGCGCCAGCCCACCCGGCGCAGCCCCACCCCACCACGGCCGACGCCCCCCACCCCACGGGGCCCGCCGCCGGGCCCGGCGCGCCCGGGCCCGTAAGCGTCGTACCCGGCCCCGCCGCCGCGCCGGCCGCCCCCACGGCGGTACCGGCGCCGGAGGGCGCCGCGCCACCCGCCGCCCCGTCCGGGCCGCACGAGACACCGCCCGTACAGCGCCGGGAGCAGCCGGAGCCGGAGCAGCCCCCGGTCGAGCGGCGGGAGGAGACGGGGGGACCCGGGGAGGAGACCGCCCCGCTCGGCCTCGTGCGCACGCCCACCGGCGACCCGACGGTCGACGCCGGCCTGGAGCGCCTCGGTGACCTCGACCACCTGCCCGTCGACGGTCACCTCGAGGTGTACGAGGATGTACACCGGGGCCTGCGCGACGTGCTCGACGCACTCGACCAGCGCCCCGGACCCGGCCGGCTCGTACCGGCACCGTCCCCGCATGATCACAGGAGCTGAACCGCACGTGGCAGTGAGCCGTCCACGCCGTAACCGACTCGACGCGGAGCTGGTCCGCCGTGAGCTGGCGCGCTCGCGCGAGCACGCGAGCCAGTTGATCGCCGCGGGCCGGGTGACCATCGGCGGGACGACCGCGACCAAGCCCGCCACCCAGGTCGAGACGAGCGCGGCCGTCGTCGTCACCCAGGACGACAGCGACCCGGACTACGTCTCGCGCGGCGGGCACAAGCTGGCCGGGGCCCTCCTCGCGTTCAGCGACGAGTACCGCGCCCGCACGGCCCCCGACCAGCCGCCCGCCCCCGACGGCGGCGCCGGGCGCGGCCTGCGGGTCGCCGGGCGCCGGGCGCTGGACGCCGGCGCCTCCACCGGCGGCTTCACGGACGTGCTACTGCGCGCCGGGGCGGCCCAGGTGGTGGCGGCGGACGTGGGGTACGGGCAGCTCGCCTGGTCGCTGCGGAGCGACGAGCGGGTGGTGGTGAAGGACCGTACGAACGTCCGCGAGCTGACGCTGGAACAGCTCGACGGCCAACCGGTCGACCTGGTGGTGGGCGACCTGTCGTTCATCCCGCTCGGCCTGGTGCTGCCGGCGCTGGTGCGCTGCTCGGCGCCGGACGCCGACCTCGTCCTGATGGTCAAGCCGCAGTTCGAGGTCGGCAAGGAACGACTGGGCAGCGGTGGCGTCGTACGCAGCCGGGAGCTGCGCGCCGAAACGGTGCGCACCGTCGCCGCCCGGGCGGCGGAACTCGGGCTCGGGGTGCTGGGCGTGACGGCCAGCCCGCTGCCGGGCCCGTCTGGCAATGTCGAATACTTTCTGTGGCTTCGCGCCGGTGCGCCTGACCTGGACCCGGCGGACGTTGACCGCGCAGTGGCGGAGGGGCCCCGTTGACCACTTCACAAGCAGCAGCACAGGAGCCGCCCACGGGCGCGGCGGCGCGACCGGCCGCGCTCGGGGCGGACTCGTCCGCGCCGGTGCCCGCGCCGGCCGAGCTCCAGGCCGGGACGGACGGAGTGGCGGGGGAGCGCACCGTCTTCCTGCTCGCCCACACCGGCCGGCCCGCGGCCGTCCGCAGCGCCGAACTCGTCGTCCAGGGCCTGCTGCGCAGCGGCATCGGCGTACGGGTGCTGGCGGCCGAGGCCGCGGACCTGCCGCTGCCCTCGCAGGTGGAGCGGGTCGACGCGACGCCGCGGGTGCTCGACGGCTGCGAACTCCTCATCGTGCTCGGCGGCGACGGCACCCTGCTGCGCGGCGCGGAGTTCGCCCGCACCTCGGGCGTGCCCATGCTCGGGGTCAACCTGGGCCGGGTGGGCTTCCTCGCCGAGGCCGAGCGGGACGACCTGGACCAGGTCGTGGAGCGGGTGGTCTCGCGCGCGTACGAGGTCGAGGAGCGGATGACGCTCGACGTGCTGGTCCGCAACGACGGCCACGTCGTGCACACCGACTGGGCCTTGAACGAGGCGTCGGTCGAGAAGGCCGCCAGGGAGCGCCTGCTTGAGGTCGTCACGGAGGTGGACGGCCGCCCCGTCACGGGCTTCGGCGGCGACGGCGTCGTGTGCGCCACCCCCACCGGCTCGACGGCGTACGCGTTCTCGGCGGGCGGGCCCGTGGTGTGGCCGGAGGTGGAGGCGCTGCTGATGGTGCCCATCAGCGCGCACGCCCTGTTCGCCAAGCCGCTGGTCACCGCGCCCGATTCGGTGCTGGCGGTGGAGGTGCAGCCGCAGACCCCGCACGGGGTGCTGTGGTGCGACGGGCGGCGGACCGTGGAGCTGCCCGCGGGGGCGCGCGTCGAGGTGCGGCGCGGCGCGGTGCCGGTGCGCCTGGCCCGGCTGCACCACGCCTCGTTCACCGACCGCCTGGTCGCGAAGTTCGCCCTGCCGGTGGCCGGCTGGCGCGGCGCTCCGCACTGATGCCGCACCGGCCCCGCCCGCCCCGGGCAGCCGCCGCGAGCGCCCGGCCCGAGCCGGCGCCCACCGGCCGCTTCGCCGATCGGCGCGTTCGGCCACTACGCTCGGCTCAAGCCGGAGGCGGGCGGGAGGAGGCGCGAAGCGCTCGCTACCCTCCTCGGTGGACAGAACGACGCGAGCGGGAGTGTGGAACAGGCTCCCCAAGATTTCCCCAGAGGGGCAAGTGAGCACTCGCCGAGAGGAAAAGTCGCAGGTCATAGCGGGTGCGCGCCCGCATCTCGAAGAGATGCGGATTCAGTCGCTCGGGGTGATCGACGATGCCGTCGTGGCACTGTCGCCCGGATTCACCGCGGTGACCGGCGAGACCGGGGCCGGCAAGACCATGGTGGTCACCAGCCTCGGTCTGCTGCTCGGCGGCCGGGCCGACGCCGCCCTGGTGCGGATCGGCCACAAGGCGGCGGTCGTGGAGGGTCGGATCGTCATCGCCGACCGGGGCACGGTCGCCGACCGGGTGCGGGAGGCCGGCGCCGACGTCGACGAGGGCACCCTGCTGATCAGCCGCACCGTCTCCGCCGAGGGCCGCTCGCGCGCCCACGTCGGCGGCCGGTCGGTCCCGGTCGGGCTGCTCGGCGAACTCGCCGACGAACTGGTGGCCGTGCACGGCCAGACCGACCAGCAGGGCCTGCTCAAGCCGGCCCGGCAGCGGCAGGCGCTCGACCGGTACGCCGGCGACGCCGTCGCCGCGCCGCTGGAGGCGTACGCCGGCGCCTACCGCCGGCTGCGCGCCGTCACCGCCGAGCTGACCGAGCTGACCACCCGCGCCCGGGAGCGGGCGCAGGAGGCCGACATGCTGCGGTTCGGCCTGGAGGAGATCGCCGCCGCCGAGCCGCGCCCGGGCGAGGACGCCGAGTTGGCCGCCGAGTCCCAGCGGCTCGGCCACGCCGAGGCCCTGGCCTCCGCCGCGAGCCTGGCGCACGCCGCGCTGGCCGGCGACCCGGAGGACCCGGAGGGCGTCGACGCGGCCACCCTGATCGCCGGCGCCCACCGCGCCGTCGAGGCCGTACGGGCCCACGACCCGGCGCTGGCCACCCTCGCCGACCGGCTGGGCGAGATCGGCATCCTGGCCGCCGACGTGGCGGGCGAACTCGCCGGATACGCGGACAACCTGGACGCCGATCCGCGACGCCTGGCGGCCGTGGAGGAACGCCGGGCCGCGCTGGCCCAGCTCACCCGGAAGTACGGCGCGGACATCGCGTCCGTACTGAGCTGGGCCGAGACGAGCGCGGCCCGGCTCGGCGAACTCGAGGGCGACGACGACCGGATCGGCGAACTGACCGCCGAACGCGACGCGCTGCGCGCCGAACTCGGCGCCCGGGCCCAGGAGTTGACCGAGGCCAGGAACGCGGCGGCCAAGCGGTTCGCCGACGCGGTCACCGGGGAGCTGGGCGAGCTGGCCATGCCGCACGCCCGGGTGACCTTCGCGATCCGGCAGACCGAGGTCGCCGACCCGCAGGAGGGCATCGAGGTGGACGGCCGGGCCGTCGCCTACGGGCCGCACGGCGCCGACGAGGTCGAGCTGCTGCTGGCCCCGCACCCCGGCGCGCCGCCCAGGCCCATCGCCAAGGGCGCTTCCGGCGGTGAACTTTCGCGCGTGATGCTCGCGGTCGAGGTGGTGTTCGCCGGCTCCGACCCCGTGCCCACCTACCTCTTCGACGAGGTGGACGCGGGCGTCGGCGGCAAGGCGGCGGTGGAGGTGGGCCGACGGCTCGCCAAGCTCGCCGAGTCGGCACAGGTCGTGGTGGTGACCCACCTGCCGCAGGTGGCCGCCTTCGCGGACCGGCACCTGGTGGTCGAGAAGACCCACGACGGGTCCGTGACGCGCAGCGGCGTCCAGGTGATGGAGGGCGAGGACCGGGTGCGCGAGCTGTCCCGGATGCTCGCCGGCCAGGAGGACTCGCAACTGGCCCGGGCGCACGCGGAGGAACTCCTGGAGACCGCCCGCGCGGCGGCCCACACCACGCGCCGCCCGCGCGACTAGAACCCGCGGGCCCGCAGCCCGCCGCCCGCGCCCGCGGCCCGCGCCGGTTCGTACGGAGCGGCCGACTCACCCGGCCCAGCGCCGGGACGGGCACGGGCGGCGGCGTCGGTCGCGTCGAGGCGCCGGCGCTCGGGGGCGGACCGACGGGACAGCCGAGGGGCGCCGCCCTCCGACCCGTGGGACGCCGACGCGGACGTGCCGACTCGCTCGTGTGAGTGAATCCGCCGGCAACCGGGCGGCGGGCGTGAGCAAAAAGGCGGAAACAGTGGTGCCGCGGCGCCGGCCGCGGCTGGCATCCTGGGCGCGGCACATGTCACCCGCGCATGCCACCCGCCGCACCCCGCCCCACCCGTTCCGCCCCGCCTCTCCCCACGCTCTTGTCCGCCCCGCCCCGTGACGCCGTCACGCTACGCGCATCACTCGGCCCAAATCACCCCCAATCGCCCCCACCGTCACCCCCGGCACCCCGCACCCCGGCCCCGCGCCGTATGGCCGCCGCCCCCAGCGACTCCCGCCCGACCCGCTCGTCCTGTCCCGCCTGCCCGTCCGCCCATCCCAGCCGCCCAGCCGTCCGCCCCCCACGCCGTCCCCGCCGTGCCGTCAACCGAGGAGCAGTGCCCGCGTGAGCCCTACCGTGAGCAGCCCCACGGCGTCAGCGCCGGGACCCGGTGTGACGCACGCGGTCCAGGTGCTCGGCAGCGGGGCGTCTGAGAGCGGCGCGCAGGTGCGTTCGCTCGCGGCCGGGCTCGTGGCGCGGGGCCTGCGGGTGACCGTGTGCGGGCCGGGCGGTTCCGAGGCGGCCTACGGGTTCCGGGCGACCGGGGCGCGGTTCGTCCCCGTGGAGCCGCGCGCCAGCGCCGCGACGCTGACCACGCTGCGGGCCGTGTGCGCGGACGCCGCGATCGTGCACGCGCACGGCACCGGCGCCGGCCTCCTGACCTCGCTCGCCCGTCGCGGCGGGACCGCGCCGCTGGTCGTCACCTGGCACGCCCGTTCCCCGGTCCACGGCGCCCGCGCCCACCTGCGCTACCTGGCCGAGCGGCGGGTGGCGCGCGGCGCCCGCGTCGTCCTGGGCACCTCGGCCGACCTGGTGGACCTGGCGCGCCAGCGCGGTGCCAGGGACGCCAGGCTGGCGCCGGTCGCGGTGCCGCCGCCCCCACCGGTGCCCCGGGAGGAGGACCCACGGCAGCACAAGGCGCGGGCCGAACTCGGCGCCGTCGACCGGCCGTTGCTGTTCGCCGCCGGCCGCCTGGAGGAGCGGCAGGGGTTCGACGTACTGCTCGACGCGGTCTGGTCCTGGCGCTCGGACGACCCGCCGCCCCTGCTGGCCATCGCGGGCGAGGGCCCGGAGCGCCTTCGGTTGCAGCGCCGGATCGACGCCGAGGGGCTGCCGGTGCGGCTGCTCGGCCGCCGCGACGACGTGCCCGAACTGCTGGCGGCGGCGGACGTGGTGGTGCTGCCGGGCCGTTGGGACGCGCGCCCGCACCTCGCCCACGAGGCGCTGCACGCCGGGGTGCCGCTGGTGGCGACGGCCGTCGGCGGCGTGCCCGACCTAGTGGGTGACGGCGCGGAACTCGTCCCGTACGGCGATCCCGAGGCGCTGGCCCGTACGGTGCTCGCGCTGCTCGCCGACCCCGCCCGGCGCGACCGTCTGGCCGCGGCCGGGCGCGCGCAGGCCGCGCAGTGGCCGACCGAGGACGACGCGGTCGCGCATGTGCTGGGCGTCTACGACGAGTTGACGGGTTGATGCGCCGACACCCACCCCGTCCCCTCCCACCTGGCCCGGACGGCCACCCCGGCACCCGCCCCGCCCGCGCCGCCGGGCGGGCTGCCGCCGCGCCGCCAGGGCCACGGTCTACGGCAGGTGGCGGCGGGCCTGGAGGGCCAGGCTGAGGGCGAGCACGGTGCGCGGTTCGTCCAGGTCGGTGCCGAGCAGCCGGGTGATCCGGGCCAGCCGGTCGTAGAGCGTCTGCCGGTTCACGTGCAGGGCGCGCGCCGTCTCGGCCTTGCGCCCCGCGTGGGCCAGGTACGCCATGAGCGTCGGCAGCAGCGGTGGCTTGGCCGTCTGGTCGTGTTCGAGGAGCGGGCCGATCATGCGGTGCACGAAGGCCGCGAGGTCACCGTGTTCGCGCAGGCGCCACAGCAGCAGGTCCACCTCAAGGCCGCGCACGTCGTGCCACGGCCGGTCCGGCAGCCCGCGCGCCGCGCTCGCCGCCGACGCCGCGTGCCGCAACTCGGCCCCGACCGCCTCCCAGCCGCCCACCAGGCCCACCACGACCACCGGCGGCCCCGAGCGCGCACCGCGTTGCCCGAGCGCCGGCGCCCGCTCGGGCCAGGCCCGCTCGACGCCGGCCCGCAGCGCGCCCGCCACCCGCTCCGCGACCGGCACCCGCTCGTCGGCCCCGCGCAGCCCGACCAGCAGCGGCACCCGCGCCTCCGGCAGGCGCACGCCCAGCAGCGCCGGCACGCCGACCGAGGCCAACTCCTCCCGCAGCGCCGCGGCGAGCGCCGCCCAGTGGTCGCCGCCGCCCAGCGGGGCCGTGGCGGTCGGCAGCGCCATCACCACCGGCAGCAGCGGCCCGTCACTCGGCCGGAAGCCCAACACCCGGGCCTGCGCGGGCGCGTCGGCCGCCGCGATCCGCTCCTCGGCCAGGTCGGTGAGGAAGTCGCCCCGGCCCCGCGCGGCCAACTCCTCCTCCTGCCGGGCCTGGAGCAGCACCAGGGCCAGCAGCGTGGCCGTGCGCTCGGCCGCGATCCGGTGCACCGGCGCGAGCGGCCCCGCCGCGGGCAGCACCACGAGCCGGGCCCGCACCGCGCCCGGCCCGGGGCCTCCGCCGGGCACCTCGACCAGCACGCTGCCGGCGGGCGGCTGCGGCGTCTCCAGGGTGTGGGCCGCGTCCTGGGTGGTTCCGGGGCGCCGGGCGCGCAGCCCGTCCCAGATCTGCAGCGGGTCGGCGAGCCCGGCCCGGCCGGTGGGCCCCGCCGCGTACAGCAGTCGCCCGTCCGCGGTCTCCAGGAAGACCGGGTTGTCGGCGAAGCGCGCGAACAGCCGCAGGATCTCCGGCACCCCGCCGCCGCGCAGCCGCACCTCGGTGCACTGCCGGTGCACCTCGTCGGCCTGGCGCAGCAGCGCGTAGTGCGCGTTGACCAGTTCGGTGTGGATCTCCTCGGTGACCGCCACGAACGGCACCTCGTGGCGCAGTTGGACCAGCGGCAGCCCCAGCGAGCGGGCGGTGTCCACGACGGCGGCGGGCAGCGCGGTGAACCGCGAGCCCAGCTCCACCACGAGGGCCGCGATGCCGCGCTCGGCCAACGTGCGGACGTACGCGCGCTGTTCGGCCGCCCGGCTGCCCAGTCCGATGCCGGTGGTCAGCAGCAGCTCGCCGCCCTTGAGTAGCGAGGCGATGCGCGGCGTCTCGCCCGCGTGCACCCAGCGCACCGGGCGCTGGAGTTCGCCCGGTGCGGTCAGGATCTCCGGCAGGCCACGGCGCAGCGCGGGCAGCTCAAGCGCCCGCGCCACGGTGATGGTGCCGGGCTCCGACACCGCGCCGGGAGTCAGCCGCCGTAGGCGCCGGAGGCGGTGAGCCGTAGCGCCGTGTCGATGAGGGGCACGTGGCTGAACGCCTGCGGGAAGTTGCCCACCTGGCGCTGGAGCCTCGGGTCCCACTCCTCGGCGAGCAGCCCGAGGTCGTTGCGCAGGGCGAGCAGGCGCTCGAAGAGCCTGCGGGCCTCGTCCACCCGGCCGATCATCGCCAGGTCGTCGGCCATCCAGAACGAGCAGGCCAGGAAGGCGCCCTCGTCGCCGGGCAGGCCGTCCAGGTTCTCGTCGCCGCTGCTGGTCGGGTAGCGCATGATGAACCCGTCCGGCGTGGACAGTTCGCGCTGGATGGCCTCGATGGTGCCGATGACCCGCTTGTCGTCCGGGGGCAGGAAGCCCATCTGCGGGATGAGCAGTAGCGAGGCGTCCAGCTCCTGGGAGCCGTAGGACTGCGTGAAGGTGTTGCGTTCCTTGTCGTAACCCTTCTCGCACACGTCGCGGTGGATGGCGTCGCGCATCTCGCGCCAGCGCTCCAGCGGGCCGTCCGCGTCGCCGGCCTCGATGAGCTTGATGGTGCGGTCCACCGCGACCCAGGCCATCACCTTGGAGTGCACGAAGTGTCGGCGCGGCCCGCGCACCTCCCAGATGCCCTCGTCGGGCTCGTACCAGTGCTTCTCCAGGTAGCTGATCAGCTTGAGCTGCAGGACGCTGGCGTAGTCGTTGCGGGCCAGGCCGGTCATGTGCGCCAGGTGCAGCGCCTCGGTGACCTCGCCGTACACGTCGAGCTGGAGCTGACCGGCCGCCCCGTTGCCCACCCGTACCGGCTGCGAGCCCTCGTAACCGGGCAGCCACCCCAACTCGGTCTCGCCCAGCTCCCGTTCGCCCGCGATGCCGTACATGATCTGGAGGTTCTCCGGGTCACCGGCCACCGCCCGTAGCAGCCACTCGCGCCAGGCGCGGGCCTCGTCGCGGTAGCCGGTGCGCAGCAGCGAGGACAGGGTGATGGCCGCGTCCCGCAGCCAGGTGAAGCGGTAGTCCCAGTTGCGCACGCCGCCGACCTCCTCGGGCAGCGAGGTGGTGGGCGCGGCAACGATGCCACCGGTGGGCGCGTACGTCAGGGCCTTGAGCGTGATCAGGGAGCGGACCACGGCGTCCCGGTAGGGGCCGTGGTACGTGCAGTGCTCGACCCAGTCGCGCCAGAAGTCCTCGGTCGCCTCAAGGGACGCCTCGGGCTCGGGCAGCGGGGGCTGGCCCTTGTGCGAGGGCTCCCAACTGATCGTGAAGGCGATGCGCTCACCGGGCGAGACGGTGAAGTCCGAGTAGGTGGTGAGGTTCTTGCCGTACGTCTCGGCGCTGGTGTCGTGCCACACCGAGTCGGGCCCGGCGACGGCCACCGTGCGGCCCTCCACCTTGTGCACCCAGGGCACCACGCGGCCGTAGGAGAAGCGCATACGCAGCTCGGAGCGCATGGGGACGCGTCCGCTGACGCCCTCCACGATGCGGATGAGCTGCGGCGCCCCGTCGCGCGGCGGCATGAAGTCGATGATCCGCACGGTGCCGCGCGGGGTGTCCCACTCCGATTCCAGGACCAGCGAGTCACCGCGGTAGCGGCGCCGGTCGGCGTGCGGCGCGGCGGTGTCGGCCGGGTGGGCCGGACCGAGCCGCCAGAAGCCGTGTTCCTCGGTGCCCAACAGCCCCGCGAAGATGGCGTGGGAGTCGAAACGGGGCAGACACAGCCAGTCGGCGCTGCCATCCCTGTTGATCAAGGCGGCGGTCTGCATATCGCCAATGAGTGCGTAATCTTCGATGCGCCCGGCCACGTGCATCCCCATTCGAACGGCCACCTCGCCCCGCGGGGCGTCTTGCGGTCTTACGGCTTTGGATCTTGGACGAGCTGGTACTCCGGAGGCAAACGGGGTTTGGTGCCACACCGGTCGGCTCGCAGCGTGCGTCCGTGCAGGATACGTCCCACGGACTTGATCCGTGGGCAGAGTCCCACATGGTGGCCGCGGCCTGGTGCGCCGATCGGGTGGTGCGGTAGGGGCGGCTGCGGACGATGTGTGCCCACCGTGTGCGCCCCGTGTCGAGGCCCGACGCTCCGGCGCAGGTCAGCGACTTCTCGGGCAGTCTGTTCCAGAAGCCGGGGCACTCCCTTCGGGAGCGGCGACCCCGGCGCGCTGATAGCCTGGTATCCCGTGGAAACCGGTGGGCACCCCAGCGACATTTCGGGTGACCCCGGACCGCAGCGACGGCAACGCCCGACTTCGGGACGGTGTCGGACGCACCTCACTTCGCGATCCCACGGGAGCCCCCTCTTGGCACTGCCACCCACATCCATGACGACCAAGCACATCTTCGTCACCGGGGGTGTCGCCTCCTCCCTCGGCAAGGGGCTGACGGCCTCCAGTCTGGGTGCGCTGCTGAAGGCGCGGGGCCTGCGGGTCACCATGCAGAAGCTCGACCCGTACCTGAACGTCGACCCCGGCACGATGAACCCGTTCCAGCACGGTGAGGTCTTCGTCACCAACGACGGCGCCGAGACCGACCTGGACATCGGCCACTACGAGCGCTTCCTCGACGTGGACCTCGACGGCTCGGCCAACGTCACCACCGGCCAGGTCTACTCGCAGGTCATCGCCAAGGAGCGGCGCGGCGAGTACCTCGGCGACACCGTCCAGGTCATCCCGCACATCACCAACGAGATCAAGCACCGCATCCGGCGCATGGCTACCGACGACGTCGACGTGGTGATCACCGAGGTCGGCGGCACCGTCGGCGACATCGAGTCGCTGCCGTTCCTGGAGACCGTCCGCCAGGTGCGGCACGAGGTCGGCCGGGACAACGTCTTCGTGGTGCACATCTCGCTGCTGCCCTACATCGGCCCCTCCGGCGAGCTCAAGACCAAGCCGACCCAGCACTCCGTGGCGGCGCTGCGCAACATCGGCATCCAGCCGGACGCCATCGTGCTGCGCGCCGACCGGCACGTGCCCACCGCGATCAAGCGCAAGATCTCGCTGATGTGCGACGTGGACGAGGCGGCCGTGGTGGCGGCGATCGACGCCAAGTCGATCTACGACATCCCCAAGGTGCTGCACACCGAGGGCCTGGACGCCTACGTCGTGCGCAAGCTGGACCTGCCCTTCCGCGACGTCGACTGGACCACCTGGGACGACCTGCTCGACCGGGTGCACAACCCCGACCACGAGGTGACGGTCGCCCTCGTCGGCAAGTACATCGACCTGCCCGACGCCTACCTGTCGGTGACCGAGGCCATCCGCGCCGGCGGCTTCGCGAACAAGGCGCGGGTCAAGGTCAAGTGGGTCACCTCCGACGACTGCACCACCCAGGCCGGGGCCCACGAGCAACTCGGCGACGTGGACGCGGTCGTCATCCCCGGCGGCTTCGGCGAGCGCGGCGTCAACGGCAAGGTGGGCGCGATCCAGTACGCCCGCGAGGCGAAGATTCCGCTGCTCGGCCTGTGTCTGGGCCTGCAGTGCATCGTCGTGGAGGCCGCGCGGAACCTGGCGGGCATCGGCGGGGCCAACTCCACCGAGTTCGAGCCGGCCGCCACCGACCCGGTCATCTCCACCATGGCCGAGCAGCTCGACATCGTGGCGGGCGAGGGCGACATGGGCGGCACCATGCGGCTCGGCATGTACCCGGCCAAGCTCGCCGAGGGCTCCATCGTCCGCGAGGTCTACGCCGACCAGCCCTACGTCGAGGAGCGGCACCGGCACCGCTACGAGGTCAACAACGCCTACCGGGCCGAGCTGGAGAAGAAGGCCGGCGTCGTCTTCTCGGGCACCTCGCCCGACAACAAGCTGGTCGAGTACGTCGAGTACCCGCGCGAGATCCACCCGTACCTGGTCGGTACCCAGGCCCACCCGGAGCTGCGCTCCCGCCCGACCCGCCCGCACCCGCTCTTCGCCGGCCTGGTCAAGGCCGCCGTCGCGCGCCAGCGCGCCGCGGGCGAGCAGGCCGGGACCGAGGGGCGGACCAGCGCGTCGTAACGCCGCGTCGCACCGATACGGTTGCCGGGGTACGGGCCGCTCAGCGGCGCGTACCCCGGTGTCGTACCCGGGCCGCCGGCCCGCCCCGGCGGGCTCGCGCCGCGCGGCACCGGCGCAGCTCCACACCGCACAGCCAGCTCAGGAAGGCGCACAGATGGGCATCAAGGACACCGCTGAGGAATGGCGGGTCGTGGCGAGCAGCACGCCGTTCACCGGCAACAAGACCAGCGTCCGCACGGACGAGGTCGTCATGCCCGACGGGTCCACCGCGACCCGCGACTACCAGGTGCACCCCGGCTCCGTCGCCATCCTCGCCCTCGACGACGAGGACCGCGTGCTGGTCCTGCGCCAGTACCGGCACCCGGTCCGCCACAAGCTCTGGGAGATCCCGGCCGGCCTGCTCGACGTGCCGGGCGAGAACCCGCTGCACGCCGCCCAGCGCGAGCTGTACGAGGAGGTGCACGTCAAGGCCGAGGACTGGCGCGTGCTCACCGACGTGTACACCACGCCCGGCGGCTGCGACGAGTCCGTGCGCATCTTCCTGGCGCGCCAGATCTCGGACGCCGAGGGCGAGCGCTTCGAGGTCTCCGCCGAGGAGGCCGACATGGAGTTCGCCCGCGTTCCGGCCGCCGAGCTGGCCCGTGGCGCCCTCGCTGGCGAACTGCACAACAACTCCCTGGTGGTGGGCGTGCTCGCGCTGCTGGCCGCCAAGGCCGGCGACGGCCTCGACGCGCTGCGCCCGGCCGACGCCCCCTGGCCGGCCCGCCCGTTCGACGCCTGACGGCGGTCCCGGGCCGCCCGGTGCGTGTCACCGGGCGGGCCGGTGGAGAGATCCCGACGGGGGAGACCGGCGTCCTCGGCGAGCACCGTCCGCGTGCCCCACGGCAGACCGCAGGTCCCACCGGTCCCGCCGGCCCCCGTGCTCCCCGCCCGCTGACCGGCCTTCGCCCGCTGGCCGGCGTGCCGGCGCTCAGCGGTCCAGGACGCGGGCGAGTTCGGCGAGCGCGGCGGTCAGGCGCGCCGGCGTGACGCCGCGCTCGCGCTGGTAGGCGAAGACGTCGGGCGCCAGCGGGGCCAGCAGGGCATCCGCCAGCGCGTCCGGGTCGGCCACCTCGGCCGCGCGCAGCAGGGCGATGACGTGAGCGCGCCAGAAGCCGTAGGCGCCGGTGACGTACCGCCTGGCGCCGGTCTCGGCACCGAGCGCCAGGTGGACGTGGCGGTCGAGGAGTTCGACCATGGCCGCGTAGAAGGCGGCCAGCCGTTCGCGCGGCGGCGCCCCCGGGCCCAGCGGCGGCGGGCCCTGGAGCAACTCGTGTTGCAGGGCCTTCTCGTGCTCGTCCAGCAGCGCGGTGGCGATGGAGGCGACGTCCGGGTACCGCCGGTACAGCGTCCCCCGGCCGACGCCGGCGGCCCGTGCGATGTCCTCCATCGTGACGGTGCGCGGGTCCTTCGCGGCGAACAGCTCGGCCGCGGCGGCGAGCACTTTTTCCCGGTTGCGAGCGGCATCGGCGCGTTCCTTGGTCACGGGGTCAGCCTAGAACCCTCTCCGGAATAAGTGGACGGCGTGTCCAGTTGCTAGTCTTCGATCGTGCAACCGGACACCGTGTCCGCTTCGCCTGACTCCAGGGAGGCACCTCATGAGCTCCACCCTGCTGCACCTCGACGCGAGCGCGCGCCGCGCTTCCTTCAGCCGCGAACTGGGCGACGCCGTCGCCGACGCCTGGCGCGCGTCACACCCGGACGGCACCTACCTCCACCGCGACCTCGCGCGCGATCCCGTCCCGCACATCGACGAGGCGTGGACCGAACTGTGCGACCACCTCCTGGAGCACCGGATCACCGACCCGCACCGGTACCGGGAGGCGGTCCGCACCCCGGCCCAGGCCGCGACCTGGGCCGTCGTCGAGCCGCTGCTGGCCGAACTCCTCGCCGCGGACGTGGTGTTGATGACCGCGCCGATGTACAACTTCTCCATACCCTCCGCCCTCAAGGCGTGGATCGACCAGGTGACCTTCCCGAAGATGTCCCTGGCCCCCCGCCGCTTCGTCGTCGCCCACGCCCGCGGCGGCGCGTACGGGCCCGGCACGCCGCGCCACCCGTACGACCACCAGGAGCGGTACCTGCGCGACTTCGTCCAGGGGCACTACGCCGTCGACGACATCACCTTCGTCGGCACCGAACTGGTCAACTCCCGCCTCGACCCCGCCCTGGCGGCCCGCCGCGCCCAGCACGACGACTCCCGGGCAGCCGCGCTCGCCGCCGCCCGGAAGCTGGGGAGCACGCTGTGAGCTGGCTGTTGCTGCTGGCCGCCGGCGCCGTGGAGGTGGCCTGGTCGCAGAGCATCAAGCCCACGGCGGGCTTCACCCGACCGCTGCCCACCCTGGTCTGCTTCCTCCTCGCCGCCGGCGCCGTCTACCTGCTGTCGTTGGCGATGCGGGACCTGCCGGTGGGCACGGCGTACGCGGTGTTCACCGGGATCGGCGCCATCGGTGCCATCGCCCTCGGCATCGCGCTGCACGGGGACCCGGTGAGCGCCGGCCGGGTGGCCGCGCTGGCGCTCATCATCGCCGGCGTCGCCCTCGCGCGCGTCACCTCGCCCGAGTAGGGAGACCGGGCGGACGAGGCGCGGGGAGGCGAGGGGAGGCGGCCGGTGTGGTCGTACCAGCCGCCTCCCCGGCGTTGATTGCCGGAGATCCTGAATGTTTAATGTCGAGTATGCAGATGAGCGAGGGCGTCGAGTGGGCCCTGCACAGTTGCCTCAACCTCGCCTGGGCGGAGCACCAGGCCGTGACGGCGCGGAAGTTGGCGGCGTTCTACGACCTGCCGCCGGCGTACCTGAACCGGCAACTCCAGGCGTTGGCCCGCGCCGGCATCGTCGCGTCGACCTCCGGGCCGCGCGGCGGCTTCCGACTGGCGCGGGCGCCGGAGGAGATCACGCTGCTGGACGTCGTGGTGGCGATCGAGGGCGGCCGAGACGCCTTCCGGTGCCAGCAGATCATGCGCGACGGGCCCGGCGGACGGTCGGACGTCGACTACCGCAGGCACTGCCTGGTCTCCCAGGCGATGAGCCGGGCGGAGTTGGCGTGGCGGCGGGAGCTCGCCGCCCAGACGCTCGCCGACATCAGGGACTCGGTCGAGGAGAAACACCCTGACGCGCCACGGATGGCGCGCAACCGCCTGGCCCAACCCGTGCGCTGAGCCGCAACAGGCCGTGCCCCGGCCCTCGCGGCGAAGAACCTGAATATTTTTTGTTCAGAAACGAAAGGACCACCGAGATGCAACCTCGCATGGAGAACGTGTACAAGGTCGCCGGCCCCGGCTACCAGGCCCTGGCCGCGATGGAGGAGTTCCTGCGCGACAGCCCCGCGCCCGACGACATCCTGGAACTGGTCCGCCTGCGGGTCAGTCAGATCAACGGCTGTTCGCTCTGCGTCGACATGCACGCACACCGGGCCAGCGACGCGGGCGAGACCAACGAACGGCTGTGGTCGGTCGCCGCGTGGCGGGACACGCCGTTCTTCACCGACCGGGAACGCGCCGCGCTGGCGCTCGCCGAGGCGGTCACGCGCATCGCGGACAACCCCGAGGGCGTGCCCGACGACGTCTGGGACACCGCCGCCGACCACTTCGCCCCGGACGCGCTCGCCGCCCTCGTGATGGCCATCGCGTCCATCAACGCCTGGAACCGCGTCAACGTCGCCGCGCGACTGGTGGCCGGTTCCATCCGTTGAGGGCCTGACACCCAGCGCTGACCCCGTTCGTGGGCGGGGCGTCCACCCCGGCGGGCGCCCCGCCCAGCGGCACCGACGCCGCGCCCGACGCGCCCCGCACGGCGCCGGCCTGACGGCCTGACAGAAGTGCGCGGTCGCCGCGCGAGGACCCGCGGCCCGGCGCCGATCCGATCAGGTGATGTTCGGGGTACGCGGCCCGCCGAGGCCGCCCGCCGCGCGGGTGTCGGTGAACTACGCTCGTCTCGCCCGGCCGCGCCCGCGGCCGGCGTATGCGCAGGACTGGGTCTCCCCGCGCACGGCGGGGAATAAGGAGCGTGGCCCGTGGCGGAGCAGGCGGTGGACACCCGGGGGGACGTCCCGCCGGACGAGCTCGCGACACCGCAGTCAGAGGTGCCACCGGGGGACATACGAACCCCGCGGCCCGACCCCGACCCCACCGCCGCGCCACACGCGCCCGCGGCGGAGCCGGCGGCGACAGCGGAGCCGGAGCGCACGGCCGCGCGCGCCCCGGGCACCGAACCCGCCGAGCCCGCGAGCCCGCCGCCCGCCTCCCGGCCACCCGCCGCGACGGCACCCGCGCCGGCGTCCGCGAGCCGCGCCCCGGGACGGCTCGGACCGGCCGCGCTGCCCAGCGGGTTCACGGGACGCCGGCAGGAGCTGGCCTCGCTGCGCGCCGACATCGACCGGGCCGGCCTCGACACGCTGGCCGGCCGCAAGGCCCCGCGCGGCCGGGTGCTGCTCATCGCGGGCCGGCCGGGCTCCGGCCGTACGGCGCTCGCCGAGGCGTTCATCGCGCAGGTCGCCGACCGCTACCCGAGCGGGGTGCTGCGCGCCGGGCTGACCACGCCCGACGGCGAGCCGGTGCCCGTCGCCCGCGCCGCCCGCGACCTGCTCACCGCGCTCGGGGTCGGCGCGCCGCCGGGCGCCGACAAGGACGAGCTGACCGAGGCGCTGCGCGCCGCCCTCGCCGGGCGGCGCGCGCTGCTGCTCCTGGACGACGCGGACAGCGCCGAACAGGTCGACGCCCTGGTGCCCGACGCGCCCGACTGCCTGGTCCTGGTGGTCAGCCGTGGCCCGCTGACCGGGGTGCCCGACGTGCGGCCGTGCACCGTCGGCGGCCTGGACGGGCAGGCCGCCATCGCGCTGCTCACCCAGTACGCCGGGCCCACCCGGATCACCGTCGACCCGGTGGCGGCCAGCACCGTGGTCGAGGAGTGCGGCGCGCAGCCCGCCGTGCTCGCGCTGGTCGGCGGCTGGCTCGCGGCCCGCCCCATGGCCTCGGTCTCGGACGCCGCCGCGCGGCTGCGGGAACTGTCGGCCGAGGTCGGCTCCGAGCACTCGGGGCGCCCGCTGGCCCGCGCCCTGCGCCTGGTGCACGCGTCGCTGCCGGCGCGGACCGCCCGGCTGCTGCGGCTGCTCGCGCTGGCCCCCGGCGGCTGGGCCGACGCCCACACCGCGTCGGCGCTCGCCGGCTGCTCCGTACCCAGCGCCCAGGAGACGCTGGCCGACTTCCTGGCCCACGGGCTGCTGCGCCCGCTGCCCCCCGAGGGCGCGGCCCGCACCGGCGCGCGCGACGTGATGCCGCCCCGCTACCAGGTGCCCGGCTGCCTGATGCCCGGACTGACCGCGCTGCTGCACGAGCACGAACGGGCCGCCGAGGTCGAGTTGGCCCGGGCGCGCATGCTGGAGCGCTCCGTACGGCTGTTGCACTCGGCCCACCTGGCCGCGGCGCCGGACGGCGAGGCCAAGGAGCAGCAGAGCGCCGAACTCCCCGCGGCGCTGCGCTTCCCCGACCGGGCCGAGGCCGCCCGGTGGCTGCGCTCGCGCCAGCCCGCGCTGCTGGCCGCCGCCCGCCTCGCGGCCGGCGACGGCGGCCTGGACACGCTGGCCAGGCGGCTGCTGTCGGCGCTGACGCACGCGCTGGCCGCGCACCGCGGCGCCGGCGGCGCGGCGCCCGAGCTCTACGAACTGCACGGGTTGCTGCTCGACGTCGCCACGCGCAGGGACCTGCCGTTGGAGCGGGCGGCGGCGCTGTTGAACCTCGGCGACCTCGACGCGCGGGCCCAGCGCGCGGACGCGGCGCTCGCCCGCTACCGAGGCGCCCTCAAGGCCGCGCGGGTGGCCGACGACCCGTACTCCATCGGCCGCGCCCTGGAGTCCATCGGCGCCACCTACCACGAGCTGGGCGACTGGGACCGGGCCGCCGACTGGTACCGGCGCGCCCTCGAACTGCGCCTGACCCGGCGCGAGCTGGCCGACCAGGCGCGGCTCTACGGGCGCCTTGGCACGGTGCACGCGTGCGCCGGCCGCTGGAGCGAGGGGCTGCGCGGCTGGCGGGCCTCGGCCGCGGCGCGGCGCAGGCTCGGCGACCAGGCCGGCTACGCGCGGGCGCTGGCCGAGGTGGCGCGGGTGTGGGAGGTCGCGGGCCGGCCGCACGAGGCGTTGCGCACCTGTCAGGAGGCGCTGGAACACGCGCGGGAGGCGGGGGACGCGCGGGCGCTCGCGGCGGTGCGGCTGCGGCTCGCGGACGCCCTGCAGCGGCTCGGCGACCAGCCGGTCGCGGAGTTGCACCGGCGGGAGGCCGGCCGGCTCCTCGGGCCGCGAAATCCGCGCAGGGTACCGGCGACCGCTGAAGCCGTACCGGAGGCCGAAGCGGAGGGCGCTGGAGAGCCGGTCCATAGGGGCAAGCCGGACTCGACCTGCGAAACCAGTAGCACTCCCCGGCAAGATTGATGCAATGCAAGGCTAGACAGCGCGACATCCTTCATTAGACTGGGATTACCGCGACCGCCACGGTCGTTTCCGGCATGCACAAGCATTGCCGATATTGTCCGGAAAATCCCAGAACAAGGACCGTGATCGACGTGAAGGTCGGCATCCCCCGCGAGGTCAAGAACAACGAGTTCCGGGTGGCCATCACCCCCGCTGGCGTGCACGAGCTCGTGCGCCATGGCCACCAGGTCTTCATCGAGCAGGGCGCCGGCCTCGGCTCCTCGATCGCGGACGAGGAGTACACCGGCGCCGGTGCGACCATCCTCGGCACCGCGGACGAGGTGTGGGCCACGGCCGACCTGCTGCTCAAGGTCAAGGAGCCGATCGCGGAGGAGTACCACCGCCTCCGCAAGGACCAGACCCTCTTCACCTACCTCCACCTGGCCGCCTCCCGCGAGTGCACGGACGCCCTCCTGGAGTCCGGCACCACCGCCATCGCGTACGAGACCGTGGAGACCGCGGGCCGCCAGCTTCCGCTGCTCGCGCCGATGTCCGAGGTCGCCGGGCGGATCGCCCCGCAGGTCGGCGCCTACCACCTGATGCGCTCGGCCGGTGGCCGCGGCGTGCTGCCCGGTGGCGTCCCCGGCGTGCAGGCCGGCAAGGCCGTCGTCATCGGCGGCGGCGTCTCCGGCTGGAACGCCACGCAGATCGCGGTCGGCATGGGCTTCCACGTCACGCTCCTCGACAAGGACATCAACAAGCTGCGCGAGGCGGACAAGGTCTTCGGCACCAAGGTGCAGACCATCACCTCCAACGCGTACGAGCTGGAGCGCGCGGTCCTCGACGCCGACCTGGTGATCGGCGCCGTCCTGATCCCCGGCGCCAAGGCCCCGAAGCTCGTCACCAACGAGCTGGTGTCCCGGATGAAGCCCGGAAGTGTACTTGTCGACATTGCGATCGACCAGGGTGGCTGCTTCGAGGACTCGCACCCGACCACGCACGCCGAGCCGACCTTCCCGGTCCACAACTCGGTCTTCTACTGCGTCGCCAACATGCCCGGCGCGGTGCCCAACACCTCCACCCACGCCCTCACCAACGCCACGCTGCCCTACATCGTGGAGCTGGCGAACCGTGGCTGGCGCGAGGCGCTGCGGCGCGACCCCGCGCTCGCCAAGGGCCTCAACACCCATGACGGCCAGGTCGTTTACGGCCCCGTCGGCGAGGCGCACGGCCTGGCCACCGTCGAACTGGGCACCCTGCTCGGCTAGATCGACGCCGAAGAACGCAACACCGAATCCGTGGCCGGGTCTTGCCGTGTGGCGAGGCCCGGCCACGGGTGCGTGCGACGCGCCCGGGGAACCACGCGATCCGGCGCCGTGTCAACTCGCCTTGAACGTAACTTTTTAGCCGCTATGGGCGGCTGGGAATCCTCGACGCGGGGCGCCTCTCACCCTTGACATCCGGGTGTTCCCTTGCCGACACATCGGGCCGGGTCCGGTGGATTGTGTTGCTGCGAACCGCCGACACGCCATAGAGTCGCCAATCGTCGGCATGGTGTCACGCTGACCAATCGAGAAATTTCCTGGTCACCAAGGAGGTAGGACGACTTGTGGTTGAGTCGACATTTTCTCCCGGGGGTGGTCAACCAGGAATGGGTGCGCGGGGCCAGAGTCCCTCGGGGCAACGGGCTGTCGGCTCCGTCGCTGTCCACACCTTCGCTGCCCACCAGAGCATGACGAGAGCCCACCAGAGCATGGACGGCCAACACGTGAACGCCATGGCCGGCGAGCAGGGCGGGACCGACCCCGCGACCTTCGCCGACTACGACGCAATGCCCGAGGGGCGCTTCTACGACCCCGACGCCGAGTACGAGCCCGATCCCGAGTACGCGGCCACCCTCGCGCCCGACGCGGCCCGTCAGCGCCGCGAGCGCATCGGCCCCACCGGGCGCCCGCTGCCGTACTTCCCGATTCCGGGACCGCTCACCGAGCACGGCCCCGCGAAGATCATCGCGATGTGCAACCAGAAGGGCGGGGTGGGCAAGACCACCTCGACCATCAACCTGGGTGCCGCGCTCGCCGAGTACGGCCGCCGCGTGCTGCTGGTGGACTTCGACCCGCAGGGCGCCCTGTCGGTCGGCCTCGGCGTGAACCCGATGGAGCTCGACCTCACGGTCTACAACCTGCTCATGGAGCGGGGCATGTCGGCCGACGAGGTGCTGCTCAAGACGGCCGTGCCCAACATGGACCTGCTGCCGAGCAACATCGACCTGTCGGCGGCCGAGGTGCAGTTGGTCAGCGAGGTGGCCCGCGAGTCCACGCTCCAGCGCGCGCTCAAGCCCCTGCTGGCCGACTACGACTACATCGTCATCGACTGCCAGCCCTCGCTCGGCCTGTTGACGGTGAACGCGCTCACCGCCGCGCACAAGGTCATCGTGCCGCTGGAGTGCGAGTTCTTCGCGCTGCGCGGTGTGGCGCTGCTCACCGAGACCATCGAGAAGGTCCAGGAGCGGCTCAACCCCGACCTGGAGCTGGACGGCATCCTCGCCACGATGTACGACTCCCGCACGGTGCACAGCCGTGAGGTGCTCGCGCGCGTCGTCGAGGCGTTCGACGACCACGTCTACCACACGGTCATCGGCCGCACCGTGCGCTTCCCGGAGACGACGGTGGCCGGCGAGCCGATCACCACGTACGCGTCCAACTCCGTCGGTGCCGCCGCCTATCGCCAGCTCGCCAGGGAGGTGCTCGCCCGGTGTCCCGCCGAGTGAGTCTGCCCGGAGCCGACGAACTGTTCCGTACCACCGGAGGCACCGCCCTCCAGGCGTCCTCTCCGCGCCGCCAGGCGGGCGGCGAGGAGCGGGCGCTGCCCGCCGACGGCCGGGGCCGGGTGCCGGCCCCGGCGTCCGAGGGGGACGCCGAGGCGGCGCGGCGCGCGGCCGAGGCCGACGAGCGGGCCGGCGCCGGCCACGAGGGCCGGGACGGGCACGAGAGCGCACCGGAGCAGCCGGGCGAGCGCCGCGCGTCGGCCGTGCAGGAGCGGCCCAAGGGGCGCCAGACCCAGGAGGGCCCGACCCCGCCCGCGCAGACGCGCCGCCGCGGCCGGGCCGCCGGCCGCCGGCCCAGCGGCCGGGAGCGTCACGACGAGAAGATCACGGTCTACGTCTCCGCCGAGGAGCTCATGGACCTCGAACACGCGCGCCTGGTGCTGCGCGGTGAGCACGGCCTGGCCGTGGACCGCGGGCGCATCGTCCGCGAAGCGGTCGCCGTCGTCCTCGCTGACCTGGAGTCGCGCGGCGACGCGAGCATTCTCGTGCGCCGGCTGCGCGGTCGCTGACCGGCGCGGAGATCCCGCACATCGCGGGGTGACGGCGGTAACCTGCCCGCTCGTACGGGCCTTTCGCCCGCCCCCGCACCTTGGACCCCCATGCCCACGAACGACGACCCCGCCCCGGCCCCGCCGCCGCGCGTCCCGCGCCGCGGCCTCGGCCGGGGCCCGGGCACGCACCAGGGCAGCACCCCACCGCCCCCCGGCACCGCGACCGGCGGGCCCGCCGCGCCCCCTGAGCCCGTCGACCCCGCCGGCACCCCGGAGCCCGCCACACCCGCCGAACCCGCTGAGTCGCCGCGGGAGGCCGCGCCGGAGCCCGCTGGCCACACGGGGGCCACGGAGCCGCGCGCGGGCGCTGACGGCGCCGCCCAGGCCCCGCACGGGGACGCCCCGCCCCAGCCGCCCGGCGCCGACGCGCCCCCGGCGGCGCCCGGCGACGAGGCCGTACCTCCGGGTGACCTGCCGCCGGACGACGTACCGCCGGGCGCGGAACCCGAAGCGGAGGCCGTCAAGGCGGCGGACGGGGGCGGCGAGCCACCCGCCGACGACGGCCGGTTCACGGTCCGCCTCGCCAACTTCGAGGGCCCCTTCGACCTGCTGCTCCAGCTCATCTCCAGGCGCAAGATGGACGTCACCGAGGTGGCGCTCTCGCAGGTCACCGACGAGTTCATGGCCCACATCCGCGCCATGGGGCCGGACTGGGACCTCGACCAGACGACGGAGTTCCTGGTGGTGGCCGCGACCCTGCTCGACCTGAAGGCGGCCCGGCTGTTGCCGTCGGCCGAGGTCGAGGACGAGGCCGACCTGGCCCTCCTGGAAGCCAGGGACCTGCTGTTCGCGCGGCTGCTCCAGTACCGGGCCTACAAGCGGATCGCCGACATCTTCCAGGAACGGCTGGACGGCGAGGCCCGCCGCTACCCGCGCACCGTCGGCCTGGAGGCGCACCACGCCGAGTTGCTGCCGGAGGTGGTGATCCGGATAGGAGCGGACGGCTTCGCGAAGCTGGCCGTGAAGGCGATGCAGCCCAAGGCCAAGCCGCAGGTGTACGTCGACCACATCCACGCGCCGCTGGTCAGCGTCAGGGAACAGGCCGAGGTCGTGATCGCCCGGCTGCGCCAGCTCGGCGCGACCGACTTCCAGACCCTGACCGCCGACGCCCCCGACACCCTCACCGTCGTGGCCCGCTTCCTCGCCCTCCTCGAGCTCTACCGGGAGCGCGTCATCACGCTCGACCAGGAGGAGGCGCTCGGCGCGCTGCGCGTCCGCTGGACCGGCGCGGAGGGGGAACGGCCGCGCGTCACCGACGAGTTCGACCAGCAGCCGGGCGAGCGCGAGCCGGCCACGCCCGCGCCACCGGCCGCCGACCCCGAGCCGGCGCCCCGTACCGCGGGGGCGGACCCCGGCGGTGCGGCGGACGAGCGGGTGGCCGGTACGAGCGCGGCGGTGCCGGCCGATCCGGGCGCGGCCGACCAGCAGCCGGGAGGACCCGGACCAGGCAGCGAGTGGGAGGCGCGGCGATGACCGAGCGGGACGAGGCACCGGAGCGGCAGGCGTCACGGGAGCCCGCCGACCGCGCGGCGCGGGCGCCGGGCGGTACGGACCCGGCCGAGGCGTACCCCACCCGGGAGCCGGACCCGGCACGGGCGGCCGACCTGGACGCGCCGTACGCGGCCGACCCCACCGATCCCGCCGACCCCACCGATCCCGCTGACCTCACCGATCCCACTGGCCCCGCCGACGCCGACACCGACCCCGCCGCCCCCGCCGACATCGACGACGCCGGAGAGGCCAGGGACGCCGGGGGAGAGGGGGCCCCCGACGGTGCCGGCGCCGCGGAGGGGGTGGCCGGGCTCGCGTTGCGGCCCGCGCTGGAGGCCGTGCTGATGGTGGTCGACGAGCCGGCCACCGAGGAACACCTGGCCAAGGTGCTCGGCCGGCCCCGGCGGGCGGTGGCCGACGCCGTGCGGGAGCTGGCCGACGAGTACACCCGTCAGGGGCGCGGCTTCGAGCTGCGCCTGGTGGCGGGGGGCTGGCGGTTCTACACCCGGCCCGAGTACGCCGCGGCCGTCGAGGGGTTCGTGCTCGACGGCCAGCAGGCCAGGCTCACCCAGGCCGCGTTGGAGACGTTGGCCGTCGTCGCGTACCGTCAACCGGTCAGCCGTTCGCGTGTCTCCGCCGTACGCGGAGTGAACTGCGACGGCGTGATGCGGACCCTCCTGCAGCGCGGTCTGGTGGAGGAGGCGGGCACGGAACCCGAAACAGGTGCGATCCTGTACAGGACGACGAACTACTTTCTGGAGCGGATGGGCCTGCGGGGCCTGGACGAGTTGCCCGAGCTGGCACCGTTCCTGCCGGAGGTGGACGCCGTCGAGGCGGACTCGCTTGAGGGGGTCCCCTCGTTCGACCCGGACGCACCGGACGACGCAGACACCACGACGGCCCACTCGACTACGGAACCTTGATGCGAAGCAGTGACAGGAACAGCGGCGGCAACCGGAACCCTCGGAGCGGGGGTGGCGGCAGGCGTGACGACAAGCCACGGCGCTCGGGCACGCCCCGGCCCGAGGAGCGCCGCTACGACGTCGGCAGCACGGGGCAGTCGGGCGCGAACCGGCCGGGCGGCGTCGGCGGCGGCGGTGGCAAGGGCGCGCCGAAGGGCGGCCCGAAGGCGGGTGGCCGCGGCGGCCCGGCGGCCGGCGGTCGCGGGGGTGCCCCGGCCGGTGGTCGTGGCGGCGCCCCGGCGGGCGGTCGCGGTGGCGCGGCCGGGCGGCCCGGCGGCAGCCGAGGGCGCTCCGTCCCGGCCCGCCCGCGCGAGCTGGACGCCCAGATCGAGGAGCGCAACCGGGCTCGGCACGACAAGCCGAAGCTCAACCTGCCCAAGACCTTCGGCGACCAGGACGGCGAGCGGCTGCAGAAGGTGCTCGCCCGCGCCGGCATGGGCTCGCGGCGCGCCTGCGAGGAGCTGATCGACCAGGCCAGGGTCGAGGTGAACGGCCAGATCGTCACCGAGCAGGGGCTGCGCGTCGACCCGGAGAAGGACGAGATCAAGGTGGACGGCCTGACCGTCGCCACCCAGTCGTACCTGTTCTTCGCCCTCAACAAGCCCGCCGGCGTCGTCTCCACCATGGAGGACCCGGACGGCCGCCAGTGCCTCGGCGACTACGTCACCAACCGCGAGACCCGGCTCTTCCACGTCGGGCGCCTCGACACGGAGACCGAGGGCATCATCCTGCTCACCAACCACGGCGAGCTGGCGCACCGCCTGACCCACCCCCGGTACGGCGTGAAGAAGACCTACCTCGCCGCGATCCAGGGCCCCATCCCGCGCGACCTCGGCAAGCAGCTCAAGAACGGCATCGAGCTGGAGGACGGGTACGCGCGCGCCGACCACTTCAAGGTCGTCGAGAACGTCGGCAAGAACTACCTGGTCGAGGTCACGCTGCACGAGGGCCGCAAGCACATCGTGCGCCGCATGCTCGCGGAGGCCGGGTTCCCGGTCGAGAAGCTGGTCCGCACGAACTTCGGCCCGATTCCGCTCGGCGACCAGAAGTCGGGCTGGCTGCGCCGGCTGACCAACACCGAGGTCGGGATGCTCATGCGCGAGGTGGACCTCTAACCACGCCGCACGGCCCGGGGCCCGTGCGGCGCGGGCGGGCCAGGCG
Source organism: Streptomyces buecherae (assembly GCF_014295035.1). Classification (GTDB taxonomy): domain Bacteria; phylum Actinomycetota; class Actinomycetes; order Streptomycetales; family Streptomycetaceae; genus Streptomyces; species Streptomyces youssoufiensis. The sequence continues at coordinate 7,137,838 of NZ_CP060404.1, forward strand.
GCCCGCCCCTGGCGTGGCCGGCCCCGGGGCCGGCCACGGCCCCGGTCACGACCAGGGGCCGAGCGACACCGCGCGCCCCTCCTCGTCCCGCTTGACCTCCATCATCCCGGCCACCGCGGTCCGGTTGACGTGCCCGTACACGTGCGGGAACCGGGTCGTGGCCGGCACGCCGGGCGGCGGCGCGGGGTCGGCGGCCTCCCAGCGCACCATCACGTCGAGCTTCCCCTCGTCGATGAGCAGCACCATCAGCGGGCCGACGGCGTACCGGAAGCGTGCCGTGGCCACGGCCAGCGTCGTGGCCTCGTCGGGCGAACAGTGCACGAATCCGTCCTCGGCGAGCGAGCGCGGGGCGTACGGACGGTCGGGCGCGACCAGCCAGTCGTCCAGGGGAACCACGTGGTAGATCATGCGGAACGTTCTACCGGAACCGGGGCGCTTCGTACCCCCTCCGCCCCGCGGGACGGCGCATCGCACCCCACTTGCCCGCCCCGGCCACCGGCCGCACACGCCCCCGGCGCGCGGCCCACTCGCGCCCCCGCCACGCGCCCGTCTCGGCTGTTGGGCGGCGGGCCATCGGCCGGCCGGCGCTGGTTAGGGTGGCGGTAAGCGGTAGGTGACAGCGCCAGCCCGTAGCCCGCAGAAGGACACCACTTCGTGAGAACCGCCCTCGTCATCGGTACCGGCCTCATCGGCACCTCGGCCGCCCTCGCGCTGGCGGGCCGGGGCGTCCACGTACACCTGGCCGACCACGACCCGGCACAGGCCCGCACCGCCGCCGCCATGGGCGCCGGCAGCGACGCCGAACCCGAGGGGCCGGTGGACCTGGTCATCGTTGCCGTGCCCCCCGCGCACGTCGCCGACACCCTCGCCGACGCGATGCGGCGCGGCCTGGCCCGCGGCTACCTGGACGTCGCCAGCGTCAAGGGCGGCCCGCGCCGCGAGCTGGAGGCCAAGGGCTGCGACCTGACGCACTACCTGGGCACGCACCCGATGTCGGGCCGCGAGCGGTCGGGGCCGCTGGCCGCCAGCGCCGACCTCTTCGAGGGCCGCCCCTGGGTGCTCACGCCGTCCCGGGACACCGACACCGAGGTGCTGAACCTGGCCCTGGAGCTGGTGGCGCTGTGCCACGCCGTGCCCGTGGTGATGGACGCCGACGCGCACGACCGCGCCGTGGCGCTGGTCTCGCACACCCCGCAGCTCGTCTCCAGCATGGTGGCGGCCCGGCTGCAGAACGCCGACGAGACGGCCGTGCGGCTGTGCGGCCAGGGCATCCGGGACGTCACCAGGATCGCCGCCTCCGACCCGGCGATGTGGATCGACATCCTCTCCGCCAACCCGGGCCCGGTCGCCGACGTGCTGGCCGAGCTGGCCGACGACCTCGCGGAGACCGTACGGGCCCTGCGCTCCCTGGAGTCCGGCGCCGAGGACGCGCGCGAGGACGGCGCGGCCGGCATCGCCGACGTGCTGCGCCGCGGCAACGCGGGCCGGGTCCGGGTGCCGGGCAAGCACGGCGCCGCGCCCGCCGCCTACGACACGGTGACCGTCCTCATCGGCGACCAGCCGGGCGAGCTGGCCAGGATCTTCGCCGACGCGGACCGGGCCGGCGTCAACATCGAGGACGTACGGATCGAGCACGCGACCGGCCAGCAGGCGGGCCGCATCCAACTGGTGGTCGAGCCGAACGCGGTGCAGCCGCTGACGGTGGCGCTGCGCGAGCGGGGCTGGCCGCTGCGCCCGTGAGCGCGCCGCGTCGCGACAGCCGGTTCTCGGCCATTGTGGTGGCCGAAGTGTGACGCCTCGCCCCGGGCCCGGCGGCGTGGGCGTGTACGCCGCCGGGCCCGGGGCACCCGCGTTTACCGACAGTCCACATGACCACGGGAGGCAGGATGCGCGCACGGCGGCTCACTCGACGGACAGGCAGCGGCACGGGCGCCGGGCCGGCGTCCCGCCGGGGGCGTACGACGATCGCCGCCCTCGCGGTGACCGGCCTCGCCGCGTGTACGGCCCTGACCGGGTGCGGAAGTGACGACGGCTCCGACGACAAGACGGACAAGGCGGGCGGCGGGAAGAGCTCGGAAAGCCCGGAGACGCCCGGCGCGGGGGCGGATCAGAGCCAGGTGGTCCAGACGGCCTACGAGAAGACCGCCGAGGCGGAGACCGCGAAGATGCGACTGGTCACGAAGACCAGCGCGGGCTCGAAGGACGTCACGGTGCGGGGCGAGGGCGTCATCGACTTCGACGACGGCGCGTCGAAGCTGAGGCTCTCCGGGGACGGGAAGCAGCTCGAACAGCGGGTCGTCGACGGCGTGCTCTTCCAACAGCCGCCGAAGGAGGAGCGCAAGCAGATCCCCGGCGGCAAGCAGTGGATCAAGGTGGACCTGGCGAAGGTCGCCGAGCGGAACGACCGCTCCGGAGGAGACCAGATCAGCGACCCGGCGGCGTCCGCCCAGTACACCAAGGCCATCTCCGACGGGAAGGTCAAGAAGCTCGGCAGCCAGGAACTGAACGGTGTGCGGACCACCCGTTACCAGGTGAGCATCGACGTGGACAAGCTCGCCGGCCCCCACAAGGCCGAGGCCGCCCAGCTCAAGAAGCAGTTCGGCCGGCACCTGCCGATGGACCTGTGGCTCGACGACGACGGCCGTATCCGGCGGCAGCAGATGGAGCTGACGCCGAAGCAGGGTGAGATGAACGCGCAGCGCGTGACGGCCCGCACGGTCATCGACTTCACCGACTACGGCACCGACGCGGAGGTCGAGGCGCCGCCGCGCGGCCAGACCGCCGACGTGACCAACAAGCTGACGGGATGACGTGGTGACGGGGTGACGGAGTGACGCGTGTGGGGCGGGGCGGCCGGAGCCGGCGGTTCTCGGGTCGTCCCCGCACCGCCGCCGACCCGGGTGAGACCCCGGGTGGGCCCCGGGTGGGGGCCCGCGCGGCGCTCGGGGCCGGTCGCCACACCACGGGTGGCGGCCGGCCCCCGGCCTACGGCGGTGGGCTCGGCTGCACGGGGTGGTCATTTCAACCAGTAACCTTGTCGGAGACCTCTCGTTTCGCGATCACTCCGCGTCCGCCCCGTAGTAACGCCCCGTGCATGAGGAAGGTGTCTGTCACCGTGGAAACCGCCGCCCGGACCGCATCGGCAGCAGTCATTGTCGGCATCGACGGCCCCTCCGGCACGGGCAAGTCCAGCACCTCCAAGGCCGTCGCCGCCAAGCTCGGCCTGCGCTACCTGGACACCGGGGCCCAGTACCGGGCGATCACCTGGTGGATGCTGAGCAACGGCATCGACGTGAACGACCCGGCCGCCGTCGCCGACGCCGCGGCCAAGCCCGCCATCGTCTCCGGTACGGACCCGGCCGCGCCCACCATCAGCGTGGACGGCGCCGACGCCGCCGGCCCCATCCGCACCGCCGAGGTCACCGCCGCCGTCAGCGCCGTCAGCGCCGTGCCCGAGGTGCGCGCCCGGCTGACCGCGTTGCAGCGCACCATCGCCGCCGAGGCGCCGCACGGCATCGTCGTCGAGGGCCGCGACATCGGCACCACCGTGCTGCCGGACGCCGACCTCAAGATCTTCCTGACCGCTTCGGAGGCGGCCCGCGCCGCCCGCCGCAGCGGCGAGCTGGGCAGCAGGAGCGCCGCGGACATCGCCGCCACGCAGGCGGCGCTGGCCAAGCGGGACGCGGCCGACTCGGGGCGCAAGACCTCTCCGCTGGCCAAGGCCGCCGACGCGGTCGAGGTGGACACCACCGAGCTGACCCTGGAGCAGGTCATCGAGTGCGTGGTCACCCTGATCGAAGACAAGCAGGGCGCGTGAGCACGGCCGCGGCACAGCGGGCGACGGGGCCGCGGCAGGCACCGAGCGGGCCGGGTGCCGCGGTCGGTCGCCGCATCGGCATCGGCCTGATGTACTCGCTGTGGCGACCGCGCGTGCTCGGCGCCTGGCGGGTGCCGACCAGCGGCCCGGTCATCCTCGCGGTCAACCACGCGCACGGCGTCGACGGACCGATGCTGATGGGCACCGCGCCCCGGCCGGTGCACTTCCTGATCAAGAAGGAAGCGTTCGTCGGACCGCTCGACCCGTTCCTGCGCTCCATCGGCCAGCTCAAGGTGGACCGGGAGATCGCGGACCGGACGGCGATCACCGACGCGCTCGCCGTGCTGCGCCGCGGCGACGTGCTCGGCATCTTCCCGGAGGGCACCCGGGGCGAGGGCGACTTCGCCGCGCTCCGCGCCGGCCTGGCCTACTTCGCGGTGCGCGGCGACGCCCCCATCGTGCCGGTGGCGGTGCTGGGCACCAGCGAGCGGCGCGGCCGGGCCATAGCGGCCCTGCCCCCGCTGCGGTCCCGCATCGACATCGTCTTCGGCCCGGCCTTCCGCGCCACCGACGACGCCGGCGGCGACCCGACCGGGGCGGGCGCCCCCCGCGCCCGGGCCACCCGGGCAGTCCTGGACGCGGCGACCGTCCGCATCCAGGCGCGGCTGAGCGAGCACCTGGCCGACGCCAGGCGCCGCACCGGCCGCTAGACAGACGTGAGCGGTGGGCCGTGAGGGCCCGCCGCCGAGGGACGACGAGGAACACTTCATGAACGACCAGATCCACACCGGCGACGAGCACGGTGAGCTTGGCGACGCCGAGTACGCGGAGTTCATGGAGCTCGCCGCGCAGGAGGGCTTCGACCCCGAAGAGGTGGAGAGTGGCATCGCGGCGGCCGGCCACGGCCCGCTGCCGGTGCTCGCCGTCGTCGGACGCCCCAACGTCGGCAAGTCGACCCTGGTCAACCGCATCCTCGGGCGCCGCGAGGCGGTCGTGGAGGACCGCCCGGGCGTGACCCGGGACCGGGTGACGTACGAGGCCGAGTGGGCCGGGCGCCGCTTCAAGGTGGTGGACACCGGAGGCTGGGAGCAGGACGTGCTCGGCATCGACGCCTCGGTGGCCGCGCAGGCCGAGTTCGCGATGGAGGCCGCCGACGCGGTCGTCTTCGTCGTGGACTCCTCCGTCGGCGCCACCGACACCGACGAGGCCGTGGTCAAGCTGCTGCGGCGGGCCGGCAAGCCCGTCGTGCTGTGCGCCAACAAGGTGGACGGCCCCGCGGCCGAGGCGGACGCCGCGGCCCTGTGGTCGCTCGGCCTCGGCGAGCCCCACCCGGTCTCCGCGCTGCACGGCCGGGGCACCGGTGACATGCTCGACGCCGCCCTGAACGCGCTGCCCGAGGCCCCGGCCCAGACCTTCGGTACGGCCATCGGCGGCCCGCGTCGCGTCGCGCTCATCGGCCGCCCGAACGTGGGCAAGTCCTCGCTGCTGAACAAGGTCGCGGGCGAGGAGCGGGTGGTCGTCAACGAGCAGGCCGGCACCACCCGCGACCCGGTGGACGAGCTGATCGAGCTGGGCGGCAAGACCTGGAAGTTCGTGGACACCGCCGGCATCCGCCGTCGCGTCCACCTCCAGGAGGGCGCCGACTACTACGCGTCGCTGCGCACCGCGGCGGCGCTGGAGAAGGCGGAGGTCGCGGTCGTCCTCATCGACGCCAGCGAGTCCATCAGCGTGCAGGACCAGCGGATCATCACGATGGCCGTGGAGGCCGGTCGGGCGCTGGTCATCGCGTACAACAAGTGGGACACCCTCGACGAGGAGCGCCGCTACTACCTGGAGCGGGAGATCGAGCGGGACCTCGTGCAGATCCCGTGGGCCCAGCGGGTCAATGTCTCGGCGCGTACAGGGCGGCACATGGAGAAGCTGGTCCCGGCGATCGAGACCGCCATCGCCGGCTGGGAGACCCGGGTCCCCACCGGGCGGCTGAACGCCTTCCTCGGCGAGATCGTGGCCTCCCACCCGCACCCGATCCGCGGCGGCAAGCAGCCGCGCATCCTGTTCGGTACGCAGGCGGGCATCAAGCCTCCACGGTTCGTCCTGTTCGCCTCCGGCTTCCTGGAGGCCGGCTACCGCCGCTTCGTGGAGCGCCGGCTGCGCGAGGAGTTCGGCTTCGACGGCACCCCGATCCACATCTCGGTGCGGGTCCGCGAGAAGCGCGGGCGCAAGAAGTAGCGGCCCGGGGTCAGACCCCAGGCCGCCGCGCGCACGGGCCGCTCCGGCGGCTCCGCCAAGCCGGTGCCCCCGCCGCCGCGTCCAGCCGACGCGGCGGCGGTCTTCCTACAGGCCGCGTCGCCTGCCGTCCCGGGGCGCGGGCGGCAGCGCCGCCGGCAGGTTGGTGCGCTGGTGGCGCCCGTTGCCCGACCAGCCGCCGCCGTCCCAGGTGCCGGTGCGCTCCCAGCCGCCCGGGCGCTCCCACGCGCCACGCTGCTCGCGGTGGCCGAACGCCGTGAACCCCAGGTCCTCCTCGCCCGAGCGGTCCCCCGGCAGGGCCCGGAAGGACCTGCGGTACTCCGCGTACAGGGCGTCGAAGATGGGCGTGGCCGACGCGACGTGCTGGTGGGGCCGCGCGTGGTCGGGTCCCTCGTGCGGGGGCCGCATGCTGGGGATCGGGGGCTGGTAGGGGTCGCGGGGGGCGGGCTCGTATGTGTGCACGTAAGCGCCAACGACCCGATCGCTCGTCGGATGCGGGGAGTATGGCGAATGCGCCACCCGTGAGGCGTATGGGGGAGTGTGTCCGAAGTGGGCGTTCGGGCGGGCGCGTTCCCGGTCCGGCGTCACGGACCGGGAACCGTACGGGGCGACGCCGTACGGCTGCGGGCCCTGCCCCCGCGCGGGCGCGGCCCGCATCACGTGCCCGCGAGCGGCATCGCCGCGGCGACCAACTGCCCGCTCGCCGCGGCCCGCTCCAGGGCCGAGCGGAGCAGGTCCTCGCGCGGCTGCTGGCCGATGACGCCGGCCGGGGCCGCGTAGACGAACACGGTGTTGCTCTTGTTCGCGGCGGCCCGCCACCCCTCGGTCACGTGCAGCGGCTGGTGGGCCTGCCACCACGCGGTGGACGCGGTGCCGTCGGCGCCGGGGGAGAGGACCGCGTGCAGTTGGCCCATGGCCAGCAGCACCGACCAGCCCGAGTTCCGCTCCGGCCGCTGCTCCAGGTCGGTGACCGGCCGGAAGCCCTGCTCGGTGAGGAGGGTCAGGAAGTCGTCGCCCGGGCCGTCGGAGCCGGGCCGGACGATGGGCCCGGTCGGCTCGACCACGAGCCCGGGGTGGACGTCGCCGTCGAGCAGGATCAGCCCGCTGGTGACGCCGAGCACCGCCTGCCGTGGGTCGCTCTTGGTGATGCTGTCGGCGTCCTGGCTCGCGGTGATGGACCGCACGGCCCCCTGCAACTGCTCCTCGGAGACCGTGACCACCTGCGAGGGGATGCAGGAGGCGTGCGCGAAGGCGAGGACGGCGGTCTCGTCACCCACGAACAGGACCGTGCTGGTGGGCTCCTGCGCGGCGTCGCCGGGGGTGCGACACGAGGTGCAGTCGTAGTTGCCCGGGGTGTTGTCGCCGACGAGCAGCCGTTCGGCCTCTTCGTCGCCGATCTCGGCGCGTACGTCGTCGCTGACGTCGAGCATGCGCGGCACGGGTGGCTCCTCGAAATCGTCTTCATGCGCCGGGTGGACCCCCGGCTCGTAATGAGCACAACGGGGGACCAGCGGCGGGGGTCACGCCGGGCGCGACGCGGAAACGCGCCGTCCCCGGGCCGCCGCCAGCCCCGCCTGGAAGCGCTTGCGGGCCGCTGTGACCCGCCCCGCCGCTGGCCCGCGAGGGGCCGGGCACGGGGCGGCTGGGCCCTGTGGGGCGGCCGGATCACGCCCCCGCGAACCGCCGCGCGCGAGCCCGACCGGCCGGCGCGGTGGCGCGTACGCGCTCGGGCGGGCACCCTTGGGCAGCGAGCGAACGATCGTCATGGCCTCGGGGCACCCGCTCCGAGCGGCCGGTGGTCCGGGTGCGCCGGGCGCGGGAGCGACCGCGCCGGTTCGCCCGACCCGGTGACGCCCGGCAGCGCGGCGCCCCGGGACGGACCGCGCCGACCGGCCATGATGATCACTCGGCTGGGAAAGTTCCCGTGGGGTGCTACCGATTGCACATCGCTTGGGGAACAAGATGGTGTGCGGGGCCAACCCCGCAACCGTTTTCCTGGTCTTACCCAGAAGTTAAGGCGGACGAGCGACCGTCCGCGGGGAAACCGTGGGATGACGGGGACGGATGCATATCTCATTCCTGATTCACAACGCGTACGGGATCGGCGGGACGATCCGCACCACGTACAACACTGCCCGCACGCTCGCGGAGCAGCACGACGTGGAGATCGTCTCCGTGTTCCGGCACCGCGACGAGCCGGTCTTCGACCCCGGCTCCAAGGTGACGTTGCGGCATCTGGTGGACATCCGTAAGAACAGCCCGGACTACGAGGGCAACGACCCGCGGTACACCAAGCCCGCCCGTGTGTTCCCGTACACCGAGGGCAGGTACAAGCAGTACAGCGAGCTGACCGACCTGCGCGTCGCCGAGCACCTGGCGGGCCTGGAGACGGACGTGGTGGTCGGCACCCGGCCCGGGCTCAACTGCCACATCGCGCGCGAGGCGCGGCGCGGGATCGTGCGCGTGGGGCAGGAGCACCTGACCCTGAGCACGCACTCCAAGGGCCTGAAGAAGACGCTGCGCGGCCTGTACCCGAGGCTGGACGCGGTCACCACGGTCACCGAGGCCGACGCGCGCACCTACCGGCGCCAGATGCGGCTGCCCGGGGTGCGGGTGGAGGCGGTGCCCAACAGCGTTCCGGAGCCGGGGATCACCCCGGCCGACGGCACCGGCAAGTGGGTCGTGGCCGCCGGCCGGCTGGCCCCGGTGAAGCGGTACGACCTGCTGATCAAGGCGTTCGCCAAGGTCGTGGCGCAGCGCCCGGACTGGCGGCTGCGGATCTACGGCGCCGGCACGGAGCGGGACAAGCTGCGTGCCCTGATCGACCGCCTCGGGCTCTACAACCACGTCTTCCTCATGGGCCCCGCCAACCCGCTGGACCCCGAGTGGGCCAAGGGCTCGATCGCCGCCGTCACCTCCAGCCTGGAGTCGTTCGGCATGACGATCGTCGAGGCGATGCGCTGCGGGCTGCCGGTGGTCTCCACCGACTGCCCGCACGGCCCCGGCGAGATCATCGACGACGGCGTGGACGGCCGGCTCGTCCCCGTCGGCGACGTCAACGCGATCGCCGGCGCCCTCCTCGACCTGATCAACAACGACGAACTGCGGCAGCGCATGGGCGGCGCCGCGCTCGCGAACTCGGCCCGCTTCGACCCCTCCCAGGTCGCCGGCCGGTACGAGGCGCTCTTCAGTGACCTGATGTCGCGCGGCGGACTGCGCGGCTCGCTCCACCGCACGCGAGGCGCCCTGCTCAGTGGCGTGTACGCGACCAAGGACGTCGGACGACAGGCGTTCAGAAAGGTACGTGCCGCATGACGACCCCCCCTGCACAACTGCCCACGCCCGCCTCCCGGCCCGAGGCGAGCGCGCCGCTGCGCGCGGACAGCGTCGCCGACTCCGCGGGCGGCCTCACCTTCGACATCGTCGACCTCGCGCTGCCCGACCCCGCCGACTGGAACGCGGCGCTCGTGCTCAGGCTCCGGGGCGACGCGGAGGGCGCCGACGAGGTGCGGCTGCCGCTGTCGCCGGCCGGCGAGCGTCGGGTACGGGCCGTGCTGCCCAGCACGGTCGCGCTGCCCGAGGGCCGCTGGGACGTGTACGTGGCCGTGGGCGACGAGCGGCCCCGGCGGCTCGCGCCCGGCCTGAACGACCTGCGCTCGCTGGTGGACCGCAGGCCGGGCCCGAGCCTGTCGCCGCTGGCCGTGTGCATCCCGTACACCACCAAGCACGGCAACCTCTCGCTGCGAAGCTGGCTGCGGGCCCCGCACGCGGAGGCCGGCGAGCTGCGGGTGGCGGACGGCACGCTGACCGGGCGTGGCCGGCTCTACCGGGTGGAGCGCCCGGTGGCCTGGCTGTCCGGCGCGGTGGTACGGGCCCGGCTGCGCCGCGACCCGTCGGTGGCGCACGAGGTCCCGGTCACCGCGGACTGCGCCGACTTCGACTTCTCGCTGGCCTACGCGGACCTGGCCGCGCACTGGGACGGCGGGCAGGACGTGTGGGACCTGTGGCTGGCCCGGGCCGACGAGGACGAGGAGGCCGACGGCCGGGCGGCGGCGGAAGCGGCGGCGGAGGCCGCCCCGGCGGACCGGCCGCCCGCGACGCGGGTGCGCATCGCGCGCATCCTGGACGACGTCGTGGACAAGAAGCCGGTCTTCGCCTACCCGGCGCTGTCGTTGAGCACCGACCGCGGCACGGTCCGCGTCACCCCGTACTACACGGCGGACAACGACCTCTCGGTGCGCGTCGAGGGGGCGTAGCGGCCGTCGGTGTGAGTCATGACACCGCCGCGGGGCGGGGCATTTTGCATGAGCCGTGGTGGGCGGGGCACTCGATTGTCCTGGAGGTGTGAACTATGGTTCCTGTTCTACTGGTTCTGCTGCTGGCCCTGATCCTGTTCGGCGCCGGCTTCGCGATCAAGGTGCTGTGGTGGATCGCCATCGCCGTGTTGGTCATCTGGCTGCTCGGCTTCCTGGTGCGCTCCACCACGCCGAGCGGCCACCGCTCCCGCTGGTATCGATGGTGAGCGGGTCGGTCCGGGCGCGCGGCACCCCACCACGGTGACCGCCGCGCCGGCGAGCCGTCCGGCGACCGGGCCGGCACCGAACGACGCGTTCGGTGCCGGCCCGGTCGTCACCTGTGGGCCCGTGCCCGCGCCCGACCACCGGGCGCGGGCACGGGCGCGCCGGGCCGAGGTAGCGGGCGATGACGGCGCCTCGCGTCCGCCCACCCCTACCGGTTCCTCGCGGACCGTAGCTGTCCGCGGTGGCTGGCAGACTGCTGCCCATGTTGGAGACCTCGGCCCGACTCCTGCGTCTGCTCTCGCTGTTGCAGACCCACGGCGGCCTCGCATCGACGGACCGGTACGGCGCGAGTGGCGGGCGCCGCAGTTGGGCGGGCGCGGAGCTGGCCGAGCGTCTCGGTGTCACCCCGCGCACCATCCGCCGCGACGTGGACCGGCTGCGCGAACTCGGCTACCCGGTGCACTCCGTGCCCGGCACGGCGGGCGGCTACCAGCTCGGCGCGGGCGCCGAACTGCCGCCGCTGCTGCTCGACGACGACGAGGCGGTGGCCGTCGCGGTGGGGCTGCGGATGGCCCCCGCCGGGGTGGAGGGCATGGACGAGAGCACCGTGCGCGCCCTGGCCAAGCTGGAGCAGGTGCTGCCGGACCGGTTGCGCCGCCGGGTCTCGGCGCTCAACACGTACACGGTGCCGATGGTCGGCGCGCAGGGTCACGCCGCCATCGACCCACGGGTGCTGACCGAGTTGGCGCACGCCTGCCGGGACCGGGAACGGGTCCGCTTCGAGTACCGCGACCACGGGGGCGGGGTGAGCCGCCGCACGACCGAGCCGTACCGCCTGGTGTGCTCGCGGGCGCGCTGGTACCTGGTGGCGTGGGACCTCGACCGCGCCGACTGGCGCACCTTCCGGGCCGACCGCATCACCCCCAAGCCGCCGCACGGGCCGCGCTTCGAGCACCGCGAGCCGCCCGCCGAGGACCTGGCCGCCTACGTGTCGCGGGGGGTGTCCGTGACCGCGTACGCGCACCGCGCCACCGTGCTCTTGCGCGTCCCGGTGGAGCGTGCCGCGGAGCGGATATCGCCGACGGCGGGCGTCCTTGAGGCGGTGGACGAGCACTCCTGCCTGCTGCACACCGGCGCGCACGCGCTGGACGTGCTGGTGCTGCACATCGTCCTGACGGGCTTCGACTTCGAGGTGCGCGAGCCGGCCGAGCTGCGCGAGCACATCAGACGGATTCGCGACCGCCTCGATCGGGCTCTGCCTTGATGCTCGCCTCTTCAAGGCGCGCCACGCGCGGGTGGTGCAGGTCGAAGGCGGGGGACTCGGAGCGGATGCGGGGCAGGGTGAGGAAGTTGTGCCGTGGTGGCGGGCAGGAGGTCGCCCACTCCAGCGAGCGGCCGAACCCCCACGGGTCGTCCACGGTCACCGGCGGCGCGTAGCGCGCGGTCTTCCAGACGTTGTAGAGGAACGGCAGCGTGGACAGGCCGAGCAGGAAGGCGCCGACGGTGGAGACCATGTTGAGCGCGGTGAAGCCGTCGGCCGCCAGGTAGTCCGCGTATCGGCGCGGCATGCCCTCCACGCCCAGCCAGTGGTGGACCAGGAACGTGGCGTGGAAGCCGACGAACAGGGTCCAGAAGTGGACGCGGCCCAGGCGCTCGTCGAGCATCCTGCCGGTGAGCTTCGGCCACCAGAAGTAGAAGCCGGCGAACATCGCGAAGACGACGGTGCCGAAGACCACGTAGTGGAAGTGGCCCACCACGAAGTAGCTGTCGGTGACGTGGAAGTCCAGGGGCGGCGAGGCCAGGATGACGCCGGTGAGGCCGCCGAACAGGAAGCTGACCAGGAAGCCGATCGACCACAGCATGGGCGTCTCGAAGGAGATCGACCCGTGCCACAGGGTGCCGATCCAGTTGAAGAACTTCACCCCGGTCGGCACCGCGATCAGGAAGGACAGGAAGGAGAAGAAGGGCAGCAGCACCGCGCCGGTGGCGAACATGTGGTGGGCCCAGACGACCACGGACAGCCCCGTGATGGCCATCGTCGCCCCGATCAGCATCACGTAGCCGAAGATCGGCTTGCGGGAGAAGACCGGGATGATCTCCGTGACGATGCCGAAGAACGGCAGCGCGATGATGTAGACCTCCGGGTGCCCGAAGAACCAGAACAGGTGCTGCCACAGGATCGCCCCGCCGTACTCGGCCTCGAAGACCACCGCCCCGAAGCGCCGGTCCGCCTCCAGGCACAGCAGCGCGGCGGCCAGCACGGGGAAGGCGACGAGCACCAGGATCGAGGTGAACAGCACGTTCCACGTGAAGACGGGCATCCGGAACATCGTCATGCCGGGCGCGCGCATCCCGATGATGGTGGTGAGGAAGTTGACCGCGCCCAGGATCGTGCCGAAGCCCGACATCGCCAGGCCCATGATCCACAGGTCGGCGCCGATGCCGGGCGAGTGGGTGGCGCTGTTGAGCGGCGCGTAGGCGAACCAGCCGAAGTCGGCCGCGCCGTTCGGCACCAGCATGCCGCTGGTCACCATGAGCCCGCCGATGAGGAACAGCCAGTACGACAGCATGTTCAGGCGCGGGAAGGCCACGTCGGGGGAGCCGATCTGGAGCGGCATGATCTCGTTGGCGAACCCGGCGAAGGTCGGCGTCGCGAACAGTAGCAGCATGATCGTGCCGTGCAGCGTGAACGCCTGGTTGAACTGCTCGTTCGAGATGAGCTGCAACCCGGGGCAGGCCAGCTCGGCCCGCATCACCAGGGCCAGTAACCCCCCGAGCAGGAAGAAGCCGAACGAGGTGATCAGGTAGAGGTGGCCGATCTTCTTGTGGTCGGTCGTCGTCAGCCAGTCCACCACCACGCGACCGGGCCGCCGCTCCCGAACCGGCCCGGTAGCCGCCTGGGCGGTCTCCGTTCCCATGCGTGCTCCCTCTGGGCGTCTGCTCTGCCGGGCTTCGGGTACCCGCCATGATGCGGGGCGCCCGCGGCGGGGGCGGCGGTACGACACGCGCACGGCGCGCCGTTTCGCCCCCTTCTGCCCTGTCCGCGAGCTACTTATGAGGACCTGTGTGGGGATCGTTGTCGGGCTTGTCTGGTGTGTCTGGCATGTGGGCGTCAGTGGGGGAAGTCGGTACGTGTAGCTATGGCCAAACCTGTGTGCGAACGGCCAGATCAATGTGGTGGAACTGTGCGCTCCCTGTGTGATGCGGTATGCATTTCCGTTAGCCGTTCAATTTCCTACGCGTAGCCGCCCGACGGCGCGCGACGCGGCCCTTTTCGGGCGCCGGAATGAGAAATTGATGAGAACTCGGCCGCCCCTTCCGACGGGGAACGGAAGGGCCTTACGGGTGACGCGGTACGCGGCAAACCGGGCCGTGTTTTCTGTGACCCAAGTGTGACCAGTGAGGCGCCCGTGGGCCATGTTCCGCTGGCAGGGCCCCGCCTTCCGTCACCCGGCGGGGGCGCCTACGGTGGCTGGCATGGCACCTCTACCGAACCCCCCGGCCGAACCGGCCGACGACCTGGACTCCTACGTGGGCCTCGCCGGCGAGGCCGCCGAGCGGCGGGCCAGGGAGCGCGGCTGGACCACCGTCAGGTCGCTGCCGAAGGGCGCGATCATCACCATGGAGTACCTGACCGGCCGACTGAATTTCACCGTCGAGGACGGCGTCGTCGCGCGCTGCTGGAAGGGCTGAGCCGGTGGCGGCGAAGCCCCGGCGCGGACGACGAAGGCCCCGACGCTCCATCGAGCGTCGGGGCCTTCGCCGTCGGGTGGCCCGCCGGTGTGCGCGCCGATCGTGCGGGCCGCGGTCGCGCGGGCGGCGCCGCGCGACCGCCGGCCGTCAGCCGCCGGTGCGTCCGCGCGGGGCGCCGGCCGAGCCGAGCGGCGCGCTGCGGGAGCGGTCCGCGTGCGGCGGGCGGCGGCTGCCGGTCGGGGTGACGGGGGTGCGCTCGGAGCGCGCGGTGTGCGGCCGGGCCGGATGGTGCGGCCAGCTCTCCGGGGCCCGCGCGGCACCGCCGGCGCGGCCGGCCAACGGCAGCCGCTCGCGGGGGTGGTGCTCCTCGTCCGAAGTGGCCCGCGGCGTGCTCAGCGCCGGGTTGGCCAGCGCGGCCGTCGGCTGCGGGGTGAACAGGGAGCCCGCGCGCAGGCGCGCCCAGGCGATCCGCAGCACCATCTCGGCCCAGGCCATCGGCGCCTCGAACATCGGCAGCGCCAGCAGGATCAGCAGGCCGGCGGCCCAGCCGAGGAGCACGTCGCTGACCCAGTGCGTGCCGAGGTAGACCGTCGTCATCCCCACGCCCAGGGTGACCACGGAGGCGATCACCGAGGCGACCCTGCGGGCCCCCGGCGTGGTCGCCAGGTAGGCCAGCACACCCCAGGTGACCACGGCGTTCGCGGTGTGACCCGAAGGAAATATATCGCCGTCGGCCCACATCTCGTTCGAGCCGACCACGGTCGCGTAGTGCGGGCCCAGGCGGCCCATGCCCAGCTTCGCGGCGCCCACGGTCGCGTTCAGCAGCAGCAGCGAGGTGCCGAGCAGCAGCAGCGGGCGCGGGCTGCGCTGCCGCCAGCAGCACCAGCCGAGCCAGGCGGTCACCATGACGGCCGTGGGCCCGCGCTGGCCGAGCACGACGAAGTAGTCCAGGAAGGTGTGGAATTCCGGCCACTGCTTGTACGGCCGGAACAACATGACTTGCCAGTCGAGCCTCACCAGCCAGGAGGTGGTGAGCACGCCGACCACCGTGGCCACGTAGACCGCGAGAGTGGACCCCAGCAGCCAGCCCCGCGTCCGCGTCATGCGCGGTCGCGCGACTTTGGCTGGGCGCTCCTCCGCCTGAGGAAGCTTGTCATCGGTACGCACTCAATCGACATTACATTGCGTGACAGGTGACATCGGTCGATCACGTCTCTTTGTGATGACGATGTGATGTGGAGAGGGTCTCGTTCTCGGCATTGCCGTTCACGATTTCACGGAATGCCGGGAGTGCTTGTCTATTCCCGTAGCGCTTCTCATCGGGATCGCGCGGAACCCGTTTATTCTATTAGCGCTCCTCTGTTTATCGCTGATTGGCCCTGGCGTTCCCCGCCGTTTCCCATCCGGTTGCCGGGCGGCGGCCGACCCCACCGGACGCGCGGTGATCATCTCGGTGAACGGCCGGTGTCGCGGCCCGAGTCCCGCGCGACGGCTCCTGGCGCGCGATCACATCCGGCCATAGTGCGCGCCGGTGGCCTCCGCGCGCGCCGCGGCCCCGGCCGGGGGCGCGAGGCTCGGGCGGATGTCCGACCGCCGACGGCTTGGTCGGGCCGTCGCCGAGCCCGGTACGGGCCCGGGCCGTGCGGGTCGGGCGGGGTGTGAGCGCAGGTCAGACGAATGGTTGGGGCAAATGGGGCAAGGGGCTCACAGGGCGGTGAGGTACGTGGCCCCCACCGCGACTCGCGTACGCTGACGTCTCACTCGCCCAATCCGCAGGGCCACCGGACTGCCTTCTCGACGTCACGTCGACGTCATGCCCCGAGCAGGTCCCGCGCCGCGAGCGCACCACAGGGAGGTACCTCTATGACCGGGACGACCACGACCGGCAACCGGCGGTCAGCGGGCGTTTCCCGGTCCGGGCCCGGTGCCTCGCGCTGGCGCGACGCGAGCGGCGGCGCCGACCGCTGGCTCGTGCTCGTGGTGCTGTGCGTGAGCCTGCTGCTGGTCGCCGTGGACGCCACCGTGCTGCACGTCGCGGTCCCGGCCGTCAGCGAGGACCTGCGCCCCGGCTCCATGGAGCTGCTGTGGATCGTGGACGTCTATCCACTGGTGTGCGCGTCGCTGCTGATCCTCTTCGGCACCCTCGGCGACCGGGTGGGCCGCCGGCGCGTCCTGCTCCTCGGCTACGGACTCTTCGGCCTGGCCTCCGCGCTCGCCGCCCTGGCGACCACGCCCGAGGTCCTGATCGTGGCCCGGGCGCTGCTCGGCGTGGGCGGCGCGATGATCATGCCGGCCACGCTGTCGATCCTCCGCCAGGTCTTCCCCGACCGGCGCGAGCGCGCCGTCGCGATCGGCGTCTGGAGCGCCGTCGCGGCCGTCGGCGCCGCGGCCGGCCCCCTGCTCGGCGGCTTCCTCCTGGAGCACTTCTGGTGGGGCTCGGTCTTCCTGATCAACATCCCGCTGATGGTCGTCGCCCTGCCCGTCGGCCGCTGGCTGCTGCCCGAGTCCACCGGCGACGGCAACGGCCCCTGGGACGTGACCGGCGCGCTGATGGCGGCCTTCGGCCTGTTCGGCGCCGTCCTCGGCGTCAAGCGGCTGGGCAACGGGCAGGGCCTGGCCGAACTCGGGACCGCGTGCCCGACGCTGCTGGGCGGCGTCCTCCTGGTGCTCTTCGTGCGCCGCCAGCGCCGGCGCGACAACCCGCTGGTGGACCTGGCCTTGTTCGCCCGGCCCGCGTTCGGCACGGCGGTGGGCTGCATCGTGCTCGCCATGCTGGCCCTGGTCGGACTGGAGCTGATAGCCGCCCAGTACCTGCAACTGGTCCTCGGCCTCACCCCGCTGGAGACCGGCCTCCGGCTGCTGCCGCTCACGTTCGCGGCCATGGCCGCCGGCCTCGTGGGCTCCCGCATGCTGCACCGGCTCGGCCCGCGCACCATGGTCGCCCTCGGCTTCGCGATCACCGCGGGCGCCGTCCTGTCGCTGACCGCGATGGGCCAGCACGACCGCCCCGCCGTCCTGGTCTGCGGCTTCGTCCTCCTCGGCTTCGGCCTGGAGACCACCCTGTTCGGGGCGTACGAGTCGATGCTCAGCGAGGCGCCGGCCAAGTGCGCGGGCGGGGCCGCCGCCATCGGCGAGACCTCCTACCAACTCGGCGCCGGCCTCGGCATCGCCCTGCTCGGCAGCGTCATGAACGCCGCCTACGCCCCACGGGTCGCCGCGACACCGGGCATACCCGACGACTCCGCCAGGGCCGCGAGCCATTCGCTCGGCGAGGCGTACGAGGTCTCCGACGCGCTCGGCGGGGCGTCCGGCGCGGCGCTGCGGGCCGCCGCCCGCGACTCCTTCGTCACCGGCCTGCACAGCACGCTCTGGGTCAGCGCCGGCCTGCTGCTGCTCGGCGCGCTCGCCGCGCTGTGCCTGCCGCGCACCATGGACGGCCCGGCGGACCCGGACGACGACACGACCCGCCCGACCCCCGCGCCCAAGCACGCGCGCGGCAAGGAAAACACCGTGCCGCGCCGGCGCCGGCATCCCGACGCGCCCGACGCGGACGAGCACGCCGTGCCCGACACGACCCCGGCCACCTCGTCCGCACGCCGCTGACACGCGCGCCCCGCGCCGACGCCGACGCCGAACCCGCGACGCTGGCGGCAAAGGGGGGCTGGACGCCGTCTCGTACCCGGAAGTAGCGTCGGACGCAACGGGATGATCACCCCGGTCGCCGAGGCGGTACGGGCCCCGGCCGCCGGTCCCGACCCAGACCGCACCCGAGCCGGAGGCCGCCCTCATGTCCGCGCGCACCTTGCCGCCGTTCGACCCGACCGACCCGCTGGGCATCGACGACCTCCTCGCGCCCGAGGACCTCGCGGTGCGCGACACCGTCCGTAACTGGGCCACGGACCGGGTGCTGCCGCACATCGCCGACTGGTACGAGCGCGGCGAACTGCCCGGCATCCGCGACCTGGCCAGGGAACTCGGCTCCATCGGCGCGCTCGGCATGTCCCTCACGGGCTACGGCTGCGCGGGCGCGAGCGCCGTCCAGTACGGGCTCGCCTGCCTGGAGCTGGAAGCTGCCGACTCCGGCATCCGCTCCCTGGTCTCGGTGCAGGGTTCCCTGGCCATGTACGCCATCCACCGCTACGGCTCCGAGGAGCAGAAGCAGCGCTGGCTGCCGCCGATGGCGGCGGGGGAGGCGATCGGCTGCTTCGGCCTGACCGAACCCGACCACGGCTCCGACCCCGCGGGCATGCGCACCACGGCCAGGCGCGAGGGCTCCGACTGGGTGCTCACCGGCCGCAAGATGTGGATCACCAACGGCTCGGTGGCCGCCGTGGCCGTCGTCTGGGCGCAGACCGACGAGGGCGTCCGCGGCTTCGTCGTGCCGACGGACGCGCCCGGGTTCTCCGCCCCCGAGATCCACCACAAGTGGTCCCTGCGCGCCTCGGTCACCAGCGAACTCGTCCTCGACCAGGTGCGGCTGCCGGCCGATGCGGTGCTTCCCGAGGTCACCGGGTTGCGCGGCCCGCTGAGCTGCCTCAACCACGCGCGGTACGGGATCGTGTGGGGCGCGCTGGGCGCCGCGCGCTCCTCGTTCCACGCGGCCCTGGACTACGCGAAGACCCGCGAGCAGTTCGGCAAGCCGATCGGTGGCTTCCAGCTCACCCAGGCCAAGCTCGCCGACATGGCGGTCGAACTCCACAAGGGCCTGCTGCTGGCGTACCACCTCGGGCGTCGGATGGACGCCGGCCGGCTGCGGCCCGAACAGGTCAGCTTCGGCAAGCTCAACAACGTGCGGGAGGCGATCGAGATCTGCCGTACGGCCCGCACCATCCTGGGCGCGAACGGCATCTCGCTGGAGTACCCGGTGATGCGGCACGCCACCAACCTGGAGTCGGTGCTCACCTACGAGGGCACGGTGGAGATGCACCAGCTCGTGCTGGGCAAGGCGCTGACCGGGCTCGACGCGTTCCGCTGACGGGCCCGGCGAGGCGGGTGGGCCGAGCGCGACGAGCGGGATGAGAGGCGCGAAGGAATCGAGCGGGGCGCGTGGGATGCGCGGGACGGGCGGGGTGGCGGCGCAGGTCGGGTGACCGGGGCCGGACCCGGCCCGGCGGCGTGCGCCGCGAAGGCGCGCACGCCGCCAGGTCAGCTCTGGTTGAAGAAGCCGCTGTTGCCGCGGCGGGCCTCGCCGCTGACGACCTGGTAGTCAGGCGGTGTGAGCAGGAACACCCGAGTGGCGACCCGCTCGATGGAGCCGCGCAGCCCGAAGGTCAGCCCGGCGGCGAAGTCCACCACGCGCTTGGCGTCGGCGGGCTCCATGGCGGTGAGGTTCACGATCACCGGGATGCCCTCGCGGAACAGTTCGCCGATGCCCCGCGCGTCACGGAAGCCGTCCGGGGTGACCGTGGCGATGCGCGAGCCCTGGTCCTGCGCGGCCTGGTCGGCGACCCGCACCCGCGGGTCGGTCACCCAGGCGTCGCCGGGCTCGGGGCCCTCGGAGTAGTCGTCGTCGTAGTAGCGCTCATCATCGCTGTCGTCGACGAGGCCAAGCCAAGCACTCGCCTTGCGCACCGATCCCATGGACGCCTCCTCTCACGTGCGGTGGGTACTGTCCGCTCCTCTATGGTCGGCCATGTTGTAGATGATGTGCCAAGCGGATTGCCGCCGCACAGGGGATTCGTGACGGTACTGGTGCACAACGCATGCCCAGGAATCAGAGTTCCTCCCCTGCAGGGGGCCTGACGGCATGGTAGTTAGACTCGCCGGCTAAATGAGTGACGCCACGCGGCGTACGGGGGAACGAGGAAGCTTTGTTTGGGATTGTCCGACCATGTCGGCATCGCTTGTCGGATCGTCTCCGCACCGACTGGATGGCACATCTGTGCGGGCTGTGCCTGGCGCTACGGGCCGACCACGGCCAGTTCGCCCGAGTTGCCACCAACTATGACGGCCTGATTATTTCCGTCCTGGTGGAGGCCCAGTCGCCGGAGGTCACCCGCGCGGCCGGGCGGCGCACCGCCGGGCCCTGCCCGCTGCGCGGCATGCGCACCGCGCCCGTCGCGCGCGGCGAGGGCGCCCGACTGGCCGCCGCCGTCTCCCTCGTGCTGGCGTCGGCGAAGGTCCGGGACCACATCGCCGACGGCGACGGCGCGCTGGGCCGCCGCCCGGTGGCCGCCGCGGCCCGTCGGGTGGCCACCCGCTGGGACCGGGCCGGCGCGCTCACCGGCTCCGACCTCGGCTTCGACACGGCCGTGCTGGTGGCGGCGGTGGACCGGCAGCCGGACATCGAGGCGCTCGCCGGCCGCGGCACCCCGCTGCTGACCATCACCGAACCGACCGAGACCGCGACCGCCGCGGCCTTCGCGCACACCGCTGAGCTGGCCGGCCGACCGGCGAACCGGGCCCCGCTCGCCGAGGTCGGGCGACTCTTCGGCCGTCTCGCGCACCTCCTGGACGCGGTGGAGGACCTGGACGAGGACGCGCGCACCGGCGCGTGGAACCCGCTGCTCGCCACGGGCGCGACGCTCGCCGAGGCGCGGCGGCTGTGCGAGGACGCGGTGCACGGGGTGCGGCTGGCCCTGCGGGACGTGGAGTTCACCGACGGCAAGCTCGCCCACGTGCTGCTCGCGCACGAGCTGCGGCACGCCGTGGATCGCGCGTTCGGCCCCACCTGCTCGCACCCGGCGGGCCACCCCGCGAACCCGTACGGCCCCGGAACCCAGCAGCCGTACGGCAATCCGTACGCCCAGCCGCACGGCGGCCAGCCCGCGCACGGCAACGGTCCGTACGCCCCGTACGGCGGCCTGAACGCGCCGCAGGGCTCCCACGGCACACCCCAGCCGCTGCACCCGGGGCCGGGCCACGGCGGTCCGGACGGGGACTGGTTCGGTGGCGGGGGCGGCGACGGCGGCGGAGGTGGCGACGCCGGCGGCTCCCCCGGCCGCCCGCCGCGCCGACGCTCACTGGTCCCCGGCTGCGCCGTCTGGCTCGGCCTGTGCTGCACGTGTCAGCTCTGCTGCCGCGAGGAGTACCACGACCCGTGGAGCGGCGACAAGCGCGGCGGCTGGTGCCACAAGTGCGAATGCTGCGAGTGCTGTGAGTGCTGCGAATGTTGTGAGTGTTGCGACTGTAGTTGCTGAGTACCTGCCTGCCCGCGCGGGCGGAACTGCTCGGTGGGGCTGCTGACCTCCGCCCGCTTTCGGCCCTCGCCGCGCTCGCGCGGCGGCTCGCGGTTCCGCTGACGCGGATCGAGCGCTCGGGGCACGAGCCCTGGCTGGAGCGGCCGGCGGCGGTACGCGCGCATGTGCGGCGCTTCGTCCGTGGCGCGGTTGGTTCTGGCGGGTAGTGGCGCGGCGAGTCTCCGATGGGTTACTCGGGTGCGGGTGTGGTGAGGGTGGCTGGTGGTGTCGGGGGCGGCGTGGAACCTCGTCACGCGCGTGAGTGGGCGCCGGAGGCGACGGTCGGTGGGTGGCCGTCGCCTCCAGGGTGGGGCGAGGTCGGGTTCAACAGGTAGCAGCGGCATGGGAGTTGAGAGGCCAGTGTCGTACGGCCGTGAGGTGGGTGGAGTTCGGGGCGGGACGGGCCGAGTCGTGGTGTGGGCGAGGGTGGGTGAAAGTCCGGGGGAGCGACGTCAGGACAGGGTGGTGCGTGAGCAAGGCGAGGGGAGGCCGAGCGTTGACCGTGTGGGGATGCGTGCCGAAAAGCGTGGGTGCGGGGCGCGTTCGCCCGCGCGGGGGTTGGGGCCGTAACGGCTGAGGTCACGGGGGGCCGAGCGCGGCCGGGCCGGTGAGGGCGGGCGCTCAGGCGTGAAGGAGCAGTGTCAGCCCGAACAGGAGGAGGACCACACCCGACCGAAGTCGATGTGGTCGCGGGTGACCAGGCGCTGCCCTGAGTACATGGGCCAAGTGGAGCAGGCTTCCGTTTGTCCGTCAACTGACGTGAGACGCGCCGTTCACAGTATGGACAGCCTTGACAGCGGGCAGTGGCCAACGCATAGCCTTCACAGTCCGGTCCTGCTGAGGGGCTCGACCGGTGTGTGGACAGGACGCGTGCTCGGATTCGAGCACCCACGGAGTCTTCGCATGTCCGTGTCACCGGATAGCTCCCTTCTCCCCCGACGCCCCCGCCCGCCAGCCATCGCGATCGTCGGCGCGGGCCCGCGCGGTGTGGGCCTGATCGCCCGGATCGCCGCGCGCGCCGCCCAACTCCTGCCGGCCTCCGCCGACCTGGTCGCCTCGCCGGCCGGCGCGTCCTCGCACGTCGGCGCGGGTTCGCCGGTCGGCGGTCGGCCGCGCGGCGGCGCGGGCCCCCTGCCCTCGCGACCTCGACGGGTCGGCGCCGGCGCGGGCCCGGGCGGCGGCGCGACGCCGTGGGGCGGGCGGCTCGTGCTGCACCTCGTCGACCCGCACCCGCCGGGCGGCGGTCGGGTCTGGCGACCGCGGCAGTCGCCGCTGCTGTGGATGAACTCGATGGCCGCCGACGTGTCCGTGTTCGACGACGGGAGCCGTGGCTGGGACGCCGAGCGGGACGGGCCGCCGGACTCCGGGCCCTCGCTCGCCGAGTGGGCCGAGGACATCCGCGCCGGGCGGCTGGCCGTGCCGCTGGCGCCCGAACTCGCGGCGGAGGTCGCCGCGTTGACCGGGCGCACCTTCGCCACCCGGCGGCTACAGAGCGCGTATCTGCGCTGGGTGTACGAGCGGGCGGTGGCCGCGCTGCCGGCCGGCGTCGAGCTGCGCGTCCACCGCCGTCGCGCGGTGCGGCTGACCGGCCCGCGCGACGGCGCGCAACGCGTGTGGCTGGAGGGCCGCGAACTGCCGCTCGTCGCCGACGCCGTCGTGCTCGCCCTCGGCCACCTCGACGCCGAACCCGACGCGCGAGAGCGGGAGTTGGGTTCGTTCGCGGCCCGGCACCGGCTGACGTACCTGCCGCCCGAGTACACCGCCGACAGCGACCTGCGGGCGCTGCGCCCCGGCCAGCCGGTACTGGTGCGCGGCTTCGGGCTGGCCTTCGTGGACCTGATGGTGCTGCTAACCGAGGGGCGCGGCGGGACGTACGCCGAGGCGCCCGGCGCCCGTGGCGAGGGGCCGGGCGACGGCCCCGAGCTGGTCTACCGGCCGTCGGGACGGGAGCCGGTGCTGTACGTCGGGTCGCGGCGCGGCGTGCCGTACCACGCCAAGCTCGGCTACGACTGGACGGGCGAACTGCCCCCGCTGCCCCGCTTCTTCGGGCCCGAGCAGGTGGCCGACGCGCTGCGCCGGCAGCGGCCGGTCGACTTCGCCCGGGACGCGTGGCCGCTGGTGCGCAAGGAACTGGGCTACGTGCACTACCACCGGCTGTTCGCGGCCCACCCGGAGCGCACGGTCGGGAGCTGGGCGGAGTTCGAGGCGGCGTACGCCGCCTGCGAGGTGGACGGTCCCGCGCTGGCCGCGCTGGTGGCCGACGCAGTGCCCGACCCCGCCGACCGGCTCGACCTGACCCGCCTCGACCGCCCGCTGGCCGGGGTCACCTTCGCGTCGCACGCCGCGCTCCAGGAGGGGCTGCGGGACTACGTCACCGCCGACCTGATACGCCGCCACGACCCGGAACACAGCCCCGACCTGGCCGTCTTCCTCGGCCTGTTGGCGGTGTACGGGCAGGTCGCCGGGCTGGGCGACATCGGCCCGTGGTGGCACGGCTTCTTCAGCTACCTCGCCTCGGGCCCGCCCGGCCCCCGGCTGCGGCAACTGCTCGCCCTGTCCCGGGCCGGCGTCGTGCGCTTCGTCGGGGCCGACATGAGCGTCACCGCCGATCCGGCGCGCGGCGCCTTCGTGGCGACCAGCGCCTCCGTGCCCGGCCACCGGATCGAGGCCGCCGCGCTGGTCGAGGCCAGGCTGCCCGACCCGTCGGTGGCCCGCTCCCGCGACCGGCTCCTGCGCGCCCTGCACGAGGAGGACCCGGACGGGCTGCGCGTGACGCCCGGCGGGCTGGTCGCCGTACGCCCCGAGGACGCCCGGCTGCTCGACCGGGCCGGCCGGCCGCACCCGCGCCGGTTCGCGATCGGGGCCCCCACCGACGCCCGGGTCGCCGCGGCCTTCGCCCGACCCGGCACCGGAGCCCCCGCCGTACGCCAGAACGACGCGGTGGCCCGGGCCCTGCTGCGCCTGCTCACCGAGGACGCCCGGCCGGCGCGGCTGACCGCCTGACCGGCCCCGGCGCGGCCCGGGCTCGCGCGCAGCGCCGGCCCGGGCCGACGCGAGAACGACCGCCCGACGCCTATCCACCCACGGACCCTGAGGACCCCCATGCCCCCCTTGAACCGTCCGCTGCGACTGGCCGTCGCCATCGACGGCGGCGCGCCCCAGACCGCGTCCGCCTTCGTCGACCGGGCCCACCTCGCCGAGCGTGGCGCCTTCGACTTCGTCACCCTGGACGACTCGCTCGGCCAGCCCGCGCCCGGCGTGGCGCGGCTCGACGCCCTCGCCGTGCTGGCCCGCGTCGCCCCCACCACGGACCGCATCGGCTTAGTGCCGACCGTCACCACCACCCACACCGAACCGTTCCACGTCTCCACCCAGGTCGCCACGTTGGACTGGGTCAGCCGTGGGCGGGCCGGCTGGATCGTCGAGGTCTCCGCCACCGAGGCCGAGGCCCGGCTCGTCGGCCGCCGGCCGGCGGCCCCCGCGCCGGAGCTGTGGCACGAGGCGGGCGAGGTGGTGGACGTCGTCACCCGGCTCTTCGACAGTTGGGAGGACGACGCGGAGATCCGCGACGTGGCCACCGGTCGCTTCGTCGACCGGGACAAGCTGCACTACGTCGACTTCGAGTCGGCCACCTTCTCGGTGCGCGGCCCCTCCATCGTGCCCCGCCCGCCACAGGGGCACCCCGTGACCGTCATCGACGCCACACCGTCCCACGCCCGCGCGGCGGCGGCCCGCCACGCCGACGTCGCCCTCATCCGCACCGATGACCCCGACGTGGTCCGCACCGTCCGCGCGGACCTGCGCGAACGCGCCCGCGCCTGCGGCCGGGAGCCGGACCGGCTGATCGTGCTCGCCTCGCTGCCGGTGGACCTCGACGCGTCGGCCGACGCGGTCGCGCTGGCCGAGTTCGCCGCGAGCTGGCACACCGACGGCGTCGCCGACGGCTTCCACTTCCGCCCCCGGAACCCCGAGCGCGACCTGCGGCTCCTGGTGGACGGCACGGTGCCCGTGCTGCAACACCGCGGCCTGGCGCGCCACTTCTATCCGGGCGCCACGCTCCGCGAACACCTGGGCCTGCCGCGCCCGGCCAACCGTTACGCCCTCGCCAGGGAGGCATCAGCGCGATGACCGACACCTCGGGCACCCCGCGTACCAGCCGTAAGCCCATCCACCTCGCCGCCCACTTCCCGGGCGTCAACAACACGACGGTGTGGACCGCGGCGCCGCAGGCGCTCGGCAGCCAGATCGACTTCGCGTCCTTCACGCACCTGGCCCAGACCGCCGAGCGCGGCCTGTTCGACTTCTTCTTCCTCGCCGAGGGGCTGCGGCTGCGCGAGCACCAGGGCCGCGTCCACGACCTCGACGTCCTCGGCAGGCCCGAGGCGATCACGGTGCTCAGCGCGTTGGCCGCCGTCACCGAACGGCTGGGGCTCGCCGCGACCGTCAACGCCACCTTCAACGAGCCCTACGAACTCGCCCGCCGCCTGGCCTCGCTCGACCACCTGAGCGGGGGGCGCGCCGCCTGGAACGTGGTGACCTCATCCGACGCCTTCACCGGCGAGAACTTCCGGCGCGGCGGCTTCCTGGACCGCGCCGACCGCTACACCAGGGCCGCCGAGTTCGTCGCCACCGCGCGCGAGCTGTGGGACTCCTGGCCGCCGGGCGCCGAGCGCGCGCGGGCCGGCGCCTTCGCGCACCACGGACGCCACTTCGACATCGAGGGCCACTTCAGCGTGGAGCGTGGCCCGCAGGGCCACCCGGTCGTCATCCAGGCCGGCGACTCGAGCGAGGGGCGCGAGTTCGCCGCGGCCACCGCCGACGTCGTCTTCACCCGGCACGGCACGTTGGAGGCCGGCCGGCGGTTCTATGCCGACGTCAAGGGCCGGCTCGCCGCGCACGGGCGCCGCCCCGCGGACCTCAAGATCATGCCGGGGGTGACGTTCGTGCTCGGCGACACCGCGGCCGAGGCCCAGGAGAAGGCGGCCGAGATCCGGCACCAGCAGATCTCGCCGCAGACGGCGCTGCTCACGCTGGAGCAGATCTGGGGAGTCGACCTATCGCGATATGACCCGGATGGCCCATTGCCGGACATCGAACCCGACTACGACGCCCAGCTCAGCCAGGGCCGGGTGCGGCACGCCGACCCGCGCGCCGTCGTCGCCTCCTGGCGGGCGCTGGCCGAGGAGAAGGGGCTGTCCATCCGGCAGACCGTGATCGAGGCCACCGGGCGGCAGTCCTTCATCGGGACGCCGGCGGCGGTCGCCGAGGAGATGGACACCTTCGTCCAGACGGATGCCGCCGACGGCTTCATCCTGGTACCGCACCTGACTCCGGGCGGGCTCGACGACTTCGTCGAGCAGGTGGTGCCGTTGCTCCAGGAGCGCGGGTCGTTCCGTACCCGGTACACCGGCAGCACGCTGCGCGCCCATCTCGGGCTCGCCCAGCCCTCGTGAAAGGACACAACAGCATGACGGACACAGCGGCACAGCGCGGTACGGCGGCCACCCCGGCGCGGCCCGCGGAGACGGCCTCGCCCAAGGGCGCCGTGCGGCCGGGAACGATCCTGCACTCCACGGCCCGGACCGGTAGCGAGCCCGGGGCCGGCGGTGAGCCGGAGATACCGGGGCCGGACGCGGCCCGGCACCAGCCGTCGGGCGAGACCTCCGAGCGAGCCGAGTGGCGCGCCTGGCTGCGGGAGCGAACCGAGGCGGTCGCCGCGCCGTACGGCCCGCTGTCGGTGACCGGCACCCACTGGCTGGCCGACGCGCCGGACGGCAGGCTGCCCGGGGTGCCGGGGCGATGGACCGAGGACGGCGAGGAACTCGTGGTCAGCGCCACCGCCGAGGACCTGCTCGCGGTGGACGGCCAGCCGCTGGAGGGCGAGGCCAGGCTCGGGCCCGAGCACGGACCGCTGGACGCCCGGGTCACCAGCGGCGACCGGCACCTGGTGGTGCTGCGCCGCGAGGGCCTGTGGGCGGTACGGGTCTTCGACCCCGACGCGGCGGCCCGGCGGGCGTTCGCGGGGATCGACGCGTTCGACTACGCCGAGCGCTGGGCGGTGCCCGCCGTCTTCCGGCCGTTCCCCGAGGGGCGCACCATCCAGGTGGCCAACGCCGACGGGGCGCGACGGGGGCTCGGGCTCACCGGCGAGGTGGTGTTCACGGTGGAGGGCGTGGAACACACGCTGGTGGCCGGGGACGAGGGGGACGGCTCGCTGTGGATCGTGCTCGCCGACGCCACCAGCGGGCGGGCCAGGGCCGAGGGCGGCAGCTACCGGTTCCGCTTCCTGCGTCCCGGCGCCCCGGGCGTCGACGGGAGGCTGACGCTGGACTTCAACCGCACCCTGCTGCCGCCGTGCGCGTTCACCGACCACTTCCTGTGCCCCTTCCCGCCGCCCGGCAACACCCTCCCGTTCCCGCTCACGGCGGGTGAGCGCAACCCGCTCGCGACGGGCTGAGCGGGGCCGGCCGCCGGCTCGACGGGGAAGTGGGCCGGTGGGGCGGCGGGGGAGCGGGCCGTTCCGGGCGCGGTGGGCGCCGGGCGCCGTCGAGGGCGGGTCAACACCCCCTTGTGCGGCGCCGGCCGCAGCCCGAATACTTCCGGGCAGCGCTCGTCAGGGGGGACGTGAAGCGTGGCGGAAGCGTCGTGTAGCTGTGCCGTGCCGTGCCGGCCGGGCAGCCGTACCCCCGTGGCCGTGCCACCCGGGGCCCGGCGCGGCAGCCGGCCCACGACTTCCCCGGAGGAAGAGTTGAGGAACACCCGCACCACGCTCCGCTCCCGCCCGCGCGGACGCGTCCGCCTCATCGGCGTGACCTGCGGACTCGCCGCCGTCTCCGCACTCGCGGTGCCGGCCGCCGGAGCCGCCACCGACGCGCCGGCCGCGCCCACCGCGGTCCGGGCGGTCACCGCGGGCGACGCGGTCCGCTCGGCGAACGTGCCCGGCACCGCCTGGTACGTCGACCAGGCCACCAACACCCTCGTCGTCACCGCCGACAGCACCGTCAGCCGGGCCGAGATATCCCGGCTCAGGCGCGCGGCGGGAGCGCACGCCGGCGCGATCCGCGTCGAGCGCACCCCTGGCACCTTCAACAAGCTCATCGCCGGCGGCGACGCCATCTACGCGGGCGACTGGCGCTGCTCGGCCGGGTTCAACGCGCGCAACGCCAAGGGCGAGTACTTCATCGTGACCGCCGGCCACTGCACCGACGGCAAGCCGCCCTGGTACACCACGTCGAACCACCGCACGAAGATCGGCAAGACCGTCGGGTCCAGCTTCCCCGGGAACGACTACGGCCTCATCCGCTACGACAACCGCTCCCTCAAGCACCCGGGGACCGTCAACCTGTACAACGGCTCGTCGCGCGACATCAAGAAGGCGGCCAACGCCACCGTCGGCCAGAAGGTCCAGCGCAGCGGCAGTACCACGGGGCTGCGCGGCGGCAAGGTCACCGGCCTGAACGCCACCGTCAACTACGGCGGCGGGGACGTGGTCTCCGGCCTCGTCCAGACCAACGTCTGCGCCGAGCCCGGCGACAGCGGCGGCGCCCTGTTCTCCGGCACCACCGCCCTCGGCCTCACCTCCGGCGGCAGCGGCGACTGCTCGTCGGGCGGCACGACGTTCTTCCAGCCGGTCAAGGAGGCCCTGAGCAAGTACAAGGTCAACGTCTACTGACCTGACCTGACCTGACCGGGCCCGGCCGTACGTGGTGGGTCGCCGCGGCCGAGAGGGCGGCGGCCCCGGCCGGGCCCGCCGCCCTCTCCACCTGGCATTACGGGGCCAATCGGGTGAATCGGGGCTATCGTGGACATCAGTAGCCCGGATGGGGCATCGCTCGCGCTACGGACGGCAGGTGGCCGTGATGATCGAGACGTTGCTGACGGTGTTGGTGGTGCTGCTCTGCTGCGGCGTGGCGTACGCCGTGGCGGGTGCCCGGGTGGTCAAGCAGTACGAGCGGGGCATCGTCTTCCGGCTCGGCCGGCTCCGGCGCGAGGTGCGGCAGCCCGGCTTCACGATGATCGTGCCGGCGGTGGACCGGCTGCGCAAAGTGAACATGCAGATCGTCACCCTCCCGGTCCCCGCCCAGGAGGGCATCACCCGGGACAACGTGACGGTCCGGGTGGACGCCGTCGTCTACTTCAAGGTCGTGTCGCCGGCGGACGCGGTGGTGGCGGTGGAGGACTACCGGTTCGCGGTCTCCCAGATGGCGCAGACCTCGCTGCGCTCGATCATCGGCAAGAGCGACCTCGACGACCTGCTCTCCAACCGGGAGAAGCTCAACCAGGGCCTTGAGCTGATGATCGACAGCCCGGCCGTGGGCTGGGGCGTGCACATCGACCGGGTGGAGATCAAGGACGTGTCGCTGCCGGAGACGATGAAGCGGTCGATGGCCCGGCAGGCGGAGGCCGACCGCGAGCGGCGGGCCCGCGTGATCAACGCGGACGCGGAGTTCCAGGCGTCCAGGAAGCTCGCCGACGCGGCCAGCGAGATGTCCCGGCAGCCGGCCGCCCTGCAATTGCGCCTGCTCCAGACGGTGGTGGCGGTGGCGGCGGAGAAGAACTCCACGCTGGTGCTGCCCTTCCCGGTGGAGTTGTTGCGCTTCCTCGAACGGGCCCAGCAGCCGGCCGCGCCGCCGCCCGCCGGCGTCCCTGACGGCTCCACCGGCTCTCCCGCGAACGGCCCCTCGGCGGACGGCTCCGCCGCGCGGGGCTCCCCAGCCGACGAGCCGATGGCCGAGCCGTCCGGCGCCGCCCCGGCCGGCGTGCCGAGTGCGGGTCGGGCTCCGGCGCGCGCCGGGGCGCTCGCGGGCGTCACGGCCCGGCGCGCGGCCGGCGAGGCGCCGGCGTCCACGGCGCGGGCCCGTACCCAGGGCACCCCGGCGCGGGCCGGCGGCGAAGCCGGGCCGGGCGCCGTCACGTCCCGCGACGAGCGGCGCGACGAAGGGCGCTAGCCGACCCGCGCGCGCCGGCCGCGCCCCGCCGGGCCAGACGGCGAGCGGGCGGCAGTATCAGCCACGCGCGGCGATCACCGCAGGTGTACGGCCCCGCACGGCGCGTGTCCGGGTGCGAGTCTGACGTGGGCGCGGTAGGTGTGTTCTGTGACTCGGGTAGCGCGTGGGGCGCGTCAAGGCAGCGACGTGAACGCGACCTTGTGTGCCGCGCGAGAGCCTGGGAATACTCAGCGGAGCAACTTGGCATGGACGCGTCCTCCTGGTGAGCGGCCCGTGCATGCCTCCTCCGGGTCCGAACCCCCACAAGCCGGGCCCATCCCCCCACTGGAGGTTTTGAGTTGAAGCGCACTAGCGTACGCCGTTCGGCCATCGCCGGCGTCGGCGTAGCGGCACTGATCACCACCACCCTCACGCTCCAGAGCGCCAACGCGGCGCCCACCGCCCCCGACCCCCTCACGGCCACCGCCGCCGGCGCGCTGGCCACCGACATCACCGCCGACCTCGGCGCTGACACCGCTGCTGGCTCGTACTACGACGCCAAGGACCGCAAGCTCGTCGTGAACGTGGTGGACGACTCCGCCGCCGAGCGGGTGCGCGCGGCCGGCGCCGAGCCCCGGATCGTCAAGCACTCGCTGGCCGCGCTGAACCAGGCGCGCGGCACCCTCAAGGCCAAGGCCACCATCCCCGGCACGTCCTGGGCGATGAACCCGAAGAGCAACACGGTCGTCGTCACCGCCGACCGCACGGTGCGAGGCGGCAAGCTGGCCAAGCTGACCAAGGTCACCGACTCGCTCGGCGACCGGGTCACGGTCAAGCGCTCGACCAACACCCTCAAGCCGCTGCTCGCGGGCGGCGACGCGATCTGGGGCAGCGGCTCCCGCTGCTCGCTCGGCTTCAACGTCACCAAGGGCGGCGAGCCGTACTTCCTGACCGCGGGCCACTGCACCAACGCCGTCTCCGGTTGGTCGGACTCGCAGGGCGGCCAGCAGGTCGCGGCGACCGAGGGCGGCAGCTTCCCGGGCGACGACTACGGCATCGCCAAGTACACGGCCGACGTCCCGCACCCGAGCGAGGTCAACCTGTACGGCGGCACGCAGGCGATCGCCAAGGCCGGCGAGGCCACCGTCGGCCAGAAGGTGACCCGCAGCGGCAGCACCACCCAGGTGCACGACGGCGACGTCACCGCGCTCGACGCCACCGTCAACTACCAGGAGGGCACGGTCGAGGGGCTGATCCAGACCACCGTGTGCGCCGAGCCCGGCGACAGCGGCGGCTCGCTCTTCGCGGGCGACACCGCGCTGGGCCTGACCTCGGGCGGCAGCGGCAACTGCGGCTCGGGCGGCGAGACCTTCTTCCAGCCGGTGACCGAGGCCCTGCAGGCCACTGGGACGCAGATCGGCTGACCGGCGCGTGGGCGTCGGCGCGGCGCACGGCCGTGGGCCGTACGACCCATCGGCGGGCGCCGCGCGCCACGACGCCCCGCACGGGGAGCGGCCCCCGGACACCCACACCGTGTCCGGGGGCCGCTCGTGCGCGCGGCGCTCACCGCCGCCGGCCCGACGTACCCGTGGGACCGCCCGGTGGGCGGGGTCGATCACGGGTCGCGCCCGGCGGGTGGATCGCGCTCAGCGGGCGGATCGCGCTCGGCGGACGGGCCGGGCTCAGAAGTGGAAGACCGTGCCCCGGGCGGCCTGCTGGAGGCAGGAGTTGCCGAAGGTGTGCGTGAAGGAGACGTTCCGTCCCTCCCACACGCCCTGCGCCACGACGGTGACCGGGTCGTACTCGCGGGTGCAGAACGAGCCGTCGGCCGACTCGGTCATGTGGGCGAAGTCCGCGCCGGTGACGCCCAGCTCGGCGCAGGCGGCGGTCGGCGCCGGGTGGCTGCCGCCCGCCTTGGGCTGACAGGTCAGGGTCACGGCGCGGGTGGCGACGGCCGTGGCGTCCTCGCCCGGCGCGACCGAGAGCACCAGGGACGAGGGCGGGTACAGCGAGGTGGTGCCTGCGGGCGCGGCGTGCGCGGTCCCGACGGCGGTGGCCAGGCAGCCGATGCTCAGCGCCGCGGCCAGTGCGAGTCCCCCAGCGATCTTCCGCATGTCGAACACTCCCTTGTTCGAGGTGGCAGATACGGACCGGAGTCTTACGGACGCATGCGGTGATCGCACGCGCGATGGCTCGCTTCCGGTCACCACTCGTAATCGAACGGTGGCTTATCGTGGCGTTACGCCTGGATGTGTCGGGCCGTGGTCGCGATGCGGGGACCTGGGGCGCGTCGGTGCGTCCGGGTTGATCGCGGGCGTGGCGTGCGCCGTGTGGGTTCGAAAGCCGGCGGGCGCGGATCGGCTGGAACGCATCGCTCGCACGCTCGCCCGTCGTGGATGGACAGGCGCACGCCGTCGATTGTCCTCTCAATCAAGGTCGATTGTTCGTTGAACCTTGGAACTGAAGGCAGTGTGAGCGGAATCTCAGCGTCGGCCCGCATGTGACGTCCGCCGGGTGCTGTGTGGCTTTTGTCCCGGTTTTTATTTCGGGTGCGTTACGTAAGCGTGAAATAAAGCCGCCTCCGTGAAATGTTTTCTTCGTCGTTTATGAGCCATCGAAAGAGATGATTTGCCACTGCATCGAGCCGTCGTTCTAATAGTCGCGAACTGGTTGCGGGCGATCCCCGCTGAGATTCAGGAGAACGGCAGCGATGGCCGAAGTGATGGCCGAAGTGAAGTCCAGTGGGCCCGCGGGCCCACTCGTCACCGCCGCCCGCGCGCTGCGTCGCGACCGGGTCGGGATGGCCGCCCTCGGTGTCGTCCTGCTGTGTGCCGTGCTCGCCGTCTGCGCGCCCCTGATCGCCGCGCTCTACGGCAAGAACCCCACCGAGCACTACGGCCAGAACGACCCTGACCTGCTCAGTCCCGAGGGTCTTCCGGTGCGGCCGAACGGCGGCATCTCCGCCGACTTCTGGTTCGGGATCGAACCGGGGCTCGGCCGCGACGTGCTGACCCAGTTGCTCTACGGCATGCG
This sequence comes from Streptomyces buecherae, assembly GCF_014295035.1. GTDB lineage: Bacteria > Actinomycetota > Actinomycetes > Streptomycetales > Streptomycetaceae > Streptomyces > Streptomyces youssoufiensis. The sequence continues at coordinate 7,171,253 of NZ_CP060404.1, forward strand.
CACCTCGCTGCTCATCGCCCTCGCCTCGGTCGCCGTCATCGCCGTCATCGGCATCGTGCTCGGGGTGACCGCCGGTTATCTGAGCGGAATCACGGACCGGGTATTCGGCTTTATCTGCAATGTGCTACTCGCATTTCCCACGTTGCTGCTTCTGCTCGCCCTCAGCCCCATCATCCAGACCCGATTCGTGTCACCCGGCGAAAACGAACCCGCCTGGATGCAGTTCGCGGTCCTCATCGCGGTCTTCTCCGCCTTCGGCTGGGTGCCGCTGGCCATGGTGCTGCGGACGACCGTGCGGTCGCTGCGGGAGCGCGAGTTCGTCGAGGCGGCCCGGGCGGTCGGCGCGGGGCGGCGGCACATCATCTTCCGGGAACTGCTGCCCAACGTCTGGGCCCCGGTGCTGGTGCACGTCACGCTCGCCGTGCCGGGCATCGTCACCGCCGAGGCCGCGCTGTCCTTCCTCGGCGTGGGCATCAACGAACCGATCCCCGACTGGGGCCGGATGATCTCGCGCGGCTCCGAGGTCTTCTACGACGACCCGACCTACATGGTCTTCCCCGGCGTCACCATCCTCGTCTTCGTCCTCGCCTTCAACCTGCTCGGAGACGCCGTGCGCGACGCCATTGACCCGCGCACGGCCCGCTGACCCGCCGGCGGCGCCCCCGGGCCGCGCCGGAAGCGCCGCGAGCGCCCGCCCACGCGGCGGGCACCGACCCCGAGCGCCGCGCACCCGCCCCGGGCCCGCGCGCCAGCACCTCCCCCCTCACCCCACCCCCACGCCACTCTGCGCTCTCTCGTCACACCCACCCAACTCGCCCCATCCGCACCTCCCGCATCGGAGTTCCGCATGCCCAGCAAGCCCAGCCACCGCCCGCGCACCGTGGCCGTGCCGGCCATTGCCGTCGTCGCCGCCACGCTGCTGTGCTCCTGCTCCGCCGGTGCGGGCAAGAGCGGTGACGACCCGGCGCCGAAGGAGACCGCCCCGCTGACGGCGGCCCTCGGCACCGCCAAGGACAGCACCGGCCCCGCCCCCGCAATCGACGGGGCCCGTAAGGGCGGCACCATCCACATCGCCAACCCCACCGGCTACGCGCACCTGGACCCGCAGAAGATCTACGCCGGCGAGACGTACAACACCTCGCTGCTGTGGGGCAGGCAGCTCACCCAGTACCAGGTGGTGGACGGCAAGCCCACCCTCGTCGGCGACCTGGCCACCGACACCGGCACCTCGTCGGACGGCGGCCGGACCTGGACGTACCGCCTCAAGGACGGCATCGCCTGGGAGGACGGCAAGCCGGTCACCGCGCAGCAGGTCAAGTACGGCATCCAGCGCACCTTCGCGCCCGGCTTCGAACTCGGGCCCACCTACTGGCCGGAGTGGCTGACCGGCTCACCCGACCGCACCGCGGCGGTCAAGAAGTACGGCGGCCCCAAGGACGGCGACCTCGACGCCATCGAGACGCCGGACGACAAGACGATCGTCTTCCACTTCCCCAAGCCGCAGGCGGACGTGCCCTACATGGCCGCCCAGTCCTCCTCGTCACCGGTCCGCGAGGACAAGGACACCGGCACCGGGTACGACATCAAGCCGCTGGCCACCGGCCCGTACCGGATCGTCGAGCACCGGCAGAACCAGCGCCTGACGCTGGAGCGCAACCCGCACTGGAAGCCCGAGACCGACTCCATCCGGCACCAGTACGCCGACCGCTTCGAGTTCACCTTCGGCAAGAAGGCCCTCAACACCAGCCAGGAGATCCTCGCCGGACGCGGCGACGGCGCCTCCTCCGTCACCACCCGGGCCGACCTGCCGCCCGAGCTGTTCCGCGAGACCGAGCGCGACCCGGCCAAGCGGAAGCTCGTCGTCAGCGGCCGGCAGGGCGCGTACGTCAACGACCTGTACATCAAGAACAGCCGCGTCACCGACCCCGAGGTGCGCAAGGCCATCGCCTACCTCTTCCCGCGCCAGCAGGCCCGCCAGGTGATGGGCGGCCCGCGCGCCGGCGAGTTCGCCACCACGCTCTCCTCGCCGGCCGTCGTGGGCTGGAAGAAGTACGACCTGTTCCCCGCGCCGCCCACCGGGGACATCGCCAAGGCCAAGGAGCACCTGGCCAAGGCGGAGAAGCCGGTGACGAAGCTGACGTACGCCTACGAGAGCGACCCGGTGCAGGACCGCCTCGCCCAGGTCCTCGTCGACGCCTTCGGCAAGGCCGGCATCACGCTCGTCACCAAGCCGCTTGACCCGGCCTCCTTCACCCACCAGGTCTTCCGCGGGCCCGCCCCGTACGACCTGTGGCTGAGCACCAACTCCGTGGACTGGCCGACGCCCTCCACGCTGCTGCCCGACGGCTACCACAGCAAGCTGGACGCGCTCTCCAACGGCATCCGGTACAACAACCCGGCCGTGGACAAGGAGTTGGAGCGGATCGAGAAGATCGGCGACGCGGGGCAGAAGGCCGCGGCCCTCATCGATCTCGAACAGGTCGTGATGAAGGACGCCCCCGTGGTGCCGTTCCTGTACCCGCACGTCTCCCAGGTGCGCGGCGAGAACATCGGCGGCGCGTTCATCCACCCCATCTACGGCAGCATCAGCGCGGCCTGGCTCTACCGCGCCGACTCCTGATCCCGGGACCCACACTCCATGCTCAGCTACGTCCTCCGACGGACCCTCCAGGCGGCGGCGGTACTCCTGGCGATCACCGCCGCCGCCTTCGGGCTCTTCTACGCCGCGCCGTCCGACCCGGCGCTCATCGCCTGCGGGCCCAAGTGCGACACCGCCCAGGTCGAGGCCGTGCGCCACAGCATGGGCCTGGACCAGCCGCTGGTGGCGCAGTACGTCGACTACCTCGGCGGACTGGTCACCGGGCGCACCATCAACGACGTGGACGGCACGCCCATCGAGTGCGGCGCGCCCTGCCTCGGCTACTCGTACACCCTGCACCAGCCGGTCACCGAGGCCATCGCCGACCACCTGCCGGTCACCCTGTCGCTCGCCGTCGGCGCGCTCGCGGTGATCGTGGTGCTCGGCGTCGGCACCGGCCTGGTCTCCGCGCTGCGCCGCGGCAGCCGCACCGACCGGATGCTGTCCGCCTTCACCCTGATCGGCGCCAGCGTGCAGATCTACTTCCTCGGCTACGCGTTGCAGTACCTGCTCGTCTACAGCACTGATCTCTTCCCGCTGCCCGGGTACGTGCCGCTGGCCGACGACCCGGGTGGCTGGGCCGCCGGGCTGCTGCTGCCGTGGCTGGTCCTCGGGTTCGTCAACGCGGCCGTCTTCGCCCGGCTCTCGCGCGCCCAACTCCTGGAGGTCATGCACGAGGGGTACGTGCGCACCGCGCGCGGCAAGGGGCTCAGCGCGCGCCGGGCCCACCTGAAGTACACGGCGCGCGGCGCGGCGCCGCCGCTCGCGCAGTTGCTCGGCCTGGAGGCGGGCGCGCTGTTCGGCGGCGCGTTCATCACCGAGACCGTCTTCGGCCTCGGCGGTGTCGGCAAGCTGGCCGTGGACGCGGTGGTCGGCAACGACCTGCCGACCGTGGTGGGCACCGTGCTGCTGGCGGCGCTGTGCGTGGTCGTCTTCGTCGCCGTCGCCGACCTCGTCGTCGCCTGGCTCGACCCCCGGGTACGGCTCGCGTGAGCGCCACCGCCGCCCGGCAGCCGGGCCGCCCGCCCCGAGAGGAAGCCCCCATGGCCGAACCAGACCACCCCGCGCTGCGGGTTCGCGACCTGTCCGTCTCCTTCACCCGCGCGCGCGACGCCCACGGCGGCGCCGACGCGGTGCCCGCCGTACGCGAGGTGACCTTCGAGGTGGCGCCCGGCGAGGTGCTCGGCCTGATCGGCGAGTCCGGCTCGGGCAAGTCCACCGTCGGCCTGGCCGCCCTCGGCCTGCACGACGCGGCCCGTACCCGCGTCACCGGCAGCATCCAGGTCGGCGGCACGGAGATCGTCGGCGCCAGCGAGAAGCGGCTGTGCGCCGTGCGCGGGTCCCGGGCCGCCATGGTCTTCCAGGACGCGCTGGCCGCGCTCTCGCCCTTCCACACCGTCGGCGCCCAACTCGCCGAGGCGTACCGGCTGCACCACCCGGGCGCCGGTCGAGCCGCGGCGCGCGAGCGGGCCAGCGAGATGTTGGAGCGGGTCGCCATCCCCGCCGCGCGCGCCCGCGACTACCCGCACCAGTTCTCCGGCGGCATGCGGCAGCGCGTCATGCTTGCCATGGCCCTGATCAACTCGCCGGACCTGCTCATCGCCGACGAGCCGACCACCGCGCTCGACGCCCGCGTCCAACGCCAGGTACTGCGCCTCCTCGACGAGCTGCGCCGCGAGCACGGCACCGCCGTGCTGCTCGTCACCCACGACGTCGGGGTGGTCGCCGAGATGGCCGACCGGATGCTGGTGCTGCGCGGCGGCCGGGAGGTCGAGCAGGGTCCGGCGGAGAAACTGCTGACCGCCGCGAGCGAGCCGTACACCCGGGCGCTGATCGGCGCCGCGCCCACGCTGCGCACCGAGCCGGGCACCCGGCTGCCGACCGTGGACGACCCGGACCCGTCGCCCGCGCCGGCGCGCGCCCCGTCCGCGCGGCGGGACGGGGCGGCGCCCGCGCGGCGCTCCGGGCGCGAGGAACCCGCCGCCCCGACCACGGTGCCGGCCGCCGGCAAGCCCGTGCCGCCCATCGCCGAGGTGCGCGACCTGCGGGTGGAGTTCCCGGCGCGTGGGCCCCGGCTGCCGGGCCTGCGCCGGCCGCCGCTCCAGGCCGTACGCGGCATCAGCCTGGCCATCGCGCCCGGTGAGACGCTGGGCCTGGTGGGGGAGTCCGGGTCGGGGAAGTCCACCACGGCCCGGGTGCTGGCCGGCCTCCAGCGGCCGACCGCCGGCACGGTCCGCTTCGACGGGCGGGACATCTCCGCCGCCGCCCGCTCCACCGCCCTGCGCCGCGAGCTGAGCCGCGAGGTGCAGCTCGTCTTCCAGGACCCGTACGCCTCCCTCAACCCGCGCCGCACCGTCGAGCAGATCGTCACCATGCCGCTCCAGGTCCACACCCGACAGGGCGCGGCCGAGCGGCGGGAGCGCGCGGTGTGGCTGCTGGAGCGGGTGGGGCTGGGGGCGGAGCACCTCGGGCGCTATCCGCACGAGTTCTCCGGCGGCCAGCGGCAGCGCGTCGGCATCGCCCGGGCGCTGGCCGTCGAACCGAGGCTGCTGATCGCCGACGAGCCGGTGTCCGCGCTCGACGTCTCCGTCCAGGCCCAGGTGCTGAACCTGCTGATGGACCTGCGCGAGAAGTTCGGCCTCTCGCTGCTGTTCGTCTCGCACGACCTGGCGGTGGTGCGGCACTTCTGCGACCGGATCGCGGTGTTGCGCGGCGGCGAGATCGTGGAGACCGGCACCCGCGACGAGGTCTTCGACCAGCCCTCGCACGACTACACCCGGGAACTGCTGGCCGCGACCCTGTGACCGGCGCCGCGCCACGGGCGCCCCGACCGTCGGGGCGCCCGGCCGTCGCTCAGGCGCGGAGCACGGCCAGCGCGTCGACCTCGACCAGCAACTCGGGCCGGATCAGCCCGGCGACCTGGACGGCCGAACTGGCCGGGGGCCGCGCGGTGTCCACGTACGCGTCGCGGGCGGCGCGCACGGCCGGCAGGTGGGCGACGTCGGTGACGTAGAAGGTCAGCTTCACCACGTCGGTGAAGCTCGCGCCGGCCGCCTCCAGGCAGCGCTGGAGGTTCGCGAACACCTGACGGGCCTGGGCCTCGGGGTCGTTGCGGCCCACCAGTTCGCCCTGGGCGTCCACGGCTATCTGTCCGGAGACGGCCACGAGCGTGCCCGTGCCGATGACGACGTGGCTGAAGCCGTTGCCCGGCGCGACGCCGTCCGGTGCGGTGATGTGCTGGTGCTCGGCCATGGGACTCCTCGCGGTGCGGGTGGGTACGGCGGCTGCCGCCGACCCGTTTCTACAACAGCGCGAGCTGCGTCCCGGCGGCCGGGTCGGGCGGGGCGGGCGCGGCCCGGCGGCCGGGGGAGCGCGCGGGCGGCGCCGGGGCCGGCCGGGCCGATGCCGTACTCGGTGGCCAGCTCGTGCACCTGACGGGTGATGCGGCGCTGGTACCAGGTCGGCGCGTACGCCCCGTTCGCGTACAGCGCGTCGTAGCGCCGGCGCAGCCGAGGGTGGTGCTGGTCGAGCCAGGCGAGGAACCACTCGCGGGCGCCCGGCCGCAGGTGCAGCACCAGCGGCGTGACCGAGGTCGCCCCGGCCGCGGCGATGGCGGCCACCGTGCGGCGGAGCTGCTCGGGCGCGTCCCCCAGGTACGGGATGACCGGGGCCATCAGGACGCCGCATGCTATGCCGTGGTCGGTCAGGGTGCGCACAGTGTCGAGCCGCCGCTCGGGCGAGGGCGTGCCGGGCTCGACGGTGCGCCACAGCTCCGGGTCCGTGAAGCCGACGGACATCGATACGCCCACGTCGCTACGGGCCGCCGCCGCCCGCAACAGCTCCAGGTCGCGCAGGATCAGCGTGCCCTTGGTGAGGATCGAGAAGGGGTTGGACCGCTCGACGAGGGCGGACAGAATGCCGGGCATCAACCGATATCGGCCCTCGGCGCGCTGGTAACAGTCGACGTTGGTGCCCATCGCGATGTGCTCGCCCGTCCAACTCCCGGCGGCCAACTCGCGACGCAGCACCTCGGGCGCGTTGACCTTCACCACGATCTGCGAGTCGAAACCGATACCGGTGTCCAGGTCGAGATAGCTGTGCGTCTTGCGCGCGAAGCAGTACACACACGCGTGTGAGCAGCCGCGATAGGGGTTGACGGTCCACTCGAACGGCATCCGGGACGCGCCCGGCACGCGGTTGACCAGCGAGCGGGCCCGCACCTCGTGAAAGGTGATGCCGCGGAACTCGGGGGTGTCGAAGGTGCGCGTCACGCTGGCCGTGCCGAACAGCGCGGGTGCCGCCTTCTCCTCCGCCAGGGTCTCCCAGCGCATGTGCACCTCCTCGGTCGTACGCCCTGCCTAATAGAACATACGTGCTATCCGGAGGGTGTCAACCTCCGATTTGGGCGGATGCCGGGAAGGTGGTTGGCTTGCCGATCACGCACGACAGCACGCGCACAGGACCGGAGGAACAGCGATGGCGCAGGTCGAGGCCACCACGGAGCGGATCATCAGGGCGGGCGCCGAGGACGTGTTCGATGCGCTCGCCGACTACAACGGCACCCGCCAGCGGGTCATGCCCGAGCAGTTCAGCGAGTACGAGGTACGCGAGGGCGGCGACGGCGAGGGCTCCCTGGTGCACTGGAAGCTCCAGGCGACCAGCAAGCGGGTGCGCGACTGCCTCGTCGAGGTGACCGAGCCCACCGAGGGCCAGCTCGTCGAGAAGGACCGGAACTCCACGATGGTCACCACGTGGATCGTGACGCCCGCCGGCGAGGGCTCCTCGCGCGTCGTGGTCACCTCCACCTGGGCCGGCGCCGGCGGCATCGGCGGCTTCTTCGAGAGGACCTTCGCCCCCAAGGGGCTCGGCCGCATCTACGACGCCCTGCTGACCCGCCTCGCCGCGGAGCTGGAGAAGTGACCCGCTGACCGACCGGCGGCAGCGGAGCTGACGGGGCGACGCCGGGCGCGCCCCGTCGGCGGCACGGCGCCGCACGGCGCCCAACCCACCGCCCCGGCCCGCCGACGGGCCACCCGCCCGGCCCTGCCGAGCCGCCTCGCGGGCCACGTCCGTCCGCCCAGTCAGTCGCCTCGCGCGGCCCCGTACGCCCGGCCCGCCCCGCGACGTTCGCCCGGCCCGCCCGGCCCGCCGCGCCCGCCCGGGAGTCGCCCGCCCGCCCCGGAGCCGACGCCGAGCGCGCGGGGTGCCCACTCACCGGAACGAGTGGACTTGTCGACGCCGAGCCGGCCCCGCCCGTCCCCGCCGTGGGCGGTGAAACCCCTGATGGGCGCGTGACAGGCGCTTCAAGCAAGGGAGTTGGGGCCCGCCGCCGCCATGTTTCAGGGATTCGTCGCGGTTGCTCGCGGTTGTCGCGTAATGCGAGAAATGGTCGCGGTGTAGACGTGACGACGGGAGCGGTACGTGGGCGGGACCACCCTGGCGGACCGGGACGAGCCAAGCGCGGCGCTCGGCCCGGACCCCGCGACCCAGGACGACAGGACGGCGCGGGAGCCGACGGTTGAACCCGCCGTCGCGGCGGGTCAGGCGCGGCCGGCGCCCACCGGGTGGGGCGCGGCCGAGACGGCCGACCCCGGGCAGCCGGACGAGCCGCACCCGGCCGCTCCGGCGCCCGGCGCGCCACCGTCCGGCGCTGCCGACTCCCAGCCGCTCGGTCCGGGCCGGGCCGCGCTGGTCCGCGCCGGGTCGCTGCTGGCGCTGCTGCTCGCGGGCCTCGGCCAGACCGTCACCGCCGGCGCGCTGCCCGCCCTCGCGGCGGACGCGCACGGCGGCGACAGGCTGCCCTGGGTCGTGCTCTCCTACCTGCTGGCCGCGGCGCTCGCGCTGCCGGTCTACGGCAGGCTCGGCGACCTCGTGGGCCGCAAGGGCCTGTTCCTGCTCGCCCTCCTGGTGTTCGTCGCCGGCTCCGCGCTGGCGGGCTGGGCCCGCACGATGGACGAACTCATCGTCTTCCGCGCCCTCCAGGGCGCCGGCGCCGGCGGTCTCGTCATGGGAGCCCAGTCGATCGCCGCGACCGTCGCCCCGCCCCGGTGGCGCGGGCGCTTCCCGGCCCTGCTCGGCACCGTGTTCGGGCTCGCCGTTGCCGCGGGGCCGGCCGTCGGCGGCCTTGTCACCGACCACGCCTCCTGGCGCTGGTGCTGCTACCTCGGCGTGCCGCTCGGCCTGTTGGCGCTGGTCGCCACCCTGTGCGCGCCGCGAACGCCGCGCCCGGCCGGCCGGTCCGGGGCCGCCACGTTCGGCGCCCTGCTCATGGCCGCGGCCACCCTCTGCCTGGTGCTGCTGACGAGTTGGGGCGGCACGGACGGCGCCTGGGACGGGCGGACCGTCCTCGGCATCGGCCTCGGTGCCCTCGGCACCGTGCTCCTGTGCGTCGTCGTGCGGTACTTCGCCCGCCAGCGCACCGCGCCGCCGTCTCGGGCGCGCGGCTCGCTCCTGTCCGTCGACACGCTGGTCGGCGCGGCCGTGGGCATCGCGCTGTACGGGGCGAGCGACCAACTGCCCGCCCACCTCCACAGGATGGCCGGCGCCAGCGCGACGGAGACCGGGCTGCTGACGCTGCCGCTGTTGGGCGGCGCCGCCCTGGCCGCGCTCGTGGCGGGGTGGCTGGCCAGCCGTACGGGCCGCTTCCGCGCGTACCCGATCCTCGGCTGCGGCGTCGCGGCGGTCGGCATGTGGCTGCTGTCCCACCTCGCCGCGGACACCTCCCGGCTGACGTACGGCCTGTGGACGGGCGTGCTCGGCCTCGGTGTCGGGCTCGTCCTGCCGGTTCTGGTGCTGGCCGTCCGGGGCGCCGGCGGGCCGGCGAGCGCGGGCCCGGCCACCGGCGGGCACCCGGGGTTGCGGCGGGTCGGCGGCGGCGTCGGCGTGGCCGTGTTCGGCGCGGTCCTCGCGCACCGGGTCGCCGACGCCGTGGCGCGTCACCTGCTCTCCGACCTCAGGGCCCCGGAGGTGGTCCGCTCGCTTCCCGGGGCCCTGCGCGACGGACACATCGCCGCCCATGTCGACGCGCTGCCGCGCGTCTTCGGGTACCTCGTGCCCGTACTCGTCCTCGGCTTCCTGCTCGCCCTGCTGCTGAAGGAGAATCCCTTGGCGTCCCAGACCGACCAGCACGACCCGGCCGTCCCCGCCGCGCGCGGCCTGGCCGACACCGTCACCAGCGGCTCCCCGTCGCCCACCGCGGACCAGCGGGCGCCCGAGTCGTACGCCGACGCGTACAGCACCGACCCGTACGCCAACGACGCGTACGCCACCTCCTACGGCGCCGGCGACCAGCCGCGTCCCGACGCCCAGTCGCTGGCCGGCCCGCCGGTGTGCGGCACCGTGGCCCACCACGACGGCAGCACCGTCCCGCGCGCCGCGCTCACCCTGATCGACGTCGGCGGGCGGCAGGTCGGCCGGGGCGCGACGGGCGAGGACGGGCGGTACGCGCTGAGCACGCCGGGCGCGGGCGCCTACGTGCTGATCGCGGCGGCCAGCGGGCACCAGCCGCAGGCCGTCAGCGTCACCGTCGGCGACCGCCCGGTCGAACTCGACGTGGTGCTCGGCGGCGCGGGGCGGCTGGCCGGCGCGGTGCGCACGGCCGACGGCACGCCGGTGCGTGACGCGATGGTCACCCTCACCGACGTGCGCGGCGAGGTCGTCGCCTCCACCCGCAGCGGCCGGGAAGGCGGCTACCTGATCACGGAGTTGGTGGCCGGCGAGTACACGCTCGCCTCCAGCGCCCCCGCCTACCGGCCGGCCGCGCTGCCGGTGAGCGTGCAGGCGGCCCGCGAGACCCGGCAGGACATCGAGCTGGCCGGCGGCGCGGTGCTGCGCGGCACGGTGCGGGCCGGTGGCGGGCGCACCGTGGAGGACGCGCGGGTGACCCTGCTGGACGCGGCGGGCAACGTCATGGACACGGCCACCACCGGGGCGGACGGCGTCTTCCGCTTCATCGACCTGTCGGCCGGCGAGTACACGGTGATCGCGGCCGGCTACCCGCCGGTCGCCACCGTGCTGCGGGTCGCCGGCGGCGGGCGCACGGAGCGCGATCTGCAACTGGGCTACGAGGACTGAGCACCGCTCGCGGACGCGACGGCCACGGGACGGCCGCGCGCCGGGGGCGCCGCGTGCGGCCCGGCGCGGCCCGGTGGCGTGCGCGAAGCCCACCGGGCGGTAGCGCGGGGCCCGGGGAGCGAGGGGGCCGGGTCGGTGCGCCGACCCGGCCCCCAGGCGTGCGGCCGGACGGTGCCGGCGGTCCGGGCCACACCGGGCACGGGCGGCGGCGCGGTGTCGCGACGTTGTCCGGCGGCGTGGGGCGCTCACGGCGTGCGCCGGGCGCACTCCTATTCCGACAATGCCGCACGCCGTGCCGCGCCCAGGCCGTACCGTAGCCGCGGGGGCGCAGATCTTGCGTACGCGTACGAAGGAGACTTCGCCAATGGACCACGGCGCGTCGCCGGGTGAGGGCGACGACAGGGTGACCCCGGAGCCACCGGCCCGGGCGGCGCAGTCGCCTGCCCCGGGGCGGATACCGCTCGCGGTGGTCGTGGTGGACGGCGCCGGGCTCGTCACGCACTGGAGCATCGGTGCGCGCAAGCTGTTCGGCTACGACCGGGAGGAGGCCGTGGGCGCGCCCGCGGTGGACCTCATGCCGGTCTCCGGCGCGTTCCGCGACGGCCGCGACGGCCGGGGAGACGGCGGTGTACCGCGGCCCGCCGACGCATCGGACGAGGGCGGTGCCCTCGCCGACTTCGCCGATCTCGCCGACTTCGCGGGCCTCGGCCCCTCCCTCGACCTCTCGCTGACCGGCGGGTCCGGCTACCCCACCGCGGGCCGCGCGCACCTGGCCGCCACCGAGCGCGGTCCCGGCCAGGTGCTGTGGTGGGCCTACCCGCTGGTGGGGCCCGGGCCCGAGCGGCTGCTGCTGTTGGCCGCCGACGCGCGGCGGCTGGCCGGCGACCGGGACTGGCACGAGCGGGTGGCGCCCGGGTTCGCGCTGCACACCGAGTTCGGCGAGGCGCGGGAGCTGGCCCGCCGGCTGCCCGAGATCCTGCCGAGCATGAGCCCGCGGGAGAGCGCCCGCATCGTGGCGCAGGTGCTGGAACTGGGCTATCCCGTACTGGAGATCAGCCAACACGAGCGGGTGCCGGTCACCCCCGACTGGGGCGTGCCCAAGCGGGTCGAGCGACGCGCCCGGCTGGAGCGGGTGGTCCGCGACGAGGCGGCGGACCCGCGGACGGCCGCCGCTGCCGCCGCCGAACTGGCCTCCGACCTGGAGTACGCGGCGGTCCGCGAGCGGCTGGAGTTCCTGAACGAGGTCAGCGGCGCCATCGGCACCTCGCTCGACCTCGCCCGCACCATCGAGGAGGTCAGCGCGGCGGTCGTGCCGCGCTTCACCGACGTGGCGGGCACCTACCTGCGCGAACAGGTCGTCGCCGGCGAGGGCTTCCCGGACGGCCCGCCCGACGCGACCACGATGTGGCACCGGGTGGCCGTGGAGCACAACGACGAACCGGGCCGCTGGGAGGACGTCATCCCGGTCGGCGAGTCGATGCCCTTCCCCGTGCACACCCCGTTCTTCCAGTGCATGACCAGCGGCCAGCCGGTCCTGGTGCCGCGCATCTCCGAGCAGATGGGCAACGCGATCGCCGCGCAGTTCGAGAAGCGCGACATCAGCCCGCTGATCAACAACCGCTCCATGCTGGTGGTGCCGCTCAAGGCCCGCCAGGTGGTGCTGGGCTTCATGATCCTGCTCCGGCACCAGGAGCGGCCCGAGTTCAACGACATGGACCGGGTCACCGGCGCCGAACTCGCCGCACGGGCCGGGCTCGTGCTCGACAACGCGCGGATGTACACCCACCAGGAGAACGTCGCCGAGACGCTCCAGGACAGCATGCTGCCGCACATCGCCCCGCGCATGGCCGGCTGCGACACCGCCACCCGGTACCTGCCCGGCACCCGGCTCGGCCGGGTCGGCGGCGACTGGTTCGACAGCGTCAAGCTGCCCGGCTCGCGCACCGCCCTGGTGGTCGGCGACGTGATGGGGCACGGCCTGAACTCGGCCGCGATGATGGGCCAGTTGCGCACCGCCGTGCAGACCATGGCCGGCCTGGACATGCCGCCCACCCAGTTGCTGCGCCACCTCGACGACCTCGCCCAACGGCTCGGCGAGCACTACCTGGCCACCTGCCTGTACGCGGTCTACGACCCGATCGGCGGCGAGTTGGCCATCGCCAACGCCGGGCACATCCCGCCCGTCCTCGTCCGGGCCGGGGACGGCCGCAGCGAGCTGCTCAACCTGCCCACGGGCGCGCCGATCGGCGTGGGCGGCGTGCCGTTCGAGACGGTGCGGGTGCCCGTCGAGCCCGGCGACCGGCTGGTGCTGTGCACGGACGGCCTGGTCGAGGTGCGCGGCGAGGACATCGCGGTGGGCCTGGCCGCGCTGTGCGAGTCCGCCGCTCACCCGGCCGCCTCCATGGACGACGCCTGCGACACCATCATCCGCTCGCTGGCCGGGACGTTGAACCGGGGCCGTGGCGGGCGCAAGGACGACGTGGCCCTTCTCATGGCCCGGTTGAACGGCATCGCCGCCGAGGACGTGGCCGACTGGGAGCTGGCCCCGCAGCCGCGCTCGGTGCGCGCCGTGCGCCGCTACGTACGCGAGCAACTGTGCCGCTGGGGCCTGGACGAGGCCGTGCCCACCGCCGAGCTGCTGGTCAGCGAGGTGGTGACGAACGCGGTGCGGCACGCCAGGCAGGTCGTACGGGTGCGCCTGGTGCGCACGGACGCGCTGCTGTGCGAGGTGCGCGACGACGACCACACGCTGCCCGCGCTGCTGGACGCCGCGCCCGACGCCGAGTTCGGGCGCGGGCTGCGGGTGGTGAGCAGGCTGGCCAGCGAGTGGGGCACCAGCCGCACGGCCGAGGGCAAGACGGTCTGGTTCGAACAGTCGCTTGGCTAGCCGTACCGCCCTGTGAGGTGGGGGACGCGGCTGGCGCCCGCGTTCGGCGTCGGCCGGTCGGTGGACGCGGTTCCGGGTGGCGGCCCGTCGCGGGCGAGGCGGCGGGACGGCGGCTGGCCGGTGGCGGAATGGGGAAACTTTCGATCGGCCGCTTGTGCCGGCCGGCCCCGGCCAGTAGCAATTGGGCATGACTGAGTCGACCGGCTACGTACGGGCCTGGGAAGAGTACTGGCGGGACGCCCCCACCGAGCCGGGCGGCGTCCTGTGGGACGCCCCGGCGCAGCACACCGCGGGGTTGCACCTGCCGTTGTTCCAGGCCGAGTTCGACCCGGAGTTGCCGCTGCTCGACGTCGGGTGCGGAAACGGCACCCAGAGCCGCTACCTGGCCCAGCACTTCGACCGGGTGATCGGCGTGGACCTGTCGCACGCGGCCGTGACCCGCGCCCGCGCCGACGACCCGGCGGGCGTGGCCAGTTACCGGCAGTTGGACGCGGCCAACCTGCCGGCCGTACGGGCGCTGCACGCCGAACTCGGCGACGCCAACATCTACCTGCGCGGCGTGCTGCACCAGTGCGACAGCCGCGACCTGGCGCGCGTCGCCGAGGCCATCGCGGTGCTGACCGGCGCGCGCGGGCGGGCCTTCGTCGTCGAACTGGCCGAGGAGGCCGGGCGGGTGCTGCGGGGCCTGGCGAGCGGGCCGGGCGGGCCGCCGCCCAAGCTCGCCGCGGTCTTCGAGCACGGCATCGCCCCCGGCGAGGTCTCCGACCAGGTCGTGCCCGACCTGCTGAGCGCCGCGCGGCTGCACTGCCTGGCGAGCGGCGAACTCCCCCTCACCACGACCGAACACGCCCCCGACGGCACGCTGATCGTCCTGCCGTCCGCGTGGTGGCTGGTGACGCGCGCCGCCTGACCGTCCGTGACCGACCGTGATCGGCCCGGCGGGCCACCGGCCCGCCGGGCCGTCGTGCTGCCCGGACCCGACCGCGGCGAGGGGCGCGCGGCGCGTCGCCGTGCGGGCCGGCGCGCCCCGGTGTCATGGTGCCCGGCGCTCCGGGCGGGGTCGCGGCGGTGGTGGTGGGAGTCCACGGAGCGGGCGGGTCATGTGCCGTCGCCCACACCCCGTCCGCACGTGACGTTCGGTCATATCCGCATACCCAGGAATATGTCGGACCGTTCGGGCGGTGATCGGCGCCGGGCGTGCTCCGTTCGGCGGGTCCCAGGCGCCTGGTGGGGCGCCTGGGGAGGGGGGTCCGGTAGCGGGCCTTGAACCTGTGGGGCAGACTGTTCCACAGGGGCAGCTTGTTCCACAGTGCGTGGACGGGCGGCTCTGACATGCGCCGCCGTCGTCCTGGCCGCCGCCAGTCACCGCGGTCGATCGTTCGAGTTGAAGGAATTGTCAGATGTTCGCTTCCCTGGCCCGGTTCACCTCCGGTCGCAGCAGACTCGTTCTGTATCTCTCAGGTGTCCTCTTCCTCGTCGCGGGTGCGCTGGGCGGCGGAGTCATCTCCAAGCTGTCCTCCGGCGGCTTCGTCGACAGCTCCACCGAGTCGGCCAAGACCGCCGAGGTCATGGACGAACGTTTCCACGCCGGCGCCCCCAACCTCACCCTGCTGATCACCGACAAGCGCGGCGTGGACGCCCCCGAGGTGGCCAAGGCCGGCCAGGACATCACGGCCCGCCTCGGCAAGGAGCCGCACGTCGAGCAGGCCGTCTCCTACTGGTCCCTGGGCAAGGCCGAGTCGCTGCGCGGCAAGGACGGCGACAGCGCCCTGGTGATGGCGCGCATCCTGGGCAACGAGGACGAGGTCCAGGACCGGTTCGACAAGTTCGCCTCCCGGTACGAGGGCAAGGTCGACGGCGTCGAGGTCGAGATCGGCGGCACCGTCCTCGCCAACAAGGAGATCTTCGACATCACGGAGAAGGATCTCGTCAAGATCGAGATGATCACCTTCCCGATCCTGCTCGTCGTGATGCTCTTCGTCTTCCGCAGCCTGGTGGCGGCCACCGTGCCGCTCATGGTCGGTGGTCTGACGATCGTCTCCGTGCTGCTGACGATGCGTATCCTCACGCTGTTCACCGACGTCTCCGTGATGGCCACCAACGTCGCCACCGGCCTCGGGCTCGGCCTCGCCATCGACTACAGCCTCATCCTCATCAAACGCTACCGGGAGGAACTCGGGCGCGGCGTGGACACCGACGGGGCCATCTCCATCGCGCTGCGCACCGCGGGCCGCACCGTCGTCTTCTCCGCCGTCACCGTGGCGCTGGCCATGGGCGCGCTGCTCGTCTTCCCGTTCTACTTCCTGCGCTCCTTCGCCTACGCCGGCATCCCCACCGCGCTGCTCGCCGCGCTGGTGTCGGTGACCTTCCTGCCCGCGCTGCTGAAGGCGCTCGGCCCGCGTATCGACAAGGGCCGCATCCTGGGCAAGAAGAAGCCCACCACGCCCAGGCCGGAAGAGGGCTTCTGGCACCGTACGGCGATCACCGTCATGCGCTTCCCGGTGCCGATCGCCGCGGTCGTCATCGGACTGCTGCTCTTCCTCGGGGCGCCGTTCCTGGACCTGAAGATGAGCCTGGCCGACGAGCGGGTGCTGCCGACCAGCACCCAGTCGCGTCAGGTGGGCGAGACGCTCCGGAAGGACTTCAACGCCCAGGAGACGCAGGCCCTCAACGTCGTCCTGAACGATACGCCGGGCAAGGGCGAGCGCGGCAACGTCGCCGGCTACGCCGAGCGGCTGTCCACGCTGCACAACGTGGCCCGCGTCGACACCGAGATCGGCACCTTCGCCGGCGGCCAGCGCGTCGCCCCGCCGACCCCGGCCGCCGACCGGTTCGGCGTCACCGACAGCACGTACCTGTCGGTGGTGCCCAAGAGCCAGTCGCTGTCCGAGAAGGGTCGCCAGCTCGTCCAGGACATCCGCGCCGTCGACGCCCCGTACGACGTGCAGGTGGGCGGCCCGGCGGCGGAGCTGCACGACGCCATCGAGTCGATGAACGACAAGCTGCCGCTGGGCCTCGGCGTCATCGCGATCAGCTCGTTCATCGTGCTGTTCCTGTTCACCGGCAGCATCGTGCTGCCGCTCAAGGCGCTGGTGCTCAACTGCCTGAGCCTGAGCGCCACCCTCGGCGTGCTCGTCTGGGGCTTCCAGAACGGCCACCTGGAGGGGATCGTCGGCGACTTTGCGGTCACCGGGACCATCACCTGGACCGTGCCGATCCTGCTGTTCTGCGTCGCCTTCGGCCTGTCCATGGACTACGAGGTCTTCCTGCTCTCCCGGATCAAGGAGGAGCACGACCTCACCAAGGACAACACCCAGGCGGTGGCGCGCGGCCTGGAGCACACCGGGTCGACGGTCACCGCCGCCGCCGTGCTGATCGCGATCGTCTTCCTCGGCTTCATCATGAGCTCCATCAGCTACATGAAGGCCATCGGCGTCGGCCTCTCGCTCGCGGTCCTCATGGACGCCACGCTGGTACGTGGCGCCCTGGTGCCCGCGTTCATGCGGCTCGCCGGCCGCGCCAACTGGTGGGCACCGGGCCCGCTGCGGGCGCTGCACGCCAAGATCGGCCTGCGCGAGGGCGACGCGCAGCCCCTCCCGGCGCCGGTCAAGCCGGACGACTCGGGCGCGCCCGAGCGTGACCTGGAGCCCGCCAACCGCGACTAGCGCGCGGCCGGGCCCCGGGACGGGGGCGGGCGGGACCGAGCCGGTCTCGCCCGCCCCCGCTTTCTTGCCTCCCCGCCCCGCGCGCACTCGCCACGGCCCCCGCCGCCGACCCGCGCCCACCGCGCCCCGGCGGATACTCCGGCGGCCCGCCGGCCCGGCGCGCGTTCCCGCGCCCGGGGCGGCCCCACGCCGCGAGACGGTGGGACGCGGGCCGTCACAGGGGGTGCGCCGACCCGGCGTGCCGGGTCATCATGGGGCACGGTCGTGCCGGCGTGCCCGGCCGGCCGTCCGGCGCGCGCCGCGCCGGTCCGCGCGCGTCCCGGGCCGAGCGGGGGCCGGTGGGGTGTTCGGGTGCCGGCGGCGAACAACTGACGTCGGGGTTCGTGCGCGGCCCCTTCCGCCTGCGGTAGAACGGGTTAATGGTGAAGATCCTCATCTCCGCGGACATGGAGGGCGCCACCGGCGTGACCTGGCCCGCCGACGTCCTGCCCGGCACGCCCCAGTGGGAACGCTGCCGCGCGCTGTTCACCTCCGACGTGAACGCGGCCGTCCTCGGCTTCCTCGACGGCGGCGCCGACGAGGTGCTCATCAACGAGGCGCACTGGACGATGCGCAACCTGCTCCTGGAGCAACTGGACGAACGCGCCCTGCTCCTCACGGGCCGGCACAAGAGCCTCAGCATGGTGGAGGGCGTGCAACACGGCGACGTGGACGGCATCGCGTTCGTCGGCTACCACACCGGCGCCGGCAGCGAGGGCGTCCTGGCCCACACCTACCTGGCCAACTCCATCACCGGCGTATGGGTCAACGGTGTCCGAGCCAGCGAGGGCCGGCTCAACGCGCTGGTGGTCGCCGAGTACGGGGTGCCGGTCGTCCTGGTCACCGGCGACGACCTGACCTGCGAGGACGCCAAGGGGTACGCCCCGCGTGCGCGGATGGTCGCGGTCAAGGACCACGTGTCGCGGTACGCCGCGGTCTGCCGCCCCCCGGCCCGTACGGCGGCCGACATCCGGGCCGCGGCGCGCGAGGCGACCGCGCTGGCCGCGCGCGGCGAGCCGGAGCGGGCCGGGCCGCACGAGGTGGTGGTCGAGTTCGACGCCGAGCACCTGGCGGGCGCCGCGACGGTGGTGCCGGGCGTGGAGCGGCGCGGCGAGCGGCGGGTGGCGTACACCTCGCCGACGATGTACGAGGGCATCCGCTGCTTCAAGGCGGTGACCACCGTCGTATCGGCGGCGGTCGAGGAACAGTACGGCTGAGCGGGGGAGAGACATGACGCCGACGCGAGGCGGCAACGACACCACGGGCGGGCCCGCCCTCGACGGGCAGGCGCTCGACGAGGTGGTGCGCTTCACCTCGGACCTGATCCGGATCGACACCACCAACCGGGGCGGCGGCTCCTGTTGGGAGCGGCCGGCCGCGGAGTACGTGGCCGAGCGGCTGAGCGACGCGGGCGTGGAGGCGCACCTGCTCGAAGCGGCGCCCGGGCGCACCAACGTCGTGGCCCGTGTCGAGGGCCGGGACCGCGCCGCGCCCGGGCTGCTGGTCCACGGGCACCTGGACGTGGTGCCCGCCGAGGCGGCCGACTGGAGCGTGCACCCCTTCTCCGGCGAGATCCGCGACGGCGTGGTCTGGGGCCGAGGCGCCATCGACATGAAGAACATGGACGCGATGATGGTCGCCGTCGTCCGCGCCTGGCAGCGGCTCGGCCTGCGCCCGCGACGCGATGTCGTCTTCGCCTTCACCGCCGACGAGGAGGACAGCGCCGACGCCGGCTCCAGCTTCCTCGCCGACCGGCACGCGGACCTCTTCGCCGGCTGCACCGAGGGCGTCAGCGAGTCCGGCGCCTTCACCTACTACGGCACCACGCCGGGCGCCGAGCGGGTGCGCCGCCTCTACCCGGTCGCCGCCGGCGAGCGGGGCACCGCCTGGCTGCGGCTGACCGCGCGCGGCCGGGCCGGACACGGGTCGAAGATCAACCACGACAACGCGGTCAGCCGACTGGCCGCCGCCGTGGCCCGGATCGGGGAGCACCGCTGGCCGGTGCGGCTGACCCCGACGGTGCGCAGCGCGCTGACCGAACTGGCCCAGCTCTACGGCGTCAAGGCCGAGCTGGACGCCCCCGACTTCGACGTGGACGCCCTCCTCGCCGAACTCGGCAGCGCCGCCGACCTGATCGCCCCCACCGTGCGCAACAGCACCAACCCCACGATGCTCGACGCCGGCTACAAGGTGAACGTCATCCCCGGCAGCGCCACCGCCTACGTCGACGGGCGGGTGCTGCCCGGCTGCGAGGCGGAGTTCGAGGCCACCCTCGACGCGCTGACCGGACCCGGCGTCGACTGGGAGTACCACCACCGCGAGGTCCCGCTGTCGGCCCCGGTGGAGGCGCCCGCGTTCGCGGCCATGCGCGCGGCCGTCGAGCGCTTCGACCCGGACGGGCACGTCGTCCCGTACTGCATGGCGGGCGGCACCGACGCCAAGCAGTTCTCGCGCCTGGGCATCACCGGGTACGGCTTCTCACCGCTGAAGCTGCCCCCGGGCTTCGACTACGCGGCGCTCTTTCACGGCGTGGACGAGCGGGTGCCCGTCGAGGCCCTGCACTTCGGCGTCCGCGTCCTCGATCACTTTCTGCGGGAGGCATGAGAGATGGTGTCCACGGCCCCGTACGGAGCCTGGCGGTCCCCGATTGACGCGGCGCTCACCGCGGCGCACGACGGCAGCCCCGAGCATGTGGGGGTGGTCGGCGACGAGGTGTGGTGGACCGCCCCGCGCCCGGCGGAGGGCGGCCGGCGCACGCTGGTGCGCCGGCGCCCCGGCGGCGCCGAGGAACCGGTGCTGGCCCGGCCGTGGAACGTCCGCAGCCGGGTCATGGAGTACGGCGGCGCGCCCTGGGCCGCCGTCGCGCGCGCCACCGGCGGGCCGCTGCTGGTCTTCAGCCACTTCGACGACCAGCGGCTGTACGCGTACGAACCCGACGCCGCGACCACCGACGCCGCCGAGCCACGCCCCCTGACCCCGGTGTCCGCCGTCGGCGGCGGGCTGCGCTGGGTCGATCCGGTGCTGGTGCCCGAGCGGGACGAGGTGTGGTGCGTCCTGGAGGAGTTCACCGGCCCGGCCCCGAGCGACGTGCGCCGGGTGCTGGCGGCCGTGCCGTTGGACGGCTCGGCGGCGCGGGACCGGGGCGCCGTGCGCGAACTCACCGACGACGCGCACCGGTTCCTGACCGGCCCGCGCCGCTCGCCCGACGGGCGGCGGGTGGTGTGGATCGCCTGGGACCACCCGCGGATGCCGTGGGACGGCACCGAGTTGAAGATCGCCGACGTGGCCGCGGACGGCGCCCTCACCGGCGTACGCACCCTCGCCGGCGGCCCGCGCGAGTCCATCGTGCAGGCCGAGTGGGCCGCCGACGGCACGCTGATCGCGGCGAGCGACCGGACCGGCTGGTGGAACCTGCACCGGGTGGACCCGGACAGCGGGGCGGCGGTCAACCTGTGCCCGCGCGACGAGGAGTTCGCCGGGCCGCTGTGGAAGGTCGGCTTCCGCTGGTTCGCGCCGCTGCCCAGCGGGCTGATCGCGGTCATCCACGGCCGGGGCGTCACCACGCTCGGCATACTCGACCCGGGCCAGCGCGACGACCCGGCCCAGCAGCCCGGCGCGGCAGTCGACGGCGGCCCGGCCGGGGCGGGACCGGTGGACGTGGTCGGCCCGTGGAGCGAGTGGCAGCCGACGCTCGCGGTGGCCGGCACCCGGGTGGTGGGCGTGGCGGCGAGCCCGACCAGCGGGTACGAGGTGGTCGAGCTGGACACCCGTACCGGCCACGCCCGCGTCATCGGCGAGCCGCACACGGACGTCGTGGACCCGGCGTACTACCCCGAACCGGTGGCCCGCACCTTCCCCGGCCCCGACGGCCGGGAGGTCCACGCGCACCTCTACCCGCCGCGCAACCCCGACTACCAGGCGCCCGACGGCGAGTCGCCGCCGTACGTGGTGTGGGCGCACGGCGGGCCGACCAGCCGCTCCCCGCTGGTGCTCGGCTTGCCGATCGCCTACTTCACCTCGCGCGGCATCGGCGTCGTGGACGTCAACTACGGCGGCTCGACGGGGTACGGCAGGCGCTACCGCGAGCAGTTGCGCGGCCGGTGGGGCGTGGTGGACGTCGAGGACTGCGCCGCGGTGGCCGAGGCGCTGGCCGCCGAGGGCAGCGCTGACGGCGACCGGCTGGCCATCCGGGGCGGCAGCGCGGGCGGCTGGACCACCGCGGCGTCGCTGGCCGGCACCGACCGGTACGCGTGCGGCACCATCATGTTCCCCGTGCTCGACCTGACGAGTTGGGCGGCCGACGACACCCACGACTTCGAGGCCCAGTACCTGGAGAGCCTGATCGGCCCCCTTGCCGAGGTCCCGGACCGCTACCGCGAGCGCTCCCCACTCCACCAGGCCGACCGCCTGCGCGCCCCGTTCCTGCTGCTCCAGGGGCTCGACGACGCGATCTGCCCCCCGGTGCAGTGCGAGCGCTTCCTCGCGGCGATCGAGGGCCGCGACATCCCGCACGCCTACCTCACCTACCCGGGCGAGGGCCACGGCTTCCGGCGCGCGGAGACCATCGTCAGCGCGCTGGAGGCGGAACTGTCGCTCTACGGGCAGGTCTTCGGCTTCGAGCCGGCGGGGGTGCGGGCGGTGGCGTTGGCGCCGTAGGGCGCCTCTGGCCGGGCCTCGGCTGGAAGGCCGCGACGGGAGCCCGGGGTCGGCGGCGTGCGCGCCCCCGGCCCCGGGCTCTCGTCGGCCGCGGGTCCACGACCCACGCGCGTACGTCGGGGGCGGGGGAGCGGGGCGAACGGGCCACGGGAGCCGCCGACTTCACCCGATCGATTGCCGTTTCGTGGTTTCCGGGACCGGTCCCGGGCCTTGTGGCCAGGCTGCTCGTATGCCTGTACTAGACGGTGTGTCCGAAGGTGAGCTGAGACTGTCGGTGCGGGGTGCCGACAGTGATTCCCTCCTGCGTTCGCTGCGCGACTGGCTGAGCCGCGAGGACGCCCTGCGCGGCCGGGTGGCCCTGTGT
This sequence comes from Streptomyces buecherae, assembly GCF_014295035.1. Lineage (GTDB taxonomy): Bacteria > Actinomycetota > Actinomycetes > Streptomycetales > Streptomycetaceae > Streptomyces > Streptomyces youssoufiensis. The sequence goes on from NZ_CP060404.1 coordinate 7,193,575, forward strand.
CCCCGCCCCATCGCCGAAGGGGAGATGGGTGGCCTGGTGGAGGCCCTGGTCGTGAGCCTCGGTTCCGGCGGCGCCGGGGCCCTGATCGTGCAGTCCGTGTCCACCTGGCTCGGCCAGCGCCGCTCGGACGTGACGGTGACGATCAAGGCGAGCGACGGGCGTGAGGTGACGGTGGACGCCCGTGGCGTCCGCGATCCGCAGGCGATCATCAGTGAGGTCGAGCGACTGGCAGCCTCCGATGAGTGAGGCGGACGGGTCCGCGACGGGCGAGGTGCCACGGGCGGGCATCTGGTTCCCGAACGGCGCGACAAGCCGCGTCGTGCTGATCGGGGCGAGCACCTTCGCGTCGAAGGACCTGCCGGACATCCCCGCCGTCCGCAACAACCTGGAAGACCTGAAGGCCGCCTTCCTGCACCCCCGGCACGGGCTCTTCGCCGACACGCGGCCCGAGCACTGCACCGTACTCGGGCTCGACGAGAAGGAGGCGCTGGACCAGCGCGCGATCGGCGGCGCGCTCGGCAAGGCCCGGGCGGCGGCGGACGACCTGCTGCTGGTCTACTACACCGGGCACGGCCTGGTCGGTGACGACTCGAAGCTGCACCTGGCGCTGGAGCACACCGATCCGGACCAGACCGGCTTCACCGCGCTCCCACTCAGCGTGCTCCAGCGCGAACTGGCCGGCGCCCGGGCGGCGGCCCGCGTGCTGATCCTGGACTGCTGCTTCTCCGGCCGGGCGGTCGAGTCCATGGGGGCGAACCACCCGCTGGTGTCGGCGCCGCCTCCGACCAGGGGTGTGTACGTGCTCACGTCCACCAGCGCCAACAGCCTGTCCATGGCGCGGAAGGGCCACCGCAACAGCATCTTCACCGGCGCCCTGTTGCAGGCGCTGGCCCAGCCCGAGCCGCTGAGCCTCGGCGACGTGTACCAGTTCGTGCGCCACACCCAGCGGGTGCTCGAGGTCGCCGAGCCGCAGACCGGTGGCGTCGGCGACGCGCACCGGGTCGCCCTCGTACGCGGACCGGTGCCGGCCGGGCCGTCCCCCGTCCCGCAGCGCTGGTGGCGGCTCCCGCGCCGACGGTTGGCCTCGCGGTGGCTACGCGGTGGCGTGCTCGTCGCGCTGACGAGCGCGGGGGCGTTCGTCTACGCGACCCTGGACAACGGCACGGCGGAACCGAAATCGAAACCGCCGCCCAGCGCCACGCGGCCGACCCGTCCACCCGAAGCCCGGCAACCGCGCCCGGCAGAGCGTCCGACGGAGGGGAAGCCGTATGCCACGCGGAAGCTGACCGTGGTGTTGAACAAGACGAAACGCACGCCGGAGGGTGTGCTGGTCGGGGTGAACGGGTTGGTGGGCGACGTCTACCACAACGGCTCGAAGTCCGCCTTCGGCGGGGGACAGGGTCAGATCGGCGGCAGCTCAGCGGCGCGCTCCGACGACGGGAAGGGGGCCAACACCAGCGGACTCGTCTCGTTCTTCGTCGACACCTCCGCCCGCGGTTGCAGGGCGCACGGCGTGGCGATCGGGGAATCCACGGTCGTGCCCGGACCCTCGAAGGAATGGACGAAGGTGCTCGTCGTCGACGTGACGCCCAAGGTGCCGGGCACGGACGAGATGGGCGCCACGTTCGAGGTGACCCAGGGCCGCGGCCCGGCCCCCGAGGGCGACAAGACGTGCGCGTGACGGGCGTACGAGGTCGGGGGAGCGGGGCGCCTCAGGGCTGAGGCACAGCCACCGGCCCGTTCGCCGGCGGCTCGCCCGCGTCCGCCACCGTGACCGGTCCCGCCTTCGCCAGGGCGGCGTCGGCTGCCTCGGGCGCGTCGGCTGCGTCGGGCGCGTCGGCTGCCTCGGACGCGTCGGGCTCCCGGGCCTCCTCGGGCCCGGGCCCAGCCGCCACCCGCGCCCTCGGCACCACCACCGGCGAGCCGTCCACCGGGGCGGCCAGCACGTCGGCCGGGACCCCGTACAGCCGCTCCACCAGCGCGGCGTCGACCACCTCGCGGGGCGGGCCGCTGGCCACCACCTCGCCGTCGCGCATGGCCACGACGACGTCCGCGTAGCGGGCGGCGCTGGTCAGGTCGTGCAGGACCATGACGACGGTGCGGCCGGCGGTGGCCACCTCGCGGACCAGTTCGAGGACCTCCACCGCGTGGCCGAGGTCGAGCGCGCTGGTGGGCTCGTCGAGGAGGACCACCGGGGTCTCCTGGGCCAGCACCATCGCCAGCCAACAGCGCTGCCGCTGGCCGCCGGAGAGCTGGTCGAGCCGGCGTTCGGCGAGGTCGGCGACGCCGGTGGCGGTCAGCGCGGCGCGCACCGCGCGCTCGTCCTCGCGCGACCACTGGCGGAACAGGCCCTGGTGCGGGTGGCGCCCGTACCGTACGAGGCCGGCGACGGTGACCGCCTCCGGGGCCTGTGGGGACTGCGGGAGGAGCGAGACGCGGTGGGCGGCGTCGCGCTGGCGCAGTCGCCAGACGTCGTCGCCGCCGACGGTGACGGTGCCCGCGTGCGGCTGGTGCAGGCGGGCCATGGCGCGCAGCAGCGTGGACTTGCCGCAGCCGTTGGGGCCGACGATCGCGACGACCTGGCCGGGCGCGATGGTCAGGTCCACGCCGCGCACGGCGAGGTGGGCGGGTTCGGCCTTGCCCCGGGCGCCTGCCGGGTAGCCCGCCTTGAGCTGTTGGACGACGAGTTCCACGGTCATGCCTTTCGCGAGGGGGAGCCGCCGAACAGCACCCACAGCAGGAACGGTCCGCCGAGCACGCTGGTGATGACGCCGACGGGGATCTCCACGGGGGCCACCACCCGGCCCAGCGCGTCGCTCGCGGCCACCAGTGCCGCGCCCACCAGGGCCGATCCGATGACGGGGACCCGGGTCGGCCCGTACAGCTTGGTCGCGATGACCGGCGCGGCGAGTGCGACGAAGGCGATCGGGCCGCCGATGCCGACCGCGATGCCGGCGAGCGCGACGGCGAGGGCGAGCGTGAGGCCGCGCAGCAGCGGCACGTTGAGGCCGAGGGCCGCGGCCACGTCGTCGTCGAAGCGCAGGACGTCCAGCCGGCGCCCGGCGACCAGCGCGAGCGGGACCAGGACCAGCAGGCACAGGGCGAGCGGTTCGCCCACGCCGTAGTCGCGCCCGCTGAGGCTGCCGACGCTCCACAGGAAGACGCCGCCGGCGGTGTTGTCGTTCTGGCGCGACATCACCAGGTCGCTGATGGCGCCGATGATGGTGGAGACGCCGATGCCGACGACCAGGACCCGGTAGCCGCGGGTGCCGGCGCCGCCCGCGCACAGCACGACCAGGGCCGCCGCGCCCGCCGCGCCCAGCGGCCCGAGCCACCAGTCGCCGACCATGGCGGTGGAGCTGCCGACGACGGAGGCGACCACGGCGGCGGTGGCGCCCTCGTTGACGCCGATGATGTCGGGGGTGGCCAGCCGGTTGCCGGCCAGGGTCTGGGTGAGGCAGCCGGCGATGCCGAGGGCGGCGCCGACCAGCAGCCCCACCACGATGCGCGGCAGCCGGAACTCCTGTACGAGCATCACGGTCAGCCGGTCGCCGGTGCCCAGCAGCCCGCGCAGTGAGGTGCCCACGCCCATGCCGGTCGAACTGGCCAGCGTGGCCAGCGCGACGATGACGGCGATGACCGCGAGCAGGCCGAGCGAGACGAGCGCGGCCCGGTGCGGGAAGAGCCAGGACCAGGTGCCCGTGCGCAGCACGGTGCTGTCGGCCGGCGCGACGCGCGGCACGGCGTCGCCGCCCGCGGGGGCCGTCGCCGGCGGGGTCGGCGCGGGCGCGTCGGGCGCCGGTCGCGTGTCGGGGTCGCGGTGGGCGTCGGGCGCCGGGCGCGCCTCGGGGGGCGTCACGCGCCACCGCCGGGCGCGCCGAGGCCGAGCATGCGGTTGGTGCGGGCGATCCAGATCAGCAGCGGTCCGCCGATCAGCGCGAGTAGCACGCTCACGGGCGTCTCCCAGGGGCGGATGACGACGCGGGCCGCGATGTCGGCCGCGACCATGACGTTGGCGGCCACCAGCGCGGACAGCAGCAGTTGGGCCGCCAGCCGGGGGCCGGTGACCAGGCGCGCGGCGTACGGGGCGAGCAGGCCGAGGAAGGCGATCGGGCCGGCCAGCGCGACGGCGGCGCCGGCGAGGAGCGTGACCGCGCCGGCCACCACGAGACGGATGCGGCCCGGGTGGTGGCCGAGGGCCCGGGCGCTGTCGTCGCCGAGGGCCAGCGCGGACAGCGGGCGGCTCGCGCCCACGGCGATGACCAGGCCGACGACGATCAGCGGGGCGATCGACAGCGCGGTGCGCGTCTCCACGCCGGCCAACGAGCCGATGGTCCAGTAGCGGTAGACGTCGAAGGTGGACTGGGTGCCCAGGAGCACGTACGAGGTCATGCCGTGGAAGGTGGCGCCGAGCGCGGAGCCGGCGAGCACCAGGCGCAGCGGCGAGGTGGTGGCCCGTCCGGACGCGGCGAGCAGCAGGACGACGGCGCTCGCGGCCATGCCGCCGACCAGCGCCCACACGAGGATGCCGTAGGCCGACGTCACGTCGAAGTAGGTGAGCCCGATGACGACGCCGAGGGCGGCCCCGGAGTTGACGCCCAGCAGTCCGGTCTCGGCCAGCGGGTTGCGGGTGACGGCCTGGAGCAGGCAGCCCGCGGTGCCCAGCGCCGTGCCCACCAGGACGGCGGCGATGGTGCGCGGCAACCGCACGTCCACCACGGCCAGCCGCAGCGCGGCGTCCGCGCGGGCCGACGGGTCGCCGAGGAGGTAGTCCAGGGCGCGGCCCATCGGGGTCTTGCCCGAGCCGATGAGGAGGGACAGCAGACACAGGGCGAGCAACAACGCGACGAGTGCGGCGGCGGCCCACGCGGTGGGACGGTGCCTGGGCCGCACGGACTTGGTCAGCGTGGGCCTCGTCACGTCGATGGGAGGCCCGGCCTCTTGCGCAACGGACATGAGGTTAGCCTAACCTCGCTCTTGACCCGGGGTGCCGGGTGGGTCGCCAGACCCACCCGTCGAATGCCATGCCCCGGTGGTGCGGGCTTCCCGTCGCGACCAGCGGCGCGGCTCGTACGGCAGGACCGGTGGTGGCAACTGCCCTCCGCCGGCTGACACTTCGGAGAACCGCATGTCCCCGTCCCCCTCGTCCGCTTCTTCGCCCACCTCCCGCCCCGGCCTGGCGCGTTCCCCGCGCGCCCGGCTGACCGCGCTGGCCGCCCTCACCGTCGTCTCGGCCCTCACGCTCTCGGCGTGTGGGTCGGATGATTCGGACAAGGGGGATGACAAGGGCAAGTCCCGCGTCGTCAAGGACGTGACCGGCGCCGACGTGAAGGTGCCCGAGAAGGTCGAGCGGGTCGTGGTGCTCAGCGAGATGGACCTCGACTCCTCGCTCGCCCTCGGCGTGCAGCCGGTCGGCCTGACGGCGGGCCGCGGGCAGAAGGGCGCGCCGGAGTACCTGGCGGACAAGGCCAAGGACATCGAGGTCGTCGGCGCGGTCACCGGCCCCGACCTGGAGAAGGTCCTGGCGGCCAAGCCGGACGTCATCCTGGCCGGCCAGATCGCCGACGCCCAGGTACTCAAGCAGTTGCGCGGCATCGCGCCGACCGTGATGACGGTGGGCAAGGACAAGAACTGGAAGTCGGCGCTCACCCTCACCGGCGAGGTGCTGGGCAAGCAGAACGAGGCCAAGACCTTCCTCGCCGACTACGACAAGCGCGTCGCGGAGGTCAGGAAGTCGCTGGGCGACAAGGCCGGTTCGACGGTGAGCGTGGCCCGCTACTCCGCCAAGGGCACCGCCGTGATGCAGCAGGGCGTCTTCATCAGCGACGTCCTCAAGGACCTGGAGTTCAAGCGGCCGGCGCTGCAGAACAAGAAGGGCGCCGGGCACTCGACGCCGCTCAGCGACGAGGACATCCAGCAGATCGACGCCGACTGGCTGTTCATCGGCACGCTCTCCTCCAAGGGCAAGGACGCCGACCTCTTCGGCGAGTTGCGCAAGAAGCCGGCCTACCAGCAGCTCGGTGCCGTCAAGAGCGGCCACGTGACGCAGATCGACGGCTCCAAGTGGACGAGCCTGGGCGGTTCGCTGGCGGCCATGTCGGTGCTGGACGACGTCGAGAAGGCGATGGGCAAGTAGTCGCGTCCGGCCGGGGCGGGGCCGCTCCCGGGCGGCGTCCCGCCCCCGCGCCCCGCGTCCGCGTTCCGACGGGGCGTCACGCCTCGCGCCCCGCAAGGTCCCCGGTACGCGAGGGGGCCGTGTCCGCCCGGAGGGCGGCGCTCCGAAGGGTGCGGGAGGCGGCCGGGTCGCCGGCCGTCGCGGTGCCGCGACAGGCCCGCTACCTGGGGCGAAGCGGGCAACCCATGCTAGGTTAGGCTTACCTAAGTAAGGTCACGCCGAGGGGGCAACACCGTGCAGCAGCCAGAACTTTCCGGGCGGATCGCGCTGGTCACCGGCGCGGGCCAGGGCATAGGCGAGGCGGTGGCCAGGGCCCTCGCCGACCGAGGGGCCAAGGTCGCCGCCCTCGACCGCGACGCCGACGGCGTCACGGCCCTGGAGAAGGAGTACGGGGCGCCGCGCGTCAGCGCGTACGCCGCCGACGTCACCGACAGCGCCGCCGTGGACGCCGTCGTGTCCGTCGTCGAGGACCAGGTGGGGCCCATCGACATCCTCGTCAACGTCGCCGGGGTGCTGCGCCCCGCGCCGGTCGCGGAGCTGACCGACGAGGACTGGAGCCAGACGTTCGCCGTGAACACCACCGGCGTCTTCCACACCTGTCGCGCCGTCACCCGCCGCATGAGCGAGCGCCGCCGCGGCAGCGTCGTGACCGTCGGCTCCAACGCGGCCGGGGTGCCGCGCACCAGCATGGCCGCGTACGCCGCGTCCAAGGCCGCCGCCACCATGTTCACCAAGTGTCTCGGCCTCGAACTGGCCCGCAGCGGCGTGCGCTGCAACGTGGTCTCGCCGGGCTCCACCGACACCGCCATGCAGCGGCAGTTGTGGACCGACCCGCAGGCCCCGTTGCGCGTCATCGACGGCGACCCCGCCTCCTACCGGGTGGGCATCCCGCTCGGCCGCATCGCCGAGCCCAGCGACATCGCCGAGGCCGTCGCCTTCCTCGTCTCCGACCGCGCCCGCCACATCACCATGCACGACCTGTACGTGGACGGCGGCGCCACGCTGCGCGCCTGACCACGCGTCGGCCGCGACCCCGCCCGGCGGCCGGCCGGCCCGTACGCCGCCGCGCCGACACCGCCGGGCGCCACCGGGCGCCCCAGGCGCCGCGACCGACACCGGCCCCCGCCCGACGACCGGCCCCGCCCGACGAGCCCGCGCGTCAGGCGAAACGGCCCCATCGACACCCCGACCGGTGCCCCCGCACCGAACGAATGGAGTAGCAGGTGACGACGACACACGAGGTCGCCGAGCGCCCGATATCCGGCCCGTCCGAGCCGGATGCCACGCCGGGGCGGCCCGCCCCGCACCCCGCCCCGCCCCGCGCCGGGCACGCCGCCCCGCACGCCGCGAGCGCCGCGCGCCGGCCGAGGCGGCCCGTACGACCCGGGTGCGACCGGCGCGCGGCAGTGGCCGTGGCGCGGCGCCCGCCCAACGGCCCGTGCGCACGGTGGACACCGACGCCGTCGGCTCGGCCACCGCCCTGCTCGACGCCTACCCCGCGGGCGACGCCCGGTTCTTCGCCTCGCCCACCAGGACCCTGCTCACCCACGGCGTACGCGCCGAGGTCCCGCACGACGCCCGCCCGCTGCCCGAGCGGGTCGCCGCCACGCTCGCCGAGCAGGCCGGCGCCGGCGACCAGGCGCCGCTGGTGGTCGGCGCCGTGCCCTTCGACCACACGGCACCCGCGGCCCTCGCCGTCCCCGACGCCGTCCAGTGGGCCCCGCCGCTCGCCCAGGACCCGCTGATCGCCCTGCCCGCCGCCGCGCCCGAGGCCGCCGGCTGGTCGGTGCGCCCGGTGCCGGAGCCCGCGGCGTACGGGGCGGCCGTCGCCGCGGCCGTGGCCCGCATGCGGCGCGGCGAGTTCAGCAAGGTCGTCCTCGCCCGCACCCTGGAACTCACCTCGCCGGACGACCTCGACCTGCCCGCCATGGTGCAGCGGCTGGCCCGCCGCGACCCGCGCGGCTACACCTTCGCCGTGCCCGCCGGCGCGGGCCGCACGCTGCTCGGCGCCAGCCCCGAACTGCTCGTCAGCCGGCGCGGCGGGCAGCTCGTCGCCAACCCGCTGGCCGGCTCCACGCCGCGCAGCGCCGACCTCGCCGAGGACGTCCGCCGCGCCGCCGCGCTCCTGGAGTCCGAGAAGGACCTGCACGAGCACGCCGTCGTCGTGGACGCGGTGCGCGCCGCCCTCGCCCCGTACTGCGCGAGCCTGCACGTGCCCGAGCGGCCGACGCTGGTGCGCACCGCCGCGATGTGGCACCTGTCCACCACCGTCACCGGCGAGCTGGCCGAGCGCGACGGGCGCGCCGCCAGCGCCCTGGAGCTGGCCTGCGCGCTGCACCCGACGCCGGCCGTCTGCGGCACCCCCACCGCACTGGCCCGCGAGGTCATCGGCGACCTCGAACCCTTCGACCGCGGTCTGTATACCGGCATGGTCGGCTGGGAAGATGCCAGCGGAGACGGCGAGTGGGTCGTCACCATCCGGTGTGCCGAGGCGGAACGGCGCACGCTGCGCCTGTACGCGGGCGCCGGCGTCGTGGCCGCCTCCACGCCGGAGGCCGAGACCGCCGAGACCGGCGCGAAGTTCCAGACGTTCCTGCACGCGGTGGGGGTTGACCAGTGAGTACGCCGACCTGGCCGAGCGAGTTCGCCGAGCGGTACCGGGCCGCCGGCTGGTGGCGCGGCGAGACGTTCGGGCAGATGCTGCGCGAGCGCGCGGAGCGTCACCCGGACCGGATCGCGATCGTGGACCCGGCGCCCGCGCCCGGCTCCCCGGACGGCCGCCGCCTGACCTACGGCGAACTGGACGCCCGCGCCGACCGGCTCGCCGCCGGCTTCCTGGCCCGTGGCATCGGCAAGGGCGACCGGGTGGTGCTGCAACTCCCCAATGTCGCCGAGTTCTTCGAGGTGATGTTCGCGCTCTTCCGCGTCGGCGCGCTGCCCGTCTTCGCGCTGCCCGCGCACCGGGAGAGCGAGGTGCGCTACTTCTGCGAGTTCACCGAGGCCGCCGCGTACGTCATCCCGGCCACGCACGGCGGGTTCGACTACCGCGAACTGGCCACCGCCGTCCGCGCGCAGGTGCCCACGCTGCGGCACGTGTTCGTCGCGGCGGACCCGGCCGAGGCGGGCGGGCACACGCCGCTGTCCGACGTACCGGCCGAGCCGGTGCCGATCACCGACCCGCCCGCCCCCGGTGACCTGGCCTTCCTGCAACTCTCCGGTGGCAGCACCGGCGTGCCCAAGCTCATCCCGCGCACCCACGACGACTACATCTACTCGCTGTGGGGCTCCAACGAGATCTGCGCCGTGGACGAGACCAGCGTCTACCTGTGCGCGCTGCCCGCCGCCCACAACTTCCCGCTCAGCTCGCCGGGCACGCTGGGCGCGCTGTACGCCGGGGCCCGCGTCGTGCTGGCCCCGCAGCCCAGCCCCGACGTCGCGTTCCCGCTCATCGAGCGCGAGCGCGTCACCCTCACCGGGCTCGTGCCGCCCCTGGCCCTGGCCTGGATCGAGGCCGCCGGGCGCGGCGAACACGACCTCTCCAGCCTCCAGGTGCTCCTGGTGGGCGGCGCCAAGTTCAGCGAGGAGGCCGCCCGCCGCGTGCGGCCCGCTCTGAACTGCACGCTCCAGCAGGTGTTCGGCATGGCCGAGGGGCTGGTCAACTACACGCGCCTGGACGACGACGAGGAGACCATCGTCACCACCCAGGGCCGCCCCATCTCGCCCGACGACGAGGTGCGCGTGGTGGACGACGAGGACAACGACCTGCCCGTCGGCGCCACCGGCCACCTGCTCACCCGCGGCCCGTACACCATCCGCGGCTACTGGCGCGCCCCCGAGCACAACGCCACCGCCTTCACCGCCGACGGCTTCTACCGCACCGGCGACGTGGTGCGGCTGACCGAGGACGGCTACCTGGTGGTGGAGGGCCGGGCCAAGGACCAGATCAACCGGGGCGGCGAGAAGGTCGCCGCCGAGGAGATCGAGAACCACATCCTGGCCCACCCGGCCGTGCACGACGTCGCCGTCGTCTCCATGCCCGACGCCTACCTCGGCGAGCGCACCTGCGCGTACGTCGTACCCCGGGCCGGCGCCGAACCCGTGCGCCCCATCGCCATCAAGAAGTTCGTCCGCGAGCGTGGCCTGGCCGCGTACAAGGTGCCCGACCGGGTCGAGTTCATCGACGCGTTCCCGAGCACCGGCGTCGGCAAGGTCAGCAAGAAGGACCTGCGCGCGGCCATCGCCGCCCAGGTCGCCGCCCGCGCGGCGGAACAACCGGGACAGGCGCCGGCCGACCCGTCGCGGGCAGCGCCGCCCGCGACGGCCCCGACCCCCTGACGCCCCGCCGCCGCCCCGCGGGCCGCCACCCCGCACCGGCGGGGGCGCGCACCGCTCCACCCGCTCGACCCGAAGCCTGAAAGGCCCCGTCATGGCTCTGCCCGCCATCGCGCCCTACCCCATGCCCGCCGCGGCCGACCTGCCCGCCAACAAGGTGGCCTGGACGGTCGACCCGAGCCGCGCGGTACTGCTCGTACACGACCTGCAGAACTACTTCCTGTCCGCGTTCGACCAGAACGCGTCGCCGGTGACCGAACTGCTCGCCAACGTCGCCCGCGTCAAGAAGGACTGCGCCCGCCTGGGCGTGCCCGTCGTGTACTCCGCCCAGCCCGGCGGCCAGAGCCCCGCCGAGCGCGGGCTCCAGCAGGACTTCTGGGGGCCGGGGCTGCCCGACGACGAGCACGCCAAGGCCATCGCCGCCCCGGTGGCGCCGGAGCCCGGCGACACCGTGCTCACCAAGTGGAAGTACAGCGCCTTCGTCCGCTCCGACCTGGCCGAGCGGATGGCCGCCCAGGGCCGCGACCAGTTGGTCATCGTCGGCGTGTACGCCCACATCGGCGTGCTGCTCAGCGCCGCCGACGCCTGGATGCGCGACATCCAGTCCTTCCTGGTCGCCGACGCCGTCGCCGACTTCTCCGCCGCCGACCACGCCATGGCCCTGCGCTACGCCGCCGCCAAGTGCGCCGTCGTCACCACCACCGACACCGTTTTCGAGGGGAAGTAACCGCGATGGCCCTGACCGTGGAGCAGATCCGCGCCGACGTCGCCGACGTGCTCGGCGAGGACCCCGCCGACATCCCCGACGACGAGAACCTGGTCGACTACGGCCTCGACTCCGTCCGCGTCATGGCCCTGGTCGAGCGCTGGCGCCGGGACCACGGCGTCGAGGTGACGTTCGTGGACCTCGCCGAGGAGCCCGCCATCGAGCGGTGGGCCCCCCTCCTGGGGGCGCGGACATGACCACCCTGCTCGATCCGGCCGTGCCACGGCGCGGGGCGGCCACCGACGCCGCGCGGCCCGCGCCCGGACTGCCGCTGACCTCGGCCCAGTCGGGCATGTGGTTCGCGCAGGCCCTCGACCCGGACAGCCCGGCCCAGAACACCGCCGAGTACATCGAGATCCACGGCCCCATCGACCCGGCCGTCTTCGCCGAGGCCCTGCACCGCACCACCGGCGAGGCCGACGCGCTGCGGGTGCGCGTCATCGCGGGTGACGGCGACGGGGACGCCGACGGGGAGGCGGCCGGACCCCGCCAGGTGCCCATCGAGATCGAGCCGCCCGGCCGCCCGGCCGCGACCCGGTCCGCGCACCCGGACGGCGCGGCCCGCCGCGCCTTCCCGCTGCACCAGGCGGACCTGCGCACTGCGGCCGGCACCGACGCGGGCCCGGTCGCGGCGGCCCTGGCCTGGATGCGCGCCGACCTGGCCAAGCCCTTCGACCTGGCCAGCGGCCCGCTGTTCCAGCACGCCCTGTTCCGGGTCGGCGACCAGCGCTGGCTGTGGTACCAGTGCGTGCACCACCTCGTCATGGACGGCTACGGCTACTCGCTCCTGGCCCGCCGCGTCGCCGAGGTCTACACGGCCCTGGCCACCGGCGCCGAGCCCACCCCCAGCCCCTTCGGCCGGCTGACCGACCTGGTCGCCGACGACCAGGCGTACCGCGCCGGCGACGGCTACGCCAAGGACCGCGCCCACTGGGCGGCCACCTTCGGCGCCGCGCCCCCCGCCGGCACCGACCCGGCCACCGCGAGCGAGCCCGGCGCCGGCGCCCCGCGCGCCCTGGACCTGCCCGACGCGCCCAGCCTCGCCGGCCGCACCGCGCTGCCCGACCACACCTTCCTGCGCCGCACCGCGCACCTGGGCCACCAGGAGACCGAGCGGTTGCGCGCGCTGGCCACCGAACTCCGCGCCACCTGGCCCGACCTGCTCTTCGCCGCCCAGGCGCTGTACCTGTCGCGGGCCACGCACAGCGAGGACGTCGTGCTCGGCGTGCCGATGATGGGCCGCATGGGCTCGGCCGCGCTGCGCATCCCCGGCATGGTGATGAACGTGCTGCCGCTGCGACTGCGGGTGCGCCCCGAGGACACCCTGGCCCACCTGGTGCGCCAGGTCGTCCTCGGCATCCGCGCCGTCCGCCGCCACCAGCGCTACCGGTACGAGGACATCCGTCGCGACCTGGGACTGCTCGGCGACGGCCGGGCCCTGGTCGGCCCGCTGGTCAACGTGATGCCCTTCGACTACGGGCTGACCTTCGCCGGCGCCCGCTCGGACGCGCACAACCTGTCCACCGGCCCGGTGGACGACCTCACCGTCAACATCTACGACCGCGCCGACGGCGCCGGCCTGCGCATCGACTACGACGGCAACCCGAGGCTGTACGACGAGGACGACCTCGCCGGCCACCAGCGCCGCTTCCTGGACCTGCTGGCCCGCATCGCCGACCCCGCCACCGACGCGCACGCGCCGCTGGGCGAGCTGTCCGTGCTCACCCCGGCCGAACGCACCCTGGTCCTCACCGACTTCAACGACACCGCCCGCGCCCTGCCGCCCACCACGCTGATCGGCCCCATCGAGTACCGCGCGGCCCGCGTCCCGAACGCCCCCGCCCTCGTCTTCGGCGACCAGACCCTGACGTACGCGCAGCTCAACACCCGGGCCAACCGGGTCGCCCGGCGCCTGACGGAACTCGGGGTGCGCCCCGGCGTGCTGGCCGCCGTCGCCCTGCCGCGCTCGGTGGACCTGGTGGTGGCGCTGCTCGCGGTCCTCAAGGCGGGCGGCGCCTACCTGCCGCTCGACCCCGACTATCCGGCCGAGCGCCTGGCGTACATGCTGGGCGACGCCTCCCCGGCGTGCGTGCTCACCGACCGGGCCACCCACGGCGCGCTGCCCGAGACCGCCGTGCCGGCCCTCGTCCTCGACGACCCCGAGGTGCGGGCCGACCTGGACCGCTTCCCCGGCACCGACCCCGGCCGCGCGCTCACCCCGCACCACCCCGCGTACGTCATCTACACCTCGGGTTCCACCGGCCGCCCCAAGGGCGTCGTCGTCCCGCACCGGGCGATCGACAACCGGCTGCGCTGGATGCAGGACACCTACCCGCTGCGCGCCGACGACCGCGTGTTGCAGAAGACCCCCTCCGGCTTCGACGTCTCGGTGTGGGAGTTCTTCTGGGCGCTGCGCGAGGGCGCCACGCTGGTGGTCGCCGAGCCCGGCGGACACCAGGACCCGGCCTACCTCGCGCGCACCATCCGCGACCAGCGCATCACCACCGTCCACTTCGTGCCGTCCATGCTCGGCGTCTTCCTCACCGAGCCGGGCGCCGCGCACTGCGCCGGCCTGCGCCGCGTCTTCTGCAGCGGCGAGGCGCTGCCCCGGGAGACCGTCACCGACTTCCACCGCCTGCTGCCCGGCGTGCCCCTGCACAACCTGTACGGCCCGACCGAGGCCGCCGTCGACGTCACGTACCACCCGTGCGTGCCCGGCGAGAGCGGCCCGGTGCCGATCGGCAAGCCGGTGTGGAACACCCGGCTGTACGTCCTGGACGCCGCGCTCCAGCCCTGCCCGCCCGGCGTCGCCGGCGAGCTCTACCTCGCCGGCACCCAACTCGCCACCGGCTACCTCGGGCGGCCCGACCTGACCGCCGCCCGCTTCGTGGCCGACCCGTTCGCCGCCGAGCCCGGCGCCCGCATGTACCGCACCGGCGACCTGGCCCGCTGGCGGGCCGACGGGGCCGTGGAGTACCTGGGCCGCACCGACCACCAGGTCAAGCTGCGCGGCCTGCGCATCGAACTCGGCGAGATCGAGGCGGCCCTGGCCGCCACGGACGAGGTCGCCGCCGCCTGCGTGCTGGTCCGCGAGGACCGGCCGGGCGACCAGCGCCTCGTCGGCTACGTGACGGGCCACCAGCCCGCCGCGCGGACCGGGCGGTCGGCTCCGGCGGATGCCGCCGCCGGGGCCGACCGTCCAGCGATGGAGAGCGATGAGAGCACGCACGTGGCTGCCGCGCCGACGGCGCCGGAGCGGGCCGGTCATGCGGGGCCCGACGCTGCCGCCCGAGCCCGGCGCACAGGCGCCGCTGTCCCCGAGGGGACGCCGGGTCTGGGCCGCGGCCCGGACCCCGCCCTGCTCCGGGAGCACCTCGCGGCGCGGCTGCCCGACTACATGGTGCCGAGCGCCATCGTCGTTCTGGACGCGCTTCCGCTGAGCCCCAACGGCAAGCTCGACCGCAAGGCGCTCCCCGCGCCCCCGGCCGCCACCACGGGACCCGGCCGCGCCCCGCGCAGCCACCGCGAGGAGACCCTGACCCGGCTGTTCGCGCGGGCGCTCGGCGTGGACCAGGCCGGCGTCGAGGAGAGCTTCTTCGACCTCGGCGGCAACTCGCTGCTCGCCATGCGGCTCGTCGCCGCCATCCGCGAGACGCTGGGCGTCGAACTCGCCCTGGGCACCCTCTTCCAGGCCCCCACGTCCGCCGCGCTCGCCGAGCGGCTGCGCGCCGCCACCGAGGGCGAGGGCGGCGCCGGCGCCGCGGACGACGCGTTGGGCGTCCTGCTCCCGCTGCGCCCCGGCGGTGCCAGGCCCCCGCTGTTCGTCTTCCACCCGGCGGGCGGCATCAGTTGGTGCTACGCGGGCCTGCTGGCCCCGCTCGGCCCCGACCAGCCGGTGTACGGGCTCCAGGCCCGCGGCCTGACCGCCCCCGAGCCGCTGCCCGCCACCATGGAGGAGATGGCCGCCGACTACCTCGACCACATCCGCACCGTCCAGCCACACGGCCCCTACCGGCTGCTCGGCTGGTCGGTCGGCGGGGTCGTCGCCCACACCGTGGCCGTCCGCCTCCAGGAGGCGGGGGAACGCGTCGAACTCCTGGCCCTCATGGACGCCTACCCCTCCGACCAGTGGCGCGACCTGGCCATCCCGGCCCAGGCGGACGCCCCGCGCGCGCTGCTGCGGATGGCCGGCTTCGACATCCAGGAAGGCCGCGCGCTCACCCGCGAGCAGGTGCTCGACACGCTGCGCCGCGAGGGCAGCGCGCTGGCCAGCCTGCCGGAGTACACGCTCTCGGCGGTCGTGGACATCGTGGTCAACAACGCGACCCTGATGCGCAAGCACGAGCACCGCGCCTTCGACGGCGACGTCCTGTTCTTCACGGCCGCCGCCCCCCGCCCCGAGGACTGGCTGACCCGCGACGCGTGGCAGCCCTACGTCACCGGCCGCCTGGTCAACCACGACATCGACTGCCTGCACCCCCAGCTCACCCAGCCGGACGCGCTGGCGGTGGTCGCGGCGGCGATACGGGACTGGCCGACCGGCAGCGCCTGAGCACGCCGAGTGGCCAGACCCCCAGGGGCGCGCGAGCGGGCGCGCCCCTGGGCCTTCCCCGGCCCGTCCCTCACCCGTCTGGCCTACGCCCCGCCGCCACGCGGTGCGCGCCGCCGGCCGCGCCGCATCCTGGGAGGTAAGCCGCACTCCAGGCGTGACCGGACGTTGCCGGACGCGACGCGACGGGCCGCGACCGGACGTGCGGTGCGGTCCGACGTTCGAGGGAAGGGCGCGTCATGAGTCCCAAGACAAGGCCGGACACCGGCGGAGGCGGGCGCACACACGAGTTCTTCACGCCCGGCAGGATCGCCCTCCTCGTGCTGGGCGTCCTCGGCCTGATCTTCATCTTCGAGAACACCCGCCAGGTCAAGATCCGCCTGCTGATCCCCGAGGTCACCATGCCGCTGTGGCTGGTGCTGGCCGCGGTGGCGGTGATCGGGGGGTTGTGTGGGGCGTATCTGTTCCGGCGACGGTGATCCGGCTCCGGTCGGCGGGCGGCCCGTGAGAGGCCCCGCCCGGCCGAGTGGGCCAGATGGCGCGACGCCGGGCGGGGTGTCAGCTCCTGACCGGTGCCCTCCCGACCACGGCCCAGGCGACGCGACGTCACTCGATCGGCTCAACCATCGGGGCGGAACGAAGACGCCAGCCATGGCGGGGCGGACGCGTCGACATTCCTCGGTGAGGACAGCGATATGGCAGACAGCGGCTACTACGTGATCAGCCCGGCAGCGCAGGAGGAGAACGGCGACCTGGTACTGACGGCCGGAGCCGATGGGCGCCTGTGGCAGTCACCCGGAAAGAAGATCACACCCAGTCAGGTCTTCCACGTCAACGCGGACGGGTTGATCAGGCCCACCCTCCACGGGACGAACCGTTTCGCGCACTCGGGCAGTAAGACGAAACACGACCTCGACTACAACAGGTACGACTCGCTGCACGGCACGAAGGCGTCCGCCGCCACGCACTGGGCCACGACGTATTTCGGTGACGACGCCACTTACTCCATCGCGGGAACATCCCTGGTCGAAGGCGTGCTCTACAGCCGGGTGTGGACCGGTGGCGGCAAGCGGGACGAGGAGGCGCGGGTCTACTGGGCGGATTTCGGCGCCACCGTCGCCGACAGCCGTTGGTGCCTCCAGAAATCCGCGCCGGTCCCCAAGGTCGCCTGGGCGGACTGCTCCGTCGGGAAGTTCGGCAAGCTGGGTTCGACCTGGTGGCGAGAGGTGCGGTTCCAGCTACCGACTGGACAGTACAAGCTGCCGGAGGGAACGAAGCTGGCGGTCGGGGCCAAGGACCAGTACAACGTCCCCTGGTTCTGGGTGAACGGCTGGTTCCCCAAGAAGATCAACGTGGCGAAGAAGGGTCACGCGTGGAAGGTCCCCGGATGGGGTATTCCGCTGCCGCTGTACGCGTCGGGGTACTACGACAGCGGCACCAACATCTTCCGCCTGAAGTCCGGGGGAAAAGAGGTCAGCGACACGAACTCCAGCTTCCCGAGCAAGCAACACAGACTGCACTCGTTCCAGTACGTGTTGCCGGGCAACATCATGGGTCCGCCGGCCATCATCGACTTCCATGACGTCATGGATGTCAGATGCGGCGCGGACATCGAAAGGCAGGGTGAGGAGTTCTGGTGATCACGCGGCCCGCTCCTCGCACCGCTGGCGGAAGCGGCAGCTCCGCGAGACGAAGGACAGGACCCAGGGCATGGTCACCCGCAGGGCATTCATCGACGCCACGTCCGCCGTGGGAGCCACCGCGCTCCTCGGTACCACCCCGGCCGCAGCCACCACCGCACCGCCAGCCGCGGGCGTGACGCACGCCGAGGCGCGGGCCCGTGACGCGATCCGGGCGGCAAACGTCGGCATGCGTGCCAGCTACGCCGCCCTCAAGTCCGAACTGAGCACGCGTCTGAGTCCCGTGATCGTCGTCCAGAACGACGCCACGGGCGGACGGTTCACGCTCATCCGCGACGGAAGCCCACCCGAGACCACCTGCCCGGTGCCGGAGCTGTTCGAGCTGGCGAAGTCGATCAGCCACGTACCCCAGGGCCTCTTCTCGATCCTCGCCGCGTACGTCAGCGACACCGTGCCCAACCTCCCCAACGCCAGCCGCATCGACCCACACGACCTGGACATGGTCGCGTTCAAGGGGCCTGGGTCGGTCGACTGGATCGGCCCCCTCCAGGAGTACGCCACCACGCTCACCACCGCGCGTCGGCAGCTCGTGCATGCCAACCTGCCAAAGGAGTTGGAACTGTCCTGTCGAAAGATCCTCGACGAGTCACTCACGTTCATCCGCGATTCCGTGAGGAACGAGACCTTCGACATGGCGTCGTTCACGAGGTTCTCCGCCGCGACCTACCCGAGCATCCGCACCAACATGGAGTACGCGGCCTCGGCCCAGATCTCCGGGGTGGAAGGTCTCATGCGGAAGTGGCGGGCGACGGTCGGCGACGAACAGTGGAAGGACCTGTACACGGTCGTGCTGTCGATCTGGACGACATCCGAGTTGAACCAGGCTTCGATCATCATCAGGCGGTGCATGAATCCGGCGAAGGTCGCCACCCATCTCATCGACCTGTCGACCGTCGAGATTCCGCGCGACCCCATTTTCGTCGCCCTGGACAATCTCGCCCGGATCGTTCTGGACAACGTCTCGGCCGAAATGGTCCTGCCCACCGACCCGGTGGTCGCCGACGCCTTCAAGGGCAAAGAGGACCTGCTCTCGGTGGAAATCCTGCGTCAGCTCGGCGGCCCGGCCGGGGCACCCGCGACTCCCGCTTCGGCGACGGAATCCGCCTGCCCGCTCCTCGGGAAGAAGACCCGGCCCCCGGTGTGACCCCGGCGGCGAACTCACCGGCCCACCCTCACCAGTCACCGGCCCACGCACGCCCGGTCGGGGTGTGGAAGCCTTCCCCGTGCCAGGCGATGATGTTGACCATGAGCCTGTCGCCAGCGCCGGTCATCCCCACGGGGAGGCTGTCCCACTCCGCACAGCCCACGCTCGAATCGCCCGACGGCGCGCTGCTGTCGCGGCCGTGGGCGGCGGCGGACGCCGACGTCGTGCACGGGGCGTACCAGGACGCCGGTATTCGGAAGTGGTCGCTGCGCCGCATGGCCTCGCGCGACGAGGTCCTCCGGTGGATCGCGGTCCAACGACCCGCGCCTAACCGCCGGTTGCCGGGCGTCAACCGGCGTCGCGAGTGTGACCATCTGCCACACCAACATCAACGCGGTCTACGCTGCCGGTCGGTGCCCCCTTCGCCCGAACGTAAGAGGAGACGATGAACAACTCCCTGCCCGTGGTCCTGGTACACGGTTTCTGGCACGGCAGTTGGTGCTGGAGCCCGGTGGTCGAGCGGTTGGCCGCGCGGGGCGTGCCGTCGGTCGCGGTCGATCTGGAGGGGCACGGGCTGCGCGGCCCCGCGCCGCGCGCCCGCTGGGCGCGGCCGTTCGACGCGGCGTCGTTCGCCACCGAGCCGTCGCCGGTGGCGGCGGTCACCGCGTCGTCCGCGGCGGCCGTACTCGCCGAGCAGATACGGACCGTCGGCGGCGGCCAACCCGTCCTCGTGGTGGCCCACAGCATGGGCGGCGTGGTCGCCACCGCCGTGGCCGAGCTGGTCCCCGAACTCGTGGCCGGCCTGGTCTACGTCTCCGCGTTCGCCCCGGTGAGCGGGGCGCCGGCGGGCTACTACAACACCTGTCCGGAGAACACGGGTGAGATGGTGAGCCGGCACCTCGCGGCCGATCCGATGGTGGTGGGCGCGGCCCGCATCGACTTCGGCGACCCGGAGCGGCGCGACCAGATCAAGGAGACCTTCTACAACGACGTCGACGACCGCACGGCCGACGCCACCATCGCGCTGCTGAGCACGGACGGGCCGGCGGGGATTCCGCTGGAGCCCCTGACCGTCACCCAGGAGCGCTACGGCAGCGTGCCGCACGCGTACGTGGTGTGTGGCCGGGACAACGTGATCCCCGCGACCCTGCAGTATCGCTTCGTCAAGGAGATCGACACCGTCTCGGCCACGCCCACCCAGGTCACCGAACTCGACTGCTCCCACTCGCCCTTCCTGTCCCAGCCGGACGCGCTGGCCGAGGCGATCGTGTCCGCCGGACGGGTGGGGGTGCGGGCGGGCTGAGGGCCCGGTCGCCGTGGCCAAGCGCGAACTCACACCGGGCGTGGCAGGTCCAGGCGCGCGAGTGTGGCCGGGTCGACGACGGCGACGATGTCGGTGATGCGGCCGTCCGCGACGGTGAACGCGAGGAGGGCGAGCGGGGTGCCGTCCTCGTCCCAGGAGATGACCCCGGGGAGGCCGTTGACGGTCGCCGCGTGTCCGCGCGCCGCGCTGCCGGCCAGGCGCGCGCGGGTGGCGACCTCGGTGGCTCCGATCGTGACGAACGGGCCGTCCGGGGTGTGGACGGTGAACGTCACCTCGGGGTGCAGGACCCGGAGCAGCTCATCGAACCGGCCCTCGCCGGCCGCGGCCAGGAAGGCTCGGACCACCTCGCGCTGGTGTCGGCCGGGGCCTTCCGGCCGCCGGGCGGCCCGTGCCTTCCTGCGGGCGCGGCTGGTGAGCATCTTGGTCGCGTCGGCCGACTTGCCGAGGATGGGGGCGATCTCCGCGAAGGGCACGGCGAACACGTCGTGCAACACGAAGGCCAGCCGTTCGTCCGGGCGCAGCGAGTCGAGGACCGTGCGGAGCGCGAGGCCGACGGAGTCGCCGAGTGCCACGAGTTCGTCCGGGGTCGGAGCGTCGTCGAGTGTCACGGTGAACTCGGGGGACCGGTCGTCGAGCGAGACCTCCGGGCGGGCCCGGCCCGAGCGCAGGACATCGAGGCTGAGCCGGCCGACGACGGTGGTCAGCCAGCCGCCGAGGTTGTGGATGGTGTCGGCCTCCTGGCGCGAGAGTCGCAGCCACGCCTCCTGGACCACGTCCTCCGCGTCGGCGTGGGAGCCGAGGACGCGGTAGGCGACGGCCTTGAGCCGGTCACGCTGGGACTCGAAGGCTTCGGCGATCGAGTCCGTGGGGTGGGTGCCGGGCATGGTGTTACCTCTCCGCGAGCCGCTTCGTCATAGGGGTGACGGGCACCGGCCCGGCAACGTAACTCGATGACGGAGAGCACTCTCACATGGAAAACCGGCTCACGAACAAGAACCCGAACAACCCCGATGTGTGGACCGCGATCCAACACCTCCACAAGGCGGTCGCCGCCGGGGGCGTGGACCCGAAGCTGCTCGCGCTCGTCCACCTGCGCGCCAGCCAGATCAACGGCTGTTCGGCGTGCGTCTACGCCGGTGCCGCCGCGGGAGTGAAAGCCGGCGACACCGACGAGCGGCTGCACAACGTGGCGGCGTGGCGCGAGGCGCCGTTCTACACCGAAGCGGAGCGCGCGGCCCTGGCGCTGACGGAGGCGGCCACCCGGCTACAGGACGGCGCGGCGGGCGTCACCGACGAGATCTGGGAGGAGGCCGGCGCCCATTTCACCGAGGAGGAGGTCGGCGCGATCACCCTGGAGATCGCGCTGACCAACTTCTTCAACCGGATCAACCGCACCATAAAGGAGCCGGCCGGCAGGACCTGGGCCTGAGCCCGGCGCGGCCCGTGCCCGCACGGGCCGCCCGGCGGCTCCGCGCGCCCCCGCTCAGGCGACGAGCAGCCGCAGGCCCAGCTCCGCCGCGTCCAGGTCGACCAGGTGGCGGTTGCGCTCGGCCCAGCGGCCCGATGACAGGTCCTCGCGGAGCGTGGCCACCGCTCGCCGCTCGACCTGCGGGCCGACGCGGGTCCACACGGATATCGCGCGGCGTACGTGCTCCTCCAGGTACGCCTCGGGGCGGCGCCAGTACGCCTCGAAGAAGCCGTCGGCGCAGTCCCACGGGATGAGGACCGGCTCCAGGCGCGCGCCGAACGCGCGGGCCAGTCGGTCCACCGAGGGGCGGCCGGCGACGAGGTGGCCGACCTCGGGCAGGTAGTCGCGGCTGAGCCAGAACCGGTCGCGCCAGCCGGCGTCGGTGGCGTCGTGCGTGAAGACCACGACGCGCCGGGCCACCCGCCGCATCTCGCGCAGCCCGGCGATCGGGTCCCGCCAGTGGTGCACGGTGCTGAACGCCATGGCCGCGTCGAAGGACCGGTCGGGGAACGGCAGCCGCTCCGCGGCGGCGGCCACGCACGGTGCCGATCCCTCGGGGCGCTGGGCCCGCATGACCGCCGAGGGTTCCACCGCGATCACGTCGCGGTCCGGTGGCTCGTACGAGCCGGTGCCGGCGCCCACGTTCAGCACCGTCCGCGCGTCCCCGAGCGCCTGCCAGACCTGCGCGGCGATCCGCGGCTCGGTGCGCCGCGTCGCCGGATAGGCGGACCCGATGTTCTCGTACAACTGCGCGCCGAAAGGGTGCAGTCGCTCCTCCGACGTCGTCCTGACTCCCATGGCCCGTGCCTCCAGTTCCTCGTCGATGGCGGTGACCATGGCGGCCGCGCGGTCGCGTTGGTCCAGCAGCAGGCCGCGCAGTCGGTGCAGGCGCGCGACCGCGTCGGTGTGCGGGTCGTCCACCAGGTCCGCTATCTCACGCAGGCCGAAGCCCAGTCGCCGGAAGGCGAGTACCTCCCGCAGTCGCTCCACGTCGCTCGCTGAATAGGCCCGGTAGCCGGCCGCGGTCCGCGCGGACGGCTGGGCGAGGCCGATCTCGTCGTAGTGATGCAGCGTGCGGACGCTCACCCCGGCCAACTCGGCCACGCGTCCCACGGTCAGGTGCTCTTCCACGCCCCTGACAATGCGGCATCACGCCGCGTGAGGGTCAAGCGACCGCCCGGTCCCGGAACGCGCGGCGCGGCGCCATCGGAAAACCAGTGGAACGGCGTCGGCATCAGCCCCTACCGTGTCGGCGGAAACACGTCGTCCAGGCAAGGACATGCCGTTGTACACCCTGTGAGACCTCCCGAGCGCTGAATCGTCGCGCGTCGCGCCCTGTGCGTGCCGCGCTCCTTTTTGCTGCGGACTTCTCACTGAAATCGGTGTACTTCTGTGCTCACCAGTTGGGTGGTCATGCCCACCTGCCTGCCGCTCATTGTCCGACGCTGCCACACGTGCGCGTCCGAGCGTCTGCGGGCGAACGGAAAATTTCGCGTCAACGCCCACCACAAGCTCCTCGACGCCTGGCTCCTCGCGTTCTGTACGGGGTGCGGGGCGACCGCGAAGCTCCCTGTTCTGGAGCGGGTGAACGTGCGTGCCGTACGACCCGCGTTGTTGGCTCGGCTGCACGGCAACGATCCCGGGTTGGCGGCCGAGTTGCTGCGGGACCCGGTGGTACGGCGCCGCGATCGGATCGCCCTGGATTGGGATGATGCCTGGCGCCTCGATACCGGGGGATCGGATTACCTGGACCGCGAGGTGATCGATGTCGAGGTGCGTTTCGCGGCGCGGATTCCCGTCCGCCCGGTGCGGCTGATCGCCGAAGGCTGCGGTCTTTCGCGGGCCGAGGTCGAGCGGCTGATCGTGGCGGGCAAGCTCGTTTCGGGCGTACGGCTGACCGGCAAGCTCTCCGACGGCTTCACTTTCACGCTCAAGCGCTGAGTGGGCGGTGAAGCCTGGGACGGTCATGCGCGTTCCCTGCTTTCCCTTTCGGGCCCAGGGCCTGTCCGGTGCGCTTTTCGGGCAGGCCCTGGGCTGGGTCAGCGCCCTGCGGCTGGATGTGCCGGTGAAGCCGACCCGGCGGCATCGACGGGGTCGGGCAGGGTGAGGGCGGTGTGGGCCGGGCGGCCGGTTCTCGGGGGCGTGGTGGTGAGGCCGCGGAGTTTCCGGTTGCGCTTTTCCAGGGCTTCGGCGGTGGTGGGAAAGAGCGCGGCGTCTCCCGTACTGACCTGTGCCTGGTTGAGTTCGACGAACGCGCGGGCTTCGCGTTCGTAGGCGGCGAAGGCGGCGGTGTGGTCGCCGTGGTGGGTGGCCAGCGACGTGGCGAGCAGATAGGCGCCGACGAGGGCGAGGCTGGAGCCCTGGCCGGTGAGGAACGACGGGGCATAGGCGGCGTCGCCGAGAAATGCCGTGCGACCGCTGGACCAGCGCGGCATGCGGATCTGGCTCACGGTGTCGAAGAACGGGTCGGTGGCGCGGTGCATCGCGGCCACCATTCCCGGTATTTCCCATCCGTCGTGGGCGAAGGTGGCGGCGACGAGTTCGCGTTGTGCCACGGGGTCGCGAAGGGCCTCGTACGGCGGTCGCGGGTGGGCGAAGGCGAGGAACGCGTGGAGTTCCGCGCTGTCCCGGACCGCGTAGAGCGCGGCGGCTCGACCGGGGGTGTTCCAGATCAGCGCTTCGTGGGAGAGCCCCAGGGTGTTGGGCATCGCGAAGATGGCGAAGCAGTACCCCAGGTAGTGGTGGAATCGCCGCTCCGGGCCGCAGACGATCTCCCGGGTGCGCGAGTGCAGCCCGTCCGCGCCCAGGACCAGGTCGAAGCCGCGTCGGACGCCGCTGCGGAAGGTGACGTCGACGCCGCGCTCGTGGTCCGTGAGCGTGTCGACGGAGTCGTCGAACACGAACTCCACCTCGTCCCGTACGGCCCCGTACAGAACCTCGGTCAATTCCCCGCGCGGGACCTCGACATCGTGTCCCTCGACGCCGCCGGCCACGGCCTGGGGGTGCGCCGAGGCGACCGTGCTGCCGTCGGCGTGGAGGAAGGTCAACTGCCGTGACGCGATGTGCGCTTCCCGAAGTCGCGGCAGGATTCCCATGCGGCGCGCCACCTCCACGGCGGTGCCCCGTACGTCGATCGGATATCCGCCGTTCCGCACTCCGGCGGACTTCTCCACCACGGTCACCGCGTATCCGTACCGGTTCAGCCAGAACGCCACGGCGGTCCCCGCGATGCTCGCGCCGGAAACCAGGACCGTGCCCTGCGACGTCGTTCGTGTGCCCATGCGTCAACTCCTCGACGGGTGGTGAGAGATGCGCGGGCCAATGCGGTAGCACCTGGCCCGCGACGGAACTGTCCGACTCTGCTGGCGGTTTCCTTTCGGCCCGCTCACGGATTTCCGGCGACCGCGTCCCGTCCGAGGTCGTGATCGTGGTCGCGCTCGCGGTTCCGGTCGGGCGACGGTGAAGGGGAGCCCGGGCGGGTGGCGCGTACGAGGAGGAAGACCAGCACCGCGGCGCTGGCGAAGGCGCCGCAGGCGATCGCGAGGTAACTGAGAACGCCCGTGGACGAGTTCATGGATTCGCCGTCGACGTCCACTGCGGTCGACGTGAGCACGGCCGCGCCCACGAAGTTCAGCACCACCGAACCGACCGAGACCATGACCATCACCAGGCTGGACACGATTCCCTGACGTTCGGCCGGCGCCAGGCTGCCCGCCATGGTGAAGCCGGACGTTCCGAGCCCGCCCACCGTGACGCCCAGCAGGAAGGTGAAGCAGAGCGCGGCGGAGAGGTGGGAAACGCCGAGGAACATGCCGATGGTGGCCACCGTTCCGAGCGCGACCGACCCGGCCAGGGTCCTGGCCGGCCCGACGCGTGCGGTGAGCCAGCCGGCCACCGGGCCGCCGAGCGTGACGCCCAGCCCCGGCGCCGAGAGCAGGAGTGCCACCGTTCCCTGGCCGGCGAGTCCGTATCCGAGATCCTGTTCGGCCGAGACGTCGCTGATGAGCGGGACGAGTTGCAGGGTGCTCTGGTACGAGCCGGCGCCGAGAAAGACGACGAGAAGTGTCAGCACCAACGGCCGGCCGAGATCCCGTACGTCGATCAGGGGATCGGGCTTTCGGCTGGAGAAGAGGGACCACCGGGCCAGTGCCGCGCCGCCACCGACGAGGAGAGTCAGCGGGCCGACGGCGAGCCAACCGAGGTCCGATCCCAGGCTGACGTAACCGAGCACGCCCGCCAGTCCTCCGCCGAGGAGAAGGGCGCCGCCGACGTCGATGGTGCCCGGCGTCCTGGCGAGGGATTCGGGGACGAAGCGGTGCACACAAAGGGCCATGGCGACGGCGACGAAGGCCGATACGAGGAACAGGACCTGGAATCCGAACTCCCTGGCCATGTCCTCGATGAGAAACCGGGACGCGATGTTGAGCACCGCGGAACCGGAGGTCACGATGCCCACGATCAGCATCCCGATGCGGGGCGCGCAGACGCTCCGTACGATGGCGACGGCGAGGAACACGGCCGCCAGCGACGCTCCTTGCAGCATGCGGCCCGGCACGAATAACCAGACGGTGGGGGCGACGGCGCATAAGAGGGCGCCGGCGCAACTCAGCAGCAGGGTCAACACGAGCACCCGGCGCTTTCCGTGGATATCGGCGCTCTTTCCGAGCAGGGGCGCCCACATCACGCCCGCCAGCATCGCGGTGGCGTTCAGCCACGCCGCCTGGTCGGTGTCGAAGTGGTCGAGCATCTCCGGCAGGACGAGCAGCGGCGCGGCGATGGCCGAGTCGACCACGAAGTTCACCAGGGCCAGGACGGCCACCAGGCCGATGAGTTGGCCGTTCCATCTCGTGTGCGGCCCGGCATCCGCGCTTCCGGTCCTGCTCTGCTGCATGAAGGGCTCCTTACTCCGGGACCGCGACGGTGCCGGCACGGCCGGAGGTGGGTGCGGAGGGGGGCGACTACGCGGGCGGTGGCGCCCGGGGCGCTCGTCCGGGCTCTGACGAAGACGCGCGCGAAGGTTTTTAAGGTACGTACTAGTTTCTTATTCGTCAGAGTAGGGTGCGCCGACAAGAAACGTCAAAGGTTCTAAGGAGTGTTGTGGGACGACGGCGGGGCGAAGCGCTGGAGGCGGCGATCCTGGACGCGGCCTGGGAGGAGTTGAGCGAGCGGGGGTACGCGCACCTGACCGTCGACTCCGTCGCCCGACGGGCCGGCACCAGCAAGCCGGTGCTCTACCGGCGTTGGGCGGACAAGCAGAAGCTGGTGGAGGCGGCGGTCGTGCGCCGCAACGACGCGCAAGTGGCCCCGCCGGCGGACACCGGGTCGCTGCGCGGCGACCTGATCGCCACCCTCACCGAGTTGAGCGAGACGCGGGGGCCGTTTCTCACCCAACTCAGCCTGCTGCTCGTCGACTACTTCGCCGAGGCCGAGTCCAGCTTCGCCGAGCTGCGCGAGATGTTCGTGGCCGGGCGCCGCTCCGGGCGCGACGAGATCATGCGACGCGCCACCGAGCGCGGCGAGATCGACCCGGCCAAGCTCACGCCACGGATCGCCTCGCTCCCGTTCGACCTGCTGCGCGGTGAGACGATGATGACGCTACGGCCCGTCGCGCCCGAGGTGATCGAGGAGATCGTCGACACGATCTTCCTTCCGCTGGTCCGTCGCTGACTCGGCCTACGTCCCGACGTGGCCTTGCCGCTGGTCAGGCGAGGGCGGTGGGGTCGCTGTCGGGGTGCAGGGGGATGATGGTGTCCAACCCGATGAGACGCAGGATGCGCAGGGTGGGAGCGGGTACGGCCGCCAGGGCGATGTTCGCCCCCAGGGTGGTCGCGTGGTGGTGGGCCGCGATCAGGGCGCTGATGCCGCTGGAGTCACAGAACTCCAGGCCGCTCAGGTCCAGGATCAGGCGTTGGCCCGGTCGCAGGACGGTCGCGGTGGCGCGTTCCCTGAGGTGGGTGGCGTTGCGGTAGTCCAGGTCGCCGGACACCTCCAGGACAGGACCCGTCGCGGCGTCTCGGGCGGTGATCTTCAGCATGCTCACGGGCTGTTCTTCAGGTGAGGGTGGCATCACAGGGTAAAGGGGAGGAGGGCCAGGGCTAGGGCTGTGCGGTGAGGGGTGGGACACCCAGCGCGAGCAGGGCGGTGTCGTCGTCGAGGCCGTCACCGAAGCTGGCGAGCAGGTCGGTCAGGGCCCCGATGACGTCCACGGTGGACTTGCCGGCGTGGTCGGCGGCGAAGGCCAGCAGGGCCTCGTCCCCGTACAGGCTGGTGCGGTCGGCGCCGGTGCGGGCCTCGGTGAGCCCGTCCGTGTAGAGCAGGAGGGTGTCGCCGGGGGTGAGGACGGTCTCGGCGGTGGCGAAGTGCGCGTCGGGCAGCACGCCGACGAGGAGGCCGCCCGGGGTGGGCAGGAAGGCGGCTGTGCCGTCGGCGCGCAGGACGACGGCCGGAGGATGGCCGCCCGAGGCGAGTTGGATGGTGAGCCGTCCAGGGCTGGCACCGGGGGTGAGGATGCCGAAGATGGCGGTGCAGTAGCGCGGGTCCCCGCTGCCGGTGTAGCGGTCGTGCAGCACGGTGTTCAGCGTGGCCAGGGCCGAGGCCGGGTCGGCGTCGTGCAGGGCGGCGGCGCGCAGGGTGTAGCGGGTCAGCGAGGTGACCGCGGCGGCCTGCGGCCCCTTGCCGCACACGTCGCCGAGGAAGAAGGCGAAGCGTTCGCCGTCGAGGGGGAAGACATCGTAGAAGTCGCCGCCGAGCCGGTCGGGCGATGCGATGTGGTAGTGGGCCGCCGTCTCCACCCCGGGGATCGTCGGCAGGGTGTCGGGCAACAGGGACTTCTGCAGCACGGTGAGGGCGTCCTGGAGCCGAGCGCGGTCGGCCTCCGCCTGCCTGCGGGCCTCTTCGGCCGCCTTACGCCCGCGAAGCAGTTCCTCCTCGTACGCGCGGCGGTCCCGGGCGTCGAAGAGGGTGGTGCGGATGAGCAGGGGCTCGCCGCTCTCGCCGTACTTGACCACCGAGGAGACCAGGACGGGCATCCGGTCGCCGTTGGCACACCTGAGTTCCATGGCGATGCCGCTGATGTCGCCCTGCATCCGCAACAGGGGGGCGAAGTGTGTCTCGTGGTACAGCTTGCCGCCCACGGTCAGCAGGTCGGCGAACCGCATCCGGCCCAGCACCGCGTCCCGCTCCAGGCCGAGCCAGTCCAGCAGCGTGGCGTTGATCTTGGCGATGGTGCCGTCCATCAACGTGGAGAGGTAGCCACAGGGCGCTGCCTCGTACAGTTCCTCGGCGCTGTCTTCCAGCAACGCGGCGAAGGCCGCGTCTGGCGTGGAGTCGCGGTGGCTCTGGATGTCGGGGGCTCCTTCGTTTTGGGACTCGTACGGCTCCGGCTGTTGATCGGTGTGGATCAACGAGGTAGGCCGGCCAGGAAGTCACGGATGGCCTCGTTGGTGGCCTCGGGCGCGGACAGGTGCGGGCAGTGACCCGTCGTGTCGAGCGTGACCAGCGACGAACCGGGGATCGCCTGGTGCACGAAGGCGCCGACCTCCCGGGGCGCGATCACGTCCTGGACGCACTCCAGGACCAGCGTCGGGACCTTGACCCGCCCGAGGTCGTCCCTGGTGTCGGACAGGAACGTGGTGCGGGCGAACACGCGGGCCATGTCCGGGTCGGTCGCGCAGAAGCTGTTCTTCAGCTCCTCGCCCAGTTCGGGCCGGTCCGGGTGCCCCATGATCACCGGTGCCATCGCCGCCGACCAGCCCAGGTAGTTCGAATCCAGGGACGCGAGCAGTTCGTCGATGTCCTGCGCGCTGAACCCGCCGTGGTAACCCTCGTCGTCGACGTACCGGGGGGACGGCGCGACCATCACCAGCGAACCGATCCGCTCCGGAGCCGTCTCCGCCGCCAGCACGCCGACCATCGAGCTGACGGAGTGCCCCACGAACGTCGCGTCCCGCAGGTCGAGCGCCTCGCACACCTCCACCACGTCCCGAGCGTAACCCTCCAGCGAGGCGTAGCGCTCCTCGGAGAAGGCGGTGAGGTCCGAGCGGCCACACCCCACGTAGTCGAACAGCACGAGGCGGTACGCATCGGCCAGCGCGGGCACCGTCAGCCGCCACATGTTCTGGTCACAGCCGAACCCGTGGGCCAGCACGACCGTGGGGCCCTGCGGGTTGCCGGCGACGGTGACGTTGTTCCTCCGGAAAATGTCCATACCAGGCAGTCTGACAGGCCCGGCAAGTCACCGGAGCATCGCACTGGCCGGGCCACCGAGTGGGTCGATCTGAGGGTGCCGGTCCGGGTGTGTCGGTACGGGTGGGCAGGTTGGTGGGACGGGCTGGGCTGGCCCCGGAGGTGGGGCCGGTCGGGCGGGTGGCGTTACCGGGAGGCGCCGCGAAGGGTTACTGCGTAGGGTCTGCCGGATGACTCTCTCTCATGACGTGGCCGGCGACGGTCCCGCGGTGCTGCTGCTGCATTCCGGGGTGTGTGACCGGCGGATGTGGGACGCGCAGTGGCCCACCCTGATCGATGCCGGTTACCGACTGGTCCGCTGTGACCTGCGGGGCTTCGGCGAGACCCCCGCTCCGGACCGGCCTCACAGCAACGCCGACGACGTGCTGGACCTCCTGGACGGCCTGGGGATCGAGCGGGTGGCCCTGGTGGGGTCCTCGTACGGCGGGCGGGTCGCCCTGGAGGTCGCCGCGCGGTGGCCGGAGCGGGTGAGCGCCATGGCGCTGCTGTGCTCCGCCTTTCCCGGGCACGAGCCGTCGGCCGACCTGCGGGCGATCGGTGAGCGCGAGGACGCGCTGCTCGAAGCGGGGGACGTCGCCGGCGCGACGGAACTGATGGTGGACACCTGGCTGGGCCCGGAGGCCGACGAGGCCGCCCGGGAAGCGGTACGCCGGATGCAGCGGCACGCCTTCGAGGTGCAACTGGCCGTCGACGAGGAGTTCTGGCCGCTCCAGGCGGAGATCGACCTGACGGCGATCGAGGCCCGTTGTCTCGCCGTGTCGGGCCGGCACGACGTGATCGACTTCCGCCAGATCGCCGCCCGGCTGCCGGGCCTGCTCGCACACGCCGACCACGTGGAACTGCCGTGGGCCGGCCACCTGCCCAGCCTGGAGCGGCCGTCCGACACCACGGACCTGTTGCTCGGTTTTCTGCGCCAACCGGCGCCCGTCGGCTGAGGCCACCGCTGGCACGCCGCCTGGCACGCCCCGGCGCGCGGCGCGGGTACGCGGTTCAGTCACCGACCCCGACCAGGCGGCACCCGCCCAGGCGGCACCCGACCACGTGCCGCCTGACACGCGGACCACGCGCCGCCCGACCGCACAGCGCACCCGCCGCGCTCAGGGCGACGGAACTGGCTGCTCCGCCGCTCCCGCGCGGCCCGCGTGCAGCAGGTCGTGGACCTCCCGCGCCTCGCTCGCGTGCCGGGCCATGGCCAGGGGCTCTTCCGCGACGAGGTCCTGGAACAGGGTGAGGGCCTCGGCGGACGTGGCGCGGGCGGCGTCGGAGCGGTCGCCCGCCGCCAACCGGGCGCGGGCCAGGCTGGCCAGCGCGTGGGCGAGCAGTTCACGGCGGGCGTGGGGCTCCCCGGCCGCGTGCTCCCGCGCCCGCCGGACCGCCTCCCGCGCCACCTCCGTGGCCTGCCGCGCCCGCCCGGTCAGGGCCAGCACCCGAGCCTGCCCGGTGAGGAACTCGGTCAGCACGAACCTCAGCGGAGCCGGCCCGTCGTCGAGGTCGCGCAGGACGCCTACGGCGTTCTCGCTCGCGGCGACGGCCTCCTCCCGGCGGCCCGGAACGGCCACCGCGCACAGGGCGAACGCGTGCAGCGACCCGGCGCGCAGCGCCGTGCCCCAGGCGTCGTCGGGTAGCGCCGCGCAGAACTCGACGGCCTCGGCCAGCAGCGGCAGGGCGGCCTCCGGCGGGGCCGTGTCGGAGGTGGCGGCCACCTCGAAGCGCACCATGGCCCGTTGCAGCAGGGCGTCCCCCACCGAGGCGTCGGCGAGCGGCGGCTCGGCGTCGGTGCGGGCCACCGCGAGCGCCTCCTCGACACTCGCGAGCGCCTCCTCGACGCTCGCGACCGCCGTCGCCGGGCCGCCGGTACGCCACAGCAGGCCGGCCCGGCGCAGGAGCACGGTCGACAGTTCGGCGCGCAGGCCGGACGGGTCACCGGCATGGTGGGCGCGAAGCCCGGCGAGGGCGCTCTCCACCGGGGCCAGGGCCTCCCGCCGGCGACCGCAGGCGTCCAGCATCTCGGCGTGCAGCGCCTCGGTGAGCGCCAGGGCGAGCCCGGCGGCTACGTCGCCCCGGTGCCGGTGTTCCGCGCGCCGGTGCGCGCACAGCTCGGCGGCGGTCGCGGCCGCTTCCGTGGTGCGGCCGAGCCACCACAGCCGCCGCACGTGCCGCTCCAGGTCGCCGGCCTGCTCGGCCCGGTGAGGTTCGGTCTCGCCCCGCCGGACCCAGCCGTCCCTGATGTCCAGCGCCTCGCGGGACCGCTCGACGGACTCCTCGTGCTGTCCGCCCATCCACAGCCACTCCCCGGTGGTCGCCAGGACGCTCCACAGGTCGGTCTCGTAACGCAGGGGCGCCTCGACGGACAGCGTGCGCAGCCGGCGCAGGGCCTCCTCGGCGGCTTCGAGCGCGTTCTCGGCGTCCCCGAGGTCGTAGTGGATGCGCATGGCGGTCAGCCAGTTCCTGAGCATCGGCTCTGCGAAGGCCGCCGGCAGGTCCCGCTCCGCCCCGCTGTTGACCGCCATGGCCTCCCG
Source organism: Streptomyces buecherae (assembly GCF_014295035.1). Classification (GTDB taxonomy): domain Bacteria; phylum Actinomycetota; class Actinomycetes; order Streptomycetales; family Streptomycetaceae; genus Streptomyces; species Streptomyces youssoufiensis. The sequence continues at coordinate 7,225,796 of NZ_CP060404.1, forward strand.
GACCGTCGCCAGGGCCGCGGCGGGTTCGCCGAGTGCGAGGTGGGCGCCCGCCAGGTTGTTCAGGCAGCCGGCGAGGTCCGGCAGGTGGGCCCCGGGCGCGGAGTCGGCCAGCTCCCGCAGGATGTCCGCGGCCTCCCGGAAGTGACCGGCCGCGCGAGCCGTCTCCTGTGGCGTCCCGTCCTCGGACCGCAGCGTGCCGGCGAGGGTGGTGAGGGACATGGCCAGGAGGTTGCGGAAGCCGTCCGGTTCGACGCGGGCCAGCTCGCGGAAGAGGTGGACGCTCTGGCTCGCGACCCGGTGCGCCCGGTGGCGGTAGCCGTTGGCCTGGCGTTGCGTGGCGAGGGTGTTGAGGGCCAGTGCCAGGCGGGGGGTGTGGATGTGTGGTCGCCCGTCGGCCAGGTCGCGGTAGAGCCCCACCGACTCCTCGGCGGCGTCGAGCGCCTCGGCGAGGTTCCCCAGGTTGCCCAGGTCGATGGCGAGGCTGTTGAGGCTGTTCGCCAGATCGGCCTGGTAAGCGCGCGGGCGCGCCTCGGCGAGCCGTCTGCGGAGGGCGACGGACTCGCGGATGTCGGCCAGCGCCTCGCGGTGCGAACCGGCCAGGTGGGCCGCGGAGGAGGCGGTGGCCAGGATCAGGGCGAGCCCCGACAACTCGGCGTCGGGGTTCTCGTCGGCGAGCCGCCGCTGGAGCCTGACCGCCCTGCGGGTCGACGCCAGGGCGATGTCGCGGCGGCCGGACTCCATCGCGACGATGGCGTGGTTGTTCAGGTGGTTCACCATGAGGGAGTCGTGCGCCTCGGGGTCGTCGTCCCACAGGGCCTCACACAGTCGCCGGCTCTCCTCGATCACGCGCCAGGCCGTGTCGTGGTCGCCGAGCGAGCGCGCCGCCGTCGCGCGCGTGTCGAGGGCCTTCACCAGGTCCACCCGGCTCTGGGTGTCGTCCGGGCGCAGCGCGGCCCGCAGCAGTTCCACGCCCTCCGTCGCGGCCTCGTACGCCTCCCGCCGGCGCTCGACGTCGGTGAGGAAGATGGCCGCGTTGACCCGGCACGCTCCGCGTTCGGCCTGGTGGCGCGGGTGGTCCGGCGGGATCTCCCGCCACAGTTCGTACGCCTCCCGCACCGCCTCCAGGCACTCCTCCCGCTCGCCCACGGACGACAGGCGTTTGGAGAGTTCGCGCAGCGCGACGGCCAGGCCCGGGCGCGCCGTGGGGTCGGCGGCGGCCCGCAGCCGGTGGGCCGCGGCGATGCGCCGGTGCAGGGTCAGCACCCAGGGGGCCAGCAGGTACGGGTGTGGTGGGACAGCCGAGGCCAGGTGCTCCAGCTCGTCGAGACCGACACCGGGGCGGTCGACGAGCGCTCGCAGCGCGACCAGCAGCGGGGCCGGGTCCTCCAGGCGGGACGCCAGGGCGACGGCCGCCGGGCCGAGCACCGCCGGGTGCCGCAGGCACCAGTCGGTCAGCGTTTCGGTGTCGGGGCCGGCGTCCCGTACGCAGGCCCGGGTGGTGAGGGCGAGGAAGCTGGTGGCCTGGTCGGGCGTGGCGGCCGGCAGCAGCGCGTCGACCAGGTCCGGGCTGTCCCGGACGTGCTCGCCGACCAGCCGTTCGGCCAGCCGGTCCGGTCGCAGGCGTACGACGGCGTCACCGTCGGTCAGGAGCGCGGCCCGCACCCAGGCGTGCACGGCCCGCAACCCACCGGGTGCCCCGCCGCCGTGGTCGGCGCCGAGCACGCGGGCGAGCACGGCGGTCGTCTCGCGCGGCCCGCTCGGCCCCAGGGCCACGACCGCCACCACCGCGTCCTCCAGCGTCCGCCACAGCAGGGGAGGGCAGAGCCGGTGTGCCTGGGCGGTGCCGCGCCAGTGCGCCCGCTCGTGTCGGAGCAGCCGCTTCTCGACGGCCTGGGTGTCTCCCGCGCTGGCCGTCACTCCCTGCGCCGCGTCCAGCAGGTGCACCAGGGCGGCCATGTGCAGGGTGAGCGGGGAGCCGTGGGTGCCCTCGGGAAGGGGCGGCGGGGTGCGCGCGGCGAACCCGCGCCACGCCGGCCCGTCGTGACCGGAGAGCGCCTCCAATCCGTGGGCCAGGGCTCGGGCGGTGCTGCGGTAGCCGTCGAGACCGCCCAGCGGCAGTTCCGGGAGTTCACGCACCAGCGCGGTCGAGAGCATCGCGCCGCGCTGGAGGGAGTCCCCGGCGACCTCCTCGATCCAGTCGCCGGCCGAGCGGGCGAGCAGGACCGCCTTGACCGGCGCCTCGCGGTGGCGCGCCGCGAAGTCCAGCACGGCCCGCGTCTCCTCCACGCGACCGTCGGCCCCGTCGACGACCACCAGCAGAGGCAACCCGGGCGCGCACGTGTCGTGCCCCGGCTGGGCACCGGGCTTCAACCACACGATGGACCACCGAGGTGGGAGGCTTCGGGCCAGCTCCACCACGAGCCGGGTCTTGCCCCGGCCGCCGGGGGCGTGCACGACGGCGACCTCGCTGTCGGCCTGCTCGGTCCACGCGGTCAGCGCGCGCAGTTCGGCCGCCCGGCCGTGGAAGGGCACGACCGCGCGCGCCGGATGGAGCAACTCCACGGCCGAGCGCGGAGGGTGGCACATCACGGTGTGGTGGTCGGGGTCGGCGAGGTCGGCGTACTCGACGGGCTGGGGCACGTGCGGGCCGCGCGCCCCGTGCGCGTCCAGGGCGGCGAGGAACGACGCGTCGTCCAGCAGGACGACGGCCGGTTCCGCCTCCAGCCGCGCCGGGACGCGGTCGGGTATGTCGACGACGACGACGCCCACGACGAGTTCGCCGCACAGCACGGCCGCCCCCGACATCCCGTTCCAGGCGGAATCCTCGGCCCCCCTGGGCCGGTAGGTCGTGCCGTCCAGCACGTACACGCCGCCGACCAGACCGCTGAGGGGGCTGATATGGCCCCGTGCCTGCTCCGACTCGCGGGAGCGGTGCTCGGTGTGCGGGAATCCGGTGGCGCGCCACGCGACGGGCGCGCTGTCCCCGGCGATCCGCCCCCACAACACCCGGGCCGGCCCGGCGGGCTCCCAGCTCTCCGAGGTGACACGCACCAGCGCGGCGTCCTTGTGGGACGCGTGCTCGCCGGCGCCGGCGCCCTCCGGCATCCCGCGCCACACGACGAGCCCGGGATGGTCGACGCTCGTCCCGACCCGGGCGACGCCGACCGGCGAGTCGACCCCGCCCACGACGTGTGCGGCCGTCAGCACCAGCCCGGGCGCGATCTCGTAACCGGCCCCCCAGCCCGCCCACGCCACCCGCACCACACGGCTACCACTCACCGGACGCCCCCGTTCCGTACCGATGCCACCGCGAAACGCTGGAAACGCGCCCCGTCACCTGGGCCGCCGGCCGCCAGCGCCGCCGCCCGGGAACGGGCCGGCCGCAGGGCCCTGCCCCTGCGCGGCGATGCGTACCGGGCCGTCGCCGCGCCGGGGGGTGAGGGTCACCATCACCCGGTGGCTGCGGCTGCGCGCCGCGGAACCCTCCGTGTCCGCGGTGACGACCCAGGCGCGCAGCCCTCCACCCGCCCGCGCCTCCCGGCGGACCTCGACCAGGAACTCCAACTCGATCGGGCCGACGTCGAAGGTGATGCCCTGCCCCTCGCCGCGCCGCCCGGCCTCCACGAGACTGTCGCGCACAGCGGCGACGGCGTCGGCCAACTCGATCTCCACGTGATCCCCCCGGATTCGACCGTGGCACGCGGAACCCTGGCCCTCCGCCCGGCGCCCCACCACGGCGGACTGACTGTAGCCAAGCGGCGGTTGACCTGTCCCGTGGATCGGGAAGGTGGGAGTGGTCCGCACGGCCGTCGGCGCAGGCGAAGGTCCCCGCCGGTCCGGGTTGGAGCGCGGCAGCATGCCGGGGTGGTGCGTGCGGGGGTTACGCGCCGAGGCCACCGACCCTGACGGGGAACGGGACGCCTCAGGTGTCCTCCCCGGAAAGACGCTCCAGGCGTCCTCCCCGGGAAGCGCACACAGCCGCATGCGAGGATCACACGATGAGCAACCCCCGCCGTGATCTGTTGCGTTGGCAGTTCGACATGACCTGGTCGCTGTTCGAGTACCACCTGGAGCGGCTCGCGCCCGAGGCGTTCCTGTGGGAGCCCACCGACCTGACCTGGACCGTGCGCCCGGACGCCGCCGGCAACTGGCTGCCCGACTGGGCCGACACCGAGCCCGACCCCGTCCCCGTGCCCACCATCGGCTGGGTGAGCTGGCACATCGGCTGGTGGTGGAGCACCGCCATCGACCACGCACAGGGACGTACGCCCCGGGAACGCACCGACATCACCTGGCCGGGCGACGGGCCGGCGGCCGTCGCCTGGCTCCGGGACCTGCGGGAGCAGTGGTTGACGGTCCTCGACGGGCTCACCGACGCCGACCTGGACGCCACCTCCGCACTGCCGTGGCAGACACCTCCGGACAACACGGTCGGTCACATGATCGCCTGGCTGAACGCCGAGCTGATGAAGAACGTCGCCGAGATCGGCCAGCTACGCCTCATCTGGGCGACCTCGACGTCGGCCCCCGAGCGGCACGGGGGTTGAGCGGAGGGAACGCCGTCCGGCCCGGGGGTTGAGCGGAGGAACGCCGTCCGGCCCGGCAGCCGCGACATCGAGTTCACCCGGCCGCGGGTTCAGGGCCGAGCGGCGCGGCCCGGCCCTACGCGGTGCGCTCCTGCCGCCAGGACCGCGAGCACCGCGACGCAGCCGCCCAGCAGCATGACGGCGGACGGGGAGGAGCGGTCCAGGAGAACTCCCCCGGTGAGCGCGCCCAGGGAGATCGTCGCCTGGAACGAGGCGGTGAACAGGACCGATGCCGCTTCCGGGGCGTGCGGCGCCGCCTTGGCGAACCAGGTCTGCGACGCGACCGGTACGGCGCCGTACGCGATGCCCCACACGATCAGCAGCGGCACCGCGCCGGCCTCCCAGCGGCCCAACGCGGGGAGCAGCAGGATGACGGCGGCGATCAGGGCCGCCGCGAGCCCGAAGGCGGTGCGCGGGTACCGGCCCACCCAGGCGCCGCCCAGGAAGTTGCCGAGGATGCCGGCGGCGCCGAAGAGCAGCAGGAACGTGGTGATCAGACCGCCGCTGGCGTGGGTGACCTGTTCCAGGAACGGCGTCACGTAGGTGTACGTACCGAAGTGCGCCAGCACGACGAGGAACGTCAGCAGGAGCGCGAAGCGGGTGGTGGCGCCGCGCAGCAGGCCGCTCAGCACGCCCAGCCGAGTGGCCTGGGCCGGGGGAAGCGGTGGCACGAACAAGACCAGCATGACCAGGACGCCGACGGTCAGCGCTCCCATGACGGCGAAGGCCGTTCGCCACCCGGCGAGATCCCCGATGAGCGTGCCCGCCGGCACCCCGAGGACCGACCCCAGCGGGACGGCCGAGAAGATCACAGCGGTCGCCCTGCCGACAGAGGCCGGCGGCACCAGCCGTTCGGCCAACCCGGCTCCGATCGACCAGAAGCCGCCGATCGTGATCCCGACCAGGACCCGGGAGACCAGCACGAGCCAGTAGTCGGGGGCCACGGCGGCGAGGAAGTTCGCGAGTGCCAGCAGGAACATGAAGACGCACAGCATCAGTCGCCGGTCGAAGCGTGCCGTGGCCACGGTCACCAGGGGAGCGGAGACCGCCGCCAGGAAGCCCGGCATGGTCATCATCAGCCCGGCCATCCCGTTCGTGACGGTGAAATCGGACCCGATCGAGGTCAGCAGCCCGATCGGCAGGATCTCGGTGGTGACGATGACGAAGATCCCCGACATCACCGAGACCACGGCCAGCCACCCGCTCAACGGGGTGCGTGGAGGCAGGCGTTCGTCATCGACCGAAGCGGTGGTGGTGGCGTGCATGGCGGTTCCGTCCTGTGGAGGCAGCGCGTTTCGCGCCCAGTCCAGCAGGGCCCACCACGAGGTGGCTGGCAGTTCCGCGACAGCGACCTCGCACGTCACGGTGGTGTCGCATTCCGGCTCACGGCGGTCTGCGCGGCGGCGCGCGGGAGCTGTCGTGACATGCGAAAGCCCCTGCCTCGTCTCGGGTGAAGAGCGGCAGGGGCCGGGGTGGTACGGGGTGCGGGGTGAGAGGTGCGTGGTTACGCGGTGAAGTCGCCGGCCTTGACGCCGGCCACGAACGCGGTCCAGGCCGTGGTGTCGAAGGCGAGGGTGGGACCGTACGGGTCCTTGCTGTCGCGGACGGGGACGGTGTCGTACGCGGCGGCGAGGTTGGCGGCGACCTCAACGCATGCGCCGCCGTTCTCGCTGTACGAGGACTTGAACCAGCGGGGAAGTTCGTTCGTCATGGAGCGTGCCCCTTCGCGCTTGCGTGGTGCCCGTGGACTCATGCCGTGGGCAGCGGACCGTGCAGAATCTGGTTCATGGGCAGGGTGAGCGTGAACCGCCTTTCGATGACGGTGATTGACAGCTCCCACGTCAGTGCGCTCAAAGGCGGCCCACAACCGGACGGAGCCCGGTCGATCGCGGCCGACCGGGCTCCAAACACCATGTGATCTGCGATGCCACCGGCATCCCACTGGCCGTGACGTTGACCGGCGGCAACCGCAAGGACGTCACACAGCTCATCCCCCTGCTGGCAGCCATCCCACGCATCCGCAGCACACCAGGCCGCCCCCGCCAGCGGCCCAAGGAGGTCTGCGTGACGGTGCGTTCGGGCCTGGCTCAGGCCAGGGTGTAACCCAGTACGCCTCCGCGAATCTGACCCTCGCAGTTCGACTGGATGGAGTCGAAGATCTGGCGGTTCTCGTTCCGCAGGCACCGGAGCAGTGGAACGGTGGCGACTCCGTCCGGCTGGGTTGTGTAGAGCCAACCGAGACGGGTCACATACTGCTGGCCCTCACAGTTGACGTCTGTGCTGGTGAAGTGGTCGCCCCTGACCTGGCAGAGGTACAACGGTGTGGTGCCCGCGGCTGCGTAGGTGTACAGCGACCCGAGCGGCCCCTGAAGCTGGTAACCGTTGGGGTGGTACCAGGTGTTGCTCTGGGTGTCGGAGCTTTTGTGATAGCGGTTGAGGACGAAAGTGGGCCCGGGAGCGTACGGTTCTCCCGCACAGAGGTACTCGACCGCGACCTGCACATATCCGTTCGGGAGCTGATTGACCACGGTGGGGCCCTTAACCAGGTTGCACCGGGCGGGGTCGAACCCCCTGGACACGGCATTGTCCATCGCGGTGCCGACGGCTGACTGCACCGCGACGTTGTACGGGCCGCTTCCCAGGCCCCCGATGTAGAGTTGTACCGGTCCGACGGACGCGGCAGTCCGCTCGGCCGAGGCCGGGGCGGCAGATGCCGGGGTGATGAGGGCCATGGTGATGGCGGCGATGGCCGCGGTTATTACGCTGAGACGGCGCACTAAATCCATGAAGGCCATTTCCTCAGGTCAGTGGAATCATGCGGTGAGTACGGGCAATGCTTGGCATGCCAGAAACGGAGGAGTGCAATCCGTGGCAACCCCGCGCGCCAAGCTAAGCACGGACACGCCTCCTCAACCAGAACGCCTGCGGCGTAAAGCTCGTCACACGATGTTGTCCAGATGCGCCGGTAGCCATAACTCGTGTGGCGATTCGGCCGTTCGTGATGGAGTGGGTTTGCCCGGGGGACGGGGATGTTGGCCGGTTTCGAGATCCTCAGGCAGAGGCCCGACGAGTACTTGCAGGCGTTCGTGCCAGCTCGTTAACGATCAAACAGAACGGCGACCCGTAGAACGACGAGGGCCTGCAGGCACCGGAGAAGAGCGGCTTCAAGGTCCCTGACGCCCCGGCCTCCTCCACGGCAGAGCAGCCACCCAAGGCGCCCAAGGTAACGGCCGAAAAGCCGTCTGGCTGCAAGTAAACGCACGGACACGAGTGGTCAGGGGCGTCCTCGCCCCCGACCACTCAGCTGTTTGTACCGGGAGCAGCTGCCCCTACCGGTCGCGGTGATCCCCCCGCTGGCGAATCCGGGTTGACGTGGTGCCCGCGTACGAATGCTTTCGACGGCTCGGGGGACGAACCGGCTGGTCCGTCCCCCGAGTCTGCCCCACCGTGACGTCACCGCGCGGGCGCCCAAGTGCCGAGCGGCGGCGCCTCGATGTACGCGTACCGCTTGCCGTGAGCGCGGGCCGTCAGCGCGGACCCTCAGCGTGAGCCGAAAGCGCGAGCCGTCAGCACGGACCCTCAGCGCGAGCCGTCAGTGAGGCTCCGGCCCCCGCACTCACAGGTCGATCCAACCCACCTGGTCGATCACCCAGCGAGACGCCGTCTCCTTGGTGGGCTGGAAGACGACCTGGGCCCCGACCGCTCCGTTCGCGTGCAGCCACTTGCCGCTCTGGTCATGCAGGATGGACTTCGGGCTGCCGGAGGTGGTCCTCCATTCCTGGAATTCCCCACCGTTGCACGGCTTCGTGTAGACGTCCGCGCCGTTTCCGTCGAGGCAGTGATCGGACTGGTGATTTTTGAAGACGCCGTCGATGACGGTCCACACCTGCTTCGCGCTCCGGTCGCAATTTCCGAGGACCACGTTCTTTTCGTCCGCCTGGGTCCCCGCCAGCTGAAGGCAGGAGTTGCTGCTGTTTCCGTTGATCACCTGGTAGATCGGCACCAGCGCCGCCGCCTGCGCCGAAGCCGGTGCGCCGACCAGCAGCGTCGATCCCATTGCCAGCGCCGCCCCGGCGCCGGCGAGACGCGCGAGATTCCCCTTGTTCCCCATTGACGTATCCCCTTGAGTTCGGCGTATCGGTGGGCCTTTTTCTGGGTGGCCTTGAGACATCCACAACCTCTCGCACGCCGTCCTCACGCCGTCCTCACACCGTCATCAACGGCCGGTGGGGGGCGTTGCCCCGAATGCTGTGCTTTGCTCTTCTCACTGGTGGCAAGGGGGGAGGCCGCAAGGATGGACTTTCGCATTCTCGGTGCGCTGGATGTCCGGACAGGCTGTGAGAGGGTGCCGGTGCCCGGGGCGCGTCGCCAACGGTTGCTGGCAGCACTGCTGTTGGCGCCCAACGCGGTGGTGTCGCTGTCCAGGCTCATCGAGATGACCTGGGACGACGAGCCGCCCCCCACCGCCACCAAGCAACTGCGGAACTCCGTCTCGGCGCTGCGGGAATGCCTGGACGACACCGACCGGCGGCTCATCCTCACCGAGGAGCCCGGCTACCGCATCCGCCTCGACGCCGCCCGGCTCGACTCGCTCCGCTTCGCCGCCGGGGTGGCCGAGGGCCGCCGCCACGCCGCCGGGGGGAGACTCGAGCGGGCGGTCCAACTGATCCGGCCGGCGCTGGGCCTGTGGCGTGGGCCCGCACTCGACGGGCTGGGCACGGCGGTCTTGGCTAGATCCGCCGCGCGCCTGGACGAGCAGCGGCTCAGCGCGCTGGAGCAGTACGCCAAATGGCGGCTCGAACTCGGCGAGCACCACGAGGTCGTGGACGATCTGGCGGACCTCGTGCACGACCATCCCCTGCACGAGGGCCTCCACGTCCAACTGATGGCGGCGCTGGACCACTGTGGCCGACGAGCTGACGCGCTGGGTGTCTTCCACCGCCTCAGAACCCGCCTCGCCGAGGAACTGGGGGTCGGCCCCGGCCCCTGCACCCAGCGGCTGCACGAGCGGATCCTGCGCGGTGAATCCGGGGTCCGCCGGGTCGACCGGATGCCGCGGGACGACCGCGGCGGGGTGGTCGGCACGCTGCCCGCCCCGGGGCCACCCCAGTCCGTCACGCCACGGGTGCCCCGTGAGCTGCCGCAGGCGATTCGCGACTTCACCGGTCGTGCCGATCACGTGGCGGCACTCGACGCGCTGCTACCGCCCGCCGGCGGTCAGGCCGTGGTGATCTCCGCCCTCGACGGTTCCGGCGGAGTGGGGAAGACGACGCTCGCCGTGCACTGGGCCCACCGCGTCCAGGACCGGTTCCCGGACGGCACACTGCACACCAACTTGCGCGGTTACGGGCCCGGGAAGCCCGCGACCCCGGACGAGGTCCTCGACGATTTCCTGGTCGCGCTCGGCGTACACCCGGCCGCTGTGCCGGTCGGGACCGGCGCCCGTTCGGGACTGTTCCGCACGCTGGCGACGGGGCGACGCATGCTGATCGTGCTGGACAACGCCAACAGCGCGGAGCAGGTCCGGCCCCTGCTGCCGGGAGCGCCCGGATGCATGGTGCTGGTGACCAGCCGCGACAGCCTGACCGGGTTGGTGGTCACCGAAGCCGCGCACCGGATCACCCTCGACGTGCTGTCTCCGGACGAGGCGTCGTCCCTGGTCGTGAGCATCATCGGCCCCGCTCGCGCCCAGGCGGAGCCGGCCGCGGTGGAGAGCCTCATCCGGCTGTGCGCGCGATTACCGCTCGCGCTGCGGATCGCCGCCGGGCGTGCCGCCGCGTACGAACATGTCACCGTCGCCGACATCGCCGACGAACTCGCCGACGCGGACTCCACACTCGACGCACTGAGCTGGGGCCAGGACCCCTACGCCGCGGTCCGCAACGTACTCCAGTGGTCCTACGCACAGCTACCGGCAGCGCACGCGAGCCTGTTCCGGCGCCTCGGCCTGCATCCCGGCCCGGACATCTCCACACCCGCCGCCGCGGCCCTCGCGCGCCTGTCCCCGCACACGACACGGCGACTGTTGCGGGCGCTGGCGGACGCGCACCTCATCGAACCGGTCGCGCACGACCGATACCGCTTTCACGATCTACTGCGCGCCTACGCCGGCGAACTGGCCGGTGCACACGACTCCGAGGCCGACCGGGGACACGCTCTCGACGCGATGCTCACGTGGTACGCCCACACCGCGCACACCGCCGACCGCCTGCTCTACCCCACCTGCACCCGTGTGGTGACCAACCCCACCGAGCCAGCCCACCCACACCCCCTGGCCGGCCGTGACGACGCCTGGGCGTGGTTCACCGCGGAACGGGCCAACCTCGTCGCCGCCCTGCACCACGCTGTCGACACCGCCATGGACCGGTACGCGCTGCACCTCGTCGACGCTCTCTGCTTCCTGGTGCTCATGGGCGGCTGGCAGGAGCGCGTCGACACCGCCACCGCGGCCCTGCACGCGGCGCGGCGCTCCGGCCGGACCGAGCACGAAGCCAACGTCCTGCTCGCTCGTGGGGAAGCGTTGGCACACCTTCAACATCCGGACGCGGAGCGGGATCTCACCCGCGCCCACGCCCTGGCCAAGGACGTCGGCAACAACCACATCCGCATCGCCGCCCGCACCGAACTCGGCCAACTGCTCCGCCGACAGACCCGCCTCGTCGAGGCACTGCGCCACTTCGACGAGGCGCTTGTGCTCAGCCGGGGCTTCGACACCGGGCGTTGGGAAGCGGTGGCGGAAGGCAACATCGCCGAACTCCACGCTGATCTCGGCAACCCCCGCCGCACCATCGAGCACGGCATCCGAGGTGCTCGACTGCGCCGTCGGCTCGGTGACAAGGACGGTGAGGCATGCGCGCTCTCGGCCATCGCCAGGGGCATGCAGGGCATTGGCGACCATGACAGGGCCGTCGTCCTGTGCCGGCGCGCCGTCGACCTCGGTCGCAGGTCCATCGGCAGCCACGACGAGACACTGGCCTGGCCCTTGGCGGTCCTCGCCACGTCATGGGACGCCCTCGGGCGTACGGACGAGGCCCTCGCCTGTCGGCGAGAGGCCGCCGCGATCTACACCGATCGGGGCCTGGACGCCGAGGCCGACGCGATGCGGCAGCACATCCGACGCTCGCTTCGTCGTGGGGGACGTGGTTCGTCCTGGGGCCCTCGGTGTCTGCCAGAATCGGCGAATGCTGAGCATCGGAACGATCGTGATGGGGGCCGCTGATGTGCGACGGGCCGCGGAGTTCTGGAGTGGGGCACTGAGCTACGCCCCTCGCGATGGTGAGGTGAAGGACGACTGGGTGGTACTGGTGCCGACCGATGGCTCCGGTGTCGGACTGGCCCTCGGCCGTAGTGCGACGCCCGTGCAGGAACATCCGAGAATCCACCTCGACCTCTACGCCGGCGACGCTGCCGATCAGGAAGCCGAAGTGGCGCGACTGATTTCCCTCGGCGCTGAACGCGTCGACTGGGACCTTTATCCGGACGACGCCGACTTCATCGTGCTCGCCGACCCCGAGGGCAACCGCTTCTGCGTCATCGACACCAGTCACGGCTGACGACCAGCGCCCACGTGCCGTGGTCACCAGGGCAGACGCCGCCTGATGTGGCGCTGGTCGTGACACGCGAAGACCCCTGCCTGTCTCGGTCGGAGTGTGGCAGGGGCCTGGGGGTGGTGCGTGGTTACGCGGTGAAGTCGCCGGCCTTGACGCCGGCCACGAACGCGGCCCAGGCCGTGGTGTCGAGGGCCGTGACAGCCTGGGGTCAGGTGATGGTGAGCGGCCCGCCAGCCAGGCGCGCCGGCGGAGTACTTGCACCCGTCTCGGGAGTTCTCGCTCCCCGAGCTCCGGCGACGCGGGCCGCAGCCGACCGGTCACCCCTTCTTGGGATCCGTCGGTCCTATCCCGTACTCCTTTGCCACGACGACGAGGCACCCACGCGCGACCAGATCCGCGAGCGCCTCGTCCGCCCTGTCGATGGCCCGCGGCGTCGGCTCGATGTTGTAGACGATGCCGAGGTCCCTGACGATGTCGCTCTTCGTTACAGCACCCCGGAGGACCACGTACCAGATCTGCACGTCCAGCTCGGTGGTCATCGGCGGCGCGAGACGCCTGGGATCCACGAGCTGGTTGATGCTCTTGACCCGGTCCAGCTTGTTGTTCAGCTCCCAGCTGACCACGCGGGCGTTGGAGTACGCGTTCGAGCCGCCGGCCGATCTCGGGATGATGTGGTCGATCTCGGGATAGTTGGCTGTCCCGTCCTCGTCGAGCACCTTGTGCGGATCGTTCGGATCGTCCGACCTGAGTTGGCCGCCGTTCCGGGCCAGGTTCGCCTGCAGGATGAGCCGGCGCTGATCCTCGGTGAAGACGGCGTGCGGCAGGATGGGATTCACTGGCATCCCGTTCTGGTCGCCGCGCATCGCGCCGAGCATCTGCAGGTCGAGGTGCTGGTACGGGCGGTGGTGGCCGTGGGGCGGGCCGCCCGGAAACGGCTGGTGGAGTGCGTCGGGCCACTGGGCCTTCGAGGCGTTGGGCATCGTGTGGAGGTTCAGCGCGTTCTGGGCCTCGGGCTGGTCTGTTACCAGGTCACCGAGTTGTCTGACTTCGATCGGCGTGGGCGGAGTATGCGTCAGTAACTCCTTCTGCGCGTCCGTGGGGAGCGGCGTGCGTTCCGCTTTGTGGACGAGTATCGCTCGGCCCTGGGGAAGCACCTGTGGCACGTCGAGCGGCTGCCAGGTCCCCGTCGACTCGGATTCTTCCAGGATGCAGCTGATCCGGCTGGGAACGCGGGGATCCGGCCCGGCGTACTCCAGTTCGACACGGAGTCGCACCGTGCCGCGAGTGCGCGCGTCCGCGGCCTGCCGGACGGCCCGCTCGACCGCCCGCCAGGGGCCGCCGTGGTTGAAACCCGGCTTCATCGGCACGATGTTGTAGGAGGCGTTCTCGCCCCCGACCTCCAGTGCGGCCACGTGCCCGCGCTGCCAGCCGATGTCGGGGTCCAAGCCGTTGGCCGGTGACAGGAAACTCATCGGAGGCGGTGTAGCGGAACGCCCGGCGGGAGCGCTGACGATCACCTCGACATGCTCGGGCCGCTCCCGCCGCTCACCGCCCGGGGAGAAGTCGGCGGTCGTGTAGTTGTTGCCCTGTGAATCCGTGTACACGGCACGCTGGATCACGTCGGGTGCTCGGCTCGCCCCGGCGGTGACCGGCGCGGGCTCACCCGCGAGGTGCGCGGTGTGGGCGGCGGGCGCCCGCATTACCCGCGTCGCGTTCGCCTCCGCTTCGCGCTCGAACCGGTCGGACGGATCGGAGACCTTGACCCCGGCGCCGTTGTCGGTTCCGGAGACGGGGCCTCGGCGCTGCTGGATGACGTGGGTGAGCTCGTGGGCGAGGGTGTGCTGGTCGGTGCCGCTGTTGCCGATGACGATGTGGTTTCCGGAGGTGTAGGCGCGGGCGCCGATCTCGGCGGCGGAGGCCGTCGCGGCGCTGTCGCTGTGGATCCGCACGTCGGAGAAGTCCGCGCCCATGCGGGCTTCCATGTCGGTACGGGTCGCCTCGTCCAGCGGCCGGCCACTGGTACGCAGGACTTCCGGCACGGCGGAACGCTGCACCATACCCTCGGCCGGCGGTTCATGCCCGCACCCGGCACCGTGCCGGTGCTCCTCGGGTTTCGTTCCGGCCCTGTGCAGCATCTGCACCACGGTCGCGTTGCCCACGCTGCGCTGCAGCGCGAGCGGACTCCGCACGCCCATCGGCAGCCCCCCACCGGGGCGACTGGCCGCGGGCGCGGCCCGCCGCTGTTGCTGGTCAGTCGGCTGTTCCTTTCGGCCCTGCGCTCGCAACTGCTACTCCTCGTGCCGGGGAAGGGCGGATGCGTGGCCGAGTGGCCACGGCCTGTCCTACTACGGACCAGCCTTCCCCAGCACCTTGTGAAGGGCGGTCAGCCCTTTCACACCAAGGAAATTGCCCGCAAGGGCCAGATCTGCCGGTTGGCCGGGTTCAAGCGGTCGGGTCCCGATGTCCACAGACGCTGAGCCTAGGACGTCCGGGTGGGCGGACATGTGTAGTGGTCCATGCTGGTGGACAGCTCATTTCCTTCCTCGCCGCTCTCGCGGCCGACGTGACACCGGCCAGGACCGCCGATCAGAACCGCCCCGCCCGCAGCACCGACCCGATCGGCCTGACCGTCCCGGAGGTCCGTCATCTGCTCGGTGCCCTGCTGATCCCGGCGAACACCTCCCCTCGCGGGCTGCTGCGCTGGTCGAACTGGCGCAGACGTCACCAGGCCGGTGCTCGCGGCAGCCACCACGGGCGACGGCTCGCCGAACCCTCAACCGGATAGATCACGAAGCCGCACTGGAGTACTCACCGATGGTAGGCCGCCGGCGCGGGTTCCGGGGAAGTGGCCTCCCGGCCAAGTGGCATTGTTGCTTGTGTCAACGGCGATCACTGAACCGCCAGTTGGGGCGTGCAAGAGGCCCCCGCCGGTCTTGGTCAGAGTGCGGCAGGGGCCTGGGGGGTGGTGCGTGGTTACGCGGTGAAGTCGCCGGCCTTGATGCCGGCCACGAACGCGGTCCAGGCCGTGGTGTCGAAGGCCAGGGTGGGGCCGTGCGGGTCCTTGCTGTCGCGGACGGGGATGGTGCCGTGGGTTGCGAGGTTGGCGGCGACCTCAACGCACTGGCCACCGTGTTCGCTGTACGACGACTTGATCCAGTGGGGGGATTCGGTCATCACGGGTGCCCTTCGCGCTTGCGTGGTCATGGTTACGGGCAACGCTTGCCATGGCGCTTCGGCGTAATCGACGGTAGGTCGCTGGTGTGTCCGCGTGGAAGTGCCCTACGGGCCATGTGACTCGACGGGCTTGCACTCACCGGTCGTTGGCGCAGAGGAGGCCCCTGCCAGTCGCGGTTCGCGAGTGGCAGGGGCCCGGTGTGGTGCGCGTGGGGTTACGCGGTGAAGTCGCCGGCCTTGATGCCGGCCACGAAGGCGGTCCAGGCCGTGGTGTCGAAGGCCAGGGTGGGGCCGTGCGGGTCCTTGCTGTCGCGGACCGGGACGGTGCCGTGTGCGGCGGCGAGGTTGGCGGCGACCTCGACGCATGCGCCGCCGTTGTTGCTGTAGGAGGACTTGAACCAGCGGGGAGATTCGGTCGTCACGGGGAGCCCTTTCGCAACTGGTTGATCGCGGCCACAGATTCCGCCTGCGGGCAGGCTTCGGCCTGTAGCTGATGGTAGGCCGTCAGTATGGGAAGCACGAACGAGCTTTCGCGCTCTACGTGGCCTCGATGCGCAGACTCGGCGTACGACATGAGCGAGCGATCTGCCATGGTCAGGATGTAGAGCGGCAGGTCGAACGTGCGACGTGCTCCCATGCCGTATGGCGCGATCTGGAGCACGGTGGTCGGCAGCTCGGCGAACTCCAGCAGCCTCTCATACTGCGCCTTCATCACCTGTGATGCCCCGATAGGGCGTCGGACGCAGCTCTCGTCCATGACGACGAAGAGCATGGGCGGGGATGACCGAGCGACTGCGGATTGCCTTTGCGCAACAAGTGATACGCGCTCGTGTGCCTGCTCTTCCGTGATCGCTCCCCGCTGCACAGCATGCTCGGCGAGTACCGACGCGTACTCCGGCGTCTGAAGCAGTCCAGGGATGATCCCGATCTCAAACAGCCGAACTTCCGCCGCCCGCCCCTCGTAGTCGACGTACTCCGGGAAGCCCTCCAGCAAGCTCCCGTTCCGCATCTCGCGCCACTCGCGCTCGTACGCGTCGCCGCCGAGGAAGCGATCCAGACTGCGCGAAAATCGGAGAGTCGGGGGTTTGCGGCCGGTTTCGATCGCTGACATGTGGGTGCCGGAGTACCCCACCTTTTCGCCGAACTCCTCCTGCGTCCACCCGCGTTCCTCGCGCACCCTGCGTAAACGCGCGCCGAAGGCCGCTTGTGGCGAGCTGTCCGGGTTCAAGTCCTTCAGGTTCAAGGAGTGATCACCAACTGTTCGTTCGTCTCTCACAAGTTGAAGACCCCCCGACTCTAGGGGACCCTCGGTGCTCCCGGTAGTGACATCACTACGGAGAGGAGCGGACCCCACCGTGTCCAACACCCCCGCCCCCACCCCTCCCGACGCCAAACTTGCCGCGTTGCTCGACAAGCACGATCGCGAGGCACGGGGCAGCACCCCACAGGAAGACACGCGGACGCGTCAGCAGGCCAACTCGCAGGTTGAAGCGTCAAGTTCGTGTGCCACGTGCAGGGCCATCCGGACGGTCGCCGAACGGGCAAGAGCGTTGCGCGATGCCATTCAGCACCGTAAGGCCATCGAGGCTTTGCATGTCCACCGTCTTCGCCAACATGCCCCCGAACGAGGTGACGGCGCGTGCTGACCCACCTCATCTTCGAGGACGCGCACCGCGTCCTCGTGCAGGACGTGGCGCTCCGGTTCTTCCTGCGGACCGGTGACACGTGGGCGCCGGTCACCGACACCGACTTCCGGCACGCCTACGAACTCGCCCTCTTCGACCCCGACGCCCTCCGCAAGGACGTGCTCTGCCCCAACGCGCGACGCGTCGAGTGCACCACCGGCGAGGGGTGGTTCTGGTCCGACGGGAGCCGATCCGCGGGACTGTGCACCTTCGGTGACCGCAGTCCCCAGGAGTGCGCCAGCATGGCCCAGTTCATGGTTGGCGACACCTCGTGATGGCCCGCCAGACCTGGGTTCACCTCCTCGTATGGCGTCCCGTCGAGCCAGCCCGACCGCTCGACGTCAGCCGGGCCTGGCCGCGCGTCCTCCAGGTGTTGGGCGGCGGCGGTGCGCCCGCGCCGCCGGGCGTCATCCTGCGGCCCGACGAGTCCATACGGGCCGCCGCCGGTCGCATCGCCACCGCGCTGGGGTTGCGACCGCCCACCCTGCCGCGCGTGCTGGCCGTGGACCAGCGACCGGCCGAGGGTGACTGCCCGGAGGAGCTGTCGCTGATCGTGGACGGTGGCTGGCTCGCGGACGACGTCCCCGTCGCCTGCACCTGCGGTCAGCATCCCTGGTCCTGGACGCCCGTGGCCGAGCTGGGTCGCCTCGCCTTGGTGCACGCCCTGCGCGGCCTCGTGGTCGGTCAGTCACCCCCGGCCCTCTGGAACGGCACGCCCTTCCGCCTGGCCACCGACCCCGACCCCGATTCCGTCCCCGGACCCGAACCCGGCCCCGATCTCGGTCGCCGGCCTACGTCCTGATCCAGGGTGCTCCAATCCAGTCGCCCCGTCACCCAGCCGTCCGCGCGCGGGGGAGTGGGGCGAGCGGGGCGGGCCCGGCCTGACTCGCGGGCCCGTAGCCCACTTCGTACGATGGGTCGATGCCCGCCTCACACCGCAAACGGCCACCTCACGAGCGTCCCGTCGCGTCCGGCGGCGGGTATCTCGCCGTGGGCGAGCGTACGGCGATCCGGCTGCTGCGCCGGGGCGACGAGGCGGAGTTCACCGCCCGCGCGCGGGAGAGCGTCGCGCTGCACCGGCCGTGGCTGTTCCCACCCACGACGACCGAGCAGTTCGCGCACTACGTGGCGCGGCTGGAGGAGCCGGCGCGCGCCGGGTTCGTGGTCTGCGAACGGGCCACGGACGGGATCGCCGGCTACGCGACCATCAACAACATCGTCGGCGGCGTCTTCCAGTGCGGGGCACTCGGCTATGGAGCCTTCTCGCACGCCGCCGGTCGTGGGTTGCTCACCGAGGGGCTCGGGTTGGTCATCGAGTACGCCTTCGGGCCCCTGGGGTTGCACCGGCTGGAAGCCAACATCCAACCCACCAACGCCCGCTCGATCGCGCTGGTCAAGCGGATCGGCTTCCGGCTTGAGGGCCTGTCGCCCGACTTCCTCTACGTCGACGGAGCCTGGCGCGACCACGAGCGTTGGGCCATCACCAGCGAAATGCCCCGCCGTGGCGGGCCGCAGGGCACAGTGGGGCCATGACCGTCACCTTTCGCCGTACCGTCCCCGTACTACGGGTCTTCGACTGGGCCAAGGCCCACGCGTTCTACGTCACCTACCTCGGCTGCGCCGTCGACTGGGAGCACCGCTTCGCCCCCGACCTGCCCCGCTACGCCCAGGTCTCCCGGGGCGCGCTGGTGCTGCACCTGTCGGAACACCACGGCGACGGGACACCCGGTACGGCCGTGTACGTGGAGCTGGACGGGGTGCGCGAGCTGCACGCCGAGCTGACGGCCAAGGAGTACCCGTATCTCAGGCCGGGCCTCGAAGAGGACGAGATCGGACTCTCGGTCACCCTTCTTGACCCGTTCGGCAACCAGATCCGGCTCAGCCAGCCGGTGGACTGACCCACCCTGTGCCTGGCCCTGCCATGGCCAAGCCCCCTGTCTGCCGAGCGGGCGGCGGGCGGGGCCCCGCCGGTGTGGGGACTCCGGTCCGAGCATGGGGGTGGCTGCTTACGGGTGTCGGGCGACGTTCCTGTCGCCGTTTCGCGCTCGTGGTCGGTCGGAATTCCGGTAGGGCCTGGCTCGACTGGCCGCAATAGGGGGAGTGGTCTCGGCGGGCTCGTTTTTTGTCCCTGCCATGTCATGTTTCGCGATGCTCGCTATTGCGCCATCCCCGTGAAAAAACATCAGGAGATGCGCGAGACAGGAAGCTGTCACGTATTTCCCGGCGGGTTTCCCTGTGCGGGTGGGTCGTTGACGCCGCGAATTCGGGCGGATGCGTCGGGGGCCGCGACGCTGGAACGGCTTTCCGTATCACCTGGTGAACACGGCACCGAGAGCGGACGCCTATGTGAACCGCACTCGATCGGCCCACCAACGGTGGCCACGGCGGAATTCCCTGGCCCAATACGATCTGGCGGTGCCACGTAACGGCCTGGGAGGCTGTGCACGCCGGTCAGTCACGACGGCGGTGGAGCAGTGGCCATCCCGGGACCCGTGTCCCGGGGCAGCCGACGGGTGTTCAACGTTCATTTCCCTTTTACGGTCGGGCTTTTGACGTGGTGGTGCCGCATGGGGTCGCACGCTCTCCCCCGGAGTTCGCCGACGGGCCCGTCGTGAACGGCGTACGGAAAACGCGTCTCATCCCTTTCAAGCAGGAGGTTCTGTCATGCGCTTTCGGACCACGGTAGTGGCGGCCATGGGCATGGGTTGTGCCCTGGCGGGAGTGTTCTCCAGCACGGCCTACGCCGCTCCGCAGGTGCAGTTCAAGAACGTGGCCACGGGTAAGTGCCTGGACAGCAACGGCGCCGGTGACGCCTACGCCCTTGGCTGCAACGGAGGGAACTACCAGCGCTGGACGGTGTCGTTCAACAGCATCGGTGGTGGGGAAATCAGAAACGTGGCCACGGGCAAGTGTCTCGACAGCAACGGCGCCGGTGACGCCTACACGCTCGGCTGCAACGGCGGCAACAACCAGCGCTGGACGGTACGGGAGTCGGGCGCCGGCATCGTGGTCTGGAAGAACGTGGCCACGGGCAAGTGCCTGGACAGCAACGGCGCCGGTCACGTCTACACGTTGGGTTGCAACGGCGGCAACAACCAGCGCTGGGGAGGCTGACCCGCAGGTCGGACAGCACCTGGGTGCTGGCTGACGCAGGCTCGGCCCGTCAGGCTGGTTCGCCTCGCCGCTCCCCCTCACCCCGCCCCGGGCCGAGGAGGGCGGTGAGGCCGTCGGCCAGTTCGGTGCGCCAGCACAGGTAGTCGTGGCCGCCGTTGAACTCCCGG
Organism: Streptomyces buecherae; assembly: GCF_014295035.1. GTDB lineage: Bacteria > Actinomycetota > Actinomycetes > Streptomycetales > Streptomycetaceae > Streptomyces > Streptomyces youssoufiensis. The sequence goes on from NZ_CP060404.1 coordinate 7,246,072, forward strand.
TACTCCGCCGCGTAACCCCGGGCCCGGAGGACGTCGGGCAGGCGGCGGTTGGCTGGGAGCAGCACCCACTCCTGCTCGCCGGCCGACAGCCAGCAGCGCACCGGGTGGTCCGGGGCCGCCGGGGTGGCCTCGACCAGGGAGGTCAGCCACTGCGCCGCGGGGCCGTCCGGCCACCAGAAGGAGCCCGACTGGGACAGCGCGTTGCCGAACCGGTGCGGGGCGCGGATGGCGGCGTACGTGGCCATCAGGCCGCCCAGGCTCTGGCCGGCCAGTACGGTGCGCGTCGGGTCGGTGGTCAGCGGCCAGCGCTCGGTGGCCCAGGGCAACAGGTCGTCGGTGAGGAAGTCCACGAACCGGTCGTTGCAGGCCAGCTCCGCCCAGCGGGTGTCGCTGTCCAGCGACTCGGGCAGCAGCGCGACCAGCGGCGGAACGCGCCCGTCGGCGATCAGGTTGTCGAGGAGCGTGGCGACGTCCAGCTCGGGCTGCCACATCTCGCCGTCGAAGAGGACCAGCACGGGCAGGCCGGCCTCGGCCTCCGGGCGGGTACCGGGCCCGTCGCCGGCCGCTGCAGGTGCGGGTTCGTACACCCACACCCGACGCTCGTTGCCGAGTCCCGTACACCCCACCGTGTGACGGCTGACCGTGCCCCGTGGCACGTCCGCGCGCCGCTGCCAGGCGGTGTCGGGCGGCGCGGCCGGGAGGCGGACCACGGACTGCGGGGGGCCACCCCAGCGGCGCGGCAGCGTGCGGGGGTTGCGCGGGTCGGGGCGGCCCTGGCCGCGCAGCCAGGCGAGGTAGCCGGGGTCGGACGGGGAGAGCGGCGCCCCCTCGTCCACGCAGAGCGCGTACGTGGCCTGCCAGTCCCGCCGCATGCGGATCGACCAGTGCCACACGTCGCTGTCGGGCAGCCGCTCCATCAGGTTGTGCTCGGGCGCGCGCGGGTCGATCACCTTGTTGGGCAGCACCAGCACGGACCGGGTGGCCGGGGTGCCGCGCCACAGGAAGGTGACGACGGCGTGCTCCGGGTCGCCCAGCGGGTCCGGCTCGACCAGCGGCGTGCCCGCGGCCTCGACCTCGCGCCAGAAATCGGGCACCGCGTTCGTGGCCGCCGCGTCGCGCCGGCGCCGCCGCCGGTCCAGCTCCGCGACCCGGGGGCTGGCCACCCGGGGCACGGGCGCGGGGCGCGGCACGCGCGGGGGGCGCTTGGGCGCGTCGGTCGGGGCGCCGCCGCGGGCGTGGGCCGACGCGTCGGTCGGTGGCGGGGAGGCGGACATGGCGTGGAACCTCCGGCGCGACGAAGGGCGGTCGGGTACGGGCGAGAACCGGCAGCCGGGCCGACGCCGGGCCGGCGAGGCGCGGACCGGCGGCTGACGAGGTCCCGCTACGGGTGAGGGTCACCTTACCTGGCGCCTCCTCTGGCCCGTCGGCCGGCGGGCCACCGCGACCCGGGAAGGCGGCGTCGGCGTCCCGTACGGCACCGCGAATCCTCGTACGCCGGGGCTCGCGTGCAGGATGGCCTCATGAACGGTGAGGACGTGAGCTTCCAGATCCCGCGCGGAGCGTCCGGCTTCTTCCGCCCGCGGGACGGCTCGTTGCCCGTCACCGACCTCGCGGCCTTCCGCACCGCGCTGTACGCGGGCGCCCGCGTCGCCGGGGGCACGGTGGGTGGGTGGGAGCGGCAGACGTACCCCCGCACGTTCCACACGGCGACGGTCACCTACCCCCACGCCACGGACGAGTGCGTCGTCCTCTGCCACGCCCACCACCCCTGGGTCGCGTTCGCACGGGAGGACCGGAACTGGTACACCGACGAGTTCCTGGCGCCACCACCGTGGGCCCACGTCTTCGGTGACCTGGGCTTCACCGTACTGTCGCGCGCACAACTCACCACGGCCCTGTCAGCCGTCGACACCTCGGTCCTCACCCGGACGGAGTGGCGCCAGGTCCGCGCCTACGGCGTCACCACGCTGGGCGGAGTGCTCTTCAACGCCTGGGCCTGACGGGTGACGGCTCAACGCCCGAGCCAGGGGCTCCGGTCCGGCGGCGACGGCACGGGCAGGGGAGTCGGCCCCCTGGGAGGCCATCCGCGTACCGATCGATGGAGCTGTCGGTTCGAGCGGGGCGCCGGGTGGTGCGTCGGCGGATGACGTGGGCCGGCGAACTGGGGACCGCGGGTGAGGGAGCGGTCGATGGCGTGGCCGACTCCACAGGGTCGTAGCCGGGCGATCACGCGTGCCCTGGCGGATCGCACTTCTGGTGAGTGTCGGCCCGCGCGGCATCCGAGTGGGACGGATTCCAGAGCCGGTCGGCCTCACCGCGGGCGACATGGTCCGCGTACACGCGCACCTTGTGCCGCATCACCTCCAGGGTCTCCCGCAGCTCGCGGATCCGCGCCTCCACGTGGTCTTCGTGTCGGCGCAGTAGCTGAAGGCGCTCCTGTTCGTTGCCCGGGCCCTGACGGGCCAACTCGATGTACTGCCGGATCGTCGCCAGGGACATGCCGGAGGAGCGCAGCTTCGTGCAGATGGCCAGCCATTCCAGATCTTCTTCGTGGTAGATCCGGCGGCCGTTGGACAGGCGGCGCACCGGGTTGGCGAAAAGCCCCTCCCGCTCGTAGAACCGCAGTGTGTGCACGCTCAGCCCACTGCGCCGTGCCACCTCGCCGATGCTCAGGTCCACGAAAACCCCTCCCGCACCCAACTGTTGATCTAGACCCGACTCTAGGTTCTAGCGTCGTGTTCTCCGCCATCGGAACCATCGGAAGCAGGAGAGAACATGAGCGTTTGGTTTGTCACCGGGGCGTCGCGTGGGCTCGGCGCGGAGATCACCCGGGAAGCGCTGGACCGAGGCCACAGCGTGATCGCCACGGCCAGGGACGCGTCGGCGGTGCTCCGGGCGTACCCGCAGGCGCCGAACGGACTGCTGGCGGTGAACGCGAACGTCACCGAACCAGAGCAGCTCATGACCGCGGTGCGGGCTGGCCTGGCGGAGTTCGGCCGGATCGACGTCGTGGCCAACAACGCCGGCTACGGCCTCATCGGCGCGATCGAGGAGACCTCCGACCAGGCCGCCCGGGCACTGTTCGACGTCAACGTCTTCGGCGTGCTCAACACGTTGCGGGCGACCCTGCCGACGTTGCGCGCCCAGCGGACCGGACACGTCCTGAACATCGGCTCCGTGGGCGGCTTCGCCACCGCTCCGGCGGCGGGCTTGTACGGCGCGTCGAAGTTCGCCCTGGAGGGCATCTCCGAAGCGCTCCAGGGCGAGTTGGCCCCGCTCGGCGTCCGCGTCACGATCGTGGAGCCGGGTGGGTTCCGCACCGACTTTCTCAGCGGATCGAGCATGCGGGTCGAACCGGCCTCCATCGCCGACTACACCGCCGGCGCGGGGCCGGTACGCGAGGCACTGGCCGAGCACGACGGCCGGCAGCCCGGCGATCCGGTGAAGGCGGCGAAGGCCATCGTCGACATCACCGAGGTCGCCGAACCGCCGCTGCGCCTGCAACTGGGCGCGGACGCGATCGAGCGCGTCGAGGCCAAGCTGGAACTGGTGCGACGGGAACTCGACCAATGGCGCCACGTGGCCCTCTCCACCGGGATCTGAGCGGCGACCTCCGTACCGTGCTGTCGGTTCGAACGCGACTGCCTGGTCGGGTGATCGCGCGGGGGCCGGCGCGTGAGGACGCGGCCTCGTGGTGGCTCGGCGATGCGAGACCCGCCGTTTCCGGACCAAACGATCATGTTCGGAAAGCGGAAGCCTTTCTGAAGCCCTGTTCAGCGGCGCTCACACCATGTTCCATGGTGATCACGCGGTCGCAGCGAGGCGGTCGCGGGTGTAAGGACTGAGAGAGGCAGTAGTGGTAACGAGCGTGCGACGCACCACCCTCACCCTTCCCGCCGCCGCGCTGGGCCCGGAGAACCCGCTGCCCGCTCTGCGTCCGTTGGACGAGGTCCACCAGATCGACGACCACACCCGCGCGGGGCTGCCCGACCAGATGGCCCGGCAGGTCGCGTACGAGCCGCTGCGCTCGATACTGCCCACCAGGCTGCGCGACGCGTACACCCGAGACCGGGTACCGACCGAGCTGGACGCGATCGTGATCGAGAACGACCGGCTGCGGGCGACCGTGCTGCCCGGGCTCGGCGGGCGCGTCGCCTCCCTCTTCCACAAGCCGACCGAGCGCGAACTGCTCTACCGCAACCCGGTCCTGCAACCCGCGGACTTCGCGCTCAACGGCGCCTGGTTCTCCGGCGGCATCGAGTGGAACATCGGCGCCACCGGCCACACCACCCTCTCCTGCGCCCCCGTGCACGCGGCGACCGTGCCCGCCCCGGACGGCTCCGGCGGCCGGATGCTGCGCCTGTGGGAGTGGGAGCGACTGCGCGACCTGCCGTTCCAGGTGGACCTGTGGCTCCCGGACGGCTCGGACTTCCTGTACGTGGGCGTGCGGGTGCGCAACCCGCACCCGCACCCGGCGCCGGTGTACTGGTGGTCCAACATCGCCGTCCCGGAGACCGAGCGCACCCGGGTGCTCGCGCCGGCCGAGGCCGCGTACCACTTCGGCTACGAGCGCGACCTGCGCCGGGTGCCTGTGCCCCACTGGCGCGGCGTGGACCACACGTACCCGCTGCGCGGCACGCACGCCGCGGACTACTTCTACGACCTGCCCGCGGGCGCCCGGCGGTGGATCGCCGCGCTGGACGGCGACGGGCACGGCCTCGTACACACCTCGACCGACCTGCTGCGGGGCCGCAAGCTGTTCCTGTGGGGCGCCGGCAGCGGCGGCCGGCGCTGGCAGGACTGGCTCACCGAGCCCGGTACCGGCGGTTACGCCGAGATCCAGGCCGGCCTCGCCCGCACCCAGCTCGAACACGTACGGCTCGGCGCCGAAGAGGACTTCAGTTGGCTGGAGGCGTACGGTCCGCTGAGCGCCGACCCGACCACCGTGCACGGCGACGACTGGGCCGCGGCGCGCGGCGCGGTCGCCGAGCGGCTGGCGCGGGCGCTGCCCCGGGCCGACGTCGAGGCCGCGTACCAGGCGTGGCTGCCGAGCGCCGACACCGAGCCCGACGAGGTGCTGGCCAGCGGCTCGGGCTGGGGCGCCCTGGAGGTGGAGCGCGCCGGGTACGCGCTGCCGGGCACGCCGTTCGCGCCCGCCTCGCTGGGGGCGGACCAGCAGCCGTGGCGCGAACTGCTGCGCACCGGCGCGCTGCCGGCGCCCGAGCCGGCGACACCACCCGGCACCTCGCTGGTCTCCCGACCCTGGCGCGAACTCCTGGAGACCGCCGACGCGGACGTGTTGGTGGACCCGCACCTCAAGTACCACCTCGGGGTGGCCCAGTGGCACGAGGGCGACCGCTCGCAGGCCGTACGGAGCTGGGAGCGGGCCATCGAGATCAGCGACTGGTGGCCCGTACTGCGCTGCCTGGCCGTCGCCGACCAGACGGACGGCCACCCCCACCGCGCCGCCGACCGCTGGCTCGCCGCGTTCCACGGCGCGGTGGGGGAGTGGCGTGAGCGGTACGGGGACGGCGGGGACGGCGGCCCCACGACGGCCGACCGGGAGGCCGGTGCGGAAGGCGATGACGAGGGCGGCGCCGAGTGGCGGGCCGCGCTCGCCGGGCTCGGGCGCGAGACGGTGACCGCGCTCCTCGCGGTGGACCGGGGGGCGGAGGCGCGGGACGCGCTGGCCGCGCTGCCGGCGGCGGTGCGTGCCCGTGGCCGGTTCGTCCTGCTCACGGCCCAGGTGCTGGTCGCGGACGGCGACGCGGCGGGCGCCCGCGCCCTGTTCGACGCCGGCTTCGAGGTGGACGACCTGCGCGAGGGCGACGAGACGCTGAGCGACACGTGGTTCGCCGTGGCCGAACGCCTTGTGGCCGCCGACCCGGAGTCGGCCGGCCTCGACGCCGACGCGCTGCGGGCCCGCGCCAGGGAACTGCACCCGCTGCCCGACCGCTACGAGTTCCGCATGCGGCCCGCCTGATGGCCGGCTGACGTTCGGCGGGTTGGTGGTGGGTGGTTGGGTGATGGGCAGTGGGTTGTCGGGGGTGGGTTGCGGTGCGGCTGGTGGAGTGGGAGCCGGTTGGTGGGTGGCTCCGGGGGGTGGGTGGAGACGGTCGAGCCGGCCGCCGCGTGGGTGCGGTGGCCGGCTCGGGGGCGCGCGGGGCGCGTGGCGCGTGCGGCGCGGGGTGGTGGGTCAGGCGGTCGGCTGGGGGTTGCGGTCCACGTACTCGAAGACCGAGCCGTCCGGGTGCCGGGCGACCAGGTTGCGGCCGATCGGGGTCGGCAGCGGGCCGGCGATGATCTGCGCGCCGACGGCCTTGAGGTCCGACACGGCCGCGTCCACGTCCCGGACCGCCAGGGTGGCCGTGACCTTCTTCAGGATCTCCATCTCGGCCGCCGGGCCGCTCATGAGGAAGAAGCAGCCGACCGCGGCCACCGAGACGTTGCCCCGTTCGAAGCGCATCGCCTGCGCCCCGGTCAGCCGCTCGTAGACGGCGATCGCGGCGTCCAGATCCGCGACGCACACCCGCAGTGAAGTCCCCAGAATGTCCATGCGAACGAGCCTAGTTGAGCCAGGTCACACGCGACACAAGAGCTCTCCGTGGAGTACGGCGAACCAGCCGTCGGCCGCCGCGCCCCACGTCCGCCAGGCGTCGGCCGCCGCCCGCAACTCCTCCTCGGTGGCGTGCCCACCGGCCACCACGCGCTCCTGGTAGGCGGGCACCAGCGTCCGGTCCGCCCACAGCCCGCTCCACCAGGCGCGCTCGTCCGGCGTCGCGTAGCACCAGGTGGCGGCCGACGCCGTGACGTCGGTGAACCCCGCCTGCCGGGCCCAGGACAGCAACCGCCGCCCGGCGTCCGGCTCGCCACCGCTGGCGCGGGCCACCGCGCGGTAGGTGGCCAGCCAGGCGTCGAGCGCGGGCACCCGCGGGTACCAGGTCATGGCGGCGTAGTCGGCGTCGCGCACGGCCACCACCCCGCCCGGCCGGCACACCCGGCGCATCTCGCGCAGCGCGGCCACCGGGTCCGCCACGTGCTGGAGCACCTGGTGGGCGTGGACCACGTCGAACGAGGCGTCCGGGAAGGCCAACCGGTAGACGTCGCCGACGGCATACGTGACGTTGTCGAGGCCGCGTTGGGCGGCCACGGCGCGGGCCTGGTCGAGCACGGCGCCGGCCGCGTCCACGCCCGTGACCCGGCCCGGCGCGACCCGGGCCGCGAAGTCGGCGGTGATGGTGCCGGGCCCGCAGCCGACGTCGAGCACCGAGCGCCCGGCGGTCAGCTCGGGCAGCAGGTAGCCGGCCGAGTTCTCGGCGGTGCGCCAGGTGTGGGAGCGCAGCACGGACTCGTGGTGGCCGTGCACGTAGTGCGCGGCGCGACGCGGCGTGCCGGTGGGCGACGAGGGCATGGCGAACCTTCCGTGACTCCGGTCAGAGCGCGGCGACCCGAGCGGGCGCCACTCCCGCACCGTACGCCGCCGTCTCGCTCCGCGAGAGGGGCGTCTTGGTATGTGAGAGGCGCCGAACGCCCGGGTATCTCGTCTCCGGCCCGGCCGGGCGCGGCTTCGGCATCGCTGGCCCGCCTGCTCGCAGGCCCGCCTGTTCGCCCGGCCGGGGCGTCGCTGTTCCCGCCGTCGCGGTCGCTGCTCTCGTCGCTGTCGTCGTCGCTCAGACTTCGAGCGGGCGGTAGACGCGCAGCGCCTCGTTCACCTTGTCCAGCGTCAGGCCGCGCGGGGCGCGCGTGATCTCGCCGTCGTACGCCAGGTCGGCGCCCTCCGGGATCTCGTCCACGCGCAGGTGCCGCAACCGGGCCTCCGCGTGGACGGGGGAGCGGCGCAGGACGCCGAGCAGCGCGGCCGACAGGAGCCGGGCGCGGGGCAGCCGGCCGCCGTGCACCATGCGCACGTCGAGCAGGCCGTCGGCGAGGTCGTGCCGGCTGGCCGGAGCCGAACCCACGCCGCGGTACGAGCAGTTGCCCACGAAGAGCATCCACACGGCGCGGCGCTTGCCGTTGATGACCAGGTCGAGCGGCTCGGCCGTGCGCAGCACCTGGGCCGCGGCCAGCACCTCGGCCGCCCAACTGCCCACGCGTCCCGACCAGCGCTCGCGAATGCGCACCATCTCCGGGTAGCAGCCGATGCTGAAGGTGTTGACGTAGTGCGTGGCCGTCGACGTGGCCGCCCCGTCGGCCGTGAACCGCGCCAGGTCGACGGCGACCGCCTGACCCGCGGTCACCGCCCGGCAGGTGTCGTCGACGGTCTCCAGGCCCAGGTCGTACGCGAAGTGGTTGAGCGTCCCGCCGGGCAGCACGGCCAGCGGCAGCCCCTCGCGCGCGGCCACCGCCGCCGCGGCGCTGACCGTGCCGTCGCCGCCGCACACCCCGAGCGCGCCGCCGACCTCGGCGGCCCGGCGCGCGGCCTTCTCCAACAGCTCGAGCAGCGAGGGCGGTTCGGCGTCGGGTGCCGTGTGGGACGCGGCCGCGCCACCGACGCTCCGCTCGGCCGCCGTCCGCGCCCGCTCCTCCTCCGGGACCAGGTCCGGCTCCGGGTCGGGCGTGAAGGTCCAGAACTCGGCCTCGGGCAGCGCCTCGCGGATCGGGTCCAGCGGGTCGGTGCGCGGCGGCCACACGCTGGTGGCGCCCGAACCGGAGTTGGCCACGACGATCAGGCCCCGGCCGCGCGGCAGCGCCGGGGCGTCCGTGCGGGGGCGCGCGGCGGGCGGCAACTGGGACCGGGTGGGCACCAGGCCGCGCACGGCGAGCGCCGCGCCGGCGCCGAGTGCCGAGCCCACCAGGACGTCGCTGGGGTAGTGCGCGCCGGTGTAGATGCGGGAGAAGGCCACCGACGCGGCGATCGGCGCCACCACGGCGCCCCAGCGCGGCGACTCGAGGGCCACCCCCACCGCGAAGGCGGCGGCCGACGCGGAGTGACCGGAGGGGAAGGATGTGGTGATGGGCTGCCGACGCAGCCGGCGGACCATCGGGACAACGTGCACCAGCGGCCTGGTCCGCCGCACCGAGCGCTTGGCCACCGTGTTGACCGTCAGCGACGCCAGCGCGAGCGAGGCCACGCCGCGCACCGCGGCCCGGCGCGTGGTGCGGTGGCCGGTGGCCGCCATGCCCGCCGCCAGGGCCAGCCACAGCCGCCCGTGGTTGGCGCTGTGACTCAGCCGGGGGAGCACGCGCTCGGCACCCGGCCAGTTCCGGGACGCCACCGTGTGGAAGAGCTTCTTGTCGAGCCCGACCAGCCAGTGGTCACCGACGCCGGGGTGGCCCGGCGTGGGCGTGACGTCGGTCGCCGCGGCGTCGAACGCGGCGCGGGCGGCCCGCGTCGCCCGGGTGCGCCGCCACGGCGTGCGGCGCGCACCGCGCCACCCCTCGGCCGCGGCGGCGGCGCGCGACAGCAGGGCGTCGGGCGCGCCGACCACGGCCGACAAGGCGAGGGGGCCCGCCGGCCGCAGCCGGGCCGGCCACGAGGCCCGGCCGCCCGCGCGCCGGGGCGACGCCCACGCCGCCGCCAGGCCCGACGCCCGGTCACCCCCACGCGACCGGCGCGCCGTGCCCCGTACCCCGCCCTGACCTGCCATGCGTGACTCCTTCGTTGAACCTGCGCGTGGCCGTGCCACGGCTGTTCCCGCCTACCCAGCACCGGCCAGCGTAGGCCGGACCGGTCCGTAGGCGCTGGTCAGGGCGGGCCTGGCCGGGCCGGGAGAGCGGCGCCTCGGCCAGGCCCGCCGGGGCGCGACCGGGTCGGCCGCGCGCTGGGGGCGGGCGTCAGTCGACACCGGGCCCGCCCGTGAGGCCGCCACCGAACCCGTCCGTACGGTGGTGGCCGGTCTGTCCGTCCACGGAGCCGCCGAGACCGCCGAGGACGCCCGGGTGGCCGTCGGTGGGCGCGGCTCGGCTGACGTCGGCGAGGGCCGAGCCCGGGTCGTCCTGCTCGGCGAGGTCCCCCATGCTCACCATGCCGAGCGGCTGACCGTCCTCCACCACGGGGAGCCGGCGGACGGCGTACCGGCGCATCAGGTACACCGCCTCGGCCACCGTCGTGTCAGGGGTCACCGTGACCGGCTCGGGCGTGCAGATCGCGCGGCAGCTCACGGTGAGGGGGTCGGCTCCGTCGGCGACCGCGCGCACGGTGATGTCGCGGTCCGTCAACACGCCGAGCACCCGTCCGTGCTCGGCGACGAGAACGTCTCCGACGCCCCTGGCGCGCATGAGTTGAGCGGCCTCCACCAGCGACGCGTCCGGCGATACCGCCGTCACCTGGGGAGTCATCACCTGCCGTACGTTCCGTGCCATCTCGCTCCGCCTTGTCCGTGGGCTTGGGGCGTGGGTCCGCGCCCCCGCTGCTCGGGGCTACCGCCCCGGGCCTGGCCCGTCCAGGCCCATCGCCGAGCGCGAGTACCCGAGGGCCGCCAGGTCACACGGGAGGCTGGTGACAACGTTGTGCCGCCGCGCCCGGGCTCGCGCGCCGGCGAGCCCGGACCGCCGTGCCGGGGGTACGGGGAGTACGCGCGCGGGATGCGCGGAGGCCGTACGCGGTGGGTGTGCGGGGCGCGCGTGCGGCCTGGGTGTGCGGAGCGCGCGGTGGGCGGGCGCCCCGTACGCGATACGCGGTGTGGGCGCGCTCGGGGAGGGGACCCGGGCGCCGGCTGAGCGGCCACCTGTCGGCGCGGTGCGCGCCGGCGGGCGCCGGGCGCGGGTGTCAGGGCTCGCGCCGGCGCGTTGCCGCGCTGGCTTCGTTTGCGGGAACCGACAGCACCTGTGCACGAGTGCGGGCAGCACTCGAAGCTCCGCGCAAATCGAACGGTTCACGACTTCAGGCAGCACGGGCCCCTGCCGGGAGTTCAGCAGGGGCCCATGGTGTAGAGAGCTGCGGAGGGCCGGAACCTGTCCTCGATGAGCGGCATGCCGGCCGACATCAGCTACCTCTTGTTGCCGGTCTGACGGCCCGACCTCACTTCAGGTGTCGAGTGAAGAACTTGGCGGCGGCGTCCCCCGCGGACTGCGGGACGCCGGTGTGCCCGCCCATGTTGGCGTGCAGGGACTTCTCCTTGGAGCCGAAGGCGTCGAACAGGTCCAGGGCCGCCTGCCGGTCGTTGCCTTCGTCGTCCCACTGCAGCAGGACGTGCAACGGAATAGTGACCTGGCGCGCCTCCTCGAACATGGCGCGCGGCACGAAACTCCCGGCGAACAGACCGGCGGCCGCGATGCGCGGCTCGACCACCGCCAGCCGGACGCCGATGGAGATCACTCCCCCCGAGTACCCGACCTTGCCGCCGATCTCGGGCAGCGCGAGGAGGGCGTCCAGGGCGGCCCGCCATTCCGGGACCGCCCTCTCGACGAGCGGGAGGATGAGGGCGTCGATGATCTCGTCGCTGACCGGCTCGCCGGCCGCCATCACCCGGCGCAGGTCGGCGCGGGCTTGCTCGGCGGCGGCCCATCGGGGCCGGTCGCCGCTTCCGGGGAGCTCGATGGTGGCCGCGGCGAAACCATCCGCCACGCAGTGCTGGGCTCGGGCCACCAGTCGGGGGTACATCGTGCGCAGCCCGAGGGGAGGGTGGCCAAGCAGGATCAGTCGCGCCGGTGCGGATGCGGATACGGGTGTCCACAGGATGCCGGGGATCCCACCGAGGGTGAATTCGCGTTCGAGGACGCCGTCGTCGAGGCGCTGCTCGGAAGTGAAACGCATGGTCGTGCCTTTCGGGAGTGCACTGGAACGGCGCTCCCGGACGACCTGTCTATCGCCCGACCGTGACCCCGGAGGGGAGCATCCATGTCGATACTGCGTTCACGGGTACCACCTCCTCGATCTCTCGCACGGCCTCCGGAAACGTAGCAGTGGTCACCCTCGCCCGCCCAACGGGTTTTTACGGAGTCTCCGTGGCCGGATTCCACGGAGACACCGCGCACAGCTCGTGGGGTGGCGTCGCGACTCCCCGAGTGGCGGCTCCGCGACGGCGGGGCGCACTGACGCTGTCGTTTCTCCTGAGCATCGAGCACGCCGTACCGGCGACGCCGCGTACGGCCCGGCCGGTGCGCCACCGGTGGCGGCGCGCGGTGGCGGAGCGGGCGGGTGGGGAGATGTGTGGGGACAATGGGGCGCATGGCTGAGACGAGGGACGAACACCGGGTGGCGCGGCGACACCGCGAGGCCATCGAACTCTTCACCGAGCGCGTGCACGCCGTCGGCGAGGGGCAGTGGTCCGCCCCCACGCCCTGCACCGACTGGTCCGTGCGGGAGCTGGTGAACCACCTGACGGTCGAACAACTGTGGGTGCCGGCGCTGGTTCGCGACGGCTCCACCATCGAGGAGCAGGGCGACCGCTTCGACGGCGATCAGTTGGGCGACGACCCCGTCGCGACCTGGGACCGCGCGGCCGAGGGGGCGCTCGCCGCGTTCGCCGAGCCGGGCGCGCTTGAGCGGACCGTGCACCTCTCCTCGGGGACGGACAGCGCGCTGGCCTACTGCTCCCAAATGACGATGGACGCCGTCGTCCACGCGTGGGACCTGTCACGGGCGATCGGCGCGGACGAGCAACTGCCATGGACGCTCGTGGACTTCGCCGTACGCGAGGTCTCGCCGTACGCGGCGGACCTGGCGCGCACCGGCCTGTTCGCCCCGGCCGTCACCCCGCCGCCGGGCGCCGACGCGCAGACCAAGCTGCTGTCCCTGCTCGGGCGGCGCCCCTGATCTGACCTGATCTGAGCCGGCTCGCGCCGTCGAGCCGCGCGCGCCCCGCGCTCCGGCCCGGGCGCCGGGGCGCGCGGCGTGGCCACGGGCCCCGCCGGTCGCGCCCCGGTCGGCGCGGGAGTGGCCGCTACCGGTCCCCCGAGACTCGGCCGAACTCCGCCAGGAACGCCTCGTTGAACGCGGGCAGGTCGTCCGGCTTGCGGCTGGTGATCAGCACGTTCGGGCCGCCCGAGCAGACCTTGACCTCCTCGTCCACCCACTCGCCGCCCGCGTTGCGGATGTCCGTACGCAGGCTGGGATACGAGGTGAGGGTGCGGCCCCGGACGACGTCGGCCTCGACCAGGGTCCACGGCGCGTGGCAGATCGCGGCGACCGGCTTGCCCGCCGCGAAGAAGTCCCGGACGAACGCCACCGCCTTCGCGTCCTGCCGTAGCGCGTCCGGGTTGGCCACGCCGCCGGGCAACACCAGACCGTCGAAGGTCTCGATGTCGGCCTCGCCGACGAGTTCGTCCACCGGGAACGTGTCGGCCTTGTCGAGGTGGTGGAACGCCTGGACCTTGCCGGAGGCGGTGGACAGCAGGGCCGGGGTGCCTCCCGAGGCCCGTACGGCCTCCCAGGGGTCGGTCAGTTCGACCTGCTCGACACCCTCGGGAGCGGTGAGAAACGCGACTCGCATGGTGGAAGTCCCTCTCTGATCTCGTGCTGGCTGTGCTCTGTTGCTGGTGGTTGCTTGTGGTTGCTGTTGCTGTTGCTGTTGCTGTTGCTGTTGCTGTTGCTGGTGTCCGGCCGCGGCCCGGTGAGGCCGAGTGCGGCCGGACAGGTCATGTGTGCCCCCGCTCCCTCGATAGTTGCTCGACGCCGTGTACGCCAATCGAGGGGCTTGGTCGGAGGAGGTGCCACACCCGATCGGGCACCCCGCTCTCCCGACTTCCCAGGGAAGCGGGGTTTGCCCCCGCGGACCCTCGGGCACCCGAAGGACTGTGCTTCGGACCGGAGGCACAACCCGCGGGAGGCCCTGGCCACCTGTGCGGGCCCCGTCCGGTCCGCGTGCGCCACTCCCGCGATGACATCCACGCTCGCCGTCCCCCACGGCGACGCACCGATGCACTGACTTCAGGGAGAGCGGAACATGACGTCCGTACGTGCACGCAAGCGGCACCCGCACGACGATGCCCCGGACACCTCGGCCGAGTTCCGACGCATTGACGAACTCCCCGACGGCCCGGAGAAGGACGCGCTGCGCCAGCGCGTCGTCTGCGCCTGGATGCCGATGGCCGAACGTATCGCCGCCACCTACCGCAACCGCGGCGAGAGTGGCGAGGACCTCAAGCAGGTCGCCATGCTCGGCCTGGTCAAGGCGGTCAACCGCTACGAATCGGGCCGTGGCACGGCCTTCGAGAGCTACGCCGTGCCGACCATCGTCGGCGAGGTCAAGCGGCACTTCCGGGACCACCTGTGGAGCCTGCACGTGCCGCGCCGGGTACAGGAGCTGCGGCAGAAGGTGCGGGCCGCCATCCAGGAGCTGACCCGCACCCCCGATGGCCGGCGGCCCTCGGTCGAGGACGTGGCACGCCACACCGGGCTGTCCGAGGACGACGTGCGCACCGGCATGGGCGCCCTGGACAGCTTCGCGGCCCTCTCGCTCGACGCCGAGCTGACCGGCGCCGCCGACGGCTACTCGCTGGTGGACACGCTCGGCGCCCCCGAGCCCGACTACGACCGCATCGTGGACCGCGAGGCCGTCAAGCCCAAGCTGAACGCCCTGCCCGAACGCGAGCGGCGCATCCTCTACCTGCGCTTCTTCTGCGACATGACGCAGAGCCGGATCGCCGACCAGCTCGGCATGTCCCAGATGCACGTCTCCCGGCTCATCAACCGCACCTGCGCCCGGATCGGCGAGCGGGTGCTGGCGGACGCCGCGTGAGAGGGGTCACGGCGCGCGGCGCGGACCGCGCCGCGCGCCGTGACCCCCGGCCGGGCCGCCCACCACGCGGTGGGCGGCGGCCGGCGCCTCAGCGCCCCGGTGGGCGCATCGGGTCCGACGGGTGGCGCGGCTCCGGCGCCCGGGGCGCGCCCCCGGGCCCGGCGCCCGGCTCCGTGGCTGGGGTGTGGCAGACCTGCTGGCTGACCTGGCCCTGGTCCGGGCCCGCCGCCGCGCCGGCGTGCCCCGCGCCTCCCACGGGGCCGGCGGCGCATGCCGTGGTGCCCGCTGGGGCGGGGGCGCCGGTACGGTCCCCACCGGTGGGGACGGCACCCGACGCGGTGGCGCACATCGTGGCGGCGACCGCCGGCGACCCCTCGGGTCTTTCGGGTCTCTCAGGCCGGTCGGGTCTGTCCGGCGCGTCCGGCGCCCCGGGCGCGGCCGGCCCGTTCCGGGTCGCGGCGCCGGAGGTGGCGGCGCGGTCCAGGGCGAGCGCCAGGTGTCGTGCCGCGCGGTCGAGCGCGCCCGCCTCCGCCATCCCGAACGCCCCCCGGGCGCCGGTCCGGAACACGGTGAGCGCGCCCTGAGCGGGCCCGGCGTCCGCGACCCGCAGCGGCACGCACAGCAGCGACGTCACCTCGGCGGCCACCAGCACCGGCGCGCCCGACGCGTCGCGGCCGAACGCCGTCACCTCGTCGGGGCGCACCTGGAGCGCCGAGGTGCCGCTGCGTACGGCCCCCGCCACCAGCGGGCAGTCGGCCGGGTCCTGGGCGGCCACGGCGGCCACCAGGCCGCTGCCGTCGTCCGGGCCGCAGGCCACCAGGCGTCGCAGCGGGAGCGCGCCCCCGGGCCCTGCCTCGACGGGCGTGCCCGGCGGCGCGACCTCGGCCGCCGTGGGGACCGTGGCACCACCGGTGCCATGAGCGGTGCCCCCGAAGGTCGCGACCTCGGGGGCACCTGCGGTGGTGGGCGTCTCGATGTGTCGCCCACCACCACCGGTGCCGTCGCGGTTGGCCCAGTCGACGACCACCCAGTCGGCGAAGCGCCGGTGGAGCACCTGGGCGGCGCGCAGGGCGACCGCCTCCGGGTCGGCCTCGGGCGGCGCGCTCAGCAGCGCCGTTGCCGCCTCGTCCACCAGGTCGAGCACCTCCGCCTGGCGCGAGACCTCGGCGAGGTCGGGCTGGGCCGGCGAGCGGCTGGGGCCGAGCGAGAAGCCCGCCGCGGTCGGGCCGTTCGTCGCGCTCGCGCCGTCCGCGGGTTGGAAGACCGCGAGCACCGCGAGCTGCCGCTCGTCCGGCGGGCGTATCGCGCCCAGCGTGACCCACAGCGCGTCCGGGGCGCTGTCCGGCCCCGCGTTCTCGGCCTCCGCCGCCCGGCCTGGCAGCCCCGGCGCGGGGTCCGTCGCGCCGGGCCGGCCCGGGACGCGCGCCAGCAGGACGCGCCCGCCCTCCCCCCGGGCCACCGCCGCGATCTGCGAACGCAGCGCGGCCCGACCGTCGTGCCGGAACCAACCGGTCAGCGTGCGGCCCGTGGCGTATCCGGCCTGGGTGCCGAAGAGCTGGGTGGCGGCGAAGTTCATCCGCCGTACGACCGCCTCCCGGTCCACCAGGGCGACCGCCACCGGCAGCCGCTGGAACAGGGCGCGCAGCAGCCGCTGTTCCTGCGCGTTGCCGCGCCCGTCGCCGCGTACGGCCGTCCAGCGCTCGAAACGCGGCCACAGGACGTCGGCGGCGTGCTGGAGCTCCACCAGCGCCGCGTCCAGCGCACCAAGCCGTTCCGCCGCGGGCAGCGCCCGCACGGCGCGCAGTTCTTCTACTCGTCGGCGAAAGTCGGTCAGCTCTTGGCTGAACCCCTCGTCCTCACCCTCTGTCATGGCCACACGCTAACCGTTGCCCGACCCTTCCGGTCCCGTCCCGCCATGTCCGGACGGCAGGAACAGGCTCGCTCGCGCGTCGTTCACCGATTCGTTTCCACCGCGTCGACCCGGGCAACCGAGGAAGCACGAGGAGAGGAGCAGGGGAAGGCCACCGCCCAGGAAAGGAAGCTCGTGAACATGCTCGACCGCACCTCCGCCGTTCCCCACCAGTCACTCGCTCCGCCGCCGGACGCCGGAGTCGCCCTCAGCCGCGAGCTGACGCGGCTCGCCGAGCAGGCCGTGGCGCACACCCCCGGCAGTTGTGGCGCCACCGCGACCGCCGTCGCCGCCCGCGACGTCGCCGCCCTGGCCGGGCCCGGCGACCCGCCCCGCGTCCCGCGCCAGGACATGCCCGCCGGCCGCGGCCGGCCGCCCGCCTCCCGCCCGCCCGCCGAGACGCCGGAGAGCGACGGTGGGCCCGCCGCAGCCGGCGCGGCGGAGGCGGAGGTGGCCGAGGCCGAGGTGGAGCAGCAACTGACGGCCGCCACCCACCCCGACCTGTCCGCGCTGGTCGCCGTGCAGCTCAGCCAGGGCGACGGCCCCATCCCCGCCGCCCTGCACACCGGGCGACCCGCCGTCACTGACGACCTGCTGTACGAGGGCCGCTGGCCGGAGTACCGGGCCAGGGCCCTGGCGGCCGGCGTACGGGCCAGCGCCACGCTGCCCTTCGAGCACGACGGGCTGGCCGTCACCATCACGCTGTACGGGCTGCGCCCGGGAGTCCTCGGCCCGGCCGACCGGGACACCGCCGAACTCCTGGGTGACCTGACCGTCGCCAACCTGGTGTGTGCCCAGCGCTACCGGGCGGCGCTCGCCGAGGTCGACCAGTTGGACACCGCGCTGCGCACCCGACCGGTGGTGGACCAGGCGTGCGGCATCCTCATGCACATCGTGGGCTGCGACGCGCAGGCCGCGTTCGACATGCTGCGCCGGATGTCCCAGCGGTCCAACCGCAAGCTCGCCGAACTGGCCGAGACGGTGGTCCGCAGCCGGGGGCGCGGCCTGGAACCGCAGCTCATCGAGTTCGGCCGGACAGCCAGTCCCGCACCCGGTCGACGAGCCCGACCCCGGGGTTGATCAGCTTGTTGAGCGGCGGCCGGTCCGGCGCCTCCGGATGCGGGTGGGTGGGCGCGGTGCGCTTGGCCGACAACAGACGCAGGCCGAGCCCCATGCGCCGCTCGGCGCTCAGCCGCTCCCGCAGCCCGGGGAAGAGCCGCCCCTCGGCGAACGCGATGTGCGCGGCCACCTCGTCCGTCAGCCGGCGCACCAGCGGTTCGAACCGCTCGTTGACCGGGTCGAGCCCGTCCAGCTCGTTGAGCGTGGCCTCGATCGCCGCCTGCCGTCCCAGGTCGGCGTCGGCCAGCCCGTCGCCGTCCGGCAGTTCCTCGCGCACCACCGGGTACAGGTACTCCTCCTCGGCCACCATGTGCCGCACCACGAGGACCGTCACGCGCTCGACCAGGGCGAGCTGCTCCTCGGGTTCGAGGTCCGGCCCGTACGCGGCGAGCAGTCCCTCCACCGCCCGGTGGTCGCTGGCCAGCACTTCCAGGCCGTCCCGCTGCCCCTCGGGCATGGTCGTCACGGTGTGCCCCCTTGTCGTCGCTTCTCCGCCTGCCGGGCCGCGCGCCGCGACCGCCCCGACCGGGCGCGCTCGACGGCCACCCTCGCCACGCGGGCACCCACGCGCCCGAGGCGCGGGTCGCCGCGGCGTTCGGACGCCGTGGCGCCGGGGCCGCTCCTGGCACCGGCCGAGTGCCCGCACCCCCGACGGGCAAACGCCGCGGTCGAGCCCTCACGTGTCGTGTCGGCCCGGTACCGGAAGCGGGCGACCCGCAGAGGTGGCACCGTACGGCGGGTAGGGGAGTATGTGTTGATATGCGTACGCGTTCAGCGCGTGGCAGACCGCCCCGCCCCGCTCGTCGACGGAGGTACCGATGCAGCGGCCCGCCCCGGCTCCGCACAGCGCCCTGACCCCCTGGGCGGCGGAGGGCGCGCTGCCCCCGCTGCCGGAACTCGCCGCCCGCCTCGCCGCCGCCACCGGCCGCAGCCAGCCGGAGCCCGTCGGCGGCGCTCCGGAACTGCACCACGCGGCCTGCGGCTACTGGGCCCGGCGCGGCCTGCACACCGCCCCTGACCAGGTGTTCGCCGGGGCCGGAGGCCAGCCGCTGCTGTTGGCCCTGCTCGCGGCCAGCGGCGGCGACGTGCTGCTGACCCGCCCGTCGGCGGCCTGGTACGCGCCGCTCGCCCGGCTCGCCGGCCGCCCCACCTACCACGCCCCGGCGCCGGCCCCGAGCGGCGGAGTGCCCGACCCGTTCGCGCTCCTTGAGACCGTGCGCCGGGTCCGGGCCGAGGGCGGCGACCCGCGGGTGCTGGTGCTCGCGGTCGCCGACGACCCGACCGGCACGGTGGCGCCGCCCGAGCTGCTGCACGAGGTATGCGAGGCCGCCGCGGCGGAGGACCTGCTCATCATCAGCGACGAGACCTGGCGCGACACCGTGCACCCCACCGCCGCCGATCCGCCGCCCACCGCCGCGACCGGCCCGCCTCCCCGCCCCGGCGGCGCGGCGTCCCCCGAACCGGCGGACCGTCCGGAGCGGCCCGTCACCGGGTGGCCGGGGGAGACCGTCGTCGTCAGCCCGGCCGAGATGGTGCCCGACCGGGTGGTGGTGCTGACCGACCTCGCCGGCGCGCTCACCCCGCCGAGCTGGCCCGCCGCCATCGCCCGCCTGCCCGCCTCCGACCGCGGCGCCGAACTGCACGCCGGGCTGCTGGCCGCGCTCGGCGCCGTACGCGGCGAACTCCCGGCCCCGGTCGCCGCGGCGGCGCTGCACGCGCTGCGCGAGCCGGCGCCGGTGCGGGCCAGGACGGCCGCGGCCGCCCGGGCCTACGGGGCGGTCGGCGGTGCCGCCTATGACCGGCTGACCGACCTCGGCGTGCTCAGCCGCCCACCGCGCGCCGGCCACCACCTGTACGTCGACCTGGCGGAGCTGCGCGGGCCGCTCGCCGAACGGGGCATCGCCGACGCGGTGGACCTCGAACGCCACCTGACCCGGCGCCTCGGGCGGCCGGTGCCCGGCGGACACCGGTTCGGGGACGCGCCGGACGACCTGCGGGTGCGGCTGTCCACGCTGCCGCTGCTCGGCGTCGACGACGAGCAGCGGCTCGCCACCCTGGCGGCCCGCGACCCGCTGGAACGTCCGCACGTCCGCGCGGCGTTGACCCTCCTGGAGTCGGCCTTCAGCGAGCTGGCGGCCGACTGACCCGCCCGCCCCCGCACACCCCTCGACCGCACCGAGCCCCGCCGCCGACCGCCCAGCCTCGCCCCGCGCGGTGCCTTGCCCCGCCATACCGTGCCCTGCCCCCGCCGTGCCGTGCCCTGCCCCGCCCGGCCTCGTCCGCCGTCTCTCGCCCCGCCTTCCTCCGCCTCGCCTCGCGGACCGCCATCGGGCGGGCCCCGCACGCCGATGGCACTCATGGCGCGGGACCCGTCGCCGGTCGGAGTCCGCCGCGCCGCGCTGCCGCGCCCCCGGTGCCCCGCCCCGCGCACCCGTCCGCGCCCGCCCGCGCCCCTGGGCGTGCCGCGGGCGCGCCGGACGCGTCGGTTGACGGGCGTGACGGGGTAGCCGTGTGAGGGGACGTATCGCCGCGCCCGAGTCCGTTCCCCCGACGAATGGAGTCCTGCCGATGACCGATCAGACCGAGCGGTCCCGCACTGACGCCGGCCCCCGTGGCGCGGGCCGCCCGCACGCCGTGCGCCGCGCGCGCCCCGCGACGGGCCCGCGCCCGCTGCCGGCGCCCCGCCCGCTGGGTGAAGTGCGCCGTTGGCCCCGGACGTTCGCGCACCGGCTGACCGCGCCGCTGCCCGGCGTGCGCGCGCTGGCCAGACTCGCCCGCGAGGGGCTGCTGCGCCCCTCCGACCGGGCCCTGCACACCGTTCCGGAGCTGCCGTTCGCCCCCGGCCCGCTGCCGACGCCCGGGCCCGGCGCGGTGGCGGTCACCTGGGCGGGGCACGCCAGTTGGGTGATCCGCGTCGGCGGGCTGACCGTGCTGACCGACCCGGTCTGGTCCCGAAAGATCCTGGGCACCCCGGCCCGGGTGACGCCGGTGGGGGTGCGCTGGGAGGACCTGCCGCGCGTGGACGCCGTCGTGATCAGCCACAACCACTACGACCACCTCGACGTGCCCACCCTCAAGCGGCTGCCGCGCGCCACCCACCTGCTGGTGCCGGCCGGGCTCGCCGCCTGGTGCCGCCGCCGGGGCTTCACCCGCGTGACGGAACTCGACTGGTGGGAGGCGGTCGAGCTGCCCGCCCCCGGTGGCGGCGCCGTCCGCTTCGACTTCGTGCCCGCTCACCACTGGAGCAAGCGCGGCCTGACCGACACCTGCCGCTCGCTGTGGGGCGGCTGGGTGATCACTGCCCCGCGGACGGTGGGGGAGGGGCCGGCGCACCGGGTCTACTTCGCCGGCGACACCGGCTACGGCCACTGGTTCGCCGAGATCGGCGACCGCTACCCCGGCATCGACCTGGCCCTGCTGCCGATCGGCGCGTACGAACCGCGCTGGATGCTGCGCCCGGTCCACACCGACCCCGAGGAGGCCGTGCGCGCGCTCGGCGACCTCGGGGCGCGCCGGATGGCGCCGATGCACTGGGCGACGTTCCTCCTCTCGGCCGAGCCACCGGTGGAACCCCTGCGCCGGGTGCGCGCCGCGTGGGAGGCGGCCGGGCGGGACCGCGAGGACCTGTGGGACCTGCCGGTGGGCGCCTCGCGCGTGCTGGAAGCGCCCTGAACGACGCGCCTCCGACGCCCCGCCGACGTCCTGCCGCTCCCCGCCGGTGTCCCGACGCCCCGCTTCGCCGACCGGCCGTGGGCGCGGCCGGTCAGCCTCCCGTGGGCGGCGTCGCGCACCGGCGGCGGTGGTAGGCGAGGGCCAGGGCGATGGTGACGGGTCCCCAGAGGCTGGTCGGGGCGACGCAGACGGTCGCGAGCGTCTCCCAGGCGTCGTGGGAGTAGTCGACGGTGTCGACGACGCCGTACGCGGTGAGCCTGCGGCCGTCGCTGAGCGGCAGGTCGGTGAAGAGCGCGGTGAGGACCAGCCCGCCGACCACCGCCGGGACGACGGCCGCCAGCGGCCGGACGCGCCGGCCACCGATGAACGGCATCCAGCCGGGCGCCACCTCGCCCCACCCGCGCACCAGCCCGATGGCCAGGATCGCCGTCACCTCGGTGAGCACGCTGAGCCCGAGCACGTACGGGACGCTCACCCAGTACGGCGGCATGCCGACGTCCTGGATCTGCCCCATCTCGAAGTGCAGGGCGAAGGGCAGCCGCCACAGACACGACGGCAGCAGGAGCAGCGGAAGCGCGTACGCCAGGCGTATCGCCCAGCGCGGAGGCGGCCGTTCGGTGTCGCTGACGGGCGGGGGCAGGTGAAGGATCTTCAGGGACATGGCGAGATCCTCGCGTGGTGGACCCACCTGGGGGATCAACCCGTAGGGCGGAACCCGTACCCCGGTTGAAGGAGAAGGGCCAGCGACCACAGGCTGACCCGACGGCGCCGGACCACCACCATCGGCGGGGCCACAGCGCCGAGACGGCACCGGCGCCCGCCCGTACGGTGGCCGGATGACAGCGAACTTCACGGTCCTCCCGGCCACCCCGCGCGACGGCGACGCCATCGGTCAGATCCACGCCGCGTCCTGGCGCGCCGCCTACGCCGACTTCTTCTCCCCGGAGTTCTTCGCCGAGGCGCTGCGCCGGCGCCGCCACCGCTGGCAGGCCGTGCTCACCGAGCAGCCACGGAACACGTGCCTGCTCGCCACGGCGCACGGGCGGCCGTTGGCGTTCTCCTACTTCGGCCCCTCGTCACCGGAGCCGGGCGCGGTCGAGGTCCTCGGCTTCTACGGCCACCCGGACGGCTGGGGCACCGGCGTCGCGCGGGCCCTGATGGCCAGCACGCTGACCGCGATCCGGGAGCGGGGCGCGCGCCACATCCACCTGTGGACGCTGCGGGACACGCCCCGGTCGCGCCGCTTCTACGCCAGGCACGGCTTCACCGAGTCGAGCGTCGTCCGCGACTTCGACTACGGGGACGGCAACCCGCTCCCACAGGTCGAGTACGCCCTGACCGTCGACTGACCCACGGTCGCCACGACCCCACGCGACGGGTGCCCCTCGCGGACAGCACCACCCACCCAGGCCCGTGGTCCCGCCCTCCTCCCGCGAGTTGGGACCCTCATCCCAGCGGCGTAGCCACGGCCGGGACTTGGGGCCCTCGTGCCCACGGTCGATGTGCTCGGCGGCGGCTCCTCCCTAGCCTCCTCGTACGCGACCGTCGCACCGCCGCCGCCCCGAGCGGGGCCCGCACGCGCCGCACCGACCTGTTCCGTGTTTCCCGCGCCCGACAGGGCGCGACCAGGAGGTTCCCCCCGTGACCACGCGCCACCGTCCGCCGCGCACCCACCCCCGCCCGGCCGGCTTCCGCTCGGCACACCCGCGCCCGTTCCGCTCGCGGCGCGTCGTCGCCGTGGTCGGAACGCTCGCCGCGGCCCTGGCCGTCGGCGGCACGCTGCCCACGCCGGCCGCCGCCGACCGCAGCTCCCGGGACGTCGTACGCCAGGGCCTCGAACGCCTGGTCCGCGACGACAAGTACCCAGCCGCGCTGGCCGCCACCACGCGCCCCGACGGTCGGGTGCGGGACTACGCGGTCGGCGTCGCCGACCTGCGGACCGGGGCCAGGGCGCCGCTCGACGGCCGGGTGCGGGCGGGGAGCAACACCAAGGCGTTCACCGCGACGGTCGTCCTCCAGTTGGTCGGCGAGGGGAAGGTCTCGCTGGACGCCCCCGTCGAGACGTACCTGCCCCGCCTGGTGCGCGGCGACGGCATCGACGGCCGCCGGATCACGGTCCGCCAACTCCTCCAGCACACCAGCGGGTTGCCGGACTACGTCCCGTACATCGACGACCTCACCGGCAAGGGGCGCCACACCTACGTCCAGCCCCGCACCACGCTCGACCTGGGGCTCGCGCACAAGGCGCTGTTCGCGCCCGGGAAGGGGTGGGCGTACAGCAACACCAACTACACGCTCGCCGGCCTGATCATCGAGAAGGTCACCGGGCGGCCCCTGGCCGAGCAGATCACCCGCCGGATCATCGACCGCGTCGGGCTGCGCGGCACCTACTTCCCCGGCGTCGGCGACGAGCGCATTCACGGCGCCCACCCCCGGGGGTACTTCGCCGAGCGGCCCGGGGCGCCGCTGGAGGACATCACGACGATGGACCCCTCCTGGGGCTGGGCCGCGGGGCAGCTCATCTCCACCCCGTCCGACCTGAACCGGTTCTACAAGGCCCTGTTCGGCGGCGCGTTGCTGGCCCCGGCGCAACTCGCCCAACTGCGCACCACCGTCTCCACCGACGGCAAGCTGTGGCCCGGCGCCCGGTACGGGCTCGGGGTGATCAGCTCGCCGCTGAGCTGCGGGGGCCTGGCGTGGGGGCACGGCGGCGACATCCCCGGATACCAGACCAGCGGCGGCGTGACGGACGACGGCCGCGCCGTGTCGATCGCCGTCACCGCCGACACGCCCACGGTGGCACAGGGCCCCGACGACGTCCGGGCCCTGGTGGACACGGTGCTGTGCCGATGAAGGGCCGTCAGGAACGGTAGCGCGGGCCGACGGGCGCGCCAGGCGGCGTACGGCTCACGGGCTCAACTCCCGTGAGCCGTAGGGCCGTTGTGGGACCTCGGACAGCCGCCGGTCCGCGCGCCGGGCCAAAAACCCGGCGGCGTTCGCGTCCGCCCCCGGGCAGGATGGGAGGGTCCTGCCCGCCCGGGCGCCGGGGACGCGGCGAGCGGCTGACGGCGCGGGGGCGGCGGGACCGACCGAAGCACAGGCCGGAGCCGCCCGTCGGGGGCGTGCGCCGGCGCTGAAGAGGGGGACCGGTGGGGGGCACGACGGGGGCGCGTGGACGCGGCGGGTGGGCGTCAAGGCGGGTGCGGCTGGGCGTGGGTCTGGGTGTGGTGGTGGCGGTCGCGGCGGGAGCGGTGGCCACGGCCACCGGCACGGCGCCGGACCGCTCCCCCGTGGACCGGCGCGAGTTGCGGCGGGACACCAACGCGGTGCGCGTGGCCGGCGCCACCGGGGTGGTGGCGGAGGTGCGGACCCCGGACGGCCGGGCGCGCGCCCGCGCGGGCGACGGGAACGTGGCCACGCGGCGGCCGGTGCCGTGGCGCGCGCACTACCGCGTCGGCGGCGTCGGCCGGCCGTTCGCGTCCGTGGTCGCGCTCCAACTCGTCGGCGAGGGCAGGCTGCGGCTGGCCGACCCGGTGGAGCGGGTGCTGCCCGGCGTGGTGACCGGCCACGGCAACGACGGCACCCGGATCACGGTGGCCGACCTGCTGCGGCACACCAGCGGGCTCGCCGACTACGCCGACCACCTGCCGGGGGCCCGCGAACTCACCCCCCGCGCGTTCGAGGCCAGGCGCTTCACCGCGTACGAGCCGGTGGAGCTGGTGCGCCTCGCGACGGCGCGCGGGCCGAGGTGGCAGCCCGATCCCAGCGCGCCGGTGGCGACCAAGCGCTGGGGCTACTCCCGCACCAACGACCTGCTCGTGGACCTGGTCATCGAGAAGGTCACGGGCCGTCCGGTCGCGCGGGAGATCCACGACCGGGTGATCGCCAGGCTCGGGCTGCGGCACACGTCCACGGCCGGCACGTCCGCGTACCTGCCGCGGCCGGCGGCCACCGGTTACACCCGCTTCCCGGGGACCGACCAGCTCACCGACACCTCGGTGTTCGTGCCGCTGCCGGACACCTCCGTCATCAGCACCACCGGCGACGTCGCGGAGTTCTTCCGCGCGCTCTTCGACGGGCGGCTGCTCGGCGACGCGGAGCGGGCCCGGCTGCGGGAGACCACGGCCGCGCGGGACGGGTGGGGCGGCGAGTCCGGCGTCCGGTTCGGGCTCGGCGTGTACTGGCGGCCGGTCGCCGGGTGCGACGCGGGCGTCTGGTACCACGGCGGCTCCTCGCCCGGCCACGTCGCGGCGGCCGGCGCCACCGACGACGGCCGGCGCGCGGTCGCCACCGCCGTGACCACCTGGCGCCCCGGCTCGGCCCAGCAACGACGCCAGGACGAGGCGACGTCGCGCCTGGTGGACCACGCGCTGTGTGACGCCCGCTAGGCCGGCGCGCGGCCGGCGCCCGTGACCCGGGCCCCCGGCTGCGCGCCGGCCCCGGGCCGGCCCGCGCCGCGCGCCGTCAGCTCCGGGCCGTCGGCAGCGCCCGGGCCAGGAAGTCCCGGATGTGGCCGACCGCGGTCGACAGGTGGCTCTCCAGCAGGAAGTGGCCGCCGCCGGGCACCAGGTGGATCTCGGCGTCGGGCAGGTCCCGCGCGAAGGCGCGCGCGCCGGCCGGGGCGAAGATGAGGTCCTCGGCTCCCCAGACGGCCAGCAGCGGGACGCGGCTGTCCCGGAAGTACGCGTGCAACCGCGGGTAGAGCGGCCGGTTGGTGGCGTAGTCGCGGAACAGGGCGAGTTGGACCAGGTCGTTGCCGGGGCGGCTGACGTCGCGGTGGTCGGCCGTCCAGGTGTCGGGGTCGACGCGCTCGGGGTGGTCGACGCCGTGCAGGTACTGCCAGCGGATGGCCTCCAGGTCGAGGGCGGTACGGACCGCGGGCTCCGTCGCCGGCCCCGGGTCCTCGGCGTACGCCCACAGGGGCGCCCAGAACTCGGGGACGAACCCGTCCTCGTAGGCATTGCCGCTCTGGGAGATCACCGCGGTGACCGCCGCCGGGTCGCGCAGCGCGAGCCGCCAGCCGATGGGGGCGCCGTAGTCCTGCACGTACATCGCGTACCGGGAGACGCCCAGCTCGGCCAGGAGCGCCTCGGTGATGTCGGTGAGCGCGTCGAACGTGTACGGGAAGGCGTCGGCGGGCGGGGCGTCGGAGTGGCCGAAGCCGAGGTGGTCGGGGGCGATGACGCGGTACCGGTCGGCGAGCGGCGGAATCAGCCGGCGGAACATGCGCGAGTTGGTGGGGAAGCCGTGCAGGAGCACGAGGGTCGGCGCGTCGCGGGGACCGGCCTCCCGGTAGAAGACGCGGTGCCCGCGCACGGTGGCGTACTGATGACGAACGTCCGTCATGACTAACCCTCTTAAGTCGCTGTGGTGGTTATCGGCGCCCTCAGTGGACCCGATGCGAGGTAACCTGTCAAGTGCGTGAAGAGGGTTAGGTGATGGGGTGGTCGGAGATGATCGACGAAACGGCGCTGCTCGCGGCGCTGAACAGCACGCCCGTACGGGACGGCCGGCCGCGGGACCTGTGGGCCGATGACGCCGCGCTGCGGCAGTGGGCGCACGAACACGGCGGCCGGGGCGACGCGCGGGCGCTCGACTGGCTACGGGCGGCGCGGGACGCCCTCCAGACCGCCACCCGCGACGCGGTGCCCGAGCCCGAACTGCGGCGGCTGCTCGCCGAGGTCCGCCAACTGCCCGAGGTCGACGGGGCGGAGTTGCGCTGGCGCCTCACGGCACCGCCCGAGCGGTTGCTCGCGGTGGAACTGGTGCTCGCCTGGTACGACGTGCGACAGCGCCGGCCCGGCCGGCTGCGCCCGTGCGGCAACGACGAGTGCCGCCTCTTCCTCCTCGACCACAGCCGCGCCAACACCGCCCGCTGGTGCTCGATGAAGACCTGCGGCAACCGCCTCAAGGCCCGCCGCCACCAGGAGCGCGCCCGCCAGAACCCCACGCCCTGACGGGCGCGCGCCCGACTGGGGCGCGCCGGCTACCCGGCCGGTGACCTGCGCAGTCGGCGCCAGATCGCGGGCGCCACGGTGACCACGAGGGCCAGCCCGACCGCCGCGGCCACGCCCTCCCACGGCTCGGCGAACAGCGAGCCGCCCAGCAGGCCGATCAACTGGTAGGTGACGGCCCAGGCCAGCGCCGCGGGGGCGGCGCCGCGCGCGAACTGGCGCAGCGGCACGTACGAGAGCAGGCAGGCGAGCATCACCGGAATCCGGCCCGCCGGCAGCAGCCGGGACAGCACGAGGACGGCGATGCCGTGCTCGTCCAACCTGGTGCGCGCCTGCTCAAGCCGCTCCGGCGCCGCCCGTTCGCGCAGCCGCCCCAGCCACAGCGAGCCGTTCTTGGAGCGCACCCCGCGCTGGCCGAGCCAGTACAGCGCCAGGTCGCCGAGGAAGGCGGCCAGCGAGGCGATGGCGAAGACGATCAGCAGCGCCAGCGGCGAGGTCTGGTGTATCGCCACCACGGCGGCGGAACTGACCACCGCGCCCGTGGGCACCACCGGCACCAGCGAGCCCACGACCACGAGCAGGAACAGCGAGGGGTAACCGGCGGCCTGCTGGGTGGACTCGGGCGGTACGGCGCGGGCTAGTTCGGCGATCACCGAGCGGCCTCCAGGCGCACGCTCTCGCCGTGGTACAGCCGGTGCACCGCCGACTGGGGCGCCAGGTGGGCCGCGTGCCGTACGAACTCGTCGCCCGGCGCGTGGAACTCGTGCGGCCGGACGGCGTCGAGGCCGATCGGCCAGAACGTGCCGTAGTGCACCGGCACCGCGCTGCGCGCCCCGAGCCGCTCCAGGGCCCGCGCCGCGCGCCGCGCGTCCAGGTGCCCCGGGCCCAGGTAGGGGCCCCAGCCGCCGACCGGCAGCAGCGCCACGTCACACGGCCCGACCACGGTGGGCATCTCGTCGAAGAGGCCGGTGTCGCCGGCGAAGTACGTGGTGGCCGCGCCGCGCAGGACGTAACCGAGCGCGGGCGCCCGGTGCCGCCCGTACGGCAGCCGCCGCCCGTCGTGCGCGGCGGGCACGGCCCGCACCCGCACCTCGCCGACCGTGACCTCGTCGCCGGGCAGCACCTCGGTGACGCGCAGGGCCCGCGCGCTGGCCACCCGGCGCAGCGCCGGCACGGCCACGCCCGCGCCGCGCGGCACGATCAGCCGGGTGCCGGGCGCGAGGCGCGCGAGCGAGCCGGGGTGCAGGTGGTCGGCGTGCAGGTGGGAGACGAGCGCGAGGTCGGCGACCAGCGCGCTGTCCGGCGGCACGGGGCCGCGCCGCCGCCGCAGGTGGGCCAGGCGCTGGACGAGCAGCGGATCGGTGAGGACGCGGACTCCGGAGTCCACCACCGTCGCGGTGGCATGTCCCCACCAGGTGATCTCCACCGACACCCGGATCTCCCGTCTCGACGCTGCCGCACGCTGACCGGCGTCAGCTCACCCGAGCGTAGTTCAGATGCCGGGGCGCCCGTGCGGGAGTACGGTGCGCGACCCACGCCACCCGCCGGGTCGGCCCGCCCGGCGCGAGCGCGTGCGGGCCGGGTACGGCTCGGGTCCGTCAAGGTCGGGTCATGTACGGGTCATGGGACGGCCACGGGGGAGACATGGGTGGGTGAATTCGCGCCGGAGAGGGCGGGCGGCGGGCCAATGGTCGCCGCGGGGGCCGTAAGGGGCGCGAGAGCTAAGTTAGCCTTACCTAACTTGGATCTCGGGGGTTGGCGGAAAGGGGAGGGCATGTCGCCGCGCGCCGTGTCGCGGGTCTTCACCAAGGTCGGTGCGAAGGGGGTGCCGGCCGCGCCGCGCGCCGGCGGGGCCGCGCCGCCGTGGCTGCTCATGCTGCTCTCCTGCGGCGCGCAGTTCCTCGTCGTCCTGGACGCGACCATCGTCTCGGTCGCGCTGCCGCCGATCGCCGCCGCCCTCGGCTTCACCACCTCGTCCGTCGGCTGGGTGGTCAACGCCTACACCCTCGCCTTCGCCGGCTTCCTGCTGCTCGGCGGCCGGCTCGCCGACCTGATCGGCACCCGCGCCGTCTTCCTCACCGGCCTCGGTATCTTCACCGCCGCCAGCCTCTGGTGCGGCCTGGCCACCGCCCCCTGGCACCTGGTGCTCGCCCGCGCCGTGCAGGGCCTGGGCGGCGCGCTGCTCATGCCCACCACGCTGACCATCGTGCACCTGGCCTACGCCGACCCCGCCGGGCGGGCCCGCGCGCTCGGCCTGTGGAGCATGGTCGGGGCGGTCGGCGCGGCGGCGGGCACGGTCTTCGGCGGGCTGCTCACCGACTCGCTCGGCTGGCGCTGGGTCTTCCTCGTCAAGGTGCCCATCGGCGTCGCGGTGCTCGTCGTCGCCTGGCGCGCGCTCGCCCGAAGGCCCCGTACGGACGCCGCGCGCGAGCCGCTGGACGTGCTCGGCGCGCTCCTGGTGACCTGCGGGCTCGCCGCCCTCGTCTACGGCGTCGTCGCCTTCGGCGAGCCGGCCGGCACGGCGCGGGCGGTGGCGTTCTCGGCCGCCGCCGTCGTCCTGCTCGCCCTCTTCGTGGCCCGCCAGCACCGGTGGGCCCGCAGCCCGCTGATGCCGCTGCGGATCTTCGGGCACCGCGCGGTCAGCGCCGCCAACGCCGTGATGTTCTGCCTGGGCGTCGGCTACCTCGCCAGTCCCGTGGTGCTCTCGCTCTACCTCCAACACGTGCTGGACTACTCGCCCTCACGCGCCGGGCTCGGCTTCCTGCCCACCGCCCTCGCGGTGATGGTCGGCGCTCAGGTCACCGGCTGGATGACCACCCACTGGGGCACCAGGCGCACCGCCAGCCTCGGCCTCTCGCTGGTCACCGCGGGCTTCCTGCTGCTCGTACGGCTCGGCCCCGACACGTCGTTCCTCCCCACCATCGTGGTCCCGCTGCTCCTCGTCGGCCTCGGCGCGGGCGTGGCCTTCACGCCGATCACCGTGGCGGCCACCAGCAGCGTCGAACCCGCCCTGACCGGGCTCGCCTCCGGGCTGCTCAACACCACGCGACAGGTCAGCACGGCGCTCGGGATCGCGGTCCTGACGGCGGTGGCGGGCGCGCTCGGCGGGGCCCACGGCTACGGCGTGGCCTTCCTCATCGCCGGCCTGCTCGCCGCGCTCGCCACGGCCGGGGCCGCGACGCTGCTGCCCAGGGAGCGCGGATAGCGCCCCGATGTGGGCCGGCCGGGCCGGCCGGGCCGGCCGGAAGGGAGGCCGCGCGGCCCGAGCCCGCCGTCCGTTCCGAGCCCGAGGCCGGGGGAGCGTCGGGGTGCGCGCGGCCCGCTCGGCGGTCGGCCGACGCCGGCGGCTCCGACATGACAGGCTGGTCGCCGAGCCCGGGCACCAGGCGGGCGGAAACACGAGGTGAGACGACGCGTGCAGTGGCCCCGATGGAAGACCGTGGGCGGCACCCTGCTGCGGGTGACGGTGGTGTGGGCGGTCAGCACGCTGACCATGCTCGTCCTCGCCGGCATCCTGCCCGACTTCCGACTCCAGTCCGCCGACGGCGACAGCACCACCCGGATCGCCGTCACGGCCGCCTCCGGGGCGGGCGCCTTCGGCGTACTCAGCGCGCTGGTCTGGCCGGCGCTGGTGCGCGCCCTGCTGCTGGTGCCCGCCTTCGTCCTCGGGCTCCTCGTCTTCTTCCTCAACGGCTCGCTGCTGCTGGTCGCCCTCAGCCTGATACCCGACGGGCGGGGCCAGGTCGAGCCGGAGACCGCCGTCGTCGTGGCCGCCGTCATGTCGGCCGCCTCCTCCGCGACGAGCACGGCCCTGGCCGTACGCGACGACGGCGCCTACCGCCGGCGACTGGCCCGGCTCGCCTACCGCAGGCACCGCCGCGGCGGCCTGCCCGGCGCCCCGCCCTGGCGCGGCCGACCCGCCGCCGGCCGCGCCCACCCCGACGCCCCGGACACCGCCCCCGGCACGGTCTTCCTGCAACTCGACGGCGTCGGCCACGACCTGCTGCGGGCCGCCCTGCGCGAGCGCCCCGCGACCCGCGGCCGGGCCAGACCCAGGCCGCCGCTCATGGAGACCCTCGCCGCCTGGGAGGGCACCACCCACACCCTCACCCGCTGGCGCACCGACTGGTCCAGCCAGACCGGCGCCAGCCAACTGGGCATCCTGCACGGCTCCAACGAGGACGTGCCCGCCTTCCGCTGGTACGAGAAGGACACCGGCGAGCTGATGATCAGCAACCGCCCGACCAGCGCCGCCGAGCTCCAGCGCCGCGCCGCCGCCCGCGCCGGCCACCCGGGCCTGCTCGCCGAGGACGGCGCCAGCCGCGGCAACCTGTTCACCGGCGGCGCCGACCAACTCGCCCTCGTCCTGTCGGTCGCCGGCCGGCGCGGCCGGCACAACCGCTCCCGCGCCGGCTACTTCGCCTACTTCTCCGACCCCGCCAACGCCACCCGCACCGCGGGCTCCTTCGTCGCCGAGGTCTGCCGCGAGATCGGCCAGTCAACCCGCGCCAAGCTGCGCCGCGAACGGCCTCGGGTGCGACGCGGCGGGCTCTACCCCTTCATCCGCGCCTTCGCCACCGTCGTCGAGCGCGACGTGGTCGTGGCCGCCGTCATCGGCGACATGCTCGCCGGGCGCGGCGCCGTCTACGCCGACCTGGTCGCCTACGACGAGGTCGCCCACCACTCGGGCCCGTACAGCCGCGACACCCACCAGGTGCTGCGCCGCCTCGACCGCAGCATCACGCTGATCGCCAAGGCCGCCCGGCACGCGCCCCGCGACTACCGCTTCGTGCTCCTGTCCGACCACGGCCAGACCCCGGGCGAGACCTTTGCGGCGCAGTACGGGCTCACCCTGGAGGACCTGGTGCGCGCCGGCTGCGGGCTGCCGGTCCCGCGCCGCGCCGGGCGCACCCGCAGTGGCGCGGAGGCTCGCGCGGCGGCCCGCGTCGCGCTGCACCGGCCCGAGGAGACGCACGAACGCGAGCAGGCGCCCGCCGGCGCACCGCCCGCGGGCCCCGACGCGACCGCCACCACCCCCGGGCCGCGCCCCCCGGCCCCGACCCCGACCCCGGACCCGGCGCCGCCCGCCGCCGAGCCGGTCGCGACGCTCCCCGCCACCGACCCCGCCGAGCCACCCGCCACCACCGCCCCCGCCGAGTCGCAGCGCCGGCGCGGCCGGTCCGGGCCGCTCGTGCTCGGCTCGGGCAACCTGGGCCTGATCTCCTTCCCCGACGTGCCGCACCGGCTGACCCGCGAGGAGATCGACCGCCGCCACCCCGCCCTGCTGCACGCCCTCGCCGAGCACCCCGGGATCGGGTTCCTGCTCGTACGGTCCGCGCGGCACGGCCCGGTGGTGCTCGGCGCGCACGGCAGCGAACACCACCTGGCCACCGGGCACGTCGTCGGCGCCAGCCCGCTGGCACCGTTCGGCCCCGGCGCGGCGGAGGCCGTGCTGCGCACCGACGGCTTCCCGCACGTCGCCGACATCATGGTCAACTCCGCCTACGACCCGCGCACCGGCGAGGTGCACGCCTTCGAGGACCAGATCGGCTCGCACGGCGGCCTCGGCGGCGACCAGGCCCACGCCTTCCTGCTGTGGCCGAGCGAACTGTCCCCGCCCACCGCCGACGGCACGGAACTGGTCGGGGCCGAACGCGTCCACCAGGTGCTGCGCCGCTGGCTCGCGGAGGCGGAGCGATCCGCCTCCGAGCACCGGTCCGCGGACCTGCTCCCGGCGGCGGAGCGGCTCGCGGAGCCGGTGGACGAATCCCCGATCACACCCGGTGTGACCGGCGCTTTTTCCACGACGGAGCCCGTCGCACAGGACAAATCCCGCTGATTTTGCGAGCCGCTCCCGGTCCCTGACCATATTGCGCGGTCCGTCCCGTCCGACACCTTCGGGCGATGTGCGCGACCCGCACCGAGAGGCTCACCCCCCATGCACGACCGCCACTCCCGCCGCTTCGGCCTGCCCACCGCGACCGCCCTGGTCATGGGCAACATCATCGGCGGCGGCATCTTCCTGCTGCCCGCCCTCGTCGCCCCGTACGGCACCGTCAGCCTGGTCGCGTTCGTCGTGCTGACCGCGGGCGCGCTCGCGCTGGCCCTGGTCTTCGGGAGGCTGGCCCAGCGCGACCCGCGCACCGGCGGGCCCTACGTGTACGCGCGGGCGGCCTTCGGCGACTTCGCCGGCTTCCTGGCCGCCTGGAGCTACTGGATCACCACCTGGGTCAGCAACGCGGCCCTGGCCGTGGCCGCCGTCGGCTACCTCGACGTGCTGGTCCCGGTGCACGGCGCGACCTGGCGGACCGTGCTGGCCGCGCTGGTCATCCTGTGGCTGCCCGCGCTCGCGAACCTCGCCGGCACCCGGTACGTCGGCGCGGTGCAACTCGTCTCGACGGTGCTCAAGTTCGCGCCGCTGCTGCTGGTCGCGATCGGCGGCCTCGTCTTCTTCGACCCGGCCAACCTCGGCCCGTTCCAGGCCGGCGACCAGGGCCTGACCGGCAGCGTCTCGGCAGCGGCGGCGATCCTGCTGTTCAGCTACCTCGGCGTGGAGTCGGCCGCGATGAGCGCCGGCGAGGTACGCGACCCGCGCCGCAACGTCGGCCGCGCCACCGTCCTCGGCACGCTCGGCGCGGCACTGGTCTACCTCCTCGGCACGCTCGCGGTCTTCGGCACCGTCGCCCACGCGGACCTGGTGGACTCCACGGCGCCGTTCTCCGACTCCGTGAACGCCATGTTCGGCGGCGACTGGGGCGGCGTCGTCATCGCCTGCGCCGCGCTCGTCTCCATGACCGGCGCGCTCAACGGCTGGACCCTGATGAGCGCCCAGGCGCCGTACGCGGCGGCGCGCGACGGCCTGTTCCCCGCGGCGTTCCTGCGCAGGCGACGCGGCGTGCCGACCACCGGCGTACTGGTGGGCACCGTACTGGCCTCACTGCTCACCGTCGCCGCCTACACCCTGGGCACCGGCGGCGCCTTCGAGACGCTGGTCCTGGTCACCACCTTCACCGCCACCGTCCCCTACCTCCTGGCGACCGCCGCCCAGCTCTACTTCCTCCTCTCCGGCCAGCGCGACCGCGTCCGCCCCGCCCGCCTGACCCGCGACGCGGCCCTGGCCCTGACCGCCTTCGGCTTCTCCCTGTGGCTGGTCGCCGGCGCCGGCTACGCGGCGGTCTACCAGGGCGTGCTGTTCCTGTTCGCCGGCGTCCTGGTGTACGTGTGGCTGGCGGCACGGCGGACGCGGGTGGGCTCGCCGGTTGGCGCGGAGCCGGCGAGCGCGGCGCCCCTCGTCGAGCCGTCGGGCCAGGCGCCGCCCGATCAGGCATCGCCCGACCAGGTACCGGCCGGGGTGGGCGCGGGCGGCGGCAGGCCGTGACCCGCGGGGCCGGCCACCAGTACGCCCCGCGCGCCGCGACTCACGGCCCGTCGGTGCGGACCGCGCTGGTCGCCAGGGTGGTGTAGCGCATCGTGAAGCGACCCCCGAGGGCGTCGACGGCGTCGCCCACGGCGCCCAGGATCTCGGCCAGTTGGTCGGCGGAGAGCCGGGTGAGCCCGCCGGTCGTGGGGAGGAGTTCCAGCCACTGCGCGCGGGTGTAGGTCCGCTCCCAGTCGAAGCGCCACTGCTCCGGTTCGGCGAACCGCCCCGTCCCACGGATCGCGTCGGCGATCCGCGCGTACCCCGCCTGGTACGTCTCCAGCGCCCGCCGCGCCGGCTGCTGGCCGAACGGGGAGTCGGGCGCCACCCGCCGGTAGGCGGCCGCGAACGGCTCGGCCACCTCGGCGGGCGGCTCGAAGACGTGCCCGAAGATGGCCAGGCGCCCCCTCGGGCGCAGCACCTCGGCCGCCTTCGCGGCGCCGGCGACCGGGTCCACCCAGTGCCACACCTGGCCGGCGACCACCGCGTCGAACACCCGCCCCGCCGGCTCCCAGTCCTCGAAGGTCGCCACCTCCACCGGCAGGCCACGGGCCCGCGCGAAGTCGGCCATCCGCGCGTCCGGCTCGACGCCGAGCACGGTGCGGCCGGCGGCCTGGAACTGCCGGGCCGCGATCCCCGTGCCGCACCCGACATCGAGCACCTCGGGCCCCGGGCTCCCGTCGACGACCCGGGCCACCAGGTCATCGGGGTACGCGGGCCGGGCCCGGTCGTAACGCTCGGCCTGCGCTCCGAACGACTCGGCCACCTGTCGCGCCTCATGCGGGTGCGCTGGCTCTGACTGCTCTGGCGGTAAAGTGGGCATGCGGTCACTCTAGTGGGCAAGCGCCCACACAGGGCAAGGGCGCACACGCGACGAGGGCGTGTACGTGAGGGGGGCGTGTTCGTGACACGCGCCCGCGCATGGCAAGGTGCCCGCACGGGGCAGATGCCCGCACGGGGCGAGTGCCCGCACGCCGACGGATGCCAGGGGACTGGCGCGGGAGAGGACCGGTACGTGCCGACCGGAGTGCACCTTCGCGATGCGCGACAGCAGTTGTTCGACGCCGCCGAACGCGTACTGCTGCGCGCCGGCCCGACCGGGCTGACCAGCCGGGCCGTCACGGACGAGGCGGGCTGCGCCAAGGGCGTCCTGCACCGGCACTTCACCGACTTCGACGGGTTCCTCGCCGAGCTGGTGCTGGACCGGGCCGCGCGGCTTGAGGCGCGGGCGCACGCGCTGCGCGAGGCCGCCGGCACCGGCGCGGTGGCCGACAACCTCACCGCCGCGCTGACCACCCTGTTCGAGCCCGTCCCGGTGGCGATCATCCCGCTCATCACCTTCCGCGACGAGCTGCGCGCCCGGCTCCGCCAGGCCAGGCCCGGCGGCGGCATCGCGATCCTCGCGGAGGTCACGACGGCGGTCTCCGGCTACCTGGCCGACGAGCGCGCCCGGGGCCGCATCGCACCCGACGCCGACCTCGACTCCCTCGCCCTCTCCCTGGTCGGCGGCGGCCACCTGCTCTTCGCCGACCGCGACCCGGGCCCACCGACCAGGGCCACCGTGCGCAGGCTCGTGGTATCGGTGCTGGCTGGTCACGTCCGGGGTGACGGGTAGCCGTACGGCTCACGCCCGCGACAGCGCCCGTCGTCCGCCAGTGAGCCCCGCCGGGAGCCCTTCCGTTCAGGCCGTCGAGCCGCCGTCCACGACCAGGTCGGCGCCGACCGTGGAGGCCGCGTCGTCCGAGGCGAGGTAGAGCACCGCGGCGGCGATCTCCTCGGTACGGGCCACCCGCCCGTTGGGCACCTGCTGCCGCATCCGCTCGGCCTTCGCCTCCGGGCTCTCGCCCGGCAGCGTGGACATCGAGGTGTCCGTGGAACCGGGGCTCACCGCGTTGACGCGTACGCCGTCGCCGATGTGGTCGAGCGCGGCGTTGCGGGTCAGCGCGCTGACGGCGGCCTTGCTCGCGACGTACGCGGCCATGTTGCGGCGGCGCGAGTGGGCGCCGAGCCGGGAGGCGATGTTGACGATGGCGCCGCCGCCGTGCGCGCGCATGTGCTGGATCTCGTGCTTGAGCGACAGCCAGACGCCGGTCACGTTGACGTCCACGACGCGCCGCCAGTCCTCCTCGGCCACGTCGGCGACCGGCGTCGCGGGCAGGATGAGCCCCGCGTTGTTCACGGCGACGTGCAACCCGTCGAACCGCTTCACCGTCTCCCGCACCAGCCGCTCCACGTCCGGCCCGTGCGTGACGTCGGCCGTGATCGCGGCGGCCACCCCGCCCGCCCGCTCGACCAGGCCGACGGTCTCCCTGAGCGACTCCGCCGTACGGCCGGCGACCACGACCCGCGCCCCCTCACGGGCGAGCGCGACGGCGACGGCCCGGCCGATGCCGGTGCCGCCGCCCGTGACAAGGGCGGTCTTGCCGGTGAAGCGTGCGGACATGAGGGTGACTCCTCGTATGTCAGGCATCTCCGGGGCGGAGACGCGAGGAAAAATAGCAGACCGATCGGTCTCGAATAAGGGCATGTGGGTCGCAGGGCGTGAGGTGCGATGCGTGGGGGAGTGCCCCACCGGGACGCCGTGGGCTACGGCTGGTCGGCGGTCGCGGGCTCGGCCGGGTCGAGCAGGGCCAGCGCCTGCGTCGCGGCGTCCGCGAGGCGGCCCGGCTGGTCGGTGGACCTGCCGATGACCCGCAGCCCCTGGAGGAGGACGAGCAGCATGCGGGCCAGCGCTCGCGGATCGCGCCCCGCCGGCAGTTCGCCCTGCGCCTTGGCCCGGATCAGCGCCGAGGTGAGCGCGGTCTCGATGGAGTCCCAGCTCGCCCCGACCCGCCGGGCCATGGCGGCGTCGTGCGGGGCCAGCTCGATCGCGGTGTTGGTGACGAAACAGCCCCGCCGCTCGTGGTCGGCCGCGGCCTCGTCGGCGAACCGACGCACCACGGCCCGCACGGCGGGCAGCGCCGGCCCCGGCTGGGACAGCTCCACGACGATGTCGGGCCCGTGCTGCTCGCTGTAGCGTTCCAGGGCCTTGGCATACAGCTCGCGCTTGCTGCCGAACGTCGCGTAGATGCTGGCCCGCGCGATGCCGAGGTGCGACACGAGGTCCGCCATCGACGTCGCCTCGTACCCGCGCCGCCAGAACAGTTCGAGCGCTGCCTGGAGCGCGGCGTCCGGATCGAATTCCTTGGTCCTGGCCACGGGGCGAGGTTAGCTGTATCGAGAACGGGTGGTCAATAAACGTCGAGCCCCGGCCTGCATGTCCGGCCCCGGCGTGGTCGCGGGCCCTGGGGTGGGCGTGCGCGGTCCGCAAGCTCCTGGTGGACTGGTGATCTTGGTTGCGAACCTGTCCGCCAGGAGTTCTTCTTCGTGCCCACCGCCGGGGCATCCGCCCAACC
Organism: Streptomyces buecherae; assembly: GCF_014295035.1. GTDB lineage: Bacteria > Actinomycetota > Actinomycetes > Streptomycetales > Streptomycetaceae > Streptomyces > Streptomyces youssoufiensis. The sequence continues at coordinate 7,284,159 of NZ_CP060404.1, forward strand.
ACCCGCCAGCGTGGAAACGGCTCAGTGGGCTCAGTACTCCCGCGTGCAACCGCTGCGAGTGCAGTACAACCGGGCCAGCCCGCTGTTGTTCTCGTCGTACATCGTGATGTAGACGCGCACGACGCCGCCCGGCTTCGGGATGTTCAGTGATCCGTCGAGGGTCGTGTTCGGCCCACCGGCGTACGCGTACGGGCTGCAGATGAGGCCCGACGTCGTGCTGCCGTTCACTCCGTAGGCGCAGATCCGGCGGGCTCCGCTCGCCGCGTGGACGGTGCCGGACACGCTGGCTGTGTACCCGTCGGTGAAGTGGATCTTTCCGGTTGTGGTGCTGTTGCCGTAAGCCATACCGAAGGGCATGTCCACGGCGTTCACGGTGGCTTGTGCTGGCGCGGCGAAACCGATGGCCGCCATCACGGCCACAACTAAAACCATCAGAGGCTTGCGCACGACTCTTCCCCTCTCGTCGGACGAACAGGGAGCGAACAGGCGCCTCCACCATGGCACGCGTGACCGGCTGTGAACATGCGCAGGCGCCTGCGGGGCGAATTCTTCGCCTTCATGACAGTGGCTTTCCAAGTTGACGATGCTTACCGCGCTGGCGGCCCCGTCCGATTACCGTTTCGGGGCCACCACCCACGTCAAGATCCGCTGGTGTCGAGTCGGTGTGACGGTCGGTTCGCGGATATTCAGATTCCGCCCCTCGCCTGTCGAGTTGAGGCAATGTGAAGCGAGCGCAATCGGCTTCGGGGTGCTGTTGGAGAAGGTGCGGCAACTCTTGCCTGTTTTCTTGGGCGGCTAAATGTGCATGCCGAACCGTCCTTTCGCATTCCGTCACTCGATCGGGCTAAACCCGGTGTTGGGCTGGATGTTGTCGGTACGGTGGCCAGTATTGCCGGTGATGGGTGTGCTGCCTACGCGTTGCCTGTGACCAACAGGCAACTGGGGGCACGGGATTGGGGTCTTCGCTGATGGAGCTGAACAACGAGGACGAGGCCGGGCTCGCGCCTCGGGTCCTGCTGGGGCGTAGGTTGCATCGCCTGCGCGAGCGGGCGGGGGTGTCGCTGCGTAGCCTGGCCGATGCGGTTCATTACCCGCACTCGTACATCAGCAGGGTGGAGCGCGGAAAGCAACTGCCATCCCAAACGCTCGCTGAGGCGTTGGACGCGTACTTCGGTACGGACGGGGTGATGGTGGAATCGCTAGCCACGGCCCGTAGGACAACGATTCCCAGGTACGGCCGTGCGATCGTGAACAACGAGCTGGCGGCGACTCGTATTCAGGTGTTCGGCGGCAGCGTTATCCCGGGACTTCTGCAAACCGAAGGTTACGCGCGTGCCCTGTTCCGCGCCTCCCTGCTCGACGCGTCCGATGAGCAACTCGAAGGCCATGTGGCGACTCGCCTCAAGCGCAAGGCGGTGTTGGAAGAGTCGGACCAACTCCGCTACGAGGCCGTGGTCGATGAGGTCGTGCTGGAGCGGAAGGTGGGTGGGGCTGCCTGCATGGCCGACCAGTTGCGGGCCTTGTTGCACGTCGCCGAGATGCCGCGCGTGACGGTCCAGGTGTTGCCGTTCGAACGGGGAGGGCATCCGCTGCTGGGCGGCAGTCTGAGCCTGCTGACCTTCGCCAACGGAGCCATGGACGGCTACGTCGAGAGCTTCTTCTCCGGGAAGCGGGCGAGGACCGCGCGTGATATGCGGAGGATGACGCAGATGTACTCCGCCGTCCACGGCGCGGCGCTGTCCACTGCTGAGTCGCGCACGGTGATCAGAGAGCACTTGCTGAAATGCTCCCAGGGTGCGCGCTCACCTGAAAGAGTATGAGCATGAACATGATTCCTGACGCGTCCGCCGTGTCGTGCTGGCGGAAGTCCAGTTACAGCAACGGTGAGCCCGGCGGCGAATGCATCGAGGTCGCCGACGGTCACCCCGGTGCCGTCCCGGTTCGTGATTCGAAGGACCCACACGGTCCGGCGCTCGTCTTCGCCGCGCCAGCCTGGTCAGCGTTCGTTTCCGCCGTCAAGGCCGGGGAGTTCGCCGGCAGTTGATGTCCCGGTGTCAGATACTCCCGGAAGCCGCATCTCGGAGGCCCCCGTCTGGATGACGGGGGCTTCGTCGTGCCCCCGCCCGAGCCACATCCCCCCGACCGCCACGCACCCTGTGCCCACCCGCCCCCTCGCCCGCACAATCGAAGCGCGGGGGCACAGCAGGGCAGCACCGGCCGGCGACGGAAGGAAACTCCAGTGGAGCGTGGGCCCCAGGTCGAACCCAGCAGAGTCACCCGGCGCAGGCTGCTCGCCTACGGCGCCGCGGCCACCGGCGCAGCCGCGACGCAGGCCGCGCCGCTGCTCCCGTTCGCCCCGGCGAGCCCCGCGGTAGCACACGCCCCAGGGGCGACAGCCGCTGGCCAGGCGGCCACCACCACACAGGCAGCCACCCTGGAGGAGCGGGCGCTCGCCCTCACCCCGCCCGCGTTCCTGCTGGAGACCGCCGTGCCCAAGGCGTTCGCGGCCGGTACGGGCAGCGCGCTGGCCATCGACGCCACGCACGGCTCCGTCTGCGGGCGGCACGCGCTCCGCTGGGACCACGGGCCGCGCACCCAGCTCACCGTCACCGCCGACCTGGCCTGGGCCCCCGACCCGTACCGCACCAACCCGCTCGCCGACCAGGCGTGGCAGGGGACCGTGGACACCTTCGCGGTGTGGGTGCACAACGAGCGGGCCACCGGCGACGCGCTCCGCTTCGAGTTCGGGCGCGGGGAGCGGGTGGACTGCTGGTTCGAGTTCCGGTTGGACTTCACCGGCTGGCGCACCGCCTGGGTGCGGTACGCGTACGACATGCACGGCCGGCCGCGCGCCGACATGGACACCTGTCGTATCACCGCCCCGCGCCGCGCCGGCACGCTCTGGCTCGATCAGCTCCTGCTCAACGTCGCGCTGCGGCCCGACGCGCCCTGCCGCGACGCGCAGGTGGACCACGTCGGCATCGAGGGGGACAACTGGGACCAGCAGCACTGGCAGGCGCTCTACCTCTTCGACCGGCTGCTGACCCGCCAACCCATCGAGGCGCCGACCCCCACCCCGGCCGAGCGCGCGGGGCTGCGCACCGTCGCGCGCCGCTACCACGACGACTACCTGGCTGGCGGGCCGCCCGTCACCGACGCGTACGTCGAGCAACTTGCCAAGCAGGCAGAAGAGTTGACGCGGGACCGGGCGGTCTTCTCCTTCCAGGGGCAGATCTATCCGCCCGAGATCGCCGCCGACCTGACCGCCTTCGTCGGGGCAGCCGACCTGAAGGAGGTGACCGGGTTGCTGCGTACCATCGCCCAGGCGTACGACGCGGCGGGCCCCGGCACGCCGCAGGCTGACACGCTCGGCGAGTTGTACCTACGTATCGTGCGGCGGCTGCGCGCGTTGGGTTGGACGTACGGGAGTTGTCAGGGGACCATCCACCACCTCGGCTTCGCCATGGTGGGTTACTACGACTCGGTCGTGCTGATGCGCGAGGTGTTGCGCGAGGCGGGTTTGCTCGCCGCGGTGCGGGCCGACCTGACGTGGCTGGTGGGGCTGGGACGGCTGCGGCGCGGCTTCGACTTCCGTAACGGGCACGGCTCCACGGTGGACATCCTCAACACCAACGTACGGGGCATCTTCGCCGTCGCCCTGCTCCAGGACGGCGCGGCCCGTCAGGTGGGTCACCTGCGCACCCTGAGCGACTGGTTGAGCCGCTACCTGCTGCCCACCGACGGCATCCAGGACGGGCTCAAGGTCGACGGCACCACCTTCCACCACGTCGGCTGCTACCCGGACTACGCGCGCGACGGGTTCTCCGGTGTCGCGCCCATCGTCTACCTGCTCAGCCGTGGCCCGTTCCGCGTCACCACCGAGGCCCACACCGCGCTGCGGCGCGCCGCGCTGACGCTGCGGATCATGGCCAACGCCCTGCACTGGCCGATCCCGCTGAGCGGTCGCAAGCCCGAGGGCACCACCGGCCTGTCCGTCACCCCGTACCAGTGGCTGGCCATCGCCGGCACCCCGGACGGGCGCGCGGCCGTCGACGCGGAGGTCGGCGCGGCCTTCCTGCGGCTGCTGCCCGCGCGGCCCACCGACGCCCAGCACAGGGTCGCGGAGCGGCTGCGGGCCGCCGGGGTGCGCGCGGAGGACCCACCGGCGGGCGCCTGGGCGTACAACTACGCGGCGCTGGCCATCCAGCGGCGCGACGCCTGGCAGGTCGTGGTGCGCGGCCACAACCGCTACCTGTGGTCGACCGAGGTGTACGAGGGCGCCAACTGGTACGGCCGCTACAACACCTACGGCCACATCCACGTACTGCACCGGGGCGATCCCGTCACCAACCGCGACAGCGGCTTCCGGCAGGAGGGTTACGACTGGAACCGCCGCCCCGGCACCACCACCCTGCACAAGCCGTGGGACGCGCTGAAGGCCGATCTGACCGGCACCATCGAGGAGATGCTGCTCAGCGAGGAGGCGTTCGCGGGCGGCCACACGATCGACGGGCGCAACGGCATGTTCGCGATGCGGCTGCGCGAGCACCCCAAGCACGACGAGAGCCACCACGCCCGTGTCTCCGTCTTCCTCTTCGACAACCGGGTCATCGCCCTCGGCACCGGCATCGGCAACGACGACCGCCACCACGAGACCGAGACCACCCTCTTCCAAACCCACCTGGCACGCCCCGACGACCCCACGTACCTCGGCGGCCCCGAGCCGATCACCGCCTTTCCCCACCACCACCCCGACGGCGTCCTGGCCGCCGACACCTGGCTCCTGGACGACAAGGGCCTCGGCTACTACGTGCCGTCCGGGCAGCGCCTCGCGCTGACCCGCTCCACCCAGCACTCACGCCGCCACGGCAACGGGGCCCCCACCAGCGGCGACTTCGCCACCGCCTGGCTTCGGCACGGCCGGGCCCCGCGCGCCGCGCGCTACGCGTACGCCATGGTCATCGGGGCGACGCCGGCGACCATGACCGCCTTCACCCGCCAGATGGCCGACCCGGCGACGGCCCCGTACACCACGCATCGCGCCGACGACGGCGCGCACATCGTCACCGACCGCGCCACCGGCCTCACCGGCTACGCCGCGTTCCAACCCACCGGCGGGTTGGACGCGGGTGGCGGCCCCGTGCGCGGCGTGGACACCCCCGCGCTGCTGCTGTGCCGCCCGGACGGGGACGGCGCGCTCGCACTGTCGGTGTGCGACCCCGACCTGCGCCTGTACGAGGGCCGGGACGCCGACCAGTACGAGGGGGAGCGCTACGTCGGCCACTGGAGTCCCTTCTCCCGCCCGTGGCTCACCAACCCGAGCCAGGAACACACCCTGCGGGTGCGACTGCGCGGCCGGTGGCGGCTCGCGACGGGGGAGGGGTGCCGGGTGACAGCGGCGGCGGAGGACACCGTGTTGAGCGTACGTACGGTGCACGGGCGGCCGGTGCAGGTGCGGCTGGTGCGCGCCTGAGAGTTCGCCGGGTGACGGGTTGGCTCACGCGAAGTCGCGGCCGTGGGTGGCTCCGGCGTGAGCGGTGCGCGGTGGCGCGGGGTGGGAGGGGTGGCGGTCGGAGGCGCATCGGCAGCAGACCGGCCACGCGATGGTCATTCCGGCCCGCCCGCCGTCGCGGGCCCCATCTCCTCGGCCCAGCGTTGGCTCCAGGCGGCCAGGGGGCTCAGTGACTCGACGAGGTCCCGGCCGAGTTGGGTGAGGCGGTAGCCGTCCCCGTCCAGGGTGAGCAGGCGGGCGCCGGTCAGTTCCTCGACGCGGGTGCTGAGCACGCTGGAGGACATGCGCTCGCATCGGCGCTGCAACTCACGGAAGCCGGCCGGCGCTTGGCTCAGTTCCCACAGGATGCGCATCGTCCAACGCCGGCCGAGCAGGTCGAGTGCGGCCATTACCGGACGACCCGACTCGGACCCCCGGACGGGCACTCCGGGACGCGGCGTGCTGGCTCCCATGGTCACTCCTTATTCACTCCTAGCCACTCCTTGCGCTTCGACTCTCGAAGCATCATAGTGATTCGGAAATCGAAGCAGGAGGTGTCGTGATGTCACGCATCGAACCGCTCACCCCGCCGTACGGCGCCGATGTCGACCGGGCGCTGCGCCGATGGATGCCGCCGGGTGTGCCACACGAGCCGCTCGCGCTGTTCCGCGTGCTGCACCGCAACCCGGAGCTGGCCTCACGCATGTTCGCCCTCGGCGCCGGACTGCTGGGCCACGGCCTGCTCCCCGCTGTCGACCGGGAGCTCGTCATCGCCCGCGTGACCGCGCGATCCGGCTGCGCCTACGAATGGGGCGTCCACGCCGCGACCCTGGCGCCGCAGGCCGGACTCAGCCCGGAGCAACTCCGGGCCACCCCCCGACCCGACGCGGCGGCCAGTGCCCCATGGTCACCACGCCACACGGCACTGCTGCGCGCCGTGGACGAACTGGACGACACGACCCAGCTCACCCAGTCCACCTGGGACGCCCTGCGCGGGCACTACGAAGAGGCTCACCTACTCGAACTGCTCGTACTGATCGGCTGGTACCGCACCATCAGCTACCTGGCCAACGGGCTCCTCCTGGAAGAGGAACCCTGGGCCGCCCGGTTCCCCGCGGGGTGACGACGTTCCGCGCCCCGCCCACCACCGCGGCGCTGGCCGGTCGGCATCGGCGCCAGGGCGATCACGACGCTGACACGCCGCGCTCTCGCCCGCCGGCGCTCGTCCGAGACCACCCCACACGTCAGACGCACTCATCTCAACACCGGAGGTTTTCCATGCCCAAGGGTTACTGGGTCAGCGTCTACCGCACCATCTCGGACCCCGAGAAGCTGGCCGCCTACAACAAGCTGACCCCTCCCGCCGTCAGGGCCGGGGGCGGTCGGACCCTCGCGGTGGGCGGCCGGGGCCTGGCGCGTGACGCGGGAATCGCCGAACGGACCGTCCTGGTCGAGTTCGACAGCTTCGAGCAGGCCGTCGCGACCTACGAGAGCGCGGCCTACCAGGAGGCGCTGGTCGCCCTGGCCGACGGCGTCGAGCGCGACTTCCGCATCGTCGAAGGCGTCGACTGATCGAGGTGCGGGCCGGAGCCCGCTCGCCGCCCCCGTGTTATCCGCGCGCGTCCAGCACGTCGAGGTAGTGCGGGTTGTACATGAAACCCAGGATGTTCCCGAAGGGATCTGTCACGGATGCGGTGACGAACCCCGCGCCCCGGTCCGTGAGTGGTTCGTACTCCTTCGCCCCCAGGGACAGCAGCCGTGCGTGAGTCGCGCTCACGTCGTCGACGTGCCAGTACACGACCGCGCCGCCCGGCCCGGTCGCCGAACCGGGCGGTGCGTAGCGGCTGTCGATCAGCCCCAGCTCGTCCTGGGAGTCGCCGATGCGGAACTCCGCGTATCCCGGGCGCTCGAAGTACGGCTCCACGCCCAGCAGTTCCGTGTACCAGTCCTTCGCCGCCGCCAGATCGGCGGTCCAGAAACTGACGGTGGCAAGCCCTCGCAGCATGGATGCCTCCCTTCCTTCGCTCCGCGGGTACCGCACCCCGGACCGTGCCGTGACCGTAGCCGTCGACGAGGTCAGCTTCTGTCCGCATGTCCTCGTTCGGGGCATGTCTCTCGGCGTGCCGAGGCTACCCGCCGCCCGCCAGGGCTACCCGCCGCCCACCTCGACCAGCCCGCTCTCGTACGCGGCGATCACGGCCTGGGCGCGGTCGCGCACGTTCAGCTTGCCGAAGACGCTGGTGATGTGGTTCTTCACGGTGGAGACGCTGATGTCGAGAGCCGCCGCCAACTCGGCGTTGTCCAGGCCCAGCGCCATCAGGCGCCACACCTCAAGCTCGCGCGGCGTGAGGTCGCCCGAGGTCGTGGCCGGGGGCTGGGGGCGGTGCGGGGCCCGTACGTAGGTGGAGATCAGCCGGGAGAGCAGCCGGGGCGCGACCGCCGCCTCTCCGGCGTGCACCACCCGCACCGCGGCGACCAGCTCCTCCGGGGAGATGTCCTTGGGCAGGAACCCGTACGCGCCGGCGCGCAGCGCGGCCACCACGTACTCGTCCATGTCGAAGGTGCTCAGCGCCAGCACCCGGCACGCCGGGAGTTCCCGCGCGAGTCGTTCGGTGGCGGCGACCCCGTCCAGCACCGGCATGCGGATGTCCATCACGACGACGTCGGGTCGCAGTTGGTGGGCCAGGGCCACCGCCTGGGCGCCGTCGCCCGCCTCGCCCACCACGTCGAAGGCCGGGTCGGGGGTGAGGATCAGCGCGAGGCCGCGCCGCACCAGCGGCTGGTCGTCGGCGATCAGCACCCTGATCACCGGCTCGGCCGCGCCGGCGCCCACCGCGTCCCTCGCATCCGTCGCGTTCACTGTGTTCCTCGCGTTCATCGCGTTCATCGTCGTACCCCCTCGCCGGCCGTCAGCGGCAGCCGGGCCGCGACCCGGAACCCGCCCTCGTCGCGGGGGCCGGTCTCCAGCGTCCCGCCGTGCAGCACCACGCGCTCCCGCATCCCGACCAGCCCGTAGCCGGAGCCGGCCGGATGGCGCGTGCTCACACCCTCGCCGTCGTCGGTCACCTCGACCGCCACCGCGTCCGGCTCGTACGTCAGCCGTACGGACGCCCTCGCCTGGCCCGCGTACTTGCGCGCGTTGGTCAGCGCCTCCTGGACGATGCGGAACACGGTCAGGCCCACGCTCGGTGGCAGCGGGCGCTCGGCGCCGCGCGTGTCGAGCACGGCCGGCAGCCCGGCCCGGCAGGAGTCCTCCACAATGCGTTCCAGGTCGCCGACGCCGGGCTGGGGCGAGGTCGGCTCGTCCTCCACCTCGTCGCCGGCCCGCAGCACGTCGAGGAGTTGCCGCATCTCGCGCAGCGCCATCCGCCCTGAGCCCTCCAGGGTGACCAGCGCCTCCCGGGCCACCTCCGGGTTCCGGCCGAGGTTGGCCCGGGCGCCGCCGGCCATGAGCTGCATGGTGGTGATGTGATGGGCGACGATGTCGTGCAGCTCGCGGGCGATGCGCCGGCGCTCGTCGGCCAACGCGCGGTCGGTGAGCATCTGCCGCTTTGCCGCCTGCTCCCGCTGCCAGCGGTTCACCAGGGACGCGGCGATCAGCACCAGCGCGCCGCCCGCCATGTTGGCCAGCGTGTCAGCAAGGCCCGGGCGCGGCCAGGTGTTCTCCGCGATCAACGTCACCACCACGGTCACGGGCGCCGCCACCGCCGTCACCGCGGGGCGCTTCGCCCGCGCCACGGTGTAGAGGGCGACCGCTGCCGAGGCGTTGAAGTGCTGGGGGACCGGCACGGTCAGGTTGAGGGCCAGGCCGATCAGCAGCACCGCCGCCAGCGTGAGCAGCGGGGCGCGGCACCGCATGAGCAGCGGCACCGCGGCGCCCACGATGAGCAGACAGCCCTTGACCGGGACATACCCCAGCTCGGTCTGGATGGTGATGGTGAAGCCGATCAGGTCGACGACTCCGACCGCGACGGCGACCAGCGCGTCGTTGCGCGTCCAGGGCAGGCCGTCGCCTGGGGGCGGCGCGGGGGCACCGGGCGTGGGGCGCGCTGTCGACATGTCGTTCTTCCCTCCGAAGGGCCCTGCCGACCGCTTTCGGTACGCCACGGCTGTGCTGTGCGCTCCATTTTGGCACCGGACCCGGACCCACCAGCCGGCCGCTGAGCCGACCTCGTCCTGGGACCTGGGTCCTGGTCGGTGGCGCCGGTCGGCCCGGGCTCCCAGGCCGTTTCTCGTTCCGTACTCGGACGATACGGGCGCCGACCGCTGATGAGCTGGACACGGCCGGGAGAACTCGGCGCTTCACCCACCATCGCCATCATCGGAGGACAACGTGATCCGGGCCCTGACCGGGTTCTCCACCCGCAACCCGTGGAAGGTCATCGCCCTGTGGGCCGTGGTCGGCATCTTCCTCACCCTGCTCAGCCAGGCGCTGATCTACCGCGTGACCCAGTCGCAGAGCGGCGACTTCCTCCCGGCGAAGTACGACTCGGCGGCGGCGCTCAAGGTCGCCGAGGAGCGGTTCGACGTCAAGCCCGACGCCAACGCGGTGACGGTGCTCGTCGCCCGCACCGACGGCAAGCCGCTGACCAAGGCCGACGAGCGGCGCGTCGGTGCCGTCGCCAAGGAGCTGGCCGGCAAGCGCGTCGAGATGCCGGAGCCGAAGGACGACGCGCCGACCTTCCTGACCGAGGACTACTCCCAGACGCCCAGGGTCAGCCCCGCCATGGTCGCGCCCGACCGCGGCTTCCAGTTGCTGACCGCGCAACTGACCGGCAACTCCACCGACCCGGGCATGCAGGACCTCTACCGGGCCTTCCGGGACGACGCGAAGGAGGAGTTCGCCGAGGCCGGGATGCGCACCGGCTTCACCGGCGGCCTCGCCGACCTCGTCGACACCGGCGAGAAGCAGGAGACCACCGAGAAGGTGGTGGGCGCGCTCATGATGGGCCTGATCGTCCTCATCAACGTGCTCGTCTTCCGTAGCGTCCTCGCCGCCTTCGTGCCCCTGCTCGCGGTCGTGATCGTGGGCGGCGCGGCGGCGGGCGCGGTCGTCGGCGCGGCGATGCTCACCGGCATCAAGCTCGACACCTCGACGCCCAGCATGATCAGCGTCGTGCTGATCGGCATCGGCATCGACTACTTCCTGTTCCTGCTGTTCCGCTTCCGCGAACAGTTGCGGGCCCACCCCGACCTGCCGGCCCGCGCCGTGGCCGGCGACGTCAGCGCCCGCGTCGGCACCGCGATCACCTCGGCGGCCCTGACCATCGTGGCCGCCTTCGCGACGCTGGCCGTCGCCAGCTTCGGGCAGTTCCGGGTGCTCGGCCCGTCCATCGCCGTCGCGGTCCTGGTCATGCTGCTGGCCAGCCTCACGCTGATGCCCGCGCTGCTCGCCGTCACCGGGCGCAAGATGTTCTGGCCCTCGCGCGCCCTCAAGCGCGAGCCCCGCGCCGGCCTCGCCGCGCGCGTCGGCGACCTCGTCGCCCGCCGTCCGCTGGCCCTCGTGCTGGCCAGCGTGGCCCTGCTCGGCGCGCTGACCGCCGGGTTGGTCGGCATCCGGATGGACTTCGACACCAGCGGCGGCAACCAGGACACCCCGGCAGCGGCCACCGCCAAGGAGGTCTCCCGCGCGCTGCCGGCCGGCGTGTCCGACCCGACCACGGTGTACGTCGCCGCGCCCGAGGGGCAGCGGCTGACGGCCGAGCGGATCGCCGCGCTGCCCCGGGCGCTGGCCAAGGTCGAGGGCGTTGGCCAGGTCGGCAAGACGGAGCTGAACCCGGAACGCGACGCCGCCCGCTTCGACCTGTACCTCACCGTCGAGACGCAGAGCCAGGCCGCCCGCGACCTGGTGTCGGGGCCGGTGCGCGACGCCGTGGCCCAGCACGCGCCGGCCGGCCTCAAGGCCCACGTCGGCGGCACGGCGGCGATCTTCGCTGACGTGTCCACCGCCGTCGATCACGACCTCAAGATCGTCTTTCCGGTGGCCGCCGTGCTGATCTCGCTGATCCTGCTCATGCTGCTGCGCAGCCTGCTCGCGCCGGCCATGCTCATGCTCGCCGTCGGACTCGGCTTCGCCGCCACCCTCGGCGCGTCCACCCTCTTCTTCCAACACATGCTGGACAAGCCGGGCGTGAACTTCGTGCTCCCGCTGGTGCTGTTCCTGTTCGTGGTCGCGCTCGGCACCGACTACAACATCCTCATCAGCGACCGCATCCGGGAGGAGATGGACCGCCCGGGCCCGGCCCGCGCCGCCGTGGCCCGCGCCGTGCGGCACACCGCGCCCGCCATCGCCACCGCGGGCGTCGTCCTCGCCGCGTCCTTCGGCAGCCTCGCCGTCAACGCGGTGCCCTCCACGCAGCAGATCGGCTTCGCCACCGCGCTCGGCATCATGCTCTCGGCGTTCGTGCTGTCGATCGTGCTCGTGCCGGCGCTGGCCGCGCTGCTCGGCCGCTCCACCTGGTGGCCGATCCGCCCGGGCCGCGGCGACCGGGGCGCCCAGCACGCCGCGCCGCACGCGGGTGCGTCGTACGGGGAGAAGCCGTACGCGGAGAAGTCGTACGCGGGTGCGTCGTACGCGGGCCAGCCGCACGCTGACCAGCCGTACGCCGACCAGCAGTATCCGGGCCAGTCGTACGCCGGGCAGCCCTACCCGGGTCAGCCGCACGCGAGTGAGCCGTATCCGGGCCAGCCGCGCGCCCACCCGCCGTACTACGACGACCTGAACGCGCGCTGACGCGCGACAGATCCCCGCCGGGGCGGTCGACATCGTCGGCGACCCCCGGGGCGGAGAGGTGACGTCGGTCTCCGTGGCCCCGAAGGGCGACGGAGACCGACGTCGTGTACGAAGAGGGCGTCGATCTCGGCGGGTTGGGGCGGCGGCATCGGGCACACGGAGCGGATGGGTGCTCTTCTCGCGTTGGCTTCCGCGGTCGCTTACGGCTTTGTCGACTTCGCCGGCGGACTGCTGTCCCGCCGGGTCCACTTCGCCGTGGTCACCTTCCTCGGGCAGGTCGGAGGTCTGCTGCTCGCGCTCGCGGCCGCTCTGCTGTTACCGGCCGAAGCGGTCGGATCAGCCGACCTCATATGGGGGGCGCTCTCCGGTGTGGGCAGCGCCACGGCCATGCACTTCCTCAACCGAGGTCTGAGCCGTGGCGCGATGAGCGTGGTGATACCCGTGAGCGCCGTCACCGGGGTGGCCCTGTCCGTGGTGTGCGGGGTGTGCTTCCTGGGGGACCGCCCCACCCCGCTCGCCTGGCTGGGCATCTGCGTCACCGTACCCGCCCTGTGGCTCGTCTCCACCGGCGGCGGTCACGGCGGCGAGGGTGGGAGCGGGCCGGGGTCGGTGGTCACAGACGGCCTGGTCGCCAGCCTGGGGGTAGCCGTGCAGTACGTCGCCCTCGCCCAGGCGGCTCCGGCGAGCGGCCTGTGGCCCGTGGCCGTCGGCCGCCTCGCCGCGGTGCTGCTCCTGCTGCCGGCCACCTGGCGCCACACGTCCGAGTTCGGGAAGTCCGCGAGGTCGGCGGGCCTGGCCGCCCTGATCGGCGCGGGAGCCGCCCTCGGCCTCATCCTCTACCTCTGGTCCACCCGCATGCAGATGCTGGCCGTCGCCGTCGTCCTGGCCTCCCTCTACCCGGCCGTCCCGACGATCCTCGGCCTCACGGTCCTGCGCGAGAAGGTCACCCGCGCGCAGGCGGTGGGCCTGGCGGGTTCGGCAGCCGCGGTGGTCCTGCTCAGTCTGGGGTGAACGCCCCGCTCCGCCCGTGCGCGCGCGACCGGGCCCGGGAGCGGGCGACGGGGGAGCGCGATGGCGCCACGGGCGGGCGGCCCGTGGCGCCATCGCGGCCTCGCGGGTCGGTGCTCGGCCTCGTGCCGCCCCCGCGAGGTGCTCACACCCGTTCGTGCACCGGCCGCTCCGCCGCCACCAGGGACTCCGGGCCGGCGCCCGCGCTCGCGCCGGCGGCCACCGCCCGGTCCGCGGTCGTGGTCCCGGCGCCGGTCGCGCCCACCCGGTCCGAATCGGCCGGTCGGCCCCGCCAACCCGTCGCCGGTCGCGGGGCCGAGTGGCGCCGCATGTCGTCGATGCCCCGGCGCATCGCCCCGCGCAGCCAGGCGCCGAGCGGGCGCTCGACGCAGCGGTGCAGCGCGTACGCGGCCAGCAGCATCACCACGACCACCATGAGCACGATGTAGGGCGCCGGCAGCAGCCCCCGCAGCCAGTGGATCATCGTGAGACCGATGTACATGTGCACCAGGTACAGCGGGTACGTCAGCGCCCCCGCCGTGGCCAGCCAGCGCCAGCGCACCCGGTCGAAGGCGCCGAGGGCGATCAGCGCCATGGCGCCGAAGGCGAGGACCACGATCAGGTGCGCGGGCCAGTGCGCGATGGGCTGCTCGGGGTCGGCCAGGTTGTCGGTGATCCGCTCGCCGAGGTGGTGGTGGGCCAGCAGCATCGAGAACAGCACGATGCCCCACAGCAGCGCCGTGGGCCGGAACCGGTGCATCAGGTAGAAGGCGATGCCCGCCACGAAGTACGGCGAGTACAGCGGCATCGCCCACATGTCGAGCAGCGTGTTGTCCGCCGTCGGCGCGATCACCGCCGCCGCCGTCCAGATGCCGCAGAACATCACGCACTTGCGGTACGTGACCCCGGTGGCGACCACCACCGCGAACAGCGCGTAGAACTTCAGCTCGATGAACAGCGTCCAGTACACGCCGTCCACGTCCGAGACCCCGAGCCCCTCCTGGAGCATGGTCAGGTTGGTCACCACCTCGCCCCAGCCCGCCACGCTGCGCACCTGCGGCCACACCGTGACGACGGCCGCGGTCAGCAGCACCGCCACCCAGTACGCGGGGTAGATCCGCGAGACCCGGGAGACCACGAAGTCACCGAGCGAGCGCCCCCAGGTGCTCATGCAGATCACGAAGCCGCTGATCAGGAAGAAGACCTCGACGCCGAGCCAGCCGTAGCGCGCGTAGGCGTGCAGCGAGGGGAAGACCGCGCGCGGGTTGTTCTCCCAGCCGCCGTAGAGGGCGACGTAGTGGAAGAGCACCACCATGAGAGCCGCGACGAGCCGCAGCCCGTCGAGGACGTAGAGTCTGGGCGCCGACCGCTTGTGGTGGGTCGCCCCATCGACATCGCCTCGGTCGGCGTGGCGCATCGTCTCTTCCCCTCCTCGAAGCCCGGGCCGCTGAACGCGGAATCCATTCCGGGCATGCTGACATGCCAGGCCCCTGGTCCGCCGCAGCCGGTCCGGAAGTCAGACATCCGATGTCGGGTGGGATTGCCAGACCCATGGCGCCGCGCCTGCCCCCATCCCGGCCACGCACACCTGCTGATCCACGCCCGCGACCAGCGCACTCGTGCCCACCGGCAGCGGCCCGGCGGGCGCCCGTACCGGCGCGGCACCGTTCGTCAGGCCCTGCTGTATCTGCACCCGCCCGTCCGTCGCCCGACCGAGCAGGACGACGGTGTCACGGCCGCCGCGCGCGGCGAGGACGCCGGCGCCGATCGCCCCGTAGCCCTCGAACTCCCGCAGCGGCGCGGCGGCGTCGCCGGCGGAGCGGCGGGCCGCGCCGCCGCTGCCCGGCACGAAGCGGTAGGCCACCGGGCGCACGGCCGCGGGCGCGCGGTAGACCACGGTCAGCGAGCCGTCGGAGGCCGGCACCACGCCCGGTTGGTGGCTGGGCGTGGGCAACCCGATGAGTGGCCGGAAGGAGAGGGGCCCGCCGGGGACGTCCTGCGACCAGTGGTGCACGGTGTCGTGGCCCGCGGCGAAGACGTGCACCCGGTGCTCCGCGTCCACCACCGCGGACAGCCCGTCCTGCACGCTGGCGCCGCCGAGGTCCTGCCACGGCCCCCACCGGCCGTCGCCCGAGCGCACCCGGGTGGCCAGCCCCTTGGCGGCCGTACGGGCGAACAGGTGCACCCGGCCGTCGGGCGTGGCGACCGCGGTCGGGGTGCCGACCCGGCGCCCGCGCACCGGCCGCGCCTCGGGCGTGCCCAGGCCGCGCCAGCGGCCGAACGCGCCGCCGGGCGAGCGCTGCTCCAGGGCCACGATCTCGCGGGTGTTGGCGCCGCCCTGACCCTCCAGGCGCGCGAAGCGCAGCCCGAACAGCACGGTGCGCCCGGCCACGTCGGTGACCTGCGCCAGGGTCGGCGCGAGCGGCCCGCCACCCAGGTTGCGCGGCGGCGCGAAGCGCCCGCTGCCCGGCGCGGTCTCGCGCCAGCAGGCGGCCTGCGTGCCGAGCACCCCGTACGCGGTCAGCCGGCCCGACCGGTCGGTGTCGAGGGCGAGCTGCGGACCCGGGTAGCGGTGGTGGGTGGAGCGGATCCACGCCTTGCGGCTGCGCAGCGCCCGGCCGCCGCCCTGGCCGTAGTCGCCGCAGCCGGCCTCGTTGCCGCACTCCCAGCGCGGGTCGCCACCGTAGGCGTCCACCAGGCGCAGCTTGTCCTCGACGACGCTCGGTGGCAGGTTGAAGGGCCAGCGCTGGTTGTAGTAGCCGCGGAAGGCGAGCGTGGTGAAGCGGGGCGCGCGTCGCTCGCGGCGGGTGACGTCGGCCACCCACTGCGACATGGCCTTCCAGGTGAACAGGGCGGTCGGGGTGTGGTCCCGGTGGTCGGAGCAGGAGCCGTAGTCGTTGTCCTTGGGATGGGCGGCGTCGTGGGCCTGGAACTCGGGGTCCGGGTCCAGCGTGTGGATCACCGTGGGGCGGCAGCCGTCCATGATGGCGGCCAGCACGTCGACCAGCGTGTCGTGGTGGTACGTGCTGACGTCCTGGCACGGCGAGCCGGTGGCCGGCAGGGTGCGCATGACCGCGTCCGGCTCGGCCCACAGCGCGGGGATGCGCACCTGTCCCGGCGAGAGCATCGCGATGTTCAGGAAGATCAACTGGGCCCGGCGGCGGCCGTTGGTCAGCACGTTGGTCTCGGCCCGCACACCCCCCGGCAGGTCGAGCACCGAGGTCCGCCAGGGCGTGAAGGCGTCCAGGCCGAGCATGGTGGCGTACGCCTGGCGCAGCCCCTGGTGCCGGGCGGCGGAGTAGGCGGCCTTGTCGAGCACCGGCTTCGGCATGCCGGGCACCCAGTTCTTGCCGATCGCCTCGCCGGCCGTGACGTAGACCGAGACCACCGGCACGCCGGCGCGCACCAGGTGCTCGGCGTCCGGGTTCATGAAGTACAGGTCGTCGTCGGGGTGGGCCATGACCTGGAGCAGCGCGGGCTCGCCGCCGGTCGCGTAGGCGTCGGTCGAACTCGGGTCCACCGCTCGTACCGGCCGGTGGACGGGGCGCGGGTGTGCGGAGCCGCCGCCCGCGCACCCGGCGGCGGTGGCGGCGGCGACCGCCGCGAAGCCGACCAGCGCCGAGCGCCGCGCTATGCCGGTACGTGAGGAGTTGTGCACCTGAGTGGTCCCGCGTCGTTCTGCGGTGGCCACCTGGAGGCCACCCTGGCGTGCTGAGAGATGTCGCAGGGTTCAACGGGGTTGCCTGCCGCGCCGCCCGTGACCGTCACGTATCGAAATGACGTACGAATGCGTGCCCACCCGGATAAGTCGGGCGTGGACGTGTCATAGCGCACGAAAACGCCGATGGTCCCTGACCGACGTCAGGGACCACCGGCGTCACGGGCCCGCCCCCCGGGGACGCGCGGGGGCGGGCACCACCGCGGGGCGCGCCGCGGGCTCAGCCGCGCAGCGCGCTCTTGGCCTGCCACGCGTCCCAGCTCAGGTTCCACTCGCCGAAGCCGTTGTTCGGCGCGATCAGGCCCTTGGTCTCCTGGCCCTTGATCTCGAACGGGTCGCCGACGCGCACCTGCCCGTAGAGCGCGGCGGCGTCCGCGTCGCTCATCCCGATGCAGCCCGAGCTGTGGTTGGCCCGGCCGAAGTAGGCCGCGTTCCACGGCGCGGCGTGCGCGTAGGTGCCCGACCAGCTCAGCCGCATCGAGTAGTCGACCATCTTGTTGTACGAGTTGCCGAGCCCCACCGTCTCGGAGTTCATGTTGATGGTGCCCTCCTTCGACATCAGCACCGTGGTGCCCCGCCAGGACGCCTTGTCGCCGCCGGGGGTGCCGCCCGAGATCGGGATCGTCCGCACCCGCTGGCCACCCCGGGTGAGCGTGAGCTGCTTGGTGTCCAGGTCCACCGAGACCACCTGGCGCTCGCCGACGGTGAAGTCCGTCGCGTAGTCACGGACGAACCAGCCACCCTCGCCCGAGTCCACGCCCGCGAGCTGCGCCTTCAGCTTCACCTTGGTGCCCGGCTGCCAGTACTCCCTGGGCCGCCAGTCCACCCGGTCCTTGCCCGACCAGTCCTGCATCCAGCCCCAGGAGCCCTCGGTGTTGTTCGAGGTCTCCACCTTGAGCTGCTTCTCCACCTCGGCCTTGTTCTTCACCGGGTGGTCGAAGACCAGCGATATGGGCTGGGCCACGCCCACGGTGGACTTGGCGCCGGGCCGCCAGTCCAACTTGTTGACCTTGTCCGCGGCCACCGTGCGGAACGAGGAGGTCTTCGAGTCCTTCGCCCCGCCGTCGCCCTTGGACTGCACGGTGACGGTGTAGCTGGCGCCCGGGGCGGTCTTCCGGTCCGAGGTCCACGAACTCCCGTCCTCGGCCAGGCGCCCGGTCAGCTTGGTGCCCTTGGTGTCGGCGACCGTCACCTCGGTCAGCTTGCCGCCCCGCGCCGTGACCTTCACCTGCTCGCCGGCCTTGACCTGGGAGCCGGAGAGGTTGACCGCCACCGTCGCGGGCTTGTCCGACGCCGTGTTGGCGTCCGCGCTGGAGCAGGCGGTCAGGGCGGCGGCAGCCAGCGCCGCCGTGCCGGCCAGGGCCGCGGTACGACGGCGCTGGAGCGAGGTGCGGTACTGCGGGCGTCGAACGTGAAGCATGGCGATTCCTCCGTGCGCTGGCTGTCGAGGGGGAAGAGCGGATATCGGGAACGGTGGTTGCCATTCCGTCCGGAAAACTCCGTAACGCCTCTGTGACAGCCATCGGGGGACAACCCCCGCGAATCGAGCGCCCCGAAGGCCCCGCGCTACTCGACCAGGCCACGCGGCGCCGCGTCCGTTCGCCACGCCAGGGCGCCCGTGCACGCGCCCCGGCGCGCCCCCTCGCGCGCGCACGCGGCGACACGGGGCGGCGCACCACGGCGCGCCGCCCCGCCTCCGCCGCCCCGCCCGGCTAGGCGGGCGGTGGCGTGGGGTGGCGCCGCGACGGGCGAGCCGCGGCGCCACCCCACGGAGCCGCTACGGTTGGCCCGCCGTCCCGGGCAGCTCCGCCCGCACCTCCCGCGCCGCCGCCACCAGGTGCTCCAGCGACCTGCGGGTCTCCGGCCAGCCGCGCGTCTTCAGGCCGCAGTCCGGGTTGACCCACAGCCGGTCGGCCGGAACGGCCACCAGGCCCGCGCGCAGCAGCCCGACCACCTCGGCCACCTCCGGCACCCGGGGCGAGTGGATGTCGTACACGCCGGGCCCCACCTCGCGCGGATAGCCGGCGGCGGCCAGTTCGTCCGCCACCCGCATGTGCGAGCGGGCCGCCTCCAGGCTGATGACGTCCGCGTCCAACGCGTCGATGGCCGACAGGATGTCGCCGAACTCCGCGTAGCACATGTGGGTGTGCACCTGGGTCTCCGGCCGTACCCCGCTGGTGGCCAGCCGGAACGCCTCGGTGGCCCAGGCCAGGTACGCGGCGCGGTCGGCGGCGCGCAGCGGCAGCGTCTCGCGCAGCGCCGGCTCGTCGACCTGGATCACCGAGGTGCCCGCCGCCTCCAGGTCGCCGACCTCGTCCCGCAGCGCGAGCGCCACCTGCCGGGCGGTCTCGGCCAGCGGCTGGTCATCGCGGACGAACGACCAGGCGAGCATGGTTACGGGCCCGGTCAGCATGCCCTTGACCGGCCGCTCCGTCCGCGCCTGCGCGTACCGGGTCCAGCGCACGGTCATCGGCCCGGGCCGCGCGACGTCGCCGGCCAGCACCGGCGGGCGCACGTAGCGCGTGCCGTACGACTGGACCCAGCCGTGCTGGGTGGCGAGGTAGCCGCTGAGCTGTTCGGCGAAGTACTGCACCATTTCGTTGCGTTCGGGCTCGCCGTGTACGAGGACGTCGAGGCCCGCCCGCTCCTGGAAGTCGATGACCGCGCGGATCTCCGCCTCGACGCGCGCCTCGTAGGCCGCCGCGTCCACGCGCCCCGCGCGCAGGTCGGCGCGGGCCGCGCGCAGCTCGGAGGTCTGCGGGAACGAGCCGATCGTGGTCGTCGGCAGCAGCGGCAGCCGCAGGTGGGCGCGTTGCGCCGCGGCGCGTTCCGCGTACGGCTGGCCGCGGCGGGCGTCCGCGTCGGTGACGGCGGCCGTGCGGGCGCGCACCGCGGGGTCGCGGGTCAGGGCGGAGCCGGCGCGCGAGGCCAGGCCCGCCCGGTTGGCCGCGAGCTGGGGCGCGACGGCCTCGGTGCCGTGGGCCAGCGCCCGGGCCAGGGTCACCACCTCGTCGACCTTCTGCCGCGCGAAGGCGAGCCAGCGGGCCACCTGCGGGTCGATGTCCCGCTCGGCGGTGGCGTCCAGCGGCACGTGCAGCAGCGAACAGGAGGCCGCCACGTCCACCCGGTCGGCGAGCCCGAGCAGGGTGCCGAGGGTGGCCAGCGACTTCTCCAGGTCGTTGATCCAGACGTTGCGCCCGTCCACCACGCCGGCCACCAGCCGCTTGCCCGGCAGCCCGCCCACCGCCGCGAGCCCGGCCAGGTTGGCGGCGGCCGGCCCGGTGAAGTCCAGCGCGAGCCCCTCCACCGGGGCCGCCGCGAGCACCGGCAGCGCCTCGCCGAGCCGGTCGAAGTACGAGGCGACCAGGAGTCGCGGGCGATCCGTCAGCGCGCCGAGGTCGCGGTAGGCGCGGGCCGCCGCGTTCAGCTCGGCCGGCGTGCGGTCCTGTACCAGCGCCGGCTCGTCGAGCTGCACCCACCGCGCCCCCGCGGCCCGCAGGTCGGCCAGCACCTCCGCGTACACCGGCAGCAGCCGGTCGAGGAGCGTCAGCGGCGCGAAGTCCGCGGCCACGTCCGGGGCGGGCTTGGCCAGCAGTAGGTAGCTGACCGGGCCGAGCAGCACCGGCCGCGCCGCGAGCCCGAGCGCCGTCGCCTCCGACGCCTCGGCGACCTGCTTGCTCGAGTCGGCGGCGAAGACGGTGTCCGGACCGAGTTCGGGCACCAGGTAGTGGTAGTTGGTGTCGAACCACTTGGTCATCTCCAGCGGCGCGCTGTCCTGCGTGCCGCGGGCCATGGCGAAGTAGCCGTCCAACGCATCCGCCGCCACGGCGGCGCGGTGCCGGTCGGGGACGGCGCCGACCATGACGCTGGTGTCCAGGACGTGGTCGTAGTACGAGAAGTCGCCGGTCGGCACCTCGTGCAGGCCGGCGTCGGCGAGCTGGCGCCAGACCTCGCGGCGCAGCCCCGCGGCGGTCTCCCGCAGGGCGGCGGCGTCGACCCGGCCCCGCCAGTAGCCTTCGACGGCCTTCTTCAGCTCCCGGTTCGGGCCCTGCCGGGGGTAGCCGTACACGGTGGCGCGATGTGCCGCGGACGCGGACGTGGTGGTCACGGAACTCTCCTTCGCGAGCGTTGTCCCAGGACCCCGGGCCGGGCCGAACGCGCGATGCGGGAGAACAGGGCCGACCGGGACCGCCACGGCCTGTGCCGCGCGCGTCCGCCCGCCCTGTACGCCGATCCGCCCTCGCGGTCACCGGAATCCACCGTGCGCGCGGTCGCGCACGGGCAGCGGCAGGTCTTCGGACTCGCGGGCGCGCCTGCCCAGGGCAGACCCCTACTGGTCGCCGCTTCCCAGGTCCGACCGGACCCAGTGCTCATGACGACTGTCGTTCCCACTCACCGCTGCGGGGCAGTCCCGGATTCCCACCGGGTTCCCTCTTACGACGCGCCTGCCTGGCGGGCAGGGCGAACCGGCTGCACCCCCCACCCTACGGGCTCAGCCCGACACGACCCGGGCGACCTCGGCCGCTCCCGGCACCGGCGCCACCCGGGCACGGCACGGCCCCGGTACCGGCCGGGACGTGGTGTCCCGACCGGTACCGGGGCCGTGGGCGGGTGCGCGACCGCCACCAGCAGCCGTACCCGCCCGCGCGGTCCGCGCGCTCAGCGCGAGGTGATCCGCGCGCTCAGCGCGAGGTGAGCAGCCCGCGGTGCAGCCGGTTGATGATGCGCGACAGCAGTCGCGAGACGTGCATCTGCGAGACGCCGAGCTGCTCACCGATCTGAGCCTGTGTCAGCTCCTCGACGAACCGCAGGTGCAGGATGCGCCGCTCCCGCTCGTCCAGCTCGGCGATCAGCGGCGCCAGCGACTGGAAGTCCTCGATCAGCTCCATGGCCGGGTCGTCCATGCCGATGAAGTCGGCCAGCGCCGCCGCGCTGTCCTGGTCGTCGCCGCTGATGGCGGCGTCCAGGGAGGCCGAGTTGTAACCGTTGGCCGCCACCCGGGCCTCGATCACCTCTTCCTCGGTCATCTGCATCAGCTCGGCGAGCTCGCGCACCGTCGGCGCGCGCCCCAGCCGGCTGCTCAGCTCCTCCGACGCCTTGGCCAACTCGATCCGGGCCTCCTGGAGACGCCGGGGGACGTGCACGGACCAGCTCGTGTCCCGGAAGAAGCGCTTGATCTCGCCGACGATGTACGGAACGGCGAAGGTGGGGAACTCCACCTCGCGGGAGAGCTCGAACCGGTCGATGGCCTTGATCAGGCCGATCATGCCGACCTGGACGATGTCCTCCATCTCGTCGGCGCGGTGGCTGAACCGCTTGGCCACGTACCGCACCAACGACATGTTGATCTCGATGAGCGTGTTGCGCGCGTACTGGTACTCGGGAGTGCCCTCTTCGAGGATGGTCAACCGGTCGAAGAAGAGCTTGGAAAGCGACCGAGCGTCCTTCGGCGCGAGCTTGTGCGGCTCGGCGAGCTCCGGCAGACCTCCGCCCGACTCCCGGGCGTCCGTGCTGGTCCCCAAGGGGGTCACGGGCTCCATCCGCGCCGTGTTCATCGCTGTGGCCATGACCTGCGCCGTCATGAGTCCTCCCCGAAAATCCGCTAGACGCTGGCCGCCGTTCTCGGCAGCGAGCGTCGCCTACCCGCCCGTAATCGAGTCATGCCCCCTTTTTTTCGATTCGGCTGGCCGGCCCCCTGGCGAACCGTCGACGAGCCGCCCGTGGCGGCCGTACGAGCGCGGCTCCAAGGGGCGCTCCGGCCGGCGGGGCGCGTGGATAATCCCCATGTGCCGGCTTGCGCCGGGCGCGAGCGGGCAGCCGCATCACAACGGAAACAACGCGTCATTACGGGGGTGACGGTATGGACGCCACGAGGTATAGCCGCGTGCGACCTCCCGTCCGGAGTCGATATGCCATTCCGCGCAATGCAAGTGAGGCACGGCGCCTGATCGAGAACCTGGTGCGCGCGCAGGTCCCGGCGCACCACGAGGCCGGGCCAGCCGCCGAGACGGTGACGGACATGCTGCTCGTGACCTCGGAGTTGGTGACCAACGCGATCCGGCACGGTGGCGGCGTCGTCGGCCTGTGGGCCCAGCTCGACGCCGACGGGCTGCGGCTCGCCGTACGCGACCGCAGCGACGACCTGCCCTTCGTCAGAGCACGCACACCGGGCGACCCGGTCCCCATCGGGGGCTACGGGTGGCCCATGATCCGCCGACTCGCCAGCGAGGTCCGCGTCGTCCCGTGCCCGGGCGGCGGCAAGGAGATCCGCGTCGTCCTGCCCGTCACCTGACGCCGCCCCTCCGGCCCGGGCGCGCGCCCGGAGCCCGGGCCCAGCGCGGCCCCGGAGCGAACGGTGCGCCGCGGCCGAGCGACCACATGGCGGACAGGCGGCCGGCCCGCCCCCCGGCCCCGACCCGCCGCCGGCCACACGCCGCGCCCGCCTGCCCGGCCCGCCGTGCGGGTCGGCCAGGCACCCGCCCACGCGTGTCCCGTACGACCACCGTGGCGGGCGGCGCCACCCGCGCACCGGGCGGTGTCCCCCGCGCATCGGGGGGCGCACGGCGGGGTTCCGAGCGCCCCGATCAGCCTCCACGAGGCGTCCCCGGAGCAGGTCGGGCGTGTCAGGAGGGTGGCCGGAGCAGGTCCGAGCCGTTGAACATTGCAGGAGAGCGACATACGCTCGCTGTCCCACAACAACAGTCACGAACAGCCACCCGTGGACGGCGCCCGGGCGGCGCGGACGCCGCTTTGCCGGCACACTCGTAGAGCAACGGCGGCCTGGGCGCGATGGGAGGCCAGCACGGTGAACGACGGCAGCCGCACTCGGCGTCTGACCAGTCGGCTGGCCACGCAGAGTGCCGCCCGCGGCCGGGGTGCCGCGCGCCGCCGCGTGCGCGTCAGCCAGGACCAGGGCGGCGCGGCGAGCCAGTTCACCACCCGCAGCAAGCTGGCCTGGCTCAGCGCCGCCAGCACGCGCATCGGCACCACCCTCGACCTGCGGCGCACCGCCCAGGAGCTGGCCGAGTTCGTCGTCCCCCAACTGGCGGACGCCGTGGCGGTGGACTTGCTGGAGGTGGTGCTGCGCGGCGAGGAGGGCGACCGCCGGGCCGAGGGCGCCAAGCTCGCCACGCGGCGGGCGATGGCCGTCAAGGCCGTGGACGCGCTGACCAACCTGGAGCCCGACCCGGTCGGCGAGATCATCGTCCGCGACGAGAAGCACCGCGACACGCTGCTGACCACCGTGTGCCTGGCCCAGCGCAAGCCGGTGCTCGTCTCGCGGATGACCGACCGCGACTTCTCGCGGGTCGCCTCCACCGACAGCGCCGCGGACAAGATGCGCCGCGGCAACGTGCACAGCTACATGGCGGTCCCGCTGATCGCCCGCGGCCTCCTGCTCGGCAGCGCCGACTTCGTGCGCGCCGGCAGCAGCCCGCCGTTCACCGCCACCGACCTGGCCCTGGCCGAACAGCTCGCCTCCAAGGCGGCGGTGTTCATCGACAACGCCCGGCTCTACGGGCGCGAGCGCGAGCACGTGATCTCCCTCCAGCGCAGCCTGCTGCCCCGGGCCGCGCCGCACACCCCGGGCCTGGCCGTGCACACCAGCTACGCGCCGGCGGCGGACGCCCGCGGCGTGGGCGGCGACTGGTACGACCTGATGGCGCTGCCCGGCGGGCGGACCGCGCTCGTGGTGGGCGACGTCATGGGGCACGGCGTGTCCGCGGCGGCCACCATGGGGCGGCTGCGCACCGTCGCCCGCACCCTGATGATGCTCGACACCGCCCCCGACCGCGTCCTGGCCCGCCTCGACCTGGCCACCCGCGACCTGGAGGACGACCAGGTCGCCACCTGTCTGTGCGCCGTCTACGACCTGGCGGACTCCACCTACACGCTGGCCAGCGCCGGCCACCCGCGCCCGCTCCTCGTCGACGGCGACGGCAAGCCCACCTACGTGGACGTGCCCACCGGCGCCCCGCTGGGCGCCGGCGTGATCCCGTACGACCCGCTGCGCATCCGCGTCTCGCCGGGCAGCCGGCTGATCTGCTACACCGACGGCCTGATCAAGACCCGGGACGACGACCCCGACACCCAGTTCGGGCGGCTCCTGGAGACCGTGGCGCAGATGCCGCCCCAGCGCCTGGACGACGGCAGCCTGCTGACCGCGCTGCCCGGCAGCGACCGGCGCTTCGACGAGGCGGTCCTGCTCACCGCCGCGTCCGACGCCGAGACGCCGGTCCGGCTCAGCGTGTGGGACCTGCCCCCCGACGGCACCGCCGCCTCGATAGCCCGCCGCCACGTGACCGACCAGCTCGACCAGTGGGACCTGGCGGCGCTCGCCGATGTCGCCGAGCTGATCGTCAGCGAACTCGTCGGCAACGCCCTGCGCTACGGGCAGGGCCCAGGCCGGCTGCGCCTGCTCCAGGGCGAACGGCTCATGATCGAGGTCTCCGACACGGGCCCCGACCTGCCGCAGATCCAGCACGCCGACGTCAGCGACGAGGGCGGGCGCGGCCTCCAGCTCATCAACATGCTCTGCCGCCGCTGGGGCTCCTGCCGCACCCCCACCGGAAAGATCGTCTGGGCCGAGCAGGACATCCCGCGCTAGCCGCACCCCGGCCGACCCCGGACGCGTACTCCCGCCCCGACAGGCCCTCGGGCGAGCGCCGGGCCCAGCCCACGCGCGACAGCCGACGCCCACGGGCCACGCCACGCGCCCGCCGCCGCGCCCCGCGTCCCCGGCCCGGCTTCCGCACCATGACCTCAGGGGTAATCGCCCCGGCGCCGGCCGACCGGCAGAGTGAGGGCAACGGAATCCGGTCCGGCGCACTCCGGATCGGGTTCCGCCCCGCCCGTCCCGCAGGAGTCGGGACCGGCGGGACCCGCTCAGCCATCCGCGGCCCGCCCGGGCCGCTCCCACCACCCACGGAGGACCCGATGTCCCAGGCCACCACCCCGACCACCCCCGCGACCGAGGGCCAGGGCCTCGACTACGAGGCCGCCGTCAACCGCTACTTCGCCGCCTGGAACGCCACCGACCCCGCCGAGCGGGAGCGCGCCGTGGCCGCCGCGTGGACGCAGGACGGCTCGTACACCGACCCGCTGTGCGACGTCAGCGGCCACGCCCAGCTCGCGGCCGTGATCACCGGGGCGCGGGAGCAGTACGCCGGCTACACGTTCCGGGGCACCGGCCTCGTCGACGGGCACCACCACATCGTCCGGTTCTCCTGGGAGCTGGTCTCGGACGCCGACGGCTCGTCGCCGGCGGCCGGGTCCGACGTGATGACGTTGGACGAGGACGGCCGCGCCCGCGCCGTGCTCGGCTTCCTGGACCGGGCACCCGCCGCCTGAACGGGCCGGCGCGGGCCGACGCGGGCCCCTGGCGGAGCGGTGGTCGTCAGGGGCGCGCCTCGTGCAGGAAGCGGGCCGTCTCCGAGTCGGCGGGAAGGAAGGTCTCCACCGCCAACTCGGAGACGGTCACGTCCATCGGCGTGTTGAACGTCGTGACCGTCGAGATGAAGGACAGCACCCGGCCGTCGTGCTCGATGACCATCGGCAGCGCGAACGGCACGTGCGTGGCGTCGGAGTCGGTATGCCGGTCGCTGCCCGCCGGCAGCGGATAGGCGCTGACCTCCTCGTACAGCGTGCGCAGCGGCTCCGAGCGGAGCAGCGCGAGCTGGCGCTCCATCTGCTCCAGCAGGTGCCCGCGCCACTGGCGGTAGTTGAGGATGCGGCGCGCGATGCCCTCCGGGTGCATCGTCACGCGCATGGCGTTCACCGGCGGGTGCGTCAGGTGCGCGGGCAGGCCGGCGAGCAGCATCGCGGTGCCGGCGTTGGCGGCCACCACCTCGTACGTGCCGTTCATGACCAGCGCCGGGTACGGCTCATAGGCCGTCAGCAGCCGGTCGAGACCGGCGCGCAGCCCGGACAGCGAGGGGTCGTCCAGCGAGGATTCCGGGTAGTGCGGGGCGTAGCCCGCCGCGACGAGCAGCGCGTTCCGCTCCCGTACGGGTATGTCGAGGTGGTCCGCGAGGCGTAGCACCATCTCCTGGCTGGGGCGGGCCCGGCCGGTCTCGATGAAGCTGATGTGCCGCGCGGACGAATCGGCCCGCAGCGCCAGTTCCAACTGGCTGATGCGGCGCCGGCCGCGCCAACTCCGCAGGAGGTTACCCACACCCGAGCCAACCGTGGCAGTCGTCATCCCCAGACCGTAACCCGTGGCGTGGCACGCTGGTCACCCAGTATCCGCAGTGACGAAGGGGAAGCCCGCATGGCCGCAGAACCGTTGTCCCGGCGAGAGATCGACGCGCGCCTGCGCGAACTGCCCGGCTGGAGTACGGACGGCGACCGCATCACGCGCACGTACGCCCTCGCCGGCCACCCACAGGCCGCCGCCCTCGTCGTGCACGTCGCCCAGCTCCAGGAGGAGCTGAACCACCACGCGGACCTGCTGCTCAGCTACGACAAGCTGACCGTCACGGTGAACACGCACAGCGTCGGCGGCAAGGTCACCGACCTCGACCTCGAACTCGCCCGCCGCCTGGAGACCATCGCCCCCGCCCACGGCGCCCGCTAGACCGCACGGACCTGGCCGCCCACCGCCAGGCACCCACGCCCCGCCAGGCGCCACACGCCCCGCAAGGCACCCCACGCCCCGCCAGGCGCCACACGCACCGCCGAGGTCCCGGACCGCTGTCCCCGGTCCGGGGCCTCGGTGGTTTCGGGGGAGTGCCGCCGGGCCGGCCGTCGGGCCCGGAAGCGGTGTTACTGGACGCGGGCCTCGGCGTCGTCGTCGTCCTCGTCGAAGGGGAGATGGACATCGACGGCGGCGATGTTGACCTCGACGACCTCAAGGCCCGTCATGCGCTCGACGGCGGCGATGACGTTCTCGCGGATGTCGGCGGCGACGTCGGTGATGGGGACGCCGTACTCGACGACGATGTCGAGGTCGATGGCGGTCTGGCGCTCGCCGACCTCGACCTTGACGCCACGGGCGACGTTGGGGCGCCCGCCGGGGACCCGGTCGCGGACGGCGCCGAGGGTGCGGGCGAGGCCGCCGCCGAGGGCGTGGACGCCGGAGACCTCGCGGGCGGCCATGCCGGCGATCTTCTCGACGACGCCGTCGGCGATGGAGGTCTTGCCGCGGGTGGCGGGCTGGCTGTCGGCACCGGACGAGTCCTCGATGGTGGTGGTGCCGGTGGCGGGCTTGCTGTCGCCGGTGCGGGGCTCGTTCACCGCGGGGGTGGCCGTCGTCATGGGGCTCTTCTCCTTGTCTGGTGCTGTCGTCGGCAGCCGATGCCGTCGATGCGGTCACTGCCGGCGATGGAGTCGGTGCGGGTGGGCGGCGCCCCGTCGGGGGCGGATGGCCGGCCGGTGCGCCCGCCGCCGGTACGCGACGCGCCGCGCGGATGGGCCGGCACGTGCTTGGACCCGTCCAGTACCCCGTTCGTCACGCGAGAACCGAGATCTTTCCCCTGAGATGTGCGGAACGTGGCGTGACCCAGCCCACGCGTGACGGGTGAGCCCCCGCCGTGTCGAACCCGGAGAGCGGTGCCCGAGGGAGCAGGCTGTAGCGGTATGGAACGGAGAGGAGCCGATGAGTGCCCGAACCCAGCGACAAGCTGCTGGCCGTCCGGGCCGGGGAAGGCGACGAGGCGGCGTTCGAGTTGCTGGTGCGCCGGCACAGTGGGCAGTTGCTCAGCCTGGCCACCCGGCTCCTCGGCAGCCGGGCGGACGCGGAGGACGCCGTGCAGGACGCGTTCGTGAGCGCGTGGCGCAGACTCCCGGAGTTCCGGGCCGACGCGGCGTTCTCCACCTGGATGTACCGCATCGTGACCAACCGGTGCCTCAACCTGCTCCGCGCCCGCCGACCCACCCAGGACCTCAGCACGGTCCCCGAGCTGAGCGCGCCCGAACACGCGGCGTCCCCGGTGCGCGCCGCCGAGTCCACCGAGGTGGTCCGGGCACTCTCGGACGCGCTCGACGGCCTCACCCCCGAGCAGCGCGCCTGTTGGGTGCTGCGCGAACTGCACGGCCTGTCGTACGAGGAGATCGCTGACGTGACCCACATCAGTCAGCAGGCCGTACGCGGCCGGATCTTCCGAGCACGGCGCTACCTGACGGAGGCGATGGGCGCATGGCGGTAGGCATGAACCCAGGTCCGCCCGGCGACGGGCCGGACCGGGACCACGAGACCACCCACCCCCGACCCCAGCACACCCCGGACCCCACCAGCCAGGTCCCCGAAACCACCCCACGGCCCGACGCCGGCGCGGGCTCCGAACCCGGCTCGCGCTCCGACGCCGTGCCCGACGACCTTCCCGAGACCGATCCCGAGGGCGCGGAGGAGGACGAGATCCTGCTGTGCGGGCGCTCGCTGTCGGCCGTGTGGGAGGCGGAGGAAGCGGACGAGCACACCACCGGCTGCCCCTACTGCCGCGAGGCGCTGACCGGCCTCGGCGTGCTCGACCGGTACGTACGGGAGGCGCGCGCCGAGCGGGAGCCGCCCGCCGAGGCGGTGACGGCCCGGGTGATGAACCTGGTCAGGACCGAGCTGCGGCCCGGCCGGATGCTGCCGCTCGGTGAGCCCGTGGACGACGCGTGGATCGCCGAGGTCGCGGCGGCCAAGGTGTTCCGGGAGACCGCCGAGTCGCTGCCCGGCGTGTTCGCGGGGAGTTGCAAGGTCATGCCGATCGACCCCGCGGCGGCCCGCCGCTCGCTGCTCCCCGGCGGCCCGCGCTACCGGGGGCCGATGCGCGTGGCGCTGGAACTCACGGCGGCGCTGGACTGGACGGTTCCGGAACTGGCGTCGCTCGTACGGCAGTTGATCGCCGATGCCGCGCGGGACGCCGTCGGTATGGACATCGTGGAGATCGACGTGTCCGTCGTGGACGTCCTGGGTGACGACCTCGGCGACGCGCTGGGCGGCGAGCCGCCGTACTCCGACGAGACCCGCGAAAGGAGAGAGCGGTGATCCCCTCGCAGGAGGAAGCCAAGGAGCACACCAGCGTCCTGGAGGCGGCTGCCGACGCCGCCCGCCGGACGCCCGGTGTCGCGTACCTGCGGCCCGGCTTCGGCGACCTGGTGCGCGGCGCCGCGGTGCGCTACCGCTCCCGCGACGACCAGACGCCGGCCGCCCACCGGATAGCGGGCGTCCGCGCGCAGCGCACCGACCCCCCGCGCGGCTGGAACCTGCGCATCCACCTCGCGGTCGCCCGTGGGCACCGCGCGCTCGACGTCGCCCGCGAGGTCCGCACGGCGGTCACCGAGGCCGTGCGGGAACTCGCGGCGGCGTCCGGCGCGCCGGAGCCCCGGGTCAGCGTCACCATCACGGTCACCGACATCGCCTGAGGGGCGGCCCCGGTCCGGGACCGGCGCCGAATGCGGACAGGGCGCCGGCCCGGGCGGTTCGGGTCGGCGCCTCCCGCGTTGCCGAACCAGCAACGATGTTTGCCGGCACATCGCCCCTGGCGGCAGGCTCGTCGCAGGTGGCCGCGCAACGGCCGGTACACCGCGACACCGTCACGAGCCGGAGGCAGCGTCATGACCCAGGTGCACTCCCACCCGCACGCCCAGCAACCCGGGGACCAGCCGCCCACGGGCCAGCACGGGCACGCCCACCACCACGCGGACCTGGACTGGGCGACGGAGGGGCCCCGCCTGGTGCGCGAGGCCGAGGTGTACCAACCCGTCACCGAGCAGGTGCTCGACTGGCTCCGCGACCAGGTGGCCGCGACGGGCAGGCGGCCCGGCGCGGTGCGGCGGGTGCTCGACATCGGCAGCGGCCCCGGGGTCGCCACCTGTCTGCTCGCGGAGGCGTTCCCGGAGGCCGAGGTCGTCGCGGTGGACGCGGCCCAGCCCCTCCTCGACCTCACCGCCGAGCGCGCCGCGCGGCGCGGCCTCGGCGACCGGGTCAGCACGCTGCTGGCCGACCTCCCGGACGGCGTCGCCGGCGCCGCGCCCGAGGAGGCGGGCCATGTCGTGGCCGGCATCGGCGAGGCCGACGTCATCTGGTCCCGCAAGGTGCTGCACCACGTCGGCGACCAGGGCGACATCGTGCGGCGGCTGGCCCGCGCGCTGCGACCGGGCGGGCTGATGGCCCTGACCGAGGGCGGGCTGCCGCTGCGGTTCCTGCCCCGCGACTTCGGCCTCGGCCGGCCCGGCCTCCAGGCCCGGCTGACCACGGCCACCGAGGACCGGTTCGACGGCATGCGGGCCGGGCTGCCGGGCAGCACCCGGGTGGTCGAGGACTGGGCCGGACTGCTCACCGAGGCCGGTCTGCGCGAGGCCGCCAGCCGCAGCTTCCTGCTCGACCTGCCGGCGCCGCTCGGCGCAGACGGGCGCGCCTACCTCGCCTCCGTCCTGTCCCGCTTCCAGGAGCACGCGCCGGAGCTGCTGGGCGCGGAGGACGCGGCCGTGCTCGACCAGTTGCTCGACCCCGTGAACCCCGAGGGCATCGCCCGCCGCCCGGACGCGTTCGTGCTGACGGCCGAGACCGTGCACACCGCGCGCGCGTGAGCCCGGTCGCTACCGGGCGGGCCTGAAGCGGACGACGGGCGCACCCGACCCGTCCCCTCCGCCCCCTCCGGCCTCGCCCGTCGCGTACGCCGAGCGCCGCCGCCCCGGTGCGGGGCGGCGGCGCTGGTGGTGTGGGGCGGGGGCGAGCGGCGCTGGCGTGGGGGCGCGGGCGCTGGGTTGGTGGGGGGCCGGGAGTGCGGGGGCCGACGCGCTGGGCGTCGGCCCCCGGTCGTGTCGCTGGCCGTTCATCGGGTCGGTCAGCGGGTCCGGGTGGTGCGGGCCGGCGGGCCCGCACCACGGTTGGGGGTGGGTCAGCCGGTGACCAGCCTCAGCCCGTAAGCGCTCAGGATCGGGTTGATGGGCTGGTGGTACGTGGTGCCACCGCTGCTGCAGTTGCCGGAGCCACCGGAGGTGACGCCCTGCGCCTGGCTACCGGAGATGTACGAACCACCGGAGTCGCCGGGCTCGGCGCAGACGCTGGTGCGCGTCACGCCGGAGACGGTGCCCTGCGGGTAGCTGACGCTGGTGTTGTGCTGCTGCACGGTGCCGCAGTGCCAGCCGGTGGTGGAACCGGAGCGGCAGATCGAGCCGCCGACGGCCGTCTGCTGCGAGCCGGAGACGGTGACGTTGCCGCTCGGGCCCTTCACCCACGGGCGGGCCGTCCACTGGCTGTTGACGGCGACCCAGGCCATGTCGGCGCCGGGGAAGCGGGACGCCTGGAAGGTGCCCTGCGCCACGCGGTTGTAGCCGGTGGTGGAGGCGCCGGCGCGGCCACAGTGGCCGGCGGTGGCGAAGCCCTGCTGGGTGCCCTTGGTCACCGAGAAGCCGACGGAGCAGCGCGAGCCGCTGCCGATGTAGTAGGCGTCGCCGCCGCGCACGTCGTAGAACGTCTGCGGCTGCTCGGCGGACTTGACCACGCGCACCAGCGAGCTGTCCGCACCGCTCTTGGCGATCAGGGTGCGGGCGGCGGCCGGGTCGGAGGCGCGGACCACGACGCTGTTGGACTTGACGTCCACGTACCAGACCGGGGCGGCCTTGGTGGAGTTGCTGCGGGCCGCCCGGTCGAGCGCGCTCTTCGCGGCGTCCAGTTCCTTCAGGGTGTGCTTGACGACCTGGGCCTTGGCGCCGGTGGCGGAGATGGGCGCGCTGTCGGCCGGGTCGGTGGTGGCGACGACCAGGCGGGCGTCGTCGCCGGTCAGCCAGGAGCCGCCGAAGTCGGCGCCGACCGTGCCGCGGAGCTTGGCCTCCAGGGTGGCGGCCCGGTACTCGTTCGCTATGCGCTCCTTGGCCTCAGTGGGGGTCAGGCCGAGGTCGCGCTCCATCGCCTTGAGCATGCCGGCCGGCAGCGCGGGTGTGGCGCTCTCGGCGGCGACGGTGGAAGCGGAGGAGGGGCCGTTGTCGGCCACGGCAGGGAGGGTGGTCAGGGAGAAGGCGCTCATGGCGATGGCGCAACCAGCGATCAAGCCACGTCTGCGGAGCATCTGGTGTTCTCCTCATGTCGGGGGTGGCGTCACCGTAATCCGGACGCGCTTGGGCGTGGACCTGTCAACTTCCTCATATCACGACGGTATGGCGCCGATCACGCCGTCCGGCCGGTAAGGCCCCGTTGCGGAACGCGGCGTTCGGCCGCGGGCCACGGATCGCCGGCCCCGGATCGCCCCGGCCAGCGGGGTTTCCACACGGCGTACGGGTTCGGGGCCGGCCCCGTGGGACCCGTACTCTCGCGCGCTTTGACAGCCGGGGGCGCGTTATGTCTACAACTTGTCATGACGACATCACCTGTTGATCCGACGGGCAGCCAGTCGGCGCCCGTGAGAATGCCACTGCGCGAAACGCGGAATTTCCGAAACCTCTGGCTGTCCCGGGTGCTTTCCGTATGGGGTTCTTCCGTCACCCTCGTGGCGATGCCGGTGCTGGTGTATCAGGAAACGAAGTCCCCCTTTCTCGTTTCCCTGGTCGCCGCGAGCGAGGCCCTGCCCTACGTCCTGTTCGGGCTGCTCGCCGGCGCCGTCGCCGACCGGGCGCACCGTCGCCGGCTCATGGTCGGCGCCGACCTGCTCAACTGCGCCTGCGTGGGCAGCGTGCCCCTCGCCGCCGCCTTGGGCGCGCTGACGCCCGCCCACGTCCTCACCGCCGCGTTCCTGTCGTCCACGCTGTACGTCTTCTTCGACGCCGCCGGCTACGGACTGGTCCCGGCCGCCGTGGGCCGCGACCGGCTCGCCGAGGCCAACAGCGCGCTGTGGGGCGGCGAGACGGCCGTACGGATCGCCGGCACGGCGATGGCCGGCACCCTGATCGCCGTCACCAGCGCCTCCGGCGCGCTCGCCCTGGACGCGCTGTCCTTCCTCGCCTCCGCGCTGCTGCTCCGGGGCATCGGCTACGCGCCGACCCACCGGGGCGATGGCGCGGCGGACCGGCCCGGGCTGCTGGCGTCCATCCGCGAGGGGGTGCGCTTCCTGTGGGGGCACCCGGTGTTGCGGACCATGACCGTCGCCGGCGGCCTCCAGTCCTTCGCGGGCGGCGCCTTCATCGGCCAGTTGGTCATCTTCGCCGACCGCGAGCTGGACATCGGCGCGTCGGACGCCAGGATCGGGCTGCTCTTCACGTCCTGGAGCGCCGGCGGCATCCTCGGATCGCTGCTGCTGCCACGGTTGCGGCGCCGGGTCAGCGCGCTGCGCATCATGCTGTTCGCGCTGCCGGCGAGCGCGGTGCTCGGCCTCGCGGCCGTGCTGGCCACCGACTGGCGCGTCGCGCTGGTCGCGATCGCCGCATGGGGCTCGACCTACCTGCTGGTCATCGTCAACACCATGACCTACGCCCAGGAGGTCACCCCCGAGGAACTCCAGGGCCGGGTGAACACGACCCGGCGCATGCTGTCGTCCGGCCTCGGCGTCCCGCTGGGAGCGCTGGTCGCCAGTGCGGTGACGGTCGCCGTCCACGTACGCGCCGGGCTGCTCCTCGCCCTGGCCTCGGTGATCGTCTGGGCCACCTACCCCCGGGCGCGCGCCGAGGCCGAGGAAGCGGTCACCTGACGCCGACGGCCCGCCGAAAACGAGAGCCGGCCCGTTCTCGCGAGGCGGGAATCGCGCGACGCGGGCACGACGCCACGATTTCCGCCGGGCCAGTCAGCGCGTACGGAAAAAGCCTCAACCAGCCGCGTTCCGCGTGCCGGGGCCGCGCGTCCCGGGCGAATTCCGCGAGCGTCGCCTCAATTCCGTACGCCTCGGAACTCGACCACCGGCAGATAGGCCGGAGTGAGAGCAGATATGTCGGCGTGAAACGAGAGCGGGTGCGTGACGGCGGCGGGCGGTCAGCGGGAAACAGCGGTCGAACCGGCCCCGGCCGCCCTCTCAGGGCGCGGCCGGGCCGACCGTGGCCGTGCCGAAGGCCGCGCTACATCGCGCGTGGGACCGGAGCCAGGTCGCGTACGGCTCGCTGCGTCGCACCGCGTCCGCGTGCGCCGCCCTGGCGTGCCCCGCGACGGCGGGCGCGGTGTCGGCGGCCGGCGCGCCGGGGTGCCAGCCGATCATGTGCCGCCAGCTCAGCGGCGCCCCGGCCAGCGGCCGGATGACCACGCCGGGCGTCGGCGGGAAGGTGGCCCGGCACAGGCCCACGGCGCGGCCCACCTGGACGAGGTGCACGCAGGAGGCCGTATCGGTCTCGAAGACGGAAACCGGTGTGAAGCCGGCACGTGCGCAGGCCGCCGCGAAGCAGTCGCCGAAACACCCGTCACCGGGCACGTCCGTCCACGACTCCGACGCCAGCGCGCTCAGCTTCAACTCCACCTCGCCGGCCAGCGGGTGGTCCTCGACCAGCATCACGAAGACCGGGTCGGTGCCGATCGGCTGCCAGGTCAGTTGGTCGGCCACCGGCGGCGGGCTCTGCCCGCACACGCCGATGAGCGCGTAGTCCAACCGCCCTTCGACGACCATCGTGCTCAACTCCTGGACGGACCAGGAGGTGTACGTGCTGACCGGGGCGGACGGGTGGGCCGTCGCCAACCGGTCGATGAGGCCGCCGAGGAGTGGCCCGTGGGTGCCGCCGATGCGGAACCGCTGGATGTGCGCCCATGCGTTCGCGAACCGCACGGCCTCCTCCTGCAGCTCGCGCACCGCGGGCAGCAGCACCCGGGCCCGGTCCAGAACCAACTCACCCAGCGGGGTCGGTCTCGCCCCGGTGCGGTCCCGAACGAACAGCGGCCCGCCCAGTGCCCGCTCAATCCGCTTGAGTTGGGTACTGAGGGCGGGCTGCGCGAGTCCTAGTGAGGCTGCGGCCTTGGTCAGCGAGCCGGTGTCGGCTATCGCGCGTATCGCTCTGAGGTGCCGCAACTCAAGCTCCATATGCGAAAGCTATGGCGGCATCTGCGTGGCAGCAATACACGTGCCTGACCTTCTCGCGTAACCTCCCTTTCCGCCACGGCGCCCCGGGGCGGCGGCGGCCTGGCAGGAATGCGGGGGTGTGCTCGGCGAGTTGGCATCTGCGAACCCTGATCAGCGGGGTGGGTGGCGCCCCGCGCGGGGCACCACCCACCCCCGCGCACCGCCATCGAAAGGCAGGACCTGATGTCCACCTCGGACAACTCGGACACGACGACAGCCCCCGCCCCGGCCCCCGTCCCGAACTCGCCGCTCGCCGACCGCACCGTCGTCATCCTCGGCGGCGGCTCCGGCATGGGATACGCCGTGGCGCGCCGCTCGGTGGCGCACGGGGCCCGGGTGGTGCTCGGCGGGCGCACGGCCGACCGGCTGGCCGCCGCTGCCGAGGCACTGGGGGAGCGGGCGAGTTGGCGCACGGTGGACACCACCGACCAGGCGTCGCTGGCGGCCTTCTTCGCCCCGCTGGAGCGCGTGGACCACCTGTTCACGCCGGCCGCCTCCTACCAGACGGGTCCCATGCTGGAACTGGACGACGAGGCGGCCGAGTCGCCCTTCACCTCGAAGTTCTGGGGGCAGTACTACGCGGTCAAGCACGCCGCGCCCAAGCTGGCCCGCGACGGCTCGGTGGTGCTGGTCTCCGGCGCGGCGAGCGTGCGCCCGTTCGGCGCGGCCCCCGCGTACGCGGCGTGCAACGCGGCCGTCGAGGGCCTCGGGCGCGGCCTCGCCGTCGAGCTGGCCCCGGTGCGGGTCAACGTCGTCTCGCCCGGCGCCCTCGACGGCGACCTGTGGGGGCGCCGCCCGGCCGAGGTACGGGAGGAGGGCTTCGCGCGCTACCGCGAGGCCACGGTGCTGGGTCGGATCGGCACGGAGGACGAGGTGGCCGACAGCGTGGTGTTCCTGTTCGGCAACGGCAACATGACGGGCTCCACGCTCTACCCCGACGGCGGATACGCCCTGCGCTGACGACGTGACGTCCGTCCGCGCTGCTCACGGGCGCGCCCCCGCGTGCGGCAGCCCACCTTGGGCAGCGCGCCCGCGCGCGTGGCGGGCCAGCGACGAACGCGCCCCCGCCGCCCGGCCCCGGGAGGGGCGGGCGACGGGGGCGCGTGCTGACGGGGCGCCGGAGGCGCCGACGGTGGGCCGGCGCGGGCATACCGCCATCCCGCCCCGCCGGCTCGGGGCCGCCGCGGGGCGGGGGGGGCGACGGGGTGGGCTCAGCTCACGTCGAAGGTGTCCGGGTCCGGCCCCGTACGCCGACCGGCGTCGAGGCCGGCCAGGGTCGCGAGGTCGTCGGCGTCCAGCTCGAAGTCGAACACGTCGATGTTCTCGCGGATGCGCGAGGGGGTCACCGACTTGGGAATGACCACGTTCCCGAGCTGCAGGTGCCAGCGCAGGACGGCCTGGGCCGGGGACTTGCCGTGCTTGGCCGCGATGGCGCCGATCTTCGGGTCGTCGAGCAGACCCTTGCCGGAACCCAGCGGCGACCACGCCTCGGTGGCGATGCCGTGCTCGGCGTGGAAGGCGCGCAGCGTGCCCTGCTGGAGGTGGGGGTGCAGCTCGATCTGGTTGAGCGCGGGGACCACCGAGGTCTCGGCGAACAGCCGCTCCAGGTGCGCGGGGTGGAAGTTGGACACGCCGATCGCCTTGGCGCGGCCCTCGGCGTGGATCTTCTCCAGCGCCTTGTACGTGTCCACGTAGGCGTCCCGGGCAGGGGCCGGCCAGTGGATCAGATACAGGTCCACGTAGTCGAGGCCGAGCTTGCTGAGCGAGGAGTCGAAGGCGCGCAGCGCCGCGTCGTACCCCTGGTCGGTGTTCCAGACCTTCGTCGTGATGAACAGTTCCTCGCGGGGAATGCCCGACTCGGCGACCGCCTTGCCCGTGCCCTCTTCGTTGCCGTACGCGGCGGCCGTGTCCACGCTGCGATAACCGGCCTCAAGAGCCGTGCTCACCGCGGCGGTGGCCTCGTCGTTCTCGACCTGCCACACGCCGAAGCCAAGCTGCGGCAGCGCGGCGCCGGTGTTCAGGGTGATGGAGGGGACCTTGCTCACGAGCAATCGATCCTTACGTTGGGGGTCGTCGTACTCCAGCGTCAACGCGACGCCCGGTGATCGCATTCCCACCGCGGCCGGATTTCCGCCCCCGCCGGCGCGCCCCCTCGGCCCGCCGCGCGCCCCCGACCTGCGGCGCGCCCGCGCGCGAGGCGCGTACGTCAGGTGCGGTAGAGCGCCTCGACCTCGCTGGCGTACGCCTGCTCGATGGCCTTCCGTCTGAGCTTGAGGGACGGCGTGAGGAGCCCCTGTTCCTCGCTGAACTGGGCGGCGAGTATCCGGAACGTACGGATCGACTCGGGGTGCGAGACCAGCGTGTTGGCCGCCACCACGGCCCGCCGGATCTCGGCCTCCAGGTCGGGGTCGCGGACCAGCTCGGCCGGCGGCAGACGGGGCTTGTCGCGCATCTGGAGCCAGTGCGCGACCGCGTCCGGGTCGAGGGTGACCAGCGCGGCGACGAACGGGCGGTCGTCGCCGACCACGATGCACTGCGCGACCAGCGGATGTCCCCGCACCCGCTCCTCCAGGGCCACGGGTGAGACGGTCTTACCGCCGGAGGTGACCAGGACCTCCTTCTTGCGGCCGGTGATGGTGAGGTAGCCGTCCTCGTCGAGGGCGCCGATGTCGCCGGTGGCCAACCAGCCGTCGCGCAGCGCGGCGGCGGTCGCCTTCGGGTCGCCGAGGTAGCCGGCGAAGACCTGCCCGCCGCGCACCAGCACCTCGCCGTCGTCGGCGAGACGCACCGTGGTGCCGGGGATGGGCTGGCCGACGGTGCCGAAGCGGGGGCGCTCCGGGGGGTTCGCGGTGGCCGCCGCCGTGGACTCGGTCAGGCCGTACCCCTCGAAGACGGTGATGCCGGCGCCCGCGAAGAACAGCCCGAGCCGCCGTTCCATCGCCGAGCCGCCCGACATGGCGTGACGGATGCGCCCGCCCATGGCCTCGCGCAGCTTGCCGTAGACGAGCTTGTCGTAGAGCTGGTGCTGGACGCGCAGGGCGGCGCCGGGGCCGCCGCCGACGCCGAACGCCTTGCGTTCGGCCGCCTCGGCGTACCGCACCGCCACCTCGAACGCCTTGTCGAAGGGGCCCGCCCTGCCCGCCGCCTCGGCGCTGCGTCGGGCCGCGGCGAAGACCCGCTCGAAG
Organism: Streptomyces buecherae; assembly: GCF_014295035.1. Taxonomy (GTDB): domain Bacteria; phylum Actinomycetota; class Actinomycetes; order Streptomycetales; family Streptomycetaceae; genus Streptomyces; species Streptomyces youssoufiensis. The sequence goes on from NZ_CP060404.1 coordinate 7,323,187, forward strand.
ATGTGGGGAACCGCCAGGATGAACGTGGGCCGGAAGGCGCGCAGGTCCGGCAGCAGGGCGGCGGCGGACAGCTCCGGTTGGTGGCCCAGCTTCACCCGGCACCGCACGGCGGCGACCTGCACCATCCGCCCGAAGACGTGGGCCAGCGGCAGGAACAGCAGGGTGCTCGCCTCGTCGCCGGGCCGGGAGTGGAACACCGACTCGTAGCGCGCGACGATGTTGTCGGCTTCCGCCATGAAGTTGGCGTGGGTCAGCACGCAGCCCTTGGGGCGGCCCGTCGTGCCCGAGGTGTAGATGATCGTCGCGGTCGAGTCGGGGGTCAGCGCCAGCCGGTGCCGGTGCACCACGTCGTCATCCAGGTCCCGCCCGCTGGCGAGCAGGTCCGCCAGCGCCCCGGCGTCCAGTTGCCAGAGCTGGGTGAGCCGGGGCAGCCGGTCGATGACGGAGCCGACGGTCATGGCGTGGTCCTCGTGCTCGACCACGCACGCCCGGACCTCGGCGTCGTGCAGCGTCCACAGCACCTGCTCGGCGGACGAGCTGGGGTACAGCGGTACGGACTGGGCGCCGATCGACCACAGCGCGAAGTCGAACAGGGTCCACTCGTAGCGCGTGCGGCACATGATGCCGACCCGGTCGCCGAACCGTACGCCCCGCACGAGCAGCCCCTTGGCCAGGGCCATCACCTCGTCGCGGAACTCACCCGAGGTCACGTCCTGCCAGCGGTCGTCGACCTTGCGCGCGAACGTCACCCGCCCCGGGTCGTCGGCGGCATGGTCGAACACGACGTCCGCCAGCCCTCCGACCTGCGGCGCCGTCGCCAAGGGTGGGACGGTGAACTCGCGCAACTACTCACTCCTCGGGCTCCACGCAGCGCCGCGACCGTACCCGATCCCGCGAGCGTCGGGCGGTGGCGCTCCGTATGCGATGGCGATGACATCGCCGCTGGTCAACGCGGTGAGACGGGCCTATTCGTAACCCCTTGGGCGGGCATCGGGGTGGTGGCGCGATCTTTGTGGCCGGATTCTGCACCGAATCTTTCCGAACGAGGCACCCGGGCTCTACACCCGCGCACTGGCTTTCTGTCGTTTCTGTCCTTTCCGTCGCCGAGGCGGGGTCGTCGGACGGTCGGAGTGGCCGGCCGGAGTGGCCTGCCGGCGGGCCCGGTCGAGCCGGCCCGGCATGGGCGCGACGTGGGGCACGGCATCGCTGTGGCGCTGCGGTGGCGCCCGTGGCGCACGCTCGGGCTTGTCATGGCGCCACATTGGCGCCATGATGGCGCCATGGACCTCGCACCGTACGTCGACAACCTCCGACACGAACTGGCGGTGGCCGCGGCGGCGGGCGGCGACGAAGCCCGCGCGCTGGCCGAGCGACTCACCGCCCCGCTGGAGTCGGCCGCCCGGCTCACCCTGTTGAACGCGCTGTCCGCCGCGGTGGACGAGATCACCCGCGAGCTGGCGCCGGGCTCGGTCGACGTGCGGCTGCGCGGGCTCGACCCGGAGTTCGTGGTGACGGCGCCGCCGGAGCAGGAGGTGTACGAGCAGGCGCGGGAGCGCGAGGACGCGCCGAGCGGCGTGCCGGCGTCCCCGCCGCCGCCCGCGCCGGAGGGCGAGGACGGCGGCACGGCCCGGATCAACTTCCGGCTGCCCGCCCACCTCAAGACCCGGATCGAGGAGGCCGCGAGCCACGAGGAGCTCTCGGTCAACGCCTGGCTGGTGCGGGCGGCGGCCACCGCCCTGGAACCCGACGCCGGCGGGCGCGGCCCGAGCCGTGGCCGCCGCCGCGGCGGCCAGAGCTACACCGGCTGGGTGCGCTAGCCGCCGGCGCACGGCCCGCCATCCCGGCGCCCGCCGTGCTCCGCGCGCCCGCCGCGCCGCCAGCGCCGCACCAGCATCAGGCCGCCCCACAAGGCCGCGGCCAGCACGCAAGCCATCACCCAAGCCCAGAACGGGACCGCCATGCCTGAGTTCGACACGCCCGAATCCATCTCCGTGACCATCGAAGGCGACTTCGGCGACACCCGCGTCACGGCCGGCAAGCGCGCCGTGACGGTCGTCGAGGTGCTGCCGGACAACGGCGCCGAGGAGAACGACGTCCGGGCCGCCCAACAGACCAAGGTCACCTACGCGAACGGCACCCTGCTGGTCAAGGGCCCCAAGCGGCGCTCCCTCTTCGGCCGTACCGGGACCCTGGACGTGACCATCGAGTTGCCCGCGGGCTCGCACGTGCAGGGCGGCATGGCCGTCGGGGACGTCATGTGCGAGGGCCGCTTCGGACATTGCGACCTCAAGGTCTCGGTCGGCGACATCCGGGTCGGCGAGGCCGAGCGCGCCCACCTCAGGACCGGACTCGGCGACATCACGGTGGACCGCGTGGTCGGCGACACCGAGATCAACGGCGCGGGCCGGGTCGCCGCCGGGACGCTGGGCGGCGCGGCCACGATCAAGAACCTGCACGGCGAGACGACCATCGGCGAGGCCGGCGGCGACCTACGGGTCAACTCCTCCAACGGCCGGATCTCCATCGGCGTCGCCCACGCCGGGGTCGACGCCAGATCCGCCCACAGCGGCATTCGGGTCGGCGAGGTCGCGCGCGGCACGGTCACGCTCCAGACCGGCACCGGCGACCTGGAGATCGGCATCCGGGAATCCGTCGCCGTCTGGTTCGACGCCCACTCAGGACTGGGAGCGGTCCGCAACACCCTGGCCCCGACCGAGGAACCGCGCGCCACGGACGAGAGCGTCCAGGTACGCGCCCGCACCCGACTCGGCGACATCCTGCTCCACCGCTCCTGACCCACCCCGCACCCCACCCGTCCAAGTTCCCAGCCCCACCCCGTAGTTCACCGCCCCGGCCGCCCTCCCAGGCGGGCGCCTTCCACCGCGTACCGAGCCCCGCCCCCTCGACGCCTCCACGGCCCCGGGTGCGGCCCCGTACGCCTCGGCTCTCCCGCCTCGCCCCGTCGCACCCGCCGCCCGTGCCCGCGACCACCCGCCGCGACCGGATCAACCACGCCCGCGCGCCCGGCGCAGTAGCGCACCACAGACGGGCCACGCGCCACGGGCAAGCCGGCGTAACCAAGTAGCCGCAACAGTCACCGCCGCAGCGGTACGCCACGGACTCCCGGCGCGGACGCGCGACGTAGGCGCACGAAACGAGCGCGACAGCGCCGCCGACCGCTCAACTAGCCCGTATCTGAGGACAGTTGACGGCAAGACGCGCCGCGTACCGGCCCCGCCCGCGCCCCCGTACGACCGCCCGCCGATACGCGCCACCCACCCACACCCGCCGCAACGCCGACCTCCCCTGCCCGCGACGGCACCCCACCCCATCAACCAACCACCCACCCAGCATCACAGCCACACCCACGACGACAGCACCCACCACACCCACCCACCACCACACCCACCCACAACCAAGAAAGAAGAGGCTCATGCCCGCCACTCATACCGGGGCGTCGACTGTCGTCCCCACGGCAGCGGCGATATCCGCAGCCGGGTTGCGCAAGTCCTACGGCGACAAGCTGGTGCTCGACGGCATTGACCTGCGCATCGCCGAGGGAACCATCTTCGCGCTGCTCGGGCCGAACGGTGCCGGCAAGACCACGACCGTGGAGATCCTGTCCACGCTGATCGCCGCGGACGCCGGCGAGGCCCGGGTCGCCGGCTGTGACCTGGCGCGCGAGCCGGACGGCGTACGCGCCGCCATCGGTGTCACCGGCCAGTTCGCGGCGGTGGACAACCTGTTGACCGCCGAGGAGAACATGTTCCTGATGGCCGACCTGCACCACCTCGGCCGCGCCGAGGGCCGCCGCCGCACCGCCGCGTTACTGCGCCGCTTCGACCTGGCCGACGCGGCCCGCAGGTCGGTCGCCACCTTCTCGGGTGGCATGCGACGCAAGCTCGACCTGGCGATGACGCTGGTCGGCGATCCGCGCATCATCTTCCTCGACGAGCCGACCACCGGCCTCGACCCGCGCAGCCGCCGCACCATGTGGGACATCATCCGCGAACTGGTCGCCGAGGACGGCGTCACCATCTTCCTCACCACGCAGTACCTGGAGGAGGCCGACCAACTCGCCGACCGCATCGCGGTCCTGGACCGTGGCACGCTGATCGCCGAGGGCACCGCCGAGGAGCTCAAGCGCCGCATCCCGGGCGGCCACATCCAACTCTCCTTCGCCGAGCCCCATCGCTTCCAACTCGCCGCCGAACTCTTCGAGACGGCCGTACGCGACGCCGAAAGCCGCACCCTGCGCATTCCCAGCGACGGCAGCGTCTCGACGCTGCGGGCCGTGCTCGACATCCTGGACGGCGCCGCGCTGGAGGCCGACACGCTCACCGTGCACACCCCCGACCTCGACGACGTCTTCCTGACCCTCACCAGCCCCGCCCACCCCACCACCAGCCGGAGCGCGTCATGAGCACTGCTTCCCACGCCGTCGCCGACTCGATGACCATGCTGCGGCGCAACCTGCGACACGCCCTGCGCTACCCGTCCATGACGTTCGCGGTCGTCGGCATGCCGGTCATGATGCTGCTGCTGTTCAACTACGTCTTCGGCGACGCCCTGGGCACCGGCATCGCGGACGCGCCGACGGGCAGCGGCGACTACATCGACTACGTGGCGCCCGGCATCATCCTGATGGCGGCCACGTCCGGGTCCCTGGTCACCGCGGTCGGCGTGTGCGTCGACATGACCGAGGGCATCGTGAGCCGGTTCCGCACCATGGCCATCTCGCGCGGCTCGATCCTGACCGGGCACGTGGTGGGCAGCGCGATCCAGACCATGGTGAGCATCGCGCTCGTCGTCGGCGTCGCGCTGGCCATCGGCTTCCGGCCGAACGCCAACCCCGCCGAGTGGATCGCCGTCATCGGCCTGCTCGCCCTGGTGACGCTGGCGCTGTCCTGGCTGGCCGCCGCCATGGGCCTGGTGTCCAAGAGCGTCGAGACCGCGAGCAACGCGCCCATGCCGCTCCAGTTCCTCCCGTTCATCGGCAGCGCCATCGTGCCCCCGGAGTCGATGCCCACCGGCGTGCGCTGGTTCGCCGACTACCAGCCGTTCACGCCCGTCATCGAGACGCTGCGCGGGCTGCTGCTCGGCACCGGGATCGGCAACAGCGGCCTCATCGCCCTCGCCTGGTGCGCCGGCCTCACCGCGATCGGCTACCTGTGGTCGCGGGTGGCGTACGACCGGATCGTCAAGCGGTAGCGCGCCGGGGGACACCCCCACACCGGCCCCCGGTCGAAACCCGCCCCTCCCGCGAGGTTCGGCCGGGGCACGGGCGCGCCCCCGGTCAGCCGCCCCGGTGCAGCCGGTCCCCGGCCGCGAGGAGCGCCGCGGCCAGCGCGTCCGCGCCACCGTGCGCGGCGCCCGCGCCCGCGCCGCGCAGCAGCGCGAACTCCACCGAACCCAGGTCGGGCAGGCCCACCCGGTCCGGCACCCGGACCAGGCCGGGCGGGATCATGCCCCGGGTGTGCGCCATGACGCCGAGCCCGGCCCGGGCCGCGGCGACCAGCCCGTTCAGGCTGCCGCTGGTGCACGCGATCCGCCAGGCCCGGCCGTGCCGCTCCAACACGTCGAGCGCGCGGGCCCGGGTGAGGCCCGGTGGCGGGAACAGGATCAGCGGCAGCGGCCGGTCCGGCTCGATCCGTAGCCGCTCGCTGCCGATCCAGACCAGCCGGTCCCGCCACACGAGCTGGCCCCCGGGCCGGTCGGGCGAGCGCTTGGCCAGGACGAGGTCCAACCGCCCGGCCTCGAGCAACGCGTGCAACGTCCCCGACAGCTCCACCGTCAGCTCCAGGTCAACACGCGGATGGTCACGCCGGAAGCCCTCCAGGACCTCCGGGAGCCGGGTCAGTACGAAGTCCTCGGAGGCCCCGAACCGGAGCCGGCCGCGCGGCCTGGCGCCCGCGAACCAACGCGCCGCGCGCTCGTTCGCCTCCAGGATCGTGCGGGCGAACCCCAACATCGCCTCGCCGTCCTCGGTCAACTCCACGCTGTGCGTGTCACGGAGAAAGAGTTGCCGGCCGGCCGCCGCCTCCAGCTTGCGCACCTGCTGGCTGACCGTCGACTGACGCAGCCCGAGCCGCTGCGCGGCCTGCGTGAAGCTCAGGGTCTGGGCGACCGTACGGAAGGTGCGCAACTGCGCCGGGTCGAACATGCCGCCACCGTAGCCCGTCATCGCGAACCGTGATGACAGTGAGAACGGTATGCGCCTTTCCCGATGAGCGCAGGCTGCGGCAGGGTGGCCGGGTACCGGCCGCAGCGGCCGGAGAGGCTTACGACCGGAGAGGGAGCCCATGCGCCGCCCCGCCCTCGCGATGCCCGGCTGGCTGCCGCTCGACGGGTTCCTCCTGGCGCTGGTGGCCAGCGTCGGGCTGGCCGCCCTGCTGCCGGCCACCGGGCAGGCGGCCGTGGTCGCGGACGACACCACCACGGTCGCCGTCGCCGGCCTGTTCTTCCTCTACGGCGCCCGACTCTCGGCCCGCGAGACGACGGCGGGGCTCGCCCACTGGCGGCTCCACCTGTCCGTCCTCGCCTGCACCTTCGTGCTCTTCCCCGCGCTCGGCCTGGCCGCCGGGGCGCTGGTCCCGCTGGTGCTGACGCCCCAGCTCCACACCGGACTGCTCTTCCTGTGCCTGGTGCCCTCCACCATCCAGTCCTCCATCGCCTTCACCTCGGTGGCCCGCGGCAACGTGGCCGCGGCCATCGTCGCGGGCTCCTTCTCCAGCCTGGTCGGCGTGGTCGTCACGCCGGTACTGGCCGGGCTGCTGCTCGGCGCGAGCGGCGGGTTCTCGGTCGGCTCGCTGCTGTCCATCGCGCTCCACCTGCTGGTGCCGTTCCTGGCCGGACAACTGCTGCGCCGCTGGGTCGGCGGCTTCGTCGCCCGCCACCGGCGCGTGCTCGGGTACGCCGACCGGGGCTCGATCCTGCTGGTCGTCTACACCGCGTTCAGCCACGGCATGGCCGACGGCGTGTGGCAGCAGGTCACCTGGGCGCGGCTGCTCGCCCTGCTCGGCGTGGAGGCGGCGCTGCTCGCCACGATGCTCACCCTGACCTCGTACGGCGCGCGCCGCCTCGGCTTCCCGTACGCGGACCGGGTGGCGATCACCTTCGCCGGCTCGAAGAAGAGCCTGGCGGCGGGGTTGCCCATGGCGAGCGTGCTGTTCGGCGCGGACGCGGGACTCGCGGTGCTGCCGCTCATGCTCTTCCACCAGATGCAGCTCATGGTCTGCGCGGTCCTGGCCAGGCGGTACGCGGCCCGCACCCCGCACACCCCGGCGCCGCCCCCCACCCCAGGCACCACCGCCCCGACGCCCCGGCCGAGCGACGCGGCCCGCGCCTCGTCGGCCTAGGAACCCCGGCGCGGGCCGCGCACGCCCCCGGGGCCTGCCGCCAAACGGTCCGCGTGCCCCGGCCCCAAGGTTCCGCCCCCGGCGCCGCCCCTCACCCCAGGTACCACCGCCCCGACGCCCCGGCCGAGCGACGCGGCCCGCGCCCCGTCGGCCTAGGACCCCCGGCGCACGGGCCGCGCACGCCCCCGGGGCCTGCCGCCGAACGGTCCGCGCCACCCGGCCCGAGGTTCCGCCCCCGGGGCCGGCCGAGCGCGGACCGCCTCGCGGGCCGACCCTCCGAGGGGGCCACCCTCCGAGCGGGCCCACCCTCCGAGCGGGCCGGGCCGCCGGCGAACACGCGTCGGCCCCGGCCGCTCGTGGGCGACCGGGGCCAACGCGCGCGGAGTGCGTCAGGGCTGGCGTACGCGATCCAGCGGCAGCCACAGCACCGCGCCGTTACCGGCGATGCCCTGCGCTGACGTGGAGCCCAACCGCTCGATGTCGGCGTCCGGCAGGGCGCGGTCGACGACCAGCACCTCGTCCAGCGCGCCCGTCAGGTGGGAGCGGCTGTCGACCTTCTGTCCGACGTGCACGCCGAAGACCGAGTTGCGGCTGACCGAACCGGCCGGGGCGGGCACCGAGGTCGGGGTGCCGTCCACGAAGAGGGTGAGTTCGCCGCCGCCGCGACGCAGGGCCAGGTGGTGCCAGCGGCCGTCGTTGTACGCGCCCGCCGTACGCACCGTCGTCGTCGTGGGCGGCGCCGCGCCCGCCACCGTCAGTATGGACGCGGTGATCCGGTCGCTGCCCGGCTCGCCACGCACCGCCACCTGGGGCGACTTGTTGCCGACCCCGCCCATCCACAGGAAGGGTTGCTCGCCGCCGGTGGCCTCGTACCGGAACCACAGGCTGACGGTGAAGTCCCGCTCCCGAAGCGGCAGCGTCTCGCGGAACGGCAGCCGCACCGCGTCGTCGACGCCGTCGAACTCCACCGCCCGTCCGAACCGCCCGTCGCCCGTGCGCGCCCCGCCCAGCACCGCGGCCGGCCGCGCGCCGCGTCCGCCGTCCGTCGTCGTCGGGTCGGGCCCGCGGCGCGGCCCGAGCCAGTCCTCGGTCAGGCGCGCGAAGCGGATCTCGTCGCGGGCGTCCACGGCCCCGCCCTCGTACGCCAGCCCGACCTGGCCGTTCGACAGGGCGACCAGGTCGGAGTAGCCGGACCAGTCGGTGGTCACCACCGCGCCCCGGTCCACGCTCTCCCAGGTGCGGCCCTCGTCGTAGGAGGAGCGGATCATCATCGTGCGCCGCCGGTCCGGGTCGGCCGGCGCGGACAGCAGCAGCCGGTCGGGACCGCGCCGGCCCGCGCTGGGCAGTCGGATCACCGCGCCCTGCACCATCGGCGTGTACAGGTCGGGCAGCGCGCGGAACGGCGCCTGGAAGCTCTCCCCACCGTCCTGGCTCACCGCGGCGTCCCGATGGCCGAGGTCCTTGCCCTCCTGCTCGCGCCCGTTCACGTAGATGCCGCCGTCCACCCGCTCCACCAGCGTCAGTTCGGACGGCTTCTGCCGGAACGTCCCGTCGGGGGCCAGCGGCCACGTGTCCCGCGCGCCGAGCCGCCACGAGTCGCCGCCGTCGTCGCTCAGCGCCAGCGCGGCGTGGTTCTCGGTGATGCGGTCGGTCCCGTAGCTCTCCGCGTTGACGCCGAACACCAGCCGGCCCGCGTGCTTGCCGCGGGTGAGCTGGATGCCGTGCACGGGGCCGGTGGCGTACCACGCGTCCCAGCGCGGATCGCGGATCTCGCCGCTGATGTCGCGCGGCGTCGACCACGTCGCCCCGTCGTCGTCGCTGTGCTGCAGGTGCGGCCTGCGGTCGCAGGGGACCTCACAGTTCCCCGCGTCGGCCCGCCCCTTGTTGTACGTGCTGGCCAGCAGGACGCGGCCGGTCTCGCGATCCACGATCGGTGCCGGATTGCCGTGCGTGTCGCCCGCGCCCTCGTCGATGACCTGGAGCTTGGACCAGGTGCGCCCGCCGTCGAAGGAGCGCTTGAGTACGAGGTCTATGTCGCCCGCGTCGCCGCAGTTGTCCACCCGTCCCTCGGCGAACGCCAGCACGGTCTTGTTTCGGGTCTCGACGAGGGCGGGAATCCGGAAACAGGCGTAGTCGCCGTCATCGGGCGCCTTGAAGAGCACCTGCTGCTCGATGCCCGGCCGAGCCGCCGCCGCTTCCTGCCCCGGCACCACGGCCCGCACCGGAGCGGGCAGCAGGGCCAGCAGCAGAAAGGCCCACAGCGTCGTACGGCGCGCGCGGCGCAGGCGTGCGCGGCGCACGCGCCCGCCGCGGCGAGGAGTGCGCCGGCGGACGCCGCCGCGCCGGCGCTCGTTGGTGTCGTATGGGTCAGCCGAGTCGTACGAACCGGTGGTGTCGTACGAGGTGGGGGCTGACGAGGTGGGGGCTGAAAAGGTGTCGGCTGGGCGCGCCTCGTGTGGAGGCTGAGTGGATGGGGATTGCTGAGATCTACCGCCTCTAGCGGGGTCTGCGTGAAGTTCTGACGCCATACTCGGACCTGCCCTTCGAAGGCATCTGGACATCAAGACATCCCACGTCCCATGTGCGCTGCGCAGAAGTTACTTCTCTCCCGACTACCCCCACAAGAACCGCGCGCCGCGCGGGCTTCACTCGCTCAGGGGAACCAAGAACGCATGGTCGAAGGCGCGGGACGGCGCCGCCCCACGCCGCGCGCCAGCCTCACCCGCCCCCTCCGCCGGCCGCACCCACTGCCACCCGGCTTCCCCTGCGCCGCCCGCGAACTGACGCCGAGTCGGCCACGTCTCGCCACCCCGGCGCGCGCCACGCCCGCCACGCCGGCGCGCGGTCCGCCGCCTGGCACGCCCCCACTGTGGCGGCGTACGGCGCCCGCTGACGATCGGGCACCCCCCTCCGAACGGCCCGGGAGCGGGCCAGCCCGCATCGGAGCTGACGGAGAGCGGGTCCGAGGGGTCAGCGCCGGTACCCGTTGAGGAAGACATGGATGCCGGCGGCGATCCTGTCCTCGACGTCCTCCTGTGTGGGTGTGCCCAAGCCTGGCCGGGCGGGGTCCGCGGCGGAGATCAGCAGCATGAGGTGGATGGCCGCCCGGTCGGGATCGGCGGTGCGGAGCAGCCCCTGCTCCGACCATTGACGGAGGTAGGCGGCGAGCGCGCGGCGGACCCGCAGCGGGCCGGTCTCCTGCCAGACGTCGATGGCGGCCTGCGGGATGTGGCCGGCGTCGGCGTGGACCTGGCGTACGAGCGCGAAGTGCGCCGCGTGCGTGCCGGTCATCGGGGCGGTGAACTCCCGGCCGAAGTCGAGGAGATCGGCCTCCAGGTCGGTGATCTTGCGCAGGTGCCGGTCGATGATGGCGAGCTGGGCTTCGGCGGCCAGCGTGGCGCTCTCCCGGATGGTGGCCTGGAACAGCTCGGCCTTGTCCCCGAAGTGGTTGTAGATGGTGCGCGTGGAGACCCCGGCTTCGGCGGCGATGGCGTCGATGCTGGCCCGGGCGTAGCCGTCCCGGGCGAAGACGGTCAGCGCACCGCCGAGGATCGCCTTCCGCTTGTCCGCCGACCTGCCTCGGGGGCGTCCGGCTGCGGTGTTCTGACTGGTCACGCTGGGTCCTCCAAGTTTTTTGCAGCGAGCGTTTTACTAATTACCACGAGCGTTGTACTTTAACTCGTGCTGAGGCGCACAGCACCGCGGTACGTCATTGCGCCTGGACATCAAGTCGAGGAGAGACCCATGCTCAGAATCGCCATCATCATCGGCAGCACCCGGTCGAGCCGCAGGACGGCCGTCGCGGCCGACTGGGTCGCCCAGGTCGCCGCCCGGCACGCGGCCGTCACCCGCGGAGAGGTGACCTTCGAGACAGTGGACCTGGCGGACCACGCGCTCCCCGTCCTGGACGAGCCGCTCCCGGCCCTGTTCGGTGACTACCGCCACCCACACACCATGCGGTGGGCGCGGGCCGTCGACTCGTACGACGGGTTCGTCTTCGTCACCCCGGAGTACAACCACTCCTTCCCCGGCGCGTTGAAGAACGCGATCGACTTCCTGTACGCGGAGTGGAACAACAAGGCGGCCGGTTTCGTCAGCCACGGCGTACACGGCGGCACCCGCGCCGTGGAACACCTGCGGCTGACCATGACCGAACTCCAGGTCGCCACCGTGCGCACCCAGGTCGCCCTCTCGGCCTTCACCGACTTCGAGATCACCGACCCGTCCGAGCCGGGCGTCATCACCCCGGGCCCCCACCAGGAAACGACGTTGAACGAGCTGCTGGACGAGGTCATCGCCTGGTCCGGGGCGCTCAAGCCGCTCCGTACGCCCACCCCGCAGGCAACACCCGCGTAGCGGCAACGGGCGTCCGGGCCGCTACGCGAACAGCGACGACTCGCCCGCCGAGTGCGCCCCCGGTCACCCCCACCTCACCCCGGCGCCGGCCCGGCTACTCCTCCCAGCTCACCCGCTCCGCGCCCGCGTACACGTTCATGTCCGCGCCCCGCAGGAAGCCGATCAGGGTCAGCCCCGTCTCCTCGGCCAGGTCGACCGCCAGCGACGAGGGCGCCGACACCGCGGCGAGCACCGGAATGCCGGCCATCACCGCCTTCTGCGCCAGCTCGAAGGACGCGCGCCCCGACACCAGCAACACGCTGGAGGACAGCGGCAGCCGCCCCTGCTGGAGGGCGCGGCCGACGAGCTTGTCCACGGCGTTGTGGCGGCCCACGTCCTCCCGTACGTCCAGCAGTTCGCCCTCCGCCGTGAACAGCGCGGCGGCGTGCAGCCCACCGGTGCGCTCGAACACGCGCTGCGCCGCGCGCAGCCGATCCGGCAGCGCGGCCAGCACGTCGGGGGAGAGGACGACCGGTGTGGCCGGATCGCCCACGGGCCAGCGCGCGGTCGTACGCACCGCCTCCAGGCTGGCCTTCCCGCACAACCCACACGACGAGGTGGTGTACACGTTGCGCTCCAGCCCGATGTCAGGCAGCGGCACACCTGGCGCGAGGTGCACGTCGACCACGTTGTACGTGTTGGCGCCCCGGGCCCCGGCGCCACCCGGGGCGCTTCCGGCGCCGCCCCGCGTGTCGATCACGGGCAGCCCCGCGCCACCCCGCCCCACCCCGCCGGCCCGTCGCCCGACGGCGGCGGGCAGCGGCGCGGTCGTCCACCCGGCAGCCACCCCGCCACCCCCGCCCGCCGCGACACCCAGCCCACCGGGCGGCCCGTCGACCAGCTCGTCGGACGGCTCGTCCCGTGGCGCGGCGACCGCCCCCGCGCAGTACGCGATGGTGGCCAGGTCGCTGTCGCTCGCGAGCACACCCTCGCTCACCAGGAACCCGGCGGCCAGCGCGAAGTCGTCCCCCGGAGTGCGCATCGTGATCGCGAGCGGCTTGCCGTTCAGCCGAATCTCCAGCGGCTCCTCGGCCACGAGCGTGTCGGGCCGCGTACTGACCTTGCCGCCACGGATGCGTACCACGCGCCGTCGCTCGGTGACCCGTCCCATGGTGTCGATCCATCCTGGTCGTCCCGATACCGTCGGCCAACCCGCGTACGCGCCGGCCCTGCCTCCCGCATTGTCACCCATCGCGGCACGTCACGAGCCGGACGCGAGTCCGACGAGGTACCCGGACCACGGTCGCCGAAACCGCTCCGCCGACCCGAAGAAGCCGTCACCCTGCGTGCGCACCCCATCGCTCTGCGGCCGTGGGCTGACACGCCTCCCGGACCCCTCGTGAGGTGCGGATACGCAGGTGAAACGCACTGCGAATCCTTGGTATCGTTATCCATGTCGCCGCGGGGAACCGCGGAGCACACCTGGTCCGGGTGGCGGAATGGCAGACGCGCTAGCTTGAGGTGCTAGTGCCCTTTATCGGGCGTGGGGGTTCAAGTCCCCCCTCGGACACCAGCTAAGACCCCAGTTCACCTGGGGTTTTCTGCGTTTCTGGGGTGGGGTGTGACCCACCGCATGACCAACAGCCCAGAGATGTCCCAGGCCAGACCTGAGACGACAGGCCAAGCCTGTTCCGGTCCCCCCGAATCTGTTGGCAGACCCCGTTCCCAGCCTGGCCGACAACCCGTCTCGTGCGCTGCTCCCACCAACCAGCGAAGCGAGCCCCGGCCCACTGCGGGCCGGGGCTGTTTCGGTGCTTCGGCGTGGCGCGCGGCGTCAGTGGTCGCGCTGGGCCTCCTTGGCCGCTTGCCGGGAGGTCTTCGGTGCCTCGTAGCGGACCAGACACCCTGGATAAGGGAAGTGGTGCAGGTTCTTCACTGTGCCGCCCCGGTCGCAGGCCAGGGCCGTGTACTCCCGTTCCTCGTCAATGGGGGCTCCGACCTTTACGGCGACGCGTCCGTGTTCCTTCGACTCCGCTTCCCACACCGTCGATCCGCGCCGCTCAGCAACCAGCCGCGAAGACACGGGCTGGACAGCGCTCAGCACCTCGCCGGGCATCGTCGTCGCAGTCACGTTGGCCGTCCTCTCCGAAACGCGAGGGACCGGTCCCCGGGCGGGGACCGGTCCACTTGCTGGTGTCGAGATCCCTACGTGGTGACGTAGGGCCTCCCGTCATCGCTGTCGCGCTCCCCGCGGCATGCTCGGACCGCGGAGGCCGATGCTGTGAGGAACGGCGAAGTGTCGCGGAATGGACGGGACCGAGCGGGTGTTCGGGCAGGCATGAGCACTGACCAGCGCAGCATCACCAACCCGGACACCCTCCACGATCCGGCACCGTTCGGGTACAGCCATGCCGTGTCGGCGCCCGGCGAACTCGTCTTCATCGGCGGGCAGTACGCCTCGGACGCCACGGGCGCTCCCGTGCCCGGGGACTTCGCCGCGCAGGTGGAGTTGGCCTTCGACCGGCTGCGGTCGGCGTTGGAGGGGGTCGGGCTCGGGTACGAGCACGTGGTGCGCCTCGGTACGTTCATCGTCGACCACGACCTGGACAAGCTGGAGGCTCTCGGCAAGGTGGTGCACGCCCGGTTCGGCGACCGGCTGCCGGCCCAGACGTTGAGCGGTGTCGCCTCCCTCGCGCTGCCGGGGATGCTGTTCGAGGTGGACGCGGTGGCCGTCCGGTCCTAGCCGATGCCGTACGCGGCGAACTCGCCGGCCGGGCCTGCTCGCAGGAGTGGTCGGGCCCGGCCGCTCACGCGCTGTCGACGAGGAGGGTGAGGCCCGCGATGACGCCGACGACCGCCAACAGCAGTACGAGGCACACCAGCAGGACCCCCCAACCGGTCACGAGTCCGGCCAGCGCCAGCCCGCGGCCCTCCCCGCCCAGTCCGCGCCCACGGAAGCGTCCCAGGTGGCCCGCCATGACAGCCACCAGCGCGCACAGGAACGCCATACCGACGAAGATCCCGGGGTTGAGCCAGCCCGCGGGCCCGGCGAGGTTGCCGAGCGCGGCGATGGCGGCGAGCGCGCAGTAGGCGCTGGCCCTCGCGGGGCGGTTCCGCCCGGCCCGCGCCGACCCTTCCTCCTCCGATGCCTGCCGCACGCTCCCGGAAGCGTTCACGACCGTTGTTTCCCCCTGATCCCGTTCGCGTGCGCGTGGACACCTGGTGCCGGCGCCTGGCCCCTGGCGGCGGAGTACGGTGCCCGGTCCGGATGTCGGGGTCATCGACACCAACCCACTCGGCGGACACGGACCCACCCACCCGGCGCTGGATGCTACGGCACGCGCCCGGGCGCCGGAGGAGATCCCCCGCACGGTTGAGACCGGAGATCGGATGCCGGAGACCGGAGGCAGCAACCCGTGCCCCGACACTGGGTGAGTGGGTGAGTGGGTGAGTGGGTGAGTGGGTGAGTGGGTGAGTGGGTGGGGTGGGTTCAGAGGTAGGTGCCGGTGACGTTGCGGGCGACCTTCTCGCCGGTGGCCAGGCCCTGTTCGGCGTCCCACCGGTAGTGGACGCCGAGGTAGATGCGGCTGATGGCGTTCTCGTGGGTGGCGGCCGAGAGCGTGTTGAACCGTCGGGTGGCGGTGCCGCCGTCGGTGGTCGCGCTGAACGCGATGGCGTCGGTCGCGAAGTAGGTCCGCAGGACGCTGCCCCAGGCGCCGGCGAAGGTGGCGTGGCCCGACACGTAGGCGGGGAAGGCGGGCGTGTAGCTGGTGCCGTCCAGGTCGGAGGAGAGCGGGCGCCAGGCCGGGTCGGGTGTCGTGGCCGGATTGCCGTCGCTGTCGGCGAGGTTGATGGCGGACACCGGCCGCCACAGGTCGATCGGCGTGTCGTACTTGGCGTCCCAGGCGGCGACCGCCGCGTCCGCGAGGGCGATCGACAGGACGGCGAAGAGTCGCACGTTCTGGGTGGGTGTCAGCGCCTGCTTGCGGGCGATGATGCGGGCGTGCTGGTAGAGCTGTGAGGTGGGCTTGTAGGTGCCGTCGAGGTCGTTGGCCCAGAACCTGCCGATGTCGCTCTGTTCCGGGGTGCGTACCACCGTCGTCAGCGGTGTACTGGAGTGTCCTCCGAAGACCCGTACCTCGTGGAGTTGTTCGGCGTACTGGCTGCTGCGCAGGAGGTCCTGGTAGGTGGTGAAGCCGCCTGGTGGGCCGGGCCGGAACTGCCCGGGGGTGGACTCGCCGAAGGGCCGCACCCGGCCCCAGTGCGGGGTCACGGCCGGGCCCGAACCGGTGGTGCGCCAGGATCCGGGGACGCCGTCGGGGGTGTAGGTCACCGTGGTCGCCTCCCCGTCGTTCGCGCGGGCCTGGACCAGCGCCTGGGCCGCGCCTCGGCCCACGGCGGCGCCCTTGTCCTTCTCCGTCTGGGAACTGGTGTCCTGGGACAGGGCGAAGCCGTAGTTCCCGTCGAAGGAACCGGAGGGGTAGAGGGCGTGCAGGGCGGTGTACGCGGCGGTGGCGATGGCCGCGTTGAGCGACGCGGTTCCCAGCACCGGCTGCTTCGCCAGGTAGGGGCGACCGATGGAGACGAGCGAGTTCGCCGCGTCGTACATCGCC
Source organism: Streptomyces buecherae (assembly GCF_014295035.1). Lineage (GTDB taxonomy): Bacteria > Actinomycetota > Actinomycetes > Streptomycetales > Streptomycetaceae > Streptomyces > Streptomyces youssoufiensis. The sequence goes on from NZ_CP060404.1 coordinate 7,339,493, forward strand.
AGGTGCATGATCGCCGCCGCCCTCGCCGCGGGCCCCGGGGCCCCGCCGGTGGCCTTGACGGCGCCCTCAAGGATCTTGCTCCAGTACAGGACGGGCTCGTACGGCGCGTCCGCGGCGCGGGCCAGTGGCAGGCCGGTGGTCAGCGCGGTGGCGGCCCCGGCCGTGAGGCCGAGGAGGACGGTGCGGCGGCGCGGCGTGCCGCCGCCCGGTATGCCGTCAGGAGATCTGGACACAGTGGTACCCCCCTCTGAGTCTGCGGATCGAGACGGATACTCGCCTGCGCCCCCAGGGGTGTCAACGGCGCGTCCCGGTGCCCCCGGCGCCGGGATCGGACGCGCGCCGCCGCGTCCCGAGGAGGGCGGATCAGCGTGCCGGCCTCCAGGGGTAAGGCGCGTGCCGGCCTCCAGGGGTGCGGTGCGTGCCGGCCGCCGTGGTGGGGTCGGTCGGCAACGGGGTGGGCGGCGGTGCCGGTCTGGCATCGGCGGTCGCACCGGCCGGTCCCACCGGCCGCACCCGCTCCGCGTGCCCCTGCGGGCGTCATGGCGGACACTTCTTCATAAGGGTCGGCGCGATGCGCGCGGGTCGAGGTGAGGGTGTTCGCCGTGCTTGATGTCCCGCTCTGGTTGTGGGGGGCGTTCGCCGCGACGGTGGTGGTGTCGTTGGCGGTGGACCTGCTGTCCCACCGCACCGCGCACGTCATCGGTTTCAGGGAGGCCGCCGCCTGGAGCGGCCTGTGGGTGGGGCTCGCCCTGGTCTTCGGCGCGGTCGTCTTCCTCGTCCTCGGTACCACCGCCGGCACCGAGTACACGACGGCGTGGCTGCTGGAGAAGAGCCTGTCGGTGGACAACCTGTTCGTCTTCGCCGTGATCTTCGCGTACTTCCGGGTGCCCCGCGCCTACCAGCACCGGGTGCTGTTCTTCGGCGTCATCGGCGCGCTCGTCTTCCGAGGGATCTTCCTCTCCCTCGGCGTGGCCGTGGTCAGCCGCTTCACCGCCGTGCTGTTCGCCTTCGCCGCTGTCCTCTTCTACAGCACGTACAAGCTCCTCAGGGACGAGGAGGAGAGCTTCGACCCGGGCCGGAGCTTCGCCGTGCGGATGCTCCGCAAGGTGATGCCGGTGCGGGACGAGTACGCGGGGGCGAAGTTCTTCGTCAGGGAGGCCGGTAAGCGGATGGCGACGCCGCTGCTGGCGGTGGTGGCGGCGATCGAGGCCGCCGACCTGATCTTCGCCGTCGACAGCGTGCCGGCCGTCCTCGCGGTCAGCGACGACGCGTTCATCGTCTACACCAGCAACGCGTTCGCCATCCTCGGGCTGCGGGCCCTCTACTTCATGCTCGCCGGCCTCCTGGACCGCTTCCACTACCTCAGCAAGGGCCTGGCGATCATCCTCGCCTTCATCGGGGTCAAGCTCATCCTCCAGGCGTCCCACAAGCTGATCAGCCCCGACATCCCGGAGATCCCCTCCCCGGTCAGCCTCGCCGTCATCGTCGTCGTGCTGGCCGGGGCCGTGGTGCTCAGCGTCCGAAGGCCGCCCCCGCCGGGGCCTCCGTCAGGCCCTTCGCAAGGGCCTGACGAAGAGGACGCCGACGCAGCCGCCGAGCGGGCCCAGGCGTCCCGCGTACGGCCGGTGGCGGACCCGGCGCCGGCGGCCGGGCCGCCGGGCCGGGACGGTGCGGCCACGCCCCCCGAGGGCGGGCGGGGGAGCGGTGAACTTCCCGACCCGCCAGTACGGAGATACCGTAAAAACATGGTCAAAGCGAAGCGCGAGACCGAAGCGTACGAGTGCCCGACCTGCAAGAAGTCCGTGCCGGCCGCGGTCCACCGCCGCAAGACCCTGGGCGCGTTCGTTCCCGTCTGGGGCCCGGGCGCGTGCCAGAACCGCGACTGCGACGACTTCCGGCTGGAACCGGACCGCAAGCGTCCTTCGGCTCCCTGAGGCAACCGGCAGCGTGGTGCGGGGGCTCCGGCCCCTGCCCGCGCCCCGGGGCGCGCCCGCGCCCGACGGCGGCGGGTGGCAGCCGCACGGCGCGCGCCAGGGCTCGGTCGGGTCCGGATCGGCTCTGGCGTCGTCGCCGGTGCGGGTGCGGGTGCGGGCCCGTCAGGCGTCGATGATGACGGGGATGATCAGCGGCTTGCGGCGGTAGGTGCGGAAGGCCCAGTTGGCCACGGCACGGGCGACGAGTTGTTCGAGCTGGTGCGCGTCTCCGACGCCCTCCTCGGCCGCCTTGGCCAGGGTCTTCTCGATCACGGGGATGACCGGCTCGAAGGTGGCGTCGTCGTGGACGAAGCCGCGGGCCAGGAAGTCGGGCGGCTCGGTGAGGGCGCCCGTGTCGGCGTCGACGATCGCCACGACGGTGACCACGCCCTCCGCCGCGAGGGTGACCCGGTCCTTGAGGGACGCCTCGGTGGCGCCGCCGACCGTCATGCCGTCCACGTACACGTTGCCGGCGGGCACCTTGCCGGTGATCGAGGCGCGGCCGTTGACCAGGTCGACCACGACGCCGTCCTCCGCGATGACGACGCGGTCGGGCGCGACGCCGGTACGGATGGCCAGGTCGGCGTTGGCCCGCAGGTGCTTCCACTCGCCGTGCACGGGCATCACGTGCCGCGGCTTGACGATGTTGTAGCAGTACACCAGCTCGCCCGCGCTGGCGTGGCCCGAGACGTGCACCTTGGCGTTGCCCTTGTGGACGACGTGCGCGCCCCACCGGGTCAGCCCGTTGATCACCCGGTAGATGGCGGTCTCGTTGCCGGGGATCAGGGAACTGGCGAGCAGGACGGTGTCCCCCTCGCCGATGCGGATCATGTGGTCGCGGTTGGCCATGCGGGAGAGCGCGGCCATCGGCTCACCCTGGGACCCGGTGCACACCAGGGTGATCTGGTGGTCCGGAAGGGACTCCAGCTCCTTGGTGCTCACCACCAGGCCGGGCGGGACCTGGAGGTAGCCGAGTTCGCGGGCGATGCCCATGTTGCGGACCATGGACCGGCCCACGAAGGCGACCTTGCGGCCGTGCTGGTGGGCGGCGTCCAGGACCTGCTGGATGCGGTGGACGTGGCTGGCGAAGCTGGAGACGATGACCCGCCGCGGGGCGGTGCGCAGAACCTGCTCGATCGCCGGGTTCAGATCGCGTTCGGAGGTCGTGAAGCCGGGCACCTCGGCGTTGGTGGAGTCGGTGAGGAAGAGGTCGACGCCCTCCTCACCCAGTCGGGCGAAGGCGCGCAGATCGGTGATCCGGTCGTCCAGCGGGAACTGGTCCATCTTGAAGTCGCCGGTGTGCAGCACCATGCCGGCGCCGGTGCGGATCGCCACCGCCAGGCCGTCCGGGATGGAGTGGTTGACCGCGACGAACTCGCAGTCGAAGGGGCCGAAGCCGCGCCGGTCACCCTCGCGCACCCGTACCGTACGGGGCCGGATGCCGTGCTCCTTGAGCTTGGCCTCCAGGAACGCGAGCGTCAGCTTGGAGCCGACCACGGGGATGTCCGCCCGCTCCCGCAGCAGGTACGGCACGCCGCCGATGTGGTCCTCGTGGCCGTGGGTCAGCACCACGGCCACGATGTCGTCCAGGCGGTCCCGGATCGAGGTGAAGTCGGGGAGGATCACGTCCACCCCGGGCTGGTTCTCTTCGGGGAACAGCACGCCACAGTCGACGATCAGGAGCTTGCCGGCGTGCTCGAAGACGGTCATGTTGCGGCCGATCTCACCGAGACCGCCCAGAGCGACGATCCTCAGCCCCCCTTTGGGCAGCGGTGGAGCGGCTTTGAGTTCGGGATGCGGATGGCTCATATCCCGACGCTACCGGAGGGTCACGTGGGTGATCCATCGCAGGGCAACCGAACGGTGCGGCCGGCGGGGCTGCGGTGCGCTGGTGCGGGTGGGTGCGGGGCTGTGGTACGGGCGGCGCGGAGGGTGCGGAGGTCAGGCCCGTCCGGGCGGCAGGCGGGGTGGGTCAGGGACGCGGCAGGCGCGGATCCGCCCTGACGATGGTCGTGGTGGTCAGCAGGTCGGTGATGAGGTTGTGGTTGAGCGCGTGCCGACCGGCTGGGGGACCTCGTCCTCCAGGAGGCCGGGGACACCGTTCTCCCCGCTGCGCCGTCTGCGTACGTTGGCGACGATGTGCGCGGCGCGCTTGGGGCTCCACCGCTCCGCCGGTCGCAGCCGGCTCAGCTCGTCACCCACCTGGGCCCAGGCCAGCGGTTGTGGGTGGGGCCCGTGTCGCAGGCAGTGCTGCGCGAGGCAGACGAGTACCAGCCTCTCCTCCGGGCTCAGCTGCCGGATGTCGGCGCGGGTCTCGCGGGTCTCCTCCTCGTACCGCTCGGGCCCGTCCCGTGGGCCGGGTGGCTGGCCCGGTGCGGTGACGCGGACCTCCAGCAGGTGTTGGTGGCGTGAGGAGACCACGAACAAGGGGGTGTACCCGGTCGGCAGGTGTGCCTGGTCGCCGCCGAGCACCAGCCTCGGGCCGGGGAAGAGGATGGGCAGCCTGCCGGTGTTGTGCAGCACCCAGTGGGCGGACTCGCGGACGATCAGCCCCTGTCGTCGGCTGACGAGCGCGTCGGTCGGGCTGACGCAGACGTGGACCTCGGGCTCGTTGCGCCCGAACAGCAGCCTGGAGTTCGCGTCGGGCGCCACCCGCATGCCGCCGTTCGCGCCCAGTACGAAGAGCGTGTCCGGCAAGGACGCGGGTACCGTGCGGCTCAGGCTGCCGAACCCCCTTGGCAGCAGGCTGTCTTGGTTCGCCGGGATCGCCGTCACCCTGTCTCCTCGACCGGCGCCACGCGGTACGGGGACGCGCTCGCCGGACCGGCCGGAAGAAAGCGTCGTGAGCCCGGCGCGGCAAGGTGTCAGGAAAGCCGCCGTGCGCCTCTCTGTCGCGTTTTCATGGGCTCGACGCAGGGGGGATGGGTGGCCAGCGAGAAAGTTGACTACGGGGCTGCGTGGCCACCTTCTCGGCCCGAGAGTGGGTGGCATCTTCGGTATCGTGGCGCCCGTTCCGACGGTGACTGGTCCCGAGTCCGCAGGGCTCGTGGGTCCTCTTCATGTTGCCGTGTTCCGTTTCCGCCAGGTCTTTGACCGCTCTCCCGCACCGCGGTGTCAGAGCGCGGTCTGTCATGCCCGAAAGAGAGCATCTGTGACCACTTACGACACCCGTACCGGCGCCCACGCCAACACCGACGGAGCTGAGCGGCTCGGCCTCGCCGGGGCCGCGGCGTACGACGCCAACGCGATCACCGTCCTGGACGGCCTCGACGCCGTGCGCAAGCGGCCCGGGATGTACATCGGTTCCACGGGGGAGCGGGGACTGCACCACCTCGTGCAGGAGTTGGTGGACAACTCCGTGGACGAGGCGCTGGCCGGGGTGGCCGACCGGATCGACGTGACGATCCTGGCCGACGGTGGCGTGCGGGTGGCCGACAACGGCCGGGGCATCCCCGTGGGCACGCATCCGGTGGAGCGGCGGCCGGCCGTCGAGGTGGTGCTGACCGTGCTGCACGCGGGTGGGAAGTTCGGTGGCGGGGGATACGCGGTCTCCGGTGGCCTGCACGGCGTGGGCCTGTCCGTGGTCAACGCCCTGTCGACCCGGCTGTCGGTGGAGATCTGGACCGAGGGCCACCGGTGGACACAGGACTACGCGAACGGCGCCCCCGCCGGACCGCTCGTCCGCCACGAGGGCACCTCCCGGACGGGCACGTCGCTGACGTTCTGGGCGGACGGCGCGATCTTCGAGACCACCCACTTCTCCTTCGAGACGCTGGCCAGGCGCTTCCAGGAGATGGCGTTCCTCAACCGGGGGCTCACCCTGACCCTGACCGACGAACGTCCCTCCGCGCGCGCGACGGCCGCGCCCGACGAGGTCGGCACGGACGCCGTCGCGGAGCGGGCGGCCAAGACGGTCTCGTACCGCTACGCCGGCGGCATCACCGACTTCGTCGCCCACCTGGGCGCCCGCAAGGGGGACCCGGTGCACCCGTCGGTGATCTCCTTCGACGCCGAGGAACCCGAGCGCGTGCTGTCGGTCGAGGTCGCGATGCAGTGGAACACCCAGTACACCGACAGCGTCTACTCGTACGCCAACGCCATCCACACCCACGAGGGCGGCACCCACGAGGAGGGCTTCCGCGCGGCGCTGACCACCGTCGTCAACCGCTACGCGCGGGAGCGGAGGCTGCTGCGCGAGAAGGACGACAACCTCGCCGGTGAGGACATCCGCGAGGGTCTGACCGCGATCATCTCGGTCAAGCTGGGCGAGCCGCAGTTCGAGGGCCAGACCAAGACCAAGCTCGGCAACACCGAGGCGAAGACCTTCGTGCAGAAGGTGGTGCACGAGCGGCTGACCGACTGGTTCGACCGCAATCCGAACGAGGCGGCCGACATCGTGCGCAAGGCCCTCCAGGCGGCGACCGCCCGGGTCGCGGCCCGCAGGGCGCGCGACCTGACCCGCCGCAAGGGCCTGCTCGAGACGGCGTCGCTGCCGGGCAAGCTCAGCGACTGCCAGTCCAGCGACCCGGCGCGGTGCGAGATCTTCATCGTCGAGGGTGACTCCGCCGGCGGCTCGGCCAAGTCCGGCCGCGACCCGCGGTACCAGGCGATCCTGCCCATCCGCGGCAAGATCCTCAACGTCGAGAAGGCCAGGATCGACAGAATCCTGCACAACCAGGAGGTGCAGGCGATCATCTCCGCGTTCGGCGCGGGCGTGCACGAGGACTTCGACATCGCCAGGCTCCGCTACCACAAGATCATTTTGATGGCGGACGCCGACGTCGACGGCCAGCACATCAACACACTGCTGCTCACCTTCCTCTTCCGCTTCATGCGACCGCTGATCGAAGAGGGCCACGTCTACCTCTCCCGCCCCCCGCTCTACAAGATCAAGTGGAGCCGGGAGCACGTGGAGTACGCCTACTCCGACCGCGAACGCGACGTGCTCGTCGAACGGGGCCGACAGGCCGGCCGCCGGGTCAGGGACGACTCCATCCAGCGCTTCAAGGGCCTGGGCGAGATGAACGCCGAGGAATTGCGCGTGACCACCATGGACCCCGACCACCGGGTCCTGGGCCAGGTCACCCTGGACGACGCGGCCGTCGCCGACGACCTGTTCTCCGTCCTGATGGGCGAGGACGTCGAGGCGCGCCGCCACTTCATCCAGCGCAACGCCAAGGACGTCCGCTTCCTCGACATCTGACGCCCCCGGGCCCACCGGGCCCGGGGCCCCGCCCCCGCCCCCGCGACCGCCGCCGAGGAGAGCACCGCGTGCGCACGCCCCCCGCCACACCCACGGCCAACTCCGCACCCACGACCACCGCCACACCCACGCCCGACTCCACACCCACGACCACCGCCACACCCACGGTCAACCCACCACGGGACGGCTCCGACTACACCGCACGGCACCTCATGGCCCTGGAAGGACTTGAGGCCGTGCGCAAGCGCCCCGGCATGTACGTCGGCTCCAGCGACAGCCGGGGCCTGACGCACTGCCTGTGGGAGATCATCGACAACTCCGTGGACGAGGCCCTGGGCGGGTACTGCGACCGCGTCGAGGTCGTCCTGCACGAGGACGGCTCGGTCGAGGTCGCCGACAACGGCCGCGGCATCCCTGTCGATGTCGAGCCCCGCACCGGCCTGTCCGGCGTCGAGATCGCCTACACCAAGCTGCACGCCGGCGGGAAGTTCGGCGGCGGCTCCTACGCGGCCTCCGGCGGCCTGCACGGCGTCGGCGCCTGCGTGGTCAACGCCCTCTCCGCGCGACTCGACATCGAGATCGACCGGCACGGCCACACCCACGCCATGAGCTTCCACCGCGGCACCCCCGGCAGGTACGCCGGCCCGGGACCCGACGCCCCCTTCACCCCGGCCCCGGGCCTGCGTCGAACGACCGAGATTCCCGCGTCGCGCACGGGCACCCGGGTGCGTTACTGGGCCGACCAGCGGATCTTCCCGCCGGACGCTCGGCTCCGCCTCGACGCGCTGCACCAACGGGCCCGCCAGACGGCCTTCCTGGTGCCGGGCCTGACCCTCGTCGTCCGGGACGCGTACGGCCTCGGCCCGGACGGCGGCACGGGCGAGGAGTCCTTCCGTTTCGACGGTGGGGTCGGCGAGTTCTGCGCGTACCTCACCGGCGACAGGCCCCTGTGCGACGTGCTCCGCCTCACCGGCCGGGGCACGTTCCGGGAGGCCGTCCCGGTCCTGGACGAGCACGGCCGTTCGACGCCCGCCGAGGTCAGCCGCGAACTCGGCGTGGACGTGGCCCTGTGCTGGGGCACCGGCTACGACACGACCGTGAAGTCCTTCGTCAACGTCATCGCCACGCCCAAGGGCGGCACCCATGTCGCCGGTTTCGAGCAGGCCGTCACCCGGACGGTGAACGAGGCCCTGCGCGCCAGGAAGCTGCTGCGCGTCGCCGAGGCCGACGTCGTCAGGGACGACGCCCTTGAGGGCCTCACCGCCGTGGTGACCGTGCGGCTGGCCGAGCCGCAGTTCGAGGGCCAGACCAAGGAGGTGCTCGGCACGTCGGCCGCCCGCCGCGTCGTGCACCAGGTGGTCGCGAGGGAGTTGGCGGCGTTCCTCACGTCCACCAGACGCGACACCTCGGCCCAGGCCCGTGCCGTGCTGGACAAGGTCGTCGCCGCCGCCCGCACGCGTGTCGCGGCCCGCCAGCACAGGGAGGTCCAGCGCCGGAAGACCGCCCTCCAGTCCTCCGCGCTGCCGGCCAAGCTCGCCGACTGTCGCAGCGGCGACACCGACCGCGGCGAACTGTTCATCGTCGAGGGTGACTCCGCCCTGGGGACGGCCAAGCTCGCCCGGAACTCCGAGTTCCAGGCGCTGCTGCCGATCCGGGGCAAGATCCTGAACGTGCGGCGCTCGTCGGCGGCCGACATGCTGCGCAACGCCGAGTGCGGCGCGATCATCCAGGTCATCGGTGCGGGCTCGGGCCGCACCTTCGATCTGGACCAGGCCCGTTACGGCAGGATCATCATGATGACCGACGCCGACGTGGACGGCTCCCACATCCGCTGCCTGCTGCTCACGCTGTTCCACCGCTGCATGCGGCCGATGGTCGAGGCCGGCCGGGTCTTCGCCGCGGTCCCGCCACTGCACCGCGTCGAGATCACCCAGCCCGGGAAGGGCCGGGACAGGTACGTCTACACCTACTCCGACCGCGAACTGCGGGACACACTCGCGGAGTTGCGACGCCAGGGCGTCCGGTACAGGGACTCGATCCAGCGCTACAAGGGGCTCGGCGAGATGGACGCCGACCAACTGGCGGCGACCACGATGGACCCGCGCCGCCGCACCCTGCGCCGGATCAACCTCTCCGACCTGGACGCCGCGGAGCGCGTCTTCGACCTGCTGATGGGCAACGACGTGGCGCCGCGCAAGGAGTTCATCGCCGGCTCGGCGGCGACGCTGGACCGGTCGCGCATCGACGCGTAGCCACCGCGCGGGCGTACGTACGGGCAGCGCGCGTGCGACCCCGGGGGAGCCTGGCGGGCAGGGCCACGGCCGCCCCCGCACGAGCGGCGGGCTCCGCGCGCCACGGCCCCCGGGGACCCGCCGCACCTCCCACGATCACGCGAACAAAGCGGACACGCCCTGTCCTCATGGCCTGCCATCGTGGGCCCGTGCATCACGACGAGAACAACCAGGAAGAACCCGGCCCCCCGACCGCCTCGCCCCGCTCCCGCCGGGCCGGCGGCCGGGCCGGCCGCCCCGCCGCGCGCACGGCCGCCGTGCCGCGCCCGGTGGCGGCCGGGAGCAGCGGTGACGCGCGGGCGGTGGAGGGGCCGCGATGACCGTGCTGGACACCCGGGCGCTCAACCGCGCCACGCTCGCCCGGCAGTTGCTCCTCGACCGCGCCGACCTGCCGGCCATCGACGCCGTCGCGCACCTGGGCGGCCTCCAGGCCCAGGAGCCGCAGGAACCCTTCGTCGGGCTGTGGTCCCGGCTGCGCGCGTTCGACCCCCACGCGCTCTCGGACCTGCTGACCGAGCGACGCGTGGTACGCACCCACCTCATGCGCCGCACGGTGCACCTGGTCACCGCGGACGACGCGCTGGCCTGGCGGGCGCGGCACGACGCCATGCTCCGGCAGCGGTCCGTCGGGGCCTACCGTCGCGAACTCGCCGGAGTGGACCTCGACGCGCTCGCGGCGGCGGGCCGCGCCCTGTTGGCCGACGGCGAGCCGTGTTCGATGGCCGACCTCGGCCGGGCGCTGGCCGAACGGTGGCCCGAGCCGGGGCCACGGGCGCTCGGCGAGGTGGTCATCGCCGCGCTCGTCCCGGTGGCGCAGATGCCGCCGCGCGGGCTGTGGCGCGTCCGGGCGGGGGTGCGCAACGCGCCGCTCGCGTCCTGGCTCGGCCGCGAGGTGGACCCGCTGCCGCGCACCGGCTCGGACCCGGTCGGCCAGGCGCTGGTGCGGCGCTACCTGGCCGCGTTCGGGCCCGCCGCCTCCGCCGACGTGCGCGCCTGGTGCGGCCTGGCCGGACTGCCGACCGCCCTCGCGGCCCTACGGGACGAGCTGGTCACCTTCCGCGACGAGCGCGGCCGGGAACTGCTCGACCTCCCCGGCGCGCCACGCCCCGACCCCGAGACACCCGCGCCGGTGCGGTTCCTGCCCGCCTTCGACAACGCCGTCCTCGGCTACCACGACCGCGGCCGGATCATCGACGACGCCCACCGTGGCCTGTCTGTCACCGGCGCCCGCTTCGTCCTGCTGGACGGCCGGGTCGCCGCCACGTGGAGCGTTCGGGACGGCACGGTCACGGTCACCCCGCTGCGGGCCTTCTCGCGAGCCGACCGTACCGCCGTGGCCGAACAGGCCGCCGCGCTCGCCTCGTTCCTCGCCGACGGCGAGCGCCACGGATTCGAGATCGAGGCGTCTCCCCGCTGAGCGATCCCCGTGGCCCGCTCCTGCCCCCCGTACGGTGAGGGGACGGCCGAACGCGACGGAAAAGGGCCCGGCGGCCCCTGGGTGGGGTCGCCGGGCCCGTCGCGCGGTCAGCGGCTCACAGGCCGGCCAGCCGCTCGAAGGGGAATGGCGGCTGGGCCAGTGGGCGTACGGCGAGCCGGGTCAGCGGCAGGGCGTTGTCGTCGCCCGCCGTGCGGTTGGCGTGCAGCACGCCGCAGCCGGTGCACCGGTGGATGATCACCCACTCGCCGTCACCGCGCACGGTGATGGCCAGCGGCTCCATCCGGGCGCCGCAGTCGGCGGCCCGGTCGCCCGGGGTGGTGTCGAGGTGTCGGCTCCACAGGCAGTGCGGGCAGTGGTTGCGATGGCTGGTGCCCACGGCGCTCAGGGAGATGTCGAGGCCGCAGTGGAGACAACGGAACGAGGTGGCGTTCCGGGAGCGGCCGTGTGCGGCGCGCTCCCGCTTGCTGGGTCGGGTCATGCGAGGGGACTCCTGGCAGTGTGCGTCACGTGCGAAGCGTGTCGCGCGCGCCGAGGTGCGGCACGTCGCGAACGCGGTCCAGGGGCGGCCGGGTTGGCCGCCGCGAGGTACGCCGCTCGCGTAGGGGAGTCCGCGCGGAGCCGGTCAGCCTCGACCGGGCCGAACGCGTCGGCCGGGTCCAGACGTCACCGGTGCGGACCGTCCTCGTACGCGAGATCCGTTCCGCGACGCCCTGGGCATACAACACCACCTCTTCGGAGGGCCCGACGCCGTGCCGGTGCCCCTTGCCACGCCCATGGAAACCGCTGCGCGGGCCGGCGCACAACCGATTTCCGTCCGCCGAGCCACGCGGGGGCCGCCGGCGGGTGGCGCGGACACCCCCGCGAACAAGCGGGGCCCTGCCCTCCGCCATACCGCCCCTGACCTGGCCGTACCGGAATCCGACCCCCCGCAACGCCACACGGCGGCAACACACCAGATGCCTACCAACGCTTTCAAGTCCTTTTGTTTCAGGAGCACTTGGCTTTTCCGCCACACTCGCGGGTGGGTGCCGCGATCCGGCACATACTCGCCTGTGCACGCACTTGATGTGAGGGGCCTGTGGGGCCCTTCTCGTGAGCTGTCCTCATTGGGGGGAAAGTTGCGTACAGGAAGAAGAGCTGTGTGGGGCGCGGGGGTGGCCGTCGTTGCCGCCACCGCGCTCGCGGCGGGGTTGACCACCCCGACCGCTGTGGCGCGGGAAGGTTCCGCCGCCACGACAGACGGCAAGCGGACGGGCCAGGAGCGCGGGGCCGGCGGTGCCCGCACCTGGGTCACCCTCGTCACCGGTGATCGGGTCGCGGTCGATGCCAAGGGCAACCCGGTCGCCATCCGGCCGGCCGAGGGGCGCGAGCGCATCCCGGTACAGGTGGAGCGGCGGGGCGGGCACGCGTACGTGATCCCGCTCGACGCGCGTCGCCTGATCTCGCGGGGCACGGTGGACCGGCGGTTGTTCGACGTCACCACGCTGAGCCGGCCGGAGTACGTGGCCAGCCAGCGTGAGGGGGTGCGGCTCATCGTCGCTTACCAGGGCGAGCGGCCCGCCGCCAAGGCGAAGCTGCGGGCCGCCGAGGGCCTGGAACTGCGGCGTGCGCTTCCGGTGCTGGGCGCCGATGCGGTGACGGCCTCGCCCGAGCACGCCACGGCTGCCTGGGAGGCGCTGACCGACACGTCCCGGGGCGCCTCACACCGTACGGCGGCCCCCGGGGTGGCGAAGGTGTGGCTGGACGGTATCCGCAAGGCCACGCTCGACAAGAGCGTGCCGCAGATCGGCGCGCCCGCAGCGTGGAAGGCGGGCTTCGACGGCAAGGGCACCAAGATCGCCGTCTTGGACACCGGTGTCGACCAGACGCACCCGGACCTGGCTGGCCAGCAGGTCGCCGAGAAGAACTTCACGGACGCCGTCGACACCAAGGACCGGGTGGGTCACGGCACGCACGTGGCGTCCATCGCGGCCGGTACCGGCGCCAAGTCCGGCGGCAAGTACCGGGGTGTCGCCTCCGGTGCGAAGATCCTCGATGGCAAGGTCCTGGACGACGAGGGGTCCGGCGAGGATTCGGGCATCATCGCGGGCCTGGAGTGGGCGGCGGCCCAGAAGGCCGACGTGGTCAACCTCAGCCTCGGCGGGACGGACCAGCCCGGCCTCGACCCGCTGGAGACCGCGGTCAACAAGCTCTCGGCCGAGAAGGGCATCCTCTTCGCCATCTCGGCGGGCAACGAGGGTGACTTCGGTGCCGGCACCGTCGGCTCCCCGGGCAGCGCGGACGCCGCGTTGACCGTGGGTGCCGTCGACAAGAAGGACAAGCTGGCCAGCTTCTCCAGCCGGGGCCCCCGGGTGGGGGACAGTGCCGTCAAGCCCGATGTGACCGCGCCCGGGGTGGACATCGGCGCGGCGGCGGCGCCCGGCAGCCAGATCGCCGAGGGAGGCACCCCGGTCGCTGACGGCTACGTGGCGGTCTCCGGTACCTCCATGTCCGCTCCGCACGCCGCGGGCGCCGGTGCGATCCTGGCCCAGCAGCACCCGGACTGGAGCGGAGCGCGGATCAAGGCCGCGCTGGTCGGTTCCACGACCCCGGGCCCGTACACCGTCTTCGAACAGGGCGCCGGCCGTATCGACCTGCGCAAGGCCATCACGCAGACGGTGGTCGCCGAGCCGGTCTCGCTCTCCTTCGGCAAGCAGCAGTGGCCGCACACCGACGACAAGCCACAGTCCGGGGAGCTGACCTACCGCAACCTGGGCGACAAGCCGGTCACCGTGGACGTGGCGCTGACCGGTACGGGCCCTGACGGGAAGCCCGCCCCGGCCGGCTTCTTCACCGCCAGAGACAAGCGGCTCACGATTGCGGCGGGCGGTACGGCGACCACCTCCGTGACCGTCGACACCCGGCTGGGTGGCACCGTGGACGGCTCGTACAGCGCGCAGGTGACCGCGACGGGTGGTGGGCAGACCGTGCGCACCGCCGCCGGGGTGGAGCGCGAGGTCGAGTCGTACGACGTGACCCTCAAGCACGTCGGGCGGGACGGCAAGCCCGCACAGACCTTCAGCAGCGCGCTGGACGGGATCAGCGGCCTCGGCACTGGCCAGACCTTCGGTGTCGACGACACCAGCAGGGACGGCAAGGTCCGGGTCCCCAAGGGCCGTTACCTGCTCACCGGCTCGATCAGCGGCAGCGACGAGAGCATCGACTGGATCAACCAGCCCAAGCTGGTCGTCGACAGGAACACCACGGCGACCCTCGACGCCCGCACCACCAAGCCCGTCGACCTGACCGTTCCGGTCCGGGACGCCACCTCGCTGCTCGCCTACGCGGAGATCGGTGTCACCGGGGAGAACGTGTCCTTCGGCTACGGCTACCTGCTGGACTCCTTCGCGAAGTTCAGGACCGCGCACCTCGGCCCCGCCGTCCCGGCCGGCGAGCTGACGCAGAAGTTCACCAGCAGCTTCCAGCGGGCGGGGAACGGCCCCACGTACCACGTGGCCTACGGCGGTTCCGTCACCAAGGCGCCGACCGGGTTCGTCCGGCACGCCAAGCCCGCTGACCTCGCCAAGATCACCGCAAAGCTGGGCGCCCCTGCCCCGAAGAAGACGGGCGCCCTGTACGTCCTCCCTGTCATCGGCAATTCGGGTAGCTGGGTGGTCGGCATCCCCGCCAAGTTGCCGCACACCGCGACCATCTACGTCAACGGCAAGGGGCCGCGGTGGGCGGTGGGCCTTGAGCAGCACAGCGCCGAGGAAGAATACGAGGCCGACTACAACACCGACGAACTCCGGCTGGCCCCGGGCAAGTCCTACTCCCAGCAGCTCAACGTCGGCGTGTTCGGGCCCAAGGTGAGCGCGAACGAGGGCCTCTTCCGCGACGGCAACGACCTGTACGGCGTCCTTCCGCTCTTCGCCGACGGCAGGAACAACACCGGCTACACGGCCACCGACAAGGTGCGGACGACCCTCTACCGCAACGGCAAGAAGGTCGGTAGCAACACCGATCCGCTCATCGGTGGCGAGGCGTTCACGGTGCCGGCCGGAGCGGCCAACTACAAGCTCAGCACCTCGGTCAGCCGTGGCACGGTCGCCAACGTCTCCACCAAGGTCACCGGTAGTTGGACCTTCTCCTCGAAGAAGACCACCGGCGAGGTGAAGCTGCCGACCTCGGTGGTGCGCTTCACTCCCACCCTGGCGCTGGACAGCACCGCCAAGGCGGGGGCGACGGTCAAGGTCCCGGTCACGGTGCAGGGATCGGCCGCCGGTAAAAACCTCAAGTCGCTCGCGGTGTACGTCAGTTACGACAAGGGCGCGCACTGGAAGAAGCTGGCCGTCAGCGGTGGCAAGGTGACCGTGAAGAACCCGGGCGCTGGCAAGAGCGTCTCGTTCAAGGCGAACGCCAGCGACAAGCAGGGCAACACGGTGAACCAGGCCATCTACGACGCCTACCGCACCCGGTAACACCCGCTCGTCCCACGCCCGGTAACACCTCGGGCACCAGCGCACCGGCCCGTCGGGAGCGTCATCCCGGCGGGCCGGTGCCGTCGCGTGTGCGGCGCGGGGTCGGCACGCGGGGTCGGCAACTGAAAGGCTGGCAGCGTGCGACTGTTGGATGATCCTGAGCACGTCGGCCGGCCGGCGCCCGAGGTGCTGCCCGTAACGCTGCGCGCGCGGCTCGGGCTGGTCGCGGCCGTCGCCGCGCTGGTCGTCGCCGTCATCGGCGTCTGGTACGCGGGCGACGGCGGGCCGGGCTGGGTGGACGCGCGGTTCTCGGTGGCGGCGGAGGACGTGCCGCCCCGGTGGCGGTCCGTCGCGCTGGCCGTCGACTTCTGGGGGGAGCCCGCCGGGGCGGCCACGCTGGTCGGCCTCGCCGTGGCGGGCTGCCTGGTGCTGCGGTGGCCGCGCGCGGCGGTGCTCGTCGTGGTCGGCGTCGGGCTGGCCGTGGCGACGACGCGGCTGCTCAAGCCGCTGGTGGGGCGCACCATCCACGGTGACAACCTGTCCTACCCGAGCGGGCACACCGCCTTCGGTACCGCCTTCGCCCTCGTGGTGGCGCTGCTCGTGGCCGGCCGGCTCCGGCTCGGCACGACGGCCGGCACCCTCCTCGCGCTCACCCCGACGCTGGTCGCCGGCGCCGCGATGGGGTGGGCGCAGGTCGCGCTGGGCGCGCACTACCCGACCGACGTGCTCGGCGGCTGGTGCGCGGCGCTCGCGGTGGTGCCGGCGACGGCGTGGCTGGTCGACCGGGCGGCCGACACCGTACGGCGAAAGCGCGGTTGACGGCCCCTACGCCAACCGCCGGAAGACCGGCTTCACCGGCCGCCCCGCCAGCCAGGGCGTGGGGTCGCCGGCGTCCAGCGCCTTCCGGTACACCGCGCACGCCTGGGCCACCACGTCCACGGTGCGGTCGACGTCGGCGTCGCTGAGCGCGCTGCTCACCACGAACGACGGGGCCAGCACCCCGCCCGTGATGAGCTGGCGCAGGAACAGGGTGCGGTACTCCTGCGAGGGCCGCAGGTCCGCGTCGAGGGTGGCGAAGACCAGGTTGCTGGCCCGGCCCCGGACGAGAAGGTGGTCGCCGACGCCCGCGCCGGCCGCCGCGTCCCGGACGCCGGCGGCCAACCGCTCGCCGATGGCGTGCAGGCGCGCGGTGACGCCCTCCTCGACGTAGGTGGTCAGCACGGCCATCGCGGCGGCCAGCGCGTGCGTCTCCGCGCCGTGCGTGGTGGACAGCAGGAACACCCGGTCGCCGGGGTGGCGCAGCCCGCCGCGCTCCATGAGGTCGCGGCGCCCGGCCAGCGCGGCGACGGCGAACCCGTTGCCCAGCGCCTTGCCGAAGGTGGACAGGTCGGGCACGACGCCGTACAGGCCCTGGGCGCCCGCCTCGGACCAGCGGAAACCGGTGATCATCTCGTCGAAGACCAGGACGCAGCCGTGCCGGTCGGCCAGCGCGCGCAGCCCGGCGAGGTAATCGGCAGTGGGGTCTCCCCCGCTCGAACGAAGTGGAGAGCTTGGGGAAGGCCCGGTCTGGCTGGCGGGTTCGAGGATCAGGCAGGCGATCTGCCCCTGGTGGCGGGCGAGCACCTGCTCGGTGGCCGCCAGGTCCGCGTACGGGAAGGTGACGGTGAGTTCGGTGGTCGCGGCCGGCACGCCGGCGGACATCGGTGTGGTGCCGATGAACCAGTCGTCGACCGAGAAGAACGGGTGCGCGTCGCAGACGGCCACCAGCGGGCGCCCGGTGACGGCGCGGGCCAGCCGCACGGCGGCGGTGGTGGCGTCGGAGCCGTTCTTCGCGAACTTCACCATCTCGGCGGTCGGTACCGTGGCCAGGAAGCGCTCGGCGGCCTCCACCTCCACGATGGACGGGCGGACGAAGTTGCTGCCTCGGTCCAGTTCCCGCCGCACCGCCTCCACCACGCGCGGGTGGGCGTGGCCGAGGCTGACCGACCGCAGCCCCGAGCCGTACTCGACGTAGCGGTTGCCGTCGACGTCCCACACGTGGGCACCGCGGCCGTGGCTGATGACCGGGGCCAGGTCCGCGGGGTACTGGTCGTCGCCCTTGGCGTAGGTGTGCGCGCCGCCGGGGACCAGGGCGTGCAGCCGCTCGTTGGCCGCGCGCGACCGGGGCAACGGGAACTCTTCGGCTGGAGCGACCACAGCGCCTCAACCCTCCTCGTGGGTCAGGGCCTCGGCCAGGCTCGGCGCCCGCCGGTCCCGCGCGGACATCGACGTGGCCGGCAGCGGCCAGGGGATGGCGAGCCGAGGGTCGTCGTGGGCGATGGTCACGTCCTCGGCCGGGTCGTGCGGGCGGTCGATCCGGTACGAGACGTCGGCGACGTCGGTCAGCGCCTGGAAGCCGTGCGCGCAGCCCGCCGGCACGTACAGCGTGGTCTGGGCGGCGTCGGACAGCTCGAAGAAGCCCTGGCCGAGATAGGTGGGCGAGTCCGGCCGCAGGTCCACGACGACGTCGAAGACCCTCCCGTACGAGCAGCGCACCAGCTTCGCCTCGCCGGCGCCCGAGCGCAGGTGCAGGCCGCGCAGCACGCCCCGGACCGAGCGCGACAGGCTGTCCTGGACGAACGCGTTCGGGTCCAGGCCCACCGAGCGGACCACGTCGGCGTCGAAGGTGCGGCAGAAGAAGCCGCGCTCGTCGGCGTGCGGCGTCGGTTCGAAGAGGTAGGCGCCGGTGATCTCCGGGACCTCGGTCGCTTTCATGGGGTCTCCCGTGGGGCAGGGGCGTGGTCGGTCGCCGGGAACAGGGACTCGGTCAGGGCGGCGAACTGGCGCTCGACGCGCCGGGCGGCGGCCACGTTCCGCTCGGCGAGGGTCCGCCGTAGCTCGGCCGACCGCCGCTCAAGCGCCCGGAACTGTTCGAGCAGCCGGTCGGCGTCGACGTCGCGGGCGGGGTGGCGGTAGGTGCCGAGTCCCATCCGGGCCATGAGCGCGTCGCTCTTGCCCGAGTAGCTGAGCGCGAGCGTCGGTGTGCCGACCTTCAGCGCGCAGATCAGGTTGTGGTAGCGGGTCGCCACCACGGCGTCGGCGACCGCCATCTCCTTCATCAGGTCGGCCAGCGAGGCCGTCTCGGCCGCGGTGACCAGGGGTGAGTCCACCGCGTCGAGGATCGCGGCGACCACCGGCCGGTCGACCTCGTCGCCGGTGAGCAGCCGGACCGGCCTGCCGTCCGCGACCAGGGCGCGCACGAACGCGGTCGTCCCGTCGAGGTAGCGGCGGTGGATCTCCTCGGCCCTGGCGCGGTCGTCGTTGCCGCCGTGGAACGCCATGACGCCGACGCACACCGTGCCAGGCGGCCCCTGAGCCAGGCCCGCCGCCGGCGTCGGCAGGGCGAACACGAGGTCCTCGTAGACGCCGTCGCGCGCGGTGTCCACGCCCATCGCCCGCATCGCGTCGCGGGACATGGCGTCCCGGTACGACCGGTAGCCGGCGAGCCGCGCCGAGCAGCGCACCAGGGCCCGGGTCGGCCGGCTGCCGATCGGGCCGGCGCCGACGCTGACCAGCGCGACCCGGGTGCCGAGCAGCCGGCCGGCCGCGCAGAGCAGGAACAGCGAGTACGGGAAGCCCCACGGCCGCAGCGGCAGCGTGGTCTCCAGGATGCCCGTGCCCGGCACGATGACCACGTCGTGCCGGCGTACCCAACCGGCGGTGCGGGCGGCGTCGACGAGTTTGCCCACCCCCTTGGCGGCGATGGCGCCCGCGCGGGACGCGGTCCGGTACTCGCCGCGGTACCAGTTCAGCCGCGTGGCGGGAATCCGGTAGCGGAGCGCGACGTCCTCGGCACCGCCGCACATCGCGTCCACGACCGCCCCCGGGTGCTCGGCGGCGAGGTACCCGAGCACCGCTTCGAGCGAGCCGTCGTTGCCGATGTTGCCGGAGCCGAGCAGGCCGAACACCCCGACGCGCACCGGAGTCCGCTTCCCCGACGTCATCCCCGCCCCCCGTCGCGGCCGGCGACGAGCGCGTCGACGGAGACCGTGAGCTTGGCCGGGTCGACCGGGGCCCGGTCCTCGACCCGCTCGCCCGCGCCCGGCCGGGCCCGGCTGGCCATCCACGCGGCCAGGTGGCCGTAGCAGGCGCGCCGGTCGGCCGAGGACAGCGGCGCCCGCCGGATCGCCGAGACGAAGCCGCCGACGTACTCGGCGAGCAGCCGGGGCGTCGGGTGCAGCGGGCCCGCCCGGCGCGGGTCCAGGTTGACGCACCGGGAGCGCTTGGAGGGGTTCGCGCGCTCGGCGCGCGTGGGGTGGTCGCGGCGGAAGTACAGCAGCTCCGGCACCTGGTGGAACGGCCCGTGCAGGCCGATCTCGGCGACGAACGTGCGGTCCGCGTGGTGGTAGCTGTCGTGCGGCTTCACCCGGCGCAGCACGTCGGCCCGGATCACCCCGTAGAAGTCGTCGCCGCCGGGCTCGAAGAGCATGCTGCGGAAGCGCTCGGGCGCGCGCGGCGAGGCGGTGTCGAGCGTGTACGCGTACGGAACCTTCACCGTGCCGTCGCCGTCGATGACCGCCTGGTCGGCGTGGGCGAGGATCACCTCCGGCCGCTCGTCCAGCGCCTCCACACAGCGCCGCAGCAGGTCACGGGCGTACAGGTCGTCGTGTGACGCCCACTTGAACAGCTCGCCGCGGCACTGGGTGAACACGTGGTTGTGGTTCGGCGCCGCGCCGATGTTGCGGGGCAGCCGGAGGTAGCGGACGCGGGAGTCCCGCGCGGCGTACGCGCGGCAGATGTCGCGCGTTCCGTCGGTCGAGGCGTTGTCGGTGATGACCAGTTCGAAGTCCTCGTAGGTCTGGCCGAGCAGGGCGTCCAGCGACTCCGCGAGGTACTCCTCGCCGTTGTACACGGGCAGGCCGATGCTCAGCCGGGGAGTGCGGCCAGAGACAGTCATGACGTCCTCACTTCACGAAGGGTGTTCTGGTGGCGCTCGCGCAGGGCGGAGCGCAACTGCAGCCACCACGCGGCGGAGCCGCACGCGGCGGCCGCGGCGACGCCCCAGGCCGAGCCGGCCGTGCCGGCCACGGCCGCGCCGCCGAGCCCGCCGGCGACGTAGCAGGCGGAGGCGAACAGTTGGCAGCGCAGGCTGCGCCGGGCCGCGGCGAGCGCGCGCAGCCCGGCCGCCGCGCCGGTGCCGAGACCGGCGCCCGCGACGCCGAGGGTGACCGGCAGGATGATCGCCGACGCGGAGTCCCAGACGTCGCCGAGCACCAGCTCGCCGGGCCGGTCGGGTACGAGGAGCAGCGCCGCGCCCCACAGCAGCGCGGCGACGGCCTGTCCGCCGCCCAGCGCGAGGCAGAACCCGCCCAGGCGCTCCGGGGCCCGCCGCAGCACCCGCGCCGCCTCCGCGACGGTGACCAGCGAGAGCCCCATCAGCACGGCGAGGAACGGGCCGAGCAGCAGCTCGGCGCCCCGGATCACCCCCACCGCGCCGACGCCGACGATCGCGCCGAGCCCGTACGCCCGCAGTTGGCTCGCGCCGCTGACGCCGACGTTCTCGGCCAGGTACCGGTAACCGAGGTCGCGGTGGTCGCGCAGCCACCGGCGGGCCCCGGTCATCCGGGGCTGGATGCCGGACTGGTAGCAGCCGTACGCCGCGGCCACCGTGGCGGAGGCGCCCCAGGCGAGCACGTAGGCGGTCACGCTGCCCACGCGGGCCGCGACCACCATGGCCGGCACGAGGGCGACGCCCCACACGACGTCGTTCACGAACGCCTTGCGGCCGTCGCCCGCGGCGAAGAACGAGAACCGCCAGGCGTCCTGCAACAGCAGCCCCGGCAGCACGACACCCAGACCGGCGAAGGCGAACCCCACCCGGCCTCCCAGGGCGAGCCCGAGGACCACGCACACCGCGCCGACGGCCGCGCCGACGCCGAGCGCGGTACCCGACGAACGGGCCACCGCCACGCGCCAGGACGCCACCGGCACACCGCTGAAGCGCACCACGAGCGGGTCGGTGGCCAGGCCACGGGAGACGCTGAGCACCACGCCGTAGGTCACCCAGGCCAGGCTGAACACGCCGAAGGCGGTCAGCCCGAGCGAGCGGGCCACGTAGACGCCCACCGCGAAGTTGGACGCGCTGGAGGCCGCCTGGTCGGCGAGGCCCCAGGACAGCCGGCCGACCATGGCCCGCTTGGCGGTCCGCCCGGCCTTGCTCGACGGGGCCTTGCCCGGCGGGGACTTGGGTGGCGTGGTGCCCTCCTCCTCGGTCGTCATCGGTGTCACGTCGTGATTAGCCCGGCGTTCCGCAGGGCGTCGGCCGCGGCGGCGACGGTGTCGAACGGCAGCCCCGCCCGCTCGGCGACATCCAGCAGGCCGTGCTCGCCGTCGGAGAGGCTGAGCACCCAGAGCATGGCCATCTGCGCCTGCCTGGTGTCGCTTCTGCCGCCGAGCGCGTCGTACAACCCACGCCGGCCCAACTGCGGCTCGCCGTAGGGGCTGAGGTTGCGGTAGCGCCGGTTACGGTCGAGCACGGCGAACGCCTCGCGGCAGACGGCGAGCGTGTCCGCCATCGCGTCCGGGGAGACGAGGTCGAGGTTGTCCGCCGAGGTGTGGTACTCGGGGTAGCCCGCGTACGGGGTCCGGGTGAGCGAGCCCACGCCGAGGTCGAACCCGGGGGAGCAGTACTGCCGCTCGTCATAGCCGTACGGCGTGAACTCCCTTATCTCATGCGGGCGTTGGGAGGTGGACAGCACGTGCTCCAGCACCCGGTCGATCTCCGCGTCACCGCGCCTGCTCCGCTTGTACGTCAGCGAGCCGGAGTCGCCCGCGCAGGCCAGCACGAGGCCGTGCCTGACCCGGTCGATCCGCTCCGCGTTGCGGGCCAGCCAGGTGATCGCCCCGATGGTGCCGGGCGCGTAGATGAACCGGTAGGTGTAGTACGGGTCCCGCTCCGCGAGCGCCCGGGCCAGGAACGTCGCCACCGCGATGCCGGCCAGGTTGTCGTTGGCCAGCGACGGGTGGCAGACATGGCAGGAGACGATCACCTCGTCGGGTACCTGGCCGGGGATGACGTGCTCGGCGTAGGTGAGGTGGCCGTCTTCGAGCGTGGAGTCGACGCGCACCTCGTAGTCGCCCTCCGGCAGCGCGTCCAGGGTCTCCTGGGCCAGGCAGAAGCCCCACGTCGGCGCGTAGTAGCTGGTGCGGTACGGCACCAGGGTCGGCTGGTCGGGCAGGGTGTGCAGGTGGGCGCGTAGCTCGGCCAGCGGCATGGTCGCGGCGACCGGGACGCTGTAGCCGAGCACGTGCAGGTTGGAGGCGGCGAAGTCGATGACCCGGTCGCCGGCGGCGTCGGCGACGTAGGCGTCCCGGATGTTCCACTCCCGTGGCACCGTCCAGTCGAGCACCGGCGTCCCGGTCGGCACCTCGTGCACCTGGAGCGGCAGGTACTCGCCGACGATGTCCAGGGTGGCGCGCACGCCGTCCCCCGTGATGCTCCGGCACAGCGGGTACAACCGCTCCACCAGCGCGTACATCTCCTTGCCCGGCTCGCTCACGACCGCCACCGCAGGGTCTGGTCCACGGCGCCGGCCTCGGACGCCGCGCGCAGCACGGCGAGCCGGGTGAAGCGCCGCTCGAAGGAGTCCCGGGTCAGCCCGTGGGCCCGGTAGGCGTCGGCGAGTTCGAGCGCGCCGCGCTTGACCGGCCACTCGCAGTCGAAGCCGGGTATCGCGGCGCGGAACCGGGAGAAGTCCACCCGGTAGGAGCGCGGGTCGGCGCCCGTCTCGCCGGTGATCACCACGCGCGAGCCGGCCACCGCGTCGGCGACCTGCTCGGCGATCTCGGCGACCGTGACGTTGTTCAGCTCGCTGCCGATGTTGAACGCCCGGTCGTGCACCGCGTCGCGCGGCGCGGTCAGCGCCGCCGCGAAGGCCCGGGCGATGTCGGCGGCGTGCACCAGCGGGCGCCAGGGGGTGCCGTCGGAGAGCACCAACACCTCGCCGGACAGCAGCGCGTGGCCCACCAGGTTGTTCAGCACGATGTCGGCGCGCAGCCGGGGGGAGTAGCCGAAGGCGGTGGCGTTGCGCAGGAAGACGGGGCTGAAGTCGCCGTCGGCCAGCGCGTGCAGGTCGTCCTCCACCCGCACCTTGGACTCGGCGTAGGGCGTTACCGGGCGCAGCGGTGCGTCCTCGGTCACCAGGTCCCCGCCGCCGGCGGCGCCGTAGACCGAGCAGGTGGAGGCGTACAGGAAGCGCCGCACCCCGGCGTCGCGGGCCAGCTTGGCCAGGCGCACGGACGCGTGGTGGTTGATGTCGTAGGTGAGGTCGGGGGCGAGCGCGCCCAGCGGGTCGTTGGAGAGCGCGGCCAGGTGGATCACGGCGTCCACGCCGACCAGGTGGTCGGCCGTGACGTCCCGCAGGTCGACGCGGTACCCCGGCGGGTCCGCGGGGGGCGGGCCGAGCACGCAGTCGGCGAACAGGCCGGCGTCGAGGCCGACGACGTCGTGCCCGGCGGCGGTGAGCACCGGGGCCATGACGGTGCCCAGGTAGCCCTGGTGTCCGGTCAGCAGTATGCGCACGTTCGTTCCCCCAGGTCGAGAGTGAGTTTGGTGACGGCGAACGCCTCGGCGTAGCGCGCGTGGCATTCGATGCCCCGGATGCGGGCCAGGCCCAGGAACGCCTCCCGGTCGTACCAGGGCCGGTGCCGTTGCGAGGGGTAGTGCTCCTGGAGCAGCCGCGCCTTGTCCTCGGCGACCTCCGGCGTCAGCGGCTGGTAGGCCGTCATGCGGCCGAGGTCGCCGTCCCACTTGACGATCTCGTAGCCGAGCACCAGGTGGTCGCGGAAGGCGGTGGTCACCAGCTTCGCCAGGCCGCGGTGGTCCTGGTGGGCGTCGGCGGTGCGCGGCGCCAGGACCAGGTCGGGCTCGGTGCGCTCGCGCAGCTCCTCGACCGCGGCCTTGGCCTGCTCCCAGTGGGCCGGGAGGCGGCCGTCCGGCAGCTTGTCCACGGTCAGCCGCAGGTCGGCGCCGGGGCAGCAGGCGGCGAGCGCGGCCCGCTCCTCCCGCTCGCGCTCGCCGCCGCCGCCGGAGAGCACCAGCGCGTCGACCCGCAGCCCGGGCCGCGCCCGGCACAGCGTGAGCAGGGTGCCGCCGGCGCCGATGGCGATGTCGTCGCAGTGCGCGCCCACCGCGACGACCCGGTCCAGCGGCCCGCCGCCGAGCCGGATCACGCGCGCGCTCCCGAGTTCGCCGGCGCGGCGCCCCGCTCCCACACGGCCCACGGGCGGTCACCCTGGGCGTAGGCGGCGTCGAGCGCGGCCCGCTCCTTCACCGTGTCGGTCGGCTTCCAGAAGCCTCGGTGCTGGTAGGCCACCAGCCGCCCGCGCTTGGCCAGTTGGCCGCAGCCGTCGGCGACCAGATCGCCGCCCTCGGGGAGGTGGTCGAAGACCTCCTGGCGGAGCACGAAGTAGCCGCCGTTCTCCCACAGCGGCATGTCGCTGACCGCGGTGATGCCCCCGACCAGGCCGTCCTCACCCAGGTCCACGCAGTGGAACGAGGACTGCGGCGGCACCACCATCATCGAGGCCCCGGCGTCCCGCCGCGCGAAGGCGTCGATCATCTCGGGCAGTGGGGCGTCGGTGAGCACGTCGGCGTAGTTGGCGAGGAACATCTCGTCGCCGTCCAGGTGGTGCCGCACCCGGCGCAGCCGCTCGCCGATCGGCGACTCGATGCCGGTCTGTACGAAGGTGATCGTCCAGTCGGCGATGTCGGTGGACAGCAGCTCGGTCCGCCCGTCGCGCAGGACGAAGTCGTTGGACGTGGTCTCCTCGTAGTGGAGGAAGAAGTCCTTGATGTGGTGGGCCCCGTAGCCGAGGCACAGGACGAACTCGGTGTGTCCGTAGTACGCGTAGTACCGCATGACGTGCCAGATCAGCGGCCGGGGGCCGACCATCGCCATCGGCTTGGGCACGTCGTCAGCGGCACCGCTGCGCATCCGCAGCCCGTAGCCGCCGCAGAACAGAACGACCTTCACGGCCCCACCTCGACAATGCTCAGTTCCGGGATGGGGAAGACCAGCCGGCCGCCCCAGGCGTGTACGAACGACAGTTGCTCGACCAGCTCGTCCCGCAGGTTCCACGGCAGGACGAGCACGTAGTCGGGCCGGTCGACGGCCAGTTGCTCGGGCGGCAGGATCGGGACACGGGTGCCCGGGGTGAACCTGCCGTGCTTGTACGGGTTGCGGTCCACCGTGTACGCGAGCAGGTCGGGCCGGATGCCGCAGTGGTTGAGCAGCGTGTTGCCCTTGCCGGGGGCGCCGTAGCCGACCACCGTCTGGCCGCGCTCGGCCGCCTCGATCAGGAAGCGCAGCAGGTCCCGGCGGACCTTGGCGACGCGGGCGGAGAACTCGGCGTACCCGGACAGCTCCCGCAACCCGGCGGCCTTCTCCCGGGCCAGCACGTCCACCACCCGCCGCGAGGGCTCGCCGGCCACCTCGGTCGGCCGGGCCCACAGCCGGATGGAACCGCCGTGCGTGGGCAGCGTCTCGACGTCCACGAGCGCGAGTCCGCCGCTGGCCAGGGCGCGGGCCGCGGAGGCGACCGTGTAGTACTGGAAGTGCTCGTGGTAGATCGTGTCGTACTGGTTCTCCTCGATCAGCGTCAGCAGGTGCTGCACCTCCACGGAGACCCAGCCGTCGTCGGCGACCAGGGCGCGCAGCCCCTGGGTGAAGCCGACCACGTCGGGGATGTGCGCGTACACGTTGTTGGCCACCACCAGGTCGGCCGGGCCGTGCTCGGCGCGCACCCGCGCGCCGGTGGCCGGGTCCAGGAACGCGGTGAGGGTGGGCACGCCGGCCTCCCGCGCCGCGGCCCCGACGTTCACCGACGGCTCGACGCCCAGGCAGCGGATGCCCCGCTCCACCACGTGCCGCAGCAGGTACCCGTCGTTGCTCGCGACCTCCACCACGAAGGACCCGGGCCCGAGCCCCAGGCGCCCGGTGGCGTCGGCGACGAAGGCACGCGCGTGCTCCACCCAGGAGGTCGAGTACGAGGAGAAGTACGCGTACTCGCTGAACGTCTCCTCCGGCGTGATCAGCGGCGGGAGCTGCGCCAGCCAGCAGTCGGTGCACACCCGCAGGTGCAGCGGGTAGGCCGGCTCCATCCGGTCCAGTTGGTCCGCGGCGAGAAAGCTCTCGCACGGCGGGGTCGCCCCCAGGTCGACGACGCTGGCCAGCGCCGCCGAGCCGCAGAGTCGGCATCGTGTCATCTACTGCCCCCATCCCTGCTCGCGCGGGCGCTCCCGCCGCGAGCCAGTGCTGTCGTTCGCCACCGGCGGCGGGCCCACCCCGCCGCCGGGCCGCTCCGCGATCGCTGAGCGGTACTCCTCCTCCAGGCGTCGCAGCCCGACGGCCGGGCTGAAGCCCTGTTCGTAGCGGAGCCGGGCCGCCCGGCCCAGCTCCTGGTTGCGGGCCGGATCGGCCGTGATCCGGCGCACCCGGTCCGCGAGCGAGGCGGCGTCGCCCGGCACGTGCAGCAGCCCGGTCACCCCGTCCTCGACGAGTTCGACGAAGGCGCCGTGGCCGGCGGCGATCGGCGGCACGCCGGCCGCCATCGCCTCCACCACCACCAGGCCGAACGTCTCCAGGGACATCGAGGGGGCCAGCACGGCGACCGACCGGGCGATGGCCCGCTGGCACTGGTCCTGGTCGTACAGGCCCACGTACCGCACGTCGTCCCGGCCCTCGGCCCACGCGCTCACCTCCGCCTCCAGCGGTCCGGTGCCGGCGAGCACCAGCGGCACGCCGACCCCGCCGCCCGCCGCGAGCCGGTCCCAGGCGGCCATGAGCAGCCGCACCCCCTTGGCCTCCGCGAGCCGGCCCAGGAAGAGCACGTGCTCGCCGGCGCCCACCCGGCGGGCGCCGGGGTCGGGCACGAAGTTGTGCTTGACCGCCAGCCGCTCGGGCGGCATGCCGGACCGCACCAGGACGTCGCGTTGCGCCGCCGAGATGCACAGGAACCGCCGCACGCCCGACCACCAGCGGCGCCGGTTGACCGCCAGGCTCACCGCGAGCGGCACCGTCGCCAGCCGCGAGTTCCGGTAGCAGCCGTGCCGGACGGCGGGCAACGCCGCCGTGGTGCCGACGCAGTCGGTGCACAGCCGGCCGTCCCGCCGCAGCGTGCCGGGCGGGCAGACCTGGGTGTAGTTGTGCAGCGTCGCGACGGCGGGCACGCCCGCGTCCGCGCAGGCGGCGAGGACCGCGGGGGACAGCAGCGGGAAGACGTTGTGCACGTGCACCACGTCGGGGCGGGTGGCGCGCAGGCGGGCGGCCAACTCGGCGCGCACCGACGGGTTCCACGGCACCAGGAGCGGGATGGTGGCCTTGCCGAGCAGCGAGCGGGCGGCGATGTCGTCGCTGCGCCGCTCGAACAGCTCGACCCGGTGGCCGGCCGCGCGCAGCAGCCCCACCTCCTGGTCGACGACCCTGTTCTCGCCGCTCGGCTGCGCCGACGCGTAGCGGTTGTGCACCACGAGGACGCGCATGGTCACCTCACCTTCGTTCCTGGGCCCAGCGCGGGACGCGCCGTCGGGGGATCGCCGGCGCCCGGCGGGGCGGGACGGTGCCGGCGCTGGTGCCGGGGGCCGCCAACAGCGAGGCGGCCACGGCCAGGTGCAGCAGGTACGGCGAGGCGTCGCCGAGGCCGGCCTCGGTGTACGAGGAGATCGCGCAGTAGCTGATCAGGAAGATCGCGCAGGCCCTCGGCAGCGACGGTGGCCGCAGCAGCGCGACGCCGCCGAGCACGAGGAGGAGCGCCGCCACCAGCGCGATGCCCGTCAGGCCCTGTTCGTGGTAGACGGCCAGCCAACTGTTGTCGATCGGCAGCCCGCCGAAGGACTTGTCGCTCAGGCCCGTGCCGAACAGCTTCTCCGCGGTCGAGCGGGGCGCCGCGAGCAGCGCGTCCCAGACCTTGGCCCGACCGGTGAGGTTGGAGAAGTTCTCCTGGCTCTGCCCGCGCAGGAACCACGCCCGTAGCGCGGAGGCGAACCCCACCGCGGCCACCACGGCGCACAGCACCGCCCAGAAGAAGAACCGGCGGGCGGCGGCGCTGGTCAGCACGAGCGAGCCGATCGCCAGCAGCAGTCCGATGAGCAGGCCGAGGGTGGCCGTGCGGGTGTGCGTCAGCGCGAGCAGGACCAGCGACGGCACGATGATCACCGCCGCGCTGAGCCGGTCGGCCTGCCGGCCGATGACCAGCAGCACGGTGAGTCCGACGACCACCGCCGCGTACTGGCCGATCTGCGGCGGGGTCAGCGGCCACAGCGCGCCGACCAGCCGCCCGCCGTACAGCTCGGGCATGGCCGCGCCCGGCGAGATGAGCAGGCCGGCGGCGGCGGAGCCGAGCACCGCGAAGTACAGCCGGATGTGGGTGCGTACGAACGTCAGGCTCCCGTTCCACCAGCGGCTGAGCAGCCACAGCGTGCCGAGGAACAGGGCCAGCCTGGCGCACCGGAACAGCGCGCCGAGCCCGGACTCCAGGTGCAGGCTGGAGATCACGCTCGGCACCAGCAGCAGGGTGAGCAGCAGCAGGAAGGCGCTGGGGCGGATGCGCAGCCGCGGGTTGAGCGCGAGCGCCAGCGCGAACGCGGTGACCAGCGCGCCCATGGTGACCATCTGGATGAGGGAGCGGGGCAGCGGGACGATGGTCTTCGCCCCGGCGGAGCCGAGCGTGTTGAGGACCAGCAGCCCCCACACGACCCCGACGATCCTCGGCGCGCCCGCCGCGCCCGCCGGTCCGTCGCTCCGCGTGTCCGCCGCCTCCGGCTGGCCCACCGCCTGCGCCTCGCCCATTGCCCGTGCCTGGCCCGGCGGGCCGCCACGTCGCGGGTCACCGTCCATCGCGGTCACCGCCCTCGTGGGCCAGGGTGCTGCCCGCGTCCTGCCGGTACGGTGCACCCCGCCACTGCCCGAAGTCGAGCACCCGGCTCGGGTCGTGGGCCGTGAACGTCCAGGGGCCCAGATAGACGTTGTCGTGCCAGCGGTTGCGCTGCCGGTGGGTGACGGCCGTGGCCACCCGGGTGCCCCGGTACGGCGACCAGTCCGGGTAGCTGCCGTAGTTGGCCAGCACCGCCATCCGCTGGCACGCGTCCGCGCAGCCGGCGACGGAGGCGTCCGCGACGAAGCGGTTGTGGTGGACGTCCACCCGCTGGGTCTTCCACCAGCAGTCGGCGTACAGCGGCGCGGTGGCGATCGCCGGCCGCGCGCAGCGCTCCGGGCGCGGCACCAGCAGCGTGCAGTCACCGGAGGAGGTGTTGGCCGGGCTGTTGCAGAACCGGTCGGCGTTCTCCCACAGGGTGATCCCGGACCAGTTGTCCTCCAGCACGTTCCGGTGGATCTCGATCCTGTCCGTGCGGGCCCGCACCCGTGGCTCGCCGCCGGACTCGGACACGTACAGCGTCGCGTACGGGAAGTCGTCGCCGCGCTCGGCCTCCCGACGGCCCTCGACCCAGTTGTTGCGCCGGAACGTGTTGGCGCGGATGACCGCGTTGTAGCTGGTCTCGTAGATCAGCGCGGCGCCGTCGTTGGCCTCGATCACGTTGTTCTCGATGCGGAAGTCGTTGTTGTTGGTGTCGGCCCACAGCCCGGTGCCCCGGTTGTCGTGCACCCAGTTGCCGCGCACGTCCGCGCCGCCCACGGCCCAGAACTTGGCGCCCCCGGTGCAACCGCAGCCCGGCCGCCGCCGCTCCCAGTCGTCGGTGTTGTTGGCCACGATCTCGTTGCCCTCGACCAGCAGGTCGCGGATGGTGTCGCCGGCCTTGTACGCGTTCAGGCCGTACTGCCCGTTGCCCCGCAGGCAGTTGGCCCGCACCCGCTGGCGGGCGCCGGCCATCAGCCCGGCGCCGGAGTTGTGCTGGATGGTGGCGTGCTCGATCACCCACCCGTCGGCCGAGTCGTGGTTGACCACGCCCTCGTTGTGCGGCGCGACGAAGCCCTGCACGGTCAGGTGGCGGATGGCGACGTCGCGGGCGCCGCCGCCGAACGCGTACTGGTTGGTCCTGCGCCCGTCGAGTACGGCGCCCGGCGCGCCGAGGTAGCGGTTGCCCCGCTTGGGGACGACCTGGGCGTAGCGGTGCGGTTCGAGCCGGTGCCTGCCGGGGCGCAGCCAGAACGTGGTGTGCGGCGGGCTGCCGCGGGTCTTGGCCGCCAGGTCGTCGACGACCGCCGGGTCCACCGGCACCGCGCCGGCCGGCGCCTCGGCCGGACCGGCCACCGGCTCGGCGCACACCCGGGCCACGGCCCCGGCAGCGCCCACGGCCGGTGCCGGCGCCGGCGCGCCGCTCGGCCGGGCCGGGCTATCCGACGCGCTCTCACAGCCGGCCGCCAGCAGGGCCAACGCCAGGGGCGCCGCCGACCACGCCCGATGCCGCCTCTCGATCCCCACCCGCCCCCCTCAGCCGTGGAACCTGAGCACGGTGGTGAACTCGCCCGACCGCGCGGCGCCACCGGCGAAGCCGGTGCCGACCAGCGTGGTGGCGGGTTCCTTGCGCCCGAAGCCGGGGGAGTACCAGCCCAACGGCGGCTCGACCGCGCCGCGCTGGGCCGACCAGCGCAGGTGTCCGGGCAGTTCGAGGACGGCGGAGCGGTGCTCGCCGTCCCGGGTCCAGGTCAGCTCGGCCCGGTCGCCCACCAGGTCAGCGACGATCGTCGGCCCGAGGTGGAACGCCAGCCGCGCGGCCCGGCGCGGCCCGCGCACCTCGTCCACGATCCGCAACTCCCGGGTCGCGGCGGTCAGTTCCACCCGGCGGCGGTGCACCACCGGCCGGTAGCCGTCGTGCTCGGCGCACCAGCGGGCCACCTCGTCCCCGGCGGCGCCGGCCACCTCCGCGACCAGCACCCGGCTGCGGGCCTGCCGGGTCCACAGGAACGGCCCCCCGGAGACGGACTGGTCGGCGCCGCCCAGCTCCAGGGTGTTGTGCCCGAGGGTGGACCGGAAGTACCGCCGCCACGCGGGCTGGCCGTGGTAGCAGTACGTGCCCGGGTCGGCCAGCACATCGACCCCGTCCTGCCGGACCTCCACGGCCAACGCGTCCGCGTGCGCGTGCGCGGCGATGGCCAGGAAGCCGTGCGGGCCACCGTCGCAGCGGCACCAGATCCCCGCCGGTCCGCGCAGGATGGTCAGCCCCGCGTCGGCGAAGTGGGCCAGCCGGCTGGCCGGGCGGGGCGCGGCCTCCCGCTGCGTGTAAGGCCGGATCAGCGCGGCCAGCAGCGGGGTGCGGACGTCGGTGCCGGTCACCGTCGGCCACCAGGCGAGCCGACCGAACACGGCGTCC
This sequence comes from Streptomyces buecherae, assembly GCF_014295035.1. Taxonomy (GTDB): domain Bacteria; phylum Actinomycetota; class Actinomycetes; order Streptomycetales; family Streptomycetaceae; genus Streptomyces; species Streptomyces youssoufiensis. The sequence continues at coordinate 7,371,161 of NZ_CP060404.1, forward strand.
CCGGTGGCCAGCAGCGAGCCCCAGCGGTCGGTGCCGGCGCCGTCCACGACCAGGCCGTGCCCGTCGTCCGCGTCCCCCTGACGCGGCGGGCGGAGCCGGTCGTCCACGACGGCCGCGAGCGCGTCGGTCATCCGCAGCAGCACCAGGTGGATCGCCGGTGGGACCGGCACACCGGCGGCGTCCGCCTCGGCCACCGCCGCCAGGCCCAGCTCCAGCACGAGGCCGTGGTACTCGGTGGCCAACTCGCGGTTGAGGCCGGAGGCGAAGGTGTTGCTCCGCAGGTGCCGCTCCAGACAGCGCAGCGCGTCGACGCGCCAGCGCGCCGAGTCGGGGAACCAGTCGAACGCGCAGGCCGCGGCGGTCTGCCCGGCGGCCTCGGCGATGACGTGGTTGTTGGCCGACGACCCCCGGCTGGGGAAGACGGCCAGCCAGCGCTGGTGGTGCCAGACCTGGCGGCGCGCCACCGGGTTGTCCTCGAACAGGGCGGCCACGCCCGACCAGCCGTCGAGCAACCGGCGGACCCACACCCAGGAGAGCAGCCGAATCCCCAGCTCGATGCCGCTGATCCAGTGCGCCCCGCGCAGCGGCGGGTTGGCCGCCCACCACGACCGCAGGTGCGCGGCGACGCGCTCGGCGTACCGCTCGTCCCCGCTGATCGCGTACGCGGCGGCGAGCACGGTCAGGTACTGGTGCCGGGACGGCTCCCAGATCTGCTTGATGTCGCCGACCGCGTCCTCGCTCCGGTACGGCACGTCGAAGGCGTACCCCGACGGGGCGCGGCGCCCGGTCTTCGGGTCGTACCACCAGTCGGGGTCCGCGAGGTCGTCGCGGGGCACCCCGAAGAACTCGGCGTGCCCGGCCAGCAGCCGGTCCGCCTCGGCGAGCAGCCGCTTCGCGGCGTCCGGCGGCACCGCGTCGAGCGCCCCGGCGGGCAGCGTCGCGGTGAAGCGGGCGCCGGTCACCTCCGGCGCGACCGGTGGCGCCGACCGCCAGCGCCGCCGGCGCGCCGTGTCGACCACCCGGCCGCCGACCTCCCTCGGCCCCATCCGGGACAGCCGCCGCAGGTACCACCCCGGGCTCCCCGTCATCGCGCCCTCGCCAAGGTCACCGGCGCGCCGCCGACCAGGCTGGTCCGCACGGCGAGGGTGGCCGCCGTGGTGGCGGCCAGCGACTCCAGCGACACCGGCATCGGGCCACCGGTGCGCACCGCCGTGAGGAAGGCGTCCAGTTCGGCGCGCTGGCCCTTGTCCCGGGCCTTGGGCAGCCGCGAGCTGGCCCACCGCCTGCCACGGCCGTCGTACACGAAGGCCCGTACGAAGTCGTCGAGCCGCAGCGCGCGACCGCCCGTGACCACGTCCAGCGTCTCCTTGGGGAAGCCGGCCGGGCCGGTGGTGACGTAGCTGATGGTGGCGGTGGAGCCGCCCGGGTAGCGCAGCACGACCTGGAGGTCGCCGCCGTCCTCGTGGCCGGGCGCGGCGAGCGCGTACACCGCGAGCGGGTCGGCCCCCAGCAGCCAGCTCGCCGTGTCGATGAAGTGGCCGCCCTCGCCGGCGAACCGGGAGCCCTGGGTGCTCTGTTGGAGGTACCAACTGCCGTGTTCCAGGCGGCCCGCGTTGACCAGGTAGCGCAGGTTGCCCGGCCCGGTCCGGGCGCCGAAGCGCTGCCGCGCCTCCCGCAGCAACGGGGCGAACCGGCGGTTGAAGCCCACCTGGAGCCGGTCGTTGCCGGACTCCTCGACCGCCGCGAGCACGCCGGCCAACTCGTCCTCGGTGAGCGCCAGCGGCTTCTCCACGAATACCGCCTTGCCGGCGAGCAGCGCCCTGCGGGTCAGTTCGGCGTGCGAGCTGTGCCGGGTGACCACGAACACCGCGTCGACCGTCGGGTCGTCGAGCACGGCGTCCAGGTCGGTGGTGGCCTCGGCGAAGCCGAACCTGCGCTTGGCGTTGGCGGCGGACAGCGCCGTCGTGGTGACGACCCGGGCCAACTCGACGCCCTCGCGCTGGGCCAGGTGCGGCAGCAGCATCGAGGACGCGTAGTTCCCCGCTCCGGCGAACGCCAGCCGCACCGGCGCGTGGCCGGGCCGGGCCGGCGCCCTGGTGGGCCCGGCGCCTCGGCGCACGGCGGGCACGGTCAGGGTCGGGGTCGCCGCCTCGGCTCCCTGGCTGTCGGGGTCCGGGTGGTCAGCGTGGTCGGGGTGGTCAGGGTGGTCGGAGTGGTTGGGGTATTGGAACAGCACGGCCACGGCCTTCAGGTCGCCGTCCCCGAGGCGTCGGTAGGTCTCGACGGCGTCGGCGAAGTCGGCGACGTGCGAGACCAGCGGCTCCACGTCGATCCGGCCCCGGGCCAGCAGGTCCAGGACGCAGGCCAGGTTGCGCCGCTCGGTCCAGCGCACGTAGCCGATCGGGTAGTCCCGCCCCTCCAGCTCGTACTCCGGGTCGTAACGCCCGGGGCCGTAGCTGCGGGAGAACCGGACGTCCAGCTCCTTCTCGTAGTACGCGTTCCACGGCAGGTTCAGGCTGCACTTGCCGATGTCCACGACCCGGCCCCGGTCCCGGCTCAACCGGGCGGCCAGTTCCACGGGTTGGTTGCTGGCGCCGCCGGCGGCCAGGTACACCTGATCCACGCCGTGCCCGCCGGTCAGCTCGGCGACGGAGCTGGCCACGGCCGCCGACGCCGGATCGCCGCAGGTCATGGCGCCTAACCGGGTGGCGAGTTCGCAGCGCGCCGGGTCGGGGTCGACCCCGACGACGCTCACCCCCGAGGCGGCGAGGAGTTGCACCACCAGTTGCCCGATCAGCCCGAGGCCGATGACCAGCGCCACGTCGCCGAGCTGCGGTTCGCCCCGGCGCACGCCCTGGAGCGCGATCGCCCCGACCGTGCCGAAGGCCGCGTGCCGTGGCGCGAGGCCGTCCGGCACCCGGGCGTAGAGGTTCTGCGGCACCCAGTTCAGCTCGGCGTGCAGGGCGTGCTCGTTGCCGGCGCAGGCCACCAGGTCGCCGACCGCCACGTCCTCGATCCCGGCGCCGACCCCCTCGACCACCCCGCACAGCGAGTAGCCGAGCGGCGTGTACGAGTCCAGCTTGCCCATCACCTTGCGGTAGGTGGCGTGCACCCCGTTGGTGGCCACGCTCTGCACGACCTTGGCCACCTGGTCCGGCCGGGAGCGGGCCTTGCCCAGCATCGACATTCCGGCCTCGGAGACCTTCATCAGCTCGGTTCCGGTGGAGATCAGCGAGTAGGCGCTGCGCACCAGCACGCCGCCGGGCTTGCACCCCGGCACCGGCACGTCGAGCAGCGCCAACTCGCCGCTCTTGTAGTTCTGCACAACCTGTTTCACCCGAGCTCCTCGTGATGTCAACGCCGTCAGGCCGCGGGGGTCCGGCCGGAGCCGGAGGTCGCGGCGCGGTACCAGTGCTCAAGGGAGAGCACGTGCCACAGATGCTTGGAGTAGTCCCGCCGCCCGGCGGCGTCATCGGCGACCATCCGGGTCAGCGCGTCACGGCGCAGGAACCCGGAGTTCACGAGCAGGCCGTCGTGCACCACCTCGCGCACCAGCGGCGCCAGGTCCCGGCTCATCCACGCCCGCAGCGGGGCGCTGAACAGGCCCTTGGGCCGGTAGACGATCTCCCGGGGCAGCGTGGCGCTGGCCGCCCGCTTCAGGGCGACCTTGCCCTGCCGCCCGACGATCTTCCGGTCGCCGGGCACCGCGAACGCCGCCCTGACCACCTCGACGTCCACGTACGGCACCCGCACCTCCGTGGACGCGGCCATGCTGGAGCGGTCCGTGTACGCGAGGTTCAGGCCCGGCAGGAACATCCGCGCGTCGCCCAGGCACATCCGGTTGACGAAGTCGTCCAGGTCGTTGTCCCGGTAGACCTCCGCGTGCTCGCCCAGCACGTCGTCGACCGTCCCGGCCAGGTCCGGGCTGACCAGGGCCAGCAGCTCGTCCTGGTCGTACAGGGTGTAGCTGCGTCGGAACGCGGTCTCCTCCGGCAGCTCGGCGAAGGACAGGAACCGCTTCGCGAACCGCACCGACCGCAGTCCCCGGCGGGAGGTGGCCACCGGCAGCCGGTCCACGACCGCCGCCACGCCGCGCCGCAGGGGCCGTGGGACGCGCTGGTAGCGCAGCGCGAGCACGTTGGCCAGGTGCTTGCGGTAGCCGGCGAACAACTCGTCGGCGCCCATCCCCGAGAGCATCACCTTGACCCCGGCCTCCCGGGCGGCCGAGCAGATCAGGTACGTGTTGATGGCGGCGGGGTCGCCGATCGGCTCGTCCAGGTGGTACGTCATGCGCGGCAGCAGGTCGAGCACGTTCGGGGCGATCTCGATCTCGTGCAGGTCGACGCCGTACCGCTCGGCCACCTGCCGGGCGTAGCGCAGGTCGTCCGGCATCGCCTCGAACCTGGCGTCGGCGGCGCGGAACCCGATGGTGTAGGCGGAGATCCCGGGTTGCTGGCGGGCCGCCAGCGCGGTCAGGTAGCTGGAGTCGAGACCGCCGGAGAGGAACGTGGCCACCGGCACGTCGGAGAGCAGGTGCCGCCGGTTCGAGTCCTCGATGACGGCGGCCAGGTCCGGCTGTTCACCGCCACGCGCCCGCTCCTGACCCTCGCTGGCCACCTCCCGCAGGTCCCAGAACCGGCCGCGCTCCACCCGGCCGTCCGGCCCGCACCGCAGCCAGCTTCCCGGGGGCAGCTTCTCCGCCTCGCGGAACGCGCAGCGCGAGTCCGGCACCCAGTAGTAGAGGAGCGAGGCCACCAGCGCCGCGTGGTCCACCTCCAGCGTCCCGCCGGCCCCGGCGCTGAGCGCCTTCAGCTCGGAGGCGAACATCAGGCCCCCGCCGCGCCGGAGCAGGAACAGCGGCTTGACGCCGAGCTGGTCGCGGACGAGCACCAGGTCACCGGTGCGCTCGTCGAAGATGGCGAAGGCGAACATGCCGCGCAGCCGTGGCAGACACCCCGTGCCCCAGCGCCGCCAGGCGGCGAGCAGCACCTCGGTGTCGGAGGTGCCGCGAAAGCGCACCCCCGCCGCCGTCAACTCGGCCCGCAGCTCGGGCGCGTTGTACAGCTCGCCGTTGTACGTCAGGGCGAGGCCGTCCGAGACCATCGGCTGGGCACCGGTCTCGGTCAGGTCGATGACGGCCAACCGGCGGTGCCCGAGCTGCACTTCGCCGTCCCCGGCCAGGTGGCTGTAGCGACCCGCCCCGTCCGGGCCACGGTGGGCGAGGACGTCGGTGAGCCGATCGGTCACGGCCTTCCCGTCCGGCCACCGGTACGTGCCTGCGATTCCACACATGGGCTACCGCGCCTCCTGATCGCTGTCCGGGACCCGTGCGGCCGGTCCCGCCGGCCACTCCGGCTGCGGCTGGCCTTCCCCCACCGCCTGGACGGCGTGGGCGGTACCCGCGCCGCTCTGACGGGCCAGCCGTCTCGCCCGTAACCGGTCCGCGCCACTCTCCCGGGCCGGCCGCTCGCCGTCGCCGCGCGGCGCGGTCGGCACCCCGTCCCAGAGCGTGCCGTCGGTCCGGTCGCGCGGGTCCGGGTCGATCAACACCACGCCGAGCACCGGAACCCGCTGGTCCGCGAGTTGCCGCGCGACGGTGTGCAGCCACGCGGCGCTGCCGTGTCCGGCCCGTACGACGAGCACGGTCTGACCGCCGAGGTACCGGAGGTCGGTCCACGCCGTGCCGGGGGAGACCGAGCCGACGCCGAGCCGGCGCGTCGCCTCGGGCGCGTCCTCGGCCCGCGCGCCGCTGATCACGGTCGAACCCGCCGGCAGGGCCGGACTGGTGGCGAGGTCCGCGCCCGGCAGCCCGTCCACGATGACCAGCGGCCCGTCCGCCGCCAGCGCCTCGGCCAGGTCCAGGGCGAGCACCCGTACGCCGCGCGCGCAGCCCAGCTCCAGGAGCGAGACCGGCTCCGCCGCGCCGCGCACGGTGCGGGCCAGGGTGGCGGTGAGCCGGGCCCGCGCGGCCCGGGTCCGGCGGCGCCGCCAGGTGGCGGCCGACCAGCGGGGCGCCGGGCGTGCCTCCGCGATGACCGAGGCGCCCAGGTTCGCCGCGATCTCCCGGCGCAGCACGGGGCGGTCCGCCACCACCGTGCCGACCGTGGCCACCGCGATCCCCAGGACGAGCCCGAGGACGAGCCCGATCGCGGCGTTGGTGAGCACGGCCCTGGGCTGGGAGTGCCGCACCACGCGCGGGGCGTCCACGATCTGCGTACCGGAGATGAGCCGGGGCGTGCCGGCGCGGGCCTCGGCGGCGCGCTGGTCGAAGTCGGCGATCCGCGAGTTGAGTTCGGACCGGCGGGCGAAGAGCGACTCGACGCTGGCCGACGCCGTGGGGTCGCTCTCCGGCGATCGGCTGCCGATGGCCTTGTTGACCTCGGCCAGCTCGCCCCGCATCCGGTCGCGCTGTGCGAGCAGGGACGCGGCCTCGGCCTTGGCGGTCTCCTGGACGCGCCGTACGTGGTCCGCGACGAACGCGTCGGCCAGCGCCTTGGCCCGGGCCAGCGCCTGGGCGTCGCTGTCGCCGGTCACGTCGATCTGGAGCAGGTTGTTGGTCAGGCCGGTGCCCCGGTAGTCCCGCATGAAGTCCTCGGGACGCTCCGCGGAGTCGAGGGCCCGCAGGGCCCTGCCGGCGATCTGGGTGGTCTGGAGCAGCGCGACGTCGGTACGGATCAGCGTGCCGGAGTCGTTCGGCTGGTCCTCCCGGTGCGCGACCAGCACCTTGGTCACCGCGGCCGGCGCCGGCGGCAGCAACACCGCCACGGCCGCGCCGGCCAGCATCCCCAGCAGTGCCAGGGCGCACCACAGGCGGCGCCGCCTGCGCACCGCGGCCAGCAGTGCTTGCAGGTCAAGGAGGGGTGCGGCGGCCGACGACTCGACGGCCTGGGTCGTGGTCACTCGGCGCCCCCCGCCTGGCCGGGCACCGCGAGCGCCAACGTGGCGTTCTCCGCCGGCCGCTCGGGCGTCGGCGCCGGATGGGAGCGGACCGCGCCCGCGACGACGACGCCGACGATCTCGTGCCCGCCGTCCGCACACGCCCCGGCCACACCGGCGAGTTCGCCCGCGGTCCAACACCCCGCGCTGATGACGACCAGGACGCCGGACTCGGCGTCGCGGTCCGGCACCATCGGCTGGGCCATCGCCACGTCCACCACCCGCAGCACCGGATGCCCCCGGCCCGCCGGGGTGGCGGCGTCGCCCCTGGTCTCGGCGGCCAGCCGCTCGGCGGCCCGCCGGGCGACCTCGTCGCCGGCCGGTACCACGGCCAAGAGGCGTCGGGCCGAAGGGTGTTGGGATCTCAGGCGAGCGCACACCCGCCGGTAGCGGACGCGCCGGCTGGTCTCGTCCCCGGAGGCCAACGGGGTGGGCACGTCCCACCGGGTGTCGAGGCCGAGGAAGCGGCGCGGCCAGCCCGCCGGGCCCCGGCCCGCCGCGGGCCGCTCGGCCGGCACGTCGACGGTGCCGAGCAGCGGCGAGCCGAGCGCCGCGGCGATGTCGGCCCCGGTACGCGGGCGCCGGTTGGCCCGCGCGGCGGTGAGGTGGCCCACGACCGCGAGCAGGAAGGCCAACGCCGCCCCGCCCGCGACGAGGTGCCCCGTCGTGGGCGGCGCCGCGCTCGCCGGCCGGGCCGCCGGCCCCATGACCACCATGCCGGCCTTGTGCGTCGCCGGATCGGCCTCGTCCAGCTTCTTCACCGCCGTCTCCAGCGCGGTACGCAGCTTCTCCAGCGAGGTGCGGGCCTGCACGCTCTCCACGGTGCGCCCCGGGTCGGCCGCCTGAGCCAGCTCGGTGATGCGCCGGTTGGTCTGCTCCACCCGCTCCCGCAGCGCCTCGGGCCCGGTCGCCGCCTTCGGGTCGGTGCCGTCACCGGTGACCCGCGCGGCGAAGGTGACGAACTGCTGGGCCAGCCGGTCGGTGAGCTGTTGCGCGCGCTCCGGCGATTCGGCCGTGCCCGAGATTCTGATGACGTTCCCGTCGGCGACCTTGGCGCTCACCCGGTCCCGCACCTCGCCGCCGCCGCCGCCCGCCCAGCGCAGCGTGGCGGCCGTGCGGTCCACCACCGTCGAACTGGTCGCGAGGTACGCCTGGGTCAACAACTCGCGCTCCTCCCACTGCCCCGGCAGCAGCACCGACGCGGTGGCCGTGTACCGAGGGGGGAACAGCGCCGAGACGCCGTAGCCGACGAGCGCGCCCACCGCCGTGAGGACGGCGAGCAGGCGCCAGCGCCGTTGGAGCATCCGCCCGATCGTCGCCAGGCGTATCGTGTCCTCGCTCAACGGTGCGGCCTCTTCCCCGCCCGGGCCGACGTGCCCGCCGCCACCGGGGTGTGGCCGCGGCAGGCGGCGGCGTAGGCGGCGAGCAGCGACGCCTGCGAGTTCCGCCAGGAGAGCGGCCCGGTGATCCGCTCCCGGCCGATCGCGCCCATCCGCTCCCGCTGACGCGGATCGTCGAGCAGCCGCGCGATGAGGCCGGCGAACGCGGCCTCGTCGTTGGCGGGCGCGTAGACGGCGGCCTCCCCGGCGGAGACCCGCGCCTCCCTCAGGTCGAACGAGACGATGGGTCGGCCCATCGCCATGTACTCCAGGACCTTGTTCATGGTCGACACGTCGTTGAGCGGGTTGTGCGGGTCGGGGGAGAGGCACACGTCCGCGGTGGACAGGTAGCGCACCAGGTCCGCGTCCGGCACACGCCCGGTGAACCGCACCCGCTCGGAGAGCCCGAGCCGCCGGGACAGCTCCACCATCGCGTCGAAGGAGTCGCCGGAGCCGACGAACACCGCGTGCCAGTCCTCGCGGCCCCACTCGTCGCGCAGCCTCGCCAGCGCCCGCAGGGCGTAGTCCACGCCGTCCTGCGGGCCCATGACGCCCAGGTAGCACAGCAGATGGGGCTTGCCACGCTTCAACTCCGGCTCGGCAGGCACCTGTTGAAACCGTTCGACGGCGGGCGCGCTGCGCACCACGAAGACGTCCGCCGGCCGGCGACCGCCCCGGCGTACCGCGACGTCCCGGTAGCTCTCGTTCGTGGCGATCACCACGTCCGCGGCCCGGTAGGTCAGCCGCTCCAGGGCGCACACGGCGCGGTAGAGCAGGTCCTCGCCACGGTCGAAGCGGGACAGGTACAGCTCGGGCACCAGGTCGTGCTGGTCGAAGACGAACCGCGCGCCGCGTCGCTTCAGCCAGAGGGCCGGCAGGAACAGCAGGTCGGGCGGGTTGCAGGCGTGCACCACGTCGACCGGGCCGACCCGGCGGGCCAGCCGGGCGGTGTGCCACAGCGCCGATCCGTACTCCCGGAGGTAGCCGGCCGGCCCGCCGGTGGCCGCGCGCAGCGGGTAGCGGTGGATGCGCACCCCGTCGATCTCCGCCTCGGGCTCCGTGTCCCGCTTGTCGCCCCGGGGGCAGATGACGTGCACCTCCCAGCCCGCGTCGCGCAGCGTCGTGCACTCCTGCCACACCCGCCGGTCGAAGGGCACCGAAAGGTTTTCCACCAGGATCAGCGCGCGCCGCCCCGGCCCCAGGTCGCCACCGTCGCCGGCGTGGCCGGCCTCGTTGGGCTCGGTGGTCTCGTCGTTCAACGTTCTGTCACCAGGCAAGGCCCACGTACCCCGGTTCGGCCCGGCGCGCGTCGGCGTCGGGAAGGCGGATGAGATCGATCAGCGGGCCGCTGCCGTGCGGCAGCCGCGCGAGGACGGCCGGGTCCCTGGTCCCCACCAGGCACACCTCGGCGTGCTCGAGGACCTCGTCCACGGAGTCCGCGAGCAACTGCGCCAGGTGCGGCAGCCGGGTCTCGATGTACTCGCGGTTCGCGCCGAGCAGCCGCGACAGGCTCACGTTGGCGTCGTAGATTCGCAGGTCGTACCCCTTGCCGAAGAGTCGCTCCGCCAGTTCGACGAGCGGGCTCTCGCGCAGGTCGTCGGTGCCCGGCTTGAAGGACAGCCCGAACAGGCCCACCCGGCGCCTGCCGGTGCGCTCGACCAGCTCCACCGCGCGTTGCAGGTGCGCGGAGTTGGACGGCAGCACGTGGGCCAGGATGGGCACCGAGACGTCGGCCCGCTGCGCCGCGTGGACCAGGCTGCGCAGGTCCTTGGGCAGGCAGGAGCCGCCGAAGGCGAAGCCGGGGCGCAGGTAGGCGGGGCTGATGTTCAGCTTGCGGTCGGCCAGGAACACGTCCATCACCTGGTGCGAGTCCACGCCGAGCGCCTGGCACACCGCGCCCAGCTCGTTCGCGAAGCCGACCTTGAGGCCGTGGAACGCGTTGTCCGCGTACTTGATCGCCTCGGCCGTCGGGATCGGCACCCGGAACACCTCGCCGGGTAACCCCTCGTACAGCGTCAGCAGCGGGTCGCCGCTCGCCGGGTCGAGTTCGCCGATGACGGTCTTGGGTGGGTCGAAGAAGTCCCGCACGCTCGTGCCCTCGCGCAGGAACTCCGGGTTGACCGCGACCCCGAAGTCCACCCCGGCGGTGCCGCCGACGTGCTTCTCCAGGATCGGCACCAGCAGGTTCAGGCAGGTGCCCGGGAGCATCGTGCTGCGGTAGACGACGGTGTGCCGGCCGCCGCGCTCGGCCAGCGCCGCGCCGATCTCCTCGGTGACCCGCTCCAGGTAGCTGGTGGACAGGCTGCCGTTGGGCGCCGACGGCGTGCCCACGCACACCAGCGACACCTCGCTGCCCCTGATCGCCTCGCGCACGTCGCCGGTGGCGCGCAGCGCCCCGGTCCGTACGACCGCGGCGACGAGTTCGCCGATCCGTTCCTCGACCACCGGCGCCCGACCGTCGTTGACCAGGTCGACCTTGACCGGGTTGACGTCCACCCCGATGACCTCGTGCCCCATGTTGGCCAGGCACGCCGCCGACACGCAGCCCACGTAACCGAGCCCGAAAACGCTGATCCTCATGACCCGTCCCTCCCCCCAGGCAGGCCGCTGCGGCCCGCGGTCCGCGCGCCGGCCGGCTGGCCCCCGCGCATCAGTAGGCCCCCTGCCCGTGCAGCACCGCGCGCAGGGTCTTCCACAAGATCACCGTGTCCAGCGCGAGCGACCAGTCCTCCACGTAGCGCAGGTCGAGCCGGACCGCCTCCTCCCACGGCAGGTCACTGCGCCCGCTGATCTGCCACAGGCCGGTGAGCCCGGGTTTGACCAGCAGCCGCCGCCGGATGTCCGGGCCGTACGCGGCGCACTCCTCCGGTAGCGGGGGCCTCGGGCCGACGAGCGACATCGAGCCGGTGAGGACGTTGAGGAGCTGCGGCAGCTCGTCGATCGAGTAGCGGCGCAGCACGGCCCCCACCCGGGTCACCCGCGGGTCCCGGCGGAGCTTGAACAGCAGCCCCGCGCCCTCGTTGCGCTCGGCCAACTCGGCGCGCACCCGGTCGGCGCCGACGACCATGGTGCGGAACTTGAGGATCGTGAACTCGCGGCCGTCCTTGCCCACCCTGCGCTGGCTGTAGAACGCGCCACCCCGGCTGTCCAGCAGTACGAGCAGCCCGACGAGCACCATCAGCGGCGCGAACAGGAGTAGCAGGACCGCGGCGGCCAGCCGGTCGACGACCTCCTTGACCACGCGCCGACCGCCCGTGAAGGTCGGCATGCTGACCCGCAGCAGCGGGAGCCCGAGGACCGTGTCGACGTGCAGCCTCGGTCCCGCCACCTCCATCAGCACGGGCGCCACGACCATCTCGGCGTCGCCGCCTTCGAGGTTCCAGGCTAGCCGCTGGAGCCGGTCCGGCGACCAGTGGGGGTCGGGCGTGATCGCGACGACCCGGTAGCCGTCGCGGTGGACGTGGTCCGCGACGTCCGCCAATCGGCCGACGACCGGCACGCCGTCCACGTGGTCCCCGTCGAGCCCGCGACCATCGGTCGTACACACCGCGTCCACCCGCCAGCCCAGGTGCGGCGACTTCCGGGTGCGCGCGATCAGGTCGCGCACGGTGGCCGGACTCCCGGCCGCGAGCACCGGTCGCAGGCAGCGCCCCTCCTTGCGCTGTCTGTGCAGCCAAAGGCGCAGCAGATAGCGCGCGGTAAGGGTGGTGAGCGCGATCGCGGGAACCGCGACGAAGATCCAGAGCTTGATGTTGCGCGAGGTGAGCGCGATTCCGCCGAGCGCCAGGACGACGGTCGCCGTGAACAAAGCGCGCCCCAGTCGGCGGAATTCCTCGGCACCCTGGCCGAGAACGGCCGGATTCCACGCCCGGCTCACCGCGAGGGCGGCCAGCACCAGAAGTTCGGTGCCGAAGGCGAGAATTCCCCATTTCTCGTGCCAGTTGGCCGCGTCCCGGGCCCCGAAGAAATTGCCGATCGCCGCCACCACGAAGGCGGTGGTCACGGTGTCGCTGGTGATCACGGTACGGCGGTACCGCTGCTCCCATTCCGTCGCGGGTTGGTTGGTGGTCCCGTTCCCCAGACGCCGGTGCGCCGGCGGAAACGGGCTGACTAATTCCCCCTGCTGCACAGAACCCCCCCAGGTCCCCAAAGAATCGAGGTGCCTCTCCTCAGACCGTTCCTCTCCACGGGAGGCCCCCACCTCCCGCGCATGGCGTCGCCGTTGTCGCGGCGCTACGTGAACAACCCGCCCCGGCGGCAACCGCATTCGCCTGGCCCGCCAGACCTTCGAGGTGCGTGGAAACCCGGCGGGACGACCTCGGGTGCTCCCCACACCCGCGGCGCCCGATGGGGCTCCAGGAAATGGATCACCTCGACGCCCCGCGTCGAGGGTGGGACCGCTGGCTGTTCGTGGCGCGAGACCAATAGATCGTTAATGGCCCGCCTCGCCTCCGAACCGCCGAAGCACGGTCAATCTAGACCATCGGAGCCAAGATGAAGAGAGGATGTGTGCGACTTGTGGTCGACTTTTGAAACTGAATGCATCGACGGGAGATCGCCAGTGGGGGCCGTGGGGTGAAGGGTAATTCCTGTGACGGGTGGGAAAAGGCGTTCCAGGGCTCAGCCCCGGCGAAAACAGCCGGTGCGGCGTGATCGACAAGGGTGACCCGGATCGGCCGGCGCGGCCGTGGGTATGGCTGAAGAGGGCCACGGTGACCGCCACGCCGCGTACGGAGCGACGCGCCGACGGCTCGTTCTCCTACGCCCCGTGCGTTGACCGCGTCGACGCACCCATGCGCCAACGCGCCCACGCACTCACCCACCCATGCACCACCGCACTCACCCATTCATGCGCCAACGCACTCACCCACCCATGCGCCAACGCACCACGCGTCACGACTGGAACCCGCCCGAGCCCGGGCCCGGATCCGGCCCGTCGTACCAGGTCAGACGCCATATCGGAGAGGGGCCGGCCCGCGGGCGAGACGCGTGGTCGCCCCCGGGAGCGCGGCGAAGGGGGCATAGCGGTCGAACTGCCGCCGCGATAGCTGTAGTTCGCACCTATGTGGCCCGCTGGAGTTCTGTTCCACCCGCCACCGCAACCTGCCCCCGTGATCGTGGGCCAGTCCGTCGGCGGTGCGGGGAACCGTGGGGACGCACGCGCGTGAACGGGTGAGTGCCCGTACCGGAACGGCGGGTGGCGTGCGTTCCGACGCCCCCTCCGGCCGACCGCTCGCCTGTCATCGAAGGGACCTGATCCATGGACATCAGCAGACGCCGCCTGATCGGCGCCGCCGGCGTGACCGGCGCCGCACTCGGCCTGTTCAGCGCCGGCCTCAGCAGCGGCACGGCCTGGGCCGCGCCGCGTTACCAGGACGACCCCTACCGCCTCGGCGTAGCCTCCGGCGACCCGGCCGCCGACGGCTTCGTCCTGTGGACCCGGCTGGCACCCGACCCGCTGGCCGTCGACAGCCGTGGCGGCATGCCCGAGCGCAAGGTCGCGGTCGAGTGGCAGGTGGCCACCGACGAACGGTTCCGCCACGTCGTCCGGCACGGCCGCGCCTGGGCCGTGCCCGAACTCGCCCACTCCGTACACGCCGAGGTCCACGGGCTGCGCCCGGGCCGCGAGTACTTCTACCGCTTCCGCACCGGCGGCGCGATCAGCCCGGTCGGCCGCGCCCGCACCGCCCCCGCCCCGCACGGCCACGGAGGCTGGGCCTCCGACGTGAGCTTCGCCTTCGCCTCCTGCCAGTGCTGGTACGAGGGCTTCTACACGGCCTACCGCCACATGGCCGACGAGGACCTGGACTTCGTCGCCTTCCTCGGCGACTACCTCTACGAGGGGGGTGTCGGCGCCAACGCCGGTGTCCGCGACATGCGGTTGGACCCCTCGTACCAGCGTGAGACGTACACCCTCGCCGAATACCGCAACCGCTACGCCCTCACCAAGCTGGACACCGACCTCCAGGCCGCGCACGCGGCCTTCGCCTGGATCGTCACCTGGGACGACCACGAGATCGAGAACAACTGGGCCCGCGACACCGCCCAGGTCGACAAGGACGGCTTCCCCGACGACGACATCGCCGCCTTCCGGGCCCGCAAGGCGCGCGCGGCACAGGCGTACTACGAGCACCAGCCGCTGCGCCTGCCGCAGAAGCCACGGGGCGACCGCATGCGTCTGTACCGGCGGCTGAACTTCGGCTCCGTCCTCGACCTGCACGTCCTGGACACCCGCTCGTACCGCGACGACCAGGTCGGCGGCGACGGCACCAAGCCCGGCTACGACAAGGAGCGGCGCGAGAAGTCGCGCACCATGCTCGGTGCCCAGCAGGAGCGCTGGTTGCTGAACGGCGCCGGCCGCTCGCACGCCACGTGGAACGTGCTCGCCAACCAGACCCTCGTCTCCCAGGTCGACCAGGACCCCAACCCCGACATCCTCTCCTCCGGCCTGGACATGTGGGACGGCTACACGGCCGCCCGCGACCGGCTGCTCACCGGCTTCTACCAGCGGGGTGTGAACAACCCGGTGGTGATCACCGGCGACATCCACCGCAGCGTGGTCTCCGACCTCAGGTTGGACTTCGACAACCCGAAGTCGCCCACGGTCGGCACGGAGTTCGCCGGCACGTCCATCAGCTCGGGCAAGGACGGCGCCGCCATGGACAAGGTGGGTCGCGACTGGATGACCGAGGGCGTCAACCCGCACCTGAGGTGGCACAACGCCCAGCGCGGCTACACCCGCGTACGGCTGAACCACCGCGAACTGCGCGCCGACTACCGCGTGCTGCCGTTCGTGACCAAGCCGGACGCGCCGGTGGAGACCGCTGCCTCCTTCCTCGTCCAGGCCGGCCGCCCCGGCGCTCAGCAGCTCTGACACCTGCCCCCTGCCCCTCGGGAGCGGGTCGCTGTCGCGGTCCCGACCTTTGCGGGCTCGAACCCTTCCAGGCCCGCACCGGCCTGGAAGGGTTCCGCCAGCGGACGGCCGGGGCGGCGTGTCGGGGCGGCGTCCGGGGCGGCGAGGTCAGCGGTCAGGCTGGCGAGGGTGGCGGCCAGGTTGGCCACCCGGCCTGTCAGGCTGACCGCCTGGCCTGTCCGGTTTTCGGGGCCGCGTGGCGCGCCCCCGACCGGCTGCCGCTGCCGCGTCCCCGACCGGCGGCTGCTGCCGCGTCCCGTGGACGGATGGGCACGGGTTTTCCGCCGTGGGTGGCACATGACCGAATCGGGTTACTCGGTGGGGACGAGCCGCCGTCCCGAGGAGCTGTCGTGGTCATCGTCGCCATCTTGCTGCCGCCCGGCCTGCTGTGCCTGGTCCTGGTGCTGGGACGCTACGAGGAGTGGCTGCTCGGAGCGCCCGCGCACCCACCACGGCACGCGCGCGGCAGGCGCCATCTCTCCCTGGTGCCGAGGGCCCGAACCGCGCCCACGCCGACGGCGGAGCGCGCCACGGAGCCGGCGCGGCGCGCCGCCGACGCGGCGTGACCCGCCCCGCGCGGCGCCGAGCCCTCTCACGATCTTCACGCTCTCCGGCGGCGCGCCGGCCGAGCACGCGTACCCGGCGTCCGTGCCCGGCCCCCGGTCCGGCACGCCGGTGCCCGGCATCTCCGCATCCGGCACACCCGTACCCGGCACGCCGGTGTCCCGCACACCCGCGCCCGCGCGCGTGGCCCGGTTGGGCGCAGGGCCGGTCGCGGGCCCGTAGGAGTCCGCCGGCCCGCTGGCACACCCGTGGCGACCAGCGGCTTCACGCTGCGCCGAGGCGGCCGGGTCGCCCGCGCGGGTCCGCCGTCGGGGTGGTTGGAAGCGCGCGGAGTGGGCACTCGACGGCGATCAGGTGTGTCCTGGGCTGGCGTGTACGGACTCGCGCGCCCCGGCCCGATGCGGAGGAGGCAGGACAGTATGAGCGTCATCGAGGGCGCCGTCGATGTCGATGTCCCGGTCCACATGGCGTACAACCAGTGGACCCAGTTCGAGTGCTTCCCCCGGTTCATGCGCGGCGTGCGCGAGGTGGACCGCTCGCGGTCGGCCATGACGCACTGGGTGACCAGGTTCGGCGGCGTGACGCGCGAGTTCGACGCGGCGATCACCGAGCAGCGCCCCGACGAGCGCGTGGTGTGGCGCACCGTGCGGACGCCCCGGCTGACCGGAGCGGTGGACTTCCACGCGCTGGGGGAGTCCCGCTGCCGGGTCGCGCTACGCATCGACTTCACGCCCCGCGGCGTCACCGAGCGGGTCGGGGACGCCCTGGGCGTGGTCCGGCGACAGGTGCTGGCGGACCTCGAACGCTTCAAGGAGTACATCGAGGGGCAGGGCCGGGAGACCGGACAGTGGCGGGGAACGATCAGCGGCGGCCACGTCAGGCCCGACGCCGACCACCTGCCGCCGCGGGTGCCGCACTGGCCGACGGGCTGAGCCACGGTCGCCCCGGCCGACCGGCGGGCCCAGTGCCGACCGGCGGGCCCAGCGCCGACCGGTGGGCCCATGGTCGGCCGATAGGGCCGGGGCCGGGTCGGCGGCGACGCCATGACGTCGATGACAGCGATGGCACCAACGGCATCAACGGCGTCGGTGGCATCGACGACGGTGAGGCCGCCCAGACGGTGATGATGCATAACAGGGCATTTCGGGTAAGTTCTGTCCATTATTCACCCCAGCGCTTCGCGCGCGGCAGGACGCGGAGGCCGGGGGCGCGGAGTGGAAGGCCGATGCGGTGCGAGACTCAGTGAACGACGACCCCGGCGGCGAGCAGGCGAAGATCACCCCGCCCAAGACGTGGGCGGCCGGCGTTCCGGCCGTCGCGCACGCGCTCCAGTACTCGCTCGCGGAGACCTCTCCCCGTCGTACGGCGCTGAACCTGCTGGACATCAACCAGACCAAGGGGTTCGACTGCCCCGGGTGTGCCTGGCCCGACCCCGCCCCGGGCCGGCGGCACACGAACGAGTACTGCGAGAACGGCGCCAAGCACGCCAACGACGACGCCACCACGCGGCGCGTCACGCCCGAGTTCTTCCGCCGGTACTCGGTGAGCGAGCTCGCGCGCAGCTCGGACCGGTGGTTGAACCAACAGGGCCGGCTCACCCAGCCCATGGTGAAGCGGCCGGGCGCGGACCACTACGAGCCGATCAGTTGGAGTGCCGCCCTGTCGCTGCTGGCCGAGGAGCTGCGCGCCATGGACTCGCCGGACGAGGCGGTCTTCTACACCTCGGGCCGGGCCGGCAACGAGCCGGCCTTCGTGCTCCAGCTCTTCGCGCGGGCGCTCGGCACCAACAACCTGCCGGACTGCTCCAACATGTGTCACGAGTCCAGCGGCGCGGCGCTGCACGAGACGCTCGGGATCGGCAAGGGTGACGTCAGCCTCCTCGACATCCACCACGCCGACCTGGTGCTCACCGTGGGGCAGAACCCCGGCAGCAACCACCCCCGGATGCTGTCCGCGCTGGAGGAGACCAAGCGCGGTGGCGGGCAGATCGTGGCCGTCAACCCGCTCCCCGAGGCGGGCCTGATGCGGTTCAAGAACCCGCAGAAGCCCCGGGGCGTGATCGGTCGGGGCACCAACATCGCCGACCAGTTCCTCCAGATCCGCCTCGGCGGCGACCTCGCCCTCTTCCAGGCACTGAACCTGCTCCTGCTGGAGGCCGAGGACGCCGCGCCCGGCACGGTCCTCGACCACGACTTCATCGACCAGCGCACCGCCGGGTTCGAGGAGTTCGCGGAGCACCTGCGCGCCACCGTCTCCTGGCCGGACGTGCTGGAGGCGACCGGCCTGACCCGCCGGCAGATCGAGGAGTTGCGGGACCGGGTGCTGGCCAGCGAGCGGATCGTGGTGTGCTGGGCGATGGGGCTCACCCAGCAGAAGCACGGCGTGCCCACCATCCGCGAGCTGGTGAACTTCCAACTCCTGCGGGGAAACATCGGCCGGCCGGGCGCGGGCGTGTGTCCCGTACGCGGGCACAGCAACGTCCAGGGCGATCGGACCATGGGCATCTGGGAGAAGATGCCCCAGGACTTCCTGGACGCGCTGGAGCGCGAGTTCTCCTTCACCCCGCCCACCCGGCACGGCCTGGACACGGTGGACTCCATCCGGGCCATGCTCGAAGGCCGCGTCAGGGTCTTCCTCGGCCTCGCGGGCAACTTCGTACGCGCCGCCCCCGACAGCGAGCGCACCGAGGAGGCGATGCGCCGCTGCCGGCTCACCGCGCACATCTCCACCAAGCTCAACCGCTCGCACGCGGTCTGCGGCGACACGGCCCTGATCCTGCCGACCCTCGGGCGCAGTGAGCGGGACCGCCAGGGAGGTCAGGAGCAGTTCATCACCGTCGAGGACTCCATGAGCGAGGTGCACGCGTCCGCCGGACGCCTGGAGCCCGTCTCCAGCCACCTGCTCAGCGAGGTCGCGATCCTGAGCCGGCTGGCTAGGCAGACGCTCGGCGACAGGGTGCCCGTGCCCTGGGAGGACTTCGAGGCGGACTACGGGAACATTCGTGACCGCATCGCGCGGGTCGTCCCGGGTTTCGAGAACTTCAACACCAGGGCGCGGAAACCGGGCGGTTTCGCCCTGCCCAACCCGGTCAACGAGGGGGTGTTCCCCACCCCCAGCGGCAAGGCGCACTTCACCCGCAACGACTTCACGATGCTGCGCGCCCCCGAGGGGCACCTGCTGTTGCAGACGCTGCGCTCCCACGACCAGTGGAACACCGTTCCCTACACCACCAACGACCGGTACCGAGGCATCCACGGCTCCCGCCGGATCGTCCTCGTCCACCCCGCCGACCTGGCCGCCCTCGGGCTGGCGGACGGCGCGCAGGTGGACGTGGTCAGCGTCTGGCAGGACGGTATCGAACGCCGCGCCGAGGACTTCCGGCTCGTCTCCTACCCCACCACCGCCGGCTGTGCCGCGGCCTACTACCCGGAGACCAACGTCCTGGTGCCGCTCGACAGCGTGGCCGACACCAGCAACACGCCGACCTCCAAGGGCATCGTCGTCCGCCTGGAGCCGCGACCCTGACGGACTGGGCCGACCACGCCGACCACCCGTGGCGAGAGGGACACCGCGCGCCGAGACAGCCACCCGCGTCCAGACGGTCACCGCGCGCCGAGGCGGTGACCCCGCGCGGGCGGGGCGGTCACCACCTGCCGGGCCGGGACGAATGGCGGGATGGCCGGGGGCGGAGCACAGTGGAAGAGACCTGTGACCTGCGGCGCAAGGGGTGCCCCATGGCGAAAGACCAAGAGTTCGGCAAGGGAGACCACGTCTCCTGGAACAGTCACGGACAGTCCGTCCACGGGAAGGTCAAGAAGAAGATCACGAAGCGCACCGAGGCTGCGGGGCGCACCGTGGCCGCCTCCGATGAGGAACCGCAGTACGAGGTCGAGAGCGACAAGAGCGGACGCAGAGCCGTACACAAGCCGAAGTCCCTGCGGAAGCGGGGAGACGGGGCGTGAGCGGCGCGAGCGACACGGACCGCGACGAGACGCGGCGCGAGTTCGGTGAGGCCGTCAACATGACGGCCGGCGACCTCGAAGCGTGGCTGGCGACGGACGAGTCGAAGAGCGTGGGCTGGTCGGACGACGGGGGCGAGAGCGTCGGCCATGCCTCGGGGCGCCGCATCGTCGAGTTGTTGCACACGAAGAAGACCGACCTCAGCGACGACGACCTGGCCCACATGCGGAAGGTCGTCGGCTACGTGCACCGGCACACGGCCCAACGACCCAAGGGCGATGTGACGCGTACCAAGTGGCGCTACTCCCTCATGAACTGGGGACACGACCCGACGAAGTGACCCGTGCCTGGCGCGCGGACGCCCCTCCCGCCGTGGCCGGAAGCCGCCGACGCGGGTGACGACGCACCGGGCGCCCCGTCGCGGCCGCGCGGAGGGCGACACCGGCGGCGGCGGAGCCGCGCCGGGGCGGCCCTGTGCCCGGGGGCGCCGGTCGCGCGACGGCGTGCCCACCCTGGCCGGTTGACCAGGTGCGGGCGGCCCCGTGCGGACATCTCACGCACGGCCCGGACGATATCCCTCCCGGACACGGGACGGCACCCGCGAACCCCGCGTCCGAGCCCATGGGCATGAGGTTACCGAGCGGTTAGAATGCGCACTCCGCCGTCGATATTCGAGGCGCTTTCGCGGACAAATGGCCGATGCGGTGGATATGACTGCCAAATCCGCCCAGCGTCCCGGCGGATCAACCGCCGCCCCACCTGGGCGCAATGTCCCGCACAACGGTGGCGACCTGTGGTTTCCGCGTACCGGTATCTCGCGCTCCGATGTCGACGCGGCGAAACGCCCCACGTCGTCGTGGGCGATTGACATCGGCCATCGTGTGCAGTGGCGCTGAGCGGCATACGGCACGGTGGGACGCCTGGGCTATACCGCCAGCTCGGGGCGGAGATGGCGCACAGGAAGTTAATAGATCTCGTGCGGAAGTCGCACACCCGCCTATCAGTTCCATGTGAATGACTAAGTCACCGCGGGGGCGGCAACCGGAATGATCGGCGGGCATTGTGGCGCCTTGCCGGAGCCGCTGGAGTGCTTTATGGTTCTGGCTCGCGGAGGGGATATGAAGCATGGCCCGGCACGGCCGCACTCGCTCCCGGTTCGACCGCTGCGTCTTCTAGCGAGCTTGTCACCTGCGAAAACGTCGGTGGACGCGGGATGCGTGGGACGCCGGAAAACCGGATTTGTCGGGCGTTCGGCAATGCCCGTATCGCTTCTTTCGGGGGCGCGGTAGTTCGACCGGTACGTGCGGATGCGATCTTTATGGAAGGGGAAAGATCGCGGCGCCGGAAAGGATCACGAAAGCGCCCGGGGGCGTAGAAGTGTGAGGTCAACGTCCATGTCGACAGGTCCATCGGCCAGGTCGCGGCGGAACGAAGAAGATCCATTCAGCCCGGCAGCCGACAAAGCGCCGTGCGCCCTTTTGATCTCCGCGGCCCGAAGATACGAGAGGCACCGTGGTCCGTATTTAATCGTCGGCTAGTGGCGTCTGACTCTCAGGGAGTTCATGTGGCGCGAGAACCCGCCAAATCAGCGAGCGGCGATCCGGAAGAAGTCGGCACAACTTCACAGGAATGGGCAAGTCCGGAGAATCGTATAGCGGAGATCTTCGCCGAGCTGCTGGCCGAGGTCGTGCAGGTCGAAAGCGTGCCGCTCGACAGCCACTTTTTTGATGATCTCGGCGCGGACTCGCTGGTGATGGCACATTTCTGCGCACGCGTCAGGAAGCGGCCGGACCTTCCCGCGGCGTCGATGAAAGACATCTACAAGAGCCCGACCGTGCGCGGTCTGGCGGCGGCGCTCGCGGACGCGGCCCCCGCCCCCGTCAGCTCACCGGCCCCGGCCCCGCAGCCGGCGCCCGAACCGGTCAGCACGGTGCGCTACACCCTGTGCGGAGCGGCGCAGCTCCTCTTCTTCCTCGGCTACGCCTTCCTCCTCACGGTCGTCACCGTGCGGGGCTACGAGTGGATCTCCGAGGCGTCGACCCCGACGGGGGGTTACGGCCGGGCCGTCGTCTTCGGCGCCGCCAACTTCCTCGGCATGAGCCTGCTGCCGATCGCCGCCAAGTGGCTCCTCATCGGCCGCTGGACGGCCCGCGACTTCCCCCTCTGGGGCCCGACCTATCTGCGGTTCTGGATGGTCAAGGTGCTGATCTACAGCAGCCCGTTGGCCCTCTTCGTCGGCAACCCGGTGTACGTGTTCTACCTGCGGGCCCTCGGCGCCAGGGTCGGCAAGCACGTCACGATCCTCTCGCGCAGCGTCCCGGTCTGCGCTGACCTGCTCACCATCGGCGCCGGCACGGTGATCCGCAAAGAGGCGTTCTTCCTCTGCCACCGGGCACACGCCGGACGGATCGAGACCGGACCGGTCACCATCGGCCGCGACGCGTTCGTCGGCGAGCGCTCCGTTCTGGACATCCGTACGTCGATGGGGGACGGGGCACAACTCGGCCACGCCTCCGCCCTGCACAGCGGCATGGCCGTCCCCAGCGGTCAGCACTGGCACGGATCGCCCGCGCAACGCACGGAAGTCGACTACCTCAGGGTCGAGCCGGCCCGGTGCGGCACCCTGCGGCGGGCCGCCTTCGGCATCGGCGGCGTGCTCAAGACGCTGCTCGTGGTCGTGCCACTGACGATGGCCACCGTTGAGGCGCTGCTGACCTGGGTGCGCACGCTGGCCGGCGCGCGCGACTCGGGAGCCGAGTCCGTCACGTCCTCGGCGTTCTACGTCGAGGGGCTGGCGCTCTCACTGGTGCTGTTCGCCGGCTTCCTCGTCCTCGGCCCCGTCCTGCTGTTCACCGTGCCCCGCCTGCTGAGCCTCGCGGTCAAGCCGGACGTGGTCTATCCGCTGTACGGCGTGCGGTACTCCCTGCACCGGACGGTGCAGCGCATGACCAACGCCAGGTTCTTCCTGTGGCTCTTCGGCGACAGCTCGTACGTCGTCCACTACCTGCGCTGCCTCGGGTACGACCTGTCCCAGGTGGAACAGACCGGCTCGAACTTCGGCATCCGGGTGCAGCACGAGTCCCCGTACCTGAGCACCGTCGGCAGCGGCACGATGATCGCCGACGGGCTGTCGATCATCAACACCGACGTCTCCAGCACCTCCTTCCGCCTCTCGCGCACCTCGATCGGCAGCTCCAGCTTCCTGGGCAACCACATCTCGTACCCCTCGGGAGGCCGGACGGGCGACAACTGCCTGCTGGCGACGAAGGTGATGGTGCCGCTCGACGGCGAGGTGCGACAGGGGACGGGCCTGCTGGGCTCGCCCAGCTTCGAGATCCCGCGCACGGTGGAGCGCGACACCCGGTTCGACCACCTGCGCGACGGCGAGGGCCTGCGCCGCGGCCTGGCCGCGAAGAACCGCTACAACATCCGCACGATGGGCGTCGTCCTGTTCCTGCGCTGGCTGCACGTCCTCGCCGTCACGCTGCTCGGCCTGGCGACCATCGGCCGGTACGACACGGTGGGCCAGTTGATGGAGGTCCTGCTGTTGGCGAGCGTGTTCGTCCTCACCGCCCTGTACTACGCGCTGGTGGAACGGTGCATGACGCGCTTCCGGCCCCTGCGACCGATGGTGTGCTCCATCTACGACCCCTACTTCTGGCACCACGAACGCCTGTGGAAGGTGCCCTACGCCCACCTCCAGGCGCTCAACGGGACCCCGTTCAAGAGCGTGTTCTGGCGGCTGCTCGGCGTGCGGGTGGGCCGCCGGGTCTACGACGACGGCTGCGACCTCTCCGAGCGCACGCTCGTCGCCATCGGCGACGACTGCGCGCTCAACGCTGCCAGCGCCATCCAGTGCCACTCCCAGGAGGACGGCACCTTCAAGTCCGACCGCAGCACCCTGGGCGCGGGATGCACCATCGGGGTCGGCGCGCTGGTCCACTACGGCGTGACGATGGGGGACGGCGCGACGCTGGCCGCCGACTCGTTCCTGATGAAGGGCGAGGACGTGCCCGCGCACGCACGGTGGGGCGGCAACCCGGCCGGCGAGCTGCGCGGCCCCGCGCCACGGCCGGTCGTGGCGACCGGCGCGGCGGCGCTCGCGCCGGCGGCCGACCGGCGGGCCTTGCCACCGCGCCCCAGGGCGGACGGCGCGGCCGTCGCGAAGAGCGCGTCGGGGTGACGCCGCGACCACCCGCGACCGGGTGACCACCTGGCCCGCGCACCGCACGATCCACCGCCGCACCGCCGCGTTCCCGCGGCCAGTGACCCGCGGCGCCATGGCACGGCGAGGAGGGAGGCTCGATGAGCGCATCGATGGACGATGACCGGGAGTACTGGCGGAAGGTGCTCACCGCCGGCGGGTTCACCGCCATCCCACGGTGGACGCCCGATCCGGTGACGGGCGTCGTCGACCAGGAGACGGAGATCCCCGACGACCTGGCCGCGGCGCTGCGCCGACGGGCGGGCGAGCTGGGCGTACCACCGCACACGCTGCTGCTCGCCGCGCACGCCAGGGTGCTGGCGGCGCTCTCCGGAGAGCGGACGGTAGGCACCGGCTACGCCACGCCGGGGCCGGGCCCCGCCCTGCCCTGCCGGCTGTCGACCACGCCCACCACCTGGCGCGAGCTGGTGGCCGAGGCGCGCGGGGTGGAGGCCGAACTGCTGGCCCACCAGGACTGTGCGGTGGCCGACCTCGCGCGCGAACTGGGCCTGGACCACCTGCCGTACGAGACCGAACTCGACCTGGCCGGCAGCGGCGGCGACCTGGCTCCCCGCACCGTGCTGCGGGTGGCGGCACGGTGGAGCGGCGAGCGGCTCGCGCTGCGGCTGCGCTACCGGACCGAGGCGCTCGACGCCGCGTACGCAGCCCGGGTCGCGGGCTACCACCGCACCGCGCTCGCCCAACTCGCCGCCGATCCGGACGCCGAGCACGCACGGCAGAGCCTCCTCTCCGCCGCCGAACACCGCTTCCAGCTCGAAGGGTTGGCGGGTCCGGACCGTCCGCTGCCCGACCGCCGGTTCCACGAACTCTTCGAGGAGCGGGTACGGGCCCACCCCGAGGCCGTCGCCGCCGTCCACGGCGACCGGCGGTGGACGTACCGCGAACTCAACGCCCGCGCCAACCGCCTGGGACGGGCCCTGCTGGCGCGGGGCCTTGGCCGCGAGGGCGTGGTGGCCGTGGTCACCGAACGCGACCTGGACTGGATGGCCGCCGTCATCGCCATCTTCAAGGCCGGCGGCGTCTACCTGCCCGTCGAACCGCACCTGCCGGCCGACCGCGTCGCGGCCATGCTCTCCCGCGCCGCCTGCACGCTCGCCCTGACCGGCCCGGGCGGCACCGGCCCCGGCGGCAGCGACCCCAGCGGCACCGCCCCCGGCGGCAGCGACCCCGGCGACACCGGCCTGGGCCCGGCCCTGGAGACGCTGCCCGCCGTCCGCGCCCTGCCCATCGAGGCCGCCTACGCGGAGGACCACGCCGAGGACGACCTCGGCATCGAGGTCGGGCCGGACCAACTCGCCTACATCTACTTCACCTCCGGCTCCACCGGCGAGCCCAAGGGCGCGATGTGCGAGCACGCGGGCATGCTCAACCACCTCTACGCCAAGATCACCGACCTGGGGATCGGCCCGGGACAGGTGGTGGCCCAGACCGCCCCCCAGGGCTTCGACATCTCGCTGTGGCAACTGGTCTCCGCCCTCCTGGTCGACGGCCGGACCCACCTGGTCGAACAGCGGGTGATCCTGGACGTCCAGCGGTTCGTCGACACCCTCGTCGCGGGCCGGGTCAACGTGCTCCAGGTCGTCCCCTCCTACCTCGAAGCCGTCCTCACCGACCTGGAACGCCGCCCGCGCCCGCTGCCCGACCTGCGCTGCGTCTCGGTCACCGGCGAGGCGCTCAAGAAGGAGATCGCCCAGCGCTGGTTCGCGGCCCAACCCGGAATCAGGCTGGTCAACGCGTACGGCCTCACCGAGACCTCCGACGACACCAACCACGAGGTCATGGACCGGGCGCCGGACGGCGACCGGGTCCCGCTCGGCCCCTGCGTCAACAACGTGCGGGTGTACGTCGTGGACGAGCACCTGTCGCCGGTCCCGCTGGGCGCCCCCGGCGAGATCGTGTTCGCCGGCGTCTGCGTCGGCCGCGGCTACGTCAACGACCCCGAACGCACCCGACTCGCCTTCCTGGACGACCCGTTCCACCCGGGCCAACGTCTCTACCGGGGCGGCGACTTCGGCCGCTGGCTGCCCGGCGGCAAGCTCGACTTCCTCGGCCGCCGGGACGCCCAGGTCAAGATCCGTGGCTTCCGCATCGAGATCGGCGACATCGAGAGCGCGCTGCTGCGGGTGCCCGGCGTGCGCGACGGCGCCGTCGTCGTGGCCGGACAGGGCGAGGGCCAGACCAAGCACCTCGTGGCCTTCTGCGCCGGACCCCACGCCGTGGCCACGGAGGACCTGCGCGACCGGCTGCGCGAGTCGCTGCCCGCGTACATGGTCCCGACGGCCTTCCACTGGCGCGACCGACTCCCGCTCACCGCCAACGGCAAGGTCGACAAGAAGGCGCTCACCGCCCTGGCCGCCGAACGCGGCGCCACCGATGACGGCCAGCACGCGCCGCGTACGCCCACCGAACGCCGGTTGGCCGAGGCGTGGACCACGGTGCTCGGCATCCCGACCGACCGCATCGGGCGCCGGGACCACTTCTTCGACCTGGGCGGCACCTCGCTCTCCGCCGTCAAACTCGCGATCGCCCTCGACCGCGCGGTCTCCCTCAACGACCTCACCCGCCACCCCGTCCTGGCCGACCTGGCCGCCCTGGTCGACGGCCGCTCCGCACGCCGGCCGGGACTGCTGCACCCGCTGGCCGAACCGGAGGGCGAGCCCACCGCGCTCCTGGTGTGCTTCCCGTACGCCGGCGGCAACGCGGTCAACTTCCGGCCGATGGCCACGGCCCTGCGGGCCGGCGGGCTCGCGGTCGAGGCCGTCGAGCTGCCCGGCCACGACCTGGCCGCCGAGCGCGCCCCCTTCGCCCCGCTGGAGCAGGTGGTCGAACAGGTCGTCGCCGAACTGGCCGCGCGCCCGCTGCCGCCCCGGCTGCTGCTCTGGGGCCACTCGTCCGGCGCCGCCCCGGCCATCGAGACCGCCCGCGCCCTGGCGGCCCGTGGCATCCCCGTGCACCGGGTGTTCGTCGGCGCGCAACTCCTCGGCGAGGCGGAAGAACGGCGCGCCGCCATCGCCGACTTGGCGCTGCGCAGCAACGCGCAGATCACCAAGGAACTGAGCGCCGACACCGGCTACAGCACCCTCGACGACCTGGACGCGCAGCACGGCGACCACATCGGCGCCGCCTACCGGCACGACTGCGTGGCGGCCCACCGCTACTTCACCGACCTGCTGGAACACCCGCCGGCTGACCGGCTGACCACCCCCCTGACGGCGGTCGTGGCCGCCGACGACCCGATCACCGCGGACGCCACGCACCGCCACCACACCTGGCGACTGCTGGCCGACCGCGTGGAGCTGCACGAACTCGCCGACGGCGGGCACTACTTCCCGCGAACCCGCCCGGCCGATGCGGCCCAGGCCGTGCTGCGCGCCCTACCGGCGCCCGACGCGTCCGTGAACCGCGAAGAGAAGGAACGAAAGGGGTACTGATATGCCATCGCCATCAGCGGCGTCACTGCTCGACGTGGTGCGCGGGCCCGGCAGCCCGCCGGTGCTGCGGCTCGAAACCCGCGCCGACCCGGCCCACTGGGCGGCCCGACACCGGGACGCCCTGCGCGCCACCGTCGCCGAGCACGGCGCCTTGCTGGTCCGCGGCCTGGGCATCGGCGACGTCGGCCAGGCCGAAGCGGTCTTCCGGGCCGTCTCCAACGGCCTCATGGGCGAGGAGAGAGAGGCTTTCGCGCCCCGGCGGACCCACAGCGCGGGGGTGTACTCCTCCTCGAAGTGGCCACAGAACCAGCAGATGTGCATGCACCACGAACTCAGCTACACGTTGGAGTTCCCCGGCCTGATGCTCTTCGCCTGCCTGACCGCGCCCACCACCGGCGGGGTGACCGGCGTGGCCGACGCGCCCACCGTCCTCGACGCGCTGCCCAGGAAGCTGGTCAAGCGGTTCGAACGCCAGGGCTGGCTGCTGACCCGCAACTACAACGACGAGATCGGCGCGTCCGTGGCCGAGGCGTTCGGCACCGAGGACCGCGACGCCGTGGAGGGTTACTGCCGCGCCAACGCGATCGACTTCCGGTGGCAGCCCGACGGCTCACTCCGTACCCGCCAGCGCCGCAGCGCCGTGGTCCGCCACCCGGTCACCGGCCGGCGCTGCTGGTTCAACCAGGTCGCCTTCCTCAACGAGTGGACCATCGAGCCGGAGGTCCGCGAGTACCTGGTCGACGTCTACGGCGCCGACGGCCTGCCGTTCAACACCTTCTACGGCAACGGCGACCCGATCGACGCGGAGGTCGTGCGGCAGTTGAACGCCGTCTACGAGGCCCACACCGCACGCGAGCCGTGGCAGGCCGGAGACCTCCTGGTCGTGGACAACATCCGCACCGCCCACAGCAGGGACCCGTTCGAGGGGCCGCGCGAGATCCTCGTCGCCATGGCCGACCAGGTGCGGCTGTCCGACTGCTCGCCGACGATCGAGGTGACCCACCCGTGATCAGCGAGCGCTCCGCCACCGCACGGCCCGCTTCCGCCGCCGCCACCGTGCCACCGTTCGCGGTGATCTCCGGGGCCCAGGTGCAGCAGGCGATCCAGGGCCGCGAGAACTCGATCGTGGACCTCGTCGCGGCCACCTACCGGCTGCACGGCGAGGGCGACTCGGTCAACCCGCCCTCGTACTTCCTGCGGTTCCCGGACCGCCCCGCGTCCCGGATCATCGCGCTGCCCGCCTCGCTCGGCGGACAGACCAGGGTCGACGGCCTGAAGTGGATCTCCAGCTTCCCGGCCAACGTGCCCGCCGGCATCCCACGGGCCTCGGCCGTGCTCATCCTCAACGACCACGACACCGGCTACCCGTTCGCCTGCCTGGAGAGTTCGATCATCAGCGCCACTAGGACGGCGGCCTCCGCCGCCCTCGCCGCCGACCGGCTCAGCCGTGGCCGGCCCCGCCCGACCCGCGTCGGCTTCCTCGGCACGGGGCTGATCGCCCGCTACATCCACACCTTCCTGGCCGCCACCGGCTGGACGTTCGAGCAGACCGGCGTGCACGACCTGGCCGCCGACAGCGCGGCCGGCTTCCGCACCTACCTGGAACAGTCGAACGCCACGGGCCCGGTCACCGTGCACGACAGCGCCGAGGCACTGATCCGCTCCAGCGACCTGGTCGTCTTCGCCACCACCGCCGGCAGGCCCCACGTCAACGACGCGTCCTGGTTCGACCACCACCCGCTGGTGCTGCACATCTCGCTGCGCGACCTCGCGCCCGAGATCATCCTCGACGCGGTCAACATCGTGGACGACGTCGAGCACTGCCTCCAGGCCGACACCTCGCCGCACCTGGCCGAACAACGCACCGGCAACCGCGCCTTCCTCGCCGGCACCCTGGACGACGTACTCGCCGGACGCGTGCGCGTGCCCACGGACCGGACGGTGGTCTTCTCACCCTTCGGCCTCGGGGTGCTCGACCTCGCCGTCGGCAAGTACGTCCACGACGAGGTGAGCCGCTCCGGCCACCTGCACGTCATCGACGACTTCTTCCACGAACTGCGCCGTCATGGCTGACCGTACGGGCCAGCGACGAAAGCTGAAGGGGGCGATATGACGGTCATCTCCGCTCCGGTGGAGTTCAACGAGGAGGAGCTCTACGTCGACCTGCGGTCGATCGTCGGGCACGCGCTCTTCCTCAAGTGCGAGGGCTTCAACTTCGCCGGCTCGATCAAGCTCAAGGCCGCGAGGGAGATGGTGGAGGCCGCCGAGTGGAGCGGCGACCTGAAACCGGGCTCCGTCCTGATCGAGTCGTCGTCGGGGAACCTGGGCGTGGCGCTCAGCATCATCGCCGCGAGCAAGGGTTACGGCTTCGTGTGCGTCACCGACGCCCGCTGCAACCTGTCGGCCCGCCGCGCCATGGAGGCCCTGGGCAGCCAGGTGCACGTCATCCCCCAACCCGCGACCAACGACGGGTTGCTCGGCGCGCGCATCGCCCACGTGCGAGCACTGTGCGCCGCCGACGCGCGCTACGTGTGGCTCAACCAGTACGCCAACGCCGACAACTGGCGGGCCCACTCCCGCACGACGGCGCCCGCCATCGCCCGCCACTTCCCCGGGTTGGATGTGCTGTTCGTCGGCGCCGGCACCACCGGGACCCTGATGGGCTGCGCGCGCTACTTCAGGGAACTGCGCCGCCAGGTGCGGATCGTGGCGGTGGACAGCGTGGGCTCGGTGACCTTCGGCGGCGAGTCGGGCCGCCGCATGATCCCCGGCCTCGGCACCAGTGTTCGCCCGGCGCTGCTGAACGAGGCGTACGTGGACGACGTGGTCGTGGTCGAGGAGGCGGACACCATCCGCACTTGCCACCGACTGGCCAGGCGCGGCTTCCTCTTCGGCGGGTCCACCGGCACCGTGGTCAGCGGCGCCGAACGCTGGCTGCGCGAGCACGACGCGCACGACCTCACCGCGGTCGCCATCGCCCCGGACCTCGGCGACCGCTACCTCGACACGATCTACCACCCGAAGTGGCTGCGCGAGTTCTACGGCGACGACGTGCTCGCCACCGACGACCTCACCGGCGACCTGGAGCGCGACCTGAGCGCCAACCACTCGGATTCCCCGGCCCGTTGACGCCCCTCGGTCCCGTCGGCGTCACCAGCGAGCGCGCGTAGGGGGGTACCCGGCCCGGGCCGGGTACCCCCCTCACGCACAGCCCGCCACCGAGGACGCGACACCACGGCCAGCGCCCGAATTTCGGCGCCGCGTCACCCGGTGCCGTCACTCGGTCTCGGCGCACTACGGCGAGCGCGAGAGGGCTGGCACCGGGATATCGGGGTGGCGGGTGTGCCCCTGAGGCGGGTGCGTCCGCTCGCGACGGTCCCCACGTGGCCGTTGCCCGGGATGTGCGCCGCGATTTCGGAATTCTGTGCTACTCGCCGCCGGGGAGAATGACCGTACGAGGAATTCCCGAACGCGTGTCGACCGGCGTGGGACGCCCAATCATCTCAAGGGTGGCGGCGAAAAATACATTTCCTGCATAAAGTGCAGAGCCGATGGCGGCGGCTGTCGCGGGAGCGGTACTGTCCTCGCGGAACGAACTGACCGTTGTATGACTCACGTTGAGGTGGCCCCGGACGGCCGGCAAGCAGATCCGGGGTCCTCGTGTGAGACGGTTCACGCGAAAGGGTATTCGATGTGCGAACCACCAGTTCGAAGGGGCCCATTGGGGGGACCCTTTGACGTGCTGCGACCGTAGCATCCAGGGCTTTTGGCCGAGTAATGCCGGTGCGGCAATTGCCAGGGCTGTCATGTGCCCGGCGCGGTTGGCGGCGCCGCCTGGTTGCCAACACCGGCTGATACGCGTGACACACGCGCCGGCGCGGAATGACGGGAGCGCGGGTCGTATGGGTGTGCCGGGCAGGGAAATAGCGCCGTGTCTGCCTGCGGGTTTATCGACGGTTCAACGAGTGGTCGCATCCGGGCGGGTCGGTCACCGCGCCGCACTGGCCACTGAACGCTCTCGCGTGTCCAGGGGCGATGAACTGACATTGCTGTCCCGCGCGGCGCGGAAATGGCAGCACGTCAGGGAGAAAAACGAGGTGGGGGAGAAGGTGGTTTCCCGGTGTCCGAGGTGAAGCACGCCTGCGCGTTCTGCCGCCGCGGCATGGACGTGCGCCAGGGGCCGGGCCGTCGACGGGTCTACTGCTCGACGGCGTGCCGGCGGCGGGCGCAGCGGGCGCGCTCGCAGGGCCAGCGCGAACGGTCGAGCCAGCCGGTGTCGACGGGGCTGGCGCTGTCGGTCGCCGAGGGCCTGCCCGAGGAGGTTGCGGCGCTGCTGGCGGCCGAGCAGGCCGGCGCCGCGTTGGAGGCCGTGTTGGAGCGGGCCAGGAGGCTCGCCCGCGAGGTGGAGTGCTACGTCGCGGCGGCGGTCGAGGACGGGCGCCGCGCGGGGCGGAGTTGGGACGAGGTGGCCGCCGCGGCGGCGGTGAGCACGTACACGGCCCGCACGCGGTGGGGCGAGGGGGAGGTGCGGCGTCTCCTGGGGCGGCGCGACCGCGAGCGCGGGGCGGGCCGCGACGAGGCGCCCCGGATCAGCCCCGGCCGGGCGAGCGCGGCGCGCCAGGGGGAGCACGCCGCGATGGAGCGCGCGGGGCGGGCCCTGGCGGCGGCGCTGAGCCAGTTGCACGGCGACCGCTCCCTGCAGGAGTTGGCCCGGGCGGTCGGGCGCTCGCCCTCGTACATCTCGCGCATCCTCAGCGGGGAGCGCTCGGCGGCCTGGCCGGTGGTCGAGGCCCTGGTGCGGGAGTGCGGCGGGAGGCCGGAGTACGTGCGCCACCTGTGGGAGAGCGCGCACGGACTGGCCCCCCGGACGCGCGTGGGGGTGGACGAGGCGGCCCGCCGGGTGCACGCGGCCGTGATGGGCCTGTACCTGGCCGCCGCCTGCCCCGACGTGGAACGGGTGTGCAAGGCCAGCGAGGCGCTGTCCGCGGAGTGGGTCAAGCGCGTGTTGGCCGGCGTCGAGGTGCCCGACTGGGCGCGGCTCAGCGCGCTCGTCTCCGCCCTGGGAGCGCGCCCCGGTGACCTGCGCGCCGTGTGGGAGGGGCTGCACTACACGCTGCTCGCCACCCTGGACGCCCCGCTGGAGACCCTGGCCGACTGCGGCCCGGCCCCGCGCGGCGCGGCCGGGCGGGACGAGGGTGAGTGACCGTGCGGGCCGGGTGTCCCCAGCGAGCGCCAGCCGTGGAGGCGACCGCGGCCCACCCGGCGTCCCTGGTCATCAGCCTGCCGCTGGAGTACACCGCCTTCTGCCTCCGCCACCAGGAGCTCTACCACCGCTACAGCCGCGTCCGGCTCCGCCACGAGGCCGCGAGCCGGGACGCGGTGGCCGCCGCCCTCGGGGACCTGGCCCTGAACTGGGACGGCGCGCTCCGAAGCGCCTGTCTGCCCGCCGTGGCCTGGCGGTTGCTGCGCGCCCGCGTGCAGGCGGCGGCGCGGGCGAGCGACCCTCGGCCACCCGACACGCTGCACCGGGCCTGGCCCCCGGACCAGGCGGACGCCCTCATCCTGCGCTACCGCCTCTCCCTCACCACCGACCAGTCCGCGCAACTGATGGGCGTGGACCCGGCGGTGATCGCGACGCACCTGCGGACGGCTCTCCGGGACCTGCCGCGGTGAGCGAGCCCGGCTTCGCGGGAGTGCGAGGGGGCGCACGTTGACGAACCCGGCGCGCACGGTTGCGCCCCGCGCCCATCACTGTGGCTGATTCACTTCCCTGCGCCTGCCGGGGTCTCGGCCGGACCTGTCAGGCCAGCGCCGCCCCACCTAGGATGAGCGCGCTCGACGAACCGCGATCGCCTCAAGGGGGCTGTATGGACGGGCACTTCGCGCGGAGCCCCGCCTCACCGCGCGGCGTGGACACGAGCCAGCCCAGCGTGGCGCGCATGTACGACTACTACCTCGACGGCAGCAACCACTTCGCCGCCGACCGCAAGGCGTGCGAGGAGCTTTCCGCTCTCGCGCCGAGCACGAAGATCCTCGCCCAGAACAACCGCCACTTCCTACGCAGGGCCGTGCGCTACCTGGCGCAGGAGTGTGGAATACGCCAGTTCCTCGACCACGGCTCGGGGCTGCCCACCCAGGACAACGTGCACCAGGTCGCGCAGCAGGTCGACCCCGCCGCCCGGGTGGTCTACGTCGACAAGGACCCCATCGTCCTCGCGCACGGGCGGGCGCTCCTTGAGGACCAGTCGCGCACCGCCGTCATCCAGGCCGACATGCGCGACACCGACGCGATCATGGGTGATCCGAGCGTGCGGCGGTTGCTGGACTTCACCGAGCCGATGGCCGCGCTCTTCGTCTCCGTACTGCACTGCATCCGCGACGAGGACGACCCCGCGGCGCTCGTACGCCGCGTCGTGTCCGCGATGCCGCCGGGCAGCTTCCTGGTCATCAGCCATCTCGTCAGCGAGGACCCCGCCACCCGCCAGGCCACCACGGACTTCATGCAGCGCAGCACCGGCGGCGACTGGGGCCGGGTGCGAGAACCGCGCGAAGTGGCGGCGTACTTCGAGGGTCTGCACCTGGTGCCCCCGGGCCTGGTGGAGATCTCCACCTGGCGCCAGGACACGGACCTGGTCCGCAAGCAGCCGGGCGACGAGTGGATCGAGTACGGGGGCGTGGCCCGCACCTCGGGGTGACCCCGCGCCCCGGTGCGGGGCGACAGCGGCGGGCCGGGCTACTCGAAGAAGCGGATGGCCTCGTCCAGCCTGCGGCAGGTCTGCTCGGGGGTGAGCACCGAGGCCGAGAGGTGGTCCAGCTTGGCGCGGTACTTCTCGACGTCATCCGCCTTGTCCAGGTAGATGGCGTCGTCGACCTGCTCGATGTAGACGAGATCGGCCAACTCCGGCTCGGCGAAGTGCAGATGGGTGAACGGCACCCGGGGGCTGAAGCGGGCCTGGTCGAAGGGCACGACCTGGAGGGTGATGCCCGAGCGGTCGGCCAGGGAGCGCAGGCGCTCCATCTGGGCTCGCATCACCGGGCGCGGGGCCACCGCGCGTAAGAGCGCCGCCTCCTCCAGTACGACCCACAACTCCTGTCCACCGCCGTCGAGAACGTTGCGCTGGCGTTGCAGGCGCACCTCCAGGCGCTGCCGGGCCTCCTCGTCGTCCTGGTCACCGTGGGATATGTGCCACGCGTAGTGGTCGGTCTGCAACAGGCCCGGCACCAGCATCGACTCGTAGATGCGAATGCGCTCCGCCGCGGCCTCCAACCCCACCAGCAGCTCGAACCACTTGGGAATCCCGAACGAGCTCCACCAGCCCGGTTCGGTGGAGACGCCGACGAGCTTGACGAGTTGGTCGATGTGGGCCTGCGGCGCCCCGTAGAGCTGGAGGAGGCGCACCACGTCCCATGGCTGGCACGGTCGCCGCCCGTTCTCCAGGCGGCTGATCTTCGACGTCGTGACCTTGAGGTGCGCGGCCGCCTGCTCCATGGACACGCTGGCGGCCAGGCGGCGTTGCCGGAGGTGGCTGGCCAGGGCCACGCGCACCACGACCGGGCCGTGACCCGCCTTGGCCGCGTACTGCTCGATCGACGCCGGAAAGGCCGCTTGTGACGCCGGAAGGGCTGCTTCGGCTTCCATGCACGCTCCTCGGTGGAAGACTCGGACTCAGTATTCCACCGAGGAGTGCGCGCGCTGACGCCATTGGGCGTGAAGGCGGGGCGACTTAGTCGATCATGAAGTCGAACTCGCCACGCTTCGCGCCGTCGAGGAACGCCGCGATCTCGTCACGCGTGTACACAAGGGCCGGTCCGTCCTGGTGGCGCGAGTTGCGCATCGCCACCCTGCCGTCCGCGAGCGCCGCGAGTTCGACGCACTGGCCCTCCTGCGCCGTCCGCTGGCTCTTCACCCACGTCACGCCGGCAATCGCACTGGCCGGCGTCATTCCGTTGTGCACCTGCTGCACGGGTCACCACTTTCCTGCCGTAATTCGAACAAGTTATCCGCCGAGAAATGCGATCGGGCAGCCCAAAGCCTTCGCTATGGCTTCACTGTGAGTCGATCGGGGCAATTTCCAAGAGGCAATTGCCTCAGCGGCTGAGAGGCGACACTATCCAGGGGACGCTTCCCCACTCGATGCCTTCACTGGGAAATCCCTCGGAGGAATGAACCATGCCGGCAGACCCCCACGTGTCAGCGCGCAGCGGCAGGCAGCGCCACCCGCGGACCCCAGTGGCCGAAAGGGAGGCTCCCGAACTCGGCGCACTGCTGCGTGGCGCCCAGCAGGACTGGGCGTGCGCGCTCGGGTTGACGACTGGCAGCATGTCCGCCTTACGCCTCGACGGCACCGCCCAGAACATCCCCGCGTCCCGCCGCTTCGTACGGGCCACGCTCCGGGCCTGGGACCTGGGTGCCTACCTGGACGACGCCGAGATCATCACCACCGAACTGGTCGCCAACGCCCACCAACACGCCTTCGGCACCGCCCACTCGCATGCCGGCCAGCACGCCTGGCTGGCCCTGATCCGCAAGGCCAACGCCCTGCTGTGCGCCGTCGCCGACCCCAGCCCGCGAGCCCCGGTGGTGGGTCCCGACGATCCGCTGGCCGAACAGGGGCGCGGGCTGCACATCATCACCAGGCTCAGCGAGTCCTGGGGTTGGTCCCACCCCACGAGCACCGGCAAGACCGTCTGGGCCCGCATACCGACCATCACCGGCACGGGCGGCCACACCACCGGCGCCTGCCGCTCCGACGGCGACCGGGCCCCCGGTGCGCCGGGCACCGCACGCCGTCACCAGCCCGGGGCGGGGCCCAACTCCCGAGCATTGCTGGGAGTGTGAGGCCGGCGCGTGCACAGCCCGGGCGGCCCGGTGGCGTGACGTGCGGGCCGCCTCCCGACGGCGGCAGACCGAGGCCGTCGGCGCGTCTGCGAAGCTGCCCCCGTGATCACTACGAGAATCGCGCGCGAGCAGGACTTCCCCGGTTTCCTGGAGCTGGCGGCCCAGGTCGAGCACTGGTTCGGGGCGATGGTGGCCGAGCCGGGCTTCCACCGCGCCGTGCGGGAGCACATACGTCGGTCGTCGGCGCTCGTGGCCGTAGCGGAGCAGTCGCCACTGCTCGGCGGGTTGCTGTTCGGCGGGCAGGCGCCGACGTACCACGTGGACTGGCTGGTGGTCTCGGCCCAGGCGCGGGGGAGCGGTGTGGGGCGGGCGCTCATGGCGGACGCGGAGCGGAGGTTCGTCCGGGGGCCGGGCAGCGTCGAGGTCATCACCTTCGGGGCGGACCATCCGGGCGCCGTGGCCAGCGGGGCACGCGTCTTCTACGAGCGCCTGGGGTTCAGCCCCGCGGAGGCCGCCGACCCCGGGCCGGAGGGCGGCTCGCGGCAGGTCTACCGCCGCGCGATCGGCTGAGCGGCGCCCCGCGGCCGTGGCCCCCGGTGGGCGTGCCGCCGGCCCCGCGCGCTCAGTCGTCCCAGCGCTTGCGCGCGAACGCGGCCGTCCCTGTCACCAGCGTGTTGGCGGGCACGTCCTTCGTGACGACGGCGCCAGCGCCCACCACGGCGCCGCGGCCGATCGTCACCCCCGGGAGGACCGTCACGGCCGCGCCCAGCCAGGCGTTGGCCTCGATCGTGATGGGTGCCCGGGTGATGAACGCGCTGCGCTCGGAGGCCGGGAGCGGATGGTCGGACGAGATGAGGTTGGTCTTCGGACCGATCAGGACGCCGTCGCCCAGGCGGATGCCGCCCTGGTCGTAGAAGACGCAGTTCTGGTTGACGAAGACGTGCTCGCCGAAGTCGATGCGGAGCCCGTGGTCGGTGTAGAAGGGCGGATAGACGGTGACGGAGTCGGGCAACTTCCTGCCGATGATCTCGGAGAGCAGGGCCGCGCGGCCGGCCTTGTCGTCGAAGGGCAGGACGTTCAGGCGTGACGTGAGCGTGGTGACGTACTCGATCCGCTCGGCCACCCGCGCGAACTCGGGGGTTTGGACGTAGAGACGGTCTTCGTCGGGCATGCGGGATCCTCCGGTGCTGGCGGGTGGGCGTGGTCGTCGGGTGGCGCCCGTCGGTCGCGGCGACGGGCCGGCGAGCGGCTGACCGCGTCATCAAAGCGATCCGGACGACGGGGAAGCAAACAACGAACACGCAGGTCAGGGTCAACGTCTGGTTGTGAGCCCGGGTGAGCGGCACGAACGCCGTGGCCGTACGCACCCTCGTCGCCGGCAACTCTCCCGCCAGGAACGGACAGTGCGGTGAAACCCGCCACGCTGGCTGATCGTTACGGGGAGAACAAAAGAACGTGAGGAGACCCGCATGCCCGCATCGGAACCCGTAGGCGAGCTGGACGCCCGGTACAGCTCGGCGACCAACCCACGCCCCGGCGCCGAGGCTGTCACGGCCGTCGCGTGGGACGAGGCCCTTCGCCAGTTGGCGGCGGCCGAGATCTTCTGGCTGTCCACGGTGCGCCCCAACGGCCGGCTGCACGTCACCCCGCTGGTCGGGGCCTGGCACGACGGCGCGCTCTACTTCTCCACCGGCCCCGGCGAGCAGAAGGCGAAGAACCTCGCCCACGACCCGCACTGCGCGCTCACCACCGGCCGCAACGCGCTCACCGAGGGGCTCGACATCGTCGCGGAGGGCGTGGCCGAGCGCGTGACGGACCCGGCGCTGCTGGAGGAGGTCATCGCCGCCCACGAGGCGAAGTACGGGGACCACATGACCTCGCCCGACGGCACCTTCTTCGGCATGGCGGACGGCATCCGGAAGGGCGAGGTGCTGGTCTTCGGGTTGGCCCCGGACACGGCGTACGGCTTCGGCCGGGACGGCGGCGTCTACAGCCACACGCGCTGGACCTTCTGAGCGTACGGACCGGGCCCCGGCCGCCAGGCCCTCCGCCCCCGGCCGCCGGCTAGTTGACGGGTGGGGCCCGGGCGGCCGGGGGCCGGGCGGGGGCGGTCCCTCGTCGAGTGGCCACTGGGGTTTCGGCACCGCTTCCGCCCCCGGCGACCCGCCAACCCTTCGGCCCGGCCAGCCCGCCGACCCGCCAGGCGGCGAGGACGAGTTCGGTCGGCGGGTTGGCCGTGCGTACGGAGCGGTGTGCCCAGCCCGCGGGCGTTGTTACGTTCCCATCATGCGCCCATAGCGGGGCCACCATGCGGGGCCGTCACAGTGACGCGCATGAACACGAGCATGCGTACGCGCGGTCAGTTGGGCGCGCGGCGGCGGGTGCCCGCCGTACTCCTCGCCCTGGCGGCCTCCGCCACCCTGGCCGCCCCCGGCGCGGCGGCCAGCGACGGACCATCGCGCGCCAACTCGCCGACGTCGACTCTTCGGTGGGGTGCCTGTCCCAAGGCGGACCCGCCCTATCCCGACCCCAGTCCGAGGGCGCGGTGCGCGACGGTCAAGGTGCCGCTGGACTGGTCGAAGCCCAAGGGGCCCAAGATCGGCATCTTCGTCGCCCGCTACCGGGCCACCGACCCCGCGCGGCGGATCGGCGTCCTGATGTCGAACCCGGGCGGCCCGGGGGCGCCCGGAGCGGATGACGCGCTGTACGCGGACGATCCCATCAGCGGCTACGAGCCGGCCATGCTCCGACGCTTCGACATGGTCGGCTTCGACCCGCGCGGCATCGGCCGCAGCCAGGGCGCCCGCTGCGACGAGACGATCAGGGACGCGACCCCGTCCCGCCCGGCCAACGCGGCTGAGTTCGCCCGACTGCGGGCGCTGAACGGCCGGTTGGCCGACAGTTGCCTCCGCGAGACGGGGCCGCTCGCCGCGCACATGGACGGCGAGAGCGTGGCCCGCGACATGGACGCCATCCGCGCCGCCCTCGGTGAACACCGGATCAGCTTCATCGGCCACTCGTACGGCACCTTCCTCGGCGAGCGCTACGCGCGCCTGTTCCCGACCCGTCTGCGCGCGCTGGCCCTGGACAGCGCGATGGACCCGGCCAGGCCGAACGCCGAGCGCTACCTCACGGACGGCAGCGTCACCACCAACAACACCCTGAAGCGGCTCGCGGCCTGGTGCGAGCGGGACGCGGCCTGTGCGCTCAAGGGGCAGAGCGTGACGGCCGTGACGGATGAACTCTTCGCCCGGGCGGACGCGGGCACCCTCCGCGAGCCGGGCCCGAACGGGCCGACGTCGGTCCCGGTGGACGCGGACCGCCTGTCCGACTTGCTCACCTTCGCGCTCGGCAAGGGCAGTCAGGAGGAGACGGCACGCCAGTTGGCCGCCCTGCGCACCGGCCGGGGCGAGGTGCACTGGGTCCCCGGCGGCTCCTCCCTCGAGACGCAACTCGTACTGTGCCGGGACTACGACTTCCGCATCCGGGACTACGCCGAGTACCGGGCCATCCGCGAGCGGGTCGCCAAGGCCGCCCCGCACGTCCGCTACAACGCCCAGGCCCTGGACGCCGTCCTCGGCTGTCAGGGGTGGACCATGCCACCGCTGCCCCAGCCCGCCCGGGCGAAGGGCGGCCTTCCACCCGTCCTGGTGGCCAACGCCACCCACGACCTGGCGACCCCGCTGCCAGGCGCGCGGCGCATGGCGCGCTCGTACCCGAAGGCGACCCTGCTCACGGTGGACGTCGTGGCGCACTGGCTCTACCGCAGGGGCGGGACCCAGGACACGATGCGCGCCATCGACGCCTACCTGACCAGCCGCGAGGACTGAGACCGCGGCGCACGGCCCGGTAGGGCCGGCGCTGGCGACGACGCGGGCGCCGGGCGCTTCGGGGCCCGCGTCGTCGTGCCGGGCGGGACCCGCGTCGCCGCGGACGGCCGGTCGCCCGCCCCTACGCGGCGAACGGGCCGTCCGCGGCGAAGACGCGGGCCGCGAAGCGCTCGCCGACGCGGCGGTGGGTGGCGGCGTCCGGGTGGAGCGCGTCGGGCAGCGGCAGTTCGGCGAAGTCCGCCTCGCCGTAGAGGAGTCGGCCGTCGAGGTAGTGCAGGTGCGGGTCGTCGGCGGCGCGCTGGGCCACGATGCGGGCCAACTCGTCCCGGATCACGTTGAGGGTCAGCTTTCCGCCGGCCCGCTCCGCCGGGTCGCCGGTCGCCGCGAAGCGCAGCTGCCCCGTGGCGAGCGAGCTGTAGTCGGGGGCCGCGGGGCCGGGAGTGTCCTCGTGGATCGGACAGAACAGGGGGGAAACGACGAGCAGCGGCGCGGTGGGGTGCCCCTCGCGGAGGGTGTCGAGGAAGCCGTGCACCGCCGGGGTGAAGGCGCGCAGCCGCATCAGGTCGGTGTTCACCAGGTTGATGCCGATCTTGACGCTGAGCAGGTCCGCGGGGGTGTCCCGCATCGCGCGGGCGGTGAAGGCGTCGAGCAGCGCCCCGCCGCCCAGCCCCAGGTTGACCAGCTCCACGCCGCCGCGCGCCGCGGCCAGCGCCGGCCAGGTGGTGGAGGGGCTCGCGGCGTTGGAGCCCTGGCTGATCGAGGAGCCGTGGTGCAGCCACACCCGGCGCGTCGGGTGTGTCGCGGGTTGCGCGGGCGCGTTGGTGCGCAGGGCGACCAGGTGGGTGATCTCGTTGTGCGGCAGCCAGATCTCGACGTCCTTCAGGCGGTCGGGCAGGCCGGTGAACCGCAGGGTGCCGACCGGACCGGGCCGGGTCTCGCGGGACCCGGTGGCCATGTCGATCAGCAGGGTGTTGCCGCCCGTGACGCTGGCCTGGTCGGTGAGCTGGCCGTCGATGAGCAGGTCGTACACGCCGTTCGGGCGGGGCGGCGCGCCCTGGTAGACGTTCCTGGTGGGGAGGGCGTCCAGCTCGATGGCCGTGGCCCGGCTGCGGAACGCCAGCCGCACGCCGGACGGCTGCGCCTCGGCCATGGCCAGTTGCCCGTCGGCGCACTGCGCGCGGGCCCGGGCCGGCAGCCGGTGCGGCAGCACGCCGTCCGCGGTGTGCTCCAGGTCGAGCGCGCCCCGCACGAGGTCCGCGCTGAGGGGGGTGGTGATCCAGTCGCCCGCCCGCGGCGTGGCGGCGGGCTCGGCGGAGGGGGTGGACTCGCTGTTCATGCGCCCAGTCTGCCAACCACGGCGCTGGTCCCCGGCCCGCGGCCCCGCAGGCCGGGGAACGCGCCTGGCCGGGCCCCGCCGTACGGAGGGGGTCCGGCGGCGGCTCAGGCCGCCAGGTGGTGGCCGAAGAAGTCGACGAGCCTGGTGACGGCCGGGCCGACGTACTCGCTCCGGTCGTACAGGTCCACGTGCGTGGCGCCCTCGATCACGAACAGTTCGGCGCTGTCGCCCGCGTGCGCCACCGCGCCCTGGCTGAAGGGCAGCGTCTCGGCCCGTGAGCCGGCGATCATCAGCAGCGGTCGCGGAGCGATCTTGTGGACGTCCGCGTACGAGTCGTACTGGTCCAGCTTGTCGACGCTGCGCAGCACCCACATGCCGGTGGAGCGCGGGTGCTGGGCGCGTGGCGTCCGGTAGTAGTCGTAGAACTCGCGCGCGGCGGCGGGGGTCGACTCGTCCACCGCGTCGGGCAGCGCGCTGACCAGCGTCGCCGGCCTGCCCGCCGCCTCCTCGCCGCGCAGCCGCCCGGCCTGCTCGACCATGGCCGCGAAGCCCGCCGGGTCCGCGGCGCGGAAGAACTCCGTCGCGTCGGCGCCACTGACGGTGGCGACCGCCTTCATGCGGTGGTCGGTCTGCGCGGCGTACGGAACGTAGCCCCCCGAGGCGCAGATGCCCAGCACGCCGATCCGCTCGGCGTCGACGTCGTCCCTGGTCGTCAGGTAGGACACGGCCGCCCGGAAGTCGTCGGCCCGCTGGAACGGGTCCTCCAGGCCGTGCGGCTCGCCCTCGCTCTCGCCCTGGTACGCGGCATCGAAGGCCAGCGCGACGAAGCCGTGGTCGGCCAGGTGCTGGGCGTACAGGCCGGCGGTCTGCTCCTTCACGCCGGTCATGGGGTGGCCGACGACGATGGCCGGTGCCGGCCCGGTGGCCGGGGTCTCGGGGGTGTACAGGTGCGCGGCGATCTTCAGCCCGCTGCTGGGAAAGGTGACGTTCGTCCTCATGACCGTGGCCTCTTCCTTCGTCGGAGAGTGGAGGTACGTGGTGACGGAAAGCGGTCCGCTTCCGCGACGGGATTTCCGCCTTCCGGTGGCCCGACTGACGAGTACCTTTCAGCGGCCACACAATCGACGTTCACACGCGCCGACGGCCCGCACAATGGCCCTCTCGTGGACCCGGACACGGCTGTCCAGGGACAGCGCCGGCCCCCTCACACGCGTGGCGTTTCCTGCGAGACTTGTGTCATGAGCGGTGACGCGCACTCGAACGAGCTGGGGGAATTCCTCAAGGCCCGCAGGGCCGAGGTGAGCCCCCGGGAGGCGGGGCTGCCCGACGCGGGGTCGGGGCGCCGGGTCAGGGGGTTGCGCCGGGAGGAGGTCGCCCTGCTGGCTTCGATCAGCCCGGACTACTACACCCGCCTTGAACAGGGCCGTAGGCAGGCGTCCAGCCCGGTGCTCAAGGCTCTCGCCGAGGTGCTGCGCCTCACTGAGGAGGAGCGCGGCTACCTGTTCGAGCTCGCCGGCAAGGACGCCGCCCGCCCTCGTCGGATGGCCGCGCGGCGGGTGCGGCCGCAACTCCGGCGACTGCTTGACGACCTCGCCACGAGTCCGGCATTCGTCCTGGGCCGGGGCATGGACATTCTCGCGTGGAATCCTCTGGCCGCCGCGCTTCTCACCGATTTCGAGGCGGTGCCGGAAAAGCGGCGGAACTACGTGTGGCTGCTTTTCCGTGACCCCTCTTTCAGGACGCTCCACGCGGACTGGGAACGCATGGCCCGCAGCGCCGTGGCCATGCTGCGCAGGGAGGCGGGACGGAATCCGCACGACCAGCGCATGGCGAGCCTCGTGGGTGAACTGTCCATGCGGGACGAGGATTTCCGCGAATGGTGGGGCGACCACCACGTGGCCGTGCGGAGCGGGGGCAGCAAGGTGCTCCGTCATCCCGTCGCCGGCGAACTGACGCTGGACTGGGACGCGCTCGCCTGCGTCAGCGACCCCGACCAGCAACTCGTCGTCTGGTCCGCCGAGCCGGGCACGCCCTCGCACGACGGGCTCCGCTTCCTGGCCTCCTGGGCCGCGAGCGCCGACCACTCGGCCGCCGAAAGCTAGCCGTTCCCCTCCTCGCTCCTCCCCGCAGCCCCACCTGCGCCCCTCGCCCCCGGCACCGGCTCACTCCGTCCGGGGGCGTCGTCCTGCCCGTCCGGGCTGCCGTTCCACTGCCCCGGCCGGCCGCTCCGAGGGGGCCGAGGTGGCGCCAAGGGATAACCGCACGCGGCCAGTTCGGCGGCGGCGTACTCTTCGGATGAGGGGCGCGCTCGCGCTCGTGTGGAGTGGGGTACGGGCGGGTGCGGGGGCGGCGCGGGGGTGTGTTCGCGGTGTGGCCCGTGGGGGCGGTGGGCGGTCGGTTGAGTCGGTGACCGCGGCGCCCTGTCGGCCGTTTCGTCGCCGCCGACGAAAGAACGTGCGAGGGGTCAGACGATCCCTCTATGCTTCTACAGTTGTGTAGAAACGCGGAGTCTGGAGGGGCGCCACTGTGCGGCGCGAACGGGGGGTACGGGGAGGGCGCGGCGCCGTGGCGGGTGCCGTACGTCGCCGCCTCCGCCGGTGCCCGACGGGGATGCGGTGGGCCGGGTGACGGGCGGGCGAGGGGGTGCGCTCGGGCGCCCGAGGCCACGGCGAACGCGCCCCAATGCGCCGGTCACTCGGAAACCGTCGCCGGGGCGCGGGGTGGGCCGGGGCCTGGCGGGGCACGCACCGGGTGGGAGCCCGGTGCGCGGTCGAAGCCCGTGCGGCCGGGTGCCCACGGGCGCTGCTCGCGGTCGCCGAACTGGCAGTGGAGCACCCATCGTTGTCCCGCGACCGCGTGCGGCGTCGCGTACCCGCCCCCGTCACCCATGTGAAGGAGAACGCCGCGATGGTGTTCACGAAGGTGCCTGCCCCTCTCGGCCGGGGCGGCCCCAGTCTCGACGCGACCCTCATGCCGAAGGCCGCGCTGCCCGGCGGCAGTCTCACCGGCCAACTCCAGTTGCTGGGCGGCAACGCCGACTGCGACATCGACCGTCTCACCCTGGAGCTGGTCGCCCAGGTCGGCGCCGCGCCGGGGGCGGGCGGGTCCGCGTCGGAGGCCGTCTGCGCGCGGTTCACCCTGCCCGGCAGCTTCCGGCTCGGCCGGCGCGAGCAGCGCAGCCTCCTC
Source organism: Streptomyces buecherae (assembly GCF_014295035.1). Classification (GTDB taxonomy): domain Bacteria; phylum Actinomycetota; class Actinomycetes; order Streptomycetales; family Streptomycetaceae; genus Streptomyces; species Streptomyces youssoufiensis. The sequence goes on from NZ_CP060404.1 coordinate 7,415,760, forward strand.
TTCGACGTACGGCTGCCGTGGGAGACCCCGGTGACCGAACTGTCCGGGGCGGCGCTGGACGTCACGCTCGACGTGCGCGCCGAACTCACGGCGACCGGGACCAGGGGCAGGAGCGACCTGGTCCCGCTGCGGGTGGCCCCGCTGCCCGTCCAGGACTCCCTGCTCGCCGCGCTCGACCGGCTCGGCTTCGGCTTCCGCTCGGCCAGGCTGGAACACGGGCTGATCCACGGCACCAGTCAACGCCTCCCGCTGTACCAGGTCATCGGGCTCCACCCGGCCCCCCGTTACGCGGCGGTCATGCGGGAGTTGCAGGTGACGTTCCTGGCCAACCCGGGAGGCGTGGAGGTCATCCTGGAGGCGGACAAGCCCGACGGCCTGTTCGCGCACGGCCACGGGTTGCTCAACCGACACCTCGTCAGCCACGGCGACGCCGACCGGCGCGACTGGGACGCCACGGCCGAGGTGTGGGTGCGCCAGATGGTCGCCAGCCACGGGCACCACAGCCTGCCCGCCCCGTCCGACCCCGGTGCCACCCGTCGACGCGCCCGGCCGGGACGCCAGGGCGCCGAGCCCGTCCCCTCGACCGCCACCGCGACCGACCACGGTCCCGGGCCCGTTCCCCCGGCCGACGAGGGTGCCGGCGACCCGCTGCGGGGCGCGGCAAGCGCGAAGCAGGCGCCGCTGGGCGAGCCCGCGACGGACGTGCCGCACGACGGTTCGCCCGCGCAGCGGGGCGCGGTGACGGCCGCGCCGGGCGAGGGTGCCGGCCAGGCGTGAGCGCGGCGGAGGGCTTGCCGGGCTAGCGGTGGACGGGGGACTCGGGCGGTCCGGAACGGGGAAGGGTCGGCCGGGGCTCAGGTGTGGCGGGGGCGCAGGGCCAGCGGTCGTGCAGGTCGTCGATGACGAACTCGTGCGTGTGCCGCCAGCCGCCGCCCGCCGGCTGGGCGTCGGCCAGATGCGGGTGCCCGTGCGCCAGCGTGGTGTGCACGTGCGGCAGGTACGAGGTGTCGGGCGCGGGCCACAGGCGCCAGGCGGCGAGCGCCGCGCCCAGCGCCACCGCGCCCAACACCAGCGCCACCACGGCCAGTCCTGCGGCCGTCCCCAGCCACCCGGCCACCGGGTAGGTGAGCAGCCAGCAGCCGTGGGCGAGCGAGAACTGCGCGGCGAAGGTGGCGTTGAGGTCGGCGGCGGAGGCCGAGCGGCGGATCAGCCGGCCGGTGGGGGTCATGATGACCGACTCGGTGACGCCGAACGCGCACCAGATCACCAGCAGGACCGGCCACTGCCACGCGCCGGTCCCCGTCCGGGTGAGGGCGGCGAGGGCGAGCAGCAGCGCGGCGGACGCGAAGGCGGCGGGCAGCATCAGCGCGTGGTCGCTGGCGCGGCGCAGCAGCGTGGGGAGCAGCAGCGCCGCGGCGATGGAGCCCGCCCCGTAGGCGCCGAGTGCCACCGGGACGTCGGACGTGGCGCGCCCGAGGTGGTCGCGTACGTAACCGATGGTGTTGACCATGACCATCGCGCCGCCCGCCGCGATCGCCAGGGTGAGGGCGAGCAGCGCCCGTAGCCGCGGCGTGGCCAGGAAGACGCGCGTGCCGCGGGTGATCCGGGCCGCGAGCCCGGGGGTGCCGTCGGCGGGGGCCGCCGCGGGCCCCGGGAGGGCGGCGGACAGGACGAGGGCGGCCGAGCCGAGGAAGCCGGTCACGGTGCCGAGGAAGAGCCAGTCGTAGGTGATCCGTGACAGCAGCGCGGCGGCCAGCAGCGGGCTGAACAGGACCTCCAGGTCGTAGGCCAGGCGCGACAGGGACAGGGCGCGGGTGTAGTCGTCCTCCACGGGCAGCAGTCGCGGGATCAGCGACTGGAAGGCCGGCGTGAAGGTGGCCGAGGCCGCCTGGAGGACGAAGATCAGCGCGTAGACCTGCCAGACCGCGTTCACGAACGGCAGGACGAGGGCGACCGCGGCGCGGACCAGATCGGCGCTCACCAGCAGCGGGCGCGGCGGCAGTTGTCGCGCCAGGGCGCTGATCAGCGGGGCGAGCCCGACGTAGGCCACCATCTTGATCGCCAGTGCCGTGCCGAGGACCGATCCCGCGTGTGAGCCGGCGAGGTCGTAGGCGAGCAGGCTCAGCGCCACGGTGGCCAGGCCGGTTCCGACGAGCGCGATGACCTGCGCGGTGAACAGGCGGCGGTAGCCGCGGTGGCGGCGTAACACGGACAGCATGGCCTTCCCTCCGCCGGTGGCCGGTTGCTCGCCCGTCAACTCTAGCCATCATGTGCGCAAGGGCGCACGTGTTGGCATGAGGTGAAACCGCGGCGGTGGGGGCAGGAGCCGGGGCCGGTCGCCGTGCCCTCGAACGGAGCTGCCGCGCCCGCCAGTTGGGCTCGGGCTCGCCGCCGCGCGGCGGCGGTCGGTCGGTGGCGCCCGGTCGGTTGGGGCGGCGAGCGGTCGAGCAGCCGAGCCGTCGAGCCGTTACGCCGGGCCCGGCGGGAGGTGGACGGTCATGATCAGATGGCAGGGTTCGGTGCCCGAGCCGCGGTAGGCGTGCGCGTGGGCGGCGTCGAAGGTGGCGGTCTGTCCGGCCGCGACCGGGTGCTCGACGCCGTCCACGACGAGCACCATGCGGCCGGCGGTGACGCTGATGGTCTCCGCGACGCCGGCCTGGTGGGGGTGGCTGGGGTACTCCTCGCCGGGTTCCAGCGTCCACCGCCAGACCTCGGTGGGCGCGGGCCCGCTGGTGGTCAGCATCAGCCGGGCCTCGCCGCCCCGCTCGCCCTTCCACAGGGGCATGACGGCGTCGGCGCTCACCACCCGGACGCGCTGCTCGTGGCTGCCCTCCATGAGCGCGGAGACGGAGACGCCGAGGGTGTCGGCGAGGCGGACCAGGGTGGCGAAGTTCGGGTTGCCCTGCGCCCTCTCCAGGGCGACCAGGGCGCCCTTGCTCACCTTGGCGCGGCGGCCCAGTTCGTCCAGGGAGAGGCCGGCGCGGGTGCGGGCCGCGCGGACGTTGTGCGCGAGCGTCCGCAGCGCCGCCTCGGTCTCGGCCATCGCTGTCGCCCCTTCGGTCGGCGGATCGGAGCACCGCACCGTGCGGTCGTTTGATGGAGACCTTCGGTCGTTACGTTGTACGGTGTGGTCGTTCCACTGATAGTAAGGGAAGTGCCGCCTGTGATCGCTCTGCTGCTGGCCCTGGGCAGCTCCCTGGCCTACGGATGCGCCGACTTCCTCGGCGGTCTCGGCGCCCGCAAGGCCCATGTCCTGCGCACCGTCATGATCGCGGCCCCGGCCTCGCTCACCGTCGAACTGCTGCTGTGGCCCTTCCTGGGCGCCTCCTTCGCCCCCGCCACCCTCGCCTGGGGCGCGGCCTCCGGCGTCGCCTCGGCCGCCGCGTTCGCCCTGCTCTACCGCACGCTGGCGATCGGGCCCATGAACGTCCTGTCCCCGGTGACCGCGCTGGTCTCGGCGATGCTGCCGGTCGGCGTGGGCCTGGTGCAGGGCGAGCACCTGGGGCTGACCGGCTTGGTCGGACTGCCGCTGGCGCTGGCGGCGGTGGTGCTGGTCAGCGCCGGGCACGGCGCCGGAAGGGCGCGGCCGTCGCGTACCGCCCTGCTGCTGGCCCTCGGCGCCGGGGCCGCCATCGCCCTGCAACTGGTCTTCCTGCACCAGGCGCCCTCCGACAGCGGCGTCGGCCCGCTGATCGTCGGCCGGGCCGTGTCCTCCGCCGTCACCCTGGCCGCCGCCGGGGTCATGTTCCGGCGGCTGGGTCCGGAGCGGCCCGCGTACGCGATCTCGGCGGCGGCCGGCATGCTGGACTCGGTCGCCAACCTGCTGTTCCTGCTCGCCGCGCGCAGCGGTGACCTGGCCGTCGTCGCCGTGATCACCGCCCTGTATCCGGCCGGCACCGTCCTGCTCGCCCGCGGCGTCCTGGCGGAGCGCATCCACCGAGGCCAGTGGGTCGGCCTGGGCGCCGCCGCCGTCGCCGTCAGTCTCCTCGCCCTGACCTGACCACTCCCGCTGGGTGGCCGAGGTGGGCGCGGCCGGCCGGTCGCTGGCGCATTACCGCCCCCCGGGTTTCTACAGTGCTGTAGATTTCGAGGTCTTGTGGGACGCGACGCCTCGACGGGAACGGTGAAGGCTCGCGGAGAACAGCACAACGGAAGGGCGGACGCGGCAGCTCCGCCCACGACCCGGGGGAGCACCATGACGAGCGCGCCCGAGCTGCGCGGCGAAGACCGGGCCGACTTCGACGACGTGCTGCACCGGGCGTTGGCCACCACGGAGATGCGTACGCGGCTGCGTCGTGGCGTCCACACCACCGCCCTCGCCGACTGGCTGCGCGAGCGCGTCGAGGCCAGCCGGTCGGAGATCGCGGCGAACGCGGCGCCGGAGTACGCGCGTTACCTCAGCGCGCGGGCCGACGCCGGCGGGGGCTCGGCCGCGATGCGGCCCCGCCGGGTGCCGCCGGTCGGCCGGTGGGTGCGGGCGCGCCGCAGGCTGCTGCCCGCTCTCGCCGTCCTCGCCCCGCTGCTGGCCAGCATGGCGGCCGTGGTCTTCCTGCTGCTCGGCCACGTCCTGGAGGTCGCGGACGCGGTGCCGGAGACGGCCGACGCGCTCGTACGCGCCGGCTGGACCGCGGCCGTGATCGCCGTGCTGACCGGGGCGGCGGCGCTGGCCGGCCTCCTCGTCACGGCCCTCCGACACCGCTCCATACCCCGGCCGGGCCCGGACCGCGCGGCACGCGCCTCCGCCGTGGACCAGGCCCGGGAGACCTGGCAGCGGGCCCTGTTGGAGCGCGGCATGCTGCCCTTCCTGCGGGCCCGACTGGCCGAGCGCGAACAGGCGCGACCGGGGCGGCGGACCGACCGCCGCCCGCAGCGCCCGCGCATCGGCTACGCCAGCCCGGACTACGCCAGCCCCGGTTGCGGCGGCCCCGAGCGACTGAGCGGCGACGCTTCCATGCCCCGCGCGGACCGGCACGACGCCGGCGCGTGAGGGCGCCGGCGCCACGGTGCGCCCACCCCGCCGGATAGCGCCGACTCCGCGTCGCCCGTCCCGTCCCGCCGCGTCCGCCGGCCACCTCGCGCGGCGGTGCTACGTCCCTTTCGCACGCCGCCTGGCGGGGCGTCGGCCCCGGTTCGCGTACGGACGGCGAAGTGCGGAAAACCGCACCACAACGGCGCGTGTCCACTGAGTGGCGAAGCGCCGGGATGAAGAGGGGGCGACGCCCGCCGCCGATACGATGACGCCCAGATCTCAACGCCTTTCGCGGGGCGTCGTGCCGCGCCTTTTCCGGGGCTCCGGCGGAGCGCACCGCATGGCTCCCCGCGAGGTGCCACCGCGAAAGGCCAGGGCGCTGGAAAAGAGCGGACGACCGCCTTCCCGACGGATTCCGGACGGCTTTCCGTACGTGTTTCCCACCCCGTGCCCCGCATCGGCGACCTGAGTTCCGGAATTTCCGCGCTAGGAGGAGCTGCTTTGTCGACCTTTGTCATCTTCGACCTCGAATTCACCACGTGGCCCGGGGCGCTGGGGCAGGACTGGGCGGCGCCGGGGCAACTCCGGGAAATCGTGCAGATCGGCGCCTTACGCCTGCGGGACGACCTCACCGTCGCCGAGGAGTTCGAGGTGCTGGTGCGTCCCGTGGTCAATCCCGAGCTGTCCCCGTACTTCACCGGCCTCACCGGCATCACACAGGAGGAGGTCGACCGGGACGGGCTGTCGCCGGCCGCCGCGCTCGGCGATTTCCTCACGTTCTGCCGCGGCCAGTCCGTCCTCTCGTACGGCAACGACATGGTCGTCCTCGGGGAGAACGTGGGTTGGGCGCGTGCGCGTGGCGAAGAGGTGAAGAGCGGATTTCTCGCCGCCCACTTCCTCAATGTGCGCCCCTGGGTGAACACCCTCGCGCCGGCGACCGCCGAGGCCAACGTGGGCCGCCTGTGGAAGGTCCTGGGGCTGCCCAAGCCCTTCGCCGGCGAGGAGCACTCGGCGCTCTTCGACTGCTATTCCTTCGCCGCGGCCATCAGGCACCTGTACGCCGGCGGCGCCACCCTGCCCGCCGGCTGCTTCTAGGCTCGCGAGCCGCGCCCCGCCCCGTTCGGCGACCGGGCACACGGCCTCCGGGCGGGGCGTATCGATCGCTGGCCCCGCCCGTCGCGCTGTATTGATGTTCATCGAATCAGGGCGCATGCTGACGAGGGCGGAGGCGAAGGTTTTCGGCCGTCTGTGGGGTCCGCCGGCCGGTGGTCCGGTTGGCCGTTCCGGGGTTCGCACGGCCCGACAGGCGTGCCGCCTCCGGCGCCGCCCGTGCTGTACGACGGAACGTCATCACTCTTTTGGAGGGGCCATGTCCCGCATCCAGCTCGCCCTGCGCGTCGCCGACCTGGAGGGCTCCATCGCCTTCTACTCCAAGCTCTTCGGCGCCGAGCCCGTCAAGCGCCGCCCGGGCTACGCCAACTTCGCCATCGCCTCCCCGCCGCTCAAGCTCGTCCTCATCGAGGGCGAGCAGGGGCAGCCGACCGCGCTGGACCACCTGGGCATCGAGGTTTCCGAGACGGCGGAGGTCACGGCGGCGGCCGACCGGCTCAAGGAGGCCGGCCTGGCCACGTTCGAAGAGAACGACACCGCTTGCTGCTATGCCGTACAGGACAAGGTGTGGGTGCACGGCCCGGGCCGCGAGCCGTGGGAGGTCTACGTCGTGAAGGCGGACGCCGACACCCTCGGCGCCAGCGCGACGTCATCCCCTCAGGCGCCCGTGGAGGCCGAGTCGAACCCGCCCGCCGCGGCGGAGGACGCGCACCCCATGGCAGGCCCCACCGCGAGCGCCGGCGCGGCCTGTTGCGCCGGCGCGGCGGACGCCGGCTGAGCCACGCGCCGTCGACGCGACCCACCCCGGCGCACCCCCTCGACACGCCCCGGCGGCGGACCGCCCGGGCACGGCCGCCCTGGCCCCGCGCCTCGCCAAGGCGCTCGCGCGCGCCACTCGGCTGTCGCGACCCGCCGCCGGGGCGGCCGGATCGCCGGGGCGAGGCGGTGTCGGTTGGTCCTACCGTGGGCGCGCGGTGTCCGGGCCCAACGGTCGTTCGAAGACCGTACGCAGCACGATGGTGGTGCTCGTGCTGCGTACCGACGGGATCGCCCGGATGCGGTCCAGGGACTCGGCCAGCGCGTGCGTACCGGACACGCGCACCTTGAGCCAGTAGCAGTCCTCGCCCGCCACCTCGTGCACCTCCAACACGCAGTCCTCGTGTTCGAGCCGCTTGTTGATCTGGTCCTTCGCGTCCTGGTTGGGCTCGAAGCGCACCGCGACGAAGGCCGCCGTGGTCGCGTCGACGCTCGCGGGATCGAGCTCCGCGCGGTACCCGGTGATGACGCCGTCGCGCTCAAGGCGCTGTAGGCGCTCACGAACTGACGGCTCGGACAGCCCGACGATCCGCGCCAGCGCCCGGATGGTCTGCCGGCCGTCCGTCGTCATCGCCCGAAGGATCGTCCGATCAATGTCATCCAGCTGTCGTGTCATAGTGACAACTTGCCCTCCGTGGCGGATCAACTTACCCTCGCATAGCCATACTACGTAGCTTGCCTTAGTAAATGAGGCCAGATGCTCACTGAGCCTAAGTTGACGTCTACGCGCCGCTCCCTCCTACCCTGGCTGGCCCTGGTCACGGTGTGGGTCGTGTGGGGGTCCACGTACCTCGGCATCCAGATGGCCGTCGACACCATCCCCCCACTACTCATGGCCGGTTTCCGCTATCTCATCGCGGGCGTGGTGATGTACGCGATCGTCGCGCCGCGCCACGCGAGCGGGGCCAATCGGCCGACCAAGTTGCACGTACGTTCCGCCCTCGTCGTCGCCGCCCTGATGCTGGTCGGCGGCAACGGTCTGCTCAGCGTCGGTGAGACCACCGTGGACTCCGGCCTCGCCGCCCTCATCGTGGCGACCGTCCCGGTCTGGATGGTCCTGATCAACGCCGCGGTGACCAAGACGCGGGTCACCCTCACCATGACCCTCGCGCTACTCCTCGGCACGGTGGGCGTCGGCGTCCTCGTGGGCGGGCCGGGCGCCGACGTGGACACCGGCGGCGCGATACTCGTCCTCATCGGGTCGCTGTGCTGGGCGGCCGGGTCGGTCTACGCCCGCAGCGCCTCGCTGCCGCCCCACCCGCTGGTGGTGGCCTCGCTGGAGATGGTGATCGGTGGGGTGCTGCTGGTCGCCCTCGCCGGAGTCAAGGGCGAGTTCGGCGAGTTGGAGCTCGCGAACGTCTCCACCGAGTCGATCGTCGGGTTCCTGTGGCTGGTCGTCGCCGGCTCCATGCTCGCCTTCACGGCGTACGGCTACGCCAACGCGACCCTGCCCAACGACACGATGGCCACCTACGCGTACGTCAACCCGGTGGTCGCCGTCGCGCTCGGCACCCTGCTCGGCGAGGAGGAACTCAGCCCGAACCTGCTGCTCGGCGGGGCCGTCATCGTCAGCGCGGTGGTGCTCATCGTCGGCGGCAAGGCCATCACGCGACGCATCAAGGGTCGGGGAGCCCCGCCCGGCGACTCGCCCGGGGCGTCGGCCGCCGAAGCGCCGGATGCCGAAGCGGCGGATTCCGAAGCGGCGTCCGATCCGGCCACCGAGTCGTCCGTGCCGAAGGGTTCATCTCGGTGACCCCGCGGCGCGCCGTGCCCGCCTCGGTTGCCGTTCCCTGACCGGGCGCTGACGGAACCCGCTCCAACCGGGCGGGCGTTGGCCGGGCGCGACCGGGTCGGAGGCGGCCCGGCGCACTCGGCCCAGGGGAGCCACCGTCATGGCGTACGGGGGCGGGCGGGTCCTCTCGGCCACCGGAGCCGAGTCGTCCGGAACCCGGAGCGGCCCTGCTGGACCTTCGCCGACCCACACCGGCCGGCCACCGCGCGCGGGCGCGGTGACCGGCCGGTGGCCTACTTCCTGACCCGGTAGCGCAGGTGGGTGACGCCGCCGCCGTCGATCACGGTGCTGGGCCCGTCGAACCGCACCGGCACGGTGCCGAGTTCGCCGAACAGCGTCTTTCCGCCACCCAGGATGACCGGTACCAGCGCGACGCCGACCTCGTCCAGCAGGCCGGCCGCCAGACACTGCCGGGCCATCTCCCCGCCGTTGACCGCGACGTCCTTCTCGCCGGCCAACTCCCGCGCCCTGGCCACCGCCGACTCGATGCCGTCGGTGACGAAGACGAAGTTCTCGTCGTCCTCGGGCCGGTCGTCCGGGCGCTGGTGGGTGAGCACGACCGTGGTCACGTTCATCGGGTGGCGCCCGCCCCAGGCGTTCGTCATGTCGTACAGGCGCCGGCCGACGACCAGCGCGCCGGTGTTCGCCCACTCCCGCCTGAGCAACTCGGCGCTGGCCGCGGAGACGCGGAGCGGCGGCACGTCGGGGCTGGCCGACGGGATCTCGACGTCACCGTCGCCGTACCACTGGAACAGCAGGTCGAAGCCGCTCTCCTCGGGGCCGGCGATGTAGCCGTCCAGGGACATCGTGGTGGCGCCGGTGGTGACCTTGCTCATGTCGTTCGTCTCCTTCGCACGTTCCTGGCGGGTGCCGTAGCGGGGACGTGGCCGGGATCGGGTTCTCGACATCCTGCGCCGAAGTTTTTCTCGCGGGCGCGGCGCACGGCGGTGTGGGCCCCGGTCGCCGGCTCAGTAGTGGCGGATTCCGGTCAGCAACGTGCGCGACCACGGGGCGTCGACCTCGTCCGCGCCCATGGCGATCAGCGCGTCGCACAGGAACCCGCGGGCGAAGAAGCGCTGGATGTCCTCCTCGCCGGCGCCGGAGACCGCTCGCACGTACTCGACCTCGCGCGCGTAGGTCGCGCGGACCGCGTCGCCGATGGCCGGCTCGCTCGCCGCGCACTTGGCCTGCAACATCACCAGCAACAGGTCCTTGTCGGCGACCAACCGCGCGTACGCGTCACCCAGCGCGTCCAGCACGCTGGCCGGATCGCTGCTCGTCGCCCGGGCCGCGGCCTCGGCGAAGGCCGTGCGCATCCGCGTCGAGCAGTGCTCGATCACGGCCACGAACAGGGTCTCCTTGTCGGGGAACAGCCGGTACACGTATGCCTGGGAGATGCCGGCGGCCTTGGCGACCTCGCCCGTCGTCGTGCCGTAGTACCCACGGGCGGCGAACGCGCCGACGGCGGTCCGCAGGACCGTCTCGCGCCGTTCCTCCGCCGTCGAAAGCTGGCGCCCAGCCGGCGATCTCGTCATGTGACTACTTAACCACTGAGCGCCCGGCGCGCCAAGCGAGGCGCCGGCCGGGGGACGCCCAGGGGCCGTGCTCGGCGGGCGCCCGGCCAGGTCGGCGCGGTGGTGGGGAGCGCGCGGGGGCGGGGCGGCGCGAGGTACTGACCAATCACTCAGAGGGCTTCGAGCCTGGTCGGGTCCCCTTCCGGGCCGCGCTCGTCGGGTTCGAGGCGCGCGCCACCGTCAGAGGGTGAGGTGGGGGGCTGGCCGCGCGGGCGTCGACGGGAGGCGGCGCCGGTGGCGGCGTGGCCGGGGTGGCGTACGGGGCCTCGGCGGGTCTGTGGCGCGCCATCCTTCCTTCGGGGCAGGGAAGCGGGTCGACGCGGTGTGAGCGCTCGCTGGCGCGATCGGGCCTACCGGCCTCTACAGTGTCGTCGATTCTGTGACCGTGGCCGACGGAACGGAACCGGAGGAACGCCGTGGCGGCCCTGGCGACCCGAGTTCCCCGACCCCAACGACGTACGACAGACCCCGCGATACGTAACGGTGTTGTCCCGCGCGCGGCGGTGTCGGTGCGGCGTCCCGGCCACGTCGGCCGCGCCGGAACGGAATGGCCGGGATCGGCGGGCAGGTCGTCGGGCTCGTCCGTGGGGGCGCGGCCGGGCGCCGCGCCCCCGGGGCGTTCGCAGTCACGGGGTGGTACGGGCCGACCACACCTGTGTCATCAGGACGGCGCCCGCTCCGAACAGCGCCACGCCGAGCGGCACGTGCAGGGAGAGGTCGCCGCTGCCGCCGACCACGAACTGCACGCTGGTCAACGCGAGCAGCACCACGGTGGTGGCCAGGTACCGCGCCGTCGCGCGATCCGCCCGCCAGGCCAGGACCGCGGCGGTCGTCTGGAGGACCAGCGCGACCGTGACGAAGGCGCCCGTGGTGTGGTGCACCTCGCTGCCGTCCGTGCCGGACATGAGGCGTCCGGCGGTGATCCCCTGCACCAGCAGCGTGGCGGCCAGGAAGGCCGTCGTCGCCTTCATCAGGCCGAAGAACCGGGGAGGCCGGCCCCGCGCCGCGCGGGCCGGGGCAGGTGGCTGGGTCGGTGATGGCATCGCGTCTCTCCGTGGTGGGTCAGGGGTGCTGGTGGGGGCGGCGCGGCGGGCCGTGCGCAAGGCCTCAGCCCGCCCCGCGTCGGGCCGCCCCCTCGGTGCGGGTTCGGGAGGGTCAGGCGCGGGCGTCGAGCCACTCCTGGAAGGTGGGACCGGCGAGCTTGGCGTGCGGGCTGGGCAGGAACCCGCCGGCCGCGGCGATCTCGGCGTCGGGTATGCCGGCGCCGTCGACCTCGACGACGTCGATGCCGCGGCGGGCGCCGAGGAGCCGGGCCGCCTCGGCCATGACCTCCCGGCGGGGCCCGGCGACCTCGGGGATCGGCGTGTCGGGCGCCGCCGGGCCGGGCGCGTCGGCGTCGGTGGCCAGGTCGACCAGCGTCTCGGCCACGGTGCGGCAGGCCACGAGCTGGGTGGGCAGGGCCGGTACGTAGGCGACGTCGCCCTGCCGCCAGTCCAGGAGCTGGTCGACGAACTCGTGGAACTGCGCGGCCCGCAGGACGCGGGCGGGCAGCGGGCCGGCCAGGGTGGCTTCCTCGTGCACCTGCTGGGCGGCGACGAAACCGGCGGTGGCCTTGTCGGCGCCGATGATGGACACGGCGACGAGGTGGCCGACTCCGGCGCGTTGGCCGGCCTCGTGCAGGTTGGCCGTGGCGGTGCGGAAGAACTCCGTGGCCGCCTCCTGGTCGGAGGCGTGCCACGACGCGACGTCGATGATGACGTCGACCCCGGCGAGGGCGTCGGCCAGGCCCGTACCGGTGACGATGTCCACGCCGGTGGCGCGGGACATCGACACGACCTGGTGCCCCCGCTCGGCGAGGACGTCCACGACGTGACGTCCCAGCCGTCCGGTCGCTCCTGCCACGGCGAACTTGACGGTGCTCATGTTCCCTGTCCCTCTTCCTGGGTGCGTGTGCTGGGTCGGTGCGGTGGCGCATCAACGCACACCAGACGCCCGCGTCAGGGCACGCGTAACAACCACGCTCGTGTGACGTAAGCCACCGCGCGAGGGTGTTACGGAGCCAGGGGCACCGACGTCCAGTGCGTGCGGCAGTGTGGAGAGACCAGCGGGTGGGAGTCTGTATGAACGAGCACGGCGATCCGGTCACGAGCCTGGCCGAGCGATTGCGGCCCGGCGGTCGGGCGGAGCCGGTGGACGCGGCCACCGAGGCGTTCGTCGCCCACCGGAACCTGCTGTTCACCGTCGCCTACGAGATGCTCGGCTCGGCCGCCGACGCCGAGGACGTGCTGCAGGAGACGTGGTTGCGGTGGGTGGGCGTGGACCTTGCGACCGTACGGGAGGAGCGCGCCTACCTGGTGCGGATCGTCACCCGGCAGGCGCTGGACCGGATGCGCGCGCTCAGCCGACGCAAGGAGTCCTACGTCGGCCCCTGGCTGCCCGAGCCGCTGCTGACCGCACCGGACGTCGCCGAGGACGTCGAACTGGCCGACAGCGTGTCGATGGCCATGCTGCTCGTCCTGGAGACGCTCCAACCGGTGGAACGGGCGGTGTTCGTGCTGCGCGAGGTGTTCGCCGTCGAGTACGAGGAGATCGCCGAGGCCGTCGGCAGGAGCCCGGCCGCCGTCCGTCAACTCGCCTACCGGGCCCGGTCGCACGTTGCCGCGCGCCGACCGCGCGGCCCCGTCTCACCCGCCCAGACCCGGGCCGCGCTCCGGGCCTTCCAACGCGCCGTCGAGACCGGGGAGTTGCAGAGCCTCCTCGACATCCTCGCGCCGGACGTGGTCGCCCTGAGCGACGGCGGGGGAGTCAGGCACGCCCTGCTCCAACCCGTCGTCGGCGCGGACCGGGTGGCCCGCCTGCTGGCCGCCGGCTGGTGGCGGCGCGACGCCGAGAGGTCGGTCGAACCGGTGCAGATCAACGGCGGCCCGGGGCTCCTGGTCCGGGTGGGTGGGGAGATCGACGGCGTGGTGGCGGTGCGGGTCGAGGACGGCTACGTCACCGGCGCCTACCACGTCCGCAACCCCGAGAAGCTGTCCCGGGTGGCGCGCGAGACCGCCGTCAGCCGCTGAGCTGCCCTCTCACGCCGCTGCGGGCGCGGCCTTCGCCGGGTGGGCCCACAGGCCCCGCGCGGCCAGGCGCGGCAGGACGCCCTCGCCGAACCAGTACGCCTCCTCCAGGTGCGGGTAACCGGAGAGCACGAACTCGTCGATGCCAAGCCGGTGGTACTCGATGACGCGCTCGGCCACCTCGTCGTGGCTGCCGACCAGCGCGGTGCCCGCGCCGCCGCGTACCAACCCGATGCCGGCCCACAGGTTCGGGTGGATCTCCAGGCCGTCCCGCTCGCCGCCGTGCAGGGCGAGCATCCGCCGCTGGCCCTCCGACTCGCTGCGGGCGAGCCCGCTCTGTACCGCGCGCACGGTCTGGGGGTCGAAGCCGTCCAGCAGCCGCCGCGCCTCGGCCCACGCCTGCTCCGCGCTGTCCCGCGTGATGACGTGCAGGCGGATGCCGAAGCGGACGTCGCGGCCCTCCTTCTCGGCCAGCCCCCGCACCCAGGCGATCTTCTCGGCCACCTGCGCGGGCGGCTCGCCCCAGGTGAGGTAGACCCGCGCGTGGCGGGCGGCCACCTCGCCCGCGACGGGCGACGAGCCGCCGAAGTAGATCTCCGGCACCGGGGCGGGCAGGTGGGCCAGCCGCGCGTCCGCCACCCGCAGGTGCTCGCCCGCCAGGTCCACCCGCTCGCCGCGCCACAACCCGCGGACGACCCGCAGGAACTCGTCCGTACGGGCGTAGCGCGCGTCCTTGTCCAGGAAGTCGCCGTAGGCCCGCTGCTCGTGGCTCTCGCCGCCGGTGACCACGTTCAGCAGCAGCCGGCCGCCGGTCTGGCGCTGGTAGGTGGCGGCCATCTGGGCCGCGAGGGTGGGCGAGACGAACCCCGGGCGGAAGGCGACCAGGAACCTCAGCCGCTCGGTGTGCTGGCTGACCATGGCGGTCGTCAGCCAGGCGTCCTCGCACCAGGCGCCGGTCGGCGTCAGCGCGCCGACGAAGCCCAGCTCCTCGGCGGCGCGGGCGATCTGTGTCAGGTAGCCGATGGTCGGCGGGCGGTCGCCGCCGGCCGCGGTGACCGGCGTGCCGTGGCCGCCGCCGACGACGTGGCGGCTGTCGCCGTTGGTGGGCAGGAACCAGTGGAAGGTGAGGCTCATGGGGCGCACGCCCTTCGCGCGAGGGGGTGGGTGGGGGCGCTCATCCGGTGGCCGCCAGTACGGTCGTGCGGCCACCGAGCGCGGCCGAGAACTGGTCCGCGACCTGCTCCAGGGCGCCGGCCGCGGCCGGGGCGATGGTCAGCGCGCCGTCGTCGCCGACGGTGAGGTCCTTGTCGAGCGTGAACCAGCCCTGCACGATGTGCGCCGCGCCCATGGAGTTGAGCACGGGGCGCAGCGCGTAGTCGATGGCCAGTACGTGCGCGGTGGTGCCGCCGGTGGCCAGCGGGAGGACGGTCTTGTCGGCCAGCGCGTACTGCGGCAGCAGGTCGAGCAGCGACTTGAGCAGGCCGGAGTAGGCGGCCTTGTAGATGGGGGTGCCGATCACCACACCCTGCGCCCGCGCGAACTGGGCCGTGGCCGCCACGATCGCCGGGTGCTGGAAGTCGGCCCCGAGCAGCGCCTCGGCCGGGATGGTCCGGACGTCGAGCGGGACCACCTCGTGTCCCTGGGAGGCGAGTCGGGCGTCGAGGTGGCGCAGCAACCTGGCGGTGCGCGAGGTCGCGGACGGGCTTCCGGAGACGGACAGGACGGTGGCCATGACGGGGACCTTTCGAAGACCAGGGGTGCGGTCGAAGCGGCGGCGTACGGACGCCGACCGGCGGGGCCGGGGAGTGCGGGCGGGAACGCGCCCCGGGCGTCGCGGGCGGTGCGGGGCGAGGGTGCCGGGGCCCGGTGACGAGGTGCGCGGCGCATGCTTTTCCGCCGCCTCCACACCAGTCGATGCCGTATGCACGCAGACGTGCGAGGAGATCTGCTGGCGCCGTTCCCTGGGGAGTTGGGGAATCCGTGGAAAAGGGAGGACAGGAATGTGAACAGACGACTCGGCGAGGGAATTCCCGCGCTGTGTCCGCGCCGTCGCGCGGGGAGCGGAAGGGAGAACGAGTGCGCTGGATCGCGGGCTGGTTGGCCCGGGTGATCACTGGTCAGGGACGATACGACCAGGAGCGCCGGGCGGGAGCGGGCTGCTCCGGGAGGCCGCGCTCTATATCACCGGCGACAGCGGGAACTTGAGACGCGCGCGAGATCGACATGGCGTCGCCGCGTGAGTTCCTGTCGCTTCATGTCACCGATCTAACCAGGGGAGAGTTCGGCCGGTCAAGAAGGCCGAAATGTGATTCCGCATGGCGGACGGATTTCCGATCAATTCCCGCTGACACGCGCGCCCGTGTGGGCCCGCCACTCGGCCCGGGGCCCGGCCGCGCACACCCCGTCAGGTCACGGGCGTGCTCCGCTCCTCGTGGGCCGGGCGTTGCCACAGCGTGGTGGGCGCGGCCTGCCGTACGACCGGCGCGACCTCCTCGGCGAACCGCTGGAGTTGCTCGAACTGCGCCGGCAGGGCCAGCCCGGAGCTGTCCACGGTGATGGACTGGAGGTCGTGCCGGTAGACCTGGTGGAAGTCGAGGATCTTGTCGATGACCTGCTGCGGGCTGCCGATCAGGTGCGGGCCGTCGGCGATCGCCTCCTCGATGGTGCGGAAGGGCGTGTTGTAGCCGGGCTTGTCCGCCAGGTGTGGCTTGTACGTCTGGCGCACCCGCGCCTCGTAGAACTCCTTGAACCGGGCGACGGCCTGTTGCGTGGTGTCCGCCAGGAAGAGGCCGCCCGAACCCGCGCCGACGTAGGCGTGGGCCGGGTCGTGCCCGTGCGCGGCGAAGCGCTCGCGGTAGTGGTCGATGAGCCGGACGTACGCCGCGCGTGGCTGGATGGCGTTGGCGCTGAACAGCGGGTCGCCGTGTCGGGCGGCCAGCTCCGGCGAGTTGAGGCTGGTGGCCGAGCCGTGCCAGACGCGCGGCGGGCGCGCGCCGAACGGGCGGGGCACGGTGGTGGCCCCGTCGAGGGCCGGCCGGAACCGGCCCCGCCAGCTCACCTTCTCCTCCCGCCACAGCCTGCGCAGCAACTCGTACTTCTCGGCCTGGTACTCCCACTGCGACTCCTCGTCCAGGCCGAAGAGGTCGAAGTGGCCCATCTCCGCGCCTTTGCCGATCACCAGCTCGACGCGTCCGCCCGAGAGTTGGTCCAGTGTCGCGTAGTCCTCGGCCACCCGGACCGGGTCCAGGATGGCGACCACGGTCACGCCGGTCAGCAGCCTGATCCGGGTGGTGCGGGCGGCCAGCGCGCCGAGCAGCACCGTGGGGCTGGAGGACAGGAACGCCCCGGCGTGCCGCTCGCCGACCGCGTAGCCGTCGAAGCCCAACTCCTCGGCCCGCACGCCGGTTTCCACGACCTCAGCGAGCCGGTCGGCCGCGGAACCGAGCGCGCCGGTCAGCGGGTGGGGGGCGTGCTGGACGATGGTCAGGACCTGGAATCGCACGGGGTACCTCCGGTGGCGTGGGCCGGGCGTGGGCGCGGGCGGGCGCGGCCCCGGCGCCGGGTGGGGAAGCGGGCGCCGGGGCCGCGGCACGAGGGTTACTTGTTGGTCCGCGGCAGCCCCGGCGGGTTGGTCTCCGACTTCGCCACGGCCTCGTTGGTCAGCCCCCAGCGGGCCAGCACCTTGCCGTACGTGCCGTTGTCGATGACCTCGTTCAGCGCCTCGGCCAGCGGCTCGACCAGGCCGTTGCCCTTCTTGGTGGTGGCGGCGATGAGTCCCTGGAGGGAGGTGCCGGCGCCCGAGTGGGTGCCGACGACCTCGGTCTTGCCGGTGGACGCCGCGTGGTAGGCGGCGTTCGGGTTCGGGCCGAGGTAGAGGTCGATGCGGCGGGAGGCGAGCGCGAGATAGGTGTCGGTGGCGTTCTGGTAGTACTTGATGTCCACCGGTTCGCGGCCGGCCCGCTCGTTCTCCTTGCTCCACTCCACCAGCAGCTTCTCCTGGTTGGTGCCCGAGCTCACGGCGACGGTCCTGCCCGCCACGTCGCGCGGCCCCCTGACCGTGAGCCCGCTGCCCTTGCGGGCCTCGAAGGCGAGGTCGTCCTTGCGGTAGGTGGCGAAGTCGTAGCGGTCCTTGCGTTCCTCGGTGACGGTGATGTTGCTCGCGCCCATGTCGTACTTGCCGCTGGAGAGCCCGATGAAGATGTTCTCCCAGGAGGTCGAGGTGAACTGGGGCTTGAGCCCGAGCACGTTCGCGATCAGGGCGGCGATGTCGGTCTCCACGCCGATGAGGGTCTTGTTGTCGGTGGCGTAGAAGTTCAACGGCGCCGAGGAACCGGAGGAGTTGACGATTTTCAGCGTGCCCCGCTCGCGGATCTCCGCGGGCACCTTGGCCGCGATGGCGTCCACCTTGGGGGTGCTGATCCGTCTCTGGTCCGGGCTCAGGTTGATCTTCGTACGGGCGCCGGACTTGGCGGCGACCTCGGTACTGCCGCCGTCCGAGGGGTTGCTGCAGGCAGCGAGGGCGGCGGTGGCCGCGAGGGCGAGCGCCGCGGCCGTGGTGCGGGTGGCGACGAGGGTGCGCATGGGTGTTCTCCTTGCCTGCGGGTGGAGCGTGAGCGGTGCGGGTGCGGGGTGTCGCGGGGGTGGGACGGGACGGGGTGGGGGAGAGGCGAAGCGGGTACGGAGCGCGCGCCGGGGTCAGAGCACCTTGGACAGGAAGGCGCGGGTGCGCTCGTGCCGGGGGGCGTCGAGTACGGCGCCGGGTGGGCCCTGTTCCACGACGACGCCGCCGTCCAGGAACGCCACGGTGTCGGCGACCTCGCGGGCGAAGCCGATCTCGTGGGTCACGATGATCATCGTGGTGCCGGAGCGGGCCAGGTCCTTGATGACGTCGAGCACCTCGCCGACCAGCTCCGGGTCGAGCGCGGAGGTCGGCTCGTCGAAGAGCAGCACCTTCGGTTCGATGGCCAGCGCGCGGGCGATGGCCACCCGCTGCTGCTGCCCGCCGGAGAGTTGGCGGGGGTAGGCGCCGGCCTTGTCGGCCAGGCCGACCCGCGCGAGCAGCCGCTCCGCGGTCGCCACGGCCTCCTTGCGGGGCCGGCGCAGCGCGGCGACCGGGGCCTCGACGACGTTGTCCAGGACGGTCAGGTGCGGGAAGAGGTGGAAGTGCTGGAAGACGAACCCGATGTGGGTGCGCTGGCGCAGGATGTCCCGTTCCCGCAGCTCGTACAGCCTGTCGCCGGAGCGCCGGTAGCCGATCAGCTCGCCGTCGATGCTGATCCACCCCCGGTTGACCTTCTCCAGGTGGTTGATCACGCGCAGCAGCGTGGACTTCCCCGAGCCGGAGGGGCCGAGGAGCGCGGTGACCTCGCCCGCGCGGACCGTGAGGTCGACGCCGCGCAGCACCTTCAGCGCCCCGAAGCTCTTGTGGACGCCGCGTACGTCCACCATGACCTGGCTCACGCGGTGCCTCCCCGGGGTGTGGCGGGCGCCGTGTCGGCCGCGCCGGCCCGCAGCCGGGCCAGGGCGTCGCGGGCCCGCTGGAGCGGGGTCGGCGGTGGGGTGCGGTTGGCGCCACGGGCGAAGCGCCGCTCGACGTAGTACTGCGCGACGGAGAGCACGGAGGTCAGGAACACGTACCAGGCGGTGGCGACCATCAGCAACGGGATCACGTGGCCGTTGCGGCCGTAGATCACCTGCACCTGGTAGAAGAGTTCGCCGATGGCCATGACGTACACCACCGAGGTGCCCTTGAGCAGGCCGATGATCTCGTTGCCGGCGGTGGGCAGGATCGCGCGCATGGCCTGCGGGAGCACGATGCGCCGGATCTGCCGCAGCCGCGGGATGCCGAGCGCCGCCGCGGCCTCCAACTGGCCGTGGTCCACGGAGATGACGCCACCGCGCACGATCTCGGCGGCGTAGGCGGCCTGGTGCAGCGACAGGCCGATCAGGGCCGCGCCGATGGTGCCGATCAGGTCGTTGCTGTCGACGGACCAGAAGACCGGGCCGAAGGGGATGCCGAGGCCGAGCCGCTCGTACAGGGCGCTCAGGTTGAACCAGAACACGAGCTGCACGATCATCGGGATGGACCGGAAGATCCAGATGTAGGCCCAGGCCACGGTCTGGAGGACCGGGTTGCGCGAGAGCCGCATGAAGGCCAGTACGGTGCCGAGGGCGAAACCCAGGACGGTGGCGTACGCGGTGAGTTGGAGCGTGAGGCCGACCGCCGAGACGATCGTCTCGGACAGCACGTACGCGCGGAAGACCTCCCACTCCCAGACGGGGTTGGTGACCAGCCCGTGCGCGAACTGCGCCGTCAGGACGAGCACGGCGAGGGCAGCCGCCCACCGGCCGTAGTGTCGGGTGGGAACGACCCTGAGCGCGGCGAGGTCGCCCGGGTCGGCCTCCTTGCGGGGTGCCAGATCGGTGCCGCCGGTGTCCAGCGGCGCGGGGTCCGTGGTGAGTCCCATGGTGGTGTGCCTGCTCATGGTCGTGGCTGGTGGTCTGCCGGGGCGAGGTGCTTCTCGAACGGGAGCGGGCCGATGGTCTCGGGGTCGGCCTCGGTGTCGAAGAGCGGCGTGTAGCCGGTGGCCAGGTACAGGCCGCGGGCCTCGGGCTGGCGCGGCCCGGTGGTCAGGTAGACGCGCCGGTAGCCGCGCTCGCGCGCCGTGCGCTCCAGCTCGATCACCACCTGTCGGGCCAGGCCGCGGCGGCGGTGCGCGGAGTGCGTCCAGATCCGCTTGAGCTCGGCCGTCGTGGCGTCGTAGCGGCGGAAGGCGCCGCCGGCGACCGGGTCGCCTCCCTCCAGGAGGAGGAGCAGCGTCCCGCCGTGGGCAGGCGTGAACTCCTCGTCGGGGTAGCGGGCCAACTCCTGGTGCGCGTCGCCGCCGTAGCGCGCGGTGTACTCGTCGCCGAGTTCCCGCAGCAGCGGCCTGACCAGCGGGTGGGAGACCGGGACTTCGATGACCGTCAGGTCGGACGGGGACGGGGCTACGGAGGTCACGCGCGCACCGCCGCGAGGCTCCGCTCGGCGCCCGCCGCGCGCTCGGCGTCGCGCTTGGCGACCTCCTCGCGGACGATCGGGATCACGTACCGGCCGAAGTCGATGGCGTCGTCAAGGAGCGCGTAGCCGCGGGCCGAGAGGATGTCGACGCCGAGGTCGTAGTAGTCGAGGAGGGCCTGGGCGACCGTCTCGGGCGTACCGACCAGCGCGTTGGAGTTGCCCGCGCCACCGGTGGCCGCCGCGGTCGGGGTCCACAGCGCGCGGTCGTAGCGCTCGCCCTGCTCGGCGATGGCGAGCAGCCGCTGGGACCCGGTGTTCTCCGGCGCGCCGCCGCGGTGGTGGCGGGGCAGCCCCTGCTCGCGCCGGGCCCTGATGGCGCCGACCGTGCGGTGGGCCTTCTCCCAGGCCAGCTCCTCGGTCGGCGCGATGATCGGGCGGAAGGCGACCTGGATGCGCGGCACGTCGGTGCGCCCGGCCGCCGCGGCGGCGGCCTTCACCGCCTCGATCTGCTGGGCGGTCTCGGCCAACGGCTCGCCCCACAGGCAGTAGATGTCGGCCTCGGCGCCGCCGGCGGCGTACGCGGCGGGCGACGAGCCGCCGAACGAGACGCCGGGGCGCGGCTGTTGGACGGGGAAGACGTCGGCGACGAAGTCGCGGAACCGGTAGTGCTCGCCCTCGTGGTCGAAGGGCTCCGTGGTGGTCCAGATCTTCTTCACGAGCTGGATGTACTCGCGGGTGCGGGCGTAGCGCCCGTCCTTGCTGAGCGTGTCGCCCTCGCGTTGCTGCTCGTGGTCGTTGCCGCCGGTGATGAAGTGCACCGTCAGCCGGCCGTCGCTGATCTGGTCGAGGGTGGCGAAGGTCTTGGCGGCGAAGGTGGGGTACGAGACGTTGGGCCGGTGGGCCAGCAGGATCTGGAGGGAGTCGAGCTTGCTGGCGAGGTACGCGGCGGCCGGGGCGGGGTCGGGCGCGCCGGACGCGTAGGCGAACAGCACCCGGTCCCAGCCGTACTCCTCGTGCGCCCGGGCGAGCCGGATCGTGTACTCCTTGTCGAACGCGGCGCCGGAGCGTGCGGTGGTCTCGGAACCGTCGTTGGTGGCAGCGATGCCAAGAAACTCCACGGGCATGGGAGGGCCTTTCGCGAAGAAACGGGGAGGGCGGCACACCGACGGGCCGGCGCGCGGAGCGGGCCGTCGGCGTGGCACGGAAGTGGTGAGTGAACGGGACGCGGCGAGCGCGGCGCACCGGTGGGTGGCACGGGCTCGGATGGCGGCTCGCGCGGCGGGGTCCGCGGCGGCGCGCCGCTGGGATGCGGGGCCGGCCGGCGAGGGGGAGGAGCCGCGCGAGGGGGAGCGGCGAGCGTCGGGCGGCCCGCGACGGGGCTACCGCAGGAGGGGAGGGCCGGTCAGACGGCCCGCTGCCGCGTTAGCGACAACACGCGGCGGACCACACCCGACCGAAGTCGATGTGGTCGCGGGTGACCAAGCGCTGTTGTCCCTTCACGAAACTAATGGACCAGTAATTTGCGCCTCCCGTCAACTACGTGCCCGGATGTTGGACGGACATTGACCGACTCTGATGCGGTATGTGCACCCATTGACACACCCGCGAGGGGCGCACATACGATCGACCTCGAACCGGCGCCGCCACCAGCGGAGTTGGGACGCGGCGCGGTGCGGGGCGCGGCCCGCCGGTCGCCGCTCGGCCCGTCCCGTACGCCGGCGCACGCCCCGACCGCCCGCCGTCCGCCCGTCGTTCGCCGCGTCTCGGGGTGTGCTCGCTTCGGGGTAGCGGTGGCGTCGTCGGCCGGTTTCGTGAGGTGGTCGCGGCACCCGTATATTTGATTATCGTTTTCATATAGCCTGGCCGTCGGGCGCCGCCACCACGCCGCGCCCGACCGTCGTCCGCCCGCCCCGCGCCGGTCGCGGGGCCGTCTCCGTACGACCGCCGCGGCATGGGCCGCGGGGCACGCCACAGCCCGGGGCCGCACGTGCCGCCCCGGCCCGAGTCGAGGGAACGCCGATGGATGACGCAAGGGGAAGGCGGCCCGCGCCCGCGTCCCGTGCCGCACCGGTTGACCAGCCGTCGCTCGCCTGGGACGACGGCGCCATCGTCGCCGTCGACCAACGCGCGCTCCCAGGGGAGACCCGGGTGCTGCGGCTGACCAGCGTGGACCAACTCGTCGCCGCCATCCGCTCGCTCGCCATTCGCGGGGCGCCGGCCATCGGGCTCGCCGGCGCCCTCGGCGTGGCGCTGTCGGCCCACCGGCACCGCACGGACGACGGGTG
This sequence comes from Streptomyces buecherae, assembly GCF_014295035.1. GTDB lineage: Bacteria > Actinomycetota > Actinomycetes > Streptomycetales > Streptomycetaceae > Streptomyces > Streptomyces youssoufiensis. The sequence goes on from NZ_CP060404.1 coordinate 7,438,371, forward strand.
CGACCAGGCCGCGGTGCGCGCCGACGCCGCGCGGCTGGTCGCCGCCCGACCCACTGCCGTGAACCTGGCCTGGGCCGTCCGCCGGGCCGCCGGGCGCGTCGCCGCCGGACCCGACGCCGTCCTCGCCGAGGCCCTGACCATGGTCGAGGAGGACGCCGCGACGGGGGCCGCCGCCGTGGAGCGCGCCTGCGAGCTGGTCCTCGCGCGCGTCGGGGCGCGGCCGATGCGCCTGCTCACGCACTGCAACACCGGCCGGCTGGCCGCGGCCGCGGTCGGCACCGCGCTCGGCGTCATCCTCGAACTCGGCCGCCGCGGCCTGGTACGTGAAGTGCTGGTGGGCGAGACCCGGCCGCTGCTCCAGGGCGCCCGGCTGACCGCCTGGGAGTTGGGGCAGGCGGGCATCGCCTACCGGGTGTGCGTGGACTCCGCGGCGCCCGCCGCGATGGCCCGGGGGCTGGTGGACTGCGTGCTGGTGGGGGCCGACCGGATCGCCGCCAACGGGGACGTCGCGAACAAGATCGGCACGTACGGGCTCGCGACAGCCGCCGCGCGCCACGCCATCCCCTTCGTGGTCGTCGCGCCCGAGTCCACCTGGGACCGGGCGACCGCCGACGGCTCGGGCATCGTCATCGAGGAGCGCGACCCCGCCGAAGTCACCGCGTACGCGGGCGTGGTGACCACACCGCCGGGCGCCGCCGCGTACAACCCGGCCTTCGACGTCACCCCGGCCGAACTGATCACCGCCATCGTCTCCGAGGACCGGGTGTTCGTCCCCGGCGACGCACGGCCGCCCGCCGCCTCGGACCCCGCTGACCGGGAACGCGCCGCGCGGCCGGTGGTCGCGCCCACCGCCTCGTACCAGCGTGACGGGGCGGCGACATGACCGGAGCCGAGGCGCGTGCCCACGACGGCGAGGGCGCCGAACTCGCCCGTTACTCGCGGCAGTTGTACGAGCGCGGCTGGATGCCGGGTACCGCGGGCAACCTCTCCGTGCGGCTGTCCGACACCACCGCGCTGATCACCGCGAGCGGTCGGGCCAAGGGCGAGCTGACCGGGCGCGAGGTGGTCGCCGTGCACGCCGACAGCGGGGTTGAGGTGGCCCCCGGGCCGCTGCGCGCCTCGGCCGAGACCACGATCCACTGCGCCGTCTACCGCGCGACCGAGGCCCGCGCCGTCATCCACGTCCACGCGCCGTACGCCACCGCCGTCGCCGCCCGCGTCGGGCACCCCGCGCGCCGGCGCACGCTGCGCGTCGAGCGCCTCGAACTCCTCAAGGGGCTGGGCCTGGCCGACCCGACCAGCGCCGCGCTGCCCGTCTTCCCCAACTGGCCCGACGTGCCCCGGATCGCCGCGGACGTCGCGGGCCACCTCGCCACCACCCCCGACCCGCCTCCCGCCCTGCTCATCACCGACCACGGCGTCACCACCTGGGGCCGCGACCTGGCACAGGCCCGCGACCGGTTGGAGTGCCTGGAGTCGATCTGCCACCTGCTGCTGCTCACCGGCGGGCTGCCGCCGAACACCCCCGACGACGCACACGACGACACAACCGATGCCGAGAGGTGACGTGCCGTGACCCTGCTCCAGGTCATGCCCGACGACGCGCCCGACCAGGTGCTCCTGCGCACCCGTGACCAGGCGCGCGTCACCGACGCGCTGCGCGCGCACGCGGTGGCCTTCGACCGCTGGCCGGTGCGCGGCCCCATCGCGCCCGGCACCGCCCCGGACGAGGTGCTGGCGCGCTACCGCGCCGAGGTGGACGCACTCCAGGCCCGCGACGACCTGCGCCTGGTCGACGTCGCCGGGCTACACCCCGAGGAGAGCGACGCCTGGCGACGGAAGGCCGCCACGGCGCGCGCCACCTTCCTCGAGGAACACCGGCACGCCGAGGCCGAGGTGCGCTTCTTCGCCCACGGTGCGGGGTGCTTCTACCTGCACCTGGGGGAGGAGGTGTACGCGGTGGTGTGCGAGGCCGGGGACCTGCTGTCCGTACCGGCCGGCACCCCGCACTGGTTCGACATGGGCCCGCGCCCCGAGTTCACCGCGATCCGCTTCTTCGCCGGGGAGGACGGCTGGGTGGGCGACTTCACCGGCGACCCGATCTCTCAGCGCTTCCCGCGCCTCGACGCGCTGCTCGCGGCGGACGCGGCGTGAGCGGCCCCGCGCCGCGCGCGGTGGTCTGCGACATCGAGGGCACCACCGGCTCCGCGGACCACGTGCGTGACGTGCTCTTCCCGTACGCGCGCGAGCGCCTCGCGCACTGGCTCGCCACCCACCGTGGCCAGCCGGCCTGGGAGCGGGTGCTGCGCGCGACCCGCGCCCACGCCGGCGCGCCCGACCTCGACGAACGGGGCGTCGCCGCGTCGCTGGCCGCCTGGTCCGACGCGGACGTCAAGGCCCCGCCACTGAAGGACGTACAAGGGCTGATCTGGGCCGACGGCTACGCGAGCGGCGAACTCGCCGGCCACGTCTACGACGACGTGCCCCCGGCCCTGGCCCGCTGGCAGCGCGCGGGCATCGCCCGCTACGTCTACTCCTCCGGGTCGGTGGCCGCGCAACGCGACTGGTTCGCCCACAGCGACCACGGCGACCTCAGCCCCCTGCTGTGCGGGCACTTCGACCTGGCCAACGCGGGGGCCAAGCGCGACCCCGCGTCCTACCTGGCCATCACCGCCCGCATCGGGGTACCGGCCGGCGCCACGCTCTTCCTCAGCGACGTACGGGAGGAGTTGGACGCCGCCCTCCAGGCCGGCTGGCGCGTCGTCGGCGTACGCCGCGCCGGCGACCCGCGCGGCGACCGGGTGCCGGGCCACGCCACCGTGCCCGACCTGCACGGCGTGCTGCCCGACCCGTAATCCGTACGCCCCAACCCTCCCCGGCGCCCCACCCGTGGCGGTCCACCCGCCGCGCCGGTGCGGCGAGTAGTCGCCTCGCACAACGGCGGTGTAGCGGTTTCCCTCCCCTCCCATGTCACACATCGCCACGCCGCGCGCACTCTTCCGCGGGTTCGCGGTGCACCCCGCACCGCGACGCGGAGAGTTGAGGAGGCCACATGGTGGTCGTGGTCACCGGAGCCGTCGTGACGGGACTCCTGGCGGGATGGTATCTGGCATCCCGGTGGATGGAGGGACGGGTGCGCGTCCAGGTGTTCCGGCTGCGCGAGGAGGGGATCAGCGAACGGATGCGGGCCCTGCCGGCGGGCGGCACGCTGGCCGAGTCACACAGCGCTGACGAGGTCAGCGTGCGCGTCGTCCTCCCGAGGGGCACGGCCCGTGGATGACGTACGGCACGGCCCCGGCCCGGCGGTCGGCCCGCCCCGGCCGGGCCGGCGCCAGCCCGCCGAGCCGGCCGCAGCCGCCGACGAGGGGACGCGGGAGGACTTCGCGCGCTACTACCGGCAGCACCGGGCCGGGTTGACCCGGTTCGTCATGCGCCACGGCGCCGGCCCCCACGAGGCGGCCGACGCCGCGCAGGCCGCCTTCATCGAGGCGTTCCGGAGCTGGCACCACATCGACCACCGCGCCGCGTGGCTGCGCACCGTGGCGCTCCGCATGTTCCTGCGCCAGTCCGTGCGCCCGGAGGAGGAACTCACCGACGCGGCCCCGGAGCGCGCGAGCGGCTGCGGCCCGCTGGAGGCCGTGGTCCTGCGCGAGCAGCAGGCCCGGGTGCACGCGGCCCTCGACCGGTTGCCGGGCAAGCAACGGCAGGTCATGGCCTGGTACCTGGACGGAATCAGCACGGACGAGATGGCCGCCGCGCTGGAGACGACGCCCGCCGCGGTCCGCCAGAACCTGGCCCGGGCCCGCGCCCACCTCAGGCAGCACCTGGGACGACGCGCACCGGAAGGCGCGCCGTGACGCGCGCTCGGCCGCGTCGGGAGCACGCGCGTCCCGCGCCGCCCCGCGCGGCGGTACGGGGCGTCCGCCGGGGCCCGGTCAGGGCGCGTCGCTCAGCATGACGGACAGGGCGGCCAGGACGGAGGGGGCGATGCGGTAGTAGATCCAGGTGCCACGCCGCTCGGAGGTCAGCAGACCCGCCTCGCGCAGCTTCTTGAGGTGGTGGCTGACGGTGGGCTGGGAGACGCCGACGTCGGCGATGTCGCACACGCACGCCTCTCCGTCGGGGTGGGAGGCGACCTTGGAGAAGAGCCGCAGCCGGACCGGGTCGCCGAGCGCCTTGAACATGGCGGCCATCGTCGCCGCGTCCGCGGGAGAGAGTTCCTGCCGGGTGAGCGGAGGGCAGCACGGCTGAACGCGCGGGTCCGCGGCCGTCTCCTGAAGCGTGGGCATATGCCTATGGTGACACCGGCACTTCCCGGACGCCAAGGACCGATCAGGCCCCGCATGCCTGGCCAGGCCGCACGGGCCCGCCCGCGAACGGGGAACCACACGGCGGGCCACGGGCCGTTCGGCGCTCCGCCCGGCGGCATGTCCCCGGCGCTCTCCCACAGCGGAACCGATCCCTCCGCGCCCCGGCGGTGAGCGCGCGACGGGGGGCCGGTGCGCCGGCCGGGGCGGCCCGTGCGATAGGCAGGGGGGCACCGTCCGCACCCGCGACCACCAGGGAGAGCACCGAGATGCACCACCGCTGCGCCGTTCTCGACGACTACCAGGGCGTGGCCGCCGCGAGCGCCGACTGGGCGGCCCTGGCCGGCGAGGTCGACGTGGTCACCTTCGCCGAGCACCTGGGCACCGAGGACGAGCTGGCCGCGGCCCTGGCCGACTTCGACATCGTGGTCACGCTGCGGGAGCGGGTGCCCTTCCCCGCCTCGCTCATCGCCCGCCTGCCGAGGCTGCGCCTGCTCGTTGCCTCCGGCATGCGGAACTCCGTCATCGACTTCGCCGCCGCCGAGGCTCACGGGGTGACCGTGTGCGGCACCGAGAGCTCCCCGACCCCGCCGGTCGAGCTGACCTGGGCGCTGCTGCTCGGCCTGGCCCGCGGCCTGGTCCCGGAGAACGCCGCGCTGCGCGCCGGCGGCCCCTGGCAGAGCACGCTCGGCGCCGACCTCGCCGGCCAGCGCCTCGGCCTGCTCGGGCTCGGGAAGATCGGCAGCCGGGTGGCCCGGATCGGCCTGGCCTTCGGCATGGACGTCGTCGCCTGGAGCCAGAACCTGACCCCGGAGCGCGCCGCCGAGGTCGGCGTGGCACACGCCGGCACCAGGGAGGAGCTGCTGAGCGGCAGCGACTTCGTCTCGGTGCACCTGGCGCTCGGGGACCGCACCCGGGGGCTGCTCGGGGCCGCCGAGCTGGCCCTCATGAAGCCGACCGGCTACCTGATCAACACCTCGCGGGCCGCGATCGTCGACCAGGAGGCGCTGCTCGCCGCGCTGCGCGCGGGCACCATCGCCGGCGCCGCCGTGGACGTCTTCGACGAGGAGCCCCTGCCGGCCGATCACCCGCTGCGCACGGCGCCCCGCCTGCTGGCCACCCCGCACCTCGGCTACGTCACCCGGGGCAACTACCGCAGGTACTACGGGCAGGCCGTCGAGGACATCCGGGCCTACCTCGCGGGGGCGCCGATCCGCCGCCTGGAGCCGTGAGTTCCCGCCGCCACCCGCGCGGGGACCACCACCGGGCCCGGGACCGCTGTCGGGCCCGGAATCACCGCCGGGCCCGGGGCCGCCCGGCCCGGGATCGCCCGAACCCGGATTGTCAGTGCCTCGTGTCAGGGTGAGCCCATGACGTACTGGCTGCTCACCGACATCGAACAAGCCGTCCGCGCCAGTTGGGGCGCCGACACCTGCACGCCGGAGTACCGCGACCGGTGGACGCCGGACAACCCCGCCCGGGACCAGTGCGGGGTCACCGCCATGGTGCTCAACGACCTGCTCGGCGGCGAGCTGATCCGCGGCATGGTGCACGTGAACGGCGAGCAGACCGACTTCCACTGGTGGAACCGGCTGGGCATGGGCGTGGAGATCGACCTCACCCGGGAGCAGTTCGCGCCGGAGGAGATCGTCAGCGGCGGGGTGGTCATACCCCGCCCCGCCGAGATCGTGCGACTGCGCGCGGAGTACGAGTTGCTGCGCGAGCGCGTGCTCGCCCGTCTCGACGAGGCCCGGGAACGGCGGGCGGTGGTCGCGGTGTGAGTCGCCGGCGCGCGACCGGCACACCGCTCGCCACCCGGGAGCGGGCCGGCTCGTACCCCTACCGGCCCGTACTCCTACCGGCCCGTACTCCTAGACGTCCGGGAGCGGTTGCTCGGTCCAGATCGTCTTGCCGTGCCGGGTGTAGCGGCTGCCCCAGCGGCTGGTGAGCTGGGCGACCAGGTACAGGCCGCGTCCGCCCTCGTCGGTGGCGCGGGCGCGGCGCATCCTGGGCTGGGTGCTGCTCGGGTCCGACACCTCGCAGATGAGCACGCCGGCCCGGATCAGCCTGAGTTCGACCGGGCCGCCCGCGTACCGGATGGCGTTGGTGACCAGCTCGCTGACCACCAACTCGGTGGTAAAGGTCAGCTCGTGCAGGCCCCACTCCGCGAGTTGGCCCGCGACCAGCTCCCGGGTGCCGGCGACCAGCGCCGGGTCGGCCGCCAGCGTCCAGGCCGCCCGGTCGCTCTCCGGGAGCATCCGGGTGCGGGCCAGCAGCAGCGTGACGTCGTCCGGCAGCCGGCTGGGCGGCAGATCGGTGACGACCTCGCGCGGCAGCCCCGCCAGCGGGCGGTGCAGCGCGTCAGCCCGTAGCAGTCGGGCGCGCAGTTCGGCCATGCCCTCGTCCACGTCGCCGGTGCCCCGCTCCACCAGGCCGTCGGTGTACAGCGCGAGGACGCTGCCCGGGGGCAGGTCGAGTTCGGTGATGTCGAAGGGCAGGCTGCTCACGCCCAGCGGCGGCCCGGGGTCCAGCTCGATGAAGCGGACCGAGCCGTCCGGGGAGATCAGCGCGGGCGGCGGGTGCCCGGCGCTGGCCATGACGCAGTGCCCGGTGACCGGGTCGTACGTGACGTACAGGCAGGACGCCCCGACCGAGTCGGTCATCGAGTTGGGCGCCCCGTCCTCGATGCCGGGCCGGTCGCTGTCGGCCTCCACCGTCAGTTGCAGCACCAGGTCGTCGAGGTGGGTCAGCAACTCCTCCGGGTCCACGTCCAGGTCGGCCAGCGTGCGCACGGCCGTGCGCAGCCGGCCCATGGTGGCCGTGGCCTGGAGGCCGTGCCCGACGACGTCGCCGACCACCAGCGCGACCCGGGCCGACGAGAGCGGGATGACGTCGAACCAGTCGCCGCCGACGCCGCGCGCCGCGTCCGTCGGCAGGTACACGCTGGCCGTCTCGGCCGCCACCACGTCCGTGAGCGCGGGTGGCAGCAGGCTGCGCTGGAGCTTGACCGCGGCCCGTCGCTCGCGGGTGTAGCGCCGGGCGTTGTCCACGGCGAGCCCGGCGCGGGCGGCCACCTCCTCAAGCAGCGTCAGGTCCTCGGCGTCGAAGGGTTCCAGGGCTTCGGTGCGCCAGACCGTCACGCGCCCCAGCAGGATGCCCCGCGCGTGCAGCGGCGCCGTCATCACCGAGTGCGCCCCGGGCACCGACCGGGCCCAGGCCAGCACCTCGTCGCTGGCGTCGGACGCCCCGGCGTGGGCGTCGCCCGAGCCGTCGGCGCCGTGCTGGCCGGGCGTCTCGGGGTCGACCCAGCGTTCGCCCCTGGCGCCCGTGCCGACGTCGGCCAGCGCGCCGGCCGTGGCGCCCCCGCCGGTCGCGCCCGCCCCCTCGCCGGCCGCCTGCTGATCGGCCTTCCGCTGGTCGGCCGCCTGCCGGTCGGCCTCCTGTCGGTCGGCCGCCCGCTTGCCGTCCGCCCGCTTGCCGTCCGCCCGCGCCGCGGCAGGTGACGGCGCGTCGGCAGCCTGGGTGTCGCCCGCGGCGCCGTCCGCCGCGCCCGTGGAGGTCTGCGCGCCGTCGGCGGTCGCCGTGCGCCGCAGGTCGGCGACGAGGCCGCCGTGGCCCGCGCGCTCGGAGGGCCCGCCGCCGCGCGAGACGGCCTCGGCCCGGCTGCCGTCCACGGCCTCGGCAGCCGCCGCGATGTCCGTCGCCCGATGGGTGTCGATGCTGCCGAGCGTCATCGGCCCGGTGGGCAGTGGGCTGTCGTCCGCGCCGGCCACGGCCATCCGGCGCAGCGCGAACAGGTGCTCCCCGTCGTGCGCGGGCTCCTCGCCGATCAGCACCGGGTCCGCCAGGTCGACGGCCGCGAGGTCCGCGAGGCCGGGCACGAGGACGGTCGTCAGGTCCTCGCACGTACGGATGATGGAGAGCGACTCGCCGAGCACCGCCGCCGCGTGGTGCAGCAGGTCAAGGCGCTGCCGCGCGCGGACGTGGTCGGTGATGTCGGTGAAGAACGCCGCCACCCCCACCAACCCGCCGTCGTGCGGGTCGCGCAGCCGGAACGCCGAGATGGTCATGTGCCGCCCGCCCCGCGGGTCCTCCCGGGTGCGGATCAGTACCTCCACGCCGAGCCGCAGGTCACCGGTGCGCAGCACCTCCGCCAGGTGCCGTTCGAGGACCGCCGCGTCCTCGGGGAAGAGGAAGTCGCCGAGCCGGTGGCCGGCCAGGTCGCTCGGGACGCCGGAGTACCAGAGCAGGTGCGCGTTGGTGCGCACCAGTCGCAGGTCCACGTCGAAGAGGAGGACGCCCATCCGGTCCTGGAAGAACAGCTCGTGCGAGAAGGCGATGTCCTGCCGCCAGCGCTCGTAGGTGGGGCGCGCCGCGGCGAGGACCAGGTAGCGGGCCGCGTCGACCCGGCCCGCGTCGCCCCCCAGCGGCAGCACCCGGAAGACGACCGGCACCTCGTGGCCGGCGGCGTGCCGGAGCACCACCCGCCCCTCCCACACGGTGGGCGTGCGGGTCCGCAGGGCCTGCCGCCACTGGTCCCGGTCGGCCAGCAGCGAGGTGACCGGCCGCCCGCACGCCTGGTCACCGGCCAGCCCGAGCAGCGTGGCCGCCTCGTCGGTCCAGCCCAGAATGGTGCCGTGGGCGTCCAGTACGGCCCCGGCGGGGTCGCTGAGAGCGGACACGGGGTCCTCGGTCTTGTCCGCGCGTCGCATACGCGTGCACCTCGCTCGGCGTCCTGGCCGGCGCCCGCCAGACGGCTCACCGGTGCCGGGCGGGCACCGTAGGACACCGAGTGGCCCAGGCCGCGACGGACGTCAGGTCATCGGTCGACGGACGGCCACTGTACGCCCGGCGCCCCCCGCCACGCCGGCGCACGCGTCACCCCGCGCGGCGAGCCGCACCACTCCGCGCCCACTCCGCGCCCGCTCCACGCCAGGCGACCCGCTCCGGGACGGCACACCCGGGGGCCCGCCGCCCGGGTGCCAGGCGCGGGCCACGGGCCGCCCGGCTCGCGGCGGCACGGGCCGGCATCGCGCGGACCCCGCGCTGTGGGCCCGGCGGCTGCTCTGGTGCAATGAGGTGCCAGTGGCCGGCAGCCGGCGAACCGGTGGCCGCCCAGGACGCCAGGGATGGAGCAGCACATGGAGAGCCGAAGCCGGACCGCGCTCGTCGAAGACCTGATGGCACGTTTCCCGCAGGTGCCCGGGGAAGCGGTGATCAAGGAGGACCTGCTGCGCGGCGGTATGGCCTTCGACGAGTCCGCGCTGAGCGGCACGGCCGACGGCGCGTCCGGCGACGTCAAGCCGAAGTCGTACTTCATCTTCTCGTTCGACCACCGCACGCTGCCCGAACTCGGCGCCGCCGCGCTCAACCGGCCGCCCGAGGAGATCGTGCTCACCGGCGGCCCCTACGACCTGCGGCGCACCGTGGTCTCGGTGCGGGTCAACCCCGCGTCGCCGTACGTGGTGCGGGCCGGCGCCGACGGCGCGCTCGGGCTGTACCTGGACGGGGCCCGCATAGCCGACGTCGGGCTGCCGCCGATGCCGGACTACTACCGGCACACGCTCGCCAACGGCAAGTCCGTGATGGAGGTCGCGCCGACCATCCAGTGGGGCTACCTGGTGTACCTGACGGTCTTCCGGGTGTGCCAGTACTTCGGCGCCAAGGAGGAGTGCCAGTACTGCGACATCAACCACAACTGGCGCCAGCACAAGGCGGCGGGCCGCCCGTACACCGGCGTCAAGCCCGTCGAGGAGGTCCTTGAGGCGCTGGAGATCATCGACCGGTACGACACGGCGCGCGCCTCGCAGGCGTACACGCTCACCGGCGGCTCCATCACCTCGCACGTCGGCGGCCGGGACGAGGCCGACTTCTACGGCCACTACGCGAAGGCCATCGAGGAGCGGTTCCCCGGGCGGTGGATCGGCAAGGTCGTGGCGCAGGCGCTGCCGCGCGACGACGTACAGCGCTTCCACGACTACGGCATCCGCATCTACCACCCCAACTTCGAGGTCTGGGACCGGCGGCTGTTCGAGCTGTACTGCCCCGGCAAGGAGCGCTACGTCGGCCGCGACGAGTGGCACCGGCGCATCCTGGACTCCACCGAGATCTTCGGCCCCCGCAACGTGATCCCCAACTTCGTGGCGGGCGTGGAGATGGCCGAGCCCTTCGGCTTCACCACGGTGCGCGAGGCCATCGACTCCACCACCGAGGGCCTGCGCTTCTTCATGTCCCACGGCGTCGTGCCCCGCTTCACCACCTGGTGCCCCGAGCCCACCACACCGCTCGGCAAGGCCAACCCGAACGGCGCGCCGCTGGAGTACCACATCCGACTCCTGGAGACCTACCGCGCCACCCTGGAGGAGTACGGTCTGACCTCGCCGCCCGGCTACGGCCCGCCCGGTCCCGGTCGCGCCGTGTTCTCGGTCAGCTCCTTCATGGACAGCCTCCCGCCGGCCCCCGAGGACGCCGACGCGCCGGAGCCGGCCGGCAGCACCCAGGTCTGACCCGCGCGGCCCCGCGCCGTGCCGTCGGGGTGGTCGCGGCGCGGGCCGCGGCCACCCCGACGCGCGTGTCAACCCCGACGAAGGTGGGGGGCGCGGCCTGCCGTTCGACCCGGGTCTCCCAGCACGGCCACTTCTACGTTCAGTGGCCATGGAACGAACATCTCCCACACTCTCCCGGGCCGCGCGGCGCCCCCTGTTCGCCGTCGGCCTGTTGGCGGCCGTCGGCGGCGTGGTCGGCTGGTTGGCGCCGGGCGGCGTCGGCGAGCCGGACCCGGTCCAGGTCACCGAAGGGCCGTCGGCCAAGGCGTACCGCTCGCTGGGCGACGCGCTGGACGGCGCCCCGTCGTGGTGCGCCACCCTGAGCGAACTGGCCAGCGAGGGCACGCTGGTCCTCCTCGGCGCCCTGCTGGCCTGGGCGTGCTGGCGCGCCGTGCGGCGCGGCGACGCGCGGCAGGTGGCCGGCGCGCTGCTGGTCGGCGTCGGCACCGTGGCCGCCTACGCGGCGAGCGAGGCGCTCAAGCTCGCCGTGGACGAGGAGCGGCCGTGTCGCGCGCTGCGCGGCGCCGCCGTGCTCGGCGAGTGCCCTGAGCCGGGGGACTGGTCCTTCCCCAGCAACCACGCCACGCTGGCCGCCGGCATCGCGGTGGGGCTCGCCGTGCTGCGCCCCCGGCTGGCCGCCGTGACCCTGCCGCTGGCCGTGGCGGCGGCGCTGCTGCGCGTCGTGCTCGGCGTGCACTACCCGCACGACGTGCTGGCCGGCGCGGTGCTCGGCGGCGGCGTCACGGCCGCCGTGCTCGTCGCGCTGGGGCCGCTCGCCGCGCGCGCCATCACGCCGCTGGTCGCCCGGGTCTCACCCGCGGCCGGGGCCCGTGGGGCGCCCGGCCGGGGCGACCACGCCCGCCTCGTGGGCGACGACCGCCGCGGCGGCCCGGTTCTCCACGCCGAGCCCGGCCAGAATGGCGCTGACGTGCGCCTTGACCGTGCCTTCCACCACGTGCAGCCGCCGGGCGATCTGCCCGTTGGACAGCCCGGCGCCCAGGAAGGTGAGCACCTCCCGCTCCCGGGCGGTGAGCGCCTCGACCCGCGCGCGGGCGGCCGACCGCCGGCCCGCCGCGTCCCCGGCGCCGCTGGCCGCGAGGTGCGCGACCACTCGGGCGGCGACCTTCGGTGACAGGTAGGCGGCGCCGTCGGCCACCGCGCGGACCCCCGCGATCAACTCCTCGGGCTCCCCGGACTTGATCAGGAAGCCGACGGCGCCGCCGCCCAGCGCCCGCAGGATGTAGTCGTCCTCACCGAAGGTGGTCAGCATGAGCACGCCCGTTCCCGGCGCGGTCCTGCCGATCTCGGCCGCCGCCTCGATGCCGCCCGTGCCGGGCATCCGGATGTCGAGCACGGCCACGTCGGGGCGGTGCCGCAGCACGAGGTCCACGGCGGCCCGCCCGTCGGCGGCCTCGGCCACCACCTCGATGTCGGGCGCTGTGGTCAGCACGGCTCGTACGCCGGCGCGGATCATCGCCTCGTCGTCGGCGATCAGTACGCGGATCACGGGGTCCTCAACTCGTCAGTACGTCGAGCGACACCAGGCGGTCGCCCCTGAAGCACAGCCGGTACGCGTCGCCCGACCGGTCGTCGAACGGGTCGGCCGTCACCGCGTAGAACTCGCACGTGCTCGGGCCGCCCTTCGGCGGCGCGGCGGGCGGCCGGTGCACCGTCTGCTGGTCCGGCAGCACCCGCTCGACATCGGAACGATCCTGCCCCACCCGCAGCCGGGCGTAGTCGGCCGGGTCCAGGACGGCGCGCGAGGTGGTCACCGCGTTCCACACGACGAGCACGGCGCTCAGCGCCGCTCCCGTGACCAGCGGCAGCATCAGCGCCGCCACCAGCGTGCGGCGTACCCGCCGGCGGGCCCGCTGGTGCTCGCGCGGCAGCGCGCCAGCGTCCGGGTTACCCGGCCCGCCCGGCTGCCCGACGCCACCGGTCGGCCACTCCCAGGGTTCGACCGCCGCCGGTTGGCGCCGCTCGGGGCGGGCGGGGGGTGTGTGCGGGATGCGGGCGGTGACCGCGAAGCCCGCCGCGTGCGGGCCGCAGGCGAAGCTGCCGCCGGCCAGCCGCACCCGCTCGTCGAGGCCGATCAGCCCCCGCCCGCCCCCGGCCACCGCGAGCGGGGCGCCGGGCCCGGCCTCGACGGCGGCGGCCGGGTCCCGGCCGCCCCGGCCCGGCGGCGGCCCGTTCTCGACCCGTACCTCAAGCTCCTGGTCCCCGTAGTCGACCCGCACGGCCACCTCCGCGTCCGGCGCGTGCTTGGCGGCGTTGGTCAGCGCCTCCTGCACGACGCGGTACGCGGCCCGCTCCGCGACCGGCGACGGGCGCGCCGCGGCGGCGTCGCCCGCGACGCGCAGCCGCACCGCGAGGCCGGCCTGCGCCGCCTCCTCCACCAGGCGCTCCAGGGTGGCGGCGCGGGCCCGCTCCGGCGCGGCGTCCGACGCGTCGCGCAGCACGCCGACGACCTCGCCGAGCCGCTCGACGGCCGCCGCGGCGCGGGCCCTGATGTCGCGGGCCGCCGCCCGGTGCCGCTCGTCCAGGTCGGGGCTGAGCTGGAGCGCGCCGGCGGACAGCGCGATCAGGGAGAGGTCGTGGCCGAGCACGTCGTGCATGTCCTGGGCGATCCGGGCGCGCTCGCGCAGCCGGGCCTGTTCCGCGACGAGCCGCTGCTCGCGTTCGAGCTGCCCGGCCCGCTGCCAGCCGGCCCGCACCAGCTCCTGGTACTGCCGCCAGAACCGCCCCGAGAACCAGGGGAGCATCGCGGCGACCACCACCACCGCCACGAAGATGCTCGACAGTTCGAGCCAGGCGGGCACCACGGTGATCGCCACCAGGCCGGCGGCCAACAGGGCGACGAGCACCAGCGCCGTGGGCAGCGTCCTGCCCGGCCGCCGCCCGGCCAGGAACGCGGCGACGGCGGTGGGCAGCGCCCACCACAGGCTGACCACGCTGAGCCCCGCCGTCACCGTCGCCACGGCCGTCAGCAGGTGCCCGGGGTCCACCCCCCGTACCGCCGAGGCCACGCCACCCCGCGCCGACCGCGGCGGGGCCCCGCCGCGGTCGCGCCCGCCATCGATCGTCGTGCTCTCCACGCCCACGACCCTACGAAGACCACGCCACGGCCCGACACTGCCGAAAGTCCAATCCCGCCCCGGCCGCCCACGGGCCCGTGCCGACCCGGGGTCCGGGCTCTCACTCGCCGGGGGCGGCGAAGGCCAGGGTGCGCCAGGGGCTGCCGGGTGTGTCGAGCAGGATGCGGTGCGGGGCGAGCGCCGAGGTGTACATCGGCCCGAACGCCTCCTCGTCGAACCGCAGCACGCGGCCGAGCACGTAGCCGGCGGAGAAGTCCGACCAGGACGTGTAGTGCCGGCGACACAGCGAGCCGGCCCTGATCACGGCGGCCTCGACCTCCGCGCGGTCCGCGTACCGGGCGCCGAGCCCCCAGCGCGCGACGCTCACCGCGCGTCCGAAGTCGTAGCCCGTGGCCGAGGCGACGTGCCCGTCGGGCGGCAGCAGCCCGTCGGCGCGGAACCGCGCCTCGTAGCGCAGGATGCGCTGGATGAGTTCCCGGGCCTCCACCAACTCCGCCTCGGTCGCGCCCCGCTCGTACAGCGTCTCGGCCGCCGCCCGCTGCCAGAGCCGCGGGTCGACGGGCGCGCCGGGGGCGCCGCGGGCGATGCCGCGCCGCACCCGCAGCACGAACTCGGGCTGCGGCGGGCTGTTGCGGCCCCGGAGGAGGAAGTCGAGCTGCCGGCGCCACTGGGCGCGGCTGGACGCGCCCCACGCCTCGCGCAGGATCTTGGTGTCGGCGCGGTAGTCCGCGTAGACGTCGGTGAGGTCGTTCCACAGCGCCCGCCGGTGCACGGACAGGTGCGCCCCGCAGGCGAGGCCCATGGCCAGCCGCCCGCGCAGCGGCCCGGTGTACTTGGTCAGCAGCGCCCCGGCCGCCGCCTCCCCGGCCGGCTCGCGGCTCGGCATCTGGTCCCGCAACGCGAGCCAGCGCCGCCGCTTGCGCCGGGCGCCGGGGAAGAACGCCTCGGTCGGCGTCCCCGGGTTGACCACCATGCCGCGCAGCTTCTCGCCCCACCACACGTACGGCGCCAGTGGCAGCGCGATGGAGCAGGCGACCTCGCCGGCGCGCGGCGTGGTCAGCTCGCCACGGGTGTAGACGGCGAGGTAGCGCGGGCCGTGGGCCACGGTGTGCGGGACCCAGGCGATGAGTTGGTCGTCGTCGACGAGTTGTCTGGGGGCGTACGCGAAGGTCGGCGCGGCGAACAGCACCCGTAGGTAACCGTCCCAGTCCTGGCGTGCCTTCGCCTCGAACAGTGCTCTCTCGACGTCGGTCGGCGGCACCCACGCGGGCACCTGTGCGGCAGCTCCGATGATCGGCGTCCCCATGGCAGTCAGTATTCCCCGCCGGGGCGCCCCGCCATGGGTGCCATCCGCATCCGATACCGGCGCACGGTGCGCGGCCGGCGGTTACGCGCCACCGCGCGCCGGGCCGGGTGAGCCCGCGCCGCGACGGGGTGGGCCGTGTGGGGGTGGCGCGCGGCTCGTCAGCCCGACGGTGCGGGTGAGGGCGCTGGCGTGCCGTACGCGACGGGCCGCCCGGTGCGACGCCCGGGTGCCCGCACGCCGTTCCCGGGCAACTAACGCCACGGGTCTGCACATAGGGGTTCAGGGAGAGATCTAGGGGTCGGGCGGGGTGAGTGGCTAGGGGGGTGTTCGCGTCGCGCGGTGTGCGGCGGTTGCTTCCGCCCGGCGGGCGCGGGTGGTTCGGCGGGAGGAAGGCCAGGTGGGGGCCGGTGCGCGAGGCGGTGGGGCATCGGTGGGGCGGGTGGGGGAGGAGCGGGGTGCGCGGGCTGTGGGGGCGGAGTGGGGTGGTCCGCTGTGCAACGGCTGGATATCGATTGTGTCCCCGAGCCTCGACGGACCCCGCCCGACGGTCTGTTAAACCGCCACGGCCTGCTAGGTTTCCCGGGCAATTGATCGGGGCATGACGGGGGACCTACCGTGCGAAACAAGACAAAGATCGCCGCTGCTGCCGCTGTCGCGGCACTGGCGCTCACGCTGACCGGCTGTGGCGACGACGGCGACGACGGCGGGTCGTTGTTCGGCAAGCCCGACAAGGGTGGCAATCAGGCCATCGGCGGCGGTGAGGGCACCGGCGGCGACGAGATCAAGATCCCGGGCCCCGACTCGACCGGGCTGATCGGTGGTTCGAGTTCGACGGGCACCTCGGGCAGCACCGGCTCGACCGGGGGCTCGGACGCCAGCAGCGCTCAGGGCCTCTGGTACACGACGGAGCGCACCGACTCCGGACAGGTGGGCATCCTCAGCGTCTCCGGCAGCGCGTTCGTCATGCGCATGGGCACCATGACGTGCTCGGGCACCTCCGACGACCAGATGAACGTCAACGCCACCTGCCAGGGCGAGACGATGACCGGCAAGGCGGCGATCAGCGAGGGTGGTCAGAAGCTGACCATCACCTGGAGCGACAGCGGCACCGACGAGTTCTCGCGGCAGATGCCCACCTCGTAGCCCGCGACCCCGTTGGCGTACGCGCGGCGTGCGGCAGGCGGGTACGCCGTCACACGGCACGGCACGGCACGCGAGCACGCGGCCACGGTCCCCCCAGGGGCTCCGTGGCCGCGTGCTCGTGCGGGGTGGTGCCGTCGGTGTGGGACGGGTGGACGCCACGGCCGAAGTGGCCGGGCGGGCCGGCTACTCGGCGACGTACGTGGTACGCGTCCACCGGAACACCCGCAGGGCGTGCTCGCCGTGGGCGACGGTTTCCGTGGTCGGCGCGAAGTGCGCGTAGTGGTTCCCGCGCGGCAGCTTGAACATGGACCCGGGGTCGGGCACGTACCGGACGCGCTCGTCCTCGGGGAGGTCCTCCGCGGGGCCGCCACGGAGGATGATGTTGGCCTCGGTGGGCGCGGGCTGGCGGGGCAGAACGTCTTCGGTCGCGAGTTCGTTGGTCACGAGGGAAAGCTCCTCCGGTGAGCGGCGCGGTGGAGGCGGGTGCACGATCTCCAGCGAGGCGACGGGCCGCCTCTCCCGCAGTTCAGCAGCAGCTCGGCGCCCCAAGTAACCCCTAAATCCGATTCGTCGGGGCCGCCGGTGTTTCTGGGGGCGTTAGGGGCTTGGCAGTGACCTGCGTCACCCGCACCGTGGGGGCGCCGGTCACGCCACCGAGGCCGGTCCGACGGCGGGGAGGCGGCCGGCCAGGAGGGCCTGGGTGACGGCGTGCTCCGGCGCGCGGAACACCCGTTCCGTGGGCCCCGCCTCGACCGCACGCCCCGCGTCGAGCACCAGCACCGTGTCGGTACGGTCGCCGATCAGCCGCAGGTCGTGGCTGATCAGGGCGAGCGCGAGGCCGTGCCGCTCGCGCAGGGCGACCAGCAGGTCCATGATCGCCGTCGCCGTCTCGCCGTCCAGCGCCGACGTCACCTCGTCGCAGACGAGCACGTCGGGGCGGGCCGCGAGGGCCCGGGCGATGGAGACCCGCTGGCGCTGTCCGCCGGAGAGTTCGTGCGGGTAGCGGTCGGCGAAGTCGGCGGGCAGCGCGACCTGTTCGAGCAACTCGGCCACCCGTGCGCGGGCGTCGGCGCCGCCCGTGCGGTGGTGCAGTCGCAGGGGGCGCGCGATGGCGGCGCCGGCCGTGACGCTCGGGTTGAGGGCGCCCAGCGGGTCCTGCGGGACGAGTTGCATCCGGCGCCGCTGGTCGCGGGAGCGCCCGTGCACCGAGGCCGCCAGCGGCGTGCCGCGCAACGCGACGGCGCCCGCCGTCGGCTTGTGCAGCCCGACCACGGCGCGGGCCAGCGTCGTCTTGCCCGACCCCGAGACGCCGACGATGCCGATGGACCCGCCGGCCGGTAGCGCGAGGCCGACGCCGCGCAGCACGGTGCGCCGCGCGCGCCGCGGGCCCACCACCGCGCCGAGGTCCCGCACCGTCAGGAGCGCCGGGGCCGGTGCCACCGGGGTGGCCGGGGCGGCGGTGGCCGGAGCGACGGAAGGAACGGTGGCCTCGGTCGGCGCGGGCGGCCGGGCCGGCGCGTCCGCGCTCGGGGCGGGGCGTCGCGCCGGGAGCGCGGTGCCCGGGGCGTACGGGGCGACCGTGCTCGACGGGCGTGCCGCCGGGCGTAGTTCGACCACCTCGTCGGCGAGCCGGGACACCAGGTCGGCGTCGTGGCACGACAGCGCGATGGCGAGCCGGTGTTCGGTGGCCAGGTGCCGCAACAGGTCGCCGACCTCGTCGCGCAGCGCGGGGTGCAGGCCGGCCGTCGGCTCGTCGAGGAGCAGCACGACCGGCTCCCTGGCCAGCGCCCTGGCCAGGGCGACGCGCCGCTGTTGGCCGCCGGAGAGCGCGCCCGGGCGACGGTCGGCCAGACCCTCGTCCACCGGCAGCCGGACCTCGGCCAGCAGCCGCTCCACCGTGTCGGGCCCGGGTCTGGCCGCCGTCTCGCGGAGCAGCGAGCGCACCCGCATCCGGGGGTTGAGCCGGGACCCGGGGTCCTGGCCGACGTAGGCGACGTGGTGCCGGCGCAACGCCCGCAACTCGCGCTCGGTGAGCCGCAGCACCGGGCGGCCGAGGACCTCGACCTCGCCGCCGGCGCGCTCGGTGCCGGGCGGGAGCGCGCCGCAGACGGCACGCAGCAACGTGGTCTTGCCGGCCCCGGAGGGCCCGGTGAGGGCGACCACGCGGCCGGGCCGTACGGTCAACGAGCCCGCGTCGAGGAGCGGGTGGCCGCCCGTGGTGCTGACCACCGTGAGGTCGGTGACCCGTACGGCCGGCTCGGCGGCGTCGGGCGAGTCGGCCCCCGGCGCCGCGGCCGGTGGTGCGGGGCGCTCGCGCGGGTGCTTCCTGGACGTCCAGCGCGCTCGGTGGGTCACAGCGCGGTCACCGCCTTTCGGCCGGCCTGCGGGACGAGCGCGACGGCCGCCAGGTTGACGCTCATGGCCAGCAGGCCGATGGCGATGCTGGGGGCCACCACGGCCCAGGGGTTCAGGAGGATGCCGGCCGAGTTCTCCCGGATCATCAACGCCCAGTCGGCGGTCGGCGGTTGCGGGCCGACCTGGAGGAAGCCCGCGGTGGCGACGAGGTAGACGGCGGCGACGAAGCGCAGCCCGAACAGCGCGAGCAGTGTGGCCCGCAGGTTCGGCAACACCTCGCGCACCACCAGGTGCCACAGCCCCTCGCCGCCGGCCGTCGCCGCCTCCACGTACCCCGAGGCCGCGATGGGCGCCGCGGCGCCCGCCGTCAGCCGTATCGCGTACGGCACGCCGAGCACCACGGCGGCCGTGACCACCGCGAACCGGTCGCCGTCCGGCCAGGACAGCGAGATCAGCAGGATGCCGAGCACGGCGGGCAGCAGCATCAGCACGTCGGCGGCGCGCTCCACGAAGCGGCCGACGGCGGGACGCAGCGCGCTGACCGCGCCGAGCACCGCGGCGATGCCGGTCACCAGGAGGGCCACGAGCAGCGAGGTGCCGATGAGTTGCCGGCCACCGGCGAGCAGTCGGCTCAGTACGTCGCGGCCGAGCTGGTCGCCGCCCAGC
Source organism: Streptomyces buecherae (assembly GCF_014295035.1). GTDB lineage: Bacteria > Actinomycetota > Actinomycetes > Streptomycetales > Streptomycetaceae > Streptomyces > Streptomyces youssoufiensis. The sequence goes on from NZ_CP060404.1 coordinate 7,457,788, forward strand.
GCCGCGTCGCCGCCGGGTTCGGCGTACGGCGCGGTGACCGGCGCGTCCACGGCGTGCGGGGCCAGCCAGGGGCCGGCCACCGCCAGCGCGACGAGCAGCAGCGCGGGCGCCGTGCGCAGCGCCACGCCCCACGGGCCAGGGCCCGACCGGGTGGCCGGGGCGGGTCGGTGGGTGGGGCCCGTGGGGCGGGCGGAGACGGTCATGCGTGCCCTCCGGAGGTTCATCCGCGCCCCCCGGACGCCTTGGCCCGGACCAGGTCGGCCAGCAGCAGCACGCCGCTGATGACCGCGCCGGTCAGGGCCACCACGCCGGCGATGAGGGGCCCGTCGCGGTCGGTGACGGCCCCGGCGAGCACCGAGCCGACGCCGGGATAGTTGAAGATCGTCTCGACCACGACGGCGCCGCCGAGCAGCATGCCGGTCGAGGTGGCCAGGCCCGCGGCGATGGCCGGCAGCGCGCCCGGCAGCAGGTGGTGGCTGAGCACCCGGTGCCGGGGCAGCCCGTCGATGACGGCGGTCTCCACGTGCGGGGCCGTGGCCTCGTCCGCGAGGGCGGCCCGCACGATCCGGGTGTTCCAGCCGATCTGCGGGATGGCCAGCGCGAACACCGGCAGCACCAGCATGTCCCAGGACGCGGGCGTACCGGCGGCGTCGGCGATGGTCACGGCCGGCAGCCAGCCCGCCCACTGCGAGAACACCAGCACCAGCGCGACCGCCACCACGAACTCCGGCACCGCGAGCACCGCCGTCGCGCTCCCGGACACGGCCCGGTCCACCGCGCCGCCGGGGCGCAGCGCGGCCCAGCAGCCGAGCGCCAACGACACCGCCACGGTCACCAGGAGCGCGAGGCCGCCGAGCAGCAGCGTGTTGGGGAAGGGCGTGCTCAGCAGCGCGGCGACCGACTCGCCGCGCGCCGACGTGCCCAGGTCGCCGGTGGGCAGTGCCGCCATCCAGTCCGCGAAGCGCTCCAGGACCGGCCGGTCGAGCCCGAGCAGATGGCGGCGCGCCTCGATGTCGGCGGCGGACTCGCCGCGTTCGGCGGTGGCGTCGGCGGCGTCGCCCGGCAGCAGTTCCACGGCGCCGAAGACCAGCGCGAGGAGCACGGCGAGCAGCACGGCGCGGCGGGCGAGCAGCCCGGCCAGGCGTGCCGCGGCCGACCCGGCGCGGGCCAGCCCACCGGGCGCGCCGCGCTCCGACGCGCCGGCGTCGGGCGCCGGTCGGTCGGCGCGCGGTCGCTCGGCGGGTGTCACGGGCTGCCGCGCCGCGCCCCTCAGCGAGCCAGCCACGCGCGCTCAAGCTGGACGCGCCCGTACCCGGGCAGCTTGGGCAGGCCGCGTACGGGCGCCGCGGCCAGGTCGATGCCGTCGGCGACGCCCCACAGCAGGTAGCCGGACCTCTCGTGCTGGATCTTCTGGAGTTCACGCAGCAGCGTGGCGCGCTCGCTGGCGTCGGCGGTGCGCATGGCCTTGCGGTACGCGGCGTCGAAGGGCGCGTCCCGCCAACCCGCCTCGTTCTGCGCGGCGTCGGCCGAGAGCGTCTTGCTCGCGAAGAACACGACGGAGTCGTTGGTGCCCCAGTAGGTGGTGTACAGGTCGCCCTTGAGCCAGACGTCGTCGTAGAAGACGGTCGAGTCCCGCTTGACGACCTTGACCTTGACCCCGGCCTCGCGCACCTGGCTGGCGAACAGGGTGGCCGACTCGGCCAGCGCGGCCACGTCCTCGGTGGTGACCAGCTCGTACGTCCTGGACAGGTCGAAGTCCGCCTCGGCCAGCAGCTTCCTGGCCCGGTCCAGGTCGCGGACCCGCTGCGGCAGGGAACGGTCGTACGCCGGGTCGCCGGTGCCCATGATGTCGTTGCCGACCACGCCGTAGCCCGAGAGCGCCTGCTCGACCATGGCCTCCCTGTCGACGGCGAGCCGCAGGGCCTCGCGCACCCGCGGGTCGGCGAACGGGCCGTCGGCCGTGCGCATCACGATCGGCAGCGGCATGTCGTCGCGCCGCCTGACGACCTGGATGTCCTTGCGCCGCTCGGCCGTGCGGGCGGCGACGGCGCCGACGTTGGACGCCAGGTCGAGCTGGCCGGCGAGGAGCGCGTTGGACAGCGCCTGCGGGCTCTCGAAGAGCCGTACCTCGATGGCGTCGAGCAGCACCTCCCCGCCGTGCCACGCGTCGTTGCGCACCAGCCGGGCGTTGCCGCCGCGGTACCAGTCGAGCTTGAAGGGACCGGTGCCCGGGCTCTGGTGGATCTCCTTCTCCGGCGTGCCCCGCTTCAGGATGAAGGTGGAGAGCCGTACGAGTTGGGGCAGTTCGGCGTTGGGGTAGTCGGAGACCAGCTCCACGCCGTTCCTGCCGTACGGCCTGATGTTCCTCGCCGCCACGCCCGGCATCCGGGAGGCGCCCGATTGGGTGTTCCGCAGCCGCTTGAGCGACCAGACCAGGTCGTCGGCGGTGACCGGCGAGCCGTCGTGGAAGGTGGCGCCTTCGGCGATGGTGAACCGCCAGGTCCGCAGGTCCTTGGACGACGTCCACCTGGTGGCGAGCCGGGGCGCGGTGTTGGGCTTCGCGCCGGGTGCGGTGAGCGTGTCGTAGACGAGGGCGATGATGAGGTAGTCGCTCTCGTTCGCCTGCACGCCGTGCGGGTCGCGGGTGACGGCGGAGGCCCGGCCGAGCGCGCCCACCCGCAGCGTGCCGCCCCTGCGGGGCTTCTCGGAGCCGTTCGACCGGGCCGCCGGGGCGGGGTCGTCGCCGCCGCACGCGCCGAGCAGGGCCGTGGTCCCCAATGCGCCACCGGCCCACAGCAGTTGCCTTCTCGTCGCATCCATGCTGTCCCCGATCCGCCGGTGTGTTCGTACTGTTCAGACGCGGATCGAACAGTAGGTAAGGCTTGCCTAAAGCTGCAAGGGCCGGGTTCTCGGCTGGCTGGTGATCGTCGTCGCACGCGCGGCCAAGTGCGCTGGGCAGACGGGCGCGCACCCCCGCGCGGGCGGCGCGCACGCCGTCGTGGGCGGCCACCTCATCCGATCAGCCGCCGTCGCGGAGCCAGCCGCCGTCCGACGACCAGTAGCCGTACTCCGGGCGCCCCTTGAGCCCGCTGGTACGGAACGGTCGGCCGCCGTCGTCGATCCGTACCGTCCCCTGCCGGTCGCCGCTGACCCAGTCCAGCTCCAGGTACCACTGGCAGTCACAGGCGAGCGTACGGGCGTTGACGCGCAGCACCTCCGGATCGGTGGCCGAGACCCGGTACGGGAAGCGCACGGCGGGCAGCGGTCGCTGGCCGTCGTACCCGTCGGTGGGCTTGGCCAGCGGACGGGCCATGTCCAGGTCGACGGAGAACGCGCGCGGCGTGAGCGAACCGCCACACCCGTTCTCCATCGCGAACGCCGGCCACGCGAGCGGCGCCTGCCGCCCGACCACCCGCACCTGGAGCCCGCGCAACACCACCGCCCGCGAGGAGCGCCCGGCCACGGTCACCTCCACGATCGTGGTGCCACCGTGCACGGCCCCGTGCGCCCTGGCCCAACCGGGCGCGTCCTGCTCCACCGGGGGCGGGGCGACCTCGGCGGGCTCGCGGTCCACGAGGTAGCGGTGGTCGCAGCCGTTCTCCCACACGTGCGAGCGGGTGCTGAGCGTCAGCGGCGTGCCCGCACCGGCGCCCGGCCCACCGTGCGCCCCGCCGCGCCCCGCGTCGGCGTCGGGCGTGGCACCGGCGGACGGCGCGCCGGTGCGGGACGAGCCGCCGGGGGTGGGCGTGCGGTCCGGGGCGGCCGTCGTGGGCTCAGGCCGCTTCTCCTCAGCCTGCCCGCGCCGGCCCGCGTCCGTCCGCCGCTCGGCGGCCGACTCGCGGCCCGCCCCGCCCCGCTCGCCCTGCGGCTGACCACTCGGGCCGCCCGGCCGGGTCGCCGCCGTCGCCTCGGGCGCGGCGGCGCGCCCACGCTCCGCGCCGGACGCGGCGCCCCGGCCACCGGTGCCGTCCGGCGGCGAACTCGCCGCCGCGGCGACGCCGATGACGGCCGCCGCGAGCACCGCGCCGACCGCGGACCACGCCACGGCCCGCCGCCCGCGCAGCCGCGCGGCGAGCCCGGAGGCGACCCGCGTGGGCAGCGCCCGCCCCGCGCGCGGCCGAGCCGGCCCACGCGCCCCATCCGGCGCGTCAGTGCCCGCCGCCGGCTCGGCGGGCGCGGGGGCGGTGGGTGTGCCCGCGCCGGGTACGTCGGCGGGGGCGGGCCCGCCACCCGGGGTGCTCGAACCGCCCTCCGCTCCGGCGGGCTCGCCCTCCGCGACGCTGGGCCCGTCGCTCTCGGCCGGGGCCTCGGCCGGCGCACCGGCGGAAGTCCCGGTGGGCGTACGCGCGCCGCCGGGCTCGTCGCCTCCGGCGTCGCCGCCCGCGCGAGGGGCCGGCGCGGCGTCCGCCGCGGCGGCGCTGGCAGGGGAGTCCGCCTCGGGGTCCGGTACGACGGCGTCCCGGCTCGGCGCCGCGCCCCGCGCGGAGCGCGACCCGCGGCCGGGGACGGTGCGGCGGGCCGCGTCCGCGAGCAGCCAGCGGCGGTGCAGCTCCACCAACTCGTCCGGGGCGGCGCCGCAGAGCCTGGCCAGCCGCTCCACCGGGGCGTAGTCCGCCGGCACGGCGTCGCCGTTGCAGTAGCGGTGCAGCGTGGAGGTGCTGACGTGCAGCCGGCGGGCCAGCGCGCCGTAACTCCGCCCCGATCGCTCCTTTAACTCCCGCAGACACTCCGCGAACTTCTCGATCTCGGTCGCGCTCGCCATCCGCGCCACCCCCCGTTTCCCTGTGATCCCGCTCAATCCCACTCGAACCCGCGTGATGCCGACACCGCCGGGCACCGCGCCGTCCCCGCCGCGGTAGCCACGGCCGGTACGCGCCGCGCCCCGTACGGGTGCCGTCCGCACGCCATCCGCCGCCGGCCAGTCGCCGCGCGGACGTGCCGCGCGCGCCGCGTCGTCGGGGTCGGCCGCCCGGGGGCATGCCGGCCCCGTACCGCGTCCGCCCGCGCCCTGTGCGTCGGTGACACCCAAGGTGACCGTCGTACGGCCAAGACGGTTGCGGTCCGGCGGACACTGATCGCACCCTGTTCGGGTCACCCGCCGAGGCCGGCGCTCCGCCGAAGGCCGGAAGTGCGGATGATCATGTCGGAAATCCGCCAGCCGAACGGCCGCGCGGGCTGGTGGACTTGGCGCATGAGCAACGAGACACCCACCACCCTCGCCACCCAGATCGAGCGCGCCCGAACCTTCCGTGACCTGCACACGGGCGAGCGGCCACTGGTGCTGCCCAACGCCTGGGACCCGGCCAGCGCGCGCATCGTCGAAGAGGCGGGGGCCGCCGCCGTGGCCACTACGAGTGCCGGCGTCGGCTGGGGGCTCGGCTTCGGCGACGGGGAGCGGCTGAGCCGCGAGCGGGCGGTCGAGCTGATCGCGCGCGTCGTGGCCACGGTGGACGTGCCGGTGACCGCCGACATCGAGGCCGGTTACGGAGAGGCCGCCGAGGACGTCGCGGCGACCGTGCGCGGCGTGCTCGCCGCGGGCGCGGTCGGCATCAACCTGGAGGACGCCAGCCACGCGCCCGAGGGGCCCGCGGTGCGCTCGACCGAGGAGAACGCCGCGCGGATCGCCGCCGCGCGACAGGCGGCCGACGAGGTCGGCGTGCCGCTGTTCATCAACGCGCGCACCGACGTCTACCTGGCCTCCGTGGGAGAGCCCGAGACCCGGCTGAACGAGACCCTGGAGCGGGCGGCTGCCTACGTCGCGGCCGGCGCCGACGGCGTCTTCGTGCCCGGCGTCGTGGACTTCGAGACGGTGACCGCGCTCGTCAAGGGCGTCGCGGCCCCGCTCAACGTGATGGTGTGGCCGGGGGCGCCGAGCGTCGAGGAGTTCGCCGAGCTCGGCGTGGCGCGGATCAGCGTCGGCGCGGCGATCGCGCAGTCGGTGCACGCACTGACCCGGCGCGCCGCGCGCGAGGTACTGACCTCGGGGACGTACACCAGCTTCGCCGAGGGGCTCGGCTACCCCGAACTCAACGGCCTCTTCGAGCGCCGCGCGTAACCACACCGCGCGGGCCCACGGCGCGCGCCGCGCGGCGCACCGCGACCATCGCCAGATCATCCGAGAGGGTCCGCGCGCCGTGCGCCGCGCCCGTGTGGCGCAGGACATCGCGGTGCAGCACGTCGAGCAGGTCGGCGGGGGCGGCGCCGGCGAACCGGGCCAGCCGCGCCAGCGGGTCGTAGAACACGCCGTGCGCGTCCCGCGCCTCGGTGACCCCGTCGGTGAACAGCAGCAGCGACGCGCCCTCGGGGAAGGCCACCTCGTCGGCGTACGGGCCGGCCGGCGCGGGCACCTGGCCGGCGCCGGAGACCGCACCGAGACCCAACGGCAACAGCCGCTGGCGCGGTTCGAGCCGGCGCACCTGGCCGCGGCGCAGCAACAGCGGCGCCGGGTGGCCCCGGTTGACCAGGCGCAGCGCCTGCCCGTCCGGGCTGATCTCGGCGACCAGCACGGTCGCGAAGTTCTCGGTGGCGTCGTCGGTCGCGTCGGCCCCGTCGGCGCCCGCTCCCGAGGGCCGGGCCGTCGCGCCGACCAACGCCCACTCCAGGGTGTCCACCAGGACGGACAGGGTGGGCACCCGGTCCGCGGCCCGTTCGAACGCCCGACGCAGCGCGGCGGCCCCCACGGCGGCCCGCGGGCCCTTGCCGCGCACGTCACCGATGAGCAGCCGCAGGCCGTACGGGGTCTGCCGGACCGCGCACACGTCGCCGCTGGCCTCGCCGGAGTCGGCCGGGACGTTGCGCGATGCGGCGGTCAGCGTCCGCGGCGCCGGCGCGCCGGCCGCCGCGTCCCGGCCGGCCGGGCCCCGCGGCCGGGAGGCGCCCAGCACGCCGCCACCGGCCGGCGCGGGCTGCGGCAGCCGCGTGGGGCGGCCGGACGCCGGCGCCGGGGCCAGGCCGGGCATCTGACCCAGGCCGGGCGCGGTGGGCGGCGGCGCGGTCTCGCAGCGGGCGCCCATCGGCTCAGGCATCCCGCAGCAGCGCCGCGAGGTCGGCGTCCACATCGAGGTACCCACCCTCCTCGCCCACCGGGACGAGCGCGTACGAGCGGCCGAGGAACTCCCGCACGTCGGCCGAGTTGAGCTGCACCATGGCCATGCCCTCGTCGGCGCGGAACTCCACCACGATCCGCTCCGCACTGCACGGCCAGACGTACACGTCCCCGCTGCCGGCGGGCTGGCGCAACCCCTCCTCCAGCAGGTCGCGGCCGAAGGCCCACTCCACTTCGAACCCGTCGAGGGAGGCGGCGGGCGGGAACGAGACGCGGACCGCGAACGGGTCGGTGGGCTCGTACCGCAGTCGTGCGGGGATGGCCCGGGTGCCGGGCGCGGAGGCGATCAGCCGGGCCCGGATGGCTTGGTCTATGACGATGGACAACGCCTGCTCCCTTGCTCTTGGTGCGGGTCCTTGTCTCTTCGACCCCTAAGAGGGGCCGTGCATTACGCGCGTGCACTCGATCCGTGCGTGAGGTACGTCACCACGGGGGCGGCTGCGGTGATCGAAGTCGGGCTTGCGAAAATCCTGGCAAGCCCGCGAGTCCCCGCGATACCACGCGCCACACCCCGAGGTGTCCCCCCACATGACCGAAGCCTCCGCTGCCCCGGATACGGACGCCTACGCGCGGCTGTACGAACGCGAGCACCCCCGCCTCGTCGCCTACGCGCGCACGCTGACCGGCAACCCCTGGGTCGCCGAGGACTTGGTGGCCGAGGCGCACTTCCGCGTCTGGCGCCGGCTGCGCACCGGGCACCAGATCGACAACGTGTCCGCGTACCTGACGACGACGGTGCGCCACCTGTCCTCCGACACCGCCGGCCGCGGCGCCCGCGAGGTGCCGCGCGACCCCGCCGTGGCCGAGGCGGACGACCTGGCCAGGTACGGCGAGCAGGGGAGCGGCCAGGACCCGGCGCAGCGGGTCGCGTACGTCGATCTGCTGGCCCGGGTCATGGGCCAGTTGCCGGAGCGCTGGGTGAAGGCGCTGTGGCTGGCCGAGGCCGAGGACCAGCCGCTGGAGTCCGTCGGCCGCCAGATAGGCGCGAACACCGGCGCCACCGCGGTGCTGCTGCACCGGGCCCGCGAGGGCATGCGACAGGCGTTCCTGCGCGAGCAGCCCGGCGCCCCGGCCAACCCGGCCTGCGCCGGGCACTGGGAGCGGATGCCCGCCCACATCCGGGGCACCGACTCACCCCGGCAGGCGGAGAGCATCGCCCTGCACGTGGAGGACTGCGCGGACTGCCGGGACCGGCTCGCGGTGCTGGCCCAGGCCAACACCCGACTGCCGGCGCTCGTCGGCCCCGCGCTGCTGGTGCTGCTCGCGGGCGGTGGGGCCAAGTTCCTGGCCCCGCTGCTCGGCGCCGGCGCCGCGGGCGCCGGAACGGCCGCCACGGCGGGCGGCAAGGGCTCGGCCGGTGGCGCGCTGCGCTCGGTGCGCCACCTGCTGCGCGGCCAGGTCGGCCAGGCGGGCCCGGTGGGTGTCGCGGTGGCCGGCGCCGGCGTGGTGGCCATCGCCGCGGTCGCGGTCGCGGCCGGCCAGGTCTTCGGCGGTAGCGAGTCCGCCGCGCGACGGGCCCAGGCCCCCGTCGCGGCGTCCTCGGGCGCGCCCGAGCGGGCGCCGGCCGACCCGTCGTCGAACGCCGGCGCCACCCCGCGTGGCGAGCCCGGGGCCACCACGGCGCCCGGCGCCCCCCGACCGACCTCGGCCACCCCCGCGTCGCCGACCTTCTCGGCGCCTCCCACCCTCGCGGCACCCCCGCCCGCGCTCGCGGCCCCGACGCGGCCCGACCGCGCGGTGCCGCCCAGGGACGCCGACCCCACGCCGCCGCCCAGCTCCGCCCCCGGCACCCCGCCCCAGCCGACCTCGGCCCCCACCACCTCGGCGCCCACCACCGCGCCCCCGACGCCGAAGCCCACCCCGACCACCACGCCCCCCACCCCAACGGGCAGGCCAACGCCCACGGACAAGCCCACCCCGACGGGCAAGCCCACGCCCACGGGCAAGCCCACCCCGACGGGCAAGCCGACGCCCACGGGCAAGCCGACGCCCACGGGCAAGCCCACGCCCACGGACAGGCCCACCCCCACGGGGAAACCCACGCCTACGGACAGGCCGACCCCCACCGGCCGGCCCACGCCCACGGACCGGCCCACCCCCACGGGCAAGCCCACGCCCAGGGGGAAGCCCACCCCCAAGGCGACGCTCCCCACGTCCACGGGTCCCACGCCCAGCCCCACCGGCGGCGGCCGGGTCTGCGAGGAACCGTTCCCCGGCTGGACGATCTGCTGGTACCGCTGAGCAGTCGGCCCGCCGCCCCAGGCCCGGCCCTGACGGCTCGTGCCCGCCCGTCACCGCCGCGTGTTCGCGGCGTGCTGACCGTGGACGCCGCCGCGCCCATGGGCTAGCTTCCAGCGCCATGAGGGTCATGGGGACAATGCGACGGATGATGACGGCGGGGCTGTGCGGGGTGGCGCTGGCGGCCGTGCTGACGGCGCCGGCGCAGGCCGGTGCGGCGGGTACGGGCGACCGGACGGATGGGGCCGCGGCGGAGCCGGCCGGGGCCGCGCGGAGCGGTTCGCCGTACGCCACGGGAGCGGGGCTGACCTGGCGGGCCAGCGACAGCGGCAGCGACGCCAGGTTCCGCGGGCTGGCCGCCGTCGACCGGCGCACCGCCTGGGTGGCCGGTACGAAGGGCACCGTGCTGCGCACCGTGGACGGCGGCCGGAGCTGGCGCGACGTGTCGCCACCCGGCGCGGGCGCGCTGGAGTTCCGGGACGTGGAGGCGTTCGACTCGCGGCACGCGGTGGTGCTCGCCATCGGCGAGGGCGAGGCGTCGCGGGTCTTTCGCACCGCCGACGGCGGCGCGACCTGGACGGAGAGCTTCCGCAACACCGACCCGGCGGCCTTCTACGACTGCATGACCTTCTTCGACGCCCGGCACGGCATCGCGCTCAGCGACCCGGTGGACGGCAAGTACCGCATCCTGTCCACCGGCGACGGCGGCCGGAGCTGGCGGGTGCTGCCCTCGGCGGGGATGCCGGCCGCCCAGCCGGGCGAGGCCGCGTTCGCCGCCAGCGGCCAGTGCCTGGTCAGCTCGGGCAGCCGGGACGCCTGGATCGCCACCGGCGGGGCCGCCACCGCGCGCGTGCTGCACTCCGCCGACCGGGGCCTGACCTGGACGGTCACCCAGGCGCCCATCCCGGCCGGCGACCCGGCCCGCGGCGTCTTCGGCCTCGCGTTCCGCGACGCCCGGCACGGCCTGGCCGTGGGCGGCGACTACCGCGCCGGCGAGCCGTCGCCGCGTACCGCCGCGGTCACCGGCGACGGCGGCGCGACCTGGACGCACGCCCGGCGCCAGCCGCCCGGCTACCGCTCCGGCGTCGCCTGGCTGCCGCACAGCCGCTCCGCCGCGCTCGCCGTCGGCCCCACCGGCAGCGAACTCACCCTCGACGGCGGCCGGCGCTGGCACACCTTCGACACCGGCTCGTACGACACGGTCGACTGCACCCCGGACCTGAGCTGCTGGGCCGCCGGCGAGCAGGGCCGCGTCGGCCACCTCGCGCTCTCCGGCCGCTGACCGCGCCGCCGGGCGCACGGGTGACGGATGGGGCCGGGCCGGGGCGAGAGCGTTCCGCCCCGGCCCGGCCGGCGTCCGGCGGGGCCGGGCGGGCTCAGGCCGGCAGCTCCTGCCGGTACGCGGCCAGCTCGGGTGACGTCTTGGTCGCCAGGAACTCCGTGATCCGGTACGCGCACACCTCCGCCGTGACGAACGGGTCGCTCGCCACCACCTCCTCGATGGCGGCCCGGTCCGCCCCTACCGCGAGGATCACGCCGCCGTCGCGCGGCTCCTTGCGCCCGGAGGCGATGAAGGTTCCCGACGCGTAGTGCGTGTTCAACCAGTCGACGTGGTCACTGAGCAGGGCGTCGACGCGCTCCAGGGGAGCCGTGTAGGACAACTCGAGTACGAACATGATCACCAGGCTACGCCGTACGTCCGACGCCGAGCCCACCGTCGCCGCGCGGGGCAACCGTTCGACCCCGGGTAGCGTGATCACCGGTATGAGCTCTTCCAGCGAACCCACGGGACAGCCGGCCTGGGCGGCCGTGCCCGCCGACTGGCCGCGCACCGAGGCCGAGGCCACCGCCGTCCAGGAGCGGCTGCGCGGCGGCGTCGACGCGTCGGGCGCGGCCACCTTGCCGGGCGCCCCCGGCCTGGTGGTGGGCGTGGACGTGGCGTACGACGACGAACGCGACCTGGTCGCGGCGGCGGCCGTCGCGCTCGACGCGCGCGGCCTGGCCCGCGTCGCGGAGGCGACCGCCGTCGGCCGGGTCTCCTTCCCCTACGTGCCGGGCCTCCTCGCCTTCCGGGAGATCCCCACCGTGCTGGCCGCCCTCGACCGCCTCGGCCGCACGCCCGACCTGGTGGTGTGCGACGGCTACGGGCTGGCCCATCCGCGCCGGTTCGGGCTGGCCAGCCACCTCGGGGTGATCACCGGGCTGCCGACCATCGGCGTCGCCAAGAGCCCCTTCGTCTTCCGCCACGACCCGCCGGGCCCGCGGCGCGGCGACGCCTCGCCGCTGTGGGACGGGACCCAGGAGGTGGGCCGGGCGCTGCGCACCCAACCGGGCGTCAAGCCGGTCTTCGTCTCCGTCGGCCACCGGATGACGCTCGACGCCGCCTGCGCCCACGCCCTGCACCTGAGCCCCCGCTACCGACTGCCGGAGACCACCCGCGCGGCCGACGCCGCCTGCCGCCGGGCGCTGGCCGCCCTCGCCCGCGAGCACGGCTAGCCGCCGCCGGCCGCGGGCGGCGCCCGGCGGCGTTGTCGGTATGTTGGTGACATGGCAGAGCATGACTACCAGTTGATGAACCGGTCCCGCTGGCAGCGCCGGCTGGACCCGATCGTGGCCACCGTGCTCATGATCGGCATCGTGTACGGCGCGTTCTGGCTGTTCTGGCAGCTGTGCACGTCGTACGGCGGTGTGATCGCCAACCTCTTCGACTGACCCCGGACCGCCGGACCGGCCCCGCCGAGGCAGCCCCGCCGCGCTGGGTTCGCGGTGGGGCCGGCTCGGCGGCTTCGCTCATCCCGCGCGGCGGGTCTCCGCGAGGAAGCAGCCGTACTCCACGGCCCTGATGTGCACGGCCGCGACCCGTGGATCGCGGTACCACTCCGCCAGGGCCTCGGCGGGGGAGCCGCCGTGCTCCGGGCTCCCCTGGATCAGCAGCCGCCCGCCGAGGATGCGGCCTTCCGCCGAGTAGGCGCGCAGCACCCGCCGCTCGCCCACGATGCCCCGCGGGTAGCCGTCCGGGGTGGCGTCCCGCCCGCCGCCGGACCAGCCGGCGCACGGCTCGGGGTGGATGAAGACCGGGCCGACCTCGTCGTACGCGCCCGGCGTGGCGCCCGTCTCGGCGGCCCAGCGGCGCAGCGGCGCGTACGAGACCAGCATCAGCCGCTCGCCGGGGGTGCTGCGGCCCAGGCAGCAGCGCAGCGGGTTGCCGCCATCCTCGTCGACGACCACGCGCGGGGCCCGGCCGGCGTCGTCGCGCACCCGCAGTTCGCGCAGCACCTCGGGGGCGATGGGGCGGATCTCGTAGCGCGGCGCGGAGTCCTGGTCGGGGGCGGGGGTCTGGGTGTCCGTGTAGGTGCTCATGCGGCCATGGTGGAGCGCCCGGGGCGCCGCTTCTGGCGGGTATCGGACGTCGCGTTCGGGCCCGTACGGGGATAGGCGCCGGGCCCGCCCCCGCTCGGTGACCCGCTCAGTGCTCCGACACGACCCGGAAGCCGATACCCGCGCGGACCAGCCGGGCCGTGAGCCGCTCGCCCATCGCGGTGGCCGGCGTGACCTGGCCCGCGGTCTCGGGAAGGTCGTCGAGCGCCAGGCACAGCGCCGACTCGGCCAGCATCTTGGCCGTCTCACCGTAGCCCGGGTCGCCGCCGCGGACCTCGGTGACCACCCGGCGCCCGCCACCCTGCCCCACCAGGCGCAGCGCGAACCAGCTCCGCTCCCGCCGCTCCGGGTTCGGCCCGTCGCCCGGGCCGCGCCGGCCCGTGAGCCAGGAGCGCACCGGCGGCACCTGCGCCAGCGCGGCCAGCGCGCCGAACCCGGCCACACCCGCCGCGGCCACCGGCAGCCGGCGCACGGCCGCGAAGTGGCGGTAGCGGAACGCCGGTCCGTAGGCCGTGGACGCGGCGGCCGAGCGGGCGACGACCTGCGCGTCGATCGTCGGCAGCGGAACGCCCCAGGCCCGCACCGCGCGGCTGTGGTGCACGGGGCCGAGCGGGGCGCGCACGGTCCGCCCGGCCGGGCGGGGCTCCGCGCGCCGCCGCTCCCGCGCCGCGCGGACCATCGCCAGCGGCCGGGAGGCGGCCGTCAGCGCCGAGTCCAGCGTTCCGCCGGAGAAGGTGGCGTTGGTGCGCAGGTAGCCGTCGACGCGTAGCGGCACGTCCCGTGGCAGCAGGCCCACGGTGTACAGCGCGCCCAGGTCGGCCGGGAGGGAGTCGAAGCCGCACGTGTGCACGAGCCGGGCGCCGGTGGCGCGGGCCCGCTCGTGGTGGCGCACGTACGTCCGGTCGACGAACTCGGGCTCGCCGGTCAGGTCGACGTAGTCGGTGCCGGCCTCGGCGCACGCGGCGACCAGCGGCTCGCCGTAGCGCAGGTAGGGGCCGACGGTGGTGGCGACCACACGGGTGTTTTCGGCCAGCGCCCGGACCGCGTCGCGGTCGGCGACGTCGACGGTCAGCAGCGGCAGCGCCGCGTGCGCCGGGTCGGTGGCGGCCAGCTCGGCGCGCAGCGCCTCAAGCCGGCCCCGGCTGCGCCCGGCCAGCGCCCAGCGCAGCCCGGGCGGGGCGTGCTCGGCCAGGTAGTGGGCGGTCAGCGCGCCCACGAAGCCGGTGGCGCCGACGAGCACCACGTCGTACGCGCGCTGCGGGTCGAGTCCCTCGCGTGGCATCGCTTCCCCTCGCGGCCCGCGGGCCGGGCCCCGAGCGTGGTGCGTGGCTGCGCTGTGCGTGATCCACAGCCTGGAGGCCGCCACGCTAGGCAGCTATTGACCAGCAGTCAACAAGGGGGCGTCCGGACGTGGGAGAGGTTGACAGGTGTCCGGCGCTCCGTCACATTCACCCCACACATCGGACGTCCAACGTCCGTATTGTCATCTTTACTGCTATGGCTTGGCTCCCTCCCACCCCTGGCTGACGCCTCGTAGAAAGCTGATCCCGATGCGCCCTCCGGTTCCCCTCACCGGCGTCATCCCGCCGATGTGCACCCCGCTCACCCCCACCGGCGACGTGGACACCCGGTCGCTGGCCGCGCTCACCCGACGGCTCCTGGACGCCGGCGTGCACGGGCTGTTCGCCCTCGGCTCCACCGGCGAGGTCGCCTACCTCACCGACGCCCAGCGCCGCACCGCCCTGGAGACGGTGGTGGAGGCCGCCGCCGGACGGGTCCCCGTGCTCGCCGGCGTCATCGACACGACCACCGCGCGGATGCGCGACCACGCCGCCGGGGCCGCCGCCAGCGGCGCCGACGCCCTCGTGGCCACCGCCCCCTTCTACACCCGCACCCACCCCGCCGAGATCGCCGACCACTTCCGGCGGCTGCGCGCCGGCACGGAGCTGCCGCTGTTCGCGTACGACATCCCCGCCGCGGTGCACACCAAGCTCACCGCCGCCATCGTGCTGCCGCTGGCCGCCGACGGCACCCTCGCCGGGCTCAAGGACAGCAGCGGCCAGGTGGAGGAGGCGCGCCGGCTGCTCGTCGCGGCCCGCGACCGCGGCCTGGGCGAGCGGTTTTCCGTGCTGACCGGCTCCGAGATGGCCGTGGACGGCGCCCTGCTGGCCGGCGTGCACGGCGTCGTGCCGGGCCTCGGCAACGTGGACCCCCACGGCTACCTGCGGCTCTACGGGCACGCCCGCGCCGGCCGGTGGGCCGAGGCCGCGGCCGAGCAGGACCGGCTCGCCGCGCTGTTCGCCCTCACCGAGACCGGCGATCCGGCGCGGATGGGCGGCAGCTCGTCGGCGCTCGGCGGCTTCAAGGCCGCGCTGCACCTGCTCGGCGTCATCGACTGCCCCGCCACCGCGGCGCCGCAGGTCCCGCTGGAGGCCGCGGCCGTGGACCGGGTGCGCAAGTTCCTCGACGACGCGGGCCTGACCGCATGAGCGCCACCGGGCGCGAGGCGGGCACGCGCTGGTACCGCGAGGTGTCCCCGGGGCAGTGGAAGGCCATGTTCGCCGCCTGGCTCGGCTACCTCCTCGACGGCTTCGACTTCGTCCTGATCACCCTCGTGCTGACCGAGATCGCCGACGAGTTCGACCTCAGCGGCGTCGAGGCCGCCAGCCTGGTCTCCGCCGCCTTCATCACCCGCTGGCTCGGCGGCGCGCTGCTCGGCGCCTTCGGCGACCGCTACGGGCGCAAGGCCGCCATGATCGTCAGCATCCTGCTCTACTCCTTCGGCACCTTCGCCTGCGGCTTCGCCTGGGGGTACACCAGCCTCTTCGTCGCCCGGCTGCTGATCGGCGTGGGCATGGCGGGGGAGTACAGCGCGAGCGCCACCTACGTCCTGGAGAGCTGGCCGCCACGGCTGCGCAACCGCGCCTCCGGCTTCCTGATCTCCGGCTACGCCGGCGGCACCATCCTCGCCTCCAAGCTCTACGAGTGGGTGGTGCCGAACTGGGGCTGGCGCTGGATGTTCTGGATCGGCGTGCTGCCGGTCCTGGTCGCCCTGTGGGTACGCCGCGCGCTGCCGGAGGCCGAGGACTGGAGCGCGGAGGTCGCCGCCGGTGGCCGGCGCCCGAACCCGTTCGCGCCGCTGTTCGCCGGGCGCCGCAGGACCTGGCTGAACACGCTGCTGACCGTGGTCGCCAGCGCCGCGCTGTTCTGCGTGTTCACCCCGCTCGGCAAGGGCCTGGTGTGGCCGCTGGCGATCCTGGCCGCCGGCTGCCTGATCGCCTTCGCGGTCCAGGTGGGCGGCCGCCGGCAGTGGGTCCTGTACGTGTCCCTCATGGTCACCGTCTTCTGCGCCTTCCTCTACAGCTGGCCGATCCAGGCGCTGCTGCCCACCTACCTGAAGACGGAGATGGGCTACGCGCCGGGCCAGGTGGGCGACGTGATGTTCTACGCCGGGTTCGGCACCATGTGCGGCTGCTGGCTCGCGGGCTTCGTCGGCGACTGGGTGGGCACCCGGCGCGCGTACGCCTGGACCCTGATCGCCTCGCTGGGCTTCGTCTTCCCCGTCTTCGCCGTCGACGAGAGCCTGGTCGCGCTCGGCGTGCTGCTGTTCGGGCTGCTCGCCCTCAGCCAGGGCATCTCCGGCATCCTGCCCAAGTACATCGCCAGCCACTTCCCGACCGGCAACCGGGCCGCCTCGCTCGGCTTCGTCTACAACGTCGGCGCGCTCGGCGGCGCGGTGGCCCCGGTACTCGGCGCCCACCTGGCCGAGGGGATGCCGCTGGGGCGGGCGCTGGCCGTGTTGACGTTCGGGCTGACCCTGGTCGTCATCGTGCTCGTCGGCTGTGACGTCCCGCGCCGGCTGGCCCGGATCACCGACCCCGAAGGGCTGGACGACCACCTGGTGCCGGCCGCCGCCCCGGCGCGGAGCCCGGCCCCGCCCCGGGCGGACGACGTGCGCGGGACGGCGCCCGCCGACTGAGCAGGAGCCGGTCCCGCCGACTGAGCCGGGGCCGGCCTCCGCGCGTCAGCCCCGCTCCCACCGTGCGAGCACCTCGCGGCACGCCCCGAGGTGCTCGTCCGACACGAGCAGGACGAGGTTGCCGGCGTGGTCGCTGTACTGGGTGGCGACGTTCACGCCCGCGTCGCCCAACCGGCGGGCGAGGGTGCCGAGCTGGCCGGGCGTCTCCTGGTCGAGACGGGTCATGACGACGTCGCGGACGACGGCGGGGCCCAGGCCCGCGGCGGCGACGGCCGCCAGCGCGGCGGCCCGTCGTCGACCAGGTAGTGGGCGACGGCCCGCCCCGCACGCGCGAACACGCCACCGCCCTCCAGGCTCACCCCGGCCGCGCCCAGCGCCTGGCCCAGGTCGGCCAGCGCGCCGGGCCGGTCCGGCAGGCACACCTCGAGGTCCCGCGGCCCGGCGGTCACGGGGTCACCACGGTGGTGGCCACCTCGACCGGCACCGACAGGCTGTTGGCGACGTAACAGGAGCGGTGCGCCCGCTCGGCGATCTCCCGGACCCGGGCCGGGTCCGTCCCGGCGGCGACCGTGACGGTGACCCGCAGCCGGATCGCGGCCAGCCGGGCCGGCTCGGCGGTCAGGTCGAGGTGGCTGCTGGCCTCGTCGTCGTACCCGAGCACGGTCACCCCGGCGCGGGCGGCGGCGCCGAGGAAGGACAGCATCTGACAGGAGGAGGCGGCCATGACCACCAGCTGTTCGGGATTGAGCCGGTCGGGGTCGCCGCGGAAGGCCGGGTCCGCGCTCAGGTCGACCCGCGCGGCGGCGGGCGGGGCGACGGCGGTGTGGTCGCGCGAGTAGCCGCGGACCCCGTCCGCGGTGGAGCCGTCCCAGTGCAGGTGGGTGCGGTAGGTGTGGGTGTCCATGCGCGGACCGTAGGCGCCCGACGCTTCGGCGCCGACCGAAGCGTCGACGTCGTATCGTCACCCCCATGAGCCGGGACCGGGACTTCACCAGCGTGGGCAGGGCGCTCGCCGCGCCCGCGCGCTCGGCCTTCCTCAACCTGCTCATGGACGGCACCAGCCGGCCGGCCGGCGAGCTGGCCCGGGCGGCCGGGGTGAGCGCGTCGACCGCGTCCGAGCACCTGGCGGCGCTGGTCGACGCCGGCCTGGTGACCTGTGAGGCGCGCGGTCGCCGCCGCTACTACGCGCTCGCCGGCCCACGGGTGGCCACCGCACTCGAAGCGCTCGGCGCCCTGGCCGACCCCGTGCCCGTCTCCGGGTACCGCCGCAGCCGCGAGATGCGCACCCTGGCCGCGGCGCGGCTGTGCTACGACCACCTCGCCGGACGGCTCGGCGTCGCCCTGACCGACGCCTGGACGCACCGGGGATGGCTGACCGACCGCGAGTCGCTGACCCTCGCCGACGCCGGCGCCACGGGCCTGCGCGCGCTCGGCGTGGACGTGGACGGCGCGCTCCGCGCCCGCCGCCCCACCACCCGGGCCTGCCCGGACTGGACGGAACGCCGAACCCACCTGGCCGGCGCCCTGGGCGCCGCGGTCGGCACGCGCTTCCTCGCCGCCGGCTGGGTCGTACGGCACCCCTCCGGCCGCGGGCTGAACACCACGGACAGTGGCCGGGAGCTGCTGCGCGAGACCTGGGGCATCGAGCTGACCGACCGGAGCCCGGCGGCCTAGCGACCGGTGCGACGGGCGTGAGCGGGGAGCATGCCTCCGGTTCAGCCCAGGACGCCGAGACGGAAAGCCGGGGGAGGCCGATGACGAGCGGCACGCCGTCCTCCGGGCCGGGCCCCGGCGGCGCGCCGGGGCCGCCGGCCGCGCCGGGCCCCCGAGCTCAGCAGTCCGCGCCGCGTCCGAACCTGGCGGCACGTCGGGCCCCTGACGCCACGGCAGCCGCCGCTGTCGACCCCACCACCGGCCCCGCTCCGCGCGGGCGCCGCCGGCCGGTTCCGGGCGAGGAGCCGGACGCCGGGAGTGGCCGCCGACGCCCGCCGTGCTCAACGGGCTTGGAGAGCAGGGAGCTTACGCGACGGTAAGTCGGGCCCCGACCGGCGCGAGCCCGTCGCTCGAAGGGCTTGTGGAAACTGGAACGTGTTCTTAGCATCGGCGGTGTTACAGCAAAATTGTCATAACGACGTGGGGGTCGGATGACGGCAACACCACACGGTCCGCTCACCGGGGTGCGGGTCGTGGAACTGGCAGGCATCGGCCCCGGTCCGTACGCGGCGATGGTGCTCGCCGACCTCGGCGCCGACGTGGTGCGCGTCGACCGCCCGACCGGCGCCGGCCTCGGCATCGACCCGGCCCACGACATCACCAACCGCAACAAGCGCTCGGTGACCGTCGACCTGAAGTCCGAGCGGGGCCCGGGGACCGTGCTCGACCTCGTCGAGCGCGCCGACATCCTCATCGAGGGGCTGCGCCCCGGCGTCGCCGAGCGGCTCGGCGTCGGCCCCGACGCCTGCCTGGCCCGCAACCCGGCGCTGGTCTACGGCCGGATGACCGGCTGGGGCCAGGACGGGCCGCTGGCCCAGCGGGCCGGGCACGACATCGGCTACATCGCCATCACGGGCGTCCTCGGCATGATCGGCGCGCCGGACCAGCCGCCGGCCATCCCCGCCAACCTCGTCGGGGACTACGCGGGCGGCTCGCTCTACCTGGTCATCGGCGTCCTCGCGGCCCTCCAGCACGCCCGCACCCCGGGCGGCGCGGGCCAGGTCGTGGACGCCGCGATCGTGGACGGCACGGTCCACCTGTCCTCGATGATCCACGGCATGCTGGCGGCCGGCGCGTGGCAGGACCGCAGGGGCGCCAACCTGCTCGACGGCGGCTGCCCGTTCTACGGCGTCTACGAGACCGCGGACGGCGGTCACATGGCGGTCGGCGCCCTGGAGCCGCGGTTCTACGCCGAGTTCACCGCCCTGCTCGGCATCGCCGACCAGGCCCCCGAACAGGGCGACATGGCCCGCTGGGGCGAGTTGCGCGAACTGGTGGCGGCCCGCTTCAAGACCCGTACCCGCGAGGAGTGGACCGAGGTCTTCGCGGCGTCGGACGCCTGCACCGCGCCCGTGCTCTCGCTGCGCGAGGCGCCCACCCACCCGCACCTGGCCGCCCGCGGCACCTTCACCGAGCACGCCGGCATCGTCCAGCCCGCGCCCGCGCCGCGCTTCTCGGCGACCCCCGGCAGCGTGCGCAGACCCCCGGCCCTGCCGGGCGCGCACACCGCCGAGGTCGCCGACGACTGGGGCCTGCCACAGCTCGCCGACCCACCCGCCACCGGCCCGTGACCCCGGGACCCGCGCCGCCGCCCGCGCCCCGGCCCGAGCCCCGCACCGGGTGGCCACACCACCCGCACCCGCAGCCCACGCACCCGCAGCCCACGCACCCGCAGCCCCCGCCCCAGCGACTCCCGCCCGTACGGCAGCACCCGAGGAGAGACACGTGAAGCGCCAGATCTTCGCCGCGGAACACGAGGCGTTCCGCGAGACCGTACGGACCTTCCTGGCCAAGGAGGTGCTGCCGCACTACGAGCGGTGGGAGGAGAACGGCATCGTGGACCGGGACGCCTGGCTCGCGGCCGGTCGGCAGGGGCTGCTCGGCTTCGCGGTGCCCGAGGAGTTCGGGGGCGGCGGCAACGAGGACTTCCGCTACAGCGCCGTGCTCGCCGAGGAGTTCACCCGCGCCGCGGCCCCCGGGCTCGCGCTCGGCCTGCACAACGACATCATCGGCCCGTACCTCACCTCGCTCGGCACCGACGAGCAGAAGCGCCGCTGGCTGCCCGGCTTCTGCAGCGGCGAGATCATCACCGCCATCGCCATGACCGAGCCCGGCGCCGGCTCCGACCTGCAGGGCATTCGCACCAACGCCGAGGACCGGGGCGACCACTGGGTCCTGAACGGCTCCAAGACGTTCATCTCCAACGGCATCCTGGCCGACCTGGTCATCGTCGTCGCCAAGACCACCCCCGAGGGCGGGGCGCACGGGCTGAGCCTGCTGGTGGTCGAGCGCGGCATGGCCGGCTTCGAGCGGGGCCGTAATCTCGCCAAGATCGGCCAGAAGTCCCAGGACACCGCCGAACTGTTCTTCAACGACGTGGTCGTGCCGAAGGAGAACCTGCTCGGCGAGTTGAACGGCGCCTTCGTCCACCTCATGACCAACCTCGCCCAGGAGCGGCTGAACATCGCCATCGCCTCCATCGCCGGGGCCGAGCACGTCCTGGAGATGACGACGGCCTACGTCAAGGAGCGGGAGGCGTTCGGCCGACCGCTCGCGCGGCTCCAGCACGTGCGCTTCGAGATCGCCGAGATGGCCACCGAGTGCGCCGTCACCCGCAGCTTCGTGGACCGCTGCATCGTGGACCACGACGCGGGGGAGCTTGACGCCACGCACGCCTCGATGGCCAAGTGGTGGGCGAGCGAGCTCCAGAAGCGGGTCACCGACCGCTGCCTCCAGCTCCACGGCGGCTACGGCTACATGGCCGAATACCCCATCGCCCGGGCGTTCACCGACGGCCGCATCCAGACGATCTACGGCGGCACCACCGAGATCATGAAGGAGATCATCGGCCGGTCCCTGCTCTCCTGAACCACCCGCCCCCGGGCGCGCGCGGACGCGCCGAATCCGGTGGCAGACCCCGTACCGCTCCCCGAAAGGCTTCCGACGTGAGCACCGAAGCGTACGTGTACGACGCGATCCGCACCCCGCGCGGGCGCGGGAAGGCCGCCGGCTCCCTGCACGGCACCAAGCCCATCGACCTGGTGGTCGGCCTCATCCACGAACTCCGCCACCGGCTGCCCGACCTGGACCCGGCGGCCATCGACGACATCGTCCTCGGCGTCGTCGCCCCCCTCGGCGACCAGGGCTCGGACATCGCCAAGGTGGCGGCGCTCGCCGCCGGCCTGCCCGACACCGTCGCCGGCGTGCAGGAGAACCGCTTCTGTGCCTCCGGCCTCGAAGCGGTCAACATGGCGGCGGCCAAGGTCCGCTCCGGCTGGGAGGACCTGGTCCTGGCCGGCGGCGTCGAGTCCATGTCCCGGGTGCCGATGGGCTCCGACGGCGGCGCCTGGTTCGGCGACCCGATGACCAACCTGGAGACCGGCTTCGTCCCGCAGGGCATCAGCGCCGACCTCATCGCCACCGTCGAGGGGTTCAGCCGCCACGACGTGGACTCCTACGCCGCGCTCTCCCAGGAGCGGGCCGCCGAGGCGTGGAAGGACGGCCGCTTCGAGCGCTCGGTGATCCCCGTCCGCGACCGCAACGGCCTGGTCGTCCTCGACCACGACGAGCACATGCGGCCCGGCACCACACCCGAGTCGCTCGCCGGACTCAAGCCCTCCTTCGCCACCATCGGCGAGATGGGCGGCTTCGACGCGGTGGCGCTGCAGAAGTACCACTGGGTCGAGGCGATCGACCACGTCCACCACGCCGGCAACTCCTCCGGCATCGTGGACGGCTCGGCGCTGGTGGCCATCGGCAGCCGCGAGGTGGGCGAGCGGTACGGGCTGACGCCGCGCGCCCGCATCGTCTCCGCCGCCGTCTCCGGCTCCGACCCGACCATCATGCTCACCGGGCCCGCCCCCGCCTCCCGCAAGGCGCTGGCCAAGGCCGGGTTGACCATCGACGACATCGACCTGGTCGAGATCAACGAGGCGTTCGCCGCGGTCGTGCTGCGCTACGTCAAGGACATGGGCCTCAGCCTCGACAAGGTCAACGTCAACGGCGGCGCCATCGCCATGGGCCACCCGCTCGGCGCCACCGGCGCCATCCTGCTCGGCACCGTCATCGACGAACTGGAACGGCGCGACCAGCGGTACGGCCTGATCACGCTGTGCGTGGGCGGCGGCATGGGCATCGCCACCGTCGTCGAGCGCGTCTGACCGCCCGCCGCCAACCCTCACACGGAGACAGACAGATGAGCACCGAGCCCACCACCATCCGCTGGGAGCAGGACGACACGGGCGTGGTCACCCTCGTCCTGGACGACCCGGACCAGTCGGCCAACACCATGAACGCCGCCTTCAAGGCGTCGCTGGCCGCCGTCGCCGACCGCCTGGAGGCCGAGCGGGACTCCGTCCGCGGCATCATCGTCACCTCGGCCAAGAAGACCTTCTTCGCCGGCGGCGACCTGCGCGACCTGATCGCCGTCACCCCCGAGCACGCGCGGCAGGTCTTCGACGCCAGCCGCGAACTCAAGCGCGACCTGCGCCGCATCGAGACCCTCGGCAAGCCGATCGTCGCGGCCATCAACGGCGCCGCGCTCGGCGGCGGTTACGAGATCGCCCTGGCCTGCCACCACCGCGTCGCCCTGGAGGCGTCCGGCGGCAAGATCGGACTGCCCGAGGTCACCCTCGGCCTGCTGCCCGGCGGCGGTGGCGTGGTCCGCACCGTACGCCTGCTCGGCATCACCGACGCGCTGCTCAAGGTGTTGCTCCAGGGCACCCAGTACAGCCCGGTCCGGGCCCTGGAGGCCGGCCTGATCCACGAGCTGGCCGCCGACCGGGACGAGTTGATCGCCAAGGCGCGCGCGTTCATCGACGCCCACCCCGAGTCGCGCCAGCCCTGGGACACCGACGGCTACAAGATCCCCGGCGGCACCCCGGCCCACCCGAAGTTCGCGGCCAACCTGCCGGCGTACCCGGCCAACCTGCGCAAGCAGTTGAACGGCGCCCACTACCCGGCCCCGCGCAACATCATGGCCGCCGCGGTCGAGGGCTCCCAGGTGGACTTCGAGACCGCGCAGACCATCGAGGCCCGGTACTTCACCGAGCTGGTCACCGGCCAGATCGCCAAGAACATGACGCAGGCGTTCTTCTTCGACCTCCAGGCGGTCAACTCCGGCGCCAACCGGCCATCGGGCGTCGAGCCGCACACCGTACGCAAGGTCGCGGTGCTCGGCGCCGGCATGATGGGCGCCGGCATCGCGTACTCCTGCGCCAAGGCCGGCATCGAGGTCGTGCTCAAGGACGTCAGCCAGGAGGCGGCCGACAAGGGCAAGGGCTACTCCGAGAAGCTGTGCGCCAAGGCCGTCTCGCGCGGCCGTACGACCCAGGACAAGGCGGACGCGCTGCTCGCCCGCATCACCCCGACCGCCGACCCGCGGGACCTGGTCGGCTGCGACGCGGTGATCGAGGCCGTCTTCGAGGACACCGCGCTCAAGCACAAGGTCTTCCAGGAGATCCAGGGCATCGTGGAGCCGGACGCGCTGCTGTGCTCCAACACCTCCACGCTGCCCATCACCCTGCTCGCCGAGGGCGTGGAGCGCCCGGTCGACTTCGTCGGCCTGCACTTCTTCTCGCCGGTGGACAAGATGCCGCTGGTGGAGATCATCAAGGGCGGTAAGACCGGCGAGGCCGCGCTGGCCCGCGCGTTCGACCTGGTCCGGCAGATCCAGAAGACCCCGATCGTGGTCAACGACTCGCGCGGCTTCTTCACCTCGCGCGTCATCGGCCACTTCATCAACGAGGGCGTCTCGATGCTCGCCGAGGGCGTCCCGGCGGCCACCATCGAGCAGGCCGCGGGCCAGGCCGGCTACCCGGCCAAGGTGCTCTCGCTCATGGACGAGCTGACCCTGACGCTGCCGCGCAGGATCCGCGAGGAGACCAAGCGGGCCGTCGAGGAGGCGGGCGGCGTGTGGGAGACGCACCCCGCGGAGGCGGTCATCGACCGCATGGTGCTGGAGTTCGAGCGCCCGGGCCGCAGCGGCGGCGCCGGCTTCTACGACTACGTGGACGGCAAGCGGGCCGGGCTGTGGCCCGGACTGCGCGAGCACTTCGGCCCCGCCGGCGACGCCCCCGAGGTGCCCTTCGAGGACCTGAAGGAGCGCATGCTGTTCGCCGAGGCGCTGGACACCGTGCGCTGCGTCGAGGAGGGCGTGCTCACCTCGGTCGCCGACGCCAACATCGGCTCCATCTTCGGCATCGGCTTCCCGGCCTGGACCGGCGGCGTCCTCCAGTACATCAACGGTTACGCGGGCGGCCTGCCCGGCTTCGTCGCCCGTGCCCGCGAACTCCAGGCGGCCTACGGCGACCGCTTCGCCCCGCCGGCCCTGCTGGTGGAGAAGGCCGAGCGGGGGGAGCGGTTCGCCGACGCGTAGCACCCGGCCGGCGCGGGCTTCGGGGAGCGACGGCCCGGCGCTGTCCGGCGGTGGGTCCGCCGGGGAGCGCCGGGCGGCGCCCGGCCCGGCCCTCGTCGGGTTCGGCCGTGCGCGGCCGGCGACGAGGCGTACCGCCACCGGGTCGCCGGGCCGGGGCGTTGGCGTCGGCCCGCTCAGCGGAGCCCGCGCCTGACGCGTTCGGCCTGGATCAGCTCCTCCATCAGGCTCTCCGGGTCCACCGTGTACGCGGTGTCGTCGAGGGCGTCGTAGTCCTGGGTGCCGAGCGGGAGGCCGAGTGCGGCGAGTTCGGCGGCCAGCCGTGCGAAGGCCACGCGCTCGTCCGGCTCGTCCTGGTAGCTCGCCTGCTCGGCGGCGGCCCCCTCGGCCAGGGTGCTGCCGGCCAGGCCCCAGAAGGTGAACTCGGTGTCCAGCGCTATGAGGTGCCAGGGCCGGTCCGCGGGTTCGTCGGGGTGCAGCCAGTAGCCGACCCACCCCTTGCCGCCCCTGGCCACGAGCTTGACGTGCCTGGCCATCTCCGCGGCTCCGGCGTTGACGGCCCGCAGCTCCGGGTCCGCGCGCTCCGCCTCGCTCAGGTAGCTGGTGTCCAGCAGCGGGTGGACCTCGCCCGGCTCGAAGAAGTCGAGGTCGAGCAGGCGGGCGAGATCGGTTCGGCCCTCCCACTGCGCGACCAGCAGCACGCGCAGGTCCGCGGGCAGGGGACGGCCGTCCAGTCGCTCGCGGGAGAACCCGGCGAGCCGTTCGTCGTGCATGCGCCCTCTCAGAGGTCGAAGCGTCATCCTCGTCGGCAACGTAACAGCGGGCACTGACAACGAGCCCGGCACGACGACGACCGCCACCCGCTTCCTCGGACCGCCGTGGCTAGCCGGCCCTCTCCCGGTCGGGCACGCCTTCGTCGCCGCTGGCCCGGGTGTCGGCCCCGCCCGCGCCGCCGGCGGTGTCGGCTTCCCCGGGGCCCTGGGGTTCCTCGGCCGTCGCCGCCCCACCGTCCTCCGCCGGGGCCCCCTGCGTCCCGTACGCCGCCCGCAACTCCTCCCGCAGGGAGCGTTGGAACGCCGTCACCAGGGCCTGGACCACCATGGGCTGCATGTGCGCCGACAGCGACTTCATCGCGGACACCTGGGCCGGGTCCGACTCGCGTTCGCGGTAGGGGCCCCACACCTCGTCCCGGAAGAGGCGGCTCAGCTCGCGGGCCGAGGCGCGGGCGTGGTCGAGGACCACCGTGCGGGCCGCGCGCAGGGTCTCCAGCGGGATGGGCACGTCGAGCAGCCGCACCCCCAGGTGCAGGATGGCCGGGTCCACGCGGAAGACGTCGGGGTCGGCGGTGCGCTCCAGCACGTCCATGGCGGCCAGCCGGTCGAGGTCGCCCTCGGTCAGGGGCCGTCCGGCCCGCCGCTCCAGCAGGTCGCGGCCGGCCTCCTCGGCCACGTCCGGGGTCCAGGAGGCGACCAGGGCGCGGTGTATCGCCAGGTCGTGCGCGCTGATGTCGGTGGGCAACTGCTGGAGGTAGCGCTCGATGGCCGCCAGCGTCATGCCGTGGTGCTGCAACTCCTCGATCAGGGCCAGCCGCGACAGGTGCTCGGGCCCGTACCGGCCGACCCGGCGCGGGCCGATGTGCGGCGGAGGCAGCAGGCCACGGGTGCCGTAGAAGCGCACCGTGCGCACCGTGACCCCGGCCCGGGCCGCCAACTCGTCCACGGTCAGCCCGAGCCGCGCGGAGCCGCCGGCACCGGTCGGCTCCGGCGCGCGGGCGGGGGCCTGGTCGGCGGGGGGCGCGCCGTTGGCGCCGGGCGCCGGGCGCGCCGCGGGTCCGGCCGCTGCGCGGCGCCCCTCGGGCTCGCTGGCGTCCGCGGTCAGGGCCTCGCTCATCGGCTGCGCCTCGCTCTCTGGGCCACTCGGGTGCCGTGAGGTGGCCGGTTCCTGGCCTTGCGCGCACGCGGCACGGGGTACATCTGAGTTCAACAGTATTGCTGTCGCACCGCTCCTGTGAAACCTTCCCCGCGCGCAGTCCGTCCGGCACCCACTCCATCAGGAGGCGGCCTTGACCCTGACCTCGCGACTCTCCGATCCGCCCGGCGACCCGACGCTGCCCGCCCTGATGCGGCGCAACGCGGAGGAGTTCGGCGACCTGCCCGCCCTGTCCTGGCGCGCTCCGGACGGCGGTTGGGCCTCGATGAACTGGGCCGAGACCCGCCGGCGGGTCGGGGAGTTGGCGGCGGGCCTGGCCGGGCTCGGCGTACGGCGCGGCGAGCGGGTGCTGATGATGATGGCCAACCGGCCCGAGCACTGGCTGAGCGACATGGCCCTGGTGCACCTGGGCGCGGTGCCGATCTCGGTGTACGGCACGGCGTCGCCCGAGCAGATCGCGCACATCGCCCGGCACAGCGGCGCCCGGCGTGCGATCGTGGACGGCGAACGGGAACTCGCCCGCTGGGGCCCGCTGTTGGACCGGCGTACGGGACTCCTTGAGCGCCTGGTCGTCGTGGACCCGCCCCCGGCGGCCGACGCCGCGCCGGTCGCCGCGGCCCCCCAGGCCACTCCGGACGCGCCCGCCACCCCCGTCACCGCGGAGGCCCCTGTCACCGCGCAGGACCCCGTCGCCGCGTACGGCCGCGTCACCGCGTACGCCGACGTGCTGGCCGACGGCGCGCGCCGCTTCGATCCCGACGCCTTCGAGGCGTGTTGGCGGCGGGGGAGCCCGGGCGATCCGGCGACCGTCGTCTACACCTCGGGCACCAGCGGCGAGCCCAAGGGCGTCGTGGCCACCCAGCGGCAGGTGGTGGTCAGCGGCGCGTCCCTGGACCGCAAGCTCGGCGTGGACCCGCACGGGGCGCACATCTGCTACCTGCCCTTCGCGCACATCGCCGAGCGCATGTTGGGCCTGTACATGCCGCTGCTGCGGGTCTCGCACGTGTACTTCTGCGCGGACCCGGGCGAGGTGGCCCAGGCCGTGCGCGAGGTGCGGCCCGAGGAGTTCTTCGGGGTGCCGCGCGTGTGGGAGAAGCTGACCGTGGCGGCGCGCGGCGCGCTCGCCCGGCTGCCCGCGGAGCGCCAGGCGGCGGTCCGGGCGGCGGGCGAGACCGCGCGCGCCTGGGTGGCCGCCCGCGAGCACGGCGAGGAGCCCACGGGCGCGCTGGCCGACGCGTACGCCCGGGCCAGGCGGGAGGTGCTCGATCCGCTGCTCGCGGTGATGGGCTTCGACCGGCTGACGTGGGCGATCAGCGCGGCGGCCCCGATGCCGCAGGACGTGGTGCGGTTCTGGACCGGGCTCGGGGTCGTCATCCTCGACGTCTGGGGCATGTCGGAGGCCACCGGCGTGTGCACGCTCAACCACCACGGCGGGTTCCGGCTCGGCTCGGTCGGCAGCCCGATCGACCGCGTGGAGGTGCGGATCGCGGCCGACGGCGAGATCGAGGTGCGCGGCGAGGTCGTGTGCGGCTACCTCCAGGAGGACGGCTCGGTGGCGCGACTGGGCGACGCGGACGGCTGGTTCGCCACCGGCGACGTGGGCCGCCTCGACGCGGACGGCTACCTGTACGTCACCGACCGGAAGAAGGAGTTGATCATCACCTCCACGGGCAAGAACGTCTCGCCCGCGCTGGTGGAGAACACGCTCAAGGCGCACCCGCTGATCGGCCAGGCCCTGGTGCACGGCGACCGCCGCTCGTACCTGGTGGCCCTCCTGGTGCTCGACCCGGACGCCACCGCGGCCTGGGCCGCCGACCAGGGCATCGCGGCCGGGGCCGGCCCGCTGACACACCACCCGGCCGTGCGCGCCGAGGTCGAGCGCGCGGTCGCCGCGGCCAACAGCCGGCTCAACCGCACCGAGCAGGTCAAGCGTTACCGCCTGCTCGACCGCGAGTGGGGACCGGAGACCGGCGAGCTGACCCCCTCGCTCAAGCTCCGCCGGCACGTGATCCACGCCACGTATGCGCAGGTCATCGAGGAGATGTACGAGATGTGAGATGACCCACGGTATGACGTGAGCACGGCGCTCGGGATGTGAGACTGCCGCGGGCCGATCGATCAGCGGCCTGGAACAGAACATTCCGATGCGAAGGCGAGAGACGTAGCTCGTGGGCAATGAAGCCGTTCAGGACGGGACCCCACCGCCGCCCAGCGGGGCGCTACAGGACGCGGGTGACGCGGGGTACAGCAAGGACCTCAAGGCGCGCCACATCCAGATGATCGCGATCGGCGGCGCCATCGGCACCGGCCTCTTCCTCGGGGCGGGTGGACGCCTGGAGTCCGCCGGGCCCGCGCTGGCCATCGCGTACGCGGTGTGCGGACTCTTCGCGTTCTTCGTCGTGCGTGCCCTGGGCGAGATGGTCGTCTACCGACCGTCCTCCGGTTCCTTCGTCTCCTACGCCCGGGAGTTCCTGGGCGAGAAGGGCGCTTACGCCGTCGGCTGGATGTACGTGGTGAACTGGTCCACAACCGGCATCGCGGACATCACGGCCATCGCGCTGTACACGCACTACTGGAGCATGTTCAGCGACATCCCACAGTGGATCATGGCGTTGATCGCGCTGGCCGTGGTGCTCTCCATCAACCTCGTCTCGGTCAAGATCTTCGGTGAGCTGGAGTTCTGGTTCGCGATCATCAAGGTCGCGGCGCTGGTCCTGTTCATGGCCATCGGCATCTTCCTGCTCGTCACCCAGCACGAGGTGGGCGGCGAGACCCCCGGGTTCAGCCTCATCAGCGACAACGGGGGCATCTTCCCGACCGGGTTGCTGCCGGTCGTCGTGGTCCTGCAGGGCGTGGTGTTCGCGTACTCCGCCGTCGAGATGGTCGGCGTCACGGCGGGCGAGACCGCCGAGCCGGAGAAGGTCGTGCCGCGCGCGGTGAACTCCATCATGTGGCGGGTCGGGGTCTTCTACGTCGGCTCGGTCGTGCTGTTGACGCTGCTGCTGCCCTGGGACGGCTACAGCGCGGGCGAGAGCCCGTTCGTCACCGTCCTGTCCAAGATCGGCGTGCCGGCGGCCGGCCACGTGATGAACCTGGTGGTGCTCACGGCCGCCATGTCCAGCCTCAACTCCGGCCTCTACTCCACCGGCCGCATCCTGCGCTCGATGGCCAAGGCCGGCTCCGCGCCCCAGTTCACCGGCCGGATGAACCGCAACCAGGTGCCCTACGGCGGCATCATGCTCACCTCGGCGGTGTGCGTGGTCGGCGTGGGCCTGAACTACGTCGTGCCCGACAAGGCGTTCGAGATCGTGATCAACATAGCCGCGCTCGGCATCATCTCCGCCTGGGCCTCGATCATGCTCTGTCACATCGTCTTCGTCCGCCGCGCCGAGGCCGGCCAGCTCACCCGCCCCTCCTTCCAACTGCCCTTCTCGCCCTTCACCGAGATCGTCACCATCGCCTTCCTGGCCGGCGTCATCGTGCTGATGTGGTACGACGGCGGCGTCGGGCGGGACACCATCATGCTGGCCCCGATCATCGTCGCCGCGCTGATCGCCGGCTGGTTCGTGGTCCGCGGCCGGGTCCGGGAGGCCAGCGCCGAGCGGGAGGGGCTGCCGGGGGAGCGAACGGAGTAGCCGGCCGCCGGCGGTCCCGGCCTTGGCCCTCGGTCTTGCTCCCGGCCCCGGTCCCGCCCCTGGTCTGTGGTCTCTGGTTTCGATCCTGGCCCCGGTCCCGCTCTCGGGGCCGGGGCCAGGGCCTTTGGGGCGGCCGGGGGAGTGGGCCGGGGCCGGTGCCGTGTGCGGTCGGGCGGCCGGGCGTGAGGCGCTCCGGCGGACTCCGCCGACCCCGCCCGACCACGCCCGCGTTGCCCCACAGCCGCCCGCCATTCGCCCGCGCGCCACCCGCGACATCGTCAAGCTCCTTGTGCCACACCGCTTTTCCCGCTTTCTTATGGGGACGTGCGCGCGGATCACCGCGCGCGGGCAGGGCGCTGGGCGAGGGCGACGGGGGTGGCATGGTGCGGGAGTGGGCGGGGGGCCGGCCGCCGCCCGGGACCGGTCCCTGTGCGGTCCTGTGACACTGCGCGGGCGTCACGACATCTGGTCCGAGGGAGTCGCCCGCCATGAACGCACGTCCGCCGTCCGCCATGCCCGCGACCGTCAGGGGCTGCCTGGCGATGATCTGGATCCAGGCGCTGGCCAGCGCGTACATCGGGTGGTCGGTGTGCGCGGAGATCGACACGCGCCACGACCACGGGCAGGAGGTGGAGTCCGAGGGGGTGCTGCGGTTCGTGGCCTACCTCGGCTACGGGATGGCCGCGGCACTGCTGGTGGCCAGCGTGTTCTTCTTCCGGCGCGCGCTGGTGGCCAGCAAGGTGGTGTACGGGTACGAGGTCCTGGTCCTGTGCTTCGGTGGGTTGGGCATCGCGCTGGCGGTGGCCACCTCCACCTTCCACCCGCTGCAACTCGTGGGGTTCGCCCTGCCCGGCGCGGTGTGCTGGGCGCTGAGCAGCGACAGCGCCGACCAGTGGTTCGCGCAGCCGTCCACGCGGGACAGGCGGCGGGCCGCCGCCGAGCGGCACCTCGGCACGCCGCGAACCCCTGAGTGACCATCCCGAAAGGGGTGTCGCGCGACGGGGCCGGGGGGCGCCGTGCGGCCGGGCGGCGCCCGGCGCGCCGGCGCGACGGAGGGGGCCTCGTCGCGCCGGCGCGCTCATGACCGGGCGCCCGGCCGCGGCGGCAGCCGCCGGGAGGCCGCCGCGCGCGGAGCGTCCGGGTCAGGGACGGTGTCAGCGGTGGTCGTGCTCGTGCTCGTGGCCCCGGTCATGGCCGTGCCCGCCGTGGTCGTGCACGGAGTTGGTGGCCTGGATCTGCTTCCAGGACTTGGGCTGCTTGAGGCCGGAGGGCGCGACCGACGAGGCCGACGACGGCTTCGCCGCGCGGGCGATGCCCGCCTCGTGCGCGATGGGCGCGGCCGGCTTGCTGTCGGTGTAGAGCCAGGTGTCGAAGAGCTGCGCCAGCGGCTTGCCCGAGGACTTCTCGGCGAAGTGGACGAAGTCCTTCACCGAGGCGGTGCCGTACTTGTTGACGGTCGGCCAGTCCTTGAGGATGGCGAAGAACGCGTCGTCGCCGATCTCGTTGCGCAGCGCCTGCAGGGCGATGGCGCCCCGGTCGTAGACGGCGCCGTGGAACTGGTTCTCCGGGCCCGGGTCGCCCGGCTTGACCTTCCAGAACGGGTCGTCGGCCGGGTGCTGGTCGTACGCGTACTGGGCCAGCTCCTGCGCGGTGCCCTCGCCCTCCTTCTCGGACCACAGCCACTGGCTGTAGCGCGCGAAGCCCTCGTTGACCCAGATGTCCTTCCAGTCCTTGAGGGAGACGCTGTCGCCGTACCACTGGTGCGCCAGCTCGTGGACGACGACCGAGACGTTGCTGCCCCGGTCGAACGCCTTCTTGCCGTAGAACGGGCGGGTCTGGGTCTCCAGCGCGTAACTGGCCGGCACGTTGGGCACGTAGCCGCCGACCGAGTTGAACGGGTAGGGACCGAACACGGTCTCCAGCCACTCGGTGATCTCGGTGCTGCGCTCGATGCTGGCGCGGGCCGCGCCGTCGTTGGCGCCGAGGTCCTTGCTGAACGCGTTGATGACCGGCAGGCCGGAGGCGGTGGTGTCCTTGGTGATGTCGAACTTGCCGATGGCGAGCGTGGCCAGGTAGGTGGCCTGCGGCTTGTCCGAGCGCCAGTTGTAGCGGGTCCAGCCGAGCTTCGAGGACTCCGAGAGCAGCACGCCGTTGGAGATGGCCTGGGTGCCGTCCGGGACCGAGATGGAGACGTCGTACGTCGCCTTGTCGGTGGGGTGGTCGTTGCCCGGGAACCACCACGCGGAGCCCTCGGGCTCCTGCGCGATGACGCCGCCGTCGGGCGTACGGGCCCAGGCGGTGAAGCCGTCGATCGCCAGCTCGGAGGGCTTGCCGGCGTACCGCACGACGACGGAGGTCTGCTGACCCCTGGCCAGCGGCGTGGCCGGGGTGACCACCAGCTCGTGCTTGCCCGAGGTGGTGAAGGCGGCCTTCTTGCCGCCCACGCGCACCTCGCTGACGGGCAGTCCGAAGTCCAGGTTGAAGCGCGACAGGTCCTGCTTGGCGGTGGTGACCAGCGTCGCCGTGCCCTCCAGGAGGTCGGTCTTCGGCTGGTACTTCAGGCGCAGGTCGTAGTGCGAGACGTCGTAACCGCCGTTGCCGCTCTCCGGGTAGTAGCTGTCGCCGACGCCCGGGGCACCCGGAGTGGGCTGCGCGGCCGATGCCGGGATCGCCAGCAGCAGGCAGGCGGCAGCCGCGCTCGGGGCGAGGAATCTATAGCGCACGAGTCCTCCAACTCGATCAGGCAGAAACGATCCGTCCTGGTCAGGACGAGCGATCGATGGGTCGGCTTGACCATATGGTTTTCTGATCCCGGAGGACATGTCCATGGCGCTCACTGTCACGCGATCGACATGCGCCATACGGAGGACACACCTGTCACACGTTGGCGGAACACTCCCGTCACACCGGCCGGAGCCGGCCCGTCGCCCTCTTCTGTCCGCCCGGCCACTCGCGCTACCGTCCGCCCGTGCGAAAACGAGCGCGGGGCACCCGCATCCAGTGGACGACGCTCATATTGGCGGTCGTGACCGCCCTGATGGCCTCCCTCGCGGTCCCGGCCGCCGCACACGGCGGCCGGGGCCGGGACGGCACGGTCCGTGACGGGCTGAGCCGGCCGGTCTACTCCTACGCCGACGCGATACGCGAGTCCGTGTGGGTGGACACCGGTCTCGACCTGGACCGTGACGGCAGACCCGACCGGGTGGCGGCCGACATCGTGCGCCCGAGCGAACCCGCCCGCAGGGGCGGCAAGGTGCCCGTCGTCATGGACGCGAGCCCCTACTACTCCTGCTGCGGGCGCGGCAACGAGCCGCAGAAGAAGACCTACGACAGCGCGGGCAGGCCCGTGCAGTTCCCGCTGCACTACGACAACTACTTCGTGCCGCGCGGCTACGCGGCCGTCCTGGTGGACCTCGCCGGCACCAACCGCTCCGACGGCTGCGTCGACGTCGGCGGCCGGTCCGACATCATCTCGGCCAAGGCCGTCGTGCAGTGGCTGAACGGCCAGGGCACCGCGTACACCACCCGTACCGGCAACACCAGGGCCACCGCGAGTTGGAGCACCGGGGCCACCGGCATGATCGGCAAGAGCTACGACGGCACGGTCGCCAACGGCGTCGCCGCCACCGGCGTGCCGGGCCTGAAGACCATCGTGCCGATCGGCGCCATCTCCTCCTGGTACGACTACTACTTCGCCAAGGGCGCCCCGTACCACAGCGGTGGCCCCGACGGCCTGGCCCGCGGCATCGAGAGCCCGGAGGCCGCGGCCCGCTGCGGCGCCGTCAAGAACGAGCTGGTCCGCGGCGCCCCGCGCACCGGTGACTGGACGCCGATGTGGGCCGAGCGCGACTACGTGCCCGACGCGGGCAAGGTCAAGGCCAGCGTCTTCGCCGTGCACGGCGGGCAGGACCTCAACGTCCGCATGAACCACCTCGGTCAGTGGTGGGACAAGCTCGCCGCGGCCGGTGTCGAGCGCAAGATCTGGCTGACCCAGGCCGGCCACGTGGACCCGTTCGACATCCGCCGCGCGCAGTGGGTGGACGTCGTGCACCGCTGGTTCGACCACTACCTGTTGGGCGTCGACAACGGCGTCGAGCGCGAGCCGATGGCCGACATCGAGCGCGAGGTGGACCGGTGGACGACGGACGCGACCTGGCCCGCGCCCGGCACCCAGGCGACCACGCTGCGCCCGCGCAACGGCACCACCCCCGGCGTGGGCACCCTCGGCACCGAGCCCGCGGCGGCGGGCAGCACCGAGACGTTCACCGACGACCCGCGCCAGAGCGAGGCCGACTGGGCCGCGCGCGCCGACCAGGCGACCGCCGCCAAGGTCGCGTTCACCACCCGGCCGCTCGCCAGGGACCTGCGCGTCTCCGGCTCGGCGAAGGTCCGGGTCACCGCGACGCCCAGCACCCGCACCGCGCACCTGTCGGCCATCCTGGTGGACCTGGGCCCGGACACCATCCGCAACTACACCGGCTCCGGCGAGGGCATCTCCAACCTCACCACCCGTAGTTGCTGGGGCGAGAGCCGGCCGGGCGACAGCGCCTGCTTCCTGGACACCAGGGCCGACACCCGCGCCGTGGACTACACCATCTTCAGCCGGGGGTGGGCGGACCTCGGCAACTACGCCGACGACCACGTGGGCCGGCCGCTCACCCCGGGCCGGGCGCACACCATCACCCTCGACCTGGCCGCCAGCGACCACGTGGTCAAGGCCGGGCACCGGCTCGCGCTGATCGTGGCCGGCACCGACCGCGGCCTGATCAGCGCCCCGAACAGCCAGCCGCGCCTCACCCTCGACCTGACCCGCACCAGCGCCGAGATTCCGCTGGTCGGCGGCGCGCCGGCGCTCGTGCAACGCCCGGCGCACGAGCCGGCGCCCGGCGCGAGCGCCCCGCTCACCTCGGTTCCCGAGCCCGGCCCCATCGACCGGCGGCCGGCGGGCCCCGCCATCCGGTCGATCGGCTGGTAACGGGCCCTTACCCGGCGTAACCCCAGGCCGCCGGTGGCGAGTCGACCCGCCACCGGCGGCCTGGGCCATCGAAAATCGGCAGGAGTGCGTTCGCCGGTTGGGGGTAGCGGGCAGAGGAATCACTTGTTAGTTGCTCCATGAAAGAAGGTCGACGCGTGGCGGAGAACACTCACGAGAAGGGCGGCGGAGGCGACCCGGCAGTGCCGGCCAGCATGCCCGGCAGCCCTCACCAGACGACGCCGCCACGGACCGACCGCGTGGTCTTCGGCGTGACGGCCGCCCTCACGCTCGCGTTCGTGACCTGGGGCGCGATCGCCACCGACGGGCTCAAGGACGTCTCGTCCGACCTCCTCACCGACCTGATCCACCACGGTGGTTGGGCGTTCATGCTCGCCGCGTCCGGTTTCGTGGTCTTCGCGCTGTGGCTGGCGATGAGCCGCTACGGCAAGATCACGCTCGGTAAGGAGGGCGAGGAGCCCGAGTTCCGCACGGTCTCCTGGGTCGCGATGATGTTCAGCGCCGGCATGGGCATCGGCCTGATGTTCTACGGCGTCAGCGAGCCGATGTCGCACTTCATCGACGCGCCGCCGGGCACCGACCCCAAGAACGACGCCGAGGGCATGCAGACCTCGATGGCCACCACCCTCTTCCACTGGACGCTGCACCCGTGGGCCATCTACGCGGTGGTGGGCCTGGCCATCGCGTACAGCACCTTCCGGCGCGGGCGGCGGCAGACCATAAGCGCCGTGTTCACGCCACTGATCGGCAAGCACCACGCCAACGGCACGGCCGGCCGGATCATCGACATCCTGGCCATCTTCGCCACGCTCTTCGGCTCCGCCGCCTCGCTGGGCCTGGGCGCGGTGCAGATCGGCAGCGGCATGGAGAAGCTGGGCTGGAAGAGCAGCGTGGGCACGGGGCTGCTCGTCACCATCATCGCGGTGCTCACCGTCGCGTTCATCGCCTCGGCGGTCTCCGGCATCGCCAAGGGCATCCAGTGGCTGTCGAACATCAACATGGTGCTGGCGCTGTCGCTGGCCGTCTTCGTCTTCGTGGCCGGCCCCACCATCGTCATCCTCGACATGCTGCCCACCTCCATGGGCGCCTACCTGGGTGACCTGCCGCAGTTGGTCGGCCGCACCGAGGCCACCGGCGGCCAGTCCGTCGCCGACTGGCTGGGCTCCTGGACGGTCTTCTACTGGGCGTGGTGGATCTCCTGGACGCCGTTCGTCGGCATGTTCATCGCCCGCATCAGCCGGGGGCGCACCATCCGGCAGTTCGTCGGCGGCGTGATCCTGGTGCCCAGCACCGTGTCGCTGCTCTGGTTCGCCGTCTTCGGCAGCTCCGCGATGAAGCTCCAGGCCGCCGACAAGCTGGGCGCCGACTCCTCGCCCGAGGGCCGGCTGTTCGAGGTGCTTGAGCAGTACCCGATCGCGACCGTCACCAGCATCCTGGTGATGATCCTGGTCGGCATCTTCTTCGTCTCCGGCGCCGACGCCGCCTCCATCGTGATGGGCACGCTCTCGCAGAAGGGCTCCTTCGAACCCACCCGACTCGTCGTCATCTTCTGGGGCGTGGTGACCGGCGCCGTGGCGGCCATCATGCTGATGGTCGGCGAGGGCGACTCGGACGTACTGACCGGCCTGCAGAACCTCACCATCCTGGTGGCCGCGCCCTTCGTGCTGGTCATGGTCGGCATGTGCGTGGCGCTCCTGCGCGACCTGCGGCGCGACCCGCTGATCGTGCGGGGCGAGAAGGGTGAGGAGGCCGTGGAGATGGCCGTCATCGCCGGACACGAGCGGTACGCGGGCGACTTCGAGCTCCAGATCGTGCCCGGGTCCGGAGCCACGGCCGTGGAGGAAGAGGACATCACGCCCGTGGGCAAGGCGTAACACCCGCCGGCCGGTCGGCCGCCCCGCCCGCCCGTACGGGCACGCACGACCGAGGGGCCTCGCGCGGTGCGCGAGGCCCCTCGCCTGCTGTCCTCGCCTGTTGTTCGCCTTGCCTGTCGTCCGCGCGGCCGATCAGCCGCTCAGCGCGCGCACCGGGCCGCGGCTCGTGGCGGCGGCTCGCGCCGCGCTCGGCAGCGGGCGCCGGGAGGCCGTACGCCGCCGTGCCGGCGGGCCATCGGAGGTGACCGACCGGAAGGCCACCGCGAGCGCCTCGCGCCAGTGTCGGGGCGGCGTCAACCCGGCCTCCTCCCACCGGTCGTGGCCCAGCACGCTCCACGCCGGGCGCGGCGCCACCGTGCCCAGGCTGGCCCCGTCCACCGGAAGCACTCGGTCCGGATCGGCACCGCTGAGCCGGAACACCTCCCGGGCCAGGTCGTACCAGGTGGTGCGGCCCCCACAGGTGGCGTGGAAGATGCCCGCCGCCTGGGACGCGGGCAACCGGCCGAGCGCGAGCAGCCGGCCGGCGACGTCCCGGGTCCAGGTGGGCTGCCCGTGCTGGTCGTGCGCGACGGCCAGGGTGGCATCGCCCGTCGCGGCCCGGGCGGCCATGGAGCGGATGAAGTTGGGGCCGTACGCCCCGTACAGCCACGCCGTGCGCACCACGGTGCCGGTGCGCGGCAGCTCCTCCAGCACGGCGCGCTCGCCGGCCAGCCGGGTGCGCCCGTAGGCGGTGCGCGGGGCGGGGCGCGAGGTCTCGTCGTACGGGTTGGTGGCCCGGCCGGGGAAGACGGCGTCGGACGAGACGTGCAGCAGCCGGGCGCCGCTCGCGGCGCAGGCCCGGGCCAGGCCGCGCACCGCGTCGCCGTTGACCCGCAACGCCTCGGCCTCGCGCGTCTCGGCGGCGTCCGCGTCGGTCCACGCCGCGCAGTTGACGACGATCGCGGGCCTGGTGCGCCGCACGGCCCTGGCCACCGCGTCGGTGTCGGTCAGGTCCAGGTCGGCGTGGGTGAGCGGGAGGGCGGGGACGGACGCTGCGGCAAGCCGGGCGCGCAGCTCGCGACCGAGCATGCCGCCGGCTCCGGTGATCAACCAGCCGTTCATCGGACTGCCTCCAGGTGTGCGCGCGTCTCCCGCCGCCGCCACGAGCGGTGGGAGCGGTGCCCGTCGATGGTCGCGGCGAGCCCGTCGGCGCGGGAGTGCCGGGGCGCGAGGCCGAGTTCGGTGCGGATCTCCGTCTCGTCCAGCGCGTAGCGCGGTCCGGAGGCCCGGAGGCCGGCGGCGTCCTTCGACCGGTCCGAGCCGGCGTCGAGCAGGTCCGCCCGGCCGGACGCGGGGCTGCGGGAGTCGAGAACGGTGGCGGCCGACGCGTCGCCACGGCCTCGCGGGCCGAGCGGTGAGCGGACGAAGGGGAAGCCGGCGAAGAGGGAGCCGACGGCGCCGGCTTCCTGGGTGACGAGGATGCTCATGGGAGTTCCGGGGGTCGGGGGCGTGGGGACGGGGTGGAGGGGCGACGGGGCGGCGCGCGGAGGTGGAGGGGCGGGCCGTGCGCGGATCGCCTGTCGGTGGTGCGGCGTTGGCGGGCCCGTGGCTCCTGGGGCTCAGGGGTGGTGGCTGGTCCCGCTCACCGCGAGGTCGGGCGGCGGGGGCAGTGGCGCGCGGCAGGGTGGGACGTGGGCGCGAGGCCGGTAGAGGGGCCCGGTGGCGCCGAGTTGGGGTGTACGACCTGAGGGTGTTGTTGAGCGGTGAGGCACGTGGTTAGCTTAGGCTTACCTAAGTAGGTGCTCGCCCTGTTGGGTGTGTGACCTCACCCACAACCGTCCTTCTATGTGCCCCTCTCGCGTACGACGTGCCGTTCGCCCCGCGCCACCGCCGGGGCGAGGGCAGGTGATGAGGGGCGCGGAAACGCAGGTTGCCGATGTGTGTCCGGTTCGTCGGTCGCTCCCACCGTGGTTCGCCGCTCCCAACGGCCGCGCCGTTTCGGGCCTGTCGCGTCGTGCGCGAACCGACGGCCGGCGGCGGGAGCGGCCGATGAGCGCGCGCCCGACCCCGATGACGGCGACCCCCAGGGGCGTGCTCGCCGCCCGCCGCGCCACCCACCGCTCCGCAACGGGCGCCCCGCCGCCGCACGCTGACACCCCCTCGCACGCCTTCGCCGTCGGCCCGCGCTCCGCGCCGCCGCCCCGTACGGACAGTCGGCGCCTGCTCGCGCTCGCCGCGCGCCTGGCCGCCGCCGTCGACGCGACGGCGCGGGAGGCGGCGGTGGCGAGGTTCTGGGCCGAGGTGGAGGCGGTGGGCGCCCCGCTGGTCGAGCCCGTCGACCGCGACCCCCACCACCGGAACGTCACCTTCGTATGGCGCGACGCCGACGCCCGCGCGGTGCTGCTGTGCGCCGACTGGTCGCCCGGCCCGGCCGGGGCGACCGGGCGGATGCGCCGCCTGCCGGGCACCGACGTCTGGTACCTGTCCCGCCACCTGCGCGCCGACCACCGCGGCACCTACCGCATCGCCCGGTACGGCGCCACGGACCCCGATCCCGGGCCCGCCGGGCTGGCCGCGCGCGCCGTACCCGACCCGCTCAACCTCCGCCCCATACCCGGGCGTCGGTACGCGCGGCCCGGCTCGGTCGTCGAGCTGCCGCACGCCCCCGCCCCGCCCTGGGCCGACGCCCCGGACGACGTACCCTCCGGCAGCTTGCGGCGGCACCGGCTCGGCAGCCGCGCCCTCGCCGTCGAGCGCGACGTGTGGGTGTACGAGCCGCCGGGGCCGCTGCCCGAGGAGACCGACGTGGTGGTGCTGCTCGACGGCGACATGTGGTTCGGCCAACTCGGCTTCGGGTCCGTGCTCGACCGACTCATCGCCGTCGGCCTGCTGCCTCCGCTGGTCGTACTCGCGCCACACTCCCGGGACCGAGCGGACGAGGCCAGCCGGCCCCGGGAGTGCGGCGGCCAGGACGCCCACGTCACCTTCCTGGCAACGGAGTTGCTGCCGTGGGCCGCCGCCCGCTGGCCGATCACCTACGACCCGGCCCGCACCGTCGTCGCCGGCCAGGGGCTCGGCGGTGTGAGCGCGCTGTACGCCGGCTACGCCGCGCCCATGCGGTTCGGCAACGTGCTGGCCCAGTCCGCCGCGCTGCCCTGGCACCCGGCGGGCGAGCCCGAGGCGGACGCGGACCCGGTGCCCTGGATCACGCGCCGGTACGCCGACGGCGCCCCACGCGAGCTGCGACTCCACCTCGACGTCGGGCTGTACGAGGGGCGGCTGCTGGAACTCACCCGTGGCCTACGGGCGGCGCTGCGAGCCCGGGACTACCCGGTGACGGGCACCGAGTTCAGCGGCGGCCACGACTACGCCTGCTGGCGGGGCGCCCTCGCCGACGGGCTGATCACCCTGCTCGGCGCCCGCCCCCGCTGACCCATCGGGCCCGCGCCGCCGCGACCGGCGGGCGCCCGCGCCTCGGGCGCCGCGCCTCGACGGCGCGGCCCGGCCCGCCCCGTGCGGCGGGCCCCGCCGGCCCCGCGCCGGCCCCACGATCGTGCTCCCCGCGAGCCCGGCGGTCCCAAGGCCCTGCCGTCGGACTCGCGGGGGGCACCCCCGCACCCGCGTCGGCGGACACGGGGCGCCCGGCCCGGCGCCCCGGCGCGCGGCTACGCCGTCGCCAGCGCCGCCGCCTCGCGGGCGCAGCCCCAGGCCACGGTGACGCCCGCGCCGCCGTGCCCGTAGTTGTGCACGCACCGCGCGCCGCCGGGCAACTCCTCCACCGCGAGTCGCACGCGCGGGCGCGCGGGCCGCAGCCCCACCCGGTGGTCGACCACGCGCGCCCCGGCCAACTCCGGCCGGGCCCGGGTGCAGCGCGCCACGATCGCCTCGGCCGTCGCGGGGTCGGGCCGCAGCTCCCAGGCGTGCGCCCGGGCCGTGCCCCCGAGCACCACCCCGTACGGCTGCGGCAGCACGTACAGCGTCTCCGCCGCCACCGGGTCGGCCGCCACCAGCCACTCGTCGAGCCCCGGGTTCTCCACCACCACGACCTGCCCCTGCACCGGGTGCACCTCGGGGTCGGGCACCAACTCCCGGGCGCCGAGCCCCGAGCAGTTCACCACCACCGGCGCCCGTCGCCCCGCCTCCGTGAGCGAGGCCAGCGCCCGGCGCTCCACCGTGCCGCCGGCCGCGACCAGCCGCCGCTCCAGGTACCGCAGGTGGGTGGGCATGTCGATCAGCGGCACGCGGGCCCGCAGGCCGGTGGCGTACCCCGCCGGCAACTCGGCCGGCGCGGCCGGGCGCAGCCCCGGTACCTCGTCCGCCCACGCCCCGAGGCCGGCACGGCCCAGGCCGGCGTGGGTGCCGTCGGCGAACCGCACACCCGTCTCGCCCGGGTCGGCGGCCAGGGCGGTCAGCTCGGCCAGGGAGGCCACCGACCAGCGGCCCGCGGCCTCCGCCGGCTCGATGCGGTACGGCCACCACAGCCCGCCCGCCACCGCCGACGTCGTCTCAGCCGCCGGGTCCCGACTCCACACGGACACCCCGAACCCACCCTCCGCCAACGTAACGGCGCAGGTCAGGCCGATGACCCCGGAGCCCACCACGATCACGTCGCGCACCATGCTCACCATGCGCGGACGCTATCCGCTCGCCGCGCCCCACGCGAGCCCCCACCCGTGACTCGGCTCCCCGCGCGGCCGGCCCGTCGCGCGGCGTGGCGGCGTGGCGGATATCGGCGAGCGTCCCGCCGCACCCCGCCGTTAGGATCTCCGCCTGATGACTGCCACCCTCGTTGCCAAGAACCTCGCTGCCGGGCACGGCGACCGCACCCTGTTCTCCGGGCTCGACCTCGTCGTGGGCCCCGGCGACACCATCGGCCTGGTCGGCGCCAACGGAGCGGGGAAGTCCACCCTGCTGCGCCTCCTCGCGGGGCTGGCCGAGCCCGCGGAGGGAAGCGTCACGCTCAGCCCGCCGCACGGCACCATCGGCTACCTGCCGCAGGAGCACGAGCGGCGGCGTACCGGCGGCTCCGATCCGGCCACCGG
This sequence comes from Streptomyces buecherae, assembly GCF_014295035.1. Classification (GTDB taxonomy): domain Bacteria; phylum Actinomycetota; class Actinomycetes; order Streptomycetales; family Streptomycetaceae; genus Streptomyces; species Streptomyces youssoufiensis. Next base: position 7,500,026 of record NZ_CP060404.1, read on the forward strand.
CGCCGAGACCGTACGCGACTTCCTCGCCCGCCGCACCGGGGTCGCCGCCGCGCAGGCCGCGCTGGACGCCGCCACCGAGGCGCTGGCGGCCGAGCGCCCGGGCGCCGACGACGCGTACGCCACCGCGTGGGAGCGCTGGCTCGCGCTCGGCTGCGCCGACCTGGACGAGCGGGCCGAGAGCGTCACCGCCGGGCTCGGCCTCGCGGTCGGCCTCGACCGGCCGATGACCGCACTCTCCGGCGGCCAGGCGGCCCGCGCCGGACTCGCCTCGTTGCTGCTCAGCCGGTACGACGTGTTCCTGCTCGACGAGCCCACCAACGACCTGGACCTCGACGGCCTGGGCCGCCTGGAGGACTTCGTCCGCGGGCTGCGCGCCGGCACCGTCCTGGTCAGTCACGACCGCGAGTTCCTGGCCCGCACGGTCGACAAGGTCCTCGAACTCGACGTCGTCCAGCAGCGGTTCACCCTCTTCGGCGGCGGCTACACCGCCTACCTGGAGGAGCGCGAGACCGCGCGCCGGCACGCCAGGGAGCGGTACGAGCAGTACGCGCAGACCCGCGCCGGCCTGGAGGAGCGGGCCCGCACGCAGCGCGCCTGGATGGACAAGGGCGTGCGCAACGCGCGCCGCAAGGCCACCGACGGCGACAAGCTGCTGCGCAACGCGCGCATCGAGAGCACCGAGAAGCAGGCGGCCAAGGCCCGGCAGACCGAACGACTCCTTGAGCGGCTCGACGAGGTGGAGGAGCCGCGCAAGGAGTGGGAGCTGCGCATGGAGATCGCCGCCGCGCCCCGCTCGGGCTCGGTGGTGGCCACCCTGCGCGGGGCCCGCGTGCGGCGCGGAGGCTTCACCTTCGGCCCGGTGGACCTCCAGATCGACTGGGCGGACCGGGTGGCCATCGTCGGGGCCAACGGCTCCGGCAAGAGCACCCTGCTCGCCACCCTCCTCGGCCGGCTGCCGCTGGACGAGGGACACGCCTCCCTGGGCTCCGGCGTGATCGTCGGCGAGGTGGACCAGGCCCGCGCCCAACTCTTCGACGACGGTCCCGACCCGGCCGACGCCCATGACCGACCGGACCAGACCGCCGGCGCGGACCGGACCGCCGGTACGGGGCAGGCCGCAGCCGTGGGGCATGCCGAGGCCGTGGGCGACGGGGCGCGGCCGGGGCGCTCGCGCGCCGCGGACACCCGTACCGGATCGCTCCTGGACACCTTCGGCGCCGTCGCCACCGAACTGGAGCCGGCCGAGGTGCGCACGCTGCTGGCCAAGTTCGGGCTCAAGGCCGACCACGTGCTGCGCCCGGCGCACACCCTCTCGCCGGGCGAGCGCACCCGCGCCGCCCTGGCCCTGCTCCAGGCCAGGGGCGTGAACCTGCTCGTGCTCGACGAGCCGACCAACCATCTGGACCTGCCCGCCATCGAGCAACTGGAGTCGGCGCTCGCCTCCTACAACGGCACCCTGCTGCTGGTCACCCACGACCGCCGGATGCTGGACGCCGTGCACACCACGCGCCGCGTCGAGGTGGCCGACGGGCAGGTCAGCGAGGTCTGACGGCGGGCCGCGCCATAGCCCGGGCCGAAGCGTCAGCCCCGGGCCCGGGTGTCGCTCCGGGCCGGGGCGGCGACGCGGCCCGGGCACCCGGCTCGGCGCGCCCGGATCGGCGGCAGGGGGCTCATTCCGGCCAGGGTGAGTTCTCGATGACGGTGACGAAGTCGCCGCGCTGGAAGCCGGGCACGAAGTGCGCGAGCACGTCGGCCTTCACGTTGCCGAACGTGGTCTCCGGCTTGGGCGCGATGCCCTCGGTGAACGCCGCCAGGATGCGCCGCTTGAAGTCCGGGCGCGGGTGCAGCGCGGTGATCTCGGCACGGTCGTCCGTGCTGACGCGCTCGTAGTCGAGGCCCAGCACGTCGTACTCCACCCCCGCGGTGACCAGCGCGACCTCGGGTTCCATGAACTCCGGCACGCCGGGCGTGGTGTGCAGGGCGATGGCCGTCCACACCCGGCGTACGGCGTCCTCGGGCACCGCGCGGGAGCGCAGGAACCTCGCGGCTTCCTCCGCCCCGTCCACCTCGAAGCGCCGCCCGCTGGTACGGAACTCCTCGTTCAGGCCCAGGTCGTGGAACATGGCGCCGACGTAGAGCAGCTCGGGGTCGCACTCCAGGCCCCGTTCGCGGCCCAACAGGCTGCCGAACAGGAACACCCGGCGGGAGTGGTGGTAGATCAGGTCGGAGGTCACCGTGCGCACCAGGTCGGTGGCCTCCCTGGCGAGCGCGCTGTCGGGCACGGCGATCCCCGCGACGTGCGATGCGTCGGGCATGGCTGGTCTCCTCGTCCTCGGTTCTGTGGTCATCCCGCCGACCGGTCGCCGGCTCGGTCCTCAACCCTGCCCGGCACGGACGCCCGTCGCAGGCGGCCGGTCGGTCAGCCCCGGGCCACGGCCCGGCGCCGACCGGCGGCCCGCGTCGCCTGGCGGCCGGCGAACGGCCAGCGGCGGCGGGCGGAACGCGCCGGCACCAGTGAACCAGCGCGCCCCGCCCGCGTCACCGCACGACCCCGCCCCCGCGCGCCCGCGCCACCCGGGCGTACGACGGCCGGCGCCCCCGCCTACGGCGCCTCGGCCGCCGCAGACGCCGCAGACGCCTCGGACGTGTCGGGCTCCTCGGGTGTGTCGGACGCCTCCAGCAGGTCGTACACCTCGTCGGCCGCCGTCTCGCGCAGCGCGGTGTCCACGAACAGCCAGCGCGTGACGCCGATCGACTGGAGGAAGGCCAGGTCGTGGCTGGCGATCAGCAGGGCGCCCTGGAAGGAGTCAAGGGCGCCGCTCAGATGGCGCACGCTGGCCAGGTCGAGGTTGTTGGTCGGCTCGTCCAGCATCAGCAACTGCGGGGCCGGCGCGGCGAGCATCGTCGCGGCCAGCGCGGCCCGGAAGCGCTCCCCGCCGGACAGGGTCCCGGCCGGCTGCGCGGCACGCGCGCCCCTGAACAGGAACCGCGCGAGCTGCGAGCGGATCTCCTGGTCGCTGACGCCCAGGGCCATCCGGGCCACGTTCTGCGCGATGCTCAACTCCTCGTCCAGCACGTCGAGCCGCTGGGGCAGGAAGCGCAGCGGCACGTGCGCCGTGGCCTCGCCCGACAGCGCCGGCAGCGTCCCGGCGATGGTACGGAGCAGGGTCGTCTTGCCGGCGCCGTTGCGCCCGACGAGCGCGATCCGCTCGGGTCCGTGCACGTGCAGGTCACCCTCGCGCAGCCGGCCGTACCGGGGCCGCAGCGCGCGCAGGCTCAGGACCGTGCGGCCGGCCGGCACGGCGGTGTGCGGCAGGCTGACCCGGATCTCGGCGTCGTTACGGAGCGCGTCCGCCGCCTCCTCGCGCCGCTCGCGCGCCTCGCTGAGCCGCTCCTCGTGCACGCCCCGGAGCTTGTCCGCCGACTCCTGCGCGGAGCGCTTGCGCTCTCCCGCGACGATCCGGGGCGCGCGCCGCTGGGCGTCCATCTTCTTGCTGTGCCGCTCGCGGCGGGCCACCTTGATCTGCGTCTCCTCCAACTCGCGCTTCTGCTTGCGCACCTGCGCCTCGGCCGCCCGCAGGGTGCGCTCGGCGGCCTCCTGCTGGGTGGCGAGCGCCTGCTCGTACTGGGCCCAGTTGCCCCCGTACCAGGTCACCGACCCGGAGCGCAGCTCGGCGATGCGGTCCACGCGCGCCAACAGGTCGCGGTCGTGGCTGACGATCACCAGCACACCGGAGCGCCAGGAGTCGACCGCGTCGTAGAGCCGGCGCCGGGCGAACAGGTCCAGGTTGTTGGTCGGCTCGTCGAGGAGCAGGATGTCGGGGCGCTCGATGAGCAGCGCGGCCAACCGGAGCAGCACGGTCTCCCCGCCGGACAACTGGCCCACCGTACGGTCGAGTTCGATGTCGCCGAGGCCGAGCGGGCCCAGCGTCGCCTGGGTCCGCTCCTCGATGTCCCAGTCGTCGCCGATCGTGTCGAAGTGCTCCTCGCGCGCGTCACCCGACTCGATGGCGCGCAGCGCGGCGCGCCGCTCGGCGATGCCCAGCGCCTGGTCGACGCGCAGCTCCGTGTCGAGGGTGATGTTCTGCGGCAGGTAGGCGAGGCTGCCACGCAGGGCCACCGAGCCGCTGGCCGGGCTCAGTTGGCCGGCCAGCAGCCGCAGCAGCGTGGACTTGCCGGTGCCGTTGCCGCCGACCAGCCCGGTGCGGCCCCGGCCGACGGTGAAGGAGAGCCCGTCGAAGACCGGCGTCCCGTCCGGCCACCGGAACGTCAGGGCCGAGCAGGTCACGGCGGCGGGGGAGGAGTGGGAGGAAGCGGAGGAAGCGGGGTAAGGAGAATGAGCCATGGTGATCTCGCAGTCACAAGTGCAGGAACGGGGGCTTCGTATGCGAGCACCACGCGGCGACCGGGCCGGAACCGGAAGGGGGGAGCGCGGCCGTCCGACGGGTCGGGACGGCTCGGGCACCGAGGTCGCATCCGCGCGGACCACGGGCGGCGAGAGAGCCAGCTCAACGTGGTAGGCGTACGGCCGGGGCCGTACCGCGCGATGGTCGCGAACCTCAGATGCGCAACGTCCACCTCAATCGGAGACAACAGGACTCGACCACTGTACCTCGCGGCGGCACACGCCGCCCCGGGCGACCGTGCGGGCCGTCGACTCGTCGCACGACGCGACCAACGAACCGGCTAGGGCCCCGCAGGACCGGAAGGCGCTGGCGACGCACCGCCGCCACCTGCGAAGGGCCCCGGTGGGCGACCCGGAGCTGGCCGACCAGCTCGCCGGGCTCATGGCGCGCGCCACACGCGCGAGCGTCCGACGCGCGGGCGGTGACCGTCGGTGGCTGCCACGCGGGGATCGCGGCCACCGGTGACGGGGTGACCACCACCGTGCTCCGATGACCGCCCCGCCAGGTCCGTGGGAGGGCTCGCCAGACCAGCCGCGGCCCGCCGCTGAACCCGCCCCGCCACCCGGCGAGAGCCGTTTGCCGATTCGGCAAAGCCGCTCGCGGTGCCGTCGCCGGGGCCTTGATGATCGAACCCGTGCGCACGGCAGCGGCTCAACGCGTCGCGGCCCCGCACCGTGCCCGGCGGCGTCGCGCCGTCGTGCCGGTGCGCGCACCCCGCGGCAGCGGGTTCACGTTCCACCCTCTTCGCACCGGAGGCCCCCATGGTCCAGTCCCACCCGTCGCGGCCGGTCACGCATCGGCTCGTACCTTCGCCCGCCGGCCGCACCCACGTCGCGGAGTGCGGCAGCGGACCGCTGGTGCTGCTGGTCCACGGGTTCCCCGAGTCCTGGTACTCCTGGCGCCACCAACTGCCCGCCCTCGCCGCCGCCGGCTACCGCGCCGTGGCCGTCGACGTACGCGGCTACGGCCGTTCCAGCAAGCCGTCGACCGTCGAGGAGTACCGCATGGTGGAACTCGTCGCCGACGCCGCCGCCGTCGTGGAGGGGTTGGGCGAGCGGACCGCGGTGATCGTGGGGCACGACTGGGGCGCGAACATCGCGGCCTACGCGGCGCTGCTGCGCCCCGACGTCTTCACCGCCGTCGGCATGCTCAGCGTGCCCTACGCGCCACGCGGCCCGGTCAAGCCCACCGACGCGTTCGCGGGGATTGGCGGCGACGAGGAGTTCTACGTCAGCTACTTCCAGCGCCCCGGCCGGGCCGAGGCCGAGATCGAGCCCGACGTATGGGGCTGGCTCGCCGGGTTCTACGCGGCGCTCTCGGCCGACACCATGCCCCCGGCCGACGCCCCCAGCCCGTACTTCGTCCCGCGGGGAGGGCGGATGCGGGACCGCTTCCCCGGCGACCGCGCGCCCGCCTGGCTGAGCAGCGCGGACCTGGACACGTACGCCGGCGAGTTCGAGCGCACCGGGCTGACCGGGGCGCTCTCCCGCTACCGTGCCATCGACCGCGACTGGGCCGACCTCGCCGACTGGGAGGGCGCCCCGATCACCCAGTCCGCCCTGTTCATCGGCGGCACGCGCGACGCCTCCACCACCTGGATGGCCGACGCCATCGCGGCGTTCGACCGCACGCTGCCCGCCCTGACCGCCTGCCACCTCATCGACGGCTGCGGCCACTGGGTCCAGCAGGAGCGCCCCGACGAGGTCACCCGCATGCTGCTCGACTGGCTGGGCGCGCTGCCCCCGGTGGACTGAGGCGACGGCGGGCGCGGCGGACGTCCGGCCGGCGGGCCTGCCGCTGGGCATCCGCCGCCCGACCCTCCGGGCGCGTTCGCGGGAGCGCGAGGGCGCCCGCGAACGCGCCACCGCTCAGCCGCGCCCCGGGTCCACCAGGCCCGCGCGGCGCAGCGCGTCGGCCATGGCGCCGCTGGCCGGCGCGGCGTCACGACGGGCCCCGGCGCGCTGGCCGCCACCGGAGCGGGCCCCCTGGCCGCCGCCCGTGCGGGTGCCCTGGCCCCCGCCGCCGCCCGAGCCGCGCTGCCGCTGCTGCGGGGCGCCCCGACGGGCGCCGCGCTCGGCCCGCTCGCCGTCGCGCTCACCGCCCCGGGCGGGCTCGTCGTCGAGCCGCAGCGTCAGCGAGATCCGCTTGCGCGGAACGTCCACGTCGAGCACCTTGACCCGCACGATGTCGCCCGACTTGACCACGTCATGCGGGTCCTTCACGAACGTCTTCGACATCGCCGAGACGTGCACCAGGCCGTCCTGGTGCACGCCGACGTCCACGAACGCGCCGAACGCGGCCACGTTGGTCACCACGCCCTCGAGCAACATCCCCGGCGTCAGGTCGCCGATCTTCTCGACGCCCTCCTTGAAGGTGGCCGTCTTGAACGCGGGCCGTGGGTCACGCCCCGGCTTCTCCAACTCCCTGAGGATGTCGGTCACCGTCGGCAGTCCGAAGGAGTCGTTCACGAACTCCGCCGGGTCCAGTCGGTGCAGCACCGCCGTGTTGCCGATGAGCGAGCCCACGTCGCCGCCGGCCGAGGCCACCATGCGGCGCACCACCGGATACGCCTCGGGGTGCACGCTGGAGCCGTCCAGCGGATCGTCCCCGCCACGGATGCGCAGGAAGCCCGCGCACTGCTCGTACGCCTTCGGGCCGAGCCTGGCCACGTCCTTGAGCGCCTTGCGGTTGCGGAACGGGCCGTTGGAGTCGCGGTGCGCCACGATGTTCTCGGCGAGCGAGGTGCTGATCCCGGAGACCCTGCCGAGCAGCGGGGCCGAGGCCGTGTTGACGTCCACGCCCACGCCGTTCACACAGTCCTCCACCACCGCGTCCAGCGAGCGGGAGAGCTTCACCTCGGACAGGTCGTGCTGGTACTGGCCGACGCCGATCGACTTGGGGTCGATCTTGACCAGTTCGGCGAGCGGGTCCTGGAGCCGGCGCGCGATGGACACCGCGCCGCGCAGCGACACGTCCATGCCAGGCAACTCCTGGGAGGCGAACGCCGAGGCCGAGTACACCGAAGCGCCGGCCTCGGAGACCATCACCTTGGTGAGCCGCAGCTCCGGGTGGCTGTCGCACAGCTCGCCCGCCAGCTTGTCGGTCTCGCGCGACGCCGTGCCGTTGCCGATGGCGATCAGCTCGACTTGGTGCTCCTTGGCGAGGCGGGCCAGCGTGGCGAGCGCGGCGTCCCACTTCTGCTGCGGCACGTGCGGGTAGATGGTCTCGGTGGCGGCCACCTTGCCCGTGGCGTCCACGACGGCCACCTTCACGCCCGTACGGAAGCCGGGGTCGAGGCCCATGGTCGCCCGCGTGCCCGCGGGGGCGGCCAGCAGCAGGTCGCGCAGGTTGGCCGCGAACACCCGCACCGCCTCGTCCTCCGCCGCCTGCCGCAGCCGCAGCCGCAGGTCGATGCCGAGGTGCACCAGCACCCGCGTGCGCCAGGCCCAGCGCACCGTGTCGGCCAGCCAGCCGTCGGCGGGCCGGCCGCGCTGGGCGATACCGAAGCGGCGCGCGATGATCTGCTCGTACGAACTGGGGCCCGGCTCCTCGGACGGCTCCTCCGGCTCCAGGGTGAGGTCGAGGACCTCCTCCTTCTCGCCGCGGAACATGGCCAGCACCCGGTGCGAGGGCAGCTCCGTGAACGGCTCGGCGAAGTCGAAGTAGTCGGCGAACTTCGCGCCCGCCTCCTCCTTGCCCTCGCGCACCTTCGCCGCCACCCGGCCGCGCTGCCACATGCGCTCACGCAACTCGCCGATCAGGTCCGCGTCCTCGCCGAACCGCTCGGTGAGGATGGCCCGCGCGCCGTCGAGGGCGGCAGCCGCGTCGGCGACGCCCCGGTCGGCGGCCACGAACGCCTCGGCGGCGACGCGCGGCTCCACCGACGGGTCGGCGAGCAGCCCGTCGGCCAGCGGTTCGAGCCCGGCCTCCCGGGCGATCTGCGCCTTGGTGCGCCGCTTGGGCTTGAACGGGAGATAGACGTCCTCAAGCCGCGCCTTGGAGTCGGCGGCCAGGATGCGCGCCTCCACCTCCGCGTCGAGCTTGCCCTGCGAGCGGACCGACTCCAGGATCGCCGCCCGCCGCTCCTCGAGCTCCCGCAGATAGCGCAACCGTTCCTCAAGGGCGCGCAACTGCGCGTCGTCGAGCATCTCGGTCGCTTCCTTGCGGTAGCGCGCGATGAACGGCACGGTCGAACCGCCGTCCAGCAGCTCGACGGCGGCCTTCACCTGCCGCTCCCGCACCCCAAGCTCTTCGGCGATCCGGCCTTCGATGGACGTCGTCACTTCACGCTCCGCTTTCGTCTCTGCACCGCGACCTGCATTGTGGCAGGTGGGTACGACAACGCGGCGACGGCGGACCGCTCGGCCGCCGGACGAGAGGCGGGCCGCACCCGCCGCGCGCCCGCCCCGACGCCACACCCGCCGACCCCACGGGCCGCCGCACCCCGGGCGCGGCGCGCCCCGAGCCCCGCGCCCCCGCGCTCCACACCCGCCAAGCCCCCGACCCGCCCGCGCCCGCCTATCACCCCACACCCAGCCGCATCGCCCCCCGCACCCAGCGCACCGCAGCCGCCCGGCGCGAGGGCCGGGCGGCTGCGGTCAGGCGCGTGGAGTGCGGTACTTCGCGGGCGGGGTCAGGTCGTCACCCACCGACGTGTGCTCACACCCCGCGTCGGCGTGGGCCACCACGCGACGCTCCGCCGAAGAGCCGAGCGAGCACGCGGAAGGGGAGCGTCACCACGGTGGCGATGGCGCCACCGATGGTACGCAGGACATCTGCGATGGCACGGAACACGGAATCCTCCTTGTCTGCGCCCACGATGCGCCCGCCGGGACGCCCCGTGGCTCGTGACCCCGAGTAACCCCAACCGCGGTCGGTAAACCGAATCCAGCCCGTACTCCGGCGCGCCGTACCGACTTTCGGCTCAGCCCTTGCCCAGGAAGTCGGCCGGGAACGCGCCCGCGGCCATGGCCGTCGAGGCGAAGGCCGTGGCCAGCTCCGTCAGCCGCGCCACGCCGGCCGCGCCCAGGTGCTCGTACGGCGCCCGGTCCAGCCGGTCGGTCTCGACCTCAAGCTCCTTGCGCAGCGCGGTCCCCGCCGGCGTCAACTCGCCGTCGGCCGCCAGCAACCCACGCCCGCGCAGCCGCTCCTGGGCCGCCACCCACTCCTCCTCGGACCAGCCGCGCATCGTACGGGCCCACGTGGGCGCCACGCCGAACCCGCTGGCGGTGTGCGAGACCACGGCCTCCAGGCCGTCGAGTTCCGCGGCGACGAGCACGGCCAGGTGGCCGTCGCCGCGGTGCTCGCGCAGCAGCGTCGCGGCGTGCCAGAACGCCAGGTGTGGCGCGTCGGGAAGGGCCAGGTCGGCGTGGGCCGCGTACAGCGGGCGGGCGGCCCGGCCGCACGCCTCGGTGGCGCGCAGCGCGAGTTCGGCGGCCTCGGCCATCTCCGGCGAGGCGATCACCTCAGCGCCCAGGAGCCGGCGCAGCGTGCCGTCGGCGGCGGCGAAGCGGGCCTCGATGACCGCCTCGGGCGTCGTCACGTCCCAGACGGCGGGGACGTGCTGGGCGACCCAGTCGTACTTGAAGTTGTAGAAGGTCGCGGTCACCGTGCCGGCGCCCACCCGGCCCAGCGGGGCGGACCGGGCGGCGAAGTACGCGGCGCGCTCCTTGACGCCTATCCGCCCGAGCTCGTCGGTGAACTCGGGGGCGAAGTACGTACAGGAGTGGAGGGGGTTGAGCACCTGGTGGCAGTGGCGGCCGGCGCGCTCGGGGAGTGAGGTCATGCCCGGCACGTTACCCGCAGGTAGCCGGTCGCGGGAGAGCCACGGGGCACGTCCTCAGCCCCCCGTCGCCCGCTCGCCCCGGCCCTGCCGTCGGGCGGCCGGCTCCGGCGGGTGGCCTCGACGGGGCCCCCGGCGGGTGGCCTCGCCGTCCCGCGCCCGGCCGGTGGGTCAACTGGCGGGCAGTGTCCAACTGAAGCGCGGCGCCCGGTGCTCCAGGAAGGCGGTGACGCCCTCGACGGTGTCATCGCTGGTCCGGGCCTGCTCGGTCCAGTAGGCGGTGCGCTCGGGGTCGACGGGGCCCGCGACGAACTCCTTGGCGGCGGCCTGGGTGAGCTGCGACCGGGAGGCCAGCACGCGGGCGAAGCGGGCGACCTCGTGGTCGAAGTCCTCCGGTGCGAACACCTCGTCCACCAGACCGCGCAGATGGGCCCGCTGGGCGTTGATCAACTCGGCCGAGAACAGCAACTGCTTGGCCGTGGCCGGCCCGACCAGGCTCACCAGGCGGGCCGTGGAGGAGGCGGGGTAGACGATGCCGAGCTTGGCCGGCGTGATGCCGAAGGCGCTGTCGTCGGTGGCGAAGCGCAGGTCACAGGCGGTGGCGAGCTGACAGCCGCCGCCCACGCAGTAGCCGCGCACCGCGGCGAGGGTGGGCTTGGGGAACGTCGCCAACGCCTCCTCGGCCGAGACCGCGAGGCCCTGGGCCTCCTCGCCCCGCTCGATCAGGGAGCCGATGTCCGCGCCCGCGCAGAACGTGTCCCCGTCGCCGGTCAACACCAGGGCCCGTACGTGCGGGTCCACCGTGAGCTTGTCGAGGAGTGGGGGTAGTTCGCGCCACATGTCGTAGGTCATCGCGTTGCGCTTGGCGGGATTGTGGATCATGACGGTCGCGATGCCGTCGGTGACCGAATACAGCAGGCAAGGCTCCATGCGCGGATCGTATCCGGGTGGCCGGAAGGCTACGGCGAAGATCGCATCGTCGGCTGAGTGGAAGAGATCACTTCCCCTGTCCGCGAGCCCGGGGCAAAGTCCCCAACGGCGCCTAGAGGGGGCAATTTGCCTGGTCGCGGCGGCGGAGGCGACGCGCGCGGCGGCGCACCGCGCAGGGGCCGCGCGGCGCCCCGGGCGCGGAGCGCCGTGACCGGCGGGCGCCAAGACCACCCGGATGAGTGGGGCCGGCGCCACCGGGTGACGGTGGCCTCCGCGGCGTTCGAGAGGAGCCCGCCCGGGCCGCACCACGCCCCCGTGGGGCTCATGGGGGCCGGCGCGGCGGGCCGGCCACGCCTCTACGGGGGTGTGGTTTCCGCCAGTGCGCGTGCGCCGGTGTGACGGGCAGCCGGGCGGCCGGGCAGCCGGCCGGCCGGGCGACGGTGGTGCGCGCCGTGCCGCGATCCCTCGCGCGCGCCCCGCGCCGTGCGAACCTCACCGAGGCGCGCGGGCGGCGGCCCGGCGCGCGGGGCGCCGCCGAGGCCACGGGACCCGCCCCCGGCGCCGCCGCGTCCGAACCGGCCAGCGGGCCGTCGCGGTCGCGCTGGCGACGCGGCGGTCGGGCCCCGGAAGGTGATCAACGTGTCTCGCAGGGAGCGGACAAGATGTGTCGCATGAGTGCGCGAGGGGCCCTCAACCGGTCAAAAGGTATCGATAGGCGCTGACTTGTGTTCAGTTGGCCGGTATGGCCCCGCGCATTCCCAACACTCGTCCCCAGTGTCGAGCTGCGGCGATGGGTGGGTATCGGACATGGAGATCCTCGGGAGCGTCCCGCCTGACCCAGGGCAGGCCCCGCCCCGGAGAGCCATCGCGTACGAGGGGGTCTGGCGCTTCACGGCCAAGACCGAGGAGGCGGCCGTGCCCCAGGCGCGGCACGCGGTGCGCGACCTCCTCAGGAACCAGCGCGTCCCCGTCGGTGACGACGTCCTGCAGTCCCTGCTGCTGATCGTCTCCGAGCTGGTCACCAACGCCGTCAAGCACGCGGCGCTGCTCTCACCCGAGATCGCCGTGGAGGTCTCCATCGGCCGCGCGTGGGTGCGCGTCGCGGTCGAGGACAACCACCCCTACCGACCGAAGGCCCTGGTCGCGGACCAGGGCCAGACCGGCGGTCGGGGGCTGCTGCTGGTGAAGGCGGTCGCCGACGAGGTCGGCGGCAGCTACGACGTCGAGCACACCGCCAGCGGCGGCAAGGTCGTGTGGGCCGCGCTGCCGCTCTCCTCTACCAGCCCGCCGCGGCGCCCGTGATCTCCCGGATCGTGGGCCGCGCGGTGTCCAGCACGTCCATGAACCACGCCGAGAACGTCCGCTCCGCGCGCAGCTTGTCCAACTCGTCGGGCGTGACGAACGCCGTGTCGGCGATCTCCTCCGGGTCGGGCCGCAGGTCGGTCCCGATCAGCCCCGCGAACAGGTGGTTGTACTCCTGCTCGACCAGGCCCGACGCGGGGTCCGGGTGGTTGTAGCGCACCCGGCCGGCCTCGCGCAGCAGCAGCGGGGCCGCGCCCAACTCCTCGCCGGTCCGCCGGGCGGCGGCCACGAAGGGGGGTTCGTCCGGGTACGGGTGGCCGCAGCAGGTGTTCGACCAGACGCCGGGGGAGTGGTACTTGCTCAGCGCGCGCTGCTGGAGCAGCAGCCGGCCGCGGTCGTCGAAGAGGAACACGGAGAAGGCGCGGTGCAGTTGGCCCGGCGCCTGGTGGGCGGAGAGCTTCTCCGCGGTCCCGATCGTGTTGCCGTCCTCATCGACCAGTTCGAGCATGATCGGTTGCGCAGCGGAGGCGGGCACGGATGCCGCCGCGCTGTCGGTGGAGCGGCCGTTGGCTGGTGTGGTCGGCATGTCCATCCTCGTCGTCGGGCTTCGACCACCCAGTTTGCCGTATGACAGGGGCACACGTCAGTGGCACAACTTGGCCTCGTGCGCGGCATGTCCGCTCGGCTCCAACTGGAACGTGCAGTGCTCCACGTCGAAGTGCTCGCCCAGGCAGCCCTGCAACTCGTGCAGCAACTTCTCATGGCCCACCGAATCCAGCACATCGTGACGTACGACGACATGTGCCGACAGGACGGGCATCCCCGAGGTGATCGTCCACACATGGAGGTCGTGCAGATCCTCCACGTCGGGCAGCGCCAGGATGTGCGCGCGCACCTCGGCCATGTCCACGTCCTTGGGGGCGGCCTCGAGCAGCACGTTCAGCGTCTCCTGGAACAGCTTCCAGGTGCGCGGCACGATCATCACCGCGATGACCAGCGAGGCGATGGGGTCGGCGGCCTGCCAGCCGGTCGCCATGATCACCCCGGCCGAGACCAGCACCGCCACCGAGCCCAGCGCGTCGGCGAGCACCTCGAGGAAGGCGCCGCGCACGTTGAGGCTGTCGCGCTGGCCGCGTAGCAGCAGGGACAGCGAGATCATGTTCGCGACCAGGCCGATCGCGCCGAACACCAGGGTCAGTCCGCCCTCGGTGGCGGCCGGCGTGCGGAACCTGCTGATCGCCTCGTACAGGATGTAGCCGCCGACGCCGAGCAGCAGCAGACAGTTGGCGAGCGCGGCCAGGATCTCGGCGCGCGCGTAGCCGAAGGTGCGGCGCGGGCTCGGCGGTCGGTTGGCGAAGTGGATCGCGAGCAGCGCCATGGCCAGGCCCACCGCGTCCGTGGCCATGTGCCCGGCGTCCGCGAGCAGCGCCAGCGAGCCGGCCATCAGGCCGCCCAGGATCTCCAGCACCATCACCGAGAGGGTGATGCCGAGCGCGATGCGCAGCCGCCCCCGGTAGGCGGCGGCAGCGGTGCCCGTCGCCCCGGCCGGCGGGCTCCCGTGGGAGTGCCCGTGCTGATGCCCAGCGCCCATGAAGTGCCTCCACATCGGACTCGCTCCGGCCGCCGCGGACCGGCGCCGATCTCAGTGAACGGTGCGACGGGGGGTGATTGCAACGCGGCGCTGAATACCGTTGTCATGTGCTGTGACCTGCACAGATGCGATGTGGTGAGGGCGGCGACGCGCGGCATGCGCGGCCGGCGGCGCGCCGGGCGGTCCGGCGCGGGTCGTGCCACCCGCCCAGCCGCTGGTCACCGGCGGCGCGCGGGCGCGGCCGGTGCGCTCGTCGCGCTCCGACGAGCGGTGCCACTCCGCTGTCGTCCGGCGCGCCGCGGCGCCGTGGGTGCGCCGGCGCGTCCACGGCACCGTGAGCGGTGTCTCAGCCGGTCTGACCCCGGTGGTGCTGCCAGCCCCGCCAGGCGGAGGTGACCATCTCGCGCACGTCGTGCCGGGCGGACCAGCCGAGCTCCTTGGCGATCAGCTCCGCCGAGGCCACCACCCGCGCCGGGTCGCCCGGCCGCCGGGGCGCCACCTCGGCGACCGGGCCGCCGTGCCCCGTGACCTCCGCCACCAGCTCGGCCATCTCGCGCACGGAGACGCCGTGGCCGGTGCCGACGTTCACGGTCAGGTCGCCCGGCGCGGGCCGGTCGGCCAGCCAGCGGGCGGCGGCCAGGTGCGCGTCGGCGAGGTCGGAGACGTGGATGTAGTCCCGTACGCAGGTGCCGTCCGGGGTCGGGTAGTCGTCGCCGAAGACCAGCGGGGTCCGGCCCGTGGTGACCCGGTCGAAGAACATCGGGACGATGTTGGACACCCCGGTGTCGGCGAGTTCGGGGCGGGCCGCGCCGGCCACGTTGAAGTACCGCAGGCAGGCCGTGGCGATGCCGTGCGTGCGGCCGGCGGCCCGTACCAGCCACTCGCCGGCCAGCTTGGTCTCGCCGTACGGGTTCATCGGCTGGCACGGGGTGTCCTCGGTGACCAGGTCCACATCGGGCATGCCGTAGACGGCGGCGGACGAGGAGAAGACGAGGGCGCGTACGCCGGCGGCGGCCACCGCGTCCAGCAGCATGGCCAGGCCGTGCACGTTCTCCTCGTAGTAGCGGATGGGCTGCTCGACGGACTCCGCCACCTGCTTGCGCGCCGCCAGGTGCACCACACCGGCCACCTCGTGCTCGGCCAGCACCCGGCCAAGCAGCTCCCGGTCCAGGACCGAGCCGCGGACCACGGGCACGTCCGCCGGCAGCCGGTCGGACCGGCCGGCCGTCAGGTCGTCGAGCACCACCACGCGCTCGCCCGCCGCGCGCATGGCCGCGACGACGTGCGCCCCGATGTATCCGGCACCGCCGGTGATCAGCCACATCATGTCCGCACCCTACCGACCGGAAATCGGCGGCCGGAGCGAACGGGCGTTTGGCGCGGGTAGCGGCCATCGACCATGATGATCGCGCAGACCAAGCCGTCGTTCACTCGATCCTTGAGTGAATGCGCGGTGAACGGTCGCCTTCGGTGATCCGATAGCCTCTGCCGACGCCCTGTCCGCCGCAGCCGGGTCGGAGCAGGTCACGACCGCTGCCCGGACACCGCGTGAACCGGCCATGAACCGGCGCGGCCATGCCAGTTGCCAAGGAGTGAGTTCGTCTGTCGACCGCCATTGTGACCGGTCCTCCGGTCGTCGGCCCGTCCGTCGTGGACGACCTGCGGACCCTCGGCTTCGACGTCCGCCAGGCGGCCGACGCCGCCGAGGTCGCCCGCGAACTGGCCGCCATCCCGGCGCACCAGCGCGTCGCGCTGGTCGACGCCCGCTTCGCCGGCCACCTGCACGCGCTGCGCCTGGCGCTGACCGACCCGCGCTTTCCGGCCGCCGCCGTGACCGGCGCGCTGACCGCCCAGCCGGAGGCCCGCGCCGCACTCGTGCGCGCCGCGCACGCCCGCGCCATACCCACGCGCACCGCGCCGACCGACGCGCCCCCCGCGCGGCACCCCGCCGACGCCGCCCCGACCCAGGCCGACGGCTCCGCCGCGAGCGGCCCCGACGCGGCGACCGCGGCCAACCTGCCCGACCTCATCGCCGCCGACCTGGCCGCGGCCGACGTGCCCGTGCACCGGCCCGAGCTCGGCGTCCTGGTCGCCGCCGTGCCCGCCGACGAGACGGCGCGCACCCGCGCCAGGGCGGCCGTCGCCGCCGTCGACGACGAGAAGGTGCGGCTGCGCGGCGCGGTCAAGGCCCGCGACGGCTTCGTCACCACCTTCCTCGTCAGCCCCTACTCGCGCTACATCGCCCGCTGGTGCGCCCGCCGCGGCCTGACCCCGAACCAGGTCACCACCGCGTCGCTGCTCACCGCGCTCATCGCCGCCGGTTGCGCCGCCACCGGCACCCGGCCCGGCTTCGTCGCCGCGGGCGTGCTGCTGATCGCCTCCTTCGTCCTGGACTGCACCGACGGCCAGCTCGCCCGCTACTCGCTCCAGTACTCCACGCTCGGCGCGTGGCTGGACGCCACCTTCGACCGGGCCAAGGAGTACGCGTACTACGCCGGCCTGGCCATCGGCGCCGCGCGCGGCGGCGGCAGCGACGACGTGTGGACGCTGGCGCTGGCCGCCATGGTCCTCCAGACCTGCCGACACGTCGTGGACTTCTCCTTCAACGAGGCCAACCACGACGCGACCGGCAACAACAGCCCCACCGCCGCCCTCTCCGACCGGCTCAACACCGTCGGCTGGACGGTGTGGGCCCGACGCATGGTCGTGCTGCCGATCGGCGAGCGCTGGGCCATGATCGCCGTCCTGACCGCGCTCACCACGCCCCGTATCACCTTCTACGCGCTGCTCGTCGGCTGCGCCCTGGCCGCCTGCTACACCACGGCAGGCCGGGTGCTGCGCTCGCTGAGCCGGACGGCCGTGCGCACCGACCGGGCCGCCGCCGCGCTCGCCCAGCTCGCCGATTCGGGCCCGCTGGCCGAGGCGGTCGGCCGCGGCCCCTGGCGCCGCGCGGCGCTGCTCCCGTTCGCCGCCCCGCTGCTCGCGGCCGTGGGCACAGCGGTGCTCGTCGGCTCGCTGTGGGTGGGGGAGCCGGGCACCTGGTGGCCGGTGCTCGGCGGCGCGGTGTACGCGCTCTGCGCCGGCCTGGCCGTGGCGCAGCCGCTCAAGGGCGCCCTTGACTGGCTGGTCCCGCCGCTGTTCCGGGCGGCGGAGTATGTGACGATCCTCGTGCTCGCCGCTCGCTCCGAGGTGAACGGAGCGTTGCCCGCTGCTTTCGGACTGGTGTCCGCTGTCGCCTACCATCACTACGACACGGTGTACCGCATCCGCGGCGGTACCGGCGCGCCGCCCGCCTGGCTGGTGCGGATGACGGGTGGGCACGAGGGACGCGTCCTGGTGGTCACGGTCATCGCGGCCCTGCTGCACGGCACTGGCTTCACCATCGCGCTGACGGCACTCGCAGTCGCCCTGGCGCTGGCGGTGCTCATCGAGAGCATCCGCTTCTGGGTCTCCTCCGGAGCACCCGCTGTACACGACGAATCAGGAGAACCCGCATGATCGGCCTCGTGCTGGCGGCAGGCGCCGGGCGGCGTCTGCGCCCCTACACCGACACCCTGCCCAAGGCCCTGGTGCCCGTGGACCCGGCGGGGGAGGGCACCACGACCGTGCTCGACCTCACGCTGGGCAACTTCGCCGAGGTGGGTCTCACCGACGTCGCCATCGTCGTGGGCTACCGCAAGGAAGCGGTGTACGAGCGCAAGGAGGCGCTGGAGCGCAAGTACGGCGTCCGCCTCACCCTCATCGACAACGACAAGGCCGAGGAGTGGAACAACGCCTACTCCCTGTGGTGCGCCCGTGAGGTGCTGAAGCAGGGCGCCATCCTCGCCAACGGCGACACGGTGCACCCGGTCTCCGTCGAGAAGTCGCTGCTCGCCGCGCGCGGCAAGGGCCAGAAGATCATTCTCGCGCTCGACACGGTCAAGCAGTTGGCCGACGAGGAGATGAAGGTCGTCACCGACCCGGCCAAGGGCGTCCAGAAGATCACCAAGCTGATGGACCCGGCCACGGCCAGCGGTGAGTACATCGGCGTCACGCTCATCGAGCCGGAGGCGGCCGAGGAACTGGCCGACGCGCTGAAGACCACCTTCGAGCGCGACCCCGACCTCTACTACGAGGACGGCTACCAGGAGCTGGTGAACCGCGGCTTCACCATCGACACCGCCCCCATCGGCGACGTCAAGTGGGTCGAGATCGACAACCACGACGACCTCGCCAAGGGACGTGAGATCGCGTGCCAGTACTGACCCGGCTCATCCCCTCGCCGGTCGTCGTCGACATCAGGTCGGGCGCCCTGGAGGACCTGGCCGGGCTCCTGGTCGACCAGCGGATCTCCGCCTCGGGCAAGCTCGCCATCGCCATCAGCGGCGGCTCCGGCGCGGCGCTGCGCGAGCGGTTCGCGCCGGCGCTGCCCGGCGCCTCCTGGTACGAGGTCGGCGGGGGCACGCTCGACGACGCGATCAAGCTCGCCGACGCCATGAAGTCGGGGCGCTACGACGCGGTCGTCGGCATGGGCGGCGGCAAGATCATCGACTGCGCGAAGTTCGCCGCGGCGCGGATCGGCCTGCCCCTGGTCGCCGTCGCCACGAACCTCTCGCACGACGGCCTGTGCTCGCCGGTCGCCACGCTCGACAACGACGCGGGGCGCGGCTCGTACGGCGTGCCCAACCCGATCGCCATCGTCATCGACCTGGACGTGATCCGGGAGGCCCCGATCCGCTTCGTCCGCTCGGGCGTCGGCGACGTGATCTCCAACATCTCCGCGGTCGCGGACTGGGAGCTGTCGCACCGCGAGACCGGCGAGCAGATCGACGGCCTGGCCGCGGCCATGGCCCGGCAGGCGGGCGAGGCGGTGCTGCGGCACCCCGGCGGCTGCGGCGACGACGAGTTCCTGACGGTGCTGGCCGAGGGCCTGGTGCTGACCGGGATCTCGATGTCGGTGGCCGGCGACAGCCGCCCCGCGTCGGGCGCCTGTCACGAGATCAACCACGCGTTCGACCTGCTCTACCCCAAGCGCGCCGCCTCGCATGGCGAGCAGTGCGGCCTCGGCGCCGCCTTCGCCATGTACCTGCGGGGCGCGCACGAGATGTCGGCCGTGATGGTCGACGTCCTCAAGCGGCACGGACTGCCCGTGCTGCCCAGCGAGATCGGCTTCACCACCGACGAGTTCGTCACGGCAGTGGAGTACGCGCCGCAGACCCGCCCAGGGCGCTACACGATCTTGGAGCACCTGGGGCTCTCCACCGACGAGATCAGGGACGCATACGCCGACTATGCCAAAACCGTCAGTAGCTGAACTCCGTCCGGTCGTCCACCCCGAGGGTGTCAAGGACCGGCGCAGCGGTGAGCACTGGGCCGGACGCCTGTACATGCGAGAGATCTCGCTGCGGTGCGACCCGTACCTGGTGAACACCAGGATCACGCCCAACCAGCTCACCTACCTGATGGTGGTGGCCGGCATCCTGGCCGGCGCGGCGCTGCTGGTGCCGGGGCTGACCGGGGCACTGCTCGGTGCCGTGCTCATCCAGCTCTACCTGCTGCTCGACTGCGTGGACGGCGAGGTCGCCCGCTGGCGGGGACAGACCTCGATCACCGGGGTCTACCTGGACCGGGTCGGCCACTACCTCTGCGAGGCGGCGCTGCTGGTCGGCTTCGGCGTCCGGGCGGCCGACGTCTTCCACCAGGAGGGCGACTCGACCAACTGGATGTGGGCCTTCCTCGGCACGCTGGCCGCCCTCGGCGCGATCCTGATCAAGGCCGAGACCGACCTGGTCGACGTGGCCCGGGCGCGCAGCGGACTGCCCGCGGTCAAGGACGAGGCCGCCACGCCGCGCTCCTCGGGGATCGCGCTGGCCCGCAAGGCCGCCGCCGCGCTGAAGTTCCACCGGCTGGTCGGCGGCGTCGAGGCGTCGCTGGTCATCCTGCTGGTCGCGCTCCTGGACCTGACGCGGGGCGACCTGTTCTTCACGCGCCTCGGGGTCGCGGTGCTCGCGGCCATCGCCATCGTGCAGACCCTGCTGCACCTGGTGTCCATCCTCGCCTCCAGCAGGCTCAAGTGAGCGCCGGTTCCGGGCTCTCCGTCGGCGCGGTCGTCCTGACCATGGGCAACCGCCCCGACGAGCTGCGGGCCCTGCTCGACTCGGTCGCCCGGCAGCACGGCGACCCGGTCCAGGTGGTCGTGGTGGGCAACGGTTCGCCGCTGCCACCGCTGCCGGCCGGCGTGCGCACCGTGGAGCTGCCGGAGAACGTCGGCATCCCCGCCGGCCGCAACGTGGGCATCGAGGCGTTCGGGCCCGGCGGCCGGGACGTGGACGTCCTGCTCTTCCTCGACGACGACGGGCTGCTGGCCGGCGACGACACGGCCGAGCTGTGCCGTACGGCCTTCGCCGCCGACCCCGCGCTCGGCATCATCAGCTTCCGCATCGCCGACCCGGACACCGGCGTGACCCAGCGCCGCCACGTGCCCCGGCTGCGCGCCTCCGACCCGATGCGCTCCTCGCGGGTGACCACCTTCCTCGGTGGCGCCAACGCGGTGCGCACCCGCGTCTTCGCCGAGGTCGGGGGGTTGCCCGACGAGTTCTTCTACGCGCACGAGGAGACCGACCTCGCCTGGCGGGCGCTGGACGCGGGTTGGATGATCGATTACCGGTCAGACCTGGTGCTCTTCCATCCGACGACCGCCCCGAGCCGGCACGCGGTCTACCACCGGATGGTGGCCCGGAACCGGGTGTGGCTGGCCCGCCGGAACCTGCCGCTCCCGCTGGTGCCCGCTTATCTGGCGGTATGGATGCTGCTCACGTTGGCCAGGAGGCCGTCGGGGCCGGCGTTGCGCGCGTGGTTCGGCGGTTTCAAGGAAGGCTGGACGACGCCGTGCGGTCCGCGACGGCCGATGAAGTGGCGTACGGTATGGCGCCTGACCCGGCTGGGCCGACCTCCTGTGATCTGAGAAGCTCTGGTCTGAGAGCATCGGGCGCGATCCTGGGCACGGCCCCGGCAGCGCACCTTGAGGATGAAAGTGTCAACTGTGAGCGAGACTACGCACGACAGTGTGGTCGCCATGACTTCCCCACCATCCCCCGACGACGGGCTCACCCCCGCCGAGCTCGCCCAGAAGTACGGGCTGTCGGTCAGCGGTGCCCGGGTGGGGCTTGGCGAGTATGTCAGGGAGTTGTGGGGGAGGCGCCACTTCATCTTGGCCTTCTCCCAGGCCAAGCTCACCGCGCAGTACAGCCAGGCGAAGCTCGGTCAGCTCTGGCAGGTGGCGACTCCGCTGCTGAACGCGCTGGTGTACTTCCTCATCTTCGGCCTGATCATGGGCGGCCGCGGCAACATGGACAACCACGACTACATCCCGTTCCTGGTCACGGGCGTCTTCGTGTTCACCTTCACCCAGACGTCGGCGCTCGCCGGTGTCCGGGCGATCTCGGGCAACCTCGGGCTGGTGCGGGCGCTGCACTTCCCCCGGGCCGCGCTGCCCATCTCCTTCTCGCTCCAGCAGCTCCAGCAGCTCCTGTTCTCGATGATCGTCCTGGCCATGGTGCTGGTCGGGTTCGGGCACTACCCCAGCCCGTCCTGGGTGCTGATCGTCCCGGTGCTGGCCCTGCAGTTCGTCTTCAACACCGGGCTCGCCATGGTCATGGCCCGGCTCGGCAGCAAGACCCCCGACCTGGCGCAGTTGCTGCCGTTCATCACCCGGACCTGGCTGTACGCCTCCGGCGTGATGTACAGCATCCCGGACATGCTCGCGAAGAAGGACGTCCCCGAGTGGCTGGACGACCTGCTGCTGTCCAACCCGGCGTCGGTCTACATCGACCTGATGCGCTACGCCCTCATGGACGACTACTCCGCCTCCAACCTGCCGCCGCACGTGTGGCTGCTGGCCCTCGGCTGGGCCCTGCTGGTCGGCATCGGTGGATTCCTGTTTTTCTGGAAGGCAGAGGAGCAGTACGGCCGTGGCTGAGCGAACCCCCGAGCAGACCCCCAAGGACCCGCGTCCCACCGTCATCGCGGACGACGTGCACATCGTCTACCGCGTCAACGGCGGCGCCCGTGGCAAGGGCAGCGCCACCGCCGCGCTCAGCCGCATACTCCGCCGCACCGCCTCGCCCGGCATGCGCGAGGTGCACGCCGTGCGCGGCGTCACCTTCGTCGCCCGCCGGGGCGAGTCGATCGGCCTGATCGGCTCGAACGGCTCGGGAAAGTCCACGCTCCTCAAGGCCGTGGCGGGCCTGCTGCCCACCGAGCGCGGCCACGTCTACACCGACGGCCAGCCCTCCCTGCTCGGCGTGAACGCGGCCATGATGAACGACCTCACCGGCGAGCGGAACGTCATTCTCGGCGGTCTGGCGATGGGTATGACGCGCGAGCAGGTCCGTGAGCGGTACGACGAGATCGTGGACTTCTCCGGCATCAACGAGAAGGGCGATTTCGTCACGCTGCCGATGCGCACCTACTCCTCCGGCATGGCGGCCCGACTGCGCTTCTCCATCGCCGCCGCCAAGGACCACGACGTGCTGATGATCGACGAGGCGCTGGCGACCGGCGACCGCACGTTCCAGAAGCGCTCCGAGGCCCGCATCCGCGAACTACGCAAGGACGCCGGCACGGTCTTCCTGGTCAGCCACAACAACCGGTCGATCCGCGACACCTGCGACCGCGTCCTGTGGCTGGAGAAGGGCGAGCTGCTCATGGACGGTCCGACCGACGAGGTCATCAAGGCGTACGAGAAGGAGACGGGCCGGTAGCCCCGCCGTCCCCGCACACCGCCCGCCCCGCGTCCACACGCCGGGCGGGCGTTTTCTTGTGGTGTTTCCCGGGTCCGCCGAGGTCGCCACCCGTACAATTCATTGCCGCTTTATGAATTGGCCTGTACCACATTTCGCGAAACCGGTGTCGAGTATTCAGCGAGCCGAAGTGGAGGGCGCGCGGCGAGGCGCGTGCGCTATCACTTTTCGTACGCTGTGTTGTGTGTGCGATCGTGTGCCCGTAGGGTGCTGCCGCGCTGATCCTCGCGATCTTTCCCGGATTTCCGGGGCGAGCATTTTCGGTGCGATGTGTTCCATAGTGCGGCCGGGTGGGAGCGGTCGGGGCGGTGAATTGGGGGCCGTCGACCCGCGCGTGGCGCGCGGGGTGGCGCCGCGCGGCGGGCTTTGCGTGACCGGCCGGTTGCCGTGGGTGCTGACGAGTTCGGACGTGGGGCGTGCTCGCACGCGTGTGGATCGCACGCGAAAACGCCGGGCATAGGGAGGGCGTGTGTCGCAAGAGGTAGTACCTGTCGCACCATATTCGCGTCGTGAACGACTGCGGATCGCGACCATTCAGGAGATCAAGGATGTGGCGCGGGAGTTTCTCGTGCAGGACGGTCCGGGCAATGTAACGATCCGCGCCATTGCCCGCGAAATGGGCATGACGGCGCCCGCCGTGTATCGCTACTTCACCAGTCGGGACGAGCTGATCCAGGCGATACGTCGCGACATCTTCGGCGAGATGGGGGGCCATCTGCGCGCGGTGATCGAGGCCATTCCGGAGCGCGAGCCCGCCGTCGAACTGCTGGCGTCCGGGCGCGCGCTGCGCCGCTGGGCCATCGAGCACCCGCACGAGTTCGGCCTCATCCTCGGCCCGTGGGGGCCTAGCGAGGGCAGGCAGGCGGGCCAGGCCGAGCGCGAGGCGAGCTGGGCGTTCGGGTCGCTGTTCGCCGGCCTGATATCGGAGTTGTGGCGCACCCGCGGCTTCCCCGCCCCCGACCCGGACTCCCTCGACCCCGAACTGGTGGCACAGCTCACGGCGCTGCGTCAGGAGTACCAGGTCGAGCTGCCGGTGGAGGCCCTGGCCATCATGGTCCGCTGCTGGGTGCGGCTGTACGGCGTGATCTCGATGGACGCGCTGGGCCACCTGGCGTTCGCCCTCCCCAACGGCGACGCCTTCTTCGAGCGCGAACTCCAGGACCTGGCCGCCGTCCTGGGCATCGAGGAGTTCTACGCGGCCGACCAGCCGGTGGCCCGCTGACCCCGCCGTGCGCGCCGGCCCGTCGCGTCGGGCCGGCCAGCGGCCGGGAGGCCGCGCCGCGCCGCTCCACCCGCGCCCGACAGGGCCCGGCCGTCGCGGGACCCCCGAGCTGACGGGGCACCGCTCGGCTCCGCGTACGCTGTACTGATGACCATCCGGACTATGGCGGACACGTGTCCGGCCCCCCGTTCGGGGGTCCGGAGCCCATCCCCCGCGACCTGGGGCGCGGCGTGTCCGCGTCGTGCCGTGACTGACATGCGGTGTAGAACGGGGGATGTGACGGCATTGGCCACGCGGCCCCTACCCAGTGCCCCCGCAGGCCCCGGCGCCCCTGCCCCCTGTGGTGGCGCTGTACGCGCCCGTACGCCTGGCTGTCTCCGGTGACCCTGGAAGACGAGCGCAGCCGGTCCCACCCCACCCCGCGAGCCTGGCCGGAGCAGCAGGCGCGCGCGGTGCTCGACAAGGCAGCGCACGAGAACTTTCCCGTCGCCCCCTTCTTCCTCCCGCGCGCCTGGCGCGACGACCTCATGGCCGTGTACGGGTACGCCCGACTCGTCGACGACATCGGCGACGGCGACCTCGCGCCGGGCGGTGGGGACGCCGTGCTGCTCGGCCTCGACCGGTCCCAGGCCCACGACACCACCGCGCTGCTCGACGCGTTCGAGGCCGACCTGCGCCGGGTCTTCGACGACCGGGCGGAGCCGCCCCGACACCCGTTGCTGCGCGCGCTGCGCCCCACCGTGCGCCGGTGCGGACTCGGCCCGGGCCCCTTCCTCGGCCTCATCGAGGCCAACCGGCAGGACCAGCGGGTGCGTCGGTACGCCAGCTACCAGGAACTGCTCGACTACTGCGAGCTGTCCGCCAACCCGGTGGGCCGTCTGGTCCTGGCCATCACCGGGACGGCGACGCCCGAGCGCGTGCGGCGCTCGGACGCGATCTGCACCGCGTTGCAGATCATCGAGCACCTTCAGGACGTCGTCGAGGACCTCGGCCGGGACCGGATCTACCTGCCCGCCGAGGACATGCGGCGCTTCGGCGTGACGGAGGCGGACCTGCGGGCCCGGACGGCCAGCGCACCGGTGCGCGCGCTGATCGCGTTCGAGGCCCGTCGCGCCCATGACCTGCTGAACGAGGGCTCTCCGCTGGTGAGCAGCGTCCACGGCCGGCTCAGGCTGCTGCTCGCCGGCTTCGTGGGCGGCGGGCGGGCCGCCCTGAAAGCGGTCGTGCGCGCCGACCACGACGTGTTCCCCGCACCCCCCAAGCCCACCAAGCTCAGCCAACTGCGCGAGGTCGCGGCGACACTGCGAGGAGAGGGGTGACCCAGGAAGTGGAAGGACCTTCGCCTACCCCCGCACCGGTGACGGCGGCGTACCGCTACTGCGAGGCCGTGACCGGCCAGCAGGCCCGTAACTTCGCGTACGGCATCCGACTGCTGCCCCCGGACAAGCGGCGGGCGATGTCCGCGCTGTACGCCTTCTCGCGCCGGGTGGACGACATCGGCGACGGCGCCCTGAGCGCGTCGGCCAAGGCAGACCGGCTGGAGAGCACCCGCGAACTGCTGCGCCGGATCGCGGACGGCGCGGTGGAGCAGGACGACACCGACCCGGTGGCCGTCGCCCTCACCGACGCCGCGCGCCGCTTCCCGATCCCGCTCGGCGGACTCGACGAGCTGATCGACGGCGTGCTGATGGACGTCCGCGGCGAGAGCTACGAGACGTGGGACGAGCTGCGGGTCTACTGCCGGTGCGTGGCCGGTGCCATCGGCCGCCTCTCGCTCGGCGTCTTCGGCACGGTGCCCGGGGCCCCCGGCGCCGAGCGCGCCGCCGAGTACGCCGACACGCTGGGGCTGGCCCTCCAACTCACCAACATCCTGCGGGACGTTCGGGAGGACGCGGCCAACGGGCGCACCTACCTGCCGTCCGACGACCTGGCCAAGTTCGGCTGCTCGGCGGGGTTCCGCGGCGCCACGCCGCCGGCCGGCGCCGACTTCACGGGCCTGGTGCACTTCGAGGCCCGGCGCGCGCGGGCGCTGTTCGCCGAGGGCTACCGGCTCCTGCCGCTGCTCGACCGGCGCAGCGGCGCGTGCGTGGCCGCCATGGCCGGCATCTACCGCAGACTCCTTGAGCGCATCGCCAGGGACCCCGCGGCCGTGTTGCACGGCCGCGTCTCGCTGCCCGGGAGGGAGAAGGCGTACGTCGCCGTGCGCGGCCTGGCCGGTGTCGACGCGCGCACCGTGAACCGGCGGGTCGGCGGGGGGCGCAGGTGATGGTCCCCGCGCCCGTGCCGCACGCCGGTCGGCCCCCGCGCACGCTGGGAGATCAGTACGTTCGCGCGACCCGGCGTGAGAGCCCCGCCGGCCGGGCAACCCTACGGGGCGTCGCGGCGTCCCCCGTCGCAGCCGGGGAACGGTCGCGGCGCCGGCCGCCCGCGGCCTGGAGCGGCGAGAACCGGCCGCCAGCGGCCCGAGCGGTCGCGAGGCGGAACCCGTACACAGCCGAGCAGCAGCAGCCGAGCACAGCCGAGAAAGGGGCGCACGATGGCAGCGAGCACGCACCCTGAGCACCCGACCCGCGCGGGCCGGACCGCCATCGTCGTCGGGGGAGGGCTCGCGGGCATCACCTCCGCCCTCGCCCTGGCCGACGCCGGGCTGCGGGTGACCCTGCTCGAAGGCCGGCCCCGGCTGGGCGGCGCCGCGTTCTCCTTCCGCCGCCCCTCGCCCGCCGGCGAACTCACCATCGACAACGGCCAACACGTCTACCTGCGGTGCTGCACCGCCTACGGCTGGTTCCTGGACCGCGTCGGCGCCCGCCACCTGGCCCCGCTGCAGGACCGGCTCGACGTGCCCGTGCTCGACGTCGGCCGCGCCGAGCCGCGGCTCGGGCGGCTGCGCCGCACCGCGCTCCCGGTGCCGCTGCACCTGGCCGCCACCCTGGCCACCTACCCGCACCTGTCACCCCTGGAGCGGGCGGCCGTCGGCCGGGCCGCGCTCGCCCTGAAGTCACTGGACCCGCACGACCCGGCCCTGGACGGCATCAACTTCGGGGACTGGCTGCGCAGCAAGGGCCAGTCCGCGCGCGCCATCCAGGCGGTGTGGGATGTCGTCGCCGTGGCGACCCTCAACGCCCGCTCCGCGCAGTGCTCCCTCGGCCTGGCCACCATGGTCTTCAAGACCGGGCTGCTCACCAAGCCCGGCCACGCCGACATCGGCATCCCCCGGGTGCCGCTCGGCGAGCTGCACGACACCAGGGCCCGCGCCACGCTGGAGGCGGCGGGCGTGCGCGTCGAGTTGCGCAGCCGAGTCACCGGCATCGGTCGCGAGGCGGACGGCGGTTGGGGCGTCGAGGTGGAGACCGCGCCGCACGCGGGCACCCGGCTCACCGCCGACACGGTCGTCCTGGCCCTGCCCCAGCAGGAGGCGCACGGACTGCTGCCGGCCGGAGCGCTGGACGACCCCGGCCGGCTGCTGAAGATCGGCACCGCGCCCATCCTGAACCTGCACGTCGTCTACGACCGCACGGTGCTGCGCCGCCCCTTCTTCGTGGCCATCGGCACCCCCGTGCAGTGGGTCTTCGACCGCACCGACACCTCGGGCCTGACCGAGGGCCAGTACCTGGCGGTCTCCCAGTCCGCCGCCCACGACGACATCGACCAGCCCGTGGCCCGGCTGCGCGAGCGCTACCTGCCCGAGTTGGCCCGCCTGCTGCCCGCCGCCCGCGGCGCGACCGTGCGGGACTTCTTCGTCACCCGGGAGCGCACGGCGACCTTCGCTCCCGCGCCGGGCGTCGGCCGACTGCGCCCGCCCGCCACCACGAACGCGCCCGGCCTGTACCTGGCCGGCGCGTGGACCGCCACCGGCTGGCCAGCGACCATGGAGAGCGCGGTGCGCAGCGGGCTGACCGCGGCCGGCGCGGCGCTCTCCGAGCTCGGCCGCCCGCACCGCAGCCCGCTGCGGGAGGCGGTATGAGCACTGTGACCGGAAACAGAGGAGAGACCGTGACTCCGGCCATCCCCGTCGAGACCGCGAACGTCAGCGCCATGCTGGCCCGCGGGCGCACCCTGGTGACGCCCGTGCTGCGCGAGGTCGTCGACAGGCTCGCCCCGCCCATGAACTCCGTCGCCGCCTACCACTTCGGTTGGATCGACGCCGACGGCAACCCCTCGGCCGCCGACGGTGGCAAGGCGGTGCGCCCCGCGCTCGCCCTGCTCTCCGCCGAGGCCGCGGGCGCGGCCCCCGAGGTCGGCCTGCCCGGCGCGGTCGCGGTCGAGCTCGTGCACAACTTCTCGCTGCTGCACGACGACCTGATGGACGGCGACGAGCAGCGCCGCCACCGCGACACCGTGTGGAAGGTGCACGGCCCCGACCAGGCCGTCCTGGTGGGCGACGCGCTGTTCGCGCTGGCCAACGAGGTCCTGCTGGAGCTGGGCACGGTGGACGCCGGCCGCGCGACCAGGCGGCTGACCATCGCCACCCGCCGCCTCATCGACGGGCAGGCCCAGGACATCTCGTACGAGCAGCGCGGGCGGGTCAACGTCCAGGAGTGCCTGGACATGGAGGGCAACAAGACCGGGGCTCTGCTGGCCTGTTCGGTCTCCATCGGCGCGGTGCTCGGTGGCGCCGACGACCGGATGGCCGACACGTTGGAGACGTACGGCTACCACCTCGGGCTCGCCTTCCAGGCCGTCGACGACCTGCTCGGCATCTGGGGCGACCCGGTGGCCACCGGCAAGCGGCCCTGGAGCGACCTGCGTCAGCGCAAGAAGTCCCTGCCCGTCGTCGCCGCGCTGGCCGCCGGCGGGCCCGCCTCCGAGCGGCTGGCCCGCATTCTGGCGGCCGACGCGAGTCATGACGGGAAAACGGATGACATCGCTGACTTCGATGAGGAAGAGTTCGCTAGCCGAGCGGCGTTGATCGAGGAGGCTGGCGGTCGCGAGTGGACCTCCCAGGAAGCTCGTCGGCAGCACGCCACCGCCGTCGCGGCGCTGCACGAGGTGGACATGCCCGCTGCGGTACGAGCGCAACTGGTGGCGCTCGCCGACTTCGTCGTCGTACGAGAGGGATGACCTGCCCATGAGACACGGGGGCTGGCAGGAGTATCCGGCCAGGCTCAGCCACCACACCTAGCTCGCGGTCGCCGGAGGGCGCCGGCCACGGCGCCCTCCGACGCAACCCCAGCACGGCAGTGAACGGACTGTGAAAGGGGAAGCCATGACAGCGACAGTCGTCGAAACAACCACCGTTTTAACGGCGGCCCGGCAGGCGACGGCCCGGGCCGTCGACCACCTGCTGGCCCGCCAGGACAAGGAGGGATGGTGGAAAGGTGACCTGGAGACCAACGTCACCATGGACGCCGAAGACCTCCTGCTCCGTCAGTTCCTCGCCATCCAGGACCCCGGCACCACCGCGGCGGCGGCCCGCCACATCCGCTCCCAGCAGCGCCCGGACGGCACCTGGGCCACCTTCCACGGCGGCCCGCCCGACCTCTCCGCGACCATCGAGGCGTACGTGGCGCTGCGCCTGGCGGGCGACGAGCCGGACGCGCCCTACCTGGCCGCGGCCGCCGCGTGGGTGCGCGAGGCGGGCGGCATCGCCGCGAGCCGCGTCTTCACCCGCATCTGGCTCGCCCTCTTCGGCTGGTGGAGCTGGGACGACCTGCCCGAGCTGCCGCCCGAGCTGATCTACCTGCCCAAGTGGGCGCCGCTCAACATCTACGACTTCGGCTGCTGGGCGCGGCAGACCATCGTGCCGCTGACCATCGTCTCGGCCAAGCGCCCGGTGCGCCCCGCGCCGTTCGCGCTGGACGAGCTGCACACCGACCCGCGCCGGCCCAACCCGCCGCGCCCGCTGGCCCCCGCCACCACCTGGGACGGCGCCTTCCAGCGCCTCGACCGGGCGCTGCACAGCTACCGCAAGGTCGCCGTCCGCCCGCTGCGTCGGGCCGCCATCCGCTCCTGCGCGCGCTGGATCATCGAACGGCAGGAGAACGACGGCTGCTGGGGCGGCATCCAGCCACCGGCCGTCTACTCGGTGATCGCCCTGCACCTCCTCGGCTACGACCTGGAGCACCCGGTGCTCCGGGCCGGCCTCGCCTCCCTCGACCGGTTCGCCGTCTGGCGCGAGGACGAGAACGGGGAGCGGGTCCGGATGGTCGAGGCGTGTCAGTCGCCGGTGTGGGACACCTGCCTGGCCACCATCGCGCTGGCGGACGCGGGCCTGCCGGACGACCACCCGGCCCTGGTGCGCGCCGCGGACTGGATGCTTGACGAGCAGGTGTACAAGCCGGGCGACTGGTCGGTGCGCCGGCCCGAACTGCGCCCCGGCGGCTGGGCGTTCGAGTTCCACAACGACAACTACCCCGACATCGACGACACCGCCGAGGTGGTGCTCGCGCTGCGCCGGGTCAGCCACCCGGACCCGCAGCGCGTCGAGCGGGCCATCCAGCGCGGCGCCGAGTGGAACCTGGGCATGCAGTCGAGCAACGGGGCCTGGGGCGCCTTCGACGCGGACAACGTGAGCCCGTTCCCCAACAAGCTGCCGTTCTGCGACTTCGGTGAGGTCATCGACCCGCCGTCGGCCGACGTCACCGCGCACGTGGTGGAGATGCTGGTGGCGCTCGGCGAGCGGGGCGACCCGCGCACCCAGCGCGGCATCGACTGGCTGCTGGCCGAACAGGAGCCGAACGGCGCCTGGTTCGGCCGCTGGGGCACCAACTACCTCTACGGCACCGGCTCCGTGGTGCCCGCCCTCGTGCTCGCCGGCATCCCCACCACGCACGCGAGCATCCGGCGGGCCGTGAGCTGGTTGGAGAGCGTGCAGAACGAGGACGGCGGCTGGGGCGAGGACCAGCGCTCGTACCGGGAGCGCGCGTGGGTGGGCCGAGGCGAGTCCACCGCCTCGCAGACCGCGTGGGCGCTGCTGGCGCTGCTCGCGGCCGGCGAGCGGGAGAGCGAGTGCGTGCGGCGCGGGATCGCCTGGCTGGCGGAGACCCAGCGCCCGGACGGCAGTTGGGACGAGCCGTACTTCACCGGCACCGGCTTCCCGTGGGACTTCTCCATCAACTACCACCTGTACCGGGTGGTCTTCCCGATCACCGCGCTCGGCCGCTACATCCACGCGCAGCCGTTCGGGG
The DNA here is from genome assembly GCF_014295035.1 of Streptomyces buecherae. Taxonomy (GTDB): domain Bacteria; phylum Actinomycetota; class Actinomycetes; order Streptomycetales; family Streptomycetaceae; genus Streptomyces; species Streptomyces youssoufiensis. Next base: position 7,531,166 of record NZ_CP060404.1, read on the forward strand.
CGGAACGGCAGGGGACCTGATGGCGGACGCCTCCGCCGCGGACCCGGGCGCGGCCTCGCCGCTCCTGGTGGTCTGCGCGCTCGGCATCGAGCGGCTCGCGCTGCGCGGCGGCGACCGCGGCGCCGCCGCGGGCCCCGTGGTGCTGCTGCGCACCGGGATGGGCCCGCGGGCGGCCGAGCGCTCGATGGAGCGCATCCTGGCCACGGCGGCCGGGCCGGGGCCAGGGTGGTCGGGAGCGGGTGATGCCGAGCCCCCGGGGCGTGCGCCGGGTCCGGGCTCGGCGGCCGGTCACCGGCCGGTACGGGGCCCGGGCCCGGCGGCCGTCATCGCCACCGGCTTCTGCGCCGGGCTCGCCCCGGGGATGCACCCCGGCGACCTCGTCGTCGCCGACCAGACCCGCGACCACGCGGGCAGCACCGAGTGCACCGGCACCGAGGTGCTCGCCAGCGCCCTGGCCGAACTCTGCCGGCGCTCCGGACGCGGCCCCGCGCCCGCCGTGCACACGGGCCCGGTGGCCGGCTCCGACCACGTGGTGCGCGGCGCCGAGCGCGCCCGGCTGCGGGCGACCGGGGCCGTCGCCGTGGACATGGAGTCCGCGGCGACCCTGCGTACCGCCGTGCGGGCGGGCCCGCGTCCGGTTGCGGCCGTTCGGGTGGTCGTGGACGCTCCAGAGCATGAGCTGGTCCGCATCGGCACCCTGCGCGGTGGAATATCCGCCTTCCGGGTGCTCCGCTCGATCCTTCCTGCTTTCTGCCAATGGCACCGTTCGTTACCGCTCTCCAGGAGGTGAGCTAGATGGCCATGCCGCTTCGTCAGACCATCCGGGTCGGGACGTATCTCTTTGAACAGAAAGTGATCCGGCGGCGGGAGAAGTTCCCGCTGATCGTGGAGTTGGAACCGCTGTACGCGTGCAACCTCTCCTGCGAGGGGTGCGGCAAGATCCAGCACCCGGCCGGGGTGCTCAAGCAGCGGATGCCGGTGGCGCAGGCGGTCGGCGCGGTGCTGGAGTCCGGCGCCCCGATGGTCTCCCTCGCCGGCGGCGAGCCGCTCATGCACCCGCAGATCGACGAGATCGTCCGCCAGTTGGTCAAGCGCAAGAAGTACGTCTTCCTCTGCACGAACGCGGTGTTGCTCCGCAAGAAGCTGCACAAGTTCACCCCCTCGCCCTACTTCGCCTTCACCGTGCACATCGACGGCCTGCGCGAGCGGCACGACGAGTCGGTCGCCAAGGAGGGGGTGTTCGACGAGGCGGTGGAGGCGATCAAGGAGGCCAAGCGGCGCGGCTTCCGGGTCACCACCAACTCGACCTTCTTCAACACCGACACCCCGCAGAACATCATCGAGGTGCTCAACTACCTCAACGACGACCTCGAGGTGGACGAGATGATGATCTCGCCCGCCTACGCCTACGAGAAGGCGCCGGACCAGGAGCACTTCCTGGGCGTCGGCCAGACCAGGGAACTGTTCCGCAAGGCGTTCGCCGGCGGCAACCGCCGCCGCTGGCGGCTCAACCACAGCCCGCTCTTCCTGGACTTCCTGGAGGGCAAGACCGACTTCCCGTGCACGGCCTGGGGCATCCCCAACTACTCGCTGTTCGGCTGGCAGCGCCCGTGCTACCTGATGAGCGACGGGTACGTGACCACGTACCAGAAGCTGATCGAGGAGACCGACTGGGACAAGTACGGCCGCGGCAAGGACCCGCGCTGCGACAACTGCATGGCGCACTGCGGGTACGAGCCCACGGCGGTGCTCGCCACCATGGGCTCCCTCAAGGAGTCGCTGCGCGCGGCCAGGGAAACGGTGTCGGCCAACAAGTGAGGCCGCCGGCGCGGGCGCCGGGCACCCACCCCGAGCGGGGGCCGGCGCCCGTCCCCGGGGGGGGGCCGGCCCCCCGGCCCGCACCGGCCGGCGGGGCAGGACGAGCGACGCACACACGAAGGGGCAGGGGCATGACGGTGGCCGAATCGACGGGCTTCGACCTCGGCAGACTCCTCACGGAGCGCGGGGCCGAACGCTACGAACTGCACGCCCGGTACCTGAACCACCAGCTGCCGCGCATGCTGCACACCATCGGCTTCGACAAGGTCTACGAGCGGGCCGAGGGCGCGTACTTCTGGGACGCCGACGGCCAGGACTACCTGGACATGCTCGCCGGCTTCGGGGTGATGGGCCTCGGCCGCCACCACCCCGTGGTCCGCAAGGCGCTGCACGACGTCCTGGACGCGGGCCTGGCCGACCTCACCCGCTTCGACTGCCAGCCGCTGCCCGGACTCCTCGCCGAGCGGCTGTTGGCGCACGCGCCGCACCTGGACCGGGTGTTCTTCGGCAACAGCGGCACCGAGGCGGTCGAGACGGCGCTCAAGTTCGCCCGGTACGCCACCCGCAAGCCCCGGGTGCTGTACTGCCCGCACGCCTTCCACGGGCTGACCACCGGCGCGCTCTCGGTCAACGGCGAGGACGGCTTCCGCGACGGCTTCGCGCCGCTGCTGCCCGACACGGCGGTGCCGCTCGGCGATCTGGCCGCCCTGGAGCGGGAGTTGCGGCGGGGCGACGTGGCCGCTCTGGTGGTCGAGCCGATCCAGGGCAAGGGCGTGCTCGCGGCCCCGCCCGGCTACCTGCGCTCCGCCCAGGACCTGCTGCACCGGCACAAGGCGCTGCTCATCGCCGACGAGGTGCAGACCGGCATCGGGCGCACCGGGGACTTCTTCGGCTACCAGCACGAGGACGGCGTCGAGCCCGACCTGGTGTGCGTGGCCAAGGCGCTGTCCGGCGGTTACGTGCCGGTGGGGGCGACCCTCGGCAAGGACTGGATCTTCAAGCGGGTCTACTCCTCGATGGACCGGGTGCTGGTGCACTCCGCGAGCTTCGGTTCCAACGCCCAGGCCATGGCGGCCGGCCTGGCGACCCTCGCGGTCATGGAGCAGGAGGACGTGGTGGCCCGCGCCCGGCGCACCGGAGACCTGCTCCGCGAACGGCTCGCCGCGCTCGTGCCGCGCTACGAACTGCTGCACGAGGTGCGCGGCCGGGGGTTGATGATCGGCATCGAGTTCGGCCGGCCCACCTCGCTGAAGCTGCGCAGCCGTTGGACGATGCTTCAGGCCGCGCGGAAGGGGCTGTTCGCGCAGTTGGTGGTGGCGCCGCTGCTGCACCGGCACCGCATCCTGACCCAGGTCTCCGGCGACCACCTGGAAGTGATCAAGCTGATCCCACCGTTGATCATCGGCGAGCCGGAGGTGGACCGCTTCGTGGCGGCGTTCACGGACGTCATGGACGACGCGCACGACGGAGGCGGCCTGCTGTGGGAGTTCGGCAAGACCCTCGTGAAACAAGCCGTCGCCAGTCGGTGAGCGCGGGTGGCCGTGCCGGGCGCGCGCCCCGGCACGGGCCCCGCGCGCGCCGGCGGTCAGTCGGTCAGCAGCCGCTCGCGCAGCCGCCCACGCAGCGCGGGGGTGAGGCCGAGTCCCTCGGTGAGATAGCGCTCGGTGTCGCCCCAGGTCGTCTCGATCGCCTCGAACGCCGCCGCCAGATAGCTGGCCCGCGCGTCGAAGAGGGGGCCGATGAGTTCGAGCACCTCCGGCGACATGGCCTCGGCGGAGTCGCTGTGCCGCCGCACCTTGTAGCGGCGGTGCGCCGCCGCCGACGCCAGGTAGTCGGCCTCGATCGCCTCGGGGGTGACGCCGACGGCGAGCAGGGTGATGGCGATCGACAGGCCCGCGCGGTCCTTGCCGGCCGCGCAGTGCATGAGCGCCGGCACGCTGTCATCGGCCAGCGCGGCCAGCACGCGGGCGTGTTCGGCGGTGCGCGTGGTGACCATCGTGCGGTACGAGGCGGTCATCCGGCCGGCGGCCTGGCCGTCGGAGAGTTCGGCCCGGAGCTGCTCGATGTCGCCGTGGAAGACCATGGACCAGAACTCGGCGCCCTCGGCCGGGTCGGTGAGCGGGATGTTGACGTTGCGGACGCCGGGGAGCGCGACGTCGGGTCCCTCGACCCTGATGTCGGCGGCGTTGCGGAAGTCGAAGATGGTGTGCAGGCCCAGCGTGGCCAGGAACGCCGCGTCCTCCTCGGTCGCGTGGGCGAGGTGACCACTGCGGAAGAGCACACCCGACCGCACCCGCCGGCCGTCGATCGTCGGCAGGCCGCCCACGTCCCGGAAGTTCCTGACCCCCGACAGGCGCGGTTCCGTCTCGTCCGGGGTGTGGGGGGAGGCGTGCGGGATCTGCTGTGTCACGGCTGCTCCTCGGTGCGGGTGTGCCTGCTGTGGTCAACGAGAGGCTGGGGGCCGACCCTACGGTACGGGCCCGGCACCCCATCATTTCGGCCGCGCCCGCACCTTGTCATCGCCGGCGCAGATGCTTATTCCGGCTTTATGTGAGAGATCCAGTGGGATAGATCACCCCACGTCAACCCATGGTTACGGTGGCGTAGGTCACTTCACACGGAGGAGGATGTGCGGACGTGGCAGCCGATTCGAAGACCAATACCAGTGACGCGTTCGAGTCGTACGCGGCCGTCGGAGACAGCTTCACCGAAGGTGTCGGCGACCCGGGGCCCGACGGGGCCTTCATAGGCTGGGCCGACCGGCTCGCCGTGCTGCTGTCGGACCAACGCGCCGAGCACGACTTCCGCTACGCCAACCTCGCCGTGCGCGGCCGACTCCTCGACCAGATCGTCGAGGAGCAGGTGCCGCGCGTCCTTGAGCTGGGGCCCGAACTCGTGTCGTTCTGCGCGGGCGGCAACGACATCCTGCGACCGGGCAGCGACCCGGACGACGTCGCCAGCCGGTACGAGGCGGCGGTGGCCAAGCTCGCGTCGTCCGTGGGCACCGTGCTGGTGTGCACCGGCTTCGACACGCGCGACGTGCCGGTGCTGCGGCATCTACGCGGGAAGATCGCGACGTACACGGCGCACGTGCGCGCCATCGCCGACCGCTACGACTGCCCGGTGCTCGACCTGTGGTCGCTGCGCTCCGTGCAGGACCGGCGCGCCTGGAGCGCTGACCGCCTGCACCTGTCGCCCGACGGTCACACCCGGGTCGCCCTGCGCGCCGCGCAGGTCCTCGGCCTCGAGGTGTGCGCCGACCCCGACCAGCCCTGGCCGCCGCTGGCCCAGCGCCCCGCCGCGGCCGTGCGCCGGGACAACATCCACTGGGCGCGCGAGCACCTGGTCCCCTGGATCGGCCGCCGGCTGCGTGGCGAGTCCTCCGGCGACCACGTCGAGCCCAAGCGGCCCGACCTGCTGCCGCTCTAGTCCGCGACCGGCGCTCCGGGGCAGCGCGGGGCGCCGTCCGGGCGCGGGCTCGCGCTGTCGTTGGCGCCGGGCGTGGGCCCTGTCGGGCGGGCTCCGGCGCCGTTGCGCCGCAGTCCCGCGTCGTGCGGGAGCGGGCCCGTCAGGCCCGGAAGGGGCAGGCCCGTCAGGCGGGACCAGACAGGGGCAGGCCCGTCAGGCCCACATCGGGGAGGAACCGGCGGGCCGGTCCGGGAGGCCCGCGGACTGCGCCGGCAGACCGGCGGTCGGCAGATAGGCCCAGACGGCCCGGCCCTGGCCGCCCTCGCGCGGGCGCACGCCCCAGGAGTCGGACAGCGCCTCCACGAGCATCAGCCCGCGTCCGCCCTCCTGCTCCCAGCCGCTCTCGCGGGGGCACAGCGTGGCGTGCTCGCGCCCCTGGTCCGCCACCTCGACCCGGAGTCGGTCGGCGAAGACGCGTAGTTCGCAGCGGACCCGGTCGCTGTTGGTGTGCCGCACCGCGTTGGTGAACAGCTCCGATACGACGAGTTGGGCGTCGTCCCGCAGTTCGTCGCAGGCACCCCACTCGGCCAGCCGGGCCAGAACCCGCTTGCGTGCCTCAGCGACGGAGGTGCTGAGCGCCGGCAGATGGAACGCGTCCTGAAGGCGTTGGGCGACCGCGCCGCCCGGGCGTCCTAACCAGAGACCGTCGTATGAAGTGGCCACGCCGCAACTATGCGGCCCGTCAGTGACGAATGGCAAGCTTCAATCTGTAAATTGCAGAATCGTAAGAGCAGTCTGTTCGGTGAGCTGAGCACATGACAGACTGCTTACCTGTGACGGCGCTTGGAAGGGGAACGGCAGTGGCAGACGCACGGTCGGGAGGCGGTGCCCCGACCGTCTTGCGCGTGGTGCTCGGCAGGCGCCTGCAGGACCTGCGGGAGAAGGCCGGGCTCAGCTACGAGCAGGCCGGTCGTGCGCTCGACGTCACCCACGCCACGATCCGCCGGATGGAGAAGGCCGAGGTCGGCCTGAAGATCCCGTACGTCGAGAAGCTGCTGACCACCTACGGCGTGAGCGACCAGGAAGAGGTCGAAGGCTTCCTCGCGCTGGCCCGCGAGGCCAACCAGCCCGGTTGGTGGCACCGGTTCCGCGACGTGCTGCCGGACTGGTTCAGCGCCTTCGTCAGCCTGGAGGTCGAGGCCAACCTCATCCGCGCCTACGAGCCGCACTACATCCCCGGCCTGCTGCAGACCGAGGACTACACGCGCGCCGTGCTGCGCGCCGGCATGCCCCACGCCTCCGAGGCGGACATCGACCGCGGTGTCGCGTTGCGCAAGGAGCGCCAGGCGCTGCTCACCCGCGAGAACCCGCCGCTGCTGTGGGCCGTGCTCGACGAGACGGTGCTGCGGCGGCCGATCGGCGGACCCGGCGTGATGCGCGACCAACTCGCGCGCCTCATCGAGGCCACCGCCATGCCCAACGTCCGGCTCCAGGTCATGCCGTTCGACGCCGGGCCACACCCGGCCATGTACGGCCCCTTCCACATCTTCCGGTTCCCGATCCCGGAACTTCCCGACATCGCGTACTCGGAGAGCCTCGTCGGCGCCGTCTACTTCGACCAGCGCGATGACGTGTCGATGTTCCTGGAGGCCCTGGACCGGATGTGCGCGCAAGCCGCGCCAGCACAGACCACCGAGTCGATCCTCGGTGGCATTCGCAAGGAGATCTGAACCATGGATCGCATCTACAACGGCATGCCCGCCACCGACCTCGGCACCGAAGGCTGGCACAAGCCCTGGAGCGGGGGCAACGGGGGGAGTTGCGTGGAGGCCATGCGCCTCGGCGACGGCCGGATCGCGCTGCGCCAGTCCACCGATCCCGACGGCCCCGCCCTGATCTACACCCACCACGAGATCGCGCGGTTCATCCAGGGCGCGAAGGCCGGTGACGCCGACTTCCTCCTCGCCTGACCGCACCGCCTCGCCGGCCGCCAGCGCCGGCGAGGCGGTGCACGGGCGAGCGACCGCGGCGACACCACAGGCATCGGCACCGAGCGGAGCACGGCATGGTTGAGCAGGGCCCCTCGATCCCCGGGATCGACACCAGCAGGCCACACCCGGCCCGCATGTACGACTACTACCTCGGTGGAAAAGACAACTACGAGATCGACCGCGAGGCGGCCGAGCGTGTCATAGCCATGGCCCCCGAGGCCCGCCCCAGCGCCCGCGCCAACCGACAGTTCCTGCTCCGCGCCGTGCAGCACGTGGTGCGACAGGGCGTGCGGCAGATCATCGACATCGGCACCGGCATCCCCACCTCGCCCAACACGCACGAGGTGGCCCGGCAGATCGCCCCCGACGTCCGCGTGGCCTACGTCGACAACGACCCGATCGTGGCCACCCACGCCGAGGCCCGGCTGACCAACACGCCGGGCGTCGGCTTCCTGTTGGCCGACGCCCGGCAGCCGCGCCACATCCTGGGCCACCCCACCGTCCGCAAGCTGATCGACTTCGATCAGCCGGTGGCCGTACTGCTCCTCGCCGTCCTGCACTTCGTCAAGGACGAGGAGGACCCGGCCGGCATCGTCGCCGCGCTGCGGGACGCGCTGCCCGCCGGAAGCTACCTCGTCCTCAGCCACGGCACGGGCGACTTCCACCGCGCGGGCGGCGACGCCAGCGAGGTCTACCGGGCCGCCACCGCCTCCCTCCACCTGCGCGACCGGCCGGCCGTCGAGGCCCTGTTCGCGGGGCTCGACCTGCTGGAGCCCGGGGTCGTGCAGGCGTCGCGATGGCAACCGGAGGACCCCGCCGCCGCGGCGGAGGACAGCCGGGTCGCCTTCTACGGGGGCGTGGGCGTCAAGCGGTGAGCCTGGTCGGGCCGAGCGGCACCGGCACCGCGCCCGGCGCCGGTGTCCGCGCCGGTATCCGCTCCAACACGCCGCCGGCGAACACGTCGTACAGCGGCAGCGTCTCCAGGTGCACGTAGCCGATGTGGCAGTCGCACACCGCCCGCGTGCACGGGCGCGGGTGCAGGGCCGCCCGGTAGGACCCGTCGTAGAGGTTGCCCAACGCGTCGCGGACGAAGTGGCAGCGGCGTACCGTGCCGTCGCCGTCCACCGAGATGACCGAGGAGCCCGTCCGACAGGGCAGGCCGGCGCTCTCGTGCGGGTGCCGGCTGTAGCCGAACAGCGGGTCGATCGCGGTCCACTGCTCGGCCTCCGCGTCGGTGTACGCGCGCCCCTCGGCCGCGTTCACCCACAGGTAGACGTGCGCGGGCAGCGCGGCCCGCAGTCGGTGCGCCGCCGCCAGGTGCTCGGGCAGCCCCACGATGCCGACGCTGAACCGCACCCCGCGCTCGACCAACTCGCCGCACTTGGCCACGAACCGCTCGTACGGCGTCTGCCCCGGGTGGTAGGTGCACCACAGCGCCAGCGCGTCCAGGTCCGCCGCGCCCAGCCAGTCGGTGCGGCAGCTCAGATTGGTCTGGATCGCCACCCGGCGCACGTGCGACAGGTGGCTCAGCTCGGTGAGCGCGCGCCGGTACCAGGAGCGGACCAGCCCCTCGCCCCACGGCGTGAACAGCAGCGACAACCGGTCATCGGTGTGTTCGGCGACCCAGTCGGTGAAGCGCTCCAAGGCCGCCCGGTCGGCGCGCAACTGCTCGCGGGAGTCGCGGCGCTTGGCGAACGGGCAGTACGGACAGTCGTAGTCGCAGGAGGCCAGCGGCCCCCGGTAGAGCACGGTCAGCTCCGTGCCCGCGCCCTCGCACGGCCCGGGTCCGGCGCCGGTCGCCGACTCCTCTCGCATGTGCGCGCTCCTCACTTGGGCTCGTAGGCGGCCATGGCTTTCCGCACGGCGGGCGAGAACAGCAGCGGCCCGAGCGCGTCGGAGTGCGCCAACCCCTCGGCGGACAGCCGCAACACCTCGGGCCCGGCGCTCTCGTCGAGCCAGCCGCGCTCGGCGCACCGGGCCAACTCGTCCGCGAAGTCCGCGACAGGATCGGTGCCGAACCGCTGCCGGTACTCGGCCACCACCATCCCCGCGGCCTGGAGCACCGACTGCAACACGTGCCGGCGCCGGCGCTCGTCCTCGTCCATCCAACGGCCGTGCGTCGCCCGCGCGAACGCGTCGGCGGGCCGCGCCACGTAGTCGTCGACGATGGTCCGAATCTCGCGCATGTCCACGGCGTAGTCGAAGGAGTAGTGCAGCCGCGAGGTGTACGAGCGGGCGCCACATCCCAGGCCCACCATGCCGTCGCGCTGGCAGGCGTACTCGTCGTCGCCGACGACCGGCGCACCGCGACGCCGGAACATCCGCATCGACGTCTGCTCGTAACCGCTGGCCAGCAGCGTGTCGCGGCCGTGCCGGTAGAGCCGCAGCCGCTGCTCGTCCCAGGCCGGGTCCGCCCCGGTGCCGCCCCGGCCGAGGCCGGTCAGCGGCCGGACGTAGAGCGGGTACAGGTACAGCTCCTCGGGCCGCCAGGCGAGCGCCGCATCGAGGGAGCGCTGCCAGGACTGCTCGGTCTGGCCCGTGATGCCGTAGATCAGGTCGATGTTGAGCACGGGTATGCCGGCGTCGCGTACCCGGCCGAGGGCCGCCTCCACGTCCGCGCGGCGCTGCGGCCGGACGGCGGCCCGGGCCTCGGCCTCGACGAAGGTCTGCACGCCGAGGCTCAGCCGGGTGGTCCCGCGCTCGGCGAGCACCGCGAGCCGGTCCGCGGTCACCGTCGCCGGCGACGCCTCGACCGACAGCGGAACGGCCCGCAGGTCGGCGCCCATCCGCCGCTCGGCGATGTCGCACAGCCGGCTGAGTTCGGCGGCGGTCAGGAACGTCGGCGTGCCGCCGCCGAACGCGGCGTTCGCGAACCGTGGCGCGTCACCTCCCTCGTCCAGCGCCTCGCGCACGGCGCGCGCCTGCCGCTCCAGGGCGTCGAGGTAGGCGCCGGTGAGACCGTCGGGCGCGCCGATGCGGGTGAACAGGTTGCAGAAGCCGCAGCGGACCTCGCAGAACGGTATGTGCGCGTACAGCGACAACGCCCCGCGGTCCTCGCCCGCCCACAGCTCGCGCAGCGCGGGGCGGGGGTCCAACTTCTCGTACGCGGTCTTGTGCGGGTAGCCGTAGACGTACGACCGGTACGGCGAGCCGGTCGGGTCGGCGTCGTTGCCGGGCGTGCTGAGCGGGATGGTGACGGTCATGGGCCCTCAAGGAAGAAGTGGGTGTACGGCACGGTCCAGACGACGTCGTGGGCGAGCCGGTGGCCGGTGTAGCCGCCGTCGCCGTACGCCGTGCCGTGGTCGGAGCAGATGATGGCGAAGCAGCGGCGGCGGCTGCTCGCGGCGGCCAGCAGGCGGCCGATGTGCCGGTCGACGTACTCCAGCGCGGCGGCGTGCGTCTCCCACGAGTCGCCCGCCTCGCGCGTGGCGCCCGGCAGGTGGAACCAGTTGGGTTGGTGCAACGCGGAGACGTTGACGAAGAGGAACAGCGGCTGCTCGGCGGGGGTGCGGGCCACGACCTGCTCGGCGCGGGCCACCTGCGCCTCGAACGACGTGGGCGAGGCCACGGAGAACTCGGGCTCCCAGTGGCTCTCCCGGAAGAGGCCGGGCAGCACCGAGCCGAGCGCGCCGCCCTTGTTGAAGAAGCCCACGCCGCCGACGCAGGCCGTGTGGTATCCGGCCGCGGCCAGGCCCGACACCAGGTCGGGGGCGTCGAAGACGTACGTGCCGCTCGCGGTGGTCTCGCTGCCCGCGAAGCGCGCCGCGAACAGCCGTGGGTGCGGCCCCGGGGTGGCCGGCGTGGGCAGGAAGCCCGCGAACATCGCCTGGTGGGAGGCGTAGGTGAAGCTGCCGGGGGCGTGTCGGCGCTCCCAGCGACCGCCGGGCAGATGGCGCGCCAGGTGCGGCAGCCGGCCACGGGCCAGCAGGTCGACGGCCACGTCGTAGCGCAGCGTGTCCAGGGTGACCAGGAGGATGTCGTGGCTGCCCACGACGGCGTTCATGTCCGGCTCGACGAGGTGCGGCGCCTCGTCGCGCGGCTCGGGCGGTCCCCAACTCGGGCCCGGACAGCCGGGGTTCGCGCGCTCCGGTGCGGCCGAGGCCGCGCGGAGGTTCTGACCTGCGGGGTCAGCGGGTGGCATGGTGGTGGTGCTCCTTCGTCGTGACGGCGGCGATCTGCGCCCCGTAGGTGTCAAGCCCCTCGGCGCCGCTGCCGGGCAGACCGGTCAGCCGGGGCAACAGGTCGCCGAAGGCGTTGACCTCGCCGACGGCGAAGCGCCGCCAGCCCGTGCCGGGCAGCACGTCGACGCCGACGCACAGGGTGCCCGGGAAGCAGGCGGCGGCGCGCTCGGCCAGGCCCAGCACCTCGCCCCAAGCCACGCCGGCGGCCTCGGTCGCGGCGCGGGCGGCGGCCAACTCGCCGCGCGCCCCGCCCAGGTGCAGATTGGTCATCGGGGACCGGCTGGTACGCACCACGGCGTGCGTGGCCCGCCCGCCGACCACCACGATCCGCAGGTCGGCGGCGCGCCCGCGCTGCGACGCCTTCGGCAGCCAGCGCTCGACGTGCAGCCCGTCCGGCGCGAGCGCGTCCACCAGCGCGGCGACCTCCGCCTCGGTGGTGTAGCGGCGCACGCGCAGCGAGTTGAACAGCCGCCCGTCGGGGGAGCGCTCCACCGAGGTCCTGGCGGACACCCGACCGGACCCGGCCCACTCGACGGCCAGCACGCCGGAGGCCGACGAGCCGTGCGCGAGCTTGACGAAGGCGCGCCGCAACCCGCCCGTCCCCGCGAGCAGCGCGCGCACGTCGTCCCAGCCGCGCACGGGCGCGCAGGACCCCGCGGACTCGACCGCGCCGGCCCCGCCGGCCGAGGTCGACCGCACCCGCGGGGGAGTCGCCGGCGCGCGTGAGGTCGGCGACGGCGGCACCGGCACGCCGGCCGCCCGCAGCACACCATGGCAGCGCCGCTTGTCGAACAGCACGGACAACTCGCCCGGATCGTCAAGGAGTCGAGCCCCCGCCGCCCGCGCCGCGTCGGCCACCTCCACCGTGGCCGAGGTGAACCGCGCGTACCAGCGGGCCGTGCCCTCCACCCGGGTCGGATCGTCGACGCCGCGCAGCGCGCCCTCTACGGCCACGTCCTCACCCGGCGAGTCGATCCGCACGGTCTCACCCGGCGCGAAGACGGCCCCCGCGCGCAGCACCCGGGACCAGTCCACCACGCGCGGGGCGTCGAGCCCTGCGGCGCGGGCCGCGGCGGTGAACAGCGCAACCCGCCGACCGTCCCGCACTCCGACGACCGCGAAGCGCGGACCCCGTTCATCCGGCGCGTACGACGCGACGATGGCGGCTCACCTCCCCTTTCTCCGGCCCGTACCCGGGCTGTGCTGTTCCGGGCCCGGCGGACCTCGCGGGTCCACCGGGCCGCGCGGGCTCGCGGCGCGGCGAGCCCGTGCCCCCGCGCGTGACGCGCCCCTCGCGCGTCACGCGCCTGCCGTACGTGACGCGCCGGCCGGCCGACGCCCGGGACGCGGCGGCGCCTGACGGCGGGTGGGCGCGTACGTCACTCGGCGACCGCCGTGTAGCGGTGGATCTCGTCGCCGTCCTCCCACGAGTCGCCGGTCTCCGAGAGGTCGACCTCGACCCCGGCCGGCTCCCAGGCCGCGCGCAGCCGGTTGGCCACGTCCTCGGTGACGAAGTTGTGGTGCAGGTCGATCCACTTGAGGTGGGTGAGCGGCTGCCCGTCGAGCAGTGCCAGGGCGCCCGCGTCGCTGAGCACGCCCAACGAGAGGTCGAGCGAGGCGAGCTGGGCCACCACGGGCGCGGCGGCCACGGCCGTGGCGATCTCGTCCTGGATCTCGCTGTTCCGCAGCCCGAGGTGGCGCAGGCGCGGGAAGCGGCCACCGTCGAGCAGCGGCGCCAGGTCGGCGACCGTGGCGTCGCCGCCGTACTCCTCCACGCCCCACCACATCTCCAGGTACTCCAGGGCCGGCAGGTCGCTGGCGACCACGCCGCGCACCACCTCACCGGGCAGCCCGCCGGCCTCGAAGGTCAGCGTGCGCAACGCCTCGTGCCTGACCGCGGGGAACCGCAGCCCCGTGCCGCCGCGCACGCCCAGCTCACGCAGTCGCGGATAGGCGGCCAACACGGGCGTCACGTCGCCCTGCTCGATCCAGGAGATCTCCGCCTCCTCGGCCTCCAGGTCCCCAATGAACAGGGCCTCCAGGGAGGTCAGCCGGTCCTTCGCGGCCACCAGCAGCTCGACCACGTGGTCGGAGCTGTTGTCGTACGGCTCGCCCCACTGGCCGATGATCAGCGCACGCACCTTGGCGACGTCCACGGTCGACAGGAACCGCTCGAAGACCTCGGTGAACTCCTCCGTCTCGTCGCTGTACGGCGACGCGGCGATCGACCAGGCGACGACCTCCGCGGCCGGCAGCTCCGTCGACTCGCCCTTGGACGGGAAGACGAAGGTCGGCAGGCCGTGCAGTTCTTGCAGGTGCTCAACGGTCATGGGGTGGATCTCCTGGGTTCGGTACGGCTCGCGCGACGTGCGAGGGACGTTGCGAAGAGTTCTACCAAGCGGCACTGACAGTCGGGCCAGCGGGCGGCCAGCGGCAGGTGACGGCCGGCAGATGGCGGGCGTCGACCCCGTGGCGCCGCCTCCGTGGCGTCGGGCACGCGGCCGGTGGGCCGGGCCGTGGGTGGCGGGTGCGGTCGACTGTCAGACCCCCCACCTAACGTCGTGAGCGTCGCCGGAACACCTCGGCCAACTGCCCGACGGAGGAAGCACATGTACCGACAGGGAGACGTCCTGATCGTGCCGGTGGCCCGCGAGGCCCTGCCACCGAGCGTGGCCGCCCTACCCCCACGGCCACGGGACGGGCGTGGCCGGCTGGTCCTGGCCCTCGGCGAGGTCACCGGGCACGCGCACGCGGTCGTCGGACCGGGCTCGCTGGTCCGCGAGCCGGGGTTGGGCGGCGCCGGCTACCTCCACCTCCCGGAAGGCGGCCGGGTGGTGCACGAGGAGCACGCGCCGATACCGCTGCCGAAGGGCTGGTACCGCGTGGTGCGCCAGCGGGAGTACGCCCCGGGCGCGGTGCGCGTCGTCGCGGACTGAGCCGCCGACGCGGCCGTGGCCCGCGCGGCACCGCCCGCCGCGGGCCTGGCATCGCCACACACACCGAACGACAGAGGGGGAGCGGGAGATGACGAACACCGTCGGGGAACAGCAGCGCGTTGGGGAGCGGCAGGCCGGGGGAGGGGAACTGGCCGTGGACGAGCAGCGGACGCCGGCGCCGTCCGGGAACGCGGGCGGGACGGACTGGCGCGCGGTCGCCGCGGCCACCGCTGGCGCGGACCGCGCGGGCGCCGAGGCGGGCGTGCGACTGGCCTACCGGCAGGCCGGCCTGGCCGAGCCCGAGCGGGTGGTGTGGGCCGACTCGCCCCTGGTGGGCGCCGCGGCCGTGCTGTTGCTGACGGGGCAGCGCGCGACGCTGCCGGGCGTCGTCGCGGCGCGCGCCGCGCGGGCGCTGCGCGCGGCGGGTGTCGACCCGGACGCGCCCCGGCCGGGCCGTTCGGTGCGGGAGGCGGTGCGCAGCGGGCCATGGGAGGCCGAGCGGCGGCGCGTGCTCACCGAACTCGGCCCGCAGGGGTGGGCCGCGCGGTGGGCGCTGGCCTCGGCGCCCCTGTGGGAACTGACACGGGGCCTGACCGACCGCGTCCGCGCCGGCATCACCACCGGCCTCGCCGGCCCCGATCAGGGGCGCGCCGCCGGCGTCGTGATTGGCGGAAACATCGACGCGCCAGCGCCCGGACCCGACGAGCAACAGATCGGACAGCGGGACGGGCAGCGGAGCGAGCCACAGGGCGAACAGCGGGGCGCGGCCCAGGAGACGGCGGTGCGGCTGGCCCTCGCGTCGGCCGTGTTGGGTCAGCACGACGCGGCCTGGCTGGCCGCCTTCGACGGGGCCGAAGCGCTGGCCGGGGTGAGCGCGGTGGCCCGCGCGGCCGGCTGGTGGTGGCCGTACGAGACCGTGGCGGTTATCAGCGAACGCCCCCGCGAACTGCACCGGGACGAGGCGGGCCGGCTCGACCGAGGCGACGGCCCGGCCCTCGCCTACCCCGACGGCTTCGCCCTGTACGCCTGGCGGGGCATGCCGGTGCCGGCCGACTTCCTGGAGGGCCTCGGCGCGCTGGACGCCCGGCGCATCCGCACCGAGGAGAACGCCGAACTGCGCCGCGTGATGCTGGAGCACTACGGGTACGACCGCTATCTCAGCGAGTCCGGCGCCCAGCCGGTGCACCGGGACGAGACGGGGGTGCTGTGGCGCATCGAGTTGGAGGGCGACGAGCCGGTGGTGATGGTCGAGGTGGTCAACTCCACACCGGAGCCCGACGGTTCGTCCCGCACGTACTGGCTGCGGGTGCCGCCGCGCACGCGCACCGCACGCGAGGGCGTGGCCTGGACGTTCGGACTCAGCGCCGAGGCGTACGAGCCGCGGCGGCAGACCTGAGCCGACGCGACGGCCCCGCCCCCGGGGACTGGTCGCTCGCGCGGCGTCGCATAGGTTGAGGACAACCGCCCCGCGCGCCACCACCGGCTTCGCCCACGCCCCTTCCTAGGAGGTGCCTTGACCGGCCCCCACGCTCGACGCAAGCCCATCGCCGCGCTGCGGCCGGCGGCCTTCGGGGCCGACCCGACGGGAGAGCGGTTGGCCCGCATGCGGCGGTCACCGCAGTTCGCCGCCGGTCAGTTCCGCAACCCGTTGCCGACCCGCACCCTGCTTCCCGGCTCCACCGGTCGGCTGCTGCTCACCCAGCTCAGCAAGGTCGACCGGGCCCGCAGGGCACCGCGTGGCCACGTGCCGGTGCACCGCCCGATCGCGGCCGACTGGGCCGCGGAGCCGGCCTCGGGGTTGCGCCTCACCTGGATGGGACACTCCAGCGTGCTGGCCGAGATCGACGGGCAGCGGGTGCTCTTCGACCCGGTGTGGGGCCAGCGGTGCTCCCCCTTCCCCTTCGCCGGGCCGCGGCGCCTGCACCCGGTGCCGCTGCCGCTGGCGGAGCTGCCACCGGTGGACGTCGTGGTCATCTCCCACGACCACTACGACCACCTCGACATGCCGACGATCCGCGGCCTGGCCCGCACCGACACGGCCTTCGTCGTGCCGCTGGGCGTCGGGGCCGACCTGGAGCACTGGGGGGTGCCGGCCACCCGGATCACCGAGCTGGACTGGCACGAGTCCGGCAAGGTCGCCCACCTCACGCTGACCGCGACGCCGGCCCGCCACTTCTGCGGGCGCGGACTGCGCGGCGGACAGCACACGCTGTGGGCCTCCTGGGTCGTGGCCGGCCCGCGCCACCGGGTCTTCCACAGCGGGGACACCGGGTACTTCGCGGAGTTCACGGACATCGGCCGGCAGTACGGGCCGTTCGACGCGACGATGATCCAGATCGGCGCGTACAGCGAGTTCTGGCCCGAGATCCACATGACGCCCGCCGAGGGGGTGCGTACGCACCTCGACCTCCAGGGCGGGGCCAGCGGCGTGCTCCTCCCCATCCACTGGGCCACCTTCAACCTGGCCCCGCACCCGTGGGCCGAGCCGGCCGAGTGGACCAGGGACGCGGCAGCGGACGCCGGCGTCCCGGTGGCGTTCCCCCGCCCCGGCGAGCCCTTCGAGCCCGCGGGGGAGGTGCCGGTGGCTCCCTGGTGGCGGGTGGCGTGCGAGCCCGTCGACCGCCCGTGGCGCCGCCCCGACGCCGTGGGCCCGCAGCCGCCGACCCGCGCGGACGGTGAGCCGGGCGACGAGCGATGACGCCGGAGGCGGAACCCGAGCGGCGGCTCGCGCACGCGCCGGCCCGCCGCCAGTCGACCTCCGCGCGTGACCGCCGGGGTGCGGCGGGTCGGTCTCCGGGTGATCCCCGCTGTCCGGGGGCCACGCGTGGCCCCCGCACAGCACACGCTCGGTCGATCGAACCAGCCTGCCCGTGCCCGGGGCCACCCGCTCTCACCTGCGGTGCCGGATGGCGGGCCTCCTTCCTGGTCTGGTCCCGGTCGCCCGTGACAGGGGCTCGCCCGTGGGCTGCGCGGTTGCGCCGGCGGATGGACGCCACCTCTTGAGAGCTGGCAGGTATATCGAAGACTGATGTACGGTAGCGGGGTATCAACTGCCCGATAGGAGCGGTCACTTGAGGTTGTACGTCGAAGGCTCCAACTCTCCGTAATCAGGCGCTAAGTGCCTGTTTCCGCCGAGATCCGTGGGTGATGTCCGGGGGGACGTCTGCCCGGATTCAGCGGAATATGTGAGAGCTGCATGGAGGTGCCTGGATGGCAACCAACTCGACTCAGGACGTGTGCGACCACCGCACTCTGGAGGTCTGCCTGCTCCTGTCGACCTCGATGGTCGTCGGCCTTGTGTCTGGTCTCGTGCTCGCCCTGCTCGGGATAGCACCCGGCGTTGCTGTTGCTGGGGGTGCCGGAGCTTTGGCGGGAGCCTTTGGCCTCGGCATGAGTGCGCTCACCTACATCAAGAGGCAGGGCAACTAGCTGTACCCGCGGGGCGGCCACGGCCGCCCCGCTCAGTGCTGTGAGCTATGCCTTGGCGATAGCGGCCTTCGACTTCACGGCGAACACGACGACCTGTGCCGGAACGCCTTGGTCTCGACGTCGGGCCTGAGCGGCGAGACGGCCTTGGCCGCGACCAGGATCATGCCCATGCCCATGCCTGAGGCATCCGTGCGCGTCCGTGTGCCCATCGCGGACGGGCTGCCCGGTCAGAGCCGTCGCGACAGTGCCAGCCATCCCATCCCCTGACCTCGGGAAGCGGACGTGCACGGACAGTCGTCCGCCCGCGGATCGATCACCCGACTGGCCGAGTCGGTCGGTCGGACGCGTGATCCCAGATGGGCATGTCGGAGATGTGCGTGTGGCGGGTGAACGGGGAAGACGGCCAGGCGGGAAACGCCGACAGGAGCGTTGACGGGAGTGTGAAGGAGGAGGCGTGATGCGGCGCGACCCGGCGTGGTGGGCCTGTCGGCCCTCGGTGCGCGGTTGGCCCGCCTACCGCCAGGCAGGTGGCAGAGCGGGCATTTCGGTGTCGGAGGTGGCCGGGGGCGGGACAGGCAGGACGTGCCCGACGTGAAGGAGCCCGTAGCCGAACTGACCAAACGCAGCCGCCACCCCACCGTCGTGCAGGCGATACGGTCCACGGCGGCGGCGACCATCTCGTATGCCGTGGCCCTCCAGCTCAGCAGCGAGCCGGTGCCGCTGACGGCGCCGCTGACCGCCCTGCTCGTCGTGCAGGTCACCCTGTACGCCACGTTGACCACCGGCATTCGGCGGGTCAACGCGGTGGTGTCCGGGGTGCTCATCGCCATCGCGTTCAGCTCGCTCGTCGGGCTGTCCTGGTGGAGCCTCGGCCTGATCATCCTGGCTTCGCTGGCCGCGGGGCACCTGGTCAAGGTGCGTGAGTTCACCGCCGAGGTGGCGATCAGCGCCATGCTCGTCCTCGGGGTGACCCGGGTGGCCAACACAGCCTGGGACCGGGTGCTGGAGACGCTGATCGGGGCCATCGTCGGGCTGCTGTTCAACTTCCTCTTCGCGCCACCGGTCTGGGTGCGGACCGCCAGCGAGCACATCGAGGACCTGGCCTGCCGGCTGCGCGAGCTGTTGCTGCACATCAGCGGCGGGCTCGGCGAGCACACCCCCGTCGACCGGGCCGCGGCCCGCCTGCACGAGGCCCGTCGGCTGGACAACGACGTCACTCGGGTGGATGCCGCGCTGCGGCAGGCGGAGGACAGCCTGCGCCTCAACCCGCGGGTCAAGGAGGGCCTGTTGCACCGGGTGGTGCTGCGTACGGGCCTGGACACGTTGGAGATCTGCACCGTGGTGGTGCGCGTGCTCACCCGTACGCTCACCGACCTGGCCAAGCACCGCAGGGGCGAGCCACTGTTCGAACCCGAGGTGGCCGACGCGCTGGCGGAACTGATCGAGCACGTCGCCGACGCCGTCGAGAGCTTCGCCGTCCTGGTCACCACGCAGGTCAGCGCCGACGCGCAGCAGGCCGAGACACGGCTGACGGAGGTGTTGGACGCGGCGGCGGACAGCCGGGAACGGGCCGCGCGCCTGCTCGGCGAGGCCGTCCAAGCCGACCCCCGCCAGTGGCACCTGCGCGGCGCGCTGCTCTCGGAGATCGACCGGATGCTGGACGAGATGGACATGGAGCACCGCACCACGCGGCTCATGGAGGAACTCGACCGCAACGCCCGCGAGGACCGCGGGCGCTTTCCCCGGCTGCGCAAGCTCGTCAGGTTGTGACGCCGCGCGGCCGGCCGCCGGGTTGCTGGACCGCTGGGCTGTGGGGGGCGTTCGGCCGCTCGCGCGGGCCGGCCGTGCGCGAGCGCCGTCGGGCGCCGGTTGTTCGGCGCGCCGTCAGCCGTCAGCCGTCGGCCGGGGCGTCGGCGCTCGTCCTACGCGACCCAGTGCGGGCGTCGCGACGCGGGATGGGCGGGGAGGCCGTCGGCGAGGGCGGCGGCCATCCGGTGTACCGCCTCGCGCAGCGTGTCCGCCGGCATGGTGAAGGGGATGCGCAGCCGCTGTTCGAAGATGCCGGGGTCGGCGGCGAAGACGGCGCCGCTCTCGATGCGTACGCCGTGGTCCAGCGCCCGGTCGGCCAGTGCCGAGGCGATCGGCTCGGCCAGGTCGACCCAGAGCGAGAGCCCGCCGGGCGGCAGCCGCCAGGTCCACCCCGGAAGATGCTCGGCCAGGGCCGTGGTGAGCGCCGCGCGCTGCTCGCGCATCCGCTCCAGCCGGGGCGGCAGCAACTCGCCGGCCCGTGCCAGCAGGGCGACGGCCAGGAGTTGGTCCAGCACCGATCCGCCCATGTCGGCGGCGACGCGCTGTCCCGCCAACTCGGTGACCAGGCGCGCGGGCGCGCGCAGCCAGCCGATCCGCAGCCCGCCCCAGTGGGTCTTGCTCATCGAGCCGATGGTGACGACCTGTCCGGTGCCGCCCGGCGCGGCGTGTGAGGCGAACGGCGGCGGGGCCGGGACGTCGAGTGCGAGGTCGGTCAGGGTCTCGTCGATGACCAACCACGAGCCGGAGCGCCCGGCGGCGCGCAGCACCCGGCCGCGGTCGGCCTCGGGCATGAGGAGGCCGGTGGGGTTGTGGAAGTCGGGGATGAGGTAGGCCAGTTGGGGCACCACCTGGCGCAGGGTCGACTCGATGATCTCGATGTCCCAGCCGGCGTCGGTGACCGGAACCGACACGGTGCGCAGCCGCGCGCGGCGCATGGCCTCCAGGGCGTTGGGATAGGACGGGTTCTCGACCACGACCCGGTCGCCAGGACCGCACAGCAGGCCCAGGACGAGGGTGAGCGCGTGTTGGGCCCCCGAGGTCACCAGGATCTGCTCGGGCACGGTCGGCAGGCCGCGCGCGGTGAACCGCTCGGCGACGGCGGCGCGCAGCTCCGGTAGGCCGTACGGGTGGTAGCCGGGCGTGTGGACGTGCTCGACCAGGTGCGGGGTGATCTCGGCGAGGGCGTCGAGCAACGCCTGCTCGGGCAGTCCGGAGGCCGCCCTGGCCAGGTCGATCGCGGTGTCCTGGGCCCCGAGCAGCCGGCCCACGCCGGTGGGGGCGTGCCCGTCGGGCAGGGATGTCCAGGTGCCCGAGCCCTGGCGGCTGCGCGCGTAGCCGCTCTCGCGCAGCAGGTCGTACACGGCGGTGACGGTGGTGCGGCTGGTGCGCAGCGCGGTGGCCAACTCCCGCTCGGCGGGCAGCTTCACGTGCAGGGCGATCCGCCCGTCCAGGATCAGCGCGCTGATGGCCTGGGCCAGGTGGCGGTAGGCGGGCCGGGTCCCCGCGGGGTCGGGCAGCATCGCGGCGAGTTGACGGCTCCCCACGCGCCGCTCCGTACGGCCCGATCGACCTCCGGATGTGAACCCGCGCGCGTCAGCCATACCACCCTCCCGATATTGGCCCTGTTTTCCAGGCCAATCACTCTACAGAGTGGCCCACCGGCGGCCCTTGGTGGTCCACGGCCTACGGCCCACGGTCCACGACCCAGGTCACGGCCACGGCTACGGCCCGGGCAGGCCCCCGGTGGCTCGCGCGGGCGAGGTGGCGTGATGGCATACGGAACGGCGGAGGCGACGAGGCATGCAGCAGGACACGACGGGGCCCTCCGCGTACGAGCCCCGACCTGGCCGGCCCACACCCGCGCCCGCGTCCGCGCGTGAACCCGCGCCCACACCCGAACCCGCGCCCGGATCGGCACCCGCGCCCGGGCCAGGCACCGCGCCCGTGCGACCGGCCCGCTCCTGTGAGTCCCACGCCAGCGGTGGCCCGCCGCTGACCTACGTCCGGCTCGGTGAGCGCCCGCTGCGGCGGCTGCCGCAACTGTTCGCCGGGCTCGCGCTGTACGGCCTCAGCCTGGCGGTCATGGTGCGGGCCGCGCTCGGCATCAACCCGTGGAGCGTGCTGTACGAGGGGTTGGAGCGGCACACCTCGCTGAGCTTCGGCACCCTCAGCGGCCTCGTGGGGGCGCTCGTGCTGCTGCTGTGGATTCCCCTGCGGCAGCGGCCGACGTTCGGCACCGTGGCCAACATCGTCGTCCTGGCGTTCTCCGCCGACCTCGGCCTGTGGCTGCTGCCCGCGGACCTGGGGCTGCCCGGCCGGATCGCCCTCCTCGTCGGCGGCATCCCGCTGAACGGGCTGGCCGTCGCGGTCTACGTCGGCGCGCGCTGCGGGCCCGGACCACGGGACGGGTTGATGACCGGCGCGTCCGCCCTGACCGGGCGCTCCCTTCGGCTCGTCCGCACCCTGATCGAACTCACCGTGCTGGCGGTGGGCTGGCTGCTGGGCGGCGGCGTGGGGGTGGGCACCGTGGTCTACGCGCTCACGGTCGGCACGGTCACCCAGTTCTGCCTGCCGCTGTGCGCCTACCGCACCCCGGCCGAGCGCACGACGGCCCCGACCGGCTGAGGGGGCGCGGTGGTCGGCGCCGTGCCGTACGTCCGCGTCGTCGGCGCGGGTCAGCGCCGTGCGCGGGCGTGCTCGGCGGCCCGGGCCCGCGCCCCTGGCCGCCCGCGTACGCGCCCCGGCGGCGGCCGGCCTGACTGCGCCGTCCGCCGCCGGGGCCGCGTTGCCCCGCGCTACGACGCGGCGGCCGGGACCTCGGTCGCCGGGCTCGCGCCGGGGCCGCCGGCCGAGAAGGTGAGGGAGAAGGTCGCCGGGCCCGCGTCGAGGCGGTGCGCGGGCAGGACGCCCGGGCCGCAGGACTGGGTGCCGATGCCGTGTTGCCGGTGGTCGAGGTTGAGCCAGATCCGGTCGCCGGGCACCAGGTCGGGGGTGTGCGTCGCGGCGTCCAGTTGCTCGCTCGTCCAGCGGCGCGCGGTGAACCAGAACGGTGGTTCCCCGTCCACCCGCAGCCACCCGCCGTCCGCCCCGCGCAGCCGGGCCCAGCGCACGTCCGCGCGCGCCCCGTTCTCCTGCGGACGCACGTACGGGGTCTGCATCTGGTCCACCGACATGGCGTACCGGCCGAGGCGCGAGGCCGCCGCGGTGTCCGGGTACGCCTCGCCCGGGCCGCCGCCGTACCACTCGGCCTCGCCCAGGTCGGCGCTCACCCCGAGCCGTACCCCGAGTCGGGGGAGCGGGAAGTCCCAGTCGCCCTCGGGGATCACACTGACCGTCAGGCGTAGCCGGGACGCGGTGGCGGACCAGTGGTAGACGACGGACAGCGCGCGGTCGGTGGCGGCGGGCGAGACCCTGGCCTCGACCGTCAGCGCCCCGTCCTCGGCGCGCACCCGCGTGGTGCGGTGCCGCATGCGGTGCAGCCCGGCGCGCCGCCACACGGTGCCGTAGCGGACGTCGGGTTGCCAGGGGGCGCCCTCGTCGTTGTCGGTCGGCGCCCGCCAGACGTCGAGCCGCGGGCCCGCCACCGGCCTGCCGCCCAGCGAGCGCAGCGCGCCGGTGCTCGCGTCGAAGGTGCCGGGGCCGAGGAGGATGGTCCGCCCGTCGTCGGCGGTCCGGGGCGCGACGCGCGCGGCGGCGCTCGCCGGCGCGGCGTCGTCGGCCTCGGCCGAGACGGGCGTCGCCGCCCCGCTCGCCGGCGCGGCCAGCGGGTCGCTCGCGGCGGCGTCCGGCTCCGCGAGCCACTGGCCCCAGGCCACCTCGTGGCCGGCCGACGCCCAGGGCGTGTCGGTGGCCAGTTCGGCGCGTACCGTCCACACCGCCTCGCCCACCGGCCGCGCCCTGTCCTCGACGAGCGGCAGCTTCACGTCCGCCGACTCGCCGGGGGCCAGTGGCGGGACGGCCAGCTCGCCCCGCGCCACGGCCTCGCCGGCCACCTCGTACGACCAGCGGAAGGTCAGGTGCGCCAGGTCCACGAAGTCGTGCAGGTTGCTCACGCGTACGCCGGAGACCGGGCCCGTCGCCGTGCCGTCGGCGTCGTGCGGGCCGCCGACGGGCGCGATGCGGACGGGCTCGATCACCTTCTTGTACTCGACGAGGCCGGGCGACGGGGTGCGGTCGGGGAAGAGGAGGCCGTCGCAGACGAAGTTGCCGTCGTGCAACTCCTCGCCGAAGTCCCCGCCGTACGCGAAGTACGGCGTGCCGTCGGCGGTTCGGCGGGCGATGCCGTGGTCGATCCACTCCCAGACGAAGCCGCCCTGGCAGCGCTCGTACCGTTCGAACAGCCGCTGGTACTCGCTGAGCCCGCCGGGCCCGTTGCCCATGGCGTGCGCGTACTCGCACAGGATGAACGGCAGCGAGCGGCGGCGCGCGTCGAGCGCGGGGTCCGGCAGCGGTGGCTCGGCGCGGCGGCCGATGGCCTCGACCTCCGCGTGCGGGGCGTACATCCGCGAGTACACGTCCACGTCGGCGCAGGTCGGGTCGCCCTCGTAGTGCAGCGGGCGGTCCGGGTCGCGGTCGCGGATCGCGGCGGCCATCGCGGACAGGCCGGCGCCGGTGCCGCACTCGTTGCCCAGCGACCACATGATGACCGCCGGGTGGTTCTTGTCCCGCTCGACGGTGCGGGCCGCGCGGTCGAGCAGCGCGGGCGTCCACCGGTCGTCGGCCACGGGGTTGCGCCGCCAGCCGACGGCGTGGAAGCCGTGCGTCTCCAGGTCGCACTCGTCGATGACCCACAGGCCCAGTTCGTCGCACAGGTCGAGGAAGGCGGGGTGTGGCGGGTAGTGGCTGGTGCGCACGGCGTTGATGTTGTGCCGCTTCATCAGGAGCACGTCGCGCCGCATCGTCTCCAGGTCGAGGGTGCGGCCGGTCTCCGGGTGGAACTCGTGCCGGTTCACGCCCCGGAACAGCACCCGTTGCCCGTTGACCCGCAACAGCCCGTCCTCGACGGCCACGGTGCGGAAGCCGATGCGCAGCGGCACCCGCTCGCCCTCGGTGACCAGTTCGCCCGCGTACAGCCGCGGCGCCTCGGCCGTCCACGGCTCGACGGGAAGGCTCGCGCTCTCACCAGTGGCCAGGTCCAGGCCGAGTTCCGGCACCGTCACCCGGCCGGCGGGCTCGCTGTCCACGCGCAGCGTCCCGCGCCCGTCGCGGTGGTCGTAGCCGGCGTGTACGAAGTAGTCGGCGACGGCGCCGGCGGGTCGGTGTACCAGCGTCACCTCGCGGAAGATGCCGGGCAGCCACCACTGGTCCTGGTCCTCCAGGTAGCTGCCGGCCGACCACTGGTGGACCCGCACGGCCAGCACGTTGCCCCGCTCGCGCAGCGCGTGCTCGGCGCCCTCGTCCGGGGCGCGGAGTGGGCCCACGGCGAACTCGTGCGGCAGCCGGCTGCTCTGGAAGGTGCCCAGCTCCCGGCCGTTGAGCCAGACGCGGGCGAAGGACTCCACGCCCTCGAAGCGCAGTACGGCCTCGCCCGTGGTGGGCCAGTCAGCCGGCAGGTCGAAGACGAGTCGGTGGTCCCCGGTGGGGTTGTGCTCGGCGGGCACGCGTGGCGGGTCCACCGGGAAGGGGTAGCCGGTGTTGGTGTAGATCGGCGGGGTGGTGGGGTGGGTCTTCGGGCCGGCGTGCAACCCCCAGTGCGCGGGCACGGGCACCTCGTCCCAGGCGGTGGCGTCGAACTCCGGCCGGGCGAAGTCGGTGCTCGCGGTGGTCGCGCCGGGCGACAGGCGGAAGCGCCAGGTGCCGCTGAGGTCCAGCCGCCGGGCGTCGGACGCGGGGGAGTGGGACCGGGGCGGCAGGGTGCCACTGCCAGGCGAGACGTCCTCGTAGTAGGGGTGGGGAGTCGCTGCGGAGTGACTCATCCTTGCTCCTCACGGGCTGCCGGGCTCGGTCCTGGCTCCCTACCACCCTGTGGTTGCGACCAGGTGGCGAGCCAGTGGACTGTCGGTGCGGTGCGGTGCGGTGCGGTGCGGTGCGGCGGCGGGTGGGCCGGAGCGGGTGAGCCCGGGGCGCCCCGGACCCACCCACACCTCGGGTCAGCCCTCGCCCTCGCAGCAGGAGTCCCGCCGCAACAGCCGCCCCACCTCCAGCCAGCTTGCCTCACGGGCACCGGCAGCCCCGGCAGCCCCGTCGGCGTGCCGGTGGTCGGGCGTGTCGGCGTGCCGGTGGCCCGGCGCGGGGCCCGCCGGCAGCGTGTCGCCCGCCGGGAACGCCTCGACCAACGCGCGCGTCTCGTAGCGCACCCCGCCCCGCAGCACGGAGACCACCCGCACCAGCGAGTCGAAGTCCGTGAACGGGTCGCCGTCCACCACGGCCAGGTCCGCGAGCTTGCCCGGCTCCAGCGTGCCCAACTCGCGCTCGGCGCCGAACACCCTGGCCGAGACCGAGGTGGCCGTGCGCAGCGCCTGCGCCGGCGTCAGCCCGCCCCGGTGCAGCGCGCGCAGCCCCATGTGCAGCCCGAGCCCCACGGGCACCAGCGGCGCGTCCGTGCCGAGCGCGACGAGACCGCCGTCGGCGAGGACCCGCCGGTACACGTCGATCTCCGTGCCCAACGCCGCGAGCTGCGCCTCCGTCGGCGGCTGCGCCGCGAGCTGGCGCACCAACGCGGTGTCCCACGGCGGCATCAACCGGGTCACCCGCTCGTCGTCCGCCACCGACGGGTCGGCGCCCACCAGCGGCGACGAGGTGAACGGCGTGGCGACCAGGTGGAAGTCGCCGCCGGCCGTGTAGATCTCGCGCAGGTCCTGGTACGCGCGCCCGGTGGCGGACGTGGCGTGGCCGTACTCAAGGCGCTGGGTGGCCTGGAGATGGGTCGTCAGGTCCTGCCCGAGCTGCACGCCGGGCGTGCACAGGTGGCTGCCGGAGCGCACCCCGAGCCGCTCGTGCGCGAAGCGGGCGGCCTCTTCCATGATCCAGCCCGGCGCCCTGACGTACGTCTTGACGAAGTCCCAGTCCAGGGCCTCGGCCCGGGCCAGCGAGCGGCGCAGCCCGGCCCGCGTGCGGTGCGCGCGCCCCATGCTGTACGCCACCCGGCCGCCGTCCAGCAGCTCTCCCGTGGTCAGCAGGCGCGGCCCGGCCAGGGCACCGGCCGCGATCGCCTCGCGGATGCGGAGCTGCTCGTAGGCGAAGCCACCGAAGGAGACGGCCGTGGTGATGCCGTACGCGAGCTGGGAGGCGGGCTGCCGTCCGCCGTAGGTCACCTGCCAGGGGTGGGTGTGCGCGTCCCACAGGCCCGGGATGACGGTGTGCGCGGAGGCGTCCACGCGGCGGGTGGCGGCCCGGCCCGCGCGGTGCGGCTCGATGCCGGCGATCCGCCCGCCGCGCACCAGCAGGTCCACGTCCTCGCGCACCGCCTCGCCGGTGCCGTCCCACACCTGCCCCGCGTGCACCACCAGGTCCTCGGGCCGCCGACGCCGGTAGTCGAGCGCGACGCGGACCGTACGGGGCGTGCCGCCCTTGGCCGAGACCAGGCGCAGCCTGCCCGACGAGAGGTAGAGCAGCGTGCGCGAGTCCCCGGACCAGGAGGGGTGGTCCGCGTTCTCCTCGGTGAGCTGGCGCGGCGCGCCGTCGGGCGTGCCGTCCGGGCGCACCGGCAGCAGCCACAGCGCGGACTCGGTGACGACGGCCATGTGGCGGCCGTCGGGCGACCAGACCGGGCCCGAGTCGTAGCGGTCGGAGATCGACACGTGCGGGGCGACGGCGTGCAGCCTGGCCTGGCCGCTGTCGGCGTCGACCACGCGGATGAGGTTGTACCCCTCGCGGAAGCGCTGGTTGAGCCGGTTGCGGTCGCACAGCGCCAGCCACCGCCCGTCCGGCGACCAGCTCGGCCGCCCGGGCAGGCCGCCCGCGCCGAGCGGCGCCGCCAGCACCCGCTCCGTGCCGGCCGCCAGGTCCCGCACGACGAGGTTGCCCGACATGTCGATGCTGGCCAGCCGCTTGCCGTCGGGCGAGAGCGCCGGCTGCACCCGGCCGCCGGAGGCCAGCACCGTCTCCGTCCCCGAGCGCAGGTCGCGGCGGCGCACCGCGAACAGGCCGTCCCGGTCGTCGGCGTAGACCAGCGCGCTGCCGTCCCGCGTCCAGGTCGGGGCCAGCAGGTAGCGGGTGGGGTCGGTGCGCACGACGCGGCGCGGGGGCCGGCCGCCGCCGATGTCGGCCACCCACAGCGAGTCGAGCGCGGCGAAGGCCACCCGCCGGCCGTCCGGCGACAGCGCGGGCAGATGCACTCCGCGCACCGGGCGCACGCCGGCGCCGTCGAAGTCGTAGCGCTTGACCCGGTAGCGGGGCCGCCGCACCGGCAGGGTGGCGGAGAACGCGATAACCTCGGCGCCCGTGAGCGCCGCGGAGCCGCCCGGCGCACCCGCGGCGTCCTCCCGCGCGCCGGCCCGCTCCGGCCGTACGAGCTGGAACTGGCCATCCACCGTGAGCAACAACTCATCGCGCGAGACCCAGCGCGGCGGCACCGGCAGCACGTCGCCGCCGACCTTCACCGGGGCGCCGTCCACGACCAGCGTGCAGGAGGAGGCGGGCGCCGGGGTGGTGCGCAGGTAGGCGAGCCTGCCGTCGGGTGCCAGGGCGGGCGTCATGAGCTGCCCCGGGTTGGTGTCGGCGTGCTCGACGGTGACCGGGCCGGCGCCGTCGGCGGGCACGGAGGCGATGGTGCGGGCGTCGAGCGCGGCGTTCACCAGTCTGCCGCGCACGAAGAACACCCGCGCGCCGTCCGGCGACCACACCGGGTCGAAGTCCTCCCAGGCGCCGTCCTGGTGCGGACCGTCCTGGCCGGGCAGGCCGGTGAGTTGGGTGAGCCGGCGGCTGCGCACGTCGAGCACCCACACCCGGTACGGACTGCCCTGGACGGGGTCGCCCCCGCGCTCGGAGGCGAACGCGATCCGCGTGCCGTCCGGGGACCACGCCGGGCCGCGGTCGTCCCACGGCCCGTCGGTGAGCTGCCGCAGCCCGGTGCCGTCCGGGCGCAGCGTCCACAGGTGGAACCCGCCGCCCCGGTAGGCGCAGACGACCAGCGTCTTGCCGTCGGGCGCGTACACCGGGCGGGTGGGTTCGAGGTCGGGCGTGGTCAGCGCGGTGGCCTCGCCGCCCGCGCGCGGGATGGACCACAGGATGTTCTGCACCTCGGCGACGAGCCGGTCGCCGGCCGGGGCCAGCGTCGCCGCTCCGTTGGTGGCGGCCGTGAACGACAGGGTGGCCCGGTGCGGCGCCGCGACGGCCGGCTCGGGGACGAGCCCCACGGCCCCGCCCGCGAGGGCGGCGGTGCCGGCCGCGGCCTGCAGGAAGGTGCGCCGCGACAGCGGGGAGCGGGTGGGTGGGTCGACCGGCATCGCGTCGGTGGCTTCGAGGCCGGCGGCGGTTTCGCTGGAGGCGTCGGCGGCGGGCGCCGATGGGGGCGTGGCGTCGGGGGCGCCGGTGGGGTCGTGCGGAGCGGCGGGTGGGGCGGTGGTGTCCAACGATCCTCCTGAAACGCGAGGGTGGCGCGGGGTGGGAGCGGAGAACAAAGCGCCTGATCGTGACACGGACGAGGGTCGGAAGGTCAACACCGCATCGCCGACTCGTATTTCCCCGGTCGTCACCACGGCGAGCCCGACGCTCGGTCACATCCCCGCTGTACGGGGGCCGTTGGCCTCATTCGACGCGATCACCCGTCACCCGCGAGCCGTCACGCGCCCGTCACGAGGCCGTCACGCGGGCGGGCGCGACCCGAGCACGCCTCGGGCTGCCTCGCCTGAGCCACCCACCACGCCCCGCCCACCCGTCGCCCGCCCCGCCCCGATCCGCCCCGCCCCGGCTCACGCGCCGAGGAAGTCCGCGATGCGGGCGCGCAGTCCGGCCGGGTGCAGGCCCTGGCCCGCCAGGTGCTCCTCGATGGTGCCGTACCGGCGCAACTCGCGGCGGGCCACGCCGAGCCCGAGCACCCGGTGCGGGAGGTCGACGAGGGCCTCGCCGGCGGCGGCCGAGGACGTACCCGCCAGATAGGGCTCGACCAGGACCACGTCGGCCGCGTCGGTGGCACCGGCGGCCGACCGCAGCGTCGCGGTGTCCAGGGGCCGCACCGTCGTCGCGTACAGCACCGTCACGTCCAGGCCGTCGACGGCGGCGAGCACGTTGTCCATCATCGGCCCGACGGCCACCACGACCCCACGCCGCCCCTGGCGCACGGTGTGCAGGCCGACGCCGTCCACGGGGCGCGGCGCCGCGTTGGACTGCTCGGAAAGGCGCAGGTATACCCGGTCGTCACCGGCGGCTGCCGCGTGTCGCAGCAGGGCCTCCGCCTCGTCCGGGTGGCCCGGCACGTGGATCGTCCAGCCGTCCAGCGTGTCGAGCAGGGCCACGTCGCCCGGCGCCATGTGGGTGAAGCCGCCGGCGGGCCAGTCGTACGAGCCGCCGGCGCTGACCAGCACGCCGCCCGTCCCCTGGTGCCCGAAGTCCAGCTTCACCTGCTCGAAGGGGCGCTCCACGAGGAAGCTGGCGAAGGTGTGCACGATCGGGCGCATGCCGGTCAGGGCGAGCCCGCCGCCGGTGCTGACGAGCAACTGCTCGCGGATGCCCACGTTGATCACCCGATCCGGATGGGCCCGGGCGGCGTCGGCGAACCGGTCCGCGCTGATGTCGGCCAGGACGACCGCGAGGCGGGGGTCCTTGTCCAGGAGCCTGGAGGTGATGGCGGTGAAGCGCTCGCGCATGGTGTCCATGGGTGGGTCTCTCCAAACGGTGGGTGGGTGGTGACGGGGCGGCGTGGCGGGGCGCGTCGGGGCCACGGCGTGCGGGGCCCGGGCGCGCGGGGTCCGGGCGCGGGGTGGGGCGGGTTACCTGGGGGGCGGGCTACTTGGGCTCGACGCGGGCGACCACCGCGTGCGGCCGGTCCGGATGCGGCTGCGTGTAGGCCGCGTACAGCGCCTCGTGGTCCCGGCCGTCCACGGTCGTCGCGGACCAGCCCGCGGCCTCGAAGCGGGAGGCGATACCGCCCGGCCAGCCGTGCGTGGCCGAGGCGTTGTCGATGACCAGGGTGTGCAGCCGTGCCAGACCGGCGGCGCCCGCGTACGCGATGGCCTCGTGGTTGCTGCCCTCGTCCAGTTCGGCGTCCCCGATCAGGACCCAGACGGCGGAATCGGCCAGCCCCTGCGCCCGCAGCCCGAGCGCCGCCCCCACGGCGAGCGGCAGCCCGTGCCCGAGTGACCCGCTGCCGATCTCGACGCCGGGGACGAGCATGCGGTCCGGGTGGTGGCCGAGCGGCGAGTCGTACGCCCCGAAGGTCGGCAGCGTCGAGACGGGCAGGAAACCCTTGGCGGCGAGGACCGCGTAGTACGCCATCGGGCCGTGCCCCTTGGAGAGCAGGAACCGGTCGCGGCCGGGGGAGTCGACCTCGCTCGGCGAGACGCGCAGCACGCGGTCGTAGAGCACCCACAGCGCGTCCAGCGTGGAGGTGGCCGCGGCGTCGTGCTTCTCGTCGCCGGTCATCAGGCTCATCAGCCCGGGCAGCGCGGCGTAGCCGGAGGGGGTGGTCGGCGGGGTTCCGAGCGTCGTGGTGTTCATGGCAGGTAGCCTGCAACTTCAAGTCGACTTGAAGTCAAGTCGCCCTCAGACGGCCGTGGCGCGCCCCGTGTCGTCGATCGTGAGGGGCCCGCGCGGGCCGCCGTGCCCGTCCGGGGCGTCCTCCGCGACCACCGCGCGCAGGGCCGCCGCGACGGCCGCGACGGCCGGGTGCCGGCCGGCGCCGCTACGGAAGGCGATCCTGGTCCGGCGGCTCATCGCCATCGGCGCCAGCGTCACCTGCGGCGGCGGGTGCACCAGGCCGAGCTGCGGTACGAGCGCCACTCCCTGGCCCGCCGCGACCAGGGCGAGCACCGTGGCGAACTCGTCCACCTGGTGCCGCACCCGGGGCGCGAAGCCGGCCGCCTGACAGGCCCGGATCGTCATGGCGTGACACAGCGTCCCCGGCGTGGCCGTGATCCACGTCGCGTCCCGCCAGCGCGCGAGCCCGGGCCCACCGTCGCCCTCGCACGCCGGCGCGCCCCCGGGTCCCGTAGCGCCGGCGCACGCGCCAGTCGGCCCCCGCGCCCCGACCGGGGTCGCGGCGGGCGCGTCGGGCGGGGTGAGCGAGGCCAGGTACATCGCCTCGGCGCACAGCGGCTCCGTGGCGAGGCCCGGCTCCGCCAGAGAGGGGACGAAGTCGTAGTCGTGTACCAGCGCCACGTCTAGTTCGCCGGCCCGCAGCGCGTCCGCCACCGCCGCCGGGTCCACCTCGGAGAGCATCGGCTCAAGCCGAGGGTGCCGGTCGGCCAGCGCGACCAGCGCGGCCGGCAGGATGGCCCGGGCCGCGGTGGGGAAGGTACCGATCCGCAGCGGCCCGGCCAGCCCCTGCCGGGCGTCGACCAATTCGGCGGCGGCCAGCTCCAACCGCTCCAACACCGCCTCCGCGTGCGGCACCAGGCGCTGGCCGGCGGGGGTGAGCGTCACCCGACGCCCGGTGCGCTCCAGCAGCGGCACCCCCGCCTCGCGTTCCAGGGCGCTGAGTTGCTGGGAGACGGCGGAGGGGGTGAAGGCCAGGGCCTCGGCGACGGCGGCGATGGTCCCGCGCAGGGCGAGTTCGCGCAGCAGGCGCAGACGGCGGACGTCCAGCATCAGCCCAGCTTACGCTCGATGCCAGAAAAGCGAACTGGACCTGCATCTTCCGGCTGCGGCAGGCTCAGCCGCATGACGCCGCACCTGCCCTTGCACGGGCTCTACACGCCACTGATCACGCCCTTCGACGCCGACGGAACCATCGCCGTCGACGCGCTCGAAGGGCTCGCCCACGCCGTCCTCGACGGCGGCGCGACCGGCATCGTCGCGCTCGGCACGACGGGGGAGCCCGCCACGCTGGACGCGGCGGAGCGGCGCACCGTCATCGACGTGTGTGCCCGCGTCTGCGCCCGGCGCTCCGCCCCGCTCGTGGTGGGCGCGGGGTCCCACGACACCCGGGGCAGCGCAGCGGAGTTGGCCGCGCTCGCCGCCTGGCCCGAGATCACCGCGGCCCTCGTCCCGGTGCCCTACTTCTCGCGACCCTCGGACGCGGGCGTGCTCGCGCACTTCACGGAGCTGGCGGCAGCCAGCCCCGTTCCGCTGGTCATCTACCACATCCCGTACCGCACCGGTCAGCCGCTCACCGCCGCGACGCTGCGCGCGCTGGTCCGGCTGCCGGGCGTCGCCGGCGTCAAGTACGCGACGGGCGGCGTGGACGCCGAGGCCCTCGCGCTGCTCGAAGACCTCCCCGAGGGGCGCGCGGTACTGGCGGGCGACGACCTGTTCGTGGCCCCGCTGATGGCCGTCGGCGCCACGGGCGGCATCCTCGCGACGGCCCAACTGGCCCCGGAGCGGTTCGCCGAACTCGTCGCCGCCTGGCGCACCGGGCGGGTGGAGCGGGCCCGCGCGCTGGGGCACGCGCTGGCCGGCCTCGCCGCCGCCGTGTTCACCGAGCCCAACCCCACCGTGGTCAAGGGCGTGTTGGCCGCCCAGGGCCGCATCCCCACGCCCGACGTCCGTCTTCCGCTGCTGCCCGCGGGGCCGGGCGCCGTCCGGGCGGCGATGCGCCGGCTCGCGGAGGTGGCGGCCCTGGACGCGCCCTGCCCCGACGCGCCGGCCGACCCCGTCCCGACCGCTCCGGCCGCCGCGCCGGCCCCGGCACCCCTGGCCGGAACGGCGGCACCGGACGTGGCCGCGCCGCGGGGCGCGGCGGGCGTGGCCGGGAAGGAGAGGGTGCGGGTGTGAGGGCCTGCGGGGGTGCGGGCGGTCGGGTGCGGCAGGCGGCATAGGCGCGTTGCCGTGGCCGACCTGTCGGCCGCCGGCCGGACGGCCGCCCCGGCCGCCTCCCGTCCGGTGCGCGACCGCCCCGCGCGACCCGAGCGAGACGCGCCGGCGTACGAGCCCGCCGGGGTGTGGAGCCCGCCGGTGCACGGGCGCGCAGGGGGCGCGGCGCGCCGGAGCGCCGACCGCTGGCGCGCAACGACCGGCCACGACGGCCGCCTCGTGCCCCAACCACCGCGCTGAACTGGCGGTTTGGGAAGGAAAACAGGCACGAGCGGCGACGCGGCGCGGGCTGCGGGTGGGCGAACTCCAGCCAACAGGAAACTTTCCTAACGTTTCTATTGTCTGGACCATGACACGCGGATAGCGTGCGCCACGCCACATCCCCTCCACGTGATTGGAGCGTGCCGTGCACCCCCACCTCGCACCGCGCCGCCGCCTCGCACTCGGGTTCGCCGTGGCGCTCACCGCCGCCGGAGTCATGACGGCCACCGCGCAGGCAACACCCCAGGAGTCGGCAGAGCAGCAGCCCGCCAGAGGGGCGGACAAGGCCGCGGTCAGCGGCCTCAACGGGCCTTACCTCTACCTCGGTTGGGGCAATCCGCCGAACGCGACGGAGTTCCTCAAGGCCACCGGGAACACCCAGCTCACCATGGCCTTCATCCTCGCCAAGGGCGGCTGCGAGCCCGCCTGGGACGGCCAGCGCCCGCTGGCCGGCGGGCGGGACGCGCAGACCATCAAGGCCGTGCAGGCGGCGGGCGGTTCCATCACCCCGTCCATCGGCGGCTGGAGCGGCAACAAGCTCGGCGAGGCATGCAAGTCCGCCGCCGACCTCGCCGGCGCCTACCAGAAGGTGATCGACGCGTACAAGCTCGACTCGATCGACATCGACATCGAGTCCACCGAGGTCGAGAGCGAGCCGGTACGGAAGCGGGTCATCGACGCGCTGAAGATCCTCAAGGACAGGAACCGGGGCCTGAAGGTCTACGTCACCTTCGGCACCGCCCCGAGCGGCCCCATTGCGCCAGGCAAGGACCTGGTGCGCAAGGGCGCCAAGGCCGGCCTGGACGTGGACGGTTGGACCGTCATGCCGTTCGACTTCGGTGACGGCACGACCGACATGGTGGCCGCCACCAAGTCGGCCGTGGACGGCCTGAAGAACATCGTGAAGGCCGAGTATGGGCTGAGCGACGACGCCGCGTACCGCAAGGTCGGCTTCTCCTCGATGAACGGCAAGACCGACGTGCGGGGCGAGGTCGTCACCCCGGCCGGCTTCCAGGAGATGGTCAACTACGCCAAGCAGCACCACCTGGCGCGGGTCAGCTTCTGGGCCGTGAACCGGGACCGGCCGTGCGCGGGCGGCGGCGACGGCGGTTCGTGCAGCGGGATCGACCAGAAGCAGTGGGAGTTCTCCAAGATCCTCGCCGGTTACCAGGGCTGATCCGAGCCCGTCCGCGAGCCGCCCGGGCCCCGCGCCCGGTGGCACGCGGGCGCATGGGCCCGGGTCGCACCAGGGGCGTGGCCCGGGCCCTCACCGCGAGCGCGCGACGTCGGGCGCGCTCCCGGGCGCGGCCGACGCGTGCGGCACCACGACGATCTGCACCGCGTCCTCGTAGAGCACGCGCCCCGGATTGGTCGAGCTGAGCCGCACCCACTGGACGCCGTGCGCCGTCAGGATCTCCAGATAGCCGTCAACCCGCTCGATGAGGTGCCGGGCCGAGCTCTTGAACCAGGCCACGGCCGTCGGATGCCGCTCGCGGTCGTACACCGACGGGTCGACGTGGGAGGGGTTGATGTACGCGGCGTCGTACCAGGCGTTCGAGGTCCGCCGAAAGCGCTCCTGCTCGGCGGTCAGCCTGCCCTCCCGCGCCAGCCCGTTGACGAGCACGAAGATGCCGGGGTAGGCGCCGCGCTCGTTGCGGGTCGTGCCCTGGAACCGTACGTACCGACCGTCCCACACCGCCCTGCTCCCCCCGTGGCCGTCGCCGCAACCGCCCTGGCTGCCGGTGGCCGCCTCGGATGATGCCACCCCGCCGCCCGGACCCGCCACGTCCGGAACGGCCCCACCCCGATCCCGTCACGCGCCGGGTGGCGTCGACGGCGGCGTGCCACACCGAGTCGCCGCCGCTGCCCGAAGGTGCAACCAGGGCTGCCCGGCTCCGCCGGGAGCTGGCCTGGACGCGAGGCCGGGCCGGCGCCCAGGCTGGAGGGCGACAGAACGCCGGGTGGGGGACGCCCCAAGGGAGCCGACGATGCGCCGACACGAGCACGACCACGAGCAGCACGAACACCACGAGCACCACGAGACCGGCGCGCGCGACGCGGCGGCCGAGGCCCACGAGCGGGCCCGTACCCCGCACGTCCTGCGGGCCGCCGTCGCCGGCCGTACCGACGTCCTCGGCCGCGCCGGCATGGCGACCCTGCAACGCGCCGTCGGCAACAGCGCCGCGCGCACCCTCGTCCAGCGCGGGGCAGCCGGGGAGACCGAGGCGACCGAAGAGCCCGTGGAGCAGCCGCGTTCGTCGGTGCACGACGTGGTGTCCTCGGGCGGCGGGCAGGCCCTGGACCCCGAGACGCGCACCGACATGGAGACCCGGCTCGGCGCCGACTTCTCCGACGTGCGGGTGCACACCGACGCCGCGGCGCACGACTCGGCGAAGGAGGTCGGCGCCCACGCGTACACCGTCGGCAACAACGTCGTCTTCCAGCGCGACGCCTACGACACGTCCTCCCGGCAGGGCCGCACGATGCTCGCCCACGAGCTGACGCACGTCGTCCAGCAGCGCTCCGGCCCCGTCGACGGCGCCGAGGCGCCCGGCGGTATCCGGGTGAGCGACCCGGGGGACCGCTTCGAGCAGGAGGCCGCCAGCACCGCCGAGCGGGTCATGGCGGAGCCGCCGGCGCCCACACCCCAGCCGACCGAGTCCGCCGCCCCGCAGCCGGCCGCGGCCCCCGCGGCCGTCCAGCTCTCGGCCGCGCCCGCCGTGCAGCGCGCCGCCGAGGAGGGCGAGGACGAGGAACCGGCGGACGTACAGGGCGCGTTCGTGCAACGGGCGGAGAGGAAGCCGGAGGAAGAGGAGGAGGAGACCCCGCCCGAGTAGGCCCCCGACGAGAGCCCTCATCTCCGACCCCCGGCCCTCGCCCCCCCTCGGCCTCTGAACCCTCCGTACGGTCAGTCCCGAAGCGGCGGGTAGTCGATGTAGCCCCGGTCGCCGCCCTGGTAGTACGTCTCGACGTCGGCCTCGCGCAGCGGCGCCCCGCGCCGGAACCGCTCCACCAGGTCCGGGTTGCCGATAAAGGCCCGGCCGTAGCCGATGAGGTCCATGCCCTGGGCGAGCCAGTGCTCGCCCCGTTCCCGGTCGGCCTGCGGGCCCACGATGCCGGCGGACGGGTTCATGATGTACGTGTGCGGCCACGCCTTCCGCAGCGCGGCGGTGAGTTCCGCGTCGGCGGAGTTCAGGGTGTGCACGTAGCTGACGCCGAGCCGGGCGAGTTCCCGGTACAGCGCCGTGTACAACTCGGCCACCTCGCTCTCCTCGACGTCCCAGATCGTGCCCGCGGGGGAGAGCCGGATGCCGACCCGGTCCGCGCCGATGGCGTCCACGACCGCCTCGGCCACCTCGACGGCGAACCGGACGCGACCGGTGACCGAGCCCCCGTACGCGTCCGTGCGCTGGTTGACGTTCGAGGACAGGAACTGCTGGATCAGATAGCCGTTGGCGCCGTGCAGTTCGATGCCGTCGAAGCCGGCGTCCACCGCGCGCCGCGCCGCGTCGGCGAACGCCGCGACCTCGCCCGCCACCTCACTGGTCGCCAGGGCGCGCGGGACGGGCGCGGGCAGCCTCCCCCGAGGCCCGGTGAACAGCTCGGCCTCCAGCCGCACGGCGGACGGCGCCACCGGGTGGAACCCCGCGACCGCCTCGTGCCCCACCCGCCCGGCGTGCATGAGCTGGGCGAAGATCCGTCCGCCGGCCGCGTGCACGGCATCGGTCACCGGCCGCCAGGCGGCGACCTGTTCGTCGCTGTGCAGCCCCGGCGTGTACGGGTTCGACTGCCCCTGGAGGCTCGGCTGCACGCCCTCGCTGACGATCAGCCCGGCACTGGCGCGCTGGGCGTAGTACGTCACCGTGGACGGCGTCGGCAGCCCGTCGACGGTCGCCCGCGCCCGGGACATCGGGGCCATCACGATGCGGTTGGGCAGCGTGCGTCCGCCGAGCTGATAGGTGTCGAACAAGCTGGTCATGAGGGTCTCCGCGCTGGTCGATGATGCGTGGTCCGGTCGTGGGTTACGCTAAAACCTGACACTGACGTCAGAGGCAACTCTTGTGAGCAGGACCACAGGCCAGGGCCCCAGGGAGGCGCGGACCCGATGCGTATCGGCGAGCTGGCACGGCGGACCGGCGTGAGCGTGCGATCGCTGCGCTACTACGAGGAGCAGCACCTGCTGCCGGCGGTGCGCTCGGCCAGCGGGCAGCGGCAGTACCCGGAATCCGCGGTCGGCCGCGTCGAGTTGATCCAGCAGCTCTACGCCGCCGGCCTGTCCAGCAAGACGATCCTGGGCATCATGCCGTGCATGGTCACGGGCGAGGTGACGCCCTTGCTGCTCGACCGCCTCACGGACGAACGGGACCGCATCGACCAGCAGATCGCCGGCCTGACGAGCACTCGCGACCGACTGGACACCATCATCTCCGCCTCAAGTGACCTCATGAGCCGGGGCGAGCGCTGCACCACCCACCGCCTCCTGCCCGGCGAACACCTGCACGACCTGTGCGCGCCCGTGGAGGCCGCCAAGTAGGGGGTTACGTAAGGGAGTTGCGATCAAGTCGCAGGCGGGAGGGCCGCACGCC
Organism: Streptomyces buecherae; assembly: GCF_014295035.1. GTDB lineage: Bacteria > Actinomycetota > Actinomycetes > Streptomycetales > Streptomycetaceae > Streptomyces > Streptomyces youssoufiensis. The sequence goes on from NZ_CP060404.1 coordinate 7,569,433, forward strand.
TCCTCGGCTCGGCCGACCCGCGCGCCATCGTTCCACCCACCCCCCGCTCCTCGCCCCTCAGTCCTCGGCCGGCGCGTCGGCGACGAGGGAGCCGCCCAGGAACAGCGATTCCGAACACTGCGTCGGCCGGGGCGCCTTGACCGGCTTGCCCACCTCGCGGCAGCTCACGGAGATGCTGATCCGGCTCTTGGCGGGCACCTGGATCGGCGTGACGAAGTGGTAGTCCGAGTCGCGGAAGTTCTCCAGCGCCAGGTTGAGGATCTGCCCGTCCTGGCTGTAGACGGTCAGCGTCCCGGCGTCGCCCTGTGGGTTCTGCACCACGATGTCGGTGAGCGCGAACGTCTTGCCGTCCGGCACCGTGTAGGCGTCCCGCGTGGTGGAGGAGCCGCCCACCGCGTCGCGCACCTGCACGCGGGCGCTCTTCGGCGCGGCCGGGCCGCCCGGTTCGCCGGGCTTGCCGCTCCCGTTTCCACCGCCGTTGCCCGCCGTGCTGCCCTGACTGCCGCCACCGTTCCGGCCGCCGTTCTGTCCCCCGCCGCCGGTGTTGCCGGCGGTGTTCCCGCCGTTGGCGCCGCCGCCGTTCGCCTCGCCCCCGTTGGCCCCGCCGCCGGTCGCGCCGGCCGTGTCGCCGCCCTGGCCCGGGGGCCTGCCGCCCTGCTCGCCGTTCTTGTCCTCGTCGATCGCCGACTCGATTGCCTCCGGCGTGATGGCCTCCCGGGCCGCTGACCGCACGGTGGGTCGCAGCAGCGAGTACCAGAGCCCGGCCAACACGCCCACCAGCAACACCGCGACGATCAGCGCGCGGGGTAACCAGTGCGGCAGGATGGCCTGCTGCTCGTACGAGCCGTCCACCACCACCGGCGCGTGCGGCGCGGGAGCATCGACGCCCTCCGCGCCCCGCGCCGCGGCCACGACCTGGAACGGGTGGGTGACCGGGGCGCCGCGCCACAGCCGGTTCGTCGGGCGCACCGCGATCTGTGCGAACTTCGCCTGGCCGGGCGGGATGGTCAGCTCGGCCGGCTCGAAGGTCACCTTGGCCCGCTCCGTACCCTCCTGGATGGCCAGGCCCAGCGTCAGCGGCGTGTTGCCCAGGTTGTCGACGGCCAGCTTGTGCCGCCCGCGCCAGGGGCTGTGCGAGGAACGCGGCACGAGCTCGGCGGTGACGTCGGTGAACGGCAGGATCGTGATGGTCCGTTCGGGCACCTGGGTGTGCGCGGTGTCATTGGTCGGAATCACCCGCAGACCGAGCGGCATCGGGCCGGCGGAGATCCGCGAACTCCGCGGCGGGCGCAGCAGCAACGTGGCGGTGCCCGATGCGCCGGGGTAGAGAGACAGCGCCGCTGGTTCTACTGTGACCCAGGCGGCACAAGGCCCGACCACCTCGAATCGGAACTCCTCAACGGTGGTTCCCGAGTTGAGTACCTGTACGGGGAGATCGGCCTCGCCGCCGGGCTGAACGGAGACGGGCGAGTCGTCCAAGCTGGCCGAAACACTCATGCCCGGACGGTACGGCGTGCTGCACAGGACAGGAGTGGCCGAGCAGGAACACTTTCGGGCAGAACCAGGTTCGCTCTGAGCCATCGGTTCCTTCCCGGGTGAGGAACAGCGCGGGTAAGGGAAAGAACGCCACATCTGGGGGTGGCACAGCGACGCACCTGAGGGGTGGCACAGGTTCCGTTCGTGTCAGGTCCATGGCAGATATGGGGGCGGGAAAGCATATGCATCCGACGAGCGCGGAGCGCATCCTGGTGGACCTTCGAGCACAAGACCCGGTATCCCAGGCGGGCGTGGCCAGCCAACTCCGTACCAGACCAGAGGTGCGGATCGTCGACCCGGCGGGCACCGAGGACGCGCAGGTGGTCCTCGTGGTGGTGGACCTCATCGACGACGAGGTGCTGAGCCTGCTGCGGCAACTCCAACGCACCGGCACGGCCCGCGGTGTGCTGGTCACCACGCACATCGACGAACAGCAGTTGGTCAGCGCCGCCGAGTGCGGCTTCGTGGGCGTCATCCGGCGCACCGAGGCGACGCCCGAGCGTCTGGTGCAGGTCATCGCGGCGGTGGCCAAGGGCGAGGGACACGTGCCGGCCGACCTGCTCGGCACCCTGCTCGCCCAGGTCGGCCGCCTCCAGGGGGAGGTGCTCGGCCCGCGCGGGCTCAACTTCACCGGGCTCTCCGTACGCGAGATCGAGGTCCTGCGGCTGGTCGCCGAGGGGTACGACACCGCCGACATCGCGCTCAAGCTCGCCTACTCCGAGCGCACCATCAAGAACGTCCTGCACGCGGTCATGACCCGGCTCAACCTGCGCAACCGTTCGCACGCGGTGGCGTACGCGCTCCGCCAGGGCCTGATCTGACGGGCCCCCGCCGGGGCGCGCGCCCGTAGCCCACACCCCCGCACGCCCGCGCCGGCGCACCTCGCGGGCGTGCGGGGTGGGTGGCACGCAACCAGCAACCCTGTTCGCTGTGGCTGTCACCCTTCGGTGCCACCTGTGTTGCTGGGATGGCCGTGCTGGCTGTTGTGTTTGTACTGGCTGTGATGGCTGTGTCAACTGTGGTGGCTGTGCTGGGTAGGTGTGTTGGGTGGCTGTTGTGGGTGTGGCTGTGACTGTGACTGGGGTTGTGGCTGTGCTCATGGCTGTGGGGTGTGTCTGGCTGTGCGGGTGACGGTGGCTGGGACCGTGGTGAACGGTGCGGTGCGGTGGCGGTGGCTCGGTGGTGCCGCGTGGGTGGGGTTCTGCCCGTGGCGTGGCCCGCCGCGCTGCCCCTTCGGGCAGGCGCCGTACCCGAAGGGCTGGCTCGGGCCCCGCTGCCCGGGGTGGGCGCGCGGGTGAGGCTGGAGCCCGGCGCGCAGGCTGCGCAGGCCAGAGCGCGGGCAAGGCTGGCTGAGCGATCCGATGCGGCATGGGCGTCACGGACCGAGTGGGGGGTTCTGTGCGGGGGCGTGAGCGCTTTCCAACGCGGACCGGAACCGACACCGCGGGCCGCGCCCGCTGGTGGCCGGCTCGGTGGCGGCCGGGCAGTTGGCGGCTGAGTGGGTGGCGACCCGCGGCGCGCTGCGCCCACCGATCACGGGCCGACGGCGAACCGGCCGAGCGCTCCGACGCGTTCCGCGTCGCCGCCCTGACCCTCGCCCTGCTGCTCGCCGTGACCGTCGTCCCGGGCGTCGCCGTCGATCGCCGATCACCCGTCCAGGAGGGCATCACGCCGGCCGTCGTGGAGCGCTCTCTCGATCCGGGGGAGTCGACCGAGGTGGTCAAGGAGGTCCGGACGCCCGTCGTGCCGCCCCGGCCGGACGTGGTGCTGCTCGTAGACGCCACGCTCAGCATGGAAGACACCCTCATCGACCTGCGCGACGACCTCGAAAAGATCACGACCGGGGTACGCGCGTCACAGCCCGACTCGCAGTTCGCGGTGGCCAGGTACGGCGACCAGACAGACGGGGATCGGGTCTTCGAGGTCAAGCAGGGCCTCACGCACGACCTGAAGGCCGTGACCACGGCGGTCAACGCCCTCAAGGCCGACCTGGGCCAGGGCAGCCCCGGCCCGGCCGAGGACTGGATCAACGCGCTGTGGCAGATCGCCAACGGAGCCGACGGCAAGACGCGGTTCCGGGAGGACGCGAGCCCGGTCGTGGTCCTGGTCGGCGACGCGTCAAGCCACGACCCCAGCAAGGGACACACGCTGGCCGACGCGACCAACGCCCTGGTCGGCGCGGGCGTACGGGTGATCGCGGTCGACGTGGAGACGTACCTCGGCGACGGGCTGAACGGCAACGGCGACAACGGTAACGGCCCCGGCCAGAACGGCGAGCCGACCCACGAACCGAACCAGGCCACGAAGGTCACCCAGGCCACGAACGGAACCCTCTTCCAGGGCATCGACGCGGGCCAGGTGGCCGAGAAGATCACCGAGGGCCTGACCAACCTGCCCACCACCGTCAGCCATCAGCCCGTCAACTGCGACCCCGCGCTCCAGGTACGCCTGGAGCCCGCGTCCCAGCAGGTCACGAGCGGCGAGGTGGCCACCTTCCGGGAGACCATCGAACTCGCCGAGGACGCCCCGCAGGGTGCGGCCGTGGAGTGCGGCGTCCAGTTCCTGCTGGACGGCAAGGTGCCGGACCCGGGCAGCACGGTGCACGCGCACCTCTTCGACGACGCGTCGCAGGAGCTCGGCGACGGCGACCCGGGCACGGGCCGTACGGGCGGCCGTGGCGAGCGCGACACCGCCACGACCGTCACCGGCGGCACCATCGCCGGCACGCACGGCGGCCAGCACGGCACGCAGACAGGCGGCATACCCGGCGGGGTACTCGGCGGCACCACCGCGACGTCATGGGGCGGGCATCACGGCGGCCATGAGGGTGGCCAACAGGGGGGTCAGCAGGGAGGCCCTGGCGGTGACCCGGGTGGGCCCGGTGGCCCGGGTGGGCCCGGTGGTGACCCAGGCGGTCCCGGCGGACCTGGTGGCGATCCGGGTGGTCCCGGCGGTGACCCGGGCGGTCCTGGGGGCGATCCAGGTGGTCCCGGTGGGCCTGGTGGTGACCCGGGTGGTCCCGGTGGGCCCGGGGGAGATCCGGGTGGTCCCGGCGGTCCTGGGGGCGACCCAGGCGGTCCCGGCGGTCCTGGCGGTGACCCGGGTGGGCCGGGTGGTCCCGGTGGCCCCGGTGGCGACCCGGGTGGTCCCGGTGGGCCTGGCGGTGACCCGGGCGGTCCCGGCGGCGATCCTGGTGGCCCGGGCGGCCCTGGTGGCGACCCAGGTGGTCCCGGCGGCCCTGGTGGTGACCCAGGTGGCCCTGGTGGTGACCCGGGTGGGCCCGGCGGCGACCCAGGCGGCCCCGGCGGCGACGATGACGACCCGCCCCCCACCCCCAACTACCGGCAGCGCATCACCATCCTTGTCAACGACGTCACGGCGCCGGTGATCGTGGTGGACGACCGTACGGTGGACGCCACCGACGACCGCGGCGCGCGGATCACCTTCCCGGCCACCGCCGTGGACGAGGTGGACGGCCCGCTGCCCGTCACCTGTGACCCGCGGTCCGGTGCGCTGTTCCCCGTCGGCCGGACCACGGTGACCTGCACCGCGACCGACTCGGCGGCCAACGAGGGCACCGACACGGCCACCTTCACCGTGCTGCCCGCACCCGAGCCGCCCGACCCACCGGACCCGCCGGACCGACCCGACCCGCCGGACCCGTCCGACCCACCGCGTCCGCCCGACCCGCCCCGGCCGCCCAGTGCCGACGTGGCGGTCAGCGCGACCCTCGCGCCCGCCCGGGCCTACCCCGGCCAGCGGATCTCGGCCGGCTTCGTGATCACCAACGCCGGCCCCGACACCGCGCGCGACGTCGTCCTCGACACCACCTGGCCGCGCACCAAGGACGCGAACCGGCGCACCCTGGCGCCCCCGACGGCCTGCACCCGCCGCGCGCCCTGCTCCGTCGCACCCGGCGGGCGGCTCGTGGTGACCCAGAGGGCCGAGTACCGCGCGGCGGTCAGCGGCGACGTACGGGCGTCCGTACGCGGCTCGCTCGCCGACCCCGACCAGCGCGACAACACGGCCACGGCCCGCCTCCGCGTCCTCCAGCCGAAGCTGACCGTCACCCCGAAGGTCGGCACGCCCGGCGAGGTGGCGCTGGTGCGCGGCACGGACTTCCCGCCCGGCGCCGTCGTCTCGCTGTCCTGGAAGCCGGGCATCACGCCCGCGCGCTCGTCCGTACGCGTCAGCCCGGACGGCACCTTCACCGTGCAGATGCTCGTACTCCGCAAGGACCGCCTCGGCCCGCGCGAGCTGCGCGCCGACGTACGCGGGCTCGATCGGCTGACGAAACCGTTCCTGGTGGTCCAACGCAACCTGCAACCACCGGACTTCGCGGGCCGCAGTTGACGCGGCCAAAGCCGCCGAGCGCGGTCGGCCCGGCGGCCGACGTAGGGGAACGAGGCTGGGAACGACGGAGGCGGAGGGAGACGGGCCGGTGATCCACGAGGTCGACGAGGTGCTGCGGGCGCTGTTCCGTACGGACGTCCTGGAGGGCGCCCAGATCGCCGTCGTCTTCGACGCGCCCACCCGCGAGTGGGCGGCCAAGGTCAACGCCCCCACGATCAACCTGTACCTGTACGACATCAGGGAGGACATGCGGCTGCGGGAGCGCGGGCTGCACAACGAGTACGACGCGCGCGGCGTGGTCGTGGCCCGCCGCCGCCCGCCGCGCTTCTTCAAGCTCTCGTACCTGATCACCGCCTGGACCAAGCGCCCCGAGGACGAACACCGGCTGCTCTCCTCGCTCCTGGCCTGCCTGCTACGCCACGAGTCCCTGCCGAGCGAACGGCTGACCGGAGCGCTCGCCGACATCGGTGTCGCCGTCCCGATGACGGTCGCCCTGCCGCCACCCGAGGACCGGTCGTTCGCCGACGTGTGGAGCGCCCTCGGCGGCGAGCTGAAACCCTCGCTCGACCTGGTCGTCAGCGTCCCCGTCACCGAGTCCCCGGTCTACCCGGTGGGCCCGCCCGTCACGGACGAGGGGCTGCGGCTCGGCTTCACGGACCACGACCCGCAGGACCCGTCGGCCGGCTCCCCGGCGCGCGAACGCATCCCGGGCGGCGCCGAGTTGCCGATCTACGGCCGCCAGCCGGGCCGCCCAGAGCCGGCCGCGCAGGAACCCGACACGGGCGCGGGTACGGGGCGCGGCGCCGGGCGCCGCCGTCAGGCCGGGATCGGCCGCCGGATCTCGGAAGAACGGCGCGGATGAGCGAGGAGACCACGCACCCTCCCCACGACCTGAGCCTGCGCCACCTGCTGGCCCGGGCCGCCCTCGTCGAGGAGCGCGTACGCCGCGCCGTGGACGCCCGCCAGGCCACCGACCCGAACCCGGACGACGCGTTCCGCGGCCTCTACCTGGACGACCAGACCGTACGCCGCCTCCTGGACGAGGGCCGCACGACCGCCGGGCCCGACGCGACGGACGCGGACCAATTCGCGGCGGCGGAGGCATGGGCGGACCAGGCGGACGCCCTCCGGGCGGGACCGGGGGAGCGGGAGGAGTCGGGCCGCCTCCAGAAGAGGGTGGATGTCACCACGGGCCCCACCCGCCTCCGCGCCCTTACCCGCGAGTTCGGCCTCACCTCACTCGACGTGGAGATCCTCCTCATCGCGCTCGTACCCGATCTGGACGACCGCTTCGAGCAGTTCTACGCCTATCTGAACGACGACGTGACCCGCCAACGCCCCTCGGCCGGCCTCGCGCTCGGCCTGTGCGGCGTGTCGGCGGCCGACGCGCAGGCACGGGGCCGACTGCACCCCGCCGCACCACTCCGCGCCGGCGGACTGCTGCTCGTCGACGAGCCCGAACGCCCCTTCCTAGCCCGTGCGTTGCGCGTCCCCGACCGCGTGACGGCGCACCTGCTGGGCCACGACACCCCCGACCCCCGGGTGGCCGACGTCCTCGCGCCGTGGCACGGCGACCCGGGTACGAGCTGGCGGCGGACGCCCGGCACGGGCGACCCGGCACCGTTGGCGCGGGCCATCGCCAACGGCGTCGGCCTGACCTACGTACGCGAGGAACAGGGCGGCGCCGGCACGGCCCTCGCCGCGGCGGCGCTCACCCACGCGGGCCGGTCGGTCATCGGCGTGGACCTGGAGCGCTTGGCCGCCGACCCGCACCCGACGGACGCCGTACGCACCCTCGTCCGCGAGGCCCGCCTCACCGGCGCCGGCCTGGTCGGCGCCCCCATCGACCCGCTGACCAGGGAGAAGCCGGAGGTGATCCGCCTCGTCGCGGAGGCGGACCTCCCCGTGATCCTGGTCGGCCGCGCCCCCTGGGACGCCACCTGGTCCGCCCGCCCACCCCTGCTGCTGCCCGCCCCCCGCGTGGGCCCCGAGGCCCGCGCGGCCCTGTGGCAACAGGCCCACCCAGCGCCGCTGGCCGCCGACCTGGACCTCACCCGCGTCCTGTCCCCCTTCCTCCTTACCCCGGCCCAGGTGGCACAGGCGGCCCGCAGCGCGGCGCAGGTGGCCACCCTCAACGGCGGCGAGGTCCAGGCCGAGGACGTACGCGCCGGCGCCCGCGCCCAGAACGCCGCCGGCCTCGACCGCCTGGCCCGCCGCATCGAACCCGCCGTCACCTGGGACGACCTGGTCCTCCCCGCCGACCCCCTGGCCCAACTCCGCGAACTCACCGCCCGCGCCCGCCACCGCGACCGCGTCCTGGGCGAGTGGGGCATGCGCCCCGGCGGCGGCCGTGGCCGCGGCGTAGCGGCCCTGTTCGCGGGCGACTCGGGTACGGGCAAGACGATGTCCGCCGAGGTCATCGCGGCGGACCTGGGCCTCGACCTCTACACGGTCGACCTGGCCACGGTCATCGACAAATACGTCGGCGAGACCGAGAAGAACCTGGAAAAAATCTTTTCCGAGGCCGCCGGCATCAACGGCGTCCTCCTCTTCGACGAGGCCGACGCGATCTTCGGCAAGCGCTCGGAGGTCAAGGACGCCCACGACCGCTACGCCAACGTCGAGAGCGCCTACCTCCTCCAACGCATGGAGTCCTTCGACGGCCTGGCCATCCTGTCCACCAACCTCCGGGCCAACCTGGACGACGCGTTCACGCGCCGCCTGGACCTGGTGGTCGACTTCCCCATGCCGGACGCGGAGCAGCGGCGGGTGCTGTGGGAACGGTGCCTCGGGCCGCTGTTGCCGCGGGCGGAGGGCCTGGACCTGGACTTCTGCGCGGAGTCCTTCGAGCTGGCGGGCGGCAACATCCGCTCGGTCGCGGTGACCGCGGCGTACCTGGCGGCGGAGTCCGACGGGCCGGTGCGCATGGCGGACCTGATCCACGCAGTGCAGCGCGAGTACCAGAAGCTGGGTCGGCTGACATTGGCTTCGGAGTTCGGGGAGTATGTGGGGTTGTTGGTGTGAGGAGTGGCTTGAGAGTGCTGGGTTAGACCTTGGTGATGTTGACGGTTGGGCCGGGCGGTGTACGGCTCAGGCTTGTGTATACGCGTCGCCGAACATCTTGGCTTCGGCTGCTCGAATCTCCTCGGCGGTCAGCGGCCCGTGCAGGTCTTCGTTGGCCGCGATGAGCTCGCGCAGGCCGTGGCGCTCGCTCTGGCGCTGTGTGCCCGCTGGGGAGGTCTGGCGCACTCCGATGAGGGATCGTGCAGCCTCCCTGGTCCTCTCGTGAGTGAACACGGGCGCGGTGGGCCGCTCATCGGGGGCGCCGGGGAAAATGGCCATGCCTCAGTCTGACAGCTCATCGTCCGTTTCTGGGCAAAGAAAAAAGGTTATATCGGCGTCCTCTGGGACGTCTACCTCTAGACCTGTCTCCCGTAGCACTCTCGCAATCAAGTCGCCATCGCCTGACCATTGAATAGGCAGGTCGTCGACGAGGTCGCCCTCCCCGTCAAAGCAGTCATCGTGGGCCTGAGAGACCCAGAAAACTGCCTTAGGAGTCTCATTGCTCTGTTGGTGAATATCTTCCCATCCACTTGTGCTCGTGAGCGAGAAGTTCGGCTCCGCTATGTATCCCAGGTCCTCTAGTCGCCGAAATGAACGAGAGATTCTGCATAAATCTGAACTGTCATTCCTGCCGGCTAGACATACAGCCTCCCCGTCTTCCTCTTCTAAGGATAGGCGAACGACTAAGCTCTCGCGGGCGAAGGCCGTTTGGATTTTTGATGCTAGGCCCTGATGCCAACGGAAAGCTAGGTCGAGTTGCAACCGCCCGTCTGAAGAGAATGAACCTTCGACCTCATCGGGGAGCAGGATGGCGGGCGCTTTCAGCTGCGATGGTTCTTGTGGAAACTTCCAGCCAGCGCTGCGTAGGCGATTCAGCGCATTGTCGAACCTTTGCCTATCCGTCATTGGGGGCATCAGCTCCACACATCCTCTTCAGTCTCGAATTCGGGACCCGGTTTCTTAGCTACGTACTCGTACCGTTCACCCTCGTAGGTGGCTTGAGCGGCTTTGTTTGCATCTCCCGCGATGAGTTGCAAGTTCGACTTGTCCGGCGTTGTCTCGAATCTTTCCTTGTCCTTCGAGTTGTAGCCAGAGGCATGCCAGTGCGCAGCTAGAGGTGTGATGTGGTCTACGTTCCAGAGCGAGGACTTGCGCATATTGGATCCAGAGATGTCTCCCTTTCTTTTGAATTCCCGCCATATCGCAACCGGAACTTTGGCGTTATCTTTGTCGGCGCCAAATTTGGTGAGTGCTCTCAGGTCGTCTGCTGTTGTCCGCTTCTTCTCACGCAACATGCTCGCCGGTTCGCGGGCTTCACGGGCGCTTTTATAGGGGGCGATAGTAGTCTCGATCAACTCCACGATTTCTGGAAGATCGCGGGCGATTATCGCGATCTTTGCTCGCTTGAACTGATTGCCTGCGGTGCCGCCCTCGTATAACATTTCACGATGTTTCTTGAAGCCTTCGGGCAGCTTTTCTATTTCTGACTCATCTACTACCTCAGGTTTTCCAGCGTCAATCCACTGGTCTACTATCTTCTTTACTCTGTTCGCTGCTGACGGGCTTGCGCCGCTGCGGGCAAGTTCCCGTTGCTTCCAGGCTAGGAAGGATTCCTGCATCCTGGCCTTTGAGGCCAAGGACGTTTGCAGGCGGGCGACCATGTCTCCCGGGGGAACTCCCCTCACCTTCCGCGGTTTCGGATACTCCTTGAGCTTCTCTTGTGCTCGGACGACCTTCTTATTAAAATCTTCCTCCTCGCTTGCCAGCGTGACCTTGAGTGCACCCGAAGGCGTCCCCTTCGCTTTCACGGTGTGCATGTGACCGAAGGTTTCGAACTGGCGGCTTTCGTTGATAGCGGCAATTATTTCGTGTATTCGCTTCTCGTTTGCCTTCGTGTTTTTGTGTCGAGCTTCTCCCTTTGTGGGGTCGGCCTTTCGTTTCTCTGTGCCCCGTGTGGGGCGCTGTCTCTTCAACCGCCCCCAAATCGCCTTCCCCTTCCGCGCAATGACCCCCACCAACTTGTCGAGTGCCCGCTTCACCGGCCGCCCCGCAGCCCGCAGTACGCTCTTCACCTTGTTGGCCAGCCCGCCAACCCCCACCAACGCGGCCAGGAACCCAATCAGCAGCGGAATGCTCGCCGCCAGCGCGGCCTCAACCATCTTCGGAACCCCGGCGCTACCCCCACCCGCGATAGCGATCACCGCGTCCAGGACCGCATTGACGAACTCGACAATCTGCGCGCCCTGATTAACGATGAACGTAATAATGTCGATGATGCCCTTGACGGCCCGCACGAACGCCGAAGCCGGCGTCAGCAGCGAAACGATCCACGAAATGCCCGCGATAATGACCGTCGGCACCAGATAAGCCTTCAGGTCATCCAGGATCTTGGTCTTCAGGTCACCCGTATCGGCCTGGATCTCATCCATCGCCCCCGCGGGGCCCTCGCGCGACAGCGCGCCCGCCACCGGCACGGACTGTTCGACCTTCTCCATCGCCGGCTCAGGCACACCCTTGCCGACGATGCGGGCGCGGAGGTTGTCCCAGGTGAGGCCGAGCATGGAGCCGACGAGCTGGATGATGCCCTTCATGTCGAACTTGGCCGGGATCTCGATGCCCTCCTTGGTGGCGGTGCCAAGGAGCCAGGCGACCAGGCCCTTCTTCAGGTGGTCGAGGATGTTGGAGGTGAAGAGGTTGAGGCCGGCGCCCACGGCCTTGACGAGGTTGCCCAGGAAGCCGATCGGGTCCTTGATGATCTTGCCGATGGCGGAGGCGGCCTTGGCGAGGATGCCCATCAGGAGGTTTTTCAGCTCCATGATGGTTTTGATCGCCCCGACGATCGCGTCCTTGGCCTTGGCGATCAGGCCCTTGTTCGCGTCCTGGAGCTTCTTGATCTCGTCGTCGACCTTGTTCAGGGCCTCTGTGTACTTCTGCGCCAGGGTCTGGACCAGCTCGTCCGACTTGTCATTGACCTTGGTCTCCAGGTCCTCGAACTTGCCCTCGAAGTCCTTCGCCGCCTCCTGGCCGTACTTCTTCAAATCCTCCGGTAGCTTGTCGACCTCGGCCTTCAACTCCGAACGGCCTTGCTTGATACGGGCCTTGGCCTTGCCGAGTTCGGTGCCGATCGTGTCGGCGATGGAGGAGATGACGCCCTGCATCGTGGAGACGTAGAGCTTGCGCGACTCCTTGAAGATGTTCAGGCCCTCCTCCGGAAGGCCCTTGAACTTGTCCTTGACCCAGCGGAGCTTGCCGCGGAAGCCCGAGTAGCGCTTGTCCTTGTACTTCTTCATGCGGCGCTTGTGGTCTTCGGTGAAGGCGTCCTTCGCCGCCTTCTCACCCTTGGTGAACTGGTCGTCCACCTTCTTGTCCAAGCCCTCAAGCGTGGACTCGACGTCCTTCTTCGTCGCGTCGAAGACCTTCTGCAGCTTGGCGGTGACCTCTTCGCGCTTCTTCTCGTCCTTCGACTTCGTCTCGCCCTTGCCGCCGTCGACCTTCTGGCCCGCCTCGCTCCGCGTCGCGGTCAGTGAGGCCATCGCGCTCGCGCCGGCCGCCGCGGCGCCCGCCTTCGCGTCCGCCAGCTCCGCGTCCTCGGCCTGCCGGCCCTGCGGCCCGGCTTTCTTCGCGTGCTCCTCGGCCTTCTTCTTCTCGCTCAGCGCCTCGTCGAACTGCGGCTCGTTGCCCTTGGCCAACTGCTCCTCGGTGACCTCGGCATCGGCCATCGCCTTGTCGTTCTGCCTCGGCCCGTCGGAGAAGTCCGTGACCTCGGGTGGCTGCTTGTCCGGCACCGCGTCGTCCGCGCTGGGGGCGCCCGGGTTCCCCGGTGGCTTGTCCGCCGTCATCGGGGTGACCTTCTTGGTCTTGGCCTTCGAGGTGTCGGGGGCGGCCTTGGTGGTGGTCTCGATGTCCTTGGCGGAGGTCTTCTTGCCGTCGGTGACCTTGCCGTCCACCTGTTCCCTGACCTGGTCGGCCTTGCCGGAGTCGGCGAACTTGTCGGCCTCGTTGAGGTTCTTCGGCGCCTGGTCGGCGATCGCCTTGTTCACCGCGTCGATGAACGCCTGCTTGTTGAACTCGCCCGGCTTGGCCGCGTTCATCTTCTCGGCCTGCGCCGCCTTGCCCTGGGCTTCCTTGTCGTCGGGCGGAGCCACCGCCGCGTCCTGTGCGGACCTCGACTCCGTCGTCGCGGGCTGGTGCTGCTTGATCGTTTGCTTTTTCGTGCCGACGTCCGCCTTCACGCGCCGGAACCCCGGCGCCTGCGCCGGGGACGGCTTCACCGGCGCCGCGTACCGCTGCGCGACCAGCCGCGAGACCGCCGCGTTCCCCGCCGCGCGTTGCAGCCGTTGCAGGCCACGCCGGTCCAGGCCGGGGCCGCCGGAGACCGGGGCGGGTGGCGTACGGACGGCGCGTGACACCCCGGGCGACTCACCGACCGTGGGCGTCAGCTCCGTGTCCGCGCCCGTATGCTGCCCCGCGGCGGGCGCATCCGCGTGCGGGCGCTGCCGGGCGGGGGACGGCGCGTCGGGTGTGCTCTTCACGGCAACACCCGGCTACCGACCGGGGGTTGTGCTCGCCGTGCGTCGCCCCCGGTGTTCCCAACTCCCAGCGCGCGCAGTGGACATGGGCGCCAGGATGCGCCCGGGCGGCGGTCCACGGCACAAGAAAGCGGGGAACGATCCGGTGCACCCCGCGATGACCGCTCAGCGATCTGCCCGCTGCCCGTTGGGGCAACCCGGAAGGCACGCCGGGTAGCCCGAAGTCCTTTTCCGTTGATCCTTTACATGACGAGAATCGCTGTCGTTTCCCCCGGCCAAGGAGAGTGGTATGCCGTCGTCGTACCTGTCCCCGGGCGTCTACGTCGAAGAGGTGGAGTCTGGGTCACGGCCCATCGAGGGAGTGGGGACCTCGGTTGCCGCCTTCGTGGGGTTCGCGCAGAAAGGCCCCTTCAACGAGCCGACGCTGGTGACGAACTGGACCCAGTTCGTCACGGTCTTCGGCGACTTCGTCGAGGGGACGTACCTGGCCACCTCGGTCTACGGGTACTTCGCCAACGGCGGAGGCGTCTGCTACGTCATTCGGATTGGCGGCCCGCGCGCCGAGCGGGAAGCGGACGGGGCGGGTGGTACGACCCACGAGGAGATCGACATCGCGCCGCACGCGCAGCTCGGCCCGTACGTCGTGCGGACGCTGCCCGGCGTGACCGGCGAGATCACCGTCGAGGTCGCGGACTCGGAGGCCGAGGACCCGCCGCAGGACGTGTTCAAGCTGATCGTCCGGCACGACGGGCAGGTCGCCGAGACGTACCCCGTGGTGACCACCAAGCGCAGCAAGGAGAACGTCGCGACGCAGGTCAAGGCGCGCTCCCAACTGATCGCCCTGGAGGAGCCCGGCAAGGGTGCCGCGCCGCCGCGGCCCGAGCCGCAGTCGGTCCGGCTGGCCGTGCCGCCGGGCGGGGCCGCGGGCGTGGCGCCGCAGGCGGTGTCGGCCGAGACGTACGTGGGTGACCCGGACCAGCGGACCGGCTTCGGCGGCCTGGAGGCCGTCGAGGACGTCACGATGGTCGCCGCGCCCGACCTGATGAGCGCCTACCAGCGGCGCGTGCTCGACCTGGAGACGGTGATCGCGGTCCAGCAGGGGCTGATCGCGCACTGCGAGGGGATGGGCGACCGGATCGCCATCCTCGACCCGCCGCCCGGCCTCAGCCCGCAGCAGGTCAGGACCTGGCGCACGGAGACGACGGGCTTCGACTCGAAGTACGCCACGCTGTACTACCCGTGGCTCAAGGTGTTCGACCCGGCCGTGGGACGCAACGCCTTCGTGCCGCCCAGCGGCCACGTCGCGGGCATCTGGGCCCGGAACGACGTCTCGCGCGGCGTGCACAAGGCACCCGCCAACGAGGTGGTGCGCGGCGCGGTGGCGCTCCAGACGCAGATCACCAAGGGCGAGCACGACCTGCTCAACCCGATCGGGCTCAACTGCATCCGGGCCTTCCCCGGGCGGGGCATCCGGGTGTGGGGCGCGCGGACCCTGGCCAGCGATCCCGCCTGGCGCTACCTCAACGTACGCCGACTCTTCAACTACCTGGAGGAGTCGATCCTGGCGGGCACCCAGTGGGTGGTCTTCGAGCCCAACGACGACGCGCTGTGGGCCCGTGTGCGGCGGACGATCTCGGCCTTCCTGGTCAACGAGTGGCGCAAGGGCGCGCTCTTCGGGCTCACCCCGGAGGAGGCGTTCTACGTCAAGTGCGACCGGGAGACCAACCCACCGGAGAGCATCGACGCCGGCCAGGTCATCTGCGAGGTCGGGGTGGCGCCGGTCAAGCCGGCGGAGTTCGTGGTGTTCCGACTCGCCCAACTCTCCGGCGGCTCCGGCGCGGTCGACGAGTGACGAACCGGCCCGCGCCCGCGACCGACTGACTCAAGGAGGCTGTTATGCCGCTGCCCGATCTCGACAGCTCCGTCGGGCATTCCTTCGGCCTGGAATTCGACAGCGTGCTGATCCGGCAGATCACCGAGGTCAGCGGCCTGAAGATGGAACAGGACGTCATCGAGCTGAAGCAGAACACCGCCGACGGCAAGTACGCGATAAAGAAGCTCCCGGGCCGCCCCAAGGCCGGTGAGGTCACCGTGACCCGCGGCCTGACCGAGGACAACAGCTTCGAGCGGTGGATCACCGACTCGCGCTTCGGCCGCATGAACAACGCCCGCCGCAACGGCTCCATCATCGTCTACGACTACGAGGGCATCCCGATCAAGCGGTACAAGCTGATCAACGCGTGGCCCAAGACGCTGGAGATCAGCGCGCTCAAGGCCGGCGACACCTCCGTACTCACCGAGAAGCTGGCCATCACCTTCGAGAGCATTGAAGTCGAGTGATGCGCAGGCGCACCATCGCGATCCCCGCCCCACCCGCGGACGCCTCCGCGCCGGCCGCGCGGCGCGACGAGGGGGCCGGCGGGCAGCCCGAGAAGCTGCGGACCGAGTTCGCCTTCGAGCTGCCGCGCGGGTACGTCGACGAGTCGGGCACCGTGCACAGGTCGGGGGTGATGCGGCTGGCGACCGCGCGGGACGAACTGGTTCCGCTGCGGGACGACCGGGTCCGCGACAACAGCGCCTACCTGTCGGTGGTGCTGATCTCCCGGGTGCTGGTCAGGCTGGGCACGATCGAGGACATCCACCCGGGCGTCGTGGAGGACCTGTTCGCCTCCGACCTGGCGTTCCTCCAGGACTTCTACCGCAGGATCAACTCCGAGGGACACACCCGCGCCTCGGTGACGTGCCCGTCGTGCCGGGACACCTTCGCCGTGGACCTGGCCGGCGGTGGTCGCCTGGGGGAATCGTGACGTACGCGACCGACCGGATACACGAGGAGGTCGCGTACCTCGCCTACCACTTCCACTGGTCGCTCGACCAGATCCTCGACCTGGAACACGCCGACCGGCTCCGCTACGTCCACCAGATCGCCCGGCTGAACGGGCAGTGAAACGCGCCGTACGAGGGGGAGGGACGACCGCCTGATGGGATTGCTGTCCCGGCTGTCTCGACTGACCGGCCTGGGCCGCGCCGCCTCGGCCGGGAGCGCGTCGCCCGAGCCCCCGGCTGCCCCGACCTCCGGCGCCACTCCGGGCGCCGGCGCCGCCGGGCGCGGGTCCGGCGGTCAGGCGTGGCGCGACCTGCCGCCGCTGCAACGGACCGTGGGCGCCGCGCCCCTGGTCGCCGACCCGGAACCGTTCCACGCCTCGCTCGGCACCTGGCAGGACGCCTCGTTGAGCACCCCGCTCGGCCACCTCGTCAGCCCCGACGCGCCCGCCGGACTCGGCCACGACCTCGCCACCACGACCGGGCCTGGGACCACGGAGCCCGACCTCCCGGACACCTCGACCACCCCGGACACCTCGACCACCCCGGCCACCTCGGCCTCCTCGGGCGCGGGCCACGACACCGCCTCCGTACGCCACTTCGCGCCCGACCCGACGGGCCACGCCCTCCCGACCGGCCCGACCGAGTCGCGGGCGGCGGTCCAGCGCGCGGTGGCCCAGCCGACCCAGCCGCTGACCTCCGCGCGCCCGCTGGAGACCGCGCTGCTGCGGGAGGTGCCGAGCCTGCCACGGGCCACGCCACGGCCCGCCACGGAACCCAGCGGCTCACCGCCCGCCTCCGGCGGCGCGCCGCCCTTCGCCGTGCAACGCTCAGCGACCCCGGGGCCGCCGGGCGCCGGCACCCCGTCCGTGGGCACGCGCGGCACCGGCCTGGGCGCGCCGCTGTCCGGCCTGCCACCCACCGCCCAGCGCACCCCCGTGGCGAGCACCAGCGGCCAGCCCCCGGTGCCTGACCTGGCTGGCGCCGTGCCCACCGCCGGCGCCGACACCCCGCCGCCTTCGGACACGGCGACCCCAACGCCCGTCGACCCGCCGCCCGCCCCCGACGAGCCCGCGCTCACTGACGCACCCGGGCCCCCTCCGACCCCCGCCCCCGAGCCGCCGAGCCGGCCGCTGCTCGGCGCCGACCCGCTGGTCTCCCGCGTGGCGGAGCACGACCAGCCGGCCGCGCCGGCGGTCGCCGCGCCGGCCGACATGCCGCTGGGGGAGACCCGGCCGGGGCAGTCGAGTACGCAGGCGCCCCCGTACGCCACGGGTCCGACGGAGCGGAGCGCCGGCCCCGGACGAGGGGCCGAGGTGGTGCAGCGGGCGGCGGTCCCGGTGCGGCCGGCGGCGGCCGATGGCAGCCCGCTGCCCGCACCCACCGGGCCGGCGTCGGCACCCGAGGTCGTGGCGCCGTTGGTGGCCCAGCGCGCGGTGCAGCGGTTCTCCGGTCCGGTACGGGAGGCCGTACGCGGGCCGCTGTCCGAGCCGTCGGAGGCCGCCGTTCCGGTGCGGTGGGACGGTCCCGAGACGGAGCCGGCCGCGTCAGCCACGACGCACGAGTCGGCCGCGCCGGGTACGGGGGGCGACTCCTCAGCGTCGAGCTCCGGCGGAGCGCGCGGGCCGGCCGTCGAGGTGCAGCGGTGGGCCGGGCCACGATCCGGCGGACCGAGCACGCCCGGCGGCGAGCGGGGCCCGACCCGTGCCGGCCCGAACGCGCCGTCGCCGGCCCTGCAACGCGCCACGGAGCCGCACCGGTTGACGTCCCAACGCGGCGGTGACGTACGGCAGTCGGGCCCATCCGGGCCGCTGCCCGACGCCGGTGCGGTGGCCGTCGCGGCCGGTGTGGCGCAACGCATGGCCGATGGTTCGGTGGTCTTCCGGCAGCCGGCGGCCACGCCGCCCACCGCCGGGCCGCCGTCCGTGCAGCGGGACGTCGAGACAGCCGAGCCGCCGCCCCCGGACCCGCCGGCCGACCCCGGGCCGGAGCCCGAGCCGGGGCCCGGCCCCGTACCGGACGCCGAGCCGTCGGGTGGTGACGAGCCGCCGGACGGGGACGGGGAGGCCGCGCCGGGGGGTGGGCAGTCGGCCTCCGACGGTCGGGGGCGGGGGGCGCCGGCCGTCACCGACGAGCTGGTGCGGGCCCTGTTCGCGCCGCTCAGCCGGCTGCTCAAGGCCGAACTGCGGCTCGAACGCGAACGCGCCGGCTTCCTGATCGAGACGCGACACCGATGAGCGGACCCCGACGCCAGGCACCGATGACCAGACACCGATGACCACGCACCGATGACCAGGGCCCCCGACGAGCGGGCGGCGATGAGCAGGCAGGGAAGGGAGGTACGGCGTGAGCGTGACCGATGACCCGGCGGTGACCGTGTGCTTCGTCGTCACCATCGACGGCATCGAGCTGGGCTCCTTCAACACGTGCGAGGGCCTGGGGTGCGAGGTGGTGCTCGAACAGCGCGAGGAGGGCGGCAACAACGGTCACCTGTGGCAGCTCCCCACCCGGCTCAAGTACTCCAACGTCAAGCTGTCGCGGCCACTGACCCGGGAGACGGAGAAGGTGGCCAGGTGGTTCGCGAGCATGACGGGTGGGTTCAAGCGCAAGACCGCCCACATCGAGGCCCGTACCGGCGACGGGCAGAAGGTCGCCCAGTGGGGCCTGCTTGAGGTGGTGCCGGTGCGCTGGACGGGGCCCTCGTTCAACCCCGAGTCGCCCAAGGTGGCCATCGAGACCATCGAGATCGCCCACCACGGTTACGTCATGGAGGGCTGAGCGGTGTCCGGGGTGGACGGCGTGCCGCGCGGGGTCGGCGTGCGCGAGCGGAGGGGGCGGAGGGGTACGACATGAGCGGCTCCGTGGCGTTCAGCGCGGCGGGCACCGGGGGTGGGCCCGGGGGCGGCGGGGCGCGGCCCAAGCTGGAACACGCGTACCTGGAGATGCGCACCCCGCCGCCGGGCGGCAGTCTCACGCCGGGTGGGCCGGCCGGGCGCATCGACTTCCAGTTCAACCCGAAGGAGCTGACGCTCACCAAGGCGGCGGCCTGGAAGCGCAGCCCGGCCAAGGGCGCGAAGAGCGCGGGGCCGCCCGAGTACCAGGGGCCCAAGCCCAGCAAGCTGACCGTGGAGATGTTCTTCGACGCCAGCGACACCCAGGACACCAGCGTGGTGACCTCGGTGGAGAAGCTGCTCGCCTGCTGCGTGCCGACCAGCGAGACCCGGCAGCAACAGCGCTCGTCGCCGCCGTGGGTGGTCTTCCACTGGGGCGGTCTGACCGGCTTCCCCGGTTACCTCAGTCAGGTCCAGGTGAAGTACACCCTGTTCACCACCTCCGGGGTGCCGATCCGGGCCGTGTGCCAGGTGACGATGGAGGAGATCAGCGGCGAGACACCGGGGCAGAACCCGACGTCCGGCGCGCTGCACGCGCGCCGGGTGCACCAGGTGCGCACCGGTGACACCCTGCCCGACCTGGCGTGGCGCGAGTACGGCGACCCGACGGCCTGGCGGGTGATCGCCGAGGCGAACGGCATCGACGACCCGATGCGGCTGGCCAACGGCCGGGAGTTGCTGCTGCCCGCGCCGGACGAGCTGACCCGGCTGCGCGCGCCCAGCGCCGCGGCCCCGGCGCTGCCCGGCCGCGGGTCGACGGCCCGAGACCTGGCCGCCCACGGGCAACAGGGCCGCCTCGCGCCCTCCGCCCGCGCCGGGGAGCTGGAGCGTGGGTCGGCCCCGGTGGTGGCGCCGAACCCGTTGCCCAGCGCCCCGTCGGCGCGGGGGCGTCGATGGTGAGCCAGAGCGTCGCGAAGACGCTGGTGGTGGAGGTGGCGGGCCGGCCGCTGCCCGCGGCGTGGGCCAACACGCTGGTCGAGGCGTACGTGGACGACAGCCGTACCCTGCCCGACCTGTTCCTGCTGCGCTTCCGCGACCCGAGCCGCGTCTTCCTGGAGCAGGCCGGCATCGAGATCGGGGCGCCGGTGCGGTTGCTGGCCCAGGCCGGCGAGGGGGCCTCGGGCCCCCTGCTGAGCGGGCACGTCACCGCGCTTGAGGTGGACATCGACGACACCGGCACGTTCACGGTGGTGCGCGGCCTGGACGAGTCGCACCGGCTGCTGCGGGGCCGCCGGGTGGCCAGCTACCAGAACATGACGCTCGCCGACGTCGTCTCCCGCGTCGCCCAGCGCGCCGGCCTGCGCCCCGGCACGGTGGACGTGGCCGGGCCCGTACTGGAACACGTGGCCCAACCCAACGTCACGGACTGGGAGTTCATCCGCGCGCTGGCCGAGGGCGCGGGGGCGCAGGCGTGGGTGATGGACGGCCAACTGCACGTCACCAAGCCGACCGAGGCCGGCGGCGCCCCCGACACCGCGGCCCGCGCGGACAGTAACCCGCTGGTCCTGGAGATGGGTGACAACCTGCTGCGCTGCCGGGCCGCGGTCTCGGCGGCCGAACAGGTGTCGGCCGTTGAGGTGCGCGGCTGGGACGTGCGGGCCAAGCAACCCCTGGTCGGCCGGGCCGACGCCGGCACGGCGACCACCCTGGAACTCGGGCTCACGGCGGCGGACGCGGCCAAGCCGTTCGGCGAGGCCACCTACGTCGCCACCGACGCCGTCTACGGCAGCCAGGCCGAGGTGGACCAGGCGGCCAAGGCGCTGGCCCAGCGGATCGCCGGCTCGTTCGCCGAGCTGGAGGCCGTGATCCGGGGCAACCCCGCGGTGCGGGCCGGCGGCGCGGTCACCCTGACCGGCGTCGGCAAGCCCTTCGAGGGCCGCTACACCGTCACCTCGTCCCGACACGTCTTCGACGCCGTACGCGGCTACGAGACCTGGCTGACGGTCTCCGGGCAGCAGGAGCGCTCGCTGTACGGGCTGACCGGCGGCGCGGGCGGCGGCGGTGGCCAGGCGAGTGGCGCGCACCGGGCCGGGCTCGTCAACGCGACGGTGACCGACACCAAGGACCCGGAGGGCCTGGGCCGGGTCAAGGTGCGCTTCCCGTGGCTGTCGGACGAGTACGCGAGCGACTGGGCGCGCACGGCGCAGGCCAGCGGCATCGGCGGGGGAGAGGCGTTCATCCCCGAGGTGGGTGACGAGGTGCTGGTCGGCTTCGAACAGGCCCGGATGGACCGGCCGTACGTGCTGGCCGCGCTCTACAACGGGCAGGACAAGCCCGGCGGGGGCGGTGGCCCGGGAGCCGCCGGGGCCGGCGGTGCGGGTGGCGAGGGCGGGGCCGTGGACCCGACCAGCGGGGCGGTCACCAGGCGGGCGTTCGGCTCCAGGGGCGGCAACAAGCTGGAACTCCTCGACACGGCGAACGGCCCGCAGGGCCTGCGCCTGGTCACCGGCGACGGGAAGCTCAGCATCAACCTCGACCGGAAGGGCACCACCATCGTGCTGCACAGCGACGGGACCGTGGAGATCGAGGCCACCCAGCAGGTGTCCATCAAGGCGGGCAGCGGCGTCTCGCTGGACGCCGGCAAGGGGACGCTCGAACTCGCCGGCGACGCGGTGCGGCTCACCGCCCGCAGCGGGGTCCAGGTCAACGGCGGCGACGGCGAGGTCAAGCTCGCCACCGGCGGCTCCGTCGAGGTGCGGGGCAGCCAGGTCGCGGTGCACGGCACCAACCGCACCGAGGTGAAGGGCGGCTCGACCGTGGCCATCAATTCCCCGCTGGTACGCATCAATTGACCAGACCACTACGAAAGGCAGGGGGAGAGCGCGCATGCCAGCAGCCGCCCGCGTGGGCGACCCGACCGGCCACCCCGGGGTGGTGGGCGGACCTGGCGTGCCGACGGTGCTGATCGGCGGGCGTCCGGCGGCCACCGTCGGCACCCCGCACACGTGTACGTCGCCCGCCGTGCACCCACCGTCCCCGCTGCGCCCGCCCGGCAGCGCCAGCGTGTTCATCGGGGGGCAACCGGCCGCCCGGGTGGGCGACGCGGCCGGGTGCGGCTCGCCGATCGTCGCCGGGTGCCCCACCGTCCTGATCGGAGGCTGACCATGGTCCAGCAGTTCATCGGCGCCGGCTGGGCCTTCCCGCCCCGCACCGACGCCACCGGCAGCATCGCCCTGGTCCGCGGTGGGCAGGAGATCGCGGAGTCCATCCGGCTCATCCTGTCCACGTCGCCGGGCGAGCGCCCGATGCGCCCCGAGTTCGGCTGCGCGCTCGGCGACTACGTCTTCGCTCCGGCCGACGCGGGCACCGCCGGCCAACTCGCCTACGAGGTGCGGTTGGCCCTGGAACGCTGGGAGCCGCGCATCGACGTGGCCGACGTGGCGGTGCGCTTCGACGAGGCGGACGAGGGCGTGCTCTACATCGACATCAGCTACGCGATACGGGGCGCCAACGACCCGCGCAACCTGGTCTTCCCGTTCTACGTCATCCCCCGGCACGAGGAGGGCACATGACGCTCCCCAGCCCCAACCTGGACGACCGGCACTTCCAGGGGCTGGTGGACGAGGCCAAGCGACTGGTGCAGCAGCGCTGCCCGGAATGGACCGACCACAACGTCTCGGACCCCGGTGTCACCCTCATCGAGGCGTTCGCCAGCATGGTCGACCAGCTCGTCTACCGGTTGAACCGGGTGCCGGACAAGAACTACCTGGCCTTCCTCGACCTGATCGGCGTCCGCCTCTACCCACCCACCGCGGCCCGCACCGACGTCACCTTCTGGCTCTCGGCCCCGCAGCCGGAGCCGGTGCGGGTCCCCGCCGGCACCGAGGTCGCCACCGTGCGCACCGAGGCCGAGGAGGCGGTGGTCTTCACCACCAGCGCCGACCTGTCCGTCGTGCCGTGTTCGCTGGCCCACCTGGCGACCTGGCCGCTGGACGGGGACGCCACCGACGGCACCGAGGAGTTGGCGCTCGGCCGCGACGTCCACTGCTTCGGCACCACCCCGCGCCCCGGGGACTGCCTGTACGTCGGCCTGTCCAACCCGGCGCCGGCCTGCGTCGTCGTGCTGCGCCTGGACTGCGAGGTCGAGGGCGTGGGCGTGGACCCCCGCCGTCCGCCGCTGCTGTGGGAGGCGTGGGACGGCTCCGCCTGGGTCGCCTGCGAGGTGGACAAGGACGACACGGGTGGCTTCAACAAGGCCGGCGAGGTCATCATCCACCTGCCCGCCCAGCACGCCGCGTCGGTGGTGGCCCGGCACACCGCCGGCTGGATACGGTGCCGGCTGCTCAAGGCCGCGCCCGACCAACCCACCTACGTGGCCTCGCCCACGGTGCGCGAGATCACCGCGTTCACCATCGGCGGCACCGTGGAGGCCAGCCACGCCGAAACCGTCACCGACGAGGTCATCGGCGTCTGCGAGGGGGTGCCGGGGCAGAGCTTCCAGGTGGCCAGGCCGCCGGTGGTGCCGAGCGAGGAGCCGTTCGTGGTCGAGGTCGCCGAGGGCGCGGGCTGGGTGGAGTGGACCCGCGTCGACAACTTCGCCCACTCCACCGCGTACGAACGACACATCACCCTGGACCCGAACTCCGGACAGGTGGACTTCGGCCCGGCGGTACGCGAACGCGACGGGTCGCTGCGGCTGTTCGGGGCCGTCCCACCCAAGGGCAGCACCGTGCGGGTGCGCCGCTACCGCACCGGCGGCGGGCGGCGCGGCAACGTCTCCCGGCACGCGCTGCGCATCCTGCGCAGCTCGATGCCGTACGTGGCGCGGGTCGACAACCGGCGCCCGGCGCTCGGCGGCGTGGACGGCGAGAGCGTGGACGACGCGCGCGTGCGCGGACCGCTGACGCTGGCCACCCTGCACCGGGCCGTCGTGCCGCACGACTACGAGCAACTGGCCCGCGAGGCCGCGCCCGACGTGGCCCGGGTGCACTGCGTGCCGGTGGGCGAACTGGCCGACGACGGGGCGGACACCGCCGAGGACCGGGCGCGGCGGGCCGCGGACGCGGGCGGGGTGCGGCTGCTCGTCGTGCCGGCCGGGCGCGGCGACGAACAGGGCCGGATCAGGTTCGAGGACCTGACCCCCTCGACCGAGACGCTCTCGATGATCGGCACGCATCTCGACGAGCGCCGCCCGCTGGGCACCCGGCTGCACGTCGAGCCGCCCTACTACCAGGGCGTGACCGTCGTCGCCAGGGTGCAGGCGCAGCGCGGCGCGGCGGCCGACCGGCTGCGTGAGGCCGGGCTCGCCGCGCTGTACGGCTACTTCAACCCGCTCTCGGGCGGCCCCGACGGCGACGGCTGGCCCTTCGGGCGGCCCGTCCACGCCGGCGAGGTGTACGCGGTGTTGCAGCGGCTGCCCGGCGTCGAACTGGTCGAGGACGTGCTGCTGTTCCCGGCCGACCCGGTCACCGGGGACCGCGCCGAGCCCGCCAACAAGATCCTCCTCGATCAGCACGCGTTGGTGTTCAGCTTCGAGCACCAGTTGCGGGTCCGTGAGGTGTGAGATGCGTGCCGTGATCCCGGGGCTTCCCACCCCCCACCCGCTGGCCGACCAGCTCCCGGCCGTCTACCTGGACCAGGACTTCCTCGTACGCTTCCTCGGCGCGCTGGACGAGGTGCTCGCCCCCGTGCTGCTGACCCTCGACAACCTGCCCGCCTACCTGCATCCGCGCACCGCCCCCGATGACTTCGTGGCCTGGATGGCGAGTTGGGTCGCCACCCGCACGGACGAGGAGCGGCCGGTCAACCAGCGCCGGGCGGTGGTGGCCAGCGCGGTCGTACGCCACCGCGAGCGCGGCACCCGCGCGGGGCTGGCGGCGGCGATCCGGGTGGAGACCGGCGTCGAGCCCGAGATCACCGAGAGCGGGGCCACCACCTGGGCGGACGAGCACGGTGGCGCGCTGCCCGGCTCGGCGCCGCCCTGGGTGCGGGTGCGGCTGCGGGTGGCCGACCCGGAGCGCTTCGACCGAGCCCGCCTGGAGCGGCTGGTGGCCGCCGAGGTCCCCGCGCACGTCGGGTACCGCCTGGAGATCCTGGCCGCCGAGGCGACCGGCGAGGACCCGGGGGGCCCGGCATGACCTGCCCCGACTGCGGACACCGCAACGCGCCCGGCGCCCAGTTCTGCGCCTCCTGCCGGGCCTTCCTGGACTGGGAAGACGCGGCGGACCAGGCCGACCGCGCGGGCCGCGGCGCCGCCGGCGCACCCCCGAACGCGAGCGGCGCGACCGGCCGACCACCCGCCGGGCGCGCCCCGAACCCTGCCCCGAACCCCGCCCCCAGCCCGCCGCCCGCCGAACCACGCCCGAACACACCCACTCCCGAGGCCGCCGCCCCCACCGCCGACCCGCCCCAGACCACCGCCCCCGAGCCCACCCCCGCCGCCACCGGCCGCGCGCCCGAGCCCCCGGCGCCACCCCCCACTCCACCGCCGTCCCGCGCGCCCGATCGGAGCGCGCCGCCCCCGCGCCCGCTCCAGTCACCGGCTGTGCCACCGCCGGGGCCACGGCCGGGCCCAGGGCCAAGTTCCCGGCCCGCTGCCCGGCCGGCTTCGGGGCCGGCGCCCCAACCCGGGCCGGACGGGGTGGCCCTGCGGCGCCCCGGCGACCGGCGCGACGACGCGCACGACCCCGGGCCCGACCACCGGGTGGCGCCGGCACCGGCCGACCCCGCGCCCGCGCCCGGCCCCACCACCCGTACCGGCAGCCGTCCGTGCCCGCGCTGCCGGGCGGACAACCCGCACGAGCGGCGGCTCTGCCAGCGCTGCGGTGCGCAGCTCGGCGACCCGGCCCGGGCCCCGGGCCAGAACCGACCGCCGTGGTGGCGGCGGCTGTTCGGGCGCGACCGGGACCGGGTCCTGGAGGCCGGCAGCCGACCCCGGCACCGCACGTGGCCCAGGCCACGGCTCGCGCTGCCGCTGACGCTGCTGATCCTCCTGGCAGCCGCGTACTTCGCCCGCTCCCAGCTCTCGGACGCGCTCACCTTCACACAGGACCAGACCGGCAAGCCGGAGGCGCTGCGACCCGCCGACGCGCGGGCCTCCAGCGAGGCGGGCGGGCACCGCGCGGGCGCCGCCTTCGACGGCTTCACCAACCGCTACTGGTCCCCCGCCGACACCGGCCCCGCGACCGGCCAGTACCTGGAGGCCACGTTCGAGGAGCCCGTACGGCTGCGGAAGTTGCTGGTCATCTCGGGGCGGTCGGCCAACCAGGACGAGTTCCTGACCCAGGCCCGCCCCGCCGAGCTGACCGTCACGCTCTTCACCGCCGACGGCGAGCGTTCCACGAAGGCGGTCAACCTCAAGGACCAGCCCGGCCAACAGACCTTCGACGTGCGCGGCTCCGACGTCGTACGCGTGCGGCTGATCGTCGACGCGGCCTACGGCGAGAGCGCCAAGCGCCGCGTCGCCGTCGCGGAGGTGGAGTTCTTCGGCCGCCGGTGAGTCGGCGTCTTAGCCTGGTGCCGTCGCCCGGTGCCACCGCCGGCGCGCTGGCCGGTGCGCCGGGCGTACGCGGGGGAGGGGCGGACGCCGCGCCCGAGGTGGTGCGGTCGGTGGCTCGGGCGCCTCAGGTGGCGCGGTGGGACCCGGTGCGCGCGCCCCGGTCGGCGGTGTCGGTGTCGGTGTCGGTGTCGATCTCGGCTCGGGTCGCGGGGGGCCGCGGGGGCTGCTGCGACTGGCTCGGGTAGCGCAGCGCCGCCTCGTGTTCCTGGGCCATCCGGCGCAGGGTGGCCAGGACCGGCTCCAACAGGACGGTCATGACCAGCGCGCGTTCGGCGACGTCGATACGGTCCTCGATGCCGGCCAGGTGGTCGAGGTCCACCCGGGCGGTGGCCGCGGCGAGTTCGGCGTACGGCAGCAACTCGTCCGTCCCGACGTCCGCGCCCACCCTGCGCAGCGCCCGCAGCCCGGCGGCCAGCGCGGCGCGCCCCGGCGACTCCTCGCCGACCGACCAGCCCATCCGGTCGACCAACGCCGCGGCCTCGGCCGCGCAGTCGTCGTCCTCGCCCGGGGCGTCCGCGCTGCCCGTGCCGGCGCTCGCGCCGGTGTCGGCGACCGGGGCGCCCAGCGCGTAGTGGGTGACGCCGAGCGTGTGGTAGAGGTCGAGCGGCTCGCTGATCGCGCGCAGCACCTCGCGGCTGGCCGTGACCGAGAGGCCACCGAAGCTGATCAGCGCGCGGACCAGCCGGAGCCGCCGCAGGTGGTCCGCGTCGTAGTCCGCCTGGTTGCTGGCCGTCGCGTGCCCGGCCGGCAGCAGCCCCTCACGCAGGTAGTACTTGATCGTGGGGATGGCCACCCCACTGCGGCGGCTCAGCTCGGACATCTTCACGTCGTTCTCCTCGGATCCCGTCCCGGTCGACTGGCATGAGCGGGCCCGGCGGCGGCACCGTCCGAAGCGGATAGTTCCGCTGCCCAGTATGCGCGGGCACCCCGCCCCGTACGCAGGGAGGGGCGTCCCGCCTACTCCGCCCGGGATCGCTGTCGGCACCCCGGGCCGCCCCCGCGTGGTCGGCCCGCCGCCGCGCGACGAGGTGGGACGGCTCCCGTCGGCCGCCTGCCCGCCGACTGGCAGGCGGCGCGGTCGAGCGCCGCCGCACCGCCGAGACCACGCGGCCGATGGGAGGCGGAGCTCACGCCACCGGGACCAGCGTGAGGTAGGCGATGCCCAGCACCCCGCGGTAGCCCCGCAGCCAACGTGAGCGCTGCTGGTCCACGCGGGCGCGGGTCTCCTCGGCGGCGGGGTGCGTGGGATGGTGCGCCAGCCACTCCTCCACGTCGGCCCGGTAGCCGGACTCGAACTCCTCCCACTCGTCGACGCCGGCAGACTCCACCCACTCCGGGCGGAACCCGGCCGCCACCGCCAGGTCGACCAACCCGGCGAGGCTGGGGTGCTCGTCGGGGCTGGCGTCCGGCCACATGGCGGCGAGTTCGGCGGGCGTGGGGGTGCGCTCCCAGAAACCCTCGCCGAGCACGACCCGGCCGCCGGGGTTGACCAGCCCGCGCAGCGCCTCCAGCGCGGCGGCCGTGTGCCCGGGCGGTTGGGTGTCGCTCAGGGCGTGGCTGGCGCCGAAGCAGAGCACGAGGTCGGCGGGGCCGCGGGTGGTGGCGACGCCGGACTCGGCGTGGAAGGTGACCCGTTCGTCCAACCCGCGCTCGGCGGCGAGCGCGCGGCCCCGGGCGATGTCCTCTTCGTTCAGGTCGACGCCGACGCCCGTGGCGCCGGGTGTCGCCGCGAGCGTGCGGAGCAGGAACTCCCCCCAGCCGCAGCCGATGTCGAGGATGGTGCGGGGTTCGGCCCCGGCGAGTCGGTCGATCATGCGTGCGGCCCGCTCCTCCGAGAACGGGCCGTGGAAGGTGAGGCGGGTCAGACGCGGGGGTGCCGTGCCGGCATTGCTGTCCATGTGTCGGAAACTACGTGCTGGTTGGCGGCGGGCACAGCGATTTTCGCGGCCGTGCACGAGCGAGCCAGGAGGCTTTCGGGGGGATCGGATGACAGCAAGGAGAAGCGGCACCCGGAGGGGGAAAACTTTCGGCCATCCTGTGGGGCTCATGAGGGCGCGTGGGACCGCCCTCGCCGCCCACCGCCGCCTCCACGGGCCGCACGCCGCCGATCCCGGCGCGCCCCCCGATACCGGGCGCGCGGGGGCCCGGCCCGCTCCCTCCACCGAGCCCGAGCGCCCGCGCCCGCGCGGGGGCCGCTCGCGCCGCTCGACCTCCGCCGCCCCGCCCGCACACCCTCCCGACAGCCGCCAGCCCCCGGCTCGTACGCCGCTCCGCGCCCCTCGCCGGCGCCCCCGTACGGCGGTTGGGCGTGCTCTCGCCGGGCCTCGCCATGCCGGACGTCTGCCGCGGCGAACAGGCCGGAACCAGCCAGATGACCGGCCCATCCACCCCCGCGCACCCCGGTGGCGGCGCTTTCTACCCGCCGGTCCCGCGCCGGCCGGGCACGCCGCGCGGGTGGCCCGGCCGCGCCGTGCGACGCGGCCCACCACGGGGGCGTCTCGGGTGCTGGCGCGCCGCGCTCACCGGGCCCGCCGTGGTCACGGGGGCGGCGGCGGCCCCCAGTGGGCGCCGGCCCGGCGGCGCGGGCGATCTTCGGGGCAGGCGGCGCAAGCGCTGTCAAAGAACGTCAACCACGGCGCCGCTGTGCAAAGCTCGCCGTTCTGCCGCACGTTTCGGAGTTGGCCGGTAAGTGTCGGTGTAGTCGCACGTGACAGCGGCAATAGTGTGAAGACCGGTGTCGCCCTGCCCCTGGCGACTACCGTCCCCCACCGCACGTATGCCGCGTGTCGAGGAGTCAGAATCTCGGCACGCACCGACGGTTCACCGTCTGACCGAGGACGCACCGACAGCGATGAGGGCATCTCATGCGCCAGTGGCATTCCGAGTTCCAAGCGAGATGCTGGTACGACGACGCGAACACCGTCGTCGAGCTTCACGGAGAGATAGACATCGTGGCAGCCGAGGCACTCGCGCCCCGGCTGCGCCGGCTGATCGCCGCGGCGGGTGGTGAGGTGATCGTCGACCTGCGGCCGGTGAGCTTCATCGACTGCAGCGGGCTCGGCCTGCTGTGCTCGCTGCACGAGCGGCTGATGGCGCGCGGGCGCCGCCTGCGCGTCCTGGCCACCCGCCCGGTCACCCTCAAGATGCTGCGGCTGACCGGCCTGCACCACGCCTTCGTGGTGCACGGCTCGCTGCGCGAGGCCCGTAGCGCGACCGGCCTGCCGCTGAGTTCCCCTCCACCGGCCGGCCACGGGCCCGGCGGTGCGGGCCGAGCGGCGCTCGGCGCGGCCATCGCCAGCGTCATCCCCTCGTACCACCGGACCAGACCCCGGCCCGACGCACCGGCGGCGCCCTCACCCCACGATGGGTGACGCCCACTGGCGTGGGCGCCGATGATGGGGTCTGCTGGAGCGGAACTCCCGGACGAAGAGGGCTGCGGTGGACATCAGGAAACGCCGGGCGGCAGCGTGGTGGGCCGCACTGACCACCGTGTTCACGCTGGCCGCCGTCGGGTGTGAGGACAGCTCGGGACCCGAGGACGGCACGTCGCCCTTCACCGGCCTCGCGGCACGCGAGGCCCCCGTGCTCGCCGTGAAGATCGACAACGTCGGCCCGGCCCGGCCCCAGAGCGGCCTCGGCTCGGCCGACATCGTCTACGTCGAGCGCGTGGAGGCCGGCCTCTCCCGCCTGATGGCCGTCTACTCCTCCCACCTGCCACCCACCGTCGGCCCGGTGCGCAGCGCCCGGGAGACCGACCTGGAACTACTGCGCCAGTTCGGCGAGCCGGCCTTCGCCTACTCGGGCGCGCAGTCCAAGCTGCTGCCGCTGGTGAAGGACGCCCCGTTGCACCCGGTGCCGCCCGAGCGGGTCGGCGACGGCTACACGCGCAGCGAGAGCCGCGCCGCCCCGCACAACCTCTACCTGCGGCCCGAGCGCGCGCTGTCCGCCGCGCCCGACGCCGACGACGCGGCGGACATCGGCTTCCGCTTCGGCGCCGCGCCCGCCGGTGGTCGCGGCACCCCCTCGTACACCGTCCGCTACCCGGCGGCGGCGATCTCCTTCGCCTGGGCGGGCGAGCGCGAGCGCTACCGGGTCTCGATGGACGGCACGTCGGTGCCGGTGGCCGACGCGAAGGGGCGCGGGCCGGCGACCGTCGTCGTGCAGGGCGTCACCATCCGCGACTCGCGCTTCCACGACCGCTCCGGCAGCGCGTCGCCGTTCACCGACACCACCGGCTCCGGGCCGGCCCTTGTGTTGCGCGACGGCAAGGCGCACCAGGCCCGCTGGGAGCGGCCGGCCGCCACCCGCGGCACGGAGTTCACCACGCCCGACGGCGAGCGCCTCGCCTTCGCCCGTGGCCCGGTGTGGGTGGCCTACGTCCCCCGGGAGGCCGTGCCGACCGGGGCCGCGGGGAACTCCCGCTAGCGGCGCACCCGCCCCGCACCCCGGGGCCCGCGCCCGGGCACGTCACCGGAGCAGGTCGATCAGCTCGGCGCCACGGTCGGCGAGCCGCAGCCGCACCGTGCGGCCCTGGCGCACCCGCTGGACGAGCCCGGCGCGCTCCAGTTGCGCGCAGTGGTACGTCACGGTCGCCGGGGAGCAGCCGAGGTGGTGGGCGATCTCGGTCATGGTGGCACCACGGCTGCCGTGCCGCAGGATCGTCGCCCGCTGCTCGCCCAGCACCAGCACCAGCGCGTCCGCCGGGTGCGACGCGTCCGCGCCCTCGAGGGCCCGGGCCAGCCCCGCGGGCGGGTAGCCGACGCGGACGCTGCCCGCGCCCACGGTGCAGCCCGCCAGTGCCCTGGTGCCCGAGGAGAGCGGCGCGAGCACCAGCAGGTTGCCGTCCGGCCCCTGCCGGGGGTGGGTGACCGAACCGCCGTGCAGCCGCCGGGCCTCAGTGAAGTGCAGCGTGGAGCCGTCGAACCGGGAGCCCGGGCCGAGGTCGGCCAGGACGAGCGGGAGCTGGTGGGTGACCAGGGCGGTGCCGATGCGCTCGACCTCCCGGGCCCGAACGGCGGCCGTGCGCCGCCACAGCGGCTCGTACGCCCGCCAGATGGCCTCCTGGACGCTGGCCGACGCGGCGGCGAAGACCCGGGGGTGTTGGAACAGCCGGTGCCACACGGCGGTCGGCTGGCCGGTGAAGTGCTCGGCCACCTGGTGCTGGACGGCGTCCGACGACAGGTCCCGGATGCGTTCGAGCTGGGCCTCCACGCCGCCTTCGGCGAACGGGTCCATCGCCGAGGTGAGGAAGCAGGGGATGGGGGAGTGGGACGCGGCGAACAGCGACCGCAGCAGCCGCGCGGCGCCGGGCGGCAGCGCGGCCCGGATCATCTGGCGGACGCGCGGCGGCACGCCCTGCGGCGGGCCGCCGAGCACGTCCGAGAAGAGGGAGCGCACCGTGAGGCCCGGGTGTGTGGAGACCCGTACGTTGATCTGGCGTAACTCACCCAGTGCGAGCTGAGCCGGCGAGGACACGGCGGCACCACCGTTCATGACGCCCCATCATCAACTGTGTGAGGCCCGGTACTTGACCGCACCAGGATGACCAACGCCGTCGGGCGGGGCGAGGACATCGCGCCGTGTCGGCGGCAAGGATTCGGCCAACCTTTCGAATGCCTCCACCGGCCGCGCGGGCGGGCGGGCCGCCGACGCCACCGCGCGGGCGGGGGGTGCGGCTATCCGCCGAAGTACGCCTGGGCCGCGCGTACTCCCTCGGCCAGCGCGTCGACCTCCTCCAGCGTGTTGTAGACGTAGAACGTCGCCCGGGTGGTGGCCGGGACGCCGTAGCGGCGGACGATGGGGCGCGCGCAGTGGTGACCGACGCGCACGGCGATGCCGCGTTCGTCTAACACCTGCCCGACGTCGTGCGGGTGCAGGTCCGCGACCGTGAACGAGACGGCCGAGCCGCGCTCGGTCATCTCCCGCGGGCCGATGATGCGCACGCCGGGAATCTCGCTCAGCCGCTCGATCGCCCGGGCGGTCAGCGCGTCCTCGTGCGCCGCCACCTCGTCCATGCCCAGTGCCCGCAGGTAGTCCACGGCCGCGGCGAGCCCCACCGCCTGCGCCGCCATCGGCACGCCCGCCTCGAAGCGCTGGGGCGGCGGCAGGAACGTGGCGTGGTCCATCTCCACGATCTCGATCATCGAGCCGCCGGTGAGGAGCGGCGGCAGCGCGGCGAGGAGTTCGGCGCGGCCCCACAGCACGCCCACGCCGCTGGGGCCCAGCATCTTGTGCCCGGAGAAGGCCAGGAAGTCGGCGCCGAGCGCGGTCACGTCCACCGGCCGGTGCGGCACCGACTGGGCGGCGTCGACCACGACGTACGCGCCTACCGCGTGCGCCCGCTCGGCGATGGCACGCACGGGGTTGATGGTGCCCAGCACGTTGGACTGGTGGCTGAGGGCCACCACCCTGGTGTCCGCGTCGACCAGCCGGTCCAGGTCGTCGAGGTCGAGCCGGCCGTCGTCGGTCAGCCGGAACCAGTCGAGCCGGGCACCGGTCCTGGCCGCGAGCTGCTGCCAGGGCACGAGGTTGGCGTGGTGCTCCATCTCCGTGACCACGATCCTGTCGCCCGGCCCGATGGGGCCCCGGCCGTCCCTGCCGCGCGTGGCCTGGCCCAGGCCGTAGGCGACGAGGTTGATCCCCTCGGTGGCGTTCTTGGTGAACACGACCTCGTCCCGGGCCGCGCCGACGAAGTCCGCCACGGTCTGCCGGGCCGCCTCGTACGCCTCCGTCGCCTCCTCGGCGAGTTGGTGCGCGCCCCGGTGCACGGCCGCGTTGCGGTTCAGGTAGAAGTCGCGCTCGGCGTCCAGGACCTGGAGTGGTTTGTGCGTGGTGGCACCCGAGTCGAGATAGACCAGTCGCGCGCCGCTCTCCATCGTCCGTCGCAGGATCGGAAAGTCGCCGCGGAGCTTGTCGACGTCGATGGCCACGGGGGCACCTCCAGGATTCTCACGCCTTTTGATGATGTTCAGCGTGAGGGACGCTAGACCTCCTCACGGAGAAGCGCAACCGTTACCATGAGGCCGTGGACCATGACGCGCCGTACTACCTCCATCAGCTCCCGGTGCCGGGCGAGGAGCGCTTCGCCTCGCTCGCCCTGGTGAACACGCGCTTCACGGTCAGCCACGGCCCCGTCGACCTGCTGGAGGACACCGACGCAGCGCACCTGTGGCTGGTCCGGCACGAGATGCTGCCGGACCCGGTCGCCCTCACCGGCCGCCAGCTCGGGCGGCTCCGCGCGCTCCGCGAGGCGCTGCGCGAACTCTTCGCGGCCCGCGCGAGTGGCGCCGCGCCCGGGCCGGCCAGCCTGGAGACGCTGAACGCGGCGCTCGCCGCCGCCCCGCCCACCCCCCGGCTGACGTGGACCGCCGACGGCCCGCGCCGCGCGGACGAACCGGACTCGGGCAATCCGGCCGGCGCCGCGCTCTCGCTCCTCGCCGACGACGGCACCGAGCTGCTGACGGGCCCGGACGCGGCCCAACTCGCCGAGTGCGGCGCGCGCGGCTGCGCCCGCTGGTTCCTGCGCTCGCACGCCGCCCGCCGCTGGTGCACCACGAAGTGCGGAAACAGAGTGCGGGCCGCGCGACATTACGCGGCCCGCAAGGGGTAGTGGCGACGAACCCGGTTCGGCGAATGCCACGGCGAAGCCGCGGAACGGCAAACCCGAAGTGGCCTCTCAGGCGGGCCGCTGGCCCATCAACTCGGCGAATCCCGCGGGGTTGGTGTCAAATCCGCGAATGGTCTCCCGCAGTTCCCATTCTCCCGCCTCGTCCCGGGTGAACTCGGCGATGGTGGCCGCCGTCGCCGCCGCCACGGTGGAGAAGTCGTACTCCACGAGCTTGGTGTACCGCTCCTGTATCTGGACGGCGGTGCTCGGCACGTCCCCGAACGCCTTGTGTCCGCCCCCCTGTTGGATCACCACACCCACCACCACCCGCCCGTACGTCTCGGCGAGCCGGTCGAGCTCCAGGGTCATGACCTCGTCCATACCGAAGCCCTGCCCCGTCTGGCTGTCCCGGTTCAGGATGATGGTGCCGTCCGGGGAACGGCTGCCGAAGTGGACGAGATAGACGGGTTTCCCGTACGGCGCATCGGTGGAATAGGTCGCGGCGATGATATCGAGATCATTGACCGGCTCGCCCGCGGGACTCGGGTCCCACTTGAGGGCCACCTCTACTTTCTTCAGCCCTTTGTTGAGACTGCTCACGGAATTCCCTTTCACGGAGCTGAGTTGACACAAGAACGCACTCGCTGCCAAGGGTATCGCCAGCGCCCGGAGTTGACGGGGCGTGGACCGGGCCGGAGAGGGCGCCCGACCGCGCGCCCGACCGGGGCGCGGTCGGCCACACCGTACGACGCGGGGCCCGGGACGGCTCCCTGTCGAGGCGGGGCTCCGTCGGGGTGGGCCCGGCGCGCGGTGGCCGGAACGCGCGCGGGCGGGCGCCTGCGCGGTGGCGGCGTGCGCCGGGGTGTTACAGACTCGTCAGCCATGTCGATGGCGCAGCCGACCGGCCCCCTGTGCACGCGCGACTCCCTGGCCACGGAGTTGCGGGACCTGGGCGTGCGGCCCGGCGAGACCCTGCTCGCGCACTCCTCGCTCAGCTCGCTGGGCTGGGTCTGCGGCGGCGCCCCGGTCGTCGTCGCGGCCCTGCTCGACGTCCTGGGGCCCGCGGGCACGCTGGTGGTACCCACCCACACCAGCGACAACTCGGACCCCGCGGGTTGGAGTCAACCACCGGTGCCGGCCCAGTGGTGGCCGACCATCCGCGCAGCGCTGCCGGCCTACGACCCGGCCACCTCGCGCAGCTACCGGGTGGGAGCGATACCGGAGGCCGCTCGCACCTGGCCGGGCGCCGCGCGCAGCGCCCACCCGCAGACCTCGTTCGCCGCCGTCGGAGCGCGCGCCCACGCGATCGTGGACGACCACGCGCTCGACTGCCGGCTCGGCGAGCGCAGCCCGCTGGCCCGCCTGGAGGAGGCCGCGGCGCGGGTGTTGCTGCTGGGCGTGGGGTACGACTCGTGCACCGCCTTCCACCTGGCCGAGTACCGCGTCCCGGGGCAGCAGGTGGACAACTCCTTCGCCGTGACGACCCCGACGGGCCGCCGCTGGAGCACCGTACGGGACAGGTCGATCAGTGACGACCGCTTCGACGAGTTGGGCGCCGCCTTCGAGAAGGAGCGCCCGGTGCTGTGCGGCCCGGTCGGCGGGGCGGAGGCACGCCTGTTCCCGGTGGCCGACGCCGTCGCGTACGCCGCGGGCTGGCTGGCCGAGCACCGGCCGCGCGCCGCGCCCTGACCGGCGCCGGACGCACCGCCGCGCCGGCGGGTGTGCGCACCGGCGCGGCGGCCCACCTCGGTACGAGGCGGTGGGGAGTGGTCCCTGGCGTGCGTTCCTGCGGCGTCACGCCGTCTCCATTGTGCGCCTGTCTGGCTCATATCGATACACGTCGGTGAATATCGGTCGAGACGCCGTTGCGAGCCGCCCGTCGCCCGCCTGCCCCCCCACCACCGGGCAGGTGGCGTTTGCGCGGGCGTCGAGGTGAAACCCGGGGAGCGAGTCACCCCTGCCGGGCGGGCCGGTCCGGCAGCACCCCGACCGACGAGGAGCCCGTCATGACGACGACGGTCAAGGACATGCTGCACACCTACCCCGCCGACCTCGGCGGCGTGGACCCCGCGGCCCTGGAACGCTGCATCGAGGAGTGCGCCGCCTGTGCCCAGGCGTGTACGGCCTGTGCCGACGCGTGCCTGGCCGAGGGCGCCGTCGGCGACCTGACCCGGTGCATTCGCACCGACATGGACTGCGCCGACATCTGCGCGGCCACCGCCTCGGTGCTCTCCCGCCACACCGGCTACGACGTCCACGTCACCCGCGCCCAGCTCGAAGCCTGCGCCACCGTCTGCGCCGCCTGCGCCGAGGAGTGCGAACGGCACGCCGACGCGCACGAGCATTGCCGCGTCTGTGCCCAGGCGTGCCGCCGCTGCGCGGACGCCTGCCGCGCACTGCTGCGCACGCTGGCGTGACCGCCCCCCTCGCCCCACCGGTCCCGGGCCCGGCGCGGACACTGCCGGCGGGGCTCAGGTGGGGCCAGGGGGGCGGTGGGCGGTGTCAGGCGGGGGCGGTGAAGCTCTCCAGGAGGCGCGGCGGGGCCGCCTGCTTCCAGGAGTCGACGACGATGTCGCGCAACTCGTCCTCGTCGTCGAGGGCCGCGATGCGTACCCGTACCCAGTGGGAGCTGGCCTCGTGCGGCGGGACCCAGAACTTGGCCGGCTCCGCCGCGATCAGCTCCTGGCGCTCGACCATGGGGCAACGCACCGCGAACGACGTCTCGTCGTCGGGAATGGTGACGAACATCTTCCCGGCAACCCGGAACGTGGGCATGCCCCAGGCGATCTTCTCCACTGTCTCCGGCAGGGAGAGCGCAGTGCGACGCACATCCTCGGAATCGGTCATGGCCCATACGGTAATCGCGCCGGTCAGCGGGTGCCCACGCGACCCACACCGCCCCACGCGGCCCACACCGCCCCGCCCGAGCCGCGCCGCCCCGTTCGCCCGGGCCCGGCCCCTACCCCACCGGGCCCGGGACCCGTCCCCGCGCGGGCCCGTTAGAAAGGGGACGTGCTCTCCCGCACACACCTCGGCCGCCGCGGGGCGGGTGACTACGCCCGTGGAGGGGGAAGTTCGTCGGCGGCCGAGGTGGCGAGATCGGTCGCCATGGTGCACAGCTCGTTCACCGGCTGCGGCCCCGTGACCACGAGGTGCACCTGTTCCGTCGCCCGGCGGCCGTTGTGGTCGGTGTACGGACGGTGCACCACCCGGACGCGGCAGGTGTCCGACCCGTCGGCCTCCGGCTCGACGATGGCCTCGCGCCCACCGAGTTGGGTGTTGCGGCTGGTCGACGACGGTGAGGTCAGCCCGCGATCGAACCTCAGGTCGGCGACGATCTTGCTGGTGGTGCTGCGCCAACTGCACTCCCAGTTGCCGTACCCGACGTCCGGGTCGCCCGCGTCGATGCCCGGCACCACGGACAGCGCCTCGGCGTCGAGCAGGGTGCACGCGTCCTGCCGCGACAGCGAGTCGGCCGCCGGCTGGGTCGTGCGGCGCGGCGGGCCGCCCCTGTCGAGTCGCTGCGCCGCGTACGTGGCCGCCGTCTCGGCCATCTCGCACAGCGGCGCCGGCCCGTCGCCGATCTGGTGGGCGGTGACGTAGACGCTGTACCGGGCCCCGCCGCTCGGCAGCAGTCTGCGGGTGCACTCGTCGCTCTCGGCGGGCAACTCGGTCACGCCGACCCCACCCACCCTGCGGGCGGCCGGCGCGGCGTCGGACGGAGGGTCGTTGCTGAGGTCGACCTTGATGTCGACCTCGCTGTCCTCGCCGTCCGTCACGAGCACGTCGCAGCGGTCGAAGTTGCCGTAGGCCGGATCAAGGTGGGCCTCGCCGAAGCGGCTGAGCTTCTCGGTGCTGACCAGCCCGCAGGGGTCGACGCCACGGGCCGCGGGCGCGGGACGCGGTGCCGGCGGGGCGGTCTGGCTCGACGCGCCCCTGGCCGTGTTCCGCTCGCCGTCCTTGTCGCCGTCGCCATCGCCGGAGGGCAGGCGCAGCAGGACGACGGTGGCCAGCACGGCGACGGCCACCGCCACCGAACCCACCACCCACGGCCGGCGCCCCGTCAGCCTCCGCTGCCCCTTCCCCGCCTGCCGCTCGTCGGCGTCCGGCGCCGGTGGCTGGTCGGCCCCCGCCGCGATCCGCCGCAGGCGCCGGCACGCCTCGGCCGCCGTGGGCCGGTCGTGCGGCTGTGCCGACAGCATCGCGTCCAAAGTCTCGCGCAGCGGCCCCACATCGCCGCTCGGCCTCGCCAGACCGGCCCGGGCCCGAAGCCGCGACACCACCCCGTCGCCCGCCGCGCCACCGTCGCCCGCCGCGCTGTCCTCGCCGTCGACGTACGTCTCGTCGTCGGGCCGTACGGGCGCGGCGTCGGTGGCCGAGCGCCGCGCGGGGCCGTCGCCGTCGCTGCCCGGGGGGTGCTCGGCCGAGGGGTGGCCGAGGACCAGTTCGTAGAGGGTGGCGCCGAGCGAGAAGACGTCCGACGCGGGGACCGGCATGCCCCGCACTACCTCCGGCGCGGCGTAGTCCGGGGTGTACGCGATGCCGCGGTTGGGCGTGCGGGTCGCGAAGCCGGGCAGTCGGTAGGCCGCGTCGAGGTCGGTGAGCTTGGCCGTCCCGTCGTCACCGAGCACGATGTTGCCGGGCTTGACGTCGCAGTGGACGACGCCCTCCGCGTGCAACACCTGCAGGGCGCCGGCGATCTGGGCCCCGATCGACGCGGCCTCGCGCGGGCTGGTCGGGGGCCGGCCGGCCAGGCTGCCGCCCGACGCGTACTCCATGACCAGCCAGAACTCGGCCGCCGGCGGCTCGCCGATCTTGACGGCGTCGTAGAGGGTCACCACGTTCGCGTGCCGGCGGAACTTGGCCAACGCCCGCGCCTCGTCCTGGAGTCGGGCGAAGCCACGGGCGCTGTTGTCGTCGACCCGGGCCCGCTTGAGCGCCACGTCCTGGCCCAACACGGTGTCGTGGGCGAGCCAGACCTCGGATCTGCCCCCGGCGATCGGCCCTTCCCTGAGTAGGTACCGGTCACCGACGAGATCGCCCTTGCGCACTGTGCTTCCCCTCAAGTCGAAGCCGGCCACGGCCGGTTGTGCGCACCGAAGGTACTGCGTACGGGCCCGGGGTCAAGGCGTGTGCCGAGCGCGCGGGGAGTGCGGAAACGGTCCTGCTCGCGGGGTGGGTGGGCGGCGGTTCCGAGGGTGGGGGCGTTACGTACCCGTTGACCCCGGGCGTCCGGTTGCCCGGCGCCGCCGGGCGGGTCCGGGGCGGCCCGCTCGTCCGGTGCTGGCCGCCGGGACGGGTGGCGGGTGAGACGAGGCACGGGGGCGCACACGGGGGGCGCGCTCGGGCGCGCGGGCTGGCCGGCTCACGCGGACCGGGGCGCGGGGGAGGGCGGCACGGGGGCGAGCCGGAAGGTGTCGCCGGCGGAACGGACCAGGCCCCCGGTGGGCGCGGGGAAGTGCGTGCCGAGCAGCAGGGTGTCGGTGTCCGCGAGCGCGGCGAGCAACCGCCGCCGGGTGGCCCGGGCCTGTCGCGGGTCGGCGTCCACGCAGCTCGTGATCGCGGGGTCGAGAAGCTGTACGGGGTGGTGCACGCAGTCGCCGGTGATCAGCGCGGTCCCGGTGCCGCTGCGCAGCTCCACGGCGAGGTGGCCCGGGGTGTGCCCCGGGGTGGGCAGCAGGCGTACGCCGGGGGCGACGGTGGTGCCGTGGGCGGTGACGTCGACCAGGTCGAGCAGCCCGGCGTCCGCGACGGGGTACACCGAGTCCCGGAACATCTGCCGCCTGGCGTCCTCCAGCTCCACCCCGGCCCAGTGGTCCCACTCGGCGCGGGCGGTCAGGTAGCGGGCGTGGGGGAAGGTGGGGTGCCACGCGCCGTCCCGCTCGCGGGTGTTCCAGCCGACGTGGTCGGTGTGCAGGTGGGTGAGGATGACGAGATCGACGTCGGCGGGCGCGAAGCCGGCCGCCGTCAGGCGGGCGAGGTAGTCGCTGTCGAGGTGGTCCCAGGCGGGGTTGGCGCGCGTCTTGCCGTTGCCGATGCCGGTGTCCACCACGATCCGCAGGCCGTCCACCACGACGGCGAAGCTGTGACTGGCCAGCCGCAGCACGCCGGCCTCGTCGGCGAAGTCGGGCCGGAGCCAGGGCGCCTGGTCCACCACCTGGGCGGTGGCCGACGGCAGCAGCCAGGGGCCGGTCGCGGGCGGCAGCGTCACCTCGTCGACGCGGTGAACGCGCAGATCGCCGACGGTCCAGGCGGGCGGGGTGGCAAGCGGGCGGGGCGAGTTGGGCATCGGGTGAGTCCTTCTCGGGTGGGTTCGGTGGGTGGCGGGTGCGCCGCGCGGTCCGTACGGGGGTGGCGTCGGGCGGCCGGGCGGTACGGGCCCTCGGGCGGTGGTGTGGGCCGGCCCGCGGCGGGGGTCGGACGGTGACGGAGGAGCGATAAAAGCGAACCGTTTGCATTAGCGGACGCTAGTCCCTAGGCTCCAGCTAACGCAAATTTTCTGCTTTAAATGGGGAGCGCAGGCGCCCCACGGCCGTCACGCACCGGCCGCCACCCCGACGAAGGGCACCCATGAGCACTCCGGACCTGACCGCGCGGGAGGCCGCCCACTGGGCGCGCCGCGCGGGCCTCCCGCTGGACGGCGAGCGGCACGCCGTCGTCGCCACCACCGCGCAACACATCCACGCCGTCGTCAGCACGCTGCGCGAACTGGACTTCGGCGAGACCCACCCCGCCGCCGTCTACTCCGCCCTGCCGGAGGTCCCCGATGCGACCCTTTGAGCTGACCCTCACCGAGGCGAGCGCCGCCCTGCGGCGCCGCGAGCTGTCCGCGGCCGAGCTGACCCGCTCCGTGCTGGAGCGGATCGAGGCCGTCGACGCGCGCGTCGGGGCGTACGTCACCGTCACCGACGAGGCGGCGCGCGCGGCGGCCGAACGCGCCGACGCCGAGCGGGCGGCCGGCCGCGACCGCGGCCCGCTGCACGGCGTCCCCGGCGGCCTCAAGGACCTCATCGACGTCGCCGGACTGCCGACGACGGCCAGTTCCCAGGCGCGCTCCGGGCACGTGGCGCACTCCGACAGCGCCGTCGCGGCCCGGCTCCGCGAGGCTGGCGCGGTGCTCGTGGGCAAGACGCACACGCACGAGTTCGCCTACGGCCTGACGACCCCCCAGTCGCGCAACGCCGTCGACCAGGACCGGGTCGCCGGCGGGTCGAGCGGCGGCTCGGCGGTCGCGGTCGCCGCCGGGGCGGCCACCTTCGCCCTCGGCACCGACACCGGCGGATCGATCCGGGTGCCCGCGGCGCTCAACGGCCTCGTCGGGCTCAAGCCGACCTACGGGCTGCTGCCGCGCTCCGGCGTCACCTCCCTGTCCTGGTCCCTGGACCACGTCGGCCCCATCACCCGCACCGTGCGCGACGCGGCCCTGCTGTTCGCGGCGCTGGCCGGGCCCGACGCCGGCGACCCGGCCAGCCTGTCCGCCGGGTCCGCCGGCGACGTGCTGCGCGGCGCGGACGAGGACGGGCTGCGCGGCCTGCGCGTCGGCGTCCCGAGCACGTACTACTTCGAACGGGTCGACCCCGAGGTCGAGGCCGCGGTGCGCGCGGCCATCGCGCGGCTGGGTGACCTCGGCGCCGAACTCGTCGAGGTCACCACCCCGATGGACCGCTACATCCACGCCATCCACTGGGGCCTGATGGTCCCGGAGGCGACCGCGTACCACGAGCAGACGCTGCGCAGCACCCCGCAGTCGTACGGCCCGGACGTGCGGGTGCTCCTGGAGGCGGGGGAGTTGGTCTCGGCCGGCGACTACCTGCGCGCCCAACGCGCCCGCACCCTGCTGCGCCGGGCCTGGGCGGAGGTGTACGAGCAGGTGGACGTGGTGGCCGCGCCGACCGTGCCGATGACCGCGGTCCCGGTGGACCAGCACACCGTGCACTGGCCCGACGGCACGGTCGAGAGCGTCTCCGACGCCTACGTGCGACTGAGCGCCCCGGCCAACATCACCGGCATGCCGTCGCTGACGCTGCCGGTCGGCCGGGACGCGGCGGGCCTGCCCATCGGCATGCAGCTCATGGCCGCCCCGCTCGCCGACGCCACCGTGCTGCGCGCCGGCCGCGCCTACGAGGCGGCCCACGGCGTACGCGCGACCCCCGGCGCGTTGGTGTCCTGACCCGCACGCCCCGCCACCGCCCCGTGGGCGCGGACCCGCGCGCCCACGGGGCTGGCCCGCGCTGGCTCCCCACCGCGGTGCGCCGGGGTGCGCCGGGCGCGCGACGCATGGCCGGCGGCCGGCTAGACGCAACGATGTGGCATTAAGGTGGAGACATGAGCCCCAAGCCCATGGCACGGCCCGGTGGGCGCAGCGCCCGCGTTCAGGCGTCGGTGCACGCCGCCGTGCACGCGTTGGAAGCCGAACGGGGACGGGCCGCGCTCAGCGTCCCGGCGATCGCGGCCCGCGCGGGCGTCACCCCGTCCACCATCTACCGGCGCTGGGGCGACCTGCAGGAACTCCTGTCGGACGTGGCGGTGGAGCGGCTGCGCCCCGAGGAGCCCCCGCTCGACCTCGGCGACGTGCGCGCCGACCTGACGGCCTGGGCCCGGCAGTTCCTTGAGGAGATGGCCTCGCCCACGGGCCGGGCGTACATCAGGGACGCGCTGCTCGGCGACCCGGACGGCGGCAACGCGGGGCAGTGCTCGACCTACGCCGCCGCGCAGATCGAGGTCATCCTCGGGCGCGCGCGGGAGCGCGGCGAGGCCGTGCCCGACTGCGAGGCCGTCCTCGACAGCCTGGTCGCCCCGATGATGTACCGCATCCTGTTCCGGCCGGGTCGGCTGACCGACGCGTACGCCGACCACCTCGTGCACGCCGCGCTCAGCCGGCCCGAACGGCTCGTCTAGCCCCGCCCCCGGGGCGCGCCTCCTCGCGGGCCGTCCCGTGAGGGCCTACGTCGCCGGGTCGAGCTTGCGGCGGAGGGTGGCGGCGAAGTCCTCGGCCGCCAGCAGCCTGGCCCGCAGCGTCTCGCAGCGCGCGTCGGCCACCTCGCGGTACGCGTCGAGCCGCTCGCGCAGGCGCTCCCGCTCCTCGCCGGTGGGCCCGTCGTCGGTGACGGCCAGCCGGTCGGTGATCTCCAGCAGGTCCCGCATCTCCTCCAGGGAGAAGTCCAGCGGCTTCATCCGACGGATCACCATCAGGCGCTCGACGTCGACCTCGGTGTAGAGCCGGAAGCCACCCTTGCTGCGGGCGGACGGTGTGACCAGGCCGACCTCTTCGTAGTGCCGGATGGTGCGCAGCGACAAACCGGTCCGCTCGGCGACCTCGCCGATCTGCATCCGCCGTTCCGTCATCGCAGCGTCGTCTCCTTGGGTGCTCTCCGTCGCCCACCAGGCGGGAAGTAGCCCAGCATACGGATCAGCCGTGCCGCGCCGGCCCGCCGTGGGACCCTGGGCGGACCGCCGGCACACGTACTCTGCCCTCACGTTAAGGTAGGGTTCGAGCGCTGCCGAGCGGGGCGTCGCCCTTCGTCGGCGACGGCCTCACCGCCCCAGCTCGCTCCCTCAGGTGGCACTCTGGAACGTCCGGGTGACGCTGCCCGAACTGCGGCCGACGAAGCCCGCGCCGCGTGCCCCGCGTACGGCCCGCGACGACGCCCCGGCGCCACCCGCCGAGGCCCTTCCGCTGTCCCACTCGCTCCGTCCGCTCCGTCCGCTGGGCCGGGGCCGCACACGACGCGCACGCCCCCGCCGCCCGGGCGCGGGCGCCCGAACAGAAACGGTCGCATGTCCTCACCGCTGCCCCCCGCCGCCGCGCTGCGTGCCCGCTTGCCCAGGGGCGTCGGCCGGCCGGACTGGCTCGCCTC
The DNA here is from genome assembly GCF_014295035.1 of Streptomyces buecherae. GTDB lineage: Bacteria > Actinomycetota > Actinomycetes > Streptomycetales > Streptomycetaceae > Streptomyces > Streptomyces youssoufiensis. The sequence continues at coordinate 7,613,589 of NZ_CP060404.1, forward strand.
GCCCAAGGTCTTCCGTACCGAGGTGCTGGCCGGCCTGGTGGTGGCCCTGGCGCTGATCCCCGAGGCCATCTCGTTCTCGATCATCGCCGGCGTCGATCCCAGCGTCGGCCTCTTCGCGTCCTTCACGATGGCCGTGGTGATCTCCTTCGTCGGTGGGCGCAAGGCCATGATCTCCGCGGCCACCGGTGCGATCGCCCTGGTCATAGCCCCGCTCAACCGCGAGCACGGCTTCGGCTACCTGGTCGCCACCGTCATTCTCGGCGGGATCTTCCAGGTCGTGCTGGGCGCCCTGGGAGTAGCGAGGCTGATGCGCTTCGTCCCACGGAGCGTGATGGTGGGCTTCGTGAACGCCCTGGCCATCCTGGTCTTCATGGCGCAGGTACCGGAGATGCACGACGTGCCCTGGCCGGTCTACCCGTTGATCGCCGCGGGGCTGGCGTTGATGGTGTTCTTCCCGAGGGTCACCAAGGTGGTCCCGGCGCCGCTGGTGGCCATCGTCACCCTGACCGTGATCACCGTGGCCGCCGGCATCGCGGTGCCCACCGTCGGCGACAAGGGCGAGTTGCCCTCCTCGCTGCCGGTGCCGGGCCTGCCGGACGTGCCCTTCACGCTGGACACGCTGACCACCGTCGCCCCCTACGCCTTCGCCTTCGCGCTGGTGGGCCTCATGGAGTCGCTGATGACGGCCAAGCTCGTGGACGACATCACCGACACCCACTCCGGCAAGACCCGTGAATCCGTCGGGCAGGGCATCGCCAACATCGTCACCGGCTTCTTCGGCGGCATGGGTGGCTGCGCCATGATCGGCCAGACCATGATCAACGTGAGGAACTCGGGGGCCAGGACGCGGCTGTCGACCTTTCTGGCCGGGGCCTTCCTGATGGTGCTGTGCATCGTCTTCGGGCCGGTGGTCTCCGACATCCCGATGGCGGTGCTGGTGGCCGTCATGGTGCTGGTCGCCGTGGGCACCTTCGACTGGCACTCGGTCCACCCCGCGACGCTGCGGCGGATGCCGGTGGGGGAGACGCTGGTGATGGTCGTCACCGTGGGCTGTGTGGTGGCCTCCCACAATTTGGCCGTCGGCGTCATCGTCGGCACGCTCACCGCCATGGTGATCTTCGCCCGGCGGGTGGCGCACCTGGCACAGGTCTCCGGCGTCCTCGACCCGGACGGCGAACAGGTCGTCTACGCCGTCACCGGGGAACTGTTCTTCGCCTCGTCCAACGACCTGGTCTCCCAGTTCGACTACGCCAACGACCCCGACGACGTGGTCATCGACCTCTCCGACGCGCACGTCTGGGACGCCTCGTCGGTGGCCGCGCTCGACGCCATCGAGCACAAGTACCGCCAGCGCGGCAAGAAGGTCACCATCGTCGGCCTCAACCAACCCAGCGCCGCCATCCACGACAAGCTCGCCGGCCAACTCACCGGGGGGCACTGAGCCGACCACCGCACCCCGGGCCCACGGGCGCCCGGCTCACGCCCGACCGTCCGTGGGCCCGGGGGAGCGGAGGACCACCCGGCAGCCGAGGGTCAGCCGGAGGCGGAGGGTTGGAAGTCCATCCGGTAGAAGACCGCCAGGTTCCGCATGCCGGTGAAGACCTTGGAGACCTTGGCCGTCATGCGAAAGCCCGTCGGCAGCCGGTCGTTGTCGAGGTCGAAGGCGCTCATCGAGGACACGCAGCGCAGCCGGGAGTCGATGGCCTCCAACTCCTCGCAACTGTCGAAGCCCCAGTGCACGGTGGCCTTCGCGGCCTGCACCGCCTTGTTGAGCTTCTGCAGCTTCGTGCCGCGCCTGCTGAGGCCGTCGAAGACGAACTGACCGCTCGGGAAGTGGTCGAGGACGCGTCGTACCAGGTCCTTGCCCTCGTCCTCCCTGAGGTACATGAACAGGCCCTCGGCCACCACGAGCACCGGCAGGTCGCCCTTGATCTCGGCGAGCCACATCGGGTCGGTCACCGACGCGCCGATGGCCGTGTAGCCCTCGCGGTCCGGGAAGAGTTGCCCGCGCAACTCGATGACCTCGGGGTAGTCCACGTCGAACCACCGCACCCCCGGGCCCGGGTCGATGCGGTACACCCGGGTATCGAGACCACAACCCAGGTGCAGGACGACGCACTCGGGGTGGGCCGCCAGGAACTCACGCGCCCAGTCGTCCAGGCACCGGGCCCGCAGGGCGATCGCGGTGTCGTCGCCGCGCCGCAGGCCCACGGTGGAGAAGTCCATGTCGATCTGTTGGACGGCGTCGTACGCCATGGTGTCGTGCAGGATGGAATCGGGGGACTGGGAGTCCAGCGCCCTGCCGTAGAGGGTGGGAAGCAACGTGGCCTTCTCACCCGCGAGATTCACTTTCGTCATGTATCTGACGCTACGCCCGATAGGCTGATCCTCGCGTACTTCACGCCGACCGTACCCGTGCGAGTGAGGCCCGGTCGTGGTGCTGACCGGGTCCCGGGTCGGCGGCGCGGGCCGCCCCGCCGGGTGGGCGGGGCGGCGGGCGTCAGCGGAGGAACGTCGGGCGCGGGGGCCGGGGCGCGGTGCTCGGCCCGCGCCACGGTGCGGCGTCCCGGGTGGGCGTGGCGAAGTCGGCGCTGGTGAGCGCGGCACCGGCGACCGGAATGGTGATCTTGCTGGCGGGCAGGTCCACCGTCGCCCGCGCGCCGGTGGCCGTCTCGAAGTACAGGTACTCGGCGGGCGTTCCGGCGAGCACGAGCCCGATCCGGTGGCCGGGCTTGAGGACGTAGTCGTTCGGCAGGGTCTGCCAGCGGATCTGGTAGCCCTGGCCCGGCGTCAGCGGCTGCGGGTCGCTCGCCGAGGCGTGGTTCTGCGCGTCCAGCGAGCCGCGGGCGATGACGTGCACCGGGTGCTTGGCGGTCACGTTGACGGCCTTCTTGTAGCAGGCGTCATCGACCGTGGTGCTCTCGCCGTGGCAACTCTCCTCGTCGATGAGTTGGACGCCGTCGTGCAGGTTGTTCTGCGGCTCGTTGCGCAGCACGTCGACGCGCTCGTCGGTGCCGTAGTCGACCAGCAGCGCGGTGAGGTTACTGGTGGGCTTGTCCAGCGCCAGCCTGATGTCCACGGACGGCGTGCCGGAGATCCGGGCCTGGCCGGTCAGCGGCTGGCTGACGTAGGCGAGCCGGCCGGGCTTGGCGGTCGTCGGGTCGGTGATCAGATCGGCCTCGCTGGCCTTGACGTCGGTGAACGACTGGGAGCCGGTGCGCGCGGGACGCAGCCCGAGCGAGCCGTCCGCGCCCGGGTGGAGCGAGACCGACGAGGTCCGCGCCGGCCAGTCGGACTGTGTCGTCCAGGTGGTGGGCCCGGTCTGGAGGTCGACCCGCGGCTCGTTCATGATCCCGTTCTGGATGCCGTACAGCCAGTGGTCGAACCACCGGTGCAGGGTGTCCACCCACACGTCCCGGCGGCCGGGGAAGTCGAAGCCGTCGGTGTGCCCGTACTGCCCGAGCCACAGCTTGCGCGGCACGCCCTGCTGCTTCAACCCCTCCCACCAGTGGGTGAACTGGTTGGGCCGCACGTTCTGGTCGTTGAGGGTGTGCACCACCAGCACGCTCGCCTTGACCCTGCCCACCTCGGGCGCCGGCTGGGCGACGTGGTTGCGCTCGTGCCAGTACGCGTTGTAGTTGCCGGTCGCGTCGTCCTCGCCGGCCCTCAGGTCGTCCCGTACGGCCTGGCACTTCGCGTCCGGGTCGGTGTCCAGCTCGGTGGACAGGTAGTGGCTGAACCCCTCCCAGTGCTTGGCGCCGCGCGAGCGGGTGATGTCGTACCAGGAGCTGACCGCCGAGATCGGCACGATCGTCTCCAACCCGTCGACGCCGGTGCCGGCCACGGCGTTGGCCAGCATGCCGTCGAAGGACTTGCCCACCATCCCGGCCTTGCCCGTCGACCAGTGGGCCCGCGCCTCGCTGCCGTCGGCGCGAAAGGCCCGGGCCCGGCCGTTCAGCCAGTCCACGGCCGCCTTGCTCGCCGCGACGTCACTGTCGCCCCCCACCGTGAGGCAACCGTCGGACTTCGCCGTGCCCGTCGTGTCCACCTGCACGACGGCGTAACCACGCGGCACGAAGTAGTTGTCGTAGTGCATCGGGAACGTGGTGGGTCGGCCTCGCTCGTCCCACGCCTTCTTCTCCGACTCGAAGCCGCGGCCGACCGTGTCGTTGTACGGACTCGACTCGATGATCGCGGGCACCCTGAGGCCCTGGTCGGTCTCCCTGGGACGAGTGACGTCCACGCCCGCGCGGTCCAGCTTGCCGTCGCGGTCGCTGTCGACGTCGAGCTGGACCATGAGGTGCTCGCGGACCGCGTCCCGGTACGAGAACGCCGCCTGCGTCCGCCCGTCCGCCACCGTGATCGTGGGCCGTTCGGGTGTGTCGGCGTCGGCGAGGGCCGAGCCGACGGCGAGGGTGGCCAGGGACGTCGTCGCCGCAATCGCGGTGATCGCGCCCCGGCGCCATCGTGAGCTGAACACGCGGACCTCCTTGCTGCGGCAGTACGTGCGCGCGTGGGAGAGGGATCATCCAGTCTGGGTAGGTGATCCTCCCGCCGCATCCTGGCGTCCGGCTAAAACCCCAGGTGCCGCCGAGCCACCGCGCACGGGGCCGGGCCGCGCGGACGGGGCGCGGGTCAGGGCGTACGAAGCCGAAGCCGACGGGGTCGGCGAAGCCGAGGGGGTCGACGGGGCCGGCCGGGCTGACCAGTCCGACCGGGCATGGGACGGACCAGGGTGGGACGGCCGCCCCACCCTTCGCCCACTCTTCGGGCCCTACCCGCCGTCCGTGTCCTACCCACCCTCCGGGCCCTGCCCGCCGTCCGTGCCCTGCCCGGCCGCCGGGGCGAACTCCCGCAGCGCCGCCTCCACGATGGCCTCCAGACGCGCGTGGTGCGCCCCTCGCCAGTACACCCGGCGGCAGGAGACGCACTGGGCGAAGACGTCGTAGGTGCGGCGCGTGCCGTGTTCGATGTGCTCTCCGACCGACTCCTTGTCCGCCTCGGCCAGCAGCCCGTTGCACGCGCTGCACCGGGTCCACGGCGCGAGGTGGGGCGCGAACCGGCCCAGCACGTCCCGCAGTTGCTCGTCGGGCCGGTCGCTGTACACGTACGCGCCGGCCCACAGCTCGCGCCGCCGCAACAGGCCCCGGTCGCGCGAGAGCAGCACCCGGCGCTCGCTCGCCGACCGGGTGGCCAGCGCCGCGTCGCCGATGTCCTCGTTCTCGTACGCGGTGTCGATGCCCAGCAGCCGCATCCGGCGCGCGAGGGTGCCCAGGTGGACGTCGAGGAGGAAGCGCAGCGGCGCTCCCGGCACCCGCTGGGGCCGACGCACGGGGCGCACCTCCACCGTGCGGCCGTCGGTCGGCACGTGCGCGGTGGCCACCGGGTCCCCGTCGACCAGCAACTCGCCGACCTCGGTGAGCGGGACGCCGAGGGATTCCACGACGTGCCCGAGCGAGGAGGTCCCGTCGGTGGCGAGGGGGAAGGACGCACCCCTGCGGTCCGGGGTGACGAAGCGGTGGAGTGCGGGGTCGAGCTTGACCTGGAGGTGAGGAGGCGCGTTCACGGGCGCCAGCATGCCACCGCGCCCGGCGCGTTGGCGCGCGCATTCCTTCCGTCCCCTCGCTCCCTTCCTCCCGTTCCTTCGTCCCACCTGGGCGCGAGCCCCGTCGCGGCCCAGCCGGAGAACCGTGCGAGGACGGCGAAGGGTTGGGGAGCGAGGGTGGGTCTTTGGGCGGTTTACTTGAATGATCGGTCAAGTTCCCCTAGGGTGAGCGCATGAGCAGGGTGAAGGAGTTCGACCCGGACGCCGCGCTGCGGGCGGCCATGGAGCTGTTCTGGCGCAAGGGGTACGAGGCCACCTCGATGCAGGACCTGGTGGACCACCTCGGGCTCGGTCGCGGCAGCATCTACGGCACCTTCGGCAGCAAGCGCGAGCTGTACCTCAAGGCCGTGGACCGCTACGGCGAGGACACCAGGGAGGCGTTCGTCAGCCGCCTCTCCGGGCCGGGCTCCGGGCTCGACGCGGTGCGCGGCCTGGTCCGCTTCTACGTGGAGGGCGCGCTGGCGGACGAGGACCACAAGGGCTGCCTGATGACCAACACCGCGGTCGAACTGCCCGCGGACGAGGGGGCGCGCCGGCGGGTGGCCACCGGCCTGGAATCCCTGGAGACGGCCATCATGGGGGCGCTCGTCCGGGCCCGTGCCGAGGGCGAGTTGGCGCCGGACAAGGACCCCGCGTCGCTGGCCAGGTTCCTGGTCACGCTGCTCCAAGGGGTCCGCGTCGTGGGCAAGACCCCGGTGCGCGAGCGCTTCCTGAAGGACACCGTGGAGCGGGCGCTGGCCGTCCTGGACTGAGCCGCCGCCACGGGGCCCGCCACCCCCCGTCCCCCGCTCCCCCCCACCTCCGGCCCGGGGGCGCGCCCCGCGTCGCGCCGTACCGCGCCGTCCGGCGCTGCGGCGCCCTCGCGCGGCCGTCGTCGCCTGTCTGACCGAACCCCATGCGCCGGGGATGGTCCGAGCCTGTCTCGCGCCAGGCGCGCCCCTGCCCGCTTATTTGACTGCTCATTCAAGAAAACCGGAAGCCTTCACGCCCGATGCTCGACACGGCGAGAAGGCGCGACCGGCCAGAAGACAGAAGACGAGAAGAAGAGCGAGAAGGAGACACACCCCATGACCGACCACCGCCCCGTCCCCACCGACGCCGAGTTGGCCGCCTCGCTCGCCGGCGACTTCACCAGCGCGTACGCCACCGTCAACGGCGTCCGACTGCACCACGTCACCGGCGGCAGCGGCGCCCCGCTGATCCTGCTGGGTGGCTGGCCGCAGACCTGGTGGCAGTTCCGCAAGGTGCTGCCCGAGCTGGCCCGCACCTTCCAGGTGACCGCCGTGGACCTGCGCGGCATGGGTGGCTCGGACAAGCCGGCGGACGGCTACGACAAGCGCACCATGGCGCGGGACATCCACGAGCTGATCCGACACCTGGGCCACGACTCCGCGTTCGTCGCCGGACACGACATCGGCGCGTCGCTCGGCTACCACCTCGCCGCCAACCACCCGGCGTCCGTGCGCCGCCTGGCCACCATCGACCTGGGCGTACCCGACGACTCCTGGCTACGGATCGGCATGCTGCCCGGCTCGGACGAACAGGCAGCGGCCATCGCCGAGGGGCGCGGCGGCTACCCCTGGTGGTTCGCGTTCAACCAGGTACGCGGCCTCCCCGAGGAGCTGCTCGCCGGCCGCTTCCGCCCGCTGATCGACTGGCTGTACGGGCACATGCTGCTGGACCAGGCGTCCGTCGAGGAGGACGCGCGGCGGATCTACGCCCACGCCTACGACACGCGCGAGGCCATCCGGGCGGGCAACGGCTGGTACCAGACGATGCGCCAGGACATCGCCGACCTGGCCACCCACGCCCCCGTGACGCTCCCCATCCTGACGCTGGCCGGCGAGACCAGCTACGCCGCGCTGCGCGAACAGATGGGCCCCGACAAGGGCACCGACATCCGTGTGGTGGAGGTGGCGGGCAGCGGCCACTACGTACCGGAGGAACAGCCGGAGGCCGTGGTGCGGGAGCTGCTCGCCTTCTTCGGGGAGGACGCCGCGCCGACCGGGGGCGCGCGCTAGGCACGCCCGCCGGCTACGGCCCCGCCGACGCACGGGGCCCGCCGGCCATCCGGCGCCCCGCACGGAGCGCTTCCCTGTCCTCCCCGTCACCGCCCGGCGGTCGCTCGGGGCAGGGAAGCGGGCTCAAGGAGCACGCTTCCCTGCCCCGTTCAGGGCTCCTCGCACGACTTCGGGTCCAGATCCGGGGGGCTCGGTGGGCCCTGCGGGGCGAGCAGGGCGGCGAGGTTCTTCTCGTACATGGACTCCCAGCCCTTCCTGTCCGCCAGGATCTTCCGCACCGCCGAGCACACCTCGCGCTTGAGGACCGGCTGCCCGGGGAGCATCGCCACGCCGTACGCCTCCGTACCCTCGATGGTCTCCAGCCGCCGGACCTTGCCGTGGTTCTTGCTCTCGTAGCCCGCGAGAATGACGTCGTCCGATGCCACGGCGTAGACCTGCGAGTCCTCGTCCAACAGTTTCTCCAGGCAGCGTTGGTAGCTGGCGGGCGGGGACTTCATCATGGTGAAGCCGAGCTTGGGCAGTTCCTTCCAGTACGTCGACTTCTGCGGCGTGCACACCTCCACGCCGAGCTCTTTCAGGTCGTTGGGGCCCTGGATGTCGGGGTACTTGCGCGACTTCTCGTGCACCAGGAAGCCGCGGCCCGCCTTGTAGTACGGCCCGACGAAGTCGATGTCGCCGTCCTTCCGCATGGTGTACGAGGCGACGACGAGGTCCACCGTCTTCTTCGCCAGCTCGCTGCTCCGGTTCTCGGTGGTCACCGGGACGAACTTCACGTCCGCCTTGTCCGTGTACCCCAGGTGCTCGGCGACCTTGTAGGCCATGTCGATGTCATAGCCCTTGTACGTGTCCTTCGTGCCGGGTACCCGCTCGCTCAGGCCCGGCTGGTCGTCCTTCACGCCGATCCGCAGGATGGGATGCGCCTTCCGCCATGTCGGCGTCCCGGGGCCGCCGCCCTGACGGTCCGGGCCGGCGGTACCGCTGCCCTCGGCCTTCTCGCCGAAGCCGAAGCCGTCCGTCGCGAACCAGCCGGCGGTGATCAGCAGTGCGGCGCACGTGACAGCCGCCACCACCACCTTTCCCCTCTTACGGAGGCCGCTTCGCGGACGCTCCCCCGCGAGGGCGGGGTCGGGGGAGGCTGGTTCGGGCGAAGCCGGGGCCGGGGCAGCGGCGGGAGTGGCGACCCTCGGCGCGGGGCCCGGTTCGGGCGCGGGCGCTGGTGAGGGTGTCTCGGTCTTGGCCGGGCCCGCGTGCGACGGACCGCCCAGCACCTCGCGCAGCATGACGTCGGCCGTGGCCGCGTCCAGGCGCTCGTCGGGGTCGCTGCGCAGCAGCCCCTGGATCACCGGGGCGAGCGGGCCGGCGTAGCGGGGGACCGGGTTCGGCGTGCGCAGGATGCTCTCCTGGACCTCCCAGACCTCGCTGCCGCCGAACGGGAGGCGGCCCTCGACCATCTCGTACAGCGTGACGCCGAGCGCCCACAGGTCGGACGCGGGCGTGGGGCCGCGGGAGCCGGGTGCGAAGAGTTCGGGTGCCAGGTACGGGGGTGTGCCGATGATGCTGCCGGGTCGGGTGAGGGAGGCGGCGCCCACGAACGTGGCGATGCCGAAGTCCACCAGGATGACCAGCCCGTCGTCCCGGACCAGCACGTTGCCCGGCTTCACGTCGCGGTGGACGACCGACGCCGCGTGCACCGCCCGCAGGCCGCGCAGGATCTGGTGGCCGATGTCCGCCGCCCTGGGCACGGCGAGCACCTGCTGGCTGCGGAGCAGGTCCGCCAGCGACCCGGCGTCGAGCAGCTTCATCACGATCCAGACCTGGTTGTCGGTCTCGACCTGGTCGTGGACCGTCACCACGTTCGGGTGCTCGATCTTGGCGATCGCCTCCGCCTCCCGGCGCGCCCGCTGCATCGCCGCGTCCTGGGTGCCGGCGGTCATCGCGTTCCGGTCGAGCAGGCCCTTCACGGCGACGTACCGGCGCAGCCGTCGGTCATGGGCCTTCCAGACCTCGCCCATGCCGCCGCTGCCGATCGGCTCCAGCAGTTCGTACCGGCCCTCGATCACCACGTGCGGACGGCCGGGCGCGGGGGAGTCCTTGTGCGTCGGCGTCCGGGGCCATCTCTGTGCCGCTTCGGAGTCCGCCCGCGCCGGTGTGCTGCCCGCCCAGGGGTCGTGGGGCCCTCCGCCGGCCCCGGCCCTGTCTTCGTCTCGCATGTGCCCCCCTCGCAACCTGAACCAGGCCACAGTAAACGCTCAGTCAAAAGTACGCGGAGAGAGGCGAGATGAGGCGATACGAGGGCTGAATACCGTGCCCTGAGTGGGGGGACGGAGGTGCTGCCGGTGGTGGAACAAGATAGCGCCGAGACCCGGAAACGTCAGCGGGTCACGCGGGCGAGTGTTCGCGGTGGGGGAGGCGAACCCGTCGGTGGCCGCGGCGTCAGGAGGAGGCCCGCTCGACGACTCGGCGCCGACGTGGGTGTGTGCCCGACGCGATGCCTTCGGGGGCGATGCGTGGGCTCGGCCTCTCCGAGAGGCAGGCCGTCGTCGCCGCCCGCTGCCCGGCGGAGTCCGCCAACCGCCTTCGCCCCTCCCCGGCCGGACCTGTCGGCTTCGGTGACACGAGGCATACGAGGTATACGAGGTATACGAGGTATACGGAGCAGGTGGGGCACGCGAGACCGCGTGGCGGGGGCGGGGCGGGCGGCGTGGGGGCGGGCGCGGGATTTCTCGTGGAGTGAGGCAACCCGGACGGGGCATGGAGCGTGTTCCTCAGGGGAAGGCGTGCGAGACACCCCGCCGACGTGCCGGTTTTCTGTGGCACGGGGCACATGTGGGACCGACTGGTTGGGTGCGCCGACGCCACGAGAGCGTCCGACAAGATCACTTGAAAACGGACCGTTCGGGCTTATCGGGCTCTGTGGTGCAGCTCACGGGTGTCGCTGGTTGATCTGTCACGCCGCGTGTCCATGCGATGTCGGCCGCCTGGCCGGACCCCGCCCCCGTCGGGGGTGTGGCCGCTGTGGGTGTCCGGAGGATGTCGCCCCGGGAGACGGATCACGTACGCAGTGTTATCTCGCATTGCGAGCTAATGCCTTAATTGATCTTTATCGGGCGGTTCATGGCTTGTCGCCGGCGAAATGAATGTGTTTTGTTGGCGCTCCCGCTGAAACGAAGGCGGGTATCCGACGCCGGGATGCCGAATCTTGCCGCTGGCCGAGGAGAAACTTCAAAGACATGACGGCAAGAGCGGGGGAACCAGGTAAGTGCCGTACCGCGCCGAGCGCGGTCGGCTTGGGGTGAAGACGTGTCGTGGCGCCAGGCGCCGCACAGGGCACGTCCGGGCAACTCCAGCCCGAATCCGACAGCTCACCTCGCAGGCATAGGAGAGGGATACCCCTATGTCTCATCGCACGCGTCACCGCCGCATCAGCCCGCGTCGCCTCGGTATTTCCGTCGCGCTGACCGCTGGCGGCGCCAGCCTCGCCATTCCCTTCCTCGGTGCCACCCAGGCCAACGCCGCCTCGGTGGACGTGTGGGAGAAGGTCGCCCAGTGCGAGGCGACCGGCAACTGGAGCATCAACACCGGTAACGGCTTCTACGGCGGCCTGCAGTTCACCGACAGCACCTGGCGTGCCTTCGGCGGCGCGCAGTACGCCCCGCGCGCCGACCTGGCCACCAAGGACCAGCAGATCGCCGTGGCCGAGAAGGTCCTCAAGGTCCAGGGCCCCGGCGCCTGGCCCGTGTGCTCCGTCAAGGCGGGCCTGACCGCCGGCGGCCCGGCCCCGCAGGTCTCCCCCGACGGTGCCCGCGAGCAGGCGAACACCACCCGCGACGCCCGCACCGCGCCGCAGGCTGCCCCCAAGGCCGCCCCGAAGGCCGCCGCCCCCAAGGTCGCGCCGAAGGCCGCCCCGAAGGCCGAGAGCAAGCCCGCTCCGCGCACCCAGAACTCGACCGCTGGTAAGGCGTACACCGTGCGCTCCGGCGACACGCTGTTCAAGATCTCCCAGGCGCACGACGTCAACGGTGGCTGGCGCGCGGTCTACGACCGCAACCAGGACGTCATCGGGGACAACCCGAACCTGATCTTCCCGAACCAGCACCTGACCCTGCCCGGTGCCGGCTCCGCCGCCAAGGCCCCGCAGCAGAAGGCGGCCCCGCAGGCCGCCCCGAAGGCCGCGCAGCCGCAGGCGCCGAAGCAGCAGACCGCCCCCAAGGCCGCGCAGCCGCAGGCCGCCCAGGCCGCGCCGAAGCCGCAGGCCGAGGCCCCCTCGGCGACCGGCTTCACCGCTCCGGTGGCCAACAGCACCATGGGCACCCCCTACCACCAGTCCGGTGGTAGCTGGTCCAGCGGCTACCACACCGGCGTGGACTTCCCGGTCGCCACCGGCACCTCCGTGAAGTCGATCGGCGCCGGCCAGGTCGTCTCGGCCGGCTGGGCGGGCTCGTACGGCAACCAGGTCGTCATCCGCCACGCGGACGGCCACTACAGCCAGTACGCCCACCTGTCGCAGCTCTCCGTCTCGGCCGGCCAGTCGGTCACCGGCGGTCAGCAGATCGGCCTGTCCGGCAGCACCGGCAACAGCAGCGGCCCGCACCTGCACTTCGAGGTGCGCACCGGTGCCGGCTACGGCTCGGACGTCGACCCGGTCAGCTACCTGCGCGGCAAGGGCGTCAGCCTCTGACCAGCGGCTCGACCGTTGAGCGGGCGCCCCTGACCGATCGCTGATCGAGGGCTCCCCGTACCACCGCACCACCCGATGTGCCCCCGCGCCGACCCGGCGCGGGGGCACATCGGCGTTCCGCGAGGGCAGAATCGCCTTCCGAGGGGGCATTCGGTGGCCGGCCACCCGGGTGCTACGAGGCGGGTGCTGGGTAGAGTTCCCGCTCATGGGGTTGTGGAACGGGGAGGAACCCGCGAAACAGGGTGGCACCGAGCCCGAGCGCACCGCCGACGGTCCCGTGCGGAGCGTCGGCGGCCCGGCGCGCGGCGTCGGCGAGCGCGAGACACTGGCAGCCCGCGACGCCTCGGCGGCCGAGGCCGACCCACCCACCGACACCGGCGGCACCCCGCCGCGCCACGCGCCGGCCCCCCGCCCCGCCGCCGACCCCCCGCCACCCACCGACCCGCACCCGGCCGGCGACCCCGCCCCGCCGGGCGCCCCCCGGCTCCCCGACGGCCGACAGCCGTCCGACGCGCCCACGGCGGCCGACGGCCCGAGCCTGCCACGGGACGACGCGCGGCAGGCTCAGCCACAGGCACACGAACAGCCACAGGCACAGTCACCCGCACAGTCACAGCCACAGGTGACGGCAGAGTCACAGCCACGGGCGGAGTGGCGGTCCTCCGCGTGGCAGCCGCCGAGCGCCGTCGAGCAGGAGCTGTACGACGCGAAGACCCGCGGTGACTGGGCCCGCTACGTCACCGCGCTGGCCCACACCCCGCTCTTCGTCGCGGACTCGCGGGAGCGCGTGGACACCCACCCCGACACCGTGGTCTTCACGCCCTACCGCGACCCGCGCACCCGCACCGACTGCCTCGCCGTGTACACCGAGGGCATGCTGCCGGCGCCGGCCGAGGACCCGGTCTTCCACTCCGGCTCGCTGGGTTGGTACGCGCGGGTGTGGGGGCCCAAGGACCCGCCGTGGCTCGCGGTCAACCCGGGCAGCCCGTGCGAGGCGTACTTCCCCACCACCCCGAGCCACCGCGCGGTCTGGCAGCAGCACGCGGACCGCGCCGCCGCCACCGACGCCCCACCACATCCCCAGCTCCGCGCCCTGATCGTCGGCGGACCGCTGCGCGGCCCGGTGGCCCACGGCCTGGCCTGCGGGGCGCTGCTCAGCGTCAACAACGCCGAACTGTGGAACGCCATGGCCTACCACGGCGGCGGCTACACCGCCGAGCGGGACCGGCTGAGCGAGTGGTGGGGCATCACCTCCCGCGCCGACTGGCAGCGCACCCTGGAACTCCTGCTGCGCGCCGAGATGACCAGCCCGGTATGGGAGTTCACGCTCGGCATCCGCCGCTCGCTGGCGCTCGACTTCGCCGGCGCCGTCGACGTGGACCACTGGCGACAGGTGGCGGAGCGGGCGCTGTGGCACAACGCCGCCGAGGCGGCCGAACCGCGCATCACCCCGGACGGCGTCACGGTGGCACAGCCGCGCAGCGACGCCGAGGTGCGTTCCCAGGTCGCCGGCGTGCGCCGGCTGATCGGCCGCATCACCCGCTACGAGGCCAGGTTCCGCGCGGACGGGCTGCTCGCCGACGGCAGGTTCGTCCGCTCGGTGGAGGCGTGGGACTACGGGCGCGCCTCCTGCATGGCCCGCTGGGGACTCGGCGCCCGCTACTGCACGCTGTCGGAGGCCGAACAGGCGGTGCTGCGCGCGGGCCGGCTCAGCCAGGCCAACTACCGCTCCTGGGCGGACTTCTCCGCCGCCTACATCCTCGGGCGCTGTCTGCACTTCGACGAGGAGGAGTTCGGGGACTGGTACGAGGAGATGGTCGCCGCCCACCGGCTGCTGATGTCCGACCCGGGCAGCCCCTGGCGGAACCTGCCCTGGAAGTAGCGGGTCGCCGACGGGACGGGATGGGGCCAGGTCGGGGAGAAACGGCCGCCCCGTCAGCGTCCCGTCAGGAACGGACCTGGATAGAGCCCGCGTACACGGCCCGGGAGCCCTTCTTGAGACGGGCCACGATGACGATGCGGCGGCCCTCGGGGAAGGCGAAGTCACACACCCGTGAGCGGCCCCGGCCGTTGACCGCACAGGTCCTGACGGCCTTGGGCCGCCTGGTGTCGTAGAGGCGCACACCGAACGCGTAACCGTCGGCACGGGTGTCCGTCACCCTGACGCGCTCGCCCGTCGCGTACCAGGTGACCCTGCCACCCCGCAGCCCCGCCGCCTCGGCCGGTGTGGTGCCCAGGGTGCCCGCGGCGAAGCCGGCCGTGAGGAGCGCGACCACCGACGTGCGGAGCGTGCGCGTGCTCATCCGACCCCCTCGCTTTCCTGAGTGCTGCTGCCCACGGGGCCATCGCGCCCCAGGTCGCGGATAGTAGCAAGGCGGCCGGAGCGCGCCGGCACCGCACGGGCGCGGTGGCTTTCTTAGCGGAACGTTAGATCTCGTCGCCGCGCCTTGTGAGGCGACCGCGCACCACCCGATGCTCTGGGCACCTCGCACCACCCCGACCAGGAGCTTCGTGGAGCCGCCATGTCATCGTCCGCCGCCATCCCGACGCCCCCCACCGGCTCACCCTCCCCACCCCCGCACGCCACACCACCTGCCGAGGGCGCGGCGGACGGCCCCCACCCGCCGCCCGCGACCCACGCACCGCCCGCGACTCACGCGACCCGCGCGGCCGAGCCAACCAACCCGGCCGACACAGCCAACCCAGCCGACCGAGCCAACCCAGTCAGTCCGGTCAGTCCGGTCAGTCCGGTCAAGCTGGCCACGACGGCCAAGCCGGTCGACGCGGCCGAGGAGCGTCGGCAGCGTCGCTTCGCGTTGATCGGTGGGTCGCTGGGCAACCTCGTCGAGTGGTACGACTGGTTCATCTACGCCAGCTTCGCCATCTACTTCGCCGACTCCTTCTTCCCCGGTGACAACCCGACGACCAAGCTGATGAACACGGCGGGCATCTTCGCGGTCGGCTTCCTGATGCGCCCGGTGGGCGGTTGGGTGCTGGGGCGGGCCGCCGACCGGCACGGCCGCAAGAGCGCGCTCACGCTCACCGTCACCATGATGTCGGTGGCCGCGCTGCTGATCGCCATCGCGCCGACCTACGACCAGGCGGGCTACGGCGGCGCCCTCGTGCTGCTGCTCGCGCGGCTGTTGCAGGGCATGAGCATCGGCGGCGAGTACGCGGCCAGCGCGACCTACCTCACGGAGGCGTCCGCACGGCACCGCCGCGGGCTCGGCTCGTCCTTCCAGTACGTGTCGATGACCTGTGGCCAACTCCTCGGTCTCGGCATTCTCATCACCGTGCAACACACCCTGACCGAGGACCAGTTGGAGAGTTGGGGGTGGCGGATTCCGTTCCTGCTCGGCACGGTGTTCGCGGTGGTGGTCTACTGGCTGCGGCGGCGGCTCACCGAGACCCAGGCGTTCCAGGAGAAGTCGGTGGACGGCCTGGACGACGGCGCGGGAACGCTGAGGGTGCTGTGGCAGCACCGCCGCCAGGCCGGTCTCGTGATGGCCCTGACGCTGGGCGGCACGGTGGCCTACTACACGTACACCACCTATCTGACCAAGTACCTGATCGGCAGCGCCGGGATGCCGAAGAACACCGCCACCCTGGTCAGCTTCACCGCGCTCGCGGTCTTCGCGGTGCTCCAGCCGTTCGCCGGCGCGCTGTCCGACCGGATCGGCCGCCGGCCCCTGCTGATCACCTTCGCCGTCGGCTGCACGGTCGGGACGTACCCGATCATGACGGCCCTCGGCTCCGCCTCCTCGTACTGGCCCGCGCTCGGCCTCTCGCTGATCGCCCTGGTGGTCGTCACCGGCTACACGTCGATCAACGCGGCCGTGAAGGCGGAACTCTTCCCCACCCGGGTGCGCGCGCTCGGAGTGGCCCTGCCGTACGCGATCGCCAACGCGCTGTTCGGCGGCACCGCGGAGTACGTGGCGCTGTGGTTCAAAAACAGCGGGCACGAGTCGATGTTCTTCTGGTACGTCTCCGGCTGCGCGTTCGTCTCGTTGGTGACCTACCTGCTGATGCCGGACACCAGGAACGTCGCCCTCAGCCGCGCCGAGGAAGCGGCCGACGACCCCGCCCCGACCGAGACCTCCCCTCCGGCCGGCGCTCTCGCACCGGGTGGCGCCCCGACCACGGCTGCTCCGACCGCCGAGGCGGGGACCACCGAGGCCGCGACCACTGAGTCCGAGGCGAAGGCCAAGGCCGAGGTCGGCGGGCTCAGGTCGGCCGGCGCACCATGAACACGTCCACCGGGTCCTCGCTCTCGACCGTGAACCCGTGCCGCTCGTACAGGCGGCAGGCCGGGCTGCCGCGCAGCACGTTCAGCCGGACCAGGGTGCCGTCGCGGTCGCACCGTGCCAGCAGCTCGGCCAACACGGCCGAACCGATGCCGCCGCCCTGGCGTTCCGGGGCGAGGTAGAAGTGTTCGAGCCAGCGGACG
Source organism: Streptomyces buecherae (assembly GCF_014295035.1). GTDB lineage: Bacteria > Actinomycetota > Actinomycetes > Streptomycetales > Streptomycetaceae > Streptomyces > Streptomyces youssoufiensis. Next base: position 7,630,340 of record NZ_CP060404.1, read on the forward strand.
CCGGCGGCCGGTCGCAGGGCCACGCAGCCGGCGAACGCCCCACCAACCTCGATCACCCAGGTGTGCGCCGGGTCGAACCCGTCGCGCAGCCGCTGCCGCACCCGTCGCGGGTCGTACCGCCCGAGTCGCTCCAGGTCCGCCCGCAGGACCACGGCACGCAGCGCGGCCACCGCCTCGACGTCCGCCGCCGCAGCCGGCCGCAAGCTCCAGTCCGCCATGATCGTCAAACTACTGTGCCGGCTCCCTCGGCACGCGCGCGGCTCCCGGCTCGCGTTGACCGGCCGCCGGCCCGCGGCCCGCGGGCGACAGTCAGCGTGCGGCGCGGCCCGGCCCGGCACGGGGCCGGTCGGCCCGGCCGTCGCATCCGGCGCCGGGCCGTGGTAATCCGTAGCCGTCGTCCCCGGTCACCAGGAGAGTCCTCATGCACACCCTTTTCGTCGAGGACAACGACCGCATGGCGCACGCCCTCGGCACGGCGCTGGCCGTGCGCGGGCACACCGTGCGCCGGGTCAGCCGTGCCCAGGACGCCCTGCGGCACGCCGGGGAGGCCGAGTTCGTCCTCCTCGACCTCGGCCTCCCGGACCTGGACGGGCTTGAGCTGCTGCGCCGGCTGCGTCCCCTGTGCGCCGCGCCGTTGATCGTGGTCACCGCGCGCTGCGAGGAGCACGACATCGTGGGCGGGCTGCGGGCCGGCGCCGACGACTACGTGGTCAAGCCGTTCCGGATGGCCGAGCTGATGGCCCGGATCGACTCCGTACGCCGCCGCACCAGCCTCGCCCCCGGCGCTCCCGGCGCTCCCGGCACTGCGCCGTCCGCGCCGGGGGAGTCGGCGGCCGGCCGGCCGGGGCCGGTGCGCGCCGGGGACACCGTGATCGACCTCGCGGCCCGCACCGTGACCGTGGCCGGCGCGCCGGTCCGGCTCACCCGGCGCGAGTTCGACGTGCTCGCCTACCTCGCGGCCCGGCCGGGCGAGGCCCACTCGCGCGCGGAGATCCTCTACCGCCTCTGGGGCGACGCGCTCCGGGCCGCGTCCCGCTCCCTCGACGTGCACGTCGCGGGCATCCGCACCAAGACCGGCCGGCCCCACCTGGTGCGCACCGTGCACCGGTTCGGCTACCAGCTCGGCCCCGGGACGGGCGGCGAACCGGCCGCCGGCGACGCGCAGGAGCCGCCCGCGGCGCTGGGGCCGGCGCACCGGTGAGGCGCAGGCTGCTGGCCGTGCTCATGGCGCTGATGGGGGCCGCGACCGTACTGCTGTCCGTACCGCTGGCCGACGCGTACGCGCGCGGGCGCACCGAACACCTGCTGCTCCAGCGGCGCGCCGACGCGGTGCGGTTCGCCGACCTCGCGGATCGCGGGCTCACCGAGGCCGACCAGTCGGAGCTGGCCGCCGAGATCCACCGCTACGCCCAGTTGTACGGCGCCGGCGTGCTCATCACCGACACCAACGGCCGCGCCGTACTGCGCGCCGGACCGCCCTCCTGGTGGTCCGGGCCACGGGTGGCCGAGGCCAAGGACCGGGCGCTGGCCGGGCGTTCCACGGAGCGGCTGCCGACCGTGCGCCCCTGGGGCCCGGACATGGTGGTGCTGGCCGAGCCGGTCGGGCGGGACGAGCGGGTCAGCGGGGCCGCGGTCCTTGCCGTGCCCACCGACGCGGCCCGCCGTGACGTGACGACGCGCTGGTCGCTGATCGCGGCCGGCGCGCTCGTCGCCTTCGCCGCCGCGGCCCTGGCCGCCGGCGGGATCACCCGCTGGCTGATGCGCCCCGTACGCGACCTGGACCGGGCCGTCGGCGGCCTCGCGGCCGGCAGCCTGCACACCCGCGCCGTCTCCGACTCGGGACCGCCGGAACTGCGCCGGCTCAGGCGGCACTTCAACGCCATGGCTGAGGGCATGTCCGAGTCGATACGCCGCCAGCGCGACTTCGTCGCCGACGCCTCCCACCAACTGCGCAACCCGCTGGCCACGCTGGTGCTGCAACTGGAGAACGTGGAACCCCACCTGGCACCGGCCGGCCGCGACGAGCACACCCGCGCGCTGGACGAGGCCGAGCGGCTGGAGGAACTCCTCGACGGACTGCTGGCGCTGGCCCGCGTGGAGTCCGGCACCGCGGAGCGCACCCTCCAGGACGCCTCGGCGGCGGCCCGGGAGCGCGCTGTGGCCTGGGCGCCGGTCTACCGGGAGCTGGGCGTGGGGCTGGCCGCCGACATCGCGGACGGGCTGCGGGTGCGCGCGCTGCCGGGCGCGGTGGGCCGCGTGCTCGACGCGCTGCTCGACAACGCCGCCAAGTTCGTGCCGCCCGGCGGCCGGGTGCGGATCGACGCCGTCGCCCGCGACGGCCAGGTCACGGTGCGCGTGAGGGACGACGGGCCCGGCGTGCCGGACGACCAGCACGCCGCCCTGGTACGGCGCTTCGCGCGCGGCGCCGCGCACCAGAACCTGCCGGGCAGCGGCCTCGGCCTGGCCATCGCCGACGAACTGGCCCGCGCCAGCGGCGGCACCCTCACCATCGCGCCCGCGACGCCGCACGGCCTCGCGGTGGAACTGCGACTGCCCGCCGCCGCGACGCCGTAGCCCGTACGACCCGTCACCGGACCGCGACCCCGCTCGCCCGCCCACCCGGTCGCGCGGCGGCGTGCCCAGGCCAGGCCGCCGAGCCGCGAGCCACGGGCCGCGTCAGCCGTACACCGACCGGTAGTAGTCGACGGCCCCCGGGTGGAGGGGCACGGCGCCGGTGGCGATGGCGAACCGGGGTTCGAGGCGGGCGCCGGCGGTCACCTCGCGCAGCAACTCGCGCCAGCGCCCGAAGACGACCCGCAGCAACGCCCGCACGACCCGCGCGGGCACGTCGCCGCGCGCCGCCAGGTAGTTGCTGACCCCGACCGTACGCACCGGTGCGCGCAGCCCGTACGCGCCGGAGGGCAAGGTCACCGGCGCGTACACGGCCCCGTACGTGGTGCGCAGCTCCCGCCCCAGGGCGTCCAGCGGCAACAACCGCAGCGGCATCGCCCGCGCGAGCGCCTCCAGCGTCGGGGTGGGGACGCCTCCGGACCACATCAGGGCGTGTACGTCGCCGGCGCGCAGGGCCCGCGCCGACTCGCCGAGCCCGAGGCGTGCCTCGCGTACGGCGCGGTCGCCGGCCAGCCCCGCCGCGTACAACAGCCGCTCGGCGACCGTCCGCAGCCCCGAGCCGGTGGCCCCGGTGGCCACCCGGCGCCCCGCCAGGTCGTCGACGGAGCGCACCGAGCCGTGCGCGGGGACCGCCAAGTGCGTGTAGTTGACGTACACCCGGGCCAGCGCGGTCAGCGGCACCGGCCTGGCGAAGGGCGCTCTGCCGCGCGCCGCGTCCTGCGCCGCGTCCGCCATGGTCAACGCCAACTCCACCTCGCCGGCCGCGAGTTTGCGCAGGTTGTCCACGCTCGCCGCGGTCGCCACCGGCACCACCTCCAGCCGCTGTCCGCTCGCCGCGACGGCCGCCGCCAGGGCCCGCCCGAAGGCGTTGTACGGGCCGCCCTCGGGCCCCGTCGCCAGCCGCAGCCGCCGCACCGGCCCCGGCTCGGACGGGCGCCCGGCCAGCGCCCACGCGGCCAGCGCCGCCGCCCCACCCGCCCCGCCACGCACTAACCGACGCCGACCCGCGCCCGAACGCGACGGCCCCGTGCGGCCCTCGGCCCCGGAGGGGTTTCCGAGGACCGGCTTCGGCCCGCCCGCCGCCGACGGGTCGACGCAGGCGTCGAGGCGGGCGGGGAGGTCCGGGTGGCGGTCGGCGCCGCGAGCGTCCGGGTTGGTCACGCCCCGCAGCGTAACGAGGGGGGCGTCGGCGACGCCGCGCGGAGCGGACCCCGGCGACAGGCGGCGCCCGAAGCGGCGTGCTCGTACGCCGTGCCGGTGCGCGTCCGGCGCGGGGTGACCAACGGGAGCACGAGCGGCAGCGGGGCGCCTTCGCCGGTCGCCGCTTGTCCCGGGGCCGTCCGGTCCGGCGTCGGCGTGGGCTGTCGCAGGTGGCGGTAGTCGCTGCCGTGAGTGTCGATGCCGCCGACTGCTACCTTCCGGAGCCATGACCGACAGCGTGTACGTGGGGAACGCGGGCAGGGACGCCGCACTGGACCGGGGATGGCTGCTGGGCCATTTCAAGGACGCCTCCGATCCTCGGCACAGCGAGGACGTGGAGATCAAGTGGGGCGTCCACCCACGGGGCGATGAACGGGCTCGGTGGGTGACCGGTGAGGAGCGCACCACCCTGCAGGTCCTCATCAGCGGGCGCTTCCGAGTAGAGCTGCCCGGACGCAGTGTTCTGCTGGCCGAACAAGGTGACTACGTCGTGTGGGGCCGGGGCGTCGACCACTCGTGGTACGCGGAGGAGGAGTCCGTGCTCCTGACGGTCCGCTGGCCCTCTGTCCCCGGCTACCAGGTTCCCTGAGGGCGTTTCCGTGGTCGGCTGGCGCGACGGGGGCCTTGGCGGGTGGCTCGAGTCGGGGTCACTGGTGGGGCGTCGGGTCACCGTGTGGCGTTACGACAGGCGAGGGCGCCCGCCGACGTGGCCGCGCACGCGCTGCTGACCCGCAGCGCGGGGACTCGTCCGTAGGCACTCACCCGGGGATGACGGTTCAGGCATAGCGGCTGAGGAGGGCTTCGACGTATGCCTCCAGCCGGTGCGTCAGGACCGTGGCCGTCAGGTCGACGCGGCCCAGCTCACGCCAGGGAACAGCGACCTTCTCGGCGTCCGGGGCGAAAGCCAGCGCGTCCAGCAGCCGCCAGTAGAGGTGTGCGGTGCCGTCTTCGGTCAGGGTTCCTCCCGCGGCGACGTAGCGATCGGCGAAGCGCATGCCCGAGGGGACCCCGTGCAGCAGGGCGAGAGCCGTCGAGCAGTGGGCCACGTCCAGGTCGGCCGGCCCCCAGGAGGTCTCCACCCAGTCGACGACCCCACTGATCCGAGGATCGTCGGTGGTGCCCGTGAAGAGGACGTTGCCGGGGTGGAAGTCCCGGTGCAGGAAGCACCCCTGGTAGTGCGGTGGCTCGCGGCGGATGACGTCAACGGCCCGCCGCCACAGCTCGGGCCGCGCGGTGGCCGTGGGCGCGGTCACCCGCTCGGGAGAGGCCCAGGGTTGGTAGGCGCGGGGCCGTTGTCGCGCGGTCACCGGCAGTTGGTGGATGCGCACCAGTTGCCGAGCCAGCAACTCGGCGCGGTCGTCGGCACCCTGGTCGGCCAGGCGCACGGTTCCGGGCAGGTGGGACATCAACAAGGAGGGGTGGTCGCAGTACCGCGCCGTCGCGTCCACCGCCACGAGCGTGGCCACGGGCACGTCCGTGTCGCCGAGCAGGCGCAGGATCGTCGCCTCACGGGTCAACAGGCCCTCCGCGTGCCGGACGAAGAAGGGCTTGACGAAGGACCGCAGGACGAGCGAGCGCCGACCGTCCGGACCGTGGAGATCCAGGCGGCGCATCTCCGAGGTCCAGCCGCCGCGCAGCCGCTCGACCTCCTCGACGCGCTCCGCCGCGCACAGCTCCTTCTCCACCCAGGAACGGGTGGCACTCCAGCCCTGACTGTCGAGACCCACGCCGATGCCCTCGGCCCCCTCACCCATGGATGGGCACACTATCCGGCCCCCGCGCGGGCGCGTCCCGCGCGGCGATGGGCCCCTCCTCGCGTACGACCGGCCAGGGGCACTGTCCCAACTGCCCCAACTGCCCCACTCAACCGCTGCCCCACGTCGCGTGCGAGGCCCTCAGCCCCCGCCCCCCGGGCGCGGGGCCACCGCTACCCGCCAGCCCCGGTAGTGGGCGTCCGGCACCCGGTGGCGGGGCCACGCGCGGGCCCACGGCGGCGGGCGGCGGTCGCCCCGCAGGACGAAGGCGTCGGGCACCCCGCCGCCGGACTCACGGCCGTCGGGGGTGTCACGCTGCGAACGGCAACCCGCGGCGTGGGCGATGGGCACGACCGCGTGGGTTCCGCCCACCAGGCACGGTGGGCGCACGCCCTGCTCGCGCAGGACGACGGCGATGTGCTGCCAGTCGGCGCGCGCCCGCTCCTGCACGCGGACGTGGCGGCGCACCATGTCCCACTGCACGGTGCCGTGCGCGACGCACACGCCCACCAGCGCCACGATCACGACGGTGGCCCGGACGCGCCGGCGCGCGGTGTCACGCGCGGCGAGGCGTGCGCCCGCAGCCCCGGCCCGCCCGGCGCTGTCCGTGTCGTTCGTAGCGTCCGTGCCGTCCGTGCTGTCCGTGCCGGTCGACGGCCAGGCGCGGCGGACCGCGGCGATGCCGCCCAGCGCTGCCGGGATGGCCAGCAAGGCGTAGGCGGGGAGCAGGAAGCGCGGTGCGGCGTACGGGAGGAACGCGAGGTAGGTGGCCGCCGTCGCCGTCGCGACCAGGACCGCCAGCCAGGCGGCGCCGGCCCGGCCGGCGCGGTGGGCCGCGTACAGCCCGAGGGCGACCAGCGGCGGCAGCACCACCCACCAGCCGACCGCCGGCCAGTCCACCGCGTCGCCCGTGCACGGCCGGCACAGCAGCGGGCCGTCCAGCGTCGTGACGTACTCCGGCAGCGAGAACGTGGGGCGCATGCCGCCCTGGATGTCGCTGGCCTCGCGCAACCGTTGGCGGACGCCACCGAAACGGGTGTGGGCCTCGACGGCCCACGGCACCAGGCCCGCCGCGAGTCCGGCGGCCACGGCCGCCGCCGGCGCGAGCTTGCGCCAGGCCGGTACGGCCAGGGGCGCGAGGAACAGCGGGGCGGCGAGCCAGACGGCGTCGCTCGGTCGCATCAGCGCGGCGACGCACAGCGCGAGGGCCAGCCCGACCAGCGGGCCGCGCGCCGGGCGCGCGGACGCGGGGCTGGGCACGCTCGCCGAGGTGGCGCGCGGAGCGACGGCGAGCAGGAAGCAGCCGACCGCGCCGACCGCCGCCATCGCCAGGTAGTGGTTGGGCATCGCGGCGCCCGCGTAGAACAGGGCGATCCACAGGCTGCCGTACCCCGCCGCCGCGACGGCCGGGACCAGCGCGCTGCCGAGCACCCGCGTCCACGGGCGAAAGCCCAGATAGAGGGCGAGCGTCGCGGTGGCCGTGAGGTAGCAGCGGAGCACGACGACCGAGTCGGTCACCGAGGCGACCGGGGCGACCAGCAGGGGCACCCCGCGCGAGCGGGGCGCGCTGAACGGGGTGGCCGGGTCGTACGGGGCGTAGCGGCTGAGGTAGACGAGCTCGTCCCAGCCGGGTGCGAGCGACAGGGGGAGCGCCGCGAGCGTGGTGACGGCGACGGCCAGGCAGGCCCCGATCAGTAACCCGTCGGGGCGAACGCCGTGTTTCTCGAACATGAACCGCAGCATGCAGGGCGGTGATGTGGAGGGCAAAGCCGGGGGGTGGGCGGCGGCGCTTCGGTCCGCCGCCCACGCGCGCGGGCCCGCGCCGGGCCGGCTCTGTACGGGGCAGGCGGGCTGCCCCAGCTCCGCCAGTCAGGTGTCGACCGCCCTCGCGGTGGCCTCCGCGTGCTCCTCGATCAGCGTGAAGTGATCTCCGGGCGCGCTCACTTCCAATAACGGAAGATCACCCTGGTCGCGAGACGGGCGCCGCTGTCAACGCGCAAGACAGCCGCCGCGCAGTGGAGGTGACCACAAGGATCGCCCAACGCCTGTGCAGTGCATGGGGGTTGGGTGTGACCGGCACCCCCTCACGTCGGGGGAGCGAGCGCCCGGTCGGCCCTCGCGCCTCCCGTGCACGCCGCGTGCGCCCTACGGCTTCCGGGCCGGCCCGCCGCGGGCCAACGTCCGCCACAGCGCCGGCTCCTCGAAGTCCAGTGCCCACAGGGCCGTGCGGGTCACGCCGTGTCGGTGCAGCACCGGGAGGTGGGCGGCGATGCCACGGGCGTCCTGGTACCACACCTCGCGCCGCCGCCCGTCCTCGACGTACCGGAAGTGCGGCGTCCGCGAGTCGGCGTCCCGCTCCAGGGCGGCCCCCACCCGGCGCCGCAGGACCTGCGCCTCCCGGGTGGTGCGGTGTGTGGCGCGGGCTCGGTCGCCGGTGCGGTAGTCCCAGCCGTACGCCGGGACGCCCATCTCGATCTTGGCCGCGGGGACGTGCGCGGTGGCGTAGCGCAGGATCGCGTCGTACCAGCGCGGCGAACTCAACGGTCCTGGCGGGCCGAGGGCGTTGTGCAGGTTGTAACCCATGATGCGCAACCCGTCCACGGCGCGCCCGAGCCGCGCGTAGTCGTAGACCGGCGCCGTGTCGCGCGCCCGGGTGCGCGGGTAGACGGCCACGGTGCACCGCTGGCCGCGCGCGTGCAGCCGCGCGCACACCTCGCGGACCAGGGCGGTGAATCCCCCGCGCACCCGGCGCAACACGCCGGCGTCGGCGGAGTGGTTCATCCGCTCGTAGTCCAGGTCGAGGCCGTCGTAGGGCCGGCTGGCGGCGAGCCGCAGCAGCGCCGCCACGTGGGCCGCGCGCCGCGCGGGGTCGGTGAGCATCGCGGCCATGGCGGCGGCGTCCGGGGCCTCGGTCACGGTCGGCACGACCTTGACGCCGGCCCGGCGCAGGCCGTCGATGACGCGCCGGTCGCCCGCGCCCGGGTGCGCGGTGAACCGCCGGTCGGACGTCGCCTCGTACCAGAACGGGCTGACCGTGTGCAGTTGGTCGGCGTGGGCGAGCGCGTCCCGGTAGGCGCCCTCCTGCTGCCAGTACGGCAGCCAGGCCGACACGGTTCGCCCGGCCGCCGCCGGCGCGGCGGCGGGGCTCGGGGGTGCGGGCGCGGCCGGCGCGGTGACGGGCGCCGACAGCGCGAGCGCGGCGAGGAGCGGGAGGGCGGCCAGCGCGCGGAGGACGGTCACCCGCCCAGTCTCGGCCGGCCCGCGCGGCCCCGCACCCGTGGTGGGCCGAGCGGGCGGCGCGGGCCACGGCGGCGCGGGGTGACGGGGCGTCCGGCGGGGGAGCGCACCCCGGCGGCGCCGGGCGGCACGCGGCCCACGGGAGCGGCGACGGGCCCGCGCGGCGTACCGCGCGGGCCCGCGACCAGCGCGCGCCGTCAGGCGTTCCGGTGCATCAGGCGCTCCGGGGCGTCACCTCGGCCATCTGGCCCCAGCCGTCCATGTCGGGGATCTCGGTCGAGACGATCTGCGGCGTGGTGGCCACCGCGTACGACATGGCGTCCATGCCCGCGGCGAAGTGCGCGGACTCCACGTGCTGGCGGCCGGCCTCGCCGTCGCGGAACGCCTCCACCAGTACGTACTCGTGGGGGTTGGACACGCTGCGGGACCACTCGAAGAACAGGTTGCCCGGCTCGTTCCGGGTGGCCTCGGTGAAGTCGTGGACGACGTCCATCCAGTCGTCGGCCCGCTCCGGGCGGACGGTGAATTTCACGGTGATGAAGATCATGCGGCTTCCTCGGGGTGGGGGTGGGAGGCAGCGGTCGGAGCCCGTCGAGCGCCGCTGACGCTGCCCGGTGGCGCGCCTGGTCCGGGGCGCCCGACCTAGCACCCTAACCCCCTCCCACCAGGCATGTCGCACGCCCCGGCGGCATCCGGCCCGGCTCGCGGGCCGGGCCGCCGCGCCAGGTGGACCCGACCCCGGCCGGCCCGCCCGCCGCCTTCCGCACGCCGGCCGGCGGGTCGCGGCGCCGCAACGCGGGCAACACGCCCCTTGTGCAGACGACGACGCCAGCCCCCACTCACCGGGCGCCCCGCCGCGCCGGCCCGCCGCCGGCCCGGGCACGACCGCCCCGCACGCCCCCGGCCACCGACCCGCCCCATGCACCCGGCGGGACACCCCAGCCACCAACCCGAGGAAGGGAGGCCCGGATGGTGCCGCAGGCCGAACCAGACGCCCCGCACGTGCTGCGCGTGGCGGGCATCCGCAAGACGTTCCCCGGCGTGGTCGCGCTCGACGGCGTCGACTTCGACCTCCGCGCCGGCGAGGTCCACGTGCTGCTCGGCGAGAACGGAGCGGGCAAGAGCACGCTGATCAAGATCCTGTCCGGCGCGCACCGCCCCGACGCCGGGCGGATCGTGCTGGACGGCACGCCGGTGCGGCTCAGCGGACCGAGGGACGCGGAGCGCCTCGGCATCGCCACCATCTACCAGGAACTGGCCCAGGTGCCCGAACTGAGCGTGGCCGAGAACCTCTTCCTCGGCCGCCCACCGCGCCGCCTCGGCCTCGTCGACCGCCGGCGCATGGTGGCGGACGCCGCCCGGCTCCTGGACCGCGCCGGGGTGCCCGTCGACTCCCGGGCCCGGATACGCGACCTGGGCATCGCCCACCGCCAGTTGGTGGAGATCGCGCGGGCGCTCGGACGCGACGCCCGCGTCCTGATCATGGACGAGCCCACCGCCGCGCTCACCGGGGCCGAGGTCGACCGGCTCTTCCACCGGGTGCGCGCGCTGCGCGCGAACGGCGTCGCCGTCGTCTTCATCACCCACCACCTGGAGGAGATCGCCGCCATCGGCGACCGCGTCACCGTGCTGCGCGACGGACGCAGCGTCGCCCAGGTCCCGGCCCAGACCGACCGGGACACCCTGGTCCGCCTGATGGTGGGGCGCGCCATCGAACAGCAGTACCCGCGCGCGAGCAGCGCCCCCGACCGGCCCGGCCGGCCGCTGCTCAGCGTCGCCGGCCTCACCCGGGCCGGCAGCTTCCACGACGTGAGCTTCGAGGTGCGGGCCGGGGAGGTGGTGGCGCTGGCCGGGCTCGTCGGCGCGGGGCGCACCGAGGTCGTACGGGCCGTCTTCGGCGCCGACCCGTACGACGCGGGCAGCGTCGCGGTGCTCGGCCGGCGCCTGCCACCGCGCGACGTCGGCGCCGCGCTGCGCGCCGGCATCGGCCTGGTGCCCGAGGACCGCAAGGGGCAGGGGCTGCTGCTCGACGCCTCGGTGGCGGACAACCTGGGCCTGGTCACGCTGCGCGGTGCCACCCGCGCCGGCCTCGTGGACCGGGCGGCCCAGCGCGCTGCGGCGACCCGCGTCGCCGACCGGCTCGCGATCCGCACGGTCGGGCTCGACCACCCCGTGCACACGCTCTCCGGCGGCAACCAGCAGAAGGTCGTCATCGGCAAGTGGCTGCTCGCCGAGAGCGGGGTGCTCATCCTGGACGAGCCGACCCGCGGCATCGACGTGGCCGCCAAGGTCGAGATCTACCGCCTCGTCAACGAACTCACCGCGGCGGGCCGGGCCGTCCTCATGGTCTCCAGCGACCTGCCCGAGGTGCTGGGCATGAGCGACCGGGTGCTGGTCATGGCCCAGGGCCGGATAGCCGGCGAACTCGACGCGCGGGAGGCGACCCAGGACGCCGTCATGGCCCTGGCCGTGGGCGCCACCACCGCGCACAGCCCCACCGACCCGGCGGACCCAGCTATTCCGTCCGACCCAGCCGACCGGGCTCATCCAGCCGATACCGAGCGGGCCAACCCGGCCGAGCCCGCCAGGCCCGGCAAGGCAACCAGGACCAGCGAGGCAACCAAAGCCACCAGGACCAAAGCCACCAGGACCAAGGCCACCGACAAGACCAACAAGACCGACAAGAAGGGGGACTCCGATGGCCGCTGACACGGGGTACGAGGCCGACGCGGCGGGGGCGCGCGCCGGGGCTGAGCGCGCGGTCCGCCTGCTGCTCGACAACGGCGCGCTGACGGCCCTGGTCGTGCTGGTCGCCGCGCTGTCGCTGCTGTCCGGCGACTTCCTCACCGCCGAGAACCTGCGCAACGTGGGCGTCCAGGCGGCCGTCACGGCCGTCCTCGCCTTCGGCGTCACCTTCGTCATCGTCACCGCCGGCATCGACCTGTCGGTCGGCTCGGTGGCCGCGCTCTCGGCGATCGTGCTGGCCTGGGCCGCGACCACGCACGGGTTGCCCGTGTGGCTGGCCGTGCCGCTCGCCCTCGCCACCGGCGTCGGCTGCGGGCTGGTCAGCGGGGCGCTGATCGCCTTCGGCAAGCTGCCGCCGTTCATCGCCACGCTCGCGATGCTCTCCATCGCCCGCGGTCTGTCGCTGGTCGTCTCGCAGGGTAGCCCCGTCGAACTGCCCGACCCGCTCAGCACGCTCGGCGACACCCTCGGAGGCTGGCTGCCGGTGCCCGTACTCGTCATGCTCGTCGCGGGCCTGCTCACCGCCGGCGTGCTCGGCCGCGCGTACACCGGGCGGGCCATGTACGCCATCGGCGGCAACGAGGAGGCGGCCCACCTCTCGGGTGTCCGGGTGCGGCGTCACAAGATCGTCGCGTACGTCCTGAGCGGCGCCCTCGCCGCCGTCGCCGGCGTGCTGCTGGCCGCGCGGCTCTCGTCGGCCCAGCCGCAGGCCGGCGACGGGTACGAACTCGACGCGATCGCCGCCGTCGTCATCGGCGGCGCCAGCCTCGCCGGCGGCGTCGGCAGGGCGTCCGGCACCCTGATCGGCGCGCTGATCCTCGCCGTGCTCCGCAACGGGCTCAACCTCCTTGAGGTCTCCACGTTCTGGCAGCACGTCGTCATCGGCGCGGTCATCGCGCTGGCCGTCCTCCTCGACACCGCGCGCCGGCGTGCCGGGGCCCGCCCCGCCGCGCCCGGTGCCACGGGCGGCGGCCAGGGGCCGCGCCACCGCTGGCTGACCGGCGCGCCGCTCCGGCTCGGGGTGGCCGCCGTGGTGGTCGCGGCCGTGGTCGTCGGCGCCGCGCTGCGCGACCCCGACCCGGGCGGCGGCACCAGGGTCGGCCTCTCGCTCTCCACCCTCAACAACCCGTTCTTCGTCCAGCTCAAGGCGGGCGCGCGGGAGGAGGCCGAGGCCGCCGGGGTGCGGCTCCAGGTCACCGACGCGCAGAACGACGCCTCCCAACAGGCCAACCACGTCCAGAACTTCCTCAGCAAGCAGATGGACGCGATCGTCGTCAACCCGGTGGACTCGCAGGCCGCGGGCCCCGCGGTCAAGGGGGCCGTGGCGCGCGGCGTCCCCGTGGTGGCCGCCGACCGGGGTGTGACCGGGGCGCCCACCCTGACCCTCGTCGCCTCCGACAACGTGGGCGGCGGCCGGCTCGCCGCGCGCGAGCTGGCCCGCCGACTCGGCGGCCGGGGCACCGTCGTCGTCCTCCAGGGCACCCCGGGCACCTCCGCCGCCCGCGAGCGCGGCAAGGGCTTCACCGACGGCATCGCCGCCTACCCCGGCATCAAGGTCGTCGGCCGGCAGTCCGCCGACTTCGACCGCGCCAAGGGGCTGGACGTGACCACCAACCTGCTCCAGTCACACCCCGGCGTCGACGGCGTCTTCGCGGAGAACGACGAGATGGCGCTCGGCGCCGTCAAGGCCCTGGGCGCCAGGGCCGGCACGTCCGTCGAGGTCGTGGGCTTCGACGGCACGCCCGAGGCGCTGCGGGCGGTGCGCGGCGGCACGCTGGCCGCCACCGTCGCCCAGCAACCGCGCGAACTGGGTCGCCTCGCGGTACGCAACGCCATCCGGCTCGCCCGGGGCGAGAGCCCACGTCGTACGGTCAAGGTGCCGGTGAAGGTGGTCGCCGCGCGCCCGCGCTGAACCGGGCGCGGCGGCCTCCGGTGAACCCAGCGACGAGGCCCGCGAGGGCGGACAAGGACGTGACGTGCTGACGGAAGGCCATGACCTGGTGGTCGTCGGGTCGGCCAACGCCGACCTGGTGATCGGCGTACGGCGACGACCCGCGGCGGGGGAGACCGTGCTCGGTTCCGACCTGGCGACCTATCCGGGCGGCAAGGGAGGCAACCAGGCCGTGGCCGCCGCCCGCCTGGGCGCGCGCACCGCGCTGCTCGCGCGGGTCGGCGACGACGCGCACGGCCGCCTGCTGCTCGACACCCAGCGCGCGGCAGGCGTGGACACGCGCCCGGTGCTGGTGGGCGGCGCCCCCACCGGCGTCGCGCTGATCACCGTGGACCCCTCGGGCGACAACAGCATCGTCGTCTCGCCCGGCGCCAACGCCCGCCTGACGCCGGCCGACATCGAGGCGGCGGCGCCCCTGCTGGCCGCGGCCCGGGTGGTCTCGCTCCAGTTGGAGATCCCGCTGGAGACGGTCGCGGCGGCGGTACGGGCCGTCGGCCCGGACACCCGGGTGGTGCTCAACCCGTCGCCGCCCGCGCCGCTGCCGTCCGACGTGCTGGCCGCCTGCGACCCGCTGGTGGTCAACGAGCACGAGGCGCGCTCGCTGCTCGACGGGGACCCGGCGGGGGCGGGAGACGACCCGGCGGCCTGGGCGACGGCCCTCCTGGGGCGCGGCTCGCGCTCCGTGGTCATCACGCTGGGCCCGGCCGGCGCCCTCGCCGTCGACCGGCGAGGCCGGACCAGGGTGCCCGGCGTCCCGGTCGAGGCGGTGGACACCACGGGCGCGGGCGACGCCTTCACCGGCGCTCTGGCCTGGCGCCTCGGCACGGGCGACGACCTGGCGACGGCGGTGCGGTACGCCGTGCGGGTGGGCGCGGCGGCCGTCACCAGGCCGGGCGCCCAGCGGTCCTACCCCACCGCGGCCGAGGTCGCCGCACTGCCCGACTAGCCTCGGCCCGCCCGCGCCCGGCCCCACTCGCGGCCCGCCCCGCCCGTGGCCCGGCCCGCTCCGTGCGGGGCGCGCGTGGGGCGGTGCGAAGCCACTGCCAGGCGGCTGTCCGTGCCTCGGTGCCCACGCCCCGTGTCCCGGTGTCCGAGCCGGCCGTCATGGCGCGGGGCACCGACACGCGGTGACGACCGGTCGACGGCCCCGGCGCGTGCGCGGCTTCCGCGAGGAGGCCGGCCCCACCACTGCCGGGGCCGTACTCAGGAGCGGTACGTGACGGCAGCGCGGGCGGACTCGTCGACGCGCAGGGCGAAGACGTCGGGGCGGGCGTAGTGGCCGGTGGCGTCGAAGTCGAAGCGGGCCCGCGCGAGGTCGTCCAGGTCCAGCGTGGCCGTCAGGATGCCCTCGCCGTCGCGCAGCGGCCCCGCCAGCACCTCGCCGAGCGGGGAGACGATGACGGAGCCGCCGTTGATCAGGACCGTGTCCGGCGCGTCACCCTGCACCGGGCGGAGGTCGGCCGGCAGGGCGTCGCGGCGCAGGTACGGGTTGGCGCTCAGCACGAAGCAGCGTCCCTCCACGGCGACGTGCCGCATCGTGGCCTGCCAGGCGTCGCGGTCATCGACGGTCGGCGCGCACCACAGGTCCACCCCCTTCGCGTACATCGCGGTACGGAACAACGGCATGTAGTTCTCCCAGCAGATGGCCGCGCCCAGGCGTCCGGCGCCGGTGTCGATGACGGGGAGGGTGGAGCCGTCGCCCTGGCCCCACAGACAGCGCTCGGCGGCGGTCGGCATCAGCTTGCGGTGCAGGCCGAGATAGCCGTCGGGACCGAAGAAGAGCGCGACGCAGTAGAGCGTGCCCCCCTGCCGCTCGATCGCGCCGACCACGGCGTGGCAGGCGAGTTCACGGGTGACGGCGGCCAGCGTCGCCACCTCGGGGCCCGGGACCTCGATGGCCGCGGCGTGGTAGCGGCGGAAGAGGTCGCGCCCCTCCGGGGTGCGACTGCCGACCGGGACGCCGAAGTCCAGACCCTTGGGATAGCCCCCGACGAACGCCTCGGGGAAGACGACGACCTCCGCGCCCCGCCGGCTGACGGCCTCGCGCAGGAGTTCGTCGGCCCGGGCCAGCGCGGCGGGGGTGTCGAAGAGGGGGGCCGCCGCCTGGACGACGGCGGCGGTCACGGTGCGAGCAGGTGTCATGCCGCGACGGTAGGAACCGCTCGCCCATCCGGCAACACCGCGCCGCCGCCCCGGCGTCGTACGCCCCGCCAAGCCCCGACCACCATGCGCCCGCCCCGCCGCGCACCCCTCACCGACCCCGGCGACCCCCCCCGTCCGAGACCGCGCCGGGGCTCCACGCCCTAGGCTCGGGGGGCGTGACCCCTCCCAGCACGCTGGCCACCGCCCAGCGCTCACTCGGTGACCCGGACATCCGCTATCCGCTGTGGCCCGCGCTGACCCGCGGCTGCCCCCGGACCAGTACCGACACGCTCTCCTATCCGGTCGACGTCGACTACGCGTACGAGCGCGTGGACACCGCCCTGTTCGAGCCGGGGTACGCCGCGCGGCACGGCATCCCGCGGGGCGCGGGCATCGAGCGGTGGGCGCCCCTGCTGCCGCCGCTGGACGCGCCGAGCCTCGGCGAAGGCGGCACCCCGCTCATCGAGGTCGCACCCGGCGTCCACGTCAAGGACGAGGCGCGCAACCCCACCTGGAGCCACAAGGACCGGCTCAACCGCTGCACGACCAGCGCGGCGGTGCGGGCCGGCGCCCCGGGCGTCGTGGTCGCCTCGTCCGGCAACCACGGCGCGGCGGCAGCGGCCTACGCGGCCCGGGCCGGGCTGCGCTGCGTGGTCTTCACCTCCACGGACACGCCCCCGGCCGTGGACGCGTTCCTGCACGCGTACGGGGCGGTGGTGCTGCCGGTGCCCATCGACCACCGGTGGCCGCTGGTCCGCGAGGTCGTCGAGCACTGCGGGCTGCACCCGGTCAGCAACCTGACGGCCACCCACACCGGACACGGCTACGGCGCCGAGGGCTACAAGACCATCGCGTACGAGATCCACGCCGAACTCGGGGCCCCCGCCGCCGTCTTCGTGCCCACGGGCTACGGCGAACTGCTCTACGGCGTCTGGAAGGGCTTCGCCGAACTCCAGCGCCTGGGCGTCACCGACTCCGTCCCCCGGATCTTCGCCTGCGAGCCGGCCGCCGGCGGCCCGCTGGCCGCGGCGGTGCGCGCCGGGGTGCCCGCGACCACGGTGGAGGTGGGTGACACCGACGCGTATGGCATCGACTGCTCCGTCGGCGGCTACCGAGGCGTCGTCGCGCTGCGCGCGAGCGAGGGCCGGCCACTGCTGCTGACCGACGACGAGATGCGGGCGGCGCAAGGCGAGTTGGCCGCCGCGGGGCTGTGGGTCGAGCTGTCGGCGGCGGCCGGCCTGGCGGGGTTGCGGCAGGTGGGTGACGTCGAGGGGCCGGTGGTGTGCGTCTCCACCTCAAGCGGCTTCAAGGACGTCTCCGTCGGCACGCGGACCAGCGAGCCGGTCGACCCGGCCTGGGACGAGGTCCGCCGCCGACTGCGCGCCGCCGGCATCGACGCCTGAGCCGGGCGCCGCCCGGCCCGGGAGCGCCCGCCCGCCCGCGCACCAGCGCGGACGGACGGGCGCCGACGCGCGGGGTTCAGCAGTTCTTGTAGTCGTAGCGGGTGGAGTTGTACGAGCAGGTGTCCACGCGGCTGCCGGAGGACTTCCGCAGCGTCGCCGTGTCCCGGTCGTTGTTCCACACGTACGCCCGACGGTTCTGGTACTTCGTGGACGCGCTGTCCTTGCCGCGCCCGGTGCGGACCGTCACCGTCTTGCCGGCGCCCAGCGTGAAGGTGCCGAAGGTGTACTTGTGCCGCGAGGCGTCGGTGAGCGTCCAGCCCCGGAGGTTCACGCCACGGCTGGTCGAGTTCTTGATCTGCACGTACTCGGCGTTCAGGCTCCTGGTGGACCGGTCGTCCTTGCCGGGGCTGTCGTAGTAGATCTTGTGCAGGTGCACGGAGCCCGCCGCGTGGGCCTGCGCGGGCAGCAGCGGAACCAGCACGGCCCCGGCGACGGCGGCGGCGCAGGCGGCGGTGCGTATGGAGAGCGTTGACATCAGGACATCCTTCAATCACGGCCGGGCACCCCCCTAGGTCCCCGGTGTGGAGATCACACTAAAGGCAGTTTCGGGAGAACCGGGCCATATCCGGGAAGTGCGCTGCGGGCCGCCATCTCCTGATAAAGCGAAGGATGCGGCCGACACCCCGCCCGCCACCCGTCACGGCGTGCCGCGCCCGTTCGTGCGGACACCCGCGCTCGGTTCGTGATCGGCCCTCTCCAGCCCCCCTTCGAACCGGCGGGCCGGAGCGCCGCCCGCGCCAGCGGCGGCGAAACGCGGCGACCCGCCCGTGGCGTACTCCCGTGGCGGCCCGCGCCACGGGATGCTGCCGTGGCATGAGGAGACCCGCGCACCGCCCCCGCACCCCTCGCCCGCACCGCGCCGACCCCACGTGCCGCACGCGCGCACACCGCCCCCACGCGCACCGCCCACACCCCGCGCGCCGGCTGGGAGCCGCGGCCCTCGTCGCCGGGCTGCTGGCCACGCTGAGTTGGAGTTCTCCGGTCGGCGCCGACCCCGCCGCGCCCCCGGGCCTGCCCGAGGCCATCGACGCCATCCTCGCCGACCCGCGCCTGGACGGGGCGACGGCCGGCGTGGTGGTCGCCGACGCGGACAGCGGCGCCGTCCGCTACGCCCACCGGCCCGAGGAACGCCTGCTGCCGGCGTCGAACGCCAAGCTGACGACGTCGGCCGCCGCGCTGGAACTCCTGGGCCCGGACCACCGCTTCCGCACCGAGGTGCTGGCGCACGGGCCCCGGCGCGGCGCCGTGTTCGCGGGCGACCTGTACCTGCGCGGCACGGGCGATCCCACCCTGCTCGCCGCTGACTACCGGGCCCTGGCCGCGCGCGTCGCGCGCGCCGGCATCACCCGCGTCACCGGCCATCTGGTCGCCGACGACACCCGCTTCGACCGGGCCCGGATCGGCCGTGGCTGGGCCGCCGACGACGAGTCCGCGTACTACGCGGCCCCGATCTCCGCGCTCACCGTGGCCCCCGACACCGACTACGACGCGGGCAGCGTCATCACGCACACCACACCGGGCGCCCGCGAGGGCGACCGGCCGCGCGTGCGCACCGTCCCGCACAGCCGCTACCCGCGCGTGGTCAACCTGGCCAGCACCGTGGCGGCCGGCCAGCCACGGACGCTGGCCGTCGAGCGCGCGCACGGCGGCGACACCCTCACCGTCAGCGGCGCCATCCCGCTCGACGGGCGACCCGGCAAGGAGTGGGTGAGCGTCTGGGATCCCACCGTGCACGCCGCCACGGTCTTCGCCGAGGCCCTGGCGGCCGAGGGCGTACGCGTCGACGGCGCCACCCGCGCCGGCCGGCCGACCCCCGCCGACGCCGAGCCCGTCGCCACGCACCACTCCATGCCGCTGTCGAAGCTGCTGCGGCCGTTCCTGAAACTGTCCAACAACACGCACGCCGAGGTGCTCACCAAGGCCATCGGCTACGAGCGCGCCGGCAGCGGGAGTTGGGGCGCCGGGCTCGCGGCCATCGAGGGTTATCTCCGCGCGGAGGGGTTGGAGACCACGCGGCTGCGCCAGGTCGACGGCTCGGGCCTGTCGCGGATGAACGCCCTCACCGCCGGCCAGCTCGCCCGATTGCTGACCGCGGTGCGGGACGCCCGGTGGTACCCGCTGTGGCGGGCCGCGCTCCCGGTGGCCTGCGACCCGGACCGGCTCACCGGCGGCACCCTGCGCTCGCGCATGTGCGATACCCCGGCGGCCCGCAACGCCCGCGCCAAGACGGGCTCGCTCACCGGCGCCTCCGCCCTCACCGGCTACGTCACCGACCGCGCGGGCCGCGAACTGGCGTACAGCGTCGTGCTCAACCACCACCTGGCCCCGTCCGTGAAGGACATCGAGGACGCGATCGTGGTCACCCTGGCCGCGTCGGACGACCGCGAGACCACCCGCGCGCCGCGCGGGGCCCCCGCCACCGACCGGGCCCGAGACCAGTCCGGCGCCCTCGAATGCGCCTGGCGCAAGCCCCTGACCTGCTAGCGACCGGCGACCCCGGGGACGGGTGCGGCCCACCCCCCGCGTCGGAGGGTGGGCCTTCCCGTGGCCCGGGGAGCACCGGCCACGCGGGGCCGATGGGCCGCCCCGCGCGGCGGGTCGGGTGTTACAGGCCGGCCTTGAACAGCAGCCGGTTCGGGGTACCGGTGACGTTGCCGGTGATCACGTCGGGCGTGGCGTTGCTGGTCACCCAACTGTTGATCGTGGCGGACGAGGCGTCACCGTTGTTGGCCTTGTACAGCGCGGCGACGCCCGCCGCGTGCGGCGAGGCCATCGAGGTGCCGTTCATCGGGGTGCTGCCGCCGCCCATGCGGGCCGAGGTGATGGACACGCCGGGCGCGTACGTCTCCACGCAGCGGCCGTAGTTGCTGAAGGACGCCTTGCGGTCGGAGCTGTCCGACGCGGCGACGGTCAGCACGCTCGACGCGCTGGCGGGGGAGTAGTTGCACGCGTCCCGGTTGTCGTTGCCGGCGGCCACCGACAGGTGCACGCCCGAGTTGGCGAGGTTGGCGGCGGCCGTGTTCACCGCGGCCGAGTAGCCGCCGCCCAGCGAGGCGTTGGCGACCGCGGGCTTGGCGGCGTTGGCACGCACCCAGTCGAACCCGGCGATGATGCCGGCGAAGGAGCCGCTGCCGTCACAGCCGAGCACCTTCACGCCGCGCAGCGCCACGCCCTTGGCGACGCCGTACGTGGTGCCACCCACCGTGCCGCCGACGTGCGTGCCGTGGCCGTGACAGTCCTCACCGCTGCCGCCGACCGAGTTGTACACGTTCTGGGCCCGGCCACCGAAGTCCGCGTGCCGGCTGTCGAGGCCGGTGTCGATGATGTACGCGGTGACGCCGGCGCCGTCACGGTTCCAGGTGTACGTGCTGTCCAGCGGGCGGTTGCGCTGGTCGATGCGGTCCAGACCCCAGGTGGCGCCGTTCTGCGTGCCGCTCACGGTGGCCTTCTGGTTCTCCTCGATGGCCTGCACGGCCGGGTTGGCGCGCAACGCGCTCAACTGGCCGGCGGTGAGCTTGGCCGCGAAGCCGTTGAAGACCTTCGAGTAGACGTACTGGGTGTTCAACCCCTTCGCTCTGGTGAGGCTCTTGGCCGTCACCCCGGACTTGAGGGTGACGATGTAGCTGCCCTGCACGGCCTGGCCGGGGGCCGCCTTCTGCACCGCGACCATCGGGGCGGACGGCTCGCTCGGGGCGGCGTTCGCCGCGCCCGTGGCCGCCGGGAGTACGACCAGGGGAGTGGCGAGGAGCACCGCAGCAAGACGGGAACGCTTCATCGGGGAAAACCTTTCGTCTGCCGCCGGCGGCCCGTACAGGCACCGGCGGTGAGTCTGGCCGCGTCTTCGGGCCGCCGGTGGGCGGCAGCGCGCGGGCAGCCCGAGCACGCGCCGGGCCAGCGGCGCGGGCGGAGCGGTGGGCGCGGGAAGACGCGGAGGGGCGGGGAGACCCCATCGACGGGGCGGGGTACCTCGTCGATCCGTCCACGCCCGGTGCGGTGGGGGGTGCGCGGACGGCAGCGGTGCGTGGACTTCGCGACGTCCACGTACCGGACGGTGCTGCGACGACGGTAGATGCCGTGGGCCGCGGGCGACCATGGTCTGTGCTGGCCGCAACCGGCGTGGCCGCTGCCGGCCAGCGCGGACGCGCGCCGTCCGCGAGCACGCCGCCTCACCCTGGTCCGGCGCCCCGGTACGACCTATTGTCAGGCGCATGTCCATCGACTCTCGTACGCCGCGTGCCGTGGACCGCCCGACCTGCGCCTGCCCCCACCCGGACGGCGCCGACCGCCCGACCGCGGCCGAGGCCAGGAACGCCTACGGAACGCTCGTCCGGCAGGCCATGGGCACGCCCCCGGGGGACGCCGCCGGCGCTGGCCCGCTGCCGGACGGGGTGGCGCGCTGGCTGATCGAGCGCCGACTGCTCAGCGAGGACCGGGCCGCGGTCCGCTCCGTGGAGCGCGCGCTGCGCGAACTCGTCGCCGCCCAGCAGCAGCGGCTGCGCTCGGCCGCGTCCTCGCTGGAGGCCGGCATGCGGGCCATCGACGACGTGGTGGGCCTGCTCCCGTCCACCCGGGTGGCCGGGGTGCACACCGCGGAGGTCGAGTTCTTCCGGGACCGGGAACTCTTCCGCAAGCGGCTGCACGAGTTCGACGCGTTGGGCCGCGAAGAAGTGATCGTCATGCGGATGTCGCTGCCGGACGCCAAGGTCCTCGACGCCAGCCTCGTCAACGACCTGCACATGCTCGACCAGGGCGTGCGCTGGCGGATGGTGGTCTCCCCGGCGGCGACCCGCGCCCCGTACGCCCGCCGCTACCTCGACACCCTGGTCGCCCGGGGCGCCCGGCTTCGGGTGGCGACGGCGGTGCCCGCCCACTTCGCCTCCTTCGACCACGCGGTGACCGTGCTCTCGCTCGGCGCCGCGCCGCGCTTCGAGGACGGCGACGCCATCGTGCACAGCCCACTGCTGGCGCTCTGTTTCCAACAGGTCTTCGAGTACGGCTGGGCCGCGGGCCGCCCCTACGCCACCGACCAGGCGGGTGACCGCTCCGACGAGGAGTTCACCGCGCAGGAGCGGGAGATCGTGAACCTGATGGCGCTGGGCGCCAAGGACGAGAGCATCGCCCGGCGCCTCGGCTGCTCGGACCGCACCCTCAGACGCCTGATGACCCACCTCATGCAGAAGCTGGGCGCCGCCAGCCGGTTCGAGGCCGGAGCGCGCGCCGCCCGCCTGGGCCTGCTCACCCACGACGGCTGACCCCCGACGCCTCCCCGGGGCCCGGCCGCACCGGGCCCCGGCCCCATCACCCGCCCGTCGCCGCCCACCGCGCGCGCCACCCACTTTCCGCGCCGCGCCGCGCCCTCGCCCCCGTGCGCCGCCGCGCCCTCGCGCCCTCGCGTCCCCGCACCCATCCGCCCCCGTGGCGCGCCCACCACGCGCCCCCGCGCGGCCCTGCCGTACGCCGGCTCACCCACCGGCCCATACCGGCCCATCCACCGGCCCATCCGCCGGGGCGCCCGCGCGGCGTACGGAAGGCGTCGTACGAGCCGATCCGGAAGCGGCCGTCCCACCCGCCGGGCGGCCCCTATTCCAACGGGTTGCCCAATGCCAAGTGAACTCAGGTTTGAGGAACAATTAACTCCCGGCGCATTTGTTTGGTGCGGCTTTTTTGTTCGAGCGAGTGGGCAACCCTCCCCGTATTTCGCTCGTCAAACCCGCTGACGAACTCGAACGCGCTGGTCCGAGAGGGGAACGAATTGGCATCGGCCCGTGGTTCCGCACGCTCGCGCAGCGTCGTCCCTGCCGATCTGTGACCGGAGTCACGGAAACGCGCCGGCCCGGCCGGACAGGGAAATAGCAGCGCGCAATTCCCGCGCTCAGTCACTGCCCTTTCACATCCCCGAAAGAAAAAATGCCTTCTCTCACCATGCCCAGAGCGGATGCCATTCCGCGTCAAGACGAGGCGAAGTCCGAGTCGTCTTTTCGGGGCGTCCGTGCACGGGCCGCGGGTCTCGCGGCACTGCTCACCATGATTTCCCTGGTTTTCGGTGACGCCCTGGCCCGCAGCTTTCCCTTCGGGTCACGCACGCGGAACGTCAATGACCTGGGAAATCAGTTCGTGCCGTACCACGCGCACCTGTGGGACATGCTGCACGGTGAGGCCGACGGCGACGTGCTCGTCAACTGGCAGTCCGGGTACGGCTCCAGCTTCCTGCCGGATCTGGGCACCTATCTGACGAGCCCCTTCGCGGTGCTCGTCGGACTCTTCCCACGGGACGAGATCGACCTGGCCGTCTACGTCATCTCCGTGCTCAAGATCGCCACGGCCGGCGCCGTCATGGCCTGGCTGCTGCGCACGGTGCGCACCGGCCCCTGGTGGGTCGCCGGAGCGCTCGGCGCCTCGTACGCGCTGTGCGGCTGGACGCTGGCCACCGCGGTGTACAACCCCATGTGGCTGGACGGTCTGATCGCCCTGCCCCTGCTGTGCCTGGTCGGCGAGTGGGCGCTGGCCCGCCGGCGGACGATCACGGGCGCGCTGCTCGTCGCCGTCGCGTGGATGGCCAACTTCTACACGGCGTACATGGCCACCATCGGGGCCGCGCTGTTCGTCATCGCCCGGCTGGTCATCGACCGCCCCGCGCACGTCGTCACCGCCGTGGCCGGGCCCCCGCGCGGGAGCACACGGACTACGGCGAACGCGGAGCGCGAAACCGCCGCCGAGCACCCGGCGACCGAGCCCGCCACCGCCGCGGACGACGCCGGCCCGGACGGCGTCGGCTCAGACCGTGGAACCCCGGCCGCCGGTCTCGCGGGCTCGCCGGCCTCCGCCCCGCGCCCCTCGGTCCTGCGACTCCTCGGCGAGCTGTGGCGGCCCCTGGTCACCCTGCTGCTCGGGGTCGGTCTGGCCGCGCCGCTGGTCAGCGTCATCTACGCCGGCACCGGCGAGGCGTACCCGGGCCGCGACACCGAGTTCGTCGCCGAGCCGTGGCAGGACGTGTTCGCCCGGCTGCTGCCCGGCGGCTACGGCTACAACTCGCCCTCGCTCTACGTCGACACCGTCGCCCTGCTCCTCGCCCTCACGCTGCCGTTCAACACCGCCGTGCCGCGCCGCGTGCGGTACGGCTGGTCCGCGCTGGTCGTCACCGTGCTGCTGTCCTTCCAGTGGAAGCCCACCCACCTGGCCTGGCACGCCTTCACCACCCCCAACGGCAGCCAGTTCCGGCAGACGTTCGTGCTGTGCGCCCTGCTCGTGATCGCGGCCTGGCTCTCGCTCGCCCACGCCAGGCCCACCTGGCGGGCCCTGCTCGGCGGCGGCGGCGTCCTCGCGGCCCTCACGCTCACCGCGCGCGACAGCCAACTCCTGTACGCGTGGTCCGTCCCGATCATGCTGGCCGGCGCGGCCACGCTCGCCCTCGCCCTCGCGCTCTGGCGGTTCGCGGACGCCCGCCGGCGCCCCGTGCTCGTGGTGCTCGCCGCCGTGCTCCTGGTGGGCATGCAGGTCGGGCAGTCCGCCGCGACGCTGGCCGTCAGCGACCGCAAGCGGCTGGCCCACATGGACGACTACGCGCCCTGGGGCGAGCGCCAGCGCGAGCAGCGCGCGGCCATCCAGGCCGTGGACGGCTGGCCCGCCTACCGCACCGAACCCGGCCGCCAACAGACCGTCGGCAACGACCCGATGATGGTCGGCGGCCAGGGCGCGCAGTACTACAGCAGCCTCACCTCCGACGTGCTCAGCCGCACCATGACGGCGCTCGGCGGCGGCTGGACCTCGGGCGGCCGGTCGGTGCAGAGCCTGGACAACCCGGTCACCGACGTCATCTTCTCCGTCGGCGCCCGGCTGTACTCCCCGCCGGACCCGCACCAGCGGTGGAACCCGCGCCACCCCGGGCCGGTGGTCACCGTGCGCCAGAAGGTCCCCCCGCTGGTGACCGTGCGCCCGCCCGGGCCGAGGCCCGCGTACGGCAGCTCGGCCTACCGCAACCAGGAACTGCTCCTCGGCGCCCGCGTGTACGACGTCCCCAGCTACACGCTGCACCTGACCGACCGCCCGCAACTGCCCCGCACGCGCGACGGCGGCTACCGGGTACCGGCCCGGCACCGCGCGGCCGACCCGACGGCACAGGTCAAGGCCGTCTGCCGGCCCGGCAGCTCCGTCTTCCTGTGGGCGCCGCGCTACTGGGGCAAGGCCGACCTGCGCGACGGGCGCGGCCCGCAGGCCGACTTCCGGGGCGACTACCCGCCCAAGCGGAGCGCGGCCATGCAGGAACTCGGCCGCACCCCGGCCAACGGCCAGGTGCGCATCACGCTTACCGCCCTGCGCGGCGGCTCCGTGCCCAAGGGCGCGATCGGCTGCCTGGACCGAGGCAAGCTCAAGGCCGCCGCCGACCGGCTGACCGGCCGCGGGGCCACCGACGTCAGCGTCGACGGCGCCACCGTGCGCGCCACCGTGCCCGCCGGCAGCCGCGGCACCGCCGTGGTCGCCATGCCCAACATCAAGGGCTGGGAGTGCGCGGCCGGCGGCTCCGCCCGCCCCGCCACCTCCTACCTCGGCCTCGTCTCGGTGCCGCTCGACGGCAAGGCCACCACCGTGAGTTGCACCTTCCAGCCGCCCGGCCTGCGCGGCGGGGCCGCCGCCGCCGGCCTGGCGCTGCTCGGGCTCGTCTCGATCGGCGCCTGGCGCGCCTGGCGGGCGCGGCAGACCGGCCGTGCGCCGGCCGGCCGCCCCGCGACCAGCGCGGCCAGCCATGACTGACCGGCCCGCTCCCACCCTTCCGCGCTCCGCTCACACCCCGAGCGGACCCGACCACCGTGAACCCGTACGGGGAGAATCATGCTGATCTCGATAGTCGTCCCGTGTTTCAACGAGGAAGCCGTGATCGACCGCTTCCACGAACACCTCGTCGTTGAACTCCTCACCATTCAGCACGAGTTCGAGTTCGTTTACGTGGACGACGGGAGCAAGGACGACACGCTCTCCATGCTCAAGCGGCTCGCCGGGACCGACGCGCGGGTGCGCTACGTCTCGTTCAGCCGGAACTTCGGCAAGGAGGCGGCGATGTTCGCCGGCCTGCGCCACGCGTCCGGCGACGCGGTCATCATCATGGACGCCGACCTCCAGCACCCGCCCGAGCTGGTGGGGCGCATGGTCGAGCTGCGGGAGGCCGGCCACGACCAGGTGATCGCCAAGCGCACCCGGGACGGCGACCGCGTCACCCGCACCTGGATGGCCCGCGGCTACTACCGGCTGGTGAACCGACTGGTCGACGTGGAACTCGTGGACGGGGTCGGCGACTTCCGACTGCTCTCCCGGCGCGCGGTGAACGCCGTTCTCCAGCTCACCGAGTACAACCGCTTTTCCAAGGGCCTGTTCGCCTGGGTGGGTTTCCCCAGCGTCACCTTCGAATACCGTAACGCGGTACGGGAGGAGGGCAGGAGCAAATGGACGTTCAGCCAATTGCTCAACTACGGTGCCGATGGTGTGATCTCGTTCAACAACAAGCCGCTGCGTGCCGCGGTGTATCTGGGGTTGTTGTTGCTCTCCGTCGCTGTGCTCTACGCGGCGTGGATTGTCGGCGGGGTATTGGTGGACGGGGTGGACACGCCGGGCTATGCCACGCTGCTCGTGGTCATGACCGCGCTGGCCGGCATGCAGATGGTCATGGTGGGCGTGATCGGCGAATACATCGGGCGGATCTACTACGAGGTCAAGCGCCGCCCGCACTACCTCGTCCAGAGCACGAACGTGGACCAGACGGCAGACATCAAGGACCTGGTGCGGTGATCGCCGGACAATTCCTGCGGTTCGGCCTGGTGGGAGTCGTCAACACCGGCACGTACTACCTCAGCTACCTCGTCCTGCTGCGGTGGATGCCCTATCTGGCGGCGCACGTCGTGGCGTTCGCGCTGAGCACCGTCGGCTCGTACTTCCTGAACGTGTACATCACCTACCGCACGCGCCCGGCCTGGCGCACCTTCCTGCTCTTCCCCCTGACCACCGTCGCCAACTTCACCATCACCACGGGCGGCGTCTACGTACTGGTCGACCTCGCGGGAATGAACGACAAGGCGTCACCGCTGATCGCCGCGGCAGCCGCCGTGCCGATCACCTTCCTCGTCTCCCGGACGATCATGCTCGGCCCGACGATCAACGGCACCCCGGAGCCGGGGAAGGAGGAGCCGCCCTCCCTGCTGCGCCGGTGAGCGTGGTGCCGGGCGGGAGGCGGCCGAGGCCGCGCGGGCGACCCCGCACGGCCCGGCCCACGCCACCTCACCGGTCGCCGGGCCGCGCGGTCTTCCGGAGGGCGGGCGCGGCGCGCTGGGCAGGCGTCGCCGTGCTCGGCTCGGTCGGTCAGGCGTAGACGCTCTCCACGAACTGTGCGAGTTGGTCGTCGCTCAGGTGATGGGCCAGATCGGCTTCGCTGATGATGCCGACGAGGCGCTTGTTCTCGTCGATGACCGGCAGGCGGCGGATCTGGTTGCTCTCCATCTCTCTGAGTACCTGGTCCACGTCGGCGTCGGCGCTGACCCAGCGCGGTGTGCCCTTGCACAGGTCTCCCGCGGTGACCCGCGCCGGATCGTGCCCCGCGGCGACACAGCCGATCACGATGTCACGGTCGGTGACGATGCCGCACATCCGCTCGTTCGGGTCGGTGGGATCGCTGACCGGTAGGGCGCCCACGTCGAGCTCCCGCATGAGCTGGGCGACCCGGTCCAGGGTCTCGGTTGCCGGTACCCACTGGGCCCCGGGGTGCATGATGTCCGCGGCGGTGGTCATGGGCGCTCCTCTTGTCGGCTTCGGTGGTTCCAGTCTCCGAGCGTGACCGCCACCCGCTGCCCGGGGTACGCCATCCGAGTGACGCCGAGGCCCGCGCGGAGGCGGACCTGTGCCGGTAGGGCACGCATCGCGCGAATCCCCGTCACGCACGCGATGCGGCGACAGGAGGAGGTCATCACCATGACCGGTACTCAGGCGGCGACGGACACGAGGACGACCCCGGCCCTGCCGTCGGTCACCGACCCCCTAAGCCTCCCACTGGCACCCGGACTTCCTTCTGACCGATCAACGTCGGCCAGATCGCCGTCCACGACGGAGCCTTCGGGACGCCCGGCGCGCCGGCCAATGCCCGGGTCGGAGCCCGGTGCGTGCGAGTGCTGCGGCGCCTCGCGGCTGGCGGGGACAGGGTCGCCGCCATGTAGGCCGGGCGCGCTGGCCCGCCGACTCCCCGCGCTGCCGGGGCAGTGCTGGGTGTGTCAGGCGGACCCGCGCGCCCGGCCACTGGACGGCCCGCGGTGGGAGGCGACGCGTCCGGACCCCTGCGGGCCCGTCCCAGTCCCGGGGCGCGACCGAGCGCCTCGCCCACCTCACGCGCGAGTTGGTTGCGGCATGGCCACACATAGTGGACCGCCGCCTCGATTCAGGTCCGCCGGCGCAACCACATGGGGGTGAGGGCGGAGATCAGGACGGCCGCGATGCCGATCTGGAAGAAGTGGCGAATCCAGTCGATGCCACCGGTGTCACGCACGCCGAAAGCGGAGGCGAGTCCGTTGCCGGCGAGGCCGCCGATGATGCCCAGAATGATCGTGAGCCACAAGGGAATGGGCTGGCGGCCAGGTATGACGAGCTTCGCCAGCAGACCGATGATGAGCCCCGCGATGATGGCCCAGAGAAACGACACGGTAATTCCTTTCGCCCACTTCATCCTGATGTAAAGGCTGTCACCCTGCGCGTGCCCGCGCCGGAGACTTGTAAGCCTCCGCTTCCCGGACGCGTGGGGGACGGGCCTGCCACGTTCCAGTGCCTTCTCCGCGCCGGGTTCGGCTGCTCCCCGCGGTGAGCGTGTGCGGTTCGGTAGCGCGATCGGGGCTGTCGGCGCGCGTCGGGAGGTCGTTGGCCGGCCGCGCGGCCGTGACATCGGTGCGCGGTGGGCCTTGGCGGTGGGCTGCCGAGCGCGGGCCTGCTCCCGCTCGCGCCCGCGAGACCACGCACCATGGGGGAGGCCGGTCGGGAAGGTCGCGCCCGAGCGGTTCCGTCCGGTTGCCGCGACCCGACCAGGTGTCACTCGGCCCTCTCGCCCGAGTCCCCGGCTGAGGCACGCCAACGGCGTCGCCATGCTCCGGGCGCGACGCTCTCGTGCCGGCGGAACGCTCGACTGAAGGCGGCGTCGGTGTCGTAGCCGATCGCGAGGGCGATTTGTTGCAGGCTCGATTCGGTGTCACGCAGCAGTGCTTTCGCCCGGTGCATGCGCCAGTAGGTGAGGTAGTTGATGGGCGAGTCACCTGTCTTCTGCCTGAACGCCACGGCGAACGCCGCCCGCGACATCCCGGCTCGGCGCGCGAGTTCCTCAACCGTCCACGGGTGTGCGAGATCGGTGTGAAGGTCGCGCAGTGCCGGCGCGAGCCGTGGGTCGCTGAGAGCGGACAGCCACCCGTGTGAGCTCTCGGTGGATGAGACGTGGGTACGAAGCGCGTACACGAAGAGAGCGTCGGCCAGGCGGCTCGTGATGAACCCGGACCCGAAACCGGAAGACGTTCGCTCCAGTTCCAGCAGCCTGAAGGTGGAACGCAACGCGTCGCCGATCGAGTCGTCGAGATCGAGCCGCAGCACGGGAGGCAGCACTCTCAACAGCGGCTCGGCGGCACCGGTGTCGAAGGCCAACCGCGCCGAGACGATCTCGGTCACCGGCCCCTCCGTACCGTGGCGCACACGAGAACCAGGTTGAGACGCCAGGAGGCTCTCGCAACTGACCAGGGACCGCCCCGGTTCGTCCGCGAGGGCGAACTCGGCGCCGGCCCGTACCAGGAAGCAGTTGCCAGGGGCGAGCAGTTCCGGTTCAGCCTGCGAGCCGGGTTGCCACCAGCAGCGCCCGCTCCTGATCATCATCACGTAGGTCGTATGGGGCGACCTGAAGGAGATACCCCAGGCTCCGCGGGCTTCTACGCTGACGTACCGCGAGTCCTCGACAGACCTTGCCGCCAGGACGTCATCGATGGGGTCCATCGCGTCACCGTAGACGATCGGTCATAAAAGCCAGACGTTCAGCGTCCTCGCGTCTTGAGTAGTCGTCGTAGCGTCAACAGTGCAGGGGGAGCACGCCGGCGCCAGGGACACGGTCCGAAGCAATCGGCGACGTACACCCCGGCCGAGCACATCCGTCTTCCCCCATCGCGGTATCCGACCCCGTGAATCGCTGGAGTTCGCATGTCTGAGTCCGTCACCCCGCCTCCTTCAGTCGTCGTCGCCTTCCACTCCGGCTACGGCCACACCACGGTCCTCGCCGAGGCGGTCCGGCGCGGAGCGGCGGACGCCGGCGCCGAGGTGGCCCTCGTTCCGGTGGACACCATCACCGACGCACAGTGGCAGCAGTTGGACGACGCCGACGCGATCGTCTTCGGCTCGCCCACCTACATGGGCAGCGCGTCCGCCGCGTTCCACGCCTTCGCCGAGGCCACCAGCCGTCGCTTCGCGGAAGGCCGCTGGGCCGACAAGCTCGCGGCCGGCTTCACCAACTCCGCGTCCAAGGCCGGTGACAAGTCCAGCACCCTCGCCTTCTTCGCCACCTTCGCCGCCCAGCACCGCATGCTGTGGGTCAGCCTCGGCCTCGCCGCCGGCTGGAACTCCACCACCGCCTCCGAGAACGACCTCAACCGCCTCGGCTTCTGGGGCGGCGCCGGGGCCCAGACCCCGCTCGACGGTGGCGCCGACACTGTCCACGCCGCCGACATCGGCACCGCCGAGTACCTCGGTGCCCGTATCGCCCGCCAGGCCGCCCTGGTGGCGGCCGGACGCCACGCCGCCCCTCCGCAGCAGCGGGCCAACGTGTGAGTTCCATGTGAGGACCATGCTCCGAAGGCGACCGGCGACACGATGGGCGCAGGTCACCGGGCCAGCGGTGCCATGCGGCGTTCATGTTCTCCCATGCGCTCCCATGCCCGCGGGTGACGCTGGTGCGGTGCTCGTGGTCGTCGCGGGCACCTCTGCCACCGCTGGCCTGTGGAGACTCGATGATCGAAGTACGTGGACTGACCAAGCGCTACGGTGACGTCCTCGCCGTGGACGACCTGACCTTCGGCGTCCGCGCGGGAGAGGTCACCGGCTTCCTGGGACCCAATGGCGCGGGCAAGTCGACGACCCTCCGGATGGTTCTGGGCCTGGACGCCGCCAGTTCAGGCACCGCGACCGTGCGGGGTCGGCCGTACAGCGCCCAGCCCGCCCCGCTCAAGGCGGTCGGGGCACTGTTGGACCCCGGCGCGGTGCTGCCCAGCCGCACCGCCTTCCATCACCTGCTGGCCCTCGCGGCCGGCAACGGGATCCCGCGCGGTCGCGTGAGCCAGGTACTGGCCGAGGTGGGACTGGAGAAGGTCGCGCGGCGCAGGGCCGGGACGTTCTCCCTCGGGATGCGCCAGCGCCTGGGGATCGCCGCCGCGCTGCTGGGCGATCCGCCGGTCCTGGTCTTCGACGAGCCCCTCAACGGTCTCGACCCCGAGGGCATCGTGTGGATCCGCTCGCTCATGCGCGGGATGGCCGCCGAGGGACGTGTGGTGCTGATGTCCAGTCATCTGATGAGTGAGATGGAACTGACCGCGGACCATCTCATCGTCGTCGGGCGCGGCAAGCTCATCGCGGACACCACGATGAAGGACTTCATCGAAGCGCACTCCGAGCGTGAGGTCCTGGTGCGTACCCCGCAGGCCGAGACGCTCCGGCCGCTGCTGGCCGGCGCCGCCGGCGTGCGGGCCGAGGGCAACGACACGCTCGTGGTCACCGGCCTGGAAGCCGCCGCGATAGGAGCCCTGGCCGCAGCGGTCGAGGTGGAGTTGCACGAGTTGTCCCCGCGTCAGGTGTCCCTGGAGAGGGCGTTCATGGACCTGACCCGCGACGCGGTGGAGTACCAGGCCGAGAAGGAGACGAACCGATGAGCCACCCTCGCACGCACCCCGAGCCCGCACCGGTTCCGGCGAAGCCGCCCTCTCGTACGCGCCGCGGGCGGTCCGCATCGGACAGCGCGGGGTCGGGCCGGGCGACCTTCTGGCACAGCCTGCACGCCGAGTGGGTCAAGATCCGCACGATGCGGTCAACGCTGTGGGTGATCCTGGGCGCGCTGGCCTTCGCCGTGGGCCTGGCCGCGCTGAACGGTTCGTCAGCAGGCGACGAGTACGCGGACCTGTCGCCCGCCGACCAGGCCGCGTTCGATCCGCTGGAGACCAGCCTGATGGGTTACCTGGTGGCGCAGATCGCGTTCGGCTTGTTGGGCGGCCTCGTGATGACCTCCGAATACGGGGCGCGCACGATCGTGCCCACCCTCACCTCCGTGCCACAGAGGGCCCGGGTCCTGGGATCGAAGGCCCTGGTGCTGGTGGCAGTGGCACTGCCGGTCGGGATCGTGGTGTCGCTCGGTGGGTTTCTCGTCGGACAGGCTTCGCTGTCCGGGGCGGGCGCTCCACACCTGGCGCTGTCGGATGGCGTGGCACTGCGCGGCGTCTTCGGAGGTGGCGTGTATCTGGCATTGGCCGCCCTCTTCGGACTGGCTCTGGGCGCGGTGATCCGCTCCACGACCGCTACGGTGACGACGCTGTTCGGCGCGATGCTCATCGTCCAGGCATTCGCGCCCGCGCTGCCCGGCGCGCTCGGGGACTGGGTCTCGAAGTTCTGGCCGCCCATCGCCGGTGGACAGATCATCACCGCTGTCCGGGACCCGGACGTACTGGGCCCCTGGGCCGGGCTCGGCGTCATGGCCGGGTGCGTGGCCGCACTCCTCGCGGTGGCGTTCGTCGTGTTCCGCAAGCGCGATGCCTGACACGGCGGGGACACTGGGCGTGCAGTAGACCACCGGTCGGGGACAGATGCCATGACAACGAGACAACGCCTGCTCCTCGTGGAGGACGAGCCCACCCTGCGCGAGCTGCTGTCGGCCAGCCTGCAACTGGCCGGCTTCCACGTGGACTCGGCCGAGAACGGCGCACAGGCGCTGGAAGCGGTGCGCGAGCACGCGGTGGACCTGATCGTGCTGGACGTGATGCTGCCCGACATCGACGGCTTCGAGGTCGCCCGCCGCCTGCGGGCGCGCCCGGACGTGCGGACAGGACACACACCGATCCTCTTCCTCACCGCACGGGACGCGGCCGAGGACCGGATCAGCGGGCTACGGGTGGGCGGGGACGACTACGTCACCAAGCCGTTCAACCTGGAGGAGCTGGTCCTGCGCATCCAGGCCGTGCTGCGCCGCACCAGCGGCCACCAACCCGAGAGCCGCCTCGCGGTGGGCGACCTGGAACTGGACGTCGACAGCCATCAGGTGACCCGGGGCGGCGTGCCGGTCGCTCTGTCTCCGACCGAGTTCGATCTGCTGCGCGTGCTGATGGAGAACGCCGGGCAGGTCCTGTCCCGGGAACAACTGCTGGACCAGGTCTGGCACTACGACTTCGGCGGCGACGACTCCATCGTGGCCTCCTACGTGAGCTACCTCCGCCGGAAGATCGACACCGGAGAGACCAAGCTGATCCACACCGTGCGCGGCACTGGCTACGTCCTGCGCAGGCCCAGGCGATGACCACGACGTCCACGCGCTGCGGCGCCGCGCGTCTGTCGCTGCGGACCCGTCTGGTGATCATCTGCCTGCTGCTGGTGGTGGCCGCCCTGCTCGCCAGCAACGCCCTGCTGATCACGCTTCTCCAGCGGCAGCTCGTGGACCAGCTTGACGAGCGGTTGCGTACGGCCGCCACAGCGGCAGCGCGGCTCCCCGACCTCGGCGAGGATTCCGACGTCACCGCGCCGCCGGTGCGCGATGCGGTGGAGCGTCAGCTGATCGGTGACGTCTACGTGGCCCGTCTGAACGCCGACGGTCGTGTGTCGCGGAGCCTGCGCCCCGCGGTGGGCGACGTACCCGAGCTGCCGCGTCTGGACACAGCGGCGGTCGCGACCCGTGGCGGTGCCCCTTTTGAGGCGTCGGGCGGCGGCAGCGACTGGCGGGTGATCGCCCAGCCGGTGCGCTCCTCGCCGGGACAGGATACGGACAGGGGCACGCCTTCCACGGGCAGCATCGTCGTGGCCGGCTCACTGGACGAAGTGAACGGCACGATCCGTGGCCTGGGACTGCGGATGCTGGTGATCGATTCCCTGGTCCTCGTCCTGCTGGGCGTCATCGGCTGGTTCGCCGTGCGGGCCGGGCTGCGTCCCCTGCGGCGCGTCGAGACGACCGCGGCGGCCATCGCCGGCGGTGACCTCTCCCGGCGGGTCCCCGACCTGGCCTCCACCCGTACGGAACTGGGGCGCCTGGCCGCCGCCCTCAACGGCATGCTCGACCGGATCGAAGCCGGTGACGCGGCACGGGCGGCCACCAACGACCGGATGCGCGCCTTCATCGCGGACGCCAGCCACGAACTGCGTACGCCCCTGTTCGGGATCAAGGGCTTCACCGAGCTGTACCGCATGGGAGGCATGCGCGAGCGGGCGGACGTCGACACCGCGATGAACCGCATCGAGCGCGAATCAGCCCGCCTGGCGCACATCGTCGAGGACCTCCTGCTGCTGGCGCGCCTGGACGAGGACCCCACCGCGCGCACCCAGTTGCCGCTGAAGCCGACCCCCATGGACCTGCGCACCCTGGCGGCTGACGCCCTGCACGACCTGAGAGCCCTCGCCTCCGACCGGGCGGTCACCCTGACCGGGCCCGGCGGCGGCCCTCCCGGAGCCGCCCCCGTGCTGGGCGACGAGGCGAGGCTACGCCAGGTCATGTCCAACCTGATCGGGAACGCCATCGCCCACACCCCGGCCGGCAGCCCGGTCCGGATCGGTGTGGGCACACACGACACACTGGCGATCCTCGAACTGAGCGACCAGGGGCCCGGTCTGACAGCCGAACAGGCCGCCCGCGTCTTCGACCGCTTCTACCGCGCCGACACCGCCCGAGGCCGCACGCGGACCGGCGGCGCCGGCCTGGGCCTGTCCATCGCCCGCTCCCTGGTCGCCGCCCATCACGGCCGGATGGAAGTCCACACCTCTCCCGGTCAGGGCGCCACGTTCCGCATCCTGCTCCCCGTACACACCGATCCAGTCGGCGACTGAACAGATCCGCAGATCGCGCCCCGACTCCCGGCGCGTCAGCGCGGAGCCAGGGACCTTGGTCGTTTCCGCCCCAGGAGGCGGGTGCCGTCCGCACCCGGCAGCGGCGCCGGAGTCCTCAGGAGTGCTGCGGGTCGCCGGCGCCGTGGCCGTAGCGGGCGAGCATCGTCGTGACCGCCTCGTCGACGGCGTGGCAGACGTCGGCAGGTGCGGGGTTCCAGTCGGCGAGCAGCATCCGTGGCCACAGGACGTAGTTGGCGATCATGCCGAGGAACTGGTGGGTGGCGCTCTCCGCGTCGGGCACCACCGCGGTGCCCGCGGCGTGCTCGGCTTCCAGATAGCGCTGGACGGAGATGAAGTAGGGCAGCTTGCCCAGCTCGAACTGAGCCCGTCCCAGTTCCGGGAAGCGCGGCAGTTCGGAGATGACGATGCGGAAGAGGGCCGCCATCGTGGGCCGGCCGATCAGGTCGGCGTACTGGCGGCCGATCGCGATCAGGCCGGCGCGCAGGTCACCGGGGTGTGTCGTGGGCGTCGCCGGATCCGGCCCACCCTTCCAGTACTCGGTGACGATGGCCTCGAAGAGCGCCGCCTTGGTGGGGAACTGCTTGAACAGCGTGGACTTCGAGACGGCCGCTTCCTGCGCGATCTTCGCCAGCGAGGTCCCGTCATAGCCCCGCTCCAGGAACAGCCTCGTGGCCGCCGCGGTGATCGCCTCGCGCTTGCGCTGAGCGAGACGTTGATGGTGCGCGGAGAGTGCTGCGGTCATGGGCCCAGTATGACCCATCCCGAGGCGAGTCACTTGACTCGCCATCGTGCGGATGGTTACGTGGACAGGGCTGCGAGTCGAGTGACTCGCCTCGGTCGGCGGGAGCACTGCCAGCCGGCGTCATTCCGTTTCCGGAGGGGAAGCACTCATGGGGTCAGGCAAGATCGCACTGATAACCGGCGGTAATCGCGGGCTGGGCCGAGCCACGGCCCAGGCGCTGGCCCGGCACGGGCTGCGCGTCATCGTCACGTACCGCGGCGACGCGCAGGCAGCCGAGGAGGTGGTCGAGAGCGTTCGGGAAGCGGGCGCCACGGTTGCCGCGCTGCGGCTGGACATCAGCGACGTGGCCTCCTTTCCGGCCTTCGTCTCCCACCTGACCGCACAGTTGGAGCGCTGGGACGCGACCCGGCTGGACGTCCTGGTCAACAACGCCGGGATCGGGCTGTTCGGACCGCTGGAAGCGGTCACGGTCGACGACTACGACGCGGTGATGGACACCAACGTGCGCGGCACGTTCTTCCTCACCCAGGCGCTCGCGCCTGTGCTGGCCGACGAGGGACGGATCATCAACGTCTCCTCCTCCCTCAGCCGCCACACCAGTGCCGGCACCTCGGTGTACTCGGCCTCCAAGGCGGCGGTCGAGGTCCTCAGCCGGACACTGGCCGTGGAGCTGGGGCCGCGCAGGATCCGCGTCAACGCCATCGCGCCGGGGCCGACCGCCACCGACTTCAACGGCGGCGCCATGCGGGACGACGCGCGGCTGCGCGAGAACCTGGGCGCGCAGACCGCGCTCGGCCGCGTCGGCGAACCACGGGAGATCGGCGACGCCATCGCCGCTCTCGCCTCCGAGGACCTGCGATGGGTCACCGCTCAGCGCCTCGAAGTGTCCGGCGGCGCCCTGCTGTAGCGCCCCTACCGACACCCTGTACTCCGCCCCTCGCCTGGCAGAACGGGGTGCTGCGTCAGTGGACCGTGCGGGTGGGGTGGCGGGCAGTGCGGAAGGCGACTCGTCCCCAACTGGTCCCCGGGAATGAGGAAGGGCCGGTTTCGGATGATTCCGAAACCGGCCCTTGACCTGCGACTCTCACGAGTCGGGACGACAGGATTTGAACCTGCGACCCCTTGACCCCCAGTCAAGTGCGCTACCAAGCTGCGCCACGTCCCGATGCTCTCTCGTCTGGGGCTGGGCCCCGGCCGAGCGCGTACGAGAACAATACCGCACCGCACCGGGTGGTCGTGCCCCCGTTCCCGCCCGTTGATCTTCCCGTGGGGCGACTCCGACGGGCCCCCGGGCGGCACTCAGGGCGGGCTGAGTAGGGGTACTCATGTGCGCGGGTCACCGCGCGGCGACGCTACGTGCATGACGACACCTTCCATCCAGCGGCCCACGACCACCGCGTTCTTCGTGCAGGCCGCGCTCTCGTTCGCCCTGTCGCTCGGCGCCGTCGCCTTCGGGATCACCAAGCTGTCCGTCGGGGCGTGGGAGCGCGGGTTCCTCGGGCTCGGTCTGGTCTTCGTGGTCACTTCGACGTTCACGCTGGCCAAGTGCATTCGGGACCGCCAGGAGGTCGAGGAGGTGACCAACCGGGTCGACAAGGCACGGATCGACAAGCTCCTCATCGAGCAGGACGTCTTCAAGCCCGGCCAGGTGTGAGGGCCCGAGCACGTTCCGTACAGGGCGTGTGACGCGGCCCACGGCGCGGCGGCCAGGGTACGGACCAGCCGCCCGCCGCCCCGGAGACGGGGCGCGTCGGCCGGCCGACCTCGGCGGCTACAGGTCGGCCCGGGCGTCGCCCGGGGCCCGCGACGCCGTCGCGCCCTCCGGCTGCGTGGGCTCGTCGCCGAGCAGGTACCGGGCGCCGGCGCCCTGATCGGCCGCGGCGTCGTGCGGGTTGTAGAGGGAGCACTTGCGCAGGGACAGGCAGCCGCAGCCGATGCACCCCAACAGGCGCAGCTTGAGCCGCTCCAGGTCAGCGATCTGCGCGTCGATGCGCCGACTCCAGACCCGCGCCACCGCGTTCCACTGGGTGGCGCTGGGGGCGCGGCCCTCGGGCAGCCGGGCCAGCGCGGCGCCCGCTTCGTCCAGCGAGAGGCCAACCTGCTGGGCGGCGCGGATGAAGGCGACGCGGCGGAGCGTGGCGCGGGCGAAGCGGCGCTGGCCGCCGGCGGTGCGCTCGGAGTGGATCAGCCCGAGCTCCTCGTAGTAACGCAGCGCGGAGGTGGCCAGCCCGCTGCGGGCCGCGAGTTCGCCGATCGTCAGTCGGTCGTGCTTCGACGTCATGGCGTGCGAGCGTAGTCGCCGTCTGCCACTGGCAGCAGTGCCCTCCGCTACGCCAACAGTCCCGCCCCCGCCGGCCGCCGGGGCGGCGGCCCCGACCCCGACTGCATCGACGGCGACGATGCTGTACGCTCTTGACCTGCAACGACGACGGCAATGCGAGGGCGCGGCCGACGTGGGACGCATCGGGACGTGGCGCAGCTTGGTAGCGCACTTGACTGGGGGTCAAGGGGTCGCAGGTTCAAATCCTGTCGTCCCGACTCGTGAGAGTCGCAGATAAGGGCTGGTTTTGGAGAGATCCGAAACCGGCCCTTGATCTTTCCGGGGGCCAGTTAGAGACCAGCGTCCTTGACCAGGGTCGGCGAGCCCTGATGATCGGGCTTGGCGGCGGGCGTGGTGTGCGGAGCGCGCTGCCCCCGGGGGTCGGAGCCGGGCCGGGGCCGGTGTCGGCTCGCTCGTGGAGCTTCTTGGTTCTCACCCTCGCACGGCCAGCGCCCGCACCTCGAAGGTGCGCCCATCGGCCAGCCAGAGATCCTGCGGGCCTGGCAGCATCTCGCTGAACGTGACGACGGGGCGGTCCGCGCCGTTCGGGGCGTGTCGCAGGAGGCCCGCGAACGCGCCGACGGACAGCGGGTTGCGGAAGTCGAGCAGGGTGGGCTTCGGCTCCCATGGCAGGCGTACGAAGACCAGCTCAGGCATGCCGTGCTCGAACCGGAACGCCCGTGCGGCCAGGAACTGTTCGGCGTCCCGCAGTCCGCCGATGGCGGGGGCGGGCGCCCGCCAGGTGGCCCGCTGCGCCACGGTGCGCCCGACGACGACCCGGGGCCGCAGCGGCCCCAGGCCGAACGGCACGCTCTGCACAGCGGGAAAGGAGAGCGCGGCCAGCGGGTCGAAGGTGTCGGTGGCGGGGCGGACGGCGGGCAGCAGCCACAGTGGCCCGTGCGAGTCCCAGAGTGCGACGCTGTCCCCCTCGTCACCCTCATCCGATTCGCTCGGTTTTCTCCGTACGGTGAGCTGCGAAGCGGGCAGGGCCGCGTGGTCCGGCAGATGGGGGCGCAGCTGCACCGCGACGGCGGGCTGTCGGTACTGGAAGATCTTGGTGTCGCGGCCGGTGACCAGCCAGGCCGCCCTGCGCCCGGTGCGCTGGAGCGCGCCGAACAGCCAGCCGTCCCGCCGCGTGTGGGCCCCGGGGTCCCGCAGGCGCGCGAAGTGGTCCGTCGGGAAGACGGACAGCAGATGCCCGGCGTGCGCCTCGCCGAGGACCCAGCGCTGGTCGCCCCGGAAGGCGGCTGCCGCGTCAGGGGCGGCGAGCAGGAGGTCGACGGAGGTGAAGACCGGTCCTGTCACGGCATCCGCGAGCGGCATTAACTGCCGTGGATCCAGGCG
The DNA here is from genome assembly GCF_014295035.1 of Streptomyces buecherae. Taxonomy (GTDB): domain Bacteria; phylum Actinomycetota; class Actinomycetes; order Streptomycetales; family Streptomycetaceae; genus Streptomyces; species Streptomyces youssoufiensis. The sequence continues at coordinate 7,669,947 of NZ_CP060404.1, forward strand.
TACTTCACCGGTGGACTCACCGACGAGCGCGGCCATCCTCGTCTCGGTCGGGGTCGGGGCCGACACGGGAGGCAGGGCCGCGGCGGCGCGGAGGAAGGCGGGTAGCGGAACCTCGGGCCTGCCGGGCCATTCCCGGTCGTACAGCGCGGCGGCGGCCCGCTGGTGCTGCCGGTGCCGCTGGCAGGCGACCGCGGCCCAGTAGGTGAGGACAGGGGCGAGGTCGTCGGGCAGTTCCGCGGCGGCCGGGCCGCCGACGGTCAGGGAGAGACGGTTCTCGCGCTCCTCGAACAGCACGCTGCGGTCGGCGTACATCCGACCGCCGCCCTGCCGGGGAGCCCCGCCGGTCAGCGCGGCGACGCGGTTCTCCGCCCGGCCGAGCGCCGCGCGCCGGGCGTCGCTGCCCGAGGCCGCCCCGAACGCCCGCATGTCCGCGCGCAGGTCGCCCAGCCGTGCCAGCCACTCCTGGGCCGCGGGCCGTGGCCCAAGGTTCCGCAGCCAGGTCTCGAGCGAGGCGAGCGGGTCGGCGGTCCACAGGTCGAGCGGCACCTGGCGGACGAGCGCCCCGATCCTGAGGAGCCGGTCCGGCGACGGGTCCGGGACGGGCGGGGGCGGGGCGTCCGCGCCGGGGCGGAGAGCCGACCAGTAAGCCGCCTCGCTCGGGCTCACCCGCGTCGAGCGCCCGCTCGGCAGATGCGTCAGCCGCCCCTCCGCCAGCGTGAACATCGGCGACCTGCGCAGCACCAGGTGGTGGGCGAACTCCGGCTCCGCCGACATCAGTTCGGCCAGCTCCCGGACCGTGCGGGGGCTGCTGAACACCACCGGGGGCCCGTGCCCGGGCGTGCCGTCGACGCGCAGCGGCACCGGCGCGTCCGGGCAGAAGGTGGCGGCACCGATCGGCCCGAAGTAGCTGTTGGTCTCGTTCTTGGCGACCAGGCGCTGCAGATACAGCAGGAACCGGTGCTCCAGGCCGCGGACGCGGCTGGTGCGCGTCGGGGGCAGCGGGGCGTGCGCGAAGCGGTGGAGCGCCTCACCGAAGGACGGGCTGAGCAGGCTGACGGCCTCCAACAGCGGCTCTTCGCGGGCGAGTTCGTGCAGCCGCCGCCGTAGCGCCGGGACGTCTTCGGTCCAGCTCCCGGCCAGGCCGGACACGGCTTCCCGTACCGCCTCAAGCCGTCCGTTCCACTCCCGCAGCGCGTCTCGTACGCAGACCGGTGCCGCATCCGGTGCCGCCACCGGGCGGTTCTTGCCCACCGCCGTACGGCACTTGCTGAGCACGCGGCGCGTCGCGGGGTCACCGGCCGCGGCGACGGCGGCGGGGAACGCGACGGTCAGCAGCTCGGCCCGGTGCTGACGGGCCGCCGCCCAGCGCGCGTCCAGCTCGGCCTGCGCGGCGAGCAGCGGGGGAGGGGGCAGCCGCTCCCACCAGGAGAAGGGGAAACCCGCCATCCGCAGCGCCGCGTGGGGGTGCACCGACCAGCCGCCCGTCGTGTCCGTCACCCGACGCTCCCCTCGGAGAGGAGCACGGCGGGGGCGGCCAGGCCGCGGAAGACCGCCGAGTGGTGCAGCGTCGGGCCGCACGCCGCCACCGTACGGAGCCAGCCGAAGAGCCCCACCTCCAGCGTGACCGGGCCGACGGGACGGTCGCGCTCGCCGGCGCGCACGTGCCAGCCGAACAGCTCCAGCCGGATCTTCCGGCCGCCGTTGGTCCGCACGGCGGGGCGGCACACGGCGACCGCTTCGAACCCGGTACCGAGGAGGGCGCGCAGCTCGTCCACGCCGTCGGAGCCACCGCTCGCACCGGCCCCGCCACCGCCCCCCGGCAGCAGCGCGAAGCCGCGGACGGCGGGCCCTATGGGGCCGTCCGGCTGGCTGCGCACCGCACAGCCGTTGGGCGGGCACCCGAAGGCGGCGGCCGTCGCCCGCGAGTGCAGGAACCCGCGCAGGACGCCGGACTCCAGAAGGACGTTGCGCGCCGTGGGCACGCCTTCGTCGTCGACGAGGGAGCCGTACGGCCCGTCCAGGCGCCCGTCGTCCACCACCGTGACGGCCGGGGCGGCGATCCGGCGGCCGACCCGCCCCCGCAGGGCCCGCATGCCGCCCAGCACGTTGGTGCCGTTGACCATGCTGGCGAGGAGGTTGACCAGGTGCAGGGCGACGGCCGGGCGCAACAGGACCGGCATCGTGCCCCGTGGCCCCGGCCCGGCGTCCCGCACCGCGAGCAGTCCGAGGCGCTCCTCGCGCGGGACCAGCGGGTCGGGCAGCCGGTCCCCCCAGGTGACGGCGCCCTCCAGGTGCTGTCCTCCGGCGCCGCCGACCCAGTGCCGCAGCCGCCGGTGCGTGTGGTCCCACCGAGTGAGTCCGCCCGCGTCCAGGACGGTGACCTCGCTGGACGTCTCGGCGTACTCGGCGTCGACGACCTCGGGGCAGGGCTGCCCGGTGGCGGGGTCGAGGAGGCACGCGGACACCCGCCCCGCCGCGTCCGTCGGCGGTGGGTGCGGTAGCGGCGGCGCGGCGCCGTCGGAGAGTTCGGTGGACCAGTGGGAGCCGGTCCGCACCGACACCACGACGGTGCGGTGGGTGCCGCCGCGCCGGGAGACCGCCCCGTCGTAGCCGGTGCGGTACGCGGAGGTGACGGAGTCCGTGACGCGGACGCGTACCTCGTCCGCGTCGTGTGCGGACCGATGCGCGGTGATCCGCCGGGCGAGCCGGTCGGCGGGCAGGATGTCGGTCATGCGCCGGTGACCCCCAGGGCACGGATGCGGAGGGTGGGCTGCCCGACCGAGACCTTGAGCGGGAACTGCCCCTGCTTGTTGCAGTGGTAGCCGTACGCCAGAAAGTCCAGGTCGTCGCAGACGACGTCGACCTGCCGCAGGACGTCCGTGCCGGAGCCGTGCAGGGTCGCCGACCGTACGGGAGCGGTGATGCGGCCGTTCTCGACCAGGAAGCTCTCGGTGACGTCGGCGGTGAACTCGCCGCCGCTCATGTCGGTCTCACCGGTCACGACGGACCGCACGTACAGCCCGCGGCGGATGCCCGCGAGCGCCTCCTCCGGCGGGGCCTGGCCCGCCGCGAGATACGTACAGCTCATCCGGGACAGCGCGGGGTGGGCGTGATCGAGGCGTCGGCCGTTGCCGGTCGCGGGGTGGCCGGTACGCCGGGACACCTCGGCGTCGGCGAGATAACTCGCGAGCACGCCCCGGTCGATGAGGGTGGTCGGCCCGGCGGTCCGGCCCTCGTCGTCGACCCGGTACAGCGGCGCCCAGCTCGGCATGCCGGGGTCGTCGACGACGGTCACCAGGGGTGAGGCCACGCGTCGGCCGAGCAGGTCCTGGTAGGCGCCCCTGGGCGCGCACGCCACGTCGGCCTCCAGGCCGTGCCCGCACACCTCGTGTAGCAGCGCGGCGGGTCCGGCGGGCCCGAGGACCACCGGCAGTTCGCCCTCGGGCGGGTCGACCGCGTCGGTCCGCGCCAGGGCGCCGCGTACCACCTCGTCGGCGGCGGCCAGGTGCCGGTCGCCCTTGAGCAGCAGTTCCAGGGACGCGGCGGAGACGATGCGCAGGCTGCGCGCGGTCGCCGGGGCACCGGCGATCCGCGCCCCGACGCGCAGCTCCAGATACAGCCGGTCGTCGGTGGCCAGGGTCCCGTCGGCGCGCAGAACGGCGATACGGGTACGGGTGGCGTCGGCGTTGATCAGCGGAAGGAGCCCCGGGGGGCCGCCGCTGAGCATGCGGTCGGCGAGCTGTCCGGCGAGGCGGGGCAGCGCCGTCGCTACCTCGGCGGGCAGTTCGTCCCCGGCGTCCAGCGCTTCCCGCCCGGCGGCCTCGGGGGCGGTGGCCGCGCCGGACCCCTGGGCGGCCTCGGCGAGGCGGCGCAGTGCGGCGGCCGAGCAGGCGCCGGTGAACGTGTGGCGGCGCGCGCCGGGGCCGACGGTCTCCAGGGCGGAGCCCGTGGTGCTGTGCCGGGTCGAGGTGACGGCGTCACCGCGCAGGGCGGTCTGCTGCATGGCGCCGCGGCGCAGCAACGCGAGGGTGTCTGGGCCCAGTTGTCGCAGCACCGGAGCCAGTGCGGCGTGTTCGCCGTCGCGGAACAGCTCGGCGGGGCTCACTCCGCGTCCCCTCGTCCGGATTCTCCCAGGTGCCCCGACGGTCCCGGTGATCCCGGTCGTGCCGGGCCGTTCGTCCGGTCGAGCACCATCGTCGTGCGCAGTTCGGCGCAGTGCCTGCCCCGCTCTCCGCGCAACCACAGCCCGTCCGGCCCCGGCAGCAGCTCCGTGAGGACCACGTGGTCCCGCGCCGCCCGGGCCGAGAGGTGGCGGCCCAGGTCGAGCAGCGCGGGCGCCCGCAGGTCGAGGAGTACGGGCTTGCGCTCGCCCGGCACCTTGAGGAAGCCACGGCGCGGCAGCCCGTGGGCGACGGCCGCCGCGCGGGCGGTACGAAGAAGCCGCAGTTCGTCGACCGCCCCGCCCTGCCGCGGGAACAGCTCGGCGCGGTCCACCTCCCAGCGGGCCCGCGCCAGGACGACGTCGCCAAGCACCACACGCGGTGTGCGAGGGGACCGCCCGAAGCGGACGGGACGGACCCGGGGCGGGGCGAGGACGTTGTGCACGTCGGAGTCCAACTCGCCGTGGTGGAGCAGGAAGTGCGGTACGCCGGGCGCGGTGCACACCAGCCTGTCGCCGCGCAGCACGACCCCCACGTCGGCCAGCGGCAGGCGCGGCCGGTCGCCGTGCGGCGGCGTACTGCCGAGGTCGACCACCGGTCCGGGGAAGTCGAACGGCACGATCTTCGCCCGGCGGGAGCCGAGCACGACCGCCATCGTGGTGTCCGCGCAGGCGCGGCGCAGGAGTTCGGCGCCCGCCTCCTGGACCTGCTGCCGCCGGGGGTGGAACTGCAGCGCCCACCCCCAGATCAGCAGGGTGTCGTGGCATTCGGCGAGCACCAGGTCGCCGTCGCCCGCGAGGACGTCGGCGAGGCTCTCGGCACGGAACATCACGTCAGGCGAGGCGATCAGCGGGTCGGTGCCGAGGTCCACCGGGGGGAGGTCGGCCGGGTCGACGCGCAGGGGGCGGCCGGGATCGGTGCGTGCCGCCCGCTCCACGAGTTCCGCCAGGTGCAGGCCCGCGGACGTGAGCGGCCCGTCGTACGGTGCTGCCGGCTCCATCGCGTCTGTCGCGTCTGTCGCGGGCGTACGCAGCAGGGTGAGCAGCGGGACCGTCGCGCCCGAGGCGAGTTCGGGGTGGCGCTCCAGGAACTGCCGGGTGAGCCGGGCATGGTGGGCCACGGCCTCGGCGGCGAGCAGGTCGAGCGCGGGTGCGAGCCGCTCGCGCAGCCGGTCCCGCAGCGCGCGCCCGAGCGCCAGCGGGCTGACACTGCCCAGCGCCTCCTCGTGCACCACCAGGCGGTCCGCGTACCACTCGCCGCCGCCACGGCGCACCGCACCGCCCCCCTGGCGGGCGATCTCCCGCTCCAGCTCGGCGAGCAGCTCCCGTCGCCGCTCAAGGTCTGCCGTGCCGAAGGCCGCCAACAGGCCCTGAATACGGTCCAGCAGGCGGAGCCAGTCCGCCCCGGAGGGGAACGACGCGACCTCCGCGCGCAGCCACCCGAGCGCGTCGGTGACGGCCACCGGCGGGCGGCAGTCGAGGAGGAGCAGGCCGCGGTCCGCCGCGTGCCGCGCCGTCGCGAGGACCGTGTCGGGGGAGGCGCCGAGGGACCGGGCCAGTTCCGTCACCGTGTGCCGGCCGTCGGCGGCGCGCAGCAGTGCCAGGGTGGCGGGCGGCAGGCTCGCCCGCTTGCCCGCGACGGTGAGCGGCTCCGCGCGGGAGACGAGGCCGCTGGTGCGCGGGCGCAGGTGCGGCCGGACGGCGGGGTCGGCCGCGACCGCGTCGGCGAGGACCACCACCGCCCAGTACGCGAGCGAGGCCGAACGCAGCGCCGGGGCCGAGACGAGGGGCTCGGCCCCGGTCGGCTCCTGGCCGAACTCGGCGTAGTTGACGGGGCCGAAGAACGACGTGGTCTCGTTCTTGGCGGACAGCCGCTGCAGGTACGCGGCGAACTGGCGGCGCAGTCTGCGGGCGGGTCCCCGCGAGGGGCGTGCCGCCAGTGCGGACAGTTCGCCGATGCCACGGTCGTGCATCGAGGGGCTGGACAGCCACACGGCCTCGCGCACGGCGGGGTCCGTGACGGCGTCGACGAGCGCCCGGTGGCTCTCCCCGGTCTCCTCGTCCGCGCACCACTCGGCGGTGTGCCGCGCGTCCCGCACGGCCGCGAGGCGCTTCGCGTACTCCCGGAGGGCCGAGCGCACCGGCTGGCTTTCGACGGCGGTGAACAGCTCATCGGGCGCGTCGTCGTGGTGGTTCAGCGCCTTGCGCAGCTTGCGGGAGAGGCGCGGCTCCACCGCCGACGGGTCGGCCCGTACGGCGGTGACCACCCCGGTGACCGCGTCCGCGAGGTCCGACTCGGCCCGGTCGAGGTCGGCGAGGGCGGCGTCGGTGCGCGGCCAGTCGAGGGCTTCGACGAGCTGCCAGGGGAAGCCCGTGCTGCGGAGGATCGCGTGGTCGTGGAGCAGCCATCGACCGCTCATGAAGCGGTCCTCGCCGGGTCGAAGTGCACCAGTTCCCCGGGCTGTTCACCGGCGACCAGCGCGGCCACCAGCTCGCCGGTGTGGCTTCCGGTGAGGATGCCCTGGCCGCCGTGGCCCGTGGCGACGACGACGCGGGGGTGGCCGGGCAGTCCGCCGATCAGTGGACGGCCGTCCTCGGTCGTGGCGCGGAAGCCGTACCAGGTGTCGACCACCCGGGCCGTGCGGAGCGCGGGCCAGTTCCGGGCGACGTGGGCGAGCAGCATCAGGGTGCCTTCGACCGTGGGTCCCGGCGTGAAACCGGTGTCCTCCTCCGTGGCCCCGACCAGCACGGTGCGTCCGTCGGGTGCCGGGGCGAGGTAGAGCGGGCCGGAGACGATGTGGCGGGGCCGCTGGTCCGCCGACTCGGGGGCGAGGCGGAGCATTTGGCCCCTGACGGGTCGTACGGGAAGCGCGGGCAGGCCGGGCAGCGCACCGGACCAGGCGCCCGCCGCCAGGACCAGGGTGTCGGCGCGGACCGGACCGTCGGGCAGCTCGGCGGTCACGCCCCGGTCGTCGGAGCGCAGGCTGAGGAGCGGGCAGTCGGTGCGCACGGTGACACCGGCCCGGCGTGCCTCGGCGACGAGGGCCTCCACGTAGGCGGGGGCGTCGACGACGGTGGCGCCGGGATCGACGTAGGCGCCGTGCGCGGCCTTCCGCATCGTGGGCTCCAGAGCGGCGACCTCGTCCGGGGAGACCCAGGAGCCGAGGAATCCGGGGTGCTCGGCCGCGAGCGCGGCGAGGCGGTCCGCGGCCGCCTGGTCGGCGACGGGCCGCAGCACTCCGCAGGCCCCCGACAGCGGGCGTTCCGGCGTCGCGAGCCGGTGGAGGTCCTTGGCCAGGGTCTGCTGACCGCGGAGTGCGAACGCGAGCATGGGCGGGTCCTGGAGGAGCCGCACGGAGGGTACGCCCACCCCGGCGGCGGCGCGGGAACCGGCTCCCGGTGCCTGGTCACGGTCGATCAGCAGGACGCGGGCGCCCGCGTGGGCCAGTTCGCGCGCCGTGGAGGTGCCGACCACACCGGCGCCCACGACGATCACGTCCGGCTGCCGGGCAGCGCTCTTGTCAGACATGGTGCTCCACATCGGGGACGGCCGAGTCAGGGACAGTCGGATCAGAGGCGGGCGAAGAGGGTTCCCAGCCGACGGTCAACCGCCATTCGCAGCTGACGAGTCGTCCCGCGGGGCGCAGCCACCACTGCCCGGGCTCGGGCAGCATCTCGGTCAGGTCGACGGTCGGGGACTTGCGCAGGTAGTGCGAGAGGTGCAGCAGGCTGGTGGGGCAGTGCAGGTCGGCGAAGACGGGTTTGCGGGCGGCCGGGGACTTCGCGAACACCCGCCGGGGCAGGCCCAGTCGGTCCCTCATCCCGGCCGCCGCCCGCACGAGCGGCGCCGGGTCGCGGACCGCCGCCAACTCGCGCGTCCGGTCGGCGTCGAGACGCCACCGGCGACGCCAGGCCACCACGTCGCCGACCAGGACGCGGGGCGCGTACGCGGCGTCGCGCAGCGGCAGCGGGGCGATTACGGGCGGCGGCCCGAACAGCCAGTTGGCGGGGGCGCGCGGATGTCTGGCGCGCAGTCGTACGGGAGTGCCGTCCGGGGCGGCGAGGCGCAGGACACCGCCGCTCTCGTGGACGGTGAGCTGCGCCGCGTCCCACACGCGGGAGTGCGGCTGGGCGAGGGCGGCGCGGAACCGCACCGCGGGCCCCGGCAGTTCCCGCTCGAAGGCCTTGCCCTGGGTGCGGCGGCAGACGAGGGAGGCGATCTCGGGGCCCGCCCCGGTCGACGAGGTCGACGAGGTTCCCGAGGTCACCACGGCCACCGAGGTCTCCGTGGCCGACGGTTCGGGGTCGAGCACGGAGAGCTGGGACCACACCTGGGCGCCGTGGTGGACCTCGCCGATGACGAGGGGGTTGTCCGCCATGGACGTACGGGCGGGATCGGCGCACAGGAAGATGTCGGGGGAGACGACGAGGCCGGGCGGCGGCTCGGTCAACAGGGGCGCGAGCGCGGCCGGGTCGAGGTGGGCGGTGCCGTCGGTGGTGTGGGAGTCGATCAGCGCGTCGAGCCGGTCGAGCCAGGCGGTGGGGCCGGGGGCGGCCTGGGCGTCGGCGATCGGCAGCGCGGCGTCCAGCTCCGCCACGAGCCGCAGGTAGCTCACCGGGCCGCCGCGGGCCAGCTCGGCGTGGAGCGCTAACGCCCTTTCATGAACGGCGCGTTGGACGACGGTGCTGTAGGAGGCGCACAGCAGCAGCGCGGGGGAGAGCCTGCGGATGAGGGTCTCGGTCTCCCCGGCCGGCACGGCGCACTCGGTCACCCCACCCCGGTAGTCCTCGGTGACGAGCAGCCGATCGGCGAAGTGGTCCCCGGCCCCACGCCGGGCGGGCTCACCGGTGGCCTGGGTGAAGGCGGTTTCCAGGGCGTCGAGGTGGGGGACGTGGCCGGGCTCGGCCTCGCCCCCTCCGGTCGACTCCGTCGCCCCGTGGACCAGCGCGGCCACCGTGTCGCGCCACGGCTCGGCCACGGTGGCGCCCGAGCGCACGAGGTCGTTCAGTTGGTCGAGGAGCCAGGCGCCCGGGTCGTCCAGTGCGGTGGGGACCAGCGGGTGGCAGGTGAGCAGGCCGCGGGTGAGTAACTCCTCCACCAGCGAGGGGTCGTGGCTCCAGGACCGAAGCTCCGCACAGCTGTACCGTCCCGACGCGGCGCGGCGCAGCACAGCCGCGCGGTCCGCGCCGAGGCGCACGCGGCGGTCGGTGGCGGCGATCAGGAGGTCTCCGTCGGGGGTCAGTGCGCAGCCGTCGCGCAGCCGCACCGGAAGGTGCTCCGCGAGGGCGGGCTCCCGGGCGACGCGGTCGGCGAGCGCCTGGACCGCCCAGTGGGCGAGCCGGACGCTGCGGGCCTGTACCGGCTGATGGGCGTAGCGAAGCCGCGTTGTCGCCGCTTCGCCGCTTTCGCCGTTGTCGGCCTTCGCGGCCTTCGCGCCGGTGTCGCCCGTGTCGAAGGCGCCGTAATCGACGGGGCCGAAGAAGCTGACCGTCTCGTTCTTGGTGGCGAAGCGCTGCGCGTACGCGTACACCGTCCGTTCGGCCTGCCGGGTGGCCGAGCGGCGCCCCTGAGGGTCGGCCCGCATGGTGCGGGCCATGATGGCCGCGGCTCCCGGGTTGGACACCGTGAGCGCGGCGGCGAAGCGGGGGTCGGCGAGGAGCGCGCGGAGCGCGTCGCGGCCGTGTTGCGCGGCGCGACGGACCGCGTCGTCCAACTCCTGTTCGGTGCTGTCGAGCAGAGTGAGGCAGGCGTGCCAGTCGCGGACCCAGGCGGCGTCGAAGCGCCCGGCGACGGCCTCGGGGACCGGGCGCAGGGACGTGACCTCCCGCCGCGCCCTGTACACGGCCTTGAACAAGGGGCGGTCGGCCGGCGCGGCGCCTTCCGGTCGATGCTCGAGCCGGTCCACGGCGGCGTCGAACCGCTCCGGCCACTGCCTCAGCAACTGGGCCGCCCGCGCGCGTGGTTTCGCTACGCGATCCAGGGCCTCAACGACCTCGGCCGCACCGCATTCCGTCAGCTCAATCGGGAATCCAGCGCTCCGAATAAGAAAACGGAAGACGGGGCGCCACTTTCCTGTAATCCCGGGCGTAATGATCTCGGGCATTGCCCTCCCTCGGGAGCCACGAGGTCGGCATGGAACCACTTCATGATCGGAAAGATTTCATTTGGGGGCCTTGCGTGTCAATAGTGACGGCCCCTACAGTTTCTTCGGATACGCCTTGCTCGTCTTCTTCGAGTGCGCCCCGACTGGTCTGAGCGGTTCCGTTTAGCGTCGGGGCGTCGGGGCGGAAATCGATAAAACACCGGATGCAACGAGGGGATCGTCATGTCCGACAGCGAGAAGGTCCTGGACGCGAGCACCGTCGAAGGAGTCGAGGGGGCGGGCGAAACAGACAATACCGAAGAATTACCCCCTGCGGTGGCCGCCGAGCCCGCTGAAGCGGCACAGCACGACGACGATCTCGACGACGATCTCGACGACATGGAATTCGTGCTCGACGAGATCGAGAACCGCATCGCACCGCTGGCTTGAGAACATTTCCCCTATGCTGCGAAGGCAGAACGGCGTGAGAACACCGCCGACGCTTCTGTTGATGGGCGCACCGCCAGCATCCTTATACGAAGGTGAAGTGGCGGAAATCGATATCGGCCCCGGCCTCCCTGCCGGGTTGGACGGTATGCGTCACATCCTGCTGAAACTGACCGCCTCGGACGCGAACCGCGCGGCTGCGATCCGGAAAGCCGCCGAACAGCGCGCCGCTGAATGGAACATTCTCTTCCCCGGAGAGTTTCCCGACGCCGCCCCGCTTCCCGTCATCGCCGCGACCTGTTCCGAGCGGCGCCTGCACGCCGAAAGCGAGCAGATATTCCGGGTCATCACGGCGGTCGGACAGGCGGTGACAGCCGCCGCCCAGGCCGAGCCGCTCACGCTGGTGCTCCGCCGGACCGCGGCCCTCGACCTGCCGACCCTGCGGGCCGTCCCGCACCTGGTGGAGAGAGCCGCGCTCTGCGGAGCACCGCTGCGCCTCGTCCTCGCCGAACTCGACCCCGACGGGCCCGACGCGAACGCCGACGGGGCCGAACTGAGCGCCGCCGGTCCCGCCGGCGGGCCTGACGCGGCCCTCGACGGCTTCGGCGACGCCGCGCAGGAACGCTCCGCGATCCGCCGCCTCTACCTCACCGCACTCATCGACCGCCTCGGCGCCCCGGTGGAACCCGGTGAGCCCGCCCCGGCAGCCAGCACACCGGCCGCACCAGCGGTCCGGCCACCGAGCCGCGAACGCGAAGCCCTCGACGCCCTGCGGGCCGCCGCCTCACCCGAGGCCGCCGTCGCGGCGGCCATCGCCCTGATGCGCGCCGCGTTCTTCACCACCCACCACGACATCGGCGTCCTCGCCGCCCACCGGCTCCTCGCCGAGGCCGACCGGCACCCCGTGCTGAACACCCGCGCCGTCCAACTCCTGCTGGAGGAGTGGGACCTCGGCGACGACCCCGGGTCCGTCGGCGTCGACGCGAGCGCCGTCACCAGCGCCGACGCCCTGCGCAGCCTCGCCCACCGCTATCTGGGCATGGTGCACGTCTTCGTACTCGACTACCGCACCGGCGCCACACACCTGCGCCGCGCCGCCGGCCTCGGCCCGGCCGTCGTGCGCGCCCGGGCCCAGCTGCTGCTCGCGCTGCTGCTCATCAAGCGCGTGCGGCGGGTCCAGGAAGGCTTCGCCGCGGCCGACGCCGGGCTCACCGCCCTGGCGGGCGACACCACCCCGGCCGCCGTAGTGGAAGCGGCCTGGCTGCACAACGTCAAGGCGCTCGGCCACGTCCAACTCCGCGACGGGAGCGCGGCGATGACCGAGGAGAGGATCGCGGTCCGCCTGATCGGGAAGCTGACCAGCACCGACGCCACCCACCTCAAGGTCAACCTCATCTCCAACATCAGCGTCCTCAAGGAGTACGCGCGCCAGCCCGAGGCCGCCGTGCGGGCGTGGCGCCGCTTCTCCCGGCGCAGCACCGAATGGGGCGACACCTTCTTCAAGCACCATGCCTACCGCGAGGCGGGACTCCTGGTCGCCGCCGGAGACGTCGAGCAGGCGCGGCCCCTCCTCGCCGAATCCCGCCGACTCGCCGAACTCGCCCACGACGACTTCTACGGCGCCCACATGGCCCTGGAGCGCGGCACGTTGCTGCTCACGGCCGAACCCGACCACGCCGCACGGGCCTTCGCCGATGCCGAGGACCATGCCATCGCGCTCGGTGACCCCTACCTGCGCGCGCTCGCGGTCGTGGGCAGCGCGGCGGCGGCCGGGGAGATCGGCGACGCGCCCCGCCAGGAAGCGGCGGCCCTCCTGGAAGCCTCCACGTCCTACCCCGAGCAGAGCGCCCGGCTCGCCGCGGCGCTGGCCGAGGGCACCGACGACGAACTCCGCGCCTTCCTGCCCGCTCCCAGAACCAAACTCAACCGGCCCTTCGCCACCGTGCGGCTGGCCTTCCCGGAGCGGGCATGAGCTGGAAGCTCAGCGACACCTTCCTGCTGCGGCGGGCCGGTTTCCCCTTCGACCTGCTCGACGGGTTCGCCGCCACCGACCTCGCCCGCCTCGCCCTGCGCTGGGCCGACGTTACGGAGGAGGCCGAGCGGCGGCGCCGGACACTGCTCGGTGAGCTGTTCCCCGCCGCCGTGGAACGGGCCCGCAAGCGGGAGGACCGAGCGGCGCTGCGCGGCCTGTCCGCGCTGCGCCGCTCGGTCGGCCGCCGCCGGGTGCGCCCCGTACCGCCGGGCCTCGAGGACGACGAGCTGACCCAGGCCCACCGCGCCTGGGCGGAACAGGCCGACCAAGCCGCTGAGCTTGCCGCGGAGGCGCGACGCGCCGTGGCGCCCGCCTGGGAGAGCGCCGCCCGCGGCCTGCGCGAGCTCGCCGAGCGCGAGGACATCTCCGACGCCCTCCTCCAACTCTCGCCCGACTTCCACGAAGCCACTACGCGCCACCTCGCCGACGACCGGCGCGCCGACGCGGCGTCCCGGGCGCACGACCGGCGCCTCTGGTCCTACCTGCAGCGCCTCGCCGCCAAGAACGAAACCACCAGCGCCTTCGGTCCGGTGACCTTCGGCTCCTTCGGCGCGGTCGACGCACCGGAGGCGGGCGCGGAACTCCCCGACGGCGTACGCGAACGCGTCACCTTCGTCTCGTTCTGGGCCGCCGTGGCCATCGGCCGCGCCGCGACCCGCAGCGTCGCCGTGCGCGACCTCGTCCCGGCGCGCCGCCTGCCCGCCGTCCACCTCACCGGCGACCTGGCGACCCTGCCGGGCCGCCCGCCCGTCCCGCTCTCCGAGACCGAGCTGAGCGTGCTGCACGCCTGCGACGGCACCCGCGACGCCCAGGGCATCGCCGACGCCACCCGGCTCGACACCGCCGCCACCCGCACGGCCCTCGCCGCCCTGGAGCGCTCCGCGCTCATCCAGCGACGCTGCGAACCGTGCTCCACCAGCCTCGACCCGCTGCACGACGTACTCGACCAACTCCCCGACACCCCCGGACTGCACGCGTTCACCGCCGCGGCGAAGGAGTTCGCCGATCTCGTCGCCGCCTTCGCCACCAGCCCGCCCGACGCGCGCCGCGCCGCGCTCCGCCGCGCCGAGCAGGCATTCGAAGCCCTCACCGGCACCCCGGCCCGGCGCAACGCGGGCGGCACCTACGCCGACCGGCTCGTCCTCTTCGAGGACTGCCACGGAGACGGCCAGCCCCTCACCCTTCCGGAGCGCCTGCGGCAGCGCATCCAGCACGAACTGCGCCCCGTGCTCGACTTCGGCCTCACCGTCGGACAGCGGGTGCGCACCGCCCACCGAGAGCTGGCCGCCGAACTCCTCGCCGAAACCGGCGAGGTGCCCTTCCTCGAGTTCGCCGCGCGGCTCACCCGCGCCGTCGAAGAGGGCCGCCTACGCCCGGCGCTCGCCCCGGTGGAACGGCTCCACGACGCCTACCGGGCCCTGGTCACCGACGTGAGCGACGGCCGCACCGCCCGCCTCGACCCCGACCGGCTGACCGCGCTCGGGCGGCCGGACGACACACCCGCCTTCGTCAGCCCGGACCTGCTGCTCACCGGCGCCCGGCACGGCGAAGGTCCCCTCGTACTCGGCGAGATCCACCCGTACGTCTTCGGCTGGGGCCTCCAGGGCGGCTTCGCCCCCGACCCGGAGGCGCTGCGACAGGAACTGGCCGGGCTCCTGCCCGCCTGGGGCGGCCCCGACCGGCTCGCCACCGTGCTGCACCGCAGGCGCCACAAGGGCCTGATCACCAACCGCTTCCCGGGCACGTTCATCGAAGTCACCGGCACCGCGCGCAGCGCACCCCGCCGCGTTCCCATCAACGCCCTGCGGGCCACCCTGCGCGACGGCGAACCCACGCTGCTCGGCCCGGACGGCCCGCTGGAGCTGTACGTCGGCGAAGCGGACCACCCGCACCTGCGCGTCTTCGCCCCCGCCCAGGTCGAAGTGGTCCGGCTCGCCCTCGGCGAACGCACCCCGCGGATCGTCGTCGGCGATGTCGTGGTGCAGCGCGCGGCCTGGCGGCCCGGCGACACCCACCGCGACGCCCTCGTGGCGGCCAGCACCGACCAACTGGCTCTGGCCGTCGCCTCGTTGCGCCGCGCCCTCGACCTGCCCAGACACCTCTTCTCCCTCGGCACGGGCGAGATCAAGCCCCTCTACCTGGACCTCGACTGCGTCCACAGCCAGTACGCGCTGCGACAGCAAGCCGAACACGGGCCCCTGTCCCTGGTGGAGATGCTCCCCGCGCCCGACCAGCTCTGGCTGCGCCGCTCCACCGGCGCCTTCACCAGCGAGCTGCGCCTGTCCATGTCCCGGGTGCCGGGAGGCCGCACATGATCACGGTCGTGCCCCCGTACGGAGACCCCAGCCTCCGCCTCGCCCACCGCCCCGAGGACGGTGAACTCATCGACGTGACCGCCCAGTTCGTGGCCGAGCTGGTGGCGGCGGCAGTGGCCGGAAAGCCCTTCGGCGGCGCCGAACCCGCCGACCGGGGCGCCGCGCTGCTGCGGACGGCGGGGGCCGCCGCACTGGGCGACAGCCACGCCGACACCGTGCACCGGCTGCGCGGCCTCGGCCCCGTCCTCACCAGCCTCGCCGCCCCGGCACACGGCGTACACCTGCGCCTCGACGACCTCGAGCTGGCCGAAGGAACCACCCAGAGCAGCGCCGACGTGCTCCGCGCCGCCGCCGCGCCCGCCCCCTACCAGGCCGCCCTGGCCCGTGCCGCCGACCACGCCCGCACCCATCGCGAGGTCACCGTCGTCATCGAGCGCGACCAACAACTGCCCGCCGCGCTGTGGCTCCTCGGCGAACTGCGCGCGGCACCACCCCGCACCGTGCGGGTGACCGGCCGCTACGCCACCGCCTGCTGGCCCGTCCTGCGCACCCTGCCGCCCTGCGCGGACGCGACGCTCGCCCCCACCCCCCGCGGACTGCCCTGGCTCGTCGTCGACCCCTTCCGGCCCGATGCTCCGCCCGCCCTGCGCTGGCGGGAACGGGCCGCCGACCCACGGCCGCACGGCTCCTGGGCGGGCCGGGTCGCCCTGCGCCACGTCCTCGCGGGGGACGCCGCGGGCGCCCGCACGGCCGTCCTCGGACTGTGCGCCAGCGGCGAACGCGTCCTCGGCCGCGGCGGCTCCACCGCCACCTGGCCGGAGCTGGCCAGGGCCGTGGAGGCACTGCGCACCCAGGGCACCCGCGTTCTCGCCGAAGTGTGGATCGGCGCCCCGGGCTGCGCACCCGACGAAGCCGCGCGGGGCCTGCGGGCCGTGGCGGACACCGTGGACCGCGTCGCCGGACTCCGCGTCTTCGACTGGCCGGTCGGCTGGACCACGCCCCACTGGGGCCCGCACCCGGTGACGTACGAGAGGACCGGCCTCGACCTGGCCCGCCACCACACCCTGCGCGGACAGCCGCCGCCCGACGAACTCACCGCACTCGTCACCGCCCTGGCCGGACCGCTGGCACGCGCCGGAGAGCTGGTCCCCGGCAGGGTCGCGGCCGCCTACCTCGCCACCCCGCCCGCCCGTACCGGCCCGGACCTCGGACTCGACCCCGACGTGGTGCTCGGCGCCCACAGCACCCGGACCGGCAAGGGCATCGCCGTCAACCTGCGCACCGGCGCCTGCACCAGGATCGGCAGCGAGATGACCGAACTCCTCACCCGGCCCCCCGAGCGGCGAGCGGACGCCGTCCGCGCCGTCCTCGCGGCGCTGCCCGGGCCGCAGCTGTCCGCGCTGCGCGACGGCGACGTCCTGGTGGGGGCCGCGTGACCGGGGCGTGGCGCATGTCGCCGGTCTTCGTGCTGCGCCACGCGGGGATGCCCTGGGAGTGGCTGGCCGACATCGCCTTCCCCGCCGAACTGGTGCGGCTCGCCGACCGCGCGGAGGACGACGGCGCCGACGCCACCGCCCGCTTCGACGACGCGTACGCGGCCGAACGCGCCCGCCTGCGCGGCGAGTTGCACCGACGGGCCCGCCACGAGGAGTTCCGCGCCGCCGTGTTCCTCTCCAACCCGGGCATGTACGAGGGCATGCTGCGCGGATACCTGGACCGGGACGAGATACCGGACAACGCGCGCTTCCGGCGCGTCGAGCGACAGATCTACCTCTACCTCCAGCGGTTCTGCGGCAAGAACGAGACCACCAGTACCTTCGGACCGATGGGATACGGCGAACGGGACGACGGCGAGGGCCTGCGCATCGAGCGTCGCGCGCAGCGCCGCAAGGTCCTGCCCGCGCGCTGGGCCCTGGAGGAGCTGGCCCGCGCCCTGGCACGGGACCCCGCACTGCGCCGGCACATCCCGGTGCGCCGCCCCCTCCTGACCGCGTCGGCGGACTCGGGCCGGGCGCCGCGCACGTCACGAGAGCGGGCCCTGTGGGACGCGCTGGCCGACGGCCCGCTGTCGCTCGCCGCGCTCGCCGACCGCCTCGGCACCTCCGTCGCCGAGACCGGACGGCAACTGCGCCCGCTGCTCGCGGACGGACGGCTCCACCGGGGGCTGCTCTTCCCCGCCGACGTCGTCGACGGCCTCGCCGGGCTGCGCGGCGCGGTCGCGGCACTGCCCGAAGTCCCGCGCCGCGACGCCTGGTTGGCGGAGCTGGACGCCTTCGCCGACGGCCTGCGGGCGTTCGCCGCAGCCGGTGTGGACGAACGCGCACGCCTCCTGACCGCGCTGGAGGCCAGGTTCACGGAACTGACCGGAGTCCCCGCCCGCCGTGGCGCCGGAGACATCTACGCGGACCGCCTCATCCTCTTCGAGGAGGCGTCCTCCCTCTTCCACCTCAGGATCGGAGACGACCTCGCGCGGAGTGTCGAACGCCAGGTGGCCGACGGACTCGACCTCTCCGCCGCCACGGGCGCCGCCGTCCAGCGCGACTACAAGCAGCAGATGGCCGCCGTGCTGCGGGAGCTGGGGGGCTCGGCGCGGTTCACCGAGTACGCGGCCGCCGCCAAGCCCCGGGAGGAGATGAGCTCAAGCTTCGGCGGCCACCGGCACACCATCACCGTCGACGTGCCGCCGGGGGACGACGTCACCCTGCCCGCCCCGGCCGAGCTGGCGGCGCCCCAGCGCTACGCACTCCCCGATATCTGCCTGACCTCCCCGTTCGGCCCCCGCCCCGGTGTCCTGCTCGCCCGCGTGCACCACCACCTGCTCCTGGAGGGCTGGCTCACCACCTTCTGGGACGACACCGACCGCATCACCCGGCAGGTACGGACCTGGCTCACCGGCGCCGTCCCCGGACGGCAGCTCGCCGCGCTCGCCACCACCCGGCGCAACAAGGGCTTCTACCGCTTCCCGGGGCGACGCGTCCTCATCGCGCACGTCGACCACGAGGGCGGCACCGACGCCGTGGCGGGTGACCAGCTGACCGTACGGCTGTGTGACGGCGCGCCGCAGCTCATCGACCGTGACGGGCACCGCGTGCTCCTGTACCCGATGCTCGCCGACCTCACCACGTACCCGCCGATCGCGGCCCTGACGGACGCCCCCGTCCTGCACCTGCCGGTTCGGCAGGCCGATCCGGGGCGGGCCCTCGGGCGAGTGCGGGTCGGCGGCGCCGTCTACCAACGGGCCCGCTGGGAACTGGAGTTGGCGGAACTGCGCGGCCTGCGCGGCAGCGCGGCCTTCCGGTGGCTGCGCCGCACCGCGCGCCGCACCGGGCTGCCCCGGTTCTTCTTCGTCCGCGCCGAGAGCGAACGCAAACCCGTCCTCATCGACTCCTGGTCGCCGTTCGCCGTGGACGTACTCTGCCACCTGGCACGGGACGTCGACCGCTGCCGGGCCGAGGAGATGTATCCGGCACCCGAGGACCTCTGGCTCCAGGACGAGCGCGGGCACTACACGTGCGAGCTGCGAGTACAGTTCTTGCGCGCGGTGGACGGCCACGTCGACGAAGCGGGTGACCACGACGGCGAAACGGATGGCCACATCGACTCGGCAGGCGAGAGGACGGCACCGTGATCGGCCACTACCGGACCTTCTTCGCCCGTCCCGGCGTGCCGTGGCTGGCCTCCTTCGGCCTGGTGGGACGGCTGCCGAACGGCATGCTGAGCCTGGTGTTCGTCCTGGCCACCGCCGAGAGCACCGGGTCCTACGCCATCGCCGGAGCCGCCGCCGCCTGCTACACGGTGGGCACCGCCCTCGGCAACCCCCTGTGGAGCCGAGGCGTCGACCGCCTCGGCGCGCGCGCCGTGCTGGCCGGCACCGGCATCGCGCAGAGCGCGCTGCTCCTCGTCGCCGCCGCCGTACTGACCGGCGAGGACCGCAGCGCCGTACTCCTGGTGCTGCTCGCCGCCCTGTGCGGGGTGCTGCTGCCGCCGCTCAACGCCGTGATGCGGTCCCTGTGGTCACGGATGTTCAGCGGCTCCGAGCTCAAGACGACGGCCTTCGCGTACGAGTCCGTCGTCACCGACCTGGTTTTCATCGTCGGCCCCTTCCTGGTGGCCGCCGTGATGGCGGTCGCCGACCCCGGCCTCGCGCTGGTGGCGGCCGCGGTGGCGACGGCCGTCGGCTGCGTCCTGGTGGCCGTCAGCCCGCAGGCCAAGGCCGTCCCACCCGCCGAGCAGGGCGACCGGCACTGGCTCGGCCCCTTGCGGTTCCGCGCCGTACTCGGCCTGCTGCCCGTCGGGTTCCTGCTGATCGGCAGCATCGTCGCCATCGAGGTGACGCTCGTGTCCTTCGCCGACATCAGGGGCACGCCCAGCCTGTCCGGCGTGCTGATCGCGGTGCTCTCGGTGGGCGGCGTGGCAGGCGGACTCTACTGGGGGGCGCGGCGCCAGCCCGGCACGCACGTCCAGCAGCTCGTCGTCCTCCTCGGCGCCCTGGGCGCGGGCTGGGGGCTGCTCGCCGTGACGCGGAACCCCTGGGTCCTCGGCGGTCTGCTGCTGCTCGCCGGTCTGGTGCTCAACCCCGCGATCACCGCGCAGTTCTCCGCCATGGACGACGTGGCGCCACCGGAGATGATCACCGAGTCGTTCGGCTGGCTCAACGCGATGACCTCGGCGGGCTCGGCGGCGGGTGCGACGCTCGCCGGTCTCCTCGTCTCGGAGCGCGCGGAGCCCGGCTTCCTGCTCGCGGCGGGCATGTGCCTCCTCGGCTGCCTCGTCGCGGCGGCGTTCCAGGGCCCGTGGCGAAGCGCCGGTGCGGCGCCGGAGGAGCCGGTGGAGCAGGCGAGTTGAGGGGCGCGGAAGGTGCAGGCAGACATGCGCGGAAGGGAAACAGAACACCATGGCCATGACCAGCCCCCGCCCCAAGGTGGTGTGCGTCAGCGGTTCGCTGCCGCCGGACTCCAAGACCGAACGCCTGGCGCTGTGGTGCGCCACGGCCCTCGGTGACCTGGGCGCGGAGGTGGTCCTCTACCGAGGCGCCGACATCGAGTTCCCGCACTACCGCATGCCGCCCGCCGAGCGGGACAAGCCCGTACAGCGCTACCTGGAGGACCTCAAGAAGGCCGACGGCGTCGTCCTGATCTCGCCCACGTACCACGGCACCGTGTCCGGCGTACTGAAGAACGCCCTCGACTACGTGAACGACCTCATCGGCGAACCCCGCCCGTTCCTCGACGGCCGCCCCGTCGGCTGCGTCGCGGTGGCCGCAGGCGACCAGGGCGCGACCGCCACGCTGACCACGCTGCGCACCATCGCCCACGCGCTGCGGGCCTGGCCGACACCGCTGGGCGTGGCGGCCACGGGCCCGTCCGCCGCGCTCGATGCCGAGGGTGGCCCAGCCGACGACCGCCTCGCGGCGCAGCTCCAGATCATGTTCGGCCAGGTACTCACCCTGGCGGTGCCCCATGCGCGCCGGCGCAGCCGCGGGGTCAGCTCCTCGACCACGTGATACGCCAGCGCGCGAGCACCCTCGCCATCACCTCCCGCGCGCACCACCCGCAATGGCCTGCTTCGGTGAACGTTACGTATCCGCGCAGGGGCGTCGGTGGCGGGTCGCCCCGACCGCACGCGGTGCGATGAAGATTCGGCCTGTTGACGTCGCAGACGGCGTCGAACGCCCGTGGACCGAACTTCGCGTACGCGTCCCCCGTCCATCGCGTTGGCCGTCACGGAACGGGCTCATGGTGAGGGCGGACCTGTCAGGTAGTCCGTGGTGAGAACGGCGATGCCGGTTCGCCTCGGGGTTGCTCAAGGAGGTGCCTCCGGGTGCAGGACGCCGTGACCTTCGACAGTTCGCGCGGGCGCCACCATGGGGCCGTCCGGTGCCGGCGTCAGCCGCGTTTCCTGTAGACGGGTGCCCGGCTCCCGCGTTCGAGAAGGTGGCGCCGTCGGCGCTCGACAATCGCCGCGTACGGGGGCTGCGTTGGTCAGGTCCTCGGCTTGACGAGGCTCTCTTGCTGGTCATGCCTCCTTCCCTGTCCGCTGATGCCCCAGGAAGAGACGGCCAGCGCACCTCCCATCCGCTTCCCCCCGTCCCCGGTCGGCATTGACAACCGTCCTCGCGCCCCGTCACCATCATTCAACTAATCAAGTAGTGGAATGATGGTGGTGATCCTGGAGTACCGCATCGACAGGCGGAGCGGGGTTCCCGCCTTCCAGCAGATCGTGCAGCAGACCAAGCAGGCCCTCCGGCTGGGCGTACTCGTGCCAGGTGACCGGCTGCCCACCGCCAAGGAGGTCGCCGAAACCAGCACGGTCAACCCGAACACCACCCTCAAGGCGTATCGCGAGCTGGAGCGGGAGGGCTTGGTCGAACCGCGACCGGGCCGGGGCACCTTCGTACGTCGCACGCTGGGTCGCCCCGAGACGGGCACCGAATCGCCGCTGTACGCAGAGCTGGTGGCGTGGATGTCGCGGGCGGCCGGGGCCGGCCTGGAGCGGGAGGACGTGGCCGCGCTGGTCACGTCGGCGATGGAGAAGCAGTACGCCGCCGGGAACGCGGCGGCGACAGGGTCCACGACAACGGGGCCCACGGGGGCCACGACAACCTGGAGGACAGGTGAGTGAAGGTATGTACGCGGGACAAGCCGCGATCGAGGCGTACGGGCTGGGGATGCGCTACCGGCGGGGCTGGGCGTTGCGGGACTGCTCCTTCCGGCTCCCGGCGGGACGGATCTGCGGCCTGATGGGGCCCAACGGGGCGGGCAAGACCACGCTGCTGAGCATCGCGGCCCACGTGCTGCGACCAACGAACGGCTCGATCAGCCTGTTCGGTGAGGCCGCGGGCTCGGTGGAGTCCGGTCGGCGCACGGCGTTCCTCGCCCAGGAGAAGCCCCTGTTCCGCCGCTTCACCGTGGCGGAGACCCTGCGGCTGGGCCGGGAGCTGAACCCCGGCTGGGACCAGCGCGCAGCCGAGGGCATCATCCGGGCGGGAAACGTGCCCTTCGACGCGAAGATCAGCACCCTCTCCGGAGGCCAGCGCACCCGCGTCGCCATCGCCCTCGCCTTCGGAAAGAGCCCCGACCTGCTGCTGCTCGACGAGCCGATGTCGGACCTCGACCCGGTCGTGCGCCACGAGGTCATGGGCACCCTCCTCGCCGAGGCCGCCGAGCGCGGAACCACCGTGCTGATGTCCACCCACGTCCTCGCCGAACTGGAGAACGTGTGCGACTACCTCGTTGTCGTTTCCGGTGGCGGAGTGCGCCTCGCCGGTGACGTGGACGAGCTGATGTCCGTCCACACCTTGGTCACGGGCGCCAAGGAGGGGGACGGCGTGCCTTCCGCCCTCGGGCGCCACACCCTCGTCGAGTCACGGACCAGCGGACGGCAGTTCACCGCGCTCATCCGCCCCGAGGGCCCGGTCACCGGACCCTGGGACATGGGCACCCCGACCATGGAGGAACTCTTGCTCGCCTATCTCCGCTCACCCGACGCACCACCGCTGATCACCCCCACCGCCCAGGTCCACGGCCAGGGCTTAGGCACCGGGGCGGTGGCGGCATGAGCACCTTCACCCGCGACTCGACCAGCACCTCGACCGGCTCCACGAGCGACGGCACGAACGGGCCCACCGACGGGACCTCGGACGCGACCACCACGGAGGCCAACCGGCGCCCCCGACTCAGCGGTATGACCTGGCTGGTCTGGCGCCAGCACCGGGCCGCGTTCTGGACTACCCTCGTCGCCACCGCGCTCCTCGTGGGCTGGATCGTCTACCAGCGCGGCCAGTTGGTCGACTTCCTCGATGGTTACGGCTATCCCGGCGAGAACCTCCACGAGGCGGGCGGCAGGTTCCAGCAGTACAACGACGCGTTCTCCTTCGTCTCCACGGGTCTCCAGGCGTTACCCATCCTGCTCGGTGTCTCCCTCGGCGCCCCGCTCATCGCGGGCGACCTGGAGAACGGCACCGCCAAGCTGGTCGCCGCCCAGTCCATGAGCCGGACCCGCTGGCTCGCCACGAAGCTGGCGTTGGTCGGACTGGTGGTCGTGGTGAGCACGGGCGTGTTGTCGGCGGTGTTCGGCTGGTGGTGGAACCCCGTCAAGTCCGAGGCCACGGTCATGGAATGGACCTCGGGCGCCGCGTTCAACACGACGGGCCCGGTGCCTGTCGCCCTCACCCTCTTCTCCGTCTTCGGCGGGGTGGCGATCGGCATGGTGCTGCGGCGCACGCTGATGGCCATGGTGGTCACCTTCGGTTTCACCGTCGTCCTCCAGCTTGTCTGGAGTGACTTCCTGCTGTCGCTCGGCAACGTCGTCACGGTTACGACGAACAAGGGTGTCACAGGCGAGAACACGTTCCCGTCGCTGCCCCACAGCGCCCACGAAATCGATCAGTCGTATGTCACTGGCAGCGGGGATCTGCTGGGCTGGAGCACCTGTAGGCATGCGGAGACCGACGCGGCACAGCAGGCGTGCCTGGACAAGGCCGATGTCGTGGGCTGGTCGGTGCAGTACCTCCCGATGTCGCAGATGAACGCCATGCAATGGTTCGGGGCGTCGATCCTGTTCGCCCTCACCGCCGGTGTCGTGGCGTTCATCTTCTTCTGGGGTCGTAAGCGGCTCTTCTGAGTTCGTACGCCCCGCACCCCTTAGCGAAGGGGCGCCTCCTTCCCCCTCTGTTTCCTCGTCCCGTCCGCCGGGCTGCTTCGCCATGCCCGAAGGTCCAGAGAGAAAGGCATGCCTTGCATCACCGTAAGAGGCGAGCGAGTACGGCTTCCGCTCTCGCCGTCGCCGCCGCCCTTGCCTCGGCCCTGCTCGCTACCCCGGAATCCGGGGCCGCACAGATCGACAGCGGTACGGCAGGTACGGCCCGCGCCCTCGACAAGGCCAGGACAGTCACCCTCGTCACCGGTGACCGGGTCACGCTGGACGCCACCGGACAGGTCACCCGTGTGCGGCCCGGCAAGGGTCGGGAGGGCACCGCCTTCCGCATCGCGCGGAGCGCCGACCGGACCTACGTCGTCCCGCGTGACGCCGAGCGGCTCCTCGCGAACGGCACCGCCGACCGGCGGCTGTTCGACGTGACGCAGTTGGTCAAGTGGAGATACGACGACGCGGCCCGCCCCGACCTCCCACTGATCGTGACGTACGCCAAGGGCCGCACCCTGGCGCCGAGCACGCTGTCCACCGCCGGAGCCCGGGTCAGCCGGGGCCTGCCCAGCGTCAACGGGGACGCGCTGAAGGCCCGTAAGTCCAAGGGCGCCGACCTGTGGGAGACGCTCACCGGCAGCGGGGGGACGGCGCGGGAGAGGTCAGCCGCCGCCGACCGGGTCGAGAGGATCTGGCTCGATGGGAAGGTCGAGGCGGCCCTCGACCGGAGCACCGCGCGGATCGGTGCCCCCGAAGCCTGGGCGGCGGGGTACGACGGCACAGGCGTCAAGGTCGCCGTGCTGGACACCGGAGTCGACGGCACGCACCCGGACCTGAAAGGCCGTATCGACGCGGCGAAGAACTTCTCCGGGGCGACGGACACGGTCGACCGGGTGGGTCACGGCACGCATGTGGCGTCCACGGTCGCGGGGTCCGGTGCGCACTCCGGGGGCACGTACAAGGGGGTAGCGCCGGGCGCCCGGCTGATCAGCGGCAAGGTGCTCGACGACGAGGGTTACGGCGAGGAGTCCGCGATCATCGCCGGCGCGCAGTGGGCCATCGCCCAGGGCGCCAAGGTGATCAACCTCAGCCTGGGCGGCCCCGACACCCCCGGTGACGACCTCCTCGGACAGGCCGTGAACGACCTGTCCGCCACCTCCGGCGCCCTGTTCGTGGTCGCCGCGGGCAACGAGGGCCCCGCCGCCGGCACCGTCGGTTCGCCGGGCAGCGCCGCCGCCGCGCTCACCGTCGGCGCGGTCGACCGCGCCGACGCGATGGCCGACTTCTCCAGCCGCGGCCCTACAGCGGACGGTTCCCTCAAGCCCGACCTCACCGCCCCCGGCGTCGACATCGTCGCCGCGAAGACCGCCGAGGGCACGGAGGGCGCTCCAGCCGCCGACGGCTACGTCTCGATGAGCGGAACGTCGATGGCCACCCCGCATGTCGCGGGTGCCGCCGCGATCCTCGCCCAGCGTCACCCCGACTGGACCGGCGAGCGCCTCAAGGCCGCGCTCACCGCGTCCGCCAGACCCACCCCCGGCGTCTCGGCGTTCGCGCAGGGCACGGGCCGTACGGACATCGCCCACGCCCTCGTCCAGCAACTCACCACCAGGCCGACCACCCTCGGCTTCCCCACCCAGCAGTGGCCGCACACCGACGACAGACCGGTCACCAAGACCGTCACCTACCACAACGACGGCGACCGCCCCCTCACCCTCGACCTCACCACCGAGGTGTACGGCGAGGACGGAAAGCCCGCCGCCGAGGGCATGGTCGAGGTCTCGCCGAAGCGGCTCACCGTCCCGGCGGGCGGCACCGCGACCGCCCAGGTCACCGCTGACAGCGGCGCGGGCACGGCCGACGGCGGCTTCGGCGGCTCGGTCACCGCGACGAACGGCGCCGGCGTCACCGCACGGACCGGTGTCGGCCTACAGCGCGAAGTCGAGTCGTACGACCTGACCGTCAGACATCTCGACCTCAGGGGGAAGCCCGCCGGGCGGTCCCAGACCGGGGTGCAGGGGTTGGACAACGAGATCTGGAACGACTACTCGGACGACACGGACGGCGAGTTCACCGTGCGGCTACCCAGGGGCCGCTACAGCCTCGAAGGCCGCATCGACACGGGCGCGACCCCAGGCACCGGAAACCTGGCCCTCCTCCTCAACCCCAAGTTCTCGCTCACCCGTGACACCACCCTCGTCATGGACGCCCGCCAGGCCGAACCGGTCCGGATCACCGTGCCGGACGCCAGGGCCAAGCACACCGATGCCACCTTCAACTACGGGTTCGACATCGACCGGATCCAGAGCGTCACCACGTACGAAGTGGGCAGCTTCGGCAAGCTGCGCGTCGGGCAGTTCGGCGCCCGGCTGCCCGCCCGCGAGGCGTTCGCGCAGTACAACGGCGTCTGGGCGCACGGGAGTACGAGCTACCGGCCGGCGATGAACCGTACCGGCGATCTGGCCGGCTTCACCGTGAACCTGAAGCGCTCGCAGTTCGCCAAGGTCACCCTCCCCGTAGGTGAGCCCGCCAAGGACAAGAAGGGGTCGCTCGTCGCCGCGCCCCTCGCGCCGGGGACCGGATTCTGGGCCGACCTCACCCCGACCGAGTTCTCCCTGCCCGCCACCCTCACCGACTACGTTCTCCCGGGCGTGCGGTGGCGGTACTCCGTGGGGCAGACGAGCGGCACGGACGCGGGCGGCGAAACCGTGCACGACGCCGGCCAGTGGACCGCGAACCCTCGGGCATACAGCGCGGGCAAGCAGTACACCGAGCGCTTCAACACCGGCGTCTTCGGACCGCATCTCACGGGCCCGCTGACCGGTAACGAGGACCGTCCGGGCGCGGTCCGCGTCGGCGACACCTTCATGGCGTACCTTCCGCTCTTCTCCGACGGCGCCGGGCACGTGGGCGACTCCCGCTACAGCAAGGCCAGGAGCACCCTCTACGCGGGCGACACGAAGATCTTCGCCGCGAACACGGACCTGACCAGCGTCTCGTACGAACTCCCCACCGCCCAGCGCACGTACCGCCTGACGACGGACGTCTCCCGCCCCACCGCCCTCTCATCGGTCTCCACCCGGGTGGCCGCCGAGTGGACCTTCACCTCCGCGCACGTCACCGGTGCCGGGCAGCGGCTGCCACTGTCGGTGGTCCGCTTCACACCCCGGCTGTCCACGCAGAGCACGGCCAAGGCGGGTACGCGCTTCTCTGTCCCGTTCACGGTCGAGGGCGCGGCCACCGCGCGCACCGCCCGCAAGCTGGCCTTCTCCGTCTCCTACGACGACGGCCGGACCTGGCAGCCGGCGAAGGCGGTCAACGGCAAGCGCCTCGACCTGCGCCACCCGGCGAAGGCGGGCACGGTCTCTCTGCGCGTGACGCTCACGGACGCGGCCGGCAACACCCTGAAGCAGACGATCCACCGGGCCTACCGGGTCGTCAAGTAGACCTCTGAGCACGTGGGTTGGTGGGACGCCCGGGCCGGCTTCGGCCGGCGCGGGCGCTCTTGCTGGGAACGGGGCCCGCTGACCGTCGGAAGGTCCCCGACTCCGAAGTCGACCAGTTGCACATCCTCCTGAGTTTTGCCACGTGGTCCTCCAAAGTCGGGCGTCACGCCCTGCACTCCCTGGTCAAGATCGTGTCCGCCAAGAGCGGCACCTTTGGCGGACATCACCGTCGGCGACGCCGTGGAGTATCTCGCCGCACTCAAAGCAGCGAACAAAGCCGCGAACGTCAAAGCCCGCGGCAACACCCTTTTCTACGCCTGGCTGCGAGAGTTGGGCACCCTGCCCGCAGAAGCACCCAGTTCCTTGCGCTACCTGGCCAACACCAGTGGCCAGGTGTCGATGGAGCAGCTCGTCGACCGGTTCGGCGTCCGCTGCCGCCCTGTCCGAGATCTCTTGGTGGACTATCTCAAAGAGCGGCAGCCGGGTCTCGACTACACGTCCCTGAACAACTTGTCCCGGCACCTGGCCAGCAACTTCTGGGGTGACCTGGAACAACATCATCCAGGGATCGACTCTCTCCACCTAGCGCCCGAGGTGAGCGCGGCTTGGAAACAGAGATGCCGGACCCGCATCGAACGGCGCCGCCAACCAGACGGCAAAGTGCGTGAAGTAGTGACCGAACGCGCCAACGTCGCCAGCATCATGCTCTCCGTCCGGGCGTTCTATCTCGACATCGCCCAGTGGGCCATCGACGAGCCGGCACGCTGGGGGCCTTGGGCGGTGCCGAGCCCGATCAAGGACGCGGATGTCGCTGTCGTGAAAGACAACAAGCGGCGCAAAGCTCGGATGGACCACCGGACGAGGGAACGCCTTCCGGCTCTGCCTGCTGTCGCCCGAGCAGCTTCATCATGCCTCCACGCAGCCAAAGCCCGACTACAGGCACTGATGGACACCCGACCAGGCGGTCGGTTCGCTTTTGCGGGCGACACCTTCATGCGGGCAGCGAAGGACGGAACGACCTGGGCGGTGCACATTGCCACCGCCGGCGCGTCGACCTGGCCCTCGCGGAGAGCCGAGCGTTCTGGGCCTGGGCGATGGTCGAGTTCCTTCAGCACACTGGTGTCCGCATCGAGGAGATGCTGGAGGACAGCCATCACAGCCTGATCCAGTACAGACTGCCCACGACCGGCGAGATTGTTCCCCTCCTGCACATCGCGCCCTCCAAAACCGATGAGGAACGAGTCATCCTGGCCAGCCCGGAGCTCGCCGATGTGCTCAGCGCGATCATCGCCCGCATCCGCGACCCTCGCACCGGTGCCGTCCCCTACGTCTCCAGCTATGACATGGCAGAGAAGTCCTGGAATCCGCAGATGCCACTGCTTTTCCAGTGGTGCCGCAGCGGCGAGAGCTCCCGCCTCTCCCCGAAGCTCCTGCGCGAAGCACTGCAGGAAGTGCTGGCCTCCACGAATCTGACCGATTCAGCCGGACAGCCTTTGGACTTCTCGCCCCATGACTTTCGGCGAATCTTCATCACCGACGCCATCCGCAGCGGCCTTCCCCCGCACATCGCGCAGGTCATCGCCGGGCACACCAGCATCAACACGACCATGGGATACAACGCCATCTACCCCGGCGAGGCCATCGAAGCCCATCGCGCATTCATCGCCCGGCGCCGAACGCTCCGGCCCAGCGAGGAGTACCGAACCCCCACCAACGAAGAATGGGATGCCCTCCTCGGGCACTTCGAGCGACGCGAACTGTCCATCGGAATCTGCGCTCGCGCATTCGGAACGCCCTGCATCCACGAACACGCGTGTATTCGATGCTCCATGCTCCGACCGGACCCGGATCAGAGACACCGCCTCGTCGAGATCCGCGACAACCTGATCGCCCGAATCACCGAAGCAGAACAGGAGGGATGGCTCGGTGAGATCGAAGGACTCCAAGTCAGCCTCGCCAGCGCAGAGGAGAAGCTCATCCAGCTCGATACAGAGCAAGTCCGTCAACGCCAAGTGATCAATCTCGGCATGCCCAGCTTCAGCCAGATCGCGACAGGAATCAGTACGGCAAGAGGACCTTCAAGTGAGACGAGCTTCATCCACGCGGATGATCTACACCACCCTGACCCAGGCCACGGGCCACGCTCTACGGGCGGCGGGCCAGCAAGTGAGTGTCGAGGAAACCACGCTCGGACGCTGGGTCATGGAGCAACCGAGCAACTGTGACGAGTCCGGCCCCGGTCAGCATCGCGGCAAACTGCTCCGCCGGCCAGCTATAGGCGGGCGCCACCTTGTGGTCGAAGCGGACCGGCTTCGGTCCCTCGGTCCCGAAGAAGGACACCAGGAGCAGGCCCCCTGGTGCCAGGACACGCACCTGCTCGGCGAGCAGCACGGGCAATTCCTCAGGTGGGGTATGGATCATCGAGTAGTGGGCCAGCACTCCGCCGAGCGCGCCGTCCTCGACCGGCAGGGCCTCCATTCGCGCTTCGTCGAACCGCAGCGCCGGATGGGCCCGCCGAGCGTGGTCGACCATGGCCGGGGAGAGGTCGAGCCCGAAGGCGTCCAGCCCCAAGTCGTGCAGCATGGCCGTCAGATGACCGGGCCCGCACCCGACGTCGGCTGCCCGCAGGTTCCCCGTGGCACGCACGAGCTCGGCGAAGGTACCGATCATGTTCCGCGCGAACGGCTGCGTCTCCAGCCGATTAGCGAACATCGACGCGTACAGGTCGACGACCCCGTCATAGGCCGCTCTAGTCTCGTCCTGGTGGCTTAACACGGGAAGGAAACTAACACCTTCGCCGGTCGCAGCCGTTCTCCGGCCCTTCCCCTCAGGACTGATCGTCCCCTCACCTGATCACGGGGACACCCTCGGTAGTTCAGAGAAGAAGTCGATCCGGTCCCGCTCGTCGGCATCGGCGGCCCAGGTGAGCTGGCTGATGTCGGCGCCCGGGTTGTCGCTCGGCCATGTGAAGCCCGGCGTGCGGACGGGGTCCGGGTGGATCTTGCGGTAGCTGTCGCGGAACCCGGCGTCCTCGATCGCCTTGGTCGTCGACCAGGTGACCTCGGTGCCGTGGTGGTCGAAGAGGTGCCCGGTCCGGTGGTCCCAGTCCTGGTGAGAGGGCTCGTTAGAGTCACCGGCCAGCAGCGTCAGCCGCTCGCTGAGCGTGACTACGTCCGGCCCGCGACGGTGTCGGCGATGCCCTCCCGGCCCCCCTCGACCTGGCTGCCGCCGAGCCAGATGTTGAACTGCATCACCTTGAGGTCGCGGTGCGAGAGTCCGTCGCGCTGCCCCGCGTCCCGCCGGGCGGCCTCGGTCGTACCCCTGGTCGGCACCTCCGCTCCGTCGGCCGCGCCGGATGTCCCGAGTGACTCGTGCTGCTCGACCAGCAACGACCTCCGGTGACTGTCCTGTATCCATGGCATGGCCACGGTCGCCTCGGGCCGGGGAACGTCGCGGCTTCCGGCGCACGACACGTGACCTGGGACGACACACCCACGTCGACGCGCCCTTCTCACCCTGGGTAACCCTCGCCGGTGACACCTCTGGGGTGGGACCGAACGGGTGGCCCTCCCACGTGCGGGGCGACGCGGCGGGTGCTTCGCCGTGCGCGGTCACGCGTACACCCGGCGACACGCGACCGGAACCCGCGCCACGCGCGCCGCCGGCCCCCGCTCGGCGCCGGGGACGCTCCCCGCCGCCTGTGACAGCCACCTGACCGTCACGCGCCCGTACCGCCCGCTTGTCTGTGACAGGCTTGTTACCGCTCGTGTGACCCCTGTCACCACCTTGTGTGGTCCTGTCCTGCTCGACTGTGCGGATGCCTGCCGCCTCGCTCACCCGCCCCGTCGCCGTCGCCGGCCTTCTGCTGCTCACCGCCTGTGGAACGCAGGAGGCGAACTCGCGCGGCGACAGCTCGTCGCAGCCGCGTGGACCGGGTCCCACGGAGATCGCCAGCGCGCGCCCCTGCCCCGTCGAGTCCACCGGGGCGTCCACCACGCCCCGGCCGTCGGCCTCGCTGCGGGACAAGAGTGATGGGCTGGTGGACGGTGTCACGATCATCACCGTGGGCGACGGGCCGCGTGCCTGTGCCCAGTTCCAGGTGACCAACCACGAGGCCGAACCCTTCACGTACACGATCGGTTTCACCGCCCAGTCGGCCTCTGGGGAGGCGCTGGCGAACACGGAGCAGACGGTGGCGTCCGTGCCGCCGGGGCGGACCGTACGGCGCACCGTCGTCCTGGACGACCTGCCCGGGGCCCCGGCCGATGGCGGTGGCGTGAAGATCACGAAGGTGAGAGGCGTTCCCGCCGACGAGGCGCCCGCCAGCGCCGGGTCCTGTCCCGCGTCGGGCGTGCGCGTCCACGCGGACGAGGGCTCCGCCGCGATGGGGCTGCGTGCCGTGAGCCTGCGGCTGGAGAACTGCGGTACGCGCGTCACGCGGCTCGACGGCTATCCGCGGCTCCAACTCCTCGACGACGACCACAAGCCGCTGGGGGGCGTGCGGATTCTGCACGGCGGCAGCGCCATCGCCACCGGCACCGGGGCGGACGGCGCACCCCAGCCGCTGGCCGTGCGGCCGGGGGAGAGGGCCTACGCCGTCCTGGCCTGGCGCAACACCGTCGCCAACGGCACGGCTGAGCCCGCGCACGCCCCGTACGTACGCGTGCGGGCGAAGCCCGGCGCCGACCCGGTGATGGTGACCCCGGAGCTGGACATCGGTACGACGGGGCGGGTGGGCATCGGCCCGTGGAAGAAGGACGAGACTCCGGGCGGCGGCGCGAGGAGGCCGTCCGCCAGCGGGGCGCCCGGCGTGCCCGGGTCCTGAGCGCCCGCGCTACCGCGCGCCCCCGGCGGGCCCGCCGCGCGCCGTCGCCGGAGTCAGGCGGCGGTTCGTCGGCGGCGGTGCGTAAGGCATGATCGGAGGATGTCTGATCGCATCATTGCTGCCTGTGACGGGGCGGCCAAGGGGAACCCGGGCCCGGCCGGGTGGGCGTGGGTCATCGCGGACGCGGATGGCCGCCCCGAGCGCTGGGAGTCCGGGCCGCTCGGCCGTGCCACCAACAACGTGGGCGAACTCACCGCCCTACAGCGCCTGTTGGAGGCGGTCGACCCCGGGGTGCCGCTGGAGGTGCGGATGGACTCCCAGTACGCCATGAAGGCCGTCACCCAGTGGTTGCCCAGTTGGAAGCGCAACGGTTGGAAGACGGCGGCCGGCAAGCCCGTCGCCAACCAGGAACTCGTGCAGGCCATCGACGCGCTGCTGGCGGACCGGGACGTGGAGTTCCAGTACGTGCCGGCGCACCAGGTGGACGGCGACCCGCTGAACGCGATCGCCGACCAGGCCGCCAGCGACGCGGCCGTGCGCCAGGAGGCCGCCGGCACCGCGCTCGGCGTCACGGAACCGCCGGTGCCCGCGCCCCAGCGCGCCACGCCGGCCCGCGCGCGCTCCGGCGGCGCGGGGAAGCGGCCGGCCCGGACGTCGTCGGGCGGCGGCTCGCGCACCATCAAGGCCAAGTTCCCCGGCACCTGCCCGTGCGGGAAGTCGTACGCCGTAGGCGAGCCGATCACCAAGCTCGGGACCCGCTGGGGCCACCCCGAGTGCCGCGCCACGGTCGCGGAGGGCGCACAGGTCTGAGCCCCGGTCGCTGCCGGGCAGCAAGGCCCGCGCCGCCGCGCCCGCCCGCGCCCCCGACGTACCGGAACGCTGTTGCCCCGCGTCTCCCGGTGTCGGGGGCGCGGTCGGGTACGGGCCCGCTCGCCGTCGCGGTGCGGCGGCGTCGCGCCGGGCACCCCTCGCCGCCCCAGCCCCCCGACGGGGGCGACCAGTGGGGCCCGGCCGCGACTCCGGTCCGACTCTGCACCCCGCCGCTCACGCTCCACTAACGCATCGCTGCCTCGCCCGCTCGGCGCGCGTGCGGAATGGCCGAGCCGGCGCCTCCCCGGCGGCCGGGCGACACAGCGGCCCGTGGGTGGGAGGGGGCCCGGAAGCGCGGCCCGATGACGGCGCGCGCGGCTGACGCGGCTGACGCGGCTGACGGTGGTCCAGGTCCGGGCTGGCGGGTACGCGTGTCGCTGCCGGAGGCCAGGGTCGTGACGCGCGACAACGGGTCCGGGGGCGCCGCGGGCGGAGATCGGGAGGGGCGTCGGAGAAAGTGGCGCGCTTGGTGACGCGGCCAGCGCAGACCTCACCGGTCGGGCCGTCGCGCTCGGCGACAACGGCGCGGTGCCGGGGGCAGTCCCAAGTGACCTGCGACGAAGGCGACTTGAGGGGCTGGCGTGAGGGCCCGTCAGGCCCCTCGCGGAGGTGGCAAGAACCGGCCACGGTCGTGGCCAGGAGTGGCCACCGGGGCTGCTTCGGGGGATGATCGCCTGCAACGATGTGTGATGCGCATATCACCATGCGCAACGGGCCTTGGACGCGCGATGGTGCTGTTCCTAGCGTGTGAAGGTTGGTGCCCCGTCGCCCGTCCGGCGGCGGGGTGACGTGAACTCACCCAAGGGGTCTTCTCACGTGCGCGTATTCGTCACCGGAGCGACCGGATACATCGGGTCCGCGGTCGTCCGCGAACTCATCGCCACCGGGCACGAGGTCGTCGGGCTCGCCCGCTCGGACACGGCCGCCGCGGCGCTCACGACGGCCGGGGCGGCGGTGCACCGCGGCTGCCTGGGCGACCCCGACAGCCTGCGCACCGGCGCCGCCGCCGCGGACGGCGTCATCCACCTCGCCTTCAGTCGGGACGTCTCCGACTACGTGGACGCGGCAAAGCTGGACGTGGGTGCTGTCGAGGCGCTGGGGGCGGCGCTCGCGGGCACCGGCAAGCCGCTCGTGGTCACCTCGGCGACGCTGCTCCTCGCCATGGTGGCCCCGGGCTGTCGTGGGACCGAGGAGGTCCCGCCCGTTCCGGGATCGACGGCGCCTCGCATCGCGGCGGAGAACGCGGTCATGGCCCTGGCCGAACAGGGTGTGCGCGCCTCCGTCGTGCGGCTCGCGCCGGCCGTGCACGGCGAGGGCGGCCGGGGGCTCGTCTCGCGCCTGGTGGACCTCGCCTGCGAGCGGGGGGTGTCGGCCTACGTCGGTGACGGGACGAACCGCTGGCCCGCGGTGCACCGGTGGGACGCGGCGCGCCTGTTCCGGCTGGCGGTGGAGAACGCCCCGGCGCGTTCGATCCTGCACGGCGTCGCCGAGGAGGGGGTGCCGTTACGCGCCATCGCCGAGGTCATCGGCCGCCGGTTACGGGTGCCGGTCGTCAGCCTGACTCCCGACGAGGCAGGCTGTCACTTCGAGTTCCTCGCCGACCTCGTCTCGCTGGACAACCTGGCGTCGAGCGACCTGACCCGGCAGCGGTTGGGCTGGTCTCCCAGTCGCCCGGCGCTCCTCCCCGACCTGGAAGCCGACCCCCGCTTCGCGACCTGCGCCAGCGCGCCGGAGACGCCGGACGACCCGGCGCCGCGCGGAGACCAGCCTGCCCCGGGTTGCTGCCAGGCGATGGCCGAGCAACCCACCCTGGGGTGAGGGCGGCGCCCGTACCCGGAGACACCCACACCGGCAACGTTGTCAGCTCCGGGCGCCGAGCCCGCCCCGAGGGTGTGTCGTGGACTCAGCTCGCGGGCGTGCGGCGCGCGACCGACCGGCAGGTTCGGAAGAACCGCTCCACCTGGTCGTTGTCGTCGTCGGCGAGCAGGGTCAGCCACGTACCGTCGGGGAAGGACAGCCGGAAGCGCGGGAGGTGTCGGTCGGCGTCGCGCGGGATGTCGGGCCTGGCCGTCCGGTACGGAACGCGGGCCACGATCCGCAGCCGCCGGGCCCGGCCCGTGAACCACACCCGCGAGGGGGCCGCGAGGAGCACCAACTCCTCGTCCGTCGGCACGATCAGCCGCTCCCCGTCGGGTGCCCGCGCGTACCAGGACAGCAGCGTCCGCCCCGCCGCGCCGTCCCAGTCCCCGTCGAACGTCTGGTACAGCCCCTGTTGGCGCGCCGCCGCCACGCGGCGCCCGGCGGCCTCCCGCGCCTCCTTCCTGGCGCGCCGCGCCTTGGCGCTGAGCGCCGGGCCGTCCCACCCCTCGATGGCCGCCACGAGGAGCAGCGGCGAGGCGACCACGAACCCGAGGGTGGCCAGTACGCGGGGGAGCGGGCGGCGCCGGGGGCGGACCCGCCCCGCGCCGGCCGGGGGTGGTCCGGGCAGCGCGGTGACCAGGGAGCACCAGGTTGCAGACTCGGCCGACGTACGGGCCGACGCCGATCCTGACCGGCCCTCCAGCGACACCAGTTCGGCCGCTCGTATCCGCATGCGCTTGGTTCCCACCCGGCCCAGGGTAACCGGGCCGGACGGGCCGGCTGTTGGCTGTGCCGGCTGTTGGCTGTGCCGGGTGCCGGGTGCCGGGTGCCGGGTGCCGGGTGTTGGGTACGGGTGGGTGGGCGCCGGGTACGGGTGGGTGGATGCGCCGGCTCACCCAGCGTGTGGCCCGCGTCCGGCCGGTGGGCCGGTGCGGCTGAGCACGTCCGGGCACGCCGAGTGGGTCGGTGGTCTCGTCGGGCGTCGTGCCCGGCACCATGACCGGCCTGGTTCGCGGCCACCCTCACGCGTACGGCCCGCCCCAGCGCCGACGTGCCGTCAGGCGTTGGAGCGGGGCGTGTGCCGGCGGGCTCGCGGGCGTCAAGCGGCTGCCCCGAAGACGACGCTGGTGTTGATCCCGCCGAAGCCGAAGGCGTTGCTCAGCGCGTGGCGCGGCTGGGCCGCGACCGGGTGGGCCGGGGCCAGGCGCAGCGGCGCCGCCGCGGGGATGGGCTCGCGCAGGTTGGCGTTGGGGTGCACGAAGCCGAGCCGGAGCTGCTGCACGCAGGCCACCGCCTCGATGGCCGCGGCTGCCCCCAGGCAGTGGCCGGTCAGCGACTTGGTGGCGTTCACCCAGGGTTGCCCGGCGTGCTCGCCGAGCACCTCGCGCAGCGCCTCGGCCTCGGCCTCGTCACCCTGCGGGGTGGAGGTGGCGTGCGCGTTCACGTAGTCCACCCGGGCGGCGTCCACGCCGGCGTCGGCGAGCGCGCGTCGCATGACGCGGACCTCGTCGGCGCGTGACGGCGAGGACAGCCGGCTGCCGTGCAGGGCGACGGCGCCGCCCAGCATGTGGGCCAGCGGCCGGGCGCCGCGCGCGGCGGCGTGCTCGACGGACTCCAGCACCAGCGCGGCGGCCCCCTCGCCGTAGACGAACCCGTCGTGCCCGGTGTCGAAGGGGCGGCTGCGCTCGTGCGCCGGCTCCTGCACCGTCTTGGCCCCGAGCGCGCCGAGGTTGAAGAACGCCATCTGCTCGACGGGTGACAACTCCGTCATCGGGGCGATGACCAGACACACGTCGGCGTAACCGGCCCGGACCAGGCGAAACCCGGTGACCAGGCCCACGTTGCCGGCGGCCGATGCGCCGCCGGTGGTCACACCCTCGCCCAGGACGCCGAACAACTCGCTGGCCGTGCCCAGCAGATCGCTGTCCCACAGGTCGATGGCGTAACTCGGGCGCACGAAGGAGGGTGCCTTGCGGAACTTGTCACCCATCTCCTGGTAGAGCCGGTGTGCCTGGTTGCCGCCGGCGATGACGAGGCCCGCGCGGGTGGCGTCCAGGTCCGTACGGGCGGGGTCGTCCCCGGTCGGCAGGCCCGCCTGGGTCCAGGCTTCCGCCGCGGCGAGCAGGGAGTGCTGCTTGGTGCGGGTGGCCCGGCTCAGCAGGGGACGCAGCCGCTCGCGCAACCCCGGCTCCACCGTGGGTGACTGCGCCGCGAGGGTCTCGGCGGGCGTGCGGCGCTGGCGTGCCACCACGCCCAGGCTGGCGGGCAGGTCCGGACCCGGCTGCTCGTACGTCACCCCGGACGTGCCCGCCCGCAGGGCCGCGGTGAACTCCTCGACGTCGCCGCCCAGGGCGCACCGCACGCCGAGCCCGGTGATCGCGACGCCGCTGCCGCGGTCGGTCACAGCGCTTCCGCCCGCAGCGTCCGCAGCCGCGCCGGCTCGGTCCCGAAGGGGGTGATGACGGGGTAGGTCCGCAGGTCAGGGTGGCTGGTCTTCATGATGGCGGCCAGCGTCGAGGACGGCGTCAGGTCGACGTAGTGGGCTTCGGCCGCCCCCGGTACGGCGGACAGGGCGCGGGTGAAGGCGATCGGCCGGCGCAGGGTGGTCCAGCAGTCCTCGGCGTGCCAGCCCTTGACCACGTCGGTGCTGGTGGACGAGATCAGCAGCGGTCGCGCGGACGCGGGGTCCGGGGTGGCGTCGAAGGTCAGGGACGCGGCCAGTTCGGTGATCGGGTCGCGCAGTCCGTCCAGCGCGGAGGAGTGGAAGGCGAAGTGCACCGGCAGCGACACGGTGATCAGCCCCCGCTCCTTGAGGGCCTCGGTGGCGATCCGCAGCCCGGCGGCCTCGCCGCTCAGCACGAAGTGGCCGTCGTGGTTGATGGAGGCGACCTCGGTGTGCTGGTGCAGGACGGGCAACTCCTCGTAGAGCCGGGGGTCGCCGAGCACGGCGACCATGCCGCCCGGTCGCAGCCTGCCCTCCAGCAGGTGCGCCATCTCGATCACGAAGCCGAGGGCGGCCTCGACCGGCACGTACCCGGCGATCGCCATGGCGCTGAACTCGCCGAGGCTGGAGCCGACGAGGACGTCGGGGCGCAGGCCCTCGGCGCGCAACACCTCGCTGAGCGAGTACTCGACCATGAGGATCGCGGCGTTGGAGAGCGCGAGGTCGTCGCAGGGGTCGGACAGGCCGCGGCCGGAGCCGTAGAGGTAGTCGACGACGGACCGCTCACCCCGGCCGGTGCACACCGCATCCAGGCGGTCCATGCTGCGCCGGAACTCGGCGTTGTCCTGGTAGAGGGACGATGCCATGCCGAAGTACTGGGACCCCTGCCCACCGAGCAGGTACACCATGTTGCGCACGTATTATCCCCCGGTTACTTCTGCTTTTTCTTTTCATGAAATATCGCATGGCTGGACCGGCGAGTCCACTTTTCCATGCGCATAAACGCAAGCGGACAGTATATGGGGCGGG
Source organism: Streptomyces buecherae (assembly GCF_014295035.1). Classification (GTDB taxonomy): domain Bacteria; phylum Actinomycetota; class Actinomycetes; order Streptomycetales; family Streptomycetaceae; genus Streptomyces; species Streptomyces youssoufiensis. The sequence goes on from NZ_CP060404.1 coordinate 7,708,099, forward strand.
CTTTACGGGTCAACGCTTCGGACACTTCTGAATTATTCTGGACATTTACGGCGGCGGTGATGTGCGGTGAGGTGTCCAAAGTGAAGCGGAGTGTTAAGTTCCTCTTCTTGTGCCGGCCTGGTCGGATGTAGGGGCGATATGGTCGACGAGGAACCAGAAACCGTTACGGTTCGATCTCCTCCGGTAACCGCTCGCAGTGGAGTTGCGCCCGGCCCATTAATGGGGTGAAATGGCGCGCAGCCGTTCGGGGATGTGTCGGGGTGTCGCCGTCGATGTCCGCTTGTGCGTGCGTCGGGCTGTACCTCACCTGTGATGACGCGGGGTCCGTGTTGCTCGCTCTTGCGTAGACAGGCGCGCCCGTGTATTTCCGCACGCGCTCATGTGCGTTTTTCTATGAAAGTCCATCGGGGGATTGATCATGGGTCTGGCTGGCATGCGCCCAAAATGCGCTGTTCCACGAGCTCTCGTGCGGTTGGCGCCGCGTCCGCGCCTCGGGGTTGGCTCCCGCGTTACACCTCCCTGTTTCCCCGGCGGCTTTCCGGGTCGAGACCGAGTGGGAGTTTTCCGTCCCGCCAAGCAAGCCGTCACGGTCGGCGACGGGTCGCTTACCTACGCGCCCTGACGGCCCTACGTCCGGCCGATATCAACGAGCACCGCGCCGTGCGCGCGGCGAATGACCACGGCTGTCAAGCGGCGTGGTCGGCCTGTGATTGGCAATGAGTTGTGCGCCCGTAATCGGATGGCGGTGAACGCCGTTCGATTGCGGCGGCATTCCGGCTTCCTATGGGCGTGTGAAAGGACAGGCAACCCATCATGGTGGCTTATCTCTTCCCGGGGCAGGGGTCCCAGAAAATCGGCATGGGCGCCGAGCTGTTTGACGATTTCAAAGAGCTGACGGACACCGCCGACGAGATACTGGGCTATTCGATCCGCGCACTGTGTCTCGAGGGCCCGGACGAGCGTCTGAACAACACCCGGTTCACCCAGCCCGCCCTGTACGTCGTCAACGCGCTCAGCTACCTGCGGCTGCTGGCCGAGGGCAAGGCGCGCCCCGACTACGTCGCCGGACACAGCCTCGGCGAGTACAACGCGCTCCTGGCCGCCGAGTCCTTCGACTTCGCCACCGGCCTCAGGATGGTCAAGAAGCGCGGGGAGCTGATGGGCCAGGCGTACGGCGGCGGCATGGCCGCGGTGGGCGGCCTGGAGGAGAAGGAGGTCCACGACGTCCTGCGGGAGCACGGCTTCGACTCCATCTCCGTGGCCAACCTCAACTCGCCCTCGCAGATCGTCGTCTCCGGCCCGCGCGAGGACGTCGAGCGCGCCAAGGACGCCTTCCAGGCGGCGAACGTCCGCATGTACACCGTCCTCCAGGTCAGCGGCGCCTTCCACTCCCCGTACATGGAGTCCGCGCAGCGCGAGTTCGCCGCGTTCGCCGACGGGTTCGCCATCAAGGCCCCGACCATCCCCGTCATCGCCAACGTCACCGCGCGCCCCTACCGCGCCGACCGGGTCGCCGACACGCTCATCACCCAGATCTCCTCGACCGTCCGGTGGAGCGAGACCATTCGCTACCTGATGGGCAAGGGCGAGGAGGAGTTCCTCCAGGTCGGCCCGGGACACGTGCTGACCAGCCTGACCCGCAGCATCCGCCGCAACGCCGAGCCGCTGATCGTCACCGAGGAGCAGGAGGAGCAGGAGGAGCGGGAGGAGCGGGAGGCCCGACGGTGGGTCGCCGCCACTGCCGTCCCGGCCCGCACCCCGGCCCCCGCGCCGGCCGGGAGCACCGCCCCCACGCCGGCGCCCACCCAGCCCCCGGCCCGCATACCGGTGCCCGCCGCCGAGCGCATACCCGCGCCCCAGCCCGCCGCCGCCCGCGCGATCCTCGCCACCGACCTCGGCAGCGCCAGCTTCAAGCGCGAGTACGGCCTGCGCTACGCCTGCCTGACCGGCGGCATGTACCGCGGCATAGCCTCGCCCGAACTCGTCGTCGCCGTGGGCAAGGCCGGCATGCTCGGCTTCCTCGGCACCGCGGGCCAGCGGCCCGAGCGGGTCGACGACGACATCCGCTTCCTCAAGCGCCACCTGAGCGGCGGCGAGGCGTACGGCCTCAACCTCGTCCACGACCCGGGCCACCCCGAGCGCGAGGACGCCCTGGTCGACCTGTACCTGCGGCACGAGATCCGCACGGTCGAGGCGTCCGCCTTCATCGCTATGACCCCGGCCCTGATCCGCTACCGGCTGACCGGTCTGCGCCGGGACGCCGCCGGCCACGTCGTACCCCGCGGGCGCGTCATCGCCAAGGTCTCCCGTCCCGAGGTCGCCCGCGCCTTCCTCAGCCCCGCCCCGACCCGCATCGTCGAGCAACTCCTCGCCCAGGGCCGTATCACGGCGAACGAGGCCGAACTCGCCCGCGAGTTGCCCGTCGCCGACGACCTGTGCCTGGAGGCCGACTCCGGCGGCCACACCGACCAGGGCGTCGCCCTGGCCCTGATGCCCGCCATGCGCCGGCTGCGCGACGACATGACGGCCCAGCGCGGCTACCGGCAGCGGGTACGCCTCGGCGCCGCAGGCGGCATCGGCACCCCGGACGCCGCCGCGGCCTGCTTCCTGATGGGTGCCGACTTCCTGACCACCGGGTCGATCAACCAGTGCACCGTCGAGGCCGGCACCAGCGAGCAGGTCAAGGACCTCCTCCAGGACATCAACATCCAGGACACCGGCTACGCCCCCGCGGGCGACATGTTCGAGTACGGCGCTCGCGTGCAGGTGCTCAAGCGTGGCGTGCTCTTCCCGGCCCGGGCCAACAAGCTCTACGAGCTGTACAAGCGCCACGACGCGCTGGAGCAGCTCGACGCGACCACCGCCGAGCAACTCCAGAGCCGGTACTTCAAGAAGAGCTTCGCCGAGGTCTACGCCGAGGTGCGCGCCCACCACCCGCAGCGGGAGATCGACAAGGCCGAGAAGGACCCCAAGCACAAGATGGCCCTGGTCTTCAAGTGGTACTTCGCCCACGCCACGCGGCAGGCCCTCAGCGGCTCCGACGAGGGTCGGGTCGACTTCCAGGTGCAGTGCGGCCCCGCGCTCGGCGCGTTCAACCAGTGGGTCAAGGGCACCGCCCTCGAAGACTGGCGCCGCCGGCACGTCGCGGACATCAACCAGCGCATCCTGGACGAGGCAGCCGCGCTCATGGGCCGAAGACTGGCCGCGGTGGGAACAGAGTAAATGGACCACGAAACACTCCGCGTAGAGCGCCAGGGCCAGGTCCGCCGCGTGCGGTTCCACCGCCCCGAGCGCGACAACGCCATCAACGACGCGATGATCCGCGAACTCCACCAGGTGCTGGACGCCTGCGAACGGGACGGTTGCGGCCTCGTCGTCTTCGAGGGATCGGCCGAGGCGTTCTGCGTCGGCGCCGACTTCGGCGACTTCGCCCCCCGAACCGCGCCGGACGCCACCGAGGAGCCGGCCGAGTACGACCCGGCGCCGCTGTACGACCTGTGGCTGCGCATGGCGACCGGCCCGTACATCACCCTCGCCCACGTCCGGGGCAAGACCAACGCCGGGGGAGTGGGCTTCGTCGCCGCCAGCGACGTCGTCATCGCCGACACCAGCGCCACCTTCAGCCTCTCGGAGCTGCTGTTCGGGCTCTACCCCGCGATGGTCATGCCGTTCCTGACCCGGCGCGTCGGCTTCCAGCGGGCCAACTACCTGACGCTGACGACCCGCGCCATCGACGCCGCCCAGGCGACCGAATGGGGATTGGTCGACCGCTGCGCCGAACGCAGCGGGCCGCTCATCGCCCAGCACCTCGGCCGGATGAGCAAGCTCTCCCCGGACGGTATCGCCCGCTACAAGCGCTACATGAGCACCGAGATCGCCCCGCTGCACCAACACCGCGAGGGCGCGATCGCCGCGAACCTGGAGATCTTCTCCGACCCGCGAAACCTCCAGCGCATCACGCGCTTCGTCGAAGACGGCATCTATCCCTGGGAACAGCGCGGCCCGCACGGCACCTCGCGCGCGGATGAGGGAGCAGCATGAGGATCACCTCCGACGGGACCGCCGCGCCGGCACAGCCGGTGGCGCGCGAAAACGACCTGCCCGCGGCGCGGGCAGGCGACCCGAGAGCGCCGCACGGCCCGCGCCCCGGGCCGGGCGAGACCGGCGCGGGCGGTGGCGTACGGCTGCTGCGAACCACCGTCGAACAGCTCGGCCCGCGACCGCTCACCGTCGAGAGGGCAGCCGCGTGACCCAGACCGCACCCGCCCGGACCACCGCCCCCGGCACGGCCGTCGCCGTCACCGGCATCGGCGCCCGGCTGCCCGACGCCCGCGACCACCGCGAGTACATCGCCAACCTGCTGGCCGGCCACAGCTCTCCGACCGAGATCTCGCCGGAGCGCTGGGACGCCGCCGCGTTCTACTCCACCGACGTCGCCGAGCCCGGAAAGACGGCCAGCAAGTGGTGCGCCCAGGTCGCCCACCCGTACGACTTCGACCACACCTTCTTCCGCGTCTCCCCGCGCGAGGCCGCCCTGATGGACCCCCAGCAGCGGCTGCTCCTGGAGGAGACCTGGCACTGCGTGGAGGACGCGGGCACGCCGCTGGCCGCGCTGCGCGCCGCACGGACGGCCGTCTACGTCGGCGCGATGGCCCGCGACCACCTCCAGGAGGCGGCCAAGGACAGCGGGTCCGTACAGAGCCACTCCGCGCTCGGCGGGTACGACAGCCTCCTCGCCAACCGGCTCTCGCACACCCTGGGCCTGCGCGGGCCCAGCGTCTCCGTGGACGCCGCCTGCGCCGCCTCGCTGGTCACCGTGCACCTGGCGATCAACGCGCTGCTCGGCGACGAGGTCGACTTCGCCCTGGCCGGCGGCGTCAGCCTCAACCTCCACCCGTGGAAGTACATCTCCTTCTCCAAGGCCCGCATGCTCAGCCCCGGCGGGCTGTGCCGCACCTTCTCGCAGGACGCCGACGGGTACGTACCCGGCGACGGCGTGGGCATGGTGCTGCTGCGCCGGCTCGACGACGCGGTGCGCGACGGGGACCACATCTACGGCGTGCTGACCGGCAGCGCCGTCAACCACGGCGGCAGCCGGGCCACCATCACCGCCCCCACCGTCGAGTCCCAGCGCGAGGTCATCTCCGCCGCCCTGGCCCGCGCCGGCGCCGACCCGCGCACCATCACCTACGTCGAGGCGCACGGCACCGGCACCTCGCTGGGCGACCCGATCGAGGTGGAGGCGCTGCGCCAGGTGTACGCGGCGGCCTCGGCCGACGAGCACTGGTGCCGCGTCGGCTCCGTCAAACCCAACATCGGGCACCTGGAGGCAGCCGCCGGCGTCGCCGGGCTCATCAAGGTGCTCATGATGATGGCCGAACGCCGGGTGCCGCCCAGCATCCACATCAGCGCCCTGAACCCGCTGATCAAACTGGCCGGCAGCCCCTTCGAGATCACCCGGGAACCGGCCGACTGGCTGCCCCACGAGCCCGGCGCCGCCCTGCGCGCCGGCGTCAGCTCCTTCGGCATGGGCGGCGTCAACTCCCACCTGATCGTCGAGGAGTACACCGAGGGCACGGGCCCGGGCGCCGCGGGCTCACGGCCCGCCGGCAAGCGCCGCGCCCGCCCCTCCACCCGCTACCCCTTCCTGCTGTCCGCCCGCTCCTCGCACTCGCTCGACCTGCTGCTCGACCGCTGGCGCGCGCTGACCGCCACCCCGGGCGCCGGGCCCGGCCCCGTCGCGGACGTCTGCCACACCCTCGCCGTCGGCCGGGAGCACGCCGCGGCCCGGATCGGCGGCCTGGTCAGCGGAGAGCGGGACATCGCGGCGCTGGTCGCCAAGGCCGGCGAGCCCGCCGTACCGCCCGCCGACCGCACCTGGCGCCTGGCCGTGGGCGAACTGCGCCCGCCCGCCCGGCAGCGGCTGCGCGAGCTGCTGGCCACGCCGCCGTACGCGCAGGCCGCCGAGGAGTTCCGCGCCGGCTCCGACGACGCGCAGGCCGCGCTGCGCGCGCTGCGCCAGGGCGACCGTGGCGCGCGGTCGGCGGCCGTGTTCGGGCTGCTGACGCTGCGGGTGCTGCTGGACCTCGGCCTCGCCCCCGAGAGCGTCACGGCGCACGGCGCCGGGGTGTGGCCGGCGCTGGCCGCCACGGGCGCGCTCGACTGGCCGGTCGCCGCGGAGTTCGTCCGCGGCAGGACGCCCGAGAGCGCCCCGCTGCGCGCCCCGCGCCTTCCCTTCACGGAGCCGCTGACCGGCCACACCTTCCCCACCCACCCGCTGGACGAGAGCTACCTCGCCGACCTCCTCGACGGCCTCGCCCTCAGCGGCGAGGAGACCGCCGCGGTGTGGGCCAAGGCCGGCCAACTGGTCGACGGACAGCACACCTTCCGCGGCCACCTGCGCGCCTGGAACCAGGAGTTGGAGTGGCGCGGCCGGCAGGACTGGCGGCTGCCGCTGGACAGCGCGGAGTGGACCACGCCACCGGCCGCCGCCACGACGCCCGCCGAGGTCTTCCGCGTGCTGGCCACCCAGCACGCCTTCGACCTCGTGGACCGCAAGTGGAGCCTGCCGCGCGACCCCATGGTGCGCGACCCGCGGGCCCGCGAGGTCCTCGACCTCCTCGCGGACGGCGTGCTCACCCGCGAGCACCTGCCGGCGCTGCTCGCCGACGACGCCGACGGCCGGACCCAGGTCGCCGCCGACCTGCGGTCCCGCGCGGTACGGCCGGCGCCGGACGGGGAGTACCCGATGCTGCGGGCCCGCGCCGGAATGTCGGCCACACCGGACCAGTTGCGCGAGTGGGCCGGCACCGGGGCGCACGACAGCGCCGCCACGGCCGGGCCGCGGACCGCGACCCTGTGGATCGGCGAACCCGGTACCACCGGGCCGGCGGACGTGGTGATCGACGGCGATCTCGCCCTCGCCGACATGCTGGCTGAGCCGCTGCTGCAGTTGTGGCGCGCGGGCGTCGACGTCGACTGGGGCCGGTACTTCGCCGGCACCCCGCGCCGCTCGCTGCCCCTGCCCACCACCGAGTTCGTCCGCACCACGCACCGAGCCCCGCAGCCCGCGCCCGCCCCGCGCCCCACCACCCAGACCCAGACCCAGCCCGAGCCCGCGCCCCAGTCCGCCCCCGCACCCTCGGAGGCGGCCCCGGCGGCCGACGCGTCAGCCCCGGCCCCGGCATCCGTCCCGGCCCTGGCCGACGGGGACGTACGGGGCTTCGTGGAGGGCCTGTTGGCGGCCGGTCAGCACGCCAGGACGCTGCTCGACCGGTGGGCCGACGGAGCCCCCGCGCTGCTCCCCGGCCTCGACCCACCACCGGCCCCGGCGGCGGCGTGGTCCCGGCCCGGCGCCGCCGGCGTGCACCAGGCCGCCGGCGTGGTCGGGGCGGACGGCGCGGTCGCGCCGGTCGACGGGCCGGCGGGCACGGTCCGCCGCCTCCACCCGCTGGTGCACGAGAACGTCTCGGACTTCCAGGAGGAGCGCTTCCGCACCTCCTGGACGGGCCACGAACCCCTCCTGCGCGAGCACCTGTCCCACGACCGTGCCGCCCTGCCGGACGCCGCGTGGATCGAGGCGGCCCGGGCGGCGGTCGCCCTCGCGCACGGCCGCGACGCCCAGCATCTCGGCGTCCGCCTGACGGACCTGACCTGGCACGAGAGCTACCGCCACGAGCCGGACACCGCGCGGCCGATCGACATCGCCCTCGTGCAGGGCCCGGACGGCCTGGTGGACTTCGACTGCTACCAGCGGCGAGCCGACGACGGCGAAGGCGCCGACGACGTCCGCCTGTTCTGCCAGGGGCAGGCGGCGCTCACCGCGCTGGCGGCCGAGCCCGACCGCGTGGACCTGCGCCGGTACACCGACGGCACGCGGCCGCACCGCTCGTCGGCCGACCTCGACGCCGCCCTGCGCCGCGCCGGGCTCCGACAGGGCGCCGCGTACCAGGCGCTCAAGGCGGTCTGCCGCGGCGACGGCCACCTGGTGGCCGAGCTGAGCCTGCCCGCGGCACCGCACCCGGCCGCCGGAGGCTTCGTCGCCCACCCGGTGCTGCTGACCGTGGCGCTCCAGGTGGCGGCGCTGTGGCCGGAGCCCGCGTGGCCCGCCGCCGTGGCGCCGGCCGCGATCGACGCGGTCACCTTCCACGGCGGCCACGCGGACGAGGTCTACGCGATCCTCACCGCCTCCGCCGCTCCCCAGGCCCTTGACCTCGACATGCGCGACAGGAACGGCCGGCTACTGGTCCGCCTGTCCGGTATCCGTTTCGCCCACAGAAATGAGGGGCCATGCTGACCAACCCGGACGTGACCATCCCGGACGACCTGCACCTGTTCACCGAGGACTGGCAGGAGGCACCCGCGACGGCTGCCGCGCCGGCGCCCCGGCACCGGTGCGCCCTCGTGCTGCTGTCCGACGAGCGGGAGCAGGAGCGGGTCAGGCGCGCTCTCGTCGCCGACCAGCCCGACCTCACCGTCGTCTGCGCCGCCCGAGGCGCCGGCTTCCGGCGGCTCGCCGCCGACCGGTACGAGGTCGGCGGCGACCTGGAGGCGGCGTACCGCGCGCTGCTGCGGAGCACCGCCGACGACCACGGCCCGATCGACGTCGTCGCGCACCTGTGGGCCACCGAGCCCGCCGGCCGGGACCTGCTGTGGCAGCCCGACCCGCTGCGCGCCCTGCTCCGGGTCGTCGCCGAGGAGGCCGGCCGGGACGGCCGCGCCCCGCGCCGCGTCGTCCTCGGCGGCGCCTTCGCCGACGGCGAGGAGCGCGGCGCCCTGGAGGCGTGGTGGGGCTTCGAGCGGTCGATCGGCCTCGTCGTGCCGGGCACCTCGCTCACCGTCCTGGGCCTGGACGAGGCCGCCGGCGACAGCGCGGAGATGCCGAGCGCCCTGGCCGCCGAACTGGCCGCCGCCGAGCCGACCGGCGCCCTGCGTACCGGGGGCCGCCGCCTCGTCCAGCGGGTGCGCCCCGCCGCCCTGCGGCCGGGCCCCGACACGCTGCGCACCGGCGGCACGTACCTGATCACCGGCGGCGCCGGCGGCCTCGGCGCGATCTTCGGCACCTGGCTCGCCCGCACCTACCAGGCGCGGCTCGTGCTCGTCGGCCGCCGCCCCGCCGACGACCCCGCGGTACGCGCGCGGCTGGCGGAGCTGACCGCGGCCGGCGCGGGGGCGACCTGGTACGGCCAGGCCGACGTGGCCGACGAGGCGGCCCTGACCACGGCGCTGCGCGCCGCGACGGAGCGCTTCGGCCGCGTCGACGGCGTGCTGCACGCCGCGGGCATCGAGGCGCACGGCAGCATCGCCGACCGGGACGCGGCGACCTTCGCCCGCGTCCTGGAGCCCAAGATCGCCGGCACCCGCGCGCTGGAGCGGGTCCTCGCCGGCCTGCCCCAGGCGCCCGACTTCGTGTGCTACTTCTCGTCCACCGCCGCCGTCCTCGGCGACTTCGGGAGCTGCGACTACGCGGTGGCAAACCGTTTCCAGGTCGGCTACGCCCGCCACCTGGCGCACCGAGACCCCGCCGGGCCCAGGCGGCTGGCCGTCAGTTGGCCGCTGTGGCGCAGCGACGGCATGAACCTGGCCGACGCCGACGCGGGCGACTTCTACCTGCGCTCCAGCGGGCAGCGCTACCTGGAGCCGGCCGAGGGCACCGCCCTCTTCCGCCACCTCCTCGCGCAGCCCGAGGCGGCGTACCTGGCCATGGTGGGCCAGCGCGACCGCATCCACGCCACGCTGCGCGTCACCGCCGACCACGCCGCAGCCGCCGGCCACGCCGGCGCGTCGGCCACGGCCCGGACCCAGGAGGCCGCGCCGGGGCGGGCCGGCGACGAGGGCGCCGACCTGGCCGACGCGTTGCGGCGGGACCTGAAGAGCGTGGTCAGCCAGATCATGATGCTGCCGGTCGAGAAGCTGGCCGGGGACGAGAACTTCCGGGACTTCGGCTTCGACTCCATCACGCTGGTGGAGTTCGCCGGCGTGCTCTCCGAGCGGCTGGGCCTCGACCTGACCCCCGACGTCTTCTTCAGCTACTCCACCCTGCACACGCTGCACGAGTTCCTGCTCACCCGGCACCACGCCCAACTGGCCGACCACTACGACCTCGCGCCCACGGCCGAGCCCGTCACCGAAGCCGCCGCGACACCCGCGCCGCCCGCCCGCCCGGCCGCCGAGCCGCCCCGGGAGCCGGCCCCGGCCCCGGCGTTCGCCGACGCGCTCCCGACGCCCACCCCCGAGGCGGCGCCGGTACGCCCCGGCGCCAAGCTGCGCACCCGGCGCGGTGACGGAAGCCGCTTCGCCCCCGCCACGCCCACGGCCGAGCCACACCCCACGCGATCCGAGGCGGTCTCCCGGCCGGAGGTGGCCCCGCCGTCGCCCGGCCAGCAGGCCCGGCCGTACGAGCCCGTGGCCCAGCCCGCGCACCAGGCGGCCCCGCCGCGTCCCGCCCGCCACGGCGCCCAGGACCAGCCGGACCAGCGGGCCGGGCGGGACGGCGTCACGCGCCCGTCGGACGGGCGGGACGCCGCGCGGGACGCGGTCTCGCCCGACGAGCAGTTCGCCATCATCGGCATGAGCGGGCGGTTCCCCGCCGCCCGTACGGTCGAGGAGTTCTGGGACCTGCTGGTCGAGGGCCGCAGCGTGACCGGCCCGATGCCGCGCGAGCGGCGCGAGTGGTGGGCCGACGACAAGCGGCGCTCCGTCGGAGCGATCCCCGGCATCGCCGAGTTCGACCCGCTGTTCTTCGAGATCGCGCCCAGCGAGGCGGCGGCCATGGACCCCCGGCAGCGGCTGCTGCTCGAGGAGATGTGGAAGGCCCTGGAGGACGCCGGCTGCGGGCGCGAGCAGTTGGCCGCCGAGCGCGTGGGCGTGTTCGTCGGCGCCGAGGAGGGCGACTACCGCTCCCTGGCCTTCGCCGAGGAGCGCATCACCTCCAACCACAACGCGGTGATGGCCGCGCGCCTGTCGTACTTCCTCAACCTGACCGGCCCCGGCATCGCGATCAACACCGCCTGCTCCTCCAGCCTGGTGGCCCTGCACGAGGCGTGCCTGAGCCTGCGGCACGGGGACTGCGACACCGCGATCGTGGCCGGCGCCAACCTGCTGACCACCCCCCGCGAGTACGACGCCATGGACGGCGCCGGCATGCTCTCCGCGCAGGGGATCTGCCGCGCCTTCGACAAGCGCGCGGACGGCATGGTGCCCTCCGAGGCCATCACCGTGGTCGTCCTCAAGCGACGCCCGCACGCCGAGCGCGACGGCCACCGCGTCTACGCCAACATCCTGGCCAGCGGCGTCAACAACGACGGTCGGACCAACGGCATCACCGCCCCCAGCGGCAACGCCCAGGCCCGCCTGCTTCAGGAGGTCTACCAGCGCGCGGGCATCTCGCCGGACTCGCTGAGCCACCTGGTCAGCCACGGCACCGGCACCCGGCTCGGCGACCCCGTCGAGGTCAACGCGCTGGCCGAGGCGTTCCGGCCGCACACCGCGCGCACCGGCTTCTGCGCCCTGACCTCGACCAAGCCCAACGTCGGCCACGCCCTGGCCGCGTCCGGGTTGGTCAGCCTCATCGGCCTGGTCGTCGGCATGCGTGAGGAGATCATCCCGCCGAGCATCAACTGCGAGGAGATCAGCGACTTCGTCAACTGGTCCGAGAGCCCCTTCTACATCAGCCGCGAGGCGCACGCCTGGCCCGAGCGGGCGGGGCAGCCGCGCCGCGCCGCGGTCAGCTCGTTCGGTTTCAGCGGCACCAACGCGCACGTCGTCATCGAGAGCCACGGCACCGCCCGCGACGAGGTGGCCCGCCTCGGCGACCAGCCCGCCGCGCCCTGGCACCTGCTGGTGTGCTCCGCCAAGACCGAGGCGGCGCTCTCCCGCCAGCTCGCCAACCTGGCCGACCACCTGGCCGCGCTGCCGGCCGACGTCGGCCCCGGCGTCATGGCCTCGGTCAGCCACACCCTGCTCGCCGGCCGGCACCACTTCGCGCGCCGCTGTGCCCTCGTCGTACGGGACCGCGCAGAGGCGGTCGCCGCGCTGCGCCGGGCGGCCGACGGACACGACGGGCCCGAGGTGGTCCGCGGCACCGCGCCGCGCGACTTCACCCCGAGCGCCGCCGAGACCCGCGCGCTGCGCGAGCTGGCCGCCGAGGCCGCCGGCGACCGGGGGCCCGGCCCGCTGACCGAGCTGGCCCGGTCCTACTGCCAGGGCCACGAGCCGGCCGCGTTCGCCGGCCTGTGGGGTACGACCCCGCCGCGCCGCATGGGCCTGCCCAGCTACGCGTTCGAGCACGCCGAGTACTGGGTCTCCGCCCCGCCCGCCACCGCGACGGGCACGCCCGCCACCCACCTGCACCCGCTGGTGCACCGCAACGTCTCCGACGTCACCTGCCAGCGCTTCGCCTCGACCTTCAACGGTCCGCGGGACGCGTACGGGCTGCTCGCCGACGGCACCGCGCAGACCGGAGCCCTCCTCGAACTGGCCCGCGCCGCAGTGGTGTTGGGCCTGGGCGGGGGAGCGCGGGCCGTCGCGCTGCACGAGGTGGCCTGGCACGCGCCGGTCACCGTCGCTGACGGGGACGACGGCGCGGCACCCCTCGCACTGCGCGTGGACCTGCGGGACGCGGGCGAGGGCCGGGTCGACTGGGCGGTCTACGCCGGCGAGGGCGAGGACGCCTACCTGGTCTGTGACGGCGGCGCCGCCCCCGCCGCCACCCCGGCCGGCGACGACCGCCCCGCCGTGCTCGACCTGCCCGCGCTGCGCGCGCAGCCGGGCCGGGACCGGGTACTGGTCGAGCTGGACCCGGCGCCCCACGAGTCGGGCGACGCTGAATTCGTGCTGGACTCGGCGCAGTTGGAAGCTTGTCTCGTCGCGGCCCGGCAGCGCCTCGGCTGGGGCACCGAACAGGGCACGGTCACCGCCGCGGCCGAGGTCGGCTTCGCGGCCACGGCCCAGCCGCTGCGCTGGGCGCTGGTCACCCCGCGCGCGGACGGGCCGGCGGACGCCTGCTCGCTGACCGTGGAGCTGGCCACGGCCGACGGCACGGTGGCCGTCCGGCTGAGCGAGCTGACCCTGCGCCAGGAGCAGCCGCGCCCGCGCGCGGCGACCACCGTGGCCCAGGCGCCCGGCGAAGGCCGCCGGCCGCGGATGCGTGGCTGGACCGTGCCGCAGTGCGTGGCCTGGGAGCTGGCCGACGCCGCCGGACAGGTGCTCGCCATCCCGGCGCAGGAGCTGGACGCCGACGAGAACCTGGCCAACTACGGCATCGACTCCCTCAACATCGCCACGTTCGCCACCACGCTCAGCGGCCGGCTCGGCTTCACCCTCACCCCCGACCTGTTCTTCAGCCACCCCACCCTGGGGCGCCTGGCGAACTTCCTCCTCACCTCGCACGCCGAGCAGATGGCCGCCCGCTACCGCGAGGGCTCGTCGGCCGCCACGGCACCGGCCGCGCCGGCCAGCGACGTCAAGCGCCGCTCGGACCGCTTCGCCGCCGCCGCGCCCGCGCGGGCCACGGCCGCCGGCGCCGCGGAGGAGCCCATCGCCATCGTCGGCATGAGCGGACGCTTCCCCGACGCGCGCACCATCGACGAGCTGTGGTCGATCCTGACCGAGGGCCGCAGCGTCATCGGCGAGGCTCCTCAGGAGCGCGCCTCGTGGCACTCCACCGAGGAGTCGCCCGAGGGTCAGCAGCCGCCGAAGTTCGGCTCGGTGCCGGGCATCGCGGAGTTCGACCCGCTGTTCTTCGAGATCTCGCCGCGCGAGGCGGAGCTGATGGACCCGCGCCAGCGGCTGCTGCTCCAGGAGATGTGGCGGGCCCTGGAGGACGCCGGCTACGGCGAGCGGTCGGTGGCCGCGGGCAACGTCGGGGTCTTCGTCGGCGTCGAGGAGGGCGACTACCGCTACCTCGTCGACGACCAGGCCACCGTCACCTCCAACAGCAACGCCATCCTGGCCTCGCGCCTGGCCTACTTCCTCAACCTCTCCGGCCCCAGCATGGCCATCAACACCGCCTGCTCCTCGGGTCTGGTGGCGCTGCGCGAGGCGTGCCTGAGCCTGGCGTACGGGGACTGCGACACCGCCATCGTCGCCGGCGCCAGCCTCATGGCCTCCGACCACGACTTCGTCGCCATGGACAAGGCCAACATGCTCTCGCCCGACCGGACGTGTTACGCGTTCGATCAGCGGGCCAACGGCATGGTGCCCGGCGAGGCCGTCGCGGTGCTCGTACTGAAGAAGCAGCGCGCGGCTGAGCGCGACGGCAACCTCATCCACGCGACGATCCTCGGCAGCGGCATCAACTACGACGGCCGCACCAACGGCATCACCGCCCCCAGCGGCGAGGCCCAGACCCGCCTGCTGACGTCCCTCTACGACCGGCACCACATCTCGCCGGACACGCTGGAGTACGTGGTCAGCCACGGCACCGGCACCCGGCTCGGCGACCCCATCGAGACCAACGCGCTGGCCGAGGCGTTCCGCTCGCGCACCGATCGCACCGGCTTCTGCGCGCTGACCTCGATCAAGCCCAACATCGGGCACAGCATGGCCGCCTCCGGCCTGGTCAACCTCATTACCTTGGTGACGGCCATGCGCAAGGAGACCATCCCGCCGAGCATCAACTGCGAGGAGCTCAGCGACTACATCGACTGGGACAACAGCCCCTTCTTCGTCAACCGCGAACCCCGCCCCTGGCCGGCGACGCCGGGCCAGCCCCGGCGCGGCGCCGTCAGCTCGTTCGGCATGAGCGGCACCAACGCCCACGTCGTCCTCCAGGCGTACGGCACCGAGCGCGAGGACGCCGCCGGTCGCACCTTCCCGCAACACCACCTCCTCCTGGTCTCCGCCAAGACCGAGGAGGCGCTCAAGGAACGGCTGACCGACCTGGCCGACCACCTGGCGGCCCAACAGGCCGACGACGCGGGCTACCTCGCCTCGGTCAGCCGCACCCTGATGACCGGCCGGCACCACTTCGCGCTGCGCTGCGCCGTGGTCGTCCAGGACCGCGAGGACGCGGTCCGGCTGCTCCGCGAGGCGGCGGCCGGCGTGAAGATCCCCAACCTGGTACGCGGCACGGTCAGCCGCGACTTCGCCCCCAACGCGACGATCGGCAAGCTGATCGAGGGCCTGGTGCGAGCCAGCCGCACGGTGTGGGGCGACAGCGAGCGGTACTCCGACCACCTCACCGCCCTGGCCGAGTTCTACTCCCAGGGTTACCCGCCGCACTTCGAGGGCCTGTGGGAGAGCCAGCCCCGGCTGACCAGCCTCCCCGGCTACCCCTTCGGCACGGAGCACTACTGGGCGTCCGCCGCCCCGGGCAGCGCCCTGGCCGTCGCCTCCCAGGACTCCCGCCTCCATCCGCTGGTGCATGAGCACACGTCGGACGGCAACGTCATCCACCGGTTCAGCTCGAAGTTCTCCGGCCGCGAAGCCTTTCTGAACGACCTGCTGATTCCCATCGAGAACACCACTCGCTGAGCAGCGGCACTTTTAGCAGGAGGAATCGATCCCCATGTTTGACGGTATGGACGCCTCGCGTGTCAAGGTGCTGCCCGAGGCCGCTCAGCTTGAGATGGTGCGGGCCGCCGCCACCCTCGCTGCCGAGGAGCGCGGGGACGCGGGGGCGGTCGTCCGCCTGACCCAGGTGGCCTGGCACGGGCCGGTCGTCGTCGGCCCCGGTCAGCAGGTGCACGTGGACCTGCACCCGGGGGCCAGTGGCGGCGCCGACGACTGGGCGGTGTTCGCCGACGCCGGTGAGTCCACCGGCAGCACCGGGACCGTGACCGTCCTGCCCGACGCCGCCCCCGAGCACGTCGACGTGGACGCGTACGGGGCCGGCCGGCCCGGCTCGCTGCGCGTGGATCTCGGCGAGCCCGGCGCCGCCTCCGGCGGGCGTGGCAACGCCGTGGTCGTGCCCGGGCAACTCGCCGCCTGCCTCGCCGCCGTCGCCCGCGAGGCGGGCTGGGGCGAGGGCGAGGTCTGGCTGCTCGGCGCCGACGAGGTGACCTACGCGGACGCGTCCCGCCAGGCCGTGTGGGGCGCCGTGGACATCGCCACGGGCCCGACGGAGCGGGAGGCCACCCTCTCCGTCGACCTGGTGGACCGGCGCGGAACCAGCCTGGTCCGCTTCCGCGGGCTGCGCGTCTCGGCCGACGAGCAGCAGGTCGAGGCCGCGCTCACCGAGACCGCCCCGACCGGAGCCGAGCAGCGGACCACGGAGACCGTGCGGGAGGTGGCCGCGGGGCCCGGACGGCGGGCCGAGATGGCCGGTTGGTCGGTGGCCCAGTGCCTGGAGTGGGAACTGGGGGACGTCGTCTACCACCTGCTCAAGCTGCCGCTGGACAAGCTGGACGGCTCGGCCAACCTGCAGGACTACGGGTTCGACTCGATCAGCCTGGTCGAGTTCGCCGGCGTGCTCGCCGAGCGGCTCGGCATCGAGCTGACCCCCGACGTGTTCTTCAGCCACCCCACCCTCGACGGCCTCGCCGGCCACCTCCTCGAAGCGCACGCCGAACTCCTCGCGGCGCACTACCAGGAGGCCCGCACCGTCACCCGCACCGTGCCGAGCGCCGCCACCGCCACCGCGGCACCGCGGTCCGCCCCGAGCGCCACCCCGCGCGCCGACCGCGCACGGCCCGAGCCACGCCGCCGACGGCTGCGGATGAGCGCCCCGGCCACCCCCACCCACCCGGCCGCCGAGTCCGCCGAGCCGGTGGCGATCGTCGGGATGAGCGGCCGGTTCCCCGGCGCGCGTTCGGTCGAGGAGTTGTGGGAGATCCTGGCCGATGGGCGGTCGGTGGTGGGTGAGGTGCCCGCCGATCGTCGCCCGTCCTGGGGTACGGAGCGGCGCCTTGGGGCGATCCCGGGGGTGGCGGAGTTCGACCCGTTGTTCTTCGAGATCTCGCCGCGCGAGGCGGAGCTGATGGACCCGCGCCAGCGGCTGTTGCTCCAGGAGATGTGGCGGGCCCTGGAGGACGCCGGGTACGGGGCCGAGCAGCTCGGCCGCGAGAAGGTGGGTGTGTTCGTCGGCGTCGAGGAGGGTGACTACCGCGACCTGCTCGCCGGCGGCATCGGCGTCACCTCCAACAGCAACGCCATCCTGACCTCGCGTCTGGCCTACTTCCTCAACCTCTCCGGCCCCAGCATGGCCATCAACACCGCCTGCTCCTCGGGTCTGGTGGCGTTGCACGAGGCGTGCCTGAGCCTGCGGTACGGCGACTGCGACACCGCCATCGTCGCCGGCGTGAACGTACTGGCCGACCCCGCGAGCTACGACGCGATGGCACAGGCCGGCATGCTGTCCCCCGAGGGTGTGTGCCGGGCGTTCGACCGGCGGGCCGACGGCATGGTGCCCGGTGAGGCCGTGGCGGTGCTCGTACTGCGCAAGCGGCCGGCGGCCGAGGCGGACGGTCAGCGGATCTACGCCACGGTGTTGGGCAGTGGCGTCAACTACGACGGCAAGACGAACGGGATCACGGCGCCGAGTGGTGCGGCGCAGGTGCGGTTGTTGCGGGATGTGCACGAGCGGGCTGGGGTGGCCGCCGATTCGGTGGAGTACCTGGTCACGCACGGTACGGGTACGCGTCTTGGCGATCCGATCGAGATCAACGCGTTGGCGGAGGCGTTCCGTGGTGGTGCGGAGCGCACCGGTTTCTGCGCGCTGACGTCGACCAAGCCCAACATCGGCCATACGCAGGCCGCTTCGGGTCTGGTCAGCGTGATGGCTCTGGCGTGGTCGATGAGGCAGGAGGCGATTCCGCCGAGCATCCACTGCGAGGAGTTGAGCGACTACATCCGGTGGGAGGACAGCCCGTTCTTCGTCAACCGCGCCCCGCGCCCCTGGCCGCAGGAGGGCGACCGGCCCCGCCGTGGTGGCGTGAGCGCCTTCGGCATGAGCGGCACCAACGCCCACGTCGTCCTGGAGTCCCACGGCTCCGCCCGCGCCGAGCAGGCCACCATCGACGGCCAACCCGCCGCCACCGCCTTCCTGCTGCCCCTGTCGGCCAAGACCGCCGAGGCCCTGTCCCGGGCACTCGGTGAGTTGGCCGACCACCTAGAGGCGCGCCCGGAGGTGGGCGCGGGTTACCTGGCGTCGGTCAGTCACACCCTGATGGCGGGTCGGCACCACTTCGCGCACCGGTGTGCCGTGGTGGTCCAGGACCGTGAGGACGCGGTGCGCCTGTTGCGGCAGGCCGCGCAGGGTGAGAAGCCGCGCAAGGTCTACCGGGGCACCGTCACCCGGGACTTCACCCCGAACAGCCTGGTGGGCGACCTGGTCGCCGAGGCACCCCGCAGCCGCCAGGACCACGGCCGCTACCAGGAACTCCTGCTCGCCATGGCCGACCTGTACTGCCAGGGTTACGACCCGCGCCTGCAGGACCTGTTCGACCAGCCGCCCGCCCGCGTCAGCCTGCCCACCTACCCCTTCGCGCGGCAGGAGTGCTGGGTCCCGGACGACCCGGCCGCCGGGGCGACGGCCAAGCGGCTGCACCCGCTGGTCCACGAGAACACCTCCAGCCTGACCGAACAGCGCTACACCTCCCTGTTCACCGGCGCCGAGCCGTTCCTCACCGACCACGTCGTCCAGGACCGCAAGATCCTGCCCGCGGCGGCGTACCTGGAGATGGCCCGCGAGGCCGTCCAGCAGGCGACCCGCGGGGCCGACGCCGACGCCGTGCGGATGCGCCTGGTCAACCTGCGCTGGCTGCGCCCGCTGGCCGTCGACGCGGCGCCGGTGACCGGTGAACTCGCCCTCATCCCGGAGCCGAACGGCGACATCGGCTTCGAGATCTTCTCCGGCGACGACGACGGCGACATCCACTGCCAGGGCGACGCCGTCCTCGTACCGCCCGCCCAGGCCGAGCCCGCCCCCGTCATCGACGTGCCGGCCCTCCGCGCCGCCTGCGCGCGCACCCTGAGCGGCGAGGAGTGCTACGACCTCTTCGCCACCGCCCAGCTCCGCTACGGGCCCACTCACCGCACCATCACCGAACTCGGCCTCGGCACCGACCTGGTGGTCGCCCGCCTCGCCCTGCCCGAGGCGGACGACGCCTACGTCCTGCACCCCGGCCTCCTCGACGGCGCCTTCCAGGCAACGGCGGGATTCATGGCCGTCGAGGGCACGACGGCCCACCTGCCGGTCGCCCTCGACGAGGCCGAAATCTACGCCCCGGCCGGCACCCCGGCCTGGGCCGTGGTGCGCCGCCTGCCGTCGGCCGGCTCCTGGGTGACCCGCTACGACATCGACCTGTGCGACGAGGCCGGGCAGGTCCGCGCCCGCCTCCGTGGCTTCACCACCAGCCTGAGCAGCCGCGACATGCCCGACCAGGCGTCGGACGCGCCGGCGACCGGCGTCTGGGAGGCCACCTGGACCACCCGCCCCAAGGCCGCCACGGACACCGGCACGCCCCTCACCTGGGCCCAGCGCCACCTGCTGCTGTGCGACCCGGACCCGGCCCCCGCCCCGAACGCCTTCGGCACCGGCGTCAGCGTCCGTACCCTCACCGCCACCGGCGACGACGCCGCCCAGCGCTTCACCGCGCTCGCCGAGCGACTCTTCACCGAGGTACGGGAAATCCTGATCGGCCGGCCGGCCCAGGACGTGCTGCTCCAGGTCGTCGTGCCGCAGGGCGCCGACGCCCACGTGTACGGCGGGCTTTCCGGGCTGCTGAAGACCGCGCACCTGGAGAACCCCAGGCTGAGCACCCAACTCATCGCCCTGCCCGGCCCGTACGACGCGCCCGCGAACCTCGCTCGCCTCGACGCCGAGGCCGCCGGGCCGCGACTCGACCCCGAGGTCCGGTACACCGACGACCGCCGCCTCGTGCCCGAGTGGCGCCCGCTGCCCGAGGCCACGGACGCCACGGCGGAGCGGCCCTGGCGCGCGGACGGCAGCTACCTGATCACCGGCGGCGCGGGCGGACTCGGCCTGCTCTTCGCCGAGGAGATCGCCCGCAGCGCCCCCGGCGCGACCATCACCCTCACCGGCCGCTCCGCGCCCGGCGCCCGTGTCGACGCGGCCCTCGCGCGCCTGACCGAGCAGGGTGCGACGGCCTCGTACCGCAGGCTCGACGTCACCGACCCCGCCGCCGTCGCCGCGACCATCGCGGACCTGACCTCGGGCGGGCGCGGACTGCACGGCGTCCTGCACTGCGCCGGCGTGCTGCGCGACGACTACCTCATCCGCAAGGAACTCGCCGACGTCCGCGAGGTGCTGGCCCCGAAGGTCACCGGCCTGGTCGCGCTCGACGCCGCCACCGCCGGGCTCGACCTGGACTTCCTGGTCTGCTTCGGCTCCACGTCCGGCAGCGTCGGCAACCCCGGCCAGGCGGACTACGCCCTCGGCAACGCCTTCATGGACCACTTCGCGACCCACCGCGCCGAGCAGGTGCGGGCCGGGCTGCGCAGTGGCCGGACGCTCACCATCGACTGGGCGCTGTGGCAGGACGGCGGCATGGGGGTGGACGACCAGGTCGTCGCCCAACTCGAAGCCCGCAGCGGCCTGGTGCCCATGCCCCGCGAGGCCGGCATCGCCGCGTTCTACCGGGCGCTGCGCGGCGAGGCCGCGCAGGCCCTCGCCCTGACCGCCCGCGACCAGCGGCGACTGGCGACCGTCATCGACCGGCTCACCGCCCGCTCGACCCCCGCCGGCGGGGAGCGGCGGGAGCGGGCGACCGGGCCCGCGCCCGACGGCTCGCGCGTCGTCGCGTACCTGACGGACGTCGTCACCCGGGAGCTGAAGCTCGACGCCGGGACCATCGAACCCGAGGCCCCGCTGAGCGAGTACGGCATCGACTCGATCAGCGTCATGGCCCTCACCGACGTCCTGGAGGGTGACTTCGGCAAGCTGCCGAAGACGCTGTTCTTCGAGTACCAGACGCTGGCGGAGCTGGGTCAGTACCTGCTGGACGCGCACCCCGCCACGGTGGCGCGGCTGGCCGGCGCCACCGCCCCGGCCGCCACCGCCCCGGCCGCCACCGCCCGCGCCGTAGCACCGGCCGCCGAACCGGCCGCGGGCGACCGGCCACGGGCCGTCGCGCGCCGCCGGGGCCGCTCCCGCTTCCTGCCCGCCGGCGCCGGCGCGGCAGCGGACGCGGCGGCCACGACGCCGCCCGGCTCACCCGACATCGCCATCATCGGCCTGGCCGGCCGGTACCCGCAGGCCCCCGACCTCGACACGTTCTGGGACAACCTGCGTGACGGCCGGGACAGCGTCACCGAGGTCCCCGCCGACCGCTGGGACCACCAGGCCCACGAGCAGCAGGGCATCTACTGCCGGTGGGGCGGCTTCCTGGACGGCGTCGACCAGTTCGACCCGCTGTTCTTCGGCATCGCGCCCCGCGAGGCCGAGCTGATGGACCCGCAGGAGCGGCTGTTCCTCCAGGCCACGTACGCCGCGATCCAGGACGCCGGGTACACCCCGCCCGACCTCGACGGCACCGAGGGCCCCGACGGCGCGGACGGCGTGCGCCGGGCCGGCGTGTTCGTCGGCGTCATGACCTCCGACTACCAGTTCTTCGGCCTGGAGCGGCAGCTCGCCGGCGCCCCGATCGCCACCGGCGGCAACTTCGCCTCGATGGCCAACCGGGTCTCGTACCACCTGAACTTCCACGGCCCCTCGCTGGCCGTGGACACCATGTGCTCCTCCTCGCTGACCGCCATCAGCCTGGCCTGCGAGAGCATCCGGCGCGGCGAGAGCGACGTGGCCCTCGCGGGCGGCGTCAACCTCTCCCTGCACCCGAACAAGTTCCTGCTCCTGTCGCAGGGCAAGTTCGCCTCCAGCAACGGCCGTTGCGAGTCCTTCGGCGACGAGGGCGACGGCTACGTGCCGGCCGAGGGCGTCGGCGCCGTCCTGCTCAAGCCGCTGGAGCGGGCGGTGCGCGACGGCGACCACGTCTACGGCGTGATCAGGGGCACGGCCCTCAACCACGGCGGCCGGACCAACGGCTACACCGTCCCCAACCCCGGCGCCCAGGGCAACGTCATCGGCGCCGCCCTGCGGCAGGCCGGGATCGACCCGCGCGCCGTCAGCTACGTCGAGGCGCACGGCACCGGCACGAAGCTGGGCGACCCGATCGAGATCCGCGGCCTGAGCCAGGCGTTCGACGGCGTGGTGGAGCGCGGCGCGTGCGCCATCGGCTCGGTGAAGTCCAACATCGGCCACGCCGAGGCCGCCGCCGGCATCGCCGGACTCACCAAGGTCCTGCTCCAGATGCGACACGGCACGCTCGTGCCCTCGCTCCACTCCGACGTGCTCAACCCGTTCATCGACTTCGACGACACACCGTTCACCGTGCAGCGGACCCTGGCCGAGTGGCGCCCGCCGGTCGTGGAGATCGACGGGGTGGCGCGCGAGTTCCCCCGCATCGCCGGACTGTCGTCCTTCGGCGCGGGCGGCTCCAACGCCCACCTGGTCATCGAGGAGTACCGGCCGTCCGCCGGCGCGCCGACGCGCGGCGAGCCCACCGAGCCGGTGGCCCTCGTCCTGTCGGCCAAGACCGAGGAGCGGCTGCGCGTCAGCGCCGAGCGGCTGCGCACGGCCCTGCGGAGCGGGCGGTACGCGGACGCCGACCTGCCCGCCATCGCGCACACCCTTCAGGTGGGCCGCGAGGCGATGCCCCACCGGCTGGGCTTCCTGGCCCAGGACCTGACGACGGCGGACCGCAAGCTGGCCGCCTACCTGGACGGCACCGGCGCGGCCGAGGACGTCGTCACCGGCCAGGCCCGGCCGGGTGGCACCGAGAGCGGCACCGCGGTGGGCGGCGACGGCCAGACCCCGCTGGAGTCCCTGGTCGCCTCCTGGGTCACCGGCCTGGACGTCGACTGGCGCGGGCTGCACGGAGCTGCCGGGCACACCCCGGGCCGCATCAGCCTGCCCACCTACCCGTTCGCCGAGGAGACCTACTGGCTGCCGGGCGGCGACCGGCAGCCGACCCGGGCCGGCGGTGGCGTCGCCCGCCTGCACCCGCTCGTCCACGAGAACACCTCGGACCTGACCCGCCAACGCTTCACCTCGCAGTTGCCGACGGCGCCGACACCGGCCGCCCAGTTGGAGATGGCCCGCGCGGCGCTGCTGCTGGCCAGCCCGGGCGTCGAGCGGGACACGCACGCGGTGCGGCTGACCGACGTCACCTGGCACGGCGCCCTCGCGCCGGCCGGCGACGCGCTCACCGTCCACCTCTCGCTGCTGCCCACCTCGGGCGGCTCCATCGAGTGGACGGTCTACGCCGACCAGGGCGAGGCCCCCGACGAGGAGCTGGTGGCCGGCGAGGGCCGCGCGCGGATCGTCGCGGCCGGCACGGCGAGCGAGACGGACGCCGTCGAGCGCCTCGACCGGGACGCCCTGGACCGGCCGGTGATCGAACTGGCCGCCCCCGCCGGGGCGGACGGCGCGGCCCTGGCGCTCGTGCACGCGCTGGAGGCGTGCCTGCCGGCCGGCGCGGAGGCCCACGCGGCCCGCGAGGTGGTCTTCGCGCCCACCACCGCCCCGACCCCCGCCTGGGCGCTGGTCGACCACGGCACGGACGAGCTGGACGCCACCGTGTGCGCCGCCGACGGCACCGTGCTGCTGCGCGTGCGCGGCCTCGCGTACGGCACCGACACCGCCGAGGAGCAGGTGCCCGAGACGGTCGAGCGGAGCGTCTCGGTGGCCGAGGCCGTCGAGGTGGCCGCGGGGCCCGGGCGGCGGGCCGAGATGGCCGGTTGGTCGGTGGCCCAGTGCCTGGAGTGGGAACTCAGGGACGTCATCGGCCTCGTCCTCAAGGTGCCGGCCGACCGCCTGGAGGACGGCGTCAACCTGCAGGACTACGGGTTCGACTCGATCAGCCTGGTGGAGTTCGCCGGCGTGCTCGGCGAGCGGCTCGGCGTCGACCTCACCCCCGACGTGTTCTTCAGCTACCCCACCCTGGAGGCCCTGAGCGGCCACCTCCTCGCCGCGTACGCCGACGCGATGGAGGCGCTGTACCGCGAGGGCGGCAGCACCGCCGGCACGGCGGTCGCCAACCGCCCGGAGAGCACGGCGACCAAGCCCGTCAGGGCGGCGCGCGGCGCCCGCCGCCGCGCGAAGACCGGCCGCGTGCTGCGCCGGGGCGCCGGCTCCACCGCCGAGTCCGCCGAGCCGGTGGCGATCGTCGGGATGAGCGGCCGGTTCCCCGGCGCGCGTTCGGTCGAGGAGTTGTGGGAGATCCTGGCCGATGGGCGGTCGGTGGTGGGTGAGGTGCCCGCCGATCGTCGCCCGGATTGGGGTACGGAGCGGCGCCTTGGGGCGATCCCGGGGGTCGCGGAGTTCGACCCGTTGTTCTTCGAGATCTCGCCGCGCGAGGCGGAGAACATGGACCCGCGGCAACGGCTGCTGCTCCAGGAGATGTGGAAGGCCCTGGAAGACGCGGGGTACGGCCCCGAGCAACTCGGCCGCGAGAAGGTGGGGGTCTTCGTCGGCGTCGAGGAGGGTGACTACGTCTTCCTCACCGGTGAGGACGGCAGCGTCACGGCTCACGCCACCTCGATCCTGGCCGCGCGCCTGGCGTACTTCCTGAACCTGTCGGGCCCGAGCCTGGCGATCAACACCTCGTGCTCGTCGGGTCTGGTGGCGCTGCACGAGGCGTGCCTGAGCCTGCGGTACGGCGACTGCGACACCGCCATCGTCGCCGGCGCCAACATCCTGTCCTACCCCGGCACGTACGACGTCATGGCGCGGGCCGGGATGCTCTCCGAGGAGGGTGTGTGCCGGGCGTTCGACCGGCGGGCCGACGGGATGGTGCCCGGCGAGGCCGTCGCGGTGCTGGTGCTGCGGAAGCAGCCGGCGGCCGAGGCGGACGGCCAGCGGATCTACGCCACGGTGTTGGGCAGCGGCGTCAACTACGACGGCAAGACGAACGGGATCACCGCGCCCAGTGGTGCGGCTCAGGTGCGGTTGTTGCGGGATGTGCATGAGCGGGCTGGGGTGGCCGCCGATTCGGTGGAGTACCTGGTCACGCACGGCACGGGTACGCGGCTTGGCGATCCGATCGAGATCAACGCGTTGGCGGAGGCGTTCCGTGGTGGTGCGGAGCGCACCGGTTTCTGCGCGCTGACGTCGACCAAGCCCAACATCGGTCACACCCAGGCCGCTTCGGGTCTGGTCAGCGTGATGGCCCTGGCGTGGTCGATGAAGCAGGAGGTGATTCCGCCGAGCATCCACTGCGAGGAGCTGAGCGACTACATCCGGTGGGAGGACAGCCCGTTCTTCGTCAACCGCTCCCCGCGCCCCTGGCCCGAGCAGCCTGACGGCACGCCCCGTCGCGGTGGGGTGAGCGCCTTCGGGTTCAGCGGCACCAACGCCCACGTCGTCCTCGAAGCCCACGGCACGGCCCGCACCGACCAGGCAGCCCTGGACGGCCAGCCCGCCGGGTCCTCGTACCTGCTGCCGGTCTCGGCCAAGAGCTCCGAGGCGCTGACGGAGTTGCTCGGTGAGTTGGCCGACCACCTGGAGGCGCGTCCGGAGGTGGGCGCGGGGTACCTGGCGTCGGTCAGTCACACCCTGATGGCGGGTCGGCACCACTTCGCGCACCGGTGCGCGGTGGTGGTCCAGGACCGTGAGGACGCGGTGCGCCTGTTGCGGCAGGCCGCGCAGGGTGAGAAGCCGCGCAAGGTCTACCGGGGCACCGTCACCCGGGACTTCACCCCGAACAGCCTGGTGGGCGACCTGGTCGCCGAGGCACCCCGCAGCCGCCAGGACCACGGCCGCTATCAGGAACTCCTGCTCGCCATGGCCGACTTCTACTGCCAGGGTTACGACCTCAGCTTCGACGGCCTCTTCGACCAGGCGCCCATGCGTATCAGCCTGCCCCACCACCCCTTCGCCAGGGAGCTGTACTGGCCGTCCGACGAGAGCCTGGCCCGCCGCGCGCTCGCCCAGGCCGTGGCGGCGACCGACGGGGGCGGCGCGCCCGAAGAGGTCGACGAGTACGAGGAGGTCGTGGAGGAGGTCGAGGAGCCCGCGACGGCCGACGCCGACGCGGTGCCCGCGGGTCCGGGGCGGCGGGCCGAGATGATCGGCTGGTCGGTGGCCCAGTGCCTGGAGTGGGAACTGGGCGACGCCGTGTCGCAGTTGCTCAAGCTGCCGCTGGACAAGCTGGACGGCTCGGCCAACCTGCAGGACTACGGGTTCGACTCGATCAGCCTGGTGGAGTTCGCCGGCGTACTCGCCGAGCGGCTCGGCATCGAGCTGACCCCCGACGTGTTCTTCAGCTACCCCACCCTCGACGGCCTCGCCGGCCATCTCATGGAGACCCACACCGAGACGCTGGAGGCGTTCTACCGCGAGGGCCGCAGCGGCGGCGGAGCGGTCGTCAAGCGCGCGGTGACCAAGAAGGTCAAGCGCCGCCGCGCGGTCTCCGGCCGCGTCGTACGCCAGGGCGCCGGCGCCGGGCTCCCCGGCGACACGGGCCCGGAGCCGGTGGCGATCGTCGGCATGAGCGGCCGGTTCCCCGGCGCGCGGACAGTGGACGAGCTGTGGGAGATCCTGACCGAGGGCCGCTCGGTCGTCGGCCCGGTGCCCGCCGACCGCCCGGGCTGGGGCACGGAGCGACGCCTCGGCGCCATCCCCGGTGTCGCGGAGTTCGACCCGTTGTTCTTCGAGATCTCGCCGCGCGAGGCGGAGAACATGGACCCGCGCCAGCGGTTGCTGCTCCAGGAGATGTGGAAGGCTCTGGAGGACGCCGGCTACGGCCCCGAGCGGCTGAACCGCGAGAAGGTGGGTGTGTTCGTCGGCGTCGAGGAGGCCGACTACGTCTTCCTCACCGGCGAGGACGGCAGCGTCACCTCCAACGCCACCTCCATCCTGGCCTCGCGCCTGGCGTACTTCCTCAACCTGTCGGGCCCGAGCCTGGCCATCAACACCTCGTGCTCCTCCGGATTGGTGGCGCTGCACGAGGCGTGCCTGAGCCTGCGGTACGGCGATTGCGACACCGCCATCGTCGCCGGCGCCAACATCCTCGCCTTCCCGGGCACCTACGACGCGATGGCGCGGGCCGGGATGCTCTCCGAGGAGGGTGTGTGCCGGGCGTTCGACCGGCGGGCCGACGGCATGGTGCCCGGCGAGGCCGTCGCGGTGCTGGTGCTGCGCAAGCAGCCGGCGGCCGAGGCGGACGGCCAGCGTATCTACGCCACGGTGCTCGGCAGCGGCGTGAACTACGACGGCAAGACGAACGGGATCACCGCGCCCAGTGGCGCGGCACAGGCCCGCCTGCTCCGTGAGGCGTACGAGCGCACCCAGGTCTCGCCGGACTCGGTCGAGTACCTGGTCACCCACGGCACCGGCACCCGACTCGGCGACCCGATCGAGATCAACGCGCTGGCGGAGGCGTTCCGTGGCGAGACGGAGCGCACCGGCTTCTGCGCGCTGACGTCGACCAAGCCCAACATCGGTCACACCCAGGCCGCTTCGGGCCTGGTCAGCGTCATGGCCCTGGCCTGGTCGATGAAGCGGGAGGTGATCCCGCCGAGCATCCACTGCGAGGAGCTGAGCGACTACATCCGGTGGGAGGACAGCCCCTTCTTCGTCAACCGCGCCCCGCGCCCCTGGCCCGAGCGCCCCGACGGCACGCCCCGCCGTGGTGGGGTGAGCGCCTTCGGGTTCAGCGGCACCAACGCCCACGTCATCCTGGAGGCGCACGGCACGGCCCGCGAGGACGAGGCGGCCGTGGAGGCCCAGCCGACCGCCCCCGCGTACCTGCTGCCGCTCTCGGCCAAGACCGCCGAGGCGCTGTCCCAGGCGCTCACGGACCTGGCCGACCACCTGGCGGCCCGGCCCGAGGCCGGTCTCGGCTACCTGGCGTCGGTCAGCCACACCCTGACGACGGGCCGGCACCACTTCGCGCACCGGTGCGCCGTGGTGGTCCACGACCGCGACGACGCGGTGCGCCTGCTGCGGCAGGCCGCGCAGGGTGACAAGCCGCGCAAGGTCTACCGGGGCGTCGTGCCGCGCGAGTTCGCGCCGAACGCGGCCGTCACCACGGTCGTGCAGGACATGACGGACGAGGCGGCGAACAGCCACCACGACCCGGCCCGCTACCAGGAACTCCTGCTGGCGCTCGCCGACTTCTACTGCCAGGGTTACGACCCGCGCCTACAGGACCTGTTCGACCAGCGGCCCGCCCACATCAGCCTGCCCACCCACCCCTTCGCCGCCCGGCACCTGTGGGTCGGCGGCCACCGGGCACGGATGGCGGCGGAGTCCGCGGCGACGCCGACGGCGTCCGTGGAGTCCGCGACACCGGCCACACCGGCGGCGCCCGCCGCCCGGCCGACCCAGCGTCCGACCCCCGAGCCCACCCCGGCTCCCGAGCCCACTCCGGAAGCCAGCCCGCGGCCGGTGGCCAGCACTCCCCGCCCGGCCTCCGCGTCCCAGCCGGCGGTCAGCCCGCGGCCGGTCGTCCCGGGCGTGCTGCCGGTGCCGGCCCAGGGGGTCGCGGACGCGGGCCAGGGGGCCGCGGTGCGGCTGCGCCCGGTGGCCGAGATGGCCGCCGACATGGCGCGTACGGCCCAGCCCGCTCCCGTGGCGCCGCAGCGCGTCACCCTCCGACCGCTGACCCAGGCGGCACCGGCCACGGCACCAGCCACGGCACCCGCGCCGGCGGCCCCGCCGAGGGTCGAGCCGGCGCCCGTACCGGTCGCTTCGCCGGCCCCCGAGCCGGCCGCCGCCACCCGGCCCGCGCCCGCCGCCGACGCGGCGGAGGGCCTGGTGGACGCGCTCCGGGCGAGCCTGGCCCGCGAGCTGTTCGTCGAGGTGGACGAGATCGACGCCGACCGCAGCTTCACGGAGCTGGGGTTGGACTCGGTGGTGGGTGTGGAGTGGGTGCGTGCGGTGAACCAGGAGTTCGGCACCTCGGTGAGCACCACGAAGATCTACCAGTACCCGAACGTGGCGGCGTTCGCCGGCTTCCTGGCAGGCGAACTCGCGCCGGCGGCGCCCACCGCGACGGCGCAGCCGCCGCGCGCGGAGCGGTCACAGCCGCAGCCGGTTTCGGCCCCCGCCGCCGTGCCACCACCGACCCCCGTGCCCGCCTCCGCGACCACGTACGAGCCGGTCACGCGGCCGGTGGCGGCAGCCGTCCCCTCGGGGCGTACGGCCGACGGCCTGGTGGACGCGTTGCGGGTGAGTCTGGCCCGGGAGTTGTTCGTCGAGGTGGACGAGATTGACGCGGGTCGTAACTTCACGGAGTTGGGGTTGGACTCGGTGGTGGGTGTGGAGTGGGTGCGTGCGGTGAACCAGGAGTTCGGCACCTCGGTGAGCACCACGAAGATCTACCAGTACCCCACGCTCAAGGAGTTCGCCGACTTCCTGGCCGGCGAGCTGTCGGTGGCCGCCCCCGCCGTGGGGCAGCGGCCGGCGAGCGCGTCGGCGCCGGCCGAGCGTCCTGACGCGGTGGTGCGGCCGGCGGCGGTCTCCGTCCCCGCCGGCCCCACGATCGACGGCCTGGTGGACGCGTTGCGGGTGAGTCTGGCCCGGGAGTTGTTCGTCGAGGTGGAGGAGATTGACGCGGGTCGTAACTTCACGGAGTTGGGGTTGGACTCGGTGGTGGGTGTGGAGTGGGTGCGTGCGGTGAACCAGGAGTTCGGCACCTCGGTCAGCACCACGAAGATCTACCAGTACCCGAACCTCCGGGAGTTCGCGGAGTTCCTCGCCGGCGAGCTTCCCGCGCCGGCCGATGACGACCTCGATGAAGTGCTCGCCAAGGTGTACGAGGGCGAGATCGACATCTGGCAGGCCGAGGCCCGCCTGTCCGCCCAGGCGAAGGAGAGCTGACCGATGAATCGCCAGGAGATTCTGGCCGCGCTGCGCGAGAAGCGGCTGACCCCGGACGAGGCCCGCAAGCTGCTGCAAGCCGGGGCCGGGGCCACCGCCGCGACCACCGCCGCGTCCACCCCGGTGCGGCCGGCCGGCCACCCCACGCCCGAGCCCGCCACCCCGCCGGCGACCAAGCCCACGGGCGCGCCCGCCGGCGGGTCGGCGACCGCCTCCGCCAGCGCGCCCGCCTCCGCCCCGGCGGCGGGCTCCGACGGGCGGCCGTCCCCGATCGCCGTCGTCGGCATGTCGGGCCGGTACGCCACGGCCGAGAACCTGGACCAGTACTGGCAGTTGCTGGACCAGGGTCAGGACGCGGTGCGGGAGATCCCGCCCCACCGCTGGGACATGGAGCGGTACTACGACCCGACCGTCGGCAAGGAAGGCTCCATCTACTGCCGGTGGATGGGCCTGCTCGACGACATCGACGCCTTCGACTCCTTCTTCTTCGAGATCTCCCCCTCCGAGGCGGAGATGATGGACCCGCAGCACCGCATCTTCCTGGAGGAGGCGTACCGCGCCTTCGAGGACGCGGGGTACTCGCGGCAGCGCCTCGACGGCAGCAACTGCGGCGTCTACCTGGGGCTGGCCAGCAGCGACTACTACACCCTCGCCCACGAGGCGCTCCAGGAGGGCGACGAGCTGCCGAGCGTCACCAGCGTCAGCAACGCCATCGCCGCCGGCCGCCTCGCCTACTTCCTGAACCTCAAGGGCCCGGCCCTCACGGTCGACACGGCCTGCTCCTCCTCGCTGGTGAGCGTGCACCTCGGCGTACAGGCCCTCCAGCGCGGCGAGATCGACATGGCCCTGGCCGGTGGCGCCTCGCTGTACCTGAGCCCCGACTCGTACATGCACATGTGCTCGGCCGGCATGCTCTCGCCGGACGGCCGGTGCAAGACGTTCGACAACGGCGCCGACGGGTTCGTGCCGGGCGAGGGCGCCGGAGCCGTGGTCCTCAAGCGGCTGGCGGACGCCGAGCGTGACGGCGACCAGATCTACGGCGTGATCACCGCGAGCGGCATCAACCAGGACGGCCGCACCAACGGCATCACCGCGCCGAACCTCGGCAGCCAGATCGAGCTGGTCAAGGCGGCGTACGAGCGGCACGGCATCGACCCGGCGACCATCAGCTACGCGGAGCTGCACGGCACCGGCACCAAGCTCGGCGACCCGATCGAGCTGGAGGCACTGGCCGCCGCCTTCCGGACCTGGACCGACCAGCGGAACTTCTGCGCCATCGGCTCGGTGAAGTCCAACGTCGGCCACATGTCGGCGGCGGCGGGCGTCGCCGGGCTGCACAAGATCCTGCTCTCCCTGCGGCACGCCAAGCTCGCGCCGACGCTGCACGTCAACTCGCCCAACGAGCACTTCGACTTCGAGCGCTCGCCCTTCGTGCTGACCACCGAGGGCCGACCGTGGCAGCCCGCGCCGGGCGCGCCGCGCCGCGCCTGCCTGAGCGCGTTCGGCTTCAGCGGCACCAACGCCCACGTGGTGGTGGACGAGTACGTCCCCACCGCCGCCCGCCCCGCGCCCCGGCGCGCCGGCGACCGGGAGCACACCTTCGTCCTGTCGGCCAAGGCCGAGCCCCAACTGCGGGACGTAGCACGCCGGTTGGCCGACCATCTCACCGCGCACCCCGAGACGCACCTGGACGACGTCGCGTACACCCTGCAGACCGGCCGGGAGCCGATGCGCGAGCGGCTGGCCATCACCGCGCGCGACCGGGAGACCCTGCTGGCGGCCCTGGACGCGTTCGCGCGGCACGGCGAGAGCCTGCCGGGCGTCCGGCGCGGGCGCGTCGCCAAGCGGCCGACCGGCCGCGACTGGGTCGAGGGCGGGCCCGCGGACTGGTCGGGGGAGTGGGCGGGCCTGTCCCCGCGCCGCGTGCCGCTGCCGACCTACCCCTTCGAGAAGTCGCGCCACTGGTACCCGCAGTCGGCCGCCGAGCCCGGCGAGCGGGCGGCGGGCGACGCGGAGGGCCCCGGCCGGGCGTCCGCTCCGCACCCGCTGGTGCACGAGAACGTCTCCGACTTCACCCGGCAGCGCTTCCGCTCCCACTTCACCGGCCAGGAGTTCTTCCTCGCCGACCACCGGGTCGACGGCACGCCCGTGCTGCCCGGCGCCGCCGTGGTGGAGATGGCGCGCGCGGCCGGCGAGCTGTCCGCCGGCCAGCCCGTCACCGAGGTCAGCGAGGTCGTCTGGGCCCGGCCGGTGATCGACCAGCGCGTGGAGGTCGCGCTGTTCCCCACCGCCGGCACCGAGGCCGGCTTCGAGGTGCACGACGGGCACGGCACGGTGTGCGCCAGCGGCCAGCTCGGCTTCGAGCCCGTGACCCCGCCGCCCCCGCTGGACCTCGCCGCGCTGCGCGCGCGCTGCGCCACCCGGCTCGGTCACGCGGACCTGTACCCCGAGCAGGGCACGAGCGCCGACGAGCCGGGCTCCGGGGTGTTCTACGGCCCCGCCTTCCGCACCCTGCGCGAGCTGGCGTACGGGCCCACCGACGCGCTGGCCACCCTCGAACTGGACACCGACCGGCCCGGGTTCGCCCTGCACCCGGCGCTGCTCGACGGCGCCTGGCAGGCCATCCGCCCGTTCCTGGCCACCGACGGCGCCGTCTACCTGCCCTTCGCGGTGGACCGCCTCCGCTGCTTCGCCCCGCTGCCCTCGCCGGCCCACGCGCACGTGCGCCCCGCCGGGGCCGACGCGCCCGGCAGCCGGGCCTTCGACGTCACGATCACCGACGCGCACGGCGCCGTGGCGGCCGAGGTCACCGGTTTCACCGTGCGGGCCGTCGGCCGCCCCGAGGCGCCCGAGCCGGTCTTCCTCACCCAGCGCTGGCAGGAGGCGCCGGCCCGCCAGCACGGCACCGCCGACCGGGCCCGCACCCTGGTCCTCTTCACCGGCGCCGACGCCACCACGACCGGCCCGCTCGCCGGCATCGCCACCCTCGCCGACCTGGCCGACGTGGTGGCCGTCGCGGGCACCGGCTTCGCCGCCGACGACGCCGGGACGCGCTTCACGCTGCCCCCGACCGAGCGGGACGACCACGCGCTGCTGCTCGACGCGCTGCGCCGGCACGACCGGCTCCCCGACCGGATCGTGCTGGTGGCCGCCGAACCGGCCGAAGGCCCGTACGCCGTGCACGCCCTGGCCGGCGCCCTGGCGACCGCCGGGCCCCGCTGGCAGGTCGACCTGGTGTACGCGTACCCGGTCCCGGGCGACCGACCGCACCCCGAGCACCGGGCCGTCGGCGGCTACCTGCGCAGCCTGCTGAAGGAGGACCGGTTCGTCACGGCCCGCGCCGTGGGCCTCGCGCCCGACGGCGATCCGGTCGACCGGCTGCGCCGGGAACTGGCCGCGGACCCGGCCGACGCGGTGGACCTGTGGTGGGACGGCGCGACCCGGCGCGCGCTGCGCACGGCGGAGGTCGCGACCGGCGCCGAGGGCGCGCCGGCCTTCCGTACGGGCGGCGTCTACCTGATCACCGGCGGGCTCGGCGGCGTCGGCCTGGCCGTCGCCCGCCACCTCAGCCGGGCCTACGACGCCCGCCTCGTCCTGACCGGGCGCCGGGAGCTGGAGCCGGACGCCGAACTGCCCGGCGCGCACACCCTCTACGTGCCGGCCGACGTCTCCCGCCGCGCGGACGTCGAGGCGCTCGTCGCCCGCGCCAAGGAGCGCTTCGGCCGGATCGACGGCGTGCTGCACTCCGCCGGGACCCTGCGCGACGCGCTGATCCGCAACAAGTCGGCGGCCGACGTGGCCGCCGTGCTCGCCCCCAAGGTCGCCGGCACCCGGCACCTGGACGAGGTGCTGCGGGACGAGCCGCTCGACCTGTTCGCGCTGTTCTCCTCGATGTCCGCCGTCCTCGGCAACCTGGGCCAGAGCGACTACTGCTTCGCCAGCGCCTACCAGGACGCGTTCGCCGCCGAGCGAGAGGAACTGCGCCGCCAGGGGTTGCGCTCGGGCCGCACGGTCTCGATCGGCTGGCCGTTCTGGGCCGACGGCGGCATGGCCATCCAGCCGGAGGCCGCCCGCGCGCTGCGCGACCAACTCGGCATCGCCCCCCTCGCGTCGGACGAGGGCTGCCGGGCCCTGGAACGCGCGCTGCGCCTGCCCGAGCCGCACGTCGTGTACGCCAGCGGCGACGCGGCGGCCATCCGCCGCACCTTCGGCATCGAGCCCCCGGCCGAGCCCCAGGCCGATGACCCGGCCGCCACCGAGGCCCCCGCGTCCGCGTCGTCCGCGTCCGCGCCCGCCGCGTCGAGCGCGCCGACGGCTGAGCTGAGGAGGCAGGCGGTCGGCTACCTCACGCGCATCATCAGCGAGCGGATCAAGAGCGACCCGGACAAGATCGACGCCGCCGACGACTTCGAGGTCTTCGGTATCGACTCGATCGTCATGATCAGCCTGACCCGGCGGATGGAGGAGGACTTCGGGGAGCTGCCGAAGACCCTGTTCTTCGAGTACGGCAGCATCGAGGAGCTGGCCGACCACTTCGTGGCCGACCGCGCGGCCGACCTCCAGCGCCTGTTCGGCGCCCCCGAGCCCGCGCCGGAGGCCGAGCCCGGGGCCGCGGTCGCCGAGACGGAACGGCGGCCCGCCACACCGGAGCCCGTGGCCGCCCAGCACGCGGCCCCCCGCTTCCGGGCGACGGCCGCCACGGCCACCTCCCCGCGCGTGGAGCCCGCGCCCGCCGGCGCCCAGGACATCGCGGTCATCGGCGTCGACGGCCGCTACCCGGGCGCCGACGACCTGCGGGAACTGTGGGCCAACCTCGCCTCGGGGACGGACTCCGTCACCGAGGTGCCGGCCGACCGCTGGGACCACACCCAGTACTTCGCGCCCGAGGGCCGCACCCCCGGCAAGGCGTACGCCAAGTGGGGCGGCTTCCTGGACGGCGTCGACCAGTTCGACCCGCTGTTCTTCAACATCTCCCCGGGCGAGGCCGACTTCCTGGACCCGCAGGCCCGCCTCTTCCTGCAGACCGCGTGGCGCGCCGTCGAGGACGCCGGCTACACCCGTACCGCGCTGGCCGACCAGACCGTCGGGGTCTACGTCGGCGTCATGTACGGGATGTACGAGCTGTTCCAGGGCGAGATCAAGGGCGAGCCGGTGCCGGTGCCGTCCTCGTTCGCGGCGATCGCCAACCGCGTGTCGTACTTCATGAACCTCCACGGCCCGAGCATGGCCGTGGACACCATGTGCTCCTCGTCGCTGACCACCATCCACCTGGGCTGTGAGAGCATCCGCCGCGGCGAGAGCGACGTGGTCATCGCGGGTGGCGTCAACCTGACCATCCACCCGAACAAGCTGATCCTGCTCAGCCAGGGCAACTTCGCCGCCACCGACGGCCGCTGCCGCAGCTTCGGCGAGGGCGGCGACGGGTACGTGCCCGGCGAGGGCGTGGGCGCGGTGGTGCTCAAGTCCCTGGAGCGCGCCGTCGCCGACGGCGACCACGTCTACGGCGTCATCAAGGGCAGCGCGATCAACGCCGGCGGCAAGACCTCCGGCTTCACGGTGCCCAACCCCAACGCCCAGGCCGACCTGATCCGTACGGGCCTCGCGGACGCCGGCGTGGACGCGCGCACCGTCTCGTACATCGAGGCGCACGGCACCGGCACCTCGCTCGGCGACCCGATCGAGATCACCGCGCTCACCAACGCCTTCCGCCAGCACACCGACGACACCGGGTTCTGCGCCATCGGCTCCCTCAAGTCGAACATCGGGCACCTGGAGTCCGCGGCCGGCATCGGGGCCCTGACCAAGGTCCTGCTCCAGCTCAAGCACCGGCAGTTGGCGCCGTCGCTGCACTCGACCACGCTCAACCCGTACATCGACTTCGCCCGCAGCCCCTTCGTGGTCCAGCAGGAACTCGCCCCCTGGCAGGCGCCGGCGGGCCAGCCGCTGCGGGCCGGGATCAGCTCGTTCGGCGCCGGCGGGGCCAACGCCCACCTGATCGTCGAGGAGTACGTCGAGCGGCGCCCCCGGCCGGCTAAGGCCGCCGGACCGCACCTGTTCGTCTACTCCGCACGCGACGAGGAGCGGCTGCGGGAACTGGTCGCCCACCACCTCGCCGCGGCCCGGGACGGCTTCGACGGCGCGGACCTCGCCTCCGTCGCCCACACCCTCCAGGTCGGCCGCGAGGCCATGGAGCAGCGGCTCGCGGTCGTCGCCGACGACCTCGCCGAGCTGACGTCCGCGCTCGCGGCCTACCTGGCCGGCGACGCGGGCGCCGCACGCGTCCACACCGGCAACAGCCGTGGCGCGGGGCGGCAGTCCAAGCTGCTGGTCGGCCTCTTCGAGGACTCCGACATGATGTCCGGCCTGCTGCGCGACCGGCGCCTGGACAAGGTCGCCGAGCTGTGGGTCGAGGGCATCGCCATGGACTGGTGGCTGCTGTACGACCGGCCGCCGCGCCGGGTACCCCTGCCCGGCTACGCCTTCGCCAGGGAGCGCTGCTGGGTCACCGGTCCCGCCACGCCCCGCCCCGCCACGGGCGCCGAGCAACTCCACCCGCTGCTGCACCGCAACAGCTCCAACCTCGAAGGGCTCCGCTTCAGCTCCACCTTCACCGGCCGGGAGTTCTTCCTCACCGACCACCGCGTCGGCGGCCAGAAGCTGCTGCCCGCCGTGGCCTACCTGGAGATGGCGCTCACCGCGGTGCGCGCCGCCCTCCCCGAGCAGGCGCGGGACGCGGAGCTGCGGGTGCGCGACGTGGTGTGGCTGCGGCCGTGCGCCGTCGCCGACGAGCCGCGCACCGTGCACGTCTCGCTGACACCGGGGCAGGGCGCGGATGCCATCGCGTTCCGCGTCCACGGCGACGACACGCACTGCCAGGGCGAGGTCGAACTCGCCACGCCGGCCGCGACGCCCGCCGAGACGCTCGACCTGGCCGCCCTCCGAGCCCGCTGCACCCGCCCGAGCGTCGAGGGCGCCTGGGCGTACGAGACGTTCACCCGGATGGGCATCGCCTACGGGCCCGCCCACCAGGCCATCCAGACCGTCTACCGGGGAACCGACGAGGCGCTGGTCGCGCTGCGCCTGCCGGCGGGCGTCACCGCCGACGCCGGCCGCTACACGCTGCACCCCGCACTCCTGGACGCGGCGCTCCAGGCCACCCTCGCGCTGTCGCTGCCCGACGCCCCCGAGGACCCGGCCGCGCTGCCACGGGCCGAGGGGAAGTCGGCGGAGCTGCCCTTCGCCGTCCGGTCGGTCGCCGTCGCGGGCGCCACGTCGCCCGTGATGTGGGCGCACCTGCGCCCGGCGCGCGGCGCGGGCGGCGGGGACCGGCTCAAGAAGATCGACATCACCTTGTGCGACGACGCCGGCCGGGTGGCGGTCCGCCTGGACCAGGTGGCGTTCAAGAGCTACGCGTTCGACGCGGGCGCGGGCGCCGCCGCGCCGACGGAGCGCCTGCTGTTCGCCCCCCGGTGGCAGGCCGCGCCGCGGCCGGCCCCCACGGCGGCGGCCCACCTCGACCGGTGGACCGTGCTGGTCTGCGAGCCCGCCGCCGGCCTGCTCGACGAGCTGGCCGCGCTGCTGCCCGAGGCCGACGTACGGGCCCTCGCGTCGGCCGCGACCCGGCCCGCGGACCGCTACCAGGACCACGTCGTCGACCTGCTGGGGCACACCGCGCGGCTCCTCCACGACACCCGTAAGCAGAGCCTGTTGGTGCAGGTCGTGGCCGCCGACGACGCCTCGTACGGGTTGGCCGGCTTCCTCCAGTCGCTGCGCGGCGAGCACCCGGCCGCCAGCGCCCAACTCGTGCGCTGCCAGGACGCGCCGCGCCCGGCCGAGCTGGCCGAGCGGCTGCGCGCCGAGCGCGCCTGGCCCGCCGACCAGGTGGTGCGCTACGTGGACGGCCGGCGCGAGACCCGGCAGTGGGCGGAGTTGCCTGCGCCGGCGGGTGAGCGCGCGCCGCTGTGGCGCGACGGCGGGGTCTACCTCGTCACGGGCGGCGCCGGCGGCCTCGGGCTGCTGATGGCCGACGAGATCGCCCGCAGCGTCCGCGCCCCGCACCTGATCCTCACCGGCCGCTCCGCGCCGAGCGCCCGGACCGAGGCGGCCCTGGAGCAACTGCGGGCCCACGGCGCGGTGGCCGCCTACGCGCAGGCCGACGTCACGGACCCGGCGGCCTGCCGCGCGCTGGTCGCCCGCGTCGCCGTCGAGCACGGCGGCCCGCACGGCGTCCTGCACTGCGCGGGCGTCACCCGGGACCGCCTGATCACCGGCAAGACGGCCGAGGACGCCCGGGCGGTGCTCGCCCCCAAGACGGCCGGGCTCATCGCCCTGGACGAGGCCACCGCGCACCTGCCGCTGGACTTCTGCTGGCTCTTCTCCTCCGCGGCCGGCGCCCTCGGCAACGCGGGCCAGGCCGACTACGCGGCCGGGAACGCGTTCATGGACCACTACGCCGCCCACCGCAACGCGTTGGTGGCCCGTGGCGAGCGCGCCGGGCGGACGCTGTCCGTCAACTGGCAGCTCTGGCAGGACGGCGGCATGGGGCTGAGCGCCGAGCAGGCGCGGGCCGCGACCGAGGCCGCCGGCCTGGCCGTCCTCGACCGGGCCACCGGCCTGGAGGTCCTCGCCGCCTGCGTGGCCACCGGCGAGGACCAGGTCCTGCCGCTCGTCGGCGACGCCACCAAGCTCCGCGCCTACCTGCGCGCCCAGACCGGCAACGCCCCCCAGGCGCCCGCCACGGCGGCCACCCCCGCGACGGCCGCCCCCGCGACGGCCACCCCTGCGACGGCCGTCGCCCCGGGCCGGCCGTCGGCGGACGCCGAGGAGCTGACCGACCTGCTGGCCGTCGCCCTGAAGGGCATCGTCGCCGAGGAGATCAAGCTCGACGCCGCGCGCGTGGACGTGCACGTACCGCTGGAGAACTACGGCATCGACTCGGTGCTCATCATCAACCTCACCCAGCAGTTGGAGGAGCACTTCGGGCCCCTGCCGAAGACGATCTTCTTCGAGAACCAGACCGTCATGGAGCTGGCCGAGGCGCTGTGCCAGAGCCACCCACGGCAGGC
The DNA here is from genome assembly GCF_014295035.1 of Streptomyces buecherae. Taxonomy (GTDB): domain Bacteria; phylum Actinomycetota; class Actinomycetes; order Streptomycetales; family Streptomycetaceae; genus Streptomyces; species Streptomyces youssoufiensis. Next base: position 7,746,946 of record NZ_CP060404.1, read on the forward strand.
CGCCGAACTGGCCGGGCCGCGCACGCCGGCCCCGGCGCCGGCCGCCCAGGCTGCGCAGGCCGCCGAACCGACCGCCGAGCGCGCCCCCGTCGCGCTGCCCGCCAACTGGTCGCGCGCCTTCACCGGCCCGGCCACGGCCAGCGCCCCGCCCGCGCCCGAGGCGGGCGGCGGTCTGGACATCGCCATCGTCGGCCTGGCCGGGCGGTACGCGCAGGCTGACGACATGGCGCAGTTCTGGACGAACCTGCGCTCCGGCCGCGACTCCGTCACCGAGATCCCCGCCGACCGCTGGGACCACACCCCGTACCTGACCGCCGGCACCAGCCGACAGGAGCGGACCTACGCCCGCTGGGGCGGGTTCGTCGACGAGGCCGCCAGCTTCGACTCGCTGTTCTTCAACATCTCGCCCGGCGAGGCCGAGGTGATGGACCCGCAGGAGCGGATCTTCCTGGAGTGCGTCCACCACGCCCTGGAGGACGCCGGCTACAGCCGCCGCTCGCTCACCGGGCAGGCCGTCGGCGTCTACGTCGGCGTGATGTACGAGGAGTACCAGCTCTACGCGGCCCAGCAGCAGGTGCGCGGCGAGATGGTCACCCTCACCGGCAGCGCCGCCTCCATCGCCAACCGGGTCTCGTACCAGTACGGCTTCCACGGGCCGAGCCTGGCCGTGGACACCATGTGTTCCTCGTCCCTGGTCGCCATCCACCTGGCCGCGCAGAGCCTGCTCTCCGGCGAGTGCGAGGCGGCGGTGGCCGGCGGCGTCAACCTGTCCCTGCACCCCAACAAGTTCCTGATGCTCGGCAAGAACCACTTCGCCTCCACCCGTGGCCGGTGCGAGTCGTTCGGCAGCGGCGGCGACGGCTACGTGCCCGGCGAGGGCGTGGGCGCCGTCCTGCTCAAGCCGCTGGCCAGGGCGGAGGCCGACGGCGACCACGTCTACGGCGTCATCAAGGGCACCGCCGTCAGCCACGACGGCAAGACCAACGGCTACACCGTGCCCAACCCGCACGCGCAGACGGCCGTCATCCGGCGCGCCCTGGACCGGGCCGGCGTCGAACCCCGGCGGGTCTCCTACGTGGAGGCACACGGCACCGGCACCCGCCTCGGCGACCCGATCGAGGTCTCCGCGCTCACCAAGGCGTTCGGCAGCGAGGCCACCGAGGCCCGCCGCTGCTACCTCGGCTCCGTCAAGTCGAACATCGGCCACTGCGAGAGCGCCGCCGGCATCGCCGGGATCAGCAAGGTGCTGCTCCAGATGCGCCACGGGGAGATCGCCCCGTCGCTGCACTCCACCGCGCTGAACCCGGAGATCGACTTCGCGGCCACCCCGTTCACGGTGCCGCAGGAGGTGACCGCCTGGGAGGCGCTCGACGGGCCGCGCATAGCCGGCATCTCCAGCTTCGGCGCGGGCGGCACCAACGCGCACGTGGTGATCGCCGAGTACCAGCCGCCCGCCGCGCCCACCGCCTCCGACGACGCGGCCGGGCCGGTCCTGGTGCGCCTGACGGCGCGACGCGCCGACCAACTGCGCTCCCTCGCCCAGCGCCTGCTGGACTGGCTGCGCGAACGCCGGTTGAGCGCGGCCGAGTTGGCCGACGTCGCCTACACCCTCCAGGTGGGCCGCGACGCGTACGAGGAGCGCGTCGGCTTCGTCGTCAGCCAGCAGGCCGACCTCGAAGCGGGCCTGGCCGACTTCGTCGCCGGTCGCCCCGCCCCGTACCAGGGCACCGTCACCACCCCCGTGCCGCCGCCGCGCGGGCCCGCCGCCGACGAGCTGCGCGCCCGGTACGCGGCCGGCGACCACGGCGCGCTGCTCGACCTGTGGGTGGGCGGCCAGGACCTGGACTGGGAGGCGTTCACCGCGCCCGGCACCCGCCGCCGCGTCAGCCTGCCCACCTACCCCTTCGCCCGGTTGCGGCACTGGCTGCCGCCCCGGGACACCGCCGCGCCCCTGGCCGCGCCGGCGCCCGCGCCGGCCGCGCCGCCGAGCGGGCGGGTGGCGCCGCTGCTGCACCACAACCGCTCCTCCCTCTTCGAGCAGCGCTTCACCACCACCTTCACCGGCCGCGAACCCTTCCTGGACGGCCACCGGGTCAGCGGCCGGAAGGTGCTGCCCGGCGCCGTGACGCTGGAGATGGCCCGCCTGGCCGGGGCGCTCAGCCTGGAACAGGAGGTGCGCTCCGTACGGGACGTGATGTGGCGGCACCCGATCGAGGTGGGGGAGGAGCCCGTCGAGGTGACGGTGCGGCTCGTCCCCGAGGAGGAGTCCGTCCTGGTCCGCGTCGGCCTCGACGAGGGGCCGCCGGCGGCCCGCGTCTGCATGGAGGCCAGGATCGACCTGGGCACCGAGCCGGCCGCGCCGCCAGGCGGCGCGCCGCCCCTGGACCTGTCCGGCGTCATCGCCCGCTGCGAGAGCAAGCTCGACGGTTCGGCCGGGTACGCGGCCATGGCCGCCGCCGGCCTCGACAACGGGCCCGGCTTCCAGGTCATCGAAGAGGTGTTGTACGGCGACGGCCACGCGGTGGCCCAACTCGCGCTGCCACCGGCGGCCGACCGGGACCCGGCGGACGTCCTGCACCCCGCGCTCGTCAACGGCGCCTTCCAGGCCGTCATCGCGCTCATGGCGGAGCCGGCCGGGCAGCCCCGGGCCAACCGGCTGCTGCTGCCGTTCTCGGTGGCCGCCATCGACATCCGCGGGCCGCTGCCCGAGGAGTGCGTCGCGCACCTGCGTCGCGCCGGCGACGCCACGCCCGGCGGCAGCGTCGACCGCTTCGACATCACGCTGACCGACCTGACCGGCAAGGCCCTCGTGGTCGTGAAGGACTACGCCCTGAAGTCGTTTCCGACCGGGGCCGAGACAGGTGAATGAGGAAATGACCGAGCACGTCCGGTACTGGACCCCCCAGTGGCAGCCCACCCGCGCCGCGCACCCCGCGCGGGCCGACGCCCCCCGCGCGAGCGGCCACATCCTGGCCCTCACCGCGCGAGAGGACGCCGAGCAGGCCCTGCGCCGAGCGGTGGCCCGCCACGACGCCGGCGCCACGCTGCACGTGGTGCGCACGGCCGACCAACTGGTGCCGGCGCTGCGCACGCACCCGCTGCCGGGCCGCATCCTGATCTGGCACGGGCCCGCCCCGGCCGAGGACGCCGGTGAGGTCGAGGTCGCGCACGCCGCCGAGCGGGAGTACTTCCTGCTGCACGAGCTGACCCAGGCCCTGCTGCGCGCGCGGCCCGACCACGACGTGCGGCTCGTGCACGCCTTCACCGAGGGCACCGACGGCGCCGACGGCGCGAGCCCCCGGCACGTCGCCGTCGGCGCCTTCGCCCGCGTCGTCGCCCTGGAGAAGCCCACCTTCGACTACCGCAGCGTCGCCCTCACCCCGCGCTCGGCGGACGACGCCGCCGCCACGCTGCTCGCGGAGTTCGACCGGCCGCGCGAGGCGGCGCAGGTCCGCTACGAAGGCGAACACCGCACCGTACGCGGCCTCGCCGCGCTTCCCGCGCCGCCGCTCGCGACCGCGGGGCCCGGACCGGTGCGCCCCGGCGCCACGTACCTGATCACCGGCGGGCTCGGCGGGCTCGGCCTCATCTTCGCCCGCGAACTCGCCCGGCGCGCGCCGGTGCGCCTGGTGCTCAGCGGGCGCCGCCCGCTGGACGAGCGGGGCCGCGCCGCCCTGGCCCAGTTGGCCAGCGGCGGCACGCAGGCGCAGTACGTCCAGGCCGACGTCAGCTCGGCCGACGGCGTGGCGACGCTGGTGAGCCAGGCCCGCAGCGCGTTCGGGCCGCTGTCCGGCGTCGTGCACTCGGCGGGCGTCATCCAGGACTCGTTCCTGCTGAAGAAGACCCACGAGGAGGCGGCGGCCGTGCTCGCCGCCAAGGTCCGCGGCACGGCCCTGCTCGACGCCGCGCTGCGCGACGAGCCGCTCGACTTCTTCGTACTCTTCTCCTCGCTGGCCGGCACGCTCGGCAACCTCGGTCAGGCCGACTACGGCTTCGCCAACGCCTATCTCGACCAGTACGCGCACCGGCGCGAGGCGCTGCGCCGGCGCGGGCTGCGCTCCGGCCGGAGCCTGGCCATCGGCTGGCCACTGTGGCAGGGCGTGGGCGCCATGCACGCGGCGGACGGCGCCGAGGAGCGGGCCAGGGACGAACTGGGCCTGCACCCGCTGACCGCAGGCGAGGGCGTCGACGCCTTCTTCACCGCGCTGACCAGCGACGCCCCGCAGGTCGTGGTCGTCAAGGGCGAGCCACGCACCTGGGAGGCGCTGGAGCGCGGCCCGCAGGCCCCGCAGGTCAGCGCCCGGCAAGCGGCCCCGGCGCCCGTCGCAGCCGCCGAGGAGGCCGACCCGGTGCTGCGCGGCCGGACCCGCGACCACCTGGTGCGCCTGGTCTCCCGCTACACCAAGCTGCCCACCTCCGAGATCAGGCCGGACACCTCGTTCGGCCGCTACGGCGTCGAGTCCATCCTCATCATCGGGATGACCCAGGAACTGGAGGAGGACCTGGGCCCGCTCGCCAAGACGCTGTTCTTCGAGTACGACAGCGTCAACGAGCTCACCGACCACCTCGTACGCACCAGGGCACCCCAGCTCCGCGCCCACTTCGGGCTGACCGCGGCGGCCCCCGCCGAGCCCGCGCCGCACCCGGCCTCGGCCGCCGCCCCCGAGCCCGCCGCACCCGTGGCGCCGGCCAAGGCGCTGTCCGGCAAGTGGGCCCTGCTCCAGGCGCGCGGCCGGGCCGAACAGCCCGTGGCCGAACCGCCGGTGGCCGGTCACCCGGCGGCCGAACACCCCGTGGCCGAGCGGCCTCACCCCGTCGCGTCGCGGCCCGCCGCCCAGCGGGAGACCACCCAGCGGGGGGCCGTCCAGCAGGACACCGCCCAGCAGGACATCGCCATCATCGGCCTGGCCGGCCGCTACCCGGGCGCCGAAGACCTCGACGCCTTCTGGGAGAACCTGCGCACCGGCACCGACAGCGTCACCGAGGTCCCGCGCCGCCGCTGGGACCACAGCGCCCTCTACGCCCCGGAGCGCGGCAGGCCCGGCACCACCTACAGCCGGTGGGGCGGCTTCCTGGACGGCGTGGAACTCTTCGACCCGCTGTTCTTCAACATCCCGCCGGTCGAGGCCGAGTTCCTCGACCCGCAGGAGCGCCTGTTCCTGGAGACCTCCTACCAGACCATCGAGGACGCCGGGTACGCGCCCGACGCGCTCGCCGGCAAGAAGGTCGGCGTCTACGCCGGCGTCATGTTCGGCCTCTACCAACTCCTGGCCACCGACAAGCACGGCGGCTGGCTCAACGGCAACTCCTCGTACGCCTCGGTCGCCAACCGCGTCTCGTACTTCTTCGACTTCCACGGCCCGAGCATGACGGTCGACACCATGTGCTCGTCCTCGCTGGTCGCCATCCACCAGGCGTGCACCGCCATCCGTAGCGGCGAGTGCGAACTGGCCCTGGCCGGCGGCGTCAACGTGATGTCCCACCCGGCCAAGTACATCCAGTTGGGCCAGGGCGGTTTCCTCTCCAGCGACGGCCGCTGCCGCGCCTTCGGCGAGGGCGGCGACGGATACGTACCCGGCGAGGGCGTCGGCGCCGTGCTGCTCAAGCCGCTGCGCCAGGCCCTCGCCGACGGCGACCACGTGCACGCCGTCATCAAGGGCTCGGCCGTCAACGCCGGCGGCCGGACCAGCGGCTACTCCGTGCCCAACCCGCAGGCGCAGGCCGAGGTGATCGGCGAGGCGCTCGCCCGGGCGGACGTGGACCCGCGGTCCGTCTCCTACGTCGAGGCACACGGCACCGGCACGTCGCTCGGCGACCCCATCGAGATCACCGGGCTGACCAAGGCGTACCGACGGGCCACCCAGGACCAGCAGTTCTGCGCGATCGGCTCGGTCAAGTCGAACATCGGCCACCTGGAGTCGGCGGCCGGCATCGCGGCGCTGACCAAGGTCATCCTCCAGATGCGGCACCGACAACTCGTCCCCTCGTTGCACACCACGCCCCTGAACCCGCTCATCGACTTCCCCGAGACGCCCTTCACCGTCCAACGCGCACTTGAGGACTGGCAGGCGCCGGTGGGCCCGGACGGCCGCGCCCTGCCGCGCCGGGCCGGCATCAGCGCCTTCGGCGCGGGCGGCACCAACGCCCACCTCGTCGTCGAGGAGCCCCCGGCCCAGTCGGCGGACACGGACGACGCGCCCCGCGAGCACCTCTTCGTGCTCTCAGCGCAGCAGCGGGACGGGCTGCGGGCCGCCGCCCAGCGACTCCTGAGCCATCTCGACCGGCAGGCCGACCCGGCCCCGGCCGCCAGGCCGGCGACCGAGACCCCCACGGCCCTGACGCCCGACGCGGTGCGCGAGGAGACCCGGGCCGCGGTGGCCCACGCCCTTGGCCTGCGCCCCGCCGACGTCGCCGACGACGAGCCGTACGCCGACCAGGGCCTGGGCACCTACGAGTTGGTCGCCTGCCACGAGCGCCTGCAGGAGCGACTGGGGCTCAGCTTCCCGACCGAGGTGCTGCACGAGCAACCCACCGTCGCCCGCACCGCGGCCCACCTGGCCGACCTGTACGGCGCGCGGCAGACGCCCGAGCCCGCCGCGCGGCCGGCCGTCGCGCCGGCGCTCTCCCTGGCCGACCTGGCGTACACGCTGCAGACCGGGCGCGCGGCGATGGCCGAGCGGCTGGCCGTGCGCGCCGGCGACCTGGCCGAGCTGCGCCAGGGGCTGCGCGCCTACCTGGAGGGCCGCGCGGACGCGCCCGGCGTGTGGAGCGGCTCGACCGAGGACCACGACCGCCGGCTGCACTCGCTCCTTAGGCACGACGTCACCCAGAAGTACACCCGCCAACTCCTCGCCGAGGGACGGCTCGACGAGACCGCCGAGATGTGGGTCATGGGCGCCGACGCCGACTGGGCGCCGCTGTGGCAGGCCCAGCGGCGCCGCCGGCTGCCGCTGCCGACCTACCCGTTCGCCCGCGAGACGCACTGGGTGATCCCGGTCGGTCCGGACGACCCGCTGGTGCCCGCCACGGCGCTGGCCGCCGCGTCCGGCGGGCCGGTCGCGGTCCCGGCCACGGCGCCGGCGCTGCCCGCGGCCCCGCGCCCCGCGCCGGCCGCCGCGCCTGTGGCCGCGCCGCTGAGCGGCGACGAACTGCACGCCGTCGTCCTGGCGGACGTCAAGCGCCGCTTCTCCGAGGTGCTCAAGATCCCCGTCGGCCGGCTGAAGGCGCACGCGACGTTCGAGGACTACGGCGTCGACTCCGTGCGCATCACCCAGCTCAACCGGGCGCTTGAGGCGCACTACGGCCCGCTGCCCACGTCGTTGCTGTTCACGTACAAGGACCTGGAGTCCCTGGCCCGCCACCTGGCGACCACCAGCGCCGCGCGGGAGCTGGGCGCGCCGGCCGCCGTGGCCACCACACCGGCCCCGCTCTCGCCGGCGCCCGCCGCACCGCCCGTGCCGGCCGGCGTCGCGGCGGCCGGCTCCGGGGACATCGCCGTCATCGGCCTCAGCGGGCGCTATCCGCAGGCGCCGACGCTCGCGGAGTTCGCGGCCAACCTGGCCGCCGGCCGGGACGCCATCACCGAGATCCCGGCCGAGCGCTGGGACCACCGCGACTTCCCGGACGTGGACTGCCGCTGGGGCGGCTTCCTCGACGACGCGCTCGCCTTCGACCCGGGCTTCTTCAACCTCTCGCCCGGCGCCGCCGCCTACATGGACCCGCAGGAGCGGCTGTTCCTCCAGGCCGTCTGGCACTGCCTGGAGGACGCGGGCCACACCCCCGAGTCCCTGGCCGACCCGGAGGCCGGCGACCGGCGCGGCAACGTGGCCGTCTTCGCCGGCGTCACGTTCAACGAGTACGGGCTGTACGGCGCGGCGGACCTGGCCGCCGGCAAGGACGTGCCCATCGACTCGCAGTTGTACTCGGTGGCCAACCGCGTCTCCTACCTGCTGAACCTGCGCGGCCCCAGCCTGGTCGTGGACACCGCCTGCTCCTCCTCGCTGTACGCCATCCACCTGGCCTGCGAGGCGCTGCGGCACGGGGAGGCCGAGGTCGCCATCGCCGGCGGCGTCAACCTGAGCCTGCACCCCAGCAAGTACCTGACCCTTGGCATGTTCAACTTCCTCTCCGCCGACGGCCACTGCAAGAGCTTCGGCGAGGGCGGCAACGGCTACGTGCCCGGCGAGGGCGTGGGCGCCGTACTCCTCAAGCCGCTCGCCCAGGCCGAGGCCGACGGCGACCACGTCTACGGCGTCATCAAGGGCACCGCCGTCAACCACGGCGGCAAGACCAACGGCTACACCGTGCCCAACCCGGTCGCCCAAGCCGAGGTGGTCCGCGCCGCCCTGGCCAGGGCCGGCGTGGAGCCGGGCGGCGTCAGCTACCTGGAGGCGCACGGCACCGGCACCTCACTCGGCGACAGCATCGAGATCGAGGCGCTGGCCACCGCGTTCGACGGCTTCCCCGACGACGGTCGGCACTGCGCCATCGGCTCGGTCAAGTCCAACATCGGGCACCTGGAGGCCGCCGCCGGCATCTCCCAGGTCACCAAGGTCCTGCTGCAGATGCGCGAGGGGCGGCTGTTCCCCAGCCGGCTCAACTCCGAGCGCCTCAACCCGGAGATCGACTTCGACCGCACGCCGTTCCGGGTCCAGTTGGAGGCCGAGCCCTGGCAGCCCCCGCAGGGCCAGCCGCGACGCGCAGGCGTCAGCTCCTTCGGGGTGGGCGGCGTCAACGTCCACCTGGTCCTGGAGGAGTACACCGGCCGGCCGCACCCCGCGCCGGCGACCAGCGGCCCGCACCTGGTGCCGCTGTCCGCCCGCACCCCCGAGGCGCTGGTGCGCTACGCCGCCGCGCTCCACGCCCACCTGGACGGGGCGGCGCCGGACGCGCGGCCCGACCTGGCCGACGTGGCGTACACGCTCCAGACCGGCCGCCGACCCCAGCGACACCGCGTCGCCTTCTCGGCCACCGACCACGCCGACCTCGCCGCCCAGTTGAAGGGCTTCGTGGCCGACGGGCGGGCCGACGCGGCGCGCGAGCGGCTCGACGAGGCGGGCCGGCAGTGGCTCGACGGCGCCGACGTGGACTTCGAGGCCGCCTGGCGCGGACGCCCGGGCCGCCGCGTGCCGCTGCCCGGCTACCCCTTCGAGCGGGACACCCACTGGCTGTACGAGGGCGCGGTACGGGTCACCGCGACCGAGCCGGCCGCCGCGCCGCCGGCCACGGCCGACGCGGAGCCCGGCGGCGTGGACCACGCGTTCCTGGGCCAACTGGCCGAGGCGTTCCGGGGCGAGCGCCTGGAGCTGATGGCGGGCTACCTCCAGCGCCGGGTCGCCGGCCTGCTCGGCTTCGCCGACGGCCGGCTCCCCGAGACCGACCGAGGCTTCTTCGAGCTGGGCATGGACTCCATCACGTCCACGCAGATGCACAACCTGCTGGAGCGCCTCTTCGGGCAGAGCCTGGACCTGCAACTCATCTTCAACTACCCGACGATCAACGACGTGGCCGCCTACCTCCTGGACCTGCTTGACCAGGCCGGCGGACAGGTGGCCGGCGAGCCGTCCCCCGCGCCCCAGGCCGCCGAGGACACGGACGCGCCCGTGTGGCTGTTCACCCGGGACTGGGCCGAGACCCACGCCAGCGCGGCGCGCCAGGCCGGGGGCACGGTCGTGCTCCTGGACACCGGCGAGAAGCTGCGCACCGCCCTGCTGGGCCTGCCGGCCGACGAGCGCCCCGAGCACGTGGTCCTCGTCCGCCCGGGCGAGCGCGGGTTCCGCGCCGTCGGCCCGGACGAGTTCGAACTCGACCCGCTGGAGCGGGACGGCTACGAGCGCCTGCTCGCGGCGCTGGCCGAGCGCGACCTGACCGTGGACCGGATCATCCACCACTGGTCGGCCGCCGGCTCCGACGCCGACCCGGACCGCATCGAGGCCGGCCTGCACCAGGGCGTCTACGCCCTGACCGCCCTCAGCCAGGCCGTGCTGGCCAAGCTGCCGGGGCAGCGGGTGCGCCTGGTGTACGCGTACGCCTCGCGCGGCGGGGCGGCGGCGCCGGAGAGCCAGGGCATCGGCGGCTTCGCGCGCGCCGCCCGCATGGAGAGCCCGCTGCTGGTCTACAAGACGGTCGAGTTCACCCGCGCCAACCTCAGCCGGGCCCGGATGGCCGCCGCGCTGATGGCCGAGTTCGGCCACGACGACGCGGACGTGGAGCTGCGGCACAGCGGCACCCGCCGCTGGACCCGCTGCTTCCACCCGGTGCCCGCCGGCGAGATCGAAGCCGCCAAGCCCCGGTTCACCGCCGGCGGCGTCTACCTGATCACCGGTGGCCCCGGCGGCCTGGCCGGCCTCTTCGCCCGCTACCTCAGCGAGGAGCACCGGGCCAGGGTCGTCCTGGTCGGCCGCCGCGCGGCGGACGCCGAGAAGCTGGCCGAACTCGCCTCCTGGGGCCGGGACGGCGGCGAGGCCGTCTACCTGCGGGCCGACATCGGCGACCGGCGGGCGGTCGCGGACCTGGTCGCCGAGGTGCGCGGACGGTTCGGGCCGATCACCGGCCTGATCCACTCGGCCGGCGCGCTGCGGGACGGTTCGCTCCAGAACAAGCGCCCCGAGGAGATGGCGGAGGTCTTCAGGGCCAAGGTGTTCGGCACCCGGTACCTGGACGAGGCGCTGCGGGACGAGCCCCTGGAACTCTTCGTGATGTTCTCCTCGCTGGCGGCGGTCCTGGGCAACTTCGGGCAGAGCGACTACTGCTTCGCCAACAGCTACCTGGACGCCTTCGCCGAGTACCGCGCGAAGCAGTGCGAGCGCGGTGAGCGCCCGGGGCACACGCTCTCGCTGAACTGGTCGTTCTGGCGCACCGGCGGCATGGAGACCAGCGAGACGATCCTGACCTGGATGCGCAACACGCTGGGCACCGTCGTCCTGGAGGGCCCCGAGGGCTGGCAGGCGCTGCGTACCGGGGTCGGCCTGGACCACCCGCAGGTCGTCACGGTCAAGGGCGACATCGCGAAGATCACCCGCATGCTGGGCGTCCCGACGCGGGAGATCGAGGCCACGCTGCCGGTCGGAGCGCCGACCGAGGAGGGCGCCGAGCCGGCGGCCGGCGCGGCCTGCGCCGACCAGGCACCGGCCTCCACCGGCCTGGACGGCCTGGACGGCCTGGCGGGCGTGGACGACCCGGAGGGCCTGGACGCCGCGTCGTCCGACCTGGACGGCATGGGCGAGGACGACCTCGTCGCCCTGCTGCGGAAGGAAATCGAGCTGAGTGAGAACGAGGGGCTGGATGTTTCATGAGTGAGCAGGCGAAGAGCAGCACCACCGAGGTACTGAAACAGTCAGTCCTGACGATCCAGAACCTGCGCCGCCAGTTGGCCAGGAGCCGCGAGGCGGGTCGGGAACCCGTCGCCGTGGTCGGCCTGGCCTGCCGCTTCCCCGGTGGGTGTGACACACCCGAACGGTTCTGGGACTTCGTACGGGAGGCCGGCGTCGGCGTCCGCGACGTTCCCGACGACCGCTGGCCCGTCCAGGACCACTACGACCCGACGCCGGGCAAGCCCGGCAAGATGTACATCCGGCAGAGCAACTTCCTGGCGCGGGACGTGGCGGCCTTCGACGCCCGGTTCTTCAAGATCTCCCCGCTGGAAGCCAACGCGATGGACCCCCAGCAGCGGCAGTTGCTGGAGGTGTCCTGGGAGGCGCTGGAGAACGCCGGCCAACACCCGGAGGAGATGCGCGGCAGCTCCACGGGCGTGTTCATCGGCATCTCCAGCAACTCCGAGTACGCCCAGCTCGTACGCGACTCCGCCGACGTCAACGAGTACATCGGCACCGGCACCACCTCCAGCATCGCCTCCGGTCGCGTCTCGTACGCGTTCGGCTGGAACGGCCCCGCGCTCTCCGTCGACACCGCCTGCTCCTCGTCGCTGGTCGGCCCCCAGTTGGCCGTCGACGCGCTGCGCCGCGGGGAGTGCGACACGGCGCTGGCCGGCGGCGTGAACATGATGCTCTCGCCGGGCGTCATGTCCTCGCTGTGCATGATGAACGCCCTGGCGGCCGACGGCAGGTCCAAGCCCTTCGACGCCTCGGCGGACGGCTACGGGCGAGGCGAGGGCATCGGCATGGTCGTGCTCAAGCGGCTCTCGGACGCCCAGCGCGACGGCGACACCGTCTACGCCGTGATCCGTGGCGGCGCCATCAACAACGACGGCGAGAGCAGCGGCCTGACCATGCCCAACGGCCAGGCCCAGAAGGCCGTGCTCGCCCGGGCGCTGCACAACGCCGGCGTCGCCCCCGAGGCCGTCGACTACCTGGAGACGCACGGAACCGGCACCCTGCTCGGCGACCCGATCGAGATCGACGCCATCCACCACGTGTACGGCCACCCCTCCCGCCGCCTGACGCTGGGCGCGGTCAAGGCGAACATCGGCCACCTGGAGGCCGGCGCCGGCATCGCCAGCCTCATCAAGACCGTGCTGTGCCTGCACCACGGCCAGATCCCGCCCATCGCCGGGCTGACCGAGCTGAACCCGCGCCTGGAACCGCTCAGGGAGTCCTTCGACTTCCCGCGCTCCGTCCGCGACTGGCCGGCCGACCCCGACCGGCCGCGGCACGCCGCTATCAGCTCCTTCGGCTTCAGCGGCACCAACGCCCACCTGATCCTCTCCGAGGCGCCCCAGGCGCCGGCGTCCGGTGCGGCCGGCCAGCCGGCCCGCCCCCGGCTCGCCTCCTCGCTGCTGACGCTGAGCGCCACCGACGAGGAGAAGCTGGTCCGCCAGATCCGCGGCTTCGACGCGTACCTCGCCAGCCACCCCGACGTCCCGGTCGAGGACCTGTGCTACACGGCCAACGCCTGCCGCACCGCGTTCACCCACCGCGCCGTCTTCCTCGGCACCACCGTGGCGGAGCTGCGCGAAAGCTTCGGCGCCGTGCTCGCCGCGTACGAGGTGCAGGGGACGCTGTACTCCGACACCTCGGTCATCCTCGGCAGCAGCCACGGCCGGGACCGTTGGAACGCCAAGCGCACCCTGTTCACCCCGCACGCGGGCGGCCGGGCCTTCGCCGCGCAGACCGACGAGAAGATCCAGCCCAAACTGGCCTTCCTCTTCCACGGCGACGCGGGACACACCTTCGAGGTGGCCCGCGCGCTCGCGGCCGACTTCCCCGTCTTCCGCTCCGCGCTCGCCGAGTGCCTGGCGCACTTCGACGCCGCCTGCGGCCCACAGCTCGCGGCCCTCACCACCGAGGGGGCCGAGCCCGCCACCGAACAGGCCCGGCAGGCGTGGCTGTTCGCGGCCGAGTACGCCCTGTGCGAGCTGCTCGCCTCCTACGGCGTGCTGCCCGAGATCACCTTCGGCGAGCGCACCGGGTCCCTGGTCGCGGCCGTCGTCTCCGGCGTGCTCGACCTGGAGGCCGCGGTCGGCCACCACCTGGCGCTGGAGCGGGCGCGCGCATCGGCCGAGCCGGTGGCCTTCGCCCGGGTGCGCCTGGAGCGCGAGGCGTTCGAGGGCGTGCTGCGCGACTGGCAGGGCCAGGCCCACCTGTCGGCCGTGTACGGGCCGAACGAGCGGGTGCTCTCCGGCGCCCCCGCGGCGCTCGCCCAGGTCACCGACGCGCTGGCCGCCGCCGGCGCCGAGATCACCCAGGAGCGGGAGGGCACCTGGCCCTCCGCCGCCTACCAGGGCCGGGCGGAGAGCTGGCAGCGCACCGTACGCGACGCCGCGTACCAGCAGCCCGACAGCCGCTACCAGTCGCCGCACACCCTGACCACCAGCCACAACCCCGAGGCGCTGCGCGCCGACTTCCGCGACCACGCCCTGACCGCGCCGATCCGCTACGACGAGGGCCTGCGGGAGCTGTACGACCAGGGCTACCGCTTCTTCGTCGAGCTGGGCGCGCCCCGCGACGCCGAGGTCCTCCAGCGCGATGACGTCGTCGTGCTGCGGCTGACCGACGCGGGCCCCGCGCTGGAGACGCTGCTGCGCGCGCTGGCCCGGCTCTCCTGCCTGGGCTCGTCGCTGCACTGGCGGGACCACTACGCGGGCCAGGGCCGGCGCAAGCTGATGCTGCCCAACTACCCCTTCGAACCGACCCGCCACTGGCTGGCCCACTCCGGCGCCGACCGGGAGTCGGCCGAGCTGACCGGCCGGCTGGGCGGGCGGCTCAGCCGCGAGGGGCTGCGCGGCGAGGAGCTGGGGCTGCCGGTTCGGCAGAAGCAGTACCTGTACACCTTCGCCCACCAGAACTTCCCCGAGCTGGTGGACAACTCCGGTGTCGTCCACGTGGGTTACTACCTGGAGATGCTGCGGGCCGTGCTGGCCGAGCGACACCCGGGCCGGCTGTGCCGGGTGCGTGACATGCGGTTCACGGCCCCCATCATGGTCTTCGCCGAGGAGACCAAGGAGGTCCTGCTCGTCCTCGACCCGCGCGACGACGGCGACGGCTCGTTCGACTTCCAGTTCCACAGCAAGGAGGCCGGCGCCGCGCAGTGGAGCCTGAACGTGCACGGCGTCGTGGGCCCCGCGGACGAGGTGGCCGACGCCGCGCCGCTGGACATCGCCGCCGCCCAGCGCGCCAGCGACCGCCACGTGCCCCGCGAGGAGTTCTACGAGCCGCTGGAGCAGGACCGCGGCTTCTACTTCGGCCCGGCCGTGCGCTACGTCGACGGGGCCTGGTGGCGCGGTCAGAGCGAGGTGCTCGTCGGTTTCGCGGCGCCCGAGGGAGCGACCGCGCGCCGCGCGTACGCCCTCGGCTTCCACCCCGGCGTCCTCGACAGTTGCGCCCAGACCTGCAACTACGTGGCCGTCGACCGCACCCCGAGCGGGCGCAAGTACATGGTCGCCGAGATGGACGAGGTGCTCCTGCGGCCCAGCTCCTCGGCCGAGGGGCTGTTCGCCAGCGTGGCCGTCCCCGACTACGACGCGGAGCGAGGGGAGATCACCGGCAGCATCCGGCTCGTGGACGGCTCGGGCACGACCGTGGCCTCGGTCGGGCACATCCGGCTCAAGGAGTTCGACGAGAAGAAGCTCGGCGAACTCAAGGCGATGATGGACGCCGCGACGCTGGACAAGGAGGGCGAGGACCGGGACTTCCTCCAGCGCTACGGCTACGCGAACGCCGAGCGCAAGCAGGAGATGGTCCTGGAGTACCTGAGCCGGCTGCTCGCGCACATCCTGGAGATGGAGCCGGACGAGGTCGACCCGGACCAGCCGATGAGCGACTTCGGCCTGGACTCCATGACCGGCCTGCGCTTCTTCCACAAGACCGGCACCCTGCTGTCCGTCGACATCTCCTTCGCCGACATGGTCCAGAGCGACACCCTGCGCGGCCTCGCGCAGGGCCTGACGGACCTGCTCCCCGGCGGCAGCGGACTGCGCGCCACCCAGACCAAGCCGTACGAGGACGACCTCTCCCCGGCGCACTGGGTGCACCGCTACGAGCCGAACCCCGACGCCAGGGTGCGCCTGTTCTGCTTCCCCAACGGCTACCGCGACGCCGACCTGTTCGACGACTGGCGCGACCACCTCGGCCCGGAGATCGACGTGTGCGCGATCAAGCTGCCGGGGATGGACACCAAGCGGCTGGACGAGCGGGCCCCGTCCGACCTCGACGCCTTCATGCGGACCATGGAGCGCGTCATCGACCCGAAGCTGCTCGACCTCCCCTGCGCCACCTTCGGGCACAGCTGGGGCGCGCTGTTCTCCTTCCGACTGGCCCACCGACTCGGCCTGAACCCGGACGCCCGCCTGGTCAAGACGTTCGTCTCGGGCTTCGCCGCGCCGAGCGGGCCCAACCCCAGCATCCAGGACATCCTGGACGAGTTGGCGAAGAACGGCATGAAGCGTATCCCCACCTACGACGAGATCCGGCACGACCCCGAGGCCGTCGAGGTCGTGGTCCGCGCGTACGGGGACGCCTGGAGCTACGGCGAGGTGGAGACGCGGGCGACGCTGCCGCAGTTGCTGGCGGCGTGCAGCCTCATCGACCGCTACACCTACGACCCCGAGGAGACCTTCTCCGCCCCCATCACGGCCTTCCACGGCGTGGACGACTGGGTGGCCTCGGAGGAGACCAAGCTGTGGGAGGGGCTGACCACCGGCCCCTTCCTGCTGCACACCATGGCCGGCGACCACCAGTTCATCGACGCGCACCAGTCCCAGGACCGCCTGCTGGCCATCATCCGGCAGGAACTGCTGAGCGCGGTGGGCCGGTCGTGAGCGGCGGGTTGTACGGGGACGGGACCATGAACACGAGGAGAGACACTATGCAACCCCGCGCGGCCGGCATCGAGGCCATCAACTTCTACGGCGGCTCGGCCTACCTCGACGTACAGACCCTGGCCGAGTACCGGGGGTTGGACAACGAGCGGTTCGCCAACCTGCTCATGCACGAGAAGTCGGTGGCCCTGCCCTTCGAGGACCCGGTCTCCTTCGCGGTCAACGCCGCCAAGCCGATCGTGGACGCGCTCAGCCAGGAGGAGCGGGACCGCATCGAGGTCCTGATCACCTGCACCGAGTCCGGCATCGACTTCGGCAAGTCGCTCAGCACCTACGTGCACGACTACCTGGGCCTGAACCGCGGCTGCCGGCTGTTCGAGGTGAAGAACGCCTGCTACGCGGGGACCGCCGGCTTCCAGAACGCCGTCAACTTCGTCCTCTCCCAGGTCTCCCCGGGGGCCAAGGGCCTGGTGGTGACCACCGACATCTCCCGCTTCAAGGCCACCGAGGGCGGCGAGGCGCTCCAGGAGGACTGGTCGTTCGCCGAGCCCAGCGGCGGCGCCGGGGCGATGGCCATCCTGGTCAGCGACACCCCGCACGTCTTCAGCGTGGACGTCGGCGCCAACGGCTACTACGGGTACGAGGTGATGGACACCTGCCGGCCCGTGCCGGACAGCGAGGCCGGCAACGCCGACCTGTCGCTCATGTCCTACCTGGACTGCTGCGAGGCGGCCTACCGCGCGTACGCCGACAAGGTCGAGGACGTCGACTACGCCGCCACCTTCGACTACCTCTCCTTCCACACCCCCTTCGGCGGCATGGTCAAGGGCGCGCACCGCACGATGATGCGCCGCATGTGCAAGGCGAAGAACCCCGCCATCGAGGCCGACTTCGAACGCCGCGTACTGCCCGGCCTCTCTTACTGCCAGCGGGTGGGCAACGTCTTCGGCGGCACCGTCTTCCTCAACCTGCTCGGCACCATCGCCCACGGCGACTTCAGCACACCCAAGCGGGTGGGCATCTTCTCCTACGGCTCCGGCTGCTGCTCCGAGTTCTACAGCGGTGTCGTCACCCAGGACAGTCAGGAGCGGGTGCGGGCGATGGGCACCGGAAAGGTGCTCGACGACCGGTACGAGCTGAGCATCGAGCAGTACCTGCGGCTGACCAAGGAGAACGAGGTCATCGAGTTCGGCACCCGCAACGTGGAGCTGCGACTCGACCTGATCCCCGAGGTCCTTGACACCGTCTCGGGCACGGGCCGCCTGTTCCTCAAGCGCGTCAACGAGTTCCACCGGGAGTACGAGTGGGTGTGACCGATGTCGTCACCGTGACCGAACCCCGCCCCGGGGTCGCCCAGATCACGATGGCCGACCAGGAGAACAAGAACACCTTCACCGGCGACCTGCTCGCCGGCCTCGGGCGGGCGTTCACGCGGGTACAGGCCGACGAACGGTACAAGGCGGTCATCCTCACCGGCTACGGCAGCTTCTTCTGCTCGGGCGGCACCCGCGAGGTCCTCCTCGACATCCACGCGGGGGAGTCCACCTTCCAGGCCAAGGACGAGGGGACGCCCAACGCGTACTCGCTGCCGCTGGAATGCCCGATCCCGGTCATCTCCGCCATGCAGGGCCACGCCATCGGCGGCGGCCTGTCCATGGGCCTGTTCGCGGACTTCGTGATCTTGTCGAGGGAGAGCATCTACACCGCGAACTTCATGAAGTACGGTTTCACTCCCGGCTTCGGGTCGACCCGCGTCTTCCCCGCGAAGCTGGGCCTGGCCCTGGCCCAGGAGTTCCTGCTCACCGGCCGCACCTTCCGGGGCGCGGAGTTGGCCGAGCGGGGCGTGCCCTACCCGGTGCGGCCCCGCAAGGACGTCCTCGCGGCGGCTCTGGAACTGGCCGAGAGCCTGGCCGAGAAGCCGCGGCGCTCCCTGGTCCTGCTCAAGGAGCACCTCGTACGGGAGTTGCGCGAGCAGCTCCCCGCGGTGATCGAGCAGGAACTGGCGATGCACGAGGTCACCTTCCACCAGCCCGAGGTCAAGGAACTCCTCCTGAGCCGCTACGGCGCCTAGCCACACCCGGTGGCACGCCAACCCGCCGCGCCAGCGGCACGTCAGCCCAGCCGCGCCAGCGGCACGCGATACGAACAGTGCGAGAGAGAGAAGAGAGCATGTCCCAGGAAGAGATCTTCAAGGCCCTGATGTCCGTCTTCTCGGAGATCGTCCCGGAGGTTGACGTGAGCGCGGCCACCCCGCAGGACAGCCTGCGCGACCTGGGCGCCAACTCGATCGACCGGGCCGACATCATCACCGAGACCATGGAGGCGGCCGGGGTCTCGCTGCCGATGGTGAGGTTCGCCGACGCGCAGAGCATCGGCGACATCGTCCGCATCATCGACGAGGCCCGCTCGTGACCACCACCCCGGACACCCACCCGAGCGGCCCACTCGGCGGGAAGGTGGCCGTCGTCACCGGCGGCTCCCGTGGCCTCGGGCGCGCCACGGTCCTGCGGCTGGCCAGGGGCGGCGCGACGGTCGCCATCGTCTACGCCAACGACGAGACGAGCGCGAAGCAGACCCTGCGGGACGCCGAGGCCCTGGGCGCCACCGCCCGGATCTACCGCTGCGACGTGGCCGACTCCGAACAGGTCACCCAGACCGTGAAGGCCATCACGGGCGACCTGGGCCCGGTCGACATCCTGGTCAACAACGCCGGCATCATCCGGGACGGCCTCGCCGTGTCCATCAAGGACGAGGACTTCGACGCGGTCATCAACACCAGCCTCAAGGGCGCGTTCTACTTCATCAAGAGCTGCTACTTCGGCTTCATCCGCCGGCGCAGCGGCTCGATCATCAACATATCCTCGGTCGCCGGCGTCTTCGGCAGCGCGGGCCAGGCCAACTACGCCTCGGCCAAGGCGGGTCTGATCGGCCTGACGAAGACGATCGCCAAGGAGCTCGGCGAGCGCAACGTGCGCTGCAACGCCGTCGCGCCCGGCCTGATCAGCACCGACATGACCGAGCACCTCCAGGACGACAACCAGCGCCTTGGACCCGTGCCCATGGGCCGCTTCGGCCGCCCGGAGGAGGTCGCCAACCTGGTCGCCTTCCTCGCCAGCGACGAGAGTTCCTACATCACCGGCCAGGTCGTGTGCGTCGACGGCGGCATGGCGATGTGACCGCGCCCCCGTGACGGGCGAACCAGCCCGTCACGGGGCCACGCGTGTCACCCGCCCGCTCAGTCGTGCGGGACGACCGCGACCGGGCAGCGGGCGTGGTGCAGCGCCGCATGCGCCACCGACCCGATGCGCGAACCGATGGGGGAGCGCCGCACCCGCCGCCCGACCACCAGCAACTGGGCGCGCGCGGTCTGCGCGAGCAGCACCTGCCCGCCGCTGCCGATCTCCACGTGCTCGGCCACCGGCACCTCGGGGAACTCCTTACGCCAGGGCGCCAGCGCCTCGGCGAGCTGCTCCCTCTCGTACGGCTCAAGGCCGCCGGCCTCGTCCGCGAGCCGCATGGAGCCGGGGGTGTACGCGTAGATGGGCGGCAGGCTCCAGGCCCGTACGGCGCGCACCGGCACCCCGCGCGCGGCGGCTGCCTCGAACGCGAAGCGCAGCACCGCGTCACTGTCCTCGGCCGAGCCCTGCTGGCCCACGACGACCTCGCCGGCCGCGGCTTCCCGGGCCGCCGTCGTCTGCGCCGGCGCGTCCGCCGACCCCTCCTTCGCGTCCTCGGGGGCGCGGACCGAGACGACCGGCCGGCTGGCGCGGGCGAGCACCTGTTGGGCGTGCGAGCCGAGCAGGAAGCCGAGCAGCGCGCCGTGCCCGCGCGAGCCGAGCACCAGCATCCGCGCCTCCTCGTTCGCCCGCACCAGGGCCGGCACGGGCTCGGCGTCCAGCACCTCGGCGACGATCGACAGGTCACGGTGGCGGGCGGCCAACCGCTGCTCGGTCTCGCGCACCAGCTCCCGCGCCCACTTGGCCTGCGCGTCGCCGCTGTTGGGCACGGGCGTCGACAGCGGCTCCCAGTGCCAGGCGTGCACCACGCGCAGCGGCAGCCCACGGCGCACCGCCTCGCCGGCCGCCCAGTCGACGGCTGCCTGGCTCTCGGGCGAGCCGTCCACTCCCACGGTGATCGGACGAGTCATGGTCGGCCTCCATAGCGTTCGGTGAACGAGGGCGGGGAAGAGCCCTCTCGATCATCAGCATCGCAAACGCCGGTGCCCGCAGGTCAGGGCCGTTAGTCCCGCTGGCCGCAGGGGGTGTGATAAGGCCCCTGCCACCGCCAGCACCACCGCCACCGTTCTCAGTCCAGCAGGGCGAGGGCCGCCGCCAGCAGGTCCTGGTTGTGCTCGGTGACGTCACGCCGGGTCAGGTCGTGCAGCGCGTCCGCCTGCACGCCCAGGTCCTCAAGCGGCACGTCCACGTTGCCCCGGGCCCGCGTGGCGCGGCGCAGCGCGACGCGGAACCCGGCGCCGCGCGGCAGGTCGCCGAGGAGTTCGGGCAGCCAGACCCGCAGCAACTCGTGCGTCCACACGTTGGCTCCGCCGGCCCCGGTGCGGCGCGCCGTCCCCAGGACCGGCCCGAGGGCGTTGTCCTGGAAGCCGGCGGCGAAGATGTCGGCGGCCGAGTACGACAGCGCGTCGGTGATGAGCACCTTCGGGCCGGCGTAGCGCGGCAACCCGGTGGTGAGCGCCTGCGGGTCGGTCAGCGGAAACCCCTGCGAGTACATCTCGCCCGTCTCCACGGCCGCCCGGATCGAACTGGTCCAGGTACGGAAGTCGGCGTGGGCCCGGGCGAGCGTGAGCGCGCCGCGCGTGGTCGACAGCGAGAAGCTCACCGGCGCGACCGGCCGCTCGCTCAGCACCTGCAACGCGGACTCCGCGGCCGGGACGTGCCCGCCGGGGTTGCCGCGCACGTCCACGATCAGCCCCGCCGCCGGCGCGCGCGCCGCGATCTGCGCCACCTGCTCGGCGAACGAGCGCGCGCCCGGCACGTTGAACGAGAACAGCCGCAGGTACCCGTACGAGCGACCGCCCAGCCGCAGCGTGCGGTGGGCCAACACGCCGCGTGGCGAGCGCGGCGGTGAGCGCCGCGCCTGGGCCGGGGCGAACAGGCCGCGCTTGACCTGGCGCGCGGTCTCGCTCCCCACGTCGATGCCCAGGCTCGTGCCGAGCGTGGGCACCGGGTCCTGGGCCCGCCCGGCGTAACGCTCGGCGGCGCACACGCGCCACGGGACGCGCGTCTCGCGGCGGCGCCCGCCGCGCGTGCGGTAGGCGAGCAGCACCTCCAGCTCGTCCGGCGGGGGAGCGGTACGCAGCGGGCGCAGCGTCAGCGACTCGAGACCACGGGCCAGCCGCGCGTCGAGGTGGGAGCCGGCCTGGGCGGCGGCGTTGCGCTCGACGGCCCGCTCGATCGGGACGCCGTTCCAGGACTCCAGCTCGGCGCCGACGTCGAAACCCGCGTGCACCAGCGAACGGTCGATCTTGGAGACGATGTGGTGCGCCGCCCCCTCCGCGTCCGTGTAGCGCTCGACGAGGAAGCCCAGCGTCGCCACGTGGCCGCGGTAGGGCGCCGGGAGCTGGTAGACGGTGTGCAGGTCGCGCAGCGCCCGGAAGACGTCGGCCAACTCGGCGTGGAACTGCAACTCGCTGAGCGGCGCGAGGCGCCGCTCCAGCAGGCGCAGCCGCTGCACCGGATCGGTGGCGTGCATGGCCCGCTTGAGCGGCAGGTGTACGTACAGCTCGTCGAGCAACACGCGCGCCGCGGAGACCAGTTGGTAGCGTCCCGCGAGCGGCAGCGGGTCGGCCTCCACCCGCCGCAGGAACTCCGCGAGGCCCACCGAGTCCGGCAGCGCCCGGGTCGGTTGGCCGACCGCCCGGCTCACGGGTAGCGCTCCGCGAGGTGTCGCAGCTCGGGCACGCCGGCGCGGGCCACGGCGGCGAGGAAGGCGGCGTCGTGGGTCAGCGTGTCCAGCGGCGGGATGACGAGGCCCGAGGGCACCTCGCCGGCGGCGGCGAACGCCCCCACGTCGCCCTCGGGCATGTCGCCGAAGAGGACCAGCGGCGCGTCCGGGTCGTCCAGCGGCCCACCCCAGGAGGCCAGCGCGTCCTGTGCGGCGCGCCAGGCCGCCACCGGGTCGGCGCGCACCCGTTCCAGGGCGCGCCGCACGCCGGGCCAGTCCAACTGGGCGTCGGCTCTGTCCGGCTGCCGCACCGCGACCCGGCGCCGCAGGCCGGCGACCGTGATCGGGTCGGTGTGCGTGGCCCCGGCGGCGGTCATCAGCGCCGGCGTGCCGTAGAACGGCCGGCCGCGCACCAGCACCAGCCGCACGTGGCGCTCGGTCGCGTCGATCAGGTTGCGGTACGGGTCCGCGTCCGGGGCGTGGCGCGCGAGGACGAGCAGGTCGGCGGCGCTGCCCCGGGCCAGCCGCCCCACCTGCGGCCCCCAGGCCGTGGCCAGCGCGTCGCCGGGGTTGGCGGTGACCATGTCGCACAGCTCCCGGTCGCTGAACCGCCCGCCGAGCCGGTGCTGGTTGACGGCGTCGGCGACCTTGAGCTCACCCAGTACGTGCTTGGTCCCCGACGGCGCCCAGTCGGAGCCGAGCGCGATGCGCAACCCCTTCCGGTCGGCCGCGACCACATCCGTGCTCTCGTGGTAGAGCCAGTAGTTGGAGAACGGCGACCACACGAGGGTCGCCCGCTCGGCCGGGTTGATCGCCCGCACCGCGTCCTGCCACCGCGCGAAGTCCGCGCCGGTGAGCGCGGTGCCGTGGACGCCGATCAGCCCGGGCCGCCAGCACGGCTCCAACTCCTCGAACTCCCGCCGCACGATCGAGCCGGCCCGGCCCTCCGCGACGTGGTAGATGAGCAGCCGCGTCCCGTCCAGCTTCGGCGCCCGCACCTCGCGCAACTCCTCCGCGTCGAGTTGCAGCGCCGCCGTCATCACCATGTCGCGGCCCGCCGGCAGCCGCTCGTTGTCGATGATCCGCAGCAGCCAGCCGTCCACGGGCCGCGTCGCCACCGGCGCACCCTGGATCGAGGTGGTCCCGCCGATCAGCGCCTTGACCTCGACGTACTTGATCAACGCCTCGGGCGCGGCCTGCGCGAGCACCTTCGCGGGCCAGGTGACCGTCGTGGAGTAGTCCGGCGGCCTGTCCTCGTCGACCCAGCGGTCGTGGTGCGGGTAGGGCACGCCGGCCGCCTCCCACAGCGGCAGCGTGTTGTACGTCAGGTGGTTGTGCAGGTCGATGAGGCCGGGCAGGATCAGCGCGCCGGTGTCGACGCGCGGCGCCGAGGCGAACCCCGCGGGCGCGTCCTGTGCGGCGGAGCGCACCGCGGCCAGGCGGCCGTCGTCGCCGACGTACACGACGCCGGGGTCCAGGACCCGGTGGTCCTCGTCGAAGGTGACGACCGTGCCGGTGAGGACGAGCGCCATCAGCGTGGCGCCTTCCAGACCAGGGTGTGCTCGTCGTCCGGCCGCGGGCGGCTGACGGCGTTGTGCGCGTCACCCGGCAGGGCGCGGACCCAGGCGTCGTCGCCGAGGAAGGCGGGCGCGCCGAACGGCAGGTCGCGGCGGGGGATGGCCGCGTAGTCGGACTCGGCGAACACCGTGCCGTAGGTGGGTCCCGTGTTGTCCCCGTCGTCGTCCGGCGTGACGATCGCGCGCAGCCGCGCGACGGCCGCGCGCCAGGACTCCAGCACCTCGTCCGCCTCGGGGTTGGACGGGTGCAGCGCGTCCACGAGCGGGACGTCGGGCCGCGGCGTCCACAGGCGCACCGCCTCCCGGGCCATGAACCCCAACACCAGGATGGCCTGGAGCGCGTCGCCCGTCGCCTGGTCGTAGACCGCGTTGCGCCACTCCCGCTGCTCCGCGTCGTCCAGCCGGTCCCGCATCGCGAGCGCCCGGCTGGGGTGGACGGCGTACGCCCACGCGTTGAGGCAGACGTAGGAACGGGTCAGGCCGAGCTTGCCGAGGAAGCCCTGCACGCGCTGGCCGGCGTCGCCGACCAGGCTGCGGCCGGCGATCCGCTCGGTGGGCCCCGGGTCCGAGGCCACGACGAGCACCCGGGCCGAGCCGTCCAGCCGGCCGCGGTAGAAGACCGGCCCCCAGTCGGCCCAGAACGCCGACGCGTCCGGCGGCCCGGGCACCTGGGCGAACAACCCGGCGAGCCGGGCCGTGGGCCCGCGGTCGAACTCCACCATCGCTCAGCGCCGCCGCGCTACTCGGGCCGTGCGCGCTTGCCACTCCACGGAAGACCTCCACGCTCTCGTGCCGGCCAGCCACGGCTGCCCGCCCCGGGCCCGTCTCCCACGTGGCGGGGCTACCCGACCAGGGGGGGGCCGGCGATGCGTCGGCCGCTCCGGCGTCCGAGTCCATGGATCACTCCGCGGCCCGCCGCCTAAACCGCCCCACCGCCAACTGGACCAGGCACGCGTACCACCCCCGGCCCGCCCGGCGCCCACCGGTACCACCGGGCCGGCAGCACGCGGGCGGGGCCCGGGACGAACTATCCGTCCCGGGCCCCGCCCTGGCACGACCCCGCGTCAGCGCTCACCCACCACGGCCCGCGCCGGGCCCGGTGAGCGGGGTCAACGTCAGCGGTTCTCCGGCAGGTCCGCCTCGGCCCCGAGCGGCGCCGCGGGACCGCGCTTCGCCGCCGACGCGGGCTGCTTGCCGCAGAACGCCGCCTCCAGGCTGCCGCCGAGCGCCGTGTTGGCCGAGCCCCGGTTGG
Source organism: Streptomyces buecherae (assembly GCF_014295035.1). Taxonomy (GTDB): domain Bacteria; phylum Actinomycetota; class Actinomycetes; order Streptomycetales; family Streptomycetaceae; genus Streptomyces; species Streptomyces youssoufiensis. Next base: position 7,771,892 of record NZ_CP060404.1, read on the forward strand.
AGGTGTTCGCCATCGCCGAGAGCGTGCGCTTGCCGTCCCGGGTGGTGAACGCGTGCGTGTAGAAGCCCTGCACGGTGCCGGTGTGGCCGTAGACCGAGGTGCCGCACGACAGGTCGTAGCGGCGCAGCCCGAGCCCGTAGAAGCGGGTCCCCGACGCGTCGGCCGGCACCACGGTGAGCATGGCGTTCAGCGTCTCGCTCGGCAGCAGCTTGCCGCGCAGCAGGGCGGACATGAACGTGTTCAGGTCGGCCTCGCTGGAGATCATCGCCCCCGCGGCCTGGGCCCAGGACACGGTCTGCTCGGTCGAGTCGACCAGCGGCGCGCCGTCCTCGTCCGGGTGCAGGTAGCCGCGCACGTGCTGGCCCTTGATGGCCGTGGCGGGGTGCACGTACGAGGTGTCCCTGAGCTTCAGCGGCTTGATGACGCGCCGCTCGTACTCCTTGGCCACCGGGTTCTTCGTCACCTTCTCGATGACCATCCCGACCAGCACGAAGTTGGTGTTCGAGTAGCGGTACGCGCCGCCCGGCTCGGTCGTCCTGGGCTCGCGCAGCGAGCGGTCGACCAGCTCCTTGTTGGTGAAGACCCGGTTGCGCACGGCCTCGAAGCCGGGGACGGTCTTGGCGAACATCGCGTTCGTGTAGTCCGACAGACCGCTGCGGTGGGTGAGGAGGTGACGGATCGTGATGCGGTCGTCGGGCAGCACGCCGGGCAGGTAGCTGGTCACCGGGGCGTCCAGCTTGACCTTGCCCTCGGCCACCAGTTGCAGCAGCACGACGGAGGAGAACGTCTTGGTGACGCTGCCGATGCGGAAGCGGGCGCGCGGGTCCATGGGCGCGCCCGTCTTGCGGTCCCGCACCCCCTCGGTGAGCGTCTGGGTCCCGTTCGGGCCGGTGTAGCGGGTCATGGCGCCGGGGGCTCCGGCCTTGAGGGTGTTGCGCAGGGCCTGGGTGATGGCCTTGCTGTTAGCGTCCGCCAGCGGGGGCGCGGCGGCCTTGTTCGCCGGGGCGGGCGGGGCTGACGGGGCGTAGGCGACGGCGGTCGCCGGTACGGCGCTCACCATGACGGCGAGTACGGCGGCACCGAGCGTGAGGCGTCGGTCGATGGTCAGGCGCACGATTCTCCTCAACAGGATCAGGACGGGAGACAGTTCGCGAACCCTGTGCTCCCGGGCGCTGAGCCTACTCAAGATCGACGAGCGGCGCGGTGTCTGACGCCGGCCAACGCCCGACCGGAGGCCGCCGCCAGGGCGCCGGTCGGGCGCGGGTTCGGGCACCGGTGGGCAGGCGTACGCCGTGGTACGTCGCGGCGGGCCGGCCACGGGGGCCACCCGACCAACCCCGCCCGGCGAGAGGGCCGCACGGGTGGTCGGGCCGGGCCCCGCGCTGCCCCGACCGAGCCGCCGAGCCGCCGGGCCGTCAGGCCCCGACGTACGCCGCCAGGTGCTCGCCGGTGAGGGTGGACCGGCTGGCCACCAGGTCGGCGGGTGTGCCGGCGAACACGATCCGGCCGCCGTCGTGGCCGGCCCCCGGGCCGAGGTCGATGATCCAGTCGGCGTGCGCCATCACCGCCTGGTGGTGCTCGACGACGATGACCGACTTGCCGGCGTCCACGAGCCGGTCGAGCAGCCCGAGGAGCTGCTGGACGTCGGCGAGGTGCAGACCGGTGGTCGGCTCGTCGAGGACGTACACGCCGCCCTTCTCGCCCATGTGGGTGGCCAGCTTGAGCCGCTGCTGCTCACCCCCGGACAGGGTGGTCAGCGGCTGGCCCAGGGTGAGGTAACCGAGCCCGATGTCGACCAGCCGACCGAGGACGCGCTGCGCGGCGGTGAGGTTCGCCCTGCCCGCGGCGTCCGCCGAGACACGTGACCCGTCGCCCAGGAACTCCTGCGCCTCGGCCACCGACATCGCCAGCACCTCGCTGATGTCGCGACCGCCGAGCTGGTGGTCGAGCACCGACCTCTCGAACCGCCTGCCCTCGCACTCCTCGCAGACGGTGGCGACACCAGCCATCATCGCCAGGTCGGTGTAGACGACGCCGGCCCCGTTGCAGCCGGGGCAGGCGCCGGCGGAGTTGGCGCTGAAGAGGGCCGGTTGTACGCCGTTGGCCTTCGCGAACGCCTTGCGGATCGGGTCGAGCAGACCGGTGTACGTCGCCGGGTTGCTCCGCCGCGAGCCACGGATCGGGGCCTGGTCGATCGCCACCACACCCGCGTGGGCCGGGATCGACCCGTGCACGAGCGAACTCTTGCCGGACCCGGCCACGCCGGTGACCACGGTGAGCACACCCAGCGGGATGTCGACGTCGACATCGCGCAGGTTGTGCGTGCGCGCGCCGCGGACCGGAAGCGTGCCGGTGGGCTCGCGCACCGTCTCCTTGAGGCGGGCCCGGTCGTCGAGGTGGCGACCGGTGCGGGTGTCGCTCGCCCGCAACTCATCGAAGGTGCCCTCGAAACAGACGGTGCCGCCCGCCGCGCCCGCGCCCGGCCCGAGGTCCACGACGCGGTCGGCGACCTGGATCACCTCCGGCTTGTGCTCCACGACGAGCACCGTGTTGCCCTTGTCCCGCAGCCGCAGCAGCAACGCGTTCATCCGCTGGATGTCGTGCGGGTGGAGGCCGATGGTGGGCTCGTCGAAGACGTAGGTCACGTCCGTGAGCGAGGAGCCGAGGTGGCGGACCATCTTGACGCGCTGCGCCTCGCCGCCCGACAGCGTGCCCGCCGACCGGTCGAGCGAGAGGTAGCCGAGGCCGATCTCCACGAACGAGTCGAGGGTGTGGCGCAGCGAGGCCAGCAGCGGCGCCACCGACGGCTCGTCCAGGCCACGCACCCAGTCGGCCAGGTCGTCGATCTGCAGGGCGCACGCGTCGGCGATGCTGGTGCCGTCGATCCGGGACGACCTGGCCGCCTCGCTGAGCCGGGTGCCGTCGCACTCGGGGCAGGTGGCGAAGGTGACGGCCCGGTCCACGAACGCCCGGATGTGCGGCTGCATCGCTTCCCGGTCCTTGGCGAGGAGCGACTTCCGCAGCCGGGGGACCAGCCCCTCGTACGTCATGTTGATGCCCTCGATCTTCATCCTGACCGGCTCGTGGTGGAGAAGGTCGTGCCGTTCCTTCTTCGTGTACCGGCGGATCGGCTTGTCCGGGTCGAAGAAGCCCGACGAGAGGTAGAGCCGGTAGCCCCAGCCGCCCGCCTTGTAGCCGGGGATGGTGAGCGCCCCATCGGCGAGCGACCTGGAGTCGTCGTAGAGCTGGCTGACGTCGATGTCGGAGACCGCGCCGCGCCCCTCGCAGCGCGTGCACATGCCCCCGGTACGGGTGAAGGTCCGCTTGACGGTGGTGCTCTTCTCGGCGCCACGGTCCACCGTGAACGCGCCGCTGGCCCGTACCGACGCGACGTTGAAGGAGAACGCCTGCGGCGAGCCGACGTGCGGCGTGCCGAGCCGGCTGAAGAGGATGCGCAACATGGCGTGGGCGTCGGTGACGGTGCCGACGGTGGAGCGCGGATCGGCGCCCATCGGCCGCTGGTCGACGATGATCGCGGTGGTCAGCCCGTCGAGGACGTCCACGTCGGGCCGGCCCATCGCGGGCATGAACCCCTGCACGAAACTGCTGTACGTCTCGTTGATCATCCGCTGCGACTCCGCCGCGATGGTGGCGAACACCAACGAACTCTTCCCCGAGCCGGAGACGCCGGTGAACACCGTCAGCCGGCGCTTCGGGATCTCCACGCTGACGTTCTTGAGGTTGTTCTCGCGGGCGCCCCGCACGCGGATCAGGCCGTGGCCGTCGGCAACGTGCGGCGCCGGCGACTGCGCGGGCCTCCGTCGGGTCGTGCTCATCGTCTCTCGTCTCTCCACGTGTCGTTCGGGCCCGCCCGCGCGGCGCCCGCCACCCATCGGCGTACGCCCCCCCCGTCACGCCCCCGGTCGCCGTGCGGCCCACCCGCCCGGCCCCGGTCCGCCCGGCCCGTCCGGCCCCCGGCGGGAGTCGGCCGGGCGGGCGGGCCGGGCTCGGGCTGTCGTGGTGGCTCAGGCGGCCAGTTGCTGGATGCGGATCAGGTTGCCCGCGGGGTCGCGGAAGGCGCAGTCCCGTACCCCGTACGGCTGGTCGGTCGGCTCCTGGACCACCTCGGCGTCGCTGGCCTGGAGCCGCTCGAAGGTGGCGTCGAGGTCGGCGGTGGCGAGGTGGACGGCGGCGAAGGTGCCCTTGGCCATCATCTCCACGATGGTGTCGCGCTCACTGTCCGTGATGCCGCAGCCGGGCGGCGCCGGCGGCTGGAGCACGATGGAGGTGTCGGGCTGGCCCGCCGGGCCGACCGTGATCCAGCGCATGTCGTTGTACCCGACGTCGTTGCGCACCTCGAAGCCGAGGATGTCGCGGTAGAAGGTCAGGGACGCCTCCGCGTCGTGGTGCGGGAGGAAGCTGTGGTGAATGGTGAGGTTGTCCATGTCGATCACGCTAGCCCTGGCACTAGGCCGACGCTTCTCGATTCCTGACCGGTCTGGTCACCTGTTTCGCCACGCACGGCGACATGCCCACCGTCGCGTCGGCCGCCGCTCGCCGGTAGGCGCTGGGGGGCATGCCCACCAACTCGGTGAAGCGCGTGCTGAAGGTGCCCAGCGAGGCGCAGCCCACCGCGAAACAGACCTCGGTGACGCTGAGGTCGCCGCGTCGCAGCAGCGTCATCGCCCGCTCGATGCGCCGCGTCATCAGATAGGCGTACGGTGACTCACCGTAGGCGAGGCGGAACTGGCGGCTGAGGTGCCCGGCCGACATGTTCGCCCCGCGAGCGAGCGCGTCCACGTCCAGCGGCTGCGCGTACTCCCGGTCGATCCGGTCGCGTACGCGACGCAGCCGGGCGAGGTCGCGCAGGTGTTGCGCGGTGGCGGGCTTACTGGTCACGGCTTCGATCGTGCCACACGGGCGGGGCGGGCGACCGGGGCGAACGCGCGCGGCCCCCGCACGCGACACCGAGCACCCCGGGTGGTCCTACGGGCGGGGAACGGGCCCGTGCCGCTGGCCGGCGGGCGCCTTTTCGCGCCGTCCTCATGACGATCTTGCGCCACTCTTTTCGGCCGGCCCTCATGCCGCCTTCGGCCCGCCGGACCCTTTGCGGAAGCGGGACGCGGCGGCCTCGCGCGGGCCGCGCCCCGCGCCTGTCCTGTCCGAAAACGGCTCGCTCCCGCGCGCCGCGTGTCCTGATTGCCACCAGGGGTTTTTGCCATTGCTTGACACTGACTTGGCGGCGACTTTACCATCTGACGACGCGACATTCCGCGTGATCACCACCCCATATGTCACCCCTCGGAGGTTCATGATGGAGAAGTTGATCAAGGCGATGACCCAGGACGACGTCTGGCAGAGCTGGGTCGCCGCGAACTCGGCCGGTGCCGCCGCGAAGGACGGGTGCATCAGCGCGGCCCCGAAGGCGGGTTGTATCAGCGCGGCGCCCAAGACCGGCTGCATATCCTGACTGGCCGCTGACTGACTCATCGGAGTGGGCCGGGGCCGCGGACGCGCGGGCGCCCGGCCCCCTTCCGGCTCCGCTCCGGCCCGGGGCCGCCCCGGAAATCTCCGTTTCGCCTAGCGCACAGAGGGTGCACATGCGTGGTCAGCCGACGGCCGAAGTCGTCGACCAGATCAAGGACATACCGATCTACCGCACGTCGATCGAGCGGGGGTACTTCCCCGTCCTCGAAAAGCCCGAGATCGCGCGGGGCTTCCCGGACAACTGGATGACGCCGCGCCTCGCCGCCGCGCTGAAGACGGGCGAGGCCGAGTACGTGCTGTCCACGGGCACCAACCACGCCCGCATGCAGATCATCCGCCCCCCGTACTTCCTGCTCAACTCCTACTACCAACTGTGGAGCGAGCACCCGGACATCGCCTCCACCTGGGAAGACGGCTGCCAACGGGTCTCGCTCACCACGGTGTTGGCGACCGAGCACGTCGCGCGCGTCAACGCGAGGAAGCGCGGCACGCGGCCGGAGGCGGTTCCCGAGCTGGAGCAGCGGCGCCTCGACGCCCGCACCGTCTACCTCAACCTGCGGCTCGACCCGGCGTTGTGGGAGCGCGACGAGGTCGAGCGCATGCTGAACGAGATCCGCTCGGCCCGAGCGACCCACCCGCGCGGCTGGTACCACCTCGACTGCTCCAGCTACCACCTGGCCCACCTCGTCCTCAAGGCCAGGCAGTGGGGCCTGTGGGAGGACTTCCCGCAGCCCGCGAGCATCATCCACGCGTACGAGTACACCCCGGCGAACGTCCGGCGCTTCCTGCACGAGAACTTCGACTGCCCGGTCATCGACCTGTTCGGCAGCACCGAGCTGGGCTACCTCTACTACAGCGACCGCCACGGCCGGTACCACCCCCACCTCGACCAGATGAGTGTCGAACTCCTCCCGGTGGTGCCGGGCAGCGAGCTCTACAGCCTCATCGTGTCGAGCGTCCGCAACCCCCACATGCCGCTGATCCGGTACCGCTCGGGGGACTGCGTCCGCACGCTCGACGGGACCCCCGACCCGCACCGGATCGCGCGCTTCTGCGGACGGGAGAAGGAACTCCTCACCCCAGGCGCGGCAGCCGCCGCCGCGTCCGGTCCCATCGCCCAGGGCGACCTGAGCGACCGCGTGAGCGCCGCCGCCAGCGTCTTCGTCCACCAACTGCTGGTCACGGACGACAAGGAGGCCCACCTGCGGTACACGACCTTCGACGGCGAGGCCCTGCCGCCCGCCGAGGCCGACACCCTGGCGGAGTCCGTCAGCGACCTGACCGGGCGCCGGTGCCAGGTCGAGCACCGCGCGCACCTGCCCATCGGGAAGTCCGGCAAGTACGCCTGGCTCGCCACCCACCACTGACCGCCGACCCGGCCCCGACCCTGCGCAGGGGAGAACCATGACCACACCGTCGTACGTCACCACCGGCGACCTCAGGGCCCTGCTCGGCGAGGAACTGCACGCCGAGGTGGTGGCACACTTCACCGACAAGACCGACGCCGCGCCGGACTTCGTCGAACGCCAGGTCACCGAGTGCCTGCGGTACCTGTACCTCGTCTCGCGCCATCGCGAGCAGCTCAGCGGGCTGTTCCTCCCCGTCGAGCAGGACATCGACGAGATCTGGCACTACCTGATCCTCCAAACCCGCGAGTACCGCGCGCTGTGCGAGGAGCGGCTGCCGGGGCGCTTCTTCATCGAGCACCGCAGCATCGCCTACGAGAGCTACCAGCAGGCTCCCGGCCGCGAGCAGGCGATGGAAGAGGCTCTGCGCTGGATACCGCTGTACTGCCGGGAGTTCGGCCCGTTCGACGAGGGCGCGCTGCCACACTGGACCATCGTCCGCTTCCTCCACCAGCGGATGGGCATGTCACTGGCGGACATAGCGGCCCTCGAACCCCTGGCACCGGCGTAACGCCGCTCTCGCGTCGGCGGCGCGCGCCTCGGGCGGCCGGGGCGCGGGCGCGAGCCTGGGCGGGCTGTCGGGCAGGTGGGTTCTCACAGCGGGGGAGCGACGAAGCACCCGCGGTCGGGTTCGTTGAGCGACTCCTTCGCCACCTGCTCGTCCCAGGGGTTCGAGGTGCCCCACTGGTCGGTCACCTCCGCCCGCGAGGCGTCGTAGACGTGAGGGTGCCAGGTGTCCTCGTCCACCTCCTCCATGGCGGTGGTGTACTCCAGGGTGTTGCCGTGCGGGTCGAGGAAGTACGTGAAGGCGTTGTCGCCGGCCAGGTGCCGGCCGGGCCCCCAGAGCTTGGGGGCGCCCGCCCGGATGGCACGGCCGGAGGCTCGCAAGTACTCGTCCACCCCCCGGAGTTCGAAGGAGACGTGGTGCAACGAGGTGTGCGGGCCCCCGGAGAACGCCACGGAGTGGTGCTGGGGGTTGATCCGCAGGAAGTGCATGAGGTCACCGTCGCGCGGTGAGCGCACGGTGTCGGTGAGCCGGAAGCCGAGGTACCGCTCGTACCACGCACGGGTACGAGCGATGTCGGGAGCGTTGAACACCACATGGGACAGGCGCACCGGCACGGGCTCCCGGGCCTCGATCCGCCGGTGCCGGCGCGGCGCGACCTCCGCGGAGACCTCCACGGTGCGACCGTCCACGTCGAAGAAGCGGAACCCGTAGCCGCCGCCCGGGGTGGACAGCGCGCCGGGCTCGCTGATGAGCACCACGCCGTCACCCGCCAGCCGCCCGGCCAGGGCGTCGACGTCCACCCGCGTGGCGACCCCGAAGGCCACCAGGTCCAGCCGCTTCTCCTCGGCCCTGCGCAGCCTGACCACGTACTGCTCCGGCGACCCCTCGGCCGCCAGGAAGGCCACGCCGCTGTCGTCGGCGGTACGGGTCAGTCCCCACACGTCGGTGTAGAACGCGAGTTGCCTGTCGTGGTCGGGCACGGCCAGGTCGACGTGGCGGAGATGGGTGAGTTGGGCCGAGACCAATCTGTCCCCCCGATGACGGACGCGGCCAGCCTCGCCGACGTGTGTCAAGGCGGGCGGCGGAGCACCGCCCGCACTACGAGTACCACCGCCGGCCGCGATGCGGTGAGGACACAACGGGCCAATCTGGCTCTGGGCCGCTGGGCCGCTGGGCCGCTGGGCCGCTGGGCCGTCCGGTCGGTGTGCGGGTTCGTGCCACGGTGTCAGTTCAGGAACCAGCCAGTCAGCCTCCCACCGTTGCGCGCCGCCGCCGGCCCGACGGCCTAGGCTGCCACCCGGCACCGCCACCGGCACCCACACCGGTACCGGCCTCGATCCAGGAGCACGCACCCATGTTCGACCCCGCTCACCAGAACCCGTACCCCGACGCCCTGCGACCGGACGCCGCCCCCGCACCGCACGCGCAACTCACCCCGCTGCTCGGCTTCCTGGGCACCTGGGTCGGCCGGGGGCACGGTAGCTACCCGACGATCGCCGAGGAGTTCGCGTACGCGCAGGAAGTCACCTTCAGCCATGACGGACGGCCCTTCCTCCGGTACGAGGCGCGCGCCTGGCTGCTCGACGCGGAGGGTGCCCCGCTGCGACCGTCGGCGCGCGAGAGCGGTTGGTGGCGGCTCCAGCCCGACGGGCGCGTCGAGGCGCTGATCACCCAGCCCACCGGCATCGCGGAGATCCTGGTCGGCCACGCCGGCGCCGGCACGGCCGACCTCAGCACCCACGAGGTGGCCATCACTCCCACCGCCAAGGAGGTCACCGCCACCCGCCGCCGCTACACGCTGAGCGACGAGGGGACCCTCGACTTCGCCCACGACCTCGCGGCGGTCGGCCAGCTGCTCCAGTACCACCTGTCGGCGCGACTGCGACGCGAGGGTGGGAGCTAGGCCAGGGCCGCCGGCTGCCTGCCGCGCGGGGCGCGGCTTCGCCGTGAGCGACGGAGCCGTACGAGGTGTCAGGACATCTCCAGAACGGGTGTGGGCAGATGGACACACGCAGGAGGGCCAGGGCCCTCGAACTCGCCTCGCCGGAGGCGGTAGTGCACGGCAGATACGCCGACGCCGCCGTCTGGTGCCACCTTCCCGGCCCCATACGGCTGGCAGGGGCTTCCCCGAGCGCCTACCGGCCCCGCGTACGGTCCGCGAGCTTGCCCACCCTCACGCGCTGACGGGTGAACTACCCTGCCGATCACGATGTCGCTGGGCCTCGCCGAGGGCGGCGACCCACACAACCCGCGGCGCGTGGCCAAGCCTGTCACCTGGCGGGCCGACGACGACGTGGTGCTGGAGGCCCGCGTCTCGGATGGCGAGTGGACGTACACGCCCAGGGCCCCATGGCTCGACCACCGACTGGGCTACGTGATGGCGCTGCCACGACGCCGGAAGGCGTGACCTCGCCCGGTGGTGGGCCCCCGGCCCTGGCCAGTCAGCCCGGGTGGCCAGGCCCGAGGTACGGGTTGAGCTGACGCCGCACCGCCTGGCCCCCCGGCCGCGCCGCACCGCCTGAACCGGCCGCGCCGCGTCAGCCTCCCTCCTCGCCCTCCGCGCGATGCGTCTCGCTCAACTCCTCGTACAGCGCGGTCCCCGGCCTCGCCACCCGTACCTCGGAGTCCGACCAGGTGGTGTCGTGGAACTCGCGGAAGAAGAGGTTGGCGATGCTGTCGTTGATCTCCACGATGGCGACCTGCAAGGCCGGTACCCGGAAGGGTTTCTCGCGCGGCCACGGCTCCGCGTCCGCGCGGTCCACGTGCAGGTCGATGCCGAGCAACGGAAGCCGCTCGGAGGCGAGGGTTTCGGCGTCGGCGAGGTAGAGGTGGTCGTACCGGAGGTCGTGGCCGGTGTCCGGGGCCGCGGCGAGCACGGTCGCGGGCAGCAGGTCGCGGTACTGCTCCTGGTCGACCGGGACGACGTACGAGACGGCCCAGTCGTAGTCGGCGGCGTCCTGCGACTCCTCGCCGTAGGTGACCGGCGTCTCCAGGGCTCGTAGCAGGCGGGCCCAGCCGGCGGGATTCGAGAAGTCGGTGCGCAGGACCGGGACCGCGTCCACGCGGGGCAGGTGTATCGGCTGTTGGCTGTGATCCATGCCGCGGACCCTACGGCCGGCGGGCGGCGCCACCGGCACGTCCTGGCCAGTTCGTCGGCGTCAGGCGGGGCAGGGTGGGATGTCGCGCGCGGGCAGCAGGCTGTGCACGGTGCCGAGCCGGGGGCGCGCCGCGTCGGCGAGTTCGTCGACGATGACGCCGCACCCCACCCAGGTGGCGCCGCACTCCTCGACCAACTCCCGGACGGCGCGTGCCTGGCTGCCGGTCTCCAGCCAGTCGTCCACCAGCAGGACGCGGTCGGCCGCGCCCAGCGAGGACCGTTGGAGCCGCAGCCGGTGGCGCAATCCCCGATAGTCGGGCTCGCTCTCGCGGACGACCTTGTCCCCGGGGAAGAGACCACCGTCCTTCCGGATGGCGACGAAGCCGACCCCGAGTTCCACGGCCACGGCCCCACCCAGCAGGAACCCGCGGGACTCGACCCCGCACACCGCCGTGAGCCGCTCGCCCCGGAAGGGGTCGGCCAGCTCGGTCACGACGGCCGCCAGCGTCCGCGCGTCGCGGAAGATGGGCCAGACATCCGCGTGGCCGTCGATCCACCGCAAGGACGTAAGGGTGAGATCACGCGCAGTGAGGGACATGCCCGGGAGTCTGCTCGCGCCCGAGCCGACGAGCAAGCCAATTTCCCGCGTCGCGGACGCCGAGAGGCGGTGCCGCCCGCCGCCCGGCCCGGCCGGACTGTCCGTGGCGTGTGGCCCCTGAGCCGCGCGTTCGCGCCGGCTCCCGGACGTACGGACCGCCCGCTGCCCCGTGGTGACACCCGACCGCACACGCGGTGGCATCCGGCGCCGCTGAGCAAGCCCCGGTCACCCTGGCGGCGGGTACGGCCGGCGGGTGGGGGACCATGTGCACCGGGCACGTGCCGCGCGGCGCGCCCGCGCCCGGCGCCGCGAGCGGGTCGTCCGTTCCGGCGCAGTGACGACCGTCACGTTGTTCGTTCGTACTTGGTGTCAACCAGACGCCCCACGGCGGGCGTATGCCCGGTGAAGCGAGAGACCCGGGAGTGGCTGTTGACCGTCGAGGAGTTCGAGGAGTTCTACGCCCAGACGGTCGCGCGTCTCACGGGGCAGTTGTACGTGATGCTGGGCGATCTGCACGAGGCGGAGGACGTGGTGCAGGAAGCATTCGTCAAGGGGTGGGGCCGGCGGCGGCAGCTCGACTGCGCGGGGCAGCCCGAGGCGTGGATACGTACCGTCGCCTGGCGGCTGGCGGTGAGCCGCTGGCGCGTCCGGCGGCGTTCGGCCGCTGCCTGGCGGCACCGTAGCGCGCCACCGCCCCACGCCGAGGGGCCGAGCCCCGAGCAGATCGTGCTGGTCGACGCCCTGCGCGAGCTGCCGGCCCAGCAGCGGCGGAGCATGACGCTGCACTACCTGTGCGACCTCACCGTCGAGCAGGTCGCCCGGGAGACGGGCGTGTCCGCCAGCACCGTAAAGACCCACCTGGCCCGCGGTCGGGCCGCTCTCGCGCACCACCTACAGGACCCGCGTATCAAGGAGGCCCCCGGTGCCTGAGCCAGACGACTCGTTGCGGACCCTCTTCCAGCAGGCAGCCGCCGCCGGGCAGGCCCGAGCGCGCACGGCGCCGGTCGCCCAGGTGCGCGCGCGAGGCCGGCGCGCGCACCGGCTGCGCGTCGCCGCCCTGGCGGTCGGCGCATGCCTGGTCCTCGGCTGCGGGACCGCCGCCACGGCGGCGTGGCTGCCGGGCGAGTCCGCGCCGGCCGCGCCGGCCACCCGACCACCCTCACCCGCCACGACGCCGTCACCCACGACCACGTCACCGCCGACCCACCCGCCGGCGACCCGTGAGGCGACACACCCCCCGGGCGGCTCGGCGAACCCCCACACGCGAGGCGGCGCGCGCACCACCGCGCCACCCCCGGGGGCACCGTCGGGCGAGAGCACGGCGGACAGCTCCGACGGCCCGCCCCCACCCGACGGAACCGGACGCACCGCCGCCTCCGCGACCCTTCCGCCAAGCCACCCGCCGACGCACGATGCGGGCGACACGGCGCACTGAGCCACCCCGCCCGCCCCGTAACCCAGCCCCCGCTTCCGTGGCCGCGCGCCACCGGGAGTCGCCCGCACGCCCTCCCCACCCCAGAGAGCCCCGCATGCCGCCTTCGCCGACCCGGTCGCCCGACGCCGAACCCGCGCCCGAGCCCTCCGACACGTCTGTCACGCCCGCCACGGACCCGCCTTCCGAGCCCGCCGAACAGTCCGCCTCCCGACCCGCCTCGGGGCGCGCGAGCGGCCCGCACCGCTGGCCGATGGTCTGGTGGCAGCGGCTGGGCGCCGCCGACCGCGAGGTGTTGTGGCTGTACCTGCTGACGCGAATAGGCGTGTGGACCACCGCCTACTGCGCCCGGTGGGCGTTCCCGTCCGACGCCCGCTCCCATGACGCCGGCCCCGTACTCGCCCCGTTCCAGCGGTGGGACTGGGGTTTCTTCCTCAAGGTGGCCCGCGACGGCTACTTCCCCGCGGAGCCGGCCGGCGAGGCGGGTGCCGGAGACAACCGGGAGGCGTTCTTCCCCGGCCTGCCGCTCCTGCTGCGCGCCGTGCACTCGGTGGTGCCGAGTTGGGGCGCGTCCGGGTTGCTGATCTCCTTCGGCGCCGGCGCCGTCGCCGTCGTGGCGCTGGCCCGCATAGCCCGGACACACCTGTCGCACGCGGACGCGGGACGTCGTACGGCCTTGTTCCTGCTGCTCTCGCCCTGCGCGATCTTCCTGGCCGTCGGCTACAGCGAAGCCCTCTTCCTCGCCTTCGCGCTGCCCGCGTGGCTCGCCGCCCAACGGAACCGCTGGGCCCTGGCCGCCGTCCTGACCGCCCTGGCCACCACCGTGCGGATCACGGGACTCTTCCTCGCCGCCGCCATCGTCGTGCAGTTCTTCCTGACGGCCCGCGCCCGCGCGAGCTGGCGCTCACTGCCGTGGCTGGCGCTGCCCGTGCTGCCCGTCGCCCTCTACACCTGGTACCTGCACGCGCGGACCGGCGACTGGATGGCATGGCAGCACGCCCAGGAACGCGGCTGGCGCCGCGACTTCCACACCCCCTGGGACGCCTGGGCCCACACCTGGCAGGCCGCCTTCACCCCCGCCCACTCCACCACCGGCTACAGCCTGATGTTCCAGGCCGAGCTGGTCGCCATGGTGGTCGGGGTGCTCCTCCTCGGGTTGCTGGTGCTGCGCCGGCACTGGGCCGAGGCCACGTACGTGGCGCTCAACCTGTGGGCCCTCGGTACGTCCTACTGGTACATGTCCATCCCGCGCGCCACCCTCCTGTGGTGGCCGCTGTGGGTGGCCCTGGCGGCGTGGAGCATACGCGTGCCCCGGTTCAAGACCGCGTACGTCTGCCTCGTCGCCCCCGTGACGACCATCGTCGCCCTCACCTTCCTCACCGGCCGATGGGCCGGCTGAACAGCCCGGGCCACCGGGCTGAACACCCCGGGCCGCCTAAGCCGGCGGTCGACACCCGCGCACCGGAGCGCCCGGGACGGGGGCCGGGCCGCGGCGGCGTACGATCACTCGGTCCCGGCCTGGCAAGGAGCGACCCTCAAGGTGACCGCCGTCATTCCACCGTCCCGTACCGCCCCCGAGCTGCTGCGGGTGCGGCGACTCGCCCGTGACGAGGACGGCGAGCGGCTGACCAGCCTGCTGTGGCGGGCCGGCCCGGGCTGGCGGATGATCAGCAGTTCCGTGCTCGGCGGCGGCATCGGGGAACGGGCCTGGGTCCTCAACGCCCAGGTCTCCCACGGCTACCGCCGCACCGACCCCGAGCGGCACCTCGCCGACCTGGCCCGCGCCGCCGGCGCCGACGGCCCCGGGGTCGGGCTCATGACGGCCGCCGACGTCCGGGCGTACGGCCGCGCCCACGACGGCGGCGTGGCGGCGATCGCCACCACGGGCCTGGGCGTGCGCGGGTGGGCGGCATCGCCGGCACCTGGCACACCCACGCCCGCGCGCCCCGGCACGATCAACATCGTGGTGGCCGTGCCGGCGGCGCTGACCGACGCGGCCCTGGTCAACGCGGTGGCGACCGCGACCGAGGCCAAGGTGCAGGCGCTCATCGACGCCGGCTACGACTGCTCCGGCACCCCCACCGACGCCGTGTGCGTCGCCGCGCGCTCCCCACGCCCCGACATGGAGTGCCACGCCTTCGCCGGCCCGCGCTCCCTGTGGGGCGCGCGTCTGGCGCGCGCGGTCCACCACGCCGTCCGCTCCGCCGCCCGACCCGCGACCTGAGCACACCCCCGGGACCGGCACCCGGCTCGGGCGTCGGGGATCACCGCGCCGCGATCGACGTGGTCCACTCGTCGACGGTGACGACGTCCGCCCACTGCGGGAACAGCCGCTCGACCAGCGCCCGGTGCAACTCCGGATCGAGGTCGAGGCAGCCGTCGGACAGGACCGTGAGGCCGAAGTCCAGGTCGTTGGCCTGGCACAGGGTGGACAGCACCACGGCGCTGGTGGCGATGCCGGTGAGCACGAGCCGGTCGATGCCGCGGGCTCTGAGTACGACATCGAGATCGCTGCCCGATAACGCGCTCGCCCGCCTCTTGGTGATGACCACCTCGCCCGGCCGGGGCGCGACCGCCGGATGGATCTCGGTGCCCGGGGCGCCTTCGACGTAGAGGCCGGCCTCGGCGATGGCGGTCAACGCCCTGTTGCGCGTGCCGACTTCGGGGAAGCCCGGGCGGAACGCGATGACCACGTAGATCACGGGTATCTCCGCCGCCCGCGCCGCGTCGATCGCCCTGCGCACCCGTGGCAGGTACCCGGAGCCGTCGTCGGCGATGTTCACGATGGCCTGTTGGACGTCCATCACGAGAAGGGCGCTGCTCATGTCGTCTCCAGGAACGAAGTCGGTTCGGCGTCGCGACGGGCGGCCCCCGACACCCCCGAATCGCGCGCGACCCCTGGTGCCCGGCGAGCGCCGCCCCCGTCGGGCAGGCCGCGACCGGCGGGCACCTGGCCGGCAGTCCGTGCGACGCGGGGTGACCGACGCTGCCCGACACAACCTGGCGGTGAGCCTAGCCAACCGGGTCCGCGGCCCCACGACCCCCGGTGTCGGCAACGGGGCCTCGCCCCTACGCTGCTGGCAATGGTGCGCGAACCCGTGGAACTGGTGATCTTCGACTGTGACGGCGTGTTGGTGGACAGCGAGCGCATATGCGTCAAGGTAGACGCGGTGATCATGGCTGATCTGGGGTGCGCGTTCACCGAGGCCGAGATCATCGAGCGCTTCGTGGGCTCGTCCACCGAGGTCTACACCGCCGCCGTGGAGGAACGCCTCGGACGACGCCTGGAAAAGGACTGGCAGCAGCGGTACGAGCACCTGTACCAGGCCGCCTTCGAGGCCGAACTGACCGCCGTCGACGGCATCGCCGAGGCACTGCACCGGCTCACCCACGCCACCTGCGTGGCGTCCAACGGTGACCACGCCGGCATCAGGCGGAGCCTGGAACTCGCCGACCTGGCCGGCCACTTCGAGGAACGCGTCTTCAGCGCCGCCGACGTCCCCCGGGGCAAGCCCGCCCCCGACCTCTTCCTGCACGCCGCCCACACCATGGGCGTCAACCCCCGACATTGCGTGGTGGTCGAGGACAGCGCGTACGGCGTCCAGGCCGCTCGCGCCGCCGGCATGCGGGCCTTCGGCTACTGCGGCGGCCTGACGCCGGCCGCGCGGTTGGAGGGGCCGGCCACCGTCGTCTTCGACGACATGCGCGAACTGCCCCAACTGCTGGCGGCGGCTGCCCCGCCGCCCGCCTGAGCCCGTACGAAGCGGTCGGCGACGGACAGGAACCCGGCCGGCCACCTCCGGGAACGGCGTCGCGACCGGCCAGGGGAGCGGGAGTCGGCCAGACGCGGCGCCGCCGGATGTCACCCCGGCGGGGCCGCGCGCGCGGTGCGCACACCCCACGCACGTTGTCACCGGCGTGGCGGGGCGTCAGGCGTAGATCTCGGCGTACAGGCCCTGGATCTCCTCGGCGGTGGGCACGGCGGGGTTGTTGCCTGGGGAACCGGAGGCGAGGGCCTGCTCGGCCATGAGCGGGGTCAGGCCGGTCCAGGTCTCCCGGTCGATGCCGTAGCCCTGGGGGGTGGGCACGTCCAGGTCGTGGCAGAGCGTACGCAGGGCGTCGACGAGCTTGTCGGCGGCCCGCACGTCGCCGTCGGCGTCGCTCGCGACGCCGAGCGCGCGGGCGCAGTCGGCGTACCGGCCCGGCGCCGAGGGCACCGAGAAGGCGGTCACCGCGGGGAAGAGCATGGCGTTCGACAGGCCGTGGGCGACGTGGAAGTGCGCGCCGATCGGGCGGCTCATGCCGTGGACGAGCGCCACGCTGGAGTTGGAGAAGGCGATGCCGGCCTGGGTGGCGGCGAGCATCATGGCCTCGCGGGCCTCGGCGTCGGTGCCGTCCGCGTAGACGCGCCGCAGATGGCGGCCGATGGTCGTGATGGCGGTGAGCGCGAGGCCGTCCGAGAAGGGGTTGGCCTTGCGGCTCACGTACGCCTCGACCGCGTGGGTGAGCGCGTCGATGCCGGTGTCCGCGGTCAGCCGGGGCGGCATCGACATGGTCAGCTCCACGTCGACGATGGCGGCCAGCGGCAGGAACGCCGGGCCCATGCAGAGCATCTTCTCGTCGTTGGCGCTGTCGGTGATGATGGTGAACTGGGTCGCCTCCGACCCGCTGCCGGCCGTGGTGGGCACGGCGATCACGGGCAGGGCGGGGCCGTGGTTGACGCGCGGGGCCTTGTAGTCGCGCATCGAACCACCCTGGACGCCGAGCAGGGCCAGCGCCTTGGCGGTGTCCATCGGGCTGCCACCGCCGAACCCGACCACCACGTCCGCCTCGTGCTCGTGCAGCGCCTTCAACCCCGGGGCCAGGGAGTCGGTCGTCGGATCGGGCACCGTGCCGGAGAAGACGCACGGGTGCAGGCCAGCGGCTCGCAGCGGTGCCGCCAGCCGCTCGGCCGCGCCCGTCCCGGTCAGGAACCCGTCCGTCACGACGAGCGGGCGACTCAGTCCGAGTCCGGTGATGACGTCGCCCAACTCACCGGCGGCACCGCGGCCGACGCGCAGGACCCGCGGCAGGGACAGGCTTGCGATCATGAAGAACCTCTCGACGGATGAGGCGGGAGAGCTCAGCGCTCCGTGGCTGTTCGACTCTGCCGCCCGCACCCCGCGAGTTCAACAGTGCGGGCGACGGGCGCGACGTGGAGGGTCACGGGGACGGCGGCGATCTCCCGTACGCGGCCCCCCGACCGACGCCCGACCTCACCCGCGTGGGGCTCATGCGGTCGCGGGCCGCGGGGAGTTCGCGGGAGGGGCTTCGGGGGTGTTCGGTCGCGGGGTGGGCTCGCGGGTGACGGCGAACGCGCGCGGCCGGGGTGGACGAGGAAGACCGCTCTCAGCAGGGGGATCACCGCGGGCCACGGCACGAGGACCCCCGCGCTCGGCACGGCGAGGGGCCGCCTAAGCTCAGTGGCACGCCGAGGAGGAATCTCATGAAGATAGTGATACCTGGGGGAACCGGACAGGTAGGCACGATCCTGGATCGGGCGCTGACCGCCGCCGGACACGAGGTCGTGGTGCTCACCAGACGGCCGGTGCGCGAGCGGCAGGTCCGGTGGGACGGCAGGACGCTCGGGCCGTGGGCCGAGGCGATCGACGGCAGTGACGTCGTGGTCAACCTGGCCGGACGCAGCGTGAGTTGCCGCTACACCGCGGCGAACCTGCGGGCCATGATGGACTCACGGGTGGACTCCGCGCGCGTGGTGGGTGAGGCCATCGCGTCCGCCTCCCGGCCCCCTCGGGTGTGGTTGCAGATGAGCACCGCCACCATCTACGCCCACCGCTTCGACGCACCCAACGACGAGGCCACCGGCGCGCTCGGGGGCACGGAACCCCGCGTCCCGGGTTACTGGGCGTACAGCGTCGACATCGCCCGGAACTGGGAGCAGGCCCAGGAGGAGGCCGACACCCCGCACACCCGCAAGGTCGCCCTGCGCGCCACCATGGTGATGAGCCCCGACCGCGGTGGCGTCTTCGACGTCCTGTCGTGGCTGGCGCGGCTCGGGCTCGGCGGCCCGGTCGCGGGCGGCGCCCAGTACGTGTCCTGGATCCACGACCACGACTTCGTCCGCGCGGTCGAGTTCCTGGTCGACCGGGACGACTTCAGCGGTCCGGTGAACCTCGCCGCCCCCGCCCCGTTGCCGCAGCGCGCGTTCATGCGTGCGCTGCGCACCGCCTGGGGCGTCCCGGTGGGGCTGCCGGCGACCAGGTGGATGGCCGAACTCGGCGCGTTCGCGCTGCGCTCGGACACCGAGCTGCTGTTGAAGAGTCGCCGCGTCGTCCCGGGCCGGCTCCTCGAAGCGGGCTTCACCTTCGACCACGCCCGGTGGCCACAGGCCGCCGACGACCTCGTACGGCGCGCACGCGGCGGACGACGCTCCCGGTGAGCGCTCCGGCCCCCGCCACGCCCGCGCCGGCCGCACGGCTGCCACCGCCCATACGGGGCTCGCGACCCCGTGACCCTCGCCTACGCTTTCTCGCATGAGCCGTTGGGAAGAACTCACTGGTGGGACGTCCGGAGAAGGCTATGCCGCCCGGTTCGCGGCCCTGGCCGAGAGCGGGAAGGACATGCACGGGGAGGCGCGGTTCTGCGCCACGCTGGTCCCTCCCGGGGCGCGGGTGCTGGATGCCGGGTGTGGCACCGGGCGCGTCATGATCCGACTGGCGGAGCTGGGATACGACTGTGTCGGCGTCGACCTCGACGCGTCCATGCTGGCGGTGGCCCGCCGCCAGGCGCCGGAACTGCCGTGGTTCCAGGCCGACCTGGCGAGTCTCGACCTTGCCGAGCTGGGCGTGGCCGCGGGCTTTGACCTGGTGGTCGCCGCCGGCAACATCTTCCCGCTGCTCGCCTCGGGCACCGAGGCCACGGTGGTCAGCCGACTGGCCGCGATGCTGCGCCCGGGCGGATTCCTGGTCGCGGGGTTCGGCCTGGACGAGGCCCACCTGCCGGTGCCGCCCAGCATCACCCTGGCCGAGTACGACGCCTACTGCGCCACGGCGGGCCTCACCCTCGTCGACCGCTTCGCGACGTGGGACGCCCACCCGTACGACGACGGCGGCTACGCCGTGAGCGTCCACCGAGGCTGATACGCCGGAGCGCCCCGCGAGGCGGTGGTGCCCGTCTCGACGCTCCGCAGCGGACAGCCCCCGGCACGCGGGCCCAGACCCACGGAGATCATGGCCAGCCAGGAGACCCGCTGCGGGGGAGGGGGCCGTGCGGGCGCGTCACCCTCGGGTGGCTCACCCGGTGCGGCCCCACAGGCCGTACATGCACGCCTCGCTCGCGTCGGCCTCGACCGCCCCGTCGGGGCGCCACTGGTTGGTGGCCACGATGCCCGGGGGCAGCACGGTGACGCCCGCGTGGTCCATCAGGGCGCGGAGCTCGTGCTCGCCGCGCATGTGGGAGGGGATGCCGAAGCTTTCGTAGACCTCCTGCATCCGTCGCACCTTGGGACGGTCGAAGTCGTACGTGCCGTGGGAGAGGACGAGGATGCTGCCGGGGGCGAGCGCGCCCGTGTACCTCTTCAGCATGTTGGGGACGTCGACGCTGGTGATGTAGGGGATGACCGCGCCCAGGAGCACGGCCGCGGGGCGGGTGAGGTCGATGGTCTCGCGCACGGCGAGGGAGCGCAGGACGGTGTCGGGGTCGCCGATGTCGGCCACGAGGTAGGACACCGTGCCCTCGCTGCCGGTGGGGCCTTGCTCCGCCAGGGTTCATTCGGCGGGATGGTCGCACTTAATATCATATCCTTTTACCTTTTTCTATTTTCATATTTAATTCTTTAATTTTTTCTTTCTTTACTTCAATTAATTCTATGAATTTTTCTTAATATTTTCTTCTCTTAATATTATATTAATTTTCTTATTTCATAATTAAAATAAAAAAACAACTAACACTTTAATTCAAGAACAAAAAACAACCAAAAACCCCACCACCAATAAAAAACCAAACTAACCCAAACAAAACCCCATACCCAATAATAATACAAAAAAATTAAAATATTTATTTATATTAATTTTCTCTATATTTCCCACCCCTTCCCTTTCTCACTTTCCATCTTACATCCTCCCCCCGCCCCCTTATTATTTCTCCTTCTATTCCCTCCCCCTTCATTATCCCTCACCTCCCTCACCCTTCACCCCCCCGCCCCCCCCGCCCCCCCCAACCCCACCTTTTTACCGATCGACCGTATCATCTCTACACTACCCCGCTCCATTTTACTACGCTCCGCCGTCCCCCCCCCCCCCCCCCCCCCCCCGAGTGCCCTACCCGCTCCCCAGTGCGCCCTCTGGCCCCTGCCCGCCCCCCCCGACCGCGCACTCAGTGCGCTGCGCTGTCGCCGACGGGCCGGTGCCGATCCCCCCCACGGCTGGATGTGGGTGACGGGCAGTCACCGGCCCGTGGCATGTCGGCCGAGGTCAGGCGGCACACGGGCCCTTGCTTTCACTCCGCGTAGCTAGTTAGGTTAGCCTTGCCTACGCAAAGAGGGGGTTGTGTCGGTCCGAGCCACGGGGTTGGTGGGTTGGGTCGTCCGATCGATCGGGTGGATGGAGGGGCGTGGTGGCGCGGTCGTTGACGGCGTTGACCGGGCCACGGCCGGCACCCGGCCAGGCATGCGAGCGTGGCGCTCCGCGTCGTGGCCTCGCCGCCCCCACCGCCCCTCCTCCACCGGCGCGCTGACCGCGCGGTCGGCGCCGTACTCCCGCAGGAGCCATCCGATGAACCAGACTCAGTCGCCCGGCCGACCGCGCGCCGATGTCGCGCACCAACTCCCCGGGGCGACACACCCAACGACCCACCGCACCCCGCCCCGGGCGGCGCTCCCGACGGGTGGGAAGGCATGACGACGCCGGATCACCGGGACCGGCACCTGGCGCGGATCGCGGAGGTCCGGGCGGGTCGCCACGCCGAGAAGGTCGGTTACCCGATCCGCATCCGCCGGGTCGAGGTCGTGCGCACCGCCATGGTGGGCTCCGGGTTGCTGCGGATGACCCTGGGCGGGGCTGGCACCGAGGGGTTCGAGGCGCACGCGCCGGACGAGCACGTGAAGTTGCTCTTCCCGGAGCCGGACGGTTCGCTGCGGCTGCCCGAGCAGGACGGGGCGGTGCTGCGCTGGCCGCGGCCGTCGCCCACCTCGCGCGAGTACACCGTACGCCGCTACGACCCCGAGGCGGCCGAGATCGACATCGACATCGTCCCGCACGCCGGCGGCCTCGCGGCGGACTGGGCGGGCACCGTCCAGCCGGGCGCCGTCGTGCACGTCGCGGGCCCGCCCGGCGGGCTGATCGTCCCCGCCACCTACGACCGCTACCTGCTGGCGGGCGACATCACCGCGCTGCCCGCGATCGCCCGCTGGCTGGAGGAACTGCCCAGCGCCGCCAAGGGTTGGGCGTTCGTCGAGGTCGCCGACGCCAGCCAGGAGATCGACCTCTCGGCGCCGGAGGGTGTCGAGGTGCGCTGGCTGCACCGCGGTGAGCGCCCGCCGGGCACCGGCGACGCCCTGGCGCGGGCCGTGACCTCGGTGACCGTGCCCGAGGACGAGCGGGTGTTCGTCTGGGCCGCGGGCGAGGCCGGGCAGCTCAAACCGCTGCGCCGGTGGGTCCGCGACGAGCTGCGGCTGGACCGGGCCGACCACGACATCACCGGCTACTGGAAGCGCGGCGTCGCCGACTTCGACGACGACCACTGACCCGTCGGCCAGACAGGCGACCAACCAGCCATCCGGTCAGCCATCCGGCCAGCGAGTCAACCAGCCAGCCAGCCAGCCAACCAATCAATCAACCTGCCGACCGGTCGGGGCACAGGCGGCGACGCCGCCCGCCGGCCTGCCGGAAAGGCCGCTGACCGACGTGGTCAAGGCGAGTCCGACCCGATCCACCCCGAGAACAAGGAGCGACACGATGTCCCTACGCAGAACCCCGGGCCTGGTCGGTGCCGTGGCACTGGCCCTGGCCCTGACCGGGTGTGGATCGTCGGACGGCGCGTCGGACGACGCCGGCAAGGGCCGGACCCGGGTGTTCACCGCCGACAACGGCAAGATCACCATTCCGGAGAAGCCGAAGCGCGTGGTGGCCACCGGCTACGCCGTGCCCGCCCTGATCGAGGCCGAGGCACCGCTGGTGGGTATCTCGTCCTGGAAGCGCGGCGAGCCGATGATGAGCCAGCGGGACCTGGCCACGTACAAGAAGCTGCCCAAGGTGGCCGGTGAGTTGGCGACGGAGACCAACTACGAGGCCATCGCCGAGGCCGAGCCCGATCTGATCGTCATCGGCGTGCCGGCCCCCGTCCTCGGCGACATCG
Source organism: Streptomyces buecherae (assembly GCF_014295035.1). Classification (GTDB taxonomy): domain Bacteria; phylum Actinomycetota; class Actinomycetes; order Streptomycetales; family Streptomycetaceae; genus Streptomyces; species Streptomyces youssoufiensis. Next base: position 7,794,773 of record NZ_CP060404.1, read on the forward strand.
ACGTCAAGCGGCTGGAGTCCATCGCCCCGGTGCTGGCGATCGGCCCGACCGTGCCCAACATGTGGCGCAAGCAGTCCCACCAGCAGGCCGACGCCGCCGGCGCGCTCACCAAGTTCGACGCGGTCAAGAAGGCGTACGAGGACAAGGCCGCCGCGCTCACCGCGAAGTACAAGGCGGTGCTGCCCCAGCTCAAGGCGGGCCACGTCGGCTCGTACGGCGAGGCCGCGAAGGGCACCTTCCAGCGCGAGTTCGGCGGCTCCTGGGGCACCAACATCGCCGAGGACGTCGGCGTCTCGTACTACGGACAGGTCAAGAAGAAGGGCCCCGGCTCGCAGGCGGTCAGCGAGTACCCGTCCCTCGAAGAACTGCCGACCTCGCTCCGCGACGCCGACATCATCACCTACTCGGTCAAGGCCGACGGAAGCGTGCCCGAGTCGGTGAAGTACGTCATGGACTCCAAGCTGTGGAAGAACCTGCCCGCCGTCAAGGCGGGAAAGACCTTCCCCCTCCGCTACACCGAGGCCGCCACCTACGGGCAGGCCGTGCGGACGCTGGACGCGATCGACACGTCGCTCGCGCCGTTGCTGAACCGGTGACCGTCGCCGGCCCGACGTCCGATGAGGCGGTGGGGGGCAAGCGGGTGCGCGCCGCGCCGCAGGTCGGCCTGTTCGTCGGCGGGCTGGTGCTGCTGGCGGTCGTCGCCGTCGTCAGCGTCGGTGTCGGCGCCCGCTCCGTCCCACCCGCCGAGGCCGTGCGCGCCCTGTTCGACTACCAGGGCACGGACGACCACGTGATCGTGCGGGACGTCCGAGCCCCGCGCGCACTGCTCGCCATCGCCGTGGGCGCCGCCCTGGCGGTGGCGGGCGCGCTGATCCAGACGACCGTCCGCAACCCGCTGGCCGAGCCCGGCATCCTCGGCGTCACCGCCGGCGCGGGTTTCGCCATCACCCTCGGCTCCGGCCTCGGCCTCGCGGCCGGTCAGGCGGGCCAGTTGGGCTGGGCGGTCACGGGCTCGGTGGTCGCCGCCCTCCTGGTCGCCGCGGTCGGGCGGGGCTCGCCACTGCGCCTGGTGCTCACCGGTGTGGCGCTGACCGCCGTGCTCAACGGCGTCGGCCTCGGCCTGCGGCTGACCCTCCCGGACGTCTTCGACACGTACCGCTTCTGGTCGGTCGGCTCCCTCGCCGCCCGCGAACAGGCCCCGCTGGCCGTGCCGTTGACCGCGATCGGCCTGTGCCTGCTGGGCGCGCTGCTGCTGAGCCGATCGCTCAACGCCCTGGCCCTCGGCGAGAACGTCGCGCGGGCCCTGGGCGCGAGCGTGGCCCGGGTGCGCGGCCTGGCGCTATTGCTGATCACCGTGCTCAGCGGGGCCGCGACGGCGATCGCCGGCCCGATCCTCTTCGTCGGGCTCATCGTGCCGCACCTGGTGCGCAAGCCCGCCGCGGGCTCGGTGCCCTGGCTCGTCCTGCACGCGATGGTCCTGGGCCCGATCCTGCTGCTCGTGGCCGACATCGGGTCGCGCGTGCTGCTGCCCACCGGCGAGGTGCCGGTGGCCGTCGTGACCGCCTTCCTCGGCGGCCCGATGCTCATCTGGGCCGTCCGACGGTACGGAGCGGAGTCGCTGTGAGCACGCTGAACGTACGAGGACTGACCGTGCGCGGCCGAACCGTACGAGGGCCGCGGGTCCAGCGCCGCACCGTGGTGCTCACCGCGGCGATGACCGCGCTGATGCTGGGCCTGGGCCTGCTCGGGCTGTGTTACGGCGCGTCCTGGTCCACCCCCGGCGAGGTGCTCGCCGTGTTGAGCGGGGCGGAGCGCTCCGTGGTGATCTCCGAGTGGCGGCTGCCGCGCGTGCTGGCCGGGTTGGTCTTCGGCGCCGCGCTCGGCGTGGCCGGGGCGATCTTCCAGAACCTCACCCGCAACCCCATGGGCAGCCCCGACGTGATCGGCCTCGACGCGGGCGCCTACACCGGCGCCCTGGTCGCCATCACCGCGCTGTCCGGCACCTCCGCGCAACTGGCCGTCGGCTCGGTGATCGGCGGGCTCGTCGTCGCGGCCGTGATCTACGCGCTCTCCTTCGACCAGGGCTTCTCCGGACTGCGCCTGGTGGTGATCGGCATCGCCCTGAACGCGATGATGACCGCGGTCAACTCCTGGATCGTGCTCCGCGCCGACCTTGAGGTGGCGATCGCCGCCGTGGGCTGGAGCGCGGGCTCCCTCAACGCCGTCGGCTGGGAGGACCTGAACATCCCCTTCACCGCCATCGCCCTCCTGCTGGCCCTGATGGCCACCCAGGCACACGCCATGCACCAGGCGGCGCTCGGCGACGCGGTCGCGACGACCACCGGCGTCGGCCTTGGCCGACTGCGCCTGCTGATGGTCCTCGTCGGCGTCGGCTGCACCGCCACGGTCACCGCCGTGGCCGGCCCGATCGCCTTCATCGCGCTGGCCGCTCCGCAGATCGGCCGACGCCTCGCGGGCGCGGCCGGGGTGCCGCTGCTCCCGGCCGCGCTGACCGGGGCCGTCCTGCTGCTGGGCGCCGACCTGGTCGCCCAGATGCTGCTGGCGCCCGTCGCGCTGCCCGTCGGCGTGGTGAGCACCGCGATCGGCGGCTGTTACCTGATCTGGCTGCTGACCAAGGAGGTGAGGCGCGCGTGAGCGCACGCCTGACCGCGCGGGAGATCACCCTGCGCTACGGAGACCGCGTGGTGTCCACGCGGCTGAGCCTCGACGTCCCCGACGGTGCCTTCACCGCCATCGTGGGCCCCAACGGCTGTGGGAAGTCCACCCTGTTGCGGGCGTTCGCGCGGCTGCTGCGCCCCGACGCCGGGCGCGTGGAACTCGACGGCCGTGAGGTCGGCGACTACCCGGCCAAGGCCCTGGCCCAGCGACTCGGCTTCCTGCCGCAGGACCCGCAGGCCCCCGAGGACATCAGGGTCAGACAACTGGTGGGCCGGGGCCGGTTCCCGTACCAGTCGTTCCTCGCCCTGTGGTCGGCGCGGGACGAGCGGGCCGTCACCGACGCGATGGCCGCGGCGGGCGTCGCCGACCTGGGGGACCGGCCGGTGCGGGAGCTTTCGGGCGGCCAGCGGCAGCGGGTGTGGATGGCCATGGTGCTCGCCCAGGACACGCCCTACCTGCTGCTCGACGAACCGACGTCCTTCCTGGACATCACCCACCAGTACCAACTGCTCGGCCTGCTGGCCACGCTGCGCGACCAGGGCCGCACGGTCGTCGCCGTCCTGCACGACATCAACCAGGCGTGCCGGTTCGCCGACCACCTGGTCGCCATGAAGGACGGCCGGGTGGCCGCCGAGGGCGACCCCACCGACATCGTGGACGCCGCGCTGATCGAGGACGTCTTCGAGCTGCCGAGCGTCATCGTCCCGGACCCGGTGACGAACACGCCGATGGTCGTCCCCACCCTGCGAGCGGACGCCTCCGCCCTGCGAGCAGACGTTCCCACCCAGCGAGGAGACTGAGTTGAGCACCGTACGCGCACCCCGGGGCCGGTCGGCCGCGGGGCGGGGCCGAGCGCCGTGGCGCGCCGTACGCCGGGCGGGCGCCCCCTCGGCGCCGCGCTCGGCCACCGCGGGACGCCGGTGCGTGAGGTGAGCGGCGTGAGCGGGAAGGACGAGGAAGCACGGGTCGACGCGCCGCTGCTGCGGACCGCGTTCATCCTGGTGCTCGGCACCTTCATGGCCACCGTGGACGCCACGATCGTCAGCGTCGGCATCGACACTCTGACCGACGAGTTCGACGCCTCGGTCACCGAGATCCAGTGGGTGTCCACCGCCTACCTGTTGGCCGTGGTGGCCGCCGTGCCAGCGTCCGGGTGGCTGGCCGACCGGTTCGGCGGTCGACGGACATGGCTGGCCGCCGTGGGGGTCTTCCTGCTGGGCTCGGCGCTGTGCGCGCTGGCCTGGTCGGCGACCAGCCTCATCGCGTTCCGGGTGGTCCAGGGGCTCGGTGGCGGACTGCTACCCGCCACCGGCCAGGCGTTGTTGGCCCGCGTGGCCGGGCCCCGCCGCACCGGACGGGTGATCAGCGTCGTCGCGGTCGTCCCGCTGCTGTCGCCGGTGCTCGGGCCGCTGGTCGGCGGCGGCATCCTCGCGGCGGCCTCCTGGCCGTGGCTGTTCCTGGTCAACCTGCCCATCGGCGCGGTGGCGATGGCGCTCGCCCGCCGCCACGTGCCCGTCGTCCCGCCGGGGCCCCGGCGCGCGCCGTTCGACCTGCGAGGGGCGGCGCTGCTCTCACCCGGCCTGGCCGTGCTGGTCTTCGGGCTGACCGAGACCGCCCACGGGCGCGCCCTCCCGGCCACCATCGGCGTCCTGGCGGGTCTGCTCATGCTGGGCGGGTTCGTCACACACGGGCTACGGACCCGCGGCACGCCGCTGGTCGACCCCCGCCTGTTCACCCGGCCGCCCTTCGGCGCCGCCGCCCTCGCGCTGCTCGTCCTCGGCGCGTCCGTCTTCGGCACGATGTTCCTGCTCCCGCTCTACCTCCAGACCGGGCGCGGCCTCTCGGCCTGGGAGGCGGGACTGCTGCTCGCGCCCCAGGGGCTCGGCGCGGCGGCCGGGTCGGTGCTGGTCAACCGCACCATCGACAAGGTCGCGCCACGGACCCTGGTGGTCACCGGCATCGTGCTGATCCTCGCGGGCACGGCCCCCTTCACCCAGCTCGGCCACCAACCCCCGGACGCCGTGCTCGCCTCGGCGCTCGCGGTCCGAGGCATCGGAATGGCCATGATCGGCGCGCCCGTGATGAACATCGTCTACAGCCGCGTCGAGCCCTCCCACATCCCCCGCGCGGCCGGGGCGCTCAACCTGTTGAACACGGTGGGTGGTTCGGTGGGCACCGCGCTGCTCGCCGTGGTGCTGGACCACCGGTTGGCCGCCCGGGGCCAGGCGATCTCCTGGGCGTTCGCCGACACCTTCTGGTGGGTGCTCGGCTTCTGCCTGCTCGCGGCCCTCGGAGCGACGAGGCTTCCCCGCACACCCGCCGGACGGACCTGACCCCAAAGCCGGCCAGGGGCCCGTGACTTCGGCGTCCTGTGCGCCACGTGCGCGGAGAACGGGGCGACCGACGCGTGAAGGTCCGAAGGGCGCGGGACAAGCCCGGACCCGGGAGCCAGGGTGTGTCGGACCGTGGCGCTCGCGGCGCGGTGGGACGCGAGGGCGCGGGGCCCGCGCCGCGACCGCGCCGGGAGGCGACGCGGTGGCCGTGTAAGGTGCGGGCCGACGCGCGGGCGCCTGGTGGCGACGACGCGGATGGTGGGCGGGTGCGAGAGGCCGACGGAATGCGGGTAGCGGTGCTCGGGCCGGTGCGGGCGGTCACCGAGGACGGGAAGCCGATCCCGATCCCCGGCACCCGGCCGCGCATGTTGCTGGGCAGGCTCGCGCTGGCCGCGGGCGAGCGGGTGTCGTCCGACGCGCTCATCGACGGCCTGTGGGGTCCCACCCCGGCGGACAACGCGGTGAACGCGCTGCACGCGCTGGTGTACCGGCTCCGCAAGTTCCTGGGCGGCGCCGCGACACTGGCGTCGGAGGGGGCGGGCTACCGCCTCGTGGTGTCCGCGCGGGACGTGGACGCCCACCGCTTCGAGGAGCTGGCCGCGCGGGGCAGGCGGCTACTCACCGCGGGCGCCCCGCGCGAGGCGGTACCCCTGCTCGGCGAGGCGCTCGCGCTGTGGCACGGGCCCGCGTTCGCCGACGTGGTGGAGGCTCCCTACGTCGGGAGCGCCGGCGCGCGGCTGGAGGAGTTACGCGCCGTGGCCCTTGAGGACCGCTTCGAGGCGGAGTTACGGCTCGGGCGACACGCGGAGGTACTGGCCGACCTGCAGGCGACGGCGGCCGAACACCCGCTGCGGGAGCGGCTGGCCGCTCTGCGCATGCGAGCGCTGCACGCGGTCGGCCGCCGCTCCGAGGCACTGGCCGTGTACGAGCGGGTACGCGACACGCTCGCCGAGCAACTAGGTGTCGACCCCTCGGCCGATGTGCGGGAGGCCCACCTGGCCGTCCTGCGCGGCCACGTGACGCGACCCGCTCACCCACGCGAGCCGGCCCCGGGGCGGCTGCCGGCCCGGCTGACCACCTTCGTCGGCCGCGACGAGGAGTTGGCACAGCTCGCCGGGTTGTTGGCCACCTCCCGGCTGGTCACCGTCGTCGGCCCCGGGGGAGTGGGCAAGACGCGGCTGGCCCTGGAGGCGGCGGAGCTCCACCGCACGTCCCGGCAAGGCAGGCTGTGGCACGTGCCCCTGGCCCAGGTGACGGGCCCGGACGCCGTCGCCGACGCGGTGCTCGGCGCGCTCGGTGCCTCCTGCGGCCGGCCGCTGGGTGGCGGTGGCGGCCCGGCCCAACCGGTGGACCAGGTGGACGAGTTGCTCGGTGCGGGCGAGGCCGTGCTCGTCCTCGACAACTGCGAACACCTCGTCGGGCCGGTCGCGGAGTTCGCCCACGCGCTCCTGGAACTCCGACCGCACCTGATCATCCTGGCCACCAGCCGCGAACCCCTGGAGGTCATGGGCGAGACGCTGTGCCGCCTCGAACCACTCGACCTGCCTCCGGACGGCGCCGATCCGGGCACCGTCGCCCGGTCGGGGGCGGTGCGGCTGTTCGCGGACCGGGCGGCGGCCGTACGCCCCGATTTCGACGTCAACGAGTCCACCGCGGAATCGGTGAGCGAGGTGGTGCGCCGGCTGGACGGGCTGCCGCTGGCCCTGGAACTGGCCGCCGCCCGACTGCGCTCGATGAGCCTCGACCAGGTGGCGGAACGACTGGACGACCGGTTCCGGCTCCTGTCGGCGGGCAACAGGGCGGCCCAGCCACGTCAGCGCACCCTGCACGCGGTGATCGAGTGGAGCTGGGACCTGCTGACCGAGCCGGAGCGGGCGCTCGCACGGCGCATGTCGGTCTTCCCCGCCCGGTACGGTGCCGCCACGGTGGAGGCCGTGTGCGCGGACGAGCGGACGCTGCCGGCCCGCGAGGTGGTCTACGTACTGGCCTCGCTGGTCGACAAGTCCATCGTGCGACAGGACGAGGACGGCTACCGGATGCTGGAGACCGTGCGCGCCTACGCGGCCGAGGCGTTGCTGCGGGCCGGTGAACGGGAGGTCGTACGGGACCGGTTCACGCGCCACTTCGCCGCGTTGGCCGACGAACACGAGCCCCTGTTGCGGTCGGAGCGCCAGCCGGCCGCCCTGCGGATGTTCGCGGCCGAGTACGACAACCTGCTGGGCGCGCTGCGTACGGCCACGGACAACGCGGACGCGACCACCGCCGTACGCCTGCTCACCCCGTTGTACTGGTACTGGAACACGCTGTCCTACGAGCCACGGGCGGGAACCCTCGTGGCGCGGGTGCTCGCGTTGGGTGACGCGTTGCCCGCGGACGCCCGGGCCGCCCTCACCGCCCTCCACCTGCTGACCGGCGCCGAAGGCCAGTCAGCGGACGCCGAGCGGGTGCGCGCCGCCATCGAGGACTGCGCGCGCACCGGCGCCCTGGCCCGCTACCCGATGGTGCTGCTGGTGACGCTGCCGGTCGGCCACCTGCTCGGCATGGGCGAGCTGATCGAACCCCTGATGCGCGAGGTACGCGAAGGGCCCGACCAGTGGGCCATCGGCTGCACCTTCATGGCGGAGGCGTTCATCCGCCTCGATCGCGGCGACTGGCACGGCAGCGCCATCGCGCGGACGCGGGCGGCACACGCGTTCGAGCGGACGGGTGACGGCCTGTGGACGGCGATGGCACTGGCGGGCGTGGCCCAGGCGCACTCGCTCCGAGGCGAACACGACCAGGCCATCGCCGCCTACCGTCGTGGCATCGCGCTCGCCCCCCAGAGCGAGGTCACCTACCGGCTCGCGCTCGCCACCGAGCACATGCGCGGCGGTGACCTGGTGGGCGCCCGAGAGGAGATCGCCGTGGCCGAGCGGATGGTCGAGACCACCGGCCGACTGCTGTGGCGCGTCGAGACCATGGCCACCAGGGCCATCTTTCTACGTCGGAGCGGTCACCCGCTGCGGTCCGGGCGGGAGTTGGAGCGCATGGCGGCCCTCACCCGGGGGACATCGCTGTTCGGCCCGGAGATCGAGGTCTGGACCGCGACCATGAGGATGGCCAACCACCTGGCGGTCGGGGACGCCCAGCGGGCCCGCGCGATGCTGCCCGACCTGGTCCAGGCGGCATTCGCCTGCCGCGACACCGCACCCGCCGCCCAACACCTGGCCGCGCTGCTGCTCCTGGAAGGCGACCCGGCCGGCGCGGCCACCGCGCTCGGCATGAGCCAGTCCATCCGGGGCGCCTACGACGAGGGCGACCCCGAGCTGCGCGAACTGGCCACCGAGCTGGCGCGGCGACTGGGCCCGAAGGAGTACGCCGCGGCCTTCGGCCGGGGGGCCGACATGCCGCGCCCGGACGCGCTGGACCACCTGACCCGCCACCTTCCCGGCTGATGCCCGCTGACCCTGTCTGACAGCAGGACGCCCGGCCTGTCAGAGCGCTGTCAGCGGCGTGTCACCGACGAGCGGCACCGTCGTAGCCGTACCAAACAAGCGGCCGGACGGCGCTGCCACGAGCAGCCCCGTCGTCCGCGCGTCGGGAAGGAAGCACGATGACGAACGTCGTAAGCCTCGGGCACGAGAAGATCCAGCGGGTGCTCGACCGAGCGGTGGCGGAGATGCACATCCCCGGCATCGTCGCCGAGGTCAAGGGGCCCGATGGCGTGTGGCTCGGCACGGCGGGTCTGGCGGACATCACGACCGGCCGGCGGCGCCGGACGGGCGAGTACGTGCACATCGGGAGCGCCGGCAAGGCGTTCACGTCGGCCACGATGCTGCAACTGGAGGCCGAGGGGAAGCTGGACATCGACGACCCGGTGGAGAAGTGGCTGCCCGGGCTGCTGGGCGACAAGGGGTACGACGGAGAGAGGATCACCATCAGGCACCTGCTCAACAACACCAGCGGGCTGTTCATCACGGGCCTCGCGCCGGAGATTTCGCGCCGCTACAGCACCCGTTCCGGGTTCCTCGCGAACCGGTTCGACACCTGGACCACCGACGAGCTCCTGCGACTCGCCCTCTCCCAGCCTCCGGTGCACGAGCCGGGCGCGGGCTTCAGCTACTCCAACGGCGGCTACTACCTCGCCGGCGCGATCATCGAGAAGGCCACCGGCAACAGCTACGCCCAGGAAGTCGACCGCACCGTCATCCGCCCGCTCGGCCTGAGTCACACCTACGTACGCCCCGCCGACGACACCGGCTACCCGAACCCGCACCCGCGGGCCTATTCGGAGGTGTTCCTGCGGGAGGGCGTCGACCCGGCGGACGTCACCGCGGAGAACTGGCGGTCGATGTTCGAAAGCCCCGGCCTCGGCCCCCTCGACACGACGGACTTCAACTCCTCGTGGGCGTGGGCCGCCGGCAACGTCGTCTCCACCACGAGCGAGATGGTGCGCGCGCTGGAAGCCCTCGCCTCCGGCACCCTGTTGCCGCCGGAGCAGCACCGGAAGATGTGGACCACGGTCTCCACCGAGGGCGGCAACTGGATGCCGCACGCCCGGTACGGCCTCGGCGTGTTCGAACTGGACGAGGCGGTGACCGACGGTCTGAGGCTCCGCGGCGTCGGCGGCAGTCTCCAGGGCTCCCACATCGCCGTCGTCGGAACCCCGGACGGCGAGCACACCATCGCCTTCCACACCAACACCGAGTACCGGACCTGGGCCCTCATCTTCGAGCTCGTCGCGGCGGAGTTCGGCATCCCGGCCATCGAGATCCCGTAGTACCCGACCGGGGGACCGGGCACGCGGCCGGCCCCACGGCCGGCCGCGTGTGCCCGTACGCGCCGTGCGGGAGCCGGACGAGCCGGCCCGGTCTCAGCCGCTGGCTGGCTTCCTGCCCCAGTCGAGGCGGAGTACGGCGACGTCGTCGGAGTGCCGCCCGGCGTTCAGCTCGTGGGTTTCCTTGATGAGCAGGTCGACGTGGGCGGCCGGGGGCGTCGGCGGCAGGTTCTCGATGAGGGCCAGCAAGCCCTCGACGCCGAGCCGTTCGCGCCCGGGCCCGTTGTGCCCCTCCGTGAGGCCGTCGGTGTACAGGGTGAGGGCTCCGGCGGCGGGCAGCGGGACGACCGTGGCGGGCCAACTGTCCACCCCCGGGACGATGCCCAGGGCGATGCCGTGCGCGGCGGTCAGTTCCAGGGTCCCCTCGGTCGTGGTGAGGAGGGGCTCATGGTGGCCGGCGAGGTGGAGGGTGGCGGTGGCCGCCGCCTGGTCCAGGGTGAGGAGGGTGCACGTGGCGAAGAGCTGTTGGTTGCCGCGCTCGGCGATCAGGATGCGTTCCATGAGGTGCAACAGGTCGTCCCCCCGGTGCCCGCCCAGCACCAGGGAGCGCCAGGCGATGCGCAGGCAGACGCCCAGCGCGGCGGCGTCCGGGCCGTGCCCGCTGACGTCGCCCACCACCGCGTGCAACAGGCCGTCGTCACCCTCCACCACGTCCAGGAAGTCCCCGCCGAGCAGGGTCATCTCGGCACCGGGCAGATAGCGGGAGGTGACGCGCACCGTGGAGGTGTCGAGGAGGGGCTGGGGCAGCAGGCCCCGCTCCAGCCGGGCGTTCTCCTCCGCCCGCAGGCGGGCCGCCTGGGCCTCGGCGTTCGCGCGTTCGGTCTGGCTCCGGTAGACGGCGTAACGCACCGTCCGGTGCATCAGGTCCGCTTCGACCTTGCCCTTGACGAGGTAGTCCTGGGCGCCGGCGGCCATGGCCTCGGTGCCCGCCTGGGCCTCGGACAGCCCGGTGAGGACGATCACCGCGGTGTGCGGGGCCAGGGCCCGGATCGCGGTGACCGCGTCGGTGCCCGACGCGTCGGGCAGGTGCAGGTCGAGAAGGATGCAGTTGATCCGCCTGTCGGCCAGGGCGGCACGGGCCTCGGCCAACGTGGTGCGCGTGGTCAGCTCGAACCGCAACCCCGTGTCGTGGAGGAGTTCCTCCACCAACAGGGTGTCGCCCTCGTCGTCCTCGATCAGCAGGATGTGATACGTCGGCTCGTCGGCGGACGCTCGGTCTGTGGTGGTCACCGGCGCGGTCATCGTGCCTGCTCCTCCTCGGAGCGGTCGGTGTCCGTGGCGATGGGCGCGTCGGCGGCCTCCGGCGGCTCGGGAGCGAGGGTGAAGCTGATGCGCGCGCCGTCGTGGTACGAGGTGTCCACGGCGATGGTGCCGCCGTGGAACTCGACGATCTTCTTGCACATGGCCAGACCGATGCCGCTTCCGGAGTAGGCGTCCTTGGTGTGCAGCCGTTGGAAGATCACGAAGACCTTGTCCGCGTACTCGGGGTCGATGCCGATGCCGTTGTCGGTGACGGTGAACCGCCACAGTTCGCCCTCCTGGCACGCCGCGACATGCACTTCCGGCGCCTTGCCGGGGCGGCGGAACTTGACGGCGTTGCCGATCAGGTTCTGCCAGAGCATGCCCATCTGGGTGGGATCGGCGGTCAGGGTGGGCAGGGGGTCGTGGGTGACGGTGGCGCCGGCCTCCTCGATGCCGACGCTCAGCGTGGACAGGGTGCGCTCGAGTACCTGCTCCAGGTCGACGCTCTCGTGGGTGTTGTGCAGCCGCCCGACCCGGGAGAAGTCGAGCAGGTCGTTGATGAGGACCTGCATGCGGTTGGCACCGTCGACCGCGAAGTCGATGTACTGATCGGCCCGGGAGTCGAGCTGCCCCCCGTACCGCCGCTGCAGGAGCTGGGTGAAGCTGGAGACCTTGCGCAACGGCTCCTGGAGGTCGTGCGAGGCCACGTACGCGAACTGCTCCAGCTCCGCGTTGGAGCGCTGGAGGTCCGCGGCCTGCGCGTCCAGCCGCGACCGCGCCTCCTCCTTGAAGGCCAGTTCCCGCACGAGACGCCGGCGCATGGAGTCGATCTCGCCGCTGAGCCGCCGCAGGTCGGCCGGTCCTGAGGGGTCGATGGGGTGATCGAAGTCACCCCCGGCGATGGTGCGGGCGTCCGCGCCGAGCTGGTCCAGCGGCCCGGTGATGCCGCGGCGCAGCCCCTCGAAGATGAGGGCCGCGAGCGCCAGGATGAGCACGCCGATGGTGCTGAACACCCAGTTCCGTACGGTCAGCATGGACATCAGGTCGTCCCTGGCCTGCGCCTGGTCCGCGCGCAGGCGCTGCTGTTGGTCGCTCAGCGCGGCGCGGACCTCGTCGAAGGTGGTCCTGCCCTCCTCCGCCCGCTCGGCCGCCAGCGCCGAGACCGCGTCCGGCGGCGCCTCGGCGATGGGTCGCGCGACCCGCTCCTGCCACCGCTCCACGGCCTTCCGCACGGCCTCCAGCCCGGCCCGGCTGTCGGGGTCGTCCGCGAGCAGGTCGGCGAGCCGTTCCAGGTCCGCCCGCTGTTCGGTGAGCCCCTGCCGGTACGGCGCGGTGAACTCCGGCGCGCCGGTGATCCCGTAGCCGCGGATGCCCGTCTCCTGGTTGAGGACGGCCGACTCCAGGCGGATCGCGGTGATCAGCGCGGGGGAGCGCACGTCCACGAGGTCCTCGCTGATCGTCTCGGTCCGCGACAGGACCCAGGCTCCCGTCGCGCCGAGCAAGGCCAGTACCGCCAGGGAGACGGACACCCCCACGCGAAGCCACCGGCGGGTCGTCCACGCGGACAGTCCGCGCAGACGCGGCGGTCTCTCGTCGCCGGTCATCTCGTGCACTCCTCGTTTCACTAGGACAGTCGTCCCGGGCGTCGGGTAAGTATGGCGAGCACACTGTATGGGGCGACAACTGTTGTTGTCGCGGGCCGCCTCGGGGGCCTAGGGTGCTGGACATGCCAGGCAAGAACTTCGACCTGCGGACCTCTTCGCACGAGACGGCCGCCATCGCTGACGCGGCGGTGGACGACCTTGCACGGCGCCTCACCCAACGGTTGCTGGAAAAGCCCTCCTCACGCTGGGCCTCGGGCGAGCTACCGGAGGCTTTGGCCCTACTCCACGTACTCGACCACCTCCAGCAAGCCACCGAACGGCTCCAGCGTGAGGCGGCCACGGCCGCCGCCCGCGCGGGCGCCAGCTACCCACAGCTCGGCTCCGCGTGCGGCATGACCCGCCAGGGCGCCCGGCGTCGCTGGCCGGGCCTTTTCCACCACTCAGACGAGAAACCCACGGAGCACCCGATGATGGCCACCCCCGCCCGCCCCCTCGACGTCCTGCTCGTCGAGGACGACGTCGCTGACGCCATGCTCATCGAGGAAGCCCTCTCCGAGCGCGGAGCCCGCAACCTGGTCCGGGTCACCGACGGGGTCGCCGCGCTGGAACACCTGCGCACCCCGGACGCCCCCCGGCCCGATCTCATCGTTCTCGATCTGAACATGCCCCGGATGAACGGCCGCGAGCTGCTGAGGATCCTCAAGGGCGACGAGGACCTGCAGTCCATCCCCGTGGTGGTCCTCACCACATCCACCGCGCCTGACGACGTCACCAGCGCGTACAGCAGCCACGCCAACGCCTACGTGACCAAGCCCGTGAACCTCGAGGAGTTCGAGCAGGCCGTCCAGAGCATCGACGCCTTCTACCTCGACACGGCCACCCGACCCCGCCCCTGATCACCCTCCCGGGTGACCGCGCGAAACGGGGCGTGCCGCCCCCCTCGCGCTGAGCGCATGCCTCGCGTCGACGGGCCGAGAGCGCGGGGCGCGCACCACCGGGCGCACGGCCGTGCGGGGGTGCGGTCCGCCGTGGCGGCCGTACCCCCGCACGAGCCCGTGCTCCGCGCGGTACGCGGGTCAGCGCAGGCCCCGCTCCGAGGTCGCGCCGAGGAGGCGGGCGAGCACCTTCGGTAGTTCGGTGGCCACCTCACTGGTCTGGGCGCGCCAGGCCACGTGGCCGTCGGGCCGCACCAGGACGCAGCCGTCCGGGTCGACCTCGCGCAGCCGCTCCCAGGTGCCGTACGGGTCGCGCAGGCCCTCGGCCGCGCCGATGGTGCGGACCGTGACGGTGACCCCGGTCGACCGCGTGGCCTCGCTGGCCGCATCATGCCACGCCTCGCCGCCGCGGCCGGTGAGCAGGACGAACCGGCCCCGGCCGACCACGTCGAGGGTGGAGACCCGGCGCCGACCGTCCTCCAGCCAGGCGTGCGGGAGCCGGGCGCCCGGCCAGGTGGTGGGCTGGTAGTACAGCTCCGGGTCGGTCTCCTGCGAGGGTTCGGGTGTGCCGTCGTCCACGCGGGCCCCGGAACGGTAGCGGTAGCCGATCTCCACGCCGTGCGCGTTGACCTGGTAGTTGATCTGGTCGGTCGCGGCGGCCAGGGCCGCCCTGCGCTCGGCCGCCTCCGGTGTGTCGTCGGCGAGACCGCGCAGCAGCGCGGACTGCTCCGCGGCGCTCTGCTCGGCCGTGAAGCCCAGGGCCGCCGGGATGGCGAGGAAGTCCAGCATACTGCGGACCGCCCGGTCGACGATCTGGCCGCCCACCGGCAGCCGCTCGCTCTGGTAGGTGTCGAGCAGTTCGGGGCCGGCGGTCCCCTCCAGTACCAGCCGCAGCTTCCAGCACAGGTTGAATGCGTCGGCGACCGCCGAGTTCAGGCCGAGCCCGTTGGTGGGCGGCATCTGGTGCACGGCGTCCCCGACGCAGAACACCCGCCCCGACGCGTACCGGGGCGCGACGACCGCGTTGACCTCCCACGGTGAGACGTGCTTGATCGTGACGTTGACCGAGGGGTCGCCGACGCTCTCCCGGATGTGGTCGAGCACCTCCTCGTGGTCGTCCGGGTCGAACTCCTCGTCGGGGCCGAAGAAGCGCAGGTAGACCCACTCGTTCCAGGGCCTGATGCTGACGAAGACCCGGCCGTCCTCGGGCGGGTTGCCCGGCACGGCGCCCATGTACAGGATCGCGGGGCGGTCCTCGCAGTAGCGGGACAGGTCCGCCTCGAACCAGATCGACGCCACCCTGGCCAGGCCGGTCTGCCCCGCGAGGGTGAGTCCCGCCTGTTCCATCACCCGGCTGTTGGCGCCGTCCGCGCCGATCAGGTAGTCGCAGCGCACCTCGTACTCCTGGCCCGTCCGACGGTCGGCGATCACCGCGGTGACCCCGTCCGCGTCCTGCGTCATGCGCAGGAACTCCTGGCCGAAGCGCAACTCGCCCACATGGGCCCGCTCCGCCTCCCGGACCAGGATCGGCTCCAGCAGGTGCTGCGGCAGGTTGCACATCTGGCTCGGGCTGGCGGCGCGGTAGTCGCCGATCCGGTCCGGGCCGTTGCCGTACGCGTCGAGCCGGCTGACCTCGGGACCCGCGAAGGTGGACATGAACACGTGGTTGGCCAGCAGCGGGCTGGGCGTCGCCGCCTCCAGCACCGCCTCCTCGACACCCAGGTCGCGCAGGATCTCGCCGGTGCGCTGGTTGAGCAGGTGGGCGCGGGGGGTGTTCGCGCTCGTCTCGTACTTGCCGACCACCAGATGCCGTATGCCGTAGCGCGACAGTGCCAGCGAGGCCGTCAGCCCCGCCGGACCGTTGCCCACGATCAGTACCGGTACGTGCACGTGCGGAGCCTCCTGGGACGCGTCGCGGGTGGGGTGGGTGGCGCTCGCGCCGGTGCTCACGGGGCGGTCTTCCTGGCGTAGCCGCCGTAGATGACCGAGGTGTCCTTGGCCACCCTGAGCTGGAACCTGCGGCCCAACTCGCCGTAGGTGATCTCGCCGCGTGCCCGGCTGCGCATCGCGCGCAGCAGCTCCAGCGGCGGCCGGCTGGAGGCGAAGCCGACCAGGTCCTCGTTGTGCAGGCCGTGGGTGCGGAAGAGGGCGTGCAGCTCGGCGGGCTTGATGAAGCCGTTCCAGTCGTGCAGGTCCTTGGGCGCGAAGCGGACGGACTTCCAGTCCTGCGCCATCTTGATCATGCCGAGCTTGGAGCGGAAGGTGCGGTTGATCGTGTCGTACAGGTAGTAACCGCCGGGCTTGAGCACCCGGACCGCCTCGCTGATCGCCCGGCTGGTGTCCGTGACGTGTTCCAGGGTGTCGCAGCAGTACACCAGGTCGAAGGAGGCGTCGGGGAAGTCGAGCTGCTCCGCGAACCCCTCCTGGTAGCGGATGCTCAAGCCCTCGGCGCGGGCGTGCTCGGCGGCGGCCTTCAGCGAGGGCCCTGACGGGTCTACGCCGGTGACCTGGGCGCCCGCCCGTGCGAACCGCTCGGCGAGCAACCCGCCACCGCAGCCGATGTCCAGCATCCGCTGGCCCGTCAGGTCCAGGCCGAGCCGGCTGGTCAGCACCTCGTGGAAGTAGTCGAACCGGGGCGGGGTGAACGCCTCCAGGGTCGCGAACGGCTGGTTGTCGTCCCACCACGAGAGGTGGTTGTACACGTCGTTGTCGACTGGCATGGTCGGTGGCTCCTCAGGAGAGCTTGATGGTCGGACGGCGGACATCGAGCCAGACGGCCAGGTCGAGCACCCGCTCGAACGCCTCCCGCTCGTCGGGCTCGACGGCCTCGGGCAGGCCACGGGCGGCCTTGGTCAGGGCGTCCCGGTCGAAGAACTCCACCGCGCGGTGGTCGTCGGACAGCAACTCGGCCACCTGGCGCTGGAGTTCCCGCACGTACCGCGACTCCTGCGTGTGCGGGTAGAGGGCCTTCACCCGCTCCACCACCGAACGCGGCAGGACGTCCTGGACGGCCGCGCGCAGCAGGCTCTTCTCGCGACCGTCGAACGTCTTCATCGACCAGGGCGTGTTGTACACGTACTCCACCAGGCGGTGGTCGCAGATCGGCACCCGTACCTCCAGGCCGACCGCCATGCTCATCCGGTCCTTGCGGTCCAGGAGCATCCCCAGCAGGCTCGTCAGGTGCACGTAGCAGAACTCGCGCATCCGCCGCTCGTGCTCGTCCTCGCCCGGCACCGCCGGGATCTCGGCTACCGACTGCGCGTAGCGCTGCTGCCAGTAGCCGGGCACGTCCAGCGTGCCGACCAGCAGCTCCGGGCTGATCAGCTTGGTGGGGTGGGACTTGGGGCTCAGCCCGGAGGCCGTCACCCACGGGAACATCGGGGCCTGCTGCACCGTCGGGTGGTGGAACCACGGGTAGCCGCCGAAGATCTCGTCCGCCGACTCACCCGAAAGGGCCACCGTCGAGTGCTCGCGCACCGCCTTGAACAACAGGTACAGCGAGTTGTCCGCCTCGCCGAAGCCGAACGGCAGATCGCGGGCGGTGACCGTGGCCCGCCGCACCTCGGGGTTGGCCAACTCCTGGTGGTCGAGCCGGATGTCGTGGTGCACGGTCCCGACGTGCTCGACCACCTCGCGGGCGAACGGGGCGTCCTGCGAGCCGCGCAGCTCGTCGGGGCGGAACGCCTCGGGCTGCTCGAAGTCGACGGTGAAGGTACGGGTCCGCTCACCCCGCTCGGCCAGGTGGCGCCCGGCCAGGGCGGTCAGGGCGCTGGAGTCGAGCCCGCCGGAGAGCAGGACGCACTGCGGCACGTCGGCCACCACCTGGTGCCGGACGCTGTCCTCAAGCAGCTCGCGCACGCGGCGTACGGTGGTCTCGGTGTCGTCGCGGTGCTCGGCGACCTCCAGTCGCCAGTACGCGCGCTCGCGCAGGCCCGAGCGGTCCAGCACGACCAGGTTGCCGGGTTTCACCTCGCGCATGCCCGCCCACACCGAGCGCCCCGGCTCCTTGACGAATGCGAACAGCTCGCGCATGCCGTCGGTGTCCACCACCGGCTCGACCTCGGGGTGGGCGAGGATGGCCTTGGCCTCCGAGCCGAAGATCACTCCGTCCTCGGTCTCGTAGTAGTACAGCGGCTTGATGCCGAGCCGGTCACGCAGCAGGACCAGCCTGTCCGCCCGCCCGTCCCAGATGCCCAGCGCGTACATGCCGGTGAGCTGGTCCGCGACGCCCTCGCCCCACTCCAGGTAGCCGCGCAGCACCACCTCGGTGTCGCTCGCGGTGCGGAACGCGTGCCCACGGCGGCGCAGTTCGTCGCGCAGTTCGACGAAGTTGTACGCCTCGCCGCTGTACGTCAGGACCACCGGGCCGTCCGGGGTCTGCGCGACCATGGGTTGGACGCCGCCCGTCAGGTCGATGACGGACAGCCGCCGGTGCCCGAGCGCGGCGGACGGTGACAGCCAGGTGCCCTCGGCGTCCGGGCCCCGGCACAGCATGGTGGCCGTCATCGCGTCCAACGCGGCCTGTTCAGCGCTCAGGTCCCGCCGGAAGGCGATCCACCCGGTGATCCCGCACATACGTCCTCTTTCCTGTGGTGTTTCCTGTGGCGGTTCTGTGATGGCTGGGCCGGGGCCGGGCAGCCCGGTGAGCTGGCGGCCGGCCCGTCAGCGGTCGGCCGCGGCCCGTTGGGTGGCCATGTAGCCGGGCAGGCCGTCGATGTGGGAGCGCCCCACCGGGGCGAAGGAGAGCTTGTCCAGGGCCGGGCCGAAGAACGACCAGGGCCGGTTGAGCTCGGCCGCCCAGCGCCAACTGAACCGGGCGCCGTACGGGGTCGGTTCCACGACGTAGTCCTCCACCAGGTGCCGGAAGATCGACCGGGTGCCGGCCACCCCGGTGAACGTCTTGCGGTGCCCCTCCTCCCAGCGGAAGAAGCGCTCGCGCAGGGTGAAGTCACCACCCATCTCGATCTCCCGCGTGGTCCCGACACCGAACGGCCGCGGCGAGGTCCAGGTCAGTCGCTTCATGCCCTTGGTCCAGCTCGACACCCCGTCCCCGGTCAGCGCCTCCCAGGTCTCCTGTGCCGAGTACGGCACCTCCACCGAGCGGGCGTGGTAGAGCGGGGCCGTGGCGAACAGGGTGTCGTCGGCCTCCTCGATCGGATACCAGCGTGCGGTCATGGGTGTGGTTCCTCTTCCGTGCGGTGGGCCCGCGGCGTCGACGCGGCGGGGCGGGCAGGACAGGTGTGTCGGATCGGGTCGGTGGTGGGGAGCGGTCCCGGGCGGCGGGGTGAGGCCACGCGGGATGTTGGCCCGGTGCGCGTCCGGGCTCACGCGGGCTTACGGGCCCGGAAGAGCGCGACGCTGCCGCGGGTCACCAGGTCGAAGTCGTCGAAGTTCTGCTTCAACTGGTCGCGCAGGTCCTCCAGGTTGTCCTCGGAGTTGTGGAAGACGCCCTTGTCGTTGAGGTTGTTCATCAGCCACCGCCCGGACCGGGTCACCGGGACCCCCGCGTACAGGATGGTGCTGCCGAACACCGTGCCGCCGGGCCTGACCGCCGCCGCGGCGTGCCGGATGGCCACGCCCTTCTCCCGCAGGCTGCCCGGCACGCAGTGCAGCAGGAAGCTGAGGGCGGCCGAGTCGTGGCTCTCCGCCGGCACCGGGAGCGGCTCCAGCGCGTTGGCGACGACCTTGGTGGTCTCGTAGAACGCCAGCCGCCGCGCGGTGAAGTCCAGGGTGCTGGGGTTGAGGTCGGCCAGCGTGATCTTCGGGTTGGAGACCGGGAACCGGGTGCGGGTCAGCAGGTAGCCGGTGCCGACGCCGAGTTCCAGGTGGCTGGCCCCGACGCTGGTGGCGTACATCTGGAGGAAGTTCCGCGGCGAGCAGCGCCAGAAGAGCGGGGCGCTGCCACGGAACACCACCAGGTCGTAGAAGGCGAGGGCGCGCGGGTGGTAGGCGGCCTGGCCGTCCAGGACCTCCTGGTCCACCGGGTCGGGCTGGTGGTCGTGTGTGCTGGTCATCGCTGGTCACCCTTGGTCGCGGTCGGTGCTGGACGTGGTGCGGAGTCGTGGTCGTACGGGAGGTGTGGGGGCGCTGCCGGGCCGGGGCGCGGTCAGTACGGCTCCCCGAGGTGGTCGCCGACGGCCCGCAGGGTGGCCGCGGCGTGTTCGCCGAGTACGGAGAAGTGGTCGCCCGGCACCTGGAGTTCGGTGTGCTCGCCCGGCCAGGCCGGCTGCCAGTCGGCCGTGGGGAACCCGGGGAGCGGCGCGGTGGCCCGGACCTGCAGTACCGGGGTGGCGAGCGGACGCGGCTGCCAGTCGGCGAACAGGCCGCCGTAGCCGCCCATCGCCGTGAGGCAGACGTCGTCGAGCGCCGCGCCGGCCGGCGCGAGCCCGCCCCCACCCGTGGCGAGGCCCGCGCCGAGCGCCGCCTGGATACGGGGGAGCACCGGGCTGCCGGGCGGGTAGCTGTCCAGCAGGACCAGGCACACCGGCGGGGTGCCGAGTTCCTCCAGACGCTCGGTCACCGCGTGCGCGATCCAGCCGCCGGCGGAGTGACCGACGAGGGCGAACGGGGCGTCCTCGCGGATGTGTCCGACGTCGGACGCGTGTAGGTCCACGAGCGCGCCCAGGTCGGCGGGGAGCGCCTCACCGTCGACGAAACCGGGCGCCGGCACCGCCCACAGGTCCCGCTCGCCCCGGGCGGCCGAGGCCAGCCGGGCGTACTGGTGGGCCCCCGACCTGCCGGCGAAGGACGGGAAGCAGACCAGCCGGGGGAGGGCCGGCCCGTGCGCGAGCCGGACCGGGGCCGCGCGCCGGGTCAGGTCGGACACCGCCGCGAAGGTCTCCCGGAAGCGGGACGTGTCCCGCAGCAGGACATCGAACTCCGCGAAGTGGCCCGCCCGGGCGGCCCGTACGGCCAGCGAACCCAGCATGCCCACCGGCTCGGCCACCGCCGGCTCGTCGGTCGTCCCCTCGTCGGTCGTCCGCTCGTCGGTCGTCCGCTCGTCAAGCGTCGGCTCGTCGGTCGTCGGCGCGCCGGCTTCCGGCCCGGTGGACGCCGGCGCGGGGGCGGTCCGGGCCTCGGGGCCGAGCGCCTCCCATCCGGCCAGGAGGTGTGCCGCCAGGTCGTCCAGGGTGGGGTGTTCGAAGACGGCGGTACTCGACAGGGACACGCCCGTCGCGCGGTGCAGGCTGTCGCGTAGTTCGGTGGCGGCCAGCGAGTCGATGCCCAGCTCCGGCAGGCCGAGCGCGGCTTCGACCTCGTCGGTTGCGGGGTGCCCGAGCACGGCCGCCACCTGGGCGACCACCAACGCCCGCAACTCCGCACGGCGCCCCGCCCCGTCCAACTCCGCCAACCGGGCCCCGAGGACGGCCGCGCCGCCGTCCTCCGTCGCCCCGACCGGCTCGTCGGCCGCGTCCTGGCGCGGGCCCTGTGGGCCAACCGGCCAGAACCGCCGCCGCTGGAACGCGTACGTCGGCAGCTCGACCCGACGGCCCCCCGCACCGCCGAACACCGCGTCCCACGCCACCGGCGCCCCGTGGGCGTACGCGTGGGCCAGCGCCGCCAGGGCGCTCTCGGGCTCCGGCCTGCCGCGCCGCAGCAGGGGCACCGCCGCCATCGAGCCGCCCCGCTCCACCGGAACCTCGCGGACCAGCGCCGACAGCACACCGGCAGGCCCCAGTTCGAGCACACTGATGATCCCGTCGGTGGCCAACTGGCGGGCCCCGTCGTAGAACCGGACCGCCTCGCGCACATGGCGCACCCAGTACGCCGGCGTGCCGAACTCCTCGGCGGTGGCCAGCGCGCCACTCACGTTGGACAGCACCGGGACGCGCGGCGCCCGGTACGTCAGCGAGGCGGCGACCTCGCCGAACTCCGCCAACACGCCATCCGTCAGCGGCGAGTGGAAGGCCCGGCCCACCCGCAGCTCCCTGGTCCTGCGCCCCTGGCCGGCGAAGACGGCGGCGATCTCGGCGACCGCCTCGGCGACCCCGGAGACCACGGTGCCGCGAGGCCCGTTGACGGCCGCGACGGAGACCTGGTCGGCGCGCCCGGCCAGCAGCGGGAGCACCTCGTCCTCGCTCGCCTCGAGCGCGGTCATCGCGCCGCCCTCCGGCGTCGCCTGGAGCAGCCGGGCCCGGGCCGCCACCAGCCGGCAGGCGTCGTCGGCCGACCACACCCCGGCCACGTGCGCGGCGGCCAACTCCCCGATGGAGTGCCCGCCGACACAGTCCGGCACGACACCGAAGGACTCAAGGAGCCGGTACGCGGCGACCCCCACCGCGAACAACCCGGGCTGGGTGTACACCGTCTCGTCCAACAACCGCGCCCGCGCGGTGCCCTCCGCCGCGAACAACACCGACAGCAGACCCGGCCGTCCCGGATCGTCGGCATGCTCGTCCAGCAGCCCACACATCTCGTCAAGCGCCCGCGCGAAGACCGGAAAGGCGTCGTAGAGGCCGCGCCCCATCCCCGGCCGCTGACTGCCCTGGCCGGGGAAGAGGAACGCCGTCCGGCCGCCGGTGACCGTGCCCCGCACCACACCCGGCGCGTTCTCGCCCGCCGCCAGCGTGGCGAGCCCCGCGAGCAGGCCAGCGCGCCCGGCGTCGGCGCCCTGCCCGTCGGCGAGGACCACCGCGCGGTGCGACAGCCCGGCCCGGGAGGCCGCCAGCGCGCGGGCGACGTCCACCGGGTCCAGCTCGGGCCGCTGGGCCAGGTGCTCCCGCAACCGCTCGGCCTGAGCCCGCAGGCCCCGCTCGCCACGGGCGGACAGCGGCCACAGGACCACCGGTGACACGTGCCCGGCCGGAGCGGCTTCCGCGCCCTCCGGACCCGCCGCGCGGGCCGGGTCCCGGACCGGCTCCGCCGCACGGGCCGGGTCCGGGACCGGCTTCGCCGCGTCCGCCGCCCGCTCGGGCTCGGGTGGCGCCTGCTCGATGAGCACGTGCGCGTTGGTGCCGCTGATGCCGAAGGCGGACACCCCGGCCCGGCGCGGCCGGCCGGTATCCGGCCAGGCCACCGGCTCGGTGAGGAGCGCGACCCGCCCGGTGCCCCACTCCACGTGCGGGGTGGGCTCGCCCAGGTGCAGCGTCGGTGGCAGCACCCCGTGCTCCATCGCCTTCACCATCTTGATCAGCCCGGCGACCCCCGCCGCGGCGGCCGTGTGGCCGATGTTGGACTTCACCGAGCCCAGCCACAGGGGGCGGTCGGCCGGCCGGTCCTGGCCGTACGTGGCGAGCAGGGCCTGCGCCTCGATGGGGTCGCCCAGCGGCGTGCCCGTGCCGTGCGCCTCCACCGTGTCCACCTCGGCCGGAGTCAGCCGGGCGTTGGCGAGCGCCTGCCGGATGACCCGCTGTTGCGAGGGGCCGTGGGGCGCGGAGAGGCCGTTGCTCGCCCCGTCCTGGTTGGTGGCGCTGCCGCGCACCGTGGCGAGGACCGGATGGCCGTTGCGCCGGGCGTCGGACAGCCGTTCCAGGAGGAGCAGCCCGACCCCCTCGCCCCATGTGGTGCCGTCGGCGGCCGAGGAGAACGGCTTGCAGCGACCGTCGGGCGCCAGCCCGCGCTGCCGGCTGAAGCTGATGAACGCCTGCGGTGTGGACAGCACCGTCACCCCACCGGCCAGCGCCAGATCACTTTCGCCCGAGCGCAGCGACTGGCCGGCCAGATGCAGCGCGACCAGCGACGACGAGCAGGCGGTGTCCACGGTGACGGCCGGGCCTTCGAGCCCGAACGCGTACGCCAGCCTGCCGGACAACACGCTGGCGGCGTTGCCGGTCATCAGGTACCCCTCGATGTCAGCCGAGGCCCCGAGGACGAGCTGCGGGTAGTCCTGGCCACTGGAGCCAGCGAAGACGCCCGTACGGCTGCCGCGCGTGCTCGTCGGGTCGATGCCCGCGCGCTCGAACACCTCCCACGCGGTCTCCAGGAGCAACCGTTGCTGCGGGTCCATGGCCAGCGCCTCGCGCGGCCCGATCCCGAAGAACGCGGCGTCGAACGCGTGCGCGTCGGCGATGAACCCGCCTTCCCGCGTGTACGTACGGCCACTGCGGCCCGGATCGGGATGGTAGATCCCCGCCACGTCCCACCCACGGTCCTCGGGGAAGGCCGAGATGGCGTCGGTACCCTCGACAACCAGCCGCCACAGGTCCTCCGGACTGCCCACACCACCCGGGAACCGGCAGGCCATCGCGACGATCGCGATCGGATCGTCATCACCCTCGGGTGCCGTCCGCGCCGCCGCCACCGGGCGTGGCGCCCGCTGGCTCCTGGGGCCCGCCAACTCGGCGCGCAGCCGTCGACTCAGCTCCCGTGGCGTCGGGTGGTCGAAGACCACGGTCGCGGGCAGCCGCACACCGGTCGCCGCGATCAGTCGGTTGCGTAGTTCCACGGCGGTGAGCGAGACGAAGCCCAACTCGTTGAAGGACCGCCCGTCATTCAGCGGCCCTTCCAGGCCCAGGACCACGGCGGCGTGCGTCCGTACCAGTTCGAGCAGCACCCGTTCCTGCTCCACCTCGGACCGGCCGGCCAACTCCCGCCGCAGCTCCGCCCCCGCCGAGTCACCCTCCACCGCGTCATCACCCGACGCGGCCAGCGGCGAGACGTCCAACGCCCTGGCGTCCACCCAGTAGCGCCGCCGCTGGAAGGGGTAGGTGGGGAGGTCGAGTTGGGGTGTGGTGGTGGGGAGGGTGGTGGTCCAGTTGATGGGTGTGTTGTGGGTGTGGAGGTGGGCGGCGTGGGTGAGGAGTTGGGTCCAGGTGCCGTGGTCGCGGCGGAGGGTTGCGGTGATGGTGGCGTTGACGGGTTGGTTGGCTTCGTCGGTGATGTCGTGGAGTGCGGTGGTGAGGATGGGGTGGGGGCTGATCTCGATGAAGGTGGTGTGGCCGTTTTCCAGGGCGGTGGTGGTGGCATCGGTGAGGAGTACGGGTTGGCGGAGGTTGGTGTACCAGTAGTCGGCGGTGAGGTGGGTGGTGTCGAGAGCCTGGCCGGTGGTGGTGGAGTAGAACGGGATGTCGCTCGTCGCGGGCTTCAGGTCTGTTAGCTGGTGGAGTAGTTGCTCGCGCACGGATTCCACGGAGGGGCTGTGGGAGGCGTAGTCGACGTTGATGTGTCGGGCGCGAATGTTGTGCTCTTCGCAGTGCTTGAGGAGGTCTTCGACTGCCGCGCTGTCTCCGGCGATGACGGTGGTGTGGGGTCCGTTGTGGGCGGCGATGTGAAGCTCTCGGCCCCAGGCTCCGGGGAGTTGTTGGGTTGCTTCGGGCGTGAGGGGGAGGGAGGCCATGGTGCCGTGGCCGGTGAGGGTGGTGTGGATGGCTTGGCTGCGGAGGGCGGTGATGCGTGCGCCGTCTAGGAGGGTGAGGGCGCCTGCGATAACGGCTGCGGGGATCTCGCCTTGGGAGTGGCCGATGACGGCGGTGGGTTGGACGCCCAGCGATTCCCAGACTCTGGCCAGCGAGACCATGACGGCGAACAGCGCGGGTTGGACGACGTCGACGCGTTCGATGGGTTGGCCGTTGGTGAGTACGTCGGTGAGTGACCAGTCGACGTACGGGGCGAGGGCGTTCTCGCAGTCGGCTATGGATTGCCGGAAGACCTCGGCGGTGCCCAGGAGGTCGGTGGCCATGCCGGTCCACTGTGAGCCCTGGCCGGGGAAGACGAAGACGGGCTTGGTGTGGTCCGCGTTCCCCAACACCACGCTGGGGTGTTCCTCACCCTTGGCTAGGGCGTGGAGAGCGTTCAGGAGGTGGTCGCGGTCGCGGGTGAGGAGGACGGCGCGGTGTTCGAGGGTGGCTCGCGTGCTGAGCAGGGTGTGGGCGATGGCGTACGGGTCGGTCTCGGGGTGGTCTTCGACGTACGCGGCGAGTTGTGCGGCCTGGGCGCGGAGTGCCCGGTGGCCTCGTGCGGAGAGGACGATCGGGATGATGCCCGTGTCGACCGTGGTCTCGGCCTCCTCCGGGGCGGCCTGCGGCTCCGGGGCCTGCTCCACGATGACGTGGGCGTTGGTGCCGCTGGCTCCGAAGGAGGAGACGGCGGCTCGGCGTGGCCGGCCCGTCTCGGGCCACTGGCGTTGCTCGGTGAGCAGGCGTACGGCGCCGGACTCCCAGTCGACGTGGGGTGTGGGCTCGTCCACGTGCAGGGTCTTGGGCAGCGCCCCGTGGTGGAGCGCGAGGATCGCCTTGATGACGCCGGCGACGCCGGCGGCGGCCTGGGTGTGACCGATGTTGGACTTGAGTGAGCCCAGCCACAGGGGACGGTCGGCGGAGCGGTCCTGGCCGTAGGTGGCGAGCAGGGCCTGGGCCTCGATCGGGTCACCGAGCGTGGTGCCGGTGCCGTGTGCCTCCACCGCGTCGATGTCGTCGGTGGTCAGCCTGGCGTTGCTCAACGCCTGCCAGATGACGCGCTGTTGGGCTGGGCCGTTGGGTGCGGTGAGGCCGTTGGAGGCGCCGTCCTGGTTGACGGCCGAGCCGCGCACGACGGCGAGTACCCGGTGTCCGTTGCGTTGCGCGTCGGTGAGACGTTCGAGGAGGAGGACGCCGACGCCCTCGCCCCATCCGGTGCCGTTGGCCGAGGCGGCGAACGCCTTGCAGCGGCCGTCGGGGGAGAGGCCGCGTTGTCGGCTGAACTCGATGAACATGCCGGGCGCGGCCATGACGGTGGCTCCGCCGGCCAGGGCCATGGTCGTCTCGCCGCGGCGTAGTGACTGGGTAGCCAGGTGTAGGGCGACCAGTGAGGAGGAGCAGGCGGTGTCCACCGTGATCGCCGGGCCCTCAAGGCCGAAGACGTACGACAGCCGCCCGGAGATGACGCTGGCCGCGCCGCCCGACAGCAGGTATCCCTCCAGGTTCTCCGTCGCCCGCTGGACCAGGGAGGCGTAGTCCTGCTGGCCGGTGCCCATGAAGACGCCGGTGCTGCTGCCACGGAGTGTGGTCGGATCGATGCCGGCCCGCTCGAACGTCTCCCAGGTGGTCTCCAGGAGCAGTCGCTGTTGCGGGTCCATGGCCAGCGCCTCGCGCGGTCCGATGCCGAAGAAGCCCGCGTCGAAGTGGCCCGCGTCGTCGATGAAGCAGCCCTCGCGCCCGTACGTCGTGCCGGGGTGGTCCGGGTCGGGGTCGTACAGCGCCTCCACGTCCCAGCCCCGGTCGGTGGGGAACGGTGTGGCCGTGTCCCGGCCCTCCGTGAGGAGGCGCCACAGCTTCTCCGGAGAGTCGGCACCGCCGGGGTAGCGGCAGGCCATGCCCACGACGGCGATCGGCTCGCCCTCGACGGACTCCAGGTCGTGCAGGCGGCGGCGCGTCTCCTGGAGGTCGGTCGACACCCGCTTGAGGAAGTAACGCAGCTTTTCCTCGGTCTCGCTCGCCACGGTGGTGCCACCCTTTCGGCAGGTCGGGAGGGACGGAGAAGGCGTGAGGCTCGGTTGAGTGATGGCCCCGGGGCCGGTCAGGAGATCCCGAGTTCGTTGGTGATGAAGTCGAAGACCTCGTCGTCCGCGGCGTCGTCCGCCAGCCCGCTGTCCGGGTCGGGAACGGCGGCGGCCGACCGGTCCTCCCAGCGGGCCAGGACGGCGCGGAGCCGGGTGGCGATCCGTGGTTGGTCGGGGTGGTCGGGGGCGAGGGTGGCCAGGGTGGCTTCGAAGCGATCGAGTTCGGCGAGTACCGGCACGCCGGTGGGCGCACCGTCCTGGGGGAGCGCACCGTCCAGGTAGCGGGCCAGGGCCCGGGAGGTCGGATGGTCGAAGATCAAGGTGGCCGGAAGTCGCAGCCCGGTGGAGGTGGCGAGCCGGTTCCGTAGCTCCACGGCGGTCAGGGAGTCGAACCCGAGGTCGTTGAAGGCCCGTTCGCCGTGCACGGCCGTCGCGTCCGAGTGGCCGAGCACGGTGGCCACCGCGTCGCGCACCAGGTCGAGCAGGGCGCCCTCGCGCTCGTCGGCCGCCAGCCCGGCCAGCCGCCCGCGCCACTGGGCCGCGGCAGGCGCCGCCCCGGGTGTCGTGGGTGTGCCGGTCAGGGTGTGCAGCAGCGGTGGCACGGCGCCGGCCGTGCCGCGCAGGGCGGCCAGGTTCAGTCGGACCGCCAGGAGGGTGTGGTCGTCCCCGGCCAGCGCGGCGTCGAAGAGCGCGAGCCCGTCGTGCGGGGCCAGTGGGAGGACGCCGGCGCGCCGCATCCGACGCTGGGCCGCCTCGTCCAACTCTCCGGCCATTCCCGCCTGCTGCTCCCACGGCCCCCAGGCCACGGAGCGGGCGGGCAGGCCGTGGGCGGCGCGGTGTTGGGCCAAGGCGTCGAGGAAGCTGTTCGCGGCGGTGTAGTTTCCCTGCCCGGCGCCGCCGAGGGTGGCCGCCGCCGAGGAGAACAGGACGAACGCGTCGAGCGCCATGCCCCGGGTCAGCTCGTGCAGGTGCCAGGCCGCGTCGGCCTTCGGCCGCAGCACGGTGTCGAAGCGCTCCGCCGTCAGCGCCTCCAGCGCCCCGTCGTCCACCACACCCGCCGCGTGCACGACCGCGGTCAGCGGATGCTCCGCCGGAATCGCGGCCAACACGTCGGCCAGGGCCTGCCGTCGCGACACGTCACAGCTCGCGACCGTCACCCGCGCTCCGGCCGCGGTGAGGTCGGCCGTCAGCCGCTCGGCCTCGGAAGCTTGTGGGCCGCGCCGGGTGAGCAGCAACAGGTGTCGTACGCCGTGCTCCGCGACCAGGTGCCGGGCGAGCAGCGAGCCCAGCGCGCCGGTGCCGCCGGTGATGAGGACCGTTCCGGCGCGGTCGCCCAGGCGCGCAGCCGCTGGCGTGGGGTCCACGGTGGCGGGCCTGGCCCGGACCAGCCGGGGTGTGCGGAGGCCGGCGGGCCGCGCGGCGAGCTGTGGCTCGTTCGAACCGGCGGCCCGCCGCAGCGCTGAGCGGACGTCGGCGCCGGCGGCGAGGTCGAGCAGGACGAATCGGCCCGGGTGTTCGGCCTGGGCCGCCCGCCCCAGCCCCCACAGCGGCGCCTGGGCGAGGTTCGGCACGTCCTCGTCCCGCCCGGCGGCGACCGCGCCGTGCGTCAGCACGACCAGCCGGGAGGTGGCGAAGCGCGGGTCGCCGGCCCACGCGGTGAGCGCGGAGCTGGCCCACTCCACCGTTTCCCTGGCCGCCTCCGGCACGGCCGCGCCGGGCGCGGCGTGTGGGCAGGTCAGGAAGACGGTCGTCGGCAGCGGCCGGCCCCCCGCCGCCACGGCCTGCGCGAGAGCCGCCAGGTCCGGGTAGTGGTCGAGCGGGCCGCCGGCTGCCTCGGGTGTCGGGTCCGCCAGCGGATCGTACGGCCCGACCAGCGCCCACTCCGCCTCGTCCGCCCCGGCGGCGTCCGCCGTGCCCGGGCCGGCGGCGGCCCACTCCACGCGGAACAGCGCGTCCCCGGCCGGCGTTCCGGCGGCGGCTCGCAACTGGGCCAGCGAGACCGGCCGCGCCCGCAGCGCGGCCACCGTCACGACGGGCGCGCCGAACTCGTCGGTCACCAGCAGCGACATGGCGTCCTGTCCGGCCGGGGAGAGGCGGACGCGCAGCCGGGCCGCGCCGGTACGCGCGCGCCGTACGCCGTTCCAGGCGAAGGGCAGCAGCACCTGTTCCCCGGTGCTGCCCACCAGGCCCGCGTGGAGCGCGGCGTCGAGCAGGGCGGGATGCACGCCGTACTGAAGGGCCTCCGCCCGGTAGGGCTCCGGCAGCTCCACCTCGCCGTAGACGTCGTCTCCCGCGTGCCACACGGCCCGCAGGCCCTGGAAGGACGGCCCGTAGGCGAAGCCGTCCAGGGCCACCGCGCGGTAGAAGTCGGCGATGTCGACGGGCACGGCGCCCGGCGGCGGCCAGGCCCCGTCCAGCCCGGGGGAGTCGGCGGCGGGGCTGGCCTCGGCCGCGGCGGTCAGCATTCCGCTCGCGTGCCGGGTCCAGGGCTCGGTGTCGTCGCCGTCGCCGTCGGGTCGGGAGTACACGGCCAGGGGCCGGCGGCCGTCCTCCTCGGGCGTTCCCACCCTGAGCTGCACCCGGACCGCGCCGTCGGCGGGCAGGATCAGCGGGCTCTCCTGGTCGAGCTCGTCGACGCCCGGGCACCGCGTCAACCGCCCCGTGTGCAGGGCCAGTTCGAGGAAGGCCGTGCCGGGAACGACCACCGTGTCCAGGATGACGTGGTCGGCGAGCCACGGGTGGGAGCGGACCGACAGCCTGCCGGTCAGCAGCAGCCCGTCACCGTCGGCCGGGGCGAGCGCGGCGGCGAGCAGCGGATGCCCGGCGGCCTCCAGGCCCAGGTCGGCGGGTTCGGCGACGGCCGGCCGCGGCGGCAGCCAGTAGCGCTCGCCCTGGAAAGGGTAGGTGGGCAGGTCCACCCGCGCCGTCGGGTCCGGACGGCCGGCGACATCGCCCAGGCAGGCTGCCCAGTCCACCCCACACCCTCGTACGTGCAGCGTGGCCAGTGCGGTGAGCGCGGTCGTCGGCTCGGGCTGGCCGGCGCGGAGCAGCGGCACGGCCGCCACCTCGTCGGCGCTCGCGTCCAACGCGTCCAGGGCGCCGTCACGGGCCGTCGCGCACAGCACGCTGTCGGGGCCCAGCTCCAGGAAGGTGCGGACACCCTGCGCCGCCAGGTGCCGGACTCCGGCGTGGAAACGCACGGTCGCTCGGGCGTGGCGCACCCAGTACTCGGCCGAGCGGATCTGCTCGCCGGTGGCCGGCAGTCCGGTGACGTTGGAGATCAGCGGCAGCGTCGGCTCGTGGGTCGCCAACCGGGACATGACCGTACGGAACGCGCTCACCATGCCGTCCATGAGCGGCGAGTGGAAGGCGTGGCTGACGCTCAGCTCCCTGGTGCGCCGGCCCCGGTCGCGTAGCGCGGTGGCGACCCGCCGTACCTCGTCCTCGTCACCCGACACCACCACCGAGGTCGGGCCGTTGACCGCGGCGATCTCCGCCGTCCCGTCGCCCCCGGCCAGCAGGTCCGCGACCTCCTCCTCGGTCGCCTCCACGGCCACCATCGCCCCGCCCGCCGGCAGGTCCTGCATCAGGCGGCCCCGGGCGGCCACCGCGGTCACCGCGTCCTCCAGCGAGAACACCCCGGCCACGTGTGCGGCGGCCAACTCGCCGACGGAGTGGCCGAGCAGGAAGTCCGGGCGTACTCCCCAGGACTCCACCAGCCGGAACAAGGCCACCTCAAGGGCGAACAAGGCGCACTGGGCCCAGGCCGTCCGCCGCAGCAGCCGCACGTGCTCCGGGTAGCCGGCCGAACCCTCCTCGGCGAGCAGCGCCTCGCGCAGCGGCAGGCCGGTCCGCTCGGTCAGCAACGCGCAGTTGCGGTCCAGCGCCTCGGCGAAGACGGGGAAGAGACGGTACAACTCCCGCCCGGCGCCAGGGCGTTGCGAGCCCTGCCCGGTGAAGAGGAACGCGAGCCCGCCGCCCCGCGCCGCCTCGCCCACGACGGTGTGCGCCGCGGCGGCGCCCCCGGCGAGCGCGTCGAGCCCGGCGAGCAGTTCGGTACGCCCGGCGCCGACGACCACGGCCCGCTGGGCGAGGTCGGCCCGGGTGGTGGCCAGCGCCCAGGCCACGGCGGACGGTTCCCAGCCGGGGTGCGCGGCGACGGCCTCCCGTACCCGCAGGGCCTGCGCGCGCAGCGCCTCGGGGTCGGCGGCGGACAGCGACCAGGGGGTGGGGGCGGCCACGGGCCGCTCGCCCGTCACGCCACCGCCCACGGCCGCGCCACCGTCCGGGGCTGCGCCGCTGTCCGGGGCCGCGTCCGTGTCGCTGCCCGAAGCCGGGACCGATCCCGCGCCCGTGTCACGGTCTGGGTCCGCCGCCGTGTCGGCGACGAGCGCCCCGGAGGTGGGGGCGCCGCCCGTGCCGGCGTCGGTGGGGTCGGCCGCCTCGAGGATGACGTGGGCGTTGGTGCCGCTGATCCCGAAGGAGGACACCGCGGCTCGGCGGGGCCGGTCGGCCGCCGGCCACGGGCGCGCCTCGGTGAGGAGTTCCACCGCGCCCCGGGACCAGTCGACCCGCTCGGCCGGGGTGTCCACGTGCAGCGTGGGCGGCAGGACGCCGTGCCGCATCGCGAGCACGGTCTTGATGACCCCGGCGACGCCCGCGGCCAACTGGGTGTGGCCGATGTTGGACTTCACCGAGCCCAGCCACAGGGGTCGGTCGGCCGGCCGGTCCTTCCCGTAGGTGGCGAGCAGGGCCTGGGCCTCGATCGGGTCGCCGAGGCGGGTGCCAGTGCCGTGCGCCTCGACCGCGTCCACCTCGTCCGGGGCCAGCCGCGCGTCGGCCAGCGCCTGCCGGATCACCCGCTGTTGTGCCGGCCCGCTCGGCGCGGTGAGCCCGTTGGAGGCGCCGTCCTGGTTGACGGCGCTGCCCCGCAGCACGGCCAGCACCCGGTGCCCCGCGCGGCGCGCCTCCGACAGCCGCATGACAAGGAGCAGGCCCACGCCCTCGCCCCAGGAGGTGCCGTCGGCGGCGCTGGCGAACGCCTTGCAACGGCCGTCCGGGGCGAGCCCACGCTGGCGGCTGAACTCCACGAACATGTGCGGTGCCGCCATCACGGCGGCCCCGCCCACCAACGCCGCGGTGCACTCACCCGCCCGCAGCGCCCGCGCCGCCAGGTGCAGGGCCACCAACGACGAGGAGCACGCGGTGTCCACGGTCAGCGCGGGCCCCTCAAGGCCGAAGGCGTAGGCCAGCCGCCCGGAGGCGACACTGACCGTCGTCCCGGTCAACAGATAGCCCTCGGTGCCCTCCGACGCCGCCTGCGAGCCCGCCCCGTACCCCAGCGGAGACACCCCGACGAACACGCCGATCCGGCTGCCCCGCACCGACGTGGGGTCGATGCCGGCCCGCTCGAAGACCTCCCACGCCGTCTCCAGGAGCAGCCGCTGCTGCGGGTCCATCGCCAGCGCCTCACGCGGGCTGATCCCGAAGAACGCGGCGTCGAAGCGTTCCGCGTCCCGCAGGAAGGCCCCGTGCCGCACATAGCTGTGGCCCGGCCGGTCCGGGTCGGGGTCGTAGAGCGCCTCGGTGTCCCAGCCGCGTTCGGCGGGGAACTCGGTGACGGCGTCCCGGCCCTCGCTCAGCAACTGCCAGAAGTCCTCGGGCGACGTGACGCCGCCGGGGAACCGGCAGGCCATGTCCACGATCGCGACCGGCTCGTGCCGTTCCTCGGTGAGCTGGTGGTTGCGCTGCTCAAGGCGCTTGTTCTCCTTCACCGAGTGCCGCAGGGCCGCCAGGACGCGGTCGTGTGACGCGGGTGTCTGTGCTGCGGTCATCGTCTTCTCCACCGTCCGAACGCGATCAGAGGTCGGTACTGCCGAAGGCCAGGCCGATCAGGTCGTCCGCGTCCATCGCGTCGATCGACTCCAGATCACCCGGGTCCGCGCCGGCCGCCGATCCGTCGACCCGTGGCGCGGGCTCGGCCAGTTCCAACAGGGCGCCGAGCAACCCGGCCGCGCGGAGCCGGTCCGGGGCGACCGTGGCCAACAGCCGACGGATCTCCGCGTCGTCCACCTCGCCGGCCTCGGCCCCCTCGCCCACCGTGGCCGGCTCACCCAGCGCCTCGGCCAGCTCCGTACGCAACTGCCCGGCCAGCGCGGCCGGCGTGGGATGGTCGAAGACCAACGTGGCGGGCAGCCGCAGACCGGTGGCCGCGCTCAGCCGGTTGCGCAGCTCGACCGCGGTCAACGAGTCCACGCCCAACTGCTTGAACGCCTGGTCGGCGCCGACGTCCCCGCTCGACGCGTAACTCAGCACCAGCGCCGTCTGCTCCCGCACCAACCCGAGCAGCAACCGGCCGCGCTCGGCCTCGGGCACCGCGGTCAACCGCTCCACCAGCGCCCGCGCGCCACCGGCCGACGGGCCAGCGCCGGCGGCGGCCACCCGCCGCGCCGGAGCCGCCACCAACCGCCGCAGCAGCGGCGGCACCCGCTGCGCCCCGAGCGCCACGCGCGCCGCGCCGGGATCGAACCCCATCGCCACCACCGCGGCCCGGTCGGCGTCGAGCGCCGCGTCGAAGTGGGCGAGGCCCACGGCGTCGGAGAGCGGAGTCGTCCCGGCCCGGCGCAGCCGGGACAGGTCGGCCGCGTCCAGATGCCCCGTCATCCCGCTCTCCCGCTCCCACAGCCCCCAGGCCACCGAGACACCCGGCAGGCCCCGGTCACGCCGATGCTGCGCGAGCGCGTCCAGGAAGGCGTTGGCCGCCGCGTAGTTGCCCTGCCCGGGACCACCCAGCACAGCGGCCGACGAGGAGAACAGGATGAAGAAGTCGAGGTGGGTGTGTTGGGTGAGTTGGTGGAGGTGCCAGGCGGTGTGTGTTTTGGGTTGGAGGGTGGTGTGGGTGTGGTGGGGGGTGAGGTTGGTGAGGAGGGCGTCGTGGAGGGTGCCGGCGGTGTGGATGATGCCGGTGAGGGGGTGTTGGGGTGGGATGGTGGCGAGGGCGGTGGTGAGTTGTTGTGGGTTGCTGGTGTCGCAGGTGGTGATGGTGGGGGTGGCGCCGAGTTGGGTGAGTTGGTGGTGGAGTTGGGTGGCGCCGGGTGCATCAGGTCCGCGGCGGGAGAGGAGGAGGAGGTGGCGTATGCCGTGGTGGGTGACGAGGTGGCGGGCGACGAGGCTGCCGAGGACTCCGGTACCGCCCGTGATCACCACCGTCCCGTCCCGCGTCGCGGCGGGCGCGGGAGGCATGGTCAGCACCACCTTGCCGATGTGCCGGGCCTGACTCATGAAGCGGAACGCCTCCACCCCGCGCCGCACGTCCCAGGTGGCGGTGGGGAGCGGACGGAGGGTGCCCGCCGCGAACAGCGGCATCAGCGCCGCCATCATCCGGCCGATCCGCTCGTAACCGGCGTCGATCAGGTCGAACCACAGATACGACCTACCGGGATGGTCCGCCGCCACCCGCGCGGCGTCGCGGATGTCGGTCTTACCCATCTCCACGAACCGGCCACCCTCGTTCAGCAGCCGCAGCGAGGCGTCCACGTACGCGTTGGCCAGCGAGTTCAGCACCACGTCCACCCCGTTGGACGCGGCGCGCGTGTGCTCCTCGAAGTCCAGCGACCGCGAGGACGCGATCCGCTCGGCCGGCACACCCAACGCCCGCAACGTCGGCCACTTGGCCGGGCTCGCCGTCGTGAACACCTCGGCGCCGAGATGGCGCGCGAGCTGCAGGGCGGCCAGCCCCACGCCGCCGGTCGCCGCGTGGATCAGGACGGACTCGCCCTCCCGCAGCCCGGCCAACTCCACCAGGCCGTAGTAGGCGGTGAGGAACGCGATGGGCACCGAGGCGCCATCGGTGTACGTCCAGCCCGGGGGCAACGGTACGAGCAGCCGCCGGTCGACGACCGCTACCGGCCCGAAGGAGCCGGGCACCATGCCCATCACCCGGTCACCGGGCGCCAGGTCCGTGACGTCGGACCCCACCTCCAGGACGACGCCCGCCGCCTCCCCGCCCATCACGTCCTGATCGACCATGCCCAGGCCAAGGAGCACGTCCCGGAAGTTCACCCCCGCCGCCCGCACCGCCATCCGCACCTGCCCGGGCGCCAGTGGCGCGGCGGCCTCCGGGTACGGCACCAGCGCCAGGTTCTCCAGCGTGCCCTTGCCCCGCGTGTCCAGCCGCCAGGGCCCCCCGTCCGCCGGCGGCTCCAACGCCTGCCCGGGGTCATCCCGCACCAGCCGGGGCACCAACAGCCGCCCGGCCCGCAACGCGAACTGCGGCTCACCCGAGGCGAGCGCACCGGCGAACGCGTCCCGCGACGCCTCGTGCTCATCGAGGTCGGCCAGGACGAACCGGTCCGGGTTCTCCGTCTGCGCCGACCGCAGCAACCCCCACACCGGTGCGTGCACCAGGTCCCGTACGGCCTCGCCGTCCCCGGCCGCCACCGCGCCCCGCGTCACCACCACCAACCTGCCCGTGAACCGCGCGTCGGCCAGCCACGCCTGGGCAAGCCCGAGCACCCGATCGACCGCCTCCCGCACGGCGTCGGGTAGCCCCTCCTCGGCGGGCCCCGCGCCAGCGCAGGTCACCACCACCGTATCCGGCACCGCGCCGGAATCCGCCAGCGCGGCCAGGTCCGCGTACGCAGCGAGCGGCGAACCCACGGCCGGCCCACCCAGCGCGAGGTCGTCCGGTCCGACCAGGGCCCAGGGCGCGCCGGACTCCGACGCGTCTCCCGGCGGGGGTACCTCCAGCCAGTCCACCCACAGTGCGGCGTCCCGGTCGCCGGTGCCCGCCGCCCGCACCTGCTCCTCGGTCACCGCCCGACCCACCAGCGAGGCGACCTCGGCCACCGGAACCCCGTCGCCGTCGGCCAGCGCGAGCGCGAGGCCGCCCTGCCCGTCGTCCGCCAGCCTGACCCGCAGCGCGGTCGCCCCGGACGCGTACAACCGCACACCCGTCCACGAGAAGGGCAGCCGCATCGGAGCGGCGGGGTCGACGGCCCCGTGCAGCGCGGCGTCCAGCAACGCCGGGTGCAGGCCGAACCCGTCCGCCGACTGGTCATCGGGCAGCCTGACCTCGGCGAACCACGCGTCACCGTGCCGCCACAGGGCACGCAAGCCCTGGAACGCCGGCCCGTACCCGAGCCCGTTCGCCACCAGTCGCGGGTAGAACCCGTCCAGGTCCACCGGCTTCGCGCCCACTGGCGGCCACACCGCCAGATCCCAGTCCGGCTGCCTGGCACCGGTACCGACGAAACCGGTCGCGTGACAGCTCCAGGCGGAGTCGGCCCCGGCCGCGTCGGGCCGGGAGTGGATCGCCACCGGCCGCCGCCCGGAACCCTCCTCCGGAGCCCCGACGGTGAGCTGCAACCGGACGGCCTCCCCGTCCGGGATGACCAACGGCGCCGCGAGCGTCAACTCCTCCAGCACGTCGCACCCGACCTGGTCACCCGCCCGGACGGCCAACTCCACCAGCGCCGCACCGGGCACCAACACCGTTCCCCACACCGCGTGGTCGGCCAGCCACGGCTGCGACCGCACCGACACCCTGCCGACGAGCACCGCGTCACTGCTCCCACCCGCCAGCGACAACACGCCCCCCAGCAGCGGATGCTCAGCCGCGTCCAACCCAGCCGACCGCACGTCCCCGACCGCCTCCGGGGTGGTGAGCCAGTAGTGCTGGCGTTGGAAGGGGTAGGTGGGCAGGTCGAGGTGGTGGTGGGTGTGGCCTGAGGTGTGGATGGTCCAGTTGATGGGTGTGTTGTGGGTGTGGAGGTGGGCGGCGTGGGTGAGGAGTTGGGTCCAGGTGCCGTGGTCGCGGCGGAGGGTTCCGGTGATGGTGACGCTGGTGGGTTGGTCGGCTTCGTCGGCGATGTCGTGGAGTGCGGTGGTGAGGATGGGGTGGGGGCTGATTTCGATGAAGGTGGTGTGTCCGTTGTTTAGGGCGGTGGTGGTGGCGTGGGTGAGGAGTACGGGTTGGCGGAGGTTGGTGTACCAGTAGTCGGCGGTGAGGTGGGTGGTGTCGAGGGCTTCGCCTGTGGTGGTGGAGTAGAAGGGGATGTGGCTCGTGGTGGGCTTTATGTTGGCGAGTTGTGTGAGGAGGTGGTCGCGGATGGTTTCGACGTGGGGGCTGTGGGAGGCGTAGTCGACGTTGATGCGTCGGGCGTGGATGTCCCGTTCCTCGCAGTGTGTGAGGAGGTCTTCGATGGCGGTGGTGTTGCCGGCGATGACGGTGGTGTGGGGCCCGTTGTGCGCGGCGATGTGGAGCTCTCGGCCCCAGGCTCCGGGGAGTTGTTGGGTTGCTTCGGGTGTGAGGGTGAGGGAGGCCATGGTGCCGTGGCCGGTGAGGGTGGTGTGGATGGCTTGGCTGCGGAGGGCGGTGATGCGGGCGCCGTCTTGGAGGGTGAGGGCGCCTGCGATGACCGCTGCGGGGATCTCGCCTTGGGAGTGGCCGATGACGGCGGTGGGTTGGACGCCCAACGATTCCCATACTCGGGCCAGCGAGACCATGACGGCGAACAGCGCGGGTTGGACGACGTCGACACGTTCGATGGGTTGCCCGTTGGTCAGCACCTCCGTCAACGACCAGTCGACGTACGGGGCGAGGGCGTTCTCGCAGTCGGCTATGGACTGTCGGAAGACCTCGGAGGTGCGCAGGAGGTCGGTGGCCATGCCGGTCCACTGCGAGCCCTGACCGGGGAAGACAAAGACGGGTCGGCTGTGGTTTCCCTGCCCCGTCACCACGCCCGGGTGCTCCTGGCCGTCGGCCAGCGCGTCGAGGCCGGTGAGGAGTTCCGCGCGGTGGGTGCCGATGACGACGGCACGGTGCTCGAACATCGAGCGTTCCGTCGTCAGGGACCGCGCGACGTCGGCCGTCGTCCACTCCGGGTGGGCGTCCACGGCGGCCCGAAGCCGACTCGCGGCGGCGCGCAGTGCCTTGGCGGATCGGGCGGACAGCGGCCAGGCCACGGCCTGAGCCGCTGCGGGAACCCCCTCGCGTGGTGCCGGCCCCGGCTCCGGTGTCGCGGCGAACGCGGGTGCTTGTTCCAGGATGACGTGGGCGTTGGTGCCGCTGATGCCGAAGGAGGATACGGCGGTTCGGCGTGGGCGGCCCGTCTCGGGCCACTGCTGCTCCTCGGTGAGCAGGCGTACGGCACCGGACTCCCAGTCGACGTGAGGCGTGGGCTGGTCGACGTGGAGGGTGGGGGGCAGTACGCCGTGGTGCATGGCTTGGACCATCTTGATGACGCCGCCGACGCCGGCGGCGGCCTGGGTGTGGCCGATGTTGGACTTGAGCGAGCCCAGCCACAGGGGTCGGTCGGCGGGGCGGTCCTGGCCGTAGGTGGCGAGCAGGGCCTGGGCCTCGATCGGGTCACCGAGCGTGGTGCCGGTGCCATGCGCCTCCACCGCGTCGACCAGGTCGGGTGAGAGGCCGGCCGCGTCCAGCGCCTGCTGGATGACGCGCTGTTGCGCGGGGCCGTTGGGCGCGGAGAGACCACTGCTCGCGCCGTCCTGGTTGACCGACGACCCGCGCAGCACGGCGAGCACCGGGTGCCCCGCGCTGCGGGCCTCGGAGAGTCGTTCGATCAACAGCATGCCCGCGCCCTCGCCCCAGGCCGTGCCGTCGGCCGAGGCCGCGAACGACTTGCAGCGGCCGTCCCTGGCCAGACCGCCCTGCCGGCTGAACTCCACGAAGGTGGTCGGCGTGGCCATCACGGTGACCCCGCCCGCCAGCGCCATGGCGCAGTCGCCGCGCCGTACGGCCTGGGCCGCCAGGTGCAGTGCGACCAGCGATGACGAGCACGCCGTGTCCAGCGTCACCGCCGGCCCTTCCAGGCCGAGCACGTAGGCGATCCGGCCCGAGGCGACGCTGCCCGCGTTGCCGCTGCCGAGGAACCCGGCGACGGGCTCCTCCACCTCGTCACCCAGGCGCGCGGCGTAGTCGTGGTACATCAGCCCGGCGAAGACGCCCACCCGGGAGCCGCGCAGCGTCGCCGGGACGATACCCGCCCGCTCGAACGCCTCCCACGCCGTCTCCAGGAGCAGCCGTTGCTGTGGGTCCATCGCCAGCGCCTCGCGCGGGCTGATGTCGAAGAACGCCGGGTCGAAGCCGCTCGCGCCTTCCAGAAAGCCGCCCTCGCACACGTACGAGGTGCCGGGGCGCGTCCCGTCCGGATCGTAGAAGTCCTCCAGGTGCCAGCCACGCTCCGCGGGCGGTACGCCGATGGCGTCCTGCCCCGTGGACACCAGTCGCCACAGTTCTTCCGGGGTGTCGACGCCGCCGGGGAACCGGCAGCTCATCCCGATGATGGCGAGTGGTTCGCGGTCGGCTTCCTCCAACTCGGCCACCCGACGCCGTGACTCGGTGAGTTCGGCCGTGGCCCAGCGCAGATGCTCGCGAAACTTGTCTTCCTGTGACACTTTGCGCCTGCTCCTAAAGCCGGTTCGGGTTCGGGTTCGGGGGAGTGCCGCGTTCCGTGCTGCGCAACTCGTCAAGGGCGGCGAAGAGTTCGTCGTCGCTCGCCGCCGCGAGATCGGGCTTGTCCGGGGCGGCCTGTGGCTCGTCCGCCCAGCGGGACAGCAGGTCGCGCAGCCGGTGAGTGATCGAACCCCGCGCCTGGTCGTCGGCGGCGAAGGGAGTGAGGAACGCCTCCAGGCGGTCCAACTCGGCCAGTGCCGGAGCCACCTCGGTGCTCTGTCGCCCGCTCAGCTCGGCGCAGAGGTAGCCGGCCAGCGCGGTGGCGTTGGGGTAGTCGAAGATCAGCGTGCTGGGCAGCTCGACCCCGATCTCCTCGTGCAGCGCGGCCTGGAGATCGAGGCTGGCCAGGGAGTCGAAGCCCAGGTCCACGAAGCCGAGGTCCGGGTCGATACCGTCCTCCGGTGCCTCGCCGAGCGCCACCGCGGCCTGGGTCAGCACCAGTTCGGTGAGTGCCCGCAGCCGCTCCGGCTCCGGCATGGCCCGTAGCCGTTCCTCGGCGGGGTGCGTACCGCCGCCGGTCGGGGTCGCTGGCGCGGCTGCCGTAGCGGGTGCGGGTGCTGGTGTCGGGGGAGGCGCGGCGGCCGTCTCGGGGGCGTCCGGTTCGGTGGTCGGGGGAGGGGCGATGGAGGTGACCAGTTCGGCCAGGAGCGGAGCGAGGTGGCCGCGCTGAGCGCGGTCCCGTAGCCGGTCGGGGTCGAGCCGCAGCGGGGTCAGCACCGGCTCTCCGGTCATCCCGCGAGCCGCGTCGAAGAGGTCGAGTGCGTCCGGTGTCGCCAGGGGCCGCACCCCGTCCCGGCCCATGCGCTCCAGCTCGCGTTCGGACAACGCGCCGGTCAGCGCGCTGCGTTCGGCCCACAGGCCCCAGGCGAGCGACAGGGCGGGCAGGCCCTGGGTGTGTCGGTGGCGGGCCAGGGCGTCCAGGCAGGCGTTGGCCGCGGCGTAACCCGCCTGGCCCGCGGGGCCGAAGGCGCCGGACGCGGAGGAGAAGACGATGAACTCCCGTAGGTCCAGATCGACTGTCAGCTCGTGCAGGTGCCAGGCGGCGTCCACCTTGGGCCGGAGCACCGCCGCGATCCGCTCCGGCGTCAGCGTCGCCACCAGGCCGTCGTCGACGACTCCGGCCGTGTGCACCACGCCCGTCAGCGGCTGCCCGGCGGGTACCGAGCGCACCACGGCGGCCAGCGCTCGCCGGTCGGCCACGTCACATGCGGCGAACACGACCTCCGTGGCCAACTCACCGAGTTCAGCGGCCAGTTCGAGCGCACCCGGTGCTCGCTCGCCGCTCCGGCTGACCAACAGCAGCCGCCGCGCACCCTGCTCAGCCAGCCGTCGGGCGACCAATCCGCCAAGGGTGCCGGTGCCCCCCGTGACCAGGACCGTGCCGTGCCCGGAGTCGGACGGTTGGTCCGCCCCGGTACCCGGCGCCGGAGCCACC
Source organism: Streptomyces buecherae (assembly GCF_014295035.1). Classification (GTDB taxonomy): domain Bacteria; phylum Actinomycetota; class Actinomycetes; order Streptomycetales; family Streptomycetaceae; genus Streptomyces; species Streptomyces youssoufiensis. Next base: position 7,835,706 of record NZ_CP060404.1, read on the forward strand.
GGTGTCAGCCGGGCCACCAGCGGCCGGCCGTCGCGCAGGGTCACCTCCGGCTCGGTGTCCAGCAGCGCGAGCGCGGGTGCCAGCGCGGTGGTGGTCGCGTCGGCCAGGTTCAGCAGGCCGAACCGGCGCGGGTGTTCCGAACGGGCGCTGCGCAGCAGCCCCTGCACGGCCGCGCCCACCAGCCGGCGGCCCGGCTCCCCGACCCCGGTGGGCTCCGCGAGGACAGCGACCAGCCGTGCGTCGGCGAGCCGGGGCTCGGCCAGCCAGGCCCGCACCAGGACCAGCAGCTCACCGGTCGCGGCGCGCACCGCTTCCGGTGGCGTCGCGGACGTACCTCCCGGCACGGGCACCGGCCACAGGACGGCCCCGGGCGGTGGCGCGCCCGCGGCCACCGCCGCGACCAGCGCCGCGAGGTCCGGATAGGACGCGTCGACGGCCAGCGGCAGCGCGTCCGTACCGCCGAGCACCGCCAGCGGGCCGGGCCCGCGATCAGTGCGGGGGGCCGGAACCCACTCCGTACGCGAGAGCGAACCCGATGCGGCGGACACCGGCACTCGCAACGGCCGGGACTCCAGCCGCGTGACGGACAGGACCGGGGCCCCGGCGGCGTCGGTGGCCGTCACCCGCACGGCGTGCGGGCCCTCGGGCGTGATCGACACGCGCAGGGTCTCCGCCCCGGCGGCGGTGACCGTCACGCCGTGCCACGCGTACGGGACGAGCAGCTCCGGGGCACCGTCCGGCGACGCGGCGATCACGGCCCGCAGCGCGGCGTCCAGCAGCGCCGGGTGCACCCCGAACCGCCCGGCCTGGGCCTGGAGGGCGGCCGGCGAGGACGCCTCGGCGAACACCTCGTCACCCCGCCGCCACACGGCCCGCAAACCGTCGAAGGCCGGGCCGGCACCGATGCCCAGCCGCGCCGAACGCTCCGCGAAGTCGTCAAGTGCCACCGGCTCGGCCCCGTGTGGCGGCCAGTGGGCCGGATCGGCCACCGCGGCGACGCCATCGGAGCCGGAGCCGGAGCCGGGGCCGGAGCCGGGGCCGGGATCGGGGACGGGAGCCAACGTTCCCCTGGCGTGCTGGGTCCACCGGCCGTGTGGCTCGGTCGCCGAGCGGGCGGACAGCTCGACCCCGCGCCGCCCGGTGGCGTCCGGGGCGCTCACCCACAGGCGCAGGGCGCTGCCCGCGTCGGGGCCGGCGTCCGGGCCGGGCAGCTCCAGCGGAGCGATCAGCGTCAGCTCCGCGAGGTGCCCGCACCCGGCCCGCGCCCCCGCCCAGCACGCCAGCTCGACCACGGCCGTACCGGGCAACAACACCCGGCCGAGGACGCGGTGGTCGGCGAGCCACGGGTGGGAGCGCGCGGACAGCCGCCCGGTATACAACGACCCGCCCTCGTCGGGCAGCTCCACCGTGGCGTCGAGCAGCGGATGGTCGGCCGGGGTCAGCCCGGCCGCCGTCACGTCGGCCACCCTCGGACCGTCGTCCAGCCAGTAGCGACGGCGGCGGAAGGCGTAGGTGGGCAGCTCCACCGTGGGCGCCCCACTCGGGAACGCCGCCGACCAGTCCACCGTCAGGTGGTGGGCGTGCAGTGCGGCCAGCGCGGCGGGCAGCCCGTCGGCGCCACTGACGCCACCGGCCGGCGAGGCGATCACGTGGACCTCGTGGCCGGTCACGGCGGCGACCGACGCGATGGCCGGGGCGACCGTGGCGCCCTCGCCCACCTCCACGAACAGCGTGTGGCCGCGCCCGAGCACCTCCCGCACGGCGGCGGCCGGGTCGTCAGGCGCCACGTGGAACGGCACGCGCGCCCCGGCCGGATCGACCGGCGCCACGACCGTGGAGGTCACCGCGCGGGCCCCCTCCTTCAACGACAGTGCACCCGCCACACACGCCCCGGCGACCGCGGCGGCGCCCACCCCGATCACTGCGGCGGGCCGTACGCCGTACTCCTCCCACAGCCCGGCCAGCGCGACCACGACCGCCCACCGCGCCGCCCGGTCGGCGGCCACGCCATCCGCCGTGGGCGCGGACCGGCCAGGGTCCGCGTCGGGCGTGGGTTGGGCGCCGCGCAGCACGTCCCGTACCGACCAGTCAGCGAAGCCACTCAGCGCCTCGTCACACTCGGCGAGGCGACGGGCGAACGCGGGCGAGGCGTCAGCCAGCCGGTCCGCCCAGTCCAGCCGCTCCGGCGGGGCCAGCACGAACACGGCGCGCGCGGCGGTACGTACACACCCGTGCGTCACGCCCGGCGCGTCCCGGTCCGCCGCGAGCGCCCGCACCCCCGCCAGCAGCGCGTCGCGGTCAGCGCCCCACACCACGGCCCGGTGGTCGAAGACCGAGCGGGCACGGGCCAACGCCGCGCCCACCTCGACGGCGGACAACTCGGGGCGCTCCGCCAGGTACGCGGCCAGCCGATCGGCCTGGGCCCGCAGCGCCCCGGCGCCACGCCCGGAGACCACCCACGGCACGCCACCCGCCAGCGGCGCGAGCGGGGCCCGCACATCGGCACCGGTGTCCGCCCGGTGCGACTCCGGGGAGTGCTCCAGGACGACGTGCGCGTTGGTGCCGCTGACCCCGAACGAGGAGACCCCCGCGCGGCGCGGGCGCCCCGTGTCCGGCCACGGCCGCTGCTCGGTCAGCAGCCGCACGGCACCGGCGGACCAGTCCACATGCGGGTTCGGCGCGTCGACGTGCAGCGTGCGGGGCAGGACGCCGTGCCGCAGCGCGAGCACCATCTTGATCAGCCCGGCCACCCCGGCGGCGGCCTGCGCGTGGCCGATGTTGGACTTCACCGAGCCCAGCCACAGCGGCCGGTCGGCGGGCCGGTCCTGGCCGTAGGTGGCGAGCAGGGCCTGGGCCTCGATCGGGTCGCCGAGCGTGGTGCCCGTGCCGTGCGCCTCGACGGCGTCCACATCCGACGCGGCCAGGCCGGCCCCCGCCAGCGCCTGCCGGATCACCCGCTGCTGCGCCGGCCCACTCGGCGCGGTGAGCCCGCTGCTCGCGCCGTCCTGGTTGACGGCGCTGCTCCGGACCACCGCCAGGACGCGACGCCCGGCCCGCCGCGCGTCCGACAGCCGCTCAAGCAGGAGCATCCCCACCCCCTCGCCCAGGGCGGTGCCGTCGGCCTCGGCCGCGAACGCCTTGCAGCGCGCGTCGCCCGCCAGCCCCCGCTGCCGGCTGAACTCGACCAGCGCCATCGGCGAGGCCATCACCGTCACCCCACCCGCCAGGGCCAGCGCGCAGTCACCCGCACGCAGCGCCCGCGCCGCCTGGTGCACGGCGACCAGCGACGACGAACAGGCCGTGTCGAGACTGATCGCCGGTCCCCGCAGACCGAGCGCGTACGCCACCCGACCGGAGGCCACGCTGCCCGTACTGCCGTTGCCGAGATAGCCCTCGAACTCGCCCGGCGGATGCCGGAGCCGGGCCGCGTAGTCCTGGTAGATGACACCGGCGAACACCCCGGTACGGGAGCCGCGCAGGGCCGCCAGGTCGATGCCGGCCCGCTCGACCGCCTCCCAGCACGTCTCCAGGAGCAGCCGCTGCTGCGGATCGGTGGCCAGCGCCTCACGGGCGCTCATCCCGAAGAACCCCGGGTCGAAGGAGGCGGCGTCGTGGAGGAACCCGCCCTCGCGTACGGAGACGCTGCCGCGCCGGGCCGGGTCCGGGTCGTACAGGTCCGGGTCCCAGCCGCGATCGGTCGGGAACGGGGAGATGACGTCCTGCCCCTCCGTGACCACCCGCCACAGCTCCTCGGGCGACGTCACGCCGCCGGGAAAGCGGCAGGCCATGCCCACAATCGCGATCGGCTCACCGCTGGCCTCCTCGACCTCCCGCAGTCGCTGCCGGGTCCGGCGCAGGTCCGAGGTCAGCCGTTTGAGGGTGTCGAGAACCTTCTCGTCGCTCGTCATGCTGGTGTACGTCTCCCCCCGGGAGTGGTCCAGGTCGTTCACGTCAGCCGCGCAGTTCGTCGTCGACGATGTCCAGGAACTCGTCCAGGGACACGTCACCGAACTCGTCACCCTCCCCAGCGAGCCGCTCCCCTCCGGCCCCGCTCCCGCCCCCGCCGTCGGCCGCGCCCACCACGCCCGCCAGCAACGCGCGCAGTCGCGTCGCCACCCGCTCACGCGCCGGGTCGTCCGCCGCCACCGCCGACAGATCCGCCGCCACGCCGTCGAGCCGGGCCAGCAGCGCCTCGGCGTCCGGACGTTCACGCTCCCGGAGCAACTCGTCGAGGCGGCCCGCCACCTCCGCCGGTGTGGGGTGGTCGAAGACCAGGGTGGAAGGCAGCCGCAGACCGGTGGCCGCGCTCAACCGGTTCCGCAGCTCCACCGCCCGCAGCGAGTCATAGCCCGCGTCGAGGAAGCCGCGCTCGTCGTCGATGGCGTCGGCCGCCGCGTACCCCAGGACCAACGCGGCCTGCGTCGTGACCAACTCCCGCAACGCGTGCGCTCGTTCGGCCGCCGGCAGTCCGGAGAGAGACAGCGTGTCGCCGGGTTCCCCGGCGTCTCCCGTGCCGCCCGTCGCGACCGCCGCGCTGCCCGCGACCGCACGGGGCGGCGCGGCGCCGAGCAGGCCCCGCAGCAGCGCGGGACGCGCACCGGGCCTGGCGCGCATCGCGGCCAGGTCGAGCCGGACCGGGAGCACCAGGGGCCGGTCCTGCTCGAGCGCGAGGTCGAACAGCGCCAACCCGTCCGCCGAGGACAACGGCAGCACACCCGCTCGCCGCAGCCGCGCCAGGTCTTCCTCACCCAGTCCGCCGGTCATCTCACTGACCTCCTCCCACAACCCCCACGCCATCGACACCGCCGGCAGCCCCGCCCCCCTGCGGTAGTCCGCCAGCGCGTCCAGATAACCGTTGGCCGCCGCGTAGTTGGCCTGACCCGCGCTACCGAGCACGCCTCCGGCCGCCGAGAACAGGATGAAGAAGTCGAGGTGGGTGTGTTGGGTGAGTTGGTGGAGGTGCCAGGCGGTGTGTGTTTTGGGTTGGAGGGTGGTGTGGGTGTGGTGGGGGGTGAGGTTGGTGAGGAGGGCGTCGTGGAGGGTGCCGGCGGTGTGGATGATGCCGGTGAGGGGGTGTTGGGGTGGGATGGTGGCGAGGGCGGTGGTGAGTTGTTGTGGGTTGCTGGTGTCGCAGGTGGTGATGGTGGGGGTGGCGCCGAGTTGGGTGAGTTGGTGGTGGAGTTGGGTGGCGCCGGGTGCATCAGGTCCGCGGCGGGAGAGGAGGAGGAGGTGGCGTATGCCGTGGTGGGTGACGAGGTGGCGGGCGACGAGGCTGCCGAGAACTCCGGTACCACCCGTGATCACCACCGTCCCCTCCGACCGCAACGCCGGGACACCGGTCGTGGCCGGCGGACGACTCCGCTCCAACCGTGGCACCCACACCCGCCCCGCCCGCACGGCGCACTGCGGCTCGGCCCCGGCGAGCGCATCCGCCAGCACCCGCCCAGAGCCGGCGTCCGCGTCCAAGTCCACCAGCGCGAACCTGTCCGGGTGTTCGGCCTGCGCGGACCGCACCATCCCCCACACGGAGGCCGCCGCCAGGTCCGACACGGACTCCGCCGGCCCACCGCCCGCCGCGGACGACACCGCCACGGCCCCCCGCGTCACCAGGACAAGCCGCGCGTCCCCGAACCTCTCCTCCCGCACCCACTCCTGGAACAGGCCGAGCATGCGCACCACCGCGCCGCTGGCCGCGTCGGCTGAGTGGCGGTCCGCGTCACGCGACAGCGGCCACGGGACCACCACGACCGGCGGCACACCAGCCTCGCCCTCGTCCACGGCCCGGGCGAGATCCGCCAGCGACGCGTGGGACTCCACGTCGCTCCCGGCCGCCAGCAGCGCCGGGCCGACACCCAGCCCGTCCACACCCACCACCGCACAGCGCGCCACCCGACCCGCCCCCGGCGCGTCGGCAGACACCGCGTGCCACGCCACCTGGAACAGCGAGTCCGCCACCGCCCGGCCCGACACGACCAACTGCCGCTGGTCCACCGGCCGTACCGCCAGCGCGGCGACCGTGGCCACCGGCGCTCCCCGCCCATCGGCCACCGCGAGCGACATCGTGTCGGGCCCGGTCGGCGTCAGCCGTACGCGCAGGTCGGTGGCGCCGGTGGCGTGCAGGGTCACCCCCCGGAAGGAGAACGGCAGTACGACCCGCTCCACACCGTCGAGCATCGTCGCGTGCAGGGCCGCGTCCAGCAGTGCGGGGTGCAGGTCGAAGCGATCGGCGTCGGCGTGTTGCGGCTCGGGCAACCGCACCTCCGCGAAGACCTCCGCGCCACGCCGCCAGGCGGCCCGCAGCCCCTGGAACGCCGGCCCGTAGACCAGTCCGCCCTCCGCCAGTCGCGGATAGATCCCCTCGACCGCCACCGACACGGCTCCCTGGGGAGGCCAACTCTCCGCTTCTTCCCAGCCCGACGCCGCATCCGCCCCCGCTCCCGCATCCGCGTTCGCCGACAACGACCCTGTCGCGTGACACGTCCACGCCGCCTCGTCCCCCTGCGGAGCGTGTGGGCGGGTGTGGATGGTGAGGGGGTGTTGTCCGGTGGTGTTGGGGGTGCCGATGTGTATTTGGAGGTGGTGGGGTTGGTGGTGGGTGAGGGTGAGTGGGGTGTGGAGGGTGAGTTCTTCGATGTGGTGGAGTCCGGTGTGGTGTGCGGTGTGGAGGGCGAGTTCGAGGAGTGCGGTGCCGGGGAGGAGTGGGGTGTTCCAGAGTGCGTGGTCGGTGAGCCAGGGGTGGGTGTGGGTGGAGATGTGTCCGGTGTAGAGGGTTTCTTGGCTGGTGGCGAGGGTGGTGCGGGTGAGCAGGAACGGGTGGTCGGCAGTGTGGGCGTTGGGGTGTGTGGTGGAGGGGGTGGTGAGCCAGTAGTGCTGGCGCTGGAAGGGGTAGGTGGGGAGGTCGAGTTGGGGTGTGGTGGTGGGGAGGGTGGTGGTCCAATTGATGGGTGTGTTGTGGGTGTGGAGGTGAGCGGCGTGGGTGAGGAGTTGGGTCCAGGTGCCGTGGTCGCGGCGGAGGGTTCCCGTGGTGGTGACGCTGGTGGGTTGGTCGGCTTCGTCGGCGATGTCGTGGAGTGCGGTGGTGAGGATGGGGTGGGGGCTGATTTCGATGTAGGTGGTGTGGCCGTTGTTTAGGGCCGTAGTGGTGGCATCGGTGAGGAGTACGGGTTGGCGGAGGTTGGTGTACCAGTAGCCAGCCGTGAGGTGGGTGGTGTCGAGGGCCTGACCGGTGGTGGTGGAGTAGAAGGGGATGTCGCTCGTTGCCGGCTTCAGGTCTGTTAGCTGGTTGAGTAGTTGCTCGCGTACGGATTCCACGGAGGGGCTGTGGGAGGCGTAGTCGACGTTGATGCGTCGGGCGTGGATGTCCCGTTCCTCGCAGTGTGCGAGGAGGTTGTCCACCGCGGTGGTGTTGCCGGCGATGACGGTGGTGTGGGGTCCGTTGTGGGCGGCGATGTGGAGTTCTCGGCCCCAGGCTCCGGGGAGTTGTTGGGTTGCTTGGGGTGTGAGGGGGAGGGAGGCCATGGTGCCGTGGCCGGTGAGGGTGGTGTGGATGGCTTGGCTGCGGAGGGCGGTGACGCGGGCGCCGTCTTGGAGGGTGAGGGCGCCTGCGATGACGGCTGCGGGGATCTCGCCTTGGGAGTGGCCGATGACGGCGGTGGGTTGGACACCTAGGGACTGCCAGACGCGGGCCAGCGAGACCATGACGGCGAACAACGCGGGTTGGACGACGTCGACGCGTTCGATGGGTTGCCCGTTGGTGAGTACGTCGGTGAGTGACCAGTCGACGTACGGGGCGAGGGCGTTTTCGCACTCGGCTATGGACTGTCGGAAGACCTCGGAGGTGCGCAGGAGGTCGGTGGCCATGCCGGTCCACTGCGAGCCTTGGCCGGGGAAGACGAAGACGGGCTTGGTGTGGTTGGTGTTGCCCGTTACCACGTTGGGGTGTTCGTCACCGTTGGCGAGGGCGTGGAGTGCCTCTCGTAGGTGGGCGCGGTCGTGGGTGAGGAGGACGGCGCGGTGTTCGAGGGTGGCTCGGCCGGTGAGGAGGGTGTGGGCGATGGCGTACGGGTCGGTCTCGGGGTGGTCTTCGACGTACGTGGCGAGTTGCGTGGCTTGGGCGCGGAGGGCTTGGGGAGTGCGGGCGGAGAGGACGATCGGTACGACGCCTGTCTCCACCGGCGCACTCGCGTCCTCCGGAACAGGTTCGCTTTCCGGGGCCTCCTCCAGGATGACGTGGGCGTTGGTGCCGCTGATGCCGAAGGCCGACACGGCGGCCCGACGGGACCCGGTCTCACCGCGTACCCAGGCACGTTCCTGGGTCAGCAGCTCGACCGCGCCGGCCGTCCAGTCCACGTGAGTGGTGGGCTTGGACACGTGAAGGGTGCGGGGGAGGACCCCGTGGCGCATGGCTTGCACGATCTTGATGACTCCGGCGACCCCGGCGGCGGCCTGGGTGTGGCCGATGTTGGACTTGATCGAGCCCAGCCACAGGGGTCGGTTGGCCGGTCGGTCCTGGCCGTAGGTGGCGAGCAGGGCCTGGGCCTCGATCGGGTCGCCGAGGCGGGTGCCGGTGCCGTGCGCCTCCACCGCGTCCACCTCGTCCGGGGCCAGCCGTGCCGCGGCCAGTGCGGCGCGGATGACCCGTTGTTGTGAGGGGCCGTTGGGGGCGGCGAGACCGTTGGACGCGCCGTCCTGGTTGGTTGCCGAGCCCCGGATGACGGCGAGCACCTGGTGCCCGTTGCGCCGGGCGTCCGAGAGCCGTTCGAGCAACACCATGCCGGCGCCCTCGGACAGCCCGAAGCCGTCCGCCTCGTCGGAGAACGCCATGCAGCGCCCGCTCGCCGACAGCGCCCCCATCCGGCCGAACCCGATGAAGACGTCCGGCGTGGGCATCACCACCGCGCCGCCCGCGAGCGCCATCGTGCACTCGCCCGTACGCAGCGCCTGGGCGGCCAGATGCAGGGAGACCAGCGACGACGAGCACGCCGTGTCCACCGTGACCGCCGGGCCCTCAAGCCCGAACGTGTAAGCCAGACGGCCCGAGATGACGCTGGTGACGCCGCCGGTGATGACGTAGTCCTGGACGGCGGGCGGCGCGTCGGCCGACCGAGGGCCGTACCCGTGGGACATCGCGCCGATGTACGTCCCGGTACGGCTGCCGCGTAGCGTCGCCGGGTCGATGCCCGCGCGCTCGAACGCCTCCCAGGACGTTTCCAGCACCAACCGCTGTTGCGGGTCCATGGCCAGCGCCTCGCGCGGTCCGATGCCGAAGAACGCCGCGTCGAACCCGGCGACATCTCGCAGGAAGCCGCCTTCCCTGGTACGCCGACGGCCCGCGTCGTCGCTTTCGGCGCCGCCGATGCCGAAGGACTCGGCCAGGTCCCAGCCACGGTCGGTCGGCGGCGCCGAGACGGCGTCCCCACCGCTCCTGACCAGCCGCCACAGGTCGTCGGGGCTGGCGACGCCACCGGGGAAGCGGCAGGCCATGGCGATGATGGCGATCGGGTCATCGTCCGTGGCCGCATTGTCCGTGGCCGCCACCGTGGCCGCCGGCGCCGCCTCCTGGTCGGCCGCGGGCTCGTGCGAAGCGGCCACCAGCAACTCGCGCAGGTGGGTCGCCAACACGCGAGGCGTCGGATAGTCGAAGACCAGGGTTGCCGGTAGCCGTAGCCCCGTCGCCTCGGCGAGCCGGTTGCGCAGGGCGAGCGAGGTCAGCGAGTCGAACCCGGCGTCCTTGAAGGCCCGGTCCACCCGAGTGGACTCGGCCGTGCCGAGCCCGAGCACCACCACGGCATGCCGGGTGATCAGCTCGGTCAGCGCCGTCTCCTGGTCCGCGGTGGTCAGCGCGGCCAACCGGTCACGTAGTTCCGCGGCGGCGCCGGTGCCGGCCGTGGCCTCCTCGGTACGGGGAGCGTCAGGCCGCTCCAGCAGCCGCCGGGCCGCCGGCAACGCGTCCAGCAGTCGACTCGGCCGCATCGAGGTGAACAGGGGAACGAAGCGCTCCCAGTCGATGTCGGCCACGGCCACGAACGTGTCGTCCTGGTCGAGCGCCTGCTGGAGCGCGGCGACGGCCAACTCGGCGGGCATCAGCGGCAGCCCCTGACGACGCACCCGCGCCCGGGTCTCCTGGACGTCCACACCGTCGAGGTTCTGCCAGGTGTGCACGGCGTCTTCCCACACACCCCAGGCCACCGACGTCATCGGCACCCCACGGGCCCGATTCTGTTCCGCCAGTGCGTCAAGGGCCGCGTTCGCCGCCGCGTACGCCGCGTGGTCGCCACTGCCCCAGAACCCCGCGATGGACGAGAAGAGGACGAACGCGTCCAACTCGCCCGGGTCGAGCGACTCCGCCAGGTGCGCCGCACCGGCGACCTTGGCCGCCAGCACCGCGTCCATGCTGGTCAGCGACGTCTCACCGACCGGCGCCAGCTCGATGAAGGCGGCGGCGTGCAGCACCGTCCGTACGGTGTGTCCTTCGGCCCGCAGCGTGTCGAGCAGGGCCGCCACCGCGTCACGGTCGGCCACGTCGCAGGCCGCGACGGTCACACCCACACCCCGCCGTTCGAGGTCGCTCACCCACTCCGAGGCACCGGGCGCGGCCGGCCCCGACCGGCTGACCAGCACCAGATGCTCGGCCCCCTGGGTAGCCAGCCAGTCCGCCAGCCGGGGCGCGAGACTTCCGGTCCCACCCGTGATCAGCACCGTGCCCCGAGGACGCCACCGGCGCGCCGACTGCGCGCCACCCGCCGCGCTCACCATCCGCCGCGCGAGCAACCCGGCGGAACGCACCGCCACCTGGTCCTCGCCCGTCGCGCCGGACAGCACCTGCCGCAGCAACGCGCCCGACCGCGCGTCCAGGCTCTCCGGCAGGTCCACCAACCCGCCCCACAACGCCGGATGCTCCAGAGCCACCACCCGGCCGAGCCCCCAGACCTGCGCCTGCGCCGGATCGGCCGGAGCGTCCGAGTCCCCCGTGGACACCGCGCCCCGGGTGACGCTCCACAGCGGCGCTCGCACCCCGAGCTGGCTCAGGGCCTGCACAAGGGGCAGCGTCAGCGCCGCCCCCGTCGCCAGCGCGCCGAACCGGGGGTGCGGACGCGAGTCCGCCCCCACGAACGACAGCACACCCGCCGCCTCGGTTCCCCCTTCCGCGCTCCGCGCACCAGCGAGCACGTCCCGCAGCCGGGCGGCGAGCGCGTCGCGGTCGGCGTCCGCCTCGGTCAGCTCCACGGGTACGATCCGGGCGCCGTGGCCACCGAGTACGCGCAGCGCCTCCGTAACCCACGGGTCCGTATCGTGCCCGGCAGAGAGGGCCACAAGCCAGGTGCCGGTCAGCGGTGCGGGTGACACCCGCGCCACCGGCTTCCAGGCGATCCGGTAGCGCCACCCGTCGACCGCGTCGCGGTCACGGTGTTGCCTGCGCCATGCCGACAGCGTCGGCAACAGCGCGGACAGCGACGAGCGCCCGGACTCGTCCTCGATCTGGAGCGCCTCCGTCAGCGCGCCGACGTCCCCACCCTCCACCGCCGCCCAGAACCTCGCGTCCGCCTCGTTCCCCGACGCCTGGTCACCCGGCGCCTGGTCACCCACCCCGCCGCCGGCTGCCTCGTCATAGATCCACAGGTGCTGGCGTTGGAAGGGGTAGGTGGGGAGGTCGAGTTGGGGTGCGGTGGTGGGGAGGGTGGTGGCCCAGTTGATGGGTGTGTTGTGGGTGTGGAGGTGAGCGGCGTGGGTGAGGAGTTGGGTCCAGGTGCCGTGGTCGCGGCGGAGGGTTCCGGTGATGGTGACGTTGACGGGTTGGTCGGCTTCGTCGGCGATGTCGTGGAGTGCGGCGGTGAGGATGGGGTGGGGGCTGATCTCGATGAAGGTGGTGTGTCCGTTGCCTAGGGCGGTGGTGGTGGCATCGGTGAGGAGTACGGGTTGGCGGAGGTTGGTGTACCAGTAGTCGGCCGTGAGCTGGGTGGTGTCGAGAGCCTGGCCGGTGGTGGTCGAGTAGAACGGGATGCTGCCCTTGCGGGGCTTCACCTCGGCCAGTACGTCGGTGAGCTGGGCGCTGATGGCCTCGACATGGGGCGTGTGGGACGCGTAGTCGACGTTGACGCGTCGGGCGTGGATGTCCCGTTCCGCGCAGTGTGCGAGGAGGTTGTCCACCGCGACGGCGTCGCCGGCGACGACGGTGGTGTGGGGCCCGTTGTGGGCGGCGACGTGAAGCTCTCGACCCCAGGCACCGGGCAGCAGTTGGGTTGCTTCGGGCGTGAGGCTGAGGGAGGCCATGGCGCCGTGGCCGGTGAGGGTGGTGTGGATGGCCTGGCTGCGAAGAGCGGTGACGCGGGCGCCGTCTTCGAGGGTCAGGGCGCCTGCGATAACGGCCGCGGGGATCTCCCCCTGGGAGTGGCCGATGACGGCGGTGGGTCGGACGCCCAGCGATTCCCACACCCGGGCCAGCGAGACCATGATGGCGAACAGCGCGGGTTGGACGACATCGACGCGTTCGATGGGCTGCCCGTTGGTGAGCACGTCGGTCAGGGACCAGTCGACGTACGGCGCCAGGGCGTTCTCGCAGTCGGCTATGGACTGCCGGAAGACCTCGGAGGTGCGCAGGAGGCCGGTGGCCATGCCGGTCCACTGCGAACCCTGGCCGGGGAAGACGAAGACGGGCCTGGCATGGTCGGTGTTCCCGGTGATCACGCTGGGGTGTTCGTCGCCCTTGGCGAGGGCGTGCAGTGCCTCCAGCAGGTGGCCCCGGTCGTGAGCCAGGAGCACGGCGCGGTGTTCAAGGCCGGCGCGCGCCGTGAGCAGCGTGTGCGCGATGGCGTACGGGTCGGCGTCGGGGTGGTCCTCGACGTACGCGGCGAGCCGCGCGGCCTGGGCGCGCAGCGCCTGGGGGTCGCGCGCCGAGACGACGACCGGCACGACACCCGCGTCGACGGCCGGTCCCTGACCCTCGGGGACAGCCTCCTGCTCGGGGGCCTGTTCCAGGATGACGTGGGCGTTGGTGCCGCTGATGCCGAACGAGGAGACCGCGGCCCGGCGCGGACGACCCGCCTCGGGCCACTCGCGCTGCTCGGTGAGCAGCCGTACGGTGCCGGCCTCCCAGTCGACGTGGGGTGTGGGCTCGTCCACGTGCAGCGTGCGGGGCAGTAGGCCGTGGCGCATGGCCTGCACCATCTTGATGACGCCGCCGACGCCGGCGGCGGCCTGGGTGTGACCGACGTTGGACTTGAGCGAGCCCAGCCACAGCGGCTGGTCGGCGGGCCGGCCCTTCCCGTAGGTGGCGAGCAGGGCCTGGGCCTCTATCGGGTCACCGAGGCGGGTGCCGGTGCCGTGCGCCTCGACCGCGTCCACCTCGTGCGGGGCCAGCCGCGCATCGGCCAACGCCTGCATGATGGCGCGCTCCTGCGCCGGGCCGTTGGGGGCCGAGAAGCCGCTGCTGCTGCCGTCCTGGTTGATGGCCGAGCCGCGCAGTACGGCGAGCACCCGGTGGTTGTTGCGCCGCGCCTCGGAGAGGCGTTCCAGCACCAGGACGCCGACGCCCTCGCCCCAGCCGGTGCCGTCGGCCGAGGCGGCGAACGCCTTGCAGCGGCCGTCGGGGGAGAGCCCGCGCTGCCGGCTGAACTCGACGAACCCGATCGGCGTGGTCATCACCGTCACACCACCGACGAGGGCCATCGAGCACTCGCCCGCCCGCAGCGACTGGCCCGCCACGTGCAGCGCGACCAGCGACGACGAGCACGCCGTGTCCACCGTGACGGCGGGACCCTCAAGCCCCAGGGTGTACGCGACGCGGCCCGAGACCACACTGCCCAGGCTGCCCGTCATCAGGTAGCCCTCAAGGTCGTCCGGCGTCTTGTGCAGCCTGGCGGCGTAGTCCTGGTGCATCACACCGGCGAACACCCCCGTACGGCTGCCCCGCACCGCTGTGGGGTCGACGCCCGCGCGTTCCAGCGCCTCCCACGCCACCTCCAGCAGGACGCGTTGCTGCGGGTGCATGGCGGTCGCCTCGCGCGGGCTGATCCCGAAGAACTCCGGATCGAACGCGGCGGCGCCGTTCAGGAAGCCTCCGGAGCGCGTGTAGCTCTTGCCGACGGCGTCCGGGTCCGGGTCGTAGAGTTCGGCGACGTCCCAGCCACGGTCCTCGGGGAAGCCGGTGACGGCGTCGCCCCCGCCGGCCACCAACTGCCACAGCTCCTCGGGCGAGCTGACGTCTCCGGGGTAGCGGCAGGCCATGCCGACGATGGCGATCGGCTCGGAGGCCGCCGTGGTCAGCGCGTGGTTGCGCCGTCGCAGGGACTCGACCTCCTTGAGGGAGGCCCGCAGTGCCTTGACGACTTCTTCGCTCGATGCGGTCATCGATAACTCCGAACCTCATGGACTGAACGATTAGTTGTCACCGAGGGCCACCCGAACCAGGTCGTCCAGGTCCATCGCGTCGAGCGCGGCGCCCTGCTGCTCCGCCACGGGCTCCGCGGCGTGTCCGCCGTGCTCGCCCCCGGCCTCCGCGAGACCCAGGAGGGTCCGTACGAGACCGGCCTCCTGGAACCGGGCCAGCGGTATCGCCGCCAACGCCCGGCGGAACTCCGCCTCGTCCGGCTGGCCATCGGCCGTGGCCGGCGCGGGCCCGTCGGCACCGGACTCGGCGGCGTCATCGCCGGGGAAGAGTTCGGCCGCCAGGTAGCGCCCCATCGCGTTGGGGGTGGGGTGGTTGAAGATGAGGGTGGCGGGCAACCGCCGCCCCACCTCGGCACCGAGCCGGTTACGGAGGTCAAGCGCGGTGAGCGAGTCGACACCGAGATCCAGGAAGCCGCGCTCGGGATCGATCGACTCCACCGTGGGGTGCCCCAGGACCGTCGCCACCTGGCGCCGTACCAGGTCAACCAGTGCCTGGCGGCGCTCATCCGGCGCCAGCTCCGCGAACCGGCGCTCGACCGTCGCCTCCTGCGACCTGCCGGCCGCCGCCCGCAGCGGAGCCGGGGACGCGGCACGGACCAACCGCCGCAGCAAGGCCGGCACTTCCGGCTGGGAGCGTAGGGCGGCGAAGTCCAGGACGGCGGGGACCAGCGCGGCCCGCCCGGCGCCCGACCCGCCGGCGACCGTCGGGCCGGTCGCGGCCCGCGCGTCCGCATCGGCCCGCACCGCCATGTCGAACAGCGCGAGCCCCTGCTCGGACGGCATGGGAGCCAGGCCCGTGCGACGCAACCGCCGCAGGTCCGCCTCGCCGAGATGACCGGTCATCCCGCCCGCCTCGGCCCACAACCCCCAGGCCAGTGCGAGGCCGGGCAGCCCGGTCGCGCGGCGGTGCCAGGCCAGGGCGTCCAGGAACGCGTTCCCCGCCGCGTAACTCGCCTGCCCCGCCTGACCGAGCGTGCCGGCCGCCGACGAGTAGAGCACGAAGGCCCGCAGGTCGTACGGGCGCGTCAGCTCGTGCAGATTCCACGCCGCGTCGACCTTCGGCCGCAGAACCGCCGCGAGACGCTCGGGTGACAACGAGGCGATCACCCCGTCATCGAGCACCCCGGCCGTGTGCACCACACCGGTCAGCGGGTACTCGGCAGGCACGGCCTCCAGGGCCGCCGCGAGCGCCGAACGGTCCGCCGCGTCGCACGCGACCACCGCCACCCGAGCACCCCGCTCCACCAACTCCGCGCGCAACCCCTCCGCCCCCTCCGCAGCGAGGCCACGACGGCTGAGCAACAACAGACTGCGAACGCCGTACTCGGCGACCAGATGGCGGGCCAGCATGCCGCCGAGCAGGCCGGTGCCCCCGGTGACCAACACCGTGCCCGAGCCGTCGAACGGACTCACGCCTTCCCCGGCGGAGGGCGCCACCCTTGCCAGCCGTGGGGCGTACAACCGGCCCGCACGCGCCGCGAGCTGTGGCTCATCGACAGCCCCCGTCGCGAGCGCGCGCAGCAGGACCCGATACGAGTCGGGGTCGTCATCCAGGTCGGCCAGCGCCAGCCGGCCGGGGTGCTCCGAGCCGGCCGCCCTGATCAGGCCCCACAGCGGCGCCCGCGCCAGGTCCGTCACGTCGTCCTCGTCGCGTACGGCCACCGCCGCACGCGTGAGAAACACCAGCCGCGAGTCCGCGAGCCGCTCCTCAGCCAGCCAGGCCCGCACCAGTTCGCCCACATCACGGGCGGCCACGTGCGCGGCCTCCGCCACGTCGTCCGAGTCGAGCCCTCCGGCCCCAAACAGGCAGGGCACCAAGACCGTGTCCGGCACTGGACCGCCGGCGGTGACGGTGGCGATCAGCGCCCCGAGATCGCTCGCGGCGCACGCCGGGGCCGCGTCCGCGAGGTCGGGGAGCAGCGCCGCGGCCCCCACGAGAACGGGCCGCCGCGCACCGTCCATCGGTGCCGGCTCAGCCAGCTCAGTCGTCTCCGCCGGGACCCACTCCACCTGGTACAGCGGGTTGTTCAGCCCGCTGGCCGTGGCCCGGAACCGCTCCGCGGACACCTCCCGCAACGTCAGCGCGTCGATGGAGACGACCTGCTGCCCACCGGCGTCTGTCGCCAGCACCGAGACCGTGTCGGGCCCGGTCGGTGTCAGCCGTACGCGCAGGTCGGTGGCGCCGGTGGCATGCAGGGTCACTCCGCTGAAGCTGAACGGCAACCGCACCCGGTCCGCGCCTTCCAACAGCGTCGCGTGCAGCGCCGCGTCCAGCAGCGCGGGATGCAGGTCAAAGCGGTCAGCATCGGCCCGTTGCGCCTCGGGCAGCTCGACCTCCGCGACCACGTCATCGCCCGCCCGGCCCTGCCGCCGCAACCCCTGGAACGCGGGCCCGTAGTCGAAGCCGACCTCGGCCAGCCGCCCGTAGGCCCCCTCAGCCTCGGCGAGCGCAACCCCCTGCCCCGGCCATGCCCCGTCCTGCGGCGCTCGCCCCTTCGCCGACACGACACCCACCGCGTGCTGCACCCACGCACCGTCATCCGCGCCCTCCGGTCGGGTGTGGATGGTGAGGGGGTGTTGTCCGGTGGTGTTGGGGGTGCCGATGTGTATTTGGAGGTGGTGGGGTTGGTGGTGGGTGAGGGTGAGTGGGGTGTGGAGGGTGAGTTCTTCGATGTGGTGGAGTCCGGTGTGGTGTGCGGTGTGGAGGGCGAGTTCGAGGAGTGCGGTGCCGGGGAGGAGTGGGGTGTTCCAGAGTGCGTGGTCGGTGAGCCAGGGGTGGGTGTGGGTGGAGATGTGTCCGGTGTAGAGGGTTTCTTGGCTGGTGGCGAGGGTGGTACGGGTGAGCAGGAAAGGGTGACCAGTTGAGTCATTGCCGCGACGGTGACTGGGTGAGGAAGCAGGGAGCCAGTAGCGCTGGCGTTGGAAGGGGTAGGTGGGGAGGTTCGGGTGGTGGTGGGTTGGGTGGGGGAGAAGGGTGGTCCAGTTGATGGGTGTGTTGTGGGTGTGGAGGTGGGCGGCGTGGGTGAGGAGTTGGGTCCAGGTGCCGTGGTCGCGGCGGAGGGTTGCGGTGATGGTGGCGGGGCGGTTGGTGTGGTCGGTGATGTCGTGGAGTGGTGCGGTGAGGATGGGGTGGGGGCTGATCTCGATGAAGGTGGTGTGTCCGTTGTCTAGGGCGGTGGTGGTGGCATCGGTGAGGAGTACGGGTTGGCGGAGGTTGGTGTACCAGTAGTCGGCCGTGAGGTGGGTGGTGTCGAGGGCTTCGCCTGTGGTGGTGGAGTAGAAGGGGATGTGGCTCGTGGTGGGCTTCAGGTCTGTTAGCTGGTTGAGTAGTTGCTCGCGTACGGCTTCCACGGAGGGGCTGTGGGAGGCGTAGTCGACGTTGATGCGTCGGGCGTGGATGTTGTGTTGTTCGCAGTGTTGGAGTAGGTCTTCGATGGCGTTGGTGTTGCCGGCGATGACGGTGGTGTGGGGTCCGTTGTGGGCGGCGATGTGGAGGTGGGTGCCCCAGGCTCCGGGGAGTTGTTGGGTTGCTTCGGGTGTGAGGGTGAGGGAGGCCATGGTGCCGTGGCCGGTGAGGGTGGTGTGGATGGCTTGGCTGCGAAGAGCGGTGACGCGGGCGCCGTCTTCGAGCGTCAGGGCGCCTGCGATGACGGCCGCGGGGATCTCGCCTTGGGAGTGGCCGATGACGGCGGTGGGTTGGACGCCAAGCGACTGCCAGACGCGGGCCAGCGAGACCATGACAGCGAACAACGCGGGTTGGACCACATCCACGCGTTCGATGGGCTGCCCGTTGGTGAGCACTTCGGTCAACGACCAGTCGACGTAAGGCGCCAGGGCGTTCTCGCAGTCGGCTATGGACTGTCGGAAGACCTCGGAGGTGCGCAGGAGGTCGGTGGCCATGCCGGTCCACTGCGATCCCTGACCGGGGAAGACGAAGACGGGCTTGGTGTGGTTGGTGTTGCCCGTTACCACGTTGGGGTGTTCGTCACCGTTGGCGAGGGTGTGGAGTGCCTCTCGTAGGTGGTCGCGGTCATGGGTGAGGAGGACGGCGCGGTGTTCGAGGGTGGCTCGGCCGGTGAGGAGGGTGTGGGCGATGGCGTACGGGTCGGTCTCCGGGTGGTCTTCGACGTACGTGGCGAGTTGCGTGGCCTGGGCGCGGAGGGCTTGGGGAGTGCGGGCGGAGAGGACGATCGGTACGACGCCCGTCTCCACCGGCGCACCCGCGTTCTCCGGAACAGGTTCGCTTTCCGGGGCCTCCTCCAGGACGACGTGGGCGTTGGTGCCGCTGATGCCGAACGAGGAGACCGCGGCCCGGCGTGGCCGGCCCGTCTCGGGCCACTGCTGCTGCTCGGTGAGCAGGCGTACGGCGCCGGACTCCCAGTCGACGTGGGGCGTGGGCTCATCCACGTGCAGCGTGCGGGGCAGTACGCCGTGGCGCATGGCTTGCACCATCTTGATGACGCCGGCGATGCCGGCGGCGGCCTGGGTGTGGCCGATGTTGGATTTGAGCGAGCCCAGCCACAGCGGCCGGTCGGCCGGCCGGTCCTGGCCGTAGGTGGCGAGCAGGGCCTGAGCCTCTATGGGGTCACCGAGGGTGGTGCCCGTACCGTGCGCCTCCACCGCGTCGACCTCGTGTGCGGACAGTCGCGCATCGGCCAGTGCCTGTCGAATGACCCGCTGTTGGGCTGGGCCGTTGGGTGCGGTGAGGCCGTTGGAGGCGCCGTCCTGGTTGGTGGCCGAGCCACGCAGTACGGCGAGCACAGGGTGGTTGTTGCGGCGCGCCTCGGAGAGGCGTTCCAGTAGCAGGAGGCCGACGCCCTCGCTCCATCCGGTGCCGTTGGCCGAGGCGGCGAAGGCTTTGCAGCGGCCGTCGGGGGAGAGGCCGCGTTGTCGGCTGAACTCGATGAACATGCCGGGCGCGGCCATGACGGTGGCTCCGCCGGCCAGGGCCATGGTGGTCTCGCCGCGACGCAGCGACTGGGTGGCCAGGTGCAGGGCGACCAGTGAGGAGGAGCAGGCGGTGTCCACGGTGATCGCCGGGCCCTCAAGGCCGAGCACGTACGACAGCCGCCCGGACAGCACGCTGACGGTACTGCCGGTCAGCACATGGCCCTTGACCTCCTCGGATGCCAGGTGCATCCGCTCGCCGTAATCCTGCGTCATCGCGCCGATGAACACCCCGCTCGGGCTGCCGCGCAGGGTCGCCGGATCGATGCCGGCGCGTTCGAGCGCCTCCCAGGCTGTCTCCAGGAGGAGCCGCTGTTGCGGGTCCATCGCCAGCGCCTCGCGTGGGCCGATGCCGAAGAAGCCCGCGTCGAACTGGTCGGCGTCGTGCAGGAAGCCGCCTTCGCTGACGTACGTCGTGCCGGGTTGGTCCGGGTCGGGGTCGTACAAGGCCGCCACGTCCCACCCCCGGTTCACGGGGAACGGGGAGATGGCGTCCGCACCCTCGGTGACCAGCCGCCACAGGTTGTCCGGTGTGCTGACGCCACCGGGGAACCGGCAGCTCATCGCGACGATGGCGATCGGCTCGTCGGCGTCAGCCGCGACCGGGGCGGTGTGCACGTCAACGGCCTCGGACCCCGGACGCAGCAGCGCGCCGTGCAGGTACTCGACGACGGCCTCGATCGTCGCGTGGTCGAAGAGCAGGGTCATCGGCAACGGCAGCCCCGTCGCCGTCACCAGTCGGTTGCGTACCTCGACGGCGGCGACCGAGTCGAGCCCGAGTTCCCTGAACGACCGTCGGGCATCGTTGGCGTCCAAGACAGAGACCCCGCGCACCGCGCTGACCTGGGAGTACACCAGCTCGGTCAGCCATGCGCGCTGTCCGTCGGCCGGTCGTGCGGCCAGCTTCCGCCGGAGCCGGTCGGCGGGGCCGCCATCACCGACCGTGGCCGACCCGGCCGCCGTATCGGCCGCGTCCGCTCCGAACGGGTACGTGGGTAGCCGCATCCGCCGGGCACCCGAGCCCTGGAACACGGCGCTCCAGTCCACCGTGACCCCGCGCACATGCAGCTCCGCCAGGGACCGCAGAAAGGTGGGCACGCCGGGTTGGTGTCGGCGCAGGGAACCCACCACGGTGGCGTGCGCGCTCAGCCCCTCGCCCTCCAGCGTCTCCTGGACCCCGGCGAGCAGCACGGGGTGCGGGCTGACCTCCACGAACGTCCGGTGGCCGGCGGCCAGCAGGGCCCGGGTGGCCTGCTCGAACCGGATCTCCCGGGTGATGTTGCGCTGCCAGTACGGGCCGTCAAGGCCGACGGTGTCCTGGCGGCCCCCGGTCAGGGAGGAGTAGAAGGGCACCGTCGACGTGCGCGGAGTGAGCCCGGCCAGGCCGCCGAGCAGGAGTTCGCCGTCGAGGCGCAGCGTGGGCGAGTGCGCCGGGAGGTCGTTGCTGAGCCGCTTGGCGCGTACGCCGTCGGTGACCAGCTCGGCCAGCAGTTCGGTCACGGCCTCCCGGTCGCCACTGAACAGGACCGAGCGCGGGCCGTTGGAACCCGCGAGGTGCAGCCGGTCGCCGCCCCACCGACCCAGCCGTCGCTCGATCTCCGCGCGGGACGCCAGGGCGGAGGCCAGATCGCCGTCACCGGTCGCGCCGGCCTGTGCCTGGCTCCACAACGCGACCACCTGGGCGGCTTCCTCCAGCGTGAGCGCGCCGGCGACATGGGCCGCGGCGATCTCGCCCAGGCTGGCGCCCACCACCGCGGCCGGCTCCAGGCCGCAGGCGCGCCACAGCTCGGCGAGCGAGACCATGACGGCGAACAGGACGGGCTGGACGACGTCGACGGCCCGCATCGCGGGGGCGCCGGGCGCCTCCCGCAGCACCTCGTGCAGGTCCCAGGGGACGTGTGGCTCCAGCGCGTCCGCGCAAGCGCGCATGTGCCGGCGGAAGACCTCGGAGGATTCCAGCAGGTCCAGGGCCATCCCCTGCCACTGGGGGCCCTGCCCGGGGAAGACGAAGACCGGGCGCCGGTCCGCCCCGCCCTCGGGCTCCACGCCGCTGTCGCGGTCGGTGGCGCTGACGACCATGGCGTCGAAGGCGCCGTCGGCCACCGCGCGCAGTCCGCGCAGAGCTTCGGCGCGGCTGGCGGCCAGCACGACGGCGCGGCGCGCGAGGGTGGTCCGGGTGCTGACCAACGACAGGCCGAGGTCGGCGAGATCGAGTGCCGGGGAGCTCTCGACCAGCCGGTGCAGGGCTGTGGCGCCGGCTCGTAGGGCCGCGTCGCTGTGCCCGGAGAGCACGAGCGGGACCAGCGGCGCGGTCCGAAGCGTGACGCCGTCCGGGACCGCCGGGGCGGCGGCCGGCCGGGGCCAGTCGGGCGCCGGGAGCGCGCCGACCAGGGCGAGCGCCTCGTCCACGGTGCCCCGTGCACCGAACTCGGCGGCAGGGTGGGCTGCCGTGGTGCCTGGCGCCCCGGTCGCGGTGCGGCCCCGGGTCGCCGCAGCGCCCTGTGTCCCGCCCTGCGTGGGGGCGTCCTCGGCCGTGTCGTCAGCGGGCAGGACGCCGTACGCCCGGTCCCCGTCCCGGATCGCCTGTGAGCGCTGCTTGAGCACCAGGACGAGGCCGCCCGCCCCGTCGGCGTCAGACGGGATCGCACCGACGAGGGCCCGGTCGATGTCGCCCCGCCGCAGCCGGTCGGTCGCGTGCGTCAGGGCCGCACGGATGGCACGACAGTCCAGGGGCCCCGAGCCGGCCGAGCCCACCGTGGCCTGGAAACCGTCCAGGTGGAGCCCGTGGGCGACGAACTCCGCGAGCCCGTCCCCGGCCGCGACGAGGAACACCCCGGTCCGGCCGCCGGGGAGCGTACCGGGCACGATCCCGCCGTCCTCCAGAGCGGCCCACGCGAGCCGCAGGGCCAGTGACCGGTCAGCGGTCAGCTCGGCCGTCGCCGGGAGGCCGAAGAACGCGCGGTCGTCGTCCCAGGTGAGCGGACCGCCGACACCCTGGTGGGTGGCGAGTCCGATGATGACGACGGGATCGGCTTGACGGCTTGTCTGGGGCACGGGCTTCCTCATCGACTCGTCTCACCCATCCGGTGCACCGGGCAAGGTGCTGGCTCCTGAGCAATGGATTCCGTGGCGGGGCCCGGTGACGGGCCGGCCTGTCACCTGGCAGGTCATACGGCGCCAGCCGCGACCGCTGGGAGAAGTTCTGAGTCCTGGTCAGAAGCCCGATCCACGGGCCGTGCCCCGTCGCACGTCCACCCCCGTCGCCTGCGGCGATCACTCGCCTCGCGCGTGGGTGCCGACGGTGAGCTCATGGCTCCCCGGGCCGCTCCCAAGCGCTGAACCACACCCTGCCACGGCGCTCTTGGAGTGACCTTGGAACGAACTTGGAGCGATCTTGGGCCCGTCAAGCGCGAACGACACTGGCCCGCCCCGAGGGCCAGCCGTGAGGGGCGGGGCCGTGACGGGGCGGGCCAGCGTCGTTCGCGGCCCGCGTGGGGAGCGGAGGGGTTACCGAGTCGGGAACACGGAGACGTCCGAGGCCCGGGAGCCGAGGCCGGAGCTTCGGCGCTCGGACGTCGGCTCGCCGCACAGAACCCGTCGGAACAGCCGCTGCAACTCCTCACCGGGGTCGATGCCGTACTCGTCCGCCAACACCCGGCGCGCGCGGTGGTAGGTGTCGATCGCCTCGGCACGGCGACCCGCGCTGCACAGCGCGCTCATCAGCAACAGGTGAAAGCGCTCGCGGGTCGGGAACCGGGTGCTCAGGGCCGACAGCTCGGCCGCTATCACCGAGATGTCACCGGGCTCCGCCAACCGTGCCTCCCAATAACTCTCCAGGGCGAGCAACCACAACTCCTCGAACCGGGCCGCCACCTGCGCCCCGAGCGAGTAGTCGCTGACCTCCGGATGAGCGCACCCGCGCCGTAGGGCCAGGGCCCGTTCCAGCGTGCGGCACGCCTGCTGCGGCGTACCCGCCGTCAGCAGGCGCCGGCCCTCCCGCATCAACTGCTCGAAGCGCACCGCGTCGATGCTCTGTGGATCCGCCGCGAGGACATAGCCCGTCGCCTCGCGCCGTAGGACGTTGTCCCGGCTGCGGGGTGGTCGGTGCGGCTCCAACGTCCGCCGCAGGTTGGATACGTAACTGTGCAGGTTCGCCATGGCCGCGCTGGGTGCCCTGTGCGGCCAGACGGCCTCGGTGAGCTGTTCCGCCGTCATCGGATGGCCCGGAGTGAGGAGTAGGGCGGAGAGGACGGCTCGCTGCCGGGCCGAGCCGAGGTTTACCGGACTGTCGTGAACACTTACTCCGACCGGACCAAGGACGTGGAAATGCACTGGATAATCCACGGTCGAAAAGACCCCCGAATGTAGTCCATAGGAACCTGATAACGCGACGCGCAGACAGCGACGCCGTGACGTCTGGCCATGTGTTCTTCCCCAATGGCTGCCAGCGTACTGACGGGGACGTGAAAGTGAAGGTCTGGAGTTGTCACTCATCTGCTGATATGGCGCGGCGCGCGGACTGTCGGTGGTCGCCCGAGCCGTATGCTCTCCCACCTTTCTGACCTGCTGCTTCGCTGATCCGCTCGGGCGTCGGGGAGCGAGGCCGGAGCCGCCGCCGGGCTCGGTGAACGGCGTTTGCGCGATCAAACATCGATGTGCAGAAGAATTGTTTATTTGTTGGATCTGAGGCTCCCTGGCACCTCGCCGAACCGCGTTCGGGGAACTGTTCCGCTACGGCATCGGGCATACCGCTGGTAACGCCGGACGTGTTTACTCGGGAGTAACGCGTTGGCGGGGTGGGCCGCCCCCAGCTTGGCGCAAAAACGCCTTCTCTTCGTGCCCTCGCGGGCCCGCGTCCTGAGGGTCGGCGCGCGCCGCTCGGGCTGGGGCGCGCCGGGCTCGCCCATGCTCGGACGCCCGTGAGCGCCTGGTCTGGACCGCGGGTAAGGGCTGGTGAGTCGCGCCCGCCACCCGCCGCCTGTGGTCGTGCCCGGGGGTGGGGCGGCGGGTGCCCGGAGGATGGATGCCCGAAAGGGGTCGGGTGACAGCGGTAAGGCCCGCGTGGTGCGGTGCGCTTTCGGGACACTTGGGAAGTGCTGCTGGCATAGTGCATGGTTTCGCTTTTCCTTGCCCGATGTGGGCTCTGATTGCGCGGTGAAGAGACGAGCTTCCTTTCCGGCGGAAGGCGGAGTAAACGAGTTCGCTGCTTTTCTCTCGTTGCGTACGAGATGCTGCTAGTGTCGAATGTTGCACTGTCCCGCTCCGGAAAAGCGGAGAAGAGGGAACCGTGTGAGTCGCGGGGAGAATTCTGGCGTGCGGATGAGGGCGGGGTGAAGGGAGGCTCTTCGGCGAGCGAGTCGATCGTATGGAGGAATCCGCATCCCGCCCTCGCTCATTTTCCTCGTGCGGGTTCGCCAGGGGGAGACGTGGCCTTCTCCTCCGCCGCGACGGCGCCGCCTCTCTTCCGCTGATCGCGACGAGGCTTCCACTTCGCGGCGGATCGGGATGCCGTGCCGGCCCTCCGTCGCGTGTGCTAGCGGCGGGGAGTCAGGCGCGCGACGCCGGCCGGTGCTGCTCGGCGGCCGTCGCGTCGGCTGGTGAGCGAGCTGCCTGGCGGCCTCGCGCGTGACGCGATGTTCACGGCTCGGCGTCCCAGCGGGTCGCGGGTTGGCCGGCGAACCCGAATGGAGACAATGCGACCATCTTGCCGCGCGGTTACCCAATTCGCGCGGATAGGGAGGCAGTTGCTCCTCGCCCGCACTTTATGTCTCCGACGTCAGCGGCAACGTCATCGGCCGCGCCCCCCGCCAGCGCAATGCCCGTTTCGGCCCCGTACGGCGCCCGAAATAACGCGGACTGTGCCCGAGCGTCACCTCGCGGGAAAAGGGTGTTCGGTCGCCAAGTCTGCGCAGTCACGGCACTTTCCGGGGCCGAAGCGACAGGATGGGCGGATGTGACCAACGTGACGGTTGTTACCAGTAGCGATATGCCGTGCCCCGTAACGCAGTCCCCATCGCCCGAACCCGTCGCCGCACAGAGCCACGTCCCGGCACCCGGCATTTACTCCAAGCCTGACCACGTGCGCTGTACGAGAACAGCCGGGACCGCGCACCGAGTTCGCGGGGCGGTCAGGCACGGCTGCCCTCCCGCGCACCGCCCCGCCCGAGGGGTGACTCCGTACGGTCGCCGGGCCGAGGGCGGTCGAAGGTGGTCGAAGGAGCGCGATCGGCGCGCCACGGGAGTGGCGATCCGGCCAAGCCGCCAACCGTCACGCGGCTTCGGCGCGGCCCCGAAGGACGTCACGTACGCCCACGAACTCGCCTCGCCGGGCGGCGTCGTGACTGCTGTCCACACCTGCGCTTATGAGCTGTGCCACTACGCGCCCTCCGGGGTAGGCGACCTGCCGACCAGGCCGAGTGGCGGTCGGTCCGGGCGGCAGGGCGACCAGGTTGATGTCAGTCCCACGGGTGATCGCCGGTTGCTCCGTCGATGAGCTCGCGCACGATGTCCATGTGGCCGGCGTGGCGCACGGTGTCCTCGATCATGTGGATCAGCACCCAGCGCATGGACACGGTGGTGCCGTTCCAGGAGGTGCCCAGGGCGTCGAGTCGGAGTTCCTCGATCGCCGTGTCGGCGGCGGCCCGAGCACGGCCGTAGAACTCCACGATGTCCGCCGTGGCCTCATTCGGTCCCACACTCATGTCATCCGTGGAGGGGTCGAACCAGAAGGGTTTGGTCTCGCATCCGAACGCCGTGCAGAACCATCCGTACTCGACGGTCGCCAGGTGCTTCACCAGGCCCAACAAGGTGGTTCCCGACGGAGTCATCGGTCGCCGCAGGGCCTCGTCGTCGAGGCCGTCGAGCTTCCACAGGACCGCGTCGCGGTGGCGGTCGAGGCTGGCGCGCAGGCTTTCCTTCTCGCCACCGGTGTAGGGCACGATCTTCGTCATCCGTGGAACGTAGCAGCGAGCACTGACAGTCCCGGTTGGGGCGTGGCCGGCGTCGATTCCGGCGGCAACGCGACGGGGAGGGGGCGCTGACGATCCGATGCCGGGTGTGCCCGGAGCTGTCTCGGCGCGGGGTCGCCCGCGAGCTGAACGGTGCCGAGCTGCCCGTACACGGCGAGATCAGGAACAGGGAACGCACCGGCGTGCTGCGCGACCGCGCCCGGCACGCCGGTCGGTTCCGCTACCAGGTCACCCTGCCGCAGGACACCGACGTGGAGCACGTCACCGCCGACCTCACCGACGGTGTGCTCACCGCCAAGGTCTCCAAGGCGGGGCAGGCCAAGCCCCAATGCGTCGAGATCACCGGCTGACCCGGCCCCGCACGGGCCAACCGTCGAGCGCGCCCGCCCGGGCGCGCTCGACGGTTGGTGGCGGTGAGCCTGCGAGCCCACCAAAGCGGTAGCCAAGTGCCGTAGATACCGCCGGATGTTCCCGCCGCCACGCACGGTGGGCCGGTCTCACCGGTTCCTGGCCGTGGAACGTTATGCGACCCCGCGGAGGGCCGTTTCGTGCCTGCCGTTACAGACCGGAACCAGACCCCCGGGCACCGCCGGCCGCAAGGCCCGAACCCGTACCGGGAATCAGGCCGCGACGAGCTCCCGTTCGCGGACCGGTGCCTTGAGCGTGGGCTTCCTGTTGGGCAGCGAGAGTCGGAAGACCTTGTGCCACGCGGAGAGCACCTGCTTGGGCAGCGGCCCGGTGACGTAGTCCAGCTCGTACTTCTCGAACAGCGCGCGCACCTTCACCGCGACCTCGGCGTACCGGTTGCTCGGCAGGTCCGGGAACAGGTGATGCTCGATCTGGTGCGACAGGTTGCCGGTCATGAAGTGCATGGCCTTGCTGCCGCTGATGTTCGCCGAGCCCATCATCTGGCGCAGGTACCACTGGCCGCGCGTCTCGCCCTTGATCGACCGGCGCTCGAAGACCTGCACGCCCTCGGGGAAGTGCCCGCACATGATCACCGAGTGGGACCAGATGTTGCGGACCAGGTTCGCGGTGAACGTGGCGGCGAGCGTGGGGAGGAACGACGGGCCCGACAGCAGCGGGTGGATCACGTAGTCCTTCAGCACCTGCTTGCGGATCTTGCGGCCCACGGCCCTGGCCCGCGCGCGGAACTCCGGGTTCTTGCGGCGGCGCTTGCTCAGGTTCTTGCCGAGTTCCAGGTCGTACGCCGCGATGCCGTACTCGAAGAAGCAGGCGTTGACGAAGTTCCACAGCGGCTGGCCGAGGTACAACGGGTGCCACTTCTGGTCCTCGTCGACGCGCATGATGCCGTAGCCGAGGTCGTTGTCCTTGCCGATCACGTTGGTGTACGTGTGGTGCAGTTCGTTGTGCGAGTGCTTCCACTGGTCGGACGGCGAGACGTGGTCCCACTCCCAGGTGGTGGAGTGGATCTTCGGGTCGCGCATCCAGTCCCACTGACCGTGCAGGACGTTGTGGCCGATCTCCATGTTGTCCATGATCTTGGCGACGGACAGACCAGCGGTACCGAGCAGCCACGCGGGCCGGTAGCGCGAGAACAGCAGCACGCCCCTGCTGGCCAGCTCGAGCTTGCGTTGCGCCGAGATGACCTTGCGGATGTAGGCGGCGTCTTTCTCGCCGCGGCTGGCGATCACCTCGTCGCGGATCGCGTCCAGCTCGCGCCCGAGCTCCTCGATCTGCTCCGCGGTCAGGTGGGCGGTGGGGTCGATGGCGGTCAAGGTGTTCCTACCGTTCGATGTCGCAGGAGCCCGCCGCGGCGGACACGCAGGTCTGGATGAGGACGCCCGGCTCGGCCTCGGTGATCTCGCCGGTACGCAGGTCGCGGACGGCGCCCGACCTGAGCGGCGTGACGCACCCGAAGCAGATGCCCATGCGGCACCCGGAGGGCATGAGCACACCGGCCTCCTCGCCGACGTCCAGCAACGGCGTGGCGCCGTCCGCGTTGACGGCCTTGCCGGTGGTGCTGAACGTGACCTCGCCGCCGTCGCCGGCGGCGACGATGCTGGGGCGGAAGCGTTCGGTGTGCAGGCGCTCCGGGACGCCGTGCTCGGCCCAGTGCTTCTCGGCCGCGTCGAGCAGGCCGGCGGGCCCACACGCCCAGGTCTCGCGCTCGGCCCAGTCGGGGACGAGTGCGTCGAGACGGGCGATGTCGAGCATGCCGTCCGTGTCGGTGTGCACCTCGGTGAGCGCCAGCTTCCTGTCCGTGACCAGGTGGTGCAGTTCGTCGCGGAAGATCACGTCTCGCGGCTGAGGCGCGCAGTGGACCATGACGACGTCGTCGAACTCGATGTCGCGCAGCATCCCCATCACGGGCGTGATGCCGCTGCCGGCCGTCAGGTAGAGCACCTTGGCGGGCTTGGCCCGCGGCAGCACGAAGTCACCGGTCGGCTGGTCGAGGTGGATCAGCGTGCCCGGCTTGGCCCTGCGGACCAGGTGGTTGCTGACCTTGCCGTCCGGGATCGCCTTCACGGTGATCGTGACGCGGCCGTCCTGGCGGTTCGTCGGCGAGGTGATGGAGTAGGCACGCCACAGGCGTACCCCCTCGACATCGACCCCGAGCCGCACGTACTGACCGGCCACGTGGCCGCGCCAGCCCCGCCCCGGCCTGATCTCGATGGTCGCGGCGTCACGCGTCTCGGGGCGCACGGCCTCGATGCGCCCCCGCAGGTCGGCACCCGCGCGCAGCGGGCTGACCAGGTCGAGGTAGTCCGATGGCACCAGTGGCGTCGTGACCATCTCCAGCAGTTTCCACGCCCTGCTGCGGAGGGCTGCACTCGTCATCCCTCTAGCTTGCTGCGCCTCAGGGCGTAAAGTCCTGACCGTAGGACGTAAATCTGGTCGGCTGAATTGTTCGCAGGGAACAAAAACATGAGCCATGCACTCCGGAGGGCCAGCGAACTGGCCCTGGATGAGACGACGGTCACCGTACTTCGGGCCGCGCTGACGACCACCGCCGACGAGGTCGTCCAGGCAATCATCGACGAGGTCCCTTCCTACGCCAACGCCCTTTCGGGGCACATGGGCAGCACCATCCGGGGAGCCGTCCGCACCGCCCTGGGACACTACCTGGACCTCGCGAGCGGGAACGCCACCGGCGGCGACGCCGGTGACGCGGCCTACGAGCTGGGCCGTGGCGAGGTGCGCGACGGCCGTTCGATGGACGCCCTCCTCAGCGCCTACCGCGTCGGCGCCCGGGTGGCCTGGCGATGCCTGGCGGCGGGTGCCGTACCCGCGGGCCTGCCCGCCGCCGAGGTCGCCAAGTTCGCCGAGCTGACCTTCGCCTACATCGACGAGCTCTCCGCCGCGAGCGCGGCCGGCCACGCCGACGAACTGGCCGCCCAGGGCAGGGCCCACGAGCGCCACCTGGAACACCTGGCCCGCGGCCTCCTCGCCGGCGCGAGTCCGGACGCGCTGCTGGCCTCCGCGCAACGGGCCGGGTGGCAGCCTCCGGTCTCGCTGACCGCGGTCCTGCTGCCCGCCGCCCAGACCCGGCCCGCCTACCGCTCGCTCGACCCGAGCACCCTCGTCCTCGACGACCTGCCGGACGCCACCGGCGTGCTGCTCGTCCCCGACGCCGACCGCTCACGCCTCCTGCGGCAGCTCACCGAGCGCACCGCCGTGGTCGGCCCGACCCGGCCCTGGACCCGC
The DNA here is from genome assembly GCF_014295035.1 of Streptomyces buecherae. Classification (GTDB taxonomy): domain Bacteria; phylum Actinomycetota; class Actinomycetes; order Streptomycetales; family Streptomycetaceae; genus Streptomyces; species Streptomyces youssoufiensis. The sequence continues at coordinate 7,865,675 of NZ_CP060404.1, forward strand.
GCGTCCGCCTCGTACGCGCGAGCCGCACACGCGCGCTCCCTCTCCCCTGACATTCGCGACACCGAGGACCACCTGCCCGAGCTGGTGCTGAGCGCCGACGCGGACGCGTTCGCGGATCTGCGTGCCCGGGCCCTCGCACCGCTGCGGACCGTGCCCGTCGCGACCGCGCGGCGGCTGGAGGAGACGTTGCGGGAGTGGCTGCTGCACCAGGGCAGGCGGGACGAGGTGGCGGCGGCGTTGTTCGTCCATCCCCAGACAGTCCGGTACCGGATGGCGCAGCTGCGGGAGCTGTTTCCGGATCTCGCGTCGCCGCAGCGGGTCCTCGAACTGACGCTGGCGGTCGGTCTCCGGGTCGACTGACGCGTACTCCTCGACTGACGCGTACTCCGATGGCTCACGGCCGCGTCCGGGAGCGGCCCGGGAACCGGGCTTCCCTGCCGGCAGGTCGACCGGACGACCGGCCGGGCCGGCCCGGCACGCCGGGCGAGGGATGATGGGGAGGGAATGCCGGAACGCGAGGTCAGGAGCTTCCATGGCGAAGCGGGTCCACCGCCCCCGCGAGGACGCGGAGTTCGCTTTCATTCTCGGGATGAGCAGGGTCCCGGTCCTCGCGTACTTCACCGGGACATGGCCCAAGGCCATCGAGCCCTGTCGGGAGATGGACCTGGTCGTGGGCGACATCGCCGACGCCCACACGGGTCGCCTGACGGTCGTCCGTGCCGACATCGCGCGCTGTCCGGCCGCGACCCAGCGATACGGGATCACCGGCGCCCCGTCCTACGTCCTGCTGAAGGAGGGAGAGGCGGTGGCGCACGGCACGGGGCTGATGACCCACGCCGAGGTGCGGGAGTTCCTGAACGGCCACCTCTGAGCGGGGCCGCTGCGGCACGCTGGCCGCGACGCCCGTCACGTCTCGCCCGTGGGAGCCGCGCCGCCTGAGACACCTTGGGGCTGCGACATCCCACAGGTCACATAGCCGCGTCGAGTGTCACCGTGACAGCTCGGGTCGTACTCGGACGTGGCGCGATGACCGACGCGTCGCACAGCTCCAGCGCTGGCACGTCAGCGCGCCGCACGGGGGAGAAGGGCGCTGACGGTCTTGCCGCCGGACGCGGTGGGGGAGAGCGAGATGGCGCGGGCGAGGCGGTTGACCATGGGCCAGCCGAAGCCTCCGGTGCCGCCGTTCAGGTCGGGGACGCGCATGCGTGGCGCCCGCAGGCTGGGGTCGCGAACGGCCACCTCGATGCTGTCCGGGTGGGCGGTCAGCTCCAGGACGCAGGTGCCGCCGCCGTGGCGCAGGGCGTTGGTGACGAGTTCCGAGACGACCAGGACCACGGCGTCGGCGTTCTCGGTCGCGACCGGGACCGTGAGCCCTGCGAGGAAGGCCCGGGCGCTCCGGCGTGCGCCGGCTATGAATGTCGCCGAGCGGACGGGTACGACGGTGACGCTCATCGTGTCCATCAGGCCACCCCTGGTCTCTGCGTCGTCATGCCTGGTCGTTCCGCCTGAGCAGTTCTTGTGCCCGACCTGAGGCCCGGCAACCCTGCCGCGTCACTACTCAAGACCGACACTTCCTCGCCACACTCAAGACCGACTTCCTCACCACCGAGCGCGCGAAAATCTATGCTGGCTGGAGTAGACATTGGCTTGTGGTGTGGTTATGGTTTTTCTCGTAGCCAAGGAAGTCAGCAGGGCCTGGCAGAGAAGAACTGCCAGGCGGTAGTTGGTAAGACGGTGCGGTGGCGGAGTTCCGAAGCCAGGGTTTCGCGGAACGGCGACGGGACTGGCGACCGCACCGGGTGGCCCGCGGTGATCAGGGGCCGCCATGAGCAGTACCGCGGTATCCGAACAGTGCGGTTGGCAGTTCCCAGCAGTGAGTTCAGAGCAGCACCTCGGTGAAGGCGTCGGCTGCGGGCGCGCGCACCGGGAGGTTCGGCAGTGGGGTTCCAAGCCAGAGCAGACGCAGGACGGGCGACGGGGCTGGCTGTCGAAGGGTGGTGCTTTCACCGGCCACCGAGCAGTTGGCAGGAGCAGACACGCAGTTGATCACCGAGGGAAGAACGGAGGAGCCAGACGCCATCAGGATCGCCCGGGCGGAAGTCCTGGAGCCCGGGTACCGCAGGACATCGATAGTGAGGTGGTCTCCGGTCAAGCAACTGCGATCCCCGCGCCCCCGACAGGTTTCCCGTCGGGTCAGCGGAAACAGAAGGCCGGTGCGGTATACGAGCCGGCAGATGGTGTAGCAGTTCCTTCGGGGCCCTGGTGTCACAGGCACCAGGGCCCCTCCACGCGTTCCACGGAGAGATGCGATGACGGCGGACGACACCGTCAGCCGTCTCGACGACGATCTCCACCCCCGCCTACGCCATGGGTCGGACCGTGGGGACGCTCGGCGCGCTCGGCGGCCGATGTGTCGTGGGTGGGCACGAGGGCTCTCCGCCGACCACACCTTTCCCCGTAGGTCCGGGTGCCCGGTCCAGCGTGCCGCGAGAGGCAAGGCTCGAAGCCCCGTGGTGGCAGCCGAGCCCGTGGCCAGTCGTGACGCGTGCCGGTGATGCGTCCTGGGGCGCACGGGTTGATCACCCGGCAGGGGGACAGGGGTCGTTCCGCGGGGTGACGCCGTGCCGCCATGGTCGCTGCGAGAGTCAACGCATGGTCAGTGCGACAGTGACGACGAAGGCCCCTGGGCGCGGGTGGCGGCAGCGGTGGCCGCGCTGGGTGGGTCCGGCCGCCGCGCTCTGGGCAGCCGGATATACCGGCTTCGGCCTGGTCTGTGCGCTGAGGGGCACGCCACTGCTGTACCTGGGGCCGACTCCGGGGCCCTCCGCGCTGGGCTGGGTGGTCGCGGTGGTCGGGTCGGTCGCGGCGGCGACGTGCCACGCGGTGGGGCGGCTGGGAATGCGACCAGCGCTGCGGGTGGTGCTGTGGGCGACCTGCCTGCTAACCGGGGTCGCCGCGTTCGGCCTGCTGATGGACGTCATCACGCTGACGTTCGGCCAGGGGGTGGACAGCGCTGTGGCCGCGACGCACCACGCGCTGGCGGCGGTGGGGGTCCCACTGCTCGCGGCCACGGCCCGATCCGCGCGCCGCCCGTCCGAAGTGACCGTCGCGCCCCCTCCTTCCGCCGCCTCCCGCCCGGTCCAACTCGTCTCCTGGGCCGGATCGCTCGCCTTCCTTCCGTACGCGGCGATGAAGCTGACCTGGACCACCGGCGGCACGTTCGCCGGGATGTCCGGCGAGGAGATGCTCGCCGTCTCCGAGCACAACGGTGCGTCGGGCATCTGGCTCACGCTGGAGTCCTGGGGCCTGGACGGCACCGTGCTGCTGGCCGCGCTCGGCGTCTTCCTGTTGTGGGGCCTGGTGCGTCCGTGGGGCCAGGTCTTCCCGCGCTGGACGTGGCGGCTGAGCGGTCGGCGCGTCCCGCGCTGGCTCCCCCTCGCCCCAGCCCTGGTCGGCGCCGCCACCCTGGCCCCGTACGGGGTACTCGGGGTCGGCTACGCGACCCTGGCCACGGCCGACGTGGTGACGATGCCGCAAGGCGACTTCCACTCCCCGGGCGACGCGCTGCTGGTCGCCTGGATCGGCCTGGCCGCGTTCGCGGTGTACGGGGTGGCGCTGGCCATCGCCGCCCGCTCGTACTGGACGCGAACCCGCCCCCTGCCACGAGAGCACCCGGAAGCTTCACCTGTGCCGTCATCCGGATAGTGGGGCGGCGCGGCGACCCACCAGGCGACACGTCGGCGAACAACGCCTGACTCCCACCCGATGTCAGAGGTGGGGCACCAGCGGGAGATACCGGGAGCAGGACTCGCCGCCCAACGGCGCGCCCCGGAGGCGTCTGACGCGTGACCCCCCTGGTCAGACGTCCTTCTCCCGCCCCCAGAAGACCCCAGCGCCAGGTGCCCGGCCGTCCCGACGCGTCCGGCCGCCCTCGACCGGCCGGATCGCGACGCGGGGTCGGTTCCCCGACAGAGAGGGACCGGCCGTTCACCGTCCCCCTGGTCGCTGGCCGCCGCGGACGCTACGGCCTGCGGCGGGGCTTGCCGCCCTTCGCGCCGCCGGAGCCGCGGCGCGCGTTCTTGGCGGACGGCTTGCCCGCCGTCCTGCCGGCGCCCCTGCCCCCGGGGGGCTGCTGCCGTCGCGTGGCGCCCTTCTCTGGGCGCTTGGCCTTCGGCTCGGGCTCGGTTCGGCGGCCCCGGGTGCTGTTGACGGTACGGCCGCGGACGATGCCGATGAGGTCCTCCACCAGGTCCGTCGTGGCCTCCTGGGGCCAGGACAGCGCCACGCGGGAGGTGGGCACGTCCGTGATCGTGCGGTATGTGAGATCCCTGCGGTGGTGCAGCCGGGCCAGGGACTGCGGGACGATCAGTACGCCGATGCCCGCCGCCACCAGTTCGACGGCGTCGGCGGTCGTGGCGGGGCGCCCGACAGCAGGGCGGCCCGGCGGCTGCTCCCAGGCCAGGGTGTCGTCCAGCGGGTGGAGCACCACTTCCTCGGCGAGGTCGGTCACGGCCACCTCGTCGGCCGCCGCGAAGAGGTGGTCCTTGGGGATGACGACCACCGTCGTCTCCTCGTAGAGGGGGATCGCGCTGAGGTCGTCCCCGTCCACCGGAAGTCGAACGAACCCCGCGTCGGCCTCGCCCCTCCGCAGGGCCTCGCAGACCTCGGCGGCCGGCACCTGGTTGAGGGTGAGGGGGATGTGCGGCAGCCGCTCGTTCCAGATGCGCACCCACTTCGAGGGCGTCACCCCGGGTACGTAGGCGAGCCGGAACGCGGGAGAGTCTTCCGAGCCTGTCACCTCGCCAGACTACCGGCCGTAGTCACCGACCGACCCACCGGAGGGCAGGGCCGGCGCCGAGACCTCGTGGTCAACGCTGGCTCATTGGCTCGTTACCCTTAATCCATGAGCCAGACCATGAAACCCGCCACCGCGGCGAAGAAGCTGGGTGTGTACCTCGAGGCCACCCCCGCCGAATTCCAGGAGGGCATGGTCTCGCGCACCGAGCTGAACGCCCTCCAGGCCGACCCGCCCCCGTGGCTGAGCGACCTGCGCCAGAACGGCCCGCACCCGCGCCCCGTCGTCGCGGCCAAGCTGGGCGTCTCCGTGTCGGGCCTCGCCCGCGGCGGCGTCACCGAGCCCCTCACCACGCAGCAGATCGACGCGCTGAAGGAAGAGCGGCCCGAGTGGCTGGAGCGCGAGCGCGCCACGCAGGCCGAGGTCCGCAACGAGGCCGTCCGCCTGAAGGCGAAGAAGGCGGAGCAGGCCGAGAAGGCGGCCCAGGCCGCACACGGCTGAACACGGGGAGGGCGCGCACGCCCTCCCTCGCCTGCCGCCTGCCGCCCGCCATCCGCCGCCTGTCGCTCGTCTTCTGAGGTCGGACGGGCCCCGGGCTGGCGCGCGCCGTGAGCTGATGCCCACCGAGCTCGGGCCAGGAGAAGCCCGCCAGGGCTCTCGTACCGCCTACCGCTGTGGTTCGCGTAACGGGGCCCGGCTCGCCTACGGGCGCAGCCGAGGTCGCGCGCACAGTCCGCGTGCGGGCGGCGGACCGCATCGACCGGGTGGGGTGAGTGTTGGCGAGCCCCGGCCGATGTACTACTCCAGCACTGGCTGACGAGATGCCGCGGGTTCTCCGCGCACCACGTTGGGGTGCTATTCGACTTCCCCGCGACGCTGTTGATGCTTCGTGTCGCCCGTGGTTGAGGGGTGGGCTTCATTACGGACCCACCTGTCGTCGGCGCGGGCCCTCTCGCCGCCCTCGGGGGCAGTCGCCGGGTCGGCTCACGCCGGAGAGTGGGCCCTCCGCGAGGTGGTCTCCGTCCCGACGGCACCCGGCACCCGTTGTGCTCCAGGCAGTCGTGACCAGTGGTGATGCCCTGATCACGAGCCACGCACCCAGCGCCCCCCGTGGCCGGCACTCCACAGGGGGAATCCGTGGAATTCGCCCCTGATTCACCCGGTCGTTTCGTGACGCAGAAATCCTCCTCTTCACGCGAAATGTTCCTAGGCGATGGAGATCCGCACGTCATGACCCACCCTGTGCCCGAATGGGCCGACCCCCAGGTGCCCTCGGAATCGCTCGACCCGCAGGGGCTCAGCCGTCGAGGGTTGATGCGTCGCGCCGGCCTGTTCGGAGCGGGGTTCGCCGCCGCCTCACTTCCCCTTCCCGCGCTGGCCGATGGGCACGGGCGCGGGCAGGGCGGGGGACACGATCATCACGGGCCCGGCCACGGTCACGGCGGGCACGGCCACGCCCCCGACCTGGTCTACCTGGTCGGGGACCACCACAACCACACCGTCTACAGTCACGACGCCAAGTACACGTTCTCCCAAATAGCCTCGGCGGGGCGGAAGTTCGGCCTTGACTGGATGGTCTTCACCGAGCACAGCAACATCGGCCACGCCGCGTTCGGTGCCGCGCGCGAGCACCGCGAGATCCTGCGGGCCCGCGCCGAGAACAGGCGCATGCTGATCTTCCAGGGCCTTGAGTGGTACATCCCCGGTGCCGAACACTGCACTGTCTTCTCGCCGCCCGGCCGACACGAGGTCGACCTGCTCACCCGCTTCGAGGAAGCCTTCGACGGCAAGCTCCTCGGCTACACGGCCGGTGGCCCGAACCACCCCGACACCCAACGCAACGAGGCGCACGCGATCAAGGCCCTCAAGTGGCTGGCCGAGCAGCGTCGCACCCGGTACGTGGACGACGTCCTGGTCCTCGCCAACCACCCCATGCGGCTCGGCATCGACTCCCCGCACGAGCTGCGCGGCTGGCGCGACGCCGCCCCTGACATCATGATCGGCATGGAGGGCGCTCCCGGCGCCCAGGCAGGCGCGATCCCCGGCTGGCACGCGGACACCAACGTCCGCGGCGAGTACACCAACTCGCCCTCCGCGGACTCCTGGCCCGGCTATCCGCGCGAGGCGTACGTCACGTACGGCGGCTTCGACTGGGCGACCGCGACCGTGGGCGGCATGTGGGACGCGATGCTGGCGGAGGGCAAGCTCTTCACCATCACCTCCAACTCCGACGTCCACCGCGTCGCCCAGGACACCTGGGTCAACGGTGAATGGCAGCCCGGGCAGAACTTCGACAACACCGGCCGCCTCCCCGACCCGTACAACACCACCGAACCGCAGCCCGGCGGCGACTTCTGGCCCGGCCAGTTCAGCCGCACGCACGTGGGGGTCACCCGGTACGGCTACCGCCACGTGATGGAGGGGCTGCGTGCCGGGCGGGTCTGGGTCGACCACGGCCACCTCATCGACGGCATCGACGTCAAGGTACGCGGCGAGCGCGGCAACAGTGCCACCCTCGGCGGCCGGCTGCGAGCCCGGCGAGGCGAGCGGCTCACCCTCACCGTGACCGTGACCGCGGCATCCCGCCGCAACCCGTACGGTCTGCTGCCCCGTCTGCAACACGTCGACGTCATTCGCGGCGCGGTCCGCGGACCGGCCGCCGACCGCGACGACTGGCGAGCCCCGGACACCCGGGTCGTCCACACCTCCGACGTACTGGGCCGCCGCGGCACGTACACCCTGCGCATCCCGGTCGGGCGCGCTGACCACCCGTTCTACCTGCGGCTGCGCGGCAGCGACGGCAAGCGCCACGGCGCGGGCTTCCTCGGCGCGAGGATCGACCCCCACGGCCCGCTTCCCCACGAGCCCGGCAAGGGTGACCCGTGGCTCGACACGTGGTTCTACACCAACCCGATCTTCGTGGACGTCACACGCTGACGGCCGTGATCCCCGGGGGCGGCAGGCGAGCGGAAGCCGGTCCGCCGCCCCCGGGCGCGTCGGTCGGGGTGGTGATGTGCGTCGCCATTGATCTCTGGCGTGCCTGGTGGCCTGCTGGTTTCTGCGTCATTCGGCAAGGACGAGGCTGTGCGGGCGGGCACGCACTTCGCGGTGGGGAGGCGGCTCGCGCCGGATAGTTCCCCTGCCTCGCAGTCGTTGCGGTCGCCCGCCACTGGTTGGCCGACCGCGACGACGAGCCGGGTGTCGGTGTCGGTGTCGGTGTCGACCTGGTGGTTGGTGGAGTACGGGTGGTTCCTGGACTGCTCGGCGATGGTGTGGCTGCGGGTGGGAACGAGGGTGCCGTCCACGATGAGCACGGTGTCCTTGCGGAACCGCTTGCGCTGCTGGTGCGCGAGCCCGAGTCCGTGGTGTTCGACGCCTCCCCGGTGGGCGGCGGCCCGCACGCGACACGAGCGCCCCTGACGCGAACCAGCGCCGTCGCGTTGCCTCGCTCGCGCACGTTTCACGTACCTGCCAACTCGCGCGATGGACAAGGTGAGTTGGCACATACTTCCCCTGCATGCACGGCATGCGAGGGACCTCTAGGGCCCTTCCCGTGAGCTGTCCTCATTGGGGGAAAGTTGCGTACAGGCAGACAGGCACTACGGGTCGCCGGTGTGGCCGTCACCGCGGCCACCGCGCTCGTGGCGGGGCTGACCACCCCGTCCGCCGCCAACCAGGAAACACGCACCGTCACGGCCGACACCCAACGCGTGGAGAACACCCACCGCACCGGAACCGCCCGCACCTGGGTCACCCTCGTCACCGGTGACCGGGTCGCGGTCGACGCCAAGGGCCGCCCGGCGACCTTCCAACCGGCCAAGGGGCGCGAGCACATCCCCGTACAGGTGGAGCGGCGCGGCGGGCACGCGTACGTGATCCCGCTCGACGCGCGTCGCCTGATCGTCCGGGGCACGGTGGATCGGCGGTTGTTCGACGTGACGACGCTGAGCCGGCCGGAGTACGTGGCCAGCCAGCGCGCCGGGGTGCGGCTCATCGTGGCCTACCAGGGCGAGCGGCCCGCCGCTAAGGCGAAGCTTCGGGCCGCCGAGGGTACGAAGGTGCGGCGTTCGCTTCCGGTGCTGGGCGCCGACGCGGTGACGGCCTCGCCCGAGCACGCCACGGCCGCCTGGGAGGCGCTGACCGATGCGTCGCGGGGCGCCTCGCACCGCACCGCTGCCCCCGGGGTGGCGAAGGTGTGGCTGGACGGTATCCGCAAGGCCACGCTCGACAAGAGCGTGCCGCAGATCGGCGCGCCCGCGGCGTGGAAGGCCGGCTTCGACGGCAAGGGCACCAAGATCGCCGTCTTGGACACCGGGGTCGACCAGACGCATCCGGACCTGGCTGGCCAGCAGGTCGCGGAGAAGAACTTCACGGACGCCGTCGACGCCAAGGACCGCATCGGTCACGGCACGCACGTGGCCTCCATCGCGGCGGGCACCGGCGCCAAGTCCGGCGGCAAGTATCGAGGCGTCGCCTCCGGTGCGAAGATCCTCGATGGCAAGGTCCTGAACGACGAGGGGTTCGGCGAGGACTCCGGGATCGTCGCGGGCCTGGAGTGGGCGGCGGCCCAGAAGGCCGACGTGGTCAACCTCAGCCTCGGCGGGACCGACGCGCCCGGCCTCGACCCGCTGGAGACCGCGGTCAACAAGCTCTCGGCCGACCACGGCGTCCTCTTCGCCATCGCCGCGGGCAACGGGGGCGAGCTGGGTTCCAGCACCGTCAGCTCCCCGGGCAGCGCGGACGCTGCGTTGACCGTGGGCGCCGTGGACAAGGCGGACAAACTGGCCAACTTTTCCAGCAGGGGTCCCCGGGTGGGGGACGGCGCCGTCAAGCCCGACGTGACGGCGCCCGGTGTGGACATCGGCGCCGCGGCGGCGCCCGGCAGCGACATCGCGGGCGAAGGCGCCCCGGTCGCCGACGGTTACGTGGCCATCTCAGGCACCTCCATGTCCACCCCGCACGCCGCCGGCGCCGCGGCGATCCTGGCCCAGCAGCACCCGGACTGGAGCGGTGAGCGGATCAAGGCCACGCTGGTCGCTTCCACGACTCCCGGCGCGTACGGCGCCTTCGAGCAGGGCACCGGCCGCATCGACCTGCGCCAGGCCATCACCCAGACGGTGATCGCCGAACCCCTCTCGCTCTCCCTCGGCCAGCAGCAGTGGCCGCACCACGACGACAAGCCGCGGAGCGGAAAGCTGACCTACCGTAACCTGGGCAGCACGCCGGTCACCGTGGACGTGGCGCTGACCGGTACGGGCCCTGACGGGAAGCCCGCCCCCGCCGGCTTCTTCACCGTGGCGGACCAGCGGCTCACCGTGCCGGCCCAGGGCACGGCGAGCACGTCCGTCATCGCCGACACCCGGCTGGGCGGCACCGTTGACGGCGCGTACAGCGCGCGGGTGACCGCGACCGCCGGCCGGCAGACGGTGCACACCGTCGCCACCGTGGATCGCGAGGTCGAGTCCTACGACGTCAACCTCCGGCACCTGGGCCGGGACGGCAAGCCCGCGCAGACCTTCCGTAGCGGCCTGGTCGGGACCAGCGGTCTCGCCGAGGGCTGGCGCGGCGAGACCCTCCAGGACGCCAAGCTGCGCCTTCCCAAGGGTCACTACGTGCTCAATGGCTCGATCGAGGGAGCCGACGGGAGCACCGACTGGATCGTCCAACCCAAGCTGGTCGTCGACAAGCAGGCCACGGTGACGCTCGACGCGCGCACCACGAAGTCGGTCGACCTGACGGTCCCGGACCGCAAGGCCGCCTCGCTGGACGCCCACGCGGACCTCACCGTCGTCGCCGAGGGCTGGGACATCGGCGTCGGCTGGGTAGGGGACTCCTTCAAGCGCCTCAGGACCGCACACCGGGGCCCCGCCGTCCCTGCTGGTGCACTGCTTCAACAGTTCACCAGCGCCTTCCGCCGAGGTGGCGGCGACAACCCCTCGTACTACCTGAGCTACGGCGTTTCCCACACCAAGGTGACGACCGGGTTCGTCCGACACGCCAAGCCCGCCGACCTCGCCAGGATCAAGGTCACGCTGGGTGCCTCGGCCCCGAAGAAGACCGGCATCCTGTCCGTGAGCCCCCTCTTCAACGACCTGAACCAAGGCGAGGTCGCTCCCATCGGCGGCAAGCTGCCGCACACCTCGACGCTGTACGTCAACGCCAAGGGCCCCCGCTGGCAGCTGTTTCTGCAACAGTTCGACGCCCAGGGCGAGGACGGCGCCTACTACGTGACCGACGAACTGCGCCTGTCCCCGGGCAAGTCCTACGCCCAGCGCCTCAACATCGGCGTGTTCGGCCCGGGGTTGAGTGATACGGACGGCATCTTCCGCCAGGGTGACGACCTCTACGGCTCGCTCCCGCTCGTGGCGGACGGTGCGAACCACTACGGCACCTCGACGTTCGAGACCGTGCGGACCACCCTCTACCGCAACGGCAAGAAGGTCGGCAGCAACACCGACCCGCTGACCGGTGGTGAGGCGTTCACGGTGCCGGCCGGGGCAGCCAACTACAAGCTCAGCACCTCGGTCAGCCGCAGCAAGGTCGCCAACGTCTCCACCAAGGTCACCGGTAGTTGGACCTTCTCCTCGAAGAAGACCACCGGCGAGGTGAAGCTGCCGACCTCGGTGGTGCGCTTCACTCCCACCCTGGCGCTGGACAGCACCGCCAAGGCGGGGGCGACGCTCAAGGTCCCGGTCACGGTGCAGGGATCGGCCGCCGGTAAGAACCTCAAGTCGCTTGCCGTGTACGTCAGTTACGACAAGGGCGCGCACTGGAAGAAGCTGGCCGTCAGCGGTGGCAAGGTGACTGTGAAGAACCCGGGCGCTGGCAAGAGCGTCTCGTTCAAGGCGAACGCCAGCGACAAGCAGGGCAACACGGTGAGCCAGACCATCCACGAGGCGTACCGCACGCGGTAACCCCCTCCGCACACGAGACGGCCCGCCGGTCAGCGTCACCCCGGCGGGCCGTCGCCGTACGCCCGCTCACGCCGCCGACACGGGCGAGGGCGCAGCACCCCGCGAGTGCGCGGATGGGCCCGCGCTCGATGCGCGAGGGGTGCGCCGCCACTGGGGCTGCGCTTACCGTGCGTCACGGCTCGGTGACGCACGACGCCTCCGGGTGGGCGCGGCGAGCGGCGTGTGAGGCGGGCGAAGGGCCGACGGCACACCCGGCCGCTCGCCCCGCCCCGTCGCGGCCGGCGGGCGGCGAGACCGGCCGGCTCCCGGGCCGCGGGAGGGAGTCGTCGCGCACGCGCGGTCGTACGTCGCCGTCGGGGGCGCCGGTGCCGCCAGGCTGTCGCTGGCGGATCCCTCTCGCGCCCGCGGAAATGGGGGCCTCGGGCATGACGGGGCATCGGCACCGGCCGGGCGGGGCCGGACGCGGAAGGAGCAACCGTCGGTGTCGTCCCGCCCCTGACGCCCATCGGTGCCTGCCAAGGAGCGAGGGTGGAGACATGGAACAGGAGACACTGGGCGGGATCTTCACCCGGAGGTTCGGACCGCCGCCGCGCGCGGGCGCCCCCGCCACGCTGCTGGTGCACGGGTTGGGGCTCTCGGGGCGCTACTTCGTGCCGCTCGCGGAGCGGCTGGCCGCGCACGGGAGGACGGTGCTCGTACCGGACCTGCCGGGCAACGCGCGGTCGCGGGCCGCCGCGCGCGGTGCCTCCAGTCCGGGTCGGGCCGCCGCTGACCTGGCGCGCTGGCACCGGCGCCTGGCCCTGGGCCCGAGCCTGGTGGTGGCCAACTCGGTCGGCTGTCAGGTGGCCGCGGCCCTCGCCGCCCGCGCGCCCGGCCTGGTGCGCCGCCTGGTACTGACCGGCCCCGCGCTCGAACCGGGGACGTCCGGCTGGCGGCTGTGCGGCCGACTGCTCGCCGACGCGCCACGGGAGCCCCTCTCGCTCCTCGCCGTGGCCACGAGCGACTACCTGGTCACCGGCCCGCTGCGGATCGCCGGCTCCTTCCGGTACGCGCTGCGGGACGCCGCCGCCTCCTTCGAGGCCAATCTGTGCCGCGTCAGCGCGCCGACCCTCGTCCTGCGGGGCACGGGAGACACCATCGCCTCGGGCCCCTGGGTGCGGCACGTGGCCCGCACCGTGGTGGACGGTCGCGCGGTGGAGGTCCCGGGAGCCGCGCACGCGGCCCACTACAGCGCTCCGGACGCCGTCGCCGAGCGGATCGAATCCTTCACCACGGAGGTACACGCGTGAAACCGTCGCGGGCGCCCGGCCCGTCGCCCTGGCTGCGGCTGCTGCCCGGCATCTCCTCCGAGCGTCGCGGGTTCGTCCTGGCCTGGTGGGGCTTCGCCCTCACGTTCGGCGGAATGCGCCTGCTGACCTGGCTCATCCACATCGAGGTGGCCGGGCTCGGTGACGTACAGACCGGCGGGGTGCACATCCACCACTACGTGTGGGGCATCCTGCTGCTCGCGGTGGTGGGGGCCGCCGGCCTCGTCGCACGCTCGGCGCGGGCGCGCGCCTGGATGGGGCTCGCCTACGGGGTCGGGCTGGCCCTCGTCGTGGACGAGGCGGCGCTGCTGCTCAGCCTGGAGGACGTGTACTGGGACACCACGGGCGGGATCAGCATCGCCCTGGCCATCGCCGTGATCGCCGTCGCGGGCAGCGTCCTCGCGGCGACGCGCGAGGACTCCGACGCGGACGAGCCGGACGGCGGGTGAGCGAGCCGCGCGGGGGCCGCCCGCGGCAACCCTCAGGCGCGGCGGTGGTAGCGGGCGAACACCTTCTCGGGCTTCGCGAGGTAGTGGTGCCAGGGCCAACCGGTGTACGCGCCGTCGAGCGTGCGGAAGACGCGGCGCACCGTGTGGTTCTCCTCGGCCATGGCCAGGGCCATGGCGAAGAGGTTGAAGTCGTACTGCCAGCCCGGGGCGAACGCGTACGCGGGGTCGAGGATGCTGTGGTCGGCCGCCGCGCGCAACTCGGCGCGGATCTCGGGTGTTTCGAGACAGTCCGCACGGTCCGCGTCGGCCCAGACGTTGACGTACGCCATGGCGATCACGCAACCGAGACGGTGCCCTCGCGGAGCGCGGGCCAACGCGGCGCGGGCGAAGGGCAGGGCTTCGCCGGGGGCACCGCCCCACCGAGGCAGCAGGTGCGAGAGCCACTCGAGATGGGCCTCCAGGTCCAACGGGTCGCGGCTCAGGGCGCCTTCCAGCCACGCCTCGTTGACGTCGGTGCCCAACGACATGCCCCGCCCCAGGGTGAGCAGGCGGACCCACGGCGTGACCCATTCCAGCCGTAACTCGATGGCCTCCAGCAACTGCTCCTCGGCGATGCGGAGCCGGTCGTGGAAGACCCGCCACTGCTCCGGCGAGACGTCCACGGCGAGCTTGGTGGTGCGTGCCTGCCAACCCCAGACGATATGGCGCGCTCCGGAAATCAGCAGGGCCGTCGCCCGGTCCTCCTCGTCCTCGTCGACGGCCCGGCCGATCCAGTCCTGCACGCCGTCCACGTTGGCCAGTTCCCGCAGGACGTGGTGGTCACGGCCGATGTCGAAGGGCGCCAGCGCGGCCTTGACCGCCGGCCAGTCACCCGCCCCGGCCGCCTCCAACAGGGCCAGCACCCGGGTGTCTCCGAGCGCGTGCAGCGGGTACGTGCCGTTCCTCCGCCTGCGCGGGGCGGGAAGGGCGTGCGGGGCGACCTCCGGTCTCTCCGTACTCCCACCGAACAGCTTGCCGAACATGACGCGCCCTCCCCTGGCCTCGCGTGATCACCCGACGCAGCATAAGCGGCTCCGGGCACGAGGTTTCCACGAGGTTCTCACCGGAGCTTCACGGGGCTCCGGCCCACCCCGATGGGACCTGGGAACCGTGCGGCGGAGGCCGGGAGGCAGGCGGCCCTTTCGCGCGCGGGGGCGACCTTGGACGCGGGCGGCGTGTGCGCCCGGGACAAGAGGAAGAGCGTCCCGGCCTTAATGCGTGTGATGAGTATCCGTTTGCTCCGACACGCGAAGGTTGTGCTCAGCCGCAGTACGAGACGAAAGCCGTTGAGGAAAGCTAATCCGCCATGCCGCTGTCTGAGAGTGACAGCAGTGCGGCGAGGTCGATTCTCGGTCAGTTCCTGACCGAAAATCGAACCGTGGACGGCAGGCATGAAGACGGGGGAGCGACAGGCGTCTTCCTCGTGAAGATCAACTGAAGCTTGAGAGGGCTGGGTCGTTTTGCAACCCAGCCCTCTCAGCCCACCGGCCAGAAATGGGCGAGGTATCGCTCGTCCCCTTGAGGAACTCCCACATCAGTCAACCGCGCTACCTCTTCGCGGCCCACGCTGTACATCCGAAGCCTCCACGTCGCCTGAGTACGCCCCAGCGCGATGCTCTCCTCCTGAGGGCCGGCGACCACCCAGATCGAGAGTCGCCCAGTAGGAGACGTGATCGTCGCCTCACCTCGCTCCTCCCAGTCTTCAGACTCATCGATCGGTGGCTCGCCACTCCAAATCTCCACCGCCAACAGAGCATCATGCGTATGACCGGCGCTTTCCACATCCACCCGCATGGAATGCGAGGAAAGAAAAGAAGTGCCCAACTCGACCCGTCCTTCGGGGTACACAACGGGAACCTGCGTATCATCCTCTTCTTGCAGCGCGAACCCGCTGTAATCCACCAGAATCTCAATGCTCTGCCGGCATACGACGCTAACCACCAGCGCTCCAATTCCCGACTCCTGGGCTTGCGCAGAGCATATCTACCGCGACGACATCGCCCCGCTCGAACCAACGACGCGACCACTGCCGAGCAGGCCGCCGGGCCGGGATGAAAGTCGCCGGTGTCGCTGCGCTGTCCAACTGGTGGAGCCAGGCGAGGTGCACTCGGCCACCCGGCGCGGGACAGGCCGTTTCCGGTGCTCACCGCGGGCTCCGTCAAACGAATCGAGGAACTGATCGCCCACACCTTTTTGGCGCCCGTCCGATGCTCAGCAGCCAGCAGCCAGCAGCCAGCAGCCAGCAGCCAGCAGCCAGCAGCCAGCAGCCAGCAGCCAGCAGCCAGCAGCCAGCAGCCAGCAGCCCGAGGGCGTAGCGTCCGGAGAAGCGGGAGGCGTGCGGGGGTGGGGGCACGGCGCCACACTGCCTGGGCAGCGTTCCCGCTGGCCGCCCTGCCTACCCACCGGGTGCTCCACGCCGCACGACCACCAGCGAGAGCGTTGTCCCCGCTCGTCTTGAGGGGCGCGCCTGTCCGGGGGCGGTGCGCCGGCGTGGGCGCCGGGCGTAAACGGGTTCCGTCGATTCTGGTCGTGTCCGGCGCCTGCGACCGTGAGCAACGGCAGGACAAGGGGGCAGCCGTGAGCGACGGCCCCGGGCAGCAGCCCCAGCCAGCACCGATGACCAGGCCACGTACCGAGTGCCCTTCGATGCCTGGGACGCCCCGAAGCTCGCGCCGAAACCGACGGTCTCGTACCCGATCCGCCGTCAGATCCGATGGCCCGCAGCGGCGCCCGGCGCGTTACCAGTCATGCCCTCTTGTCGGGACCGGGCAGGACTTTCACACTGCGGATCACGGCGTAGGAGGGTGGGGGAGCTGTGGCAGCACGACGACGGCGCGGACGGATGAGGAAGCGCACGCGCAGGCAGGTGCAAGGATGGGGCGCTGCGGCGGCGCTTATCGCTGTGGTCTGGGTTGCTGGGAACTGGGCGGCGGTGTGGCCCGTCCTGGTGATCGTGCTCGCTGTCTGTGGTGTGAGTGGCGCCGGTTGGGGGCTCCTGCGTGCGCACCGGCGCACGGTCGGCCAAGACCGGCAGTGGCGGACGCAGGAGGAAGCGAGGGCACGGGAGCTGTCCATGATGGAGGTCGACGCGCTCACCTGGCAGGAGTTCGAGCACTACGTCGCCGACCTGTGCCGTCGGGACGGATGCACGAAGGTCGTCGTCAGCGGCAAGCGTGGCGACCTGGGCGCCGACGTGATCGGCTATCTCGCCGACGGTCGCAAACTGGTCATTCAGTGCAAGAAGTACGCCCCCGAGCGCAGCGTGTCCTCGCAGGACATGCAGAAGTTCGTCGGCACGGCCCGTCTTGAGCACGGCGCGGACGTGGCCCTGTTCGTCACCACGTGCCGCTCGTTCACCAAGGCGGCCCTCGGGCTGGCGATGCGCCAGGACATCGTGGCCCTGCACCGCGATCTGCTGGGCTCTTGGGTCAAGGGTGCCCACCTGGAAACGCTGATCCCCCTGAACGGAAGCGGCGGAGGCACACGTCGCCAACCCGCATAGCGGGGCCGCAGCCTCTGTCCGGTGAAGCCCATGGCCCTGATACATCCGTAGCGTCAACGGGTCGCTGGTGTGGAGGAGTTGATGCGTACCGGACTACGCATCGCCCCGACTCCACGCAGGGCAGGCCCGCGAGGCGTTGGACCGTGCCCCGCGGCTCCTGGAGGATGAACCGCCCGTACGCACTCGATCGCGCACGCGACGCCCCCCAGCCTGCCGCGCGCCGTGCCCCTACCCGTGGCGGGCGTCGAACCGCCTCGCATGCCGGCGCGACATGGAGGCACAGACCTGCGGGCAGCCGACCTGCACCCCGGTCCGCGCCGGTCACATCGATGTGAGGGTCAACCGTGTGGATGCGGATCGCAGAGCTGGCGGGGCGGACCGGCGTCAACCTGCTGAGGCCGTGCTGTCCCGTCCGGCGGATGCCGAGTACCCGAACCCGCGGGTCTGGCCGGCTGCCGATGTGTTGGCGACCTTCCGTTTTCATGCCGACGATGAAGTCGACGTCAACCCGCGAGAGTTGCGGGGCCAGGATCGACGTGATGTGTTCTGCGGTTTCCTTTGTGAGATCGGGCGGCGGTTGGGCAGGTCGAACGCAGACCGCGATCGCCGGTTAGCCAAACCGGCGATCGTGGCGACCAACGAGGTGTCCTCCGCTTCGCGGCGGTCGTGATCCGGTTCCTGAGAGCGCGGCTCGATGTCGGTGCCCTTGACCGCCCTGGCGAACTCGGCGTCGGATCGCTCCCGGCCGGCCTCAGGCCGGGTGGATGAGGCGGCTTTCGTAAGCGAAGATCACGGCCTGTATCCGGTCGCGGAGTTCGAGCTTTTGCAGGATTCGCCCCAGATGGGACTTCACGGTCGCCTCCGCCAGGTACAGGGTGGCTGCGATCTCGGTGTTGGACAGGCCGCAGCCCACCTTGATGAGCACCTCGCGCTCGCGGGCGCTGAGCCGGCTCAGCCGTTCGTCGCGGTCGGCACTGCCGCCGTCGGGAATGTGTGGGCGGAGGTTTTCCAGCAGGCGGCGGGTGATCCGGGGGGAGACCACCGCGTCGCCCGCTGCCACGCTGCGTATCGCGGTGAGCAGTTCCTCGGGCCTGGTGTTCTTCAGCAGGAAGCCCGAGGCTCCGGCTTTGAGTGCGGCGAAGGCGTATTCGTCGAGGTCGAAGGTGGTGAGAATCAGTACTCTGCTCTGCGGGGAGGTTCGGATGACCTGTCGGGTCGCCTCGATCCCGTCGGTCCCGGGCATCCGGACGTCCATGAGGACGACGTCGGGGCGCAGGTCCCGGGCGAGGCGTATGGCCTGGATGCCGTCTGCGGCTTCGCCGACCGGTGCCATGTCGGGCTGGGTCTCCAGGACCGTGCTGAAGGCCATACGGAGCAGCGCTTCGTCGTCGGCGACCAGAATGCGGATCGTCATGCGGACGCCGCTCCGCTGCTACCGAGGTCGAGGCGGGTGCGGACTCGCCAGCCGCCACCCGGGAGCGGTTCGGCCTGCAAGGTTCCCCCGTAGGAGGCTGCGCGCTCGCGCATGCCAGGGATGCCGTGGCCGGACGGTGTGGCGCCGGGCAGTGGCGGGTGCGGGCCGCTGTCGGTGACTTCCACTGTGACGGTCTCGGCTGAGCACAGCACCCGGACCCGCGCGTGTGTGCCAATGGGTGTGTGTTTGAGGGTGTTGGTCAAGGCTTCCTGTACCAGGCGGTAGACGGTCAGTTGTGCGGTGGCGGGTATGTGGGTGTGGCCGCCCTGAACCTCGACGCGGGTCGACAGCCCGGCGGCGCACATCTGGTCGGCCAGGGCCGCCAGTTGCGCAATGCCGGGAAGTGGGTGGCGCTCCGCGTCGGGCTCGTCGGTCCGCAGGATGCCCAAGGAGCGTCGCATGTCGGTCAGGGCCTGTCGGCCCGTCTCGGAGATCTGGAGCATCGCGGTGGTGGCCTTGGCGGGGGACCGGTGCTGTGCGTAGACGGCGGCGTCGGTGAGGGCGACCATGACGGACAGGTTGTGGGTGACGATGTCGTGCATCTCCCGGGTGATACGTGTCCTTTCCTCGGCGACGGCCAGCCGCGCCTGCTGGTCCTGTTGTTGCTCCAGGCGTGCGGCGCGTTCCTCCAAGGCCGCGAGGTAGGCCCGTGTGGTCC
This sequence comes from Streptomyces buecherae, assembly GCF_014295035.1. Taxonomy (GTDB): domain Bacteria; phylum Actinomycetota; class Actinomycetes; order Streptomycetales; family Streptomycetaceae; genus Streptomyces; species Streptomyces youssoufiensis. The sequence continues at coordinate 7,884,813 of NZ_CP060404.1, forward strand.
GCACGTTCGCCCCGAGGACGGCGGCGGCGACGACCATCGCGGTCACCGCGACGAAGGGGGTCAGGAACGCGCCTTCCGTCGCCCAGCGCAGACAGGCCAGCAGGGCCCCGCTCTCCACGATGGCACCGGCGACAAGCGTGCCGCGCCGGCCCGAGTGCGCGGCCACCGTGTAGAGGGCCACCAACAAGGCGATGTCCGCCGGCAGTTGGACGTCCATCAGCCACTGGACGAAGGCCGCGGCGGCCACGGCGCCGAACGTCGTGAGCGGGGCTCGGCGCCGCCACACCAAGGGCAGCGCGATGGCGGCGGTGAGGGTCAGGGCCACCGGGAGCTCCTGCGGGGCGTGCGTGGTCATGATGTGGAGCAGGAGCAGCGCCGGCAACAGCGAGTCCCACACCACGGGCGGCAACCGGTGGCCCCAGCGCCGGGCGGCCCTCATCGGCCGCGCTGCTCGTGCGGAGACCAGGTCGGCGTACCTCGTCAGCCATACGGCTGTCCCAGCCCGTGGCATCCGGTCCCGGTAGCGCGACGGGTGGGCACTGCCGGTTTCCGTAGCCGCCTCGGTCATCACACGTCCCTGTCGATTCAGCGTCATGGTGGCCTCTGCCGGGGCGACTCTCGCGTACAACCGGAGCCGGGTCGGGCATGGGGGCGTAGAACCCGCGCTGCCCGCACGTGCCGCGACGGCCCTGTCACGGTAGGCCGCGATCCAGCGGCACGCATGAGTCCACCGTCGGAGGAAATCGCGCGCAAGTACGACCACAGGAGGAGCCCGGCCACCCCCCTCGGTCGCAAGGCCGCTCACATGGGCATGCCTTGGGTTGCGACCCCCGGCTGTACGCGATGGCGACCCGAGGGCGATGTGGCAGCGCGTGTCCCGCGCCGAGCATGGCCTGGTGACCGAGAACCTCATGGGGCTGCACATGTCCCTTCTGGAAGTCCCTGTCCTGCTGGGTGCCGTCGCGCTGGTGGTGGTGCGCTGGCTTCCGCCTGCCGTCCGCCCGCGCGTCACGATCGCGGCGGTGGCAGTGTTCGTGCTGTCCGCGATCGTGCTGAGCGTGGTGGGGACCCGTTGGCAGATGCTGCCGGTACTGGCCGGCGCCGCCCTCGCGCTGCCGTTCGCTCTCTCTCCTCTGCTACGACGCCGCACTGGCCGGCCGGCGTGGCGTGCCCAGTGGTGGCTGGCCTTGCCCGGATCGGTGGCCTGCGCCGGCCTGATCGCCACGGGTCCGGTGGCCGCCTGGGCCTTTCCCGTACCTGCGTTCCCCGAGCCGTCGGGCCGTTTCGCGGTCGGCACCCGTGTGATGCAGTGGACCGACCCACGCCGCCCCGAGATCTTCACCGTCGTTCCGCACGACCGGCGCACGGTCGTGGTCCAGCTCTGGTACCCCGCGCAGAAGGCCCCCGCAGGCGCGCGGCGGGCCCAGTACCTCGGACGCACGGAGCACGAGGCTCGCACCGTCGCCGACGCCCTCGCCCGCCAGGTCGGGCTGCCCGGCTTCCTGATCGACGGCACCCCACGCGCCCGCACCCGTTCGGTCTTCAACGCTCCGGTGGCCGGTGGGGGCGGACGCTTCCCGGTCGTGTTGTTCTCTCCCGGATCCGGCGGAGTGCGCACCCAGAACACCGCCTGGGCGGAGGAACTGGCCAGCCACGGCTATCTGGTCGCCGCCCTCGACCACCCGTACGACTCCGCCGCCGTCGTCCTCACCGACGGCCGAACGCTTCACACCAAGACCACCTCTACCGGCGACCGGGACAAGGACGACAAGCTGGCGGCCGACTGGACGGCTGTTCGGAGTGCCGACCTCAGCTTCGTCCTCACGCAACTGGACCGTCTGGGCCGAGGCGAGATCGCCGGTCCGCTGACCGGACGCCTGGATACCAGCCGGGCCGCGGTCACCGGCCATTCCATGGGTGGTGCCGCCGCCCTGCAGGCAGCCCGGCAGGACCACCGGTTCGACGCCGTCATCGATCTGGACGGCTACCCCCACGGCCCCGTCTCGCCCTCCCTCCGCCAGCCGACGCTCGCGCTCACCCAGGCCATCACCCCCGCAACCGACCCGCGGTACATGCCCCGCCTCACCAGGGCTCTCAAGCGCAACACCGCGACGAGCTACCGGCTCACCATCCCCGGCGCCGCCCACCTCACCTTCATGGACGGCCCCCTGTACCTGCCGCCCGTGCCCTCGATAGTCGGCTCCCTGGGCCGCACCGAGAGCCCCCGCGTCGTCGCCGCGACCGCTCTCGCCTTCCTGGACACCACCCTGCGGCACAAACCCGGCGACCTGCCCGGCGTTCTCTCGGCCTACGGCGACCTCAGCGTCTACCACCCGAGCAACAGCCGCTGATCAGCTGTGTGATGACAGCCGGCGGCATGACCGTTCCCCTTTCCAGCCGGAGTGCAACCCGCGGTGCCGGCCCTGTCGATCTGCTGCCTGATCGAGGGCTGTGCTCGGCGAGGTTGGTCCGGCTATGACGACCGGAGGGGGCGGGGTGCGGCAGGAGTGGGAGCCGGAGGACCTGATCGAGGTCTGGACGCTGCTGGAGGAGCACCAGGAGCGGCTGCGGAACAAGTCGGGGGCCGACCGGTCGGGTTCGCGTTGTTGCTGAAGTTCTTTAGCGGTCGTGCGGTCCTGTTCGCCTTCGGCCCGCCGGCGGCGAACCCACTCGTGTGCCGTGACGCGCGGGATGCCCCGCGATTGGACGGCCTGCGCGGACACGCTCGGTGAGAAGTCGCCTGCCATGAACGGTCAGCCGGGAATTGCGGTGGGACGTGAAGACCTCCGTGCGGTGCAGTCCTAGACAGCTCCACCACGCCGGAGGTCTACGCCACGATCAACCCTGCCCAGCGTTGCCAACGCTCGTGATCGATACAACTAGCCGCAGCGGTGAGGCTGTCGGCGACGGCAGACACGCCGACCGCGACAAGGCCACTGCCGTGCGGCGACCGCGCACGTCGTCACCGGCGTGTCCGACTGAGCTAACCGGGATCGGGTTCGTCGTGGATGGTCAACGCTCCGGCGAGGTCGAGGTCGGCGTTGGTGCCGTGTGCCCCGGCGCGGACGAGCAGCACTGCGCCGAGCGCGGTGCTCCAGAACGTCCTGGCCTCCACGCTGAGTGGTCGACGGGCCCTCCAGCCGCGACTGTCTAGGAGCTGACTCGCGAAGCGCTCGGATTGCCGGAACAGCAACCGGAGGTGCTGGTCGACCACGGGGGTGAGTTCGGGCTTGGAGATCCCGGAAGCCAGTGCTCGCGCGACCGACGGGAGCGAGGGCATGGCCAGTACGGCGCGGGCGATGTTGCGCCGAAAAGTCGCCGCATCGGGGGCTTGGCGGCCGATGCGCTCAACCCGTCGAGCGTCGTGCAGCAAGCCGAGAAAGGCGGCGTGCACGAGCAGCGAGTCCTTGGAGCCGAAGTAGTAGGTGACCTGATTGGGGAAGACGCCTGCCGCGTTGGCGATCTCCGCGACGCTCACCTCGGCGCCGGGCCGCTCCTTGCAGAGCCGGGCAGTTGCCTCAATCAGCCGGTGCCTCGTCGCGCGACCGCGGTCACGCGGTCGAGTCGACGTCGACTGAGCTTCGGTTCGCTTCTTCTCCACATCCGAATTGTATGTGATACAACAAGGGCGTTCACTTGTATCGCATACAAGAAAGGTTGAGGGGCATGCACCGAACTGAGGTCGTCGTGACCGGACTCGGCGCGATCACACCACTCGGGGCAGACGTGGCGTCCACCTGGAAAGCGCTGCTTGCCGGCGAGTCCGGCATCCGCGGCGGCGTCCTACCCGGCCATGAGGACGCTGGCCTTCCCGTGACCGTCGCGGGGACGATGGCGATCGACCCCGCCGAGTTGCTGCCGCCGGTGCGGGCCAGACGGCTCGACCGCTCGCAGCAGGCGGCCTTCGCCGCGGCGGCCGAAGCCTGGGCCGATGCCGGTGCCCCGGAGGTGGACCCGGGCCGGCTCGCATCTGCGATCGGCACGGGCATCGGGGGCGTACGGACGCTGCTGAAGGAAGACGACGCGCTGGAGGCGGCCGGGACGCGGCGCGTCTCGCCACGTACGGTGCCGATGCTCATGCCCAATGCGGCGGCGGCGCTGATCAGTATCGAATACGGTGCACGAGCCGGGGTCTACACGCCCGTCTCGGCGTGCTCTTCCGGCGCCGAGGCGATCGCCCTGGGAGCCAGGCTCATCCGTGCCGGCGAGGCGGACGCGGTGATCGCGGGCGGGACCGAGGCCGCGATCACCCCGATCACCATTGCCGGCTTCGCTCAGGCACAAGCACTGTCGCGCCATACCGCCGAACCCGCTTCAGCTTCCCGGCCGTTCGCAGCGGACCGCAGCGGATTCGTCCTCAGTGAAGGCGCTGCTGTCGTGGTGCTCGAAAGCGCCGAGCATGCCGGCGCCCGAGGCGCGCGCGTCCACGCGGTGCTCGCGGGTGCCGGCATCGCCGCCGACGCTCACCACATCACGGCGCCCGCTCCCGACGGCTCCGGTCAGATCTCAGCCATGTGGAAGGCCCTCGCGCAAGCCGGTTTGGCTCCCGAGCAGATCAGCCACATCAACGCCCATGCCACCGGAACTCCGGTCGGCGATGTTGCCGAGGCACGCGCGATCGGGGAGGTTTTCGGCCGCGCCACCGTGACGGCCCCCAAGGCGGCGCTCGGTCATCCCTTTGGCGCCGCCGGCGCGATCGAAGCGCTCATCGCCGTCCTCAGTGTGAAGCACGGCGTCATCCCGCCGACCCGCAACATCACCGCGGCCGGCGTCGGTCCCGACATCACTCTCGATGTCGTCGCAGAGCGACGAGACATCCCCCAGGAAGCCGTGCTCAGCAATTCCTTCGGCTTCGGTGGGCAGAACGTCTCGCTCATCGTCACCAGTGCACGACACCACGCGTCCCGTACGACCTCGACGACACCATGACCCGCGCGAACGCACCGTTGTCCGTGGAGGGGCGCCGCCGTCTGATCGAGCGTCGCAAGACTCACCCGATCGCGCGTGTCGTCGCAGAGATGGGGATTTCCCGAGCAACGGCGTCGAATTGGGCTGAACCGACACCGGCGACACGGCGAACTCGGGTTATGACGGCCCTCAGCAGCCCTCCCCGGCCGACTGGTCGGACGCGAACGACGTCGAACAGCACGCCTGTCCCAGGTTGGAGGAACCCGACGCGCTGCGCCGGGGGGCTCGACGCGCTGTGCCGCAAGCTCGATGGAACGGCCGCTGCCGCGAAGACGGTGAAGCGCAAGAGGGCCGCCGTCAACGAAGTCTTTGGGATGGCGGTCGAACGCGGGTGCTTCAACCAGAACCCGCTGAACGGGTTTCGTTGGTCCGCGCCTGAGGTCGCCGACGAAGTCGATCCCGACCGCGTGCCGAACCCGGCTCAGGTCGCACGGCTACTGACCGCCGCGAAGACCCTCCCCGGCCGTGGTCCGCACCTGTACGCCTTTCTCGGCTGTATGTACTACGCCGCCATGCGCCCGGCTGAGGTCATACATCCGCAGAAGTCCCAATGCCGCCTACCGGCGAGCGGTTGGGGGCTGCTCAACCTGAAGGGGGGCGTCGTGATGGCTAGCAAGGAGTGGACCGATCACGGCGCTGTCCATGAGATCCACTCGCTCAAGCGACGAGCGGCGAAGGCCACGCGACCGGTACCCATCCCGCCCGTGCTCGTCCGTATGCCGCGCGAACACATAGAACGCTTCGGAGTCGCCCCCGATGGACGCCTCTTCCGTAACGTGGCGGGGAACTATGTCGACGCCGCGGCGTACGGCTTCACGTGGAGACGGGTGCGTGAGGCCGCCCTCACCCTCGACGAACATGCCCTCGAACTGGCCAAGCGCCCCTACGGCCTGCGTCACGCAGGCATCTCGTTCTGGCTTGCCTCCGGCGCCGACCCGGCGGAGTGCGCCCGCCGAGCCGGCCAGAGCATCCACGTCCTCTTCCGCTACTACGCCAAGTTCCTGGCCGAGGCACGGAACCACGCCAACGATTTGATCGAGGAGTCGATGCGCCGATGGGAGGCGCCGGCGGACGACACGGATGGAGCCCAACCATGCCTTGGCCCGGAAATGCCCCGGAACAGCTGGTCAGAGGTGGGATACCAGTGGGATATATCGGGAGTAGGAGAGCATTTCGACTCGCCGCCTAGCTGTCCGCCCCGAAGGGCGCCTCACGGGTAAAGGCCCAGTCCAGGCGCCCTTCCCCCGCTCTAGAAGAACCCCAGCGCCTTCGGCGAGTACGACACCAACAAGTTCTTGGTCTGCTGGTAGTGGTTGAGCATCATCTTGTGGTTCTCGCGGCCGATGCCGGACTGCTTGTAGCCGCCGAACGCGGCGTGCGCCGGATACGCGTGGTAGCAGTTGGTCCAGACGCGGCCCGCCTGGATGGCGCGGCCCGCGCGGTAGGCGGTGTTGCCGTCGCGGGTCCAGACGCCCGCGCCGAGGCCGTACAGCGTGTCGTTCGCGATCTCGATCGCGTCGTCGAAGTCGTTGAACGGCGCCACCGCCACCACCGGGCCGAAGATCTCCTCCTGGAAGACACGCATGCGGTTGGCGCCCTCGAAGACCGTCGGCTGGACGTAGTAGCCGCCCGCCAACTCGCCGCCCAGCTCCGCCCTGGCCCCGCCGGTGAGGATCTTGGCGCCCTCCTGGCGGCCGATGTCGAGGTAGGAGAGGATCTTTTCCAACTGGTCGTTGGACGCTTGGGCGCCGATCGCCGTCGTGGTGTCCAGTGGGTGGCCCTGGACGATCTGTTCGGTGCGTGCCAGGCCGGCGGCGAGGAAGTCCGCGTAGTGCCCCCGCTGGATCAGCGCCCGGGACGGGCAGGTGCAGACCTCGCCCTGGTTGAGGGCGAACATGGTGAAGCCTTCGATCGCCTTGTCCAGGAAGTCGTCCGTGGCGGAGGAGACGTCGTCGAAGAAGATGTTCGGGCTCTTGCCGCCCAACTCCAGCGTCACCGGCTTCACGTGCTCGGCCGCGTACTGCATGATCAGCCGGCCCGTGGTGGTCTCGCCCGTGAAGGCGATCTTGGCGACGCGGGCGCTGCTCGCCAGGGGTTTGCCGGCCTCCACGCCGAAGCCGTTGACGACGTTGACCACGCCTGGCGGCAGCAGGTCGGCGACCAGGTCCAGCCACACGTGCACCGACGCCGGGGTCTGCTCGGCGGGCTTGAGGACGACCGTGTTGCCCGCCGCCAGCGCGGGGGCCAGCTTCCAGGCCGCCATCAGGAGGGGGAAGTTCCACGGAATGATCTGCGCCACCACGCCGAGGGGCTCGTGAAAGTGGTACGCCACGGTGTCCGCGTCGAGTTCGGACAGGCCGCCCTCCTGCGCGCGGATGGCGCCCGCGAAGTACCGGAAGTGGTCGATGGCCAGCGGGATGTCGGCCGCCAGGGTTTCCCGGATCGGCTTGCCGTTGTCCCAGCTGTCCGCCACCGCGAGGGCTTCGAGACTGGCCTCCATGCGGTCCGCGATCCGGTTCAGCAGCACCGCCCGTTCGGTCGGTGACGTCCTGCCCCAGGCCGGCGCCGCGGCGTGGGCGGCGTCCAGCGCCCGCTCCACGTCCTCGGCCGTGCCCCGGGCGATCTCGGTGAAGGGCTGGCCGTTGACCGGGGTGGGGTTCTCGAAGTACTGGCCCCGGGTCGGCGGCACGTACGCGCCGCCTATCCAGTGGTCGTAGCGCGACTGGAAGCTCACCACGGAGTCATCGGAGCCCGGATTCGCGTAGCGGGGCATGGCGCGACCTCCCGATCACATGCGGCCCGCTCCCGTCGCGGGCAGCGCTGGGCGGAGGCTAGGCACCGACACGTTGCGCGGACGTTGCCGGCCACGGCGCGGTCACCCCTGTCGCCTCTCGCCCCCCACACCATCCCGCCGCCCGCTCATCCCGCCAGGTCGCCGTCCGGCAGGCCGTACGCCAGGCGCAGCCGCTGCGCGCCACGGGCCACCGACGCGCGGTCGGGGCTGTGTGCGGGCAGCGCCGCGAGCAGGGCCTCGCGCACCTCCAGGTCGCCCTCGCCCCACGGTGCCTCCGCCCAGCGGCGCAGGAGTTCGGCGTCCCGGCTGGCGAGCACGGCGCGTCGTAATCGGTCGTCCAGGACCGCCCGCAGCCGACGGATGCCCGGCGCCTCCGACAGCGGGAGCAGTGGGCCCTGGTAGGTGCGGAGCGCGGTGTGGGGACAGCCGGCGGTCAACTGGTCGGCCGCCGTCAGCACGTCGCACCGCACCGGGGCGCACAGCCGGTACGGGCGCGAGCCGAGCAGCGGGCCCACGCGCCGGCGCAGCCGGGACAGCTCGGCCCGCAGCGTCACCGGGTCCACCGTCCGCTCCCCGTACAGCAGCGTCGCCAGGCGGTCGCCGGTCAGGCCGTCGGGGTGGCAGGCCAGGAGCACCACGATCTCGCTGTGCCGGCGGCTCAGGCGCAGCCGTCGCCCGTGCGTGACCAGCAGCGCCTCGTCCCGCCCCAGCGCGCTCACGGACACGTCGGGACCCGCGTCGGCACTGGCCGTGGAGCGATCGAGGGTGGCGAGTTGCGCCTCGGCGGCCCGCGCCGTGGCCTGCACCAGGGCCAGGCTGTGCGGGGCGGCCAGATGGTCGCCGCCGGTGATGTCGATGGCGCCGAGCAGCCGGCCGGTGTACGGATCGCGCACCGGCGCCGCCGCGCAGGTCCACGGTTGCACCAGGCGGCTGAAGTGCTCGGTCGAGAAGATCTGCACCGGGTGGCCGACGGTCAGCGCCGTGCCCGGCGCGTTGGTGCCCGCGTGCCGCTCGTCCCAGCGGGCGCCCGCCACGAAGTTCATGCGCTCGGCCCGCCGCAGCTCGCCGCGGTGGCCCTCGACCCAGAGCATGCGGCCCAACTCGTCGCACACCGCGAACAGGTGGGCGCCGTCGTGCGCGACGGCGCCCAGCAGCTCACGGAACAGCGGCAGCACCCGGGCCAGCGGGTGTTCGCCGCGGTACGCCTCCAGGTCGCCCGCCTCCAGGGCGATCGGCGCGACCCCGTCCCTGGCCACCCGCGCGTCGGCGGACCGCCGCCACGACTCCGCCACCACCGGCCGCACCGACGGGGTGACGGCGCCGTGGGCGAGGAACTGCTCCCAGCCGGCGTGCACCGCCCGGGATCTGTCGGCGGGGTCGGTTCCGGGCGTCATCGCCAGCCATGGGTTGACGGACGCGTTGAGCGACGGGTTGACCACGGGGCCTGCCTCCTGCACTCGCACCGGACGATCTACGGTGGAGAGGCGTATCCGCACGTGTGGCAGATCTTCCAGCCGTCCTGGTTGACGGCCAGCTGACCCCCGCAGTTCGGGCACTGCTCGGCTCGCGGGGCCGTGGGGGACGGCCGTCGGCCGTCCGTCGTGTCGGGCACTACGCCACTCTTCGTTCTCATGTTCCTCGTCCGTTCTGCGGTACCCAATGCCCCCTGCCAGGTGAATGCCCCGGATGCGGAGGAACACGCCCGCGAACGGCGTCCGCCGCCCCCCGCGTTCACACGGGGTGTGCGCGGCGCACCCATCATCGCGGCGCGCACACGCTGCCACCAGTCGCCCGAAGGCAGTTGACTGGCGGAAGGCGAGTCGGGGCGACCCGGCGCGTGGCGGCCACCACGGCGCGGCGACGCGCGCGGCCAGTGCGCGAGAACCGCCGCCGGTACGCGCCAGTATGGGGCGTTATGAACGGCCGAAAACGCGGTCACGGCGCCCTCAGGGGCGTGCGCCGACCGTGCGTGCGCTATGGCTCCCGCGGCGCGTGGCGCCCCCGGGGGTCGAGCGGAACCAGGACAGCGACAGCGCGACGGACCAGGCCGCGGCTCCTCCCCCCGAGCCGGCGGCCCTCCACCGCCCCGTACCCACGGGCCGAGGTGCGGGGCGGCGCTTCGCGCCCTCCTCGATGATTCACGCCCCCGCACATCACCGCTCTGACCGCGGGTGCAACGATGTGTGCGTCATGGAAGCGGGGCACGTTCTACGGGGGCTGCGAGCAGCGGTGTTCGCGGCGGTCTGCGTGCTGCTCGCCGCCGCCGGGCACGTCGTCATGTCCGCCACCCCCATTCCGCTCTGGGCCGTCGGCGTCGCTCTGCTCGGCACGGGCGGCGCGGCCTGGTGCGCGGCCGGCCGGGAGCGCGGGCCGCTGCTGATCATGTCGCTCACGGCCGGGGCCCAGATGGCGCTGCACACGCTGTTCAGCGTCGCGCAGACCGGCGTCGGCGGGCACGGCGCGGGGCACGGGCAGCACGCCCACGCCGCACCGTCCGGGGCCGGGGCCGGGGCCTCCGACGCTCTCCGCGAGCGCATCGCGGCCGGCGAGGCCGTGTTGCCGCCCAGTTGCGGCCTGCCCAACCCGCTGGTCAGCGGCGAGGGCTCGGCGGCCGGCGGCGACGGCCTCGGGCAGCACGTCGCCGGGCTTGGCCAGGACGTGCTCTCCTCCGCGCACACCATGGCCCTGCACGACGGGCACGGCGGACTCGGCATGTGGTCCGCCCACCTGCTGGTCGCGCTGGTCTGCGGGGTCTGGTTGTGCGGCGGCGAGCAGGCGGCCTTCCGCGTCGGGCGGGCGCTGGCCGTGCGGCTGTTCGCGCCGCTGTACGTGCTCTTCGGCGACACCGCGCCCGGCCCGCAGCCCGAACACGGCCGCTCCCGCGGATCCCACGAGGCCCGCCGTCCGCGGCTCCTGCTGCTCGTTCACGTCATCGCCACCCGTGGTCCGCCACCGGGGATCGCCGTCGCCTGACGGCACCTCCCGTTGGCAGATCACCTCCCGGCCCGCCCCTCGGCGGCCGGGGCCGGCGCGCCCCCGCGACGCGCCGGAACCCAGGAAGGACATATGGCGATGAATCCTGCCCTCTTCCGGGCAGCAACGGCCCGGCGCGTGGCGCCGCGCCCCGCCCCCGAGGCCGGCGGCAGCCGGCCCTACCACCCCACCCGCCCCCGGCCGACGGCCCACGCCACGGCCCAGCCACCCGCCACCGCACTCTCCCGTATCTGGACGCCGCCCGTCGCGGCCGGTCACGCGGCACCCGGCGTCCAGGCCGTGCGGTACGCGCGTGCGGTCGAGGCCCTGCCCCGTACGGCCGCCCGCCGATCGGCTGGTTCGGCCGCCGGCCGTGCCGCGACGGCCCCGGTGCCCCCGTACGTCCGCGCCGCCGCGTCCGTGACGTCGCGGTGCTCGACGCGCGCGTGCGCCGCGACCCGCACCGCGACCCACGGCACGGCCCGTACGAGCCCGCCGCGTCGAGCGCGCCGAACGCCGCCGGTCAGCGCGTGGCGGTGGGGTGGCGGCGCGCCCGCCGTCGCGGCCGGCCGCGCGCGGCTAGGGCGCCGAGCCGCCGATGCGGGTGGTCCACTCGCGCAGGGCCAGCACGCGACGCTCCCAGAGCCTGCAGTCGGCGCAGCCGTGCAGATGGGCGTCGAGTACCGGCCCGGTGACACCGGGCGGCAGCGCCTCACCGTCGACCCTGGCGGAGAGCGCGGTACGGGAATCGGAACAGTGCACCCGGCCATGGTCCCCGCTGCCGCGCCCGGGCCGCGCAGCGCCCCCCGCGCCCGCGGCTCGCGGGCCGGTGCCGTGCGTGCCCTGGGGCAGTGCGACGCGGAGCACGGTGGTGCCCGTGTATGAGCGCGACGACGAGGCGGTGACCGCGTGGGCGCTGGCGGCACGCGGCGGCGACGCCGAGGCGGTGGACCAGTTCATCCGGGCCACCCAACGCGACGTGTGGCGGTACGTCTCGCGGCTGAGCAACGACCCGCAGTCGGCCGACGACCTCGTCCAGGAGACGTACCTGCGGGCGCTGCGCAGCCTGCCCCGCTTCGAGGGCAGGTCGTCGGCCCGTACCTGGCTGCTGTCGATCGCCCGTTACACGGTCGTGGACCGGCTGCGCTGGAACGCGGCCCGGCCACGCCTGTCCGACACCGACGACTGGCAGACCGCGGCCGAGTTGGCGCAGTCCCGCGAGTTGCCGGGGTTCGACGAGGGGGTGGCCCTGTCCCAACTCCTGGGGCAGCTTCCCTACGAGCGGCGCGAGGCGTTCGTGCTCACCCAGCTCCTCGGGCTGCCGTACGCGCAGGCCGCGCTCGTGGCCAACTGCCCGGTGGGTACCGTGCGCTCGCGCGTCGCACGGGCCCGCGAGGCGCTGATCGAGCAACTGGCGAGCGCGGAGCGGGCCGGCCACGGGTCGGCGCCGGACGTGGCGCGGGCCGGCGCCGAAGCGGCGGCGGCCCCGGCGGCGCCGGCCCGCAGGGCGGCGGCGGACCGGGGCGCGCGGGCAGCCGCCCGCCCGGGCGGCCTGCCGGCGCGGGCTGCCGCGCCCAGGGCCACGCGCTCCGGCCCCGGCGTGGGTTCCGGCCCCGGCGTCGGCTCCGGGCGCCCGGTGGTGGGTGCCGGGCCGGGCGTCGGCGGGACGCGGGCGCGCGTTCCGGAACTGGCCGGAGCCCGCTGAGGTAGGCCGACTGGGCGGGGGCTCGCGGGGCGACTCGCGGACCCCCGCCCGACGCGTGCGGTCGCCCGACGCCTACGGCAAGTCCGTACGGTCGCCGGATGCGTACGGCACGCCCGTACGGTCGCCTGCCGCTTCCGACGCCCGTATGGTCACCTGCCGCCTACGACCCCCGTACGATCGCCTGCCGCTCACGACACGGCCGGCCCGCCAGTCCCCGAGGCCCGGCCGTGGACGCCAGTGGGCCCCGCCACGAGTCGTGGCGGGGCCCTTGGGGCGCGCGCGGCGGAGGGGGAGTCGCCCGGAGCCGCTGCCCCCGTTCGCCGAGGGGCAGCGGATGCGCGCCGTGCTCTAGCTGCCCGGACGCACCACCAGGGCGTTGACCCGCATCGGCTCGCTGTCGCGGAAGTGCAGGACGAACGGCACGCGTTCGCCCAGCCGCATCGGCGGCGGGTTCTCGACCATGACGTCGAGCCCGGTCGCCGACATCTCCAGCTTGCCCCCGGCGGGCAGCGAGGCCGCGGAGACCATCTGCATGGTGCCCACGCCGTTCTCGTGCACGTTGCGGCTGAGCATCACCCGGCCGGCCTTCGTCGGCGTCGAGACGCGCACCAGCGCGTCGTCGGCGCCACCCTCGTTGGTCAGGTTGAACAGCGCGGCCGTCGCCTCCGGGTTGGACGGGAGCATGATGCGCGCGTCGACCAGGGTGGGTTCGGCCGGGCTGCCCGCCGCGCCGGACGCCGTCCACGCGGTGAGCGCGCCGAGCGTCACGGCGCAGGCGATGACCGGCGCGAGGACGGCGGTCAGCGCGCCCTTGTTGAGCGCGAGGCGCGACTTCCGGGGGGCGGGGCTCCTCGCGCCGGCGCCGGTCGCGCCCGTGGTCGGGTCAGCCGCGCTGGGCGCGCTGGGCTCGGGTACGGCGTCGGTCGCCTGGGACACGGACTTTTCGCTCATGACTGCTCCGATGCGGCCGTGGCACGCGCGCGCGACCTGCTGGGACGGTTGCCCGCCGGCCGACCCCCGCCCGGCCTGGGATTGCTGGGCCGGGGGCGCCCCGGCGCTCCGGTGGACGAGGTGGGTTGCCAGCCGCGCAGCCGCAGGCTGTTGCCGACCACGATCACCGAGCTGGCGGACATCGCCGCGGCGGCCACCATCGGGTTGAGCCAGCCGACGGCCGCCAGCGGCAGGGTGACCGCGTTGTAGCCGAACGCCCAGGCCAGGTTGGAGCGCACCATGCCGAGCGTGCGCCGGGCCAGCCGTACGGCGTCCGGCAGCGCGCCCATGTCCTCGCGTACCAGCGTCACGTCGGCCGCGCCGATCGCGGCGTCCGTGCCGCCGCCCATGGCGATGCCCAGGTCGGCGTTGGCCAGCGCCGCCGCGTCGTTGACGCCGTCGCCGATGACCGCGACCCGGTGGCCGTGCTCGCGCAGCGAGCGCACCAGCTCGGCCTTGCCCTCGGGGGTGGCCCGGGCGTGCACCTCGGTGATGCCGAGCCGTTCGGCGACGGCCCGCGCGGTCGCCTCGCTGTCGCCGGTCGCCAGCACCGTGCGCAGGCCGAGGCGGCGGAGGTGGTCCACCGCGCGGAAGGCGCCCGGGCGCAGGCTGTCGCCCAGCGCGAGGACGGCCTCCGGCGCGCCGTTCACGCGTACCAGCACCGCCGTGTGCCCGGTGCTCTCCGCCGCGCGCACGGCGTCGGCCAACTCCGCGGGCAGCGCGGCCTGGTCGCCCTGGGTGGCGTCGTCGGCGGGCTCGGCGTCCGGACGGGAGACCGTCACCTGGTGTCCGTCCACGCGTCCGCTGACGCCGTGCCCCGCGGTCGCGGCGAAGCCGATGACCGCCGGCAGCCCGTCGCCCTCCGCGGCACCGCGCCGCGCGTGGCTCACCACGGCGCGCCCGACCGGGTGCTCCGAGCCCTGTTCGACCGCGCCCGCCAGGCGTACGACGGTCGCCTCGTCCAACCCCTCCGTACGGCAGGTGACCTGCGTGACGCCCATCTCGCCGATGGTCAGCGTGCCGGTCTTGTCCAGCACGACGGTGTCCACCCGGCGCAGCCCCTCCAGGGCCTGCGGGCCCTTGACGAGGATGCCGAGTTGGGCGCCGCGCCCGGTGGCGGCGAGCAGGGCGGTGGGGGTGGCGAGGCCGAGGGCGCACGGGCAGGCGACGACCAGGACCGCCACGGCGACGGTCACCGCCGCCTGCGGGTCGGCGCCGGCGCCTAGCCAGAAACCCAGGACCGTGACGGCGATGGCCAGCACGACCGGCACGAAGATGCCGGCCACCGCGTCGGCCAGGCGCTGCGCCTTGGCCTTGCCGGCCTGCGCGTCCTCCACCAGGCGGGTGATGCGCGCCAGTTGGGTGTCGGCGCCCACGGCCTCGGCCCGTACCTCGAGCAGCCCGCCCGAGTTGACGGCGCCGCCCACGACCGCGGAGCCGGGACTGACCTCGACCGGCGCGCTCTCGCCCGTCACCAGCGACATGTCCAGGGCGGAGCCGCCCTCGGTGACCACGCCGTCGGTGGCGACGCGCTCGCCCGGCCGTACGACGAACAGGTCGCCGACCCGCAACTGCTCGATGGGGATGCGCCGTTCGGCGCCGTCCACCCTTATGACCACGTCCTTGGCGGCCAGGTTGGCGAGCGCGCGCAGCGCGGAGCCGGTGCCATGCCGGGCCCGCGCCTCCAGCCACCGCCCGGTCAGTACGAACAGCGGTACGGCGACCGCCGCCTCCAGGTACACGTGCGGCGTGTCGCCCGAGGCGGAGGGCAGCAGCGTGAACGGCATCTCCATGCCCGGCTCGCCCGCGCCGCCGAAGAAGAGCGCGTACGTGGACCAGGAGAAGGCGGCGATGACGCCGAGCGAGACCAGCGTGTCCATGGTGGCCGCGCCGTGGCGCAGCCCGCGGGCCGCCCGTGCGTGGAAGGGCCACGAGCCCCAGGCGGCGACTGGCGTGGAGAGCACGAAGCACACCCACTGCCAGTTGCGGAACTGGAGGGCCGGGACCATCGAGATGACCAGCACCGGGATCGACAGCAGGGCCGTGATCAGCAGCCGGTCCCGCTCCTCGCGGGCGATGGCGGCCTTCTTCTTCTCCCGCTGGTCCTGCTGGTCCTGCGCGCCGTCGGCGTCCGGCTCCGCGCCGTCGTCGCCCGTGGCGCCGCGCCCGGCCGAGGTCGGCACCGGCTCGGCGGTGTAGCCGGCCTTCTCGACGGTGGCCGTCAGCTCGGCCACGGAGACGCTCGCCGGGTGGGTGATGTGGGCACGTTCGGTGGCGAGGTTGACGGTGGCGGTGACGCCTTCGAGGCGGCCGAGGCGCTTTTCGACGCGGCCGACGCAGGCGGCGCAGGTCATGCCGCCGATGGTCAGCTCGGTGGTGTGGGTGGCGACGGGCCGCGGCGGGGGCGGCGGCTCGGCGGTGTAGCCGGCTCGTTCGACGGTGGCCGTCAGCTCGGCCACGGAGACGCTCGCCGGGTGGGTGATGTGGGCGCGTTCGGTGGCGAGGTTGACGGTGGCGGTGACGCCTTCGAGGCGGCCGAGGCGCTTTTCGACGCGGCCGACGCAGGCGGCGCAGGTCATGCCGCCGATGGTCAGCTCGGTGGTGTGGGTGGCGACGGGCCGCGGCGGGGGCGGCGGCTCGGCGGTGTAGCCGGCTCGTTCGACGGTGGCGATCAGCTCGGCGGTGGACAGGGTCGCGGGGTGGGTGATGTGGGCGCGTTCGGTGGCGAGGTTGACGGTGGCGGTGACGCCTTCGAGGCGGCCGAGGCGCTTTTCGACGCGGCCGACGCAGGCGGCGCAGGTCATGCCGCCGATCGTGAGCTCGGTGGTGACCGGGGCTGGCGTGGTCACTGGGCGCCTCCGACCACG
The DNA here is from genome assembly GCF_014295035.1 of Streptomyces buecherae. Taxonomy (GTDB): domain Bacteria; phylum Actinomycetota; class Actinomycetes; order Streptomycetales; family Streptomycetaceae; genus Streptomyces; species Streptomyces youssoufiensis. The sequence goes on from NZ_CP060404.1 coordinate 7,901,110, forward strand.
GCCGGCACCCCGCCGACGGGCGCCGGCGAGACGACGCCCATCCCGTGGTTGTTCATCCCGCCCATGTCGCCCATGTCGCCGCCGGAACCTCCGTCGTCGGACCGGTGCAGGCCGGGGGCGACCGGGCCGGCCGCCGAGCCGACGGCGTACGCGATGCCGAACATGGCACCGAGCAACAGGACGAAGCCGGTGAGCATGAGCGCTGGACTGTACTGACGTGAGGTCATCGCCGCTCCAAGACGGACGAAGGCGGACAGGTGGGAAGTGGCACGCGCGCACCAGCGCGGAGCGGGCCGGGCGGCGTGCGGAGCCGGGTTGGCGGGGTGGCACGGGCGCGAGGCGAGTCGGACGGGGGCGGACGGACGACGGGCGCCGGAGGCCGGGTACGGGACCCGGGGCGGCCGGCGGTGGTGCTGGACGGACGGATGCGGCGGAGGGCACGGGTGGGTGGTAGGGGACGTCGGATGCGGTACGACAGTGGTGACGTCATCGTGACGCGGCATCATCGTGACACGGGTCCAGCCCATCTCGGCCCTGTTGATCCGGCCGCACGGCACGTGAGGTTTCTCCCGGCACGCGCCGGGAACTGGCGCCCGCGCGGAGCCGACTTCATAGGGATGACGGGGTCGGTACACGCCGCCGACGCGCTGTCGGCGTGCGGCGCGCGCCGGGCCGTGGTCGCCGCCCTGACCTGGTCTGAACCAATGCCGGCGGGGCGCGGGCCGCGCGGCCGGCCGTCAGTCGCGGGCCGCCTCCAGCGCCCGCTGATCGGGCATCGCCAGCCGCTCCATGATCAACGCGGCGGCGTCGTCCTGCAGTTGGCCACCGGTGTGCGCGTCCAAATCCGCACGCAACCGACTCAGCAACTCGGAGGTCGGCAGCGCCGCCCACCGGTGCAGCCGGGCCGCCAGCGGATAGAACGAGCCATCCGCGCCGCGCGCCTCGGTCACCCCGTCGGTGCAGGCGAGCAGCCGGCACCCGGGCGGCAGCACGACCCGCTGGACGGCCCGCGGGTGGTCGGCCAGCTCGCCGAGGCCCAGCGGCAACCCCGGCTCGGCCAGCTCGACCTCCCGTACGGCGTTGTCGGGCCCGATCACGTACGGCGCGACGTGGCCGCAGTCCACGACGAGCAGTGACATCGGCTCCTCCCGCGCCGCCGCCTCCGCAGGGGCTCCGGCGCCGCCGTCCGTGCCGAGGACCAGGGCCGTCACGAACCGCTCCTGCGCCTCCAGCGGCTCCCGCCCCTCACGGGAGGCGTTGTAGCGGGCCAGGCCCTGCTCCATGGCGAGCACGCCGCTGGTGAGGTTGCGGCGGTGGTAGGCGGCCTCGCGGAAGGCGGTCAGCACGGCCGCGCCCGCGCCCAGCGTGCTCAGCCCCTTGCCGCGCACGTCGCCGATGAGCACGCGGGTGCCGTACGGGGTCTGCACCGCCTCGTACAGGTCGCCGCCCACCAGGGCGTCCCGCTGCGAGGAGACGTAGAAGCCGTCGACGACGACGTCCTGGGTCCGCAGGGGGAGCTGGCGCAGGAGGGCCCGTTGCGCGGCCTCGCCGGTGGCGCGCTCGCGCTCCAGGAGTTCCTCGCGGTCGCGCAGCAGCCTGGCCACCGCGATGCTCGCGCCGACCATCAGCGCGTTGCTGAGGATCGCGCCGGCCCGGGCGACCGTCGGCACGCTGGAGGGCAGCACGCCGTAGATGACGGTCATGGCGACGAAGTCCAGGGCCCCGATGACGACCGCGTGGCGGTAGGCACACAGCGCGGCGGCGACCATCGGGGCCACCGCCGCGTACACGTCCAGGCGCAGGTAGCGCGAGGTCAGCTCGTCGATGACGACGATCGCCACCAGGTACCCGAGCAGCAGGACGAAGAGGCCGTTGGTGAACCTCGGGGTTCGCAGTCGCCACGGCACTGTGGTGAGACCTCCCGGTGGGGCTGCGGATGGTCTCAGGCTGGCACGGACCCGTGCCACCGGCCACCGCACCGGGGCACCGGGGTGCGCCGCCGTGCCGCCCGGGTCGGGCGTGCCCCGCCGGGCGCGTCTCAGGCGTGTGGGGTCAGGGTCAGCCCGTCGGTGGTGATCGAGTCGGCGGTCACGAGCGCCTGGTCGGCCTCGACATCGGTGAGGAAGATCAGCGGCGGCACGAGCGGCGGCACCGGCAGCCGGTCCGGGGTGAAGGTCAGGCACAGCAGGCCCTCGACGCAGCCCTTGAACCGACTGAGGTAGAGCGTCACGTGGCCGGACAGCTCCAGCGAGTCGGCCCCCAGGTCCAGCTCGGGCGAGCCGTCGCGGGTCCGCATCCGGTAGTCGGTGAGCGAGGCGGCCCGCATCTTAAGCACCATCACCTTCAGCGGCCCGCGAGCGGTGGGCAGCTCGGTCACGCCGGCCACGAGGAAGCCGTGCGGGGTGAACCGGGTGGTGGTGATGGTCGCGGGGGTGGCCGCCACCGGGAAGCCGGGCCCGTCGGCCGCCGGCGCGCGCTCCCCGGGGCCGGCCGCCGGCGCGACCGGCGCGGCCTCCGTGACCGGCGCGGCGGCGCCCTGCCGCGGCGCCGGCGCCAGCGTGGCGGACAGCTCGCGCGGCGCCCGGGCCCCCGCGGCCCCGGGCGGGTCGGCCCCGTCCTCGGCCGTGTCCGCGCCCGTCGCGGCGAGCGGGGCCGGGACAGCGCCGCCGGGCAGCGGCGCGCCGCGCGCGGGTACCCCCACGGCGGCCAGCAGCGCGACGGCCGGCACCAGCGGCGCGAGCGCCCGCAGCGCCCCGCCACCGCGCCGGCGCCGGGCGGACCTCGGTGCGCCGGCCGGGCCCGGGTCGGGCCCCTCCGCCCCGCCCGCGTCCGCCACCGCCCTGCCGCCGGCCCCCTCCGGTGGCGTCGGCGACCTCGGGCCTCCCGCCGCGCCACGGGAGCCGACGCCGTCGGCCGGGGCGTCGTCGCCCGGGGCATCGCGTCCAGCGCCCGGGCCACCGTACGGAGGGCCGGGGGCCGCCGCGTCGCCCGACGGGCCGCCCGGACCCGGTTCGTCGGGCTGCCCGGAGGGTGGCCCGGGTGACGGGCCGGCCGGTGCCTGGGGCGCCTCGCGCGGCGTCCAGCCGAAGCCCATGACGCTGCCGACGATGCCCAGCACCATGCCGATCAGGAAGCCGCCGAGGTTGGTGGCGGCGAAGGAGAGTACGGAGAGCAGCAGCGCGTTGATGCTCACGTAGTGCCGGGCGCGGGGCGCGAACCACAGGAACAGGCCCGCGACGATCAGCGCGATGCCGATGCCGATCGCCGCGATCCCGCCGAGGCCGAGGCTGACGAGTACGGTCAGCGGCGACAGCGGGATGGCCATGAGTTCGAGCCCGCCGAGCACCAGCAGCAGGCCCGCCCAGAACGGCCGGGTGCGCCGCCAGCCACGGAAGGCCGCGCGCTGGCGGGGCAGCGGCAGCCCCTGGAGCGCGGCCCGGCACCGCGCGCGCGGGCCCGACGGGGCGGGCCGGGCCCCGACGGCGGCGCCGGTCGGCGCCCCGCGTCGCGCCTCGCGCGTCCGGCCCCGGCTCAGAAGCACTTGTCGCCGCCCAGGCTGACGCCGAGCTTCAACCCCTTGAGCCGGAAGTTGCCGCCGGTGGCGGACCAGGCGTGCGACTTCACGTCGGCCACCTCGATGTTCCCGGCCTGGAGCCCGAACTTTCCCTTCTCCCCTCGGATGCCGGGCGTCTCGTCGAGGGTGGAGGCGTCGCGGCCGAGCTCGACCGTGCCGAAGCGGGCGTCGCCGGCCAGGTCCTCCGCGTCGATGATCAGGTTGCTGGCGGTGACCTTGCCGGCGTCGCCGCCCGCCGTCAGCTTGAAGGTCACCGTGCCGAGCGGCGTCTTGACCTCGGCGGCCTGGCAGATGTCGTTGAGGGTGGCCTGGTCGAGCCCCAGCAGCGAGACCGGGTGCCCCTTGCCGTCCAGGGAGCGGTCGGTCTCCACGTACGAGGCGAGCCCGTCGCTGGTCAGCTTGGACGAGGCGACCTGGAAGCTCGTGCCGGAGACGGCGAAGGACGCGGCCAGCACGCCCTGCGCCATCATGGCCGCCATCGCGCCGACCGCGAGCACCGCGGGCAACCCCACCACGGCCGTCCGCTTCCACGCTGTCCTGCCTTCCGGCAGCCGTTCCTGAGATGCCTTCACGGCGCCCTCCACAAGGAATGAGCCTCCCCGCGGGCAGCGGGGGAGGGGCGGCACGCGGTCGCGGGAGCGGTCGCGCGTCGGTACGGAGGCACTGCACTGCGGTCGGCGGCGAGCGGGTGCCCATGGCGGGGGCGTCTCCGAACGCGGCACGACGCAGCCGTGGTGAGAGCGATCCGCCATCCGGCGTCCCTCTGCCATACTGCGGAAGTCTCACGGCAGTTGGAGAGTAGGCGCGATTTTGAATAATAGTCAACGGGTCGGACGTGGGGCTTCCGAGACCGAGGGCGGCTCCGAACGCTCCCAGGCGCGGCGGGCCGAACTCATCGCGACCGGGCGCAGGTTGTTCGCCGACACCTCGTACGACGCCCTGTCGATGGACGACATCGCGCGCCACGCGGGGGTCGCCAAGGGGCTCATCTACTACTACTTCAAGAGCAAGCGCGGCTACTACCTCGCGATCATCGAGGAGTCCGTCGCCGAACTCGTCGCCCGCGCCGAGCGCACCCGGGACCTGCCGCCCGGCGAGCGGGTGCGCCAGACCATCGACGGCTACCTGCGCTACGCCCAGCACCACCAGGCCGCCTACCGGGCGATCGTCACCGGCGGCGTCGGCTTCGACTCCCAGGTGCTCGCCATCCGCGACGCGGTGCGGGAGCGACTCATCGCGACCATCGGCGAGCTGGCGTGGGGCCTGAGCGAGCCGCCGGCGGTGGCCAGGCTCGCGCTGATCGGGTGGATGGCCGGCGTCGAGGGCGTCACCCTCGACTGGCTGCAGCGCCCGGAGTTGGCCCGGGAGGAGGTGCGGGCGCTGTTGGAGCGCGGGCTGCGGGACACCCTGTGCGCCATCGAGGCGTTCGCGCCCCAGTGCCCGGCCCCGACGGCGCCACCGCGGTAGGGGCGCGCCCGGGGCGCGCGAGCACGACGAGAGGGCGGGAAGCCGGTGATCCGGCTTCCCGCCCTGTGTCGTGGAGGCCGCGGCGCGCCGCGGTCACCCGACGGTGGTTACCTGATGGCCTTGACCAGTTCGCCGCCCGAGGTGTCCCCGCTCAGCTCCCAGAAGAAGGTTCCACCCAGGCCCTGCTGGTTCTTGTAGTTCATCTTGCCGCCGATGGTGGCCGGGGTGTCGTAGCTCCACCACTGGGTGCCGCAGTGGGCGTACGCGGTGCCACCCACGGTGCCGTTGGCGGGGCAGCGGGTCTTGAGGTCCTTGTAGTCCTCGATGCCCTGCTCGTACTTGCCGGGCGCCGGGCCGGTGGCGGTGCCGCCCGGCTCCTTCTGGGTGACGCCGGTCCAGCCGCGGCCGTAGAAGCCGATGCCGAGCAGCAACTTGTCGGCCGGGATGCCGAAGCCCTTGAGCTTCTGGATCGCGGCGTCCGAGTTGAAGCCCTCCTTCGGGATGCCCGGGTAGGAGGTGAGCGGGGAGTGCGGGGCCGTCGGGCCCTTCGCGTCCCAGGCGCCGAAGAAGTCGTACGTCATCGGCATGATGTAGTCCGTGACGGCCGCCGCGGACTTGTAGTCGGCCGCCTCCAGCTTGCCGCCCTTGGAGGCGTCGGCCGAGATGGCGGCCGTGATCAGGTTGTTCTGACCGAACTTCGACCGCAGCGCCGACAGCACCTTGGTCAGCGAGTCCTTGCCGCTGGTGTCGCAGGTCAGGCCGCAGGCGTTCGGGTACTCCCAGTCGATGTCGATGCCGTCGAAGACGTCGGCCCAGCGCGGGTCCTCGACCAGCTTGTAGCAGGAGTCGGCGAAGGCGGCCGGGTTCTGCGCGGCCTGCCCGAACCCGCCGGACCAGGTCCAACCGCCGAAGGACCAGATCACCTTGAGGTTGGGGTGCTTGGCCTTGAGCTTGCGGAGCTGGTTGAAGTTACCGCGCAGCGGCTGGTCCCAGGTGTCGGCCTTGCCGTCGACGCTCTGGTCGGCGGTGTACGCCTTGTCGTAGTCGGCGTAGCTGTCACCGATGGTGCACTTGCCACCCTGGACGTTGCCGAACGCGTAGTTGATGTGGGTCAGCTTGTTCGCGGCACCGGACGTCTCGATGTTCTTGACGTGGTAATTGCGCTGGTAGACGCCCCAGTTGGTGAAGTAGCCGACGACCTTGTTGCCGGCGGCGGCCTTGGTGGGGGTGGTGGCGGGGGCGGACTGCGGCGCCTGGTCGCGCTGCGCGGTGACCGCGGACCCTGCCTGCTTCCCGCCCTGCGGGTCGCCCGAGGCGTCCGCGGTGGCCGGTCCCGCGCCGGTGAACAGCGTGCCGACCAGAACCGCGGCCGACGCGGCGAAGGCCGTGACCATCGCGGGGAGCCGGGTACGGGTGCGCTGTGATCTGACCATGGAGTCTCCTCGGTGGGGGAGAGGTGGGGGGATCAGTGCGAAGGACTACGAAGAACGCAGATTTGACATGAACGCGTTCTCTTCTGCGGGGAAACCGTAGAAGGACTAGACCACTGTGGTCAATGGTTCGGACCATTTCCCGCGTGACGGAACCTGATCGTCGACCGGTGACGTGGAGCCGCTGATCGGGCATACTCCAACCCGCTACAGCCGCAGGTCATCCCGGTTCGTAACCCGGCGAGGGAAGATCGGTTGAGCCGCAGATCGTGGTGGAGCCGCCGTACCCGAGCGTCCTCGCCGCCGCGCCGATGAGCACCCCAACAGGGAGGAGAGCGCCGCCATGACCCATCCCGGCCCGCAGCCGGTGGAGCGACAGTTGCCCACCGAGGAGGCCCGTGACCTGCTTGCGCTGGTACGCGATCTGGCCGACCGCGAAATCCGGCCACAGGCGGCGGAAGACGAGGACGCCGGGCACTTCCCGCGCGAGGTCTTCGCCCTGCTCTCCACCTCCGGCCTGCTCGGCCTCCCCTACCCGGAGGAGTACGGCGGCGGCAGCCAGCCCTACGAGGTCTACCTCCAGGTCCTGGAGGAGCTCGCGGCGGCCCGGCTCACCGTCGGCCTCGGGGTCAGCGTGCACACCCTGGCCTGCCACGCGCTCGCCGAGTTCGGCAGCAAGCAGCAGCGCACCGAGCACCTGCCCGTGATGCTCGGCGGCGGCGTGCTCGGCGCGTACTGCCTCTCCGAGCCGGCCTCCGGCTCCGACGCGGCCTCGCTGGTCACCCGCGCCGCGCGGACGGGCGACGACTGGACCATCGAGGGCACCAAGGCGTGGATCACGCACGGCGGCGTCGCCGACTTCTACTCCGTCCTCGCCCGCACCGGCGACCAGGGCCCGCGCGGCATCACCGCCTTCCTGGTCCCCGGCGACACCGAGGGACTCTCGGCCGCGGCGCCCGAGCGCAAGATGGGCATGAAGGGCTCGCCCACCGCCCAGGTCCACTTCGACGGCGTGCGGGTGGGCGACGAGCGGCGCATCGGCGACGAGGGGCAGGGCTTCTCGATCGCCCTCGCCGCGCTGGACGCCGGCCGCCTCGGCATCGCCGCCTGCGCCATCGGCGTCGCCCAGGCCGCCCTCGACGAGGGCCTGCGCTACACCGCCGAGCGCCAGCAGTTCGGCCGCCCGATCGCCGACTTCCAGGGCCTGCGCTTCATGCTGGCCGACATGGCCACCCAGATCGAGGCGGGCCGCTCGCTGTACCTGACGGCCGCCCGGCTGCGCGACGCGGGCCGGCCGTTCTCCAAGGAGGCGGCGATGGCCAAGCTGTTCTGCACGGACACCGCGATGCGCGTGACCACCGACGCGGTGCAACTCCTCGGCGGTTACGGCTACACGCTCGACTTCCCCGTCGAGCGCTACATGCGCGAGTCCAAGGTGCTCCAGATCGTCGAGGGCACCAACCAGATCCAACGCATGGTCATCGCCCGCCAGATCGCGGGCCGCGAGTCCCGCTGACCCGCCCGCGTCAGCGCTCGCGGCCACCAGCGGCGGCGACCGCCCGCGGCGCACCGTCTCGGCGCGGCACCCCGGACGCGGGGTGTCGCGCCGTTCGCCGTTCAGCGGGCCGTGGGGCGCCCGTGCGCCCCCTCCCGGACCCGCGCCGCGCCAACGCGGTCGTGGCCGTCCGCGCGGGGCGTGCGGGGGCGCGTGGCGGCGTACCCCGGGGGAGTCACCGGCCGTTCGCGCCCTCGGTGTCCACATGCCACGCGCGGCACACCGGTCGCCCGCACACTTCGCTGTGCCCAGGCCGCGCCTGGCCAGGTGTGCGTAGCAATCGACCACTGGAGCAACCATGACCGATTCCCCCGCCGTCGCCCCCACCGCACCGACCACCCCCGCCGCACCGACCACCCCCGCCGAGACGACCGGATTCAGCCGCCGCGACGGAATGCGCGCGGCGGCAGCCGCCGCCCTGGCCCTCCCCCTGACCGCCGGCGTCGCCCACGCCGCCGCCCCGTCGGCCTCCGCCGCCCCGGCGACGGCCGCGGCCCCGGCAGCCCCCGGCGGCAGCGCCAGCCAGCTGCGCGCCATGACGTTCAACCTGCGCTACGCCTCGGACGCCCGCCCCAACTCCTGGGCCGAACGCCGCCCCGTCATGCGCACGCTGCTACGCCGCGAGCGCCCGCACCTGCTCGGCACCCAGGAGGGTGTGTACTCCCAAATCCGTGACATCGCACAGGACTTGGGGCCGCACTACGACTGGATCGGCACCGGCCGTGAGGGTGGCAGCCGGGGCGAGTTCATGGCCGTCTTCTACGACACCCAGCGGCTGGCCCCGCTGGAGTACGACCACTTCTGGCTGTCCGGCACGCCGTACGTGATCGGCTCCAACACCTGGGGCAACGCGGTCGTGCGCATGGCCACCTGGGTGCGCTTTCGCGATCTGCGCGGCGGCGGCCAGTTCTACGCCCTCAACACCCACTTCGACCACCGCAACCAGAGCGCGCGCGAGCGCTCCGCCGACCTGATCGCCGAGCGGCTGCGCGGCCTCGACCCGGCCGTGCCGCGCATCGTCACCGGCGACTTCAACGTGCCGGCGCACCAGAACCCGGTCTACGACACGCTGCTGGGCTCGGGCGGCCTCGTGGACACCTGGGACCGCGCCGAGGAGCGCGGGAAGCTGTACGCGACCTTCCACGGCTACCGGCCGCTGGTCCCGGACGGCGAGCGCATCGACTGGATCCTCACCTCGCCGGGCATCCACACCAGCTACGCCTCGATCAACACCTTCTCGCTCGGCGGACAGTTCCCGAGCGACCACCTGCCGGTGCAGGCCCAGCTCGAGCTGTGACGGCCCGTCAGGCGCGGTCGCCGGACGGCGGCTGACCGATCGTGACCGGGGCTGAGGGGGCCGGCCGGGGCGATGGGCCGCGGGCGGCCCACCGCCGTTCGTCGCGGGCCCCGGGCCAGGGGTGAGGTCGGGCGCTGACGGGGCGGACCCCCGGGGCGCCCGACCGAGGCGCTAGTGTCCGGGCGTCGGCTGGCGCGGCACCTGCACCGGACGGGAGACGTGGCCGCCGATGTGCGAGAACGGCTGCGTCCGCCAGTCCAGGCTCTCCGGAAGGGTCAGGAGCAGCGCCGCGTCCTGCTCCTGGGAACCCGAGGCGTCGTCGGCGGGGACCGCGTCGGCGACGCCCCGCCCGGTGCCCGGGCAGACCGTGAGCCCGAACGGGTTCCACGGGGACGGGCACAGCGCGTGCTCGGGCAGCACGTCCTCGTCGGCGAGCAGGGCAATGGGGCGTGCGCAGTCCGGGCACGTCACCCGGAACATCTCGTACGTCTCGTAGACGTCGCTCTCGCCACTGTCCAGGCGTTCAAGACCGGGCATGGTGTTTCTCCCCCTCGGGTCAGGTCGAAAAGGCGACAAGGCAGCCTCGACCACAGCAAGCATTTCCCGTCCGGCGGTGGCGGTAATCGCCGGCGCGCCCATGCCCCCGCCCCTTGGCTGTGGCATTCGTCACATGCCCCGTGCAGGTGCGGCGCGCGCCCGGGGGCTCGTCGGCTGTGCCGCGACGCCCGCTACCCCATAGGGTGACGGGGTGGAGGAGTTGGACAGACAGATCGTGGAACTGCTCGTCAATGACGGGCGCATGAGCTACACCGACCTGGGCAAGGCCACCGGCCTGTCCACCTCGGCGGTGCACCAGCGGGTCCGACGCCTGGAACAGCGCGGTGTCATCCGTGGCTACGCCGCCGTCGTGGACCCCGAGGCCGTCGGGCTGCCGCTGACGGCCTTCATCTCGGTCAAACCCTTCGACCCCAGCGCGCCCGACGACATCGCCGACCGGCTCGCCGAGGTGCCGCAGATCGAGGCGTGTCACAGCGTGGCGGGCGACGAGAACTACATCCTCAAGGTGCGCGTCGAGACCCCGCTCGAACTGGAGCACCTCCTGACCCGCATCCGCTCGCTGGCCGGCGTCTCCACCCGCACCACGGTCGTGCTGTCCACGCCGTACGAGGCCCGCCCGCCCCGCATCTGACCCGCCGGCCGCGCGAGCGCCCGGCGGCTCCCCGGGCCCGGCCGGGCCGAGCGCCCCACCAGCCGACCCGGCGTGCGCGCCGCGGGCGCCGGATGCGCGTCCGCGCGCCGCGGCGCACCCCGGTGCCCCGGCGCGCGGCCCACCCCCGGCGCGGGAGCCGAACCGGGTCCGGCGACACTGACACCCTGGCGCCGGCTCGCGGGGGAGTGACCTCCCCGGCGTGCCACCGCCGTCCACCCGACGAACGACACCGCGAGGCGAACCCCGTGAGCGACCTCATCCCCGCCGCAGGCCCCAGCGCCGGCATCCCGCCGACCGAGGGCGGCACCGTGCTGTTGCGCGGCGGCACCGTGCACAGCCCCGCCGATCCCTTCGCGACGGCGATGGTGATCGAGCGCGGCAGCGTCGCCTGGGTCGGCTCCGAGGGCGCGGCCGACTCCTTCGCCGACGGCGTGGACGAGGTCATCGACCTCGCCGGCGCGCTCGTCACGCCCGCGTTCACGGACGCACACGTGCACACCACCGCCACCGGGCTCGCCCGCACCGGCCTCGACCTCACCGCGGCCTCGACCCTGATCGAGGCGCTCGATCTGGTGCGCGCCCACGCCGCGGCGCACCCCGGCGACGCGGTACTGCTCGGCCACGGCTGGGACTCCTCCCGTTGGCCCGAAGGACGCGCCCCCTCCCGTACGGAGCTGGACCAGGCCACCGACGGCCGGCCGCTCTACCTCACCCGCGTGGACGTGCACTCCGCCGTCGCGACCACCGCCCTGCTCGACCGCGTCGGCGACCTGACCGGGCGCGCCGGCTACCAGGGCGACGCGCCGCTGACCGCCGACGCCCACCACGCGGTCCGCGCGGCGGCGTTCGCGAACGTGACCGACTCCCAGCGGGCCGACGCACAGCGCGCCGCGCTCCGGCGGGCCGCCGCGCTCGGCATCGGCACCCTCCACGAGTGCGCGGGCCCCGACATCTCCAGCGAGGCCGACCTGACCGGCCTGTTGGGCATCGCCGCCCAGACGGCGGGCCCCCGCGTCATCGGCTACTGGGCCGAGGCCGCGAGCAGCGCCCGCGACCTGGAGAAGGTGCGCGAGCTGGGCGCCGTCGGCGCCGCCGGCGACCTCTTCGTGGACGGCGCGCTCGGCTCCCACACGGCCTGCCTGCACGCGCCGTACGCCGACGCCCCGCCCAGCACCGGGACCCAGTACCTGGACCCGACCGCCATCGCCACGCACGTCGCGCTGTGCACCGAGGCCGGGTTGCAGGCCGGCTTCCACGCCATCGGCGACGCCGCGCTCTCGGCCGTCGTCGCCGGGGTGCGCACCGCCGCGGAGAAGGTCGGGCTCGCCCGTGTCCGCGCCGCCAGGCACCGGGTCGAGCACGCCGAGATGCTCACGCCCGAGACCATCGCCGCGTTCGCCGAACTCGGCCTGACCGCCTCCGTCCAGCCCGCCTTCGACGCCGCCTGGGGCGGCGAGGACGGCATGTACGCCCAGCGGCTCGGCGTCGAGCGGGCCCGCACGCTCAACCCGTACGCGGCCCTGCTGCGCGCCGGAGTGCCGCTGGCCCTCGGCTCGGACAGCCCCGTCACGCCGCTCGACCCGTGGGGCACCGTGCGCGCCGCGGCCTTCCACCGGACGCCCGAGCACCGGGTCTCGGTACGGGCCGCGTTCACCGCCCACACCCGGGGCGGCTGGCGGGCCGCCCGCCGCGACGACGCGGGCGTCCTGGTCCCCGGCGCACCGGCCGACCTGGCCGTCTGGCAGCACGGCGAACTCGTCGTGCAGGTCCCCGACGAGCGGGTCGCCAACTGGTCCACCGACCCCCGCTCCGGTACCCCGGGTCTGCCCGACCTCACGCCGGGGCTGCCGCTGCCGGTGTGCGTGCGCACGATGGTCGGCGGGCGCACCGTCTACGAGCGGCCGAACGAGTGACGCGGTCGCGCCGCGTACCGCCGAACGATGTGCCATCGGCCTGTCGACCAACTCCGGCACCCTCCGTACTGACCTGCTGATTTGGCGCAACGCCGCAGGTGGCACGGCTGTTGACAGAAAGCGGGAGCCGGCGGGTAGTTTCGGCCGGGTCCACCACAGGACGTCCGGCCGGGGATGGGTTCTCCACGCAGTCGTCGAGCGCCGCTGGGCCATGGGGTGGCGAGCCGCACCGGTTCGTCGCCCATGGGAGCCAGGTCCAGCGCACGGGGGCGGGGGAGGCACTCATCGGGCCGGCAGGTGCGACCCGGGTGGGGCCCGGACGCTCAGTAGACAACGGCTCTCGGTCGACCCGCAGCCAGCGGGCCCCAGGTCGGCCCGAAGGGCGACGGGCCCCTATCCGCACCCCGCGCACCACTCCCTGGCCCCTGACGCCCGCCTCGGGCCGCCCCGGCATCTCAGTCCCGCGCAGCACTCCCTGGCGCCCGCCTCGGGCCACCCCAGCGCCCCAGCCCCGCTCGCCGGCCCGCGCGCCCGTGCCCGCACCCCGGTCGCCTCCTCGCCGGCCGCCAGGCCCGCGCGCGGCCCGTACCGCCCCGCCAGCGCCCCGCACCGCCGCCCGCCTCCCGCCACCGCTCCGCCGGGCCGTGGTGGGGTCCGGGCACGCCGGACGTCGCACACCCGTTACGCACCCAGCGGGCCGCTCGTGGTGGCTCGCGGTATACCGTCACTTCACCACAGCTCGACCTGCAGGAAGGCCGCGACGTTGCACCCCGGTTCCGACACCTCCGCTGGTGCCACCGCCAGCGGCGAGGCAGCCGACGCGCCGGTCAGTAGACCAGCCGAGCCGCCGACAGCCGCCCCCGAGCCCGCCGCGGCGCCGAGCGCCGAGCCCGTCGTCCGGGCCACCCGCCGCCAACGCGTGGCGCGATGGTGCCGCCGTGAGGCGCGGCGCACCGCGCTGGCCGCGGTCAGCGGGCTCGCCCTCGGCTTCGCCTTCCCGCCGTACGACCTGTGGCCCCTCTCGCTCATCGCCGTCGCGGCCCTCGCGCTGCTCACCCGGGGCAGGACGGCCCGCCAGGGGGCGTGGACCGGGTTCGCCTTCGGGCTCCCGTTCTTCGTGCTGCTGCTGAAGTGGCTGGACGTCGTCGGCTGGGACGCGGTCATCGGCCTCTCGCTGGCCGAGTCGCTGTTCTTCGTCGCGCTCGGCGCTGGCCTGGCCCTGACCTCCAGGCTGCCCGGCTGGCCGCTGTGGGCGGCCTGCCTGTGGGTGGCCGAGGAGTGGGCCAGGGACCGGCTGCCGTTCGGCGGCTTCCCCTGGGGGCGGCTGGCGTTCGCGAACACCGGATCGCCGTTCACGCCGCTGGCCGCGCTCGGTGGCGCGCCGCTGGTGACCTTCGGCGTCGCCCTGGCCAGCACGCTGCTCGCGGCCGCCGTCGTCGCCCTGTGGCGGGTGTACGCGCTCGCCGGCGGCCGTGCCGCGACCGCCCCCGGGACCACGCCGAGCGCCGCGGCCGACGCCCCGCTGGGCGCCGCTCCCGCCGCGCCGGCGGACGCCGCCGGGAGCGAGGCGGACGAGGACGCCGGGGCGGGCCCCGAGCCCGCGCCGGCCGCGCGGCCCAGCGGCCCCCGGCTGCTACGCGGCGCGCTGCCGGCCGTCGAGGCCATCGCCCTGGCCGGCGCGGTGACGCTGGCCGGGTTCCTGGTGCCGGTGCCCACCGACGCCGACGACACCGTGAACATCGCGGTCGTGCAGGGCAACGTGCAACAGCCGGGGATGGACTTCCTCGGCCGCCCGATGAAGATCCTCAACAACCACGTCGAGGCGACCCTGCGGCTGGCCGAGGACGTCAAGGCGGGCCGCAAGCCCCAGCCGGACCTCGTGATCTGGCCGGAGAACGCCTCCGACCTCGACCCGTACAAGTACCGCGAGGCGTACGCGCGCATCGACCTGGCGGTGAAGTCGATCGGCGTCCCCGTCCTGGTCGGGGCCCTGGTGGACCACCCGACCAAGAAGGGTTACGTCGAGAACCAGGGCATCGTCTGGGACCCGAGGACCGGCCCCGGCGCCTCGTACACCAAGCAGCACCCGGTGCCGTTCGGTGAGTACGTGCCCTTCCGCGACCAGCTCAGCAAGGTCATCTCGCGACTCGACCGCGTTCCCCGGGACTTCTACCCGGGCGACCACTCCGGGGTCATGCAGGTCGGCCCGGCCAAGCTGGGCGACGTGATCTGCTTCGAGGTCGCCTACGACGAGATCGTGCGCGACACGGTCAACGCCGGGGCCCGGGCGCTGGTGATCCAGACGAACAACGCCACGTACGGCCGCAGCGGCCAGCCCGAGCAGCAACTCGTGATGTCCCGGCTGCGCGCCATCGAGCACGGTCGGGCCGTGGTCACCGCGGCGCCGAGCGGAATTAGCGCCGTGGTCGCCCCCGATGGGACTATTGAGCAGCGCACCAAGGAATTCACCCAGGACGTGCTCAGCGCTCGGATTCCCCTGCGCGACGACATCACCGTCGCCGATCGGATCGGCGCGGTGCCCGAGTGGGTGCTCGCTATGGTGGGCGTTCTGTCCTGCGCCGCCGCGATCATGGTGAGCCGGCGAGGACGTACGGACGAGAAGGGGATGCAGTGAACGACGGCGTTGAGGTTGTGCGTGGCGAGACTCAGGAGAGGAAGTACGGTCCGCTCGGCACGACCTTGGTGATCATTCCGACCTACAACGAGGCGGAGAACATCAAGCCGATCGTGGAACGGGTGCGCAAGGCCGTCCCCGACGCACACGTGCTCGTCGCCGACGACAACAGCCCCGACGGCACCGGCAAGATCGCCGACGAGATCGCCGGCCAGGACGAGCAGGTCCACGTCCTGCACCGCAAGGGCAAGGAAGGTCTCGGCGCCGCCTACCTGGCGGGCTTCCGCTGGGGGATCGAGCACGACTACGGCGTCCTGGTCGAGATGGACGCGGACGGCTCACACCAGCCCGAGGAGCTGCCCCGGCTGCTGACCGCCCTCGGCGGGGCCGACCTGGTCCTCGGCTCGCGCTGGGTGCCGGGCGGGCGCGTGGTGAACTGGCCGAAGTTCCGCGAGCTGATCTCCCGGGGCGGCAGCACCTACTCGCGGCTGCTGCTCGACGTCCCGATCCGCGACGTCACCGGCGGTTTCCGGGCCTTCCGCCGGGAGACCCTGGAGGGCCTGGGCATGGACGCCGTCGCCTCGCAGGGCTACTGCTTCCAGGTCGACCTGGCCTGGCGTGCCGTCAAGGCCGGCTTCCACGTCGTGGAGGTGCCCATCACCTTCGTGGACCGGGAGCACGGCGACAGCAAGATGAGCCGCGACATCCTGGTCGAGGCCCTGTGGCGGGTGACCGCCTGGGGCGTGGGTTCCCGGGTGAACCGGGTGACCGGCCGCAAGCAGCAGCCCTAGCGTCGGCGTACGACGACACCGCACCGGCACACTCTCGACACGGCGCAGGCACACTGAAGACATGACGTTCGGCGCACCTCAATCACCGCACCCCCGACCGCAGGGACAGCGCTCGCGGGCCCGGCGGATCGTTCCCCTCGCCCTCGCGGCCTGGCTGGTCCTGGAAATCTGGCTGCTCGTCCTGGTCGCGGACGCTTCGAGCGCCCTGACCGTGCTGGCGCTCCTGGTGGCCGGGGCCGTGCTGGGTGGCTACGTCATCAAGCGGGCCGGGCGCCGGGCGTGGCAGACGCTGACCGCCGGGCTGCGGCCCGGCGCCTCCGACGACGACCCGACCGCCGGCCTGGGCAACGGGCTGCTCATGCTCGGCGGGCTGCTGCTGATGCTGCCTGGCCTGGTCTCGGACGTGCTCGGGCTGGTGCTCCTCCTGCCGCCGGTGCGCGCCCTGCTCGGCCGCCGCGCCGAGCGCGCGCTGTCCCGCCGCATCGGGTACGCCACGAGTTCGCTCGGCGACGCCTTCCAGCAGGCGGGGCGGGGCCAGACCTACCGGCCCGGTGGCGGCAAGGTGGTGCCGGGCGAGGTCGTCCGCGACGACGAGCCGCCGAGGGCCGACGGTCCCGGCGACGAGCGCGGCCCGGGCCGCCAGGACCCGCCGCTGCCGCGCTGACGGGCGACGCCGCCGCACGGGCCATCAGGGCCGTGCGGCGGCGTGCTCCGTAGCGGCCGGCGCGGGTCGTGAACCGGCTGTCTTCCCCGCCGGCCCCGCCCGTCCCGGCCGTCGGCCGACCGGCCGCCTCGCGGCGGAGTGCGCCGAGAGCCGGGTTGGCCGGGAGGGCGAGACGACAAACGGAGGCCGGGGTCGCTGCTGAGCAGTGACCCCGGCCTCCGTCGTGTGCTGCCTTGCGCGCCGGGCGGGCCCGGCGCCTCGTCCGTCAGGCGGACTTGCGGTTGTCCCGCGGGTGCACGGCAATGTTCATGGCGCCGGAGCGCAGGACGGCCAGCCGTTCGGCCAGCACTTCCTCCAACTCCTCGCGAGTGCGTCGCTCCATGAGCATGTCCCAGTGCGTACGCGCGGGCTTGCCCTTCTTCTCCTCAGGCCCTTCGCCATCCACCAGGAGCGCCTGGGCGCCGCACGCCTTGCACTCCCACTCCGGCGGAATCTCCGCCTCTACCGAGAAGGGCATCTCGAATCGATGTCCGTTCTGGCATGCGTACTCCACCGCCTGGCGCGGGGCCAGATCGATGCCGCGGTCGGTCTCGTAGCTGGTCACCACGAGTCGCGTGCCGCGGAGAGCTCGCTCACTCATGAATCGTGCCTCCCGGGCTTTGTCGCCCACAGGACAGGTGTCGCTGTCGTCGTCATCCGTTCAACGTCCGGTCGGCGGTGAAGATTCCCGTAGTGGGACATGCGTCGCCCGTCGTGCCGCCCCGTTGTTGTACCCACCGGCGCCCGGTTTGTCACATCTGACAGTAGATGTCACCCAGCGTTTGCCGTCCTTTAGCGCGCAGTAACGGTCCGCCTGGTAGGTCGAGGGCGTACACTACTCGCCCTCATGCGTCAGCTCTAAATCCGGTCCACTGTGCGGTCAGAAATTGACGTTCACTGATCGAGGGTCTACCTCTCTCGTACCCTAGTGCGCCCTCTCCTACCCTGGACGCGTCAAGACGTCCGATGGTTGCCAGCGGGACCGGCGCTGGTCTGCGCCGCGTCACCTGCCGGGCCTCCGGCACCCTCCGCCAACTCACTCCGCCGCGCCGGCCCGCCGCGCTCCGCGCGCTCCGGCGCGGGGGTGTCCGCGGCCGCGTCCGGCTGCCTCGCGGGAGCGGCGTTCGACGCGGCCTCGGTGTTCGACGCGGCATCGGCGGCCCCGGCCTCCGCCGCTGCCTCGGTCGCCTTCGGCCGCCCCGAACCGCTGGCGACCACGCCCCGCCGCCCCTGGTCCAGGCCCGGAACGGCGAAGACCCGCAGGAAGAACTGCGACAGCGGCCCGATCGCCACCGCGTACAGCACGGTGCCCACGCCGACCGAGCCGCCCAGGGCGAAGCCGGTGGCCAGGACCGCCACCTCGATGCCGGTCCGCACCAGGCGGATGGAGCGCCCGGTGCGCCGGTGCAGGCCGGTCATCAGCCCGTCGCGCGGGCCGGGGCCGAAGCGCGCCGAGATGTACAGGCCGGTGGCCGCCCCGTTGAGCACGATGGCGAACAGCAGTAGCGGAACGCGCGCGGCGAGTGACGCGAGGTCGGAGGTGAGCGCCAGCGTCGCGTCCATCACGAGGCCGATCACCACGACGTTGGAGATCGTGCCGAGCCCCGGGCGCTGGCGCAGGGGGATCCACAGGGCGAGCACCGCCGCGCCCGCCAGGATCACCACCGTGCCGATGGAGAGGCCGGTGTGCTCCGAGACGCCCTGGTGAAACACGTCCCAGGGGTCGAGGCCGAGGCCCGCGCGGAGTTGGAGCCCCATGCTCACCCCGTACAGCGTCAGGCCGACGTACAACTGCGTGACGCGGCGGGTGAGGTGCGACCCCCTCGGTATCGGCACGGTGTGCTCCTTCGGGTGTTGACGGCGTTCGGGGCGCCCGGCGTGGGCGCTCGCGAGGGTCGGGTGGCGCGGCCGTCGCCGGTGGCGGGGGTCGCGCCGCCCGCGTGGTGGGTGCGCGGATGGGCGTTGAGGTGGTGGCAGTGGCCTGTCTCGTGACACCCTGTGGCCCGGGAGTAGGCCACTTCCAGAGCCAATCTCGGAAAGGTGGACTGGTGATCATGGGTGAGTGGACCTCTGCGGTGGGGGCCCCGCAGTTGGCGCGGCTCCTGGCGTCGCAACGTCCGGCGGGAGCCACCGAGGTGCCCGGGCGCCGGGTACCCGCCTACCGGGCGCTGGCCGACGGTGTGCGGCTGCTCGTCCTGGAGGGCCGGCTGCCGGTGGCCGCGCGGGTTCCGGCCGAGCGGGAACTCGCCGCCGCCCTCGCCGTCAGCCGCACCACCGTCGCCGCCGCGTACGAGGCGCTGCGAG
Organism: Streptomyces buecherae; assembly: GCF_014295035.1. GTDB lineage: Bacteria > Actinomycetota > Actinomycetes > Streptomycetales > Streptomycetaceae > Streptomyces > Streptomyces youssoufiensis. The sequence continues at coordinate 7,919,989 of NZ_CP060404.1, forward strand.
GCGAGGGCTTCCTCGCCTCGCGCCGCGGGTCGGGCAGTTGGACGGCCGTGCCGGCGGGCAACCCGCTGCCCACCCGGGCCCTGGAGCCGCTGCCGCCGGAGGCCGCCGGTTCGGTGATCGACCTCGGCTGCGCGGCGCTGCCCGCGCCCGAGCCGTGGCTGACGCGCGCGGTGGGCGGCGCGATGGAGGCGCTGCCGCCGTACGCCCACACGCACGGTGACTACCCCGCCGGCCTGCCCGCCCTGCGGCAGGCGCTCGCGGACCGCTACACCGAGCGCGGCATCCCGACCATGCCGGAGCAGATCATGGTCACCACCGGGGCGATGGGCGCGGTGGCCGCCATCTGCCGCCTCATGGTCAGACCCGGGGAACGCGTGGCCGTCGAGTCCCCCTCGTACGCCAACGTCCTCCAGCTCATGCGCGAGATGGGCACCCGGCTGGTGCCCGTCGCCATGGCCGACGGGTTGCGGGGCTGGGACGTCGCGGGTTGGCGGCAGGTGCTGCGGGACGCCGCGCCGCGGATGGCCTACGTCGTCGCCGACTTCCACAACCCGACCGGCGCGCTCGCCACCGACGAGCAGCGGCGCGACCTGGTCGAGGCCGCGCGCTCGGCCGGCACCGTACTCGTGGTGGACGAGACGATGGCCGACCTGCCGTTGGAGCCGGACGTGCGGATGCCCAAGCCGGTCTCCGCGTTCGACCCCGCGGGCAATGCCGTGATCACCCTGGGCAGCGCGAGCAAGGCGTTCTGGGGCGGGCTGCGGATCGGCTGGGTGCGGGCCGCGCCCGAGGTGATCCGCACGCTGGTCGCGGCCCGCGCGTACGCCGATCTCGGCACGCCCGTCATCGACCAGCTCGCCGTGAACTGGCTGCTGGGCAACGGCGGTTGGGAGGAGGCGGTGGCCGTGCGACGGGCCGGCGCGCGGGAGAACCGGGACGCCCTGGTGGCCGCGCTCGAACGGCACCTGCCGGACTGGGAGTTCACGATCCCCCGGGGCGGGCTCACGCTGTGGGTGCGCACCGGCGGCCTGTCCGGATCGCGTATCGCCGAGGCCGGCGAACGGCTCGGGGTGCGCGTCCCGTCCGGGCCGCGCTTCGGCATCGACGGGGCGTTCGAGGGGTATGTGCGGCTGCCGTTCACGGTCAGCGGCGCGGTCGCCGACGAGGCCGCCGTCCGCCTGGCGTCCGCGGCGCGCCTGGTGGCGACGGGGGTCGGCGCGGAGGGCGAATCGACGCGGCTGTTCGTGGCGTAGTCGTACGGTGCCGCGCGCCCGCCGTGGCCGGGCGTCAGCGCGGGGTCGGTGGCGGCGCGGTCGACGGCACGGCCTCCGTCGCCGACGGGACCGTGGCGTACCCCGGCAGCAGGGCGAGGACCGCCCCGCGCTGGGCCTCGCTGGTGGCGTCGTCGTACGGGTCGGGCGTGGCGGGGACCTGGAGGCGGTAGACCGGGCCGTCGCCGAGCCGGGCGAAGCCGCGACCCGGCGGCGTGTCGGGCACCGGCGAGGTGGGCGGCGGCGCGCCGAGCGTGCGGTGGAGCTGTTCGTACGAGGCGGGCCCGAGCACCACGCGGGCGCGGGTGGCGGCGGCGACGTACGGGCCGAGGGACTCGGCCCCGTCGGGCTGCTCGGCGATGACGACGCTGATGTGCGCGGGCCGGCCGTGCCGGAGCGGGCCGCGTAGCAGTTCCTGGGGGCCGGGGCGGCCTTTGGTCGACGTCAGGTGGGTGAGGGCGGCGGGTCGGTCCACCACGAGCCACAGCGGCCGGCGGATGTCGTCGGGGGCGGGCTGGCCGAGGCGCCGGGCCTCGTGGGCGCGGACGAGTCGCCGCTCGGTCTCGTGCGCGGCCCACTCCAGGGCGGCCAGCGCGCCGGCCGGGTCGCTCTCCACGGCCAGGACGCCGGACCGGCCGTGCAGGAAGCCGTAGCCGCCGCTGCCCGCGCCGTCGACGACCAGGACGTCGGCGTGCGGCAGGGCCTGGAGCAGCAGCGAGCGCAGCAGGGTGGTGGTACCGCTGCCCGGCCGGCCGAGGGCGAGCAGGTGCGGTTCGGTGGACCGGGCGCCGGTGCGCCACAGCACCGGCGCCGCGTGCTGGTCGGCCCGCCCGTCGAGGTCGGTCACCGGTACGGTGCGCCGCACCGCGTCCGGGTCGGTGAAGCCCAGGACCGCCTCGCCGGGCGCCGTCACGAAGCGCTGGGCGCACAGGGTGGCGGGCAGGGCGGGCAACACGCTGAGGGTGAGCCGGCCCGCCTCCTGGTCCCAGTCGAAGCGGTACTCGCGGCCCCGCCCGCACTTCGCGGCCAGCAACCGTTCGACGCGCCACCGCGCCACGGGGTCGCCGTCCGCGAAGTAGGCGGGGTAGCGCAGCGCCAGGTGTGTGGGCCGCCCGTCGTCCGCGAAGGCGTACTCCTCGAAGGTCGTCTCCCAGGTGCGGGCGTACGCGTACAGCGGGTCGGGGTCGTCGGGCGCGCCGAAGTGCGGCACGAGCGCCTCGTACAGCGTGCGCAGCCGCGCGGCCTCGGCCTCGGTGGGCGTGTTGCGCAGCGCCGACCGCTCGCGGCCGGCCCAGCCCGCCGCGGCCAGCAGGCCGACCAGCGCCAGCAGCGGCCCGTACGGCGCGAGGCCGACGGCCAGGGCGCCGGCCGCGCCGAAGAACAGCGTGGGGCCGCGCCGCTCCCGTGGGGTCCGCTGCCACCCGCGGCGGCCGGCGGCGGCGAGCGCCCGTAGGCCGCGCGCCACGACCAGCAGCGGGTGCAGGACGTCGGCGACGCCGCCGGCGGCGGTGCGCGCGAGGGCGCGCCCACGGGCGAGTGGGGCCTGGGCGATCGGGGGGCGGGGGAGCGCGGGGCGGGCCACGGGCGGCCTCCAGGGCTGGCGGTGGGCGGTCAGATCCTGATGTCGCCCAGCAGGTCGGCGAGGCTGGCGCTGCCGGCCTGGATGCTGGGCGCGATCGCCGTGCCGGCCAGGTAGAAGCCGAACAGGGCGCAGACGATGGCGTGTGATGCCTTGAGGCCGTCCTTACGGAAGAACAGGAAGACGATGACGCCGAGCAGCACGACGCCGGAGATGGAGAAGATCATGACGGGTCTCCTGATGAATGTGGACGATCACCGCGAGTGACACAAGACTCACAGAAAGGACGAAAGTGAGAAAGTTGCGAATGGGTGATTTATCAGTCAATTCACTCGCGCGTGAGTGATGATCGATCCGTAGGGTGGGAGTGCGGCGCGGACCGGAACCGCGGCGCCTCGATGCGGCGATCGGGGCTCTCCCGCACCTGGGGGTGGGCCCTCCTCGACAGAGCGAAGGGCGGATTTCATGACCGAACACGGCGGTGCCAGCGCACAGGGCGGGGTGGACCCGAACGTCGAGCCGGCGCACGATCCGGAGGTGCTGCAACTGGCGGCCAAGGTCTTCGACCTGGCCCGGCACGGCGACACGGACACGCTGGCCGCGTACGTGGACGCCGGGGTCCCCGCCAACCTCACCAACGACCGCGGCGACTCGCTGGTCATGCTCGCCGCCTACCACGGCCACGCGCCGGCCGTGGAGGCGTTGCTCCAGCGCGGCGCCGACCCGGACCGCGCCAACGACCGGGGCCAGACGCCGCTGGCGGGCGCGGTGTTCAAGGGCGAGGACGAGGTCGTCCGGCTGCTCGTGCGGCACGGCGCCGACCCGTCGGCCGGCGCGCCCTCGGCCATTGAGGCGGCCCAGGTCTTCGGCCGCCCGGACCTGGTGGGGCTGTTCACCGAGGACTGAGGGCGGCCGGTGGCGGGCCGCGCCGGGCCCGGGCCAGCCCGGCGCGGCCCCGCCCTGGCCGGTAACGGCCCTCCCCGAGGGGCGCGTTCGGGCGCCGCGGCGACCGCCGCGTGCGGGCCGGCCGGTGGCGGGCGCCGCCGTACGCTGTCCGCCATGGCAGACAGAGATGAGCTGATCAGGCGCCGTCCGTTGGTGGCCGAGGTCGCGGCGCTCCGCTCGGGGGAGCGGGACCCGCTCGCGCACGTCGAGCGGACCTGCGATCGGATAGCCGCGATCGATGGCCGGATACGTGCGTTCGTCGCCGAGCCGGACCGGCGTGGGCGGCTGCGGGCCGAGGCCGCCGCGGTCCGGGCCCGCTGGCCCGAGCCGGCCGGGCGGCCCGCGCTGTTCGGCGTACCCGTCGGCGTGAAGGACATCATGCACGCCGACGGGCTGGCCACGGGCGCCGGCTCGGCCGTGCCCGCCGGCGAACTGACGGGAGAGCAGTCGACGGTGGTGGCGCGGCTGCGCGCGGCCGGGGCCGTCGTGGCGGGCAAGACGGTGACCGCCGAGTTCGCGGTCACGGCCCCGGGCCCCACCCGTAACCCGCACCATCTCGACCACTCGCCGGGCGGTTCCAGCAGTGGCTCCGCGGCGGCCGTCGCGGCGGGCATGGTGCCGCTGGCGGTCGGCACCCAGACCGTGGGCTCGATGATCCGGCCGGCGGCCTACTGCGGCGTCGTCGGCTTCAAACCCAGCTACGACCGCGTTCCCGTGGCCGGTGTCATCGCCAACGCGCCCAGCCTGGACACGCTCGGCCTTTTCGCCGCCGACGTGGCCGGTGTGGCCCACGCGGCGGCGGTGGTGTGTGACGACTGGCGCGCCGACGCGGCGCGGGAGGCGACCGGCGCCGGGCGCGCGCTGCCCGTGCTCGGCGTGGCCACGGGCCCCTACCTCGACCGCGCGGACGCGGACGCCGTGGCGGCCTTCGACAGGCAGGTCGAACGCCTGCGGGCGGCCGGGTTCACGGTGCGCCGGGTGCCGTTCATGCCGGACTTCGACGCCGTCTACGCCCAGCAGTTCGTCGTCAACCGGTACGAGGTGGCCCGCACGCACGCCCAGTGGTTCCCCCGCTTCGGCCACCTCTACCGCCCCGAGACCGTCGCCGCCATCCGGCAGGGCCAGCAGGTGGCGGAGGCCGACTACGCGGCGGCCCGGGAGCACCAGCGGGCGTTCCGCGACCGGGTGCACGCCACGCTGGCCGCCGAGGGCATCGACCTGTGGATCACCCCGGCCGCCACCGGCACGGCGCCCAGGGGGCTGGCCACCACCGGCAACTCGGTGATGTGCCTGCCGTGGTCGTACGCCGGGGTGCCGGCGCTCACCGTACCCGCCGGCAGCCTGGCCCCCGGGCTGCCGCTCGGCGTGCAGTGCGTGGCCCGCGCCGGCGCCGACGAGGAGTTGCTGGGTTGGGCGCCGGCGATCGAGGCGGTCACGACCACCGACGCCACGGCCATCGACAACGCCATCGACAACGCCACCGACGCGGCGGCCGGCACCGGCTGACCGCCGGCGACGGCGCGCTGCCTGTCCGCCGCGCCGCCCGCCCGCCCGCCGCCCGTCCGCCGCGCCGTGCGCCCGTGGCGGGTGGGGCGCGGCCGGTCAGCGGGGGCTCGGCGGGGCGGTGGGCGACGCGTCGGCCGACAGGAGGACGACGTCCAGGGCGCGCGGGCCGTGCACCCCCTCCACCCGGCTCAGCTCGATGTCGCTGGTGGCCGACGGGCCGGAGATCCAGGTCAACGGGCGGTGCGGAACCAGGCGCTCCAACGCCTGCGGCAACGAGTCCACCACCTGCTCCGGCACGTGCACGACGCACACGTGGTGGTCGGGTACGAGCGTGAGCTGACGCCGGCCCTGCCCGGGGCCCGCGTCGAGGACGAGCGTGCCGGTCTCGGCGATCGCCACCGCGCACCCGGTCACGACGCTGTCCACCGCGTCGAGGTCGCGGGCCGTCAGGGCGGGCGTGTCGGGGACCGGGGTGGCGGCGGACGCGGACAGCCAGTCGGCGGGCAGCCCCTCGGGCACCGCCACGCGGCGCGCGCCCCGTGCGGCGAGCAACGCCGCGAGGGTGCCGGGCAGCCCGGCCGCGTCGGTGCGGTGCACGTGGGCCCGGTAGTCCGCCAGGTGCGTCGCGAGCAGTCCGACCCGCTCGGCCGCCGTGCGCTCGCCGTGCACCCGCAGATAGTCCCGGGCCACGCCGTCCCGGGGCGCGCCACCCGGGGCCGTGCCGTCCCGCCCGGGCTCGCCGCCGGCGTGCGCCGCGCCGCCTCGCGCCGCGGCGCCGGGGTGCTCCTCGCCCACGTCGGCCAGCGCCCGGCGTACCCGGCCAAGGATCCGTTCCCTGCCGCTCATGCCGTCCCCCGATCGCCACGGGTGCGCTGCCACCAGTCGCGGAAGGACTCCGCCGGCACCTCGGGCAGATCGCGGCTGCGCGTCCAGGCGCGGCCGGGGCCCGGCAGGCGTCTGGGGTGCAGCGCGCGGGTACGCGAGGCCAGCCGCTGGCCGGCGCGGAGCGCGCGCGGGTGCTCGAAGGCCCAGCGGGCGGCGCGCATGGCGGCCCGCTCGGCCGCGTGGCCCCGGGCCGGTCGGATCACCGCCCGCGTGCCGCGCACCGTCACCGGGCCGCCCTCGACCACCCGCTCCCGGAGCCGCACCAGGACCTCGGGGATGTCGATGGCGACCGGGCAGACCTCGTAGCAGGCGCCGCAGAGCGAGGAGGCGTACGGCAGGGACGCGTCCAGCGCGCTGACGGTGCCCCGGAGCTGCGGCGTCAGGATCGCGCCGATCGGTCCCGGGTAGGCGGACCCGTAGGCGTGGCCGCCGGCGCGCTCGTAGACGGGGCACACGTTGAGGCAGGCGGAGCAGCGGATGCAGCGCAGGGCCTGGCGTCCCACCTGGTCGGCGAGCGCGTCGGTGCGGCCGTTGTCGAGCAGGACCAGGTGGAAGGCGGCGGGGCCGTCGTCGTCCGTGACGCCGGTCCACATCGAGGTGTAGGGGTTCATGCGCTCGGCGGTCGAGGAGCGCGGCAGCAGTTGCAGGAAGACCTCCAGGTCCCGCCAGGAGGGGATGACCTTCTCGATGCCGACGACCGAGATCAGCGTCTCGGGCAGGGTCAGGCACATCCGGCCGTTGCCCTCGGACTCGACGACGACCAGGGTGCCGGTCTCGGCGACGACGAAGTTGGCGCCGGAGACGGCGACCTTGGCCGACAGGAACTTCTCCCGCAGGTGCAGCCGCGCGGCCTCGGCGAGTTCGGCCGGCTCGTCGGTGAGCCCGGCCGGCGCCGGGCGGCCCCAGCGGCTCATCTGGGTACGGAAGATGTCGCGGATCTCGGCGCGGTTGCGGTGGATGGCGGGCACCAGGATGTGCGACGGCAGGTCCTGGCCGAGCTGCACGATCAACTCGGCCAGATCCGTCTCGTACGCCGTGATCCCGGCCGCCGCCAGCGCCTCGTTGAGGCCGATCTCCTGGGTGGCCATCGACTTGACCTTGACCACCTCGCGCTCGCCGGTCTCCCGCACCAGGCGGGTGACGATGGCGTTGGCCTCGGCGGCGTCGACGGCCCAGTGCACCTGGCCGCCGGCGGCCGTGACGGCGGCCTCCACCTGTTCCAGGTAGTGGTCGAGGTGGCGCAGGGTGTGGTCCTTGATGGCGGCGCCCGCCGCGCGCAGCTCGCCCCAGTCGGCGAGTTCGGCGACGGCCGCGGCGCGCTTGGCCCGGATGGTGTGCGTGGCGTGCCGCAGGTTGTTCCGCAGCGTGGTGTCGCGCGTGGAGTGCTCGGCCGCGTCGGGGAACGCGGGGGCGGCGCCGGGCGGGGCGGGCATGCCGAGGTGGATACGGGTCACAGCACCCTTCCTTCCGTACTGGCCAGGATCTCCGCGAGGTGGACGGGGCGCACGGCCGAGCCCCGGCGGGACAGGGTGCCGCCGATGTGCGTCTGGCACGAGTTGTCCACGGTGCACACCACGTCGGCCCCGGTGGCGTCGATGGCGCGGGCCTTGTCGGCGCCCATGGCGGCCGAGACGGCGGCGTTCTTGACGGCGAACGTGCCACCGAAGCCGCAACACTCGTCGGCCCCCGCCAACTCCACCAGCCTGAGCCCCCGCACCTGGCGCAGCAGGGCCAGCGGCCGGTCGCCCAGGCCCAGCATGCGCAGCCCGTGGCAGGTGGGGTGGTAGGTGACGGTGTGCGGGTAGTACGCGCCCACGTCGGTCACCCCGAGGACGTCCACCAGGAACTCCGTCAGCTCGTACGTCCGTGGCACGACGCTCGCCGCCGCCTCGGCCAGCGCACCGCCCCGGCCCTCGGCCCGCGCCCTGGCCCCCAGACGCGGATAGTTGTCCCGCACCATGGCGACGCAGGAGCCGGAGGGGGTCACGATGTGGTCGTAGCCCGCGAAGACCTCGGCGTAGTGGCGCAGCAGCGGTTCGCTCTCGTGCCGGTACCCCGTGTTGTACTGCGGCTGGCCGCAGCAGGTCTGGGCGGCGGGGAAGTCCACCTCGACCCCCAGCCGCTCCAGGAGGGTGACGACGGCCTGGCCGGTGCGCGGGTAGAGGGTGTCGTTGACACAGGTGACGAAGAGGGCAACGCGCACGGACGCTCCTTCCGGCCCGGCCCGTCTCGCGAGGTGCCCTGGCCCTTCCGGTTCGGCCTGCCTCGGCCGGTGGCGCCGGCAGACCACCGGGGCGGGCCCGGAACGTGATCAACCGCGGAGGTCATCCTGCCGCAGCCGAGGTGCGGTGTGAAGTATGACCGGGCCGCCACTCGCGCGCGCCGGCCGGCGCCGTTCGCCCGGTTGGCGGGCCGCCTCCGGAGCGCGTGCCCCGTGCTCAGGCGGCGACCGGCGTGGGCTGGCCCAGCAGCCGGTGGATCTCCCGTACGGCCGCGCCGCCGGCCCGGTTGGCGCCGATGGTGCTGGCCGAAGGGCCGTACCCGACGAGGTGGACGCGCGGGTCGCGGACGGCCCGGGTGCCGTCCAGGGCGATGCCGCCGCCCGCCTCGCGCAGCCGCAGCGGCGCCAGGTGCTCGACGGCCGGGCGGAAGCCGGTGGCCCACAGCACCACGTCCGCCTCGACGAACCGGCCGTCGTCCCAGGCCACGCCGGAGCGGGTGAGCCGGTCGAACATGGGCCGCCGGTCCAGGACGCCCGCCGCCCGGGCCCGCTCCATCGCCTCCGTCATCGGCAGCCCGGTCACGGAGACCACGCTGCGCGGCGGCAGGCCGCGCCGCACCCGCTCCTCGACCATGGCCACGGCGGCGCGCCCCTCCTCCGGGCCGAACGGGCCGCTGCGGAACAGCGGCGGGCGCCGGGTCACCCAGGTGGTCTCCGCCGCGACCTCGGCGATCTCCAGCAGGTGCTGCACGGCGGAGGTGCCGCCGCCGACCACGACGACCCGCTGCCCGGCGAACGCCGCCGGCCCCGGGTACCGCGCGGTGTGCAACTGGCGGCCGGCGAACGTCTCCTGGCCCGGGTAGCGCGGCCAGAACGGGCGGTCCCAGGTGCCGGTCGCGTTGATCACGGCCCGGGGCGCCCAGTCGCCCACCGAGGTGCGCACCAGCAGCCGCCCGTCCGCCCCGTCGCGCACCGAGCTGACGTCCACCGGCCGGCGCACCGGCAGCTCGAAGGCGCGCTCGTACGCGGCGAAGTACGCGCCGATCACCTCGGACGAGGGCCGCTCGGGGTCGGCCCCGGTCAGCTCCATGCCCGGCAGCGCGTGCATCCCGTGCACCTTGCCGTACGTCAGGGTCGGCCAGCGGAACTGCCAGGCGCCGCCCGGCGCGGGGGAGTGGTCGAGCACGACGAAGCCCGTGTGCGGCTCGTAGCCGCGCCTGCGCAGGTGGTACGCGCTGGAGAGACCGGCCTGACCAGCGCCGATGACGAGCACGTCGAGCGGCGTCGGCGGCGCGTGCCGCGCCTCGCCGCCGCTGCCGCCGTCCGCCGCCCGGCCGACTCCGGTCTCTCGCTCCCGCACCACCCCAGTGTTGTTCACGCTTCTACTAACTTGGGCGGCGTGAGAAATCTTCCCGTGGTGCTCGGGGGCCTACGGCGGCATGCCGCTCCAGCACGGCCACCCGCGCGCGCCGCGGCGCGCTCCGTGACGCCCCCAGCTTTCCGTACGCCCCGGCCCCGGGAGAGAGCCCGCGTGCGCCCCGGAAGAGAGCCCGCCCGGCCCCGCCACTCGCTGGCTGGGCCGGACGGGAGCACCGCTGCCCCTCACCGCCCCCCGGCGACCAGCAGCGGTGCGCCACCCGGCGTGGACGCCGGGTGGCCGTGGGTGAGGGGCGCCCGCGCGCCCCCGGTCGAAGTCGCCAGCAGCCCGCGCGCCGCCAACTCGGGCGCGACGCCCTCGCCGAACCAGTACGCCTCCTCCAGATGCGGATAGCCCGACAGCACGAAGTGGTCGATGCCCAGCGCGTGGTACTCCTCGATCCGGTCGGCGACCTCCGCGTGGCTGCCGACCAGCGCCGTGCCCGCGCCACCCCGCACCAGGCCGACGCCCGCCCACAGGTTCGGCGCGATCTCCAGCTTGTCGGGCGAGCCGCCGTGCAGCGCCAGCATCCGCTGCTGGCCCACCGACTCGCTGCGCCCGAGCGCCCGTTGGGCGGCGGCGACCGTCTCCGCGTCGAGGTCGTCGAGCAGCCGGTCGGCGACGGCCCACGCCTGCTTCGCCGAGTCCCGCGAGATGGTGTGCAACCGGATGCCGAACCGGACGTCGCGCCCCGCGCGCTCGGCGAGCCCCCTGATCCACCCGATCTTCTCCCGCACCTGCGCCGGCGGCTCGCCCCAGGTCAGGTACACATCGGCGTGCTCCGCCGCGACCGGCCCCGCCGCCGGCGACGAGCCCCCGAAGAAGACGGGCGGCAGCGGGTCGGGCGGCAGCGCCGTCAGCCCGCCCTCGATCCGGTAGTGCTCGCCGGCGAAGTCGTACGGCTCGCCGCGCCACGCCCCCCGCACCACCGACAGGAACTCCGCCGTGCGCGCGTACCGCTGGTCGTGGTCCAGGTGGTCGCCGAACCGGCGCTGCTCGGTGGAGTCGCCGCCGGTCACCACGTTCAGCAGCAGCCGCCCGCCGGTGATCCGCTGGTAGGTGGCCGCCATCTGCGCGGCGAGCACCGGCGAGAGCACCCCGGGCCGGAAGGCGACCAGGAATTTCAGCCGCTTCGTGTGCTGGGCCAGGGCGGCCGTCGTCAGCCAGGCGTCCTCGCACCAGGTGCCGGTGGGCGTCAACACCGCCTCGAAGCCGAGGTGTTCGGCGGCCTTGGCGATCTGCGTCAGGTAGTCGATGTCGGGCGCGCGCACCCCGCTCACCGGCCCGATGCCCGAGCGTCCGGTGTCGGCGGCGGCGTAGGCGTGCCGATCCACCAGGGTGCGGCCGTCGCCGCCGGTGGGCAGGAACCAGTGCAGGTGGATGGACATCAGTGGCCCTTTCCGTAGGAGCGGGGCGCCGCGGTGGACGGTGGCAGCCCGGCGTTGAAGCGGGTGTCCACGAAGTCCCGGAAGGAGAACCGGCGTGGGGTCAGGCCCAGCTCGGCGAAGGTGTCGGCGATCTTCTGCTCGGAGGCGACCGCGGCCTCGTCCACGGCGACGGTGACCCGGGTGCCGTGCGAGCGGCGCACCGAGTCGAGCGCCGTCTCGTACGGCAGTCCCGTCTCCTTCGCCCACACCCTGGCCCACTCCTCGGGGTGCTTGAACACCCAGTCCTGGGCGCGGTGCAACCGGCGCAGGTAGTCGGCGATGGCCTTGGACTTCTCGCCGTCGTCGAGCGCCGCCGGGGCGGCCACCTGGAAGCCGAGACCGTTCACCACCCCCTGCCCCGTCGTGAGCACCCGGGCGTCGGCCTGCCGCAGGGCCTGTGAGGTGTACGGGTCCCAGATCGCCCAGGCGTCCACCTTGCCCCGGGTGAACGCGGCCAGCGCGTCGGCGGGTTGGAGGAGGCTCACCTTCACGTCGTCGATCGACAGGCCGGCCCTGGCCAGCGACGCGGTGAGTTGGTAGTGCGCCGAGCTGCCCTGGGCCACCGCGACCGACTTCCCCTTGAGGTCGGCGACCGTCCGTAGCTCCGAGCCCTTCTTGACCACGATCGCCTCGCCGTACGAGGTGCCGTGCGTCGCCGCGATCACCTTGATCCTCGACTTCGCGGCGGCGGCGAACACCGGCGGGGTGTTGCCCACGGCCCCGATGTCCACCGCCTTGGCGTTGACCGCCTCAAGCAGCGGTGGACCCGAGGTGAAGGTCGACCAGCGGATCTTGTACGGCAGGTCGTCCAGCTCGCCGGCGGCCCGCAACACCGCCTCCGAGCCGCCCTTCTGGTCGCCCACGTTGAGGGTCACCGAACCCTTGCCGTCGGTGTTGCCCCCGCCCGAGTTCGCGGACGAGGAGCCCGAGCAGCCCGTGAGGAGCAGGACCAGCGGGAGCAGCAGGGCGGGAAGGGCGATGGCGGTGCGCGCGCTCATGACAGCGAGTCCGTTCGGGTGCGGCGGTGGTCGGCGATCCGGGGGCGGGTGGGCGTCGCGGCGCGCGGAGCGCCGTCGGGGTCGCGGCGGGTGCTGCCGCGCGGGCAGTGCGGCCCGCGCCCCCTCGGCGGCACGCGGGGCGCGCCAGCCGCCGGGCTCATGCGGTCCGTGAGGTCCATGTGGCTCACCCCTCCTTCCGGACGGCGTCCGACACGACGTCCGACACGACGTCCGACGCGGCGTCCGACACGGCGTTTGTCACGGCCTCCGCGGTGACGGCGGGGCCGACCGGAGCCGCCACGCCGAGCCGGTCGAGCAGTTCGGCGCGCAGCGCGGTGAACGCCGGGTCGCCCGCGTCGCGCGGCCGATCCAGGCCCACCGGCGTCTCGTACGCGATGACCCCGCGATCCATCACCAGCACGCGATCGGCCAGCGACACCGCCTCGTCGACATCGTGCGTCACGAGCAACACAGCGCAGCCGCGCCGCTGCCAGACGTCGGCGACCAGCCGCTGCGCCGTGATCCGGGTCAGCGCGTCCAGCGCGCCGAAGGGCTCGTCCAGCAGCAACAGATCCGGCTCGCGTACCAACGCCCGGGCCAGCGAGGCGCGTTGGGCCTCACCGCCAGACAGCGTCTTGGGCCAGGCGGTGGCGCGTTCGGTGAGCCCGACCTCGGCCAGCGCGCGCTCCGCGGTGGTCCGGTCGGGACGCCCCGGAAGGCCGAGCAGTACGTTGCGCCACACCCGCTTCCACGGCATCAACCGGGGCTGCTGGAAGGCGACCGCGCGGGCCCGCGGCACCCGGACCAGCCCCTCGATCTCGCGGTCGAGCCCGGCCAACACGCGCAGCAGCGTGGACTTGCCGCACCCACTCCGGCCGAGCAGGGCCACGAACTCGCCCGGGCGCACGGTCAGATGGAGGTCGTCGATGACCCGCCGGCCGCCGAAGGACCGGCTGAGCCCGGCGACCTCGATGGCGACAGCCGCACCCTCGTCCGGCGCACCCACGCTCTGGTCGGCCGTGTCGCCACCGGGGCCGCGCGCGCCCTCGGGTCGCGGTCCACGTGCCGACGCGGGGCCGTCCGTGTGGGGCGCGTCCACCTCCGGAGCCGGGGCCCGGCCGATGGCCGTCTTCTCCAGGGGGCCTATGCGCCCGTGAACGTCGGTCGCCATTGCAGCAACAGCCTTTCGAGAGTACGGACCACGAAGTCGGCGAGCAGCCCGAGGACCGCGTAGACGAGCAGGCAGACGACGATCACGTCGGTCTGGAAGAACTCCCGCGCCCGGTTGAGCAGGAAGCCGATGCCCTCGTCGGCGTTGATCGTCTCGCCGAAGACCAGCGCCAGCCACGCGGTGGCCAGCGAGTACCGCAGCCCGGTCATCGCGCCGGGCAACGCGCCCGGCAGCACGACGTGCCGCACCAGGCCCCACCGGTTCAGCCCGAGCGCGGTGCCGGCCTCGATGAGCCCGGTGTCCACGCCGCGGATGCCCGCGTAGACGTTGAGGTAGAGGTGGAAGGCGACGCCGAGCGCGATGAGCGCGATCTTCGGCGCCTCGCCGATACCGAGCCAGATGATGAACAGCGGGATCATCCCGACCCAGGGAATGCTGCGCAGCATCTGCACGCTGGCGTCGATCAGGTCCTCGCCGAGCCGGGAGAGCCCGGACAGCAGGGCGAGGGCGATGCCGACGAGGCCACCGAGCGCGAGCCCGATCGCCACCCGCTGGACGGACACCGCCATGGCGTCGGGCAGGGTGCCGTCCCGGGTCATGTCGGCCGCGGTGCTGGCGATGGTGCCGGGCGAGGCGAGCGTGTCGGGGCTGAGGACTCCCGTCGCGCTGCACACCTGCCACAGGGCGAGCAGGGCGAGCGGACCGGTGGCGCGGCGCAGCCAGCGCGGCACGGACCGGCGGCGCGCGGACAGGGGGACGACCGGTTCGAGGACCGGAGACATGGGGGCTCCACGGGAGTGGGTAGGCCAGGGCGACCCGCCGCGTGCGGCGCGAGGCACGCACCCGGGGCCCGGGCGAGCGGAGAGGGAGCGGCGACCCGTACGCCGACGCCGACGACCTGCGCCGACTGACGCCGACGAGCGCGCGGGTGCCGGGAAGGCCGGCCCACACCGTCCCGATCAGGGGCCGGTCGGGCGCGGCGGCCGGGCCGTCAGCGTGCGGGAGAACGCCGAGGAAGGCGCGCGGGGAAGCGGGAAAGGAGGAGGAAGAGAGAACGAACCGTCAGCGGGCGCGGCGACACGCGGCGGATGCCACCCGCAGCAGGTCGATGTGACCGCGCGTGGTGAGCAGGGCTGACGTAGACATGCGCTCGAACGTAGCGACGCCCCTCGTATGGGTCAACGCCCGTCTCGCCTGCCGGACCTTTGTGACGGCGGCCTTGCGGGGGCGTGTACCGACCGCACGACCGTGCGCACTGGTCGCCGACGGGCAGGGCAGCAGCGGGCGCGGGCGCTCCCGGCACCCACGCGTCCGGGCTCCGTCGAGGGCCGCCGCGCCGGGACCGTAGAGCGGTCGCGGGCTTTTCCGTCGCGGCGCGGTTGTTTCGTACCTCCGAGGGTGGGTTACCCGGACGATCCGAACCTCGACGCCGGGCGGCGGCCGGCCCCGGCGTCACGGTGGCCCCACGGGGGTCGGGCGTGGCCCGCGACGGAGCGGACACCCCGCTCCGCGCGCGGGTCGTCACGCTACGGCTCCCGCTGCCGCACGACAGACCCGAAGGAGGACCACACCCGGTCGGCAAACGGGCCGAACGGCCCGAGTGAGCCGAGGACCCGAACAAGCCGAAGCGAAGCCGAGCCGACAAGCCGAGCCGACAGCCCTCACCGGCTGGACGGCCGCGACAGGCGACAGAGGAGGACTCGTGAGTGGTGAGCCCGCGAACACTGGTACGGAGCGTGTGCAACAGGCCGGGCAGGCGGCGAAGGACGAGGCGTCGGCGACGGCCGGACACGCCAAGGAGGCCGCCGGCGAGGTCGCGGGCACCGCGGCGCAGCAGGCCAGGGCCGTGACGGACGAGGCCAAGCAGCAGGCCGGCGCGGCGGTGCACGACCTCAAGGGGCGCATCGCCGACGAGGCGGAGGGCCAGGCCGACCGCATGGCGCACACCCTGCGGCAGTGGTCGGACGACCTGGCCGGGCTCGCGCGCAACGCGCCCGACGACTCGCCCGCCCGGAGCCTGGTCTCCCAGGCCGCCGACGGCGGCCACCGCGCCGCCGACTACCTGGACCGACAGGGGGTCAGCGGCCTGGTCGACGACCTCCAGGGGTTCGCCAGGCGGCGGCCCGGTGCGTTCCTGGGCGGGGCGGTGCTGGCCGGCGTGGTCGTCGGCAGGCTCGTGAAGGCCGGCAGCGGCTCGAACGGCCGGGCCACCACCAGCGGTGGCGCCTCGTACGACGGCGCCCGCGACGCTGGCCGAGGCCCCGGCGCCGAGCGCCCGCTGGCCACCGGCGGCCGGGGATCGCCCGAGGACGGGCAGGCCCTGCCGCGCGGCTCCGACCACCCGGAACTGCTCGGATACCCGGAGAGGTGACATGTCGACTTCCACTTCCACATCCACCCGGCCGCGTCAGTACCCCAGCGCGGTCCAGGACCGGGCGCCGGACCTCGACGGGCACGGCGCCACCCGGCACGAGACGTACGAGTCCTACCGCCCCGCGAAGAACCGGTCGGTCGGCGAGCTGGTGTCCGACGTGACCTCGGACGTCCAACAACTCTTCCGGCAGGAAGTGGAGTTGGCGAAGGCCGAGGTGCGGGAGGAGGCCACGAAGGCGGGCAAGGCGGCGGGCATGTTCGGCGGCGCCGGGTTCGCCGGGTACATGGTCGCCGTGCTGCTGTCGCTGACGGCGGTGTTCGCCCTGGCCAACGTGATGGACCTGGCCTGGGCCGCGCTGATCGTCACCGGCATCTGGGCAGTGATCGGAGCGGTTCTGTTCCTGCGGGGCCGCGCCCAGATGAGGACCGTGTCACCGAAGCCGGAACGCACCATGGAAACCCTCAAGGAGGACGCGCGATGGGCACGTCACCCGATCGGATAAGGGCCGACATCGAGACCACCCGGGCCAAGCTGTCCGCTGACCTCGATCGGCTCGCTGACCGCACCAGCCCCCGCCGCGTGGCTCACCGCCGCGGGCGTCGGATGCGCAACTCGGTCACCGGCATGCGAGAACGCGTCATGGGAACCGCGTCGCACGCCACCGACCAGGCCGGGGACCGCGCCCAGCAGGCGAGCGACCGGGCCCAACAGGCGGCGGAGTCCGCCCGCGAGGGCGTGGGCCAAGCGGCCGACACCGCCAAGCAGGCGGCCGGCCAGGCGAGCGACGCGGTCCGCCAGGCGCCCGAACAGGCGGTGGCCCAGACGCAGGGCAACCCGCTCGCGGCCGGCCTGATCGCCTTCGGCGCCGGGATGCTCGTCGCCTCGCTGGCCCCGGCGTCCCGCGCCGAGGAGCAGGCGGCGGCCCAGCTCACCGAGCATGCCAGCGGCGTGATCGAACCGGTCAAGCAGGCCGCCACCGAGTCCGCCCAGCACCTCAAGAAGGAAGCCACGGACA
Organism: Streptomyces buecherae; assembly: GCF_014295035.1. Lineage (GTDB taxonomy): Bacteria > Actinomycetota > Actinomycetes > Streptomycetales > Streptomycetaceae > Streptomyces > Streptomyces youssoufiensis. The sequence continues at coordinate 7,936,798 of NZ_CP060404.1, forward strand.
CGGCGAAGCACGCCGCCGACGAGGTCAAGGGGACGGCGTCCAAGGCCGCCCGGACCACCCAGGAACACGCCCGCGAACAGGCGGGCGACGTCACCGACCACGCCCGGCGCTCCGGGGCCAACGTGGCCGACGAGGCCCGCGAGGGCGGCGGACAGACGTAGCGGACCGGCGTGGCGACCACGGCAGCCCCCCGACCAAGCGCGAGCGCCCCCACCCTGCGGCGGCGCGGAACGGAGCTGGTGAACCACCATGGCGTTGCACAAGGCAGGACCGAAGCGACGGCATCCATCCAGGCCCCACGGGCCGGATGAGCCCGCGCCGCCGCAGGCCGGGGGCGCCTCCGTGGGAGGCGGCCCCGCCGCTGCCGGCGACCCGCCGGCAGCGGGCCGGTCGGCCCAGGCGCCGCACGGGGACCAACCCCACGCGGACCAACCCGCCAAGGCGCCGACGGACCTGCCCAGCCGGTCCTGGAAGGCCGTCCTCAAGCGCACGATCAAAGAGTTCAAGGACGACAACCTCAGCGACTGGGCCGCGGCCCTGACCTACTACGGCATCCTGTCCATCTTCCCCGCCGTCATCGCCCTGCTGTCGATCGTCGGGTTGCTCGGTACCTCGCAGGTCAACTCGCTGATCGACAACGTGCGCGAGCTGGCGCCCGGTGCCGTGCAGGACACCCTGGTGAGCATGTTGGAGCAGATGCGCGACGGGCAGGGCAAGGCGGGCATCGCCCTGGCCATCGGTGTCCTGGTCGCGCTGTGGTCGGCCTCGGGTTACGTCGCCGCCTTCATGCGCGCCTCCAACGCGGTCTACGACATCGGCGAGGGCCGCCCGGTCTGGAAGACGCTGCCGACGCGCCTGGGCATCACCATCGTGGTGGTCCTGTTGCTCGCGGCCATCGCCGTGGGCGTGGTCTTCACCGGCACGCTGGCCAAGAAGGCGGGCGAGGTCATCGGCGTCGGCGACACCGCCGTCACGGTCTGGAACATCGCCAAGTGGCCGGTGATGCTGCTGCTGTTCAGCGTGATCGTCGCCCTGCTGTACTGGGCCGCCCCCAACGTCAAGCGCAGTATGCGCTGGGTCAGCCCGGGCAGCCTCATCGCCGTCCTCATCTGGATCGTCGCGTCGGCCGGCTTCGCGGTGTACGTGGCGAACTTCGGCAGCTACAACAAGACCTACGGCAGCCTCGCCGCGGTCATCATCTTCCTGGTCTGGCTGTGGATCTCCAACCTGGCCATCCTGCTGGGCCTGGAGTTCAACGCGGAGCTGGAACGCAGCCGCGCCATCCACAGCGGCCACCCACCCACCGAGGAGCCGTACGTCGAACCCCGCGACACCCGCAAGTTGTGACCCCACCCCACGGCGTCGGGTGAGGAGCGGCAGGATGAAGCCATGAGCCCATTCACCACCCACGTCCTCGACCTCACCACCGGCTCCCGGGAGACGGTCACCGACCTGACCTCGGCGTGCGCCGACTTCCTGCACGAGGCAGCCGCCGGCCGGGACGGCCTGCTGAACGTCTTCGTCCCGCACGCCACGGCCGGCGTCGCCGTCCTGGAGACCGGCGCGGGCAGCGACGACGACCTCCTGGCCACCCTGCGCGACCTCCTCCCGGCCGACGACCGCTGGCGCCACCGCCACGGCACCCCGGGCCACGGCCGCGACCACGTCCTGCCGGCACTGGTGGCACCGCACGCGACGTTGCCGGTGGTGGGTGGGGAACTGGCGCTGGGGACGTGGCAGTCGGTGTGTCTGGTGGACACGAACGTCGACAACCCGCGGCGACAGGTGCGGCTGAGCTTCCTGGGCTGACCACGATCAACCTGTGCCAGCACGCGTGTGTGCGGGGCCCCTGGGAGGGCCCCGCACCGTGCGCTGTGACCGTGGAGTCGACCGCAGGCGCAGAAGACGCGGCGGCCCGGGTGCCGCGTCTGGCGCCGCTGCGAGGCTAGGCCCGATGCTCGTCACCCTCGCGGTGGTTGACGGCTTCGCCGGGTGACTTCCCGGGTCAGCCAGGCGGGTGTGAGTGTCAGGCCGTGCGGTCAGCCCCTGGTCAACTGGGTCTTGACCCAGTCACCCATCTCGTTGGTGAGCCGTCCCCACGCGCCGTAGCTGGTGCAGCCGGTCTTCACCCACGAGGCGACGCCGACCACGACGCCGTCCACGACCAGCGGGCCGCCGCTGTCACCCTGGCAGATGCCGTCGTGGCCGTTCGCGTACCCGGCGCAGATCATGGTCGCGTCCTTGAAGTTGCCGAAGGCGCCGCAGGTGTTGCGCCCGTCCACGATCGGCAGGCTGGCCTTCTTCACTCGTGCGTACTGGTTCTCACCCAGGCGTACGCGGCCGTAGCCGATCGCGGTGCCGGTCTTGCCCGGCTTGGACAGGCTGCTGTCGGCCGACGTGGCGAACCTGGCGTACTGGCCGCCCTTGACCGGGATCGTCTGCTTGGTCTTGACGACGGCCACGTCGTAGCCGGTCGGCCGGCCGTCCGGTGACGAGTACTTGGGGTGCTGGGTGTAGGACTCGACGTCGATCTTCACTCCTCCCGCCGGTTTGGTGAGGTCGTCGGCTCCGTAGAAGAAGGACTTGGCGCCGTCGCCGTTCTTGCAGTGCGCGGCGATCAGGATCGTCTTCGGGCCGATCACCGATCCCGTACACGTCTGGCCCATCGGGCGCTGCCCGCCCTCGCGCAACGCGGCGATGATGTAGGGGTACTCGGCGACCGTGGTGGGCTGGCCCCCGACGATTCTGGTGTGCGCCTCGCTGGGCGCGGGCGCCGTGTCGGTCGGGTTGACCGCCCGCGTGCGGTGGGTGGTGTCGCCGGTCGCCGCCTGAGCACCCCCGGACAACAGTGGTGCGACGGCAAGGGCCGCGACCGTGAGGCTGGCCACCTGGTTCAGCCGCTTGGTTCTGCTCATGCTGTTCCTCTCTCCGTGGATGCCCGCCATGGGGCGGGCGGCCCCCAACCGGCTGGCAGCACCCGCTGACCCCGGCTCCATGGCCACGCCACCGCGCTGGCGTGGCGTAGAGCCGCGTCGTTCGTCGCGTGTCGGAGGCGCTGTCGGGGCCTGGTTCCCGCCGCGGTTCGGACTCCGTCGTCTGATCCCGGCCCCGAGACGCCTGGGCCGGTTCGCTGTGGGGAACCTTGTCGGGTGCATGTCGTGGTGGGGGGATGAAAGGACCGTAGAGGCGGTACGCGAGGGGGACAATCCGTGTTTTCATCCGTAGCTGGACCCGCCAAGCGCGTGATCCGGCACGGGCGTTGACACCGCCTCCGACCAGCGGCTGGGGCACACCCAGGAGTTCGCGCCGGAACCCTCTTGCTCCGGCGGCCCGTGGAAAGTAGCTTCGCGTTACCGCGGTGGCCGACTGGCTACGGGCGAGCCGGAAGAGACAGCCGATGGGTGACGACCGGGACACCGGTGCGGTCTCCACAGACCTACGGCCACGACCGAGATGGCCAGTCCGGGCGCGTCGCTGCCCGCCTGCCACCGTGAGCCATGGCCTCGGCCTTCCCTCGGGCACGGAGTCCTCCATGACCAGTCCACTTCTTCGCCGTTCGGGAGCCCCGGCCCTCGTCGGTCGCACCGGCGAACTGCGCGCGCTGCTCGACGTCGTCAACCACCCTCCCGCGGTCGCCTTCGTCGAGGGAGAGGCCGGGATCGGCAAGACCCGGCTGATCCGGGAGGCGTTGGGGCACCCGTCCGTACGGGGCCGCCGCGTGCTGCTCGGCACCTGCCAACCGCTGCGCGAGCCCTTCCCCTACGGCCCGTTCTTCGACCTGTTACGGCAACTCGAAGGCCAGTTGCCACGGGGTCTCAACCCCGTGTGCGGCACGCTGCGGCCCTATCTGCCGGAGTTGGCCGACGCGTTGCCGCCCACGCCGGAGACACTCCACGACCACCAGGCCCGCCGGCACCGACTCTTCCGCGCCGTGCGCGCGCTCCTCGCCTCGCTGGGTCAGGTCGTCGTGGTCGTGGAGGACCTGCACTGGGCGGACGACGGCACCCGTGACCTGGTCGGCTTCCTCGTCGAGGACCCACCCGCCGAAGTGGCGATGGTGCTCAGCTACCGCCGCGAGGACCTCGCGAACGTCGGGTTGCAACTAGGCCGCGCCTATCGGCACCCGCCCGGCACCACCTCCGCTCTGATCCCGCTCGGACCCCTGGACGTGTCGGCCGTCCGCAGTCTCGCCACCGCCATCACCGGCGGCGAGACCGTACCCGCCGACCTCGCCGCCGAACTGCGCGAACGCACCGCCGGCATCCCGTTCGTCCTGGAGGAGGTCGTCCGCGCGCTCGTCGTCAGCGGTCTGCCGGCGGGCTGGGGCGCACAGCGGGAGACACTCGACGCCCTGGAGGTGCCCAGGCTGCTGCGCGAGGCGATGGTGGACCAGACGACGGGGTTCTCGGCGCATGCCATGGCCGTGGTGCGTGCGGCGGCCGTGCTCCGCGTCCCCGCCGCCGAGGACCTGATCGCCGCCGTCGCAAGCGCTGAGCCCACTGTCGCCGAACCCGGTGATCCCCGGTCCTCCGCCAGCGTCGGCCGAGCGGATACGCGCGCAGCCGCACCGAGCGCGCTGCCCGGGCACGCGGCCGGCGGCGGCGCGTACCCCCGGGCGCCCCGGTCCCCGAGCGGCGTCGACGCGGGCAGGGGGATCAGGGAGGCGCTGCTGGCGGGCGTGCTCCACGACTTCGGGGGTGACCGCTACGGCTTTCGGCATTCCCTCGCCCAGCAGGCGGCCTACGACGCACTGCCGAGCCTGGACCGGCGCCGACTGCACCGCCGTGTGATGGCCGTGCTCGTCGACGCCGAACCGCCGCCGCTGAGGCAACTCGCCTACCACGCACGGCAGGTCGGCGACCTCGATGCCTGGTTGCGGTACAGCGAGGCGGCGGTGGACGCCGCCCGTGAGCTCGGCGACACCGCTGTCGCGGCGGAGATACTTGAGGGGCTGCTGTCCGACCCGCGACTGCGCGGTGACGACCGGGCCAGGTTCGCCGTCCAGCTCAGCCGGGTCGCGGTGTTGGGCCTCGCCTACCGCAGGGCCGTCGCGCTGTTGCGGGGCATCGTGCGCGACGGCGATCTCCCCGACGTCGTACGCGGTGAGGTCCGGCTCAACCTCGGGCTGTTGCTCAGAAACCAGGCCGGACAGTACGAGCAGGGTTGGACGGACACCGAGATCGCGGTCCGGGAGCTGCGCGACTCACCCGAACTCGCCGCCCGGGCCATGGCCGCGCTGGCCATGGCGAGTTCGGGCGAGCAACCGTACGCCGCCTACCAGCAGTGGATCGCCCGTGCCGAGGGGCTCCTCACGGACCAGTCGGACCCGGCCCTGCGGCTGGCCGTACGGGGCAACCACGTCGTCCTGCGCATGATGGCGGGCGATCCCACGGTCTGGGCCGAGGCTGAGGAGATGATGGGCACCGGGCGGACCCCCGAAGAGTGCCTACAGCTCGCCCGGCTGTCCGGCAACCTGGCCGAGGCCACCACCTGGCTCGGCCACTACGCGGCGGCGCAGCGGTTCCGGCGCGCGGGAGAGCGGCTCGCCGCCGAGTGCGGCTCACCCTGGCTCCAGGGGATCATCGACGGCACCTCGCTGCGGCTGGAATGGGGCCTGGGCAACTGGCATGACCTGGCCACGCGTGCGCGCCAGGTGCTCGACATGGTGCAGGGCGTGTCCGGCACCGCGGCCGACGCGTACCTGGTCCTCGGGCTGCTCGCCATCGCGCGCGGTGAGTGGGACGAGGCCACCGACGCACTCGAAGCCGCCGCCCTCGGTGACCCGGTCAACGCCCGGGCCCCCGTCCTGGCCGCCGCCGCGGGGGCGATGATCCGGGTGTGGATGGCCCGCGGCGAGATGGGGGCGGCCCGGGCGGAGGCGGAACGGGCCGTCGCCAGGGTCCGACGCAAGGGGATGTGGGTCTGGGGCGCGGACCTCATGCCGACGGCGGTCGCCGTGCTCGTACGGCACGGACGGGTGTCGGAGGCGGATGCCCTGGTCGCGGAGTACGCCGCGGGCATCGCCGGCTGCGACGCGCCGCTGGCCGCCGCCGCACTGGAGGCATGCCGGGGCGCGGTGGCGTACGCACAGGGCCGCCTGGCCGAGGCCATCGCGGCCTACGAGGCGGCGAGCGCTCGCTACGCGGCGTTGCCCAGACCGTATTCGGCGGCCCGCACCGCTGAGGCCGCCTTGCGCTGCCGCCTCGCTACGGGTGGCCTTGGCGGCAAGGCCGGCCTGGCCGGTACGGCAGGGCGCGGCGGTGCCGGCCGCGCGGGAGACACCTCCGGGGCGCGGGTCGCGAGGGAACTGACCGAACTCGCCGAGCGCTTTGCCGCACTGGGCGCAACGCGGGACGCGGCCCGGTGCCGTCGGGTGCTACGTGATAACGGTGTCAGCATCTCTGCGCGACGCGGTCGACGTGGCTACGGCGACCAACTCACTCCGCGCGAGCGGGAGGTGGCCCGTCTCGTGGCCACGGGGCGCACGAACCGGGAGATCGCCGACGTGCTCTTCCTGTCGCCACGGACGGTCGAGCAGCACGTGGCGAGGGTGCTGCACAAACTCAACCTCACCTCCCGAAGCGAGGTACCCGCAGACGCCTACTGACCGGTCTGGCCTGCCCGGCCTGCCCGGTCCGCCCGGCCTGTGCGGCGAGGTCGTGGGGTGGTTGGCTTCTCAGTCGTCTGTTTCGTCGTCGGGCATTGTGGGGTGGGTGCACGGCGGAGTGGGAGTGGTCGGCCCTCGCGCGCCGGCTTGCCGGGCTGTGGCAGTCCGGCCCGGGCCAGGCCGAGTGCGCGTGCGCACGTGGTGCCCGCGTCCCGGGGCCTGCGCGAGGGGATGCGCGGTCCTGCGGCAGGATGCCGAGCACATCGACCGGACGGCCGCGGGTCGCGTACGCCGCGACGAGCCGGTGCGGGGCCCCTGGGGGCCCCGCACGCTGTGGGTGGTCTCCCTCGGAGGCCGGGCGTGGGACGCCCGGCCTCCGAAGCGACGAGCGGTAGCCGTCGTTGTCGGGAGGCTCGGCGGCCGGTGCGGGAAGGCAGTCGGCCGTGGCGGATAGGAGGGTCGGACGGCCTGTTGGGCGGCGGTAGGGTCAGTTACCGAAGCAGACGGTCTGGCTGCCGTAGTCGCGGCACTGGACCTGCTTGGCCGCGGTGCCGGCGTTGCCTGCCCGGTCGGTGACCGTGAGCTGCGCCGTGTAGGTCTTCTGACCCGCTGGGTAGGTGTTCTTGGCGGTCTTGCCCTCGCCGGTCTTGCCGTCGCCGAACTTCCAGGCGTACGAGGCGATGTCACCGTCCTTGTCGGTGGAGCGGGAGGCGTCGAAGGTGCACGCGTCGTTCCGGCAGGAGACGGTGAACCGTGCCACCGGCGGCTCACCCGCCGGCTTGCCAACGGCCACCTCCCTGGTGACGGTTCCGGTCTTGCCGCTGTTGTCGGTCACCGTCAGCTTGACCTCGTACGAACCGGCCTTGTCGTAGGTGTGCGACGGCTTGGCGCCCTCGCCGGTCTTGCCGTCACCGAACTCCCACGCGTACGAGGAGATCGAACCGTCCGGGTCCTTCGACGCGGACCCGTCGAAGGCGCACGTCGTGTTGGCCTCCGAGCAGGTTGGTGTGAACTCCGCGGTCGGCTTGCCCGGGTCCGCGGGCGCACCGAGCTTGGACACGTCGAGGAACTTGTTGGGCGAGCCCGTGCCCGGGTTGGTGACCACGCCGTCCCGCGCGGCGGCGATCACCGCGTCGGTGGCCTGCGTGCTGCTCGCCCTCGGGTTGTTCTCCAGGTAGAGAGCCAGCGCGCCGGCGGCGTGCGGCGCGGCCATGGAGGTGCCGCCCATGGTGGTCTTGCCCGTGTCGGAGCTGTTACTGGCCGAGGTGATGTTGCCGCCGGGGGCGAACAGGTCGATGCAGCGGCCGTAGTTGGAGAAGCTGGACCGCGCGTTGTTGCTGTCGGTGGATCCGAGGGACAGCGCCTCGGGCGTGTCGCCGGGCGAGGTGCCGCACGCGTCCTGGTTGGCGTTGCCCGCCGAGATCGCGGTCGGGAATCCCGCCTGCACAGCTCGCTTGGTCGCCTCGCGCATGCCCTGCGGGTCGGCGTTCGGGCCGCCGGAGCCGAGGCTCATGTTGATGACGCCGGGCTTCTTGCCGTTCTTGACGACCCAGTCGATGCCCTCGATGGTGTCCGCGTCGGGACCACTGCCCTGGCAGTCGAGCACCCGTACGGCGACGATCTTGGCCTGCTTGGCGACGCCGTACTCCTTGCCGGCGATGGTGCCGGCCACGTGCGTGCCGTGGCCGAAGCAGTCGGCGGCGTCGGTGTCGTCGTCGAGGAAGTCGTAGCCGGACGAGGCCCGACCCTCGAAGGTCTGGTGCGAGAACCGGGCGCCGGAGTCGATGACGTACGCGGTGACACCCGCGCCCGTGCCCGGGTAGTCGTACGCCTTGTCCTGCTTGCCGTCCACGGCGTCCAAGCCCCAGGACGGTGGGTTGGGTTGGTTGCCGCCTTCGGTGGCGCGCACCATCAGGGACTGCTGTACGTAGGCCACTTCGGGGTCCGCCGCCAGCCGCTTGGCCTGGACGGGCGTCATCCTGGCGGAGAAGCCGCGCAGGGCCGCTGTGTAGATCCGATCGGCGTCGCCGCCGTAGCGGTCGGTGAGCCGGTCGGCCTGGTCGGTGACGGCGGTCTCGGCAGCCGCGGAGGCTGAGGTGGAGCCCTTGAGCGAGACGATGTACAGGCCGTCGATGGCACCGGGCGCCCCGGCGTTGATGACTCTTCCTTCGGCGGCCGTACCGCCGCTGTCCTCGGTGGCCTGGGCGGGTGCGCCGGCCATGGCCAGCGTGGCGGTGACGGCGAGCCCGGTACACCATGCCGTCAACCAGCGGTAGTTCCTTTGCGTGGTTCTCATCCTGGGTGTGTCTGCCTTTCCGTCTTGGTGGAGCGCGTGTGCGTGGTACTTCGGTGGGACGCCGGCCATACGCGGCGCACAGCCGGCGGCAAGGGACGGACAGTCGAGCGCGGGTGGAAGGTGCCGGGGCCCGCTCGTACCGCTCGCCGCGAATGTTGGCGAGCGGGGCCTTCCGCGACGGGAGACGGGCGCGCCCCGGCTCCGATCGGGCTGCCGCGCCCAGACGGCCAGCCGCCGTGGTGAGGCGCTCGACCGCTCGCACGGTGCGAGCGGGCCCGGTGGGGCGAGAAGGCGGTGCGTAGCGTCTGCCTGTCCCGCGCCGAGGCTCACGGCCTGGGCGAGGTCGCCGTCGCCGGCGCTCGACCTACCGGTACTGACCATCGCGGACACTGTCGCGGCGGCGGCAACCCGACACAGCGTCGCCCGCCGCCTGTTCCGTGCCGCTGTCCACCGCCTCCGGTCGGAGGCGTCGTTCGGCCCGATGTGTGGTCGGGCCGAACGAGGAGTCCGCCAGCGACGCCGTCGAGGGGTGTGGGAGGTGCGACGGCGCCGGCTGACGGGCCTACCTTGACGGTGTGCGGGGGTCGGTAGCAATCCGTGTCGCCCTCCGTATCGCGGACAGTCCGGACGTCGACGGTCTGGCAGCCAGCGTGCCCGGTGCCTCGCACGGCTTCCTCGTCGGACCCGCGCAGAATCATCGGAGGCTGCCCACCGTTGTGATGGGTGCCGCTGTCTGTGCGCGGCGGCGTCGCCCGGTCAGCTCGGCAACAGGGTGTCGAGCACCCGGAGTTCCGTCCTGGCCTCGGCCTGGCGGAAGCTGCGGTGTTCGGTGAGGGTGGCCAGCGCGGCGCGTACGGCCGTACGGGCTTCCGCGAGCCTGCCGACGTGGCGCAGGACGATGCCCAGTTCGAGGTGGGCGGGCCCGCTCCAGGCCGGCATGTCGGAGCTCTCGAAGGCGGCGAGCGCGCTGCGTAGCGGCCCCTCGGCACGCTGCCACTGGCCGAGCGCCGCGTGGTCGTTGCCGACGTGTTGCGCGGTGGCCGCCTGGTAGAGGGCGAGCAGGTCGGGGCAGAGCCCGGGGATGCCGGCGCGGCAGATCTCCGCGCCGCGCAGGTGGATGTCCAGGGCCTGCTGGGCTTGCCCCTGTTCGCGCAGGACCTCCCCGAGGACGTTGAGGGTGGTCAGCTCCGCGATCCGGCCCTCGGGCGTGGCGTTGCGTTGATGGCAGGCCGCCGCCTCACGCAGCCCGGCCACCGCCTCGTCCAGCCGGCCCAGCCGGCGCAGCGCCCCCGCCTCGTAACCCAGCGCCCACCCCGTCTGGAGCTGGTCGCCGCTGTCCCGGGCGGCGACGTACGCGGCCCGGGCGGCGGCCAGCGCGGCACGGTGGTCGTAGACACACAGGTTGTACGCCCAGGCCAGGTAGTTGAGGTGGGTGGCCTCCTCGCGGCCGGAGCCCAGCGCGCGGGCCGCGTCCGCTGCGCGCCGGAAGACCTCCACCCACAGCTCCCAGTGTTGGGTGAGGTCGGAGAACCAGTGCATCGCCTCGGCCGCGTCCACCACCGCCCGGTGCCAGCCGGCCTCGGCCGCGTGTCGCAGGGCCGCGAGCCACTGGGCCCACTCGTCCTCCAGCCAGCGCCGGGCCTCGGCCCGGGTGGCGGGCGTGGTGGCCGGGTCGGGGTCGCCGGTGGTTGGCTCGCCAGGATCAGCGCCCGGGCCGCCATGGACGTCGGTGGTCTCGTCAGGTGGGGCGGGCCGCCGGGCGTCGAAGTGGAGTCCGGCCGCCGTCGCGCGCGCCAGCATCCAGCGCGCGGTCCGGTCCCGGGCGGCCCGCTCCGTGCCGGGCCCGTCCTCGCTGGCCACCAGCTCGGCGGCGAACAGCCGCAGCAGGTCGTGGAATTGGTAGCGCTCGGCCACGGCGTCGGCCTGGAGCAGGCCACGGTCGGCCAGTTCGTCCAACCCAAGCTCCGCCTCGGGCAGGGACACACCGGCCAGCAGCGCGGCGGTCTCGGGGCTCACATCCGGCCCGGAGGCCATCGCGGAGCGGCGCAACAGAGTCTGCGAGGCGGGGGAGAGCTGCTCGTAGGACAGCCCGAAGGCGGCCCGTACCCGCAGGTCACCGGCGTTCAGCAGGTCCAGCCTGCGCTCTTCGCGAGCCAGTTGGGCCACGAGCTTGGCCAGCCGTTCCCGCGGGCGGCCCGCCAACCGCTGGCCGACGATGCGGATGGCCAGCGGAAGGTGTCCGCACAGGTCCGTCAGATCGCGTGCCGCCTGCGCCTCCCGGCCGACCCGCGCGGAGCCGACGACGCGGGTCAGCAGTTCCACGGACTCCTCGCGGCGCAACAGGGGCAGGGCGATCCCATGCACCCCCTCCAACCCGGTCAGGCCGCTCCGGCTGGTGATCACGGTCAGCGAGCCGCCGAGGGACGGCAGGAGGGGGCGTACCTGGGCCTCGTGGGCGGCGTTGTCCAGCACCAGGAGCAGCCGCCGGGGCGCGAGCAGCGAGCGCAGCAACCCCGAGCGGCCCGCCAGGTCGTGGGGGATGGCGTGTTCGGCCACCTCCAGCGCTCGCAACAGCGTGGCCAGCACCTCCCGTGGGTCGGTCGGCTCCGCGTCCATGCCCCGCAGGTTGACGAAGAGCTGTCCGTCGGTGAAGCGGGGCGCCAGGGTGTGGGCGAGGCGGACGCCGAACGCCGTCTTGCCAAGCCCGGGTTGGCCCGTGACGACGAGGACGGGCGGGTGGTCCGCCTCCGCCCGGTCGACCAGCGCGCACGCCTCGTCCAGGGCCTGCTCGCGCGCGGTGAAGTCCCGGGTGTCGCGAGGCAGCGACAGGGCCAGGGCGGCGTGCGGCGAGCTCGCGGGACGTTCCGTGCCGCCCGCCGTGCCCGTGCCGCCCGCCGTGTTCGGGCCGCCTTCCGGGCCTGTGCCGAGCGCCAGGCTCGCGCCGCCCACGGTGCTTGGACCATCCTCCGGGCCCGGGCCCGTGCCGCCCGGCGTGCTCGCGTCGGCCGCCGTGCTCGGGCCGGCCGCGCCGGTGGACCCGCCCCCGTGGGGTGGGACGCTCCCGCCGGCGGGATCAGCCGAGGCGCGGAGGCGTCCGGGGGCCGCGGCGGCCTCCAGGGCGTGGGCCTCGTCGGGGGCGAGGGCCAGCGCGCTGACCAGGGCCTCGACGGTGCGGCGCCGTGGCCCTCGGGTGCGGCCCCGCTCCAGGTCGGCCAGGGCCCGTACGCTCACGCCCGCCGTGTGGGCGAGCTGCTCCTGGCTGAGACCCGCGCGCCGGCGCAGGTCGCGTAGGAGCCGCCCGAACGCGCGCGGCGGGGGTGCTGTGCTGCTCACGGGGCCGACCTTCCTCTGTGCGTGCCACGGCCGGCACTTCCGGCAGAAGTATCCCTGAACCGCACTTTTGCCGGTGATTCCGCCTGGTGTCGGGCGTCCCGCCTTGCTGAACTGGGCACCGGGAGATCGTCGGTCCACGGACCCAACGGACCAGTACGCCAGTGCGTCCGTACGCCGAACACACCGTCACATCGGCACGCCGAGCACATCGGCACGTCCGCTCCGGCACGTCCGCACACCAGCACGTCCGTACGTCGCCAGGCCCATGGCCGGCGCGATCGTGGGGCCGCACCCTACCGAACCCGGTGCGGGTGGCTGGCGCGTACGGGCGGGCGCCGGCGCGCTCCCGTCACAGCTCCGACGGCCGGCAGGCCCGTTCGGTCCGGCACGGTCACGCGGTCCACAGGGACCGGAGAAAGGCAGGAACGTCATGGGTGGGGGGTTGCGCTGTGCGCTTCTCTAGGCGTGGAACAGACCGCGCGCGGGACGCCGGGAGACGGCGGGGACGTTTCGTACCCGCGGTGTTGGCGGTCGTCTGCTCGGTGGCGGTGACCCTGGGGGCACACACCCTGGGCTCCAGCGTGGGTGAGCGTGAGTACCCGGTGCGGCTGGAGAACGCCGGCCCGGCGGGCCAGGGCGCGCGGGAGGGGGAGTTCATGTTGTACGAGCCCGTCTGGACCACCGCGCACGTCTACCAGAAGGGTCTCAACGACCCGCCCTACGACACGGGACTCGTGGTCTCGTACATCACGCCGCTCGGCCGCAACCCCGGCAAGCAGGGTGACTGGGTCGGCATCTACGAGAAGGGCCAGCTCGACAAGGCCCACCGCAAGGACTGGGACTGGGTCTGCCCCAACGAGCACGCGCGCTGCAAGTCGTTCGGGTCCGCCATCGTGCCCGCCGGGAACGACGGCCTGGAGTCGGGCAAGACGTACACCGTGGCGTACTGGACCGACGACGCCAGCGAGTCCAGCGGCAGGCCGGCCGTGACCGTCGACTACGTCGTGCCCTGGTAGCACACGCCACCGCCGGCCGCACGGCCGACGGTTCACCGCATCCGATTCCCCAGAAGGAAGCTTCTCACCATGCGTCTGAGTACGCGCGGAGACGGTAGGCGACGCCGCTTCCTGCCCGCCGCCGTCACCGCCCTCTGCTCCGCCCTGGCCGTCGCGGGGACCCAGTTCCTGCTGCCGGACCGGGCCACCGGCACCAGCGTCCAGCAGTCCCAGCGGATCGGCCTCGCGGCGGGCCCGCACGGCTCCACCCACTTCGACATCCTGGACGCGACCTGGACCACCGCCCACATCGACCAGAAGGGCATCCACCTCAACCCCAAGGACACCGGCCTGGTGCTGACCTACCTGACCCCGGTCGGCCGCAACCCGGGCGAGCGGGGTGACTGGGTCGGCATCTACGAGAAGGGGCGGATCGACAAGGCCCACCGTAAGGACTGGGACTGGGTCTGCCCCAACGAGCACGCGCGCTGCATGGACTACGGCGCGGCCGTCATCCCGGCCGGCGACGACGGCCTGCTGTCGGCCGCGACCTACACCGTGGCGTACTGGGCCGGCGGCACCAGCGAAGGCAACGGGACCCCCGCCGCGACCATCGACTACGTGGTGCCGTGGTGAGCCGGCCCACCGTCGGCGCGCACGGCCGACGCCTCAGCGAGGCCGCCCTGTCCGGCTGCCTCGCCTTCCTCCTCGCCCTCGTCTCCACCGTCACGGTCCTCGGCACCCCGGCCGTGGCCCAGCCGGCGGAGCGGAACCGCGACGTGGCCACCAACTACCTGCACATCGTCGAGCAGATCGTGGAGGCGGCCAGGAACGCGGAGCGGCCGGTCGCCGGACCGTCCACCGGGCACCGCCGGGGCCACCGGTCCACCACCGGAGCCGGCCCGGCCCGCGCCAACCCCACCGACCTGGCCCGCCCGATCGGCGGTCACCCGCGTCAGGGCTTCGCCCTGATCCCCCTCGACTCCCTGAACTGGCGCACCGACATGCCCTCCGTCAGCCTGGTGATCCGCCTGGACACCATGTACGTGATGGGCTTCTACCAGCAGACCCTCAGCCGCACCTTCTTCCGTTTCGACGAGGAGAGCCTGGGCCAGGCGCCGCCCGAGATCTTCCCGGGCCAGGGCCAACTGAACACCGTGACCCTGCCCTTCACCAGCCGGTACGGCGAGGGCGGCATGGGTGGGCCGGACGTGTGGACCCGGACCGTCACGGGCGACAACCTGCGGGACGCGGTCCGCGACCTCGGCCGGGTCACCGCCCAGAACATGCACGAGGGCTGGGTGGGGCCCTCCCTCGCCCGCCTGGTCATGACCCTGGTGGAGGGCGCGCGGTTCAACAACGTCCGGGACGCCGTACACACCGCGCTGAGCGGCGAGCAGAGCTGGCCGGCGGCCGAGTACCAGCCGTACATCACCAACTGGGCCACACTCTCCCAGGCCGTCCGCAACGGCGACTACACCACCACGCTGAGCGCCGGGGCCCTCGTCCTGTTCATCACCTGGGTACGCGCCAACGTCAACATCCTCCAGATGCCTCCGGGCGGGAAGCCCCCTCGGCTGTGCTCGGGCACCGGGGCCGGTGCGACACCCTGTGCGTCGGCCCTGACCTCCGAGGACCGGCTCGAACCCGTCGACGGCCTGCCGGACTGGAGCGAGGCCGGCTACCGGAGCGGCGGCGCCCTGCCCGACCACCAGCAGTACACCGCCGAGCCCGCCTGTCGCATCACACCGACCAAGCTGGCCGACACCTACGGGGTCACCCCGGACGACGGCAAGGACGATTCGGCCGGCCTGCAACGCGCCATCGACGACATCCGCACCCGGTGCGCCGGCGACGCCAACTTCGACCAGCTCTCGCTGATCACCCTGCCCAGCGGCCAGGTCGACATCTCGCGACAGATCTCCGTGGACGCCGACTACCTGGTCATCCGTGGCCAGGGCAGCGACCCGGGCGACGAGCGGCGCACCCGCGTCGTCTTCCGCCCGGACGCCGACACGCGCTACGACACGCTGAGCAAGGACGGCAGCCGCTGGGACCCGGACTCGATGGCGCACGAGGCCGGCGCCGACACCGCCAAGGGGGGTTGGATCTGGCCGGGCCGGGGCCTGTTCCGCGTCCAGACCCGGGAGGTCGCCACCCGGTACGCCGACGAGTGGGCCGCGGCCCCGGCCAACCGCAAGGACCTCTACGAGGGCTCGGTCAACCAGCACTGGGCCTCGGGCGTCAAGCTGCGCGCGGCGGCCGACGCGCCGGGCTACGCGGCCAGGGAGGGCGGCCGGGTCATCCACCTCGACGCCAAGGCGAACACGTCCCGCTTCCGACCCGGCGGACACCTGTGGGTGGGCGCCGCCAACAGCCGTAAGTTCTACGAGCTGCAGGGGGCCACGGACGAGACGCGCTTCGACGACCTGCACATGCGTCAGCAGGTCTTCCGGATCGCCGCCGTGGACGCGGACAACCGCACCGTGACCATCGACAAGCCACTGGAGTTCGACGTGCCCGTCGACTCCACATCGGACGGCTCCGCACCGATCGGCACCACCGCGTACGCCAGCAAGGTGACACCGCTGACGATGGTGGTCGGCGTCGGGTTCGAGAACTTCGCCTTCACCCAGGAGATGCCGGGGCTGGACGCCAAGCAGGCGGAGCACAACTACGGCAACCTGGCACCCGAGTCCGCGATGCACGGCCTGGTCTTCAAGTGGGCCGCCGACTCCTGGGCCCGCGGCGTACGCGCGGAGATGACCGGATCCCACCCGATCGTCACCGAGGTCGCCAAGAACCTCCAGTTCGAGGGCAACCACCTGGACGGCGCCTGGAACAAGGGCAAGGGCGGCAACGGCTACCTCCGTGGCAGCCGCGTCTGGGACTCCCTGTACGCGTACAACACCACCCGCAACCTGCGACACTTCACCCTCCAGTGGTCCGCGTCGGGCAACGTCGTCTACGCCAACGACTTCGACTCCGACCTGAACCTGCACGGTGGTTGGGAGCGCCGCAACCTGTTCGAGAACAACACGGTGCGGGTGCCGTACGAGCACTACTCGGGCAACTGCACCGCCCGCTGCGGTGGCGAGAGCGGTGACGTCGAGGCCGGCACCTGGTACCCGATCTGGTGGGCGGCCGGTGAGAAGGCCGTGAAGTGGGCCGGGTCCTCCGGGCCGCAGAACGTCTTCCACAACAACGTCCTCACCAAGCAGCTCACTCGGGGCGGCCCCTACGTGGAGTTCCGGCCGTACAGCAGGTCGGGAGAGGGCAAGCAGCCGATCCACCAGTTCGGCTCGGCCGCCGACGACCCCGGCCGCTTCCAACACCTGACCCAGGACGGTGCGCCGATCCCGGACTGGAACGGACACGAGAGCGCGGACTACGGCGGCGACAGGGGCGTCCACAGCACCCGTACCGCCCCGGGCGCCTCGCTCTTCCTCCACTCCCCCCACTAGCGGCACCCCTCCCAGACCCCGACGTCCAGGCGTCGGGGTCTGTGGCGTCCCCTGGTACGACCTCTCCCGTCGCGTTCGCGCCCCCATCGCCCCGGACGGGCGGCGCCCCCGTACAGGCGCGGTGGCGGTGCGGCCATGGTCCTACGACGGCCACGCGAAGTGCCCGCTCGGCGCACAAGGCGGACGACGGCGAACCGTTGAGGTGGCAGGCTCTGCACCGTGAGGTCAGCAAAGCCGCCCTCACGGATCGCCTGTTGTCCAGCGCTTCCCGAAGTGCTGCGCCCGCCCACGGAGTTGAGGAGACCAGCCGATGCCCTACGCGACGGCACCCGACGGGACCCGCATCGCCTACCAGGTCGAAGGCGAGGGTGTGCCGCTCGTCCTGCTGGCTGGGCAGGCCAACAGCCACCTTTGGTGGGAGACGGTGCGCGCCGACTTCCACCCCGCACGCAGCACCCTGACCCTCGACTACCGGGGCACCGGCGACAGTGACAAGCCCGATACGCCCCACAGCACCGAACTGTTCGCCCAGGACGTCATCGCCGTCCTCGACGACCTCGGCATCGAGCGGGCCGATGTCTACGGCACGTCCATGGGTGGGCGTGTCGCCCAGCAACTCGCCGCCCGCCACCCGCGCCGAGTCCGCGCCCTGGTCCTGGGCTGCACCTCACCCGGCGGCCCGCACGGCATAGAACGCGGCGACGACGTCCGCCAGGCACTGGCCCAGCCCCACTCCGGAGCCGCGCGACAAGCCCTGCTGGAGTTCATGTACACACCCCGCTGGCTCGCCGGCCATCCGGGCCCGCACCACACCCTCGGCGACCCCCGGATGCCCGCCCACTCCCGGCGCCACCACCTCACGGCCAGCGACCGCCACGACGCCTGGGACCTCCTGCCCAGCATCAGCGCACCCACCCTGGTCCTCCACGGAACCGACGACGTACTCAACCCCACCGCCAACGCACCCCTACTCGCCGACCGCATCCCGGGCGCCCGGCTCCACCTGATCCCCGACACCCGCCACGCCTACTTCGAGGAAGCCCACACCCACGCCAGCCCCCTGGTCCTGGACTTCCTCACCACGACCTCGCACCAGCCGTAACCACGCGACCGGCCGCGTCGCCACGCGACCGGAAAACGAGCAGTTCTGCGGGAGGGGGAGGCCCCGGCAGAGGCGACCGTGGCAACCAGCCCGGCCCACCACGGTTGCCCCCCGCACCCAAGCCAGTTGATGTGCCCGATGCCGGGCGGCGGGCCCACCTGGTGGGAGGTGGTTGACGTCCGGCAGTGGGTCTGGGACCCGGTCACGCGGCGTGGCAGGCGTACGCGTGGTGCGGCTGTCCGGGGGCCGGCCTCGGCGTGGGGCGCTCCGTGCGGCATCGCTCCTGATGTCACTCGTGGCATCGGCGTCCTTGCCGGCCGCCGCCCCGATCTCTCGCCCCGATCTCCCGCCCCGCGATCTCGATCGGGCCGCCCTCGGGCCGCCTGAGCCGCAGGGATTCCAGCAGCGTCGTCGTCTTGCCGCTGCCGGACTCGCCCACCAGGCCCAGCGTCTCGCCCCCTCAGTAGCTCGAGGCTGACCTCGTTGACCGCGTGGACGTACGGGTACGGAGCTGCGCCACGAGGGGCGGATGTCAGCTTGACCCGAATGAGATGCCCACGCCTTGTTTTGGCTGGCTCTGCCTCGCGGCTGCGATGTTGCGCGGCTGCCGCGATGTTGCTGAAGCAAAATGATCACCGAAGCGGCTCAAGGACGCGGAGCATGTCGCAAGCGGGTGCCCGTCGGGAAGCCCGTCCTCCGGCGGGTCGGCCCGTGCCTGTCAGACGGGGCTTCCGGTCGAGGCCCCGGCGGTGTCGGGGGTCGGGGTGGGGTCCGCGTCCTCGGCGGCCGGGGCCTTCGTCGATGCCCCGATGCCGAGCTTCGTGAGGATCTTCTTCTCGATCTCGTCGGCGAGGTCGGGGTTGTCCTTGAGGAAGTTGCGGGCGTTCTCCTTGCCCTGGCCGAGCTGGTCGCCCTCGTACGTGTACCAGGCGCCGGACTTGCGGACGAAGCCGTGCTCCACGCCCATGTCGATCAGGCCGCCCTCGCGGCTGATGCCCTGGCCGTAGAGGATGTCGAACTCGGCCTGCTTGAAGGGCGGGGCGACCTTGTTCTTGACCACCTTGACGCGGGTGCGGTTGCCGACGGCGTCGGTGCCGTCCTTCAGCGTCTCGATCCGACGGATGTCGAGGCGCACCGACGCGTAGAACTTCAGCGCGCGGCCACCGGTCGTGGTCTCCGGCGAACCGAACATCACGCCGATCTTCTCGCGAAGCTGGTTGATGAAGATCGCCGTCGTCCGTGTCTGGCTGAGCGCGCTGGTGATCTTGCGGAGCGCCTGGCTCATCAGTCGGGCCTGCAGGCCCATGTGGGAGTCGCCCATCTCGCCCTCGATCTCGGCGCGTGGCACCAGCGCGGCGACGGAGTCGATCACGATCAGGTCGATCGCGCCGGAGCGGATCAGGATGTCGACGATCTCCAGCGCCTGCTCGCCGTTGTCCGGCTGGGACAGGATCAGGGAGTCCGTGTCCACGCCGAGCTTCTTGGCGTACTCCGGGTCCAGGGCGTGCTCGGCGTCGACGAACGCCACCGCGCCGCCGGCCCGCTGCGCGTTCGCCACCGCGTGCAGGGTCAGCGTCGTCTTGCCGGAGGACTCCGGCCCGTACACCTCCACGACACGGCCGCGCGGCAGGCCGCCCACGCCGAGCGCCACGTCCAGCGCGGTGGAACCGGTGGGGATCACCTCGATGGGCTCGTTGGGGCGCTCGCCGAGGCGCATGACCGCGCCCTTGCCGAACTTCCGCTCGATCTGTGCGAGCGCGGTGTCCAGGGCCTTCTCGTGATCGGTTCCTGCCATGAGCTTCACCTGGTCCGATTGAGTGGCACACCGCGCGTCGGAGAACGCGAGTGTTTCCTGCCGACAACGGACGTGTCGGAAGCCCCAAAAGCGAACATCCGATCGATTTTCGTGTCAATGAAAGGTACCAAACCGAGCAACGGTCGGGTCGCGCACCGCACCCTGGCTCATCGTGGTCGCGGCCCTCAACACGCTCGACTCCCTCTTCTACTACCTCCGCTGGGCCGCCCCGGCCTTCCGCCCAGCACATGGCCCCACCCCGCGCGACCGGGGCGCGACGAGTGGGTGGGCCTGAGTCGTCGTGCTCGTAGCCGCCGTCCACGGCAGCGGCGAAGACCTCCAGCTTTCCGACGAACACGCCGGTCGGGGGCGTGCCCACGAGCCCCAGCAGGGCGATGGCCGGGGCGATGGCGAGCAGCGGGCCCCGCACGCCCTGCCGGCCGAGAGCCAGGAGGAGCAGACCTGGCCCGTTGCCTGTGAGGGCCGCATGGGTGACGCCCGCCAGGCGTGCACCAGGTCGGGGCCCGTGCCGCGCCTGTCCTGGCGGAGAAACCCCAGGTGAACGACGTGTTTGCCCGGAAATGACCGGGGTACCCCGGGGTCCATGGCTGGCATCGAACTCATCAGCGACGCGTTCAACGACCACGCCTTTCTGGCCCGCCGGTACGCGTTCGAAGGCGAGAACACCTCGCCGCCCCTGACGTGGCGCGGCGTTCCGGACGACGCTTCCGAGCTGGTTCTGCTGTGCGAGGATCCCGACGCGCCGTCGGGCACGTTCGTGCACCAGGTCGTGGTCGGCATCGATCCCCACAGCGACGGCGTCGAAGCGGGACAGACGCCACCCGGCGGCACGGAGTTGGTCAACGGCTTCGGTGAACGGGGCTGGGGTGGACCACACCCGCCTCCCGGCGACGAGGCGCACCGCTACTTCTTCCGTCTCTACGCCCTCGCGGAACCGTGCGTCCTGCCCGACGCCCCCAGCGCCGAACAGGTGCACCAGGCGGTCGATCCCCGGCAGCTCGCCAGCGGCAACCTGGTGGCGCTCTACCACCGTTGACGGTGCGCGGCGGGCGAGGTGCGCGGCGCGCCTCACTCCGCCGGCGGTCGGCCGCCGTGCTCGCGCCTGAGGCGACGGGTGACGACCAGCAGGTCGGCCGCCGCGAAGAGGGTGAGCGCCGCACACACCGCCGCGAGGGTGACCAGCGGACCGCGTCCCGGGTTGTCGTCGGAGCCCGACCTCGCCGCCCACACCCCGAAGACCACGGCCGCCCCGCCGAACAACGGCAGGAACACGGTCGACAGAACCCGCCGCAACCCGAGCGCGCTCTGCGCGGTCATGGGCTCGGTCCCGGATCGGGCGAAGCGACGGCCGATCACGCCGGAACGCCCGCGCGGCACCGGACGCTCGCGCCGCCTCGGGCTCTCATCGTTCATGGCGTACTTCCTTCACCGATCTCGGGTGGTGCGGGGGAGGGACGACCAGGGGACGGCCGCTGCGGCTGACGGTCGTGGCGGCGGAATCGGCGAGCACACCCCCGCGTACACCGGAAGCCGGTCGCCGCCGGCCGGGCCCCACGAGGACTATGCCGCGACGGCGCCCACCCGGACGGGCCGGCGCGCCGCTTTCGGCCGCCCGGGCGACCCGCGCGGCGCGGCGGGCGAAGCCGCCGCCACCGTTACCGCCAGCAACCGTGGGGAACCCGAAGACCCAGACCCCGACCAGGCACAGCCGCCACGCACACCCGAATGTCACTCCGAACGTCACACCCGATCACACCCGACAGTCACACCCGACAGTCACTACCCAGGAGATGAGGCAGGTGCCCGGACGACAGGAGATGCCGTCGACGCTGGAACGGTCCCCGAAGGGCGCCCAACGCACGTGGATCAAGGCGCACGACTCGGCGGTCGACCAGTACGGCGAGGGCGAACGGGCGCACCGGGTGGCGTACGGGGCGCTGAAGCACAAGTACGAGAAGGTCGGTGACCACTGGGAGCGGAAGGAGGGTGGCCGCAAGGGGCCTTCCGACCCGCAGTCGGCGCGGCCCCGGCAGCAGGGCGGACGCAGCGGTGAGGGCGTCGACGAGAGCGCCACCAGGGAACACCTCTACGGCGTCGCGCGGTGGCTGGACATCGACGGCCGGTCGCGCATGTCGAAGGCCGAACTGCTCGACGCCATCCGCAAGGCCAACCGCTCCGAGACCCGCGCGGCGCGCTGACGCGCCCCGGGGCCACGGACCAGACGACCGTGCCCGGCGGCCGGCGCGTGTTTCGCCTGGGACCGCCGGGCATGTGGTGTCAGATGACGCCCTGCGCCAGCATCGCGTCGGCCACCCGCTCGAAACCGGCGATGTTGGCGCCCGTTACGTAGTCGCCGGGGGAGCCGTAGCGCTCGGCGGTCTCGTGGCAGGTGGCGTGGATGTCGTTCATGATGTGCGTCAACTCGTCCTCGACCCGCCGCGCCGACCACGACGTACGGGCGTGGTTCTGCGCCATCTCCAGCGCGCTGACCGCGACGCCGCCCGCGTTGGCCGCCTTGCCGGGGCCGAACGCCACGCCGGCCTGCTGGAACAGGTGGACGGCCGGGGGCGTCGTCGGCATGTTCGCGCCCTCGGAGACCGCCTTGACACCGTTGCGGATCAGCGCGGCGGCGGCGTTCTCGTCCAGCTCGTTCTGCGTGGCCGACGGCAGCGCGACATCCGCGGGAACGTCCCAGACACTGCCACCGGGCACGAAGCGGGCGGAGGCGCCCCGGCGCTCGGCGTAGGTGTCGACGCGACCGCGCTCGACCTCCTTGACCTGCTTGAGCAGCTCGACGTCGATGCCCTTCTCGTCCACGACGTACCCGGAGGAGTCGGAACAGGTCACGGGGTTCGCGCCGAGGGCGCGCAGCTTCTCGATGGTGTGAATCGCGACGTTGCCGGAGCCCGAGACCACCACCGTCTGGCCCTCGAAGTCCTCGCCGCGCTCGTTCAGCATCGCCCCGGCGAACAGCACGTTGCCGTACCCGGTCGCCTCCGGGCGGATCAGCGAGCCGCCCCAACCCTGTCCCTTGCCGGTCAGCACGCCGGCCTCCCAGCGGTTGGTGATGCGCCGGTACTGGCCGAACAGGTAGCCGATCTCCCGGCCGCCGACGCCGATGTCACCGGCCGGCACGTCCGTGTGCTCGCCGATGTGCCGGTACAGCTCCGTCATGAAGGACTGGCAGAACCGCATGACCTCGGCGTCGCTGCGCCCGTGCGGGTCGAAGTCGCTGCCGCCCTTGCCGCCCCCGATGCCGAGGCCGGTCAGCGCGTTCTTGAAGATCTGCTCGAAGCCCAGGAACTTGATGACCCCGAGGTTGACCGACGAGTGGAAGCGCAGGCCGCCCTTGTACGGGCCGAGGGCGCTGTTGAACTCGACGCGGAACCCCCGGTTGACCTGGACCCGTCCGCGGTCGTCCTGCCACGGCACGCGGAACATGACCTGGCGTTCCGGCTCACACAGCCGCTCGATGAGTCCTGCTTCGGCGTACCTGGGGTGGGCCGCGAGCACCGGCGCCAGGGTCTCCAGGACCTCGTGCACGGCCTGGTGGAACTCGGGCTGGGCCGGGTTGCGCTGCTCGATCTCGGTCAGGAGGGTGCCGAGTACGCTCTGCATGTCGGATCGCGTCGCCACAGAATGCCTTTCTGGCGCGGCTGTGACCGGTGCCGGCAGGAGTGTGACTCGCTCGGGCCCGGTCCATCGGTGAGCGCTCGGCGCCATTGCCGCACGCGGGGCAAAGTAAGTGTGACGCCCATATAAACATCTTGACTAGTACCTGGGTCCGGCCACCCAGCATGTGAGACCCCACACGAGGTGATAGGGCACCCACCCTGGTGGCGGCCGGGACGAGCGGCGGGCCGCGTACCGCGCGCGACCGTCTCGGCATCGCGCCGCGAGCGAGCCCTGCCGTGGTCAGGCGCCGCGCCGCACGCTCCCGGGCGGTGGTACGAGCGCCCTGACTCATTCCCGCCGCCCTCGGGAGGTCCTTCGACCCTTCCCGCCGCCCGGGCGGGCCCCATGGCGCCGACGATCACGGTGCCGCGCCGCCGTGGCCCTCGCCGTAGCGACCTGCGCGCACACCCTGCCGCCATGACCCCCGCGTCGTCTTGTCTAAGGTCGCTACCGCTATGGCGTCATCTTCTCGGAGGCGTGGTGGAGCTGAACGCGCTCAGGCAGTTCCTGGTGGTGGCGCGGCTGGAGCACCTCAGTCGGGCGGCCGACGAACTACGCGTCGCGCAGCCGTCGTTGAGCCGCACCATCGCGCGCCTGGAGGGCGAACTGGGTACCCCGCTGTTCGACCGGAGCAGCCGGCTGCGACTCAACGACGCGGGCAGGGTCTTTCGGGCGTACGTCGAACGCGCCCTCGGCGAGCTCCAGGCCGGACAGCTCGCCGTCGCCGAGGCCACCACCGAGGGCCTCGGCACCGTACGGTTGGCGTCGGAGACCTTTCTCACCCTTACCGGGCCGCTAGCGGTCTACAAGCGTGACCACCCCGCCGTGGAACTCGAACTCCAGTGGTCGCCGGCCGAGGACATGGCCCGCCGGCTGCGAGCCCGGGACGTCGACCTGTGCGTCGCCTCGCAGCCGATCCACGCCGAGGGTGTGGCGGGGACGCGACTCTTCGAGGACGCGGTGGGCGTGGCCGTGCCCCGCGACCACCCGCTCGCGGGTCGGGCGCCCGTGGGCCTCCACGAACTCGCCGAGTACCCCTTCGTCACCGCCCGCGCGGGGCACTGGCTGCGTCGACTGCTCGACCAACTCTTCGCCACCCGGGGTCTCGCCCCGAGGATCGTCTGCGAGAGCGACGAACACAGCGCCATCGCGGACCTGATCGGCGCCGGCCTCGGCATTGGTCTCGTCCCCTCCTTCGCCCGTCGCAAGAACCCGCGTACGCCATTGGTATGGGTCCCGGTCGACAGCCCGGACTGCCGCCGCACCGTCACCCTGTGCTGGGCCGCCGACGGCCACCTGTCGACCGCGGCCCAACTGATGCGCGCCACGATCACCGGCTGGGACTGGCGGAACGACCAAGCCCTCAACGCCTTCTGATGCTCTGTCAGGTTGTGGCCGGCTCATGGTGGCACCTTCACCGCGTGCGGCGCGCCCGGTCCGCCTGTGCCCACCGGACCCGTATCGGCTCTTCCGGCGGACCCCGTGTGCCAAGGCATGGGGCGTGAGGCGCGGCATGTGGCGCCTGGGGCGCGGCAAAGGCGCGTCACGCCAGGTCGCGAGGCGTGGCCCGAGTATTGGCCTGAGTTCGCCCTAGGCGGTGCCTCCACGGTTCCTTAACATCTCGCTCAATTGGCATGCGCATGTCCGATCGGATCACATGCGCCTCCGCCTCATCGCTCCGCCCGTCACGGGTCCCGGCGGTCGCCGCTCACGCACAGCACGTTCCCAGCACACCTCGGCGACCCCTGCCTGCCCTGACTGCCCGTTCCCCGAGGCAAAGGATTGGATCATCATGCACACCGGCATACTCGCAACCAGCGCGGTAGTTGGCCTGTTCGGCGCGACCCTCTCGCCCCAGAGCCCCGCCACGATCGAGAACCCGCCCGCCGACAAGATCGTGATCGAGGTCGCGACGGTGAACGGTTCCGGATGCCCCAAGGGAACGGCCGAGGTGGCCGTCTCCCCGGACAACACCGCGTTCACCGTGACGTACAGCCGCTACCTGGCGAGAGTCGGCGGCACCTCCGATCCAACGGACTACCGGAAGAACTGTCAGCTCAGCCTCGTCGTGTACGTCCCGAGCGGCTTCACCTACGCCGTCGCCAGCGCCGACTACCGCGGTTACGCGTCTCTGCAACCCGGCGCCACCAGCGAGCAGAAGGCCTCGTACTACTTCCAGGGGTCGCCGGACACGGCCGCGCGCTCCCACCCGTTCAAGGGCCCGCAGGACGACAACTGGCAGGTCACCGACAAGACCGACTGGGGACAAATGGTCTGGGCGCCGTGCGGCGCGCGGCGCAACTTCAACATCAACACCGAGCTGCGCGTGAACGCGGGCACCTCGGACCCGAAGAAGACCAGCTTCATGACCATGGACTCCACGGACGGTGACATCAACACCGTCTACCGGCTCGCCTGGAAGCAGTGCCCCAAGCCCTGACCCCCGCGCGGGGTGACGCGATGCCGTTGGCCCGCAGGCTCGTACGGCTGGAGGAGGCACGGTCCTTCGGCCGTACGGGCACCGGCGGCCGACAGCCCGCGCCGCGCGGGGCGTCCCAGCCGACGCGGGCGACCTGAGGCCCGACATGGCCCTGCGCACCGCGAAGGGTGACATCGTCCAGGTGCCAGGAGCCCGCCGCGACGAGAAGCGGCAGCGCACTCACAACCTGACCGTGGCGGACGTGCACACGTGCTACGTACTGGCTTGGCAACGGCCCGCCTGGGGGCGCCCCGCGCTCCGCGGACGAGGGTTTCGAAGGATGGCGAGGCCGAGAGTTCGTTGCCTGGCTCGATGGGCCAGGCAACGCGGTCACTGCCGGAGGCGGGCGCACGCTTGCCGGAGTCCACGACGTGCGGATGGGTCGGTAGCGCCTAGGGAGTCAACCCGGTAACCGGGCTGGCTCCCTAGGCGACCTGTCTGCCTACTATCTTCCCGGCAGGTCAGCGCTGCGCATCCGGGCCGGGCGCGTGGCTGTGTGGCGGGGGTAAGGGTGAGCTTCGATCTGGCCTTTTGGATCCAGAAGTCAGTGCCAACCTTGGAGGAGTCTGCCTGGGCGTACGACCAGTTGACGGATGGGCTTACCGGAGTCGTCGAAGAGGATCCGGCTGTGGAGGATTTCCGCGCATCCGTGATCTCTGCCTTTCCGGACCTCACCGAGGAGACCATGGATGAGTCGCCGTGGGCCTCTCCTCTGTACGGCAACAGAGAGTGCGTCATCGCAGCGATCTCCTGGTCGCGCTCCACCGAGGTCTCCTCGGTCCTGCTGGACTTGGCCTCTCGGCATGGACTGACTGCCTACGACCCACAGGACCAAGTGGTCTACGGCATCGAGGGAGAGCGCTCGCGCTGACAGCCCTCCCTCTCCCCAGCACCTACCGCCACCCCGCTACCCGGCGGTAATCTGCGCTCCCGACCGCAAGGGGGAGTCGCATGGGCGCCGTCACGCGTTTCGATCCCGTCGCCGAACACGCGCGGACCCGTGCCGCGTTGGGTGACGCCATTCCGCGGCTGGTCCGGCTGGTGCGCGCAGTGCCCGATCTCGACGTGGCCTCGGGTGTCCCGGTGTGGACGGTCGGCGACGTCGGGGCGCACCTGGCGGCCGTGTACCTCGCCTACCACGCCGTCGCCCACCCCGACGCGTCCGTGGAGTGGGGCCGGATCGTGCCGCCGGGTGAGACGTCGCTCAGCGAACGCGTCGGGGCCGTGAACGCCGCGTCCATCGGCCTACTCAGCCGCGAGGAACGCGCCCGCCTGGGCGCACTCCTCGCCGAGCGGGGCGAGACCTTCCTGCGGGACACCGAGGACTTGCCCCCGGACACCCTCGTCCACGCACCCTGGCTGGGGCGGGAGATCACGGTGGCGACCGCGACGGGGCTCGTGCTCAGCGAGACCCTCGTACACGGCCTGGACATCGCGCGTGGCGCCAGGCTCCCCTGGTCGATCGGCCCGGACGCGGCGCGCCTGGTGCTCGGGCAGTCGATGCCGACGATGATGCGGATGGCCCTGGACGCGTCGCGGGCGCGAGGTGTGAGCATCGCGTTCGACCTCGCGATCAAGGGTGGTCCGCGACTCGCGGCCGTCGTCGACGACGGAACGATGACGGTGACCCGCGACGCCCCACCCCGCGCCTACGACTGCCGGATCACGGCGACCCCCACCGCGTTCCTGCTGGTCTCCTTCCGGCGCACCCCCACCTGGAAGGCGGTGGCACGCGGCCGCCTGCGGGCCAGCGGGCGCAGGCCGTGGCTGGCCAGGCAGCTCGGGTTGCTCGTCGCCAGCCCCTGACGGCGCAAGCCGCCACCCCGCGTGGGCGTCAGGCTGGCAGGGTGGCCTCGATGGCGGTGGTGACCTCCGGGGCGTCCGGCTCGGTGCGTGGGCCGAAGCGCGCGGTGACGGTGCCGTCGGGGGCGATGAGGAACTTCTCGAAGTTCCAGCGGATGTCGCCGCTGTGGCCTTCGGCGTCGGCCGTGCCGACGAGTTCCGCGTACAGGGCGTGCCGCTGGGCGCCGTTGACGTCGGTCTTCTCCGTGAGGGGGAAGGTGACGCCGTAGGTGGTGGAGCAGAAGGTGGCGATCTCCTCGGCGCTGCCGGGCTCCTGGCCCGCGAACTGGTTGCACGGCACGCCGAGGACGGTGAAGCCGCGTGCGGCGTAGCGCTCGTGCAGCTTCTCCAGCGCCGCGTACTGCGGGGTCAGGCCGCACTTGGAGGCCACGTTGACGACCAGGACGGCCTTGCCGCGGTACTGCGCGAGGTTGGCCGGACCGCCGCCGAGGGCGTCGATCTCCACATCATGGAAGGGCATGTTCACTCCTACGTTCGTCGTCGCGCCTGACTGGGAGAGAAGGTCGGGCTGTTGACGAGCGTACTGGGCGGGCCGGGAGCGGCAGGCCGCTTCCGGTGTCCCCGCTGTCACCGCCGGACGTCAGGCAACCGTCAGCCTCGGGCCAGGAGGCCGTGCGGGCGCGGGAGGTCGGGCGCGCGGGAATCGCGGAGGCGCGGGAGTGCCCGGAGGCGGTTACGGTGTGCCCTCCGGTACCGGCTCGGCGACCCAGTAGCGGGTGAGGCGTCGGCGGGTGTCGGCGAAGCCGGTTCGGGCGTGGAACATCCGGTGGTTGTCCCAGATCAGCAACGCGTCTTCGGGGATGAGTACGGAGGTGCCACCCGTCTCGACGAAGTCGACGGCTCGTTCGGCGAGGGCGACGCCGCCGGGGCCCATGGGCTGGGAGTCGGCGGTGGGTTGGTCGAGGGTCTCCGAGTACGCGCCGACCCGCAGCAGGGTGGAGCTCATGCGGATGACGGTCCGGGAGGGGGTGCGGTCCACGACCGGCTTGCGGACACCCACGGCGTCGGGGTGCTCCTCGTACGAGGGCCAGTAGACGGGGTGCTGGTGGGCCAGGCGCTGGAGGTCCTCGTCCAGGGTGGTGAGGAACTGGCGCCCGTCGGCGAGCAGGGTGCGACCGCCGCCGCAGGTGGCCTGGACCCGGCAGTGCAGCGCCAGGTAGCGCGGCGGCAGGCTCTGGCCCGGCGCCTCCGTGTGCGGCCGGAGGGTGTGGGGGCTCCTGGTGTCCCGTAGCGCCTCGAACCCCGCGTGGGCCTGGATGTCGTAGGCCACCTCCCCGGTGGTCTGCGGAACCAGCTCCCCCAGTTGCCGCAGTAGGGCGGTGGCCTCGTCGGGCTCCAGGGGGCCCTCCACCAGCGCATATCCATGGCTGTCCAAATTGCTCATTGCTGTCTCGAATGTCTGCTTCATTCGTGTCACGTTAGCGTAATCACAAGAACGCGTCGCGTAAGGAGAAGGTGGGTCATGGGTAGGTTGAGCCTGGGCGTGGTGGCGACCACCGGGAAGAAGCACGAGAAGCGCGTACCGCTGCACCCCGCCCATCTGCCGCTCCTGGACGCCGACATCCGGGCCAGGTTGTATCTGGAACGCGGTTACGGCAGGCGGTTCGGGCTCTCGGACGGCGATCTCAGGCCCCACGTCGCGGGCGTCGTGCCCCGGGCGGAACTGATCCGCGACTGCGAGGCCGTCATGCTGTTCAAGGTGACACCCCAGGACATCGCCGAACTGCGCGAGGGACAGGTCCTGGTGGGTGCCCCGCACTTCGCGCAGAACATGGAGACCACCCAACTGGCCATCGACAAGCGGCTGACCGTGATCTCCCTGGAGGCCATGCGGCACTGGCCGACGGACGGCACGCGCGACCGTTTCGCCTTCTACCGGGTCAGCGAGATCGCCGGCTACTGCTCCGTTCAGCACGCCACCCAGTGCGTAGGCAGGACCGGGGCCTGGGGCCGACCGCTCAGCGCCGTCGTCATCGGCTACGGCTCCACGGGGCGGGGCGCGGTGGCTGCGTTGCGGGCCCAGGGTGTGTCGGAGCTGAGCGTGGTGACCCGGCGCCCCAGTGCCACCGTCAGCCCGCCGGCGGGCACCACCCGGATGGGCCAGTTGCGCTACGACCCCTCGCGGGAGCGCGACAGCACGGTGCTGCTCGCGGAGGGCGAGGTGCCGCTCGTCGCCTTCCTGGCCGAGCACGACATCGTCGTCAACTGCGCGCTCCAGGACCTCGCCGCCCCCGAGGTGTACGTGACCACCGGCGACCTGGACCGTTTCGCTCCCGGCTCCCTCATCGTGGACGTCTCGTGCGACACGGGCATGGGCTTCGACTGGGCGCGTCCCACCTCCTTCGACCAACCCACCATCACGGTGGGTGGGAACGTGCACTACTACGCCGTGGACCACAGCCCGTCGCTGCTGTGGGACTCCGCCACCTGGGAGCAGAGCCAGAGCACCCTTCCGTACCTGCCGGTCCTCGTCGACCGCGAGAAGTGGCACACCCACGAGACGGTCCGGCGGGCCATCGAGATGCGGCACGGCGTCGTCCTCAACCCCGGCATCCTGTCCTACCAGGGCCGCTCGCCGGCCTACCCGCACCAGCCGGTGACCACGCGGGCCGCCGGCCCCGTGCCACTGGTCGGCACCTGACCCCGCCCCCTCGCGGCGCGCCCACCGGCTCGCGCGGGGCGGGGCGCGCCGCCGGGGGAGTGGGTGACACCGCGACCAGGTAGGGGAGTCGGGCCCCTGGGGCGGCCTGTCACGCGCCGGTCAGGACGACCAGTCGCTGGGTTGCTCGCGTCATCGCGACGTAGCGGTCGACGGCCCCCTCGATGCCGGTGCCGAACGCCTGTGGGTCGACGAGGACGACCAGGTCGAACTCCAACCCCTTCGCCAGCTCAGGGGTCAGCGACCGGACGCGGGGCGTGGCCAGGAAGGCGGGGGCGCCGATGACGCAGGCGACGCCCTCGGTGTGCTCGGCGAGCCAGCCTTCGAGTACCGCGTCCAACTCCGAGACGTGGCCGTGTGTGACGGGGATGCCGCTGGCGCGGATGGAGGTCGGCACGTTGGCGTCCGGGAGCGCGGACTTGATGACCGGCTCGGCCTCGGCCATGACCTCGGCCGGCGTCCGGTAGTTGATGCTGAGGGACGCCACGTCGATGTGGCTGAGCCCGAGCCGCTCAAGCCGCTCCCGCCACGTCTCCGTGAACCCGTGTCGTGCCTGGGCGCGGTCCCCGACGATGGTGAAGCTGCGGGACGGGCAGCGCGTCAGCAGCATGTGCCACTCCGCGTCGGTCAACTCCTGTGCCTCGTCCACGACGACGTGCGCGAACGGGCCGGCGAGCTGGTCCGGGTCGGTGCGGGGCAGGGCGGTCTGGTCGACCAGGGTGTCCTGGAGGTCCTGGCCGCGCAGCATCGTCACCGCGCCCTCGCCGTCGTCCTCGGCCGCGAGCACGTTGTCGATGACGTCGGCCATGCGCCGACGTTCGGCCGCCACGGCGGCCTGGTGGGCACGCCGGCGCCGCGCCACCTCCGGGTCGCCGAGCCGGTGCCGGGCCGCGTCGAGGAGCGGCAGGTCGGACAGCGTCCACGCCTGCGGGTCCGCGCGCTGGAGCGCGCGCACCTCGTCCGGGCTGAGCCAGGGAGCGCACTTGCGTAGGTAGGCGGGGACCGACCACAGGTCGCCGACCAGGTCGGCCGCGTCGATCAGCGGCCACGCCCGCTTGAGGGTGGTGACCAACTCCCTGTCCTGCGCCAGCGCCCTGCGGAACAGTTCGGGGGAGATCTCCTCGCCCTCGTACTTGTCCCACAGGATCGTGACCAGTTCGTCCCAGACCTGGTCGCGTGCCTCGTTGTGCGGGGTGCCCGGCTCCGGCGCGTCGAACGCGGCGGCCCAGTCGCCTGGGCCGAGCCAGATCTCGGCCCAGGGGGTGGAGACCGTCATTCCCCGGGTGGGCGGCTCCTCGTAGATGCCGACGGCCGGTTCGATCGCGCGCACCATGTCCGCGGTCGACTTCAGCCGGGCCACCGTCGGATCGGTCTCGACCGTCGCGTCGGCGCCCTCGGTGACCAGGCCCCGCAGGGTGCACGTCCGCACCCCCTCCTCACCCAGGCTGGGCAGCACGTCGGCCACGTACGCCAGGTAGGGCTGGTGCGGACCGACGAACAACACGCCGCCCCGACGCTGCCCGAGGCGAGGGTCGGAGTACAGGAGGTAGGCGGAGCGGTGCAGCGCGACGACGGTCTTTCCCGTGCCCGGGCCGCCGTCGACCACGAGGGCGCCGCGCGAGCCCGCGCGGATGATGGCGTCCTGGTCGGCCTGGATGGTGCCGAGCACGTCGCGCATGCGGGACGACCGGTTGCCACCCAGGCTGGCGATGAAGGCGGACTGGTCGTCGAGCGCGGCATGGCCGGCGAACCCTTCCGAGGCGAACACCTCGTCCCAGTAGTCCCCGATCCGACCGTGGGACCAGCGGTACCGGCGGCGGCTGGCCAACCCCATCGGGTTGGCGTGGGTCGCTCCGAAGAAGGGTTCGGCCGCGGGGGAGCGCCAGTCGAGCAGCAGTTGCCGCCCCGCGCTGTCGGTGAGGCCGAGCCGCCCGACGTACACCGGCTCGGAACCGTCCGCGCTGACCATGTGTCCCAGGCACAGGTCCAGGCCGAAGCGGCGCAGGGCGCGCAGCCGGGCGGTCAACCGGTGGATCTCCGTGTCCCGGTCCATCGCCTCGCGCCCGACGCCACCGGGCGCCCTGCGCTCGGCGTCGAGCTGGTCGGTCAGCTCGGCGATCGCCTGCTCAAGGCAGTCAGCGATGGCCGCGAAGTGCCGTTCGTCGCCGGCGATCAGGGCCGGGTCGGCCTTGGCGGAGAGGCGGTCGGGAAGGTTGAAGACACTGGTCTTCAGGGAGTGCACGGCATGTCTCCGATGTCAGGTTGCTCGCGGCCCGTGGGCGCGCGGTACGACGTGTGGGTCGAGGTGGTGGCGGGGCCGCCCGTGAGCGACGCCCCGCCTGACGTGGTCCCGTGGCCCGGGTGGGGGCGCCAAGGGGGTGGATCTCGTGTTCCGGGCCCGAATGCACAGCGGGTGGCCCGGCGCCCGCGTCACCCCGCGCGGTGTCCGCTCGGTCGCGTCCGGCACGGGGCACTGCCAGCCGCGGTGTCACCCTGCTCGCCATCGGGCGTAACCCATGCGCTCCGCCCCCACACCCGCACCATGTGACTCCCAGATCGTCCGGTTCTGCCTACGGCGGGTGATTGTGCAGGACAACCGGGGCCTTGCCGCAAGCCCCCCGGTGCGCTATACGTTAAGAGTGGAAAGGAGCGGCGACCTCCTTTCCCTTTTCTTTTTCTCCCCTCCCTGTGTTCTCCCCGCTCCCTCGGTACGGCACGTCGGTCGCGGCTGGCCCGCATCGGCCTCGCGGCCCGGCCGGGGCCGTCTTCGACCGCGTGACGAGGGAGAACGCCGCCTTGACCTGAAGCGCGCTTCAACTTCTAGCGTTCCCGGCAGTCGATCACCTGACAACGGGAGACACGCGCTCATGATCCTCGTAGCCGGAGCCACCGGAAACATCGGCAGCAGTCTGTTGGGGGAGTTGCGCGCGAGCGGCGTCGGGCCGTTGCGGGGGCTCACCCGGAACGCCGCCCGGGCCACCCTGCCCGACGGCGTCGCCGTCGCCGAGGCGGACCTCGCGCGTCCGGCGTCGCTGCGGCCCGCGCTGGAGGGGGTGCGCTCGCTGTTCCTCGTTCCGCACCTGGGCCCGGACGCCGACATCCTGCGGGCCGCCCGGCTGGCGGGTGTGGAGCACGTGGTGTCGGTCTCCTCCCTCACCGTGCGGACCCACCCCCACCTGGGCCCGGCGGCCGAACACCTGGCGGTCGAGCGGCTCGTCCAGGACAGCGGCATGGCCTGGACGATCCTGCGGCCGACGCAGTTCGCCTCGAACGCCCTGCTGTGGGCCGACACCATCCGCGAGTTCGGGACCGTGCGCGTGGCGTACGCGGACACCGCGCTGCCCACCATCCACCCGGCGGACATCGCGTCGGTGGCCCGGGTCGCCCTGACCGAGCCGGGCCACCACGGCGCCACGTACGAGCTGACGGGGCCGGCGCCCGTCTCCGCCCGGCAACAGGTGGCGACCATCGCGACGGCCCTGGGCAGGCAGGTGCCGTTCGCCGAGGTCAGCCGGGGTGAGGCCCACGCGTGGATGGTCGCGGCCTTCGGCCCCGAGGCCGCGGACGCGGTGCTCGACGTCACGGGCGGTGACGTCAACGACGAGCTGCTCCGCGTCCGGGACACGGTGCCGCGACTCACCGGCGCGCCGGGCCGCCCCTTCCAGCAGTGGGTCGCGGAGAACGTCGCAGCGTTCCGCTGAGTTCGCCGCCCCCGCCGTGCGAGCCGGTCCCGAGGAACATCGGTCGTGCGTACGGCGCGGCGCCGGCCGGTGCACCCGCGATCCCGTCCCCTGGCCGCCGCCCCCGGGCGGGCGGCCTCCCGGTCTCGGGCGGCGGCGCGGCGGAGAACGTATCGTCGCCAGGCGGGACAGAGACGGGGGCGGGGGCGGTGCTCGGAGCGGGCCGCCCGCCGCCAGGTCGCGAGCGCGTGCGGAAAAAACTTTCGGGGCGGGTGTCGATCGGGCCGCTGTCCGTTCGTCGTCATGGTGTACGGCGACTCGCCGCACGCACGGACCACGGGATGACAGGAGTCGGACCATGAAGTACATGCTGCTGATCAACGCGGGCACGATCGGCGAGGACGGCACGGCCGCCGAGTGCACCGTCGAGGACTGGATGAGCTACGACAAGGAGGTCAAGGACGCGGGGATCTTCGTCTCCGGGGAGTCGCTGGCGGACCTGGTCACCGTCACGGCGGTACGGGTCGAACCGGACGGCAAGCGCACGATCACCGACGGGCCGTTCGCGGAGACGCGCGAGGTGCTCGGCGGCTTCTACGTGATCGACGTACCCGACCTGGACGTCGCGCTCGACTGGGCCGCCCGCTGTCCCGGCGCGCGCGGCAGCGGCTCGATCGTGGTCCGCCCGATCGCCGACTTCGGCGCCTGACCGTGGGAGACGAGCAGCGTGCCGAGCCCGGCACACCGATCGCCGCGGCCCAGCAGGCTCCCGCGCGGGCGTCCGTGGAAGCGGTCTTCCGCGAAGAGCGCGGACGGCTGCTCGCCTCCCTCGTCCGCCGCTTCGGCGACCTCGACCTGGCCGAGGAGGTCACCTCCGAGGCCGTCGAAGCGGCACTGCTGCACTGGCCGACCACGGGCGTTCCCGCCCGGCCCGGGGCCTGGCTGCTGACCACCGCGCGGCGCAAGGCCGTCGACCGCCTGCGCCGCGACCAGGCGTACGCCGCCCGGCTCGCCCTGCTGCACCTGGAGGCGGAGCGGGCCGACCCCGCCCCGCCCGCCGACGCCGACGGGGAGCTGCCCGACGAGCGGTTGCAGATGTTCTTCACCTGCGCCCACCCCGCCCTGGCCGCCGAGGACCGGGTCGCGATCACCCTGCGCTGTCTGGCCGGCCTGACGACACCGGAGGTCGCGCGGGCCTTCCTGGTCCCGCCCGCGACGATGGCCCAGCGGATCGTGCGGGCGAAGAAGAAGATCCGCGAGGCGCGCATCCCGTTCCGGGTGCCCGGCCCCGACGAACTGCCCGAGCGCCTGCCCGGCGTGCTCCAGGTCGTCTACTCGGTCTTCACCGAGGGGTACGCGGCCAGCTCGGGCCCCGCTTTGCAGCGGCTCGACCTGGCGAGCGAGGCCATCCGGTTGGCGCGGATCCTGCGCCGGCTGCTGCCGGCCGAGCGCGAGGTGGCCGGCCTGCTCGCGCTGCTGTTGCTGGTCCACGCCCGGCGCGCGGCCAGGACCGGCCCGGACGGCGCGCTCGTCCTCCTCGACGAGCAGGACCGCGCGCGCTGGGACCGGCCGATGATCGAAGAGGGCCGGGACCTGGTGGTGCGCGCGCTGCGGGGCGGGCCGCCCGGGCCGTACGGCGTGCAGGCGGCCATCGCCGCCCTGCACGACGAGGCGGCCGACCTCGCCAGCACCGACTGGCCGCAGATGGTGGCGCTCTACGACGTGCTGCACGCGCTCACGCCGTCCCCCGTGGTGGCGCTGGGCCGGGCGGTGGCGGTGGCGATGCGCGACGGACCACTGGCGGGCCTGGCGCTGCTCGACGGCCTGGCCGGCGAACGGCAGCTCCAGGCGTATCACCCGTACCAGGCCGCCCGCGGGGACCTGTTGCACCGGCTCGGCCGGCTGTCGGAAGCCGCGGCGGCCTACCGGCAGGCCCTCGCCCTGGCCGGCACCGAACCCGAACGCGCCCACCTGCGAGGGAAGTTGGACGCGATCGCGCCGCCCGACCCGCCGGCCGGAGCGCGGCGATGAGCGAGCGAGCCCGGTAGCGGGGCGGCGGGGGAGGCGGGCCGCCGGGTCGGGCTCAGCGTTCCGGCGCGGCCTGCGCGGTGGGTGACCCGCCCGGCGCGCGGCCCAGCCTGGCCGCCTTGGCGGCGCGCTGGGCGAAGACCCGCTCGCGACGGTCGGCCATCTGCCGCAGCGCGTCCTTCCGGTCCCGCTTGGCGAGGCGCTGCACGTACAGCCGCCCGTCGAGATGGTCGCTCTCGTGCTGGAGGCACCGGGCGAAGTACCCCGTCCCCTCGATGACCAGCGGCTTGCCGTCCCGGTCGACGCCGCGGACCACGGCCCGGTCGAGGCGGGGAACGTTCATGGTCGCCCCCGGCACGGACAGGCACCCCTCGCCCTCGTCGACCAGCCGCCGCTCGGCTGGCGGGAGTTCGTCGAGCACCGGGTTGACGATGTGCCCGACGTGGCGGACACCGTGGTCGTCGGGACAGTCATAGACGAAGATCCGCAGGTCCACGTCGACCTGGTTGGCGGCCAGGCCGGCGCCGTCGGCGGCGTGCATGGTCAGGAACATGTCGTCGATCAGGGCTGACAGTTCGGGTGTGCCGAACTCGGTCACCTCCCGGCACGGGCGGTGCAGCACGTCCTCGCCCAGCACCGTGATGCGCCGGATCGTCCCGCGCTCCGCCTCGGGGGGCAGTGCCGGATAGGAGTCGACGGGCTGGCCCTGCACCCGGACCCGACGGTCGACAGGGCCGGGCTGGTCGTCACGTACGGACACCGCGGACATCATCCTTCCTCAGCGTGACAACGCCTGGGGCGAGTGGCGAAGCGGGTGGTTGCTTGCCAAGTGCTTTGCAAAGTAGCAGACTTTGCAAAGTGACTGAAGAAGGTGTCAACGCGTCGGCGCCCACGGGGGCTGGCGGTTCCGCCCCCGCCGCCGGCCACCTGCCCGAACACCAGGTGCGTCGGGCCCTGCTGGAGCTGCTCGCCGAGGTGGGCACCGTCACGGCCACCGTGGCGGCCGAGCGGCTCGGCTACAGCTCCGGGCTGTGCTCGTTCCACCTGCGCCAACTCGCGCGCTACGGGCACATCGAGGAGGCCCCGCACGTGGGCGGTCGGGCCCGGCCGTGGCGCCTGCGGCAGGAGGAGGCGGCGCCGGCCGATCCGTCCCCCGCGGCGGGGTTCGGGCAACTCGCCCGTGGGTTGGAGGACGAGAGCTACCAGCGCTGGCTGACCCGGCGCGACCGGGCCCCGCTGGCGTGGCAGCGGGACGAGGCGTTCAGCGCGGTGGTCTACCTGACACCCGAGGAGATGGGCACGGTCGCCGAGGCGGTGCGCCGGACGCTCGCCCCCTACCAGGACCGGGAGCAGCGCCCCGCCGAACGTCCCGCCGGCGCCGAGCCGGTCGCCCTCATCGCCCGACTCTTCCCGCTGCTGCCCGAGGCGGCGGGCGAGGACGGCTGACGTCGCGGGGGCGGCTGGCGCCGCGAGGACGGCTGTTGTCGCGGGGGCGCTCGCTCGGGTGCGCGGGCGCGGGCGGTCGGGGGCGCGGGCGACCGGGGGCGCGGCGTCCGGCGTACGTCTCCGCGTGCCGCCGGTGCCGAAGGTGCCGGAGGTGCCGGAGGTGCCGAGCACGCTGGGCCCGGCGCGGGGCTCGGGCGCGCGGGAACGCGGCTCGCCGTGGTCCGGCCGGGGGAGCCACGCGCGGGGCCCCGGCGTTGGATGACGCCGGGGCCCCGCTTGGTCGCGCTGGTCAGTGGGGGTGTTGGTGCCTGCTGGGCGGTGGGGTCGGGCGGCCCCGGTGGGGCGGGGCCGCGCGCGCCTGGTCAGTGTTTGCCGGTCGCTCCCCGGTCGCAGGAGCAGGAACAGCAGGCGGCCCGGACCACCACGTCGTCGATCACCGGGCCGTGCGCGCTGTTGGCCGTGGTGCTGGCGAAGGAGAGGGTGGTGGAGGCGGACCGGGCGACGAAGGTGACCTGGCGTCCCACGTAACCCATGTTCGTCCTGGTCTTGCCCGTGATGTCGAAGGTGAAGTCCTGGACGGTCTGCCCGTCGATGAGGACGCGCCCCGTCTTGACCGCCGGGCCGCCGGGGTTGCCGGCGAGGGCGTAGGTGATCGAGTACGTCGTGCCCGGGGTCGTCGGGAACGTCTGGGCGACCGTGCCCGGCGCCCCGCCGTTGAGGTCGACGGACTGGTTCCGCTCCGCCGCCTGCCAGAATCCGCGTCCGATGTGGTCCACGTTGCCACGGGTGACGGTCCACGGGCCTATCGCCCCGCCCGTCGCCACGTTGGTGAAGCTGTTCGCGGGTGCCGTGGGGTACTCGAAGCTCCCGTCGTCGACGCCGCGTGCCTGGTGGGTCGATGTCGCCGTGCTGGTCGCGCTGTGCTGGTGGCTCGTTGTGGCCTGCGTGGCGCCGGCCGCGGCACCGAGCAGTCCGAGGGCGGCGATCACGGTCACGTACGGTCGTGCGGACACCATGTCCTCCCGAGTTTCGACAGCTTGGACGAGCACCGTGAACTCTGGCCCCTGCCCCTGGCATGGGCCACCCTCGGCCGAGGGCGTGCCGACGCGCGGGGGTGCTACGGGCGCCGAGCGAGCGCCGACCGCGTGCTCCCGCGAGCCGGCGCGCGGGAGTGGGTTTCGGACACCCGGTAGGGGCGGCCCGGCCGGGGCGCGACCCGACTTCCGGCGGTGTCCCGCCCGCGAGCGACGGGAGTGCCGCGCCGAAGTCGGGGTGGGCCGGCGAAGTTGCCGTCCCGGCCCCGTCGCATATGGTCGTAAAAGGGGCTGACCGGGCATCTGTGCGACGGGGCGAGCGCGTCGGGACGGAGACAGGGCATGTCAAAGCACCTGATATTTATGGCCGAGGCCGTGCGGTTGGCGACGGAATCGGTGGAGAACAACTGGGGCGGCCCGTTCGGGGCGGTCATCGTCCGAGACGGGAAGATCATCGCCCGGGGCCAGAACCGCGTCCTGCTGACCGCGGACCCCACCGCGCACGGCGAGGTCGAGGCCATCCGCAAGGCCATCCAGATCCTCAACCCGTCGGCGCCCTCGGTCGCCAAGAACCGCCAGGACGCCAGCACCCTCAAGCTCATCCCGCGCGAGGAGGGCTCGCCCGACCCGCTCCCCAAGCGGGCGCGCATGCTCAAGGGGTGCACGATCTACACCAGCGGCGCACCCTGCCCGATGTGCATGAGCGCCATCTACTGGGCACGGCTGGACGCCGTCTACTTCGCCTGCGACCTCAAGGCCACCGCCGAGATCGGCTTCAGCGACGCCTACCAGTACGAGGACTTCAAGAAGCCGCTCGACCAGCGCCTGATCCCGATCAGGCAGATCTACCCCGAACTCGGCGCCACCTCCTACTCGGCGTGGAAGTACAAGCAGGACAAGCACCCGTACTGAACCGGCGCCGGAACGCGGGGGAGTGGTGGGGGCGGGCGGGTTGGACGGCTGCCGCGCCGGTCAGTCGATGACGGCGGTGGCCTCGATCTCCACCAGGTGCTCGGGCACGTCGAGTGCCGCGACACCCAACAGGGTGCCCGGCGGCACGGGGGTGGCTCCCAGGCGTGCGCCCGCGCGCATGGCGCCCTCCAGGAACAAGGGCATCTTGTCGGGGGTCCAGTCGACGACGTAGACGGTGAGCCGGGTGACGTCGGCGAAGGTGGCGCCGACGGCGGTCAGGGCGGTGTTGACGTTGAGGTAGCACTGCTCGACCTGGGCGGCGAGGTCGCCCTCGCCGACCGTGGTGCCCTCGGCGTCCCAGGCGACCTGGCCCGCGACGGAGATCAGCTTCGTCCCGGTGGCGATGGACACCTGCCGGTACGCGTCGACCGCCGGCAGTCCGCTGGGGTTGGTCAGGGTGATGGCCATGGTGCGCGTCTCCTCGTCGTGCGGGCCCCGCGGACGCACGTCCGCCGATCCACGGAGCCCTTGCTCTCTCGTGGTTACCGCATGACTGTAGGAGAGTGGCCGCTGACATGGGAGAACGCACTTTTCGGTGACTCGGGCACCCCCAGGTGACCCAGCAGCTCAGCGGCCCGCCCGAGGAACGAACCCGTCGGCCGGTCGGGCCCTGACCCGGGGCGGTCGCTCCGCGCGCGGCGTCGGGGGCGACGGCGTACGAGGCGGGAGCGGCGCGCGCCCGCGAGCGGCCTCCTGTGCCCGAGATGTCGCCGGCGTTAGCGGCACGCCAGCGGAACGGCAGGGCCGGGCCCGAAGC
Organism: Streptomyces buecherae; assembly: GCF_014295035.1. Classification (GTDB taxonomy): domain Bacteria; phylum Actinomycetota; class Actinomycetes; order Streptomycetales; family Streptomycetaceae; genus Streptomyces; species Streptomyces youssoufiensis. The sequence continues at coordinate 7,977,004 of NZ_CP060404.1, forward strand.
TGTGGGGCGGACGGGGGCTCGGCCGTGCGGTGTGGCAGGGCGCCGGGTGGCTGGCGCCCGCCCGCGTCCGCTCGGTCGCGTCCCGCTCCCCACCGCTCGGGTGGCGGGCACGACCACCCCGTCGACCAGCACCGTTCCGTTCCCCAGGAGGCACCATGCACAGACGCACCTTTCTCGCCGGCACCGTGTTGGGCGCGGCGGCCCTCACCGCCGTGCTGCCGGCCAGCGCGTCGGCGGCGCCCGTCACCTCCCTGAAGGAACTGCAGAGCGCGATCGACCGCGCGACGCCCGGCGCCCGCATCGTGGTGGCCAACGGGACGTACACCGTTCCCTCGGGCGGCATCAGAGTGTCCGGCAAGCACGGCACGACCAGCGCGCCCATCACCATCACCGCGGAGTCGCGCGGCGGCGTGGTGCTCAAGGGGGAGCGCGGCTTCGTCTTCGACGCGTCGAGCAACATCACCGTCAGCGGCTTCGCCTTCCGACAGTCCACGAGCCTGGAGATCCCGGGGAGTTGCCAACGCATCCGGCTGACCCGCAACGACTTCCAACTCGCCGACCTGACCAAGCTCTACTGGGTGGTGGTGCGGGGTGACGACACCAAGATCGACCGGAACCACTTCCACCACAAGACCACCGCGGGCATCTTCATCGTGGTCGACGGGCCGGACGAGGCCACCATGGCGCAGCGGCTGCACGTCTTCCGCAACCACTTCTCCGACCACAGCTTCAGCGGCCTCAACGGCGGCGAGGCGATCCGGCTCGGCGTCAGCAGCCGGGCGCTGGCCAGCGCGAACGCGGTGGTGGAGTACAACCTCTTCGAGCGGTGCGACGGGGACCCCGAGGCCGTCTCGGTGAAGTCGTCGGACAACACCATCCGGTACAACACGATCCGCGACAGCCGGGGTGGCATCGTGCTGCGCCACGGCAACCGCTCCACGGTCGAGGGCAACTACCTGATCGGTGGGGCCGACGGGGTGCGCGTCTACGGCAACGACCACCTGGTCGTCAACAACTACCTCAGCGGGCTGTCGGACGACGCCCTGGTGATCGGCAGCGGCACCACCCGCGACCACCACGCGGGGGAGAGCGAGGACGAGCGGCGCGGCTACGACGCCTGCGACCGCGCGGTGATCGCCCACAACACCCTGCTGAACAACCGCAACACGCTCTCCAGCGACGGCAAGCCGCACGAGCCCCGTGACGTGGTGGTCGCCGACAACCTCCTGGTGAGCGACGCGGGCACCCTCGTCGCGGTGCCGAAGTCCACCGGCTTCACCTGGCAGGGCAACATCCTGTGGGGCGCGGCGTCGAACGGCACCGTTCCCACCGGCGGTTTCACCCGCGTCGACCCCCGGCTGCGCAAGGCGTCCGACGGGATCCACCGGCTCGCGGCGGACAGCCCGGCGATCGGCGCCGCCACGCTCGCGAGCCCGGCCGTGGCCGAGGACATCGACGGCCACCCGCGCGGCGACAAGCGCGACGTCGGCGCGGACGAGTACGCGACGGCCGCCCCCGTACGCGCCCCCCTCACCCCGGCGGACGTGGGCCCGAACGCCGCGTGAGCACCCGCCGCTGACCCGCCCGCGCCGCCCGCCGGCCCGCCCCACGCCTCCGGGGCGGGCCGCCGGGCGTGTCCCGCCCCGGGGGCCCGCCCGTCAGGCGGGTATCCGCGCGACGAGGTCGGCCAGGGCCTCGGCCAGCGCGTCCAGGCCGGGGCCCGCCGGGCCGCCCGGCTCGTCCATGTAGAGGTCACGCCGGATCTCCACCATGAGCGCGCTGACCGACGCGGTCTTCCCGTAGTACGGCAGCGGCACGTACGTCCCCGCGAAGGGGCTGTCCAGGCCGACGCCGCCGAACCCCGCGAACGCCCGCCGCGCCGCGGCCAGCAGCGGGGCCGGCGTGTGGAAGGCGTCCGTGCCGAGGCAGATCGGCGGGCGCGGGCCCGTGCCGTGCAGCTCGTACGGCAGGGGCTCGGTCGGGTACGAGTGGACGTCGATGATCACGGCACGCCCGACCGTGGCCAGCCGGTCGGCCACCGCGTCGGTCATGGCCCGCGCGTACGGGTGGAAGTAGCGCTCGATCAGGGGCCGCCCGTCGAAGTCGGCCAGGCGCAGGTCGGCGTGGTGCGTGGTGCGGGTGTAGACCGCGCCCATGCCGCGACTGAGCATCTCCTCGCGCTCGTCGGGGAACCGCTCGGGGTCGACGACCAGGCGGGAGAGCTGGTTGACGAACCGCCAGGGGGTGTGGTGTGCCGCCTTCGCCGCGCGGGCGGCGAGCCGTGCCGTGTGGGCGTCGGTGATGTGGTCCAACTCGACCGCCAACTCCTGGTCGTCCAGCACGATCTGGGCGCGGACGGCCGCGGGCAGGGCCCGCGAGGAGTGCGGGACGTGAAGGAGCACGGGGGAGTCGGGCGCTCCCGGATGGAGTCGGAAGGGGGCGTCGGCGGTGGGCATGCGTTCCTCGCTAGGCGTCCGGTACCGGTGCGGTCTCCCGCACATCATCGGCCCCGGCGACCGCGAGGGTCGCGGCGGCCATCCGGTCGACGACGTCCGCCAGGCGCCCCCGGTCCTCGTACGCGGCCCGCTGCAAGTCGCTGCCGCTGCCACGGGTCGCCAACCGGTCGAAGAGGTGGGCCACGTCGAGGAACTCGTCGTAGGCGGTCAGGACCGGCTGGACGTGGGCCAGCAACCGCCGTCGCCGCTCGGGCTCGGGTGATTTCCCGATCATCGCGCGTTCCCGCGGTATTTCCCCGCAGCGTGGTGCGCGGCCCCGGACCTCGCTGTCATCGGACCACTCCTGATGTCAAAGATCGCCGTATCAAGAACTTTCGACACCCGACGGTCCACTCCAACACACGCCGGAACAGCCATGTTGGGTGCGCGGGAAGCGCCCGTCGGCGACAGGTTTCCGGCCGAGGCGCGGTGGCCGGATGAAGGTGATTCCGTCCTTCTCTCCGAGTGACGGGAGATCGGGAAAAGGGGCGGCATTCCCTGGTCGTCGCTCAGCGTTCCCGCCGCTGTTATCCCGCGCTCTCTTTCCCCGTTCCGGCCGTATCCCGGAAAACCCGGAGCGCGCCGGCGGGAGCCGCCACCGCGGGTGGGCCGGACGAGCCCGGGGAGTCGCTGCGGGGCCGGCGAGTGTGCGGTTCGGGTGGGGCGAGGTGTCGCCGCGGTGGAGCGCCGGGCATGACAGAAGCCGACCCGCGCCGGGGCCGTGTGGCGCGGGTCGGCTCGTGTGGGGGACGGCGGGGTGCCGCCCTGGGTGTGGGTGCTCGGCCGGGTCAGCGCCCCTGGAGGGACTTGACGTTGTTGCCGAAGCTCCAGGAACGGCTGCCGTCCCAGTTGATGGACCAGGTCATCAGGCCCTTGAGGCCGCCGCTGTACTTGTTCCACGCCTGGCTCACCAGGCTGGGCGACATGTAGCCGCCGCCGGCGCCGGGTTGGGCGGGCAGCCCCGGGACCTGCTTGTCGTAGGGAACCTTGATGGTGGTGCCCTGGATGACCAGGCCCTTGTTGAGGCAGTCGGTCTGCGCGGTGAAGCCCTGGACCGTGCCGGCCTGGTACGAGTCACCGGAGCAGCCGTACATGCTGCCGTTGTAGTACTGCATGTTCAGCCACCACAGCCGGCCGTTGTCCGCGTACTTCTTGATGATCGGCAGGTAGGCGCCCCAGATCGAGCCGTAGGTGACGCTGCCGCCGGTGACGTACGCCGTCTCGGGGGCCATCGTCAGGCCGAAGTTGGACGGCATCTTGGCGAGGACGCCGTCGATGATGCGGATCAGGTTGGACTGCGAGGCGGAGAGCTGGTTGATGTTGCCGCTGCCGGTCAGGCCCGTCTCGATGTCGATGTCGATGCCGTCGAAGTTGTACTTCTTCAGGATCGGCACCACCGTCTCGACGAACCGGTCGGCGACCTTGCTGGAGCTGAGGTCGATGCCGGCCGCGGCGCCGCCGATGGACATCAGCAGCGTTGCGCCGTTGGCCTTGGCGTCGCACATCTCGGCCGGTGTCGAGACCTTCACCGTCGCGTCCATCCCGTCCTCCCACAGGACGGTGCCGTCCGAGCGGATGACCGGGAACGCGGCGTTGATCACGTTGTAGCCGTGGTCGCGGATGCGCTTGTCGTTGATCGGGACCCACCCGAAGGGGGGGTGGACGCCGTTGGCCGCGCCGTCCCAGTTCTCCCAGTAACCCTGGAGCACCTTGCCGGTGGGCCGGGACTTGACCTCGCAGGTGTCGGCGCGTGGGGTGTCAGGCGTCTCGGCCGCCTGGGCGGCGGGTACCTGGGCGGCGAAGGCCAGCGCGAGGCCGACTCCCAGCAGGCGTAACGTCCGACCGATCATGCTGTGCTCCCTTCTGGCCGCGAACGGTGGCACCGGATCGGCGCGCGGTCCGCGGTGGCGTGTCTTCGGGCGCGTGGGTGGGGACCGCCGGCCGTGGCCGTGCCAATGTGCGCCAATGGATGTGCACATGACACGCGAGGAGGCGTGGGGGAAGGCACGCGTACCTCCTGAGTCGGGGTGGACCCGAAGATGGGGCATGGGTGTGTGGTGGGCCACACCGTAAGTTGGTCCAGACCTCTCGTCAAGAGGTCTGGACCATGTCGAAAAGGGGGTCGCTCGGCACGATGCCCCGCCCGGAGGAGTTCCGAGCGGGGCACCGCACGACCCGAGTCGGCCCCGAAGCCGGCCCCGACCACCACGGGCGATCCGCCTCCAGGCGGGTGCGCGCGCGGCGGCCGGGGCGTCGACGGACCCTAGTCCTGCTGTGCGCTGCTGGGCAGCGCGCGCCAGGCGACCTTGGTCTTGGTCTTGAAGGACCAGTCGAGCATCTTCTTCGCGTCCGCGTAGCGGTTGCCGTCATTCAGGATGACGCCGACCACGGTGCGCTTGCCCTTCGTCGTGGCGAAGACCAGGCACGGACCGGCGGCCGTGCCGGTGCCGGTCTTGATGCCGAAGGTGCCCTGGTACGAGCCGAGCAGCTTGTTCGTGTTGTACCAGGTGTACGTGCGGCCGTTGGTGGCCTTCTGCTTGGTGCTCTGCGCCTTCACGACCGTCTTGAAGGTGCTGTTGCCGATGGCGTGCCGGGCCAACTTCGCCATGTCGCGCGGCGTGGTGTAGTTGGAGCCCTTCGCGGAGATGCCATCGAAGGAGTCGTACTTGGTGTTCTTGAGCCCCAGCGCCTTGGCCCGGTCGTTCATCTTGGTGATGAACGACTTCTTCCGGGCCGCCATGGTGCTGCCCGAGCCGAAGGTGTCGGCCAGCGCGTACGCGGCGTCGCAACCCGAGGGAAGCATCAGCCCGTACAGCAGTTGGCGCACCGTCACCTTGTCGCCGGTCTTCAGGTCGGCGGTGCTCGCGCCTTCCTTGGCGACGTAGTCGCGGTACTCCTTCTTGATGGTGACCTGCTTGTTCAGGTTCACCTTCTTCGTGTCGAGCACCACGACCGCGGTCATGATCTTGGTGGTGCTCGCCATCTGACGCTTGGTGTCGGCGTCCTTGGCCCACAACTGCTTGTTGGCGCCACTGTCGAGCAGGTACGCACCACGGGCGGTGATGCCCGAGGGCCCGCTCGCCGCCTGGGCGCTGCTCGTCGGGACCATCACGGCGAGCGCCGCTGTAGAGGCGACCACCGTAGCTCCCCACCGGTAGGCCGCGCGTCCCCCACGTCGTTCCATATGAACTCCACTTCGTCTTGCGTGTTGATCGTGCGAGCGAATGCTCTCATTAGGTCATTTACGCCAGAAAGGTGGGGGTGTCGAAAAATCAGCCGGACCCGGTCAGCCAGGCGTACGCACGCTCCGCGTCGAACTCACCCTGACCGCCCGGGAAACGGAGTCCGGCGGCGGCGAACCGCGGGTCGTCCGCGGTCGCCGGCACGTACGGCACCGCGACGCACCGCATCCCGGCCCGGCGCGCCGCCTCCGCGCCGGGCGGAGCGTCCTCGACCACCGCGCAGTCGGCAGGCGGCACGCCCAGGCGCCGGGCCGCCTCCACGAAGACGTCCGGCTCCGGCTTGCCGTGCGCCACCTCCTCGGCCGAGACGTACGTGGCGAAGTGCGCGTCGAGCCCGGTGGCGCCGAGCACGGCCTTGATCGCGGCGCGCGACGAACCGGACGCCACGGCGATCGGGTGGCCCCGCGCGGACAGCCGCTCCACGAACGCGCGCATCTCCGGGAACGCCTCGGTCGAGGTGCCCACCAACTCCAGGTAGTGCCGGTTCTTGGCCGCCAGCAACGCGTCGACCGACGCCTCGATCCCGTGCTCGGACCGCAGGATGGTCAGCGTCTCCCGAGTGCCGATGCCGATGAATCGGGTGTGTTCGGCCCAGTCGAAGTCGGTCACCCCGTACGCGGCCAGGGTGCGCCGCCCGGCTTCGAAGTAGTGCGGCTCGCTGTCCACGAGTGTGCCGTCGAGATCGAAGATGACCGCGGTGGTGGGGGAAGTGCTCATGGGCACAGCATGCCAAGGAGCCGGGCGCGGCGTACGCACGGAGGGAGCGAGAACCGCCCCGGCTACCGCTGCCGGCCCGCCTCCGCGCCCACCGCGTCCACCAGCGGCAACATCCGGTACGGCACCCGCTGGCGCAACGCGATCTCGGTGCGGGTGCGGACCACGCCGGGAAGCTGGATCAGGCGCTGGACGACGTCCTCCAGGTGGCCCGCGTCTCGCGCCACCACCCGCGTCATGAGGTCGCCGCCGCCGGTGATCGAGAACGCCTCGATGATCTCCGGCACCTCGGCGAGCGCATCCCCCACGTCGTCCAGGTGGCCCTGGGTGACCTCGACGTGCACGAAGGCCAGCACCGGGTGGCCCAGGGCGGCGGCCGACAGGCGCGGCCCGGTGCCGGTGATCACGCCGTCGCGCTCCAGCCGGTCGAGCCGCGCCTGCAGGGTGCCACGGGCGACGCCGAGCAGCCGGGCGTACTCCCGCACGCTGGTGCGCGGCTGCTCCAGGAGCAGCCGCAGGATCTTCGCGTCGAGGGCGTCCACGGCCACGGGCCACCGGCTCCTGTTCGTCGTTGCTCGTCCCGCTCGTCCGCACGGGCCCAGAAGGTCCCGTATGCGGCCTGGTGACTGTACCAACGGCCCGGCGTCCGCCCTCGGCCCGCGCGGGGTCAGCCGCCCGTCACCCGGGGGCGTGGGCGGCCCGCAGGGTGTCGATCACCTCGTCGTCGCTGACCTGCTCGAAGTCCGCGTACCACTGGCCGACCGAACCGAAGGGCCGCGGCCGGTGCGCGCACACCACGTCGTCGGCCTCGGCGCCGAGCGCGGTGGCGGCCTCCACGGAGCAGACCGGGGCCGCGAGCACCACCCGGGCCGGCTCCCCGCGGCGCACCGCCCGCAGCGCGGCGTGGGCCGTGACACCGGTGGCGAGCCCGTCGTCCACCAGGACGACCGTCCGGCCGCGCAGGTCGGGCGCCGGACGCCCGCCCCGGTACAGGTCCTCCCGGCGGTGCAGCTCGGTGCGCGCCCGCGCGACCTGCGGGCCCAGCCGGTCCGCCGTCAGGTCCAGCATGGCCAACGCCCGCTCGTCGAACAGCGGCGGGTCCTCACCGGTCAGGGCCCCGACGCCGAGTTCGGGGTTGAACGGTGGGCCGATCTTGCGGACCACCAGGACGTCCAGCGGCGCGTGCAGCACCCTGGCCACCTCGTCGGCCACCGGCACCCCACCGCGCGGCAGGGCCAGCACGAAGGGGCTGGCGACCTCGGAGTGGAGTGCGCGGTCGGCGAGCTGAGCGGCCAGTCCACGGCCGGCCGCCCGGCGATCGGAGAAGAGCATGGCGGTTTCTCCCTTCCGCCCGCACGGTGCCCGGCTGTCCGGCGCCGCACGGGCACGGTCATCGGTCGTCCTCGCGGCGCATGCCGAGGAACCAGTCCCGGGCGGCGTGCGCGACGGCCTCCAACGCCCCCGGCTCCGCGAAGAGGTGCCCGGCGCCCGGCACGACGCGCAGGCTCCACGGGGCGGTCAGACGCTCGGCCGCCTCCTCGTTCAGGCGCAGCACCCGGGGGTCCCCGCCGCCGACGACGAGCAGCACCGGCGCCCGCACGGCGGTCAACGCCGGGCCCGCCAGGTCCGGGCGCCCGCCACGGGAGACCACGGCGGCCACCCGGTCGGCCCGCTCGGCCGCCGCGACGAGCGCCGCCGCGGCCCCGGTGCTGGCGCCGAAGAGGCCCACCGGGACCTCGCGCGTCGCGGGCCGGCGGTCGAGCCAGTCCACGACCGCCGCGACGCGTCGGGCCAGCATCGGAATGTCGAACCGCGGCTCGGCCGTCACCTGGTCGACGCGCTCCTCCTCCGGGTCGAGCAGGTCGATGAGTACGGTGCCGAGCCCGGCCTCGTGCAGCGTCTCGGCCACCGCACGGTTGCGCGGGCTGTGCCGCGAGCTGCCGCTGCCGTGGGCGAAGGCGACCACGCCGAGCGGTTCGGCGGGCAGCGTGAGGTCGCCCGGCAGCGTGACGTCGTCGACGTCCACGCTGATGGCCTGTGTCCTGGTGGCTGTCGTCCCCATGCTGGGTGCCTCCCACCCCGCCCGACCGCCCGCCGGGAGAGACCTCCGGACGGTCCGGCGTGTGCTGCTGTCGCGTCTGGCTCCGTGGCTACCGACCCCCGCCCGTACCGGCTGGCCGGTGCGGTCTCGGATGCCTCATGTCGGTTCTTCGCTGTCGGGTACGGGATGTCGCCGGCCGACCCGCGACGGGTCGGCGTCCGACGCCGGGCCCGCGACCCGGCCGGCCACGCCCCCGACCGGCGCCAGGGCCGGCGCGCCCGCTGGCGCCGGGGCGTGCCCGCTGGCCGGGTACCCCCGCTCGCCGGGTGCACCACCCCTCGGCCCGGCGAATCCGCCGGGCCCGCGCGGGCAGCCAGCCCAGTGGTGCGGCGCGGGCGGCGTGGGCCGGTCGCGCGAGGGAGTGCCGATGGTGCGCGCCGGGGCGCACCCGGTGCGAGCGTGGCCCGGTGGGGTGGTCCGTTGGCCCGCCCCTGGCCCGGTCGGAGCGGTCGCGGGTGGGCCAATGGCCCAGTCATGACGGGGTGTGTTGAGCCAACGGGGACGTCAATGCTGTGATGGTCCTGTCGATGGCGCTGCGGAACCCTCCGCGGCGTCATTTTTCGTGTCGACGCGCGCGGATCGTGGGGATGCGCGCCGTCCGCTGTTCGTACTGGACGACAGAAGGGGTGGGAAACCGTGCTCAAGAGGATGTTCGTGGCTCCGGACCCGGGGCGGCTGCGCCTGCGCAGCGCGGCCCGGTCCGTCCTCGGCATCGGTTTGGCGGTCGCCGTGTGCGGCCTCGCCGGCCACTCGCTCGTGGCCGCCATCACCGGCGGGCTCGCCGCCCTGCTCGCACTCTTCACGGTCCTCGACACCACGGTGCGCGGGCAGGCCATCACCACCGCGCTGCTGCCCGCGGCCGGCTTCCCCGTGCTGGCCCTCGCCGCCGGGCTGCACGACTATCCGCTGGCCCGCGACGCCGCCTTCCTGGCCGTCGTCGGGGCGGGCGTGTACGCGCGCCGCTGGGGCCCGCGCGGCCACTCCCTCGGCGTGTTCGCGTTCATGACCTTCTTCGCGACGCAGTTCCTGCACACGGTGCCGGGACAACTGCCGGAGCTGTACGCGGCGGTCACACTGTCCCTGCTCTCCGCCTCCCTCGTCCGCTTCGGCCTGTGGTGCTACGAGCGGCGCCTGCCGCCCGCCGCCCCCGCCCCCGCGCCGCCCGAGGGCCGGGGCCTGGCCCGGGTCACCACCCGGCAGGCGATCCAGGCGACCGCCGGCGGGGCGTTCGCGCTCATCGTGGGCCAGGTCCTCTCGCACGAACGCTGGTACTGGGCCGTCGGCGCCACCTGGTGGGTGTTCGTGAACACCGCCTCGCGGGGCGAGACCCTGGTCCGCGGCTTCCGCCGGGCGCTCGGCACCGTCATCGGCGTCGCCCTCGGCCTGGTGATCGCCGTCCCGCTGGACGGAGCCCCCGTCCCCACCGCGATCCTGGTCGCCGTCTGCGTGTTCGGCATCTTCTACACGGCCGCCGTCTCCTACACCTGGATGATGCTCGCGGTGACGCTCATGGCGGGGCTCCTCTACGGGTCGCTGGGCGTGCTGGACCCGGGGCTGCTCGGGCTGCGGGTGACCGAGACCGCCGTGGGCGCGCTCGGCGCCGCGCTGGCCGTGCTGTTCGTGCTGCCCGTCACCACGCACGCCACCACCGACGCCTGGGTCCAGCGGGCCCTGCGCTGCGTACACGCCTGCACCGCCGAGGCGGCGGCGCGGCTGGCCGGCTCCGCCACCGCCGACCCCGCGCCGCGCGTCGCCGAGCTGGAGGTGCTGCTCGGCAGGGTGCGGCTGTCGCTCGCCCCGCTGGTGCACCCGCTGAGCCCGCTGCGCGCCCGCAAGGCGCGCGCCCGACAGGTGCTCGCTCTGCTCGACGACTGCGCCCGCGAGGTGCGCGGGCTCGCCTCCATCGCCGCCGACCCGGAGGCGTCCCACGACGCCCGGCTCACCGCCGCCTGCCAGCGCGTCGAGGCCGCCGTCGAGTCGCTGACCACCCCGGACCGGGTCCGCGAGGTCGCGTCGGCGGCCCCGGCCACCGCGGCGCAACCGGCCGCGACGGAGCCCGCGCTGGCCCACCTGCACGGCCTGGAGCGGGCACTGACCGAGCTGGCCGCCCCGTTGCGCAGCTCCCCGCGCGCGCCCCTGGCCGACGCCTGACCGGCTGCTCCGGCGCGCGCCGGCCGCCCCTCGCGGGCCGCGGGCCCGTACTCGGCAGGTACCGAGTACGGGCCCGTGCGCGTACGTGCCGCCCGGCGCCGTCAGCGCGGCAGGTCCGTGGGCAGTTCGTGCACCTCCACGGGGAAGTTGTGCGAGTCGCCGGGGCCGGGCGCGGCGGACGCCCGGGCGGCGATCTCGATCGCCCGGTCGAGGCCGGCCACGTCCACCACCCAGTAGCCGGCCAGCAGCTTCTCCCGCCCGTCGTGCGTGCCGTCGCTCACCCGTGGGGGCCCGTCGTCCCTGGCCCACACGCTGGTCACCAGCGCCGGACCGCCGAGGCCGCGCGCCTCCACCAACTCGCCGGAGGCGGCCAGCTCCTCGTTGAGCCGCCCCATGTGCTCGACCATCGCCTGGAACTCCTCGGGCGAGTACGCGGCGATCTCCTCGTCCCACCGCGTGGCACTGCCGAACAACTGCACCATGTACAGCATCGTTGACGCCTCCTCGGGTCTCAGCAGACCTCCCCCCGAGGCTTTTCCGCCCATCCGCCGCTCCCCTCCGTGCTACCCGATGTCCGTCGTGGTCGCATGCATCTAGAGCCGTGCGGGTGAACCGGGCATCCTGGTCCGGACCTACGGCTACGGCCCGCCCTCACCCGGCGGATCGAGAAAGGTGCGACATGGCGAGCGCCACGAGCGATGAGAGCAAGACCGGCGACGGGGCGACCCACGGTGACCAGCGGGCGTACATCGGCTCGTTCACCTCGGCGGGAGGCTGGGGCGTCAGCGTCGCCACGGTCGAACCGGACAGCGGGGCCCTGACCGTCAAGTACTCGACCGACATCGTGGAGAACCCCTCCTACCTGGCCTTCTCACGAGAGCAGGGGGTGTTGTACGCGGTGAGCGAGACGCCCGACGGCTATGGCGCGGCCTTCTCCCTGGGCGACCCCGACCGGCCGGCCCCCCTCGGCCTGCCGGCGGCCGTCGGCGGCGACGATCCCACGCACCTGTCGCTGACCGAGGGCCACGTGCTGACCGCCCACTACTCGTCGGGCACCATCAGCGTCCTGCCCTACCTCCTGGACCCGGAGGGGCACGGCACCTGGTGTGGCCTGGCCCGGCCCACCGACGTACGACAGCACGAGGGGTCGGGCCCCGACCCGGAGCGGCAGCGCGGACCGCACGCGCACGCCGTGCTGCCCGACCCGTCCGGGCGCTGGGTGCTCGCCGTGGACCTGGGCACGGACACGGTCCACTGCTACGAGATGGACGCCGAGCGGGGCACCCTGCGCCCGCACCACGCCGCCCACCTCACCCCGGGCGCCGGCCCGCGCAGCCTGGCCTTCCATCCGGGCGGGGAGTGGGCCTACGTCACCAACGAACTGGACTCCACGGTCACCGTCTGCCGCTGGGACGCCGCCACGGGCGAGCTGACCCCCGGCGCGACGGTCAGCGTGCTGCCCCCACGGGAGGGCGACGACCTGCCGCGCAACTACCCGTCCGAGCTGGTCGTCGCGCCCGACGGGCGGTTCGTGTGGGTCGCCAACCGTGGCCACGACAGCATCGCCGTCCTCGCGCTCAACACCACGGGCGACCAGCTTGAGCTGCGCACCACGGTGGACTGCGGCGGCCACTGGCCCCGGCACCTCGCGCTGTCCGCGACGGGGGAGCGGCTGTACGTGGCCAACGAACGCTCCGGCGGCGTCGCCTGGTTCACCCTCGACGCCGAGACGGGAGTCCCGACCTGGTCGGGCTCGGTCGACGCCCCCGCGGCGTCCTGCGTGGTCCTCGCCTGACACCGACCGCGCGCCGACCGCCGACGTGCACCACGCCCCCGACGTGGGGTGTGGCGCCCGTCCGCCGCCAGCACGCGTCCGGCGGGAGGACAGCGAAGGACCCGGCTCGTACCGCCCCCACCGGGGCATCGAGCCGGGTCCTTCCACGCGCCCTGAGGCCCGGGCCGTGTTCGGGCGAGCCGCGCGCGGCCGGGCGTACGAACAGCGCCCGGTGAGGCGCCGTCATCCGTGCTGCCACGCCCACGCTGCCACGCCCGCTACCGCTGGCGGCAGGGGCCGTGGGGCCCTCCGCGTCGGCCCGCCGTTCGGGCCCGGGCGCCGCCCGGGGGCGCCGGCCACGGCCTGGGCGGCCGGCGGGCTAACGGTTGGGCGCGCCGGGGAGCGTGAGGCCCAGCGCCGCGGCGTACGCGGACAGCACCAGGCGGCCCACGGCCGGGTAGGCGCCCAGCGGCTCGGCCGCCGCGCAACCCGCCTCGTTGGCCGCCGTCTCGATCAGCTCGGCGGACACCTCGGGGCCGATCAGGTACGGGGCCAGCGCGAGGCGCTGCGACCCGGCGCCGAGCAACTGCTCGGCGGTGCGGGCCACGGCGCCCTTCTCGTCGAGCGGCGCGGCCAGCACCGGCACGGCGAGGCGCGCCGAGAGCAGCATGCCGGTGATGCCCGCCGCCTGCACGGCCTCCGGTCCGCCGACGGTGGCCAGGATGATGCCGTCGGCCGCGGTGGCCACCGTGAAGAGGCGGGCGCGGTCGGCGCGGGCGAGCCCGGCCTCCGAGAGCCGCACGTGCAGCGCCTCGGCGAGCAGCGGGTGCGGGCCGAGCGGGTCGGTGAACAGGGCGGCGCAGCCGCTGCCCTCGACGGCCTGCCGCGCGCGGGCCAGCAACTCGCTGTCGGGGCCGGCGAGGAGCGGCACCACCACGGCCGCCGGTCCGTCCGCGTCGATCACGGCCTGCTGCCGCGCGGCGTACGCGGCCTCCTGGGCCGCGGCGTCGGGCGCGTCCCCCGCCGCGTCGCCCGGCTGGCCGGCGGCGTCGGCCCGCGCGGCGGCGAGCAGGGCCGCGCGGTCGCGCGCGGCCTGAGCCAGCGTGTCCTCCAGGGCCGGGGCCTGCTCGTCGGCGCCGCCGACGTAGCCGACCCGGGCGTCGAGGCCGGGCAGCTCGGAGCGCGCGATGCTCAGCACCTCGTCGACCACCGCGCGCGTCACGGGATCGGGAGCCCCGGGCACGGCGAGCACCAGCGGCGGCGCGCCGACGGGAGCCGCGGCGGGCTCGGGCCGCCGGTGCCGTCCGGACTGGCGAGGTCGTGGCATTCGTACAGGCAGGCCGGACGCGGGCCCGGTGGGGGAACTCATGGCGCCGCATGTTAGCCGTTTGACGAGCAGCGCTGTTCAGGTGGGTATAACTAGGCCGAATCCGTCCCGTTTTATCCGGCGTTTTGGGCCGTGTGTGACGCGCTACCCGATATGCAGCGGTGACTACGGGCCGACCCCCGGGCGGCCGTGGCCCTCGCGCCCCGGCCGCCGCGCGGGGCGCCTAGAGCACCTGGAGCAGTTCCCCGTCCACCGGTAGCCGCAGGGCGTCCGCCGCGAGCGCCGATGCCACGCGCAGCGCCCCCGCCAGCGGATCGCCGGCCGCCTCGGTGACCGGCACCCCGGGCAGCCGGCGGGCCAGCTCCCGCCGTACCGGGTCCACCAGCGGCGGCCCCATCCGGAAGAGCCCGCCGGTCAGCGCCAGCGCCCCGGCGTCGTCGCCGTGTGCCGCCTGGCCCGTGGTGGGCGGGTGGGGGAAGGCCGCCTGCGCGGCGCGTGCGATGTGGTCCGCCGCCTCGTGCAGGATGGCGGCGGCCACCGGGTCGGTGGCCGCGCACCGGCCGACCTCGGGGGCGAAGGAGGCCAGTACGGCCGGCCGGTCGGAGCGCGGGTAGAGCAGTCCCGGCAGGTGTTCCGGCGGCCCGAACGTCGCCTCAAGTCGGGACAGCAGCGGCTGCGAGCCGCCCGTCCGCCCGTCGTGGGCGCGCATGGCCGCCTCAAGCCCGGCCCGGCCGATCCAGGCGCCGCCGCCGCAGTCGCCCAGCAGGTGGCCCCAGCCGTCCACGCGTCGCCAGCCACCGTGCGGATCGTCGCCGGGGCCGGTGCCAAGGCCGGTGCCGAGGGCGATCATGCCGGTGCCCGCCGCCACGACGGCGCCCGGGCGCTGGCCGAGCGCCCCCACGTACGCCGTGACGCCGTCGGCCGCCAGGGCCAGCCGTCGCGGGCCGAGGGCGTCGGCGAGCGCGGTGGGCAGGTGGGCCCGCAGGTCGTCGCCGAGGCTGGCCATGCCGGCCGCACCCACGCACACGGCGGCCACCCGCTCGGTGCCCGCCTGGCGCAGCAGGCGCTGGGCCGCCGGCAGCACCTGGCCGAGCAGCCCGGCCGCGTCGATGCCGCGCTCTCCGACGAGGGCGGGAGTGGGGGAGTGCCAGGTCAGCGGCTCGGCGGCGGGGGCGCCTCGCGGTCCGACGGGGCCTAGGGCGATGCGTACGCCCGAGCCGCCGGAGTCGATGCCCAGCGCGTAGTGGACGGCGGGGGCGCGCGGGTCGGGCTCGGGGGCGCGGCTGGCGGCGGGCGGGGCCGGCTGGGGGTCGGGGGCGCTCATCGGCTCATCCGAACCCGCGGGCGTCCTGCTTCAGCGCCGTGTCCACGGTCAGCGCCGTCGCCACCACGAGGCTGAGCAGCGGCTCGGGGAGCTGCTGGTGGATCTGCAGCACGTAGTTGTCCGCGGTGGTGAACATGGTCTTGGCGAGGCCCTCCCAGGTCTTGGTGATACGGGCGATCTCGCGGTCGGTGTGGTCGACGATGGCGAAGTTCCAGGCGCGCCAGTTCTCCGCCTTGATGGCGCCGACCTGCTGCCCCTGCGCCATGATCGCGAAGTTGATCTTGCCGATGACGTTCTGCTGGTGGATCTCGCCGACCGGCTGGCCGTCCGGGCGGGTGACCAAAACCTTGGACTTCATGAACTTCGCCGGCCTGGTCATCACCAGGTGCGGCTGCCCGTGGGCGTCCCGGATCTCCAGCCGGTGGGTCATGAACTGGTCAAAGCTGGCGACGAAGCGCGCCACCTTCTTCAGCGCGCTCTGGCCCACCTGGACCACCGAGCCGATGGTCCGGCCGTGCTGGTCGAAGACGCTGTACTCGTTGGTCAGCTCGATGAGCTTGGCCTTCTGGTTCACCACCAGCACCGGCTCGGTGAACAGTGTCCCGCCGCCCTGCGGGGTCGAGGTGCCGAGCCCGGCCTGCTGCTGGACCTGGCGCTGGATCTTCTCCGGCGGCGGTCCGGCGGCCGGCTGCTGGGCGGCCTGGCCGGGCTGCCCCGGGTGCGTGTGCTGGGTCCACTGAGCGCCGTCCCACCAGCGCAGCAGGTGAGGGGTGCCCTGGGGGTCGGCGTACCAGCCAGCGGGCGTGGCGTTGTGCGTTGTCATGCCCCGACACTATCGCTCGTACTTCCGAACGCCGCCGGTCAGGCGGCAGGCGGTACGGCGCGCGGGCGGGCGGGCCGGGCTCAGGGCAGTCGCCACTCCACCGGCTGCGCCCCCTGCCGCTCCAGCAGGTCGTTGGCCCGGCTGAACGGGCGCGAGCCGAAGAATCCGCGGTCGGCCGACATGGGCGAGGGGTGGGCTGACTCGACGGCGGGCAGGCTGCCGAGCAGCGGGCGCAGGTTGCGCGCGTCACGCCCCCACAGGATCGACACCAGCGGCTTGCCGCGCCCGACCAGCGCCCGGATGGCCTGCTCGGTGACCTCTTCCCAGCCCTTGCCCCGGTGCGCCGCCGGCTTGCGTGGGGCGGTGGTGAGCGCCCTGTTGAGCAGCAGCACGCCCTGCTCGGTCCAGGGGGTCAAGTCCCCGTTGGAGGGCCGGGGATGGCCGAGGTCGGTGTGCAACTCCTGGAAGATGTTCTGCAGGCTGCCGGGCAGCGGACGCACCTCGGGGGCGACCGCGAAGCTGAGCCCCACGGCATGTCCCGGGGTGGGGTACGGGTCCTGTCCGACGATCAGCACCCGGACGTCGTCGAAGGGTTGTTGGAAGGCGCGTAGTACGTGCTGCCCCGCCGGGAGGTACGTACGTCCTGCCGCGATCTCGGCGCGCAGGAAGGTCCCCATCGCCGTGATGCGTTCGGCTACGGGCTCAAGTGCCTTGGCCCAGCCGGGTTCCACGATTTCGTTCAACGGTCGTCCAGCCACGGCCGTCACTCTACTGGCCCACGAGGGGCCCCCTCGCCCGACCGTGACCGCCCGTACGCACAGCACGTCCGGCAGGTGGCGGGCGCGCTGGCGCCAGGCGTCGCCGTCCGTGGCCCGTAAGACCCCGGCGGTCGAGACGGCGACCGTCACCCCGGCCGCCACCGCGCCCGCGGCCCGGAACAGGCCCTCGCGGGTGCCCACGGCCAGCAGCGCTTCCGTCATGCCGATCACCTCCCGGGACGCCGTTGTCCCAGCCGTCGCTTACTGTCGCCAGTGTGCGGCCGGCCACTGACAACGGCGTCCCCGGAGCGTGTTCGCGCAGGTCGGCGTGGTCGCGGGGTGGAGGTCAGGCGGCCCAGGAGTACGGGTTGGGGTAGTCCGGGGTGCGTCCGAGGGCGCGCGCCGCGCGGTGCGCCCAGTACGGGTCGCGCAGCAGCTCCCGGCCGAGCAGCACCGCGTCCGCCTCGCCGGACTGGAGGATCTTCTCGGCCTGCTCCGGCTCGGTGATCTTGCCGACGGCCGCGACCGGAAGGTCGGTCTCCGTCTTCACCCGGGCCGCGAAGGGGACCTGGTAGCCGGGGCCGGTGGGGATGCGGACGCCGGTGGCGTTGCCGCCGGTGGAGACGTCGAGCAGGTCCACGCCGTGGGCGTGCAGGTCGCGCGCGAAGCGCACCGTGTCGTCGGCCGTCCAGCCGAGCGGGCCGTCGGCCGCCGAGTCGTCCGCCCGCGCGGTCTCCTGCAACCAGTCGGTCGCCGAGATCCGGAAGAAGACCGGCAACTCCCGTGGCCACACCGCGCGTACCGCGTCCACGACCCGGAGCGCGAAGCGGGTGCGGTTCTCGTACGAGCCGCCGTACGCGTCCGTGCGGTGGTTGCTGTGCGGGGAGAGGAACTCGCCGATCAGGTACCCGTGCGCGCCGTGCACCTCGATGACCTCGAAGCCGGCGGCGAGCGCGCGCCGGGCCGCGTCCGCGAACTGGCCGACGATCTCGTCTATCCGCTCCTCCGTCAGCTCGTCGGGGACCGGGTGGTCGGCGTCGAAGGCGATCGGGCTCGGCCCGACCGGCTGCCAGCCGTGCTGCGCGGGGTCGGTGATCGGGGCGCCGCCGCGCCAGGGGCGGTCGGTGCTCGCCTTGCGCCCGGCGTGGGCGATCTGGATTCCCGGGACGGTGCCGTGCTCCTTGAGTGACGTGGTGATCCGGCGCAGCGCCTCGACCTGGGTGTCGTTCCAGATGCCCAGGTCGGCGGGGCTGATCCGGCCCTCGGGGGAGACGGCGGTGGCCTCGACCAGGATGAGGCCGGCGCCGCCGACGGCCCGCGAGGTGTAGTGCGTGTGGTGCCAGTCGCCCGCCACACCGGCGTTCGGCCCGAAGACCTCGGCGGAGTACTGGCACATCGGGGCCATCCAGATGCGGTTCGGGATGGTCAGCGTCCGCAGGGTGTACGGCTCGAACAGGGCGCTCACGACTACTCCACTTCGCGGGGCGATGGGGTGCGGGTTTGTACGGTGCTGATCGTAGTACGTCGCTCATCAAATTACGAGACCCCTCGTACAAACGCTGCGGGGCGGGGCGGCGGCCCCACGCCTCCACCCCGCCCCGCCCGCCCCGGGCGCGCGCCACTACGACCGCCGCGCCCCGCCCCGCGCCCCGTCGGCCGCGCCGCTGCCCGCACCCCGCTGCCGGGGCCAGGTCGGCGCCGGGCCGCCCCACACGCGGCGCCGCCCCGGCCGCTCCGTGGGGCGCGTGGACTCCCAGACCCGCCGCCACCGCGCCGCCCGCCGGACCCCGTCCGCCGGCGGCGCCGCGGCCGGGGTGGGCGGCGTGTCGGCGGCCTCCACCGCTCCGCGCAGCGCCCCGTACCAGCCCACGTCCGACTCCGCCCACAACGCGTTGACCTCGCGCATCATGCGATCGCGGAACGCCGGCGCCGTCTCGTCCGGGCGCGCCACGACCGGCCGGCCGAAGCGCACGCTGATCGGAGCGGGGTCGCGCCGGGGCAGCGCGTCGCCCGGCGGCAACGCCGCGAACGTGCCCCGCACCGCCACCGGCACGGCCGGCACCCCGGCATCCAGGCACAGCCGCGCGGCGCCCAGCCGGAACCAACCCATCCAGCCGTCACGGGAGCGCGACCCCTCGGGGAACAGCAACACGCTCCAACCGCTGTCGATCAACCGCGTCGCCAACCCGGCACCGTGGCCGCGCCGCCCGGTCTCGCGGTCGCCGCGCCGGTCCACCGGGAAGGCGTTGAACAGCAACGCCGTCGTCACCCCGGTCAGCCGCGAGGCGAAGAAGTGGTCGGCCGCCGCGCCCACCGTCGTCCGGGCCGCGACGGGCCCCGGCAGCGCCCCCAGGATCAACGGCGTGTCGAGGTGGCTGGCGTGGTTGGCCACGAACACCACCGGGCCCCGCAGCCCCGCCAGGTGCTCGCGCCCCGTCACCACGGGCCGGGCGTGCGCCCACAGCAGCGGCTTCAGCACGCCGGTACGCAGCGCGTCGCGGGCCAGCGCGGCCGGTGCCGACCGGGCCCAGGCGGTACGGAACGGTGCCCGCGCCGCGTCCTGCTCGGCCGGCAGTCCGCGCGGCGGTCTGGCCCGCCCCCGCCAGTCGCGTCCCTGGCGCACCAGGGCCAGGTCGCGACGGAGGCTCCCACCGCTCCCGCGCGCCGCGCCGCCGAGCCACCGGGCGGCCCGGTTGCCGGGTCCGCTGTCCTGGCCGCCCGTCACGAGACGTCCGCCAGGGTCAGCGGCGGGGCGTGCAGGTAGGTGATCTCCGGGCTGCCGCCCACCGTGTGTGACGCCAACTGGAGGGCGTCGGCCAGCGTGCTGGCCGCGCGGAACCCGAGGCGGGAGGCGACCGCCGGATCGGCGCCGACGAAGATGACGTCGCCCAGGTGCTCCCTGGCGTGCGCGCACCAGTACCACATGTAGAACGGGTGCACCCCGTGGTACGCGTAGCTCCTGCGGTACAGGTGGACGTACCACGGGTCGGTCGCGAACTGCTCCTCGAACTTGCTCTCCACCACGGCCGGGTCGGTCGACTGCGTCAGCACGTCCTCGTAGAAGTCGAGGTAGCTCGGGTGGTGCACGGTGTGGAACTCGTTCGGCAGCGGGTGGTAGAAGATGCCCACGCCGCCGCGCCGGACGATGGGCTTGTTCAGGTACATGTTGAACAGGTAGCCGAGCCCCATCGAGGCGACCAGGATCGGGTTCATCACCGAGTTGACGTTGTACGGGCACAGGTACGGCACCCCGAACACCCCCACGTCCGCCTGCCCCGACACCGGCGTGACCTGCTGCCGGTGCACGTGCCGCAGCGTGATGGGGTGCACCGCGCTCGGCGCGCCCGCGGCGACGCTGGTCACGCCCCAGGGCGCGGCCACCCGGTGGAAGGCGCGCCGGCGCAGCGCGGGCGACAGCAGCCGGGAGCCGCGCCGCGCCCCGATGAACGCCGCCTGGTCCGCCGCGTTCCACTCCCACTCGCGCTTGCTGAGGAAGCCCAGTGGCTGGGGGAAGGCGTCGTTGTTCAGCGCGGTCTCGATCGTGAACACCCTGACCTGACCGCCGATCAGGTCCTGCATGCGGTCGTAGGAGTGGTGCATGGCCGAGCGGGCCGGGTCGTTGAAGGAGCGCGAGCCGCGCAGGGTGTCCACGTTGTGGTGGTGGCGCAGGCTGCGGTAGCTGGCCAGGCCCACCGACACCGACTTGGACCCGCCGTTCATCGCCACCAGCGTGATGTTCACGTACACGATCAGGTCGCTCTCCGCCGCCCGGCGGTTGATCTCCACGTCCTCGCCGTGTCCGGTCTGGCCGAGGTGGAGCAGGTTCTCCTGGTCCTCCGCGTCGTGGTTGCGCAGGTGCCGGGGGAAGAACGAGCGGAAGACCCGGTCGCCCACCACGTGCCGCAGTTCGGCCGGCGTCATGCGGCGGTGCAGCGCGTTGGCCGCGATCAGCTCCACGTCGTCCACCCGGTGCGCGGCGGCCAGCTCCAGCACGTGCTCGATGATCCGCTGCCGGATGTCCGGGCTGCGCATGGGCGGCAGTGGCAGCGACAGGTCGTCGAAGACGATGGTCAGCCGCATGCCGGGGCGCAGCAGCGCGGGCAGCGGATCGCTGCCGTGCGGCTGGTGCAGCGCCCGGGTGATCGCCGCGTCCAGGTCCCGGATGCCGGGCAGGCACGCGGGCGGGTAGACGACCCGGGCGCCGTGCGGCAACTGCTCGAGTCGGAAGCCCTCCCCCTCGCACACCAGCAACGGCGGTGTCCGCTCGTCGACTTCGAGGACCAGTCCGGGTCTGCTCACGCGTAGCTCCTTGTCGCTGTGCTGGCATCGCCGGCCCGCACCGTCTCGGTCAGCGCCTCCCACCGGGTGCCCGCGTGCGCGCCCCAGCGCACGACGGGCCAGTGCCGGCGCGCGGCGTACCGGTAGAGCCGCAGGTCGGGGTTGACCGCGCAGGGCCGGCCGACCGAGGCCAGGAAGGGCCGGTCGGAGTAGCTGTCGGCGTACGCGTACGAACGTCGCAGGGACAGCCCGTGCTCGCGCGCGTACTCGCGCAGCCACGCGGCGCGCGCCTCGCCGACCACCGGCGGGGCGACCAGCCGGCCGGAGAGCACGCCGCCCCGGCTCTCCATCCGGCAGGCCACGATGTCGTCGAAGAGCGGGCGCAGCGGCTCGACCAGCAGGTCCAGGCTGCCGGTGACCAGGACGGTGCGGTGCCCGGCGGCGCGGTGCTCGCGCGCCCGGCGCACCGCCTCCGGCAGCACCCGCCGCAGCAGCGCGTCCGCCAGCGCGTCCCGCACCAGGTTCCGCAGCGCGGCGGCGTCGGCGCCCTGGTAGCGGCGCAGGAAGGCGCGGACGAACGCCGCCCGGTCGGCGCGCTCCGCGCGCAGGTAGCGGGGCACCGCGCGGGCCAGATCGAGCAGCTCGGCCGCGTGGCCGGGCAGCGAGCCGGAGCCGAGGCGGGCCCACAGGTAGGACTCGACCATGTCGGCGGCCACGACGGTGCCGTCGAGGTCGAACACGGCGGCGACGTCGCCCGCCGGCGGCAGCGCGCGGGGCGCCGCGCGCCCCCGACCGGCCGCCGCCCCGCGCGACCCCATGGCGTCGCGCAGCCGCCGGGTGACCGCCGGGCAGTGCACCTCCTCCAGGTAGCCGCGCCAGTCAAGGCCGCGCGCATCGAAGCCGCGCTCGGCCGCCAGCTCCGGCGGCAGCGAGCGGTGCAGGGCCATCAACTCCCGGTCGTCGTAGCGGCCCTGCGCGCCGGTGTACGGCTGATACACCTCGAAGTAGTGCCGCTGGCGGGCGAGTTCGCCGCGCCGGTGGCGCAGCGCGCGATCCCGCTCCTGGACCCGCTCGCCGCCGGGCAGCCACTCCAGCGCGCTCCCGGCCGCCGCGACGACCCGGTCGGCGAGGTCGAGCGCCGTCCGCACCCGCGCCGGGCTCTGGAACCGCCACCGGGCGTGCCGCAGATGGCCGCGCCCGGACGGATCGGGCAGCGGATGCCGGGTGAAGTACGCGTCCAGGTGGTCGTGGAACGCCCCGTAGGTCAGCGGGTTGCCGGCCCCGGAGCCGACGTGGAAGTAGTGCGGGGCGTCCGCCGGCGGTGTCGCCGCGGCAGCGGCCAGGATCGCGTTGACCACCAGGTCCGCCGGGATGACGTCCAGGACGGCGTCCGGATCGCCCGGCAGGTCCCACATGGCCCCCGTCCCGTAGTCGATGATCAGCGGGTCGAGCATCTTGTGCCCGTCGATCCAGCCCGGGTACGGGTGGTGCAGCGCGCTCTCGACGATGGCCGGCCGCAGCACGGTCAGGGGCCGCCCGGCCCAGCTCTCCTCGGTGGCGCGTTCGGCCAGCGCCTTGGTGCAGGTGTACACGTCCGTCCACCCCAGCGCGTTGGCCCGGGCCCGCCCGTAGGCGACCAGCCGCCGCGCCACCCACGCCCGCCTGGCCTCCTCGGCGTGCCCGGCCACCACCTGGTTGCCGCACGGCGCGTGCGCCCGGTCCGCCTCCCGCAGCAGCCGGCGCAGCACCTCCGGGCGCCGCGAGTCCCGCTCGACCTCCGCGCGTACGGTCTGGCTGGCGGCCAACTCCTGCCGCCAGTCCACCGTGTGCCGCAGCGGCTCCTCGCGCACCGTGCCGTGGCCGGGTGCCGACACGTAGGCGGTGGAGACGTAGACCAGGTGCGGCGGGACGGGCTGGCGGGCCAACTGCTCGCACAGTCGGACGGCCCCGGCGACGTTGGAGCCGAACGCCTCGTCGATGGGCGGGTCGAAGGTGACCGCCGACGCGCAGTGGATGACCGTGTCCAGGTCGTCCGGCAGCCCCGTCACACTCTCCAGATCGCCCTCGACGACCTGGACACGGCGCGCCGCGTCGGCCAACTCGTCGTCGCCGCCCGGCCGTTCGTGCCACCGCCGAAACACGTCCTTGCGCAGCAGCCGCACCAGACGGTCACGGCCCCCACACCCGCCCCGGCCGCGCAACAGGAGGCTGACGCGGGTGTCGGGGTGATCGGCGAGCAGCCGCTCCAGCACGGCCTGCCCGATGAATCCGGTGGCCCCGGTGAGGAGGACGTGCGCCCCCTTCAGGCTGGTGACGGCGTAGGTGCGCGGCATGGCTTCCTCTGGGTCGGCGACGACGGGGGACGGGGGAGGGGGATGGAGGCACGGCACGGTGAGCGGGCGGACGGATGGGCGCCACGGTGGCGGCGCGAGCGCCGGCCGCAGGCTGCCGGGCCGCCGGGCCGCCGACGGGAGGCGGTCGTGGGGGAGCGGTCCGACGGCGGTGGTCGCGTGCCGCCGCCGGGCCGGCGGGCCGGCCGGCGGCGTACGCCCCGGTGCGGGGGAGACGAGGGAGCGGCGGGCGATCAGGTGTGGCCCGGGGGCTGGCGCGGGACCGCGCGGGCGGGGGGCTCGCGCAGGTAGTTGCTGATGGCCGCCGCGCA
This sequence comes from Streptomyces buecherae, assembly GCF_014295035.1. Lineage (GTDB taxonomy): Bacteria > Actinomycetota > Actinomycetes > Streptomycetales > Streptomycetaceae > Streptomyces > Streptomyces youssoufiensis. Next base: position 8,000,653 of record NZ_CP060404.1, read on the forward strand.
GACCTGCCGGACCGGCCACCCCAGGGCCCGCGCGGCACGCTCCGCGTCGGCCAGCTCCGGCTGCACCGTGACCTCACCGCCCGGCACGTCGGCGATCTTGACCGGCACGTACTGCTCCCGCCCGGGCGGGCCGACGGCCACCGTCACCACCCGGCGCGGCAGCGTAGTGCGCCGCTGTACGGACCAGCGCACGCCCAACGTCGTGGTGTGCCGCAGCAGTACGTCGGTGACGGCGGGCCGCACCTCGGCCGCGCACAGTGCCGTGACCAGCCGACCCGGCCGACCACGGCGGCCGACGGTACCGATCGTCCAGCAGTCCCACGCCCCGGCCGCGCGCAGCGCGTCGAGCACCGACGGCCACAACCGGGGGTCCAGGTCGTCCACGGTGCTCTCGACCACCACGACCTCGCCCGAGACCGCGGCCGACGGCACGTCAAGGGCCTCGCCCAGCACGACGCGCGTGATGTTGGGCCCCTCAGCGGTGTCCCGGCTGCCCCCGCCGACACCGACCGCGCGCACCGTCATCGCGGCCATGGGCCCCGGCGTGGCGACCGCCGCCACCAGCGCGGCCCCGGTCGGCGTCGTACGCTCCCCGGTCAGCTCGCCCGCGACCAGCGCGAGCCCGTGCCGCGCGGCGATGCGGAGCACGGCGGGCACCGGCACCGGCAGTCGGCCGTGGGCGCTGTCGACGTGCCCGCTGCCCGCGGCCAGCGCGGAACAGGTGACCTGGGCGCCCGCGGCCAGCAACCCCAGGTCGGCCAGAGCCGCCGCGCAACCCACCACGTCCGCCAGCGCGTCGTGCGCCCCGACCTCGTGGAAGTGCACCTGCTCCGGCGCCGTGCCGTGCACCAGCGCCTCGGCCTCGGCGAGCAGCTCGAAGACCCGGCGCGCGAAGCGGGCGACGTCAGGCGCCAGGCGCGCGGCGGCGAGCAGCGCGAGCACCTGCGGCAGGCGCCGGGCGTGGTCGGGGACGGACGGCCGCTCCACGTGGGCCCGTAGGCAGGCGAACCCACCGCGCCGCGCGGGCCGGGTGCGCACCGCGAGGCCGGGCACGTCGAGGGCGGCCACCGCGTCGGCCACCACGCGCGGGTCGGCCCCCGCGTCCACCAGCGCGGCCAGCAGCATGTCGCCCGCGACGCCGGCGGTGCAGTCCAGGTGGGCCGCCCGCACCGGCGCGCCGCCCACGCCCGCCGGCGCCGGCGCGCCCGGGGCCGCCTGGCTGCCCGACGGTCCCTGCGGCTCGGCCGTGTCGCAGGGCTCCGGGGCGGCGGGCACGGCCGGCGGCGCGGCGCCCTGCCGGGGCTCGGCCACCGGACGGGACCCGGCGTGCGGGGAAGGCGGCTGCGGCGCGGCGGGGGCCGGTCGCTCCGTGGGCGTGGTCGAGGCCGGCCCCGCCTCGGGGGGTTCGCTCATCGCGTGCGTCTCCATGTCGTGTCGCGGCCCGCTCTCCATGCGGGCCAGTGGCGCCTGGTACGCCTCGTCCGTCCCGGGCCGAGCGGGCGCCGCACCCGGCGGCTGCGCGCCGCTGAGCGGCTTCGGCTCAGTCACCGTGCACCGCGTTGATCACCTTCGCCGCGTGGACCGCGGCCCCGAAGCCGTTGTCGATGTTGACGACCGTCAGGCCGGGCGCGCAGGCGGCGAGCATCGAGCCCAGGGCGGTGACGCCACCCGACGCCACCCCGTACCCCACGCTCGTGGGCACCCCGACCACCGGCGCGCGCAACAGGCCGGCCACCACGCTGGGCAGGGCGCCGTCCATGCCGGCCACGACGAGCGCGCAGTCGACGTCGTGCAACCGCGGCAACTGCGCGAACAGCCGGCCGATGCCCGCGACGCCCACGTCGTCCACCAGCGTCGCTCCCACCCCCAGCGCCGCCAGCGTGGCCAGGCACTCGCGTGCCACCGGCAGGTCGCAGGTCCCGGCCGTCAGCACGCCGACCCTCCCGCGCGGCGGTGGCAGCGGGCCCACCGTGACCGTCCGCGCCACCTCGTCGACGCACACGGGGTCGGTGCCGAACGCGGTGGGCGCGGCGGCCAGCACCTCATCCGGGCACCGGGTCGCCAGGGCCGGCGCGCCCGGGTCGCCCGCGCGCAGCTCGGCCAGCAGCCGCAGCGTCTGGGCCACCGTCTTGGCCTGCGCGAACACCACCTCCGGCACCCCGGTCCGGTCGCGTCGCGCGATGTCGAGCCGGGCGTAGTCGGCCACCCGCAGGGCCTCGGTCTCGCTCACGAGGCGCCCTCGACCACCGCGCGCGAGGCGCCGTCCCCTCGCGGGCCAACGGGCCGCGGCACGAGGGGGCCAGCGCGCCCCGTACGACACTGTCCACGACCCGGACCCGGACCAGGACCAGCGGCCGGCCCGGGCCCCGTGCTCACGGCTCCGGAGCGGTAGCGGGCCACCGTCCCCGGGCCGAGCCGCGTCGCCGCCGCCACGCGGCGCAGCAACGCGCCGGCCCGCTCCGGCCGCCCGCCGAGCCAGTCGTACGCGGGCGGCCCCAGCTCGATGCGGAAGTCTGCCGCCAGGAGCCGCACCCGTACGTCGGTGACCGGGACGCGGCCCGCCGCCGGCTCCGCGCGAACCAACTCCTCGGCCCGCTCCACCAGTGCGAGCCGCTCCCGCGTCACCGGCACCCCGACCGCCACCCGCGACGAGAGGCAGGGCGTGCCCGGCTTCTCCGCGACCGACAGCCCCCACGCGGCGGCCACGGCGCGCACCTCGCGCTTGCCCAGGCCGGCGTCGGCCAGCGGCTCGGCGACGCCGAGTTCCGCCGCCGCGCGCAGCCCCGGCCGGTGCGCGGCCCGTCGGTCGTCGCGGTGCGTGCCCGTCGCGACGCCGTGGAACCCGCGCTCGGCCGCCACCTCGGCCACCCGCGCCAGCACGGTGCGCTTGCAGAAGTAGCAGCGGTCCCCGGAATTCTCCCGGTAGCCGGGGACCGTCCATTCGTCGGTAGCCACCACGACCAGCTCGGCGCCGATCTCCGCCGCCGTGCGCCGTGCACCGTACAGTTCGTCTCTGGCCAACGCCGGGGAATCCGCGACGACCGCGAGTGTGCCCGTACGGCCCCACGTCCGTACCGCGGCGGCGAGGACCACGGCGGAATCGACACCGCCGGAGAACGCGACGGCCAGGGGCGCGTGTGCGGACAGGGTCGAAAGCAGGGCGGACGAATCGGGAACGCGCCCGGTTCGCTGCTCGCTTTCGCTTTCGTTTTCTCTCTCGCCGAGCGTCGTGCTCTTGCGCGCCAAGAATCCGCGCCTTTCTCCTCAGGAGTGATCGGTGGCACGTTCGGCGGCGACTCGGGCCGCGTGGGGCGCACCGTGCGGGACGGGTGTCGACGCGGGCCGCGCGCCCGCCGCCGGGCGGCCACGCGGCTCAGCTACGTGGCGCGCCCGCCGTGCGCCGCCCGCCGGCCGTCGATCGTGCGCGTCCCGTCAGGTCCGCAGCCCGGCCTCGGCGAGGTCGCGGCCGGTCTCGATCCATTCCGCGATCTGCCGCAGGGTGAGGTCGCGGGTGACGTCCTCGTCACTGACCCGCAGGCCGGTGCGTTCCGCGAGCACCAGGGAGAATTCCAGGAGGGCGAGCGAGTCCAGCTCCAACTCCTCGAGCGTGGTTTCCGGGCGCAGTACGGCCTGGTCGACCTCGAACTGTTCGGCCAGAATTTCCGTGATGACGCCAAGGGCATCGCTCATCGATGTGCACTCCTCGCCTGGTGGTGCCGCGCATTTTCAGGGCGCTGTGCGCGCGGCCTCAAGTGTCGCGACAGGCGCGGGACATGAACAAACCGGCCGGCGATGTTTCACTCATTTGCAGTCGCGGCCCGGGGCCGCGAAAAAGAAAAGCATATCGAGCGACTTTCCCACGCGACCGTCGGTGGCGGCGAGCGGCGCGGACGCCCGTATCGGACACGGAAGGCCCTTCGCGTTTCCGGGCCCGTGTTGTACGATTTCCGTCGTAGTACGGTGGATGGCAGAATTCGGCGCGCCCCTGCCGTGCCCCGCCGTTCGGAGCAGCGTGAGGAGCAGCCGTGGCAACTCAGCAGGCCCCCGCCCCGTCGGGCCGGGTACTCGACCATCCGGACACCGACGACATCCGCCTCGAACACGTGCTGCACGCGCTGTCCGACCCCATGCGACTGCGCATCGTGTGCCGGCTCGCCACCGACGGCGGCGAACTGGCCTGCTCCGTCTTCGACCTGCCGGTGAGCAAGTCCACCTGTACCCACCACTTCCGCGTGCTGCGCGAGAGCGGCGTCATCCAGCAGATCTACCGTGGCACCGCCAAGATGAGCCTGCTGCGCACGGAGGAGTTGGAGCGCCTGTTCCCCGGCTTGTTGGACAGCGTGCTGACCGCCGCCCACCACCAGGAACAACGCCTGGCCGGGCAGTGATCCGCCAGCCCCCGCCGCGGCCGGCCGAGCCGGCGGCGGGGGCCCCGTGGCCTCAGGGCCGGGCGCGGGCCGCGTCCAACAGCCCCTCCCAGTCGGGGATCTTGACCTGCGTACGCCCCAACTCCCGTCCCAGCGCGGCCTCCGCCTCCTCGATCCGCAACCAGCCGGGCCACTCCACCGGCTCCTGACCCAGCCCGCGCAGCGCCGCCAGCGGATCGGCGGCCACCTCCCGCGAGGCGAGCCGTGGCGCGTCGGCGAGCAGCGAGTTGACGGTCTCCTTCGCGCAGGGCCGGTTGGTGCCGATCACGCCCGTGGGCCCGCGCTTGATCCAGCCCGCCACGTACTCGCCCGGTGCCGGCGCCCCCTCCCGCAGCACCCGGCCCGCCCGGTGGGGCACCGTGCCGCGCTCCGCGTCGAACGGCAGGCCCGGCAGCGGCACCCCGCGGTACCCGACCGAGCGCAGCACCAGGCGCGCGTCGATGTCCTCATACCTACCGGTGCCCACCACGCCGCCGCGCCCGTCGGACGCCGTGCGCTCGAAGCGCACCGCCCGCACCCCGACGCCGGCCGCCCCGGGCCAGGCGGCCTGACCCGCCGCGCCGGCGTCAGCGGGCGGCGCGCTCCCATGGCCGAGGAGTGCCACGGGGCGCAGGAAGAAGCGCAGGTGGATGCGGCGTGGCCGGTCGGCCGGCGGCTGCGCGGCCCACGTACGCAGCACGTCCACGTTGCGCCGGTTCACGGCGGGCAGGCCGGACGGGTCGACGAACCCCGGGTCGAGCGTCAACTCCTCGGGGCGCACCCGCACGCTCGCCCCGGGCAGCGCGCCCAGCTCGCGCAACTCCTTGGTGGTGAACTTGGCCTGCGAGGGGCCGCGCCGGCCCACCATGTGGATGTCGCGCACCCGGCTGCGGCCGAGCGCGGTGAGCGCGCCCGCGGGCACGTCGGTGGAACGCAGCTCCGCCGCGTCCTTGGCGAGCACGCGGGCCACGTCCACCGCCACGTTGCCGACCCCGATCACCACGGCGGACGGGGTGGCGAGCGCGAAGTCGTCCGCCTCGGCGTCCGGGTGGGCGCTGTACCAGGAGACGAAGTCGGTGGCCGAACGGCTCCCCGGTAGCTCCTCGCCCGGCACTCCGAGGTGGCGGTCGGCGGCGGCCCCCACGCAGTACACCACCGCGTGGTAGAGCTCGCGCAGCCGCTGCGGCGAGAGGCCGGTATCACCGACGCGCACGTTGCCGAGGAAGGTGACCCGGGGGTCCTCAAGGACGGTGCGCAGGTTGCCCTGGAGCGACTTGATCTTCTCGTGGTCGGGAGCCACCCCGTATCGGACCAGCCCGAAGGGGCAGGGCAGTCGGTCGAGGACGTGCACGACGACGTCGGGCACGAGGGACTGTTGGAGGAGGGCCTGCGCGGTGTACACACCGCTGGGACCCGAACCGACGACGGCGACGCGGAGCACGGCGGAACTCCTTCCCGCTGGGCCTCCAGCATGGCACCGGCGCGGGCCCGGCGGGAGGCGTGCGCCGACAGTCGCCGACACCCCCCGCCGCCGGCCCGACCGTGGCTCGGGCGGAGACCGACCCCGCCGCCGGGCCCACCCGGACCCACGGGGCGTCGCTCGGAGCGCGCGCCGGCGCGCGCTCCCCGGCGGTCAGGTGCGGGAGACGGCGGGTCCGTCGGTATCGGCGTCGGCGTCTTCATCGGGTACGGGCTCTGACCCCGCCCGACCGGCCGGCGGGGCCGACGCCGGCGGGGCGGGCGTCGGTCGCGGGGCGCCGGCGGTGGGCGGCTCCGGCGCGTCCTCCGAACTCGGCGGCGGGTCGCCCAGCTCCCAGTCGAGGCCGTAGCGGTGGAAGAGTTCCGCGCGCAGCCGCGCGGTCGGCATCGGCGCACCGGGCAGCAGGACGGCCACGACGGCGCCCATCAGGAGGGCGCGCAGCAGCCGGTAGTCGGTGTCGGGGTCGTCGCTGCCGTACGCGACCACCGTCTCCCGGAGCAGCTCGGCCAGCCGTTGCTGCTCGGCGCACTGGATGAAGCCCTCCGCCTGCAGGATGCCCGCCATGTGCGTACGCATCAGCCGGGGCCGGTCCCGGGCGAGGCCGAGGATCGCGTCGATGGCCCGGGCCAGCAGCTCGCGCCCGGCGTCGTCGCCGGTCGGCACGGGTTCGCGGGCCAGCGCCGCCGCCAGTTCGGTGTGCATCAGGCGGTGCACGGCGGACTGGAGGAGCTGGCGCTTCCCGGGAAAGTAGTACGACACCAGGCCGCGTGCGGCGCCCGCGCGATCGGCGATGCTCGCGAGCGTCGTGGCCTCGTAGCCGTACTCATCGACAAGATCGACGGTCGCCTGGAGCAGACGCTGTTGGGAGCGTCGGCGCAACTCCTCATTGACCGATGCGCTGCGCGGGGACATGCTGTAACTCCTGCGTTGACTGGCTCGAAGCCAATATACTCAGTGGGTCTCCGGTTGTCCGCCCCTTCTGAACAGGGCGAACACCGGTTTGGCCGCCGATTTCGGGCGACGCGGGGGATCGTCCGAAATCGGTGGTCGCAACGGGGGTGAGACGGCCAGCGACCGCGGTCGCCGGCGTGCGCGGAAGCGGGCTCGCGGTCGGCCCGGGGCTCTCGACCGGGCCACGGCGGCGGTGCCCGCCGGCCGGCGACCGGGTCGACATGACCGCGCTGTCGCACCGGCCCCGGTGGCCCCACTCCCGCGCACGCGCGCCCATCACGCACCTCCGCCACACGGCACTCACTCGCCCCGGGGAGCCCGGTTTACCCGCGGGTAGGCGTTCTGGCCCCGTGGGCCGCGGGAAGGCTGACCGCGTGAACGCATACGAGTGGGATCGCACGACGATGGCCATGATCGCTTGCGCACTCGCCAACGACAGCGACGGCGCGGGCGCCCTACTGGAGCCCCTGGACGAGCGTGATCTGCGCCACGTCGTCGTCCGGCTGGCCGCGATGGCCGCCGAGGCGCTCGTCACCGAGGCCGACCACGCGGGCTCCGACCGCGAGGAGGTCATCGCGCGCTGGCGGGCCAGCATCCTCGCCCACGAGGCCCGCCACGACGCCGCCGGCTGACCGCCCGTCGCCTCGGCTCCGTCGCGGCCGGCCCGGGTGCCGCCCCGGCCCGGCCGCCGCCCCGGGCCCGTACGCCCGGCGCGCGCCCGCGCGCCCCCGTCGGCGGCCACCTGGCCTGGGCCCGGGCGCCCGCCGTGACCGGCTCCGGCCTCAACCGGCGAGGTCGAGCACGGGCCGCAGGCCGTCGGGGCGCTGGTCCACCGGCAGGTGGTCCACGAAGTGCACCCGACAGCCGATCGCCGCCGCGCCGCCGTCCGCCCGCCGGCTGTCGCCGACCATGACCGTCTCGGGCGCGCTCGTCCCGAGGGTGGCGCAGGCCAGTTGGAACAGGGCGGGGTTCGGCTTCGTGATGCCGTGCTCGAAGGAGAGCAGGTAGGCGTCCACGAACCGGTCGAGCCCGTGCCGGTGGAAGACCGGGCGCAGGTCCCACCCGATGTTGCTCACCACGGCTATCCGCACCCCGCGCTCCCGCAGCCCGGCCAGCACCTCGGCGGCGTCCGGGTACGGCTCCCAGGCCACCGGGTCCTTGTGCCGCTCGTACAGCGCCTCGTGGAGTCCCGCGTACGGCAGGCTGACCTGGCGGGCCTGTGCGAGGTACGCGGCGCGGTGCTGGCTGCCGCTCAGGTCGCGCACGCGCCAACCGGCGGCCAGGTGGGCGGGCACCTCGCGCGGCGCGGTGCCCCCGGGTTGGGCGCCCACGGCCTGCAACTCCTCCAGCACGCGGGCGAACTCCGGTGGCGCCAGGTCGAGCCCCACCGCGTCCAGTCCGGCGCGCAGCCAGCGCTGGGCCGGCTCGGCGCGGAAGAGGGTTCCGGAGAAGTCGAAGAGTGTGCCCTTGGCCGTCATGGCGGCATGATGCCCGCCCGCGACGCTCCCGTGTTCCGTCTCCCGAACACGGCCGGATTCCGCTCGCCAAGCCGCGCCGCCGCGCCACGCCCCCGCACCACCCCGCGCGCCGGCGCGAGCCCGCCGTGGGGACCGCCGTTCGACAACGACTGAACAAGCGTTTAACGTATTGAACATGCGTTCAGCTTCGGAGGACAGGACCGCCCGGGCGACCATTCGGGACGAGGCGCTGCGGTTGTTCGCCGCACACGGCCCGGACAAGGTCACGGTGCGCCAGATCGCCACCGCGGCCGAGGTCTCGCCGGGCCTGGTCGTGCACCACTTCGGTTCCAAGGACGGGCTGCGCGCGGAGTGCGACCGCTGGGCGGTGGAGACCTTCGAGAACCTGCTCGGCGAGCTCACCCGCGAGGAGGGTGGGGCGACGTGGGCCCCGGAGCCGACCGGCTCGCTGCACGAGGCGCTCGTGCGCCACCTGCCCGCCGACTCGCCCCTGCCCGGGTACCTGCGCAGGTTGCTGCTGTCCGACGAGGAGGCCGGGCGGCTGCTGTTCCGGCGGCTGTACGAGGTGAGCCGGGCCGCCCTCGACGACCTGGCCCGCGCCGGGCGGGCCGAGCCGGGCCCCGATCCGGCGGTCCGCGCCGCGCTCCTCCTCGCCAACGACCTCGCCGTCCTGCTGTTGCGCGAGCACCTCGCCGACGTGCTGGGCGTCGATCCGCTGACGCGCGAGGGCATGGCCCGCTGGGCGCCGGAGGTGCTCGACCTCTACGCCGTCGGCCTGGGCGCGACGCCCCGCGCCCCGGAGGAGGGCGCCTGAGCTGTCTCCATCCCCGCACACCCCGGCGCGTCGACGGGGCGCCCGCCGGGCGCACGCGCGCCGTGGCGTGCCGAACCCCGCCGGCCGGGCCGTCGGCCGGAGCCCATCGGAGGTACACCATGCTTGAACACACGTCTCTGGAACGGCAGTTGGATGCCGTCGCGAGCGACCGGCTGCGCGTGCTGGTGGTCGGCGCCGGCGCCGCGGGGCTGACGCTGGCACAGCTCCTGCGCCGGCAGGGACTGCACCCCGTCCTGGTGGAGAAGGCCGCCCCGGACGCCGCCGCCGGCTACATGCTGGCCCTGATGCCGCTGGCCGACCCCGTACTCGACGCGCTCGGCGCCATGGACGCGTACCTGAGTCGCAGCACCCCGATGCGCCGCTACCGCATCCGTGGGCGGCACGGCCAGCCCCTGCGCGAGTACCCCATGGACCGCCTGCTGAGCGAGGCCGGCCACTACCGCGGCATCAGCCGGGGCGCGCTCATGGACGTGCTCGCCTCCCCGGGCGGCGCCGTCACCCACCACACCACCGTCACCGCCATCGAACAGACGCCGACCACGGCGCACGTCACCCTGGACGCGCGCGGGCAGTCGTACGCCGGCGCCTTCGACCTCGTCGTCGCCGCCGACGGCCTGCACTCCACCACGCGCCAACTCCTCCTCGCGCCCACGGAGGTGAGCACCTACGACACCGGCTGGGGCGGCTGGGTCGGCTGGGCGGAAGCGGACGCGGAGCCCGACCTGGGGTGGGAGATCTGGGGGACGGGGGCGTTCATCGGTACGTATCCGGTCAAGGGCCGGGTCGGCGTCATCGTGTGCGGGCCGCGCGACGCCACCCGGCACGGCCCCCGCCCCTTCGTCGCGCGCGCACGCGCCGGCCTCGACGGGGTGGACGCCCGCCTGGAGCGGGCCCTGCACCAGGTGGCGTACGGCGACGAGACCTACTTCTGGCCGCTGACCGACTGCCGCGCGGCCCGCTGGACGGACGGCAGGGTGATGCTGCTCGGCGACGCGGCGGCCGGGTTCCTGCCCACCGCGGGCATCGGGGCCTGCATGGCGATGGAGTCCGCCGGCGTGCTCGGCGCCCACCTCGCCGGCGCCACCCCCGACGAGGTGCCGCGCCGACTGCGCGGCTACGAGCGGGCCCAGCGCCCCCGCGTGGAGGCCGCGCAGACCAACTCGCGTGGCCTGGCCAAGCTCATGTTCCGCGGCAGCCACGCCTATTCCGTGGCCCGCGACCTCGCCTTCCGCCGCGTCCCCCTGGAGGTCGCGATCCGCCCGATCCGCCGGCTGCTGCGCACCCGGCCCAGCATCACGCCCGGCGTGCGCCAGGGCGACCGTACGCCTGGCTGACGCCCGCCCGCGCAACCCGCGCGCCCGCGCCGCGACCGGCCCAGGCCGGCGCGGCCCCCACTGGAACTGGCCCCGGCGCGCGGGGCCGGCGACCCACCCGCCGAGCGTCGTCGTGACCGCTGCGGCGCCCTACGGCTTGCGCCCGACGCCCGCGTACATGTTCACGGCCGCCGCCTCCGCCAACTCCTCGCCCGGCTCGGGCCGCCAGTGGTGCATGGGCACGACACCGGGGGACAGGAGTTCCAACCCCGCCCCCGCGAACAACTCCTCGACCTCGGAACGGGTACGGAGGTACATGGGGATGCCACGGCGCGTGTAGGTGGCGGCCAAGGCGGCGGACTCCGGGGCCAGTTCGGCGGTCGCGAGGGTGAGCGCGAGGTAGCTGCCGGACGCCAACGGCTCCAGCAGGCGTTGGATGAGCCCGTCGGCGTCCTCCACGAACTGCAACACGGCGATGATGGTGAGCGCGACCGGCCGGCTCAGGTCCAGCGTCTCGTGCAGCTCGGGGGCGGAGAGGATGTTGTCCGGCTCGCGCATGTCGGCCTCGATGTAGGCCGTGCGGCCCTCGGGCGTGCCGGTCAGCAGGGCGCGCGCGTGGGCCAGCACGATCGGGTCGTTGTCCACGTACACGACCCGCGCGTCGGGCGTCACACCCTGCACCACCTGGTGCAGGTTGGGAGCGGTGGGAATGCCCGTGCCGATGTCCAGGAACTGGTCGACCTTCGCCTCGGACGCCAGCCAGTTGGCCATCCGGTGCATCACCGCGCGGTTGATGTGCATGCTGGTCCGGAGCCCGGGCCAGGCTTCGAGCGCCGCGGCTGCCGCCGCCCGGTCGGCCTCGTAGTTGTCCTTGCCGCCCAGGATGAAGTCGTACACCCGCGCCGAATGTGCCCTGGAGAGGTCGATGCGCTCGGCGTTGTTGCCCGTCATGTCCGTCTGCCTTCCGATGTCTTCCGTGTTCCGTGGTGGGTGACCGACCCTGGGCACCCGGGGCTCTACCCCTTCGTCGGTTAGCTGATCCTCTTTTACCTTTCATATCTTTATACTTATTTTTAATTTATTACTATACTTATTTCTTTTTTAATTATTCTCTATTACTACTTTTTCCCCATTACAAAAATCCCTTTAATACATTATATTATACCCAAACACAAACACCTACTAACAAACACCAACAAAAACCATAAAAAAAATCACTAAAAAAACAAACACTCTATTCTTTCCTAACCCCTTCCTTCTTCCCATCACCCCATACAATACTTACTCCAAATTATCAAATTCCCCAAATTACCATCCCCCCCCTCTTATAGATATAGATATAGACTCCTATTACCCCTTCCCCCTTTTACTCTCCCCTTCTCCTTCTCCTTCTCCTCACTCCTCTTCTTATTCCTTTCCTCCCCCAGAATTTACCACTTACCTTCTCAATATTAACTATGCCCTCTTCCTTATCAATCAACCCAATCCCCCTCCCCCACCTCTCTCTCACCCTCCCCCACAACTCTCTCCCTTTCTCTTATCCCAGAACCCCCCACTGCTATCCTCCTAACTCTGCCTTTTTAGTTCCCTAAAACCTCCCACTCTCCCCCATTTCCACCAAATACTTATAAAAATAAAATAAATAATCTTTTATTCTCTTTTTAATCATAATTTGTGTGTTATGAGTGTGTATAGATATAATTATTTAGATAAAAAAAAAAAATAAATTTAAAAATATAAAATAATTTAAATAAAATAAATAATTATTTTATTTGTATGTTATTATTCAATAAGTGAAGTAGAGAAAATCTAAAGAAGATTTATTAATAACTAAAAAGAAAAGTGCTCTAACAATAAAATTACAACCATATAAAACAAAGGATATATTAAAGAAATTCTAATTTATATTTTTCCGGCGGGGTCCAGGCGTGTGGCCAGCGTACCCAGAGTCCCGGTTCGTGCGCGTCCGCGCTGGGTGGGGACCAGATCAGCGCCTCGCCGGGCAGCAGGACACCCATCTCGCCCCAACCGCCGATGGCGGGGGAGGGGGCACACCCGGTGGGGTCGCCGACCGGGTACGGGGCCTGGCCCAGGGCCTCCAGGCGGGAGAGCGCGTCCTGAAGGTCGCGTACGGCGCGCTCGATCTCGGCGGCGTGCACGTCGTGCCTGGGGTCGGGCGGCATGGGCGCTCCTCTTCGCGGCGGGTGGGGTGACAACTCGGCCCAGACCAGACGGTTGACGCGCACCGTCCGGGTCCCCCAGGCACGGGACATGGCCGCCACGATCAGCAGCCCGCGGCCGGACTCCGGCAACGCCCAGACCCCGCCCGTGGCGCCCTTGCAGGAGCGTCGAGATCTTGGGACGGTGGTGCCAGGTGGTCCCCACGCGCTCAACCACACCGTGCCGGACGCGCGTTGAATGTGGCACCGCACCATGCGCGGTGGGCTGTCCCGGTGGCGTCCGCCGTGCACGACCGCGTTGGCGACCAGATCGCTGACCGACAGGGACGCCCGCTCCACGCCGCGTGCTCGTCAAGCTGCCGGCGTCGCAGGGCACTTCGCGCGTGGTCGCGCGCGCTCGACGCTCCCCGGGCACGGCCGGAACCCAGCGCGAACAGCCGCCACCCTCGCCCCCGCGACGCCGTTGTCGGGCGCGGGGGGAGTCGGGAGTGGACGCCTCGTCAGCCATAGGCACCACCATGCGTGTGAATCACACGCCATGCAATTCACGCAGTACGATTCGCGATGATCGGTTTCCGTGGGGTGCGGACACCGGTCCGGCGAGCGTGGAGGAGTGACGTGAGCAGGCCACGGTCGGGGCCGACGGTGGAGCATCGGGTGCTCGCCGCACGGCTGCGGCTGCTGCGTGAGGTGGCCGGCAAGTCACTGGCCGACGCCGCCGCTGAACTGGGCAAGCACACCATGACCGTGCGACGCATCGAGGCCGCCGAAACCGCCCTGGACATCGGCCAGATCGAGACCCTGCTGCGGCTGTACCGCGTGCCACCCCGCGAGATCGACGCGACGCTGACGCAGGTCGCGGCGGCGAGCAGGGCGGGCTGGTGGCACCGCCACCGCGCGGCCCTGTCACCCGGCCAACACCGGTGGATCGGCGTCGAGTCCTCGGCCTCCCTCATCCGCGTCTGGCATCCCACCCTGGTGCCCGACGTGCTGCGCACCCCCCGCTACGCCGCCGCCCTGCACGCGCTGTGCCCCGGGCCCAGCACGGCGTCGACCGACGAGGTCGTCGCGTTCCTGCTGGCACGGCAGCGGCGGCTGCGCGAGCGCGGCGTACGCGTGTGGGCGCTGCTCGGCGAGGCGGCCCTGCATGCCGTGGTCGGCGACGCGGAGGTGATGGCCGAGCAGCGCCAGGCGTTGCGCGAGGCGGTCCGGTGCGCGGATAGCGCGGTGCAGGTCATGCCGCTGGCCGCGCCGCCCCACCCGCTCAGCGAGGCGCCGCCACTGCGGCTGTTGCGCATCCCGGCGCCCGAGATCGACGACCACGCGGTGTGGCAGGCACCCGGCGGGAACGAGGAGGTCACCGACGCGCCGAGCATCGTGGGCGCGTTGCGCCAGCGCCTGGACGCCGCCTGTGCCGCGGCCCCGCCCCCCACGACCCAGCTTCCCACCCTCGAAGGATTCGAAGGAAAGGCTGCACAGCGATGACACCCGTCGCCCCGGCCCAGCCGGCCGAGCCGCACCAGCCAGCGCCCTCCGACCGTCACGTGCCCACCGGCGTGGACCCCTCCGTACCGCACTCGGCACGCGTCTGGGACTGCCTGTTGGGCGGCAAGAACCACTACGCCGCCGACCGGCGGGCAGCCGCCGCCTTCGAGGCGGCGATACCCAAGGTCCGCGCCTACGCCAGGTCCGGGCGCGCGTTCCTCACGCGCAGCGTGCGCTACCTCGCGGCGGAAGCGGGGGTGCGCCAGTTCCTCGACGTCGGCGCCGGCCTGCCCACCGCGTACAACACGCACGAGATCGCGCAGAGCCTCGCCCCACAGTCCCGCGTCGTCTACGTCGATCACGACCCGATGGTCCTGCTGCACGTCGGCGCGCTGCTGACCAGCACCCCCGAGGGCGCCACGGCGTACGTCGAGGCCGACATGCGCGACACCACCACCGTCATCGAGGCCGCGGGCCGCACCCTCGACCTGAGCCGCCCCGTCGCCCTGGTCCTCTCCGACGTGCTCGGCCACATCGTCGCGGACGACGAGGCACGCGCCGTCGTACGCCGCCTCGCCACCGCCCTGCCCACCGGCAGCTACCTCGCCCTCAGTCACGCCGCGCCCGGCGACCCCGCCGCCGTCGCGGCCCAGGAGGCGTACAACGAGAGCGGCGCGATCCCCTACGTCCTGCGGGACCGGGAGACCATCGCGCGCTTCTTCGAGGGGTGGGAACTGGTCGAACCCGGGCTGGTCACCTGGCCCCGGTGGCGCCCCGACGCCGCGACCGAACAGCACGAGCACGTCCCCGGCTACGCCGCCGTCGCCCGCGTTTCCTGAGGCGCCGCTGCCCGCGGCGGGCGCGTCGAGCCCGTGGGCCGGGCGCGCCCGTCGTGGGTGAACGTCACACGCCCAGGCCCGCGTCCCGGGCCAGCAGCGCGGCCTGTACCCGGTTCTCGCAGCCCAGCTTGGCCAGGATGCGGCTCACGTACGTCTTCACCGTCGCCTCGCTCATGTGCAGCCGCTGTCCGGCGTCCGCGTTCGACAGGCCCTCGCCGAGCAGCGCGAGGACTTCGCCCTCGCGGGCGGACAGCGCCTCCAGACGGCGGCGGGCCTGCTCGGCGCGGAGCACGTTCTGACCCGAGGCCAGCGAGTTCACGACGTGCCGGGTGGCGGCGGGGGACAGGTAGGCGTCGCCGGCCGCCGCGGCCCGTACCGCGCCGATGAGCTCGGCCGGCGCCGAGTCCTTCAGCAGGAACCCCGCGCTGCCCTCCGCCAGCGTACGCAGCACGTTCCGCTGCTCGCCGAACGTGGTGAGGACCAGCACGTTCGTCTCCGGCACGGTCCGTCGCAGCTCGGCCAGGGCGGTCAGGCCGTCCATCACCGGCATCTGGAGGTCGAGCAGGACGACGTCCACGCGACCGGACTGGGCCCGCTGGACGGCCTCGCGCCCGTTCGCCGCCTCGCCGACGACGTCGATGTCGTCCGCCGAAGCCAGGATCATCCTGATGCCCGCCCGTATGAGCGGCTCGTCATCCGTGACGAGAACCTTGATCACGACTCTCCCGGGCTGTCTCGAAGCGATCATCCGTCTGACCAGGGGACATCATCCCCGATCAGGGCACCGGGCCGGTCAGGCGCCCGGCGAAGCCCCCGTACGTACCGGCACCCGGGCACCGACACCCGGGCACCGACACCCGCACCGACTCACGTCTCGACGTCGAAGGACTTCTTCTCGATCAGCTTGCCGTCCCTGAAACAGAACCGGAACACCGGCTCGGTGTCCCAGCCGCCGATCTCCGTGGACATCAGGGTCAGGCACGTCGAGCCGGCCGGCTCGGGCGGCGCGCCCTTGGTCAGGTCCCCGGCCAGGAACGACTCCCCGTCGGGCAACCGGTCACGGACCTCGGCCTCGGACTGGCCCACCCGTACCGCGTCGAACTCCCCGCGATCGATCATGGCCTTCTCGGCCTCCTGCGCCAGGAACCACAAGCCCACTCCCGCGGCGACCATGAGCAGCAGTCCGACCCCGACCGCCACCCCGCAGCCGACCGCCAGGCCACTGCGTCGCCTGCTCTCCCTCATCGCCTGCACCAGCTCCTTCGGCAGTCCGTCCCCGTCGATGACCGGACCACCTTCACCGCCAGGGCCGGCCGGGAACTGCCGCCGAACGTCGTCCGACGCGTCGACGAAGGTCGCCGTCGCACCCCGCGCCGCGCGCACCGGGGCGGCGCTCTCCGCCGGGGTGTACGGCAGGACCCCGGCCAGCCGGAATCCGCCGCTCGCCGTCGGGCCCGCGTGCACCATGCCGCCGACCAGCCGCGTGCGTTCGCCGAGCCCGGTGAGCCCCTGCCCGCCGCTGACCACGCCGTGAGCGGCCTGTGTCGTCGCGGGGCCGTTGGCGACCTCGACGATCAGGGAGTCCGGCTCGTAGCGCAGGGCCACGGTGATCGCGGCGCCCGGGGCGTGCTTGTGCGCGTTGGTCAGCCCCTCCTGGGCCACCCGGTACGCCGCGTGGTCGACGGCCGGCGCCAGCGGGCGGGGCTTGCCGGAGCTCCGCAGCTCCACCGTGGTGCCGGCCCGCCGGGACGCGGCCACCAGGTCCTCGACGCCGGCCACACCGCGCGTCGCCGCCTCGGTCTCCTCCGGCGACTCGGGGACCGGCGTGCCGTCCCGGAGCAGCCCGACCACCTCGCGCAGCTCCCGCATCGCCGCCACCGACGCCTCGCGCAGCACGCGCACGGCCTCGCGCTGCCGGCCCGTCAGCTCCCGGTCCACCTCGAGCGCGCCGCTGTGCACGGACATCAACACGAGTTGGTGGCCGAGGCTGTCGTGCATGTCCTGGGCGATGCGCTGGCGTTCGCGCAGCCGCGCCTGCTCCGCGGTCATCTCGCGTTCGCGCAGCAACTGGGCGTTGTACTCCCGGAAGGTGTCCACCAGCGCGCGGCGCTGTGCGGAGTAACGGCCGACGAGGCCGGGCAGCACGACGAAGACCAGCAGCAGGAGGGCCGCGAACAGCCAGGCCGCCGGCGACCGGGGCAGGTCGGTCACCAGCATCGGGACGAGGCCGGTGAGGTAGGCGGCGGCGAAGGTGCCGACGGCCGCGCCGATACCGGCGATCCGCCGCCCCGCCGACCACGCGAGCACGGGCACCAGCAGGGCCAGCCCGGAGAACTCGGCCGAGGCCGCGACGACCACCAGCAGGACCGTCGCGGGCAGCACCCGGCGCAACGGCGCGACGACCGCCGTGGCCAGCGTCACCGCGGCCACCCGCGGGACGCCGCTGTGCACCGCCATCTCCGTACCGGCCACCAGCGGCGTCACCACCACCGTCAGCAGGATCTCGCCGACCACGCGTCGGGGCGGCCACATGCCCCGGGTGAACAGCCGCCGCACGGGCCCGGCCAGCCACCTGGCCGCCCCGCTCCATCCTGTCGCCCCAGCTTGTCGGGCCTGCGCCACACCCTGCACACGAGTCACCCGGTCACGTTAGACACACCCCCGTGCCGGCCACGATCGCCGTTCGGCGTGCCGCCGCACGACGAAAGTCGTAGGGCGGGAGCCGAGCGCGCCGGCCGGTCGGCGCACCGTGGCTCGAATCAGCCCGCTGCGACCCACGGGGATCGTGGGGCTCGGATGCTCGTGAGTACGGGCGGCTATCGCGGGCACTCGCGGCGGGGGAGCGGTACGACGGGGTGGCGGGGCGGCCGGTGCCGGCCGAGTGCCCGGCGTGCCCGACCGCCGCACCCGATCGCGACCGCGGGGGGCGCGAGCGGGCCCAGTCGTGGTCGCCGCACACCCGTGCGCTGGGGTATATCCAGCCAAGTTGTCTTGTTCGCATAGGGTGAGTGAGCGCTCGTGGAGTGAGGGACATCTCACATGATCACCGAAGAAACTCGATGGTCAGGCCGCTGATCAGCTACGGAGCAAGTTGCTCCGGTAGGTGTGGACGGCTCGGAGGGCGTCTTCGCGGGGTATGGGAGGAGACGTGACCGAAGCGGTCACGGATCGGGCACAGATAGACGAGAAACGGGCACGATATATCGTTGACGTACCCACGCGCCCCATGCTGGGGGCGAGGTCGCGATATGACGAATTGATTGAATTGCTTATGCAATCTATGCGGCACTTCGCCAGGTAGCGGCCACATGCATGCTTTGCTCTAGTGAATAGTTGGACATTCGCGCCATAGTGTCTCGCCGCATAACACACCCCTTGTGAATCCTCTGGCAAAACGGCAAATGCCCACAGCAGGTCGGGGTGGAACGGGCCTTGCGGCTGGGGCTAACGTCGGACCGAATCGAACAACGCAGTACCGCAATCCCCAGCCCACTTGATATGTCCGCGTCGGAATAGGCCATTCCGGGCGTCGCTCCATCGGCTTTACGGCCGATCCGCATGGCACTGCTCAGAGGCCACGCGAAGGGATGACAAAGGCTAGTGACACAAGAGGTAAGTTTCCGCACTTCCGAGCTGACGCACTCGGCGAACAGAGGGGGGTCGAGCAGGGCCGTCGACTACGCCCAGGTCGGGCACGCCATCCTGCAGTACTCCGGCCTATGCATCGCGAACCTGGACCCCGAGTTGCGGCTCCTGGAGGCCAACCGGGAATTCATCTACCACTTCTCTGGTGCCGCCACCAGCTATTCCGGGAAGAGTTTTCTCGCATTTCTCAACCCTGGCACGCAGGAGCGGGCCCGCCGTCACTTCGGTCGGCTCGCCAGTGGTCACCGCTCCGCCTTCACCGACTACCTGGTGGGCATCGATCCCGAAGGTGGCCAGTTCACCGGCCATCTGACCGCCATAGCCACACACTCCGACACCGGCACGATGAGCGGTGTGACCGTCATCGTGCGGCCGGACGCCGTCACCACGCAGCCCACCAGGCCGGTGCGTGAGACTCGGGCACTCGCCCCGCTCGACGCTCGGATACTGGAAGGCATCGCGGCCGGTGCATCCACCATTCAGCTCGCGGCCAGACTGCATTTGAGTCGTCAGGGAATCGAGTACCGCGTCTCGTCGCTGTTGCGCAAACACCGCGTCCCCAACCGCGCGGCTCTCGTTTCGCGCGCCTACTCCACCGGTGTTCTCACCATCGGCGCCTGGCCCCCCGTGGTGCGGCCGGAGCTGATCGAGTAACCCCGTGACCGGCTCGCCGGTCGGCAGGCATCGACGCATTCTCCGACACGCGTTCGATGTCGTCGGCCGGCGGGCCGACCGTGTTCCCGCCTCCGCTGGCCACGTGCCACCGCGGGGGCGCACGCATCGCGTTAACGGCGCGTAAGAAAAAGCAATCCACTGGAACCGGCGCCCTGAAATTCGACTCTTCCAGCATTGCGGCGCGGCCACCGTCCCTCCACAATGCCCGAGTCTGCCCGTTCAGGGCCCCTGCCTGCCCGGTCTCGACGCGTGTTCGGGTGTCCCGCCGAGGCTCTGCACACCGTACGCACGCGACGCCGCCGCCGCCACGATTCCCGCCTCGACCAGCGGAAGACTAGTAATTTCCGCACTTCCCAGTCGATGGAAATGTCCTGTTAGGCCAGGAATCTGCGTGTGGCTCGGCTGGTGACGAATCCAGGCCAACCGCCGTACGGACGGGACGCGGAAGGCTGTGGGGCACCACGCGCGACGACGCGGGGTCATCGTCGGACTCGCCCGCCGACTGCCGGGGTCGCCGATCCGGCGAGCTTCTGGCGGCTCCCGGCGGACCGAGCTCACGGGCTCGACCCGGCGCCTGACGACCGCTGGGACCCGGCCGACTCCGGCGACGACCTGCCGCCCGGCCGGCCAGCGAGGCTGGCCTGACGTGGAGCGGGGACTACTACCAAGGTGGTAAGCCCCGCTCCCACCAAGGGCGCTTTCGGGTGGCGGTAGGGACCGACCCTGTCGCGGGCCGTTGCGGGAGACGTCCGCCTCGCATGGGCTGGGGGCGCACGCGGCGGGTGGCGTAGGGGCCCGCCGACCACCCCGCGCCCCGGGAGCCGCTCGTCGTGTCGACCCAGACCGGTCCAGAACAGCCGAGGCCGCCCGAGGCGCGCTCGCTGCCGCGGGCGCGGTCGCTGGCGGTCGCGCCGCAGCGGCTCGGCCTGTCGCTGACCGTGCTGTCGGTGGCGGCCTTCGTGGCCGGGCTCGACCTGTTCATCGTCAACGTGGCCTTCGACGCCATCAGTCAGGACTTCGGCGGTGCCGCGTTGGCGGACCTCTCCTGGGTGCTCAACGGATACGCGATCGTCTTCGCCGCCCTGTTGGTCCCCCTCGGCCGGCTGTCGGACCGCCTGGGTCGCAAGCGCGTCTTCGTGCTGGGCCTCGCGCTGTTCACCGCCGCGTCGGCCGCCTGTGCCCTGGCGGGCGGGCTGTGGACCCTGGTCGTCTGCCGGGTGCTCCAGGCCGTGGGCGCCGCCGCCCTGACCCCCGCCAGCCTCGGCCTGCTGCTGTCGGTCTTCCCGGCGGAGCGGCGGCAGGCGGCGGTGCGCGTCTGGTCGGCCAGCGCGGCGTTGGCCGCCGCTGCCGGTCCCGTCTTCGGGGGCCTGTTGGTCAGCGCGTCCTGGCGGTGGGTGTTCCTGGTCAACATTCCCGTTGGCGTGCTGGCCCTGCTGGTGGCCGTACGGGTGTTGCCCGAATCGCGCGAGGCCACCGCGCGCCACCTGCCCGACCTGGCCGGGACCTGCCTGCTGACCGGCTCGATCGGGCTGCTGGCCCTGGGCCTCGTCAAGGTCAACGACTGGTCCGCCGGCCTCACCTCGACGCTGGTGGTCGCCGCCGCCGCCGGCGGCGCGGCGTTCTGGCGGCGCTCGCTCCGCCATCCCGCGCCCGTCATCGAGCCGGCCCTGTTGCGCGTACGGGCCTTCGCCTGGTCGAACGTCACGGCGCTGGTCTTCACCGCGGCCTTCGCGGCCAACCTGCTGACCGCCATCCTGTGGATGCAGCAGGTCTGGGACTACTCGGCCCTGCGCACCGGGCTCGGCGTCGCGCCGGGCCCGCTGATGGTGCCCGTCGCGGCGCTCGTCGCCGGCAGGCTGGCGCCGCGGTTCACGCCCGGGGCGCTGACGGCGGTGGGCTGCCTCCTGTGCGCCGTCGGCGCCGCGACGCTGGCGCTCAGCATCGGGCGCACCCCGCACTACGCCACCGAACTGCTGCCCGGCTGGCTGATCGGCGGCGCGGGCGGGGGGCTCGCGCTTCCCACGATCCTGGCTTCGGCCACCGCGGACCTGCCCGAAGCCCGGTTCTCCACGGGCAGCGCGGTGGTCAACATGAGCCGGCAGATCGGCAGCGTGCTCGGCATCAGCCTGTTGATCGCGATCCTCGGCACCCCGCACACCTACGACGCGACGCACCGGGCCTTCGTCCACGCCTGGGTCGCCATCGGGGCGCTCATGCTGCTCGGTGCCGTGGCCGCCCTCGGCATGGCACCGCGTCCCACCGCCGCCGGGCGACTGCCCGCCGGGCCCGTCGAGGAGCGCCCAGCACATCCACTCCGAAGGGAAAACCCATGAGCACGACACGCATCGTCTTCGTCGACTGCCTGCCCGGCACCACGCTCGCCGAGCAGCTCTCCCTGGCCCGCTTCGGCGAGATCGGTCTCGACCGCTCACAGCCGGACACCTTCGAGCGCTACCTGCACGAGCTGGAGCCGGGCACCGAACTCGCCGTGGCGTACGTCGGCGGCAACGGCACCTCCATACCGTCGGCGGTACGCACGCTGCGCGGCAAGGCGGAGTTCACCAAGACCCGGGTGTTCGTCGTCGGCGAGGCCGCGGGCGGGCCCGTGCCCGGCTGGGCCGAGGCGTTGGACGTCGAGGACATCGTGGCCCCCTCCGCCCTGGAGGGGTTCGGGTTCACCGACACGGTCGAGATCGGCCTGCGGGCGTACAACTCGCTGGTCCTGGACCCGCTGTTCACCGACTTCTACCTCGACATGACGTGGAACAAGATCTTCGACTGGTTCGAGACCACCCGCTGGGACTGGCGCGAGCTCGACCTCGACCGGCTCGACCCGCGCCTGATGAGCCCGGAGGAGGTCGACTTCCTCACCGAGGCCGCCATCATCGAGTTCGGCACCCTGCCCGGCGCGCACAACTTCCTGCGCGAGTGGCAGGGCGAGACCAGCTTCTCGTCCTGGGCGCTGAGCTGGGGCGCGGAGGAGGCCAGGCACTCCCTGGTGCAGGCCCGCTGCCTGGACAAGCTGGGCATCAAGGTGCGCTCCAAGCACGCGCTGTACAAGCGCGAGCCGTACCCGATCGGCGACACCCGCACCGGCACCCTCATGATGAACATCATCTCCGAGGCCCGCGCGGCCGAGCTGTACCGGTGCCTCGCCGCCGAGACCAAGGAACCCGTGGTCCGCAACATCTGGAAGCTGCTCGGGCGGGACGAGTCGCGGCACGCCCGCGCCTTCTTCGTCTTCGCCCAGGAGCTGTGCGACGACAACCGCGCGAGCCAGATCGCCGCGCTCAAGATGGCGTACGTCTGGCTGGCCGACCGCAGCGAGGGGCTCAAGCACCCGGCCGGCCACTTCTACCCGCACTCCACCTCGGCCAAGGGCATCCGACGCATCGAGTCGGTCAAGCAGGAGGCCACCGACTCCGCCGACGGCAAGGTGCTGCAGATGTTGCGGCGCCTGGTCGAGGACGACTCGATCGAATCGTCGCGGGACATCAAGCGCAAGCTGCGCTCGCTCATCTGACCCCACCGGCCCACGCCGGCCCACCCCACAGGCCGGCGCACCCGCTGACCCGGGCCCCGGGCCGGCCGGGCACAGGCCGGGGCCACGCCCCGGGCCGGCCCGTACCACCCACCCTGACGAGGAGTGAGTCGCTTGCCGGAGTCAGCCTCCTTCGACCCACGGACCGACAACCCGTCCAACTGCTTCGGCTGTGCCCAGCACAACCCCATCGGCCTACGACTCCTCTTCGACGCCGACGGCGACGGCTTCAGCACCCGGTTCACGCTCGGCTCCGACTACGAGTCCTTCCCCGGCGTCATCCACGGCGGCATCGTCGCCACCATCCTGGACGAGACCCTGGCGCAGGCCGTCTACCGGGCCGGCTGGATCTCGGCGTTCACCACCGGCCTGCGCGTGCGCTACGGCAAGCCCATGGAGACCGGCGTCGAGTACACCGCACGCGCCGAGATCACCCGGCGCGACGAGCACGCCGTACGGGCCAGCGGCGAACTGCTGCACGGCCGGGACCTCGTCGCCGCGGCCGACGGCACCTTCCGCCTGCTCACCGAACAGGTCCTGACCGAACAGGGCCGGCACCTGCCGAGCCGGCTCGTCACCGCGCTACGTACCGCCAACCAACCAGCCAACCAGGGGGAATGAACCAGATGGACGTCCACGAGAAGGTCCTTGAGATCATCGCCCAGGAGATCGACGTGCCGGTCACCGACCTGTCGGGCGACCAGCACTTCCGGGCTCTGCCCAACGTCGACTCGATGCGAGTGCTCCAGGTCATCCTGAAGACGGAGAAAGCCTTCGACATCGAGATCGAGGACGACGTCACCTTCCGCATCCAGACCGTCGGCGAGTTCCAGAAGCTGGTCGCCGAGCTGTACCGGCAGCGAGCCGCCGCGTGAGCCTGGTCCGAGCGCTGGCCGAGGTGGCGGGCCGGGACACCGGGCACGGCATCCGACTCTTCCGAGGCGACACGGAAGCCGAGCACGTCACCTACGACCAGTTGTACGAGGAGGCGGGGCGGCTGGCCCAGGGGCTGCTGGAGCGCGGGGTGCGGCGGGGCGAGCGGGTGGCCATCGCCCTGCCCACCTCGGTCGACTTCGCCCGGGCCCTGTTCGGCGTGTGGGCCGCGGGCGCGGTGGCCGTCCCGCTGCCGCCGCCCGTACGGTTCGCGTCGCTGGACATCCACCTGCGCCGGATCGCCCTGGCCATGCGGCAGTCTCAGGTGCGCGTGGTGCTCTCCGACGCCACGCTGGGCCGACTGATCGGTCCCGAACTCGGCGGCCCGGGCGGCGAGTTCGAGGTGCTCGACGTGGCGCGTACCGCAGCCGCCACGGCCCACCACCTGGAGGTGTCCGACCAGGAGCCCGGGCTCGTCCAGTACACCTCCGGGACCAGCGCGCACCCCAAGGGCGTGGTGCTCAGCCACGCCAACCTGCTGGCCAACGTCACGGCCATCGGCAAGGCGCTCGGCGTCACCGAGGCAGAGGTGTCCTGTAGCTGGCTGCCCCTCTTCCACGACATGGGGCTGATCGGCATGCTGCTCACCCCCGCGCTGCACGGCGCGCAGACCCTGCTGCTGCCACCCGAGGACTTCCTGCGCGACCCCGGCCGCTGGCTGCGCCTGATCAGCCGCCACCGGGCGACCGCCGCCACCGCCCCCAACTCCGGCTACCTGTACGCGATGCGCAAGGTGCCCCCGTCCGAGGTGCGCGGGCTCGACCTGTCGTCCTGGCGGGTCGCCCTGAACGGGGCGGAGGCCATCGACCCGGACATGCTCCGCCGGTTCTCCGCGCACTTCGCCCCGGCCGGCTTCCGCCCCACGGCCTTCCTGCCGGTGTACGGCCTGGCCGAGGGCAGCCTCGCGGTCACCTTCCCGCCGCTGGGACGCCCGGTGCGCAGCCTGTGGGTACGCCGCGGGCCGCTCGCCGACGGAGTGGTGGAGCCGGTGCCCGAGCAGACCGCTGCGAACGCCGGTACCGGTGGGGTGGATGTGGGCGGCGTGGGCGCCGGCGGTGCCGCGACGGCCAGGGAACTGGTCTCGGTCGGGCATCCGGTGGCCGACACGGAGGTACGGCTCGTCGCCGGCCCGGGGGGCGAACCCGCCGGTGAGGGGCGGGTTGGTGAGGTCCAGATCCGGGGCGCCGCGGTGATGAGCACGTACGAGGCGGGCGAGGCCGCCAACCGCGGCGTGGTGCACGCGGACGGGTGGGTGTCCACCGGGGACCTCGGGCTGCGGCACGACGGCGAACTCTTCATCGTGGGCCGCACGAAGGAAGTGATCATCGTCTTCGGGCAGAACTACCACGCCAGCGACATCGAGTCGGTCGCCGGCCGGGTACCCGGGGTGGCGAACCACGCGGTTCTGGCCACGTCCCTCGCCACGCCCGACGGCGAGGGGCTTGCACTGGTGGCCGAGACCAAGGAGTCTGATCCGGCGGTACGGGCCGAACTCGTCAGCCAGCTCAGGCACGCCGTCTCCGACGCGGTCGGCATCTCGCCGCGGAAGGTCGTCCTGGCTCGCAGGGGCGCCCTGCCGCGTACCTCCAGCGGAAAGCTGCAACGACACGGCATCGGGGCCCTGTTGGATGCCGAGGAGCGGGCCGGCGAGTGACGCGGGCCCACGGACCGGAGGAAGAGATCATGACCGACGCGGCACAGTCACCGGAGCACCTCACGGCCACGGAGCGCGAGGAACTCCTGCGCCGCTCGTGGATGGCCACCGACGGACTCTGGTACTACCAGACCGCCACCCAGCGCGGCATCGACGGGGCCAACGAGGCGAACATCCAGGTGGTGCGCGAGTTCGGGCGCCAGGAGATGGTGCGGCTGATGCGCAGCCTCGGCGTCGAGAAGGTCGAGACCGTCGAGCAGTACCGCCGCCTGTTCCAGACGGCGGTGGAGCTCTATCTGGGCTCGCTGTTCGCGGCGCGGGAGTCGTACGCCGACGGCGTCCAACACCTGGAGGTGTCCACCTGCTTCGCGTACAAGGGGGTCAAGCGCGCCGGGATCGAGAAGGTCTACCACTGCGGCCCGGGCGAGCGCCTCACCGGCTGGTTGCAGGCCATGGACCTGCCCGCCGAGATCGACCCCGGCGTCGGCCTGTGCCAACTGGCCCACACCGGCGCGTGCAACTACCGGCTCACCGTCGCCCTCCCGCACGGGTCCTGAGCGTGGCGGCCGGAACCCGGTCCGCGGCGCGCGGCGCGGCTCGGCGCCCCGCGGACCACGGCGGCGCGGCGCGCCAGGCCCCGCGCCGCCCCGGCGACCGTGGGGGAGCGAGGCTTCTCCGCGCCGCCGGGCGGGCGCGGGGGTGGTTACGGGTAGGGCTCCAGGATCCCCGCCTCGTGGGCGCGGCGAATGGCGTCGACCCGCGAGGTGGCCCCCAACTTGCGGTAGATGTTGGTCAGGTGCCGCTTGACGGTCGTCTCGGCCAGGAACAGCGCCGCCGCGACCTCCGCGTTGCTGTGCGCCTGGGCGACGTGGCGCAGGATCTCCGTCTCCCGTGGGGACAGCGGCGAGGTGCCGCCGCCCGGCGAGTCGAACGCCTTGATCATGGCGCGCGAGATGGAGAGGTGGATGCGGTCCGGTGCGGTGATCACCGAGCGGATGGAGGCGAGCAACTCCCGGCTGGAGACGGACTTCAACAAGTAGGCGGCGGCACCGGCGTCGATCAGGCTCCTGAGGAGCGCCGGGTCGTCGCGCATCGTCAGCACGACGCAGTGGGTCTGCGGGCAGTGCCGGTGGATCTCCAGGACGGTGGTGCGAATGCCAGGGCCCGGCATCTGCACGTCCAGCAGCGCGATGTCCGGCCGGTGCTGCCGGGCCAGGGCCACGGCGGCCGGGCCGCTGTCCCCCTGGGCCACCACGTCGAGCCAGGGTTCCTGGGCGAGGAGGCCGGCCAGCAACTCCCGGAAGAGCGTGTGGTCGTCGACCACGATGGCCCTCGTCCGGTCGGTGGGGTCCGTGGATGCGGTCATCGGTCACCAGTTGACCAGGGGAATGGACACGCCGACGGTGGTGCCGCGCCCCACCGAGCTGTGCACCCGCGCCTTTCCGCCGAGCAGTTCGCTCCGTTCGCGGATGGAGGTGAGTCCGTCGTGCCGCGCCCGCGAGGCCGTCCGTACGTCGAATCCCCTGCCGTCGTCGGAGACCAGGGCCCGCACGAGCAATCCGGACACGCGCAGCGTGATCCGGATGTGGCGCGGGGCGGAATGTCGCAGCGCGTTTCTGATCGCCTCGCGCAGCATGTAGTACAACTCTTCCGCCACCGGTGCGGGCAGTCCGCCAATGTCTCCGGTCGCCGCGAAATCGACCCGCACGTCCTGCGGAATCGCGGATTCGAGAAATTGCTTGAGCGAGCGTTCCAAGTCCGTGTTCGTCATCGAATCGCGGAGCTCACCGGAGAGTTCGCTGATCACTTGCAGCGCCTCGCGGAGCGCCTGTTCGGTCGATTTGAGTCGGGTGCGGGCGAGTTCCGGATCGCGGGTCAGCGCCCCGTCGCACAGTTCGGTGCTGAGCAGCGCCACCAGGATCTCGTGCGAGACCCGGTCGTGCAGGTCCCGGGCGATGCGACGCCGCTCGTCGCGGTGCGAGCTGTGGATCTTCTCGCGCAGGAACGTGATGTACCCGACGCAGCCGAGCGCGATCTGCGTCATCACCGCGTCGTGCAGGTCCAGTGCCAGGTCGAGCACCGCGTCGGGCGTGGCCCCCTCGCCCAGCGTCTCGCGGATCAGCACGGGCAGCGTCAGCTCGTAGAAGAGGCCGGCGGCGCGTACGGTCTCGGTCGGGTGGATCTCGAGAGAGGCGCGTCTTCGGCTGAATTCGGCCGCACCCCGCAGCGATTCCTCGCTCGGCTGTGAACGGCGCCCGTTCCCGGTCGCGTCACCGCGACCGAGATCGTTCAGGAGTAGCTGGACCTGCCTGCTCAGCAATTCGCTGAGTGACGCCTCGCTGACCAGGGGGCTGCCGACGCTCCCCAGTCGTCGAAAGAATTGCTCCGCCACTTCGGCCCGGGCCGCCGGCGATAACTCGGCCCTCGTCTTCCAGTCCGCCGCGTTGGACACCATAGTCATTCCCCCGCCTTCGTAACCCTGCAGCGTACTCGTGGTGCCGTAGTCCCCGCGCTTTATGCGGCCCAGGCTACCGCCGCCGGGCCGAAACTCGACAGAGCGAGGAACTGCGTCCGATCTTGCGGGAGTTGGTACTCCGGCCGTAGATGGTGGTTCTTGTGGGTGAAGGGCGGCTTGGTGGCGGTGGTGACGGCGGCGGGCGCGAGCTGGGCCGAGCCTGGTGCCGGGCGTCGGGGGTGAGCCCGCGCGAAGCGGGCCCGCTATCCGCTGCGTCAGGCCCTCCCATGACTCCCGCCAACGGACGCGGCCTACGCTGTGACCTGCGGCCACCGCGTGCTCTCCAGCCCGCACACCGATGGTCAACGGTGGCCGCACCCGTTTTCACCGGCGCCCGCACCGCAGAACGTGCCAGGAGGACCCATGCGACACGGTGAAGTCTGGTGGGTCGAGTTCGACGAGCGACGGCCGGTCGTGCTGCTGCCGGGAGGTGAGGCGTCCGGGCTCCGGGCGATGCAGGTCGTCCCTCCGGCGGGCGTCGACATCAGCGGTCTGGGCGTGGAAGTGGCCGTGGGCGCCACGGAAGGACTGCCCTTCGAAGGCGTGTTGCGGTTCGCGTTCCCGCGCCCGGGCCTCACCCCGTGCACGTGGCTGACCACCGTGTCCCGCGACGACCTGGTCGAGCGGGTTGGTGTGCTCTCCCGCGCGAAGCTCGGCGAGATCGAGGACGCCCTCCGTGTTGCTGGACAGCCACGGGAGTGGACCGAGACGGCAGCCGCGAAGCTCAGCGAGATGAAGGACACCCTCCGCCTCGGTGGACCGGAGTGAACGGGCAGGGGGCGGACGCCACCGACGGTGTGGGCGATCTCGTCCAGGTGACCAGTGCTGGCCGTCTCCGCGGCGTCCCACACCGGGAGCGCGCGCACGCGCTCGCGCCAGGGCGCGGCCGTGGACCAGGGCCCGACGCCCGCCCGAAACCCCTCGGTCCGGGGGCGCTCGGAGCGTGAGTGCTCGGTTGCACAGCGCGCTGGCGGCTGCCTACCGTAAGAGCCGTCCGGTGCGTCCGCGCGGCACAAACGGCGGACGTGCGTGCGGAGTTGGCAGCGGTGGGGCGGGCAGCGTGGGACGTCGTGAGATTCCGTTGGACCCCGGTGCCGGCCCGGTGCAGGGGTTCGCGCACGCGCTGCGCGAGCTGCGGCGCGGGGCGGGGAACCCCACCTACCGGACCATGGCGCAGCGCGCCGGCTACTCGGTCACCGCCCTGTCGCAGGCCGCCGCGGGGGAGAAGCTGCCGTCGCTGGCGGTCACGCTCGCCTACGTACGGGCCTGTGCGGCGGACCCCGCCGAGTGGGAGGAGCGCTGGCGCCGGGTCGACCAGGCCGTGCCGCGCCCGGCGGAGCAGGGCGAGAGCGTCGCACCGTACCGGGGGCTCGCCCGCTTCGACGTGGCCGACGCCGACGTGTTCTTCGGCCGCGAGGCGCTCACCGAACGCCTGGCGAACCTCGTGCGCGAGCACCGCTTCATCGCCGTCTTCGGGCCGTCTGGCAGTGGCAAGTCGTCGCTGCTGCGGGCCGGCCTCGTACCCCGGCTGCGCGCGGGCGACGACGCACGGCGCCCGGTGGCCGCGATCCGTATCCTCACCCCCGGCGCCCACCCGCTGCGTACGCACGCCGCGCGCCTGGAGGCCGCCGAGGGCACGGGCGACACCTGGTTGCTGGTCGACCAGTTCGAGGAACTGTTCACGCTGTGCGAGGACCCGGCCGAGCGCTCCGCGTTCCTGGACCGCCTGTTGGCAGCGCGCGAGCCGCGACACCGGCTGGGCGTGGTGATCACCGTGCGGGCCGACTTCCTCGACCCGTGCACCGAGCACCCAGGGCTGACCGCCGCCATGCAGGACGCCACCGTACTGGTGGGGCCGATGAGCGACGCGGAGCTGCGGGAGGCGATCACCAGGCCCGCCCGCAGCCGGGGCCTGGTCGTCCAACGCTCCCTGACCGAC
This sequence comes from Streptomyces buecherae, assembly GCF_014295035.1. Taxonomy (GTDB): domain Bacteria; phylum Actinomycetota; class Actinomycetes; order Streptomycetales; family Streptomycetaceae; genus Streptomyces; species Streptomyces youssoufiensis. The sequence continues at coordinate 8,030,522 of NZ_CP060404.1, forward strand.
CGCATCCTGGCCGAGGTCCAGGGCGAGCCGGGCGGCCTGCCGCTCATGTCGCACGCCCTCCTGGAGACCTGGCTCCGGCGCAAGGGCGCGACGCTCAACGAGGCCGCCTACGAGGTCGCTGGGGGACTGCGCGGCGCCATCGCGCGCACCGCGGAGGACGCCTACGGGCGCTTCACCCCGGCCCAGGCCGACCTGGCCCGGCAGATCCTGCTCCGCATGGTCACCCCGGGGCGGGGCACGGCGGCCACCCGCCGACCCATCGACTGGGGCGAACTCGACTTCGAGGCGGCCGAGAACGCCACCGCCGTGGTGGAACGGCTGGCCGCCGCCCGGCTGCTCGTCATCGACGGCGACACCGTCGAGCTGGCCCACGAGGCCCTGATCAGCTCCTGGCCCCGGCTGCGCCGCTGGGTGGAGGCCGAACGCGATCGGCTGCGCCTGCACCGCAGACTCACCGACGCGGCCCGCGCCTGGCACGACCTGGACCGCGACCCGGGCAGCCTGTACCGGGGCAGCCGGCTGGCCGCCGCCACCGAGGCGTTCCCGGCGGGCGGCCAGCGCGAACTCACCGCGCTGGAACAGTCCTTCCTCGCCGCTTCGGTGCGCCACCGCCGGCGCACCCTGCGGCTGCGCCGCTCGGCCATCGCCGGCCTCGCCGCCCTGGCCCTGGTGGCCACCGGCGCCGCGGTCGTCGCCGTCCAACAGCGCGGCACGGCACGCTCCGAGCGCGACACCGCCGTCTTCCACCAGATCACCGCCGAGGCCGACGCGCTGCGCGGCTCGCGGACCTCGCTGGCAGCCCAACTCGACGCGACCGCCTACCACCGGCGCGCGAGCGACGGGCTCTACACGCGCCTGGTCGCCGACGCGCACGGCCCGCTGTCCGCACCGCTCACGGGCCACCGGGGATTCATCCCGGCAGTGGCCTTCAGCGCCGACGGGCGGCTGCTGGCCAGCGCCAGCCGGGACCGTACGATCCGGCTCTGGGACGTCTCCGGCGGACGGCGCGGGCCCGTGGGACGGCCGCTGACCGCGCACGGCGACGAGGGGCCGCGCGCCCTGGCGTTCAGCCCCGCCCACGCGCTGCTGGCCAGCGCCGGGCACGACGGTTCCGTGCGACTGTGGGACGTCTCCGACCCGGCCCGCGCGGTCCCGGTGGGCCGGCCGCTCCGAGGGCACGAGGACGGCGTCATCACGCTCGCGTTCTCCCCCGACGGGCGGACCCTGGCCAGCGGCAGCGATGACAGCACCGTCCGGCGCTGGGACCTGAGCCGGCCGCAGCGGGTCCGCCCGCTCGGCAAGCCCCTGGTCGCCGACGGCGCCGACGGCGTGCGCTCCGTGGCCTTCAGCCCGGACGGGGCGACGCTGGCCACCGCCGGCTTCGACGAGACCGTACGCCTGTGGGACTTGACCGACCCCGCCCGGCCCACCCCGCGCGGCCGTCCGCTCACCGGGCACCAGGAGCCGGTGTGGGCGCTGGCGTTCAGCCCAGACGGGCGCACGCTGGCCAGCGCCGGCTACGACCGGAGTGTCCGGCTGTGGAACGTGACCGACCCGGCCCGCCCGCGACCGAGGGGCGAGCCGTTGACGGGCCACGACGACGCCGTCTGGTCCCTCGCCTTCAGCCCGGACGGCCACACCCTGGCCAGCGCCGGGCTCGATGACACCGTGCGGCTGTGGTACGTGAAGAACCCGGACTACCCGCGCGTGCTGGGCCGGCCGCTGACCGACCACACCGACGGCGTGTGGACGGTCGCCTTCGCCCCCGACGGCCGCACCCTGGCCAGCGCGGGCCGGGACCAGACCGTACGGCTGTGGCGCCTGCCCGACACGCTGCTGACCGGGCACACCCAACCCGTCAACACGGTCGCCTTCCACCCCCGGGGAGGGTTGCTGGCCAGCGCCGGCACGGGCGGCGACATCCGGCTGTGGGACACCTCCCGACCGGCCCGGCCGCGCAGGGGAGCCGACCTCGTCGGGCACGACGGCGCGGTGTCCTCCCTCGCCTTCAGCCCCGACGGCCGCTACCTGGCCAGCGCCGGCGAGGACGAGACGGTGCGGCTGTGGAACGTGGCCGACCCGGCCCACCCGCGACCGCTGGGTGAGCCGCTCGCCGACCACCACGCCCCCGTCACCGGCCTGGCCTTCCGGCCGGACGGCCGCCTGTTGGCCAGCGCCGGCGACGACGACGCCATCCGCCTGTGGAGCCTGGCCGACCCACGCCACCCGCGACGCACCGGGCGCTCGCTCACCGGCCACCGGGACATGCCGACCTCCGTGGCCTTCAGCCCCGACGGACACACCCTCGCCAGCGGCGCCGAGGACAACACCGCGCGGCTGTGGGACGTGGCCGAGCCGGGCCACCCCCGCCCGCTGGGCGAGCCCCTGGCCGACCACGACGGCTTCGTCACCGCCGTGGCGTTCAGCCCGGACGGCGCGACGCTCGCCACCGGCAGCGCCGACCGCAGGGTCCGCCTGTGGAACGTCACCGACCGCCGGCGGCCAACGCCGGCCGGAAAGCCCCTGACCGGGCACGAGGAAACCGTGCACGCCCTGGCCTTCCGGCCCGACGGGCGCCAACTGACCAGCGCCGCCAGCGACAACGCCGTACGGCTGTGGGACACCAGCCGACCGGCCGCCGCCCGCCCCGTGGGTGACGGGATCACCGGCCACAACGACTCCGTGACCTCCCTCGCCTACCACCCGAGCGGGACCGCCCTGGCCACCGGCAGCTACGACGCCACCACCCGCGTGTGGCTGCTCCCCGTCGCCCACGCGCTCGCCCGCACGTGCGCCGCCTCCGGCGCCACCCTCACCCGCGCCGCCTGGCGGCGCCACGTCCACCACCTGCCCTACGACCCACCCTGCCGCTGACCGGACGCCCCCGCGCCGGTCGCCGACAGCCCTGGGCGGATCAGGAACGGCCAGGGCGTCAGGGCGAGTCGGGGGAGTACGGGTAGACCCGCGCCCAGTCCACCTCGTAGACCGCGCCCTGGAGGTCGGAGCCGTAGAAGTTGTCGAGCTGGATCGTCTGGTGCATGGACGGGGCGCACTGGATGCACTCGCGGTCGGCGTTCGCGCCACCGGAGAAGCTGTACCACTGGACGCCGTCGACGAAGCCGCGCACGTGGTCGGGCGTCCACTCGATGGCGATGTTGTGCCACGCCGACAGGTCCACGCCGCACTTCCGCGCGAACTTCTGTTGCACCGGCACGTCCGGGTCGTGCGGGTAGTGGATGAACGCCTCCGCGCACTCCTCGCCCGGCGCGCCGTTCTCCAGGTAGTCGTACTCCCCGTCCTGCGGCCACCGCTCCGAGTCCGGCCACAGGATCAACAGTGGGTGGTACTGCCGGCCGTTGTTCTCGCCGACGCCCTCGGAGCGGACCCGCGCCTCCCAGCGGCCGTAGCGCTGCCCGTACCGCGAGGCGAGCCAGCCGCTGTCGCCGTTCGCCTCGCCGGTCTGGCGCAACACCCCGCCGTACACCCGAGTGTTCTTGTCGCACCGCCTGCCGTTGCCCGCGTGCCCGGGCCAACACCTGGCGACCCCGCCGCCCGCCGGCTTCCACTTGTCCGGGTCGGGCACGGCCGGCTTGCTGGCCGAGCCGTAGTCGAACTCGTCTGACCACCTGCGCAGCGGCGGGCCCCAGCCGTGGCGCTCCGCCGCCGTGCGGGCCGCCTCCGCGAGTGCCGGCCCGGCACCGGCGGTCGGCCCCTGCGCCGCGCCCTGGCCGCCCTCGGTCGGCGCGCACGCGGCGGCGTCCGCCACGGGCTCCACGTCGTACGCGCCGGGTATTCGGCCCGCCGCGCAGTGCGGCTGCGCCTCCCAGGGGGTGGCCGGCGCCGCGAGGCCGCGATCCGCCGGCACCGCCACCGCGAGCGCCGCCATCGAGGCGGCGGCCACCAACCCCCGGGCCGTGCCCGAACTGCCCTTCTTCCGCATGCTCAGATCCCCTCTCGGCGGTGCGCAGAACACCGCGCGCGACGCTGTGGACTGACGGGGCGGGCCTGTTCCCACCCCGCCTACCGGGCCCCTCCCAGGCGCCCCGGAGCCAGCGGCGTCGGGTGCCCTGCCCACCCCGGAAGTCGCCGGCCCGCCCAGGTCAGCGGCGCGCGGATTGTTCAGCAAGCCGCTCCGCGACCACTGAACAACGCGGGCTTGGCCAGCGTGCTCCGCCGGCGCTCCCGCCCCACAAATCGATCGACGCCCCCGGGTCCACTGGCTAGGGTCCCGCTGTGACTGACGCCCACCACGGCCTCGGGTGCCCCCACCCCGACGCCGCCCTCCGCCCTGCCACCGCGCCGGCCGACCCGCGCCCGAGGTGCTTCGAGGCGCGTCCCGTCGGCGCCCGCCACCAGGGCTCCGAGGTCGGCGGCAGCCGGCGTGCGGGTAGCGATGACTGACCGCGCGCTGGCCCCGGCCGAAGCCACCGACGAGGGCCTGTTCTCCCGGACGTACGCCACCGCCACCGCCAGCTTCGCCGCGGTGATGTTCCTGACCGGGCTGGCCGCGCTGGCCGTGGTCCCCACCCTGCCGACCGCGGCCCGGGCCCTGGACGGAGTGACCCTCTACCCCCTGGTCGCCGGGTGCTTCGTGGCCGCCAGCCTGCTCGGCGGCGTGCTGGGCGGGCACTGGGCCGACCGCGCCGGGGCGCACCGCCCGCTGGCCGTCGGCCTGGTGCTGGCCGTGGTCACCCTCCTCGTCTCCGGCGCCAGCACCACGATCTGGCAACTGGCCGCCGGACGCTTCCTGGACGGCGTGGCCGGCGGCATGGTCGCGGTGGCGATCAACACCGCCATCGGCCAGGCGTACCCCGAGTCCCTGCGCCCGCGCGCGCTCGCGCTGATGAGCGCCTGCTGGATCGTTCCGTCGCTGGTCGGCCCGCCGCTCGCCGGCCTGGTGACCGCATGGTGGTCCTGGCGCGCCGTGTTCTTCGGCCTCGCCGGCCTCACCCTGCTGCCCACGCTGGTCGTCATGGCGGCGCTGCGCGCCCACTCCCGCCCGCGCCCCGCCGAGCCGGCCGCCGACCAACCCGCGCGCCCCGCCCTGCTGGTCGCCCTGGGGGTGAGCGTGGGCGCGGCGCTCGCCCAGTACGGCGTCTCGGCCTGGGACCCGCGCCACCTGCTGTTCGCGGCGGGCGGGACCGCGCTCCTCGTCGTCTTCGCCCCCAGGCTGTTGCCGCCGGGCACCTGGCGCGCGGCGCGCGGCCTGCCGGCCACCGTGTTGCTGTGCGGCCTGGGCTCTGGCGTCTTCTTCACGCTGGAGGCGTTCGTTCCGCTGCTGCTGGTCACCGAACGCGACGCGCCCCCCGTGGTGATCGGCCTGGCCTTCACCGGAGCCGCCCTGGCCTGGGCCGCCTCCTCCTGGGTACAGGGCCACCTGCTCCCGCGCTGCCCCCGCCACCGGCTGGTGGTGGCCGGCGCGTTGGTGCAGATGGCGGCCGTGGTGATCGCCGCCGTGGGGACGCTCGCGTCGGTGCCCGCGTACACGGCGGCGGCGGCCATGCCTGTCGCGGCCGTCGGCATGGGCATGTACGCCCCGTCCCTCACCGTGCTCTCGCTCGCCCACAGCCCGCCCGACCGGCAGGGCTACGCCAGCAGCGCGATGCAGACCAACCAGAACCTGGGCCAGATCAGCGTCCTCGGCCTCACCGCCGCCCTGTTCAACGCCTGCCTGGGTGTCGGCTCCCCGGACCCGGCCGGGTACGCCGCCGCCTTCGCGCTGCTCCTCCTGCCGACCGCCCTGGCCGCCGCGCTGGCCGTACGCGCACGCCGCGCGTGAGCCGGCCGCACGCCACGCCACGGTTCCCACCCGCCGTGGCCCGGGTGCACGCCATGCCAAGGAACCGTGCACGCTGAGCCCATGACGGGCCGACCGCCCGCGCGGCACAGTGGACCGTGAACGGGGAGCGGGACACGTCGCCAGGGCACCACCTCCGGCTCGCCGTTCAGCAGGGGGCCGCACGGCCCGGAGCACGGGGGGAACCGCCTGGTCGCGTCGTCCGCAGACGCGACGCGACCAGGACGCCACGCCCGGCCAGCCCTCCGCGCCGGCGCCACCGGGACCGCGGACATGACGAGCGGCACGGCCCGCGCCACCGCTGCCTGGGGAAGCCGCAGCCTGGAGAGGCCACTGTCCGGCCGCGCCAAGCACGCCCGAGGGGGGTTGCGCGGACGGCGGCGGCTGCTCCACCCCACGGCGCCCTCGCCCCGCGCCCGCGGCCGACCCGCACGCGCCCGCACGGGCGACCCGGCGAGGGGCTACGTTCGGAGCATGGACCGGATGCGAAAGCTACTGAGGTCGGACGAGGTCGTGGCGCGGGTGCGGCGCGACATCGCCGACGGCGTCTACCAGCCCGGTGACGCCCTGCCGGAACCCGAGGCTCTGGCCAACGAGTTGGGCGTGCTCACCAAGGCGGTCGCCGCCGCCTACCAGCGGCTCGCCGAGGACGGGGTGCTCCTGGAGAACCTGCTCACGCCGGGGGTCGTGGTCGCCGATCCGGAGCTGGACCCCACGGTCCGCTCCCTGGTGCACGCCGTCGCCGGGATGCGGCGCCACCTGGAGCGTTTGGACGAGCGGCTCGACGACCTCACCGAGCGCGTGGACACCGTGGGCCGCAGCGTGCGCGAGTCCCGCCTGGAGGTGCGACGCGACCAGACCCGCCTGACCTGAGCGCCACCTGACCGACTTAAGTAGCCGACCCCCGCCGCCCGTTCATCCCTTGGTCGCCACCCCCTGGCCCGAGGGATGACGCGGGGGCGTACCCGTGCTTCCCACACTGGAGCGACGCCCGGCGCGTACGGGCGCGGACCGACCACGGGACGACACGGAGGAGGCGCGGTGCGCAGCGACGGGATCAGCCGGGCAAGGTTCCTGGCCCTGGCGGGGGCCGCCGGGGGCGCGGCGGCGGGGACGCTGTTGGGCGCGGGCCCAGCGGCAGCCACGGGACGGGGAGCGACACCGGCGTCGGGCGCGGGGCGCCCCACGGCCGGGGCGCGACGAGGAGGCGGGCTCACCCACCGGGGCGTGTGCTACGAGGTCGGCGAGGAGGCCGTCGACGCGGGGTGGACCCCGGCCAGGATGCGCGCGGACATCCGGGCCATCAAGGACGACCTGCACGCGAGCACCGTCTCCGTCTGGGGCGACGGCATCGACCACCTGGCGGCCACCTCGTCGGAGGCGGCTGAGCGCGGCCTGCACGTCTGGCTCCAACCCCGGCTGGCGGACCGCCCCGAACGAGAGATCCTGGACCACCTCGCGGAGGCCGGCCGACACGCCGAGCGGCTGCGCCGCGGCGGCGCCGAGGTCCACCTCAGCGTCGGCTGCGAGTTCGTCCTCTACGTGCCCGGCATCGTTCCGGGCGACAACGTGCTGGAGCGCGTCGAGAACCTGCTGAACGGGACGTACGACCCCTGGCAACTGGCCCGCCGGCTGCGCTCGTTCACCGCCCGCGCGGCAGCGGTGGGCAGGTCCGTCTTCCGGGGCGCGCTGACCTACGGCGCGGCGGCCGACGAGGAGGTGGACTGGAGCCTCTTCGACATCGTCAGTGTCAACTACTACGGACACCACGAGCGCCACGCCGACTACGTCCGCGAGTTGCGCACCTTCCAGCGCTGGGGGAAGCCGGTGGCGATCGCGGAGTGCGGCACCTGCACCTTCGTCGGCGCCCCCGACCACGGTGGCATGGGCTGGAACGTCGTCGACTACGACGTGCAGCCGCCGCGTATCAAGGGTGGCCTCGTGCGCAGCGAACGCACCCAGGCGGCCTACCTGAGCGAGGTGTTCGGCGTCTTCGAGTCGATGGACCTGTACGCGGCCATGGCGTACAGCTTCGTCAGCCCGGACTCGCCGCACGTCGCCGACCCGCTGTACGACCTCGACATGGCGAGCTACAGCATCGTCAAGACCATCAGGGCGCGGCCCGACGACCCCACGTCCGACTGGCACTGGGAGCCCAAGGAGTCCTTCCACACCCTGGCCCAACACTTCGGGCGCGCGCGGCGCGTGTGCTGAACCCGCCAGAACCTCCTCGCGCTCCACTTCTCACCCTCTCCCCGCCGCGCGTCCCCGCCCGTTCCCGCGCCCCGTCCCCGCTCGTCCCCGCGCGTTCGCCCCGTCCCCCGTCCGTTCGTCCCTCCCGCGTGCCTGGCCGCACCCTTCACGTGCCGGGCGCGCGCCGGCGCTCGGGCGGGGAGCGGGGCCGCGTCGTGCCGGCGACGGCCACGTCAGCGGGGTGTGCCGGATGGGTGTACGGACCCCCCTCGCATGGTGCGGCGGGTCGCGGGGCGCGCGGGGCGGGCTCCCGCATCACCCGTTCGGGTGCTACTGCGCTCGCGCCGTGCGCGGTAGATAAGCGCTAGATGCAGCATGTGCCTGCTCGCGGCGGTCGGACACCCGGGCAGGTGGCCGCTCTTGTTCCGCCTCCGCCCATCCCCGAGCGCACGGCCCGAGGGGCATCATGAGCTCACCGTCACCACTTCGCGTCCTACGCGGCACCGACCTGCTGGACCTCGCCTTCAGCTTCGTCGGCCTCGTGATCGAGAACCGGTTGGGACGCCGCTACCTGATCCGCGCCGACGCGGCCCGCGACGGCCTCCTCGTCGTCACCTTCGGCCCCCAGCACGTGCTGGAGGAGGTGTTCCAGGCAGAGAGCCCCACCCCACCGGCCGACCCACCCGTCGGCTCGCTGATCAGCGGGCGCAGCGTGCTGGTCTTCGAGGTGGGCCCCGACGACGCCGTCGAGTACGCCGAGGAGGGGCTGCTCGACGCCATGCGGACGCTGCCGCTGCGCGTCGTGGACGCGGCCCGCGAACCCGACTCCCCGGCCACCCTCCGTTTCACCGTCCCCGAACCGCTCACCCCGGGCGGTGACGGCGCCGACGCTGGTGCCGACCCCGCCCCGGACGCGGCGCTCCGGGCCACCGCGCTGGTGCGCCTGCTGCGCACCACCGCCGAACTCAGCGCCCGCTACGGCGCCGAGGCGACGCTCGCCGTGGCGACCGCCGCCGGCGCCGAGGTCGAGGCCGCCGCGCCCCAACCGGCCGCCGCCAGCGCGGCCGGGCGCGTACCGCAGGACCCGCTGGCCGACCCCGCCCGCCCGCACACCGGCATCGAACTGCCCTACCGACTGCTGCTCTCCCCCTCGCAGCGGGCGCGGTGGATTCACCGCGGGGCGATCGACCCGGAGCCGGGGGAGCGGGTCGAGCTGTGGCACACCCGGCTGACCCACCCGAGCGGGCGGCCCGCCGACCGGACCGTGCGCGCGGTGTGGAACCGGGACCGCGACCCCGATCCGGGCGCTCCCGAGACCTTCACCACCTCGATCAGCGGCCCGCAGCGCGGCGCCATCGTGGACCTGACCGCCAACGACGGCCTGACCACGCCCGAGGGACAGCCGTTCAAGCCGCTGCCGGTGGCGGTGGAGAACCTCATGCTGTCGGCCGTCGGCGGCTGGCTCGACAGCCTGGGCCAGTGGCAGGACCAGCGCCCCCAGGGCGTCACGCTCTCGGAGTGGCGACACCGCGCCACCATGGGCCGCGACCACTACGTGCGCCTGATGTTCTCCGGCTTCCTGTGCCCCTTCGGACACCGGGCTGACCTCATCCAGGTCACCGAGCGCACGTTCGACGACGCGCGCGCCGGCTACCTCCGCCAGCGCCGGTTCATCGTCGTACGCGAGCCGCTGCGCACCTACGACCCGAAACGCGACCTGCCGATCGGCGACCCGGCGACCGGCCCCCTGGCCAACGTGCGGTTCCCCTTCACCACCGTGCGCGTCGACACGCTGGTCACCCCCAACCTCACCAACGACATCCCCACCCCCGAGTCCTGCGACTTCTTCCCCACCACCCGCTCCGAGAGCCCCTTCCGGTTCAAGGTCACCGCCGTGGACCACGAGGGGCGGACCGTGGAGTTCCGTACGCCGCTGCTCTTCCTCACCGAGGACCGCGGCAGCCGGGACCAGCTCGCCGCCATCGTGGCCAGGTACAACGACCTGGGGCCGCTGCCGCCGGCCACGTCCGACGCCGCCTTCGAACCGGCCCCCGAGACCAAGGCCGACCTCCTCGGGCAGGCCGTGGCGCTCGCGCCCAGTGCCAAGCCGGACGACACCAGCCTGGACGTGGCCCACATGGTGTGGGGCGTGGCGGCCCCGCCCGGGCTCGCCAGCCCCTCGCCGCGGCAGGCCCAGTTCCTGCCACAGCTCCGCTGGGCCGCCGTCACCGTGCCCGCGGTCAGCCAGCTCAGCGGCAACGACCTGACCGTGCCGGTGACGTACGCCCAGCGCTACGCCCAGTCCGGCTTCCGCCAGGTCGACCAAGGGCTGCGCAAGGCCAACCTGGGCGAGGTCTTCCTCAACGTGCTGCCCGTGCTCGGCGCGCCGAACGTCCCGCTCACCATGAACTTCAGCGGGCGCAGTGACCGCTCCGGCGGGCTGGTCGCGCCCAGCTTCGACGTGGCCGGCCTCTCGCGCAAGACGGGGCCGGTCTCCGGGGTCGCCGCCGGCGGCGCGGACGCGCTGGAGACCATCGCCAACGGCGACTTCGAGCCGGCCGACTTCTTCCACGCGTCGGACGCCATCGGCGCCCTCGGCGCCAACCTGCTCGGCATCCTGCCACTGGCCGACCTGATCAAGGAAGCCGGGCTCGACCAGCCGCTCAAGGTACCCAACTTCTTCACCGAGACCATCAACGCCGTCACCGGCTTCCTCTCCGAACTGCGCCGCGTCCGCGACCTGATCCGCAACGAGGCCGAGCAGTACGCGGCGGCCGGCCGCCGCGTGGTGGAGACCGCCGAGGCGCTGGTCACGATCATCGGCGACTACCTCGCCCAGTCCCTGGCCGGCAGGCCGGGCCCCATCGAGCTGACCGACGTCGACAACGCCTTCGACGCCTTCGACGCCGCCCTCACCAACCTGCTGGGCACCCTGCCACCCGGCGCCGACCCGGGCGTGCGGGCCCTCCTGGAGCGGGTCCGGCAGACCGTCGCCACCTGGAACAACGGGGCCGGCCAGGTGCTGTCCCTGCGCCAGGCGCTGGAGAAGGCGGGGCGGGGCGCCAAGCTGCCCGAGACCCTCAACGCGCGCCTGGAGTGGAACCCGGAGATCAAACCCTTCCCCGCCGGCAACCCGGTCTTCGTCCCCCACGAGGACGACCAGGGCAGGACCACCGGGCGCTTCTCGCTCATCGTCGACCTGCGCGGGTCGCTGCGCTCCGACCTGACGGCCGGCGCCGACATCACCTGCAGCCTGGAGGAGTTCGACCTCGTCCTCATCCCCGACTTCAAGGCCATGCGGCTGGACTTCGAGCGCATCCGCTTCACCGCGCGGGCGGGCAAGAAGCTCGACGTCGACGTCGCCTTCCGCCGCGTGAAGTTCACCGGCCCGCTGTCCTTCGTGGAGACGCTGCGGCAGCTCATCCCCATCGACGGCTTCAGCGACCCGCCCGGCATCCAGGTCACCAGCAGCGGCATCGTCGCCTCGTACGCGCTGCCGCTGCCCAACCTCGCGGTCGGCGTGTTCAGCCTGGAGAACCTGCGCCTCGGCGCCTACCTCGACCTGCCGTTCGTCGGCAAGTCGCTGGAGGTCGGGTTCTCCTTCTGCACCCGACAGGCCCCCTTCCGGCTGACCGTCTCCATGCTGGGCGGCGGCGGGTTCTTCGGCATCGTGCTCACCCCCAAGCGGGTCGCCGTCCTGGAAGCGGCCCTGGAGTTCGGCGCCGCGGTCTCCATGAACTTCGGCGTGGCCAGCGGCAGCCTCTCGGTGATGGCCGGCATCTACTTCCGGCTGGAGCTCGACACCGGAGAGGCCCGGCTCAGCGGCTACTTCCGGGCCCGCGGCGAGGTCGACGTGCTCGGCATCGTGTCCGCCTCCATCGAGCTGTACCTCGAACTGACCTGGCAACCCGGCCGCGTGTCGGGCCGGGCCAGGATCTCGATCAGCATCCATATCGGCTTCTGGTCGCAGTCGGTCACCATCGAGTGCGAGAAGACCTTCGTGGGCGGTGGCGGCGACAGCCTGGCCGCGCTCGGCGGTACGGCGACGGACGCGGTACGGCCACCCACCTTCGCCGAGATGATGAGCCCCTACCCCGACCCGGTCACCGGCGTCCAGCGCGTGCCCGTCGACGAGTACTGCACCGCCTTCGCGGAAGTGAGCTGACCCATGCCCGAGTCGATCCGGTGGACCGTCCTGCCCGACGGGCTCACCACCGATGCCCAGCTCCGCCTGACGGTGCTGGTCACCCCCCGCCTGACCGGCGGGACCACACTGGGTGCCTTCACCCACTTCGTCGACTGGCCCCAGACCCTGGCCCGTTACGCCGACGCCCTCCGGGTGGAGTTCCGGGCGGCGCCGGGCGGGGCGAGCGCCACGGCCCCCACCGCCCCGCAGCCCGACCGCTACTCGCCGCCCGACAGCACCCTGTGGCGCGAGCTGTTCCCCACCGACACCAGGGTCACCGTGCCCACGGCCGCGCTCCTCGCGGCCGACGCCGAGCCGATCACCCTCCGGTCCTTCCCGAGCCGGGCCGTACACGCCCAGGTCACGACGTTGTACGAGAACGCCGCGACCGCCACCGCCGTCCGCCGGGCCTTCCCCGACCCGGGCGGCGAGGGCGTGGCGACCCCCGGCGGCGCGCCGAGGGTGCCGCCGCAGCCGCCGCCCAGTTGGGACCACCCCCACACGGACGACCTGACGACGCCGCTGACCGAGCCCGTCCGCGACCTCGCCCGCTCCGTCGGGGCCTCCTACCAGCGGCTCGACCGACTCATCGGGCGCGCCCCGACGGAGGGCCCGGGCGAACCGGCCGCCGAGGCCGCCGCCAACCCGTACCGGCCCCGCTACATCGACCGCTCGCACCCCGACTACGCGCCCTTCCAGGCCGAACTCGGCCTCGCCGAGGCGTACCGCTTCTACGACCGGCGCCCCGCGCCTCCCGAGCCCGGCGCCGAACCCGACCCGCCGCCGCCCCCACCACAGGAGCCGGACCTCGACTTCCACGCTGCCTGCGCGCTCCTCGCCGACTACCCCGAACTGCTGCGACGCTTCGGCCTCGCCCTCGACCTGCTGGTCACCCCGCCGCCCGGGCTCGCCGACCAGTGGCAGGCCCGCGTCACCTTCGCCCCACCGCACGAGGGGCTGAACGCGGACGAGAGCCTGCGCCCGTGGACCCGGCTGCGCTACGTGGCGGGGCAGCGGTGCGAGGCGTACGCGGACGACGCCGGCCCGTACGGGCACCGCATGCTCGGCCTCGGCGACAGCCGCGTGCACGTCACCGACCTCGACGTGGACGGCGCGGCGATGAAGTTCGTCGAGTTCTCCCGGATCTTCGACCAACTCTTCGCCGACCCGTTGGAGCCCGCCGGCGCGATCGCGCCCGAGGCCACCGCGCCCCCCGCGCTGCACGGCGCGGGCCTGACCGTGCTCGTCGAGGGGCGGGACGCGGACCTCGCCGACCAACTGGAGGCCGACGCGCGCCACGTGGCCGGCGTCGACCAGAACGGCACCCCCGCCCCCACGGCCGTCCTGGACGCGGCGCACCTGGTCCGCGGCTACCGGGTGGACGTCGGCGTCGTGGACGACGCGACGGGCCAGGTGGCCCGCTGGTACCCGCTGTGCGCCCGCACCGGCAGCTACGCCATCCGACGGCCGGGCAAGCCCCCGGTCGCCATCCAGGCCGAACCCGACGAGGGGCACGTCAAGGCCAGCACGCTCACCCAGGACCGGACCGACGACCGCCACCACTACGTCCATCAGGCGCTGTTCGGCTGGCACGGCTGGAGCCTGGCCGCACCGCCGCCCGGCCGCACCATCGGCGAGGACAACCTGCCCCAGGTGCCCGAGCCCGACCTCTCCCCGGACTTCCCGCTCGACACCAGTTTCCGGCCGCGCCCCGGCAGCCTGCCCGCACTGCGCTACGGGCGCACCTACCGCCTGCGCGCCCGCCTCGTCGACCTCGCGGGCAACGGGCCCGGCCTCGACGCCGACACCCCGCCGAGCACCGTCACCCAGGCGCTGACCTACGGCCGGTGGGAGCCGGTGCCGCCGCCGGCGATCGTCCCCCGCTGGCCCTTCCTGGAGGGCGAGTCGGAGCCCCGGCTGGTGATCCGCAGCACGGTATCCGACGACGGAACGCCCCTGCCCGCCGACATGTGGGCCATCCAGCGCAACGCCGAAGTCCCCGACCACGAGGCCGAGACACCGGTGGACACGCTCGACCGGCGCTACCGCCCCTTCGACGAGCGACACGTCAGCCCGCCCAAGACCGCGCTCCAGATGGCCGAGCACCACGGCGTGTACGACGCGGCGTTCGGGCCCACCAGGCCCCCGGCGCAGCGGCGGCAGTTCTTCGCCGCGGCCTCTCGCGAGGCCGGCAGCTACCTGGACACCCGGGTCAGCCTCGCCGAGGACCCGGACCGCGTCGTCGACCTCAAGGCCGTCGGCGCCATCCACGTCGCCAAGCACAGCCCGCGCGACCCGGTGCCGCTCACCCCGCTACCGGTGGCCCGCGGCGCGGGCCTCGCGCCCGGCGAGTACGTCGTCCACGACGGCCGCGGGCTGCTCCTGCCGTACCTGCCCGACGTGCTCGCGCGCGGCGTCTCCTTCCGCGGGCTGCCCGGCGGCAAGCCCACCGAGACGTACGCCTTCCCCGGCCCGTGGCCGCAGGCCAGGCCGCTGCGGCTGAAGATCGAGGAGGGCAGCGGCCCACCCGTCTGGCGCGGGCTTCTCGACCGGGAGCTGACCGTCTTCCTGCCCAAGGCCACGTTCGCAACCGTCCGCATGAGCTGCCACGTGCACCGCGACGACCTGACCACCTTCCACCAGTGGCGGCTGCTGACCGGCTCGCCGCGGTGGAACGACCCGACGACCGGACTGCCGCCGGACAAGCGGGAGGAGTTGACGGTCGCCGCCGCCGACGGGGAGAACTGGTTGATCACCCCGTGGGTCGAACTCACCCTGGTGCACGCCGTGGAGAAGCCGCTGGAGCGGCCGGTCATCGGTGACCTCACCTTCCGCCGCAGGGCCGAGGAGACCTTCGCCGACCTGGGCGGCAGCGTACGCAACCACGCCGCGAGCACCGGCCGCGTCGACGTGGACGCGACCTGGCAGGAGTGGATCGACGACGTCACCCAGGACGCGCCGGAGCGCGTCACGGCGCACGCCCACGTCGGGGACGTCACGGTGGGCCCGGCGCAGGACGTCCGCTCGCTGTCCGGCGTGCGCCACGAGTTCCGCGACACCCGGCACCGCGACGTCACCTACACGCCGACCGCCACCACCCGGTTCCGCGAGTACTTCCACCCGGACATCACCCGGCGCACCGATCTCATCACCCGGCGCGGCCCGGACAACCCGGGCCCCTCCGGTCAGGGGTGGTCCGTGCCCAGCACCCGCCGGCCGGAGCCGCCGGAGCTGAGCCACCTGGTGCCCACCTTCACCTGGGAGCGCGAGGTGGACCACGCGCGGCACCGGGTGACGCGCACCCGCCACCGCGCCGGGGTGCGGGCCTATCTCAAGCGCCCCTGGTACTCGTCGGGCGACGACGAGATGCTGGCCGTCGTCCTCGACCCGGGCGCCACCCCGGGCCCCGACCTGCCCGACCACCTGGTGACCCGCTACGCCACCGACCCGCTGTGGTCGGACGCCACCACCTCACCCCTCCTCACGCCCGCCAACTTCCCCAACGCCACGGCCACCGCGACCCATCGGGCGCTGGCCGAGCTGGTCGACGGGCAGCAGGTGACGGCCGCCGTCGCGGCGTTCACACCGGAGTACGACGAGAGCCTGCGGCTGTGGTACTGCGACATCGACGTCACGCTGGGCGAACTGGCCGACGCCACCGCGTACTTCCCGTACCTGCGACTGGCCCTGGCGCGCTACCAGCCGCACTCCGTCGACCCGCTGCACCTGTCCAAGGTGACCACGGCGGAGTTCACCCAACTGGTGCCACGGCGCACGGCCACCGGGACCATGACCCCCGACGGCAGGATCCAACTGGAGCTGACCGGCCCGGTCGCGGCCAACTCGCTCGGCGAACGCGCCGGGGCGGGACTGCCCGGCATCGCGACCAGCCGGCGCGTGCGGGCCACCTTCCAGCGACGCGAGGTGACCGCCGGCGACCTGGCCTGGACCGACGTCGGGTCACCGGTGGAACTCGGCTGCGCGGCGCGCGGCGCGGGCTTCGTCTGGACCGGGCTGCTCACGCCCCCGTCCCCGCCCCTGACGCCGGTGACGGTGCACCGGCTGCGGATCGAGGAGCACGAGACGTACCTGACCGACGCGGCGACCGCCACCGACACGGTCACCGTGGGCGGCGGACCACTCCCGGTGGGCCGCCGGCTGGTCCACGCCGACCACTTCGCCCTCACGCGCACGCTGCTGGGCAAGCTCGTGCTCCAGGAGTGACGCGCCCGCGCGGGGTCACCCACCCGGGCTCACCCGAATGGCCCTGCGCCCAGGGGCGGGAGCGGCTCCCGCGACACAGGTGGGTGAAGCGGGTCGGCACGCGCTCGGGAGGGGGGCGGTGCACGGGCCGCGCGCCGCGGAGTGTTAACTGTTTGTTGCGCCATCCGGCGCTCCAACGGCCCCTCCGTGTGGCCCTGTTCACAACCACGCGCCTCGTTGTGAAACCCGCTTCGGCTTACGTCCACCGCGCCGACCACCGGAGTTCGCGCGGGAGACGCAGGTCCGCGCCCTGATGCGAGCCGGGGTGCGGCGCGTGGAGCGCGCGGCCGGCTCGCGTGAGCGTGCATCACTGTGGAAAATGGCCTTCAGTGCGCTCTTGTGTCATGTACGCGGGGTGCGCCAAGGTTCAGCCACGGCAGCCCGTCACCCACCTCGTACCGATCGCCTGTCTCGGCGCTCGCCCCCACGGGAGCGACGGCCTGCGCGCGCTGCCGCGACACCTCCGGTGGGGGGCGGCACACCTACCCCCACCACACCGCGACAGCACGGCTCGGCAACACGGTCCGTCCCAGGCACATCCCTCGGCCCCTCCGTCGCCGAGCCCGAAGAGAACCGCGCATGCACACCCTGCATCCCCCGCGCGCGTACCGCAGCGCGCCACGATGAGGAGGACCCCTCACCATGGCAATACCCATGCGCAAGTCCCGACTGGCCACGGCAGTCGCCGCGGTGGCCGCCGTCACCGCCCTCGGCGCGGTCTCCGCGCTCCCCGCCCAGGCCACCGAAGCCAAGGCGGCGGAGGGTCGGATCGTCGACGCGGGCACGGCCGGTGCCATCAAGGGCAGCTACATCGTCACCCTGAACAAGGCCGCCGGGATCGCCTCCACGTCGGGCGAGGGCAAGAGCCTGATCGCCGAGTACGGCGGCACCGTCAGACACACCTACACGGCCGCCCTCAACGGCTACTCCGCGCAGCTCAGCGAGCGCGAGGCGAAGAAGCTCGCCGCCGACCCGGCCGTCGACCAGGTCATCCAGGACACCACGGTGCACGCGACCGCCACCCAGAACAACCCGCCCAACTGGGGTCTGGACCGGATCGACCAGGCCAACCTGCCGCTGGACCAGAAGTACACCTACCCCGACAGCGCGGGCGGCGGCACCACCATCTACATCATCGACACCGGCGTGCGCGTCAGCCACCAGGACTTCGGCGGCCGGGCCGTCAACGGCTACGACGCGGTGGACAACGACAACGTCGCCCAGGACGGCAACGGCCACGGCACGCACGTCGCCTCGACCACGGCGGGCATCGCCCACGGCGTCGCCAAGAAGGCCAAGGTCGTGGCCGTCCGCGTGCTCAACGACCAGGGCTCGGGCACCACCGCGGGCGTGGTGGCCGGCATCGACTGGGTCACCAAGAACCACAGCGGCCCCTCGGTGGCCAACATGTCCCTCGGCGGCGGCGCCAGCTCCGCCCTGGACACGGCCGTGCGCAACTCCATCCGCGCGGGCGTCACCTACGCCGTCGCGGCCGGCAACGACAACCGGGACGCCCGCAACACCTCGCCCGCGCGCGTCGGCGAGGCGATCACGGTCGGCGCCACCACGCGCAGCGACTCCCGGTCGAGCTTCTCCAACTACGGCTCCATCGTGGACCTGTTCGCCCCGGGCTCCGACATCACCGCCGCCTGGCGGACCAGCGACACCGCCACCAACACCATCTCCGGCACCTCCATGGCCACCCCGCACGTAGCGGGCGCGGCCGCCGTCTACCTCGCCAACCACACCAGCGCCACCCCGGCCCAGGTGGCCACCGCCCTGGTGAACGGCGCCACCCCGGGCAAGGTGACCAACCCGGGCAGCGGCTCGCCCAACAAGCTGCTGCGCATCGTCCCGTAACCCACCGAACGGAGCCCCGCGGCGAGACGCGGGCCCCTCGGTAACACGGCCTGACACCACGCACCACACGCACCACACGGCGCACCGCCTCGGGGGTCACCCCGGCGCGGTGCGCCGCCACGCGTGCGCACGCCGACCGCCGGTCCGGGTCCGGGTCCGGGCCCGACCCCAAGCTCCGGTCAGCCCAGCCGTCGACCCGGGGCTCACTCAGCCCCAGCCAGCCCAGCCGTCGCGTCGGCGCGGAAAGGCGGCGACGTGGGATGGCGGCGCGCGCCGGTCGTACGCCGCGACCGGACCACCCGACCGAGCCACCCGGCCGGGCGGGGCCGCCGGCCGGGGCCCGCGAGGGCTCAGTGCTCGGGCAGGGCGGTGCCGCAGCGCCCGCAGTAGCGGGCATCGGTCTCGGGCGCGAGGCGCCCGCACTCGACGCAGACGCGGTGCAACAGACAGGCCGCCTCGCCACCGGCCCGCTCGACCGGGGCGGGAGCACCGATGCTCAGCCCGGGGCGGCGGCGGTGCACGGTGAGGTAGGTGAGGCCGGCGGCGCCGGCGGACAGCGCCCGCCGCGAGCCGTGCGGAAGCCATACGAGGGCACCCGGGCCGAGTGCCGCCTGAGCCTCGTTCACGTCGTCCGCCTCGTCCGCCTCGTCCGCCTCGTCCGCCTGGCCCGGCGGCCCGGCCGCACCGTCCTCCGGGGGCGCGTCGCCGCCGCCCGCCAAGTGCCCGCTGCCCTCGATGACGTACAGGAGCACGTCCAGCCGCGCCTCCAGGTGCGCGGCGACCCGGGCGCCCGGGGGCAGGCGTACGACGTTGGCGTCCAGTTGTCGCTGGTCGACGGCGAGCCGCCACAGGGCGCCGCGCTGCTCCCCGGACGCCCCCTCGGCCAGCTCGCTCACCTGGGCGACCACACGGGGCTCGGGAACCACTCCCACCTGGATCCCCTCTCTCGGCTCGGCTGTTTCGGCACAGTGTTCCGCATCGTACGAAACGAACGACGCGCCCCCTGACCGCGAACCGACCCCGCTGGCCCAGCGCGAACCGACCCCGGCCCAGCGTGCGCCGAGCCCGCGCCGCCCCGCGCCGAGCCCGGACAGCGGGCGGCTGGGTGGAGGCCCTGGGGCAGGGATGGGCGGCTAGCGGGACAGACGGGGACAGGGGGGCGCGGGAAGCGCCGATCGGTACCGGCCGTTCGGGCGCGGCGTCTCCCACGACGCCGCTTGGCGCGCTCACCACCGCGCACGCGCCGGGAGCGCCGCGCGGCGCGTCGGCGGCCCCGGAAGCGCCCCGCCATGTGCCGTGCCCAGGGCCGGGTCCGGCGCGCGTGCCGGTTCGCGGGCCGTGGCCAATTACCGATTCGCCCGCACGTCGGCCCCGTAGACGCCCGCACGGGGAGGTGGTGACGTAGAGCCTGAGCATCCACGGTGCGGTAGTCGGCTCGTGAGCGGGCCGGTACGTGAGCGGAGCAAGTGCCCCGGGTCGTGCGCGCGTCCCACGGTGACGCGTGTGCTCCCTGGTGTGCCCGTGCCGGCCGGGGCCGTCGAGGCTGGCGATGCGGAGTGAGACGAGCGAAGCCGGTGGCCAGGCCGCCGTGCGCACCAACGAACGGGAGAACCACAGCCACGAACGAGACGCGCGCGAGACCGCGCGAGACGAAGAAGAGAAGGAGCACATCCATGAGTGACCGGACACGACACACGCCGGCGAACCGGGGAGCGGACCTCGGCCCCCGGCGATTACGGGCGGCGGCCCGCCCCCTCGCGGTGCTGTTCTCGGCGGGGGTGCTGCTGGTGCTGCCCCCCGCGCCGATGTCGGTGGCCGACAGCGGCGCGCCGACCACCGCCGAGGCGGGCGGCGTCGAACGGCTCAACGGCAAGTCCTGGCAAGGCGGTTGGTCGACCTCCGTCCAGCAGCCCGGACGAGGGTTGTTCCCCAACTGGTCGCAGCAGGGCTTCAAGGAGCAGACGCTGCGTCAGGTGGTCCGGGTCAGCGTCGGGGGCACCAGCGCCCGCTTCAAGCTCTCCAACCGCTACGGCACCGCCCCGCTGAAAGTGACCGGGGCCACGGTCGGGCGTACGGACAAGGGCGCGGCGGTGCGCGAGGACACGAGCCGGCCGCTGGCCTTCGGGAAGAAGGAGTCGGTGACGATCCCGGCGGGTGGCGAGGTGTTCACCGACGCGGTGCCGCTGCGGGTCAGGGCGCTGGAGTCGCTGACCGTCACGCTGTACCTGCACGAGCCGACCGGCCCGGCCACCTACCACATGGCGGCCTCCGCCACGGCCTACCGGGCAACGGGCGACCAGCGGCCCGACGAGAGCGGCAAGCCCTTCACCGAGACCTCGGCGTCCTGGTACTACCTCGCCGACGTCGAGGTGCGGGGCAGGGGCGACGGGCGGCGCGACGGCGTGGTGACCTTCGGCGACTCGATCACCGACGGGATGGGCTCGACCATCGACGCCAACAACCGCTACCCGGACGACCTGGCGGAACGGTTCGTCCGGGAAGAGGGCCCGCGCAGCATCCTCAACCACGGGATCAGCGGCAACATGGTCACCGTCGGCACCCCCGGGACGGGTGAGAGCGGCGTGGACCGCTTCGCCAAGGACGTGCTCGCCGAGCCGGGCATCCGGACGGTCATCGTGCTGGAGGGCATCAACGACATCGGACTGGGCGGGATGGGACAGATCCCGGACGTGTCGGTCGAGCAGTTGATCGCCGGCCACCGCGACATCATCCGTCAGGCTCGCGCCAAGGGCCTCAAGGTGATCGGCTCGACCCTGGTCCCCTTCAAGGGCGCCGGCTACTACACCGATCGCGGCGAGACCAAGCGCGACGAACTGAACAAGTGGATACGCACCTCCGGCGCCTACGACGAGGTCGTCGACCTCGACAAGGTGCTGGCCGACCCCGCCGACGAGGACCGGCTGCTCCCCGCCTACGACAGCGGCGACCACCTGCACCCGAGCGACGCCGGCTACCACGCGATGGCCGAGGCCATCGACATCGACGAGCTCTGACCCCGCGCCCGGCCCCCGCCGACCAGTCGTAGCGGCGCAACTCCCGAACGGGCCGCTCTCGTTCGGCGCGGCGGGTCACGTCGGTGCCGCACCGCCGAGCCGCCGCCGGCCGGCGAGCGGCGTGCCGGTGTACGGGCGGGAGCGCGGGTGGGCCGCGCCGGGGGAGTGGCGGTCGTGTGTGGGGGCGCGACCTACGTCGGCCTCGGCCCGCCCGCGTACCACCGGCCCGCTTCCGGCGCGCCCGCCGGCCCCGTGGGACGGGTCGGCGGGCCGCGCGCGGGGGGGTGCTCGCCGGTCGTCCCGCGCCCCGTCCGGGCGACGGGACGACCGGTGCGGCCCGTGGAGCGGGAGCCCCGTCGGACCTGGCGGGCCCCGGGGGACGGGTGCAGGAGGCGAACGCGACCGTCAGGGGCGGTCGGCCCGCAGCACCCGGAGCACCTCCGCGTCCGTGAGCTGCGCGAAGTCCGCGTACCAGGCGCCGACCGCGTGGAAGGCCGGCGGCTGTTCCAGGCAGACGACCTCGTCGGCCTCCGGGCGCAGCAGGGCCACCGCGTCCGGCGCGCCCACCGGCGCCGCCATGACCAGGCGGGCCGGCCCGCGGGCGCGCGCGAAGCGCAGGGCGGCCCGGGCCGTCGAGCCGGTCGCCAGGCCGTCGTCCACCACGATCGCGGTGTGGCCGGCCAGCTCGGGTTCCGGCCTGCCCTGCCGGTACGCGGCGGTGCGCCGCCGCAACTCCTCCCGTTCGCGGTGCGCGATCGGCGCGAGGTCGTCCTCGGTCAGTCCGAGTTGCGCCAGCGCGGCCTCGTCGTACTGGGGCGGGTCGTCGCCGACCACCGCGCCGAGCCCGACCTCCGCGGCGAACGGCGCCCCGATCTTGCGTACGACGATGATGTCCAGCGGCGCGGCCAGCGCCCGGGCCACCTCGTCCGCGACCGGCAACCCTCCCCGAGGCAGCGCCAGCACCAGGGGATCGGGGTGCTGGCCGCCGGTGCGGTAGTGCGGTAGTCGCTCGGCCAGGGCGCGGCCCGCCGCGCGGCGGTCGGCGAAGCGCATCGGTGGCTCTCCTCTCCGCGACGGGGCGGGCTGCCCACGGGGCGGGGCAGCCACGGCGTGCGGCGCCGGGCGACGCCGCACGGCCGCGCCGGCGGGTCCGGCGCCCCGCGCCTACGATCCCTACCCGTCGCCGGCCGCCGGGCGAGCCCGCATCCGGGTGGTCCGCGCCGGGCCGCACACCCCGCCGGGCATCGCGGCACGGCAGGCGTGCACCCCGCCCGGCACCGCGCACGACAGCCGGGTGGCGCCCCAGGGTCGGGGAGCCACCCGGCTGTCGCTGTCGCGCTCAGTTGCCGCGCAGGCGCTCCATCTCGCGCCGGTCACGCTTGGTGGGCCGGCCCGCGCCGCGGTCCCGGACGCCGAGCAGCGCGACCTCCTCGCGCGGCGGCGGGGGCGGGCTGTTGTCCACGTAGCACTCGGCGGCGATCGCGGCGCCGACCCGCTTGCGCACCAGCTTCGAGACCACGACGACGCGCTCGCGTCCCGCGTGGAAGAGCCGCACCTGGTCCCCCGGCCGCACGGCCGCCGCGGGCTTGACCCGGTCGCCGTTGATGCGGACGTGGCCGCCCCGGCACGCCGTCGCGGCCGCGGAGCGGGTCTTGGTCAGCCGCACCGACCAGATCCAACTGTCGACTCGTACGGTCCCCTCGTCTGCCGTCATGGCACCGACTCTAGCGCCGTGCCGCCGATCACCGGGGTGGGTTTTCGCCCGGGCCGGGCCCCGTGCCCCGGTCGGGCGGCGCGCGGGAGACCGCCGCGCTCCCCGTCCGCGCGGCGGGCCGGCGTGGCAGGTGGCATGCATGCGATGGGGCGGGCACGGTACCCGACTGGCGACGGCTGTGATCCTCGGGTCACGGTCCGTAGCCCGCTCGACCCGCCGGGTGGCCGACCTGCTGGGCGGCACCGCACCGAGGGAGTGAGTCGATGAGCGCGAGAGCGACGCGGCGTGGCCTGGGCCGTCCGCTGTGGCGCTGGCGGCGCAACCCGTTGCGCCGCCGCACGGACGTGATCGAGGCGTGGTCGCTGCTGCTGGCGGCCGTGATCATGGTGGTGGGCGGGGTGACCCTCGGCGTCACGACGGCCCTGCTGGCGCGGGAGCCGCTCATGGAGCAGCACGAGAACCGGTACCAGACGCAGGCCGTACTCGTCAGGGACGTGCCGCAGCGACCCACGGAGCTGGGGGAGCCGGGAGCGAACCGGGTGCGGGCCACCGTCCGCTGGACGGACACCTCGGGCACCACGCACACCGGGCAGACGCGGGTGGACGAGGGGCGCGAGGCGGGCGAGCGGGTGACCATCTGGACCGACGAGCGCGGCGACCTGACCACCGCGCCGCTCAGCCCGGCGCAGGCGACCACCCGGGCGGGCGTGGTCGGTGCCATAGCGGCGACCGGCTTCTGCTGCCTGACCCTGAGCGCCCGCCGCCAGGTGCAGCGACGCCTCGACCGGGAGCGCGCCGCGCAGTGGGAGCGCGCCTGGGCCGAGGTCGGCCCGCGCTGGAGCGGGCGCGTGTGACCCGACACCGGGCCGGGCACGGGAGCGCCTCCACCGGCTTATGACGGCGGGCCCGGGGCGGCTGGGACGGCGGGCCCGGGCAGCGCGCTGAGTGGCCTCCTGACCCGGCTCGGTTCAGGTCGCGGTAGCCGCGTCACCGTGCCTGGTCAGCAGGAGGCCGAGTAGGGCGATCAACGCGCAGAGCGTCATGCCGAGGAAGAGGGGCACCACGGTGTGCCCGCCCGCGATGCCCATCAACGGTGCGACGGCGGCGCCGAGAGCGCTCTGCAGCGCACCGAGCACGGCCGAGCCGGTGCCTGCCGCGTACGACACGCGTTCGAGGGCGAGTGCGGTGGCGGTGGTGAAGACCTGACCGAGGCCGAGGAAACCGACGGCGACCAGGCCCAGCGCCCACACGCGGCTGAGCTGTCCGGCGACGGTGATGAGCAGGGCCAGGGCACTGGAGGCCAGAAGCAGGACCAACCCCACACGCAGGAGGAACCGGGGTGGGTAACGCCCCACGAGGCGAGCCGCCGCCGCGCTCGACAGGGTCGCGGTGAGGGCGCCGACCGAGAAGGCGACGGACGCCTCGCCGACGGTGAAGTTCAGAACGTTCTGCAACAGGAAGGGGGAAGCCGAGATGTAGCAGAACAAAGTGGCGCTGGCGAAGCAGAAGGCGAGGGTGTAGCCGAGATAGGAGCGGTCGGTCAGCACCGAGGCGGCGGCCTTCACCGTGCCGCCGACGCCGTCGGTGTGGCGACGATCAGCCGGCAGGCTCTCCGGCACCAGGAACAACGAGGTCAGGAACATGAGTACGGACGCGCCGGTCAGTACCCAGAACACCGCCCGCCAGCCACCAGGGCCTTCCACCACCACTCCGCCAACCAGTGGCGCCACGATGGGGGCGACACCGCCCAGAGCCATCAGCATGCCGAAGATCCGCGCCGCGGCGGTGCCCGAGGCGCGGTCCGAGACCACAGCCCTGCCCACGACGACGCCCGCGGCGCCGCTGAATCCCATGACGAACCGCAGCCCAGTCAGGGTCCCGAGGGAGGGCGCGACCGCGCACAGCGCGGTCGCCAGCGTGCATACGCCGGTCCCGACGAGGATCGGTTTCCTGCGCCCGTACCGGTCCGAGAGCGGCCCGAGCACCAGTTGACCGGTCGCGAGTCCGAAGAGGAAGGCGGTAAGGGTGAGTTGGACGCCCGCGGCGTCCGTGGACAGGTCCCGTGCCATCGCCGGGAAGCCCGGCAGGTACATGTCCGTGGACAAAGGGATCACGAAGGACAGCAGTGCGAGGGCCGTGATGAGGCCGCCCGGCGGTGACAGGGGTGGCGCCTCGGCTTCCGCTCGGACGGTGCGTATCGACGCGTGAGAGGTCATCGCTGCTCCTGACGAGAAGGGGACGCGGCGATACTATAGATATATAACTATAAGTAAAGCTAGGATGGGGCGATGACCGGTGATGCCGTACCTGACAACGAGGACCTGCTGCACAAGGCCAGGGAGCTGACCCCGGCGCTCTACGCCCTCGCCCGCGTCCTGCGACTACGCGGCGCAGCCGAGGCCGGCCTGCCCCCCCTGCCGCCCTCGGACCTGGATGTCCTGCGCTACGTGCTGGACCGGCCCGGGACGGGAACGAGTGCCCTCGCTCGCGAACTCGGGCTTCACGCGAGCAACGTCAGCACGACCGTGCGAGGTCTGGTCGCCCAGGGCCTGATCCGCCGGGAACCCGATCCGCACGACCGTCGAGCCGTACAGCTCCACCCGACGATCGACGCCGCCCACGGGATGGCGCGGATCGAAGACGCCTGGGCGGAGCTCTTCGCCGACGCCCTCGCCGCCCTGCCCTCCGACCAGCGCGGCGCCCTTGTCGACGCCACTCCCGCCCTGCGCGCGCTCGGCGCCACCCTGCGCCATCGCCGGGACGCCCACCCCGGCTGAGTCGACCATCACGGAACCGAGTGCTGGCCAACGATCCTTCGCCGAAGGGCGGGGGCAC
This sequence comes from Streptomyces buecherae, assembly GCF_014295035.1. GTDB lineage: Bacteria > Actinomycetota > Actinomycetes > Streptomycetales > Streptomycetaceae > Streptomyces > Streptomyces youssoufiensis. The sequence goes on from NZ_CP060404.1 coordinate 8,056,384, forward strand.
GTCCAACGCCGGTTTGCGGCGGCCCGCCCGGCCGGACCTCGCCCCGACCGAGGCGGCATCCAGGGCCCGGCCCTCATCGAGGAGCGGGCAGGCACCTTCAGCCGCGCTCCAACCGCTGTGCGGACGTTCCTCGGGGCCTGGTTACCGGACCGACGCCGCGTGGCGTGAGGTTCCGTCAGTGCCTGCCCGCCGTGCCGAAGAGTTGCGTCCAGTACGTGCCGGCCAGGCTGCCCGTGGCGTATCCGATGCCGATCTCGTCGAAGCCGGGGGAGAGGATGTTGGCCCGGTGGCCGGGGCTGTTCATCCAGCCGCGGACGACGTCGGCGGCGCTGCGCTGGCCGCAGGCGATGTTCTCGCCGATGCCGCGGTGTCGGCAGCCGGCCGCCGCCGCCCGGTCCCACGGCTGTCGCCCCTCGGGCGTGGTGTGGGCGTAGAAGTCGCGGGCCACCATGTCGGCGCTGTGCGCCTGGGCGGCCGTCGCCAGGCCGGGGTCGACGGCGAGCGGGCGCAGCCCGGCGGCCGAGCGCTCGGCGTTGGTGAGCGCCACCACCTCGGCCACCAGGCGCGCCAGGCCCGTGGTCGAGAACGGCGCGGCCCACAGCGCCGTCCAGTACACGTCGCCCGAGGCCGCGCCGACGGCGCGGCCGACGCCGGCGTGGGCGACCGACGGATCGAGCAGCGGCCCGCCGCGCGCGGCGTCGGACTGGCAGTAGTCCACCAACTCGGCGGCCGTGCGCGGCCCGGAGACCAGGTGCTCGGCGATGGTGAGGCAGACGTAGCCGGTTCGCCCGACCCGCTGGTAGACCGAGACGCCGTCCGGGGCCTGGACGCCCAGTCGCTCCTGCCCGGCCATCGCCGCGGCGTGCGCGTTGGCCGCGCTGGTCAGGCGTCCGTCGGGGGCGACGGGGCGGGCGCCGGCGCGCGAGCGCAGCGCGTTGACCCGGGCGAGAGCCTCGCCGGTCGCGTTCGCACCGGTCGCGCTCGGCGCCAACGGGCCGGGCCCGCCGGCCGGTGCGAGCGGCGCGCGGTGGGCGTCCGGCAACGGCGCGGGCGCGGGGGCCGGGGGAGGCGGAGCCTCGTCCAGCACGTCCACGCCGAAGTCGCGGGCCACCCCGGCCAACCCGTCGGCGTACCCCTGGCCCAGCGCCCGCACCTTCCACCGCGCGCCGCGCCGGTAGACCTCGGCGAGCAGCAGCACCGTCTCCGGGCCCGTGCTCCGCGGGGTGAAGCGGGTGACGAGCCCGCCGTCGGCTCGCGCGACACTCAGCGCGGGCGGCGGCAGCGCGCTGAGCGCCGTGCCGGGCTCGGCCGGGCTGACCACCACGGTGACCCGACTGGCGCCGGGGCGCAGGTGCTCGGGACGCAGCGTGAGCGCGTTCCCGTCGAGGCGTACGCCGGGCGCGCCGGGCTGGTTGAAGAAGACGAAGTCCGCGTCGCCGCCGACCCGTCCGCTCTCGTCGGTGATCAACGCCGACACGTCGAAGGGCCCGGGCACCCGAAGCGTCAGCGCGCCCGCGGGCAGGGCCTGGTTGGCACCGGGAACCAGCTCGTCCATCGTGCACCCCCGCTCGTCCACCTGGCCAACGCGCGCGCCCCGCGCCGGGTTCCCACGCTGTCGCGCCCCGCGCGCCCAGCGGGTTGGCCTGCGAACGGGTGGTCCTGCGCCGCCTCCCGCGCGTGGCGCGCGCGTTCGCCTCCCGTGCCCGGCCCGTACGGGGTTGGCTGCTGGACGGCGTGTCCCGACCCTTGACCCGCCCGGCACCGCAGGGCACAAGAAGAGACAGGAACGTCGGCACCTCGCACCGAGAACACGCCGCACACTCAGCCAACTTCGTTCAGAGGATGAAGAGCATGGACGGCATGCGCAGACGAACCCTGCTCGCGGCGATCGGCGGCACGGTCGCCGTGAGCGGCGCGACGGGAGCCCAGTTGGCCACGGGAGCGGCGGCCCAGGCCGCGGGAGGAGGCGACATGGCGGGCGCGGCGCAGCCGTCGGCGCACCGCGCCGGACCCCACGAGGACAAGATCCGGAAGCTGCTGGGGCGGATGACGGTCGAGGAGAAGCTCGGCCAACTCCAGCAACTGACCTGGAACGGTGACACCGGGCCCGGCGGTGGCCAGAACGAGGAGGTCGAGCGGGCCGCGCGCAGCGGCCGGGCCGGCTCCGTGCTCAACCTCCACGGAGCGGCGCACACCAACACCCTGCAACGGCTCGCCGTCGAGAAGTCCAGGCTCGGCATCCCCCTGCTGTTCGGCCTCGACGTCATCCACGGCTTCTGGACGACCTTCCCCATCCCGCTCGCCCAGGCGGCCAGCTTCGACCCGGCGGTGGCCGTCCGGGACGCCGAGGTGGCGTCGGTCGAAGCCCGGTCCAACGGGGTGCGGTGGACCTTCGCCCCCATGATGGACGTCACGCACGAGCCGCGCTGGGGGCGTATCGCCGAGGGGTCGGGCGAGGACCCGCACCTGGCCGAGCGGTTCGCGGCGGCCAAGGTCACCGGGCACCAGGGCCGGGCAGACGGCACCGACCTGGCGCGCGCGGACCGGATCGCCGCCTGCGCCAAGCACTTCGTCGCGTACGGCGGGGCCGAGGGCGGACGGGACTACAACACCGTCGACGTCTCGGAGGCGCGGCTGCGCAACCTCTACCTGCCGCCCTTCAAGGCGGCCGTGGACGCCGGGGTCGCCACCGTCATGGCCTCCTTCAACACCATCAACGGCGTGCCCGCGCACGCCAACCCCCACACCCTGACCGACGTGCTCAAGCGGGCGTGGGACTTCCCCGGCTTCGTGGTCAGCGACTACACCGGCGTGCAGGAGATGATCACGCACGGCTTCGCCGCCGACACCGCGGACGCGGCCCGGCTGGCGCTGACCGCCGGCGTGGACATGGAGATGGTCGGCACCACCATCCGCGACCACGGCGCGAAGCTGCTCGCCGCGGGCGACATCAGCCAACAGCGGCTGGACGACGCGGTGACCCGCATCCTGCGCGTGAAGTTCCAACTCGGCCTCTTCGACAACCCGTACGCCGACGAGGGCGCCGCCGTGACCGCCCCGACCCCGGCGGCCCGCAAGGCGGCCCGCGAGGTCGCCAGCCGCTGCCTGGTGCTGCTCAGGAACGAACGGAGAACGCTCCCGCTGCGCCGCGACACCGCCTCGATCGCGGTCGTGGGCCCCTTCGGCGACTCGCCCGACCTGCACGGGACCTGGGCCGGCCCGGGCGGGAAGAAGTTCCGCGCCACCACCGTTCTCGACGGGATCAGGAAGGCGGCTCCTGCGGCCAGGGTGAGCCACGCCCAGGGCGTACCCCCCGAGGGCGGGGACACCAGCGGGATCAAGGCGGCGACGGCCGCGGCCCGGGCGGCCGACGTGACGGTCGTCGTGGTCGGTGAACCCTCGGCGATCAGCGGCGAGGCCAGCTCGCGCAGCCAGCTCGGACTGCCCGGCGCGCAGGCCGAGTTGATCGCCGCCATCGCGAAGGTCGGCAGGCCCTTCGCCGTCGTCGTGGTGGGCGGTCGCCCGCTGACGATGGGCGACTGGCTGGCCTCCGCGCCCGCCGTGGTGATGGCCTGGCACCCGGGCATCGAGGGCGGGAACGCCATCGCCGACGTCCTGTTCGGCACCGTCAACCCCGGGGGCAAGCTCCCCGCGTCCTTCCCCCGGGCCGTCGGACAGATCCCCATCCACTACAACCACGAGAACACCGGACGCCCCTACAAGGCGGACGAGAAGTACACCTCGAAGTACCTCGACCTGCCGCCCGGGCCGCAGTTCCCGTTCGGGCACGGCCTGAGCTACACCACCTTCGAGATCACCCCACCCCGGCTCGGCGCGGACCGGATCGGCGCGGACGCGCTGCGCGCGGGCGACACCGTCGAGGTCACCACCACCGTCCGTAACACCGGCGACCGGGCGGGCGACGAGGTGGTGCAGCTCTACGTGCACGACCCGGTCGCGAGCATCGCGCAACCCGTGCGCCGACTGCGCGGCTTCCGCCGCGTCAGCCTCGACCCGGGCCAGAGCCGCACGGTGCGCTTCTCGCTCGGCGCCGACGACCTGGGCTTCTGGACCAACGACAGCGCGGGCCGCTTCGTCGTCGAGCCGGGCACCATCGAGGTGTACGTGGGCGGCGACTCCACGGCCCGCGACAAGGCCGTGCTGCGGGTCACCTGACGCCCACGGTCCCGCCGCGGGCGGCCCGGGCCCGTTCCCGGACCGCCCGCGTGCGGGGTGCGCGGGGGCCGGTAGCCGCACCGCCCCATGAGGCCAGGGGCGCCAGAGCGAGAGGGCTGGCCCCCCGCCCGGGCGCGCTTCGGCGGCGTGCGACAGTCTGTCTGTGCTGTCGCGATGGTTTTATGCCCTGTTGAGTCTTCTGTTCCTGCTGGTGTTCCTGGCCGGCGCCGGCGTGGCCGCCTGGGCCGAGGACGAGCGGATCACCTGGCTGAGCCAGGGCGGCATGGCCGTGGGCGGCGGCGCGGCGGGTTTGAGTCTCGTGATGGCCGGGCGGGCCGTCCTCTTCGGGCGCTTGCGCCGGGCCATGTTCCGCCTGCCGCCATCTCAGGGCCGGCACCGGCGCCCCGACGGGCCGGAGTGAAGGAGGCGGTGGGCCAGCGCGCTGCCAAGCCCCGCGCTCGCGTCTGCCTCGGTTACCCGGGGCCGGCGGGGCGCAGCCCTTCCCGGACGCGGAATTCGGCCAGGGCGGGGGAGCCCTTGGCGGCCGGCCGAACACGTCGCGTAGTTCATGTGGACACCCGCACGCTCACCCTCTGATCTCGCTTCGAAACCCCGCCTGACCGCCGACAGCGCTCGCGAACAGGGCGGACGGCTCCCTTCCGAGAACGGGGTTCCTACCGGGAACCAACTCCGTCCTGGGTGCGTACCTCACCCGCGCGCCACCGGCCCCCGAGCCAGGGAGCGACGCCCGCGCGCCCGGCCGCCGGCGCCGCCATGGCGCCTGGCCGGCCGGGTCACACGCGGTCCACGGGTTTAGTCGCGCCGCTCCCGTGGCACCCGAAGCCGCGCAGCCACCCCGCCGTGGGCCCGACATCCCCAGCTCACAGGCGTACGGCCGGGCGCGGCCGAGCCGCGGCGGGAAGGAACGTCGGCGCGACGCGTGTACCGCGAGTGCGGCCTCACGAAGCGCGCGCGGCGCCGCGTGGCGGGCAGACCAGCGATCGGCAGGGAGCGGAGGCACATGAAGATCGGGTACAAGCTGGCCGCCGAGGCGTTCGGGCCCGCGGAACTCGTCCGGCAGACCCAGCGGGCGGAGGCCGTCGGCTTCGACTTCGTGGAGATCAGCGACCACTTCCACCCCTGGCTGGACAACCAGGGCCACTCACCCTTCGCGTGGACCGTGCTCGGCGCGATCGCCGAGCGCACCGAACGCATCGGGCTCGCCACCGGCGTCACCTGCCCCACCGTGCGCTACCACCCGGCCGTCATCGCCCAGGCGGCGGCCACCCTCGCGCTGCTCTCCGAAGGCCGCTTCACGCTCGGCGTCGGCTCGGGCGAACGGCTTAACGAACACGTGGTGGGGCGGGAGTTCCCGGCCGTCCGCGCGCGGCACGCCATGCTGCGCGAGGCGCTGGAGATCATCCGACTGCTGTGGCGCGGCGGCTACCGCTCGTACGACGGCCGCTACCTGAGCCTGGAGGACGCCCGCGTCTTCGACCTGCCCGACGAGCCGCCGCCCATCGCCGTGGCCGCCAGCGGCCCGCCCTCCGCGCGCATCGCCGCCGAACTCGGCGACGGCCTGTTCGCCACGGAGGACAAGCCCGAGATCGTGCGGCGCTACGCCGAGGCCGGGGGCGCCGGCCCGAAGTACGCCGAGGTGCCGGTGGCCTGGGCGCCCGACGAGCACACCGCGGCCAAGGCCGCGCACGAGACCACCCGCTGGGCGCTGACCGGCTGGAAGGTGATGAGCGAACTGCCCAATCCGGTCAACTTCGCGGCCGCGACCACCACCGTCACCGAGCAGGACGTGGCCCAGAAGTTCGCCTGCGGCCCCGACCCGGCCCGCTATGTCGCGGCGGCCCGCAGCTTCGCCGACGGAGGATTCGACCACCTGGTCATGCAGAACGCCGGCCCCGACCCCGACGGCTTCCTGGACTTCTACGCGGCCGAACTCGCCGGACCGCTACGCGAGTTGACGCCGGGCACCCCGACGTGACCCGCCCGGCCCGACCGGGAGTCGGTCACGCGTGGCCGTCCGGTCGCGCGTGGGCCGGCGCCGGGTCGAGCGCGAGCGTCGCGTGGCTCCCGACGACCCGGTAGCCGAGCCGCTGGTAGAGCGCGTTGGACGTCGAATTGGCGACGTCGGCGAAGAGCAGCACCCGCGGTACCCCCGCGTCCAGCGCCTCCCGGGACACGGCGGTCACTACGGCGCCCGCGTACCCCTTCCCGCGCAGCGCGTCCGGCGTGTAGACGCCGTTGACGCGCACCATGCCCCCGTTGGCGCGGGTGACGCTGGCCATCGAGACCGGCACCCCGTCCACCTCCCACAGCGCGCAGCCGCCGTAGCCGAGCCGGTCGTCGAGCGCGCGCTCGCTGTCGGCCGGGTCCTCGCCGAGGTCACGGTGGTACGCCTCGAACCAGCCCAGCAGGAATTCGCGGTCCTCCCGCGTCGCCCGCCGCGCCCGGCCGGGCGGCATCGGCGAGGGCGGCACCAGTTCGCCCAGCCGGTACAGGCGCTGCCGCCCGGTCATCCGCCAGGCGCCGCCGGTGGCCCGCGCCCACCGCGCGGCGAACGCCTCGGCGGCGGCCTGCCGCCCGCCCACGCCGACGAGCTGTCCCGCGCCGTCCAGCAGGCGCGCCGCGAGTTCCGCCGCGACCGCGGGCGCCATCGGCGAGAGCTGCACGGGATAGGGAGGCGTCCACACGAACGCCCCCGACACGGCCCCGTCCGGCCCACGCCACCACCCGTAGCGCGGCGGCTGGTCCCCGTACCGGTCGGGCCCGACGTCGTGCAGCGATGCGGCGAGCGAGATCAGGACCGTGTGCTCGTCGGGTCGCTCGCGCAGGAAGGGGCCCGCGGTCGCACGGAAGGCGCCGTTGTCATCGGTCGTCGTCCACGTCATGCCACAGCCTCTCCCCACGGACGGACCGGGCGCACGCGAATTTCGGCGCCCCGACGGGTCCACGGGGCGGCCGTCAGCGGATCGTGGTCACCTTGGCCAGCAACTCGCCGCCCGACCAGCGCCGGGCCGCGCCGGGGCCGGCCGCCTCCATGCGCCGTACCAGCGAGATCAGCTCGGCGTTCACGGGCGCGGGCAGCGCGTGCCGGGCCGCCAGCGCCACCACCTCTCCCTGCAGCGAGTCGATCTCGGTGGGCCGGCCCCGCTGGAGGTCCTCCCAGGTGGACGACCTGGCCTGGGCGTCGATGGCCAGCGTGGCGGCGGCCACCCGACGGAAGATCCCGTCCGGCAACCGCAGCAGCCGCGGGGTGAGCCGGGCCGGGATCGGGCCCAGCCGCGCCGGCTGTATTCCCTCGGCCTCGTACGCCGCGAGCGCCTCCGACTGGCTCAGCGCGAGGCACTCCCGGTACGCGCGCTGGCCGAGCTGGTCACGTAGCGGGAGCCCGGAGAGCGCGTTGATCGCGTTGTTGAGGTTCATCAGAAGCTTGGCGCACTGCACCTCGCGCATGTCGTGTCGCGCCTCGACGCGCAGCCCGGCCGTGGCCAGGGCCGCGATCAGCGGCTCGGCGCGCTCGGCGGCCTCCACCATGAGCGTCCCGCCCGACCCCTGGTGGAAGGCGCCGGGCGCGGTCCGCACCACGTTGTACGGGACCATCCCGGCGAGCACCGGGTGCTCGGCCAGGGCGGAGCGCAGGGCGTGCGTGTTCCGCAGCCCGTTCTGGAAGCTGACCACCACGGCGCCCGGCGCGAGCCGCGGGGCGAGTTGCCGCGCCGCCTCGGCGGTGCCCGCCGACTTGACGGTGACCAGCACGCAGTCCGCGTCGGCCGCCGCGTCCGGGCTGGTGGCCAGGCGCACCCCGGCGGGTCCGCCCGAGGTGGCCACGCGCAGCGCGGGGCGGCCGCCCCCGGTCAGGGACAGGCCGTGCTCGCGGAGCGTGTCCATGGCGGCGGGCCGGCCGATCAGGGTGACGTCCGCTATGCCGGCGAGACTGCCGCCGAGGTGACAGCCGATGCTGCCGGCGCCGAGCACGGCGATCCGTAGACGGTGATGGGGGAGGGGCGCGGGCTGTGACATGGGAGCCGGTCTCCTGGCGGTGTCGTGGCGGCCGTGACGCGGACGGGATGCCGACCCACGGCTCGTGACCGCCGACCACCCCACCACCCGCCGCGGTGCCGCCCGCCGGACCGGGATCGTGCGGCCCGTGCACGCCACACGGGGATGACCGCGGCCCGGAATCCAGGGGCCGATGGGGGCGGGGCGCGGGCCTGCCCAGCGCGGGCGAACAGCGCACCCTCGACTACGCTTCCGGCTTCAAACCTAACGCTCAGTGCGGAGGGCCGTCCAGATCCGGGCACGCCCGAGTGCGCGCCGGGGCACCCGCGGAGCGCGTAGCCGCGCAGCTCCGCACGGGCGCGGGCGCCGTACGCCCCCTCGCCCGGCCCCGCCCGTGCCTGGCTCGGCCGCGACGCGGCAACGTACCGCCGGACGGACGCGCCGGGCGTCGTGTGTCGCCCGCGCTACGCCCGGCCCAGGGCCCGGGTGCCCGGCGCGCAGCGCTCGCGCAGGGTCGCCAGCTCCGCGTCGGGCAGCCGCAGCGCGCTGCCCCGGCTGCCGTCGCGGAGTTCGGCGCGGCCGGCGGCCAGCCAGTCCGCGCGCGGCGTCACGCCGGCGAACTCGGCCAGCCGGGCCAACTCGCGCTCCGGCGCGTCCAACAGGTCCTCGTAGGCCAGCGTCATCCGGCGCTCCTCCGGCAGCTCGGCCAGTAGCCCGACGCCCTCCGTGACCAGCTCCGACCACAGCGCCCCGAACCCCTCGACCGGCATCTCCCGGTCCATGATCAGCCGCTGACCGTCGAACCGGTCACCGAGCAGCGCCGACAGGTCCGCCGGCAGCGCGCGGACGTGATCGGGCGTCAGCTCGGAGAGGTCCGTGACGTGCGAGCGCTCCATGACCTCCCGCAGCAGCGCGATCGCCCGGTACCCGCAGTGGCGGCTCATCGACAGCGCGCAGTCCGGGCCGTCGCGGAAGAGGTGGACGAAACGGGCGGTGGGGAAGGCCGTGCTCAGTCGGGGGAGCCAGCCGAGCGAGTACCCCGAGCGCTCGATCACGGCCGAGCGCCCGAACCGCGCGGCCAGCAACTCGAACAGGGCCACGTAGTGCCGCGCCACCGGCCGCGGCGGCCAGCCCGACACCTCGTCGGCCACCTCGTCGAGCAGGCCGTCGGGGTCGTCGGTGAGGTGGGGCAGCACCATCAGGGACAGCGCGGGAATGCCGGTCGTCTCGGCCGCGTAGCGGCCCGGGCGCCGGGTGTACAGGAACTCCGGGAGCGGCACCCCGCTGCGCGTCAGCGTGTCGAACACCGGGTTGGGGTCGGTGAGGATCCGACGGAACCGCGCCCCGGTGATCGGCTCGGCGGGGAAGGCGGTGGAGCCGAGCGAGGCGTACAGCTCGTTCAGGCTGAGGATGTCGGGGTGGCGGTTGACGATGCGGGACAGGGCGCTGGAGCCGCTGCGCCCGGTGCCCACGATGAACGTTAAGGACCGCATGTGCCTCTCCCAGCCGACGGCCGCGTGAACGATCACAGGGTACTGACGGGCCGGTCACCGGGCGAGGGGCGATGATCGGCCACGTTTCCGGGCGCCGCGAGGCCCAGCGGAGGTGGGCCTCGCCGGGGCGGGACAAGGGGAGTGGCGGCTCGCGGGCGCACGCGCGGTGTCACGGTCGGGCCGAGGTGTGACGGTGGTAACCATCGAAGATCACCCATCGCCCGATGGGGCGTGCTACCTTAGGACCAGTTGCAGTTGTGGTTCCCATAGACGTTGTGTGCGCCTGCTGGTTCTCGACCTTCAGGCGCATTTTTGTTTTCCGGTGTGTATTTTCTCCGGTCGGGTGATCAGCGCGACTACAGAGGCTCCGTAAGGTGCGGATTCTCGAATGACCCGTTAGGAGACGGATATGACGACCGGTACCGTGAAGTGGTTCAACAGCGAAAAGGGCTTTGGTTTCATCGCGCAGGACGGTGGCGGCCCCGACGTCTTCGCCCACTACTCGAACATCAACGCTCAGGGCTTCCGTGAGCTCGTTGAGGGCCAGCAGGTCCAGTTCGACGTGACGCAGGGCCCCAAGGGCCCGCAGGCGGAGAACATCCAGCCCGTCTGATCCGGCGCGGCCAGAGCGCCGCGCGGCTGGGCCCGCACCCCAGGGTGCGGGCCCAGCCCACGCCGCCGTCCCGATGACGTGACGGCGGTGTCTTGTGTTTGACCGGTGCCCGCCCGAATTCCCCGGACGGTTCCGCGGTGTGCGTGACGCTCTCCGTCACCGTGCGTCCTGGAAATCGTCGAAAAGAGTTCGACAAAGATACGGGCGTCGCCCCCAGATAGTGCGGGGCAGGATTCCTGCCGTGTTCTGTCATCACCCCTTCGGTTCGTTCTTGCGATTCCTGCGCGGCCAAGCCGCCGCCGGGACTTCCTCGATACGTGCCGTTTCGAGGAAAGGTTCCGCATGAACCGCTCCACCCGCTCCACCGAGCGTTCCCCCCGATCCGGTCAGGGCCAGTCCCGCGCCGGTCGCCCCCGCCCCCGCCCGCAGGGACAGGGCCGGCGCAAGCCCGCGCCCGCCGCCGGGCACGCCGAGTTCGCGCTGCCCGTCAGCACGACGCCCGCCCTGCCCGCCGTCGAGTCGTTCGCCGACCTGGACATGCCGGCCGCGCTGCTGACCGTGCTCGCCGAGAACGGGGTGAGCGCGCCGTTCCCGATCCAGGCCGCCACGCTGCCGAACTCGCTGGCCGGACGCGACGTCCTGGGCCGCGGCCGGACCGGCTCCGGCAAGACCCTCGCCTTCGGCCTCGCCCTCCTCGCCCGCACGGCGGGACAGCGTGCCGAGTCCCGGCAGCCGCTGGCCCTGGTCCTGGTCCCCACCCGGGAGCTGGCCCAGCAGGTCACCGACGCGCTGACGCCGTACGCCAAGGGCTTGCGGCTGCGCCTGGCCACCGTCGTCGGCGGGATGTCCATCTCCCGGCAGGCGAGCATGCTGCGCGGCGGTGCCGAGGTGGTCGTGGCCACCCCCGGGCGCCTCGCCGACCTGATCCAGCGCGGCGACTGCCGCCTCGACCAGGTGAGCATCACCGTGCTCGACGAGGCCGACCAGATGGCCGACATGGGCTTCATGCCGCAGGTGACCGCGCTCCTCGAGCAGGTGGCGCCGGGTGGGCAGCGGATGCTCTTCTCCGCCACGCTCGACCGCAACGTCGACAAGCTGGTGCGCCGCTACCTCACCGACCCGGTGGTGCACTCGGTCGACCCGTCGGCCGGGGCCGTGACCACGATGGAGCACCACGTGCTGCACGTGTCCGAGACCGACAAGCACACCGTGGCCACGCACATCGCCGCCCGCGACGGGCGAGTGATCATGTTCATGGACACCAAGCACGCCGTGGACCGGATGGCCAAGCGCCTGCTGGCCAGCGGCGTACGGGCGGCGGCGCTGCACGGCGGCAAGTCGCAGCCGCAGCGCAACCGCACCCTGGACCAGTTCAAGAACGGCGGCGTCACCGCGCTGATCGCCACCAACGTGGCGGCCCGCGGCATCCACGTGGACGGCCTGGACCTGGTCGTGAACATCGACCCGCCCACCGACCACAAGGACTACCTGCACCGGGGCGGTCGCACCGCCCGCGCGGGGGAGTCCGGCAGCGTCGTGACGCTGGTCCTGCCCGAGCAGCGGCGCGAGATGACCCGCCTCATGCACGCGGCCGGCATCACGCCGCGCAGCGTGCAGACGCGCCCCGGCGACGTGGAGCTGGTCCGGGTGACCGGCGCCCAGGAGCCGTCCGGCGTCCCCGTCACCATCGCGCCGCCCCCGAGCGCCGCGCCCGCGCCGCGCGGTGGCAGCAGCGCCTCCTCGCGGGGGCGCCGTAGCCGCGCCGCCCGCGCCCGACGCGGCGGTGCCCCGCACGGCGAGGCCGGCCAGCGTAGCGAGGCCGGCCAGCGCGGCGGCGGCATGGGCCAGCGGAGCGCGGGCCAGGGCGGCGGCGCCGGCCGGGGCCGTGCGAGTGGCCGCAGCGGCGGTGGGCAGCAGGGCCGGGGCGGTCTCGGACGCGGCTCGGCGGCGTAACGGCGCCGTGGCGCGGGAGCGGCGATCCGCCGCCCCCGTCGCCAGGGCCGGATGACCGGTGGGGCGGGCCGTGCTTACGGCCCGACCCACCGGTCTTTGCTTGCCCGCGGGTCGCACCCGGCCGCCCTCGGCGCCGCCGGCTGCCGAGCCGAAGGCACCAGCCCGGCGGGTCAGGTGGCGGTGGCGCTGAGCCGGGCGTAGTAGCGGCGGACGCGGTCGGCCGACGCCGGCGGCGTGGCCGCCATGAGGTCGGCGAGCGACTGGGCCGCCAGCTCACGCCGCCAGGCCAGCTCGGCCCGGCGCATCGCGGTGGCGATGCCGCAGGGCTGGGCGAACTCGCCCGGCTCGGCGTCCGCGCCGGCGCCGTGCTGGCGGATCTCCGTACAGCGGAACGGGTCGTCCGGCCCCTCGATGGCCACCACCACGTCCATCAGCGTGATCCGCTCGGGCGCCCGGGCGAGCCGGAAGCCGCCCCGGACGCCGGGGGACGAGCTGAGGATGCCGGCCCGCACCAGAGCCTGCAGGCGCTTGTTCAGGTACGGCGGCGGGAGGTCGAAGATCGCGGCCAACCTGGCCGTCGGCACCGGCTCGGCGTCCCCGAGCCACGCCAGCGCCAGACAGCAGTGCAGTCCCCACTCCACGCCCTTGGCCAGTTGCATTATCGAGATGCTACACGTCCAGGTTTCCCCGAACCCGCCCTGCGCCGTGGCGAGGTGGAGGCGTCAGGGGCGAGTCGCGCCGGCGCGTGCGCGGTGCGCCGGTCAGTCGTACGGGAGCTTCCGCGCGCCCGGGGTATGGCCAAGGGTCCGCCGGAAGACGTCGATGAAGGCGCTCGCGGTGGCCCAGCCGCACCGGTGTGCCACCGCCGTCACCGGCATGCCCTCCGCGAGCAGCAACAGCGCGCGGTGCAGGCGGAGTTGGGTGCGCCACTGCGGGAAGGTCATGCCCATCTCCGCGCGGAACAGCCGGGCCAGCGTGCGGTCGCTCGCCCCCACCGCCGCTCCCAGCGCGGTCAGCGTGCGGCCGTCGGACGGGTCGTCGGCCAGCAGCGCACACACCGCGGCCAGCCGGGGGTCGCGCGCCGTCGGCAGGTGGATGGGGCGCCGCGGCGAGTGCCGGAGCTGGTCGAGCAGGACGCGCAGCAGGCGCCGCCGCTCCGGGCCGCCGTCGGCCGGGTCGCGCGTGTACTCCAGGATCAGCTCACGCAGCAGCGGCCCGACGGCGATCACGGCGGGTCGGTCGAGGCGTAGCGGGTTCACCGTGGCGGGCAGCCCCACCGTGTGCAGATCGGTCTCGCCCCAGGCGCGGGGCTCGTGCACGGTGCCGGCCGGGACCCACAACGCGCTGGTCGCCGGGGCGACCCAACTGCCCGCGTCGGTCGTCACGGACAGTACGCCGCGCCCCGCGTAGATGATCTGGTGGTCGTCGTGGTGGTGCGCCCCGACGCCGAACCCGGGCGGGAGCCTGCGCACCGCGGTGGAGGCGCGGGGGGTGTGGCGGATCTCCGACATTGGTTGGCATTTTATCGGAAGCAGGCCACCTCTTGCCCATCGATGATCGATCCATGACACGTCTCCCGCGCACCGGTCGACGCCCGTCGGCCATTGGCCTGCTTGCCGTGGCGCACGCTTGCAACGACGTCTACCAAGGCGCCGTGCTCGCCCTGGTGCCCTTCCTGGTGGCCGAGCGCCACTACGGGTACGTGGGGGTCTCGGGCATCGTGCTCGCCGCCACGCTGCTGTCCTCCGTGGTCCAACCCGCCTTCGGGGCCCTGACCGACCGCAGGCCCATGCCGTGGCTGATCCCGGGCGGCATCGCGGCGGCCGGGCTCGGCATCGCCCTGTCCGGGCTCACCGACGTGTACGCCCTGACCTGGATCGCGGTCGCGCTCTCCGGCCTCGGTGTGGCCGCGTACCACCCCGAGGCCGCCCGGATGGCGCGCGCGGTGACGGCGGGCAGCCACATCGGCATGAGCTGGTTCTCGCTCGGCGGCAACATCGGCTGGGCGCTCGCCCCCGTCCTCGTGACCCCCGTACTGGCCGTCGGCGGGCTTTCGGCCACGCCGCTGTTGATCGTCCCCGCGGTCGTCGGCGTCGCCCTGGTGCTGTGGACCCGCGGCCGGGCCGGCTGGGACGGCGCCGGTTCCGGCGCGGCTAAGGAGCGGGCGGGCGAGGACGACTGGCCGCTGTTCCTGCGCCTTTCGGCGGTCGTGATCTGCCGGTCGATCGCGTACGTGGGGTTGAGCGCGTTCATCTCGCTGTACGTGCGCCACCACCTGGACGCCGGCGACACGGCCGGCGCGGCGGCCCTGTTCATCCTCTTCGGCGGTGGCGCGATCGGCACCCTGCTCGGCGGCCGGCTGGCCGCGCGCTGGGGCCGGGTGCGGACGCTGCGCGTCGCGTACGCGGTGGCCGTCCCGTCCGTGGCGGGCATCCCCTTCGCGCCCGGGCCGCTGGTGTATGCCTTCGTCGCGGCGACCGCCGTCGCGCTCTACGTGCCCTTCTCGCTGCACGTCACCCTGGGGCAGGACTACCTCCCGCGCCGGGTCGGCACCGCGAGCGGCGTCACGCTCGGGCTCGCCGTGAGCATCGGTGGCATCGCCAGCCCGCTGGTCGGCGCCCTGGCCGAGGCCACCTCGCTGCGCTGGGCGCTCGCCTCGCTGGTGTCGATGCCCATCGCCTGTTGGGTCCTGTCGTACACGCTCACCGAACCGGCGGCCATGGAGAGCCGGTCGGCCAAGCCGAAGGCTGGCGTCGCGGAGTGAACCCGCGACGTCGACCGCCGTACGCCGCCGCCAGCCGGTGACCGCTCGCGGGTGGGGTACGGCCGTGTCACCCCATGCCAGCACTTGTCCGTGTGTGCCGCCTATGCGGTCCATTACATCGCGCTATCGGCAAGTGACATGCTCCACGCGCGCGGGATTCTCCCCGAGACTCAGGGCCACAACTGAGCTGTATCCGGAGCGCTTTCACCGCTATCCGAGCGGTTGGTCTGCGCTTCGGGTCGGAAATGGAGTACCCCCCATGCAACGCTCCAGGATATTTCTGACGGCTTCGCTGGGCCTCGGCCTGGCCACCGCGGTCGCCACCCTGCCGGCCACCGCATCGGCCTCGCCCGCTAAGGCGGAGTCGCAGGTCAGCACCGCCGCGAGCATCGCGGCGTACGAGGGTTCGGGCGAGGACCGGGCGGCGACGAAGGCGTTCTTCGAGGCCGTCATGAAGTCGGCCAAGGCCAAGCAGGCCAAGACCGGCGCCGCCGCCGTCACCGTGACGTACAGCGCGAGACGAGCTCCCACCTTCGCCTCCCAGATCGCCCGCAGCACCCAGATCTGGAACAGCGCCGTGCGCAACGTGCAGTTGCGCGAGGGCTCGGGCAGCTACGACTTCGAGTACCGCGAGGGCAACGACCCGCGCGGCTCGTACGCCAGCACCAACGGCCACGGTCGCGGCTACATCTTCCTCGACTACCGGCAGAACCAGCAGTACGACTCGACCCGCGTCACCTCGCACGAGACCGGCCACGTGCTCGGCCTGCCGGACCACTACTCGGGTCCGTGCAGCGAGCTGATGTCCGGTGGCGGCCCCGGCCCCTCGTGCCGGAACCCCAACCCGAACGCGCAGGAGTCGGCCCGCGTCAACCAGTTGTGGGCCAACGGCCTCACGGCCTTCGACAAGGGCTCGTTCCTCAAGGCGGCGCGCTGAACCCGTAGCGCCCTGACCACGGGACGCGCCTGACCCCGCGTGGCGCGGTGCGGTGGCCCGGCTCCGAACCCGGAGTCGGGCCACCGTCGCGCGCTGTCGCCCGTCGCCCGCTGGGCGACCGGCTCGGCGTGCGGCGTCAGGCGTGCTCCGGGTAGCGCAACAGCCGCAGCGCGTTGGCGACCACGAGCAGTGTGGAGCCCTCATGGACCAGGACGGCTGGCCCGATGCCCAGGCCGAGCACCGTGGCGGGCACCAGGACCGCGACGATGCCGAGGCTCAACAGCAGGTTCTGCCTGATCACCGCGCTGGTGCGCCGGCTGAGGCCGGTGGCCAGCGGCAACTTGTCCAACCCGTCCGACATCAGGGCGATGTCCGCGCTCTCCAGGGCCACCGCGGAGCCGGCCGCGCCCATCGCGATGCCCACCGTCGCGTGGGCCATCGCCGGCGCGTCGTTGACGCCGTCGCCGACCATGGCGGTGCGGTGCTCGTCGGCGCGCAGCCGCCGGACCGCCGCCACCTTGTCCGCCGGCAGCAGGTCGCCCCAGGCGTCGTCGAGGCCCACCCGTGCCGCCACCGCGTCGGCCACCCGCTGGTTGTCCCCGGAGATCAGCACGGCGCGCCGGATGCCGAGCCCGCGCAGCCGCGCCACGACGTCCGCCGCCTCGGGCCGCGGGGTGTCCATGACGCCGATGACCCCCAGGTAGCGCGCGCCGTGCCGCACAACCATCGTCGTACGCCCCGCCGCCTCCAACTCCTCTGCTTTGGCGCGGAGTTCGATGGGCATGGACGGCCCGGACGGCTCCGCCGGCTCCTGGCGCGCCCGCCCGCCCGCGGGGAAGAACGCCGGGCTGCCGATCGCCACCGGCACGCCGCCCAGGCGCGCGAGGACGCCACGCCCGGTCACCGCCCGCAGGGAGTGGGCGGCCGGCACGGGCGCGTCGCCGAGCCGGGCGTCGAGATCGCGCACGATCGCCCGAGCCAGCGGGTGGTCGCTGAGCCGCTCCACGGACAGCGTTGTGGTGAGCAACTCGCGCTCCGACACGCCGCGCGCCGGGGCCACGTCCGTCAGGCGCGGGCGGCCCTCGGTGAGGGTGCCCGTCTTGTCGAACGCGACGGCCGTCAGCCTTCCCAACTCCTCCAGCGGCCCGCCCCCCTTGATCAACACACCGCTGCGGGCCGCCCGGGCCACGGCGCTGAGCACGGCGGCCGGCGTGGCGATGGCCAGCGCGCAGGGGCTGGCCGCGACCAGCACGGCCATCGCGCGGTAGAGCGAGGCGGTGAACGGCTCGTCCACCACCAGGCCGGCGCCGAGCAGCGCGAGCACGGTGCCGATCACGGCGGGCACGAAGATCCGCTGGAAGCGCGCGGTGAACGCCTGCGTCGGCGACTGCCGGCTCTCCGCGTCCCGCACCATCGCCACCACACGGGCCAGCGTGTTGTCCTCGGCCCGACTGGTGACGGTCACCTCCAACGCGCCCGCGCCGTTGACGGTCCCGGCGAAGACCCGGCTGTCCGGGGCGATGGCGGCCGGGTCGCGCAGCGCCGCCAGCGGGTCGGCGACGGGCACCTTGTCGGCGGGCAGGCTCTCGCCGGTGACCGCGGCCTGGTCCACGGCGCCCTCGCCATCGCGGACGAAGCCGTCGGCCGGCACCCTGGTGTGCGGCCTGACCAGCACCGTGTCGCCCGGCAGCAGGCGCTCGACGGGCACCTCGGTGACACGCTCGCCCGAACGCAACAGCGCCGTGGCCGGGGTGAGGTCGGCCAGCGCCTCGATGGAGCGCCGGGCGCGCCCCATCGCGTACTCCTCCAGCGCGTGCCCGAGGCTGAACAGGAACAGCAGCACCGCGCCCTCGGCCCACCTGCCGATCGCCCCGGCGCCCACGGCGGCCACCAGCATCAGGAAGTCGACCTCGAACCGGCCGGCCCTGATGGTGCTGACCGCCTCGCGCACCGTGAAGAACCCGCCGAAGGCGTAGGCGGCGAGATAACAGGCGAGGGGGGCCGGCTCCGGCGCGTCGGTGGCGAGCCCGAGCAGCAGCCCGGTCAGATAGGCCACGCCGGACAGGAGCGCGAAGACCAACTCGGCACGCTCACCGAACGGGCCGTGGTCGTGGCTGTGCTGGTGATCCCGCCGGTGCGCCCGGGTACCGCCGTGCGCCGGGTCCTGGTCGTGCGGCCTGGCGGGGGCTTCGCCGGGGGCCTCGACCGCGCCTTCGGCGGGGGGTTCGGCGTGCGACACGCCGGGCGGTGTCGTGGCGAGCGCGTCGGCCTCGGTCGGGGGCCGCGCGGCCACGGCCGTGGCACGCGCGCCGTCGAGGTCCGCTGCCGGGGGCGGCGGAGGCCCCTCGGCGGCGCGCCGGCCCGCCGGGCCGCGGTCGCCGTGCGCGCACCCGGCGCGGGCGCCGACCGTACGCGCCGCCTGGCGTACCTCCTCGGCGCCGAGGGCGGCGGCGTCGAAGTGCACGCACACCGTCCCGGCCGCGCGGGCGTCACGGGGAGCCCGGTGCGCGGTGTCGATGGCCTTGCTCCGCCCGAGTGAGATGACGACGCGCTCGACGCACGGCTCACAGGCTGCGGGCGGGCCGGGGATTAGATCGGTGATGTCGAGGCGCAGCGTGTCCGCGCCGGCACAATCGTCCCTCGAAATCATGAGTTCAAAATATCATGACTTCGTGATGTATCGCGGATGGATTCGGCCACGATCGGCCCCGGGCCAGTCACATGATTACCGGTACCATTTGCGTTATGGGACGAGGGAACGCAGGCGAACTGATCTCTCAGGAACAGGCTTTCGCCGTGGCCGAAGTCATGCAGGCGCTGGCCTCGCCCGCGCGCGTACAGATCCTGGACCGGCTGCTGCGTTCCTCCTGCCCGGTCGGCGAACTCGCCGCCGAAGTCGGTATGGAGCAGAACACCGTCTCCAACCACCTGCGCATGCTGCGCCACCTCGGGCTCGTCGCCGGGCACCGTGAGGGACGCCGGGTCCTGTACTCCCTCCACGACGACCACGTGGCCACGCTCATCGAGCAGGCCCTCACCCACGTCGGACACCACCGCCCGGCCGTGGCCAGCGGCGCGATGACCCGCCGCGCCGGCTAGCGCCGAGCGCGCCCACTCCTCCCGACCGCCTCGCCGCCCCTGCCACCCGTTCCCGTTGCCGCTCTCGGCCGTCCGCCGGTGCTCCGTCGCCGGTCGCGGCGGGCCGTCACGGCATGTGCCCGATATCGGCGTGGAATCCGCACAGCCGAGGCCACGTCGGACTGTTGCTGCCTCGTCGAAAGCGGGCACCTCTGTGAGGGATGGTTCCCCGCGTGGGGCCCCGGGCGGGGGGTGCGCCGCGCGCGCCAGCGCGTACGACGGCACGCACCACGAGGCACCGCCCGTACCGCATCGGCGCGCCGCCACCGGCCACCCCCGTGGCGACCGGAGGGCGCGGCGGGCCCATCCGCACCTCCCGCACCGCGCACTTCCGTAGCTCGACACCGGCACTCCCTACGTCAGCTCGACACCGGCACTCCCCGCGTCGAGGCGGGCGGCATGAGACGAGGACCAGGGCACCGGCGCCGCCGGCCGCCACCGGTCGATCGGCGCGCGCCCGGCCGGGCGCCGGTGCGCCGGGACCCACCGCGCGACCGGGCCGCCTCGCTCGCCGACCCGTCCCGCACGGGTCCCGGTGCTCCGTACCGGCCACGTCAACTCGGGTGAGGTCACCATGGTTCTACGGCACGTACGGCAAGACCGCGCAGCGCGCTCGGCCCGTCCCCGTCCCCGTCTCCGTCGCCCCGCCGGTGCTTCCGGCGCCTTCGGCGCGCGGCGCTCCGGTCGCGTGGGGGTCGTCCCGTGGGGCGGGATCGGCCGGCTGCTGCCCGGGCGCGGGAGCCCGGCGTCGGGCGGCGCCGAGGGCCGGCCGGGCCCTGCGCGGCGTGCCGTGCTCGCGGTCGCCGGCGCGCTGACCGCCACCTGCGCCCTCACCCTCGCACCCGGCACCGCGTCGGCGGTCCCCGACGGGCCGGCCACGGCGCCCGCCGGTGACCGCGACGCGCGCTACAGCCGCTACGTGGCGCTCGGCGACTCCTACGTCTCCGGGCCGCTCATCCCCCTCATGCGGCTGGACCCGCCCGGCTGCTTCCGGTCCACCGCCAACTACCCCGCGCTGCTCGCCCGCGACCTGCGCGTCCGCTCGTTCACGGACATGAGCTGCGGCGGCGCCGACACCACGCACATGACCCGGCCGCAGGCCGTGCCGCTGGGCGGCGTCAACCCGCCGCAGCTCGACCCGCTGACCCGACAGACCGACCTGGTCACCCTCAGCATCGGCGGCAACGACTTCGGCATCTTCGGCGAACTCACCAGGACCTGCCCCGAACTGCGCCCGCAGGACCCCACCGGCAACCCGTGCCAGCGGCACTACACGGTGGACGGCGTGGACACCCTGATCGACCACGCGCGCCGGGTCTCGGAGCGGGTCTCGACCATCCTGCGGGCCGTCCACGAGCGCGCGCCGCGGGCGCACGTGGTGCTCGTCGGCTATCCGCGCATCGCGCCACCGAGCGGCGCCTGCCCCGCGATCCTGCCGTTCGCCGACGGGGACCTGCGCTGGCTCGACGCCGTCGAACGGGCGCTGAACACCTCGATGGCGGACGCCGCCGAGCGGGACGGGACGGCCCGGTACGTCGACACGTACGGCACCTCGCTCGGCCACGACGCCTGCGCGCCCGGTGACCAGGCGTGGATTCAGGGCAAGGACACCGACCCGCTCGCCGCCGCCTCCTACCACCCGCGCCGCGGCGCCATGGTGGGCGTCGCGGAACAGGTGCGGCGCGCGCTGGCGGACGGCGCGCACGCCCGTCCCTGACGCCCGCGCGCGGGCGCTGGCGCGCGGCACGTCGCGCCGCGCGCGCTCGGTCGGGCCCCGGCGGGCCAGCGGCGCGTGCCGGGACCCGCCGCGAACGCCGCCGGCCGTGCCGCTCGACGTACGGCGCGTCGCCGTGCCGCCCCATGCGCCGTCGCCCGACTCGTCCGGGCTCACCCGCGTCCCGCGCTCTCGCGGGGGAGCCGAGGGGACAACGGGGGCGGGGGTGGGCAGAGCTGAGGGAACATCCGTGGCGCGCCAGTGCGCCGGTCCCGCTCGGCGCGCCGGCCGCGGCCCACGGCCTTGCGACGAGAGGACAGGCAATGCGTTTGCGATCCCTGCGGAGGCGACTTCCCTCGCGGGTGCGGATGACGACCGTGTTCGCCGCGGCCGTCGCGCTCACCGCCTCGCTCACCAGCGCCGTGCCCAGTTCGGCGGGGACGTCCGCGCCCGCGGCCGAGCGGGTCGCCGCCCGCTCCGCCGAACGCGGCGGACCCGGGCAGCCCGAGGCGCACGACGTCGTGCTCGCCGTCCACGGCGGCGCCGGCACCGCCCTCGACCCCGACCACACCAGCCCCACCGAGGAGCGCGCCTACCGCGCCGGCCTCACCGACGCGCTCCGCGCCGGCCAGCGCGTCCTGCGCCGGGGCGGCGACAGCGTGGCGGCGGTCGAGGCCGCCGTACGCGTCCTTGAGGACAACGAGTTGTTCAACGCCGGCAAGGGGGCGGTGTTCACCGCGGACGCCGGACACGAGTTGGACGCCTCCATCATGCGCGGCTCCGACCAGGCCGCGGGCGCCGTCGCCGGCGTACGCAGCGTGCGCAACCCCATCTCGGCCGCCCGTCTGGTCATGGACAGGACCCGGCACGTGCTGCTCGCCGGCGAGGGCGCCGACGACTTCGCCGCCCGAGCCGGCCTGCCCACCGTCACCCAGGACTACTACTGGACGCAGCGCCGCTGGGACCAGCTCATGGCCGCCAAGGAGAAGGAACGGGGCGCGCGCGACGGTCGGGGCGGCGACGAGGGCGCCGGGGCGAAGGGCGCCGACTCGCCCAAGGGCACCGTCGGCGCCGTGGCCCTGGACGGCCGGCGCCACCTGGCCGCCGCGACCTCCACGGGAGGCATGACCAACAAGATGCCGGGCCGGGTCGGCGACTCGCCACTGATCGGCGCCGGCACGTACGCGAAGGACGGCACGGTCGCGGCGAGCGCGACCGGGCACGGCGAGGTGTTCATCCGTGGCGCGGCCACCGCCACCATCGCCCACCTCATGGAATACAGCCGGCTGGGCGTGGCCCAGGCCGCGCACCAGGTACTGATCAAGCAATTGCCCCAACTCGGCGGCGACGGCGGCGTGATCGCCCTGGACGGTAAGGGCACATTCGACGCCCCGCACAGCAGTCCCGGGATGCTCTACGGTTACCTCACCCGCGACGGGAGGATCATTACCAAGATATTCCCCAGCGAATCGCCGGCCAATGAATGAGTGGCCGCCGATGCGGGAAGCGGTGACATTTCCTCGGTAAACGGGAGTTCGGCCGCGCAGGAGCCCACGATGTGCGCGAGTTCGCTTCTCCGCCGCCTTGGAGCACGGCGATTACGCGTTCCGCTACGCTGCTGACGCAGCGGGCGACATGCGGGGGAATACGCCCTTTCGTGGGGCTCGGGCCACACCTCGCCGGCGGCGGGGTGTGGCCCCTGGCGTTCCGTCTTCGTCATCACTTGGCAGCATGCGAATCACCGCACGGACACTGCGACTTTCGCGTTCATCGGAATACTGGCGAGCGCCAGAGAAATGCCTGCCCAAGGTCGTCACCCGGGCCGCCGGCGAGCGGGGCATTCTGCCGACGCGCGAGAGAACGATACATAGCCGGGCAGCAAACGATTGCCGACCGAGACTGCCGACGCTGCTGAATTCCCCCTGAACGGAGACCAGGAATGCCTACGCTCTCGACGTCCACCGTAACGGCGGCCACCGACTCCTACATCACCGCCATCGCGGACACGCGGCAGCAGATCGAGGCCGCACAGCGGCTGCGCTACCAGGTCTTCGGCGAGGAGAAGGGCGCCAAGCTCGCGTCGCACGCCGCCGGGCTCGACGTCGACGAGTTCGACGCCGTGATGGACCACCTGATCGTCAGCGACAAGGCCACCGGTGAGATCGTCGGCACCTACCGGCTGCTGCCGCCCGGGCGCACCGAACGACTCTTCTCGGAGGGCGAGTTCGACCTGCGCGGACTGCCGCTGGACGTGCGCTCCTCGCTGGTCGAGGCGGGCCGGGCCTGCGTGCACCCCGACCACCGCTCCGGCGCGGTGATCAACCTGATGTGGGCCGGACTCGCCCGCTACGTGCTGCTCTCCGGACACCGCTACCTCGCGGGCTGCGCCTCCGTCTCGCTCGCCGACGGCGGCGGAGCCGCCAGCAACGCCTGGCTGCTCGGCACCGCCCGGCACACCGCGCCGCCCGAGCTGCGCGTCCAGCCGCGCGACCCGTGGACGCCCCCCGCGGCCCTGAACACCAAGCCCAGCTACGCCGACCTGCCGCCCCTGCTCCGCGGCTACCTGCGGGTCGGCGCGTGGATGTGCGGCGCCCCGCACCACGAGCGTGACTTCGACGACGCCGACTTCTTCGTCGTCCTGGACACCGAGCAGATGAACGACCGGTACCGCCGCTACTTCCTCGGCGACGCTCAGTGAACGCCTGGGCCCCCAGCTCGCCCTGTGACCAGCGCTGCGTCGCCCACGCCGCGGCCCGGGTCACGGCGGCGCGCGCCACCCGCCGCTCGATGGCCTTCGCGCGCCGCGTGCTCAGCGCCCTGGCGGCGGGCGAGGCCCTGGCCGACCCGGCCGTCGTACGCGCCCACGCCCAGTCCATCCTGGCGGCCATCGGCGTCCGCGTGGAACACCTCGGCGGACCGCTGAGCGCACCGACCGCGTCGACCGGGCCGACCGTCTCGACCGGGCCGACCGCGTCGACCGGGCCGACCGCCGCGGCTGGTGCGGGCGGTGTGGGGACGCTGGTCGTGGCCAACCACATCTCCTGGCTCGACGTCATCGCCCTGCTCGCGGTGGAGCCGGTGACCATGCTGGCCAAGCGCGAGGTCGGCGACTGGCCGCTGGTCGGCACCCTGACCAGGCGCGCCGGCACCCGGTTCATCGACCGCGACAGCATGCGTGGACTGCCCCGAACGGTGGACGAGATCGCCGGGTTGCTGCGCGGCGGACGCTCGGTCATGGTCTTCCCGCAGGGCGCCACCTGGTGCGCCGGGACGACCGGCGACTTCCGCCGGGCCACCTTCCAGGCGGCGATCGACGCCGGCGCCCCGGTGCGCCCGGTGACCCTGGGCTACTTCCAACACCACGCCCTGAGCACGGTGGCCGCCTTCGTCGGCGACGACGACTTCGGCAGCTCGCTACGCCGTGTCATGAGCGCCGACGGCGTCACGGCCCGGGTCCAGGTCCATCCGGCGATCCCGGCCTCGGCGGCGCGCGACCGTCGGGAGCTGGCCGCGCTCGCCCGCGAGGCCGTGCGCGACGCGGCCCCGACCACCACCAACCGGCCACGGGCCGAGGCCGACGCGACGGGCGTACGGGACGCGGCCTGTGGGCGTGGCCTGCCGGTGCTTCCCGCCGCCGGGTGGGGCGTCGACATCGGCTGCGGCGCGGACGCGGTGGCCGGCGCGGAGCGCGGGTCCGTGCCCGTCGTACGTCGGCCGCGCAGGCCGCTCGCGGAGCGGGAGGCGTCCTCGGTCCGCGGCGGCCGACAGCGCCGCTGAGCCCGCGTACGCCGGTGGGCCGGGGCCGCGCCGACGCGGCCCCGGCCCGCCCGGCGTGCGCCGTCCCCTGGCTGTCTCCGCCCGCTGCCGCAGCGGGCGGAGGCGGTCGGCGTCAGGGGCGGGTCCAGGCGTCGGCCAGCGCGATCAGGTCCTCCAGGGCCGCCCGCACGCGCGTCTCGTCGCCGGTGGTGAGGTAGTCGATCTGGAGCCCCGCGTACGCGGCGTTCAGGAGGGTGGCGCGCCGCTCCGCGGTCTCCGTCGGAACGCCGTGCGCCCGCAGCGCGTCGGCCACGAACAGCGTCCGCTGGGTGAGCATCGCCGGCACCTGGGAGCCGGGCAGTCGGCCGCCCGCCGCCAGGCCCTCGATCTCGTGCAGCAGACGGATCACCGGCAGGTAGTCGTCCGTGAGGTGCCAGTCCCAGGAAGCCCGGACGACGGCGCCCAGGCTGCGCCCCTCCGCCCAGCCGGGAAAGGCGCTGAGCCGGTCGCGCTGGCGCTCGTCGAGCCGGGTCAGGACGGCGTTGACGAGGTCGTCCTTGTCCCGGAAGTGGTGGGTGAGGACCCGGGTGCTGTGCCCGAGCGCCTGCGCCAGCGGGCGCATGGACAGGCCGACGAGGCCGTGCTCGGCCAGGTACTCGATGATCGCGTCCAGCAACTCGGTGCGGCGCTGGGGGTCGCGCGGCCTGGCCATGCGCGGTGCTCCTCGGGTGGCTCGGTCGGCTGGGCGGTAGCCGCGTCGGCCGCCGGTGGTCGGCGGCCGGTGGGCCGGGCGGGGCTGGGAGCCACCCTAGGCCGGCGCGAGGCCGGCCAGCGGCGCTGGCCTGCGCGGGAGCGGCGCGGAGAGCGGGGGAGCGGGGCGAGGGGTGAGCGGTGACGGGCGCGCGTTGCGCGTTAGGGAAACGAACGTTACGTTAACGGTCTGGCGCTCACGCCGCCCACCCCACCCCTCGCCCTAAGGGCCCACGCCGGGCCCGCACCAGGAGGCCGTCATGCCCACCGAGCGGATCGCCGACGTCCGCGGTCGCGCGCTGCGCTACCTCGACCCCGGCGGCCCCGGCCGCCCCGTACTCGCGCTGCACGGCCACTTCGGCCGGGCGCGGGCGTACGCCGGGCTGATCGTCGCGCTGGCCCCGCGCTACCGGGTCATCGCCCTCGAACAGCGCGGGCACGGTCGCAGCGCCGACCCGCGCGCCGACGCGGGCGACTTCACGCGCGAGGCGTACGTCGCCGACGCCGCGGCCTTCCTGCGCGCGCTCGACCTGGGCCGGGTGCCGGTCGTCGGGCACTCGGCGGGAGGCGTCACCGCCTTCCAACTCGCCGCCCGTGAAACCGAGTTGGTCGGCGCGCTCATCGTGGAGGAGGGCGGCGCGGACAACCGGCGGCCCCGTGTCCCGCACCCCGTGCTCGACGTGCGCGCGTGGCCGCGCCGCGCGCCCACGCTGGCCGCCCTCGGCGAGCGGGTGCGCGAGCGGGGCATCCCGGACGCCGGCTACTTCCTGGAGAGCGCCGTGGAGTACCCGGACGGCTGGGGCTTCCTCTTCGACCTCGACGCCATGATGGCCTCGCAGCGGGCGGCGGT
Source organism: Streptomyces buecherae (assembly GCF_014295035.1). Taxonomy (GTDB): domain Bacteria; phylum Actinomycetota; class Actinomycetes; order Streptomycetales; family Streptomycetaceae; genus Streptomyces; species Streptomyces youssoufiensis. Next base: position 8,082,542 of record NZ_CP060404.1, read on the forward strand.
CGGCGACTGGTGGCCGGACTGGCTCGGCTCCGCGTGCCCGGCCCTCCTCCTCCACGGGGGCCGGAGCTTCGTGCTGCCGACCGACCTGGCCCGGGAGATGGCCGACCGGCGCCCAGGCACCACGCTGCGCACCTTCCCCGACTGCGGGCACTGGGTGCACGACGACGACCCGGCCGGCTTCGCCAGCGTCGTCGGCGGCTTCCTCGACGCGCTGCCCGAGGCGGCGTGGGCCGGCTGAACGGGCGCTGTCACACCCCCGGCCTACGCTGGACGCATGTGCCGAAGCATCAAGACACTCCGCCCCCCGGTCATGCCCGAGGTGAGCGAAGAAGACATCCAGGCAGCCGCCCTGCAGTACGTCCGCAAGGTTTCCGGATTCCGGGCGCCGGCCGCGCACAACCGGGTCGCGTTCGACGAGGCCGTCGCCGCGGTGACGGACGCGACCAGGCAGTTGCTCGGCAGCCTGGAGGTGCGGGGCGCCGGCGCCCGCCGCGCGGACGCCGCGCTCGGCTGAGCGCGCCGCGCACGCCGCGCGCGGGGCGGACCACTCCGCGCGCCGGCACAGTGGGTCACGAGTCGCTCGCCCACCGTGCCCTCGCGGTGGCGGCTTCCCTATGGTGGGGGAATGCCGCCGGATTCCACGGCCACGAAGGCCCGCCTGCTCGCCGCCGCCCGTGCCGAGTTCGCCCGGCACGGGGTCGCGGGTGCGCGGGTGGATCGAATCGCGGCGGCGGCGAAGGCCAACAAGCGCCTGCTCTACGTGTACTTCGGCAACAAGTGTGAGCTGTTCGACCGCGTGGTCGCCGAGGCGTTCGGGCAACTGGCCGACGCGGTGCCCTTCACCGCCGACGACCTGCCCGGCTACGCCGGCGCGCTCTTCGACCACCTGACGGCGCACCCGGCGCTGCTGCGGCTCATCGCCTGGGCGCTGCTGGAACGCCCAGGGCCCACGGCGGCCCGGATCGCCGACTGCCACCCCGCGGCCGAGGCCGTCGCCGACGCGCAGGCGCGCGGAGTGCTGACGGCCGCGCTGGAGCCGGCGGACGTGCTGGCGCTGACCGTCGGCCTGGCCGGCGCGTGGTCGCACACGGCCGCGCCACTGGGCCGGCGCGACCCGGACGGCGCGCGGCGCGCCCCGGCGCACCCGGACTCGCGCAGGGCCCAGCGGCGCGCCGCGCTGACCCGGGCGATGGACGCGGCCACCGCGCCCTGACGGCCATGGGTATCGCGGTCACGGACGCCGCCGGCGCGCCCCGTCCGACGCGATCACGCCCCCGAGCGCCAGCCCCTCAGCGGTCCGACGCCACTGCCGGGCCGCCCGCCACCGGCCGGATGCCCCGCCCCGCCCACGGTGGAGCCGCTTCGACGCGGGCCGCGAGTTCGTGCCGGGCGCGGTCGGGCAGGAGAGCGGAACGCCCCGTGTGCTGGTCGACGTGGAGGGCGAAGAGTTCCTCCGTCGCCACGAGTTCCCCCTCCGGAGCCGTCCCCGCCGACCCGGGGGCGGTGGTCCCGGCCTCGGGGGAGGTGCCGGCCGGGGCGGCGTACATCTCGTGGACGAACCGCACCTTGCCGGCATCGACCCCCAACGGCCGGGTCCGCACCGTGAGTTCGCTGCCCGTGCTCACCTCGCGCAGGTACCGCACGTGCGCCTCGACCGTGTACAGCGAACACCCGGTGCGCTGCCGGTAGGCCGCGTCCAACCCGATCCCGTCCATGAGCGCGTCCGTCGCGTGCCCGAAGACCAGCACGTAGTACGCCTCGCTGAGGTGCCCGTTGTAGTCGATCCACTCGGCGCGGACCGGCTCGCGGTGCGGTGGGAGCGGGCCCGGCGCCCCGCTCACGCCCGCTCCCCGGCGAGCCGGGGCAGCCGGCCGGTGGCCCGCAGCACGTTGATGACGCCCTGGTCGCGCTCGGCCACCAGGTCGGCGTGGCTGCGCTCGCCCGCGGCGTCGGCACAGCCGTCCACCATCGCCGACCGCAGCGCGTCATCCAGCTCGGGCGCGGCAAGCCGCGTCCACGGCGCCTTCAGCGACGGACCGAAGTGGTCGAGCATGTGCGCCATGCCGCCCTCGCCGCCCGCGAGGGCGAAGGTGAGGCAGGGGCCCATGAACGCCCAGCGCAGCCCCGGGCCCTCGGTGATGGACGCGTCGATGTCGGCGACCGTCGCCTCGCCCGCGGCCACCATGTGCAGGGCCTCGCGCCACAGGGCCTCCTGGAGCCGGTTGGCGATGAAGCCGGGCAGCTCGCGCTCCATGGTGATCACGGACTTGCCCGCCGCCGTGTAGAACGCGGACGCCCAGTCCACGGCCCAGCGCTCGGTGGCCTCGCCGCCGACGACCTCCACCAGCGGGATCAGGTACGGCGGGTTGAAGGGATGCCCGACCACGAGGCGCCCCGGGCGCGCCGCCGTGGTCTGCATGTCGGTCATCGGGTAGCCGGAGGTGGAGGAGGCGATGACCACGTCGGGGGCGGTGGCCGCGTCCAGCTCGGCCAGCAGGTCCCGCTTCAGCTCCAGCTTCTCCGGCGCGCTCTCCTGGACGAACTGCGCCTCGGCCACGGCCTCTTCGAGCGTGTCGGTCACGGTCAGCCGGTCCGGCGACGCGCCGTCGGCCAGTCCGAGCTGCTCCACGGCGGGCCAGGCCGCGGTGATGAGCCGGCGCAGCCGGGCCTCGGCGTCCGGGGCGGGGTCCCAGGCGGTGACGTCGTAGCCACGGGCCAGGAAGTGGGCGGCCCAGCCGCCGCCGATGACTCCCGCGCCGACGCAGGCGACGCGGCGGACGCTCTCGGGTGCGATGGGTGACATGACGGGCTCCTCACGGACGGGGACGGTAGTGGGGGAGGGGCGAAGACGGTCGCGGCTAGGCACGGGGGGCGAGGCCGAGGCGGGCGCGGGCCTGGTCGGGCGTGGCCACGCGGGCGCCGAGCAGTTCGGTGATGCTGACGGCCCGCTCCACGAGCTGACCGTTGGTGGCCTTGACCCCCTTGCTCAGGTACAGGTTGTCCTCAAGCCCGACCCGTACGTTGCCGCCGAGCAGAATGGCCTGCGCCACCCACGGCATCTGCATCCGACCCAGCGCGAAGCTGGCCCACTGGGCACCGGCGGGCAGCATGTTGACCATCGAGGCCAGCACGCCCGCGTCGGCGGGGGCGCCCCACGGGATGCCCATGCACAGTTGGAAGACCGTCGGGTCGTCGAGCAGGCCCTCCGCGTGCAACTGCTTGGCGAACCACAGCTGCCCGGTGTCGAAGATCTCCAACTCCGGCCGTACGCCCAGTTCCTGGATGCGCTTGGCGCCGGCGCGCAGCATGTCGGGCGTGGAGACGTAGAGGTTGCTGCCGTCGCCGAAGTTCAGCGAACCGCAGTCGAGCGTGCAGATGTCCGGGAGCAGTTGCTCCACGTGCGGCAGCCGGTCCAGGCCGCTGACCAGGTCGGTGCCCGGCAACTGCCGTAGCGGCTGCTCCGGGTCGAGCACCAGGTCGCCACCCATCCCCGCGGTGAGGTTGATGATGACGTCGGTGCCGGTCCCCTGGATCCGCTCGACCACCTCGGCGTAGAGCCGCGGGTCGCGCGAGGGCGCGCCGCTCTCCGGGTCGCGTACGTGGACGTGGACCACGGCCGCGCCGGCCTCCGCCGCCTCGACCGCCGACGCGGCGATCTGCCGCGGGGTGACCGGCACGTGCGGGCTACGGCCCACGGTGTCGCCCGCGCCGGTGAGCGCGCAGGTGATGATGACCTCTTCGTTCACGGGGTGTTGTCCCTTCGTGAGTGGGGCGGCGGCCCCGGGTACGGGTGTGGGTGCGTGCGTGTGGTTCACGCGCGGGCGCTGTGCGGTCGCGCGGGGGCGTACGTCGGTGCGCCGGGCGTACGGGTGTGAGTACGGGGAGTGTGTCGGGCGTACGCGAGGGTGCGTCGGGTGTCGCGGCTCAGGTGGCGGTCAGTTCGGCGTCGACGAACGCGGTCAGCACCGCGTGCATGGTGTCGGGCGTGGTGCCCTCCGGCGCGCTGGCCAGGACCTGGGTGGCGAGCCCGTCGATGAGGGCGGCCAGCCGCAGGGCGGCGGCGTCCGGGTCCAGGTCCGGTCGGAAGGCGCCCTGGGCACGGCCGCGCCGCAGGACGTCAGCGAGGGTGGACCGCCACTGGCGGTAGAAGTCGGCGTGCAGGCGGCCGATCTCGGTCGAGCGCGCCGCCTCCGCCCACAGGTCCAGCCACACCAGCCACTGGCTGCGCTGCTGCGCCGTGCGCGGCGTCTGGAGCGCGATCAACCGCAGCAACTCCGTGCGCGCGTCCGCGCTTTCGGACGATTCGGCGGCCCGCCGAGCGATGTCCTCGTCCATGCACCACCGCACGGCGGCCTCGAGCAGTTCGTCCCGTCCGGGGTAGTGGTAGTGGATGGCGGCCGTGCTGGTGCCGCAGGCCGCGGCGATGTCGCTGACCCGTACGGCGTGGAAGCCGTGCTCGGCGATCAGCCGCACCGTCTCCCGGACGATCTGCGACGGACGGCCCTCGGGTGGCGCGGTCGCGCGCGTCGTGCGCGCGGCGGGACGCTCGACGGCCGCCCCGCGTGCGGGCGCCCGCCCCGGGCCGCCGAGCAGCCAGCCCGGGTCGACGCCGCCCGCGTCGGCGATCCGGACGACCTCGGCGATGGTGAACCGGCGCGTGCCGCCCAGCGAGCGGGACAGCTTGGACGGATCCATGACGATCCGGCGGGCGAACTCCCTGCGGCTGCACCCGAGCCCGTCGATCACCTCGGCGACGCGCGCCCGCACGGTATGGCCGTCGGTCGCGCTCACCGCCTCGGTCGACGCGCCGGCCGTGGCGGCCGGGTCGATCGCGGTGTCCACGGTGTGGTCGCCGCGCTGTGCTGGGGGTTCCTCCATGGCCGACGACCGTAGCAGCGTGTTGAGAACACCACAACGCGGCAACCTGGGAGAGTGGGCTAAATGTGAGGTGAATGGCTGGTTCGCGGGCTTGCTGGAAACTGATGAGTGAGTCAGATGGTGGGGTGGGGGCTGAGGCGGGCGCGAAGGCAGGGGTGCCCCGGCGGCCTGCCGGGGTGTGCGTCGCGGCCTGTCGTCGCGGTGGGTGAGCTACCGTGCTGTGGAAAGCGCTTGCTGCCGTAGGTGGCGGGGGCGGGAGGCGCCTGCCGCGGCGCGGCCGTCCGCCCCGTGCCCGTTGCCCGCGGCGCAGCCGGAAGGAGGACGGATGACCGCTGCCCACCCTCAGCCCGAAACCCACCCTCGGCCCGCGCCCCAACCCCAGCCCACACCTCAACCCCAGCCCGCCACCCAGTCCGCGCCCCACTCCGTGCCCCGGTCCGGGTCCGACGCCGCCGGCCGGCGCCGCACGGTGCGGATCGCGATGAACGGGGTGACCGGGCGCATGGGCTACCGCCAACACCTCGTCCGCTCCCTCCTCGCCCTCCGCGAGCAGGGCGGCCTGGAACTGGGGGACGGCACCGTGCTCTGGCCGGAACCGATCCTCGTCGGCCGCTCCGAACAGGCCCTGCGGGCGCTGGCCGAGCGGCACGGCCTCGACCGGTGGTCCACGCGCCTTGACGACGTGCTCGCCGACCCGAGCGTGGACATCTACTTCGACGCGCAGCTCACCTCGGCCCGCGCCGACGCCCTGCGGCGGGCCATCGCCGCCGGGAAGCACGTCTACTGCGAGAAGCCCACGGCGGCCGGCCTCGACGACGCGCTCGACGTCGCCCGGCTCGCCACCGCCGCCGGCGTCAAGCACGGCGTGGTGCAGGACAAGCTGTTCCTGCCCGGGCTGCGCAAGCTGCGCCGACTGCTGGACGGCGGCTTCTTCGGCCGCGTCCTGTCGGTGCGCGGGGAGTTCGGCTACTGGGTCTTCGAGGGCGACTGGCAGGCGGCGCAGCGCCCCTCGTGGAACTACCGCACCGCGGACGGCGGTGGCATCGTGCGGGACATGTTCCCGCACTGGGAGTACGTGCTGCGCGAACTGTTCGGCCCCGTACGCACCGTGCAGGCGCAGGTCGCCACGCACCTGCCGCACCGCGTGGACGAGCACGGCCGGCCGTACGAGGCCACGGCGGACGACGCGGCGTACGGCGTCTTCCAGCTCGACGGGGGGATCGTCGCGCAGATCAACTCCTCCTGGGCGGTGCGCGTGGACCGCCCGGAGCTGGTGGAGTTCCAGGTCGACGGGGTCGAGGGCTCGGCCGTCGCCGGACTGCGCGGCTGCCGGGTGCAACACCGGTCCGTCACCCCGCGGCCCGTGTGGAACCCGGACGTCCCGATCGCCGCGCCGTTCCGCGAGCAGTGGCAGGAGGTACCGGACAACGAGGTGTTCGACAACGGGTTCAAGGTGCAGTGGGAGCTGTTTCTGCGACACGTGGTGCTGGACGAGCCCTGGCGGTGGGACCTCTTGTCGGGCGCGCGCGGGGTGCAACTCGCCGAACTCGGGCTGCGCTCATCGGCCGAGGGGCGCCGGCTGACCGTCCCGGAGCTGGAGCTGTGACCCTCCGCCGCCCCGGCCCGGCCCACCCGCCGCCGGCTCACCACGCCGCGCCTGACCGGCCAACCCCACCACACCGGCCGGGTCCGCCCCACCCGGCAGTGTCCGATCGCGCGGCCCGCGCCCCCCGGCTCGTCGGCCGCCCGCCCCTGCGAGGTGCGCGGTGATCCGACTCCCGGGCCCCGACGGCGCGTTGCGGCCCTACACCCCGTGCGCCACGCCCGCGCCCTCCGTCACCGCCGGCGGTCACACCGGCGGTCAGCGAGGGCACGCGGGTGGCGCGCCGGGGCGGCGGCGGGATCGACCGTCGGCCCGTGCCGTCTTCGCCGCCGCGCACGTGGTCGCCGATCCGCTCGCCGCCGGCGCGGGCGCGCCGGGCGCCGTGGACTGGGAGGCCACGCTGGCCTTCCGGCGCCACCTGTGGTCGCACGGCCTCGGGGTGGCCGAGGCCATGGACACGGCGCAACGCGGCATGGGCCTGGGATGGCCCGAGGCCGCCGCGCTCATCCGCCGCTCAGCCGCCGAGGCCCGCGCCGTGGGCGGCGTGATCGCCTGCGGCGTGGGGACCGACCACCTGACCGCCCCCGCGCGCTCGCTGGACGAGGTGGTGGCCGCGTACGAGGAGCAGCTCGCCGTGGTGGAGGCGGCGGGGTCGCGTGCCGTCGTGATGGCCTCGCGGGCGCTGGCCGGGCTGGCGCGTGGCGCGGACGACTACCTGCGGGTGTACGCGCGCGTGCTGGCCCAGGCCGCCGAGCCGGTGATCCTGCACTGGCTGGGCCCGATGTTCGACCCGGCGCTCGACGGTTACTGGGGCAGCGCCGACCTCGACCGGGCGAGCGAGACGTTCCTTGAGGTCATCGCCGCCCACCCGGACCGGGTCGACGGCGTCAAGGTCTCGCTGCTCGACGCCGCGCGCGAGGTGGCGCTGCGCCGCCGGCTGCCGGCCGGCGTGCGCTGCTACACCGGCGACGACTTCCACTACCCGGAGCTGATCGCCGGGGACGCGCACGGGCACAGCGACGCGCTGCTCGGGGTCTTCGACCCGCTGGCGCCGCTGGCCGCCGACGCGGTGCGGGCGCTGGACGCCGGACCCACGGGGCGCAAGCGCTTTCGCGACCGCCTCGACCCGACCGTCGACCTGGCCCGCCACCTCTTCCAGCCGCCCACCCGCCACTACAAGACCGGCGTGGTGCTGCTCGCCTGGCTCGCCGGCCACCAGCGGCACTTCGCGATGCTGGGCGGCCACCAGTCGGCGCGCTCGCTGCCCCACCTCGCGCGGGCCTACGAACTCGCCGACCGCCTCGGCCTGTTCCCCGACCCACCGCTCGCCGAGGCCCGCATGCGCCATCTGCTCGCCGTCTACGGAGTGGACTCATGACCGCGCGACCCGCCGCCGACGACCCCCGGCCCCCCACCGCCCGAGTGCACGACCCCACCGAGGCCCCGGCCCCGCGAGGGACCCCGGACCCGGTTGAACTGCGCCGGCTGAGCCTGAACCAGCAGACCATCCGCCAGTGGTCGCTGCCCGAACTGGTCGAGGGCTGCGTGGCGGCGGACGTGCCGGGCGTGGGGCTGTGGCGCGCGCCGGTCCAGGAGTACGGGCTGGGCCAGGCGGCCCGACTCGTGCGCGCCGCCGGCCTCGCGGTGACCAGCCTGTGCCGGGGCGGCTTCTTCACCTCGGCGGAGCCGGCCGAGCGCGCGGCGGCGCTCGCCGACAACCGGCTGGCCATCGACGAGGCCGCGACCCTCGGCACCCGGACGCTGGTGCTGGTCTCCGGCGGCCTGCCGGCCGGCAGCCGCGACCTGCCCGGCGCGCGCGAACGGGTCGCCGACGCGTTGGCCGACCTCGCGCCGTACGCGGCCGAACGCGGGGTGCGGCTCGCGGTCGAGCCGCTGCACCCGATGTACGCGGCGGACCGCTGCGTCGTCTCCACGCTCGCCCAGGCGCTCGACCTCGCCGAACGCTTCCCCGCCGACCAGGTGGGGGTCGTGGTGGACACCTACCACCTGTGGTGGGACGACACGGTGGACGCCCAGCTCGCCCGCGCCGGGAAAGGCGGGCGCATCGCGGCCTTCCAGGTCGCCGACTGGGTCACGCCGCTGCCCGCCGGCGTGCTGCTCGGCCGCGGCCAACTGGGCGACGGCTGCGTACCGCTGCGCCACTTCCGCGAGGTGGTCGACGCGGCCGGGTACCGCGGGCCGATCGAGGTGGAGATCTTCAACCCCGCGCTGTGGGAGCGCTCGGGCGCCGAGGTGCTGGCGGAGACGGTGCGGCGGTACCGGGCCCACGTGCTGTGACCCCCATGGCCCCGCGCGACGGCCGGCGCCCGGCCGTCGCGCGGGGCCGGGCGGATCGACCGGCCCCCGCCGCCCGCGCGCCCGACGTACGGTTACGGGCCCCGAGCCCGCGCCGGGCCGCCCCGCCGCGCCGTACCCCGCCCCAACGCGTTGTCCACCGCTGTGCCCCGCCCCGAAACGCGACGTCCGATTTCCGCCAGCCCGGCGCGCGGCCGGCGCGCATAGTGGAGGGCGTGATGAACGAGGACAGCAGGTACGAAGCGGTGTGCAGCCGGGACGCGCGGTTCGACGGCCAGTTCTTCTTCGCCGTGACGACCACGGGCATCTACTGCCGCCCGAGCTGTCCCGCGGTCACGCCGAAGCGCAAGAACGTGCGGTTCTTCGCGACGGCCGCCGCCGCGCAGGGCGCCGGCTTCCGGGCGTGCCGGCGCTGCCGCCCCGACGCCGTGCCCGGCTCGGCCGAGTGGAACGCCCGCGCCGACGTCGTCGGCCGCGCCATGCGTCTGATCGGCGACGGCGTCGTGGACCGGGAGGGCGTGGCGGGGCTCGCCGTGCGCCTCGGCTACAGCGCCCGCCAGGTGCAGCGCCAGCTCAACGCGGAACTGGGCGCGGGCCCGGTCGCCCTGGCCCGCGCGCAGCGCGCCCACACGGCCCGGGTCCTGCTCCAGACGACGCACATGCAGGCGGCCGACATCGCCTTCGCGGCCGGCTTCGCCAGCGTGCGGCAGTTCAACGACACCATCCGCGAGATCTACGCCAGCACGCCCACCGCCCTGCGCCTGGCCCGCCCGGGCGCCACGGCGCGCTACGGCTCGGTGGCGCGCGAGGACGCCTGGAGCGGCGGGGACGGGGCCACCGACGCGGTCCGCTCCGGGCGGGCGCCGCTCGCGGCCGGCGCCGGGAAGGCCGTCTTCGCGGCGCCGGCCGGACCGGTGCCCGGGACGCCGCGCGGCATCCCCCTACGACTGGCCTACCGGGGCGCGTACGCGGGCCGGGAGATCTTCGACTACCTCCAGCGGTGGCACATCCCCGGCGTCGAGGAGGTGACGGGCGAACCCGGCGCCCGGCTGTACCGGCGCACGCTCCGGCTGCCGGGCGGGGGCGGCATCGCCGAGGTGCGCGAGTCGGCCGTCGACCAGGGCTGGTTGGAATGCCGGCTCCACCTGTGCGAACTGCGCGACCTCACGACGGCCAGCCAACGGATGCGGCGGCTGTTCGACCTGGACGCCGACCCGTACGCCGTCGCCGAGCGGCTCGGCGGCTGCCCACGGCTCGGCCCACTGGTCACCGCCCGCCCCGGGCTGCGCGCGCCCGGCTCGGTCGACCCGCACGAACTCGCCGTGCGCGCCGTCATCGGCCAGGGCGCGACGCCGCGGCGAGCGCGTCGGGCGGGGGAGGCGCTGGTCGCGGCGTACGGTGAGGCGCTTCCGACGGCCAGCGGCGGGTTGACCCACTTCTTCCCCCGCGCCGAGGCGTTGGCCGACGCCCCGCTGGACGACCTGGAGCTGTCGCCGGAAGGGCGCGGCGCGCTGCGGGCCCTTGCCACCGCCCTGGCGGACGGCGGCCTGAGCCTGGACCCGGGCGCCGACCGCGTCGAGGCCGAGCGGAGCCTGCGCGCCCTGCCCGGCATCGACCCCAGGACCGCGGGCTATATCCGCATGCGGGCCCTCGGCGACCCCGACGTGCTGCTGGCCGACGCCGACGCCGACGAGGACCACAGCGCCGGCGTGGGAGTGGCGCCCGAGGCCGGGCGGGACGCCTGGCGCCCGTGGCGGTCGTACGCGACCCACTACCTGTGGGCGGCGCGGCAACCCTCCCACGCCTGACCGCACCACCTGGTGGCCTCCATGGCTCGTTCCGACCCAACCACCCCACTCCCGCCCCGTGGCCCGATCCCGCTCCTGTCCGTGATCACGCCCCCGACCTGCCCGTATGCTGCCCGGCCAGCCCACACCCGTACGACCCGCCAGGCACCTTCGGCGGTCCGCGCCGCGCCGCGCACCACAGCCCGACCCCGACGTCCGGAGCACCGATGACCAGCACGACACCCCTCACCGCCGCCGTCCACGACGCCGACTGGGACGCGCTCGCCGAGGAGATGAACGCCCACGGCAGCGCCCTGACCCCGCGCCTCCTCGACCGCGACCAGTGCCGGGAGATCGCCGCGTGGTACGACGAGCCGGAGCGGTTCAGGTCCACGATCGACATGGGCCGCTACGGGTTCGGCTTCGGCCAGTACCGGTACTTCGACCACCCGATACCCGAGCCCGTCGCCGCGCTGCGCGCCGCGTTCTACCCGTACCTGCTGCGCATCGCGCGGGACTGGGCGACCAAGCTGCGCCGCACCGCCCCCTGGCCCGAGACCCTCGACGCCTGGCTCGACGCCTGCCACGCGGCCGGCCAGACCAAGCCCACGCCCATCCTGCTGCGGTACGGCAAGGGCGGCTGGAACGCGCTCCACCGCGACCTGTACGGCGATCTCGTCTTCCCGCTCCAGGTCGTCATCGGCCTCGACGAGCCGGGCACCGACTACACCGGCGGCGAGTTCCTGCTGGTCGAGCAGCGGCCCCGGGCCCAGTCCCGTGGCACGGCGACGCTGCTGCCGCAGGGCCACGGGTTGATCTTCACCACGCGGGACCGTCCGGTGCGCTCCACCCGGGGCTTCGCCACCGCACCGATGCGGCACGGGGTGAGCCTGGTGCGTTCGGGCCACCGGCACACGCTCGGGCTGGTCTTCCACGACGCGGCCTGATGGGATGGGCGGGGTGAGCACCCCGCGCCGCCCGGACCGCGCGGCCGGCCCCACCCTCACCGGGGACCTGCTGTGGTACGTGGCCTACGGCTCCAACCTGCACGCCGCACGGCTGGCCTGCTACCTCGCCGGCGGCGTGCCGCCGGGTGGGACCGTGGCGCACGCCGGCTGTCGCGATCCAAGCCCGCCCCGGCGCAGCCTGCCGGTCCTGCTGCCCGGCTGCCTCTACTTCGCGACGAGATCGCCCCGCTGGGGCGGCGGCCGGGCCTTCCACGACCCGGACGCCGCCGGCGAGACCGCCGCCCGCGCCTACCTGCTGACCCGCTCGCAGTTCTCCGACATCGCGGCCCAGGAGATGTACCGCGCCCCCGGCGGCGCCCGCGATCTGGACCTGACCGAGGTGGTGGCCGCCGGACGGGCCAGCGTGGGGCCCGGCCGGTACGAGACGCTGGTGTGCCCGGGCACGCTGGACGGCCTGCCCCTGGTGACCTTCACCGCCCCGTGGCGCGTTGGCGAACTGCCGCCGCTGGCGCCCTCCGGGCCGTACCTGCGCCACCTGGCCGCCGGCCTGCGGGAGGCGCACGGTTGGAGCGTGGCCCGCGTGGCGCGCTACCTGGCCGCTTGCTCCGGCGCGGCCGGCCACTGGACCGAGCCGGACGTCGCCGCCCTGCTCGCCACGCCCGGGGAGGCAGGCGCCGGGCCGGCACCGGCGGCCGACGCGGGCCCGCTGCCGCGCTGAACGCCGAGCCGCCACCGCACACCGCCGCCGGCCCGCGCGCCACCTCGGTGCCGCCCGACCACACGATCTCGGCCAACCCGCCAGCGCGCCCGACCGCTGGCCGCGTCAGGAGCCGGGGCTACCGCTGGCCACGTCACGGGCCGGGGGCGGCGGTCCGAGGCCCGGTCCCCGACCCCGGGTCACCCTCCCGCCTCCGCGGCCTGGAGCACGCGGCGCGCGACGTTGACCGAGTCCACCAGCGGGTGCAGCGCCACGGCGCGCAGCGCCGCCTGGTGGGAGCCGCTCGCCGCCGCCTCGATGGCGGCCCGTTCCACCTCCTTGAGGGTGAGCATCAGGCCGAGTTGGCCGGGGGCCACCGGGCCGACGGCCAGCGGGTGCGCCCCGTTGGCGTCGACGGCGCAGGGCACCTCCACGACCGCGTCCGCGTCCAGGGCCGGGACGGCCGTGCGGTTGCGCACGTTGAGGATGAGCGTGGTGCGCTCGTCCCGGGCGATGGCGCGCATCAGGGCCAGGGCGACCCGGTCGTAGCCGCCGCCCTCCAGGTCGCAGGCGTCGCGCTGCCAGCCGCCGGTGGCCTCCCGGTTCTCGGCCAGGTACGTCTCCTCGCGCTCCAGGCGGGTGCGCTCCCAGGCCGCCAGCGCGCCCTCGGGCCGGGCGGTGGCCTCCTCGTAGAACGCCGCCTGCTGGGCGCGCAGGAACTCGCCACGGGTGTGCGGCGCGTCCCGGACGGCGGCGACCGACTCCCGGTTGAAGTAGTAGTAGTGCAGGTACTCGTTGGGCAGCGCGCCGAGCGTGCGCAGCCACTCGGAGCCGAAGAGCTTGCCCTCCTCGAAGGAGGTGAGCGCCGCCTCGTCCGCCAGGAGATCGGGCAGTACGTCCCGGCCTTCGACGGTGATCCGGCGCAGCCAGCCCAGGTGGTTGAGCCCGACGTAGTCGTAGCTGGCCCGGCTCGGGTCGACGCCGGCGGCGCGCGCCGCGCGCCGGCACAGGCCCACCGGCGAGTCGCAGATGCCGATGACCCGGTCGCCCAGGACGCGCTGCATGGCCTCGGTGACCATCCCGGCCGGGTTGGTGAAGTTGATGACCCAGGCGTCGGGCGCCAGCGCCGCGACGCGCTCGGCGATCCGCACCGCCACCGGCAGCGTGCGCAGCCCGTACAGCACGCCGCCCGCGCCGACCGTCTCCTGCCCGAGCACGCCCTCGGCCAGCGGCAGGCGCTCGTCGCGGGCCCGGCCGGCGAGGCCGCCGACCCGGATGGCGGAGAAGACGAAGTCGGCCCCGCGCAACGCCTCGTCCAGGTCGGTGGTCAGCCGCACGGCCGGCACGTCGGCGCGCCCCGCGGCCTGCGCGGCGATGACCGCGCCGATCGCGTCAAGGCGTCGCCGCTCGGTGTCGTACAGCGTGATCTCGGTGCGGCGCCCGGCGGCGGAGTCCTGGTCGTGCATCAGCGCCCGGTACACCAGCGGCATCCGGAATCCGCCGCCACCCAACACGGTCAGCCTCATACGGTCAGTACCTCCACATCGGCCTCGCGGAACACGGCGAGCGTCGCCGGGTCCGAGGTGTCGTTCGTGATCAGGGTGTCGATGTCACGGGGCCCGCAGACGCGCGCCAGACCGGTCGCGCCGGGGAACTTGTTGCCGGTGGCCAGGAGCACCACGTGCTGGGCCGCGGCCAGCATGGCCCGCTTGACCGGCACCTCCACCGCGGTGCTGTCGAGCACGCCACCGTCCGGCAGGACGCCGCTGGTGCCGAGGAAGAGGCGGCCGACGTGGAGTTGGCGCAGGTTGGACTCGGTCAGGAAGCCGACGAGGGAGCGGTAGTTGCGCCGCACCTGGCCGCCGAGCAGGATCAGCGTCACCCGCGGGTCCTCGCGCAACTCGTCGAAGACCGCCAGGCTGCTGGTCACCACGGTCACCTCACGCCCCTTGAGTTGCTTGGCGAGTTGGAGCGTGGTGGTGCCGATGTCCAGGAGCAGTACGTCGCCGTCCGCGACGAGTTCGGCCGCGCGGCGGGCCACGGCGGTCTTCTCGGCCAGGTCGTCGACCGCGACGTCGGCGAAGGGGCGCTCGTCGCCGCAGCGCCCGCTGGCCAGCGCGCCGCCGTAGACCCGGGTCAGGTGTCCGGCCCGGCCGAGCGCGTCCAGGTCGCGACGGGCCGTCGCCTCGCTGACCGCCAGCCGCTGGGCGATCTCCCGGACCGGCAGCACCCCTTCCGCGCCGAGGAGGCTCAGCAGCTTCTCGTGGCGGGCCTTTCGCAGCATGCCCGCAACGTACTGCATGTGAGCGAGTCTGCGCGAGTGTGACGGAACTCTTGCAAAAGCAGGGCGACGCAGTGCAAGGTTTCCGTCACATGAAGCGGTGGACACGTCGGATTGACGCCCCGTGGCAGTCGGCCGTGCCGGCGCGCCGACCCGAAGCCCGGGCGGCACCCGCCCGCGGGCGGCGCCCGCCGTTCGCCGCACGCCGTCGTGGACGCCGCACGGAACAGGAGGGGCACGCCAGGTGAGTGCCGCCAAGGACGCCAAGGCCAAGGACGCCGAGCAGGTCACCGGGGTCATCGAAGGCGCGGGACCGCCCGCGGCGGACCGCGACCCGGACGCCGCGGTCCAGCCCCGTGAACCGGAGCGCCCGAGGGACGCGCACTGCCGCGCCGTCCCCGTCGACCCGCTGGCGGCGGTGCGCGGCCCCGGCGACCCCGCCTACGACGTGTACCTGACCGGCACCGTCTTCCTGGACATCGTCTTCACCGGACTCGACCACGCCCCGGTGCGCGGCACCGAGTCGTGGGCGCGCGGCATGGGCCAGAGCCCCGGCGGCATCGCCAACATGGCCACCGCGCTCGCCCGGCTCGGCCTGCGCACCACGCTGGCCGCCGCCTTCGGCACCGACATCTACGGCGACTACTGCTGGGACGCCCTCGCCGACGGGGAGGGCGTGGACCTCGCCGCCTCGCGCCGGGTGCCCGGCTGGCACTCGCCGGTCACCGTCTCCATGGCGTACGAGGGCGAGCGCACCATGGTCACCCACGAGCACCCGGCGCCGGCCGCCGCCGGCCGCTCGCTGCCGCGCTCGCGCGCCTGCGTCGCGGCCTTCGAGCCCGGCCGCCACGAGGAGTGGGTGCGCGCGGCGCACGCCCGCGGCAGCAAGGTCTTCGCCGACGTGGGCTGGGACGAGAGCGGGCGCTGGGACCCCGCGGCCCTGCCCGACCTGCCCTACTGCCACGCCTTCCTGCCCAACGCGACCGAGGCCCAGCGCTACACCCGCACCGACAGCCCCGAGCAGGCCGTACGCGCCCTCGCGGACCTGGTGCCCATCGCCGTGGTCACCAAGGGCCCGGGCGGCGCGGTGGCCGTGGACTCGCTCACCGGCGAGTACGCGGACGTGCCCGCGCTCCCCGTGGAGGCACTCGACCCGACGGGCGCGGGCGATGTGTTCGTCGCCGGCTTCATGACCGGCACCCTCGCCGGCTGGCCGCTCGCCGACCGGCTGGCCTTCGCCAACCTGACCGCTGGCCTCTCGGTCCAGCACTTCGGCGGCTCGCTCTCCGCCCCCGGCTGGCCGGAGGTCGCCGCCTGGTGGGCATGGGCCAGCCAGCGGCCCGCCGGCCCGGGCGCCCCGGACGCGGAGGCCGTGCGCCGCTATCGCTTCCTCGACAAGCTGCTCCCCACCGGGATGCGCGACTGGCCCCGGCTGCGGGCCCTGCCCACCATCGGCTTCCGCGGCGCGTGAGCGCGCGCGGCGGGCACACCCCCGCCCGGCGTCCCCCGCACCCCCGCGCGCCGGCCCCGACGAAGGAGACCCCGATGCCGAAACGAGCGGCGAGGACGCACCACCCCCGTGGCACGGCCCCCGTCGTGGCGCTCGCCGCCCTGGCGCTGCTCGCCGCCGGCTGCGTACCCGGCACGGACGGCTCCGCCGCGGGCGGTGGCACGGCGGGCGGTGCCACCGCCATCCCCGACCCGGCCAAGGCCGGCAAGGTCACCCTGACCGTGTGGGACCAGGAGATCCGGGGCGGGACCAACGCCGAGGTGGAGCAGCTCAACAAGGAGTTCCAGCGCGCCTACCCGAACGTGCGCGTCAAGCGGGTGGCACGCGGCTTCACCGACCTGAAGGCCACCCTCAAGCTGGCCGTCTCCGGCAACAACCCACCCGACGTCGTCCAGGCCAACCAGGGTTACCCGGACATGGTCGCCTTCGTCCGCGCGGGGTTGCTCGCCCCGCTCGACAACTACGCGGGCATCTACGACTGGAACACCCGCTACCCGACCACGCTGCTCAACCACAACCGGGTCTCCGCCGACGGCCGCCGCTTCGGCACCGGCCGGCTGTACGGCATCTCCCAGACGGGCGAGTTCGTCGGCCTCTACTACAACAAGGACCTGCTCGCCAAGAGCGGCCTCAGGCCGCCGAGGACCTGGGGCGAGTTCACCGACCAACTCGCCCGCCTCCGCTCGGACGGCCGCCTGCCCATCCAGTTGGGCAACCTCGACAAGTACCCGGCCATCCACACCTTCGGCGTCCTGCAGAGCCAGGCGGGCGCCGCCCCCGTGCGCGACCTGGTCTTCGGACGCGCCGGCCGCTTCGACACCCGGCAGACCAAGGACGCGGCGGCCACCCTCGCCGACTGGCGCCGGCGCGGGTACCTCCCCAAGGGCGCCAACGGCCTCGGCTACGACGACGCCGCCAAGAAGTTCGCCTCCGGCGACGGCGCGTACCTGATCACCGGCACCTGGCAACTCGCCGACCTCAAGAAGGCCATGGGCGACAACCTCGGCCTCATGCCGCCACCGCCGGCCACCGCGGGCGGCCCGCCGGTCTCCACCGGCGGGCAGGGCCTGGCCTGGTCCATCACCTCGCGCAGCAAACACCCCGAGGTCGCCGCCGCCTACCTGGACTTCCTCACCAGCGAACACGCCGCCGACGTGATGACCCGGCACGGCGTGCTGCCCGCCGTGCCGGGCAAGGCCGCCGCGCGGGTGCCGCGCACCAGCGTGGACGGGCAGATGCTGGACACCTGGCGCCGCCTGAACGACGCGGACGCCCTGGTGCCCTACCTCGACTACGCCACACCCACCTTCTACGACACCCTCTCCGAGGGGCTCCAGGGCGTCATCGCCGGCGCCCAGTCACCCGAACGCTTCGCCGCCACCGCCCAGCGCGACTACGCCGCGTTCATGGCCGAACAACGCGAGGGCGACCGGGACGCCGCGGCCGGGCCGGGTCCGCAGCGGGACGGCCGATGAAGGGCGCCCCGCGCGGACCGGCCCGGCTCATCGGCCGCCGCTACGCGCGGCGCGCCCCGGGCGAGCCGCGCGCCGTCGGCTACCTCTACGTCCTGCCCGCGCTCGCGCTCTACGGGGCCCTGCTCATCTTCCCCTTCGGCCAGTCGGTGTGGCTGTCCCTGCTGCACTGGGACGGGCTGACCGCCGCCACCTGGGCCGGCGGCGACAACTACCACGACCTGCTCACCGACCCCGAGCTGCGCGCCCCCTTCGCCCACGCGCTGATCCTGCTCGTCTTCTACTCGGCGCTGCCGGTGGCCATCGGGCTGCTGCTGGCCGCCCTGCTGTCGCGGGCCAGGGTGCGCGGCATGACCTTCTTCCGCACCGTGCTCTTCCTGCCGCAGGTGCTCGCGCTCGTCGTCGTCGGCGTCACCTGGCGCTCGATCCTCGCCCCCGACGGACTGCTCAACGACACGCTGGAGGCCGTCGGCCTCGCCGCCCTGACCCGCCCCTGGCTGGGCGACTACGACTGGGCGCTGCCGGCCGTCGGCATCGTCGGCACCTGGGTCAGCACGGGCCTGTGCATGGTGCTGTTCCTGGCCGGAGCGCAGCGCATCCCGCGCGAGCTGTACGAGGCGGCGCGCCTGGACGGAGCCGGCCCGATCCGCGAGTTCCTCGCCGTCACCCTGCCGGGCCTGCGCCCGCAGATCGCCGTCGCGCTCACCCTGACCATCGTGGCCGGCCTGCGCAACTTTGACCTGATCTACATCACCACCAGCGGTGGACCGGGTAATGCCACGTCCGTCCCCGCGTACGAGGTCTACCACCGGGCCTTCGAGACCAACCAGGTGGGCTCCGCCGCCGCCATCGGGGTGACGCTGACCCTGCTGATCTTCGTGCTGACCGTCGGCATCTCCCGGCTCGTGGAAGGGCGGCGCACATGATCTCGCGCACCGAACGGACCCTCACCTACGCCATCCTCGCCCTGTTCACCGTCGTCTCGCTGACCCCCGTGCTCGGCATCCTCGCCACCGCGCTCGGCCCGCAGTCCTCGCTGAGCACCGGCTTCACGCTGCCGGACGACGGGCTGCACTGGGGGAACTTCGCCGACGCCTGGACCCGCGGCCACTTCGGCACCTACCTGCGGAACTCGACCCTGGTCACGCTGTCCGTGGTCGCCGTCGCCACGCTGCTGTCGGTGCTGGCCGGCTACGCCTTCGGGGTGATGCGCTTTCCCGGCTCCACGGTGCTGTTCTACCTGTTCGTGCTCGGCCTCGCGCTGCCGCAGGAGGCCCTGGTCGTCCCGCTCTACTTCGACCTGCGCCACCTCGAACTCACCGACACGTACTGGGGCCTGATCCTGCCGCAGGCCGCCCAGTCGCTGGCGTTCGGCGTGTTCTGGATGCGCACCTACTTCCGCGGCAGCGCCCGGTCCGTGATCGAGGCGGCGCGGATCGACGGCGCGAACAGTTGGACCACCCTGTGGCGGGTCCTGGTGCCCATGGCCCGCCCCGCCATCTCCACCCTGGTCGTCATCGTCTTCATGTGGACGTGGAACGAGTTCCTGATGGCCCTGGTCATGGTCAGCGACGAGGCCTATCGCACGGTCCCGCTCGGCCTGGCCTTCTTCCAGGGACAGCACAGCTCGGAGACGGCGCTGCTGGCCGCGGCGGCGGTGCTGATCGCGCTGCCCGTGGTCATCGTGTACGTGGCACTCCAGCGCCGCTTCATCGCGGGCATGCTCAGCGGCGCCGTCAAGGAGTGACCGCGCGCGACACGCGGGAGCCCCCGGTGCCGCCGGCATCGGCGTCCGCCGTCGCTGCCTGACGGCGGGGTGGCGGGGGCGCTGGGCGTCGACCATGCGGCCGAACCGGCGAGATCTGCGGGGCGTCGCCCCTCGCTGCCGGCCATCGGGGTGCGCACGGGTGATCATCGGACCATGTGGATGGCGGTACGGGCGAACGGGTGCCCCCGCCGCGCCGGCGCCGCCCGGCGCGCGGCGGGCGGGTGCCCGTTTGTCCAAGGGTCGCGCGTGAGCGTCCATGGACCCGTCCGGGACGTGGCGCGAATCCTTGAGCCCCGACCGGGTCGCCGCGACACCCCCCGACGAAGGCGAGCGTGTGAGCATGACAACCATCGACGTGGGACGGCGCTCCCTCATCAAGCGCGCCACCGCGACCGGCCTCCTCACCGTGCCCGCACTCGCCGCGCTCAGCGCGTGCGCGACGGGCGGCGGCGGGGGCACGCAGCAGGTCGCCGAGGGCAAGAAGTCGGCGCGGAATCCGCTGGCGGTCAACGAGAGCGCGGGGCTGGACGTCGTCATCTTCGACGGCGGTTTCGGCGAGGAGTACGCGAAGGCCGCGCAGGCGGAGTATGTGAGGGCGTATCCGAAGACGGACGGGAAGATCAAGCATTCGGCGACGCAGAAGATCCAGGCGAAGTTGGCGCCGCGGTTCAACGGTGGTACGCCGCCGGATCTGATCGACAACTCGGGTGCGGAGCAGATGGATTTCGGCACGTTGGTGTCGAAGGACCAGCTCACGGATCTGCGGGAGTTGTTGGACGCGCCGTCACTGGATGATCCGAACAAGAAGGTGCGGGACACGCTGCGGCCTGGCGTGTTGGAGATGGGCCAGTTCGAGGGGGATGAGGTCTGGGTCCTGTACTACGCCTACACCATCTACGGGGTGTGGTATTCGAAGTCGTTGCTGGCCAAGCACGGCTGGGAGTATCCGCAGACCTGGGACGAGATGTTGGCGTTGTGTAAGGAGGCGAAGAAGCAGGGGATCGCGGGGTGGACGTATCCGGGGAAGTACCCGTACTACCTGCCGTTCAGTCTGTATCCGTTCATCGCGAAGATCGGTGGCCGCGAGACGTTGGATGCCATCGACAACCTGGAGCCGAACGCGTGGAAGCACGACGCGGTGAAGGCCGCGTTCGAGGCGTATCACGAGTTGCAGGCCAAGGGGTACGTCCTCAAGGGCACGCCGGGGCTGGATCATATTCAGTCGCAGGTGGCGTGGAACGAGGGGAAGGCGTTGTTCATCCCGAACGGTTCGTGGGTGGAGAACGAGACGAAGAAGACCACGCCGAAGAACTTCGATATGGGTGTGGGTGCGCCGTCGTCGTTGGATGCGGGTGACAAGCTGCCGTACGGGACGATCTGGGCTTCGGGTGGTGAGCCGTTCATCGTGCCGAAGAACGCGAAGAACCCGCGGGGCGGTATGGAGTTGTTGCGGATCATGTTGGGCACGAAGTCCACGCAGAACTTCATCCAGCAGGTGTCGTCGCTGTCCTCGCTTAATGGTGGGACGGAGGGGTTGCGGCTTCCGCCGGGGTTGGCGTCGGCGCAGGAGTTGTGGAAGAAGGCGGGGGATAACGTCGTCAATCCGCGGTTGCAGGATTGGTATGTGACGTTGCAGAAGGAGAAGATCGGGGTGGCGGCGTTGGGCGAGATGATGGCGGGGCGTATGTCGCCGAAGGAGTGCATGGCCAAGTGTCAGAAGTTCGCGGATGAGACGGCGAAGGACTCCGCGGTGAAGAAGTACCGGCACAAGTGAGGGCGCGCTGGCAGTGGCGCTTCCCGCGGGCGAGGAGTGGGGTCGGTAGTAGTGCGGCACGGTAAGTACGGCTTCATCGTGGGGTTTTTGGCCCTGCCGTTGGCGATTTACGCGGTTTTTGTGATCTCGCCGTTCGTCCAGGCTATCTACTATTCGTTCACGAATTGGAGTGGTCTGAGTTCGGATCTCCAGATGGTGGGGTTCGATAATTACCGTAAGTTGCTGGATGATGATGTGTTCTGGCATGCGTTGCGGAACAATCTGGTGTTGTTGCTGGTGTTGCCTTTGGTGACGCTGGGTATGGGGTTGTTCTTCGCGTTCATGTTGAATGTGGGTGGGCGGCGTAAGGGGGCGGTGGTCTCGGGTGTGCGGGGGTCGTCGCTGTACAAGGTGGTGTACTTCTTCCCGCAGGTGTTGTCGATCGCGATCGTGGCGTTGATCTTCCAGTTCGCGTACAACCCGAACAGTGGGGCGTTGAACTCGTTCCTGTCGGGGATCGGGTTGGACTCGGTGCAGCCCAACTGGTTGGGTGATCCGAGCCTGGCGTTGTGGTGTGTGATGGCGGTGATGGTGTGGAGCAACGTCGGGTTCTACGTGGTGTTGTTCTCGGCGGCGATGAGCACGATTCCCCGGGATTTCTACGAGGCGGCGTTGTTGGATGGCGCGAACCGGTTCACGACGTTCTTCCGGATCACGTTGCCGCTGCTGTGGGACACCGTGCAGACCGGTTGGGTGTACATGGGCATCCTGGCGTTGGACGCGTTCGCGGTGGTGCAGATCATGACGGTCGGTCCCGGTGGTCCTGACTACTCGACCGAGGTCCTGACGTGGTTCGTGTACACGAAGGGCATTCGGGACGGGCAGGCCGGTTATGCCACCGCGTTGGGGGTGGCGTTGCTGATCGTCACGATGATCTTCGCGGCGATCGTCATGCGCCTCGGCCGCCGAGAAAGGCTGGAGTTCTGAGATGCCAGCACACCGTGCCCCTGTCGTACGCGTACGCCCTGACGTGGAGAGGAACGCGCCGTGAGCGGAGAGCTGTCATCCAAGGACCTGGTCGACATGCCCACGGCGCTGGAACTGCCCAGCGCGCAACCCCCCGTGAAAGTCGCGCCGCCGACGGTGTCGGGTGCCGGGCGGCAGCGTGGGGACCGCGCCGGTGGGGTGCTCAACGTGTTCTCGCACGGCATTCTGGCCGTGTGGGGACTGTTGGTCACGCTGCCGCTGTTGTGGGCGGCGATGAGTTCGCTCAAGACCGACCGGGAGATCTTCACCTCGCCCTGGTCGCTGCCCTCGTCGCTGCATTTCCAGAACTGGTCCGACGCGTGGAACACCGCGAACATGGGCCGGTACTTCCTGAACTCGGCCGTCGTCGTCGCCGGCTCCCTCTTCGGCACCATGCTGCTGGGCGCCATGGCCGCCTACGTCCTGGCGCGGTTCGAGTTCCGTGGGAACCGGTTCATCTACTACCTGTTCGTCGGCGGCATGAGCTTCCCCATCGTGCTGGCGTTGGTGCCGCTGTACTTCGTGTTGCAGAACATGGAGATGCTCAACACCAAGCACGGCCTGATCCTGGTCTACATCGCGTACTCGCTGCCCTTCACGGTCTTTTTCCTGACCTCGTTCTTCAAAACCCTGCCCACCTCCGTGGCAGAGGCGGCGATGATCGACGGGGCCTCGCACACGCGCACGTTCTTCCAGGTCATGCTGCCCATGGCCAAACCAGGACTGATCAGCATCGGCATCTTCAACTTCCTGGGCCAGTGGAACCAGTACATGCTGCCCTACGTACTCAACCAGGGCGAGGAGAAGGACAAACTCCTCCCCCAGGGACTGGTGGAACTCGCCGTCTCCCAGGGATACAAAGGCAACTGGGCCGTCCTCTTCTCCGGCCTCCTCATCGCCATGATCCCCGTCCTCGCCGTCTACATCATCTTCCAACGCCAGGTCCAGGCCGGCCTCACCGCCGGCTCGCTGAAATAGCCGGCCCGCCCTGACCCTCCGGCCCCGGACACGCGTAAGCCGCCGGGCACCAGCCCGGCGGCTTACGCGGAATATCGAGCACGATCCAGTTCAACCGCGTCGAACGCGAGTGCCGCCCCGCATCACCAGAGGACAGGCGGTACGCGACGACGAGGAGACCGGCCCGTCAACGGGCCTTCGCGGCTCGCGGTATTTCTAGTACTCCACCCAGTTGTGCTCCTGGGCCAGTTCGATGATGCGCTTGCGCGCCAGCACCAACTGCGTTCCGGTGAGCGAGGGAACGGCGTGCAACAGCGCTTCCGTCAGCTCGAGTTGGAATTCGGCGGAGGTCAGCACGTCACAGGTGCCATCCTCGGCCTCGGTGCGCACGCGCGGGCGGACCACGTCCCCGGTCACCGTGCCGGCCGGAGCGGAGCGCTCGATCAGCCGCACATCCGAAGCCTTCAGGCCGCGCTGACCATCTTCGATATCGAAAGCGACCCGAAGCCCCGGGCGAAACAGGGACTTGTCGCTACGCAGGTCGTTCGCGTGCATGAACACGTCCTCATCGCCGTCATCCGGCGTGATGAACCCATAGCCGCGGACCTCGTCAAACCGCAGAATCTTTCCCGTTGCCACCGCGAATACCCCACAACTCAGTCAATCGCTACCACAACCAGCGGCGTCTCTCGCCGACGCCGTTCACAGCCTACAAGGAAAACTCCGTACGGGAAGGGGCGTCCTGCCCGTGCTCAACACACCCACCGACAGCGACCACGAGGGTGGCGCCGGCCCCCCACGACACCGGCATGCGGCCCCCACAACACCGCGCGTGACGCACGCTGCGTTCGGCACACCCAAGTGGTTCACCTGGGTGTGGGCCACCCCCACGGTCGCTCGCCCCGCCGCCCCAATCCGCCGCCCCAGGCCGGTCGCGTCGGGGCCGGCGAGGCAGCCTGGTGCCATGTCCGGCACCGAGGGCGTGAACTGTCCGCCTTCTGATGGGATGTGACGCACCGGGTTGGCAGGGATGAGACACGTTCCCTGACGGCGCCCTGTGGTGGCGCGACATCGGTCCTAGCGTGCCGGCCATGACGACGCCCACTCCGCGTGAGGCGCGACGCTGCTACCACGCGCTGCATCCCGTCCACGCCGCCTACTACTTCGCGCCCGAGCACGACGACGCGTACGCGGCGCTCGGCCTGGAGCGCGGACCGATGGCCTACCTCGCCGGGCGGGCGGCACCGCTCGGACCGGTGGGCCCGGGCGCCGTGGTGGCGATGTTCTACAACTTCCAACCCGCCCTGGTGGCCCGGCACCTGCCGCGCGCCTGGCAGGTGGCCGCGCCGGAGCGGGTGCTCGCCACCCGGCCGCGGATCGTGGACGCCTGCCTGCGACGGCTGCTCGGGCCCGAGGCGCTGGCCTCCCGCGAGGTGGCCGAGGCGGCCGACCTCGCGCTGCGGGCCGCCGAGGGGTGCGGGCGCCCCGCGCGACCGCTGTACTCGGCCAACGCCGACCTGCCCGTCCCCGACACGCCGCACCTGGCGCTGTGGCACGCCGGGACCCTGCTGCGCGAACACCGCGGCGACGGTCACCTGATGGCGCTCTCGGCCGCCGGCCTGGACGGCCTGGAGGCGCTGGTGACCCACTCGGCCACCGGCACCGGCTGGAAGCCGCGGTACCTCCAGGCCAACCGTGGCTGGTCCGCCACCGACTGGGCCGCCGCGCAGGATCGCCTGCGGGAGCGCGGCCTGCTACGGGACGACGGCGAACTGACGGAGCGGGGCATGGAGTTGCGCCGGTCCATCGAGGCCGAGACCGATCGGCTCGATCTCGCTCCCTACCGCCACCTGGGCGCGGCCGGCACGCGCCGCCTGACGGAGCTGGCCGGGCCGCTCGGCAAGGCCGTACTGGCCGGCGACGGGCTGCCGCTGGCACAGCTGGGCAAGGGGTGAGGCGCCGATGGCGATTCGGGGGCCCACCGGGGAACGGGAAATTTGAATCCCGAAAGGCTTGACTGGGTCGAGCGATGTGATGAGATGCTGCACGGGTTCGTGGGAATTCCGCAGCCGCGCGATCCGCACCGTACGGGCGCGGCGAAACAGTACGCGGATCCCACCCTCGACCGATTCCGGTCATGTGAACCGGAGTCGGCGCGAGCCACTTACGAGCGTGACTCCACCGGTACGACGGGCGCGAAGGAGATGAGCGGCACCGAAACGTAGCTGACGGGTTCTTGTTGCCTAACGGGGGGCAGCTACTCGGACCTCATTCCGAACCTCTTCCACCGGCGTCGGGCCGCCTACGGCCCCGCCGTCGTACCGAACTGACCAGGCATTTCGCGGACGAGCCGGCCTGGCGCGCGGTGTGGTCACCCTGCTCGCGCAGCGCGGTGCGGCGCGTTCGGCGATAAGGAGAACCCGACCCGCGAGGGTCTTCGTAAAAGGGTTTTCCAAAGCGTCGGGTTGGCGATGGCGGATGAGGTGTCGAGCCTGCCTGAAACACATCTGAGGAGTCACTCGTGAACACCTTCGCGGGACATCGCCTTCCCTTGTCGGCCGCCCAGAGAGAAATATGGATCGCGCACCACATCGACGTAACGGGCGCGCTCCACAATTGCGGCGGCTACGTGGAGATAAACGGAGAGGTCGACGAGGGGAAACTCGCCGAGGCCGTGCGTCTGGTCGCCGCCGAGACGGAGGCGCCGCGGCTGCGGTTCGCCACCGAGGACGGCGAGCCCCACCAGTACCTGGCCGAGTCCGCCGACCCGCTGCGCGTCGTACGACTCGACGGGGAGCGCGATCCCGAGCGGGCGGCCGAGGAGTGGATGCACGCCGACCTGGCCCGCCCCACCGACCTCGCGGACGGGCCGCTGGTCCGCCACACCCTGCTGCGACTGACCGCCGACCGGTCACTGTTCTTCCTGCGCTACCACCACATCGTCCTGGACGGCTACGGCCAGGTGCTGTACTGGCGGCGGCTGGGCGCGCTGTACACGGCGCAGGTCACCGGCGTCGCCGCCCGGCCCACCGCCTGGGCCCCGCTCGCCGACCTGCTCGCCGAGGAGCGCGCCTACCGCGCGTCGGACCAGCACGCCGCCGACCGCGCCCACTGGCTCGCCACCATGGCCGAGCCTCCCGAGCCGCTGCGGCTCGGCGACGCGAGCACCCCGCCCGCCGTCCCCGCCCCGCGGCACGGCCCACCCGCCCGTGTCGAGCACGTACGCCAGAGCGCGGCCCACCACCAGACGCACTGGTCAGCGGTGGTCATCGCGGCGACCGCCGGCTACCTGCACCGGGTGAGCGGGCAGTCGGACCTGGTCATCGGCCTGCCGGTGCGCGCCCGCACCAGCCGCGCCGCCCTCACCACCCCCGGCATGTTCGCCAACGTGCTGCCGCTGCGGCTCGCCGTGACGCCCGAGACCACCTGCGGCGAACTGGTCGAACAGGTCGCCAGCCGGGTCAGCGAACTCCTCAGCCACCAGCGCTACCGTGGCGAGGAGTTGCACCGCGAACTCCGCGCCCAGCAGGGCGCCGCCGACCCCTCCGGCGTGGTCGTCAACGTCATCCCCTTCGACGGGGCGATCCGCTTCGGCACCCGGGACGGCGCCGTCCACCAGGTCTCCTCGGGCCCCGTGCGCGACGTGGCCATCGAGTTCTACGGCGGCACCGACGGCACCGACGTACGGGTGCGCGTCGACGCCGCCCCGCACACGCACGAGGCCAGCACCCTGGACGCGCACCGGGCGGGCCTCGGCACCTTCCTCGACGCCTTCACCACCGCCCCCACCGACCACCCCGTCGGCCGCGTCGACCTGCTCGACCCGGCCGGGCGGGCCCGCCTCGCGGCCGAGGACCGCGCGCACGCCCGCGCCTACGACCTCGACCGCTGCCTGCACGAACTCGTCCTCGACCAGGCGGCCCGCACCCCCGACGCGGTGGCCGTGCGCTACGCGGACACCGCGCTCAGCTTCCGCGAACTCGTCGACCAGGCCGCCCGCATCGCCACCCACCTGCGCTCCCTCGGCGTCGGCCCGGGCCACCTCGTCGGCGTCCACGACGAGCGCTCGCCCCGCCTGGTCGCCGAGCTGCTGGCCGTCCTGCTGGCCGGGGCCGGCTATCTGCCACTCGACCCGGAACTGCCCGCCGCCCGACTCGCCTTCCAGATCGAGGACGCCGCGCCCACCGCCGTCCTCACCCGCTCCGACCTCGCCGCCCAACTGGCCGACACCGGGGCCCGCCTCATCGCGACCGACACCCTGCTGCCCATCCTGCCCGCGGCCGAGCCGCCCGCCGCCGGCGCGAGCCCGGACGACACCGCGTACGTCATCTACACCTCGGGCTCCACCGGCCGCCCCAAGGGCGTCGTCGTGCCGCACCGCGGCGTCGTCAACCGACTCCTGTGGATGCGGGAGACCTACCAACTGAGCGCCGAAGACCAGGTGTTGCAGAAGACGCCGACCACCTTCGACGTGTCCGTCTGGGAGTTCTTCTGGCCGCTGCTCGCCGGCGCCACCCTGCGGCTCGCCGCCCCCGGCGCGCACCGCGACCCGCGGGCCCTCGCCGAGACCATCCGCACGTACGGCGTCACCACCACCCACTTCGTGCCCTCCATGCTCGACCTGTTCCTCGCCGAACCCGTCGCCGCCGAACTTCCCAGCCTGCGCCGGGTTCTGTGCAGCGGCGAGGCGCTGCGCCCGGAGACCGTCGGCCGCTTCTTCGCCCGCTACGCGCCCGGCGAGGCGGACCCGGCCATCGAGCTGCACAACCTGTACGGGCCCACCGAGGCGTCCATCGACGTCACCCACTGGCGCTGCCGGCCCGGCGACGCCGCCGGACCGGTGCCGATCGGCCACGCGGTCGCCAACACCAGCCTGTACGTGCTCGACGCGGCCGGACAGCCGGTGCCCGACGGCCTGCCGGGGGAGCTGCACATCGGCGGCGTCCAGGTCGCCTCCGGCTACCTGCGCCGCCCCGAGCTGACCGCCGCCGCCTTCCGCCCCAACCCGTACGGCGCCGGCGCCCTCTACCGCACCGGCGACCGCGTGGTGCGCCGCGCGGACGGCGCCCTGCTGTACGGTGGGCGCCTGGACCACCAGATCAAGGTCAACGGCTTCCGGGTGGAGCCCGGCGAGGTCGAGAGCGTCCTGCTCGGCCACCCGGCGCTCGCGCAGGCCGTGGTCAGCGCCCCGCACCGGCCCGACGGGCAGCCCCACCTGGTCGCCCACGTGGTGCCGAGGTCCGACGGGCAGGTACCGGCGCCCGAAAGCGGCGCGCTCCTCTCCTGGCTGCGCGAGCGGCTGCCCAGCCAACTCGTCCCCGCCCACCTGCTGGTCATCGACGCGCTGCCGCTGCTGCCCAACGGCAAGCTGGACCGCTCCGCCCTGCCGGCCCCCGGCGCCCAACCTGACCAGGCGCCGGCGACGCCACCCGAGACCTCGGCCGAGCACCTGCTGCACGCGGCCTGGGCCACCGTGCTCGGCGTCGCCGACTTCGGCGTGGACGACTCGTTCTTCACCCTGGGCGGCGACTCCATGCACGCCCTGCGCGTGCGCGCCGAGACCGAGCGCGGCGGCCACACCTTCGCCGTCGCCGAGCTCTTCGCCGGCCCCTCCGTGCGCGAACTGGCCCGCGTGCTGCGCCCGGTCGCCGACGCCGCGCCGCGCACCGAGCCGTTCGGGCTTCTCACCCCGGCCGACCGGGAGCTGTTGCCCGCCGGGCTCGACGACGCGTACCCGCTCAGCGCCATGCAGGCCGGCATGCTCTACCACGCCGCCTACGCCACCGACTCCGCCGTCTACCGCGTGGTCACCAGCGTGCGCGTGGCCGCCCGGCTCGACCTCGACGCGCTGCGCGCGGCCCTGGCCGACGTCGCCCGCCGCCACCCCTCGCTGCGCTGCTCCTTCGACCTGACGCGCTACTCCGAGCCGCTGCAACTGGTCCACCACCAGGTCACCGTGCCCCTCGAACGCGGCGACGACCTCGGCGGTCTGGGCGAGGACGAGCGGCGCGCGGCCATCCGCGCCTGGGTGGAGCGGGCCAAGTTCACCCGCTTCGACCCCGCCGAGCCACCGCTGCTCAGGTTCACCGCGCACCCGTGCGGGCCCGACCAGTTCGAGCTGTCCGTGGTGGAGCACCACGTCGTGCTCGACGGGTGGAGCGACATGCGGATGCTGGAGGAGATCGTCGAGCACTACGCCGCCCACCTGGCCGGCGCACCGCTCGACCTGCCCGCCGTGGCCGCCACCTACCGCGACTTCGTCGCCGCCGAGCGCGCCGCCACCGCCGACCCCGCCGCCCAGGACTACTGGAGCCGGGTGCTGACCGGCGCCGGCGAAGGCCCGCTGGCCGCCGTTGCCGGCTCGGCGCCCGGCCCGCACGAGGGCGGTGGCAGCCGCCGCTACGACGTGCCCGTACCGCCCGAGACCGCCACCCGCCTGCGCGCGCACGCCAAGGCCGCGGGACTGCCGCTCAAGTCGCTGCTGACCGCCGCCCACCTGGCCGTGCTGCGGCTGGTCGGCGGCCGGGACGAGGTGCTCACCGGCGTCGTCGCCAACGCCCGCCTGGAGGTGCCCGGCGGCGACGCCACCATCGGCGTCTTCCTCAACACCCTCCCTCTCCGCGCCGACCTGGCCCAGGCCACCGTCCTGGACGCGGCCCGGACGGCGTTCGCCCACGAGCGGGACAGCGCCGCCCACCGCCGCTACCCGTACGCCCGGATGCGGGACGACCAGGGGCGTGAGCCACGGCTCGACGCCTACGTCAACTTCATGGACTTCCACCGCGACCGGCGGCACGGCCAGGGCCTGCCCATGACGGTCACCGTGGGCGTCGCCGAGACCAACTACCCGCTCGCCGTCAACTTCCTGGTCGACCCGGACGGCGGCGGCCTGCAACTCTGGCTGGACTGCGACCCGGCCGTGCTGCCGGCGGAGTTCTGCGCCCGCCTCGCCGGCTACTACGCCCGCGCCCTGGAGCACGCCGCCCACCACCCAAGCGCCCCCGTCCACACCCTGGACCTGCTGGACCCGGCCGAACACCGGCGACTGGCCGCCTGGCACGGCCCGGTCGCCGAGTACGACCGCGGCGCCACCGTGCACGGCCTGATCGAGCGCCGGGCCGCCGAGCGACCCCGGGCCGTGGCCCTCGCCCACCGCCACGAGGAACTGGACTACGCCGGGCTCGACACCCGGGCCAACCAGCTCGCCCACCACCTGGCCGCGCTCGGCGTCGGTCGTGGCGACCTGGTCGGCGTGAGCCTGCGGCGCGGCCCCGACCTGGTGGTGGCCCTGCTCGCGGTCCTCAAGTCCGGCGCGGCCTACGTCCCCATGGACCCCGGCTTCCCGCGCGGCCGGCTGGCCACCATCGCCGCCGACGCCGACCTGAGCTGCCTCATCCAGGGCCCCGGCATCCCCGAGGGGCTCACCGCGCCCCGCCTGGTGGACGTGCGCGCGGACGCCGAGGCCATCGCCGCCCGGCCCGGCCAGCCGCTGGG
Source organism: Streptomyces buecherae (assembly GCF_014295035.1). GTDB lineage: Bacteria > Actinomycetota > Actinomycetes > Streptomycetales > Streptomycetaceae > Streptomyces > Streptomyces youssoufiensis. The sequence goes on from NZ_CP060404.1 coordinate 8,113,052, forward strand.
GCGCGCGATCGACGGCGAGGACACCGCGTACGTCATCTACACCTCCGGGTCGACCGGCGCGCCCAAGGGCACCGCCATACGGCACCGCAACGCCGTCAACTACTTCACCGGCATGGACCAGCGGGTCGGCTGCGAGCCCGACGACGTGGTGCTCGCCGTCACCAGCGTCTCCTTCGACATCTCCGTCACGGAGCTGCTGTGGCCGCTCACGCACGGCGCCAAGGTGGTACTCGCGGGGGAGCGCGTCGTCAGCAACCTGGTGCCGCAGGCCGCGACCCGCGAGCGGGCGGCGACCTTCAGCCTGTTCTTCTTCGCCGCGTCCGGCGGCGACGACAACCGGGCCGGCTACCAACTCGTCCTCGACGCGGCCCGGTTCGCCGACCGCAACGGCTTCGAGGCGGTGTGGACCCCCGAACGGCACTTCAACGCCTTCGGCGGCCTCTACCCCAACCCCTCGGTCATGTCGGCCGCCCTGTCCACGATCACCGACCGCGTCGCCCTGCGCAGCGGCAGCGTGGTCGCCCCGCTGCACGACGCCGTGCGCATGGCCGAGGAGTGGTCCCTGGTGGACAACCTCTCCGGCGGCCGGGTCGGGCTCGCCTTCGCCGCGGGCTGGAACTCCAACGACTTCGTGCTGCGCCCGGAGAACTTCGCCGACCGCAAGCGGGTGATGGCGGACCAGCTCGCCGAGTTCCGCGCGTTGTGGCGCGGCGAGCCGGTCCGCCGCGTCGGCGGCAGCGGCGAGGAGGTGGACGTGCGGATCTTCCCCGCCCCGGTGCAGGACGAGCCGCCCATCTGGCTCACCTCCGTCGGCACCCTGGAGACCTTCCGCAAGGCCGGCGCCACCGGCGCCAACCTCCTCACCCACCTGCTCGGCCAGACCCCGGCCGAACTCGCCGAGCGCCTCGCCGCCTACCGCGAGGCCAGGGCGGCGGCCGGGCACCAGGGCCCGGGCCAGGTGACGGTCATGGTGCACACCTTCCTGTCCGACGACCCGGACCAGGCGCGCGAGCGAGCCCGGGACCCCTTCCGCGACTACCTGCTCAGCTCCACCGAGCTGTGGCGCACGGTGTTCGCCACCACCGGCCACGACCTGCCCGAGATGGGCGCGCGCGAGCAGTTGGAGGCCGTCGTCGACCTGGCCATCGACCGCTACTTCGCGACCTCCGGCCTCTTCGGCTCCCCCGAGACCTGCGCCGACCTGGTGCGCGAACTCTCCGCCGCCGGCGTGGACGAGATCGCCTGCCTGATCGACTTCGGCGTCGAGCCCGCCGCCGTCATGGACAGTCTCGGCTGGGTCGACAAGCTACGGGACGCGCACGAACAGGAGGTCGCCGACAGCGGCCACTCGCTGGCCGAGCTGTGCGCGCGCCACCGGGTGACGCTGGCCCAGGGCACCCCCTCGCTGCTGAGCGCCATCGCCACCGAACCCGAGGCGCTGGAGGCGCTGGGCCACCTGCGCGCGCTGCTCGTCGGCGGCGAGGCGTTCCCACCCGGCCTCGCCGAGCGGCTACGCGAGGCGCTGCCTAAGGTCGCGGTGTTCAACATGTACGGGCCGACCGAGACCACCATCTGGTCCACCGCGCACGCCCTGGACCCGGACGGGGAACCCGGCACCACCGTTCCCATCGGCACCCCGCTCGCCAACACCCGGGTGCGGGTGGCCGACGCGCACGGCCACCCGGTGCCGATCGGGGTCAGCGGCGAGCTGTGGATCGGCGGCGACGGCGTCGCCGCCGGCTACCTGGGCCGCCCCGAACTGACCGCCGAGCGCTTCGTCACCGCCGACGACGGACACGGCTACTACCGCACCGGCGACCGGGTGCGCCGCCGCGCCGACGGCGTCCTCGAGTTCCTCGGCCGGATCGACCGGCAGGTGAAGATCCTCGGCCACCGGGTGGAGCCGGACGAGGTAGAGAGCGTGCTCTCGCGCCACCCCGAAGTCTCCGCCGTCGCCGTCACGGCCGTCGACGGCCCGCGCGGCACCGAACTGGTCGCCTACGTCGCGCCCGCCAGCACGCCGTCGGACGACGCGGCGCGCGAGGCCCACGTCCGTGGCTGGAGCGAGGTGTGGGAGAGCGCGTACACGGCACAGGACACCATTGACGCGACCGACCCGACCGAAGCGGGCGGCGCGGACGACGCGACCGGTTCGCCCTTCGCGGGCTGGCTCAGCAGCTACACCGGCGAGCCCATCCCCGAGCCGCAGATGCGCGAGTGGCTGGCGCACACCGTGGAGCGGGTGCGGGCGCTGGGGCCCGGCGCGGTCGCCGACATCGGCGTGGGCGTCGGCCTGGTGCTGCGCTCGCTGGCCGAGCGGGCCGACGCGTACCACGGCGTGGACATCTCACCCGCCGCGCTCTCCGCCGCCGCCCGCTGCCTGGGCCCGGGCCGCCCGCTGCCCGCCCATGTCACGCTCGCCCACGCCGGGCCCGAGTACCTGGCCACGCTCGCGCCCGGCAGCCTGGACACCGTCGTCCTCAACTCGGTGGTGCAGTACTTCCCGGGCACCGGCTACCTGCGCACCGTGCTCACCGACGCGCTGCGCGCGCTGCGCCCCGGCGGCGCGGTCTTCGTCGGGGACGTGCGCTCGGTCGAGATGCTGCCGGAGTTCCACACCGCCGTACAACTGCACCGCGCCACCCCCGTGCACACGGTGGCCGAGATCCGGGCCGCCGTCGACCGGCAGGCCCGCGAGGAGCGGGAGCTGTGCCTGTCCCCGGCGTTCTTCCGACAGTTCGCCGCGGAGGCGCCGGGTGACGTGCGGGTGCGCGTCGAGCTCAAGCGCGGCCGGGCCGACAACGAACTCTCGCTCTTCCGCTACGACGTGACGCTGTTCGCGCCCCCGGCGACGGCCGGCCCGGACGACGCGCCACGCCCGGGCGAGCCGGCGGCCACGCCCGCCCCGCGCGTCGTCGCCTACGCGGACCCGAACGCGCCGGCGCCCGCCGGCGCCACGGCCACCGAGACCCTCCGCGGCCATCTCGCGCGGGCCGGCGGCCCCGTCCTGGTGACCGGCATCCCCAACCGGCGCCTGGTGCGCACGGCCGCGGCCGTACGCGTGCTCGCCGAGGCCGCGGACGCCGGCGAGGCCACCACCGCCTGGGACGTGGAGCGTGCCCTGTGGGAGCTGACGGCGGACACGGCCGACGCCGACGCGGGCGCGCACCCCGAGGACGTGTGGGAGCTGGCCGCGCGAACGGGCCACACGGTCCGCCTGCTGGTCCCCGACGACGGCCGACTCGACCGGTTCGACGCGCTGTTCCAACCCGCCGACCCCACGACGGCCGACCCAGTCCCTCGGGGCACGGCCCCGGCGGGCGCCCCACCCGGCGACCCGGCGCCAGCCGGCGACCAGCCGCCCGCCGATCACCGGCCCGCCACCGCGCACCCGGCCGCCCTGGCAGATCCGGCAGACCCGGCAGACCCGAAGGACCCGTCATGAGCCCACACCGACCGCTGGCCAACGATCCGCTCGCCTCCACCTGGTCCGCCGGCCTGCGCTCCGCCCTGCGCGGCTACGCCCGCGCCCACCTGCCCGAGCCGATGGTGCCCGCGCACTTCGTCGTCCTGCCCGAGCTGCCGAAGCTGCCGAACGGCAAGGTGGACCGGGCAAGCCTGCCCGCGCCGAGCGCCGAGGCCGAGACCCCGAGCGACTACGTCGCCCCGCGCACCGCGGTCGAGGCCCGCCTCGCCGGCCTCTGGCAGGACCTGCTCGGCAGCGACCGGGTCGGCGTCGAGACCGGGTTCTTCGACCTCGGCGGCGACTCGCTGACCGTCCTGCGGATGGCCGGCCAGGTCAAGGAGGCGTACGGCGTCCGCGTCGACCTGCGCCGCCTCTTCGAGGAGCCCACCGTCGCCCACCTGGCCCGGATGGTCGGCGACCAGCCCGACGTGGTGGTCAGCGAGGCGGCGAGCCCGCGCGGCGTCGCGGCCCGGGACATGGCCGCCGACGCGACGCTCCCCGACGACGTGCGGCCCACCGCGTCGGCCCTCCCGCCGGCGTCGGCCCCGTACCGGACCGTGCTGCTCACCGGTGGCACCGGGTACACCGGCGCGTTCCTGCTGCGCGAGCTGCTGGAGCGCTCCACCGCGACCGTGTACGTCCTGGTGCGCGCCGAGGACCCGGCGCGGGCCACCGAGCGGGTACGGGCCAACCTGGCCGAGTACGGGCTGCTGCGCGAGGACGACGCGGCGCGCGTGCGCGGCGTGCCCGGCGACACCGGCCGCCCCTACCTGGGGCTGACCCCGTCCACCTACCGGGAGTTGGCCGAGCGGGTCGAGATGATCGTGCACAACGCGGCCATCTCCAGTTGGCTCGTGCCCTACCCGAAGATCAAGCCGGTCAACGTCCTCGGCGCCCTGGAGGTGCTGCGGCTCGCGGGGCGCACCCGGGTCAAGCCCGTGCACTTCGTCTCCACCACCGGCGTCTACCCGGGACACCGCGGCGCGCGGACCTGGCCGGAGGAGCGGCTGACCGTGGCCGACGGCGTCGCCGGCGGCTACCGGCAGTCCAAGTGGGTGGCCGACAACCTGATGACCTCGGCCCGCGAGCGCGGCATCCCCACCCACGTCTACCGGCCGAGCCCCATCACCGGCGCGCGGACCACCGGCGTCTGCTCCGCCGACACCTTCATCAACCACCTCATCAAGGGCTGCCTGCAACTGGGCGCCTACCTGGACTTCGACATGGCCGTCGACCTGGTGCCGGTGGACTTCGTCGCCGCCAGCGTCGCGCACATCGCGCTCGGCGGCGTACGCGAACACGGCGTGTTCAACCTGCCCGGCGCCGGCGCCCTCGGCATGAACCGGATCTTCGAGCTGATCACCGAGTGCGGCTACCGGCTGCGCAAGCTCCCCTACGACGCCTGGTACGGCGAGCTGACGGACGCCGCCGCCCGAGGCGAGGACAACGAACTGATCCCCTACCTGCCCCTGTTCGGCCCGGAGGGCCCCGCCGAGGAGGTCGGGTTCGCCGGCAGCAGGCCCGAGTTCGACGCCACGCACCTGAGCGCCGCGCTGGCCGGGTCCGGCATCACCTGCCCGCCGGTCGACCGCGACCTGATGGGCCGCTACCTCAGCTACTTCGTCTCGACCGGCTACCTGCCCGCCCCCGACGGCGACGGGCCCGACACCCAGCCCGGTCCAGAGCCCCTGGAGCGCACCACCATGACCACCAGCACCCCGGAAGCCGCCAACCCCACGGCCCCCACCCCGGCCCCCGAGCCGAACGCGCGGCCGGCCACCGACGCCGTCCCCGACTTCCCGATGCCCCGCGCCCACCCGCTCGACCCGCCGCCCGCCTACCGCGAACTCAGCGCCGCACAGCCGGTCTTCCGGGTCCGCACCCCGCGCGGCGAGCTGGTGTGGGTGGTCACCCGGCACGAGGACGCCCGCGCCGTCCTGACCGACCTGCGCGTCAGCTCCGACCCCAAGAGCCCGGGCTACCCCTCGTACATCTCCGGCGACACGCCGCTGCCGCCCGGCTTCTTCCTCAACCAGGACCCGCCGGACCACACCCGGCTGCGCCGCCTGGTCACCCGCGAGTTCCTCATCAGCCAGATGGAACGCAAGCGCCCGGCCATGCGGCGGGTGCTCGACGGGCTGCTCGACGACCTCCAGGCGAAGGGCCCCGGCGCCGACCTGATCGGCGGGCTCGCGTTCCCCATGGCGGCGACCGTCATGTGCGAACTCCTCGACGTGCCGTACGAGGACAAGTCCGTCTTCATCACCCTCACCGACACCGTCCTCGACCGCTCCAGCACTCCGGAGCAGGCCGAGAACGCGGCCAGTGAACTCATGGCGTACTTCGACCGGCTGGTGACCGCGAAGAAGCGCGCGCCCGGCGACGACATGCTCGGCCGACTCGCCGAGCAGGAGGCGAACGGCACGCTCAGCCACGACGAGTTCGTGGGCCTGGTCATGCTGCTCCTGCTGTCCGGCTACGACACGATGGCCCAGATGATCGGCCTCGGCACGGCCACCCTCCTGGAACACCCCACCCAACTCGCCGACCTGCGCGCCGACCCCGCGCTGTACCCGCGGGCGGTCGAGGAGTTGCTGCGCTACCTGTCCATCAACCACGCCGGACTGCCCCGCGCCGCGACCCGGGACCTGACCGTCGGCGGGCAGCACATCCGGGCCGGCGAGGGCCTGCTGGTCATGCTGAACGCCGCCAACCGCGACGCCAGCGTCTTCCCCGAGCCCGACGTCTTCGACATCCACCGCGCCTCGCCGCAGGCCCATGTCGCCTTCGGACACGGCTTCCACAAGTGCATCGGCCTCACCCTCGCCCGCGTCGAGCTGACCACCGTCTTCGCCGGCCTCTTCGAGCGCTTTCCCACCCTGCGGCTCGGGGTGCCCCTGACGGAGCTGCCGTTCCGGCACGACATGGTCCTGTACGGACTGCGCGAACTGCCCGTCACCTGGTGACGCCACCGTGGGCGGCGCGCCCGGCGCGCCGCCCGTGACCCACGCACACAGCAACACGAGACGAACGAGGACGAGGGGGACCCGAGATGGCGGCCGAGACCGTTTTTCTCCTGCCGGGCCAGGGCGGCTACGTGCCGGGGATGTTCGCGGGCGAGACCGCGACCGAGGTCGCGGAGGTGCTGCACATCGCCGACGCGGTGGCCGGCGAGTTCGGCCGCGGGGGAGTGTCGGGCCTGCTGACCGACCCGGACGCGCCGGACGCGGCCACGCTGGCCAAGGACGACTCCTTCACCCTGCAACTGGCGCTGTACGCCGCCGCGCTGGCCAGCGCCCGGCGCGCCGCCCACCGCCGGAGCCCGGACGTGCTCGTCGGGCACAGCATGGGCGAGATCGCCGCACTGACCTACGCCGGCGCCTTCGACATCGCCGACGGCGCCCGCCTGGTGTGCCACCGCGCGCTGGCCCTGCTCGCCCACTGCCCACAGCCCGGCGGCATGCTCGCCCTCACGCTGCCGGCCGGCCGCGCCGAACACCTCGTACGGGCCGTCGCCGCGCCGGGGCTGGCCGTCGCCGTGACCAACGCGCCCCGACACACCGTCGTCTCGGGCCCGGAGGAGGCCCTGGCCACCGTGGCGCGCGTGGCCTCGGCCCTGGAGGTGGGCGCCGTACGGCTGCCCGCGCCCTTCCCCTTCCACGGCCCGCTGCTCGGCGTGGCCGCCGAGGCGTTCGCCGCGGCCGTGTCCGACGTACGCCAGCGCCCGCTGCGCGCGCTGGTCTACTCACCCGTCGCCGGGAGCCACGTCACCGACGCGACCGACCTCAAGGCCCTGCTCGCCCGCCAGTTGACCGCACCGGTGCCCTTCCTGGCCGCCGTCCGGGAACTGCACGCCGCGGGCGCCCAGCACTTCGTGGAGTGCGGCGCGGCCGGGCTCGCCGGCCTGGTGCGGCGCAGCGTCCCCGACGTCAGCACCGAGTCGACGACCGACACGTCCGCCGCGCCCGCGACCGGCGCCGGACCGGTGCCCGCTCCCGTCGACGCCGCGACGCTGGGGGGTGGTGGGCGTGACGTGTTGGGTGAGTTGCGGGAGTTGTACGCGGGAACGTTGGGTTATCCGGTGGAGGCGGTGACGGGGGACGCGGATCTTGAGGCGGATCTGGGGATCGACTCGTTGAAGCGGGCGGAGATGTTGGGGAAGGTGTCGACGCGCTTCGGGTTGGACGCCTCGGTCGATGGTGGTCGTTTCCTGGCCCAGTCCACGCTCGCCGAACTGGCCGAGCTGGTCACCGCCGCGGCGGGCCGGCCGACCGACCCCGGCGCCGCGTCCCCGACCGCCGCACCGCCCACCCGCACCGCCGACCCGGCCTCGGCCGCCGCTCCCACCCTGGCCTCTGGCCCGGCCTCGGCCGCCGCTCCCACCCTGGTCCCCGAAGCGGTCCCGGCCTCCGGTGAGATCGCGGGGGAGGAAACCGGGGCGCGCGCTGTGTTGGGTGAGTTGCGGGAGTTGTACGCGGGGACGTTGGGTTATCCGGTGGAGGCGGTGACGGGGGACGCGGATCTTGAGGCGGATCTGGGGATCGACTCGTTGAAGCGGGCGGAGATGTTGGGGAAGGTCTCGGCGCATTTCGGGTTGGATGCCTCGGTTGACGGTGGTCGTTTCCTGGCCCAGTCCACGCTCGCCGAGCTGGCCGAGCTGATAGCCGCCGCCCGGGCCACCGGACGCTGACCGGCCGACGATCACGGAGCCCCGCATGACGCCGCAGTCCGCCCACCCCGCCCGCCCGGTCATCCTGGTCGCCTCCGACGGCACGGCAGCGGCCGGGGAACTCGCCCGCCAACTCGCTGCCGACGGTGCCCACGTCGTACCCGACCACTCCGGCGATCCGCTGGCCGCCGCCGACCGACAGGGCGCCATCGACGCGCTGGTCACCGTGGCCGCCAGCCCCACCCCGGCCGCGCACCGCGCCCCGTCCGCCGCCACCCTGGCCGAGCTGGCCGGGCGCGGCTGCGGCGCCATCGTGCATGTCACCCTCGGCCCGCCCGGCCCGTCCCACCCGGCCCGCGACGCCGGGCGCGCCACCGTGGGTGACCCCACCCCCGAGCCCAGCGCGCCGTCGGCCGTACCCGCCACGGGTGGCCGCGCGCCGGTGCGGACCCACGCCGTGCACGCGCCCACGGACGCGGCCCGGGCCGTCGCCCCGCTCGTCCGCTTCCTGCTCGGCCCCGACGCCGGCGCCCTGCACGGCCAGACGCTGACCCTCACCGGCGAGGCGACGCCGGCCCCCGAGCCGCCACCAGCCCAGACACCGCCTCCCGCGACCGCCGCACCCCGGCCGGCGGCCGACCCCACGCCCGCCAACCCCACGCCCGTCGACGACGAGGTGGTCGTCGTCGGCATGGGGCTCGCCGTGCCGGGGGCCAGTTCGCCCGAGGCGTTCTGGGACCTGCTGCGGGCCGGCGAGCCGATGTTCGGCGAGCCGGGGGACCGGCTCGACCTGGCCACCCTGTGGTCGGCCGACCCGGCCGCCGAGGACAAGACGTACGCCCGGGTCGCCGGCTTCATGCGCGACTTCGTACCGCACCCCCGGCTGCGCGAGGAGATCGCCGCGGGGCGGTTCGCCAGCGACGAGTTCACCGCCCGGTGGCTGCGCCACTCGCTGCTCCAGGCCACCGACGACGTGACCATCCGCGCGTCCGACCGGCACCTGTTCGCCGTCGGGCTCACCCCCGACGGCAGCCACCACCTGGAACAGAGCCTGGTCACCACCGGCGTGCGCGGCCTCCTCGGCGCGGCGGGCGCCGACGTGCCGGCCGGGTTGGACGCGCTGTACCCGCTCGGCGCGGCGGCGCCACACGAGGTGTTGCCGCACCGCATCGCCCGGCTCGCCGCCCCGGACCTGCCGCCCGACGCGGAGATCGTCGTGGTCGACACGGCCTGCTCCTCCTCGCTCTACACCATCGACCTCGGTGCGCGGGCCCTGCGGGCCGGCGAGTGCGACGTGGCCCTGTGCGGCGGTGCCTTCGCGCTGAGCGCGCAGAGCATGGTCCTCTTCGCCAAGCTGCACGGTCTGTCCAGGACCGGCGAGGTGCGGGCCCTGGACGCCGGGGCCGGCGGCGTCCTGTTCAGCGACGGGGCCGCCATGCTGACCCTCAAGACGTACGCCAGGGCGCGCGCCGACGGCGATCCGGTGCTCGGCTTCGTGGCCGGCTTCGGCGGCTCCTCCGACGGGCGGGGCAAGGCCATCTACGCGCCCAACGCCGCGGGCCAGCGGATCGCCCTGGACCGGGCCTGGACCCAGGCGCGGGCCGAACCGGCGGACGTGGACTGGGTCGTGGCGCACGCCACCGGCACCCCCACCGGCGACCGGACCGAGATGACGGCCCTCGGCCAGAGCGCGGGCCCGGACAAGACCTGGACCATGACCTCCAACAAGTCCCTGGTCGGGCACGCGGGGTGGGCCGCGGGCGCGGTCTCCGCCATCCACGCGCTCCTCGCCCTGCGGCACGGGGCCATCCCCGCGCAGTCCCGCTTCGCCGCGCTCCCCGCCGATGTCGCGGCGAGCGTCGAGGTGCCCACGCGCGAACTCCCCTGGCCCGCCCGACCCGAGCGCCGCCGTCTGGTGGGCGTCTCGGCGATGGGCTTCGGCGGCACCAACGGGCACCTGCTGCTCTCCGACCGGCCGCGCGGCGGCGACCACCGCACGGGGGCACCCTCGCCCGCCACCCGTACGGACCGGCCCGCCGCCGACGCGGCCCCCCTCGCCACCGCCGGCCCGCGCGCCGTGGCGGCTGACGGAACATCCTCCGGCGCGTGCGCCCCGGTCTCGCCCGACGGGGCGTACGACCCCGTGGTGGTCGTGGCCACCGGCACCCACCTGCCGGACCTGCCGGACGCCGCGCGCGTCCGGCGCTGGCTGGCCGGGGGCGCCCCCGACTGGCCCGCCACCTTCGGCGACGCCTACCCGATGCCCTCGCCGGTCGAGGCGCGCCTCGCGCCGTCCGCGCTGGCGGCGCTCGACCGCAGTCAGGTGATGGCCCTGCGGTGCGCCGACGAACTCGCCGGCGACTGGCTGTCGGACGCCGCGCTGCGCGCCCGCACCGGCGTGTTCGTCGGGCACACCGGGCCCACCCGCTCCGCGCTCGCCCACGACCTGCGTTGTTACCTGGGCGACCTCACCGCCAAGCTCACCGACCCGGCCGGCCTTCCGCCCGCGCTGCTCGGCGACGCCGTGCGCGCCCTGACCCCGCCGACCAGCGAGGACTCGTACCCCGGCCTGATGCCCAACATCATCGCCGCCCGCGTGGTGCAACGGCTCGACCTGCACGGCCCGAACATGACCCTGGACGCCGGCGCCGACTCGACCCACTCCGCCCTGGCGACCGCCGTGCGCTACCTGCGGGACGGCGAACTCGACCTGGCCGTCGTCATGGGCGTCAACGCCGTGAGCCCGCTGCTGCCCAGCCCGGACGGCCGACAGCCCGCCGACGCCGCCGTGGGCCACCTGCTCACCCGGCTCAGCGTCGCCCGCGCCCACTCCCTGCCCGTACTCGGCACCCTGGCCATCGCCCCGCCCACCGCGCCCGACCCCACGACGCGGGGAACGCGGCGACACGCGGCGGGCGACGAGCGCGGTTACCGGGGCGCCGAAGGGGCCGTGGCCCTGCTGCGCGCCCTGCGCGCACCGGGCGACGGCGTCCTGCTGCGGCCGACGGAGGACGCCCACACGCCCGCGCTCCGGGTGAGCGCACCGCCGGACGCGGTGCGCACGGCGGACGCGGCGCGCGAGCCGAACGCGCGGCCGGCGCCCACGGCGCTAGCGGCCCGACCAGGCCGCTAGCGCCGCCGAGGCGTCCCTCGCCGAGCACCTGGCCCGACACGCCGTGACGCTGCGGCCCGTGCCGCCGCGTCCGGTGCGCACGGCGCTGCCGGCCCTGCCCGCCGGGGCGCTCGTCGTCACCGACGACCCGGCCGCCGTGGCCGCGCACTGTCCGCCCGACTGCCTGGTCGTGGCCCCCGCGTCGGCAGCCTCGCCGGCCCCCGCCGCGTACCCGGCCCCGCCCGGCGGCCCCACCGTGCTCCACCTGGACGACGCGGCCGACCTGCCCGCCGCACTCGCCGCCCGGGGGCGCGCCGGCGCCGCCCAGGTCCGGGTGGTCGTCGGCGCGCTCCGCGCGGAGGCCGGTCGCGCGGCGGCGTACGTGGCCGACGCGGACGGCGTGCCGCAGCGCCTGCTCGACCTGCACGACCTGGCCTTCGTGGCCGCGCAGAGCTGCGCCGGGCCGCTGCGGGACGGTGGCTGCTACGCGGTGCTCGCCCTGGCCGCGCTCGACGGCCCCACCCCCCGCCCGCACGCGGGCCTCTTCGGTGGCCTGGTGCGCAGCCTGGAGCAGGAGCTGCCGGGCGCCCTGGTGTACGCGCTGTTCACCGACGCCGCCGACGCCGACACCGGGCTCACCCAGCTCGCCGCCGAGTCCGCCCTCCACCGCCACCTGCCGCTCGCCTACCAGAGCGCGGGCCAGCGCGGCGAACTCACGCTCATCCCGGTGCGCGAGGACCACCGGGCCGGCGCCACGGACCGGCCGGGGACCGCCGGCCTCGGGTTGCCGGCCGACCCGGTGATCGTGGCGACCGGTGGCGCGCGCGGCCTGACCGCCCACCTCGTGCACGAGATCGTCGCGGCCGGCGCGCCCCGCTCCGTATGGCTGATCGGCACCGGCCCCGAGCCCGACCCGGGCGACGTGGAACTGGCCGCGCTGCCCAAGGTGGAGGCGGTGCGCCGCCTCATGCCACGCCACCCCGGCGAGAACCTGGCCGCCCTGGGCAGGCGTTACGAACGCGCCGTGCAACAGGCCGAACGGGCCGGAACGCTGCGCGCGTTGACAGAGGTGTGCGGCCCGGACCGGGTGCACTACCGGCAGTGCGACGTGCTGGACGCCACGGCGGTGGACCGCGTGATCGGCGAGGTGCTCGCCCGCGAGGGCCGTGTCGACGTGCTGCTGCACGGCGCGGGGCTCGCCCGCAGCGCCGCGCTGGAGCGCAAGCGGCTCGCCGACTTCCGCACCGTGCGCGACGTCAAGGTTCGTGGCTACGCCCACCTGCGGGCCGCCCTGCGCGGCCACCGGCCTGCGCTGTGGTGCTCGCTCAGCTCCATCTCCGCCTTCACCGGACTGCGCGGGGAGCCGGACTACGGCGCGGCCAACGAGTTCCTGCTGCTCGCCGCGGCCCAAGCCCGCGCCGACGGCCGGGACGAGGTCGCGTTGGTCTCCGGCCTGTGGGTGGAGTCGGGGATGGCGTCGGCCGACACGCCGGGCGGCGCGTTCCTGGCCCGCCAGGCCGAGATCGGGCAACTCACCGACGCCCAGGGCCATGCGTTCTACCGTACGGAACTGGCCGGGCGCGGCAGCCACGGCCTGGCCACCACCTGGATCGGCGACCTGGACTGGGCCACCCTGGAGCGCGCGGCGCCCGGCTTCCGCGCCGCCTGCCGGGCGTTGGCCGAGGCCGCGCCGGAGCCGCCGCGCGCCGCCGCGCCCCGCCCACCGGCCCGCGCCTTCCTCACCGGCCCGCCACGGCAGGTCCCCGCCGGGAGCGCCCCCGTGGCGGCCTCCGACTCCGCCGCCCCCGCGGCCTCGTCCGTCTGGGACTGCGAGGTGAGCCTCGACCGTCACCCCTACCTCCTCGACCACCTCGTGGACGGGCGGCCCACGGTGCCGGGCACCTTCATCCTGGAACTGGCCGCCGAGGCGGCGGCCGAACTCGCCCCAGGGCTGACGCCGGTGCGGATCACGGACGTGGTGCTCTCCCAGTTCATCCGGGCCGCACGGCACCGCTGGCCCCGCACCCTGCGGGTGACGGCGACCACCGAGGGGCCCGGGCGGATACGGGTGCGCGTCACCAGCCCGCCCCAGGGCCCGGTCCCCGAGCGCGAGCACACCCGCATGGTCGTGCACCTGGCCCGCAGCGCACCCGTCGGCCCCTGGTGCCCGCCGCCCGCCGGGCCCGGCACGCCGGCCCCCAACACCTACCGGCTGCCGGGCACCCCCGTGCGGTTGGGCGGCGTCTTCGACGCGCTGAGCGAGCCGCGCTTCGAGCCCGACGGCGGGTCGGCCGCGCTGCGCCTGGCACCCGTGCGCGACAGCGCCCCCTTTGACGGCTTCCTGCTGCCCAGCCTGGCGCTCGACTGCCTGTTGCGCACCTGCGTGCTCGACGGCCGCCGGCCGGGCGCCGTCCCCGTCCTGGTGCCGACGGCGCTGGCCAGCGTGGACCTGTTCACCACGGCCAACGACCGGGAACTGGCCGCCGCCTACCCGGAAGGGCTCGTGCTGCGCCACTGGTTCGACGCCGCCACCGACGCCGAGCGCTACGCCGCGCTCGCCCCGGACGGCCGCGTGCTGCTCCAGGTCACCGGCGTCAGCGGCGCGGTCAAGGGCTGGTACGACCCGGCGACCGCGTCCTGGCGACAGCAGGCCCCGACCGCCGCCGCGCCACCGGGCCCGTCCGCGTAGACCCACCCGGGCGGCCCCACGCCGCCCGCGCACGCCCACCACGGCACCCCGGGTGCCGCCGAACCCAGCACCGACGATGCGGAGTACGTGATGCCATCCGAAGCGGCCGACGCCAGGCCCCCCGGCCAGTCGCCGAAGCCCACCCCAGACCAGGCGCCACCGCCGGACGCCGGGCCGGCCGGCCCGCCCGGTGGGCCGGCGCCCGACGCGGCCGAGGAGGCGGCGTCGCGGCGCGCCCGGCCGTGGACGCTGGGCCTGGTCTGCGTGGCGATGTTCATGCTGATGCTGGACGTCACCGTGGTGAACGTCGCCCTGCCCGAGCTGCGCACCTCCCTGGACGCCGGCTTCTCCGACCTCCAGTGGGTCATCGACTCCTACACCCTGACCCTGGCCGCGTTCCTGCTCACCGGCGGCTCGCTGGCCGACCGGCTGGGCCGCAAGCGGGTATTCACCGTCGGCCTGGTGGTCTTCACCCTGTCCTCGCTGGTGGCCGGCCTGGCCCAGGACGTGCTCGCGCTCAACCTGGCCCGTGGCGTCCAGGGCGTGGGCGCCGCCGTGCTGTTCTCCGTCGGCCCCGCCCTCATCGGCCACGAGTTCCGTGGCAAGGACCGCGGCATGGCCTTCGGACTGTTCGGCGCCGTCGCCGGGCTCGCGCTGGCCTTCGGGCCGCTGGTGGGCGGGCTGCTGACGGACGCGCTGAGCTGGCGCTGGATCTTCCTGGTCAACGTGCCGATCGGGGTGGCCGCCCTGCTCGCGGGCGCGGTGCACCTGCGGGAGTCGCGACAGCCACAGGCGCACCGCGTCGACTGGTGGGGCATGGTCGCCTTCGCGGCGTCGCTCACCCTGCTCGTGCTCGGCTTCCTGCGCGGCGAGTCCTCCGGGTGGACCAGCGGCCCCATCCTGGCGGCCTTCGGCGGAGCCCTCGTGCTCATGATCGCCTTCGTGGCCATCGAGCGGCACCTCGGCGAGCGGGCCATGTTCGACCTGAGCCTGCTGCGCATCCCCACCTTCGGCGGCATCTGCGTGGCCACCTTCCTCTCCAACGCGACCAGCCTCGCCGCAGTCTTCCTCCAGATCTCCTACATCCAGAACGTGCTCGGCTTCTCGCCCTGGGAGACCGGCCTGCGGCTGATGCCGATGATGCTCACGCTGTTCGTGGTGGCCGCCCTGACCGGCGGGTTGCTCCAGACCATGCCGCCAGGGCTGCTGGTGGGCCTGTCCATCGGCTTCATCGCCGCCGGCATGGGCCTGGTGACGCTGGTGGAGCCGGACAGCTCCTGGACCGCGCTGCTGCCCAGCATGATCGTCACCGGCATCGGCATGGGCCTGTTCAACCCGCCCCGCGCCGCCGTCACCATCGGCGTGGTGCCGCCCGAGAAGGCCGGCATGGCCTCCGGCATGGGGGAGACCTTCCAACAGGTGGGCGTCGCCGTGGGCATCGCCGCCTTCGGCGCGCTCTTCCACCACCGGGTCACCGACGCCTTCGCGGCCTCGGACGCCGGAGACCAACTCGGCGACCGGGCCCACGAGGTAGGCACCGCGGTGGCCGCCGAGGGCCAGGGCCAGGCCGTCGCCGACGTTCCCGCGGACCTCGCCGACCCGGTGGCCGAGGCCGCCAGGACCGCCTTCGTCTCCGGGCTGACCGACGTGATGGCGCTGTGCGCGGCCGTGTGCGCGCTCGGCGCCGTGGTCGCCTTCGCCTTCATCCGCCGCCGCGACCTGCACGCGAGCGCGCGGGAGGGCGCCGGCGCCGAGCCCACGCCCGGCCCGGACTCCGCCCCGGTGCCCGCCTGACGCGCCCCGCCCGCGGGCGCCCCCGTACCGTCGCGGGCCGGCCCGGTAACCCCCTCACCGGCCGGCCCGCGACGCCCGCCCCCGCGCGTGCGGGTGCGCGGGTACGCGGCCGGCGTCGACGCCGGGGTGCACCCCGGCCCGCGGGCGTGAGCGCGCACGCGGAAGACTCGTGGGGCAAGCCCGAGCACGAGCCAACGAGGAGATCCACGATGCCCCCAGCGGCGCGCACCGCGACCGGCGTCCCCGCCGCGCCCCCGTCGACCACCACGCGGAGCCGGCCCCGCCCCACCCACCACGGCAGCGTCACCTGCCCACGCCCGGTGCCGGACCCCGCCCTGCGGCTGTTCCTCTTCCACCACGCCGGCGGCTCCCACCTGCTCTACCGGGGCTGGGCCGAACACTTCCCGGCCGACTGGGAGGTCTGCCTGGTCAACGCCCCCGGCCGGGGCAGCCTGCACGACGTGGGCCCGCTGGCGAGCAGCGAGGAGCTGGTGGCCTACCTCGTACGGGACCTGGAACCGCTGCTCGATCGGCCCTACGCCTTCTTCGGACACAGCATGGGCGGCCTCGTGGGGTACGAACTGTCCCGCCGACTCGCCACCGAGGGCCGACAGGTTCCCCGCTGGCTCGGCGTCTCCTCCTGGGGCGGGCCCCGCCCGTCTCCCGGCGCGGGGGCGCGGGGAGCCGAGCCCGAAGGACCGGCCGGCGGCGCGGGCCTGGCGCGGCACCTGTTGCCGGACGCCGAACTGCGCGACTGGCTGCGGTCGGTGGGTGGCACGCCGCCCGAACTACTCGACGACGACGGCCTGTGGGCGATGTTCGCCCCCACCTTCCGGGGCGACTTCTCGGTGGTGGACACCTGGCGCCCGGCGCCCGGCGCCGCGCCGCCGCCCGTGCCGCTCACCGTCTTCGGCGGTGACGCCGACGCCGTGGTGCCGCCCGCGCGGCTCGCCGGCTGGGCCGAGCACACCCCGCACTTCCAGGGCCTGCATCTGCATCCGGGCGACCACTTCTACCTGCGCGACCACGAGCGGGCGGTGGCGCGGCAGATCACCGAGTCCCTCACCCCGCTCCTGCCCACCCAGACCGCTCCTTCCCAGCCCCGCTGACGGCCCGACACCCGCGACCGGTGCGCCCGCGAGGCGACGGGCTCACCGGTCGCGAGCGGCGGCCCGCCCCGGCGAGGGCATGGCGACCGGATGAACCCCGGTGAACGCGGATGAACAGCGGATGCCACTCCCACCCCACCCCGCACCGGCCCAGAGGTACCCCCGTTCACCACCTGACGCGGGTCGCCCACCGGCCGCCTCCGGCTCACCCCACCTGGTAAAGCACCAGGTCAGAGCCGCACGTCGAGATGAATGCCACGAGGGTGGTCGGGCAGCACGGCGGCCCGGCGAGGGGCGCTCGCCCAGCCTTCGCCGGGGCCGGCCCGTACCGACGCGGTGTTGACGCGGCGCCCGGGCCGTTGCGACGCTCCGCCCATGTCAGCCACCCGCCCGCACCCCGCACGGCGCCCGCACGCCGCGCCGTGGCTCGGCCCGGCCGCGTGTCCACGCCGCCCGGCCGCCGCGTGACGCTGACCCGTACGCGGCGGGGGGTGCCACTTTCCGCACCCCATGGAGCCACCCGAGGGCACAGCCAAGAAGCCCGGCCCCCACCACCCAGCCCGCACCGCCCCACACCCGCCACCCGGCCGCGACCGCGCGCCGGGCCGCCGCCCCCCAAGCACCGAAAGGGCATCGCCATGACCTCCGCGCCGACCCGTGTGACGCCCGCCGCGACCGACCGCGACGACGGCCCGTTGCGTACCACCCGCCTCAACGGCCGCATCGGTGCCGTCATCGAGGGGGTGTGGCTCGGCGGTGACCTTGACGCCGCCACCGTGGCGGCCGTCCGCGAGCGCGTCCTCGCCCACAAGGTGGTCTTCTTCCGTGGCCAACACCACCTGGACGGGGTGCGACACGAGGCGTTCGCCCGGCTGCTCGGCACGCCCGTCGCCCACCCCACCGTCCCCTCAGCGGACGGCCGGTACGCGCTGAGTATCGCCTCCGACCACGGCGGCCGGGCCAACCAGTGGCACAGCGACGTCACCTTCGTCCCCGCCTACCCGGCCTTCTCCATCCTGCGGGCCGAGGTCATCCCGCCCTACGGGGGCAACACCCTGTGGGCCAACACCGCCACCGCGTACGCCGAACTCGCCGAGCCGCTGCGCATCCTCGCCGACAGCCTGCGGGCCCTGCACTCCAACGAGTACGACTACGCCGCCGTCCAACCCGACGCCCGGGACGAGCGACTCGACCAGTACCACCGGGTCTTCACGGCCACCTCGTTCACCACCGAGCACCCCGTGGTGCGCGTACACCCCGAGACCGGCGAACGCACCCTGGTGCTCGGCAACTTCGTGCAGCGCGTCAGAGGGGTGCCCAGCAGGGACTCGCGGCTGCTCATCGACCTGTTCCAGCACCACATCGAACGCCCGGAGAACACCGTGCGCTGGCAGTGGCAGGAGGGCGACGTGGCCATCTGGGACAACCGGGCCACCCAGCACTACGGGGTGGACGACTCGGGCGACCACCCGCGCGTCCTGCGCCGGATCACGATCGACGGGGAGGTCGCCATCGGCGTGGACGGGCGGCCGAGCGTGCTGGTGAGTCCGCGGACGGTGCCCGCGCCACCGTTCGGCACCCCGTCGGGGGCCTCGACGGCGGGATCACCGGAGGCCGGCGCGCCCGGTTCGGCGGGCTCACCCGCCTGACGGCGCGGCCCGCGGTGGCGCGGCTCGGCCGTGGGCGGGGCGGCGCCGTACGGGGGAGCCGTACGGGACGGGGCCGGAGGTGGGCGGTGGGGGTGCGAGGGCGGCGGCCGGGGCCGGGGCGCATGGGCCCGGCCGGCAGCCGCGGGGCCTGGTCGGCCATGTCGGCGGGTGGGCGCTGTGTGCCGTCGCCGCCGTACGGTCCCGTGGCCAGTGCCCGGGACCGGCCCGCCATCGCGGGCAACGTGCTGGTGCGGCCGTCAGGAGGCCGGGACCTCCGCCGCACCGTCGGAGTGGGACAGGGCGGCCGAGAGGCTGTCGTGGATCAGGAAGACCTCGGTCAGCCGGGTGGCGCGCAGCACCTTGAGCGTGAACGAGTCAGCCACCACCAGCCGCAGCAGCCGCCCCCTGCGCCGCAGGCGGTTGGCGAGCTGGCACAGCACGCCCAGGCCGCTGCAGTCGATGAAGGTGACCGCGGTCAGGTCGACCACCACGTCCGGCTGCCGATCCAGGTCCTGACCTGCGAGGAGGTCGCTGTTCGCGGCGGCGACGAGGATGTCTATCTCGCCGTGGAGCTCGATGATCAGGAACCTGTCAAAGGTCCAACGCCTGATCGCGTAGGGGAGTTCGTACTGCTCGGACATGGGGCGCTCCCTCGCCAGTGAAGGCGGGTCGATGATTACTCTGTGTTACTGTTTTTCGCCGCTCGGCGCCTCGGAAGGGATTGTGTGGTGTCGTTCATCCGCAGTTTCCGTGCCACGGGCTGAGGCGGCTACCAGGGATGATGCCCAATTCAACGGTGATCTACCGTCGAAAGGGGAACTTCTTGTGCCGAATCTGCATTTCGACCGATGATTACGAGGAGTAATTGCCCTTCGGGGCGAGTTTGGCGAAGTCTCATCGGCATACGTACAGTTCGGGGGTTTGCTGGTAGCACGAGGCCGAGGGACGGTAAGCGGCGATGACGGTGGCTGAGGAAAGCCCGGCCGAGGAGCAGGGGATCGACCCCGACCGACTCGCAGCCTGCTTGGACGTACTCGCGGAGCTCGATCGGCTGCCGCTCGACCACCCCGACGCGATAGCCGTGCGGCGGGCCACGGCCGGGATCTACCGGACGGTGAAGCAGCGCCGTCGCCAGGAGCGGCGCGCCGCCAAGACCGCCCACGACAAGGCGGTCACCGAGGCCACCGCCACCGGCGCCGCCGACCGCATCGACGACGAGACGATGGGCATCCCGCTGGCCGCCACCGCGGCCACCGAGATCGTGGGCGTGCTCCAGCGGCCCCGGGCCTGCTACATCTGCAAGACCCGGTACACCGAGGTGGACGCCTTCTACCACCAGATGTGCCAGCCGTGCGCCAAGGAGAACCGGGCCCGGCGCGACGCCCGCACCGACCTGAGCGGGCGGCGGGCGCTGCTCACCGGTGGCCGCGCCAAGATCGGCATGTACATCGCCCTGCGGCTGCTGCGGGACGGCGCGCACACCACCATCACCACGCGCTTCCCCAACGACGCCATCCGCCGCTTCAAGGCGATGCCCGACAGCGCCGAGTGGCTGCACCGGCTGAAGATCGTCGGCATCGACCTGCGGGACCCGGCCCAGGTGGTCGCGCTGGCCGACTCGGTGAGCGCCGAGGGCCCGCTGGACATCCTCATCAACAACGCCGCCCAGACCGTGCGGCGCACCCCGCGCGCCTACGCCGAGCTGATCGCCGCCGAGCAGGCGCCGCTGCCGGCCGGCGAACTGCCCGCCAAGGAGGTGTTCGGCCACTTCGGCAGCGGCAGCCACAACACGCTGCCCGGGCAGGCCGGCCGCTCCGACGAGCTGACCCCGAACGCCATCACCGCCCTCGCGCTGACCAGCGGCTCCGCCTCGCTGGCCCGCATCGAGGCCGGCAACGCCATCGACGCCGGTGGCCTGGTGCCCGACCTGGACCCCACCAACAGTTGGATACAGCGGGTCCACGAGGTGGACCCGCTCGAACTCCTCGAAGTCCAACTCTGCAACGTCACCGCGCCGTTCGTCCTGGTCAGCCGGTTGCGCCCGGCGATGGCCGCGGCGCCGGCACGCCGCAAGTACGTGGTGAACGTCTCCGCCATGGAAGGCCAGTTCAGCCGCGGCTACAAGGGCGCGGGACACCCGCACACCAACATGGCGAAGGCCGCCCTGAACATGCTCACCCGCACCAGCGCCCAGGAGATGCTGGAGACCGACGGCATCCTGATGACCGCCGTGGACACCGGCTGGATCACCGACGAGCGGCCCCACCCCGACAAGGTCCGCCTCGCCGCCGAGGGCTTCCACGCGCCGCTCGACCTGGTGGACGGCGCCGCCCGGGTCTACGACCCGATCGTGCGCGGCGAACTCGGCGAGGACCTGTACGGCTGCTTCCTTAAGGACTACGCGCCCTCCGCCTGGTAGGCACGCCGGCCGATCCGGCCCACGACGTCAGGTGGCCCGCGCCGGGAAGGCGCGGGCCACGGGTCGTTATGGCAGGCGGTGTTCATCGCCGTCGGCGGTTGGCTCAGGTGCCGGGCTTGCGGCCGTAGACGAAGGTGTCGTCGCCGTTCCGAAGCAGGCTCCAGTACTTCTTGGCGTCGGCCGTGCGCATGTTGACGCAACCGTGCGAACCCGGCGCCGACCACACGTTGCCGCTGATCGCGTGGAACGCCTGCCCGCCGTCGAAGAACTGGCTGTAGGGCATGCGCACGTGGTATAGCGTCGACCAGTGGTTGATGTTGCGCCAGTAGACCTTCTTGGACCCGGTGCGGGTCTCGTGGCCGTTGCGTCCGGTACGCACCGGCACCGGCCCGTACACCAGCTTCTTGCCGTCCTGGACCCAGCTCAACTGGCGGCTCAGGTCCACGCAGGCGATGCGTCCCCTGTTGGTGGGGCACTTCTTCGCCTTGTTGGGGTTCTTGCCCGCCGCCCGCTGCTTGCCGACCAGGTCCATCATGTTGCGCGTGATCGGCCCCGCGTACCCGATGTTGGGGGAGATGGCGTGCGCCGTCTGGAAGGAGCGGATGGCCCGGCAGTCGGCGGCCGACTGCTTGCCGTCCACCGGCCGGCCGAGGAACTTCTCGGCCTGCTTCTGGTACGGCCCCGCCTTGGCCGTACAGGCGCTCGCGGCCTGCGCGGTGCCGCTGCCCAGCGCGACGCTGAGCGGCACCGTCAGGCCGGCGATGCCCAGCAACACCCCCACCCGACGGCTCACCGTCCGGCTTCTACTCCCGTGTGAGCCCTGCTTGTTACTCTCGTTCACCCTCATGCCTCATATGACTGTTCATATGACCTCTTGGTTGCCGAGCGAATGCGACCAATCCCGCCCGATTTCCGTCGCGGACGTTCCCCCGCCCGGCGCGGCCCCTCCCTCGTCGGGGGCATCTTGCGCCCGCCCTCGCCCGGACGTGCCCGAGGGCGGGACGGCACGTGAGAGCGTGGTGCGTGGGCTGGGGGACCGGGACCCGGAGCGGAACGACGATCCACGGGAGGTCACGCCATGGCGACGACCGCGACGGAGCGGCTCGACGCGGCGGTGCGGCGGCTGACGCCGCGACCGGACGACAACCGGCTGGTGCCGCTCGTGGCGGCGGGCACGGCGCCGCTGGACGCCATCGCCACGCTCGCCCTGGAGCAGTACCGCATCATCGACAGCGACCGGCGCGCCTTCCTCCACCTGGCGCAGCGCTCCACCGGCTCCCCGGCCATCAGCACCTTCTTCACCGCGATGGCGGACGGTGAGTACATCGCCATGAGCCGGCTGCACGACCTGGCCGCAGCCTGCCGGCTCGACCAGGCGACGGTGCGCGACTACCGGCCCCGCGCCGGATGCCAGGTCTACCCCGCCTACCTGGCGTGGCTGGCGCTCAACGCGGAACCCGCCGACGTCGTGCTCGCCCTGGTCGCCAACTTCACCGCCTGGGGAAAGTACTGCGCCACGGTCTCCCACGGGCTGCGCACCCACTACGGCTTCGACGCGCGGGGCTGCGGCTTCTTCGACTTCTTCGCCCAACCGGTGCCCGGCGACGGCGAGCGGGCGCTCGCCGCCGTGCGGGCCGGCCTCGACAGCGGACTGCTCACCGAGGCGGCGGACCACTACGGGGACCTCGTCCTCCACTACGAGCTGATGTTCTGGAACACGCTCGCCGACCTCGCCCCGGCCGGGCCCGCCCGCTGAGCCCGCGGGCGACGGCCCGGAAAGCCAGGAGCCCGGAGGCGGCCCGGAAAGCCAGACAGCAGATGTCCGGTACCGGCGAGAGCATCGCGCCATGACGACGAGTTGGAACGACGTACGCCAGGCCGCCCCGGAGCTGGCGGACTGGGTCGAGGCGCGCTTCGCGGCGTACAAGCACCACGTCCTGGCGACCCTGCGCGCCGACGGGTCACCGCGCGTGACCGGCCTTGAGGTGGCCTTCCTCGGCGGCGAGGCGTGGCTGGGCATGATGTGGCACTCCCGCAAGGCGCTGGATCTGCGCCGCGACCCCCGCCTCGCGGTGCACGCCAATCCCGGGCCGGGGGCGGAGCTGCCGGACGGGGACGCCCGGTTCGGTGGGCGGGCCGTCGAGGTGCCGACGGGCGCGGCGCGCGCGGCGTACATCGCCGAGATCAAGCCACCGGAGCCGTTCCACCTCTTCCGGGTCGAGGTGCGTGAGGTGACCCGCACCCGGATCGTGGACGGCGCCCTCCAGCTCCAGACCTGGCGACCCGGGAGCGGGGTGCGGACCGTGTGGCCGCACGAGCCGGACGGCGCGCCGGACGCGGACCGGGGCGCGGACGAGGTCGGGCGGGGGTAGCCGGTGGCCGGGGCGCGCCTCGGCGGCCGTGGGCGTTGACCGGGCGGGTCGCGGCTCCGCCGGGCGGTGCCCGCCCGCCGCGCGCCGTGTCGCGTCCCGTGGGCGGGTGGGAGTAAATGGGAGGGGAAGGGGCAGCCGGTCGATGACGGGCGGATTGTCCGTGCACGCGAACCACAGGAGTTTCCTCATGGCGTACGACATCACAGCGATGACGGTGCCGCCGATCTACCCGGAGCCCGTGCCACCCGGCACGCCCGACCCCGTGCCGCCGACGCCCACGCCGCCCCCCGGCCCAGGGCCAGGCCCGGGTCCCGGGCCCGAGCCGGGGCCCGGCCCGGGACCGGTGCCACCCATTCCGCCGGACCCGACCCCGGCGCCGGGGCCCACACCGGGGCCCGAGCCGACGCCCCAGCCGGGCCCGGCCTGACCGGCGCCGCACCGGCCAGTCGGCCTCCGCGCCACGGTGCCGCCCGGGGTTCCCGCCCCGGGCGGCACCGTCGCGTCCGGCGCCGGCCGACCGCCGCGCCCGGCGACCGCACGCTCACCCCGCTCCGCCCCCGTCCCCCGCTCCGCCGGCTGTCCGCCCGGTGGAGCGGTGTCGCGTCCACCGTGTGATTCGCGCCGTTCGCTGGATGAACTAAGGCGACAAGGGGCTGAAATCATGGGTTTCCCAGGCCAGTTGGCGGTCTAGGCTAAGCGGCGGGGCATAGGGCGACGGCATGAGGACGCGCGAGCGCGCGAAGCAGAACGGAGCATGACCTGCCATGCCCACATCGTCCGCGGACATCTACCACGTGCCAGGCGAGCAGGCGGACTGGACGCCCGACACCGACCCCGTGCCGCTGCACCGCCTCTCGGTGCCGGCCCCCAACGTCCTGCCGTTCGCGATCGGCACCTTCGACACCATCGGCCCGCTGTCCCGGGCCACCTTCCCGCACCGGCACACCTTCTACGAGCTGCTCTACGTCACCTCCGGAACGGGCACCCACGTCATCGAACAGGTCCCCTGGCGGCTGCGACCACCCCATCTGTGCGTGATCGCCCCTGGCCAGGTGCACTACTGGGCCGGGGTGCGTGACCTGCAAGGGTGGGTCGTCCTGTTCACCGACGACTTCCTGCTGGCCCACCCGGAGGACCGGGCCGCGCTGCGGCGGCTGGCCGAGCGGCCGTGGCTGCATCCCGACCCCGGCACGGCGCCGGCGCTCGCGGCGCTCATCTCCGACATGGGGCGGGAGTTCCGCGACCGCGAGGACGGGTTCATCACGGTGCTGCGGTCCTATCTGCACGTGTTGATCGTCCGGGCCCAGCGGCTGCCCGGCGCGCTGCCGCCCGAGGAGGAGACCGTCGGCAGGTCGACCGCCGTGGCCCGGCAGTTCGCCCAGTTACTGACGATGCACACGCGCAGCGGCGGCACCGCGCTCTCCCCGCGCCCCGCCGGGGGCGGCAGCGGCGGCGGCCGGGCCGCCGTGCGCGCGACCGTCGGGGCGTACGCGGTGCGGATCGGGGTCTCGGTGGGCTATCTGACCGAGGCCGTCAAGCGCACCACCGGCCGCACCCCCGGCCAACTGATCCGGGAGGCGGAGATCCGCGAGGCCAAGCGGCTGCTCGCGGCCACCGGCCTGACCGTCAGCCAGGTCGCCCGCGAGGTGGGGTTCGCCGACCCGGCCTACTTCTGCCGCTTCTTCCGCCGCGAAACCGGGCTCAGCCCGGGTGACTTCCGCCGCCAGTCCGAGCGTGACCCCCTGCCACCGGCGGCTTCGCCGGGGACCGGAGGGAATCACCACGTTCGCCGAATCGAGTCCATCGACCGGCCCTGAGCGCTCCGCATAAGTTCAGTCCCGCTCGTACGGCCAGCACGACTCACCCCCAAAAAGGACCGCGGGAGGAACACCGTGGAAGGCGAGAACACCCAAGACCCCACGAACACGCACGAGGGCTCGCGTAGAGGCATGACCCGCAAGACGCTGCTCAAGGCGGCGCTCGCGGCGGCCCCCCTGCCGATCGTGCTCGGCGGCGTCTCCTGGGCGAAGGACGACCGGACGCCCTCGGGGCAGCCGCTCGCGCCCACCCCGTACTGCGACGACAACGACGACCCGACGCCGCCGCAGATGGAGGGCCCGTACTTCAAGCCCAACTCGCCCCGGCGCACCTCGTTGCTCGAATCGGGGATAACGGGCACCAAGTTGACGCTCACCGGCTACGTGTTCGGCCTCGCGTGCCGGCCCATAGCCAACGCGCTGCTCGACTTCTGGCAGGCGGACGTGCGCGGCGCGTACGACAACCGTGGCTACCGGCTGCGCGGCCACCAGTACACCGACGCCCAGGGCGCCTTCAAGCTGGAGACCATCGTCCCCGGCCTCTACCCGGGCCGCACCCGGCACATCCACGTCAAGGTGCAGGCCCCGAACCGGCCCATCCTCACCACCCAGCTCTACTTCCCGGGTGAGCCGGGCAACAACAGCGACCCGATCTTCCACCCGGCGCTGTTGATGAACATCTCCAACGGTGGCGGCGGGAAGCTCGCGAAGTTCGACTTCCTGCTCAACGTCAACCAGCGAAGCGGTCGCTGAGCCGCCACCCTTCGCCGGGCACCTGAACACCTGAGCACGTGACCCACCGTTGGTGCTGTCCGCTGCCCCTGCACCACTTCCCCACACGCCGCGCGGCGCGGCTGGTGCGCACGCGCCGCGCGGTCAGGGCACGGCACGGTGGAACGGGCACCGCACCGCTCGCCTTCCGGGGAAGGCGAGCGGTGCGGTGCGATCTTTGGCATCGTGGGACGGGCGAGCCTCCCCGCTCTTCGCCCGCCCGCCCCACGCCCCCTAGAGGTGCTCGATGACCCTCGCTCTCGTGCTCGACTGCTCGGACCCGGATGCGCTGGCCCCCTTCTGGGCGCGGGCGCTCGGCTACCGCGTCGTCCGTGGCAACCCGCCCTACGTCGTCCTCGGCGACCCGGGCGGCGTCGGCCCCGAGTTGCTGTTGCAGCGGGTGTCCGAGCCCAAGCGCGGCAAGAACCGGATGCACATGGACCTGCGGGTGCCCCGGATGGAACCCGAACTGGCCCGGTTGCGCGCGCTCGGCGCGCGGACGGTGCGCGGCCCCTTCGACGACAACGGCTGGCTGACGACGGTTCTCCAGGACCCGCAGGGCAACGAGTTCTGCGTGCTGGAGGTGCCGGACGCGGCGCGCCCCGCCGACCAGCGGCCCGAGGCGGCCGAAAGCACCGCGCCGGACGGCCCGTCGAGCTAGCGGCGCTCCTTCGCCCGGTCCGGGTTGCGCCCGTTGCGGCGCATCCAGTATGCCGGCAGGAACCAGCAGCACGTGAACCAGACCAGCACGGCGCCCACCAACCAGCCCGCCATCGTGTTGGTGACCACCACGCGCATGATGAGCAGGAGCGCCGAACCGATCGTGCACAACAGCAGGATCAGGCCGATCAACGTGAAGCGGGAGGCCCAGATCACGGTCTGTGGCTTGACGCCCCAGCCGGTGACGAAGCGGTGGATGGAGACCGGGGCGATCAACGCGCCGGTGGTCGCGGCGCCGAGCAGCACGGTGACCACGTAGATGTTGCGGTTGGTGTCCGACAGGTCGGGGAAGCGCGGCGTGAAGGCGACCGTGAGCAGGAACGCCAGCAGGATCTGCACGCCCGTCTGCGCGACACGCACCTCCTGCAGGAGTTCGACCCACCGCCGGTCCGCGCGCTCGTCCTGACTCTCCTGCCGTCCGCTACCTCCCGGTATCCGGTCTGACCCGGGACCGTGCTCGGCCTCGCCGGGTTCCTGGGCGCATGTTCCCTGGTTCACGTCCACGACCAGTTCCTCACCTCGGGCAGATCCTCTCCGTGCTCTCTGATGTACGCGTGGTGTTCGGTGCGTTTGTCGTTCATGCGCTGGCGCACCCCGATGGCCGTCAGCGCGAGGCCCGGGACACGGTCGATGACGTCCATGACCAGCCGGTAGCGGTCCATGTCGTTGCGGACGACCATGTCGAACGGGGTGGTCGTGGTGCCCTCCTCCTTGTAGCCGCGGACGTGGAGGTTGTCGTGACCGGCGCGGCGGTAGGTCATGCGGTGGATCAGCCACGGATAGCCGTGGTAGGCGAAGATCACCGGCTTGTCGGTGGTGAACACGGCCTCGTAAGCGCTGTCCGGCAGCCCGCTCGGATGGTCGCGCGGCGGCAGCAGCCGCATCAGGTCCACGACGTTGACCACCCGCACCGCCAGCTTGGGCAGGAACGCCCGCAGCAGCGACGCTGCGGCCATCACCTCCATGGTCGGCACGTCACCGGCCGCGGCCAGCACGACGTCCGGCTCCCGTCCGGTGTCGGTGCCCGCCCAGTCCCACACGCTGACACCCCGGTGGACGTGGTGGATGGCGTCCTCGACGGGCAGCCAGTCGAACGAGGGCTGCTTGCCGGCCGCGACGATGTTGATCCGGTCCCGGGTGTCCAGCGTCTGCTGGGCCACCGCCAGCAGCGAGTTGGTGTCCGGCGGCAGGTAGACCCGGATGGTGTGCGGGTCCTTGTTGACCATGTGGTCGATGAAGCCCGGGTCCTGGTGCGAGAAGCCGTTGTGGTCCTGCCGCCACACGTGCGAGGTCAGCAGGTAGTTGAGGGAGGCGATCGGCATCCGCCAGGGCAGCTCGCGCGACACCTTCAGCCACTTGGCGTGCTGGTTGGCCATCGAGGTGACGATGTGGATGAACGCCTCGTACGACGAGAAGAGGCCGTGCCGCCCGGTCAGCAGGTACCCCTCCAGCCAACCCTGGCAGTTGTGCTCCGAGAGCATCTCCAGGACCCGCCCGTCGCGGGCCAGGTCCTCGTCCACCGGCAGGATCTCCTCCTGCCACCCCTTCCCGCTGGCCTCGTACACGTCCTGGAGCCGGTTGGAGGCCGTCTCGTCCGGCCCGAAGACGCGGAAGTCCCGCCGCTCGTCGGTGGCTCGCAGCACGTCCCGCAGCAGCGCGCCGAGGGCCCGGGTCGGCTCGTGGAGCGTGGCGCCGGGTTTGATGACCTCGACGGCGTAGCGGCGGATGTCGGGCAGCGGCAGCGAGCGCAGCAGCCGGCCGCCGTTGGCGTGCGGGTTGGAGCCCAGGCGCCGGTCGCCGCTCGGCACGTGGCCCAGCACCTCGGGGCGTGGCCGGCCGTCCTCGTCGAAGAGCTCTTCGGGGCGGTACGAGCGCAGCCACGCGGCCAACTGCTCCAGGTGCTCCGGGTTCTCGCGCAGCCCGGACAGCGGGACCTGGTGGGAGCGCCAGGTGTTCTCGACCGGCTGCCCGTCCACCTCCTTGGGGCCCGTCCAACCCTTGGGCGTGCGCAGCACGATCATCGGCCAGCGGGGCCGGGTGGCGGCGGCCGAGCCACGTGACCTGGCCTCCCGCTGGTGGGCGGCGATGCGGTCCAGGGCGGTGTCCAGCGCGGCGGCGAGCTGTTGGTGCACGTCCCGCGGCTCGTCGCCGCTGACGTAGAGCGGGTCGTGCCCGTAGCCGCGCAGGAGTTCGTCGAGTTCCCGCTGTGGCATTCGGGCCAGCACCGTCGGGTTGGCGATCTTGTAGCCGTTGAGGTGCAGGATGGGCAGCACCGCGCCGTCGTGCATCGGGTCGAGGAACTTGTTGCCGTGCCAGCCGGTGGCCAGCGGGCCGGTCTCGGCCTCGCCGTCGCCGACGATGGCCGCGACCAGCAGGTCGGGGTTGTCGAACGCGGCGCCGTAGGCGTGGCTGAGCGAGTAGCCGAGTTCGCCACCCTCGTGGATCGAGCCGGGTGTCTCGGGCGCCACGTGGCTGGGCACGCCGCCGGGGAAGGAGAACTGCCGGAACAGACGCGCCATGCCCGCCCCGTCGCGCGGCACGTCCCGGTAGACCTCCGAGTAGCTGCCGTCCAGCCAGCAGCAGGCCACCGTGGCCGGGCCGCCGTGCCCGGGGCCCGTGATGTGGATGGCGTTCAGGTCCCGGGCGGAGATGACGCGGTTCAGATGCGCGTACACGAGGTTGAGCCCCGGGCTCGTACCCCAGTGGCCGAGCAGCCGTGGCTTGATGTGGTCCGGGCTCAGCGGCTCGGTGAGGAGCGGGTTGGCCAGCAGGTAGATCTGGCCGACGGCCAGGTAGTTGGCGGCCCGCCAGTACCGGTCCACCGTGGCGAGATCGTGATCGGACAACGGTTGGGGAGGGGCTGTGGCCATGCAGCGGGCCTTTCTGGTCCGGGGACGTCGACGGTCTCCGACTACCCAGCCTGGCTCCGGTATGCCGACCCCGCGAGCCAGGCCCCCGCCGGCGAAGGCCGCCGGCACCCGATCGGTGGGCTCCTGACCAGCGGCGGAGCGCGGGCCGGCGCCTACGGTCGGTGACGGGCCGCGCACCGTAACCGGTCGTCGGGCCTGGCGGGTGCCGGCGGTCGCGGGAGGTTTCCCCGGGGCGGGGGAGGCGGGGCTGAGGGACGCGTTTGCGGGTACCCGCAGGGCCTGCATGGTCGAACGACGGGGCCACGGCCCGCGCGCCGCGCCGGGTGCTCGCGTGGCGCGGCGCGGGGAGACGGCGTGGCCCCGCGCACCGCGAGCCAAGGAGGCACCGTATGCCCATCGCCACCGTGAACCCGGCGACCGGCGAGACCCTGATGACCTTCGACGCACTGAGCGAGGAAGCGGTGCGGGAGCGGCTCGATCGGGCCGAGGCGGCCTTCGCCGACTACCGCACGACGAGCTTCGCCCACCGCGCCGAACTCCTGAACCGGGCCGCCGACCTGTTGGAAGCCGACCAGGAGACGATCGCGCGCACCGTCACCACCGAGATGGGCAAGCCGCTGGGCGCCGCCCGGGCCGAGGCCGCCAAGTGCGTGAAGGCGATGCGCTGGTACGCCCGGCACGCCGAGCACCTGCTCGCCGACGAGCAACCCGCGCCCGACGACGTCGCGGACTCCGGCGCGGTCCGCGCCTTCGTGCGCTACCGGCCGATCGGCCCGGTGCTCGCCGTCATGCCGTGGAACTTCCCGATCTGGCAGGTCGTGCGGTTCGCCGCGCCCGCCCTGATGGCCGGCAACGTGGGCCTGCTCAAGCACGCGTCGAACGTCCCGCAGACCGCGCTGTACCTGGAGGAGCTGTTCCGCAGGGCGGGGTTCCCCGCGGGTGTCTTCCAGACACTCCTGGTGGGCTCGGGCGCCATCGAGGGCATCCTGCGCGACCCGCGGGTGGCGGCGGCGACCCTGACCGGCAGCGAGCCCGCCGGGCAGTCGGTGGCCGCCATCGCCGGCGACGAGATCAAGAAGACCGTCCTGGAGCTGGGCGGCAGCGACCCGTACCTGGTGCTGCCGTCGGCCGACGTGGAGCGCGCGGCGCGCACGGCCGTCACCGCGCGGACCCAGAACGCGGGCCAGTCGTGCATCGCCGCCAAGCGCTTCATCGTGCACGAGCGGGTCTACGACGCGTTCACCGAGGCCTTCGTGGCGGGCATGCGGGCGCTGCGCGTCGGGGACCCGACGGACGAGGCCACCGACGTCGGCCCGCTGTCCAGCGAGGCGGGCCGCGCCGACCTGGAGGAACTGGTCGACGACGCGCTGCGGCACGGGGCGAACGCCCTGTGCGGCGCCCGCCGCCCGCCGGACCAGCCGGCCGGCTGGTTCTACGAGCCGACCGTGCTCACGCACCTCACCACCGACATGCGCATCCACCGGGAGGAGGCGTTCGGGCCGGTCGCGTCGCTGTACCGGGTGGCCGACCTGGACGAGGCGATCGCCCTCGCCAACGACACCTCCTTCGGGCTCAGCTCCAACGCGTGGACGCGCGACGAGGCCGAGCAGAAGCGGCTCATCCGCGACCTGGCCGCCGGCGGCGTCTTCTTCAACGGCATGACCGCCTCCCACCCGGCGCTCCCCTTCGGCGGCGTCAAGCGCTCCGGCTACGGCCGCGAGCTGGCCGGCCACGGCATCCGCGAGTTCTGCAACGTCACGACCGTCTGGTACGGCCCGCCGAACGGGTGAGCCGCCCGGGCGCGCGCGGCGCGCCCGGGCCGCCCGGTTCAGTCCGCCTGGGCCGGGCGCACCAGCACCCGCACCGTGCGCAGCCGCTCGTCCGCGGCGTCCGGGACACGCATCCCCGCGTCCACGCCGGTGTGCAGGTAGCGCAGCACCGGCTCGGTGAGCCGCTCGCCCGGCAGCGCGGCCGGGATGCCCGGCGGGTAGGGCGTGAGCATCTCCGCCGCGATCCGCCCGGCCGCCGCGGACGGCGGCACGTCCTCGGTGGCGCCGAAGTACGCGTCGCGCGGCAGGCACACCTGCTCAAGCCGCAACTCCCCAGGCGTGGGCACGGCCACCGGTGGCGCGTCCCGCAGCTCTGACGCGTGCGCCACCAGGTCGCGCAGCGCCGCCACCAGCGGCCGGGTCGTCGCGGCCGAGTCGGCGTGGGTGAGCTGCGTGCTGATCCGCCGGTGGTCCACGAGGTGCACGTCGATCCGGTGGTGCTCCCGCAACCACCGCGCCGCCCGGTAGCCGGTGGTGCCCGTCTCCGCGAGGTCGATCACCACCGGCAGCGGGTCGAGGTCCGCGGCACGCCCGGGTCCGACGAAGTCGGCGCGGTCACACACGTGCAGCCCCGGCAGCGTCTCGATCTCGGCCCGCACCTCCTGGGCCAGGTCGAGCGCGTCGCCGATGAGCTGCTTGCCGTGTTCGACCATCTGCCGGCGCCAGCCGTCCAGGCCCGCGTAGATCAGCACGGACGGGCTGGTGGTGCCCAACAGGTCGGCCCGGGAGGCGAGCACCGCGGGGTCGATCAGGTCTCCGCCGAGGTGGAAGACCGAGCCCTGTTCCAGGCCACTGCCCATCTTGTGGATGCTGGTCACGCACACGTCCGCGCCGGCGTCCATCGCCCAGGTCGGCAGGTCGGGGTGGAAGGGCAGGTGAGCGCCCCACGCCTCGTCCACGATCAGCGGCCGGCCGCGCCGGTGGCACACCTCGGCGATGCCGACCAGGTCCGCGCACGCGCCGTACGGGGTGGGGCTGGTGACCAGCGCGCCGCGCGCCTCGGGGTGGGCGGCGAACGCGGCCTCGAACGCCTCCGGGGACGGCGGGTGCGCCAGCCGGCGTTCCTCGTCCCACTGCGGCTCCACCCACACCGGGCTCACCCCGGAGAGGATCAACCCCGCGACGACGGACTTGTGCGCGTCCCGGCCGACCAGCAGCTTCTGCTGGGGGCCGGCCACCGACAGCATGGCCGCCTTGACGGACAGCGAGCTGCCGCAGGTGGAGAAGAACGTGAGCCGCGCGTGCACCGCCTCGGCCATCAACTCCTCGGCCTGCACCAGCACCTGACGCGACTCCTGATGGTCGTCGAGACCGCCGATGGCCAGCACGTCCGCGGCGAAGGCCGCGTCCCCCAGCAC
This sequence comes from Streptomyces buecherae, assembly GCF_014295035.1. Taxonomy (GTDB): domain Bacteria; phylum Actinomycetota; class Actinomycetes; order Streptomycetales; family Streptomycetaceae; genus Streptomyces; species Streptomyces youssoufiensis. Next base: position 8,145,696 of record NZ_CP060404.1, read on the forward strand.
GGCCCGCACCCGTGGATCGGCGCCCCGCGCCTGTTTGTGGCCAGGGGGCGTGTACGAGAGTTCCCCGTCGGACTGGTAGCGGCTGAGAGCTTGCAGGATCGGCGCTTGGCTTTGGTCCATGCGCCACGGGTTCCCCGCGGGTCCGCGACCTATCACCGCGGTAGGCCGGTCGTGGCGTCCGCCGCGGCGCCTGGCCCGTACGTGATCTCCGTAGGTGATCTCCGCGCCCCAGGGGACGCCGGAGGCGAGCGGGTCTCTCTCCTCCGCTACGGTGCGCTCTCCGAGCCCGTGCTGACCACCGAGTCGGACCGGGTGGCGGTGGCTTCACCGAGGAGCCCCGCGTCGACTACCGGGTCTCCACGGGTGTCTACGGTGTCTCCCGCGACACCCTCAACCCCTACCCACCGGGCCCGCCGCTCGGCTTCGACCAACTCGTCCTCGACCCGCTCGCGGCCGACGCCCCACCACACGCCTACGATTTCGACGGCTACTGGCTCGACACCGGCCGACCCGACGCCACCGACCGCGCCAATGCCGAGTTCACCCAACGCCGCGGCGTCCTCATCAAGGGAGCGTGACCGACCCGATGCGCATCCTCGTCCTGGGAGCCGGCGGTTTCCTCGGCGAACACACCGTCCGGCACCTGCGCGCCCTGCCCGGCGCGCGGGTGCTCACCGGCGGTCGCTCGCCCGCAGCCGACGCCCACATCGACCTCGCCACCATCGGCGTGGACCAACTCACCGACACCCTGGCCGCGCTGCGCGTGGACGCCGTGGTCAACTGCGCGGGCGCGGTTGGCGGCGGCTCGCTCGCCCTGGCCGGCACCAACGCCCGTGGTCCGGCCGCCCTGTGCGCGGCGCTCGCCGACGCCGCCCCCGGCGCCCGCCTCGTCCACCTCGGCTCCGCCGCCGAGTACGGCGCCTCCAGCGGCGACCTCGCCCTCACCGAGTCCAGCCCCACCTACCCGTTCGGCGTCTACGGGGCCACCAAGCTCGCCGGCACGCTCGCCGTCACCTCGTCCGGGCTCGACGCGGTGGTGCTGCGGGTCTTCAACCCGATCGGCCCCGGCTCGCCCACCAGCAGCCTGCCCGGGCGGCTCGCCGCCCTGCTGCGCGACGCCGACCGCGAGGGCACCATCCGGGTGGGCGCCCTCTCCGCGTACCGCGACTTCATCGACGTCCGCGACGTGGCCCGGGCCATCGGCCGTGCCACCACCGCCCCCGCGCCACTGCCGCCCGTCCTCAACCTCGGCAGCGGCACCGCCCACCCCGTGCGGGCCGTCGCCACCGGGCTCGCGCGGCTGGCCGACTTCCACGGGCACATCGACGAGAGCGGCGCCGACTCGGGTCGTTCGCCGGCCGCCTCCCGCGCCTGGGCCGACATCACCACGACCACCGCGGCGCTGGACTGGGAGCCCCGCCACACCTTCGACCAGTCGCTCGCCGACCTGTGGGCCGCCGCCACCGGCCAGCCCCTCGACGCACCGCGATGAACCCCGCGCTCCCACCCCCGGGGCCCCTGCTCGTGCCGCAGTACGTCCACCCCACGGAGAACCCGGCGGCCTGGCGGGCGCTCCACGGGCGCGCGCGGCGGCTCCACGCCGTGGTGCTCAACGCGGCCGACGGCCCGGGCCGCCGCCGCGACCCCGCGTCCCACGCCGGGGCGCGGGACCCGCGCGCAGCGGCGTACGCCTGCTCGGCTACGTGGACACCGCGTACGGGCGCCGGTCGCCGCGAGCCCTACTCACCGACGTCCTGGTCACCTTCGCGGGCGACTGGGCCAGCTACCAGCGGGCCCGGGTCCCCGTGGACGATCGGGCACGCGTCGCGGCGGATGTGCCACCTGGTGTACGTGGTGCCCGATAACGAGCAAAAAAAGGTGGCCCGTACATCGTATGATCGCGGGGCGGCGCCGCACTGTGCGGTGCCGGGGGAGGGGAGCAACCCGTGGCGGTGTCCCCCGTCTGGTGGAGACAACGGCAGGGGAGACGACGGGTGACGGCGCGGACCTCGCTCGCGGCATGGACCGGCGCGGCACTGCTGGTGCTGGTCGGATGCTCGAACGATGACACGGACGGTGACACGAACGACGACCAGGCGGCCAGGCCGTCGCCGACCAGTTCCGGCGAGCAGGCCCCGCGCGAGCCGGGGGAGCGGGCCGCCGTGAAGTGGCAACCGCGTCCCGGCACCGGCTGGCAGTGGCAGCTCAACGGCCGCGTGGACACCAGCTTCGACGTGCCCGTCTACGACATCGACGGCTTCGACAACTCCGCGAAGACCGTGGCCGGCCTGCACGCCGACGGCCGCAAGGTGATCTGCTACATCAACGCCGGTGCCTGGGAGGACTGGCGCCCGGACGCCGACGCCTTCCCCGAGGCCGTACGCGGCAAGGGCAACGGCTGGGAGGGCGAGCGCTGGCTGGACATCCGCCAGCGCGACACGCTGCTGCCGCTGATGGCCAAGCGGATGGACATGTGCGTGGAGAAGGGCTTCGACGCCGTCGAGCCGGACCTGATGGACGGCTACCGCAACCGCACCGGCTTCCCCCTCACCGCCGCCGACCAACTCGCCTACAACCGCGGGTTGTCCAAGCTCGCCCACGAGCGCGGCCTCGCCGTGGGCCTGAAGAACGACCTCGACCAGATCCCCGAGCTGGTGGACGACTTCGAGTTCGCGGTCAACGAGGAGTGCGCCGAGTTCGGCGAGTGCGCCAAGCTCACGCCGTTCATCAAGGCGAACAAGGCCGTCTTCCACGTCGAGTACACGCTGCCGACCGACAAGTTCTGCCGTACCGCCAAGGACCTCGGCCTCAGCTCGATGCGCAAGCGCCTGGACCTCGACCCCTGGCGCGACGCCTGCTGACCCCCGCGCCCCGGAACCCCGACCTGCGCCCCGGCCACGGCCGCACGGCCTGGCCTGATCGCGCCGCCAGCCCGGGACCCCTCCAGGCCGCGCCGGCCTAGCATCGCCAGGGTGCGGGCAACCACGGGCTGAGGCGGGGTACATGGGTTGGTTGACACGCCGGCGGCGCTCGGGCAACGGGCCACGGCTGAGCCACGTGACGCGGGCCGCGGTGCGGGCGGCCAGGGCCCGGGCCGCCGCGGCCGGCCTGGAGCCGGACGACGACCGCTCCCGGCGGGGCACGGAGCGGCACATCGTCTTCCGTGGCGGCGACGCGGAGCTGGCCAAGCGGTACCTGCTGGACCTCCCGCCGGTCGAGGAGCGGCTGCTGCGCTACGTCGTGCGGACCCCGGACGGCACCTGGGGCAGGGACTCCGGGGGCCTGTACCTGGAGGCCCTGCGGCCGTGGCAGCGGGACGCGTCGGCCGCCGACTGCACGGGCACGGTCGTCGCCGTCGCGGGGCTCCGGGGCCTCGTCCTGGCGGCCCGTGGCCAGAGCGACAACTTCATCGCGGAGGTCGCCTGCGGCCGGTGCGAGCACGAGTGGTACGACGGCCTCCGCTACCAGGCCGTCACCGCCGTACGCTGCCCGCACTGCGGGGCGCTCAACGGCGTGGACAGCGGCTGCGTCAACGTCAACCCGTTCTAGCCAACCCTCGTCCGGCCGCCCGCCGACGGCCCCGGGGCCCGTGCGCACGCCCAACGGGCGGGCCGCGGCCCGGCGACCCGCCACCCCGGTCCCTAGAGCCGCACCACGGTGACCTCCGTGGCCTTGACGCTGGCCCACGCCGCGGTGCCCTCCGCGAGGCCGAGCTCCACCGCCGCCGCGGGGGTGATCTCGGCCACCAGGTCGGGCACCTGCGCCGAGCCGAGGACCACCCGCAACCGGCTGCCCACGGCCGTGATCTCCCGCACCCGGCCCGGCCACACGTTGCGCGGGCTCCCGCTCGGCCGCTCCCGGTGCAGCGAGACCGCCTCGGGCCCGAAGATCGCCAGCGCCGCGCCCGCCTCCCCGACGGCTTCCGCGCCCGCCTTCTCCGCCGCCCCGGCCGCCGGCGGGGCACCGGCCGCTTCCTCGCCCGTGACCGGGTGCGCTCCGCCGCCACTCGGCGCGGGCGGCGGGTCGGCGGCCACCAGGCGCCCCGGGCCCGGCAGCGCGAGGCCACCGTCCGCGGTGACGGTGCACCGCCAGGCGTTGCGGCCGAGCATGCGGGCCACCCAGGGCGACCTCGGGTGGCGGGTCACCTCGGTCGGCGTCGCGTACTGCACGACCCGCCCCCGCTCCAGCACCAGCACCCGGTCGGCGAGCGAGACCGCCTCCACCGGGTCGTGCGTGACGATCAGGCAGACGCCGTCGAAGGCGGCCAGATGCCGGCGCAGCGCGTGGCGCACCTGGGCGCGGGTCGTCTGGTCGAGCGCCGCGAGCGGCTCGTCGAGGAGCAGCAGACGTGGTCGTACCGCCAGCGCCCGGGCCAGTGCGACGCGCTGCGCCTGCCCGCCGGAGAGCTGGCCGGGCCGGCGCTGCGCGAGGTGCCCCACCCCGAGCCGCTCCAGCCACTCCCGCGCCACGCGGTGCGCCTCGGCCGCGCCGACGCCGCGCGCCCGCAGCCCGTACGCGGTGTTGCGCACCGCCGTCAGGTGCGGAAACAGCGCGCCGTCCTGGGGCACCCACGCCACCCCCCTGCGGTGTGCCGGGAGGTCGCCCACCTCCGCGTCGCCCAGCCGCAGCGTGGCCCGCGACCGGTCGGTGAGCCCGAGCAGGGCGCGCAGCAGCGTGGTCTTGCCGGCGCCGTTGGGCCCGACGACGGCTATGGTGGTGCCCGGTGGCGCGTCGAGGGTCAGCTCGTTGAAGCCGGTGAGTTCGGCTCGCAGCGACCAGCCGGCCCGCCCGGCACCGGGCGCCTCAGCGCTGCCACGCCGGCCGTCGCCGGCAGTGCTGCCACCAGGGGCGTCGCCGTCCGGGCCCGCCTGCGCGTCCGGGCCTCCCTCCGTGTCCACGCCCGGAGCGTCGAACAGCGCGTCGTCCGGGCGCCCGGACGGTTGGCCCGGTGCGGGCGGCCCGTCGCCGTCGTGCGCGGCCTCGCGCCGGGTGCCGCCGCCCGGCGCGCGGGTGCCGCCGGCCCATCGGCCACGCAGCGCGATCAGCACGGCCATCGCGATGCCGAGCAGCAGCAGGGACACCGAGGTGGCCGCCGCCGGATCGACCTGCAACAGCAGATAGACCTGGAGCGGCAACGTCTGGGTGACCCCCGGCAGGTTGCCGGCGAAGGTGATGGTGGCCCCGAACTCGCCCAGCGCCCTGGCCCAGGTCAGCGCGGCGCCCGCGAGCAACCCCGGCGCCACCAGCGGCAGCGTGACGGTACGGAAGACCCGCCACGGACCGGCACCGAGCGAGGCGGCCGTCTCCTCGTACCGGCGGTCCAACCCGGCGAGTGTGCCCTCCAGGCTGATGACCAGGAACGGCATCGCCACGAACGTCGCCGCGACCACCGCGCCCGCGGTGGAGAACGGCAGGGTGACACCGAACCAGTCCTCCAACACCCCGCCCAGCAGCCCCTTGCGGCCGAAGCCCAGCAGCAGCGCCACGCCGCCCACCGTCGGCGGCAGCACCATCGGCAGCAGGACCAGCGAGCGCACCAGCGTCTTGCCAGGCAGCGCACCCCGGGCGAGCACCCAGGCCAGCGGCACGCCGAGCACCACGGAGATGCCCAGCGACCAGAACGAGACGGTCAGCGACAGCCACAGCGCCTCCCGGACCGGCGCGCTGCCCAGGTGCGTTCCCAGCTCGGACCAGGAGGTGCGGGCCACCATGCCGGCCAGCGGGAGCAGCAGGAACGCGACCGCGAGGGCGGCCGGCAGGGCGAGCGCCAGCGGCGTGCCCGCCCGCGCGACCCGCCGCCCGCGCACCGGGCGCCGACCCTCGCGAACCGGCCTCGCCCGCTCCGGCCCCCGATCGGCCCCAGCCCGGGGAAGATGTTCGGGGTCGCCGCCCCCATCGCGCGCGCTGCGTTTCATCCGTGCCGGTTCCTTACGGGTTCAGGAGGGCTCAGGGGCGCTGGAACCCCGCCGCGCGGAGCACCTTCTGCGCCGTGGGCGAGGTCAGCCACCGGACGAACGAGGTGGCCTGCGCGTCGTGCCGGGAGGAGGTGAGGGGCGCGGCGGGGTAGGTGGCGATGGCGTTCTGGGCGTCGGGGATGGTCACGGTGTCGACGCTGCCCTTGGCGGTGGCCGCGTCGGTGACGTAGACGATGCCCGCGTCGGCCTCGCCGAGCGTGACCTTGCTGAGGACGGCCCGCACGCTCGGCTCCTGCGACACGGGCTTGACGCTCACGCGCTGCCCGTCGAGGACTGCCTGGCTGTAGCGGCCCACCGGCACCTCGGGCGCCGCCAGGACCACCTTCAGGTCCGCGTCGGAGAGGTCGCGCAGGCCGCGCACGCGGTGCGGGTTGCCCTCGCCCACCGCTATCACCAGCCGGTTCCTCGCGATGGTCGTCATCGGCCCGGTCTCGCCCCGCAAACCGCGCATCGTCGGCAGGTCCGCGGTGACCAGCGCGTCGGCCGGGGCGCCCTGCCGCACCTGCGCGGCCAGGTCCTGCGAGCCGGCGAAGGAGAACCGCACCCGCACGTCCGGGTGCTCCTTCTCGTACGCGTCGCCGACCTTGGCGAACACGTCGGTGAGCGAGGCCGCGGCCAACACGGTCAACTGGGTCCGGCCCTCCCCACCGCCACCGGCGGACTCGTCGCCGGAGCCGCACCCGGCCACGGTCAGCAGGGCGGCGAGGCACAGCGCGGCGGCGGCGATCCGGCGGCGCGGGCGGGCGAGGGACATGGACGGCTCCTTGGAGAGATCCCGGGCGGGGGCCGGCGCGGGCCCGGACCACGGCGGTACGGCGGGTCAGATCCGGTCGATGTGCACGTTGGTGGACTTCACCCGCGCGGTGGCGCGCACGCCCACCTCAAGGCCCAGCTCCTCCACGGCCTCCCGGGTGAGCAGCGAGACGAGCCGATGCGGCCCGGCCTGGATCTCCACCTGGGCCGCGACGTCACCGAGCTTGACGGCGGTGACGATGCCCGCGAAGGCGTTGCGCGCCGAGGTGTACGGCACGTCCTCCTCGCCGTCGGCGGCCTGCGCCAACTCCACGGAGAACGCCGCGAGGTGCCGGCCGTCGATCAGGCGCCGCCCACCCTCGTCGCGGTGCGTCTCGACGCGACCCGCGTCGGCCCACCGGCGCACGGTGTCGGCACTGACGCCGAGCAACCGCGCGGCCTGACCGATGCTGTAGGACTGCATGTGCGGGACAATAAGCGACCTCTGGCAGCACCTGCAAACCTACGAGCGGTAATCGCTCGCATCTGCTGCCTCGCCTCCACTGTCTGTGGGTCCCACGCCTTATCCCATGAGCGCGCTCCCACGCCCCACGCCAAGGCGGCGCACTGAAGCGCGTCGAGAGCGGGAACACCGGGCGCACCCTCCGCACGCCCACCCATGCGTCACCCCGCCGCCCCCGCCGGGTCACCCGGCGTACGGCGGGTGGCCTGATGCGCGGCGCCACGCGGACCGTACGGGCGGCGCAGCGCATGCGAGAGCCCCGGCTGCGCCGCACGGGTGGTGACGCGACCGGGGCGGGGAGGGGCGGGTCTGTCGGCGGCGGAACGGCGTGTGGGCTGGGGCCGCCCCGCCGGGGGCCGCTAGCGGGCGGCCGGCGCCGCCGCGGGCGGCACCACGATCGCCGTGACGACGAAGCCGTCGTGGATCACCCAGCGGCCGTCGAACCCGGTGAGGGGGAACCCGTCGGGGATGTCCGCCGACGGGAGCAGGCGGGCCCGGAAGGTGCCCTGGTGGGCGGGGCCCTCGGCGTCGCCGGCCACCGCGGCCTCCGGCGTGAAGGTCAACTCGGCGTCGGAGAAGTCGAGTTCACGCCGGGCCAGTGGGTACCACGCCTTGAAGACGCTCTCCTTGGCGCTGAACAGGAGCCGGTCCCAGTGCACCGGGCCGCCGGGCCCCCAGGCGCCGTCGGCGATCCGCTGGCCGCGCTCCCGCTCGGCCTCCAGCGACACGATGCCGAGCACGCCGTCGGGCAGCGGGGCGTGCGGTTCCGCGTCGATGCCGATCGAGCGGGCCGCCGTGTTCGGCGCCAGGGCCGCGGCGCGGTACCCGTCGCAGTGGGTCATGCTGCCCACCACGCCGTCGGGCCAGTTGGGCTCGCCGCGCTTGCCCGGCAGGACCGGGGTGGGCGGGAGGTCGAGGCCGGCCATCGCGCGCCGCGCGCAGGCGCGTACCGTGGTGAACTCGCGGCGCCGCTTGAGTACCGCGCGTTCGAGCAGCGCGGCCTCCTCGGGGAAGAGCGCGTCGGGCTCGGCGTCGGTGCGGACGGCCTCGGCCCAGGAGACGACGCGGGGGACCAGCGCGGTCGATATGACCGAAGCCGAAGAGGCGGGTGCCGCCTCGTTTGTCAAATCCTTCACCGTGGCCTCGTCCGCGTCCCGTCCCATGGCCAACCCCCGTTGTGCGTAAGCGCCTTGCAGGTCATTCTGTCCGTACCTTAGCGATCTGTCGCGCTTACCAGGGGGGAACGAGGGCAAGATCACAGTGTGCCCTACTCCTGTCGTTCACAAACCTCCCCTAGTCTCCGTCGCATGACGGTCCTGCCCGACGGGCTCCCCTTGGCAGCCGAGTTCCCGGACGCATCCCGAGAGCAGTGGCAACAGCTAGTTGGCCACGTGCTGCGCAAGTCCGGTGCGTCCGACGCCACCGGCGTCGCGGCCGAGGAGGCGCTCAGAACCCCGCTCCAAGACGGCATCTTCGCCCGCCCCCTCTACACCGCTGACGACGCCCCCGACGCGTCCGCCGTCGGCTACCCCGGCTTCCCTCCCTTCGTGCGCGGCGGGCGGCCCGAGGGAGCGGCGGTCGCCGGCTGGGACGTACGCCAACGCCACGCGCACCCCGACCCCGAGCGCACCCGGGAGGCGGTCCTCGCCGACCTGGAGAACGGGGTGTCCTCGCTGTGGTTGGCGGTCGGCGACGGGGGACTGCCCACCGACGCGCTGCCCCGGGCCCTGGACGGGGTCTACCTCGACCTGGCGACCGTCGCCCTCGACGCGGGCGCCGACTTCGCCGCCGCGGGCTCGGCCCTGCTCGCCCTCTACGACCAGCGCGAGGTGCCCCGGCACGCCGCGCTCGCCGTCCTCGGCGCCGACCCGTACGGCGTCCTGGCCCGCACCGGCCGCGCCGAGGCCCTGGACGGGCATCTGGCCGCCGCCACCGAACTGGCCCGCCGGGCCAGCCGCGACTACCCGGGCGTACGGGCGCTGAGCGTGGACGCGCTGCCCTACCACGAGGCCGGCGGCTCGACCGCCGAGGAACTCGGCTGCTCGCTCGCCGCCGGCGTCGGCTACCTGCGCGAACTGACCTCGGCCGGACTGCCCGTCGACGCGGCCCTGGCGCAACTGGAGTTCCGCTACGCGGCCACCGCCGACCAGTTCCTGACCATCGCCAAGCTGCGCGCCGCCCGCCGCCTGTGGGCCAGGGTCGCGCAGGTCTGCGGCGCGGCAGGCGGCAGCGCCGCCCAGCGGCAGCACGCGGTGACCTCGCCGGTGATGATGACCCGGCGCGACCCGTGGGTGAACATGCTGCGCACCACCGTCGCCACCCTGGGCGCCGGCGTCGGCGGCGCCGACGCCGTGACCGTGCTGCCCTTCGACAGCGAGCTGGGCCTGTCTGACGGCTTCGCCCGCCGCGTCGCCCGCAACACCTCCTCCATCCTCATCGAGGAGTCGCACCTGGCCCGCGTCATCGACCCGGCCGGCGGCTCCTGGTACGTGGAGCGGCTGACCGCCGAGGTCGCCGAGGCCGCCTGGGCCTTCTTCCAGGAGATCGAGGCCGCCGGCGGCATGGCCGACGGGCTCACCTCCGGCCTGATCCCCGACCGGCTCGCCGCCACCTGGCAGCGCCGCTCGAAGGACCTCGCCCGACGCAAGGAGCCGATCACCGGCGTTAGCGAGTTCCCGCTGCTGGACGAGCGCCCCATCGAGCGCGAGCCGGCCCCGGCCGTGGCGACGCCGGAGGGCGGCCTGCCCCGGGTGCGCCGCGACGAGGCGTACGAGCGGCTCCGGGCCCGCGGCGACGCCCACCGGGCGACGGCGGGGGAGCGGCCGAAGGTCTTCCTCGCGACGCTCGGCCCGGCCGCCGCGTACACCGCCCGCGCCACCTTCGCCGCCAACCTCTTCCAGGCCGGCGGCATCGAGGCCGTGCGGGAACAGGCCGGCACCGACCCGCTGGCGGCGGCCGAGGCGTTCGCCGCCAGCGGCGCGCGGATCGCCTGCCTGTGCTCGACCGACCAGCTCTACGCCGAGCAGGCCGCGGACGCCGCCACTCGGCTCAAGGCCGCGGGAGCCACCCGGGTCTATCTGGCGGGCCGCCCCGGCGAGCGGCGGGAAGACTACGAGCGGGCCGGGGTGGACGAGTTCGTCTTCGCGGGCTGCGACGCGGTCGAGGTGCTGACCTCGGCCCTGAACACCATGGGGATTGCGTGATGCGAGGCGAAGCAGCAGCGACGGGTCAGATCCCGAACTTCGCGGACGTCGAACTGGCCGAGGAGGGCGGGAGTCCCGGCCCCACCGCCGACGACTGGCGCGCCGCGCTCCGCGAGAGCACCGGCAAGGACCAGGACGCGCTGGTCTGGGAGACGCCCGAGGGCATCGGCGTCAAGCCGCTCTACGGCGCCGAGGACCTGGCCGGCGTCGACTTCCTGAACACCTACCCGGGCATCGCGCCCTACCTGCGCGGCCCGTACCCGACGATGTACGTCAACCAGCCGTGGACGGTGCGCCAGTACGCGGGCTTCTCCACCGCCGAGGAGTCCAACGCCTTCTACCGGCGCAACCTCGCCGCGGGGCAGAAGGGCCTGTCGGTCGCCTTCGACCTGCCCACCCACCGCGGCTACGACAGCGACCACCCGCGGGTGACCGGCGACGTCGGCATGGCGGGCGTGGCCATCGACTCGATCTACGACATGCGGCAGCTCTTCGACGGCATCCCGCTGGACAAGATGAGCGTGTCGATGACGATGAACGGCGCGGTGCTGCCCGTGCTCGCGCTGTACATCGTCGCGGCCGAGGAACAGGGCGTCGCGCCCGAGAAGCTGGCCGGAACCATTCAGAACGACATTCTGAAGGAGTTCATGGTCCGCAACACCTACATCTACCCGCCGCAACCCTCCATGCGGATCATCTCCGACATCTTCGCGTACACCTCGCAGAAGATGCCGCGCTACAACTCCATCTCCATCTCCGGCTACCACATCCAGGAGGCCGGAGCCACCGCCGACCTGGAGCTGGCGTACACCCTCGCCGACGGTGTGGAGTACCTGCGGGCCGGGCTGGACGCGGGCATGGACGTGGACGCCTTCGCGCCGCGCCTCTCTTTCTTCTGGGCCATCGGCATGAACTTCTTCATGGAGATCGCCAAGCTGCGCGCGGCCCGCCTGCTGTGGGCCAAGCTGGTCAAGCAGTTCGACCCGCAGAACGCCAAGTCCCTCTCCCTGCGCACTCATTCGCAGACCTCGGGCTGGTCGCTGACCGCGCAGGACGTGTTCAACAACGTCGCCCGCACCTGCGTCGAGGCCATGGCCGCAACCCAGGGCCACACCCAGTCGCTGCACACCAACGCGCTCGACGAGGCGCTGGCGCTGCCCACCGACTTCTCCGCCCGCATCGCCCGCAACACCCAACTCCTGCTCCAGCAGGAGTCGGGCACCACCCGGGCCATCGACCCGTGGGGCGGCAGCGCGTACGTGGAGCGCCTCACCCACGACCTCGCGCGCCGCGCCTGGCAGCACATCGAGGAGGTCGAGGCCGCCGGCGGCATGGCCAAGGCCATCGACGCGGGCATCCCCAAGCTGCGCGTCGAGGAGGCCGCCGCGCGCACCCAGGCCCGTATCGACTCGGGCCGGCAGCCGGTGATCGGCATCAACAAGTACCGGGTGGACAGCGACGAGCAGATCGACGTCCTCAAGGTCGACAACTCCGCCGTGCGGGCCCAGCAGATCGACAAGCTGCGCCGGTTGCGCGAGGAGCGGGACGAGCAGGCGTGCCAGGACGCGCTGCGGGCGCTGACCGGCGCCGCTCGGGACGGCGCCCAGCGCGGCGGCGGCCTGGAGGGCAACCTGCTGGCCCTGGCCGTGAACGCGGCCCGGGCCAAGGCCACCGTCGGCGAGATCTCGGACGCCCTGGAGCAGGTGTACGGGCGGCACTCCGGCCAGATCCGTACGATCTCCGGTGTGTACCGAGACGAGGCAGGAACGTCATCAGGCGTGGAGCGCACCCGGGCGCTGGTCCGCGCCTTCGAGGAGGCCGAGGGCCGGCGCCCGCGCATCCTGGTCGCCAAGATGGGCCAGGACGGGCACGACCGGGGCCAGAAGGTGATCGCCACCGCCTTCGCCGACCTCGGCTTCGACGTGGACGTCGGCCCGCTGTTCCAGACCCCCGCCGAGGTCGCCCGGCAGGCGGTGGAGGCCGACGTGCACATCGTCGGCGTCTCCTCGCTGGCCGCCGGCCACCTCACGCTGGTGCCCGCGCTGCGCGAGCAACTGGCCGAGGCGGGGCGGGAGGACATCACCATCGTGGTGGGCGGCGTCATCCCGCCGCAGGACGTCGAGACCCTGCGCGAGATGGGCGCGGCAGCCGTCTTCCCACCCGGCACGGTGATCCCCGACGCCGCCTACGACCTGGTCACGTCGCTGGGCGCGGCGCTCGGCCACGAGCTGTGAGCCCATGCCACCCAAGATCGACATCGACCAGTACGTACGCGGTATCCGCGAGGGCTCGCGGGCGCACATCGCCCGCGCCATCACCCTCGTGGAGTCCACCAGGCCCGACCACCGGGCGCTCGCCCAGCAGTTGCTGATCGAACTGCTGCCGTACGCGGGGGGCGCCCGCCGCGTGGGCGTCAGCGGCGTGCCGGGCGTCGGCAAGTCCACCTTCATCGACGCGCTCGGCACCCTGCTCACCGAGCGCGGCCACCGGGTCGCGGTGCTCGCCGTCGACCCGTCCTCCAGCCGCACGGGCGGCTCCATCCTGGGCGACAAGACCCGGATGGAGCGCCTGGCCGTGGACCCGGCCGCCTTCGTCCGCCCCTCACCCACCTCGGGCACCCTGGGCGGCGTCGCCAGGGCGACCCGGGAGACCATCGTGCTGATGGAGGCCGCGGGGTACGACGTGGTGCTGGTGGAGACCGTGGGCGTGGGCCAGTCCGAGACGGCGGTGGCCGGCATGGTGGACACCTTCCTGCTGCTCACCCTGGCCCGCACCGGTGACCAGCTCCAGGGCATCAAGAAGGGCGTCGTGGAGCTGGCCGACCTGGTGGCGGTCAACAAGGCCGACGGCCCGCACGAGCGTGACGCCCGCTCCGCGGCCCGCGAACTGGCCGGCGCCCTACGGTTGCTGCGCCCGCAGGCGGCCCCGTCATCGGCTCCCGCCGCCGGGCCCGCGGGCACGCGCGGCGGCGGCGACGCGCCGCCGCACCCGGACGAGGTGTGGAACCCCCCGGTGCTGACCTGTAGCGCCCGCGAGGGCACGGGCCTCGACGCGCTGTGGGAGCGCGTCGAGGCACACCGCAAGGTCCTGGACGCGACCGGCGCGCTCGAGGCCAAGCGGCGCGACCAGCAGGTGGAGTGGGTCTGGTCGATGGTCAGGGACCAACTCCTGACCCAGCTCCGCGAGCACCCCGCGGTACGCCGGGTGGGACCCGAGGTCGAACGCCAGGTCCGGGAGGGCACGCTCACGGCCTCCCTGGCGGCCGAACGCGTCCTGGCCGCGTTCGCCTCGCCGACCACCGGCGAGGAGTCCGGCGCGTCGCTCAACGGGGGCGCGCCCCGCATCTGAGGCGGCCCGTGCCGGCCGGGCGCCCCGCGCGCCCGGCCGGCCGGGGCCGGGCCTAGCCGGCCGGGGCGACCAGCGTGGGGGACTGCCGCGAGCGGCGCAGCGCGTCGGCGACGAAGCCGCTCGCCTTCAACTCCTCCACGAGGTCGCGCAGGAAGTCGACCGTCGCCGGCTCGCGGTCCCTGGTGGTGCCCACGGCCTGCCGGATGTGCATGAACGGCTCCGTGAGCAGGCGCAGGTCCGGCTGCGCCGCGACGTACTCCGTCAGCGGCTCCCGGATGCCGGCCGCGACCTCAAGGCCCTCGGCGCGGAAGGCCGTCACACCCTCGTCGCCGCGCACCACGCTGGCGTGGCGCAGGGTGCGGGAGAGGAACAGGTCGTACGCGGACCCGCGCTTGACGCCGATGCGCACGCCCGCCCGGTCCACGTCGGCGGCGGTGACGAACGGTGCGCCGTGGGGCACGGCGTACACGCCCTCGATGAGCGCGTACGGGGCGGTGAAGGCGACGTCCGCCTCCCGGGCGGGCTCGACGGCCAAGAAGCACAGGTCCGCCTCGCCCGTCGCCATCGCCTCGTACGACTCGCGTGCCGCGTCGAAGCAGCGGAACGCGACCGGGACGCCCAGCCGCGCGCCGACCTCGCGCGCGAGGTCCACCGTGATGCCGGCCGGAGCCGTCGGCGTGCCCTGGGCCAGGACCGGGTTGCCCAGGTTGATGGAGGCCCGCAGGGTGCCGAGCGGGGCGAGGTCCCGCGCTATGTCGGTGATCGCGTTCGTCATGGCCCGGAGTCTAGGCCGCCCGCCTCGCCCGTCGCCGCGCGGAACCGTCGGTCACGGGCGGGCCGCCAGGCCCAACTCCTCCGGTCCCAGGTCCGCGAAGAACCGCTCCACGTCGGCCGGGCTCACCTCCGCGAGGTGGGCCGGACTCCAGCGGGGCCGGCGGTCCTTGTCGACCACCTGCGCGCGCACGCCCTCCACCAGGTCCGGCGTGGTCAGCGCGGCGCAGGAGACCCGGTACTCCTGGTCCAGGACCGGCTCCAGGGCGCCGAGTCGCCGGGCCCGGCGCAGCGCGCTCAGGGTCACCTTCAGCGCGGTGGGCGACTTGCCCGCGACGCGCTCCGCCGCCTCCTTGGCCGCCGGCACGCCGCAGTCGCGCAGCCGGGTCAAGATCTCCTCGACGGAGTCGGCGGCGTAGCACGCGTCGATCCACTCGCGGTGCTCGTCCCACTCGCTGGCCGGCGTCGGCGCGGCGAACCGATCCACCGCCTCCGCCGGCGTGTCGGTCTCCAACGCGGCCTTGAACGCGTCCAGTCGCTCGGCCGGTACGAAGTGGTCCGCGAAGCCGCACGCGATGGCGCCACCCGCCGCCATCCGGTCCGTGGTCAGCGCCAGGTGCGTGCCCAACTCGCCGGGCGCGGAGGCCAACAGGTGCGTGCCGCCCACGTCGGGCACGAAGCCGATGCCGACCTCCGGCATCGCGACCGTCGAACGCTCGGTCACCACGCGCACCCCGCCGTGCGCGGAGACCCCGACGCCGCCGCCCATCACGATGCCGTCCATGAGCGCCACGTACGGCTTGGGGTAGCGGGCGATGTGGGCGTTGAGCACGTACTCGTCGCGCCAGAACGCGCGGGAGGCGGTGCCGCCGGCGCGGGCGTCCTCGTAGATGGCCCGGATGTCGCCGCCCGCGCACAGGCCGCGCTCGCCGGCCCCCTCGATGACCACCGTGCGCACCGCGTCGTCGTGCTCCCACGCGGTCAGCGCGGCGTCGAGGGCGCGCACCATGGCGTGGCTGAGGGAGTTGAGGGCCTTGGGGCGGTTGAGGGTCAGCGTGGCGGACCTGCCGCGCACGCGGGTCAGGACGTCTTCGGCGGCGGGGGAGTGGTTCATCGGTTCGCTCCGGTCGGGTCGCTCGCGACGGCGCGTCGCGTGGTCTCGATGGCTGGGCCTGGCGCGCTGCTGGTGCGATCCTCTCAACCGGGCCACGCCGCCCGGACACTCCCCCCGCCTCCGTCGGTCCCGTCGCGATGGCCGGGCCGCGACGCCCGTGGACGGAACGGCTAGCCTGGTCCGCGCCCAGGCGTCGGGCGCCCCGACCGCGGGCCCCGGCCAGATGCGGAGAGGACGGCCGACACCGATGCCCGAGCCCGCCAGGCCAGCGTCGCCCACCCAGGCGCTGCACACGGTCGCCCGGATCGGGCCGTTCTTCGCCGTCCGCACCGACCCACCGGGCCCGGCCGGCCCTCGGGCCGAGGGCTACGTGCCGCTCGCCGAGGTGTACGCCGCGGGCCCACCGGCAGCCGACCGCCTGGAGGCCGCCCCGCCCGCGTTGCGCCACCGCTACACCACGGTCGCGCGGCGGCTTGGCACCGACGAACTCCGGGTGGCGGCCTCGCTCAGCTTCCAGGGGCTGGCCGGGCGGCTGTGGTCGCTGGCGGTGGGCCGCGCCGCGCTGACCGGCCAGGCTCCCGACCTGGAGCCGAGGCGCCTGTGGTGGCACCCCGAGCACGGCGCCCCGCGCGAGCTGTGGCTGCCCGACGCCGACGCGCCGCCGGACCCCGTCGACCCCGTGCCAGCCGCGGACCTGGCCGAACGGGTGCGGGCCGAGGTCATCGACCAGCACCTGGCCCCGCTGCATCGGGTGGCCGCGGCGGCCTCCGGACTCTCGGGCGCCCTGCTGTGGGGGAACGCCGGCTCGGCGCTGGCCGGCGCCCTGGGCGTACTCCACGGCTGGCTGCACGCGCCGGCGCAGCCGGGCGACGGCATCACGACCGAGGACCGCGAGGCGGCCACGGTCCGCGCGCGGACGCTGGCCCGCGACCTGTTCGCCACCGAACCGCTGCGCTCCACCGGCCACTGGAGCCCGGGCCCCCGCCCGACGTTCCGGCGCGGCACCTGCTGCCTCTACTACCGGGTGCCGGGCGGCGGCCTGTGCGGCGACTGCGTCCTGCCCCGCGTGCCCGGACGCTGACCCACGGCCGGCCCGCGAGCCCCGGGACCCGGCGGTGCCGGGGCCGGGGTCACTGCGCGGCGGCCCGGTCGCGGGCCGATCGCAGCAGGTCAGTAGAGTGCGGCTGCTGCCATCCCCGACCGCCGAGGTACCTCCCGTGAACGCCGACCCACCCGACGCACGCCCCGACGACGCCGGGCCAGTGACGGTCGTGGGCATCGGCGCCGACGGGTGGGGCGGGCTCACGGCCACCGCACGCGAGGCCCTGCGCGAGGCCCAGGTCCTGATCGGCGGGGCCCGCCAGCTCGACCTTGTCCCCGCCGACTGCCCCGGGCGCCGGGTCCCCTGGCCGTCCCCGCTGCGCCCCGCGGTCGCCGGCCTGCTCGCCGCGCACGCCGGGCACCGCGTCGCCGTCCTCGCCAGCGGAGACCCGTTCTGCTACGGCATCGGCCGGGCGCTGAGCGAGGAGTTGGGGGCCGAGCGGCTGCGCGTGCTGCCCCACCCCTCCTCCGTGGCGTACGCGTGCGCGCGGCTCGGCTGGCCGCAGGAGGACGCGGACGTGGTCAGCCTCGTCGGACGGCCGCTGGCCACGTTGCACCGCTGGCTCTTCGACCGGCGGCGGCTCCTCGTCCTGAGCGCCGGCGCCCACACCCCGGCCGAGGTCGCGGCCCTGCTGCGTGAGCGGGGCTTCGGACCGAGCACCCTGCGCGTACTCGAACAACTTGGCGGCGAGCGCGAGCGCCAGCTCGCCGGCACGGCCGACGACTGGCCGCACCCCCCGGGCGACGCCCTCAACGTGATCGCCGTCGAGTGCCGCGCCACCCCCGACGCGCCCCGGCTGGCCACCGTGCCCGGGCTGCCGGACGACGCGTACGAACACGACGGCCAGCTCACCAAGCGCCGGGTACGCGCCGCGACGCTCGCCGCGCTCGCCCCGGCCCCCGGCGAACTGCTGTGGGACATCGGCGGCGGCTCGGGCTCCATCGCCATCGAGTGGCTGCGCGCGCACCGCGCCTGCCGGGCCCTGACCGTCGAACGCGACCCGGTGCGCTCGACGCGCATCGAGCGCAACGCGGCGGCCCTCGGCGTGCCGTCGCTGCGCGTGATCACCGGCAAGGCGCCCGACGCGCTGACCGAACTGCCCACGCCCGACGCCGTGTTCATCGGCGGCGGGCTGACCACCCCCGACCTCCTGGAGACCTGCTGGGCCGCGCTGCCGGGCGGCGGCCGGCTGGTGGCCAACACGGTGACGCTGGAGTCGGAGGCGCTGCTGGCCGACTGGTACCGGCGCCACGGCGGCGAACTCGTGCGCCTCACCGTCGCGCGCGCCGTCGCCGTCGGCGGCTTCACCGGCTGGCGCCAGGCCATGCCGGTCACCCAGTGGGCCGTGACCAAGAACGCCGAGGCCCCCCGCGCCGCCGGCCGCACAGCCATCCCCGCCAGCCGCTCAGCCACCCCTGCCGGCCGCACAGCCACCCCCGCCGGCCGCGCCGGCATCCCGGGCGCGGACCGCGCGGCCGGACCGGACCGAGGAGAAGAACGATGACGGTGTACTTCATCGGTGCCGGCCCCGGCGCCGCCGACCTGATCACCCTGCGCGGCGCCCGCACCCTCGCGCGCTGCGCCGTCTGCCTGTACGCGGGCAGCCTGGTGCCGCGCGAACTGCTCGCCGAGTGCCCGCCGGACGCCCGCCTGGTGGACACCGCCCGGCTCGACCTCGACCAGATCACCGCCGAACTCGTCGCCGCCCACACCGCCGGGCACGACGTGGCCCGGCTGCACTCGGGCGACCCGTCGGTGTTCAGCGCGGTCGCCGAGCAGATGCGCCGACTGGACGCGGCCGGCGTGCCGTACGAGATGGTGCCCGGCGTGCCGGCGTTCGCGGCGGCGGCGGCGGCCCTCGGCCGCGAACTGACCGTGCCCACCGTCGGGCAGACCGTCATCCTCACCCGCGTCGCGCAGCGCGCCACACCCATGCCGGAGGGCGAGGACCTCGCCACCCTCGGCCGCAGCGGCGCCCTGCTCGTCGTCCACCTCGCGGCCCGCCACGTGGAACGGGTGGTGGCCGAGTTGCTCCCGCACTACGGCGCCGACTGCCCCGCCGCCGTCGTCGCCATGGCCAGCCGCCCCGACGAACTCGTGCTGCGCGGCACGTTGGAGACCATCGCCGAGCAGACCATCGCGGCGGACATCACGCGCACGGCCGTCATCATGGTCGGCCGCACGCTGGGCGCGGAGCAGTTCAGCGACAGCTACCTGTACTCCGTGGACCGCGAACGCCCGGCGTAGCCCGCTGCGCGGGTGCGGTGCGGTGCGGGCGTTGCGGGGCGCGAGTGATGCGGGGTGCGGCGTCTTGTCGGGTGCGGGCCGGTGGCGGCTCAGGTCTCCCCCACCTCGGCCTGGAGCAGGCGCGGGGAGACCGCGAACCCGTGCCGGCGGTACGCGGAGACCGCCCGGTCGCTGGAGTGAACGGTCACCCGCTCCAGGCCCAGTTCGCCCGCCCAGGTCAGGACCGTCTCGATCAACTCGCCGCCCACGCCGCCGCCTCGCTCGTCCGGCACGACGTACACGCACTGCACATCGCCCGACAGCCGCTCGAACGCGCGCGGGTGGGGCACGCGCCGCGTGATCGCCAGCCACGCCATGCCGATGACGACGTCCCCGCGGACCGACACCACGCACCGGTGTGAGGCCGTGTGCTGCCGGGCCCACGCCGCGAACCGGGGGACGAACGCGTCCAGCGTGACGTCCGGCGGTCCGTAGAGCTCTTCCACCCACCGCCACCGCAGCTCGGCGACAGCGGCGAACTCGTGGGGTCGGACGGGGCGGCAGGTGATGTCCTTCACGGCTTCATGGTGGCGCGGATCCGCGCGGACGACGGTTGTTTCGCTCATCCGCCGCAGATCTCCGGGTTCTCGGACGTGGGGTGCTACCGGCGGGCCGCGGTGGTGGAGGGGAGTTCGTGGAAGCGGGCGCGGTAGTCGGCGGCGAAGCGGCCGAGGTGGGTGATGCCCCACCGGTAGGCGATGGTGCCCACGCTGTCGGTGCTGGTGAGGATGTCCTCGCGGACGCGGTCCAGGCGCAGGTCGCGTACGTAGGCCAGCGGGGACAGGCCGAGGCGGTCGCGGAAGGCGGAGCTGATGGTGCGCGGGGCGCACCCGGCGGCGTCGGCGATGTCGGCGAGGGTGATGCGCTCGGCCAGGTGGATCTCGACGAAGGCGAGGGCCGCGCGCAGGGAACGCGGGTGACCGGGACGCGGGCCGTCGTACAACGCGTCGGTGTGTGAGTGCGGCTGGGCCAGCAGCAGGGCGGTGACGAGGCAGCGAAGCTGGCCGCGTTGGAGTTCGGCGCGCTGGAACAGGGGGTCGCCCGAGTCCAGTTGCTCCACCAGGGAGCGGACGAGCAGGTGTACGGCCCGGCCCTTGGGCCCGGCCAGGTCCAGGGCGAAGTCGAAGCGGACGGTGGACCGCGGGGGAGCGCCGGTCAGTGCCGCGTACGCCTGGTCGACCAGGGCCGCGTCGATCCGCAGCCCCAGGAAGCGCGAGGGGGCGTTCCGTACCGGGCGCAGTTCCTGGGTGTCTCCGGGGTTGACCACTCCGGCCGTGGCGGTCGTCAGGGTGGCGTCCAGGCCGTCGCGGGACGCGGCGATGGCCCCGGAGACGCCCAGGTTGACGAAGTAGGAGTTAAGTCCCTCCGCCGCGCGGACGCGCACCGTGAGCGGCGAGGCGAAGTAGCCGACGGCGAAGTCGTGTGCGGCCACCCCCCGCAGCTCGTGCCGCCCCGCACACAGGCCGTCCAACGGCGACGTGGTGACGGAGCCGCCGAACAGGCGGGTGGCGGCGTTCAGCAGGTCGACGGGGTTCCGGGAACGGGTGAGGAGGAATCCGCGCAGCGGGGCCGGCAATCCGCTCACCGTCCTTCCCTCGGGGGCGCTCGCCTCGGCGCCCCGGGCCTGCTGCCAGGTGCTCGGGTGCCCAGGTGTCCTTGGTGCCAGTGTGTCATCGGGGCTGGCTCGCGTACGGGCCGGCCCGCCACCGGTTCTCCAACCCTCCTGAGCGCTGAGGCGGGACGGGAACGCCGATGGTGGACGCGGGAGGCCGTCTGCCCGGGGTGCGAGCGACCCGTGGGTTACGCGGGCTCGGCCATCAGCCGGTGACACGCGTTGACCAGCGGGTACGCCTCGTCGTGACGCTGAGCCCGCTCCAGGTCGGCGATGGTCATCGAGGTCTCCACGAGCGTTCGGCAGCGCTGTGCGCGTCGGCTGGTGAACGCCGCGAGTCCGGCCCCGACCAACTCGTGTCGGTCCAGCTCCTGGGCCAGTACGAGGCCGTCCTCGATGGCCAGGGCCGCGCCGCTGGCCATCTGTGGCGCGGGTGCGTGGGCGGCGTCGCCGATGACCACGCCGCTGCCACGGCTCCAGGCGCCCCGCAGGACGTGGGTCCGTACCGGACGGCGTACCACCGCGCGGCACGCGGCCACCAGCGGGACCAGTTCCCGCACCCGGCCGGGGAAGGGTTCCAACAACCGGGCCAGGCGCGGGGCGAGTTCGGCCTCCGGGAGGTGGTCGTGGGCCACCCCGTTCTCCGTCAGGAAGACGTACGCCTGGCTGGCCGAGAGGGGGACGAGGCCCGCCGTGTCGACCGTCCCGGCGAACTGGTGGATGCCGGTCGCCCACGAGGGGCGCGGGACCAGCGCCCGCCACACCATCTGCCCGTGGTAGCCGGGCGAGGACCGAAGGCCGAGCAGTCCCCGTGCCGAGGAACGCGACCCGTCCGCTCCGACGACGAGGGTGGCCTGCCGCTCGGTGGCGTCCGACAGGCGCACGCGGACCGACTCCGCCCCCTGCTCCAGCGCGGCGACGGTCAGCCCGTGCCGCACCAGCGCGCCGGTCCGCTCGGCCGCCGCGTACAGGACGCGGTGCAGGGCCGGGCGCGCGATGCCGACCATCGCCGGCCGCCGCGCGCCGAGCAGTCGGGGCAGCTCGACCCGGTCCGTGGGCTCGCCGCGCACGTTCACGTGTGTGATCACGCTCATGCCGTGGCCCTCGGCCAGACACGCGTCGGCGAGGTCAAGCTCGGCCAGCGCGCGCAGCGCCGGCCCGGTCAGGCTCAACCCCCAACCGGTCGTCTCGCGTGCCGGGTTGGCCTCGACGACCTCCACCCGCCAACCCGCCCGCGCGAGGGCGGTGGCCGCCGCCAGACCAGCGACACCCGCCCCCACGATCAGGGCCGTCCGCACGCCACCGTGCCCACTGTCCATGTACGCCTCCAGAGGATCGCTTCCTTCGGAACCGTACGATCCACCGCCCCGCCGCCCTGTCCAGATCCGGCGACAACCATCCGCCGCCGGCGAGGAGTTGGCGGACTCTGCCTGCTGCCTGCTGCCTGCCGCCCGCGTACGGAGCGGTCGGCTGCCCGTGTAGGGCGTGGTCGGCTGGCCGCCCGTCGGTTGGTCGCGGCTGTCGCGATCCGGTCGGGATACGGGCGTCGCCGGGCAGCGGGCGCCGACCACCGCACGCCAGGCGCCCGGCGGCTGTCGGTGGGTGTTCCGCCCGCTGAGGGGGCGTCAGTCGTCGCGTGGGCCGCGTGGGCGGGCGCGGCCCACGATCGTGCCGGCCCGGTCGACGCAGATCACGTCCACCGCCACCGGCGCGCCGCGCAACACCCCGAGGGCCTGTTCGCGCGCGGCCTCGGCCACCAGGTCGCCCAGCGGAACCCCGCGCGCCGCGCACAACTGCACCGTCTCCAGGCCCGTGTTGGCCGTCGCGACCGCCGTCGCCAACTCCTCGTCGGCACCGCCGGTGCGGGCGAGTTCGGCCAGGAAGCCCTTGTCCACCTGGGAGCGCGAGGAGTGCAGGTCCAGGTGGCCCGCCGCCAGCTTGGACAGCTTGGCGAAGCCGCCGGCGATCGTGAGCCGGTCCACCGGGTGGCGGCGCAGGTACTTGAGCACCGCGCCGGCGAAGTCACCCATGTCGAGCAGCGCGTCCTCCGGCAGCGCGTGCTCGGCCACGGCGACCTTCTCGGAGGTCGAGCCGGTGCAGCCAGCCACGTGACGGCGCCCGGCCGCCCGCGCCACGTCCACCCCGCGCCGGATGCTGTCGATCCACGCGGAGCACGAGTACGGCACCACGATGCCCGTCGTGCCCAGGATGGACAGGCCGCCCAGGATGCCCAGGCGCGGGTTCCAGGTGCTCCGGGCGATCTCCTCGCCGTGGTCGACGGACACCTCGATCTCGACGTCGCCGCTCCCGCCGAGCCGCTCCGCCACGGCCGCGACGTGCTCGCGCATCATCTGCCGGGGCACCGGGTTGATCGCGGGCTCGCCGACCGGCAGCGGCAGGCCGGCGCGGGTGACGGTGCCGACCCCGGGGCCGGCGCGGAAGACCACGCCGGAGCCGGGCGGCAGCGCCCGCACCCGCGCGCGCACCAGCGCGCCGTGCGTGACGTCCGGGTCGTCCCCGGCGTCCTTGACGATGGCCGCCATCGCCCAGTCGGGGCCCGACTCCTCGGCCGCGAGCGCGAACGCCGGCCGCTGCCCCTTCGGCAGGGTGATGGTCACCGGGTCCGGGAAGTCGCCGCCGAGCAGGGCGGTGTACGCGGCCGTCGTCGCGGCCGTGGCGCACGCGCCCGTGGTCCAGCCGGGCCGCAGCCCGGTGTGCTGGAGCTGGGCCTGCCGGCCACCCACGGCCACCGGTTCACCTCCTCCGGCCACCGGCTCGCCTCCGGCCACCGGTTCACCTCCCACGGCCACCGACTCGCCACCCGCGCCGGCCGGCCCGCCCTCCGCTACCGCCGGGCTCGCGCCGTCCCGCGCGCGCTGCCGCTGGTCGGCCGCGTTCCGGTCGTCCTGTCCGGGGCCCTGCCGCTGGTCAGCCACGGGCCGCGCCGCTCGCCTGTGCCGCCGGGGCTCCGGTCGGCAGCGGGTCCGGGCCCGGGGACCAGGCGGCGGGGCGCGTCGCGGCAGCGCGTACCGTACCGATGGTGCCCCCGCGCGCGCCCGCGCGCGGCGCGGCACCCGCCGCGCTGGTGGCTCCGCCCCAGCGGCGGGCCCGCAAGCCGGCCGCGCCCGCGGCTGTCCAGCGGGCGACCATCCCGCACCGCCTCACCGGGAGCACCACGATGACCGCGGCACCCCACGTGCTGATCCTCGGCGGCACCACCGAGGCCCGCCTCCTCGCGGCGGCGCTCGCCACGGGCGACGGCGCCGGAGCGCGCCCGCCGCGCGTGACCAGTTCGCTCGCCGGCCGGGTCGCCGAGCCCCGGCTGCCCGCCGGAGAGGTGCGCGTCGGCGGGTTCGGCGGACCCGACGGGCTGGCCCGCTGGATGCGTGAGCAGCAGGTGGACGCGCTCATCGACGCCACTCATCCTTTCGCCGAGACGATCAGTTTCAACGCCGCCAGGGCGGCGGCCACCGCCCATGTTCCCCTGCTCGCCCTGCGCCGCCCCGGCTGGGTCCCCGGCCCCGGCGACCGCTGGCACCCGGTGGCCTCGCTGGACGAGGCCGCCGGGGCGCTGGGCGGCCTCGGCGAGCGCGTGTTCCTCACCACCGGGCGGATGGGGCTGGCCGCCTTCGCGCACCTGGCCGAGCACTGGTTCCTGGTCCGCTCGGTGGACGCTCCGGACGCGCCGGCGCCGCCCCGGATGGAGGTCCTGCTCGCCCGTGGGCCCTTCGACCTCGCGGGTGAGGCCGAGCTGCTGCGGCGGCACCGGATCGACGTCCTGGTGACCAAGGACAGCGGCGGCCAGGCCACCGCCGCCAAGCTCACGGCCGCGCGCCAGGCCGGCCTCCCGGTGGTTGTGGTGCGCCGCCCGCCCGTGCCCGCCGGGGTGCCGGTGGCCGACGACGTGCCGGAGGCGGCGCGCTGGCTGCGGGCCCGCCTCGGCTGAGCCGACGCGGCGCCGGCCCGGGGCGCGCTCACCCGCCGGGTGACCGCGCCCCGAGCCGCCTGCCACCAGCCTGCCTACGGCGACGCTCGGAACCGTCCCGCGCCCAAGCTCAGCTCACTGCGGCGGGTAGCGCCGTGGTGTCCACACCACCTCGGTGCCGTCTCCCCGGCGCACCGCCCGCGTCTGGGACGAGCCGACCAGCAGGATGGTGCGCATGTCCACCTGCTCGGGGTCGAGGTCGGCCAGCCGTACGATGCGCACGCTCTCCTCCGGGCCGCCCACGTCGCGGCCGAGCACGACCGGCGTGTCCGGGGCGCGGTGTTCGAGCAGCAGCTCGCGGGCCTTGCCCACCTGCCAGACGCGGCTGCGCGAGCCGGGGTTGTAGAGCGCGAGGACGAGATCGGCCGCCGCCGCGGCGTGCAGCCGCTCCGCGATCACCTCCCACGGCTTGAGCCGGTCGGACAGCGAGATCACCGCGTAGTCGTGCCCGAGCGGCGCGCCCGCCCGGGCGGCGGCCGCGTGCGCGGCCGTCATCCCCGGCAGCACGCGCACCGGTACCTCGCGGTACGGGGCGACGGACGCGGCCTCGAGGACGGCCGTCGCCATCGCGAACACGCCGGGGTCGCCGGAGGAGACCACCGCCACCCGTCGCCCGCGCCGGGCGAGATCGAGGGCGAACTCCGCCCGCACCGCCTCCACCTTGTTGTCCGAGGCGTGCCGCCGCTGCCCCGGCCGCACCGGCACCCGGTCCAGGTAGGTGGTGTAGCCGACCAGGTCGTCGGCCGCCGCCAGGGCGCCGCGCGCCTCCGGCGTCAGCCACATCGGCCCGGCCGGTCCGAGCCCGACGACCACGACCTCGCCGCCCGCCACCGGCTCGTCGCCCGCCGCCAGCCCGTCACCCGTCGTCGGCTCGTCGCTCGTCGCGGGCTCCGCCGCGCGCCGCGCCTCGCCGGCGGCCGGGTCCGGGCGCTGGGCGCCGATCCGGCTCGGGACCAGGGCCATCGAGAAGTACGGCACCGAGTCCGGGTCCACGTCCGCCAGCGCCGCGGTGCGCTCGGCTCCCATCGTGGCCCGCTCCACGTACCGCGCCTCCGCCAACCGCCCGGAGCGCTCCAGGGCCCGCCGCACGGTGGGGAAGGTGCGCCCCAGCTTGAGCACGGCGGCGGAGTCCGTGCCGGCGAGGCGGGCCGCCAACTCCTCCTCGGGCAGCGTGCCCGGCAGGATCGTCAGCACCTCCTCGGCCTCCACCAGCGGGCTGCCGGTCCGGGCCGCCGCGGCGCTCACCGAGGTGACGCCGGGGATGACCTCCGTCGGGTAGCGGTCCGCGAGCCGCTTGTGCATGTGCATGTACGAGCCGTAGAACAGCGGATCGCCCTCGGCGAGCACCGCCACCGTGCGGCCCGCGTCCAGGTGCGCCGCCAGCCGGGCCGCGGCCTCGGCGTAGAAGTCCTCCATGGCGCCCCGGTAGCCACCGGGGTGGTCGGTCGACTCGGTGGTGACCGGGTAGACCAGCCGCTCCTCGATGTGGTCCGGGCGCAGATGCCGCTCGGCGATGGCTCGCGCGATGCTGCGGCCGTGCTGGGCGCTGTGGTACGCGACCACGTCGGCGCCGGTGATGACCTCGACGGCCCGCACCGTCATCAAGGACGGGTCGCCGGGGCCGAGCCCGACCCCGTACAGCCTGCCCGTGCCGTGCTCCGGCGCGTCGGCCGCCCGCTCCTGCTGCTCGCTCACTCTTCCTCGCTCGCTATCGCGTTGATCGCGGCGGCGGCCATGGCGCTGCCGCCCCGCCGTCCGCGCACCACCAGGTGGTCGAGCGCCGCCGGGTGCCCGGCCAGCGCCTCCTTGGACTCGGCCGCGCCGATGAAGCCGACCGGTACGCCGATGATCGCCGCCGGCCGTGGCGCGCCCTCCTCGATCATCTCCAGCAGGCGGAACAGCGCCGTCGGCGCGTTGCCGACGGCCACCACCGCCCCCTCAAGACGGTCGCGCCACAGCTCCAGGGCGGCGGCGCTGCGCGTGGTGCCCAACTGCCGCGCCAACTCCGGGACCGTGGGGTCGGCCAGGGTGCACAGCACGTCGTTGTCGGCCGGCAGCCGCTTGCGGGTGACGCCGCTGGCGACCATGTTCGCGTCACACAGGACGGGCGCCCCGGCGCGCAGCGCCGCCCGGGCGGCGGCCACCACGTTCGGCGAGTACGCGAGGTCCTTGACGAGGTCGACCATGCCGCAGGCGTGGATCATCCGCACCGCGACCTGGCTGACGTCGGGCGGCAGGGCGTCCAGCGCGGCCTCGGCGCGGATGGTGGCAAAGGAGGCGCGGTAGATGGCCGCGCCGTCCTTCTCGTAGTCGAACACAGTGTCCTCGTTGTCCCTTGATGTTCCTGATGGCCTTCGATGTCCCGGGCTGTGCCCGGCCCCGGCGCGACCGGGGCGGCGGCGTCGGGTCACGGCACGCGTCGCGCCGCCGCCACCGTGGTCGCCAACTCCGCGAGCCGGAGCGGCCCCACGGGAGCCGCCGCCTCCGTCGGGCCCGGTGCGTCCGGGCGGTCCGGTGCGCCCGGGCGGTCCGGCGCGTCCGGCGTCCCCGCGCGCTCCGCCTCCGCCGCGCCCGGCGTCGGCCCGCCGGGCCGTGGCGCGGGCGCCACCTGGCGGGCCGCCGTACGCTCCGTACCCTCGATCGAGATCCGATAGCCGTCGGCGCCGGCCAGCACGTCCACCCAGCGGCCCCGAGGGTGGCCGCAGCGGCGCTCGCAGCCCGACCAGTACACCGGCAACCTCCGCTCGGGCCGCCGGTCGGCGGGCGTCGGCTCGGTCGGCGACGGCGTGGTCGCGGCCAGCGCGCCGGCCGCGTCCGCTCGTACGTCGGCCAGCGACTTCGCGCAGCCGGGCCGCCCCGTACAGGCCCCGACGCCGTGCCAGGCGGACGCGGCGTCGGTGACGAGGCCGGCCTCGGCGAGCACGCCCCACCAGTGCCGCGCGTCGGCCGTGGCGAGCCCCGGGACCACCACGCCGCGCCAGGGTGTCACACGCATCTCGCCCCGCCCCGCGCGGGCCGTGGCCACCAGCAGCCGCCACTGCGCGAGGGAGAGGCGGCCCAGCGGCGCGGCCACACTCAGCGCGGCCCGCCCGCCGCCCGGCGCCGGGACCAGGCCGAGGGCCGGGCCCGCGTCGAGCGGGGCCGTCCCCGGGGTACCGACACCGGTGCGGCCAGTGGTCGCGTCGCGCGCGGGCACCGCCTCGGCGTCGATGCCCGCGCGCGCCAGCGCGGCGCGCACCCGCGACTCCGTGAGCGCGTGTCCCGCCGGCAGCTCCCACACCCGCCACGCCTTCGCGCCGCTGTCCCGGCTCGCCGCGGCGAAGGCGAGCGCGGTCAACAGGGCGGCGCGCGGCGCCGCGTCGGCCGGTACGCGCAGCGCCGGAGACGGGTTGGCCCCGCCGCACGCGGCGGCGGGCGAGGTGTCGGCGCGCGCGCCGGTCGGCCGCTCGGGCGCGGGCGCCCCGGGCGCGCGACCGGCCGCCGGATCGGTGCCCACCCGCAGCAGGGCCCGACCGCCCGGCTCTGCGATCAATGTCACATCGGCGCCGAGCGTGGCCACATCGCCCCGGCCGTCGTCGACGGCGAACAGGAACCGCCCCGAAAGTCCCGCCGCGGCCGGCGTCCCGCACAACAGGCCGTCCAACTCCCGCACCCAGGCCGTCACGTCGGCCCGCCCCGCGCCGTCGAGCCCCGACAGGGGCGACAGGGCCACGTTGCGGACCCGCTCGTGCGTGTCGGAGGGCAACAGGCCCGCCGACCGCAGCCGCTCGGCCAGCTCGGCGCCGCACCCCGAGTCGAGCCCGCGCACCTGCACGTTGCCGCGCGAGGTCACATCGAGCGCGCCGTCGCCCAACGTCTCGGCCACCAGCGCCAGTTCCTCCGCCTGGTCCGCCGTCAGCAACCCGCCGGGAAGCCGTACGCGCGCCAGGAAGCCGTCGTCGGCCCGGTGCAGCCGCAGCGCGCCGGGACAGGCGTCATCGCCCGTGCGGCTGCGCGGTTCCTCCCCAGTTGGGGCGGTTGTCGGGGTGAGAGGCATGGCGGCGAGCATACCGACGATCCCCTCGGCCGCACCGTCCCGCACCAGGTCAGCCCACCCGGGCCGAACGCCGCCGCACCCGCCACCGCCCCACACACCCGGCGCCGCGCCCCACACCCTCGCCCGGCGGCCCGGCGCATCGCCCCCGCCCGGGCACACGGCCCGCGCCCCGGCCCACCCCCGCGCGCCCTCCGCGACCCCCATACCAGCCCCGTCCACGCACCGCGACCCCGCGTCGCTATCAGCCACCTGACCGGGAACGGAGCCAGCGACGCGGCCCCTGGTCGGTCGTTACTATGCTCCCCGGCGGGCCTCCCGGTCCGCCGACGCCAGCGACGGCGCCAGGGGAGGAAGCCGGTGTGAGACCGGCGCGGTCCCGCCACTGTGAGTTCGGCAGCGATGCCGGACGAGCCAGGAACTCCTGCCGTCCTCCCACCCGCCCGGGGCGCGGACCCCGAGGAAGGCTGCTGCCGCATGATCCTTTTGCTGTCGACGTCCGACACCGACCTGCTCAGCGCTCGTGCGGCCGAGGGCCCGGTGCCCTACCGGCTCGCCAACCCGGCCCGGCTCAGCCTGGATGACCTGCCCGCCCTCCTGGAGGGCGTCTCCCTCGTCGTGGTGCGCCTGCTCGGCGGCGTACGGGCCTGGCAGGAGGGGCTCGACCTGCTGCTCGCGGGCGACCGCCCGGTCGTCGTCCTCACCGGCGAACAGGCCCCGGACGCGCAGTTGATGGAGGCGTCCACCGTCCCCGTCGGCATCGCCGCCGAGGCGCACGCCTACCTCGCGCACGGCGGGCCCGCCAACCTCGACCAGCTCGCCCGGTTCCTCTCCGACACCGTGCTGCTCACCGGCCACGGCTTCGAGCCGCCGCACGCCGCCCCGACCTGGGGCCCACTGGAGCGCACCGCGCGCGCCGACGCCAGCGGCCCCGTGGTCGCGGTGCTCTACTACCGCGCCCACCACATGAGCGGCAACACCGCCTTCGTGGACGCGCTGTGCACCGCCGTCGAGGACGCCGGCGGACGGCCCCTGCCGCTGTTCGTCGCCTCGCTGCGGGCCCCCGAACCGGAGCTGATCGAGGCGCTCGGCGCGGCCGACGCGGTGGTGACCACCGTGCTCGCCGCGGGCGGCACCAAGCCCGCCGAAGCCTCCGCCGGCGGCGACGACGAGTCCTGGGACGCCGGCGCGCTGGCCGCGCTCGACGTGCCCATCCTGCAGGCCCTGTGCCTCACCGGCAGCCGCGCCGCCTGGCAGGACAACGACGAGGGCCTGTCCCCGCTGGACTCCGCCACCCAGGTCGCGGTGCCCGAGTTCGACGGCCGCCTGATCACCGTGCCGTTCTCCTTCAAGGAGGTGGACGAGGACGGGCTGCCGGTCTACGCCGCCGACCCCGAGCGCGCCGCCCGCGTCGCCGGCATCGCCGTACGGCACGCCCGGCTGCGCCACGTACCGGCCGCCGACAAGCGTCTGGCCCTGGTGCTCTCCGCGTACCCGACCAAGCACTCCCGGATCGGCAACGCCGTGGGGCTCGACACCCCCGCCAGCGCCGTCGCCCTGCTGCGCAGGCTGCGCGCCGAGGGCTACGACCTCGGCCCCGAGGAGGGCGAGGACGCGCTGCCCGGGCTCGCGTCCGGCAACGGCGACGAGCTGATCTACGCCCTGATCGAGGCCGGCGGCCACGACCAGGAGTGGCTCACCGAGGAGCAGTTGGCCCGCAACCCGGTGCGCATCCCCGCCGCCGACTACCGCCGCTGGTACGCCGAGCTGCCCAAGGAGCTGCGGGACTCGGTCGAGGAGCACTGGGGTCCGCCGCCCGGCCGGATGTTCGTGGACACCAGCCGCGACCCGGAGGGCGAGATCGTGCTCGCCGCCCTGCGCCGCGGCAACCTGCTCGTCCTCATCCAGCCGCCGCGCGGCTTTGGCGAGAACCCCATCGCCATTTACCACGACCCCGACCTGCCGCCCTCGCACCACTACCTGGCCGCCTACCGCTGGATCTCCGCCGCCCAGGAGGACGGCGGCTTCGGCGCCGACGCCATGGTCCACCTGGGCAAGCACGGCAACCTGGAGTGGCTGCCGGGCAAGAACGCGGGCCTGTCCGCCGCCTGCGCCCCCGACGCCGCGCTCGGCGACCTGCCGCTGGTCTACCCCTTCCTCGTCAACGACCCGGGGGAGGGCACGCAGGCCAAGCGCCGGGTGCACGCGACGCTCGTGGACCACCTGGTGCCGCCGATGGCCCGCGCCGAGTCCTACGGCGACATCGCCCGGCTCGAACAACTCCTGGACGAGTACGCGGCCATCTCCTCGATGGACCCGGCCAAGCTGCCCGCCATCCGCGCCCAGATCTGGACCCTGATCCAGGCCGCCAAGCTCGACCACGACCTCGGCCTGGCCGACCGGCCCGACGACGACGGCTTCGACGACTTCCTGCTGCACGTCGACGGCTGGCTGTGCGAGGTCAAGGACGTCCAGATCCGCGACGGGCTGCACGTGCTCGGCAGCGCCCCGGCCGCCGCCGACCGGGTCAACCTCGTCCTGGCCATCCTGCGCGCCCGCCAGATCTGGGGCGGCACCACGGCCCTGCCGGGGCTGCGCGAGGCGCTCGGCTACGACGAGTCGGCCAACAGCCGGATCGGCGCCGACGAGGCCGAGGAGCGGGCCCGGGCGCTGGTGCAGGCCATGGACGACGCCGACTGGGACCCCGCCGCGACCGAGACGGTCTGCGCGAGTCTCCCGGCCGACGCGCGCAAGGACGTCGCGGCCATCCTGGAGTTCGCCGCCCGCGAGGTGGTGCCCCGACTCGCCCGCACCACCGACGAGATCGACCACGCCGTGCACGCGCTCAGCGGCGGCTTCGTACCCGCCGGCCCCTCCGGGTCGCCGCTGCGCGGCCTGGTCAACGTGCTCCCCACCGGCCGCAACTTCTACTCCGTCGACCCCAAGGCGGTGCCGAGCCGCCTCGCCTGGGAGACCGGCCAGGCGCTTGCCGACTCCCTCCTGGACCGCTACCGCACCGACAACGACGGCACCTGGCCGCAGTCCGTCGGCCTCTCCCTGTGGGGCACCAGCGCCATGCGCACCGCGGGCGACGACATCGCCGAGGCCCTGGCACTGCTCGGCGTCCGCCCCACCTGGGACGAGGCGTCGCGCCGCGTCACGGGCCTGGAGCCCATCCCGCTCGACCAACTCGGTCGCCCGCGCATCGACGTGACGCTGCGCATCTCCGGCTTCTTCCGCGACGCGTTCCCGCACGTGGTGGGCCTGCTGGACGACGCCGTACGCCTGGTGGCCGGCCTCGACGAGCCCGCCGCCGACAACTACGTACGCGCCCACGCGCAGGCCGACCTCGCCGCGCACGGTGACGAACGCCGCGCCACCACGCGCATCTTCGGCTCCCGGCCCGGCACCTACGGGGCGGGTCTGCTCCAGCTCATCGACAGCCGCGACTGGCGCACCGACGCCGACCTCGCCGAGGTCTACACCGTCTGGGGTGGCTACGCCTATGGCCGCGGTCTCGACGGCCGCCCCGCGCGTGAGGAGATGGAGAGCGCGTACAAGCGGATCGCGGTCGCGGCGAAGAACACCGACACCCGCGAGCACGACATCGCCGACTCGGACGACTACTTCCAGTACCACGGCGGCATGGTGGCCACCGTGCGCGCGCTCAAGGGCACCGCCCCCGCCGCGTACATCGGCGACAGCACCCGCCCGGAGACCGTGCGCACCCGCACCCTGCACGAGGAGACCTCCCGCGTCTTCCGCGCCCGCGTCGTCAACCCCCGCTGGATCGAGGCGATGCGCCGGCACGGCTACAAGGGCGCCTTCGAACTCGCCGCCACCGTCGACTACCTCTTCGGCTACGACGCCACCACCGGCGTGGTCGCCGACTGGATGTACGACAAGCTCGCCCAGAGCTACCTGCTCGACCCGGAGAACCGCGCCTTCCTCGAAGAGGCCAACCCCTGGGCCCTGCACGGCATGGCGGAGCGGCTGCTCGAAGCCGAGAGCCGCGGCCTGTGGGCCGAGCCCGACCAGGAGACGCTGGCCGCGGTGCGGGAGCTGTACCTGGAGACCGAGGGCAACCTCGAAGACGGCGCGGCCGGGGAGGATTCCGGTGCCTGAGCGGACCGAGCGCACCAGCCAACTCACCGCCCTGGAGTCGGTGGCCTGGCTGTGCGTGCGCGACGGAAGCCTGCTGGCCGTCCGCACCCATGGCAAGGACCGGTTCTACCTGCCCGGCGGCAAGCTCGAACCCGGCGAGAGCGGGCCGCGGGCGCTGGCCCGCGAACTCGGCGAGGAACTGGGTGTGCGGGCCGACGCGCGGGAGCTGGCCCAGGCGTTCGTCATCGAGGACGAGGCCCACGGACAGGGCGGCCGGCCGCTGCGCATGACCTGCTACACCGGCCCGGCCACCGGCGCTCTCCAACCCGACCGCGAGATCGCCGAACTGGCCTGGTTCCGGGACCGCCCCGCCGACACGGAGCGCTGCGCCCCGGCGCTGCGACAGGTCCTGGCACGGCTGACCGCGGACGGCGTACTGGCGCGCTGACGCGACCGCCCGAGCGGATCACACGCCCCCGGCAGGCGGGCGGCCCGGCCGACTGGCCGCCGACCCACCTGCCCCGCCGCGTCCCGCCACGCGGCCCCACGGTCTGTGCGTTCGCCGGCGGGCGCCGCGCGCGGTGCGCACGTGCGATCCTCGACGGTGGCGCGGGGGAGCGCTGGCCAGGTGCGCGGGCGCCGGCCGCACGGGTAGGAGGCGGAGATTCCAGATGCCGAGCCCGCCTCCCTCAGCCCCCTTGACCGCCTGCTCGCCGAGCGTGCCTGCGAGCGCCTGATCGCCGCGTTCGTCCGCGAACTCGATTTCGGTGACCCGGCCGCCGTGGCCGACCTCTGCACGGCCGACGGAGTTTGGGAGTGGCCCGGCGGCGACCGCGGGGTCGAGGGCCGGGAGGCGCTGCGTGCCTACTTCGGCGCACGCCCCGCCGACCGGCTCTCGCGGCGCGTGAGCACGAACGTCCTGGTCACCCTCCTGTCCCCGACGACGGCGAGCGCGACCAGCTACTTCACGACGTACCGCGTCGACGGCCATGACGGTGGCATGGCGTCCCCGCGCGCGCCGGTGCGGGTGGGGCAGCACTACGAAGACACCGACACCTTCCGACGGGTGGACGGCCGGTGGGCGCTGGCCACCCGCACCGTCTTCCTGGCCTTCGCCGGGCCGACCGAGCGCCTGGCACCGGCCGACCGCCTAGCACCGGCCGAGCGTGCGGTGCCGCCCGGGCGGCCGTAGCGGCGGAGGCGCGGCGGCAATGCGGTGGCGCCGCCGGTGGTCGTCGCGCTAGCGTCCCCGGCATGTGCTTCCAGCAGCTCTACGGCTGACACGACGACGGGCCCAGCGCCCGTTCCCGCCACGCCCAGCGGCGCTCGCGGCGCGACCGGTCGAACCGTCGCGCCACCCCTGGGTGTCGGCTCGTCGTACCCACCTCCCGTAGCACTGCCAAGGAGCACATCCATGTCACGCCAGCGTGCCCACATCGCCATGGTCGGCATCCCCGCCGTCAGCCACGTCCTGCCCAGCCTGGAGATCATCCGGGAGCTCGTCGCCCGCGGCCACCGGGTCACCTACGCCAACGACCCGGCCGTCGCCGACGTGATCGCCCCCACCGGCGCCGAACTGGTCGCGTACCGCTCGACGCTGCCGGTGGCCGACAACGACTGGCCGGCCGACCCCATCGCCGCCATGGGCCTCTTCCTCGACGACGCCATGCACATGCTGCCGCGACTAAGCGCCGTCTACGACGCGGACCCGGCGGACCTCTACCTGTACGACATCGGCGGCTACGCGGCCCGCGCGCTGGCGGAGCGGCAGGGTCGGCCCACCGTGCAGCTGTCGCCCAGCCACGTCGCCTGGGACACCTTCGAGGAGGAGGTGGGCGCCCAGCTCAGGGCGCTGCCGGGAGCGGACGCCTACTTCGCGCGGTTCGCCGCCTGGCTGGCGGAGTGCGGCGCCACCACGACCGACGCCGAGGAGTTCGGCGGGCGCCCGAGGCGTGCGGTGGCCATGATCCCGCGGGCCATGCAGCCGCACGCCGACACCGTGGACCCGCGAATCGTGAGCTTCGTCGGGCCCTGCCTGGGCGACCGGGCCGACCAGGGCTCCTGGACGCGCCCGGCCGACGCCGAACAGGTGCTGCTGGTCTCGCTCGGCTCGGCCTACACCCGGCAGACCGACTTCTACCGCCGTTGCCTGGCGGCCTTCGGCGACCTGCCCGGCTGGCACGTCGTGCTCCAGGTCGGGAAGTACACCGACCCCGTCGCGCTGGGACGGATCCCGGCCAATGTCGAGGTGCACGCGTGGGTGCCGCAGGTGGCCGTGTTGCGGCAGGCCGACGCGTTCGTGACGCACGCCGGGATGGGCGGCTGCGGCGAGGGGCTCGACAGCGGCGTTCCCATGATCGCCGTGCCGCAGGCGGCCGACCAGTTCGCCAACGCCGACCGGTTGGTCGAACTCGGCGTGGCCCGGCGCCTCGACACCGAGGACGCCACGCCGGAGGCGCTCCGCGCGGCCCTGCTCGCACTCACCTCCGACGCCGAGGTCGCCCGCCGCCTCGCCGAGCTGCGCGCCCAGGCCAGGGCGGAGGGCGGCACGGCTCGCGCGGCCGACCTGATCGAGGCGGAGCTGTCACTGGGCTGAGCCGCGCGGCCGGCGCGGACCCCGCGCCGTGGGCCGCCGCACGAGAGGGCGGGCCCGCGCCACGCCGGGCCCGCCCGGGCCGCGCCCGTCCGGAGGGCGGCCCGGGCGGGTCCCGGGCCGCCCCTGCGCCGGCGGCCCGGGGCCGGGCCTCAGCCTTGCGGCGTCGCGCCGGCCCGGCGGGTGGCGGGCCAGGCGGGACGGTTGACGAGGTCCGCCCACTCCTGGTCGTACGCGCCCGGCACGGTCCGGCCCGCGCCGAGCCAGCGCTCGGCCAGCTCCGCGAAGATCGGCATGCCCGGTGCGCGGGGCGGGGGAGTCGGGCGGGGCAGCGGTCGCGGGGTGGCCGGCGCCTGGGGTCGGGGCGCGGCCACCGAAGGTGGGGCGGCGGCCGGTGGCCGGCTGACCGGGGGTGCGGCCGGGGAGGCGAGGGGTGGGCCGCCGGGGGAGCCGGGCGGCGCGCTGGCGCGTGGGCCGGTTGGCGGGTCGATCCGCACCGGCTGGGTGATCAGCGCCGGTGGCGGCGCCGGCCGCGCTGCCCGTACGGGCGGGGCCAGTCCCGGCGCGGGCTGCTGGTGAACCGTTTCCGCACCCGTTGTACACGCGGGCTTCGCCTCGGTGGGAGAGCGGAGCGGTCGTCGGCGGTGGTATGAAGTGGCACGCCGCATCGTTGTCACGCCGAACCAACGCCGGCGCCCGCCCGCCGGTCACGTTCCGGGTGGGTGCCTCACCCGCATCGGCGGGTACTCGAACGGGGTAGCGGCGGGTCGTTCGAGGCCCCTCGCGCGCCCGTCCGTCCGGGCTTCCGGCGGACACCGCGACGCGCGCAGGAGTGGACTAGACCTCTGGAGCGCTACGGGGTACAAATAAGACGCGCGGGAGATCACTGTTCGCGCTTCACAGCGCCCACCGGGAGGCACCTACATGTCGGCGACGACTGCCGCTCAGCACCACGATCGACCGGGCCAGATCATGGCCGGTGAGATGGCCGAGCAGCCCGAGGTACTGCGCCGCATCCTGGAGGAGGGCGCCCCTCGCATCCGGGAGGTGGCCGAGGCCATCGCGGCCCGCCAGCCCCGGTTCGTCCTGCTGACCGCTCGCGGGACCTCGGACAACGCGGCGCTCTACACGAAGTACCTCCTCGAGGTGCGCCTCGGCCTGCCGTGCGGCCTCACGTCGATGTCCACGACCACGGCGTACGGCGCCAAGCCCGACCTGCGTGACGTGCTGGTGATCACCGTCAGCCAGTCGGGCGGCTCCCCTGACCTGGTGGCCTCCACCCGCGCCGCGCGCGAGGCGGGCGCGATCACGCTGGCCGTGACGAACAACGCCGACTCACCGCTGGCCGAGGTCTCCGAGTACCACATCGACGTGCTGGCGGGCGAGGAGAAGGCGCTCCCCGCGACGAAGACCTACACCGCCGAACTGCTGGCCCTCTACCTCTTCGTGGAGGGGCTCGACGGAGGCGACGGCGCCGCGGCCAAGGTGCTGCCCGACCTCGCCCGGCAGATCCTGGACCGGCAGGAGGAGGTACGCACCCTGGCGGGGCGCTACCGCTTCGCCGAGCGTATGGTTCTCACCTCCCGCGGCTACGGCTACCCGACTGCCAAGGAGGCCGCGCTCAAGCTGATGGAGACCAGCTACATCCCGGCCCTGTCCTACTCCGGTGCCGACCTGCTGCACGGCCCGCTGGCCATGGTGGACAACGTGTCGCCGGTCATTGCCATCGTCACCGACGGGCGCGGCGGCGAGGCGCTGCAGCCGGTCCTGGAGCGACTCCGGGGCCGCGGCGCCGACCTGGTCGTGATCGGTACCCAGGCCGAGGTGGACAAGGCGTCGGCCGGGTTCGCGCTGCCCACCGATGGCGTGGTCGAGGAGGTCCAGCCCATCCTGGAGATCCTGCCGCTGCAGATGCTGGCGTACGAGGTGACCATCGCCCGGGGACAGGACCCAGACGCGCCGCGTGCCCTGGCCAAGGTCACCGAGACCCACTGAGCCGTGCCACACCGCGGTGGCGCGCCGACGGGCCGGCGACCGCGCCCGTCGGCCACCGCCGCGCCCGCACCACCCCACCCTCGCTGTTGAAAGGCTTCCCATGTCCCTCGTGATGTCCCCGCTGGCCGGGCGTGCCATCGGCCTCGCCGCTGTTCCCGATCCGGTGTTCTCCGGGGCGATGGTCGGCCCGGGCACCGCCATCGACCCCGTCCGCGAGGAGGGCGTGGCCGTCGCCCCGGTCAGCGGCGTCATCGTGTCGCTGCACCCGCACGCGTTCGTCGTCGTCGACGACGAGGGCCACGGCGTCCTCACGCACCTGGGCATCGACACCGTGCAGCTCGCCGGCGAGGGCTTCGAGCTGCTGGTGAACAAGGGCGACACCGTGCGGACCGGTGACCCGGTGGTGCGCTGGAACCCGGCCGAGGTCGAGCGCGCGGGGAAGTCCCCGGTGTGCCCCGTGGTCGCCCTGGAGGCCACCGCGGACGCGCTCAGCGAGGTCGTGGAAGAGGGAGACGTCGCCCCGGAGGACGTGCTCTTCCGCTGGCGGTAAGTAGGTCGTGAGCGGGTGGCCGTGGGGGCCATCCGCTCCGTACAGCGGGGCGGGGCGACCGCCCCGCGTCGGCGTGTTCGCGGGACGTGCGCGGGCGCGGATGCGTTGGGTTTCATCGGGTGGAACGGGAGATGGGTGTCATGGAGACGGTGCTGCGTGGCGTCGGCGTGAGCGACGGGGTAGCGGTGGGCGAGGTGCGCCACATGGGCACCGCCGTGCTGGAACCGCCGGTGCGTACGGTCGCCGCCGACGAGGTGGAGCGAGAGCAGGCGCGCGCTCGGCAGGCCGTGGAGTGGGTGGCCGCCGACCTGGTGGCGCGCGGCAACCTGGCGGGCGGCGAGGCCCAGGCCGTGCTCGAGGCGCAGGCGCTGATGGCGCGCGACCCGGAGCTGGCCACCGACGTGGAGCGCCGGATCGCCGAGGGCAGCACGGCCGAGCGCGCCGTCTACGACGCGTTCGCCGCCTACCGGGTGCTGCTCCTGGGAGCCGGCGACTACCTGGCCGGCCGGGTCGCGGACCTGGACGACGTACGCAACCGCCTGGTGGCCCGCCTCCTCGGCGT
This sequence comes from Streptomyces buecherae, assembly GCF_014295035.1. Taxonomy (GTDB): domain Bacteria; phylum Actinomycetota; class Actinomycetes; order Streptomycetales; family Streptomycetaceae; genus Streptomyces; species Streptomyces youssoufiensis. The sequence continues at coordinate 8,184,184 of NZ_CP060404.1, forward strand.
GCCGATGCCGGGCGTGCCCGACAGCGACTACCCGTACGTGCTGGTCGCGCGGGACCTGGCGCCGGCCGACACGGCGCTGCTCGACCCGGCGCTCGTGCTGGGCTTCGTCACCCAGGAGGGCGGTCCGACCAGCCACAGCGCGATCCTCGCGCGGGCGCTCGGGGTGCCCGCCGTGGTCGCGGTGCCCGGGGCCGGCGAACTCGTGGAGGGCACCACGGTGGCGCTCGACGGCTCCGACGGCCAGGTCGTGATCGAACCGGGCGAGGAGCTGCGGGCCGAGCTGGTGGCGCGGGCCGAGCAGCGCCGCGCCGCGGTGGCCGCGGTCAGCGGTCCCGGCGCCACCAGCGACGGGCACGCGGTGCCGCTGCTGGCCAACATCGGCGGAGTCGGCGACGTGGCCGCGGCCGTGCAGGCCGGCGCGGAGGGCGTGGGCCTGTTCCGGACCGAGTTCCTGTTCCTGGACGACCACAAGCAGGCGCCCTCGGTCGAGGTGCAGCAGGAGGCGTACCGGCAGGTCCTCGAAGCCTTCCCCGAGGGGCGCGTGGTGGTGCGGGTGCTGGACGCCGGCGCCGACAAGCCGCTGGACTTCCTCACCCCCGCCGAGGAGCCGAACCCGGCGCTCGGCGTGCGCGGCCTGCGGACCCTGCTCGACCACCCCGAGGTGCTGGCGGGCCAGCTCACGGCGCTGGCGCGCGCCGCCGACGGGCTGTCGGTGCGGCTTGAGGTGATGGCGCCGATGGTGGCCGACCGGGCCGACGCGGCGCAGTTCGCCGCTGCCTGCCAGGCCGCCGGGCTGCCCGCCAAGGTGGGCGCGATGGTGGAGATCCCCTCCGCCGCGCTGCGCGCGGGTGCGCTGCTGCGCGAGGTGGACTTCCTGTCGCTGGGCACCAACGACCTGGCCCAGTACACCTTCGCGGCCGACCGGCAGACCGGTTCGCTGGCGCGGCTCCAGGACCCCTGGCAGCCCGCCCTGCTCGACCTGGTGCACGCGGCGGCGCAGGCCGCCCAGACGCGGGGCAAGAGCTGCGGGGTGTGTGGCGAGGCCGCCGCCGACCCGCTGCTGGCCTGCGTCCTGACCGGCCTGGGCGTCACCAGCCTGTCGATGAGCCCCACCGCCATCCCGAGGGTGCGCGCCACGCTGGCGCAGTACACGCTGGCGGCCTGCCAGGAGGCGGCCCGCGCCGCCCTGGCCGCCGACACGCCGCAGGAGGCACGCGAGGCCGTCAAGGGCGTCCTCGGCGTGGCCTGACCCACCCGTCCCATCCGCCGCGCGCCGGCCGGACCGCGTCTCGCGGTTCCGGCCGGCGCGCGGCCGCCGCGCGCCCGGTCAGGGCGTGGCGCCGTCCGCCGCGTCGTGCCGCGGCAGAGCGCCGTCCAGGATGTGGCCGAGGCCGTCCGCGTAGCGGTACTCGGCCTCCCAGTGGCGTGAACGGCCCACCAGGCGGGCCAGGTGGGGGAAGTCGGCCGGGTCCCGGCTGGCCATGGCCACGTCGATGTAGTGCGGCGCCGGCTCGCCCCCCTGCCCCGTGGCGCCGTCCGTCGCGCCCGGCCCGTGCGCCGTGGACATGACCTGGCCGGCCGTGAAGTACCAGATGGTCTGGTGCGTCCGGAAGGCGTGCTGGTCGTCGAGGCCGAGCGCCACGAGCGCGGCCATGATCTCCTCGGTCATCCAGACGGCCGACACCCCCACCAGGTCGCCGCGCGCGACGATCGGCACCACCCACGGGTTGTCCAGGAACGCCTGGAACATCAGCGTGCACGCCGCCAGCAGCCGCTCCCGTGGCTGCTCGGGCAACTCGGGCCGGGGCAGGCCGCGCGCGACGTGCTCAAGGACGAGGACGAGCAACTCGTCCTTGTCGCGTACGTGGTGGTAGACGGCCATCGGCGTGCTGCGCAGCGCGCTGGCCAGCCGCCGCATCGTCAGGTGCTCGGCGCCCTCCCTGAGGATGATCTCGTGGGCCGTCTCGACGATCTGCTCGCGCGAGAGCCGCGGTGGCCGCCCCCGTCTCGGTCTGGTGGTCGCGTTCCCGGTCAACGCTCTGCCCTCATCGTCTCGCCCCGTCTCTCCTCGCCCGCGCCGCGCCGCCAGAGCCGCCGCGAAGGCTTGAGGATACTTTTATTGTACGTGTACGTTAATTCGCGTCGGGCCTCGTCGAAGGGCTGCGCCCCGACCGTGGCGGGGCGCGCCCGGCGGTGAGCCATGCCGCCCTTCGCGCACCGTCCACACCACCTCGCCCACCTCGCCCACTTCACCACTCTCACCGTACGGAGGAGCAGCATGCGCGACGACGGGCCGACACAGCCGCACGGCGGGCGCCGGGACGCGGCGCCCGCCACCGGGGGAGGGGCGGAGGGAGCGCCACGGGCCGAGGCGGAGTGGGCCGACGGCGGGCGCGCCGCGCCCCGGCGCGCCGTGCCGGGCGCGGCGCGCCCACGACGGCACGCCGACGGCGTACGGCGGAACGGGGCGCCGGAGGCTGCCGTGCGGTACGCGGTGGTGCTGGCCGTGGTGGTGGGCGTGCAGTTCATGGTCACGCTGGACGCCTCCGTGGTGAACGTGGCGCTGCCGGACATGCGCGGTGACCTGGGGTTCAGCGAGCCCGGGCTGTTATGGGTGGTCAACGCCTACACGCTGGTCTTCGGCGGCTTCCTGCTGCTCGGCGGGCGGGCCGCCGACTTCTTCGGGCTGCGGCGCGTGCTGTGGCTCGGGCTCGGCCTGTTCGGGCTCGCGAGCCTGGCGGGCGGCCTCGCCCAGGCGCCGCCCGCGCTGGTGGCGGCGCGCGCGGTGCAGGGGCTCGGCGCCGCCGTCCTGGCGCCGGTCGCCCTGACCATCGTCACCACCGTCTTCCCCGCCACGGGCCGGGCCCGCGCGCTCGGGCTGTGGAGCGCCGCTGGCGCGGCCGGCGGCGCCTCCGGCGTGCTGATCGGCGGCGTACTGACCGAGTACCTCAACTGGCGCTGGGTGCTGCTCGTCAACGTGCCGATCGTGGCGCTGGCCCTCGTGGCCGGGCGCGCGATCCCCGACCACCGCCCCGCGCGCCGCCCGCGCCTCGACCTGGTCGGCGCGCTGCTCGCCACGGTCGGACTGGCCGCGCTGGTCTACGGCGTGGTGCGCACCGCGGACGACGGCTGGACCTCGCCGACCACGGTGGGCACCCTGGGCGCGGCCGTCGTCCTGCTCGCCGCCTTCGGCTGGCAGGAGTCGCGGCGGGCCGCACAGCCACTGGTCCGCCTCGGCCTGCTCACCCACCGCGCCGTCGGCGGCGCCAACGCGACGATGCTCCTGCTCGCCTCGGGCCAGTTCGCCAGCTTCTACTTCGTCTCCCTCTACCTGCAACGGGTCCTCGCCCTGGGCCCGGCCGCGACCGGGCTGGCCTTCCTGCCCTTCTGCGCCGGCTTCACCGCCAGCGCCCTGCTCGCCAGCCGGCTCTACGGGCTTACCGGGCCGCGCGCGTTGGTGATGGGCGGCGCGGCGGCGGGGGCGCTCGGCCTGCTGTGGTTCAGCCGCCTCGGCGTGGACGGCACGTTCCTCGCCACCGTCCTCGGCCCCTCGCTGCTCACCAGCGCGGGCATCGGCGCCTGCTTCGTACCGCTGGCCAGCGCGGCCACCACCGGCGTCGGCGACGACGAGGCCGGGATGGCCTCCGGCGTGCTCAACAGCGCGCAACAGGTGGGCGGTTCGCTGGGCCTCGCGGTGACGGTGAGCGTGGCCGCCAGCCGCGGCGAAGCCGCCCGCTCCGCCGGCGAGCCGGCCCTGACCGCGCTCGACTGCGGCTACGGCGCCGCCCTGTCGGTCGCCGCCTGCCTGCTCGCGGCGGCGGCCCTGCTGTCCTGGGTGCTGCCGGGCCGCCGCACGAGCGGCGGTGCGACCACCGCCGGCCCGGCCGCTCCCACCACGGAGGGCGCGGGCTGAGCGGACGCCCGTGGCACGTTGGCCCGGGCCGCGCGCAGGCGACTGGCAGCCGCCACCTCGCGCGCGGCCGGCCGCGCGGCGGGCCGCCCGCCCGGGCGCGGCGCCGGGGCCTGTCCCGCCGCGCCGGGCGAACCCGGCGTCAGGCCGCCGCCCGCCTCCAGGCCGCGCCGCGCAGCAGCCGGAGGCCGTTCAGCCCGACCAGCACGGTGGAGCCCTCGTGGCCGGCGACGCCGAGCGGCAGCGGGAGGTGTCCGAACAGGTCCCAGGCCACCAGGGTGCCGATGCACACCGAGGCGATGACCAGGTTCTGCCGGACCACCCGGCGGGCCCGACGGGAGAGGGCCACCACGGCGGGCACGGTGCCCAGTTCGTCGCGTACGACCACCGCGTCCGCCGTCTCCAGGGCCAGGTCGGAGCCGGCCCGGCCCATGGCGATGCCGCTGTGCGCGGCGGCGAGCGCCGGGGCGTCGTTGACCCCGTCACCGACGACGAGCACCCTGTGCCCGGCCTCCTGCCAGGCCCGTACGGACGCGACCTTGTCCTGCGGCAGGAGGTCGGCCCGTACGTCACCGATGCCGGTCTCGGCGGCGAGCCGGGCCGCGGCGCGCGCGTTGTCGCCGGTGAGCAACGCGGGCTCGGCGCCGGCGAGTTCGCGCAGCGCGGCGACGGCGTCGGCCGCGCCCGCGCGCGTGCGGTCCTCGACGGCCAGCACCGCCCCGGGTCGGCCGGCCACCAGGACGACCACGGCGGTCCGGCCCGCGCCCTCCTCCTCGTCCACCACCCGCCACGCCTCGGCCACCTCCGGCGCGGCCTCGGCGCCCGCCCGCGCAGTGTCGGCCCGCGCGTGCGATGTCTCGGCAGGCGCTGGCCGGGAGGCGCGGCCCGCCGCGTGGGAGGCGCCGTCCGGGTGCTCGCGCGGTGGCGCGGGCGGCGCGTCGGCATAGCCGTGCGCGAGGCCGGGCGGCGCCGGGGCGCCGGCGCGCTCGCCCAGCGTCGTGGCCGGGCTGCCGACCCGTACCTCCTGGCCCGCCACCACCGCGCGCACCCCGCTGCCGGGCGCGGAGGCGAACGCGTCGGCGGGCTCCAGGGTCAGACCGCGCTCGTTGGCCGCGTCCACCACGGCCCGCGCCAGCGGATGTTCGCTCGGCTGCTCGGCGGCTGCGGCCAGCGCCAGGGCGGCGTCACGCGCGACCACGGCGGAGGCGGCGGTCGCACCGCCACCGCCCGGCGCCTCCCGCCCGAGCACCCGCACGGCCGCCACCCGGGGCGCGCCCTCGGTCAGGGTGCCGGTCTTGTCCAGGGCGACCTGGCTCACCTCGCCCAGCCGCTCCATCACCACCGCGGACTTCACCAGCACGCCGTGCCGGCCCGCGTTGGCGATGGCCGACAGCAGCGGCGGCATGGTGGCCAGGACCACCGCGCACGGTGACGCCACGATCATGAACGTCATGGCGCGCAGCAGCGTCTCGGTGAACTCCGCGCCGAGCGCCAGCGGGACGGCGAACAGCGCCAGGGTGGCCACGACCACGCCGACCGAGTAGCGCTGCTCGACCTTCTCGATGAACAACTGGGTCGGCGCCTTGGTCTCGCTGGCCTCCTCGACCATGGCCACGATCCGGGCGATGACGAAGTCCCCGGGGTCGCGGTCCACCCGCACGCGCAGCGCGCCCGTGCCGTTGAGGGTGCCGGCGAACACGCCGTCGCCGGGTCGCTTGGCCACCGGCAGCGGCTCGCCGGTGATGGTGGCCTGGTCCACGTCGCTGGCGCCCTCGACCACCGTGCCGTCGGCCGGCAGCCGCTCGCCCGGGCGCACCACCACCGTGTCGCCGACCCGCAACTCGGCCACCTCCACGCGCTGTTCGGTGCCGTCGGCGGCCAGCCGCAGCGCGGTGGCCGGAGCCAGGTCGAGCAGTCCGCGCACCGAGTCGGCCGTGCGCCGGGTGGCCAGCGCCTCCAGGGCGCCGGAGGTGGCGAAGATGACGATCAGCAGCCCGCCGTCCAGGAACTGGCCGATGCTCGCGGCACCCAGCGCGGCGACCACCATCAGCAGGTCGACGTCGAGGGTCCTGGCGCGCAGCGCCACCAGGCCCGCGTGCCCCGGCTCCCAGCCGCCCGCCGCGTAACACACCGCGTAGAGCGGGCCCCACGTCCAGGCGGGGGCGCCGGCCAGGTCCAGGGGGAAGGCCAGCGCGAAGGCGAGGGCGGCGAGCGCGGCCCAGCGCACCTCGGGCAGCGCGGTCAGGCGGGTCGGGTGCGGTGGCGGCGGGCCACCCGGGGCGGCGGGGGAGGGGAGGCGGTGCTCGTCGACGAGTTGAGCTGCCATGGCGGCGTACCTCTTCGCGGGCCGGGAACGGGCGGGGTCCCCTCACCATAGCCGAACACATGAAGAGATCTTCACTTGTTTGCGTGGGAGCGCGACTACGATGACCCGTATGGGACACGGAGCTAACGGAGCAAGGGGTGAGACCACCCCGGTGGAACTGCTCGACGCGGATTCCGCCGCCACCATCGCCGCCACGCTCCAGGCCCTGGCGACGCCGTCGCGGCTGATGATCCTCACCCGGCTGCGACAGGGGCCGTGCCCGGTGACCGAGCTGGCCGAAGCGGTCGGCATGGAACAGTCCGCGGTCTCCCACCAACTGCGCCTGCTGCGCGCCCTCGGCCTGGTCACCGGCTCCCGCCAGGGCCGGCGCATCGTCTACAGCCTCTACGACCACCACGTCGCCCAACTCCTGGACGAGGCGGTCTACCACATCGAGCACCTGCGCCTCGGCGCCCGCGACCTGCCCTGACCCACCGCGCGCCGCCGTCCCCGGGCTCCGCCCGCCGGGTCGGCCCACCCCGGGCGGCCGGCCCGGACCAGCGGCCCACTCGCCCGTGGCGCTCCCGGGCCACCGGGTGCCGTCAGCGGCGGGTGGGGTCGGCGGCCCGGCCGTACGTCAGCCGCCGCAGCGCCGCCTCGGCCGGCCCGCGCCGCCCCGCCCGCTCCAACCCGTACGCCACCACCGCGCTCGACAGCCACACGCCGACGGCGAAGGCCGCCATCCCGGCGCTGCCGAACGCGGCGCCCAGGCCCAGGCCCCAGGCGGCGAGCAGCGGCGCGAAGACCAGTGAGTGGCCGACGTAGCAGGACAGGGAGCGCTTGCCGACGGCGCGCACCGCCCGCACCGCCCGCCCGTACCGGGGGCGGCGCGCGAGGCGGTCGGCCAGCAGGCCGAACAGCGCCACGTACCCGAGGCCGCCGGCGAGCCCGGTGCCCTCGAGGACCAGGTGCAGCGCGCCCTCCTCGGAGACCGCCTCGCCCGGCACGTCGAGCGCGCCCACGTGGGCGAGGGCCGAGGGCAGCGAGCCCGCCAGGCTGATCGTCAGGCCCACGACGGCCGTCCGGCCCAGGAGCGCGCGGTGGCGGTGTGGTTCCTCGAGCACCCGCCGTCGCGCCGCCCAGAACCCGAGCAGCACGGCCGCGTGCGAGGCGAAGGACAGCACGGGGCCGAGCGAGGTGATGAACGACCAGGTGAGCAGCCGCGTGCCGGCCGCGGCGAGCGCGTTCTCCTCGCCCGAGGCGTACGCGTCGGTCGAGGGGTCGCCCCCGGTGCTGCCCAGGGCGTCCAGGTCGCCGCTCGCCACGGCCACGAGCCCGGGGGCCATCAGGGCGACCGACAGCGCCGCCGCGACCCCGGCCGCGATCAGCACCGTGCGGTCGCTCCGGCGCAGGAACAGCCCGCCGATCAGGAGGCAGACGACGCCGTAGAAGCCGATGATGTCGCCGCCGAGCAGCAGCGCGGCGTGGGCGAAGCCGAAGGCCACCAACCACAGACCACGGCGGCGCAGCAACCTGGTCGCGGAGCGCTCACTGGTGCCGGCCGCCCGCTGGCGCAGCAGGAGTTGGGTCATGCCGTAGCCGAAGAGGAAGGCGAAGAGCGGGTTGACCCGCAGGTCCACCACGGTGATGAGGAGGAACTGCGCGATCCGGTCCAGCGCGGAGCCCTCGTCGGGGTGCCAGCCGGACGGACCGTGCCGCGCGTCCCAGAGGTGGAAGACCGTGTTGGACAACACGATCATGAGCAGCATCGCGCCGCGCGCGAGGTCGGGGGCGAGGCTGCGTTCGGCGTCGCGCACGCCGCCGCGCGCGGGCCGACGGGAGGCGTCGCCCGTGGCGGGCGCCGGGGGCGGCGCGGCGGGTGCGGTGGTGCCGGAAGGGGTGTCCGACGGGGTGTGCGACGGGGTGTGCGCTGCCATGTCGGCCGGCCGGAGCGTACTGCTGTCATCCATGATCCGCACGCTAGGAACGGGGCCGGGGGCGGGGCATCGGCCATCGGTCGCGCGGCCGGTGACTTAAGTAGCCGGCCGGCGCCGGTCCCGGCGTCGAACGGAGTCGCGGCGGATGGGAGTTGGGCCCGTGGCGGCGGTGGCGCCGTGGCCGTCAGGGGGCCCGCCCGGACCCGAGCGCCCGGCGAGCGGCCGGCTGGCGGGCTCGGCCTGAACGACCACTCCGCACCACCTTGCTCCCGCGCGAGGACGTCAGCCTCCCCGCCGGCACCCGGTCACCGGCACCTGATCTGCGGTGCTGGTGGGGCCGGGCCACACCGCACCGGCGCTCCGGGGCGTCAGGGGAGCTGGGCCTCGACGCGGGCGAGTTGGGCGGCGAGGGCTTCCTCGAACGCGGCGCGGCGGTCCACGCCGAGGGGGCGGATGTCGCGGGCGAAGTGGGCCAGGGCGGGGAAGTTCTGGGGGTCGGCGCCGAGCACCGCGACGCGGAACTGTTCCATGCCCTGCTCGTACTCCTTGGGGCTGATGGTGCTCATGCCGGCCTCGGCGGCGATGAGCGCGGCGAGGACGACCACGATGCGGTGGTATCGCACCGGGACCTCCTCGTCGGGTAGGCCGGAGGCGCGCAGGGCCTGGAGCAGTTCCTCCATGACCCGCCGGGAGCCGGTGCCGCCGGACCCGTAGCGACCCCACACCGTGGCGAGTTGGGGCTGCTCGCCGAAGGCGTCGCGCAGGCGCAGGGCCACCGCGGCGACGCGCTGCCTCCAGTCGCCCTCCGGGTGGTAGCCGTCCATGGCGCTCAGCAGGATGCGGTCGGCAGCCGCCCGCAGCAGTTCGGTCTTGTTGCGGAAGTGCCGGTAGAGGCTGGAGGAGTCGGTTCCGAGCGCCGCGGCGAGCTTGCGCACGCTGAACGACTCCGCGTCGCTCGTACGCAACAGCTCCACCGCCGTGTCCAGGATCTCCTCGGTCGACCATCGCCTGCGACCCGTCATCGCGCCCCTCTCGTCAGGCTCAGCCTAATCCATGCACTTGCTGTTGCACGCACCGCGTGCATAATCGAGTGCACCACGCGGGCCAGCCGCGACGACACCCGGCGTCCGGCCGGGAGGGGAGAGGGACACGTGAACGAGACGACTGCCGCGACACGGCCGCCGGAGCCGGACTTCGCGACGATCACGACGGAGGAACTGCTCGTCTACCGCGCCGCGGAGAACCGCTTCCGGGCCTCCGAGGCGGCGCGGGCGTTCCTCGGAGAGCCGCACGCCGGCGCCGCGATCGACTGGCGGGAGATCGCGCTGCCCGACCGTGCCGTACCGGTGCGGGTCTACCGGCCGGCACCGACGGGAGGCGACGACGGCGCGGCCCGCACCGACCTGCCGCTCGTGGTCCACGTCCACGGAGGTGGCTTCGTGGGCACGGCGACCCAGTGCGACTGGACCAACAGTCACCTCGCCGCGCGGCTGCCCGCCCTCGTCGTCTCGGTCGAGCACCGCCTCCTGGCCCCCGACAGCCCGCTCGCGAACGCCGCCGACGACGGCTGGGACGTGCTCCAGCACGTGGTGCGCCACGCCGCGCGGTGGGGCGTCGACCCGGCGCGTGTGGCCGTCTTCGGTGAGAGCTGTGGCGCGCTGATCAGCGCGCTCACAGCCATCCGGGCGCGGGAGGCCGGCCTCCGACTCCTGGCGCAGGTGCTGGTCAACCCCGCGGTCGACATGACCGAGGCGATGTTCGACCACCCCTCGATCACCCGGTACGCGTACCACCCGTCCCGGGCCCTGCCGCTCCTGCGGTACGTGCGGCGACTGGCCGTCCCGCCGGGCGCCGACGCCGCCGCGCTCTCACCGCTGCACGCGGGCGACCTGAGCGGGCTCGCCCCGGCGCTCGTGGTCGTGCCCACCCAGGACGCGCTCGCCGACCACGGCCGCCGCTATGCCGAGCGACTGAGCCAGGCGGGGAACCCCGTGCGGCTCACCGAGTACCCGGAAGCCAAGCACGCCTTCCTCACCCTGCCCGGTGTGGAACCACAGGCCGAGGCCGCCCAGGCGGAGATCCTCGCGTTCCTCCGCACGGCCCTGGCGAAGTGACGAAAGGAGCGCTGTCCACCATGGGAGAAGACACAGGGCGCGGCGTCGGCGTCATCGGAGTGGGCGAGATCGGCCGGGCCGTCGTCGAGGGCCTGCGCCACGGGGGCGGTGCCTCGCCGGAGATCCACCTCTCTCCCCGAGGGGCCCGCACCGCCGCCGACCTGGCCGAGCGTTTCGATGGCGTGCGGGTGTGCGCCTCCAACCAGGAGGTCCTTGACCGCTCCGACGTGGTGATCATCGCCGTACGCCGCCAGGACCACCACGAGGCACTGGCCGGGCTGACGATCGAGGACGACAGGACCGTGGTCAGCCTGATGGCCGGGGTCGCCGTCGACGACCTGCGCCGAACCCTGGCCACCGACGCCCCGATCGTCCGCGCCATCCCGCTGCCCGCCGCGCGCGAGCGCCGCTCCGTCACCGTGACCTACCCCGCGCACCCGGTCGTGGACTCCCTCTTCGAACGGCTGGGCGGAGCGCTCCCGGTCGCGGACGAGGACGCCTTCAACGTCTGCTCCGCGCTGACCGGAACCCTCACCGCCCACTACGCCTACCTCGCCACGCTCACCTCGTGGGCCACCGACCACGGCATTGCCCCGGACGCCGCCGACCGGTACGTGCGCGGCCTGTTCCGCGGCGTCGGCCGCTCGCTGGGCGACGAGACCCGTTCACTGTCCCAACTCGCCACCGACCACGAGACGCCCGGAGGGAACAACGAGCGCGTCCGCACCACCTGGTTCGACCCGGCCAACGCGACAGCCCTGACGAACGCCCTGGACGGGCTCCTCGCCGACCTCACGTAACCCGCCCAAGCCACCAGTCCGACCTGATCGCGGCCCCGGCGCGGTGTCCCGCACGTCCACGCGGGACACCGCACGCCGCGCGCGAGCGTCCCCCCGCTCCCGCCGGCGCTTGACCCTGTCGCAGCGACAACGTTTCTACTGGCGGTATGCGCATCGGAGAACTCGCCGGCGTAGCCGGCATCACCCCACGCGCCGTGCGGCACTACCACCGCATCGGCCTGCTGCCCGAGCCCCCTCGACACCCCAACGGATACCGGTCGTACTCGCTGCGCGACGCCGTCGAACTCGCGCGCATCCGCCGCCTGGTCGAACTCGGGCTGAGCCTGGACGAGGTGCGCGACGTCATCGCCGACGACGCCGGCCGCGAGCTGGCCGAGGTGTTGGCCGAACTCGACGCCGACCTGGCCCGCCAGGAGGAGGCCATCCGGCAGCGCCGCGCGCGCCTGGCGCAACTGCTGCGACAGGTCGAGGAGGGCGGCAGACTGCCCGCCGAGGCGCCGGTCTCACCGGCTCTGACCACCCTGTTCGACGAGATGGCCCGCGTCTCGGCCCAGATGCCGGGCCCGGAGCCCGCCATGGCGGCCAAGGAGCGCGAGTTACTGGCCCTGCTGGAGACCGCCGCCCCGGACGGCGCCGACCGCGGCTGGCTGGACGGCCTGATGGGGGCGCTGGGGTCCGATCCGGAGGCCGTCGCGCGGGCGTACGAGGTCTACGCGCGGTTCGACGAGTTGGCCCAGGCGCCCGAGGACGACCCCCGGGTGGAGGCGACGGCCCGTGCCGTCGTGGACTTCCTGCCGCCGGAGATCATCACGCACATGGCCGACGCGGGGGAGTGGGAGCCGGAGACCGCCGGCGACGGCTTCGCCGCGGCACTCTTCGCGGACCTGGCGCCGGCGCAGGCGGCGGCCGTGCGCGGTGCCATCCGGCTGCTCCAGGAGCGGGTCCGATGACCGGCCCGCCGGTGTTGCGCACGCTCGCGCGGTGGTCGGCGTCGGCGACGGCGCTCGGCGAACTGGCGCTGGTGCTGTGCCTGGCCTCCGGCACCCGCGTCCCGCCCGTGGTGCGGGCCGGTGTGGGGTTGGTGACGCTCGCCGCCGTGGTGGCCATGGCGACGCTCCTCGTGGTGGACTGCCGCCGCCACCGGCGCACCGGGTTGGGCTGGCGCCCCGCCGCCGTGGCCGCCGTCGCGGACGCGGTGCCGACGCTCGTGCGCCGGCTCGTCGCCCACGAGGCACGGCTGTTCACCAGCTCGCTGCGCTGGGTCACGCGCCGGGGGCCGCACGGCGTGCGCGCGGGTGACACGGCGCTCCCGTACGCGTCGGGGCAGGCGGCCGTCATGTACGGCCTCCTGTCCGTGAGCGTCGTGGAGACGGTGGCGCTCGCGTACCTCATCCCCTGGCCCCTGCTGCACACGATCACCCTGGTGGTGGACGTGTGGGGCGTGTACCTCGTCATCGCCCTGCACGCCTCCTGCGTCGTACGCCCGCACGTCATCGGCGCCGACGGCTCGCTGCGGCTGCGCTACGGGGTGCTGCTCGACATCCGCGTCCCCGCGGGGCACATCGCGGCCGTCCGCGTCGATCGCCGCTTCCCCGAGAGCGGACTGGCGGCCGTCGACGCGCACGGCGCCGCCGACCTCGCCGTGGCCAGCCAGGTGACCGTCACCGTGGAACTGCGGGAGCCGGTGGTCTTCGTACGGCCGCTGGGCGGGTCGGCGCGGGCCCGCGTCTTCCGCTTCCACGCCGACGACCCGGCGGCGGCCGTCGCCGCGCTCCGCGCCCGCGCGGCCCTCGACGCCGCCTGACGCCACCACCGCCCACCATCCCCCGCCCCGGGGACCCGTCCGCCGCGGGGTCAGGGCCCCTCGGGCGGCGGGGCGAACCCCGCGCGGCGGGCCGTGGAGGAGAGAGTTTCCAGCGTCACCGGCGGCAGGTAGGCGCCGGCGGGGGTGCGGTGCCACCACTGCCCCGTCTCGCGCAGCTCGCGCCAGGTGGTGAAGCGGTACGCGTAGCGCCTGGCCCGCACCTGGGCGGGCGGCGCGTCCGGGAACGGGTTGGTGCGCAGCAACCGCAGCGTCGCGCGGTCCCCCTCCAACAGCTTGCCGACCAACGCCGCGAACCACGGCCGGGCGAACGCGGGGGACATCGCGGCGAACCACATCATCCAGTCCAACCGCCGGTGGTACGGGGCGCACGGGCGCGGCACGCGTCGTGGATCACCCGGCTTGCCCTTGAACTCGTAGGCGCGCCACCGCGGTTCGGGAGTGCCGGGCGGGTCGTCGGTGCCCTCGATGACGACCTCGTGCCGGTGGCGGTTGACGCTGCCGAACGCGCCGTAGGCGCCGGCGATGTGGAACGGGTTGAACGAGGCGTTCATCCGCTGCCGCCTGGCGACCAGGTTACGGGCGGGCCAGTAGCTGAGCACCACCACCAACGCGGTCGCGGCCAGCACCAGCACGGTGAACCACAGCGGGGGATCGCCGCGCTCGGCCGGGTCGGACAGGGCCAGGAGGTCGCCGATCAGGTGGCCGTCGACGGCGGTCAGCGCGAGGGCGATGGTGATCCAGTTCAGCCAGGCGAAGTTGCCCGAGAGGACCAGCCAGAGCTGGGTGACGATGACGGCCAACGCGGCCCAGGTGGCCACGGGTTGCGGGGTGAACAGGGCGAACGGGACGACGAGCTGGGCGACGTGGTTGGCCGCCGTCTCCACCCGGTGCAGCGGCTTCGGCAACCGGTGGAAGAACCAGCTCAGCGGGCCCGGCATGGGCTGGGTCTCGTGGTGGTAGTCCAGGCAGGTCAGCTCGCGCCAGCAGCGGTCGCCACGCATCTTGATCAGGCCCGCGCCGAACTCGACCCGGAACAGCAGCCAGCGCACCAGCCACAGCACGAGCACCGGGGGACCGACGCGCGCGTTCCCCAGGAAGATGGCCAGGAAGCCGGCCTCGAGGAGCAGCGACTCCCAGCCGAACCCGTACCACGTCTGGCCGACGTTGACGATCGAGAGGTACAGCGCCCACAGCGCGGCCCACATCAGCACCCCGGCCCACAGCGGCACCGCGTCGGCGCAGCCCACCAGGACGGCCGCCGACAGCGCGACCCCGAACCAGGCGACGGCGGCGAAGCGGCGGTCGGAGTACGAGAGGTGGAAGAGGCTGGGCGCGGCGCGGAACGGCACCCGGGCCACGAACCGGGGGATGGGCGTGAGCCCGCGCTCGCCGAGCAGCGCCCGGAACTGGAGGGCCGCGGTCAGGAACGCCGTCAGATAGAGGGCGGCCAGGGCCCGTTGGAAGGCCAGCCGGCTCCACCAGTAGTCGTCCGCCGTGAACCACTCCATGCCTCGCTCCTCGCCCTGCTCGCCGCGGAAGTGGGCCATGCGTACCACCCGAGGGGCGGGCGGCGCCGCTTCCCGTGGGCGCCGCGTGTCGCCCGGGCCCGGGCGACACGCGGCGCGGCGGACGACTACCGCGCCTCGTGCTCCGGCAAACCGGCCCCCCGGCAGGTGACGTCGGCGGCGGGGAGATCGCCGGTGAGCAGGTACGCCGTCGTCGCGCGGTCCACGCACGGGTTGCCCCGGCTGGCGAAGACGCCGTGCGCATAGTCGTCCCGCAGGGTGACCAGCCGCGCGCCCGGCAGCCGGGCCGCCAACTGCCGGGCCCCCGCCAGCGGGGTGACCGGGTCGTGCTCGCTGGCGACCAGCAGCGCCGAAGCCGCTCGCGGACCGCCGAGCGGGGTGTGGTGGCGCGGCCGGTGGTGCCAGTACGCGCAGGCGCTGGCCTCCAGGCCGGTCACGAGCGGGTACGGGTCGAGCCGGCGCAGCCCGCGCAGGTCGGCGACCACCCGCCGCGGGCTGGGGCCCGGGCCGTCCGCGCACTTGACGACGCGGTTGGCCGCCTCGTAGTTGCGCGATGCCGCGTCGCCGAACGGCGCCGGCGGCCGCAGCTTGGCAACGTTGCCAGTGCGCAGGTAGTCGCGCAGCCCGTCGCCGAGCGGGGCCCAGCGCTCGGTGCGGCCGAGCGCCCGGTAGACGGTGCGGTCGAACTCGGCCGGGCCGAAGCCGTCCACCGGCCGGGCCGCGAGCCGCTCACGCGCCCGCGCGTACGCCGCCCGCACCTGGCCGGCGCTCTCGCCGAGCCCGTACCGGCGCGGGTCGCCGGCCAGCCAGCCGAAGAGCACCTCGCGCTGGCGCAGCAGCGCCGCGGCCTGTCGGACGTCGAAGTCGTGCCAACTCCACGGCCCGACAACGCTGTCCAGCACCATCCGGCCGGCGCGGTCCGGGAAGAGCGTCGCGTACGCCGCGCCCAGGTAACTGCCGTAGGAGACGCCGAGGAAGTGGGTGCGGGGCTCGCCGAGCGCGGCGCGGATGGCGTCCATGTCGCGCGCCGTCGCCTCGGTGGACAGCGCGCCGAGCGCCGCCGGGCCCGCGCCGTGGGCGCAGTCATCGGCCAGGTCGCGCAGCGCTGTGAGGTGGCGCCGCTCGCCGGCGGCGTCGGTCGGCAGCGGGTCGGCGCCCGGGCTGGCGAACAGGCCACCCATCGGGCCGCAGTCGGCGGGGGCGCTGTGGCCCACGCCGCGCGGGTCGAAGCCGACGACGTCGTACGCGCGGCGCACCTGCTCGGGGAGCTTGGCGCGCTTGGTCACGGCGTAGGGCAGTCCGGAGCCGCCCGGGCCGCCGGGGTTGACCAACAGGGCGCCGCGCCGCTCGGCGGCGGTGCCCGAGGCGCGGACCCTGGAGACGGCGATGTCGAGCGCGGGCCCGGTGGGGCGCTGCCAGTCCAGCGGTACCCGGACCGTGCCGCACTCGACCCGCTCGCCGGGCGGCGGGCTCGGCAGCGAGGCCGGGCACGGACCGAAGTCGATGGTGGGGCGTGGAGCGGCGCCGGAGCGGGACGCGGCATGCGCGGCTGACGGCGATATGGGCGACATGGGCGAGAGGGGAGACAGCGGCGATATGGGCGGTATGAGCGCGGCGATGCTGGCGGCGAGCGCGGCCGTGGTGGCGGCGCGTCGGGCGCGTGGCGGGGTGGTTCGGGTGCCCGTCGCGGCGGCCGGCGCCGCGGGTGTCGAGGTCGGGATGGCGGAGGGCATGGCGAAGCTCGCAATCGGAAGATCAGTGGTCCAGCTAGGTGACAATGAAAATGATTATCGATAGCGTGTGCTCTTGGTCAACCACGGCCCCGGCCGCCAAGGGGCTTCCCTTCGCGCGTCCGGACGCCCAAGTGCCCTGCCGAAAAGGAGAGTTGTGGGTCACCTTCTGATGATCGAAAGCTGGGTCGGGTCCATGAGCCGGCTGCTGCCGCGCGCCGTGCGGGAGAGCGGGCACGAGTTCACGTTCCTCACCCGTGACCTGCACCACTACCTGCGCAACGCCCCCGAGGGCGCCAGCCACCCGCTGCTCGGCGCGCGCAACGTCCTCACCTGGGACACCAACGACACCCAGGCGCTGCTCCCGCAGGTGGAGCGGCTGCACGCGGCGCTCGGCTTCGACGGCGTCATCACCTCGTGCGACTACTACCTCCCCGCGGTCGCCGAGGTCGCGGCCCGGCTCGGACTGCCCGGCGCGCCGCCCGGTGCCGTGGCGGACGCCTGCCGCAAGGACGCCACGCGGCGCGTGCTGCACGCCGCCGGCGTGCCGGGGCCACGGTTCGCCGTCTGTACCGACTGGGCCCAGGCCGCCGAGGCAGCCCGCGAGATCGGCTACCCGCTGGTCATCAAGCCCGTGGACCTGTGCGCCGGCATGTTCGTACGGCGCGTCGACGACGAGGGCGACCTCTCCCGCGCCTATCGGTCCCTCGCCGACTTCCCCGTCAACGCGCGCGGCCAGCGGCGCGCCCCGCAGGTGCTCCTCGAAGAACTCCTCGAAGGCCCCGAAGTCAGCGTGGAGACCGTCTCGTTCGACGGCAAGAGCCACGTCGTGGGCGTCACCGACAAGAGCGTCGGCGGGGCACCGGCGTTCATCGAGACGGGCCACATGTTCCCCGCCGCCCTCGACGCCGAGGCCACCACCGCCGCCGCGAGCACCGCCCAGGACGCGCTCGCCGCGCTCGGCCTCGACCACGTCGTGGCGCACACCGAGATCAAGCTCACCGCCCACGGCCCCCGGGTCGTGGAGGTCAACCC
Organism: Streptomyces buecherae; assembly: GCF_014295035.1. Taxonomy (GTDB): domain Bacteria; phylum Actinomycetota; class Actinomycetes; order Streptomycetales; family Streptomycetaceae; genus Streptomyces; species Streptomyces youssoufiensis. The sequence continues at coordinate 8,201,366 of NZ_CP060404.1, forward strand.
CCGGCCCGCGGGCAACCGCATCACCGAACTCGTACGCCACGTCACCGGCATCGACCTCGCCGCGGCCTTCGTGGACGTCGCCCTGGGCAACACGCCCGACCTCGCCGCACGCGACACCGGCCTGGAGAGCGCCGCCATCGGCTTCCTCGTACCGGAGACCGCGGGCGTCCTGGAGGCCATCGAGGGCGCCGACGGCCTCGCCGAGCGCCCGGGCGTCCTGGAGGCCCAACTCGCCGGGCCGGGCGCCACGGTGAAGGCGGCCGGCAGCAACAACGAGTACCTCGGCCACGTCATGGCCGCCGACCCCACCGGCGGCGGCGCCCGCGCCCGGGTCGAGGAACTGCTCGGGGCGCTGCGCCCGCGGGTGGCGACCCGATGAGCACCGCCCTCGGCACCGCCACCGGATACGCCGACCTGCTGCGCCGGGTGCGAGCCGGCGAACTCGGCCCCGACCCCGCGGGCCAGCGGGTCTCCGTCGCCTTCAGCACCAGCCAGGCCGTACGGCACGAGGGCCGCGGCGGCGGGTACCGCAACGAGGTGCTCAGCCTGCGCCTGGCCGAGGCCGTCGGCTCCTGCGCGGTGGAGCCGGGCACACTGCCGCCCGCCGCGCTCGACGACTGTATCGGCGCCGACGTCGCCACCCTGCTCACCCACCCGCTGCCCGCCGTGCGGGTCGCCGCGCTCGACGCGTACCTGCTGCACGCCCTGCCGCACCACACGGCCAGCGGCGCCCGCCCCTACCCGCTGCCCGCCGGCAGCTCGCTGCACAAGTCGCGGGCCCGCGCCCGCGCCGTCACCGCCCTGCTCGAACCGGCCCGCCCGCGGCGGGTGCTGGTCATCGGCGTCGTCAACTCGCTGCTCGAGGCGTTGCGGGAGCGCGGCATCGGCTACCTGCCCTGCGACCTCAAGGGCGGCAGCACCGAGTGGGGCGAGCCCGTCAGCACGGACGCGGCGGCCGAGCTGGAGCGCTGCGACGCCATCCTGGCATCCGGCATGACCCTCGGCAACGGCACCTTCGAGGAGTTGCGCGCACACGCCGCGCGTCACGACAAGCCCCTGGTGATGTTCGCCCAGACCGGCAGCGCCATCCTGCCCCGGCTGATCGGCGCGGGCGTCAGCGCCGTGTGCGCCGAGCCGTACCCGTTCTTCTGGCTCGACGGCGGCCCCGGCGTCATCTACCGCTACGGGGGCCCCCGTTGACGACCACCGCGCTCGCGCCCACCGCGAGCCACGAACTCCTCGCCCTGCTCGGCCGCACCCCGCTCGCCCGCGTCACCGCCCCGCTGCCCCACCCGCACCCCGGCTTCTGGGCCAAGCTCGAAGGGCTCGGCGCCGGCGGCATGAAGGCGCGGGCCGCCGTCGCCATGCTGCTCGGCGCCCGCGAACGCGGCGAGCTCGTGCCCGGCGCGCCCGTGGTGGAGTCCACGTCGGGCACCCTCGGCATCGGCCTGGCCTTCGCCGGGCAGGCGCTCGGCCACCCCGTCGTCCTCGTCTGCGACGACGAACTCGAACCGGCCATGCGCCAGTTGCTCCGCGCCCACGGCGCCCGCCTGGAGATCGTCGACCACCCGGCGCCGCACGGCGGCTGGCAAGCCGCCCGCATCCGCCGGCTGCGCGAACTGCTGGCCGCGCTGCCCGGCGCGTACTGGCCCGACCAGTACAACAACCCCGACAACGTCGCCGGCTACGCCTCGCTGGCCGCCGAACTCGCCGTCCAACTCGACCACCTGGACATCCTGGTGTGCAGCGTGGGCACCGGCGGCCACAGCGCCGGCATCATCGGGCCGCTGCGCCGCCACTGGCCGGCGCTGCGGCTGATCGGCGTGGACGCCACCGGCTCCACCATCTTCGGGCAGCCCGCCAGGGCGCGCCTGATGCGCGGCCTGGGCAGCAGCATCCACCCGCGCAACGTGGCCTACCACGCCTTCGACGAGGTGCACTGGGTGGGCCCGGCCGAGTCCGTCCACGCCTGCCGCCGGCTCGCCAGGACCAGCTTCGTCAGCGGCGGCTGGAGCACCGGGGCCGTCGCGCTGGTCGCGGCCTGGGCCGCCCGCGTGCACCCGGGGGCGGTCGTCGCCACCGTCTTCCCCGACGGCCCACACCGCTACCTCGGCAGCGTCTTCGATGACGCCTTCACCGCGGCCCACGGCATCGACCCGGACCGCGCCGCCACCCGGCCCGTGGAGATACCGCACCCGCGCGCCGCGGAGGCCGCCGGCTGGGCGCGCTGCACCACGGTCATCGACCCCCTGGAGGGCACCCCATGAAGACCACCCTGCGCACCACCCGGCTGCGGCTCGCCGAACCCCTGCGCATCTCCCGCTCGGTCATGGACGCCCGCGACGCGGTGTGGCTGACCATCGAGCACCGCGGCCTGCGCGGCCACGGCGAGGTGGTGGCCAGCGTCTACTTCGGCCTCGACGCCGACACCATCGGGCACCTGCTGACCGACGCCGGGCTCGACCTCGCGCGCCACCCCGACCCGGAGTCCGCGCTCGGCGCCCTGCGCGCCGGCGAGCTACCCGCCGACGGGACGCCGCCCGCCGTGGTCGCCGCCGTCGAGGCGGCCCTGCTCGACCTCGTGGGCAAGCGCGCCGGGGCGCCGGCCCACCACCTGATCGGCACGCTCACCCCGCCGGCCGCCGCGACCGCCCGTACCATCGGCATCACCACCGCCGTCAGCGCGGCCGTGCGCGCCCGGTGCCTGGCCGACAGCGGGTTCCGCAGCATCAAGGTCAAGGTGGGCGCGGCCGACCCGGAGGCCGACCTGGAGCGGGTACGCGTCATCCGGGCCGAGGCCCCCGGCCTGCGGCTGCTGCTCGACCCCAACGGGGCCTGGACGGTGGCCGAGACGCGCGCGCTGTTGCCCCGGTACGCCGCACTCGGCGTCGAGGCCGTCGAGCAGCCCATCGCCCCCGGCACCCCGGACGACCTCGCGGCCATCGCCGCCGACTCGCCGTTGCCCATCATCGCCGACGAGGACGCGGTCAGCATCGAGGACGTGCGCCGCCTCGCGGGGCGGGTCCAGGGCGTCAACGTCAAGCTCGCCAAGTGCGGCGGCGTGCACGCCGCGCTGCGCATCGGCGAACTCATCGCCGGCACCGGCACCGCGCTCATGCTCGGCTGCCTCACCGCCAGCTCCCTCGGCATCGCGCCCGCCGTGCACCTGGCCGACCGGGCCCGCTGGGTCGACCTGGACGGACACCTCCTCCTCGCCCACGACCCGTGGACGGGCATCGGCGGCACCGACGGCACCGTCCGCGCCAGCGCCCACGCGGGCCTAGGCGTGCGCCCCACGCGCCCGGTCGGGCCCGAGCCCCGCCCGGCCCAGGCGCCGCCCCGACTCCGGACGTGACGGGCCGGCCGCCGGCCAGCGGGCTCACCCGCACCGGCGGCCGGACGGGGCCGGACGAGACGGCAGCGGCGGCGCCCCGCGCGGCGGCCGGCTCGGCGGTACGCGGCGCGGGGTCGCCGGCCGGCCCGGGCCCCGTTCGCCCGCGCCGCACGCCGCCCGGCCGCGCGGGGGCCGCGGCGTCCGGTACGTGAACCCGCCCCGGCCGGAGCGGGTTCGGCCGCGCGGCGGCGGCACGCGTGGTGGCGGCGCACGAGCGGTGTGTCGCACCCCACCGCCGCGCGGCCGGCGGCCCCGCTCCGGCCGGTCGGTCGAGGCGCCAGCGTCCGGCCTGACTCGGCGCGGCCCACCCGCCCCGTACCCGCGAACCACCAGCCCGCGCGCTCCGTGAACCCACCCCCACCAAGGAAGAGAGCATGCCGTGAAGACCTGGCGCGCGATGCGCGGCTTCCCGTTGGCCATCCGCCTGCTGCTGGTCAACCAGCTCGGCGTGAACACCGGCTTCTACCTGCTCATCCCCTACCTCGCCACGCACCTCAGCGAGGACCTCGGGATGTCCGCCGCGGTGGTCGGCATCGTGCTGGGCGTGCGCAACCTCAGCCAGCAGGGGCTGTTCATCATCGGCGGGTCGGCCGCCGACCGGCTCGGCGCCCGTGGCGTGATCATCGCCGGTTGTGGGCTGCGCACGCTGGGGTTCGCGCTCTTCGCGCTCGGCGACGGGCTGCCGGTCCTGCTGGCCGCCTCCGTACTGAGCGGGCTGGCGGGCGCGCTGTTCAACCCGGCCGTACGCGCCTACCTGGCCCAGGAGGCGGGGGAGCGGAAGGCCGAGGCGTTCGCGCTGTTCAACGTGTTCGCCACCACCGGCGCGCTGGTCGGGCCGCTGCTCGGCAGCGCCCTGCTGCTGGTCGACTTCCGGGCCTCGGCGCTCACCGCCGCCGCCATCTTCGCGCTGCTCACCGCCGCCCAGGCCGTGGTGCTCCCCGCCCGCCCGGTGCCGCCGGCCCGCACCAGCGTGCTCGGCGACTGGCGCGAGGTCGTCTCGCACCGCGCCTTCCTCGCCTTCTCCCTCGCCATGGTCGGCATGTTCGCCATGGAGAACCAGCTCTACCTGCTGCTGCCCGACAGCGCGCGGCGCGCCAGCGGTTGGGAGGGCGCCGCGGGGTTGGTCTTCCTCGTCGGCACGGTGGCCAACCTGGCCCTGCAGATGCGCATCACCGGGCGGCTCGGGCAGCGGGGCGCGCGGCCACGCTGGATCGCCTGCGGGCTGGCCGTGATGAGCCTGGGGTTCGTGCCGCCGCTCGTGGTGGCCGGGCGCGGCGCGCCCGAGGGCGCGTTGGCGGCGGGCCTGGCCCTGCTGCCGGTGCTCGCCGGGGCGCTGCTGCTCTACCTCGGTGCCATGGTCGCGCAGCCGTTCGTGATGGAGCTGATACCGCAGTTCGGCCGCGCCCACCTGACCGGCACCTACTTCGGCGTCTTCTACGTCGTCTCCGGCATCGCGGCGGCCCTGGGCAACACGGCCGTGGGCTGGGCGATGGACGCCGGCGAGCGGGGCGGCGCCCACTGGCTGCCCTGGGTGTGCTGCCTCGGCTTCGGCCTGGCGTCGGCCAGCGGCGTGGCTTGGCTGCACCGGCTGCGCGCCCTGCCCACCCCGGCCGGCGGCCCCGGCGCCCCCGCCGCCGAGCCACCCGACGCCACCCGCGCCGAGCGCCCCGCCGCCCCGCACGCCACCGCGTCCCCGAAGCGGCCCGCCGGCCAGGCCGCGCCCCACGCCGACCGGGCCAACGCGCCCGCCCCGGCCCGGCGCCCCGCCACCGACCCAGCCACCCCGGCCCCGGCCGCGCCCACCCCGGCCCGGCGATCCGCCACCCGAGCCCACCCCGCGGGCGCCGCCGCGAGGCGACGCGCCGCCGGCCCCAGCGACGACCCGACGGGAGCAGCCCGATGACCGACCCCACCCCGACGCACCCAGCCGCCGACCACCAGCCGGCCACCCCCCTGCCCGCCGCCCCGCCGCCCACGCCACAGCCACCGACGCCCCACGCGACCACCGCCGCTCCGGCGTCCGTCAACCCCGGCCCGCCCGCGCCCGCGTCGGACAGCGGCAACCTGCTCACCGACAACCCCGAGCTGTACGAGGCGCGCTTCCCCGACCCGCACGGCCTCGCGGCCCGCTGGGTGGAGGCGACCCTGCGGGCGTACGGCGCCGGGCCGCGCGTCCTCGACCTCGGCTGCGGCACCGGCCGGGACGCGGCCCACCTGCACGCGGCGGGCCGCCGCGTCGTGGGGGCCGACCTGTCCCAGGCGATGCTGACGCACGCCAGGCGGCACTACCCCGGGCCCACCTACGTCGCCGCCGACCTGCGCGGCTTCGACTTCGGCCCGGGCGCCTTCGACGCGATCACCTGCCTGGACAGCGCCCTGCTGTACTGCCACACCGGCCAGGACCTCGACGGACTGCTCGCCTCCTGCCGGCGCGCGCTCGCCCCCGGCGGGCTGCTCGTGGCCGAGCTGCGCAACGGGGCGTTCTTCCTGGGCAACACCGAACTCCTGGACGCCCCGACGCACTCCACCCTGACCTGGCAGGGCGTCAGCTACACCGCGCTCACCACGCTCTGGCTCGACCGCGCCGCCCAACTGCTGCGCCGGCGCCGGGTGTGGACCGCGGACGACGGTTCGCCGCCCATCACCCAGCACTCCGCGTGGCGGCTGCTGTTCCCACAGGAGCTGCGCCACCTGCTGGCCGCGCACGGCTTCCGCGTACGGGAGCTGCACGACGGCCCGGGGCCGCGCACCGAGCCCGCGTGGCACGAGGACGCGCCGGCGCCGCGCGGCACGGCCGACGGCGACCGGCTGCACCTGGTCGCCGAGCGCGAGGCCGACTGACACCCGCCACCCCCCCGTCCCCCGGCGCGGCCCATGCCGCCGCACCGCCAGCCGCCCCCCACGTTCCGCGCCCGTTCCCCGCACAAGGAGTCTCCCGTGACCGCATCCGCTCACCCCGACCGCGCCTTCCCCGCCCTGCGGAGGCGCGGGTTCCTCGCCGCCGGCGCCGCGGCCGGCCTCGGCACCCTCGCCCTGACCGGCTGTGGCGGCGGTACCGAGGACGCCGGCGCCGCCGGCGGGGACGGCAAGCCCCGGCGCGGCGGCCGGCTGCGCGCGGCGTTCGCCGGTGGCGGCGCGGCCGAGACGCTCGACCCGCACCTGAGCAACCTGTTCGCCGACGCCGCCCGCGCCAAGGCCCTGTACGACAAGCTCGCCGACTGCGGGGCCGACATGTCGGCCAAGCCCCGCCTCGCCGCCTCCTGGGAGCCGGGCCCCCGGCTCGACCGCTGGAAGATCACCCTGCGCGAGGCCACCTTCCACGACGGCAAGCCGGTCACCGCCGAAGACGTGCTCTACAGCTACCGCCGCATCGCCGACCCGCGAAAGACCTACCGGGCCAAGGCGTCCCTGGAACCCATCGACCTGAGGGCGAGCCGCGCCCTGGACGCGCGCACCGTCGAGTTCCGCCTCAAGCGCCCCACCGCCGAGTTCCCCAACGTGCTGGCCGCGTTCGGCGCGTACGTCATACCCCGCGACACCGAGCGGTTCGACCGGCCGGTCGGCTCCGGCCCCTTCCGCTTCGTCTCCTTCGCCCCCGGCCGCTCGTGCACCGTGCGCCGCTATGACGACTACTGGGACGGCGCCCCCTACCTGGACGAGCTGCGGTTCGTCATCGCCAACGAGGAGTCCGCGCGGATCAACGCGCTGCTCGGCGGGCAGATCGAGTACGCGCACGAGCTCAACCCCGCCACCGCGCGCGCCCACGAGAACCGGGGCCAGATCGCCATCGTGCGGCTGCGCAACAGCGCCATGCAGGCGTTCGCGATGAAGACCGACCGCGCGCCGTTCGACGACCCGCGGGTGCGCCAGGCGTTCTTCCTCATCGCCGACCGCCAGGAGCTGGTGGACGGCGCGCTGTCGGGGGCCGGCGAGATCGGCAACGACCTGTTCGGCAAGGGGTACCAGTACTACGCGGCCGACCTGCCGCAGCGCGCACAGGACCTGGACCGGGCCCGGCACCTGCTCAAGCAGGCCGGCGCCGAGGACCTGCGGGTCACCCTGGACACCTCGGAGGTGGCCGCCGGATTCACCGAGGCCGCCGGCATCTTCCGCGACCAGGCGGCCAAGGCCGGCGTCACCGTGAAGGTCAGGTCCGGCAGCAAGGACACCTACTGGAGCGACGTCCTGAACTCCGGCACCCTGTGCTGCTACCGCTCGGGCGCCATGCCCATCGAGTCGCACATCTCGCAACGGCTGCTCACCGACTCCTCCACCAATGCCACGCACTGGCGCCACCGAGACTTCGACGCCCAGTACCAGCAGGCCCAGTCCACCAAGGACCCGCGGGCCCGCGCCGGCGTCTACGAGCGCATGCAGCGCCGCCTGCACGCCGAGGGCGGCTTCCTGGTGTGGGGCTTCGCCGACTGGATCGTCGGCACCGCCAAGAAGGTGGCCGGCGTGCGCTCCGGCGCGCCCGCCAACACGCTGGACTGGGCCCGCTTCGACAAGGTGTGGCTGCGATGAACTCGCTCCGCTCCTGGCTCGCCCGACGGCTGCTGCTCGGCCTCGCGCAGACCGTGGCCGTGGTGCTGCTGGTCTTCGCGCTCACCGAGGCGCTGCCGGGCGACGCCGCCGTCGCGCTGGCCGGCGACGACCCGGACCCGCGGCGCATCGAGCAGATCCGCGCGGCGATGGACCTCGACCGGCCCGCCCTGGAGCGGCTGGCGGACTGGACCGGCGGGCTGCTCCACGGCGACTTCGGCACCTCGCTGGCGTCCGGCCGACCCGTCGCCGACTACCTCTCCGCCGGCTTCGGGCCCACGCTGCTGCTCGCGGCGCTCACGGTGGCGCTGCTGGTCCCGATCTCGGTCGGGCTCGGCGTGCTCGCCGCCCGCCGCGAGGGCGGCGCCCTCGACCGGCTCATCAGCTCGGTGACGCTGGGCGTGTACGCGGTGCCGGAGTTCGCGTTCGGCGTGCTCCTGGTCACCGTCTTCGCGCTGCGCCTGGACTGGCTGCCACCGACCGCGGTCGGGTACGGCACCGACCTGCTGGCCCACCCCGCCGTCCTGGTGCTGCCGGTCCTCGTGCTGCTGTCGCGACCGGTGTGCTCCATCAGCCGGCTGGTCCGCGCCGGCATGATCGACGCGCTGGCCGCCCCGTACGCCGCGCAGGCCCGCCGCTACGGGGTCAGCGGGGCCCGCGTGTGCTACGCCCACGCGCTGCCGAACGCCGTGGCGCCCGCGGCCCAACAACTCGCCCGTACCGTCGACTGGTTGCTGTGCGGCGTCATCGTCGTGGAGGCGCTGTTCATCATCCCCGGGCTCGGCACGGTGCTCATCGACGCGGTCGCCGCCCGCGACGTGCCGGTGGTGCAGGGCCTCGCGGTGATCTTCGGCCTGCTCGCGGTGGTGCTCAACCTCGCCGCCGACCTGGTCGCGCACCGCTTCGCCCCGCGCACGGGGGTGGCCGCGTGAACCCGACCGACCCCCGCACCCCGGCCGCCCCGACCCTCCCGCGTGCCAGTACCCCACCGGAGCCGACGCCCGGCGCGCCGCGCCGGCGCCGGCCCTCGCCCGGCAGGTTCGCGCTCGGCCTGCTCGTCCTCGCCCCGCCGCTGCTGCTCGCCCTGTTCGGGCCGCTGTTCGCGGGCGACCCGGGGGAGCGGGGCGTGTCCTTCACCGCCGGCGACGGGCACTGGCTCGGCACCGACTTCGTCGGCCGCGACGTGTGGCGACAGGTGCTGCTCGGCGGCCACTCGGTGGTGCTCGTCGCGCTGTCGGCGACGCTCCTGTCCTACGTCGTCGCCCTGCCGATCGGCCTCACCGCGGCCCTGACCCGCCGCGGCTGGCTGGAGGAGGTGCTGATGCGCCCGCTGGACGTGCTGCTCGCCGTGCCGTCGCTGCTCCTCGTGCTCCTCGTCGCCGCCGTCTACAGCCCGGGCACGCTGGGCCTGGTGCTGCTGGTGGCGCTGGTCAACATCCCGGACGCGGCCCGCATGGTCCGCGCTTCGGCGGCGGAGGCGGCCTCCCGCCCGGCCGTGGAGGCGCTGCGGATGCAGGGCGAGAGCTGGTGGCGGATCGCGGTGGGGTACGTCGGCCGCGCCACCCGGCGCACCCTGGTCGCCGACGCGGGCGTGCGCCTGACGGGCGTGCTCTACCTGGTGGCCACCGCCGCGTTCCTCGGTGTGGGCGTCGCCCCCGACGCCGCCGACTGGGCCGTGATGGTCGACCGCAACCGCACCGGCCTCTTCCTCCAGCCGTGGGCCGTGGTGGTGCCCGCGCTGCTGATCGTGGGCCTGTCGATGGGCACCAACCTGCTCTTCGACGCCGCCCTCGCGCCCCGCGCCGACCGCCGGGCCCGCACCCGCCCACCGACCCGGCGTCGCCTGGTCCGCCTGATTCGCCCGCGCGCCGGCGCCCCGGACGAGGCCCGCCCCGTATCCGCTCAGCGCTCCACGCGCCCCGCCGAGGGAGAGGAGAAGCGCCGGTGAACGCCGACGTGCCGGCCGTTGCCGAAGTGAGGGACCTGCGGATCGAGGTGGCGGGCCGGACCCTGGTGGACGGCGTGAGCCTGCGCGCCCGGCCCGGCCGGGTGACCGCGCTGGTCGGCGCCTCCGGCAGCGGCAAGACCACCACCGGCCTGGCCCTGCTCGGCAGCTATCCGACGGGCGCCGTCGTCAGCGGCGAGGTCCGGGTCGCCGACGGGCTCGCCGGTTACGTGCCCCAGCACCCGGCGGCCGTGCTCAACCCGGCCCGGCGCGTGGGCGCGCTGCTCACCGACATCGCCCGCCGCCAGGTGCGCGACCTGCCGCGCGGGCAGCGGCGGGCCGCCGCACGCGAGCGGGTGCTCGGCGCGCTGGCCGCGGCCCACGTCGCCGACGGCCCGGAGACCGTCGGGCGCTACCCGCACCAGCTCTCGGGCGGGCAGCAACAGCGCGTCGTACTGGCCCAGGCGCTCCTCCTCGGCGCGCGCGTCATCGTCGCCGACGAGCCCACCACGGGGCAGGACGCGCTGACCAAGCGCCGGGTGGTGGCCGAACTCGCGGCCGTGGCCCGGCGCGGCATCGCGCTCGTCCTGCTCAGCCACGACCTGGAGGTGGTGCGCGAACTGGCCGACGACATCCTGGTGTTGCGCGCCGGCCAGATCGTCGAAGAGGGCCCCGCCGACCGCCTCCTGACCGAGCCCCGACATCCGTGGACCCGACAGCTCCTGGCCCCGCCACCGACCCCCGCCCACGACAACCCGCGCGCCGCGCCACCCACCGCCCGCGCGGGCACGGACGACGCGGGGCCGCACCGCGCGACCCCGCCCGCTGCCGAGGGCCTGGTCGTACGGGACCTCACCGCACGGCACCGCGCCGGCGGACGCCGGGGCGGTGTCGCCGTCGTGCGCGGCGCCGACCTCGCGGTGGCCCCGGGCGAGTCCCTGGCCCTGGTCGGCCGGTCCGGCAGCGGCAAGACCACGCTGGCCCGCTGCGTGGCCGGGCTGCACCGCGACGTCACGGGCCGGGTGCTGCTGGACGGCGCGACGCTGCCGCCCAGCCTGCGGGACCGCTCCCGGGCCGAACTGGCCGCCGTGCAGTACGTGTTCCAGGACGCCCGGGCCGCCTTCGACGCGTACCGCCCCGTACTCGACCAGGTGGCGCGCACCGCCGTACGGCTGCGCGGCGCCACGCCCGGCGCGGCGCGCGGGCAGGCCACGGCGACGCTCGCCGCCACCGGCCTGAGCGAGGAGTTGGCCGCGCGACGGCCGGAACAGCTTTCCGGCGGGGAGTTGCAGCGCGCGGCGCTGGCCCGGGCCCTGCTCGCCCGGCCACGGGTGCTGCTGTGCGACGAGGTCACCTCGGGGCTCGACGCCGTCACCCGGCACGGCATCCTGCGCCTCCTCACCACGCTGCTGCGCGACCGCGCTGACCTGGCGCTGATCCTGATCACGCACGACCTGGAGACGGCCGCGCTCGCCCACCGCGTGGCCGTGCTCGACGCGGGCGAGATCGTCGAACAGGGCACGGCCCGCCAGGTCCTCACGGCGCCCCGCCACCCCTTCACGGCCTCGCTCGTGAGAGCCAGCGAGCCGCAGGCGCCCGGCGCCGGGGCCGAGCCCGGGGGCACTGTCGCCGCGGACCAGCCCGTGCCGCCGTGAGGGTGGGCGGGCGCACGGGAAGCGGTCCGGCGGTCCGAGGTGTTGACTTAAACAATTGTTGAAGTCATACGTTCATCTCGAACCGCCGGTCAGGCGGTGCGCCACCCATCGAGGAGAGCCAAGCCCCATGGACATGGAAGTCACCGCCTGGACATCGCTCCACCACGCGATGAACGCCAAGAACGACAAGCGCCCCTTCTCCAGGGCCGCCCTGCGCCGCATCGCGCGTTTCGCCAGGCCACACCGCCCGCAGATCGTCAGGTTCCTGGTGCTGAGCGTCGTCACCGCCGCGCTCGCGGTCGCCACGCCGGTCGTCGCCGGCTGGGTGGTCAACGCCATCGTGGACGGCGACGCGGTACGCAAGGTCGTCGGCCTCGCCGCGCTGATCGCCGGCATCGCGGTGGCCGAGGCCGGCCTCGGCCTCACCCAACGGTGGTTCTCGGCCCGCATCGGCGAGGGCCTCATCCTCGACCTGCGCCGGGCCGTCTACGACCACGTGCAGCGGCTGCCCGTCGCCTTCTTCACCCGCACCCGCACCGGCGCGCTCGTCAGCCGGCTCAACAACGACGTGATCGGCGCCCAACGCGCCTTCAGCGACACCCTCTCGGGCGTGGTGAGCAACGTCGTCACGCTGCTGCTGACGCTCGGCGTGATGCTCAGCCTCTCCTGGCAGATTACCCTGCTGGCGCTGGTCCTGCTGCCGATCTTCGTGCTGCCGGCCCGCCGGATGGGCGCCCGACTGGCCCGGCTCCAGCGCGAGGCCGCGACCCACAACGCCGCGATGAGCACCCAGATGACCGAGCGGTTCTCGGCGCCCGGCGCCACGCTGGTCAAGCTGTTCGGCCGCCCGGACGACGAGTCGGCGGAGTTCGCCGCGCGGGCCAGCCGGGTGCGGGACATCGGGGTGCGCAGCGCGATGGTCCAGACGGTGTTCATGACCGCCCTGACCATGGTCTCGGCCCTGGCCCTCGCCCTGGTCTACGGGCTCGGCGGCTACTACGCGCTGCGCGGCAGCCTGGACGCCGGCGCCGTCGTCGCCCTCGCCCTGCTGCTGACCCGCCTGTACGCCCCGCTGACCGCGCTGGCCAGCGCCCGGGTGGAGATCATGAGCGCCATGGTCAGCTTCGAGCGGGTCTTCGAGGTGCTCGACCTGGAGCCGCTGATCACCGAGAAGCCGGACGCCCGCACGGTCTCCCCGGGCCCGGTCTCCGTCGAGTTCGACGCCGTCGACTTCGGCTACCCCTCCGCCGACAAGGTCTCCCTCGCCTCGCTCGAAGAGGTCGCCACGCTCGACACCCGAGGCGGCGAGCAGGTGCTGCACCAGGTCTCCTTCCGCGCCGAGCCCGGCCAGATGGTCGCCCTGGTCGGCTCCTCCGGCGCGGGCAAGTCCACCATCGCCCAACTCCTGCCCCGGCTGTACGACGCGGACGCCGGCGCGGTGCGCGTCGACGGCGTCGACGTACGGGACCTGACCGCCGCGTCCGTCCGCGAGACCATCGGCATGGTCACCCAGGACGGCCACCTCTTCCACGAGTCCATCCGCGCCAACCTGCTCCTCGCCCGCCCCGACGCCACCGACGAGCAGGTGTGGGAGGTGCTGCGCCGGGCCCGGCTGGACGGGCTGATCGCGGCGCTGCCCGACGGGCTCGACACCATCGTCGGCGAGCGCGGCTACCGGCTCTCCGGCGGCGAGCGGCAACGCCTGACCATCGCCCGGCTGCTGTTGGCCAGGCCGCAGGTGGTCATCCTCGACGAGGCCACCGCGCACCTGGACTCCACGTCGGAGGCGGCCGTGCAGGAGGCCCTGGCCGAGGCGCTGGAGGGCCGGACCGCCGTGGTCATCGCCCACCGGCTGTCCACGGTGCGCGCCGCCGACCTGATCCTCGTCATCGAGGAGGGCCGGGTCGTCGAGCGGGGCACCCACACCGAACTGCTGGCCCAGCACGGCCGGTACGAGCAGCTCTACCGCACCCAGTTCGCCGACACCGACACCGAAGCCGTGGCCGTGGCCGCCGACGGACCGACCACGCCGGCGGGCCCCGACGCGGCCGAGCCGCTGGCCACGGCGGCCCCGTGAGCGCCCGGCCCCGCCCGCCGCGCGGGCCACGGTCGCGTGGCCCGCGCGGTCGGCCCCACGAAGCCGGCGCCCTCCCCGTCACCGTGACGCGGAGGGCGCCGGCGCGTTCACGCCCGTACGCTCCCGGCGGTCCGCCCGCGCGAGGGCCGCACCGCCAGGAACCGTCCCACCAGGAACCGTCTCACCAGGGGTCCTCCCGTCACGGGGCCTCCCGTCACAGGCCCGCCAGTTCGGCCAGCGCCGCGGCCTGCGCCATCTCCTCCGCGCCGTCGGCGACCTCGCCCATCGCCGCGAACCACAGGGCGCTCTCCACCGTCCGCGCCACCGACCAGGCCAGCAGCCGCCGCGGGTCCTCACCCACCGCGTCCGCGACCAGGGCGTACCGATGGGCCAGCACCGGGGCCGGGTCGTCGCGCTCGAACGGCTCGTCCAACTGGGTGAGCAGCGGCCACGGGTCGTAGCCGGGGTCACCGACCATGGGCTTCGGGTCGATCGCCAGCCAGGGCCGGCGCTCGCTGGCCAGCACGTTGCCGGGGTTGAAGTCGCCGTGCACCACGACCTCGCGGGTCGCGGACCGTGGCAGCGTCCGCAGCAGGTCCACGCCGATGGCCACGAGCCCCGGGTCGTAGTCGGGCCGCAGCCGCGCCATGCGCTGCTCCACCAGCGTGGCCCACTCCCGGGTGACCGCCGCGAGCCGTTCGAGCCCGGCCGCGGGCGGCGGTGCGGACCACAGCCCGTTCAGCAGCTCCGCCGCGGCGGCGAGGCGGGCGTCGGGGGAGTGGCGGCCGTCCTCGCCCAGCTCGGTGCCCGGCACGCAGCGCTCCACCAGCAGCGCGTGCCGCCGCTCGTCGGCGGCCAGCAGGTGTACCGCGCCGTTGCCGCCCCAGGTGCGCAGCCCCGCCGCCTCGCCGGCCGCCTCGCGGTGCGGCCAGGTCAGCTTGAGCACGGCCGAGCCGCCGTCGGGCAGCGCGGCCGGCGCCACCCACGAGCAGCTTCCGCCGTGGATCGGCGGGCCGAGCCGCAGCGACCAGCGGTCCCGGAACTCCGCGATGAGCGCCGGCAGCTCCGCGAGCCAGGCCCGTCCGGACGCGGTCCTGGACATCTCGGTGACGACCGGCAGGTCGGCCGGTACCAGCGCGGACCCCGCGGCGTCGCCGGCACGGCCGCCCCGCGACCGGGCGACGGGGCCCGAAGCCGTGGACGGGGCCGTGGGTTCGGGGGCCGTGCCGGCGGGGGCGAGCGGGCAGGCGGGCCCGGCGGCCGGCGCCGTGACCGGCGGCACGGCCGGGCCGGCGACCGGGAGGATGGGGCCGAGGGAAGCGGAGGGTAAGGGAGGCGGTATCGACGCGGGCGACATGGGAGCAGGGTAAGCCGGCCCGGGGGAGGAGTTCGCGGGAGTTTTCGGCGGCGACAGCGTCGGCTTTCGACACGCGCACGAACCGCTCGTCGCCCCGCCCGCTGCCCACCCGGCCCGGCACACGGCTGTGCCTGCCGCGTACGGCCGCTCCCCGGTGACGTGCGTTTCGCCGCATCAGCGGAGTGCGTGCTCGCGCCTGCGAGGGCTCTCCCCAACGACGCCCATGCCACGGTGATCGGCATGCGGGCGGCGGAGCAGGTTGTCAGGGGTTGTGCTTGCGGTAGTGGTAGATCGACAGGGCGGCTGTTCCTCCGTCGCCTACCGCGGCGGCGATCCGGCGGGTGGCGCCACCGCGCACGTCGCCCGCGGCGAAGACACCGGGGAGGTTGGTGGCCAGGGGGGCCTGTTCCTTGCCGAGGGTGATGGTCGTGGTCTGCACGTAACCGCCAGCGTCGAGGTAGAGACCGAGTTTCTTGTCCCTCAGCCACTCGGTGTTGGGTTTGCCGCCGATGAGCACGAAGGCGGCATCGACGTTGATCGGAGTGCTGCTCGATGTGAGCGTCAGCTTTTCGAGGTAGGTTCCCCCCTCGTATTTCACGACTTCGGTGTTCTCCCGCATGTCGACCTTGTTCGCGGCCTTGTGTTTTTCCACCAGCTTTTTGATGTCCTTGAGCATGGGGGCGTTCGCGAAGGTGCCGCGGAGGATCAGGTAGATCTTCGTCGCGCCGCTGGTGGCGAAGATGTCGACCGCGCGCCCGGCGGTGTCGCCTCCTCCGATGACGGCCACGGTTTTTCCCTTGTAGTCGGGGCCGTCCGCGGGTAGTGCGTCGTAGTAAACGCCCTTGTACCGGAACTTCGCCTCGTTCTCTCCGCCTTGCTTCGGTGTCTGCATGCCGCAGGCGATGAGTACCGTCTTCGCCTTCACCGTTGTCGAAGTCCCGGCCTTATCCGAGTTCGCTGTCAGGGTGTACGGCTCGCCGTCGCCGGTGGGCTTGGCCAGCTTGGTGGCGGTATAGGTGTGCAGCCACGCCACCTTGTACTTCTCCGTGTGCTTCAGCCACTCCTGGGAGAGCTTGTCCGGCCGGATGCCGTCGGGGAAGCCGAGGTAGTTCTCGATCGTGTTGTTCGCGGTGGCGGCCGTGCCGCCGGGGGCGAAGTTCTCCACGATCACCGTTGACATGCCGTACAACGCGTGGGCGTTGACGGCCGCGCACATCGCCGCCGGGCCCCCACCGACGACCGCAAGATCATACGTCTTGCCGGGGACGTGAGCCGTGTAGTCGAGCAGCGCCTGTGCCAGATCGCTCAGCGTTGGTTTCACCAGCTTCGTGCCTTGTACGCCTTTCTTCGTGGGAACCACCTCGTACGCGGTGCCACCTTTGGGATAGACAGCGACGTGATTGAGAAGGAGGAACCGCTTCGCGCGAAAGACCACATCCGTCTTGGGGTCCCCGAACACTTCGGCCTTTGTCTCGCCGGGTGGGGTCGCGAGGTAGAGAACCTTTTCCGCTTGCTCCCAGAATGGGTCGTCCGAAGGCTCCTGCGGCGAGGTGGACGGAGACCGGGGAGCTACGACGACTTCCGCTGCCCCTTCCTCGTCGGCAAGGTCACGCAGTGCCCGCTCAGGCTCGTCGGCCAGCAGCAGACGCCCCTGTGCGACCCCTGCCAGGCTCTCGTCACGCAGCAGCTCCAGCCCCGAGAAGCCCCCGGGAAGTGCTTCTTCGGCGAACAGGACGACCGTTCTCCCCGAGACGTCGGCGAGGTCGCCCAGCGTCTCGCGGGCCTCCTGCGCGGTCGAGGCCCGTACGACGCGATAGCGGTGGTTGAAGTACTCGCCCAGTTGCGCGGCCAGTTTCTCGCCCCGTGGTAGGTCGGACAGCGCCAACACGATGACGTCGCGCTCATCGGTGGTCGTGAAGGGGTCCCTCGCCATGCCGCCACGTTCCCTTTGTCATGTCTTCCACGGTGTGCGCCTTCCCACCACCGATGCTCGGCCGCGGCCTGCGTCACGGCGAGCCAACCCGAGCCGTGTGAGTGACCGAGGCCCGTGCCGGCCTTCCTCTCCGCCGTGGTCACGACGGGCCGCACGGTCGTCGCCCGGATCGATCCGCGAGCGGTGCCTCGACCCCGTTGGCCGGGCGGTCTCCGGCCCCGCCCCGCCCGGCGCCCACGCCCGGCGCACCGGGTGGGGTGGCCCGGCGTGGCGACGGGCGGGGCGGGGCTGATCATGGAGGGATGACTGACTCGTTTGTGCGGGTGCGCGGCGCCCGCGAGCACAACCTCCGCGGCGTTGACGTGGACATTCCGCGTGATGCGCTGGTCGTCTTCACCGGCGTGTCCGGCTCCGGCAAGTCGTCGCTGGCCTTCGCGACCGTCTACGCCGAGGCCCAGCGCCGCTACTTCGAGTCCGTCGCCCCGTACGCCCGACGCCTGATCCACCAGGTCGGCGCGCCCAAGGTGGAGGAGATCAGCGGGCTGCCGCCCGCGGTCGCGCTGGAGCAGCGTCGCTCCGCGCCCACCACCCGCTCGTCCGTCGGCACCGTCACCACCCTGTCGAACTCGCTGCGCATGCTCTTCTCCCGCGCCGGCAGCTATCCGGAGGGCGTCGAGCGGCTGGACTCCGACGCGTTCTCGCCCAACACGGCCGCCGGCGCCTGCCCCGAGTGCCACGGCCTCGGCCGGGTGCACCGCGTCACCGAGGAGTCGCTGGTCCCCGACCCGGACCTGAGCATCCGCGAGGGCGCCATCGCCGCCTGGCCGGGGGCCTGGCAGGGCAAGAACCTCCGCGACATCCTGGCCGCGCTCGGCCACGACGTCGACCGACCGTGGCGCGAACTGCCGGCCGAGGATCGCGAGTGGATCCTGTTCACCGACGAGCAGCCGGTGGTGACCGTGCACCCGGTGCGCGACGCCGGCCGCATCCAACGCCCCTACCAGGGCACCTACATGAGCGCCAAGCGCTACGTGCTGCACACCTTCGCCGACTCCAAGAGCGAGACCCTGCGCCGCCGGGTGCGCCAGTTCCTGGTCAGCGCCGAGTGCCCGGCGTGCGGCGGGCGCCGGCTGCGGCCCGAGGCGCTGGCCGTCACCTTCGCGGGCCACGACATCGGCGAACTGGCCAGCCTCCCGCTCGACCGGTTGGCCCAGATCCTGCGACCGGCCACCGAGGCCGGTACGGCCGCCGGGCCCGGTGACGGCGCCGGCATCGCCGCCGAGGTCGCCGCGACTCTCGCCCGCGACCTGGTGGCCCGCATCGAGGTCCTCACCGAGCTGGGCCTCGGCTACCTCAGCACGGACCGCCCGACTCCCACCCTCTCCGCCGGCGAGCTACAACGGCTGCGCCTGGCCACCCAGTTGCGCTCGGGCCTGTTCGGCGTCGTCTACGTACTGGACGAGCCGTCCGCCGGCCTGCACCCGGCCGACAGCGCCGCCCTCCTCACCGTGCTCGACCGGTTGAAGGAGGCCGGGAACTCGCTGTTCGTGGTCGAGCACCACCTGGACGTGGTGCGCCGCGCCGACTGGGTGGTCGACGTCGGCCCACGGGCCGGCGAGCACGGCGGTCGCGTGCTCTACAGCGGCCCGGTCGCGGGCCTGGCGGACGTGCCCGAGTCCGTCACCCGCGACTACGTCTTCCCCACCGCGACACGGCCCGCCCCCCGCGCCCCGCGCCAGCCCGCGCGGTGGCTGACCCTGCGCGGGGTGCGCCGGCACAACCTGCGCGACCTCGACGTGGAACTGCCGCTCGGCGTGTTCACCGCCGTGACCGGGGTGTCGGGCTCCGGCAAGTCCACCCTGATCACCCAGGTGCTCGCGGAGGTGCTGACCGACCACCTGGGCGGCGCGGGCGACGCGGCCGACCCCGCCGCCGACGAGCCGGGCGCCGACGCCGACGACGCGCGGGACGCGGACGCGGCGACCTGGGCCCGGCCCGCGGCGGTCGAGGGCCTCGCGGCCGTCGACCGCCTGGTCCGCGTGGACCAGCGCCCCATCGGCCGTACGCCGCGCTCCAACCTGGCCACCTACACGGGCCTGTTCGACGCCGTGCGCAAGGTGTACGCAGCCACCGACGAGGCCCGCGCCCGTGGCTACCGCGCGGGCCGGTTCTCCTTCAACGTCGCCGGCGGGCGCTGCGAGACCTGCCAGGGCGAGGGGTTCGTCGCCGTGGAACTGCTCTTCCTGCCCGGCACGTACGCCCCCTGCGCCGACTGCCACGGGGCCCGCTACAACCCCGAGACCCTGGAGATCACCTATCGCGGGGCGAGCATCGCCGACGTCCTGGAGCTGACGGTCGACGCCGCGGCCGACTTCCTCGCGGACGTGCCCGCCGCCGTGCGCGGGCTGCCCGCGCTGCGCGAGGTCGGCCTCGGCTACCTGCGGCTCGGCCAGCCCGCGACGGAGCTGTCCGGCGGCGAGGCCCAACGCATCAAGCTGGCCACGGAGCTGCAACGCGCGCACCGGGGCCACACGGTCTACCTGCTCGACGAGCCCACCACCGGCCTGCACCCGGCCGACACGGCGTTGCTGCTGCGGCAGTTGCACGGCCTGGTGGACGCCGGCAACTCCGTCTTCGTGGTGGAGCACGACATGGCCGTCGCGGCCGGCGCCGACTGGGTCGTCGACCTCGGGCCCGGCGGCGGCGACCGCGGCGGACACGTCGTGGCCGCCGGCCCGCCGGCCACCGTCGCCGCCTCCCAGACCAGCGTGACGGCCCCCTACCTGGCGACGGCGCTGCGGAGCTGACCCCGCGCCGGGCCCCCGGCGCCCCCTCCGTACGGCGCTGGCGGCCCGTCAGCGTTCGATGGGCCAGCGCCCACGGCGCCGCCCGGCCGCCCAGCGCGGCGTGAACGCCCGTCACCAGGCGCGCGCCGACCGCTCCGTGCCCGCCTCATCCACGGCGACGGACGGATCGACCCTCCGTCACGCGGTGTCGGTATGAGAGGAAGGGAGATGAAGTGACCCAACAAAATGAGCCATGTGGCGCGTTATAGCATGATGTCCGTTATGAAGAGAAAACGAATAAGACCACTGGGCGCGGGAGCGACCGTGCTCACCGGTGTGGCCCTCGCGACGGTGCTGGGCCTCGGCTCCACCACGGCCTCGGCCGCGCCGCTGCCGGGCGGCCTCGGTCCCTGCGCGGGCCCGTCCTGCCCCGGCTCGGCGCAGGACCCGAACAACGGGCCGGTCGCCGGGTACGACGAGAACATCAACGTGTTCGTGGGCGGCGACTTCCGGGTCGGCGGCTCCGCCGCCGAGACCGAGGGGAAGATCGTCACCCTGGGCGACTTCTCGATGCACAAGACCGCCGGGTCCAGCGTCTACAACGTCGGCGTGGTCGGCGTCGGCTCGCGCGTCCCGCCGCCCAACGGCTCCGACTTCCTCACCGTCGGCGGTGACCTCACCGTCGCCGACGGGCAGCGGCTGCTCGCCGAGGAGGGCTCGATCTCCGGGAAGGTGACGTACGCCGGCGAGCGCAGCGGCAGGACCGAACCCGATGCCGTCCACGTCTCCGACGCGGCGGCCCCCTACGCGGGTCTGCGCGGCGCCCTGACCACGTCCAGCGGCTGCTACGCGCGCGTCGACGGCGCGGCCCGCCCGGCGACCGGCACCGCCGTCAACCAGGGCCACCAGACCCTCTTCCGCGGTGACGGCAGCTCCCGGCTCCAGGTCTTCAACGTCGACTTCGACCTCGTCTCCGCGAACGGCGGCGACCAGGGCATGGCCTTCGAGGGCATCCCCGACGGCGCCACCGTCCTGGTCAACATGGTCGGCGACAGCCGGACCATCAGCAGCTACGTCGGCCACGACGTCGGCCCCGAGGGCTTCCGCGAGCGACTGCTGTGGAACTTCCCCGACGCCTCGTCGATCACCATCAAGGGCAGCGCCCAGTTCCAGGGTGCCGTTCTGGTCGGCTCGCCGGGGAGCACCACGAAGGTCTCCGTACCGGGGATGAACGGGCGCTTCTACACGGCCGGTTCGCTGGACCACACCGCCTCCTCCGGCGCGGAGTTCCACGGCTACCCGTTCACCGGCGACCTGCCGTCCTGCGGCACCCCACCCACCCCGACGCCCACCCCGACCGGGCCGACGACGGAGCCGACCGGACCGACCGACCCGACCGGGCCGGGCGAGCCGGGCGAGCCGGGCCCGACGGAGACCGCGCCGACCACGGGGCCGACCGCCCCAACCGTCGAGCCGAGCGCGTCGGTCACCGGTCCGACCGGTCCGACCGGCGCTCCCGGCGGGACCGCCGATCCCACCGCGCCCGCCGGGGCCGGCGGCTCGTCCTCCGCCGGCGGGAGCGGCGGAGGCGACGGCACCGAGAGCGACGACGGGCAACTCGCGCTCACCGGCGCCCTCGGCAACCCCTGGGTGCTGGGCGCCGCGGTGTTCGCCATCGCCGCGGGCACGGCCTTGACGGTGCTGGTCCGCCGGCGGCGCCTGGGCTGAACCCGCCCCCGGGCCCGCCGAGCGGTGCCCGGGTGACGGACAGCGCGCGGGCGCCCGGCCGGAGTCCCACCTCCGGCCGGGCGCCCTGGTCGCGCGCGGTCGTACGGGTGAACGCCCGTCAGCCCGTCAGCCCTTCTCGCTCTTCCCGCCCGACCCGGTGGGGCCCTCCCCGGGCCCGGCCGGGGCGACCGCGGCCGACCTGGCCAGCTCCGAGTGCCGGTAGGAGTAGGCGAAGTAGACGATCAGACCGAGGCCGAACCAGGCCCCGAAGCGCACCCAGGTCTGCCACTGGAGGTAGGTGGTGAGCCAGATGGAGGCGCCCACGCCGATCAGCGGCACGATCGGCATGCCGGGGCAGCGGAAGGTGCGCGGCAGGTCGGCGCGCCGGTAGCGCAGCACGATCACCGCCACGCAGACGACGACGAACGCCAGCAGGATGCCGATGTTGGTCAGCTCGGCCGCCTCGCCGATCTCCACGAAGCCGGCGATCCCGGCCGAGGCGACGCCCACGATCCAGGTGACCCGGGTCGGCACGCGCCGCGTCGGGTGCGTCTTGGCGAACCACTTCGGCAGCAGGCCGTCCCGGCTCATGGAGAACCACACCCGCGTCACACCCAGCATGAAGGTGAACATCACGGTGAGGATGCCGATGATCGCGCCCACCGCGATGACGTCCGCGATGCCGCCGAGCCCCACGGACTTGAACGCCGTGGAGAAGCCGCTCTCAGCGTCCACCTCCGTGTAGTTCTGCATGCCCGTCAGGACCAGGCAGGCCAGCACGTACAGCACCATCGAGATGGCCAGCGAGTACAGGATCGCCTTCGGCATGTGGCGCTGCGAGTCCTTGGACTCCTCGGCCGCCGTGCTCATCGCGTCGTAGCCGAAGACCGCGAAGAAGACCGTGGCCGCCCCGGTGAAGGCCCCGCCGACGCCGTACGGGAAGAACGGCGAGTAGTTGCCGGTGTCGACGTGGAAGAAGCCCACGACGATCACGAGCAGCACCACCAGCACCTTCAGCGCCACCACGACCATCTCGAACCGGGCCGCGCTCTTGATGCCGAGGTTCAGCAGGTACGCCACGAACAGGCACAGGACCAGCGCGAACAGGTCCACCTTGTGACCGTCGCCGGTGCCCGGCGCGCCCAGCATCCAGTTCGGCAGGTCGGCCCCCATCTCTCCCACCAGGAAGGAGAAGTAACCGGAGATGCCGATGGCCACGACCGCCACGATGGCCGTGTACTCCAGCAGCAGGTCCCAGCCGATCAGCCACCCCACCAGCTCGCCGAGGACCGCGTAGCCGTAGGTGTAGGCCGAGCCCGCCTTCGGGATGAGCCCGGCGAACTCCGCGTACGAGAAGGCCGCCGCCGCGCTCGCCACCCCCGCGATCAGGAACGAGATCAACACGGCGGGCCCGGCCGTCCCGTTCGCGACGGTGCCCGCCAGGGTGAAGATCCCGGCCCCGATGATGCCGCCGACGCCGATCGCCGTCAGGTGCCACAGGCCGAGGCTCCGGCTGAGCTGCTCGCTCGCGGCGCCCTCGGCCTCCTCGATGGTCGCTATGGGCTTGCGTCGCAGTACGCCGTGCCCTGGTCGGAGTCTGGCCATGGTGTCCTCCCCGCCGACAGTTGACGGCGGATCATGATGGCCCAGCGCCGGGGAGGAAGATAGACACCGCTCCGTGGCAATTTCCGGTCTCCACCGGATGCCACGGCCCGCGCCGTCCGCACGCCACCACCCCGCGCCCCGGCCGCTGCCCCACCCCTCGCCGCGTACCGGATCGCGCCGCGCCGAGCCACCCACCCTCGCCCACCCGGCACCGGCCCGCCCACCGCCCGGAAAGCGGAACCGGCCCCGACCGGTCGCCAGGGGCCGCGACCCGGCCCCGCCGGGGGCCGCCGGCTGCCCGCCCTCCGGCGACGGATCGGCGTCCCCCGGCCACCCGCGCGTCACCGCACCCACCTCGGGCAGCCGTGCCGCCGCCATCGCCGGCCGACACCCGCCACCGGAACCCGCGCCGATCCCGCCCCGTCCCCGCCCCGGGACCACATCCGGGGACCGGTGCACGCGGGCGCCGGGCTCAGCGGCGCGTGGCGGGCGGCCAGACCCCGGGGGTCAGCACGCCCAGGACGTACGCCCGGGCCACCAGCGCCGTGCGGTTGGGCACCCGCCAGCGCCGGGAGAGCCGGGTGAGGTGGTAGTTGACGCCGTCGACCGTCAGGCCCAGGGCCTTGCCCATGGCCGCCGTCGTCGCCCCGGAGGCCGCCAGCGCCAACACCCGCTCCTCCACCGGGCTCACCTCGGCCCCCTCCGGCCGCGCGGGGCACTCGTCACCGACGCGCAACAGCACCAACAGCGCCGGCCGGTTGGGCGCGGCCTCACCCACCGGGTCGATGCTCAGCTCCCCCTCGCGCGCGGCCCCGTCCCCGCCCATCCGCCAGCACACCCGCACCAGGTAGCGGGACCGGTAGCCACGTCGCAGCGCCTCGCCCAGCCGCTCCAACTGCGCCCTGTCCCGCGGCCGGAACAGGTCGAGGAGGTTGCGCCCGTTGAGCCGGCCAGGGACTTCGCCCCACTGGTTGGCCATGGCCGGGTTGGCGATGAGTACCTCACCGTCGGACCGGCACACCGCGACCGGTAGCGGCAGCCGATCCAGCAGCGTCAGGAAGTAGTTGCCCCAGCCGCCCGTATGCTCCACCCCACCGCCCGTACCACCCGCGCCCCGCGCACCACCGGCACCACCCGCGCCGTCCTCGGCCATCGCCCCGCTCCACGCCTCGTTCGCAAGTGCGGCCCGTGAGAAACCACTGCACAATCATGCAGTGACCACGCGGTAGCCGGGCAACCGGGCTGGTGACGCTGGAGATATGACCGACACACACCTGCTCAGCACCGCAGGCCGCGCCGCGACGCCCAGCACCCAACCCCCGGCGCCAGCCGCGCCCCGACCCGCCGACACCATCCCGCTGGTGGACATCTCGGCGACCGGCCTCGGGCCGACGCCCCTGCAACAGGCCATGGAGCTGGCCCGCCACCACGGACCGATCTTCCGCCGCCGGCTGCACGGCCGCGACGTGCTGTTCGTCTCCTCCCTCGAGCTGGTCGCCGAGCTCGCCGACGAGGAGCGCTTCGCCAAGGGCATCTCACCCACCCTGCACAGCGTGCGCGAGTTCGCGGGAGACGGCCTGTTCACCGCGTACAACGACGAACCCAACTGGGCCAAGGCGCACGACATCCTCATGCCCGCCTTCGCGCACGGCTCGATGCGGACCTACCACGCGGCGATGCTCCGGGTCGCCCGCCGGGTCGTCGAACGCTGGGACCGGCACGCCGCCGCGGGCGCCCCGGTCGAGGTCGCCGACGACATGACCCGGATGACGCTGGACACGATCGGCCTGGTGGGCTTCGGCTTCGACTTCGACTCGTTCGCGCGCGAGACCCCGCACCCCTTCATCGACTCGATGGTGCGTTGCCTCCAGTGGAGCATGACCTCCGTCGGCCGCGCCCCGGGCGGCGACCACCGGGCCGTGGACGAGGCGTTTCGCGCGGACACGGACTACCTGGCCTCCGTCGTGGACGAGGTCATCGCCGCCCGCACCGCGTCCGCGTCCACGCGGCCGGCCGGCCAGCACGGCGCCGAGGACCTGCTCGGGCTCATGCTCACCGCCCGGCACCCGGCCGACCAGACCCCGCTCGACCCGGCCAACATCCGCAACCAGGTCATCACCTTCCTCATCGCCGGCCACGAGACCACCTCCGGCGCCCTGTCCTTCGCCCTGTACTACCTGCTCAAGGACCCGCTCGCGCTGCGCCTGGTCCAGCGCGAGGTGGACGAACTGTGGGGCGACGACCCCGACCCCGATCCGACCTTCGAGGACATCGGCCGGCTGCGCTTCACCCGACAGGTGCTGAACGAGGCGCTCCGGCTGTGGCCCACCGCGCCGGCCTTCACCCGCCAGCCCCGCGCGGACACCGTCGTCGGCGGCCGGTACCCACTCGCCGCCGACCAGCGCGTCACCGTCCTGATCCCGATGCTGCACCGCGACCCGGCCGCCTGGGGCGACAACGTCGAGCTGTTCGACCCCACGCGCTTCACGCCGGAGGCGGAGCAGGAGCGCTCACCGCACGCGTACAAGCCCTTCGGTACCGGGCAACGCGCGTGCATCGGGCGGCAGTTCGCGCTGCACGAGGCGACCATGCTGCTCGGCCTGCTCGCGCACCGCTACCGCCTGGTCGACCAGGCCGACTACCGGCTACGCGTCAAGGAGACGCTCACCCTGAAGCCGGACGGCCTGACCCTCACCCCCCGCCCGCGCACCGCCGCCGACCGGCGCGCGAACCGGTCCCTGTTCGGCCCCACCTCCGCCACCGGCCTCGCCGCACAGCCACCGGTCGAGACCACCCCCGAGCCCGGCGCCGGCCTGCCGCGCCGCGTGCGCCAGGGCACCGGCGCGCTGCTGCTGCACGGCAGCAACTACGGCACCTGCCGCGAGCTGGCCCACCACCTCGCCGACGAGGCCACGGCGCTCGGCTGCACCACCGAGGTCGCCGCGCTCGACGCGTACGCGGGCGAACTGCCCACCGACCGCCCCGTGGCCATCGTGGCGGCCTCGTACAACGGCAAGCCCACCGACGACGCGGCGCGTTTCGTCGGCTGGCTCACCGACGCCCCGGCCGGCGCCGCGCGGAGCGTGACGTACGCCGTGCTCGGCGTCGGCGACCGCAACTGGGCCGACACCTACCAGCACGTGCCCGCCCACGTCGACGACCGACTGGGCGCGCTCGGCGCCACCCGCCTGCTGCCCCGCGCCGAGGCCGACGCCTCCGGCGAACTCGCCGACGCCGTACGGGTGTTCACGAGTGGGCTGCGCGCCGTCCTGCTGGAGCGGTACGGGGACCCGGCGGCCACCGGCCAGGACGAACCCGCGGCGC
Source organism: Streptomyces buecherae (assembly GCF_014295035.1). Classification (GTDB taxonomy): domain Bacteria; phylum Actinomycetota; class Actinomycetes; order Streptomycetales; family Streptomycetaceae; genus Streptomyces; species Streptomyces youssoufiensis. Next base: position 8,227,712 of record NZ_CP060404.1, read on the forward strand.
GCCCCGGCTACACCGTCGCCGAGGTGCGCGGCGGCCCGCTGGACGCGCTGGTCGAACGCCACGGCCTGACCCCGATGACCGTCACCGAGGCCCACGACCTGACCGCGCCCGACCACCGCAAGCCCAAGCGCTTCCTGCGGCTCGACCTGCCCGCCGGTACGGGCTACCGCACCGGTGACCACCTCGCGCTGCTGCCCGCCAACGCGCCCGAGGCCGTGGACCGCGCGGCGCGCGCCCTCGGCGCCCGCCCCGACACCCTCCTCGACGTCCGCGCCACCCGCCCCGGCCGCACCAGCCTGCCCGTCGACCGTCCCATCACCGTCCGCGAACTCCTCACCCACCACCTGGAACTCGGCGCGCGAGCCACCCCGGACCAGCGCGCCACCCTCGCCGCGCACCATCCCTGTCCGCCCGAGCGCGCGGCGCTCACGGCCCTGCCCGCCGACGACCCGAGCACCGTCATCGACCTGGTGGAGGCCAACCCCGCGCTGCGCGGCGCGCTACCGTGGCCGGTCCTGCTCGACCTGCTGCCGCCGCTGCGCCCGCGCCACTACTCCATCTCCTCCGCGCCGGCCGAGCACCCGGGCAGCGCCGACCTGATGGTCTCCCGCCAGGCCGCCGGGGTCGGCTCCGGCTACGCCCACCGGCTGCGGCCGGGGGAGCGGGTGTGGGCGCGCGTCCAACCCTGCCGCGACGCCTTCCGGCTCGACCCGACCGACCCCACGCCGGTGATCATGGTCGCGGCGGGCACGGGCCTGGCTCCGTTCCGCGCGGCCATCGCCGACCGGGTGGCGGCCGGGCAGCGCACCCCCGCGCTGCTCTACCTCGGCTGTGACGCGCCCGATACGGACCTCCTGCACGCCGAGGAGTTGCGCGCGGCCGAGCGGGCCGGGGCGGTGGCCCTGCGCCCCGCCTTCAGCACCCGACCCGAGCTCCACGGCCGCTACGTCCAGCACCGCATCGCCGCGGAGGCGGAGGAGGTCTGGTCGCTGCTCGCGGCCGGGGCCCGGGTCCGGGTGTGTGGCGACGGCCGGGCGATGGCGCCGGGGGTGCGCGCCGCCTTCCGCGACGTCCACACCGCCCACGCGGGCGGCTCGGCCGCCGACGCCGAACGGTGGCTCGGCACCCTGATCGCCGAAGGGCGGTACGTGGAGGACGTCTACGCCGCCGGCTGAGCCCGCCCGGCCCGCCGGGGTCGGCTCAGTCGACCACGCTGGTCCGGCCGAAGATGGCCGCGTGCTCCAGCACGTCCTCCATCGGGTCGTCGATCTGCCCGGTGGAGATCAGCGCCACGACCGGCGCGTTGTGCGAGTCGGTGTGCGTCTCGTCGGCGTGCGCGACCCCGGCCGGCATCGCGGACACCAGCAGCGTCGCCCCCACGGCGGACAGCTTGAAGTTCATGTCGTCTCCTCGTCTTGACTGTTCATCGGACCATGCGTCGACCTGCGTATCCACTCGAACGGCCGCTAGGTCACGGCCGGACGCGCAACATCATCCGAACGATTGCGGTACCGACCGCGGACGAGGGCCGCTCGGGGCGCCCCGCCTTCGACGTCGAGCGGCGGTGCCACGCGGTGCGCGGCGAACGACAACGAGCCGCGCACCGCACCGGCGTGCGACGCCGTCGCGGTGCGCGCGGGGTGGGGCCGAACGGCGCGAGGCCCGCGCCCCCGCGCCGTCGGCTCAGCTCACGGCGGGACCGCTCAGCGCGGCGGACGGGCCTCATCGGCCAGCTCCCGCGGCCGGGTCGGCAGGTGTGTCACCAGCAGGGCCAGACCGGCCAACACCACCACGCGCAGCGCCGCGTCCAGACCGTTCCAGTCCGCCGACTGCCACATCGCGAACCACTCGCCGCCGATGGCCATGAAGCCCCCGCCGAACAGCAGCAGCACCATCACCAACCCGACCGTGCCCGCCCACCGGGCGCGCTCCGCCGCGCCGCGCCGCACGCCCACCGCCCACAGCGCCGTGGCCCACAGCAGCACGAGCGCCGTCACCACCTCCCAGCCGATGATCGCCACGTACGCGGCGTCCTGTATCGCCCGCGACTCGATCGCGCGGCCCATCAGGTCCTCGTCGCGGAAGGTGGTGTCCATCGCCAGCACGTGCCGGACGAACTCCCGGTTGGTGTCGAAGTCGACGATGTTTCCCACGGCGACCAGCGTCATGTACAGCGCGGTCACCCCGGTGAGCGCGGTCGCCGCGAGCGGCACCGGTCGGAGCCGGGTGGTGATGGCCATCGAATCCTCCCCTTGGTCTACCTCCTCAACTCCCGCCCCAGTGTGCGTCCGTGAGCTATCCCACGACACGCGGGCCCGCCTTCCCGGAGCCCCGCCGCCCGCTGTCCACCCACCACGGCGGGGACACACCCACCGTGGTGGCCGTGGGGCCCGTCCCGTACGCTGGCGCGCGGTTGCGACGGCAGGCGTGTCGGGCGGAGTCGACGAGGGTGGGGACATGAACAGGACGGCACTGCGGAGCACGGTCACCATCGCGGCGCTCGCGGCCCTGGTCGCCGGCGCGGCCCCGGCCGGAGCGGGCGAGCGCGCCGACGCGGACACCGCGTACTCGGCGACGACCTCGGTCGGCGTGCACAACGCGTACGAGAAGGACGCCTACCCCTACTTCGCGGACGCCCTCGACTCCGGAGCCGGACTGCTCGAACTCGACGTGTGGACCAACGCGTTCGGGCCCGGGTGGCGGGTGTCGCACAGCAACCCGCTCGGCAACGACAACAACTGCGCGGGCGCGGCCTCCCCGGCCGAGCTGCGCGGCGGCAAGCGGGACCAGAGCCTGCCGGGCTGTCTGGCCGACATGCGAGCCTGGCACGACGCGCACCCCGGCCACCGTCCGCTGCTCATCAAGGTCGAGCTGAAGGACGGGTTCAACGACAAGCGCGGCCGGGGGCCCGACGAACTCGACACGTTGCTGGGCGAGACCCTGGGCGACGCCCTGTTCCGGCCGGGCGACCTGGCCGCGGGCCACGCCACCCTGGACGAGGCGGTCCAAGCCCGGGGCTGGCCCGCGCGCGGCGCGCTGGCGGGCAGGTTCATCGTGGAGCTGATCCCCGGCACCGTCGAGGAGAACAACCCGCTGGACACGCTGTGGACCGACCGCGAGTACGCCACCCACCTGCGGGACCTGGCCGCCCGTGGCGAACTCGGCCGCGCCGCAGCCTTCCCCGCCGTGCACGGCGCGGCGGCGGGCGACCCGCGCGAGCGCTACCGCGACCCGGCCATCCGGCCGTGGTTCGTGCTCTTCGACGGCGACGCGACCGGCTACGCGGGCGATGCCATCGACACCGCGTGGTACGACCGGCGCCACTACCTGCTGATCATGACGGACGCCCACCGGGTGCCGCCCGCCATCGACGGCACCCGCCCCACCGAGGAGCAGGCCCGCACCCGGGTCGGCGAGTTGGCCGCGCGACACGCGAGCTTCGCCACCGCCGACTGGTACCCGCTGCCGAGCGTCCTGGCCACGGTCACCCCGCGCGGCTGACGGCACAGCACGGCCGGTGGCCAGCCACCGGCCGGCCCCGGTCCGTGTCGCGCGCGGTGGTTCGGCTACTCGCCCGGCTCCTCCAGGCGGAAGCCCACCTTGAGGCCGACCTGGTAGTGCTCCACCTTGCCGTCCTCGATCTGCCCGCGTACCTCCTTGACCTCGAACCAGTCGAGGTTGCGCACGGTCTGCGCGGCGCGGCTGATGCCGTTGCGGATCGCGGCGTCCAGGCCCTCGTGCGACGTGCCGACGATCTCGGTCACCCGGTAGGTGTGGTTGGACATGCTGATAACTCCCCGGTCACTGGGGTGCTGCTCGGTCTCCACCACCGTGCCCCACCCGCCCGCCCGGCGCGAGCCGGGACCCGCGCCCGGCACCATCCCGGCGCCGCGCGCGCCGGATCCCGTGGGACCGAGCCCGCTCCCCTCGCGGCCCGTGACCCGCCAGCCCCGGGTCGGCAACCCGGTCAGGGAACGACGGTCACCGGCCACCGCCCGGCCTTGACCAGCCGAATCGCCACCGAGCCCACGATCCGGTGCCCCGCCTGCTCCGAGGCGCCCACCACCACCGCGTCGGCCTTGAGCTGGTCGGCCACGGAGACCAGGCCGCTGTACGGGTCGCCGACGTGGGTGTGGAACTCCCAGCGCACCTCGAAGACGCCCCGCAGCCGCTCGGTGGCCTCCCGCATCTCCGCGACGAGTTCCTCCGCGACCTCGCCCGTGGTCTCGGCCACCGGCGCCCCGAAGGCGGCGCTCGCCGGCAGCACGGGCTGCACGTACACGACGGCGAGCAGCGCGTTCTGCCGCCTGGCCAGCCCCGCCGCGTACGCCACCGCGCGCCACGAGGACTGCGAGCCGTCGAGGCCGGTCACGATGACCTTCGGGCCGTCCGTACCGCGTTCGAATTCTCCGGGAGTCTTGTCCACCACGGGTGTGAGGTTAACGGTCGGTACGCCGCCCCCGATGGCCGGCCGGCGCGTGCGGCTCATCCGTGGGGCGCGGCCAGGCCCGCGACCACGCCCGAACACCACGCCACGCCCCTCACCCGGCACGCCCGCCGGCCTCGTACGCACCAGCCCGGGGCGCTCGGACTGGGCCGGGCGCGCGAGGGTGGGGAGGCGGCGCGTGAGCGCGGCGGGGGCTGCGGCCGGGCGCCCGGGGGCAGGAACAAGTGGGAGAGAGCGGCGGATGTCGCTCTCGTTCGCGATTTTGAGTTGCCTCAGCGCACCGACTCTTGTCAGCGTTGCCTTACGGGCGTGCCGCTGTCGTCGCGGCACCCGACGAGAGGTGGCCGCATGGACACCGCACCACTGGCCCACTCCCTGACACCCCTGGTGGGCCTCGTCGGCCCCGACGTCCCGTACGCCACCACGGTGGCCGCCTGGCCGGCCCTGGCCGGGGGCCTGGAGCAGGAGCTCACGCACGGCGCGGCCTGGGCCTACGCGCTGCTGGTCATCACCACCCTGCCGCCGCTGGTCCCCAACTCGGCCCTGCTGGTCACCAGCGGGGTGCTCGCCGCGCGCGGCAGCCTCGACATCGCGCTGGTGCTCTGTGTCGTCGCCGGCAGCGCCCTGCTGGGCGACGGGCTGCTGCACTGGTTCGGCGGCCGGTTCAGGGACCGGGTCAGCCACTGGGCCGCCCGCACGCCCCGGCGCAAGGCGCTCCTCGGATGGTCGGCCAGCCAGATACAGCGACACGGGGTGCCGTTCGTCATCGCCGTGCGCTTCCTGCCCAGCGGCCGGCTGGTCGGCGCGCTCGGCGCCGGCGCCGTCGGCTACCCGCTGTACCGCTACCTGATCGGCGCCGGAATCGCCGAGTCCATCTGGGCGCTCTACTCGGTCGGCCTCGGCTACCTGGGCAGCGCGGCGGCCCACGGCGAACTCCAGGCCATCGCCATCGGCTGCGGCATCTCCCTCCTGGTGGCCCTCGGCAGCGCCCTCATCCAGCTCCGGGCCCGCCACGGGGCCGGCCCCGGCGGCCCGTCCGGGCCCGACGACGGCCCCGGTGAACAGGGCTCACCTCCGCGCCGACCGTGACCCTTCTCGCTCGCCGGTAACTCCCGCACTATGCGATCCTCTTGGGGAACGGCCTGCTGAACGGCCCCGCTAGAGCACGGTGTGGCGAGAACGGGAGAAACGAATGCGCGGCACGTCCGTCGAAGACGGCGTACACATACAGCACGCGGCCGAGGTCACCGGCCGGCCCTACCCCAGGGTGCGGGCCGCCGCGACCGTGGTGTCGCCCCGATGACGGGCGGCGCGCACCGGGGCGACCTCCTCGCCATCAGCGACCTGCACGTCAGCTACGAGGACAACCGCGCCATCAGCGAGAAACTGCGCCCCGGCTCGGACGATGACTGGCTCATCGTCGCGGGCGACATCGGCGAGGTGTTCGGCGACATCGAGCGCACCCTGCGACAGCTCAGCGAGCGGTTCGCCAAGGTCATCTGGGTGCCGGGCAACCACGAGCTGTGGACCCACCCCAAGGACCCGGTGGAACTGCGCGGCGTCGCCCGCTACGACGCGCTGGTCCAGATGTGCCGCTCGCTGGGCGTCGCCACCCCCGAGGACCCGTTCCTGGTCTGGGAGGGCGCCGCGGGCCCGCTGACCATCGCCCCGGTCTTCACGCTGTACGACTACACCTTCCGGGCCAACCCCCGGCACACCCAGGAAGAGGCGCTGGCCGCCGCCTACGAGAGCGGCGTGGTCTGCACCGACGAACACTTCCTGCACCCGGACCCGTACCCGACCAAGGAGGACTGGTCCCGGGCACGAGTGGCCGAGACCGAGCGGCGGTTGGCCGAGATCGACCCGGCCGCTCCGCCGGTGCTCATCAACCACTGGCCGCTCACCCGGCTGCCCACCGAGGTCCTGTACTACCCGGACTTCGCCCTGTGGTGCGGCACCCAGCTCACCGCCGACTGGCACCGGCGCTTCAACGCCGCCGCCGTCATCTACGGGCACCTGCACATCCCGCGCGTGACCACCGAGGACGGCGTGCGGTTCGAGGAGGTCTCGCTCGGCTACCCGCGCGAGTGGCGCCGGCGCGGCCTGCCCGACAACCTGCTGCGCCCGGTGCTGCCCCGGGTCGCGCACTGAGCGGGAGCTGACCGACCGGAAGCCGAGCGAGGACGCGCCCGCCGCCGGCGGGCGCGCGGCACTGGCCGCCGGGTGAGAGCCCGGCGGCCAGCGCGCTCGCGGGAGACCGTCAGCCGGTCACGGCGCCACCGGCGTGGCGAGCGACAGCGCGAACCGCTCCGCGTCGTCCGTCCACCAGTGCCGCAGGCCGAGCCCCGCCGTGGACAACTCCGCGGCGACCCCGGCGCGGCGGAACTTCGCGGAGACCTCCGTCCGCAACTCCTCGCCGGCCGCGAAGGACACGGCCAGGTCGAGCGCGGGAATCTTCACGGTCAGCGCCGACGTGGCCCGCAAGCGCATCTCGATCCACTCGCGCTCCCGGTCCCAGTGCGCGACGTGCGTGAAGTCGGCGGGATCGAAGTCGGCCCCCAGCTCGCGGTTGAGCACCGACAGCACGTTCTTGTTGAACTCGGCGGTCACGCCCGCCGCGTCGTCGTACGCCGCCAGCAGCGTCTCCTCCTCCTTGACCAGGTCGGTGCCGAGCAGCAGCGCGTCGCCGGGCGCCAGCAGCGCGCGAACGGCGGCGAGGAACCCGGCCCGCTCGGCGGGCAGCAGATTGCCGATCGTGCCCCCGAGGAAGACCACCAGCCGTGGCCCCGGCGTCGTCGGCAGGGCCAGGACCTGCTGGAAGTCGGCGACCAGAGCGTGCACGGTCAGCCCGGGCCGCTCGGCCAGCAGGGCGTTTCCGGCCAGCTCCAGGGCGCTGCCGCTCACGTCCACGGGAACGTACGCCGCGAGGTCGGGCATCGCGTCGAGGAGCAGCCGGGTCTTCTCGGACGAGCCGGAGCCCAGCTCCACCAGCGTGCGGGCGCCGGTGGCGGCGGCGATCGCGGGAGCCCGCGCGGCCAGGATCTCCCGCTCGGCGCGGGTGGGGTAGTACTCGGGCAGTTGGGTGATCTCCTCGAACAGCTCGCTGCCGCGCGCGTCGTAGAACCACTTCGGCGGCAGCCACTTGGACGCGGCGGTCAGCCCGGCGGAGACGTCGGCGCGCAGTGCCGCGGCCGTCGCGTCGTCGGGCAGCGTGCGGGTGAGGGCGAACGGGCTCACGGTGACGACTCCTCGTGCTGCGGCGACAGGTGCTGGGGCTTGGCGGCGTGCGGCGGGTGACCGGTGCCGGGCGCGACCGGCTGGGGCCGGCCGGCCCCGCGGGCCGTGGGTCGCGCCGACGGCGGGGGAGCGGACGGCGACCGGTGGGGCGCGCCGGGCCCCGGCCCGGGCGGAGCCCCCGACGCGGTGGCGCGCGCACCACCGTCCGGGCCCGGGGGGCCGCCGGGGGCCGCCCGGTGCTCGATCGGGGTGAGCCGGACGCCGGACCGGCTGGCCGTCACCAGGGTCCGGTCGGGCACCTCGACCCAGCGCGGATCGTCGTCGTACGGCTCCGACGCCACGACCACCGCACCGCCCGACGCCAGCCCGCGAAGGTCCGGCGCCCGCTGGCCGGAACGCTCCCCGGCCGGGCTGGCGGTACCGGCGCCGGCCGGCGCCGGCCCGGTGCGGTACCACAGCGAATCGCCCCAGGTGGTGGCGGCGATGGTGGCCCCGTCGGTCAACAACAGGTTCAACCGCGAACCGGGTGCCGCCGCGTCCAGCGCCACGACCGTCTCGGCCAGTGACTGGCCGAGCGGCGTGCCCGCGCGCAGCCGGCGCAGCGCCAGCGCCCACACGAACGCCGCGTCGTTGCGCGCCTCCATGTCGAGCAGCGCCTCCGGCTCCAGCGTGCCCACCAGCGGGGCCACCGACCCGGGCCAGCCCCGTACGGACCCGTTGTGGCTGAACAGCCACGGCCCGCCGCCGAACGGCGCGGCGGCGGCCTCCCCGTCCGCCCCCGGTTCGGTCGCATCCCGCACGGCGCCCAGCAGCGCCGTGGTACGCACCACCCGAGCCAGGTCCGCGAACGACGGGTCCGCCCAGATCGGCCCGGACCTGCGGTAGCGGGCGGGCACCGGATCCCCGGCCGCGTACCAGCCGACGCCGAAGCCGTCCGCGTTGACCGTCCCGTGCCGCTGCCGGCGCGGCTCCCACGACTGCCGCACCAGGGAGTGCGCCGGCTGGGTGAGGAGCGTGCCGATCGACACCTCGTCCCCGAGGTAGGCCAGATGACGACACATCAGCGCCCCACCTCCCCGCCCCGGCTCTCCCGGGCCCCCGTCACCGCTGCTCCGGCCGCGCGTCGCGGGCGGTGCGGAAGCCGGCGAAGATCTGCCGCCGCACGGGCAGGTCCCAGTTGCGGAACGTGCCCCGGCAGGCCACCGCGTCCACGGCGAACGAGCCACCGCGCAGCACCTTGTGCGCGTCCCCGAAGAACACCTCCGAGTACTCCCGGTACGGGAACGCCACGAAGCCGGGGTAGGGCAGGAAGTCGCTGGCCGTCCACTCCCACACGTCCCCGATGAGCTGTCGCACACCCAGCGCGGAGGCGCCCAGCGGATAACCGCCGACCGGCGCCGGGGACAGGTGCCGCTGGCCGAGGTTGGCGTGCTCGGGCGTGGGGTCCGCGTCCCCCCACGGATAGCGGCGGGAGCGGCCGGTGGCCGGGTCGAAACGGGCCGCCATCTCCCACTCGGCCTCGGTGGGCAGCCGCCGCCCGGCCCAGCGTGCGTAGGCGTCCGCCTCGTACCAACTCACGTGCACCACCGGCTCGTCCACCGGCACCGGCTCGACGACGCCGAACCGGCGCCGCAGCCAGGTGGCGCCGTCACGGCGCCAGAACAGCGGCGCGGTCAACCCGTGCTCGCGCACCAGCTCCCAGCCGCGCGGGTGCCACCAGCGGGCCTCGTCGTACCCGCCGTCCTCGATGAACCGCAGATACGCCCCGTTGCTCACCGGAACCGTGTCGATGCGGAAGGCGGCCAGTTCCCTGCGGTGCGCCGGACGCTCGTTGTCCAGCGCCCAGGGCTCGGCCGAGGTGCCCATGGTGAACTCGCCGCCGGGCACCAGCACGTCGGCGGGCAGGGCGGCGGCGTCGACCGGCGCGCGCGGCGGCTCGGGAGCCGTGAGCGCGGCGGAACCACGCCGCAGCTGGTGGGTGATGAGCATCGTCTCGTCGTGCTGCTGCTCGTGCTGGGCGATCATCCCGAACGCGAACGCGGCGTCGACCAGCGGCCCGCCGTGCAGCGGCGCGCGCTCCAGCACGTCCAGCACCCGGCCGCGCACGTCGGCGGCGTAGCCACGGGCCTCGGTCGGCGAGAGCAGCGGCAGCGTGGGGCGCTCGGAGCGCGGGTGCTCGAACGCGTCATAGACCGAGTCGATCTCCGGCCGCAGCGCCTCCCGCCCGGCCACGGTGCGCAGCAGCCACTGTTCCTCCTGGTTGCCGATGTGGGCCAGGTCCCACACCAGCGGCGACATCAGCGGCGAGTGCTGGGCGGTCAGCTCCTCGTCCGCCACGCAACTGGTCAGCAGCGCGGTGCGCGCACGCGCGGCGGTCAGCGCGCCCAGGGCGCGCGCCCTGAGCAGCTCCGGGTCGTACGCGGGCTCGGCGGACGCGGCGAACGTCCCGGACCCCGGTTGGATGCGGGTCATGAGCGGCCTTCCTTCCCGGAGAGGGAGTCGAGCAGATCGTCGGCGGGACATCGACCCCGGGCGACGTAGCGGGCGCGGAACTCGGCGACGGCGGCACACACCTCGGGCGTCGCGCCGATCCGGGGCAGCGCCTCCTCGGCCGCGGCGAAGCAGGCCACAGCGGCGGCGTGCAGCTCCGGATCGGTCAGCCCCCGCTGGGCGGCCCGCTCCCACAGCGGGTTGCGGGGCGCGGGAGCCACGCCGGCCGTGTCGCCGAGCGGCTTGACCGCGCGGTAGGCGGCCTCGGCCGCGGCCGGATCGTCGAACAGGGCCGCCGTCACGGCCAACGGCACCATCCAGCCGTCCGCGCCGGGCTGCGCGTCGATCATGCGCAGCTCCAGGTGACCGCGCGGGCGGACCGGCGGGAACAGCGTCGAGATGTGGTACGTGACGTCCTCCAGGCTCGGCGGCCGGGGCCGACCGTCCCGGACCCAGTCGCGCAGCCGCAACTCGTCCACCGGCACCTCCCACGGGCCCGTCCCGCCGTCCGTGCCCCGGATGCACATCACCGGGGCCTGGAGCACGTAGGCCGTCCAGGCGGCGCGCGGCTCCGCGTCCGTGGCGGGCGCCTGGGTACGCCCCGGGTCCATCGCAGCCCACGCGGCCTGCCGGGTGGAGCGCCAGCCGGTGGGCCGGCCCTGGTCGAGGGGGGAGTTCGCGAAGGCGGCCACCAGCACCGCGCCGAGCAGGTGCGCGAGCCGCCACCGCCGCCCGTACCCGAGCGGCCCCGGCTCCTCGTGGCCCGCGTCCAGGCAGACCTGCACGGAGGCCGACCGGCACATCATGGTGCGGCCCGCCGGGCCCCAGCGATCGAGATAGCTCTCCATCGCGTGGTAGCGGGGCAGGTTCAGCAGGCGGCGGGGCGGACGCCACGGGTCGTGGCCGTGGCCCGCTATGCCGAGCCCCATCGGGGCGAGGAAGGCTCTGACCGCGCTCAGGTCCTCCGCCATCTCCTGGACGCAGGAGGTGAGCGAGGAGGCCGGGCGGGAGCTGAGTTCGAGTTGGCCGCCGGGCTCGAAGGTGAGAGCCGATCTCAGCGGCAGGGTCCGCAGCCCCTCGGTCACGGCCGTCAGCCGGGCCGGGTGCAGCGGTTGTGCGGGGTCGTGCAGGTCGTGCAGTACCCATTCGAGTTCGACGCCCAGTCGAGTGGGTGGTCCGGTCTTGAAACAGATGCCGTGGACGAGTGCTTCGACCTCGTCCTCGGTGACCGTCTGCGCTCTCGACGGTCGTAGTTGTTCGGGCATGTCAGGGCCTCCCGTCCGCCGGACCCGCGAGTCCGGCTCGGTGTGAGGGCTTGTCGCCCCCACACCACCTAAAGCCACGCGACGAACGCGCTCAAGGGGGCGTTCGACACTTCCCAACCCGCCGTGTGAGCACCACAGCTCATCGTACGGTTGTGGCCGCCAAACCTCTCGTGACGTCCGCTGTCCTCCACCCCGTCTACCCCCATCCGCACCCGTTCACCGCGGTGCGGGGTGTTTGCGCGAGCCCGGACTCCGGGGTCTCGCGCGGTCCGCGGACGAGCCCCGGCCCTCGTACGCCGACGGAGTGTGGCAGGACGAGGGCCGGGGCTCCGGATGGGACGGACGCGCGGGTGCCACACCCAACCCGGGGCGGTCCGGACTGGGCTCGGGGTGGCGCACAACCCGGGAGCGGGCGGAGGCCAGGGTGGGACGGCGGGCCTCGGCGCGGGAACGAGGGTGTGTCGGGAACCCGGCGGGGGCGGGGAGCGCGGGTGTCAGAGGCGGAAGAGGTCGGTGAACGGCTCCGCCGCGTCCCCGGCCGACCGTCCGAACGGCGCGTCGAAGTCCCACACCAGGAACAGCAGGAACGCGATCAGCGCACTGAACAGCCCGGCGAGCACCAGCTCCCGCGCCGAGCGCCGGATCTGCAACGTGAACACCATGCCAACGGCGACCATCGCCCCGCCGATCAGACCGAACCACACCACACCCGGGATGGTGGCCCCCGCGCTCTGACCGCGGGCGCCGCGCGCGTCGTCGGCCAGGGCGACCTGGTCGGCCAGCGGCTGGTACGTCTGGGCCATCCGCTCGTCGCGCGGCGTGGCCTCCACCACGGCGTGCCGCAGCTCGCGCATCAGCGCGTCGCCCCGCTCGGTGAGCTCGCCCTCGTCGAGCATGTGCGGGAACTCCTCGTCCACGACGTAGCGCACGTACGCGGTGACGCTCGCCCTGATCCGCTCCCGCTCCGCCGCCGGGTACACGTGCACCCGCTCGCTCACCTCGTGCAACGCCTGCGCCTCCGCGCGCACCGTGTCCCCGGCGGCCCCCTTGGCCTCCCAGACCCCCGCGATCGCGAGGCCGAGGACGATCGCGTACACCACGCCGATCATCATCGTCATGTACTCGATGACGTCCGGCGTCTCGGACGGGTCGTCGTCCTCGCCGATACGGCGTTGGTTGAGGATGACGATGACGAGCACGACCGCACAGGCGGCGGCCATCGCGAGGGCCAGGACCAGCCATTCGGACATGGGTTTCTCCGTACGTCGACATGCGCGGTGGCGGGACAGCGAGGGCGGGTCGGGCCGCGGGGGGCCCGACGCGGGTGGTTGGTGTGGTGTGGCGGCCGGGGGAGCGGGGCTCGGCCCCGCCGCCGCTAGCGGCCCCGCCCCCGGCCGCGGCTGGAGGAGCGCGAGCGCAGCGCCGCGGCGGCGAGCACGGCCGGCGTGGTGAGCAGCAGGGTGAGGGTCACCGTGGACAGCCCGCCCGGCGGCTGGTGCCGCGGCGCACGGTGGTAGGCGCGCGCCTCGACGGCGCTGGGCGCGGGTGAGGCCGTGGGCGGCGGGGCCGGGTCGCGCGTCGCGGGCGCCTGCGGCGTGGGCCGTAGCCGCGGGGGAGCGGGCCGAGGTGGCGGCTGGGCTGCCCGGCTGGGCTCCGGGTCGGACGGCGCGGGTGGCTCGGGCGGCGCGGGCTGGTCCGGGCGGTCGGTGGCCGGTGGCGTGGGCACACCAGGCGTGGGGCCCGGCCGGGGCGGCGTGGGGCTCGGCGCGGGCGGTGTCGGGCTCGGCTCCGTCGGCGTGGGACGGGGCTCGGACGGGGTGGGAGTGGGTGTGGGCGTGGGAGTTGGGGTCGGCGTGGGCGTGGGTGTGGGTGTGGGCGTTGGGGTGGGGGTCGGCGTGGGGTGTGGCGGGCAGGGCGGTGGAGGGCAGTGGCAGCAGCCGTGGCGGATGGTGAGCGTGATGCCGCCGGCCGTGACGACGACGCACAGGCCGCCATGGCGCGCGTGCACCGATACGGCGCCGTCGGCGACGGCGAGGTCGAGACCGAGGCCCGGGCGTTGGCCGGGCCGGGGGGACGCCTGGGCGTGGCGACGCGGGGGCGCGAGGGGCGGCTTCGTCGCGGCGTCACCCGCTGGTTCCGCGCTGGTGGCGTGCGCCGCTGTCGGTGTCGACCGCGCGCCGACCGTACGGGCGTCCCCGACGACGCCCTCGCCTCGCGCAGCCGCCGCCTCGGAGGAAGCGAGGATGACGGCCGCGCAGCCGACGCCCAACCGAGTTGCCCAGTGTCTGCGATTCACGTCGCCATGCTGCGCGCGTCACTCACATGCCGCGCCGAGCTGTTTCCAGGTTCCCCCGATGTGCTGAATCGGCGTCAGAAAGGTTTGCGCTGGCTCGTCTCACCTATCCTGGCGAATTTCCAGGTGAAGGCGTGTCTCACGGCCTACGAGTCGGACGTGTCCACCTCTCGCGACGGGGCAGTGAGTTGGCCAACGGTGGCGGCGCCGCGCGAGGGGAGCCGGAGCCGATCGTGTCCGCTGTTCCCGTTCCCGTTCCCGTACGTGTGCGTGTGCGGTCTGCGGCGCATGAGGGCGGCAGGGGCTGTTGTGGTGCCGCTGTTTTGGCCGGTTTAGCCCGTCGTCCCCGCGCCGTCCCGTGGATAGCGTCCCCTCGAAAGCCGCGTCAGCGGTGAGTCCGCGCACCGGTGGGCTGATCGTTCAAGGAGATCAGCCACGCGAGGTCATGGGCACCGTCTCGGTGCCCAACCGACCAGCGGAGAGCGCCCACCCGAAAGGAGAACCACGATGGCGTGGATCGTCAGCAGCCTCCGGGCTTTCAGCGGTGAGAAGCGTGCCTGCTGGCACGGATACTTCTTCGGATACGGACAACAGGACTAACACCCCGGTCTCGCCGCGGAAGACGCGGAAGACCTGGCCCTGTCGGCGCGCCTCGCGACGACCGCACAAGGAGGACGGCGATGTCCTGGATCATCAAGGCCATGCGAGGGCTCAGCGGAGAGATGCGGGCACGCCGGCAGCAGTACGGCGACAGGTACGGCCGCACCTCCTGACCCCCTTCCCTACGGGGAGGGGGGTGGCACCGTACTTTCCTGCCCGCGCAGAGGGGAACCCGGCCCCGTGTTCTTGCACAGGAAAAGCCTCTGGCCCCACCTCCTGCGATGGGAGAAAAGGGCGGCCGAGACCGACCGGCCGTTCAGGCTCCGCTTCGGAACTCTCTTTATCGGCCATGCGGACGCGGCCCGAGAGGTGCTGCTCGACTCGGCCGACAACTACCTGTCCCAGTCCGGGTTCTTCCGTATCGGGCCGACGCCTCTTTCGGCGGAGTTGAGAGCACGGGTGTCGCGCGAGCTCGTCATGGTGCTGTCCCGCCACGCGCGCCCGTCGGCCTTCGCTCTCGACGCCGCTCTCCAGCAGGTGGGCGATGGCCGTTGTCGCCTGCGGCACCAGCGGTGGGGGGTCGAACTGATCCGCCGGTACTTCGCCCCCGTCATCGCGGACCAGCGCCACACCGAGATCAACTCGCTGGTGGACGCCTATGTGACGGCGAGCGTCATCGGCGACGACATCGTCGGTCACCTCGTGCGAAGGCCCCACCACACGGTGCCCGCCGTACGGGCCGGCTTGGCCGAACACCTCGGGCGGCTACCGGCACGGGAGTCGAGCCCTACGGATCTGGTCGACATCGTGCTCGGACTGGAGGGGGAACTGTCGCTGGCCGACCGCGCGCAGTTGCTCCAGCGACTCGTCCTGTCCACGGTGGGCTTCACCGGCGTCGCCCTCGAATGGATCGTCCTGCTCGGCGTCCAGTACGGGTACAACACTCCAGCCGTGCGCCCGGAAGATGTCCGGTCCCTGGTCAGAGAGGCGCTGCGGCTGTATCCCGCCGCATGGCGCCTGGTCCGGGTGGCGGCCGTCAACCACGAACTCGCCGGCCTCTCGGTCCGCGCGGGCGAACACGTGCTGATCGGCACGCACGCGATTCACCGGGCCGGGTCCGTGTGGGACGAGCCGTTGGCGATGCGCCCCACGCGCTGGGAGGAGACAACCGAGAGGCAGCGACAGTCCTACCTCCCCTTCGGCAAGGGGGAGGCGATGTGTCCAGCCAGCGGCTTCGCGCTCAAGGCGCTGGAGCACCTCGGCTACCTCATCCTGCGCGATTACCAAGGCAGCGTGCGGTTGCGCCGGAGCGCGCCACACGCCCGTACGCTCCTGGCGCCACCCGCGGGCTGGACCCACCTCACCAGCCGCCGATGACCCGACGGGCACCCGCCCGGCCCCGACCGCCCTGAGGACGGCGGAGCCGGGACCGGGCCGTCGCGCCCGCACGCGGCGCCTAGCGAACACCCTTCGGTAGGGCGCGCTCGATGATCGCCTGGGTGTCCGCGCCGAGCGGCAGCGTGCCGAAAGCGTGCCCCCAGTCCCCGTCGAGCCGCGAGGCGCAGAACGCGTCGGCCACCGCCGGGTCGCCGTGCCGGACCAGCAGCGCGCCCTGGAGCACCAGCGTCATCTGCTCGGCGAGCCGTCGGGCCAGCACCTGGGCCCGTACCGGATCGATGAGTTGGCCGAGCAACCCTCGTACGCGCGTCACCGCGGCGTCGAGCCGCGCGTCGGCGCCGGCCGCCGCGTCCACCTCAGCCAGGAAGGCGTCCGCGGCGCCCGGTGTCTTCGCCAGCGCCCGCAGCAGGTCGAGGGCGGCCACGTTGCCCGAGCCCTCCCAGATCGACAGCAGCGGGGCCTCGCGGTAGAGCCGTGGCATGCCGGACTCCTCGACGTACCCGTTGCCGCCCAGGCACTCCAGCGCCTCCGCCGCGTGGCTGCTGCCGCGCTTGCACACCCAGTACTTGCCGGCCGCGAGCCCCACCCGGCGCAGCGCACCCTCCCGCTCGTCGCCGGCCTCCGCCCGGTCAAGGGCGGCGGCCAGCCGCATGGCCAGCACCGTGGCGGCCTCCGACTCGATCGCGAGGTCGGCGAGCACGTGCCGCATCAACGGCTGGTCGATCAACTCGGCGCCGAACGCCCGCCGGTGCGCCGCGTGATGCACGGCCTGCCGCAACCCCGAACGCATTCCGGCGGCCGAGGCGATGACGCAGTCGAGCCGGGTGACGTTGACCATCTCCACAATGGTGCGCACCCCGCGCCCGGGCTCGCCCACCGGCCAGCCGACGGCCTGCTCGTACTCGATCTCGGCCGACGCGTTGGAACGGTTGCCCAACTTGTCCTTGAGCCGCTGCAGACGCAGCGGGTTGCGGCTGCCGTCGGGCAGCACCCGAGGCAACAGGAAACACGTCAGCCCCTCGGGCGCCTGCGCCAGGGTGAGGAACACATCGCTCATGGGCGCGGAGGTGAACCACTTGTGCCCCGTGATCACGTACGTGCCGTCGCCCGTCGGCGTGGCCGTCGTGGTGCCCTGTCGGACGTCGGAGCCTCCCTGCTTCTCGGTCATCGACATGCCCGCGATCAGGCCCCGCTTGCCCAGCGGCGGGCGCAGCCCGAAGTCGTACGTGGTCGAGGCGAGCAGCGGCCCGTACGTGGCGGACAGCCCGGGCTCGGCGCGCAGCGCGGGGATCGCCGCGTACGTCATGGAGATCGGGCAGCCGTGGCCCGGCTCGGCCTGCGCCCACAGGTAGAACTTCGCGGCCCGCACCAGGTGGGCGCCCGGTCGCTGGTCGGTCCACGCCACCGCGTGCTGGCCGGAGGCGACCGCCTCGGTCATCAGGTGGTGCCAGGCCGGGTGGAACTCGACCTCGTCCACCCGGTGCCCGTACCGGTCATGGGTGCGCAGCACCGGCGGGTACGTCTCGGCCTGCCGCGCCCACTCCAGAACCTCGGCGGACCCGGCCCGCGCGCCCAGCGCGCGCAACTCCGGCTCGGCCCACCCGCCGCCCTCCCGGTGCACCGCGTCGAACAGGGCCACCTCGTCGGCGGTGCTGAAATCCGTCAGCGGCGGGGGCTGGTTGAGGACTTCATGGGTGGGGCTCACAGTGACCTCCGGGCGGCGCGACCGAATCCCTTACACTTCCATGATGCGTGACGCAGATCTGTAACGCACGGGGTGCGGGCGGCGGTTTCTGGTCGAATCTCCTCGGGCGCGTGCCGCGGGGCGAGGCGGTCGCGGCCTGGCGGGTACGGACGGGATGGGTGAGGACATGGACCAGGTGGGGCACGGCGCGGTCGAGCGCGGCCACGACAGCGGCACGGGCGGGCCGACGCGCGAAGCGGACCGGCCGGCCCTGCGCCCGCTGACCGCGCGGTCGATCGTGCTCAGCACGCTGCTGGGCCACCACCCCGCCGAACTGCCCGCGCGCGCCCTGGTCCGCGCCGGGCAGGTCTTCGGCACCGCCGAGGGCACCATCAGGGTGGCCCTGACGCGGATGGTCGCCGCGGGCGACCTCCAGCAGCGCGACGGGACCTACCGGCTGTCGGCACGGCTGCTCGCCCGACAGGCCCGGCAGGACGACAGCCGCGCCCCACGGCTGCGCCCCTGGGCCGGCGAGTGGGAGATCGCCCTGGTCACCGGGGAGCGACGCTCCGCGGCCGAGCGCGCCGCGCTGCGGCAGGCGATGGCCACCCTGCGGCTGGCCGAACTGCGCGAGGGAAGCTGGCTGCGCCCCGCCAACCTGGAGCGCCCCCGCCCACCCGCCGCGGCCGACCAGTGCGCCTGGCTCACCGGCACCCCCGAGGACGCCCCGGCCCCGCTCGCCGCCCGCCTGTGGGACCTGGACGCCTGGGCGCGACAGGCCCGTTGGCTCCTTTCCACGCTGGCCGAGACCGACCGGCTGGCCGACCGCTTCGCGGTAGCGGCGGCCATCCTCCGCCACCTGCTCACCGACCCGGTCCTCCCGACACCCCTGCTGCCCGACCACTGGCCGGGCGACGCGCTCCGCGAGGCGTACGCCGCCTTCGAGGAGGAGTTCCGCACGACGGTGCTCGACCGGGTGGACTGAGGCGCCCCCGGCCGGGGTCACCATCGCCGGAGGTCGAGCAGTCTCAGCGGGGGTGGTTCCGCGCTCGGGGGAGCGCGGAACGCGAGGCGGTCGCGGGTGCTAGGCGCGCTTACCGGGCCAGTGCGAGCAGTTCGTCGATCGCCACCGGATTCCCACCGCCGCCGCCGAGGTGGGCGATGGCCGCGAACGGGGCGATCACCTGGCTCCAGGCGTACAGCCGGTCGCCATCGAGCCCGGAGGCCGACGCCACGCGCGCGCAGCCGGCCAGAACCAGCCGAAGCGAGGCGGACACAGCCCTTGAGTCGAAGCCCCGAGTCGACCGGCTGTCCCGACCCCGCCCCGGCGGCCCGGACGTCCCGGGTCGAGGACCCTAGAAGTCCACCCAGGTCGCCTCGTCCGCCCGGGCCACTGACTCCTGTTCGAACTCGCGCTCGTACGCGGTGCGGATGTCCTCGATCGGGCCGTCCTGGGCGCTGGCCTGGGACCTGGGGTAGAGCAGGATCAGCTCGTAGGAGCGTTCGCGCTGGATGGTGCCGTGCCGGTCCCGCCACTGTCCGCGGCCCTCCTGGAGGGTGAGCCCGGCCGGGAAGCGCGGCGTGATCCTACGGTCCACGAAGGCGCGGAACTGCCGGTCGGTGACGGGCGCGCCCCCGTCGGCCCGGGCGGTGCCGAAGAAGAGCCGGGTCTCCACGTACGCCGCGCCACGGTGTGCCGTCGCGGCGCCGGTCGCCGGTGACGCGGAGCCGTCGTCGCGCGTGGCGTAGGCGACGGGCGCGCCCAGCGCGAGGACGGCCGCGCTGGCCAGGGCGGCGAGCCGAAGGCGGGGCTTGGTGATCGACATGACGAGGTCCCTTCACTGGGCGGGAGGCGGCGCGTGCCACCGCGTGGAGTGTGGCGCTCCGCGCGTCGGCTGGAACACCCGGCGGTCGCCCGTCAGCCACAGACCTCGACACCGATCTGGGCCCTCCGCCTTCGCCGACGACGGAACCACGCCGCGCGTGTCAGCGTCCGTCCAGGCATTCGCAAGATCGTGACCGCTCACGGAGGACTCGGCCCATGACCGGAAGAGCTGCCCGCTATCTCTACCTCGCGCGGCACGGGGAAGCCACGCCGGACGAGAGCGAGCTGACGGTCAACGGACGCCGACAGGCCGTACTCCTCGGTGAGCGACTTCGGCGCAGCCCGCTCTCGCTGGTCCTGCACGGTCCACTCGCACGAGCGGAGCAGACGGCCCGACTGGTCTGCGAGCAACTCGACGGCGTGCCCGTCCGCTCGTCGGAACTGGCCGGGGACTACGTCCCCCACCTGCCGCAGCGCGCGGAACTACCGGCGGAGTCGGCCGACGCCATGCTCGCGCGCCTGTCCCAGTTCCCGGCCGAGGAGCGGGAGCGCGGACCGGCGCTGGCCGAGGCGGCGCTCGCCCGCTTCGCCGCACCCGTCGACGGGGACGAGCCTCGTCACGAGCTGGTCGTCACCCACAACTTCCTCATCGGCTGGCTCGTACGAGCCGCCCTCGACGCGCCCCCGTGGCGCTGGATGGGCCTCAACCACGCCAACGCCGCACTGACCGTCATCCGGTACGCGCCGGACAGACCCGCTTCCGTGCTGTTCTACAACGACACGGGGCACCTTCCCGCGCAGCTCCGCTGGACCGGCTTCCCGCCTGACCTCCACGTCTGACGGGTGGGGCCGGGGTACGAGGGAGAGGTGCCACCGTCGAGGGCACCTCGTGGACACCGACGGTCAGCGCACAGAGCGCCGCTGTGTCCTCGTGCCGAACGCGGGGCGGACGGGTTGCCCCACTCGTAGGGGAAGGGGACCGCGCAGCCTCGCCACGTACCACCGGTACGCCCGCGCCTCGGCCGAGGCGCCCTCGACGACATCGAGCCAGTCGCGGTAGAGACACATCAGGTCCACCGGATGCGTGTCGTGCGCCATGCTGGTGAACAACCCATCGGAAACGCCGTCCCGCACGATCCTCCAGCGGTCGCACCCTCTGCCGTGGCGCGGGCCTCGGGCAAGCTAGACGAGAGGAACCGGTGCTCCGGAACGGGGCCGGGGGCAGCCCGCGATGCGACCCGCGGTGGGTCGCGGGTGCGCCCCGGTGAGGGCCCGCCGCCTCGTCCGCGCTCACACCCGCACCGAGGCGTACGCGATGGGCCCGCCCGTTACAGCCAGCCGCGCTCGCGGGCGACGCGGGCCGCGACGTGGCGGTTCTCCGCGCCGAGCTTGGTCGCCGCGGCCGACAGGTAGTTGCGTACCGTGCCCGGAGACAGCGCCGCCCGGGTCGCGATCTCGGCGACCGGCGCTCCGTCCGCGGCCAGGGACAGGAGTTCCGTCTCGCGCGCGTTCAGCGGCGACGCGCCGGCGGCGATGGCGTCCGCCGCCAACTCGGAGTCGACGTAGCGACCCCCCTCGCGCACCGTACGGATGATCTCCGCCAGTTGCCGCGCCGAGACCGTCTTGGGGACGAAGCCGCGCACCCCGGCGGCCAGCGCCTGCCGCAGCGCCCCGGCCCCGGCGTGGCTGGTGACGATCATCGCCGTGCACTCCGGCACCGTCTCGCGCAGCTCCGCCGCCACCGCGACGCCGTCTGGACCGGGCATCCGCAGATCCAGGACGGCCACGTCGGGGCGGTGGGCGCGAGCCATGGCCAGGGCCTCGTCGCCCGAGCCGGCCTCCGCCACGACGGCGATATCGTCCTCCAGCGCGAGCAGGGCGGCCAGGGCGCCGCGGATGAGGTGCTCGTCGTCCGCCAACAGGATTCTGATCACGCGGACGCCTCCCAGGGGATGCTCGCGGTCAGGCGGAAGACGCCGCCCGGACGTCGTTCCGTGGACAGCGCGCCGTCCAACTCGGCCAGGCGCTCGCGCAGTCCGGGCAGGCCGGCGCCGCCGGCCGCGGGCCCGGCGCCCGCCCCGTCGTTCTCCATCACCAGCACCGCCGAACGCGCCGGCGTCGCGCGCACCGACAACTCGCAGTGCGAGGCACCGGACGCGTGCCGGAGCACGTTCGTCGTCCCCTCGCGCACCACCCAACCCAGCGCCGACTGCACCTCGGTGGGCAGCCGCGCCGCCGGGCCGTCCTCGATCCGGCAGTCGATCCCGGCCGCTTCGAGTACGGAGCGGGCGCCGGCCAGCTCGGTGTGCAGGTCGGCGGTTCGGTAACCACGCACCACCGCGCGGATCTCGCGCTGCGACTCCCGCGCGATGCGCTGCACCTCCTCCATCTGTTCCACCGCCTCCTCCCTTCCCCGGCGCGCCAGTTGGGCCGCGAGCTCGCTCTTGAGCGCGACCACGGCGAGGTTGCGGCCGAGCACGTCGTGCAGGTCGCGGCCGAAGCGCAGCCGCTCCTCGGCCACGGCGAGGCGGGCCTGCGTCTCCCGGGCCGCGACCAGCTTCTCGATGAGGTGGACGCCCCCGCCCGAGGCGCGGAGCGTCACCGCCATGAACGGCACCAGGAGCAGGCTGGCGCCGGCCACCAGGACCAGCGGCCGGCCGCTCAGCCCGGCCACCGCCGCCCCTGCGATCGTCATCACCGCCACCGCTGGGACCAGCACGACGCTGGTGCGCGGCGCGAGCGCCAGGGCCGGCGGGCCGGCGTAGAACATCAGCAGCCACAGCAGGTACGACTCCAGGTCGTTACCCGCGATACGGCCGTCGGCCAGCAGCGCGCAGCCCAGGCCGGCCATGGCGAGGGTGATCGCGGTGTACAGCCCGACGAGCGGGTCCGGGCGCGGGGCCGCGCCGAGATAGTGGCGCAGGGCCGCCCGGGTGAGCAGCGCGTGGACGGCGACGTGGGCCGCGCCCAGCGCCGCCACCAGGGCCAGCCAGCGCCCGCCGGCGTCCGACGTCGCGAGCCAGAACGCCCACAGCCCGGCCTCGAAGAGGGCGAGGAAGGTGATGCTGGAGAGCGTGTAGCGACGGTAGCGCTCGGGCCCTCCCGGGCCCCCGAACCGCTCCACCCACGCGTCCACGTTCAGGCTTCCCGGCACCGTCACCTCGCTCGCCGTCCTCAACTCCGTGACCCCCAGCGGAACCACCGACGCACAGCAAACACCGCCAGGCCCGTCCACACCAAGGCGAGGCCGACCGCCCGGACCTGCTCGACGCCGCCCAGGTCGCCGGTCCAGCCACCTCGCAGCAGGTCCATCACCGGCGAGAACGGCAGCCAGCCGGCGACGTCGGCCACCGGGCCCGGCAACAGCCCGCGCGGCGCGAAGACCCCCGAGCCGCCCATGGTCAGCAACAGGAACGGCAGGTACGTCACCTGCGCGCTCTCCGCCGTCCGGGTGAACGCCGCCGTCAGCGCCGCCCCGACGACCAGCATCGCCATCCCGATGACCAGGCCGAGCACCACCAGGTGCCAGGCGACTGGCGCACGCGCGTCCAGGAACACGGTCATCCCGGCCCCCAGCAGCGCGGACTGCGCCAGCGCCAGCCAGAGCGCCGGCAGCGCGCTGCCGACGAGGATCTCCCCGTCGCGCAGCTCGCCGGTGCGCAGCCGCTTGAGCACCAGGCCCTCGCGGCGCACGACGTACACGCCGACCAGGTTCGTGTAGACGGCGAAGAGCAGCGCCATCGCCAGCGCGGCGGGCAGCATGACGGTGGCCACCGACAGGCCGGTGCCGCCGAGGTCCAGCCTGTCGACCATGCCGCGCATCGCGAAGGCCGCCGTGCTGGGCAGGAACACCACGGTCACCAGGGACGCCTTGCTGCGCAGCAGCAGCGTCAGCTCGGCCCGACCGAGGGCGGCCATACGGGCCGTGGCGGAGCCCCGCGCGGGCGCGGCCGGGCGCGGGGGCGTCGGGGCGGTGCGTGTCGCTGGCGTCAGCACCGTGCTCCCTCGCTCTCCAGGCCGCGCGCGATCTCCATGAACGCCTCCTCCAGCGTCGCCGAGCGGGCGTCAAGACCGCGCAGCTCCACGCCCTCGTCCCGAGCCCACGACAGCAGTGCCGTCGCCGTGCGCTGCAGGTCGACGGTCTCCAGGTGGACCCTCGGACCGGCCGACTCATGCCCGGTCACGCCCAGTGGCGCGAGCGGCGGCAGCTCGCCCAGGAAGCGGTCAGGGGGCAGTTCGAAGCTGATCCGCGCGGGCCGCTCGGCGACCACGTCGGACACCCGGCCCGAGGTGGCGATCACCCCCTCGTGCATGATCGCCAGCCGGTCGGCCAGTTGTTCCGCCTCCTCCAGGTAGTGCGTGGTGAGCAGCACCGTCGTGCCCTGCTCCGTCAGCCCGCGGATCAGCTCCCAGGTGTCGCGGCGGGACTGCGCGTCCAAGCCGGTCGTCGGCTCGTCGAGGAACAGCACCTCCGGCCGCCCCAGCAGGGCGAGCGCGAGGTCCAGGCGACGGCGCTCGCCACCGGAGAGCTGCCTGACCCGTACCTTCTCGCGCCCCGCCAGGCGCACGGCCTCCAGTGCCTCGTCCACGGGGCGGGCGCCGCTGGTGCAACCCGCCCACATCCGCGCCGTCTCCGCGACCGTCAACTCCGTCGGGAATCCGCCCTCCTGAAGCATCACGCCGATGCGGGGCCGGACGGCGGCGCGTTCGCGGTACGGGTCGTGGCCGAGCACGCGGACGGACCCGGTGGCGGGGGCGGCCTGCCCCTCCAGGAGTTCGAGGGTGGAGGTCTTCCCGGTACCGTTGGTGCCCAGGAGGGCGAACAGCTCACCGCGCGCGACGGTGAGGTCGATGCCGCGTACGGCCTCGAAGTCCCGGTAGCGGCGCCGCAGGTCCGCAGTTTCGATGACTGGTTCCATGCGATCCAGGGTTCCGGCGAGCCGGGCCCGGTAGGAGTGCGGTCTGTCACGAGGCCGCATGACATCTGTCATGCGGGCCCCGGGCCCCGGGCCCCGGGCCCCGGGCGCGGTGGACGATCCGCGCCCGGCCCCCGTGTCGGCGGTCCGCGCCCGCGCGCACCGCCGACGACCGGCGGGCGGGCGGTGACGGCGGGGCTTACGTCTGGTCGGGGGCGGGCAGGCCGATGGGGTTGGGGAACCGCAGTGCGGTCGCGCACGCCCGGGCCAGGGGCGTGAGCAGCGGTATCAGCCGCTCGGGGTCGGCGCCGCCCGGGTCCTGCCAGGGGCGCTGGGCCGCCCGGTTGGTGGCCTGCTCGATCTCGCGCAGCGCCTGCCGGCCCCGCTCCGTCGTCGCGCCGGCCGCGGTCAGCAGACCGCGCCCGCCCAGCCGCTCGGCCGCCGCGGCCCACTCCTCGTCGGTCCAGCCCCGGTACGGCTGCAGCTCGGAGCGCGGCAGGTCGGCCCCCGCGCGCAGGACGAGCACCTCACAGCCGTCCAACCCCGCCGCCACCAGCGCCGCCACGTGCCCGTCGCCCCGGTGCTCGCGCAGCAGCGTCGCCGCGTGCCAGAGCCGGGCCAACGGGTCGTCCGGCAGCGGCAGCGCGGTGTTCGCGGCGGCCAGCACGCGCCCCGCGCAGTCGAGCCGGGCCGCCACCTCGACGAGCTGGCCGGCCGCCCGCTCGGCCGCCGCCTCCTGCCCGGCCAGCAGGCGTCGCAGCGCCGTGACCGCACCGGCCTGCCGCAGCTCCAGCGCCCGCCGTGGCGGAGCCGTCTGCCACACCGCGGGCAACGCCCTGGCCACCATGGTCGGCGCGAAGGTGAAGAACGCGGCCGTGATCGGCTCGGGCCCCACCGCGCCGAGCGGGGCCGCCCGGCCCGCGAAGTAGCCCGGCCAAAAGCCCCGCAGACCGGCGGCGTCGAACCCGGCGTGCGCGTCGGGCGCGAAGTAGCTCACGGCGTGCAGCGGCTCGATGAGGGGCCACAGGGTGCCGGCGATCCGTTCCGCCTCGCTCATGTCTCCACCTTTCTCGTCTTCCTCGTGTAGGGGACGCGCTCCGCCCTGGCCGCGGGGACGCCTCCCGCGCGGTCCGCCGGGACGGTCCCGGGGGCGGGTGGCCTCGCCGGCTCCGGCACGCACGACGTGCGGCGCAGCAGGGTCAGGAACCGCCCGGCGAAGACCGGATGGCCGGCCGGCGACGGATGCAGCCGATCCGTGCCCTCCGGTTCGAGCAGCAGCGGCACACAGCTCGGCCCGAACACCCGCGGCCCGTGCAGGTAGTGCAGCCGGCTGTCGCCGTGCTCGCGCAGCATCCGCACCGCCTGCCGCACCCGCTCGCGGCTCTCCCGCACCGTCAGGCCCGACGGCCCGGCCACCTCCTCGCGCTCGGGGGCGACGATGGTGGACATCACGCCGAACGGCGTGTCCGGATGGCCGTCGCGCACGGTGCGCACGAAGCCGATCAGGGCGGCCGTCAGCGACGCGCCGCTGTGCGTGCCGAGGGTGTGGACGTTGATGCCGACGCACACGGTGAGCAACTCCGCTGGCAGGTCGCGCATCAGCCGTGCGGTCATCGGCTGGAGGTAACATCCCGCTCCCAGCGCCAACGAGGTCAGGTCCCAGCCGGCCCGCCGCGCCACCAGCGCCGGCCAGGTCCGACTGGGCGAGTGCGCGCCGCGGCCCAGCGATATGGAGCTGCCGTAGTGCACCCAGCGCGGCCGGTCGCCGGGCGGGTCGGCCGCCACCGTCGCGCCCGCGGCGAGGGTGAGGCCGCGCAGCCGGAACCGGTGGTAGTAAGGCAGCCACAACTCCACGACCGGCAGCGGCCCGACCGGCGCGCCCCGGGTGGGTCCGGGCCGCGCTGTCAGCCCCGACACGCGGAACTCCGCGTCCCCACCGTGCGTCTCCAGCGCCACCGACGCCACGGGTCGGCCGTCGCGCAGCACGTCCAGGCGGGCTCGCTCGGGCGGGCCCGCCAGCCGTGGCGCCGGGTCGGCCTGGTAGCGGCAGTGCAGCCAGGGGCTGTCGGTGCGGAGTGTGACGCGCACCCCCGCCGGCATCGCGGCCCGCCCGACCCCGCCCTCCGGCAGGTGCAGCGCGGCCTCCTCGTACGGCAGCCGCCAGGGCGCGGTCCACCGCGGGGTGCGCTCCAGGGAGACCGCGCCCCGGTAGCGCAGCAGCGGGTCATCGTGGGCGAGTGACCGCGCGGCGGGCTCGCTCATCGCGGCTCGTCCACGGTCACCATCGCGGCGAGCGCGCGCACCGTGTTCCCGTCGCGGGCGGTGCCGAACAGGCCCGGCCGCTTCTCCCACAGCGCCTGGGTGAGCCTGGACTGCCGCACCCCGCCCGGGTAGTGCACGTGGGCCTCGCGCTCGCCGACGTGGAACTGGTCCGGTGCGTACGCGGCCGGGTCGAGGCCGGCCAGCCGCGCGTGGTCCACCGGGCCGGAGAGGAGGGTGACCAGCAGCCGGGCGGGGTCGATGTCGCGGCCGGAGAAGGGAATGCGCGCGGCGACGCGGCACGGTTCGGCGCCCTCCAGGACCAGCACGCGCACATCGAGCGACAGCCGCTCGGCGATGGCCCGCTCCAGTGCCTCGCCCCACGCGGCCGGGCCCGCGCCGCCCGCAGGCGGCACGAACACCGCGTTGCCGCTCCGCGGATACGCGCGCACCTCCGCGCACCCCAGGTCAGCGAGCGACTCCCGCGGGGTGGGCATGGGCACGCGGCGATGCTCACCCACGCTGATGCCGCGCGACAGCGCCAGGTATCTGGTCACCCGCCCACCGTAACGGCGACCACTGACAGTGACCGATGGCAGGCGGCGTGGGCGATGCGGTCGGAGGCGGCGTTCGGCCCGGGTCCGACGTGCCGTGCGGACCCGGGCCGGGAAACAGCGCGCCGCCTAGATGTTGACGCCGTGTGCCCTGAGGTAGGCCACCGGGTTGATGTCCGAGCCGTAGCCGGGCCCGGTGCGGATCTCGAAGTGCAGGTGCGGGCCGGTGCTGTTGCCGGTGGAGCCGGAACGACCGATGCGCTGCCCGCCGCTGACGGGCTGCCCCTCGCGCACCACGATCTGCGACAGGTGGGCGTACTGGCTGTATCTGCCGTCCGCGTGCCGGATCACGACCTGGTACCCGTACGCGTCGCCCCAACCGGAGGAGACGACGGTGCCCGGGCCGACCGCCCTGACCGAGGTGCCGATCGAAACCGGGAAGTCCACGCCCGTGTGGTAGCCACGGGACCAGCTCGAACCGGCTACCCGATACCCGGTGGTGACGCCCACGCCGCTGACCGGCGCGGTGTAGCCGCCGGTCGCGGGGGCCGGCCGCTTCCGCTGCTCCGGTACGCGCTCCGGCGTGTGCCGTGGCTTGGGCGCCGGCTTCTGGGTGGGCTTGGGCGCTGGTTTGCTCACCTGCTGGCGACTGTCGTCCTTGGGGCGCGGCTTCACCGAGGGCCGCTCGGGTGCCTTCGGCGCGGGCTTCGGCCGCGCCGTGGGCGGCGTCTTGGCCTGCGGGCGCTTGGGTTGGGCCGGCGCGGCCGAGCCACCCTTCAGGGACAGCCGCTGGCCCGGCAGGATCAGGTTCGGGTCCTGGCCGATGGTAGGCCGGTTGGCCTCGTACAGCCCCCGCCAACCCCCGCGCACGTCGTGCTCGTCGGCGATTCCCGAGAGCGTGTCGCCGCTCACCACCACGTACGGCCCCGCCTTGGGGCCGCGGCCGGGCAGCGAGGTGGGGGTCGTCTCGACCTTGCGCTGCTGACTTGCCGCCGTCGTGACCTGCCCCGTCGTCGCGGGGGCGGCCTTGGCCTGGGGCTGCGCGTCGCCCCGCGTCAGAACGGAGCCGGAGCAGTTGGGCCAGGCCCGCGGGCCCTGGGCGGCCAACACCTTCTCGGCGACCGCTATCTGCTGTTCCCGCGTGGCCAGGTCGGCGCGGGGCGCGTAGGCCGCGCCGCCGTACTCCTGCCAAGTGCTCTGCGAGAACTGGAGCCCGCCGTAATAGCCGTTGCCCGTGTTGATGTCCCAGTTGTTGGTGCTCTCACATCGGGCCACCTTGTCCCAGGCTTCCTGGGTGGCGGCGCTCGCTCCGGCCGCCGCGACGAGCGGCAGGGCCATGCCCGCGCCGCTGGCGGTGACGGTGAGCGAGGCACGGGAGACCCGGTTGGGCTGATGACGGCGATGGCGACCACGTACGGACATAGCGTTCCTCTCGCTGCACCCGTGGACGGGTGTTCGGCGCGCCACAGCGTAGGGCCGCCGCCGAACCGCTACAAGAGGGCATTCGCCCGCCGTTTCGCTACCCCGCGCGCCCTCCTCACACCGCGCCCCGGGGCGCCGCCGCGCGCGCCGGCCGACCGCGTCCGCTGACCGACCCGGAGCGCCGAACACATACCAGGTCACCGCCTGTTGGCCACCGGGCCAGGCCCCGTGTCGGCGACGGCGCGCACGGCCGGGGTCGCGCGGGGCCGGTGGGGAAGTCGCGCCGCGTCCGCCGCGACGGGGCGCTGTTCCCCAGGCGTACCGACTGGTTAGTCTGCGCTCGGGCGGGCCCTCGCGCCCGCCCGCCCATCGACCGATCGCGGGAGGCCAGCGCATGCGAGCACGGCGGGTGTACGAGAGCGGCGATCCGCGCCGCGGTACGACACCAGGGACGTTCCCCGAGTCGCGCGCGGCACTGCCAGCGCCGCGGGCCGCGCGCCCCGACCGGCCCGCCGCGCCCCCGTGTGCGGGCCGCAGCCCGGCCGGTCCGGCACTGCGCCAGGTCGTCCACGCAGCGGTTCGCGGCGTTCCGGTTCGCGACCTGGCGCGGACCCGATGAGCCCCGCGGGGGCCAGCCCCGACACCCCACACGCCACCTCGCCCCAGCCGGTAGGGGTGGCCGAAGTCCGGCGCGCGGTGCGCCGGTTGCTCGCCACGCACGACCCGGCCACCACCGCGCGGATCGACTTCCTCCGGGCCCAGTTCGACGCCGGCCTCGCCTGGGTGCACTATCCGGTCGGGCTCGGCGGCCTCGGCGCGCCGCGCGCGCTGCAGAGCCTGGTCACCGCCGAACTCGCCGCCGCCGGCGCCCCCGACAACGACCCGCGCCGCATCGGCATCGGCCTCGGCATGGCCGCCCCGACCATCCTGCGCTACGGCACCGAGGAGCAGAAGCACCGGCTGCTGCGCCCGCTGTGGACCGGCGAGGAGGTGTGGTGCCAACTCTTCAGCGAACCCGGCGCCGGCTCCGACCTCGCCGCGCTCGGCACCCGCGCGGTCCACGTCCCCGCCCGGGGCACCGACCAGGGCACCGACCAGTGTGCCCCGGCGGGCGCGGACGGCGCGCGGGCGGGGGAGTGGCTCGTGGACGGGCAGAAGGTGTGGACGTCCCAGGCCCACCTCGCGCGCTGGGCCATCCTCATCGCCCGCACCGACCCGAACCTCCCCAAGCACCGCGGCATCACCTACTTCGTCTGCGACATGACCGACCCCGGCGTCGAGGTGCGCCCGCTACGCCAACTCACCGGCGAGGCCGAGTTCAACGAGGTCTTCCTCACCGGCGTGCGCATCCCCGACGACCGGCGCCTCGGCGACGTGGGCGAGGGCTGGCGGGTGGCGCGGACCACGCTGATGAACGAGCGGGTGGCCATCGGCGGCGGCAGCGTGCCCCGCGAGCACGGCATGATCGGCGTCGCCGCGCGCGCCTGGCGCGACCACCCCGAACTGCGCACGCACGACCTGCACCAGCGCCTGCTGCGGCTGTGGGTGGAGGCCGAGGCCGCCCGGTACGCCGGGCAGCGGCTGGGCCAGCAACTCGCCGTCGGCCAGCCGGGCCCCGAAGGGTCGGCCATGAAGCTGGCCTTCGCCCGGCTGAACCAGGAGATCAGCGGCCTGGAGGTGGAGCTCATGGGCGAGGCGGGCCTGGCGTACGACGACTGGACCATGCGCCGGCCCGACCTCGTCGACTTCACGGCGCGCGAGGCCGGCTACCGCTACCTGCGGGCCAGGGGCAACTCCATCGAGGGCGGCACCTCCGAGATCCTGCTCAACATCATCGCCGAACGCGTGCTCGGCCTGCCGCCCGAGCCGCGCGCCGACAAGGACGCCGCCTGGAAGGACCTCCCCCGATGACGCACCAGGACCCGGCCCCGACGTCACCCCGGCCGGCCACCGCCCCGACCGCCCCCGACCTGCTCTACCGCGAGCACGAGGAGGACCTGCGGTCCGCCGTGCGGGCGCTGCTCGCCGACCGGCTGCCACCCGCGACCGTGCTCGCGCACATCGACGCGGGCCGCGCGTACGACGCCGGGCTCTGGCAGATCCTCGCCACCGACCTGGGCCTGGCC
Source organism: Streptomyces buecherae (assembly GCF_014295035.1). Classification (GTDB taxonomy): domain Bacteria; phylum Actinomycetota; class Actinomycetes; order Streptomycetales; family Streptomycetaceae; genus Streptomyces; species Streptomyces youssoufiensis. Next base: position 8,258,228 of record NZ_CP060404.1, read on the forward strand.
GGTCTCCTGGTCCCGGACGCGCTCGGCGGGCAGGGTGCCGGTGCCCGGGAAGCCGCCGTCGTCCTGGAGGAGTTGGGCCGCGCGGTGGCCCCGGTGCCGTACCTGACCAGCGCCGTCATCGCCACCGAAGCCCTGCTGGCCTGCGTCGGGGCCGGCCCCGGGGGGCGCGACCCACGAGCCCGCCGCCGTGCCGGGCCCGCGCGCCGACGCCACGCCCCGGGCAGCGACCCGGCCCGCTGGCCGGCCCGAGGATGCCGAGGAGCCCGAGGTCGCGGTGGCCGCCGAACTGCTCGCGGCGCTCGCCACGGGGGAGCGGATCGGGGTGCTCGCCGTGCCGCTGTCCAGCGCCCTCGGGACGCCACACTCCACCGCCGTGCGCGCCGTCACCGCCGCATGCGCCGACACCGCCGTGCGCGCCGACGCGCGCGCCGCCCTCACCGGCGAGGTCACCAGCGTCGCCGACGCGCTCGCCGCCGACGTGCTGCTGGTCCCGGCGCGTGGCCCGGCGGGCGCGGGGCTCTACGCGGTGGACGCCGGCGCCGCCGGCTCGTCGGGGCTGCGCCTGGAGCCGACCACCGCGCTGGACCCGACGCGCCCGCTCGCCCGGGTCGGCCTGGACGGCACGCCGGCCCGCCGCGTCGCCGGGCCCGCCACGGCCGACGCGGCGATCGGCCGGGCGCTGCGGGCCGGGGCCGGGCTGCTGGCCTCCGAGCAACTCGGGCTCGCCGAGTGGTGCCTGGCCGAGACCGTGCGCCACACCGGGGGACGGCACCAGTTCGGCCGCCCGGTCGGCTCCTTCCAGGCGCTCAAGCACCGGATGGCCCGGATCTGGCTCGACCTGGTCTCGGCCCGCGCGGCGGCCCGCGCCGCCGCGGACGCCCTGGCCACCGGCGCCCCGGACGCGCCGGTCGCCGTGGCCGTCGCCCAGGCCCACGCCGCGCGCGTCGCGGTGCACGCCGCGCAGGAGTGCGTCCAACTGCACGGCGGCATCGGCATGACCTGGGAGCACCCCGCGCACCTGTACCTCAAGCGCGCCAAGAGCGACGAGATCGCCCTCGGCACGCCGGGCCGCCACCAGGAGGCGTTGGCCGACCTCGTCGACCTGCCGGCCCCACCCGCCTGAGCGGCCGGGCCGCACCGCGTCGACGGGGCGGGCCAGCGCGCCGGAGGCCGCCGGCCCGTGGCCGCGCTCGCCGCCCCGGGCGGTGGCTGGCCACGGGCCGGCGGGTCAGCCGTCCGAAACCGTCCGTTCCATGGCGTGGTGTGGCCAGGCGCGCACCCCCTCTGGGCCTTCGCTTCGACATGTTGTTTAATTGCGACCGTTTCGCAGTAACGGTTGATCTTCAACAGAGGTGGGGCATGACGGCCCGGACGATACGGACCCTGACCGCCGCGACGACGGCGGGCGTCCTGGCAGTGGGCGCGGCAGCGTGCTCCACCCCGGACAACGGCAAGAGCGGCGGCCCCAGGGACGCGGCGGTCGTCGGCATCGCGTACGAGCCCGACACGCTCAGCCCGCTCCTCGGCTACGGCAAGGACGGCAACTCCAAGATCTTCGACGGGCTGCTGACGCACGACGCGAAGATGCGGCTCAAGCCCGCCCTCGCGGCCAGGCTGCCGCAGGTCTCCGGCGACGGCCTGACGTACACCTACACCCTCCGCGACGGCGTGCGCTTCAGCGACGGGGAGCCGTTCGACGCGGACGACGTGGTCTTCACCTACCGCACCATTCTCGACAAGAAGACCAACAACGCGTCCAAGACCGAACTCGACGCGATCAAGAGCGTCGAGAAGAAGGGCGACAAGACGGTCGTCTTCCGTCTCAAGTACCCGTACGCGCCGTTCGCCGAGCGCACCGTGCTGCCCATCGCGCCGGAACACGTGGCGAGCAAGCAGGACGTGAACACGGGCTCCCTCACCACCAAGCCCATCGGTACCGGGCCCTACGTCCTCAGTAGCTGGAGCAAGGGCGAGAAGCTCGTCTTCAGGGCCAACCCCACCTACTGGGGCGGCGTGCCGAAGGTCAAGAAGTTCACGATGGCGATCATCAAGGACGACGACGTGCGCGCCACCCGGCTGCGCTCCGGCGACCTCGACGGCGCCATCCTGCCGCCCAACCTCGCCGCCACCTTCAAGAGCGACGACGACCTGCGCACCCTGACCGCCAGGACCTACGACTACCGCACCGTCACGCTGCCCAGCGACAACCCGGTGGCCGGTGACCGCGCCGTGCGCCGCGCGCTCGACGTGGCGGTGGACCGCAAGGCCATGGTCGACGGCATCCTGGACGGCGCGGGCAAGGAAGCCTACGGACCGGTCCCCACCGACAGCGAGTGGTTCACCAAGGGCACCGAGCGCCGCCACGACCTGGCGGCGGCCCAGCGCATCCTGGACGAGGCGGGCTGGAAGCCGGGCAAGGGCGGCGTCCGCGCGAAGAACGGCAAGCGCGCCTCGTTCACCCTCTGGTACCTCAGCGGCGACAAGCTCCGCCAGGACCACGCGCTGGCCTACGCCTCCGACGCCAAGAAGGCCGGCATCGAGATCAAGGTGCAGTCCGGCACCTGGGAGGTCATCGAGCCGCGGATGAAGCGGGACGCGGTCCTCGCGGGCGGCGGCAGCCCGGCCGACCCCGACTTCGACCAGTACACGCTGCTGAACTCCGCCCTGGCCGGCGACGGCTTCAACAACATGGCCTTCTACGACAACCCGGACGTCGACAAGGCGCTCGCCGAGGGCCGGCGCAGCGGCGACAAGGCCAAGCGGAAGGCCGCGTACGACACCATCCAGCGCGAACTGGTCGACGACCCCGGGTACACCTTCCTCACCCACATCGACCACCTCTACGTCCTCGCCGACCGCTGGCAGTCGCTGACCACCCAGGTCGAGCCGCACGACCACGGCCTGGCCTCCGGCCCGTGGTGGAACGTCGAGAAGTGGCGGCCCAAGAAGTGACGCGGACCCGGCGCCCGGGCCTGCCGTGGCTGCCGATGGCGCGGCTGGTCGGGCGCCGGGTGCTGTTCGCGGTGCCCGTGCTGTTCTGCGTGACCTTCGGCGTCTTCGCCATCGCGGCGGCCTCGCCCTTCGACCCGGTCAAGGCGTACGCCGGCACCGCGGGGCTCACCGCCTCGCAGGAGAACCTCGACCAGTTGCGCGCCAACCTGGGCGCCGACGACCCGTTCACCGTCCGCTGGTGGGACTGGCTGACCTCGGCCGTCACCGGCGACCTGGGCGACTCCAGCTCGCTGCGGCAGCCCGTCGCCGAGGTCATCGCGGAGCGCATCGGCTGGTCCACGCTGCTGTGCGCGGTCGCCTTCACCCTCGCGGTGCTCGGCGGCACCGTGCTCGGCGTGCTCGCGGCCCGGCGCCGGGGCGGCCTGTTCGACCGCGCGATCACCTTCGTCTGCTACACGCTGGAGGCCGCGCCGCCGTTCTGGCTCGGGCTGCTGGCCGTGTGGCTGTTCGCCCTCAAGCTGGACGCGCTGCCCGCCGGCGGGCTCACCGACACCGCGAGCGAGGTCGCCACGGCGGGCCAGGTCACCCACCACCTGATCCTGCCGGCCGCCGTGCTCGCCGTCTCCCAACTGCCGTGGTTCGTGCTCTACGTACGCCAGGGCGTCGGCGACGCGATGGACGAGGACCCCGTGCGCGGTGCCCGCGCCCGTGGGCTCAGCGAGCGCACCGTCCTCTTCGGCCACGCGCTGCGCTCGGGACTGCTGCCGGTACTCACCCTCGTCGGTTCCCGCGTCCCGGAGCTGATCACCGGGGCCCTGCTGATCGAGACCGTCTTCAGTTGGCCGGGCATCGCCTCCGCCACCGTCGAGGCCGCCACCAGCGTGGACTTCCCGCTGCTCGCGGCCCTCACCGTGCTCGCCACGGTCGCGGTGCTCGCCGGCAACCTGCTCTCCGACCTGCTGTACGGCCTCGCCGACCCCCGGGTGGGCTTCGATGGCTGATTTCACGCCCACCGCCGAAGCCGCCCCGCCCACCTCGGTGGAGCGCGGCTCGCCCGCCCCGCGCTGGCGGACCGCTGCCGCCGGCGCCCAGCGCGGCAGCCGCGCGCTGCGGGTGCGCGTCAGCGCCGGGCTCGTGGCGGTCGTCGTCCTGACCGTGCTGCTCGTGCCGCTGTTCTTCCCGCTGGACGAACAGGCCGTGCACCTGGCCGACAAGCTGCGCGCACCCTCGCTCGACCACCCCTTCGGCACCGACGACGTCGGCCGCGACCTGCTGCTGCGCTGCGTGTACGGGCTGCGCGTCTCCCTCCTGGTCGGGGTCGTCGCCGCGCTGGCCGCCACCGTGATCGGCACCGCCGTCGGCGCGCTCGCCGGCGCCGTCGGCGGCTGGACGGACCGGGTCGTGATGCGGCTCGTGGACGTCTTCTCCTCGGTGCCGCACCTGCTGCTCGGCATCTTCATCGTGGCCATGTTCCAACCCGGCGTCTGGCCGGTGGTCATCTCGGTGGCGCTGACGCACTGGCTGTCCACCGCCCGCATCGTGCGCGCCGAACTCCTTTCGCTGCGGTCCCGCCCCTACGTGGAGGCGGCCATCTCCGGCGGGGCGTCGCGGCTGCGCGTGACGGTGCGTCACCTGCTGCCCGCGGTGCTGCCGCAGGCCGGACTCGCCGCCGTACTGATGGTGCCGCACGCCATCTGGCACGAGTCCGCGCTCTCCTTCCTCGGCCTCGGCCTGCCCAGCCACAAGGCCAGCCTGGGCGCGATGGTGCAGAGCGCCCGCAGCTCACTGCTCGCCGGCGACTGGTGGCCCACCCTCTTCCCCGGCCTGCTGATCATCATCCCCACCCTGGCCATCGCGGGCCTCGCCGGCGCCTGGCGGGAACGTATCAACCCGCGCCGTCGATCGGAGCTGACGCTGTGACGGGCCCCGACCGGTCGACCCCGGTCCTCGCCGTGAACGGCCTCTCGGTCCGCTTCCGGATGCGCGGCGGCCGGCACATCGCCGCCGTCTCCGACGCCACCTTCGCGCTGCGGCCCGGCGAGTGCCTGGCCCTGGTGGGGGAGAGCGGCTGCGGCAAGTCCGTACTCGCCTCCGCGCTGCTCGGGCTGCTGCCGGGCAACGCGGAGACCGCCGGCACGGCCCACCTGGCCGGCCCGGCCGACGCGGAGCCCGTCGAGCTGCTGACCGCCGACGAGCGCCTGCTCTCCCGCGCCATCCGGGGGCGACGGGTGGGCCTCGTCCCGCAGAGCCCGTCCGCCCACCTCACCCCGGTGCGCACCGTGCGCGCCCAGTTGGAGGAGACGGTACGGGAGCTGACCGGGGTTCGCCGCCCCGAGTTGCGGCGCGCGGCGCGGGAGGCGGCAGACCGGGCCGCGTTCCCCGCCGACCACCTCGACCGCTACCCGCACCAGCTCTCCGGCGGCCTCGCCCAACGCGCGGCGACCGCCCTGGCCCTGGTGGGTGACGCCGCGCTGCTGCTCGCGGACGAGCCGACCACCGGCCTCGACCGCGACCTCGTCGACCGTACGGTGGACGAACTGCGCCGCCACATCTCCCCGACGCCGGCCCCGGCGCACCAGACGGCTCCCACCCACCAGGACCCCGCGCCCGCCGCCGCCCCGCCGACCGCCGGGGCCGGCGAACACCGAACCGCCCGCCGCCGCGCCGACCAGCGAACCGGCGAACACCGAGCACCGGGCCCGCGCGCTGCTCATGATCACCCACGACCTGGTCGCGGCGGAGCGCATCGCCGACCGCGTCGCCGTGATGTACGCCGGCCGCATCGTGGAGATCGCCGACGCCCGCGACTTCTTCGGCGACCCGGGCCCCCGCCACCCGTACGCCAGGCGGCTGCTCGACGCCCTGCCCGAGCGTTCCTTCACACCCATCCCCGGCATGCCCCCGGAACTCGGCGACCTGCCGGCCGGTTGTGCCTTCGCCCCCCGCTGCGACCAGGCGACCGAGCGGTGCGCCGCGCTCCCCGCGCTCCTGGACGACGTGGCCTGCCACCACGCCCCAGCCCGCGCACAGCACACCGCCACGCGCGCGGAGCAGCCGACCGACGCCGCCCCGGGCGCCGCCGAGCCACGCACCGATGAGGCCCCCCATGCTTGAGCTGCGCGACATCACGGCCGGGTACGACCGGCGGTCCCCCGTCGTACGCGGGGTATCGCTGCGCGTCGCGGACGGCGAGGCGGTGGGATTGCTCGGCCCCAGCGGCTGCGGCAAGTCGACCCTGGCCCGGGTGGCGGCCCTGCTGCACCGGCCCGACGCGGGGCGCGTGGTACTCGACGGTGAGGTGGCCCGAGGCTGGCGCCACCGCGCGCCGCGCGCCCAACGCACCGCCTACGGCGTGATCTTCCAGCAGCCACGGCTCTCGGCCGATCCGCGGCTGCGGCTCGCCGACCTGATCGCGGAGCCGCTGCGGGCCACGGGCCGGGGCCGCGAAGCGGTGGCGCGCACCGGCGAGATGGCGCACCGGGTCGGCCTCGGCGACGACCTTTTGACCCGTCGCCCGCACGAGGTCAGCGACGGCCAGTTGCAGCGCGCCTGCCTCGCCCGCGCGCTCGCCCTGCGCCCGCGTTGGCTGGTCTGCGACGAGATGACCGCCATGCTCGACGCGTCCACCACCGCCGCGCTGGTGCACGTGGTGGAGGAGTACCGGCGCGAGAGCGGCGCGGGCCTGCTCGCCGTGGGCCACGACCGCGCGCTGCTCACCCGGTGGTGCGACCGCACCGTCGGCTGGGCCGAGCTGTCCGGCGCCGACGCGGACTGACGTGGGCCCGATCGCCCGACGCGCCCGCGGGCACACCTGTGGCCGTGAGGTCCGGTGCCGTCGCCCGGGCCCCACGGCCACACGGTCGGTGTCGGCCGGCGCCAGTCGCTGACGGCCGGTCCGAGCCGCGTCAGAGGCCGATCTCGACGTCCTCCAGGATGCCCAGCGCGTCCGGCACCAGGACGGCGGCGGAGTAGTACGCGCTGACCAGGTAGGACGAGACCGCCTGCTCGTTGATGCCCATGAAGCGGACGTTCAGGCTCGGCTGGTACTCGTCCGGGATGCCGGTCTGGTGCAGGCCGACGACGCCCTGGTCCGCCTCACCGGTGCGCATGGCGAGGATCGAACTCGTGCCCGTCTCGCTGATCGGGATCTTGTTGCAGGGCAGCAGCGGCACCCCGCGCCAGGCCCGCACCGACGAACCCATGAAGTCCACGCCCGTCGGGTACAGCCCGCGGCTGTTGCACTCGCGGCCGAACGCGGCGATGGTCCGCGGGTGGGCCAGCAGGTACTGCGTCTTCCGCCGACGCGAGAGCAGTTCGTCGAGGTCGTCGGGGGTGGGCGGGCCGGTGCGGGTGTGGATGCGCTGGCTGAGGTCGGCATTGTGGAGGAGGCCGAAGTCGCGGTTGTTGATCATTTCGTGTTCTTGGCGTTCGCGGAGCGCTTCGACGGTGAGTCGCAGTTGTTCTTCGATCTGGTTCATGGGTTCGTTGTAGAGGTCGGCGACGCGGGTGTGGACGCGCAGGACGGTCTGGGCGACGCTGAGTTCGTACTCGCGCGGCGCCAACTCGTAGTCAACGAAAGTTCCTTCGAGCACCGGTTCGCCCGAGTGGCCCGACGCCACCGCGATGTTCGCCTCACCCCGCCGGTTGGTCGGCAGCTCGGGACGGGCCGCGAACGCCTCGGTGTGCTCCGTGAGCGCGGCGTGCCGCTCGGCGACGGTCTGGAACGCCTGCCGGGAGAGCGTGAGCACCGTGCACCGGGTGACGGCCTTGACCGTGTACTCCCACACGGCGTCCTGGTCCACCGGCACCCGGTCGCCGAAGTAGTCGCCGTCGGCCAGCACGCCGAGCACGGTCTCGTCGCCGTACTTGCCGGTGCCGACCTTGTTGAGCTTGCCGTGCGCGATCAGTACCACCTGGTCCGCGCTCCGGCCCGCCTCGACCAGCACGCTCCCCGCGTCGTACTCCCGCTGCTCGAAGGCGCCCGCGAGCGCCTCAAGCGCGGCGGAGTCCGCGAACCCGCGCAGCAGCGGCAGCTCCCCTAGCTCCGGCGGGATCACCCGGACCTCGGCACCGGTGGTGACGAACTCGACCCGGCCGTCCCCGACCGTGTACGTGAGTCGCCGGTTCACCCGGTACGTGCCGGCCTGGACCTGCACCCAGGGCAGCACCCGCAGCAGCCAACGCGTCGAGATGCCCTGCATCTGCGGGACGGTCTTCGTCGTGGTGGCCAGGTTGCGAGCGGCTGCGGTGCCCAGGCTGAGCTGCTGCTCGGCGCCTGCCGCCGACCCCGTTTCCGCGGAAGTCGTCATTTCTTGGAACAACCTTTCGTAAGGTTTCGTGATGCCGGAAGTGACCGCTGGAGATGTCTGGCGAGGCGGTTCAGCGGCCGATTTCCACGTCTTCGAGAATGCCGAGCGCGTCCGGCACGAGAACGGCGGCGGAGTAGTACGCGCTGACGAGGTAGGACATGATGGCCTGTTCGCTAATTCCCATAAAGCGAACGGAAAGCCCTGGTTGGATTTCGTCGGGCAACGCGGTGGGCTGGAGACCGACCACGCCCTGCTTTTCTTGACCGGTACGCATCACGAGGATCGAGGTGGTGCCGCTCTCGCTGACGCCGATCTTGTTGCACGGCAGCACGGGCACGCCCCGCCAGGCCGGCACGGCGTGGCCGCCGTAGTCGATGCTCTGCGGGTAGATGCCCCGCGCGTTGAACTCCCGACCGATGGCCGCGATGGCCCGCGGGTGGGCCAGGATAACGCCCGGGTCCTTCCAGACGGTGGCCAGCAGTTCGTCGAGGTCGTCGGGGGTGGGTGGGCCGGTGCGGGTGTGGATGCGCTGGCTGAGGTCGGCGTTGTGGAGGAGGCCGAAGTCGCGGTTGTTGATCATTTCGTGTTCTTGGCGTTCGCGGAGCGCTTCGACGGTGAGTCGCAGTTGTTCTTCGACCTGGTTCATGGGTTCGTTGTAGAGGTCGGCGACGCGGGTGTGGACGCGCAGGACGGTCTGGGCGACGCTGAGTTCGTACTCGCGCGGCGCCAACTCGTAGTCCACGAATGTGCCACCGAGCACCGGCTCGCCCGCGTGACCCGCGGCCACCGCGATCTCGGCCTCACCCTGCGCGTTGCGCGGCAGCTCGCCCTGGCTCACGAAGCGCTCGACGTGCGCGCGCAGTTCGGCGTCCTCGCCGACCAGGCCCTGGAACGAGGCCCGGCTCAGGGTGAGCACCGTGCCGCTGGTCAGCGCCTTGAGCGCGAACGGCCACGTCCGCTCGGGCCCCACCAACCCGTCGTCGCCCACGTGGTCGCCGTCGGCCAGCACGCCGAGCACGGTCTCGTCGCCGTACTTGCCGGTGCCGACCTTGTTGAGCTTGCCGTGCGCGATCAGCACCACCTGGTCCGCGCTCTGGCCCGCCTCGACCAGCACCTCGCCCGGGGTGAAATCGCGCTGCGTGAAGCGGTCGGCCAGCGCGGTGAGCACGGCATCGGCGCCGAGGTCGCGCAGGAGCGGCAACTCCCGCAGCTCCGGCGGGATGACCCGCACCTCGGAACCCGTGCTGGAGAACGTGACCCGGCCGTCGCCCACCGTGTAGCTCAACCTGCGGTTGACGCGGTACGCGCCGCTGGACACGGGGATCCACGGCAGCACGCGCAGCAACCACCGCGAGGTGATTCCCTGCATCTGCGGAACCGTTTTGGTCGTCGTGGCGAGATTCCGCGCGGCTCGCGTGCTCAGGCTCAGTTGCGACTGCTGGCCCGCCGCGCCGGCCGAACTCGATTCCACTGACGTCGTCATTAAATGGTCACCTAACCCCGAAACGGACATGCGGAGGGGGTACCCCCGAAGCAGTCCCGAAGCTATCAGCGGATTTAAGCGGTTGCATTCACTCGAAAGAGTGGCATAAATCTATGAGTTAAATCGCGGTAAATACTCCAATCCCATTGGGGATGGCTCGCTCAACGCCCCCTGACGGGTTGTTACGCACCGCCGGACCTGGCGTTCCCGGTTCACGCGTCACCATCGTGGCCGAGCCTCCGCCGTCCAGATTCACCGCGTCGTCGGCGCCCAGGGCGAGCATCAGTTCGGCCAACTCGGCGATGGTCAACCCCGCGCGGTATTCGGGCCGGCCGTCCAGCGACAGCAGATACACGCGGTGCCCGCCCGCGCCGATGCCGGCCGCCGAGCGCACGGCGGGCGTGGCGTCGTCCAGGCCCGCCAACGGCTGCTGGCCGCGCGCGATCGGATAGCCGCCCACCGCGAACGCCAACGGGCCCGGTCGGCTGGCGGTCAGCGCGTGCCGCACCGACACCCGGTCACCCACCCTGAGCCCGCGCAACGACGCCGCGCCCGCCTCGCGCCCCACCAGCACCACCGAGTCCGCGGCCACCGGCCCGCCGCCCGGGGTCTCCGCCACCTGGCTCACCCGGCCCTTGCGTACCGTCACCTCGTACGTCTCGGCGCTGCACGGTGCTCCCCGGTCGGTGTCGGTGCCACACGTCGCCCGCACCCGGGAGGTTTGACCCCACGCCGCGGTGAAGGCCCCGATGCCGTTCTCCGCCAGCGCGTACTGGTTCAGGCCACGCAACGCCAACGAGCCGTGCGGCGTACGGACCGTGCCGCGCAGGCTCAGCCGGTCGAGCCGCGCGGTGCGGTTCCTGCCGACCGCGATGACGTCCTCGGTGCCCGTGCCGGGCGGCAGCTTGGGCCCGAACCGCTGGCCCAGCGGCACGGCGCCCTTGAGCCGGTGTCCCGCGGCGATGGCCGGCCCCACCGGCGCGCCGGTCGCCTCGACGCCCGGGTGCTGGCTCTCGTTGATGTTGAAGAAGTCGCCGTTGACCGCGGCCACGGCGCCCCGCCGGCCGGCCAGTTGTGACAGCGGCGCCCGCGCCCCCACCGCGCCCGGGTGGACGAGGTCGAGCGAGAGCCCCGGGGTCCGCAGGTCGATCGAGAGCAGGTGCCCGTAGGCCGTGCCGTGCGAGGAGTCGACCGAGAACTCCCGGTACTCCACCCCGGGCGCGATCGTCGCGCGCTGGGTGAAGCGCGGCCCGGCATCGGCCGCGTCCGCCACCGGCGCACTGACCAACCCCCCACCCAACAGGGCCAACCAGGCGACCACCACGCCCAGTGCCGCGCGCCCACCACTCAACCGTGTCCTCATGCTCGCCCCATTCCCTGCCTCGGCCACCCATCGCTACCGAAGGCATCCCCACATGGCGCGGCGGAGGCCCAGAACGGCAGGGAAATGGCTGACGACCACCTGCGGAACTCTCCGCGCGTCACTGTCGGACGACCCCGGCGCGACCGATACTCACTGGCGTCCGTCGTGCACCCCCGGCCCCGCGCCGGGGCGAGAGCCAGGAGGCCGCCATGCCCCACAGCACCCGACGAGCGTTCGTCGTCACCCTCGGAGCCACCGCGCTCGCGGGCGGCATCGCCGCGCCCGCGTACGCCGAGACACGGGGCGGCCACCACGGCGGCAAGCCGCCGCTGCGCCAGGCGCACGCGCACAACGACTACGAGCACCCCCGCCCCCTGCACGACGCGCTGGCGCACGGCTTCACCAGCGTCGAGGCCGACATCTGGCTGGTGGACGGTCAGCTCCTGGTCGCGCACGAGGAGGCGGAGCTTGACCCGACGCGCACCCTGGAGCGGCTCTACCTGGACCCGCTGCTGCGCCGGGTGCGGGCGGGCGGCGGACGCGTCTACCCGGGCCACCGCCAGTCGTTGCAACTGCTCATCGACATCAAGAACCAGGGCGACGCGACCTACCGGGTGCTCTCCAGGCGGCTGCGCCGCTACCGCTCGATGCTGAGCTTCACCGCTGGCGGGCGGGTCTTCGAGGGCGCCGTCACCCCGGTCATCTCCGGCGACCGGGCCGCCCGGCCGGCGATGGAGGCCGAGCGGGTGCGCCACGCCTTCTACGACGGCCGCCTGGACGACCTCGGCACCGGAGTGCCGGCCTCCTTCATCCCGCTGATCAGCAGCAACTGGACGCACAGCTTCACCTGGTCGGGCGTGGGCCCGATGCCCAGGGCCGAGCGCGCCAAGCTGCGGCAGATCGTGGACACCGCCCACGCGCGACGCCAGCGGGTGCGCTTCTGGGCGACGCCCGACCAGGCGGGCCCGGCGCGGGACGCGGTCTGGAGCGAGCTGCTGGCCGCGGGCGTCGACCACCTCAACACGGACGACCTGGCCGGCCTGGAGGCGTTCCTGCGCGCGGCCCGCTGAGCCCGGCTCAGCGCGCGCGGACGGGGGACGACTTCGTCGGCACCGCATCTATGGCGGACGTTCCTACGCTCATCGGCCCATCGTAGGAGCGCGGGGCGCGGCTCGCCGGCCGGCGCCCGCCGGAGCGCGGGCGCCGTGCCGGGGCCCCGCCGCGGGGGTGGCGAAAATTCGCTGGCCCCACGGCGGGGCCTCGCGCATGCTGACCGCCATGCAGATCAACGTTGCCACCGCCGACGACTGGCCGGCCATCTGGCCCTTCCTGCGGGAGATCGTCGCCGCCGGCGAGACCTACACCTATCCGCGTGACCTGAGCGAGGAACGGGCGCGCGAGATGTGGATGCTCGCCCCGCCGAGCCGCACCGTGGTGGCCGTCGACGACGAGGGCACGGTGCTCGGCACGGCGAAGATGAACCCGAACCACATGGGCCCCGCCGCCCACATCGCGAGCGCCAGCTTCATGGTCGACCCGCGGGTTTCCGGGCGCGGCATCGGCCGGGCTCTTGGCACCTACGTCCTGGACTGGGCCCGCTCCGAGGGCTTCCGCGCCATGCAGTTCAACGCGGTCGTGGAGACCAACACCCGGGCGGTCGCCCTGTGGAAGTCCCTGGGCTTCACCGTCATCGGCACGCTGCCCGAGGGCTTCCAGCACCCGACCGAGGGGTTCGTCGGGCTGCACATCATGCACCGCGCCCTGTGACCACCGATCGGCGCCGGACGGGTCCCGCGCGGCGGGATGGCCCCGGGGCGGCGCGCCCCGGCCGGCCGCCGACGGGCGCGCCGAGGGCCCGGTGGGTAGGCACCCGCACATGACGACGTCCCCGCCCATGCGGCTCACGGCCATCAACCTCGACTGCCCCGACCCGCTGGCGCTCGCCGCGTTCTACCAGCGGGCCACCGGGCTCACCCCGCACCCCGCGTCCAACGCGGACTTCGCCGGGCTCACGCGCGAGGACGGGCTGGTCATCGGATTCCAGCGCGTAGCCGACTACCGGCCCCCGCGCTGGCCGGACCCCGCCGCGCCGCAGCAGTTCCACCTCGACTTCGCGGTCGACGACCTCGACCGGGCCCGGAGCCGCCTGGTGGAGCTGGGCGCGCGCGAGCCGGCGCACCAGCCGGGCGGCGAGCGGTGGCGGGTGCTGGTCGACCCGGCCGGCCACCCCTTCTGCCTGGCCAGGAAGTGAGCCACCGGCGACCACCGCCGTCGGCCGGTCAGGAGGCGCCGAGCAGCGTGCCGGCGCCGGCCAGCGTCGCCGCGACGCGCTCCAGCGCCGCGTCGTCGCGCGGCACGGCCTCGTACGACGGACCGTCGGCCGTCGCCCAGCGCCGGGCCACGGCCACCGGGTCCTCGCCGAGCAGCAGCCCGGCGGCCTGCGCCGCCGCGCCCAGGGCCACCAGGTCCTGGGCGCGCGGCACGCGCACCGGGCGACCGCTCAGCCGCTGGATGGTGGTGCGCCACGCGGTGCCCCGCGCGCCGCCGCCGATCAACAGCAGCGGCGCCCGCGGGTCGGCGTCCGGGCCGAGCACCGTCTCCAACGCGGTGAGCAACGCGTACACCGCGCCGTCGTACGCCGCCTGGAGCACCTGGCCCGGGGAGGTGTCGTGGCGCAGGCCGTGCAGCATGCCGGTGGCCGCGGGCAGGTGCGGGGTGCGCTCCCCGTCGAGGAAGGGCAGCACGGTCACCGTGCCGCCGGGCTCCACGGCCTCGCGGTCGCGGCCGAGCAGGGCCGCGAACCGGTCCACGGCCAGGGTGCAGTTGAGCGTGCAGGCCAGCGGCAGCCAGGCGTCGCGCGCGTCGGCGAAGCCCGCGACCGTGCCGGTGGGGTCGGTGGGTCGCCGGTCGGAGACGGCGTAGACGGTGCCGGAGGTGCCGAGGCTGAGTACGGGCTGCCCGGCGCGCAACCCGAGGCCGAGCGCCGCCGCCATGTTGTCGCCCGTGCCGGTGGCCACCAGCGCGCCGGCGGGCAGCGGCAGCCCGGGCACCTGGCGCACCGTGCCCGCCGCCTCGCCGGGCCGCAACACCCTGGGCAGCATCTCCGGGGTCAGCCCCACGTGGTCGAGCACCCGCCGGTCGTACTCCTGGCGTTCGGTGCCCCACCAGCCGGTGCCCGACGCGTCCCCGCGGTCGGTGACGGCCTGGCCGGTGAGCCGCTCGGTGAGGTAGTCGTGCGGCAGTCGGACCGCCGCCGTCGCCCGGGCCGCCGCGGGTTCACGCTCGCGCAGCCAGGCCCACTTGGTCACCGTGAAGGCCGGCGGCGGCACGCTGCCCAGCCGCCCCGCCCACGCCCGCGGGCCGCCCAACTCGCTGATGAGTCGGTCGCGTTGGTCGGCCGAGCGCACGTCGTTCCACAGCAGCGCCGGGCGGATGGGCTCGCCGGCGGCGTCCAGGGTGACCAGGCCGTGCTGTTGCGCGCCGACGGAGACGGCGGCGGCCTGGCGGGCGTAGCCGCCGCACTGTTCAAGCGCCTCGCACAGCGCCGTCCACCACTGCCGGGGGTCGCTCTCCCTGGCCGGGCCCGGGCTGACGGTGTGCGCGGCCCGGCCGCGGGCGAGCACCGCGCCCGTCGCGGCGTCGACGGCGAGCACCTTGGTGGACTGGGTCGAACTGTCCACCCCGATGACGAGCGGTCCCTCGGGTACGGCGGCCACGGTCATGCGCTCTCCTCCAGCCTGGCGGTGCCTCGGCGTCCGCTACGGACGGTCGTGCATGGTATCCGCCGGGAGTGGGCGCGCGGCGGGTCAACGGTCCGGCGTGTGGCGACCGTTGGCCCGTGGCCCGCCGGGCGCGCTACCCCTCGGGGACCGCCTGGATGTCCAGCTCGACGCGAATGGTCGCCCCGACCACCGCGATGCCCCGCGAGAGCATGGTGCGCCAGTCGAGGGTGAAGTCCTCGCGGTGCAACTCGGCCGTCGCGCTGCACGCGGCCCGGGTCTCCCCGGCGATGCCGGTGCCAAGGCCCAGGTAGCGGGTGTCGAGCGCGACGCTGCGGCTGACGCCGTGCAGGTTCAGGGCGCCCTGGACGGACCAGCGGGACCCGCCTCGGTGCACGAAGCGCTCGCTGGCGAAGTACATGGAGGGGTAGGCGGCGACGTCGAGGAAATCCGCCGAGCGCAGGTGGTCGTCGCGCTGGCGCACGTTGGTGTCGATGCTCGCGGTGTCGATGGCGACCTCCAGGCGGGAGTCCTCCATGCGCTCCCCGACCATCAGGGTTCCCTCGAACTGGTTGAACCGGCCGTGTACCGCGGCGAGCCCGATGTGCCGCGCGACGAAGCGCACCGCGCTGTGGTCGGGGTCGATGCGCCACGCACCGGGCGTCGGCAGCGACGGCTGCGGGGCGAGGTCCATGGCCACCGAGTCGACGGTGGTGCGCACGCCGTCGATGGCCAGGCAGTCGCGGCGCACGGGCTGGTAGCCGTCGGAGGTGATGGAGAGGCCGTACGCGCCGGGCCGCACGGTCGTCGCGAAGCGGCCGTTGGGGTCGGTCTGGCCGCGTACGACCTCACGGCCCTCGGCGTCGCGAACGGAAACCTCGGCCCGGGGGAGCGGGAGTCGCACCGGGTCGAGCACCACGCATTCCAGCGACCCGGAGCCTGGTGGCAGGGGCATGGCCTCCCTCCCCGTAACGCGGTGACGACGGCGTAGCAGGGCAAATGCCATTCCCATGGCCTCTCTGGAGCAGTAGGTGGTTGAAGGTGCGACCACCGCATTGTGTCATCAGAAAGGACAAGGTCCCGCAAGACCCCCGTCGCCATCGCAAACGGGACGGGGCCATCGGCCGGCGGCTCGCCCCGTGGCGGGCCGCCCCCCAGGGGTGTCGCCAACGCCATCGCGGCGCGTCCCGGGTCGGCCGCCTACCGCCCGGGACGCGCCGCCGCGTACCGCTCCGGCTCGCGCGCCCCACGGGCCGCGTCCCCGGTTGGCAGGGTCCGACGCGGGGCGTACGAACGTGGCCGGTCCCGCCCGTACGCCGCGCGCCGCCGGTCGGTGGGTCAGTCGCCGCGGAGCGCGCCGGCCAGTGCCGTCGCGGGGTCGGTGGCCGCGGGCCCGGCCGGATACCACTGGCCGCCCTCCTCGCGGTACGGCCACCAGCGTCCGTCACGGCCGTAGCGGAGCTGGGCCCGGCCGTCGTGCGCCGTCCACCGGTTGCCCTCGGCGCGCAACCGGGGCCGGCCCGCCTCGTCCTCCCAGGCCCGGGCGAGCTGTGCGCCGGCGCGCGCCAGCGCCTCGGCGTCCGGCGTCCACCGCTCGTCGAGTACGGCCAGCGCGTCGCGCCCACCGTACTCCCAGGCCCGCACGGCGCGGTCGAGGTCGGCGCCGTCCCGGCCGCAGCCCGCCGCGAGCCGGGCCATGACGCGCGACCCCGGGGCGGACGCGGCCAGCCGCACCGCGTCCTGCCACTCGGTCAGTTCCACGGGCGCGGGCGCGTCGGCGTGACCCGGCGCGCACGCCTGCGTCAGCAGGTGCCGCGCGCGGACCGCGGCGTCGGCCGCCAGGAACTCCAGCGCCTCGGCGTCGGGGACGGGCACCCCGCCCGCCGGCGGGTCGGCCGGCGCCTCCTCGCCGCGCAACCGGGGCGGGCGGCCCGGCTCCGCCACCGGTGGCGGCGGCGCGGGCAGCGGGGCGACGGCCAGCGCCTCAGCGAACACCTCGCGCGCCGGGACCGTGCGCGGCGCCGGCGCGCTGCTCGCGCGCTGCGGAGCGTGTGCGGCGGCGCGCACGGCCGAGCGCGCCTGGAGGTCGTCGAGCAACTCCCGCTCGCCCCGCCCCCGCAGCAGCAGCAACACGAACGGGTCCTGGTCCAGCAACCGGGCGAGCTGGTAGCACAGCGCGGCCGTGTGCGGGCAGTGGTCCCACGCCTCGCAGCCGCACTCGGGCTCCAGGTCGCCGATGCCGGGGAGCAGTTCCACGCCCGCCGCTGCGGCGTCCTCCACCAGGTGCGGCGGCATGTCGCGGTCGAGGAGCGCGGCGATGTGCCCCGCCCGGTCGGCGACCATGTCGAGGAACCGGTCCCACTCGCCCGGCGTCAGCTCCCGCAGCAACACGTCCGAGCGGTACGGCGTGCGGTCCCTGCCCCGCACCACGGCGGTGATCCGACCGGGCCGGACGCTCACCGCGCCGACGGCGCCCTCCCTGGCCTGCTTGCGCCCCTTCTTGAGCTGCTGGTTGTCCAGCGCCGTGTCCTCCAGGGCCTTCAGCCACGCCAGGCCCCACCACGTCTGCGCGAAGCCCCGCCCGTGCGCGGGCGGCAGCGCCGCGAAGGTGCGCTCCACCGCCCCGCTCCCCGCCGACCGCTTCGGGCGCGTCCCGGCCTCGTCCCCGTAGGGGTCGTCCGTCGCCCCCTCGTACGCGTCCTCGCCAGCCCCGTCGTACAGCTCGTCCTCCTCGTGTCCGTCGTGTGCACCGTGGATCGCGCTCAGGTCGTCGGGGAACATCACATGGCCCCCCTCGTGCCCGCCGGGCGCAGCGCCACCAGCTCCGTCAACTCCGCGTCGGACAACTCGGTCAGCGCCGACTCGCCGGACCCGAGCACGGCGTCCGCCAACTCGCGCTTGCGCTCCAACATGGC
Organism: Streptomyces buecherae; assembly: GCF_014295035.1. Lineage (GTDB taxonomy): Bacteria > Actinomycetota > Actinomycetes > Streptomycetales > Streptomycetaceae > Streptomyces > Streptomyces youssoufiensis. Next base: position 8,275,969 of record NZ_CP060404.1, read on the forward strand.
CGCGATCCGGTCCTCCACCGTGCCCTCGGCGATGATGCGGTGCACCTGCACCGGCTGTGTCTGGCCGATGCGGTACGCGCGGTCGGTGGCCTGGGCCTCGACCGCCGGGTTCCACCACCGGTCGTAGTGCACGACGTGTTCGGCCCGGGTGAGGTTCAGGCCGGTGCCGGCGGCCTTGAGGGAGAGCAGGAAGACCGGTACCCGCCCGTCCTGGAAGCGGCGCACCATCTCCTCGCGGCGGGCCACCGGCGTGCCGCCGTGCAGGAGTTGGGTGGGCACACCCCGCGCGGCCAGGTGCCGTTCGAGGAGGCGAGCCATCACCACGTACTGCGTGAAGACCAGCACGCTGGCGCCCTCGGCCAGCACGGTGTCCAACAACTCGTCGAGCAGCTCCAGCTTGCCCGAGCGGCCCTCGATGACCGGGTCGTCCTCCCGCAGGAACTGCGCCGGGTGGTTGCACACCTGCTTGAGCGAGGTCAGCAGCTTGAGCACCAGGCCGCGGCGCGCGAGGGCGTCCGCGCCCGCGATCTCGGCCAACGTCTCGCGCACCACCGCCTCATAAAGCCCGGTCTGTTCCCTGGTCAGCGCCACGGCCCGGTCGGTCTCCGTCTTCGGCGGCAGCTCCGGCGCGATCCCGGGATCGGACTTGCGGCGGCGCAGCAGGAACGGGCGGATGAGCCTGCCGAGGCGCTCGGCCGCCGCCGGGTCCCCGCCCTCCACCGCCTGTCCGTAGCGGGTGCGAAAGCGCGCCAGCGGCCCGAGGAGGCCGGGCGTGGTCCAGTCGAGGATCGCCCACAGTTCGGAGAGGTTGTTCTCCACCGGGGTGCCGGACAGCGCCACCCGCGCCTTCGCGCCGATGGTCCGCAGTTCCCGCGCGGTCGCCGCGTACGGGTTCTTGACGTGCTGCGCCTCGTCGGCGACGACCATGCCCCAGCCCACCTCGGCGAGCCGCGCGGCGTCGCGTCGCATGGTGCCGTAGGTGGTGAGGACGAAGGCGCCGTCCGGTACCGCGTCCAGGTCGCGCGCGGAACCGTGGAAGCGGCGGACCGTGGTGCCGGGCGCGAAGGTGTTGATCTCCCGTTCCCAGTTGCCGAGCAGCGACGTCGGGCAGACCACGAGCGTGGGTCCGGCCGCCTCGGGCGCCGTCTGGCGGTGCAGGTGCAGGGCGATCAGCGTGATGGTCTTGCCGAGGCCCATGTCGTCGGCGAGGCAGCCGCCGAGCCCGAGCGAGGTCATCTGGTGCAACCAGGCCAACCCGCGCAACTGGTAGTCGCGGAGCGTGGCGGCGAGCGCGGCCGGCTGTGGCACCGGCTCGGCCAGCCCGTCGGCCGTCTCACCCTTCTCCCCGTGCGCGCTTGCCCCGAGCAGCCGGTCGCGCAGCGCCGCGAGCCAGCCCGTCGCCTCGACCTCCACCTCGGCGCCGGCGACCTCGGTCCGCCCGGTCAGCGCGGCGCCGAGCGCGGCGACCGGGGTGACCGTACGGTCCTTGCGCTCGCGGGCGCGGCGGACCACGGCCGGGTCGATGAGCACCCACTGGTCGCGCAGCCGCACCACCGGCCGGTTGGCCTCGGCGAGCCGGTCGAGTTCGGCGCGGGTCAGCTCCACGTCGCCGATCGCGAACCGCCAACTGAAGTCCAGCAGGGCGGACGCGGAGAGGAAGGTCGGCAGTCCGGAAGCGTCCCGCGCGTACGCGTCGTCGGGCGGGCCGACCACGGCGCGGGCGGTCAGCTCGCGGGCCAGCTCCCGTGGCCAGTGCACGCGCACGCCCTCCGCCTCCAGCGCGGCCGTCGCCGGGCCGAGCAGCTCGCTCACCTCCTCGTCGGCCAAGTCGAGCGCGTCCGGCACGGCCGCGGAGAGCAGCGGCGCCAGCGGCGCCCAGGCCCGGGCCGCCCGGCGCAGCGTGAGCAGCGCGTCCATCCGCGCCCGTGGCCCCAGTTCGGCGGCCAGCCGCGCGTCGCCGCCCCACACCTCGGCGGCGTCGGCCACCAGCGTGGGATCGGTGGCGCTGTGCAACTGGAGCACGGCGCGAAACCGCGCCCGAGCGCCGCTGTCGTCGGCAGCAGTGTCGGCGTCGCCGGCGGTCTCGGGCGCCAGTCCGTCCGAGACCGCGCGCGCCGTGAGCCCCAGGACCTCGACACGCAGCGAGAGCCGTACCCCCGCGTCGTGCCCGGCGGCGATGCTGGCGGCCCACGCGCGCTGCTCGGGCAGGCGCACGGGCTCGGGCGCGGCGAAGGCGGGGCTGCCCGCGGCGAGCGCGGCGGCGGGGGAGCGCGGCAGCCCGTCGGCGACCGCGTCGAGGAAGGAGCGCAACAGGTGCTCGGGCTCGGCCAGCAGCAGATCGCCCGGGTCCGCGTCGGCGTCGCCGGCGGTCTCGGGGGAGGGCCGCGGCGCCGCGTGGGCGGCCGGGGGCATGGCCGCGGCCAGTTCGCGCACGCGCAGCAGGTCCGCCTCGTCCAGCGGGCCGACCCGCCAGGCGTCGTGATCGGCGGCGCTGAGCCCGGGCAACAGCCGCCCGCGCGCGGCCAACTGGAGGGCCAACACCGCGGCGGCGCCCCAGAAGGCGGCCGCGGTGTCGGTCCGCGCGGCCCTGGCCCGGGTGAGCGCCGGCAGCGCGTCGCGTACGGGGAGCACCGTGGCGCGCACCGACAGGGCCGCCACCCCGGAGCCCTCCGCGACGAGGACGGTCAGCTCGTGGTCGGAGTCGGAGTCGGAGTCGGGCTCGGAGTCGGGGCCCAGGGGAGCGCGGGAGGGGTCGTCCGGCTGCCAGAAGGCGATCTGGCCGGTACGCGCCGGGTCGCCGGGAAGGAAGACGGCCGAGCAGCGGCCGAGCTGGGCGAGTTGCGGGAGCGGCAGGGAGCGGGCTGGGGCAGGTGGGGTCACAGGCTGCTGCATTCCTCAAATTTGACTAGTGAACGCCGATGGCGGCCGAGGATAGCGGACGCCGCACGCCCGCGGGCCGTCGCGCGCAGTGAGGAATCCCACGTCGCCCCGGCTCTCGTCCCGTGCCCCGCGAATGCGGCGCCGATTCCGCCCCGGCCTGCCGGGCGCACACCCCCTGGCGTGCGCCGATACCGACCTGCTGCCCCGTGGCGGGGTGCGAGGGGTGGTGCTAGCACCCCCTTGTGCTACGGGGCGTGGCCCCCGCACGGGCCGGGGGCGTCCGCCATGGCTATGTGCGGTTCGTAGCGCATACCTTCCTCAAGGTCAGACCCCGTACGGCATGCGGTCGCACGGGGATCGTCACAGTGCACCGGAGACGCCCATGCAACAGGCCACCGCCGAAGCCCCCCTCGCATCGCTCGGCGGTTCCCGCCCGCCCACCGCGGGCAGCGACTTCGCACCCCTGCTGCGCGAGGTGCGGGCGGCCGGCCTGCTGGAGCGGCGCACCGGCTGGTACGTGGTGGGAATAGGTCTCAACCTGCTGGCCCTGGCGGCCGTCGTGGCGGCGGTCGCGCTGGTGGGCGACTCGTGGTGGGTGGTGGCGCTCGCCGTGCCCGCGGCCGTCTTCTGGGCCCGCAGCGCCTTCGTCGGACACGACGCCGGACACGCCCAGATCACCACCGACCGCCGCGTCAGCGCGGTGATCGGCCTCGTCCACGGCAACCTGTTCCTCGGCATGAGCCGGGCCTGGTGGAACGACAAGCACAACCGGCACCACGCCAACCCCAACCACATCGACAAGGACCCCGACGTCGCCGTCGGCGCCCTCGTGTGGACCCGGCACCAGGCCGCGCTCCGACAGGGCTTCACCCGCTGGCTCACCCGCCACCAGGCACGGCTGTTCTTCCCGATGCTGCTGCTGGAAGGGCTCAACCTCAAGGTCTCCGGCCTGCGCGACCTACGCCGCCAGGCGCCGCGCGAGCGCGTCGTGGAGGCGTCACTGCTGGCCGCCCACTACCTCTGCTACGTCGGGTTCCTGCTGGCCGTGCTCTCCCCGGGCAAGGCAGCCGTCTTCGCCCTCGTGCACCACGCGCTCTTCGGCCTCTACCTGGGCATGGCCTTCGCCCCCGGCCACAAGGGCATGGACATGCCCGACCCGCAACACGACCGCTGGGGGCACCTCAAGCGCCAGGTCGTCACCTCGCGCAACATACGCGGCGGCCGGGCCACCGACTGGCTGCTCGGCGGCCTGAACTACCAGATCGAGCACCACCTCTTCCCCAGCATGGCCCGCCCCCACCTGCCGCTCGCCCAGCCCCTGGTCAGGGCGCACTGCGCACGGCTCGGCCTGCCGTACACCGAGACCGGCCTCGTCGCCTCCTACGCCTGGGCCCTACGCCACATGCACGACGTCGGCGCCCCGCTCCGCTGACCCGTGGAACGAGCCGCGCACCGAAACCGTTGACAGGATGGAGAGAGCGGCACACGCGCAGGAGGAGGCGGAGACGATGTCGAACCGTGCGAAGGTCGCCGTTGGCGGAGTGGTGACGGGAGTGGTGCTGCTGTGGCTGCTCCCGAACTGGTTGGCGTTCCTGGTCATGATCGGTGTTCCGGTCGGCGCCTACCTCCTGCTCGACTCCTCACAGCGGACCCGGCTGCGCCGCGCCTCGCGCAAGCAACTGGGCCGCTGACCAGCGTCGCAGCCCCCGAACCCAGCCAAGACGGCATGGTTTCACGGGGCAACGAATGTCAGAATGCCGGAGCGAGTCACGGCACGAGGAGAGGGGCGCCCCGGCATGGGTGCGACGGTCACAGCGGTGTGCAGTGACGACCGGCATGCGTTCAGCAAGCCGGTACGGGAGGAGATCACCCTGCTCGCCGGGCTGGGCGTGGAAGGCGACGCCCACCTCGGCGTCACGGTCCAGCACCGCTCCCGCGTCGCCCGGAATCCCACCCAGCCCAACCTGCGCCAGGTCCACCTGCTCCAGTCGGAACTGTTCTCCGATCTGGCGGCGGCCGGCTTCACCGTGCGCCCGGGCGACCTCGGCGAGAACGTCACCACGAGCGGCGTCGACCTCCTCGGCCTGCCGGTCGGCACCCTGCTGCGCCTCGGCGCGACGGCCGTCGTCGAGGTGACGGGGCTGCGCAACCCGTGCCGGCAGATCGACGGCTTCTCCGACGGACTGCTGGAGCGGGTCGTAGGCCGGGACGCGGACGGACGGGTCGTCCGCAAGGCCGGCGTCATGAGCATTGTCCGCGAGGGCGGAGCGGTCCGCCCGGGCGACGCCATCCGCGTGGAACTCCCGGTCGGCCCGCACCGCCCCCTGGAACGCGTGTAGCGCCCTGACCCGGGCGGCCCGCTCGGGCCGCCCCACACCCGGCCGGACGCCACGGCCCGGCGCCCACGGCGAGAGCGTGGCATGTTCCGGGGGACGGACGACAGCGCCCACGCTGGCCGCCTCCGACGCGCGGCACGCCAACGCCCGCCGGAGCGCCGCGCCCGCGCACCAGGGGCTGGCCGCGACGTGTGGCGCCCTACGCCGAACGCATGGCCAAGGCGTCCAACGCGGCCAACAGGCGGGGCAGCTCCGGGCCGCGCCCCACCGGAAGGACCTCGCCCGGTTCCTCGTCCAACAGGACGAACGCGATGTCGTCGGTCCTGGCCACCAGGCTCCACCCCGGCCCGTCGGCGCGCAGGGTGCGCGCCTCGCCCGACGCGTACGCCGAGCGCACTCGCCCCGGCGGCGGGGGAGTGCGGAGGTAGCCATGAGCCTCGCGCAACACCCGCCGCACTCCGGCGTGCCCCGGCGCGGTAACTCCGCTCTCCGCGCGCTCGGTGTGCGAAGCCGGGGTGGCGGACGCGGCATCGGCGTCATCCGGGGCCGCGTCCGCCACCCCGGCCGCGTCGGTGGTCGCGCCAGCATCAGCGCCGGGCTGGACGAACGTGACGTCGTCGCCGACCTGCTCCCGCCACTCCGCCCACCGCAGCGCGATCTCATCCGCGCCCAACCGCCGTTGCGCCGGCCCCCACCGCTCGCAGTCCGGTGGGCGAAGCGGCGAGCGGACCAGCCCGTCGGGGCCCGGCTCGGGCGCGGGGTCGTGCGGCTCCGGTACTCCCGGCGCCGCCACCGCGACCGCGAGCGGCCAGCCGGGCAGCGCGGTCACGACACCGCGCTCACCCGGCGTCAGGTCGTAGTCCATTCCGCAGTCCCAGGCCGCGAGCGCGCAGGCGACCAACGACACGTCATCGGTGACCACGGTCCAGCGCGCGCCCGCGCCGTCCTGGCCGAGCACCAGACCGTAGCCGTCGGGCCGGGGCGCGAGGCCGAGGGCCTGACACACCTGCGGATAGTCGTCCCCGAGAACGCCCGGGAACCGCGCCGGAGTGAGCAGCACCGCGGTCAGCACGTACAGCGCCTCGTCGCTCGCCTCGTCCGTCGTGACCACCGCAGCCTCCCTGCCCCGCCGTTGCCTTGCGGGCGCACCCTAACCAGCGAGTAACCACGGAGTCGATACCCCTGACGCGACCCGTACACAGCCCATCGCGGCCCGGCTCACCTACCGGCCACCGGAGAGCGCTCCCATCGCGGAGGGCGCCCCTCCACACCGCCCGCGTGGACCTCTCCGCCCACCGGCGATTCCGCCCCGTCCGCCGCATGGGCACCGCGCGTACCGCCGATCCGCCCGCATGGCGAGGCGCCCGGCTCACCGCGCTCAGCTATGCCACTCTCCGCCACGAAACGAACCTTCGGCGCGATCGACGGAACAATTCCGATCACCCACGCTCCTCGGCCGTACGGCTCTGCCGTATTCCTCCCAGCGCCCCTACAGTTGAAGCCCGGGCAGCCCGGACAGCACCCCTGTGGATCAGCGAAGGGAAGCCGGCGACATGCGGCGGTACGACTGGCTACGAGAGATCCAGCGCCTCGATCCGGAGCGGGACTTCCTCCGCATCTACCGCATCACCGCGACACACGAGTTTCCCTGGGACTTCACCAGGGCGCTCGAACTGGCCCTTTTCCGTACCTATGCGGTGCCGAGCGTCGGTGGCCTGCTGGCGCGGACCGGGGAATTCACCGAGCACACCCAGAAGCGCTACGACGACACGGCGCTGCTGCTCGACGCGGTGCTGGAACACGGATTCGCCGACGCCCGGGGGCGCACGGCCATCAGGCGCATGAACCAGATGCACGGCTCGTACGACATCACCAACGACGACATGCGTTACGTGCTCAGCACCTTTGTCGTCGTACCCAAACGCTGGCTGGACGCGTACGGCTGGCGGCGCCTGTGCGAACACGAGAAACAGGCGTCAGCGCGGTATTACCGCACCCTCGGCCGCCACATGGGCATCACGGGAATTCCCGCCACGTACGGGGAATTCGAGCGCTGTCTCGACCAGTACGAGGCGGCTCACTTCGGCTGGGACGAAGGCGGCAGAAGCGTGGCCGACGCCACCCGCGAACTCATGGCCTCCTGGTATCCGCGGCCACTCGCGCCCCTCGCGAGGGCGGCGAGCCTGGCCCTGCTCGACGCGCCGCTGCGACGCGCCTTCCGCTATCCGGACCCCAAGCCGCTGGCCACCGCGACCGTGCGGGGCGCCCTGCGGCTGCGCGGCAGAGCGGTCCGGCTCCTGCCGCCGCGCCGCGAACCGCACTACGCCCGGCAGAACCCCCAGGTCAAGGGCTACCCACTCGGCTACGTACTGGCCGCACTCGGCACCTTCCCCACTGGTCCCGGCACCCGCACGCCACGCTCCCGCACCGCGCGCCCCACCCTCACCCCCGGCTGCCCGGTGGGCCACGCGACGCCCCCACCCAGTGCGGACCCGCAGCGCGACTAGAGCGGCCCCACCATCGTGGCCGGGCCCGAGCCCGTACGTCAGCGGCAGGTCGACGCCGCCGCGCCCGGTCGCGCGTGCCACCCGATCCGCACCGCTTCGCGCGTGGCGCGAGAGCCGGCATCGGCGACGTCACCTCTCACTCTCAACTGTAGGGTGAGAGTTTCTCCTACGGCGCTGCCGTCCAGCCCTTCGCTCCAGCCGCTCGCGGCGTTGCCGCCTGGCGGACGCAGTCGGCCGTGCCTCTCACCCAGCGTGATACCCCACGCGACGCGAAGGCGGCGCCTCGCGGGCGGAGTGATGGGCGGTGGCGGCCGTGGCGAGGCAGATGCTCGTCCCGCTCTGAACGACCGGTCGCCCGAACACCCTGATCCCTGTTCTGACGGCAGGTCACCTACGGGGCCTCACGAGCGCGTCTTCGTCGCCGAGCGCCGCGGCGCGGGCCGGTGCGCGTGCCTGACGATGAGGGAGGCGTGCCACTGATCCGTCGCCATCTGCTCAACCGCGTCTTCATTGTGTGTCAGAGCGGGGACAGGGGCGGTCTAAAGCCAAGGCCGGGTTGCCGAGATGGCGGCGGTGAGCAAGGCTGGCACGGCAGTTACGGGGAATGCCGTACGGGGAGGCGAGGGCATGGCACTGACCAAGGGGCTCGACTGGCTGCTGGACGACCTGACCACGCGGATCGAGCACATCCGGCACGCCTTGGTACTGTCCAACGACGGTCTGGTGACCGGTGCGAGCGCGTCGCTCATCCGGGAGGACGCTGAGCACCTGGCCGCCGTGGCATCGGGTCTGCACAGTCTCGCCAAGGGCTCTGGCCATCATTTTCGGACAGGTCACGTCCGTCAGGTCATGGTCGAATTCGAGGAGGGCGTGCTGTTCGTGACGGCGGCCGGCGACGGCAGTTGTCTGTGCGTGCTCAGCCACGAAGAGGCCGACGTGGGGCAGATCGCCTACGAGATGGCCCTTCTCGTCAATCGTGTGGGTGAGCATCTCGGCGTCGAGGTACGCCAGCAAAGCGGCGCCCCGGGCGGCGCCTGACCTCCCCGCCGCCGATCTCACGGGGGTTATCCACAGGCCCGCCGCGCGCGGCCCCTCCAGCGCTATGGTCGTCACTGTCAGTGATCGATCGATGGGGGAGAGGCATCATGACCGCACGGGCATGGGAGACACGCACGACGGTGAGGGCGACCGTGTCGCTGGGCAGCGCGGCCAGAGAGCTGCGCTGCCCGCGGCGCGAGCTTGAGTTGGCCGTCCAGCTCGGTGTCATGCGCTCGGTGGGCCTCGGGGAGTTGGCGCCCTGGGGGCGGCCCGCTGTCAGCCGCGATCAGCGCGCCCCGGCCGTGCCGGGCGCCTCGTGGCAACGGCGCGTGATCCGCTCGGAGGTCGAAAGACTCGCGGCAGACCCCTGCGCGCTGCGGGCGCTGCGCGGGCGACTGCGACTGGTCGGCACGGCGCGGGCGGCCGAGCTGCTGGGTATCAGCCCAGGCCGGTTCACCCGGCTGGCGCGCGGCGGATGTGTCAGCCCCGCCCGTTTCTACGTCAACCGCTATCGGGCCGTCGTCTGGCTCTACCTGGCGGCGGAGCTGGCCGAGTTCGCGTCGGGTGAGCCCGAGTTGAGCGCGACACGCGTCCCCGAGCGACTGCGGGCCATGATGCGGACGGAGGCCGACTGGCGCGGGCGGAACTGGCGCGCGCGGCGGGTGAGGCAACTCCTCGCGCACAGCTCCGACCCGTGGAGCCGGGCCGCCGTCTCGGCCGCCGTGCTGAGTACCGACGCGCTGGCCGAGGTGGTGCCCGACCCCACCGAGCGGGCGTGTCTGCGGGAGCTCGACCCTCCGCTGAGCCCGGTGCGTGCGGTGGCTCCGGCGGTGTGCGCGGTGGTGGACGAGGTGGTGACGGCGGACGACCGCGAAGAGGTGATCTGGCATCAGATCGGCCTGGCCACGGCGCTGGAGGACGCTCGCCCGACCTCGCCGGCAGCGCTACCCGCGACCGGCGAGGCAGCGGTCCTGGCCTCGGCGTCGGAGAGGCGAGCGCTGTCCGCGGCGCGCCCGGCCCTGGCGAGCATGCGGGCCAGCGGGGACCGTCGCAGCGATGTCTGCCGAGCCGCCCCGTCGGGCCCCGCGACGCCCGCGGGGCCGCCCCCGGCGCGGCCGGGGACGGCGTGGGAGTTCCTGGCGCGCGCGGCTGCGGCCCGACGTGCCCGGGAGGCCGAGAGCCCTCGGCGGGTGACGTCGCCGGCGGCGCGCGCGGCCGTCGGCACCCGGGAGCGGACGCCCGGCCCCCGTGGCCCGGTTGCGGCCCGGCGACGCCCCGGGGGCGCTGACCTCAGCTCTCGGAGGCCGACCGGCGGTGCGGGCGGAAGAGTCCCTCCTGCATGACCGACACCAACAGCGCGCCGCCGCGATGGAAGATCTGACCGCGGGCCAGGCCACGCCCACCCGTCGCGATGGGCGACTCCTGCTGGTACAGGAACCACTCGTCCGCGCGGAAGGGCTGGTGGAACCACATCGCGTGATCCAGCGACGCCATGTCGAAACCCCGCGGTCCCCACAGCGGCTCCACGGGAATGCGCACCGCGTCCAGCAGCGTCATGTCGCTCGCATACGTGAGGGCGCAGGTGTGCACCAGCGGGTCGTCCCCCAGCGGCCCCATCGCCCGCATCCACACCCCGCTGCGCGGCTCCGCACCGGCAAGCTCCTCGGCGGTCCAGCGCAGCGGCTCGACATAGCGGATGTCGAACGCCTGCCGCTGTTCCATGCGCCGTAGCGCTTCGGGCAGCTCACCCAGGCGCTCGCGGATGGCGTCACCGAGCCTGGGCAGCGACTCCGGCTCGGGCACGTCCGGCATCGGCACCTGATGTTCGAACCCCGGCTCCGGCTGATGGAAGGAGGCCGTCAAGTTGAAGATCGTCCGCCCCTGCTGGACGGCTACTACCCGACGCGTCGTGAAGGACCGACCGTCGCGTACGCGCTCCACCTGGTACACGATGGGCACCCCGGGCGTGCCGGGCCGCAGGAAGTACGCGTGCAGCGAGTGCACCGGGCGCTTGCCGTCCGTGGTCCGCCCCGCCGCCACCAGGGCCTGGCCGGCGACCTGCCCGCCGAACACCCGCTGCAGCGACTCGTCGGGGCTGCGTCCCCGGAAGATGTTGGTCTCGATCCGCTCCAGATCGAGTAGGTCGACCAGCCGCTCGGCGGGGTTGGGCATCGGTGGTGCTCCTTTGCTGGCATGCCGCGAGACGCCGCCCGGCCACGACCTGGCGCGGGCGGCGTCTGGGAGGCTACAGCGCCCCCACGTCGGTCACGCGGATCACGGCGCGGCCCTCCTCGTCGGACGCCGCCAGGTCCACCTCGGCGGAGATGCCCCAGTCGTGGTCGCCACCGGGGTCGGCGAAGGTCTGCCGCACCCGCCACAACCCGTGCTCCGGCTGCTCCTCGATGCTCAGCAACTTCGGCCCGCGCGCGTCGGGCCCGGTGCCGATCTCCTCGTACTCGTCCCAGTACGCGTCGAGGGCCCGGCCCCAGGCTTCCGCGTCCCAGCCCGACTCCCCGTCGAGCTCGCCCAACTCCTCGACCTTGTCCAACGCGGCCAGCTCCACGCGGCGGAACAGGGCGTTGCGCACCAACACCCGGAAGGCGCGGGAGTTCGCGGTGACGGGCCTGACCTGCTCCGCCCGCTCCTGTGCCTCCTCCGCCGACTCCACCTCCGGGTTGGCGAGCTGTTCCCACTCGTCCAGCAGGCTGGAGTCGACCTGTCGCACCATCTCGCCGAGCCAGGCGATGAGGTCCTCGAAGTCGTCCGACTTCAGATCGTCCGGGACGGTGTGGTCCAGCGCCTTGTACGCGCTGGCCAGGTAGCGCAGCACGATGCCCTCGGTGCGTGCCAGGTCGTAGTACGACGTGAACTCGGTGAACGTCATCGCCCGCTCGTACATGTCGCGGATCACCGACTTGGGCGACAGCGGGTGGTCACCCACCCACGGGTGGCTCTTGCGGTACAGGTCGTAGGCGTGCGACAGCAGTTCGTCCAGCGGGCGCGGGTAGGTGACGTCCTGGAGCAGTTCCATCCGCTCCTCGTACTCGATGCCGTCCGCCTTCATCTGCGAGACGGCCTCGCCCCTGGCCTTGTTCTGCTGCGCCGCCAGGATCTGCCGCGGGTCGTCGAGCGTCGACTCCACCACGGAGACCATGTCCAGCGCGTACGAGGGGGACTCGGGGTCCAGCAGCTCGAAGGAGGCCAGGGCGAACGTGGACAGCGGCTGGTTGAGCGCGAAGTCCGCCTGCAGGTCGACGGTGAGCCGCACCACGCGGCCCTCGGAGTCCGGCTCGGGCAACTGCTCGACCACGCCACCGTCCAGCAGGGAGCGGTAGATGGCGAGAGCGCGGCGGATGTGCCGCAACTGGTTCTTGCGCGGCTCGTGGTTGTCCTCGAGCAGCCGCCGCATCGCCTCGAACGCGTTGCCCGGACGCGCGATGATCGCCAGCAGCATGGTGTGGGTGACCCGGAACCGGGAGGTGAGCGGCTCCGGCTCGGAGGCGATGAGCTTCTCGAAGGTGTTCTGCCCCCAGTTGACGAACCCCTCGGGCGCCTTCTTACGCACCACCTTGCGGCGCTTCTTCGGGTCGTCGCCCGCCTTCGCCAGCGCCTTCTCGTTCTCCACCACGTGCTCGGGAGCCTGCGCCACCACGAACCCGGCGGTGTCGAAGCCGGCCCGCCCGGCCCGGCCGGCGATCTGGTGGAACTCGCGGGCCCGCAGCGTGCGCACCCGCTGCCCGTCGTACTTGGTGAGCGCCGTGAACAGCACGGTCCTGATGGGCACGTTGACGCCGACGCCGAGCGTGTCCGTACCGCAGATGACCTTGAGCAACCCGGCCTGCGCGAGTCGTTCCACCAGCCGCCGGTACTTGGGCAGCATCCCCGCGTGGTGCACGCCGATCCCGTGGCGTACGTAGCGCGAGAGGTTGCGGCCGAACTTGGTGGTGAACCGGAAGTTCCCGATCAGCGCGGCGATCTCGTCCTTCTCGGCGCGCGAGCACATGTTGATGCTCATCAGCGCCTGCGCCCGCTCCACCGCCGCCGCCTGCGTGAAGTGCACGATGTAGACGGGCGCCTGGCGCGTCTCCAGCAGTTCCGTGAGCGTCTCGGTCAACGGCGTCGTCCGGTACTCGTAGCTGAGCGGGACCGGTCGGGTGGCCGAGCGCACCACGGCGGTCGGCCGCCCGGTGCGGCGGGTCAGATCCTCTTCGAACCGGGAGACGTCGCCCAGCGTGGCAGACATGAGGATGAACTGCGCCTGGGGCAGCTCAAGGATCGGGATCTGCCAGGCCCAGCCCCGGTCCGGCTCGGCGTAGAAGTGGAACTCGTCCATCACCACCTGCCCGACGTCGGCGTCCTTGCCGTCCCGCAGGGCGATGGAGGCCAGCACCTCGGCGGTGCAGCAGATGATCGGCGCGTCGGCGTTGACGGACGCGTCGCCGGTGAGCATGCCGACGTTCTCGGTCCCGAAGAGCTTGCACAGCTCGAAGAACTTCTCCGACACCAGCGCCTTGATCGGAGCGGTGTAGAAGGTGACCTCATCGCGCGCCAGCGCCGAGAAGTGCGCCCCGGCGGCCACCAGGCTCTTGCCCGAGCCGGTGGGGGTGGACAGGATGACGTTCGCGCCGGAGACCACCTCGATCAGTGCCTCTTCCTGGGCCGGATAGAGCGAGATACCACGCTCCTCCACCCAGGACGAGAACGTCTCGAAGAGGGCATCGGGGTCGGCGTCGCTCGGCATCTGATCGATAAGAGTCACGCCCCCATACTGCCTGCTCTCGGGCCCCGGGCGGGAACCGACTGCGTTAACGAAGATCATTCGTGGATAGGCTGTGCCGGGCCGATGAGAACACCACCCGCCGGGGAGCGGGCACGAGCAGGGGCGGGGAACGACGATGATGGGACCGGCGCATTCGCTGTCCGGAGCGGCAGCCTGGCTGGGGGTGGGGGCGGCGGCCGCGGCCGCCGGGCACCCCATGCCCTGGCCGGTGCTCGTCGTCGGCGCGCTGATCTGCGCCGGAGCCGCGCTCGCCCCGGACCTCGACCACAAGTCGGCGACGATATCCCGCGCCTTCGGTCCCCTCTCGCGCGCCCTGTGCGGGGTGATCGACAGCCTCTCCCACGCCGTCTACCAGGCCACCAGGAAGACGGGCGACCCGCGGCGCGCGGGTGGGCACCGGACGCTCACCCATACGTGGGTCTGGGCCGTGCTGATCGGCGCCGGCGCCTCGGTGCTCGCCGTCAACGGTGGCCGTTGGGCCGTCCTGGGTCTGCTCTTCGTGCACATGGTGCTCGCGGTCGAAGGACTGTTGTGGCGGATGGCCCGGGTCTCAAGCGACGTGCTGGTGTGGCTCCTGGGCGCGACCAGCGCCTGGATTCTCGCCGAGATACTCAACAAGCCGGGCAACGGATCGGACTGGCTGTTCACCGGGGACGGTCAGGAGTACCTGTGGCTGGGGCTGCCGATCGTGCTCGGCGCGTTGGTGCACGACATCGGCGACGCCCTGACGGTCTCTGGCTGCCCGATCCTGTGGCCCATACCGATAGGCCGCAAGCGCTGGTACCCGATCGGTCCGCCGAGGATCATGCGGTTCCGGGCCGGGAGCTGGGTGGAGCTCAAGGTGCTGATGCCCGCCTTCATGCTGCTGGGCGGCGCGGGCGGCCTCGGAGCCCTCGGCTTCCTGTAGTCGCGCCGCTCGCGGGGCCTCCGCCCAGGGCGACACGGCGGGTGGGGCGTCGATCGGGTACCGGACCGCGAGCGGTCCGCCCCGTGGGTCCTGGCGCCCGCGCGGCGGACCACCGGGCCGTCGGCTTCCTCGGCGCCTTACGAGGCCGCGGGAGGGGGTGCGACCATGGACCGCATGCGGATGTCGGGCGTGCTGCGGGGGGTGGCAGCGGTCGTGCTGGCCGCCGGCCTTCTGGTGGGCTGCGAGGGCGGCGAGCGAGGGACCGGGAGCGACGGGAGCGATTCGGCGGCGTCCAACGGGTCACGTACCACTGACAAGCGGCGCATCCCGGACGTGGGGGAGAAGTGGGCGGCGCGCATACCCCGCTCGGCCCGCCAGGTGGTGGCCGTCTACGGCGAGGGCAGGAACTCGGCTGACGCCACCGTCGTGCTGTACACCAAGGACGGCGATGCCTGGCAGCGGGACCGTTCGTGGTCGGCGCACAACGGGAGGCGGGGCTGGACGACCAACCACCGCGAGAACGACAAGCGCAGCCCGGTCGGCGTCTTCACGCTCAGCGACGCGGGCGGAGTGCTGGCCGACCCCGGCGCGAAGCTGCCGTACCACCACACCGCCGCCTTCGCCGCGCCGCACTACTGGCCCAGGACGCACTGGCACGACTTCGACTACGTGATAGCGATCGACTACAACCGCGTCAAGGGCACGACGCCCCTCGACCCGACCCGCCCCCAGGGCACCCGCAAGGGCGGCAGCATCTGGCTGCACCTCGACCACGGGAGCGGCACGTCGGGATGCGTGAGCCTGCCCAAGGCGGGGATGGCGTACCTGCTGAAAACGCTCGACCCGGCGCGACACCCCGTCGTGGTGATGGGGGACGAACGGGAACTGGCCGCCTGAGGCGATCGGGCACGGCCCGCCAGGTGGGGACGGGCCGTGCGCCGCGGATCAGTCGCCGGCGGGCTTGGGCGAGTCGATACCGGAACGGGGCTTCTTCCACAGCCCGCGGGTGAAGTCGGGTATCTCCTGGGGCGCGCCGTTGGCCTTGATGGACGCGTGACTCAGGGGGAGAGGCGCGGTCCAGGTGGCCGCGTCGTAGACGTCGAAGTCGGGGACGAGACCCAGGCGCATGCACTGCATCAGGCGGAACAGCATGATGTAGTCCATGCCGCCGTGCCCGCCCGGCGGGTTGGCGTGCTCCTTCCAGAGCCAGTGGTCCCAGTCCGCGTAGTCCGCGAAGTCGCCCCACTGGTGGTCGTTCCTGTCCGGTTCGAGATAGACGCGTGGTGGATAGTCCTCGAAGACGCCCTTGGTGCCGCCGAGGATGTTGAGCCGGCTGTAGGGGTGGGGGTTGGAGACGTTGTGCTCCAGCCGGATGACGCGCCCCTTGGCCGTTTGCACGAGGCTGATCGACATGTCGCTCTCGATGTACGACTCCTTCCAACTCGGGTCGCCCGGCGGCATGTGTTCCTCGCGGTAGGCGGCGAGGCCGAGGGAGGGTGAGCCGAACGTCGTGATCCGCACGGCTCGGTCGCCCCGATTGACGTCCATGTAGTTGGCGACCGGGGCGAACCCGTGGTTCGGGTAGAGGTCGCCACGGAGCCTGGTGTGCCACCGCCGACGCCACGGCCCCTCGTAGTAGGTGGGCGAGAACATCAGCGCCCGTAGGTCGTGGATGTACGCGCCGGCGCCGTGCAGCAGTTCACCGAAGAGGCCCGCGTGCGCCATGCGCAGCACCCGCATCTCGTTCCTGCCGTACGCGCAGTTCTCCAACTGCACGCAGTGCCGGCGCGTGCGCTCGGAGACGTCCACCAGCTCCCACAGCTGGCTGAGCTCCATGGCCGCGGGGCATTCCACGCCGACGTGCTTGCCCTGGAGCATGGCCGCCCTGGCCATGGCGAAGTGGGTGTCCCAGGGCGTGGCGACGTAGACGAAGTCGAGGTCGGAACGTTGACACAGCCGCTCGAAGTCCTGGTCGTCCTTGGTGTAGAGAGCCGGTGCCGGCTGCCCCGCCGCCGTGACCTTGCGGGCGGCCCGCTCGGCCTTCGCGCGCACCACGTCGCACAGCGCGACGACACGGACGCCCGGCAGTGCGAGAAACAAGTCGATCATGCTGCCACCGCGCTGGCCGAGGCCGACGATGCCCACCCGTACGGTGCCGCGCCCCTCGAACGGCACCCCGATCATGGTCGCGGCACGACGCGAAGTGGGCGCCGCCCCGGTGGTCTCCGTCGCCCCCGTCGCTCGCGCGTCGGCAGCCGCTGCCTGCTGGCCCCCGAGTGCGCCGATGCCGAGCCCGGCCGCTCCGGCGGTCCACAGCACGGAGCGACGGCTGGGGGCGGGGGATTCGTCCCCCCGCGGGCCGCTGGACGTGTTCTGGTCGTGCGGTGTTGCCTCGTTCACCGAGCCTCCTGGAAAGCTGATGGCGCGTGGCGTGCTACATCGCGTCAGACCTTGGCGGGCGTGAGGCACGTGGCACAAGAAGCGGAACGAGGCTTTCTTGGCTGGAAGGACAGCAGGGGATGGCACAGGGGTCGTGCGGTCGGGCGGCTTGGGCAGGTCGTCCGTGCACGTGACCTCGGGAACAGGCGTGGGCGCACTGCCCCGGTCGGCGCGTCGAGCCCGGGTCAGCGACCGTCGACGCAGTCGCGCGGGCTGCCCGCGAGGGTGTTGAGGAGGCTGCCCAGCAGCTCTCGCTCCCGCGCGTCCAGCGGCTCCAGGATGTCCTCGGCCGCGGAGCGGCGAGCCTGGCGCAGCGCGCGGAGCGTGGCCCGGCCGGCGTCCGTCAGCTCGATGCGTATCACGCGCCGGTTCGACGGGTCGGGGACGCGGCGCACCACGCCGTTCGCCTCCAACGCGTCCACCAGCGTCGTCACCGCGCGGGGCACCACCTCAAGCCGGGCGGCCAGGTCGGCCATGCGCGGAGGCTCGGCGTCGTACAGCGCCACGGTGCGCAGCAGCCGGGCCTGGGCCGGGGTGATGCCGAGGGGCTCCAGATAGCGCTTGTGCGCGCGGTGCAGCCTACGGGTGAGGCGCAGCAACTGCTCGGCGAGCTGACCGGAGGCGTCGGAGGCGGGCATGTGGGGAGCCTAGCAGGACTGAGTACATTGTGAGCTTAGGTAACAGTGAGCTATGCTCGGCAAGGCCGCCGCCAGCCGGCCCGCAGATCCCCGCGTATCCCGGAAGGAGTCCATGCGCGATCACGAACCACGGTGGGAGCCACCCGCTGCCGACCGGGATGAACCAGCCCAAGTACGACGCATTCTGCGCCTCTTCCGCCCCTACCGAGGCCGACTCGCCCTGGTCGGGCTGCTGGTGGCCGCTTCCTCGCTGGTCACGGTGGCCTCGCCGTTCATGCTGCGCGAAGTGCTCGACACCGCCATTCCCCAGGGTCGGACGGGGCTGCTGACGCTGCTGGTCTGCGGCATGATCGTCGCGGCCGTGGTCAACAGCATCTTCGGTGTCCTACAGACCCTGATCTCCACCACTGTCGGCCAGCGGGTCATGCACGATCTGCGCACCGCCGTCTACGACCGCCTCCAGCGCATGTCGTTGGCGTTCTTCACGCGCACCCGCACCGGCGAGGTGCAGTCGCGCATCGCCAACGACATCGGCGGCATGCAGGCCACCGTGACGTCCACGGCCACGTCCCTGGTCTCGAACCTGACCAGCGTGATAGCGAGCATCGTGGCCATGCTGGCGCTGGACTGGCGGCTGACGGCGGTCTCGCTCTGCCTGCTCCCGGTCTTCGTCTGGATCAGCCGTCGGGTCGGCAGGGAGCGCAAGCGGATCACCTCGCAGCGGCAGAAGCAGATGGCGGCGATGGCCGCGCTCGTCACCGAGTCGCTGTCGGTCAGCGGCATCCTGCTCGGCCGCACCATGGGGCGCTCGGACTCGCTCACCGCCGATTTCACCCGCGAGTCCGAGCGGTTGGTGGACCTGGAGGTGCGCTCCAGCATGGCCGGCCGCTGGCGCATGGCGACCATCGGCATCGTTATGGCGGCCATGCCCGCGGTCATCTACTGGACGGCCGGCATGGCGCTCCAAGGCGGCGGCTCCGGCGTGAGCATCGGCACCCTGGTCGCCTTCGTCTCGCTGCAACAGGGCCTGTTCCGGCCGACGGTGAGCCTGCTCTCCACCGGAGTGCAGATGCAGACCTCGCTGGCGCTCTTCCACCGCATCTTCGAGTACCTCGACCTGCCGGTGGGCATCGCCGAGCCGGACCAGCCGGTGCGCCTGGGCACGGTGCGCGGGGACGTTCGCTTCGAGGACGTCAGCTTCGCCTACGACCCCGACGCGGCCGAACCCGCCCTGCGGGGCATCGACGTGACGGTCCCCGCCGGCGGCAGCCTCGCCGTCGTCGGCCCCACGGGCTCGGGAAAGAGCACCCTGAGCTACCTCGTGCCCCGGTTGTACGACGTGACCGCCGGACGCGTGCTCATCGATGGCGTGGACGTGCGCGACCTCAGCTTCGACACGCTCGCCAACGCCGTCGGAGTGGTCTCCCAGGAGACGTACCTCTTCCACGCGTCCGTGGCGGACAACCTGCGCTTCGCCAAGCCCGACGCGACCGACGAGGAACTGCGGGCCGCGGCCGAGGCGGCACAGATCCACGAACACATCGCGTCGCTGCCCGACGGCTACGACACGCTCGTTGGCGAGCGGGGATACCGGTTCTCGGGTGGCGAGAAGCAGCGGCTGGCGATAGCGCGGACGATCCTGCGCGATCCGCCCGTCCTCATTCTCGACGAGGCCACCAGCGCGCTCGACACCCGCACCGAGTACGCCGTACAGCGCGCCATCGACGCCCTCGCCGCCAACCGCACCACGATCACGATCGCCCACCGGCTGTCCACCGTGCGGGATGCCGACCAGATCGTCGTCCTGGCCGACGGCCACATCGTCGAGCGCGGCACGCACGAGGAACTCATGCTCAAGCAGGGCCGGTACGCGGCACTCATACGCGGAGACGACGAGGCGTCGGTGGCCATGCCGGCCGGCTGACGAGCGGCCCGAGCACACCCCACACGAGCCGGCCGCCGCGCCCACCGGCAGCGGCGGCCAGGCTCGGCGCGGCCCATGCCTCTCGTGCCGACCGTCCCGCCGGCCCCGTCTGTGCGGCGCGCTCCGCCGCGCCCATCTGCTCCTGCCGGGAGTAGCGCGCCGACGGGTTCCCCGGACCGCGCCCGGCGCCCTGGGGCCGCTCGGCCCACGCCCGAAGCCCACGGCGGCGCCCCGGAACCAGCCGCATCGCGGGCCCGCCAGGCGCCAGCAACCCGCGCCCCCAACGCTGCCGGTGCCTGGCCCGGCGCTCGGCCCGGCGCTCGGGTTCGGTGGGAGGCGCGAACGCGGCCCTCGGGGCCGGCCCCGCGCGTCCGCGCATCGAACCAGGCGTACGCCTCGCACCCGACCAACCCGACCAACCCCACCAATCGGCACGCGCGGGCGGGTGGCGGTGGTCGTGTGACGCGTCGCAGCTCGGAGTGTGTCCGTACAGGCCGTCGCTGCCATGCGAGCCCCCTTCTCCAGATCTGAGAGTTGACTCTCACAATATTTGAGAGGAAGCTCTCACGTTATGGATTCCGAGAATCGACTGGGTGACATCGAGATCACCGACCCGCAGGCGATGCGGGCACTGGCCCACCCGGTGCGGCTGGCCATCCTTGACCGCCTCCAGCGGCACGGCCCGGCCACGGCCACCCAACTCGCGCCCCACGTGGGCGCCACACCGTCGGTGACCAGTTGGCACCTACGGCACCTGGCGGGCTTCGGGTTGGTCCGGGATGCCGAAGCCGGGCCGGACCGTCGGCAGCGGCGATGGCAGGCGGCGGCGCGTGGGTTCCGGTTCCAGACGCCGAAGGACGGGGAGGGTGGCTCGGCCGCGCGGGCGCTGTCCCGGGAGATGTTCGCGCGCTACGGGGATCTGCCGAGCAGGTGGTTGACCGAGGTCGAGCCCCACCTCGAACCGGCCTGGCAACAGGCCGCTGGTCTGGCCAACACCCGGGTGGTCGTCTCGGCGGAGGAACTCGCGGCGATTCAGGACGGCATCGAGCGAGTGCTGGCCCCGTACGTGACGCGCGATGCCGCCGAGCGGCCGACCGGCAGTCGCGGCGTCCGACTGATGCGCTACGTCCTGCCGGAACGGGACCAGGAGTCGGCGGATGAGACGCCATGAGCACTGCGAAGATCGATGCCCCGGTGTCCCTGTGGCGTGATCGGCGGTTCCGACGGTTCTGGGCCGGGCAGTCCGTTTCGGAGTTCGGTGACCGCATATCCGAACTGGCCCTGCCGCTGATCGCCGTCACCGCGTTGAGCGCCTCGGCCAACCAGGTGGCGTGGCTGACCGCGCTCATCTGGACACCGAATCTGTTGGCGATTCTCCTGGGGGCGTGGGTCGACCGTCGGGTGCGTAAGCGCCGCCTGATGGTCCTGGCTGACCTGGTGCGCGGCGCGGTGTTGCTGAGCCTCCCCGTGGCCTACCTGCTCGATGCCGTGAGCCTTGGCCAGCTCTATGTCGTCGCACTGCTGACCGGCACCGCGGCGGTGTTGTTCAACACCGCTTATCCACCGTTCTTCGCACAGCTCGTGCCCCGTGCGTCCTACGTGGAGGCGAACAGCAAACTCAGCGCCAGCCGGTCGATGTCGCACGTGGTCGGACCGGCAGCCGGCGGCGGCCTCATTCAGGCGTTGACCGCGCCCGTCGCCGTGATCGTGGATGCCCTGTCGTATCTGGCATCGGCATTCCTGGTAGGGCGCATACCGCTCGACGAGTCGCCCGGTGGCGTGGACGCGGGAACGGGGCCTTCGCTGCTCCGACGTGCCCGGGAAGGGATGACCTACGTCGCTCGGCACCCGGTGCTGCGCGCTGGGCTCGGCTGCGCGGCGACGGTCAACTTCTTCACCTTCGTCGCGGGCAGCGGACTGGTGGTGCTGTTCGCCAACCGTGATCTGGACCTGTCCGCCGGGGCCATCGGACTGGTTCTGGGAATCGGCTCGACCGGCGCCCTCCTGGGCGCCGTCATCGCCCCACGGGTGTCGCGGCGGATCGGCGTCGGGCGCAGCATTCTCGTCGGGGCCGTGCTCTTTCCGGCGCCCATCGCCATCGCGGCCAGCGCGGGCGGACCGCTGTGGGCGCGAGTGGGCGCGCTGGCCGCCGCGGAGTTCCTCTCCGGGGTCGGCGTGATGCTCTTCGACGTGAATCTCAACTCCCTGCAGACCAGCGTGATCCCCGATGCCATGCGCAGTCGCGTGGCGGGCGCCTTCAGCACCGTCAACTACGGCATGCGGCCCATCGGAGCCGTCGTCGGCGGATTGCTGGCCACGGGATGGGGCCTGCGGGCGACACTGCTCGTCGGCGCCGCTGGGGGAGTGTTGTCGCTGTTTTGGCTGCTGTCCTCACCGATACCGCGCATTCGTTCACTGGACCCGGAAAACGCGACCGTTCCGTGCGCCGACGCCGATGCGGACAACGGCCTCACGCTTGACCGGCCTCAGGCTTGATCGGGCTCAGGGTTGACGCCGCTGGCGGTCGCTGGCCATGCCACCGCCAGCGAGCGTGCCGGGTCGGTTCGACAGGCGCGGTGAGGCCGGAACAGCCACGCCCCGGGCTCGGCGGTACGCAGCCGCCGCGCGGCCGGCCGGAGGCGCGGCGCGTGGCGGCTGCCTGCGGTACGAGGGCGCCGACCGCACCGCACCGCACCGCACCGCTTAGCTCAGCTCGCGCGGACGCTGCGCAAGCTCTCCAACCTCGCCTGGATGGCCCGCAGCGCGCCGGGTCTGCGCCCCGGTACGCGGGTGCGCAGGGCCATCAGTTCGGTGGCCAACGAGCGGGCTCGCAGCAGGTCGTTGACGTGCTGCCACTGGTGGTGCGCCCGGTCCACCGCGCCCTCCACGTCGGGCTGGTCCGCTGCCTGCCCCGCGCTCAGGCGTGTGGTGGCGGCGGCCATCCACAGCTCGCAGGCGCGGGCCGGGTCTCCGGCGAGCCGGGCCAGGTCGGCGCGTACCTCAAGCCAGTGGAGCGCCTGCGGCGAGTCGGGACCCGCGGAACGGAACGCCTCCTGCTCCCAGGCCGCGGCCATCGCCGCGGCCTCGCTGTGCCGCCCCGCGTGCGCCGCCTCCAGTATCGCGCCGTGCGGATCGTGGGCCACCTCGCCGCCGCCGTACCCCGGCGCGTACGCGGGCGGCGGGCCGGGATCGTACGGCCGTCGCGGGGCCGCCTCGGCGTCCCCGACGGCTGCGCGGTCCGCGACCGAAGCCGGCTCGTCCTCCCCGCCCTGCCCGGAGTGGCGGTCCAGGGTCGGCGCGGCCTCATCCGCCGAGGCCGTATGCGGTTCGCCGGAGTGAGTGCCGGAGGCCGACAGCGAGGGCTTGTCGGAGTGAGCGGCCGACGCCCGCGGCGGGGGTGGCACCGCCGCGCGCTGAGACGGCCCCTCGCCAGCGGGCTCGACCGGCCTCGCCTCGCCCGCCGGACGGGCCGCCGCGTCCGTTGGCTCGTCCGCCGCGTCGCCTGCCTCCGGCGCGCGGGGAGCGGCGGACGCCGCCGGTGGCGCAACGGGCGGGCTCGACTGCGGGGTTGTAGCTGGTGCGGCTGGTGCGGCTGGTGCGGCTGGTGTGGTGCTCGGTGTCACGGACGGGGCGGGCTCCGATGCCGTGACCGCCGGGTCCGGGCCCGGGTCTGGGTCCGGACCCGCCGACGGCGTGGGCGTCGCGTCGACGGGGGGCCACTGAGGCTGGTCGGGCGTCGGGTTGGGTTGCGGGCTCGTGGGCCCGACCGCCGGCTCGAAGCCCGGGACCAGCGGGAGACCGGCCCCCGGTGGCGGTGAGGCCGGCGGCGCCCAGGCGTTCGCCGCGCCCGTCGGCGCCGGTCCGAGGGCCGGGTCGGCCGGGCCCGTGGGGGGCGTGTGCGGCACGCCGAGCGGTAGCATGCCGCCCCCGCCGGCGGGGTGGGGCGCGCCTCCCGTGGACGCCACGAGCAGGGCGGTCCCCTGGTCGAGCCCCGACTGCTCGACGGCGTGCTGGTGCAACTGCGGCAGCGGTGGGCGGGTGCCCACCGAGCGGAGGGCCGCGGCCAGGGCCCGGGTGTAGTGCGGGGTGTTGAGCTGGCGGCGGCGCGGCGGGGGAACGACGCACCCGTACAGCGCGAGCCCGATCGTCAGCTGCTCGGCGGTGAGCTTGGGCCAGGCCGTCTCGTCGGCCGCCAGGTCGGCGAAGACGGTGGTGGTGCCGGCGGGCCGGTGGCCCAGCTCCGAGAGCAGCCAGTGCCAGGGCAACGCGGTGTACCGAGCCGTCTTCGGCGTCGTGCGCGCCAGTGCCAGATGTGGCAGGTGTTGCTTGGTGTCCAGCGTCAACTGGCCGACGAGGTAGACCAGGACGGGCCCCGGGTGGGCGGCTGCCGTGCGCAGGTGGGTCAGCACGGTGTGCGGCTCGTCGGGATCGACGAGTTGCACCACCTGTGCGCCGCCCGCCGTGCCCAGTAGCACCGACGGTGCGACGGCCGCCAGCGACGGCAGTGCGGCGGCCGTGTCCATCGCCCGCTGCTTGCCCGTCGGTCCTGCCGCGATGAGCAGGGCGTATCCCGACTCGTTCGCCGCTCCTGCCCCGTTGTTTGCCATGGCAGCACCGTATCCGTTCCGGCCGTCGTCCCGGTGCCCGGCGGCGGAGCGTACGCACGTTCCGTGGCGGAGCGTGGAAGCGCCGTAGCGGGCGGTGGCAAGGGCGCCACTTAAACCAACCGGGCGGGAACCGGTCAGGTTGTTGCCCGTAGGCGGGCAGCGGTGACCTGTGTTTCCCTTCCGTAAGATGTCGCTGACCTGGGGGTTGCCTGGACATTAAGCGGGCAGAGACGGTCAGGAGAGATCTGGTGCCTGGCCTGGTCACAGCACAACTCCCCTTGTAGAAATCTGATCAGGAAGTGCCCGAACGGGCAGTGCGGTACGTGATGGGGAGTCACTGTGGACGCAGAGGAACGCCGGCGCACGGTCCTCGAACTGGCCCGCCACACCGGCTCCGTCGTCGTGACGGAGTTGGCGGAGAAGCTCGGGGTGTCGAAGGAGACCGTTCGGCGTGACCTGCACGCGATGGAGAACCGGGGCCTGCTGCGGCGTACCCACGGCGGGGCCTATCCCGTGGAGAGCGCGGGGTACGAGACGACGCTCGCTTTCCGCACCACCATGCACGTCGCGGAGAAGTCCCGGATCGCCGCCGCGGCCGGCGAACTCGTCGGCGACGCGGAGACCGTCTACGTGGACGAGGGCTTCACGCCACAACTCATCGCCCAAGCGCTGCCCCGCGAACGACCGTTGACCGTCATCACCTCGTCCCTCGCCACCGCCAGCGGCCTCGCCGTCAGTGACCGGATCACCGTGCTCTTACTCGGTGGCCGGGTCCGGGGCAGCACGCTGGCCTCCGTGGGCCACTGGGCCACCCACATGCTCCAGGGATTCGTGATCGACCTGGCGTTCATCGGCGCCAACGGCATCTCCCGGCAGTACGGCCTGACCACTCCCGACCCGGCCGTCAGCGAGGTCAAGGCGCAGGTGATGCGGGTCGCCAGGCGCCGCATCTTCGCCGGCGTGCACACCAAGTTCGGCGCCGTGAGCTTCTGTCGCTTCGCCGAGGCCCAGGAGTTCGAGGTCATCATCACCGACACCGGCCTGCCGCTGGCCGAGGCCCACCGCTACGCCCTGCTCGGGCCCCAGGTGCTGCGCGTGTGACCGCCCCCGCCCCACGCCGCCGGCGCCGCGCCGCCGGCACCCGCGCGGGGCCCGCACCGCGCCCCGCCAACGGCGCCCCGACCAGTCGCCCGGGCCGGCTCCCACCACACAGCGCCGGGGCGACCGGCACCCACCGACCTCGTACGCGAGTACGCGACCCCATCGGAGCAACCTGGCCCACCCTCAGCCCGTGCCGCCCCAGCTCGCGCCGCCCGCCGACGCCCCCAACCGCCGTACCAGCACCACCTCACCCGCGCGCCCCAACCCGCCTCGGCCGCCCAGCCCGGGGCCCCGCCCGGGGCGAGCGGTGGGCCCGGTACGCGTCGCGCGCCTCGGCCACCCGACCACGGCCCGGCGCGCCCCCCAGCCACCCAGTGATATCGATCCACGGGGAGAACCCATGTCCATCCACACCCGACGCGGCGCTCGCGCGCTGGTCGCCGCCGCCTCGGCGGGGGCGCTCGTCGCGGCGTGCACCGCATGCGAGGGGTACGTCGGTGCCGGCGGCTCCTCGCTCTTCGGGGGTGACGCCATCAACGTCCTGATGGTCAACAACCCACAGATGGTGGAGTTACAGAAGCTGACCAAGCGACACTTCACCAAGGACACCGGCATCAAGGTCAATTTCACCGTGTTGCCCGAGAACGACGTCCGCGACAAAATCAGTCAGGACTTCTCCAACCAGGCCGGCCAGTACGACGTCGCCACCATCAGCAATTTCGAAGTCCCCTTCTTCTCCGAACACGGCTGGCTACGCGACCTGGGGCCCTTTCTCGCCAAGGACCGCGCCTTCGACCAGCAGGACATCCTCGCCCCGGTACGGCAGTCGCTGACCGCCGACGACGGCAAGGTCTACGCCGAGCCGTTCTACGGCGAATCCTCCTTCCTGATGTACCGCAAGGACGTCCTCGCCGAGCGCGGCCTGACCATGCCCGCCGAGCCCACCTGGCAACAGGTGGCCGACATCGCCGCGAAAACCGACGGCGCACGCCCCGGGATGAAGGGCATCTGCCTGCGGGGACTGCCCGGTTGGGGCGAGTTGACCGCGCCGCTGACCACGGTGGTCAACACCTTCGGCGGCACCTGGTTCACCAAGGACTGGAAAGCCCGTCTGACGTCACCGGAGTTCGTCGAGGCCACCCAGTTCTACGTCGACCTGGTGCGTGAACACGGGCAGGCGGGCGCCGCGCAGTCGGGATACGCGGAATGCCTTTACAACATGTCGCAGGGCAAAAGCGCGATGTGGTACGACGCCACCGCGGCGGCCGGCACGCTGGAGGACGCGAAGTCCCCCGTCAAGGGCAAGATCGGCTATGTGAAGGCGCCGGTGAACAAGACCTCGGATTCCGGCTGGCTCTACACCTGGGCCTGGGGCATGCAGAAGGCGTCCGAGAAGTCCGACGACGCCTGGAAGTTCATCTCCTGGGCCTCCAGCAAGGAATACGAGGCCCTGGTGGGACGGGAGAGCGGCTGGGCCAACGTACCGGCCGGCAAACGCGCCTCGACGTACGCCCGACCGGAATACCGGTCCGCGGCGAGCGCGTTCGCCGACGTCACGCACCGCTCCATCGCCGCCACCAAGCCGCGTGACCCGGGCGTCCAGCCGAGGCCCACCGCCGGCATCCAGTTCGTCGGCATCCCCGAGTTCACCGACCTCGGCACCAGGGTCTCCCAGGAGATCAGCGCGGCCATCGCCGGCCGCCAGCCGGTGCGCGAGGCGCTGCGCGCCTCCCAGAAGATGGCCGAGCGGGTCGGCGAGGAGTACCAGGACTGATGACCGCGCCAACCACCGGGCCGCGCGCCCCCGTCACACCCACTACGGTCAGGCCGTCGCAGCCGCCCAACCGCCTCAAGGTGTGGGCCACGCGCGCCCCGCTGCTGCCCGCCCTGGTCTTCCTGATCGCCGTCACCCAACTGCCGTTCGTGGCGACCCTGGTGATCTCGCTCTTCGACTGGAACTCCCTGGACCCGGACGACCGGCACTTCACCGGCCTGAGCAACTACCGCCACGCCGCCGAGGACGAGGCGCTGCGCGAGTCGGTGCTCACCACCGCCGTCCTGACGGCCACCGTCGTCCTGGCCACCGTCGTCCTCGGGCTGTTGCTCGCCCTCCTGCTCGACCGCGAGTTCCGGGGCCGCGGGGTGGTGCGTACGCTGCTCATCGCCCCGTTCCTGGTCGTCCCGGTCGCCGCCGCGCTGCTGTGGAAGCACGTCCTCTACAACCCGGACTACGGCCTCTTCAACGGCGCCCTGACCTGGGTGGCCGCCCGCTTCGGCGACGACAGCCCGCCCCAGCCGGACTGGGTGTCCGACATGCCGCTGCTGGCCGTGGAGGCATCGCTGATCTGGCAGTGGACACCGTTCATGATGCTGATCCTGCTGGCCGGGTTGCAGAGCCGTCCGATGGACATGATCGAGGCCGCGCGCATCGACGGCGCCGGCAACTGGCAGATCTTCCGCTACCTCACCCTGCCGCACCTGCGCCGCTACCTGGAGCTCGGCGTGCTGCTCGGCTCGGTGTACATCGTGCAGAACTTCGACGCGGTCTTCACCATCACCGCGGGCGGCCTGGACACGGCCAACCTGCCCTACACCATCTACCAGACCTTCTACCAGGCCCACGAGTACGGCCAGGCGTCGGCGGCCGGCGTGCTCGTCGTCATCGGCTCGATCATCATCGCGACCTTCGCGCTGCGGGTGGTCTCGTCGTTGTTCACCGAGGAGGCGTCCCGTTCATGACCGCCACCGCAGACGCGCCCACGGGCGCCGCGACCTCCCGGCCAGCCGCCCGCCGGCGCCCACTGGCCGGCCCGCGGCGCGGGGCACGGCGTCGGGGGGCCGCCCTCGGGCTGCTCGCCTGGCTGGTCGGGCTCCTCTTCTTCCTCCCCGTGGCCTGGATGGTGCTGACCTCCCTGCACTCGGAGCAGGACGCCGCGACCAACCCGCCCTCCCTCGGCGCCTCGCTGACCTGGGACGGCTACCGCACCTTCTTCGGCGCCGACGGCGGCGCCAGCCCCTGGCCGTCGCTGATCAACTCCCTGACCGCCAGCGTCTGCTCCACCCTGCTCGTGCTGGTGCTCGCGCTGCCCGCCGCGTACGCGCTGTCCCTGCGCCCCGTGCGCAAGTGGACGGACGTGCTGTTCTTCTTCCTGTCCACCAAGATGCTGCCGGTCGTCGCCGGGCTGCTGCCGATCTACCTGTTCGCCAAGAACGTCGACATGCTCGACAACATCTGGCTGCTGGTCATCCTCTACACGTCGATGAACCTGCCGATCGCGGTATGGATGATGCAGTCCTTCCTCGCCGACATCCCGGTGGCGATCATCGAGGCGGCGCAGATCGACGGTGCCCCGCTGCGCACCATCCTGGCCCGCGTGGTGGCCCCCGTCGCCGGCCCCGGCATCGCCGCCACCTCGCTGATCTGCTTCATCTTCAGTTGGAACGAGATGCTCTTCGCCCGTGTGCTGACCGGCGTCAGGGCGCAGACCGCGCCGGTCTTCCTCACCAGCTTCATCACCAGCCAGGGCCTGTTCCTGGCCAAGGTCTGCGCAGCGTCCGTCGTGATCTCCCTCCCGGTGCTCGCCGCCGGGTTCGCCGCCCAGGACAAGCTCGTCCAGGGCCTGTCGCTAGGAGCAGTGAAATGAGAACCGCGCTCATCGAGGCCGTCGGCAAGGTCACCGTGACGACCGTCCCCGACCCCACGCCCGGCCCGCGCGAGGTGGTCGTGGACGTGGCCGCCTGCGGCCTGTGCGGAACGGACCTGCACATCCTGGAGGGAGAGTTCGCGCCGACCCTGCCCGTCGTGCCGGGCCACGAGTTCGCCGGCGAGATCGTCGGCATCGGCAGCGAGGTGAGCGAGCTGGCCGTCGGCGACCGGGTGGCCGTCGACCCGTCCCTGTACTGCCAGGCGTGCCGCTACTGCCGGGCCGGTCGGGGCAACCTGTGCGACAACTGGAACGCCATCGGCGTCTCCGTGGCCGGCGGCGCCGCCGAGTACGCCCTGGCACCGGTGGGCAACTGCGTGAAGCTGCCCGACCACGTCTCCCTCCAGGACGCCGCGCTCATCGAGCCGCTCTCGTGCGCCGTGCGCGGATACGACGTGCTCAACAACCACCTCGGCGCCGAGGTGCTGATCTACGGCAGCGGCACCATGGGGCTCATGATGCTCGAACTGGCCAAGCGCACCGGCGCCGCCAGCGTCGACGTGCTCGACCTCAACCCCGACCGGCTGGCCACCGCCCGCGCCCTGGGCTGCTCGCGTACGGCGGCCACCGCACAGGAACTGGACCAGCCCCGGGGCTGGGACGTCGTCATCGACGCCACCGGCCACTCGGCGGCCATCCAGGACGGCCTGCGACGGGTCGCGAAGGCCGGAACCTTTCTGCAGTTCGGCGTCGCCGACTACGCCACCACCGCGACGATCGAGCCGTACCGCATCTACAACCAGGAGATCACCATCACCGGCTCGATGGCCGTGCTGCACAGCTACGAGCGGGCGGCGAACCTCTTCGCCACCGGCGTGCTCGACCCCGCCGTCTTCATCAGCGACCGGTTGCCGCTGGCGCAGTACCCGCAGGCCCTCGAACAGTTCCGCGCGGGCGTGGGCCGCAAGATCGTGGTGGTGCCCTAACCCGTCCCACGCCGCCCGCGCCCCGGCGAGCCCCCGGCGACCGCCCCGGGCGCGCCGGGGCACTCACCCGGCGGCGCGCCTGCCCTGTCCCGGCCCGCGCCCGCCGGGTTCGGGACGCCGCCCCCGGTAGTCACGTAGCCGACCGCGCCGCGAACCGTGGCCGGCTGGGGGAGGTGGCCGCGGGCTCAGGCGTGCTTGCGCCGGGCCGGCTGCCGCTCCGCGCTCTTCGACTGGGTGGACTTCGCGGTCTTCGTCATACGTCCGGACTTCGGCGTGGCGCTCTTCTTCGCCGCGGTCTTGGTCGTGCGGCGACCGGTGGAACCGGTGTCCTCCTTGGCGGCGGTGGTCTTCTTGGCCGTGCTCTTCTTCGCTCCCGACTTGGCGGCCCCCTTGGCGCGGGGTCGGCCGCCCTCGCCCTCGCGCGCGTCGATCGACGCCTGGAGCGCGGACATCAGGTCCACGACGTTGTCGGGCGCCGGCTCGGCCCCCGCGCCCGACGGCGGGGCCTTGCCCTCGAGCCGGGCGGTCACCAGCTCGTCGAGCGCGGCCTGGTAGTCGTCGTGCAGCGAGTCCAGGTCGAAGTCCTCGGAGAGCGTGTCCATCAGGGAAGTCGCCATCTTCAGCTCCTGGGGCCGCACGGTCACCTTGTCCGACGGCGCGAGCCCGCCGGCGGCGCGGACCTCGTCGGGCCAGTGCATGGTGTGCAGCACCAGCACGTCCTCGTGCACCCGCAGGAGGGCCAGCGACTCCCGGGTGCGCAGCGCGACCTTGGAGACCGCCACCCGGCCGCTGTCGGCCAGCGCCTCCCGCAGCAGCACGTACGGCTTGGCCGCCGCCGCCGAGTCGGCGCCCACGTAGTAGGCGCGCGAGAGCCGCAGCGGATCGATCTCGTCCGCGTCGACGAACGCGATGACGTCGATGAGCTGCTTGCTCGGCAGCGGCAACTGGGTCAGGTCGTCCTCGGTGAGCACGGCCGTGCGGCCGTCGACGTCCTCGTACCCCTTGGCGATGTCCGCGTAGTCGATCTGCTTCCCGCACTGCTCGCACACGCGCTTCATGCGGATGCGCCCGCCGTCGGCGGCGTGTACCTGGTGCAGCTTGACGCCGCGTTCCTCGGTGGCCGGATAGAGCTTGACCTGGATGGACACCAGACCGAAGCCGATGGCCCCTTTCCACATCGAGCGCATGGTGCTGGCCCTTCTGGTGAGGTGTCCACCCTATGTCGCAGATCGTCCGGCGGCAGTGCGAGCGGGCGGCTTGCGGGTACGGGTCCAGTCGGTGAGCTGGCGCGCGGTCCAGGTGTTGATCAATCGTTCGGCCGGTACGCCGCACTCGGCCGCGCGGGCGCAGCCGTAGTCCAGCCAGTCCAACTGGCCGGGGGCGTGCGCGTCGGTGTCGATCGAGAACAGCACTCCGGCCGCGACCGCCTCGCGCAGCAGCGGGCGCGGCGGGTCCAGCCGGTCCGGGCGGCAGTTGATCTCCACCGCGGTGCCGGCCTCGGCGCAGGCGGCGAACACCGCCTCGGCGTCGAACGCGGACGGCGGCCGGCCCCGCCCCGCCACCAGCCGCCCCGTGCAGTGCCCGAGCACGTCGACCAGCGGGTCGCGCACCGCGGTCACCATGCGCCGCGTCATGGCGGCGGCGTCCATGCGCAGCTTGGAGTGGACGGAGGCCACCACCACGTCCAGCTGGTCGAGCAGCTCACGGTCCTGGTCGAGCGAGCCGTCGTCGAGGATGTCGCACTCGATGCCCGTCAGCAGCCGGAACGGTGCCAGGCTGGCACGCAGCTCGGCCACTACCGCGAGCTGTTCGCGCAGCCGCTCAGGGCT
Organism: Streptomyces buecherae; assembly: GCF_014295035.1. Classification (GTDB taxonomy): domain Bacteria; phylum Actinomycetota; class Actinomycetes; order Streptomycetales; family Streptomycetaceae; genus Streptomyces; species Streptomyces youssoufiensis. Next base: position 8,307,585 of record NZ_CP060404.1, read on the forward strand.
CAGGCCGCGGGCGATGGTCAGCCGGGGCGAGTGGTCGGTCAGCACCGCCCACGCGTGCCCCAGCCCGGCCGCCGCGCGGGCCATGTCCTCGATCGGGCTGCCGCCGTCCGACCAGTCGGAGTGCAGATGGCAGTCGCCGCGCAGCGCGGCTCGCAGCCGCTCGCCCCCCGTGGCCAGTGGGCGCTCGGCCTCGGTCTCCAGCTTGCGCAGGTAGCTGGGCACCTCGCCGGACACCGCCTGTTCGACGACCGCGGCCGTCTTGGGCCCGAGCCCCTTGACGGCCCGCAGCGTCCCCGCTGCCGCCCGTCGCCGCACCTCGTCGTCGCCCAGTTGGGTGAGCGCCGCCGCGGCCGTACGGAAGGCACGCACGCGGTACGTCTCGGCATCCGCGCGCTCCAGCAGGAACGCGATCCGCTCCAGCGCCGCCACCGGCTCCACGGATCTCGCCTCCTTCCCGTCCCTGTGGCCCCCGCCGCCCCGCCCGGCCCGCTCCGACGCGGTGCCCGCCGAGGGGGACCGCCCGTTCAGTGCTTGGCCCGACTGGGTTGCACCCGCTTCGGCTCGCCCGCCATCTTGGGGTGGTCCGGCGGGTACGGCAGGTCGCCGAGCCCGTGCTCGCGCTCGTCGCGGGCCGCCAGCTCCAGGGCCGCGTCCAGCCGGAAGGCGTGCGTGTCCAGGTCCGCGTGCACGTCGCCCACCTCGGCGAAGCGGGCGGGCATGGTCGCCACGTCGAAGTCGCGCGGCCGGGCGTCGGTCACCTCCGACCAGCGCAGCGGGGCCGAGACGGGGGCGTGCGGCCGAGGACGCACCGAGTACGCGCTGGCGATGGTCCGGTCCCGGGCGGTCTGGTTGTAGTCCACGAAGATCTTCGCCCCCCGCTCCTCCTTCCACCACGACGTCGTCACCCGCCGTGGCGCCCGCCGCTCCAGCTCCCGGGCGATGGCGATGGCGCTCCGCCTGACCTGGACGAACGTCCACTCCGGCGCGAGGGGTACATACACGTGCAGCCCCCGGCCGCCGGAGGTCTTGGGCCAGCCGCGCAGGCCGAGACCGTCCAGCACGTCGCGCAGCTCCTCGGCCGCCCGCACCGCGTCCTCGTAGTCCGTGCCGGGCTGCGGGTCGAGGTCGATACGCAGCTCGTCGGGGTGATCGGTCCGCGCGCGGCGCACCGGCCAGGGGTGGAAGGTCAGGGTGCCCAGGTTGGCCGCCCACGCCACAGCCGCCAGCTCCGTGGGGCAGATCTCGTCCGCGTACCGCCCGCTGGGGAAGGTGATGCGGCTGGTCGGAATCCACTCCGGCAGGTTGCGCGGCGCCCGTTTCTGGAAGAACGACTCCCCGGCTACCCCTTCCGGGTAGCGCTCCAGCGTCGTCGGCCGGTCCCGCAGCGCGCGCAGCACCCCCGCGCCGACGGCGAGGTAGTAGCGCACCACGTCCTCCTTGGTGAACCCCCGCTCCGGGAAGTACACCTTGTCGGGATGCGATACCCGCACCGTGCGCTCACCGACCGTGAGCTCCAGGGCCTTGGCCATGCCGCCACGCTAGGCCGGTCCCCGCCGGCGCGCCTGTCGGCACCGGGAGGAGCGAAGCCGGGGTGGTCCGCTCGCTCGACGGGCGGGCGGCGACGGGCCGCCGCACAATCCAGACATGGACCTACCGGTGATGCCGCCCGTACGGCCGATGCTGGCCAAGCCCGCGGCGCAGCTCCCGCCCGGCATGAGCTACGAGGCCAAGTGGGACGGCTTCCGGGCCATCGTCTTTCGCGACGGGGACGAGGTCGAACTCGGCAGCCGCACCGGCAAGCCGCTCACCCGGTACTTCCCCGAACTGGTCGAGGCGCTGCGGGCCAACCTGCCCGAGCGCTGCGTCCTGGACGGCGAGATCGTCGTCGTCCAGGGCGACCGGCTCGACTTCGAGACGCTGCTCAGCCGCATCCACCCGGCCGCCTCCCGGGTCAGGATGCTCGCCGAGACGGTCCCCGCCAGCCTGGTCGCCTTCGACCTGTTGGCGCTCGACGACCGATCCCTCCTGGACGCCCCGCTCGCCGAGCGCCGCACGGCGCTCACGAGCGCCTTGCGCACCGCGACGCCCCCGGTGCACGTGGCGCCCGCCACCACCGACCTGGACCTCGCCCGCGAGTGGTTCGACCAGTTCGAGGGCGCCGGGCTCGATGGCGTGATCGCGAAACGGCCTGATCTTCCCTATCGACCGGGCGAACGGGTCATGGTCAAGGTCAAGCACGAGCGCACCGCGGACTGCGTGGTGGCGGGGCTGCGCCCGCACAAGAGCGGCCCCGTCGTCGGCTCGCTGCTGCTCGGCCTCTACGACGACACCGGCCGGCTCCAACACGTGGGCGTGTGCGCGTCCTTCCCGATGCGCCGACGCGAGGCCCTGATGGCGGAGCTGGCGCCGCTGCGCATGGCGAGCGCCCGGGGCCATCCCTGGGCCGACTGGGGCGAGGAGAGCGCGCACGCCCAGAACCGGATGCCCGGCGCGCCGAGCCGCTGGACCGGCGGCAAGGACCTGTCATGGGTGCCGCTGCGCCCCGAGCGGGTCTGCGAGGTGGCGTACGACCACATGGAGGGGGACCGCTTCCGGCACACCACGCAGTTCCGGCGTTGGCGCCCCGACCGCTCGCCCGAGAGCTGTGGCTACGCCCAGTTGGAGGAGCCGGTCAGCTACGACCTGGACCGGGTGCTCGGCGCCTGAGCCCACCACCGTGGCCCGGGGCGGGGCCAGGGCGCGGCGTCAGGCGGTGTGGGCCGGGAGCGCCGCCCACACCGTTCGCCCCTGACCCCGTTCCCCGAGGACCACGCCCCAGGTGTCGGCGAGGCTCTCCACCAGGAGCAGGCCGCGCCCGCACTCGTCACCGGCCGCCGCGTCGCGCGGCGTGGGCCGGGTGGCGCTCCCGCCCTGGTCACGCACTTCTATGCGCAACTGCCCGGGTATCGCCTGCAGGACGCAGGCTATGGAACTGCTGTCGGTGTGCACGACGGCGTTGGTGAACAGTTCGGAGATGACCAACTGGGCCATGTCGCGGGCGTCTTCGGACACCTGCTGGCAGGTGAGCCAACTGCGGACGCGACGGCGGGCGTCGGAGACCGCCGCGCGTTCGGCCGGCAGGCGGAACACTTCGTGACAGGGTGCGCCCACGGTGCTGGGCGACACGGGGAAGGGCGTCATTTCAGGAGCGATCACGGCCGTTCGCCTTCCAGGTGCCTGCGGGGGGTGGGGGCGCGGTGGGGGAGGAGCACAGGCGCGCGGGTCTCGGTAGGGTCGCCGAGCCACGACCGTCATGAGAGGGGTTGACCACGTACCTATGATCGCTGCCTCACCCAGTCAGCAAGGGGCATTATGCGAAATGCAGAATAGCGAGCGCAGTCTGTTGATGTCAGCCGAACCGTGGCACACTGCTGCGAACAAGCCATGTGCGGAGGTGGGATGTGGGTGAGGCGCGATCTGCCCCAACGGTTGGGCAGATAGTCCTCGGCATGCGGCTGCGGGACCTCCGGGAGAAGGCCGAGGTCTCGTACGAGCAGGCGGCGAAGGCGCTGCACGTCAACCAGACCACCGTGCGGCGCATGGAGAAGGCCGAAGTCGGGCTGAAGCTGCCGTACGTGGAGAAGCTGCTGCGTACCTACGGCATCCCGGACGAAGAGGTCAGCTCCTTCCTGCGGTTGGCCGAGGAGGCCAACCGGCCCGGCTGGTGGCACCGCTTCCGCGACGTGCTGCCGGACTGGTTCAGCCTCTACGTCAGCCTGGAGGGCGCGGCCAGCCTCATCCGCGCCTACGAACCGCACTTCGTCCCGGGCCTGTTGCAGACCCCCGATTACGCGCGAGCGCTGCTGCGCGTCGGCTTCCCGCACGCCGACGACGAGGAGATCGAACGCCGGGTGGCGCTGCGGATGGAACGCCAGCAACTCCTCACGAACCCCGAAGCGCCGCGGCTTTGGGCCATCGTGGACGAGACGGTGCTGCGCCGCCCGGTGGGGGACGCCGAGGTGATGCGCGGTCAGGTCGACCGGCTGGTCGAGTCGTTGGAACTGCCGAACGTGACGCTCCAGGTCGTGCCGTTCAGCGCCGGGCCGCACCCGGGGATGTTCGGCCCCTTCCAGTTGTTCAGGTTCCGGGTGCCGGAACTGCCCGACGTCGTCTACAGCGAGGGCCTGACCAGCGCCTCGTACCTCGACGAACGCGCCGACGTGGCGGCCTACCTCGAAGCCCTCGACCGCATGGGCACCCAGGCCGTCCCAGCACCACGCACCGAGGCCCTCCTCGGTGACCTTCGCAAGGAGCTTTGACCGTGAACAAATCCGTGGCAGACACCGACCATGTCTACAACGGCATGCCCGCCAGCGCTCTCGGCAGCGAGGGCTGGCGCAAGCCGTGGAGCGGCCCCAACGGCGGCAGTTGCGTCGAAGTCATGAAGCTCGCCGACGGGCGGGTGGCCCTGCGCCAGTCGACCGACCCCGACGGCCCCGCACTGATCTACACCGTGCGCGAGATAGAACAGTTCCTGCACGGCGCCAAGGGCGGCCAGGCGGACTTCCTTCTCGCCTGACGGCGAACCCGGCACCACCCCGCACCACCCGCACGCGAGCCCCTACCACCGCGGCCCAGCCCTCGACCACCCGCGGTGGCGACAGCACCAGGAACCGGAGGAACAGATGGCCGAACTCGGTCGCGCAGCGAGCCGGATCGACACGAGCAAGCCGCATCCGGCGCGCATGTACGACTACTACCTCGGTGGCAAGGACCACTACGAGGTGGATCAGCAGGCCGCCGAGAAGGTCGTGGAGATCAATCCCGGGATCAAGGTCTGCGCGGGCACCAACCGCCGCTTCATGCACCGGGCCACCCGCTACCTGGCCGCGGCCGGCGTACGGCAGTTCCTCGACATCGGCACGGGCATCCCCACCGAGCCCAACCTGCACCAGGTCGCCCAGAGCGTGGCCCCCGAGGCGCGGGTCGTCTACGCGGACAACGACCCGATCGTGCTCACCCACGCCCAGGCGCTGCTGCGCAGCACCCGCGAGGGGCGTACCGCCTACATCCACGCGGACGTGCGCGAGCCCGAGAAGATCCTCGCCGCCCAGGAGCTGCGCGAGACCCTGGACATGAGCCAGCCCGTCGCGCTGTCGCTCAACGCGCTGCTGCACTTCGTGCCCGACGAGTTCCACGCCTACGACCTGGTGGAGCGCCTGGTCGCGGCGCTGGCCCCGGGCAGCTACCTGGTCCTGTCACACGTCACCTCGGACTTCGCGCCCGACGTGTGGGCTCGCGTGGTGGACATCTACCACCGTGGCGGCATCCCCGCCCAGACCCGCTCGCGCGCCGAGGTCGAACGGTTCTTCACCGGCCTGGAACTGGTCGAGCCCGGCGTCGAGGTGCCGCACCGGTGGCGGCCCGACGCCGAGACGGACGCGAACGTCACGGACGCTGACGTGTCGCTGTACGGCGCGGTGGCGCGCAAGCCCTAGCACCGCCACCACATCGGGAGCGCGCCGCGCTCCCACACGGACGAGGACGCCCGCCTCGGGGGTGGCGGGCGTCCTCTTGGCGTACGCGGGCAGCGGCGGTCAGCGCGGGGCGGGCGCGCCGGCGGTCAGCGTGGGGCGGGCGCGCCGGCGGTCAGCGTGGGGCGTCGCGGCGGGGGAGGGCGCAGGCGGGGGTGCCGCCCGGCATCCGGTGGCGGTTGTCGGCCACCACGCGGTAGACGACGTGGCCGATCCAGCGCAGCGGCGGCAGGTTCACCAGCGCGCCCAGCGGGGCCCAGCCGCGACCCGCGCTGAGCAGGAGCTTGGCGACCGCCCTGATCCCGCCGTACACGGTGCCGCTCGGCGTGACCCACAGCACCTCGTGCTCGGCCCTGTCCCGCGTGGTGCCGAGTTCCCCCAGGTCGGCGAACTGCCAGGCGGTCACCTCGCAGCGGGGCCGGATGCGGCGCTCGGCGAAGGCCACGCAACTGGTGCAGAACGCGCAGTCGCCGTCGTAGATCAACACAGGTCGGGTCCGCATGCCCCCATCATGCCCCGCCCGTTCTGGGCGCCGCCCCCGGGTCTGCTCCACGTGGCCGGGCGCAGGGGCGGCCCCGGTGGGCGCGTCGTGTGGCGGAGCGGGCGCGTCCGTACAACCCCCGACGCCCGCGGGCGGTCACCCCAGGTGATCGGCGGCTCAACCCGACCCCACGGAGCGGCGAACCAGAGCTGAACCCGCGACGCCAGCCGTCCCCCACCCACCGGAGGACCCCGTGCACCCACGCTCCCGCACGCTCGCCGCGGCCCTGTCCGCCCTCGCGGCGACCACCGCCCTCACCCTGCCCACCGCGCACGCCGCCCCGCAGCGCGAGGCGCCGCCGTACGACCTGAACGGCGACGGCTTCCCGGAGGTGGTGGTCGGCGTGGCGAACGGCACCGTCGACGGCCACCAGCAGGCCGGCTACGTCGCCGTGGTGCCCGGCTCGGCTACCGGGCCCGCGACCGCGGAGCGCTGGACGGTCAGCCAGGCCAGCACCGGGGTACCCGGCGCACCCGAGCCCTTCGACCAGTTCGGCGCCCACCACACGAGCGCCGACCTCGACCGCGACGGCTACGCGGACCTCCTCGTCGCCGTGCCCGGCGAGGACGGGTCGACCGAGGACGCCGGCCGCGTCGTCATCCTCTGGGGCGCGACCGACGGCCTCGGCGGGACCACCAGCGTGCCCGGCCGCGCGGCCTACGGCCGGGTCGGTGGCCACGGCCTGGCCGTCGCCGACGTCGACGGCGACGGGGCGCGGGACATCGTCACCGCCGACGACGGCGAGGAGTTGGCCACCCTCTCGCTCGCCCGCGGCCCCTTCGCGCCGGGACGGACCCCCGCCCCGCTCACCCGCGTGACGGACACCGGGATCACGCACTTCAGCAGCGTGGTCGCCCTCGCCGTCGGGGACCTCGACGGCGACGGCCGCGACGACGTGGTGGCCCCCTGGCGCGGCCTGGAGGGCGACGGCACCGCCATGCTGCGCGGCACGCCAGACGGCCTCGCCCGCGAACGCGCCTGGCACCACGAGACCGGCGGTCAGTCGATCGCGGCCGGCGACTTCGACCGCGACGGCTACGCCGACCTGGCCGTGGGCGGCGCCCGCAGCGTCGGCCCCGACGACCCGGGCTGGGAGCCGCGGTACCCGGTCGCGAGCGGCGTCGGCGGCACGGTACGCGTGCTCTACGGCGGGCCCGAGGGCCCGGCCGGCAGCCGGGAGCCCGCCGACTTCAGCCAGGAGACGCCGGGCGTACCGGGCACCGGCGCGGGCGAGAGCGAGCGCGGCGACGACTTCGGGTTCGCGGTCTCGGCCGCCGACGCCGACGCGGACGGACACGCCGACCTGGCGGTCGGCGCGCCGGGCGAGGCCGCCGGGCCCAGGGCCGGTGCCGGCCGCGTCACGCTGCTGTACGGCTCGCCCACCGGCCTGCGTGCCGACCGCTCGCACGGCGTCCACCAGGACGCGCCCGGCGTGCCGGGCAGCAGCGAGGCCCGGGACGCCTTTGGCGCGAAGGTGGTGCTGCGTGACGCCGACGGTGACCGGCGGGCCGACCTGCACACCGCGGCGACGGGTGAGGACGGTGGGGACGGCCGCGTCTGGTCACTGCTCCGGGCGGCCGACGACGGCGCCGTCACCGGGGTGGGTTACAGCGCGGCCGGCCTGCACTTGCCGGCGCCGACCCGTGGCCTGGAGTTCGGGCGCGGTCTGGGCAACTGACCGCCGGCCGGCGCCACCTGGGACCGCGACGGCCCACTGGGCGCGAAGCGGGGCCGGGGTGAGTCAGGGCGCGGGCCTGGCGGCCGGGCTCGCGGTGGTCAAGGCGCCCTGGCACAGGGCGCGCTCCGGGGCGCAGTTCGGACAGGGGCGGGTGCCGGGCGTGGCCAGGAGCGCCAGCGCGGCCTCGGTCGTGACCAGGTCCGCGCAGTCGGAGGCGGCCCGACACGTGTCGCGGTGCAACACCAGCCAGTTGCCGCCGGCCGCGCTCGGCGCGGACTCGTGGACCCGCCACCAGCCCGCTCCGACGTCCTCCTCGACGTGCATGGGTAGGCCCCTCCCGGTCAGACGGCTCGTTGACATCGGCGCGTGAGAGCGATGCTTCGCATGAGAGCGATGCTTGTCGCTGCGGGGAGGTGGATCAAGTACCTACAAAAAAGTGCGTGCGGTGGCATCGGGTGATTCGGCCAGTCACGGCCTGGCGTGCGCCCGCAGTTGGGCCACGGCGTAGGCCCGGCCGCCCAGGGTCAGCGCCCGCGCGGCGTAGGCCGCCACGCGCTGCGTCGGGTTGAGGCGCTCCATCACGCCGTGCTCGCGCACCAGCGACCAGCCGGGGGCGTGCTGAGCCAGCCGGGCGCCGTTGCGGACGCCGAAGAGGAAGCGAGCCCCGGTGGCCTTCACGATCGGGTGGCGGTCGCTGTGGGCGAGCTTGGGGTGGAAGTAGTCGGCGGCCAACTCCGTGCCGGGGCCGAACGTGGCGCGGATGGCGTCGAGGCAGGTCCGCACGCCGTCCGGGGCGAGGTACATCAACACCCCCTCGGCCAGCACCAGCACGGGACCGTCGGCGCCCGGCAGGCCCCGCGCCCAGTCGGGTTCGGTGATCGAGGCGGCCCGCAGGGTGATGTCCTCGTCCGGGAGCAGCCGCCGCCGCAGCGCGATGACCTCGGCGGTGTCCACGCCGACCCAGCGCACACCCGGGGCGCCCTCGGCGAGCCGGTGGTTGCGGGTGCACAGGCCGATACCGGCGGAGACCACCGTGGCGGTGGGATGGTCGGCCACGAACGCCTCGGTCAGCGCGTCGAACACCATGCCTCGGTGCAGCCCGCCCAGCATGTTCGGCCGGTCGCGGATCACCTCGGGGTCGGCGTACCCGGTGCGGGCGAGGAGGTCGGCGGCGAGGGGGTCGCGGAAGGACGACTCGGGTACGAACCGCGCCGCGTGCGCGCGGGCGTACAGGGGCGTTAACAGGGTGCGCGCCACGCCGTCGAGGCCGTGCGCGGTGGGGTAATCCGCCATATCCGTAGGCTCACCCCGGCGCGCGGGCCCGTCAAGGCCCTGACCGGCCACGCATCGCGCGCAGCGACCGAGTGGCCGCGCAGGGTGTCGGCGGCCGAGCGGTCGCGGCCGGCGCGGAACCGGGCCCGCGACCGGGGCGCACACCCCTCCACCGCGCGGGCCGGAAACGGGCCGAACGGGCTGACGGGCCTCCCGGCGACGGCCCCCGGCGCGCCCCCTCGTACGGTGAGACCCGCGCGGGGTGGTCGGGCGAGGCCGCCCGTCCCGGTCGGGCGCGCGACATCGGAAGGCACGGGAGTCCGCGCCTTCGCACGGGCCCGGTTGGCCCGCCCCGGAAGGAGTCCCACATCGTGCGCCCCTCACCCACCTGTGTGCTCAGCGGCGACGGTCCGGCGCGTGTCCGTCACGGACACGACCCCGACCGGTACGTGGAGATCGGTTCCCTGACCAAGGTCCTCACCGGCACCGCCCTGACGCGTCTGGCGGAGGCCGGGGTGCTGGGCCTGGAGGACCCGGTGGAGCGGTGGTTGCCGGTGCCGCCGGGTACCGGCATCACCCTGCGACACCTGGCCGAGCACACCTCCGGCCTGCCCCGGTTGCCCCCCGGCCTCGGCGGCCGGGACCCGTACGCCTCCTTCGACGACGCCGCGCTGCGCGCCCTGTCGACCAGGCTGGACGCGCTGGCCGTGGGCGAGCCCGGGGCGCGGGAGGAGTACTCCAACCTCGGCTACGCCGTGCTCGGCGCCGCGCTGGTCGCCGCGACGGGCCAACCGTACGAGCGGGTCGTACGGGACCACGTGCTGGACCCGCTCGGCATCGAAGCGATGGCCGCACACCCGCCGGCGGGTCAGGCCCTGCGCGCCACGGGGCTCTTCGGCCGCCCGCGCGCGTCGTGGACCATGGACGGCGCGATCCTGCCAGCCGGCGGGATGTGGGCAACCCCGCGCGCCGCGGCCCGCCTGCTCACGGGGTTGCTCGTGGACCGTGAACTCGGGGCCCCGGCGCTGACGTGGCGCCACGCCAAGGGCGTGACCTGGCACAACGGCGCCACGCGCGACGCCTCGGTGTTCGCCGGCGCGCTACCCGACGGGCGGTGGGTCCTCGTGCATCGCCTCGGTGGCTCGCACGCGGACACCGACGCGGAGGGCATGCGCCACCTGGCCCGGTCCGCGACGCGGTGACCTGGGCGACGCGCGCCGGGCCCGCCACGGCCGATAGCCGCGACGGGCCGGGCGTGGACGCGCGTCACACCGGGCAGCCGCGGGCCGGAGCGGGAACGCGGCAGGCGCCCCTGCTAGCAGATCGGCACGCCGGGCAACTGGGCCGCCGGGTGGTCGACGTAGATGTTGGAGATGAAGCCGCCCTGGTCGCGGAGCTTGCTCCACCAGTTGTTGGTGTGACCCTCGGCGGTGACGGTGCTGCCCTGCTTCTGGCAGACGACCGTCACGTTGGTCGGCCCGGGCAGGACGCCCACCACCGGCGAGTTGAGGTAGGCGTCGGCGCGCACCCGGATGTCCGACCCCCAGGTACGGAAGTTGCCGCCGCCGCCACCGCAGCCGTTGTCGCTGGTCAGGTACGACTGGTGGTACTGCGACGGGTAGGGCAGGCCCGCTCCGCCTATGACGATGTTCTGGCCCACGCCGTTGAGCAACTGCTCGTAGTGGATGTGCGCGCCCGAGGAGTGCCCGGTGCTGCCGGTCACGCCGATCTGCTGGCCCTGGCTCACGGCGGCGCCGCTGGGCACGGAGTAGGAGGCCAGGTGGAAGTAGTACGTCTTCCAGCCACCACCGTGGTCGATCACGATGTAGTTGCCGGCACCGCTCGGCTGTGACATGCGGGTGGCCGTCCCGGACGCGGACGCCAGCACGGGCGTGCCCGCCGTCGAACCGCCGTCCGCGCGCACGAAGTCGAGCGCGCGCCGCACCTCGGCGGAGTGGTGGCTGTAGGTCCACTTCTGGCCACAGGGGAACGGGGCCCGGAAGTTCGGCGCCGCCGCGAGCCGTGCGCCGTCGCCGGACGCCGACGTGGCGTGCGCGGGGGCGGTCAGCAGTGCGCCGATCGTGGCCACGACGGCCACCAGCAGCGACACCGTGCGCGAGCGTCTGTAGTGCATCGAGATGACTCCTTCGTCGAACCGGGGGAGGCGGGTCGGCACCGCCGGGCCCGGCGGCCCGGCCGGCGTCGATCACGTGTACCACCGCCGCGCCGCGCCGCACACCCCGCGCGGTGGCCTCGACTCCACCTCGCCCGCTGCCTGCCGCCTCCGGTTTCGACCCCGTTCGCCGGGACGGGCGCGCGCAGCGCGGCGGACCGTGCGGCGAGCGGGTGACGGAAGCGGGCCGTCCGCAGCCCGCCGGGAGACGGACCCCGACGGGGAGCCGTCGCATAGGGGGACGCACCGGGCGCGTATCCCGACTCCTCATCGCCCTCGGCGACTGATCCCCTACGATGCGCACCGAGCCTGACGGGCAGTCAGCGCGACGAGCCACCCGTGCCACACGAGGAGACCCGCATGAACCGAAGGGGCGCCATCGCCAGCGCGCTGAGCACCGCCGTCATCGTGGTGGCCATGCCCGCCGCGAGCGCGGCGCAGCCGGCACCGGAGCGGCCCGCGGAGCGCCGCTCCGTCGCGCCGGCCGGTGCCGGCGCACAGTGGCGGGAGCCGTGCACCGGCGCCTACCAGGGGGACGCCCGGCTGGGGCCGCAGCGGCTGCCGCGGCTGTTGCGGTTCCCCGTGGGCCCGCTGGTGTTCGGCTACCAGCGCACCGGCAGGCTCTCCCCGGACGCCTTCCTCAGGAAGTACTGGGAGGGCCCGGCCGACAAGGGTGGCTGGAAGTACCCGCCCAACGACGGGTTCGCCGAGGTCAACGGCAAGGTCGACAAGCGGCGCGCCCAACTGCGGCCGGGCCAGCGGCTCGACCGGTTCGGCTCCGAGTACGGCGGCTACCTCGCGCCCGCGGGCGACCACTACGCCAAGCGCGCGCTGCCGCCGCAGAACCTCAACACGCGCGACGCCGCCTTCCCCTGCGACTACCACGTGTACGAGGTCACCAGGAAGTTCACCGTCTGGCAGGGCGGGATCGCGCCCTGGTTCGAGCAGCCGGGCGGCGGCCAGCAGATCAAGCTCGACCCGGCCCTCCTCAACCCGGGCCAGGGACAGCGGCTGAACGTGAAGTGGCTGCTCGACAACGGCTATCTCGCCGCGGCCAGGCGGTAGCCGACCGTGGATCGTCGCGCGTTGCGCGAGGCCCTGCACGCGGCGCGGGTGAGCGATGACTACTACTGGATCGAGGGTGTGCACGAGCCCCGGCCCACCCCCGTGGACTATCTCTTCCTGCGCGCGAACGAGGGCGGCGGCTGGCAGGTCGGCGCGTACGAGCGCGGCGCGGGCGAGGTCATCGCCGTGCACGGTGACGAGGAGACGGCCTGCGCCCACCTGTTGGCGCTGCTGACCTGAGCCGTGCGCGCTCCGGGGCGCCCCGACCGGTGCCGTGGCCGGTCGGGGCGCGGGCCGGTCGCGGCTCGGTGAGGCGGTGCGCCCGGGGGGCTTCAGAGGATGTCGACCGACGCGCTCGGCTCCAGCCGGCGACGGCAGTCGAGGACGTAGGGCGCGTGCCGGGGGATGGCGGCGTAGTCGAACGCGTCGTGGTCGGTCAGCAGCACCACCGCGTCCGCCGCGGACAGTTCGGCCGGACCGAAGTCCACCCGGCGCACGCTGCTGTCCACCGTCACCGACTCCACCACGTGCGGATCGGCCGCGCGCACCTCGGCGCCGAGACCGATCAGCAGCTCCGCGACCTTGAGCGCCGGAGACTCGCGGGCGTCACCGGTGTTGGCCTTGTACGCCAGGCCGAGCAGCAGCACGCGGGCCCCGTTCAGCGAGCGACGGCGCGCGTTGAAGGCGAGCAGCAGCCGCTGCACCACGTGGTCCGGCATGTGGCCGTTGATGTGGTTGGCCAGCTCCACGAAGCGGAACCGGCGGCCGAGCGTGCGGTGCACCCGCCAGGACAGGTACTCCGGATCGACCGGCAGGCAGTGCCCGCCCACCCCGGGCCCGGGCGTGAACCGCATGAAGCCGAACGGCTTGGACGCCGCCGCGTCCAGCGCCTCCCACACGTCGATGCCCAACTCGTGCGCGTACATGGCGATCTCGTTGACCAGCGCGATGTTCACGTGCCGGAAGGTGTTCTCCACCAGCTTCGACAGCTCGGCGACCTCGGGCGTGCGCACCGGCACCGTCGTCTCGGTGATCGAGTCGTAGAAGGTTCGCACCGCCGCCAACGACGCCTCGTTGACGCCCGAGACCACCTTCGGTGTGTTGCCCAGGTGCCAGGTGGGGTTCCCCGGGTCGATGCGCTCGGGGCTGTACCCGAGGAAGAAACCCTCGCCGGCCACCAGTCCCGAGTCCTCCTCCAGGATCGGGCCCACCAACTCGGCGGTCGTGCCCGGGTACGTGGTGGATTCCAGCACGACCGTGACGCCGGGCCGCAGCCGGCTGGCGAGCAGCCGCGCGGCGTCCTCGACGTGCGACAGATGGGGGACCCCGTCCTTGAGCGGCGTCGGTACGGTGATGACGGCGATGTCGAATCCGTCGAGCTCGGCCGGGTCGGCCGTCGGCAGGTAGCTGCCGGCCTCCAGCAGCGCGGTCAACTCGGCGCTGGGCACGTCCTCGACGTAGGACTCGCCGGCCACCAGCCGCTTCACCCGCTCACCGTCGATGTCGTAACCGACGACCCGGTGCCCGGCGCGGGCTGCCCGCACGGCCAGCGGCAGGCCGACGTAGCCCTGGCCCAGTATCGCGATCTTGCTGCTCACGGATCGATCCTCCTGTGGACGGCGGTGCGTGCGGGCGGGCTGCGGTCAGCGGAAGAAGGCGGCCACGGCGTCCGCGATGCGGCTCACCTGGGCCTGGTCGAGCTGGGGGTGCAGGGGCAGGGCCAGGTGCCCCGCGCTGGCCTGCTCGGCGCCGGGCCAGCGCGCCCCGGGCGGGGCGTACGGCGCGAAGGCGGGGAGGCGGGGGAGGGGCAGCGGGTAGTAGACCCGGGTGCCGATGCCGTGGGCCGCGAGGTGGCGGGCCAGCGCGTCGCGGCGCCGCGTCTGCACGGCGTAGACGTAGTGGCACTGCTCGGCGTCCGGAGCCGGCGCGCTCAGCCCGTGCGCACGCAACGGCGCGAACCGCTGGCTGTAGTACGCGCTGATCCGCGCCCGGCGCGCGATGCGCGCGTCCTGGGTCGCCAGCCGGGCGAGTTGGAAGCCGGCCTGTATCTCGTCGAAGCCGCTGTGCGGGCCGATCTCGTGGTGTACGGAGCGGCGCTCGCCCCCTGGGCCGTGGTCGCGCAGCGCGCGCACGGTGCGGGCGAGTTCCGGGTCGTCGCTCAGGACGGCGGCGCCCTCGCCCGGCATCCCGAACGGCTTGGCCGGAAAGAACGAGTACAGGCCGAGCTGGCCCCAGGTGCCCGCGGCGCGCCCGGCCAGCGTCGCGTCCTGCGCGATGGCCGCGTCCTCGATGACGGTCAGCCCGTGGGTCGCGGCCAGCCGCGTCACCTCGGGCATGTCGGCCATGGTGGTGAAGGTGTGCGCCGGCACGACCGCCCGGGTGCGGGCGGTGAGCCGGCGCGCGATGTCGGCCACGTCGATGACCATCGTCAGCGGGTCGACGTCGGCGAAGACCGGCACGGCACCCACACCGAGGACGGTGCTCGCCAGCGGCTCGGCGCCGAACGCGGGCACGATCACCTCGTCCCCGGGGCCGAGCCGTGCCGCCCGCAGCGCGAGGCCCAGCGCCGAGGTGCCGCTCGCACAGGCGATCACGTCACCCGTGCCGACGCGCTGGCGCAGCCGGCGTTCCAACTCGGCCGTGCGGCGGCCGAGGACGAAGCGTTGGTCGGGATCGGTGGCCACCTCCCGCACGGTGTCGAGCAGGAGTTCGCGGGCGCCGGAGTCGAGGAGCGAGCCGCTGTAGGGCACCGGGGCCGCGTCGACCGCGGGGGCCGAGTCCACCACACTCATCACAGGGCACCTTCCGGAGCGAAGGAACGGACGGCGGCACACACGTCCGCCACCTGACGCGCGGTCAGGTCCGGGTAGAGCGGCAGCGCGAGCACGTGTTCGGCGGCCTCCTCGGCGTTCGGGAAGTCACCCTCCCGGTGGCCGAGGTCCGCGAAGCAGGGCTGGAGGTGCGACGGGCGCGGGTACGCCTCGGTGCTGATCCCGGCCCGCGCGAGGTGGTCCACCAGCCCGTCCCGGTCGTCCACCTCGATGGCGTACACCGAGAAGACCGGATCGACACGGGCCCGCGAGCCCCGCACGACCTCGGGCAGCCGGCGCACGCCGGGCGCGCCGCGCAGGTGCCGGGTGTACGCGGCGGCCAGCTCCGCGCGGCGGGCGATGTCCGCCTCGACGCCGGCGAGCTTGCCGAGCAGCACCGCGGCCTGGACGTCGTCCATCTTGGCGTTGGTGCCCAGAAGTTCGCCCTGCCGGGCCACCTCGGCGGCGGCTGCCCGCCGGCTCGCCGTGCCCTGGCTCACCGCCGCCGACGGGGCCGTGCGGCCGTGGTCGCGCAGCGCCCGCACGCGCGCGGCGAGCCCGTCGTCCCGGGTGAGCACCAGGCCCGCGTCGCCGAGCGCGCCGAGCGTCGTGGTGGGGCACAGGGAGACCGCGCCGCCCGCGCCGATCAGCCCCGTGTGCACGCCCGCCCAGCGCATCCCCAGGCTCCGCGCGCCGTCCTCGAGCACCAGCAGTCCGTGGCGTGCGGCGACGTCCGTCACCCCGGCCAGGTCGGCCGGCTGGCAGAACACGTGCGCCGGCAGTACGGCCCTGGTCCGCGCGGTGATCGCCTTCTCGACCGATGCGGGGTCGATGCCGTAGGTGAGGGGGTCGACATCGGCGAAGACCGGGCGGGCACCCACCAGCGCCACCGACGCGGCCGGCGCGGCGGACGCGAAGGCCGGCACCACCACCTCGTCGCCGGGCCCGATCCCCGCCGCGCGCAGCAACAACACGAGGGCGTCGGTGCCGTCGCCCACCGCGATGGCGTGCCGAGCACCGGTGTAGGTACGCAACGCGGCCTCGAGCTCGGCGGTCTTGGGTCCGTTCGAGTAGACCCCGGAGTCGAGTACGTCTTCGATCTGTCGGCGTACGGAAGGCCACAGCCGTTCGAACGAGGCCGCCTGGGTGAAGAACGGGACTCCGGTCGGGGCCGCTGTCCCGGGGCTTCCGGGAATGCTTTCCGTCACTCTCCTGCCCATGTCTCTCCATTCGTAGTACCCACTTTCGAAAATAGGCGGCACGCGAGTTGTCAGGGATAGCAATCCGCAGGCAATGACATGGCAGATTCAGTGCCTCACATGTCACTCTCGGACAGAGTTCTGTGTCTTTTCGACCCCTCAATTGCTGTCTGGACAGGCCGTCTTGACCGGCGTGTTGTCCACCGTCGATGGTGGATAACGTTGACGACTTCCAGGCCGGGGGGGCGCTTTCCCATATGGACACCCGCAGAAGATTCGGCTTTGCCGGGCCATGGGATTCTCACCGGCCGTCCAGTCGAGGAGTGGCGCGGACAAAACGGCGGTGGCCGCCCGCCGTGCCCGCTTCCGCCGCCCGCCGCGCGCCCCTTTCGCCGCCGGTCCGTCGTGCGCCGCGGCATGCTCGCCGCTGACCCGTCGGCCGGGCGAGGCGGGCGCGTCCCCGCGCGCGCGAGCGCCCCCGGGCGCCCCGGCCCGCGCGCGCCCCCCCCGCCAGCCGCCGCCCCGCTGTTCGAGGCGTCCGGACGGACACGCCGCCCCGCCCGTGCGCGCGAGGCGTGCCGCCGGTCGGCCACACCGGTGATCGCAGAGAGGAACCCCAAACATGACCGTGTCACCGATGGCACCCGTGGCCACCCCTACCGGCCGAGGCGCTGAGGCCAGGGCCCGGATTCTCGCCCGTACCGAAACCCGCCTCGACGCCCTGCTCGCCGCCGAGCGCGCGCAGTGGGCCGGCGTGGACGCGCGCGCCATCGCTCCCGTCGAGAGCGTCGGCCAACTCGTGCGCGCGGGTGGCAAGCGACTGCGACCGGCGTTCTGCGCGGCCGGTTTCCTGGCCGCCGGCGGCGAGGAGGCCGACACCCGGGTGGTGGAGGCAGCCGCCGCCGTCGAGCTGCTGCACGCCTTCGCCCTCATCCACGACGACGTCATCGACGACTCGCCGCTGCGCCGTGGCGAACCCACCGCCCACGTCCGCGCCATTGAACAACACCGTGCCCTCGGCTGGCACGGCGAGGCGCGCCGCTACGGCGAGGGCGTCGCCGTGCTCGCCGGCGACCTCGCGCTCTCCTACGCGATGCGGCTCGCCCAGGAGCTGCCGGCCCCGGCGCGCGGGGTCTGGGGAGAGCTGGTCACCGAGATGATCGTGGGCCAGCACCTGGACGTGGCCGTGGCCGCCGAGGGGGTCGCCGACACGCGGCTGTCCGAGTACATCGCCAACGCCAAGTCCGGGCGCTACAGCATCCGCCGCCCGCTCGAACTCGGCGCCGCCATCACCGGGAACACCACCCTGGCCGCGACGTTCGAGGCGTACGGCACCGCGCTCGGCGAGGCGTTCCAGCTCCGCGACGACCTGATCGACGCCTTCGGCGACGCGGACGTGGCGGGCAAGCCGGTGGGCGCCGACGCCGAGAACAACAAGATGACCCTGCTGATGAGCCTGGCCGTGGGGCGCAGCGAGCGGGTGCGGGACCTGGTCTCGGCCGGCGGCCGGGACGAGACGGCACTCCGTGCGGAGATCGCGGCCATCGACGTACGCGCCGAGGTGGAGCGGCGCATCGACACGCTGGTGGACCAGGCCCGCGAGGCCCTGGCGGACGCGCCGCTGCCCCAGGAGTGGCGCGAGGAACTGGCGGGCATGGCGGTCGCCGTCGCCTACCGCGACAAGTAGCCGCCGCGCGCGTGGCAGCGGGGCCCGGCAGCACACCTCCCGAGCCCCGTTTCCACCCACGGACGGACCCGTGCCACCGACATCTCGGCGGCGCCGACGCTTCCGCGTCCTCGCCCCGTGCGCGCCACGGCCTTCCTGCACGGCGTCGAGGGGGCGGCCCGCCGGCGCGGGCTTTGATCCGGCCGGCGTCCCGCCCCGTGTCGGCGCGGCGCGGGTGCGTCAGACCACGCGCGGCAGCCCGCTCGCCGCGCCGAGATCACCGTCGGCCGTGGCGCGTGCGCTGAGCACCCGGTTGGCCACCTGGACCCGCGAGGTGCAGTCGAGCTTGCGCATCACCTTGCGCAGGATGTTCACGGCCGTCCACTCGGCGGTCCCAAGGCGCCGCGCCACCTCGCGGTTGGTGAGTCCCTCCGCGACCAGCGCCGCCACCTCCTGCTCGCGCCGGGTGAGGGTGTCCGCCGCGGGCGGGGCCTGGGGCGCGGAGGGCGGCGGGGCCAGCGGGGTCAGCGCCAGCGCCACCGCCTCGTGCGCGCTCAGCCGCGCGCCGGTCCGGCTGTGCTCGTCGAACGCGGCCTCGCCCAGGCGCTGTCCGGCCTGCGACAGCAGCCCCTGGCGGGCGGACTCCGGCAGCCGCACCGGCAACCCGCCGGCACCTTCCTCCAACACGCCCGCCGCGGCGAGGAGTTGGGCCGCCCGCTCCCAGGCGCCGGTGGCCCGACCGTGCCGGCGCACCAGCAGGTCGGCCGAGACGTGCAGCGCGCAGGCGAGGGCCGGCAGGTCACCGAGGTCGCGCAGGACCAGCAGCGCCTGCCGCGCCATCCGGTCGGCGCTCGCCGGCACCTCGCCCTCGGCCAGCATCCCGGCGAGCACCAGCTTGCCGAGCGCCGCCCGCCGCGCGTCGCCGATCTCCTCGAAGCGCAACACCGCGTCCTGCCCGTACTGCACCGCCTCGGGCGTGTCGCCCAGATCCCGACAGACCTCGGCCAGGCGCCCGGTCGCCGAGGCCACGCCGTGCGCGTCGGACAGCTCCCGGTATTCCGCCACCACGTCGCCCAGCAGGGCCCGGGCGCCGGTGAGGTCGCCCTGCGCGTGGGCGAGGCGCGCCAGCAGCTCCCGGACGGCGACCGCGCCGGCCCGGTCGCCGTCCGCCTGGTACTGGACCAGCGCCGCCCGCAGGTCCTCCCGCGCCTCCAGGTACCGTCCGCCCAGCAGGCGCGTCTCGCCGAGCGCCGCCCGCAGCGCGGCCCGCACGCGGCCGGTGGTCACCCCGGCGGCGCACGCCGCGCTCAGCCTGGCCGCGGCCTCCCGCACCTCGCCGCGGATCAGCCAGTACGGCAGCGTTGTCGCGGCCAACTCGCCCGCGCCGTCGCCGTCCCCCACGTGCACCAGGTGGCCCAGGGCCGCCAGCGTGTCGTGGTGCCCGAGCGCCAGCCTGGCCAGCGTCGCGGCCTGCCCAGGCCCGCTCAGTCGCGGCAGCGTGGCCCGGGCGCGGCGCAGCACGTGCGCGGCGTGCCGGTTCCTGATCGACTCCAGGGCGCCCTCGTCCGCGAGCTGTTCCACGGCGTACGCGCGCGAGGTGCGCAGCATCCGGAACCTGATGCTGCCGTCGGGCTGTTCCTGCGGCAGCAGCAGGCTGCGGTCGACGAACTCCTCAAGCGCCGACCGCGCCTCGTACACCGACAGGCCCAGCACCTCGGCGGCCTGCGCTCCGTCGAAGGAGGAGGCGAAGACCGCCAGTCGGCGCAGGAGCGCGCGGCGGTCCGGGTCGAGCACCGCCCAACTGTGCTCGACCGCCTCGTAGACGCTCAGGTGCCGCGACATGGTGTCGGCCGCGGTACCGCGCAGCGCGCCGCACGAGCGGTCGAGTTCCTCGAGGAGCGCGCGGGGCGAGGAGACCTTGAGGCGGGCCGCGGCGAGTTCGAGCGCCAGCGGCAGCCCGTCCAGCCGCACGCACAACTGGGCGACCGCGTCCCGGTTCTCCTCGGTCAGCTTGAAGCCGGGCCGTACGGCGCGGGTGCGCTGCACGAGCAGGCGCACCGAGGCCACCTCCGCGAGCGGGCCCGTGGCCCCGGCGGAGCCCGGTACGGCCAGCGGGTCGAGCTGGACGCGCCGCTCGCCGTAGACCCCGAGCACCTGGGTCGCGACGGTCAGCACGCACAGCCGGGGCGCGCGGCCGGCGAGGTCGGCCACCAACTCGGCCACCTCTCGGGTCGGCCGTGAGCCGCAGTCGAGTACGAGCAGGAAGTCGAGGTCGGTCAGGGTCGGGTCGCCGTCGGCGGCCGGGCCGTCACCGCACAGCGCGGCCCGCACCGCGCCGGCCAGGTCCTGGCGCTGGTCCTCCAGGTCCAGGTAGCACCCACCGTCCCGGAAGGCGCTGACCACGTCGTCGGCGAGCACCGTCGCCAGGCGGGTCTTTCCGACGCCGGCGGGGCCGGTGAGGGTGAGCACCTGGGTGTCCCGGGCCAGGATCTGCGCTCTCAGCCGGGCTACCTCGTCGTCTCGGCCCACCAGCGGTGACAGTGGTCGTCGGCTGGAACCGGTCGCGGCCGGTTCCAGGGTGAAGCCGTCCTGCTGCGCGTGAGTGCCTGCCTGCACCATGCGGCTCCTTCCGTTGGGGCCCGCGGGAACTTCCACGCTGGTCGGCCAACGGTTGCAGGCAGCGGCAAAAGCCCGGTCAAGGGTCGTGAAACGCGCAGGTAGAAGCGCCTTTTCGCGTCACGCCCGATTCGCTCGCGGTTCCTTTGGATCTCAGGTCAACCACGAGCGCCGGTCATCGAAAGCCGTGCTGCGCGCACCTTACTAGGACCCGGGGACCGGCTTACAACCGGGGGGTGCGTTACGGCGTTTGGCCAGCTCATGAGGCATGTCGGGGGCGCGTTGGGGGGCGCGGTGGCGCGCGGGTAGACCGAAGGCCCCGGCGTGCGCGGGCGCGCTGCCGGGGCCTTCCGCTCCGAGGTGGTGCCAGCGGCCCCCCGCGGGCCGCCTTGACCGATCGTTAGGCGGTGCGCGACAGCAACCGCTCGGCCGCCCACTCGCCCGACTGCACCGCCGCCTCACTGGAGGGCCGCTGGTACACCCAGTCACCCGCGTACTCCACCGCGCGCGCCTCGCGGCCGACGAAGGCGCTCTGCAACCGCAGCGCCCGTGGCGACGCCTCCGGCGACGCGTGCGGGAAGCGGTGCACGAACGCCTGCCGCAGCGCCGCGCCAAGGCCCGGCGCGTACCGCTCGGCCCGCGGCACCAGCGCCGCCAGCACCTCCGTGTCCGGCGCGTCGAGCAACTCCCGCGTCGCCCGCTGCGCGGTGAGGATGCTGACCAGGCCACGGCCCGCGGGAGCCCGGTTGGCGGCCTTGGCGTGCTCGAACGTCACCCCGCTCACATAACCGTCCTCCACCTCCGGCACCAGGACGGCGTAGACCGCGGGCGTGCCGCGTCGCTGCGGAGGCATCAGCGGGCGGTCCACCAGACAGGTGATGCGCATCATCGGCGTGTACGAGGCCGCCTGGAGGAAGGGCGTCTCGTCCGCGGGGGCGCCCGGCCGCAGCTTGTCCGCCAGCGGAGCGGGCACCGCGAGGACGACCTCGCGCGCCGTCACCGTCTGCCCGTCGGCGAAGACGAGGGTGACCCCGGCGTCGGTGTCCTTCACCTCGGTGACGGCCCGCCCGGTGCGCACGTCCAGGCGCTCGGCCACCGCGCGGGCCAGCGAGTCCATGCCGTCCCGGTAGGTGCGCCAGCCCAGCAGGCCGCGCGTGGAGAGCATGGTCGACACCAGCGGGCCCGCGCACGAGCGGTGCGGGTCCCAGGCCCAGGCGGTGGCCACCGCCGGCTGCAACACGTAGTCGTACAGCTCACGGTTGCGGCCCGCGGCCAGGCTGGCCACCGTCCGGGTGGCCAGCGGGCTCTGCCCCGGGTGCCGGGTGTCGAAGCCGCCGGCCGAGCCGGCGATCTCGCCCACCAGCGAGCTGAGCGCCATCCGGCCGCCGAGCGAGAGCCCGGAGCCGCTGAGCGCCCCGAACCAGTGGCCGGTGCCCGCGTGGGCGCGCCCGTTCCGCCAGACGCCGGCCAGGCTGGTGACCTTGCGGACCCCGCCGTTCCGGTCGAGCCCGACCGACCTGATGAGCCGCCAGGTCGCGTCGTAACCGGCCGCGGCGAGCGTCTCGGTGCCCTCCTCGACGATCCAGCCGTCCACCCGGCGGGCCTTCATCCGCCCGCCGACCGCCTCCTGCGACTCGAAGACGACCGGCCGGCGGCCCGCCTCCCGCAGCCGGTAGGCCGCGGTGAGGCCGGAGATCCCCGCACCCACGACGGCGATGTCCACATCGGCCAGGTCCTGCGCCATGCCGTTCCCTTCCCTTTCCTCGTCCACCCCGCGCGGCGCGTCCCGCGCCCGCGCGTCCTGCCCGTACGCCGCGCGCTCGGCTACGTCCAGCGCCCGGTGCCGTACGCGCTCGCCTCACCCAACAGGCGCTCCCGCAGCTCCATCCGGCGGACCTTGCCGGTGCTGGTGCGCGGGAACTCGTCCCACTCCAGGAGGCGCGGGTCGGCCATCCGGGGCAGGTCGGCGGTGGCCCGCTGCCAGGCCGCCTGGTCCCAGGAGCCGTCCCGGGTGCACACCACCGGCAGCGGCAGCTCGCCCGGCACCCCGATCACCGCGGCCTCGGTCAGCCGCGGCAGCCGGTCGGCCAACACGTCCTCCAGCTCGATGCAGCTCATCCCGGGGATCACGTCCACCTCGCGGTCGAGCAGCCGGAAGGCGCCGGTCCTGCTGCGCACCGCCCAGTCGCCGGTGTTCCACCACTTGCCCTCGGCCTTGAGCTGCCAGCGGTCCTCCTCGCCGAGGTAGCCGACGCAGCGGCCGTGGGTGCGCGAGAGCACCACGCCGGGCGTGCCGTCGGGCACCGGCCGCAGCGTCTGCGGGTCCACCACCTTCATCCCGGTGAAGCCGGGGATCGGGCGGCCGACGTCGCGGATGGTGGGGTGCCGGTCACCCTGGGCCTCCAGGTCGCGCCGGGCCAGCAGCCGGAAGGTCATCGGGCCGGTCTCGGACTGCCCCCAGCCCTGCAACCAGGTCGGGAAGCGCCGCTGGCTGGCCCGCAGGAACGTGCGCACCGTCGGCGGGTGCATCGCGTCGAAGGTGCTGACGTAGACCCGTACGTCCGTGAACACGTGGTGCGGCTTCTCCGTCAGCGGCTCCCAGCCCACGTAGGTGGCGGGCAGCGCCTCCAGGTAGTTGGGCCGGTGCCGGCGGAACATCCGCTCGGCGGTGGCCGGTTCGCCGTCGGTGAGGATCAGCGCGTGCTTCGGCTCCAGCCGCAGCGTCCCCGCGCTCCAGGTGATCATCCGCATGTGGTTGTACGCGATGGCCGTGGCCACCGTGTCCCGGTGCTTCATGCCGACGATGGGCCACGGCAGCGACTCGGTGCGGCTGAGGTGCCCCATGATCGTGTCCGCCGAGTGCACCACCAGCTTCGGCACGCCGGTGGTGCCCGAGGTGTGGGTGGCCACCATCGGCTCGTACGAGGCGGCCCGCACTGTGCCCGGCACCCGCGCCCCGCGGAACTCGTCCACGTGCGTCGCGCCGTCGGCCGGGCCGTCGATGGTCACCACGCGCGGGGCGAACGCGGTCACGTCCACGCCGGCCGCGGCGGCCGAGCGCACGATCTCACCCGTGGTCACCAACACCCGGGCGTCGGCGCGCTTGAGCACCGTCTGGAGCGTGTCCGGCGGCAGCGAGCCGGCCACCAACACGGGCAGCGCGCCCACCCGCGCCGCGGCGGCGGCCAGCAGCAGGTAGTCCCAGTGGTTGTCCTTGGCGATCGCCACCCGGGAGCCGGGCCGCGCCCCCGCCTCGTACAGCCACGCCGACGCCTCCGCCACCAGGTCGGCGAGTTGCTGCACCGTGTACTCCGCCCCCCGCTCGGGGGCGATGTCGAAGGGTCGGCTCAGGTGGAAACGGGTGCGCCGACCCCGTTCCGCGTGGCTCTCGAACAGCGAACCCAGGCCCGAGGGCCTGCTCTTGCCACTCATGACTCTCCCGTCAGTGAATGAGGTTGACCAGGATCAGGCAGGCGACCCCGGTACGGAACGCCACGACGCCGCGCCGGCGCGCCAGCAGCGCGTCGCCGTTCCGGACGAAGGACACGTACTGCCGCACCCGCAGGGCGGTCAGCGGCAGCATGGCCAGCACGAACCACCACGGGGCCCAGCCCACCGCCGCGGCGGTCCCGGCCAGCAGCACGTCGGCGGCGCTCAGCAGCCCGATGAAGCGGCGGTTGCCCCGCTCGGAGGCGCGCACGGCCACGGTGCTGCGCCCGACCGCCGCGTCGCCCTCGATGTCCTTGGTGTTGGAGTACGCGGAGACCAGGATCTGCCACAGGCCGAACAGCACGCCCTCGACGAGCAGCAGCGCGGGCAGGTCGCCGGCGACGAACCCGTACGGCGCGATGACGATGACCATCGGGCAGCCGGCGATGAGGAGTTCGCCGAGCCCGCGGTAGCTGAGCTTGAGGCCCCAGGAGTACTGCCAGCTCGAGACGAGCACCAGGCCGGTGACGACCAGCGCCCACACCGGCTGGTGTTCGGCGGCGGCGGCCGAGGTGGACCAGAACAGCGCGCCCCAGGCCAACGAGAGGTAGCCGAACCACTGGGCCTGCCGCAGGCGCAGGGCGCCGGTCAGCAGCGGCTTGCGCTGGAGCGGGCGCAGCTCGGTGCCGTCCTCGCTGAGGTAGTTCGCCGCGTCGCTGCCGTCCTGGTACCCGTTGACGTCGTCGAAGGCCATGACGGCCGAGACCACGCCGATCTCACCGAGCAGGAACAGGCCGAGCGTGAGCAGGTCGTTCCCGGCCAGCCCGGAGCCCGCGGCCAGCGCCGAGACGACCACGAGGACGCTGAGGTAGTAGTCGAGGACGAACTCGAACTTGGCCAGGCGGGCGAAGGCCGACAGACGTGAGGCGAACCCCCGGGCCGGCGAACCGGGGCCGGACGCACCCTGGGCGCGCCGGGCCCCGGCGGCGGTGATCGCGTTCATGGACGGCCCGCCGAGCCTCAGCCGACCGTGAGCAGCTTGTCGGCTGCCCGGATGCCGGAGAGCATGGCGGCCTCGGAGATCGGCGAGGTGAAGTAGTCGCCGGCGAAGACCACCGGGGCGTGCTGGAGCCGGATGACCCGGGCCGACTTGCGGTAGCGGCCGGGCTCGGGCACCGGCATGGCCCACGGCCGCTCGGCGATCTCGAACGGCTCGGCGTCCGCGGGGAAGTCCGGCCACAGCGAGGTGACCAGCCGCGTGGTCTCGGCGAACTGCTCCTCGGTGGAGAGCTTGAGCAGCCTGCGGGTGGCGGCCCGGCCCGGGTAGACGAACGCGAGGTGCTTGTCGACCGGGCGCCCGTTCGCGTCCCGCACCTGACGCGGGAAGGTGATGATCGTCTTGACCGGCGGGTCCTCGGCCCCGGCGGCGACGATGTGCGCCTCGGACGGCATGCTGGAGAAGTCCACCAGGTACGACACCGACAGCGCGGGCTCGTACTTCTGGGTGGCCAGGAAGTCCCGGGTGTCCTCGCCGACGATCTGACGCGGCAGGGCGGCCGTCAGCTTCGCGGCGACCGGCGCCGGGGTGGCCATCACGACGTCGTCGAAGACCTCCTCGCTGAGCTTCCCGTCGGCGTCCCGGGCGGTGACGCGCACCTCGCCGTCGCTGACCTGGAGGTCGGTGACCTCGTTCTCCAGGCGGATCTCCGCGCCCTCCGCGTTCTTCTCGGCGATGATCTCCATGCCGCCCTTGAACACGTAGAACTTGGCGCCGGCGATCTGCGCCTGCATGGCCCGGACGTGAGCGGCCGAGATGTCCTCGCAGCGCCACAGCCAGAACGACTCGATCTCCGGCCGCAGCAGGTTGTCGAAGCCGCGCTGGGACATGCTCTTGCGCGCGTATTCCGCGGCATTGGTGCCATCGTCGTACTTGGCGAGCTTGAGCGGGTCGAAAAGGTCGAGTTCCTTGCGCTTGAGCGTTTCCCTGAGGGTGGCGGTAAGGAATCCGATGCGGTCCCCGAGTTTTACGTGGGGGAAGGTGAAGAGACTCTTCATCGAGTCCGACAGGAGCTCGGCCGGCTTTCCGTTGTCCACCACGATCACGTTGTTCGACATTTCCGTGAGCTGGTCCTCGAGACCGTACTCGCGGATGCGCTCGAACATGATCTTGTAGAAGCTCGTGAACCACAGGTTGACGCCGACATCGGGCTCGATCTCCGGACGGTGCCAGGACCGCGCGCGCCCACCGAGACCGGCGGTGGTCTCGTAGATGACGACCTCCCGCCCGTTCTTCAACAGCTCCTTAGCAGCGGCGCAGCCAGCCATACCGCCGCCGACGACGGCAGTCCTCTTGCGTCGAGCCATGCGTGTCGCACCTCCACAGAACAGGGTTGCTTCCGAGCTCTCGGAAAACGTAAATCCGTACGAGGGGGCGATAAATAGCAGGGGTGGGACAAGAGTTGGTAAGCAGACTCTTGCCATGACCGAGAAACGGCCGCGCGCGGCGGCCGGGGAGTAGCCTGTCTCTCCACGTACGCCAGCCGACCGCGCCCCGAATGAAGGGTTACGTCAGATGTTCGCCTCTCTGGCCCGCTTCACGTCCGGTCGCAGCAGACTGGTGCTGTATCTCAGCGGAGTTCTGTTCGTCATCGCGGGAGCGCTGGGTGGTGGGGTCATCTCGAAGTTGTCGGCGGGTGGCTTCATCGACAGCTCCACGGAATCGGCCAAGACCGCCGAGATCATGGACGAACGCTTCCACGCGGGCGCCCCCAACCTCACGCTCCTGATCACCGACGAGCGGGGCGTGGACGACCCGAAGGTGGCCGCGGCGGGCCGTGCCATCACCGCGCGGCTCGACGGGGAGAAGGACGTCGAGCACGCCGTTTCCTACTGGTCGCTGGGCAATGCCGAGTCACTGCGCGGCAAGGGCGGGGACCGCGCCCTGGTGCTGGCCCGCGTCAACGGCGACGAGGACCAGATCCAGGACCGGTTCGACAAGCTGGAGTCGCGCTACGAGGGGAAGATCGCCGGCGTCGACGTCACCATCGGCGGCAGCGCGCTGGCGAACAAGGAGATCGTCGAGACCACCGAGAAGGACCTGCTCAAGATCGAGATGGTCACCTTCCCGATCCTGTTCGTGGTCATGCTCTTCGTCTTCCGCAGCGTGGTCGCCGCGCTGGTGCCGCTCCTGGTCAGCGGACTGACCATCGTCTCGGTGCTGCTGACGCTGCGTGTCCTGACACTGTTCACCGAGGTGTCGGTGCTGGCCACCAACGTCGCCACCGGGCTCGGGCTCGGGTTGGCCATCGACTACAGCCTCATCCTGATCAAGCGCTACCGCGAGGAGCTGGCGGGCGGCGCCGACCCCGACGGGGCGATCGCCACCGCCCTGCGCACCGCCGGGCGCACCGTCGTCTTCTCCGCGGTCACCGTCGCCCTGGCCCTGGCCGCGCTGCTGGTCTTCCCCTTCTACTTCCTGCGCTCGTTCGCCTACGCGGGAATCCCCACCGCGCTGCTGGCCGCCGTCGTCTCGGTGACGTTCCTGCCGGCCCTGCTCAAGGCGCTCGGCCCGCGCATCGAGAAGGGCCGGGTGGGCCGCCGGAAGCTCCCGGTGGAGGAGGCGGCGGCGCGCGGCGAGGACGTCGAGGGCTTCTGGCACCGGCTCGCCCTCACCGTGATGCGCTTCCCGGTGCCGATCGCCACGGCCGTCATCGCCCTGCTGCTCTTCCTCGGGGCGCCGTTCCTGGACCTCAAGATGAGCCTGGCCGACGAGCGGGTGCTGCCGGCCAGCACCCAGTCGCGCGAGGTCGGCGAGACCATCCGGGCCGACTTCCGGGCCCAGGAGACGCAGGCGCTCAACGTCGTGCTCAGCGACACGCCCGCCAAGGGTGAGCGCGACATCGCCGACTACGCCAGGACCCTGTCCGGTCTGACCAACGTGGCCCGGGTCGACACGGAGGCCGGCACGTTCGCGGGCGGCCGACAGGTGGCCCCGCCGACCCCGGCCGCCGACCGGTTCGGCGTCGCCGACAGCACGTACCTGTCGGTGGTGCCCAAGAGCCAGTCGCTGTCCGAGAAGGGTCGCCAGCTCGTGCAGGACATCCGGGCCGTCGACGCCCCGTACGACGTGCGGGTGGGCGGCCCGGCGGCGGAGCTGCACGACTCGATCACCTCGATGAACGACCGGCTGCCGCTGTCGCTCGTGGTCATCGCGGTCAGCTCGTTCATCGTGCTGTTCCTGTTCACCGGCAGCATCGTGCTGCCGCTCAAGGCACTGGTGCTCAACTGCCTGAGCCTGAGCGCCACCCTCGGCGTACTGGTCTGGGGCTTCCAGAACGGCCACCTGGAGGGCATCGTCGGCGACTTCGTCGTCACCGACTCCATCACCTGGACGGTGCCGGTGCTGTTGTTCTGCATCGCCTTCGGCCTGTCCATGGACTACGAGGTCTTCCTGCTCTCCCGGATCAAGGAGGAGTACCAGCTCACCGGCGACAACACCAAGGCCGTCGCGCGCGGTCTGGAGCGCACCGGCTCGACCGTCACCGCCGCCGCGCTGCTGATCGCCATCGTCTTCCTGGGGTTCGTGATCTCCGGGATCGTCTACCTCAAGGCGATCGGCGTGGGGCTCGCCATCGCGGTCCTGATGGACGCCACGCTGGTACGTGGCGCCCTGGTGCCCGCGTTCATGCGGCTCGCCGGCCGCGCCAACTGGTGGGCACCGGGCCCGCTGCGGGCGCTGCACGACAAGATCGGCCTCAGTGAGGGCGAGCCCGCCCCGGGCGCACCGCGCGCCGCGTCGCGGGACCGGAGCCGGGAGTCGGTGGGCCGGGACTGAGACGCCCGAGGGGCGGGCGGGCCCGGTGCGTCCGGGCCCGCCCGCCCCTCGCGTGCCATGCCGACGCCGGCGGGCTCAGCGCCCGGTCGGGCCCGCGTACAGCAGCCGGTTGGGCGAGCCCTTGCCGATGTTCTTGAGCACGCCCCGCGTGGCCGTGGAGGTGATGAGCTTCTTCGCCTCGGCCATGGTCAGGTCCGGGTTGTCGCGCTTGGCGACGGCGAGGGTGCCGGCCGCCAGCGGGGCGGCGAACGAGGTGCCGTTCCAGCCCTTGAGCACCTCGGTGTCGCTGCCCTCGCCCGCGCCGGAGACGCCGGCGCCCGGGGCGAAGGCGGTCACGCAGGAGCCGTAGCTGGAGGGGTTGGCGTCGGTGTTGCGGGCGTCCGTCTTGTTGGTGGCGCCCATGGTGATGGCGCGCGGGTCCTTGGGCGAGTTCTGGCAGTCACCCTTGCCGAAGTTGCCCGCGATGAACACCACGAGCAACCCCTTGTCGACCATCGCCTTGGCCGCGTCGTCCATGGCCCGGTCGGCGATGCCGTCGCTGCTCTGGATGCTCATGTTGACGACCGACGACGCGGGCGCGTTCTTGGTCGTCCAGTTCATGCCGTCGAGGATCTCCTCGGTGGTCGCGCTGTTGTCGCAGCCCAGGATGCGCACGGCGCGTATCTTGGCCTTCTTCGCCACCCCGTAGGTCCGGCCCGCGATGTGACTGGCCACGAAGGTGCCGTGGCCGGCGCAGTCCTTGGTGCCGTTGCCGTCCTTGATGGCCGAGTAGACGCCCGACGCCCGCCCCTCGAACTCCTTGTGGCTGGCCCGTATGCCCGAGTCCAGCACGTACACCGGCACCCCGGACGCGTCGCCGGTGGGGGAGTACCTCGTGTTCAGCGGCAGCTTCCGCTGGTCGATGCGGTCCAGGTGCCAGGGCGCGCGCTGCTGGGTGGCCCGGGGCGCGGGGCGGCTCGCGGTCGGGGCCGCCTCCTGCCGGTGGACGCGTACGGGTTGTACGTAGGCGACCGCCGGGTCGCGTCGCACCTTGTCGAGTGCGGCGTCGGACAGGTCGGCGGAGAAGCCGTGCAGCGTCTCGGTGTAGGAGCGGCGGACCGTGCCGCCGGCCTCCCGCGCGGTGGTCACCGGGCCGGCCAGCGCCCTGTGGGCCGAGGCCGTGGCGCCGCTCCGCGCCGGCTTCTTGAGGACGACGATGTAACGGCCGTCGACGGCGTCGGCCCCTGCGGCCTGGAGCGGCGCCAGTGGCTCGGACGGGCCCGTGGCGGCGCTGGCCGACCAGGTGAGGACGGTGCCGCCCGTCGCGATCAGCGCGAGGGCCAGGGAAGCGGCCAGGGTTGATCTCGCCATGGGGTTTCTCCTGTGAGGGTGGTGGTCCGCGGTGGCACGTCCGCGGAGTCGGGCGATCGGTGTCGGGGACAGGTGGGCTGGTGGAGCGGGCAGCGCGCCGCGATGGGCGCGGCGGCACTGACCGGGCTGATGGTGTCGAACTCATGGCCTAAGAACAAGGAAGGTTGGGCAATTTGTTCGATCTTCGCCCGGGGCGTACGTACCGCGCGTGGCACGGCGCACCCCGCGCCGGCGGGGTCTCGCGGTCGCTGGCCATGGTCCGGCCCCCGACGTGCGCCGACGGCTCGACGTGCGCCGACGGCTCGGTGGCGGGGTGACGAGCGCGCGGCGGGTGCTGTCGGGCGGGTGTCGCGGGGGTGCGCGCGACGGCCGCGCGCCGCGTCGTACGACCACAACGCGGTTGCGGTACGGGGGTGTTGCCGGAAATGACACGCGGAACTTAGGCCCTGCGGGCCCTCGCCGCCATCGGCCTCGCCCAGGAGGAGGACACCGACACGTTCGCGCTCACCACGGCGGGGCGGCTGTCGCGCTCGGAGCGGCGAGAGGTGCGCGAGCATCCTCCGGCGCTGTCGGGAAGCGCTGCCCGACCACGGCCGGGTGCTCATCGTGGAGCCCGTACTGCCGCCGCTGGTGGACCCACGGATCGCCGGCCTGTACCTGAGCGATCTGAACATGCTGGTCAACATGGGCGACAGGGAACGCACCCGGGAGGACTTCGCGGCTCTGTGCGCCAGCGCCGGGCTCGCCGTGACCTCGGTGGCCGCGCTGCCGGCCCCCAACGCGTTCTCGCTGATCGAGGCGGCCCCGGCGTAGCCCCGGCCGAGCGCCACCGCGCCAGCTCACGCCGGGCGGGTGGCCACACCCGCTACCGGCGCGGGGGCTCCTCGCGGACCACCTGGCGCGGGTCCTTGTCCTCGCGCAGCCCGAGGAAGCGCGGGTGGCGCAGCATGCCGTCCCGGGTCCACTCGGTGAAGGCCACCTCGGCCACCAGCTCGGGGCGCACCCAGTGCGCCCGACGCTCGCGCACCGCGTCGGTGAACGGCGACGTGCCGCTGGCCAGCTCCCCCAGCCGCGCGCTGAGCCTCCGCAGCACGGCCTCGGTGTAACCCGTGCCGACCTTGCCCGCGTACCGCAGCCGGCCGTGCGCGTGGTAGCCGAGCAACAAGGCGCCGAACCCGGTCCTGCTGCCCGACGGCTCGGTGAAGCCGCCGATGACGAACTCCTGCCCGCGCGAGCACTTCAGCTTCAGCCAGTCGGGTGATCTGCGCGGTACGTAGCCGCCCTGCGCCCGCTTGGCGATCAGCCCCTCCCAGCCCCAGGCACACGCCTGGTCGAGCAGGTCCTGACCGCCCTCGTTGCGGTGCGGGTTCAGTCGCAGCGGCTCCCCGAACGTCAGGGCCCGGCGCAGCAGCGACTTGCGGACCCGCAACGGCAACCGCGTGGTCCGGAACCCGTCCAGCGCCAGCAGGTCGAACAGGTAGTACGTGACGGCGACGCCGGTGGCCCGGGCCCGGCGCGGATCGGTGAGCCCCATGCGCTGCTGGAGCCGGGCGAAGTCGGTGCGCCCGCGCCAGAGGGCGACCACCTCGCCGTCCACGGTGAAGTCCGCGCACGGCTGCGCCGTCAGCGCCTCGACCAGTTCCGGATACGTGCCGCCCAGGTCCTGCCCGCTGCGCGAGAACAGCCGCGCCTCACCGCCCGACTCGCGCACCGCCAGCGCCCGCACCCCGTCGAGCTTGCGCTCGAACACCCACCCGTCGCCGAACGTCCGCAGATCGCTGAGCTGGGCGAGCATCGGTCGCGCCGCCAGCTCACGGCCCGGCGGCGCGACCGACAACAACTCCCGCTGCGCGGCGGGCAGCCCGGCCAGCAGTTCGCTCATCTTCGCGCGCTCCCACCCGCCGGCCGCCCCTCAGCCACCTGGCGAAGGGTGCGCCCGGTGCGCACCGAGCGGGCGCGGGCCGGGTCCGGCGTTCCGCGCTGCCGGGCGGAGCCCGCCCGGCCCTCCTTGACCAGCGGCCAGGACTCCCGCTCGCCGTCGCCACCGCGGAAGCGGGTGAGCGCGAAGCCGCCGCGCAGCTTGCCCCCGTCGAGGTGGAACGAGACGTGTCCGGCCGCCAGCGCGTCGGCGAACGGCACCGGTCGGTTCCGCTTGTCGTGGGTGAGCGGACGGTAGGTGCCCTCGTCCCAGACGATCACGGTGCCCGCCCCGTACTCGCCCTCCGCGATGACGCCCTCGAAGTCGCGGTACTCCAGCGGATGGTCCTCCGTGGACATGGCGAGCCGCTTGTCCTCCGGGTGGGTGGACGGGCCCTTCGACACGGACCACGACCTGAGCACACCGTCCACCTCCAGGCGGAAGTCGAAGTGCGGGGTGCTCGCGTCGTGGATCTGGACGACGAAGCACGGGGCGGTGGTCCCGGACGGGCCCGCGTCGCCGCGCGGCTCGGTGGTCCGGTCGAAGTGGCGCTTGCGCCGGTAGGTCTCCAGCGGGTGGCCGCGGCTCATGGCGTCCCGGACCTCACGCGGACAGCGCGGGCCCGTTCCCCTCGGCCGTGGCCCAGGCCAGTTGCCGACGCGCCGCGCTCAGGGCCGCCTCTATCTCGCGTGTCCCGGTCGTCACGCACAACGTGTAGACCACGTCCTCCATGCGACGGCGCTCGTGCCCGTCGTGGGCGGCGGCGCACCGCGCGCGCAGCGCCTCGTACCGGTCGATGAGCTCGCGCAGCACCGAGGGGTGAGCCATCAGCATCCTGGATCTCCTTGTCGCCGTACGCGCCGCCCGCGGGTCGGGGCATACCCCGGCGGCGACTCCTGACCATGGTGCCGGTGGGCGGGCTGCCCCGCACGGCGAGCGCGTCCCGGCCCGGGGGGCGGGACGCGCTGGGGTCATCGGGGCGAAGGGGTCGGCAGCGGGAATCGGTTGTCCGGGGCGCGCGGTGCGCGGCCCGGGGATGGTGGGTGTGAGAGGCCGGGGGAGTGGGGAGGGCTCGGGCGCGGGGCGCCACCCCGCGCCCGAGCGGGAACGGCGAGGGCTGGCGCCCGCGCCCACCACTCGCGGACGCCCGCCCTCGCCTCGATGGCCTCAGCGGTCGCTGGAGAGCGCGTCTATCAGTTCGCCGGCCTTGGAGTCGGGCAGTGCCCTCGCCGCGTCGGCCAGCGCGACGATGCCCACCAGGTCGTGCCCGTCGATGACCGGCAGCCGGCGCACCTTGTGGTGCTTCATCGTGGCGAGCACCTCCTCGACGCTGTCGTCGGCGCCGATGGTCACCGCCTCACCCTGGGCCAACTCGCCCGTCTTCGTGCTCTCCGGGTCCTTGCCCGCGCCGAGCACCTTGACCACGATGTCGCGGTCCGTGAGCATGCCCTTGAGTTTGTTGTCCGTACCACAGATGGGCAGTGCCCCCACGCCCAGCGTGGTCAGCTTCTGGGCACCTGCCAGGACGCTCTCGTCGGCGCCCACACACGTCGCGTCGGGGGTCATGATGTCGCGAGCCGTAGCCACAGTTCACCACCATCTCGCTCTGTCGAGCGCGTCGGGATCAGGAACGACGTCCGGGTGCCCGAGCGGATGGGGAACAAACAGCGATTCTCCAACGAGTGGGCCGCCCCGGGTGCCACGGCACGCGTCCGGCCCGAGGCGCCCTCCCGCCGGCGACGCCCGACTCGGTACGGACTGCTCCCGGTCGAGCCCCCACCGGTGCCGTCCCGCGCTCCCCGCCATCGCCCAGCGCTACGGTCGCTCGCCCACGCCCGTCGCCAACTCCCCGAACCTGCCGCCCGCGACGCTGCCGGCGAGCGGCGGGGTCGGGGCGCCGACGGGGTCCCGGAGCCCACGCAGCAACTCCCCCAACGCCTGCACGGAGCTGTACCGGGGGACCCAGTCGAGTTCGGCCGCGGCCCGGCCGGTGTCCATGACGGGCACCCGCAGCACCGTACGGAGCAGGCCCGGCGTGGCCGGCACGAGGTGGAGTCGCCACAGCGCGGACACGGCGGCCGTCGCCACCGCGGCGGGCACCCGCACCACGCGGGCGCCCAGCACCTTCCCCAACAGATGGGCGTCGACCACCGGGTCCGCCGCGATGTTGAACGCGCCGCGCACCGGACGCAGCACCGCCTGCGCGAACGCCGCCGCCGCGTCATCGGTGTGCAGCACCTGGAAGCGCAGCCCGGGCAGGTTCGGCACCACGGGCACGACACCGGGGCGCACCAACCTCCCCGGCACGAAGGGGCCCGCGAACAACCTGCGTTGTTCGGGCGCGGCCGATCGCTGGAAGACGAACCCCGGCCGCATCCGCACCACCCGCAGGTCGGGGTGGTCCCGCTCGAAGGAGTCCAGCGCCCGCTCCACGTACGCCTTCTCCCGCGGGTAGGCCGCCTCCGGCCAGCCGTGTGTGGGCCACTCCTCGGACACGGCCCGGTCCTTGGGACCGGGCGAGTAGGCGCCGACCGACGAGGAGTAGACCAGGGCCGGGACCCGAGCGGTGGCCGCGGCCTCGAAGACGCGCAGGCTGCCGAGCACGTTGGTGCGCCAGGTGGTCACCGGGTCATGGGTCGGCTGGAACAGCCAGGCCAGGTGCACCACCGCGGCGGCGCCCCGAAAGTGCTCGGCCAACTCGTCGGGCCGCCCCGCGCCGACGTCGTAGCTGAGCCAACGCGTCTTCGGCGGCGTCCAGTCGGGGACCCGGCGCGCCAGGCCCAGGATCGAGCCGATCCGTGGGTCGGCGCCCAGCGCGCGGATCAGACCGGTGCCGATGTTGCCGGTGGCCCCGACGACCACGACGTCCAGGGGACGCTCGTCGGGTGGGTTGGGCTTGGCCATGGCGCGGTTCCTTCCGGGGTCCACGGGCGGGATGCCCCGGGTTGCCCGCGCGGCGCGCGATAAACGTACTGCTCGGACGGTGTCAGTCGGCGGAGTGCGCCGCGTCGCCGTCCTCGGAGTGGTGTTCCCGGCCCGCGGGGTCGTTGGCCTGCCGCTGGGCGTGCGGGCTGGGCGTCAGGGTGTCCCCGGCCGTGCTGTCGCGCCGGGCGTTCCGCTCGTCCGTCACGTCCGTCTCCGCGTCCTCGACCGCGTGCGCCACTTCCCGCGCCGCCGACTCGGTTCGTTCACTCTCACGCACCGTTGATCCCTCCTCCCGGGGCGCGCCAGGCGCGCCCCCCGTGTCCGGTCGTACGCCGCTGGCCACCCGAGGTCACCCCGGGTGCTCGGGCACGTCGGGCTCGTCCTCCGGGCGCTCGCCGACCCGATCGTCCTCGGAGCGCGGCGGCCGTCCCGAGGCGTCGGTGTTCGCCTCCGGCACCTCGACCCTGGGCGGCAGGTCGGGCGTCAGTTGCGTCTCGTCCGCTTCCTTGGGATCTACCTGCTCCGGCCGGGTGGCCGCGCCGGTCTCCTCCGGCTCCGTCTGTCGCTGCTCTGCTTGAGGCTGCTCTGTGGGGCACATGGGACCCGGGTACCCCATGATCCCGGCCCGACTCTTCGCGAACGGCCCCAACCGCGCGTACGGCGAACACCCACCGCTGGCCGTACGCCCAGCGGGCGAGCGAGCAGGCCACGAGTCCGTGCCGGCGCGGACCGAGGTTTGCCGGCCGGCCACCCGGGTTACCCGGCGTGACCTAGGCAGCAGTGCCGCCCCGGAGTTCGCCACGCCCACCGCTTTGGAGTGATCATGAGGGCCCTGACCTGGCACGGTAAGCGCGATGTGCGGGTGGACACCGTCCCCGACCCGCACATCACCGAGCCGACCGACATCATCGTCCGCGTCACCTCGAGCGGCATCTGCGGGTCCGACCTCCACCTCTACGAGGTCCTCGGCCCCTACCTGGAGCCCGGCGACATCCTCGGCCACGAGCCCATGGGCATCGTCGAGGAAGTGGGCTCCGAGGTCACCGCGGTGGCGCCGGGCGACCGGGTGGTCATCCCGTTCAACGTCTCGTGCGGCACCTGCTGGATGTGCGGCCAGGGCCTGCACTCGCAGTGCGAGACCACCCAGGTGCGTGAGCGCGGCATGGGGGCGTCGCTGTTCGGCTACACCAAGCTGTACGGGCAGGTGCCGGGCGGCCAGGCGGAGTTGCTGCGCGTGCCGTTCGGCAACACGCTGCCCGTCAAGGTGCCGCACGGCCCGCCGGACGACCGGTTCGTCTACCTGTCCGATGTCCTGCCCACCGCGTGGCAGGCGGTGGCGTACGCGGGCATCCCCCCGGGTGGCAGCGTCACCGTGCTGGGCCTCGGCCCGATCGGTGACATGGCCGCCCGCGTCGCGCTGCACCGGGGCGCGAGCCAGGTGATCGGCGTCGACCTGGTCCCCGAACGCCTGGCCAGGGCCCGCGCGCGCGGCGTGCACACCCTCGACCTGAACGCGTACGGCAAGGACCTGGGGGACGAGGTGCGCCGACTGACGGATGGGCGGGGCACGGACGCGGTCATCGACGCCGTGGGCATGGAGGCGCACGGAGCCGCCCCCATCAAGGCCGCCCAGCAACTCGTGGGAAAGCTGCCCAGCAAGATCGGCCAACGGGTCATGGGCCGCGCCGGCATGGACAGCATGGCGGCCTTCAACCTGGCCGTCGACGTCGTACGCCGCGGCGGCACCATCTCCCTCAGCGGCGTCTACGGCGGGGCCATGGACCCGGTACCGATGATGACCCTCTTCGACAAGCAGATCCAGCTCCGCATGGGGCAGGCCAACGTCAGGCGCTGGGTCCCGGACATCCTGCCGCTCCTCGACGAGACCGACGTGCTCGGCGTGGACGACTTCGCCACCCACCGGCTGCCCCTGGAACAGGCACCGGACGCCTACCGCACGTTCCAGGCCAAGGAAGACGGCATGATCAAGACGCTGCTGACCATCTGAGCGCGCGGCCCCGCCGGTCCGAACCCCCGCGCGGCCCGCGCGGGGGTTCGGACCGGCCCGCGCGGTGACATCGCGCCCCGACCCGGCGACCCCGCCCCCGCGTCAGCGCTCCGGCGCGAGCGTGATGGCCAGGGCGGCCTGCGGGTCCGCGCTGGCGCCCCGCTCGAAGGCGGCCTCGTACGCCACGTCCCCGGCGGCGGCCCGCGCCGCGCGCTCGAACCTCTCGCGCACCGCGCGCACCTCCAGCGTGCCCTGCTCGGCATCGCCCACGGTGCGCCAGTACGCCTGGCCCACCCCGTACACCAACGCGGCCTGCTCACCGTCGCCCTGCGCCGCGATCGCGGCGGCCAGCAGGTCGAGCCCCAGCGCGATGCCGAAGCTGTCGCCCATCTGCTCCTTGCCCGACAGCATCGCCCGCGCGTGCTCCGCCGCCTCCCGGGGACGGTTGGACAGCAGGGCTATCAGGGCGAGCTGGTGCTCCACGTACGCCCGCGTCCAGTACTCGCCGATCTCCGCGCAACCCGCGCGCAACCGCAGTGCCTCCGTCCTGGCCTCGGGCAACCTGCCGACCGCGGTGAGCGCGAAGACGTGCGCCAGGTGACAGCGGAGCCGGGAGGCCGAGTCGAAGGGCTGGCCCGGGATGCTGGCCAGCGCGTGACCGGTCAGCACCCGCGCGGTGAGCGGTTCGCCGCGCAGCAGCGAGCTGAGCCCCGCGAGGTAGGCAGCCGCCAACCGCGCCTCGTCGTCGCGGCTGTCCCGGGCGGCGATCGCGCACCGGTCGCTGATGTCGCGGGCGGCGGTGAACTCGCCCTGGAGCGTGAGCGTCACGCCCAGCGCCCACAGCCCCCGGGTGCGTTCCTGGCTCGGCGTCTGGCACAGCGCCAGGGCGCGCTCCAGGTAGTCGCGCGCCTGGCGCAGACGCCCGCAGCAGCTCCAGAAGTAGCCCACCAGTCCCGCCAGTTCGAGCGCCAGGATCGGCCGGGTGACCAGCAGGTGGTCCAGGGCGGCGCACAACTCGGTGTGGGCGTGCGAGATCCGGCCGTACCAGCTCACCTGGTCGATGCTCAGCCACCCGGCCTCGGCCTGACGCGCGAGCCCGAGGAAGTACTCCGCGTGCCGGTCGGCCAGTACGGTGTCCTCGCCGGCCGCCCGCAACCACTCGGCGCCGTACTCGCGCAGCGTGTCCAGCATCCGGTAGCCGTCGCCGTCCCGGCTCAGCACCGACTTGACGAGCAGCCCGCCGAGCGCGCCCCGCACCGCGTCGGCCGGCAGTTGGGCGTCCGCGCACACCGCGTGCACCCACGCCGCGTCGAACCGGTCACGGAAGACGGAGAGCCGCGCCCACAGCAGCCGCTCCGCCGGCGTGCACAGCCCGTGGCTCCAGCCGATGGCGGTCCGCAGCGTCTGGTGCCGCTGCGGCCACACGCGCTCGCTGTGTTCCAGCACGTCCAACCGGGAGACCAGCCGATCGTGGAGGTCGGCCACCGAACGCCGGGTCACCTGCGCGGCGGCCAGCTCCAGTGACAGCGGGATGCCCTCCAGGCGTTGGCACAGGGCCCGGGCCGCCGCGCGCTCCTCCACCGCCTCGAACGAGCACCCGGGCGCCGCCACCTTGGCCCGTTGCGTGAACAACGCCAACGCGTCCGGGCCGTCCGGAGCCAACGGGGGGACGGCGATGACCCGTTCGCGCGGCAGCTCCAGCGGCTGCCTGCTGGTGATGAGCAGGGTCAGCCCGGGGGCGGTCATCAACAGGTCGCCCACCAGGTGCCGACACGGCTCGACCAGGTGCTCACACGAGTCGAGCACCAGCAGGAGCCGCCTGTCGCCCAACCACTCGCACAGGTCCTCCACCGGTATGCCGGGCGTGTGGTCCAACAGGTCCACCGCGTCGGAGACCGTGGCGAGCAGGAGCCGGTCGCCGTCCAGCGGCGACAGGTCGGCCCACCACACCCCGTCGGGGTAGCGCGGCGCGGCGTGCGCGGCAGCGCGCAGCGCCAGTCTCGTCTTGCCCACGCCGCCGGCGCCGGTCAGCGTCACCAACCGCTCGCTGCCGAGCGCCGCCGCCAGCCGGGCCAGTTCGGCCTTGCGTCCTACGAAGCTGGACGTCTCTTCGGGAATGTGCCCCACCACGCGCACATTCTGACCCACGCCGTGCCCCGGACGGCAACCGCGCCAACGCTCCTGACGGAGCACGGCGCACACCCGGTGGCGTGCGCGGCAGGCGGTGTACCCCATGGCGCGGGGCCGGCCAGCAACCCCTCCGGGAGAACCGAAGAACGACCCGTTTGCCGCACAACCGCCCTCCTGGGCGGGTGGCGATTCGGACACCAAGCCGAATGCGCACACCGGATCACGAGCGCGCCACGGTCCCCGCGCCGACGCGCGCCCGAAAAGCCGAGCACACGCTCGCCGGCACCGAACCGGAACGCCGCGCGGGGCCGCCATATCCCGCCTGACCGCGAGGAACGCCCCGCCGCCCGACTCGCGTCGAGCGGCTGCGACCCGCAAGCGGAACCCCCGAGCGGGGCCGATCTCCCGCCCCGCGTGTCGCGTTCCGACCCGCGGCCACGCGCCGCCCCGGTCACCTGACGTACGAGCGGCAGGGGCGGGCCAGGCCCCTCGGCCGGGACGCCGGGGAACTCCTCCGGGCGGCGAGGGAACGCCCCGCCCGAGCCGCTTCGGCGTGCGCCCCGATGCGCCGTACGGGGCGCCGGCAGGCGTGATGAGAACGCCGCCGGCGTACGGGAGCGTACGGGCGGCGCACACGCGGGCCACACGCCCGATTCGCGCCTGCGCGCCGCCCGCACGAGCCGCGCATCCGTACGCTCCGTACCGCCGTGCGCCCGCGCGTGCCCGTGCGGGTGGGGGAGTTGGGGGCAGGAGAGGTGGGCGCGTAGCGCGTGGTCGCGCCGGGAAAGCCTCGCGCGGTCAGCCGGTCAGCCGGTCAGCCGGTGAGGGGGCGCCACCGGTCGCCCTCTTCCGGGCCGAGCCCGCTGCCCCACACCAGTGCCCCGTCGACCAGGCCGGGTATGTCCCGCACGGCCAGGGCCGGGGCTTCGAGCATGTCGGCGGCGTCTTCCAGGTAGGTGACCAGCGTGTCGAGTTCCTCGTCGGGGCCCTCGCGGTAGCGGGACCAGCGGCCCAGGTAGCCCGTGGTGGTGTCCAGGTACAGGCCCGAGGTGCGGTCCGTCGCGCCGTGGGAGATGACGGGAACCCAGGCCGACCGCCAACCGACGAACCGGTCCTCGGCGGGGCGTTGGGCGTTGAGGGTCTCCTCCCACGCCTGGGCGTCCATCCGGGACCGGTGGAAGTCGGCCACCTCCTCCAGGGGCATGAGGGCCTGGTTGCCGGGCAGGCACCCGGCGCCGTTGACCCCGTCGTCACCCGCCGTCAGCGCCCACAGGGTGCGCAGCTCGACGGGGAGTTGGAGCCCCAGGTCGGCTTCGAGGGTGGCGACAGCGGCAGGGGAGGCGCCGGCACGCAGTGCCTCCAGGGAGCGTGGGGCGTTGAGCTGGAGCCAGTGGGTGACGCGGTGCCAGGCGTCGGCGATCTGCCGCACCACGAGCGCGACGTCGGTGGGGTTGGCCGCTCGGGCCCGCTCCTGGGGTCGGTCCGCGTCGTGGACGGACTCGGTGGGCGCGGTGGGCGTGGTGGGTGGGATCGGGTTCACGTAGCGGATCTGGACGCGGTCCGGCTCGCGCAGGTAGCCGACGGACAGGGCGGGGCAGTCCTCGAACAGGTCACCGTCGACCGTCACGGTGAGGATGCCGGGCAGGCTCGAAGGGTGACCCATGTCCGGCGTCTCGGCCAACTGTCCGGCCAGGACCCGCAGGGCGTAGGGAACGCCGGCCCCGAGGTGGGGGGCCGTGTCATGGATGTGCGGGGGAACCTCGACGCTGACGTTCATGGGCCTGGTGCTCCTTGCCGGTCGGAAGCGGGGCGGCGGGCTCACACAGTAGGACGCACCCGCACCACCGGTCGGGGCGGCCCGGCCGGCCAACCCGCCGCGCCCCGCGCCGTGTTCACCCCGCGCTCCGGGCGTTAGGGTCGCGGGCATGGAGTGCTTTGCCGCCTGGCGTACCCGCCGCTGAGATCCCGGCTTCGCCCGCTGTTCCCGCACTCGGGGCGGGCCGGGCGATGTCGTTGTGTGGCCGGTATCCGGACCTCAGCCCGAAAGGCGCACTCCCATGCTCGTTCGCGCGTTCACCCAACACGACCTGGCAGCACTGACCGCTTTGACCATCGAGACGTTCCGCCCGTTCTACGAGGAGACCTTTCGCCCGTTGATGGGCGAGGTCGT
The DNA here is from genome assembly GCF_014295035.1 of Streptomyces buecherae. Taxonomy (GTDB): domain Bacteria; phylum Actinomycetota; class Actinomycetes; order Streptomycetales; family Streptomycetaceae; genus Streptomyces; species Streptomyces youssoufiensis. The sequence goes on from NZ_CP060404.1 coordinate 8,348,882, forward strand.
CTTCGCCGTCGAGTACGGCGACTGGCGCGAGGACTACCGCAGGCAGGTCGCCGAGTTGCACGCTCCCGACCGTCACGCCCATGTCGCCGTCGCGGAAGTCGACGGCTCCCTCGCGGGTTACGTGGCGTGGAACGTCGACCCGGCCCGGAGGAAGGCCGTCGTGACGATCCTGGCTGTCGCGGCCAGCCATCGCCGACGTCGCGTCGGCACCACCCTGTGCGAGCACGCCTTCGCGCGGATGCGGGCCCTTGGCGCCGAGGCGGTCGAGATCGGCACGGGGGGTGACCCCTTCCACGCGCCCGCCCGGGCCCTCTACGAGGAACTGGGCTGCACCGCGCTTCCCGTCGCGGTCTACTACCGACCGCTCTGAGCCGCTCGCCCACCACCCAGTCGTCAGGGCGGTGGCCCGGTGCCGGCCGTGTGGCCAAGGCCGGCACCGGGCCACCTCTGGTCAGCTGAGGGTGGCGTCGGCGGCCGTGACGCCGAAGCTGACGGTCGTCGCGTCCTGGCCGAGGCGCCGTAGCCCCGCCTTCTCCAGGACCCGCACCGAGGCGGGGTTGGACAGTTCCACGGTGGCGTGCACCGTGCGCACCCCCGGCGCCGTCAGGGCGAACGCCACCAGGGCCCGGGCCGCCTCGGCGGCGTAACCCCGGTTGCGACGGGAGGCGACGACGCCGTAGCCGAATTCGAGGCTTCCCTCCGAGGGCGGCCAGAACAAGCCGATGGCGCCGACCACCAGGCCGGTCTCACGCTCGACGATCTGGCGTTGGCCGTAGCGGCCCCGGCTGTCGGGGTGGTTGGTCACGTAACCGGCGATGACGCGGTCCCCCTCGGCGGGGAAGTCCTCGGCCCAGTGCGCGCGGCGCGCCCCGTCGACGACCGCGGTGAGGTCGTCGGCGGACCACTGCCGCAGGACGAGGCGGTCCGTGTACAGGTCGGACCCGGTCGCCGGCGTTTCAGCGGACGGACCGGAAGGACGCGCGGAACGCGAGGAACGAGCGGAACTGGAAGACATGTGAGGCTCCTGGTCAGTGATGTCGACCGGGTCGCTCACCTGCCGCGGCGACCCGGTTCCGGGCATGCTGATGAGGCTGTTGGCCGAGCCATATTCATCAACCCCCTGGTCGTCGCGGGCGGTTCGTCGTAGGTGGCGCGCACGGGGCCGCCGCCGTCGACTGTCGAGTACGTGGCGGAGCCTAGCAAGCGCTCAGGCGGGTGCGACGCCGCGGTGCTGGTCAGGGTGCTCGCCGCGGCGTACGTCGGACTCGTCCGGGGCGGGGAGCCGCAGCGCGAGCATGGCGATGTCGTCGCGGCCCGTCTGCGCGGGGTGGGCCAGCAGCACGTCACAGAAGACGTCGAGGGGCTCGCCGGCGAGGGTGGCCGCGTGCCGGCGCAGCCGCTCCAACCCCTGGTCGAGATCCTCGTCCGGCCGCTCGACCAGGCCGTCGGTGTAGAGCAGCAGGGTGCAGCCGAGAGGCAGGGGCCGCACGCTGCTCTTGCGCGGCTCCTCCGGGAACAGGCCGCCGAGCAACACGTCCTGCGCGTCGTCCAGGAAGCACGCCGCGCCCTCCCGCGTGACCAACAGGGGCGGAGGGTGGCCCGCGACGGAGTAGTTCAACTGCCACGGCCCACCCGGCGGGCCCTCGACGCGCGCCAGGACGCAGGTGGTGGTGGACTCCTGCGGGCTGAGGACCAGCGTGTTGACGTCCAGTCGGCGCAGGATGTCGCCCGGTGGCTCCTCCCGGTCAACGGCCAGCGCGCGCAGCATGCTGCGGGCGCGGCTCATGGTGACGGCGGCGTCCAGGTCGTGGCCCGCCACGTCGCCGATGATGAGCACGGTGGCGCCGTCCCGCAGCACGAACGAGTCGTACCAGTCGCCACCCACCTCGGCCGCCGTGGGGCTGGCCAGATAGCGGGCGGCGATGGCCAGGTCGGGCAGCTCCGGCGGCGGGGTGAGCAGGCTGTGTTGCAGGGCCCGGGCGACCTGTTGGGTGCGCTGGAGTTGCAGAGCCCGGCTCAGCGGCGCGTGCGCCCGCTCGATCAGCTCCCGCATCAGGTCGCGGTCGGCCGGCGAGAGCGGGTCCCGGTCGCCACAGACGTACGCCGCGACCACGGCCACCACCTCGCCGTCGACCAGCACCGGCAGCAGCGCGCCGCTGTGCGCGCCGATGCGGTTCAACCAGGCCACGGTGCCCGGCGCGGCGAAGTCGGGCGGCACGGCGCCGGGCGGGAACGTGGCGTGCCGCGGCTGCCGCTCGCACACCACCCGCGCCATCGCGTGCCGCGCGCTGATGACCTCCTCGCTGCGCAGCGGCGGCCCCGGCGGCAGGCCGGGGCGCGCGACGGCCGCGCCCCGCTCCACCGCCAGCGGGCCGGCGTCGGGCTTGCACTCGGGGCCGGAGAACTCGCTGAGCAGGTAGATGCCGCACTCGTCGGCGAGCGCGGGGACCAGGACCGAGCCGAGCACGGTGAACGCCTCGCGGGCGGTGGGCGACTCCGTCACGGCGCGCGAGGCGCGCCGGATGAGCGAGCTGCGCCGCTCGGCGAGCCAGCGCTCCTCGACATCGGTGCAGGCGCTCACCCACTCGCTCACCCGCCCGCCCTCGCGCACCGGCACCGCGTGCAGCTCACAGTGTCGGTAGCCGCCGTCCGCCTGGCGTAGCCGGAACGCGTACTGGAACACCTCCGGCACCTCGATGACGGCGCGGCGCCACGAGCGGGCCAGTTCGTCGCGGTCGTCGGGGTGGGCGCTGTCCAGCCAGCCGCTGCCACGGATGGCCTCCGGGGGTTGGCCGGTGGTGCGCTCCCAGGCCGGACTGTGCTCGATGACCTGTCCCTCGCTGTCGCTCACCCACACCTGCTGGGTGAGCGCCGTGGTCAGCGACTCGTAGCGCAGGAGGGCCCGGCGCCGCTCCTCGGCCAGCACCCGGGTCTGCTCCGCCGCCGTCACCTGTTCGGTCTCCTCCACCGCGACCAGCAGCAGGCCGGGCTCGCGGTCGGCCAGCTCGATCCGGGAGGCGCTGAACGAGAGGTACCGCTGGGTGGCCCGCGCGGCATCCCCGCGCGCCGCGTCGCTCGCGCCGCCCACGGTGAAGGGGATGGCGGACGCCCGCACGGTCCGACCGGTGTGGAAGGCGTCCTCCAACAGATCCAGGTCCGCCTGCTCCCGCAGGTCGGCGAAGAGTTCGCGCAGGGGCATGCCCAGCGGTCGGTCGCCGAAGATCTCGTGGTACGCGTGGTTCGTGTACGCCAGGACCAGTCGGTCGCCGCGGTAGACCCCCACCCCGACCGGCGCCGTGTCGAAGACGTCCAGCGGCAGCCCACTGGAAGCGATCTTCTCCTCGTTCCGGTGCGAAGGCGACATCTTCGTATGATGCGCCATGATCGCCACGGCCGTCACGGAGGGTGCGCGCCGCGCCGCCGTGTGGCGCGCGCCCGGACACGCCGCGAGCCAGGCGCCGCCCCGGTCGCCCTGTGGCGCGGTCGGGCGGGGTCACGGCGCCCCCCGGCGCCGGCCGCCCGGCGCGGCACCGAAGTCCCGAGGGGGGGTCAGGAGGTGCTGGTCGCGAACGCGTCCACGCCCGTCAGCTCGGCCGACAGCGCCCACAGTCGCGCCGCCTGCCGCGGGTCCACGGCGTAGCCGCGCACCCCGCCGCTCATCGGCGCCGCGTCGTCGCCAGACACCTCGGCGATGTCGCAGTCCTCGCAGTAGACGCCGCCCAGGCCCGCCAGGAGCGGGGAGGTGGCCGCCCACACCTGGGTCGCCGCACCCTGCTCGGGCGTCTTGAAGCTCTCGGCCGGGGTGCCCGCCTCGTCGATCCAACCCCGGTCGAGCATCTCCTGCCGCGTCATGTGGCGCTGGAGCGGGGTGAGGATGGCGCCGGGGTGCAGCGCGAAGGCCCGCACGCCCGCGTCGCGACCGCGCGCGTCGAGGTGGACGGCCAGCAGGACGTTGGCCGTCTTCGCCTGCCCGTACGCCAGCCACCGGTCGTAGCCGTGGGAGAAGTGCGGGTCGTCCCAGCGGATGTCCGACAGGTGGTGGCCCGCGGACGACACCGACACCACGCGCCCACCGCCACCTGCGGCGAGCGCCGGCCACAGGTGGTTCACGAGCGCGAAGTGACCCAGGTGGTTGGTGGCGAACTGGGCCTCCCAGCCCGGGCCGACCCGCGTCTCCGGGCAGGCCATGACCGCGGCGTTGTTGACGAGGACGTCGACGGGCCGCCCCGACGCCACCACGCGCTCCGCGAACGCGCGCACGCTCGCCAGGTCGGCGAGGTCCAGTTCGTCGACCTCGACACCGTCGACGCCGGCGAGGGCCCGCTCGGCGACGGCGCGTCGCCGGGCGGGCACGATCACCCGCGCGCCGGCGCCGGTCAGGGCGCGCGTCGTCTCGCGGCCGAGGCCCGAGTAGCCGCCGGTGACGATGGCGAGGGTGCCGGTGAGGTCGATTCCGCGCAGGACGTCGTCGGTGGTGCTGCGGGCGTGGAAACCCGATCCGATGCCGCGCTGAGGTGTTGTCGTCATGGGCCGCACGCTATGCGTGTGAGTGCGCTCCAAGGCAAGCGACGGGCCCGGTGGGTGTGCCGGGCGTCTACGCGTGCAGCGGGATCTCGTAGTGCACCGTGCCGCACCCCGGGCCGTGCTCGCCGGTGGTCCTGGCGTCGAAGACCTCCTTGGCGACGCTGTCCCAGAAGCCCTGCGCGCCGGGCACGTTGACGTTGGTGTGCAGGTAGACGCAGTCGTACCCCGTGGTCGCGGCGGCGAAGGCGCACGCCCGGCGGACCATGGCCCGGGCCAGCCCGTGCCGGCGGTGTTCCGCGGCCACGTACACGCGCACGAGTTGGGCGGTAGAGCCGGTGGGGTAGCGCTCGGCGAGCCAGCGTGGGTGGGGCGGGTGGGCCGGGCCACGGGAGAGCACCCCGGTGGTTCCCACCACCGCGCCGTCGAGGGTGGCGACCAGGAGCAGATGGCGCGGGTCGGCCAGGTAGGTGCCCTCGATGTCGACGACGTCCGCGTGCCAGGCGGGCACGTAGCCGTAGCCGAACTCGCGGTAGAAGGTGTCCAGCATGACCCGTCGGGCGCCTTCCGCGTCCTCGGACCGGGCCGCGCGCAGCTCGTAGGGGCCCACGCGGTGGGGGGTGGTGTCACGGTGCATGGCGCACAGCCTACACCCGTTATGAAAACCATTATCAACAGCGTGGGGTGCGGGTCGCCGCGCGCCGCCCCGGGCGACGCGGGTCGTCCGGGGCGGCGCGGGTCGTCCGGGGCGGCGCGGAGCGGGGTACGGCGCCGGGTCAGTCGGCCCCGCCCGTACCCCCGAGCGCGTTGTCCACCAACCGCAGCGCCGCCCTGGCCTGCGCGTCGGCCGCTTCGCCCGCCATCCGCAGGGTGAAGACCGCGGCGGTCGCGGCGCGCGAGCCGTCGGGCCGCACGCCGCTCTCGGAGACCGTGCCCAGATGCGTGCCACCGTGGAACCAGATGCCGTCCGAGCTGCCGCGCACCGGCCGCCAGGCGACGCCGAGCCCGTAGCGGACCCCGCGCGCCGCGATCCAGTCCGGCGCCGGCACCGTCTGCCGCATCGCGGCGAGTTGCGCCGGGCGCAGCAGTCGCCCTCCGAACAACGCGCGCCAGAACGTGGCCAGCTCGCGGGGCGTGCTGATCAGCGAGCCGTCGGCGTAGCCGCCGAAGGCCAGCGTCGTGTCCGTCAGCCCGCGCTCGCCGGGGAAGGCCGTGTACGCGGTGGCCGTGGGCTGGGGCACGTACGGCGAGGTGCCCGGGGTCAGGGTGTGGCGCAGGCCCAGCGGCTCGATGACGCGCTCGTGCACCTCCTGGGCCCACGAGTGCCCCGTCACCCGCTCGATGATCAGGCCCGCCAGGACGTAGTTGGTGTTGGAGTAGGACCAGCGTCGCTCCCCGGCCGGGTCGTCGGCGTCGGGCAGCCAGCCGGGTGGCTGGCTGAGGGCCGCCGCGACCTGCTGACGGGGTGTCTGGTGGGAGAACCGTCCCGCGCGGTAGCCGGCGGGCGTCGGGGGCTCACCCTCGCCCGAGGCCGCCAGGTAGTCGGCCAGGCCACTGGTGTGCCGCAGCAGATTGGCCAGGGTGATACGGCGCCCGTCGTTGCCGTTGCCCCGCACCAGGCCCGGCAGCCAGCGCTCGACCGGGTCGGTGAGCGCCAACGCGCCCTCCCCGACCAGTTGCAGCGCGACCGTGGCCGTGAACGGCTTGGTGTCGCTGCCGATCCGGTAGTACGCGTCCCACGGCACCGGGCGGCCCGTCGCCAGGTCGGCGGTGCCGGCCCGGGCCGCCGCGCGACCACCCGCCGTCTGCACCTCGGCCAGCACGCCGGTGGCGCCCGTGGCCCGGACGGCCGCCACATCGCGCTGGAGGGCCGCGTCGTGCCGGGCCCGCTCCGCCCTGCCCCGGCCGCCCCGGCGGGGCTGGCCGTCCGCGGCGGTCGCCGCCACCGGGGCGGCGCCGACCAGCAGCGCGGCAGCGGCGGCGGACACCCCGGCGCGCCGGCTGAACGCCGGCCGCGCCGCGCTCACCGCACGCTCCCGGCCGGGGCACAGATCTGGTCGGAGGCCGGCAACGCGCCGCCCCGCAGGTAGTCGTTGACGGCCCGGTCGGCGCACGGCACGGGGCGCAGGCCCTCGCCACCGCGCCCGTACACGCCGTGCGAACGGATCTCGGCGGTGATCAGGCGCGAGCCGGTCAGCCTGCGGTGCAGCGCCAGCGCGCCCTCGTAGGGCACGTTGTTGTCGCGCCGGGCCTGGAGCATGAGGACGGGCACGTCGTTGCCGATCGCGGTGCCCGGCTCGGCGGGCCGGGTCCGCCAGAACGCGCACGGGGCGATCATGCCGTTGACGAGCGGCCCGAAGACGGGCTGGGTGGCGCGGCTGTGCCGCGTGTTCCGCCAGTACGTGGCGGGGTCTTTGGGCCAGCCGCCCGCCGGCCAGCCGCCGTCGCCGCACATGAACAGCGCCCCGCCGACCATGCTGTCGGCCAGGTCGGGGGAGCGGAGCAGTTCGAGGAGGCCCGCCAGCTCGGGGCCGGGCTCGGTCAACTCGCCGGCACCGGCCGCCACCAGGTCCCGCACGACGCTGGCCAGCATCGGGTCGTACTCCTGGTGCTGGATGAGTTGGCGCAGCAGCAGCCGGACGAGCGGGGCGTCCAGCCGCTCGCCGGCCACGCGTAGGGGGCGGTGCTCGGCGTGGTCGAGCAGCCGCTGCACGCTGGCGCGGACCGCCGCGGCCGTGGTGCCGAGCCGGTAGGTGGCGTGCCGCCGCGCGGCCCAACCCGCCCACTCGTCGAGCGCCTCCTCCAGCGGCTCGCCCGCCCGCTGGAACAGCTCGTACTGGGTGGCCGCCGGGTCGGTCGAGGAGTCGATGACGACGCGGTCGGAGCGGTGCGGGAACAACTGGGTGAACACGGCGCCCAGGTCGGCGCCGTAGGAGGTGCCGAAGTACGACAGCCTGCGTTCACCGAGCACGGAGCGGATGACGTCCATGTCGCGGGCGACGTTACGGGTCGAGGCGTGCGGCAGCAGCGTCGCGTTGTCGCCGTGCTCCCCGCAGCGGCGGGCGGTGTCCCGGGCCGAGCGCACGGAGGACACGAAGTCCCGCCGCGGGCTGGTCGTGTCGCCGGGCGGGGCCGGCGGCGAGGCGGGCGCGCAGGAGATCGGGGTGCTCTCGCCGAGGAAGCGCGGGTCGAAGCCGATGAGGTCGTAGCGGTCCGCGACCTCCCCCAGGGTGGGCCGCAGAGACAGCGGGTAGGCCAGCCCGGTCCCACCCGGCCCGCCCGGGTTGGCCAACAGGATGCCGCGCCGCTCGTGCCGGTCCGCGGCCCTGAGCCGGGAGATGGCGACCTGGATCGTCCGGCCGCCCGGATCGGCGTAGTCGAGCGGCACGCGCACGCGCGCGCACTCGGCCCCCGCCGCGCGCAGCTCGGCCTGCTGCGTCGAGCAGGGCCCCCAGTCGAGTCGCTGGTGCCGGTAGGCGGCGCCCGCCGTGGCGGGCGGGTGTTGCGCGGAGGTGGCCGCGGGCGCGGGCCGGGTCGGCTGGGGGTGCGCCAGCGCGGGCACGGCCCCCGCGAGTAAGCCGGTCAGGCCGAGTCCGGCGGCGACTGTCGACGCGATGCGCATCGTGCTCCTTCGAGGCGAGGTGGATCGTTGTCGATCACGTGGTGACGACCCGAAAGACGCTAGGAGCGTGCCCGGTGCCAGACCATCGGGCCACCTGGTCGGTGGCCCCGGGGGCAATCCCCCGGGGCGGTCGGCGGGTTGGCGGGATGCGATGCGGGACCCGCGGTCTGCTATGCCTGCCCCGCCCGCACCGGTGGCGGGCTCTGGGCGCCGAACACCCAGGGGGCGAGGATGACCACCCAGCCGTCCGGGTCCTCGAACGCGACGGCGCCCCGATCGGGCCAGTAGCGGTTCGCGGCGGCCACGGGGTGGTGGCCGTGGCCGGCCAGGTGTGCCACGGCCGTCGCGACCGCCTCGGGCCCGCGCAGGTACAGCACGAGTTGGTTCTCCGGGTGCGGCTCCGGGATGCGCGGCGGGGAGCCGTGTTGGGTGATCTCCAGGTGGACCGGCGTGTCCGGGAGCCCGAGGACGACGCCGTCGTACCCGTGGTGATCACGCCACTGGGCCAGCACGGGCAGGCCGAGGGTGTCGCGGTAGAAGGTGAGGACGTCGTCGTAGCGGGCGGTGGGCCGCGCGAACCGCACGGCGCCCACGTCGAGATGGGCCGGCCAGGAAGCGTTCATGCGTCGATGCTGGCAGCCTCGAACGGCGTACGGCATCCCTCCTTGGCCCTACGACCAGCGGCGGGGCCGCCCTGCGACCGCCGCCCGTGATCCCCGCGCGGACCCAGGCTCCGGCCTCCCGGCCGGGTCGGCGGCTCGGCGAGGCGATCGGCGGTCAGGGTGCCGGGCCCGCCGCGCACCGGGGCGCGGCGGGCCCGGGCCGGGGCGTCCCGGCCCGGGCCCGGGGCGGCCGGGTCAGCTCTGCGGTCGCTTACCGTGGTTGGCACCGTTCTTGCGGCGTGCCTTCTTCTTGCGGCGTCGCTTGGACGACATGTCATGCCTCCTCGTGGTGGTGGGGCTGTGCACCCCATGGTGAGCGCTTTGCCGGCTCCCCACCCTTTTACCCGCCTTTGCCGCGTACCGCCGGACGATCAGGGCGCGCCCCCGGCAACGCGGTTCCGCGCCCGCCATCCGGGTGAGGACGGGCTCCGGGCCACCAGGGGCGGAGGCGGACGGGGGGCCTGACGCGCCGCCGGGTCGACGCGTGGCGGCGTGCTGAGGCGAGGGCTCCGTCAGCGCCCCTCTAGCACGACCGCACCGTTCATTTGGCGGTTGATCCACAATCTCCCCACATACCCTCCAGAAAACGGGAGTTCGTGCGAAGATTCCGTCCCCGGGCCGACCGGGCCGGGGTGACAAGGGGAAACAACGTGATACCTACGACCTTCAGATCCGCTGTCGGGGCGGCCCTGACGGTGGCCGTCTCGGCCGTACTGCTGCCGGCGACGGCCGCGAACGCGGCGGACGGGACGAAGGCACAGCCGCGCACGGCGAGCGCCGCGACGATCGAGTCCTTCAGCCGCATCGCCGACGCCGTGCTCACCGAGCGCACGGCCGCCATCGTGGACGGCAAGCCCGCGCGACGGGTGGCGACGCTCGGCGACGGGAAGGTGCGCGTCTCGGCGAAGCTGGCCCGCGCGGAGAGCGGTGCCGTCTCCTCGCTCGGCAAGCGCAAGGCGCGCCTGGCCGCCCTGGGCGAGGCGTACAGCGCCGGCGACACGAAGGCCACCGTGAACGAGACCCGCGTCCAGGGCGACCGGGCCACCGTTCAGGTCACCGAGACCACCACGCTGCGCTACGCGAAGGTCCGTGGCGACGAGCCCGCGACGACCGGCTTCGAGGCCCACCACGAGATGACCCTCGCGCGCACCTCGGCCGGTACGTGGGAGCTGACCGGCCTGCGCTCCACGGACGACGGGCCGGTGGCGATCAACGAGCCGCGCACGCCGGCCGTGGCCACCGCCGACGCGCTGCCGAGCGCCAAGCCCGCCGCCACGAAGAAGCCCTCGACGCCGCAGTCCAAGCCGCCCGGGACCACCGGCCTGAACTACAAGGCGATGGCCACGTACGCCGAGAAGTACTGGAAGAACTACAACCCGGCCTACCGCAAGTTCAACGACGCCGGCGGCGACTGCACCAACTTCGTCAGCCAGGCGCTCAAGGCGGGCGGTTGGAAGCACGACTCGGGCACCTACGACGACTACCGCAACTGGTGGTACGACTCCTCGTACCAGAGCCTGTCGTGGGTCGGCGCCAACGAGTGGTCGTGGTTCACGCTGCACCACAAGCGGGCCACCAACCTGGCGAACGTCTACTACATGGGCGTCGGTGACGTCATGCAGATGGACTTCGACCGGGACGGGTCCAAGGACCACACGATGATGACCACCTACCGGAGTTCGAGCGGCGTCCCGTACCTGACGTACCACTCGGTCAACACCTACCGGAAGTCGGTGGCGAGCATCATCGCCTCGTACCCGAACGCCCTCTACTACGCCTACCGCGTCTGACGGACGCGGGTGGGCTTGGGGCCCCGGGCCCCGTCGTCGGCGCATCGCGGCCACGGCGGGGCCCTTCGCGTGGGTTGAGCCCGGGGCCGTGGTGGCTCGCGAGGTGGCCGGGGGCGGGTGGTTCGGGCCGGGCGGGTCGACCGGTGGTGGGGAAACCCCCGCCGCGCGGTAGGGCTACCCGGACCCCGAGGCCGGGGGACTGGCGGCTGCCGTAGCGGGCCTCGTTGGGCGAGGCTGGACCCGCCAGTTGATCACCAGCCGAAGCGCAGGAGACCTCCCATGTACGAGCGCCACGCCCCCCACCGGCACCCGCGGGCCGCCGGGCCCACCGCCCCAGCGGCCAGTACCGCGCGGGGGCCGCGGCCGGCCCGGGCCCGGGCGCGCGCCCACCGCCGTGGGACGGCGGTCGTCGCCGCGGTCGTCGGGGCCGTGCTTGGCGTGGCCAGCGCGCTGCCCGCCACGGCGGCAGCGGCCGAACCCGCCGCGACCAGGGGCGACCACCGGGCCACCCAGGAGGCCATCGACGCCGTGGTGGCGCGCGGGGTTCCCGGAGTGGTCGCCGGCGTCAGCGACGGCCGCGCCACCTGGGCCGGCCGTTCGGGCACCGCCGACCTGCGCAGCGGCCTGCCCCGCCAGGCCGACGAGCGGTTCCGGGTCGGCTCGATCACCAAGACGTTCACGGCCACGGTGCTGCTCCAGTTGGTGGCCGAGGGCAGGCTGAGCCTGGACGACACCGTGCACCACTGGCTGCCCGACCTCGTGCGGGGCAACGGGCACGACGGCGAGCGGATCACCGTGCGCCAACTCCTCAACCACACCAGCGGCGTCTACAGCTACACCGACGACGCGGACGTGCAGCGCCGGCTGTTCGGCACCGACTTCCTGCGCCACCGCTACGACACCTGGACCCCGCGCGACATCGTCGGGATCGCCATGAAACACCGGCCCGACTTCGAGCCCGGCAAGGGCTGGCACTACTCCGACACCAACTACGTCCTGGCCGCCATGGTCATCGAGGAGGTCACCGGCCGCCCCTACGCGCGCGAGGTCGAGCGCCGCGTCCTGCGCCCGTTGGGCCTGCGCGCCACCTCGCTGCCGGGCACCGACGCCCGCATGCCCGCGCCCAGCGCCCGCGCGTACTCCAAGCTCACCGGCGTCCTCGGCGCCCCCGGCGAGCCGGGAAGCCCGACGTACGACGTGACCTCCCTGAACCCCACCCTGGCCGGCGCCGCGGGCGAGGTCATCTCCTCCACGCGGGACCTCAACCGGTTCTACCGGGCCCTGCTGTCGGGGCAGGTGCTGGCCCCCGACCAGTTGCGGGAGATGACGACCACGGTGCCGATCGCCGGGACGAAGTTCTCCTACGGCCTCGGGCTCATGAAGCAGCAGACCTCTTGCGGCGTCGTATGGGGCCACAACGGCGCCATCCAGGGCTCCCTGTCGACCAGCCTGGCGACCGCGGACGGCGAGCACGCGCTGTCGGTGAACGTCAACGGCGACTGGGCCGGCGCCTACAACGAGGTCGTCGAGGCCGAGTTCTGCGCGAAGTGATCCCGGGCCCCGGCCGGCCGGGCACCGTCTGACGCGAAGAGCCCGGGGGCCGGGGGAGGCCGAACGGCCCGGCAGGGGTTCCCACCTCCGCCGGGCCGGACCAACCCGCGCGGCTCGGCGACCTCCGTCGTGCCGACCGCGAACGCCCCCGGCGCGCCTCCCGGCCCGCCAGCGGATGGCTGGCCGCGACGGCGAGCACCCATGGCACCCGCGACACAACCGGGCCGCGCGTCAGGTCCGGTTCGGCCACCGGGAACAGGGTGACCAACACGTCCACCCGGCCCGCCCGCAGCGGCCCGAACATGTCCTTGCTCTGCGTCTCGTGGACGCGCACCTCGATCCCGGAGTGCCGGCCGGCCAGCGCCCGGACCACGTCCATCGCGAACTCCCCGGCCGCCGTGCCCAGGTACCCGACCGCGAGGTCGCCCTCCACGCCCCTGGCCTCGGCCCTGGCGCGCTCCAGCGCGGCCCGGATGCGCCGGTAGCCCGGCTCGACCTCCGCGTGCAGCCGCCGGCCCAGCGGGGTGAGGCGCACGCTGCGACGGGTGCGCTCGAACAGGGGGGCGCCGACGCGCCGCTCCAGGCCCGGATCGTCTGGCTCACCCGGGCCCGCGACACGTGGAGCCGCTCGGCCGTCCGCCCTAAGCGCGGTTCCTCGGCGAGTACGACGAAGCTCTCGATCTCCAGTCGCTCCAGCACCCGGCCGTCCCTACCCGGCCACCCACACCCACCCTGGCCCGGCCGCCACGCCCGGCTGTCCGGCGCGAGACGGGAGCCGGCGCGGCCCGTGACAGCGCGTGACGGGGGCCCGGCGCGAAGTGGTGAGGTGCCGCCACCGGTACGACAATGGGGAGGAATCGACGCCATGCCCCCGGCCTCCGGCCCGGCGGGCCAGCCCGCGCGGGCCGGGCGGGACCGACATGGCGGGCGGCAGCGAACGGCGGACCCCACGGCCGGGACACCGCCGGGGAGGAGGAGCGCCGTGCCAACGCCGCACACCGACGCCTCCCACCGGCCACACGGCCACCACGAGCGGCTGGTCCCGCTGCCGCCCGGCGTACGGGCCGTCGTCCTGGACACCGACGGGGTGATCACCGACTCCGCCCGGGCGCACGCCGCCGCCTGGCGGCAGGCGTTCGACGCCTGCCTGCGCGCACACCCGCCGGACGACCCCGCGCTGCGCCGCCCCTTCGACCCGGACGCGGACTACCGGCGCTACGTCGACGGCACGTCCCGGTACGACGGCGCCGCGGCCTTCCTCGCGTCGCGCGGACTGCGACTGCCACCCGGCAGCGAGGACGACGGCCCCGGCACGGCCACCGTGTGGGCGGTGGCGGCCCACAAGGACCGCGCCTTCACCGCGTACCTCGACACCCACGGCATCGCCGCCTACCCCGGGACGGTACGCCTGCTGCGCGCGCTGCGCCGGGACGGCGTGCCCCGCGCCGCCGTGTCCGCCTCGCGGCACGCCGGCGAACTCCTGGCCAGGGCCGGCGTACGGGAGCTGCTGGACCACCTCGTGGACGGGCGCGAAGCGGCGCGGTTGCGGCTGCCGGGCAAACCCGACCCGGCCCTGTTCGAGGAGGCGGCCCGGCGGCTTGGCGTGCCCCCGCCCGCCGCCGCCGTCGTGGAGGACGCGCTGGCCGGCGTCGCGGCGGCCAGGCACGGCGGCTTCGGCCTGGTCGTCGGGGTGGACCGGACGGCAGACCGCGCCGGCACCACCGACCTGCACGCGTACGGCGCCGACCTCGTCGTCGCCGACCTGGCCGAACTGCTCACCGCCCCCGACGCGACCGACCCGCCCGCACCACCCACCGGCCACGGCCGCGCCGCGAGCCCGCCGCCGGCCGAGCGATGACCAGCGGACGCCCCACGACCGAGTGGGCCTGGGAGTACGCGGGCTACCAACCCGCGGCGGAGTCGCTGCGCGAATCGCTGTGCACCCTGGGCAACGGCTACTTCGCCACCAGGGGCGCCGCCCCCGAGACGGCGGCCGACGACACCCACTACCCGGGCACCTACGCGGCGGGCTGCTACAACCGACTCGTGTCCCACGTGGCCGGGCGGCAGGTCGAGAACGAGGACATGGTCAACCTGCCGAACTGGCTGCCCGTGCGCTACCGCGTCCGCCGCGAGGACGCGCCGCCCGGCCCCTGGCTCACCCCCGACAGCCCCGCGCTCACCGCCTTCCACCAGCGACTCGACCTGCGCCAGGGCACCCTCACCCGCCGCCTGCGCTTCGCCGACGGGCACGGCGGCCACCTCGACGTCGAGCAGCACCGGCTCGTGCACATGGGCGACCCGCACCTGGCGGCCATCCGCACCGTCTTCCGCGCGCACGGCTGGACCGGCGCGCTGGACATCGCCTGCGGGCTCGACGGCGGCGTCACCAACTCCGGCGTGGCCCGCTACCGCCAGCTCGCCGGACGCCACCTGACGCACCTGCGCACCGGCGCCGACCCCGACACCGTGTGGCTGCGCTGCCGCACCACCGAGTCGGACCTGCGGATCGCGATGGCCGCCCGCACCCGCGTCAGCGGGGGCGGTGTCACCCGGGACCGCGTCGAACACGAGGGCCCGCGCGTCACCCGCGCGCTGACCGTCACCCTCACCCCGAGGCGGGCCGTGACGCTCGACAAGACGGTGGCGCTCCACACCTCCCGCGACCCGGCCATCAGCGACCCGCTCCAGGCCGCGGTGGACGGCGCGCGCCGGGCCCCGCGGTACGCCAGCCTCCTGGGCTCCCACCGCGCCGCCTGGGAACACCTGTGGCGGCGCGCCGACGTCCACGCGCCGGGCGACGCCGGGCGCGTGCTGCGACTGCACCTGTTCCACGTGCTGCAGACGCTCTCCCCGCACACCGCCGAACTCGACGTCGGCGTGCCCGCCCGCGGGTTGCACGGCGAGGCGTACCGCGGCCACGTCTTCTGGGACGAGCTGTTCGTCCTGCCCTACCTCAACCTGCACTTCCCCGAGGTCTCCCGGGCGCTGCTGACCTACCGCCACCGGCGGCTGCCCGCGGCCCGCCGGGCCGCGGCCGAGGCGGGGCGCGCCGGGGCCAGATACCCGTGGCAGAGCGGCGGCGACGGCCGCGAGGAGACCCAGACGCTCCACCTCAACCCCCGCTCGGGCCGCTGGCTGCCCGACCACTCGCGCCGCCAGTACCACGTCGGCTCGGCCATCGCGTACAACGTGTGGCAGTACTGCCAGGCCAGCGGCGACACGGAGTTCCTGCACACCAAGGGCGCCGAGATGCTGCTGCACATCGCCCGGTTCTGGGCCGACGCGGCCAGCTACGACGCGCAGCGTGAGCGCTACCGCATCCGTGGCGTGGTCGGGCCCGACGAGTACCACGACGCCTACCCGGGGGCCGCCGAACCCGGCCTGGACGACAACACGTACACCAACGTCACCGCGGCCTGGGTGCTGGCCCGCGCCCTCGACACGATGCGCGCCCTGCCCGAGCCGCGCCGGCGTGAGCTGTTCGAGCACACCGCGCTGGACGCCACCGAACTGGAGCGCTGGGACGAGGTCTCCCGCCGCCTCCACGTCCCCTTCTACCAGGGTGTGATCAGCCAGTTCGACGGGTACGGCGCGCTGGCCGAACTCGACTGGGAGGGCTACCGGAGCCGGTACGGCGACATCAGGCGACTGGATCGGGTCCTGGAGTCCGAGGGCGACAGCGTCAACCACTACCAGGCGTCCAAGCAGGCCGACGTGCTCATGCTCGGCTACCTCTTCGCCCCCGCCGAACTCGCGGGCCTCTTCGACCGCCTGGGCTACCAGTTGGACGACGCCCGATGGCAGGCCACCGTCGACTACTACCTGCGGCGCACCAGCCACGGGTCCACCCTCAGCGGCCTGGTGCACGCCTGGGTGCTGGCCCGCGCCCGGCGCGGCGACGCCTGGCGGTACTTCCAGGAGGCCCTCGCCGGAGACGTCGCCGACCTCCAGGGCGGCACCACCGGCGAGGGCATCCACCTCGGCGCGATGGCCGGCACCCTGGACCTGGTGCAGCGCGGCCTCACCGGCCTGGAAGCCCGCGAGGACGCGCTGCGCCTTGACCCGGTGCCGCTGCCGGAGCTGTCCGAGTACGGCTTCTGCGTCCGCTTCCACGACCACTGGGGCGTGGACCTGCGCGTCCGCTCGGGCAGGCTGTGCGTCAGCGTGCCCGCATCGGGCGCCACCCCCATCGCCGTACGACTCGCCGACCGCACGGTGACCGTCGCCCCGGGCGACGCCCACTGGCTCGACCTCCCGGGCCACTGACCCGCCGCGCGCGGGCGGCGGCGAAGGCTAGGAGCGGGCCGGGCCGAGCGCCAGCCTGGCCGTGATCGTCTTGGGCCGCTGGTACTCGTGCAGCGCCAACACGCTCAGGTCCGTGCCCCCTCCCGACGCGCCCCTGCCCCCGTGCGGCAACTCGGCCGTCTGCACGAGGTGGCAGTTCACCCACGCCTCGCCCGCGTTCAGCCGGCCCGCCACGTCGAGCCCGAGCCCGATGTCCCGCGTCCACACGCTCGCCGCCAACGCCTGCGGCACCCCGCACGCCATGCGCATGGCCGCCTCCACGTCGGGCGCCCATTGCACGGTCAGCAGCGGCCCGAACACCTCCTGTACGACGGCCGGATCGTCGTCCGGCAGGTCGGCCAGCACCCGCGCCCCGCGCCAGAAGCCGCCCGCCTCCCCGGCACCGGGCGCCACCGCGGCGACCACGTCGCGCTTCGCGCGCGAGGCCGCCACCAGGTCGTCGTAGCGCGCGGCCTGGTCGGCGTTGTTCAGCGGCCCGAAGTCGCGACCGGCCACCCGCTGGGCCATGGCCCGCGTCAGGTGCTCGACGGCCGCCTCGTAGTTGTCGCGCAACGTGATCACCCGGGCGGGCGCCGCGCAGCTCTGGCCCGCGTTGTACGTGACCGCCCGGGCCAGCTCCGCCCAGGTGTCCTCGGGCGCGTCGGGCAACACCACCGCCGGGGCGTTGCCGCCGAGTTCAAGGCTGACCCGCCGGGCTCCGGCCCGGGCCGCCACGTCGGCGCCGGCCGCCTCGCTGCCGGTGAACGCCACCATGTCGACAGCGGCCTCGACCAGCAGCCGGCCCGTGGTCCGATCACCGGGCAGGGCCTGGAGCACGCCGGGGCCCAGCGCCTGGTCGGCGTGGTCGGCCAGCAGCGCCAGCGCGTCGGGCGTGGTCTCCGCCGGCTTGGCCACCACCACGTTCCCCGCGGCCAGCGCGGGCGCGCACCGCCAGGCCGCCATCATCAGCGGGTAGTTCCACGGCACGATCACCCCCACCACACCCAGCGGCTCCCACCGCACCCAGCTCTCGTGCCCGGCCACCAGGCGCCCGGCGGCCGGGGTGAGTTGGGCGCGGGCCGCCGACGCGTAGAACCGCAGCAGGTCGGCGACCTGCTCCAGCTCGCCGGCCGCCTCCGTCGCGGGCTTGCCCGTACCCGCCCGCTCCCGCGCCACGTACGCGTCGGCGTTCTCCTCGACCAGCGCGGCGAGCCGCTCCAGCCGGCGCGCACGCTCCCTCGGCGTCAGCGCGCGCCAGGCGGGCCAGGCCGCGCGCGCCGCGGCCACCGCGTGGCCCACCTCCTCCTCGCGCCCCGGGCTCGCTACGCCCCGCACGCGCCCGGTACGGGGATCGACCAGTGACAGGGTCGCCGCGCCCGATGTCGGGTTGCTCATGACTCATCCTCCAGGTGTCGATACGTCCAACCCACCCGGCCCGGCACCCCGGGCCGCGCCACGCCCCGGGGCCCACCGGCCCGAGCGGCCGCGCCTCACAACTCGTAGGAGCGCAACCACAGTTCGAGGGTGAGCGCCAGCCACACCTTGCCGCCCTGCCGGGGGAGCAGGGTGCCGTCGCCGCGCATCCAGGCGCGCACCGTCTCTGGCCGGAACAGGCCCCGCCGCCGCGCGGCCGAGCCGAGCAGCAGGTCGCCACCCAGCTCGCGCAGCGGCCCGCTCAGCCACTGCTGCACCGGCACCCGCATCCCGCTCTTGGGCCGGTCCACGACGGTGGCCGGCAACAGGTCCCGCACGGCCTCCTTCAACACCCACTTCTCCACGGTCCCGCGCAGCTTCAACCGGGGCGGCGTGGCGAAGGCGTGGTCGACGACCCGCCGGTCGAACAGCGGCGCCCGCCCCTGTATCCCCTGGGACGCGGTCAGCCGCTCCACCTTGGTCAGGATGTGGTGCGCGCCCTTGGTCCGCAGGTTGCAGTGCAACAACTGGTTGAGCAGGTACTCCATCCGCCCCGGCCCGGTCAGGTACGGCTCGACGAACCGCTGCGGGGCGGGCGCGTCGACCAGCGCCCGCAGCGCGTCGGCGGTCAGCAACTCCGGCAGGTCGCTCCAGCACTTGCGGTACGAGCGCAGGTACGCGGTGGCGCGGTCCTCGCCGCCCCCCAGCGGGTCGCGGTGCATCTCGTGGACGAGCATCGGCAGGTTCTTCGGGCCGCCGAAGACCGGATCGCCACCCTCCCCGTTCAGCACCACGCGCAGCCCGTCGCCCGCCACCGCCTCGGCGAGCATCAGGTTGGGCACCGTCAACGGGTCGCCCACCGGGCTGTCGAGCAGCGCCGCCGCGTCCGCGAGCCGCGCGGCCACCGCGTCGCCGGAGACCGTGAGCACCCGGTGCCGGGTGTGGCAGTGCGCGGCGACCAGCCCCGAGTAGCCCAGCTCGTGCGGGAGTTCATCGCCGAAGCTGATCGAGTACGTGTGTACCGGTTGGTCGTGCGCCTTCGCGGCCAGCGCCGTCACCAGCGAGCTGTCGATCCCGCCGGACAGCAGCACGCCGACGGCCTCGCCCGCCGGCAGCCGTCGCGCCGTCGCCTCCTCCAACGCCGCCCGCAGGGCCAGCACGTACTCCGAGGGGTCCGCCGGCTCCGGGTCGGCCACGCGCTCACGCGGCTCCCAGTACACCCGCTCGGTGACGGCACCCGACGCCGACAGCCGCACCACGCGCCCCGGCAGCACCTCGTGCACGTCGCGCAGCAGCGTCTCGTCGCCGGGCAGATAGGCGAAGGTCAGGAACGAGCGGACGGCCGCCAGGTTCACGCCGGTGCCGAGCGCCGGCCAGCGGCGCAGCGCCCGCAGCGACGACGACGCGGCCCAGCAGCCGTCGGCCCGGGCGTAGAACAGGGTGCGCGCCCCGACGTGGTCGCGGATCAGCAACAGGTCGGCGCCGTCCCGGACGGCGAGCGCGAACATGCCCTCGGCCAGCGCGACGCCCGCCTCCCCGAGCCGGGCCCAGCAGCGCAGCAACAACTCGCCGTCGGAGCAGCCGGGCGGCGGCACGTCACCGGCCGCCGCCAGCACGGCACACAGCTCCGCGCGGTTGTGCACGGTGACCTCGCCGACGCCGGTCAGCCCGTGCGCGGCGAAGGGACCATCCGCGTGGCCGTGCTCGGAGACGACCAAGCCGAGCCCGGGCGCCATCGCGTCCGCCGGGAAGGCGCCGACCGGCCTGCCCGGGGTGGCGCCCATCGCGGCGAGGTGGCCGCGGGCGCGTTCGGTGTCGGGCGCCAGACAGGCGCACAGGCGAGCCATGTCAGGCTCCTCTCCTCGTCCGCGTGCTCGACCGACGGGCGAGCCAGTGGGTGGATGGCTGGGTGAGGGGACGGGTGGGCGCGGCGTACGTCGATCGTGTCGCGCGTGTCACCCGCGGGTTCGCACGGGGGTGGGAAGCGGGGGCGGGTCAGCCGAAGTCGTCGTCGCTCCAGCCGCCGTCGTCCGCCTCCCAGTCCCCCTCCCAGCCCGCTTCCTCCTCGCCGCCCAGGCCGACCTCGCCGCCACCGCCGCCCGAGCCCTGGGCCGCCTGTTGCTGCCGTAGCGCCTCCTCCTCCGCCGGCGTCAGGTACGGCGGGGGGAGCTGCGCGGCGGTGACGGCCAGACCGGCCACGCCGAGCGCGGCCAGCGCGGCACCGGTCCGGCCGCCGAACGACGTCCGGTTGACGAGCATGGTCTCGCCCCGGCCCCACACCGTCCGGCCGTAGCCGATGTCCCGTGCGTAGACCACCCGCCCGTCGGCGTAGGCGCGCTTGATGACGCGCTGGCCCAACTGTTCGTCGGTGCCCGCCGCGCCCCGGTCGTCGTGCCAGTGCACCAGTCCGTCGTCCCCGCGTCGGCGCCACTCCTGGCGGCCGTCCTCGTACGCGCGGTGGACGCTGCCGTCGGCGAGCAGCTCGTCCGTGTAGCCGATGTCACGTGGCCGAATCATGATCTGGGGTCCTCGGGTGTGCGGTCGACGGTGGGCGGGCGGTGTCCCGGGCAGCGCGCGGCGCCGGGCGTACCGAGCGGTCTCACGGCGTCGGCCAGGTGAGGAAGCCGGCGGCACGCAGGTCACGCAGCTCGTTCCAGACCGACGGCCGTGGCGGGCGCGGCCCGCGCGTGCGGCGCAGCACCGCGCGCAGCAGCCGATCCGGCGGTACGGCGGCGAGCTGCGCGAACCGGCCGCGCGCCAGCCAGG
Organism: Streptomyces buecherae; assembly: GCF_014295035.1. Lineage (GTDB taxonomy): Bacteria > Actinomycetota > Actinomycetes > Streptomycetales > Streptomycetaceae > Streptomyces > Streptomyces youssoufiensis. The sequence continues at coordinate 8,369,494 of NZ_CP060404.1, forward strand.
CCGCCTCGCGTGGGCGCAGCCCCCTGGGCAGCGGTTCGGGCAGCGCCACCGGGCCCCGGGCCCGCCCGGAGGTCAGGTGCAGCGCGGCGGCGTGTCGCGGTACGAGCCCGAGCGAGGAGACCCGCACTCCCGGCACCGGGCCGAGCCCGGCCCGCAGCCGGGCGGGCAGCGCGACGCCGGCCGGGCTCGCGTCGTGCAGGACGTACACGGTGGCGCCCTCCGCCCGCTCCAGGGCGGCCACCAGGCGGGCGTCGAGCGGCCAGCACTCCTCGGCGGCCACGACCGGGCAGCCGGCCTCCAGGTGCACGTGGTTGGCGACCAACATGCGGGCCAGTGAGCGGTCCTGGCAGACCAGCAGCCGCGGCAGCCCGTAGTCGTACAGGTCGGGCTCCCGGGCCTGGCCCGCCCCGGGGCCGGCCGCCGCCCCGATCTCGGCCTGGCTCAACAGGCCCGGCACCGCCGTCTCGCGGGTCCGCAGCGCCCGCGTGAAGTGGGGCAGCCGCAGGGAGGGCGCGGGGGAGTGCGGCAGGCGGCCCATCAGGGTGGGCGCGGGCCACAGGACGCGACACGTCGCGTAGTAGAGCTGACGCTCGGTGAAGCGAATGCCGCCGGGCGCGGCGGCGCGCGCCGCGGCCACGGTGATCGCCCGGTCGACGACCCGCGTCGCGAGCCCGCGGCCCGCCGCCTGTTCCTGGTGCCCGGCCGGCACGCCTGGCGCTGTCATGGGGTCGTCCTGCCCTTCGTGTCAGCGGCGCCGGGAGCGGCGGGCCAGGTCATGAAGCCGGTCGTGGCGGCGCGTCGCTGCCGCGGGTCGCCCGCGATCCGGCCCTGCTGCACGGCCTGCTCCACCGCGCGCTCGACCACGTGCACCAACCGCGCCGGGGGCACCGCGGCGATCGGGTACCACCAGCCGTCGGCCAGCCAGTCGGCCAACGTCAACGGCAGCCCGGCCGCCGTGCGCAGATGCGCCGAGCTGACCCCCGACGGCTCGCTCAGCCGCCGCACGAGCCGCCTGTCGCGGGCCGTGCGCACCGAGAGACCGGCGTCGACGACCACCCGGCCGGGCAGCGTCGCCCGCGTCTCAAGAGCCAGCAACGCGCCCCGCGCGCTCGCGTCGTGCACCACCACGACCGGCACATCGGCGGGCAACTCGTCGACGGTGGGTGCCACCGTCATCTCCAGTCGCCGCGGCAGGCCGTTGACCGAGAGGAAGGCGACGACGGCCCGGTCGGAGCAGAGCAACGCGACCCGCGGCACGATCGCCGGCCGCGCCGGGGCGACGTACAGCTCGTCGTCCACGATCCCGGTCGGCAGCGCCCCGTACACCTGCGTCCACCGGCCGCGCATCATCGCGCGGAACGAGGCGTACGAGGGCTCGACGCTCGCCCACGCGGAGCGGGCCGGCGTGTACGAGTCCTGGGCCTTGGCCGCCATGCCGCACACGAACAGGCACGCCATCGCGGCCAGCCACCACTTGAGGCCGGGCTGCACGGGGAGCGCGATCGTGCCCGCGATGACCCCGGCGACCACCGGCGCCACCAGCAGCCAGGCGTACCGGCGCGGCTTGCCACTGGGCAGCCGCGCCTCCGAGTAGTGGTTGCCCGTGTGCGTCAGGTACCAGAACTGGGTGAGGGTCACCTTGAGCCGCCCGTCCTGGGTGACCTGCTGGGCCCGGCGCCGGATGCGCAGGTCGTTCATGCCCCGCCCGTGCACCTTGGGGTCCAGAGCGAACGCGCGCTGGCAACGGGAGCACGTGCTGCCCGGCCGCTCCTTGCGCAACAGCCTCGCCTGGCAGTGCGGACACGTCATGGCGCCCCCTCGTCGGGCCAGGTCAGGAAGCCGACGGTGGCGGCGCGTCCCTGGTCGGCGCTGGCGGCTCGCCCGACCCGCTCGGCGACGCGGCGCACGGCGTCCAGGAGTCGGCCGGGTGGGACCGCGACGAGCGGATACGTCCAGCCCTTACGCAGCCAGGCCAGCTCGTCGGAGGTGTAGTCGCCCACCTCGGCGAGCCGGGACAGCACGGCCCCACCGGGCTGGTGGTCCCGGTAGGGCACCGCGTTGGGCACGCCGCGCACCGCGCGCAACGGCACCCCGGCGTCGATGACCCCGCGCCCCGGCAGCGCCTCGCGCACCCGCCAGGGCAGCAACAGGCCCGGCGCGCTGACGTCGTGCAACACGATGACCGGGCCCCGCGCGGGCACCTCGGGCAGGTCGCGCACCAGCAGCAGGCCGTGGCGCTCCGGCAGCCCCGCCGCGGCGATGAGGGTGGCGACGGACAGGTCGGGACACAGCAGGGTGATGGCCTGTCCGGCGCCGGACAGGCCACCGGGCGCCGGATAGCGCCGGTCCTCCACCACGCCCGGCGGCAACTCGCCGTACACCTGCACCCACGGCTCCAGTACGTCCCTGCGGAACGCGCCAGGCAGCATCTTCGGCCGCCCCTGGTCACGGTCGGCCGCCGCCAGCAGGCACAGCACCAGGGCGAGCAGCGCCAGCACGAAGCCGAAGTAGGCGAGCGGTGCCGGGCCGGCGAAGAACCCGGCTGTGAGCAGGGCCGCGCCGAGCAGCGCCGCGGCGACGTAGGCACCGCCGACGGGGCGGGACCGCAGCGACCTGCGCGACAGGGCGTACCACAGGTGCCCCGGCGTGCACGGCAACCGCCCGTCGTCGGTGAGCTTGGCCACCACCCGACGCACCCGTAGGTCGCTCAGCCCCAGGGGGTTGGTCTTCGGATCGAGCGCGTAGCGCCGCCGACACTTGCCACACACGTTGTGCGGCCGTTCCTTGCGCAGCAGCGACGCGTCGCAGTGCGGGCAGATCACCGCGGGACCTCCAGGGCGCTGGCGATCCTGCGCATGCGCGTGGCCAACCGTTCCCGCACGGTGGTGGTGCCCGTGCCCCGCAGCCGTTGCGCGCCCTCGATGTCGCGCAGCGCCGCGGCGAGCGCCGCGAAGTCGGTGCCGGCACGCGGTACCGTGCCCAGCGGCCCGTCGGCGACGACGGCACCGGCCTCGGCGGGCCCGCCCCCGGAGGCCGCGGCCGAGCGCCGCTCCGCCTCCTGGGCGGTGATCGCGTAGTCCGCGTGGTCGATGCCGTAGCCGGTGTTGGCGGCCAGGATGGTCAGCGGCGCGCCGCCCCGGTTGGCGAACGAGTGGGGCATCATCTCCGGGATACGGATCATGACACCTGGCACCAGCGGGACCTGGGTGACCTCCGCGCGGTCCGCGTCGTAGAGGCCGCAGGCGGCGTGGCCCAGGCTGAGGACGAAGTGCTCGCCGCCGTGCGCGTGCGGCGTGAAGGCGCTGCGCGGGCCGACGACACCCAGTTTGACGGTCGCGTTGGAGGGCCGTTCGGGCGAGGTGGCGGCGTCGCCGACGAGGTAGTGCGCGAACTGGCCGTCGTCGATGAAGCGGAGGAACTCCCGCTCCGGCCCCAGTTCCCGGACGCCGTCCCGGTCAGCGAAGACGATGCCGCCCCCGGGCAGCAGCCCGTACAACTCCACGCCGTCCGGCAGCCTGCCGGCCAGCCGCCGCATGCGCCGCGGCCCCGCACCGTCGAGCCATCCTGATGAGACGTCAAAACGCGAACTCGTTTGCGACATGCTGGACACCAAGCCCCCCGTGGTCCCGTGTGCGCAGCCGTATCGTAAGGCGCTGATCGCCGGCAGCGGGAGCGGGCGGGCCGATTCTCGGCAACAACCTGCGGGCCCCGCCCACCGCGCGACCCACCGCCGCCCGCCGGAACGCCGCACTCCGCCGGGACTCCGCCATGGCGCCGCACGCACGCGACGGGGCGGACGCGGCCGGCGGCCCGCCGCGCGATACGGTGCGCAACCGACGGCTTACGTTCGGTGGCGCGCCCTTCCCTCGTAACGCCCCACGGGGGAGAGCGCGGTTGGCGACGGGGACCGCGCCCCGGGGCCGGGCCGGACTCTCGTGGCAGGGAAGGCAGGGCATGACGAGGAACGACCGCGCACGTTTCCCGCTGGACACCTCCACGGCCCACCCGGCCCGGGTGTACGACTACCTGCTGGGAGGCAAGACCAACTACCCCGCGGACCAGGACGCCGCACGGGCGATGCGGAGCGTCTGGCCGTCCCTACCGGTCTCGATGTGGCAGAACCGGGACTTCATGGCCCGGTCGGTGGCCCACCTCGCGCGCGAGCGCGGCATCCGCCAGTTCCTCGACATCGGCACCGGCATCCCCACCCTCCCCAACCTGCACGAGGTGGCCCAGGGCATCGCACCCGAGAGCCGGGTGGTCTACGTGGACAACGACCCGATCGTGCTGGCCCACGCCCAGGCCCTGCTGGACAGCACCCCGCAGGGCCGCACCAGCTTCCTCCGGGCCGACCTCCGCGACCCGGAGTCCATCATCGACTCCCGGGAGGTGCGCGACACGCTCGACCTGTCCCAGCCGACCGCCCTGAGCGTCATCGCGGTCGTCCACTTCCTCGACGACCGTGACGATCCGTACGGCATCGTGCGGCGGCTGATGGAGCCGCTGCCCAGCGGCAGTTTCCTGGCCCTGACCACGGCCACGGCGGACTCCGCGCCGGACCAGATGACCGGCGTGGCGCGGGAGTACGCCCGGCGCGGCATGACCCTGCGGCTGCGGTCCCACGAGCGGTCCCGGGCCTTCTTCGCCGGTCTCGACCTGGTGGATCCCGGAGTGGTGCTGGTGCACCACTGGCACCCCGGCCCGGGCCAGGCCACCGTCCGGGACGCGGACGTCGCCATGTACGGCGGGGTGGCGCGCAAGCTGTGAGCGGGGCCCGGGGCCCCACGGCTCACGTGACGGGACGGCCCGGCGCGACGGGAGGCTGGTCCCGCCGCGCCGGGCACCGGCGCCACCCCTGTGGGCGTCCGTGCGCAGGGCAGGGTCAGCCACAGGGGGTGGCGGTGTGCGGTGCGATGGGGTGGGGGTTACGCGGCTGCTGCGGGCGCGCGTTGGGTGTTGTCGATGTCACCCTTGATCTGGTCGTACACCAGCGAGATCCGGGTGCCCCAGTTGGGGCAGCCGCCCAGGTGGTGCAGGGCGATGACCTTGTGCGACGAGGCGGCCAGCACCGGTGAGCCCGAGTTGCCGCCGGACGTGTCGCACCGGTAGCCGGTGTTGACGCCGGACGACACGACGTCGATCTTGCAGGTGGCGCCGCCCTGCGTCTCCTCGTAGAGGGAGAGCCGCTTGGGCGTGGTGTCGCCGTGACCCGGGATGTAGATGCGCTCGCCGGCCTTGGGGGTGCGCGGGTCGAGGTAGAGCGTGCCGTACTTCTGGATGCTCTCGAAGCTGTTGACGCTGAACAGCGCGTAGTCGAGATCGGACAGGGCGCTCAGCTTGATCAGTTGCTGGCCGCTCACCTTGGTGCCGGGGCCCGGGTTGTTGCCGCCGCAGGTCGCGCACTGGTAGTCGAACTGGAACTCGCTGGCGCGCAGGTCCGCGGCGCTCTCCATGCAGTGCTGGTTGGTGAGCATGCGGTTGGTGTTGCCCACCCGCCATGCCGTGCAGTGTCCCGTGCCCCTGAGCAACTGGCGGGCGACGGCGTTGCCACGGGCGTACTCGGTGGGGTGGCTGGTCCGGTAGCAGGCCACGTCCCGGCGCGCGTCCGTGCCGCACACGCTCCGGGTGGACGGGGCGCGCGCGGCCCGCTCGGCGGCGTCGAAGCCGCGGAAGTGCTTGTCGATCCGCACGCCGTAGCCGCGGCGCGCCAGTGGCTCGGCGTCCCGCGCCCCGGTCGCGTGCAGGGTCACGACCGCGGTGTCGCCGTCGATCGACAGGGCCGCGAACCCGGAGTCGCCGTGCACGGTGTAGTCCGAGCCCCGGTCCCGGTCGGCGTAGTACGTGTGCACCTCGCGCCGGTCGGGGGAGGCCACCGTCACCCGGTCGTCGCCGGCGAGCTTGAGCGAGGCGAAGTGCACCTTGACGTAGGACGCGCCGGGTGAGCGGATCTCCGTGCTCCAGGAGCGCCCGGCGTCGCCGTAGCGCAGCGAGCGCTCGCTCGCCCGCTCGGTGCCGGCCGCGGAGGGCGCGGGAGCCGAGGCGGGGTTGGCCGAGGTGGGGTTGGTCGAGCGGGCGGCAGAGGCCGCGGCCGGGGCGGCGTCCGACCGGGCCGCGGACGCCTGCGGAGAGGCGGGGCCGAAGCTGACGGCCACGAGACCGGTCGCCGCGACGGCGAGACCGGCCAGGCGGCCCCAGCGTCTGGTGGAAACCATCACACACTCCTTCGTGGGGGAGGAATCGGTGTCCGGCGAGCGCCGATCGTTCTCCTTCCCGCGCGTGACCGTGCGCCGCCGGTGCGGAGCCTTGCACACGCGTTCGTTTCAGAGAACTGTCAACGGGCCATAACATTCGGCCAGTTCGGTCCGAGCTCGCCCGCCGCGCGGCTCGCCCACCACGCCATGGCGCCCCCTCGCGCGCCCGGCCGCGCGACCAGCCGTCCCACGGGCCGGCCCGAGCACCCCCGCCACCGGGCCGTTGTCGAGACGGGATCGAGCCAACCGCCGGTCAAGTGGCCCGCGTTCGCCCAGGGGATCGGCGGGCGCGCGCGTTAGGGTCAGCCGTCATGCGCGTTCTCGTCTTGGGTGGCACGTCGTTCGTGGGCCGTGCGGTGGTCGAGGAGGTCCTGCGCCACGACGTGCGGGTGACGCTCTTCGGCCGGGGGAGAACCGGGACGGACCTCTTCCCGCGGCTCACCCGGCTCATCGGCGACCGGGACACCGGCGACTACCGGGCCCTAGACCTGGGGCGTTGGGATGCCGTGGTCGACGTCAGCGGCTACGTGCCCCGCCACGTGGGACAGGCGATGGACGCCCTGCGGGAGCGGGTCCACCGGTACCTGTTCATCTCCAGCCACGCCGTCTACCAACAGACGGGCGTCGGACCCGGCTCGGACGAGGACACGCCGCGCCGCGCGCCGTTCCGCGCCACCGAGGAGATCGACGGCGAGACCTACGGGCGGCTCAAGGTGGCCTGCGAGGACGACGTATGGGCACGCTACGGCGAGCGGGCGACCATCGTGCGCCCCGGCAGGGTGGCCGGCCCCCACGACCCGTCGGACACCTTCACCTACTGGGTGCGCCGGGCCGCCCGCGGCGGGCGGGTGGCGCTGCCGGCCGATCCGGAGCAGCCGGTCCAGATCGTGGACGCCCGGGACCTCGCGCGCCTGGTGGTACGGCTGGTCCTGGACGACCGGCCGGGGGCGTTCACGGCGGTGGGGCCGGCCGAACCCGTCACGCTCGGCGGCCTGATCGCCACCTGCGGGCGGGTGGCCGGAACCGTTCCGGAGATCGTGCGGGTGCCGGCGGAGTCCGCGCCGCCGATGTTCCCGCTGGTGCGTCCGGTGTGGTCCTCCCAGCAGCGCAGCGCGGCGCGCGCCCGGGCGGCGGGGCTGACGGCGACACCGCTCGCGGTGACGGTCGCGGACGTGCTCGCCTGGGACCGCGAGCGCGGCACCCCGCCGATGAACCTCGGCTTCACCCCGCACGAGGAGGCCGCGCTGCTCGCCGGCCTGGACGGCCGCGCCACCGCCGGCTGAGCCACCGCCAGCCGACCCGCACAGCGCGAGGGAGCCGCCCCGAGGCACACGCTGACGCGTGAGCGCGTGAGCGCGTGCCCCGGCCGCACGGCCACCGCCTGCCCGTCGGGTGCCAGGCGCCAGGACCCGGCCGCCGAGCACCGGCCGTCGCCCGGCCCGCGAGCGTCCCCGTGCCCGTGTCCCGTGCCCGTCTCGCCGGCACCCGCCGCCACGTGCGTGGCGCCGACACACCCTTGTGGGCGTTGCCTTGGCGCTAATTGGTCTGTACCTAAGCAGCGAGAGGCAGCACGCTTCTTGACCAAGCCATGTCATCTGCCGTCGCACACGCCACCCCTGCCCCAGGCACACCCCCCAGCCCCAGGTACGAAAGGTGCCCATCATGTCCCCACACCGCTCGGAGCACCCCCTCCGCACCGGCCTCGGTATCGGACGCCGTTCGTTCGTCGGGTCGCTCGGCGCCGGCGTGTTGGGCGCCGCCGTGCTCGGCGGATCGTCCGCCGCGCAGGCCCTGCCGGCGCCCGCCACCGGCGGGCGCGCCACGGCCGCGTCGCGCTACGCGTTCCTCGGCACGTACGGCAGCGGAATCATCACCTGCGTGTACGACACCACGACCGGCGCGCTGACCAGGAAGAGCGCGTTCGCCGCGGTGACCGACCCGTCCTTCCTCGCCCTGGCACCCTCCGGCAAGGTGCTCTACGCGCTGGACAGCGCCGGCCGCGAGGGGGCGGTCCGCGCGTTCACCATCGGCGCGGGCGGCCGGTTGGCGGCGCTGGGCCGGGCCCAGTCCACCGGCGGCGCCAACGTCACCCACCTCGCGGTCCACCCCAGCGGGCGCTACCTGCTCAGTGCCAACTACGGCGCCGGCAGCGTGGCCGCGCACGCCCTGGGCGGCGATGGTCGTGTGGGCGCGCGCACCTCACTCGTCCAGCACGTCGGCTCCGGCCCCGACCCCGAGCGCCAGGAGGGGCCGCATGCGCACCAGATCCTCACCGACCCCAAGGGCGCCTACGTCTTCGCCGTCGACCTCGGCACGGACACGGTGTACACCTACCAGCTCGGTCCGGGCGGCACGCTGCGGCCGGTGTCCGAGGCCAAGTCGGTGCCCGGCGCCGGCCCCCGCCACATGGTGTTCCACCCCACGGCCCCCTACGCGTACGTGGCCAACGAGCTGAACAGCACCATCACCGTCTGCTCCTACGACCCGTCCACCGGCGTCCTCACCAACGGCGACAGCCAACCCACCCTGCCCGACGGCACCGACCCCGGCACCCGCAACTACCCCTCCGAGGTGACGATCTCGGCCGACGGCCGCTTCGTCTACCTGTCCAACCGTGGCCACGAGAGCATCGCGCGGTTCGCCGTCACCGGCGGCGGCGCCGGCCTGCGGCTCCTCGACACCGTGCCGTGCGGGGGCTCCTGGCCCCGGCACATCAGCCTCTCGCCGGCGGGCAACCTGCTGTTCTCGGGCAACCAGTACGGCAAGACGATCGGCACGTTCACCGTCAACAAGGAGACCGGCGCCCTCACCCGCTCCGGCCCCCCGTTCGCCACCGTCTCCGTCGGCTGCGTCCTGCCGACCTGACCGCGCCGCGCGCCTGTTCGCGCGCGACGGGAAACCGAGCGCCAGACCCGACGCCACCTGGGAGCGCCCCGCGGCTGAACAAGCCGCGGGGCGCTCCGGGGTTGGGTCTCGCCGCGTGACCAGGCTGGCCGACACCGCTCCGACACCGCCACGGACGGGCCGTGGCCGGGCTGTGTCGGGGGGTTGGGCGAGGCGAGCTGGTGTGCGCTCGTGCTAGCTGATGTTGACGTCCACGCAGGCGTAGAAGGCGTTGGCGGTGTCGGCGATGTTCCATATCGCCAGCACCTTCTGCTTGCCGGAGATGTTGCCGAAGTTGACCTGGTGGGTCACCGTCGAGCCAGGCTGTGCACCGCCGTCGTTGAACTCGGCGACCTTGGTGCTGCCCACGTAGTACTGCCAGGTGCTGGTGGCGTGGCGGGCGGTCAGTCGCCAGTTGAAGCTGGTGGTGCGGCTGACGGGGGTGACCTTCCAGCCCTTGCTGTTGTCGTCCAGCTCGGAGAAGCGGCCGTTGCCACCGCTGCAACTCCGCAGCCCCTTGGGGCCTTCCACGCTCTGCGGCTCGTACTTGATGGGCCCGCAGGCGATGGTGCCGGCCGCGCACTGGGCCTGCCGGCTGGGGGGCGAGGAGATGTAGCCGTGGGCGCTGGCCGTGCCGGAGGGCAGGCAGACCGCCAGGAGCGGCGCGATGGCCGCGCCGAGGGTGACGGCCAGCTTCTTCTTACCGTGCATGTCGGCTCCTTCGGTGGGGGGCCCGCCGTGGGCGGGCGATGGTCGCGGGAGGCACGGGCGCGGCATGTCAGGGGCGACCGGGTGGGGGTGCGCGGCTCATCGCCGGCCGGTGCGGCGGCCGACGCCTCCTACTTGGTCTAGACCGTACTGCTTGTCGGGACACGGTCAAGGGGGGTCGGTGCGAAACTTCCGCCGTTGTCGCGGCGGGGCGGGCGCCGGGCGTGGTGGCGCCGTCGCGGCGCGGGTGGCGGCCGTACGGGGCGGCGCGTGCCGCGTACGGGCGCGGGCTCACGTGGGCACGGAGACGGCCGACAGGCGAGTGCCTGCCGGCCGTCCGTGTGCGGTGTGAGGGGCGTTGGGGGTGTCGGGTCAGCAGGCGCCGAGGTCCTGCCAGACGCCCCACTCGCCGGTGGTGCCGGGCTCCTCGCCCACCGTCCACCACTTGGCCTTCCAGGTGTGACCCTGGTGCGAGACCTGCTGGCCGCCGGTGTAGACCGTCTGGGCCGACCAGGGGCTCGCCGAGCACTCGCTGCCGTTGTCGCCGACGACGGTCAGGGTGTACGAGGCCGAGTGGTTCACGTCGGCGCCCGCGCCGTTGACGCTGATCGTGTACGTACCCGACTTCACCTCGGGAGCCGCGGTGAAGGTGAGGGTGGAGGAGTCGCCCGCCGTCACGGAGCGCGGGCTGAGCGAGGTGGCGATGCCCTTCGGCGCGCCGCTGACGGTCAGGTCGATCTTCTGCGCGTCGCCGGCCGTCACGGTCGTCCGCACGGTGGTGGCCGCGGTGCCGCCCGCGGTGACCGAGCCGGACGTCGGCGTCGTCGTCACCGAGAAGTCACTGGTCGGGGGCTTGGTGTCGCTGGTGAACGGCGCGAAGATGCGGCTGAAGTCCCAGGTGTTCTGCTCGATGCCCGAGCAGTCGTTGCGCGCCCCGCCGCCGGGGCAGCCACCGTTGTCCCGCTGGAGCGCCCACATCGACAGCGTGTTGATGCCCTTGCCGACCGCCCAGTTGTACACCTGCCTGGCGTTGGCCAGGGTGAACGTCTCGGCCGGGCCGAAGTCGTCGACGCCCGGCATCTCGGTGACGCCGATCATGCCCCACAGCTGCGCGTCGGTCTTGTCCGGGTAGAGGCGGGCGAGCTGGTCGCGCAACCCCTGGGCCGCGGTCTCGGTGTCCTTGGCCATGTCGTGGGGCTGGTTGTCGTAGTAGTCGAACGTCATGATGTTCGCGACGTCGACCTTCGTACCGTTGCTCACCGCGTTCCGGAGCAGCGCCAGGCCGCTTTCGGCCAGCCCGCGCGTGGTGGTCGGCAGCGTGTACGAGACCTCGAGCTTGCGGCCGTTCTGCGCGGCCCAGTCCTGGACCTTCTTGATGGCCTTGTTGCGCCGGTCGACGCTGGCGGTGTTGTCCAGCGCGTTGACCTCGATGTCCATGTCGAGCCGCGAGATGTCGTAGGTGGTGATCACCTTCTGGTACGCGGCGGCGATCTTGTCGACGTCGTTGCAGCTCTCGGCGATCTCGGTGCCGGTGGTGCCGGCCGTGTAGCCACCGAACGAGGGGATGACGTCGCCGCCCCTCGCCTGGATCGTCTTGATGTCCTCACCGAAGGTGGCCTGGGAGATCGGCGTGCTCGTGCTGCCGTTCCAGTACGGGGTGCAGGAGCCCTTGGCCTCGGTCTGGATGAAGGCCATCGTCAGGTACTTCACGCCGGCTTCCTTGGCCATGGCGGCCGGGCTCTCCCCGGTCCAGGCCTCGAAGTAGGGGGCGAAGACGCGGGGCGGCAGTGGGGTCGCCGCCTCGGCGGTGCCGCCGCCGATCACGGTCATTCCCGCTGCGACCACAGCGGTGACGGTCGCGGCGAGAGCCGCGCGGAGCGAGCGCTTACGTCTCATGATTGTCCAAGCTGAGTGAGAAGGGGCCGCTAGGAATCCCGGTGCGCAGCGGTTGGGGATTATGGAATATCCCTGGCGATATGGGCATGTCAATGGTCTGAACCAAGGTAGGACTAGACCAATTCATGCCCTTATTCCGCCTACCACTCCCGCACCCCCGGCGTCGCCCCACCGTCACCGACGCGTCGCCGAGGCCGCCCAGGGGCCCGCTCCGCCCGTATTACGGGGGCAACGGGCCCCGCGGAGGCCGCGCGCCCAACTCCCCGCGCGGGGTGGCGCGGTGACCCGTGAGGCCCGCGGGACGAGTGAACCACCGAGCCGATTTTCCCTACCCCGACGCGCCACTGAGGCCCTGTCACACGTCGCGCACGGCCCCCGCCGCGTACGGAGACCGGCCGCCGACCCAGCGGGACGCGGTGCGCCAGGCCCCGGTCGGCGCACCAGCCCGCCGCGCCCTGCCCGGCCGCCCGCACCCCGGCCGCGCCCCCGCCCCGCCCCGAGCCCCTGGCGCACCGCCCCGGCCGGGCCGACGACCCCGGCAACCCCCGCCCCGGGGCCTGCGGCGCGCGCCGGTAGGCTCGCCTGCCAACGCGAGCTGAGGGGGCGGCCATGCACGGGTTACAGCCAGCGGACCCACCACGCGTTGGGGAGTACGTCGCCCTCGCCAGACTGGACGCGGCGCGCTCCCCGCGCGTACCGCCGGAGCGCCGCTACCTGGCGCGCGGCGCCGACGGCGAGCGCACCGTCCTCGTCAGCCTGCCCGCGCCGGGCGCCGACCCGGCCCGCTGGGCGGCCGAGGCGCGGTGGGCCAACCAACTGAACCAGCCCGGGTTCTGGCCGGTGGCCGAACTCGGTGGCACCGCCGCCTTTCCCTGGCACGCCTCCCCGTACCAACCCGCCCTCCCGCTGACCGCGGCCCTGACCGCGCACGGCGGCCCGCTGCCCGAGGGCGCGGTGCGCGCCGTCGGCGCCGCGCTGGCCGAGACCCTGGCCTCCGCGCACGTACTGGGCATCACCCACGCCGGCGTGTGCCCCGCCGCTGTCCTGCTCACCGCCTACGGCCCGCTGCTGGCCTGTTTCGGGACGGTACGCGCCGCCGCGCCCGAGGGCACGCCGCGCGCCGGCCTGCCCGGCGTCGACCAGGAGTGCCTGGCCCCGGAGCACCTGGCCGGCGCCCCGGTCGACCCGCGCGGCGACGTGTACGCGCTCGGCGCGGTCCTGGCCTACGCGGCCACCGGCCACGCCGTACCCGAGCGGAGCGAGATCCCCGCCGGGCTGCGCCCGCTCGTCTCGGCCTGCCTGTCGCGTGACCCGGACGGCAGGCCCGAACCGGCGCACATCCTGGCCGAGTTGGCGCCCGGCGCCGCGTACGGAACCCTGACCGCCACGGCGGAGCCGGTGTCACTGCCGGGCCGTGTCGTCGCGGCCCTGGCCACGCAGTCCGCGAACGCGCTCGCCGCCGAACTCCCCACCCACCCCACGGAGGTGCGCTAGCGACATGCTGTCGGCCCTGTTGCACGACGATCCCCACGCCATAGGGCCCTACCGGCTGTTGGCCCGGCTCGGTGGCGGTGGCATGGGCACGGTCTACCTGGCCCGCACGGCGGGCGGGCGCACCGTCGCCGTCAAGACGCTGCACGACCGCCTGGCCGCCCAACCTGCACTGCGCGCCCGCTTCCGGCTGGAGACGGACGTGGCGCGCGTGATCGGCGGGCGGTACGGCGCGGCGGTGCACGACGCCGACCCTTCCGCGCCGCGACCCTGGCTGGCCACGGAGTACGTCATCGGGCCGCCGCTGGACGTCGCCGTACAGGCCGGCGGGGCGCTGCCGGCGCCCGCCGTGCGCGTGGTGGGCGCCGCCCTGGCCGAGGGCCTGGCGCGGTTGCACCGCTCGGAGGCGGTGCACCGCGACCTCAAGCCGTCCAACATCCTGCTCACCGCGACCGGGCCGAGGATCATCGACTTCGGCATCGCCCAGGCGATCGGCGCCGAGCAGTTCACCCAGTTCGGCGACGCCACCGGCACGCCCGCGTTCATGTCACCGGAGCAGGCGGCCGGCCTCGAACACGGAGCGGCCGGCGACGTCTTCGCGCTCGCCGGCGTCCTCGTCTTCGCGGCCTCCGGGCACGGCCCGTTCGGCGCCGGCGGGCCCGCCGAACTCCTCTTCCGCGTCCGCTACGCCGAGCCCGACCTCGGCGGCGTCGACCCCGACCTGGCCCCGGTGCTCGCCCGGTGCCTGGCCAAGGACCCGGCCAACCGGCCCACCCTCGACGAGCTGGCCACCGCACTCGGCGCCGGCGAGGCCCCGCCCTCGTGGGTGGACGCGCTGCCGGACGCCGTGCTCCGGGAGATCGCCCGGCGCGCTGCCGAGGTGTGGCGCACACCGCCGGACCGGCAGCCACCCCCACCACCCGACGCGCCCGCGCCCGCCGCGGCCCCGACCGCCCCCGGCCCCTCGCGGCGCCGGCTGCTCGCGCTGACCGGCGGCGCGGCGCTCGCCGGTGCCGGCCTGACCGGCGGCGGAGTGTGGGCCTGGCTGGCCAACCGGGACACGACGAAGGACGACGCCAGGAAGCCCGGCAAACCCACGGCCACAGCCACGGCCGCGCCGGCCAAGCCCCCCGCCCGACTGTGGACGTTCCCCATCCGCTGCCCGGAGGCGTACGGGGACGTCCTGCCGACCAAGCAGGGGCTCGCCGTACCCGCCGGCATCGTGCTGACCGGTGTCAACGCCGAAAGCGGCGAGGGCACCTGGCAGGCCAACATGGGCGACGGCTGGCGCTGGGCCAGCGACGGGACCAGGGTCTACGCCCTGCGCGAGCACGACGAGGGCCGCTCCCTCGTGCTCGGCGAGATCGACCCCACCAGCGGAAGGCTCACCAAGCCCCGGGTGGACACGACGGACTTCGCCGGCGACGAGGCCCGCAACCAACTCCTGTGCGTCGCCGGAGGCCGCGCCTACCTGACCGCCCGCACGACGTCGGGCAACCGCTGGTACCTCCTGGCCGTCGAACTGCGCACCGGGCGCGAGCACTGGCGCCGCCCCGTGGACGAGCCGGGTGACCAGTACGGGCCACCCTTCCTCGGCGGCTCGGTCACCGGCGAGAACCTGTTCCTGTGGCGCAAGGACCCCTACACCGAAGCCGTCGAGGTGGCGGTGCACGCCACGCGCGACGGCAGGCAGCGGTGGTCGGAGACGGAGGGTTACAGCAGCGTGCCGCCCAGCCGCGTCGTCCGCGACGAGCGGCATGTCTACCTCTGCGACGAGGCGGTGATGGCACGCGACCTGTCCGACGGCGCCCTCGGGTGGCTCTTCGGTGAGAACGGCAGCCGCGACGTCGGCGACAGCGCGGGCGAGGAGCGCGTGTACGGGGCCCCCACCCTCCGCGACGGCGTCCTGTACTGCACCGAGGGCGACCGCGGCGTCGTCGCCGTCGACGCCCTCACCGGCAGCCTCAACTGGCTGGAGAAGGACCTCGACGGGCGACGCCTGAACCGCGACGTGCCACCGGTGATCGGCCGCGAGTACCTCTACAGCCTCGACGACCAGGGACTGCGCGCGGTGGACCTCACCACCCGGCGCGCCGTGTGGACGTACGAGACCGACGCGACCGTGCTCACCCCCGACTACGCGCGCGAGCGCCTGTACGTCCGGGAACTGCGCGAGACCTTCGCCCTGCCCCTGGCCTGAGCCCCCGCCCCGCACCAACCCACCAACGAACCGACCCATCAACCCACCGGCCACCAGACGCGCCCCACACCCCGCGCCGGTACGCCACGCCCCCCACCGCCAAGGAGCGCACCGCGTGAAACCCCTCGGCCCCGGAGACCCACTCCGCCTCGGGCCCTACCGCGTCGTCGGGGTCCTCGGCGAGGGCGGCATGGGCAAGGTGTACCTGGGACGGGACGCGCGGGGGCGCCCCGCGGCGGTCAAGGTGCTCCTTCCGGAACTCACGCAGGACGAGAACCTCGCCCAGCGCTTCGTCCGCGAGGCCCAGACCGCCCGCGCGGTCACCAGCGAGGGCGTGGCCCGGGTGCTCGGCGCGGAACTGGAGGCAGGCCGACCGTGGATCGCCTCCGAGTTCCTCGCCGGCCCCACCCTGGACGACGCGGTGCGCCGGTACGGGCCGTTCGGCGACGCCCTCCTCCGCGAGGTCGCCCGCTCCCTGGCCCGCACCCTCCACGACATCCACACCTCGGGGCTGGTCCACCGCGACCTCAAGCCGTCCAACGTCGTCCTGACCTCGCGCGGGCCGCGGATCATCGACTTCGGCATCGCCCGCCCCGAGCACGGCCTCACCCTCACCCGCACCGGCCAGGTGCCCGTCACCCCCGGATACGGCGCACCCGAACAGGTGCTGGGCCGACGGGTCGGGCCGGCCGCCGACCTGTTCTCGCTCGGCACCGTCCTCGCCTTCGCCGCGGCGGGCCAACCGGCCTACCGGGGCGCCGAGGTGGCGGCGGTGCTCTACGAGGTGGTGCACGGCCAACCCCGCCTGGAACGCGTACCGGGCCCGCTGCGCGAACTGCTCGAACCCTGCCTGGCCAAGGACCCGGCCGCCCGCCCCCTCCCGCTCCAGGTCGCCGACGCCGCTTCACCGCCCGCGGGCAGCGAACGCCTGTGGCTCGTAGGGCCGTTGGCCGACGAGATCCGCCAGCGAGAGGCCGCGGCCCGACGCCTGGTACAGGACGAGAACGCCGTGGGCCCGCCACCCAGCCACACACCCACCCCCGCCGGAACGAGCACCCGCCCCACCCGCAGGCGCCTCCTGCTCACCCTGGCCGGCGGGGGCACCCTACTGGCGGCCGGCGCGGCCGGCACCGCCTGGTGGCTGGCCAGCGACGCCGACGAGAGCCCGTCCGACCCGTTCGACATCCCCCCGGCCGCGGCGGTGCGGCCCGCCAGGCTCGGCTCCGACAACGGCACCCCACAGGCCCTGTGGGGCCCGCTGCCGAGCGTCGCCGACAGCGGCTCGCCCCGCCCCCTGCCCGTACGGGACATGGTGGTGTTCGCCGCCGCCGGCGGCGGGATCGCCGCCCACCGGGTCACGGACGGCAAGCCCCGGTGGCGGGCCGGCGACGCCCGCGCCGACGCCGGGTACCTGTCGATCGCCGACCGGCTGGTGGCCGCCGCGGACGGGGACGGCGTCCTGCGCACCTACGTCGCCTCGACCGGCGCCCCCCGATGGACCGCCGACATCCAGGCCACCACCCTGCTGGCCGCCGACGCCGACCACGTGTACGCGCTCACCTCCGAGGGGGCCGTACGGTGCGTGTCCACGGCCGACGCGCGCGTCCTGTGGACCCGCCGCCCGCCCCTCGCGCTGGCGGGCGGGCGCCCGAAGGCGGCCCTCGGGGCGGGCCTGCTGGTGACCTGCGCGGCCTCAGGCGACGTGGCCGCCATGCGCACCCGCGACGGCGCCAAGGCATGGGTCCGCACCGGCCAGGCCGCCGCGGCGCTGCCCCCGGCCATCGACGGCGGCACCGTCTTCCTCGGCGGCCACACCCTCACGGCGATCCGCGCCAGCGACGGCGAAACCCTGTGGAGCCACGACCCGCTGCACCCCGTACGGGGCGCCGCCTACGGCTTCGGCCCGCCCACCGTCGCGAGCGGGGTGGTCTTCTCGCTGGACAGCGAGGCGCTGCGCTCCCTCCAACCGAACGGCGACGAGGCGCACCCACCCGCCTTCGTCACCGGCGTCGCCCCACCCTGGCAGCCGCCGGTGGTCCAGGCGGGCAGCGTGTGGGTGGCGGAGAGCCGCGAAACCGGCGTGAGCGGCCTGCCCCGCTCCAGCCCCAGAGTGGCCCAGACGTACCCGCTCGCCGCCAGACAGGGCCGCACCCTGGCCGGCGACGCCAACAGGCTGTTCGTCCTCAACGGGGGCTCGCTGCTCGCCCTGCCGGTCTTCTGACCCCCACCCGCCCGCGGCCAGGGTCGGGTCACAGCCGGTGCCGGGGCGCGGTCCACTCGTGGGGCCAGCGCATCCACATCCCCGGCTCGTCGGAACGCCCGCTGGGCGGCGACCAGATGAGCGTCTCACGGGGCAGCAGGATGCCCCGCTCGCCCCAACCGGCGAGGACGGGCCCCGGAGCGCGGCCGGGAAGGCCGCCCACCGGGTAGGGCGCCTGGCCGAGCGCTTCGAGGCGGGCCAGGGCGTCGTAGAGGTCCCGGGTCGCGCGCTCCACCTCGGCCCGGCGGTCGCCCGTCACGAGTGCGCCCACTGCCGCGCGGGGATCAACGCCCACACCTCGCGGCTGACCCGCCCGCGCCGCGTGCCCCACCGCTCGGAGAGCGCGTCCACGATCAGCAGCCCGCGGCCGGACTCCGCGAGGTCCGTGACGTCCACATCGCCGTCCTCGACCGGCCGGCGGGCCCGTGGCACGGTGTCCCCGGTCGGCCCCCACACCCCCAGCCGCAAACCCTCCGGGGTGCGCCGGACGTGGCACCACACCATGCGCAGCCGCCCCCGGTGCCGACCGTGCTCCACCGCGTTCGTGACCAACTCGCTGACCAGCAGGGCCGCGTGCTCGATGGTGTGCTCGTCCAACCCCCAGAGCTCCAGGGCCGTGCGCACCTGCCTGCGGGCGATGGCCGGCCCCTCCGGCTCGGCGGGTATCCAGCGGCGACACGCACAGGCCGGCTGATCGCCGCGCCGTGTCGAGGGTTCCTCTGGAAAGCGATAGCTCATACGCTCAACCATGCGCGCAGTTTGCACACTTGGCAACATGTGCCTATCAGAATCGGGCACCGCCGAACGACCCGCCCGCAGCGGCGGCGAGCAACCGAGACGGGGAGGACGACGTGCCGCAGCGGCCACGATCCAGCCCCACGCTGGAGCACCGCGTGGTGGCCAAACGGCTGCGCAGAGTACGAGAGGAGGTCGGCCGCAGCGTGGCGCAGGCCGCCGAGGCCGCCGGCGTCGCGCACACCACGGTCTGGCGTCTGGAGGAAGCCAAGACCTCTATCGACCTCGGGTTGATCGAGCAACTCCTCACCCTGTACGGCCTGCCCCCGACCGAGCGGGAGCACCTGGTGGGCCAGGCCGCCGCGGCGGCCAGACCGGGCTGGTGGCACCAGCGCTACCGCCCCGTGATGCCGAGGGACTACCAGGAGTGGATCGCACTGGAGAGCGCCGCCTCCCTGGTCCGCGTCTGGCACCCCGCCCTCGTACCCGACCTGCTCCAGATCCCCGACTACACCGCGGCGCTCTACCGAGCCCGACACCCGCACCACACGGCCGAGCAACTCGACCTCGCCGTGGAACTCGTCGCCGAGCGCCAACAGCGCCTGTGGCAGCGCCAGGCCCGACTCTGGACCGCGGTCTCGGCCACCGCCCTGCACACCGTCATCGGCTCGCCCGAGGTGATGCGCGCCCAACACCAGGCCCTGGAACGCCTGATGACACGCCCGCGCGTCACCCTCCAGGTGCTCCCGCTCAGCGCCGGCTGGCACCCGCTGACCGGCGCGCCCCCGGTGCGCCTCCTGCGCCTGGACGTGGACGAGATCGGTGACCAGATCCTGCTCGACCTCCCCGGCGCCACCACCATCATCGAAGCCCCCGAGCAGGTCGCCACCTGGCGCCAGCGGCTGGACGCCGCCTCCGCCGCGGCCGGCTTTCGCCGGGGCGCGACGCTCGCCGACCTCATCGCCCCAACGACCCCCTGAAGGAGCCCTACCGATGACCGACCACGCCACCCCCGCAGGCCGACCGCACCCGCCCACCGGCGTGGACCCCACCGTCCCCCACCCGGCCCGGTTCTGGAACTACATGCTGGGGGGCAAGTACTGGTACCCGGCGGACCGACAGGCCGCCGAAGCGGTCATCGCGCAACTCCCCGAGGTGAGCGAACTGGCCTTATCCGGGCGGGAGTTCCTGTGGCGCACCGTACGGTGGGCGGCCCGCGAGGCCGGCGTCAGGCAGTTCCTCGACCTGGGAGCCGGCCTGCCCGCCGAACCGAACGTCCACCAGATAGCCCAACGCCACCGACCCGACGCCCGCGTCGTCTACGTCGACAACGACCTGATGGTCAGCATGTACCAGCAGGCGTACCTGGACAGCACCCCGGAGGGACGCACCGACTGCTTCATCGCCGACATGCGCGACACGGCCGACGTGCTGCGGATGGCCGCCGAAACCCTCGATTTCAGCCAACCCGTCGCACTCATCTTCTCCGACAGCCTGGGCCTGATCCCCGACCACGGCGAGGTCTACACGCTGGTACGCGAGTTCGTGAAGAACGTCGCGCCCGGCAGCCACCTCATCATCAGCCACTCCGCCCCCACATCGGACGCGGTCATCGCCTCCGAGGAGCAGTACAACGACCAACCGGGCGTCGTCCCCTTCACCCTGCGCAGCCGCGAACAGATCGCCCAGTTCTTCGACGGCCTGGAGATGGTGGACCCCGGCCTGGTCCTGATGCCCGACTGGCGCCCCGACAGCGACACCCTGCCCGCCCGCGCCGGCATCGGCTACGGCGCGGTCGCCCGCATCCCCTGAACGGCCGGCCCGCGACCCGAACCCACCCCGAGGCGGCGCACGCGCGACAACGACGCCCGGGACGCGCGCCTGGCCCCGCGGGTCGAACCAGGAAGGCGCCACATGGCAGTGGGGCCCGGAGCCGATGGTCGGCCCAGGGCCCCACTCCCGAGCGCCCGCCTGCCCGCTGGCCCGCGCGGAACCGATTCCTCCGCACCACCCGAAGCCGATGGGAAGCCGGACGCCAGCGACCGCGCCGCCCACCGCGCCGCGACACACCCCAGACGCACCGGGTGTGCCACGGTCCACCGGGGGTGTCAGGAGGCTGCCGCGGCCTCTGGCTGCGACGCGGACGCGACCTCGGCGTCCTTGGCGGCGGCGTCATCGGACGCGGCGGCGACAGCGGCGGCGGAGTAGAAGACGGACCGCCCCTGCGTGGTGCGCTGCGCCTGGTTCTTGGAGACCAGGTGCTCCAGGCTCTCGCGCACGCCCGCCCGGCTCCACTCCTGGTCAGGGTGGCGCTCCTGCAGAGCGTTGGTCACCTCGGTGGCCGAGCGCGGCTCACCGTGCTCGGCCAGGTACTCGACGATGGTCTGCCCGCGCTGACCGCGCGCCGGAGCGTCAGCCTTCGCGGCGGCGGACTTCTTCCGCGACTTGCCCCGCCCGGTCGCACCCTGCCGCGCCGCGCGCCCACCAGCGCGCCGAGACGAGGACGCCGAGGAACGCCGCGCGGCCGGCACGGACACCGCCGCAGCCGCCGCCGGCTCGACGGGCGCGGCCGGCTCCGTCGCCCCGACCGGCTGGGTGGCGGGCGCGGACGCCAGGCTGTCGCCGTCCGACGACCCGATGTACGTGAGCAACAGGGCCTTCGACGTCTCCAACTGCTCCAGCCGATGCTGAAGCCCGGCAAGCTGACTGACCAGCTCCGCACGCTCCTCGTCCATGTGGCGCAGTACGGACTCCACCGACGCGGACGGGTCCAGGGGGACAGGGGGAGCACTCTTCCGACTCTGGGCTGACACACGCTCTCCTGTTGGTTGGGGGATGTTGGCCCTGGATGCTACTCATGAAACCCCACCGCGCGCCTCCATCCGTATCCCGGACTCCCCAGACGGTGCTGCCGACTTGAACACTCAAGCGATACCCAGCCAGTCCACCGCGACCCCCTGCCACCTGCGCGTTACCGCTCACATCCGAGCCACGGCAGCGGCCGACACCGCACGAGACAACTGTGTCGCGCCTGTCTCCCCGAACGCCGGGCATCACCGGTTCGGGTGTTTCCCACGCCCTCCGCCCCGTAGGGAACAAGCACGTCCACCGCCCCACGCGGCCCGCCCCGCCCCACCCCCCAACCCCCGGAAACCCCACTGCCCCGCCCGACCTTTCACCAACACCCCGCCCGCCAACGCACCAGCCCACCAACCCAACACCGCGACGCCCCCGACACCGACGGGCTGCCACCCACCACCACCTGCCGCCTCGCGAAAATCGCCTACCGCGCCGGCCGAAAAGAACAGACACTGAAGAACATGGCAGACATGGAGTCGTTCCGGGAGACAGTCACCGCATGGGCGGCCGGTGGCTCCGGCGACACCGCACGCGACCTGGCCGCGACCCTGTCCATCCGGACGGTCGTCCTCCTCGAAGGACCGAGCGACGCCGCGGCGGTGAACGCGCTCGCGGCCAGGCACGACCGCGACCTGGAGGCCGAGGGCGTCTGCGTGCTGTCGATGGGGGGCGCGATGAGCGTCGCACGCTTCACCAGCCTCCTCGGCCCACTCGGCCTGGGCCTGCGTCTGACCGGCCTGTGTGACGTGGCGGAGAGCCGTTTCTACGCCCGTGGCTGGGAGCGGGCCGGCGCGACGGAGCAGGGGTTCTTCGTCTGCGCGGCCGACCTGGAAGACGAACTCATCCGCGCGCTGGGTGTGACACGGGTGACCGACCTCGTCCGGGCGGAGGGCGACCAGCGCGCCCTCCAGACCTTCCTACGCCAGCCCGCACAGCAGCACCGCACATCACAGCAGCAGCTCCGACGCTTCCTCGGCACGAAGAAGGGCCGCAAGATCCATTACGGCCGCGTCCTCGCCGAGGCCGTCGACCTCGCCCATGTACCCGCTCCACTCGACGACCTGCTCGCCAGCCTCTGACCCACGGCTCTCGCACGGCACGGTCACAGCCACATCCGCGTCAGCACACGGAGACAACTGACTGTGAGGAGGAACAAGACCCGAAAAGCAGGCTGATGTTGCCCGGAAAGCTGAAGAAGGTCGCCCACGGCAGGTACTGACCTGATCGCTGACCACGCGGGGCCGAACACGACCACCCTCCGGCCCCGACGCTCGCCGTACTCTTCGCCTGCTGCCGGCGGAAGTTTGCAAGGGCAAGCAGGGCATCGGTCAGCGGTCAACCTCGGAGTGCGAGCCTGGCCGCCCCCACGGGCGGCCCGCCTCCCAGGCGTTGTGCGCGCCACGCCTCTGGGAAGCCCGACGCGTTGGGGCACTCACTCCTCGGGCATCGGCAGTAGCCGGTCGGCCCGGGACGAGCAGTTGGCCGACTGAGGTGAGGCAGGCCACGGCAAGCCGGGTGCGCGATGTGGCCATTCCTGGTTACTCGCGAGTCGAACACACCCCTTCCCGTCCGCGACCGAAGGGGCTTTTGAGCTCGGCCGTCGACTCCAGGGTTGCTTCGGAGGGGGTGTGCCCGCTGTACTGTCTTACGCATCGTGCAAAATGCAACTTGCGTTTTGGCGATGCGTGTCCGGGACGGAGAACGGGGGCCGGAGATGTACGTGACGCTGCGCGCCACGAAGACTGCGGAGCGCCGTGCCTCTCGCACGTGTTCGACCCTGTCGCCTGTACGAACGGTGAATGGCGCCAACTGCCGCACGCGGCGCGGCATGATGGCATAGTCGACCCTGAATTCGGCGGCGGTGATCTTGATCACGGCAAGGTGCCGATTCGGGCCGCGGAAACGAGAACAAGAGGAAGCCCCATCCCTCCACTGCTTGGTGGCCGGGCGGGATGGGACTTCCGGTCTTACCGCGGGCTGTGACCCCGGTCAGGCGATGCCTGATCGGGGTCGCGGCGTTACAGCAGCCGTGCCGCGAGACTGATGGTGTCGTTGGCGATCGAGACGATCGCCGCGACCCACGCGGTCCGTGCTGCTGCGACACGGGCGAGCTTCCGCACCCGTGGCCAGTCGATCCTGCGGCGGCCCTCGTGACCGTTCTCCTCGTGGGAGGCCATGTCGGGCACTCCTCCTTTCCGGGCCCGCGCTCGCGGGCCCTGCAGGGGCTCACGAGTTGCATATGCGGGTCGAACGGGAGGTCAGGGCCGTAGCCTAGCCCGATACGCGGACATCGACGGAATCTGGTGAACGCCCCGACGGAACGCGGCTGACCTCGCATCATGGCCCGCTGTGCCGCTTCCTGTTGGTGGTGTAGACCGGTGCGCGCTGATCACCAGGGCGAACGGTGTTAGCGATGGGTGTGACGGATGGTGGCATCCCGTGCCATTGACCAGGTGGCGCGCGATGCAGATCACACCTGTTACCTGATGGGCCGTGCTGAGGCGCTGACGTCCATGGTGGGAACCGGCGTTTCGGCGTGGCAGCCACAGCGGCGGTTGGCGGTCCTCGAAGCACGTGCGACCGGGGCTTTGACCACTCCTCATCTGGTGGGTTGTTCACTGTCGCGAACGACCCTGCGACGTCGCACGGCCTGCGTCCTGACCGCGGCGGTCGACGCGAAGGACGTGCGACCCGCCGTGACGCCGACCCCCCGAACGAGCCGACCGCCGTCTGGCGAACCAAGCCTGGCGCCACCCGCGTTCACGCGATCTGTCACAACGGAGGGAAGCGGTCTTCGCCTCGCTATCGGGACCGGCCGACCGGGTGGACTGGCGGGCTGGGGGGGGAATTGTCGATGCGCAAGGAAGCCCTCGCCAGTCTCGGATGGCCGAGGCGGGCCGAAACGCTGCAAGCTACCTGGGATCGACATGGTGACACCAGCCCGGCGCGTGAACAGCGCACCTGCCCGGCGCCGTCGAACTCCACGCTCAGGCGCGCGGGCCGAGGAAGAGGCCGCCGCTCGCGTCGATGACCTGGCCGGTGACCCAGCGGGCGGCGTCGGAGGCGAGGAAGGTCACGACATCGGCGACGTCGTCGGGCCCTCCCAGCCGGTTGAGGGCCGTCAGGCCTGCGACCTGTTCGGTGAGGCCCGGCGCGTCGAACGCCGCCCCGTTGGTCGCCGTCCTGGTGGCTCCGGGGGCGACCGCGTTCACGGTGATGCCTCGCGCGCCGAGCTGGTTGGCGAGGGTTCTGCTCATCGCCTCGACCGCGGCCTTGGTCATGGCGAAGGACGTCTGGGTGGGGTTGGCCATACGGGTCGCCACCGACGAGATCGTGATGATCCGCCCGCCATCGCGGAGCAGCGGGAGCGCGCGCTCGATGATGAAGTAGGGCGCCCGCACGTTCACGGCGAACAGGCGGTCGAACTCGGCCGGCGTGGTGACGCCGAGCGGACCGGCCGGTGGGGCCGCCGCGTTGTTGACGAGGATGTCGAGCGGCTGGCCCGCCAGGCCAGCCCGGGCCCCCGCGACGAGGGTGTCGGCGTCGCCGTCCACGCCCAGCTCGGCCCGCACGGCAAGGCCGCGTCCACCAGCGCGTTCTATCTCCTCCACGGTCGACGCAGCCCCGCTCTCATCCGTGCCGAAGTGCACGACGACCAGGGCGCCCTCGGCCGCGAGTCGCGCCGCGATCGCCTGCCCGATACCACGCGACGCCCCTGTCACCACGGCCGTCTTGCCCATAAGCACACCCATGTTGTCGACCTCTCGCACGCAGTTTCTGTTAGTCACTAACATCACGGTAGTGTCTATCACATGAGTGAGCGGAAACCGACCCTCCGGGAACGACAGCGAACCGAGACCCGACGCGCGATCCAGACGCACGCGGTGCGCCTGTTCACCGGCCACGGCTACGACGCCGTACCGGTGGCCGACATCGCTGCCGCCGCCGGCGTCTCGGCCATGACCGTGTACCGGCACTTCCCCACCAAGGAAGACCTCGTCCTGCTGGACCAACCCACCCTCCTCATCGCCGAGCGGGTCGCCGCCTCGTCCCCGACACACCCCCTGGTACGCCGCGTCGGCGGCGCCCTCGTGGCGGCGGCCACGGCGCTGACCGGCGACGACGGGGGAGAAGGCGCGGCGAACAAGCGGTTCCTGCTGGACTGCCTCCGGCTCATGGTCTCCACACCCGCGCTGCGGGCCCGACACCTGGACAGCCAGTACGCGTTGCAGCAGGCGATCATCGAGGCTCTCGGACACCCAACCGATCCCGAGGCGGCGTTCGGCGCACGCGCGGCCACCAGTGCCTGTCTGGCCGTCATGCACACGGCGCTGACCCGGTGGGCCGACGACGACGGGCGCACAAGCCTTCCCGACCTCATCGAGCGGGGACTCGTCGCGTCATTCGGTCAGGACGCGGTCGCCGCCGACCGGTCAGACTGAACCGGCTGGCGAGCGTCGGCCCCTGACCGCTGTCGCCGCGTCTCGGCTCCGCGACACCGAGCCAGACTGCCTCCCGACCACGCGGCGCGGGGGGAATGCCGCGACGGCCTCGGGTGGCGCGTCCCCGGTGTCACCGCGATGCCCTAACCGCCACGCGGCGGTCAGGGCGGTGACGACCGAAGGACGCGGCGGAAGCGTACCCGCGCGCGAGCGCACGGAACCGGTGCGCGTGCGATGCTCCGCGTTGTCCGCCGCCGGGTGTCATGCTGCGCGTCGCGGGGCGCTTCGGCTTGTCGGTTGTTACGGGGCTGGGAGCCGGGCCTATGTGTGCATGCCACCGTCGACCGGGGGTGTGGCTCCGGTGATGTAGGAGGCGCGGTCGCTGAGGAGCCAGGCGGCGGCTTGGGCGATCTCGGTGGGGTGGGCTGCGCGGCGTAGCGGGGTACGGGTGTTGCACTGGTCGATGATGCCGGGGGAGTGCTGGTCCCACGTGTACATCATGTCGTTGAGCGTGGTACCGGGGGCGATGGCGTTGACGCGGATACCTTCCGGGCCGTAGCTGATGGCGGCGGATTCGGTGAGGCTGTTGAGCGCTCGCTTCATGGCGCCGTAGGCCGGGAATGCGGGGTTGCCGATGAGGCTGCCGATGGACGAGTTGTTGCGATGGCACCGGTGCCGGCGGTGGCGCGAATGGCGGCGATCTCGGCGGTCATGGCGCGCCAAGGCCCTTTGAGGTTCACGGTGTAGAGGTGGTCGAGGTCCGCTGCGGAGCGCGACCACCTACACCACCTGGCCGGTGCGCCACCTGGTCTGCCGGTTGGCCCCTGTCGTGAAGTGCGGCCGAGCATTCTGGACTTGTTACGGCGGCTGCCGCAGGCCGCGGCGATCGTGCTGTCCGCGACACACGAGGTGATCGCCTGGAACGACCTGGCGGCAGCTCTCTTGGGGGATTTCTCTGCCCTGCCCCGGACCGAGCGCAATCTTGTACGTCGTGCGTTTCTCGCGCCGACATCGGGGGAGTGGCGGCTGTACGACCCCTCTGACGTGGAGGCGTTCGCTCGCGCCGCGGCCCGACACCTGCGTGCCACCGCCGCCCGCTACCCCGACGATCCCGAGGTGGCCACCTTGGTGGCTGATCTCCTGACCGGCAGCGCGGAGTTCGCCCGGCTGTGGGCTGGCCATGACGTACGCGTCGAACCCACTCTGCGTATGACCATCCACCATCCGCTGTTGGGCCCCATCACCGTCAACTGCGATGTCCTCGACATCACCGACCGAGACCAGCAAGTCGTCGTCTACACGGCTGAGCCCGGCTCTCCGGCGGAGGAGGCGCTGCGACTGCTGTCGGTGATCGGCACACAGCGCGTGGACGTGCCCGGCTGAGCTGAGTCAGGGCGGCTGGCCGGCTGCGGGCGGAACCAGCCGTCAGGGTGCGTCCCCTCCCCTCCCCTCCGCGCGCCGCGCCGGTGGCCTCGGCCGCGCTGCCGGGGCGGTGCCCGCCTGTCGTTGCCTGGTTGAGTGCCTGTTGGTGTTCGGCCGCTTCGACTGGTACGGCGAGCTGTCGGCGCGGGACCCGCCTCCTCGGAGGTGCTCGTAGTCCGGGTGCGGGCGGGCAACGAACACCAGGGTGCGGAGCCTTTTCTCCTGGGGTGTCGGTCGGTTGGGGCGTTGGTCGGTTGGGGGTGGGGCTCGATCGGCTTGGGACGTTGGGATCCCGGCTGTGTCATCTTGGGGGCGGTCGTGGTCTCTGGTGAGGCGTTCGGTGACGACCGGTTGGTCACTCGGGTGTTGCCAGGAATGGCAGGACCGCGTCGGCCATCTCAGCGGGTACTTCTTCGGCGAGGTCGTGGCCCGCGTCGAAGACGTGTCCGGTGACGTTGTGGGCTATGAATCGTGCTTGTTCTTCGTTGCGTTGGCCGATGAAGGCGGCGCCGCCGAGGGCCAGGACGGGGATGTCGAGTTTTTCCTGGGCGGCTTGCTGGTTTTGTTGTGCGTCGGTGAGCATGGCTCGATAGATGGCGAGCATGGCGCGGACGCCGCCGGGCATGGTGTAGCAGCGCACGTACTCCTCGATGGCGTCGGGGGTGGCGGTGTCGGGGTGGCTGCGCTCGTTCTTGATCATGTAGGTGATCAGTTCGCGTTCGTGACCGGCGATGAGCATCTCGGGGACGTCGGGTTGGAAGTAGAAGCCCAGATGCCACAGGTGCATGCCGCTTGAGACGTTGTGGGCGGTGAGGGCGGTGTGGTCTTCGAAGCCGAAGCCGGGGAGTAGTGCTTCGGCGAAGACGAGGTGGGTGGTGTGGTCGCGGTGGCGGGCGGCGAGTTGGTAGCCGATCACCGCGCCCCAGTCCTCGCCGATGACGGCGTAGGTCTGGTGCCCGAGGTGGGTCATCAGTTCGGCGATGTCGTCGCTCATCGTCGCGGAGTCGTAGCCGTGTGCGGGGCGGGCGGAGTCGCCGAGGCCGCGTAGGTCGGGCACGACGACGGTGTGGTGGGGGCGTGAGCCTTGGGACCAGGTGGCGCCAGTGGTAGCCGGTCTTGGGTACGCCGTGCAGCAGTACGACGGCGGGACCGGACCCGGCCGTCCGGTAGTGAAGGCTGGTTCCGTTGACGGCGGCGCGCCCGGTGCGTAGGGGCGTGGCGGTGTGGTCGTACATCATGACGTGGTGCTTCCTTTCGTGAGTGGCATGGTCGCGGTGGGTTGGTAGGTGAGGCCGGCAGGCGGCTCCGAGCAGGCCCAAGGGGCGACGCTGCTGGGCTTGTCGTCGCGTCCGGGACGAGGATTTTTCTTTGGCGGACGTTACAGAATCGAGGCAGGGTTGAACGGCTGCCCCGGATTTCCGGTCCTCTCAGTCGAGGATGGTCAGCGCGACTTCCACGAGGGGTTCGAGGGTGTGTGCGTCCGGTGTGATCTTCGACGAGACCAACAGCCCGTTGAGGAAGGTGACCAGGAACGCGGCGAGCGTATGCGGGTCGTGCCGTGCCGCGATCTCGCCCCGTTCCCTCGCGACCCGCAACACCTCGGTCAGCGCCTGCCGGCTCGCGTCCTGCATGTCGCGCACGCTGCGCCGGGTC
Source organism: Streptomyces buecherae (assembly GCF_014295035.1). GTDB lineage: Bacteria > Actinomycetota > Actinomycetes > Streptomycetales > Streptomycetaceae > Streptomyces > Streptomyces youssoufiensis. Next base: position 8,398,294 of record NZ_CP060404.1, read on the forward strand.
GCCGCGTCCTGAGGTAGCCGCTCGCAGACGGCGTTGACAGCCAGACAGCCCTGCCCGTCGTTCCCGACAGCGACGCGCACGCGCTCCATGAGCAGCGTACGGATCGCTGAGCGGGCGTCCGTCCCCTCCTCCAGGCTACGCAGGGCCTCCGCTGCCAGGGTGGTGCGGTAGTGCTCCAGCGCGGCCCGGTACAAGCCGTCCTTGTCGCCGAACGCCGCGTACAGGGAACCCTGCCCGATTCCCAGGTGCTGGGTCAGGTCGCGTACGGAGGTCGCCTCGTACCCACGTGTCCAGAACAGTTCCATGGCGCGGCTCACCGCTGCCTCGGTGTCGAACTCCCGGGTCCTTGCCATGGCTTCACCGTAGCCTATCTGGAACGATCGTTCAAGAAAGAGGGCGTGGTGTGGTCACACACTGACTCGCGGGCCAGCCTCACGGCTGCTCGTTGCGCGTGTCCCGTGGGCCTGGGCACGGTTGACGAAAACTGAGTGGTGAAACGCGGCCCTGTCGTCCGTCGTCGCTGAGTTCCTCTGAGCGGTTGTTGTACGGGTGGGCCGGGGTCGCTTGTCTCTATGGACCGATGTCGGCGTGTTCAGGGTGTGGGCCTGTGCGGGTTGTGTGTCTCGCACGCGTGTGAGGGCTGGTTGGTTGGGCGGGAAGCCGTTCGGGGGTGTGCGCGCGGGGCTTGGGAAGTCCAGGTCGGGTGGGTGTCCTTCCCTGGTGGGAAGGCCGGTGCGGCCGTAGGTTGGCGCATCACAGGTCACGCTGTCGTTGACCGCGCCATCATGTGCTGACGACTCATGCGGATGAAGGGCTGCTCGTTGTGCTGATCTACGCTTTCCGTGATGCTCGCGGTACCTGGTACGGCGATCCCGACGCCGCTATCCGCGACCGCCAGCCAGGTCGGGGGCTCCTGACTCTCCCGCGCGCCGCGACGGGCCAAGCCCCTGGTCTGTTCGACGGCCAGCGGGTCGAGGTTCTCTACGCGGTATGTGACCTGGAAGCGAGCCAGACAAGCTACCGACTCGACAAGGGTGACTGTTTCGTCGCGAGCCGGCGTGTTCACGAATTACTGTCTTCGGCTGACCAACGCGTGGTCACAGCTTCGGCTGCCGCGCCGGATGCGGCGACAGTGAGTGTTGAGATCAGCCGATCACGCCGTCGCTACAGCCTGCACGCCGACATCCTGGCAGAGGGCCGTGTCGAGCTCACAGTCGTTGTCTCCACCCCTGACGGCGTCATCCAGGGGGAACTGACCGGTCAAGTAGAGGCGGGTGACCTCAACGAACTTGGCCGTCTTATCGCCTCCGCTCCCGTTGCCTCCGCGGTAGAGAACGCCCCCGCTGGCACTTCCGTGGCCCCCATCAAAGCCACCCATCCTGGTCAGGCTTGGTCCCGCGAAGCCATCGCTTACCTGGAAAAGCACTACCGAGCGGGCAAAGGGCCAGAGCAACTCGCTGCGGAGCTTGGGCGTAGCGAAGAATCCGTCCGTGGAAAGCTGTACGACCTCGCACTCGCTCCCCACCCCAGCGACCTCCCCTCTGATCCGCGCCCTGCGGCTGAGCCGGAAGCGCCGCGGGCCTACACCGTGGAGGCGAAGCGCCGAGCACACCCCAACGCATACAAGCCCTGGGAGCCAGAGGACGATCAGCGCCTCGCCGAGCGCTGCGCCCAAGGCATCTCTCTGTCCGAGCTGTCGAAGATTTTTGGCCGCAACGAAGGCGCCATCGCGTCTCGGCTGCTGAAAATCCAAGCGCAGGGGCCGGCCGTCGAGGAGGCCTGGGAGTACGGCGGATAGGGCCGGCCGCCCGCGATTGCCAGGCTTTACCTTGCGCCGTGCACTCCCAACCCGCGTCTGGGTTGCGCCCTACGACCCAGGTCCGCCTGCCCCTTACTGGCACAAGCCCGCGGCCCAGGCGAGATCGCACACCGCCTCGCCAGCTACCCGCACACCGAAGCCGGCCGCCCGCGGGATCTGCCCGTTGACCAGTGCGCCCTCTACCCGATCGGAAATCATCGATACGGCCCTTGCCGCGGCCCGCCGGCTGCGCCCCGCCCAGCTACCCACCGCCGCGCGCCGCGCCCGCGCCGCCAGCGACCCAGCCCAACAACCCACACCACGGCGATGGGCCCCAACCCGCCGGAACCCCGCCCCCGAACTCGTCCGCGCCCACATCCAGGGACCGTGGGCGTTCAGCGTGCACGGCCTCACCCCCACCACGCCGCCATCTTGGTCGGCGACCACCATGGACGTCTGGCACCGCGGCTACACGAACGCGCCGGTACGCCTGAGCATCACCGACAGGTCCAAGAGCAGCGAGTGGATCGTGCCGCTGGGTACTCCGCCGCCTCCATGCCGCCGTCCTCGCGGTCCCGGTACGACGCCAGCCTCACGAGGTACCCCCAGCCCGTCTCGGGCTGGCGCCGCCTCCACAACCGCGCCAGGACCTCCTGCTCCGGCTGTCCAAGCGCCGGGGCGGCGGGCAGTACGAGCCGCACCGGCATCGGCTTGGGCGCCTCCTCGGAGGGTGTGGACACGGCCCCACGGTAGGCAGCGCCGCTGGCAGCCGGCGGACGTCACCGCTCGGGCGGTTTTTCGCCGCGGCCGTAGTGGGGACGCGGGCGGCGGAGATCAGGGTTGATCCCTACTGCCCTGTGGCGTCCACCAGCTGCTGCCTGTGGGTGGCCGGTGTGCCGGCGCGCTCGGATTCGTCTCGCACGAGCAGGGAGAGCAGCGAGGCCACGGACAGACCGGCTTCGGCGGGATGACGAAGCACTTTGTCCGGATCGATGCGGTAGGTGTTCGTGCGCCCTTCACGGGTGTGTGAGAGATACCCGTCTTTCTCCAGGTCGGAGATGATCCGCGCCACGGCACGCTCCGTGAGCCGGCAATGGGCGGCGATCTCGCGGATGCGGATGTTCGGGTTGTCGGCGATGGCTGCCAGCACGCGCGCGTGGCTGGTGATGAACGTCCATCCGGTGTGGGACTCAGGTACTGCGGCCATGCCAGCCATTTTAGGGGACAGTAGTTGCCGGAAGCGTTTTGCATGACATAGTTTTCCTGTAACAGGCGACGTGCTCCCGTACGGGAGAAGCACAGAAGGAGACCGAGGTGCCCTGGAACGAGGCCGCCTTGCCGGCGCGCGCGAGCAGCTCCAGCGCGACGCTGGTGCCAGAACAGGTCACTGCGCACGGCACGTACGAGTCCGAGGTGCGGCAGTACGAGTGCCGTGGGGCCTGCGTGATCGCCGCTGCCGGCGAGTACGACATGGGCTCGATCGCTGCGCTGAGCGAGGCGCTGCACACCGCGGCGAAGCAGTACCCGAAGGTCATCCTTCAGGCCAGCGACATCACCTTCGCCGACTCGACGTTCCTGAACCTGCTGCTCCTGACCCACCAGACGGGGACGCTGCGCCTCGTCGCACCCTCAGCGCAGGTGCGACGCCTCCTCGAGGTCACTGGTGTCGACAGCATCCTGGATATCCGACAGACGATCGAGGACGCGACCGCTTCCTGACCCCCGCATTTCGGCAGCGTTATGCGGGGCTGCATGCCGGAGCCAGGGCCGGGGCGAACCCGGCTGATCACGGGGGGAGAGCCTCACGACAAGCGCGGCCTTGCGGAAACCCTGTGCTCCCTGCGGGCCAGCCCCGCCCTGCCCGCCTGCCCAACGTCTTTGACCGCTGGCGCGAGAACGACGACGGGGTCGCCCGGAGCCTCCGAGCGGCCCTGCTCGCGAGTGCTGCTCGGGCTGGGATGGCAGCGGTCACCGGCTCGGTCTGGGCTGCGCCGCACGCGGCGAGGTAGCGCTTAGCGCCCAGGGCTGCGGCGGCGTCGGCGGTGCTTGCCTGGCGGCAGGCGTGATCGTCGTAAGCTCCAGCGGCGAAGACACTAGGGAGGCCGGTACGCGTCTTCAGAGCAGCGACGGTGGTGTAGCCCTCGGCAGCGGCTTCGTGCAGCGGGCGGACCTGGTGGTGCGGGCGTCGAGGGCCGGGGCGCCGGCGCTCCTGGTGGGGGTCGACCGCCGCACCGAGAACGCGCACGAACTGGTCGCCAAGCTGCGCTGGCACTGGGAGTGGGGCCGGCTGCCGCCGAGGGGCGCGTACAAGCGCACCGTGGGCCTGGTCCGCTCGCGGCCGGACGCGGTCGAGCACGTTGAGCACGAGAAGCGGCTGTGCCGCCGGGTCCACCCGTCGACCAGCCGCGAGGGCCTGGCGCCCCTCGCGGTCGTGTTCGCGGACGACCACGATCGCGAAGTTCGCGAACGCGGTCGCCGTGCTGGAGGAGGTCGGCCCGCGCCTCGTACAGTTCCTCGTCGCCCTCTGGAACGGGCCGCGGCCCGTGTTGCGCTGGGCAAGGCGTGGGCGGGCCCGGCATCGGCCACCGAGGCCGCCCCGATCTCGCTCGCCCCGCAGCCCGCACCGCCGGCGTCCCCGACGAAGCGGCCGGTGCGGGAGCACCCACGAAGTTTGGCTGGGATCGCGCCGCGCCTCGTAGGATCGGCACATGCTGGCCTTTGTACCGTCGTTCGTCTGCTTCTTCCTGTTCTGCGCTGGGGTGCTGCGAGATCGCCGCCGAGTAAGCAACGCGGTCCTGTTGGGCCTTTCCGCCGTCTTCGCGGTGTTCGCGCTCTTGCTGCATGTGGCCTCCGGGCGGGCCCAGTTGGGCCGCGATCTGGCCGTCGTGCTGCTGACTCTGGCGGGCGTGGGGGTTGTCACGCTGGCGTGGTTCCTCATCGCCAACGGGATCACCATGGTTCGCAAGGAGGGCAGAAGCCTGGCGAACTTGCTGTCCCTGGGGGCGGGCATCGCCCTGGTCGCCCTGCTCGCGCTGCTGATCACCGCGCTGGTGCTGCACACGCACACGCTTGTGGTGGTGGCGGCGACGGCGGTGGCGCTCGCCGGATACGTTGCCTTCCTGTTCCTGTGTTTCCTCGTCTACGGGGGCCTGTACGGGCGTCTGCGCATCCGGCGCCGAGCGGACTACGTAGTGGTCCTCGGCTCAGGCCTGACCGGCGGCACCACCGTGCCCCCGCTGCTGGCCGCCCGCCTCGACCGGGCCCGGAAGGAACACGCCAGGCTCTCCCGGAAGGGCCGGCGCCCGATCCTGCTCACCTCGGGAGGACAGGGACCCGACGAGAAGCTGCCCGAGTCCCATGCGATGGCCGACTACCTGGTCACCCAGGGTTTCCCCTCCCACCTGATCGAACGCGAGGACCGCTCGACGACCACGGACGAGAACCTGACGTTCAGCAAAGCCCTGATGGAGCGGGCGAATCCGCACTATCGGTGCGTGATCGTCACGAACAACTACCACGTCTTCCGCGCCGCGATCACCGCCCGCCGCACCGGCGTCCGGGGTCACGTGATCGGTGCCCCGACAGCCGCGTACTTCTGGCCGAGCGCCATGATCCGCGAGTTCGTGGCCCTCCTGGTCGCCTACCGCCGCACCAACGCCGCACTCTTCCTGCTCGTCCTGCTGAGCGGCCTGTTCATCTGGTGGCTGGGGTGGCCGTCGCCGGGGGCCGTCACATAGAAGTCGAGTACCTCCAGCGGCACGACCGCCCGCCCCCGTCAGGGCCGGGCGGTCGTGCCACCAGCTCTCGTCGTCGCCAAGTAAGCAGCGTCAGGTCGCTGCCGCAGCGCAGGGCGGTGTCGACAGCGGCGGCGACCTGGTCGGCAGTGAGCTTGTCGCGCCTCGACTGACGGGTGGCGATGCCGCGCCACTGCTTCAGGCGGTTGACGCACCGCTCGACGATGTTGCGCTGCTTGTAGCCTCGCGGTCGAAGGCTGGCGGTCTGCCGTCCGTCTGTCCGCGCTGCCGCCGATTGGCCTGCTGATCGGCGCGCTCTGGCATCACCGCGCGGATCCCACGCCTGCGCGGTTGGTCGCGAATCGCGCGGGAGGAGTACGCCTTGTCGTCCAGGACCAGGTCCGGCCTGGTGCGGGGCCGTCCAAAGGGGCGGGTCACGCGCAGGCGGGACATGACGTCCGTGAAGGCGGGTGCGTCGCCGGCCTGACCGGCGGTAGGGAAGAACGCCAGCGGTCGGCACCGGCCGTCGGCCGCGAGGTGCATCTTCGTGGTCAGTCCGCTGCGGGGCCGGCCGATGGCGTGATCGTTCGGCTCGCCGGCCGGGGCCCCTTTTTGCGAGCTGTGGTCGCGTGCTGGTGTGCGCGCACAATGGTCGGGTCGACCGAGACGGCCCAGTTGAGGTCTTCGCCGGCGTCTGCCTGTGCGACCAGCGCGGTGAACACCCGCTCCCAGGTGCCGTCGACGGCCCACGTGCGCAGCCGGTTGTAGACACCCCGCCAGTTGCCGTACTTCTCTGGCAGGTGCACCCACTGAGTACCGGTCTGGAGTGTGAAGGCGATCGCGTCGATCACCTCACGATGATCACGTCAGCGTCCACTCCGCTTCGGCGTCCGGTCCGGGAGCAACGTCTCGATCCGCGCCCACTGCGCATCACTCAACGGCACACCCGGACCAACAACCGTTTGATGCAAACGAAATGGCCTAAGGCTTGTCTCTTTGGTCAGCGTCGGATCCAGATGAGGATGCCGGCGAGGTGGAAGTGCGGCCTGGTAGGCGATGGCAAGTTTGTCGGTTCGTGTGGCCAGGCCGCGCCACTGTTTGAGGCGGTTGATGCACCGCTCGACGGTGTTGCGCTGCTTGTAGGCCTCGGGGTCGAAGCCGGGCGGGCGGCCGCCTTGGCGCCCTCGCCGCAGGCGGTGGCCGATCTGGTCCGACGGCTGCGGGATGACCGCTTGGATTCCCCGGCGCCGCAGGTGGCTGCGGATGGCGCGGGATGAGTATGCCCGGTTGGCCAGCACCGCTACGGGCCGGGTGCGTGGCCTTCCGCGGCCGCTGCGGGGAACGCGGATGCGGGACATCACCGTCGCGAAAGCCGGTGCGTCACCGGCCTGGCCCGCGGTGAGGGTAAAGGCCGATGGCCGTGCACCGCCGTCCGCGGCCAGGTGGACCTTCGTGCTCAGCCCGCCACGTGAGCGTCCGAGCGCATGATCGGCGGGCTCGCCGGATGGGGCCGCCCCCTTTTGCGTGCTCCGGCGGCATGCTGGTGAGCCCGGACGACTGTGGAGTCCACCGACACCGTCCAGTCGATGTCGTCGTCGGCGTCCGCCGCTGCCAGGACAGCGGCGAGGATCGCTTCCCACGTGCCGTCGAGTGCCCACCTGATCAGCCGCTTGTGAGCGGTCTGGAACGGACCGAGCTCGACGGGCAGGTCCCGCCAGGGCGAGTTGGTGCGGTACTTCCACGCGATGGCCTCAAGCGTGCGGCGGTGATCGGCCCACCGCCTGCCGCGGACCGGATCAGCCGGCATCAGCGGCTCGATCCGGTCCCACATCGCATCAGTGATCATCAATCGGACGGACACACCCGATCAACTGACCAACCCATCAAAGAGACACGCCCTAGGCGGGATTTACTAGCTGGCGATGATGGCGCCGAGGATCATTCCGCCGATCAGTCCGACGGCACCGACTATCAAGGCGATGGTGGAAAGCCGTTCGTGTCGGACGAATTTGGCGATGATGGCCAGGACCAGCCCTCCCAGTCCGAACACGATCGGCAGGAAGAGGAGACCGATCGCCCCCAGCACGATCGCGATGATGCTGAGAACGTTCTCGCTGGCACTGCTCTTGGCCACGGCGTGGCGCTGCCCGACCGGCTGGTTGCCGTACTGCGTAGTCATCTCTCGCTCCTTCGGCTCGGTCCCTCCAAGATCCGGTCTCAAGGCGACCGGTCTCATGCTCAGTTGCCCCGAACTTCGGGCGTGATGCTGCTCGCGGACAACCCTAGGGGCTGAGGATGCATCGGGTATCGGTGGCGGGCGGCGGTCAGTGCGCGATCAAGAGGTCTTTCGCACGGTGGCCCTGATTCGCTCGCGACGGTGCGCAGGCTGTGGAGAGCCGTCGACCCGGCCTCATAGGCCGGCAGGCGCGCGTCTCGCAGGGCCTGTATCCGTCGACCAGGTGAGCTCGTAGACGTTGGACGCCGTCTGTACGTGCCTGGCGCGGACGCCGATGTCTCGCTGCCGGGTTGTCCCGCCGGCTACGGCCCAGTGTCATCGGGTCGGTACCGTGCGGCGGTGCCCCGCGACGCCCGAGCCCTGTCCGACCGCAGCAGCGGGCTTCCCGCGGGAGAAGTCGTTGCGGTCCTTCGACTTCGACGCGAACCCGAACATCGACCCGGCCACCATCCGTACCCTCGCCAGCTGCGAGTGGATCAAGAAGAGCCAGCCGCTCTGCCTCATCGGCGACTCCGGCACCGGCAAGTCCCACATGCTCATCGCTCGCTCTGGGCACCGAGGCCGCGATGGAGGAGGGCTACCGCGTCCGCTACCCCCTCGCCACGAAGCTGGCGATTGAGCTGGTCGAGGCCGCCGACGAGAAGCAGCTGAACGAGACCATCGCCCGCTATGGGCGCGTCGACCTGCTCTGCGTCGACGAACTCGGATACATGGAACTCGACCGCCACGGCGCCGAACTCCTCTTCCAGATCCTCACCGAACGCGAGGAGAAGAACAGCGTCGCCATCGCCTCCAACGGGTCGTTCGAGAGCTGGACCGAGACGTTCACCGCCCCCCGCCTCTGCGCGGCCACCGTCGACCGCCTCACCTGCAACGGCACCATCATCGAGACCGGCACCGACTCCTACCACCTCGCCAGCACCCGAGCCCGAGCCGAGGAGTCGGCCAAAGCCAGCTGACCTGCGCTCGTCCGCTTCAGAGTCCGCCGCCCCGGCGGCGGACTGATGACTCAGTGAACGAGGGTCTGCCTCATTGTTCAGCGTGGTCGCCGTTCTGCTCGACGGCATCCATGAACCGATCGTGCACTCGCAGCTCACGCCCCCTACCTGGACTCGTCAGGACGATCGTCTTCGCCTCGCCAAGGGCTTTGGGACCCGCCCCAAGCAACTCGCGCGTGATCACCACCGCATTCGAGCACCTCGACTCGGCGCTCAGTCAGTGACTGCTGCACAGCAGCGATCCCGCCATCACCGGTCAGCAGCGGCCGACACTCGTTGACGAGCGCCTCAAGCCGAGCCGTCCTCTCCGGATGCAGCCCACTGATCGCCATGCTGTCGCCCCTCCACCATGCTCAAACTCTTCCTCGATCATCCCGAAGCCAGCAACAACTCGCGATTGGATTGCCACTGAGTAACAGGCGCCGCGAAGGTCGAGTGCCCTCATTCCTCGTGCACGCTGGCGGGCATGCGGACCGCCAACCGCCTCCCAGACTGCCGTACAAATGCTGTCCTTCGAAGTGAACGAAGCCAGAGCGGGCGACCTCGGTGAGGGTGCTGGGGCTGAAGATGACGCGCGTATCGAGCATCTGCAACAACTCGCCCCGGTACGGCTGGCGTTCCAGGCTGCCGCCGACCACGAAGGCGGTGCAGTACATGCCGAAGAGGGCGCAGGCGGCGGCCAGGGCGGTGCCCTACTGGCCAGCGCCGGTGCGACCAGCTCCCACACGCCCGCCCGGCGGTAGTGGTAAGCCTGGGCTAGCTGTTCTGTCCGGGGAGGTTGTGGACAGGTGAGCCAGGTCTCGGTTGTGGGTTGTTGAATGGGTGAGGGCCTTCCGGTTCGGTGTGGATTGCGACGTCTACACCAACAGAAAGGCCCTCGTGCCCCACCGTAATGCACCCCTGACCGAGACCGGACGCCTGCGCCTGGCCCGCTGCGTGGTCGAGGACGGCTGGCCGCTTGGGCGGGCCGCCGAACGCTTCCAGGTCTCACCCACCACCGCCCAGCGATGGGCCGACCGCTACCGCACGCACGGAGAAGCGGGCATGGCGGACCGCTCCAGCCGGCCCCACCACAGCCCTGGCCGCACCCCGTCCCGCACCGAGCGACGGGTCATCAAGGTCCGCCTGCTGTGCCGATGGGGACCGGCCCGTATCGCGCACTTCCTGCACCTGGTGCCCTCGACCGTGCACCGCGTCCTGACCCGCTACCGCCTGGCCCGCCTGTCCCATCTCGACCGGACCACAGGCCGCATCGTGCGCCGCTACGAACGCGAGCGGCCCGGTGAGCTCGTCCACGTCGACATCAAGAAGCTGGGCAACACCCCCGACGGCGGCGGGCACAAGGCCCACGGCAGGGCCCAGGGCAGCCGCAACAGCTCCGCCCACCGCGACCCCACCCGGCCCCGCAGGCGCCATGGCCGCCCGAACCTGGGCTACAGCTACCTGCACACCGCCCTCGACGACCACTCCCGCCTCGCCTACAGCGAGATTCACACGGATGAGAAGAAGGAGACCGCTACCGGCTTCTGGCAGCGCGCCCACACCTTCTTCCACCAGGCCGGGATCACCGTGGAGCGGGTACTGACCGACAACGGTTCCTGCTACCGCTCACGCGACTGGCGCGATGAGCTGGCCCGGGCCGGCATCACCCACAAGCGCACCCGGCCCTACCGACCCCAGACCAACGGCAAGGTCGAACGCTTCCGCCGCACGCTGCTGGACGAGTGGGCCTACGCCCGCCCCTACCACTCAGAGCAGGAACGACGTGACGCCTTCCCCGGCTGGCTGCACACCTACAATCACCACCGCGGACACACCGCACTCAAAGGCCAACCACCCACCAGCCGCGTCCCCAACCTCACGGATCAGTACACCTAGCGCGGTGTTGAGCTTGTGGCTGCCGGAGATGTTGCCGCCCTCGTACTCGACCCAGATCGCCACCCGGGCGCCCACCGCCTCCTCGCAGGCGTGGGCCCGCCACAGCGGGGTGGGACGGAAGCGTCGGTAGGCGTCGGCGAACTCCTCGGGGATGTCCCAATACTCGCGTGACTGCACGCTCTGCGAGTGCGGGCCCAGAGGCGGGCGTCGACCGTGCGCTGCGTGCGAGCGAGAGCGTCCGCTCCATATGAGCTGCGGCCTCGCTCAGAACCTGGCGGCGTACGGCGTCGTAGGCCTTGGGTTCTCTGCCGATTGGCGCCGGACTGCTGTCGACGAGCACCAGATCGGGTGTTTTTCCGCCGGACAGCCGCCGCGCCGTCTCGAAGGCGAGCAGCCCGCCGGGGGACCAGCCGACGAACAGGTCGGGACAGGCGGGGAGGACTGCCACCGCCTCGGCGTGACGGTCGGCCATATCCCGTATGTGGGTATCCGGCTCCTCACCCTCCTCCAGACCGAGCGCCCGTGTACCCGTGTGCCGTACACGGGACCGTGGCGGGAGAGGTGGGCGATGAGACCAGGTAGGGAAGGAGGCCGCCCCCCCAAGGGGTGAAAGACGACGGTATTGATATCGCCGGCCCGCCTTCCCAGCGGTAACAGCAGCGGCCCTGAAACGGTCGTCGTTTCGGTCTCCGCGCTGTGGCTCACGGGAGCGATTCCCCAAGTCGAACCTGCGGTTGGTGCCTGTCGGCCTCGATCGATGGTGCGTGGAGCGCGGAACGCCATGGGCTGCTCGGGCGGTGTGCCGCGTGCCACCCTTCAGGTGATCCCCGGCATTCGCAGACCCGGATTACCAAGCCCGCGCGGATCACACACTCCTCAAGATAAGTGTGTCCTGCATCTCATCCTCCGGAGAGTGTGAACATCCAGCTCACCCGCGTGATCGTGCATCGGCCCACGTCACGCGCACCGAACCGCATCCGATGCTCACGTGGTCGCTGGTGGGCTCTTATGGCGCCCGCTCGGCCGCCCGGGCATACATCCCGCTCAGTGGGAACACCTGACATGGCCGACGCTCCTGCCTCCGTTCGGATCGATCTCCCGCCGCCGCGCGGCGAGAAAGGGCCGCAATGTCTCACCTCCTCTTCGTGGAAACCACGGGTCCGGGTGTCCAGGCACTTGCCCACGCGAAGCGAAGCGGTCACACCGTGACCTACCTGCACTGCCCCCTCTGCGACTTCACCGCCACCCCGGCCCAACGCAAGGAAGCCATCCGGCTCGCCGACCACGCCGCCCCCTTCGCCGATCCCCTGGATGGCGACGCGGTGTACGGAGCACTGCTCGCCTCCGGCGCGGACCCCGGCAACGTCGATGCGGTGCTGTCCACACTGAGCTACGGGGCGCAGGCCGCCGCCGACCTCGCCGCCCGCATCGGCGCGCGCGGCACCTCGCCGGCCGGCACCCTCGCGGCCCGGGACAAGGGCGAGTGCCGCCGCATCCTGCGCGCGCGGGAGGTGCCGAGCGTCGGCTGCCGCGTCGTCACCGACGCCGCCGAAGCGCTGGAGGCCGCCAAGACAATCGGCTACCCGGTGATCGTGAAACCGGTCCTCGGTATCGGCAAGGCCGTGACCTCCATCGCCCACGACCCTTCCGCCGTGCGTGCCCACTTCGCCGCCGCGGTGACGGCTCGCGACGGGCTCACCGAAGGCATGGCCCGGCAGCTCGACGAGCGGTACCTGGTCGAGGAACTGGTGCCCGGGGACCTGTACTCCGTGGAGGTCGCCGCGTCCGGGGGGTGCCTAGTCCCCCTCGTGTGGGCGAGCCGGAAGGTGAGTCAGGAGAACCCGGTGCTGGAACTGGGATGCACCGTCCCGTCCGGGCTGTCGACCGCCGACGAGGCCGCACTCGGTCGCTACGCCGTCGAGGTGTGCCGCGCGCTCGGGTTGGACCTGGGCATCTTCCACGTGGAGGTGATGCACACCCCCTCCAGCTTCCGGCTCATCGAGGTCAATCCGCGACTGACGGGCGGCTCCCTGCCCGACACCATCAGCGCTGTCGCTGGGGTGGACATCTTCGCTCTCCTGGTCGACCTGTTCCTCGGCCGGCCCCTGCCTGACGACCCACTGCCCCTGGAGGGTTCGGCTTCGCACTCGTTCCTCGCCGCCTCGCAGAAGTCCACCGTGCCCGCCCATCTCCCGGACGACTGGGCCACCCCCTTCCTGGGCCGACTCCACTCCGGCTACGCACAAGTGAGGGCTGGTGATGTGGTGCCGCCCATGCGCACCAACTTCGACTCGTTCGGCATGCTGCGCGCCCTCGCCCGCACGCCCGCCGAGGCCGAGGCAGCCTGCTCGGCGGTCAAGGCCGACATCGAGGGGCTCTTCGGCTTCACACTCCTGGCCGAGCGTACCCGCACCCCGATTCCGGCCACGTGAGGTGCGACGGCGGCTGCCGGAACACCGCAGGCACGAACAGCAACAATGAGTCCGGACACTGCAACCGGACCTCGTCGAACGGAGAAGACGTGGCCGACCGCCGCGAGCGCGTTTCACAGGACGCGCAGGGGGAGGTGCGGCAGCGGCGAGGCCTCTCGCTCGCCGTGTACCTCACCTCGGCGACGCTCGTACGCTCAGCGAGCGGCGGCGCGCCCGTCGCGCTCGTCGCGTTGACGCTGGCCCAGCCGGGCCACGGCGGGGCCACACTCGGCGGCCTCTTGGCGGCCCTGCTCACGCTGCCCAACGTCGCGGGGCCGTGGATGGCACGCTGGTTGGAGGCGGCCCGTGACCCGAGACTTCGACTGGCGGCCGCGTTCATCGTCTTCGGGCTGATGCTCGCCGCGACTGGTCTGACGCTGGGTCATCTGCCCGTCGTCCTAGTGGGCGCACTCGTCATCGTCGGCGGCATCAGCGAACCGCTGATGACGGGAGGGCTCAGCAGCCGGCTCGCGCTGATCGTCGGCGAGGACACCCGCGCCCAGCGCCGGGCCGAGGGGTGGGACTCGGCGACCTACGGAAGCAGCAACATCCTCGGTCCGGCCGCGGTCGCCGCGATCACCGCCCTGACTGGAGCTCTGACCGCGGTTGTCGCGCTAGGTGCTACCAGCGTGGTGGCCGGCCTGCTGATGTTCGCGCTGCCGAGGGAGCACCGGACGGCCGCCGCGAGGCAGCGCTCGATGCCCGTTCGGGATGCCCTCGCAGTGATCACACGGCGGGGTCCGCTACGGCGCGTCATGATCGCCACGATGATCACTTCTGTCAGCACCGGCGGCGTGATGGTGATCGCGGTGGTCTTCGGCCGCAACCTCCAGGGCTCGGCGGGCGCAGGCGCCGCCCTCGGCGCCGCCTACGGCGTGGGCAACCTCTGCGGAGCGCTCCTGACCGGCGTGTTCCCGCTCACCGGGGAGCCGGAGCGCTGGGTGCTGCGGCTGATCGCCGCGAACGCCGTGACTGTTGGCCTCTGCGCACTAGCACCCAGTTATGTCCTAGCTCTGGCGACCTTTGCCCTGGCGGGAGCGACGAGCGCGGTCCTGTTCACCGCGTCCCTGGCCGTGCGGTCGGTGTACTCCCCGCCCAATGCCCGAGCACAGGTTTTCGTGACGATGGCCGGGCTGAAAATGGCCGCCGGTTCGGCCGGCACGGCACTGGCGGGCACTCTGGTCGGCATGGGACCGCGCCTCGTGCTGTGCCTCAACGCTGTCGTAGTCGCCTCTGCTGTCACCATCGCCCTGCTCGACCTGCGCCTGACCCGCTCTCGACCATCCGCCGCAGATCATGAGAAATCCCCGTCGCAGACCAGATAACGAGAACGCCGGTGGCAGCCTGCCCTCGCTCTCGCCCGCGCTCCCACCAAGAGGGCGGCCGGTTGCGGTGACCGCTAGCGCTCCGGTGCCGTGTGTGGCAGTTCGCGGACGGCGGGGGCTGCCAGCGGCAGCACGGCGATCACGATGAAGAGCAGCCCGGACACGGTGATGACCGCGTACGGGCCGAAGCCCTGGCTGAGCGGCCCGACTGCCAGGAGTCCGACGGGGATGGCCAGGTAGGAGAAGAGGTCGTCGTACGCGGAGACCCGGGACAAGACCCCCGTCGGGATGTGCTCCTGGAGCGAGGTGTCCCAGGCGATCGCCGAGACGGAGGAGCCGACACCGGCGACGAACGACGCCGCGATCAGCCACGACACGGGCAGCCGGACGCCCAGGGCGAGCAGCGGCAGGGCGTTGAGCGTGATGGCGAGCTGACCCCACACCAGAAAGCGCCTGACTGTCAGCCGGTAGAGCAGGCTACTGCTCAGCAGCATGCCGGCGCCGCGCACGCCAAGCACCAGAACGCGTGCCGTGCCGTTTGGCTTCTCGCTCCGACGAATCGATTGGTACGCCTACAGCGCAGGCTGTCCCTTCAAAACGATAGCAACCGCCATTCCGACCGTATGCATCAACTGGTGGGAGCAACTCCGCCTCGCACTCCGGAGGTACGGAAAAAGGAGCTCACAGATCTGGCAGTTGCCGCAGGGACGGAGCCCAGAGACGCCAAGAAGGCACTGACGTTTGTTGGATTTCAGAAGGCTATTCAAGACGCTGGACCGCATCTGGGTATTGAGGGCAACCAGGCCGAAGCGATCTGGAGTATGTGCAGCGCTCTTGCCCACGGTGACGCCCACAATCTGAGCTTCCTTGATCACCAGGTTGTCGTCGCGCAAGGCAACGTGAGCCTGACCAAGCTCACCGGCAACATCAGCGTTCTGCTACGGGCTGCCGAGCTTTCCGTGCGGATGCTCCGTCATGGCTTTGCTCTCTATGAGAAGGCCAGGGCCGCCACTTAAACCACAGGGGAAGCGGCCCAGGATCCCAGTATCCACCTCCAGTGCGATGCCGTAAGCCAGGGCAAGTGAAGACTCTGGGCGCGCAGTGCCCAGGGCCGCTCGACAGTCGTCAGGATGCCGCCCACTCCAGCCCGAGTGCGGCGAGCGTGGCGAGTTTGTCGGTGGTGAGCTTGCCCCGGCGACTCTTGCTGTTGCTGAGGAAGACCCCGAGTTTCAC
Source organism: Streptomyces buecherae (assembly GCF_014295035.1). GTDB lineage: Bacteria > Actinomycetota > Actinomycetes > Streptomycetales > Streptomycetaceae > Streptomyces > Streptomyces youssoufiensis. The sequence continues at coordinate 8,413,967 of NZ_CP060404.1, forward strand.
TTCGCTCCCGTCCCCAAGTCGCTCTACGTGGCCTCTGGGGACCTTCACGGAGCCCGTGCGGGCCTTGTACTGCGCCAGGGCCGCAACGCCCCTGTCGAAGGCGCTCACGGGTGTCGTGGACGGTCCCGCGGGCGCATCCGTCTCCACTGGGGCCGGAGCGGCGGCGAGTGGGGTGACGCCGACGGCTTCCAGACGCTCGCGCTGCCCGTCGGCCAGAGCCGCCCACACCTCGGGCTTCTGTTGCCGGGCCAGCCACTTGCCGATGTCCATGCCGTGCACGGTGACGCCGGGCAGGACCTGTTCCGTGCCTTCCTCGTCGCGCACCAGCTCGCGTAGGGCGGCGTAGTGCCGCTGCCACTCGGCGGGCCACGAGGGGTTCCAGTCCTTGTCCACGGCCAGGAGCGCGGCCTCCCACTCGGGGTGGCCGTTCAGCGCACCCGGACGGCGTAGGTTGGACAAACACTGTCCCACAGGCTTGTCGAGCGCGGCCGCTGACCGGGGAGCGCACAGCGTCCAGTGCTCCTGGTAGTACACGCGGGCCGCTGCCAGGTTCTCCTGGAACCGGGCGTCGGCTGCCGACCAGGCCATGCCCAGCTTCTCCAGCCGCGCTGCGCGCCGGCCGTTCATCTGCCCCGCCCCGTACGCCCTTCGCTGCTCCGCGACCCACTGCCCTAGCGGGAACGCGCCCTCCTTGTGCTCGTACGGAACCCGGGCGTGGCCCTCACGCTCGACGTACTCCTTGAGCTTCGCCCAGCCGCGCGCCCAGTCCTGCCGTTCGGTGTCGATCACGTTAAAGGACACCCAGTTCGCGACCATCACCGGATCACGTGGAGCCGCGAAACGGAGCAACAACCGGGTTTCTTCCTCGCTATCACCGGGTGCGGCGCCGATGTATTCGGAGGGCTGTACGTCAGCCTTCTGAGGCTCCTGTGGAATCGCCAGCAATTCCACGGCCTCTTCATCGTGAGCCCGCAGGCCCTCAAGAACTTTCACCAACGGCTTGTACGAACCGGAGGTGAACATATCCTCCGGCGATTCATCGGGCTGGAGAAATACCGGCACGATCAAAGAGGCGAGCTTGCCCTCTCCGGGCTTCTGACGTAGCGCGCGGCCGATCGCCTGCACGATGTCGTGCGGCGCGCCTTTGGGGTCCAGCAGGGCCACGCTGTCCACGGCCCGGATGTCCACGCCCTCACCCAGGACCCGGCAGTTGGAGAGCACCGCGCGCCGGGCGGTGGAGCCGAACTTGCCCAGCACCTCCCGCCGGCGCTCCGGGACGTGCTCGCCGCACAGCCAGTCCGCCCAGATCTCCGACGGGTACTTCCCCGGCTGGTCGGCGTGCAGCTGCTTGGCCACGCGCTCCAGACCCTCCGCGTACGCCTGCGCCTCCATGGTCCGGTGGTGGAAGGTGATGCACGTCGACAGGTTGTGCTGCGCCATCGTGTGCAGCAGCGCGGCCTGGAGCGCCCCGAGGCGCTGCCCGCGGACCTCCTCGGTGTGCCGCTCCTCGCCCATCAGCCGTTCCGGGGTGACGACCGGGTCCTGGAGCTCCAGGACGATGATCTGGTACCGCGCCAGCAGCTTCCGCGACACCGCCGACGCAAGCGACAGCTTGTACAGGACCGGCCCGAAGACCTTCTCGTCGTCCATGGAGGCCGCCATCTCGCGCGGCAGCGGGTCACGCACTCCTTCGGCAACCTCGCGGTTCAGCCGCTCCTCCCAGATCCGCGGCGTCGCCGTCAGATACAGCCGGCGGCGCGCCGGGATCTTCGTCTGGTCATGGATGTCCGCCCACGCCTTACCCATCGAGCCCGACGTCCGGTGTGCCTCATCGACCACCGCCAGGTCCACCGGCGCGAGCTTCTGGCCGTACGCGCCCTCGAACGCCTCTACCAGCACGCCCAGCGACGCGTAGGTGGCGTAGATGGTCACCGGCCCCGTGGAGTGCCACAGCGCCAGCCGCACGGGGTTCGTGGTGGACCGCACCCCCAGGTGGAACAGCTCCGGATCATCCAGCGGCGAGCACACCATGACCGCCGGCCCCTTGTGCCCGGCCCCGCTCCACGCCTTCACGGTCTGCGCCAGGAGATCCAGGGTCGGCACCACCACGAGAATGCGACCCTTGGGCGCAATCCGCTTCGCAGAGGCCGCCGCGATGACGGTCTTGCCCGTCCCGCACGCAGCGTGCACCTGCCCGCGCAGCCCATTCCAGGGAATGCCACCCGGCGGGATATCGAGACCGCGCACGATAGCGGCCATGGCCTCAACCTGGTGTTCCCGCAGTTTCACGGCCATTCCCGTGTTCTCCTTTTCGCGGAATGCGGCACGTAATAGGAGTGAGAGCCCGGCGCGGTGAGTGGCGGGCCGGAGTGGTGGTGTCTGGCCCCAGACTCTACACAGCCATCACCCTTGATGCATCACCCCTGCAACAGCTTCTCCCTGTAGACTGATACTTGGCTGATTCTCGCCCTGGTCGCACGGTTCATAGGGCATGCTGGTGGAATATTGGTGAACGTGAGCGGCCGGTTTCGAGGGTGGGGGAGGGGTTTGGGTGGAGCGCAGCGGAGCCCGTCGCTGCGGTGGGGCCGACACCCCATCAGGCCGACAGGCCGTCACATCTGTTGCAGCTGCAGCGGCCAGGAAACCCAGCCCTACCCAGGCCGACGCGCAATGCACCTCCCCTTGCTGCCAGCCCAGGCAGCCGCGCTTGCGCGGGTGCTCGCAATTCGCGCTTGCGCGAATTGTTCCGCCTTTTGAATTCCGCTTGCGGAATTCCATTCCGGCGCTTGCGCCGGAATTCGAATTGCGCTTGCGCAATTCGTGTATCTATGTCTCGGCTTGCCGAGACATAGCCCGCTCCGCG